>NZ_SUQN01000001.1 GCF_013337685.1 Citrobacter gillenii
TGTATGTGAAAGCGGGTGGATAGCTGCGTCAGCGCTTTATCCGTCCTGCTCTCCTCGTAAAAATCCGAAACCTTTCCCTGCTAATTAAAAATGTGATATATATCCCATAATAAAAAATAACAATTATATAACATCTCATTCACTAAAAATGCACTAGGCATCATTGATAAATTCACAAGATCCTTGGCAGGGGTACAATTCTAATGGCTGATAGCAGTGTAACTGAGAATCGGGTGCTGACGGACAGCGACACCCGTCGTCGTATATGGGCAATCGTAGGGGCATCATCAGGGAATCTGGTCGAATGGTTTGACTTCTACATCTACTCTTTCTGTTCCCTCTATTTTGCCCATATCTTTTTTCCTTCAGGAAACACCACCACACAACTGTTACAGACTGCTGGGGTTTTCGCCGCAGGGTTTCTGATGCGGCCTATTGGCGGATGGATTTTTGGCCGGATAGCCGATAAGCACGGACGTAAAAAGTCCATGTTATTGTCAGTATGCATGATGTGTATGGGATCGCTGGTGATCGCCTGTCTGCCGGGGTATGAAACCATTGGCACTTGGGCACCTGCGCTGCTGCTGCTCGCCAGATTATTTCAGGGGCTGTCTGTTGGCGGAGAATATGGCACCAGTGCGACTTACATGAGTGAAGTCGCCGTGGAAGGTAAGAAAGGGTTTTATGCCTCATTCCAATACGTGACCTTGATTGGTGGGCAACTTCTGGCATTGCTGGTTGTGGTGATATTACAGCAAACGTTAGAAGACTCAGCGCTCAGAGCATGGGGCTGGCGTATTCCCTTTGCGCTGGGAGCCGTACTGGCGATTGTCGCGCTTTGGTTACGTCGTCAGTTAGATGAAACCTCAAAACAGGATGTGCGTGCGCTGAAAGAAGCAGGCTCCCTGAAAGGACTATGGCGTAACCGCAAGGCCTTCGTGATGGTGCTCGGATTTACTGCTGCGGGTTCGTTGTGTTTCTATACCTTCACCACCTACATGCAGAAGTACCTGGTGAATACGGCAGGTATGCATGCCAACGTGGCCAGCGGTATAATGACGGCGGCACTGTGCGTGTTTATGCTGGTACAGCCGCTGTTCGGCGCGTTGTCAGATAAAATTGGCCGCCGTACCTCGATGCTGTGTTTTGGCGCATTAGCCACGTTGTTTACCGTTCCTATCCTGACGGCGTTGCAGAATGTGACCTCCCCGTATATGGCATTTGGTCTGGTCATGTGTGCCTTGTTGATCGTCAGTTTCTACACTTCAATCAGTGGCATTCTGAAGGCCGAAATGTTTCCGGCGCAGGTTCGCGCGTTGGGGGTAGGATTGTCTTATGCAGTGGCGAATGCCTTGTTTGGTGGATCGGCCGAATATGTTGCGCTGTCGCTGAAGTCCGTTGGTATGGAAACCACATTTTTCTGGTACGTCACCGCTCTGGCCGTGGTTGCATTCTTTGTCTCATTACTGCTGCACCGCAAAGGTAAAGGCCTGCGCCTCTAATGGTGGGCCATTTGCCAGACGGCATAGCCGGTAGATGCGCCGGCGACATCCCAGGCAAAATCTTTCCAACTCCAGCCGCTTCCTGTGGGGCGGCTGTCCCAAAGTTCTTTTGATGCGCCAAGGCTAATGGAGAACATGAAACCGATGGCAGCGCTGCGATCGGCGCTGTTTCCCTGATGCTGAGCGTACTCGTTACCGGCGGCGGCCAGCATGGCTGAGGCAATAAAGTGTTGTGCTTTGTCTTGCCCACTCCAGTTGTCGTTCGCCATATGGCTACAACCAGAAAGTGTCAGGATACTGGCGAGAATAAACAGGCGCACCGTCGTCTCCATAGGAAAAACCCCGTCAGCGACGGGGTTCAGGTTACAGAATACGGCTGATTAATCTGTCGATTCGGATACGGCGGAGTCGACGGATGAGCTTACGCACTTTAACCGGATAGTCGGCAATACTCTGCAGGTCGCGATAGTGCTTAACGACGGTAGTATGTGTGCGGATGAGCTCCAGCTCTTTCTCACGCTGAAGAGTTAGTTCCTGCTTAGGATCGTGGATCAGAATGGCGTTTTCCAGATCCAGGCGCCAGGCTCGAGGGTTAAGGTTGTTGCCGGTGAGCAGCATCCATTTATCATCCACCCACATGCCTTTCAGATGATAAGTATTGTCATCATCTTTCCATAAGCGTACGACCAGTTGATCGGTATTAACGTAATACTGCAGTCGGCTCAGGAAGCGGCGAAGGTTTATTTCATACAGATAGGGCAGCGCGCCGATAATCTTAAACGGCTCATCTTCCGGGATGAAAAAGTCGTTAGCGGTCTTATCGCCCACGATAATTTCAACCTTTTTCCCTTCACGCAGAAGCTGGATAATATTGCGCACCAGTATCGCTGGCAGGTTGAAATAAGGAGTACAGATTGTGAGTTTCTGCTCTGCGCAGGGCATCAGATGGAAAATGGTCTTATTCAGCAGACTGGATTTTCCGAGCCCAACCAGAGGCGTCACCGAAAGCTGTTCATTATCCGCATTACCCTGGAAATGGAATGACGCATCACGTAATTCCTGACGATACAGGCGGATGTCGTTTTTAATTTCTGGGCTTTTAGGGCGATTGATATCATCAAGACGATTCACGCCGCGACCATTCATCAGGTTCTGCGTGACCCAGTCGAACATGATGTCAGCCATTTGCGCATTGCGAATCAACTGGTAGCGATCGTAGCGATATTTATCATGCTGATGTAGGTAAACGTCGTTCAGGCTGGCGCCGCTATACAGAACGCTATCATCGATGATAAAGCCTTTGAAATGCAGGACGCCAAGCGCTTCACGGGTGTTAATCGGTACGCCGTAGACCGGAATATCGATCCCTGGATTTTCTTGCGCCATTCGGCAGTACCAGTCAGCGTTGGTATTAGACGCTGCTGCGCCAATGCGTCCGCGCTGGGCACGATGCCAGTCGACAAGCACCCGGATATCAAGCTCAGGACGCTGCCGCTTAGCCGCATAAAGCGCGTCGAGGATGCCTTTGCCACCGTCGTCCTGTTCCAGATACAGGGCGATGATGCAAATACGTCGCGTCGCGCTGGCTATTTTCTCCAGCAGAGTCTCCCTGAAATTAGCGGGAGCATAAAAGAAATCTACATCATCAACTGATTGAGAAATCTTCGGTAGTTGGGCAAGGTGTTGTTGATGTTTATTACGCTTAAATTTTGACAACATCACAGTGCATTTCTTCTCTGTTCATTGAAGGGTCCTCTGTGCTATGCAGACGACATAAGCGAGCAATGATAACACCAGTACCCGTTAAAGTGGTCAACATTTCCAGTACCTTACTCACGATTCCTCATATTGGGCCAGATTAAGCGTTAGCCCAACAATTCCCTCTTCGAGCTGGACGTCTACAGCAAACCCGAGTTTTCGGGCCAGGGCGACCATCCCCCGATTGTTCGGCATCGTAATACCATTCAGACGTCTCAGTCCGTGATCTCGGGTGTAGGTAATTAATTTTTCCATCAATCGCCGCCCGAGCCCCAGCCCTTTGAGATCCGATCGTACCAGTACGGCAAATTCGGCATCGATGTTATCGGGATCGGAAATTGCGCGCGTCACGCCGAGGATCTCTTCAGTGTTATCACGGCAACGTACCGCCACAAAGGCCATTTCCCGATCGTAGTCGATCTGCGTCATATTGGCTAAATCTTCATGGGTAAATTCATTGATCTCACTGAAATAGCGGTAATACAGATCTTCCTTCGTCACTTGTGAAATGAACTGCTGCAGATGGGGTTCATCCTCCGGCAGAATAGGGCGGAACAGGCAGCGTTCACCGTTTTTCATTTCGACCCACTCTTCAAGCTGATGAGGATAGGGACGCACGGCCAGTCTGCTTTCGTTGTCGCCCGTGAAGGGGGCAATATCCAGCGTAACATCGAGGGCGGTGAATTCACCGGCGGATGCCAGTAATGGGTGGATATCCAGACGTTGAATTTCCGGGCAATCGACGATCAAATTGGACACCTGAACCAAAAGCTGGCTTAAACCGGCGACGTCTAAAGGACGTAGCGCACTGCGGGCGCGGATCTTTTTGTTTTTGATCCCCTGGATCACCAGATATCGTGCGAGGTTCATGTTCAGCGGCGGCAATGCCACCACGGCTTGCTCTTCCGGTCGCCACTCTACGCCACCTTCCCCCAACATAATGAGTGGCCCAAATACCGAATCGTGTTCGACGACCACGCGCAGTTCCTGAGCCCCCGCGCGGTTAGCCATACTCTGGACAAGCAAACCGTGGATACGCGCCTGCGGCCAGGCCATTTTCACCCGATCAAAAATCGCATTGGCGGCCTGCTGCACTTCGGTTGCCGTTCGCAGGTAGAGCATAACCCCTTGAACTTCCGATTTATGCGGGATATCGGGAGAACGTAGCTTGAGCGCTACCGGATAACCAATTTGTTCGGCGATGTGTACGGCTTCTGCGCTGTCGCTGGCAATCCAGGTGGGCAGTGTGTGCAAGCCATAGGCGTGCAAAATAGGCTGAACTTCATGCGTATCCAGCGATGTTGCCCCGTCAGTAATCGCCTGTTGTAACAGATTATGTGCCTCGGCGGTGTTGGCCGTCAGGCTGTCAGGGAGCACTGGTGTTTCACGCAGCTGCTTCTGGTTACGCCGATATTCAACCATATGCATAAACGCGGTGATGGTGCCTTCCGGTGTACGATAGGTAGGTAATCCCGCTTCACTAAACAACCTGCGGGCTTCCTGGGATGAAAACTCCCCGCACCAGTTAGTGAGTAAGGAGACAAACTTGCCGCGCGGATGTTGTTTCACTGCCTCAATCAGCGCCTGCGCGCTTTCGGTGCCAGGTGCGGCTGCGCTAGGCGAGTGGATGACCATCAGGGCGTCGAAATCCTGGCTGGCGAGTAAAATATTCAGCGTTTTAACGTAATGCTCACTGCTGGCATCGTCGCGCAAATCCAGTGGGTTGGCGATATCAACGTGGGTTGGTAACGCATCGCGTAGTTTCTGGCAGGTCTCTTCGCTTAGCGTGGCCAGTTTGCCGTTTCGCGACCACAGCTCATCTAAAGCCAGTGCAGCAGGGGCGGCACCATTACTGATGATCATCAGCCTGTCGCCACGTAAAGGGCGCATGTGGCTGAGGGTTTCCACCGCTGAGAAAAGCTCGTGTGTGTCCTGCACGCGCAGCAGACCGGCACGCTGAATGGCTGCGTCCCAGGCTGGGTCCATCCCCGAGCTGGTATGCAGCAAGCGCTGAGCCGCCGGGCTGCGACCGCTTTTAATCACCAAAATGGGTTTGTTACGCGATGCGCTACGTGCCGCCGAGACAAAACGGCGGGCATCGCTCAAATGTTCAAGGTAGAGCAAAATCGCACTGGTTTTACTGTCGCGGGCCAGGTAATCAAGCAGCTCATCAACGTCAATGTCCAGACTGTCACCCAGGGCAATAAACCAGGAAAACCCCATGTCGCGCTGCTGCGCCCAGTCCAGAATGGTGTTGGAAATCGCCGCCGACTGGGAAATAAATGCCAGCTTGCCGCGTTTAATCGGTACCGGTGAAAAACTGGCGTTAAGCCCCTGCCAGGGGGCGAGAAGCCCCAGACTGTTGGGGCCGAGCAGACGTATTTTATAGCGTGATGCGCAGGCCAGCAGTTCAGCGTGCTGCGCCGTGGGCGCTGACAAAATAATACAGGTTTTGCAGCCTTTCTCGCCTAGCGCCTCCAGCAGCGTCAGGTTGCGGCTGGCATTGGTACACAGCACGGCGAGATCGGGAGAAAAAGGCAGGCTGGCGATAGTGGGCCAGGCCAGCACGCCCAACACCGCTTTCCAGGCCGGCGTCACCGGTAAAACCGGTCCATTGAAGCCGCCGGCCAGTAAGTTACGCATCATCAGGTAACCCGCACGATTGGGCTTCATTGACGCCCCAATCACCGCAATGGATTTTGGTCGCAGTAGCGCTTCCAGACCACGTTGACTCATATCGGCTTCCTTAATGACACCAGTGACCGAATGATTTTAAACGTTTTCTGTCGAGTCTGCTGTGACGCTTCCCTGATGTTGGGTTTTTCCTGCCAGGTAGCGAGTTTTAAAAAGCGTGAAGTGCTCACTTAATCCTTCGGCTGCCTGCGTGTCTCCAGCCAGATCCAGTAAGGCAATCGCCACTTCGGCGGTGCAATACTGCCCCTCGGCATGGGCTTCGCGCAGACGGTAAGCGGAAAGACGTGATAAATCGACGGAGATAACCGGCAGGTTATCGAGGTACGGACTTTTACGGAACATTTTGCGCGCTTCTGGCCAGGTGCCATCAAGCATAATGAACAACGGTGTTTTACCCGTAGGTGGCGTGAAAATGACCTCACGGCCCTCGTCGGCATAAGATGCCGGGAAGACCACCATCGGTTGATAATCCGGATTGTTAACCAGTTCAAGCAGCGCTGACGGCGGCTCGGTGCGAGACCACTGAAACGCGGCGGTATCCGGCAGAATATCAGCAATCAAACGCCCGGTGTTGCTGGGTTTCATCGGTTCGGTGTCAAACATTACCAGGCAAAAACGACTCTTCGCCTGGGCAGGTCTCAGCGTTTCGCACAGGCACAGTTTCAGCGGCAGTAAGCAGCGCTGGCAGCGGCGAATACGGTTACCTCGGGCGAGAAAAGGGCGCGTGGCGCGCGCAAGGCGCTCGGCACGTAACTGGAGAACGGCGTTATTGGTCATCGGGAAGCACGTTGAAAAATGCTATTGTCGCAGAGGACAAAACGGGGCACAAGATGTGCCCCGTAGAGATTATAATGATTCGTTAAGCCAGCTATCAAACGGGGCTTTAGGCACTGCGCCATTGAGCATATCGACGACTTCACCTTTCTTGAATATCATAATGGTCGGAATGCTGCGGATGCCGAAACGTGCGCTGAGTTCGCGTTCAGCTTCGGTATTCACTTTAACAAAACGCACTTTACCGCTACGCTCTTCAGCGACATCTTCAAAGATGGGGGCGAAGTTACGGCATGGGCCACACCATGGCGCCCAGAAATCGACCACCACCGGAAGATCGTCTTTTAACAGCTTATCCAGCGTAGCACCGGTCGCATTGATCACCTCACCGTCAAACAGGTCGTGACCACAGCGTCCGCATTTGGCCGTATCCTGAACACGATCTTCGGGGATGCGGTTGATAGCCTGGCAGCTGGTACAAACGGTATTCATAACTAACCTCTGGATGAGTAGGGTGGACTTCGCGGCAATCACGCCGATATGTTTCTGTTATGTTACATATTATCGGGGAGACTGTTTTAAACAGCAATGCGTTTTATTCAATGAGTACAATAGTCATAAGCTTTTAAATGAAATAATGGCTAACGACGTGCACATCGGGTAATCTGCGCGCTTCGCGCAGAGCAGGTGGAGAAAAGAAATGAGCGACGAACTGAAGAACAAAAACGGCAAGGTCAAAGTGATGTACGTCCGCAGTGACGATGACTCGGACAAGCGCACCCAAAATCCACGTACCGGTAAAGGCGGCGGTCGCCCAGGTACTTCCCGAGCCGAAGGCGGTCGTCGCCCTGCCCGTGATGACAGAAAGGGTCCGAACAGTGAACGTGGCCGCGATCGTGGACGTGACCGCGATGTTGAACGCGACCGTAAACGTGAAGACTCACCGTGGCGTACCGTATCCCGCGCGCCGAGCGATGACGTAGCGGAAAAAGCCGATCACGGTGGGATCAGCGGCAAGAGCTTTATCGATCCTGAAGTATTACGTCGTCAGCGTGCGGAAGAAACCCGCGTTTACGGTGAGAATGCCTGTCAGGCGCTGTTCCAGAGCCGTCCGGACGCCATTGTCCGCGCCTGGTTTGTCCAGAGCGTGACACCACGATTTAAAGAAGCATTACGCTGGATGGCGGCAAACCGCAAAGCCTACCACGTGGTTGACGAAGCCGAACTGGCGAAAGCTTCCGGTACTGAACACCATGGCGGCGTGTGTTTCCTGATTAAAAAACGTAACGGTACAACCGTTAAGCAGTGGGTTGGCCAGGCGGGGGCGCAGGATTGCGTACTGGCGCTGGAAGATATCGCCAACCCGCATAACCTGGGCGGCATGATGCGCAGTTGCGCTCACTTCGGTGTGAAAGGCGTGGTCGTACAGGATGCCGCGCTGCTGGAATCCGGTGCAGCTATCCGTACCGCGGAAGGCGGTGCCGAGCACGTGCAACCGATCACTGGCGACAGTATTGTGGATGTGCTGGATGATTTCCGCAAAGCAGGCTACACGGTCGTGATGACCTCCAGCGACAAAGGTAAGCCGTTGTTCAACACCACGCTGCCAGAAAAAATGGTGCTGGTGTTAGGCCGCGAGCGTGATGCGCTGCCGGAAGCGGCATGTTCTGCAGACGATCTGTGCGTCGCCATCGACGGTACGGGCAATGTAGAAACGCTCAATGTCTCCGTCGCGACGGGCGTCCTGCTCGCGGAGTGGTGGCGTCAGAACAAAGCCTGATAGTAAAAATGCCAGCGAATCGCTGGCATTTTTTTACTCGCTCTCAGCCGGCAGCACCGGCATCCAGTCGATCGGTTTTTCACCGCGTTTTTCCAGCCACTCATTTGCCAGAACAAAGTGATTGCAGCCAAAGAATCCGCGGTGTGCCGAGAGCGGAGACGGATGCGGCGCTTTTAGAATATGGTGACGCTGCGCGTCAATAATGGCCCCTTTCTTCTGCGCGTGCGCGCCCCAGAGTAAAAACACCACGCCTTCACGGTGCTCGTTAATCAGGCTAATGACTTTATCCGTAAAGGTTTCCCAGCCCAGACTGGCATGCGAATGTGCCTGTCCTGCCCGGACGGTAAGGACGGTGTTCAGTAACAGTACCCCCTGACGTGCCCAGCTTTCCAGATACCCGTGCGTGGGGCGTGTAAAGCCCGGGACCGTCGCTTCGAGTTCTTTATACATATTCAGTAATGACGGTGGAGTGGCTACGCCTGGGCGCACAGAAAACGCGAGGCCATGCGCCTGGCCGGGACCGTGGTAAGGGTCCTGTCCCAGGATGACAACTTTCACATCGCCAAGCTCGGTAAAGCGAAATGCGTTAAACACATCTTTTTGCGGCGGGTAAATCGTCATGCCTGACTGGCGTTCACCGGCGACGGTATGCAAAGTGTTAACAAAATAGGGTTGCTGTTTTTCTTCGGTCAGCACATCGTGCCAGGTTAATTCGGTAGTCATCTCGCTCTCCTGCGAATTTCATTCCCCCTAGCTTAACTGCTTCTCTCTGGGGCGCAAAATTCTCTACGATTCTCAAGGGACTACCCCTTAAAGATAGTTGAAAATTTATGTAAAAATTTTATCTACACGCATAGCGTAAGTTGATGTAAAACAATAAAATCCACTCATCACCACTTTGCGTGTGTGGTTTTTGTTGATTTAAATCAAGGAATCAAGGGTGTGCGAGGGGTATATATACACTCAAGCAACAATGGTTTTACCAATTGGCCGCGCGACGGCCAACCGAAATCAAATAATTTTGCCGGGGAGGCATCAACATGATTACAGGTATCCAGATTACTAAAGCTGCAAACGACGACCTGCTGAACTCTTTCTGGCTGCTGGACAGCGAAAAAGGCGAAGCACGCTGCATCGTTGCTAAAGCAGGTTTCTCTGCTGATGAAGTCGTTGCCGTCAGCAAACTGGGCGAAATCGAATACCGTGAAGTACCGGTAGACGTACAGCCAGAAGTTCGCGTAGAAGGTGGCCAGCACCTGAACGTTAACGTTCTGCGTCGTGAAACGCTGGAAGATGCGGTTAAGCACCCGGAAAAATACCCGCAGCTGACTATTCGTGTTTCTGGTTATGCGGTGCGTTTCAACTCACTGACTCCAGAACAGCAGCGCGACGTTATTGCCCGTACCTTTACTGAGAGCCTGTAAGGCTCGCGGGGTTGTACCCCGGTAATCAGATAATAAAAAAGCGGAACATGCCAGTGCATGTTCCGCTTTTTTGTCGTTGAAAGAAGGTAAAAAATGCCGGGTTCATTAACCCGGCATACCGTTTACTCTTTGTCAGACTGCGGCGCGGCAGCTGCGCTCGGCTTGCGACGCTTGCCGATATTTTTGGCGTCGCGGTGACGTTTCTTCACGCGCGGCTTCTCTTTGTCTTTCTCTTTTTTCTCGGCACGTTTCGCCAGCACTTTCTTGGATGGCTTACCGTTAGACTTCTCACTTGGCGCGCGCGTTGTTGGACGCAGTTCGTCAACCACGCGCGGCTTTAGCTGCTCGTCGACATAGCGACTCGCTTTGCCGAGCAGCAGGTGGTCGTGCGCTTCTACCAGAGAAATGGCGGTGCCTTTACGGCCTGCGCGACCGGTACGGCCAATACGGTGCAAATAGGCATCGCCACTACGAGGCATGTCGTAGTTAAACACGTGGCTGACATCAGGAATGTCGATACCGCGTGCCGCAACGTCGGTGGCAACCAGCACATTCACACGACCATCGGTCAGGCGTTTGATCGCTTCGTTGCGCTTGCTTTGTACCATCTCGCCTTCGAGATAGCAGTTGTTGATCCCCGCCTGGCGCAGCCAGCCAGCCAGCTCGTGCACGCGCTCGCGTTTACGCACAAAGACGATAGAACGCGTTGCTTCAGGCTGCTTTAACAGGTGAATCAGCAACGCTGTTTTGTGTTCGATATCATCGGCACGATAGTACCACTGATGGATCTTCTTACGTTCGCGGGTGGATGGATCCGCAGAAACCTCAACTGGATCTTCCAGCAGGCGCTCGGCAAAATCTTTAACCGCATTGCCTTCCAGAGTGGCAGAGAACAGCATGGTCTGCTTGCGCCAGCGGGTTTCACCGGCAATATGCTCGATATCCTGCGCGAAGCCCATATCCAGCATACGGTCGGCTTCATCGAGGATCAGCGTTTCAACCGCATGGCAGTCGAAGTTCTCTTCTTTAATGTATTGCAGCAGACGCCCGGTGGTCGCGACCACGATGTCCTGATTTTCGCTGAACACTTCCATATGGTTCATGTAGGCCACGCCGCCGGTGATGGTGGCGACATCCAGATGCGTATTCTTCGCCAGTTCACGGGCGTGATCGGCAACTTGCATTGCCAGTTCACGGGTCGGCGTCAGAATTAAAACGCGCGGTGGACCTGATTTTTTGCGCGGAAAGTCGAGCAGGTGCTGCAACACTGGCAGCAAATATGCCGCCGTTTTACCGGTGCCTGTCGGCGCAGAACCGAGTACATCACGGCCATCGAGCGCAGGTGGAATGGCGGCTGCCTGAATAGCTGTCGGGCGAGTGAAACCTTTTTCCTGGAGGGCATCCAGCAGGCTTTCATCGAGTTCAAGTTCGGAAAAAGTCGTTACAGTCATGTTCTACCTCTGTGTGGGGCGCTGATTATAGACGTTACGGCTGCAATCTTCATCTGTTTGTATGGATATACCTTCTCAGGTATTGTTTTTATCCTATGTTATCGTTTTTTTTCCAGGAAGGTTGTTTTTCATGCCCCAGTCTTCATCAGTACTTCGACGTAATGGGTTTACCTTTAAACAGTTTTTTGTGGCACACGATCGTTGTGCAATGAAAGTTGGGACTGACGGAATTTTATTGGGGGCCTGGGCCCCTGTCGCAGGCGTAAAGCGGATCCTTGATATCGGCACCGGGAGTGGTTTGTTAGCACTGATGCTGGCCCAGCGTACAGATAACAGCGTCCTGATTGATGCGGTGG
The DNA here is from genome assembly GCF_013337685.1 of Citrobacter gillenii. Taxonomy (GTDB): domain Bacteria; phylum Pseudomonadota; class Gammaproteobacteria; order Enterobacterales; family Enterobacteriaceae; genus Citrobacter; species Citrobacter gillenii. Next base: position 11,740 of record NZ_SUQN01000001.1, read on the forward strand.
AGCTGGATGTTGACGCCGCGCAACAGGCAGAGGAAAACATCACGCAATCTCCGTGGGGGCAGCGTATCCGGATCCATACTGAAGATGCTCAACGGTGGATACCTCGCCAGACCGTGCGCTTTGATCTGATTATCAGTAATCCCCCTTATTATGAGCAAGGCGTGGAGTGTGGTACGCCACAGCGCGAGCAGGCACGTTATACCACGACGCTCGATCATGCGGCGCTGATAACGCTGGCGGCGGACAGTATTACAGAAGAGGGCTTTTTTTGCGTGGTACTGCCGGAGCAGATTGGTAACGCTTTTACCCAGCAGGCATTAAACATGGGATGGCATCTGCGTCTGCGTACGGATGTGGCGGAAACCGAAGCCCGACTGCCGCATCGGGCCCTGCTGGCTTTCTCCCCGCAGGCCGGGGAGTGCTTTAGCGACAGATTAGTGATCCGTGGGCCAGACCAGCGTTACTCAGAAGGTTACACCGCGCTGACCCAGGCATTTTATCTGTTTATGTGATGGCTAAGCGGCGAAAGAATGGAAGGGCCGGATTCAGGCAACTGCTCTGGATAATCCAGCGTGAAGTGCAGGCCCCGGCTCTCTTTACGCATCATTGCGCAGCGCACAATCAGCTCGGCAACCTGCACCAAATTGCGCAGCTCCAGTAAATTGTTCGACACGCGGAAATGTGCATAATACTCGTCGATTTCCTGTTGCAGCATCGTGATACGCCGCAGGGCTCGCTCCAGACGTTTAGTGGTGCGTACAATGCCAACGTAATCCCACATAAATAGCCGCAGTTCATGCCAGTTATGCTGGATGACAACCAGCTCATCCGGATTTTCCACCCGGCTTTCATCCCAACCCGGAAGCGTGCTGACACTACGTGCGTAGGGCATTCTACGATCAATATCTTCAGCTGCAGACCAGCCGTAGACCAGGCACTCCAGCAGTGAGTTAGACGCCATACGATTTGCACCATGCAGCCCGGTGTAGCTCACTTCGCCGATGGCATACAGACCATCGACGTCAGTCCGGCCATAATCATCGACCATCACGCCACCGCAGGTATAGTGCGCAGCTGGCACGATAGGCACTGGCTCTTTGGTCAGGTCGATCCCCAGGCCCAGCAGCTTTTCATAAATCATCGGAAAATGCTGGCGGACAAATTCTTCCGGTTTATGACTGATGTCGATGAACATGCAGTCCGCACCCAGACGCTTCATTTCATGATCGATAGCACGCGCCACGATATCGCGCGGCGCCAGTTCACCACGCTCATCAAAGTCGGGCATAAAGCGTGAGCCGTCCGGGCGCTTCAGATGGGCACCTTCGCCACGCAGCGCTTCAGTCAGTAGAAAATTGCGCGCCTGCGGGTGATACAGCGCGGTGGGGTGAAACTGATTAAATTCGAGGTTGGCGACACGACACCCTGCGCGCCAGGCCATCGCAATTCCATCGCCTGAGGAGATATCCGGATTGGTGGTGTACTGATAGACCTTCGATGCGCCACCGGTGGCCAGCACGACGGATTTGGCATGGCAGGTTTCGACGGCTTCTTTATTACGATTCCAGATCCATGCGCCAACTACCCGGCGCGTGCCCGGCAAGCCGATTTTATCGGAGATGATCAGGTCCACGGCGTTGCTACGTTCCAGCACCTGAATGTTGGGATGATTTTGCGCCTTGCTGACCAGCGTGGTTTCAACCTCTTTGCCGGTGGCATCAGCCGCATGCAGGATGCGTCGATGGCTATGGCCGCCTTCGCGGGTCAGGTGATAACTCTCTTCACCATTGGGCTGAACCTGCGTATCAAACAAAACGCCTTGATCAATGAGCCACTGGACGCACGTTCGGGCGTTGCTGGCGACGAACTCAACTGCATGGCGATCGCACAATCCCGCGCCGGCAATCAGCGTATCCTCGACGTGAGAATCGATACTGTCGGTTTCATCAAAAACAGCGGCAATGCCTCCCTGGGCATAGAATGTAGAGCCTTCACTCACAGGCCCTTTACTCAGGACAATAACCCGATGTTTCTCAGCCAAGCGCAAAGCCAGTGAGAGTCCGGCAGCACCGCTGCCAATAATCAGCACATCACAGGATAATTCAGGCGTTGTATTCATGATTGTTGTTTAATTTACTAAACAGTGTTTGGTCACCATAGCACCACATTGTGCGAAACTGCACGTTATATTTTTAATTGTGTTGCAATGGCTAAACACGAAAGAAATTCATAGTGAGAGGTAAAGTATGAAAAATATTTTGTGTAGCAGGCCGTTAGCGTCAGATTAGGAGATGAAATAAAGTGCCCGTTGGGTTACTCTGCAAGCGGTTTAATGGGCATTTCTGTACAGATAGTGCGTTGATCGGGTTATGTAGACTTATAATGAGAGATAAGACCTGTCTACAACATGACAAACAAAAACAAATGCGTAACGGAACTTTACGAAACTTGAGCACTCCAAGTCATTGCTTGCTCATAGTGCAGCTGATGGAGTGGCGTTTCGAAAGCGCGTGGAAATTTGGTTTGGGGAGACTTTACCTCGGATGAGCGAGCAGTTAACGGACCAGGTCCTGGTAGAACGGGTCCAGAAGGGAGATCAGAAAGCCTTTAATTTACTGGTAGTTCGCTATCAGCATAAGGTGGCGAGCCTGGTTTCCCGCTATGTACCGTCGGGCGATGTTCCCGATGTTGTACAGGAAGCATTTATTAAGGCCTATCGTGCGCTGGATTCGTTCCGGGGAGATAGTGCTTTTTATACCTGGCTGTATCGTATTGCAGTCAATACAGCGAAGAATTACCTGGTCGCTCAGGGGCGTCGTCCACCTTCCAGTGATATAGATGCGATAGAAGCAGAAAATTACGAAAGTGGCGGTGCGCTGAAAGAAATTTCGAACCCTGAGAACTTAATGTTGTCAGAAGAACTGAGACAGATAGTTTTCCGAACTATTGAGTCCCTCCCGGAAGATTTACGCATGGCAATAACCTTGCGGGAGCTGGATGGCCTGAGCTATGAAGAGATAGCTGCTATCATGGATTGTCCGGTGGGTACGGTGCGTTCTCGTATCTTCCGAGCGAGGGAAGCTATTGATAATAAAGTTCAACCGCTTATCAGGCGTTGACGGTAGCGGGATACTGGAAAAGGTATTAGGCATGCAGAAAGAAAAACTTTCCGCTTTAATGGATGGCGAAACGCTGGATACTGAGTTACTCAAAGAGCTGACTCACGACCCGGAAATGCAAAAAACCTGGGAGAGTTATCACCTGATCCGCGATTCCATGCGAGGTGATACCGCCGACGTTCTCCATTTCGATATTTCCGACCGAGTAATGGCAGCCATCGCAGATGAGCCAGTACGTCAGGCGGCGCCATTGATTCCTGAGGCCCAGCCAGCACCACATCAGTGGCAGAAAATGCCATTCTGGAAGAAAATGCGTCCGTGGGCCGCTCAGCTTACTCAAATGGGTGTGGCCGCGTGCGTATCGCTTGCAGTTATCGTTGGCGTCCAGCACTATAATGGGCAATCTGAAACGTCCCAGCAGCCCGAAACGCCGGTATTTAATACATTACCGATGATGGGTAAAGCCAGTCCGGTGAGCTTGGGTGTACCTTCTGACGCGACGGCCAGCAGCGGCGGTCAGCAACAGCAGGTGCAGGAGCAGCGTCGTCGTATCAATGCTATGTTGCAGGATTACGAACTGCAGCGCCGACTGCACTCCGAACAGCTTCAGTTTGAGCAGGCACAGACACAGCAAGCCGCTGTACAGGTGCCAGGAATTCAAACTTTAGGAACGCAATCGCAGTAATGAAGCAACTTTGGTTTGCCATGTCACTTGTGGCTGGTAGCCTGTTCTTCTCTGTCAACGCCTCGGCCACTCCTGCGTCCGGGGCGTTATTGCAGCAGATGAATCTGGCCAGCCAGTCGCTCACCTATGAGCTGTCCTTCGTCAGCATCAATAAACAGGGTGTTGAATCCCTACGTTATCGTCATGCTCGTCTGGATAATCGTCCGCTTGCACAACTGTTGCAATTAGATGGACCACGCCGGGAAGTCGTACAACGTGGAAATGAAATCAGCTATTTTGAGTCGGGGCTCGAACCGTTCACGCTGAACGGTGATTATATTGTTGATTCTCTGCCATCCCTGATTTACACCGACTTTAAACGTCTCGCACCCTACTATGACTTTATCTCGGTAGGCCGAACACGTATTGCCGACAGGCTTTGTGAAGTACTCCGCGTCGTGGCGCGTGACGGGACTCGTTACAGCTACATTGTCTGGATGGACACCGAAACTAAGCTACCGATGCGCGTCGATCTTCTTGACCGGGATGGCGAAACGCTGGAACAGTTCCGCGTGATCGCTTTTACTGTGAATAGCGGCGTCGGAGACAGCATGCAGACGCTGGCAAAAGCCAACCTGCCGCCGTTGCTATCTGTTCCCGCGGGCGAGAAAACCAACTTCAACTGGAGCCCATCATGGTTGCCGCAAGGATTCAGTGAAGTCTCTAGCAGCCGTCGTCCACTGCCGACGATGGACAATATGCCGATTGAATCGCGTCTTTATTCTGACGGGCTGTTCAGCTTCTCTGTGAATGTGAACCGCGCGCAGCAAAACAGCGCCGATCAGCTCCTGCGTACCGGACGCCGCACGGTCAGTACCAGCGTACGAGATAATGCCGAAATCACTATCGTTGGTGAACTTCCGCCGCAAACGGCGAAGCGCATCGCGGACAATATCAAGTTCAGGGCTGCACAATGATCAAAGAGTGGGCAACGGTTGTTTCCTGGCAAAATGGCCTAGCGACAGTCAGCTGTGACGTTAAAGCGTCGTGCAGCAGCTGTGCCTCAAGGGCCGGATGCGGAAGCCGTGTGCTGAATAAACTGGGACCGCAGACAACGCACACCATTGTGGTGCCTAGCGTTGAACCGCTGGCTCCCGGTCAGAAAGTTGAGCTAGGCATTGCTGAAGGCAGCCTGTTGGGCTCGGCAATGTTAGTCTATCTGTCTCCGCTGGCGGGGCTGTTTGTTTTTGCCGCATTGTTCCAGGTGTTGTTTGGCAGCGATATCGCCGCGTTAAGCGGTGCGATACTGGGCGGTGTGGGTGGATTCCTGATTGCTCGTGGTTTCTCACGCAAGCTGGCTGAACGTGAGGCCTGGCAACCGGTGATTCTCAATGTTGCTCTCCCGCCTGACCTTCTTCGCGTCGAAACACACCAGTGATATATATGCCTGATGGCGCTGCGCTTATCAGGCCTACAGGACCGTTACTACGTAGGCCAGATAGGGCACTTTCGCCGTACTTCGGTAAAAGTTTCACTGACTTTGCTAAGTTGTTTCCAGTTCCCGCTATCCTTGCTCTATGAACATTTCCTCGCCTCAGCGTTGTAGTGTAGAATGCGGCGTTTCACTTAAACCGACGTTAAGCTCAGAACAGCGACTTCTCAAAGCCTGCCCAGGCAGGCGTAAGGCACAATAATTACACTATATGAAGAACATACGTAACTTTTCAATCATAGCTCACATCGACCACGGTAAATCAACGCTGTCTGACCGTATTATCCAGATCTGCGGTGGCCTGTCTGACCGTGAAATGGAAGCGCAGGTTCTCGACTCGATGGATCTTGAGCGTGAGCGCGGTATTACTATCAAAGCGCAGAGCGTGACGCTCGATTTCAAATCATCTGATGGTGAAACCTACCAGCTTAACTTTATCGACACGCCGGGCCACGTTGACTTCTCGTATGAAGTTTCGCGCTCGCTTGCCGCCTGTGAAGGCGCTCTGCTGGTGGTTGACGCCGGACAGGGTGTTGAAGCGCAAACGCTGGCTAACTGCTATACCGCCCTGGAAATGGATCTCGAGGTAGTGCCGGTACTGAACAAAATTGACCTGCCGGCTGCCGATCCTGAGCGTGTAGCGGAAGAGATCGAAGATATCGTCGGTATCGATGCGACAGATGCGGTTCGTTGCTCGGCGAAAACCGGCGTCGGCGTGACCGACGTTCTGGAACGTCTGGTGCGCGAAATTCCGCCGCCGGAAGGTGACCCGGAAGGCCCGCTGCAGGCGCTGATCATTGACTCCTGGTTCGATAACTATCTGGGTGTGGTCTCGCTGGTACGTATTAAAAACGGCACCATGCGCAAAGGCGACAAAATCAAAGTGATGAGCACCGGGCAGGTGTATAACGCTGACCGTCTGGGGATCTTCACGCCTAAGCAGGTTGACCGTACCGAACTGAAGTGCGGCGAAGTGGGTTGGCTGGTTTGTGCGATTAAAGACATCCTCGGTGCCCCGGTCGGCGATACGCTGACTCAGGCACGTAATCCGGCAGATAAAGCGCTGCCAGGATTTAAAAAGGTGAAACCGCAGGTTTACGCCGGTCTGTTCCCGGTCAGCTCTGACGATTACGAAAACTTCCGTGATGCGTTAGGTAAGCTGAGCCTGAACGATGCCTCCCTGTTCTATGAACCGGAAAGCTCTACCGCGCTGGGCTTCGGCTTCCGCTGTGGCTTCCTTGGTTTGCTGCACATGGAGATCATTCAGGAACGTCTGGAACGTGAATACGATCTGGACCTGATCACCACTGCACCGACCGTTGTTTACGAAGTTGAAACCACGGGTAAAGAGACTATCTATGTCGATAGCCCGTCCAAACTGCCGCCGCTGAACAACATCTATGAGCTGCGCGAGCCGATCGCTGAGTGTCATATGCTGCTGCCTCAGGCATATCTCGGCAACGTTATCACGCTGTGTATCGAGAAGCGTGGCGTACAGACCAACATGGTTTACCACGGTAACCAGGTGGCGCTGACCTATGAAATCCCGATGGCAGAAGTGGTGCTCGACTTCTTCGACCGCCTGAAGTCAACGTCTCGTGGCTATGCGTCACTGGACTATAACTTCAAACGCTTCCAGGCCTCTGACATGGTGCGCGTTGATGTTCTGATCAACAACGAGCGTGTTGATGCGCTGGCGCTCATTACCCACCGTGATAACTCACAGAGCCGCGGCCGTGAGCTGGTGGAAAAGATGAAAGAACTGATCCCACGCCAGCAGTTTGATATCGCGATTCAGGCAGCCATTGGTACGCACATCATTGCGCGTTCAACGGTTAAGCAGCTGCGTAAAAACGTTCTGGCTAAGTGCTATGGCGGTGATATTAGCCGTAAGAAAAAGCTGCTGCAGAAACAGAAAGAAGGTAAAAAACGCATGAAGCAGATCGGTAACGTCGAGCTGCCTCAGGAAGCGTTCCTCGCCATTCTGCATGTCGGTAAAGACAGCAAATAATCCTAAGGAGTTGGCATGGCGAATATGTTTGCCCTGATTCTGGTGATTGCCACACTGGTGACGGGCATTTTATGGTGCGTAGATAAATTTATCTTTGCGCCAAAACGCCGGGAGCGTCAGGCAGCGGCACAAGCCGCTGCGGGTGATTCACTGGATAACGCAACGCTGAAAAAAGTCTCCCCGAAGCCGGGCTGGCTGGAAACCGGAGCATCCGTGTTCCCGGTACTGGCGATTGTACTGGTGGTGCGTTCATTTATTTATGAGCCGTTCCAGATCCCATCGGGTTCGATGATGCCGACGCTGTTAATTGGTGATTTTATTCTGGTGGAGAAATTTGCCTACGGAATTAAAGATCCGATTTATCAGAAAACACTGATCGAAACGGGCCATCCGAAACGCGGTGATGTCGTGGTGTTTAAATACCCGGAGGATCCGCGCCTGGACTACATCAAACGCGCTGTCGGTTTACCGGGAGACAAAGTGACGTACGATCCAGTGGCGAAAGAGGTCACGATCCAGCCAGGATGCCGCTCCGGTCAGGCGTGTCAAAACGCATTGCCGGTCACGTACTCTGACGTTCAGCCGAGTGATTTCGTACAGACGTTTGCACGTCGTAACGGTGGCGAAGCGACCAGTGGTTTCTTCGAACTTCCGCTGAGCGAAACGAAAGATAACGGTATTCGCCTGACCGAACGTAAAGAGACGCTGGGCGAGGTGACGCACCGCATTCTGACCGTGCCAATCGCGCAGGATCAGGTGGGGATGTACTACCGCCAACCGGGTCAGCAACTGGCGACCTGGATTGTTCCACCGGGACACTACTTCATGATGGGTGATAACCGCGACAACAGCGCGGACAGCCGTTACTGGGGATTTGTACCGGAAGCGAATCTGGTGGGTAAAGCGACGGGCATCTGGATGAGTTTCGACAAGCAAGAAGGTGAATGGCCGACCGGTGTTCGTTTAAGCCGTATTGGTGGTATTCATTAATTGCTGATAATCGTTCACGTTGTCGTCATAATGGCGGCAACGTGAATTATTTCTCGGATAAATTCCCGCAGACTAACGACATCCCTTGTCGTTGTGTATAGAATATTCCCCCGTAGTTTTAGGTTGGCACCGTCAGGTTGCCACGGCACACGAAACAGCGTTGATTCGTATACAAGCGCATTCAGGCGACGCCGAAACGGCTAACCGAGTGATGTATATCAGGTCTGTTTCGTGTGCTGGATTGTTGACGCATTCATTTATTGGTATCGCATGAACCCCATCGTAATTAATCGGCTTCAACGGAAGCTGGGCTACACTTTTAATCATCAGGAACTGTTGCAGCAGGCATTAACTCACCGCAGTGCCAGCAGCAAACATAACGAGCGTTTAGAATTTTTAGGCGACTCTATTTTGAGCTTTGTTATTGCCAATGCGTTGTATCATCGTTTTCCGCGTGTGGACGAAGGTGATATGAGTCGCATGCGCGCCACGCTGGTGCGCGGTAATACGCTGGCTGAATTAGCCCGTGAGTTTGATCTCGGCGAATGTTTACGTTTGGGGCCGGGCGAACTGAAAAGCGGCGGCTTCCGTCGTGAATCTATTCTGGCTGATACCGTCGAAGCACTGATCGGCGGCGTCTTCCTCGACAGTGATATTCAGACTGTTGAACAACTGATCCTTAACTGGTATCAAACCCGTCTGGATGAAATTAGTCCGGGCGACAAACAAAAAGATCCGAAAACGCGTTTGCAGGAATACTTGCAGGGTCGCCACCTGCCGCTGCCGTCTTATCTGGTAGTACAGGTCCGTGGCGAAGCGCACGATCAAGAATTTACTATCCACTGCCAGGTTAGCGGCCTGAGTGAACCGGTGGTTGGCACAGGTTCGAGCCGTCGTAAGGCTGAGCAGGCTGCCGCCGAACAGGCGTTGAAAAAACTGGAGCTGGAATGAGCGAAGAAAAAACCTATTGCGGATTTATTGCCATCGTCGGTCGCCCGAACGTTGGTAAATCCACCCTGTTGAATAATCTGCTTGGGCAGAAGATTTCCATTACCTCCCGTAAGGCGCAGACGACCCGTCACCGCATTGTCGGTATTCATACCGAAGGCGCGTATCAGGCTATTTATGTTGATACCCCGGGCCTGCACATGGAAGAAAAGCGTGCCATCAACCGCCTGATGAACAAAGCGGCCAGCAGTTCTATTGGTGACGTTGAATTGATTATTTTCGTCGTAGAGGGCACGCGCTGGACGCCGGACGACGAAATGGTGCTGAACAAACTGCGTGACGGTAAAGCCCCGGTTATCCTGGCGGTCAACAAAGTGGATAACGTTCAGGAAAAAGCCGATCTGCTGCCGCACCTGCAGTTCCTGGCAAGCCAGATGAACTTCCTCGACATCGTACCGATGTCTGCCGAAACCGGCATGAATGTCGATACCGTTGCGGGCATCGTGCGTAAGCATCTGCCGGAAGCGATTCATCACTTCCCGGAAGATTACATCACCGACCGCTCGCAGCGCTTTATGGCCTCTGAAATCATCCGTGAAAAGCTGATGCGTTTCCTTGGTGCTGAACTGCCGTATTCTGTGACCGTTGAGATTGAGCGCTTTATCCCTAACGAACGTGGCGGCTACGACATCAACGGCCTGATCCTTGTCGAACGCGAAGGGCAGAAGAAGATGGTAATTGGCAACAAAGGGGCCAAAATTAAAACCATCGGTATTGAAGCACGTAAAGACATGCAGGAAATGTTCGAAGCGCCTGTGCACCTTGAACTGTGGGTGAAAGTGAAATCTGGCTGGGCCGATGACGAACGCGCGCTGCGCAGTCTCGGTTACGGCGACGACGTCTAAACCCTTCCTCTGAAAGACGACGAGTATTATGATGGATGGATGGCAACGCGCATTTGTCCTGCATAGTCGCCCCTGGAGCGAAACCAGTTTAGTGCTGGACGTTTTCACGGAAGAGTCGGGTCGCGTGCGCCTTGTGGCTAAAGGCGCACGTTCCAAACGCTCTAATCTGAAAGGCGCACTCCAGCCTTTTACCCCATTATTACTTCGCTTTGGTGGACGTGGTGAGGTCAAAACCCTACGTAGCGCTGAAGCCGTCTCTCTGGCACTTCCGCTTAGCGGAATCACGCTGTACAGCGGTCTGTATATCAACGAACTCATTTCTCGCGTGCTTGAGTACGAGACCCGCTTTTCTGAACTCTTTTTCGATTACCTGAACTGTATCCAGGCGTTGGCAGGCACATCCGGTTCACCAGAGCCCGCCCTGCGTCGCTTTGAGCTGGCGTTGCTCGGTCATCTGGGCTACGGCGTGGATTTTGCCCACTGTGCGGGCAGCGGTGAACCGGTGGACGACACCATGACCTATCGCTATCGGGAAGAAAAAGGGTTTATCGCCAGCATCGTTATTGATAACAACACCTTTACCGGACGCCATCTCAAAGCACTTGCATCGCGTGAATTTCCGGATGCCGATACGTTACGTGCCGCGAAACGCTTTACCCGCATGGCGTTAAAGCCGTATCTTGGTGGTAAGCCGTTAAAAAGCCGGGAACTGTTCCGGCAATTTTTGCCAAAACGCGCAGTAAAAACAAATAATGATTAACGAGGATTGTCATGGCCGAATTACTGTTAGGCGTCAACATTGACCACATTGCCACTTTACGTAACGCACGCGGCACCGCATACCCGGACCCGGTTCAGGCGGCATTTATCGTTGAGCAAGCGGGGGCGGATGGGATCACCGTTCATCTGCGTGAAGACCGTCGTCATATTACTGACAGAGACGTGCGAATTCTGCGTCAAACGCTGGATACACGTATGAATCTGGAAATGGCGGTGACGGAAGAGATGCTGGCCATCGCGGTTGAAACCAAGCCGCATTTCTGCTGCCTGGTGCCGGAAAAACGTCAGGAAGTCACCACTGAAGGCGGCTTGGATGTGGCGGGTCAACGCGACAAAATGCGTGATGCCTGCAAGCGTCTGGCGGATGCGGGGATCCTGGTCTCGCTGTTTATCGATGCCGATGAAGAACAAATTAAAGCGGCTGCTGATGTTGGCACGCCGTATATTGAAATTCACACCGGCTGCTATGCTGATGCGAAAACCGATGCTGAACAGGCCAGCGAACTGGCACGTATCGCCAAAGCTGCGACCTTTGCTGCCAGCCTGGGTCTGAAGGTGAACGCCGGTCACGGCCTGACTTACCATAACGTCAAAGCTATTGCGCGGATCCCGGAAATGCACGAGCTGAACATTGGTCATGCGATCATCGGACGTGCGGTGATGAGCGGTCTGAAAGACGCCGTAGTGGAAATGAAACGTCTAATGCTGGAAGCGCGTGGCTAATGGCGATTCTGGGATTAGGCACGGACATCGTGGAGATTGCGCGCATTGAAGCGGTGATCTCCCGTTCCGGCGATCGGCTGGCCAGACGCGTCCTCAGCGACAACGAATGGACCATTTGGGAAACGCATCAGCAGCCGGTGCGTTTTCTGGCGAAGCGTTTTGCGGTAAAAGAAGCGGCGGCAAAAGCCTTTGGCACCGGCATTCGTAACGGGCTGGCATTTAATCAGTTCGAAGTGTTCAACGATGAACTCGGCAAGCCGCGTTTGCGGTTATGGGGAGAGGCGTTAAAACTGGCGGAGAAGCTCGGTGTTATGCATATGCACGTGACGCTGGCCGATGAACGTCACTATGCCTGCGCCACGGTCATTATTGAGAGTTAAAGCTTGTCTGCGTGATGCATTAACACAAACTTATCCCACAGCTGTTCTTCTGTTTCGATATGTGCCGGATCTTTCAAAATAGTATTGGGGATCGGGCACACCTTTTGACAGGTTGGCGTGTCGTAATGACCTACGCATTCCGTACACTTGTCGCTGTTAATCTCGTAAATGCTGTCACCCATTGAAATGGCCTCATTCGGGCATTCGGGTTCGCACATATCGCAATTGATACACTTTTTAGTGATTAACAGGGCCATCAGGAAACTCTCAAAACATCACAAATCGGGCGGGTATTATACGCGCATTCTTTGCTCAAACCAGTTTTTTTACCAGCGCTTCGCTGTGGCGGATCCGCTCCGGGGCATGTTCGAGATCTTGCTGCACCAGCGCCATAAACAGTAAATCAGTCAACATCATTTGCGCATGCGTTGATGAAATTGCGGCACTGCGCGTGGCCTGCTCTTCGGCAATGGTGTACAGGCAACGGGTGGCGCGCTGCTGTAGGGCATTGGGAGTAAAGCCAGTGATGGCGAGGATTTTTGCCCCGGTGCGTAATGTTTCATCCGCGGCCAGATTGAGTTCGCGTCGCTCTCCGCTATACGAAATGGCCAGCAGCAGATCGTTTGAATCCAGCGCCTGTACGGTCGCCAGCAGGGCATGCATATCGCGTTCAACGACCGCATTAAATCCTATCTTCAATAGCTTCCAGGCAAAATTTTGCGCCACCAGGCCCGAGGCGCCAATGCCGGTGAGGATAATGCGCCTGGCTGTGCGCAGCATCGTGACGCTTTCCATTAGTTTGTCTTCGCTATTGACGTCCAGCGTGGCATGCATCGCTGCTACGTTCTCCTTAATTAGCTTCTCACCTACCAGTCGCATAGGATCGTCACCGCGGATCTGATTGTGCACCGGAACCGAATGCGGATTGGGATTGCTGGCCAGCGCTTCGCTGATCGCCAATTTGAGGGCCGGGAAGCCTTTAAAGCCCATTTTCTGCGCGAACTTCACGACGCTGGACTGGCTAACGCCCGCTTCAAAAGCTAGCTGCTGTGAGCTGAGATGACGCACATTATCTGGTTGCGTAAGAAGATAATCCGCAAGCTTTTTATCGCTTTGTGCGAGGTCAGGGTAACGCTGACGAATGCGAATCAAACAGTTCATGCTGTCTCCTGGCGAAAACGTGATGGCGATTACAAAACAACATTTCACTCGCCTGAGTGAATATAATATTCCATTATGACGGATTATTATGAATTAAAAATTCCTAAGGAACAAAAATGAATCTCGGTGCGTTAGTGTCAGAAACCCGCAATCCACAAACGATGGATCTCGATGCGTTATCCACGCTTGAGCTGGTACATCGTTTTAATCAACAGGATACGCTGGTAGCGGAAGCAGTAAAAGCGACACTGTCTGAAGTTGCGCATGCGGTTGATGCGGCTGCGCGGGCACTTAAAGCAGGTGGGCGGATTATTTACATGGGGGCAGGGACTAGCGGACGTCTCGGCGTGCTGGATGCCTCAGAATGTCCGCCGACTTTTGGTGTACCGCACGGATTAGTGGTCGGGCTGATTGCCGGTGGGCCAGGGGCGTTATTAAAAGCGGTTGAAGGCGCAGAAGATAACTCGCAGCTTGGGGAAGATGACCTGCGGGCGCTGAATCTGACCGCGCAGGATCTGGTTGTCGGTCTGGCGGCATCGGGTCGGACACCGTATGTGATTGGCGGCCTGAAATATGCACATGCGGTGGGCTGTACGACGGTCGCGATTTCCTGTAATCCGGACTCACCTATTGCCCGTGAAGCGGATATCGCCATCTCCGTGGTGGTTGGTCCGGAGGCGCTGACCGGTTCAACCCGTCTGAAGTCGGGCACCGCGCAGAAACTGGTGCTAAATATGATTTCCACCGGTGCGATGGTGAAGTTTGGCAAGGTGTATCAGAACCTGATGGTGGATATGAAAGCGACCAACGCCAAGCTGGTCGATCGGGCCTGCCGGATGGTGGTGGAAGCTACCGGCATTTCGCGCGAAGACGCTGAAACGTTACTGAAGCAGACCGATTTTGACGTTAAGCCCGCCATTCTGATGGCGCTGACCGGGCTAGACGCGACGGCAGCCAGGGCAAAACTCTCCGCTCACCAGGGTTTTTTACGCGCGGCGTTAGAATACTAAGAGGTACATATGGACAAAACGGCGGCGCTTGCTAGCGATATTCTGCTGGGGGTTGGCGGAGAAAAAAATATTCTGCGCCTGGAAAACTGTATGACCCGCGTCAGGGTAGAAGTCCAGGATGACGACCAACTGGATATTCCCCGGCTGAAGCAGCTGCCCGGCGTCAGCGGCTATGTGAAGCAGGGGGCGCAGCATCAGATTATTGTCGGTCCCGGTAAGGCCGCCAAAGTGGTGGATGCCATGCGTTCTCTGATTGCTGATGACGGCGAACGTCCGCATGCACACGACATTGAACGCACAAAATCTCAGGTGAAAGCGAAGTACAAAGCGCCAATGAGCGATGCGCTGCGTAAACTGGCAAACGTCTTTATTCCGCTGATCCCGGCGTTTATCGCCTCCGGTTTGATTACCGGTATTATCAATATCCTCAAGCGCCCTGATATTGTGGGCGACTTTGCCACCCATTATCCCAATATGCTGGGGCTGTTAGGTATTTTCGGCAGCGCCGTTTTTGCCATCATGAATATTCTGGTGGGGGTGAATACGGCCAAAGTGTTTGGGGGTTCGCTGGCAATGGGCGGCGTAATGGCCGGCATTCTCTCCAGCCCACAGCTAGCGCAAATTACCCTGTTTGGCGAGGCGCTACAGCCCGGGCGTGGCGGGGTGATTGCGGTGCTGCTGGTGGTGGCGTTAATGTGCTGGATAGAGCGCAAATTCCGCGAGGTGTTGCCGGAATCGCTGGAGTTGATCCTTAATCCGTTGCTGACCACCCTGATTACCGGGACGATTGCGATTGTGGCGCTACAACCGCTCGGTGGCTGGATTTCCGAGTCCATTGCCCACGGCGCCTCCTGGGCGATTGATCGCGGCGGTTTCCTGGTCGGCGCGGTGCTGGCGGGAACGTTCCTGCCGCTGGTGCTCACCGGACTCCATCAGGGGCTGGTGCCGATTCACGTGGAACTGGTGCAGGCGCATGGCTATAACGCGCTATTTCCCATCCTGGCGATGGCCGGGGTCGGTCAGATTGGCGCCGCAATTGCTGTTCTGATGAAAACCCGTAACGCACGACTGAAAAAAGTGATCAAAGGCGCGCTGCCGGTCGGGTTACTGGGCATTGGCGAGCCGTTGATTTTTGGCGTAACGCTGCCGCTGGGTAAACCGTTTATCGGCGCTTGCCTCGGTGGTGCGGTCGGTGGGGCGCTGATCAGCTACTGGAAAGTGGCGACGGTTATCACCTTTGGTATCTCGGGATTACCGCTGGCGCTGACGATTGTTGCCGGAAAAGTGATGTTCTATCTGTTAGGCTATCTGGTAGCGGTTATCGCCGGGTTCTTGTTTACCTGGCTATTGGGGTTCAACGATCCAGAGGACTAAGGTTTGACCAATCACGAGCGTCGCGTTGTCTTTTTTGATTTGGACGGTACGTTACACCAGCAGGATATGTTCGGTAGTTTTCTGCGTTATCTGCTGCGCCGCCAACCGTTGAATGCGCTGCTTGTACTGCCGCTGTTACCGATTATCGCGGTGGCGATGTTGCTCAAAGGGCGCGCCGCCCGTTGGCCAATGAGTTTGCTCCTGTGGGGATGCACTTTTGGTCGGCGAGAAGCACGCCTTAAAGCCCACCAAGCTGATTTTGTGCGTTGGTTTCGCCATCACGTGACGGCGTTTCCGCTGGTGCAGCAGCGCCTGACCACCTATCTGTTAAGCTCTGATGCGGATATTTGGCTGATCACCGGTTCCCCGCAGTCGCTGGTCGAGCAGGTTTACTTTGACACCCCGTGGCTGCCTCGGGTGAATCTTATCGCCAGTCAAATGGCGCGCGGTTACGGTGGCTGGGTGCTGCCTTTACGCTGCCTTGGCCATGAGAAAGTCACCCAACTGGAACGCCAGATTGGCGCCCCGCTGGCGCTGTATAGTGGCTACAGCGACAGTAAGCAGGACAATCCGCTGCTCTCGTTCTGCCAGCATCGTTGGCGCGTCACGCCGCGTGGAGAGCTGCAGCAACTCGAATAGAGTAAACGATAGCGTCTGTGTATAATGCGCCCGCTTTGATTACTGGAGTTCTGCCTTTGTCTGATGTTGAATTTAGCCACGAATACTGGATGCGTCATGCGTTAACGCTAGCAAAGCGCGCCTGGGATGAGCGTGAGGTTCCGGTAGGCGCGGTTCTGGTGCATAACAATCGTGTAATTGGCGAAGGCTGGAATCGGCCGATTGGTCATCACGATCCCACCGCTCATGCTGAAATCATGGCGCTGCGTCAGGGCGGGCTGGTCCTGCAAAATTACCGTTTACTGGATGCCACACTGTACGTCACCCTTGAGCCATGTGTGATGTGTGCGGGTGCAATGGTACACAGCCGTATCGGTCGGGTGGTATTTGGTGCGCGTGATGCGAAAACGGGGGCCGCAGGTTCGTTAATGGATGTACTGCATCATCCGGGCATGAATCACCGGGTTGAGGTGACAGAAGGCATATTGCGTGATGAATGCGCCACCCTGCTCAGTGACTTCTTCCGTATGCGTCGTCAGGAAATTAAAGCCCTGAAAAAGTCCGTCACGGAGTGATTACAGCGGTAGGCCGGATAAGGCTTTTAAGCCGCCATCCGGCATGAGCATGCCACTACTTTTCCTCCTTCTTCTGCGGGGAAAACAGCAGTGAAGGGGTGTGCGTCAGATAGTTCGACGAGGTTTGCGAGAGAAACGCTGAGAGCGGAAATTTCTCTTTCCCTAACAACTCTGCGGGCGAAACCGCCGGATAATCCTGCGCCAGTTGCTGCGTTTCGATCGCCTGCTTTTCTTTCTCCTGCAGATATCCCACCAGACTTATCTGATACTTACGGATATTCTCTACGTAGGCATAGGCTTCGTGGCCGCGTGCATAGCCATAGGTCAGTTTTTTGTACCAGGGCTTTTGGCTGAGCAGCGGCAAGCGCTGTTTTACGTCGGCCCAACTGTCCGGGTTACCTTTGGTTTTTACCGTCAGCGCGCGGGCATCCAGCATATGCGCATACCCCATATTATAGGCGGCAAGCGCAAACCAGATCCGTTCGCCCTCGGGGACGGTATCCGGAACTTTACTCATCATATCTTGCAGATAGCGAGCGCCCCCGCTGATGCTTTGCTCGGCGTCGGTTCGGTCCGTTAATCCCAGACTCTGGGCGGTATTTTTGGTCAGCATCATCAGACCACGTACGCCGGTCGGCGAGGTGGCCTGTGCATCCCAGTGCGATTCCTGATAAGAGATGGCCGCCAGCAATCGCCAGTCTATCTCTTGCGCATATTTCTCAAACAGCGGCTTGAGATCAGGCAATACGCTGTCGACCGCCCGTAAAAACGTGCGGGTATCAACATAGTCAAAATCATTGCCATGCCCGAGATATTTTTCTTCCAGCCGCGCCAGTAACCCGTCTTCATTGATGGTGTTAAAGAAATCCAGCAGGGCGGCGGAAAGTGTATTGTCATCGTCCAGCGGGCTAAACCAGGTCACCGGTTGTTCGTCAGAGACATCCAGTGCGACGGCCAGTTCAGGGTGTACGCGCTGATACAGACTGATCGCTACGGAATCGGCAATGGTGTAGTCCAGCTTGCCGTTGATGACATCATCGAGCAGTTCCGTGGTGCCCTTTTTATCATCGACCTTCCAACTCAGCTCAGGAAATTTTGTTTCTTTCAGGTGTTGCAGGTCATTCACCACCACGTGCCCGGGGGCGATAGTCAACTGTTTATCTGTCACGTTGGCCAGGGTGCGTGGACGATATTGCCCGACCCGATACACCAGTTGCTGGGAAACCGAGTAGTAGGTGGGGCCTGGCTGGTAATTTTTGACCCGTTCGCTGTTATAGACCAGACCGGCGGCGAGCAGATCGGCCTTGCCGTTGTCGAGGTCGTCAAAAAGCTGGCTGATGTTCTGGCGCACGGTGATTTTTAACTTCACGCCTAAATAACGGGCGAACTGTTGGGCCAGCTCATAATCCAGCCCGAAGCGTTTCCCGGTAAGGGTAGAATGCGTTAACGGAGAGTCAATGGTACTGACGCGCAGCTCTCCCCGCGATTGAATGGCGGCGATACGATTGTCGGCTTTACCGAACCAAGGAATGGATGGCCACAAGGCCGCTGCCAGCAGCAACGTCAAAATGCCGATAAACAGATAATTAATCTTTAATTTTTTCAATTAGTTAATTCTCTGAACCGTGCGTTGTTTCAGTCTGCTATGGTCGTGATTAGGAAGTGAATTCATCATCAATGAGCGGCATTTTGCTTAAACTTGCGTCAGTTGGCAACTCCTTCAGCAGGGGAGCAGCATTTGAGGATAACTGACGGTTGTGATTTTATTTCGACGCAAACGGTTTCGTCGGCGCGGCAGATTCTTTATAATGACGCCCGTTTCCCCCCTTGCGCACACTTATAAGCGCCTCAGGCGCTTCGAAGACGAGAGACTTATGATGGAAATTCTGCGTGGTTCGCCTGCACTGTCTGCATTCCGTATTAACAAATTGCTGGCGCGTTTTCAGGCGGCCAATCTTCAGGTTCACACTATTTACGCCGAGTATGTCCATTTTGCTGACCTGAATGCCCCGTTAAACGAGGATGAGCATGCGCAACTTGCACGCTTGTTGCAATACGGTCCGAGTCTCAGCAGCCACGTCCCTGAGGGCAAGCTGCTGCTGGTTACGCCTCGCCCGGGAACCATCTCCCCCTGGTCTTCTAAAGCGACTGATATTGCCCATAACTGCGGCTTGCAACAGATTAGCCGTCTGGAACGTGGTGTTGCCTACTATGTTGAAGCCTCCACGCTAAGCGCTGAACAGTGGCAGGAAGTGGCTGCCGTGTTACACGACCGCATGATGGAAACGGTTTTCTCTGCGCTGGACGATGCACAAGCGTTGTTTGCTCATCACCAACCGGCGCCGGTTTCTAGCGTTGACCTGCTGGGTACAGGTCGCCAGGCGCTGATCGACGCGAACCTGCGTTTGGGTCTGGCGCTGGCAGACGATGAAATCGACTATTTACAGGATGCGTTTATCAAACTGGGACGCAACCCGAACGACATCGAGCTGTACATGTTTGCGCAGGCCAACTCTGAGCACTGCCGCCATAAAATTTTTAACGCCGACTGGGTAATCGACGGTAAACCGCAGCCGAAGTCGCTGTTCAAGATGATTAAAAACACCTTCGAAACCACGCCGGATCACGTCTTGTCTGCCTATAAAGACAACGCGGCAGTGATGGAAGGCTCTGAGGTCGGGCGCTACTTCGCCGACCATCAAACCGGTCGTTATGATTTCCATCAGGAGCCTGCGCATATCCTGATGAAGGTCGAAACCCACAACCACCCGACCGCTATCTCTCCATGGCCGGGCGCAGCAACTGGCTCCGGCGGTGAAATCCGCGACGAGGGTGCGACCGGGCGTGGCGCGAAGCCGAAAGCTGGGCTGGTGGGTTTCTCCGTGTCCAACCTGCGTATTCCGGGCTTTGAACAGCCGTGGGAAGAAGATTTCGGCAAGCCGGATCGGATCGTTACCGCACTGGATATCATGACTGACGGCCCGCTGGGCGGCGCGGCGTTTAACAACGAATTCGGTCGCCCGGCGTTGACCGGCTATTTCCGTACCTATGAAGAAAAAGTGAATAGCCACAACGGTGAAGAGCTGCGCGGCTATCACAAACCCATCATGCTGGCCGGTGGGATCGGCAACATCCGCGCCGATCACGTGCAGAAAGGTGAGATCGTCGTCGGTGCCAAACTGATCGTCCTCGGCGGTCCGGCAATGAACATCGGGCTTGGCGGCGGGGCGGCGTCTTCAATGGCCTCCGGCCAGTCCGATGCCGATCTGGATTTTGCTTCCGTACAGCGCGACAACCCAGAAATGGAACGTCGTTGTCAGGAAGTGATCGACCGCTGCTGGCAGATGGGGGATGCGAACCCGATTCTGTTCATCCACGACGTGGGTGCGGGCGGTCTGTCTAATGCGATGCCTGAGCTGGTCAGTGACGGCGGACGCGGCGGTAAGTTTGAGCTGCGCAATATCTTAAGTGATGAGCCAGGCATGAGTCCGCTGGAGATCTGGTGTAACGAATCTCAGGAGCGTTACGTCCTGGCGGTTGCTGCAGATCAGTTGCCCCTGTTTGACGAACTGTGTAAGCGCGAGCGCGCACCGTATGCGGTAATCGGTGAGGCCACCGAAGAGCAACATCTTTCGATGAATGACCGTCATTTCGATAATCAGCCGATCGATCTGCCGCTCGATGTGCTGCTGGGCAAAACACCAAAAATGACCCGCGATGTGCAAACGCTGAAAGCGAAGGGCGAGCAGCTTGCGCGTGAGCAGATTACGCTGGGCGATGCGGTCAACCGCGTGCTGCACCTGCCTGCCGTCGCAGAAAAAACGTTCCTCGTAACCATCGGCGACCGTACCGTCACCGGCATGGTAGCGCGCGACCAAATGGTCGGGCCGTGGCAGATCCCGGTGGCGAACTGCGCAGTGACCACCGCCAGCCTGGATAGCTATTATGGTGAAGCGATGTCTCTCGGTGAGCGTGCGCCGGTTGCGCTGCTGGACTTCTCTGCCTCTGCCCGTCTGGCAGTGGGGGAAGCGCTGACCAACATTGCGGCGACGCAGATTGGCGATATCAAACGTATCAAGCTCTCCGCAAACTGGATGGCGGCAGCCGGCCACCCTGGCGAAGATGCTGGGTTGTACGAAGCGGTCAAAGCGGTAGGGGAAGAGCTATGCCCGGCGCTTGGCCTGACTATCCCGGTGGGTAAAGACTCCATGTCGATGAAAACCCGCTGGCAGGAAGGCAACGAACAGCGTGAAATGACCTCGCCGCTGTCGCTGGTGATCACCGCGTTTGCCCGTGTGGAAGATGTCCGTCACACCATCACCCCTGAACTCTCAACCGAAGACAACGCCCTGCTGCTGATTGACCTCGGTCTGGGTCATAACGCGTTGGGTGCGACTGCACTGGCGCAGGTCTATCGCCAACTGGGCGACAAACCGGCGGATGTCCGCAACGTTGCGCAGCTGAAAGGCTTCTATGATGCCATGCAGGCGCTGGTTGCTGCGCGTAAGCTGTTGGCCTACCACGACCGTTCTGACGGTGGTCTGCTGGTGACGCTGGCGGAAATGGCCTTTACCGGTCACTGCGGTATTCAGGCGGATATCAGCACGCTCGGCGATGACCGCCTGGCGGCACTGTTTAACGAAGAGTTAGGTGCGGTGATTCAGGTTCGCGCGGCGGATCGTGAGGCGGTAGAAGCGCTGCTGGCACAGCATGGCCTCGGCGACTGCGTTCACTATGTTGGCCAGGCTGAAGCCTGCGACCGTTTTGTGATTACTGCTAACGGTCAGACGGTGTTCAGCGAAAGCCGCTCCACGCTTCGTATGTGGTGGGCAGAAACCACCTGGCAGATGCAGCGTCTGCGCGACAACCCGGAATGTGCCGATCAGGAACATAACGCCAAAGCCAACGATACCGATCCCGGTCTTAACGTAAAACTGTCGTTTGATATCAACGAAGACGTTGCAGCCCCGTACATCGCCACCGGCGCACGCCCCAAAGTGGCCGTGCTGCGCGAGCAGGGCGTTAACTCTCACGTTGAAATGGCTGCGGCGTTCCACCGTGCAGGCTTTGACGCCATCGACGTTCACATGAGCGATCTGCTGGGCGGGCGCATTGGTCTGGGGAATTTCCAGGCGCTGGTGGCCTGTGGCGGCTTCTCTTACGGTGACGTATTAGGTGCCGGTGAAGGTTGGGCGAAATCCATTCTGTTCAACAACCGCGTGCGTGATGAGTTTGAAACCTTCTTCCATCGCCCGCAGACGCTGGCGCTCGGGGTGTGTAACGGCTGTCAGATGATGTCTAATCTGCGTGAACTGATCCCGGGTAGCGACCTGTGGCCACGTTTTGTGCGTAACCACTCCGATCGCTTTGAAGCGCGCTTTAGCCTGGTAGAAGTAACGCAAAGCCCGTCGCTGCTGCTGCAGGGTATGGTGGGTTCCATGATGCCGATTGCCGTTTCTCACGGTGAAGGGCGTGTGGAAGTTCGTGATGATGCGCATTTGGCGGCACTGGAAAGTAAAAGTTTGGTGGCGTTACGTTTCGTCGACAACTTTGGCAAGGTCACCGAAACCTATCCGGCTAACCCGAACGGTTCGCCAAACGGGATCACGGCGGTGACCACCGAAAATGGCCGCGTAACGATCATGATGCCACATCCGGAACGTGTGTTCCGCACGGTGAGCAACTCCTGGCACCCGGAAAACTGGGGTGAGGACAGCCCGTGGATGCGCATCTTCCGTAACGCGCGTAAACAACTCGGCTAACACGACCGCGTGATGTTCAAGGCCCCTCCACGTGAGGGGCTTTTTTTATGTTGTAGGTCGGATAAGGCGTTTACGCCGTCATCTGGCAATGTGCGCGATACTGCCTGATGGCGCTGCGCTTATCAGGCCTACGGGGAAGAGCGGTTGTAGGCTGGATAAGGCGTTTACGCCGCCATCCGGCAATAAACTCAGTGTTTGCGCCGCAAAATTAAAGTGTCGGGAATTCCCGACATCGAGGGTAGGGTGGCGTCGTCAAAAAGAGACATTTAATTAATTGATTTATAAGTGTTTTGTTTTTAAGTGCTACAGTTGTTGCTAATTAGCGACACATGGCGCAAAAAACAGTCAAAATCATTCATCGATTAAATGAATATATTTTGTATATTTATCATTGTGTTAATATAATGTTTTGAATATTGGCACGCTTGCTGCATAATACTAAGCAGTGGCTCATTCACCTTCTTATGTCAGCCCCTTCGGGACGCGCTACATAAACTTCGAATGACGCACAACAAGGTGCCTGCCGTCCAACTTCTGATATTTGCCTTGCGCATATCAAACTCCGGGCGAAACGTCGAGTTAGGCACCGCCTTATTCCATAACAAAGCCGGGTCATTCCCGGCTTTGTTGTATCTGGCGTTCCCCTCAGTTAGCATCGTCCTATCCCTTTTCGTTGAGAGTAACGCCTTGAAGCGCTGGTCTGTTTTCCCCCGGTCTTTACGTCAGTTGGTTACGCTGGCATTTTTGCTGATCCTGCTGCCTCTGTTAGTTCTGGCCTGGCAGGCATGGCAAAGTCTGAATGCCCTAAGCGCCCAGGCGGCACTAACCAACCGCACCACGCTGATTGACGCCCGGCGGAGTGAGGCGATGACTAACGCGGCACTGGAGATGGAACGCAGCTATCGGCAATACTGCGTGCTGGATGACCCGACACTGGCGAAGGTTTATCAGGGGCAGCGTAAACGTTACAGCGATATGCTGGATGCCCATGCGGGTGTGTTGCCTGACGTCAAACTCTATCAGGCGCTTCGCCAGGATCTGAACGATCTCGCGCAGTTGCAGTGTCAAAACAGCGGCCCCGACAGTGTGGCGGCTGCACGTCTTGAGGCTTTTGCCAATGCCAATACCGAGATGGTGCAGGCCACGCGAACCGTGGTCTTCTCGCGCGGCCAGCAGCTGCAACAAGAAATTGCTGAACGTGGTCAGTTCTTTGGTTGGCAGGCGCTGGTACTGTTTCTCGTTAGCCTGGCGATGGTGCTGCTGTTCACGCGGATGATTATCGGTCCGGTAAAAGCCATTGAACGAATGATCAACCGTCTGGGGGAAGGCCGCTCGCTGGGCGATACCGTATCGTTTACCGGTCCGCGAGAGCTGCGATCGGTGGGGCAGCGTATTATCTGGCTGAGTGAGCGCCTGTCGTGGCTTGAATCTCAGCGGCATCAATTTTTACGCCATCTTTCACATGAACTCAAAACGCCGCTGGCGAGCATGCGTGAGGGAACCGAACTGCTGGCCGATCAGGTCGTTGGCCCACTGACGCCGGAACAAAAAGAAGTTGTCGGCATTTTGGATGACAGCAGCCGCAATCTGCAAAAACTGATTGAGCAACTGCTTGATTACAACCGCAAGCTGGCCGATGACGCGATTCAACTGGAAAGGGTTGAAATCGCGCCGCTCGTGGAGAGAGTGGTTTCTGCACATAGTCTGCCCGCGCGCGCCAAAATGATACATACTGATGTGGCGCTGGCAGAAAGCGCTTGTCTGGCAGAGCCGGTGTTGTTAACGAGCGTGCTGGACAATCTTTATTCCAATGCGGTGCACTATGGTGCTGAATCCGGTACCATTTGCATCCGCAGCAGCTTGCATGGTGCGACGGTGTACATTGACGTAATGAATACCGGCGAGCCGATTCCGCCAGCAGAAAAAACCATGATCTTCGAGCCTTTTTTCCAGGGAAGCCATCAGCGAAAAGGGGCGGTAAAAGGAAGCGGATTAGGACTCAGTATCGCCAGAGATTGCATCCGCCGTATGCGGGGGGAGCTGTACCTGGTCGACGATTATGCGCAAGGCGTTTGTTTTCGCATCGAACTGCCGCTATCTGCAATGAAAAACCATTAAAAATGAATCTAAGTCTGGTGAGTATGCCACACGTTGTTGTCCGAATGCTTAAACGACATTTTTTCCGCCGCGCATTATTGCTAAGCTTGCCGTGCCTGGCGCTGGTGGGGTGTGTGCCGAACGCGGTGGATCATATTATCGGCGATCCTTCACAGGAGAAAATTCCGCCCCATCAGTTGGCGGATTACCTTTCAACCGAGTGCGCAGATATCTGGTCACTGCAGGGGCAGTCTACGGAT
Organism: Citrobacter gillenii; assembly: GCF_013337685.1. Lineage (GTDB taxonomy): Bacteria > Pseudomonadota > Gammaproteobacteria > Enterobacterales > Enterobacteriaceae > Citrobacter > Citrobacter gillenii. The sequence continues at coordinate 36,609 of NZ_SUQN01000001.1, forward strand.
AGCAATCCGTTGTACTGGCTGCGTGCCATGGACTGTGCTGACCGCCTGATGCCAGTTCAAGCCCGTAGTGAAGCCAGTACCCAGCTCACTGACACCTGGCAGGGCGCGTTTAAGCGCGGGATCCTGCTCGCCAGTGCCAATATCACACCGCCGGAAAGACGAGATGTGGTGACGCGACTTGATGCGCTCAGTCCGCAAATTCCGGCGCAGGTACGGCCGCTGTATCAGGTCTGGTTTAGCGGCCAAACTCTGCAGTTACAGTTGGCCGAAGAGCGCATGCGCTACAGCAAACTTCAACAGTCGTCAGACAGCGATCTTGATACGCTGCGTCAGCAGCAACAGCATTTGCAGACGCAGCTCGATCTCACTACCCGCAAACTGGAAAATCTGACCGATATTGAGCGTCAGCTTTCCACGCGCAAGCCTGCCGGCAGTTACAATCCTGATGCGCTGCACGGGAATGAAAAACTCTCCACACCTGACGATGCCGGGGACACCGGGTCCTCGAGCGAGGAGGTAACGCCATGATAAGCCGTAAACCCGCACATTTGCTGCTGGTCGATGACGATCCGGGATTGTTGAAATTACTCGGCATGCGTTTAACCAGTGAAGGCTACAGCGTCGTGACGGCGGAAAGCGGGCAGGAAGGGTTACGGGTGCTTAACCGTGAAAAGGTGGATCTGATCATCAGCGATCTGCGCATGGATGAAATGGACGGCATGCAGTTGTTTACCGAAATCCAGAAAGTCCAGCCGGGTATGCCGGTTATTATCCTGACCGCGCATGGTTCAATTCCGGATGCGGTAGCTGCAACTCAGCAGGGCGTGTTTAGTTTTCTGACCAAACCGGTCGATAAAGACGCGTTATACAACGCCATTGACGGGGCGCTGGAACAATCTGCCCCGGCGACCGATGACGGCTGGCGCGAATCGGTTGTCACCCGCAGCCCGTTGATGCTGCGTCTGTTAGAGCAGGCGCGTATGGTGGCGCAATCGGACGTCAGCGTGCTGATCAACGGTCAAAGCGGTACCGGCAAAGAAATTTTTGCCCAGGCTATCCATAACGCCAGCCCGCGCGGCAGCAAACCTTTTATTGCGATTAACTGCGGCGCGTTGCCGGAACAATTGCTCGAGTCCGAGCTGTTTGGTCATGCGCGTGGCGCGTTTACCGGGGCGGTGAGCAATCGTGAGGGGCTATTTCAGGCCGCCGAGGGCGGGACGCTGTTTCTGGATGAGATAGGCGATATGCCCGCGCCATTGCAGGTGAAATTGCTGCGTGTGTTGCAGGAGCGTAAAGTTCGCCCCCTTGGCAGCAACCGTGATATCGACATTGACGTGCGGATTGTCTCCGCAACGCACCGCGACTTACCCAAAGCGATGGCGCGGGGCGAATTCCGTGAGGATCTCTACTACCGCCTTAACGTGGTGAGCCTGAAGATCCCGCCGCTGGCTGAACGTACGGAAGACATTCCCTTGCTGGCAAACCATCTGCTGCGTCAGTCCGCTGAACGGCACAAACCGTTTGTGCGCGCATTCTCGACCGATGCCATGAAGCGTTTAATGACCGCCAGCTGGCCGGGCAACGTGCGTCAACTGGTCAACGTTATCGAACAATGCGTGGCGCTCACCTCATCGCCAGTGATCAGTGACGCGCTGGTGGAGCAGGCGCTGGAAGGTGAAAATACCGCCTTGCCAACCTTTGTTGAAGCGCGTAACCAGTTTGAACTGAACTACCTGCGTAAGCTGCTGCAAATAACCAAAGGCAACGTGACCCACGCAGCGCGAATGGCGGGGCGCAACCGCACCGAATTCTATAAATTGCTTTCTCGACACGAGCTGGATGCAAACGACTTTAAAGAGTAGCACCGTAAATACGACTGATTTATGATACGGTGAGCAGCCGGTTACGCGATAAAAACGACAGGAAAACCATGAAAAAGATTGATGCGATTATTAAACCCTTCAAGCTCGACGACGTCCGCGAAGCGCTGGCAGAAGTGGGCATTACCGGTATGACCGTAACGGAAGTGAAAGGCTTTGGCCGTCAGAAGGGCCATACCGAGCTGTACCGTGGTGCGGAGTACATGGTGGATTTTCTGCCGAAGGTAAAAATTGAAATTGTGGTTACCGACGACATCGTGGATACCTGTGTCGATACCATTATTCGCACGGCTCAAACGGGTAAAATTGGCGACGGTAAGATTTTTGTCTTTGACGTGGCACGCGTGGTGCGTATCCGTACTGGCGAAGAAGACGACGCAGCAATTTAAGCCGCGCCGTGCTTGCCGGATGGCGCTGCGCTTATCAGGCCTACAAAACCCCGTAGGCCTGATAAGCGCAGCGCCATCAGGCATGACGTAATTACAGGACTTTATGCGGACCGAAGCATTCGTAATGAATATTCTCGTTCTTCACACCCAGACCGATCAGCTGCTTCGCGGCAAACTGCATAAAGCCGACCGGACCGCACAGATAAAACTGCATCGCCGGATCGCTGATTGCACCTTCCAGTTTATTCAGATCCATCAGGCCCACGCTGTCATACGCGCCTTTTTCACGGTCTGCTTCATTCGGTTCACGATACCAGGTGTGGGCACTAAAGCGCGGCAGTGAGTTGCCCAGCTCATTCACTTCATCAGCAAAGGCATGCACATCGCCGTTTTCTGCCGCGTGGAACCAGTTTACCTGCGCCGTGTGTCCGGCTTTCGCCAGTGTATCCAGCATTGCCAGCATCGGGGTCTGACCAACGCCTGCGGAAATCAGCGACACCGGAGTATCGGGGGCGACATCCATAAAGAAATCGCCTGCCGGTGCGGCTAAATGAACGATGTCACCGACTTTCGCATGATTATGCAGCCAGCTTGAAACCTGACCGCCGTCTTCACGCTTAACAGCAATGCGGTAGCCCTTGCCATCCGGTTTGCGGGTCAGAGAGTACTGACGAATTTCCTGATGCGGGAAACCTTCCGGCTTAAGCCAGACGCCCAGATACTGGCCCGGATGGTATTCAGCCACCGCATCGCCGTCGACGGGCTCAAACTCAAAGCTGGTAATTAATGCGCTACGCGGTGTTTTTGCCACAATGCGGAAGGGACGAGTACCTTCCCAGCCGCCATTTTTGTTGGCGTTCTCACTGTAAATCTGAGCTTCGCGGTTGATGAAGACGTTAGCCAGCACGCCATACGCTTTACCCCACGCGTCCAGCACTTCTTGCCCTGGGCTGAACATCTCGTCCAGCGTTGCCAGCAGGTGACCGCCCACGATGTTGTACTGCTCAGGCTGAATCTGGAAGCTGGTATGCTTCTGGGCAATTTTTTCGACCGCAGGCAACAGCGCCGCCAGGTTGTCGATATTGCTGGCGTAAGCGGCGATAGCGTTAAACAACGCTTCACGCTGATCGCCATTACGCTGGTTACTCATGTTGAAAATTTCTTTGAGTTCCGGGTTATGCGTAAACATGCGATCGTAGAAATGGGCGGTCAGTTTCGGGCCGGTTTCGACCAGCAGGGGAATAGTGGCTTTCACTGTAGCGATGGTTTGTGCGTCAAGCATACGGTCTTCCTTTATCTGAGGCTTTAATGATGTATGTCAAATACATCTTATAAAAAATACCCCTGCATTGTAAATGGTTCTTTGTAACTTTGCGTTGTAAAGGTTACAACTTGAAAAATCTGCATCACAAACCTGAAAAGAAATCCGTTGAAATTTGCCATGTCATTATTCTCCAAAGCCTTGTGTGCTGTGAAGGTAATCGTTTGCGTAAAATCCTTTGTCAAGACCTGTTATCGAAGATTGATTCGGTTATACTGTTGGCCGTCGTCCAACAGGACTGCCTTTTTAGGCCGAAATTCTATTGTTAGCTGAGTCAGGAGATGCGGATGTTAAAGCGTGAAATGAACATTGCCGATTATGATGCCGAACTGTGGCAGGCTATGGAGCAGGAAAAAGTACGTCAGGAAGAGCACATCGAACTGATCGCCTCCGAAAACTACACCAGCCCGCGTGTCATGCAGGCGCAGGGTTCTCAGCTGACCAACAAATACGCTGAAGGTTATCCGGGCAAGCGCTACTACGGCGGTTGCGAGTATGTGGATATCGTTGAGCAACTGGCGATTGACCGCGCGAAAGAGCTGTTTGGTGCCGACTACGCTAACGTCCAACCGCACTCGGGTTCTCAGGCTAACTTCGCGGTCTATACTGCGCTGCTGCAGCCGGGCGATACCGTTCTGGGTATGAACCTGGCGCAAGGCGGTCACCTGACTCACGGTTCCCCGGTCAACTTCTCCGGCAAACTGTACAACATCGTCCCTTACGGCATCGATGAATCCGGCAAGATTGACTACGAAGACATGGCTAAGCAGGCTCAGGCCCACAAACCGAAGATGATTATCGGTGGCTTCTCTGCGTACTCCGGTGTGGTTGACTGGGCAAAAATGCGTGAAATCGCTGACAGCATCGGTGCATACCTGTTCGTCGACATGGCACACGTTGCCGGTCTGATTGCTGCAGGCGTATACCCGAACCCGGTTCCGCATGCACACGTTGTTACCACCACGACCCACAAAACCCTGGCGGGTCCGCGCGGCGGCCTGATCCTGGCAAAAGACGGCAGCGAAGAGCTGTACAAAAAACTGAACTCCGCTGTGTTCCCAAGCGCACAGGGCGGCCCGCTGATGCACGTGATCGCGGCAAAAGCTGTGGCGCTGAAAGAAGCGATGGAGCCAGAGTTCAAAGTTTACCAGCAGCAGGTTGCGAAAAACGCCAAAGCGATGGTTGAAGTGTTCCTGAACCGCGGCTACAAAGTGGTTTCTGGCGGCACTGAAAACCACCTGTTCCTGCTGGATCTGGTCGACAAAAACTTGACCGGTAAAGAAGCCGATGCGGCGCTGGGCCGTGCGAACATCACGGTTAACAAAAACAGCGTACCGAACGATCCGAAGAGCCCGTTCGTGACCTCCGGTGTCCGTATTGGTTCTCCGGCAGTGACCCGTCGCGGCTTTAAAGAAGCGGAAGTGAAAGAACTGGCTGGCTGGATGTGTGACATTCTGGACAACATCAATGATGAAGCCACTATCGAACGCATTAAAGCCAAAGTGCTGGATATCTGCGCTCGCTTCCCGGTTTACGCATAAGTCATACGGATTGCCGGATGGCGGTGTAAACACCTTATCCGGCCTACATATGAGTTACTTGTAGGCCGGATAAACGCAGTGCCATCCGGCAGTTATATCGACTTAAGCGTCACTGTCTCATCAAGTAAAGCCGCTAACAGCGGCTTTTTCTTTGCCTGAATCCACTTGCGCAGTTGCCGCATTTCTCGTCCCTGGTTGAGCGTTACCGCGCCGACTATCACCTCGTTTTGCAGGTTAAACCAGATAGACTTGCCGTCATCTGGACTGCCGCGAACGACCCAGCTATCACCGCGCATATCGCCAATAAACTGCAGGTTGTCGCTGAACTGATCGGTCCAGAACCAGGGCGGAGGTAGCGTCGGGAGTGTCAGCCCCAGCATGGCTGCCGCGGCAGTTTGCGCCTGATTATTGGCGTTTTCCCAGCTTTCGCAACGTTGCAGCGTACCGTCTGGCGAACGCTGTACTGCCACATCTCCGGCGGCAAAAATGTTCGGATCGACGGTTCTGCACGACGCATCAATGATAATGCCGTTTGCCACATCAAGACCCGCATCACGGGCAAGCCCGTCGTTGGCGACAATCCCGATACCGTAGATCACGCTATCAACCTGAAGCTGTTCGCCACGTTGCAGCGTGAGGGCGATGCGTTCCCCGCCAGCCACCTGTTCAATCGCATTATTCAGCAGCAAATGTACGCCAGCCTGCTGGTGGCGGGCGGCCAGATAACGTTGTATCGGCGGCGGAGCGTTGCGACCCATCACCGTGGCAGCCAGTTCAATGACGGTGACCTGACAACCGCGCTGCGTGGCGCTGGCAGCCAGCTCAAGTCCGATGGTTCCGGCTCCGACAATAGCGATCGACTGCCCGGGGCTGAGCGCGTCTCGTAGACGCGCTGCATCTCCGGCGTGGCGCAGCGTGAAGCCGCGGTCACCGAGCGTATCCAGTAATGGGAACGGGCGTGCCGCTGCGCCTGTGGCAATCAGTAATTGATCCCACGGGTAGGTCTGTCCGTCAGCCAGTACCAGCGTTTGCGTTTCTCGCCCGAGCGTTTGAACGGTGACGCCCAGATGCAGCTGAACATTATTATCCCGCCACCAGTCTGCGTTCAGCACCGGCTGCAGCTGCAGCACGTCGTCCAACAGCATGGTTTTGGAAAGTGGAGGGCGTTCGTAGGGCAGATGCGGCTCATCGGAAAACAGATGGATCTCGCCGTCAAACCCCTGTTGACGCAGTGCGGCTGCCGCCATTGCCGCGGCCTGTCCGCCGCCGACAATGGCGATGATATTGTGGTACATAATGCCTCCTCAGAGATCCAGTCCGGCGGCAACGTGACGAATCCCGCGAATGCCCAGACCGGCGTCGGCATTGATCATCACGCCGCTCAGCGTGCGGTTATTGCGCCGTGACGCCAGCATCACATACGGGCCGGTAAAATCTGCCGGCTCCGGGAAAAACTGCAGCGGCAAAATGGCGGCAATTTTTTCCGGCGTTAGCGACTGCATAATCGATGTATCGCTCTGACCCAGCGCCTGCGGGCCGTGCAGATCGGTCGCCATACCGCATGGCCCCACGCCGTTGACGCGAACTTTGGGTGCCAGCTCGTAGGCTAACTGGCGAATCAGACCGGTTGCTGCATGCTTGCTGGCGGTATACAGCGGACCGCCGCCTCCGGGGTACCATGCTGCGTTGGACAGGGTAAAAATGATGCTGCCTTCGCTGGCGATAAGCGCGGGGGCGCAGGCTTTGGCCCCCAACAGATAACCCAGCACGTTGACATTGAATAACTCGTGAAAGCCGGTTTCCAGCGCCTCGGCAGAGGTGTTTACCAGCGAGGCGTTATGATCCCAAATTCCCGCATTGCCGATAAAGCAATCGAGCGTACCGTATCGCGTGAGAATGTTATCCACCGCGCGCTGATAGTCGGCGTAGCGGGTGACATTCCCCTCCACCGCCAGCACATGCTCACCAAAACGCTGGCGCAGGTAGGCGACTTTGGCAGCGGAGAGCTCCAGTGTAGCGACCCGCGCACCTTCTTCAATAAAGCGCTCGACCAGCGCCAGGCCCAGGCCGGAACCGCCGCCGGTAATAAAGACGACGTTATCGCGTAAATCGCTCATCAGGCCCCCTCAGGCATATCAATAAATACCTCGCCGCCTTCCACGTGCACCGCATAGGTGGTCAGCGGATCGGTGGCGGGCAGGCACAACGCTTTGCCGGTTTTCAGGCAGAAACTGGCGGCGTGCAGTGGGCACTCCACGGTGGCATCGTCTTCCAGATACCCTTCCGACATCGAGGCATTACCGTGGCTGCAGCGGTCGTTAATGGCATAAAACGCACCGCCAACGTTAAACAACGCGATGACCGGCGAGGTGTCGAGCCGCAGCGCTTCACCTTCCGGCAAATCCCCTACGGGGCAGGCAAATACACGATTCATCAGAACAGTACACTCAGGTTATGGGAGGAGATCACCGCCTGATCCAGCACGATCTCACGCTCCAGTAAACGCCACTCATCGCCCGGCAAGCGGCGTACTTTGTCCACGCGCATGCCAACGTATAAGGTTTCATCCCGCTCTTTTTGTGCGCGAGACAGCAGGTAGTTCAGTCGGGCGCGAAACACATCGGGAACGTCGGTTTCGCTAACTTGCAGGTTGCTGATCAGATGCCGGGTGCGCGACGGCGGCTCTTCTGCCCAGGCCATGCCGGTTTCCAGACGTGCAATGCGGCGCTCGAGCTGATCTTTGTTGTCGTTGAAAATCCAGGTGGTCGGCGGCTGCACCCCTTTGCGGCGGTCGCGAGTCTGGGCATTCACCGTCGTACGCATGGTGTAACGGATCTCGTCGTCAAGCTGCGCCAGCCAGTCGCGAAACTTCCAGTCATCCAGCAAGCTGGCTTCGTGGTAGAGAAACTGGGTAATGCGATGATGCAGTTCCAGAGAAACTAACGCGCTCATTTCATTACCTCCTGCTGGTAAGCGGTGGTTTTTTCCTGCACTTCCTGCCAGCTTTCGCTGCTTAGCAAATCGGCCCAACGCTGGTACATCCCGCGTGCGGCGGTTTCCGAGAAGATGTAGTTGGTGATCCCCGGAATGCCGTCTTCACGACGTTTTTCCTGACCCAAGCCCATTTCCAGACACAGCTGGCTGTTCCGAGCGCGGTGGCCTTTGAGCAGCTTCTGGATCTCGCACCAGTTTTCTGAATCATCTTGTTCAAGAAAACCGGCGGGGCCGAAGGCGCGGGTGGCGCTGTTTTCAAACGCGGCTTTTACGTCATCAGAGGCCGCTTTATCGGTAATACAGAACGCCCACACTTCGACCTGATCCGGCCCGCGCGGGTGCCAGATGCGTAGTGTGGCGGTGCCGTTCAGCCAGGACAGCGTCGGGAAAATGTTGTTATGACCCGCCAGACGCAGAGCGCGAACCTTGCCCAGTCGTTGCTCGGCTTCGGCGTAGGTGTCGCGATAGTAGCTGGAGACGTCGCCGTCGACCCAGACGTTGGCATCGGGATTTTCAGTAAAGAAAAATCCGCTGCCGTGCCCATCCTGACCGAACTGCAGTGCATCTTTGGCGGTTTCCCACACCGGACGTGCGGTTTGCCCATCGCCGAGGCGTTTGTCGCTGCCGTCATCTTTGGCGCCGAGCACCTGCACGGCAGAAGCGTGGCTAAACAACGCGTGATACTGGTCGCTGGCGAACTGCTCAGCGGGGAATTTCCAGTTGCAGTCGATCACCCATTTCTGCACGCCGCCAACGATTTCGGTGCCGCCTTCGCGACGATCCAGCACGCCGTCCAGGTACCAGGCGATGTCGCCGAGATAATCACGCAGCGCAGGCGCGGTGGTATCCCAGTTGCCGAAGATTAGCCCCTTGTAGCTCTCGACGCCGGGCACTTCGTTCAGCCCCCAATGGGACTTGCACAGCCCTTGCGGGTAGGCGCGTGGCTCCAGCGGCACGTCAATCAGCTCGCCGTTAATGCCGTAAGACCAACCGTGGTACGGACAGGTAAAAGCGCGGGTATTGCCGCAGTCGGCGTAGCTGACACGCATGGCGCGGTGTCGGCACTGATTGAGAAAGGCTTTGATGCTGCCGTCTTTTTGTCGCACGACCACCACCGCATCCTCGCCCATGTAGGTATTGAAAAAGTCACCCGGCTTCGGGATCTGACTTTCGTGAACGAGAAACAGCCAGCAGCGTCCGAAGATGCGTTCCAGTTCCAGTTGGTAAATGTCGGGGTCGGTATAAATCCGTGGGGTTACGCGACCATTTTGCGTGTCGATCAGTGAGTAGATGTCTAAATTTGAGGGTGTGGTCATATTTTTTAATCCCGAAAGCTAAGATGTATTGACCTTCTTTTTTTGTACCCCAAGGATGTTGCTGGTTAGTTATCAATCTGTGAAATAGTAAATATCTACCAGCTGAGACGTTTTTTCGATAACAAGGAGCAGGGTATGGAACTGAGGCACTTACGCTATTTCGTCGCGGTGGCGCAGGCGCTGAATTTCACCCGTGCGGCAGAGAAGTTGCATACCTCTCAGCCGTCGTTAAGCAGCCAGATCCGCGATTTGGAAGCCTGCGTCGGAGTGACGCTGCTGGTGCGGGATAAACGCAAAGTCGCGCTGACGGCAGCAGGGGAGTGCTTTTTGCAAGATGCGCTGGCGATCCTTGAACAGGCAGAAAATGCCAAAATTCGCGCCCGTAAGGCGGTGCAGGAAGACTGTCATTTCTCGATTGGGTTTGTCCCTTCCGCGGAGGTGAATCTGCTGCCGAAGGTTCTGCCGCTGTTTCGTTTAAAACAACCGGACACGCATATTGAACTGGTGAGCCTGATAACCACTGAGCAGGAAGAGAAAATCCTGCGCGGCGAGCTGGATGTTGGCTTAATGCGCCATCCGATTTACAGCCCGGAACTCGACTATCTGGAACTGATTCATGAGCCGCTGGTCGTGGTACTGCCAGTTAACCACCCGTTAGCCAGCGAGAAAACGATTTCAGCCCAGCAGTTGAACGGCGTGAACTTTGTCAGTACCGATCCGGCCTATTCCGGCGCGTTGGCGAAGATTGTCAAAGCGTGGTTTCAACAGCAGGAAAGCCAACCCAATATTGTGCAGGTCGCCACCAATATTCTGGTGACTATGAACCTGGTTGGTATGGGGCTGGGGGTGACTTTGATACCCGGTTATATGAATAATTTTAATACCGGCCAGGTGGTTTTTCGCCCTATCGCCGGTGATATACCGACCATTGCGTTGCTGATGGCCTGGAAAAAGGGCGAGTTGAAGCCCGCCCTGCAGGATTTTATCGCGTTGGCGCAGGATCGTTTAGCCGTGCCCCTGGCGGCATTATCATGACAGTTCGCTAAGCTGTGATTCCACATACAGATAGCCAATACCCATCAACTGCTGCGAGCGATTAAGCTGACCGAAACTTATTTGCGTGGCTCTGGCACGTGGGCTATCGCCGTGATCAAACGGATTAAACCCGGTTTGCTGTACCAGTGTATTGAGCCAGCTTTCGCCAAAGGCACAGCTGCGACCGTATAACCAAATCTGGTTAATATTTAATATATTCAAAAAATTATATAAACTCAGGCCAATGGCGCTGGCAGCGTGCTCGGCCCACGCCTGAATACGGACATCGCCCTGTTGCCAGGCGTCAATCAGCTGATCGGTGGTCAGCGTTTCTGGATCGTAATGGGGGGCAGGCTGAGATTTCATCCACACGCGAGCCTGCTTTTTCAGGGCGCTTAATGAGGCGACCGTTTCCAGACAGCCGTAACGACCGCAGTCACAGGCGATGCCGTCAGGGTTGATTATGGTATGTCCAATCTGGCCGCTGCCAAACAAACTGCCGCGCCAGATGTTGTCGTTGATGACGAACGATGAACCAATGCCGTAATCAACGTTAATCACGCAAAAATCGCCGTTCGCCGCCGGGTTCTGCCACTTTTCCGCCAGCGCCAGCATCACGCAGTCATTATCCAGCAGGACCTGCACGCCGAGCATTTCTTCCAGCAAATACTTTATTTCCACCGCTGTTTTCCACGGTGCCTGTGGCATGGTCTTTGATGCGCCGGTAATCGGATCAACCTGACCGTGAACGCCCAGCGCGAGGTTGATTGTGACCTCAGGATAGTGCCGACGGTATTCCCGCCAGTGCGCTGCCAACGCGGTCAATAGCGCTTTTGGCGTCTCGGGATTGATCAGTTCATGCCGCCAGTCACCGACTGCGACCAGGCGCGCATCTGCCAACTGGCTGGTGATGCTGGTGGGGGTGACGTTGATGCATAATGTCCAGGCCCCTTTTTCCGGCAAATGAAAGCTGCCGCTGCTCAAACCGCGCTGGCTTAATGTCTCGCGGGAATGGTCGATCCGCCCTTCATCCATCAACTCTTCGAGAATATTGCTGACCGCCGGGATCGACAAGCCGGTGAGCTGTGCCAGTTGTGATTTGCTGAGCTGCTTTTCCCGCCACAGGTGCGACAAAAAGATCTGTTTATTCGCCTGGCGAACCCTGGCGTTGTTGAACCCCGAACGCTGCATTCACTTAACTCCCTTTACTGTATTGCGTGAGCATTGCGCATTTTAACGCCACTTAACTGCCGCAGAATAGCCTCAAGTTAAATTTTTACTTTTGTTTATTGAGTGGAGAGCGGCATGTACGGTTCAGTGAAGGTCTGGCAGGAAACGATCACCCTCCCAACGTGGACGGCAGGCGAGGAAGACGTTAACCCAATGTTCCTTGAGAAACGGGTTTATCAGGGATCTTCTGGTGCGGTGTATCCCTATGGCGTGATTGATACGCTAACCGGCAAGCGTGAAATGCGCGACTACAAAGCGGTGTGGATGGAGAATGACTTCATTCGCATCATGCTGCTGCCGGAGTTGGGGGGGCGTATTCATCGCGCCTATGACAAAGTACAACAGCGCGATTTCGTCTACTACAACGAAGTCGTCAAACCTGCGCTGGTGGGCCTGCTCGGGCCGTGGATCTCCGGCGGCATTGAGTTTAACTGGCCTCAGCATCACCGTCCCACCACCTTTATGCCGGTTGATTTTACTCAACAGCAGGGCGAGCAGGGCGAATACACGGTGTGGATGGGTGAAGTTGAGCCGATGCGTGGCTTGCAGGTGATGACAGGATTCACGCTGTATCCGGATCGCGCCCTGATTGAGATAACCGGAAAAGTGTTTAACGGTAATGCCACTCCGCGCCATTTCTTATGGTGGGCGAATCCTGCGGTGAAGGGCGGGGACGATCATCAGAGCGTGTTCCCGCCGGATGTGACTGCCGTTTTTGACCATGGTAAGCGTGATGTTTCCGCGTTCCCGATAGCGACCGGCACTTATTACAAAGTGGATTACTCCGCGGGCGTGGATATCTCACGCTACAAAAACGTGCCGGTTCCGACCTCCTATATGGCTGAAAAATCGAACTATGACTTTGTCGGCGCGTGGCACCATGGCGAACGCGGCGGACTGCTGCATGTCGCCGATCACCACGTTTCGCCAGGGAAAAAACAGTGGACCTGGGGATACGGTGAGTTTGGCGTCGCCTGGGATCGCAACCTGACCGATGACAACGGGCCGTATATTGAACTGATGACCGGGGTCTTTACTGATAATCAGCCGGACTTTACCTGGCTTGCGCCGTACGAAGAGAAAGTCTTCGTACAAAACTTCCTGCCCTACAGCGAACTCGGTATGGTGCAAAACGCCAGCACTCAACTGGCGCTGCGTCTGGTGCGTGACAATGGCCAGCTCTCTGTTGGCGTTTACGCTATTGCGCCGCTGCACGACGTGTTGGTTACGCTTTCTGCTGATGGGAAACCGTTTTATGAACAGATTCTGACCCTTGAGCCGGGGAAAAGCTGGCTGGCTGAGGTGTCCGATAGCGGTCACGAGCGGGTGACCATGGCCGTGACCCGCGCGGATGGCTCGTCGCTGCTGCAATACGAAGAGCACATTGCCGAAGAATTACCGCTGCCTTCGGCCGCCGTTGCGCCGGCACTGCCAGAGGCGCTGTCCAATACCGATGAACTCTATTTTATTGGTCAGCATCTGGAACAATACAATCACGCCAGCCGTTATGCAGAGGATTATTATCGCCGCGCGCTGGAGGTTGATCCGCTGGATTACCGCAATAATGTGGCGCTGGGAACGCTGGCGCTAAACCGGGCGGACTGGGCATTGGCCGAGCACTGTGCGCGTGCGGCGCTTGAACGCGCGCATAAACTCAATAAAAATCCGCGTGATGGCGAGGCGAGCATGCTGCTGGCCGCCGCTCTGGAACGTCAGGGTGATAATGACGGTGCGTGGGAGAGTTACTACAAGGCAAGCTGGAGCGGTAACTGTCGCGATGCCGCCTTCTGGTCGCTGGCTCGTCTGGCGATGAAGCGTGCAGACTATGCTGGTGCGCTGGAGAAGGTCGATCAGAGTCTGCGTTTCAACGGCAGTAATAACCTGGCGATGGGGCTGAAAGCGTTGGTGCTGGCGAAGCTTGATCGCAGCGAGCAGGCGCTGGAATATATTCGCCAGCAGCTGGCTGACTATCCGCTGAGTTACACCCTGCACTATGCGCGCTGGGCTATCGGCCAGGACGAAGATTCAGCCGCCGCACTGCTGTCCGTTACCGGGCGACGTGGTACCAATGCCTGCGAGCTGGCGGGTTGGCTGACTTCTTTGGGGCAGCAAGATGCGGCGCGCGATGTGCTGGAACTGCTCGACAGCCAGGAAACGCTGCCGATGTTGTGGCGGGCTTCACTCAGTGATAACCCTCAGTCTTTCATCATGCGCGCTCGCGAGTGTCTGCAAAACCGTGTGCGATTCCCCAATACGCTGGATGAAGTGCAGATGCTACAAACGCTGGCGCATAGCGCGTTTGCCCGCTATTTGCTCGGCTGTTTCTGGTATAGCAAACGACGTTATGACGAGGCGGTCTCCTGCTGGCAATTCACGCTTGAGCAGGAGCCGGATTTTGCCCCGGTACACCGATTGCTGGGGATTTATGCCTGGAACAAGCAGCATGATGCTCAACTGGCAGAGCGTTATCTGTCGCAGGCCGTGGCGCTGGAGCCGAAAAATGCGCGCTTCCTGTTTGAGCTCGACTATCTCAATAAACTTCTGGCACAACCGGCTAAACAGCGTTTGGCAAGGCTGGAAGCCAGCAAGGAGGTGGTTTTCCATCGTGATGACCTGACGGTAGAACTGCTCAGTTTATGGAATGGCGTGGGTCACTATGATGCCGCGGCGGCCGTGCTCAACGAACGCGTGTTCCACCCGTGGGAAGGCGGTGAAGGCAAAGCCACCGGGCAGTATCTGCTCAATCAACTGCATCGGGCACTGGCCGCTGTTCACATCAACGATTTCCCGGCTGCCATCGTCTTGCTGCAACAGGCGCTGCACTACCCGCAGAACCTCGGCGAAGGACGTTTACCCGGACAAACGGATAACGACATCTGGTATTTGCTGGGATATTGCGCACAGCAGCAGGGACACCATGACGAGGCCCAGCGCTATTTTGTGCGGGCAACGCGGGGCGGTAGTTCGCTTGACGCCGGACGTTATTACAACGACCAGCCGGTGGACTATCTGTTCTGGCAAGGCATGGCGTTGAAAGCGATGGGGGACACCGCGCAAGCGGACACGCTGTTCCACAGCTTCCTGCAGTGGGTTGATACGCAGCATGACCAGGTACCGGACGTCGATTTCTTTGCCGTATCGCTGCCTGATTTAGTGGTGTTGGATACCTCTGCACACGAGAAACATCAGCAACACTGTCTGTTCATCAACGCGCTTGGGCACCTGGGGCTGGGCAATCTGCCAGCCTGCCAGCATGACCTTGATGCGCTATTGCAACGTCATCCGGCGCACGACAAAGCCTTGCTGCTGCGTCACGCCATCAACATATCGCTTTTCCAGTAACACCCTGATCGGGTGGGGGCAACCCCACCTGAAACCTTCTGTTCCCTGCGTTTCCCTGAAAGAGGAATGATAATGAATAACGCGCAGACACATTTAAAGATTGGCTATGTCTGGACTATCTGCCTGGTTGCGGCCTGCGGTGGTTTACTGTTTGGCTATGACTGGGTAGTGATTGGTGGGGCAAAACCCTTCTATGAAGCGTATTTCTCGATTACCGATCCGGCGCAGTCCGGCTGGGCGATGAGCTCGGCGCTGGTCGGCTGTATTTTTGGTGCGCTGATCTCCGGCTGGTGTGCCGACAAGTTTGGTCGAAAAATGCCGCTGATCCTCTCTGCGATACTCTTCAGTGCCTCTGCCTGGGGCACCGCCGTTGCCAGCAATTTCGATATGTTTATTGTCTATCGTATCGTCGGCGGGGTGGGGATTGGTCTGGCGTCGGCGCTGAGTCCACTGTACATCGCTGAAGTCAGCCCGGCTGAAAAGCGCGGTCGTTTTGTTGCCGTTAACCAACTGACCATCGTGATTGGCGTGCTGGCGGCGCAGCTTATCAATCTGATGATTGCTGAACCCGTTGCCACTGGCGCGACCCAGCAGGCGATTGTGGAAAGCTGGAACGGTCAGACGGGCTGGCGCTGGATGTTCGGTGCCGAGTTAGTCCCCGCTCTGGCGTTTCTTGTACTGATGTTCTTTGTGCCGGAATCTCCGCGTTGGTTGGTGAAGGCCGGGAAACCTGAGCGCGCACGCGCCATGCTGCAACGGATTGGCAGTACAGCGTATGCAGAGCAAACCCTGAAGGAGATTGAACACACGCTGCAAAAAGATAATCACAAGGTCGCCTGGTCTACGCTGCTGCAACCGCAGATCAAACCGATCGTGATTATTGGTATGGTGCTGGCCGTATTCCAGCAGTGGTGTGGAATCAACGTGATCTTCAACTATGCGCAGGAGATCTTTGCCTCCGCCGGGTTCGATATCAACGGTACGTTAAAATCGATCGTGGCGACGGGGATCATTAATCTGGTCTTCACCCTTGCCGCTCTGCCGCTGGTGGACAAAATTGGCCGTCGCAAACTGATGCTGTTTGGCGCATCGGGGCTGACCGTTATCTATGTGCTGATCGCCAGTGCCTACGGCTTGGGCATTATGGGATGGCCGGTGTTGGTACTGGTGTTGGCGGCAATCGCTATTTACGCCCTGACGCTGGCCCCGGTGACCTGGGTGCTTCTGTCGGAAATTTTCCCTAACCGCGTGCGTGGTCTGGCGATGTCGCTGGGTACGCTGGCACTGTGGATTGCCTGTTTCCTGCTGACCTACACCTTCCCGCTGCTCAATGCCAGCCTGGGTGCGGCTGGGAGCTTCCTGCTGTACGGTGTGATTTGTGCCATGGGTTATGTTTACGTTCTGCGCCATGTGCCGGAAACCAAGGGCGTCACCCTGGAAGCGCTGGAAGAACAGCTGGCGGCGCAGCATAGTAAAGCCAGCCCTTCGGCCCAACCACGTAGCGCCCGGTAATGGACAACCTTTTGATGCTACAAAACGCACATCTGCGGATGTGCGTTGACCCTCAGGGCGGGTCGCTGTTGAGTCTGGTGTCGTTACAACATCAACAACCGGTTTTACGTGAGGGCCAGGGGAAACAACCGGGGGATTGCGGCCTGTTCCCCATGTTACCGCTGGCTAACCGGGTGGCAGGTAATCGCTTTCTACTGCGGGGGGAAGAGGTGGTTTTGCCGCAGCATGAGGCGGACGATAAATTCTTCTTACACGGTGACGGCTGGCTGCGGCGCTGGGAGGTGGTTAATGCGACTCAAAGCGGCTGTTTGCTGCGCTTACGCGGCTGGCATCCGTGCGGTTACGACTATACGGCGCAGCTGTGCTATCAACTGGAAGCGTCCAGCCTGCATGCCTCGTTGACCCTCACCCACAGCGGTGAACAACCGATGTTGTACGGCTGTGGCTTCCATCCGTTTTTTGCCTTTGATGCGCGCAGTACGGCGCAGTTTTCGGTCAGCGGCTACTGGCCGGAGGGGGAGCAACACCTGCCGTTACCCTGGCAGCACGATATCCCACCAGCGGCTGATTTTACTCGCGCACAGTATGGCGAGGACGCCTGGCTGAACGTGGGGTATTCCGGCTGGGGCGGGCAGGCGGTCATTCAACGCGATGTGATGAAGCTCACGATTCTGGCGCAAACTCCGTGGCTTATGCTGTTCAGAATGTCGGGTGAGGAGTTCCTTTGCCTCGAACCGCAGACGCATCCGGTGAATGCCCACCACATGCCGGGCCAGCCGGGATTACGCCTTTTAGCGCAGGGAGAACAGTGCCATTTTGCGCTGCAAATTCGCGTAGAATAGGGCAATTATCATGTTATCTGCCTGTTAATACTCGCTTGCGCCAGCCGGGGTTTATCGCCAGACTATCGCCTCCAAACGGGAGGGAATCATGGTTTTGCACTCCACGCGCTGGCTGGCGCTCGGTTATTTCACCTACTTTTTTAGCTACGGGATTTTTCTGCCTTTCTGGAGCGTGTGGCTCGAAGGGTTGGGGCTGACGCCTGAAACCATCGGCCTGCTGTTAGGCGCGGGGTTAATTGCACGTTTTCTCGGTAGTTTGCTCATTGCGCCGCGCGTGAGCGATCCCTCTCGTCTGATTTCCGCTTTACGCATTTTAGCGCTGCTGACGCTGGTGTTTGCGCTGGCCTTCTGGGCGGGGACGCACGTGGCGTGGCTGATGGTGGTGATGGTCGGGTTTAACCTGTTCTTCTCGCCGCTGGTGCCGCTGACGGATGCGCTGGCGAATACCTGGCAAAAGCAAATCACCATGGATTATGGCCGGGTGCGGTTGTGGGGGTCTGTGGCCTTTGTGATTGGCTCGGCGCTGACCGGTAAGCTGGTGACCCTGTATGACTATCGGGTGATCCTGGTGCTGCTGTCACTGGCGTTGGCGTCAATGCTGCTGGGTATGATGATCCGCCCGAGCGTGCAGCCTGCGGGAGAAGTTCGCCAGCAGGAGAGTACCGGATGGCCAGCATGGCGTCAGCTGATTATGCAGAGCTGGCGCTTTCTTGCCTGCGTGAGCCTTCTGCAAGGGGCGCACGCAGCCTATTATGGTTTCAGCGCTATTTACTGGCAGTCTGCCGGATATTCGGCGTCAGCGGTGGGCTATTTATGGTCACTGGGTGTGGTCGCGGAAGTGATTATCTTCGCACTCAGCCACAAGCTGTTCCGCCGCTTTAGCGCCCGCGATCTGTTGCTGCTCTCCGCCGTGTGTGGCGTGGTGCGCTGGGGTTTGATGGGCTGGAGCACCGAGCTGCCGTGGCTTATCGTGGTGCAAATCCTGCATTGCGGTACGTTTACCGTGTGTCACCTGGCGGCCATGCGCTACATTGCCGCACGCCAGAGCAGCGAAGTGATTCGTTTGCAGGCGGTCTATTCCGCCATTGCGATGGGCGGCAGTATTGCCATCATGACCGTGTTCGCTGGTTACCTGTACCAGAATATGGGCAGCGGTGTATTCTGGGTTATGGCGCTGGTGGCGCTACCCGCCATCGTCTTGCGGCCTAAAGTGACGGCGCAATCACCGGTGTTATGATTCGAGGATTTTGCGGATCTGCTGCTGCTGATGCAGCGTAAGCGACAGATCCGCATGAATCAACGGCGGTGAAAACAGCGGTAGCGGCGTGGTGTACGGGGTAATAATCAGCGCCACGCCACGCGGCGAGCCCTGTTTCTGAAAGTCCTGCATCGGCATATGTTTTACGTTCAGCGGCAGCAGGGTCAGCTCACGTAATTGCTGCTCAATATGCGTCTCCAGTCGTTCATTATTGCCCGTCAGCAGAATGATTTGCTTCTCGTGCAGATCTTTTTCCTGCATCAGCCATGCGCCAAAAATGACGGCGACCAGCCCCGTTTCTTCTTCAGAAAAATGCACCTCGTATTCCGCTTCAAATCCCTTGAGCGCTTCTCGCGTGGTGCGCACCAGCCGGGGATAGAGCCGACTGAACTCCTCCGGCAGGGTGTTATCAATGCCAATCGCGAACACGCTACGGTTCAACGCCTGAGCAAGATGCACGTACAACTGGTCGTTCAATCCTTGTTCGTCGCTGAAGCGGACGTTGCCGCTCTCGCGAAAACGTAGCACCAGTCGGGCAATGGCCAGACGCAGACGGCGGTCCTGCTGATGGTTATCGCGAATGGGATCGGGGATGCGGATCATCGAGAACAGCAGCGCCATAAACAGCGACTCGCCCGGTGGCGCACTTTGCATCACACGACGCTGCCAGTGACGACCGATTTCTTCGGCGAGCGCATACTCGGCGCAGGATTGCGCCCAGCGCTGTTGTAGCGGGTTAAACTCCGGGTGGAGCCCGGCGTGATGTTGCAGCAGGCTGTACTGTAAAAACAGGCGCAGAAACTGGACATCCCGGCATTCAAACGGCTTTTGCAGCCGCCGGGAACAGAGGTTGATGAGCGCATGCAGATTGGTGTCGTCATACAGCGTGCGGGCGATGCCGCGTTGTTTGAGCTGCATTTTTAACGCTGGTGTGAACTGCCCGGTGATAAAGCCCGGGCACAGCCGCAGGCCGCGTCGTAGCCAGTGCAGAAAGCACAATCGTTGATTGAGTGCCGAACCTTCGATCTGGTAGCCACCATTCTGCGTGGCAATGATAGTAAGACGATGATAGCGCTGGATTTCAATCCCCGCGCCGATGATATCCTCGCGGACCACATCGTCTTCGACGCCATTGAGGGCGCTAAATGTCTGGGTGGTCGCGATTTGCCCCGGCTGGAACAGCGTCAGCAGCACATGGCAGCGGCGCTGGGGAGCAGAAAGTACAGATGGCGGGGCAAGCGTTGACATCATCTGTAGAGTCTCCCGAAAGTATGTTTGGTAAGAATAGCTAAAGTTTGCTCATAGAAATGAAGAATGGAATCCTTTCCGCCAGGAATGCTGGAGACCGTCACAGAATTTTTAACGCGAGGAACAGTGGGCGGGAGTTAAACGCAGCGCGTTAACACGTTTTTTCACTGTTTTATCTTTTGTTGCAATATAAAAAAACACTACCAGTGGCTGTACTGTTTGTCAGTTAAGCATTATGGAGAACATGTGATTCCGGCTCAGGGTCACGTTCACGGGTACTATCATTTCAGATAAGTGAAAAACATAAGGTGAACGTAGCAATATACCGGAGGCAACAGATCCATTACCTCCGGAACAGCTGTCAGGCGTTACTGCCCACGGCTCAGCGTTAATCCCACATCGCCGCCAGGATGCACGGCTAACAGCGTTTCCTTTGAGTAGCCACTCTCGCTCATCAGACAGGCGCAGGCGGCATCAAATATCGCCAGGACCAGAATAATGGAGGTGGTCGCCAGCATGTCCAGCGGATCGGCCTCGCGCTGTACGCCGGTGGAAATCACCAGCCGGGAGGCGCTGGCGATGGCGGAGTTTGGGTTTTCCGTCACGCTAATTATCGGCACGTTCCTCGCAGCCAGTCCCGGCAGCAGTCGGGTAAGCTCATCTGAATTCCCTCCGCGCGACAACATAATTACCCGATCGTCTGCGCGTAAAAAACCCAGGTCGCCATGAGCGGCGTCGGTGGCATTGAGGTAAATTGCCGGGCGTTCGACGCAGGCCAGCATATGCGCCACTTTCCGTGCGGCAATGCCGGACGTACCGACGCCGGTGACGACAATTTTTCCTGTGCAGTCGCGCAGTTCGGTCATTAAAGACTGCCAGGTCTGCTCTGTCAGATGCTGGCCCAATCCCGCCAGAGCCTCACTGTAGAGCTGCCATACGCCGGTTGCCTGGGACCATGAATCACTCATGCGTCCTCCTGCATTAACTGGCGGTATTTCATATGGTCCTGGTACATCTCGTGGAAAACCCGGTATTTGCGATCGTAGTACTGCTTAATACGGTTGGTTTGCGGGGTGACCGTTTTACCAATGCGGCTCATCGCTGACATCGCTTCCGGGAAGGTATCGAACACACCTGCGGCGAGGGTTCCCATCATGGCGCTGCCCAGCAGCATGGCTTCACTTTCTTCCGGTAGCAGCATCGCACAGCCGGTGGCGTTGGCATGTTCCTGCACGAAAATTGGGTTTTTCGTGCCGCCGCCGCTGGCCATAATGGTATCGATGGTATACCCGCTTTGGTTCATCGTTTCGATAATATGCCGCGTCCCCAGCGCAATGGCCTGAATGGTCGCCAGATACTGCAGCGCCATATCTTCCGGCGTCCGGGACAGCTTCAAGCCGGTAATTGCACCGGTGAGCGTAGGGTTGGCGCGCGGGGAACGGTTACCGTGGAAATAGGGCAGAATGTGCATATCGCGGGTCAGAAACGCGATATCTTCCGGTTCGCCGGCCATTTTACGCAGCAGCGCATTCAGCACTTCGTAAATGGTCTGCCCCTGTGATTTTGCCTGCGCCAGCAACGTGTCGTAGCACGGGTGTGACTGAATAACGTGGTCGATTAACGCGCCGGTGGCCGACTGTCCGCCTTCGTTGAGCCAGTATTGCGGCAGGACGGCGGAGTAGTAAGGACCCCAGACGCCGCTGATAAAGCGCGGCTCTTTAGAAATTGCCATATGACCGGTGGACGTGCCGCCAATCAGCGCGACGCGGCGGTCAAAATCAGCCACCTCGCCGGTCACACCGCTGGCACCGAGGGTGCCCAGCGTTCCGGCGTGGGCATCGATAATCGACACGCTGACCGCGGTCCCTGGGATCAGACCCATTTCGCCGGCGGCCCGTGCAGAAAGGCCATGACCGAGCGGTTCCCCCATCGTTTTCACGTCGCGGCCAATTTTAGCGGCATCGTGCTCCAGCAAGTCTTCCAGCCCAATCTGGCGGAAATAGCTGGCATCCCATTTGTCCTCATGACCCATATAGGTCCATTTACACACTGTCGAGCACAGCGAGCGCGTGTCGTCGCCTGTCGCGCGCCAGGTGAGGAAATCCGGCAGGTCAAAGTAGTAGCCTGCATTGGCCCAGGTGTTGGGCATATGCTGCTTCAGCCACAGCAGTTTTGGCGTTTGCATTTCCGGTGAGATAATCCCGCCGACGTAGTCCAGCACTCGATGATGCAGGGCGTTAATGCGCTCGGCTTGAGTAATGGCGCGGTGATCCATCCACACAATAATGTTTTGCTCGCTGCGCCCGGAAGGGCTGATGGTCAGCGGTTTACCTTCTTTATCGAGCACCACCAGCGAGCAGGTGGCGTCGAAGCCCAGACCTTTCACCTGAATCGGGTTGATATCTGACTGGTTAATCGCATCACGAACCGCGTTACACACTGCCTGCCAGATGTTATCTGAGGATTGCTCAACGAAATCGGCCTGCGGACGGTAAATCTCAATCGCCCGGCTGGCCTGACCGACCATTCTGCCGTTGAGATCAAACACGCCTGCACGGGCGCTACCGGTTCCGACATCCACACCAATAAAGTAACTTGCCATAATTTTTTCTCCTGGAATCAGGCTTTACGATTCTGTAATGCGATAAAGAGGATCAGCACCGCGCCCCACAGCGCCATCGTCAGATAGCTACTGACCCCCAGCAAGTTAAGGCCGCTTTCCAGCATTTGCAGCACAATGAGCGCCAGCACCAGGCCGATAATACGCCCGAAGCCGCCATCCGGGTTGATGCCACCCAGCACCGAGGCGAGGATGGTGACCAGCAGATAGGATTCGCCGTATCCGGCTTTTGCCGAGTTAAATTTCGCCATCATCAGGATGGCGGCTACCCAGCCGAGCAGGGCCGAAATGACGTACACGGAGATCTGTACCCGTACCGTATTCACGCCGCTGTAGCGGGTTGCCTGTTCGTTGGACCCGACGAGATACAGGCTGCGCCCAAGTGTGGTGTGTTCCAGCAATACCCACAGCAGGATGGCCACGAGGAAAAAGAGCAGTAGCGCCACGGGGATACCGGCAATCGTGCCGTTACCCAGGTATTGAATAGCGGTCGGGAAGCCGGAAATGACCGTGCCGTTAGAGAGCAGAATATTCAGCCCGGAGATAAGCGTCATGGTGCCGAGCGTGGCGAGGATCGGCGACACGCCGACCCAGGCGATCAGCGCGCCATTCAGCGTACCAATGGCTACCGCCACGGCAGCTCCCGCCAGCAGGGCGATGACCAGGAACAGAGGGTTATCTGGATGGGCGACAATGATTGCCGCCATTACCAGCGAGCAGGCGTTAGCTCCGGCAATAATGGACAGGTTAATGCCGCCGGTCAGCATGGTCATGCCCATTCCCAGCGCCAGCATGCCGAGGATCGGTAGCTGTGAGCTGATGGACTGGAAGTTAGCCACGCTGAAAAAACGGCTGCCAAGCAGGGCCGAGAAGACCAGCGCGACGACCACAATAATGATGCATTGCAGACGAATGATGGCATCACCGGGTAAAAATCTGGCGATTGTTTTCATCTCAAAGCTCCCTTGCCAGTTTACGTTTTTCGTTCCAGGCCGTGGCGCTAATGCTGACCAGGATAATGGCGCCGCTGAACACGGTGTGCCAGTAAGAGGAGACGCTCAGCAGCGTCAGGCCGTTTTGTAAGAAGGCCAGCAGGACAACGCCGAGCAACGTTCCGGTCAGGGTACCGCGTCCACCGCTCATGCTGGTTCCCCCGAGCACGACCGCCGCCAGTACCGTCAACTCAAAACCGAGCAGGGAGTTGGGCGCGACGGATTGGGTGATTTGCGCCTGCACCACGGCGGCAACGCCTGCCAGAATCCCCATGTAGCCGTACACGTAGAAATGCAGCTTCAGCAAATTCAGACCCAGGCGCGACGCCGCGTCGCGGTTGCCGCCCATGGCGTAAACCTGGCGGCCGAGGCGGGTATAGTTCATCAGTACGGCAGTCACAATAATCACCGCCGCCAGACACAGCAGGGGCAGGGTCAGTCCGTAGTCGTAGCCGTCCGCTGCGGTGAACGAGAACCAGTTGATGCCGTTCATGAACCAGTCCGGGAAGCCATACAGCCAGGTACCTTTAGTGGCGTACACCAGCAGGCCGTAGTAGACGTTCAGCGTGGCGATGGTAATGATGATCGCCGGTACGCGCAGCCAGTAGACCAGAAAGCCGTTAATAAGCCCGAGCAGCAGTCCGACGGCAATGGCAATAACCAGCGCCAGCGCAAAGTTGCCGCCGTGGCCGATCACCCAACTGGCCATCGCGTACTGGGCAATGGCGGTCATCGCCGGGAATGAAATATCGATCCCACCGGAAATCAGCACCACAAACAGGCCGCAGGCCAGAATGCCGAGAATGGCGTAGCTGGTGGCGACGTCCGTCAGGTTCCCAAGCGACAGGAACTCATCGGTACTGACGCTTAGTCCTACGGCGAGTGCCACCACCAGCAGGCCCAGCCAGAATTCATGTTGCCCGAGCAAACGGGAGAAATGCAGACTATTCATTGATGACCTCGACCACTTCAGCAATCTCCTCTTCACGACACTGATGAGGATTAAATTCCGCCACCAGTTTGCCGCGACGCATCACCAGCACGCGGTGGCTGTTGTAATAGGCTTCCGGGATCTCATCGCAGATCATCAGCACCGCCATTCCCTGCTCGGCCAGATCGCGGGCAATCTGGTAAATGCCCTCTTTGTTGGCAATGTCGACGCCAACGGTGGGGGAGTCGAGGATCAGGATGCGCGGATGGGTCGCCACCCATTTGGCAATGGCGATACGCTGGGCGTTGCCGCCGGAGAGCGTTTTGACCGGCAGGTGCGGATCGGACACTTTGATGTTCAGCTCGCGGATCAGATCAGCGACCAGCTTTTGTGCTTTAGCATGGTCGAGCAGGCCGCTGCGGGTATGCAGTTGATCGAAGACCGTGACGATAGTGTTGTCGTAGATCGACTGCTCCATGATCAGTCCCTGCGTCAGGCGATCTTCTGAGACGTAGCCGATCCCGTGCTGAATGGCATCGTGGTTATTACGCAACCGGACCGGCTGACCGTTAATGCGCATTTCACCGCTCTCTGGGTGGGTCATGCCAAACAGGCTCAGACACAGCTCGGTGCGCCCGGCGCCCAGCAGGCCGACAATCGAGACAATTTCACCACCGTGCAGCGACAAATTAATATTCTGGTATTTTCCGCGACGGCTCAGGTTGCGCAGTTCCAGCAACGGTTCGTGGGAGTCGAATGACTTCTCCGGCAGCGGGCTGTAATGGAAGCGTTGCCCGGTCATCAGGAAGGCCAGTTCGTGGCTGTCCAGTTCGCTGGCAGGATACGTGCCGACCAGTTTCCCGTCGCGCATCACGCTGATCCGGTCAGCCACCTCCATCACTTCATCAAGACGATGGCTGACAAATACCACGCAAATGCCGGCGGCTTTCAGTTCGTTAACCACCCGCAGCAGGCCGTTGACTTCCTGACGGGTTAACGAGGCGGTGGGTTCATCCATGATGACCAGCCGTGCGTCGGCGGCAATCGCCCGGCAAATCGCCACCAGTTGGCGGTCGGCGATGGAGAGTTTCTCGACCTTTTTGTCCGGATCGAGGGTTACACCAATGCGCTTCATGGCTGCCAGCGCTTGTTGTTTCATGGCGCCGCGACGTACCCATATATCACCGCCGGGCAGGTAGCGGTTAACCGCAATATTTTCCGCGACGCTAAAATTGGGGAATAGCGACAGATCCTGATAGATGACCTGGATGCCATAGTGAGAAGAAAGCTGTGGCGTCAGGTGATGGAACAGCTTGCCATCAAGTAAAATCTGCGCGCCTTTTTCAGGGTGATAGACCCCGGAGATCACTTTAATGATGGTGCTCTTGCCACAGCCGTTTTGGCCCGCCAGACAGTGAACTTCGCCTTTTTTCAGCGTCAGATTCACGTTATCCAGCGCCAGCACGCCCGGGAATTGTTTGCTGATATTCTCAAGAGTGATAAATGCGGTGGTGTCTGCCATGGACAATACCCCTGCGAGCGTCCTGACGGACGCTGAGTGTGAGTGTGGTGGATAGCGCCGACCAGGCGGTCGGCGTTAAGGTTCCCTGGTGTTGGCTAAAGCCTTAGAAACCGAGTGATTGCGCGTTGTCTTTGGTGACTTCGAGGATCTTGTTAAAACGGATCACTTTCTTCTCCATGTCGATATCGGCTTTCCCTAAACCATCGATACTCAGATCGGTATTGACCTCTTTGCCTTGCAGCAGTTGGTCAGCAACCGTCACCAGTGCGTAGCCCGCATCTTTCGGGTCCCACAGCAGTGCTTTTTTGATATCTCCACGCATCAGGTAAGGTGCGGCTTGGGCTGGCATGGCGATACCGACGACGGCAATTTTATCCTTGGCGCGTTTTTTCTGTACGGCCTGGCCTGCCCCAATTGGACCCAGTGAACCGAAGCCGATAATCCCTTTCATTTGCGGATAGGTTTTCATCAGATCCAGCGTCGTGGAATAGGACTTATCAATACTTTCCGCTACCGGAAGACGCGAGGTCACTTCGAACATCTCCGGGTATTTTTCTTTCTGATACTTAATCGCGTAGTCGGCCCATGCGTTATGCAACGGCACGGTCAGCGAACCGACATAGATGGCATAACCCCCTTTGCCGCCCATACTTTTCGCCAGCTCATCAACGTTGGCCTGCGCATATTTTTCACTGTCGATGGTTTCGATATCCCACTGGCCGATTTGCTCGTCTGGGGATTCGTGCGTCAGGACCACAATGCCTTTCTCGCGCGCTTTTTTCAGTACCGGCTCAAGGACCTTGGCATCGTTTGGCACTACGATTATCGCATTCACGTTTTTGGCGATCAGATCTTCAATCACTTTCACTTGCTGAGCCGGGTCTGGCGTAGACGGACCGGTCTGGTAAGCGTTCACATCCAGTTTTTTTGCTGCTTCGTTAACGCCGGTCTCCATACGGTTAAACCAGGGAATACCAGTGACTTTGGCAACCACAGCAATTTCATATTTTTCCGCCGCAAAGGACGTGCCGGACAACATGCATGCAGAAACCAGGGTTGCACTGAGTAATGCGAGTTTGAATTTCATAGTTGTACCTTTAGTAGGGGGCAGGGCATGTCACGGCGTGAGGTTAACAACGAAGGGAAGAGGGAATGAATCATAAATCCTGTGAATGTGATCTGTGCCCATTTTTGTAAAATACAGGATCTATTTGAGTTAATTTTTAGTTAAATGTGAGGGTTTTCGCGTGTGTGAAGTCAAATTTATTGTTATCAACCAATTAAAATGAAACTAAATATTAACATTTTGTTATCATTTGCATTAAAGGGATGCGGTAAATCCTCTTTTTTTCTGTTGCCAACGATGAACAAATTTTCGAAATTGAGAACTGAATCGATACCGGAAAAGGGGCCCAATATTTTATCGTTCAATGCTATCCTCAGCGTATTCTCGCCAACGACGTCCTTTTGATGGCGGGCTGGATTTATTGTGGAGAAATCATGCCGCGTGTTAAACGCATCATTGTCACGTTGTTTCTGGTCGTCCTGTCTTTTGGCGCGGGCGCGCATCCTCACAGTTTTATTCATCTGAAAACCGAACTGGTGAGTGAAAATAACCAGTTTGTGGCGTTGAAAATGCGCTGGACGATGGATGAAATCACCTCCGCTGACCTGCTGTACGATGCGGGCAATGCCAAACCGGGGGATGAGATCTGGAAAAAACTGGCTGCGGAAGTGATGGCCAATGTCCTCGGACAGCACTATTTCACCGAAGTGTGGCACAACGGGCAAAAGGTAAAATTTAAAAATCGCCCGACGGAATATGGCATGGAGCGCGAGGAACATCAGGCGGTGCTGACGTTTGTACTGCCGTTGGCCCAACCACAGCCGCTTGCCGGACAGACTTATAGTATTTCCACGTTTGATCCCACCTACTACGTGGATATGAGTTACGACCAGGACCGCGATGCCACGCTGGCGCCGGGCTTCAGCAAGCAATGCCGGATTAGCGTGCATACCCCGACGCCTAATGAACAAACGCTGAGCTTTGCGCAGTCGCTGGATAAAGAAGACGCGCCGCCGGAGGATATGGAGTTGGGTAAACAATTTGCGCAGACGGTAACGCTACAATGTCAGTAGTTTATCAACAACGCGTAGCCAGACGCCGCTGGCTAATGCTATGGCCACTGGCGCTCTTTTTACTGCTGGCGATCGGTGGCGCGCTGTGGATCTGGCAGGCCTGGCCGCAGGTGATGGTGCAAAGTATTCTCTGGCAACGGGACGTTAACCAGCAGATGAGCGGCTTGCTGAAAGCGGTGGCCGCCAATCCCACCCGTACGGGCGGATCGCTGCTGCTGTTTAGCTTTATTTATGGGGTATTGCACGCGCTGGGTCCGGGGCACGGAAAAATCGTCATCACCACCTGGCTGGCGACGCATCCCTCGAAGCTGAGGTCGAGCATCGGGCTGACGCTGGCCTCGTCCTTATTGCAGGGGCTGGTGGCGATCGGTCTGGTCGTTGTGGTGCTCACGGTACTGCAACTGCCCGCCCGGCAACTGCATATGAGCAGTTTCTGGCTGGAGAAAGCCAGCTATGTGCTGGTCGGCGTGTTGGGGGTTTTACTGTGTTGGCGGGCGTTAAAAAAAATACGCGCGCTGCTGCGTCGCCCGACATTTACCGCTTTCACGCCGCATCATGTGCATGATGAACGCTGTGGTTGCGGGCATCAACATGTGCCCAACCCGGAACAGCTGCAAAGCGGCGATGACTGGCGCGCCCGGCTGATGATCATTCTCTCGATGGGAATGCGCCCTTGTTCCGGCGCCATAATGGTGCTGCTGTTTAGTAAAGTGGTGGGCGTCTTTGGCTGGGGCATGGCGTCGGCGCTGGCGATGGCAGCGGGAACCTCTCTGACCATTACTTCTCTGGCATTACTGGTACACAGTTTTCGGACGATGGCGCTGAAACTCAGCGGCAATAAAGCGCCGGTATTGTGGCGACAGATGGCCTGGACCACGCTGGCACTGGCCGGTGGTGCGATTTTAGTGGTTGCTGCGGTGGTGATGTGGGTGAGTGCGGTGCCGGTGGGAAGGGGATTACGACCGTTTTAGGTTAGTAAGCGGTATGAGTATGAAATGTAGGCCGGATAAGACGCGTCAGCGTCGCATCCGGCACCACAACTGATTAACGCTTCAGCGCGTCGCTCAGTTCGTCACGCATGTTCGCCAGCATGGCTTTCACTACGCGCGGGTTACCTGCAACGATGTTGCCGGTTGACATGTAGTTATGACCGCCGGTGAAGTCGCATACCAGTGCGCCTGCTTCACGTGCAATCAGTTCACCTGCGGCAAAATCCCACGGCTTCAGGCCGATTTCGAAGTAACCATCAACGCGTGCGGCGGCAACATAGGCCAGATCCAGCGCAGCAGAACCGGTGCGGCGGAAGTCAGCGCATTCGGTGTACATTTTGCCAAGGATCTTCATATAAGAAGGCGCGTGCTGTTTGGCTTTGAACGGGAACCCGGTGGCGATGATGGTGCCATCCAGATCGCGAGCGGTGCTGCCACGCAGACGGTAGCCGTTCAGCTGTGCGCCCTGACCGCGCGTTGCGGTGAACAGTTCGTTACGCATTGGATCGTAAACAACGGCGACTTCAGTACGGCCTTTAATGCGTACTGCGATGGATACCGCGAAGTGCGGCAGACGTTTTACGAAGTTGGTGGTGCCATCCAGTGGATCGATAACCCATTGAACATCCAGATCTTCACCAATATGTTCACCGCTTTCTTCGGTGATGATGGTGTGCTGAGGGTAAGATTTGCGGATTGTTTCGATAATAATCGCTTCTGCGGCTTTATCGACGTTAGTCACGAAATCATTGCTGCCTTTCTGGCTGGTTTCTACAGAGTCTGGTGTTTCGTAGTGTTTGGCAATTACATTACCCGCCTTGCGCGCTGCGCGCACGGCGATGGTCAGCATCGGATGCATCGGTCTCTCTCACTGGATGTTAAAGAACGGGAAAACGGCGCAGAGTATAGCAGCGAGTTCGGTATATGTCTTCGTTTTATGATAATATGGCCGAATAATCTTTAGCCGAAGAAAGACAATGCTGCAAAATATTCGAATTGTGCTGGTGGAGACCTCTCACACCGGCAATATGGGCTCCGTTGCCCGCGCAATGAAAACCATGGGTTTAACCAATCTGTGGCTGGTGAATCCGCTGGTCAAACCTGACTCCCAGGCCATCGCCCTGGCGGCCGGTGCCAGCGACGTGATCGGTAATGCGCAAATCGTCGATACCCTCGATGAAGCTCTGGCTGGCTGTAGTCTGGTGGTCGGAACCAGCGCGCGCTCCCGTACCTTGCCGTGGCCGATGCTCGACCCGCGCGAATGCGGTTTAAAAAGCGTCGCCGAAGCGGCGAATACCCCGGTTGCGCTGGTGTTTGGTCGTGAACGCGTAGGGCTGACCAACGACGAACTGCAAAAATGCCATTATCACGTCGCGATTGCCGCGAACCCGGAATACAGTTCGCTGAACCTGGCGATGGCGGTTCAGGTCATTTCTTATGAAGTGCGAATGGCCTGGCTGGCAACGCAGGAAAGCGGTAAGACGACAGAATACGAAGAAACCGAGTATCCGCTGGTCGATGATTTAGAGCGTTTTTACGGTCATCTGGAACAGACGCTACTGTCGACGGGCTTTATCCGCGAGAACCATCCGGGGCAGGTGATGAACAAACTGCGTCGTCTGTTCACGCGTGCGCGTCCTGAGAGCCAGGAGCTGAATATTCTGCGCGGAATGCTTGCTTCTATAGAGCAGCAGAATAAAGGAAAGTAGGCGTCTTGATGCCGTATAGCTGCACGATTTGTAGGCCGGATAAGCGAAGTGCTATCCGGCAAATGAAAACGGCACTGAAGGTTAAATACCTGACTAATTTAGTCAAGTAAATAGTTGACTGATTTAGTCGGGAATGTCAGACTTGCCCCTGCTATGCAATACCCCCATTTTACAATAAAAAACCCCGGGCAGGGGCGAGTTTGAGGCTAAGTAAGACATGAGACTGACATCAAAAGGGCGTTATGCCGTGACCGCAATGTTGGACGTTGCGCTCAACTCCGAAACGGGCCCGGTACCGTTGGCTGATATTTCTGAACGTCAGGGCATTTCCCTGTCGTACCTGGAGCAGCTATTCTCCCGTTTGCGTAAAAACGGTCTGGTTTCAAGCGTACGTGGACCAGGCGGCGGGTATCTGCTGGGTAAAGATGCAAGCAGCATCGCAGTAGGTGAAGTCATTAGCGCTGTTGACGAGTCGGTAGATGCCACCCGTTGTCAGGGCAAAGGTGGTTGTCAGGGCGGCGATAAGTGCCTGACCCACGCGCTGTGGCGCGATCTGAGCGACCGTCTGACGGGTTTTCTCAACAACATTACGTTGGGTGAACTGGTGAATAACCAGGAAGTCCTGGATGTGTCTGGTCGCCAGCACACGCATGACGCTCCACGCAGCACCCGCACGCAAGACGCGATCGACGTTAAGTTACGCGCATAATAAAAGTATTTTAGAATCAGGCCGGGGTGTTGGACACCCCGTTAACTCGGCCGTACATCCAGCCGGTTGCCTGGTTCCTTGCATTGAAGCGATGTACGGAGTTTATAGAGCAATGAAATTACCGATCTATCTCGACTACTCCGCAACCACGCCGGTGGACCCGCGTGTTGCCGAGAAAATGATGCAGTGTCTGACCCTGGACGGAAACTTTGGTAATCCAGCGTCCCGTTCTCACCGTTTTGGCTGGCATGCTGAAGAGGCGGTAGATATCGCCCGTAATCAGATTGCTGACCTGGTGGGTGCCGATCCGCGTGAAATCGTCTTTACTTCCGGCGCGACCGAATCCGACAACCTGGCGATTAAGGGTGCGGCTAACTTTTATCAGAAAAAAGGCAAGCACATCATCACCAGCAAAACGGAACACAAAGCCGTGCTGGACACCTGTCGTCAGCTGGAGCGCGAAGGGTTTGAAGTCACCTACCTCGCCCCGCAGCGTAACGGCATTATTGACCTGAAAGAACTCGAAGCGGCGATGCGTGATGACACCATCCTCGTTTCTATTATGCACGTGAACAACGAAATTGGCGTGGTGCAGGATATCGCGGCTATCGGCGAAATGTGCCGTGCGCGTGGCATCATCTATCACGTTGATGCGACCCAGAGCGTGGGCAAACTGCCTATCGACCTGAGCCAGCTGAAAGTTGACCTGATGTCCTTCTCCGGTCACAAAATCTACGGTCCGAAAGGTATCGGCGCACTGTACGTTCGTCGTAAACCGCGTATCCGCATCGAAGCACAGATGCACGGCGGTGGTCACGAGCGCGGCATGCGTTCTGGTACGCTGCCTGTCCACCAGATCGTGGGTATGGGTGAAGCTTACCGTATCGCGAAAGAAGAGATGGAAACCGAGATGGCGCGCCTGCGCAGTCTGCGTAACCGTCTGTGGAACGGCGTGAAAGACATGGAAGAGGTCTACCTGAACGGTGATCTCGAGCATGGCGCACCGAACATCCTTAACGTCAGCTTTAACTACGTTGAAGGCGAGTCGCTGATCATGGCGCTGAAAGATCTGGCCGTTTCTTCCGGTTCTGCCTGTACGTCTGCAAGCCTGGAACCTTCCTACGTGCTGCGCGCGTTGGGTATGACTGACGAGCTGGCACACAGCTCAATCCGTTTCTCTTTAGGTCGTTTCACTACCGAAGAAGAGATTGACTACACCATCGATCTGGTTCGCAAGTCTATCGGCCGTCTGCGTGAACTTTCCCCGCTGTGGGACATGTTCAAACAGGGCGTAGACATCAACAGTATTGAATGGTCACATCATTAATCGGTATACCCGTCATACTTCAAGTTGCAGATGCGTTGGCCGCGCTCGCTCACCCCAGTCACGTACTTATGTACGCTCCTGGGGATTTGCTCCCTTGCCGCCTTCCTGCAACTCGAATTATTTAGGGTACACATAAGGAGAATTCATCATGGCTTACAGCGAAAAAGTAATCGATCATTATGAGAATCCACGTAACGTGGGTTCTTTTGACAACAGCGACGAGAACGTGGGCAGCGGTATGGTGGGTGCACCGGCCTGTGGCGACGTGATGAAGTTGCAGATCAAAGTCAACAATGAAGGTATCATTGAAGACGCGCGTTTTAAGACTTATGGCTGCGGTTCCGCCATTGCCTCCAGCTCCCTGGTTACCGAATGGGTGAAAGGGAAATCGTTGGACGAAGCACAGGCGATTAAAAACACCGATATCGCAGACGAGCTTGAACTGCCACCGGTGAAAATTCACTGTTCTATTCTGGCTGAAGACGCGATTAAAGCCGCGATTGCGGATTACAAAAGCAAACGTGAAGCAAAATAATTAAGAGTTGAGGTTTTATTATGTCGATTACCTTAAGCGACAGTGCAGCAGCGCGAGTAAATACCTTCCTGGCAAACCGTGGTAAAGGGTTTGGCCTGCGCCTGGGTGTGAGAACCTCCGGCTGCTCAGGTATGGCCTATGTACTGGAATTTGTTGACGAGCCGGCGGCTGAAGATACCGTGTTTGAAGACAAAGGCGTTAAAGTCGTGATCGACGGTAAAAGCCTGCAATTTCTGGACGGTACGCAGTTAGACTTCGTCAAAGAAGGTCTGAACGAAGGGTTTAAGTTCACTAACCCTAACGTGAAAGACGAGTGTGGATGCGGCGAAAGCTTCCACGTGTAACGTGCGTCACCCGAAAACCCCACCGTGGCCTTGCTGCTACGTGTGGGGTTTGTTCTAACAGGCTACCCCTGAGAATGTTATGGACTACTTCACCCTCTTTGGCTTACCGGCCTGCTATCAGCTCGATACTCAGGCGCTGAGCCTCCGTTTTCAGGATCTACAACGTCAGTATCATCCTGATAAATTTGCCAGCGGTTCCCAGGCGGAACAACTTGCTGCAGTTTCGCAGTCCGCCACGATCAACCAGGCCTGGCAAACGCTGCGTCATCCCTTGATGCGCGCTGAATACTTACTGTCTTTACACGGCTTTGATATCAGAAACGAGCAGCACACGGTGCGCGATACCGCGTTCTTGATGGAGCAACTCGAGCTGCGCGAAGAGCTGGACGAGATTGAACAGGCTAAAGACAGTGAACGTCTGGATGCGTTGATGAAACGCATCAACGAGATGTACCAGGTTCGCCATCAGTTGATGGTCGAACTGCTGGACAGCGAAGCGTGGGACGTGGCGGCTGAGACCGTGCGTAAACTGCGTTTTCTCGATAAACTGCGAAGCAGTGCAGAACAACTCGAAGAAAAACTGCTCGATTTTTAATTTCGGAAGCGAAAATGGCCTTATTACAAATTAGTGAGCCTGGTCTGAGTGCCGCACCGCACCAGCGTCGTCTGGCGGTAGGCATTGACTTAGGCACCACCAACTCTCTGGTCGCGACCGTACGCAGCGGCCAGGCCGAAACGCTGGCTGACCACGAAGGTCGCCACCTGCTGCCGTCAGTGGTTCACTATCAGCAGCAGGGCTACGCTGTCGGCTACGATGCCCGTGCCAACGCGGCGCTGGATACTGCAAACACCGTCAGTTCGGTAAAACGTATGATGGGGCGCTCGCTCGCGGATATCCAGGCGCGTTATCCGCATCTGCCGTATACGTTCCAGGCAAGCGAAAACGGCCTGCCGATGATCGAAACCGCAGCGGGTTTGCTCAATCCGGTACGCGTGTCCGCCGATATTCTCAAAGCACTGGCCGCACGGGCGACCGAAGCGCTGTCCGGTGAACTGGACGGTGTGGTGATCACTGTTCCCGCCTATTTTGATGACGCGCAGCGTCAGGGTACCAAAGACGCCGCGCGTCTGGCGGGCCTGCACGTGCTGCGTCTGCTGAACGAACCGA
Source organism: Citrobacter gillenii (assembly GCF_013337685.1). Classification (GTDB taxonomy): domain Bacteria; phylum Pseudomonadota; class Gammaproteobacteria; order Enterobacterales; family Enterobacteriaceae; genus Citrobacter; species Citrobacter gillenii. The sequence goes on from NZ_SUQN01000001.1 coordinate 71,502, forward strand.
CCGCTGCCGCGATTGCCTATGGACTGGATTCGGGTCAGGAAGGCGTGATTGCGGTCTATGACCTCGGCGGCGGCACGTTTGATATTTCTATTCTGCGCCTGAGCCGTGGTGTGTTTGAAGTGCTGGCGACGGGCGGCGATTCCGCGCTCGGTGGTGATGATTTCGACCATCTGCTGGCAGATTATATTCGTGAGCAGGCGGGCGTGGCCGATCGCAGCGATAACCGCGTACAGCGCGAGCTGCTCGATGCCGCGATTGCCGCAAAAATTGCACTCAGCGATGCTGAATCCGTCACGGTTAACGTGGCCGGGTGGCAGGGTGAAGTTACCCGCGAAACCTTTAACGAACTGATTTCCGCCCTGGTTAAGCGCACGCTGCTGGCCTGCCGTCGTGCACTGAAAGATGCCGGCGTTGAGGCGCAGGACGTTCTGGAAGTCGTGATGGTCGGTGGTTCAACACGCGTACCGCTGGTGCGTGAACGCGTGGGTGAGTTTTTTGGTCGCACGCCGCTGACCTCTATCGACCCGGACAAAGTGGTGGCTATCGGTGCGGCTATCCAGGCGGACATTCTTGTCGGCAACAAGCCTGACAGTGAAATGCTGCTGTTGGACGTCATCCCGCTGTCCCTGGGGCTGGAAACCATGGGCGGTCTGGTGGAGAAAGTGATCCCGCGTAACACCACCATTCCGGTGGCCCGCGCGCAGGACTTCACCACCTTCAAAGATGGCCAAACGGCGATGTCGATTCATGTGATGCAGGGCGAGCGTGAACTGGTGCAGGATTGCCGTTCTCTGGCGCGTTTTGCACTGCGCGGCATTCCGGCGCTGCCGGCGGGTGGGGCGCATATTCGCGTGACCTTCCAGGTTGATGCCGATGGACTGCTGAGCGTCACGGCCATGGAGAAATCCACCGGCGTGGAATCCTCTATCCAGGTCAAACCGTCCTACGGTCTGACGGACAACGAAATCGCTTCCATGATTCAGGATTCGATGAGCTTTGCCGAGCAGGATGTAAAAGCCCGCATGCTGGCAGAGCAGAAAGTCGAAGCTGCACGCGTACTGGAGAGTTTATCCGGTGCGTTGAACGCTGATGCCGCGCTGTTAAGCGCCGCAGAACGTCAGGCCATCGACGCCGCCGCCGCGCATTTGAGCGAGGTTGCACAGGGTGACGATGTTGACGCTATCGAACAAGCCATTAAAAACGTAGACAAACAAACCCAGGAATTCGCCGCTCGCCGCATGGACAAGTCCGTCCGTAGCGCGCTGAAAGGCCATTCCGTGGACGAGGTTTAATATGCCAAAGATTGTTATTTTGCCTCATCAGGATCTCTGTCCCGATGGCGCAGTTCTGGAAGCTGAGACCGGTGAGACTATTCTCGACGTTGCCCTGCGTAACGGCATCGAGATTGAACACGCCTGTGAAAAATCCTGTGCCTGCACCACCTGTCACTGCATCGTGCGTGAAGGCTTCGATTCCCTGCCGGAAAGCACGGAAGAAGAAGATGACATGCTGGACAAAGCCTGGGGACTGGAGCCGGAGAGCCGTTTAAGTTGCCAGGCTCGCGTCACCGAAGACGATTTAGTGGTCGAAATCCCACGTTACACAATCAATCATGCGCGTGAGCATTAACAGAGGGTAGTATGGGACTGAAGTGGACCGACAGCCGTGAAATCGGCGAGGCGCTGTACGACGCGTTCCCCGATCTCGATCCCAAGACCGTTCGTTTCACCGATCTGCATCAATGGATCTGTGACCTGGAAGAGTTCGATGATGATCCGCAAGCATCGAACGAAAAAATCCTTGAGGCCATTTTGCTGGTCTGGCTGGACGAAGCTGAATAAGTCAACGGGCTGCCCACGGGTGGCCCGTTTTCCTGTATGCGCGAAAATAAGGATAAATAAAATGACAGAAGCCATGAAAATTACGCTTTCCACGCAGCCTGCTGACGCGCGCTGGGGTGAAAAAGCGACTTACAGCATTAACAGTGACGGCATTACCCTACACCTTAATGGAAAAGACGATCTGGGCCTTATCCAGCGCGCCGCGCGGAAAATCGACGGTCTGGGTATCAAACATATTCAGCTGGAAGGCGAAGGCTGGGACACCGAGCGCAGCTGGGCATTCTGGCAGGGCTACAAAGGACCTAAAGGCAGCCGTAAAGTTGAGTGGGCCCCGCTCGACGACGCGCAGCAGAAGGAACTGGATAGCCGCCTGAAAATCATTGACTGGGTACGTGACACCATCAATGCCCCGGCGGAAGAACTCGGCCCGGAACAGCTGGCGCAGCGCGCGGTTGATCTGCTGTGCAGCGTGGCGTGCGATAACGTCTCTTACCGCATCACCAAAGGCGAAGATCTGCGCGAGCAGAATTACATGGGTCTGCACACGGTAGGTCGTGGATCTGAACGTCCACCGGTACTGTTGGCGCTGGACTATAACCCAACCGGTGATAAAACCGCTCCGGTTTACGCCTGCCTGGTCGGCAAAGGGATCACCTTTGACTCCGGCGGTTACAGCATCAAGCAAAGCGCGTTTATGGACTCAATGAAGTCCGATATGGGCGGCGCGGCCACGGTAACGGGCGCTCTGGCGTTTGCCATCACTCGCGGTCTGAACAAACGTGTGAAGCTGTATCTGTGCTGTGCGGATAACCTGATCAGCGGCAATGCCTTCAAGCTCGGCGATATCATTCGCTATCGCAACGGCAAAAATGTTGAAGTGATGAACACCGACGCCGAAGGCCGTTTGGTGCTGGCAGATGGCCTGATTGACGCCAGTGCGCAGAAACCGGAATTGATCATCGATGCCGCGACGTTGACCGGTGCGGCGAAAACAGCTCTGGGTAACGATTACCATGCGCTGTTTAGTTTTGATGACCAGCTGGCAGCCCGTCTGATGGCAAGCGCGGCGCAGGAGAATGAACCGTTCTGGCGCCTGCCGTTGGCGGAATTCCACCGTAACCAGTTGCCGTCCAACTTTGCCGAGCTGAACAACACCGGCAGCGCGGCCTATCCTGCGGGCGCAAGCACCGCGGCGGGCTTCCTGTCGCATTTTGTGGAAAACTATCAGCAAGGCTGGCTGCATATCGACTGCTCTGCAACCTATCGCAAGGCACCGGTTGAGCAGTGGTCCGCGGGCGCGACCGGTCTGGGTGTGCGCACCATCGCGAATCTGCTGACTGCCTGAAAGGTGTTTTTGTAGGCCGGGTAAGCGAAGCGCCACCCGGCATTTTGCCTGATGCGACGCGGTGTGTCTTATCAGGCCTACAACCCATATGTACAAAATTTGTGATCTTATGTCCGAAATAAAAAATGAATTAGAAACGTTGCTGGAAAAAGCAGCGACGGAGCCTGCGCATCGTCCGGCCTTTTTCCGCACGTTGCTGGAATCCACCGTCTGGGTTCCGGGTACGGCCGCAGAAGGCGAGGCGGTAGTTGAAGACAGCGCACTGGATCTGCAGCACTGGGAAAAAGAAGACGGCACCACCGTGATCCCGTTTTTCACCTCCCTGGAAGCCCTGCAGCAGGCTGTTGAAGACGAACAGGCGTTTGTTGTGATGCCAGTACGCACGCTGTTTGAAATGACGCTGGGTGCGACGCTGTTTCTCAACGCCAAACTGCCGACCGGCAAAGAATTTATGCCGCGTGAAATCAGCCTGCTGCTCGGTGAAGAAGGCAATCCGTTGAGTACCCAGGAAGTGCTGGAAGGCGGCGAGTCGCTGATCCTCTCCGAGGTCGCGGAACCTCCGGCGCAGATGATCGACTCGCTCACGACGCTGTTTAAAACTATTAAGCCGGTAAAACGGGCGTTTATCTGCTCGATTAAAGACAGCCCGGATGCCCAGCCTAATCTGCTGATTGGCATTGAAGCCGAGGGCGATATTGAAGAGATTATTCATGCCACGGGCAGCGTAGCGACCGATACGTTACCGGGTGATGAGCCGATTGATATCTGCCAGGTGGTGAAAGGTGAGAAAGGGGTCAGCCACTTTATTACCGAACACATCGCGCCGTTCTACGAGCGCCGCTGGGGCGGTTTCCTGCGCGATTTTAAACAGAACCGGATCATCTAAAAGACCTTGCCGAATGGCCACGCATACGTCTTATCCAGCCTACGATTTACACTATTTTGTAGGCCGGATGCGCGACGCGCCATCCGGCATTTCCAGCTTATAATATCGGTTCTACCGGTAAATCATTGCGTGCACCCCATTCGCTCCATGCCCCGTCATACAGGGCCACGTTAGGGACACCCAGCGTGGTAAGCGCCAGTACCACCACGGCGGCGGTTACGCCGGAGCCGCAACTGGCGATAATCGGTCTGTCAAAGCTCACGCCGTGGCTAAAGAAGATAGCGTCCAGTTCCTCGGTGGTTTTTAACTCGCCGTCGCGAACCAGTTCAGTCCACGGTACGTTTAGCGCACCGGGAACATGACCACGCCTCAGGCCAGGACGTGGCTCATCAACTTCCGCATTGAAACGCGCAGCCGGACGCGCATCAACAATCTGTGCGGTTTTTTCATGGCTGGCCAGCAGGACATCGGTCACTCGCACCACGGCTTCCGGCGTAAACGTCGCGTCAAACTCGCCTTCTGACAAATCAACGTTCCCTGCCTGCAGCGGGAATTCATCACGCTGCCAGCTTGCGAAACCGCCCGCCAGAATGGAGACATTTTCCACACCAAACGTGCGCAGCATCCACCAGGCGCGCGGGGCAGAAAACAAATTGCCGTCATCGTAAATGACCAGGTGTTTATCCTGATGTACGCCCAGTTCGCGCATGGCTACGGCGAACGCCTCCGGGCGTGGCATCATATGCGGTAACGCTGAGGTATGGTCGGAGAGCGCTTCGATATCAAAAAAGACCGCGCCAGGGATATGGCCAGCGCGATACTCCTCGCCAACATCACGATCTTCCTGCCCTGGAGGCGCCATCCGGGCATCAAGAATCTGTATTTCCGGATCGTCAATGTGTTCGACAAGCCAGTCGGCAGCGACAAAGAAGGCGGTGGTCATAGGCATCTCCATTTTTACCAGGTTTCGGCAAATTGTCGGCTGTTTACCGTCAAGGGACAAGTAAAAGAGGCTGATTTGTCAGGGTGGATCGACATTATTCACGAAAATTCAGATAACGTTGATTGGTTACAGACTTCCACATCCTGAAATCTCACGCATAATAGGGATTCTACGTAGCTAACGGGCCGCTCAGGCCAGGGATGAAAAATGAAACATTTACGCGTAGCGGCCTGTATGCTGATGCTTGCGCTGGCGGGGTGCGATAATAATGATAAGCCGTCGACGGACGCGAAAAATGATACGCCTGCCCCACAGACCTCGTCGGTAAAAGATCCGGCGCAATTACACAAGCTGACACAGCAAAGCCAGGGTAAACCGTTGACGCTACTGGACGCCTCCGAAGTCCAGTTAGACGGCGCGGCGACGCTGGTGCTGACGTTCTCCATCCCCCTCGATCCTGAGCAAGATTTTTCTCGCGTACTGCACGTTGTCGATAAAAAAAGCGGCAAAGTGGACGGGGCCTGGGAATTGGCGCCCAACCTGAAAGAGCTACGCTTACGTCATCTGGAGCCCAACCGCGAACTGGTGGTGACTATTGAGCGCGATTTACTGGCGCTGAATAAGGCGACGTTTGGCACTGAATATGAAAAAAACATCACCACTCGCGATGTCCAGCCGAGCGTCGGATTTGCCAGTCGTGGCTCGCTGTTGCCAGGCAAAGTGATCGAAGGCCTGCCGGTGATGGCGCTGAACGTCAACAGCGTGGATGTGAATTTCTTTCGCGTGAAGCCGGAGTCGCTTGGCGCGTTTATCAGCCAGTGGGAATACCGCAACTCATTGTCTAACTGGGAATCCGACAACCTGCTGAAAATGGCAGAGCTGGTTTATACCGGGCGCTTTGACCTTAATCCGGCACGCAATACCCGTGAGAAACTGCTGCTGCCGCTGGGCGAAATCAAGCCGTTGCAGCAGGCGGGGGTGTACGTTGCGGTGATGAACCAGGCCGGGCAATACAATTACAGCAATGCTGCCACGCTATTTACGCTCAGCGATATTGGCGTATCCGCACACCGTTACCACAATCAGCTGGATGTCTTTACCCAGAGCCTGGAAAACGGCGCTGCGCAGCAGGGTATAGATGTTACCTTGCTCAATGAGAAAGGGCAGACGCTGGCGCAGGCGACCAGCGATGCGCAGGGACACGTGAAGCTCGAGACGGATAAAGACGCCGCCATATTGCTGGCGCGTAAAGACGGGCAAACCACGCTGCTGGACCTGAAATTACCGGCGCTGGATCTGGCTGAATTTGATATCGCGGGGGCACCGGGATACAGCAAACAGTTCTTTATGTTCGGTCCGCGCGATCTCTATCGTCCCGGTGAAACGGTGATCCTCAACGGATTACTGCGCGACAGCGATGGCAAAACGTTGCCCGATCAGCCGGTGAAGCTGGAAGTCGTTAAGCCCGATGGGCAGGTATTACGCACGGTGGTCAGCCAGCCCGAAAACGGTCTGTACCGTCTGACCTGGCCGCTGGACAGCAGTGCGCCAACCGGTATGTGGCATATTCGCGCCAACACCGGCGATAACCGCTCACGGATGTGGGATTTCCACGTCGAAGATTTTATGCCCGAGCGGATGGCGCTCAACCTCACTGCCAATAAAATGCCGATTGCACCGGCTGACGATGTGAAGTTTTCGGTGGTGGGTTACTACCTGTACGGTGCGCCTGCGAATGGTAATGCCCTGCAAGGTCAGCTATTCCTGCGACCACAGCGTGAAGCGGTGTCTGCATTGCCGGGATTCCAGTTTGGCAATATTGCTGAAGAGAATCTCTCCCGCAGTCTGGATGAAGTTCAGCTGACGCTGGATGAAAACGGTCGTGGCGAAGTCACAACCAGCAGTCAGTGGCAGGAAGCTCACTCGCCGTTACAGGTCATTTTGCAGGCCAGCCTGCTGGAGTCGGGTGGCCGTCCGGTGACCCGTCGGGTAGAACAGGCTATCTGGCCTGCAGATACCCTGCCGGGTATTCGCCCGCAATTCGCAGCCAAAGCCGTTTATGATTACCGCACCGATACCACGGTGAATCAGCCGATCGTTGATGAAGGCAGCAACGCCGCGTTTGATATTGTTTATGCCGATGCAAAAGGCGAGAAAAAAGCGGTTTCCGGCTTGCAGGTGCGGTTGATCCGCGAACGTCGGGATTACTATTGGAACTGGTCTGAAGGGGAGGGCTGGCAGTCGCAGTTCGATCAAAAGGATCTGGTCGAAGGCGAGCAAACACTGGATCTTACCGCTGATGAAACCGGTAAGATCAGCTTCCCGGTGGAGTGGGGCGCTTACCGTCTGGAAGTGAAAGCACCCAACGATACGGTGAGCAGCGTGCGCTTCTGGGCCGGATACAGCTGGCAGGATAACAGCGACGGCAGCGGGGCGGTGCGCCCGGATCGTGTCACTCTGAAGCTGGATAAACCCAATTATCGTCCTGGTGACACCATGAAGTTGCACATTGCCGCGCCTGCTGCCGGTAAAGGCTATGCAATGGTGGAATCCAGCGAAGGCCCGCTGTGGTGGCAAGAGATCGATGTCCCTGCAAATGGTCTGGATCTCTCTATTCCGGTCGACAAAACCTGGAACCGCCATGACCTCTATCTTAGCGCGTTGGTGATCCGCCCTGGCGACAAGTCCCGCTCGGCTACACCAAAACGCGCGGTCGGGTTACTGCATTTGCCGCTAGGCGATGAAAATCGTCGCCTGGATTTGACGCTGGAAAATCCGGCTAAAATGCGCCCGAATCAACCGTTGACCGTTAACGTGAAAGCCAGTGTCAAAAATGGTGACGTGCCTAAACAGGTTAACGTCCTGGTCTCCGCTGTAGACAGCGGGGTGTTGAATATCACCGATTACGCTACCCCGGATCCGTGGCAGGCATTTTTTGGCCAGAAACGCTATGGCGCGGATATTTATGATATTTACGGCCAGGTAATCGAAGGGCAAGGGCGTTTGGCGGCACTGCGTTTCGGTGGCGATGGTGATGAGCTAAAACGCGGCGGCAAACCGCCGGTTAATCACGTCAATATCGTGGCGCAACAGGCGCTGCCGGTCACGCTCAACGAGAAAGGTGAGGGCACGGTAACGTTGCCGATTGGCGATTTTAACGGTGAACTGCGGGTGATGGCGCAGGCCTGGACCGCAGATGACTTTGGCAGTAGCGAGAGTAAAGTGATCGTCGCTGCGCCGGTGATCGCGGAACTGAATATGCCACGCTTTATGGCCGGTGGTGATACCTCGCGCCTGACGCTGGACGTCACCAATCTGACAGATAGGCCGCAGACGCTGAATATTCAGCTTACCGCCAGCGGCTTAGTGTCACTGATGGGCCAAAACCCTTCCCCGGTGGATCTGGCACCTGGCGTGCGTACCACGTTATTTATTCCGGTACGGGCACTGGAGGGATTCGGCGATGGTGAGATTCAGGCCGTTATTAGTGGTTTGACGCTGCCAGGTGAAACGCTCCCCGTTCAACATAAACAGTGGAAGATTGGCGTGCGTCCGGCGTTCCCGGCGCAAACTCTCAATAGCGGCGTGGCGCTGCAAGCCGGTGAAACCTGGCAGTTACCGGACGGGGAACTGACCAACTTCTCCCCGGCAACGGTGCAGGGGCAACTGCTGTTCAGCGGCAAGCCGCCGCTGAATCTGGCGCGCTATGTTCGCGAATTGAAAGCCTATCCTTACGGCTGCCTGGAGCAGACTGCCAGCGGATTATTCCCGTCGTTGTATACCAACGCCGCACAGTTGAAGGCGTTGGGTATAGCGGGTGATAGCGATGAAAAACGCCGCACGGCGGTTGAAATAGGTATTTCCCGGTTACTGCAAATGCAGCGTGACGATGGGGGATTTGCGCTGTGGGATAAGAACGGGCCGGAAGAGTACTGGCTGAGTGCCTATGTTATGGACTTCCTCGTCCGGGCAAATGAACAGGGCTACAGCGTCCCGAGTGAGGTGATCAACCGGGGCAATGCGCGTCTGCTGCGTTATTTACAGGATCCGGGCATGATGTCGATTCGCTACACCGACGACACCGCAGCCAGCCGGTTTGCCGTACAGTCCTATGCCGCGCTGGTACTGGCCCGTCAGCAGAAAGCGCCGCTGGGCGCTCTGCGTGAGATCTGGGAGCGTCGAGCTCAGGCCGCCTCTGGCCTGCCGCTGCTGCAATTGGGCATTGCGCTGAAAAACATGGGCGATGCGAATCGCAGTGAACAGGCGCTGACGTTGGCACTCAATACGCCGCGCCGAGATACGCAGCAGTGGATGGCGGATTACGGCAGTCAGCTACGCGACAACGCGCTGATGCTGGCCTTGCTGGAAGAGAATAAACTGAAACCCGACGTGCAAAATACTTTGCTGAATACGCTGTCGGAGCAAGCTTTCGGTCAGCGCTGGCTCTCCACGCAGGAGAATAATGCGCTGTTCCTTGCTGCCCGTACGCTGCAGGATCTGCCGGGCACGTGGCAGGCGCAGACATCTCTCTCTGAACAACCGCTGGCGGGTGATAAATCGCAAACCCGAAATCTGGATGCGGAACAGTTAGCGACGCTGGCGGTGACCAACACGGGTAATCTGCCGCTGTGGCTGCGTCTGGACGTCAGCGGCTATCCGCAAAGTTCACCGCAGCCTGCCAGCAATGTACTGCTCATTGAACGTCAGGTGCTGGGCACCGATGGGCAGAGTAAATCGCTCTCGTCTCTGCGCAGCGGCGAGCTGGTGCTGGTCTGGTTGACGGTTAGAGCCAGCCAGAATGTTCCGGATGCGCTGGTGGTCGATCTTCTGCCTGCTGGTCTGGAACTGGAAAACCAGAATCTGGCCAACGGTAGCGCCAGCCTGCAGGATAGCGGCAGCGAAGTGGCGAATTTGCTTAATCAAATGCAGCAAGCGGATATCCAGCACGTTGAATTCCGCGATGATCGCTTTGTCGCGGCGGTGGCTGTCAACGAAGGGCAACCGGTCACGCTGGTGTATCTGGCGCGCGCGGTCACACCGGGGACGTATCAGGTACCTGTACCCCAGGTGGAATCGATGTATGTTCCGCAGTGGCGTGCCACCGGCACGGCTGAGGGCCCGCTGATTGTCAGACCGTAAATGATGCATCGGTGGGTTAAACGCAGCGGCTGGCTGGTAGCCGCTGCGTTGCTGATAGGGGCAGCAGTGTGGACGGCGGATAAAATCTGGCCGTTGCCGCTGCATGAGGTTAATCCTGCGCGAGTAGTGGTGGCTCAGGACGGGACGCCGCTGTGGCGCTTTGCCGACGCGGACGGTATCTGGCGTTATCCGGTCACGCTTGAAGAGGTCTCGCCCCGTTATCTTGAGGCGCTCATTAACTACGAAGATCGCTGGTTCTGGAAACATCCCGGCGTCAATCCGTTTTCTGTGCTTCGCGCCGCCTGGCAGGATCTCACCTCCGGGCGCGTGGTCTCCGGAGGCAGTACGCTCACCATGCAGGTGGCGAGGCTGCTCGACCCACATCCGCGCACTTTTGGCGGTAAGTTTCGCCAGCTATGGCGTGCATTCCAATTGGAATGGCATCTCTCCAAACGCGATATCCTGACGCTGTATCTTAACCGCGCGCCGTTTGGTGGGACGCTGCAAGGCGTTGGTGCCGCAAGCTGGGCGTATCTGGGTAAATCACCGTCACAACTCAGCTACTCCGATGCCGCATTGCTGGCTGTACTGCCGCAGGCGCCGAGCCGTCTGCGTCCGGACCGTTGGCCGGATCGGGCGCAAGCCGCGCGCAATAAAGTGCTCGATCGCATGGCGACGCAGGGCGTCTGGTCGGCAAAACAGGCGCAGGAATCACGCGAAGAACCGGTCTGGCTGGCACCGAGGCAGATGCCGCAATTGGCGCCGTTATTCTCACGCATGATGCTGAACAAAAGCAGCAGCAACAAAATTGTCACCACGCTGGACGCCGGGCTGCAACGTCAACTGGAGGAGATGGCGCAAAACTGGAAGGGGCGGCTTCCGGCGCGCAGTTCGCTGGCGATGATTGTGGTCGACCATACCGATATGCGCGTACGTGGCTGGGTGGGCTCGGTAGATATGAATGACGACACCCGCTTTGGGCATGTGGATATGGTGAGCGCGATCCGCTCGCCGGGATCGGTGCTGAAACCCTTTGTCTATGGACTCGCGTTGGAGGATGGACTGGTTCACCCGGCCTCATTATTGCAGGACGTACCGCGGCGTACCGGGGATTATCGTCCGGGGAATTTTGACAGCGGTTTTCATGGCCCGGTAAGCATGAGCGAGGCGTTGGTGCGCTCGCTGAATCTGCCGGCAGTCCAGGTACTGGAAGCCTACGGCCCGAAACGTTTTGCCGCCAGGCTGCGTAACGTGGGGTTACCGTTGTATTTACCGGCAGGGGCTGCGCCAAATCTGTCACTGATCCTCGGGGGCGCGGGAGCCAGGCTTGAGGATATGGTCGCGGCGTACAGCGCCTTTGCCCGTCAGGGAAAAGCAGGAAAGCTCCGTCTGCAGCCGGAAGACCCGCTGCTGGAACGCCCGCTGATGTCCGCTGGTGCGGCGTGGATTATCCGGCGGATTATGGCGGACGACGCGCAGCCCCTGCCGGATAACGCCCTGAGTCGTGTGGTACCGCTGGCGTGGAAAACGGGCACCAGCTACGGCTATCGCGATGCGTGGGCGATTGGCGTTAACTCACGTTACGTGATTGGCATCTGGACCGGCAGACCCGACGGCACGCCGGTGGTGGGGCAATTTGGTTTTGCCAGCGCCGTGCCTTTGCTGAATCAGGTTAACAACTTGCTGCTGGCGCGTGGGACAAACCAGCCTGAAGACCCGCGACCAGGGTCCGTCAGCCGGGGCGTGGTGTGCTGGCCGGGTGGGCAATTTTTGCCCAACGGGGACGGTAACTGTCGTCGCCGTTTAGCCACCTGGCTATTGGACGGTAGCCAGCCGCCTACGCTGTTATTACCCGAGCAGGAAGGGGTTAACGGTATTCGTTTTCCCGTCTGGTTAGATGCGTCAGAAAAACGCGTGGCGCCAGACTGCCCGCAAGCGCGGGAACAGACGTTAATTGTCTGGCCGTTGCCGCTGGAGCCCTGGCTGCCGCCATCCGAGCGGCGAGCCGCTCGGCTACCGCCAGTTTCCGCAACCTGCCCGCCGTTGGGGCAGGACGCTTCCTTACCGCTGCAGTTGACAGGCGTTCGCGATGGCGTGATTGTGAAACGCTTACCCGGTTCACCAGCGGTCTCCGTGCCGCTACAAACCAGCGGTGGGATAGGCGAACGCTGGTGGTTTCTTAACGGTGAGCGGCTGGAAGAACGTGGGCGGAGTCTGACCCTGCGCTTAACGGTCGCAGGAGAGTACCAGCTGTTGGTTATGGATGACGGCGGGCAGGTTGCCACGGTGAGATTTGCTTTGCAGTAGACCAGCTTGATGTTATTTGTTGCTGAAATTCATCTTATTTTAAAGAAATGTTACCTTCATCAATAGTCAATTGCCGGGATGCTCTTTATAATCCGCGCCAGGTAAACCACAACAAAACAATTTTTTCAGAGGTAATCATGGCTATTGAACGTACTTTTTCCATCATCAAACCAAATGCGGTGGCAAAAAACGTTATTGGAAGCATCTTCGCACGCTTTGAATCAGCAGGGTTCAAAATTGTGGGGACTAAAATGCTGCACCTGACCGTTGAACAGGCGCGTGGCTTCTATGCCGAGCACGACGGCAAACCGTTCTTTGATGGCCTGGTTGAATTCATGACCTCTGGTCCGATCGTTGTTTCCGTTCTGGAAAGCGAAAACGCCGTTCAGCGTCACCGCGATCTGCTGGGTGCAACCAACCCGGCGAATGCGCTGGCAGGTACGCTGCGTGCAGATTACGCTGACAGCTTCACCGAGAACGGCACCCACGGTTCCGACTCCGTCGAATCTGCGGCGCGTGAAATCGCCTATTTCTTTGGCGAAGGCGAGGTTTGCCCGCGTACTCGCTGATCTCCTGCGTCTTTCACGTCGCCGATGCGTTGGCTGCGTTCGTTTACCCCGGTCACATAGTTTTCTATGCTCCCGGGGATGCTCGAACTTGCCGTCTTCTTGCGACGCGAAATCCTTTGGAGATGAATTAGCATTTACATATTATTTTCGCTAATGCTTCGTGCAAACGTGGCATCCCTGCGCCAGACTTTGTACAATGCAACGCCCCGGAAGAGCAGACCGCTTGCCGGGGCGTTTCTTTTTATCAACCCTCCACGGGCCATAACGTGTAACAACGAGGCCGGAAAAAATTATGTCTGAATTAGTTAACACCTCTGAAGTCGTCATTGCTGCGGTTCCAAATAAAAATGGAAAAATTAACCTGCTGGATCTGAACCGTCAGCAGATGCGCGAATTCTTCAAAGAGATGGGCGAAAAGCCGTTTCGTGCCGATCAGGTCATGAAATGGATGTACCACTATTGCAGCGACAACTTTGATGACATGACTGACATCAACAAAGTGCTGCGCAACAAACTGAAAGAAGTCGCTGAAATTCGCGCCCCGGAAGTGGTGGAAGAGCAGCGTTCGTCTGACGGCACCATCAAATGGGCCATTGCCGTTGGCGACCAGCGCGTAGAAACCGTGTATATCCCGGAAGACGATCGCGCCACCCTGTGTGTGTCTTCACAGGTCGGCTGTGCATTAGAGTGTAAATTCTGCTCTACGGCGCAACAGGGCTTTAACCGTAACCTGCGGGTGTCGGAAATCATCGGCCAGGTCTGGCGCGCGGCGAAAATCGTCGGTGCGGTGAAGGCAACGGGCGTGCGTCCTATCACCAACGTGGTCATGATGGGCATGGGCGAACCGTTGTTGAACCTGACCAACGTGGTTCCGGCGATGGAAATCATGCTTGATGACTTCGGTTTTGGGCTGTCAAAACGTCGTGTTACGCTGTCTACTTCCGGCGTGGTCCCTGCACTGGATAAGCTGGGCGACATGATTGACGTTGCGTTGGCGATTTCCCTGCATGCGCCGAACGATGAAATCCGTGACGAAATCGTGCCGATCAACAAAAAGTACAATATTGCTACGTTCCTTGAGTCGGTACGTGGCTACATTTCGAAGTCGAACGCCAACCAGGGCCGCGTCACCATCGAATATGTGATGTTAGATCACATTAACGACGGTACCGAGCACGCGCATCAGCTGGCGGAGCTGCTGAAAGATACGCCGTGTAAGATTAACCTGATCCCATGGAACCCGTTCCCGGGCGCGCCGTACGGACGGAGTTCTAACAGCCGTATCGATCGTTTCTCCAAAGTGTTGATGGGCTATGGTTTCACGACCATCGTGCGTAAAACACGCGGCGACGATATTGATGCAGCCTGCGGTCAGCTGGCGGGTGACGTCATTGACCGTACCAAGCGTACTCTGCGCAAGCGCATGCAGGGTGATGCTATCGACATCAAGACCGTTTGATGTTGGTGCACTACGGTATAATTAATGTACCGTAGTGCAATGTAAGTGACATACGGTCATTTGTTATACTCGTCAGGTCAATATTAACGGTGCGTTTTCGTCGACTTTAAGGCAGTATGTAGCGGCCCAACAAGAGTTTAGCCCTCAGGTTTACGCTGTTTTGTCATTGATAGTCTGACCGTTTTATACTGTCTGACCAAGGTTAACTGACCAGATGTTTCGCGGTGTGGGTGAGCATTGTGGCTCACCGGCGCCAGAGCCCATATTTACGCAGCTGTAGCGAATGAATACTGAAGCCACGCACGACAAAAATGAAGCACTCTCCACCGGCGTTCGCCTGCGCAATGCCCGTGAACAACTCGGATTCAGCCAACAGGCAGTCGCGGAACGACTGTGCCTGAAGGTCTCCACGGTACGCGATATTGAAGAAGATAAGGCGCCAGCCGATCTCGCTTCAACGTTTCTGCGCGGGTATATCCGTTCCTATGCGCGTTTGGTGCATATTCCTGAAGAAGAACTGTTGCCAGGGCTGGAAAAACAGGCTCCGATTCGCCCAGCCAAAGTGGCACCGATGCAGAGTTTCTCGCTCGGTAAGCGCCGCAAAAAGCGTGATGGCTGGTTAATGACCTTTACCTGGCTGGTACTGTTTGTCGTGGTTGGACTTACTGGCGCCTGGTGGTGGCAGAACCATAAAGCGCAGCAGGAAGAGATCACCACGATGGCCGATCAATCCTCCGCTGAGCTAAATGCGGGTAAAGACAGTGCCCAGAGCGTGCCGTTAGATACCAGCGCTGCGGCAAGTCAGGATATGACTCCACCCGCGCCGGATGATGGCGCGGCGGCAGACGCAGCGTCAGCACCTGCTGCAGATGCGCAACAGAATGCGGTAGTGGCACCGTCTCAGGCCAACGTAGACACAGCGACAACGGCGCCAACCTCACCGGCTACGGCGGCACCTTTGCCGACCGATCAAGCGGGTGTGACAACACCTGCCGCCGATCCTAACGCGCTGGTGATGAATTTTACCGCCGACTGCTGGCTGGAAGTCAGTGATGCGACCGGTAAAAAACTGTTTAGCGGTATGCAGCGTAAAGACGGCACGTTAAATCTTGTCGGCCAGGCACCGTACAAACTGAAAATTGGTGCACCGGCAGCAGTGCAGATTCAGTTCCAGGGTAAACCTGTCGACCTGAGTCGTTTTATCAGAACTAACCAGGTTGCGCGTCTGACCGTAAATGCCGAACAACCAGCGGCTCAGTAACAGACGGCAATGCGGGAGATTTTTTAATGCATAATCAGGCTCCAATTCAACGTAGAAAATCGACACGCATTTACGTTGGGAATGTGCCGATTGGTGATGGCGCGCCCATCGCCGTACAGTCTATGACCAATACGCGGACAACGGATGTGGCGGCGACGGTCAATCAAATCAAAGCGCTGGAACGCGTTGGGGCTGACATTGTCCGAGTCTCTGTACCGACAATGGATGCTGCAGAAGCGTTCAAGCTTATCAAACAGCAAGTCACAGTCCCGCTGGTTGCCGATATTCACTTTGACTACCGTATCGCGCTGAAAGTAGCGGAATACGGGGTCGACTGTCTGCGTATCAACCCCGGCAATATCGGTAATGAAGAGCGTATTCGCATGGTGGTGGACTGCGCTCGCGATAACAACATTCCTATCCGCATCGGCGTTAACGCCGGATCGCTGGAAAAAGATCTGCAGGAAAAATACGGCGAACCCACGCCGCAGGCGCTGCTGGAATCAGCTATGCGTCATGTGGATCATCTCGATCGTCTGAACTTCGACCAGTTCAAAGTGAGCGTTAAAGCCTCTGATGTGTTCCTTGCCGTTGAATCTTATCGTCTGTTAGCCAAACAGATCGATCAGCCGCTGCATCTGGGGATCACCGAAGCCGGTGGCGCACGCAGCGGATCGGTGAAGTCCGCGATTGGCCTGGGTTTGCTGTTGTCAGAAGGGATCGGCGATACGCTGCGCGTTTCTCTGGCGGCCGATCCGGTAGAAGAGATCAAAGTAGGCTTCGATATTCTGAAATCGCTGCGCATTCGCGCGCGCGGGATCAACTTTATCGCCTGCCCAACCTGTTCTCGTCAGGAGTTTGACGTCATCGGCACGGTTAACGCGCTGGAGCAACGTCTGGAAGACATCATCACGCCAATGGACGTTTCGATCATCGGCTGTGTGGTAAACGGTCCTGGTGAAGCGTTGGTTTCCACGCTCGGCGTGACGGGTGGCAACAAGAAAAGCGGCCTGTATGAAGACGGTGTACGTAAGGATCGTATCGATAACGACGATATGATTACCCAGCTAGAAGCCCGTATTCGTGCCAAAGCCAGCATCCTGGACGAAGCGCGTCGAATTGACGTGCAGCAGGTTGAAAAATAACAACGTGATGGGAAGCGGCGTGCTTCCCGTGTATGATTGAACCCGCATGGCGCCCGCATTGTTCGGGTTAGCGCTGAGGGTTCATTTTTATATCCATAAAGAGAATAAACGTGGCAAAAAACATTCAAGCCATTCGCGGCATGAACGATTATCTGCCTGGCGAAACCGCCATCTGGCAGCGCATTGAAGGCACTCTTAAAAACGTGCTCGGCAGCTACGGTTACAGTGAAATCCGCTTGCCGATTGTAGAGCAGACCCCGTTATTCAAACGCGCGATCGGTGAAGTGACCGACGTGGTTGAAAAAGAGATGTACACCTTTGAGGACCGTAATGGCGATAGCCTGACTTTGCGTCCTGAAGGAACGGCTGGCTGCGTACGCGCCGGCATCGAACATGGTCTCCTGTACAATCAGGAACAGCGTCTGTGGTATATCGGACCGATGTTCCGCCACGAGCGCCCGCAAAAAGGTCGCTATCGCCAATTCCATCAGCTGGGTGTCGAAGTGTTTGGCCTGCAAGGCCCGGACATTGATGCTGAGCTGATTATGCTGACCGCTCGCTGGTGGCGTGCACTGGGTATTTCTCAGCATGTTAGCCTTGAACTGAACTCCATCGGTTCTCTGGAAGCCCGTGCTAACTACCGAGATGCATTGGTGGCGTACCTGGAACAGCATAAAGACAAACTGGACGAAGATTGCAAGCGTCGCATGTATACCAACCCGCTGCGTGTACTCGATTCCAAAAATCCGGAAGTGCAGGCTCTGCTCAACGACGCTCCGGCTCTGGGCGACTACCTGGATGAGGATTCACGCGCGCATTTCGCCGGTCTGTGTACGCTGCTGGAGTCAGCAGGTATTGCTTACACCGTTAACCAACGACTGGTTCGTGGTCTCGACTACTACAACCGTACCGTATTTGAGTGGGTCACCAGCAGCCTGGGCTCGCAGGGTACCGTGTGTGCGGGTGGTCGTTATGACGGTCTGGTCGAGCAACTTGGCGGTCGTGCTACGCCAGCGGTTGGCTTCGCGATGGGTCTGGAACGACTTGTTTTGTTAGTTCAGGCAGTTAATCCGGAATTTATTGCTTCTCCTGTTGTCGATATATACCTGATCGCTTCAGGTACAGATACGCAGTCGGCGGCAATGGCGCTGGCTGAACGTCTGCGCGATGAAGTTCCGGGCGTAAAACTGATGACAAACCACGGTGGCGGCAACTTTAAGAAACAGTTTGCTCGCGCCGATAAGTGGGGCGCTCGCGTTGCACTGGTACTGGGTGAGTCCGAAGTGGCTGACGGTACTGTTGTAGTGAAGGATTTGCGCACTGGTGAGCAAACGGCAGTAGCGCAGGATAGCGTTGCCGCGCATTTGCGCACTTTGACTTGCTAAGGAGAAGGACAGCGTGGAAATTTACGAGAACGAAAACGACCAGGTTGATGCGGTAAAACGCTTCTTTGCCGAAAATGGCAAAGCGCTGGTGGTTGGGGTTATTTTAGGGGTTGGCGCACTGGTTGGCTGGCGTTACTGGACCAGCCATCAGACGGAGTCCACACGCTCTGCTTCTCTGGCGTATCAAAATACAGTGACTGCGGTCAGTGCGGGTAAGCAGGACAGCATTCCTGCCGCAGAGAAATTTGCCGCAGAGAACAAAAATACCTACGGCGCGTTAGCGTCGATGGAACTGGCGCAGCAGTTTGTTGATCAAAACGAACTTGAGAAAGCCGCTACCCAGTTGCAACAAGGACTGGCGGCGACCAGCGATGAGAATCTCAAAGCGGTGATTAATCTGCGTCTTGCGCGTGTGCAAGTTCAGCTTAAACAAGCGGATACCGCGCTGAAAACGCTCGACACCATTAAAGGTGAAGGGTGGGCGGCCATTGTCGCCGATCTGCGTGGCGAAGCGTTGCTGAGCAAAGGCGATAAACAAGGCGCGCGTAGCGCATGGGAAGCGGGTGTAAAAAGCGAAGCCTCTCCTGCTCTGAGCGAAATGATGCAGATGAAAATCAATAATTTGTCCATCTGAGAGGGACCCGATGCAATTGCGTAAATTACTTCTGCCAGGGCTGCTTTCCGTTACCCTATTAAGCGGCTGTTCACTGTTTGGTGGCGAAGAAGATGTCGTTAAGATGTCCCCATTACCGGTGGTTGAAAACCAGTTTACTCCGTCTACAGCCTGGAGCACGTCTGTAGGTAACGGTATTGGTGATTTCTATTCCAATCTTCATCCTGCGCTGGCAGATAACGTTGTCTATGCGGCGGATCGTACAGGCGTCGTTAAAGCTCTGAACGCGGATGATGGCAAAGAAGTCTGGTCCGTCAATCTGGCGGAAAAAGACGGCTGGTTCTCTAGAGTCTCTGCACAGCTTTCTGGTGGTGTGACGGTTTCCGGTGGTCACGTCTATATCGGCAGCGAAAAAGCCCAGGTTTATGCGCTTAATACCAGCGACGGTACTATTGCCTGGCAGACTCGTGTTGCCGGTGAAGCGCTGTCTCGCCCGGTGGTGAGTGATGGTGTGGTATTGATTCACACCAGCAACGGTCAACTGCAGGCGTTAAACGAAGCTGACGGTGCCGTCAAATGGACCGTCAACCTGGATATGCCATCGCTTTCGTTACGCGGCGAATCAGCCCCGGCTAGCGCTTTTGGTGCGGCGATTGTCGGCGGTGATAACGGTCGCGTGAGCGCTGTGCTGATGCAACAGGGCCAGATGATTTGGCAGCAACGTATTTCTCAGGCGACCGGTCCAACAGAAATCGATCGTCTGAGTGATGTTGACACCACGCCGGTTATCGTTAATGGCGTTGTGTACGCCCTGGCTTATAATGGTAACCTGACGGCGCTGGATCTGCGCAGCGGCCAGGTTATGTGGAAACGTGAACTCGGCTCGGTGAATGATTTCATCGTCGATGGCAACCGTATCTATCTGGTAGATCAGAATGACCGCGTGCTGGCGTTAACCACTGACGGCGGCGTAACGCTGTGGACGCAGAGCGATCTGCTTCACCGTCTGCTGACGTCTCCGGCGCTGTATAATGGCAATCTGGTTGTCGGCGATAGCGAAGGCTATCTGCACTGGATTAACATTGATGATGGCCGCTTTGTGGCCCAGCAGAAAGTCGACAGCTCCGGTTTCCTGACCGAGCCAGTATCGGCTGATGGTAAACTGCTGATCCAGGCGAAAGACGGTACGCTGTATTCAATTACGCGTTAATCGTCCTGCCGCTCGCTTTGAAAAACGGCTCCTGGTGCAGGGGCCGTTTTCCTGTTTTTAACAATGGCGTAAAAATACGTCCGTTGTCTGATGATTTTTTAAATGAGGCTTTAAACATGGTACCTGTGGTCGCGCTTGTCGGGCGCCCTAACGTTGGCAAATCCACGTTATTTAACCGTCTAACTCGCACCCGAGATGCGCTGGTTGCGGATTTCCCGGGTCTGACTCGTGACCGTAAGTACGGTCGTGCTGAGATTGAAGGACGCGAGTTTATCTGTGTTGATACCGGCGGTATTGATGGCACCGAAGACGGGGTAGAAACCCGCATGGCTGCACAGTCGCTGCTAGCCATCGAAGAAGCGGATGTTGTGCTGTTCATGGTTGATGCGCGTGCTGGCCTGATGCCGGCAGATGAAGCCATCGCCAAACATCTGCGTTCGCGCCAAAAACCGACTTTCCTGGTCGCCAACAAAACTGACGGACTCGATCCGGATCAGGCGGTGGTTGATTTTTATTCGCTGGGGTTAGGTGAAATTCACCCGATCGCAGCTTCTCACGGTCGTGGTGTTCTCAGCCTGCTGGAGCACGTTCTGCTGCCGTGGATGGATGACGTAGCGCCGCAGGAAGAAGTGGATGAAGACGCGGAATACTGGGCGAAGCTGGAAGCCGAAGAAAACGGTGAAGAGGAGCCTGAAGACGACTTCAATCCGCAGGATCTGCCAATCAAACTGGCGATTGTCGGGCGTCCGAACGTCGGTAAGTCCACACTCACTAACCGTATTCTCGGCGAAGACCGCGTGGTGGTTTACGATATGCCGGGAACCACGCGTGACAGTATTTATATCCCGATGGAACGTGACGGTCGCGAATATGTGCTGATCGACACTGCAGGCGTGCGTAAGCGCGGAAAAATTACCGAAGCGGTAGAAAAATTCTCCGTTATCAAGACGCTGCAGGCGATTGAAGACGCCAACGTGGTGATGCTGGTGATTGATGCCCGCGAAGGTATTTCCGATCAGGATCTGTCGCTACTGGGCTTTATTCTCAATAGTGGGCGCTCACTTGTCATCGTCGTCAACAAGTGGGACGGCCTGACCCAGGAAGTGAAAGAGCAGGTTAAAGAGACGCTGGACTTCCGTCTGGGCTTTATCGATTTTGCCCGCGTGCACTTTATCTCTGCGCTGCACGGCAGTGGTGTGGGTAATCTGTTTGAGTCAGTGCGTGAAGCGTATGACAGCTCAACCCGCCGCGTCAGTACCGCGATGCTGACCCGCATCATGACCATGGCGACAGAAGATCACCAGCCGCCGCTGGTGCGCGGTCGTCGTGTGAAGTTGAAATATGCGCATGCTGGTGGCTATAACCCACCAATTGTGGTGATTCACGGCAACCAGGTTAAAGACCTGCCTGATTCCTACAAACGTTATCTTATGAACTACTTCCGTAAGTCGCTGGAAGTGATGGGTACACCGATCCGTATTCAGTTCAAAGAAGGGGAAAACCCGTATGCGAATAAGCGTAATACGTTGACGCCAACACAAATGCGCAAGCGTAAGCGTTTGATTCAACATATTAAAAAAAGTAAGTAACCCTTGCTGATTATGAAAACCCGCGCTTGTCGCGGGTTTTTTTCGTCTGTTTATAGTCCTGTGTGTCTGTATAATGTCAATGACTATTCTTTTTTGACCAAGTTTAAATCTAAGAAAGTAGACAATTGTCGAATTTTCATCTTAAAGTGCAGGGGTTGGTACTAGACAAAACTGGCTCCAGACCCTCAAATGGCTAATTAACTTTTCGCTACCTGTAAAAAAATCGACCAGATACATAACTGGCCGGCGTACAGCGTGGTGTTTACTCGCACAACACATATCTTTTCAGGAGAATTATGCAACCGTCTACTCAACCACAAGAAAGCCGAACGTTCTTCGGCCATCCCTATCCGCTAGGCTCGTTATTTTTCACGGAGATGTGGGAGCGTTTTTCGTTTTACGGCATCCGTCCGTTACTGATCTTATTTATGGCGGCCACCGTTTATGACGGTGGCATGGGGCTGGCGCGTGAAAATGCCTCTGCGATTGTCGGTATCTTTGCCGGTACCATGTATCTCGCTGCACTGCCGGGGGGCTGGCTGGCGGATAACTGGCTCGGCCAGCAGAAAGCGGTGTGGTATGGCTCTATTCTGATTGCGCTCGGCCACCTGTCGATTGCGCTCTCTGCCATCATGGGTAACAACCTGTTCTTTATCGGCCTGATGTTCATCGTGCTGGGTTCTGGTCTGTTTAAGACCTGTATTTCGGTCATGGTCGGTACGCTGTATAAAAAAGGCGATGCGCGCCGTGATGGCGGTTTCTCGCTGTTCTATATGGGCATCAACATCGGTTCGTTCATAGCACCGTTGATCTCCGGCTGGCTGATTAAAACGCATGGCTGGCACTGGGGTTTTGGTATTGGCGGTATCGGGATGCTGGTAGCTTTGATTATCTTCCGTATCTTTGCCGTACCGGCGATGAAACGTTACGATAGCGAAGTGGGGCTGGACTCCACCTGGAACAACCCGGTAGCGAAGAAAAACGGTGTCGGTGCGTGGTTACTCGCGCTGGCTGCGGGTGTGGCCGTCGTTGTTACGCTGATTGCGCAGGGTGTGATTGTGATTAACCCGGTTGCGGTAGCCAGCATGCTGGTGTACGTGATTGCGGCATCCGTCGCCTGTTACTTCATCTACCTGTTTATCTTTGCGGGCCTGAACCGTAAAGAGCGCGCCAGACTGCTGGTCTGCTTTATATTGCTGGTTTCTGCGGCGTTTTTCTGGTCTGCGTTTGAGCAGAAACCGACTTCGTTTAACCTGTTTGCCAACGACTACACTAACCGTATGATCGGGGACTTTGAAATCCCGGCCGTGTGGTTCCAGTCGATTAACGCCCTGTTTATCATCCTGCTTGCGCCGGTATTCAGTTGGGCGTGGCCTAAACTTGCGAGCATGAACATTCGCCCAAGCAGTATCACCAAGTTTGTTATCGGCATTCTCTGTGCGGCGGCAGGCTTTGGCATAATGATGCTGGCGGCGCAGGATGTGCTGACAAATGGCGGCGCGGGCGTTTCTCCATTCTGGCTGGTGGGCAGTATCCTGATGCTGACGCTCGGCGAACTGTGCCTGAGCCCAATTGGTCTGGCGACCATGACGCTGCTGGCGCCAGAAAGAATGCGTGGTCAGATGATGGGGCTGTGGTTCTGTGCAAGCGCGCTGGGTAACCTGGCCGCAGGCCTGATTGGTGGTCACGTGAAGGCTGACCAGTTGGATATGCTGCCAGACCTGTTTGCGCGTTGCTCCATTGCGCTGCTTATCTGCGCCGCGGTCCTGATCGTCCTCATTGTTCCGATCCGCCGTATGCTGGAAAATACCCAGACTAAACCGGCAGCTAACGCGAAGTAATCTCTCCATTTCGCCGGGGTGGCGTTATGCCCCGGCAATCCAGCCCATACCACACCATCCCCTGTTTATCACTACCGCATCTTTGCACCATTTGAGGTGTCCGCATCGGCGTCGGTCTCATTCATTCGGTGAATCGTGTTAAAATCCAGACAGTGAAAATTATCTCAAGGAGTTATCATGTCGGTTACTTGCCCGGATTGTCATACACCTGTAGAGCCACAAAACGGAGCGGCGCACTGCGAAAACTGTCATAAAGATATTCAGCTTGAAGCGCGTTGTCCGGAGTGTCATCAGCAACTCCAGATATTAAAAGCCTGCGGTGCTGTGGACTACTTTTGTCCGCATGGGCATGGACTTATTTCGAAGAAACGCGTCGAATTTTTCATTAATAATAATTAAAAGTAAATTTAGAGTTTCTAATTTGCCTACTTATTTTTATGTCTGATATTATCGATAGTAGGCAATATTTAGAATGTTTATATATTCATTTGCGTAATGAATTGATATTTACATTGTAAGCCGGAGTGAATTTCTCGATATAAAACAATATTATATTTTAGTTATTGCGATAAACTCAAGGATGGTTGTCGTATGGCGCAATGGATGCGCATTCTCATACTCGTGTTACTTTATGGTGGCGTTGTTTCAGCCTCAGGCACCAGTGTATCTCCAGTAGCTGAAAAAGTGAGTGAAACCTCATTACCTGATTTAGCCAGTGACTCAGCGCAAAAAAAAGAACAAGAGAATCTCGGAAAATCATATACAGAAAAAAGCGCTGACTATTTTATTAATTCTGCCACGCAAGGGTTTGATAATCTAACACCAGAAGCGCTTGAATCTCAGGCCCGTAGCTATTTTCAGGGGCAAATGACTTCGTCTGCACAATCTGGAATTGAATCATTAATGTCGCCCTATGGCAAAGTGCGTACCAACCTGGCAATTGGTGAAGGGGGGGATCTGGAAGGTAGTTCGCTGGATTATTTTGTTCCCTGGTACGATACCCAAAGCACATTGTTTTTTAGTCAGTTTTCAGCCCAGCGAAAAGAAGATCGTACCATTGGTAACGTGGGGTTCGGCGTGCGTCAGAATGTAGGGGCGTGGTTGCTGGGGAGCAACGTGTTTTATGACTACGATTTTACGCGTGGTCACCGCCGTCTGGGTTTAGGTGGCGAGGCGTGGACCGATTTTCTGCGTTTTTCCGGAAACTATTACCATCCTCTGTCGGACTGGAAAGATTCCGAAGATTTTGAGTTTTACGAAGAACGTCCGGCTCAAGGCTGGGACGTGCGGACAGAGGCGTGGCTACCATTCTATCCGCAGCTTGGCGGCAAACTGATTTATGAGCAGTATTATGGTGATGAGGTCGCGCTGTTCGGGACAGATAACCTGCAAAAAAATCCGCACGCTGTGACCGTTGGAATGAGTTACACACCGGTTCCTTTACTTACGCTGGCGGCAGATTATAAGGCTGGTACGGGAGACAATACTGACTTAAGCGTAACGGCATCAATGACCTACCAGTTTGGTACCCCGCTGGCAGCACAGCTTGATCCCGAAAATGTGAAAACCCAGCACTCGTTGGCTGGAAGCCGCACCGATTTTGTCGATCGTAATAACTTTATCGTTCTGGAATACCGCGAAAAGGATCCGCTGGATGTCACTCTGTGGCTGAAAGCCGATGAAACCAACGAAAACCCAGAATGTGTCATTCAGGACAAACCGGAAGCCGGTATTGGCCTGGAGAAATGTAAATGGACGATCAACGCGCTCATTAACCATCGCTATAAAATTATTACAGCCTCATGGCAGGCGAAAAACAACGCCAACCGCACGCTGGTGATGCCGGTGGTAAAAGCGAACATGCTCACAGAAGGTAACAATAACCGCTGGAATTTGGTGCTACCAGCGTGGATCAATGCCAGCACAGAAGAAGAACGCACGACGTTGAATACCTGGAAAGTCCGCATCACCCTGGAAGATGATAAGGGGAACAAACAGAACTCGGGCATTGCGGAAATTACCGTGCAGCAGGACCGCCGGATTGAGCTGGTTGTCGATAATATCGCTGATGCCGATCGTACCGATCACAGCCATGCTGCCAGTGCACAGGCTGATGGTGCTGATGGCGTGGTGCTGGACGTGCTGTTAACCGATTCGAATGGTGATACCACCGACCGTAATGGCAACGAGCTGGTTGATGACGTAATGACCCCTGAGCTGTACGACAGCAATGATAAAAAAGTCGCGCTGTCGACGACGGCGTGTACTGTAGAAAACCCCTGTGTATTTATCGCTAATCGAGACAAAACGGCGGGTACGGTTACGTTGTCGAGTACGTTGCCTGGAACCTACCGCTGGAAAGCAAATACGGATGTTTATGGCGACAGTAACTATGTTGACGTTACCTTTCTGGGAAGTGACTCCGGTGGTGTCAGCGGTATCATCTATCAAGTAAAAGCCGCACAGCCGGTCAATTTGATGGGCAAAGAACAACAACACCCCACGCTCAATAATACCTACCGCTTCGCGCTTTGGCGTGATGCCAACAGCGATAGCGTATTCCAGATGTCAGAGCAGCTGACGGAAGAAGAAATGGCGCAGTATGACTACCAGTGGGAGTTCACTGGGCAGAGCACGCATGGGCATACCGGCGCCGAGTCAAATACCACCAATGAAGATCTAGTTCTTCCTGCAACCAACAAAGAGGCCGCGCAGAAATTTGGCGCGAATGTCCAGGATGGCGTTCAGGGATACGGCATACGGGTTTCGTATAGCCAGAAATAGCACAGCGTAGTGGCTGAGCGGCCAATCGCTGAAACATAAAGAAAAGGAGAGTCTTAATGCAGCAAATCGTAAAACGTCGACTAACTAAGGTCGCTCTGGCACTGGTAGTCGCAGGATATTGTTCCGTTCCGGCTATGGCGGCAAATGGCAATCTTAAGAGTGGACAATGGCAGATTGTTTCCGACAGCACGGGGACGATTCAGGGGACTGTACCGTGGATCACTCGCGCGGCAGATAAAACTACAGATACCGACAAAGATCATGTGACGGTCACTGTCGAACGCGCTAGTCGTACGGTCATCAGCGAAGGTGACAAGCAGTTCCACGTGGGCGATAAGGTGACGCTCAACTGGGCGATTGGCGATACGGAAGGTGACCTTGACGCCAACAATACCGCCACCAAAGCGACAATGGTTTGGGTGCGTTCTAAGAACCAGGATGGTTCGGATGCGGCAGAGATTAGCGGAACAACCGGGCAGGATAGCTACACCATTCAGGCTGATGATGCCGACTATTATCTCGGTATCAAAATGATACCAACCACCACCACCGGGGATCCCAACGCTGCCACCGTACTGCTGCTCGGTGACCTTTCTACCAACGCGGGCGGCGGTGCGGACGATGATGATATTCCGGAAGGTCCAGTGGTTGATGAAAACGTGAAAGTGGTGGTTTACGAGTCAGGTTCGACGACTAACCTGTTGGGTACGGCGACTACACTTAAAACCAATACCACCTATAAAGTTCTGCTGTGGAAAGATAAAAACAGTAACGGCACCTACGATACCGGTGAAGACGTTACCAGCGATTACAACTACCGCTGGAAATTTACCGGCAACAGTAAGCAACTGGGCGCGGCGGGCGGTCTTGTCAGCAGTACCTATAACAACACCGATCTGGTGGTTCCAGTTACCAATGCCGAAGCGAAGAGTGCCTTCGACAACGGCGAAAGCGGTGGTGTTACCCTTGGCAACGATGGCGTGCAGGGTTACGGACTGTCTATCGATTATCAACGCAAATAATACTTACCCGACCATCCCTGCAAAGGGATGGTCTTTTCCGCGTCTTTTGCTTAGCTAACGGTTAAGCAAAAGATGTTGAATACAGAGCAAATACAGGTGGATATAGCTTATGGATGGCAGTCTGCGCAGGGAAGGGATTTCCCACTTTTTATTGATCATGCTGTTAATGTTCAGCAGTTTTTCTGCGCCAGTGTCCGGTGCGTTGAAAAGCGGTACCTGGCAGGAAGTGAACACCTCAACCGATGCAATCAACGGTACTGTGCCGCTGGCCGACGGTGTCACGATCCCTGTCTATCAGGGCAGTATTCAGCTCAAGTCAGATGAAACCAACACCATTAATTTTAGTGCTATGCCGCGTGACTTCAACACCGACGATACGGCTAGCGCGCTGCAGCTCGTTAATCCTCTGGATACCGAAGGCGATATTTTTGCGGTACCGCCCGTTCGTTGGGAAGAGAAAACGCCGAACGTTGCCCTAACCTGGGCCGATGCTGCGACTCCGGATGAGCCACTCAATCCGCAGCCTGTCGCCAATCAAACATTCTGTGCGCAGAATATGGCTGGGAAAAACTATGTAATCTGGCCGAAAATTGAGAACGATGATTCATCCTCGCCGGCTGCTTTATATCTGCAAACGATCACGGGTACCCCCTTCAGCAATGCCACCACCCTGCTAGAGCAGAAAATTCCGGTAACGATTACCGCCGCGGCTGGCGATCCAGTGAAGGTAACGGCGGATAATTACAACGAAACGCTGAAAGCTGCAAAGGTGAATGTGGGCGGGAGCATCACGCTGACGGTCACCACGCATGACTGTCAGGGTAATGCTGTAGGTAATACGGCATTTGTAATCACCCGTGGCGATGCACTGAACCGCCAGAATACCGTGAATAATACTGCACCCGTGCATGTTGGCGACACCGAACTGACCACCACGACAACGGAATATCACGGCACCACTGATGCTAATGGTAACGCCAGCGTTGTAATCACGCAGGCGAATGGCCCTGGTGTCAAAACTCCGCTGACGGTTTCTCCGGCCAATGCCTCCACGTTGAAAGCTAGCGTTGATGTGATTTTCACCACACTAACCAGCCCGGATAGCACCAATGCCAATATGTGGGGGCATATGGCGGAAACCTCCAGCGCGGATGTGGAAGGTGAAACCTATACCTTCACTCGACCGAAGCTCGCGGCAGAAGCAGAAGGTACAAGCGGGACCGTGAGTGAAAATAACGAGACTTGGGCGCTATTTAACTGGAGTGGTGCCGATGAACACTGTGACATTTTACCCGATGCGCGTCAGTTAATGGGGTTGAAAATTGCTCGCGGCGATCTGGCGAACCAGTTGGGTTGGCCGGTGGCGGGTACCAATGAGTATTGGTCATCGTCGGCAGGGACGCTGGCGACGAATCACTTAGGTGTCAATATGTTCAGCCGTCGTGTTGTTGAAGAACCCGATACGACAACATCGGTGGTGAGCTGTGTCGATAAAGCCTCGCCGGACGTGACGCCTGCGTTGACGTTGACGCTGGATAATATGGATAGCAGTCTGAATGCTGCAAAGGTGCCGGTGGGGGACTCTATCAGTATGAGGATCACCATTACCGATAAAGAGACCGGTTCAGCACTGCCTTATCGCTATTTTGATCTGTTTGTCGGTGATGAGCAGAACCGTAAGGGGCAAACCAATACCGAGGCTCAGGCTGAAGGGGCTAAATACGGTTGGGATGACAATCCGGTGCTGGTGGGCATTGAAGGTTCCGGTACGCCGAATCATTACCATGGTATTACCGACGCCAACGGCCAGTTGTCGTTGGAGTTAACGCAGAACAACGGTGCAGGCGTTCTGACACCGCTGCGTGTGGTACTGGCGGATGGCACCGAATCCACGGCTAACGTCATCTTTACTGTAGTAACGAGTCCGGATGTTACGCAGGCACGCATGTGGGGTCATATGCAGGGCGTTGTTGAGGCGGGTAATATCTACAAACGACCACTGCTAGCGGGTGAGGCAACGGCAAATACCAGTTCAACCGTTGAGAATCATGAGGACTGGGCGACTTTTAATTCCGTCACTGCGGCGACCGCACAGTGTGGTGTGGGGCAAGTGCCGGGGCAGGTGATTCTGGATGCGCTCTATTCAGCCCACTCTAGCAACGCCATGCTGACCAATTATGGTTGGCCAACTGCCAGCCATAGCTATATTTCCGCTGATACCGACGGTACTCAGACTGCGCACGTCAATCTCGCGAACGGCACCGATGCGATGTTTAGCGGTACAGAGCCCAACTATCTCAGCTGCTCTGGCAACGAACTGGTTACACAGCTAGACGTGTCGATGAATGGTGATGCCAATCTACGTCAGGCGGTGGCGAAGGTGGGTGAGCAGATAACCATGACGGTGCACTCGGTCAATGCGCTGAACGGGCTGGTTGTCCCTAATGCGGCGTTTACCGTCACGATGGCACACGGTAAAAACCGTAGCGGACTGACTGCAGGTTATATCGATGCAACTGATGGTACGTTGGTGATGGGCGGCGAGTCTTTTGGCTCATCTCAGGCCTCTATGACGTATCAGGGAATGACTGATGACAGCGGTAACGCGACGCTTATCATCGAGCAACCGCAGGGAGTTGGGTTACTGACTCAACTGAGCATTGTCCCCGTCAATTCGCTTATCACAACGCCGATAGCGCGTAGTGTGAAGTTTACGGTACCGACCAGTCCGGACACGGCAAATGCGGAAATGTGGGGCCACATGGCGGATACGGTGACCGCAGATGGCCTGACATTTGAGCGGCCTAAGCTGGCAACAGAGGTCACTGCAACGCGAACTCAGGAGGAAGATAACGAAACGTGGGCGCGCATCACGCATACCGATGCGGCGGGCAGTACCGGGGCTGGTGGATGTGCGGCAAACCGCTTGCCTCGCGCCGATCAACTCAGTGCGCTGTATAACGCCAACAGCAGTGGATCTATGCACAATGTCCAAGGCTGGCCGGTGGCTCAATCATACTGGTCGGCGACGTTTGCCAGTGAGACCACGTGGAAAATGATGTCGCTAGCCAGTGGCGCAGAAAGTACCGGCGGTAACGCCTCTGTTTATACCAGCTGTCTTGCTAGTGATAACCCCGTTGCCTCCACTATTACCATTGAGGCGGTAACCCCTGCGCAGTGGAGCGATGTTGTGCAGGCGGCTAAGGTGAAAAAGGGCGATACGCTGGCGCTTAAGGTGACGGTAAAAGATGCCAGCGGTAATCCGTTGCCCGGTGTACCGTTTGTGTTGAGTCGCGGCGATGGATATACGCGCCAGGGTAGCAAACATATTGCCGGTAGCGGTGATGGTATTGTGTCACCCGTGGTGATTGATGGTGAATCACTGAATGATACAGTGACAAAAATTGGCGGCATTACTGGCGATGATGGTAGCAAAACGGTTAGCGTTACCCGTCCGGATACCCATGGCACCAAAGTCGCGATAACCGCCACGTTGTATGACAACGCCAGTGTGAGCGACAGTCTGGACACCATCTTCACCGTGGTATCCAGCCCGGATAGCGATAAAGCCGCTATGTGGGGGCATATGCCGGAAACCGTCACGGCGGCGAACGGTGCAGTATTTAAGCGTCCACTGTTGTTGGCTGAAATTGCCAGCGGCGTTACCGCAGGTAGCGTAACTGAAAATAATGAAGCCTGGGGAACCGTAGATTTCCACTCGATTTCTACTGCTTGTGGTGCGGCTTATGTTCCGACACTGGCAGACCTGCAGTCGCTGTATTCGGGGTGGCCGAGCGGAGCGATGAATACACAGCAGGGCTGGCCGCTGGATGGAAAAAACTACCAAAACAGCACCGCCGATCTCAGCCGCGCAACGGATAATCGCTATGTTAAATCGCTCAACCTGCGCGATAACGGCATCACGTCGCAATTGTGGAGCGAAAAGCTCTATTTCTCCTGTTTGCAGAGTGCGCATTCTACGGCAACGCATCTGACGTTGACCTCAACGCTCTATAAAGAGAGTGACGGCTTCGCCAAAGCGAAAGTAGGTGAAACCATCCCGATTGTTATTACCACCCTCGACGACAGCGGTAATCCGGTGGGCAATACGCCGGTTATCTTTACACGCGGTGACAGCGTGGGGCGCAGTAATCAGGACGTTAACGCGACTGAAGCCGCAGCTATTCAGATTAACCAGGGCACTGGCATTGATAGCGGCGTTGAGTACTACACGGCCACCGGTGACGATGGGACGGTGACGCTGAGTATTAACCAAGACGATGGCGCGGGATTCAGTACGCCATTACAGGCATCGATTGAGAATATCACCAACACCAGTCAGTCTTTATCAGCGATTTTTACCGTAGTGACCAGCCCGGATACGGCAAAAGCCAACTATTGGGGGCATATGGCCGAAACGGTGACTGACAGTGCAGGGTTGGTGTATAAACGCCCACTGTTGTCGAGCGAGTTTAGCGCTACACCGGGTAAAACGGTGACTATCGTCAATGGCAGTTATGATAAAGGCGAAACGTGGGGAATGCTCACCGCCAGTGAGGCTTGGAAAGGTACTAACGGTTGCGGACGTAGCAATTTGCCAATCACGGCGAATTTGCAGACGCTGTACACCCGCTATCCTGACGGAGCAATGCGTACTATCAACGGTTGGCCGATGAGCAATAACGGCGCCGTCAGCGATAGTCAGTACTGGTGGTCTGGTGATTCTGTGTTGTCTGAGGACGCTAGCCAGTTACAGTATGCGGCAGTCAATCTATTGAGTGCTGCGGATATTAAATCCACAACCAGTACATCAACCTATTACATGCAAACCTGTCTTGCCTCACCGCGCCAGCTTGCCAGCAAGCTAACGCTGACGCTTGCCAATGAAGATGAAACGACAGGCATCGCGAAAGCGAAAAAAGGCGAGAAGATTGCCGCGACTGTTATGGTTACCGATACAACCGGACTACCGGTGAGCAATGCGTTGGTGAAGATTACCCGTAGTGATGCCAAAACCCGTGCGAACGTGATTTATACCACTAACAACGCAGACGATATCACACTAAGTGATATTTCTTCAGGCCAGGTCAGCACTCTGCTGGATACTAAAGAAAAATACCTTTATGTACAGACAGATGCCCAAGGACTCATGACGTTTAACATTACGCAGGATAGCACTACTGGTCTGCAAACAACCATTAGTGCGACGCTGGCGGATGACAGTAAGGTAACGGACAGTAAAAATGCCATTTTCACGGTAATTACTAGCCCGGATACCAGCATCGCGAAATATTGGGGTCATATGCCCGAGACGTTTACCAACAGTAAAAACGTTGAATTTAAACGTCCGCTGCTGCGAGCAGAGCTCTCGTCGACAAGCAACACGACAGCATACTCGCTGACCGGGGACGGAGAAGTCTGGTACTCAACAACGAACATGGCGTATTTAGTACAGTGCGATCAGATGAGCACCGCCTCAGCGAGCGATCTGGCGACGCTGCAAAGCGACCACCCGAACGGTGGTTTAATGACACAGTTTGGTTTGCCGGTAAGCAGCACTTCGCTGCCGTGGATGGCTGGCAATTTGATCGTTAATGCTGCCCATACCGGCGTAATCTCGCAAAGCGTTAACTTGTTCTCGGGTGAAAATACACAAGCGAGTTCTCAGGCGACCTTGCAACTGTGCCGTGTGGAGCCAAGAACGCTGAATATTACGCTAACCTCCAGCTTGCCATGGGATGCGAACAAAGCGGGATACCTGGCGAAAAAAGGTGAGAAAATCCCTCTGACAATTGGCATCACCGATAATGCTGGGCAGCCTCAGGTGGGTGTGAGTATTAAATTTTACCGTGGGCTTTCAAATTTTCGAAATGCACCGGGTTCCTCCACAAACGATACGCTTGCGGAATCCTACACACTTTTAGAACCGGTTTCGCCAGCGTCGGATGTTGTGACGCAAAAATACAGTTTGTCACCGACATACTGGTATGGCACGACTGACAGTAACGGTAAAGTTCAGCTCAATGTGAGCCAGGATAGTACGACGGGGTTGAAAACCGAATTCTACGCAGTGATTGTGGACAACAATGTCTCGACCGAGGGCGTTGGCGGTATCTTTACCGTCTTGACCAGCCCGGACGTCGATACGGCTTTCCGCTGGGGCCATATGCCGGAGACGGTTGAAGGGCCGGACGGCGTCACCTATACGCGTCCAAAATTACAGTCAGAAGTCCCATCAGGCGTAGGTTTCTATAATAAAAACAATGAATATTGGGCGCATCCAACGGCTGTTCAAGCTCAAACGGCAGGGGCAACGGGCTGTGATCCTACCTACCAACCGCTGCTGAGCGATTTGCAGGCGCTGTATAATAAATACCCGAACACTGAACTGGAAACTACCTATGGCTGGCCACTGTCGTCGGGCAGAAACTGGTGGGCAGTAGACTTATCCAGTACAGGCCAATATCAAAGCCTTAATTTAAGCACGGGTACGAGTAATGCCACGACGTCGTCGACCACGATGCAGATGCAAGCCTGCCGAACGACGCCTCATGCGCCGCAACCGGCAACGATTGAACTGACATCCAGTGTTTTCGATGAAGCGGGTCAGTACGTTAAGGTGAAAAAAGGCGAAACCATCCCGCTGACCGTCACTGTGAAAGATGTGAATGGCAGCCCAGCCGCGAATGCCGCCTTTACCATTTCGCGTAGCGACGGCATATCGCGCAGTGGCCTGGTGAAGACCACCGATAACAAAGGGGCGACGGACGATCTTGCGCTAGAGGAACTGACGCCAACACCTGCGACCACGGTGCTGGGCACTAAGGCCAGCACCTATAGCGGCGTGACGGGGGCAGACGGCACCGCCACATTTAGTTTGAGCCAGGATGATGCGATGGGGCTTAAGACCACGATTACGGCGAAATTAGGGACTTATCCAACGCCAACGGCCGCCCTCGATACGATATTTACTGTCGTGACCAGCCCGGATACCGATAAAGCCGCGTACTGGGGCCATATGCCAGAAACCGCGACCAACAGTGCAGGTGTTGCCTTCCGACGCCCGCTGCTCGCCGCTGAAATGGCATCGTACAGCAGCACGTATACTTATAACAACGAAGTCTGGCCTCTGGTCACCGCCGGAAATACGGATATCGCAGGTGCGACAGGCTGCGATAAGGCGTATCAACCGCTGAAGAGTGACATGGAAACGTTATTTATCGATAACCTTAGCGTTTCAGGTGGTGTCGGTACCGTTTACGGCTGGCCTAGTGGCTCCAATGAACCCTGGTGGGCCGGAGATAAACAGGCAAATACCGGAAACTACCAATATATTATGCTGAGCACTGGCGGTGGTGGATCTACCAGTTCATCAAGTACCAAAGGTGCGCAGGTTTGTCTGGTTGAACCTCGAATTACTGCGGCAGCTATTACGCTGACCTCGACAGCGATGGATACGGCGAAGGCGTCGGCGGTAGCGGAGAAAGGCAAGACTATCCCGCTGACCGTCACGGTAAAAGATACCAGCGGTAATCCAGTCGCTAATGCCAGCTTTACTCTCTCACGAGGCGATTCGACAAACCGGGCGGGCGTGGTAATAACCGATGGTGACGTTGAGGCGGAGATGGGGGCGGATGATTTAATTCTTCAGGAAGTCATGCCATCGAGTTCGACCATTGATATGAGTACCACTGCCAGTGTCTTTAGCGGGACGACCGGCTCTGATGGCACGGCAACCTTTACGCTGGCGCAAAATAAGAGTTTGGGTTTGAAAACGGCGCTAACGGCAGCGTTGCCCAATAACGCTCAGGCGAGCGCTACGCTCGATAATATTTTTACGGTGTTAACGAGCCCGGATACGAATAAAGCGCAATTCTGGGGGCATATGAAGGAGACCATGACCTTGAATGGCAAGACTATCCAGCGCCCACTGTTGCTGGCGGAACTTCCTTCTGGCGTTACACCGCCGCTTCATATCATGATGAATAATGAGGATTGGACGATGGCGCACACGATTGATTCCAGCACCTGGGATCTGGCTGCCCAGTGCGGTAGTTTACAGAAAGCACCGACTGCGGATGATCTGGAAGCGTTGTATTCCGTTTTCAATAAGACCGGATGGCCAACAACGTCCAGCTACAGCTATTTGTCTCAAACAAAAGGGACCAAAAATTACTGTGCCTTTAACCTGTCAGCTGGCGGTGAAAACTGCACTATCGATGCGGGTAAAACGGCAGGGTTCGCGACCTGCGCGCAGTAGCTCTCCGCTACTGCGCTTTACGCGAAGGCGTTTTTTTCTGCGGGGTCACGGTGGTGACCTCGCTCTCCACCCAGCCGTCTTCCAGCCGCGTGGTGATGAGATCGCCGGCTTTCACCTGCTTGACCTTTTTCAACACGCCGCCGCCGGTGGCGGTAGAAACGCTATATCCGCGTGCCAATGTTGCCAGCGGGCTGACGGCTTCCAGATGGGTAACGGTATTCCCGAAACGTTCTCGTTGCTCGCTAAGCCGTGTACGAATATTTTCCGCCAGCCGATATTCCAGTTGCTGAATGCGCGTTTGTGCACGATGAATACGTGGCTGCGGGTTTTGCTGGTTCAGACGATGCAGTATGCGCTGCTGGTGCTGGTTGGCCTGTTTGATTTGGTTTTCCAGCGCAAAGCTCATCCGCTGACGCAGTCGTTCCAGCGTAGTTTGCTGACGCGCCAGACGTAGCTGAGGGTGTTGCTGTTGCAGACGGTGGAAGGTCTGCGTGAAGCGACGACTGCGGTTGGCGAGGTAGTAGTCCATTGCCATGCCCAGACGTTGCTGAACGGACTGAATCTGGCGTAATAATTCCTGCTGATTGCGGCTAACAATCTCTGCTGCCGCAGACGGCGTAGGGGCCCGCAGGTCGCCGACAAAATCGGCGATGGTGACATCGGTTTCATGGCCGACGGCGCTGACCACCGGAATGCGGCTGGCAAAAATGGCGCGTGCCACGCGTTCGTCGTTAAAGCTCCACAGATCTTCCAGCGAACCGCCGCCACGACCAACGATTAACACATCGCACTCGTTGCGGGCGTTCGCCAGTTCGATGGCGCGAACGATTTGCCCCGGTGCATCGTCACCCTGTACCGCTGTCGGGTAGATAATCACCGGCAGGGAAGGGTCGCGACGTTTGAGTACGTGGAGAATATCGTGCAGCGCCGCCCCGGTTTTTGAGGTGATCACCCCGACACAATGAGCCGGCGTTGGGAGCGATTGTTTACACTGCTGATCGAACAATCCCTCGGCCTGCAGTTTGGCTTTGAGCTGTTGATACTTCTGCTGCAATAAACCTTCACCCGCTGGCTGCATGCTTTCGACGATGATTTGATAATCACCGCGCGGTTCGTACAGCGTAATATTGGCACGTACCAGCACTTGTTGTCCGTGCTGCGGACGGAACGTGACGCGGCGGTTGCTGTTGCGAAACATCGCGCAGCGTACCTGGGCGGTATCGTCTTTTAAGGTGAAGTACCAATGACCGGAAGAGGGCTGGGTAAAGTTAGAAATCTCGCCGCTGATCCACACTTGCCCCATCTCTTGCTCGAGCAGCAGGCGCACCGTCTGGTTAAGGCGACTTACGGTAAAAATTGAAGAGGTTTGAGAGGATAACATGTGAGCGGGATCAAATTCTAAATCAGCAGGTTATTCAATCGATAGTAACCCGCCTACCGGGGATCGCAAGGTTTTTTTGCAAAAAAGTGTGGATGCAATCGGTTACGCTCTGTATAATGCCACGGCAATATTTATTAACCAATCTGGTCGAGATATTGCCCATGCTACGTATTGCCAAAGAAGCCCTGACGTTTGACGACGTCCTCCTCGTTCCCGCTCATTCTACCGTTCTGCCGAATACTGCTGACCTCAGCACGCAGTTGACGAAAACGATTCGTCTGAACATTCCTATGCTCTCCGCAGCCATGGATACTGTGACTGAAGCGCGCCTTGCCATTGCTCTGGCACAGGAAGGTGGCATCGGTTTTATCCACAAAAACATGTCTATTGAACGTCAGGCGGAAGAAGTTCGCCGCGTGAAGAAACACGAATCTGGCGTGGTTACTGACCCACAGACCGTGCTGCCGACTACCACCCTTCGTGAAGTAAAAGAACTGACCGAGCGTAACGGTTTTGCGGGCTACCCGGTAGTGACAGAAGATAACGAGCTGGTGGGTATCATCACCGGTCGTGACGTGCGTTTTGTGACCGACCTCAGCCAGCCGGTTAGCGTATACATGACGCCGAAAGAGCGTCTGGTGACCGTACGTGAAGGCGAAGCGCGTGAAGTTGTGCTGGCAAAAATGCACGAAAAACGCGTTGAGAAAGCGCTGGTCGTTGATGACGGCTTCCATCTGCGCGGCATGATCACCGTAAAAGACTTCCAGAAAGCTGAGCGTAAACCTAACGCTTGTAAAGACGAGCATGGTCGTCTGCGCGTTGGCGCTGCAGTCGGTGCGGGTGCGGGTAATGAAGAGCGCGTTGACGCGCTGGTTGCTGCCGGTGTTGACGTGCTGCTGATTGACTCCTCTCACGGCCATTCTGAAGGCGTATTGCAGCGTATCCGTGATACCCGTGCGAAATACCCGGATCTGCAAATCATCGGTGGTAACGTTGCAACGGGCGCTGGTGCTCGTGCGCTGGCTGAAGCCGGTTGCAGTGCGGTGAAAGTGGGTATCGGCCCTGGTTCCATCTGTACGACCCGTATCGTTACCGGTGTGGGTGTTCCACAGATCACTGCCGTTTCTGACGCGGTTGAAGCGCTGGAAGGTACGGGTATTCCGGTTATCGCTGACGGCGGTATTCGTTTCTCTGGCGACATCGCGAAAGCGATCGCGGCAGGTGCGGCAGCGGTAATGGTGGGCTCTATGCTGGCCGGTACCGAAGAATCTCCGGGTGAAATTGAACTGTACCAGGGGCGTTCTTATAAATCCTACCGTGGTATGGGTTCTCTGGGCGCGATGTCCAAAGGCTCTTCTGACCGTTACTTCCAGAGCGATAACGCCGCTGACAAATTGGTACCGGAAGGTATCGAAGGCCGCGTGGCCTATAAGGGTCGCCTGAAAGAGATCATTCACCAGCAGATGGGCGGCCTGCGCTCCTGTATGGGTCTGACCGGCTGTGGTACTATCGACGCGCTGCGAACGAAAGCAGAGTTTGTACGCATCAGCGGTGCGGGTATTCAGGAAAGTCACGTTCACGACGTGACCATTACCAAAGAGTCCCCTAACTACCGTATGGGCTCCTGATCAGTTTCCGCGCCCGGCTTCTATGCCGGGCGAATTTGTTTCACTTGCCTCGGAATTAGCGTCAATGACAGACAATATTCATAAACATCGCATTCTCATCCTCGATTTCGGATCGCAGTACACGCAACTGGTGGCACGTCGCGTACGTGAGCTGGGCGTCTACTGTGAGCTGTGGGCATGGGATGTTACGGAAGCACAAATTCGCGAATTCAACCCAAGCGGTATTATTCTTTCCGGTGGCCCGGAAAGCACCACCGAAGCGAACAGCCCGCGTGCACCAGAGTACGTCTTCAATGCAGGCGTACCAGTATTCGGCGTCTGCTATGGTATGCAGACCATGGCGATGCAGCTGGGTGGCCATGTTGAAGGGTCTCACGAGCGTGAATTCGGCTACGCACAGGTTGAAGTTCAGACCGACAGCGCACTGATCCGTGGCATCGAAGATTCACTGACCGCAGATGGCAAACCGTTGCTGGATGTGTGGATGAGCCATGGCGACAAAGTTACCGCTATCCCGGAAGGCTTTGTCACCGTTGCCAGCACCGAAAGCTGCCCGTTTGCCATTATGGCGCACGAAGAAAAACGTTTCTACGGCGTGCAGTTCCACCCGGAAGTAACCCACACCCGTCAGGGCCTGCGTATGCTGGAGCGCTTTGTGCGTGACATCTGCCAGTGTGAAGCGCTGTGGACACCGGCAAAAATCATCGATGACGCCGTTGCCCGTATTCGCGAGCAGGTTGGTGACGATAAAGTGATCCTCGGCCTGTCCGGCGGCGTTGACTCTTCCGTAACTGCCATGTTGCTGCACCGTGCTATCGGTAAAAATCTGACCTGCGTCTTTGTTGATAACGGGCTACTGCGCCTGAACGAAGCAGAGCAGGTTATGGATATGTTCGGCGACCACTTCGGTCTGAACATCATTCACGTTAAAGGCGAACAGCGTTTCCTCGACGCGCTGAAAGGCGAGAACGACCCAGAAGCGAAACGTAAAATTATCGGTCGCGTGTTCGTTGAAGTGTTTGACGAAGAAGCGTTGAAACTGCAGGACGTGAAGTGGCTGGCGCAAGGCACCATCTACCCAGACGTGATTGAATCTGCCGCGTCTGCAACCGGTAAAGCACACGTCATCAAATCTCACCACAACGTCGGCGGCCTGCCGAAAGAGATGAAGATGGGTCTGGTTGAACCGCTGCGTGAGCTGTTCAAAGATGAAGTGCGTAAAATTGGTCTGGAGCTGGGCCTACCGTATGACATGCTGTACCGTCACCCGTTCCCGGGTCCAGGCTTAGGCGTGCGCGTGCTGGGCGAAGTGAAGAAAGAGTACTGCGACCTGCTGCGTCGTGCGGACGCTATCTTCATCGAAGAGCTGCACAAAGCTGACCTGTACAATAAAGTGAGCCAGGCGTTCACCGTGTTCCTGCCGGTTCGTTCCGTTGGTGTAATGGGTGATGGCCGTAAGTATGACTGGGTCGTTTCCCTGCGTGCTGTTGAAACTATCGACTTTATGACCGCTCACTGGGCGCACCTGCCGTATGACTTCCTGGGCCGCGTGTCCAACCGTATCATCAACGAAGTGAACGGTATTTCCCGCGTGGTGTATGACATCAGCGGTAAACCACCAGCGACGATTGAGTGGGAATAATAACCTTCCACTTTGCCTGATTTTACTCTGGCTATTCGCACAAACACCCTCTGTCTTTACAGAGGGTGTTTTATTTTTGCAGTCAATCGACCAGTTGTAGCTGCGGCTGTGATTGTGATGGGACGTTCTGAACACGGATATCCATCTGCGGATAAGGCAAGTCGATATGGTTGGCATCCATCGCTTCTTTGATGTTTTCCAGTAGATCGTAATACGTGTTCCAGTATTCGCCGTTACGCACCCAAACGCGAACGTAGAAGTTAAGCGATGAGGCGGCAAGTTCGCCCAGACGCACGGTTACGCCGCGACTCTGATCAACGCGTTTGTCCTGCTCAATGATATGAGTAATGACGCGTTTCACTTCTGCAATCCGACTCTGATAGCCAACGCCAATCACCAGGTCGATACGACGAAACGGGTGGCGAGAGTAGTTAATAATATTGTCAGAGATGATTTTACCGTTAGGGATCACCACCTCTTTGCTATCAGCGGTGAGTAGGGTCGTTGAGAAAAGATGCACTTTTTCGACTGTCCCGGTGACTGCACCAATTTGTACGATCTCGCCGGCGCGAAATGGACGCAGGGAGACCAGCAGCACGCCAGCCGCAAAGTTGGACAGCGATCCCTGTAGCGCCAGACCGACGGCCAGCCCGGCGGCACCAATGATGGCAATAATGGATGACGTTTCAATGCCGATGCGGCCCAGAGCCGCAACGACAAAAAATGCCAGGATGATGTAGCGGACTAACGCAGTGAAGAACTGGATAATGGTGATATCAACTTTACGCTTTAACAGCAGTTTCTCCAGTCCGCGAGAAAGCAACCGTGAGACGAACTTACCGATAAACAGTAAAATCACGGCGGCAACAATGTTCCATCCAAATTGAATAACTGCATCGCTGTGCCCAGTGATCCACTCTAGACCGCTTCGTATTTTCGGAAATAATGTAAAACCCTGCATCGTATTACCCTGTCGAATGTATAAAAATAAAAAGGCTCATATAAATATTCAATTACATTTGATATATAAATGTGCACGCCAGTTATATTAATTAACACTATTGGTTAGTGGCTATTTGAGCTGTATTTGCGTTTATTATGTCCAATAAACAGAAACATAGAAAATCAGCGTGAATAGTGTGGTGATGAGGAGCGAAAAGATAGTGTAATTGTGCGGAAATCAAAATTGATTGGCTGGGGTGACGTGTGGCGTTATAAAAATAGTGACAGGAGGGAACACAAATCCCTTACCGGATGGTTAACTGTCAGACGATTAGCCATCCGGTAAGGAATCTTGAGGCGTAGAGCTTTAAGCGGTCTTTAAGCGATTAATGTTTATCGATTTGAACAGGGGAAGTCTGTTGCGACAGGCTGCTCTGTTGGGATTCTTTCTTGTTCTGATGGTGGTGCCACGCACCGATAGCAGAGTAGACGAAGCGTCCAAAGAAGAAGAGGAAGCTGATAAGCAGTACGATCCGGATCATGCGACTGTTAAATCGGTGTCGTTTTCGTAGGCTGGTAACCTGGCTCACAAAGGGTTCCTTAAAGTGTACCCAACAATGGGCGATGCTTACATTAAGGCACACTGTGAGGGAATGGTCAATTCATCATTATGTAAAAATGCATCAGTTGTTTTATCTTCTTATGTTATGAAAGATAATTTTATTATTTGCATTAATAATGAATTAACGATAACAAAAGAGGAAAAAGGTAATAAATGATTAATGGGTCCTGTTTTCCTTGATATATGTCAAACGCCCTATTCAGGTGATAACTAAAATTGATGAGTCATTATGATGTGTTGTACATCATTGTTTTAAAGTCAGGTGGGATACCTGTCTGAATACCCCTTCAGGATGTGAGGGACTCTACTGAGCATCTATGAAAATCAATAAAAAGTATATTGTTATTAGAGACCAATGGTGGGCATTACCTCTCATCTTACCCTCCCTGTTGTTGCCTTTACTGAGTTGTGTGAACACCTACGCGCATATTAGTACGGGGAATGTCGTTCTTTTTTATCTACCTTTAGCGCTGATGATTAGCCTGATGCTCTTTTTTGGCTGGGGCGCATTACCGGGAATTATCATTGCGATCAGCTGGTATAAACTCCCACAGGTTGGCGTGTTTGAAACAGTGTCAATCATTGCACACTTTGTCGTAACGATTGTTCTCAGTTGGGGTGGATATCGGGTGTTTGCCCCCCGACGGAACAACGTGGCTCACGGTGACTCGCATCTGATGTTTCAGCGTATATTTTGGCAGGTTTTCTGTCCGGCAACGCTGTTCCTGGTACTCTTTCAGTTTGCCGCGTTTGTTGGCGTGTATGCGAGCAAATCAGGGATGATGGGCGTCATGCCTTTCAATACCGGCACATTGATCAATTATCAGGCCTTACTGACGGGAAACCTTGTGGGTATTCCGCTATGTTATTTTATCATTCGGGCAATACGGAACCCTTTTCACCTGCGCGGCTATTTTTCTCAGTTAAAACAGCAGTTTGATAATAAAGTCTCGAAAACGGAGTTTGCAGCGTGGTTGATAGTATTGACGACGTTGATGACGCTGTTGTGTATGCCGTTAAATGAAAATAGCTCGATTTTCAGTACGAATTATACCTTATCCCTGTTATTGCCCGTCATGCTGTGGGGGGCAATGCGTTACGGCTATCGACTTATTTCACTGATGTGGGCGGTCATACTCATTACGGGAATACATCATTATCAGAGCTACATGCCCTGGTACTCAGGTTACGATACGCAGCTGGCGATCACCTCGTCGAGCTATCTTGTTTTCTCCTTTATCGTAAATTACATCGCCGTGCTGGCAACGCGTCAGAGAGCCGTTACCCGACGTACATATCGTCTGGCGTATTTTGATCCTATGGTGCATCTTCCAAATCTGCGCGCGTTGAACCGGGAGCTGAAGAAGTCGCCCTGGTCCGTGCTCTGTTTCTTGCGGATCCCTGGCATGGAACCGCTGGTCAAAAATTATGGGATCATGCTACGTATCCAGTACAAGCAAAGAATCGCTCACTGGATAGCGCCCTTTCTGGAACAGGATGAGTACGTCTTCCAGTTATCGGGTAATGACCTTGTCCTGCGGTTTAACACCGAGTCCCACCAGCAGCGCATTGAGGCATTGGATCAGCACATCAAGCAATTCCGCTTTGTCTGGGATGGTATGCCTTTACAGCCACAGGTGGGGATCAGTTATTGCTATGTTCGCTCTCCGGTTAATCATATCTACCTGTTATTGGGCGAACTTAGCACCATTGCCGAACTTTCCCTTGCCACCAATACGCCTGAAAATTTGCAACGTCGTGGTGCCATGCACCTGCAGCGGGACCTGAAAGATAAAGTGGCGATGATGAATCGGCTACAGCAGGCGCTGGAGCACAACCGCTTTTTCCTGATGGCACAGCCCATTTATGGTGTGCGTGGCGATGTGTACCATGAAATCCTGCTGCGTCTGAAAGGGGATGACGATGAAATCGTTACGCCGGATTGTTTCTTACCCGTCGCGCATGAGTTCGGTTTGTCCTCCAGCATCGATCTGTGGGTGATTGAAAACACGTTGAAATTTATGGCTCAGAATCGGGAGAGAATGCCAGCCCGTCGCTTTGCTATTAATTTATCGCCTACCTCGGTGTGTCGCGCCCGACTTCCGACCGATATCG
The DNA here is from genome assembly GCF_013337685.1 of Citrobacter gillenii. Taxonomy (GTDB): domain Bacteria; phylum Pseudomonadota; class Gammaproteobacteria; order Enterobacterales; family Enterobacteriaceae; genus Citrobacter; species Citrobacter gillenii. Next base: position 115,431 of record NZ_SUQN01000001.1, read on the forward strand.
CGCAATTGCTGGTGAAATATAAGATTGAAGCCTGGCAACTGGTCTTTGAGGTAACGGAAAGCAATGCCTTAACCAATGCCGAGCAAGCGCAGGCAACGCTGCTGCAATTGCAGTTACTTGGCTGTCAGATAGCGATTGATGATTTTGGCACCGGCTATGCCAGCTATGCGCGACTGAAAAATGTGAACGCCGATATCCTGAAAATTGACGGCAGCTTTATTCGCAATATTGTTTCGAATAGCCTCGACTACCAAATTGTGGCATCGATTTGTCACCTGGCGCGAATGAAAAGAATGATGGTGGTGGCGGAGTATGTTGAAAGCGAAGAAATACGCAGCGCGGTGGTTTCTTTAGGAATTGATTATATGCAGGGCTATCTGATCGGTAAACCGCAGCCGCTGCACGAGATTTTGCAAGAACAGGTGCCAGAAATTCTGGCACCTGTTGAAGCGTTATGCGGCGATATTGGGTGAGCGTTCTTCTTCAATTTTAAGCCGCCAGCCCGTTACGGCTTCCCAGTATTGCTGCTCTTTTTCCAGATCGAGCAAAACCAGCGCGTTCTGGCTGAACCAGTCATGAGGGAAGCGCAATGTCCAGTGGTTCTCGTCGGTGATAAGCGTCAGCGTCGGCGGCGTGGTCGTCGCCTGGCGCTGGTTGTTCAGCAAGACACCCAGACGTAGCAGCTGGATAAGCGGCAGGAACTGTTTCTTCTTAAATAACGCAAAGCGTGGCAGATCGTCCAGCTTAACGGCTTTGCGATGGTAGCGAACCAATGTCGCCATCATCAACTGCTGTTCCTGGTTAAAACCCGGTAGGTCACTGTTTTGCAGAATGTAAGCCGAGTGGCGGTGCAGGCCACTGTGGTTGATGTTCAATCCCACCTCATGCAGCATGGCGGCCCATCTGAGTAATGCTTCCAGCTGCGGGTTCGCCAGCTTAGGCTGCTGCGCATGCCACTGCTCATACATTTGCATAGTGGTTTCCAGCACGCGGCGCGCCTGTTCGCTGTCGATGTTGTACTGGTTTGCCAGGCTGCTGGCAGTACGGCTGCGTACATCCTGATGGCGGAAGCGACCTTCCATTTCATACAGTACGCCTTCCCGAAGCGCACCATCAGAAAGGCGCAGCTCACGTATTGCCAGCGCATCAAAAACGCCGCACAGGATAGCCAGTCCGGGGACAAAAACCGCTTTCCGCTCCTCGGACAGCCCTGGCATACTGAGTGCTGAAAAAGAGGTGTGCTTCAGGACTTCACTGGTCAGCATTTCCAGGCGTTCGGGGGTAATAAAGCCATCTTTTTCACCCATCTCCAGCAGCACCTCGTGCGCCGCTTTAATGGTGCCTGAGGCACCCAGCGCCACGTTCCAACCTTGAATTCGAAACTGCCAGGTTAAGGTTTCCAGTTTTTGCGCTGCCGCCATGCGGGCGCGCTGGAAGTTTTCCCGAGTGATAATCCCGCCTGGGAAATACATCTGGGCAAAGCTGACGCAGCCCATCCGACGGCTCTCGACCAGTTTAGGCTCGAAATCTTCACCGATCACCAGTTCGGTAGAACCCCCGCCGATGTCTATCACCAGCTTACGGCCTTTCTCCGGCTGCGTATGTTCCACGCCCATAAAAATCAGTCGGGCTTCTTCGTTACCGGAAATAATTTCGATCGGGTAGGGGATGACCTTTTCTGCGCGCTTGAGAAAATCAGGGGCATTTAGTGCCTGACGCAGCGTATGAGTCCCCACAATACAGACGCTTGATGGGGGGAAGCCCTGCAGTCGTTCCGCGAACAATGACAAACAGCTTAATCCGCGCTCCATGGCTTCTTCGCTCAGCTTATTGTCTTCGCTGAGTCCATCCGCCAGATGTACGCGTTGTTTTAGTCGCCCTATAATTTGCATCGCTCCGTCAACTACGCGGGCAATAACCATATGGAAACTATTTGAACCCAGGTCGACCGCAGCAAATTCCTGCGGTCGTGGTGACTTGTCGTGTATTGGCATAGCGTTTATCCGTCATACTTCAAGTTGTGTATGTGTTGGCTGCATTCGTTCACCCCAGTCACTTACTGGCGTAAGTTCCCGGGGATTCTCTCATTTTCCGCCTTCCCACAACTTGAATTATTTAGGCTAGTGTCAGGTTGCTCGAGTGATTTGATGTAGTCATAAATCGCCAACTGCGACTGAACCTTACGGCGGTTTCCACGTGGCACGTAGCGATTACTCAGTTCTTTATCAATGTAACGGGCTTTTACCGTATCGCTGAACAGGATCTCGATAATATCCAGCACGCGCTGCTTGAGGTGTGGATCCAGCAGCGGCGTGGCGACTTCGATACGATAATCGATGTTTCTTGTCATCCAGTCCGCCGAGGACAGGTATACCTGTTTATCGCCGCCATTCTCGAAGATATAGACCCGGTCATGTTCAAGATAGCGGTCAACGATGCTAATCACGCGAATATTATCACTGATGCCTTCCAGATTCGGGATCAGGGAGCACATTCCGCGGATCAGCAAATTAACCGGTACGCCCGAACTGGACGCCGCATAGAGTCGATCAACGAGGCCCTTATCGACCAGGTTGTTCAGTTTTAGCGTAATGCCGGAAGAGCGCCCCTGCTGTGCATTGGCAATCTCTTTGTCGATCATCGCGTACAGCAGACGTCGCGAGTTCTGCGGGGAAACCAATAGATAATCAAAGGTCACCGGACGATACGGGTTTTCGATAAAGTTGAACACCCGACGCACTTCGTTGGTAATGCGCGAATCGGCGGTCAGCAAAGAGTAGTCGGTATACAGTCGCGCCGTTTTTTCGTTGAAATTCCCGGTCCCGATATGGGCGTAGCGCACCACCTCGTCGCCTTCTTTACGTGAGATAAGGAACAGCTTGGCGTGAATTTTCAGTCCCGGTGCTGAGAAGATGACGTGCACGCCGGCTTCGGTCAGACGCTTGGCCCAATGAATGTTGGCTTCTTCATCAAAGCGCGCCTGTAATTCGACGACCACGGTCACTTTTTTACTGTTGTGGGCCGCATGGATCATTGCGTCGATGATGCGGGAGTCTTTTGCCACGCGGTAGATATTGATCTTTATAGCCAGCACGCTCGGGTCAAACGAGGCCTGGCGCAGCAGTTCAAGGACGTGCTCAAAAGTATGATACGGATAATAGAGCAGCACATCGCGTTCGCGGATGGCATCAAATCCGTTACGGAACTTTTCGTTATCAAACCAGATATGGCGCAGGCGAGGCAGCGGCTTGTTCACCAGATTAGCTTTGCCAACGTTGGGGAAATTAATAAAGTCTTTAAAGTTATGGTAACGCCCGCCGGGGACGATCGAATCGTAGCGAGAGATCGTCAGTTTTTCACGCAGGATTTCGACCAGCGCATTGGGCATATCACGCTGATAGACAAAGCGCACAGGCTCTGCGGTCAGACGTTGCTTCAGGCTGGACGACATCAGCTCCATCAGGCTGGATTCCATCTCGTGAACCAAATCGTATTCAGCGTCGCGGGTCATTTTCATCGAATAGGCATTCAGCGTATCGTAATCAAAGAACCCTTTGAAAATGTCATCAAGGCAATAACGCAGGATGTTGTCTAGCAGGATCATGGGCTTGCGACGACGGGGCGTTTCCGGCGGCAGATTTACAAAGCGGGGAACCTTGTCAGACGGAATTTCCAGTAGCGCATAGCGAATGGTATCACCACGGATGATCTCTACGGCCAGATAGGTATAGTCGTCCTTCAGAAACTGGACTAAATCTGTCTCGCGGTTAATCAGGATCGGCGTAATGTGCTGGCGAAGATATTGCTTGAAGTAATGACGCAACCAGCTCTGCTGATTGGCTGACAGTTGGCGCTCATTGATTAAGAATATCTGATTGCGCGCCATCTCCAGCAGTAATTCATTGTACAGGCCATCGAACTCCTGATCGGCTTTCAGTACGCGGGCCTGGATTTTGCCTAACAGATGGCGGGAGTGAGAGTTAGAACCCTGCTCTTCGCTAATAATGATGCGGCGTTTTAGTTCGGCAAAACGAACTTTATAAAACTCGTCGAGGTTATTGGAATAGATGCCCAGAAAACGCATCCGTTCAATCAACGGGTTTGACTTATCAGCAGCTTCCTGCAGGACGCGTTCGTTGAACGCTAACCAACTAAGCTCTTTCTCGATGTATAGCTTTTCCTGACCCATTAATACTTTTACTCCGTTTCATTCACGGGACACTACGTGATCATTATGGCGAGCACGACTGGCATGTGCCAGAAAAAATGAGGGGAATTGCAGGATGTAGGCCGGATAAGACGCTTTAGCGTCACCATCCGGCATAAAAGCCCACATGAGTGCCGGATGGTGGTGTGAATGCCTTATCCGACCTACGAGGCTGGGAGGTTATTTTATGCTTCGTCGGCTGCGTAGCCTTGTGGTGGAAGGCGAATGCCGTCCAGCCAGGCTGCGTTATCGCGCATTTGCAGACGACCATCGACAAACCAACCGACCACCAGCGGATAGATGGCATGTTCCTGGGCCTGAACGCGTGCCGTCACATCATCTTCGCTGTCGCCGTCAAACACTGGCACTTTCGCCTGCAGAATAACCGGCCCACCGTCCAGTTCGTCAGTGACAAAATGAACGGAGGTTCCGTGTTCTTCATCACCGTTTTCCAGCACCTGACGATGTGTATGCAGGCCGGGATATTTGGGCAACAGAGAAGGGTGGATATTCAGCAAGCGTTCGGCATAGTGGGCGACAAACGCCGGGCTGAGGATACGCATATACCCGGCCAGTACCACGACGTCCGGCGCATAGGCATCGATCTCTTGTATTAGCTGGCGATCAAAGGCTTCACGGCTGGCAAACTGGCTTGCCTCCAGCGAATGAGCCGGAATGCCTGCTTCGCGTGCACGTTCAAGGCCGAACGCGTCGGCCTTATTACTGAATACTGCACGTAGGGTGCCCTTGATTTTTTTCTGTTTGCAGGCGTCAATGATCGCCTGCAAATTGCTTCCGTTACCGGAAATGAGCACCACTATATTTTTCATTCAATGACCACACGCTGTTCGGAATCGGACGCTTTGATGATACCGATTCTCCACGCGTTTTCACCTTTTTCGTTCAGCAGCGCAAGAGCATTGTCCACTTCAGCTTCTGGCAGAGCGATAACCATGCCTACGCCGCAGTTGAAGGTGCGATACATCTCGTGCTGACTGACGTTACCCGCTGTTTGCAGCCAGTTAAAGACGGCTGGCCATTGCCAGGAGGATTCATCGATTACGGCCTGGGTGTTGTCAGGCAAGACGCGTGGGATATTTTCCCAGAAACCGCCGCCGGTCAGGTGGGCAATTGCGTGCACGTCAACCTTCTCAATCAGCTCCAGAATGGATTTCACATAAATGCGGGTAGGCGCCAGCAGATGATCGGCCAGTGATTTGCCTTCCAGTTCGGTTGTTTCCGGGTCACAGCCGCTGACTTCGACAATTTTACGCACCAGGGAATAACCATTGGAATGCGGGCCGCTGGAGCCAAGCGCAATCAGCACATCGCCATCAGCCACTTTTGAGCCGTCGATGATTTCTGATTTCTCAACCACGCCTACGCAGAAACCGGCCACATCGTAATCTTCACCGTGATACATCCCCGGCATTTCAGCGGTTTCACCCCCGACCAGCGCACAGCCGGACTGCAGGCAACCTTCGGCAATACCGGCGATCACGCTGGCAGCGGTATCGACGTCCAGCTTACCCGTGGCATAGTAGTCGAGGAAAAACAGCGGTTCAGCGCCCTGCACCACGAGGTCGTTGACGCACATCGCCACCAGGTCAATACCGATGGTATCGTGGCGCTTCAGATCCATCGCCAGACGCAGTTTTGTACCTACGCCGTCAGTGCCGGAAACCAGTACCGGTTCACGATATTTTTGCGGCAATGCGCACAGCGCACCGAAGCCACCCAAACCACCCATTACTTCCGGGCGACGGGTTTTCTTTACTACGCCTTTGATTCGATCGACCAGAGCATTCCCTGCGTCAATATCAACACCGGCATCTTTGTAGCTAAGAGAGGTTTTATCGGTCACTGCCTGGTTCCCCACGTGTTTACTTGCAGTAAAAGTTAAATTCGGCGCAATTCTAACAGGGAAAGCAAACGTTTGCGAGTCTGCTCTGCATTGGCTTTTTTCTGCCGTTTTTTTCAGCGATTTACATTCACATACGTCTTTATTTGACCTGAGCCACGAAAATGAAACCGGGTTCAGCCTGGTGCTTGAAACCGGATGACGTAATGCACAGTATCTTACTGAAACCGGTTTCTGTTTTTATCAGCAGTAATGAAATTAACGGTGACCACACGTCAAAAGGAAGGATCATTAATGAATATCGCAGCATTCGATATTGGTGGTACGGCATTAAAAATGGGCGTGATTAGCGAACAGGGTGAATTGCGGGAAAAGGGCAAGCTGTCAGTGCCTGACTGCGATGGAGACAAAATTTTGCAGGGCATGCTGGACTGGGTTTCAGCCCATCCTGACTGCGAGGGCATCGCCATTAGCGCACCGGGTTATGTCAATCCGACTACCGGCTATATCGAAATGGGCGGAGCGATTCGCCAGTTTGACCATTTTGCACTCAAAGCATGGCTGGAAGAGCGTACCGGGCTGCCGGTGACGGTTGAAAATGATGCGAACTGTGTCGCGCTTGCTGAGCGTTGGCAGGGGAAAGTAGCCGGTATCGAGAATTTCCTTGTTCTGACCATCGGGACGGGGATTGGCGGGGCGATTTTCTGCAACAACCAACTGGTGCATGGCGCGCGTTTTCGTGCTGGTGAATTTGGTTATATGCAAACCGCCCGACCCGGAACACGTGATGTCAGACGCTATTCGATGAATGAAAATTGCACCCTGCGCGTTTTACGTCATCGCTATGCGGAACATATTGGGAGCGCACTGGAAGCCGTCTCGGGCGAAGATGTTTTTGATCGCTACGACGACGGAGACCCTGTCTGCCAGCGTTTAGTCACTGAGTTTTTTAACGACCTCGGCACGGGTCTTTATAACCTCGTTAATGTGTTCGATCCGCAGGTGATATTCATCGGTGGCGGCATTGTTGAACGCCCTGGATTCCTGTCGCTGTTGCGTCATCATTTGGCCTGGTTCGGTATTGCGGAATATATCGATATCGTCAGCCACGGCAACGACGCCGGGTTGTACGGTGCCGTTTACCATTTCAATCAGCAAAACAGAACGGTATAGGAGCTAACATGTCTGGATTTAAAGCAAATTTCATGTGGGGTGGCGCGGTTGCTGCTCACCAACTGGAAGGTGGCTGGCAGGAAGGGGGAAAGGGGATTAGCGTTGCTGATGTGATGACGGCGGGGGCAAATGGTGTCGCTCGCGAAATTACCGATGGCGTGCTACCAGGGAAAAATTACCCCAACCATGAGGCTATTGATTTTTACCATCGCTACCAGGACGACATTAAGCTGTTTGCCGAAATGGGGTTTACCTGCTTTCGCACGTCAATTGCCTGGACCCGTATTTTCCCACAGGGTGATGAAACGCAGCCAAATGAAGCGGGCCTGCAATTCTATGACGATCTGTTCGATGAATGCCTGAAATACGGTATTGAACCGGTGGTTACGCTGTCGCATTTTGAGATGCCGTACCATCTGGTGAAGGAATATGGCGGCTGGCGTAATCGTAAGTTGATTGATTTCTTTGTCCGTTTTGCCGAGGTGGTCTTCACCCGCTTCCAGCATAAAGTGAAGTACTGGATGACGTTCAATGAGATCAATAACCAGGCTAATTTCCACGAAGATTTTGCACCGTTTACCAACTCCGGCTTGAAGTACCAGCCAGGCGAAGACCGTGAGCCGGTAATGTATCAGGCTGCACACTACGAACTGGTGGCGAGTGCACTGGCGGTAAAAGCGGCGCGTGAGATTAATCCCACGCTGCAAATTGGCTGCATGATTGCCATGTGCCCGATTTACCCGCTGACCTGTGCGCCTGACGATATAATGATGGCGATGAACGCCATGCATCGCCGTTACTGGTTTACCGATGTCCATGTGCGCGGCAAATATCCGCAGCATATTCTCAACTACTTTGAACGTCGGGGATTTGAGCTGGATATTACCGAGGAGGACCGTCAGGCGCTGACTCAGGGCTGTGTTGACTATATTGGTTTCAGTTATTACATGTCCTTTGCTACGCAGGCTTCAGCGGAGAATCCGCAACTGGATTATGACGAAACGAAAAGCCTGGTCTCCAACCCCTATGTGCAAAAATCGGACTGGGGCTGGCAGATTGATCCGGTCGGCCTGCGCTACTCGCTAAACTGGTTCTGGGATCATTATCAACTCCCGCTGTTTATCGTAGAAAACGGGTTTGGTGCCATCGATATGCTGGAAAGCGATGGGACGGTGAACGATCAGTACCGCATTGACTACCTGGCGGCCCACATCAGTGAGATGAAAAAAGCCGTGGTGGAAGATGGCGTCGATTTAATGGGCTATACGCCGTGGGGGTGTATTGATTTAGTGTCCGCTGGTACGGGCGAAATGAAAAAACGCTATGGTTTTATCTACGTTGATAAAAATAATGACGGTAGTGGGACATTAGCACGCTCGCCTAAGAAATCTTTTTCATGGTATCAGCACGTCATTCAGACCAATGCTGAATTTTTATAGAATTCAATGGATTGATGCTCGGCCCCGCCCAGCGCGCGGGGCGTGTCTTATACTCATTTTTCAGACGTAAATGACTTTGGTTGATCCATATCAAGCGTATGCAGTGTTGCGCCAGAGAGGAAAAGCGGTATAATCCGGCGATTTTTTTTGTGGTTGCCACTCGTCTGAGGAAAGGAGAAGAGTATGAAGATCGTGGAAGTCAAACACCCACTCGTCAAACACAAGCTGGGATTGATGCGTGAAAACGACATCAGCACTAAACGCTTTCGTGAACTCGCCTCGGAAGTTGGCAGCCTGCTGACTTATGAAGCAACCGCTGGTCTGGAAACCGAAAAGGTGACCATTGAAGGCTGGAACGGCCCGGTTGAAGTCGACCAAATCAAAGGTAAAAAAATCACCGTTGTGCCAATCCTGCGTGCGGGCCTGGGTATGATGGAAGGCGTACTGGAAAACGTCCCGAGCGCGCGTATCAGCGTGGTGGGCATGTACCGTAACGAAGAGACGCTGGAGCCGGTACCGTACTTCCAGAAACTGGTGTCTAACATTGACGAGCGCATGGCGCTGATCGTTGACCCGATGCTGGCCACCGGTGGTTCCGTTATTGCTACCATCGACCTGCTGAAAAACGCGGGCTGCAGCAGCATTAAAGTGCTGGTGCTGGTTGCTGCGCCAGAAGGTATCGCTGCGCTGGAAAAAGCGCACCCGGATGTTGAGCTGTATACCGCATCTATCGACCAGGGGCTGAACGAGCACGGATACATTATTCCGGGACTCGGCGATGCCGGCGATAAGATTTTTGGTACCAAGTAAATGAATAAATAAAAAGAAGCCGACTTTAAGAGTCGGCTTTTTTTTGAATAAAACAACCCATCGCTACTCAAACACAATACTCAGAGGAAAACACTATGACGCGCCGTGCTATCGGGGTGAGTGAAAGACCGCCGCTTTTACAGACAATCCCGCTTAGTTTGCAGCACCTGTTCGCCATGTTTGGCGCCACGGTACTGGTGCCAGTCCTGTTTCATATCAACCCGGCCACCGTCCTGCTGTTTAACGGCATTGGTACGCTGCTGTATCTCTTTATCTGTAAGGGGAAAATCCCAGCGTATCTGGGGTCCAGCTTTGCCTTTATCTCTCCGGTACTGCTGCTACTGCCGTTAGGGTATGAAGTGGCGCTCGGCGGTTTTATCATGTGTGGCGTGCTGTTCTGTCTGGTTTCTTTCATCGTGAAGAAAGCAGGTACCGGTTGGCTGGATGTGATGTTCCCGCCTGCGGCTATGGGCGCAATCGTTGCCGTCATCGGCCTTGAGCTGGCTGGTGTTGCGGCGGGGATGGCAGGCTTGCTGCCCGCTGAAGGACAAATGCCGGACTCTAAAACCATTATCATTTCGATGGTGACGCTGGGCGTAACGGTATTTGGTTCGGTACTGTTCCGCGGCTTTATGGCGATTATCCCGATTCTGATTGGTGTGCTGGCGGGTTATGCGCTCTCGTTCGTGATGGGCGTTGTGGATACCACACCCATTGCCGAAGCCCACTGGTTTGCTCTGCCGACCTTCTACACGCCGCGTTTTGAATGGGTGGCTATTCTGACCATCCTGCCTGCGGCGCTGGTGGTGATTGCCGAACACGTAGGACACCTGGTGGTGACCGCCAATATCGTGAAGAAAGATTTAATTCGCGATCCCGGCTTGCACCGTTCGATGTTCGCCAATGGCCTGTCGACGGTGATCTCCGGCTTCTTTGGTTCCACGCCTAACACCACTTATGGTGAGAACATCGGCGTCATGGCCATTACCCGCGTGTACAGTACCTGGGTCATTGGCGGGGCGGCAATTTTTGCTATTCTGCTTTCATGTGTGGGTAAACTGGCCGCCGCGATTCAGATAATCCCGCTGCCGGTTATGGGCGGTGTCTCACTGCTGTTGTACGGGGTGATTGGTGCGTCCGGTATCCGCGTGTTGATCGAATCAAAAGTTGATTATAACAAGGCACAAAACCTGATCCTGACTTCGGTGATTCTGATTATCGGCGTGAGCGGTGCGAAGGTTCACATTGGTGCGGCTGAGCTGAAAGGCATGGCGCTGGCGACCATTGTCGGCGTTGCCCTGAGCCTGATCTTCAAAGTGATTAGCCTGCTGCGTCCGGAAGAAGTCGTCCTTGACGCTGAAGATGCTGACAGACCGCAACACTAAGTCTCTGACCGGGCGGCATCGCTGCCCGGTTCTATCGCGACGTATTTCTGTGGTAAACTCAACGCGATTTTATGAAATCCTGGGTTGAGGTATCTCTGAACACACCGGCACAGCTCTCTTTGCCACTTTATCTTCCTGACGATGAAACCTTCGCAAGTTTCTGGCCGGGGGATAACTCCTCTTTACTGGCCGCGCTGCAAAACGTGCTGCGTCAGGAACATAGCGGGTATATCTATCTCTGGTCGCGTGAAGGCGCGGGCCGTAGTCATTTGCTGCACGCAGCCTGTGCCGAGCTTTCTCAGCGCGGGGATGCCGTCGGCTATGTCCCGCTGGATAAGCGTACGTGGTTCGTACCGGAAGTGCTTGATGGCATGGAACATCTCTCGCTGGTGTGCATTGATAACATTGAATGCGTGGCCGGGGATTCCCTGTGGGAAATGGCGATCTTCGATCTCTACAACCGCATTCTGGAATCAGGGAAAACGCGCCTGCTGATCACTGGCGATCGTCCACCAAGACAGCTTAATCTCGGACTGCCGGATCTGGCTTCTCGTCTGGATTGGGGGCAAATCTACAAACTTCAGCCGCTCTCGGATGAAGATAAGCTTCAGGCATTGCAATTACGCGCCAGATTGCGCGGATTCGAACTGCCGGAGGACGTGGGCCGCTTCCTGCTAAAGCGTCTGGATCGCGAAATGCGCACGTTGTTTATGACCCTGGATGAGCTGGATCATGCGTCGATCACCGCTCAGCGCAAGCTGACCATTCCGTTCGTCAAAGAGATTCTGAAGCTGTAAGCACCGCAGCCGAAAAGACTGCGGTGCATCACATTAGCCGACGATATCCAGCACCTGCTCCGGCGGACGCCCAATTCGCGCTTGACCGTTGGCCACCACAATCGGACGTTCCATCAGTTTCGGGTTTTCCACCATCGCCTGAATCAGCGCCTCTTCACTCAGAGTCTCGTCCGCCAGGTTGAGCGATTTATAGAGATCTTCTTTCTGGCGCATCAGCTCACGCGCGCTGGACATGCCCAGCATCTGCAGCAGATTACGCAAAGTTGCTGCGTCTGCGGGAGTGTCGAGATACAGCACTACTTCCGGCTCCACGCCGTTGGACTTCAGTAATTCCAGTGTCTCACGGCTCTTTGAGCAACGTGGGTTATGGTAGATTTTAATCGCGTCTGACATGACTTCTCCTTGCATAGCAAAACTGCCGGATGGCGGATAAGACGCAACAGCGTCACCATCCGGTAAGTATTCAATAGTTACATCTTCGTGTACGGTTTAAAGCGCTCTTGCAGCTGGCGTAGCTGGTCAATACGGGCATCGTATCTTGCCTGCTGCTGGCTTCCCAGCTTCACCTGTGAACTTGCGCTGCTGAGCATAGAAATGGCCTGGTCAAGACGTCCCGCCAGCGCATAGCCTTCTGCGCGCGCTGCCAGTTCCTGATCGCGGTTATTCAGCGTTGCTTCCGTTTGTGCTAACAGATCCCAGCCATTGCCGTCATCCTTATGATTAAACGTATAACGATTCAGGATGGTAGCGGCCTCTTTGGCCTGACCGGCCTGTAAATAGGCATTCGCCAGGTTAAGCTGCAATACCGGATTAACGCGCAGGTCGCGGGCGTTTTTCAGGCGATTAATTGCATCGCCGGTTTTCTTCTGACCGAGATCGATATCGGTCGCCAGGTCGAGATACCAGGCATTGTTCGGATCGGCAGACAGCAGCGGCTGTAGCGCTTTACGCGCCTCGTCGTATTTACTGTCTTCCATTGCTTGTAACGCGCGGCCATATTGCGCCGCCCGTTGCTCGCGGACGTTGCCTTTTGCCCAGTTATCCAGCAGGTCGCTGCTCAACTGGTTGCGACCCGAGTTATACATGCCGAGGGTTCGCGCTTTTGCCAGGTAAAAATCTTCCGAGGATTGCACCACCGTCGGTCGCATCTGGTTAGCACGGTTACGCGCATCCGCCAGACGGCTTTCTGGCAGGGGGTGCGTCAGCAGAATTTCAGGCGGGCGCGTGGAATAGCGCGCCTGGTCGAGCAGTTTTTCCAGAAACGTCGGCATGGCCTGCGGATCAAATCCTGAGCGTTGCAGGACCTGAATACCGATACGGTCCGCTTCCTGTTCATTTTGCTGCGTAAAGCTGATCATCCCCTGACGGGTGCCGGCCAGCGTACCGGTCAGTGCTGCCATCCCTGCCTGCGGACTGGCCATCGCCAACAGAATAGAACCCAGAGCCCCCACCCAGGTCAGCGGGGCAGAGCGCTTTTGGTCTTCCATGGCGCGCGCTAGGTGGCGCTGCGTGACGTGAGAAATTTCGTGCGCCATCACCGATGCCAGCTGGCTTTCGTTATCGGAATAGCGGAAAAGCGCAGAGTGCAGCACAACGTTGCCGCCAAAGAAGGCAAAGGCGTTTATTTCATCGTTATTAATCAAAAAGAAATGGAAGGGGGTTTTGACGGAGTCCGCGTGTGAGACCAGACGCATCCCCAGAGAATTAATGTATTGGGTCAGCAAAGGATCGTTAATTAACGGCGCACTGCCGCGCAGCTGGCGTACGTAATAGTCGCCCATCTGCATTTCCTGCCCGATGGAAAGCGTGCTCCCTGCTGAGGTTCCCATATCCGGTAGGGTGTCCGCAGTGTCAGCAAATGCGGGCGCGACCTGACCGATGGCCAGTGCAGCAATGAGGGTAGCAACCAGGTTTTTTTTCAACTGCCTGAACATAACCTCTGTCCTGTATTCTTTTTTGAGATAGCCATTTGACCCATGCTGTGAAGTATCGTTCACCCTCAGACAGCTTTGGGAGTGTAACTGCGAAATTCGACGATGAACACCCAGGAAAAATGTCTTTTCACTTTGCGTAAACCGCTATAAAAAGCGAAGTCTTTTTTGTGACATTTCGATACAATTCGGGATCGCAATCCCGCTATTGAGGTTCATGGAAGGGTTTTATGCTCGAAATGTTGATGCAATGGTATCGCCGCCGCTTTAGCGACCCTGAGGCTATTGCCTTGCTGATTATTCTGGTTGCCGGTTTTGGCATCCTTTTCTTCTTTAGTGGGCTGTTAGCGCCGCTGCTGGTTGCCATTGTGCTGGCTTATCTGCTGGAATGGCCCACCGTGCGGCTGGAAAATATCGGCTGTTCAAGGCGTTGGGCGACATCCATTGTACTGGTGGTGTTCGTCGGTATTCTGCTGCTGATGGCGTTTGTGGTAATGCCGGTCGCGTGGCAGCAGGGGATCTACCTGATTCGTGATATGCCCGGCATGCTTAACAAGCTGTCTGATTTTGCCGCTACCTTGCCGCGACGGTATCCGGCGCTGATGGATGCCGGCATCATTGATGCGATGGCAGAGAATATGCGCGCGCGAATGCTCAATATGGGCGATTCCGTGGTGAAATATTCGCTGGCTTCGCTGGTCGGATTGCTGACGCTGGCGGTGTATCTGGTTCTCGTTCCGCTAATGGTGTTCTTCCTGGTGAAAGACAAAAGCCAGATGCTGAATGCCGTACGTCGGGTACTTCCGCGTAATCGTGGACTGGCCGGGCAGGTCTGGAAAGAGATGAACCAGCAAATCACCAACTATATTCGCGGCAAAGTGCTGGAAATGGTGGTGGTAGGCGTCGCCACCTGGCTGGGCTTCCTGCTGTTTGGCCTCAACTACTCCTTGCTGCTGGCTGTACTGGTCGGTTTTTCAGTCCTGATCCCGTATATCGGTGCCTTTGTGGTGACCATCCCGGTGGTGGGCGTGGCGCTGTTCCAGTTTGGTCTCGGGACCGAGTTCTGGAGCTGCTTTGCCGTGTACCTGATCATTCAGGCGCTGGATGGCAATCTGTTGGTCCCAGTGCTGTTCTCCGAAGCCGTAAACCTGCATCCACTGGTGATTATTCTGTCGGTGGTGATTTTTGGCGGGCTGTGGGGATTCTGGGGCGTATTCTTTGCTATTCCGCTGGCGACGTTAATCAAAGCAGTCGTCCATGCCTGGCCGGATGGTCAGACGATTGACGAGTCATAGACCCTGACGCCCGGCGGTGCAATGCCGCCGGGCCAGAACTTGTCTGACCTCTATACACACTTTCTGAATAATCTTCCTGGGTGTCGTTTTTCTCCGTATTAGCCTTTAACTTGACCAATGTGATGTTTTTTTGTCACACAAGGAATAAGACCAACAGGAGAAAAAAATGGGTCACAACACGCACACGCAACAAAAAGCGGGATGGGTTGGCTATCTCGCCTTTTTCGTCACTATTATCCTTTTTTCCGGCATGTTTTCGAAAAGTACCGACTGGTGGCGGGTGTTCGATTTCACCGTTCTCAACGGCGCATTTGGGCAGATAAACGCGGCAGGCGAGACGGCGGTCTCGTTTCGCGGTACCGGCGGGATGGGCGCAAAAGATGGCTTTTTATTTGCGCTGGAACTGGCGCCCTCCGTCATTCTGTCACTTGGCATCATCTCCATTACCGAAGGCTTGGGTGGGTTGCGCGCGGCGCAGCAGCTAATGACGCCGGTCCTGCGCCCCTTACTCGGCGTTCCGGGTATTTGCTCGTTGGCGCTGATTGCGAATGTGCAAAATACCGATGCCGCAGCCGGAATGACCAAAGAGCTGGCGGAAGAGGGGATTATCACTGAACAGGAACGCGCTATTTTTGCCTGCTGGCAAACCAGCGGTAGCGCGTGTATCACCAACTATTTTTCCTCAGGCGCGGCGCTGTTTACGATGGTTACCGTTCCGGTGATAACGCCACTGGCGGTGATCCTGGTCTTCAAATTTGTCGGCGCGAACCTGCTACGGCTGTGGATCGCGCAGCTTGAAAATCGCCGTACGCAGCAGGAGGCCTGAGATGACAACACACGTACGTAAAAATGTCATGGATATGTTCATCGATGGCGCAAGGCGCGGGTTTACCATTGCCACCACCAGCCTGTTACCGAACGTGGTGATGGCGTTTGTGATTATTCAGGCGCTAAAGGTAACGGGGTTGCTCGACGTCGTCGGCCGGGTGTGCGAACCGGTTATGGCGCTGTGGGGATTGCCGGGGGAATCTGCCACCGTGCTGTTGGCGGCGGTGATGAGTATGGGCGGCGGCGTTGGCGTTTGCGCCAGTCTGGTTGTCGCCGGAACCCTTTCGGGACATGATGCGACGGTATTGCTACCGGCCATCTACCTGATGGGGAATCCAGTGCAAAATGTCGGACGCTGTCTGGGGACTGCGGGGGTTCATCCTCGCTATTATCCGCTTATTATTGCGGTATGCGTGATGAATGCGCTGCTCTCTATTTGGGTTATGCAGGTAATTGCCTGACAAGGAAGGTTATGAACTGTTCAATTCTTGGTCTGACGCTGTTCCAGCGCGGACACGTTTACGCGCCTGACGATTTGGGGCAACAAGATATTCTGGTCGCGGGCGGAAAAATTGTCGCCATCGCGCCGTCTATCCTGGCAGACGATTTTCCCGGCTGTCGGTGTGTTAATCTCGAGGGTGCCATTGTTTGTCCGGGGTTTATCGATCAGCACGTTCATTTGATTGGCGGTGGCGGAGAGGCCGGCCCCCACACCCGCACACCGGAAGTGCGTCTGTCACGTCTGGTTGAAGCGGGTATCACCTCAGTGGTGGGATTGCTGGGTACCGACGGAATTACCCGTCATCCGGAGTCGCTGTTGGCGAAAACCCGAGCACTGGAATATGAAGGCATCAGTGCCTGGATGCTCACCGGCGCGTATTCGTTACCCTCCCCGACCATTACCGGCAGTATTGAGCGTGATGTGGCGCTGATCGACAAGGTGATAGGGGTGAAATGTGCGATTTCAGACCATCGCTCATCAGCCCCGAATACCGCGGTGCTGGCGAACATGGCGGCGCAGTCGCGCGTCGGCGGATTATTAGGGCAGAAGCCGGGGATTAGCGTCTTCCATATGGGTGACAGCCCGCGCATGCTGGAGCCGCTGTATGACGTCCTCGCGCATTCAGATGTGCCGATAACCAAACTGCTGCCAACGCATGTTAACCGCGCGGAACCGTTGTTTGAGGCCGCCTTAGCCTATGCCCGCAAAGGGGTGTATATCGACATTACCAGCAGTATTGATGAGCCCGTGGATCCGGCAACGGCCATCGCGACCGCGCTGCGCAGCGACGTTCCACTGTCGCGGATTACCTTGAGTTCAGACGGTAACGGCAGCCAGCCGGAGTTTGATGAACAGGGCAATCTGACGGGGATTGGTGTGGCCGGATTTGAATCACTGGCACACACGCTGCGCCAACTGGTGACTGTTCATGCCATTCCTCTGGAGCAGGCATTATGTCCGCTCACGCGCACGGTGGCGGAGTTTCTGGGACTTGGGCATAAAGGACGTCTGGCGGTTGGATGCGATGCGGACATTCTGGTGCTCAACGACACGCTGGAAGTTTACCACCTGTGGGCGAAGGGCAACGCGGTGGTGAAAGAGAAAAAAGCGTGTGTTAAAGGGACGTTTGAGTAAACGACGTTGATGCCGGATAGCGGCGTAAATGCCTTATCCGGCCTACGGACTTGCGCGGATGTAGGCCTGATAAGACGCGTAGCGTCGCCATCAGGCTTAATCCGGCAAAAATAAATCAGGCGTTTTCCTGCACCCATTTCAGCACGATGTCGTGGTGATTGCTGGTTTTGAAATCATCAAACACATGTTCAATCTTGCCGTCAGCATCCACCAGGAAGCTGATGCGATGAATGCCATCATAGGTTTTACCCATAAATGACTTTTCTCCCCAGACGCCAAACTGCTCGCAAACCTGGTGATCTTCATCGGACAGGAGCGTGAAGTTAAGCACTTCCTTCTCCACGAAGCGGGAAAGCTTCTCCGGTTTATCGGTGCTGATACCCAGCACTTCCACGCCGGCTTTTTTTAACTGATCCATGTTATCGCGTAAGCCACAGGCCTGTACGGTACAGCCGGGCGTCATGGCTTTCGGGTAGAAATAAACCAGAACACGCTGTCCCTGGAAGTCGGTTAAATTTACTTGTTCTCCGTCTTGATCCGGCAAGCTAAATTTCGGTGCGATATCACCGGCTTTCAGTGGGTTCATTACTTAACTCCATCCTGTTCATCATGCTGTGAGTAATTGACGACGTTAATACTGCCTTGCGCATTGAGTTCTGTACAGAGTGCTTTAAACGCATCCTCAATATTTGCCGAATCGTGTGACGCAGGGCTATGTGCGGTAATCTGAATAAACAACTGGGCAGCCTTTCCGTTCTCCGCCGGTTGGGTGCGAGAAACCAGTTCGGCAATATTCATTTGATGACTGTCGAAAAGGGCGGTAAAACGCTCAATCAAATGGGGAGAGTCAGGGACATCAACCTGAACCCATACCGTGGCGGGCATCGCCGGGCGGGGGCGTGCGGTTGTACGCTTCATCACAATCAATAAATCTAGCTCTGCGCCTTTCAACGGCAAGGTTGATTCAATCAGGGTGATGGCATTCCAGGTGCCAGACAACAGCATGATAAATGTAAACTCGTCACCCAGCATGGCCAGTCGGCTGTCTTCAATATTACAGCCACAACTGCTGACATGACGAGTGATGGTGTTCACAATTCCTGGGCGGTCGGCACCCAGCGCAGTAATGACCAGATAGTGTTGCGATGACGATGTCAAACCTGTTCTTCCTTTGAGCGGTGAGGTAATTATAAGGAAAGCATAAAAAAAACATGCATACAACAATCAGAAAGGCTCTGGTCGCTTGCTTTTATTGTCGTACCAAACGTACCATTGAGACACTTGTTTGCACAGAGGATGGCCCATGTTCACGGGAAGTATTGTCGCGCTTATTACGCCGATGGATGAGAAAGGTAAAGTCTGCCGGTCGAGCCTGAAAAAACTGATTGATTATCATGTCGCCAGCGGCACCTCGGCGATCGTTTCGGTTGGCACTACCGGTGAGTCCGCCACGCTGAGTCATGATGAACATGGCGATGTGGTGATGATGACGCTGGAACTGGCCGACGGGCGTATTCCGGTGATTGCCGGAACCGGCGCCAATGCGACCGCAGAAGCCATTAGTCTGACGCAGCGTTTCAACGACAGCGGTATTGTCGGCTGCCTGACGGTGACGCCTTACTACAACCGCCCGACGCAGGAAGGTTTGTTCCAGCATTTCAAAGCCATCGCTGAACATACTGACTTGCCACAAATTCTGTATAATGTGCCGTCCCGTACTGGCTGCGATATGCTGCCGGAGACCGTGGGTCGTCTGGCGAAAGTAAAAAATATTGTCGCTATCAAAGAGGCCACAGGGAACTTAAGTCGTGTTCACCAGATCAAAGAGCTGGTTTCAGACGATTTTATTCTGCTCAGCGGTGATGACGCGACCGGGCTGGACTTTATGCAGCTCGGTGGTCATGGCGTGATTTCCGTTACCACTAACGTAGCGGCACGTGAAATGGCTGAAATGTGCAAACTGGCGGCAGAAGGGCGTTTTGCCGAGGCGCGGGTGATTAACCAGCGTTTGATGCCGTTACACAACAAACTATTTGTCGAACCCAATCCTATCCCGGTGAAATGGGCATGTAAGGAATTGGGTCTTGTGGCAACCGATACGCTGCGTCTGCCGATGACGCCAATCACGGACAATGCTCGTGATATCGTCAAAGCGGCGCTTAAGCATGCCGGTTTGCTGTAAAGTTTAGGGAGATTTGATGGCTTACTCAGTACAAAAGTCGCGCCTGGCCAAGGTTGCGGGTGTTTCGCTAGTTATGTTGCTCGCGGCCTGTAGTTCTGACTCGCGCTATAAGCGCCAGGTGAGCGGTGATGAATCCTATCTGGAGGCCGCACCGCTTGCTGAGCTTCATGCGCCAGCTGGGATGATTCTGCCGGTAACAACCGGTGATTATACCATCCCGGTAACCAACGGCAGCGGTGCTGTTGGTAAAGCGCTGGATATTCGCCCACCGGCTCAACCGCTGGCATTGGTTAGCGGTGCACGTACCCAGATCGCAGGTGATACGGCAACGTTGCTGGTAGAGAATGGTCGTAGTAACACGCTGTGGCCGCAGGTCGTTAGCGTGATTCAGGCGAAAAACTACACCATTACCAAACGTGATGATGCCAGTCAGACGCTGACGACCGATTGGGTTGACTGGAACCGTCTTGATGAAGACGAGCAGTATCGCGGACGTTATCAAATCTCGGTTAAACCGCAGGGCTATCAGCAGGCGGTAACGGTGAAACTGGTTAACCTCGAGCAGGCCGGTAAGCCGGTGGCAGATGCTGCATCAATGCAGCGCTACAGCGCTGAGATGATGAACGTTATCTCTGCGGGTCTGGATAAGACCGCCACCGACGCCGCGAATGCCGCGCAGAGCCGCTCTGCCGCCACCATGGATGTTCAGAGCGCCGCCGATGACACCGGCTTGCCGATGCTGGTGGTACGCGGACCGTTCAACGTGGTGTGGCAGCGTCTGCCAGCAGCACTTGAGAAAGTGGGCATGAAAGTGACCGACAGTACTCGTTCTCAGGGCAGCATCGCCGTAACCTACAAACCGCTGTCCGATAGCAACTGGCAGGAACTGGGCGCGAGCGATCCGGGTCTGGTATCCGGCGACTACAAACTGCAGGTCGGTGATTTAGACAACCGCAGCAGCTTGCAGTTTATCGATCCGAAGGGACATACCCTGACGCAAAGCCAGAACGACGCGCTGGTCGCCGTCTTCCAGGCCGCATTCAGTAAGTAAAAATCAAGGGCTGGATAACTCCAGCCCTTTTTTCTGGTATGATACGCAAACGTGTGCGTCAGCAGAAAAACGCAATATTTATCGTTATTTCACACCCAGGAGTAATAAAGATGCAAAAGCAAGCTGAGCTGTATCGTGGTAAAGCGAAGACCGTATACAGCACGGAAAACCCGGACCTGTTGGTGCTCGAATTCCGCAATGATACGTCAGCAGGGGATGGCGCGCGCATCGAACAGTTCGATCGTAAAGGCATGGTGAACAATAAGTTCAACCATTTCATTATGACCAAGCTGCAAGAAGCGGGCATTCCGACCCAAATGGAGCGACTGCTATCCGATACCGAATGTCTGGTGAAAAAACTGGAGATGGTCCCGGTCGAGTGCGTGGTGCGTAACCGCGCGGCAGGTTCCCTGGTGAAGCGTTTAGGCGTTGAGGAAGGTATTGAACTGAATCCGCCGCTGTTTGATCTGTTCCTGAAAAACGATGCTATGCACGATCCAATGATTAACGAGTCCTATTGCGAAACGTTTGGTTGGGTGAGCAAAGAGAATCTGGCACGAATGAAAGAGCTGACCTACAAAGCTAACGACGTGCTGAAGAAAATGTTTGATGACGCGGGTCTGATCCTGGTCGACTTCAAACTTGAGTTTGGTTTGTATAAAGGTGAAGTGGTTCTGGGCGACGAATTCTCTCCGGACGGTAGCCGTCTGTGGGACAAAGAAACGCTGGATAAAATGGACAAAGACCGTTTCCGCCAGAGTCTGGGCGGCCTGATCGAAGCCTATGAAGCTGTCGCACATCGCCTGGGTGTGAAGTTAGACTGATCCCTTCCTGAGCCGGCGATCGCTCTCCGGCTCATCAATTCCCCCCTGGTTTGATTACTCTTTCTTATGGTAATCCTGTTCCGAACCGCCTACGATCATCATCATAATGAATAAAAAGTTGAGGTGATTATGCGCTGGCAAGGGCGTCGCGAAAGCGACAATGTAGAAGACAGACGTAACAGTTCGGGCGGCGGACCTTCTATGGGCGGGCCGGGCTTTCGTTTGCCACGTGGTAAAGGCGGCATCATCCTGCTGATTGTGGTCCTTGTGGCCGGCTATTATGGCGTCGATCTCACCGGGTTAATGACCGGCCAACCTGTTTCGCAGCAGCAATCCACGCGTTCCATCAGTCCGAATGATGATGAAGCGGCCAAATTTACCTCGGTGATCCTCGCCACGACCGAAGACACCTGGGGCCAGCAGTTTGAAAAAATGGGCCGTACTTATCAGCAGCCTAAGCTGGTGATGTACCGTGGCGCGACGCGAACCGGATGTGGAGCAGGCCAGTCAGTGATGGGGCCATTTTATTGCCCTGCGGACGGCACGGTCTATATCGATCTCTCCTTCTATGACGACATGAAAAGTAAGCTCGGCGCTGACGGTGATTTTGCTCAGGGCTATGTCATTGCGCATGAGGTTGGCCACCACGTGCAGAAACTACTAGGCATAGAACCGAAAGTTCGCCAGATGCAGCAGAATGCCTCGCAGGCGGAAGTGAATCGTCTTTCCGTGCGTATGGAGCTGCAGGCTGACTGCTTTGCTGGCGTCTGGGGCAACAGTATGCAGCAGCAGGGCGTGCTGGAAACGGGCGATCTGGAAGAAGCGCTGAACGCCGCCCAGGCAATTGGTGACGATCGCCTGCAGCAGCAGGGGCAGGGACGCGTGGTACCGGACAGCTTTACGCATGGTACCTCTGAACAGCGCTATAGCTGGTTCAAACGCGGTTTTGATAGCGGCGACCCGGCGCAATGCAATACTTTTGGCAAAGGCATTTAAGATCCTGAGGCAGGGATGTCCGATAACACCGCATTGAATGCGTTAACTGAACACATGGGCCGGGAAGGCATCCGTCGTCTGCTGATTATTAGCGGCGAGGGTCTGTGGCCTCAGGAGCGGGCGCTCGCGCTACGCAACACATTACCCGGCGACTGGCTTTGGGTGGGGGCAACGGCTCCCGCTGAACCGTACTGCACGCCGCAAGCGCTACAAACGTTACTGGGGCGTGAGTTTCGCCATGCGGTTTTTGATGCCCGTCAGGGATTTGACGCTGCGGCGTTTGCCGCCCTAAGCGGCACGCTGCGTGCCGGAAGCTGGCTGGTGCTGCTGACGCCCCCCTGGCTGACCTGGCAAACGCATCCTGATGTGGATTCACTGCGCTGGAGCGATTGCGCCGAACCTATCCCTACGCCGCACTTTGTCGAACACTTTCAACGGGTGATGACCCGTGACGGACAAACCCTGCACTGGCAACAGCATCAGCCGTTTGCGCCTGGACATTTTCCCGCGCGCGCTCGCTGGCAGCCAGCTAACGGCGAGCCTCAGCCAGAGCAGGCGGTCATTTTACAGCAGCTGCTGGATATGCCGCCCGGCGTGGCAGCGGTAACCGCCGCGCGAGGCCGGGGTAAATCCGCGCTGGCCGGGCAGTTGATATCACGCATGAAGGCAAGCGCCATTGTTACCGCCCCGGCAAAAGCGGCGACGGATGTGCTGGCGCAGTTTGCCGGAGAACGTTATCGCTTTATGGCGCCTGATGCGTTACTCACCGGCAGCGAAACCGCTGATTGGTTGATTGTGGATGAAGCGGCCGCTATTCCCGCTCCGTTGCTGCATCAGCTGGTTTCGCGTTTTCCACGTGTACTGTTGACTACCACCGTTCAGGGCTACGAGGGAACCGGCAGAGGGTTCTTATTGAAGTTCTGCGCGCGTTTCCCCCATCTTCTGCGTTATGAACTGCAGCAGCCCATCAGGTGGGCTCAAGGGTGTCCGCTGGAACAAACCGTCAGTGAGACGCTGGTGTTCGACGACGACACTTTTTTGCATCCCCCTCAAGGCGATATCCACTTCTCCACCTTTGAGTCGACGGTCTGGCATAGCAATCCGCATCTGCCGCTGGCGGTATACCGGCTGCTCTCCGGGGCGCATTACCGCACGTCTCCGCTGGATTTGCGCCGAATGATGGACGCGCCTGGCCAGCATTTTTTGCACGCATCGGCGGCTGACGCGGTGGCGGGGGCCGTCTGGTTGGTGGATGAAGGCGGCTTATCCGCTGAACTTAGCCAGGCCGTCTGGGCAGGTTATCGTCGTCCAAGAGGAAACCTGGTGGCGCAATCACTGGCCGCGCACGGCAGTGACCCACAGGCGGCGACGCTCGTTGGACGGCGAGTAAGTCGTATTGCGGTTCATCCCGCCCGCCAGCGGGAAGGTATTGGGCAACGGCTAATCGAGCAGGCTCATTACTATTCCACGCAGTGTGACTATCTGTCGGTCAGTTTTGGTTATACGAGTGAGCTATGGCGTTTCTGGCAGCGCTGCGGCTTTGTGCTGGTGCGGATGGGGAATCATCGGGAGGCCAGCAGCGGCTGCTACACCGCGATGGCGCTGCTGCCGATAAGCGAGGCGGGAAAACGCCTGGCCGCAACCGAACACCTGCGCCTGCGTCGGGATGCTGACGTTCTGGCACAGTGGAACGATGAGGCGATCCCGGTCGTGCCGCTGAAAGAGACTACGCTTAATGAAGATGACTGGCAGGCGTTGGCTGGATTTGCTTTTGCGCATCGGCCGCTGCTCACGTCGTTAGGCTGTCTGAGTCGCCTGCTCCAGGGCAGCGAGCTACCTCTTCCGGCATTGCGCGGACGTGTCGACGAGAGATGCGGCGACGCTGAACTGTGCCTACGACTGAAGGTGTCCGGGCGTAAAGCGCTTTTGTTGGTTCAGCGGGCTGAAGCGGCGCAGGCGTTGGCCCAGATCGATGCGGCCCGGACGCAACAGCTACAGAATCGCATTATGCAATGGCAATTTTTTCACTGACTTCTTCAATTTCCTGGCATGGTCATTGCGATTAAGCGGCGTAGAATTACTCTTATCAGTTAAGGAGATCGCCATGAAACATGACCATTTTGTTGTTCAAAGTCCCGATAAACCTGCGCAACAGCTGTTGCTGCTGTTTCATGGTGTCGGCGATAACCCGGTTGCCATGGGCGAAATTGGTTCCTGGTTTGCACCGCTGTTCCCCGATGCGCTGATTGTCAGTATCGGTGGGGCACAGCCTTACGGTTCCACCGGCGGCCGGCAGTGGTTTTCAGTGCAGGGCGTGACGGAACAGAACCGTCAGGAGCGGGTTGATGCCATCATGCCGGTGTTTATCGACATCGTACGCTACTGGCAGCAACAGAGCGGCGTTTCCCCTCAGGCAACCGCGCTGATTGGTTTTTCGCAGGGGGCGATTATGTCGCTTGAGAGTATCAAGGCCGAACCGGGGCTGGCATCGCGGGTGATTGCCTTCAATGGCCGCTACGCCAGCGTGCCGGAGGTGGCGACGACCGCCACAACGGTGCATTTGATTCACGGCGGGGAAGACCGGGTGATCGAACTGTCTCACGCCGTTGCCGCGCAGGAAGCATTAATTCGTGCCGGAGGGGATGTGACGCTGGATATCGTCGAAGATCTCGGCCATGCCATTGACGATCGCAGCATGCAATATGCACTCGATCATTTGCGTTTTACCGTACCGAAGCACTATTTCGATGAAGCACTGAGTGGCGGTAAGCCCCACGATGATGATGTGATTGAGATGATCTAGCCCGTAGGCCGGATAAGGCGAGGTCGCCATCCGGCACTTAATGCCCGGTAGCGCTAACGCTTACCGGGCCTACGGGACTGTGTTTATTTCTTCGGCTGATCTTTGTTCGGCCAGTCATCGTCATCATCCCATTTATCGTTAAAGTCACGATGCGGGGGAAGCTCCGGTTTATTGGCGAGAAATTTTTTATGGTCAACGCGCTTGAGATCTTTGATTACGTTCAGCAGTACGCCTACCAGAAAAACCAGTACTAAAATCCACCAATACTTTGCCAGCAAGTCCATGCTCATTTCCTCTTGCAGGAACGCTCATCAGGCGACGAGCTGCTCCATGATACGTTGATACATACGGGCAAGCAGCTGCAGGTCGGCGGCATTAACACATTCATTAATTTTATGAATGGTGGCATTGACCGGCCCAAGTTCTACTACCTGCGCCCCCATGCGGGCAATAAAGCGCCCGTCGGATGTCCCGCCTGTAGTCAGTAACTGCGGTTTAATTTCATTATAGTGCTCAATGGCGTTGACCACTGCATCCACCAGTTTACCGCGATCCGTCAGGAACGGCTGACCGGAAAGCCACCAGTCGACGGTATAACGCAGCTGATGCTTATCCAGCAGCGCCAGCACCCGCGATTTGATCATCTCATCGTTGAGTTCGGTGCTGAACCGGAAGTTGAACTGAACAAAAAGCTCGCCGGGGATGACGTTATTGCTGCCGGTACCTGCCTGAATATTGGCAATCTGCATGCTGGTCGCGGGGAAAAATTCATTGCCCTGATCCCATTCAATGCCTACCAGTTCATTCAGCATTGGCGCAGCGCGGTGCACAGGGTTATCGGCCAGATGCGGATAGGCCACGTGTCCCTGAACCCCGTGAATTGTCAGGTTGCAGGTCAGTGAACCCCGACGCCCGTTCTTGACCACATCACCGACGATTTCGGTACTGGATGGCTCGCCGACCAGGCAATAGTCCAGTCGTTCGTTGCGGGCCATCAGCGCTTCAACCACCTTCACGGTGCCATTTTTCGCGCTGGCTTCTTCGTCAGAGGTGATTAAAAATGCCAGACGGCCTTTATGGTTAGGGTGCTGAGCGACGAAACGCTCTGCCGCGACAACCATTGCCGCCAGCGATCCTTTCATATCCGCAGCGCCGCGTCCGAACAGCAGGCCGTCGCGGATTGTTGGCTCAAATGGCGGATTGATCCAACGATCAACATCGCCGGCAGGCACGACGTCGGTGTGACCGGCAAACGCCAGCGTCTCACCGTGTCCGCGCCATGCCCAAAAATTCTGTGTGTCACCAAAATCCATTCGCTCAACGGTAAAACCTACCGCGCGCAGGCGCTCAATCATTAACGCCTGGCACCCGGCATCATCCGGGCTTAGGGAAGGACGGCGAATAAGCTGCTGTGTCAGCTCAATAACCGGGCACGACATAGACTACACCTCATTACAATCATTAAAAAACTGCATATAACTGGATTCACTAAAACCCAGCAGCATAGGCTTACCCGGTGCGCAGAGCAATGGGCGTTTGATCATTGCAGGCATTTCAATCATCAACGCGGCGGCGGCGTCCGCAGTGGTGATGTGGCTCCGCGTGGTTTCATCCAGTTTGCGCCAGGTGGTTCCGCGCGTATTGAGCAGCGCCTCCCAACCTAACTCGTTGATAAAAGACTGCATGAGTGCGTGGTCCAGACCGTCAACGCGATAATCATGGAAGCGGTACTCAATACCGCGTTCCTCCAGCCAGCGTCGGGCTTTTTTAATCGTATCGCAGTTTTTAATGCCGTAAAGGGTGACCATTTGAATCCTTATTGACGTAATTTGAATATTTATTCTTAATCTGTGTTATTGCAGATAATACATAGTGTCACTCAATCGTTATAGAAAAATATAACATTGTTGAACAACAGTGAATAATGATTCCTGAAAGTTCCAGAATCAGGGATGGCGTAAAATTCAGAATTTACTGCTTTGCATCTGACTGTTTTTCCATCAGAATTATCAAAGTCGTAGATTATGTATGAATATTTCAAAATATTGCCGTAAGTCACATAAAATTTATGGGTATAGCGCATAGTGATGACATACACCCCACACACGGGAGGATGCAATCACAACCATTGGTTAAATTGTCTTCTTTTAATGATGATGATTTCGTAGAATGCCCATAATAATAAGAGAGGTTGTTATGATTGAACGTGAACTGGGGAACTGGAAAGATTTTATCGAAGTTATGCTTCGTAAATAAATTTCTGGCAGACATCCTGATCCCGCAAGGGATAAAAAAAGGCGACTCATAATAAGTCGCCTTTTTTGTGCCCTGATTATTCCGGGCGTGGCTTCAGCGGGAAGCGCCTGCGTACCAGCACAAAAAACAGCGGCACGAAGTAAATGGCCAAAATAGTGGCGGATATCATCCCGCCCATCACGCCGGTCCCTACCGCATGCTGACCGCCGGAGCCTGCGCCGCTGCTGATGGTCATCGGCAGCACCCCGAAGATAAACGCCAGTGAGGTCATTAAAATTGGACGTAAACGCTGACGACAGGCGTGCAGTGTGGCGTCGAGCAAATCGTGTCCTTTTTCATTCATTTCATTGGCGAACTCAACAATTAATATCGCGTTTTTCGCCGACAGCCCGATAACCGTTAATAGCCCGACCTGGAAATAAACGTCGTTTTCCAGACCGCGCATCCAGGTCGCCAGCAGCGCGCCAATCACCCCCAACGGCACTACCAGCATGACGGAGAACGGTACCGACCAGCTTTCGTACAGTGCCGCCAGACACAGGAACACCACCAGCAGCGAAATAGCGTACAGGGCAGGGGCCTGAGAGCCCGAGAGCCGTTCCTGATAAGACATCGCCGTCCATTCGAGGCCAAATCCGGTCGGAAGCTGATGCACCAGCGATTCCATCACGTCCATTGCCGTCCCGGTACTGACGCCGGGCGCGGCTTCGCCGACGATCTCGACGGCAGAGTATCCGTTGTAGCGTTCCAGACGCGGTGAACCGGTTTCCCAGCGCGAGGTGGCAAACGCCGAGAACGGCACCATACCACCGCTATTGTTGCGTACGTACCACAGGTTGATGTCGTCAGGGAGCATGCGATATTTCGCCGCCGCCTGCACGTAGACTTTTTTCACACGGCCGCGGTCCATAAAGTCATTGACGTAACTGG
Source organism: Citrobacter gillenii (assembly GCF_013337685.1). Taxonomy (GTDB): domain Bacteria; phylum Pseudomonadota; class Gammaproteobacteria; order Enterobacterales; family Enterobacteriaceae; genus Citrobacter; species Citrobacter gillenii. Next base: position 143,835 of record NZ_SUQN01000001.1, read on the forward strand.
AGCCCCAGGCCGTTTGCAGCGTGTCGTTAATATCATCGATAGAAACCCCCAACGCCTGTGCTTTGCGCTGATCGATATCAATTTGCAGCTGCGGGCTGTCGTCGAGGCCATTATGACGTACGCGGGTGAGAGAGGTGTCCTTCCCGGCAAGTTCTATCAGTTTGTCCCGTGCGGCCATTAACGCGTCATGACCCGCACCGGCGTGATCCTGCAACTCCATATCAAAACCGGCAGAGCTACCCAGGCCGCTGATGGCCGGAGCGCTGCTGGCAAATACGCGCGCCTCTTTAATCTGGTTAAACGCTTTGGTGGCGCGTTCGATAATGGCAAATGAGGTGCCGGTGGTGGCGTCACGATCGTCCCAGTCTTTTAAGCGGACAAACATGCGCGCTACGTTCTGCCCGTTCCCTCCAGGTCCAGAGCCGACGGTTGAGAAGACCGACATGATGTTGTCTTTTTCATAGGTGAAATAATACTTCTCGACTTCTTCCACCACTTTTAACGTCTGCTGCTGCGTGGAACCGCTGGGCAGCTGTACCGAGGTGGTAAACATGCCGCGGTCTTCCAGCGGCAGGAACGAGGTTGGCAGGCGCAGGAACAGGAATACCATGCCGCCGAGCAGCAAGCCGTAGATCAGGATCCAGCGCAGGCTGCGATGTAAAATTCGGGCAACGCCTTTTTCATAGCGTTCAGCATTGCGGTTAAACATGCGGTTAAACCAGCCGAAAAACCCGGTCTGACCGTGATGTTCGCCCTTGTGCAGCGGCTTGAGCAATGTGGCGCACAGGGCCGGGGTCAGGATCATCGCCACCAGCACCGACAGCACCATTGCCGAGACGATGGTTATCGAGAATTGGCGGTAAATCGCCCCGGTGGTGCCACCGAAGAAGGCCATCGGGATAAATACCGCGGACAGCACCATGGCGATACCCACCAGCGCACCCTGGATCTGCCCCATCGATTTCCGCGTGGCTTCACGCGGCGAGAGGCCTTCCTCGCTCATGATGCGCTCGACGTTCTCCACCACCACAATGGCGTCATCGACCAGCAATCCGATGGCCAGCACCATCGCAAACATCGTCAGCGTGTTGACGCTGTAGCCAAAGGCGTAGAGCACGGAGAAGGTGCCCATTAACACCACCGGGACGGCGATGGTCGGGATAAGCGTCGCACGGAAGTTTTGCAGGAACAGATACATGACGAGGAAGACCAGCGCGATGGCTTCCAGCAGCGTTTTTACCACGTCGATAATCGACGCTTTGACGAAGGAGGTGGTTTCATACGCCACCTTGTATTCCAGTCCGTGCGGGAAATATTGCGACAGCTCATTCAGGCGATTGATAACCAGATTCGCCGTCGCCATTTCATTGGCGCCAGAGGCTAATTTAACCCCCAGGCCGGAGGCCGGATTGCCGTTAAAGCGGCTGAGGTAATCGTATTTCTCTGCGCCCATTTCGACTGTGGCGACGTCGCCCAGTTTGACGTCGGAACCGTCCTGGTTCACGCGCAGCGTAATCGCGCGGAAATCGTCCGGCGTTTGTAGCAATGACTGAGCATTGATCGTCGCATTCAGCGCCTGTTTGTCCACCGAAGGCGTACCGCCAAGTTGGCCCACTGCAATTTGCGCATTTTGCGACTCGATAGCGTCGGTGACGTCTTTGGCGGTCATCTGGAAGCTGTTCAGCTTGGCCGGGTCGAGCCAGATACGCATGGAGTATTGAGAGCCGTAGGCGTCAATATCCCCCACGCCGTTAATACGGCTGAGCGGGTCCTGAATATTACTCGCCACGTAGTCGGCAATATCCTGCTTGTCCATTGAGCCGTCGGTGGAGACAAAGGCGATAGTCAGGATATTGGTATCCCCGGTTTTACGTACCGTCACCCCCTGATCCTGTACCGCCTGCGGCAGCTTACGCATCGCCGACTGCAGTTGGTTTTGTACCTGCTGTACGGCTTCGTCAGGATCGGTCCCTGCCACAAAACTGAGTGTCACCGACGCCTGGCCGGTCCCGCTGCTTTGCGACGACATATACATCAGGTTATCGAGACCGGTCATGTTCTGTTCGATAACCTGGGTCACGGTGTTTTCCAGCGTTTGTGCCGACGCGCCTGGATAGTTCGCGGTGACGCGCACGTTCGGCGGCGCCAGATCGGGATATTGCTCAACGGGCAGCGAAAAAATAGCCAGGGTTCCTGTGAGACACAACAGGATAGCTAACACCCAGGCAAAAATGGGGCGATCGATAAAAAAATTCGCCATTAAAAGGGGACCTCGTGTTTCTGCGTATATTTGTGGGTATGACCTGCTTCACTGTAGCGGCAAGGTACGAGCCAAACGTGGAGAAAAAAAGAAGATAATGTAAATTATCATACGCGTTTACAGCGTACCTTTCGTGCCAACGCCGTCTGGACTGGGTGCAGACCAGACGGCGCATTGCTGTTCTTTACGTTAGCTGACTTTCTGTCTCTGCCGATCGAAAACTAATGCTGACCAGCGTTCCGCCCCCGGAGGGTTGCGAGAAGGTCAGTGTACCGCTGAGTCTTTCTGCTCGCTCACGCATAATATTCAAACCATAGTGTCCCGCGGGTTCTTGCGGGTCACCGATACCGACGCCGTTATCGCGGATATACACGGTATGATTCCCATCCGGCGCGGTCACGCAGCTGACGGCAATTTCGCTCGCACTGGCGTGTTTAATGGCGTTCAACACTGCTTCACGAACGATCTGCAACAAGTGCACCTGCATTTGCGCATCCAGTGCCAGCGTCGGTAACCGGCAATCGAGCGTCAGTTTAGCCGAAGTTTGGTTTTGCAGCGTTTCCAGCATTTCGTGCAGGGCAGAAGGCAGATCGGCCTGCTGTAAGGTCAGTCGGAAGGTGGTGAGCAGCTCGCGCAACTGGCGATACGCATCATTCAACGCCTGGGAGAAATCGGCCATGATGCCCTGCGCCGGGGCATTATCTTCCGGAATCGAACGCTTCAGTAGCGTTAACTGAATGCGCAAATAAGACAGCACCTGCGCCAGCGAGTCGTGGAGTTCACGCGCGATGGTCGCTCGCTCTTCCATTAACAACAGTTGCTGAAAATGTTTTTGCGCCTGATTGAAGTACAGCCCGCGACCCAGCATGGTTGACACGCTATTAAGCAGCGGTGTGGACGCACTTACGTTAGGGCTTTGCCAGTGTAGTTCACCATAGACGGTCTCTTGCATGGTGACCGGCAGGATCTGCATCGGCAGGTCGGGGCTTTTCGTTCCTTCGCTGATCCGCCAGTTATCCCCGACGGTGAGTTCCAGGAAATATGCAGCGTCGTGCTCGCGAACGATCTGTAAAATATGGCGGAAGCAGTGCACGTCAATTTGGCTGGTATTCAGCGCCTGAGAGCACTGATACAGCACTTCCAGGCGGCGATTGGCTTCGTGAAGGTCGTGTGTTTTCTCCGCCACGGAGGCTTCCAGCGAGCGGTACAGTTTATGCAGTTGACTCGACATCTGGCTAAACGTCTTCGCCAGCAGCCCCAGTTCGTTGGGCAAGCCGGTATCCAGTTGGGGGATATCAAACTGACCGTGTTCAATCTGCTGGCTGGCCATCACCAGGTTATTGAGTGGACGTACTACCTGCTGGCGAATACGCCGCAAAGTAAAGAACACCAGGGTGAATATGCCGATCCCGCCCGCCAGCGATATGCCAAACACCAGCATCACTTTGCGCTCAGCATAATGCTGCAGCGCCAGAACGAAGAGGTCGATTTGATTGACATAGTTGTTGATATTGGCCTGATACCAGGGCAAATCGCCGCTTATCAGTCGGGTGTTCATTTCCAGCCAGTTCGCATGCAGACGTCCATAGCGGCTTTTTACCGCCTCTGGAACATACCAGGCGTTCAGATTTTGTAATGCCGGCGCGTTTAACGCCTGCTGGAAAAGCTGGCGATGGGCGTTGAGTTGTGGGCTTTGGCTTTGCAGGTCATACCCCAGCCGATAACTTTGCATACGCAGGGAACCGGCAATATTAATTGCCTCCGCGTCGCGCAAACTGCTGGTGAGCGTAAGCAGCGCAATGCCCGTAGAGAGAATTGACAGCAGCACGATGTAGAAAAAAGCCTTGGCTAAACTGGCCGAGACAGGACGCTTTACCGTCACTCGCACATCCTCACACAATGCGCCTCGCGCCTGGTTGCAGCCCGAACGACTCAGTGTATTTGTTAAATGTTAATAAAATCGCCATGAAACAGGATGGTAACTGAAACACAATTTCATATGCGATGAAATAAATTGATCTGCCACAGGTTCTGGATAAATAGTTGTACTTTCTGGGCAAATGGACATTGCCGCTCACTTCAGGGTCGGTTAATAACAGTCATATAAAGAATAAGGTTTTTGCAACCAAAAAAGAAGGAAGCCATGAATCGTTTTATTATGGTCAACAGCCAACAGTGCCTGGGATGCCACGCCTGTGAGGTCGCCTGTGTCATGGCGCATAACGATGAGCGGCATGTCCTGAGCCAACGGCATTTTCAGCCGCGCATTACCGTCATCAAACATCAACACCAGCGCAGTGCGGTGACTTGCCGCCACTGTGAAGACGCGCCCTGTGCCAGAAGCTGTCCGAATGGCGCAATCAATCATGACAATGACAGCGTGCAGGTGAACGCGAAAAAGTGTATTGGCTGTAAATCCTGCGTTGTTGCCTGTCCTTTTGGCACGATGCAGATCGTACTGACTCCCGTGGCGAAAGGAAAGGTGAAAGCGACCGCGCATAAGTGCGATTTGTGTCAGGGGCGGGAAGAAGGACCGGCCTGCGTTGAGAACTGTCCGGCGCAGGCGCTACAGCAGGTGACTGAAAGCTCACTTGCCGGTCTTTCAAAAGCACGCAGGCTGCGCGCAGCCAGTCAGGAGTGTCAACCCTGGCATGCGATTGCCAGCGGAGTGACGCAGCATGTCACCAGTAAAGTTGAACAAATGCGGGCCACGCCCCCGCGCGGTGAGCCCGATAAACTGCCGATTGAAGCCCGTAAAACCAGCTTTGATGAAATTTATTTGCCGTTCCGCACGGCGCAGGCTGAACGGGAAGCCTCCCGCTGCCTGAAGTGTGGCGAGCACAGTATTTGTGAGTGGACGTGCCCGCTGCACAACCATATTCCACAGTGGATCGAACTGGTGAAAGCCGGAAACATTGACGCAGCGGTTGAGCTTTCGCACCAGACCAACTGTCTGCCGGAAATTACCGGACGCGTCTGTCCGCAGGACCGGCTCTGCGAAGGGGCTTGTACGGTACGTGATGAACACGGTGCGGTCACCATTGGCAATATTGAACGTTACATCTCCGATCGCGCGTTGAGCAAAGGGTGGAGACCGGACCTAAGTCATGTACAGAAAGTCGATAAACGCGTCGCCATTATCGGTGCGGGTCCGGCGGGGCTGGCTTGTGCGGATGTGTTAGCCCGCAACGGCGTTAGCACCACCGTCTTCGATCGCCATCCTGAAATTGGCGGCTTACTGACGTTTGGTATTCCGGCCTTCAAACTGGATAAATCATTGCTGGCGCGCCGTCGTGAAATCTTCAGTGCCATGGGTATTCATTTCGAGCTGAACTGCGAAGTCGGCAAGGACGTGACGCTGGCTGCGTTGCTGGAAGACTACGATGCGGTGTTCGTGGGCGTCGGGACCTATCGTTCGATGAAAGCGGATCTGCCGAATGAAGACGCCCCCGGTGTGTATGACGCGCTACCGTTCCTGATTGCCAATACCAAGCAGGTGATGGGACTGGATGAACTGCCAGAGGAGCCGTTTATTGACACCGCCGGACTTAACGTCGTTGTCCTCGGCGGCGGCGATACGGCCATGGACTGCGTGCGTACCGCGCTGCGCCACGGGGCAAGCCAGGTCACCTGCGCTTACCGTCGGGATGAAGCCAACATGCCCGGCTCGAAAAAAGAGGTCAAAAATGCCCGCGAAGAGGGGGCTAACTTTGAATTTAACGTCCAGCCGGTTGAGCTGGTGCTGAATGCTGAAGGGCGCGTCAGCGGCGTGCGTTTCTTACGCACCCAACTCGGTGAACCTGATGCGCAGGGGCGGCAGCGTCCGGTTCCCATCGCCGGGAGTGAATTTGTGATGCCTGCAGATGCGGTGATCATGGCGTTTGGTTTTCATCCGCACGGCATGCCATGGCTGGAGGCGCACGGTGTGAAGGTTGATAGCTGGGGGCGGATCGCTGCGGACGTTGAGAGCGCTTACCGTTATCAAACCACGAACCCGAAGATTTTTGCCGGGGGGGATGCGGTGCGCGGAGCCGATCTGGTGGTGACGGCCATGGCGGAAGGGCGTCATGCCGCACAGGGGATCGTCGACTGGCTGGGTATAAAATCAGTTAAATCTCACTAATCAGCGGGTAGGCCGGATAAAACGCGTTAGCGTTGCCATCCGGCAATGTGCCGTATGTAGGTCTGATGGCGCTTCGCTTATCAGGCCTACATTGTTCTAAGACAAACCCGGTTTCACGGCGTAGTATTATTGCTCACTTCTCTCCGTGGAGCCGGTATGTCGCAAAAAATTACCCTCATCAAAGACAAAGTCCTTTCCGATAACTACTTCATCCTGCGCAATATTACCTATGAACTGACCCGTAGCAACGGCGAGGTCATCCGCCACAAACGCGAGGTTTACGATCGCGGTAACGGGGCCACCATCCTGCTGTATAACCCGGAGAAAAAGACCGTGGTGTTGATCCGCCAGTTTCGCGTCGCGACCTGGGTCAACGGTAACGAAAGCGGACAGCTAATAGAAACCTGCGCCGGACTGCTGGACAACGACGAGCCGGAAGCCTGCATTCGCAAAGAGGCGATAGAAGAGACCGGCTATGAAGTGGGTGAGGTGCGTAAACTGTTTGAGTTGTACATGTCGCCGGGCGGCGTGACCGAATTAATCCACTTTTTTATCGCGCAATACAGTGACAGCCAGCGGGCGAATGCTGGCGGCGGCGTTGAAGATGAAGATATTGAGGTTCTGGAGCTCCCCTTCACGCAGACGCTGGAGATGATCAAAACCGGTGAGATCCGAGATGGTAAAACGGTGCTATTGCTGAACTATTTGCAGTCGTCACATCTCATGGACTCATGATCGGGATTTATATTTCTTTACAAAATAACGGCCAATCCGACGATTCTGATTGAGCCTCATCAATCGCGCAAGGAAGATACGGCTCAGGTTGTTGGTTTTGACTTCGGGGTTGTACCGTCCATGCGCTATCGCGTTATTTTCATCTTTCTGCTCGGTTTGCTGCCGGTCCGCTTTTTGTGGGCGGCTCCTGCGCAGCAGGCATTTTCCGACTGGCAGGTGACCTGCAATAACCAGAATTTTTGCGTGGCGCGCAATACCGGTGAACATCACGGCCTGGTGATGACCCTAAGCCGCAGCGCCGGGGCGCATACCGACGCGGTGTTGCGCATCGAACTGGGGGGACTGGACTCCCCCGATGCCAAAGAGGCAGATATTGCGCCGCGTTTGCTGCTCGACGGCGCACCGCTGCCGTTGACCGGTGAACACTGGAATATAACGCCCTGGCATCTGATGACTGACGATCCTGTCACCATTAGCGCCTTTTTACAGACCGTGCAAAACGCGCAGGCTATTACCCTGCAAAAAGGGGGGCAAACCCTGTCGCTGACAGGACTGAAAGCCGCGCTGTTGTTTATTGACGCACAGCAAAAACGTGTAGGCAGTGAAACCGCCTGGATACAAAAAGGTGACGAGCCGCCGCTCAGCGTGCCGCCGGCACCCGCCCTGAAAGGTGTGGCCATCGTGAATCCCACGCCAACGCCGCTGTCTGAACAAGAACGCAACGACCTACTGGATTACGGGAACTGGCGGATAAACGGGTTGCGTTGTTCGCTCGACCCGATGCGTCGTGAGGTGCGGGTGTCTGCGTTAACGGACGACAAAGCGCTGCTGATGATCGGCTGTGAGGCCGGGGCATATAACACCATCGATTTGGCATGGATTGTGTCCCGCAGCAAACCGCTGACCTCCCGCTCCGTGCGGTTGAGTCTGCCGTTTAAAACGGATGCAGAAAGCAATGATATGGAGTTGACCAATGCTGCGTTCGATGAAAAATCGCGCGAGCTGATTACGCTCGCCAAGGGCCGAGGTTTGTCGGACTGCGGTATCCAGACTCGCTGGCGTTTTGACGGCCAGCGTTTTCGTCTGGTGCGTTATGCGCAGGAGCCAAGCTGTGATAACTGGCATGGCCCCGACGCCTGGCCCACATTGTGGATCACCCGTTAAGCACCTTATGTGCTTTTTCGACAATGTTCTCCACCGTAAAGCCGAAAAACGGGAATAATTTGTCCGCCGGGGCGGATTCCCCATAGCCGGTCATGCCGACAATCGCACCTTTCAGACCGACGTATTTGTACCAGTAATCGGCAATGCCCGCTTCGACCGCCACGCGCGCGCTGACGTTTGCTGGCAGGACCGATTCACGGTATGCCTCGTCCTGGGCGTCGAAGATATCCGTTGAGGGCAGGGAGACCACGCGAACGTTGCGCCCTTCCCCCGTCAATTTCTCCGCCGCCAGCAGGGTGATCTCCATTTCTGACCCGGTAGCAATCAGGATAATATCCGGCTTCCCCCCGCCGTCTTTCAGCACGTAGCCGCCGCGGGCAATCTCTTTGACCTGCTCAGGCGTGCGTTCAACCTGTGCCAGGTTCTGCCTGGAAAGGATCAGCGCCGTGGGACCGTTATGGCGCTCAACAGCCAGTTTCCAGCCTACCGCCGCTTCGACCTGATCGCACGGACGCCAGGTGCTGAAGTTGGGCGTCAGGCGCAGGCTGGCGAGCTGCTCTACCGCCTGGTGAGTCGGACCGTCTTCCCCCAGACCAATCGAGTCGTGGGTATAGACCATGATCTGTCGGGCCTTCATTAATGCTGCCATGCGTGCGGCGTTACGGGCGTATTCGACAAACATCAGGAAGGTGGCTGTATACGGGACAAAACCGCCATGATGGGCGATGCCGTTGGCAATGGCGGTCATGCCAAATTCACGCACGCCGTAGTGAATGTAATTCCCGGCCGGGTCGTCTTTCAGCGAGGTTGAGCCTTTCCAGATAGTCAGGTTGCTGGGGGCGAGATCGGCAGAGCCGCCAAGCAGCTCGGGCAGCATCGGGCCATACACGTTGAGGGTGTTTTGCGATGCCTTACGGGTGGCAATTTTTGCCGGATTAGCCTGCAATTCGCGAATGTATTTCTCGGTACTCTTTTCCCACTCTTTTGGCAGCCCACCACGCATCCGGCGGGTAAACTCTGCTGCCAGTTCAGGATGTGCTTGCTGGTACGCGGAGAAGGTCGTATTCCAGTCCTGTTGGGCTTTTTCGCCTTTTTCCCGCGCGTCCCAGGCCCGATAAATCTCTTTGGGGATGTGAAAGGCGGGATGATGCCAGCCCAGCTTCTGGCGGGTCAGCGCCACTTCTTCTTCACCCAATGCCGCGCCGTGCGCCTCTTCTTTCCCGGCCTTATTCGGCGAACCAAAGCCAATTACCGTCCGACAGATAATGAGTGATGGCTTATCGGTCACGCTTTGGGCTTCCAGAATGGCTTTCTTCACCGCTTCAGGATCGTGCCCGTCTATCTCGTGTACCACATGCCAGTGATACGCTTCAAAGCGCTTCGCGGTATCGTCGGTAAACCAGCCTTTGGTTTCGCCATCAATAGAGATGCCGTTGTGGTCGTAAAAGCCGATCAGCTTGCCCAGTCCCAGCGTCCCCGCCAGCGAACAGACTTCGTGGGAAATCCCTTCCATCAGGCAGCCGTCGCCCATAAAAACATAGGTGAAATGGCTGACAATCTCATGGCCCGGTTGATTAAACTGCGCGGCCAGCGTTCGTTCGGCCACCGCCAGCCCGACGGCGTTCGCCAGGCCCTGACCCAACGGCCCGGTGGTGGTTTCCACGCCCGGCGTGTAGCCCAGTTCCGGGTGCCCGGGCGTTTTTGAATGCAGCTGGCGGAAGTTCTTTAACTCGTCCAACGGCAGGTCGTAACCGGAAAGATGCAGCAGGCTGTAAAGCAGCATAGAGGCGTGACCGTTGGACAAAATAAACCGGTCACGATCGTACCAGTGAGGATCGCTCGGGTTATGGCGGAGAAAATCGTTCCACAGCACTTCGGCAATATCGGCCATGCCCATCGGTGCGCCGGGATGGCCTGAGTTGGCTTTCTGGACCGCATCCATACTCAGCGCACGAATGGCATTGGCAAGCTCTTTACGGGTCATAGGAAATACTCCTTGAAAAGTAAAGTGTTAGAGCGTGTGTTAATTCACACTTTTGGAGAATTTGCAGGCGTTGTCAGCAAAAAGCATAGCAGACAGGCATGGTATTGCTGGCTTAAGCAGGTAACATGGCTGTTATAAATTGATAACAAATTCTTTCTTTGAGTAGTGAGAGTTTGGCGACCTTCAAAGTTTGCACCGCTGACTGAGGTGATAATGTGCGGCTCTGCAAAAGGGTTACCTGCGCCACTTTATTGATCGATACGTGAAAGGAACAACAAGATGGATGACCAGTTAAGACAAAGCGCCCTCGATTTCCACGAGTTTCCAGTACCCGGCAAAATTCAGGTTTCGCCAACCAAACCCCTTGCCACCCAACGTGACCTGGCGCTGGCCTATTCACCCGGTGTTGCCGCCCCGTGTCTGGAGATTGAAAAAGACCCGCTGGCAGCCTACAAATACACCGCGCGTGGCAACCTGGTGGCGGTGATTTCCAACGGTACTGCGGTACTGGGGCTGGGCAACATTGGTGCGCTGGCCGGTAAACCGGTGATGGAAGGGAAAGGCGTTCTGTTTAAGAAATTTGCCGGGATTGACGTGTTCGATATTGAAGTCGACGAACTCGATCCGGATAAATTTATTAACGTGGTGGCGGCCCTTGAGCCGACGTTTGGCGGCATCAACCTCGAAGATATCAAAGCGCCGGAATGCTTCTACATAGAGCAAAAACTGCGTGAGCGCATGAATATTCCGGTATTTCATGACGACCAGCACGGCACGGCTATCATCAGCACCGCTGCGATCCTCAACGGTCTGCGGGTGGTGGAGAAGAATATCTCTGATGTGCGTATGGTGGTGTCCGGTGCGGGGGCGGCGGCGATTGCCTGTATGAACCTGCTGGTGGCGCTGGGCATGCAGAAGCACAATATCGTGGTCTGCGACTCCAAAGGCGTGATTTACAAAGATCGCGAACCAAATATGGCTGAAACCAAAGCAGCCTACGCGGTGGAAGATGACGGCAAGCGTACACTGGATGACGTGATTGACGGGGCTGACATCTTCCTTGGCTGTTCCGGCCCGAAAGTGCTGAGCCAGGAGATGGTCAAGAAAATGGCGCGTGCGCCGATGATTCTGGCGCTGGCCAACCCGGAACCGGAAATTCTGCCGCCGCTGGCGAAAGAAGTTCGTTCCGATGCCATTATTTGTACCGGTCGCTCCGACTACCCGAACCAGGTCAACAACGTCCTGTGCTTCCCGTTCATCTTCCGCGGTGCGCTGGACGTGGGTGCCACTGCAATCAACGAAGAGATGAAGCTGGCGGCGGTACATGCTATTGCGGAACTGGCGCATGCTGAGCAGAGCGAAGTGGTGGCCTCCGCCTATGGCGATCAGGACCTGAGCTTTGGCCCGGAATACATCATTCCTAAGCCGTTTGACCCGCGTCTGATTGTCAAAATTGCACCGGCGGTGGCGAAAGCGGCCATGGACTCCGGCGTGGCAACGCGCCCGATTGCCGACTTTGATGCGTACATCGATAAGCTGAGTGAGTTTGTCTACAAAACCAACCTGTTCATGAAGCCGATTTTCTCGCTGGCACGCAAAGCGCCGAAGCGCGTGGTGCTGACGGAAGGGGAAGAGGCGCGCGTGCTGCATGCGACCCAGGAATTGATCACCTTAGGTCTGGCGAAGCCGATCCTGATTGGCCGTCCGAGCGTGATCGAAATGCGCATCCAGAAACTGGGGCTGCAGATCAAAGCCGGTGTTGATTTTGAGATCGTCAACAACGAATCCGATCCGCGCTTCAAAGAGTACTGGAGTGAGTATTATCAGATCATGAAGCGCCGGGGGATCACCCAGGAGCAGGCGCAGCGTGCGGTGATTGCCAACACCACGGTGATTGGTGCGATCATGGTGCAACGCGGTGAAGCGGATGCGATGATCTGCGGCACGATTGGCGACTATCACGAGCATTTCAGCGTGGTGAAAGCGGTATTTGGTCACCGCGACGGTGTGCATACGGCGGGGGCGATGAACGCGCTGTTGCTGCCAAGCGGCAACACCTTTATCGCCGATACCTACGTTAACGATGACCCGACGCCGGATCAACTGGCGGAAATCGCCGTGATGGCGGCCGAAACCGTACGGCGTTTTGGTATCGAACCGAAGGTGGCATTGCTGTCGCACTCCAACTTTGGCTCTTCCAACTGTCCGTCGGCCAGCAAAATGCGCGCAGCGCTGGAGCTTATCAAGGCGCGTGCGCCAGAACTGATGATCGACGGTGAGATGCACGGTGATGCCGCGCTGGTAGAAAGCATTCGTAACGATCGGATGCCGGACAGTCCGCTGAAAGGCTCCGCCAATATTCTGGTGATGCCGAATATGGAAGCGGCGCGTATTAGTTACAACTTACTACGCGTGTCCAGCTCTGAAGGCGTAACGGTCGGCCCGGTGCTGATGGGTGTGGCGAAACCGGTTCATGTATTAACGCCGATCGCCTCTGTTCGTCGTATCGTGAATATGGTGGCGCTGGCGGTTGTAGAAGCGCAAACACAACCGCTGTAATTTCACTTTAATTAATTCTGGCGCGGGTTTCTCCCGCGCCTTTTTATTTTCCCTTTCTTAGTGATCTCCCTCACCTTTTAAACCTGGTTGCCGAATTTTGTTATTTACTCTGACGAAAAATTGCCACGATGGGGTCAGTTTTAGCAGAGGCGGTGAGCAATGGAAAAAGAACGCATCATCCAGGAATTTGTGCCGGGGAAACAGGTCACGCTGGCGCATCTGATAGCGCACCCCGGCGAAGAGTTGGCGAAAAAGATCGGCGTTCCCGAGTCTGGCGCGATCGGCATCATGACCTTAACGCCGGGTGAAACGGCGATGATTGCCGGTGATTTAGCCATGAAGGCGGCGGATGTACATATCGGCTTTCTCGATAGATTCAGCGGCGCGCTGGTGATCTACGGCTCTGTAGGTGCAGTGGAAGAGGCGTTGCTCCAGACGGTGAGCGGTCTGGGCCGGTTATTAAATTTCACTTTGTGCAACCTGACAAAAAGTTAATCAGAGGCGGCGATGAAACGTATTGCGTTTGTCGGTACGGTGGGGGCGGGAAAAACCACGCTCTTTAATGCGCTCCAGGGGAATTATTCCCTCGCCAGAAAAACACAGGCTGTCGAGTTTAATGAAAACGGCGATATCGACACTCCGGGAGAATATTTTAGCCATCCGCGCTGGTATCACGCCTTAATTACCACGCTGCAGGATGTTGATACGTTGATTTATATACACGCGGCAAATGATTTAGAAAGTCGCTTACCTGCCGGGCTGTTGGATATCGGCGCCAGTAAACGACAAATCGCCGTTATCAGCAAAACGGATGTGCCGGATGCCAATGTCGCCGCAACGCGACAATTACTTCGCGGGATAGGGTTTCAGGAGCCGATTTTTGAGCTCAATAGCCATGACCCAAGCAGTGTGCAGCACCTGGTGGATTATCTGACTGAGCTCAGCCAAAAGGAGGAAAGGGCAGGTGAAAAAACTCATCACAGCTAACGATATTCGTGCGGCCCACGCACGCGGTGAACAGGACGTATCGGTTGTTCTGCGCGCCAGTATCATCACCCCGGAAGCACGCGAAGTTGCGGCGCTGCTGGGCGTCACTATCACTGAATGCGATGAATCCGCGCCGGCAGCCGTATCAACGTCTACGGCAGCACCAACTGCGGCGGATGACGGCAAAACGGAAAGCCAGCGTATTCGCGAAACCATCATTGCGCAGTTACCGGAAGGACAGTTTACCGAAAGCCTGGTCGCGCAGCTGATGGACAAAGTGATGAAGGAGAAACAGTCGCTGGAGCAGGGCGGAATGCAGCCCAGCTTTGCCTCGGTGACCGGCAAAGGTGGCGTCAAAGTCATTGACGGCAGCAGCGTCAAGTTTGGCCGTTTTGATGGCGCCCAGCCGCACTGTGTCGGCTTAACCGACTTAGTTACTGACCAGGACGGGAGCAGCATGGCCGCCGGGTTTATGCAGTGGGATAACGCATTTTTCCCATGGACGCTGAACTACGACGAAATTGACATGATTCTGGAAGGCGAGCTGCACGTTCGTCATGAAGGCGAAACCATGATTGCGAAGGCCGGGGATGTGATGTTTATCCCGAAAGGTTCCAGCATTGAGTTTGGTACGCCGACGACGGTGAAGTTCCTGTATGTGGCCTGGCCTGCGAACTGGCAGTCCTGCTAAGGCGGATGTATGAAGGATTTCATTACCGAAGCATGGCTCAGAGCGAATCATACGCTTAGCGAAGGGGCTGAAATTCATCTCCCCGCTGATGCTCGCCTGACGCCGTCTGCCCGGGAGTTGCTGGACAGTCGTCGACTGCGCATTAAGTTTATCGATGAGCAGGGAAGCCTGTTTATCGACGACGAGCAGCAGCAACCGCAGCCGGTGCATGGTTTAACCAGCAGCGATGCACACCCGCAGGCAAGCTGCGAGCTGTGTCATCAACCGGTGGCGAAGAAACCTGACACGCTGACGCATCTGACAGCGGACAAAATGGTCGCCAAAAGTGACCCGCGCCTGGGATTTCGCGCGGCGCTGGACAGCACCATTGCGCTGGCCGTGTGGTTACAGATTGAGCTGGCCGAACCGTGGCAGCCGTGGCTGGCGGATATCCGCTCGCGCTTAGGCAACATTATGCGCGCCGACGCCATGGACGAACCTCTGGATGCGCAGGCCATTGTTGGCTTAAGCGACGGAGATTTACACCGGCTCTCGCATCAACCGCTGCGCTACCTGGACCACGACCATCTGGTGCCGGAAGCCAGCCACGGTCGTGATGCTGCACTGCTTAATTTGCTGCGCACCAAAGTCCGTGAAACGGAAACGGTGGCGGCGCAGGTGTTTATCACCCGTGGTTTTGATGTGTTGCGACCAGACATCCTGCAGGCGCTAAACCGTCTTTCGAGTACGGTTTACGTAATGATGATTTTGAGCGTGGCGAAGCATCCACTGAGCGTCAGCCAAATCCAACAGCGATTAGGGGAGAAGTCATGATCATTGAACGCGCTCGCCAACTCGCCAAACGTTCACCTGCTCGGGTGGTGTTCCCGGATGCGCTGGATGTCCGAGTGCTGAAAGCGGCGAACTACCTGCATCAGCACGGTCTGGCTCGCCCTATTCTCGTCGCCAGCCCATTTGCATTGCGCCAGTTTGCCCTCAGTCACCGCGTGGCAATGGACGGTATTCAGGTTGTCGATCCGCAAAGCAATGTGCAAATGCGTGAAGAATTTGCCCTGCGCTGGCTGGCCCGTGCGGGCGAAAAAACGCCGCCGGATGCGCGGGAAAAACTCAACGATCCGCTGATGTTTGCCGCCGCGATGGTCAGTGCAGGTAAAGCCGATGTCTGTATTGCCGGCAACCTGTCGTCAACGGCAAACGTGCTGCGCGCAGGGTTGCGTATCATTGGCTTACAGCCGGGTTGCAAAACGCTGTCGTCGATTTTCCTGATGCTGCCGCAGTATCTCGGACCGTCATTAGGATTTGCCGACTGTAGCGTGGTGCCGCAGCCGACCGCCGCACAGCTGGCGGATATTGCCATCGCCAGCGCGGAAACTTGGCAGGCGATTACCGGTGAAGAGCCGCGAGTGGCCATGCTGTCGTTTTCCAGTAACGGCAGTGCCCGTCATCCCAACGTCGCTAACGTGCAGCAGGCGACGGACATCGTTCGTGAACGCGCGCCGCAGCTTACCGTCGACGGTGAACTGCAGTTTGATGCCGCTTTTGTACCGGATGTCGCCGCGCAAAAAGCGCCCGCCAGTCCGCTACAGGGCAATGCCAATGTGATGGTTTTCCCGTCGCTGGAGGCAGGCAATATTGGTTATAAAATCGCCCAGCGCCTGGGAGGGTATCGTGCCGTAGGCCCCTTAATTCAGGGACTTGCCGCACCGCTTCACGACCTCTCTCGCGGCTGTAGCGTGCAGGAAATTATCGAACTGGCGTTGGTGGCAGCTGTGCCGCGCCAGACTGAAATGAGTCGTGAAAGCGCCTCGCAAACACTGGTTGTTTAGGTCCCGTTCTGGACCCCTTCTACTAAGAGGAAAACACAATGGAAGCATTAGGAATGATCGAAACCCGGGGCCTGGTTGCACTGATTGAGGCTTCTGACGCAATGGTTAAAGCGGCA
Organism: Citrobacter gillenii; assembly: GCF_013337685.1. Taxonomy (GTDB): domain Bacteria; phylum Pseudomonadota; class Gammaproteobacteria; order Enterobacterales; family Enterobacteriaceae; genus Citrobacter; species Citrobacter gillenii. Next base: position 160,280 of record NZ_SUQN01000001.1, read on the forward strand.
CGCGTGAAACTGGTTGGCGTGAAGCAGATCGGTGGCGGCCTGTGTACTGCCATGGTTCGTGGTGATGTGGCCGCTTGCAAAGCAGCTACGGATGCCGGAGCTGCTGCTGCGCAGCGTATTGGCGAACTGGTTTCTGTACACGTTATCCCGCGTCCGCATGGCGATCTGGAAGAAGTATTCCCGATCAGCTTCAAAGGCGACAGCAACGATATGTAAGTCGTCCATGTGACGCCACTGGATTGTTAAGAGAAAGCTGGCGTCACCCTCTCTCCTTTTCACATTACCTTCTGCGGAGGGTAGGGGGAGGTTTTACCTGAAATATGCCACGGAGGCGGGTATGAAACTGGCAATCGTCACAGGACAAATTGTTTGTACCGTACGCCATCAGGGGCTCGCGCACGACAAGTTGCTGATGGTGGAAATGATTGATGCTCAGGGAAATCCCGACGGGCAGTGTGCTGTTGCTACCGACAGCATCGGGGCGGGAACCGGAGAGTGGGTGCTGCTGGTCAGTGGAAGCTCTGCCCGCCAGGCGCACAGTAGTGACTCATCGCCTGTCGATCTGTGCGTGATTGGCATTGTCGATGAAGTGGTGGCAGGTGGTCAGGTGATCTTCCATAAATAAGGCAGAAAATCATGAATCAACAGGATATTGAACAGGTCGTGAAAGCGGTGCTGCTGAAAATGAAAGACAGCAGCCAACCCGTCAGTGCCGTTCAAGAAATGGGCGTATTTGCCTCCCTGGATGACGCAGTGGCGGCAGCAAAACTGGCACAGCAGGAGCTGAAAAGCGTCGCTATGCGCCAGTTGGCCATTCACGCCATTCGTGAAGCAGGCGAAAAACACGCCAGAGAATTAGCGGAATTTGCCGTCAGTGAAACCGGCATGGGACGCGTTGAAGATAAATTTGCCAAAAACGTGGCGCAGGCACGCGGCACGCCGGGCGTGGAATGCCTGTCTCCACAGGTACTGACCGGCGATAACGGCCTGACGCTGATTGAAAATGCGCCGTGGGGCGTGGTGGCATCGGTAACGCCGTCCACCAACCCGGCCGCGACCGTCATTAATAACGCCATCAGCCTGATTGCGGCGGGTAACAGCGTGGTCTTTGCGCCGCATCCTGCTGCAAAAGGCGTTTCTCAGCGTGCGATCGGTCTGCTTAACCAGGCGGTAGTCGCTGCGGGTGGTCCGGCAAACCTGCTGGTGACCGTTGCCAATCCGGATATCGAAACCGCTCAGCGTCTGTTCAAGTACCCAGGCATCGGCTTGCTGGTGGTGACCGGCGGCGAAGCGGTGGTGGAATCTGCGCGTAAGCACACCAACAAACGTCTGATTGCCGCAGGTGCGGGTAACCCACCGGTGGTGGTGGATGAAACCGCCGATCTGGCGCGCGCCGCGCAGTCCATCGTCAAAGGTGCGTCGTTTGATAACAACATCATCTGCGCCGATGAAAAAGTCCTGATCGTCGTGGATAGCGTTGCCGACGAGCTGATGCGTCTGATGGAAGGTCAGCACGCGGTCAAGCTCACCGCAGCTCAGGCTGAGCAATTGCAGCCGGTGTTGATGAAAAACGTCGATGAACGCGGTAAAGGCACGGTTAGCCGTGACTGGGTCGGGCGCGATGCGGCCAAAATCGCCGCGGCGATCGGCCTGAATGTCCCGGAGCAAACCCGCTTGTTGTTCGTCGAAACCTCAGCCACACATCCGTTTGCGGTAACTGAACTGATGATGCCGGTGCTGCCGGTGGTGCGGGTGGCTAACGTTGACGAAGCCATTGCGCTGGCGGTCACGCTTGAAGGTGGTTGCCACCATACGGCGGCGATGCACTCACGCAACATCGATAACATGAACCGTATGGCTAACGCTATCGACACCAGCATTTTCGTCAAGAACGGACCGTGCATTGCCGGTCTTGGGCTTGGCGGTGAAGGCTGGACCACCATGACCATTACCACGCCAACCGGGGAAGGGGTGACCAGTGCGCGCACGTTTGTCCGCCTGCGTCGCTGTGTATTGGTGGATGCGTTTCGCATTGTATAAGGAGTGAAAGAGATGGCGCATGACGAACAACTGTGGCTCACACCCAGACTGCAAAAAGCAGCAACGCTGTGTAACCAGACGCCGGCCGCGAGTGATTCACCGCTGTGGCTCGGCGTTGATTTGGGGACCTGTGATGTGGTGTCGATGGTTGTCGACAGTGAAGGACAGCCGGTTGCGGTTTGTCTGGATTGGGCCGACGTCGTGCGTGACGGCATCGTCTGGGATTTTTTCGGTGCCGTGACCATTGTTCGTCGCCATCTCGATACGCTCGAACAACAACTGGGTTGCCGCTTTACCCACGCGGCAACCTCGTTCCCGCCAGGAACGGACCCGCGTATCTCCATTAACGTGCTGGAGTCTGCCGGACTTGAGGTTAGCCATGTGCTGGATGAGCCCACCGCCGTGGCGGATCTACTTCAGCTGGATAACGCAGGCGTGGTGGATATCGGCGGTGGGACGACCGGTATTGCCATCGTGAAGCAGGGCAAAGTGACCTATTCCGCCGACGAAGCGACCGGTGGGCATCACATTTCTCTGACGCTGGCTGGGAATCGTCGTATTCAACTGGAAGAAGCCGAGCAGTACAAGCGCAGCAACGGCAAGGAAATCTGGCCGGTAGTGAAGCCGGTTTACGAAAAGATGGCGGAAATTGTCGCCCACCATATTGCCGGGCAGGGCGTCATGGATTTATGGCTGGCCGGTGGGTCCTGTATGCAGCCGGGGGTTGATGAGCTGTTCCGTAAGCGTTTCCCGGAGCTGCAGGTGCATTTACCGCAGCACAGTCTGTTTATGACCCCGCTGGCGATTGCCAATAGCGGAAAAGTAAAAGCGGAAGGAATCTATGCAAGCTGAATTGCAGACCGCGCTCTTTCAGGCATTCGATGCCCTGAATCTACAACGCGTAAAAACGTTCAGCGTTCCACCGGTCACGCTATGCGGACTGGGAGCGCTCAGCACCTGCGGACAGGAAGCGCAAACGCGCGGGCTGACGCACATGTTCGTTATGGTAGATAGCTTCCTGCATGAAGCGGGAATGACCGCCTCACTGGAACGCAGCCTGGCGATGAAAGGCGTGGCGATGACGCTGTGGCCGTGCCCGGTCGGTGAGCCGTGCATCACTGACGTTTGCGCGGCGGTCGCACAGTTGCGCGAGTCAAAATGTGACGGCGTTGTGGCCTTCGGCGGCGGCTCGGTACTGGATGCCGCCAAAGCCGTCGCGTTGCTGGTAACCAACCCAACGCAGACACTGGCTGATATGACGGAAAACAGCGTGCTGCGTCCTCGTTTACCGCTGATTGCCGTGCCAACCACCGCCGGGACCGGGTCAGAAACCACCAACGTCACGGTGATTATCGATGCCGCTACCGGACTGAAAAAAGTGCTGGCCCACGCCACGCTGATGCCGGACGTCGCCATTCTCGATGCGGCGGTAACGGAAGGCGTACCGCCGCACGTGACGGCAATGACTGGCATCGATGCACTCACCCACGCTGTTGAAGCCTACAGCGCGCTGAACGCGACACCGTTTACCGACAGCCTGGCAATTGGCGCGATTGCGATGATCGGCAAGTCGCTGCCTAAAGCGGTGGGTTACGGCCATGACCTGGCGGCGCGCGAAAGCATGTTACTGGCTTCCTGTATGGCGGGGATGGCTTTTTCCAGCGCAGGTTTGGGCTTGTGTCATGCGATGGCTCACCAACCAGGTGCTGCGCTGCACATCCCGCACGGGCAGGCTAATGCCATGCTGCTTCCTACGGTAATGGGCTTTAACCGCATGGTGTGCCGTGAACGCTTCAGCCATATCGGCAGAGCGTTAACCAATAAGAAATCAGACGATCGTGACGCTATCAGCGCGGTAATTGAGCTGATCGCTGAAGTGGGCCAGACCAAACGGCTCGCTGACGTGGGCGCGAAACCTGAGCATTACAGTACCTGGGCGCAAGCCGCATTGAACGATATTTGTATACGCAGCAACCCACGAACCGCCACGCAGGAACAGATTATCGACCTGTACGCGGCGGCACAATAAGGCATACCAGGACGTAGGCCGGATAAGGCGTTCGCGCCGCCATCCGGCAACAACGCGACATCATTGCCTGATGGCGCTGCGCTTATCAGGCCTACTAAGCACCTGGCAAATGGAGATAGGGCTATGGGAATTAACGAAATCATCATGTACATCATGATGTTCTTTATGCTGATTGCCGCCGTGGACAGGATCCTGTCGCAGTTCGGTGGTTCAGCACGTTACCTCGGTAAGTTTGGTAAGAGCATCGAGGGATCGGGCGGTCAGTTTGAAGAAGGTTTTATGGCGATGGGCGCACTGGGTCTGGCGATGGTCGGTATGACTGCGCTGGCACCGGTACTGGCACATGTGCTCGGACCGGTAATTATTCCGCTGTATGAAATGCTGGGCGCGAACCCGTCAATGTTTGCCGGAACGCTGCTGGCGTGTGATATGGGCGGCTTCTTCCTGGCGAAAGAACTGGCGGGTGGCGATGTGGCCGCATGGCTGTACTCTGGCCTGATCCTCGGGGCAATGATGGGGCCGACGCTGGTCTTCTCCATCCCGGTTGCGCTGGGAATTATTGAACCGTCAGACCGTCGTTATCTGGCTCTGGGCGTACTGGCCGGTATCGTGACCATTCCGGTTGGCTGTATCGCTGGCGGCCTGGTGGCAATGTACTCCGGGGTTGAAATCAACGGGCAACCGGTGGAGTTCACCTTCGCGCTGATTCTGATGAACATGATTCCGGTGCTGATCGTCGCCATCCTGGTGGCGCTGGGGCTGAAATTTATCCCGGAAAAAATGATTAACGGCTTCCAGATCTTCGCCAAGTTCCTGGTGGCGCTGATCACTATCGGCCTGGCGGCGGCGGTCATTAAGTTCCTGCTTGGCTGGGAGCTGATCCCGGGTCTCGATCCTATCTTCATGTCTGCGGGTGATAAGCCCGGCGAAGTGATGCGCGCCATCGAAGTGATCGGTTCTATCTCCTGCGTGCTGCTGGGTGCCTACCCGATGGTACTGCTGCTGACCCGTTGGTTTGAAAAACCGCTAATGAGTGTCGGCAACCTGCTGAAAATCAACAATATCGCCGCTGCGGGTATGGTGGCAACGCTGGCGAACAACATCCCGATGTTCGGCATGATGAAAAATATGGATACCCGCGGCAAAGTGATCAACTGCGCGTTCGCGGTCTCTGCAGCCTTCGCTCTGGGTGACCACTTAGGTTTTGCCGCCGCGAACATGAACGCCATGATCTTCCCGATGATTGTCGGCAAGTTGATTGGTGGTGTGACGGCGATTGGCGTAGCGATGATGCTGGTGCCAAAAGACGAAAATGTTCCGGCCGTTGTTGACGCGGAAACTGCAGAAGCAAAAGCGGAGGCGCAATCGTGAATACTCGCCAGCTACTGAGCGTCGGTATCGATATCGGCACCACCACCACTCAGGTGATCTTCTCCCGCCTTGAGCTGGTTAACCGTGCGGCAGTGTCGCAGGTGCCGCGCTACGAATTTATCAAACGCGAAATTAGCTGGCAAAGCCCGGTCTTCTTCACACCCGTCGATAAGCAGGGCGGGTTGAAAGAGGCTGAACTTAAAGCGCTGATCCTGGCCCAGTATCAGGCGGCGGGTATCGCGCCGGAAACGGTTGATTCCGGCGCGATCATCATTACCGGAGAAAGCGCGAAAACCCGCAACGCCCGTCCGGCGGTGATGACGCTCTCCCAGTCGCTGGGTGACTTCGTGGTGGCCAGTGCCGGTCCGCACCTGGAATCGGTGATTGCTGGTCACGGTGCCGGTGCACAAACTCTGTCTGAGCAGCGTCTGTGCAGCGTGCTGAATATCGACATCGGCGGCGGGACGTCAAACTACGTACTGTTTGATGCCGGAAAGGTCAGCGGCTCTGCGTGCCTGAACGTCGGGGGACGACTGCTGGAAACTGACGGTCAGGGGCGCGTGGTCCATGCGCACCAGCCGGGACAGATGATCGTCGACGAGGTGTTTGGTGCCGGTACCGACGCCCGAACGCTCAATGCCGCACAGCTTGTCCAGGTCGCGCGGCGAATGGCGAATCTGATCGTGGAAGTGATTGACGGCACGCCTTCTGCCCTGGCGCAGGCGCTGATGCAAACCGGTTTACTGCCTGCGGGCGTGAAACCGGATGTGATTACGCTTTCCGGAGGAGTGGGCGAGTGCTACCGCAACCAGCCTGCCGATCCGTTCTGTTTTTCTGACATTGGACCGCTGCTGGCGACGGCGCTGCATGAACATCCGCGCTTGCGTGAGATGAACGTGCAGTTCCCGGCGCAAACCGTGCGCGCCACGGTGATTGGCGCCGGGGCGCATACGCTGTCGCTGTCGGGCAGCACCATCTGGCTGGAAGGTGTGGCACTTCCGCTGCGCAATCTGCCGGTGGCGATCCCGGTTGACGACGCTGATTTGGTGGCGGCCTGGCAGCTGGCGCTGGTGCAGCTCGATCTTGATCCGAAAACAGACGCCTATGTGCTGGCGCTGCCCGGGTCGCTGCCGGTGCGCTACGCCGCGCTATTAACGGTCATCGACGCGCTGCTGGCCTTTGTCGCGCGTTATCCGAATCCGCATCCCCTGCTGGTGGTAGCCGAGCAGGATTTTGGTAAAGCCCTGGGCATGCTGTTACGCCCACAGTTACAGCAACACCCGCTGGCGGTCATCGATGAGGTGATTGTCCGGGCGGGGGACTATATCGACATTGGTACGCCTCTTTTTGGCGGATCGGTTGTGCCGGTGACGGTGAAATCACTCGCATTTCCTTCCTGAGGGAACGACTTATGAAACTAAAGACCACATTGTTCGGCAATGTTTATCAGTTTAAGGATGTAAAAGAGGTGCTGGCCAAAGCCAACGAACTGCGTTCGGGGGATGTGCTGGCAGGTGTCGCCGCGACAAGCTCACAGGAGCGCGTGGCGGCCAAACAGGTGTTGTCGGAAATGACGGTGGCGGATATTCGCAACAACCCGGTGATTTCCTATGAAGAGGACTGCGTCACGCGTCTGATTCAGGATGACGTCAACGAAACAGCCTATAACCGCATCAAAAACTGGAGCATCAGTGAGCTGCGCGAGTACGTGTTGAGTGATGAAACCTCTGTCGATGACATTGCGTTTATGCGCAAAGGGTTAACGTCAGAAGTGGTCGCTGGGGTGGCAAAAATTTGCTCCAACGCGGACTTGATCTACGGCGGCAAAAAAATGCCGGTGATCAAAAAAGCCAACACCACGATCGGCTTGCCGGGCACCTTCAGCTGCCGTTTGCAGCCGAACGACACCCGTGACGATGTGCAGAGTATTGCCGCGCAAATCTACGAAGGGCTTTCTTTCGGTGCGGGCGATGCGGTGATCGGCGTTAACCCGGTAACCGATGACGTGGAGAACTTAAGCCGCGTACTCGACACCGTGTATGGCGTGATCGACAAATATAACATTCCTACTCAGGGCTGCGTGCTGGCGCACGTTACTACCCAGATCGAAGCGATTCGTCGCGGCGCGCCGGGCGGGCTGATTTTCCAGAGTATCTGCGGTAGCGAGAAAGGCTTGAAAGAGTTCGGCGTTGAGCTGGCGATGCTGGACGAGGCGCGTGCAGTGGGCGCTGAATTCAACCGTATCGCCGGGGAAAACTGCCTGTACTTTGAGACCGGGCAGGGGTCTGCGCTTTCTGCTGGCGCTAACTTCGGTGCCGATCAGGTGACGATGGAAGCGCGTAACTACGGGCTGGCACGCCACTACGATCCGTTCCTGGTGAATACCGTTGTCGGCTTTATCGGGCCAGAGTATCTCTACAATGACCGCCAGATTATTCGCGCCGGTTTAGAAGATCACTTCATGGGCAAGCTGAGCGGCATTTCGATGGGCTGTGACTGTTGTTACACCAACCATGCCGATGCTGACCAGAACCTCAATGAAAACCTGATGATTCTGCTCGCCACCGCAGGCTGCAACTACATCATGGGCATGCCGCTCGGTGACGACATCATGCTCAACTATCAGACCACCGCGTTCCACGACACCGCGACTGTGCGCCAGTTGCTGAACCTGCGTCCGTCGCCGGAGTTTGAACGCTGGCTGGAAAACATGGGCATTATGGCAAACGGTCGCCTGACCAAACGGGCGGGCGATCCGTCACTGTTCTTCTGATGACGCGGGGATGACACACGATGGATCAAAAACAGATTGAAGAAATTGTACGCAGCGTAATGGCGTCAATGGGTGAGTCACAACCGCAGGCTCAAGCGCCGTCAGCGGAAGTGAAATGCAGCACCACGCAGTGCGCCGCACCAACGGGCGAAAGCTGTGCCATGGATTTAGGTTCAGCCGAAGCGAAAGCGTGGATTGGCGTTGAAAACCCGCACCGCGCAGAAGTGTTGACGGAGCTGCGTCGCAGCACCGCTGCACGTGTCTGTACCGGTCGTGCTGGCCCTCGTCCGCGTACCCAGGCGCTGCTGCGCTTCCTGGCTGACCACTCACGCTCGAAAGATACCGTGCTGAAAGAGGTGCCGGAAGAGTGGGTGAAAGCACAAGGCTTGCTGGAAGTGCGCTCGGAAATCAGTGACAAAAATCTGTACCTGACCCGCCCGGACATGGGCCGTCGTCTGAGTGCAGAAGCGATTGAAGCGCTGAAATCCCAGTGCGTGGCGAACCCGGATGTCCAGGTGATTGTCTCTGATGGCCTGTCTACGGATGCCATCACCGCCAACTACGAAGAGATTCTGCCGCCATTGTTGTCTGGATTAAAACAGGCTGGGCTGAAGGTTGGCACGCCGTTCTTTGTCCGCTATGGCCGCGTGAAAATCGAAGATCAGATTGGCGAGCTGCTGGGTGCGAAAGCGGTGATCCTGCTGGTCGGTGAACGTCCGGGCTTAGGCCAGTCGGAAAGTCTTTCCTGCTACGCCGTCTATTCACCGCGCGTGGCGACTACCGTTGAGGCCGACAGAACCTGTATTTCCAACATTCACCAGGGCGGTACGCCACCGGTCGAAGCGGCTGCGGTAATCGTGGATTTGGCCAAACGCATGCTGGAGCAAAAAGCGTCCGGCATCAACATGACCCGTTAAGGAGGCATCATGCCAGCATTAGATTTGATTAGACCTTCAGTCACCGCCATGCGCGTGATTGCCTCGGTAAATGACGGTTTTGCCCGCGAACTTAAATTACCGCCACATATACGTAGCCTCGGACTCATCACAGCAGACTCTGATGACGTGGCGTATATTGCCGCAGACGAAGCGACAAAACAGGCAATGGTCGAAGTGGTTTATGGCCGCTCGCTGTATGCCGGTGCGGCGCACGGACCTTCTCCAACGGCAGGTGAAGTGTTGATTATGCTCGGTGGACCTAACCCGGCGGAAGTTCGCGCGGGTCTGGATGCGATGGTGGCCAATATTGAAAATGGCGCCGCGTTCCAGTGGGCCAATGATGCAGAAAATACGGCTTTCCTGGCACACGTGGTATCGCGTACCGGTTCATACCTTTCTGCTACGGCGGGATGCGTACTGGGCGATCCGATGGCTTATCTGGTGGCTCCGCCATTAGAAGCAACCTACGGGATTGATGCTGCGCTGAAATCTGCCGATGTACAGATCGTTACCTACGTGCCGCCACCGTCAGAAACCAACTACTCGGCGGCGTTTTTAACCGGTAGCCAGGCCGCCTGTAAAGCAGCCTGTAACGCCTTCGCTGATGCTGTTCTGGATATTGCCCGTAATCCTGTCCAGCGCGCGTAAGAGAGGTTGCAATGATCAATTCACTGGGATTACTGGAAGTGGATGGCATGGTGGCTGCTGTAGACGCGGCGGATGCCATGCTGAAAGCCGCGAACGTGCGTCTGCTTAGCCACCAGGTGCTCGATCCTGGCAGGCTAACGCTGGTGGTGGAAGGCGATCTGGCGGCGTGTCGTGCAGCGCTGGATGCCGGTTGTGCTGCTGCTGCGCGTACAGGACGTGTTATCAGCCGCAAGGAGATAGGACGGCCGGATGATGACACCCAGTGGCTGATCGGCGGTTTTACGCGCCAGCCGAAAAAACCAGAACCGAAGAAATCAGAACCGAAGCCGGAAGTGACATCAGACGTGAAAACAGAGAAGACGCAGGAAGCACCGGTGTCCTCTGAATCCTCTGACGAATTACTGGCGCTGTTAACATCGGTCCGTCAGGGAATGACGGCAGGGGAAGTGGCCGCGCACTTTGGTTGGTCACTTGATAAAGCCAGAATTGCGCTGGAACAGCTCTTTTCTGCCGGAGCGTTGCGTAAACGCAGTAGTCGCTATCGCTTAAAAAATTAACCTGTCGGAGGGCCGGGGGCTTCAGTGAAGCTTCCGGCTTCAAAGGTCATGAAAAAGAAACGTACTGCAAATCTGCACCATCTTTATCATGAAGTATTACCCGAAGACGTTAAACTTACGCCGAAAGTGGAAGTGGACAATGTTCATCAGCGGCGAACAACGGATGTGTATGAGCATGCGCTGACCATTACCGCCTGGCAGCAGATCTACGACCAGCTGCATCCAGGTAAATTTCATGGCGAGTTCACTGAAATCCTGCTTGATGATATTCAGGTGTTCCGTGAATACACCGGTCTGGCGCTGCGTCAGTCCTGTCTCGTCTGGCCAAATTCATTCTGGTTTGGCATTCCGGCTACGCGCGGCGAACAGGGGTTTATTGGCACCCAATGTCTGGGTAGCGCTGAAATTGCCACCCGTCCGGGCGGGACGGAATTTGAGCTGAGTACGCCGGATGACTACACCATTCTTGGCGTCGTGATCTCTGAAGAGGCGATCGCTCGTCAGGCTAACTTCCTGCACAACCCGGAAAGGGTGCTGCATATGCTGCGCAACCAGTCGGCGCTGGAAGTAAAAGAACAACACAAAGCCGCATTGTGGGGCTTTGTGCAACAGGCGCTGGCGACGTTTAGCGAGAATCCTGAAAATCTTCGCCAGCCTGCGGTGCGCAAAGTGTTAGGGGATAATCTGCTGTTGGCGATGGGTACCATGTTGGATGAAGCCCAGCCGATCATCACCGCCGAGAGTATCAGCCATCAGAGTTACCGTCGGTTGCTGTCGCGTGCGCGCGAATATGTGCTGGAAAATATGTCGGAGCCGCTGACCGTGCTCGACCTGTGCAATCAGCTGCATGTCAGCCGAAGAACCTTGCAAAATGCCTTCCATGCGATCCTGGGGATCGGGCCGAATGCCTGGTTAAAACGCATTCGTTTGAACGCAGTCCGCCGTGAGCTTATCAGCCCGTGGTCGCAGAGTACGACGGTAAAAGATGCCGCGATGCAGTGGGGATTCTGGCATTTAGGGCAGTTTGCCACCGATTACCAGCAGCTGTTTGCCGAGAAACCGTCGCTCACGCTGCATCAGCGTATGCGTCAGTGGGCGTGATGAGATTATTGAGTCGGATGCGACGCTTCGCGTTTTATCCGACCTACGGGACGGTGCCATTATTGAAGTTGTAGGCCGGATAAGGCGTTAGCCGCCATCAGGCAATGACACCCAGTCGCGCACCTGAATAAACTCGCTAAGGGCGGCTTCCGGGCTGTTCGCTTCCGGCTGCCAGTCATACTCCCAGCGCACCAGCGGCGGCATCGACATCAGAATGGATTCCGTACGCCCGCCAGTCTGTAGACCAAACAGCGTGCCGCGATCCCACACCAGGTTAAATTCCACGTAGCGTCCACGACGATAAAGCTGGAAGTTGCGCTCGCGCTCACCCCAACTCATCGCTTTGCGCCGCTCAACGATCGGCAGATACGCGTCGGTATAGCCTGTGCCAACTGCTCGCATAAAATCGAAACAGTGGTCGAAGTCCGGAGTATTTAAATCATCGAAAAACAGTCCGCCGATGCCGCGCTGTTCGTTGCGATGCTTAAGGAAAAAGTAGTCATCGCACCACTTTTTGTAACGCGGGTAAACGTCATCGCCAAACGGCTGGCACAGCTCAAGCGCCGTGCGGTGCCAGTGAACGGCGTCCTCTTCAAAGCCGTAGTAGGGCGTTAAATCAAAGCCACCGCCAAACCACCACACCGGATCGGCACCGGGTTTTTCGGCGATAAAAAACCGCACGTTAGCATGACTGGTGGGAATGTAGGGGTTGAGCGGGTGCACCACCAGTGACACGCCCATCGCTTCAAAACTGCGCCCGGCCAGTTCTGGTCGATGTGCTGTCGCCGAGGCTGGCATCGCGTCACCATGGACATGGGAGAAATTCACGCCCGCTTGTTCAAAAATCCCACCGTTACGCAGCACCCGGCTGCGTCCGCCGCCACCCGCTTCGCGCTGCCAGCTATCTTCAACAAATTCAGCGCCGTCTACGGCAGACAGTTGCTGACAAATATCATTCTGCAGGCTGAGCAGGAACTGTTTAACGCGCTGGGCATCGGGCTTCATGATTAACGTTTCTTCGAGTGGGCTTTCTGGTTATCAAACCAGTGGAAATAGCTGATAACGCCATTGGCGATAGCGGTGGCAATTTTCTGCCGAAATGCCGTGGTGCCCAGCAGGCGTTCTTCTTCCGGGTTGGTAATAAATGAGGTTTCTACCAGCACCGAAGGAATGGACGGCGATTTTAGTACCACGAAGGCGGCCTGTTCTGTACTGCGGCTGTGCAGACGGTGTACTGGCTTGATTTTCTTCAGGATGTGCGACCCTAAGGTCAGGCTATTTTTAATGGTGTCGGTCTGAACCAGATCGAACAGCACTTGCTGCAACAAATGATCTTTGTCGGTGGCTTTTTTCCCGGCGACTTCATCCGCGCGGTTTTCACGATCGGACAGATACTTTGCCATGGCGCTACTGGCGCCGCGGTTAGACAGAGCAAAGACCGACGCCCCCGCCGCGCTGGGGTTAGTAAAACCGTCGGCGTGGATGGACATAAACAGGTCGGCACCGTGCTTGTGGGCGATCTCGACGCGGTCGTAAAGCGGAATAAAGGTATCGCCGGAGCGGGTCAGCCGGGCATCGATCCCTTGGCTACGCAGGATGGAGCGCACGTTTTTGGCAATCGCCAGCACCACGTGTTTTTCCTTCGAACCGTTGCGACCAATTGCCCCGGTATCAATGCCACCGTGACCCGGATCGAGAACCACAACGCGCTTTGCGCCTGATTTTTTCGCTTTCGGTTTACTGTGACCATTGCTGGTTTTTAGCGCTTCTTCTTTAGCGATAGCTGGCGACATACCTGACAGCGTCAGGGCAGCCAGCCCGGCTTTCAGCACCTGGCGGCGCGATGTGAGAGTTTTTAGTGGTTTAAAAGTGCTCATACGGCCTGAGTTGTAATAAATAAGTTCCAGATGTTATATCGTATCGCGTAGTCCGTTGCGACGGATCGGGATAATAATTGTTTTACTTTTCATTTCAATACGTGACAGTTGCCTATTATGCCATTTTTTACGCCGCTTCGCGTCAGATATTGGCTTAATCAGTTGTTCACGCCATAATCACTATTTTTAGGGCTAAAAAGGGTCTCAATACCATGGAGATACGCGTATTTCGCCAGGAAGATTTCGAAGAGGTTATCACCCTCTGGGAGCGCTGCGACCTGCTGCGTCCATGGAACGATCCGGAAATGGATATTGAGCGCAAGGTGAATCACGACGTCAGCTTGTTCCTGGTCGCTGAGGTGAACGGTGAAGTCGTTGGCACGGTGATGGGGGGTTACGACGGTCATCGCGGCTCAGCGTACTATCTTGGCGTACACCCTGAATTTCGTGCTCGTGGCATTGCGAATGCACTGCTAAGCCGGCTGGAGAAAAAGCTCATTGCCCGCGGATGTCCGAAGATTCAAATTATGGTGCGTGACGACAATGACATCGTGCTGGGCATGTATGAACGTCTGGGATATGAACATGCTGACGTACTCAATCTGGGCAAGCGCTTGATTGAAGATGAAGAGTACTGAGTTTCATCCCGCCGACTATGACGGTCACGGGCGTCTGCGCCTCCCTGTTTTGTTCTGGTGCGTGCTGCTGCTTCAGGCGCGCACGTGGGTGCTGTTTGTGATTGCGGGATCTTCTCGCGAGCAGGGAAACACCTTACTGAATTTGTTTTACCCCGATCACGATGCGTTCTGGCTGGGATTGCTCCCAGGTGTTCCCGCAGTGCTGGCGTTTTTACTCAGCGGGCGGCGTTTTGCATTTCCTGCGCTGTGGCGCTGGCTGCGCGGATTACTGATTTTGGCCCAGTTGGCGTTGCTTTGCTGGCAGCCACTGCTGTGGTTGGGGGGCGATCCGGTCAATGGCGTTGGGCTGGCGCTGCTGGTAGCCGATGTTGTCGCCCTGGTCTGGCTACTGACTAACCCGCGTTTACGTGCCTGTTTTGCCATCGAAAAAGAATAACGGCACTTTTTTATGAAGCCGGACTCCAAGCAACGTTAATTAATAAAGAAAGGATGTGAGATGAAATCGCTGCGTTTGATGTTATGCGCGATGCCGCTGGTACTGACTGGCTGCTCGACGCTCTCGTCGGTGAACTGGTCCGCCGCAAATCCGTGGAACTGGTTTGGTTCTTCGACGGAAGTCACCGAGCAGGGGGTGGGACAACTCACTGCTGCGACGCCGCTGGATGAGAAAGCCATTGCCGATGCGCTGGACGGAGATTATCGCCTGCGCAGCGGGATGAAGACCGACAACGGCAATGTGGTGCGCTTTTTTGAAGCAATGAAAGAAGATAAGTTGGCGATGGTGATCACTGGCGATGGGGGGACCATCAGCCGTATTGATGTACTGGACGGCGATATTGAGTCAGCGTCCGGTGCAGAAATCGGTACACCGTTTAGTGACCTTTACACCAAAGCGTTCGGTAATTGCCAGAAAGCGACCGGCGATGATAGTGCAGGTGTTGAGTGTAAAGCTGAGGGAAGTCAGCATATTAGCTACATTTTTTCCGGTGAGTGGAGCGGTCCTGAAGGCATAATGCCGTCTGACGATACGCTGAAAGACTGGAAAGTAAGCAAAATTATCTGGCGGCGTTAATTTGCGTCTGAACAAATCGACAGACTAAAAAAACAGGTAGAATAACGCCCATCAATGCCACGAGGTCGTGGCATCTTTTTTTCAGGAGGAACAATGTCTCAGGTTCAGAGTGGCATTTTGCCAGAACATTGCCGTGCGGCGATTTGGATTGAAGCCAATGTAAAAGGCGACGTTGAGGCTTTGCGCGCTGCCAGCAAAACATTTGCTGATAAGTTGGCGACCTTTGAAGCAAAATTCCCGGATGCACATCTGGGCGCGGTTGTGGCTTTCGGTAACAAAACCTGGCGCACGCTGAGCGGTGGCGTAGGGGCTGAAGAGTTAAAGGACTTTATCCCTTACGGTAAAGGTCTGGCCCCGGCAACGCAGTATGACGTGCTGATCCACATTCTTTCTCTGCGTCATGACGTGAATTTCTCTGTTGCGCAGGCGGCCATGGACGCCTTTGGTGATTGCATCGACGTGAAAGAAGAGATCCACGGTTTCCGTTGGGTCGAAGAGCGTGATCTGAGCGGCTTCGTTGATGGTACGGAAAACCCGGCCGGGGAAGAGACGCGTCGTGACGTTGCGGTTATCAAAGATGGCGTGGATGCGGGTGGTAGCTATGTGTTCGTGCAGCGCTGGGAGCACAACCTGAAGCAGCTGAACCGCATGAGCATCCACGATCAGGAAATGATGATTGGTCGCACCAAAGAAGCTAACGAAGAGATCGACGGCGACGATCGCCCGGCCACCTCTCACCTGAGCCGCGTAGATTTGAAAGAAGACGGTAAAGGGCTGAAAATTGTCCGCCAGAGCCTACCATACGGTACCGCCAGCGGTACGCACGGTCTGTACTTCTGCGCTTACTGCGCGCGCCTGCACAATATTGAGCAGCAACTGCTGAGCATGTTCGGCGACACCGACGGTAAACGTGACGCCATGCTGCGCTTCACCAAGCCGGTGACCGGCGGCTATTATTTTGCGCCATCGCTGGACCGCTTAATGGCGCTGTGAGAGTGAGTTGCCGGATGGTGGCATAACGCCTTCTCCGGCCTACACACTGGCGTAAAATACATCTCCCCGCACCGTCGGGGATTTTTTTTACCTGAAATTAACCTGATTTAGTGAGCCATTTCGCAGCACTGATTTGTTAATGCTGTATCTTCTGCGTGAATGAAGCGGATGCTTCATATTCAAAAGGAGAATATTGAAATGGGAAAACTCACGGGCAAAACAGCATTGATTACGGGCGCATCTCAGGGTATTGGCGAAGGGATCGCCAGAACATTTGCCCGCCACGGTGCGAACCTGATCTTGCTGGATATCTCCGATGAGATTGAAAAACTGGCGGATGAGCTTGTTGGACGCGGTCACCGTTGTACGGCAGTTCATGCGGACGTCAGAGATTTTGCTTCTGTCACGGCGGCGGTAAAACGCGCGAAGAACATTGAGGGCAAAATTGATATTCTTGTCAACAACGCAGGCGTATGCCGCCTCGGCAGCTTCCTTGAAATGAGCGATGAAGATCGCGACTTCCATATTGATATCAACATCAAAGGTGTCTGGAACGTGACGAAAGCCGTTCTGCCGGAGATGGTTGCTCGCAAGGATGGGCGCATTGTGATGATGTCATCCGTCACCGGCGATATGGTCGCCGATCCGGGGGAAACGGCCTATGCACTGTCAAAAGCCGCGATTATCGGCTTAACCAAATCGCTGGCGGTGGAATACGCGCAATCCGGCATCCGCGTTAATGCGATTTGCCCCGGCTATGTCCGTACGCCAATGGCGGAAAATATCGCGCGTCAGTCTAACCCGGACGATCCGGAATCAGTGTTAACTGAAATGGCAAAAGCCATTCCGCTGCGTCGCCTGGCGTGTCCGCTTGAAGTCGGTGAACTGGCGGCGTTCCTGGCGTCTGATGAATCCAGCTACTTAACCGGCACGCAGAACGTGATCGATGGCGGCAGTACCCTGCCAGAAAGCGTTAGCGTCGGCGTCTGAGTGATGCCTGTCTCCTCCCCGCGAACAGGGGAGGAGTTACCTCTTATTCTCTTTTCAACTTTCAAATCATCAAACGGTATATAAAACCGTTACTCCTTTTACTCCCGTTATAAATATGATGACCATAAGAAAGTCATTAAATTTATAAGGGTGCGCAATGGCCGTTAACTTACTGAAAAAAAGAACTCTGACGCTGGCGGCGCTGCTGCTGGTCGGTCAGGCGCAGGCAACAGAACTGCTGAACAGTTCCTATGATGTGTCTCGTGAGCTGTTTGCCGCCCTTAACCCGTCGTTTGAACAGCAATGGGCGCAGGATAACGGCGGTGACAAGCTGACGATTAAACAATCTCATGCCGGGTCATCAAAACAGGCGCTGGCGATTCTGCAGGGGCTGAAAGCCGACGTCGTCACCTATAACCAGGTCACTGATGTGCAGATTCTGCATGACAAAGGAAAGCTGATTCCGGCCGACTGGCAAAGCCGTCTGCCAAATAACAGCTCGCCGTTCTATTCCACAATGGGCTTCCTGGTGCGCAAAGGGAACCCGAAAAATATCCATGACTGGAATGACCTGGTGCGTTCTGACGTCAAACTGATCTTCCCAAACCCGAAAACCTCCGGTAACGCGCGCTATACCTATCTGGCGGCGTGGGGTGCGGCGGCAAAAGCGGACGGCGGCGATAAAGCTAAAACCGAACAGTTCATGACCCAGTTCCTGAAAAATGTTGAAGTCTTTGATACCGGCGGTCGCGGTGCCACCACCACCTTTGCGGAACGTGGGCTGGGCGACGTGCTGATCAGCTTCGAATCAGAAGTGAACAACATTCGTAAGCAGTATGAAGCGCAGGGTTTCGAGGTCGTTATTCCTAAGACCAATATCCTCGCCGAGTTCCCGGTGGCGTGGATCGATAAAAACGTGCAGGCCAATGGCACTGAGAAAGCGGCGAAAGCCTACCTGAACTGGCTGTACAGCCCGCAGGCGCAGACCATCATCACGGATTACTACTACCGTGTGAATAACCCGCAGGTGATGGACAAGCTGAAAGATAAATTCCCGCAGACCGAGTTGTTCCGCGTGGAAGATCAGTTTGGCGCATGGCCTGAGGTGATGAAAACGCACTTTGTCAGCGGCGGTGAGCTGGACAAACTGTTGGCGGCGGGGCGTAAGTAAATGTTTGCTGTTTCCTCCCGACGCGTGCTGCCCGGCTTTACCTTAAGCCTGGGCACCAGCTTACTGTTTGTCTGCCTGATATTGCTGCTGCCGCTCAGTGCGCTGGTGATGCAACTGGCGCAAATGAGCTGGGCGCAATACTGGGAAGTGATTACCAATCCGCAGGTGGTGGCTGCCTATAAGGTAACGCTGCTGTCCGCGTTTGTGGCCTCGATCTTTAACGGCGTGTTCGGCCTGCTGATGGCGTGGATCTTAACCCGCTATCGCTTTCCAGGTCGCACACTGCTGGATGCGTTAATGGACCTGCCGTTTGCGCTGCCTACGGCAGTGGCGGGCCTGACGCTGGCCTCGCTGTTTTCGGTTAATGGTTTTTACGGCGAGTGGCTGGCGAAACTGGATATTAAAGTAACCTACACCTGGCTCGGTATTGCGGTCGCCATGGCGTTTACCAGCATTCCGTTCGTAGTGCGTACCGTACAGCCGGTGCTGGAAGAGTTAGGCCCGGAGTATGAAGAAGCTGCGGAAACGCTCGGCGCCACGCGCTTGCAGAGCTTTCGTAAAGTGGTGCTGCCGGAATTATCTCCGGCGCTGGTTGCCGGGATCGCACTTTCGTTCACCCGCAGCCTGGGGGAATTTGGTGCGGTTATCTTCATCGCCGGGAACATCGCCTGGAAAACGGAAGTCACTTCGCTGATGATTTTTGTCCGCTTGCAGGAGTTTGACTATCCCGCCGCCAGCGCGATTGCGTCGGTGATCCTCGGGGCATCGCTGTTGCTGCTGTTTTCGATTAACACCCTGCAGAGTCGCTTTGGTCGACGCGTGGTAGGTCACTGATGGCAGAGATTACCCAATTGAAACGCTATGGCGCGCCCCGCATCAACTGGGGGAAATGGTTTCTGATCGGCACCGGTATGCTGGTCTCCGCGTTCATTTTGCTGGTGCCGATGATTTATATCTTCGTGCAGGCGTTCAGCAAGGGATTAATGCCGGTATTACAGAACCTGGCCGACCCGGACATGCTGCACGCCATTTGGCTAACGGTGCTGATTGCGCTGATCGCGGTACCGGTGAACCTGGTGTTTGGCGTGCTGCTGGCGTGGCTGGTCACGCGCTTTAACTTCCCCGGTCGCCAGTTGCTGCTGACGTTGCTGGATATCCCGTTTGCCGTGTCGCCAGTGGTCGCCGGTCTGGTCTATCTGCTGTTCTACGGTTCCAACGGCCCGCTCGGCGGCTGGCTGGATGAGCACAACCTACAGGTGATGTTCGCCTGGCCGGGAATGGTGCTGGTCACGGTCTTCGTCACCTGTCCGTTTGTGGTGCGTGAGCTGGTGCCGGTGATGTTGAGCCAGGGCAGCAATGAAGATGAGGCGGCTATTTTACTTGGCGCATCCGGCTGGCAGATGTTCCGCCGCGTGACCTTGCCAAACATTCGCTGGGCGCTGCTCTACGGCGTGGTGCTGACCAACGCCCGCGCGATTGGCGAGTTTGGCGCGGTATCGGTGGTGTCCGGCTCTATTCGCGGCGAAACCCTGTCGCTGCCTCTGCAGATTGAATTACTGGAGCAGGACTACAACACCGTCGGCTCCTTTACCGCTGCGGCGTTATTAACGCTGATGGCGATTGTTACCCTGTTTTTGAAGAGCATGTTGCAATGGCGTCTGGAGAACCAGGAAAAACGCGCGCAGCAGGAGGAAAATCATGAGCATTGAGATTGCCAATATTAAGAAGTCTTTTGGTCGCACCCAGGTGCTGAACGATATCTCACTGGATATTCCTTCAGGTCAGATGGTCGCGCTGCTGGGGCCGTCCGGTTCAGGAAAAACTACGCTGCTGCGCATTATTGCCGGGCTGGAGCATCAGTCCAGCGGACATATTCGCTTTCACGGTACGGACGTCAGTCGTCTGCACGCTCGCGAGCGTAAGGTGGGGTTTGTATTCCAGCACTACGCGCTGTTCCGGCATATGACCGTCTTCGACAATATCGCCTTTGGTCTGACGGTACTACCACGTCGCGAGCGTCCGAATGCGGCGGCGATCAAAGCAAAAGTCACCAAACTGCTGGAAATGGTACAGTTGGCCCATCTGGCAGAACGCTTCCCGGCGCAGCTTTCCGGTGGTCAAAAGCAGCGCGTGGCGCTGGCGCGTGCGCTGGCGGTAGAGCCGCAGATCCTGCTGCTCGACGAACCATTTGGCGCGCTTGATGCCCAGGTGCGTAAAGAATTGCGTCGCTGGCTGCGTCAGTTGCATGAAGAACTGAAATTCACCAGCGTGTTCGTTACCCACGATCAGGAAGAAGCGACGGAAGTGGCGGACCGCGTGGTGGTGATGAGTCAGGGTCATATCGAGCAGGCCGATGCGCCGGATCAGGTATGGCGTGAACCGGCCACCCGCTTTGTGCTGGAGTTTATGGGCGAAGTGAACCGCCTGCAGGGCACCGTACGCGGTGGGCAGTTCCACGTTGGCGCGCATCGCTGGCCGCTGGGATATACGCCCGCGTATCAGGGACCGGTCGATCTGTTCCTGCGTCCGTGGGAAGTCGATGTGAGCCGCCGTACCAGCCTCGATTCGCCGCTGCCGGTACAGGTGCTGGAAGCCAGTCCAAAAGGTCACTACACCCAATTAGTTGTCCAGCCACTGGGGTGGTATAACGAGCCGCTGACGGTGGTGATGCAGGGCGATAACCCCCCAAGCCGCGGTGAACGTCTGTTTGTGGGACTGCAAAATGCGCGTCTGTATAACGGTGAACAGCGGATTGAAACGCGTGAAACCGAACTTGCTCTGGCACAATCCGCCTGATAGGTTAATTCGCATAGTTATCGCCCGGTGGCGCTATGCTTACCGGGCCTACGGGCTAAATCATGACCTGTAGGCCGGGTAAGCGCAGCGCCACCCGGCATTTTATTGAGCAGAAAACGTGAACACATTAGAACAAACAATTGGCAATACGCCTCTGGTAAAACTGCAACGTCTGGCGCCGGATAACGGCAGTGAAATTTGGGTCAAGCTGGAAGGCAATAACCCGGCAGGGTCGGTAAAAGATCGTGCCGCGTTGTCGATGATTGTCGAAGCGGAAAAACGTGGAGAAATTAAGCCTGGTGATGTGCTGATCGAGGCGACCAGCGGCAATACCGGGATCGCGCTTGCGATGATTGCTGCGCTGAAAGGCTATCGTATGAAGCTGTTGATGCCGGACAACATGAGTCAGGAGCGTCGTGCCGCGATGCGCGCCTACGGTGCTGAGCTGATTCTGGTTAGCAAAGAGCAGGGCATGGAAGGGGCGCGCGACTTAGCCCTGGAGATGGCTCAGCGCGGTGAGGGCACGCTACTCGATCAGTTTAACAACCCTGATAATCCGTATGCGCATTACGCCACTACCGGGCCGGAGATCTGGCAGCAAACCTCAGGCCGTATCACTCATTTCGTTTCCAGTATGGGCACCACCGGCACCATTACCGGCGTGTCACGTTTTCTACGCGAGCAGGATAAACCCGTGACCATCGTCGGATTACAACCGGAAGAGGGCAGCAGTATTCCGGGGATACGTCGCTGGCCCGCGGAATATATGCCGGGGATTTTTAACGCTTCGCTGGTGGATGAAGTACTGGATATTCATCAGGACGACGCTGAGAAAACCATGCGTGAACTGGCGGTTCGCGAAGGTATTTTTTGTGGTGTGAGTTCCGGCGGCGCGGTAGCCGGTGCGCGCCGTATAGCAGAGCAAAATCCTGGTGCGGTTGTGGTGGCGATCGTTTGCGATCGCGGCGATCGCTATCTCTCGACCGGCGTGTTCGGTGAAGAGCATTTCAACCAGGGATTAGGGATCTAATTTGTAGGCCTGATAAGCGTAGCGCCATCAGGCAAACATACGACACGATCGCCGGATGATGACGTAAAGCGTGTTATCCGGCCTGCAATGTTCAATCGTTACGTTTTTCTACCAGCAAATCAAGGAACTGCCACAACTTCTCGTTCATCTGCTGGTAGTTCCATTCACGCATTTCTGTAACGGATCGAATAAACGGTTTACCTTTGGCATCCGCCAGTTCCTGCTCTGAGTGCTGGATCAGCCCTTCAACCGCTTCGGCAGTGAACTCCATATGGCACTGGAAACCATAGACAAAATTACCGTACTGCACAATTTGTCGTGGGCAACCCTCGCTGGTGGCAAGAACCGTAGCCTGATCGGTTAACCCCGGCATATCGTTATGCCAGTGCCCGACCATCAGCGGTGAACCGAAGTGGGCGATCAGCGGATGCGTTTTACCTGCGTCGGTCAACGTAATGGGGTAATGACCAATCTCTTTTTCCGGGCTTTGACACACTCTCGCCCCCAGAGCCTCACCGATCAGCTGCGAACCGAGACAAATACCGACTACAATCTTACGCGCCGCAATCGCCTGGTTGATCAGGTGCTGTTCAGCCTGAGCATCAAAATATGGGCACTCTGCCAGCGTGGTACGCGGTGATTGCGGGCCACCGAAGACCACCAGCATATCGAAACCGTCGGCACTGGCGGGAACGGACTCTCCGGCGTAAACGCGCGACCAGCTGATGGCGTAACCACGTTCTTCGGCCCATGGCAGATATGCGCCAGCAGATTCAAATGACTCATGAATAACAAAATGAACTCGCATGTATTCTCTCCGGTTAGCGCTTCAGCGGCTGATGAATATCAGCCGCCAGCCTGGTAATGTCGTGGTCGTCTAATGTTGACAGCGTAATACGCAGGCCGTGTGACGGCGCATTGATGCCAAATACTTCGCCTTCTCGTACCAGCCAGCCGGCTTTCGCCAACGCGAAAGCGAGCGACTGGCTGTGGGTCTGTAGCGGCAGCCACAGATTCAGACCATCGCCAGCGGCAAGTTCAATGCCCTGTTGCTGAAGGGCCTGGCTTAGCTTTTGTTGCTGAGAGGCGTAAAACTGCTGAGTCTGCACCAACGTGCGCTGATAGTTCTCATCACTCAGACAGGCGCAGGCCAAATCCTGCAACAGGTGGCTGACCCACTGACTGCCGGCGTTAAGCCGCAGACGCAGTTTTGCCGAGGTATCGGGATCGCTGGCAACGATGGCGAGGCGTAGATCCGGGCCTAATGTTTTTGACATCGAACGGATGACTGCCCAGTGTTTTGTCTGCGGCGCAATCACCGGATACAACGGGGATGCGGACAGCAGGGCAAAGTGATCGTCGATAATCACCAGCGTTTGCGGGTAACGTGACAGGATATCCTGCAACCGGGCGGCGCGGATAGCACTGAGGCTACAGCCGGTTGGATTGTGCGCGCGCGGGGTGATGATCACCGCCCGCGCTCCTTTCTGTAGCGCCAGCTCCAGCATGTCTGGCTGCATGCCTTCGCTGTCCACGCTGACCGGGCTTGCTGAGTACCCGGCATAACGCAGCATATTGATGCTGCTTAAAAAACAGGGATCTTCGACGGCGACGCTATCACCCGGCAGCAAATGGGCGCACAGTAGCCGTTCGATGGCATCAATGGCGCCGCTGGTAATATCAATTTCACCTGGGCCGGGCAGGACATCCTGCATCCATTGCGTCGCCCACGTCTTAAGCCCAGGGGAGACGACCTCGTCGCCATATAAGCGGGGGTGTTTATTTATTTTCGCGAAATAGTGACTCAGGTCGGGGAGGCGTGAAGGCGCAGGATTGCCGCCGGAAAGGTCGGTTAGCGGTGTATCCGGATTCCCCCCTTCCAGCGCAACGGGCGAGGATACGCCCTTGATTACCGTGCCGTTACGTCCCTGGCTAAGTGCCAGTCCGGTAGTGACCAGGCGTTTATAGGCCGCTGCGACAGTATTGCGATTAACGTTTAATACCGTTGCCAGATCCCTGACCGGCGGCAGCGTGTCTCCTGCGACAAGTGCGCCTGTAGTGATATGTTGACGAATACTGTCAAAAATTTCGTTAGCGGTTTTTCCGTCGATCATTATTGACCTATGACAAAATGAATTTTAGCATATGACGATAATAGTGAGGCATCAGCCCGCTGTCCAGCGAGAGGAGAGGTTTATGGAGCAGGAGAGTGAAATACAGTCAGTGCTCTTCGACGACAAGCATCGGGCGTTACAAACCGATATCGTCGCCGTCCAGTCACAGGTGGTGTATGGCAGCGTAGGCAACAGTATTGCCGTGCCGGCCATTAAAGCGCATGGGTTACGGGTGACGGCGGTACCGACGGTGCTGTTCAGTAACACCCCACATTATGAAACCTTTTATGGCGGGATTATCCCCGGCGACTGGTTTAATGGTTATCTCACTGCTTTACATGAGCGCGATGCCTTACGTGAACTCAAGGCGGTAACGACCGGCTATATGGGAAGCGCAGAGCAGATAGCGCTGCTCGCACGGTGGCTGGAAACCGTTCGCGCCGCGCATCCAGAGCTGTGTATTCTGGTCGATCCGGTGATGGGTGATATCGACAGCGGGATGTACGTGAAGGCCGAGATTCCGGAGGCGTACCGCACGCACCTGCTCCCGCTGGCGCAGGGCGTGACGCCGAACGTGTTTGAACTGCAAATGCTGAGTGGAAAACCGTGTCGCACGCTCGATGAGGCGATTTTGGCGGCAAAATCTCTGCTCACCGACACGCTGAAATGGGTGGTAATCACCAGTGCACCAGCTGATGTCGAGGAGGTGATCAACGTGGCGGTGGTGACGGCTGAAACGGTTGAGGTGTTAGCCCACCCGCGGGTGAAAACGGACCTCAAGGGAACCGGCGATCTGTTTTGCGCTGAACTGATAAGCGGTATCGTTGCAGGAAAAGCGCTTACCGCCGCCACACATGATGCTGCGCAGCGTGTGCTGGAAGTGATGACCTGGACCCACCTGTGCGGGTGTGATGAATTAATTCTGCCACCGGCAGGGGAGGCGCGATGAAGAGTTATCGGTTGGTGGTTCGCCAGCATGGACGTTTAGTGGGGTATTTCGATACCAGCGGCACCGAGGCGCTGGAAGATATCTGCGTCGCGCGCGCGATGTTTGGTATTGCCGGAGGATATGACTGTGAACTGCTGGTGGCGGATTCAGAAAGACGGGTGCTGGAAAGCGGGCCTGAAGGGATGAAAATTTTGATGCGAGAAGCGTGTTACCGCCCGATGACCTCGCAGATTTAATGCCGGATGGTGGCGTGAACGTCTTATCCGGCCTACGGTGAGAGTTTCTTTGTAGGCCGGATAAGCGCAGCGCCATCCGGTAAAGTGCTGCCTGATTGCCGGATGGCAGCGTAAACGCCTCATCCGGCCTACGCAGAATTACTTCTTGATGCGGATAACCGGGGTTTCGCCCACGGTCACGCTACCGGACAGTTTGATCAGTTCTTTGATTTCGTCCATGTT
Source organism: Citrobacter gillenii (assembly GCF_013337685.1). Lineage (GTDB taxonomy): Bacteria > Pseudomonadota > Gammaproteobacteria > Enterobacterales > Enterobacteriaceae > Citrobacter > Citrobacter gillenii. The sequence continues at coordinate 185,825 of NZ_SUQN01000001.1, forward strand.
GGAGATAACAACCGGCGTCAGGGTAGACTTGGCTTTTTCTTCCAGCAGTGCCAGATCGAATTCAATAACCGGGTCGCCCACTTTAACGCGTTGACCTTCTTCAGCAATACGCTTGAAGCCTTCGCCTTTCAGTTCAACGGTATCAATACCGAAGTGAACGAACAGCTCAATGCCGCTATCAGATTCGATAGAGAACGCATGGTTGGTTTCAAAGATTTTGCCGATGGTGCCGTCTACAGGGGCAACCATTTTGTTACCGGTTGGTTTGATAGCGATGCCATCACCAACGATTTTTTCAGCAAAAACTACATCCGGCACGTCTTCGATGTTGACGATCTCGCCAGAGAGCGGAGCTATAATCTCAATAGTTCCGGTGTCTTTCTTATCATCAGAAACCAGAGATTTCAGTTTATCGAACAAACCCATGATCTTCTCCTAAGCAGTAAATTGGGCCGCATCTCGTGGATTAGCAGATTGTTTTTTCTTCAATGAACTTGTTAACCAGCGTCATTAACTCGTCCGTTGTCGGTTGAGCAAGAGCCTGCTCTGCTAACACCTTCGCATCTTCGAAGTTCGTGTTACGGATAATCTTCTTAATGCGCGGGATAGAAATGGCGCTCATAGAGAATTCGTCCAGACCCATCCCCAGCAACAGAAGTGTAGCACGTTCGTCGCCTGCAAGCTCACCACACATGCCGGTCCATTTGCCTTCAGCATGAGAAGCATCAATAACTTGCTTGATCAGCGTCAGAACAGATGGCGACATCGGTTGGTAAAGGTGGGAAATCATATCATTACCACGGTCAACTGCCAGGGTGTACTGCGTTAAATCATTGGTGCCGATACTAAAGAAGTCAACTTCTTTGGCTAAATGACGTGCAATGGTTGCCGCAGCCGGTGTTTCCACCATCACGCCAATCTCAATGGTTTCGTCAAATGCTTTGCCTTCGTCACGCAGTTCCTGTTTGTAGATTTCGATCTCTTTGCGCAGTGCGCGTACTTCTTCAACAGAGATGATCATCGGGAACATGATGCGCAGTTTGCCGAAAGCAGAAGCACGCAGGATGGCACGAACCTGGTCACGCAGGATCTCTTTACGGTCCAATGCGATACGAATAGCACGCCAGCCCAGGAACGGGTTTTCTTCTTTCGGGAAGTTCATGTACGGCAGCTCTTTATCGCCGCCAATGTCCATGGTACGCACGATGACCGCCTGCGAGCCACAGGCTTCAGCAACGGCTTTATACGCAGCAAACTGTTCTTCTTCAGTTGGCAGCGAGTCACGGTCCATAAACAGGAATTCGGTACGATACAGACCCACGCCTTCAGCGCCATTACGCTCAGCGCCTTCAACGTCACGCACGGTACCGATGTTGGCGCACACTTCAACCTGATGACCGTCCAGCGTGATAGCTGGCAGATCTTTCAGCTTAGCGAGTTCCGCTTTCTCGGTAGCAACTTGCTCCTGAACGGCGCGCAGTTGCTCAATAACGTCGTTGGTTGGATTGACGTAAACCAGATTGTTTACGGCATCCAGAATCAGATAGTCGTCGTTTTTCACCTGAGAGGTGACGCTGCCGGTACCCACGATGGCAGGCAGTTCCAGAGAACGCGCCATGATTGAGGTATGGGAAGTACGTCCACCCGCGTCAGTGATGAAACCCAGCACCTTATTCAGGTTCAGCTGTGCGGTTTCTGACGGTGTCAGATCGGCGGCAACCAGGATAACTTCGTCCTGAATAGCGCTCAGGTCAATAATTGCCAGACCCAGGATGTTACGCAGCAGGCGTTTACCGATGTCACGTACGTCAGCCGCACGTTCTTTCAGGTATTCATCATCCAGCTCTTCCAGAGCGGTGGCCTGACCTTCGATAATTTCATGCGCAGCTGCGTCAGCCGTCATGTGCTTATCTTTAATCAGGGCTATGATTTCCTGCTCCAGCTCCTCATCTTCGAGCAGCATGATATGCCCTTCAAAGATGGCTTCTTTTTCTTCACCGAACGTTTCACCAGCTTTGGTTTTGATCGCTTCCAGTTGCGCAGATGCCTTGGCACGACCGCTCAGAAAACGTTCAACTTCCTGATCAACCTTGTCGGCAGAAATTTTTTTCCGGTCAATGACGATTTCGTCTTCTTTCAGCAGCAGTGCTTTGCCGAAAGCGATACCCGGGGATGCTAAAATGCCTGAAATCATAACCCTACCTTACTTGTGACTGATATTGAAAAGAACTCGTTGAACTTACTCGAGTTCAGCCATCAGTTTAACCAGATGCTCAACTGCTTTCTGCTCGTCTTCGCCTTCTGCGGAAAGGGTAACAACGGTGCCCTGAGTCAGGCCCAGAGTCTGCAGTTTAAACAGGCTTTTGGCGCTAGCGCTTTTGCCGTTGGAAGTCACAGTAATTTCAGACGTAAAGCCTTTTGCTTCTTTAACGAACTGAGCAGCAGGGCGAGTATGCAGACCGTTCGGAGCGGTAATGGTAACTTCTTGCTGGAACATTATATTTCCCCAACTTATAGGTTTAGTGTTGTGGAACTAAAGTCTAGCCTGGCGGCTCAACTTTAGCCTGTATTGTTAGCGTCGACCTAAACAGGTCGCGACACAAAAGGAGTTCGGTGCAATCCGTTGCGGGCAACTTCTTGCCACTGACGTTTCTTTCGTCATTAAACATTATGCCGCGAAAGGAAGAATTGAACCAAATCATTAAATCGATTCAGCTCGCGCTTTTCCTGTAACGATTAATTTCGCGCATCAAAATAATTAGTTTGGTTAAATACCAGTTCCGGCGGGTTGAATCAATGCCAGGTGGGGTGAAACTTTGAAGCAGGCCACAAAAAAGCACCCAAAAGGGTGCTTTTTTACGCGTTTTTAACATGCTGGCATTACTGTTGCAGTTCTTTCTCAGTAAAGAGATCGGCAAACAGTGCAGTGCTCAGATAACGCTCACCCGATGACGGTAGAATAACCACTATATTCTTATTGGTAAAGGTTTCATCTTCCTGGAGTTTAAGCGCGGCAGCAACCGCGGCTCCTGAAGAGATTCCTGCCAGAATACCCTCTTCTTCCATCAAGCGACGCGCGGTAGAGATAGCCTCGTCGTTAGTGATGGCGACCACTTTATCAATCAGTTTCAGATCGAGGTTGCCCGGAATGAAACCAGCGCCAATGCCCTGAATTTTATGTGGGCCAGGCTTGAGTTCTTCACCCGCCAGCGCCTGAGCGATGACCGGAGAATCTGTCGGTTCCACGGCAACGGTGATCAAATCCGTTTTGCCTTTGGTCCCTTTGATATAACGGGAAACGCCGGTCAGCGTACCGCCGGTGCCAACGCCGGAGATAAACACATCCACCTGACCATCGGTGTCTTCCCAGATTTCCGGGCCGGTGGTTTTTTCGTGAATTTCCGGGTTAGCCGGGTTACTGAATTGCTGAAGCAGCAGGAATTTTTCCGGATTGCTGGCAACAATTTCTTCTGCTTTCTGAATCGCGCCCTTCATGCCTTTTGCGCCTTCAGTCAGCACCAGATTTGCACCCAGCGCTTTCAGCAGCTTACGACGCTCAATACTCATCGTTTCCGGCATCGTCAGGGTCAGCTTGTAACCGCGCGCGGCAGCAACGTAGGCCAGGGCAATACCGGTGTTACCGCTGGTCGGTTCAACCAGTTCAATACCCGGTTTCAGCACACCACGTTTTTCGGCATCCCAAATCATATTGGCACCAATACGGCATTTGACGCTAAAGCTCGGGTTGCGTGATTCTACCTTCGCCAGAATGCGTCCGTTACCGATACGGTTCAGTCGAACCAGCGGCGTATGACCGATAGTCAGCGAGTTGTCTTCAAAAATCTTACTCATGGCCTGTCCTTAACTGTATGAAATTGGGATACCGCATCAGCATACCTGTTGAGAAAGTATGGGGAAGTAAGGAAATCGCATATCTATATGCTGATGAGAAATAATGCCTTGCAGTATGGAATAAGAGCGGGCATAAGACGGCCCGCATTTACACATTTTTGCATTACTTCCATAACGCGTGCTTAGCACGATAGCAATCTACCCACATTGCGGTGGCACCGCAAACGGCAACCGGCATGATGAACATGTTGAGCACAGGGATCAGGGTGAACAGGCTGGTCAGCGCGCCAAACTGCATATTGGTGACTTTGCGCGTGCGCAGGGCGGTACGCATCTCTTTGAACGGCACTTTGTGGTTATCAAACGGGTAATCACAATATTGGATAGCCAGCATCCACGCGCTAAACAGGAACCACAGTACTGGCGCAACGGTCTGTCCAATGCCGGGGATAAAATAGAGCAGCAGCAGTACGACTGCGCGCGGAAGGTACCAGGCCAGCTTTTGCCATTCACGTTTCATAATACGCGGAACATCTTTCATAATACCGAGCACGCCGGTGTCGGGTGGCGTTGCGCCGGTCAGTCGTGCTTCCAGTTGTTCAGCCAGTAAGCCGTTAAACGGTGCCGCGATCCAGTTGGCAAGCGTGGAGAAAAAATAGCCAAATACCAGCAGCACGGAGAATGTCACAATGGGCCACAGCAAATAACTGAGCCACTGTAGCCAGTCCGGAACATGACTCATTAGAGCGGGTATCCAGCTATCCAGTTGGCTAAATAACCACCAGAACGCGCCCCCCATCAGCAAAATGTTCACCAGCAACGGCAGGAGAACAAAGCGACGGATCCCCGGTTGGCTGATGAGCTTCCATCCCTGAGTAAAATAATAAAAACCGCTGCGTGGTACACTTGCAGATGATGAAACCATAGTCGGGACATGCTCCTTGTGGTCTAAGTCCAGGTCAACTTCGCGTATATTACCGGGTTGTTGAGCGTTAGGCTGTTCAGAAATGTTCGAAAAAACAGCAAAAAGCACGATTTTATTCATCTTTATGCTGTGAAAGCCAAGAGTACACTTGCACTAGACGTAATCGGCAAATACTCTTAGTGAGTAAATGTTTGCCGTGGTGGCAAGGTGTTAGAACAACAGAGAATATAATGATGCAGGATTTGCGTCTGATATTAATCATTGTTGGCGCGATCGCCATAATCGCTTTACTGGTACATGGTTTCTGGACTAGCCGTAAAGAACGGTCTTCTATATTCCGCGATCGCCCACTGAAACGCATGAAGTCTAAACGTGATGACGAGGATTCTATCGGCGATAACGTCGAGGAAGACGAAGGCGTGGGCGAAGTCCGCGTACATCGTGTGAATCATGCTCCCGGCAGCGGTCAGGAACATGGTGTTCCTCCTCAGTCGCCGCAACACCAGTACCAGCCGCCTTATGCGTCTGCTCAGCCGCGTCAACCCGCGCAGCAGCCCGCTGAAGCGCCGGTACCGCCGCCGCATGTTCAGCCTGTGCAGCAGCCTGTACAACCGGTGTCGCATCAGCCTGTACCACAGCAGCCGATGCAGCACCAGCCGGTCGCGCCGCAAGTTCAGCAGCCGGTGCAGCATGCGCCACAGCCTGCACCGCAGGCCTTCCAGCCAGCCGAGCCTGTCGTTGAGCAACCGCAGCCAGAGCCGGTCGTTGAGCCAGCGCCCGTTGTGGAAAAACCGCAGCCTAAAGAAACGGTCATTATTATGAACGTGGCGGCACATCATGGCAGCGAACTCAATGGCGAAGTGCTGCTCAACAGCATTCAGCAGGCAGGCTTTAAATTTGGCGATATGAATATTTTCCATCGTCATCTGAGCCCCGATGGCAGCGGCCCGTCACTGTTCAGTCTGGCCAATATGGTGAATCCGGGGACATTCGACCCTGAGATGACCGGCGATTTCACTACGCCTGGCGTGACTATCTTTATGCAGGTGCCGTCCTACGGGGACGAGCTGCAAAACTTTAAGCTGATGCTGCAGTCAGCGCAGCACATCGCCGATGAAGTGGGTGGTGTGGTGCTCGACGATCAACGTCGCATGATGACGCCGCAGAAACTGCGCGAGTATCAGGACCGCATCCGCGACGTTATAGAATCTCACGCCTGATTGCCCTCTGGCGTGACATCTCCTTTCTGAACCCCCGCCTGTCGGGGGTTTTTTATCATTGATGGTGCGATATGGAATCAATCGAACAACAACTGACAGAACTGCGAACCACGCTTCGCCATCATGAGTATCTTTACCATGTGATGGACGCACCGGACATTCCCGATGCGGAATATGATCGCCTGATGCGCGAACTGCGTGAACTGGAAGCTCAGCACCCGGATCTGATTACGCCCGACTCGCCGACGCAACGCGTCGGTGCGGCTCCGCTGGCGTCCTTCAGTCAGATACGTCATGAAGTGCCGATGTTGTCGCTGGACAACGTATTTGATGAAGAGAGTTTTCTCGCGTTCAATAAACGCGTACAGGACCGACTGAAGAGTACGGATAAGCTGACCTGGTGCTGTGAACTGAAGCTGGACGGTCTGGCGGTAAGCATTCTGTATGAAAACGGCGTGCTGGTCAGCGCGGCAACGCGCGGTGATGGCACGACCGGTGAAGACATTACCTCGAATGTGCGTACCATTCGCGCGATCCCGCTTAAGCTGCGCGGCGACAATATTCCAACGCGTCTGGAAGTACGTGGCGAAGTTTTTTTGCCGCAGGCGGGTTTTGAAAAAATCAATGAAGACGCTCGTCGCACTGGCAATAAAGTGTTTGCTAACCCACGTAACGCGGCAGCCGGTTCATTACGCCAGCTCGATCCGCGTATCACGGCGAAGCGACCGCTGACCTTCTTCTGCTATGGCGTCGGCGTGCTGGAAGGGGGTGAACTGCCGGATACCCATTTGGGTCGTTTGCTGCAATTCAAAGCGTGGGGACTTCCGGTCAGCGACAGGGTCACGCTGTGCGACTCTCCGGAGGAAGTACTTGCTTACTATCATCAGGTTGAAGCAGACCGACCAACGCTCGGCTTCGACATTGACGGCGTGGTGATTAAGGTCAACTCGCTGGCGCTGCAGGAGCAACTGGGCTTTGTGGCCCGTGCGCCGCGCTGGGCGGTGGCGTTTAAGTTCCCGGCGCAGGAACAGATGACCTTTGTGCGCGACGTTGAGTTTCAGGTCGGACGTACCGGGGCGATTACGCCCGTCGCTCGCCTTGAACCGGTACAGGTAGCGGGGGTGCTGGTCAGTAACGCCACTCTGCACAACGCCGATGAAATCGATCGTCTGGGTTTACGCATTGGTGACAAGGTGGTGATTCGCCGCGCGGGTGATGTGATCCCGCAGGTGGTGAACGTGGTGCTTTCCGAGCGCCCCGAAGAGACGCGTGAAATCGTCTTCCCAACCCATTGCCCGGTGTGTGGTTCTGACGTTGAGCGTGTGGAAGGTGAAGTCGTTACCCGCTGCACCGGTGGTCTCATTTGCGGTGCACAGCGTAAAGAATCCCTCAAGCATTTTGTTTCGCGTCGGGCGCTGGATGTGGACGGCATGGGCGATAAGATTATCGATCAACTGGTCGAGAAAGAGTATGTCCATACGCCAGCCGATCTGTTCCAGTTAACGGCCGGTAAGTTGACGGGGCTGGATCGCATGGGGCCGAAGTCGGCACAAAACGTGGTCAATGCGCTGGAAAAAGCCAAACAAACCACGTTTGCCCGCTTTCTCTATGCGTTGGGTATCCGTGAAGTGGGCGAAGCCACGGCCGCAGGTCTGGCAAGCTATTTCGGTACGTTGGATGCGCTGGAAGCGGCGTCTATTGAGGAGCTACAAAAAGTCCCTGACGTCGGCATTGTGGTGGCCAATCACGTGTTTAACTTCTTTGCCGAAGAGAGCAACCGTGAGGTCATTGGCCAGCTACTGGCACAGGGCATTCACTGGCCTGCGCCGGTGGTCATCAACGCCGAAGAGATCGACAGCCCGTTTGCCGGGAAAACGGTGGTACTGACGGGAAGCCTGAGCCAGATGTCGCGCGATGACGCCAAAGCCCGGTTGACCGAACTGGGGGCGAAAGTGGCGGGCAGCGTGTCGAAGAAAACCGATCTGGTGATTGCCGGTGAAGCCGCAGGCTCCAAGCTTGCCAAAGCACAGGAGCTGGGTATCGCTGTGATTGATGAAGCGGAGATGATCCGCTTACTGGGCGCCTGAGATGGAAAAAGAGCAGCTGATTGACATCGCTAATACCGTCATGCCCTTTGGCAAATACAAAGGGCGTCGGTTGATTGATGTGCCGGAAGAGTATCTGCTGTGGTTTGCCCGTAAGGATGAATTTCCACCGGGCAAACTGGGCGAGCTGATGCAAATTACGTTGCTGATTAAAACCGAGGGGCTGACGCAGCTGGTACAGCCCCTAAAACGTCCGCTTTAAGCCTTTGCGGCGCGGCCTTCCTGCTGCGCCTGCAAGGCGTCAGTTTGTCGCTTATAGCGACGAGCCATCACCGCGCAGACCATCAGCTGGATTTGATGGAATATCATCAACGGCAGCACCATCATGCCGATCACCGACGTCGGGAACAGAATGTTTGCCATGGGGATCCCGTTCGCCAGGCTCTTTTTCGACCCGCAGAATACAATGGTGATTTCATCGGCCTTATTGAAACCGCATTTACGTGCTACAAAGACATTTATCCCGATCACAATAGCCAGCAGTACGACGCTGACTACCACGATAAACAACAGTGAACCTACCCCGACTTTGTGCCAGATCCCATTCACCACGGCTTCGCTGAAGGCAGAATAAACCACCAGCAGAATCGAAGACTGGTCCGTTTTAGCGATCCATTTTTTATGTTGTGACACCCAGTTACCAATCCACGGGCGTGAAAGATGCCCCAGCACGAACGGCAGCAGCAGCTGCAGCATGATTTTACCCACCTGCTCAAGGCTGCCTTCTGCGCCATGCATATTCATCACCAGACCGACCAACAACGGTGAGAGAAAAATACCCAACAGGCTGGAGGCGGAGGCAGAGCACACGGCGGCTGCCACGTTACCACCGGCCAGCGAGGTGAAGGCAATCGCCGACTGCACCGTGGCAGGCAAAATGCACAGATACAGGAAACCCGTGTACAGCATCGGATCGACGTTAACCGGTGCCCACCAGGCAAACAGCACGCCCAGCACCGGGAAGACGACAAAGGTGCTGCACATCACCCACAGATGCAACCGCCAGTGGCTACCGCCGGCAATAATGGCTTCTCGTGAGAGTTTGGCCCCATGCATAAAGAACAGCAGGGCAATCGCTGCGGTGGTTAACCCTTCAAAGAAAGGGACAAATCCACCCTCGGCGGGAAAAAAAGAAGCCAGTAACACAACGGTAATCAGCGTCAACGTGAACGGATCGAGGATACGAAAAAGTTTCATAAAAGCTCCTGGAATTCGGTCGTACTAGTTTGCGTTTTTCTGTTTGAGAAATAAAATTGATTTATTGCATCCATATATGAATTAAATCGATGAATTACTCTCTGCGTCAATTGCGTATTTTTGTCACCGTCGCTCGGGCTAAAAGCTTTAGTCGGGCGGGGGACATCATCGGCTTAAGCCAGTCGGCGGTGAGCCACAGCGTAAAAGAGCTGGAAGGGCAGACGGGCGTGCGCCTGTTGGACAGGACCACGCGAGAGGTGGTGCTTACCGACGCCGGACAACAGCTGGCAGCACGCCTTGAGCGTATCCTGGATGAGCTGCACAGCACGCTGCGCGAAGCCGGACAGGTTGGCACGCAGCTTACCGGTACAGTTCGTGTTGCGGCCAGCCAGACCATCTCTGCCCATCTTATTCCCCAGTGTATTGCCCAGAGTAATGTGCTTTATCCCGCGATCGATTTTGTCCTGCATGACAGGCCGCAGCAGTGGGTACTGGAAAGTATTCGTCAGGGGGAAGTGGATTTCGGCATTGTTATCGATCCGGGTGCGGCAACGGACCTGCAGTGTGAAGCGGTGCTGTCGGAACCCTTCCTGCTGCTGTGTCGGGAGGATCATCCTTTAGCCGAGCGGGAGTGGGTTAATTGGCAGGATCTCCTGCACGAACGTCTGGTGTTGCAGGATTACGCCTCTGGTAGCCGACCGCTGATTGATGCGGCACTGGCCCATTTCTCCATTGATGCCAACATTGTGCAGGAGATAGGCCACCCGGCAACGCTCTTTCCGATGGTCGAAGCGGGGATTGGTATCAGCGTACTGCCCGCGCTGGCGCTCCCCCTGCCGCAGGGCAGCCATTTGCAGGTCAAACGTCTGACGCCGGTGGTTGAACGACAGCTGATGCTGGCTCGACGTAAAAATCGCTCTTTATCGACCGCCGCTCAGGCATTGTGGGACGTCGTGCGCACACAGGCCAGTGAATTAACTGCCGGTCGTGCGCGGGATCCGCTGTATCAGTTATAAGCGCCCCCCATGCCATTTCCGGCAGGAGAATAATGTGAAGTTGGGCGGGTTTAGCGCAACTCATCAATACCGATTTACTATCGATCGACGGGAAAAACTGTATTGGTAATCGATTGCGTAGTCTCGTTATAACATCGGGGTACGCTACGTTATTTTCGATTACTCAGTTTTAAGGACATCTCATGAGCCACACTCTTTTCTCTCAGAATCCCTGGTATAGCGCCGATATCATTCGTGGTTATAAACCTAACTTCACGCCACGCGTGGCGTTTATTCTCGGCTCCGGGCTGGGCGCGTTGGCCGAGCAAATCGAGGATGCGGTGGCGATCTCTTACGAGAAGCTGCCAGGGTTCCCGGTCAGCACCGTACATGGACATGCGGGGGAACTGGTGCTGGGGAATCTGGCTGGCGTTCCTGTGGCCTGCATGAAAGGGCGTGGGCACTTTTACGAAGGTCGCGGTATGACGGTGATGACCGATGCTATTCGTACCCTTAAACTGCTGGGCTGCGAACTGCTATTTTGCACCAACGCGGCGGGTTCTTTACGTCCTGAAGTCGGTCCGGGCAGCCTGGTCGCGCTCAGCGATCACATTAATACCATGCCAGGCACGCCAATGGTTGGACTCAACGATGAGCGTTTTGGCGAGCGTTTCTTCTCGCTGGCGAACGCCTACGATGCAGACTACCGTGCGATCCTGCAAACCGTAGCGAAAGAAGAAGGATTCCCGCTGAGCGAAGGCGTATTTGTCTCCTATCCGGGACCGAACTTTGAGACGGCGGCAGAAATTCGCATGATGCAGATTATTGGCGGTGATGTGGTTGGTATGTCGGTGGTCCCTGAAGTTATCGCTGCACGTCACTGTGAATTGAAGGTGGTTGCGGTTTCTGCCATCACCAACCTGGCAGAAGGGCTGGGGGATGTGAAGTTATCCCATGCCCAGACGTTGGCGGCGGCGGAACTCTCCCGACAGAACTTCATCAATTTGATCTGCGGCTTCTTGCGCAAGCTGGCCTGAATAAAAACGATAACTGACCCCGCTTGCGGGGTCTTACTTTTTTGGCAAGGAACGGAAAAATGGGTATCGCCTCACGCTTAAAGCTCATGTCGTTTTTGCAATATTTCATCTGGGGAAGCTGGTTGGTGACCCTGGGTTCTTACATGATCAACACTCTGCATTTTACCGGTGCCAACGTGGGTATGGTTTATAGCTCGAAAGGGTTGGCGGCGATTATTATGCCTGGCATCATGGGGATCATCGCGGATAAATGGCTGCGCGCCGAACGCGCCTACATGCTGTGTCACCTGGTATGCGCGGGTGTGCTGCTGTATGCCACCACCGTGACCGATGCAGATACCATGTTTTGGGTGATGCTGATTAACGCCATGGCTTATATGCCGACGATTGCGTTGTCGAACAGCGTCTCATACTCCTGCCTGGCGCAATCCGGCCAGGATCCGGTCACGGCTTTCCCGCCGATTCGCGTGTTTGGCACGATTGGCTTTATTGTGGCTATGTGGACGGTAAGCCTGATGGGACTGGAACTGAGCAGTGCTCAGCTGTATATCGCCTCCGGCGCCTCATTACTGCTGGCGATGTACGCGTTTACCTTACCGAAAATCCCGGTTGCTGAGAAGAAAGTGGCAACGACGCTTGCTGGTAAGCTGGGACTGGATGCGTTTGTGCTGTTTAAAAATCCGCGTATGGCGATATTCTTTCTCTTTGCCATGATGCTGGGGGCGGTACTGCAAATCACCAACGTCTTTGGTAATCCGTTCCTGCATGATTTTGCCCGTAACCCTGAATTTGCTGGCAGCTTTGTCGTGAAATACCCCTCTATTTTGCTGTCGGTGTCGCAGATGGCGGAAGTGGGCTTCATTCTCACCATTCCGTTCTTCCTCAAACGCTTTGGGATTAAAACGGTGATGCTGATGAGCATGCTGGCGTGGACGCTGCGTTTTGGTTTCTTTGCGTTTGGCGATCCGTCACCGTTTGGCTTTGTGCTGTTACTGATGTCGATGATCGTTTACGGTTGCGCGTTTGATTTCTTCAACATATCCGGATCGGTGTTCGTTGAGCAGGAAGTCAGTTCCAACATTCGCGCCAGCGCACAGGGGCTGTTTATGACCATGGTGAACGGCGTCGGGGCGTGGGTAGGTTCAATCCTGAGCGGCATGGCGGTGGACTATTTCTCCGTCGATGGCGTGAAGGACTGGCAAACCATCTGGTTGGTGTTTGCGGCTTATGCGCTGGCGTTGGCCGTCATTTTTGCGCTGTTCTTCAAATACAAGCATGAGCCGGAAAGGTCCGTGCAGAAATCGCTGGCACATTAATCCTTACCTGCGGCGGGCTAATGCTGCCCGCCGTTTTATGTTCTGCGATGCAATGTGGTAACTTTGCGCATTATCTTTCTCCGCTGGAGCGCATTACTCATGGAACGCACGCATCGTATCGATCTGAAGTTACTGCGTTATTTTCTGGCAGTCGCAGAAGAACTGCATTTTGGACGTGCGGCTGCCCGCCTGAATATGTCACAACCCCCGCTAAGTATTCACATCAAAGAGCTGGAGCAGCAGCTCGGCACACTGTTGTTTATCCGGCATTCCCGTAGCGTGACCTTAACCCACGCCGGAAAAATCCTGATGGAAGAGTCACGCCGCCTGTTATCCAGCGCTAACCAGGCGCTGGCACGCGTGGAGCAGATTGGCCGCGGTGAGGCAGGGCGAGTCGAACTGGGCGTAATAGGCACGGCGATGTGGGGAAAAATGCGCCCGGTGATGCGGCGATTTTTGAAAGAGAACCCGAACGTTGAGGTTCTGTTTCGCGAAAACATGCCGGCAATGCAGATGACGCTGCTGGAGCGGCGTGAGCTGGATGCGGGGATTTGGCGGATGGCAACAGCACCCTCGCCCGGATTTACCAGCCTGCGCTTGCATGAGTCTTCATTTTTGGTGGCGATGCCGGAAGAACATCCGCTGAGCGCTCGTGACGCCGTGCCGCTGGAAGCGCTGCGTAATGAATATTTTGTCACGATGCCTTCCATTCATACTGACTGGGCATTTTTGCAGCGTGTGTGCCAGAGCGCCGGATTTTCACCGATGATTATTCGTGAGGTGAGGGAGCCACAAACGGTGCTGGCGATGATCAGTATGGGGATTGGTATTACGTTAATTGCAGATAGTTATGCGCAGATGAACTGGCCTGGCGTGGTATTCCGCCCGCTGGAAGAACGCATTCCTGCTGATTTATATATTGTGTATGACCAACAGCAGGCAACACCTGCGCTGGAGAAACTGGTTGGGGCATTGACGATGTGATGTGTGCCGGATGGCGACTGACGTCTTATCCGGCCTACAACGACGTAGACTGTTGGCCTGATAAGCGCAGCGTATCAGGCAGAGAATGGCTGAATTGTTAAATTCTACGCATAGCAAAAAGGCGCCTTTAGGGCGCCTTTTTACATTGGTGGGGCGTGCAGGATGACTCGCTTCGCTCGCCCTTCGGGCCGTCGCCGTGAACGGCTCCGTTGTCTCACTGCGTTCGACCCGAACCTGCTGCAGGTTCGAATCTTTGAATTCCGTGCATAGCAAAAAGGCGCCTTTAGGGCACCTTTTTACATTGGTGGGGCGTGCAGGATTCGAACCTGCGACCAATTGATTAAAAGTCAACTGCTCTACCAACTGAGCTAACGCCCCGAAGTGGTGGGTGATGACGGGATCGAACCGCCGACCCCCTCCTTGTAAGGGAGGTGCTCTCCCAGCTGAGCTAATCACCCACTTCGGTACTTCATATTTTGACAGAAAATCCAGCTGGCGAGAAAGTGGTGGGTGATGACGGGATCGAACCGCCGACCCCCTCCTTGTAAGGGAGGTGCTCTCCCAGCTGAGCTAATCACCCACTTCTCAATTTTCTGTTCTACACGGCGGAGACTACATAAAGTAGTTGGTGGGTGATGACGGGTTCGAACCGCCGACCCCCTCCTTGTAAGGGAGGTGCTCTCCCAGCTGAGCTAATCACCCCCGCTGTGTGGAGTCGCATTATAGGGAGAGTTGAAAATGAGTCAACGCATTTTCTAAAGAAATTGTTCGTTCGTCGTAAATTTAAACAAAACGATCGCAAAACAGTCCATGCGGCATGATTTGTATACGAAAATGGCAAAGCGTGATGTTCCAACCTGAACAACATTGAGGAATCAGACCACGGTGATAGAATACGGGCCTGATAATCTTCCCAGGATTTGCCGGTTGTCGGCATCTTTATAAACGTAAGGCCATTTCATGAAAATCAAAACTCGCTTCGCGCCTAGCCCGACAGGTTATCTGCACGTCGGCGGTGCGCGTACTGCTCTTTATTCCTGGCTTTTTGCACGTAACCATAGCGGTGAGTTTGTGCTGCGTATTGAAGACACCGATCTCGAACGCTCCACGCCGGAAGCTATCGAAGCCATTATGGATGGCATGAACTGGCTGAATCTGGAGTGGGATGAAGGTCCGTACTTCCAGACCAAACGTTTTGATCGCTACAACGCCGTTATTGATGAGATGCTGGAAGCGGGTACAGCGTATAAATGCTATTGCTCCAAAGAGCGTCTGGAACAGCTGCGTGAAGATCAGATGGCGAAAGGTGAGAAGCCACGTTATGACGGTCGCTGCCGCCACGGCCACGAACATCACGCCGATGACGAACCTTGCGTGGTGCGTTTTGCCAACCCGCAGGATGGTTCCGTTATTTTTGACGACCAGATCCGTGGGCCGATCGAATTCAGCAACCAGGAACTCGACGATCTGATCATCCGCCGTACCGACGGTTCTCCAACCTATAACTTCTGTGTGGTTGTTGATGACTGGGATATGGAAATTACCCACGTTATTCGTGGTGAAGACCATATCAACAACACCCCGCGTCAGATCAACATCCTGAAGGCGCTGAACGCGCCGGTGCCGGTTTACGCGCACGTGTCGATGATCAACGGCGACGACGGTAAAAAACTGTCCAAACGTCACGGTGCGGTCAGCGTGATGCAGTATCGCGACGATGGTTACCTGCCGGAAGCGTTGCTGAACTATTTGGTGCGTCTGGGCTGGTCCAGCGGCGATCAGGAAATCTTCACCCGCGAAGAGATGATCAAGCTGTTCTCTCTTGGTGCGGTAAGCAAATCGGCGAGCGCATTCAATACCGAAAAACTGCAGTGGCTGAACCATCACTACATTAACACTCTGGCGCCTGAATATGTGGCAACGCATCTGCAGTGGCACATTGAGCAGGAAAATATCGATACCCGCGTGGGTCCGCAATTGTCCGAGCTGGTAAAACTGCTGGGCGAGCGCTGCAAAACCCTGAAAGAGATGGCGCAGAGCTGCCGCTACTTCTATGAAGATTTTGCTGAGTTCGATGCGGATGCTGCGAAGAAACACCTGCGCCCGGTTGCGCGTCAGCCGCTGGAAGTGGTGCGTGATAAAATTGCTGCCATCACCGAATGGACCGCTGAAAACGTTCATCACGCCATTCAGTCTACCGCTGATGAGCTGGAAGTGGGGATGGGTAAAGTCGGTATGCCGCTGCGCGTTGCGGTTACCGGAGCAGGCCAGTCTCCAGGATTAGACGTTACGGTGCATGCGATTGGTAAATCCCGCAGCATTGAACGTATTAACAAAGCGCTGGCGTTTATTGCTGAGCGTGAAAAGCAGCAGTAAGACAGTCAGAGAGACAACAAAACGGCAGGCGCAGATCCTGCCGTTTTTTTTGGCATTTATTCGGATTCATCAATGCCCAGACGGGTGAGAAAACTACGGATACCTTCGCGCGAAAGAAACAGCGCCAGTTTTTCTTGTTCCGCTGGTGACATGTTATCCAACGCGCTGATTATTTGGCGACAGGCGTGGCTACGGACAACGTGCGTGTATTCTGCAACGGGTTCTTCAGCCTGATAAAATTCCGGGATTTTGCGAAAAGCTGGGATATTGAGAATAAATTCCCGCACGCCGGCATCAATATGAATAAGCCTTGCGCGACCGCCCTTCACACCGGGAAACTTTTCGGTTTTCCAGTTTTGTTCTCTGATCCAACGATTGACCGTTTGTTTCGCGACTCCGAGACATTCAGCCAGCTCTTCGGTGGTCATTTTGCTGCGTAATTTTTTCATATTATTTGCTGTCGCGGATCCCTAAGCGTTGTAACAAACCGGTAATGCCTTCACGCAGGATCAATGACGTAAACATTTTCTGTTCTGCTGGCGTCATTTCTTTCGCGAGGGTGATCAGCAGTGTTTCAATAGAAGAGTCGCCAGCTAAAGATAAGTTGTCTGATAAACCTTCAGCTGAACGCTCTGCACTGCGAATGTATTCGCGAACTTGTTCGTTGACGTGAACCAGACGAGCTTTTCCGCCCTGAACGCCCGGTTTTGGTGACGTAGCCCAGCCTTCCTTGCGCACCCATTTATTAATGGTCTGCCGGCTGTAACCGGTCAGATTAGCAAGTTCTTCTGGCGTCATCCGTTCCTTGAACATAACGATTCCCTGAGTAGTCGTGGGGTTAATTAGTGGTTCAGTTTATAGCACCATTTTACTAGAAACCGTGACGCGTTTAACTACTGAATGCGAGTTGTTGCGCAATGTTCTTCATTTGCCTGCTTTTTCAGCGATTGAATTCAGTGAGTTAATTTTGCCGTTGACACGCGCGAAGGGAATTCATATTATGCCGCCCGTCAACTCGACAAGCTTTACGTGACGGGGCTATAGCTCAGCTGGGAGAGCGCTTGCATGGCATGCAAGAGGTCAGCGGTTCGATCCCGCTTAGCTCCACCAAATTTAATCCCACTAAATTTGGTACGTAAAGGCATCGTGGGGCTATAGCTCAGCTGGGAGAGCGCCTGCATGGCATGCAGGAGGTCAGCGGTTCGATCCCGCTTAGCTCCACCAAAATTAAGACCCTCGCTGAAAAGCGGGGGTTTTTTGTTTCTACTTCCTGCACGATCCTCTGCTTCCTCTGTCAGATCACCAAATGACGGACATAAAAAAACCGGGGAGAATCTCCCCGGCTGAGTCACTACGATTGCGATGCTACTGTCTTACAGCACCAGTGCTGCGATGGATGCGGACAGTACGCTCACCAGCGTAGAGCCGTATACCAGCTTCAGACCAAAGCGGGATACCACGTTGCCTTGCTCTTCGTTCAGGCCTTTGATTGCGCCTGCAATGATACCGATGGAAGAGAAGTTAGCGAAGGAGACCAGGAACACAGACAGAATACCTTCCGCGCGTGGAGAGAGCGTAGACGCGATTTTCTGCAGGTCCATCATGGCCACGAATTCGTTGGAAACCAGTTTAGTCGCCATGATACTGCCCACCTGCAGCGCTTCGCTGGACGGCACACCCATCACCCACGCAACCGGGTAGAAGATGTAGCCCAGGATGCCCTGGAAGGAGATGCTGTAGCCAAACCAGCCGGTGACGGTGGCAAACAAGGCGTTCAGCGCGGCAATCAGCGCGATGAAACCGATCAGCATTGCTGCCACGATAATCGCGACCTTGAAGCCTGCCAGAATGTACTCACCCAGCATTTCGAAGAAGCTCTGTCCTTCATGCAGGTTAGACATCTGAATATTTTCTTCGCTGGCATCCACGCGGTAAGGGTTGATCAGCGACAGTACAATAAAGGTGCTGAACATGTTCAGAACCAATGCAGCAACAACGTATTTTGGTTCCAGCATGGTCATGTACGCGCCGACGATGGACATGGAAACGGTGGACATTGCCGTCGCTGCCATGGTGTACATGCGGTTGCGTGACATCTTGCCCAGAATATCTTTATAGGCAATAAAGTTTTCAGACTGACCCAGGATCAGCGAGCTGACGGCGTTGAAGGACTCCAGCTTGCCCATACCGTTGACTTTGGATAACAAAAATCCAATTGCGCGGATGATAATAGGCAGAACGCGGATATGCTGCAGAATACCGATCAGGGCGGAAATGAAGACGATTGGGCACAGTACTTTCAAGAAGAAGAATGCCAGACCTTTATCGTTCATGCTGCCGAAGACAAAGTTTGTCCCTTCATTAGCAAAACCGAGCAGTTTTTCAAACATCTCGGAGAAGCCTTTCACGAAGCCCAGCCCGACATCAGAATTCAGGAAGAACCACGCCAGTAACACTTCGATAACAAGTAATTGAATAACATAACGAATGCGAATTTGTTTACGGTCACTGCTTACCAGCAGTGCGAGTACCGCAACCACGGCAAGGGCCAGGACAAAATGAAGAACGCGGTCCATATTTGCTCCAAACATGAGGCAGGTTTAATTTCCGTGCACATTCTATGCAACAACACCAAAGAAAACGAGATCAAACACACACTATAATAAGGACCTGTGACGAGATTCAAAATTAGTGATCGGTAATACACTTCCGTGATGTTTAGTATGGAAGTGAAAAGTTATGTCATTGTGCTAATCTCATAACATTAATTAAACATCTCATCTGCGTTTCCAGTTCCCTGATCTATTTATAGACCAACGCTATCAAAGAAATCATTTTTATCCATCAAAATGAATTTGATAATCATTCTCAACTGGCGTAGTTTGAAACATAGCAAAGGCTATGTTTTTGAGGCACGAAAATGACGAACGATCGCGTTGAGACAAGCAGTGGACGGGCAGCACGCAAGCTGAAACTTGCGTTAATGGGACCTGCATTCATCGCGGCTATCGGGTATATCGACCCCGGTAATTTTGCCACCAACATCCAGGCAGGGGCTAGCTTTGGCTATAAACTGCTGTGGGTCGTCGTCTGGGCCAACCTGATGGCAATGCTGATTCAGGTATTGTCGGCCAAGCTGGGGATTGCTACTGGAAAAAATCTTGCCGAGCAAATTCGCGATCACTACCCACGTCCGGTGGTGTGGTTTTACTGGGTGCAGGCTGAAATCATTGCCATGGCGACCGATCTTGCTGAATTTATCGGTGCTGCGATTGGCTTTAAGCTGATCCTCGGCGTTTCGCTGTTACAGGGGGCGGTGCTGACCGGTATCGCCACATTTTTAATCCTGATGCTGCAACGTCGCGGGCAAAAACCACTGGAAAAAGTAATTGGTGGATTACTGTTGTTTGTGGCCGCAGCATATATTGTCGAACTGATCTTCTCGCAGCCGAATCTGGCGCAGCTGAGTAAGGGCATGATCATTCCCAGCCTGCCGAACTCTGAGGCGGTCTTTCTGGCAGCCGGCGTACTCGGCGCGACCATTATGCCGCACGTCATTTATTTGCACTCCTCTTTAACTCAGCATCTGCATGGCGGGACACGGCAACAGCGCTACGCGGCAACTAAGTGGGATGTGGCTATCGCCATGACCATTGCCGGGTTTGTCAATCTGGCAATGATGGCTACTGCTGCCGCAGCCTTTCACTTCAGTGGTCATACCGGCATTACCGATCTCGATCAGGCTTATCTGACGCTGGAACCGTTGTTGAGTCATGCGGCGGCGACGGTATTTGGTCTCAGCCTGGTGGCGGCGGGGCTTTCTTCAACGGTTGTCGGCACGCTGGCCGGACAGGTTGTGATGCAGGGGTTTATCCGTTTTCATATCCCGCTGTGGGTTCGTCGTACGGTTACTATGATGCCGTCATTCATCGTCATTCTGATGGGACTGGATCCCACCCGTATTCTGGTCATGAGCCAGGTGTTGCTGAGTTTCGGTATCGCGCTGGCGCTGGTACCACTCCTGATATTCACCAGTAACGGTACGTTAATGGGGGATTTAGTTAACACCGTCTGGGTTAAATATGTTGGCTGGATGATTGTGGTACTGGTGGTGGCGCTAAATCTCTGGCTGCTGGTAGGGACGGCGCTCGGGTTGTAAGCAAAAAGAGCCCGCAGGCTCTTTTGTTACATTAATGATGGTGGCCATGACCACGTCCGTGGCCTTTGCCGCGACCGCGATGGTCATCGCGATCGTTCCAGCCTTCACGGTAACCGCGCTCGTACGCTTTGCGCTTATCCCAGCCACGATGATTACCGTTATCATGACGCCACCAGCGATTTTTGCGCCATTCATAATTATTGTGCCAGTAACCCCGGTCGCGCCAGTGGCCGCCGTCCCAGTAGTTACCATAATTATCGCGATCGCCAATTTGCAATTTTATTGATGGCAGCAGGGTGATTTCACCAGCGTTTGCGGCCAACGGCGTGAAAGCCAATAAGGCTGCAGCCAGAATCAGTGACCTGAACATTTTTTCTCTCCTTCACGATCGAGCCGTAGCCGGCCTGTTAATGCAATATTACGGGGCAGTAAAGCCCCGTTTAATCGCCTGAACTCTTAAATCATGAAAGAGAGCACTTTTTGTTAATAAATGTGTCTTTATTTCAAACAATTCAGGATGGCGTCAATCTCCTCGCATTCTTCTGCAGACAAATGACGGTTTGCCAGCATGCCAACAGCATCTTCAATTTGCGCTGTTTTACTGGCACCAATCAACACTGAGGTGACTTTGTCTTCTCGCAACACCCAGGCCAGGGCCATTTGGGAGAGCTTTTGTCCCCGACGCTCAGCCATTGCGTTCAGCTGGCGGACTTTTTCCAGTTTCTCTGGCGTTATCTGATCCGGATTGAGAAAACGGCTACCGCTTGCCGCACGAGAATCCGCCGGGATCCCGTTCAGGTAACGGTCGGTTAACTGCCCGCCCGCCAGCGGAGAGAAAGCGATACTGCCCACGCCTTTTTCCTGCAACAGTGACAACAATCCCCCTTCAACCCAACGTTCAAACATGGAATATTTCGGCTGATGAATCAGGCACGGGGTACCTAAGTCGTCGAGGATCTCAATCGCCTGTCTGGCAAGGTCGGCGGGATAGTTAGACAGCCCGACATACAGCGCTTTTCCCTGGCGAACAATGTGATCCAGCGCCTTCATGGTTTCTGTGAGCGGCGTTTCGGGATCGGGACGATGATGGTAGAAGATATCCACGTACTCCAGACCCATACGTTTCAGGCTCTGGTCGAGGCTGGCAATCAGGTATTTACGCGAACCCCAGTCGCCGTAGGGGCCATCCCACATGGTGTAGCCCGCCTTGGTGGAAATAATGAGTTCGTCCCGCCACGGTAAAAAATCTTCTTGCAAAATACGGCCAAAATTTCGCTCGGCAGAGCCCGGCGGTGGGCCGTAGTTATTGGCGAGATCAAAATGGGTGATCCCCAGATCGAACGCGCGCTGTAGCAGGCTTCGGCTGTTTTCTACCTGCGTGGTGTCGCCAAAATTGTGCCATAAGCCCAGAGAGATAACCGGTAGCTTGAGTCCGCTCTGACCGCAGCGGCGGTACTCCATTGTCTGATAGCGATTTTCATCCGCGTGATAAACCATGTAGACCCCTTCCTGATATCAAGATGACGTATATGTTTTAGTGTATACGGTTACACGGTCGATTCTTCAATGGTATTTCACCGGCAAAACTGTAAACCCTGCTTTCCACCCCCCCACGTCGTGTTTTCTGGACAGTCATCACAGTTCTTCGATACTCAACATGAGGTTACCGTCAGAAGGATAGCTGTCATGCAAACCGCGTATTCCGTTGCTGATTACCTGCTGGACAGACTGGCAGGGTGTGGTGTTGGCCATCTTTTTGGTGTGCCGGGCGATTATAATTTGCAGTTTCTTGACCACGTGATTGACCACCCCGACGTGCGTTGGGTTGGCTGCGCAAACGAATTAAATGCGGCTTATGCGGCGGATGGCTATGCCCGGGTCGCCGGGGCAGGGGCGCTTCTCACCACCTTTGGCGTTGGGGAGTTAAGCGCCATTAATGGAATCGCAGGCAGTTACGCAGAATATGTACCCGTGCTGCAGATAGTGGGTGCGCCGTGCAGCGGCGCTCAGCGGCGTGGGGAGCTGATGCATCACACCCTGGGCGACGGCGATTTTCTGCATTTTTATCGCATGCATCAAGCGGTAACGGCGGCCAGCGCGGTGCTTGATGCCCAAAACGCCTGCTATGAAATTGACCGTGTGCTACGGGTCATGTTAACCGAACGTCGGCCTGGGTATCTGATGTTGCCTGCCGATGTCGCCAAACAGCCCGCCACGCCCCCACAGGACAGACTGATTATTCCTCTGAGTGAATCGGAAAGTAGCGTCGTTGCGGCGTTTCGCTATCAGGCCCGTGAGCGCTTGTTGGACAGCTCGCGCGTGGCGTTGCTGGCGGATTTTCTTGCGCAGCGCTTTGGTTTGCAGCCTGTTTTGCAGCGCTGGATGGCAGAAACGCCAATGGCTCATGCCACATTGTTAATGGGGAAAGGGCTTTTTGATGAACGTCATCCTGCGTTTGTTGGCACCTACAGCGCGGGGGCCAGCAGTGAATATGTGCGCCGGGCGATAGAAGATGCCGACACCGTTATTTGCGTGGGTACCTGTTTTGTCGACACGCTAACCGCCGGTTTTACGCAATGCTTGCCGCAGGAGCGCACGATTGAGGTTCAACCGCATGCTTCACGTGTGGGAAGCCAGTGGTTTAACATCCCGATGGAGCAGGCGGTTACCACGCTACGGGAGCTGTGCCTGGAGCTGTCGTTTTCTCTGCCGCCAGAACGCCCGCCTGTCGGGCGACGTCAGGTTGAAAAGGGGCCGCTGACACAGGAAAATTTCTGGTACACGGTGCAGCAATACCTGGCAGCTGACGACATTATCCTCGTCGATCAGGGGACCGCGGCATTTGGTGCCGCTACGCTTTCGTTACCTTCCGGGGCGGAAGTACTGGTACAACCGCTGTGGGGATCGATTGGTTATTCCTTACCCGCCGCACTGGGAGCGCAAACGGCATACCCGGATCGGCGGGTGATCCTGATTATTGGCGATGGCGCTGCCCAGCTTACCATTCAGGAATTGGGTACGATGCTCAGAGACGGACAAACGCCGGTTATTTTGCTGCTCAATAATGACGGCTATACCGTGGAGCGGGCTATTCACGGGGCAAACCAGCGTTATAACGACATTGCCGGATGGAACTGGACGCAGGTGCCACAGGCGCTGAGCCGTGAGTGTCAGGCGGAGTGCTGGCGCGTGACGCAGGCTGTACAGCTGGAGGAAGTTCTGGCCCGGCTGGCGCGCCCGCAGCGGCTTTCGTTAATTGAAGTGATGTTGCCGAAAGCCGATCTACCTGAGCTTCTGCGCACGGTGACCCGTGCGCTGGAAGCCCGTAACGGGGGATAGTTATTGATCGGGGCGGTTGGCGATCATCATCGGTTTACCTGCCAACAGCAGCCAGGTGGGGAGCATGACGATGCACAGCAGCGGCAGCAGGGTGGCATCGGGGACCACCACTGCCGCCATAAACAGGCTTAGCCAGGCGTCGCGGGTGACAACCAGCACCAGCCCCAGAATGGCGCAGGAGACGGTGATTGCTGCCGGAACCGCTTCGACATGGGCATGCAGCATCAATCCCAGTGCCACGCCAACGAATACCGCCGGGAAAATACGTCCTCCACGAAAACCACTGGCGGCAGCAACAACTAACGCCGCCAGTTTGATCACCGCGAGCATGAAATAGTCTGATGCCCCCAGCGTTTGGCTAAACGCCATTTGCTGCATCTCATCCAGCCCTTTAAACAGGGTAAGTGGTCCCCCAATAATGCCCAGAATCCCAAGCAGAAAGCCGCCAACGCCGAGAATCAGTACCGGGTGTTTCAGGCGATGAATCAACTGATGTAAACGGGGTAGACACCACACCGCCACCATGCCTGCCGCAATGGCAATGGCGGCAACCACCGCGCCGCTAAAAATATCGGTCAGCTGTAGCTGAGTATATTGGGCGATGGGCAATGAAAAATGCGGATGAAAGAACAGGTCAGTCGTCAGTGCACCGGCAGCAGCAGCCAGCAGTGGTGCAAACAGGCGATCCCATAACGGCACATCGTTGGAGCCATTCAGCGTTTGTGAAAATATCAGTGCCGCGGCGACAGGCGTACCAAATAGCGCTCCGATGGTGCCCGCAGAGGCGAGAATGGTCCAGTCCAGCTTATTAATTCGAGGGAACAGACGCACGCCAATCGCCGCCGTCAGCGCGATATTCACGGTCATTATTGGATGTTCAGGCCCCAAACTGACGCCGCCGGCCAGGCCGAGGATCAGCGCAGCCAGCAGGCCCGGCAGTGCTGACGTGGGGACCGGCATTCCGATTAGCGGTTCACAGGCTGGGTCCGGTCCCGCATGCCCGTGGCTGTAGCGGATGACGAGTCCGACCAGTATCCCGGTCAACGTGAGCATACCGATTATCCACAGCGAAGAGTCATGAGCAATGCCGATGCTGGCGGGCAGGCGCTCCCATAAAAATTGCTGTAAAACGGCGGCCACTTTCATGACGATGATCAGCACCAGGCTTGAGGCAACGCCAATGATCAGTGCGGGAGTGGATAACAACAGCATCGTTCTGGCTCGCGGATGGAGCATTTTCTATTCCCTCAAATAGAGTCATAAGCATAGTTTGCACAGCCTGCCTGCTGACATCGCTGCAAATGGTGCTGAAACGATAAAGTAATTCTGTGATCTGGGTCGATATTTTACCGGCATCAGCCTTCAGGCCGTTGTTGTTATGCCCCCATGAATTTACAGTGTGGCAAAGATTTATTCTGACTTTAGCGGAGCAGTAGAAGAATGACAAAATATGCTTTAGTAGGTGATGTTGGCGGCACCAACGCGCGTCTTGCTCTGTGCGACATTGCCAGCGGTGAAATTTCGCAGGCTAAGACCTATTCAGGACTGGATTACCCCAGCCTTGAGGCCGTGGTTCGCGTGTACCTGGATGAGCATAGCGTCAGCGTCGAAGACGGGTGTATTGCGATTGCCTGTCCGATTACCGGCGACTGGGTGGCAATGACCAACCATACCTGGGCGTTTTCTATTGCTGAAATGAAAAAGAATCTCGGTTTTAGCCATCTGGAAATCATCAATGATTTCACCGCCGTGTCGATGGCGATCCCGATGCTGAAAAAAGAGCATTTGATCCAATTTGGTGGCACGGAGCCGGTAGAAGGTAAACCGATTGCCGTGTACGGTGCGGGAACCGGTTTAGGCGTAGCGCATCTAGTGCACGTCGATAAGCGCTGGGTGAGCCTGCCGGGAGAGGGCGGTCACGTAGATTTTGCGCCTAATAGCGAAGAAGAGGCGATTATTCTTGAAGTCCTGCGCGCTGAGATTGGCCATGTTTCTGCAGAACGCGTGTTGTCCGGTCCGGGGCTGGTGAACCTGTACCGCGCTATCGTCAAATCCGACGGACGTCTGCCGGAAAACCTGCAACCGAAGGATATCACCGAACGTGCGCTGGCAGACTCGTGCACTGACTGTCGTCGGGCGCTGTCGCTGTTTTGCGTGATCATGGGACGCTTTGGTGGCGATCTGGCGTTAACGCTGGGGACCTTTGGCGGTGTTTATATTGCCGGCGGGATTGTGCCGCGCTTCCTTGAATTCTTTAAAGCATCGGGTTTCCGCGGTGGCTTTGAAGATAAAGGTCGTTTTAAAGCCTACGTACAGGATATTCCGGTGTATTTGATTGTGCATGATAACCCTGGTCTGCTGGGCTCCGGTGCGCACCTGCGCCAGACGCTGGGGCATATTCTGTAAGATCCCTGCCGGATGGTGTCTATTAACACCTATCCGGCACACTATAAATAATATGCCTGCCGCCGTCAGGGTAACGCATCATGTCCCGTGAGTTTTACTCGCAATCTCGTTCAGTACTATCGCTATCATCTGCTGTTCAAACATTTCGCTGTGCAGGTATCTTTTTTCTCTGTATTTTTTATCTGTCTCGAGATAAGGCTGATGCAAAACGCATTCAGGTGGCGTACACGAAATAAGAGTATTAATGACGTCGATTGGCTGAGGATATTCAAAAAAAAGCGCGCCAGGATGGTAGTTATGCTGAATTTGCCATTCTGCAAGGTCATCCAGAAAACAGTCAGCTTCTGGTTTTGACATTGTGCTGGCTTTTTCGCTGCCCCACACCACACTCGCCAGGTTGTATAACCCATGTGCGTATGGCCAGAACATTTTATTGAGCTTAGTAAGACCCGCGTCCTTCAACTTTGGTACGCTTTTACAATATAAATCGAGCTGCACGCCCGCTTCTGTCACATCCTCCTCGAGGAGCGCCATCAGATAACGGAGGATACACACATCGCTGGCTGCCTGCTTCGTCGCCAGTACCTTTTGCGCTCGTTTACTGGCTTCAGCCGCAAAATCAGTTCGTTTGTACCACAGCGCCATGACTAAATTAGCAATCGCTATAGTAACAGGGTGACCGTTGTCACTGAGACCCCATTTTTCAGGTAACAGCAGCGGTACGCGGGCAAACAGGCCGGCAGCAAGAATATCGAGGGTCGTCCAGATGTTTATACTGTGGTCGCATCCGGAATCTACGCCGAGTGTTGTATGTTTGATCATGGCTGACTGACGCAGCGCAGCGTGCAGTAATGCCATATCGTTGGCGAGGATGGCCGTTTTATATCCTAATAAATCAGGATTGTGATTAATGCGCAGCATAAAAAGCCATAGCCTTATCTGCTCTTGCAGTGACGCATCTTTATGGCATTGCGTCTGGGTATCCAGACATTCTGCTAAATAATCATCGGTATCCATCCATACCCGGGCATTTTGATCAGCTTCTTTCGCGTATTCACGCTGATATGCACGTTGATATTTTTCCGTCAGCTTTGCCATTAAATCTCAGCGCTCTTTCTTTGTGGGGTAAGTGTTATAAATGCATTAACTGCCTAAACTCTTTCACTTTACTTCGACTAACCGGGATTTCAAATTCCAGGTCTTTTAACCGCAGAATGTAGGTGTTATTGAACCACGGCTCGATTTCACGGATTTTATTCAGATTCACGCAGAACGAACGGTGACAGCGGAAGAAATGTGAAGCCGGCAGTTTGCTGCAAAATTCGCTGATGTTCATCGGCATGACGTACGATTCCCGTCGTGTGTAGACAAACGTCATCTTTTCATGTGCTTCAGCGTAGTAGATATCGTTGATCGGAGTCACGATGATTCGCTCATCTTTGATCAGATTGATAGTGTCATTCTCTCGCGTGACGGGGGTTATGTGTGGGGTTCCCGTTTGTTGCTGCTGCCAGGCTGCTTCCAGCTTTTGCAGCATTCCGACAATCCGTGACTCCTGGTACGGCTTCAGAATGTAGTCAAACGCTTCGAGTTCAAACGCCTCAACTGCGTGTTCTTTCCATGCAGTAATAAACACAATAAAGGGTTTATGCGCGAACTGGCTGATGTTTTGCGCCAGCAATACGCCGTCCAGCGAGGGAATATTAATATCGAGAAAAATGGCGTCGACGCGGTTGTGCTGCAGAAATTTCAGCACGTCCAGACCGTCGTCAAACGTGCCGACAATATCCATCTGGCTGTGTTCTTTTATCAGCCAGCTCAGTTCCTGTTGGGCCAGGAATTCATCTTCAACAATGATGACTTTCACTACTTCACTCCTGGTTAAAGCAATAAAGTCGCCGGTGCGGCAGCGGGGGAGTGCTGATTGGGCACATAAAACGCAATCTCGGTGCCAGGTTCCAGGCGGCGGATATGCAGCCCTTCGCCGTAGAGTAGCTTCACACGATGATGCACGTTCAACAGGCCGATTTTATTGCCCGGCATTTCGTTGGACTCGACCCGCTCAATGACTTTTGGATCGATACCGTGACCGGTATCCCTGACGGCGATGCGTACCCGGTTACCGCACTCTGCGACGCTGATAGTGACCACGCCTTTTCCTTTGCACGACTGGATACCGTGAACGATGGCGTTTTCTACCAGAGGCTGAATCAGCAGGCTGGGAATATAGCAGCTTACCTCTTCATCAATATCATAAATAACCGTTAGCTTATCGCCAAAGCGAGCCTGTTCAATGGCGATGTAGTCCTTAATTTGATACAGCTCTTTCTTAATATCGATCTGCTCATCGTCTTTCAATTCAATATTATAGCGAAGATAACGCGACAAATTAAAAATCAGCTGGCGGGCGGTATCTGGGTTAAGCCTGACCGATGACGAAATAGCGTTTAGCGCATTAAACAGAAAATGGGGATTGATTTTACTTTGCAGCGCACGTAGCTCTGCCTTATTTGCCATCTCCCGCAGTTGCTCTGCACGGGAAACCTCAAGCTGTGTAGAGATAATCTGCGATAAACCGATCGCCATTTCCTGTAACGAGGAGGTGATCTGATGGGCGTGACAGTAGTAGATTTTCAGCGTGCCGGTCACGACGCCTTTCTCCCAGAGCGGGATCACCAGCATGGAGTGTATTTCCGGCGTTCGATGCGCTTCATCATTGTTTTTTATTATTATTTTGCCGTGATTGATGGCTTCCTGCGTAGTGGGGCTGACGAAGTCATCGTTATTGCGATAGTTGAGTTCCCCGACGCCAACATAGGCCAGAACGTGCTGGGTATTGGTGATGGCAACCGCATCTGCGTGAATGTCATGGCGAATAATTTCGCATACCTGACGTAACGACTCGCTGTTGACATGGCGAAAGAGCGGCAGGGTTTTGTTGGCAATATCCAGTGCCAGTTTGGCCTGCTTGGCGGCGCTGGCCTCTTTCTCTCCTTCGACGCTTTGTACCAGCATCACAATAAAGCCAATACAGACGCTGCCGAGAATCATCGGGATACCGATTTTTGAGACAATATCCAGTCCCAGTTCGGTGGTGGGGGCCCAGGCGACCACCAGAATCATGGTCAACGTTTCGCACAGCATCCCACCTAAAATACCGGCACGCCAGTGCTGTGCTTTGGGGATTTTACGGTTGATCCAGCCGGCAATACAGCCCGCCAAAATACTGGTGATAAAGCACGGCAAGGCGGTGACGCCGCCAATGTCGATCAGATAGCGGTGGATACCTGCGATGATGCCGGTAATGATGCCAACCCACGGGCCGAACAGGATCCCCCCCGACATCACCGCAATAATACGCACGTTTACCAGAGAACCTTCGACCGGTACTCCGGACCAGGTACTGAACAGGGCAAACATAGAGAATATGGCCGTTACGGCGAGCAGTTCCTTCGGGGAGTGGGCTGACTTGTGCAACAGTTCTCGAAACAAGCGGATACGAATCAGAAAAAACAGGCAGAACAGCATCAGCGCTGCCCGATCAAAGACCGCCAGCAGCATATTGAATATTTCGTGCACGGGTGACTCTTGCGAATAGATTAAACCTCTATGATAGGTAACCTGAGCAAGGATGACCAGCATCCCCATTGCGCCGGGATAATGAGGAAAAACCATATAATTAAAAGGGGATTGTAAAGGAAAAGTGTGTTTCTCCGAATTTTCCAGGATTGATTGATTTTCAGAGTAAAATTTATGACTTCAATATGTTAATGAATGGTGATTTTTGCAGACCGCGTAAAATGTTTATTTCCCTGTTTATTTTTATTGATCCTCTTTTAGGGCAGGAGAAAATATTTTGCGTTGCCTCTCGACAGAAGGAATTTATTCAGGCTATTTTCTAAACGTGCCACCATCGTGGCAGCGTCGCTCGGACGGTCCGGGCGCTAACGTGAATCTGAGGATACTATGGCTGACTCCCGCCCTGAACGTCGCTTTACGCGTATTGATCGTCTTCCCCCTTATGTTTTTAACATCACTGCTGAACTGAAGATGGCTGCGCGTCGGCGCGGCGAAGATATTATCGATTTCAGCATGGGGAACCCGGATGGGGCTACGCCTCCTCACATTGTCGAAAAACTGTGTACCGTGGCCCAGCGCCCGGATACCCACGGTTATTCAACCTCTCGCGGTATTCCGCGTCTGCGTCGGGCGATTTCCCGCTGGTATCAGGACCGCTATGATGTCGAGATCGACCCTGAATCCGAAGCCATTGTGACCATCGGATCTAAAGAGGGGCTGGCGCATCTGATGCTGGCTACGCTCGATCACGGTGACACGGTCCTCGTGCCTAACCCAAGTTATCCTATTCATATTTACGGTGCCGTAATTGCCGGGGCTCAGGTGCGTTCTGTACCGCTGGTTGAAGGGGTCGACTTCTTTAATGAGCTGGAGCGGGCGATCCGTGAAAGCTACCCGAAACCAAAGATGATGATCTTAGGTTTCCCATCCAATCCTACCGCGCAGTGCGTTGAGCTCGAATTCTTTGAGAAAGTGGTCGCGCTGGCTAAACGCTACGACGTGCTGGTGGTTCACGACCTCGCCTATGCCGATATCGTCTACGATGGCTGGAAAGCGCCGTCGATCATGCAGGTGCCTGGCGCCCGCGATGTGGCGGTTGAATTCTTTACGCTGTCGAAAAGCTATAACATGGCGGGATGGCGTATTGGTTTTATGGTGGGTAACAAAACGCTGGTTAATGCGCTGGCGCGGATTAAGAGCTACCACGATTACGGAACCTTTACACCGTTGCAGGTTGCGGCCATTGCCGCACTGGAAGGCGATCAGCAGTGCGTACGGGATATCGCAGAGCAGTATAAGCGTCGACGCGATGTGCTGGTCAAAGGGCTGCATGAAGCGGGCTGGATGGTAGAGATGCCGAAGGCATCGATGTATGTCTGGGCAAAAATTCCTGAGCAGTATGCTGCAATGGGCTCGCTTGAGTTTGCTAAAAAAATGTTGAATGACGCGAAGGTCTGCGTGTCACCGGGGGTGGGTTTTGGTGATTATGGCGATACCCACGTGCGCTTTGCGTTAATTGAGAACCGTGACCGTATTCGCCAGGCGATCCGAGGCATTAAAGCCATGTTCCGTGCAGATGGTTTACTGCCCTCCAGCACGAAATCAGCCTCTGAAAGCGCTGATTAACCAAACGGTTAACCCACAAAAGCAAACAGGAGCCTGAGGGCTCCTGTTTTTTGCTGCATCTTTTAATTTAGATCATCAGGGCAAATGTACCGGCCCAAACGATGACCATAAATGAAATGCCCATAAAGAAATATTTCACTTTTCATCACTCCGCGTATTAAAGCACGCCTAAATGAACATACACTTACCTGATAGAGAGCTGACGCCAGCGTCAACGAAAGGGAGAATACCCCGCGTTTGTTTCGCTGCATCATCTCAGAATTCTGAGCTGTAATGCTCCAGACGGCGCTAATGTACGCCTAAAAATGAAGCGAGACAAGAGGCATTTTTTTATTTAATTTTAATAACTTACATGTGTCGTGAATCGGCGACAGTTTGATTTCCTTCAGCAATGAATCGCCACTGAGCGACGCGCTGATTACTCAGAGAATTCTCATATCACCATACTCATAATGCGGCTAATTTTGCGCAAAAATTGATAATGAAAAGGTTAAAAATGACCAGATTAATGATGTTAGCACTCGTTCTTACCCCACTGACGTCGATGGCGGCAGCCCCGCAAGCGTTGAATTTCAGCTGTGCAAGTATTGGTGGTGTGAATAGTGATGGTAAAGGTAATGTCTGGATTGATGGAGAGAAAGCCACCGTTAAGACATTCAACGAAAATTACTGGGAAGCGAAAAGCGGTAAAAATACCGTTTCTATTTCCCGTAATGATGACGGTAGCCCGGCCGTTTCCTAGACTGGCCCTAATCGTAAGCACGGGATTTGCCAGCCTGACGATGAGAAGAGCTATGCACCAGCGAAAAAATCGGTGAATGCTGGCCCGTCTTTCTCCTGTGCCGCGGTCGACAAGGGAAGTATGGAGGACATTATTTGTCAGAGCCCGTCACTTTCCGCAATGGACTTGAAACTGAATGGCATCTACAAGCAGGCGTTGGTGAAATCAAACAATGATTCGACGCTGAAAGCCGAGCAGCGCGGTTGGATCAAAGGCCGCAACGAGTGCTGGAAAGAGCAGGATAAGCCTGCCTGTCTTTCCCGCGAATACAGTCTACGGATGACTGAACTACAGAACAAATGGGGCATTAAGTAATTCAGCCGCAGAAAAAAAGAAAGGCCAGATGGCCTTTCTTTTTACGTATATAACGAGGCTTCACCCATCGGGCGGGTTTTGAAACGACGATGGATCCAGAGATACTGCTCGGGTGCACGCATAATCTCTTTTTCAATTATTTTGTTCATATAAGCCGCAGCCAGGCCCTCATCAGTAGGGTAACCTTCCATCTCCGGCGTGATAAACAGACGGTAGCCAGAATTGTCCGTTTTTCTCACCATGGTGACGGTCAACATCGCAGCACCTGATAAACGTGACAGTACGTAGGTACCATTGGTTGTCGCGACGTCCTTGACGGCGAAAAAGGGTGCAAACGAACTGCCTTTGCGACCGTAGTCCTGATCGGGAGCAAACCATACGGCTTCCCCTTTTTTCAGGGCGCTGACAATGCCACGCAGGTTATTTCTACCGATCATGGCTTTGTTTGAGCGCATCCGACCACGGGTCTGGATCCACTCCATTAACTTATTGTTATGCGGGCGGTAGGTTGCCATCATGGGTTGGCAAAGCCCCATCACGCGGCCTCCCAACTCCAGAGACATAAAGTGTACGCCTACTACCATCACGCCGCGGTTTTGCGACTGTGCACGCTTCAGGTTGTCGAGACCTTCGACGTCAAACCATTTACGCACGCGACGGTCAGGCCAGAACCAGGCCATGCCGGTTTCAAGCAGTGCCATGCCAAGAGAACGAAAGTTTTCTTCGACCAGCCTGTCTCGTTCTGCCTGTGGCAGATTCGGGAAGCACAGTTCGAGGTTTTTACGGGCAATAGATTCACGACGTTTTAAAAACGGGCGAGCAAGCGTTCCGGTACGCGTACCCAAAAAGCACAATACGGGGTAGGGGAGTTGCACCAAGAGCCAGAGCACACCGACACCAAACCATGTGAGCCAGTAGCGCGGATGCAAAAACGCGCGTGAAAATTTACATTGGGGGAACATAAGCACCTGTTGTTGATACTAATAAGATGTATCGCGAAGATTCTTTGTCGACAGCGTTACACTCTGATACTGATCGTTAGGCCACCATGAAGGACAATGGTTCCTGTAAAGAGTGTAAAACTTAGTCAGGACAAAACCATGGGGGGGCATGAATGATCGGGCTTATACTTTACCACCTAGAGATTAATGTCAGCCAGAGATAAATCCTCAATAAGCGTAAATGTTTATGCGGGAGAGAAACTGAAATAGGGACAGGGGTATAACCTGTTGTTTTTTTGCTGGTTAACTGTCCATCTGATGTCGAGGTTCGCCGCCATAGCCGTATTTATTGTAACAAAAATGTTGCCTGGATTGCCTGTGTATAGGAATTGTCTTAGACTATAAATTCAAGGAGTGTAAGGACTTACATGACGTTTTACGGCAGACAGGAGGTACCGCTATGCTCTATTTCTGGACCTTTCTCATATTGAGCATTCTGTGCGTTAGTTGCTATATCTGGCAGGTTTTGGGCGCGTTGGCATCAATCAGTTCTTTAATCGGCATGGCTATCCTGGCGGCATTAATTTACTTCACTACTCTGTGGCTGACTCATGGTGATGAAATGGTTACGGGAATATTTCTTTTTCTGGCTCCGACCTGTGGGCTGATCATCCGCTTTATGGTCGGTGACGGGAAGCATTAAATCGACGTGTCATTAATGATGATAACAAAATGAGTGTCACACGTTTTTTCATCCAGGATAGGAATATCCTGAAGTGCCAGCGATGCTGGCACTTTTTTATCGACCTGGAACAGATTACCGGGCATCAGCAAGCTCTAAAGCCGCTTCCTCTTGCTGGGCATCTTTTCGCTGTTGTTCCAACTCCAGCGCGCCGCGGTGAGACAAGTAGCAGAACACGATACAGCAGACGATCCCCCCCATCAGTAGGTAAAATCCCCCGTGCCACCCCATTTTGTCGACCATAACACCAAACAGGCTGGTTCCTAGTGATGCACCAAAAATGTAGCTCATAAATCCGCGCAACCCTACGGCTGAACCGACGGCGAAGCTGGGGACGATTTCCATGGTCTGCACGGATGCCAGAAACTGAGGAACGTAAATCAGGCAACCGACAATGGCGGCGAAAATAGTTACCATCACCAGGGATTCACTTTTCCAGTAGCCGATCAGACAGACGAAGATCAGCGCCATACAAATCATTGCCAGCGGCATCCTGCGCCCCTTAAACAACTTGTCGGTAAGCCAACCGGCCAGCAATGTGGAAGGAATGGCCGCCCATTCAAAAAACAGAAATGCCACGCTCATTTGTTCTTTTGAGAAGTGTTTTTCGGTAAGCAAGTAAATCGGCAACCAGCTGATCATGCCAAAACGCACCATATAGACAAACACGTCCACCAGAGAGACATACCAGGCATTTTTATTACGCAGCACGTAGGTGCAAAAGATCTGGTAGGCGCTCATATTCTCCGGTGCCTGGGTTACCTGTCGGGCGTTGAGCACGACTTTTTCTTCCGGCATCATTTCTTCCAGCGGTGGTAAACCTTCTTTACGTGGCGAACCTTTACCCAGCATTAGAACAATAAAGGCAAATAACACGGCGATACAGGCGGGGACAATATAGCTGGCGCTTTGCCAGTGTTCGCTACCCAGAATGGCAAAAGCGGTGCCTACAATCGGGGCGACAATACCGCCGCCAACGTTGTGCGAGATATTCCAGAAGGCGCCAACGCGTCCACGTTCTTTACGTGGGAACCAGTTGGCAATAGTTATAAATGAGGGGCCAACACCCATCCCCTGGAATAAGCCGTTGAACACTACCAGTGTGGCAAATATCCAGAATCCGGTGCTGAAACCTAACCCGACGTTCACGATGGCGCACAAGACCAGACCGCATGCCATAAAGACTTTGGGGCTGGCCTTATCGGCCAGGCTGCTCATAATACCCTTACTGATCCCGTAGGCAATCAACATGCAACTGCTGAGCAGACCAATTTGGGTGGCACTGAGATCCAGATGTTCTTTCAGGTACGGCGTAGAGAGTGTGAAATTATTACGTACAATATAGTACGCAAGATAGCCGAGAAATACGCTAAGTAGCGCCTGCATCCGGTATCGACCATATGTCGCCTGGACTTGCTCCGGCGGGACTTTATTTGCCGATGGCCCTGTCTTAAATATTGAAAGCATATCATCACCTAAATTTATATTGATGTGAATATCAGGAGTTTTCGTTGTGCAGGGTGAAATAAACGGTGATGGAATTCAACTCAATGAAATGTGTCAGTATTGACTCAACTTAACCAAAGAATGACTAATTTTGACTCTTTTAAATTAACAGAGGTGTGTGTTTTTTATTTTTAGCGGGGATTTATAGCCAGCATGTGCGGATACTAACAATTTTAATCGGTAATTTAAGGTATTCTGTACCCATGCTTTCGCTTTCGGCTTGGTTATTTTTATAACCACCTTACCTTTCCCCTGAGTTGGGGTAAACGGGTAAGTTTTGTCTCAATATTATTTTTTGAACATGTTGGTATTTATGAACGGGATCACAAACAGGCTTTGCGACCAGGGGCGGATGATCATCCTGTCGCTTTGTTTTACGTTGCTGTCTACGGCCAGCCAGGCACAGGGTAAAGAGCTCGTCATGGCCACGACGTTCTCCCCAGGAGCGACGGCATGGATTATCCAGCAATGGCAAACCGAGCCAGGGTCGGTAATGATTCGTACGCTAAACCGCACCAGTGCCTCTCTGGAACAACTGCTCGATACAGCGAACGCGGACAATGTTGATCTGATTTTGACCTCCTCTCCCATGCTGTTGCAGCATTTGCAGGAACATCAGAAGCTGGCTCCGTTTGATAATGCGCTGCCTGAGAGTCAACGCCTGGTGCCGGAGTCCATCCGTTCTACGTCCGTGGCGGTGGCAATATCAGGTTTTGGCCTGTTGATTAACCGTTCTGCGCTGGCGGCTCGGCATTTACCGGCTCCGACTGACTGGGGGGATTTAACGCACCCCCGGTATCAGGGCGCGCTGTTGATGAGTAGCCCGTCACGTTCGGATACCAACCATTTGATGGTGGAATCACTGCTGCAGCAAAAAGGGTGGGAACAAGGATGGGCGACGCTGCTGGCAAGTGCCGGCAATCTGGTGACGATTTCCTCGCGCAGTTTCGGTGTTGCTGACAAAATTAAGAGTGGATTAGGCGTCGCCGGGCCGGTGATTGATAATTACGCCAACCTGCTGCTCAACGACCCGCATCTGGCGTTTAACTATTTTCCGCATTCCGCGGTGTCGCCAACTTATGTGGCGGTGTTGAACAATAGCCAGCATGCCGGTGAAGCCCGTCGTTTTATTCGCTATTTATTGAGTCCTCAAGGGCAGCGGATCCTTGCCGATGCGAATACCGGGAAATATCCGGTCACGCGGTTGCCCGCCAATAATCCGCGTGCTGCTCAGCAGGCCATACTGATGGACCAGCCACCACTAAATTATCGCCTGATCCTCAAGCGGCAGCAGCTGGTGCAGCGGATGTTTGATACCGCCATCAGTTTTCGTCTCGCGCAATTGAAGGATGCCTGGCGAGCGCTGTATAGCGCCGAAGCGCGGCTAAAACGGCCTCTCCCTGAAATACGAGCGTTATTGACCAGCGTCCCGATAGACGCCAGCAGTAGTGAAGATGAGGCCTGGCTTGCGCAATTCGAGAATAAAAGCGTTGCTGAACAGCAGATGATGGAATGGCAGCTATGGTTTCTCAAAAACCAGCGCCAGGCTATCGCCAAACTGGAAGAATTAAAATGAAGGGCGGGTCGTTACTGCAACGTCTTCGTCAGCTTAGCATTAGCAGCAGTCTGCGCGGGGCCTTCCTGACAGGGGCGTTGCTGACGTTAAGCGTGAGTTGCGTCAGTCTGTATTCCTGGCATGAGCAGAGCTCGCAGATCCGCTATTCGCTGGATGACTACTTCCCGCGCGTCCATTCCGCTTTTTTAATTGAAGGCAATCTCAACCTGGTGGTGGATCAGCTCAATGAGTTCCTGTTGGCTCCCAATACCACGGTAAGACTGCAACTGCGCAACCAGATAATCCAGCATCTGGATAAGATTGAGGCGTTAAGCCGTGGATTGCAGCCCGCGGAACAGCAGCAACTGGCGGTCATTTTGCAAGACAGCCGTACCCTGATGACGGAGCTGGACAGGGTGCTCTACAACATGTTTCTGGTGCGAGAAAAAGTAAGTGAATTGTCTGCGCGCATAGATTGGCTGCATGATGATTTTACGACCGAGTTGAACTCACTGGTGCAGGATTTTACCTGGCAACAGGGAACTCTGCTGGATCAAATTGAGGCCAAAAATGGTGATGCGGCGCAATACCTGAAACGTGCCCGGGAAGTGCAAAACGAACAGCAGCAGGTTTACACACTGGCGAGAATTGAGAATCAAATCGTCGACGATCTGCGTGACAGGCTGAACGAGCTGAAGTCCGGTAGCGATGACGGTATGTTGGTGGAGACCCACATTCGTTATCTGGCAAATTTGAAAACAACGGCGGATGAAAATATCCGTACGCTGGATGACTGGCCCAGTACCATAACGTTGCGCCAAACTATTGATGAGTTGCTGGAAATTGGCATGATGAAAAATAAAATGCCCGACACAATGCGCGACTACGTGGCGGCGCAAAAGGCCCTCGTTGATGCTAATCACGCCAGAGAAGCGACGCTTGGGCGCTTTCGTACCTTGCTTGAGGCGCAACTGGGCAGCAGTCATCAGCAAATGCAGATGTTTAATCAGCGCCTGGAGCAGATTGTTCGCGTCAGCGGTGGACTGATTCTGCTGGCGACGTTACTGGCGCTGCTTCTCGCCTGGACGCTCAACCACTACTTTATCCGCTCCCGACTGGTGAAGCGTTTTACCGCACTGAATCAGGCCGTGGTGCAGATCGGTCTCGGTAGAACGGATGCAACTATCCCGGTGTATGGTCGCGATGAGTTAGGGCGCATCGCGGGCTTGCTACGCCATACGCTGGGGCAGCTTAATACGCAAAAAAATCAGCTTGAGCAGGAAGTGGCTGAGCGTAAAGAGATTGAGTCCGATCTTCGCGCCACGCAGGATGAGCTGATTCAGACGGCGAAACTGGCGGTGGTCGGCCAGACCATGACCACTCTGGCGCATGAAATAAACCAACCGCTGAACGCGCTATCGATGTACTTGTTTACGGCGGGAAGGGCCATTGAACAGGGACAACCAGCGCAGGCAAGAAGCACTTTAACCAAAGCGCAAGGGCTGATTACCCGCATTGATGCCATTATTCGCTCGCTGCGCCAGTTTGCGCGTCGGGCCGAGCCGGGGGCGCCGTTGCATCCGGTTGATTTGCGGCAAACTTTTAGTGCGGCTTGGGAACTGTTAGCCATGCGTCATAAGCCACAGCAGGGCAGGCTGACGCTCCTGCCGGAGACCGTATGGGTCCTCGGTGATGAGGTTAGGATCCAGCAGGTACTGGTTAATGTGCTGGCAAACGCGCTCGACGCCTGTCCGGCTACGGCTGAAATTGAGGTGAGCTGGCGGGCTCAGGGCAAAACGCTGTGCGTATTGATCGCTGATAACGGACCCGGTTGGCCTCAGGCGTTGTTACCGTCGCTATTGAAGCCATTTACGACCAGTAAGGATGTGGGTCTCGGCATTGGTTTGTCGATTTGTGTATCGTTAATGACGCAAATGAACGGTGAGTTACGCCTGGCGTCAACGCTGGAGCGCAATGCCTGCGTAGTCCTGCAATTCAACCTGACGGATGTAAATGATGTTGAGTGATGAATGTTCTGTTCTGCTGATTGATGACGATGCCGATGTGCTCGATGCTTACACGTTATTGTTGGAGCAGGCAGGATATCGCGTCCTGGCCTGTAACAATCCGTTTGACGCCAGAAATCTGATGCCTGCCGACTGGCCAGGGATCGTATTAAGCGATGTATGTATGCCAGGCTGTTCGGGGATCGATCTGATGACTCTGTTTCATCAGGATGATAATCAACTGCCGATCCTGCTGATCACCGGGCACGGCGATGTCCCGATGGCGGTGGATGCAGTGAAGAAAGGCGCATGGGACTTTCTGCAAAAACCGGTCGATCCTGGCAAGCTGCTGGCGCAGGTTGAGGATGCCCTGCGTCAGAGGCAGTCCGTAATTGCGCGTCGTCATTACTGCCAGCAGAAATTACAGGTTGAACTGGTCGGATACAGTGACTGGGCAACGCAATTCCGCCAGCGACTACAGCAACTGGCAGAAACGGATATCGCCGTCTGGTTTTATGGTGAACCCGGAACAGGACGCATGACGGGCGCGCGGTATCTGCATCAGCTTGGGCGCAATGTCCACGGGCCATTTATACGTGCAGACCTGACATCCGGAAATGCGGTTCAGCTCAACGCGCTCATTGATCAGGCTCAAGGTGGAACGCTGGTACTGAGTCATATTGAATGCCTGACGCGCGAGCAGCAGCACCATCTGGTGCAGTTGCAAAGTCAAGAGCGGCGTCCTTTTCGCTTGATTGGGATCGGGGAGACGTCCTTGGTGGAGTTGGCGGCAACCCACCAGATTGTTGCAGAACTCTATTATTGCTTTGCCATGACGCAAATCGCCTGCCAACCGCTGTCTCTGCGCCCGGACGACATTGAGCCGTTATTTCATCACTACCTGCATAAAGCCTGTCTGCGGTTAAACCATCCCGTGCCTGAAGTCGACGGGGAATTGCTAAAAGGCATGCGGCGACGAGTATGGTTGAGCAATGTACGGGAACTGGCAAATGCCGCAGAGTTGTTTGCCGTCGGGTTACTCCCGTTGGCTGAAACTGCCAACCCGCAGATGCATATGCCCGAGCCGACCCCGCTGGATCGTCGGGTAGAAGAGTATGAACGACAAATCATCACGGAAGCGCTCAATATCCATCAGGGGCGGATTAATGAGGTGGCAGAGTATCTGCAAATTCCGCGTAAGAAGCTGTATCTGAGAATGCGAAAATACGGGCTGAGTAAAGAGCACTATAAGTTCTAGCGCTCATCGAAATATTCGAACAGAGGCCAGAAAATCATCTGGCCATATCTCTTACCACATCAAATCATCAGGTACGACAAAGTCAGCGTACGGGTCATCTTCGTCCTTATCTTCCTGGCTCAGTTCGCAATTTAAGACAATGTAGCTGGCGTCACGCTGCGCGATCTTATCGGCAACCACCGCCGGGATGATGGCGTATTCGCTCTCGCGATCACTTTCAGCGGCCAGACGCGCAATGGCAAGACGCCCCTTGATTAACTGAGTCTGGGTAACTTTATCAACGTAGATTTTTTTAATCAGATTGTTGTCGGTAAAGTTATAACCAATATCGCCTCTTGAAATGGTGATTTTATTCATTTCAATCAGCTGCTTAATCTGAGCTTTGTATTCTTTCGACAGGGCTGCTTGCTTTTGCTGCTCGCTGAGTTGCTTATCACGCTCAACCTGTGCTTTTTTATTTTCTTCAACCGCCTCTCTGGCCTCACGCGCCTGAACGCGCGACTTTTTCGCCGTTCTTTGCACCTTCGCCATTTTTTTACTGGTGACTAAGCCAGCTTTAAGCATCTGCTCTTGTAGGGTGAGTTTTGTCATATTCGTTTCTAAATCCAGTAAAAAGAGTTCTCAGGATTATACCCTTAACGTCCGGGGGGATGCCAGATTGCGGGGAGTTGCAAAGCGTCGGGGATAAAATGGCAGGCTATGGTGTCCCCTGCAGGAATCGAACCTGCAACTAGCCCTTAGGAGGGGCTCGTTATATCCATTTAACTAAGGGGACGAAGCGGCACGAGTATAGCGTTTTTTACCTGCAACGGTAAGTCTGTGTCCGCCTGACTGCTCAAACAGTCGCCATTCAGGATTGTTTCTTCTGGTTTTTCTGCTTTTTTTGTTCCCGCTCCGCCTCTAATCGGGCCTCTTCTTTGCGTTTATTGCTCATATCATTGCGAATTTGCGCATGGCTCATCAACGCGAAGATAAATGTCCCACCGCAAATATTCCCGGCAAGTGTTGGAAGCGCGAACGGCCAGAAGAAGTCGCTCCAGTGCAGCGTGCCGTTAAAGACCAGGTAGAGAATCTCAACCGAGCCGACGACGATGTGCGTGGTATCACCCAACGCAATAAGCCAGGTCATCAGAACAATGACGACAATTTTTGCCGCGCCCGCTGCGGGAAACATCCACACCATAGTGGCGATCAGCCAACCGGAAATAATCGCGTTGGAAAACATCTCCGTCGGGCTATTTTTCATAACGTCCATCCCAATTTTGACAAAGGCGTCGCGAGTCTCTTCATCAAAAATTGGCATATATTCAAACGCCCATGCCGCAATGCCGGTGCCGATAATGTTACCCAGCAAGACCACGCTCCACAGACGCATCAGTAAACCAAAATTGCCGAGGGTTGGATTTTGCATGACCGGCAGGACAGCGGTTACGGTGTTTTCGGTAAAGAGCTGTTGGCGGGCCATTATAACGATGATAAACCCGAAGGTATAACCGAGGTTTTCCAGTAAGAACCCGCCGGGAACGCCCTCAAGCTGTACGTGAAAAATGCCCTTTGCCAGTAAAGAGGCTCCCATCGATAGCCCAGCGGCGATAGCTGACCACAGCAGCGCCATCGCATCGCGCTCCATCTCTTTTTCCCCGTCCTGGCGAATATGTTCGTGAATCGCCATGGCGCGGGAAGGAAGTCGGTCCTCGTCGACCTCTATCTTTTTACCCTGCAACTTCTCTTCACTTTCTACTTCGAGTTCGTCGCTGTGTTGATCAATTTTTTCTTTTTCGATGTCATTCATTTTTGAGTCCTGAATAAGCACGTATTGCTAAAGCGTAGCGGTTTTTATCCAGGAACTGGCGGGAGAAACTCTGAAATCGCAAAAATGGTAACGTTTGTATTTATCGGATTCGGTAAAATAGAAACACCGCGAGGTCTACCTTACCAGGCTATGATCAAATCAGTAAGTTAGGGTATATAGACATCGTTTGACGTGCTGTTACAATCGCTCACATCTAAACCGGCGGATACCTTATTGTTCCGTCATGGATGGCAATCAGCGATAGCCATAATACACAGGGAGACACTTATGAAGCTTCGCCTGTCGGCGCTTGCGCTGGGAACCACACTTTTGGTGGGGTGTGCGAGCTCCGGTACAGAACAGCAGGGGCGCTCGGATCCGTTTGAAGGGTTCAACCGCACCATGTACAACTTCAACTTTAATGTGCTGGATCCGTATGTTGTTCGACCGGTGGCTGTAGCCTGGCGTGATTATGTTCCGCAGCCGGCCAGAAACGGTTTGAGCAACTTTACGGGCAACCTCGAAGAGCCGGCCGTAATGGTCAACTATTTCCTTCAGGGCGATCCTTATCAGGGGATGGTGCATTTCACCCGTTTCTTCCTGAACACCTTGCTAGGTATGGGCGGCTTTATCGATGTTGCGGGCATGGCGAATCCAAAACTGCAGCGCGTTGAACCACATCGTTTCGGCAGTACGTTAGGTCACTATGATGTAGGTTACGGTCCGTATATGCAGCTTCCGTTCTACGGCAGCTTCACGGTACGTGATGACGGTGGTGATATGGTGGATACGCTGTATCCGGTTCTGTCGTGGCTGACCTGGCCGTTGTCGGTCGGTAAATGGACCATTGAAGGGATTGAAACCCGCGCGCAACTGCTCGACTCCGACGGTCTGCTGCGTCAATCTTCCGATCCGTACATTATGGTGCGTGAAGCTTACTTCCAGCGTCATGACTTCATCGCGAACGGCGGGAAACTCAAACCAGAAGAAAACCCGAACGCGCAAGCTATTCAGGATGATTTAAAAGATATCGATTCCGAATAAGGAAGAGGTACAAATAAAAAGGTGAGCTAAAAAGCTCACCTTTTTTACGCCTGAAGAAAATCAGAATGCGTAGTTAAAGTTGGTACCGAACAGCCAGGCTTTACCTTC
Organism: Citrobacter gillenii; assembly: GCF_013337685.1. Lineage (GTDB taxonomy): Bacteria > Pseudomonadota > Gammaproteobacteria > Enterobacterales > Enterobacteriaceae > Citrobacter > Citrobacter gillenii. The sequence goes on from NZ_SUQN01000001.1 coordinate 228,989, forward strand.
AGATTCGAAGGTATATGGACCTTCTTTGATGGTCACGTTCTGCCCGTGCATATAAGAAGCACCGATGTCGATAGACGCATCTTCATTGAACGCGTAGGTCGTACCCGCGCTCAGCCACAGGCGGTCCTGGTCTGGAATGGAGATGGAGCGTTTATCCGCAGGAACCGGGCTATCGTCGTAGGCGATACCAGTACGGAACGTCCAGTTTTTATCCATGTAGTAGGTCGTACCCAGCGCGAGGCGGTAAGAGTCCCGGAAGCCTTCTTCTTTATAGAACAATGTTTGTCCGTTGGTGCCCGTTGCTTTCAACTCCTGGAACTGACTCCAGCTGGTGTAAGCGATGCTGTAGTGAACGGCCCATTGCGGTGCTACGCGGTTATAGCCAGACAGTTCCCACATTTCCGGCAGGTTAAGCGTCAATGCGCCCGGAACGGTCGTGTTGGTTGTACCCCATGGGAACGTCACGCCAGCACCCGGTAAGCCGTTGGCCTGGCTTCTGATGCCGCTCTTATAATCACCGTCGAAATCGATTTTAACTTCTGAACGATAGGTTAAGCCCCAGCGGTTATCTTTATCCAGCTCATACAAAATACCCGCGTTCCAGCCGTAACCCCATTCATCACCTTCCATGCTTGCAATTTTAGGGCTGACCTTCGGTAATGCTGCGGTCATTTCACCGGAATAACGTTCAATTTTGGCGTCAGCATAAACGGCGTTAAAACCAAGGCCGAAGCTCCAGCTATCATTTAGGCGATAGGCGCCGCTGAGGTTAAGGTTGACCGTTTTAAGGTCGGTCTTGCCGCCGTATTCACCGACAATGTAGCTGTCGTTAAATTCGGTCGCCAGACCATAGTTAGAGGTGACAGACGCGCCCCAGCCAAACTGCTCGTTAATAGGCATCACGAAGTGCGCATTCGGAACCCATGCCGTCGGGGCGATGTTGTCCGCATTGGTGCTGCGCCCGGTGTATGGCGATTTACCGGAGATATTAACGTCTGGATCGATATACACCGCACCTGCTGAGAAAGTAGGGCGATCGAACATCATGATCAGTGCCGGGTTGCGGCTGGCGTTACCTGCGTCGTCTGCGATAGCGCCTTCACCCGAATATGCCCGGCCAAGGCCAGAGGAAGAAAATTCGTTTAACTGAAAGCCTGCAGACCAGGCCTGTGTGGAAATAATTGCCACTGCGACTGCGAGAGCAGACTTTGTAAACAGGGTTTTCTGGCTCATGACCATAACCTCATCGATTTATTTTTATACAAACAATGTTACATGCCGTAACAGGAGCGCGAAGTGTAGGGTCTGAGGTACCACATAGAAATCAGACCAGTGGCGAGAGTATAGGTCCGACCAGATGGAATGTTGCAAGTATGTTTATAAGTTTTTTCAAATATGATCTTAAAAACGCGATCCAGCTGGCAAAATTGCGGGGATGCGCACTCACCTGTTCGGGCGATTTTTGTTTTGGATCATTTTTAAGTGTGATTTCGGTCGCTTATCGCATTTCGCACAATTAACGACTGGAGAGGAGGATAATGGGAGCGTAAAATATCCCCAACGTTTATCTGGCACCCTTGGTGCGAATACAGAGGAAATCTACAATGAGTAAATGCAGTGCTGATGAAACCCCGGTTTGCTGCTGTATGGATGTTGGTACCATCATGGACAACACCGATTGCACCGCGTCATACAGCCGTGTGTTCGCGACTCGCGCACAGGCAGAAGAAACGCTGGCTGCTCTCACCGAGAAGGCGCGTGGCGTAGAATCTGAGCCTTGCCAAATCACCCCAACCTTTACTGAAGAAGCTGAGGGTGTTCGTCTGGATATCGATTTTGTTTTCGCCTGTGAAGCCGAAACCCTGATCTTCCAGCTGGGTCTGCGTTAATCCCTTCTTTCAGTGCCCTTGCCACCTTCTGACAAGGGCATTTTCGTAACAAGCAGTGATTATTCACTGTGCCATAGCTCCCACTTTCATTTCTCTCCACTTGGCTAAATGTAAAAAATTGGTTAAGACTGTGATCAGGTCAGACCACTTATTTTATTTTTTAACAGGGGAGTGTTATGAGTCAGGCTTTACCGCTGGTTACCCGTCAGGGCGATCGCATCGCCATTGTGAGCGGATTGCGTACGCCTTTTGCCCGTCAGGCAACCGCGTTTCATGGCATTCCCGCCGTTGATTTGGGAAAAATGGTCGTCGGTGAGTTGCTGGCGCGCAGTGAAATTCCTGCCGATGCCATTGAGCAACTGGTTTTTGGCCAGGTTGTGCAAATGCCGGAAGCGCCCAATATCGCCCGTGAAATTGTGCTGGGCACCGGGATGAACGTACATACCGATGCCTACAGCGTGAGCAGAGCCTGCGCCACCAGTTTTCAGGCGGTGGCGAATGTCGCGGAAAGCCTGATGGCAGGAACCATCCGTGCGGGTATTGCTGGCGGGGCCGACTCCTCTTCCGTGCTGCCAATTGGCGTCAGCAAAAAGTTGGCGCGGGTGTTGGTGGACGTCAATAAAGCCCGCACCACCGGTCAGCGGCTGAAGCTTTTTTCCCGACTGCGTTTGCGCGACCTGATGCCGGTTCCACCTGCAGTTGCTGAGTATTCCACCGGCTTACGTATGGGGGATACGGCAGAGCAAATGGCGAAAACCTACGGCATCACGCGTGAGCAGCAGGATGCTCTGGCGTACCGTTCGCATCAGCGAGCCGCTCAGGCCTGGGCCGAAGGCAAACTGGCAGACGAGGTGATGACCACCTATGCTCCGCCGTTTAAAGATCCCTTCTCAGAAGATAACAATATTCGCGGAAACTCTACGCTGGCGGATTACGCCAAACTGCGCCCGGCGTTTGACCGTAAACATGGCACCGTCACGGCGGCAAACAGTACACCGTTGACCGACGGCGCTGCTGCGGTGATTTTGATGACGGAGTCCCGGGCGAAAGAGCTGGGACTGGTGCCGCTGGGCTATCTACGCAGTTTTGCGTTTACTGCCATCGACGTCTGGCAGGATATGCTGCTGGGCCCGGCGTGGTCGACGCCGCTGGCTCTGGAGCGCGCGGGCCTGACTCTGGCCGATCTCACGCTGATTGATATGCATGAAGCCTTTGCCGCGCAGACGCTGGCGAATATTCAACTGCTTGGCAGCGAACGTTTTGCTCGTGACGTTCTGGGTAGGGCACATGCCACTGGCGAAGTGGATGACAGCAAATTTAACGTGCTGGGCGGTTCGATTGCCTACGGACACCCTTTCGCCGCGACCGGCGCGCGCATGATCACCCAAACGCTGCATGAATTACGGCGTCGTGGTGGTGGGTTTGGTTTGGTCACCGCGTGTGCGGCGGGTGGTCTGGGTGCGGCAATGGTTCTGGAGGCGGAATAATGGAAATGGCATCGGCTTTTACGCTACACGTGCGTCTGGATAACGTGGCGGTGGTCTCCATTGATGTGCCCGGAGAGAAAATGAATACCCTGAAAGCAGAGTTTGCTTCTCAGGTGCGGGCTATTTTGAAACAAATTCGCGATAACAAAGATCTGCGTGGCGTGGTGTTTATTTCGGCGAAGCCGGATAATTTCATCGCCGGGGCGGATATCAATATGATCGGCAACTGCCGCAGTGCGCAGGAAGCCGAAACCCTGGCTCGTCAGGGGCAACAGATGATGGCGGAAATTAATGCGTTGCCGATCCCGGTTATCGCTGCCATTCACGGTGCCTGTCTGGGCGGCGGTCTGGAGATGGCGCTGGCGTGTCATAGCCGCATTTGTACTGATGACGTTAAAACCGTGCTGGGCCTGCCGGAAGTACAGCTTGGTCTGTTACCCGGCTCTGGCGGCACGCAGCGGTTGCCCCGTCTGATTGGCGTTAGCACTGCGCTGGACATGATCCTGACCGGCAAACAATTACGCGCTAAACAGGCGCTGAAAGTGGGGTTGGTGGACGAGGTTGTGCCGCAGACCATTTTGCTGGAAGCAGCGGTGGAACTGGCTAAAAAGGAGAGTTCGGTACACCATAGCCTGCCGGTACGGGAACGCATTCTGGCCGGACCGCTGGGGCGGGCGCTGCTGTTCCGTATGGTCGGTAAAAAGACCGCACAGAAAACGCAGGGAAATTACCCTGCAACCCATCGTATTCTTGAGGTGATCGAGACTGGTCTGGCGCAGGGCAGCAGCAGCGGCTATGACGCCGAAGCCCGCGCGTTTGGTGAGCTGGCGATGACGCCGCAGTCTCAGGCTCTGCGTAACGTCTTTTTTGCAAACACCGACGTGAAAAAAGATCCCGGTAGCGAGGTACAACCCGGTCCGCTAAACAGCGTCGGGGTTCTGGGCGGGGGTCTGATGGGCGGGGGAATTGCCTACGTGACGGCCTGCAAAGGCGGCTTGCCGGTGCGTATCAAAGATATCAATGCTAAGGGAATCAACCACGCGCTGAAATACAGTTGGGATCAGCTTGAAACAAAAGTTCGCCGCCGCCATCTCAAAGCCGGCGAGCGTGACAAACAGCTGGCGCTGATTTCAGGCACCACCGATTTTCGCGGTTTTGCGCATCGAGATCTGGTAATTGAGGCAGTGTTTGAAGATCTGGCGTTGAAACAACAGATGGTGGCAGATGTTGAGCACAATTGTGCGCCTCATACCATTTTTGCCTCCAACACCTCATCTCTACCCATTGGCGACATTGCGGCCAATGCGGCGCGACCTGAGCAGGTCATTGGTTTGCACTTCTTTAGTCCGGTAGAAAAAATGCCGCTAGTGGAAGTTATTCCTCATACAACTACGTCCGAACGCACTATTGCCACCACGGTTAAACTGGCGAAAAAACAGGGGAAAACGCCGATTGTGGTGCAGGATAAGGCCGGGTTCTATGTAAATCGCATTCTTGCTCCGTACATCAACGAAGCTATCCGCTTATTGACCGAGGGCGAGCGCGTTGAGCAGATTGATGCTGCGCTGGTAAAGTTTGGTTTTCCGGTAGGGCCAATCCAACTTTTGGATGAGGTCGGAATTGATACAGGCACTAAAATTATACCTGTACTGGAAGCCGCTTACGGTGAACGTTTTAGCGCACCTGCAAATATTGTTGCTTCAATTTTGAATGATGATCGCAAAGGTAGAAAAAATGGTCGGGGTTTCTATCTTTATGGTGCGAAAGGGCGTAAAAGCAAAAAACAGGTCGACCCTGCAATTTATACGCTTATTGGCGTTCAGGGACAGAGCAGACTCAGTGGCCCGCAGATTGCAGAGCGGTGTGTCATGTTAATGCTCAACGAAGCGGCACGCTGTTTCGATGAGAAGATTATCCGCAGCGCACGCGATGGTGACATCGGCGCTGTGTTTGGTATTGGTTTTCCGCCATTCCTCGGCGGCCCGTTCCGGTATATGGACTCCCTCGGGGCGGGTGAAGTGGTTGCGGTTCTGCAACGACTGACCACACAGTATGGTTCCCGGTTTACGCCGTGTGAACCGTTACTGCAGATGGCGGAACGCGGAGAGAGTTTCTGGAAACACGGGGAAACTGACCTGAATTCATGAGGTCAAAGGTAAGATGAATCCGCACCGAATGTACGAGTCAAGCTCAAAATGTAAACAGAGATTGACTATACTTACGCCATTAAGGTAAAAAACAGCGTTTCATTCGGTGAATGGATAAGGCACAATGCCGGCCACCACACATTTACCCTCGCCAATAGGGGCGTTGGCTAAAGGTGTTGGTGTTTCTGGTTAACAAAAGCGGTGCAATATGCAAGTTTTTATCATGCGTCACGGCGACGCGGCCCTCGATGCCGCCAGTGATTCGGTTCGTCCCTTAACCTCCTGCGGTTGTGACGAATCTCGCCTGATGGCGAACTGGCTGAAAGGTCAAAAAGTGGATATCGAACGTGTTCTGGTGAGCCCGTTCCTGCGAGCCGAACAAACGCTGGATGTGGTCGGGGAATGTATGAACCTGCCAACCGGTGTGGATGTTTTGCCGGAGCTGACTCCCTGCGGCGATGTCGGTCTGGTCAGCGCCTATTTACAGGCACTGACCAATGAAGGTGTCGCTACGGCGCTGGTCATTTCTCACCTGCCTTTGGTGGGATATCTGGTGTCCGAGCTGTGTCCGGGTGAAACGCCGCCGATGTTTACCACATCTGCGATTGCCAGCGTCACGCTTGATGAGAGCGGAAAGGGCGTTTTCAACTGGCAGATGAGCCCGTGTAATCTGAAGATGGCGAAAGCGATATAGTCGTTTCGTTGGCCGGATCAAGCGCGAGCGCAGCCATCCGGTAAAACGTCTTTGACATGAGCCTGCAATAAAAAGAGCCGCAACTGCGGCTCTTTTTGTTTTCCGTTCTCAGGGAAGTTCGGGCGGTAACCACTCTTCCACTTCAATCAGTACCAGCAGCGCGGCGTCGCCGCCGTACTCTTTAGGCGCCTGATGAAAAGCCATCACGTGCGGATGTTGCGCCAGCCAAAGCGGCGTTTGCTGTTTCAGAACGTGCTTTCCGTGGCCGTGCATGACGCAGGCGCAGAAGACGTGTTCACGACGACAGGCGGCAATCAGCGCCCCGAGTTCCTGTTTAGCCTGCTGTTGCGTCAGCCCGTGTAAATCAAGAAACAGTTCCGGGGAGTAGTCACCACGGCGCATTTTCTTCAGTTCAAAGTGGCTGACGTCGGCCCGCAGATATCTGACCGGACCCTCTGTATTCAACAGCGGCTGAAACTCATCAGAGAAATAGTGGCTGGCATCAGCCTGTTCCTGCAACAGCCTTTTAACCGGCACCTCGGTGATTTTTTTACGCGGCGGTCGATGGACAATCGTGTCCTGCTTAATTTGACGAGTGCCGGTCATCAACTGGCGAAACAGCGTCTGATCCTCCTCGCTGAGCGATGTTTTCTTTTTCATTTGAGCGTCTCATCTTTTATTTTCCGTTAGTTTAACCCGACTCGATGGGCATCCGATCGCTTAAAACGCAATTTTCGCGCTCAGGCTCGGCGTGAATGCTGATTTATCGCCGTCTTCGTGGCAAACTAGCCGCCGAATTTAATACGAGCATGCCCTGGAGGAATACGTGGATAAAATTTTCGTTGATGAAGCAGTGAGTGAACTGCATACCATTCAGGACATGTTGCGTTGGGCGGTCAGCCGTTTTAGCGCGGCGAATATCTGGTATGGTCACGGGACGGATAACCCATGGGATGAGGCGGTACAACTGGTGCTGCCGTCACTCTACCTGCCGCTGGATATTCCTGAAGATATGCGCACTGCGCGCCTGACCTCCAGCGAACGCCACCGTATTGTTGAGCGCGTAATTCGCCGCGTTAACGAGCGTATCCCGGTTGCCTACCTGACCAACAAAGCCTGGTTCTGCGGTCACGAATTCTATGTTGATGAACGCGTGCTGGTGCCGCGCTCACCGATTGCCGAGCTGATCAATAATCGCTTTGCCGGTATTATCAGCGAGCAGCCGCAGCACATTCTCGATATGTGTACCGGCAGCGGCTGTATTGCTATTGCCTGCGCGTATGCCTTCCCGGAAGCCGAAGTGGACGCGGTGGATATTTCCACTGACGCCCTGGCGGTGACCGAGCACAATATTGAAGAGCATGGTCTGATCAATCACGTGACGCCGATCCGCTCCGATCTGTTCCGTGACCTGCTGAAAGTACAGTATGACCTGATTGTGACCAACCCGCCGTATGTGGATGCGGAAGATATGTCCGATCTGCCGAATGAGTATCGCCACGAACCTGAGCTGGGCCTGGCGTCCGGAAGTGATGGGCTGAAGCTGACCCGTCGCATTCTTGGCAATGCGCCGGACTACCTGTCAGACAACGGTATTCTGATTTGTGAAGTCGGTAACAGCATGGTACATCTGATGGAACAATATCCGGACGTGCCGTTTACGTGGCTGGAATTCGACAACGGCGGTGATGGCGTATTCATGCTGACCAAAGCGCAGCTGATTGCCGCTCGCGAACATTTCAGCATCTATAAAGATTAACGACACGCGCACACACAACAACGATAACGGAGCGGTGATGGCAGGAAACACAATTGGACAACTCTTTCGCGTAACGACCTTCGGTGAATCACACGGGCTGGCGCTCGGCTGTATCGTTGATGGTGTTCCGCCGGGTATTCCGCTGACAGAAGCTGATCTGCAGCACGATCTCGACAGACGTCGTCCGGGAACCTCGCGTTACACCACGCAGCGTCGCGAGCCGGATCAGGTGAAAATCCTTTCCGGCGTGTTTGACGGCGTCACCACCGGCACCAGTATTGGCCTGTTGATTGAAAATACCGATCAGCGTTCGCAGGATTACGGCGCCATTAAGGATGTTTTTCGTCCAGGCCATGCCGACTACACCTACGAGCAGAAATACGGCGTGCGTGACTACCGTGGCGGCGGGCGTTCGTCCGCGCGCGAAACGGCAATGCGCGTGGCGGCCGGGGCGATTGCCAAAAAATACCTGGCGGAAAAATTCGGCGTCGAAATCCGCGGATGCCTGACCCAAATGGGCAATATTCCGCTGGAAATTAAAGACTGGTCTCAGGTCGAACAAAACCCGTTCTTTTGCCCGGATCCGGACAAAATCACCGCGCTGGATGAACTGATGCGCGCACTCAAGAAAGAGGGTGACTCCATCGGTGCAAAAGTGACCGTGGTTGCAAGCGGTGTACCGGCCGGTCTCGGCGAACCTGTTTTTGACCGTCTGGATGCTGACATCGCCCATGCGTTGATGAGCATTAATGCGGTGAAAGGCGTGGAGATTGGCGACGGCTTCGACGTTGTTGCGTTGCGCGGTAGTCAGAACCGTGATGAAATCACCAAAGAGGGTTTCCAGAGTAACCATGCTGGCGGCATTCTGGGGGGCATCAGCAGCGGGCAACAAATTGTTGCACATATGGCGCTGAAACCGACTTCCAGTATTACCGTTCCCGGGCGCACTATTAACCGCTTTGGCGAAGAAGTCGAGATGATAACCAAAGGACGTCACGATCCGTGCGTTGGGATCCGTGCGGTGCCGATCGCAGAAGCCATGCTGGCGATTGTGCTGATGGATCACCTGCTGCGTCAGCGGGCGCAGAATGCGGATGTAAAGACTGACATTCCACGCTGGTAAGAAATGAAAAAAACGGCACTTGCGGCGCTGGCACTGTTTGCCAGTTCGGCCTGCCTGGCGGCGACGCCCTGGCAGAAAATTACCCACCCGGTGGCAGGTAGCGCGCAGTCTATCGGCGCGTTTTCCAATGGCTGCATTGTGGGGGCAGAGACGCTGCCCGTACAGTCCGAACACTATCAGGTGATGCGCACCGATCAACGTCGCTATTTTGGTCATCCTGACCTGGTGACGTTCATCCAGCGTCTGAGTACCCAGGCCAATAATCTGGGACTGGGGACGGTGTTAATCGGCGATATGGGTATGCCGGCCGGTGGACGTTTCAACGGCGGACACGCCAGCCACCAGACGGGGCTGGATGTCGATATTTTCCTGCAACTGCCAAAGACGCGCTGGACGCAGTCGCAACTGCTGCGACCACAGGCGCTGGATCTGGTCGCTCAGGATGGCAAACGTGTCGTACCGTCACTGTGGAAGCCGGAGATTTTCAGTCTGATCAGGCTGGCGGCAAAAGATAATGATGTAACGCGTATTTTCGTGAATCCGGCAATTAAACAGCAACTTTGTCTGGATGCAGGGAGCGACAGGGACTGGTTACGTAAAGTGCGGCCATGGTTCCAACACCGTGCACATATGCATGTCCGGTTACGTTGTCCTGCCGACAGTCTTGAGTGCGAAGATCAACCGTTACCTCCACCGGGTGATGGCTGTGGCGCGGAGCTGCAAAGCTGGTTCGAACCTCCTAAACCGGGAACCACTAAGCCTGAGAAGAAGACACCGCCTCCGTTGCCGCCTTCCTGCCAGGCGCTACTGGATGAGCATGTACTTTAATGGATAATTTTGCCGATCTGTTTATGGTGTCTCCGCTGCTGTTGGGCGTTCTTTTTTTTGTGGCCATTCTGGCGGGATTTATTGATTCCCTGGCGGGTGGCGGCGGTTTACTCACCATTCCTGCGCTGATGGCCGCAGGCATGCCGCCAGCTCAGGCGCTGGCAACGAATAAACTGCAAGCCTGCGGAGGGTCCATCTCCGCTTCGCTCTATTTTATCCGCCGTGGCGTGGTGAACCTGGCTGACCAGAAGCTTAATATCGCCATGACCTTCATCGGCTCAATGAGCGGCGCGCTGCTGGTCCAGCATGTGCAGTCGGACATTTTGCGCCAGATCCTGCCGATTCTGGTTATCTGTATCGGTCTCTACTTTCTGTTAATGCCTAAGCTGGGTGAAGAAGACCGACAGCGTCGGCTGTACGGCCTGCCTTTTGCGCTGGTCGCCGGGGGCTGCGTCGGTTTTTACGATGGCTTTTTTGGCCCGGCAGCCGGATCGTTTTACGCGCTGGCCTTTGTCATGCTGTGCGGTTACAACCTGGCGAAATCCACGGCGCACGCCAAAGTCTTGAATGCCACCTCGAATATCGGCGGGCTGCTGCTGTTCGCGCTGGGTGGCAAAGTGATTTGGGCCACCGGTTTTGTGATGCTCATCGGTCAATTTATTGGCGCACGAATGGGGTCGCGACTGGTCCTCAGCAAAGGACAAAAACTGATTCGGCCAATGATCGTCATTGTCTCCGCAGTGATGAGCGCCAAGCTACTTTATGATAATCATGGACAGGAGATTCTCCACTGGCTGGGGATGAACTAATGAATACGACCCATCACTATGAACAGTTAATTGATATTTTTAACGGCTGCTTTGCCGATGAATTTAATACCCGTCTGATTAAAGGCGATGACGAACCGATCTACCTTCCTGCAGATACAGAATTGCCGTATCACCGGATCGTTTTTGCCCATGGCTACTACGCCAGTGCACTACATGAAATTTCACACTGGTGCATTGCCGGTAAAGCGCGCCGTGAACTGGTCGACTTTGGTTACTGGTACTGCCCGGACGGGCGTGACGCTAAAACACAATGTCAGTTTGAAGACGTGGAAGTGAAACCCCAGGCATTTGACTGGCTGTTCTGCATGGCGGCGGGCTATCCGTTTAACGTTAGCTGCGACAACCTGGAAGGGGACTTTGAACCGGATCGCGTGGTGTTCCAGCGGCGTGTTCATGCTCAGGTGATGGCGTATCTGGAAAACGGCATTCCTGAACGTCCGGCGTGTTTTATTCGTGCGTTACAGAATTATTATCACACGCCTGAACTTAAGGCGGAACAATTCCCGTGGCCCGAAGCGCTCAACTGAAGCGGCTGCCACGTTTACAATGAGGAAATAAGATGATCGCGGAGTTTGAATCACGCATTCTGGTACTAATCGACGATATGGTAGAACACGCCAGCGATGATGAGCTGTTTGCCAGTGGGTACTTGCGTGGACACTTGACGCTGGCTGTGGCAGAACTGGACGGCGGCGACGACCATTCCGCTGAGGCACTGTACGCCAATGTTACCAGCAGCCTGGAAAAAGCCATCAGCGCAGGCGAACTTTCGCCGCGTGACCAGGCGTTAGTAAAAGAGATGTGGGACACGTTGTTCCAGAAGGCGACACAACAATAATTGCCTTGCGGGCCGGATGCCGTTAACGACTCATGCGGCCCGCAATGATGACCTCAGGATTTTACCGCTTTTCCCTTCACTAATTTTCTCACCCATAAACGGTTCGGATTTAACGCGGCAAGGGTTTCTGCATCCATTGGGATGGGTTCATTACTCATTTGCGCGGCCAGGATCTCTGCACACAGCGGGGCGGAACACAGTCCGCGCGAGCCCAGCGCGCCCAGCATAAAGACGTCACGGTAAACCGGTGCGCGCGGGGCGGTCTCTTTGTGTTCTGACAGATTGGCGTACTGACTGAGCGTTGCCTCATAGTCCGGCACATTGCCGACCATCGGTAAGTGATCGCGGGTGGCGCAGCGAACGCCACAGCGTGCCGATTGCCCACTGACATCCACCTCTTTTACCCATGCGGTATGCGGGAAGCAGTCGAGTAAACGCTGGCGGTTTTGCTGCTGATCCTCCTCGCGATACGTTGTTTCTTCCTCACCACGACGATAGCTCGCACCGATGCAATGATGCTGATTGGCCGGATTTTGCGGCGTGAGGTAGCCGTCGTAACACAACACCTGACGTAGGACCGACAGTGCAGGCGTGGTGGGGATATGGCTCACCTGACCGCCGACAGAATAAACCGGTAACGGTTGGGTCTGATCAAAGCGATTTATGCGATGACCATTCGCCAGCACCACTACCTCGTGTTCGACGGTTTCGCCAGTGGCAAACTGAAGCTGCCAGCTGTTTTCCTGCTGTACAAGTGATGCCAGTGTATGTTGGTAATGGGTGCGTAATCCCAGCGTCGTGGCGTAATCCAGTACGGCGGCGGTGAGCTGCGCCGGACACAGCCATCCTCCGCCAGGATACTGAATCCCGCCGCAGTTGGTTGCGACGCCGGTTGTTTGCAGAACCTGCTCAGCATCAACGGCCAGCGCGAGGTCGTCGGGTAAGGCAAGCGACAGCATCTGGGTGATTTTCTGTTGGCTTTTTTCATCCCAACCAAGTTGCGTTACGCCGCACCAGTCGTGGGCAAAATCCACCGGCAGGGCGTCATACAGACGTCGGGCAAAGGTAAATGCGGTGGGGAAAAAGAGATTAATTGCGGCGTCATGTTTACTGAGTAAAGGGTAAAGTGCGCCCTGACGATTACCGGATGCGCCCTGCGCAGGCTTATCGTCAGCGCAATACAGCGTTACCTGCCAGCCTCGACGTAAGAGAGCCAGCGACAGCAGTGCGCTGGCAATACCGCCCCCGATAATAGCCGCTTCCCGTTTTTCCGTGCTGGCGCGTGAGAACCACGGTGCGGGTGACGGGAACGTGAGGTGTTGTTCCATCACGCCGCACAGCATTTCACGCTTGCGCCCAAAGCCTTTGCATTTCTGCATTGTAAAACCGGCGTCCTGCAAGCCCCGCCGGACAAAACCTGCGGAGGTGAAGGTTGCCAGCGTGCCGCCCGGACGGGCCAGCCGGGCCATGGCGTTAAACAGCGTTGGCGTCCACATATCGGGATTTTTTGCCGGCGCGAAACCGTCAAGGAACCAGGCGTCGACCTGCTGGTTCAGGGATTCATCCAACTTACTGGTGAGGTCGTTAATATCGCCGAACCACAAATCCAGCGTAACCCGACCTTCATCCAACAGCAGTCGATGACAACCTGCTAACGGTAGCGGCCACTGAGCCTGTAATGGCTCAGCCCACGGAGCCAGTTCCGGCCAATGCTGATGGGCCAACTTCAGGTCATCACGCGTCAGCGGAAATTTTTCAAAACTGATGAAATGTAATCTTTTCAGGGTAGCGTCAGGGTGCGCAGTGCGAAAAGTCGTAAATGCCTGCCAGAGGGTGAGGAAGTTTAGCCCAGTGCCAAAACCACTTTCCGCCACTATGAATAACTGGCGTGAATGGGTGGGAAATCGGTCCGCGAGATGATTGCCGCCGAGAAAGACATAACGCGTCTCTTCCAGCCCGTTATCGTTAGAAAAATAGACATCGTCAAAATCTCGGGAAACAGGTGTACCCTCAGCGTTGAATTCGAGGTTGGCAGGTTGTATCGCGTATTGTTTCACGTAAGTTACTCGTCTGGCTTGCTGTGTCTCGATCTTAACGATGAGTGCCTGAGTGCGCAAATTTCCACATAAAATGGCTGATCGGACTTGTTCGGCGTACAAGTGTACGCTATTGTGCCACTCGAAACTTTAAAATAGTGCGACTTACAGAGGTATTGAATGAAACGTGCAGTGATTACTGGCTTGGGCATCGTTTCCAGCATCGGTAATAACCAGCAGGAAGTCCTGGCATCTCTGCGTGAAGGACGTTCAGGGATCACTTTCTCTCAGGAGCTGAAGGACTCCGGCATGCGTAGCCACGTTTGGGGCAACGTAAAACTGGATACCACTGGACTCATTGACCGTAAAGTTGTGCGCTTTATGAGCGACGCATCCATCTATGCATTCCTTTCTATGGAGCAGGCAGTGGCTGACGCCGGCCTCTCTGCAGAAGTTTACCAGAATAACCCGCGCGTTGGCCTGATTGCAGGTTCCGGCGGCGGCTCCCCACGTTTTCAGGTGTTCGGCGCTGACGCAATGCGTAGCCCGCGTGGCCTGAAAGCGGTTGGCCCGTATGTGGTCACAAAAGCGATGGGCTCAGGTGTGTCTGCCTGCCTCGCAACCCCGTTTAAAATCCACGGTGTGAACTACTCCATCAGCTCCGCCTGTGCGACATCTTCGCACTGTATCGGTAATGCGGTTGAGCAGATTCAGTTGGGCAAACAGGATATCGTTTTTGCTGGCGGCGGCGAAGAGCTGTGCTGGGAAATGGCCTGTGAGTTCGACGCCATGGGCGCACTGTCTACCAAATATAACGACTGCCCGGAAAAAGCATCCCGTACTTATGATGCGAACCGTGACGGTTTCGTTATCGCAGGCGGCGGCGGTATGGTTGTGGTTGAAGAGCTGGAACACGCTCTGGCACGTGGCGCGCATATCTATGCTGAAATCGTTGGCTACGGCGCAACGTCCGATGGCGCAGACATGGTGGCTCCATCAGGTGAAGGCGCAGTGCGTTGCATGCAGATGGCGATGAACGGTGTAGATACGCCAATCGACTACCTGAACTCCCACGGTACCTCTACTCCGGTAGGCGACGTGAAAGAATTGGGCGCTATCCGTGAAGTCTTCGGCGACAACAGCCCGGCGATCTCCGCAACCAAAGCGATGACTGGTCACTCTCTGGGCGCGGCTGGCGTGCAGGAAGCTATCTACTCCCTGCTGATGCTGGAACACGGCTTTATCGCACCAAGCATCAACATCGAAGAGATGGACGAGCAGGCGGCGGGTCTGAACATCGTGACCGAACCGACTGAAAAAGCGCTGACGACCGTCATGTCCAACAGCTTCGGCTTTGGCGGCACGAATGCCACGCTGGTTATGCGTAAGCTGAAAGCGTAAGAGATCAGAACAGGCCGGATTTGTTATCCGGTCCATGCTATACAGTAAGGGGAGCCGCCTGGCTCCCCTTTTTTATATCGTTGACAATTAATCTGGTTTACAGGCAGACTCCAGGTTCAACATTATCCTCATGATAATGCGTAAGCGTTTAACGTTATCCAACGCACCTTAATCCTGATCGTCAGGTAGAGGGGGGCGTGGGCATTCCTCGCCTTACTCTGCATTCTGGAGTAACGCATGACAGCAGTAACCCAACAAAAAAAACACCGTCGGCGAATGTGTCGCTGTTTCGTATCGCTTTTGCCGTTTTCCTGACCTATATGACGGTCGGGCTACCTTTACCCGTCATCCCACTGTTTGTGCACCAGGAGCTAGGCTATGGCAACACCATGGTCGGCATTGCCGTGGGCATCCAGTTTCTGGCAACGGTCTTAACACGTGGCTACGCCGGGCGCTTAGCCGATCAATACGGTGCCAAACGTTCGGCGCTGCAGGGGATGTTGGCCTGTGCACTGGCGGGAGTCGCGTGGCTATTAGCGGCACTTTTACCCGTTTCCGTTCCAGTAAAGTTTGCGTTGTTGATTGTCGGACGTCTGATCCTCGGCTTTGGCGAAAGTCAGTTGTTGACCGGCACCCTGACCTGGGGATTGGGGCTGGTTGGGCCAACGCGTTCCGGCAAGGTGATGTCGTGGAATGGGATGGCGATTTACGGCGCCCTGGCGGCCGGTGCGCCGTTGGGTCTGCTGATCCACAGCCATTTTGGCTTTGCAGCGCTGGCGGCGACCACCATGGCATTGCCGCTGCTGGCATGGGCATTCAACGGCACCGTGCGTAAAGTGCCTGCCCATGCGGGGGAACGTCCTTCGCTATGGAGCGTGGTTGGGCTTATCTGGAAACCGGGGCTGGGGTTAGCGCTGCAGGGCGTGGGGTTTGCGGTGATCGGCACGTTTATTTCGCTCTATTTTGTCAGCAACGGCTGGACGATGGCAGGTTTTACCCTGACCGCGTTCGGCGGTGCGTTTGTGCTCATGCGCATTCTATTTGGCTGGATGCCGGATCGGTTTGGCGGCGTGAAGGTGGCGGTGGTTTCTTTGTTGGTTGAAACCGTGGGGCTGCTGCTGCTCTGGCAGGCGCCAACGGCCTGGATTGCGCTGCTGGGTGCAGCATTAACCGGGGCCGGATGCTCGCTGATCTTCCCGGCGCTGGGCGTGGAGGTGGTGAAGCGCGTTCCTGCACAGGTACGCGGTACTGCACTCGGTGGTTACGCCGCATTTCAGGATATCTCCTACGGCGTAAGCGGTCCTGTCGCGGGTGTTCTGGCCACCGCGTACGGCTATTCCTCGGTATTCCTTGCCGGGGCGATTTCCGCGGTGGTGGGGATTGTTGTGACGCTGCTGACGTTGCGCAAAAGCTAAACGACGAGCCAGAATATAGCTAACACAACCAGTAGCGCCGCAAATAGCAGTCCCGGTCGCGCCGACAGTGATTTAACGGTTTCAATCACTGGCGTGAACGGGCTGTAAATCGGCTGGAGGTGGCGCGGATCGCTTAATTCCTGCTCCCGGTCACGCTCAACGCGGCGCAGGAAGATTTGATTGAGCAAATCCTGTATCTGCACGGTGGTAAGAATCGTTTGCGGTTGGATCTGATACGTTTGCTGCGCGTAGTCCTTGATGGCCACAAGTTCATTTGGCTCTAACGGCTGCTTGAGCGCCGCCTGCAACGTTTGCAACGTCGGGGCATTTTGCAGGCTCAGCGTCTGGCGCGCCTGTAGCCAGGTAACCAGGTGCGTAAACTGTTTTGCCGGGATCAGCTCACCGCTTTTTACCCCAGACAGTTCCAGCATCGACTGCCAGATCAGCTTGCCGGATTCTCCTGTAGCGGCCGCTACTTTTGTAACCAGTTGATTCAGCGTGTTGTGCTCGGCGGGTAGCAGAGGGCGAGCGGTTGCCGGGCGTTGCTGCGGCTGCGGAATAGAAAGCTGCCCCTGCTGCAATAGCGTCAGCACATTTTTCAACTGATCGGGCGTGAGTTGACTGAGGGCCGTTTGTCCGTACTGTTGACGGATAAAATCGCTTACTGCCTGACGATTATTCCCCTGACTCAGCAGTTCCGTAAGCTGCGCCAGCACCTGACGATTGACATGCTTTTGTTGAGCAACCCCAAGTCGTTGGGTCAGGTTTTGTTCTGCAGCAGGAAAGTGACGTGACTGTAACGGCGTATCACTTTTGACGCCCAGATCGTGCTTCATTCCGGCCCACACCTCAGCGCTCTGCTGTTGGGTAAGTGAAATCAGACGGGTAATCAGTCGTTCCAGCACGGTACGTTGTTGCGTGGATAACGGTTGTTCGCCCGTAACGGAAGGGGCGTTTTGGCCTTCACCGGGAGGGCGCGCGGGCGTACCTGAAATGGGCTGCATCATCTCTGTTCCTTAAAACTGTGCTAGCCAGGTCTCGCAGTATGCCTGGCGGCGAGATTATGGCACACTTGCCCGGTTAACTCTCGTTCTCAAACAGGTGCGAAAGACGTGAAAATCCTCGTTGATGAAAATATGCCCTATGCCCGCGAACTGTTCAGTCGTTTGGGGGAGGTAAAAGCGGTTCCCGGTCGTCCGATTCCCGTCGCAGAACTGGATGATGCGGACGCCTTAATGGTGCGCTCGGTGACGAAGGTCAATGAAGCACTGCTTGGCGGAAAACCGGTTAAGTTTGTCGGGACGGCAACTGCGGGCACTGACCACGTGGATGAAGCCTGGCTTGCACAGTCTGAGATTGGCTTCTCCGCCGCGCCCGGTTGCAATGCGATTGCGGTTGTCGAGTATGTCTTTTCAGCACTGCTGATGCTGGCGGAGCGCGATGGTTTTGCGTTAGCCGATCGCACCGTGGGTATTGTTGGTGTCGGCAATGTGGGTGCGCGTTTGCAGGCGCGACTGGAAGCATTAGGGATTCGCACGTTACTTTGCGATCCGCCGCGTGCTGACCGGGGAGACGAGGGCGATTTCCGATCGCTGAACGAACTGGTTGAGCACGCCGATGTACTGACTTTCCATACGCCGTTGTTTAAAGACGGTCCGTACAAGACTCTGCATTTGGCTGATGAAGCACTAATTGGCCGACTGAAGCCGGGCACCATCCTGATTAACGCCTGCCGTGGGCCGGTCATCGACAATACCGCGTTGCTGTCCCGCCTTAATGCCGGGCAACATCTGAGCGTGGTGTTGGATGTCTGGGAGGGCGAGCCGGACCTGAATGTCGCGTTGCTCGAGAAAGCGGATATCGGTACGGCGCATATTGCAGGATACACCCTTGAAGGGAAGGCTCGGGGAACCACGCAGGTCTTTGAGGCCTATAGCAAGTTTATTGGCCGCGAACAGCACGTTGCACTGAGCACCCTGTTACCTGCCCCGGAATTTGGACGCATCACGCTGCATGGCCCGTTGGATCAGCCAACGCTGAAAAGGCTGGTACATTTAGTGTATGATGTGCGCCGCGACGATGCGCCGCTGCGTAAAGTCGCTGGAATTCCGGGTGAGTTTGATAAACTGCGTAAAAATTACCTTGAGCGCCGTGAATGGTCGTCTTTGTACGTCATGTGTGACGACGCCGCTGCCGCTACCTTGTTGTGTAAGCTGGGGTTTAACGCCGTTCATCACCCGGCACATTAATGTCTTCTTAATGCTCCCTGTCGAATAATACGACAGGGACGCTTACGTATTTCTGGAGTAAATCACCATGTCTGAAGGCTGGAATATTGCCATTCTGGGCGCAACGGGCGCCGTAGGCGAAGCCCTGCTCGACACGCTGGCGGAACGCCAGTTCCCGGTCGGAGAGATCTATGCGCTGGCTCGTAATGAAAGCGCGGGTGAGCACCTGCGTTTTAACGGTAAATCAATCATTGTCCAGGACGTTGCTGACTTTGACTGGACTCAAGCGCAACTGGCCTTTTTTGTTGCGGGCGTGGAAGCCACCGCAGCATGGGTAGAAGAAGCCACCAATGCGGGTTGCCTGGTGATTGACAGCAGCGGTTTGTTTGCGCTTGAGCCGGACGTCCCGCTGGTGGTACCGGACGTGAACCCGTTCGTACTGGCAGATTACCGCAACCGCAACGTGATTGCGGTCCCTGGCAGCCTGACCAGCCAACTGTTGTCTGCATTGAAACCGTTGATTGACGACGGTGGCCTTTCGCGTATTACGGTGACCAATATTATCTCAGCTTCCGCTCATGGCAAAAAAGCGGTAGATGCGCTGGCCGGGCAAAGTGCGAAACTGCTCAACGGTATTCCGATTGATGACGACGATTTCTTTGGCCGTCAACTGGCGTTCAACATGCTGCCGTTGCTGCCAGACCGCGAAGGCAGTGTGCGTGAAGAGCGTCGTATCGTTGATGAAGTGCGTAAAATCATGCAGGACGAGGGGCTGATGATCTCCGCCAGCATCGTACAGTCGCCGGTGTTCTACGGTCATGCGCAAATGGTGAGCTTTGAAGCATTACGTCCGCTGGCAGCAGAAGAAGCGCGCGATGCGTTTGAGCGCGGTGAGGACATTGTGCTGTCGGAAGCGACCGATTTCCCAACCCAGGTCAGCGATGCGTCGGGTAGCCCACATCTTTCGGTAGGCTGCGTGCACAATGATTACGGTATGCCAGAACAGGTACAGTTTTGGTCTGTAGCAGACAACGTACGCTTTGGCGGCGCGTTGATGGCGGTGAAAATCGCTGAAAAACTGGTGCAGGAGTATATGTACTAATGTCTGACCTGCAACAGCTGCCCGTCCATAAAATTGCGCTGGGTATTGAGTATGATGGCAGCAAATATTATGGCTGGCAGCGCCAGAACGAAGTTCGCAGCGTTCAGGAAAAGCTGGAAAAAGCACTTTCGCAGGTCGCCAATGAACGCATCACGGTATTTTGTGCCGGGCGTACCGATGCTGGCGTTCATGGTACGGGCCAGGTGGTGCACTTTGAGACCACCGCGCAACGTAAAGATGCGGCATGGACGCTGGGGGTAAATGCGAATTTACCTGGTGACATTGCCGTGCGTTGGGTGAAAGCTGTACCGGATGATTTTCATGCGCGGTTTAGCGCCACGGCGCGCCGCTACCGTTATATCATCTACAATCATCGGTTGCGCCCAGCAGTTCTGGGTAAAGGCGTGACGCATTACTATGAGCCGTTGGATGCTGAACGTATGCATCGCGCGGCCCAATGCCTGATTGGGGAGAATGATTTCACCTCGTTTCGGGCAGTGCAGTGCCAGTCGCGCACACCGTGGCGTAACGTGATGCACATTAACGTGACGCGTCATGGTCCTTATGTGGTGGTAGATATTAAAGCGAATGCCTTTGTACATCATATGGTCAGGAATATTGTTGGCAGCCTGATGGAAGTAGGTGCCCACAACCAGCCGGAGAGCTGGATAGCAGAACTGTTAGCGGCGAAGGACAGAACGCTGGCAGCGGCAACGGCGAAAGCGGAAGGTTTGTATCTGGTGGCGGTAGATTACCCCGACCGGTTTGACCTGCCAAAACCGCCGATGGGCCCGCTATTTCTGGCGGACTAATTTGAGTCGTATAAAGGCATACTATGGAACTGATTTACTTTCTTATTGATTTTATCCTGCACATTGATGTGCACCTGGCGGAGTTGGTCGCGGAATACGGTGTCTGGGTATATGCCATTCTGTTTCTGATCCTGTTCTGTGAAACCGGACTGGTGGTTACGCCGTTCCTGCCGGGAGATTCGCTGCTGTTTGTCGCAGGCGCGCTTTCTGCATTGCCCACTAATGATTTAAATGTCCATCTGATGGTGGCGTTAATGATCGTGGCGGCAATCGTGGGCGATGCGGTGAACTACACTATCGGTCGGGTGTTCGGCGAAAGGCTGTTCAGCAATCCGAACTCGAAAATTTTCCGTCGCAGCTATCTGGATAAAACCCACGCGTTCTATGAGCGTCATGGCGGTAAAACCATTATTCTGGCGCGTTTTGTCCCTATCGTACGCACATTTGCACCGTTTGTTGCCGGTATGGGACACATGTCCTACCGTCATTTTGCACTGTTTAACGTAGCGGGCGCGCTGCTGTGGGTATTACTGTTCACCTACGCAGGCTATCTGTTTGGCGATCTGCCGGTGGTGCAGGAAAACCTGAAATTATTGATTGTGGCGATTATCGTCCTCTCCGTATTGCCTGGTGTTATCGAAGTGATTCGTCACAAACGCGCAGCATCAAGGGCGCAAAAATAGAAAGTAACTCAGCGGTTCGACCACTTTTTTGTCCAAAGTTTCGGGCTGTTATGTTTTAATGTGCAACATTCATGGTCTGTTGGGGGCAAAAATGGCATTATGCGCCCCTTATAACAAAGCTGACTAAGGTTCAGGCAGAAAGGTCACCAATGAGCTGGATTGAACGAATTAAAAGCAATATTACTCCCACCCGCAAGGCAAGCATTCCTGAAGGGGTGTGGACCAAGTGTGATAGCTGCGGTCAGGTATTATACCGTGCTGAGCTGGAACGTAATCTTGAGGTCTGTCCGAAGTGTGACCATCATATGCGCATGTCGGCGCGCAATCGCCTGCATAGCCTGTTAGATGAAGGTTCTCTTGTGGAGTTGGGTAGCGAGCTTGAGCCGAAAGACCTGCTGAAGTTTCGTGACTCCAAGAAGTATAAAGACAGACTGGCTTCTGCGCAGAAAGAAACCGGTGAAAAAGATGCGCTGGTAGTAATGAAAGGCACGCTTCACGGTATGCCGGTCGTTGCAGCCGCATTCGAGTTCGCGTTTATGGGCGGCTCCATGGGTTCTGTGGTTGGCGCACGTTTTGTTCGTGCCGTTGAGCAGGCGCTGGAAGACAATTGTCCGCTGATCTGCTTCTCCGCTTCCGGCGGGGCGCGCATGCAGGAAGCGCTGATGTCGCTGATGCAGATGGCTAAAACCTCTGCGGCGCTGGCAAAAATGCAGGAACGCGGTTTACCGTATATCTCTGTACTGACTGACCCAACCATGGGCGGTGTTTCCGCAAGTTTCGCGATGCTGGGCGACCTCAACATTGCTGAACCGAAAGCACTGATTGGCTTTGCCGGTCCACGTGTTATCGAGCAAACCGTACGTGAAAAACTGCCGCCGGGATTCCAGCGCAGTGAATTCCTGATTGAAAAAGGCGCTATCGATATGATCGTCCGCCGTCCGGAAATGCGCCTGAAACTGGCGAGCGTTCTGGCGAAGCTGATGAATCTTCCGGCGCCGAATCCGGATGAGCCGACTGAAGGCGTAGTGGTACCTCCGGTACCCGATCAGGAATCAGAGGCCTGATAACGGACTCTATGGATTTCGCGTCGCAGGAAGACGGTGAGTGATTCCCGATGAGCTTACACCGCTAAGTGATTCGGGGGAGCGAGCACAGCCAACGCGCCTGCAACGTGAAAGACGACGAGTAGAAAAGGGCAGGCCGGTTGGCGCTGCCCTTTTGCTTTTATTAACGTGACGAATTGACAGGCATCATGGACAATAAACGTATTCCCCAAGCCGCGTCGCCCCTGGCGTCGTGGCTTTCTTATCTGGAAAACCTGCACAGTAAAACCATCGATCTCGGCCTCGAGCGCGTCAGCCAGGTTGCACGAAATCTGGGTGTGCTGAAACCCGCGCCGTTTGTTTTCACGGTGGCAGGCACCAACGGTAAGGGTACAACCTGCCGTACGCTGGAATCCGTACTGACCGCGGCGGGATATAAAGTCGGGGTATACAGTTCTCCTCATCTGGTGCGCTACACGGAACGTGTTCGCGTGCAGGGGCGTGAACTCGCGGAATCTGCCCATACTGCCTCGTTTGCCGAGATTGAAGCCGCACGCGGTGATATTTCGCTGAGCTATTTTGAATACGGTACGCTGTCGGCGCTGTGGTTATTTAAGCAGGCTAAGCTTGATGTGGTGATTCTGGAAGTCGGCCTGGGCGGGCGCCTTGATGCTACCAATATCGTTGATGCTGATGTCGCCGTAGTCACCAGTATTGCGCTTGACCATACTGACTGGCTGGGGCCGGATCGCGAAAGCATTGGTCGTGAGAAGGCCGGGATCTTCCGCGCTGAAAAACCGGCCATTGTCGGTGAACCGGAAATGCCTTACACCATTGCCGATGTGGCACAAGAGACCGGGGCTATTTTGCAGCGCTGTGGCGTCGACTGGCGCTATACGGTGACGGAAAGCGACTGGTCCTTTACCGACAGTCACGGTACGCTGATGCATCTTCCGTTACCTCAGGTGCCGCAACCGAATGCCGCCACGGCGTTGGCTGCGCTACGGGCAAGCGGACTTGATGTTAGCGAGCAAGCGATTCGTGAGGGGATTGAGCAGGCCATTTTACCGGGGCGTTTCCAGATTGTGAGCGAATCGCCGCGCGTTATTTTTGATGTCGCACATAACCCTCATGCAGCAGAATATCTGACCGGGCGTCTGAAAAAGTTAGTGAAAAACGGGCGCGTGCTTGCGGTTATCGGTATGCTACATGATAAAGACATTGCCGGTACGCTGGCCTGGCTGAAAAGTGTGGTAAACGCGTGGTATTGTGCGCCCCTGGAAGGGCCGCGAGGCGCGACGGCAGAACAACTGCTGGAACATCTGGGAACAGGTGAAGCCTATGATAGCGTGGCGCAGGCATGGCGTGCGGCGTTGGCAGATGCAAAACCAGAAGATACCGTGTTGGTGTGTGGATCGTTTCACACTGTCGCACATGTCATGGAAGTGATAGACGTGGGGAGAAGCGGTGGCGAGTAAGTTTCAGAATCGATTAGTCGGCACAATTGTGCTGGTTGCGCTCGGGGTGATTGTGCTTCCTGGGCTGCTTGACGGGCAGAAAAAACATTATCAGGATGAGTTCGCGGCCATTCCGTTGGTGCCAAAACCTGGTGACCGCGATGAGCCGGATATGATGCCTGCTGCCACGCAGGCGCTGCCGACGCAGCCGCCGGAAGGTGCAGCAGAAGAGGTGCGTGCGGGCGATGCTGCCGCGCCGTCGTTGGATCCGTCGCGCCTGCCGGTGGCTAACGGCGCGGAGCTTGATCCTATTCCTGCGCCGGTCGAGCAACCTAAACCTAAACCGAAGCCACAACCTGTTGTTGCGACGCCAGTGCCAACACCGGCCGCCCCTGCACCTGCACCGAAACCGGTTGTCGCAGAAGCGCCGGCACCGACCGGCAAAGCGTATGTTGTGCAACTGGGTGCGCTGAAAAATGCGGACAAGGTCAATGAGATCGTGGGTAAACTTCGCGGTGCGGGTTTCCGGGTATTTACTTCCCCGTCCACGCCGGTACAGGGTAAAATAACCCGTATTCTCGTTGGGCCTGACGCCTCCAGAGATAAGCTGAAAAATTCGCTTGGCGAACTGCAGAAGATCTCCGGCTTGAGTGGGGTCGTGATGGGGTATACCCCTAATTAAGGGGACGTTGCCTGATGGCGCTGCGCTCTACGGCGCTACGCTTAGGTAGGCCGGATAAGGTGTTTACACCGCCATCCGGCAGTGCCCAAAGAGGCAAAAAGTTAGATGGCGTTGAAGATTTTTTCAGCGCCATTTTTATTTACGCGTGGAAAGGAAATCCCTACGCAAACGTTTTCTTTTTCTGTTAGAATGCGCCCCGAACAGGACGACAGGGCGTAAAATCGTGGGACATATATGGTCTGGATTGATTACGCCATTATCGCGGTGATTGGTTTTTCCTGTCTGGTTAGCCTGATCCGTGGCTTTGTTCGTGAAGCATTATCGTTGGTGACTTGGGGTTGTGCTTTCTTTGTCGCCAGCCATTACTACACTTACCTGTCTGTCTGGTTTACGGGCTTTGAAGACGAACTGGTTCGAAATGGGATTGCTATCGCGATACTGTTTATCGCGACACTTATCGTCGGCGCTATCGTTAACTTTGTGATAGGCCAACTGGTGGAGAAAACAGGTCTGTCGGGTACCGACAGGGTGTTGGGGATCTGCTTCGGTGCTTTGCGCGGAGCGTTGATCGTCGCCGCCATACTGTTCTTTCTCGATACGTTTACCGGTGTGTCGAAAAGTGAAGACTGGAGTAAGTCGCAGCTGATCCCGCAGTTCAGTTTCATCATCAGATGGTTCTTTGACTATCTGCAAAGCTCGTCAAGTTTCTTGCCCAAAGTATAAATTTTGGGTCGTTGCTGAACGAGGAAAAGACGTATGTGCGGTATTGTCGGTATCGCCGGTGTTATGCCGGTAAACCAGTCGATTTATGACGCGTTAACGGTGCTCCAGCATCGTGGCCAGGATGCCGCTGGCATCATCACCATTGATGCCAACAACTGCTTCCGCTTGCGAAAAGCGAACGGCATGGTGAGCGACATTTTTGAAGCTCGCCATATGCAGCGTTTGCAGGGCAATATGGGCATCGGTCATGTGCGTTATCCAACTGCTGGCAGCTCCAGCGCCTCCGAAGCTCAACCTTTTTATGTCAACTCACCGTACGGGATCACGCTTGCCCACAACGGCAACCTGACCAACGCCCATGAGCTGCGTAAAAAGCTGTTTGAAGAAAAGCGCCGCCACATCAACACCACTTCCGATTCAGAAATCCTGCTGAATATTTTCGCCAGTGAGCTGGATAACTTCCGCCACTATCCGCTGGAAGCGGACAATATTTTTGCCGCGATCGCCGCGACGAACCGCCAGATCCGTGGTGCCTATGCCTGTGTAGCGATGATTATCGGCCACGGTATGGTTGCCTTCCGCGACCCTAACGGTATCCGTCCGTTGGTGCTGGGTAAACGCGATATTGGTGATGGCCGCACCGAGTATATGGTGGCTTCTGAAAGCGTGGCGCTGGATACCCTTGGCTTTGAATTTCTGCGCGACGTTGCGCCGGGTGAAGCGGTCTATATCACTGAAAAAGGCAACTTGTTTACCCGTCAGTGTGCGGATAATCCGGTCAGCAACCCGTGCCTGTTTGAGTACGTTTACTTTGCGCGTCCTGATTCGTTCATCGACAAGATTTCCGTCTACAGCGCCCGCGTGAATATGGGCACCAAGCTTGGCGAAAAAATTGCTCGTGAGTGGGAAGATCTGGACATCGATGTGGTGATCCCTATTCCGGAAACCTCGTGCGATATCGCGCTGGAAATTGCCCGGATTCTCGGTAAACCGTACCGTCAGGGCTTTGTGAAAAACCGATACGTCGGCCGTACCTTTATCATGCCGGGTCAGCAACTGCGTCGTAAATCTGTGCGTCGTAAGCTGAATGCCAACCGTGCTGAATTCCGCGATAAGAACGTGCTGTTGGTAGACGATTCCATCGTGCGCGGGACCACCTCTGAACAAATTATTGAGATGGCGCGTGAAGCCGGGGCGAAGAAAGTGTACCTGGCCTCTGCGGCACCGGAAATACGCTTCCCGAACGTCTATGGTATTGATATGCCGACGGCGACGGAGCTGATCGCTCATGGCCGCGAAGTTGACGAGATCCGCCAAATCATCGGCGCTGACGGTCTTATCTTCCAGGATCTGAACGATCTGATCGAAGCCGTCCGCGCAGAGAATCCGGATATTCAGCAGTTTGAATGTTCCGTGTTCAACGGCGTGTACGTCACCAAAGACGTTGACCAACAGTACCTCGATTTCCTCGATTCCCTGCGCAATGATGACGCTAAAGCGGTATTGCGTCAGAATGAAGCGGAAAACCTCGAGATGCACAACGAAGGGTAAGTCAGGGCATGCCGGATGGCGACGCTTTGCGTCTTATCCGGCCTATAGTCCACCATCGTTGTAGGCCGGATAAGGCGTAGCCGCCATCCGGCATTTTTATGTTACGCCTCGTCGACCCAAATCCGCATTTCACCTTCGCCACGATTGGCCCAGCTAAACCACGGAATAAACGTTAAGGTCTGCTTTTCGACCGTTGTCTGACGGGTATCAAAGCTGTACAGCGGCTTGTCACTCTCAGCGGTCAACACGCGCAGCCCTTCAGCTTGCAGCAACACTTTGCCCTTCAGCACTCCGACGCCCTGAATTTCACGCAGCTCGCTTGCTTTTGGCAGCGACAGGTTATGCAACTCAGCGCCGTTATCCGCCTGTTCCAGACAGTACACCAGCGGCCCGCGCTGAATAGCGACCTTGCCCGCAGCGTGGCGCACCAGTGGGTTGGCGTAAACGCGACGGACCGTCATCGGCAGGTTCAGGGTAATGATGTCACCTTGCTGCCACTGACGGCGCAGATGCAGATAGCCCTTAATCACTCTGCCTTGTGCCGTTTCTCCGTTGACCTGCACGTGCGGTGTTTCGCACCACGCCGGTAGACGTAGCGCGACGGTATGTTCAACGGTCTTTGGCTGGCTAAAGTGAATAGTGACCCGCTCATCCCATGGATAGTTACCGCTAATGTTCAGCGCCAGGGTCTGGTCTTTTACGCTGAACTGCGCTTCGCTCCCGGCGTAGAAGTTGATAAACAGCGCGTCCGGTCGCGGGGTGAAAATATAGTGACCAATGGCGACCAGCGTGCGGGCGATATTCGGTGGGCAGCAGGCGCAGCCGAACCAGCGCTGGCGCACCGGCTTAATGTGATCGTAAATATGGTTATGTGGAATACTTTTCGGGTACGTCTCCAGCGGATTGACGTAGAAGAAGTGCTTCCCGTCCAGCGCCATTCCACCCAACACCGTATTGTAAAATGCACGCTCCATGACGTCAGCGTAGTGCGCATCACCTTCCATTTCCAGCATGCGGCGGGCGAACATCATCAGGCCGATGGAGGCGCAGCTTTCGCCGTAAGCGGTGTCGTTCGGTAAATCGTAGTCGCTGGTAAAGGCCTCGCCGATGCCCTGCGAGCCGATACCGCCGGTGATGTACATCCGCCGCTGCACCATATTGTTCCAGATGCGCAGGCAGGTTTGGCGCTTCTCTTCATCCTGGGTGATACGGGCAATGTGCGCCAGTCCGGTCATCAGATACACCGACCGCACTGCATGACCGACCGCTTCATGCTGTTCAGCGAGCGGTTTGTGCGCATGGGTGTATGTTTTGTCTTTGATCATTCCCGGCCAGGCGTCGCCCCAACCAACCCAGTGTCGGGTACCGCCGCGTTTTTCGAACTCAATATCGTAATAGTAGGGTTGTTTGCCACGTTCCTCGACGAAATAGCAGGCCAGCGCCTGGTAGCGTGGTTCCTGAGTGGCTTCATACAGACGCATCAACGCCAGCTCGATTTCCGGGTGCCCAGGATAGCCGCGCAGTTGGCCTTCTTTGGGACCAAAAACCGTGTCGATGTGATCGGCAAAGCGACAAGCGATGTTCAGCAGTCGACGTTTTCCGGTGGCGTTGAAGAAGGCGACTGCCGCTTCAAACAGGTGTCCGGCGCAGTAGAGCTCGTGGCATTCGGCGACGTTGGTCCAGCGCAGCCCTGGCTCCTTTACGGTATACCAGGTGTTGAGATAGCCGTCGTCACACTGCGCCTGAGCCAGCAGCTCAATCACCTCGTCGGCGGTTTTTTCAAGCATTGCATCTGGCTTCTGGCACAGCGACCAGGCTACGGCTTCCAGCCATTTGGTGACATCGCTGTCCTGGAAGACCATGCCGTAAAACTCGCCGTGTTCCAGACCGGCGGCGATGCGGTAGTTAGCCAGCGCGTGGCTGGGTTCTGCCTCGGGAATTGTGTCGTTCAGTGCTTCCCATTGGTACGGGATCACTACGTCGCGAATCAAGCGTTGGTATTCACCCAGAAATGGATCGGTGATGGTGATTCGGTTGAGATCGGCTTCAATCACAGCAGACTGCATCATGTATACCTCAGGAAATGTGTGAATGTCGTTGGTGAAGATCGGTTGAAATACGCTGCATCATCGGGCCATTGAGGCGGCATTTGAGCAGGCACAGCGCCAGTGCGAGGTGGAAAATGGCCGGCACAATGCTTTGCAATAGGGTGATGCCCTGAAGAGAAGCTGCGGTCTGATTTTCAAGACCTGGCTGGTAGGCCACCATGATCAGCAGAATACTGATAATGCCGCCGGAAGATGCCCACGAGAGCTTGATGAAAAACAGATTAAAAGCGAAGTTCATCCCGGATGAGCGCACGCCGTTTTTCCATTCGCCGTAGTCGTCGGCGAAGGCCATGATTGAGAAGTGCAGGGGGAGGGTGAAGCCGAGGATCACGCCGTTTAGTGCAATGCAGCCCAGCCACAGCATGCGGTAATCAGCTCCGGTTGGCAGGAACCACATCGCAATGCCAAATACCACCAGAATCAGGTTGGTGCAGATATACAAGCGCACCATATCGAAACGCCGCGAGAGGGGATTAACGATGATCGCGCCTAAAATGCCCGCCACTGTCAGTACACCGAAAAACAGCGACATAAACCCGGCGCTGCCCTGCAGAACATACGAGATAAAGTACATGTAGCCGCCGCCGCGAATACACAGGATATTCACCAGCAGGAAGGACATCACCAGCATCATCAGTAACTGATCGTTTTTACGCAGCCCGGCCAGATGCTCACGCAGGGTAAATTTGCCGACCAGCGACAGCGGTACGCGTTCTTTCACCCACAAGAAGCACAGTAAAAACATCACCATGCCCACGCAGCACAGTACGGTGACGCCATATTGATAACCTTTGGCCAGATTGCCCTGACCAAAGAATTCCACCATCCACGGCAGACCGACCGCAACCAGAAAGCCGGCAATACCGCTTAATACAAAACGCCAGGACTGACACGACATCACCTGATCGTGGCGGTTCGTGACGGCGTTTATCAGCGCACAGTAGGGCACATTGTTGGCGGTATAGCCCAGGGAAAGCAGGAAGTAGGTACCGAATGCCCAGGCGATTTTCATGTTGGGGCTGATATCCGGGACGGTAAAGGTCAGGATACCGATAATGCCCAAGGGAACGGCTGTCCATAATTGCCACGGACGAAAGCGCCCCCAGCGACTGCGGGTTCGGTCGGCAACCACGCCCATCACAGGGTCAGAGACGGCGTCGAATATGCGTAGAACAAAAAACATTGCCCCGACGATGGCCGGGCTAAGCCCGAACACGTCGGTGTAGAAAAAAAGTAAAAAGCCGCTTATTAAATCTGAGATGCAGTGTCCACCAGCATCGCCTAATCCATAGCCTATCTTTTCGCGGGTTGAGAGCGTTTCTCCCGCATCAACGGTTTGTGCGTCAGTTTCCAGGTTATCAGCAATTGTCATAACCAATCCTCGAACAAGGGGGATGATTTAAAAAGTCATTACGGCTTATCTCTGACAGTTTTTACTAAAGATGTAACGGTTCTGAGCATAGGGCTGTACGGGTATTTCGGTATATGACGGTTTTCTTTCTCTGTGAAAATGATCCTGGTTTTTACTAGAAATAATTATTTTATAGTGATCGGCGTCACGATAGTGGCGTTGGGAGGCGCCATTAGTGGTTCTGTTAGTTATTCTGTAGGGAAATGAGGGAGAGTTAATCATTGGCGCGTTAGTGGTATTCTTAGCGCTTAAGGAACCCGACATCGACTTAACCACGCGTGACAGGTAAAAACGAACGGAATGGCAAACAAGACCCGAATCAAAGATATTGCAATGGCGTGCGGTGTGTCGATTGCCGCCGTGTCCCGGGCCCTGAAAGGGCAGCCAGGACTGAGCGAAGAGACCCGACAGCGGATACTGGCGATTGCCGAGTCTGAAGGTTACGATTTCGGTCGTTTGCGCAGTGGCCGCATTAAGCGGCTGCTATTTCTGCTGCACCGCGAGCACAATATAGCCAGTGCATTGCCGTTCTATTCCAGCGTGATGCTTGGGGTGGCTGACGCCTGCCGGGAAAACGATATTGCGATGAGTTTCTTGCCGATTGGCCCGGAAGATTCGCTGGCTGAACTCATTAATTTGCATCAGCCTGACGCGCTGATTGCCGCAGGGTATCTGGAAACGGAAACTCTGGTCGAGCTGCGTAAACTGGCACTGCCGGTCACGCTGGTGGATCTGTGGGCAGCGGATTTTCCCTGCGTCAATCCGGATAACTTTCATGGGGGCTTCATTGCGACACGGCATCTGCTTGAACAAGGGCGCAAACGCATTGCGTTTCTCGGCCATTCGCAACGCCATTACAGTATCCGCCAGCGCGTAGAAGGATATCAGCAGGCGTTATTTGACGCCGGGCTGTCTTTACCCGCGGAATATCGTGTTGAAGCACCGCCGGTCAAAGATATTGAACAGGCGCTGGTCGAGGGCATGGACAAACTGTTAGCTCTGCCGCAGCCGCCGGATGCTATCTTTGCCTATAACGATATTGCCGCGCTGGTGGCGATGCGCGTCTGCGCGCGTAAGGGGATCAACGTGCCGCAAGATATCGCGATTGTTGGCTTTGATGACATCGATGCCGCTGCCTGGGCGCATCCGGCGTTAACCACCGTGGCGGTAGATAAGCGCGAGCTTGGGCGAGATGCGTTTCGTTTACTGCTCAGCGAGCAACATGAGCGAAATTTACTGCTGCCGGTGCGGCTTGTGATCCGCGAAAGCTCGCTGAGTGCGACCGCACATTCACAGTTGCACCCTACGCGGTAATCCGGCACAGTCACGCCATGAAGAACAAAGGGCTCTCACAGTGAAACGACTCATCATTGGTATTTCTGGCGCCAGCGGTGCAATTTATGGCGTGCGGCTGTTACAGGTTTTGCGTGACGTTGCTGATGTGGAAACCCATCTGGTAATGAGTGCGGCGGCACGTCAGACCCTGGCGCTGGAAACAGACCTGTCCGTACGTGAGGTGCAGGCATTAGCCAATGTGAATCACGACGCGCGTGATATCGCCGCCAGTATTTCATCTGGCTCATTCCAGACGGCGGGGATGGTCATTCTGCCTTGTTCCATTAAAACGCTCTCCGGTATCGTCCACAGTTATACCGATGGGCTGCTGACCCGTGCCGCTGACGTGGTGCTGAAAGAGCGTCGTCCGCTGGTGCTATGCGTACGTGAGACACCGCTACATCTGGGGCATCTGCGATTGATGACCCAGGCGGCGGAAATAGGCGCGGTAATTATGCCGCCGGTTCCGGCGTTTTATCATCGTCCCCAGACGCTTGATGATGTGATTAATCAAACGGTTAACCGTGTACTTGACCAGTTCAATATTGCTCTCCCGCACGATCTGTTTACCCGCTGGCAGGGGGCATAAGCCGCTCAGCCAGCGTGCATATCTGCATTCCTTGCCCTGTTTCAGGGCAATTTTGTAACCGCGATCATATCCTCAACATTTAATTCGTTAAAACGTAACGAAACGCTGCGGTTCAACCGTCATACCTGCTATCTTCAAAATCAGGACAATATTGCAACGTTTTATTAACATATTTAACGTCGAATATCCTCATCGACGCGAAAATGGCATAAGACCTGCATGAAAAAGTCTGCAAACACACAACACAACGTAAAACATAATAAAATTTCGCCACTTGAGGGTTATGTATGAAGAAGACGGTACTTGCTTTGTCATTGCTGGTAGGACTTTCCGCCACCGCGGCCAGCTACGCAGCGCTTCCGCAGACAGTTCGTATTGGTACAGATACCACCTACGCCCCTTTTTCCTCTAAAGATGCCAAAGGGGATTTTGTCGGGTTTGATATCGATCTCGGCAATGAGATGTGTAAGCGTATGCAGATCAAATGTACCTGGGTTGCCAGTGACTTTGATGCGCTGATCCCCTCTCTGAAAGCGAAGAAAATCGATGCCATTATCTCCTCGCTGTCTATTACCGAAAAGCGCCAGCAAGAAATCGCGTTCTCAGACAAACTTTACGCCGCAGACTCACGTCTGATTGCTGCGAAGGGTTCCCCGATCCAACCGACCCTTGATTCGCTGAAGGGAAAACATGTTGGCGTACTGCAAGGCTCAACCCAGGAAGCCTATGCTAACGATACCTGGCGCAGCAAAGGCGTGGATGTGGTGGCCTATGCGAACCAGGATCTTATCTATTCTGACCTGACGGCAGGACGTCTGGATGCCGCGTTGCAGGATGAAGTTGCGGCTAGCGAAGGATTCCTGAAACAGCCTGCGGGCAAGGACTACGATTTTGCGGGTCCTTCGGTAAAAGACAAAAAGTACTTTGGTGATGGAACCGGGATTGGCTTACGCAAAGATGACGCAGAGCTGAAAGCGGCCTTTAATAAAGCGCTCGGCGAACTGCGTCAGGATGGGACTTACGACAAAATGGCGAAAAAGTACTTTGCCTTTAATGTCTACGGCGACTAATACGCCAATACGGGAAGCGATTGCACCGTAACGGGGAACGATTACGGTGCATGATAGTTACAGTGCACTATTTTGGTGCTTTTATCGCTGACATAATGAGCATGAATGCATACTTAAGCGCTTTTCATGCAAAAAAATACCGCCAACAGGGCAGAATGCTTTGCCATGTTGGCCTGATTAATGGCACGATAACTGCACCTGGTCCTGTAAAGATCCCCTATAAAAGACAGTCTGTTGAGGATAGTTATGAAAAAACTGGTGTTGTCTCTTTCTCTGGTTCTGGCGTTCTCCAGTGCTACCGCAGCATTTGCCGCTATTCCGCAAAAAGTGCGGATCGGTACCGACCCCACTTATGCCCCGTTTGAATCGAAAAATTCGCAGGGTGAATTAGTCGGTTTTGACATCGATCTGGCAAAAGAACTGTGCAAGCGTATTAATACACAATGTACCTTCGTTGAAAACCCGCTGGATGCGCTGATCCCTTCGTTAAAAGCGAAGAAAATTGATGCCATCATGTCGTCACTTTCGATCACTGAAAAACGTCAGCAGGAAATCGCCTTTACCGACAAGCTTTATGCAGCAGACTCTCGTCTGGTGGTTGCGAAAGATTCGGCTATCCAGCCGACCATTGAATCGCTGAAAGGCAAGCGTGTCGGTGTACTGCAGGGCACGACTCAGGAAACGTTTGGCAATGAACACTGGGCGCCGAAAGGTATTGAAATTGTCTCCTATCAGGGGCAGGACAATATCTACTCTGACCTGACGGCCGGGCGTATTGACGCCGCGTTCCAGGATGAAGTTGCGGCCAGCGAAGGTTTCCTGAAGCAGCCGGTAGGCAAAGATTACAAATTCGGCGGCCCGTCTGTGAAAGACGAGAAATTGTTCGGAGTGGGTACCGGTATGGGGCTGCGCAAAGAGGATAACGAACTGCGCGAAGCACTGAATAAAGCGTTTGCAGAAATGCGCGCTGACGGAACTTACGAGAAGCTGGCGAAAAAGTACTTTGATTTTGATGTTTATGGCGGTTAATCACCGCTGGTGCTGATAAAGCCCGTAGATTTTTGACGTGTTGAATTTATGCCTGATGGCGCTGCGCTTATCAGGCCTACAGCGATTTTGTAGGCCGGATAAGGCAATGCCGCCATCCGGCATTTAACAGTTTGTCTGAAATCAAAAGAGGCTTCTTACTTCACCACACACGACAGGACAGGCAGCATGTTGTATGGCTTTTCAGGTGTTATTTTACAGGGCGCAATCGTGACGCTTGAGCTTGCTCTTAGCTCGGTGGTACTGGCGGTTCTGATAGGCCTTGTCGGCGCGGGCGCAAAGCTGTCGCAAAACCGGGCAATGGCGCTGATTTTCGAAGGGTACACGACGTTGATCCGTGGGGTACCCGATCTCGTCTTGATGTTGCTCATTTTCTACGGATTACAAATCGCACTGAACACGGTCACTGACGCGGTTGGTATCAGCCAGATTGATATTGATCCGATGGTGGCGGGGATTATTACGCTCGGTTTTATCTACGGTGCCTATTTTACTGAAACGTTCCGTGGCGCGTTTATGGCGGTTCCAAGAGGCCATATTGAAGCGGCGACGGCGTTTGGGTTTACCTCTTCGCAGATTTTTCGCCGGATTATGTTCCCGGCGATGATGCGCTACGCGCTGCCGGGGATTGGCAATAACTGGCAGGTCATTTTGAAGGCGACGGCGCTGGTTTCGCTGCTCGGACTGGAAGACGTGGTGAAAGCGACGCAGCTTGCCGGGAAGAGCACCTGGGAGCCATTCTATTTTGCCGTCGTGTGCGGGCTTATCTATCTGGTGTTTACCACCGTGTCTAATGGTGTGCTGCTGTACCTTGAGCGCCGCTACTCTGTGGGTGTGAAGAGGGCTGACCTGTGATTGAGATTATTCAGGAGTACTGGAAATCCCTGCTGTGGACCGACGGCTATCGCTTTACCGGCGTAGCGATCACCCTGTGGTTGCTGATTTCATCCGTAGTGATGGGCGGCATTCTGGCGCTGTTTTTGGCGATTGGTCGCGTATCCAGCAATAAGTTTATCCAGTTCCCCATTTGGCTATTTACCTATATTTTCCGTGGCACGCCGCTTTACGTTCAGCTACTGGTGTTTTATTCCGGGATGTACACGCTGGAAATTGTCAAAGGGACGGACCTTCTCAACGCGTTTTTCCGCAGCGGGCTGAATTGCACCGTGCTGGCATTAACGCTGAATACCTGCGCCTATACCACCGAGATCTTTGCCGGGGCGATTCGTTCGGTGCCTCATGGTGAGATTGAAGCCGCACGCGCTTACGGTTTTTCTTCATTCAAGATGTATCGCTGCATTATTTTGCCCTCCGCATTGCGTATTGCGCTGCCTGCGTACAGCAATGAGGTTATTTTAATGCTGCACTCAACGGCGCTGGCCTTTACGGCCACGGTACCGGATTTGTTGAAAATTGCCCGCGATATCAACTCGGCGACCTACCAGCCGTTTACCGCCTTCGGTATTGCCGCCGTGCTGTATTTGATGATTTCGTATGTCCTGATCAGTCTGTTCCGTAAAGCGGAAAAACGCTGGTTGCAGCATGTAAAACCTTCGACGCACTGAGAACATGATGTCTGAGAATAAATTAAACGTTATCGATTTACACAAACACTACGGCGAACATGAAGTGCTGAAAGGGGTATCGCTGCAGGCCAATGCGGGTGATGTGATCAGTATTATCGGCTCGTCAGGCTCTGGCAAAAGTACGTTCCTGCGCTGTATTAACTTTCTTGAAAAACCGAGCGCCGGGTCGATTGTGGTCAGCGGTCAGAACATTGGCCTGGTCCGTGACAAAGACGGTCAGCTTAAGGTGGCGGATAAAAATCAGCTGCGCCTGCTGCGTACGCGCCTGACCATGGTCTTTCAACACTTTAACCTGTGGAGCCACATGACGGTGCTGGAAAACGTCATGGAAGCGCCGATTCAGGTATTAGGGCTGAACAAGCAGGAAGCCCGCGAGCGTGCGGTGAAATATCTGGCTAAAGTGGGTATTGATGAACGCGCTCAGGGTAAGTATCCGGTGCACCTGTCCGGTGGTCAGCAGCAGCGTGTCTCCATTGCGCGCGCGCTGGCTATGGAGCCGGAGGTTCTGCTGTTTGATGAACCGACGTCAGCGCTTGACCCAGAGCTGGTGGGGGAAGTATTGCGTATCATGCAACAGCTGGCCGAAGAGGGGAAAACCATGGTGGTCGTCACCCACGAAATGGGGTTTGCCCGTCATGTCTCCACGCACGTGATTTTCCTGCATCAGGGGAAAATTGAAGAAGAAGGCGATCCGGAGCAGGTCTTCGGTAATCCGCAAAGTCCACGTTTACAGCAGTTCCTTAAAGGATCGCTGAAATAAGCGCTCGATTGCCCGGTGGCGTTTTTGTTGCTTACCGGGCCTTCGGCTTCCCGCACTCCAGACGATAACCCCAGTCGTCATAATGCACACCATTCACTTCATAGGCTTGCTCGAGTACCTGTGTGCGCACAAAACCGGTCTTTTCCAGTATGCGTACCGAGCCTTTGTTGTCCGCCAGCACCCACGCGTTTATTGCCATTACGCCAGCGTGTTCAAAGGCATAGTCGCACACCGCGCGTACCGCTTCACTGGCAATCCCTTTTCCCTGAGCGCGTGAAATAATGCAATAGC
The DNA here is from genome assembly GCF_013337685.1 of Citrobacter gillenii. GTDB lineage: Bacteria > Pseudomonadota > Gammaproteobacteria > Enterobacterales > Enterobacteriaceae > Citrobacter > Citrobacter gillenii. Next base: position 265,914 of record NZ_SUQN01000001.1, read on the forward strand.
CAATATCAGCCTCTTGCGGAAAGTGATGACTAATCTGCAAGCCAATATCACCGAGCGGAGTCGCGTCATGATGTTGGCGGATGACAAACGTATGGGGTGCATTAAGACGCCGGGCGAACAGCAGGCGTGTTTCTTTTACCGGGGAGATAGTGCCCATAAAGCGCATGATGTCCGGGTTTTCGCGTAGTCGCAGGAAAAACGGCCAGTCAGTCGGTTGAAACGGGGAGAGGATAAGTCGCGGGGTGGTAATTATCGCCATAAATTCGCCATTACAGAAGTCAGGCTTATAACCTTACCACCGTAATGGCGACAGTGAACAGTCTTCGCGCTTATCGAATGACGTCGGCCAGTGCTTCCTCTAAATCATACCAGCGAAATGCAAAACCAGACGCTTCCAGCCGCTTAGGTAATGCGCGCTGACCGCCGAGAACCAGCACCGAGGATTCCCCCATCAGCAAGCGCATTGCGGTTGCGGGAACGCGTAAGACAGCAGGGCGATTCAGCGCATGGCCCAACGCATGGGCAAATTGCTCATTACGCACCGGGTACGGCGAGACCATATTGAACGGACCACGCAAATCGTTATCCAGCAGCCAGATGATCGCATTGACCATATCATCAATATGGATCCAGGCCAGATACTGACGTCCGTTACCGATGGGGCCGCCCAGACCAAGGCGAAACGGCGGAACCATTTTTCCGAGGATACCGCCCGCAGGTGCCAGTACGACACCGGTACGCAGCAGGCATACGCGCGTGTTATCGCTTTGCGCGCCGCAGGCAATTTGCTCCCACCGGGCGCAGAGCTTATGGGTAAATTCATTGTGTGGCGGTTCTTCTTCCGTGACGACGACTTCACCTAAGTCACCGTAGTATCCGGCAGCCGAACCTGAGATCAACGCTGTCGGTGGCGTATCGCTGGCGTTGATTAAATCGACCAGTTTCTGGGTGATACCCCAGCGACTTTGGCACAAACGCTCCTTTTGCTCAGCCGTCCAGCGCTTATCGGCGATGGGCTCTCCGGCAAGGTTAACAATCGCGTCGATGCCATTGAGGTTGGGCCTGTCCTCCAGCCCTTTCCACAGCGTAACCCGGGAGTCCAGAATCTGACGGGCCTTATCAGGGGTACGTGTTACAACGCTTATCTGATGCCCCAATTCCAGCAAACGGGGGATCAGATGGCGTCCAATCAGGCCAGTACCACCGGTAATCAGAATCTGCATATTGCCTCCCGGATAACGATTAGCGCTGCCAGCTCAGCGTCATGGACACGGAGTCGGCGTAACGCAATGCGTGAAGTTTATCGATCTCTACTTCAGCATAAGTGACCCAGTGATGTTCGCGTGCGATATCGAGCACATCTTGGGTTAATTTTTCTAACAATGAGAAGCGGTTACTCTCTACGTGCGAAATAATGCTCTTGGTAATGGTGCGATAATTCAACGCATCGTTGATATCTTCGCTGGCGCGGGCTTTGTCTGCCGGGTAGTGGATGGCGATGTTAATGACGATATCCTGACGGTTCAGGATCTCCTCTTCTTTGATGCCAATAAACGTGCGCAGACGAAGGTTTTTTATACGAATAATTGCGTCAGGTTGTGACATTGCAGGTTTCCTCCATGTATGAACCTCTTAATGATACACGAGAATCGAATCGCGTTACCGGTTCTCACTCGGCGCGTGCTGCAGCGCACGTTCCGTGGCGGGACGGGTACGAATGCGTTCGTACCAGTTATTAACCGCCGGATAGGTATCGAGGTCGATACGCTGACGCTGACGAGCATGAATCCACGGCCAGCAAGCAATATCCGCAATGCTGTAGTGATCGCCACCTAACCAGGGGGACATTTCCAGACGTTTGTTCATCACGTTGTACAGACGCTGAGTTTCAACCTGATAGCGCTCAATGGCGTAAGGGATGGTTTGGGGGGCAAAATGATTAAAATGATGATTCTGGCCCAACATGGGACCCAGACCGCTCACCTGCCAGAACAGCCACTGCAACGTGGTGTGGCGTTCGCGTAATTCACCGCTGAGTAGCTTGCCGCTCTTCTCCGCCAGATACAGCAAAATTTCACCCGATTCAAACAGGCTGAGCGGCTTACCGCCGTCCTCCGGGGCGTTATCGATAATGGCCGGGATTTTATTGTTCGGCGAGATCTGCAGAAAATCCGGATGAAATTGATTCCCTTTGCTGATATCGACAGGAATCAGACGGTATTTCAACTGCGCCTCTTCGAGAAACAGCGTGATTTTGTGACCGTTGGGCGTTGGTGTGTAGTAGAGGTCGATCATTTTCAGCGTCCGTTGAGTGATGAACCGGGTCATGACAAGTATAGAGCCTGTTGGCGTGCGTGAGTTTTCATCAAGTGACAGGGTGAGAAAGACTCTATATTTTGAAAGCTAGCCAATCCAATCCCGAGGTCATTATGAGCAAACCTGCAATTACGCTGTGGTCAGATGCCAACTTTTTCTCCCCCTATGTGTTGTCCGTTTACGTTGCGCTACAGGAGAAAGGGCTGCCTTTTACGCTGAAAACCGTTGATCTCAGTGCGGGCGAGCATTTACAACCCACCTGGCAAGGATATGCGCTGACGCGTCGCGTCCCGGTTCTTGAGATTGACGGTTTTGAATTGAGCGAATCATCGGCGATTGCCGAGTTCCTGGAAGAGACCTTCTCGCCGCCGCAGTGGGAACGCATCTATCCGCATGATGTGCAAAAACGCGCGCGAGCCCGCCAGGTTCAGGCGTGGATCCGCAGCGACCTGATGCCTATTCGTGAAGAACGTTCCACGGACGTTGTGTTTGCCGGGGTGAAGAAAGCGCCGTTGAGTGAAGCGGGTAAAGCCAGCGCAGAAAAATTGTTCGCCACGGCGGGAAGTTTGCTTGCTCATGGGAAACAAAATTTATTTGGCGAATGGTGTATCGCAGATTGTGATTTAGCGCTAATGCTTAATCGTCTGGTGCTAAACGGAGATGACGTTCCACAGGCGTTAGCAGACTACGCCACCTTCCAGTGGCAGCGGGCTTCGGTACAACGTTTTATCGCGCTTTCAGCGAAGCGTTCCTGCTGATAATCGAGCGATAATCCAGTATCATTAAACGGTATTATACGACGAGGAGTGAGTGATGAAGCTGATGTTCGCATCGGACATTCATGGGTCGTTGCCAGCCACGGAGCGCGTACTTGAACTGTTTGCCCAAAGCGGGGCGCGATGGCTGGTGATATTGGGTGATATTTTAAACCACGGACCGCGTAATGCGCTGCCACAAGGTTATGCACCTGCGCAGGTTGCTGACCGCTTGAACGCGCTGGCGTCACGTATTATTGCGGTACGCGGTAATTGCGATAGCGAAGTGGATCAGATGCTCCTGCATTTTCCAATAACTGCGCCATGGCAGCAGGTTCTGATGGATAATCAGCGGCTCTTTTTGACGCATGGGCATCTTTATGGCCCGGAAAACCTCCCGGCGCTGAATGCGGGTGATGTGCTGGTTTATGGGCATACGCATCTGCCGGTTGCCGAGAAGCGTGGTGATATTTACCACTTTAACCCCGGCTCGGTCAGTATTCCGAAAGGGGGTTTTACGGCAAGTTACGGGATTCTGGATGATAATGTTCTCAGCGTAATGGCACTCAATGATCAAAGTATCATTGCGCAGATCGAGATTAATCCGTAAGTTACCCCACAAACGTAAACGCGCCGTAAGAGCGCTAGAAAAAAGAAGGTTTCCTGATGGTGGAACAGCATCGTTTGGCAAGTACGGAATGGGTGGATATTGTGAATGAAGACAATGAAGTCATCGCACAGTCCAGCCGTGAACAAATGCGGGCGCAGCGCTTACGTCATCGCGCAACGTATATCGTCGTGCATGATGGTATGGGCAAAATTCTGGTTCAGCGTCGTACCGAGACAAAAGATTTTTTGCCCGGCATGCTGGATGCTACCGCGGGTGGTGTTGTTCAGGCTGATGAGCAAATGCTTGAATCTGCCCGCCGTGAAGCGGAAGAAGAGTTGGGCATTGCAGGCGTACCGTTTGCTGAACACGGTCAGTTTTATTTTGAGGACCAACACTGTCGCGTATGGGGAGGGCTGTTTAGCTGCGTATCCCACGGGCCGTTCGCGCTGCAGGAAGAAGAAATTAGCGAAGTCTGCTGGCTAACGCCGGAAGAAATTACCGCGCGCTGTGATGAGTTCACACCGGACTCGCTGAAAGCGCTGGCGCTGTGGATGACCCGCAACGCCAAGAATGAAGGGGCGAAAGCCGAAAAACAGGAAGAGGCGGAGTAAACACCGCTTATCCAGCCTACCCAGTAATGCAATCGGGTAGGCCGGGTGACACGCTTTGACATCGCCACCCGGCGTTGTGAATTAGTGATACCCCATTATCTGCGCACCAATCACCACCACGCTGGACATAATAAACAGCAGGCCCAGCAGTGTGGCACCTACCTTCAGCCAGTTACGGAAGTCCACCCGGCAAACGCCTAACGTCGCCATCAATGATGCTGATGTTGGATAGATAATGTGGCTGAATCCGTCACCAAACTGGAAGGCCAGCACGGTCACCTGACGGTTTACGCCGACCAGATCGCCCAGAGGCGCTAATAGTGGCATAGTGAGCGCTGCCTGACCCGAACCGGAAGTGACGAAGAAATTAAATACCGCCTGGAACAGCAGCATAAACCACGCCGCAATGGCATTGTCCAGGCCGCTAATGCCGTTGGCAATGCTGTGCAGCAGGGTATTCAGCACACTCGCATCGCCTGCCTCACCATTACCAACCAGCAGTAATATCCCCTTGGCAAAACCGACCAGCAGGGCCGGGGCAATCATCATGCGTGCCCCCTCAGTGAATGAGGAAGCCATGATGTTAACCGTCATTCCGTTGAGCCGGAAGACAACGCCGATAATGCCAATCACCAGACCCATAGTGAAAAACTGGCTGGCGATTTCAGGAATGAACCATGCGTTGACGATAACGCCCCAGACAACCCAGATCATTACCGCAGTGAGGACGATCAGTACCAGCCAGTCACCCAGCGTGAAGCGTCGCTCTACCACCTCGTCCTGCTGTTCGCGGAAAAAACGGTCTGATTCATGAACGCGGGATAGCAGGGGGTTTTTCTTGATGCGTGTTGCGTAGGCCAGCGTAAAAGTCAGGCCAATCATTGTGGCAACGACCCACACCACGATACGCAAACCAGAGCCGGAGAGTACCGGGACGCCTGCAATGCCCTGTGCGACAACCACACAGAACGGGTTCATCCATGAACTGGCAAAGCCGATTTGGGTGGCAATGTAGGTCACCAGCACGGTGGTAATACTGTCATAACCTAAGCGCACCATGAGTGGGGCGATGATAATGGCAAAGGCGACCGCCTCTTCTCCCATACCAAAGACCGCGCCACCCAATGAGAAGAGGATAAACAGCACCGGGATGAACAAGACCTCGTTACCCCGGGTATGGCGGATGAGCGCCAGGATGCCGTTATCAATGGTTCCGGTGCGCATAACAATGCCAAACGCGCCGCCGATCACCAGCATAAACATAATGATGCCAACGGCAGTACCGAATTTAGAGCCGGAGGTTAACCCTTCGAACGGAAAATTCATCAGCCCGGGACTTTCATCGCCGGTGGTGAAAAATTTCACCCGGTGATACTGCTCTTCGCCGGCATCGTTGGTCAGAATGCGAAAAGAGTGGGGATCGACCACTTTACGGGTTTTGGTTTGCCCATCAACCTGGTACTGCACTTCTTGACTGTCGAACATGCCGACGGGAACAACCCAGGTGGCCAGGCTGGTTAAAATAGCGACGAAAAAAATAATCACCAGCGTATCGGGCATAGCCCATTTTTTCGCGGATTGTGATTCTGTAACTGCAGACATGACAGACTATCCCTGTTGCAAAGCAAAGAGACTAAGTATGAGAAGAGAAGAATAGTTATTCATTGATGCAGCGCAGCTAAGCAAAATTTTCAGAATTTGCGACTGCAATTGCGGAGATAAAAAAGCCGGAAATATCAGCTATTTCCGGCTTTCATGAGCATGATGTGTAGGCCGGATAAGGCGCTTGGCGCCACTATCCGACACACGCAGCAAATTACTGCTGTTGCTGGGAAGACTGGATCGCGGTCAGTGCGATGGTGTAGACGATATCGTCTACCAGCGCGCCACGAGACAGATCGTTCACCGGCTTGCGCATACCCTGCAGCATCGGCCCGATGGAGATCAGGTCGGCAGAACGCTGTACCGCTTTGTAGGTGGTGTTACCGGTGTTCAGATCCGGGAAGATGAACACGGTAGCGCGACCTGCAACCGGAGAGTTCGGCGCTTTAGATTTCGCAACGTCAGCCATAACAGCGGCGTCGTACTGCAGCGGACCGTCGATCATCAGGTCTGGACGTTTTTCCTGAGCCAGACGTGTTGCTTCGCGGACTTTTTCAACGTCGCTACCTGCACCAGAGGTGCCGGTAGAGTAGGAGAGCATCGCTACGCGAGGTTCAATACCGAAGGCCGTTGCGGAGTCTGCGGACTGGATGGCGATTTCTGCCAGCTGTTCTGCAGTCGGATCCGGGTTGATCGCGCAGTCGCCGTAAACGTAAACCTGATCCGGCAGCAGCATGAAGAACACAGAAGACACCAGAGAGCTGCCCGGTGCAGTTTTGATCAGCTGCAGCGGTGGGCGAATGGTGTTTGCGGTGGTGTGAACAGCACCGGAAACCAGGCCGTCAACGTCGTCCTGCTCCAGCATCAGGGTACCGAGAACCACGTTGTCTTCCAGCTGTTCGCGGGCAACGGTTTCAGTCATACCTTTGTTTTTACGCAGTTCGACCAGGCGGGCCACGTAGCTCTCGCGAACCACATCCGGGTCAACGATTTCTACGCCTGCGCCCAGTTCAACACCCTGAGACGCTGCAACACGGGTGATTTCATCCGGGTTACCCAGCAGTACGCAGGTCGCGATACCACGTTCAGCACAGATAGCTGCCGCTTTAACAGTACGCGGTTCGTCGCCTTCTGGCAGAACTACGCGTTTGCCTGCTTTACGCGCCAGCTCGGTCAGCTGGTAGCGGAACGCTGGCGGAGACAGACGACGGCTGCGCTCAGAGGTCGCAGTCAGGGATTCAACCCAGTCAGCGTTGATGTAGTTAGCAACGTATTCCTGAACTTTCTCGATGCGCTCGTGATCGTCAACCGGGACTTCCAGGTTGAAGCTCTGCAGGCTCAGGGAGGTCTGCCAGGTGTTGGTGTTTACCATGAATACCGGCAGACCGGTTTCGAATGCACGTTCGCACAGTTTTGTAATGCGCGCGTCCATTTCGTAACCGCCAGTCAGCAGCAGAGCACCGATTTCTACGCCGTTCATTGCCGCCAGGCATGCTGCAACCAGCACGTCAGGACGATCGGCAGAGGTCACCAGCAGAGAACCGGCACGGAAATGCTCGAGCATGTGCGGAATGCTGCGTGCGCAGAAAGTCACAGACTTCACGCGACGGGTATTGATATCGCCTTCGTTAACGATGGTGGCGTTCAGGTGACGCGCCATATCGATTGCACGAGTGGCGATCAGATCAAAGCTCCACGGCACCGCGCCCAGAACCGGCAGCGGGCTGGATTCTTGCAGTTTAGCCGGGTCAACTTTAACCACTTTCGCTTTGGAGGAGTCGTCAAAAATTTCGGACAGATCCGGGCGAGTACGGCCCTGCTCATCAACCGGTGCGTTCAGTTTGTTAACGATAACGCCGGTGATGTTGGTATTTTTAGCGCCGCCGAAGCTGCTGCGAGTCAGTTCAATACGCTCGTTCAGCTGTTCCGGGGTGTCAGTGCCCTGAGACATTACGAAGACGATTTCCGCATTCAGCGTTTTCGCAATTTCGTAGTTCAGAGACTGAGCGAACTGGTGCTTACGGGTTGGGACCAGGCCTTCAACCAGCACCACTTCAGCATTTTTGGTGTTCGCGTGATAGTTTGCGATGATCTCTTCCATCAGCACATCTTTCTGATTGCTGGAGAGCAGAGACTCAACGTGGCTCATCTTCAGCGGCTCAGCGGCTGGCAGAGACGAGTTCGCACGGACAATCGCAGTAGTCTGGTCTGGCGCATCGCCACCGGCACGCGGTTGAGCGATCGGCTTAAAGACGCTCAGACTTACGCCTTTACGTTCCATTGCACGGATCACGCCAAGGCTGACGCTGGTCAGACCGACGCTGGTTCCGGTAGGGATCAGCATAATAATACGGGACACGGTTTATCCTCTTTCGTTACCGTCGATTTCGACGGGTTACAAAACAGCACCGCCAGCTAGGCTGGCGGTGTGAAATCAGGCAGTCAGACGGCTCGCGTCTTGCGCGATAACCAGTTCTTCGTTGGTTGGGATAACCACCGCAGGACGGGTACCTTCTTTGTTGATGAAACCAGATTTGCCGAAACGTGCGGCCAGGTTACGTTCGTGGTCAACGTCAAAGCCCAGAACGCCCAGTTTGCCCAGGGACAGTTCACGAACCATCGCGGCGTTTTCACCGATACCACCGGTGAAGACGACGGCGTCCAGACGACCGTCCATCAGTGCAGTGTAAGAACCGATGTATTTCGCCAGACGGTGACAGTAAACGTCCATTGCACGTTTAGCGTCTTCTTTGGTCTCGTAGTTGTCTTCAACATAGCGGCAGTCGCTGGTGACTTCGGTCAGGCCCAGCAGGCCAGACTCTTTGGTCAGCATTTTGTTGATTTGGTCAACGCTCATGCCCAGGGTGTCGTGCAGGTGGAAGATAATCGCCGGGTCGATGTCACCGGAACGCGTACCCATCACCAGACCTTCCAGCGGGGTCAGACCCATGGAGGTATCAACACATTTACCGTTACGGATAGCAGACACAGAACCACCGTTGCCCAGGTGGCAAGTGATGATGTTCAGTTCATCAACCGGTTTGTTCAGCATTTTTGCCGCTTCTTGAGTGACGAAGAAGTGGCTGGTGCCGTGTGCGCCATAGCGACGAACACCGTGCTCTCTGTACAGGCTGTACGGCAGAGCGTAGAGGTAAGATTCTTCCGGCATAGTCTGATGGAACGCGGTGTCAAACACGGCCACGTTTTTGTCTTTCAGATTAGGGAAAGATTTCAGTGCTTCTGCAATACCGATCAGGTGAGCCGGGTTGTGCAGCGGTGCGAAAGAGGCAGAATCTTTGATGCCCTGAATAACGGAGTCATCGATAACCACGGAGCTGGTATACTTCTCGCCGCCGTGTACGATACGGTGACCAATCGCAGTCAATTGCGCGGACAATTCCGGTTTTTGTGCCAGAATAGTGTTAACGATGAAGTTCAGCGCTTCACTGTGAGCGGCGCCTGCACCTAAAGCCGCTTCTTGTTTACCGCCGTCCATTTTCCACTTGATACGTGCTTCTGGAAGATGGAAACATTCGGCTAAACCAGAAAGGTATTCTTCACCGTTTACTGCATCGATGATGGCAAATTTCAGTGAGGAGCTACCGCAGTTCAGAACCAGTACTAACTTACTCGACATGGAAGTACCTATTTATGGATACGTGGCTAAAAAAACGTCATGGAGTCAAAGAGCGTAGCGCATGATGACACCGACGTTTATGATTAACATCATGCGCCGTTGTCTTTTTGGGCATGATGGAATAAATACCTTTGAGTCTATGTCATTTTGCGTATTTTTCAGCCAATGGCATACTGTATGCCAATTTGACGACTCAATGATTTTGGACTAAAGGCCTTACAGGCCGACACAGGATACCTGATTGTGGGTATCGAAGACAAAATGTTTTGAACGATGTCCCTTGCAGTTGTTGTTTTGCACAAATTTTTTAAATTTTATATGTGAAGTTGAGGTAACCGCCATGTCGACACCGGATAATCGCTCCGTAAATTTTTTCAGTTTGTTTCGCCGGGGGCAGCACTACGCTAAGACGTGGCCGATGGAAAAGCGCCTGGCGCCCGTATTTGTTGAGAATCGCGTAATCCGCATGACGCGTTACGCGACCCGTTTTATGCCGCCGATTGCCGTCTTTACCCTGTGCTGGCAAATCGCGCTGGGTGGGCAACTGGGACCGGCCGTAGCGACCGCGCTGTTTGCGCTCAGCCTGCCAATGCAGGGCATGTGGTGGTTAGGTAAACGTTCCGTTACGCCGTTGCCGCCCTCGATTCTCAACTGGTTCTATGAAGTCCGGGGTAAATTACAAGAGGCCGGCCAGGCACTAGCTCCGGTGGAAGGGAAGCCTGATTATCAAGCGCTAGCTGACACGCTTAAGCGCGCCTTCAAACAACTGGATAAAACTTTTCTCGATGATTTGTAATTGACCCCTGATTACGCATATAAAAGAAGGCATAAGATGCCTTCTTTTTTTTCATCGCAGCAGTAGTGATACAGGAGTCCCAAATGGAAATGACCAACGCTCAACGTCTCATTTTATCTAACCAGTACAAAATGATGACTATGCTCGATCCAACCAACGCCGAGCGTTATCGTCGTTTACAGACGATTATTGAACGCGGTTATGGCTTGCAGATGCGCGAGCTCGATCGTGAGTTTGGTGAGCTGACAGAAGAAACCTGCCGCACCATTATCGATATCATGGAGATGTATCACGCATTACATGTTTCATGGACTAACCTTAAAGACGCCCAGTCCATTGATGAGCGCCGCGTCACATTTTTGGGCTTTGATGCCGCAACGGAAGCGCGCTTCCTCGGATACGTGCGTTTTATGGTCAATGTGGAAGGGCGTTATACCCACTTTGATGCCGGGACGCATGGTTTTAACGCCCAGACGCCGATGTGGGAAAAATATCAGCGTATGTTGAGTGTCTGGCATTCTTGCCCGCGTCAGTACCACCTGAGCGCGAATGAAATTAACCAAATCATTAATGCCTGAGGGGGCGAGCGTGCAGTGCAAAGGCTTTCTGTTTGATCTGGATGGTACGCTGGTCGATTCCTTACCTGCGGTAGAACGTGCATGGTGCAACTGGGCCGATCGTTTTGGGCTTGACCACGATGAGGTGCTGGGCTTTATTCACGGTAAGCAGGCGATTACCTCCTTGCGACACTTTATGGTGGGTAAGTCAGAGGCAGATATTGCCGCAGAATTTACGCGCCTGGAGCAAATAGAGGCAACGGAGACCGCAGGCATCACCGCACTGCCAGGAGCGGTGGATTTACTCAATCACCTCAATAAAGCCGGTATCCCCTGGGCGATCGTCACGTCGGGATCCATGCCGGTGGCGCGGGCGCGCCATCGTGTTGCGGGTCTGCCTGCTCCGGAAGTGTTTGTCACTGCCGAGCGGGTAAAAAGAGGTAAGCCAGAGCCTGACGCCTATCTGTTAGGCGCGCAACTGCTGGGTCTTGCGCCGCGTGAATGTGCCGTTGTTGAGGATGCGCCAGCCGGGGTGCTCTCTGGTCTGGCGGCAGGGTGTCATGTCATCGCTGTGAACGCGCCGGCGGATACGCCGCGTCTGGATGAGGTCGATTTTGCGCTGACCAGTCTGGAGCATATTTCCGTGACTAAACAACCCAACGGAAATGTGGTCGTTGTAAGAAATACCTGAACATGATTTAGCCCCAGATTGTTGGGGCTTTTTTATGGCAGAATCGGTCCATCCCTCTCATTTAACAAGGATATGTTGTGAACGGTGAATTGATCTGGGTTCTCTCATTGCTGGCAGTTGCCGTGGTATTGTTTGCGACGGGCAGAGTGCGTATGGATGCGGTCGCTTTGCTGGTCATTATTGCTTTTGTTTTGAGTGGAACGCTGAGCATTTCTGAGGCCTTCTCCGGTTTCAGCGATCCTAACGTTATTTTGATAGCCGCTCTGTTTATTATTGGCGACGGCCTGGTGCGCACCGGGGTGGCAACCGTGATGGGGGCCTGGCTGGTGAAGGTCGCTGGCAGTAGCGAGGTTAAAATGCTGGTGCTGCTGATGATAACCGTCGCCGGACTCGGCGCGTTCATGAGTTCTACCGGCGTTGTCGCTATCTTTATCCCGGTTGTCTTAAGCGTCTCCATGCGCATGCAAACCTCACCTTCACGCTTGATGATGCCGCTCAGCTTTGCCGGATTGATCAGCGGCATGATGACGCTGGTGGCAACGCCGCCTAACCTGGTCGTCAACAGTGAACTCCTGCGCGAAGGGCTTAACGGTTTCAGCTTCTTTAGCGTGACGCCGCTGGGTCTGGTGGTGCTGGTGCTCGGCATTATTTATATGCTGCTGATGCGCTTTATGCTGAAGGGCGATGATGCCGGTCAGCAGGGCGATGTCTGGAAGCGCCGGACTTTTCGCGATTTGATCAAAGAATATCGCCTTACGGGACGCGCGCGCCGACTGGCTATTCGCCCCGGCTCACCGATGATTGGTCAACGTCTGGATGATTTAAAACTGCGTGAACGCTACGGGGCGAACGTCATTGGCGTTGAGCGCTGGCGTCGTTTTCGCCGCGTCATTGTTGACGTGAACGGTGTTTCTGAGTTTCGTGCCCGTGATGTTTTGTTGATCGATATGTCTTCAGCCGATGTCGACCTGCGCGAATTTTGTAGCGAGCAGTTGTTGGAGCCGATGGTACTGCGCGGCGAATATTTCTCCGAGCAGGCGTTGGATGTGGGTATGGCGGAAATTTCGCTGATCCCGGAATCGGAATTGATCGGTAAAACGGTGCGGGAGATTGGATTTCGTACCCGCTATGGACTTAACGTTGTCGGATTAAAGCGTGATGGCGCGGCGCTAGCCGGGGCGGTCGTCAATGAGCCGCTGCTGATGGGCGATATTATTCTGGTCGTGGGTAACTGGAAACTGATCACCGCGTTGGGGAAAAAGGGACGCGATTTTGTGGTGTTGAATATGCCCGTTGAGGTCAGTGAAGCGTCTCCGGCGCACAGCCAGGCACCGCATGCGATTTTCTGCCTGGTCCTGATGGTTGCCCTGATGCTGACCGATGAAATCCCCAATACGGTTGCTGCGATTATCGCCTGCCTGCTGATGGGGAAATTCCGCTGTATTGACGCAGAAAGTGCGTATAAAGCCATTCACTGGCCGAGCATTATTTTAATTGTCGGAATGATGCCTTTTGCGCTGGCCCTGCAAAAAACCGGTGGCGTCGATCTGGTAGTGAAAGGCCTGATGGACGTGGGTGGGGGATACGGGCCGTACATGATGCTGGGCTGTCTGTTCGTACTGTGCGCCACCATCGGGTTATTTATTTCGAATACCGCGACGGCGGTGTTGATGGCGCCGATTGCACTGGCGGCAGCGAAGTCGATGGGCGTTTCACCGTATCCTTTTGCGATGGTCATTGCGATGGCGGCATCTGCAGCCTTTATGACGCCGGTATCGTCACCGGTTAACACGCTGGTACTGGGACCGGGTAACTACAGCTTCAGCGACTTCGTGAAGATTGGCGTGCCGTTTACACTGATTGTCATGGTGGTCTGTATTGTGATGATCCCGATGCTGTTTCCGTTCTAATGCTTCCCAGGTGTCGTTTCGTGGGTCTTGTAGGCGGATGGCGACGTAAACCTCTTATCCGGCCTACAAAGGCAACGTCGCCGCAAATTTACAATGGTGAGTCCTGGCTAATTTCATCCAGCGAGAGATGGAAACTCGGTACAAATACGTCTAAGAAATAGTCCATCTCTTCACTGCGACGCGATTCCAGCGTTTTTTCCAGCCGCGTTTTCGCAAGCAGAAACTCATTATTTCCGGCTGAAAGTTCCTCAAGGCACTTCAGATAGGCGCAAAGCGCATCGGCCTGTTTAACAATCGCGCGCTCTTCTTCGCTGCTGGCGTGTTCATCAATTAACGGCGCAAAAATATCGCGCAGTTCATCGGGTACCATGTCGACCAGTTTCTGCTGGGCAATTTTCTCAATGGCTTTATATTCCTGGGCGATTTGCGAGTTAAAGTATTTCACCGGGGTCGGGAGGTCACCGGTCAGCACTTCGGAGGCATCGTGGTACATCGCCAGCAGGGCAATGCGTTCCGCGTTAACCTGACCGCCGAACTTGCGGTTCTTGATTGCCGCCAGCGCATGCGCAACCATCGCGACTTGCAGACTGTGTTCAGATACGTTTTCGGTGCGCACGTTGCGCATCAGCGGCCAGCGGTTAATGAGTTTCAGACGGGAGAGGTGGGCAAAAAAATGGCTCTGCTTCATAACGACCCTTATATGATGGCAACCTAAGAGTCATTTTGCGCAGAGAAGGCTGTCAGATGCAAATACTCGTCATAATTCAAGTTGCATGCGCGTTGGCTTTCCTCATTCACCCCAGTCACTTACTTTTGTAAGCTTCTGGGGATTCATTGCGTCGCCGCCTTCCTGCAACTCGAATTATTTAGAGTATTATGGTTGCTGATTTTCGACTTACAGCTGGTGATAGCCAGACAGGAAGCGCTCAAATTTGCTTAGCGACATTTCGATATCGTCAATACGCGGCAGCGTCACGATACGGAAGTGATCCGGCCACGGCCAGTTGAAGGCTGTGCCCTGCACCAGCAGCACTTTTTCCTGTAACAGGAAGTCGAGCACCATTTTCTGGTCGTCATGAATATTGAAGCGTTTGGCGTCAATTTTCGGGAACATGTACAGTGCGCCGCGCGGCTTCACGCAAGAAACGCCGGGAATGTCGTTGAGTAATTCCCAGGCACGGTTGCGCTGTTCATACAGACGTCCGCCGGGCATGATGAATTCGCTAATGCTTTGGTATCCGCCCAGTGCGGTTTGAATAGCATGCTGTGCTGGAACGTTGGCGCATAAACGCATAGACGCTAGCATTTCCAGACCTTCAATATACCCTTTCGCGTGTTTCTTCGGTCCGTTCAGTACCATCCAGCCCTGACGGAAACCCGCAACACGGTACGTTTTTGACAGGCCGTTGAAGGTGATAGTCAGCAGGTCCGGTGCCAGCGGGGCAATAGAATGGTGCTCTGCGTCATCATAAAGAATTTTGTCGTAAATCTCGTCAGCAAAGATAATGAGATTATGCTGACGTGCAATTTCAACAATCTCCAGCAGAAGCTCTTTAGAATAGACTGCGCCGGTAGGGTTGTTGGGGTTGATAATAACAATCCCACGCGTGCGAGGGGTAATTTTGGCGCGAATATCGTCGAGGTCCGGGAACCAGTCAGAGGATTCATCACACAGGTAGTGCACAGCCTTACCGCTGGAAAGCGATACCGCCGCCGTCCACAGCGGATAGTCAGGCGCAGGTACCAGCATTTCGTCCCCGCTGTTCAGCAATGCCTGCATCGCCTGCACGATCAATTCGGAAACACCGTTGCCGATATAAATGTCTTCCACGGTAACATCGCGCATCCCACGTGCCTGATAATGCTGCATGATGGCTTTGCGGGCGGAATAAAGGCCTTTTGAGTCACAATACCCTTGCGCGGTAGGCAAATTACGGATCACATCAACCAGAATTTCATCCGGTGCTTCAAACCCGAATGGCGCTGGGTTGCCGATGTTTAGTTTCAGAACCTTATTGCCTTCTTCTTCCAGACGCTTTGCTTCTTTCAGAACCGGGCCACGAATGTCATAACAGACATTTTCTAATTTGCTGGATTTTTCAATAGGGGACATGAATCTTGACCTTTTAGCTGTGAATGCCACTCCCTGCCGTGGAAGTCAGCACAGAACAATGTACTCTTCCAACGGTGCATTTTGAAGGGTCTTTAGCAGAAGATTTTGATGAACTATGCAGTTATAATCAACCGTTAATGGCTGTTAAATCATTATAATTTAGAGTTTTATTCTTATTAATATATATTTCGTAGTTATATGTTTTGATGTGATGCCGGTGTTGTGGTCGTTTATCTGGTAAGAAATAGTTATGTATCGGGCACGAAAGCAATCGTTCTCTGGGGTGAAAAGAAGAATTCGGAAATACGGAACACTTATCTCCACTGCCTGTTATCGGCATGATCGGTCAGCGCTACAGTGTGAATCTATTGTTAAGCATAATTAATGAATGGTGGAAATTTTAATTAATTATTATTTAATATTTAAACAGCGCTCATTGAATGCGTTAATAATACGAAAACGGCTAGCCTGACATAACACCTTTGCGCATCAGATTATTCACGATAACACTTATAAATATAGTGGTTTTGGGTTAAGATAAGTCCCATGAAATGGTGTGTTGCGTATGTTCTTTGATAATTCTAATGCTGACACGTTGACCATAACATACTGAAAAATTAGATTTTAATGTGTAAATTGACGTCCATAAACTATTTTTTCATATTTACAAAATTTACATGTTTTCCATTAGTAAGAATCTGCCTGTAGCTAAAAAATGGCGCTTTCTCTTTGCTATATTCTGATGAGCCATGCGGCGCATTATATAGCGAAGTAAGAGGGTTGTTTCAGTTGTTACATCTAATACATCCTTATTTTCACTTAGTTACACTAAGTGAAACTACGAGGCAGGCACATTACAAATGGAATTTTTGTTTCTGAATGCACAGCA
The DNA here is from genome assembly GCF_013337685.1 of Citrobacter gillenii. Lineage (GTDB taxonomy): Bacteria > Pseudomonadota > Gammaproteobacteria > Enterobacterales > Enterobacteriaceae > Citrobacter > Citrobacter gillenii. Next base: position 282,401 of record NZ_SUQN01000001.1, read on the forward strand.
TTAACCCGGAATGACCCGCGAGTAAGTGAAAATTTATGATAAATGCAAATCGTCCGATAATTAACCTCGATCTCGATCTGCTGAGAACGTTTGTTGCTGTTGCCGATCTGAATACTTTCGCGGCTGCGGCTGCTGCGGTATGTCGCACTCAGTCTGCGGTGAGCCAGCAAATGCAACGCCTCGAGCAACTTGTCGGGAAAGAGTTGTTCGCGCGCCATGGACGTAACAAACTGCTGACGGAACACGGTATCCAGCTGTTGGGTTACGCCAGAAAAATTCTGCGCTTCAATGATGAGGCTTGCTCATCATTAATGTTCAATAATCTTCAGGGCGTGTTAACTATTGGCGCCTCTGATGAATCCGCCGATACGATACTGCCGTTTTTGCTCAACCGCATCAGTTCGGTTTATCCGAAGCTTGCGCTGGATGTGAGGGTCAAGCGTAACGCCTTTATGGTGGATATGCTGAAGTCACAGGAAGTGGATTTGGTGGTGACCACCAACCGCCCTGGGGATTTCGAGTGCCTGAATCTGCGTACCTCTCCGACACACTGGTATTGTGCGGCTGAATACATCCTGCAAAAAGGGGAACCGGTGCCGCTGGTCCTGCTGGACGATCCCAGCCCGTTTCGCGATATCGTGCTGTCTACGCTAAATGCTGCGCAGATCCCGTGGCGTTTGGCCTATGTGGCGTCAACATTGCCTGCGGTTCGCGCTGCAGTAAAAGCAGGATTGGGCGTCACTGCCCGTCCGGTAGAAATGATGAGTCCGGACTTGCGCGTGTTAGGTGCGGTGGATGGTTTGCCACCGTTGCCAGAAACCGAATACCTGCTGTGCTGCGATACCAGCACGCAAAACGAGTTAGCTCAGGTTATCTTTAAGTCGATGCAAACGTACCAAAACCCATGGCAATACAATCAGTTTACCCCTGAAGGGGGAGATGATTCGCTGATCGTTGAAGGTGACTTTGAGTAATGCGTCACAAATAATCGTTATAAAATGTAAGTGCAAAAAAGAGCCACTAAAGATGAAATAACTTCCAGTGGCTCTTTTTTTATACAAAACAGGCAGTCTATAGCCTGTTTGTAAATGAAAAGTGAATAAAATCAGTAGGTAAAAGATTTTCGATTAAATTGAGCAAAAAACAAACAAAAGAAGGGCCTATTATTTTCATGTTAAAAAACTAGAGAAATTGTTGCTGTTTTTTATGATGGATTAACAAAAGCGTGTCACAGATCAAGAAAATACTCACATTTAGGGGGAGGCATCTGCACGAATTCCTGTCAAAATAGAGGTGTATTATCTTTTTTACTTCACTACGGACACGATTCAACAACATTAAAATTGGCTAATGACAGGACTGAAATGAGTCTAAATAGCACTTTATGTTAATGATACTGAATTGGTGTAAAATAATGTGAGGAAACTTTTGTTAAAGTTGACAAAAGGTTATAGAAAGGAGTAAAAAACCCCATCAATTGGCTGTATAAATGGTTTTCTACAGTGATTGTAAGGTTTTTTTTATTCCTCCCCATGAATCGATGTGGCGTTCATCTGCCGTAAAGAGCAGAGAATTTGGCGCTACTTTTGATGAGTAAGCAATGAGTATGTCAACATCCACTGAAATCATCGCTCATCACTGGGCATTCGCTATCTTTCTTATTGTTGCCATTGGCCTGTGCTGCCTGATGCTCGTCGGCGGCTGGTTTTTAGGGGGTCGCGCGCGCGCGAGATCTAAAAACGTGCCGTTTGAATCAGGTATCGACTCGGTCGGCACCGCCCGCTTGCGCCTGTCTGCCAAGTTTTACCTGGTAGCCATGTTCTTCGTTATCTTCGACGTTGAAGCGCTGTATCTTTTTGCATGGTCAACATCTATCCGTGAAAGCGGCTGGATTGGCTTTGTGGAAGCTGCAATTTTTATTTTTGTGTTACTGGCAGGTCTGGTTTATCTGGTGCGTATTGGCGCGCTGGACTGGACGCCCGCGCGTTCACGCCGCGAGCGTATGAACCCGGAAACGAACAGTATCGCTAATCGTCAACGCTAACCGCGAGGCATTAAGATGGATTATACGCTCACCCGCATAGATCCTAACGGTGAGAACGACCGTTACCCCCTGCAAAAACAGGAGATCGTAACCGACCCCCTGGAACAAGAAGTTAACAAAAACGTGTTCATGGGCAAACTGCATGACATGGTTAACTGGGGCCGTAAAAACTCAATTTGGCCATACAACTTTGGCCTTTCCTGCTGCTACGTTGAGATGGTGACCTCGTTCACCGCCGTGCATGACGTGGCCCGTTTTGGCGCAGAAGTTCTGCGTGCCTCTCCGCGTCAGGCCGACCTGATGGTCGTGGCCGGCACCTGCTTTACCAAAATGGCCCCGGTTATTCAGCGCCTCTACGATCAGATGCTGGAACCAAAATGGGTTATTTCCATGGGCGCATGTGCCAACTCCGGCGGTATGTACGATATTTACTCCGTTGTGCAGGGCGTTGATAAGTTTATTCCGGTTGATGTGTACATCCCGGGATGCCCGCCGCGTCCGGAAGCCTACATGCAGGCACTGATGCTGCTGCAAGACTCCATTGGCAAAGAACGTCGTCCGCTCTCATGGGTGGTTGGCGATCAGGGCGTTTATCGCGCCAATATGCAGTCAGAGCGCGAGCGTAAGCGCGGCGAACGTATTGCTGTAACGAATCTTCGCACACCGGACGAGATTTAATTTGCGCCTGTCGGCCTGGGGATTACCTTCGCATATCACTATTCAAATAGCGCGAAGCCAGGCTTAACAGTCACCACGAACCATTTGCAATGGTGAACAATATGACCGACTTAACCGCGCAAGACGCTGCCTGGCAAACACGGGATCATCTCGATGACCCGGTCATTGGCGAACTGCGCAACCGTTTTGGGCCGGATGCCTTTACCGTTCAGGCGACTCGCACCGGGGTACCCGTTGTTTGGGTCAAGCGTGAACAACTCCTGGAAGTGGGTGATTTCTTAAAGAGATTGCCGAAACCTTACGTCATGCTGTTTGACTTACACGGTATGGACGAACGTCTGCGTACGCACCGCGAAGGGTTACCTGCCGCGGATTTTTCCGTTTTCTATCACCTGATCTCCATTGAACGCAATCGCGATATCATGCTCAAGGTGGCATTGTCTGAAAACGATCTGCGCGTGCCGACGTTCACCAAACTGTTCCCGAACGCCAACTGGTATGAGCGTGAAACCTGGGAAATGTTTGGTATTGATATCGAAGGCCACCCGCACCTGACGCGTCTTCTGATGCCGCATACCTGGGAAGGCCATCCGCTGCGTAAAGATTACCCGGCGCGTGCGACCGAATTCGATCCGTTTGAGCTGACCAAAGCCAAGCAGGATCTGGAAATGGAGTCACTGACCTTCAAACCCGAAGACTGGGGCATGCAGCGTGGTACCGAAAACGAGGACTTTATGTTCCTCAACCTCGGTCCGAACCACCCGTCTTCTCACGGTGCATTCCGTATTGTTCTTCAGCTTGACGGCGAAGAGATCGTCGACTGCGTGCCTGACATCGGCTACCACCATCGTGGCGCCGAAAAGATGGGTGAACGTCAGTCCTGGCACAGCTACATTCCGTACACCGACCGTATCGAATATCTCGGTGGCTGCGTGAACGAAATGCCGTACGTGCTGGCGGTAGAAAAGCTGGCGGGCATTACCGTACCGGATCGCGTCAACGTGATCCGCGTTATGCTTTCTGAACTTTTCCGTATCAACAGCCACCTGCTGTATATCTCCACGTTCATTCAGGACGTCGGCGCGATGACCCCCGTGTTCTTCGCCTTTACCGACCGTCAGAAAATCTATGACGTGGTAGAAGCGATCACCGGTTTCCGTATGCACCCGGCCTGGTTCCGTATCGGTGGTGTTGCACACGACCTGCCGCGCGGTTGGGACAAGCTGCTGCGTGATTTCCTCGACTGGATGCCGAAGCGTCTGGATTCCTACGAGAAAGCTGCGCTGCGCAACACCATCCTGAAAGGCCGTTCGCAGGGTGTTGCCGCTTACGGTAAGAAAGAAGCGCTGGACTGGGGTTGTACCGGTGCTGCGCTGCGTGCAACCGGTATTGATTTCGACGTGCGTAAGTCACGTCCGTACTCTGGCTATGAAAACTTCGACTTCGAAATCCCGGTGGGCGGTGGTGTTTCCGACTGCTACACCCGCGTGATGCTGAAAGTTGAAGAGCTGCGCCAGAGCCTGCGCATCCTTGAGCAGTGCCTCAACAACATGCCGGAAGGCCCGTTCAAAGCGGATCACCCGCTGACCACGCCGCCGCCGAAAGAGCGCACGCTACAGCATATCGAAACCCTGATCACCCACTTCCTGCAAGTGTCGTGGGGCCCGGTTATGCCGGCGCAGGAATCCTTCCAGATGGTGGAAGCGACCAAGGGTATCAACAGTTACTACCTGACCAGCGATGGCAGCACCATGAGTTACCGTACTCGTATCCGTACACCGAGCTATGCGCATTTGCAGCAGATCCCGGTAGCGGTACGTGGCAGCCTGGTGTCCGACCTTATCGTCCATCTGGGTAGTATCGATTTTGTTATGTCAGATGTGGACCGCTAATTATGCACGAGAATCAACAACCACAAACCGAGGCTTTTGAGCTGAGTGCGGCTGAGCGTGAAGCGATTGAGCACGAGAAGCACCACTACGAAGACCCGCGTGCGGCGTCCATTGAAGCGCTGAAAATCGTTCAGAAACAGCGTGGCTGGGTGCCGGATGGGGCGATCTATGCGATCGCTGATGTGCTGGGTATCCCGGCAAGCGACGTTGAAGGTGTTGCCACGTTTTACAGCCAGATCTTCCGCCAGCCGGTCGGTCGCCACGTGATCCGCTACTGCGACAGCGTGGTGTGCCATATCAACGGCTATCAAGGGATCCAGGCGGCACTTGAGAAAAAACTCAACATCAAGCCGGGGCAGACGACCTTTGACGGTCGCTTTACGTTGCTGCCGACCTGTTGCCTGGGGAACTGCGACAAGGGGCCGAACATGATGATCGATGAAGATACGCATGCTCACCTGACCCCGGAAGGCATTCCCGAACTGCTGGAGCGGTATAAATGAAAGACATTATCCGTACTCCCGAAACGCATCCGCTGACCTGGCGTCTGCGCGATGACAACCAGCCAATATGGCTGGATGAATACCGTAGCAAAAACGGTTACGAAGGTGCGCGTAAGGCCCTGACCGGGTTGTCACCGGACGAAATCGTTAATCAGGTGAAAGACGCTGGCCTGAAAGGGCGCGGCGGCGCAGGCTTTTCCACGGGTCTGAAGTGGAGCCTGATGCCGAAAGACGAATCCATGAACATCCGTTACCTGCTGTGTAACGCCGATGAAATGGAGCCGGGCACCTATAAAGACCGTCTGTTGATGGAACAGCTGCCGCACCTGCTGGTGGAAGGCATGCTGATCTCCGCGTTTGCGCTGAAAGCGTACCGCGGTTACATCTTCCTGCGCGGCGAATACATTGAAGCGGCGGTGAATCTGCGTCGCGCCATTGCTGAAGCGACCGAAGCGGGTCTGCTTGGCAAAAATATCATGGGCACCGGTTTCGACTTCGAACTGTTTGTGCACACCGGGGCAGGGCGCTACATCTGCGGTGAAGAAACCGCACTGATCAACTCCCTCGAAGGTCGTCGTGCTAACCCGCGATCCAAGCCGCCGTTCCCGGCAAGCTCTGGCGCATGGGGTAAGCCGACCTGCGTGAACAACGTCGAAACTCTGTGTAACGTACCGGCTATCCTCGCCAACGGCGTGGAGTGGTACCAGAATATTTCGAAGAGCAAAGACGCAGGCACCAAGCTGATGGGCTTCTCCGGTCGTGTGAAGAATCCGGGACTGTGGGAACTGCCGTTTGGGACCACCGCGCGTGAAATCCTCGAAGATTACGCGGGTGGCATGCGTGATGGCCTGAAGTTCAAAGCCTGGCAGCCGGGCGGTGCGGGGACAGACTTCCTGACCGAAGCGCACCTTGACCTGCCGATGGAGTTCGAAAGCATCGGTAAAGCGGGTAGCCGTCTGGGTACGGCGCTGGCGATGGCGGTCGATCACGAGATTGGCATGGTGCCGCTGGTGCGTAACCTCGAAGAGTTCTTTGCCCGCGAGTCCTGCGGCTGGTGTACGCCGTGCCGTGATGGTTTGCCGTGGAGCGTAAAAATTCTGCGTGCGCTGGAGCGTGGCGAAGGCCAGCCTGGGGATATCGAGACACTTGAGCAACTGTGTCGTTTCCTCGGTCCGGGTAAAACCTTCTGTGCACACGCACCGGGTGCGGTCGAACCGCTGCAGAGCGCCATTAAATATTTCCGCGAAGAATTCGAAGCTGGCATCAAGCAGACCTTCAGCAATACCCATGCGATTGGTGGTATTCAGCCGAACCTGTTGAAAGAGCGCTGGTAAACGTTTTACGCGAAAGCATTCAAGATGCGTCAAGGCGGCAACCGAGAGAATCCCTGAGCTTACTAAAGTAAGTGACTGGGGTGAACGAGAGAAGCCAACGCCGAGGCAGCTTGAAGGATAAAGCGGAAAAGAAATTCGATTAACGCTTGGTCACTGACTGAGCCAACTGGAAGCATGCTGACTATGGCTACGATTCATGTAGACGGCAAAGAATATGAGGTCAACGGCGCGGACAACCTGCTAGAAGCTTGTCTGTCCCTCGGCCTTGATATTCCGTACTTTTGCTGGCACCCGGCGCTGGGAAGCGTCGGTGCTTGCCGCCAGTGTGCGGTGAAGCAATATCAAAACGCGGAAGATACGCGTGGTCGCCTGGTGATGTCTTGTATGACACCGGCCACCGAAGGCACCTTTATTTCTATCGATGACGAAGAAGCGAAACAGTTCCGTGAAAGCGTGGTGGAATGGTTGATGACTAACCACCCACACGACTGTCCGGTCTGCGAAGAGGGCGGTAACTGTCACCTTCAGGATATGACCGTGATGACGGGTCATAGCTTCCGTCGCTACCGCTTTACCAAGCGCACCCACCGCAACCAGGACCTGGGGCCGTTCATCTCTCATGAAATGAACCGCTGCATCGCCTGCTATCGCTGCGTTCGCTACTACAAAGATTACGCTGACGGCGCGGATCTGGGCGTCTATGGCGCACATGACAACGTCTACTTCGGTCGCCCGGAAGACGGCGTGCTGGAGAGCGAATTCTCCGGTAACCTGGTAGAAATCTGCCCGACCGGCGTGTTCACCGATAAAACGCACTCCGAGCGTTATAACCGTAAATGGGACATGCAGTTTGCGCCAAGCATCTGCCAGCAGTGTTCCATTGGCTGTAACACCAGCCCGGGTGAGCGTTACGGTGAACTGCGTCGTATCGAAAACCGTTATAACGGTACCGTTAACCACTACTTCCTCTGCGACCGTGGTCGTTTTGGCTATGGTTACGTGAACCTGAAAGACCGTCCGCGTCAGCCGGTTCAGCGTCGTGGCGACGATCTGATCACCCTCAACGCCGAGCAGGCGATGCAGGGCGCGGCTGACATTCTGCGTCAGTCGAAGAAAGTGATCGGCATCGGCTCCCCGCGCGCCAGCGTTGAAAGCAACTTTGCGTTGCGTGAACTGGTGGGTGCGGAAAACTTCTATACCGGTATCGCTCAAGGCGAACTGGAACGTCTGCAACTGGCGCTGAGCGTGCTGCGTGACGGCGGTATTCATACCCCGGCACTGCGCGAGATTGAATCTTACGATGCGGTCCTGGTGCTGGGCGAAGATGTTACCCAGACCGGCGCACGCGTTGCGCTAGCTGTACGTCAGGCGGTGAAAGGTAAAGCACGCGAAATGGCAGCAGCGCAGAAAGTGGCTGACTGGCAGATTGCCGCGATCCTTAACATCGGCCAACGTGCCAAGCATCCGCTTTTCGTGACCAACGTGGATAACACCCGTCTGGATGATATCGCAGCATGGACCTACCGTGCGCCGGTTGAAGATCAGGCGCGTTTAGGTTTCGCCATTGCCCACGCGCTGGACAACACCGCTCCGGCCGTTGACGGTATTGACCGTGACCTGCAGAACAAAATCGACGTCATCGTTCAGGCCCTGGCTGGCGCGAAGAAACCGCTGATTATCTCCGGTACCAACGCCGGTAGCGCTGAAGTGATTCAGGCCGCTGCCAACGTGGCGAAGGCGCTGAAAGGTCGTGGCGCAGACGTTGGCATCACCATGATTGCCCGCTCTGTTAACAGCATGGGCCTCGGCATGATTGGCGGCGGTTCACTTGATGATGCGCTGACCGAACTGGAAACAGGTCGTGCTGACGCCGTGGTGGTACTGGAAAATGACCTGCATCGCCATGCTTCTGCCGCTCGCGTTAACGCTGCGCTGGCGAAAGCACCGCTGGTACTGGTCGTTGACCATCAGCGTACCGCGATTATGGACAATGCCCATCTGGTCCTTTCTGCAGCAAGTTTTGCCGAAAGCGACGGTACGGTTATCAATAACGAAGGCCGCGCACAGCGTTTCTTCCAGGTATATGACCCAAGCTACTACGACAGCAACATTGTGATGCTGGAAAGCTGGCGCTGGCTGCACTCGCTGCACAGCACCGTGCAGAGCCGTGAAGTGGACTGGACGCAGCTCGATCACGTCATCGACGCCGCCGTAGCCGCGTTGCCGCAGTTGGCTGGCATTAAAGATGCCGCGCCGGACGCGAGCTTCCGTATTCGTGGGCAGAAACTGGCACGTGAGCCGCATCGTTACAGTGGTCGTACCGCCATGCGTGCCAACATTAGCGTGCATGAACCGCGTCAACCGCAGGACAAAGACACTATGTTTGCCTTCTCTATGGAAGGGAACAACCAGCCGTCTGCGCCGCGTTCACAAATTCCGTTTGCCTGGGCACCAGGCTGGAACTCACCACAAGCGTGGAACAAGTTCCAGGATGAAGTGGGCGGCAAACTGCGCCATGGCGATCCGGGCGTGCGTCTGATTGAAGCCTCCGAAGGCGGTCTGGACTACTTCACTACCGTTCCGGCGAGCTTCCAGGCGCAGGATGGTCAATGGCGTATCGCGCCGTACTATCATCTGTTTGGTAGCGACGAAATGTCCCAGCGCGCGCCGGTTATCCAGACCCGCATGCCGCAGCCGTACATTAAACTCAACCCGGCTGATGCCGAGAAGTTGGGCGTCAATGCGGGTACGCGCGTTTCCTTTAGCTACGATGGCAACACGGTCACATTACCGGTTGAAATCGCAGAAGGGTTGACGGCGGGGCAGGTTGGTTTGCCGATGGGTATGCCGGGTATCGCGCCGGTTCTGGCAGGTGCGCGTCTTGAGGATCTGCAGGAGGCACAACAATGAGTTGGATTACACCCGATCTGATTGAGATCCTGCTGAGCATTCTCAAAGCGGTGGTGATCCTGCTGGTGGTGGTCACCTGCGGGGCATTCATGAGCTTTGGCGAACGTCGTCTGCTGGGTCTGTTCCAGAACCGTTATGGACCGAACCGTGTAGGCTGGGGCGGTTCGCTCCAGCTGGTCGCGGACATGATCAAGATGTTCTTTAAAGAAGACTGGATCCCGAAATTCTCGGATCGCGTCATCTTTACGCTGGCACCGATGATCGCTTTCACTTCGCTGCTGCTGGCCTTCGCCATTGTGCCGGTCAGCCCGAACTGGGTGGTCGCTGACCTTAACATCGGGATCTTGTTCTTCCTGATGATGGCCGGTCTGGCGGTGTACGCGGTGCTGTTTGCCGGTTGGTCGAGCAACAACAAATACTCGCTGCTCGGCGCAATGCGTGCGTCTGCGCAGACCCTGAGCTATGAAGTGTTCCTCGGACTTTCCCTGATGGGCGTGGTGGCGCAGGCCGGTTCATTTAACATGACCGACATCGTCAATAACCAGGCTGATATCTGGAACGTTATTCCGCAATTCTTTGGTTTTGTCACCTTTGCTATCGCGGGCGTCGCGGTCTGTCACCGTCACCCGTTTGACCAGCCGGAAGCCGAGCAGGAACTGGCCGATGGTTACCACATTGAATATTCCGGGATGAAATTCGGCCTGTTCTTCGTGGGGGAGTACATCGGTATCGTCACCATTTCTGCGCTGATGGTTACCCTGTTCTTCGGTGGCTGGCATGGCCCGTTCTTACCGCCATTCGTCTGGTTCGCGCTGAAAACCGCGTTCTTTATGATGATGTTCATTTTGATTCGTGCGTCGTTACCGCGTCCTCGTTATGACCAGGTAATGTCCTTCGGCTGGAAAGTTTGTCTGCCGCTGACGCTCGTCAATTTGCTGGTAACGGCGGCTGTCATTCTGTGGCAGGCGCAATAAGGGACACAAAGACCATGACCTTAAAAGAATTACTTGTAGGCGCAGGCACCCAGCTTCGTAGTATCTGGATGATCGGCCTGCATGCGTTCGCCAAACGCGAAACGCAGATGTACCCGGAAGAGCCGGTCTATCTACCGCCCCGTTTTCGTGGTCGTATCGTACTGACACGCGACCCGGACGGCGAAGAGCGCTGCGTTGCCTGTAACCTGTGTGCGGTAGCCTGTCCGGTCGGCTGTATCTCTCTGCAAAAAGCAGAGACTAAAGATGGTCGCTGGTATCCGGAGTTTTTCCGCATCAACTTCTCACGCTGCATTTTCTGCGGTATGTGCGAAGAAGCCTGTCCGACAACGGCTATTCAGCTTACTCCAGATTTCGAACTGGGTGAGTATAAGCGCCAGGATCTGGTTTACGAGAAAGAGGATCTGCTGATCTCCGGTCCGGGTAAATATCCGGAATATAACTTCTACCGGATGGCAGGTATGGCAATCGACGGCAAAGATAAGGGCGAAGCAGAGAACGAAGCCAAGCCTATCGACGTCAAGAGCCTGTTACCGTAAGGAGAGGGGCAATGGAGTTCGCTTTTTATATCTGTGGCCTGATAGCCATTCTCGCAACCTTGCGGGTCATCACTCACACCAATCCGGTACACGCACTGCTGTACCTGATTATTTCGCTGCTGGCGATTTCTGGGGTGTTTTTCTCGCTGGGCGCTTACTTTGCCGGTGCGCTGGAAATTATCGTGTACGCGGGCGCCATTATGGTGCTGTTCGTGTTCGTGGTCATGATGCTCAACCTGGGCGGTGCTGAAATCGAACAGGAACGTCAGTGGCTGAGACCGCAGGTGTGGATTGGTCCGGCGATTCTGTCGGCCATCATGCTGGCGGTGATTGTCTACGCGATTCTTGGCGTTAACGATCAGGGCATCGACGGGACGCCAATTAGCGCGAAAGCGGTCGGCATCTCGCTGTTCGGACCTTATGTCCTGGCGGTTGAGCTGGCGTCAATGCTGCTGCTGGCGGGTCTGGTTGTGGCCTTCCACGTCGGTCGCGAAGAGCGTTCTGGCGAAGTGCTGAGCAACCGCACGGATGACCGCGCGAAAAGAAAAACGGAGGAGCACGCATGATCCCCTTACAACATGGACTGATCCTCGCGGCTGTCTTATTCGTACTGGGCTTAACTGGTCTGGTTATCCGCCGCAATCTGCTGTTTATGCTGATTGGGCTGGAAATCATGATTAACGCCTCTGCGCTGGCCTTTGTGGTCGCCGGAAGCTACTGGGGCCAGACCGATGGTCAGGTGATGTACATTCTCGCCATCAGCCTTGCGGCTGCGGAAGCGAGCATTGGACTTGCGCTGTTGCTGCAACTTCATCGCCGCCGCCAGAACCTGAACATCGATTCAGTAAGTGAGATGCGTGGATGAACATGCTTGCCTTAACCATTATTCTGCCATTTCTTGGCTTTGTATTACTGGCGTTCTCTCGTGGTCGTTGGTCAGAAAATCTGTCCGCTACCGTGGGCGTCGGGTCGATTGGCCTGGCGGCGCTGGTCACTGCATTTGTTGGCGTCGATTTCTTCGCTAACGGTAAACAGGCATTTAGCGTTCCGCTGTGGACGTGGATGTCTGTTGGCGACTTTAACATCGGTTTTAATCTGGTGCTGGACGGCTTGTCGCTGACCATGCTCTCGGTAGTAACCGGCGTTGGTTTCCTGATTCACATGTTCGCTTCCTGGTACATGCGCGGGGAAGAGGGGTACTCCCGTTTCTTCGCCTATACCAACCTGTTTATCGCCAGCATGGTGATTCTGGTGCTGGCGGATAACCTGCTGCTGATGTATCTCGGCTGGGAAGGCGTGGGCCTGTGCTCCTACCTGCTGATCGGGTTCTACTATACCGATCCGAAGAATGGCGCAGCGGCAATGAAAGCCTTCGTGGTAACCCGTGTCGGCGACGTATTTCTGGCGTTCGCGCTGTTCATTCTCTACAACGAGCTGGGCACGCTGAACTTCCGCGAAATGGTTGAACTGGCACCGGCGCACTTTGCCGCGGGCAATGACATGCTGATGTGGGCAACCCTGATGCTGCTGGGCGGTGCGGTCGGTAAATCGGCGCAGTTGCCGTTGCAGACCTGGCTTGCTGATGCGATGGCTGGCCCGACGCCTGTCTCCGCGCTGATCCACGCCGCAACGATGGTTACTGCCGGTGTCTACCTGATTGCGCGTACCCACGGCCTGTTCCTGCTGACGCCGGAAATCCTGCACCTGGTGGGGATTATCGGGGCGATCACGCTGGTTCTGGCAGGCTTCGCCGCACTGGTACAAACCGACATCAAACGCGTTCTCGCGTATTCCACCATGAGCCAGATTGGCTACATGTTCCTGGCGCTTGGCGTTCAGGCATGGGATGCGGCGATTTTCCACCTGATGACGCACGCCTTCTTTAAAGCGCTGTTGTTCCTGGCATCGGGTTCGGTGATCCTGGCCTGCCACCACGAACAGAACATCTTCAAAATGGGCGGCTTGCGTAAGTCAATCCCACTGGTTTATCTCAGCTTCCTGGTTGGCGGCGCGGCGTTGTCGGCTCTGCCGCTGATTACCGCAGGCTTCTTCAGTAAGGATGAGATTCTGGCCGGTGCGATGGCGAACGGTCATATCAATCTGATGGTGGCAGGTCTGGTCGGTGCGTTTATGACCTCTCTGTACACCTTCCGTATGATTTTCATCGTGTTCCACGGTAAAGAACAAATTCACGCGCACGCAGGGAAGGGGATTACCCACCATCTGCCGCTGATTGTGCTGATGATCCTGTCCACCTTCGTTGGCGCGCTGATTGTGCCTCCGTTGCATGGCGTGCTTCCGGCAACCACCGAGCTGCCGCATGGTAGCGTGATGACGCTGGAAATTACCTCTGGCATCGTCGCGATTGCGGGGATCCTGATTGCAGCATGGCTGTGGCTGGGTAAACGTACGCTTGTGACCTCGATTGCCAACAGTGCGCCGGGCCGTCTGCTGGGCACCTGGTGGTATAACGCCTGGGGCTTTGACTGGCTGTACGACAAAGTGTTCGTCAAGCCGTTCCTTGGCGTTGCCTGGCTGCTGAAACGCGACCCGATGAACGCAATGATGAACATTCCAGCGATCCTCTCCCGCTTTGCAGGCAAAGGTCTGCTGCTCAGTGAGAACGGGTATCTGCGCTGGTATGTCGCGTCAATGAGCATCGGTGCGGTTGTCGTGCTGGCACTGCTGATGGTACTGCGTTGAGTTTGTTGGCCGGATGAACGACTGCCGGATGGCGCTGCGCTTATCCGGCCTACAAACCCAAAAATAATTTTTAGAATTCGTTGAAAATCTGTTCCTGAAGTACAGGCGTCATCGGCGAAGTCAGACCGAATACCGCCAGCGCAGAGCAACCGGAGCGTACTGAAGTACGTGAGGATTGCGAGCACTGCCGGGATTTGGGCTGACGAGTGAGATAGCCTGAGCAGGAATAAATATAAGGGACATACTTAGCTATGTTATTACCTTGGTTGATATTAATCCCCTTTATCGGTGGTTTCCTGTGCTGGCAGACCGAACGCTTTGGCGTGAAGGTACCGCGCTGGATCGCGCTGATTACCATGGGACTGACGCTGGCGCTTGGCCTACAATTGTGGTTGCAGGGCGGTTATTCACTGACGCAATCCGCTGGTATTCCGCAGTGGCAGTCTGAGTTCGTCATGCAGTGGATCCCGCGCTTTGGCATCTCTATTCATTTAGCTATCGACGGTCTGTCGCTGCTGATGGTGGTGCTGACCGGTCTGCTCGGTGTTCTGGCGGTACTGTGTTCCTGGAATGAAATTGAAAAGTACCAGGGCTTCTTCCACCTGAACCTGATGTGGATCCTCGGCGGCGTGATCGGCGTGTTCCTGGCCATCGACATGTTCCTGTTCTTCTTCTTCTGGGAAATGATGCTGGTGCCGATGTACTTCCTGATCGCGCTGTGGGGGCATAAAGCGTCCGACGGTAAAACGCGTATCACGGCGGCCACCAAGTTCTTCATTTATACCCAGGCGAGTGGTCTGGTGATGTTGATTGCCATCCTGGCGCTGGTATTTGTGCACTATAAAGCCACCGGTGTCTGGACCTTCAACTATGAAGAACTGCTGAACACACCGATGTCCCACGGCGTGGAATATCTGCTGATGCTGGGCTTCTTCATCGCCTTTGCGGTGAAAATGCCGGTGGTTCCGCTGCACGGCTGGTTGCCGGATGCGCACTCCCAGGCACCGACCGCAGGTTCCGTTGACCTGGCGGGGATTTTGCTGAAAACCGCGGCCTACGGTCTGCTGCGCTTCTCCCTGCCGCTGTTCCCGAACGCGTCTGCGGAGTTCGCACCTATCGCTATGTGGCTGGGTGTTATCGGTATTTTCTACGGCGCGTGGATGGCCTTTAATCAGTACGATATCAAGCGTCTGATTGCCTACACCTCCGTCTCGCACATGGGCTTCGTGTTGATTGCTATCTACACCGGTAGCCAGCTGGCGTACCAGGGTGCGGTTATCCAGATGATTGCGCACGGTCTGTCTGCGGCCGGCCTGTTCATTCTGTGTGGTCAGCTGTACGAACGTCTGCACACGCGTGATATGCGTATGATGGGCGGCTTGTGGGGCAAAATGAAATGGTTGCCTGCGCTGTCGATGTTCTTCGCGGTCTGTACGCTGGGTATGCCGGGAACCGGTAACTTCGTTGGCGAATTTATGATTCTGTTCGGCAGCTACCAGGTGGTTCCGGTCATTACCGTGATCTCGACCTTCGGTCTGGTGTTTGCCTCTGTTTACTCGCTGGCGATGCTGCATCGCGCTTACTTTGGTAAAGCGAAAAGCCAAATTGCCAGTGTTGAACTGCCAGGGATGTCGCTGCGTGAGCTGTTTATCATCCTGTTGCTGGTCGTGCTTCTGGTACTGCTTGGCTTCTATCCGCAGCCGATTCTGGATACCTCGCATTCTGCGATGAGCAACATCCAGCAGTGGTTTGTTAATTCCGTTACTACTACAAGGCCGTAAATCGCCATGACAATAACTCCACAACACCTGATTGCGCTGCTACCGCTGCTGATCGTCGGCTTGACGGTGGTGGTTGTGATGCTCTCCATTGCGTGGCGACGCAATCACTTCCTCAATGCCACGCTGTCGGTCATTGGGCTTAACGCCGCGCTGGTTTCGCTCTGGTTTGTTGGCCAGGCAGGCGCCATGGACGTCACCCCGCTGATGCGGGTTGACGGTTTCGCGATGCTCTACACCGGGATGGTCCTGCTGGCGAGCCTTGCTACTTGTACCTTTGCCTACCCATGGCTGGAAGGCTATGACGACAACCGGGAAGAGTTCTACCTGCTGGTGCTGATTGCCGCGCTGGGCGGGATTCTGCTGGCTAACGCTAACCATCTGGCGGCGTTGTTCCTCGGTATCGAACTGATCTCTCTGCCGCTGTTTGGTCTGGTGGGCTATGCGTTTCGTCAGAAACGCTCGCTGGAAGCCAGTATCAAATACACCATTCTGTCTGCCGCAGCGTCTTCATTCCTGCTGTTCGGTATGGCGCTGGTGTACGCGCAGTCCGGCAACCTGTCGTTCGTGGCACTCGGTAAGAGCCTCGGCGACGGTATGCTGAACGAACCGCTGCTGCTGGCAGGCTTCGGGATGATGATCGTCGGTCTGGGCTTTAAGCTCTCTCTGGTGCCGTTCCACCTGTGGACGCCAGACGTCTACCAGGGTGCTCCGGCTCCGGTGTCCACCTTCCTGGCGACGGCGAGCAAAATCGCTATCTTCGGCGTGGTGATGCGTCTGTTCCTGTACGCGCCGGTTGGCGACAGCGAAGCGGTACGTATTGTGCTGGGCGTGATTGCCTTTGCCTCTATCATCTTCGGTAACCTGATGGCGCTGAGCCAGACCAACATCAAGCGTCTGCTTGGTTATTCGTCTATCTCTCACCTTGGCTACCTGCTGGTGGCGTTGATTGCCCTGCAAAGTGGCGAGATGTCGATGGAAGCAGTAGGCGTGTACCTGGCTGGTTATCTGTTCAGCAGCCTCGGCGCGTTTGGTGTGGTCAGCCTGATGTCCAGCCCGTATCGTGGTCCGGATGCGGATTCACTGTTCTCCTACCGCGGTCTGTTCTGGCATCGTCCGATCCTCGCGGCTGTGATGACGGTGATGATGCTGTCTCTGGCGGGTATCCCGATGACGCTGGGCTTTATCGGTAAGTTCTACGTGCTGGCCGTCGGTGTGCAGGCTAACCTGTGGTGGCTGGTTGCCGCCGTGGTGGTCGGTTCCGCGATTGGTTTGTACTATTACCTGCGCGTTGCCGTGAGCCTGTACCTGAGCGCACCGCAGCAACTGAACCGTGATGCACCGTCTAACTGGCAGTACAGCGCGGGCGGTATCGTGGTGCTGATCTCTGCGCTGCTGGTGCTGGTGCTGGGTATCTACCCGCAACCGCTGATCAGCATCGTGCAGTTAGCGACGCCGCTGATGTAATACATCATGCTGTAAATAAAAAAGAGTCTGGGCAATGTCCAGACTCTTTTTTTATCTATATAGTGATGCCATAGACCTGAAGCTTCTGTATAAATTTAATCGCACCATTAAAATTTAAGTGATCGCCATCTTGAAAGTCGTGACGAGTAAAGTCCGGGTCATCACTCATATCAATGAGTACAATATTTTTCTTATTTAATGTGATTTGTTGGTAAAATGAAAAAGCCTCATTGAGCATTTCTTTATCAATGTTTTCTATATATTTCTGTGGCTGAGGGGCAAATACTATATACATAGCGTATTTATTCATCTCGGCATTGTGGACCATTTTCTCGATATTTCGAGAATTCGAACTCAATGATTCCTTATAACAAAAAAGTTTGGAGTGATTGGTACCGCGCTGTATGCTGAGTTTATCCATTTCCTCTTCGCACATTGAATTTTTATTTTTTTGTTCATCAATTAACGTATGAAAGTCAAAGTTAATATATTTTTGGTTGACAATGTCTGTTATCGCGGTTATTAACTTTTTTTCAGATATAAATAAATTTAACAGGTTTTTTTCAATGCTACTGCTAATTGATGCAGGTTGGTATATCTCATCATGATTGCTTGCGAAAATTTCTTCATCATATTGAATGTATGGGATGTTATTTTTTTTGGCGAAAAACTTAAGCTCCTTAAATACGCCACTATTAAAGGTGCTTTTACTTCTGGTCAATTCATGGTGTAAATCAAAGAAACTCGTGATATGAATATGGTTTTTTAACTGGCCACTCTGAGTCAGATGTTCAGTGATAGCCAGGGCAAATGCAGTATCACCACTTTTAACAGACATATTGGCTGTACAGGTAGTCAATTGTGTTGGTACACCCCACCAGGCATAAGACGACCCCGTAACGACATTATCAATAATCTGTGTATTGTATTTTTTGTATTCATGTTCCAGATACATGGCATACCTTTTGTTAGTCCCACAGGAAACACGTAGTGGACTATAGTAGATGTAAGAGAAAATATTCGCACAGTCGAATTTTCTTCTTAAAATATAACTTCCTTCATCATCATAGATGAGAATTTTAGTTTCATTACAGGTTGAAGGATGGCTGATAGTATGAATACAGAGTTCAATGTCAGCGGTGATGTCAATGTGTACAAGTTGTGACTGAAAACGATCCGCAATAATGGTACTAAAGCTGAGATAATGACGTTGGGTACCATAAAAGAAAATCTTATATTGAGTGGAGTGCAGAAGCGTCATCCAGTATTCTGAAATTATAGGAAGAATAATTTCCACATCTCTTTCAGTGATATCTCTTGTAGTGAGCGGTATGAGGTTATTGATCAAGGTGGCAGATTGTTCATTCTCCTCTATATGTTGCTGGCCTGCGATTATAGTATTCTTGATATTATCGATGTCTAAATTAAGCTTGTATTTGGCCAAGGATTTTGCATGTTTTTGGAGATCTTTAATGAAACGGTGTTTATCCACGTCACTGCCTGCTTAGAAATGTGAAAATCATGTAGGATAATTGTTGAGTGCTATTTTTTGACTCAACGGCTGATATCTAAAAGCGGCAATTTTTAATGATAATTAAAGGGGGCATCATGATGATGAGATTATTTTTGTGGGGGAACTACTCCCTTACTCGTTGGAGAACCGCAGAGTAAGGGGGGCAGGTAGAGCGTCAGGCTGAAATCTGGCGGCTCACCAGTGGCCCATTAATGTCTTTCGCCGCGCGCTCCATCACTTCCTGGATTACGGAAGACAGCTCGTTGATCTCGAATTTCGCCACGTAGCCATCGGCCTTCACCCTGCGCACATGATCTTCATTGGCGCTGCCGGAAAGGGACGAGTGGATGACGACCGGGATCTTCTTCAGGCGTTCATCGGTCTTAATCTTGCGGGTCAGCGTAAAGCCGTCCATCTCCGGCATTTCCAGATCGGTAAGCACTAGCGCAATTTTCTCGCTGATGGACTTGCCTTCCGCCTGCGCTTCCAGGGACAGCTGCTGAATTTTTTCCCACGCGTCTTTGCCGGTGACATGCATCTGGTGCGGAATGTTCATGGCGTTAAGCCCTTTTTCCAGCATCGCACGGGCGACCTTAGAATCTTCTGCCACAATCGCCACAGCACCTGGGGTGATATTGAATTTACTGGTCTCCAGGTGGGTGGCGCGCAGATCGTGGTTTGACGGCACAATGTCATACAGGATCTGTTCGACGTCGAGTACCAGCGCCAGGTTGTTGGTTTCTTTGTTATCATCCAGACAGGCGATGCTGGTGATATAGCGACCGTTGACGGCTTTCTCGGCGGTATGCACCTGCTGCCAGTCCAGGCGCATAATGTTTTCCACTGACTCTACCGCAAACGCCTGTACGCTACGGGCGTATTCGGTGATCAGCAGGATGTTCAGTCCGGTCTCAGGCTTGCATCCGGCAACGGCGGGCAGGTCGATCACCGGGATCACCTGATCGCGAATGTTCACCATGCCCAGCAACGGGGCTTTCATGCCCGCCGGACGCGTAAATGCGGGCATGGGGACAATTTCGCGCAGCTTAAATACGTTGATGCCAAACAGCTCTGATTTCTGCTCATCCAGCGATGTGCCGAGGCGAAACAGCAGCAGTTCAAAGCGGTTAGACAGGGTTAGGTTTGTCCTGTCATCAATGTCTTTCTGAATATTATTCATCCTGTCCTCAGTGTGAACGCCAGCCTTTTCACTGTTATCGGCACTGAGGCGGAAAAATAGAGCGTTAAACCGTGAAAACGGCGAAATCGTGCGCCAGTTCGGTGTCCGCAAACAGCGCCCGGCACTCTTCGAGCAAACGTTGGCAGCCTTTTTCATCATAACGCGAGCTGACGTGAGTCATAATCAATCGGCCCGCACCAGCCTCCTGTGCCAGCATCGCAGCCTGGCGGGTGGAGCTGTGTCCCCGACTGTTGGCCTTTTCTTCCATCGAGGCGTCCAGCGTGGTCTCATGTACCATCACATCCACCCCTTTTGCCAGTTCGAGGGCGGAGGCGCACGGCGCGGTATCGCCAAATATCGCCACGGATTTGCCCGGAATCGCCGGGGCGAGAAAATCAGCACCGTTAAGGGAACGACCATCTTCCAGCACGACGGTTTTACCGGCTTTGAGATCCTGGAACCACGGCCCTGGCTTAACGCCCGCTGCCTTCAGCGCGCTGGCGTCAAGCGCACCGGGTTTGTCATGTTCTTCAACGCGAAAACCGTAGCATTCGAGCGGATGCGCCAGCGCGAAAGCCGTTACTTTACGCAGACCGTCGTCGAGAATTTCTCCGGCGGTAATTTCCACAATCTCCAGCGGATAATCGGTCCAGGAGCCGCTCAGGCGTAATGCAGTCTCGGTAAATTCACGTAACCCTTTTGGCCCGTACAGCGTCAACGGCTGGACGTTTCCGGCCATCGAGCGGCTGCACAGCAGTCCCGGCAGGCCAAAAAGGTGATCGCCATGCAGATGGCTGATAAAAATACGATCGAGTTTTCCCGGATTGAATGGCGTGGTCAGCATCTGGTGCTGCGTTCCTTCGCCGCAATCGAAAAGCCACAATCCCGCCTGAGTAGGGTGTTGCAGATTGAGTAATATTGCCGTTACATTGCGAGAGCGCGTGGGGACACCCGCAGACGTGCCTAAAAAAATTAATTCCATCTTAGTATTACACTTTTCGCCATCAATAAGGCAGGGTGTTCAGGTTATCACAACCAAGGGGCAGACAATGATTCACTGGCAAGATCTCCACCATACAGAACTGACCGTCCAGCAACTGTATGCCATTCTTCAGCTGCGCTGTGCGGTGTTTGTTGTTGAGCAACAGTGTCCGTATCAGGATGTGGACGGCGATGACCTGACGGGTGAAAACCGACACCTTCTGGGATGGCATAATGATCGGCTGGTGGCGTATGCGAGGATTCTGAAAAGCGACGACGATCTCGAACCGGTGGTTATCGGTCGGGTGATTGTCAGCGCTGCGTTACGCGGGGAAAAACTGGGGCAGCAGCTGATGACGCAGACGCTGGCATCCTGTGCTCAGCACTGGCCGCACAAGGCGTTGTATCTGGGCGCGCAGGCGCATCTGCAACCTTTCTACGCGCGCTTTGGTTTCGTTCCGGTGACGGATATCTATGATGAAGATGGTATTCCGCACATCGGCATGGCGCGTGAGGGACATCAAGCGTAAACAGCTCAGGTCGTCTATAGTTAGCGGGTACGTAAATAGAAAGGGAGAAAATAATGTCTTTTCATTCTTATGAATCACGTATTGATGATGACCTGGAATTACTCAGTGAAACGCTGGAAGAAGTGCTGCGCTCGTCGGGCGATCCTGCCGACCAGAAGTACCTGGAGTTAAAAGCGAAAGCCGAACAGGCGTTAGAAGAGGTGAGAAATCGCGTCAGCCACGCTTCGGACAGCTATTATTATCGCGCGAAAAAGGCCGTTTGCCGGGCAGATGACTATGTGCATGATAAACCGTGGCGCGGGATCGGCGTGGGTGCAACGGTCGGTTTAGTGATGGGTTTATTGTTAGCACGGCGATAAATTCGACACCTTCATCGCATTTGTCAGTACTCCCTAAACGGGGGTACTGCTTTTTCTCGTCAGTACCCCGTATAATGAGAGGTTTTTAACAGGGAGAGGTCTGCGTGCATTCAATTACTACTGCGCTGGAAAATCTGATGCGCCTTTTGACGCAAGAGATACCGGCAGCACCTGGCATTCGTATTTACGACATCCCTTTCCCTCTGAATGATGCTTTCGACGCTTTGGGCTGGCTGGCCAGTCAACCCGTCTGGCCGCAGTTTTATTGGCAACAGCGTAACGGTGATGAAGAAGCCGCCGTGCTGGGTGCCGTGGCCACGTTTTCCTCTCTGGCCGTCGCTCAGCAGTTTTTACACCAGCATGAAGACCATCCTGAACTGCGCATCTGGGGCCTGAATGCGTTTGAACCCCAGCGCGGTAATTTACTGCTACCTCGCCTGGAATGGCGGCGTTGCGCAGGCGTGGCAACCTTACGGTTACACCTGTATAGCGACGTGTCGCTGCAAGACGATGCCGTGCACGCGCGCGCCTTCCTTTCAACGCTTGCCAACGTGAAGCCGCTTCCCGCACTGCGCCTGAATTTAACCGCTGAGCAGCACTGGCCGGATAAAGCGGGCTGGACGCGCCTGATTGAACTGGCGACACAAACCATTGCCGGGGAAGCGCTCGACAAAGTGGTGCTGGCGCGGGCAACCGATTTACAGTTCTCACAGCCGGTGAACGCCGCGTCGGTGATGGCCTCCAGTCGTCGCTTAAACCTTAACTGCTACCATTTCTTTATGGCGTTTTCCGCCGAGTGCGCTTTTTTGGGATCGTCTCCTGAACGTCTGTATCGGCGGCGTGACACGGCGCTGCGTACCGAAGCGCTGGCCGGAACCGTCGCTAATCATCCTGACGACCACCGGGCCTGGCAGCTCGGCGAGTGGCTGATGAAGGACGATAAAAACCAGCGTGAGAATATGCTGGTGGTGGAAGATATCTGTCAGCGACTGCAAAACTGTACGCAAACCCTCGACGTGCTGCCACCGCAGGTGCTCAGACTGCGCAAAGTGCAGCATCTGCGCCGCTGTATCTGGACTGCGCTGAATCAACCGGACGATACGCTTTGCCTGATGCAGCTCCAGCCGACCGCGGCAGTGGCGGGCATTCCGCGTGAACGGGCGCGCGCATTCATCCAGCATAATGAACCTTTTGAACGAGAATGGTATGCCGGCTCTGCGGGATATCTCTCCCTGCAGCAAAGTGAGTTTTGCGTGTCGCTACGTTCGGCGAAAATTAGCGGCAATGTGGTGCGCCTGTACGCTGGGGCCGGGATTGTACGCGGCTCCGATCCCGAACAAGAATGGCAGGAAATAGACAATAAAGCGGCGGGTTTACGTACTTTATTACAGATGGAAGCCTAATGAGTCACACATTATCGACTCATATCAAAAATCCATTTATTCGATTCTTTATACTGTGTCGCAATATTGATACCGGACAATCTTATGTCAGTAAGCGCATTTAACCGACGCTGGGCGGCGGTCATACTGGAAGCACTCACTCGCCACGGCGTCAGGCATGTTTGCATTGCGCCTGGCTCTCGTTCGACGCCATTGACGCTGGCCGCAGCGGAGAATTCTGCCTTTATCCACCATACCCACTTTGACGAGCGCGGGTTGGGGCATCTGGCCTTAGGTCTGGCCAAGGTCAGTCGGCAGCCGGTTGCGGTGATTGTGACCTCCGGTACGGCGGTAGCGAATTTGTATCCGGCGCTTATCGAAGCCGGTCTCACCGGTGAAAAACTGATTTTACTCACGGCGGACAGACCGCCTGAGCTTATCGACTGCGGGGCGAATCAGGCGATTCGTCAGCCGGGAATGTTTGCTTCTCATCCATCGCAAACGCTCTCTTTACCGCGTCCGACGCAGGACATTCCCGCCAGTTGGCTGGTTTCCACCCTCGATAATGCCATGGCTTCACTGCACAGCGGTGCGGTACACATTAACTGCCCGTTTGCGGAGCCGCTGTATGGCGAGATGGACGACACAGGCATTGAGTGGCAGCAGCGGCTGGGTGACTGGTGGCAGGATGATAAACCCTGGCTGCGCGAAGCGCGTCGGCTGGAAAGTGACAAACAGCGCGACTGGTTCTTCTGGCGGCAAAAGCGCGGCGTGGTGATTGCCGGGCGTATGACGGCGGAAGAGGGTAAGAAAGTTGCGCTGTGGGCGCAGACGTTAGGCTGGCCGCTGATTGGCGATGTGCTGTCGCAAACCGGACAGCCGCTGCCGTGTGCCGACCTGTGGTTGGGCAATGCGAAAGCGGTGACCGAATTACAGCAGGCACAGATTGTGGTGCAGTTGGGCAGCAGCCTGACCGGAAAACGTCTGTTGCAATGGCAGGCTACCTGTAACCCGCAAGAATACTGGATTGTCGACAATATCGAAGGACGGCTGGATCCCGCTCATCATCGTGGACGCAGGTTAGTCGCGAAGGTTAGCGACTGGCTGGATCTGCATCCGGCAGAGAAACGCCAGCCCTGGTGCGTCGATGTTCCACGCCTCGCGGAACAGGCGTGGCAAACGGTGGCAGCGCGTCGCGAGGCGTTTGGTGAAGCGCAGCTGGCGCACCGCATTCGCGAGTATCTGCCTGAACAGGGCCAGCTGTTTGTCGGCAACAGTTTGGTGGTACGTCTGATTGACGCACTGTCTCAGCTTCCGGCAGGGTATCCGGTGTACAGCAATCGCGGGGCCAGCGGTATCGACGGTCTACTGTCAACCGCGGCAGGTGTACAGCGAGCCAGCGCGAAATCGACGCTGGCCATCGTCGGCGACTTATCGGCGCTGTATGATCTGAATGCGCTGGCCTTATTGCGCCAGGTCTCCGCACCGTTTGTCCTGATTGTGGTGAACAATAACGGCGGGCAGATTTTCTCCCTGTTGCCGACACCGCAAAGTGAGCGTGAACGGTTCTATCTGATGCCGCAGAACGTCCATTTTGATCATGCGGCAGCGATGTTTAACCTAAAATATCACCGCCCGGAAAACTGGGAACAGCTGGAACGTGCACTGGCAGGAGCCTGGCGTACTCCGGCCGCCACTGTGATTGAGCTGGTGGTCAATGAGACTGACGGGGCGCAAACCCTGCAGCAGCTGCTGGCGCAGGTGAGTCATCTATGATCCTGCACGCGCAGGCGAACAAGGACCAGGCGGATGCCCCCTGGCTGGTTTTCCTGCACGGCTTCTCCGGCGATTGCCGGGAATGGCAGCCGGTCGGGGAGCAGTTTGCGGACTGTTCACGGCTGTATATTGATTTGCCCGGCCACGGCGGTTCTGCGGATATTCACGTCAGCGGATTTGATGACGTCAGCGAACTGCTGCGTAATACTTTATTTAGTTACAACATACTTAACTACTGGCTGGTGGGATATTCTCTTGGCGGCCGAGTGGCGATGATGGCGGCTTGCCAGGGGATGTCAGGGCTTTGCGGCCTGGTGGTCGAAGGCGGGCATCCGGGGCTGCAAAGTGAAGACGAGCGCGCGCAGCGTCGCCTGTCCGACGGTCGCTGGGCCGCACGTTTTCGCCACGAGCCGCTACGTGATGTTTTTAACGACTGGTACCAACAACCGGTTTTTGCCTCGCTAAGCCCTGCGCAACGGCAGGTGCTGGTCGAGCTGCGTAGCCAGAACAATGGCGTTACGCTTGCCGCTATGCTGGAGGCCACCTCGCTGGCGGGTCAACCCGATTTACGTGCGCTGCTCACCACGCGCACATTTCCGTTTTATTATTTATGTGGTGAACGTGACGATAAATTCCGCGCTCTGGCGACGGAAATGTCTGTACCGAACCATGTGATTCCTCACGCTGGACACAACGCGCATCGGGACAATCCCGCGGGCGTAGTAGACTGTCTGGCTCAGATTCTGCGTCGCTGACTAAAGGACATTTTATGATCTATCCTGATGAAACAATGCTTTACGCACCGGTAGAATGGCTCGATTGCTCTGAAGGCTATACCGACATTCGCTATGAAAAATCCACCGACGGTATTGCAAAAATCACCATCAATCGTCCGCAGGTACGCAATGCTTTCCGTCCTGTAACCGTCAAAGAGATGATTCAGGCGATGTCTGATGCGCGCTATGACGACAATATCGGCGTGATTATCCTGACCGGCGCAGGCGACAAAGCGTTCTGCGCGGGCGGCGATCAGAAAGTACGCGGCGACTACGGCGGATACCAGGATGACTCCGGCGTACATCACCTGAACGTGCTGGACTTCCAGCGTCAGATCCGTACCTGTCCGAAGCCGGTTGTGGCGATGGTTGCGGGTTATTCCATCGGTGGTGGCCATGTGCTGCACATGATGTGTGACCTGACTATCGCGGCTGAAAACGCCATCTTTGGTCAGACAGGCCCGAAAGTGGGTTCCTTTGACGGCGGTTGGGGTGCGTCTTATATGGCCCGTATCGTTGGTCAGAAGAAAGCGCGTGAAATCTGGTTCCTGTGTCGTCAATACGATGCGAAACAGGCACTGGATATGGGCCTGGTCAACACCGTGGTTCCGCTGGCGGATCTGGAAAAAGAGACCGTGCGCTGGTGTCGTGAAATGCTGCAAAACAGCCCAATGGCGCTGCGCTGCCTGAAAGCAGCGCTGAACGCCGACTGCGATGGTCAGGCGGGGCTGCAGGAGCTGGCCGGTAACGCCACCATGCTGTTCTACATGACGGAAGAAGGTCAGGAAGGCCGTAATGCGTTCAACCAGAAACGTCAGCCTGACTTCAGCAAATTCAAACGGAATCCGTAATGCGTAGCGCGCAGGTATACCGCTGGCAGATCCCCATGGACGCGGGGGTGATTTTGCGTGACAGGCGGTTAAAAACGCGTGATGGGCTGTACGTGTGTCTTCGTGACGGCGAGCGTGAAGGGTGGGGAGAGATCTCCCCCTTGCCGGGCTTCAGCCAGGAAACCTGGGAAGAGGCGCAAACGGCTCTGTTGGCCTGGGTAAACGGCTGGCTGAAGGGGGAAACCTCTTTACCACAGCTGCCTTCGGTGGCTTTTGGTGCTAGCTGCGCACTCGCCGAGCTTGACGGGACGTTGCCGGAGGCGGCGAATTATCGCGCCGCGCCATTGTGTACCGGCGACCCTGACGATCTGGTGCTGCAACTGGCGGACATGCCGGGCGAAAAAGTCGCGAAGATCAAAGTTGGCCTGTATGAAGCTGTACGTGACGGCATGGTGGCCAACCTGCTGCTGGAGGCGATCCCCGATCTGCATTTACGTCTTGATGCTAACCGTGCCTGGACGCCACTGAAGGCGCAGCAGTTTGCGAAGTACGTCAATCCGGATTATCGCGGGCGCATTGCCTTCCTCGAAGAGCCGTGCAAAACCCGTGATGATTCTCGCGCCTTTGCGCGGGAAACCGGGATTGCCATTGCCTGGGATGAAAGCCTGCGTGAAGCCGACTTTACCTTTATGGCGGAAGAAGGCGTGAGTGCGGTGATCATCAAGCCTACGCTCACCGGTAGTCTGGATAAGGTTCGCGAGCAGGTTGCAGCCGCGCATGCGCTCGGACTCACTGCGGTAATCAGTTCGTCTATTGAGTCAAGCCTGGGGTTAACCCAACTGGCGCGGATTGCCGCCTGGCTGACGCCGCAGACCATACCGGGTCTGGACACGCTGAGCCTGATGCAGTGTCAGCAGGTTCGCAGCTGGCCCGGCAGTGTGCTGCCATGTATTAACGTGGATGCGCTGGAACGACTGCTATGACCGTGCAGGACATGCCCGATGTCACAAGCATATCGGGCCTGGCGACGGCGTTTACCGACTGGCCGTGGCGTCACTGGCGGCAGGTTCGGGCAGAGGCGCCAGCGTTACGCCTCAATGATGAGGTGCTGAATTGGCGCGAGCTCTGTACGCGCGTCGACGCGCTGGCCACGGGGTTTGCTGCTCAGGGGGTGAAAGAGGGCGACGGCGTGCTGTTGCGTGCCTGGAATCACCCTTCATCTGCGCTTGCCTGGCTGGCATTGTTGCAGTGCGGGGCGCGGGTGTTACCGGTGAACCCGCAGCTGCCGCAGCCTCTGCTGGATGCGTTGATCCCTGATTTAACGCTGCGTTTTGCGCTGGATCTGCAAAGCAATGACCCCTTTTCGGGGCTGATGCCGTTGCAGATCCAGCAACTGTCTGGCGAGCATGCAGCCGACTGGCTGCCTCTGCGATTGAGTTCAATGACACTCACATCCGGTTCAACCGGGTTGCCTAAGGCAGCGGTGCATACCTGTCAGGCACATTTGGCGAGTGCGCAGGGGGTGCTGTCATTAATGCCGTTTGGCACAGAGGATGACTGGCTGCTCTCGCTACCGCTGTTTCATGTTTCCGGTCAGGGTATTTTGTGGCGCTGGTTATTGGCTGGTGCGCGCATGACCGTGCGTGACAAGCAACCGCTGGAACAGATGCTGGTGGGCTGCACTCATGCCTCGCTGGTACCGACGCAGCTTTGGCGATTGCTGGTAAACAACGCACCGATCACGTTGAAAGCGGTACTGCTGGGGGGTGCGGCCATTCCGGTTGAGCTGACCGAGCAGGCGCGTGAGCAGGGGATTCGCTGCTGGTGCGGTTACGGGCTGACGGAGTTTGCTTCCACGGTTTGCGCGAAAGAGGCCGATGGCCTGGGCGATGTCGGCTCTGCCTTGCCGGGCAGAGAGGTCAGGATCGTGGATGATGAAGTCTGGCTGCGCGCTGCCAGCATGGCGTCAGGTTACTGGCGCAACGGGCAGCTTATTCCGCTGGTTAATGACGAAGGCTGGTTTGCTACCCGCGATCGCGGGGTGTTAAACGACGGTAAGCTCACGATTGTCGGTCGCATGGACAACCTGTTCTTTAGCGGCGGGGAAGGTATTCAGCCGGAAGAGGTGGAACGCGTGATCGCCGCCCATCCGCACGTGCTGCAAGCCTTTGTTGTTCCGCTGGAAGACCATGAGTTTGGCCATCGTCCGGTGGCGGTCGTTGAATACGATACCCGTGCGGATGACGCCAATCTTGCTGAATGGGTGAAAGATAAACTGGCCCGTTTTCAACAACCGGTACGCTGGCTGGAATTACCGCCAGAGCTGAAAAGTGGCGGTATTAAGGTTTCTCGCCGCGCATTGCTGGACTGGGTCCGAGAAAAATCGTCATAAGCCCTGCCATAATGCACAGCACGCCGATGAGCGCCCGCCATGAAAATGAACCCTGCCAGCCAGGTAAGAGCATTGAGGCGAGCCACACCAGTACGTAGCTGAGGCTGAGCAGGGCGTAGGCCTTGCTCAGTGCCAGTCGGTGCAGGGCCTGGTGCCAGCAGATAACCGACAGCAAATATCCCGCCAGTCCCGCGTACAGCGTTAACGTCCCGACGCTTGCGGAAAATATCGCTTCCATAAATCGCAACGGATGCAGTATCGGCGGCAGATTGTCCATCGCGTAGCCGAGACTCAACTGAGCCAGCGAAGTAATCATGACGCTGCATAGCCCCCAGAATATCCCCATTACACCGCGCTCCCGAGAATAAAAATACCGGTGATAATCAGCCCCACGCCCAGCCAATGGCGCTTTGTGACGGGCTCTCGCCAGATTTTCCAGGCTGCCAGCGTGACCCAGACAAAGTTAAGGCTCAGCATCGGATAGGCCAGGCCAACCGGAATATTCTGCAACACTGCCAGCCATAACAGCATCGCCAGACCGAGACTTACCAGAGCCAGACTCATCCACCACGCAATGTGGCGTTTGCGCGCGCGGATGGCCACCGGGCGGGTGGCCTGCTTCTGGCACAGTTGCCCGCCTACGCTGAGCAGACTGGCGAGGACTAACGCCAGCCAGATCATTGGGGCCGGTACTGAATCAAGACCAGACGCCCCTGATTATCAACGTAATCCGCGGGGGGAATGGCAAGTTGAGTTATATCCTGATCCTTCGAAATCGACAGCACCAGCGTAATAGTACCCTCCTGGCGATGTTGGGCTAACCAGTCGGGAAAGCCAGTCTGACTGACAAAGCGACCCTGGGCATCGGGATAATTCAGGCCATATTTTAGCTCGCCCATTTGCCCGTACAGGATGATGTCATCGCGTTTCAGGCTCCAGGCCAGACCTGCGGCGACGCCAACGTTGTCCGCAAGCACGTAGCGACTCGGTTGTAACACCTCTTTGGTCATCTCAACAAAAAACTGCGGTTGTTTCGCTTCCATGACCCTGTCGGGTATCGCGTATCCAAACAACAGCACCAGCCCCAATGGGCAGAATGCGGCATATTTCCAGGTTTTTTGGCTATTGGTCAGCGTATACCAGCCGAAAAAAGTCCAGATGAGAAAGATGCCCCACGAATAAAAAACCTTATAAGTTTCGATATGCGTCCACACGGGAGACGGCAGCGGCCCCAGTGTAGACACCACAAAGGTGGCGACAATGCCGATCACCCCAAACAGAAAGTTGATCCCGCCATTGACGCGCAGGGCAACGGATCCTTCCTTGGCCGCCTGCACACCGAAACGCGCGATGAGGAGAGCCAGCGGCGCGAAGCAGGAAAGAATATAGGTGGGGAGTTTTCCTTTAGCGATGCTGAAAAACACAATCGGCATGACAATCCAGCCCAATAGGTACAGCGCACCTCGCGGGATATCCCGCTCACGCCAGCCTGTTCGCAGCGCGCCAGGCAGAAGACCAAGCCAGGGCAAACAGCCCGCGATAAGGACGGGCAGGTAGTACCAGAACGGAGCTTTATGCTGGGCATCCGCCAGTGCGAAACGCTGAATATGTTCGACCCAGAAAAAGTAATGCCAGAAGTCAGGTTCGCGTTGTGCAATGGTTATTCCCCACGGCAACACAATGGTAATGCAACCGACCACCGCCAGCAGACCGTAGAGAAAGAGATCTTTCCATCGTTTTTGTACTAATACCCACGGCAGTACGCTGAGAACCGGGACCGCCAGTGCGAGAAAACCTTTGGTCATCACCCCCATGCCGCAGGACAGTCCCAACAGCAAAAAGGCGATGATTTTGCCGGTTTTAGTGGTGGCCTGCATGCCTTGCCAAAAACAGCACATGCCCGCCATCAGCCACAGGGCGATGATAGGATCGAGAACTGCGTAGGTGCCGATGCTGTAAACGGAAAAAAACGTTAAGAAAATTACTGAGGAGAGTATGGCGGTGCGTTTATCCTGCCAGAGTCGCATGGCAAGCCAGGCCACCAGTAGCGCGGTGAGTAGGGTGGCAAAAATAGCGCCCGCCCTGACGCCAAAATTGTCTGCACCAAATAACCACTGCCCGATACTGTTTAACCAGTATCCGGCAATCGGTTTTTCAAAATAGCGTAACCCGAGAAAGTGCGGGACTATCCAGTCGCCCGAGTTGAGCATTTCTCGGCTAATTTCCGCGTAGCGCGTTTCGTCAGGCTGCCACAGCAGGCGGCTATTGATGGGAACAATATAATACAGCGCAATAAAGGCGATAAACGCCACGGTATAACGTAGAGATTTCATCGTGACACACTCACCGGGTACTGACAGCCGAGCCATCCCTCTCTGCCGGGTATTTTGCCGCGAACGACCTGGCCTGTTGGTAGCGTAGAGATATCGTCTGGCAGGAGCTCACCAAGCGGGCAAAACGTAATGCCCGCATCAGCGGCTCGAGTCAGCAAGTCATCAAAATCGTGATGGCAGGCGATCCCTTCAACTTCCGCATGAATGGTGTACACCGGCGTTGCTGTGTTCATCAGTATGTGGGAGAGGATCCAGGCATTGAAGTCGACAGCCTGCACTTCCCGGCCAATCACTTCATCCCAGGTCGGTAAAGTGACGGGAATCTGCGGCGTACCGGCTTTCCCCGTCGCAAGCAGCGGGCGAAATAGTGAAGAGCCCCGACAATCGCTGTTGTAGCGTAGGTTAAAGGCTTCTTTGGCGTGGACGATGCGTTCGTCAGCACGCCATCCGGCAGCGGCTGAGCAGGTGACAGGCTGTCCGGCGATGGCCTCAAGCACGGTAATACCTTGAGAAATATCATCAATCAGTTGTTTGTCATTCCAGGTGCCACTTCGCGCCTGCCAGGCATGGTGATCCCAGGCGTGCAGGCCGGTTTCGTGAACCCGGGCGGCTTGCGCAATAATGGCAGCATTCGCGTGGCCTATTTCTTTTCCTGGCCACGCGGTCCCGGCCAGTAAAATATCCCACCCGTAGAGAGAGACTGCGTTTGAGCGCAGCATCTTCCACAAAAATTGCGGTTTCACCAGACGCCAGAGATGGCGTCCCATGTTGTCAGGTCCAACGCTAAAGAAAAAACTTGCCCGAACGTTATGTCGGTTCAATGTCTCCAGCAGGCGGGGCACGCCTTCGCGCGTCCCCCTGAAGGTATCGACATCAATGCGCAAGCCCACTTTGGTCATGATGTGTGTTCCGTGACATCCACGCTGCGTAAGAAGAAATCGAGGGTCTCTTCTACCGTTTCCTGCATGTCGATGGTCGGCTCCCAGTTCATACAGCGTCGGGCATTACGAATACTCGGTTTACGGTGTTCAACGTCCTGATAACCTTTACCATAGTAGCTGCTGCTTTCGACGTCACGGAAACCGGCAAACGGCGGGAAGTGCTGACGCAGTGGATGTTTTTCAAAGCAGCTCAGCAACATTTCTGCCAGTTCCTGAATGCTGGCTTCGTTATCCGGGTTACCGATGTTGATAATCTCGCCGTCACAGCGTCCACCGGCGTTTTCTATGATGCGGAACAGCGCCTCGATACCGTCGCGAATATCAGTAAAGCAACGCTTCTGCTTACCACCTTCAATCAGCTTAATCGGCGAACCTTCCACCAGATTGAGGATCAACTGAGTAATGGCGCGTGAGCTACCGATACGGGCAGCGTTCAGGCTGTCGAGACGCGGCCCCATCCAGTTAAATGGACGGAACAGCGTGAAGCGCAGTCCTTCTTTTTCGCCGTACGCCCAAATAACGCGATCCAGAAGCTGCTTAGAAACGGAATAGATCCAACGCGGCTTATTGACCGGGCCGACGGTAAGGTTTGAGCTGTCTTCATCAAAGACCTTATCGCTACACATGCCGTACACTTCGGACGTTGACGGGAAAATGATGCGCTTGCGGTATTTCACGCAGTAGCGAATGATTTTCAGGTTTTCTTCAAAATCGAGTTCAAAGACACGCAGCGGG
Organism: Citrobacter gillenii; assembly: GCF_013337685.1. Lineage (GTDB taxonomy): Bacteria > Pseudomonadota > Gammaproteobacteria > Enterobacterales > Enterobacteriaceae > Citrobacter > Citrobacter gillenii. Next base: position 314,969 of record NZ_SUQN01000001.1, read on the forward strand.
TTGCGGGTGTATTCAATCGGCGTGGCAATCGCCACCAGCGGCAGCACGACGTCGCATTTTTTTACATGGTATTCAATCCATTCAGAATGAATACTGATATCGCCTTCGACAAAATGGAAGCGAGGGTGTTGCAAGAATCGTCCAATTGCATCGCTGCCGATATCCAGCCCATAAACCTCGTAGTTATCTTCCTGCAGCAGACGTTCGGTCAGGTGGTTACCGATGAAACCGTTCACGCCGAGGATCAGGACACGCGTGCGACGTTTGCTGGCGGAAACCTGCTGGCCGTTCAGGCGAGACCCCACCACCAGACCCAGAACCTGCGCCAGCTGTGAACCTTGCATGGCAATGCCATCGCCCGCTTGCCCGGTAATGATTTCAAGTGCGCCATCGGCACAGGCTATTTGTAGCGGGGACGCAGAGAGCACGGTACCCGGCTGTGCGCCGGTGATGTTTGCGCACGGGCGTGATGACCAGACGGTAAATTTTTGTGTTCCTGCATAGCTAAACGCGCCAGGCCAGGGATCGGAGACCGCACGTACCCTGTTATGTAATTGCCCGGCCGGTTTGTTCCAGTCAAGGACGCTGTCGTCCGGCGTGCGACGACCAAAATAGGTTGCATCGGCTTCCTGCTGGTGGCGCTGCTGAAAGTCAGCCGTTTTGATAGCAGGCAGCGTTTGTTCCAGCATTTGGCGCGCCGTCTGGCACAGTTTATGATGCAACGTTAATGCCATGTCATCGGGTGAAATAGCCACACGCTGCTGGGCAACAATCGCCCCGGCATCTGCGCGTTTGACCATACGGTGAAGCGTGACGCCCGTTTCCGTTTCGCCATTGACCAGCACCCAATTCAGCGGGGCGCGACCACGGTATTTCGGCAACAGCGAGCCGTGCAGGTTGAATGCGCCCACAGGTGCGAGGCGAAGAATCTCATCGCTGAGTAAATGGCGATAGTAGAACGAAAAAATGACCTCAGGGGCGAGCTGGCTGATGCGCTCAACCCACAATGGATGATTGACGTTGTCCGGGGCATAGACCGGGATCCCTGCGCTGGCCGCAAGCCGGGAGACGGAGCCAAAAAACGCTTTTTCACCGGGGTTATCGGTGTGCGTGAAAATAGCAGCGATGTCATAACCCGCATCCAGCAAAGCTTGAATTCCTTGACATCCCATATCGTGATAAGCAAATACGACGGCTTTCATGCGTGGTTTTCCTCGGTTGACTGCGTGGTGTGTGGACGAATAACGTGTTGAACAAAGTAGCGGGGGCGGGCGCGGACATCGTTATAGATGCGACCGATATATTCGCCGAGTAAACCCATACCAATGAACTGTGCGCCGATAAACGTAAACAGCACGGCAAACAGCATAAAGACCCCCTCAGCTGCCCACTGCGGACCCAGCGTCAGGCGAAGAACGACCAGCAGAACGGACAGGGTGAAACCCGTGGCGGCAATCATGCTGCCCAGCAGGCTCAGCATGCGCAGCGGTGTGGTGGTCAGGCAGGTCACCAGGTCATACATCAGGTTAATCAAACGCATAAAGCTGTACTTAGAGTCGCCAAATTCACGCTCTGCATGGTGCACCGGGATTTCCGTCGCGCGACGGGCAAAGATGTTGGCCAGAATGGGAATGAAGGTGCTGCGCTCCTGGCAATGCAGCATGGCATCAACGATATTACGGCGATAGGCGCGTAGCATGCAGCCATAATCCCCCATCGCTTTACCGGTAGTACGTTGAATCAAATGGTTGATCATCCTCGAGGCCGTCTTACGAAAGATGCTGTCTTGCCTGTTTTGGCGCACCGTTCCGACCACGTCGAAGCCCTGGTCTGCGGTGGCGACCAGCCGTGGGATCTCTTCTGGTGGGTTCTGCAAGTCTGCATCCAGCGTGATGACCAAATCACCGGTGACGTGGCTGAAACCGGCCATAATCGCCGAGTGCTGCCCGTAATTGCGATTCAGCAGAATAGAGACAATATGGCTGTTGTGGGCCTGTGAGGCATCCATCATCAACTGTGCGGAATTGTCGCTGCTGCCGTCATCGATCAGCAGGATTTCATAGTCTTTCCCCAGTTTTTCGCAGGCGGCACAGGTACGTCTGATTAACTCCGGCAGGCTTTCCTGTTCGTTAAAAACGGGAATGACTACCGAGACTTTTTTAATCGGTGTGGCTTCAAACATGGTCATTGTCCTGCTATCCGGCGAAGTGCCGTGATGACGCGCTGGGTATCGTCGGCGGTCATGTCGGGAAATAAAGGCAGTGAACAGATGCGGGCGCTATTCCATTCTGTGTTGGGGAGCGACAGGGTGGGGAAGCGTTCGCGATAATACTTTTGCGTGTGCGCCGCGCGAAAATGCAGACCGGTACCGATACCTTCAGCCTTCAGTGCTTCCATTAAGGCGTCCCGGCTCAGGCCGCAGCGTGCCTCGTCAACACGAATAATAAACAGATGCCAGGCGTGAACGTGCGACCATTGCGGCAAGCTCAACGGCTGAAAAGGCGTATCTGCCAGCGCGTGCTGATAGTGGTGCGCAATTTCAGCGCGACGTGCATTTATTCGACCCAGTTTATCCAGTTGCACCAGGGCGATGGCAGCATTGATATCGGTCAGATTGTACTTGTATCCTGGGGTTATAACTTCCGCCTGCGGTGCACGACCAAAGGTTTGCCGGTCATAGGCATCCACGCCCAGACCGTGGAATTTCAGACTGCGAAGCCGTTGCGCGAGCGCACTGTCGTCGGTCACGATCAGTCCACCTTCCGCGCAGGTAACATTTTTGATGGCGTGAAAGGAGAAAATCGCCGTACCGCGGGCGCCAACATGACGGCCTTTGTATAAGGTTCCCACCGCATGTGCGGCGTCTTCGATGACCGGGATGCCATAACGTTCGCCGATGGCGTAAATCGCATCAAGATCGGCAGGAGCGCCGGCGTAATGCACCGGAATAATTGCTTTGGTTCGTGGGGTGATGGCCGCTTCGATTTGTTCGGGAGTGACCATCAGCGTATCGCGGTCGACATCGATCATCACCGGCGTCGCACCCAACAGGACAATTATATTGATCGTGGAAACCCACGTCATCGACGGGGTGATCACCTCATCACCTGCGCCTACGTCCAGCGCCATCAGCGTGATGTGCATACCTGCTGTAGCTGAGCAGACGGCAACGGCATGTTGGTTTCCCGTCAGCCGACAGAATGCCTCTTCCAGTTGCTGATTTTTAGGGCCGGTGGTTATCCATCCTGAGTCCAGAACGGTTTTGACGGCGGCAAGCTCTTCAGTACCGAAGGCCGGGCGAGAGAAAGGCAAAAAGTCAGACATCATTATTCCTTCAAGCCATTAAACGCCATCGCATATTTATTAGGATGATAAATAGAGGTGTCGTTAATTATTTCATCAGGCTGCAAAGATTAATGATTGAAGGTTAATTTATCCTTAAGAGTTTAAGGTTGAGAAATAATGTGGAGTGTTTTGATTTTTGTGATTATCACTTTGAAAGTGAAATGTTTTTATATTTTATTTTTCGTCGCGAGCTACCGACATTACTCCATTTTATTAAAAAATTAAGCAATGCCGGTACACATACAGCCAATTTCATCGTGACAAAAACTACAGTAGTCCTTTCAGTTTTAACGTTTTTCGGGTGGCGACGTTTAAGTCGTAATGGGCGAGGTCCTGCGGTTTAACCCAGGCGAAGTCCTGAAACTCTTTGTTAATCTTCACCTCACGATTGGCTGAAACACAATCGAAGATCAGATAAATCATGTAGATCTCTTCCTGGCGACCATCAGCATAGGTTTTGGTGCGGATATCATCACTAAAGGTCCACGGAGTTATCTCTGTGAGCACCAACTGCTCGCCCAATTCTTCGCGCACTTCGCGACGCAAGGCCTCTTCGATACGCTCACCCGGCTCAACGCCGCCACCTGAAAGTGCCCATTGACCGGGGAACACGCCGCGATCGTCGGCCATTTTGCACAGTAAATAACACCCTTCATTTTGAATTAATGGGCAAACAATCGTTCTTTGACGCATAAGTCTGTTCCTTAGTGTGTCTGTTCAGTGAGTCCATCTTTCACTCATCTTACCTGTTACCAGACGCAGAAAAAATGCGTCCAGGCCGATTTAAAGGAGAAGCGGGATTAAATGAATGCGATAACAGAAAACACGCCTCAGGCCCTTGCTGCGGCGTAAGTTGGCCGTTAACTTAACCTTTGCTAAACATTCTGAGTAGTATTTAGTTACAATATGTTATTGCATCGCCTTTTTAGCTCATTGATTCCTCGCCATCAGGCAGTACAATCCAGCGGTTTTGGGGCTATGTTTAGTTTCTTGCTGGAAAGGATAGAAAATGAAAAAAAGTATTTTATTGGGCCTTGCTGGAATGCTGTTTGTTTCTGCGTCGGCGAACGCGGTAAGCATCAGCGGCCAGGCTGGTGAAGATTACACCAACCTTGGCTTCGGTTTCGGTACCGAGTCCTCCGGGCTGGCAGCCAGCGGCAACTGGATGCATAACGACGATGATGGTGATGTTGCCGGCGTCGGTCTTGGCCTGAATATCCCGATTGGTCCTCTGCTGGCCACCGTTGGCGGGAAAGGCGTTTATACCAACCCAAACGACGGCGATGAAGGCTATGCGGCGGCGGTTGGTGGTGGCTTGCAGTGGCCGATTGGCGACAGCTTCCGTCTGTTTGGCGAGTACTACTACTCTCCGGATTCGCTTTCCAGCGGTATTGATAGCTACGAAGAAGCCAATGCGGGCGCGCGTCTGACCATTATTCGCCCACTGAGTATCGAAGCCGGTTATCGCTACCTGAACCTGGCGGGTAAAGATGGCAACCGTGACAATGCGATTGCTGACGGCCCGTATGTTGGGGTTAACGCCAGCTTCTGATGTCCCTGGCGCGGCGTTCAGCTGCGCCTGTTTTTCCTTCTCTTACTCATTCTCTTTCCCTCCATCCTCCATGTTCCCTCGCCATTGCGTTATAGTGTTTTGATTGCATAAGCAGGAGAACACAATGTTAAACGTGGAGATGCTATCCACCGGGGATGAAGTGTTGCACGGCCAGATCGTCGACACCAATGCCGCCTGGCTGGCTGATTTTTTCTTCAATCAGGGATTACCGTTAACACGCCGCAACACGGTGGGCGACAATCTCGACGACCTGGTCGCCATTTTGCGCGAACGCAGCGAACATGCCGATGTATTGATTGTGAACGGTGGCTTAGGGCCAACCAGCGATGATTTGAGCGCGCTGGCTGCGGCAACGGCAAAAGGTGAAGAGCTGGTGCTGCACGAGGCATGGCTTGCTCAGATGGAGCATTACTTCCGCGAACGCGGTCGTATTATGGCACCGAGCAACCGTAAGCAAGCTGAATTACCTGCCAGCGCCGAGTTTATCAATAACCCAGTGGGTACCGCCTGTGGATTCGCCGTGAAGCTCAACCGCTGTCTGATGTTCTTTACGCCGGGCGTTCCGTCAGAGTTTAAAGTGATGATCGAGCATGAGATCCTACCGCGTCTGCGGGAGCGATTCTCACTCTCCCAACCCCCGCTATGCCTGCGACTAACCACCTTTGGCCGTTCTGAAAGCGAGCTGGCGCAACGTTTGGATCCGCTGCCTTTGCCTGCCGGGGTCACGATGGGGTATCGCTCATCAATGCCGATTATCGAGTTGAAGCTTACCGGGCCGGATTCCCAACGTGAAGCGATGCTGGCGCTCTGGCCGGAGGTGAAGCGGGTTGCCGGGCAGAATATGATTTTTGAAGGCACGGAAGGGCTGCCCGCGCAAATTGCACGCACGTTGCAGGAACGGCAATACAGCCTGACACTCAGCGAACAGTTTACCGCGGGGCTGGTCGCCCTCCAGCTTTCTCGCGCCAACGCCCCGCTGTTGGCCAGTGAAGTGGTGCCCTCTCAGGAGGAAACGCTGGCGCAAACCGCGCACTGGATAACCGAGCGACGCGGCAATCATTACGCAGATTTGGCGTTGGCGGTATCGGGTTTCGAAAACGAACATATTAACTTTGCGCTGGCAACGTCTGAGGGCACGCATGCATTACGCGTACGACTTAGCGCTAATCGCTACAGCTTGCCGGTGCGTCAGGAAGTGTGCGCCATGATGGCTCTGAATATGCTGCGCCGTTGGCTTAACGATCAGGATATTGCCACCGAGCATGGCTGGATTGAAGTGGTTGAATCACTGACCGTATAGTTTGTTATTGCCTGATGGCGAAGATTTTGTAGGCCGGATAAGGCGTTTTACGCTGCCATCCGGCAGATGTTTTGCCAGATGGCATTTCGCTTATCGGCCTACAATTGGGATGTAGGCTTGGTTAGTTAGCCTAACGCCTGTGCCAGCAGGGTTATTGGATGCTCACAGCGCTTGCTGGTGGACATCTCAATCTGCCATTTGCAGGTTTCGCAGTCGGTGACGACGATATCGGCTCCGCTTTCTTCGATCTGGCGGAACAGCGGGGCGCCAATGGATTGCGAAGTGGGGTAGTTTTCCTTTTTAAAGCCGTAGGTCCCGGCGATGCCGCAGCACTGGGAATCCAGCACCGTCAGTTCCAGACCAGGAATTTGACGCAGCAGCTCCAGCGTGTAGAGCGTCCAGCCCATTTTCTCCATATGGCAGGGGGTGTGGTAGACCACCTTCAGTGGCAGTGTTTTTAGCAGCAGCGTTTGCCCGCCGTCCAGTTTGCGCCACAGCCAACGGGTGGCCAGCTCAATATGTTCACGCAGACCCGTGTTGTCGACATCCAGCACTTCGGGATATTCATCGCGAAGCGCAAAGGTACAGGTTGATGAGGTGGCAAGCACCGGAATACCTTTCCCGTCAATGGCTTCTCTGAGTGACGCCACGTTGCTGACCGCCTGCTTACGTGCCTTATCGGTAAAACCGTTGGCGATCAGCGGCACGCCGCAGCACTTCTCTTTACTCAGCAACTGTACGCCGGTCCCCATCGCATTCAGCACTTTAATCAGGTCTTTGCCAAGCTGCGGATGGTTATAGTTCACAAAGCAGCCGTGAAAAAAGGCGACCTGATCCTGATACTGCGCCTGCTGTGCGGCAACGCTGCGGTACCAGCGGCGGAAGGTACCAAAGGAGTATTTTGGCAGCGTCCGGCGATGATCGATTTTTAACGCGTAATCGAGCAGCTGACGCACGGGCTTCAGCGAGGTGGCGGTATTGACGATCGGCGCGAACGGTGTGGAGACGCTGCCCATCAAATCGGTATGGCTTAAGACAAAGTTGCGCAGCGACGGACGCGTGGTGTCATATTTGGCGCGCGCGCGCTGGATGATATCGCCAATTTTAACATCTGACGGGCAGGCGACTTCGCAGCGTTTGCAGTTGATACAGTATTTCAGCGCATCATCGTATAACGCACCGTCTTTTAGACGCAGACGTTCCCCGTCCGGCCCGGCCTGTTTGGGTCCTGGGTAGCTCGGATTGACGCGGCTGACCGGGCAGGCAGTGGTGCACACAGTGCATTTGATACAACTTTCAAAACGTGTGTCGCTCATTGCTGGCCTCCTGCTCGTTTCGCAATATGATATGCGGCATGCAAGGCGCTGACTGCGCTCACGCCGCCTCCGCAACCTTGGGCGATAGGGTCAAAACCGCCAAGCACCGACCCGATGGCAAACAGGTTCTCTACCGTTTTTCCCGCAAGCGTTGGGCGCAGGGTGTCATCAGTATTCACACCAAATTGTTGCCACGGCTGCGGGTCGAAGACGTCGCGCTGATACCACTGCGCACGGGTCTCTGTTTGCTGGACATCCAGGCCGAGGATCGGCTCGTGGACAGCCTCGCGTGTTGCCACCAGTCCGCTGCTGAAGAAACTGCCGCTGGCGAGCACGGCAAAGCGTGGACGCAATGGAATATCAGCATGATTGCGGGTCCACACTTCACTCACCACACCGTCCTGACAGGTGACTTTTTTCACCTCGTCACCGGGCATCCACACGCCGCCCTGGCGTACAAACTGACGCTGTAATTGATTGTGCAGGCGCATGCCGAGAACAGAAGGCGGTAAAGTGGGTAACAGCATCAGCGAGCAGGGCAGACGCTCGTTGAGCCACTGCCAGAGCCGGGAATCGGCGAGACCGAAGCAGGCTGGCATAATAATCATGTCGCAGGTTTTTGCTATTGGCAGCAACGCGTCACAGAGCAGTGGCCATTTATCTTCGTTATCCAGCAGGCGTGCGATGTTAACCGCGCGAAACTCGGTGGGGTTGTCGCGCAGAACATCCAGTTCCGGCAGCTCGATTTCTGCGGTGTCGACGCTGAGGTTACGCTGGCTCAGTGAGGCCGCCGCGAGGTGTGCCTGAAAATCCAGTAACCCGCTGATGCCCACCACGCAGATACGCTGAGCAGACAGCGGCCAGACCGGTACTTCCGGCGAACTGAGCCAGGTTGAGCGCAAGGTCCCCAGCGGCGTTACGCGCTGATGTACCTGATGCACCTCGCCCTGCAACTGGGCACCGGATTCTTTCAACAGGGTTTGCGCCTGCTGCGCCAGTGACAGGACGTTTTGCGTACCGATCAGGCTATAAGGGTGCAAGGGGGCCTGAGTGCGCAGTGCGTTCAGGCCTGCCTCGATATCGCTCACCGGCTGTCCATCCGGCAGCGTGCTGAGTAAATCCAGCGAGCCGGAGGAAAAATGCAGGGCGCTTTGGCCACGGGTAACAATCGCGCAGCGTAACCCGCTTTTTTGCAGTTGCAGACCGCACAGCAGTCCGGCGAGACCGCCGCCGATAATGACGGTATCAAATTTCATCCTGGTGCTCCTTTTCCAGACCGCATAATCCCTGATACACCCAGCGCGTGAACTCGCTTTCGCGCAGTGCGTCTCCCCAGGCAATCGGCTGCACGCCTTTCCAGCGTTCGTTGAGAAACTCGGAGAGCTGGGTGATGGACTGCGCGGCGGTGGTAACATTAAAACGTTGCAGTAACCCTGCGGCGCGGCAAGCGCACAGTTCGCCCTGGCATGTCCCCATCCCGACGCGAGTACGGCGGCGCAAGTCCAGCAGGCTGTTGACGGTTAAATTTTCCACGGCGTATTGGACTTCGCCTGCGGTGACCGCCTCGCACTCGCAGACCAGGCTGCGATGCTGACGACCTTCGCTCAGCCAGACCGGGGTGCGATCGCCGTGACGGTAGACTGCCGAGCCGCGTAGCGGTGCGGGCAACGAGATCACGCGCTTAAGCGTGTGCTCGGTTGATTCCTGCGAACCTGGCAGCGCGACGTCCGCCGTGGTGCAAGGGCGAGTGTTGCCCAGCTTGCGGCAAACAGCGTCGGTGGCCCATTCAGCCATCAGGCGGTAGGTCATCAGTTTGCCGCCGGTAATGGTGATAAAGCCATCCAGACCGTCGCGTTCAGCATGATCGAACAACACAATGCCGCGGCTGACGTTACGACCGCTTGGATCATTGTCGCTGGCCACCAGCGGACGCACGCCGGAGTAGGCGCGTAAAATGCGCGTTTTCGCCATAATCGGCGCCAGCTTCTCCCCTTCACGCAGCAGAATATCCACCTCTTCAGCGGTGACGCGGTTGCTGTCGATATCATCGTAATCAATATGTTGCGAGGTGGTGCCGATCAGCGAGATGGTGTCGCCAGGCACCAGAATGTCGGCATCCGACGGTTTACGGCAGCGGTTGATGACATGCTGGTTAATGCGATGATCCATGATCAACAACGAGCCTTTTGCCGGGAACATGCGGATGCTCAGATCGGCATATTCCGCGATCCGCTGGCCCCAGATCCCGGCAGCGTTCACCACCACCGGCGCATGCAGGGACTGCATCTCGCCGGTGAGATGATTGCGAACGTTCACGCCGCAGACGGTTGCACCTTCACGAATCAGCCCGGTCACTTCATGGGCCGTCAGAATGACCGCGCCATGCTCTCTGGCATCCAGCATGTTGGCAGCGGTTAAACGGAAAGGATCCACGGTACCGTCTGGCACTTTGACTGCGCCAATCAACTGCGGGTTCACCGCGGGCTCGATAATGCGCGCTTGTTGAGGGTCGATCGCTTCTGCACGAATGCCCGCATCTTCGCAGGCACGAATAAAGGTGGCCTGGAAGGAGAGTTCATCTTCCGGCAGTGTGATAAACAGACCGTCCGTAGGCTCTACGCAGTGGCGGGCGATACGTTTCAGAATTTGGTTTTCGCTAATACATTCACGCGCAGATTCTGCGTCAGTGACGGCATAGCGCGCACCGCTGTGCAGCAGGCCGTGGTTACGTCCCGTTGCGCCGGTAGCGATATCGTGGCGTTCTACTAAGATGACGTGCAATCCGCGCAGAGCACAGTCGCGTGCGATCCCGGCACCTGTTGCTCCCCCACCAATGATAATCACGTCACTTGTTTGCGAGTCGCGAGTTTTCATTGTTTTTCCTCACAGTTCGTTTTTTTATCATTTAGCCACATAAAAAACATGGATTGTTTGATTTCGCGCATAATCGCTCATTATTCGAAAATGAAACGTGATTTCGTGCGCCTTTATGAACATTTGTCATAAATCTGTAACAATCTGTGCTGTGTTTCACATTTTTGTGCTGAATCTTTCCTTAACATCGCGGCCACACTGGGGGAGGTTGCGTCGTGATGACGTACTTACAGTGTTTCCTTCGAACAAAAGACGGCCACGGAGGCTACATACTATGTTGAGCATTTTTAAACCCGCGTCACATACGGCGCGCTTACCTGCAGCGGAAATCGATCCCACCTATCGTCGATTGCGCTGGCAGATTTTCTTGGGGATATTTTTTGGTTATGCGGCGTACTATCTGGTACGTAAGAACTTTGCCCTGGCTATGCCGTATCTGGTTGAGCAGGGTTTCTCCCGTGGCGATCTGGGTTTTGCGTTATCCGGTATTTCCATTGCCTATGGTTTTTCGAAATTTATCATGGGGTCCATTTCGGACCGCTCGAATCCGCGCGTTTTCCTGCCTGCCGGTCTGATTCTGGCGGCGGCGGTGATGTTGTTCATGGGCTTTGTGCCGTGGGCGACGTCCAGTATCGCGGTGATGTTTGTGCTGCTGTTCCTGTGTGGCTGGTTCCAGGGGATGGGGTGGCCGCCGTGCGGTCGTACCATGGTGCACTGGTGGTCGCAGAAAGAGCGTGGCGGTATTGTGTCCGTGTGGAACTGCGCGCATAACGTCGGTGGTGGTCTGCCTCCGCTGCTGTTCCTGCTGGGTATGGCCTGGTTTAACGACTGGAAAGCGGCATTGTACATGCCGGCATTCGGTGCGATTGTTGTCGCCCTGATTGCTTTTGCCCTGATGCGCGATACGCCGCAGTCTTGTGGCTTGCCGCCGATTGAAGAGTATAAGAACGACTATCCGGATGATTACAGCGAAAAAGCCGAAGAAGAGCTGACTGCGAAGCAGATCTTCATGCAGTACGTGCTGCCAAACAAACTGCTGTGGTACATCGCGATCGCCAACGTGTTTGTCTATTTACTGCGTTACGGCATCCTCGACTGGTCGCCGACCTACCTGAAAGAAGTGAAGCATTTCGCGCTGGATAAATCATCCTGGGCCTACTTCCTGTATGAGTATGCGGGTATCCCGGGCACCCTGCTGTGTGGCTGGATGTCGGATAAAGTCTTCCGTGGCAACCGTGGCGCAACCGGCGTGTTCTTCATGACGCTGGTGACCATTGCAACGATCGTTTACTGGATGAACCCGGCGGGCAATCCGAACGTTGATATGGCATGTATGATTATCATCGGCTTCCTGATCTACGGTCCGGTCATGCTGATTGGTCTGCACGCGCTGGAACTGGCACCGAAAAAAGCGGCGGGTACGGCGGCTGGCTTTACCGGGCTGTTTGGTTACCTGGGCGGCTCTGTGGCAGCGAGCGCCATTGTCGGTTACACCGTTGACTTCTTCGGCTGGGACGGTGGCTTTATGGTGATGATTGGCGGCAGCGTGCTGGCGGTTATTCTGCTGGTGGTCGTCATGATTGGTGAAAAGCGCCATCACGCAGAGATGGAACTGAAGCGTAACGGGGGATAATAGATGAAAACCACATTGAAAAGTCTTAGCGTCGCGTTAATGCTGACCGGTATGGTGGTCAGCAGCGCAGCCATCGCCGCAGACAAGATTGTGATTGCTCACCGTGGGGCCAGCGGCTATTTACCGGAACATACGCTGCCGGCAAAAGCGATGGCCTATGCGCAGGGCGCGGACTATCTCGAGCAGGATCTGGTGATGACCAAGGACGACCATCTGGTCGTTCTGCATGACCACTATCTTGACCGGGTCACCGATGTCGCCGAGCGTTTCCCGGATCGCGCCCGTAAAGATGGTCGCTACTACGCCATCGACTTTACGCTGGATGAGATCAAATCGCTGAAATTTACCGAAGGTTTCGATATCGAAAATGGCAAACAGGTGCAGACCTACCCAGGGCGCTTCCCGATGGGTAAATCTGATTTCCGTGTGCATACGTTCGAAGAAGAGATCGAGTTTGTTCAGGGATTAAATCATTCCACCGGTAAGAACATCGGTATCTATCCGGAAATTAAAGCGCCGTGGTTCCATCACCAGGAAGGGAAGGACATTGCTGCGAAGACGCTGGAAGTGCTGAAAAAGTACGGCTACAGCGACAAACAGGATAAGGTCTATCTGCAAAGTTTTGATGTGGCGGAACTCAAGCGCATCAAGAATGAGCTGGAACCTAAAATGGGGATGGACCTCAACCTGGTGCAGCTGATTGCCTATACCGACTGGAATGAAACCCAGGAGAAAAAACCGGACGGCAGTTGGGTGAATTACAACTATGACTGGATGTTTAAACCGGGCGCGATGAAGCAGGTTGCTGAGTACGCGGATGGCATTGGCCCGGACTATCACATGCTGGTCGATGAGAAGTCGAAGAAAGGCAACATCGTGTTGACCGGGATGGTGAAGGATGCGCATCAGAACAAGATGACGGTGCATCCTTATACCGTGCGGGCCGATCAATTGCCGGACTACGCGACGGATGTGAATCAGCTGTATGACATCCTGTATAACAAGGCGGGCGTTGACGGGTTGTTTACCGACTTCCCCGACAAAGCGGTAATGTTCCTGCATAAGCAGTAACGGTATCAGGCCTGCGATAGCATGATATTGCAGGCCTTTTCACCGGCGCATTCCCGACGGTTAGATCAGACCGTCTGCGGTCAGTGTTTCCATACATGCCTGCAGTAAATATAAAGGGCTGCCGTCTACCGGCGGCTCTTTTGCCAATAATGATATTTGCCGATAAAACGTTGGCTCCAGCGCCACCGAACGTATTTGCACGCCAACCGCCTTTAATGTGAGCTCCGGTAACAATGCGATCCCCAGCCCCTGACGAATAAAACTGATTGCCGTATCCGGGTGGTTGAACTCGTACTTAATGATTGGCTCAATACCTTGTTCTTTAAATAACGTCATGATGCTTAATTCATAGCGCCCTTTACTGATAATCAGCGGTTCTCCCACCAGTTCTTCTACTGAGATTGTGGCTTTGGCCGCCAGCGGGTGAGCCTCGGGGACAACAACGGTGAATTTGTCCCGATAAACCGGCACGCAGTACATGCCACTGACCGGAAAATGCACAAAACCCGCATCAATGCCTCCACTCTGCAGCGAATCAATAATGGCACTGCTGTTCTCTTCATAGGGAATGATTTTGATGTTGGGGTGATGCTGTTCAAAGTAGCGGATGATACCGGGCAAAATGCAGGCGCAGGCGCTGGGAAAACAGCCGATGTGCAAGGTTCGGGCGGGGTTTTGTTTCTCCTGTTCGGCGATCTCTTTTACGGCATTCGTTTGTCCAATGATGGTCCGTAAATGCGGGAGCAGCCGGATACCTACCGGGGTAAGTTGAATATCTTTGCGCCGCTCGCGGATCAAAATATTAACCCCTAACTCTTCTTCCAGCGCCGAAATAGCCTGACTGACGGCGGACTGGGTGGTGTATAGCCGCTTGCTGGCTTCGGTAAAACCACCGTACTCAAGCACGGCCAGCAGGGCGTGGATCTGGGTTAGTGTCATTAGTTATCCCTAATTAATACCATTAAAATGATTAATTTCTCTAATAAAATAAGCCTGTTTATACTGACTTTCTACCTTAAATACCCAAAATAATTTGCGTAGCCGACACACAAGCAATGTGAACTATGACGGGGATAAATCACATTTTGACGCACCTGTCCGTTGTTCAGTCGCTCTGAGCGTTGCCTGCGTGCGCCGTCGGGACAGGTTGCCGAGTATGAAAGAAAAATTGTGGACGAAAGATTTTTGGGCCATCACGATTATCAGCTTTATTATCTTTTTTGTTTTTTATGTCCTGCTGACGCTGTTGCCGATTTATATCCTGGAGCGTCTCCATGCGACCCCTGATAAGGCGGGTTTATTAGTCACCTTCTTTTTGGGGGCCGCCATTGTGGTACGTCCGTTTGCCGGACAATGGGTGGGAAAATATTCGAATAAAACGATTCTGGTGCTCTCTTCTCTGGCCTTTTTGGTGGTCACTGCGCTGTATCCTGTCTGCCATTCAATTGAATCACTGCTGTTTATTCGGGTGCTTCATGGTGTCACGTTTGGCGTTATTACTACGGTAAAAGGGACGATTTCCGCGCGGTTGATACCGGCCTCCCGACGTGGGGAGGGCATCAGCTTTTTCTCTTTAGCTATGGGACTGGCGATGGTCGTTGGGCCATGGGTGGGTCTGAACATGGCGCGCTGGGAGGCCTTTACTTCCGCGTTCTGGCTTTGTACAGCGGTAGCGGCAGTGGGCATTGTGCTGTCATTGATTGTTGCCGTGCCGCCGGTGATTCGTCATGCCGATGGCTCGCAGCCTAAGCTGGGGTTTGCCGCCATGTTTGACCGTGCCGCCTTGCCTTTTGCCATGGTGACCTTCTTCATGACCTTTTCCTACGCCGGGGTATCTGCCTTCCTGGCGCTGTATGCACGCGAGCTGGATCTGATGGCCGCCGCCAGTAACTTCCTGCTTTGCTACGCTGTCTGCCTGATGATCTGCCGAACGTTTACCGGCAATATTTGTGATAAAAAAGGACCGAAATACGTGGTTTACCCGTGCCTGGTCGCCTTTACCGTAGGGCTTGTGGTGCTCGGATATACCCACGGCAGCATCATGATGATTATTGCCGGAGGGCTGATTGGCATTGGCTACGGCTCGGTGACACCGGTGTTCCAGACGCAAATTATTAGCGCGGTAGAGCCGCATAAAATTGGCATCGCCAATTCGCTTTTTTTCAACGCAATGGATGCGGGAATGGCGATTGGGGCATTTATTATGGGGATGATGGTAGAAGGCGTGGGGTATCGGGCGATTTATCTGGTCGGTGCCGTGCTGGTGGTTCTTGCCGGAGCGCTGTACATCATGCAGATGAAAAAACGCGGAGACGTGGTGCTGGTCTCCGCGCATGAAGTTCACTAGGCGTTACATCTCAATCTCAATATCACCCTTTGCCCGGCAACAGCAGGGCAGTATCTCACCCGGCTGAATAAAGGCCAAAGGCTCTGCAATCCAGTCAACCTGACCCGCTACCAGGCGGGTACGGCAGGAGCCGCAGTAGCCTTCACGACATTGATACTCGACCTCAACATTGTGCGATTCAAGCGCGGCCAGCAGGGAAGGATGTTCATCCTGGCACAGCAGCTGCGTGCCAGAGATGCGCAGGGTAATACGGCCCATCAGAGCTGGAAATTACTCAGATCGTCGGTATCGACTTCGGCATCGATTTGCCCGACCAGATAAGAGCTGACTTCCACTTCCTGCGGTGCAACCTGCACGTTATCGGACACCAGCCAGGTGTTGATCCACGGAATGGGGTTCGAACGCGTCTGGAACGGCAGGTCAAGCCCTACGGCCTGCATACGAATGTTAGTGATGTACTCGACGTACTGGCACAGAATATCTTTGTTCAGACCGATCATTGAACCGTCGCGGAACAGGTAATCAGCCCACTCTTTTTCCTGCACAGCGGCCTGTACGAACAGGTCGTAGCAATCCTGTTTACACTCTTCGGCAATCTCTGCCATTTCCGGATCGTCTACGCCGCTGCGCAACAGGTTCAGCATATGCTGGGTCCCGGTCAGGTGCAGGGCTTCGTCACGGGCGATCAGGCGAATGATTTTCGCGTTGCCTTCCATCAGTTCGCGCTCGGCAAAAGCAAAAGAGCAGGCGAAGCTGACGTAGAAGCGGATCGCTTCCAGTGCGTTAACGCTCATCAGGCACAGATACAGTTTCTTCTTCAGCTCGCGCAGGTTCACGACAACCGTCTTACCATTGACCGTGTGCGTACCAACGCCGAGCAGATGCCAGTAGCTGGTCATCTCGATTAACTCGTCGTAGTAGCTGGAGATGCCTTCCGCACGCTTCTGAATCTGCTCATTGGTGACGATATCGTCAAACACCACCGCCGGATCGTTAACAATGTTACGGATGATATGGGTGTAAGAGCGTGAGTGAATGGTTTCGGAGAAGGCCCACGTTTCCACCCAGGTTTCCAGCTCAGGGATCGAGATCAGCGGCAACAACGCCACGTTCGGGCTGCGCCCCTGAATGGAGTCCAGTAAGGTCTGGTACTTCAGGTTGCTGATAAAAATGTGTTTTTCATGTTCTGGCAGCGCCTGAAAGTCAATGCGGTCACGAGAAACATCGACCTCTTCCGGACGCCAGAAGAACGAGAGCTGCTTTTCGATCAGTTTTTCGAAGATGTCATATTTTTGCTGATCATAGCGCGCGACGTTCACCGGCTGGCCGAAGAACATCGGTTCCAGAAGCTGGTCATTTTTCGTCTGTGAAAAAGTGGTGTATGCCATTGATGTGAATCCTTTGTGGGATGAGCGCCGGATGGCGGTGCAAGCACCTTATCCGGCCTACAAACCGTGCAATCGTAGGCCGGGTAAGCGTAGCGCCACCCGGCATTATTCATCAGATCTTACATGCGCCGCTTTCGCAGCCATCGTCCTGGATAGACGGCACCATATCGTCCTGAGTATCTTCAGCACCGTCGCGGGTGTTCTGATAATACAGCGTTTTGACACCAAATTTGTAGGCGGTGAGCAGGTCTTTCAGCAATTGCTGCATCGGCACTTTCCCTGACGGGAAGCGGGACGGATCGTAGTTGGTATTGGCTGAAATCGATTGATCGATAAACTTCTGCATCACGCCAACCAGTTGCAGGTAGCCGTCGTTATTGGGCATTTCCCACAGCAGTTCATAGGCATTTTTCAGGTGTTCGTAATCCGGCACAACCTGACGCAGGATGCCATCTTTCGAGGCTTTGATACTCACGTGACCGCGCGGTGGCTCAATGCCGTTGGTGGCGTTGGAGATCTGCGAAGAGGTCTCAGACGGCATCAGAGCAGAGAGTGTGGAGTTACGCAGACCGTGAGTCTTGATCGATTCACGCAACGCTTCCCAGTCGTGGTGCAGCGGTTCGTTGACGATGGCATCCAGATCTTTCTTGTAGGTATCGATCGGCAGAATACCTTTGGCATAGGTGGTTTCGTTAAACCACGGGCACGCGCCTTGCTCTTTAGCCAGCTCATTCGAGGCTTTCAGCAGGTAATACTGAATGGCTTCAAAGGTTTTGTGGGTCAGGTTATTGGCGCTGCCGTCAGAGTAACGTTTACCGTTCTTCGCCAGCCAGTAAGCGTAGTTGATCACGCCAATACCCAGCGTACGGCGACCCATGGCACCGCGTTTAGCTGCCGGGATCGGATAATCCTGATAATCCAGCAGCGCATCCAGTGCACGTACCGCCAGCACGGCCAGCTCTTCCAGTTCGTCGAGGCTGTTGATAGCGCCGAGGTTAAAGGCAGAGAGCGTACACAGGGCAATTTCACCGTTTTCGTCGTTAACGTCGGTCAGCGGTTTGGTCGGCAGCGCGATTTCCAGGCACAGGTTGGACTGGCGCACTGGTGCGATAGCAGGATCAAACGGGCTGTGGGTGTTGCAGTGGTCAACGTTCTGAATGTAGATACGACCGGTAGAGGCGCGTTCCTGCATCATCAGCGAGAACAGCTCAACCGCTTTTACGCGTTGTTTACGAATGCTGTCATCGTTTTCGTATTGGGTGTACAGGCGCTCGAATTCGTCCTGATCGGCGAAGAACGCGTCGTACAGGCCCGGAACGTCAGACGGGCTGAACAGGGTGATGTCGCCGCCTTTCAGCAGGCGAGTGTACATCAACTTGTTGATCTGTACGCCGTAGTCCATGTGACGTACGCGGTTGCCCTCGACGCCACGGTTGTTTTTCAGTACCAGCAGGCTTTCAACTTCCAGATGCCACATCGGGTAGAACAGCGTGGCCGCACCGCCGCGTACGCCGCCCTGAGAGCAGGATTTCACCGCAGTCTGGAAGTGTTTATAGAACGGGATACAGCCGGTGTGGAACGCTTCACCGCCGCGAATCGGGCTACCCAGCGCACGAATGCGTCCAGCGTTGATGCCGATACCAGCGCGCTGGGAAACGTATTTCACGATGGCGCTGGAGGTCGCGTTAATGGAGTCCAGGCTGTCGCCGCACTCGATCAGCACGCAAGAGCTGAACTGACGGGTTGGGGTACGCACGCCAGACATGATTGGCGTTGGCAGCGAAATTTTAAACGTCGAAACGGCGTCGTAGAAACGCTTAACGTATTCCAGACGGGTTTCACGCGGGTAGTTCGAGAACAGGCAAGCTGCTACCAGAATATAGAGGAACTGAGCGCTTTCGTAAATTTCACCGGTGACGCGGTTTTGTACCAGATATTTGCCTTCTAACTGCTTCACGGCAGCATAGGAGAAGGTCATATCGCGGTCATGTTCGATGAACGAGTCCATCTGCTTGAACTCTTCTTCCGTGTAGTCTTCCAGCAGATGATTGTCGTATTTGCCCATCTCAACCATTTTAACAACATGGTCATACAGTTTTGGCGGTTCGAACTCACCGTAGGCTTTCTTGCGCAGGTGGAAAATCGCCAGACGAGCGGCCAGATATTGATAATCCGGTGCATCACGGGAGATCAGATCGGCGGCGGCTTTGATAATCGTTTCGTGAATATCGGAAGTCTTGATGCCGTCATAAAACTGAATGTGAGAGCGAAGCTCGACCTGAGAAATCGATACGTTATTCAGTCCTTCTGCCGCCCAATCCAGAACTCGGTGGATTTTGTCGAGATTGATGCGCTCTGTACTACCATCACGCTTTGTCACCAGCAGACTCTGATTCATGTGGTTTTTTACCTGTCCGTGAAAGAAAAAAATATCCCCCGTATTATCCACAGTGCCATGTTGTGACTAAGTCTGTGGATAAATACTATATGTAGGGGTTGTTTGATAAGATAGACGCTATATGGTGAGTATTCTAGTAGGGATTCTTTTCAGTACAAGAGTTGATTTTGGCGTTAAATTGAGGTTGCAAAAGGGTAATAATCGCTAAGTGCGCGTCTTATAAGGCCTGGCGAGGATGTCAATAATTGAGAAAAAAAATAGAAAATTTGATCGAGTGCTGATTTCTTCATCGAAGAGCGATTACGTTATATGATCTGGCACAGAGTTTGTACGCCTGATAAGCGAAACGTCATCAGGCGTGCAGATAAGTTACTCGGCTTTCGCGGTGGTGTGCACCATATAGTTCACGTCCACGCCTGGACCCAGCTTAAAGGTGTTGGTGATAGGGTTGTAGTGCAGGCCGGTCATGTGGCGCTCTTTTAACACTGTCTGATCAACCCACTGTAACAATTCCGCAGGCTTAATAAATTTTTTCACATCATGCGTGCCTTTGGGCACCATGCGCAGAATGTACTCCGCGCCAACCACAGCCATCAGCCACGACTTGCCGTTGCGATTGAGCGTGGAGAAAAACACCTCGCCGCCTGGTTTCACCAACTGCGCGCAGGCTCTGACCACCGACTGCGGATCCGGTACGTGTTCCAGCATTTCCATGCAGGTCACTACGTCATACTGGTGTGCATGTTTTTCGGCGTGTTGTTCTACAGTTTCTTGTACGTATTCCACCTGAATGCCACTTTCCAGCGCATGCAGTTTTGCCACCTGCAGCGGTTCAAAACCCATATCCAGGCCGGTGACTGTTGCGCCTTCGCGCGCCATGCTTTCAGCCAGAATGCCGCCTCCGCAGCCGACGTCGAGCACTTTTTTACCAAACAGCCCGCCTGAGCGCTCGGTGATATAACCCAGACGCAGCGGGTTAATGCGGTGCAGAGGCTTAAATTCACCTTCAAGATCCCACCAGCGCGACGCGACTGCTTCAAATTTGGCAATTTCTTCATGGTCAACGTTCTGAGTCACCGGGGCTTTTTCGGCATTCATTGGGGCTTCTACTCCTTAATTAGCAATACAAACGAGTATATCAGCCTGGCAGGATGAATAAAGCCTCTCTCAGGGGGAATCCATTTACCTGAATCTGCACGGATGTGTTATAATTTGCGACCTTTGAATCCGGGATACAGTAGAGGGATAGCGGTTAGATGAGCGACCTTGCGAGAGAAATTACACCGGTCAACATTGAGGAAGAGCTGAAGAGCTCGTATCTGGATTATGCGATGTCGGTCATTGTTGGCCGTGCGCTGCCGGACGTCCGAGATGGCCTGAAGCCGGTTCACCGTCGCGTACTTTACGCCATGAACGTATTGGGCAACGACTGGAATAAAGCCTATAAAAAATCTGCCCGTGTCGTTGGTGACGTAATCGGTAAATACCACCCTCATGGTGATACCGCCGTTTACGACACCATTGTTCGTATGGCGCAGCCATTCTCCCTGCGTTACATGCTGGTGGATGGTCAGGGTAACTTTGGTTCTGTCGATGGCGACTCCGCCGCAGCGATGCGTTATACGGAAATCCGTATGTCGAAAATCGCCCACGAGCTGATGGCTGACCTGGAAAAAGAAACGGTTGATTTCGTCGATAACTATGACGGCACCGAACGCATTCCGGACGTCATGCCGACCAAAATTCCTAACCTGCTGGTGAACGGTTCGTCCGGTATCGCGGTAGGTATGGCGACCAACATTCCGCCGCACAACCTGACAGAAGTGATTAACGGCTGTCTGGCCTACATTGACGATGAAGACATCAGCATTGAAGGGCTGATGGAACACATCCCAGGCCCGGACTTCCCGACCGCCGCGATCATCAACGGTCGTCGTGGTATTGAAGAAGCCTATCGTACTGGTCGCGGTAAAGTGTACATTCGCGCCCGCGCGGAAGTTGAAGCTGACGCGAAAACCGGTCGTGAAACCATCATCGTGCACGAAATTCCGTATCAGGTGAACAAAGCCCGCCTGATTGAGAAAATTGCCGAGTTGGTAAAAGACAAACGCGTTGAAGGCATCAGCGCGCTGCGTGACGAGTCTGATAAAGACGGTATGCGCATCGTGATTGAAGTCAAACGTGACGCGGTCGGGGAAGTGGTTCTCAACAACCTTTACTCCCAGACCCAGCTGCAGGTTTCCTTCGGTATTAACATGGTTGCGCTGCACCATGGTCAGCCGAAGATCATGAACCTGAAAGATATTATCGCTGCGTTTGTGCGTCACCGTCGTGAAGTGGTTACTCGCCGTACTATTTTTGAACTGCGTAAAGCCCGCGATCGTGCCCACATCCTTGAAGCGTTAGCGATTGCACTGGCCAACATCGATCCGATCATTGAACTGATCCGTCGTGCGCCGACCCCGGCTGAAGCGAAAGCCGGACTGGTTGCCCGTTCGTGGGAGCTGGGTAACGTATCGGCGATGCTGGAACGTGCCGGTGATAACGCTGCCCGTCCTGAATGGCTGGAACCTGAGTTTGGCGTGCGTGACGGTCAGTACTACCTGACTGAACAGCAAGCCCAGGCGATTTTGGATCTGCGCTTGCAGAAACTGACCGGCCTTGAGCATGAAAAACTGCTCGACGAATACAAAGAGCTGCTGGAGCAGATCGCTGAATTGCTGCACATTTTGGGCAGCGCCGATCGCCTGATGGAAGTGATCCGTGAAGAGATGGAGCTGGTTCGCGAGCAGTTCGGTGATGAGCGTCGCACTGAAATCACCGCCAACAGCGCTGACATCAATATCGAAGATCTGATCACCCAGGAAGATGTTGTCGTGACCTTGTCTCACCAGGGTTACGTTAAATATCAGCCGTTAACCGATTACGAAGCACAGCGTCGTGGCGGTAAGGGTAAATCAGCAGCACGAATTAAAGAAGAAGACTTCATCGACCGCCTGCTGGTGGCCAACACCCACGACACGATCCTGTGCTTCTCCAGCCGTGGTCGTCTGTACTGGATGAAGGTCTATCAGCTGCCGGAAGCGAGCCGTGGTGCGCGTGGACGTCCAATCGTCAACCTGCTGCCGCTGGAAGCCAACGAACGTATCACCGCGATTCTGCCGGTACGCGAGTACGAAGAGGGCGTGAACGTCTTTATGGCAACCGCTAGCGGTACCGTGAAGAAAACGGCGCTGACCGAGTTCAGCCGTCCACGTTCAGCCGGTATTATTGCGGTTAACCTGAATGAAGGCGACGAGCTGATTGGCGTGGATCTGACCTCGGGGTCTGACGAAGCGATGCTGTTCTCTGCCGCGGGTAAAGTGGTGCGCTTCAAAGAAGACGCCGTTCGTGCGATGGGTCGTACTGCGACCGGCGTACGTGGTATCAAACTGGCGGGCGAAGACAAAGTCGTTTCTCTAATTATTCCACGTGGCGAAGGCGCTATCCTGACCGTGACGCAAAACGGTTATGGTAAGCGTACTGCGGCAGAAGAGTATCCGACCAAGTCGCGTGCGACGCAGGGCGTTATCTCCATCAAAGTCACCGAACGCAACGGTTCCGTTGTTGGCGCGGTGCAGGTGACCGATAGCGACCAGATCATGATGATCACCGATGCTGGTACGTTGGTGCGTACTCGCGTGTCGGAAATCAGCGTGGTTGGGCGTAACACCCAGGGCGTTATCCTCATCCGCACGGCGGATGATGAAAACGTGGTGGGTCTGCAACGTGTAGCTGAACCGGTTGATGACGAAGAACTGGATTCTATCGACGGAAGTGCTGCGGAAGGGGACGATGATATCGCGCCTGAAGCAGAAAGCGATGACGATGCGGCGGATGACGCAGAAGAGTAATTAAGTCGTAATGAGAAGGGCCGGAGAAATCCGGCCCTTTTTTTTAGTTCATCCTTTCCACAATCATTGCAATCCCCTGACCGCCGCCGATGCACAGCGTAGCCAGTCCGAGAGTTTTATCCCGCGCTTGTAGCGCGTGAAGCAACGTGACCAGAATACGCGCCCCGCTGGCGCCGATAGGGTGCCCAAGCGCGATTGCTCCGCCGTTGACATTCACCTTTTGTGCATCAAATCCCAGCGTTTTCCCTACTGCCAGAAACTGTGCGGCAAACGCCTCATTGGCTTCAATCAGGTCGATATCAGACAATTGAAGCCCGCTCAGTTGCAGCACTTTTTGCGTCGCCGGAACCGGCCCCATGCCCATGATGGCGGGTGCGACGCCGCCGCCGGCATAGGCTTTGATCCGCGCCAGCGGCTTCAGCCCAGCAGCCAGCGCCGCCGCTTCTTCCATGATTACCAGCGCGGCGGCACC
Organism: Citrobacter gillenii; assembly: GCF_013337685.1. Taxonomy (GTDB): domain Bacteria; phylum Pseudomonadota; class Gammaproteobacteria; order Enterobacterales; family Enterobacteriaceae; genus Citrobacter; species Citrobacter gillenii. The sequence continues at coordinate 338,579 of NZ_SUQN01000001.1, forward strand.
GTCGTTGATCCCCGAAGCGTTACCGGCCGTGACGGTACCCGCTTTGTCGAAGGCCGGACGTAATGCGGCAAGGCCTTCCGCCGTAGAGTCGGCTTTGGGGAATTCATCACGATCAAACATGATCGCTTTTTTCCGCGATACCACACTCACCGGGACGATCTCTGCCTCAAATGCGCCTGACTCTATTGCCGATACCGCTTTACGCTGCGACATCAGCGCCAGTTCATCCTGCATCTCCCGACTAATGCCATACTCCTTGGCAACGTTTTCAGCGGTGATCCCCATATGGTAGCCATGCTCGGCGCAGATCAGACCGTCGCGCAGGATTACATCTGACAACTGTCCGTCCCCGAGGCGATATCCCCAGCGGGCTTTGGCGTCTAACAGGTACGGTGCCTGGCTCATGTTTTCCATGCCACCGGCGACAATTGCCTGAGCTTGTCCGGCCTGGATTGCCTGAGCGGCAAGCGCCACGCTTTTGAGGCCCGAGCCGCACACTTTGTTGAGGGTAAAACCGCATACGGTGTCGGCGAGACCGCTTTTTAACAGCGCCTGGCGTGCAGGGTTCTGTCCTAAACCAGACTGCAGCACGTTGCCCATGATCACCTCGTCAACCCGGAGTGGGTCAAGGCGGGCGCGCTCTAGCGCGGCTTTAATCACGGTTGCTCCGAGTTCGACGGCGCCGGTGGTGGCCAGTGAACCATTAAAGTTACCAATTGCGGTACGCGCCGCACTGACGATGACACAATTTTTCATTTTTCTGTTCCCTTAAATAAGTGGTTGCCGTCAGAACAAGGTCAATCCAATGACGAAAATGATGCCGGAGAAAAGCAGGGCGGTGATGCAGTAGCCCATAATGTCGCGCACGCCCAGCCCGGCGATAGCCAGCGCAGGTAATGCCCAGAACGGTTGCGCCATGTTCATCCACTGCTCGCCGTAGGCGATGGCCATCACCGATTTACCCAGGTCGGCACCGAGCGCCTGCGCGGCAGGCAACACGAACGGTCCCTGAATAACCCAGTGTCCGCCACCTGATGGCACGGCAAAGTTAATCAGCGCGGAACTGAAGAAAGTCATTAATGGGAAGGTGTCTTTGTTGGCGACGTCGATGAAGAATTCGGTAATCAGCCCGCCGAGACCGGAATGCTCCATCATTAGTTGGATCCCGGCGTAGAAGGGGAACTGTACCAGGATCCCCGCGGTGCTGCGGGCGGCGGCGCTGACGGCACGCATATAGGCCATTGGCGTTTTGTGCAGCAGCAGACCGGCAATCATAAACATCAGGTTGACGGTGTTGATGGTGAGGTTGAAACCCTTGTCGGCGAAATACAGTGCCAGGTAAGCAATCCCCAGTCCGCCAATGATTAGCGTCAGAATACGGCTCTCTTCCAGACGCTCGGACGGCGGTGCGTCTGGCGGGAGTTTCTTCTGGAAATCATCTTCTTCCAGCAATAATTTTGGATCGATGCTTACCACATCAGACGGTTTCGGCGTCATCATGCGTGTGATGAACGGCATGACCACAATGAGCGCCAGAGTGATGAAAATATTGAAATCGGTAAACAGGGTGTCGCTGACCGGAATTAACCCGGCAACGTGCTCGACCGGGTTGCCCGGCGTTGCTGCCAGCAACGGCATTGAGCCGGAGAAGCCGCCACCCCAGGTCAGAAAGCCGATGTAGGCGCAGGCAATCAGCAGCGGGTAGTCAGAGCCGGGTACCCGACGGGCGACTTCACGAGCAAACATCGCTCCCACCACCAGACCAAAGCCCCAGTTGATGACGCTAGCGACCGCGGCAAAGAATGTCACCAGCATAACGCCCTGTGTGGGGGTTTTAGCGGCTGAAGCGGCGGTGCGCAGCAGACTTTTAACCGGACCGGAGCTGGCCAGCGCGTGGCCGGTGACGATGATCAGCGCCATCTGCATACCAAATGCCAGCAGATTCCAGAAGCCGTCTCCCCAAAACTTGACCATGCTGATCGGTGTTTGCGGCGTCAACCACAGCGCAATGGCGAACGTTATCAGCGTCAGCAGCATGGCGAAGATCAGCGGGTCGGGCAGCCAGCGGCTGACGAAACGCGTCATAAAGCGTGACATACGGCCAATCATACGTCACCTCGCAGGATGACCAGGTCGGTGGCGACAGCAAATTGTGCGTCGGTTTTCTCACGCAGGGCGGTGATATCGCAGCCTTCCGCGATTTCTGTCAGCCACATTTTACCGTCAATGAAGCGGAAAACGGCGAGTTCGGTGACCAGCATATGTACCGCGTGCTGGGCCGTCAGTGGCATGGTGCAATGGCGGAGAATTTTAGCCGCGCCATCTTTCGCACAATGTTCCATGGCGATAATGACTTTACGCGCGCCGGTGACCAGATCCATTGCGCCGCCCATGCCGGGCACCATCTTACCGGGAACCACCCAGTTGGCGAGGTTAGCCTGTTCATCAACCTGCAACCCACCGAGGACACAGGCATCAACATGGCCGCCGCGAATTAACGCGAATGACATGGCGCTATCAAACATTGCGGCACCGGGCAAAATACCACACGGTTGCCCACCGGCGTTGACCAGATCGGGATGGGCTGTGGTGACCGGACCCAACCCGAGAAAACCGTTCTCGGACTGCAAGGTAATGTGAATATCGGCTGGCAGGTAGTTGGCGACCATCGTCGGCAGACCGATACCTAAGTTCACCACGTCGCCGTCGCGAAGTTCTTGCGCCACGCGGCGCGCAATACGTTGTTTAGCATCCATAATCAGGCCTCCAGAGGGGAAATGATGTGGTCGATAACGGCGCCGGGGGTGATTATCTGGTCAGGGAGAAGCTCACCTATTTCGACCATTTCATCCGGCTCCACCAGCGTGAGGTCGGCGGCAAGGGCGATCAGTGGGTTGAAATTGCGCGCGCTGAGTTGATAGGTGAGGTTGCCAAGCATGTCTGCGCGGTGCGCACGAATCAGCGCCAGATCTGCACGCAACGGGCGTTCAAGCAGCCAGGTTTTGCCATCAAGCGTCAGGGTCTGCTTGCCGTCTTCGACAATGGTGCCGACGCCGGTAGGCGTCAGAAAGCCGCCAAGCCCCGCGCCGCCGCAGCGGATTTGCTCTATCAGGGTACCTTGCGGCACCAGTTGAACCTCCATTTCACCGGCAATCATGCGTCGACCGGTTTCAGGATTGGTGCCAATGTGCGAAGCAATCACTTTGCTCACACGGCCATTGACGATCAGCGGCCCGATCCCGGTATCGACAAAGGCGGTATCGTTAGCGATAAGTGTCAGGTCTCTGACGCCGGACTCAAGTAAAGCTTCAACCAAACGGGGTGGGGTACCTACGCCCATAAAGCCCCCGACCATGATGGTCATGCCGTCGCGAAAGAAATGTGTAGCGTCTTGTAAGGTAAGAAGTTTTGTTTTCATTCTATTTCCCTGTTGCCTGGTCCATTTTGGGTACATCAGGGAATTGCAAGCGGGATGCCAGAATGGTGAAATAGAAAGGAATATCGTTAATTCATTGAATCTGTAGGGTTATTTGTTCTCAGGCTATGTGATAGTGATGGGGGGGCTATGCAGAGTTTTGCGCAGTGTGCAAAATTCTGCATAGCAACTTTCTGTCTCAAACCCCTGTCGGGTCGATGTCATATTCTTGAAGTTTATACATCAGGGCGCGTCGGCTGATACCCAGCATCAGCGCCGTGCGGGTGCGGTTTCCGTCCTGTTGTTCAAGAACCTCCACGATGATCCGTTTTTCCTCGCGTTTAATTTCTTCTTTCAGGCTACGTTCCCCCGTTTGAGTGGGTTTTACTTCGGTTATTGCGCTGACGGGTGAACGGAACTGGTCGGGAAGATCGTCGGCAAAAATCACCGCGCCGGTGTTCATTACCACCGCGCGTTCAATCACATTGGAGAGTTCACGGATATTGCCCGGCCACGACCAGGCACTGAGGATCGACATTGCTGTTGGGTCGATATCGATGATATCGCGCTGATTCTCAGAACTGAATTTTTGTAAAAAATGGTTGGCCAGCAGGGCGATATCTTCCCGCCGCTCACGTAACGGTGGCAGCTGAAGGTGGATGACATTCAAACGATAAAACAGATCTTCGCGGAAAGTGCCTGCTTTCACCATTGTTTGCAGGCTACGGTTGGTGGCGGCGATAATGCGGATATCGACGCGAATGGTTTGATGCCCGCCGATGCGTTCAAATTCTCTTTCCTGCAAAATGCGCAGCAGCTTCGCCTGCAGGCCTGGAGGCATTTCGCCAATTTCATCAAGGAAAAGCGTACCCTGATGGGCGCGTTCGAATAAACCCTGGCGTAGCGTTTGCGCCCCGGTAAACGCCCCCTTTTCATGACCGAACAGCTCGCTTTCCAGTAACGATTCCGGCAGGGCGGCGCAGTTGATTTTGATAAAAGGACCGTTGGCGCGTCTGCTGTTGTAATGGATCGCCCGGGCGATCAGCTCTTTTCCGGTGCCGCTCTCACCGCTTACCAACACGCTGGCCTGCGAGAGGGCGATTTTCGCCGTATCTTTACAGATATCCTGCATTAGCGGGCTGTTGGTCAGGATATGCCCCCATTGCCAGCTGGTGCTTAGCGCTTTATGCAGGTTGCGGATCTCCTGCTTCATCGCCTGTAGCTGCAACGCGCGCTGGATAACCAGGTTAAGCTCATCCAGATCGAAAGGTTTGATCACGTAATCAAATGCGCCGCTGCGTAAGGCTTCTACCGCTGTTTCGACTTCAGCGTAAGCAGTCATCAAAATGACGGGGATACGCGGTTGCTGAGTACGCATGACTTTCAGTGCCTCAATACCGTCCATGACCGGCATGCGAATGTCCATCAACACTACGTCAGGCTGCTTTTCGTTAAACAGCGCCAGGCCAGCCTCACCGTCGCAGGCGCTGTGCGTCTCATGTCCTTGCAGAGAAAACGCGGTAGTCAGCATACGGCAAACATTGGCTTCATCATCAACGATGAGAATACGGTAGGTGGTTTTCATTCTGACGGGGTTTCCTGCGGATGAGTCGGTAAAATAAGGGTGAAGGTTGCACCGCAGCCCGGCATGCTGGCGACGCGAATATCGCCCTGATGGGCGTTAATAATCCGCTGGCTGAGGGCCAGACCAAGCCCTGTTCCCGAGGCTTTGGTGGTGAAGAACGGATCAAATATTTTTTTCTGCAGCGCAATATCGATGCCGCAGCCGTTATCCTCGATGGTCACCGCCTGTTGTGACGCCGCGTATTGCCAGGTACGGATCTTAATGTCACCGCGTGCGCTGATGGCTTGTACCGCGTTGATTAAAATGTTGAGGATCACCTGCTTAAGTAACTCGCGATCGGCAACGATCGCCGGCAGGTTGGGGTGTAACTCCGTGGTAAAATTAATGCGCGCCTGAATACCAGCGGTTTGAACCAGGATCAGCGTTTCTGCAATCAGCGTATTGAGCTGTACCTGCTGCCATTTGCTGCGTCGCGGACGAGAAAAATCCAACAGTTGCTGAATGACCCTGTTGATTGAGTCAATCTCGTTCAGCACCACGGATAAATATTCCTGATGCTCCGGCAAGGTCGTTTGTTGGCGGATAATCTGCACATAACCACGGATTGCCGTCAGCGGATTTCTCACTTCATGAGCCACTCCGGCCATCAGTTCGCCGAGGGTGGCAAGCCGCTCAGTTTGTGCCAGTCGCCGCTGGGTCTCTTTACGGGCGGTTAAATCGGAGAAGAAAACCAATGCGCCGATCAGTTCGCCGTGTGCATTATGGATCCGGCTGGAAGTGACGCTTATCTCAATGACACGGTCGCGTCCGGGAAAGCTGACTTCCTGAGCGACATGTTCGGTACCATGTTCCAGCGTATCCAGCACCGGGCTGGAAAATGGGGTGTTGGAAAAAATCCTGGCATAAGGTTGCCCGACTAACTCATGCAACGTGTAACCGGTAATTTGTTCCGCTGCGGGGTTCATCGTGGTGACATCACCCTGCCTGTCGATAGCAATCACCCCGTCGGCGGCGTTTTCAATAATCAGATCGTTAAGGGTTTTGGTTTCCAGCAGCGTTTGCGCCAGCGCATTGACGCTGCGGCTAATTTGTCCCAGTTCGCCGGGCAATTCTGGCAGTCGGGTTGGCGTCTTTTGTCCCAGGGTTAACAGACCGTCGGTGATGATGTCGATATTGGCGCTGAGACGGCGGGAGAACAGCACGATCAGCAGCAGGCTGATGAGCAGTCCTGCCGCCAGCACGGCGACGATTCTGACGTCCATTTTTCTCGCTTGCTGGCGAATATCTTCCGTCAGTTCGTTGGCCCAGATATAGCCAATAACCTCACCATGACGTTTGATCGGTAGCATTGAATTAAGGATGTCGCCGCGCACCTGTTGGCCTGAGACGACGATGGCCGACTGGGTGCTCATCACGTCACGTCCTGGGTGGTCAGGTGAGATAGTGAGTCCCACATTGCCCTGATAAAGCGCAGAAGGGGAGTAGGTGATCACGGCATCGAGGGCTTTGTGGTAGTAGCCCGCGCCCACGCCGGGAAACGCCTGTGTGATGCGCTCGGTGATGGGGCCCAGCGCCTGATTAAGCGCACGAATGCGCGCGTCACGCGGCAAATTTGCATAGTCGCTAAAACGATCGCCCAAGGCATCGTTTAGCAGTGCTAACACCGATGACAGTTTTTTCTCTTTTTCAGATAAGACTGCTGAACGGCCTTCGGTTTCTACGATATAACCAATGGATATCGTCGGTACTGTCACCATCAGAATGGCCATCATGATCATTTGGTTGCGTAAACGTCGCGGGGTTAAACGACGCGTCAGCCATTTCAGGTCGGGCATTCTGACATCCGTACAAGGTATTTAAGTCAAACGACGATTATCAGGGGTTAAGATAATGTTTTCTCAGCGGTGTATCATATTCCCGTAAAGAGAGGGCATTGCGACGCCGGGCATTTACCGCTACCTTAACCACACTTATTCATACCCTGAGGCGGAGCTTCGCCCCTTTGAAATACCTTGCTTCTGTTCATGCAACCCTAAAAGTCTCACGCTACCTGTTCAGAGCGCTGGCGCTGCTGGTCTGGCTTCTGATTGCTTTTGCGAGTGTGTTCTACATTGTGAATGCGCTGCATCAGCGAGAATCGGAGATCCGTCAGGAGTTTACGCTTAGCTCCGATCAGGCGCAGCGCTACATTCAGCGCACGTCTGATGTGATCAAAGAGCTGAAATATATTGCAGAGAACCGCTTAACGGCGGAAAACGGCGTGATGTCGCTGCGGGCGCGGGATGACAAAACCGTGGTGCCCAATTTTGAGCCGCTGTTTGCTGATTCCGACTGTGCGGTGATGGGCAACGCCTGGCGTGGTTCACTGGAATCGCTGGCGTGGTTTATGCGCTACTGGCGCGACAATTTCTCCGCCGCCTATGACTTAAATCGCGTGTTTCTGATCGGCAGCGATAACCTGTGTATGGCCAACTTTGGTCTGCGTGATATGCCCGTGGAACGCGATGAGGCGTTGAAAGCGTTGCATGAACGCATCGTTAAGTACCGCAATGCGCCGCAGGACGAAAACGGCAATAACCTGTTCTGGATAAGCCAGGGGCCGCGTCCGGGCGTGGGCTATTTTTATGCGCTGACGCCGGTGTATCTGGCTAATCGCCTGCAGGCGCTGCTTGGCGTTGAGCAGCCGATTCGTATGGAAAACTTCTTCACGCCGGGTAATCTGCCGATGGGCGTGACTATCCTTGATGAAAATGGTCACGCGCTGATTTCGCTGGCTGGCCCTGAGGGGACGATCAAAGCTGAACCGCGTTGGATGCAGGAGCGTTCCTGGTTTGGTTATACGCCGGGTTTTCGCGAGCTGGTGCTGAAGAAAAATCTGCCGCCATCATCGCTCAGTATTGTGTATTCCGTCCCGGTCGATCTGGTGCTGGAACGTATTCGCATGTTGATCCTCAACGCTATTCTGTTGAATGTGCTGGTGGGCGCGGCGTTGTTTATGCTGGCACGTATGTATGAGCGACGTATTTTTATCCCTGCGGAAAGCGATGCCCAGCGTCTGGAAGAACATGAACAGTTTAACCGTAAAATTGTTGCCTCTGCGCCAGTCGGTATTTGTATTCTGCGCACTATCGACGGTATTAACATCCTGAGTAACGAGTTGGCGCATACCTATCTGAATATGTTGACCCACGAGGACAGGCAGCGGCTCACACAGATCATCTGCGGTCAGCAGGTTAATTTCGTTGATGTGCTCACCAGCAATAATACCAATCTGCAAATCAGCTTTGTGCATTCGCGCTATCGCAATGAAAACGTGGCGATTTGCGTACTGGTTGATGTTAGCGCACGTGTCAAAATGGAAGAGTCGCTGCAGGAGATGGCGCAGGCAGCGGAGCAGGCTAGCCAGTCTAAATCGATGTTCCTCGCCACGGTCAGCCATGAGCTGCGTACGCCGCTGTACGGCATTATCGGCAACCTGGATTTGCTGCAAACCAAAGAGTTGCCGAGTGGTGTCGATCGGTTGGTCACGGCGATGAACAACTCCTCAAGCCTGCTGCTGAAAATTATCAGCGATATTCTCGACTTCTCAAAAATTGAATCTGAACAGCTTAAGATTGAGCCGCGTGAGTTTTCACCGCGCGAGGTGATGAACCACATAACGGCCAACTACCTGCCGCTGGTGGTACGTAAGCAGCTGGGATTGTACTGTTTCATCGAACCGGATGTGCCGGTGGCGTTGAATGGCGATCCCATGCGCTTGCAGCAGGTGATCTCTAATCTGTTGAGCAATGCGATTAAGTTCACCGATACCGGCTGCATTGTGCTGCATGTGCAGCGTCATGGTGATTATCTCAGTATTCGCGTACGTGATACCGGCGTGGGCATTCCGGCCAAAGAAGTCGTGCGTCTGTTCGATCCGTTCTTTCAGGTCGGCACCGGGGTTCAGCGTAATTTCCAGGGGACCGGATTGGGGCTGGCGATTTGTGAAAAACTGATCAGCATGATGGATGGTGATATATCCGTCGATTCCGAACCCGGAATGGGCAGCCAGTTTACGGTGCGTATTCCACTGTATGGTGCGCAGTATCCGCTGAAGAAAAGTGTGGAAGGGCTGGCCAATACCCGCTGCTGGCTGGCGGTACGTAATGCTTCACTGTATCGCTTTATCGAAGCCAGCCTGACGCGTAACGGGATGACGGTGCTGCGCTATGAAGGTCAGCAACCCGACGCTGATGACGTGCTGATTGCCGATGATGTGCAGGAACAGGCATGGCAGGGACGCGCCGCGGTGATTTTCTGTCGCCGACATATCGGCATTCCGCAGGAGAGAGCGCCGGGTGAGTGGGTGCACAGCGTGGCCTCACCGCACGAGCTGCCTGCGCTGCTGGCGCATATATATCGCGTTGAGCTGGAGGATGAAAATCTCTCCAGCGCGCTGCCTGCCCCGGATAAAATCGGCAGTACCCACGATGACATGATGATTCTGGTGGTTGACGATCATCCGATCAACCGCCGCTTGTTGGCCGATCAGTTGGGATCGTTGGGGTATCAGTGTAAAACAGCCAATGATGGTGTAGACGCACTCAATGTGCTGAGCAAAAATCATATCGATATCGTGTTGAGCGACGTCAACATGCCGAATATGGACGGTTACCGCCTGACGCAGCGCATTCGTCAGCTGGGGCTCACACTGCCGGTGGTTGGCGTAACGGCGAACGCACTGGCAGAAGAGAAGCAGCGTTGTCTGGAGTCAGGGATGGATAGTTGCTTATCCAAGCCGGTGACGTTGGATGTGCTGAAGCAGACGCTGACGGTATATGCGGAAAGAGTGAGAAAAACGCGGGGATAAAAAATGCCGGATGGCGGCGTTTGCCTTATCCGGCCTACGGAACATACCTCAATGAGGTATCGTTCGTAGGCCGGATAAACGTAGCGCCATCAGGCATGTTGATGGAAAAGGAATCAGTCTTTGTCGGACGGGCTTAGCGTCACGGACGAGAGATAGTTCAGCAGGGCGATATCGTTTTCAACGCCCAGTTTCATCATCGCGGACTTTTTCTGGCTACTGATGGTTTTAATGCTGCGGTTGAGCTTTTTGGCGATTTCAGTGACCAGGAAACCTTCCGCGAACAGGCGCAGAACTTCGCTCTCTTTCGGCGAAAGACGTTTGTCACCATACCCGCTGGCACTGATTTTCTCCAGCAAACGAGAAACGCTTTCTGGGGTAAATTTCTTGCCTTTTTGCAGCGCCGCCAGTGCTTTTGGCAGATCCGTTGGCGCACCCTGTTTCAGCACGATCCCTTCAATGTCGAGATCCAGCACCGCGCTGAGGATCGCCGGGTTGTTGTTCATGGTCAGGACGATGATCGACAGGCTCGGGAAATGGCGCTTGATGTATTTAATTAACGTGATCCCGTCACCGTATTTATCTCCCGGCATAGAGAGATCGGTTATCAACACATGCGCGTCTAATTTCGGCAAATTGTTGATCAGTGCAGTGGAGTCTTCAAATTCGCCGACAACGTTCACCCATTCGATTTGCTCAAGTGATTTACGAATACCGAACAGTACAATCGGATGGTCATCGGCAATAATTACGTTCATAGTGTTCATGTATTGGGCTACCTTGCTACAGCAAGCTCTTGACGTAAGTGTCAATGTCGCTGATGTACTTTTCTATACCTGGAGCATCTTTTTCTTGAATAAGATGTTCCAGCGCTTCACATAACTGCTTGCCGGGTACCAGATTAAGCATGGCAAACACGCCTTTCAGGCGATGGGCGGTTTGGGCTAACGCAGCGAAATCGCTGGTTTCCGCCTCAGTATACAACCTCTTAACATCATCCGGTACTGTGTCTACAAAGAGTGCATAGTAACCACTGGCATGAAGTTCGGCGTTTTCATCTCCGCCGAGGGGGATTTCCTGGATCTCTTCCTGCGCCAGCTGCTCTTCTATTAGCTCGAGGACAGCTTCCTGCATAGCATTGCTCATATTAAAGTTGACGCGCAGCTGACCAGGGCCAATTTTGCGTACGCCAGACTCATCATCGCTTAAAAGCAAGCCCGAGGCAGTAAGATTAGACGGATTATCAGTTAAAAAGAGATCATATTCTTGACTACTCAACCGTTCATCGGGCGTGATGCAGGTGGCTCCCCAGTTTTCTAACTGACGTAATACGATGCTACGTACCTCACTGGAGGTGACATCAACCATTACGCAGACGTCATCCAACAGGCGCTCTTCAATGTCAGCATGTTGGTCATGCAGCGGCATTTTAACATGGACGATATAACGCGTTCCAAGTTCTTCACGCGCTTTGATATTCAGGTGCCCGCCCAGTTTACGGGCCAGCTGATCGCATAGCCAAAACGTCAGCGGGTTGGCTTTGCCATAGCGATCGCCCTGCGTTTCATTGATGAACGGAAAGTGTAGATTATCAATTTCATTCAACGTTACGCCTTCACCAGTATCCAGAATACGGAAGGTCAGGCGCTCTGCCTCTGATTCATCCTGGTCAACTTCGAGGGTAATTTTCCCAATTTGCGTGGTGGTTACCGCGTATTGAATCAACAGCAGCAGAATACGGCGCAGGGCGTCACGGTCGCCGCGGCGTTCATCGCTGGCGCTGAGGTTATTTTTAATCAGCAGCTGCAGGCCTTTGCGTTTAATGACCGGCAGAACGTCAGGCACCACTTCATCAATTAACGTTTGAACGGAGAACAGCGTGGACTCGCTTTTCCAGCTGTCGCTCTCGAGAATATTGGCCAACTGAATTTCATCAACCATTCGCACCAGCACATCGGCCTGATTTGCCAGTTTTTGGCTGTCAGGCGTATTGAGTGCGGCGGCATTAACGGCCAGTATTCTGGCCGGATCTTTCAGGGCACTGCCGATATTCTGCATAAATGCGGCGCGGGCCTGCTGATTTTTCTCATACAGGCGCTGGGCTTGTTTCAGTTTTTTATTCACCAGCACTTCTTTGTCCTGGTCGCGAATAATAAAGATCTGCGTACGCGGTGATATCTGGCTGCGGAACAGTCGGATTTCATACAGTTCATTATTAATGGTGGCCTGGATCACGCCCTGATGTTGCTCAGCCATGCTGGTTATGTTTTGCAAATTCAAATGCGGCAGCAGGTGGTCGGCAATTTTATTGCTGATGACCGTACGGTTAGCCTCCTGATCGTGCACCAATAAGCCCAGCGGCAGCAGTGAAACAATCTCTTCGTTGATTGCTCGCAAAACGCGTAATTCATTATTGGCGGCAAGATTTGGCACCACGTCGGTCGAGCGGGCAGGGAGGTGGCGAAAGGTGGTATAGCCAAATAACGCCAGTGCCAGCAATGCGATGTTCAGCAACAGCGGCAGCAGGATATTTTGCAAGGTGTCGAGCAGCAATGAACCGAACGGGACCTGCCAGACCAGTCGCATATCCGTTGAGTTTAGCGCCGATGAAATCTCAATTTTGGCGTTATTGAAGCTGATACTGACGCTGTCAGGCGACTCTTTTTCATTACTGTGCTCGACCGTTGAGGTGGCATCAGGTTCCAAATGAAAACTGTCCAGCGGCATGCCTGGCGGGATCAGATCATTAATGGGCAGGTCAAACGCCACCACGGTGGCCAGATGTCCCGGCTGATTAAAGGTGGTACGCAGTGTGAAGTAATGGCCGTTTTGCCAGACCAGGCGGCGCAGCGAGGAGAAGCTTTCACGTTCATCCAGCGCATTGGCCTGCTGTAGCATTTCTGCACGGCGCGAATCGACGATATTACCAATCGTCGACTCTTTAAAGCCGGAGGTCAGATCTTTCAGTGGCAACGTCGAAATCAGGATCAGGCTGTTGTCCTGGCCATTGAGATAATACATTGACCATGGGACATTCTCGGCTCCCCACAGGGTATCCAGGTAGGTTGAGATACGCTGAGTCATCTCCAGCGTTGAGCTGTCATGCGAGCCAAAAATAAGCGCTTCGGTTTTTCTGCGTGGTTTCTCAAGATAGTAGATATCTTGTTTCAAACGGGTTTCTTGTAGTCCATCCGCTGTGGCGGATTGCGGGGTGGCGGCAATATTGTCATAAATTTGCCACGTGACGTACCGCCAGGTATCTACTCGTTTATGGATGGCATGCGTGATATCGACAATCTGATAGCTCTTATCTTTTAGCCAGGTGTTGACCGCGCTCTGGACCATCACGCCCATCATCACTAACAGCACAACGATCAGTAATAAGAAGAAACGGGTAATACTTCCCGGAAGTAGGGAAAATCGGGTAGAAGCCGTTGTGTCTGACTGACTCATTCGTGTTTAAGACCTGTTAGAACGATGCTTAAGATGAAGGGGCAGTATAAAGGGTAATGGATGAATTGCCATACTCTCGCAGCACCGGACGCATGGCATGTGTTTACCGCACATCTTGCTTCGTCACGGCGTGGTCAATCTGTACAGCCCACCGTGTCAGGTACAAATAGAAATTTTGAACCTAAGAAATTAGCATTAAATAACAAGAAATTATTAGATAAGCTTAGGTGTGATTAATACACAAAGAAATAGTTAATAATTGTTATAGTTTTTGGTTGGTAGCACAGGACTGTCAGTTTTGTGTAAATTAGGGTAAAAAAAAACCGAACGCAGAGCATTCGGTTGAAATAGGGGTAAACAGACATTCAAGAATGAATGACGGTAATAAATAAAGTTAATGATGATAGCAGTGCTATTTTAGTTGCGAGTGAAGATTTTGTTTTGTCATTCAGTGCTATGAGTTTTTTGAATGCAATTAGTTGATTTATATCGTTATCTGTATGTTTCTTGACTATTTGTGCTTATTTTGCTCATTTTTTGATTTTTAAAAAGTTCCCTGATATTAACATTTTGAAACATCTATGTAGATAAATGAAACACCTTTAAAGTTTTAGTATCATATTCGTGTTGGATTATTCTGTGTTTTTGCGGAGAATGAAGTTGCCGACTGGTTAATGAACGTAATCAGTATGCAGTGGCATAAAAAAAGCAATAAAGGCATATAACAGAGGGTTAATAACATGAAAGTCAAAGTACTGTCCCTCCTGGTCCCAGCTCTGCTGGTAGCAGGTACCGCGAATGCGGCTGAAATTTACAACAAAGACGGCAACAAATTAGACCTGTACGGTAAAGTCGACGGTCTGCACTATTTCTCCGATAACAAAGGTGATGATGGTGACAAGACTTACATGCGTATCGGCTTCAAAGGCGAAACTCAGGTTAACGACCAACTGACCGGTTACGGCCAGTGGGAATACCAGATTCAAGGTAACGCGGCTGAAAGTGAAAACAACTCCTGGACCCGTGTGGCGTTTGCAGGTCTGAAATTCGCTGATGCCGGTTCTTTCGACTACGGTCGTAACTACGGCGTGGTTTACGACGTAACGTCCTGGACCGACGTTCTGCCGGAATTCGGCGGTGACACCTACGGTTCTGACAACTTCATGCAGCAGCGTGGTAACGGCTTCGCGACCTACCGTAACACCGATTTCTTCGGTCTGGTTGATGGTCTGAACTTTGCCATTCAGTACCAGGGCAAAAACGGTAGCGTGAGCGGCGAAGACGAGAACGGCAGAACGTTCACTGGCGTGACCAACAACGGTCGTGATGCACTGCGTCAGAATGGCGACGGTGTTGGCGGATCGATCACGTATGATATCGGTGAAGGCTTCGCGCTGGGTACCGCAGTCACCAGCTCCAAACGTACTGACGAGCAGAACCGTTTGAACTTCGGTACTGGCGACCGTGCTGAAACCTACACCGGTGGTCTGAAATACGACGCGAACAACGTGTACCTGGCAGCACAGTACACCCAGACCTACAACGCAACGCGTGCAGGTGATTTAGGCTGGGCTAACAAAGCGCAGAACTTCGAAGCCGTTGCACAGTACCAGTTCGACTTCGGTCTGCGTCCGTCCGTGGCTTACCTGCAGTCCAAAGGTAAAGACCTGGGTCGTGGTTATGGCGACGAAGACATCCTGAAATATGTTGATGTTGGCGCGACTTACTACTTCAACAAAAACATGTCTACCTATGTTGATTACAAAATCAACCTGCTGGATGACAACAACTTCACCCGTGATGCGGGTATCTCTACCGATGATATCGTAGCGCTGGGTCTGGTTTACCAGTTCTAATCTGCGTTCATTGTTATTAAAAGGCCCTGCGGGGCCTTTTTTAATGCCGTTATTCCGGCGTACAGGCAACCCTTTTTGGTGTACTCTTGCGTCCGTTCGCATGAGGATAATCACGTATGGATATGAATTTTTGCCGCGCAGCCCTGTTGGCTGTGACGATCTTTTTTGTCGGCTGCGATAACGCACCAAAGCCGGTTCAGACCACACCGCCTGCGGCCACCGTACTGGAAGGCAAAACGATGGGCACCTTCTGGCGGGTTAGCGTGGTGAACGTTGATGCTAAACGCGCCGAAGAACTGCGGGTCAAGATCCAGACGCAGCTTGATGCTGACGATCAGCTGCTCTCTACCTATAAAAACGATTCTGCGCTGATGCGTTTTAACTTGTCGAAAAGCCTGTCGCCCTGGCCGGTCAACGATGCCATGGCGGATATCATCACCTCGGCGCTGCGTATTGGCGCGAAAACCGATGGCGCGATGGACATCACCGTCGGCCCGTTGGTTAACCTGTGGGGATTTGGTCCGGACAAGCAGCCGCTGCATATCCCCACGCAGGCACAAATTGATGCAGCAAAAGCACAAACCGGGCTGCAGCACCTGAGCGTAATCAATGACACGCGGCAGAACTATCTGCAGAAAGATCTAGCGGATCTGTATGTCGATCTCTCTACCGTTGGTGAAGGTTATGCTGCCGATCATCTGGCCCGACTGATGGAGCAGGAGGGGATCGCCCGTTATCTGGTGTCCGTTGGTGGGGCGCTGAACAGCCGGGGGATGAACGCCGAGGGACGTCCGTGGCGAGTAGCGATCCAGAAACCCACCGATCGGGAAAACGCGGTGCAGGCGGTTGTCGATATTAACGGTCATGGCATCAGCACGTCCGGCAGTTATCGCAATTATTACGAACTGGACGGAAAGCGTCTGTCGCATGTTATCGATCCGCAAACCGGTCGGCCAATTGAGCATAATCTGGTCTCGGTGACGGTGATTGCGCCTACGGCACTGGAAGCCGACGGCTGGGATACCGGCCTGATGGTGCTCGGCACGGATAAAGCCAAAGAGGTGGTGCGTCGTGAAGGGCTGGCGGTTTATATGATTGTCAAAGAAGGCGAGGGGTTTAAAACCTGGATGTCGCCGCAGTTCGAAAGCTTTCTGGTCAGCGATAAAAATTAAAAAGCAAGATTGCAGGTTTTTACGCCCTGCAATGCGGACACACTGAGGCTAAGCACTATGCTTAACAAAGGAGTCCATTATGAATAATCTTCAACGCGTAACCGATGAGGACCGTTGGCAGTCTGTGTTACAGCGTGATGCGGACGCTGACGGTCAGTTTGTTTTTGCTGTACAGACCACGGGTATCTTTTGTCGACCGTCATGTCGGGCTAAACATGCGCTGCGTAAAAATGTCCGTTTCTTTGCCGATGCCGGGCAGGCGTTAGCGGCAGGATTTCGTCCCTGCAAACGCTGTCAGCCGGATAAAGCCAACGCGCAGCAGCAGCGGCTGGAGAAGATTAGCCTGGCGTGCCAGCTGTTAGAGCAGGAGTCGCCGCTCACGCTGGAGGCTTTAGCCCAGCAAGTGGCGATGAGCCCGTTTCATCTACATCGTCTGTTTAAAGCTACGACGGGCATGACGCCGAAAGCGTGGCAGCAGTCCTGGCGCGTCAGGCGTTTGCGTGACGCGCTGGCGAAAGGCGCACCGGTGACCCAGGCGATTTTGAATGCCGGCTTCCCCGACAGCAGCAGCTATTACCGTAAAGCGGATGGAGCGCTGGGCATGACGGCAAAGCAGTTTCGTCAAGGCGGCGATAAGCTGGCGATTCGCTATACCGTGGCGGACTGCGCACTGGGCCGCTGCCTGGTAGCGGAAAGTGAACGCGGTATCTGCGCAATTTTACTCGGCGACGACGATGCTACGCTGGTATCTGAGCTGCATGAACTGTTTCCTGCAGCACGCGGTGTGCCTGCGGATCCCGATTTTCAACAGCGTGTGCGCGAAGTGATCGCGGTCATTAACTCACGCAATACCCCATTGTCGCTGCCGCTGGATATTCGGGGAACCGCGTTTCAGCAGCAGGTGTGGCAGGCGCTGCGTGACATTCCCTGTGGCGAAACGGTGAGCTACCAGCAGTTGGCGAATGCCGTGGGGAAACCGAAAGCGGTGCGCGCTGTGGCGAGTGCCTGCGGAGCAAATAAGCTGGCGATTGTGATCCCGTGTCATCGGGTGATCCGCGGCGATGGCGCGCTTTCGGGTTATCGCTGGGGCGTCGCCCGCAAGGCGCAACTGCTGCACCGTGAAACCACAGGTGAGGACAGATAATGCTCGATCTCTTTGCGCAGGCAAAACCCTGGCAGGAGCCGCTGGCGTCCGGTGCGGTCATTTTGCGCCGTTTTGCGTTTGATGCCGCGCCTTCTTTATTACAGGAAATGGCGGTTGTCGTCAGACAATCGCCGTTTCGCCAGATGGTGACCCCCGGCGGATATACAATGTCGGTGGCGATGACCAACTGTGGTCAATTGGGGTGGACGACCGATCAGCATGGCTACCTCTATTCTCCGGTCGATCCGTTGACCGGTAGCGCCTGGCCGCGTTTGCCTGACGTTTTTGCCGAACTGTGTCAACAGGCGGCGACCGCTGCGGGCTATCCCGATTTCCGACCAGATGCCTGTTTGATCAACCGCTATACGCCAGGGGCAAAACTGTCGTTGCATCAGGATAAAGACGAACCCGACCTGCAAGCGCCCATTGTTTCTGTCTCGCTGGGCCTGCCGGCAATCTTTCAGTTCGGTGGTCTGAAGCGCAACGATCCGTTAAAGCGGCTGCTGCTGGAACACGGTGATGTGGTGGTGTGGGGCGGGAAATCGCGCTTGTTTTATCATGGTATACAGCCGCTTAAGACTGGCTACCATCCGTTGACAACGGACTGCCGTTACAATCTGACTTTTCGCCGGGCGAGTAAAGAAGAATAAAAATAAGAATTATTATTGCTGTCGGCGAAGAGATGTTTAAACTGCGGGCTGTTATTACTTGTCCGGGTTGAACACATGGAACTTTTACTTCTTGTCTGGCGGCAGTATCGCTGGCCATTTATCAGCGTCATGGCGCTCAGCCTTGCCAGTGCTGCGTTGGGGATTGGGCTGATTGCGTTTATCAACCAGCGCCTGATTGAAACAGTCGACACTACGCTTATGGTGCTGCCGGAGTTTCTCGGCCTGCTGCTGTTGCTGATGATCGTGACTCTTGGTTCACAGCTGGCGTTGACCACGCTGGGACACCACTTTGTCTACCGTCTGCGTAGCGAATTTATCAAACGTATTCTGGATACTCACGTCGAGCGCATCGAACAGCTCGGTAGCGCCGCGTTGCTGGCTGGCTTAACCAGCGATATCCGCAATATCACCATCGCCTTTGTCCGCCTGCCGGAGCTGGTGCAGGGGATTATATTGACCGTCGGGTCTGCGGCATATCTGGCGATGCTGTCGACCAAAATGTTGCTGGTGACGGCAATCTGGATGGCGATCACCATCTGGGGTGGATTTTTGCTGGTGGCGCGGGTGTACAAACACATGGCCACGTTGCGTGAAACCGAAGACAAGCTGTACAACGATTACCAGACGGTGCTGGAAGGGCGCAAAGAGCTGACCCTTAACCGTGAACGTGCTGAGCATATTTTTAATCAACTGTACGTCCCGGATGCCAAAGAGTACCGCCACCATATTATTCGTGCCGATACCTTCCACCTGAGCGCGGTCAACTGGTCGAACATTATGATGTTGGGTGCCATTGGCCTGGTGTTCTGGATGGCTAATAGCCTCGGCTGGGCGGATACCAACGTCGCGGCAACCTATTCGCTGACGCTGCTGTTCCTGCGTACGCCGCTGCTGTCTGCCGTTGGCGCGCTGCCCACGCTGCTCACCGCCCAAGTGGCGTTTAATAAACTGAATAAATTTGCACTGGCACCGTTCAAGGCTGAATTCCCTCGTCCTACTGCATTCCCAAACTGGAAAACGCTCGAGCTACGTAACGTAGTTTTCCACTATCAGGACAATGCTTTCTCCGTTGGGCCGGTCAATCTGACCATTCACCGTGGCGAGCTGATCTTCCTGATTGGCGGCAATGGCAGCGGGAAATCTACGCTGGCCATGTTACTGACTGGGTTATACCAGCCGCAGTCTGGCGAGATCCTGCTCGACGGTAAGGCGGTGGCGGTCGACAAACCTGAAGACTACCGCAAGCTGTTCTCCGCCGTGTTTACCGACGTCTGGCTGTTTGACAAACTGCTGGGGCCGGAAGGTCAATCGGCCAACCCGGCGCTGGTCGATAAGTGGCTGGAACATCTGCAGATGGCGCACAAGCTGGAGCTGAACGACGGGCGCATTCTGAATCTTAAGCTGTCGAAAGGGCAGAAAAAACGCGTGGCACTGCTGCTGGCGTTAGCCGAGGAACGCGACATTATTCTGCTGGATGAATGGGCTGCCGATCAGGACCCGCACTTCCGGCGCGAATTCTACCAGGTGCTGTTGCCGTTGATGCAAGAGATGGGCAAAACCATTTTTGCCATTAGTCACGATGATCACTACTTTATTCATGCCGATCGCTTGCTTGAGATGCGCAATGGCCAGCTGACTGAGCTGTTGGGCGACGATCGCGACGCTGCTTCGCGTGATGCCGTCGCACGTACTGCCTGAATCGGTGAGTTGTTACCCGATGGCACTACGCTTATCGGGCCTATAACTCCGCGTGCCGCCGGTTTTTTATCCATCCGGCGGCTTCGTTTATTGTTATTTACATAATTCGGCATCATGATTAATGATATTTCATATCATGGATTTATGATTGATGTCCGTAATAAACAAAAATAGCGCCAGGCTACGTGATGAAGAACGTGCCCGCCTGATCTGGCTGCTGACCACTGATAAAGCCATTATTTCAACGCTGTTGGGCAAGCTTACCCTGGCTGAGCAATATGACGTCGGTACGCTTGCCGACGATATTGCTGAGGTAGGGGCGCTGGTGGAGCATTTGCCGCCACCCGATCTGGCCGATACCCTCGAAGCATTACCCTCCGAAGAGCGTCACGCGCTGTGGCGGCTGATCCAAAGCGACAAGCGTGGCTATGTGTTGCTGGAGGCGTCTGAAAACGTCTGGGACGATCTGATCGATGAAATGTCGGACCGGGAATTGCTCGACGCGCTGCAATACCTCGACATCGACGAGCAGATTTACGTGGTGCAGCATTTACCGCGTAACCTGACCGGTCGACTGCTGGCGACGTTACCGGCGGAAGAGCGGGCGCGCGTGCGCCAGGTGATGCACTACGAGAAGAATCGCGTCGGTGCGATCATGGAGTTCGAGGTCATTACCGTGCGCCCGGACGTGACGCTGGAGGTGGTACAACGCTACCTGCGACGGCTGGGTAAAATGCCGGAGAACACCGATAAACTCTTCGTCACCGACCGCAATAAAGTGCTGGTGGGCGAGCTGACGTTAACCCGTATTCTGCTCAATGACGTGCAACGCAAAGTCAGTGAGGTGATGGAAGACGATCCGCTCACCTTTGCTCCGGAAGATATCGCCGAGCACGCCGCGCGTACCTTTGAACGTGATAACCTGGTCAGTGCAGCGGTGGTGGACCCAACCGGCAAGCTGATGGGGCGTTTAACCATCGATGAGATCGTCGATGTGGTGTATGAAGAAACGGACACCGATCTGCGCCGGATGGGGGGCTTAAGCGCCGGAGAAGATGTCTTTGCCCCGGTTACCAAAGCGGTAAAAACCCGTTGGGCCTGGCTGGCCGTTAATCTCTGTACCGCATTTATCGCATCGCGCGTCATCGACGGTTTTGAACACACGATTTCACAGCTGGTGGCGCTGGCCTCGCTCATGCCCATCGTGGCGGGGATCGGCGGCAATACCGGTAATCAGACCATCACCATGATTGTCCGCGCGCTGGCGCTGCAAAACATTCAGCCAGGAAACCTTACGTTCCTGATCCTGCGAGAAATGGGCGTGGCGGTGATTAACGGGCTGGTCTGGGGCGGGATTATGGGCGGCATCACCTGGTGGTTGTACGATGACATGGCGCTCGGCGGCGTGATGACCCTGGCAATGATGCTTAATCTGTTAATGGCAGCGCTGATGGGGGTGATTATTCCAATGACCATGGTCAAGCTGGGGCGCGACCCGGCGATCGGCTCAAGCGTGATGATCACCGCTATTACCGACACCGGCGGGTTCTTTATTTTTCTCGGTCTGGCAACGCTGTTTTTGGTGTAGTTGGGCGTTTGCCTCTGACGATGCGTGGCAGGACCAGCATCGTCAATACCCCGGCAACCACGCCAATAGCCAGGTTGCCGGTCGACACCGTTGCAGCAACGGTAATCAGCATCACCAGCGTTTCGCTGACCGGCATTTTGGCCAGTGTCGCTGGCTGAATGCTGTGCCAACTGAACGTTTTCACCGCCACAATGACCATAATACCTGCCAGCACTGACATGGGGATTTTTGCCATCATGTCGCTTAACGCAGTGACCAACAGCAGCAAGACCAGCCCAGCGGCGAACGTGGAGACGCGGCTGCGTCCTTTACCCATCTCAACGTTAACAATCGTTTGACCAATCATCGCGCATCCGGCGATACCGCCATATAACCCGGCCAGAATATTGGCTATCCCCAGCCCCGTACTTTCACGATTTTTATTCGAGGGCGTGACCGTCAGATCGTCAACCAGTCGGGCGGTAAGCAGCGACTCCATCAAGCCGACAAAGGCAATACTCAGCGCGCAGGGCCAGATAATCGCCAACGTGTGCAGGTTGAGAGGCACCAACAGCTGTGTGAATCCGGGTAATCCACCGCTCAATGAGCCTTCGTCACCGACGGTAGGCAACAACTGCCCGCTGGTCACGGTGAAGACCGTCAGCAGCACGATGGCAATCAGCGGCGCTGGAATACTTTTAATAAACCGCGGTACCCACAGCACGATAAGCAGCGTCAGAACAAACAGCCCCCAAATCAACGGGCTTTTACTCCAGAAGTGCGGAACCTGAGCAAAGAAGATCAAGATGCCTAGCGCGTTAACAAAGCCGGTCATCACGGCCCCAGGGATAAAACGCATCAGTCGTGCCATCCCCAATACACCAAACAGGATTTGGATAGCCCCGGCCAGCAGCACCGCGGGCAGGATGTACTGTACGCCGTGCTGATGCACCATTGGGCCAATCACCAGCGCCACCGATCCGGCTGCGGCGGTAACCATGGCCGGACGTCCGCCTAAAAAGGACATCGCCAGACACAGGACAACCGAGGCTATCAGGCTGACTTTGGGGTCTACGCCGGCGATAACAGAAAAAGAGATCACTTCCGGGATCAGCGCCAGCGCCGTGACCACGCCGGCCAGCGTTTCGCGCATCAGCAGGCGGGGTTGACGCAGCACAACGCCGACGGAATGTTCCGCCACGGCGGCAGGGGATGAATCAGTCGCAGACATAGTTACTCTCAGGTCAGAAATGGCCTGATAACAGCAGACCGGCAGGCATCCGTGCGGTGAATAGCAAAGCGCTGCATAGTACCCGCCTGACGGGGAGGTTTCCAGAAATGATTGTCAATAACCGTATAAAGAATCAACCTATTAATAACATTTTTAAAATTTAAACATAAATTATAAACAATATTTTATTATTTTTTACTTAAGTGTTACCGTTGGGCCGTTCGATTTTCACCTGCATGAAAAGCAAAAAGCGATACTAAAAGTAAGGCATTAACATTATGAAAAAAGTGACAGCCATGCTCTTCACCATGGCCCTGGGGCTGAATGTTGTCTCGATGGCGGCAAAAGCGAAAGCTGTGGAAGAGCAGGAAACGGATGTACTGTTGATTGGCGGCGGCATCATGAGCGCCACATTGGGAACCTATTTACAGGAACTGGAACCACAATGGTCTATGACCATGGTCGAGCGACTGGATGGTGTGGCCGAGGAGAGTTCAAACGGCTGGAACAATGCCGGCACGGGCCACTCCGCGCTGATGGAACTGAACTACACGCCGAAAAAAGCCGACGGTACTGTCAGCATTGAAAAGGCCGTTGAAATTAACGAAGCCTTCCAGATTTCCCGCCAGTTTTGGGCCTATCAGGTCAATAACGACGTGATGCATGACCCTCGCTCATTTATCACTACCGTTCCCCACATGAGCTTTGTCTGGGGGGATGAGAACGTTAACTTCCTGCGCGCGCGTTATAAAGCCCTGCAGCAAAGTTCGCTGTTCCGTGGCATGCGCTACTCCGAAGATCACGCCCAGATCAAAGAGTGGGCACCGCTGGTGATGGAAGGACGCGATCCAAACCAGAAAGTGGCAGCAACGCGTACCGAGATTGGGACTGACGTCAACTACGGCGAAATTACGCGCCAGTTGATCGCTTCGTTACAGAAAAAGCCTAACTTTGCGCTGCAACTCAGTACTGAAGTACGGGGTTTTAAGCGTAACGCTGATAACAGCTGGACCGTCACGGTTGCCGATCTGAAAAACAACGCAGCGGAACGCGACATCAAGGCGAAGTTTGTCTTTATTGGCGCCGGTGGCGCTGCGCTGAAACTGTTGCAGGAAACCGACATCCCGGAAGCGAAAGGCTACGGCGGATTCCCGGTTGGCGGACAGTTCCTGGTGGCGGAAAACCCGGATGTGGTGAATCGCCACCTGGCGAAAGTATATGGTCAGGCTTCTGTCGGTGCACCGCCGATGTCCGTACCGCACATTGACACCCGTATTCTGGATGGCAAACGCGTGGTGCTGTTTGGACCGTTTGCGACCTTCTCCACCAAGTTCCTGAAAAACGGTTCATTGTGGGATCTGCTGAGTTCTACCACTACTTCAAACGTTATGCCGATGATGAATGTGGGTCTGGATAATTTCGATCTGGTGAAATATCTGGTCAGCCAGGTCATGCTCAGCGACGACGACCGTTTTGCTGCGCTGCAGGAATACTACCCGCAGGCGAAGAAAGAAGACTGGCGTTTGTGGCAGGCGGGCCAGCGTGTGCAGATCATCAAAAGTGATGAAGACAAGGGCGGCGTTCTGCGTCTGGGGACCGAAGTGGTGAGCGACAAAGACGGCACGATTGCCGCACTGTTGGGTGCATCACCGGGCGCGTCAACGGCGGCACCGATCATGCTGCATCTGATGGAAAAAGTGTTTAAAGATAAAGTCGCCAGCCCGCAATGGCAGGCGAAGCTGAAAACGATTATTCCGTCTTACGGCACCAAGCTGAACGGTAACGTCGAGGCCACGGAACAAGAGCTGCAGTACACCAGTGGCGTTCTGGGTCTGAAATACGATAAACCGCAGGTGCCTGATGAAACGCCTCAACCGCAGTTAAAACCTCAGGCTCAACCGCAGCCAGAGCAGAAAACGGTTGCGGATATCGCACTGTAATCGCATGGTTGCATGCCGGATGGCGCTGCGCTTATCCGGCCTACAACACGCTATACGTAGGCCGGATAAGGCGGTACGCCGCCATCCGGCACATTCTCATTTATCGCGCGACTGCGTCCTGAATCTTCTCTTCTGCTTTCCAGATACGGTATTTTACTTCTACGTTTTCCGGGGTGTAGACCACAATCGGTAATTTGCTGTTGTAACGCAACATACCGTCGTCACCTAAATGAGCGGTAATAAACTTCTTCTCTTTCTTGCCGTCCGGGCAGGCCATCATGGTTGACACCGGAGAGGTAACTTTGTCGAATACGTAGTAGTCGTAACCCCAACCTTCCAGCGTTTTGCTGTCCAGTTCTCCGCCCAGGCGATGCTGGTTGCAGTCAACGTCCAGCGTTTGGCCGATCAGCAGTTCTACCTTTAGAGTAGATTCATCTTTCTCAGGAGTAAGCTGGATAACCTGGCGTTTCATCCCTTTGTCTGCTTTCGGATACGGGGCGACTTTTTCCAGCGGCTGCGCGGGAGTATCACTGGTTGCTGCCCATGCAGAGGTGCTGGCAAACGTGGCTAGCAGGATGGCAGGGACGATGGTCTTCATCTTATTGTTCACAGTGTTTCCTTTCTTCTGTCTTCTGAACGTGTTTTTCGCAGATTAACATATTCACATGCGCTATTAATCTAAATTTACTTATATTTAAGGTGTATTAATTGAATGTTTAATTATTAACTAGAGATATGTGCTAAGAATTATCCTATTTTTAAGATTATTCTCTTGTATATGTATTCGCTATATAATTGTTTATATAACTCATTGAAATGTGAGTAAAAGCGCGTTTTTTTATACCAACCCTACACTCTTTTGATCCGGCAACAGCATTTACCCCGATTGGGGTATGCACCTCTAACACATCCTGAAATATCTTACTGTTAAAAATAACTACTCATAAATAGTGCGGTTACTTATTGTCGTTCAACCCGCTCAGGGAGAGCGTCATTTATGGAAGGACAATGTCATGGTTGATTTATCCCGTCGAGGCATGTTGACAGGTAGCTGGCGTAACGCCAGTACGGGGATCCGTCCGCCGTGGAGCATGGAAGAATCTCACTTTCTGGCGCATTGCCTGCGTTGTGACGCCTGCGTCCAGGCGTGTGAAACCGGCATCCTGCAGCGAGGCCAGGGCGGTTTTCCGAGCGTAAATTTCAAACACGGCGAGTGCAGCTTTTGTTACGCCTGCGCAGAGGCCTGTCCCGAATCACTCTTTCTTCCGCGCCACACCAGGGCCTGGGATCTGAATGTTACGATCGGTGAAAACTGTCTCGCCAATCAATCTGTAGAGTGCCATCGCTGTCAGGATAGCTGTGAACCCATGGCCATTACCTTTCGCCCCACGCTGTCCGGTATATATCAGCCACAGCTCGACAATCAAGCCTGTAGCGGATGTGGTGCGTGTGTCGCGACCTGTCCGGTATCAGCCATTAATGCGGAGTACCACCATGGACACTAACTGGCAGGTTTGCAGCCTGGTCGTTCAGGCCAAAAGTCAGCACATCAACGATATCGCTACGCAGTTACGTACATTTCCAGGTTGTGAAGTTGCACTCAGCGATGTGGAAAGCGGCCAACTGATTGTGGTGGTAGAAGCAGAACACAGTGAAACACTAATGAAAACAATTGAGTCAGTGCGCAACGTTGCGGGCGTACTGGCGGTGTCGCTGGTTTATCACCAGCAGGATGAGCAAGGTGAGGAAACACCATGAAACTCAGTCGTCGTAGCTTTATGAAAGCTAACGCCGTTGCGGCCGCTGCGGCGGCTGCCGGGTTAAGCGTGCCGGGCGTTGCCCGCGCGGTAGTCGGTCAGCAAGAAGCAATCAAATGGGACAAAGCCCCGTGCCGTTTTTGCGGTACTGGCTGTGGCGTATTGGTTGGCACCCAGCAAGGCCGTGTTGTGGCATGCCAGGGTGACCCGGAAGCGCCGGTTAACCGTGGACTTAACTGTATTAAAGGGTATTTCCTACCCAAAATCATGTACGGAAAAGACCGTTTAACGCAGCCAATGCTGCGCATGAAGGACGGGAAATATCACAAAGAAGGCGAGTTCACCCCGATTAGCTGGGATCAGGCCTTTGATGTGATGGAAGAAAAATTCAAAACGTCGCTGAAAGAGAAAGGACCTGATGCCATCGGCATGTTTGGTTCCGGTCAGTGGACCATCTGGGAAGGCTACGCCGCCGCGAAGCTGTTCAAAGCCGGTTTCCGTACCAACAATATCGACCCGAACGCGCGTCACTGCATGGCGTCGGCGGTGGTGGGCTTTATGCGTACCTTTGGTATGGATGAGCCGATGGGCTGCTATGACGATATCGAACATGCGGATGCGTTCGTGCTGTGGGGCGCGAATATGGCGGAGATGCACCCAATTCTGTGGTCGCGCATCACTAACCGTCGTCTGTCCGATCCCAACGTCAACGTTGCGGTTCTCTCTACCTATCAGCATCGTAGCTTTGAGCTGGCAGATAACGGCATGGTCTTCACGCCGCAAAGCGACCTGGTGATCCTCAACTACATCGCCAACTATATCATTCAAAACAATGCGATAAACCAGGATTTCTTCAGCAAACACGTTAACCTGCGCAAAGGTGCGACGGATATTGGCTACGGCTTACGCCCAACGCATCCGCTGGAAAAAGCCGCGAAAAACCCAGGTTCCGATGCGTCTGAGCCGATCAGCTTCGAAGAGTACAAGGCGTTTGTTGCGGACTATACGCTGGATAAAACCGCAGAAATGACCGGCGTGCCGAAAGATCAGCTGGAACAGCTGGCGCAACTGTATGCCGATCCGAAGAAGAAAGTTATCTCCTACTGGACGATGGGCTTTAACCAGCATACTCGCGGCGTATGGGCCAATAACCTGGTCTATAACCTGCATCTGCTAACCGGCAAAATCTCTCAGCCTGGCTGCGGACCGTTCTCGCTGACCGGTCAGCCTTCCGCCTGTGGTACCGCCCGTGAAGTGGGGACGTTCTCTCACCGTCTGCCTGCGGACATGGTGGTGACTAACGAGAAGCACCGCGATATCTGTGAAAAACACTGGAATCTTCCGACCGGCACCATCCCGGCGAAAGTCGGTCTGCACGCTGTGGCGCAGGACCGTGCGCTGAAAGACGGCAAGCTGAATGTCTACTGGGTGATGTGTAACAACAACATGCAGGCCGGGCCGAACATCAACGAAGAGCGTATGCCGGGTTGGCGCGATCCGCGCAACTTTATCATCGTGTCCGATCCGTATCCGACTGTCAGCGCTCTGGCCGCCGACCTGATCCTGCCGACCGCAATGTGGGTAGAAAAAGAAGGGGCCTACGGTAACGCCGAGCGTCGTACTCAGTTCTGGCGTCAGCAAATTAAAGCGCCGGGTGAAGCGAAGTCTGACCTGTGGCAAATGGTGCAGTTTGCCCGTCGTTTCAAAACCGAAGAGGTCTGGCCGGAGGAACTGCTGGCACAGAAACCGGAGCTGCGCGGTAAAACGCTGTACGACGTCCTGTTCGCCACGCCTGCGGTGACGAAATTCCCGCTGACGGAACTGGCTGACGATCAGCTGAACGATGAATCCCGCGAACTGGGCTTCTATCTGCAAAAAGGGCTGTTCGAAGAGTACGCCTGGTTTGGTCGCGGTCATGGTCACGATCTGGCGCCATTTGACGATTACCACAAAGCGCGCGGTTTACGCTGGCCGGTGGTCGACGGTAAAGAGACCCAGTGGCGCTACAGCGAAGGTAACGACCCTTACGTGAAGGTGGGCGAAAGCTACAAGTTCTACGGCAAGCCGGATGGCAAAGCGGTCATCTTCGCGCTGCCGTTTGAACCCGCCGCAGAAGCACCGGATAAAGAGTATGACCTGTGGCTCTCCACCGGTCGCGTGCTGGAGCACTGGCACACCGGTAGCATGACGCGCCGCGTGCCTGAACTGCACCGCGCCTTCCCGGAAGCCGTCCTGTTTATTCATCCGCTGGATGCGAAAGCCCGCGATCTGCGTCGTGGCGACAAGGTGAAAGTGGTTTCCCGTCGTGGCGAAGTGATTTCGATTGTTGAAACCCGCGGTCGTAACCGTCCACCGCAGGGGCTGGTGTACATGCCGTTCTTCGACGCCGCACAGCTGGTGAACAACCTGACGCTGGATGCGACGGATCCGCTCTCTAAAGAGACGGATTTCAAGAAGTGTGCCGTGAAGCTGGCGAAGGTGTAACGCGTTATGTCCCGGTCAGCAAAACCCCAAAATGGCCGCCGCCGCTTTCTGCGCGATATGGTTCGCGCAGCGGGCGGGCTGGCCGCCGTTGGCGTGGTGCTGGGGTTGCAACAGCAAACTGCACGTGCAACCGGCGTGCGGTTGCGCCCGCCAGGGGCATTGGCTGAAGACGCCTTTGCCAGCGCCTGCGTGCGCTGTGGACAGTGCGTTCAGGCTTGCCCGTACGACACGCTGAAACTGGCGACGCTGGCCTCCGGGCTGGCAGCGGGGACGCCGTATTTTGTCGCGCGCGACATTCCCTGCGAAATGTGTGAAGACATCCCGTGCGCCAAAGTCTGCCCAAGCGGCGCGTTGGACAAGGAGATCGAATCCATTGACGATTCACGCATGGGACTGGCGGTACTGCTGGATCACGAGAACTGCCTCAACTATCAAGGGCTGCGCTGCGATGTCTGTTATCGCGAATGCCCAAAGATAGACGAGGCCATCACCCTGGAACTGGATCGCAATATGCGCACCGGTAAGCACGCGCGGTTTATTCCGACCGTACACAGCGATGCCTGCACTGGATGCGGTAAATGTGAAAAGGTCTGCGTGCTGGAACAGCCGGCAATAAAAGTGCTGCCGCTGTCGCTGGCGAAAGGGGAGTTGGGACACCATTACCGCTTCGGTTGGCTGGAGGGGAACAATGGCAAATCGTAAACGTGATGCCGGGCGTGAAGCGCGGGAGAAAAAAGGCTGGTGGCGCAGCCACCGTTGGCTGGTGCTGCGTCGTCTGACGCAGTTTTTGGTGCTGGCAATGTTTCTCAGCGGCCCGTGGTTAGGGGTGTGGATCCTGCATGGCAATTACAGCAGCAGCCTGTTGCTGGATACCATCCCATTCACCGATCCGCTGATTACGCTGCAAAGCCTCGCCAGTGGACATCTGCCTGCGACCGTAGCGTTAATCGGTGCTGCACTTATTACGGGGCTGTATG
Organism: Citrobacter gillenii; assembly: GCF_013337685.1. Classification (GTDB taxonomy): domain Bacteria; phylum Pseudomonadota; class Gammaproteobacteria; order Enterobacterales; family Enterobacteriaceae; genus Citrobacter; species Citrobacter gillenii. Next base: position 368,375 of record NZ_SUQN01000001.1, read on the forward strand.
CCCTGGCCGGTAAGCGGTTGTTTTGCAGCTGGGTCTGCCCAATGAACCCGGTCACTGATTTGGCAAGTGTATTACGCAGAAGGTTTGACCTGAATCAGTCTGCGACTATTCCGCGCCATATACGGTACGTCCTGCTGGTCGTTATCCTGGTGGGATCCGCGCTGACCGGTACGCTGCTGTGGGAATGGATAAACCCGGTCTCTTTGCTGGGACGTAGCCTGGTAATGGGATTCGGTAGCGGTATCCTGCTGATTATTGCACTGTTTTTATTTGATTTACTGGTTGTTGAGCATGGCTGGTGCGGGCACCTTTGCCCATTAGGCGCGCTGTATAGCGTGCTGGGAAGCAAAGGGGTGTTAACCGTGTCAGCAAAAGAACGCGAGAGATGTAACCGCTGTATGGATTGTTTTCATGTTTGCCCGGAACCGCATGTGCTACGTGCCCCGGTGCTGGATGAGCAAAGTCCGGTGCAGGTAACCAGTCGCGATTGCATGGGTTGCGGTCGCTGTGTGGATGTCTGTTCTGAGGATGTTTTTACAATAACAACACGATGGAGTTCGGGAGCGAAATCATGAAAAGCCATGACCTGATTAAAGCGCTGAGTCAAATGGCGGCCGCGCTGGCCCTGGTAGTGAGTGGGGCCGTTTGGGCTGCAAACGGAGTGGATCTGAGCCAGTCACCGGAAGTCTCGGGGACCCAGGAAGGGGCGATTCGCATGCCGAAAGAGCAGGAGCGTATGCCGCTGAACTATGTTAACCAGCCGCCGATGGTCCCGCACAGCGTTGACGGTTACCAGGTAACGACCAACACCAACCGCTGCCTGCAATGCCACGGCGTCGAAAGCTATCGCACCACCGGCGCGCCGCGCATTAGCCCGACGCACTTTATGGATAGCGATGGCAAAGTACTGGCGGAAGTCGCGCCGCGTCGCTATTTCTGTCTGCAGTGCCATGTCCCGCAGGCGGATGCTGCACCGATTGTCGAAAATACCTTCACCCCCTCGAAAGGTTACGGGAAATAAGAGGTCATTATGGAAAATTCTAACCGTAAACCAGGCTGGATTAAGCGCGTCTGGCAATGGTGGCGTCGCCCCAGCCGTCTGGCGCTCGGCACGCTGTTGTTAATCGGCTTTGTGGGCGGCATTATTTTCTGGGGCGGCTTTAATACCGGTATGGAAAAGGCCAATACGGAAGAGTTCTGCATTAGCTGTCACGAAATGCGCAACACGGTATACCAGGAATACATGGAAACCGTACACTACAACAACCGCAGTGGTGTACGAGCTACGTGTCCTGATTGCCACGTCCCGCACGAGTGGGGCCCGAAAATGATCCGTAAAATCAAGGCCAGCAAAGAACTGTACGCGAAAGCACTGGGGTTGATAGATACACCGCAAAAATTTGAAGACCATCGTCTGACGATGGCGCAAAATGAATGGCGGCGTATGAAAGACAATAATTCGCAAGAGTGTCGTAACTGCCACAACTTCGAGTTTATGGATTTAACTGCCCAGAAAGGCGTGGCGGCTAAAATGCATGACCAGGCCGTAAAAGAAGGGCAAACGTGTATTGACTGTCATAAAGGGATTGCACACAAGCTGCCTGATATGCGCGAAGTCAAACCGGGCTTTTAACAGGATGTAAATAATCAGGATGCTTGAAGCCAGAGAACTGCTCTGTGAGCGAGATGACAGAATACTGTTTAGCGAGCTGTCATTTCGCGTTAACGCAGGGGAATGGGTGCAAATTACCGGAAGTAACGGTGCGGGGAAAACGACCCTGTTGCGGTTGCTTACCGGGCTGGCTCGTCCTGATGCCGGAGACGTTCTCTGGCAAGGTCAACCGCTGCATCAGGTGCGGGACAATTTCCATCAGGAACTGCTGTGGATCGGACATCAGCCGGGGATAAAAACCCGGCTTTCGGCGTTGGAGAATCTGCGGTTTTTCCATCATGATGGCGATATCGCCCAGTGTCTGGAGGCGCTGGCACAGGCAGGTCTTGCCGGATATGAAGATATTCCGGTCAATCAGCTCTCCGCCGGGCAGCAGCGTCGTGTTGCGCTGGCTCGCCTGTGGCTAACCCGTGCCCGACTGTGGATCCTCGATGAACCGTTCACCGCGATTGATGTTAATGGCGTTGAGCGTCTCACCCAACGTATGGCACAGCATACGGAGCAGGGCGGAGTTGTTATTCTGACGACTCACCAACCTCTCAATGTAGAAACCAATAAAGTGCGGCGCATCGCGCTGACCCGCGAGAGGACAGCACAATGATGTGGCGAATTTTCCGTTTAGAACTGCGGGTTGCGTTTCGTCATAGTGCGGAGATCGCCAATCCGTTATGGTTCTTCCTGATTGTGATTACGTTATTCCCGCTGAGCATTGGCCCAGAGCCACAGCTGCTGGCGCGCATTGCGCCGGGGATTATCTGGGTGGCGGCATTACTGGCGTCGTTGCTGGCGCTGGAACGCTTATTCCGTGATGACCTGCAGGACGGTAGCCTTGAGCAGCTGATGCTGTTGCCGTTACCGTTACCGGCTGTGGTGCTGGCGAAGGTGATGGCGCATTGGGTAGTGACTGGCCTGCCGCTGCTGATCCTCTCGCCGTTGGTGGCGTTGCTGCTGGGCATGGATATGTACGGGTGGAAAATTATGGCGCTAACCCTGCTGCTCGGCACGCCAACACTGGGTTTTCTCGGGGCACCGGGCGTGGGGTTAACGGTGGGATTAAAGCGTGGCGGCGTATTGTTAAGTGTACTGGTGCTACCGCTCACGATTCCATTACTGATTTTTGCTACCGCCGCGATGGATGCTGCCTCAATGCACTTACCCGTTGAAGGCTACATGGCGATTCTGGGCGCACTGTTGGTTGGCAGCGCAACGTTAAGTCCGTTTGCGACAGCGGCGGCGCTACGTATTAGCGTGCAGTAACTGTAGGCCGGATAAGGCGCAAGCGCGACCATCTGGCACCAAGGTAATTTCATTTGTTTTGCTTGAGTCTGGTGACTGAACTATGTGGAAAACACTTCATCAACTGGCGATGCCCCCACGGCTCTATCAGATCTGTGGCTGGTTTATCCCGTGGCTGGCCATTGCCAGCGCAGTGGTACTGGTAACGGGCTGGATCTGGGGATTTGGCTTTGCACCCGCGGATTATCAGCAGGGACAGAGTTATCGCATCATCTACCTGCACGTCCCGGCGGCAATCTGGTCGATGGGCATTTACGCCTCAATGGCGGTTGCCGCGTTTATCGGCCTGGTCTGGCAGATGAAAATGGCCAACCTGGCGCTGGCGGCGATGGCGCCCATTGGTGCGGTGTTTACCTTTATTGCCCTGGTGACCGGTTCTGCATGGGGTAAACCGATGTGGGGAACCTGGTGGGTGTGGGATGCCAGACTCACCTCTGAACTGGTGCTGCTGTTTCTCTACGTTGGCGCGATTGCGCTGTGGCACGCATTTGATGACCGCCGTGTAGCAGGGCGTGCCGCGGGGATTCTGGTGCTGATTGGCGTGGTGAACTTACCGATCATTCACTACTCGGTAGAGTGGTGGAATACGCTGCACCAGGGGTCAACCCGTATGCAGCAAAGTATCGACCCGGCTATGCGCGCGCCGCTGCGTCTGGCGATCGTCGGTTACCTGTTACTGTTTGTCACGCTGACGCTGATGCGCATGCGTAACCTGATTTTGTTGATGGAAAAACGCCGCCCGTGGGTGAGTGAACTGATCTTAAAAAGAGGCCGCCAATGACCCCTGCATTTGCATCCTGGAGTGATTTTTTCGCCATGGGCGGTTACGCCTTGTATGTCTGGCTGGCCGTGGCGATGAGCGTTATCCCGCTGACGGTGCTGGTACTACATTCCGCGCTACAGCACCGCGCGATTTTACGCGGCGTGGCGCAGCAGCGGGCAAGAGAAGCCCGCATGCGTGCGGCGCAAGTACAACGGGAGGCGGCGTGAATATTCGACGTAAAAATCGGCTATGGATAGCCTGTGCGGTACTGGCGGGCCTGGCATTGACCATCACGCTGGTGCTTTACGCGCTGCGTTCCAATATCGACTTGTTCTATACGCCGGGCGAAATCCTCTACGGCAAGCGTGAAACCCAGCAGATGCCAGAAGTCGGCCAACGTCTGCGCGTGGGTGGCATGGTCATGCCGGGCAGTGTAAAGCGTGACCCGCAATCGCTGAAGGTGAATTTCAGCATCTATGACGCCGAAGGCGTGGTGGATGTGACGTATGAAGGCATCCTGCCGGATCTGTTCCGTGAAGGGCAGGGCGTCGTTGTTCAGGGTGAGCTGGGCGAGGGGAATCATGTTCAGGCAAAAGAAGTTCTCGCCAAACATGATGAGAATTACACCCCGCCGGAAGTCGAAAAAGCGATGCAGGAAAACCATCGTCGCCCGGAAAGTGTGTATAAGGATAAAACGTCATGATGCCTGAAATTGGCAACGGGCTGCTGTGCCTGGCGCTTGGCGTCGCATTGCTGCTCTCGGTTTATCCGCTGTGGGGCGTTGCGCGCGGCGATGTACGGATGATGGCCTCTGCGCGGCCCTTTGCCTGGCTGTTGTTTATCTGTGTGATGGGCGCGTTTTTGGTGTTGATTAACGCCTTTGTGGTCAATGACTTTACCGTGACCTACGTCGCCAGTAACTCCAATACCCAGCTTCCGGTCTGGTATCGTGTGGCGGCCACGTGGGGCGCGCATGAAGGCTCGCTGCTGCTGTGGGTGCTGCTGATGAGCGGCTGGACCTTTGCCGTGGCGCTGTTTAGTCAGCGTATGCCGCTGGATATCGTCGCCCGTGTGCTGGCGGTGATGGGGATGGTTAGCGTCGGCTTCCTGCTGTTTATTCTGTTTACCTCCAACCCGTTTTCCCGCACGCTGCCGGACTTCCCGATAGAAGGGCGCGATCTGAACCCGCTGTTGCAGGATCCGGGACTTATTTTCCACCCACCGCTGCTGTATATGGGCTATGTCGGCTTCTCCGTTGCCTTTGCTTTTGCCATTGCAGCGCTGATGAGCGGGCGTCTGGACAGCACCTTTGCCCGTTTTTCACGCCCGTGGACGCTGGCGGCGTGGGTGTTTCTGACGCTGGGTATTGTGCTCGGTTCGGCCTGGGCTTACTACGAGTTGGGCTGGGGCGGCTGGTGGTTCTGGGATCCGGTAGAGAACGCCTCGTTTATGCCGTGGCTGGTGGGGACGGCGCTGATGCACTCCCTGGCCGTTACGGAGCAACGCGCCAGCTTTAAGGCCTGGACGTTACTGCTGTCGATCTGCGCGTTCTCACTGTGCCTGTTGGGGACGTTCCTCGTGCGCTCGGGCGTGCTGGTGTCGGTACATGCCTTCGCCTCCGATCCGTCGCGCGGGATGTTTATCCTGGCCTTTATGGTGCTGGTGATTGGTGGTTCACTGCTGCTGTTTGCGGTACGTGGGCATAAGGTTCGCTCGCGGGTCAATAACGCACTGTGGTCGCGTGAATCGCTGCTGCTGGGGAACAACGTTTTGCTGATTGCCGCCATGCTGGTAGTCCTGCTGGGCACGCTGCTGCCGCTGGTGCATAAACAGCTGGGGCTGGGCAGTATTTCGATTGGTGAGCCGTTCTTTAATACAATGTTCACCTGGCTGATGGCACCGTTCGCGCTGTTGCTGGGGATTGGACCGCTGGTGCGCTGGGGACGCGACCGACCGCGCAAACTAAAAACGTTGCTGATTATCGCTTTTGTCACCACGCTGGTAATGTCCGTGCTGCTGCCGTGGTTGTTTGAGGATCGCATTGCCGCGATGACCGTCGTCGGCATGGCAATGGCCTGCTGGATATTTGTGCTGGCCATGTCTGAGGCATTTCTGCGTATTTCACGCGGCACGAAGCTGACGCCGAGTTACTGGGGTATGGTGTCGGGTCACGTAGGGCTTGCCGTCACTATCGTCGGTATTGCGTTTAGCCAGAACTACAGCGTTGAACGCGATGTGCGTATGAAGGCGGGCGATAGTGTCGGCATTCATGATTACCAGTTCACCTTCCGTGAAGTGAAAGATATCACCGGTCCTAACTATCGCGGCGGTGTCGCGATTATTGGCGTCACGCGTGACGGCAAACCGGAAGCGACGCTGCATGCGGAAAAACGCTTTTATAACAGCACCAGCTCGATGATGACCGAGGCGGCCATTGACGGCGGATTTACCCGTGACCTGTACGCGGCGCTGGGCGAGGAGCTGGACAACGGCGCATGGGCCGTGCGTCTGTATTACAAACCGTTTATTCGCTGGATTTGGGCCGGAGGGTTACTGATGGCGCTGGGCGGATTGTTCTGCCTGTTTGATCCGCGCTATCGCCAGCGCACGCGTCCCCGCACTGCCGGGCAAGAAAAAGCGCCGGAGGCTGTATGAAGCGCAACGCACTGTTAATTCCGTTTATTATTTTTCTCGTGATTGCCGCAGCGTTGCTGTGGCAGCTGGCACGTAACGCGCAGGGCGACGATCCTACAAATCTGGAGTCGGCGCTGATCGGTAAACCGGTACCGACATTCCGTCTGGAGTCGCTGGAGAACCCGGGTCAGCATTATCAGGCCGATGTGCTTACGCAGGGCAAGCCGGTATTGCTTAACGTCTGGGCGACCTGGTGTCCGACCTGTCGCGCTGAACATCAGTATCTGAACCAGCTTTCAGCGCAGGGCATTCGGGTTGTGGGTCTGAACTACAAAGACGATCGCCAGAAAGCTATCGTCTGGCTGAAAGAGCTGGGTAATCCGTATGCGCTGAGCCTGTTTGACGGCGACGGGATGCTGGGTCTGGATCTGGGGGTGTACGGCGCGCCGGAAACGTTCCTGATCGACGGTAAAGGCATTATTCGTTACCGCCATGCCGGCGATTTAAACGCCAGGGTGTGGGAGAGCGAGCTCAAACCGTTGTGGGATAAGTACAGTAAGGAGGCCGCGCAATGAGGTTTTTACTGGGCGTGCTGATGCTGATTGTCTCAGGTTCGGCGTTGGCCACTATCGATGTGATGCAGTTCAAGGACGAAGCGCAGGAGCAGCAGTTCCGCCAGCTTACCGAGCAGCTGCGTTGTCCAAAATGTCAGAACAACAGCATTGCTGATTCAAACTCGATGATTGCCACCGACCTGCGTCAGAAAGTGTATGAGCTGATGCAAGAAGGGAAAAGCCAGAAAGAGATCGTCGATTACATGGTGGCGCGTTATGGCAACTTCGTGACCTACGATCCGCCGCTGACACCACTGACCGTACTGCTGTGGGTGATGCCGCTGGTGGCGATTGGTCTGGGAGGCTGGATTATCTTCGCCCGTTCTCGTCGTCGCGTTCGCCTGAAGCAGGAAGAATTTCCTGACGATACCACACCGGATGGCACGCGGGGTGGATGGTGGCTGTTTGCACCTGGCGTGGTGGTGGCGCTTGTGGTGGGTGCGGTGAGCTATTACTACACCGGTAATTATAAGCAGGTAAAAGTTTGGCAGCAGGCCACCGCCCAGGCTCCGGGGTTGCTGGAACGCGCGTTGGATCCGAAAGCCGAGCCGCTGAATGAAGAGGATATGACGCGCCTGGCGCTGGGGCTGCGTACGCGGCTGCAATCTGACGCCGGAAACGTTGAAGGCTGGATCATGCTCGGGCGTATTGGCATGGTATTAGGCAATGCCAGTACGGCGACCGAAGCCTACGCTAACGCTTACCGGCTGGATCCGAAAAATAGCGATGCCGCGCTGGGTTATGCGGAAGCGTTGACCCGTTCCTCCGATCCGGACGATAACCGCCGGGGAGGAGAACTGCTGCGCCAGCTAGTCAGAAGCGATCATGCCAACGTCCGTGTGCTGAGTATGTATGCGTTTAATGCGTTTGAGCAGCAGCGCTTCGGTGAAGCGGTCGCCGCGTGGGAGATGATGCTGAAATTATTACCTGCCAACGATACCCGCCGCTCGGTGATTGAGCGCAGCATTAAACAAGCGCTGGAACAGCTGTCGCCGCAGGAGAAATAAGCGTGGAAGATGCCGGATGGCGACGCAAAGCGTCTTATCCGGCCTACCGATGCACGCAACTTGTAGGCCCGATAAGCGTAGCGCCATCGGGCAATATCTGGTTATTGCATGCCGCGTGTTTGTAAAAACAGGATGGTAGCCGCAACGCGAGAACGCACGTTAAGTTTGCGCAGCAGATTGCGAATATGCACCTTTACTGTTTGTTCGGAGATATTCAGCACTGACGCGATCTGTTTGTTTGACAGCCCCTGTGCCAGTTCGTGTAATACATCCAGTTCGCGTTCGGTCAGCATGCTGAACGGATCTTCTTCTGCGCCAAATAGCTCACGTTCACGCAGGTAGTTGCTGACGCGTTCGCTGAAGGCTTTACCGCCTTTCGCACCGCTGCGAATAGCTTCGAGCAACACTTCCGGATCGCTGTCTTTCAGCAAATAACCGTCAGCGCCAGCATCAATTAAGGCGTAAACATCGCTGGCGGAATCCGATACGGTAAGAATGATAATTTGTGCTGTGATGCCATCCCGGCGCAGCGCATTCAGGGTATCCAGTCCGCTCATACCTTTCATATTGAGATCCAGCAGGATCACATCCAGGTCAAGCCGGTTTGCCAGATCGATAGCACTCGCGCCGTCGCCTGCTTCGGCAACCACGTCAAATGCGCTATCCAGCTGCAGTAATTGACTGATTCCTCGCCGCATGAGTGGGTGGTCATCAACGATCATCACCTTAAAAGGTGTTAATTCAGGCATCTTCTTCTCCTGAGCACTCTTAATTTCGTTATATTTCGGGGCATGGGATAATCCTGATTTATCACGCAGATGATAAGGCAACGTGACCCTGCTTTTTACAGGTGCAAATAGTATATCCTGACTCAAAAAGCTCTCATTGGAATTTTTACAAAGAATACTCTTTATGACTTGAATCAAGGTGCTGCCGGTTTGCGAGACGAAATAAAAAAACCGCAACGACTGGCGCTGCGGTTGCCTTTTAATTGCTGAGCGTCATCTTAAAAATGGCGCTTAGTTTTTCTCGTTTGCCAGCGTCATCGATTTAGCGTTGGCTTTGGTAAGCAGTTTCAGCGCAAAGAGCGCCAGCAGCAGTCCACCGATACCGAAGATGATGTCGCCCGGGACACGCAGCCAGACCAGTGTTTCAACGATATGCGAGTGAATCACTTCCGGAGAGCGCGCGTACCACAGCCCCTTATCAATGCTGGCCCATGACTGATAAATCCCTACCGGCAGCAGCGAGACAAAGACCATCCACGTTAAGCCGATGTTCATCAACCAGAATGCCCATTTCAACAGAGAATCAACCCAATGGTTGTCCGGCAGCAGACCACGCAGACAGAACAACATTAGACCAATACCGAGCATACCGTATACGCCAAACAGCGCGGCATGAGCATGCGCTGCCGTCAGGTTCAGACCCTGCACGTAGTACAGTGAAATCGGCGGGTTGATGGCGAAGCCCAGCAGGCCAGCGCCGACCATATTCCAGAATGCCACGGCCACGAAGAAGAAGATCATCCAACGGTAACGCTGTACCCACGGTGCTTTACGTGCCAGTGAGTAACTGTGTGCAGCTTCAATCCCCACCAGCGACAGCGGAACCACTTCCAGTGCAGAGAAAATTGAACCCCAGGCAATGACGGAGATCGGCGCGCCGGTGAAGTACAGGTGGTGCAGCGTTCCCAGAATGCCACCAAACAGGAAGATGATGGTCGAGAACAGTGTTGCTTTGTTCGCCGCGCTACTACGAATAAGACCCAGACGACAGAAGATAAGCGCAATCACGGCGGTGGCGAAGACTTCAAAGAAACCTTCTACCCACAGGTGAACCAGCCACCAGCGCCAGTATTCAATAATGGCGTAATGCGTCTTAAAGCCCCAAATCAGGGACGTAGAGTAGAACAGGCCGATACAAATGGCTGCCAGGAACATCAGCATGATCAGACCACGGTTTTCTGATGGACGGGTGAGGGCAGGCCATAATGCACGTCCCACCAGTACCAGCCAAATCATCAGGCCGATAAACAGCAGCCACTGCCACATGCGTCCCATGTTGGTGAACTCGAGACCCTGGGCACCAATATAGAAGTTCTGTTTGGCATCCAGATAGCCCATTGCACCCAACCAGCCGAAGCCCAGCGAACCAACCACCAGAATCAGCAGCGCAACAAACAGAATATTAACGCCCAGACGCTGGAATGCGGGTTCTTTGCCGGAAATCAGCGGGGCGATATACAGACCGGTTGCCAGCCACGCGGTAGCAATCCACAGAACTGACAGCTGGGTGTGCCAGCTACGCAGTACGGTGTACGGTAAGATTTTCGATAGCGGGATGCCGAAGAAATCCTGGCCTTCCACGCTGTAGTGCGCAGTCATCGAACCGAGGAAAATTTGCACCATAAACAGGGCGATAACCACGTAAAAATATTTTGTGGTTGCGCGCATCGACGGTGTCAGCGTCAGCCGGAACAGCGGATCGCTGGCCGGGGAGACAATGGTTTCGTCTTCTTCGTTACGGAAATGGTACCAGACCAGGGCACCAATACCGCCCAGCAGCAGAATGACGCTGGCAATAGACCAGATGCCTAAGCTGGCACTTGGCGTATTACCCACCAGCGCTTCATGCGGCCAGTTGCTGGTGTAAGTGATGGTATCACCTGGGCGTTCGGTGGTGGCAGCCCAGGCGCTCCAGAAGAAGAAGGCGCCGAGATCCTGCCGGTCCAGAGAAGAGGAAAGTGTATTTTCCTTCATCGCATAGTCAACGCGCAGCGCGTGGAAATCAGGCGCGTCGCTGAACAGACCGTCATAATGCGCGGCAACCTCACGAATGGCTTTGGCGCGCTCCGGTGTAATAATGATGACATTACGCAGCGCGTCATAGCTATTATGGCGCATCTCCTGTTTCATCAGGCCGCCCGCAACCAGCTGTTGTTCTTGCGTTAGCGCATCGAACGGTTGCTGATATTTTTTCTCGGCGATGATGTCGCGTAAGGCAAGCGCTTCACGGTGCAGCCAGTCCGCAGACCAGTCAGGCGCAACGTAGCTGCCATGGCCCCAAACGGAACCCAGCTGTTGACCGCCAGATTTAAACCAGGCTTCTTGCCCATCCTGAATTTGTTCCCCGGTGAAAACCTGCTCACTATCCGTCGTGATAACTTGTGCCGGAATAGGCGGAGCCTGCTGATAAATCTCGCCGCCCAGCCACAGAAGCACGCCAAAGGACGCCAGGCAGATAACGAGAAGCGTTAGCCATAAACGCTTTGAGTAATGCATAACCTAACCTTTTTTATTGTACAAAGCCTGAGCCATCGCGACGCAGGAGGGGGAAGGTACTTTCCCCTGACATATCTTTACACATATAAACATGTATTTTAAATACAACTTTGTGTGTATAAAGAGGGTTATGCGTTGATTTTGATTTATAAGTAAGTCGATGGGGCGAGTACGGAAGTGTCACTATCAACAGATAGCGTTAAATGTGTTTCTTAACGACACAAAAATTATTCAGTTATTACGTCACTATTTTTCAATCGTGTTAAATAATGGCAGGGACATTATTGCTAAGCAGGTATCCATCGAACACCTGCTCATCGTATTATTTAGCGCAATACACTCTCGCCTCACGAGGTGTGTAGATACCGATAGTAATAATACGCAAGAAAACATCCATTCCCGATTCCTGTACTTCGGTACGGATAACTTTGTCTGCACCACCACAAACAAGTGCTGCATCAATAGTTTGCGACTGGCCTATGCCGTGAACAAAAAAGCTCTGTTTGATCTCTTGGGTCGGTTTTTCGGCAATGCCGTTATTTATTTTAAAGGTTTGCTGTGCACAACCTGATAACGCTACAGTTGCCACTAATGCCATCATTAACTTTTTCATTTTTACCATCGTAGGGTTAGGATAGAAATGTCATGTTCTTATTTATTTTATTTCGCACATATCCGACCAGCGATTCATTCTGCTATGAAATGCTTAACGTTTAAGCAGGGTTTATTAAAGTGAAAAATTAATAAAATATTTGTGTCATTACTGTAATCTCGATTTGCTGTTTGACAACATTAATTAAATATCAACTTTAATGAGCGGCAATAATAAACAATGTTGATATTAAAGATGCAAGCAGCTGGAAGAGAAGTCAGCAGGGTGAATTATGCCAGGCACCGGCCAGGAAAGAGGGCGCTGAGTCCCGGCAAATTGCAGACATAAAAAAACCAATCGTAGAAGATTGGTTTTTTTGGGGAATTTTGGTCGGCACGAGAGGATTAAATAAAACAATATAATATATTGATTATAATTGATTTTTTTAATTGCACTGTATCAGTGTATGCCTAAGCGTATGCCTAAAAGGTAAAGTCATCTTAGATGGAGGAAAAACACTGCTACTCTAAAATTTCACCTGACTGAAGGGTTGCAGTAAGCTAAAGCCACCACATGGATTCAAGGGGCGGGCTGGATGATGAAAAACTGGTCAACGGAACACACCAAAGAAGTTAAAAAATGGCTGGATGTTGATAGCTATCGCAAGTTTGAAGAGCTTCCGCTCATACAGCTTTACCATGAGCTACTGGCAAGAACACTGTTCTTTAAGCCGTATCATGAGGAATTTGAAGCAGAAGCGGTCAGGCTTTACATCGACAGGATCTTCACTGGAAAACCGTTTCTCATCACAGAAAAGCATCTCGGCTATCTCACAAGAGAGGATACCCTTTACCAGCCACCGCACTTCTTTCTCACAACTACCGAACGACTGGCACAGTTGAGCATCAACGGTCTGCGAAATTCACTGTTCTTTTGGGATGGGAGTGATGAGTATTCGGTTAACCGTGAATTCCTCGATAGCCCTGTATCAGAAGCTCTCCCCAAGTTGTTCAGGGATACGGTCATGGTCGAAATTGACCTTGCGAATGGAACTGATGAGGAAATAGCTGAATCACTCAAAGCAGCGCTACCTCAATGGCGTAAAGTCAGAGGTATCGAGGCAGATACAACGGACGCTATCCGCTTCGGTTATGGAACGATTAAGAAACTCATCAACTACAGATTGATACCCATGATCGACATCCTTGTATGGTCAACCTTGCATAAGGTTCGCATATCAGAAGATCGACTTTCACGCCTCCTTTACACCGACGATGATGATGAAGAACAGACCCGACTTAATCACCAAATTCGGGACACAGACAGACCACTGGCGATAAAAGCAGCCAGTATACCTTTCATCCGACAGTTTCATCTGTTCATCAACAAAAACAGCCATCTCAAAAACATCAGAGTTTCAGACGTGATGAAAATCGCTGATTCTGACTAAGGCCAACCTCCATTAGCTCTGGCGTTCCCAGCTTCTGTCTCTTTCCCGCTGATTCATTCGTATAGTCGTTTCCATCAAAACGAAAGAAGAGGAAACGACTATGAATCAGCACAACACCCGTCTTATTCGCCTCCCTGAAGTTCTCAATCGAACCGGTTATGGTAAAGCCTGGATCTATCATCTAATCAGCAAAGGATGTTTCCCATCACCAGTGAAAATTGGATCTCGTGCAGTTGCTTTCATTGAAAGTGAAGTGGAAGAGTGGATTCAATTAACTATTGAAAATTCAAGAAAGCATGTCGCTTGAAATAAAATTACAGCCTTCGTATTTATGAAGATTAATTCTCAGATTTGTAAAGTTTATATCTTAACTAAGCCTATATTTAACGTAATTCTTTACATTTTTTCAGGCAGGGCTTACGTCATAGGTATTTAAAGGTGGTTTCTTAATATCGGGTATGGATACCTTTAACTAGCCGTACCTGTTTCTTTCACGTGAAAGAATTTTTTTTAAGCATTTAAATTCATTATAAATAAAGCTAAATATAACAAAAAAATTTGCAAAATTTAAATTGATAAAATAATGATAAGTCGTAGTGATTATTGAATGTAAAGTTTTTGGAGGGCTATTAATTATTTATGTCATATAAAATTAAAAAATTTTTGATGAGTAATGGTGAAAGAGGGTGCTTGATTCTCGATAAGGAGACACAATTGCCAGTTTACTATCAAAACCTTTATCTCACAACAAATGTTAGAAACAGAAGTGCGACCGCATCAACGATAGAGATAGTCGCAACAAACCTACTTATACTAAGCAATTTTTTGAAAAGTAGGAACATAAATATCATTGATAGGATTGAAATCAAGGGGTTCTTAAGTGTAGCAGAAGTAGATGACTTGATACGGTATGCAAGGCAGAGATTCGATAAGCAAAAGATTACGAATGTAAGAGTGATAAAAATGGAACAGGTTGCTAAAAGAACTTTCAGTTATAGGATTCATGTTTTTTCGAGCTATCTTAATTGGCTGTGCGGTTTACTTCATTCTATTAAGGGAATTCATGCTAGATATGAAGTCGAGAGTTTCATAGAAAGTATTAGAGCACATCTCCCGCGAAATAAATCACTTAGCGTGAATAACAGAAAAGATAAATCTCTAAGTGAAGAACAAATAAAGACACTATTTAAGCTATTGGAAGTCGAAGGAAGCCAAAATCCCTTCCAGAAGGAGGTTCAGGTGAGAAACAGGCTCATTTTTACCTTACTATTGAATTGTGGTTTAAGAGCAGGAGAGCTATTAAATCTAAAAGTTAATGATTTCAATCCCAGAGGTTATACACTTAATATTTTCAGAAGACACGATTGTATTGAGGATCGAAGGCTGAATCAACCTTTAGTCAAAACTGGTGAAAGGGAAATCCCATTGTCGGACGAGTTAGCAATGGAGATTTTGGATTACATAAATAACTATAGAAATAAATACACCAAAAAGAAGAAGCATGACTTCTTGTTTGTTACACACAGTTCATGTAAAACAACAGGGGAACCTTTATCTGTTTCCGCATATGAAAAGATAATTTCGACTATTAAAAAATCAAGTCCGGTATTAAAAAATTTATCAGGTCATAAACTGAGGCATTCCTGGAACTATTTCTATTCAAATGAAATTGATGATTCGAATTTAGACATCAGCCGAAAATCAGGGTTGAGGTGCTATCTCATGGGATGGTCAAAAGATTCAAAGATGTCAGAAAATTATAACTTCAAACACATATCAATAAAAGAAAAGGAAGTTATTGAAAGGGTTTATGACTCTTTAAGAAAAATAACTAAGGAGGTATGAAATGAAAACAAGCACATTAAAAAAAGATAATGATTTATTTTCAATGATGAAGGGGTATAGCTTCAGGATTTCTGATAGTAAATGGCAATTAGATATAAATAATCGTGTTTACCCACATAAGGTTGCCGATAAAATGCCAGAGTCGATGCGTGTTGGTTATCTTAATACCTTGGCATATTTTTCGTCTGAATATAGTGCAGGCTACATAAAGAATATAAATCACATCTTTAGCCAATGGCTAAGATTAATGGATCTTGAAATGATTAATTCCAAAGCGGTTTATAAATTTAATGTTAGCTTAGGCGCTGAGAAAAACTATAAGCTAAACTCAATAAAGAACTTTCTTAGTAAATGGAAAAAACTCGGTTATGAAGGAGTAGATAACTCAGCTCTAAGAATGCTGGAAAAAATAACCATTAAACCTAATTTAACAGGGGAAGCCGTTAAACGAAGAGATCCGAATGGTGGACCACTAACAGAAGAAGAGCTGAAAATCATACTTGAAAGTATCAGAAAATTGTTAAAAGAAGATAAAATCCCTCTTTTTATTTATTGCTACATTATTCTATTAGCAACAACGGGAAGGAGGCCATTACAGCTAACTTCGTTGAAAGCGAAAGATCTCATCAGAACGGAAGAGGGTTGTTTTCTAAATATTCCGAAAGTAAAACAAAGGAAGAACTACAGAGGTGAGTTCAGCATGATGAGAATCGACGATAGCCTGTATGAGGAACTTATAACCTTGATTGATCTGAACCAGAAACATATCGAAGGTAGGATCAAGAGGGATATTAGTTATTTAAAAAATGAATTACCCATATTCATGAACACTAAAAAATCTTTATCAATTCATTCTGATAAAATTTTAGATACCATCATGATAACTGATATTTTACATATGAAGAATTCTTTTATCTCAAACAAACTAAATAATTTGTCTACTAATTTCAACATTAGGTCATCAAGAAATAACGACTATATACGTATTAATGCAAGAAGATTTAGATATACGTTGGGAACTCGTTTAGCAAAGGAAGGAGCATCAGTTGAAGTAATCGCTAAAGCATTAGACCATAAATCTATAAACTCATCAGGGATATACGTAAAAAATAGTCCAGACAATGTTCATGATATAGACAAGATGCTTAATTCTTTTTTTGAACCGTTATCAAAGATATTTCTTGGAGAAGAACAGTTAAAAAACAAGAAGCTCTTTACTGAATATGTTTTAAATTCGTTCGGACTTTTTAATGATAAAAATGACCAAATTGAATGTTTCACTTGTAAAAACTTTAGAGCCTGGAGTTCCCAATGACCAATATCATACTATTCGAGCCAGCCAATGCTAATAATCCGAGTTCAAATGTTGATGAATTTATTGAATTTTGTAAGAGTAATATTTTCAACTCGAAGTTAGCGATTTCATGGGAAAGCAATGTTTGGAAGAGATTTTATAGATTCAATAAATTTGACATGAACAATAATCGAAATAGCAAAGATAGATTAGATGGTGGTTTCATTGATTTCGCTAAAGCTTATATGTTTCATATTCACTCATTTAACAAGTCAAAGTCAAACCAAAATACTTTGTCAATGTTGAAAATCATTGAGTTTGTTTTATTGAAATCATACGGAGAAGCTAATATTATCAAGTGTAATAACATCATATTTGATGAATGTGCAAGGTTAGCATCAGCCAAATATTCAAAAAAACAAGCAGTTGGAATTGGTAAAGAACTTGAGAAACTATGTTCATACTTAACTGGAAACAGAATGACGACCTCATCATACTTTTTCTGGGTGAATCCGTTAAGGCATAAAATAACTCAGAGATGGAAAGGTTATGAACCTTCACTCGAAGGACACTCAAAACTACCAGACATAAAATCCGTAATAGCTATTGCTGAGATTTTCTCAAAAGATGAAAGCCAATTGTCTACAAGGGACATCTTCACTACTTCTGTTCTTGCACTACTCATGTGCGCTCCAGGAAGAATTTCAGAAATTTTAAGTCTTCCAGCGGATTGTGAGATTACTGAAAAAGATGACAAAGGCAATGAACGATATGGTTTAAGATTTTTTTCAGCAAAGGGTTATGCTGGGGATATCAAATGGATTCCTACAGTAATGGTCCCTATAGCTCAAAAGGCGATAGCTCGATTAAAAAAACTGTCCAACCATGCAAGGTTTGCCTCAAGAACAATGGAAGGCCAAGGCACTGAGTCATCCAAGTATGCACTCATTATCACAAAGCCTCAGAATTTTCCTTGGTATGATGAAGAAAAAAGAATTAAATATTCAAATGCTTTATGTCTTTTATTTGACAGACAACTGTGTCAGAAGACAAGAAAAGATTTTACATCTTTTTTCAGACCCACGGCTGAGTTTTTTAGAATGGATATTAATGCTGTTGCAAGTATTAAAGGCACAACAAACCTGTTCAAAAGACACGGCTATATCAATGAGGATGGTATTCCCTACTCTATTAGAACTCATCAATTAAGGCATCTATTGAATACTTTTTCTCAAATTAATGGCATGGATGAGTTTTGCATCGCTCGATGGTCCGGGCGTAAGCTTATTTCTCAAAATGTTTCTTATGATCACCGATCACACTTACAAATGACTAAGCTCATAAGAGAAAAAACGACAATCGAGGCAAGTAATAGCCATAGGAAAAAAGAAATAGCTATCATGGACATAACTGATTTCGATTCATTGAATGATGGAGCTGTGCTCGTTACTAAGCATGGTTACTGCAAGCACTCATATGCTTTTGACGTATGCGGTTATTATCCAATACAAGACTCTGGAAAGGATGATGATCGACTATTGGTAATTCATAATAAAATTATTGAAAAAACGTATCATGATAAAAATGATGGGAATGTCAATGCTGAAAAATGGTATGAGTTTCAAAATAAAATTATAAAAGGAGAATAAATGGCTAAACATATTACTGGTTATGATGAAAAACGCATAACAAATGTTATAAATAACTGGAATAAAGATAAGAAGCTAACCTGGGATGCTTTATGCGACAAGTTAGTAAAGGTTATTGGTAAGAGACCTTCAAGACAATCTTTAAGTAGTCATGTCAATGTTTCGGATTGTTTTAATTCAAAAAAGAAGATTCTCAAGCTTGGTATTAAAAAAACATGTTCTATTAAGCCTGCCAATTTAGAAGTCGCTTGTCAAAGAATAAAAAGGCTCGAAACTGAAAACGAAGCTTTGATAGCATTAAATAATAGATATTTAGAGCAGTTCAAGATATGGCTTTATAATTCTCATTTGAAGCAAATAACAGTTGAAGAGCTTAATAGACCCTTACCTGTAAAAGATATTTAAATATAATCTGATAGGTTTTAACTATTGACATGATTAATAATTATGATATTTCTTTAATTGTCAGGATGACTACAAATAAATTGCAAGGATGCATATTATGGAAAAATTAAATAGCATGGAGCGTTTTCTAATACTCTTTGAACGCTTCATTAAAAAGCTCGAAGAGTCTGGACTATCAGAGTCAGACATAATAGACAAATCTTACCTTTTCTGTGTAGGTTTCTATATCAAGTATAAAAATGACATTGATAATATAGAATTGGCTAATAGAGATGTTGTTCTATCTTTTATGCTTACCTCTTATTGCTGCTTTATTAATAATGTTGAAAAAAGAGTAATCGATGCGGATAAAATAAGAAGAATGTGTGGATTACTCATTCACTTCATAATGAAGAACAAAGCTAATTCAGAAACTGTTTTTATAACGGAAAAAAGAAAATATGATAGATTTCTGTTGGCTATGAGTTTGAGGAAAAGGGACATCGAGTATAACAAAAGTCATGGGCATAAATAGTATTTTTAACTTTTGAATTTTTAACCTGAAAGCTATGTCGTATCTTCCCCACCGAAAAACGTGGCTTGACTATCATCGATAGATGAACAAGAAGTTCTCTGCAAAGCGGGATTCCTTCACACTTCTCAATTACATACCCTAAGATGAACAAAAAAAGCACCCATGAGGGTGCTTTTACTGCTACTATACACTTGGTCTATTAGACCTTAAAAAAACAATTATAAAAAAGGAGGTGGATTATGAACAATAATCTCCTGTTCCTGCTAAGGATAGCGATTTTTATCAGCATCCTTTTGTATAGCCAACCGGCTTACTAAAGGGTTACTGATATATGGCTACCAGCCCCGAGCTGGTAGCCATATTATTCAACTTATGACGTACCATTTTCCTGTTGTCAAATTTAATTACTATAAAATGAGAAAAGCCTGTATTCAGCCTACAGGCTTAGTCATTTATTAAAAGTGTTCTATGCAGCATTTAAATTCTGATCAAAGATCTCCATCCATTGGTTGAGCTGCGTCTTCAAATCATTTAACCCATTACTCGAATTGAAAGCATCATTACGGGGATAGAACCGGATATGCCATTCTGGTTTACGCACGTCTTTTACACGGATAAAGAGACCTGTATCAGCGATGTTTTGAGCTAATGTTTTACCGTTTTCTCTGATACTACTTAAACCAGCACCTGCAACTTCACCACCGTATGTAATGTTGTAGCGCCATTCTTTGATATCAATAAAAGAATAGGTTTTTGCTCCTGCGCTATTTTTAAGAAATACTTCTTGTTTATTTTTGTCTAACCGAATCTCGCAGTCATTGAATTTATGAATATAGATCCCATCATTATTTTCATTCAGATAATTGAATGTAGCATCATTGTTTTTCCTGACTACATATTTGCCATAAGCTGTTGCACATAGCATCGCACTGATAAAAAACAGGGGCACCCAATAAACTGACATGACCTTACCACCTCCGAAATAAGCGACAAGTACAGGGAGTGCAATCGCCAGCATTACACGCTTCATCATGAAGAATTTCATACGGTTTTTCCTGTATGATAGAACGATATTAAAAATAGGCTAGTAAAATCAGTCTATTAGCCGATAGTTCCTTCAAAGTACATTTTGTACAAAGCTGTAAAGTTATCAAATCATTTGTACCGATCGATATTTTGCAGTTTGATAGTCTATAGCTATCATGAGTGACTAATCGATCGATTATAACGATCAATTATTTTGTCATAAAATCAGAAGCATAGGGATATTTTGGTTGGCTTATGCTAAATTTTCAGTCTAAAAGTGTTTGTTTTAACACATTTTTTAACATAGTGAACAGATGGTAGGTCTATAGAAAGTGGTGAAGCAGAAAAGATCATTGCTGGTTTGTTTTTGTGTTCAAGGAAAGAGTTATGCAAGCTTTTTACGATACCAACTATGCTATCTAACCAGGGGATTGCTTCTATCCATCTCATTGTGAGATTTATATAACTATTGGTAGCTGCTATTGTTTTTGCATCCAAATTTTCTTTCAATGGTGGTTTAGGTCGTTCAGGTAAGGGAAGCAATATGTCTTCCACATCTATTCCAACGAAAAAATTAGATGTGTTGGCTTTTCTGTTAACTATGGTCGGGGGATCAATGATGATGAATGGCTCTAAGTTTTTCCACGAATACTTTTTTCCAAGCTGCGAAGCCTTGAATGAAATGTTGGCGTACTCAAACGAGAAACCATTCATTTTCCCGGTTGACGCTCTGTTAGGAACAGCTTTTATCTTCTGAGCTGCGAGCTGCTGCACAAACTCGTGTTCTGAAATCTTGCTCGTGATCAGTGTATCTATAGCTTCCTGTATGATTGTCTTTGGACATTTCTCGCCAGTTCTGTCTTCTAACATAGCCTCATTACGTGATTTTTTACGTTTTGCAGGTGAGGAAGAAGGTTTCAGGGCATCAGTTCCTTTGGTTCTTGTTAACTGATAGTCTTTTTCAAGATCCTGGATGATACGGGTGCTGATAAGGTTCTCATTTTTACCAAGATAGAGCTTCCCAGATGTGGCATCGATGCGACTTGCAACTATATGGATATGTTGGCCATCTTTATCATCATGAAGCACGTATGCACGTAGATGCGTTTCAGAGAAGCCCATACGCTTCATGTAGTCATCGGCTAACAGCTTCCATAGTTGTATAGATAGATTCTCACCAGCAGGCAGACGCAGAGAATTGTGCCATACAGGTTTACTGACATCGGATCGTAGGAGCTTCGTAGCATTGAACTCTGCACTTAGTGCTTCTGCGAAGCTTTCTATGACATTGCCACCGACTACATACGGATCTGACTTGTGGTGCGAAGCAGGTTTTAATAAATAAGAAATAAGGCCATTAAAGGTTTTCCCTCTTTTGATTTTTTGCATTCCCTTCACTGTTCTACTTCCATAAGTCAGAAGTAATCAGGTTCATGCGAAGCTCCGAAATCTGGCGCTTTACTGCGAATAGTTCTGTTTGCGTCAGTGAGCTTCTTTTACTCTTGGTGTCAAGGTGTAGGACAAGTCTGTTTAGTTTCTGGGACATGTCAGCCAGTGATTTCCATGCTTCCATGTTTACAGCAGGAATGGCTACAGGAAGTTTATTTAGGAAAGTTAAACGAAGCCATTCACCTTTGCTTTTTTCGCCGCGCCTTGCATTGAGAAGCTGTAGTTCTTCATGGTTCAGTCGAACACTGATGCAATGAGTTCTTAGTGATTTGTTTGGGGTATTCCTGTTATTATTATTCCTTGAGGGTAAGGCTATAATCTCTTTCATAGAAGCTCCTTTGAATTTTGTATTCTTTTTATGGTGAACAATTCCTTTGCAACACCTGATATTGTTATATTTGAAATAAAATTAATGTCAATGCTCTCGGTTCGTCTTGGTTTTTCTTTTTCAACCGAAGGGCGAAAAAGCAAGGCCAACTTGAGAAGCGTAGCTTCGATAAGTTAGCCCTTGCTTATTGATGTAAATTAGCTAAAAAGTCAATGGCTTTTTTATTTCTATGTGGGTCTTTCGCTCTTATATCCCAATACATTATACCATCAGAGTTTTAGAGTTTATTGGCTGAGAATCACCAGCCTCATCAATGAAGCAAAATTTCATAAAAATATCCTTGATAAAAAACGACCACCTCGTGGTGGCCGCTGCCAACATTTAAGTGGGGTTGTTGTCAGAACAAACCGACAACGATCGTGGATTACGAGGAAATCCTTAAACCCACTTTCTTACTAAACAATTTTACCTCAGCACTTTAAAAAGCATTTGCCAACATTTAGTATTAGTATTACCTTTAAATACAAAGAAGTTTTTAGGAGAAGGTTTTGAAAATTTTAATTGATACAAATATATTTCATAATTCATATTATATCAAATCTGCTGACTTGCGTTTAATGTTAAGTTATATAAATAATGAGAGTCATGTATTACTCATTTCGGATATAGTATTAAAAGAAGTGGAAAAACACTTTCGGGATGGATACGATGCAGCTAAAAAAAAGCTAACCTCTGCATTGAATGAGTATAACAGGTTTTTCCCTATGGGCGATGAAACGAAAGTTGAGCATTTTGAAGGCTTTACTGATGCAGATGATCGGAATCCGATTAGATATGATTTTTTAAAGCAGATATATAAATATATTGATAAAAACAAAGTAATAATTATTAAATCTGATGAAGTATCGCATCAATTGATTTGTAAAAAAGCGTTTAATATTGAGAAGCCTTTCAAAAACGATGGTTCAGGCTATAAGGATAGTTTAATATGGCTTTCTTTCTTGAATTATCTTGTTGAAAATAAAGTTGAAAATGAGGAAGTGGCTTTTGTCTCTAACAACTTTCATGATTTTTCTTCCCCAGAGCAAATATCTAATAAAAAAATAGGGGTGGGAGTCTTGCATGATGATCTGAAGGCTGATATTGGTTCTCTGGGTGTAAAAGCAGATATTAAATATTTTCATTCAGTATATAATCTTATGAGCCACTATTCTGTAGAGAAAGAGAGGTACCCTACGTCATATGTAGATATCAAAAACTATATTGAAAGTGGTATATTTGAAATGGACTTGGGAACTTTTCTTGAAGATTCATTTTTTAAAAATACGGACAATATAAATGTTACTGACAGTAAAGGTCAGGTTGATTTATATTTTAAGGCTAAGGCTGTTTATATAGGCATATTTTCTAAAGTTAGACTTGAGATAATACAAACTGAGTTGAGTGATTTCGGTATATTGTGCAGATGTCGTTTAGATTACAGTCAAGTTGAAGTTGAACTTACGTTTGACAAAAATGATGATATTTATTACAAATCCCTGTTGAATCATGAAAAACGTCATATTTTTAATGATTATGGCAATGATTTTTCCTTAAGCATGAATCACTCTATGCAAATTGAAACGACATTCATATACGTACCAAAGGAAAATAAAGAATACAACGAGGACTATGGTAGTATTACAGATATAAGTATTCAATATATTTACTTGGGGTGATTTTCAAAAAGAAAAACTTTATATAATTTTATATAGCTAAGGTATATCAATACCTTAGCTATAAATTTCTATTTACCGGTATGTGATTGCATGTTGAAGGGTTTTTGCGTCAAACCTGCACGCATAAATCTAAACCTGAGATATGAAGAAATATTATCTTCATGTGATGAGAGTATCAACTGTCTATTACTTAACTCACAGCGTAGTAAATCGCTTAAAGAAGCAATATTTATCTCGTCAAGAGATTGAGCTGGATCATCTATGAGAACAAGTGGGGACTTAGCATACACTTTATTAAGTGATAGGAAAAAGGCCAAGCTCAAGGCCGATAGCTGTCCAGAACTCATTGACATGGTTGCGTCATGTTCTGATTTTTCTGCTGTGCAGAACCTTAGTCTATCTCCATTCCCTTCATCTATAAATAGTCCTAAGCCACGTTGGTAGTTTTGGATAAGTCTACCGCTATAAATATGGAACGTTAACTCTATATCAGCGATGGTTTTTTTAGAATAATCTTTGTTTAGTATAGTGAGTTGTTCCTTTAATGTGGTAATTTTCTGTTTAGCATTTGTTAAGGCTTTATCCATAGCTAACAAATCGTTAAGCTCATTTTTTAAAGTTTTAAGTCTAAGATTATTTACTTCAATTTTTTTGTATAAGAAGTATTTTTCCTTTCGATTAATCTGTGCTAAGTCTAAGTTGAAAACATCATCTGGTGTGGCGAATGATTCATTCAATACTGATTCCCAACCTCTAGGAAATGTGAGCAGCTCATTTTTCTTTTGCTTACGTATCAGCGATATTAATGATTGTTTTCTTGATTCTATTTCTTCTGGTATATCAGTAAAAGTCTGCGGGTACGATATTCCGATTTGTGAAAGCCTCTCATTTATTTTTATTATTTTTTCGAAAATACTCTCAGCCTTTTGTAAAGTGTCAAACAACTTTTTGTCAAATTTAAGTTGTGCTTGTGTTTCGACTAAACGCTGTATTTCAGCATCCTTAATTTTATTTATTTCATTAAGTTCTATTTGTAGTAGTTGCCCTATGTCATTTAATGAGCCTTCTAATGATTTGCTTTTAATATCAATCGCGGCTAATAACAAATCTTTTGTGAGCCAGTCGTGCCCGCAAAGTAAACAATTTTGTTCTGATAAAGATGTAGCCTTCTGATGTTCTTCGGTTAATTTCATTCTTGCCTGATTAATATCAACAAGAATAATATTTTTCTTGCCTATTTCGTTTCTATAATTATCTCGAAGTTGTAAACGCCTTTTGAAATCTATGATATCCAACCTTACATGAGATTCAATTTTGTTTATATCTCCCTGAGTTATAGAGTCTTCTTTTTTACGCAAAATGCCTAAAGATAAATTGATCCCATTGTTAATCTTATTCTTTTGAGTCAGTTCTGGGTAGGATTCAATATGGTGTCCTACGTTTACAACCTCAGTTAAAAGTTCTTCGTTTTTTGTTATGAAGTTTTCTATTCTGATATTATCGATAATTACGCGAAGTTGTTCCTTGTCAGTAATTAGGTTTTTAATCAAGGAAATTTTATTTTCATTTAATTTTGTTGTTTCAATGTCAGAAAAAAATGAAGGGTTCTCAACATCCCATGATGGTGTAATAAAATGGGTTGAGACTTTTTCATATTGAACAGGATTATTATCATTTGTTCCTGGTACACTTATCGCTTGGATTTGTGATGTAAGAGAGTTTCTCTTTTCAGTGAAATTAAGGCCATTGAATTTTCTTGTTAATGCCTTTTCAACTCTACCACATAAATTTATATTGTCAGTTAGTTCACTGACATTCATTAAACCACCGATAGCATTTTTTCGCTCTCTTATACTTTTAGCGAAAATAAATGAACTCTGACCTTGTTCAAGATAGTTGAGAAAGTTGTAGTTCTCAGTGAATTTTTCGCCTAATATTTCATCAAGTTCATTTTGTGTAATTAAGGTGCTGTTTTCGTAGGAGTCTAACATCTCTAATTTATGGAGTTTAAATATATTAAAATTATCTGCTTTATTGTTCTGTATTATTTTTAAATCGTCTGCAAGTGCTTTACGTGAAAAGTAAATTTTTTTATTGTTATCATCCGACATCTCCACACAGATTTCGATATCCTCCTCTCCATTTGTTTTATTCCAGAAAAGGTTATCACTATAATTTCTAACGCCTCCTAGCATTATTGTTTGACATAGTTGTTCAATTCTATTTATTTTTCCTGTAAACAATAATTCTAAAGCATCATATACGCTTGTTTTGCCATATCCATTAGGGCCTTCAAGTGTCAACAAAGAAGAACTCTCAAAATCGAATTCGACTTTATCAAAAGCCTTGAAGTTATTTATTCTCAGCTTTGATAGCTTCCAGTTCTTCATTTATTAATTCCTCAATTAGCATTTCTAAATTTACATCACTTTGTTTATTTGCTGTACTGATCTTATTATGTATTCCAGATAAATTTAATGAATCTACCAGCGTGTTGATTTGGAGATCAATTGGAATGATATCCTTTTTTATATCAGGCATTTCTAAAAAAGGTAGTTTAATGAATATTCTAGCTGCCATATTATATAGGCTGGGTCGTGATGGATCTGATTTATATGTGGAGAATTCTTCATGATCTGAAAGAACTGCTCTAATATTATTGAAGTTCTTCCCGGTAATTAATTGATTCTCTTCATTTGAATAATACAATACATATTTTTTGAAATGATAAGCATTTTCTTCTATGTCAAATATACTTTTTTCATATTGCTTGTAATTTGAAAGTTTGTCGAGTTGAAATACTATTATAAGATCAGTGTTTTTTGCGAAAGCTGGAGCTTCTAAAAATTCAATTGGTGTGTTGTTAATAATTAATTCATTAATGAAACTCGCATCTTCAAGTTTATCAGTTCTGTAGGTTATTATATATCGACGTAATGCATCTTTCTCCTTTTTAAAAAAAGAAATATTATCTAACGTACTTTCAATTTCTATAAAGTGGTGAGCTTCAATAGCCTGTTTTATAAAGTCATTTAGCATTTAGTTCCGCCTCTGCTTTATCAGTAGATATAACCCTTAAATTGAATTCTCTTACAATATGGTTTTTGTTCTCTTTAGAGTCGTTAATTTTTGTGATTTTTTCTGAGGTTGCTGAAATTATCGTATCATCTGATACCTTATAGGCTATTATGTTATTATATTCATAAAGCAATGATGCAAGTGTAGCATTATCCCTTATGTGTTTTTTCAGATCTTCTTGGAATGAGGTATTTCGTCGTCTTCCGTCTCTAATTTCCAATGCTGTTGGAAGATATTTATTTATTTTTTTTGAATAATGGGGTAAGCCTAATAATTTTGGTATGTGAGATATAGCCGAAATTACATCAAAATAATCCCTAATGTCATCCTTATTTATGACATTATTTTCCCGGTGAGGCTGCAATGATGTATGCATTTGGATAGCAGAACTATCATTCAAACTATAAATAAACCTAAATACGTTTGAGATTGATTCAATTTGCTTTTCATTAAAATGGTCCAAATCATTGTAGAATTCACTTTCAATAACAGTGGTTATTTTTTCTTTAGTTAATAATGCTTGGTATATTTCGTCTGCCCGGTTAAGTGGGGGAGATATTAGTAATTCCCAGAAAACGCTACTTGCCATTCTATTATGATATGCTGCGTAGTCTTGAGTTTGCCCATTGTGAACTAAATTATGAATTACAATTACTTTATTAGTTATAAGTTCTGAGAGTAAAGTGGATTTTTCAATAATTAAATTTTTTGTTTTAATCAAATTATTGGTATCTAAAAATAATTCAATTTGCTCATCAATCAATTCATTTATTTTTGATAGTAAACAGTATTTAATATCGCCATAACCGTAAAACTCAACTATTTTTCCATCATTACTTGTATAATTTTCAAAATTATCAAGTTCTTTAGCCACATGAAAATATCTGATTGTATTTTCATCACAGTCAGTAGTTATACATGCTGCTTTATAAATAGCTTTGACATATTCAGAACGATATTGCGATAGCTTTGCTTTCACTTGATGAGTTGAAATCACCTTGCCATCACAATAAATAGCAAAGTCATCAGTGCTATCTAATTGCAACTCAAAATTATCAATTATTCTTTGTTGAAATGATTTCTCTGTTAATAGTTTCAGGCAATGATAAAGAGCTACTTTCCCTTGGTAAACAAAGCCCCCCCAAGAACTGATCGCACTTCCTGGCAGTGTTTCCTCTATGTTAGACATTTTTTATCCTATGAAAATTTTACTGAACATAGCTATAAATCAGAATTCTTACATAGACATACTAATCATTTTTAGTGCGGATGAAATGCAAAATGTTCACTATCTTGCTCATAACTGTGAGAAAGCTCAATTATGAGAGCAGCTAAAGATTTAAATCGGTATATCCTTCTGTTGAGGTTAACTTGCCAATAACACTGATTGATGAGTTTCCAAAGGATGCTGCTTCTACATACTCACCCCACCAGATCATCATCTCTCTACGCTGCTCCAGATACTGTGATCTGTTATAGGCTCTCCTGACTTCGTTAGTATCGATATGAGCTAAAGCAGCTTCAATCACGTCTGGTGGAAAACCTTTCTCGTTAAGCACTGTTGAGGCAATCGCTCTCATTCCATGAGCCACCAACAGATCTTTGAAGCCCATCCGTTTAAGCGCCATGTTTGCTGTCTGACTATTCATTGGTTCAAGTGGATTCCGGTAGCCGGGGAAAACATAATCTCTGTGCTTACTGATGGGCTTCATCACTTCCAGAATAGCCAAAGCTTGCTCAGAAAGTGGAACGATATGCTCACGTTTCATCTTCATGCGACCAGCAGGGATACGCCATTGTTTTGCGGCAAAGTCGATCTCATCCCAGCGAGTCGTTGACGCTTCGGCAGGTCGGATCATCGTTAGTAATTGCCATTCGATAAGACAGCGAGTTTGTCGTCCGATGCTGGCAAATGCCAGAGTTTTCATCAAAAGGGGGAGTTGCTCTGGAGGTAGGGCAGGGCGGTGCTTTACCTTTGGTTTATGGAATGTTCGCCCGATTCGTGCTGCTGGGTTTACAGATACCAGCCCAGAATTAAGGGCGTAATCCATAACTTCATTGATACGCTGGCTTAGACGTTTAACCGTTTCGAGTCTTCCGGCAGCGTGTGTTGGCTCTAATGCTCCGATGAACTGCTGAGCCGTGATGTTAGCAATGGGCATAGAGCCAATATGTGGGAATACATATTTACTCATAGAACGCCAGATATCGTTTAACGTATGAGTTGCCAGCCCCGCCGATTCTTTGGTTTTAAACCAGTCTCCTGCAACCTTTTCAAAGGTACTTTCTGTGGCACTTTTTTGCCGCAACTGCTCGGTTTTTTTATGCTCCTGCGGATCAATATCTTTGCTCAATAGAAGACGGGCATCTTCACGAAGTTGACGAGCCTCAGAGAGAGATACAGCAGGGTAAGCACCAAAGCTAATCATTGCGCGTTTGCGAGTGAAAGGTTTGTAATAGCGGAATCGCCAGAGTTTTGAGCCTCCGGGCTTAACCAGTAGCTCTAAGCCATCCCCGTCATACAGGATAGTGGCACGTTCAGTCGCTTTGGCATTTTTGACTTCGGTGTTGTTAAGGGGCTTTGTCTGACGCGCCATATTATTCTCCAATCACTGGTTAGGCATATGGCTCAGACGATACGATGGATTGTATGCCTAAAGATATGCCTAAAAATGTTGGATTTCACTGTATCAGCGTGGACTTTCCTAGACAACCGAAAAACAGCGGGTCTACACAACCCACTGTTAATTCTGTTTTTTATAGTCTTGTCTGGACTTCAGTAGACAAAACGTTGGGGATTATTTGGTCGGCACGAGAGGATTTGAACCTCCGACCCCCGACACCCCATGACGCCGCTTTTAAAAGGCTGAGAGCCTTGCTATTGCTGGTGGTGGGTACTGTTTGACTGTATAAACAAACAGTGCTTTTTTAGCAAAATCTGCTCTATATACATCAATGACTTAAGTAGTGGTTTCTCCCCATGAGATATGTATCTAACCGGCCTTGATTTCACCATGGGGAACGACGACCCAATCGATATGGTTTTGCGTGTAGATCTTGGTCGACTTAGCATCGCTGTGCGCCATTCGTCCTTGTGGATCGATGCCTTGCTGATCGAAAAGGTGTGCGGCCAGCGCTCGAATTTCGTGAAAGGTTGGTCTTTCGTCCATCGCCATTTGGTCGCATAAACCCAGTTTGTCGCGCACCGAGGAAAAGGACCGGCTCAGGTAATCCGGTGCGATCTGCGTGGGGTGCGAAACCTCTTTACTACGTTTAACCTGCCGTTCCGGAATCCTGTGAACGATGAACGGGCTGGCCACATTATCGCGGCTATCGTCAATAATCCGTTTCAACTCCTCGCCTATAGGGATCGCCACATGCGACGCTTCTTTCTTCTGCACCTTTTGCCGGTGAATGTACAACGTGCCATAAATCCCGCTTTCCGGCTGTGCTAACCAAACGCACCCGCAGATGCCATCTTTTGGTTCTCTGATGGCGTAACGGATCCGTGAAACTTCTAGGCGTGCGTGTGTTGTTTGTAATGCCAAATCCATCGCGGTCCGTAACCATGGTTCGGCTGCGCGCCTGATAGCTTTAAAGTTATCAAGTGAGAGGCGCTGGCGTTTCTTCTCTTCTGTCCTACGCATTTTTTTACGGGTTGCTGGGTTATCGAACATTAGCGATTCATCGACCGCATACGAGAATAGTTTTTTAAGAAAGCTGACTTTCCTGTTTTGTACGTTTGCTGATGCTTCGGCATGGTAGTGGTTTATATAGGCGTTCACATGCTCCAGCTCAATATCGCAAGCTGGTATGCTGATGAAGAATTCTTTCACCCTCAGAGCATCGTTGTTCCAATCGTCGAGTGTATTCTGTGAAGGGCGCTCATTCTCAATCGCCCGCTCCATAATATGATCTACGTGTTCAGCAAATGGTTTTGCCTCCCCCGTTACACCGCCAGATTCACGGACAAGTATTTCTACTGATGGTACATTTGCAGGCCTCATTCTGAGGTTGTATTCACGGGCTATAGCGATCGCTACAGCCCTGTCTTTACCGATATTCTTTTTTTTCCCAGTTATAAGCGTAAATTTATAAACGCCGCGATCTTTATCGAATATTAGATATTCGGGTAGATGGCGGTATTCTCTTTTTCTTGGCCTGGCTGCCATGGTTAACCCTCACTGATAAGCTGGCGAACCGTATGATTAACCATTGAGTCGACCCCCCATTTTTCAGACTCGCAGACCCAAACAGATCCGTCTACGATTTTGCCTGTGAGAAGTCCGTTTTCAACCCAACGTTTAATGGTCCGATTATCCGGGATCGAGTCTTTGGTAAATTCGCGTTTACCCCACTGACTCGCCTTCATAAGTTTTGCCATGACAGATTCTCCATACAGCCCGGCTGCACCCGGGCTTACAAAATTATAAATTATTACTGGCTGGCTTAGGTGGGACAGCATAGAGCGGACCTGGCGCAACATCGAAACGACGCCAGCGAATATCACAGGTTCTTTCTTCGCCTTCTTTGTACCAGGCAACAACATCTGCTACCGGCTCGGCGTTCCTACCTGCCAACACCTCATCAAGCACCTTTAACATATCAGTGAGAATGTATGCTCTGTTCCCGCCGTTTGAGTACTGGGTATCGTGCTGCAGGTGTTCGCGTATCTGGTGCAGGCGATCGAGTGATACAGGACCGTTCGCCGGGTGGTTGTTAGTTTTCATGGGTTAGTCCTTTACAAAGATAATCCAGTGGGTTTTGTCGTTCTTCCCGGTACGTTGTCCAATTGCAGGTTTCACATCTGTAAGCCCCAGAATCTGGCTAACCGGGATCTGCGTCTCGTTCCATTTGAATATGAGAACGCCGTGTGACCGCAGTACGCGAAAAGCCTCTTTGAAACCGGCGCGTAAGTCAGAGCGCCACGTTTTTTTGTTCAGTCGCCCGTATTTTTTACCCATCCAGGCAGACTGGCCAACGCGCTCGAGGTGCGGTGGGTCAAACACCACAACTGGAAAAGAAGAATCAGCGAACGGCAGTGAACGAAAGTCTGAAATCAGGTCGGGACTGATAACCAGGCGCCGACCGTCGCACAGCTCGTGCTCTTCGGCGCGAATATCAGTGAATACGGCGCGGGTGTCCTGCTTGTTGAACCAGAACATGCGGGAGCCGCAGCACATATCGAGAATGGAGTGCTCAGCCATTCCAGGCCTCCAGCTCGTTCTGGATTTCCTCGTCGATCTCGTCATTGGTGGCGTCTTCGTTCAGATAGTCGCGCGCCTCTTTGAGATACTGTTCTCGGCGCTCGTGGTACCAGGCAGAGAACTCCGGTGACCAGCCGCGACCATTACCTTGAAAATCAACCAGAGCGTTGTCCTCAGCCATACGCTCAATCATGCAGTCGGCAGTTATCAGGGCGCATTCCCGGATGTAACTGCGAAGGTGGTGCTTACGCCAGTACGGACTGTATTTTGAATCGCAGCGGCTTTTAAATTCGACAGTCCAGCGACGGATGCAACGTGCGTTCAGTGATTTACTCATTGTGTTGCTCCCTGTCTGGCTCTATTCAATAACTGGTTAAACATCATGGTTAGGCTGTTACTGCACCCAAACGGCATATCGTTAACACGGTATGTTGGAATGCCCTTGCGAACACCAGACTTCACGATCCGGCCGGTGCCATAGAGTTGCGATAATGCGCCAGCGACCGCGGGTGTCTTTTTGTTCATACCTTTGGCGATTTCACCGCTGGTGGTATTCGGATGAGCCTGGAGATATTCAAATACGGTCATGGCGTTTTACCTTTACGTTCCTGTTCCAGTTGCACCAGAGATTCTTTTAATGCTGCGAACGTAGCGTCCAGTCTGGTGGCGACTTCGCGCATAAGCGGCGCATGTTTTGGTGGCAATTCAGCAACGGAGGCAAACGCCTCCGCTACGAGTTCTTTTACCTTCATGCGGCGCATTGGCGCTGCTCCATCAACTCGTTAAAGCGATTGATGAACATGCCGTATGACTGGCCAGGACGAACTGGGTTGATAATGAATAAATCCGTTGGGACAACTCCCTCGAGGCATGGCCAAATGGAACCTTCGTCAATCTCAAAATCTCGGCGTTCGCTGGCAAGCATCACCAGGTCGGCATATTTCACGGTTGGGTGTTGCTCAGTTGGTAGACCGAACTTCTGCCGAATTGCTGCGTCCACGCGAGCTTCGATCGCCTGGTAATCCGGAAGCAGGCGCTTAAGCGGGGAGGGGATGTCCTGCAGGTAGGCTTCGGCAGCATCATGAAGCAGTGCTTCTAATGCAAACTCCTGCGGAACGAGGTGGCTGGTTAAAACGCTATGCTGGCCGACGCTGTAAAACTCAGGAAGATGCCCTGCAAAGCGGCAGATATGAGACAACGCGGTAGCAATATCCTCGATCACGATATCGTCCTGTTGGATATCGAGGTAATTAAAATGTTTGCCGGATAATGTCTGAATGTAGCTCATGGTTTTCTCCATATTGGCGCGCTGCACCGCGCCATTAAATTAATGAATTGCTGAATTTAGCGTGCAGCAACCCAACCCATGCTTATGGGGGTAATTGTTGCCTGGTGTTTATCGCTTGGCTTCGCCGCCGAGAGAGGTTGTTAATCCGTTAATGAGAGAGATAAGCTCGCCGGTCATCAGAACAAAGTCAGCGTCGAACCGCTGAGCCGCATCCTCACGGTCGATATCGTCGTTTTGTTCTGTCAGCTCATCAGAGAACTTAAGGCGCTTGATGCTGCCGTCATCGCAAAGAACGAACTGAATGCGCTGTTGCCAGTCGATAGACAGCTTTGTAACTACTTTGCCAGCTTCCAGATGCACATGAATTTCGTCGCTGACCAGAGCCTGTTTTTTAAAGCGTCCGATACCGCCATTTTCAAGAATGGCTTTCAGTTCGGCTTCATCACCCAGGCCAAAGCCAGCAGGCGCACTACCAGAACGAACCCAGTCGGTCATAGTTAGTTCGATCGGCGCTTCCATAGTCAGCGGTACCACCGGGAGAGAACCGAGAGTTTTACGAAGCAGGGCCAGTGAGTCTTCGGCTCGTTTGGCGCTGGCAGCATCAACCATGATCAGACCGTCGGTGATGTTGATCCACAAACTAACAGTCGAGTTTTTGGAGAACGCCCGAGGAAGCAGGGAGTGCAACACTTCATCACGCAGCGAATCTTTCTCAGTTTTTTTGAGGCGACGCCCCTGATCGGATTCCAGACGCGCCACACGCTGGCGTAGTTCTTCAGCAATGACAGGAGATGGCAGTATTTTTTCTTCCCGGCGAATAACCAACAACACTTGATTATTGACAGTGTGATGCAAGCAATCTGACCGCTGACCCAGTGGTGATACCCAACCGGTTTTTGCCATATCCTGGCTACCGCATGGAGTGAAGCGAAATAGTTCAAGCTGCTGTTCCAGCTCTTCCTGGTTGATGGTGAAATCGCGACTAAGGCGGTACACCAACATATTTTTGAAAAACGGATTATTCATTCTCGGTTCCTCAGCGCATCTGCACAGACGCTAAAAAGTTAGTTTCTCCATACACAACAGAGAAGGGCACCTGCATTGGTCGGCGGCTTGCAGAGACCGCTTTCTTTTTGCCCGGGTGGATTGGGTTATGAGCCCGTCGCCCGGTGATGCCCTTTTCTGTTGTGTGTCGGGCTTCCACCGACTCCCATCTGTTTTTAAAGGCGCTCAGATATCGTCTGGCCTGTGCTGGTCTTTCCCTGCCGTCAGCGTTCTACTTCACGCCGTCACTGCCGTCGAGGGAGCTGGCATCTCTCCGTTTTCACAGTTGGACGTCTGCCGCTGATGTCGGTGCTGGTACCGCCACTGTCCAGGACATTTATAAGGACCGTCTCCAAGTGGTAACTCTTCCAGTCCCGGTAAGCACTCTGCGAAATACTTACCGTGACCGGCTGTTATTCCCTGAAAAAGGCTGGCGGTTACCGGACAAGTGGGAAAACACCGGGCCGCCAGAACAGGGAAGTACTTGTTATTGCTTTGGCCTGCTTTTAACCACATCAGGCGCGGTGGTATCCTTCTAAGTCGCTACAACCACGAAGGAATTTTTTTTATGAGCAATGTTACTTATCTCAACCATGCCAGGCTTGATGCCATTGAGTTGGCTATATCAAGGCTGGCTATTGCTATTACAGAGGCTGAAGGACCACATACTAAAGAGCTTGAAAGTTCTATCGCCCATTTCCGCGCGCTATTTGAAAAGCCTGATATCACTGAAAAAGAGCGCGAAACCTACCTCAGGACGATAAGGTTGTTGGATCCATTAAATAGCGATCCTACCGAGCCGTTCTGAATCGAGGTGTGCCGCTCTTTCCCTTCGCTCTAAAATCGCCTCAACAATTTCGACCCCATTGAGGCGCTTCTTTCCATTTATGTCCTGCTGGTCCTCTTTTAATGCTTTTTGCGCAAGCTGAATGCGCGATTCAGTTCCGGAATTCGGCTCGAGCTGTTGAACTCGCTTAGCATCTTCCAGCAGTAGAGCAATGATGTGCTTCAGTTCGTTTGCGTCCACCGTGAACTCCTATGCAATTTTTATGTGTTAGCGAATCATCCGGTTATTCATATGCCACCGGCGGCTACTTCGTGGGCGTCCTGCCTGTTCGCTGTTGATGAATGAAATCTAACTTAACTTAGCTTTTAGATCAAGAAAAAACACCAAACTATTCTTAGCTTGATGTTAAGAGAAAGGTTAGAGGTGGGTTAAAGTTCGTACTGAACGCCTTTGACAACTCCGATAATCAGGCAATTACCGTTTATTGAAATGTTTGGATAGCGTGGATTCAAGGGAACTAAGAACTTTTGAGGCCCATCGATGACGAGTTTTTTTACAGTAGCCTCGTTTGTCCCATCAAGCCTGGCTACGACTATCTTTCCATTAAGTGGCTCTGCATCAGGATCTACTATGACCGTTGCCCCTTCAGGGATTGTGGGGAGCCCATTAGGGTTTGTCATCGAATCACCTTTGACCTCCAATGCAAAGGAGCTATCACCTATCCTGAGTGATGTTTCTACCCACTTATCTACTTCACTGAAAACTTCTGCTGCTTTACATTCTGTAAACTGTCCAGCCTGAACCCAAGATATCACCGGAATCCTTCGCATCTTGGTTATCAGATTTCCTTCGAATTCAGTGCCATAAAGTATGTAATCAATTGATGTGTTGAAATACTTTGCAAGTTTCGCAAGTGACTCACCGCCTGGCACATTAATGTCTTTTTCCCAATACCCAACTGCCACATCGCTAACACCACAGAACTTACCCAGTTCTTTCTGCGAAGTTTTAGTTATGCGCCTGAGAGCTTTGATGCGCTGACCGACAGTTTCCATTTGAACACCATAAAAAATTAAAAGGCTAAGCAATCTTAGTTTTTATTGACCAAAGTTAGATTGGTTATTAATATCTAATCAAACTTAGCTAAGGAGGCATTATGACAACCGATGATATTGAAAACTACTTCGGCAGTACTGAGAAAGTTGCCGAGTTTTTTGGAATCACAAGCGAGGCCGTTTACCAGTGGCGTAATAGAACTGGTCGCCTAATCCCGAAAGGACGTGCAGCAGAAGCAGCCTATCGGACTGGGGGAAAATTGGTTTTCCATCCCGACCTTTACGAAAAGCGTAGCGAAGCTTCAGTAAAACTCAAACCACAGGAATAAGGGGGGAACCGTGGGTAACGAACCTATTTGGAAAGTCGAACGTCAGCCTTCTTGGCTGGTGGTAGCGATTAAAAAAACGATTACCGATCTGCATGGTGGATATGCTGAGGCGGCGGAATGGTTGGGTGTGACAGAGAACGCATTGTTTAACCGCCTTCGCGTTGATGGTGACCAGATCTTCCCACTGGGCTGGGCAATGGTTTTACAACGTGCTGGTGGTTCAACTCATATCGCTGATGCCGTTGCGCGCCATTCTCAGGGCGTATTTGTACCACTGGCAGATGTTGATGATCTGGATAACGCCGATATCAACCAGCGCCTGATGGAGTCCATCGAATGGATAGGTCGTCATTCTAATTTTGTGCGTAAAGCCACGGCTGATGGGGTAATTGACGCAGATGAGCGTGCTCAGATTGAGGAAAACAGCTATCAGGTTATCGCGAAGTTCCAGGAGCACGTAACACTTCTTTATCGAGTTTTTTGTGTCGCTGAAAAGAGTGACGCCCGCGAGTGTGCAGCTCCGGGCGCCTTGGCGAACAACTCTTCGAGTATGGAGAAATAATCCGCATGAGCAGTTTAATCGTAAATCCTCACTTACCGCAACTACGAATGATCCCGGTACCGGGTCTTCCGCTGTTTCGGTATGAATGCAAAGTATCAAATCGCTGGGTGTCATGTAACCACAGCCAGGCTGCCGTAATTGTGGGGGTCTACTATCGGAGGGCTAAACGCCTGTGCGCGAACTTAACCGAAGGTTCAAAGATCACCGCGGAGTGCCAGTCCGTGTTATCCGCTGGGAGCCAGAAACACAGCGCGTTATCTACCTGCGAGATGGCTATCCACACGAATGCTTCAGCCCACTTGAGCATTTCAGGCAAAAGTTCAGGGAGATAACGGACGATCATGAGCACTAAATTAACCGGCTACGTATGGGATGGTTGCGCAGCGTCGGGCATGAAGTTGTCTAGTGTTGCGATCATGGCTCGCCTTGCTGACTTCAGCAGCGATGAAGGTGTGTGCTGGCCGTCAATTGAAACTATTGCTCGCCAGCTTGGCGCAGGCCCGAGCACTATCAGAACAGCAATCGCAAAGCTTGAAAAAGATGGCTGGCTCACACGTACACAGCGCCGTAATGGTAACCGTAATGCTTCGAACGTGTATCGGCTGAATGTGGCGAAACTTCAGACTGCCGCATTTTCTCAACTGTCAGATTCTGACACCTCAAAATCTGACGCATCAAAATTTGACGCCTCAAAAACTGACCCGTCGAAATCTGGCAAAAACGGTGGTTTTGACCCGTCAGAATCTGGCGGGGATCCGTCAGTAAAATCAAAACAAGATCCACAAGTAACTTCAAAACCCTCTTGTCCGGTTGCGGCGCAACCCGACCCTGAGGTTGTGATTACTGATCAGGCCAGACAGGTTTTGTCTTACCTGAATCAGACTACTGGCTCACGCTACCAGGTATGCAGCACGTCGCTGGAGAATATTCGCGCCCGTCTTCGGGAACAATTCACGGTTGATGACCTGTGCCTGGTAGTGGATTACAAAAATGCCGATTGGCGTGATAGCGAGCAGGCGCAATACCTCCGCCCGGCAACTCTGTTCATTCCAAAAAACTTCCCTGGTTACCTGCAAAGCGCGACCAAATGGTCCAGTGCTGGCCGGCCTGAACGCGTTAACGGCAAATGGGAGACTAACTCAGCCAGCCGCGCAAACTTCCAGAGTGTTGATTACTCACTGCCAGAAAATTCGGGGTTCCGTTCATGATGACCAATAAATATTGCCAGGCGCTGGCGGCACTGCGTAGCAAACCAGCCCATGAATTGAAAGAAGTTGGCGATCAGTGGCGGACACCGGATCTGCTTTTCTGGGGGATCAACGCGCTATTTGGTCCATTAGTTCTGGATTTGTTTGCTGACGACGACAACGCGAAATGCCCGGCATGGTACACCGCCGAAGATAACGCGCTGACGCAGGACTGGTCTGAACGTCTGGCTGAACTGGGTGGCGCTGGCTATGGCAACCCACCGTATAGCCGTTCGCAGTACCACGAGAAGCAGGCGATCACCGGCATGACGCACATCATGAACTACGCAGCAGCCCAGCGCGAGAAGGGCGGTCGCTATGTATTCCTGATAAAAGCTGCGCCGAGTGAAACGTGGTGGCCAGAAGATGCCGATCACATTGTATTCATTCGTGGTCGTATTGGGTTCGATCTGCCTGTGTGGTTTGTACCTGCTGACGAAAAACAGAAGCCCACCAGCGCGTTTTTTGCCGGTGCCATAGCTGTATTCGATAAGTCATGGCGTGGCGAGCGGTTCAGTTATATCAACCGTACAGAACTGGAGGCAAAAGGGCGGGCGTTTATGGCTTTGGCACAATTTGCTGCCAGCAAGTCTCAACCTGTAACTGCCACACCTCCTGCAGCTGATAAGCCAGAAGCAGAGTTGCCACTCACCCAGAAAGATATTTTTGCTATCAGCGGTGTCGAGGCGTGGGCATGCGTTAGAGCTGCGTTTGGCGATAAAGAAGAATACACATTCAGTGAATCGAAGTTTGGGCATACCTGGGCGGCGGATTCTGTCGAAGCACCAGAATTCACTCAGGTATCACCATTAACGATCGACAAAGCGAAGCTGCTTATTCGTGAGAGTATTTTGTTCGGTGTGGATGAGTGGCTGTTGTCGATTGAATTCGATGACGCTGCAGTGCGCCTGGATATGTCGGAACGTATTCGCACTGTTGCCCTTGAAGCATCCGGTGAATATGGCATGAACAGCACTGATTTCATTGCAGCCATGGGAAGCCTGGATGTATCCAGATGGTCCAATATTCGCCAGATCCGCATGCACATCCGTGAGAAAGCTAAACCAGTAGCGGATCCGCTTCCCGAGTCCCGTATCTGGCCGCTGGAGGTTGGGATTGTGTTCAACCAGGTGGATGGCGCTGACATGCTGGATAAATCACAGCAGAACAAGCTGAAAGCCAACATCAATCAACTCTGGCTGGAACGAACGGCCACCAGCGAAATCATCACAATTGCGCGTGGTCTTGTCGGCAGCATGCAGGGGGTAACCCATGCGTGAGATTATCGTTGATAACTTTGCTGGTGGCGGTGGCGCATCGACGGGTATTGAGCTGGCGATCGGGCGCAGCGTGGATATAGCAATCAACCACGACGAAAACGCCATTGCGATGCACAAGACGAACCACCCTGACACACTGCATTACTGTGAATCCGTATTTGACGTGGATCCGTTAGCCGCCACCGGCGGTAATCCTGTTGGGCTGGCATGGTTTAGCCCGGACTGCCGACACTTCTCAAAGGCCAAAGGCGCAAAGCCTGTGAAAAAAGAGATACGCGGTCTGGCCTGGATTGTTCTGCGTTGGGCACTGGCAAAGCGACCGCGTGTGATGATGCTGGAGAATGTGGAAGAGTTCAAAACGTGGGGACCGCTGCTGGCCGATGAAATGCGTCCGGATCCTGCCCGTACTGGCGAAACATTCAATGCATTTGTCGGCATGCTGTCCACTGGCATTCCTGCTGATCACCCGGCACTGTCAGAGGTTTGTGAGTTTCTGTCTATTGAAAGAGGTAGCGAGCAGGCGCAACAGCTGGTGGATGGGCTTGGATATGATGTCGATTATCGCGAACTGCGCGCGTGTGATTACGGTACGCCGACGATCCGCAAACGCTTCTTTATGGTTATGCGCTGCGATGGTTGCCCAATTCAGTGGCCTGTTGTAACCCATGGGGATCCCAAGTCACTGGAGGTGCAGAGCGGCAGGCTGATGCCATGGCGTACCGCTGCGGAATGTATCGACTGGAATGTTCCGGCTCTGTCCATCTTCGACCGCAAAAAACCGCTGGCGGAGAACACTCTGAAGCGGATCGCACGCGGCATACAGCGCTTTGTTATCGAAAGTGCGTCGCCGTTTATCGTGAAGTGCAACCACACGAGCTCAAAAAATGCGTATGACGCTTTTCGCGGACAGTCACTGAATGAGCCATTACAGACCATTACTAAAAAACTCGGCTATGCGTTAGCCGTTCCACACCTGACAAAATTCCGCACTGGCGCAACCGGGCAGCCCCTTACCGAACCTGTTCCGACGGTAACAGCTGGCACGTCAAAACGCCCGGGCGGGAACGGGCATGCACTCGGGATTGTTGAGGCTGCGTTGACACCATTCCTGGCGGGTAATGGTGGTAGTGAATACCAGGCTAAACCGCGCCCGCTGGATAAACCTGCTCATACCATTCTGAAGCAATCCCGAGCCTGTCTGGTTGCGCCAGTGATAGCCCGCCAGTTTGGGGCCAGCGTCGGCCACCGTGCAGACGAACCGAGCGCAACCATCACCGCTGGTGGTGGCGGTAAATCTCAACTGGTAACGCCTACGCTGATTCAGATGGGTTATGGCGAACGACCTGGGCAAGAACCGCGTGTGCTGCGACTGGATAACCCGCTGGGGACCGTTACTGCAGGCGGAAATAAATTTGCGACGGTGAGCGCGTTCCTGGCGAAACACTACGGCGGTAACTATACGGGGCCTGGTGTCAGTATGGATGAACCCGCGCATTCAGTGACCACTGTCGACCATCATGCGGTAGTTGCCTCTCATCTGGTGAAACTGCGTGGAACATGCCGCGACGGGCAACGCCTTGATGTGCCAATGCCAACAATCACTGCTGGTGGCCAACACGTGGGTGAGGTACGCACATTTCTCGAGACGTATTGCGGGGAAAGTGACGATGAATGGCTGGTAACGATCGATGGGGTTAAATACCAGATCGTTGATATCGGAATGCGCATGTTGCAGCCGCATGAACTCTACAAAGCGCAGGGCTTCCCGGATGGATACGTTATTGATCAGGACTACCGTGGAAATCGCTATGCAAAAGATAAGCAGGTAGCCCGCTGCGGTAATGCGGTACCGCCACCATTTGCCAGGGCGCTGGTGGAGGCAAATCTTCCGGAACTGTGTGCAGTGCAACAGCAGGAGGTGGCATGAAACTTGTGCTCCCGTTCCCTCCGAGCGTGAACACTTACTGGCGCGCCCCTAACAAGGGGCCGCTGGCCGGTCGTCACCTCATTAGCTCTGATGGCCGTAAATACCAGAGCGCTGCCTGCGTGGCGATCATTGAGCAATTACGACGTCTCCCGAAGCCATCGACTGAACTGGCAGCGGTAGAAATCATTCTTTACCCGCCGGATGCGCGCCGCCGGGATATCGATAATTACAACAAAGCC
Source organism: Citrobacter gillenii (assembly GCF_013337685.1). Classification (GTDB taxonomy): domain Bacteria; phylum Pseudomonadota; class Gammaproteobacteria; order Enterobacterales; family Enterobacteriaceae; genus Citrobacter; species Citrobacter gillenii. Next base: position 409,958 of record NZ_SUQN01000001.1, read on the forward strand.
CTGTTTGACGCGCTGACGCATGCGGGTGTCTGGGAAGACGACAGCCAGATTAAGCGCATGCTGGTGGAATGGGGACCGATAGTACCGAAGGGAAAAGTTGAGATAACCATAACGGCATATAAAAAAGAGGTGGTTATATGTCCAGCTGTGGGTTGAATATTGGTCGATATGGCAGTAATGTCGGAAAGTGCAAGCGAAACGGGCGTGCAGGCCCTTCGCAACAATCAGAGTATGGAGATAATATGAGCAATCATCATGTTATGGGCACTGCTACGCCCAAAAATCGCACTTCATCAGTAATTTCCGTTAATCACTCATCGGTGCCGGTGATCACTTATCGCAATCAGCGCGTAGTGACTACGGAATCTTTAGCAAGCGGCTACGGTACAACAGCGCAAAACATCACGAATAACTTTAACCGCAATAAAATGCGTTTTGTTGAGGGTAAGCATTACTTTCGAATTGAGGGTGATGAAGTCGAAAATTTGCGCAACTCTTTCAGCAGTGTGCAAATATCATCAAAGGCTCGCAGCCTTTATCTTTGGACTGAGCGCGGCGCCTCCCGCCACGCAAAAATGCTTGAAACCGAATTAGCCTGGGACTTCTTTGAACAGCTTGAAGATCATTACTTCAATCTTCGGGAGGTCCACGGTGTCATGCTGCCGAATATGTCTGATCCAATAACCCTGGCGCGTGCGTGGGCGGATGCCATGGAGGCAAAGCAGCAAGCTGAGGCGCTTACTCACCAGCAGGCCGAATATATCGAGCATCTCGAGAGCCTCTTCACTGATGGGCTTTCCCCGGTACAGTTCTGCAAACGTCTGAATGGCGTTAATACCTCAAAAATTAGCGCATGGCTTGTTTCGATGAACTGGTTATATGACGACAATCCGGAAGGACGCAGCGCACAATGGCGTGTCCGGTCATACGCGCGTGACAAATACCTCACTGAGAAAAGCAGCAAAGTCTCTCCAAATTCAGCAGTCAGCTTTACCACCTATCAGCCGGTTCTGCTTCGGGAAGGGGCCACCTGGATCTACAAAAACTATCTGAAAGGGAAGCTTCCGATGAAGGTGACCTGGAACGGGAGCTTCACCCACGATAAAGAACTGGCTGGTGGCGACAATTGAGGGCATTACTCACACCTGAAATAGCCTCCCGTATGGGGATTGTGTTGTTTCGTCCCGGCGCGGAACTGATGCATCTCTTCATGCGAGGTCGCGTTCTGCTCGAGCCTGAACCAGAAGAAATGGCGTCATTCAGTACCGGGGCTGTTCCCGGAGTCATTCAGCCGCTGGCTGATGATCCGGTAATGCGGCAGGTCTTCGGGAATGAACGGGTTATACAGCGTGCCGGTGGGCTTTCTTCCCTTGAACAGTGGCTGAGTTCACGGTTTGAATGCCAGTGGCCCCATTCATCGTGGCATGACAAGAACTTTACAACAATGCGGCACGAGCCAGGAAGCATTCGCCTGTGCTGGCATTGCGATCACATCCTGTCCGGGCAACATACCGAGCAGCTTGCAGATATAGCGGCAGGAAACCTGGTATCCTGGATTCTGGAAGTCATTCGTCGCGATTCAGGTTTTCCCGAGTCGCATATCCTGACGCTACCGGAACTGTGCTGGTGGATGGTCAGGAACGACCTGGCTGATGTTATACCGGAAAGCGTCGCGCATAAGGGGTTACGACTTCCGGATGAGAAGGTCCGCTCAATCATGAGGGAAAGCGACATTGTGCCTTCCGCTTCAGCAACCAGCCTCGTGCAGGAGAAGGCGAAAAAGATTCTCACGCTTTCTGTTGATCCGGAGTCGCCAGAGTCTTTCATGCTCAGGCCAAAACGTCGCCGCTGGATAAATGAGACGTACACCCGCTGGGTTAAAACACAACCGTGTGAGTGTTGCCGACGGCCAGCAGATGATCCGCATCATATCGTAGGGCACGGTATGGGTGGTACAGCAACAAAAGCCCATGACCTCTTCGTGATCCCTCTGTGCAGAGAGTGCCACGACGAGTTACACGCCGATGTACCGGCATTCGAGCAGAAGCATGGTACGCAGCCTGAGCTGCTGCTGCGTTTTATGGATCGGGCGCTGGCGATCGGCGTAATTGCGAAAGCTTAAGTGTATGGAGAAAAGTAATGCGTGATATTCAGATGGTTTTAGAACGCTGGGGGGGCTGGGCATCAGCTGATAATTCTGGTGTTGACTATTCCCATGTTGCCGCTGGCTTCAAGGGACTTTTACCGCAGACAAGCAAAACCAGATTGTCATGTACAGATGATGATGCCCTTATCATTGAAGGGTGCCTAGCACGACTGAAAAGCCGAAAACCATACGAGCACACGCTTCTAGTCGCTCATTACCTGTACGGTATCTCAAAGCGGAAGATAGCTAAAGCGCGAAAGAAGGATGAGAAATTGATACGTATAGAGATACAGATGGCTGAAGGATTTATAGATGGTTGTTTATCAATGCTTGATGTGAAATTAAATTTTGAATAGTAAAAAAGAAGCCGCCGTGAAGGCGGCTTATTCATTTTTGTAAGGCTGCAAAAGCTTCTTCAATTACAGTAGTAATAAAGCTTGGTCCTAAAGGTCCTAATGTAGAGGTCATTGTGAAATAGTAAATTAATGGTCTTTCTTTATTGTTTGTTTTTAATTTGTTGATATCTGGGTAATTCTTTAAGATTACATTTTCAAAATCATGGCCGTTTTTACCTTCAGTTGGTATATAATATTCTCTGTCACCAAATAACGATAGGCCACTCATGTATTTTATTGTATGATTCCTTTTGTTTTCCCTGCCAAGAATTTTATAGGTAATGTTATCCACTATCATCTGTAATATTTTTTCGTCATGTAAGCAGTCTTTCCAGTGATAATCTTCGTCACATTTAAAAAAATAACTTGGTTTTTTATAATTATTAGAAGCATGAAATGCGTATATGCTGATAGGGTCATAGACAATATTTTCAATTGAATATGCATAATCTTTCGCGCATACAATCACCTCGTTTACGTGTTTTCGTTTTGTATTATCCCAGTCAATTAATCCGCGCACAGTACGGTTGCCACCGGACTTAAGATGTTCAACCATTCCAATTACCTGTTGGCAATTGGAATCACCATTTATTTTTTTAATTAAGAGTTGTGTTTTTGTTTGGTCCTTAAATACGCTGTTAATGTGCTTGGCTAATTCAGCGTCAGCTAGTTTCTGACCTGCGCTAATAAATGATAAATTTATAGCTGGGTTTATTATTTTTGAACGATTTCTTACTTGGGTGAATAGTTTTTCATAAATAAAACTATCATTAATATTTTCAACGTATACCTGTCGATTGTTCTCTGGATTAACTGATATTTGACTTACACCGTCTAGAAGTTGAGAAATAGCTTCATCTTTATTGATTTTTTTTATACTAGAGTAATTGCTCGTTTCAGCAGGTGTTATATTGAATATGTTATCAATTGGAGACAACGCCACGGTAGTAGGTGAGTGTGTGTTAAAAATAAATACGACATTCAATTTTTCATGCAATACTTGTAGACAATCATAAAAATCCTGCACCATTTGTGGGTGAAGATGTGAGTCAGGTTCATCCATTAATATGATACTGTTTCCTTTGTAGATATTTTTTGTTTTTATATAATTTATATAGAATGTCTTTTCAGCAAGCCAAAAAATTACTTTTTCACCTGATGATAGGTTCTCATAGTCTATTGTTTCTCCATTTTTATTTAACAATAGCTCAGGGATATAGTTAATGTGTGATTTAAATTTGTTTGCTGTAGTAACCGTGAATTTACCACGAAACATTTCACTTATTATTTTAGAGAATACAATGCTTGGATCTTCATGGCCCAACAACTCATAAAATGTACAATCATCAATTTTCTTTATATTTTCACCTTCATGGATTAAGAAGTCGATGTATTTCTTTTTTCTCAGTGCTTGATAATAATTTAATGTAATAAGACTTAGGCTTGATAGTGAGGTATCTACTTTTCCATTAATGATTTCTTTATTCAGTAGGATAGAAAATTCTAATTCGTCGAACTCAAGTTCTTGGATTTCTTTATCAAATAAAATCAACGCTCTTTTTATAATTTCTCTAGTGTGAAAGCTTATTGCGTGTCTGTCAATTCTATCTTCTGTAAAATTAACTTGATAAGTTTCAGGGATAACATCAATGTTATTTGCATCACCTATCAGTTGAAAAATGGATTCAGTTAATCTTGTTATTACTGTATGGTCTATATTCTTTGATAAAACACTCTGGTTTTCATTAGTTATATTAATTGCTGATATTTGATGTCTTGCTAATAATTCACCTTCAACACTAATCTTGGTGTGGTCGTTTTCAATGCTTTGTAATAATCTGGTTTTACCTGAGCCGTTTTTACCTGTTATTAGGCACAGATGACCATCAAAACTGAAAGGTTCTGCTAGCTCTAATCCTTTATAGGGAATTGTCGAAGATATTGTGAATTTCATGGTGTTTTACAATTAGTTTAAAGTCATTAGACATTAACAAAAAAAACTCTCGCGGTCCGCATTTAATTGTGTATTGTGATAAGAGTGGTCATTTAGACACGTACTTAAGCATTTTCAAACCTCGCTTCGGCGGGGTTTATTGTTTTCTAAGGTCACCATTTGGTGGGCTTTCCCATTTCAGGCTCACGGGAATCATTCGCTACGTACCTTGTTGATAAATCCAGCCCGTGAAGCCTGACCCTCCTTAATCAAACACAGCGCCATCCGAACTATCGGAGGTGAGGCTATGACCAGAATGAGCACCATTTACAGCAGACTTTCATATGGAACAGGAACCACGCTTGCCGGCTGCGGTGTATCAGCGAAGGCATATGCCGAAACAGCAAAAACAGCAAAAGAGGTGTCCTGGATGTTGGCCGACAGAATTGCAGGGTTAAGCCTGAGCGACTGGGCAATCATTGTCGGTATCACATGCACCGTTATTACCTGTGCAGTGAACTGGTATTACCGCCGCAAGGAAAGGGAGGACCGCCTTAATGGCAACGTCTACGGCACTGAGAAATAAGTTAAGCGCAGCGGTCGTTGGTTTGATTCTTGCCGGGGCGTCCGCGCCCGTTATTCTCGATCAGTTTCTGGATGAGAAAGAAGGAAACAGTCTGACCGCTTACAAGGATGGTTCCGGCATCTGGACGATATGCCGCGGCGCCACAATGGTTGATGGTAAGCCAGTAGTTCAGGGCATGAGGCTTTCTGCTGAGAAATGCGCCCAGGTAAATGCTATTGAGCGCGACAAGGCGCTGGCGTGGGTTGAGCGAAATATCAAGGCACCGCTGACCGAACCACAGAAAGCGGGTATCGCTTCTTTCTGCCCGTATAACATCGGTCCCGGAAAATGTTTCCCGTCTACGTTCTATAAGCGAATTAATGCCGGCGACAGTAAAGGTGCCTGTGAAGCCATTCGCTGGTGGATTAAAGACGGGGGGCGCGATTGTCGTCTGACCAAAGGCCAGAAGAATGGTTGTTATGGGCAGGTAGAGCGACGAGACCAGGAAAGCGCGCTGGCGTGCTGGGGGATAGACCAGTGAGCCTTCGCGATCAGTTAATTGCTATTTTGCTGCTGGTGGCTGTCGCATTCATCGCCGGGAGCGTGTGGAACAGCCGCGGATGGGAAACGAAGTGGGCTGACCGTAATAGTGAGGAATCTTCACAGGAAGCGAACGCGCAGACTGCCGCCCGATGGATTGAACAAGGGCGCATAATTGCCCGTGATGAGGCTGTAAAAGATGCACAAGCACAAGCCGCTAAATCTGCTGCAACTGCTGCTGGCCTGTCTGCCACTGTTAGCAAGCTGCGCACCGAGGCAACAAAACTTGCCACCCGCCTGGACGCCGCAAAGCACACCGCAGATCTTGCCGCTTCCGTCAGAAGCAAAACAACTGACACCAGCGCCGGAATGCTCGCCAACATGCTCGGAGATATTGCAGCAGAAGCTAAACGATATGCTGGAATCGCTGACGAACGCTATGCCGCGGGGATGACTTGTGAACGCATTTACGAATCGGTGAGAGAGTCAAATAACAATCCTATAGCCTCGCAATAGCGGGGCTTTTAACAACCGAGGAATGAGTATGGCAGTAGTTCTTACAGCAAAACAGATTGAAGATTTGGCGATCTACGCGAAAGAGGATGGCCAGCCTCAATACACCATCACCACAGGAACAATTCCTGAATTCGAAGCTGATGATGGCGAGATCATCCCAGAGTACACAGGGCTCATCGCTTACTCTGAGTCGCCTGATCACGGTGTGTTGCAACTCGACGACTAGCGGCATTACAGCAGGCATTCACTGAGTGCCTGCGATAATGCTATGCGTTTTTTTGGGGAGTGAATATGCCACCGCGCACACCGAAGGCTTGTCGCGTTCGCGGCTGTCGGAACACCACAACAGACCCGTCTGGATACTGTGAAAATCACAAAGGTGAAGGCTGGAAATCCTACAAGCCAGGTCAATCACGTCAGCAGCGCGGATACGGAACAAAGTGGGAAGTCATCAGGGCGCGGATACTAAAGCGTGACAAAGGGCTGTGTCAGAACCATCTTCGGCAGGGAGTCGTGAAGCCGGCGTCCTGCGTGGACCACATCAAGGCGAAGGCTCACGGCGGTACAGATGCCGACTCCAACCTCCAGAGCCTGTGCTGGTCATGCCACGCCACCAAGACCGGGAAAGAAGGGCGTAAATGATAATGATTGTCAATACCATGTTGATGTGAGGCGACACCTCGCATCAAGTGAGAATGAATGTCATTTGTATCAGCCAGGGGGAGGGGGAGGTCAAATCTCTGCAGCCCCTGCCTTCCGGACTGCCCGCCTCCTCGTATTTTTATACCCGCGAAAAATCAAATTTAACCAGGAGCATCGCTTATGGCTGGAACGGCGGGGCGTTCCGGGCGTCGGCCAAAGCCAACGGCGCGCAAGGAACTGGCTGGTAATCCCGGCAAGCGCGCCCTGAATAAAGAAGAGCCAGTGTTCACACCCATTAAAGGAGTGGCAGCGCCGGAATGGTTTTTTGAAGACGATGGTTTACCTATGGCAACCATCATGTGGGAAATGACCACCAAAGAATTATGTGGTCAGGGTTTACTTTGCGTTACCGATCTTGCCGTGCTTGAACGCTGGTGTGTCGCTTATGAGTTCTGGCGGCGAGCCGTGAGAAATATTGCGAAAGAAGGGCTTACCATTGTTGGTGCGATGGGCGGCAAGATTAAAAACCCTGAGTTGACCGCCAAGAAAGAACAGGAATCGGAGATGAGTTCTACCGGTTCTATGCTGGGTCTTGACCCCAGTAGCCGCCAGCGTCTAATCGGGCTCGCGGGGCAGAAGAAAACCTCCAATCCATTCCTGAAGATGATTAGCTCATGACGCGGAAATCGTACCCCAACGTAAATGCTGCGAACCAGTACGCCCGCAACGTTGTGCGGGGGAAAGTCCCGGCGTGCCAGTATGTCATTCAGGCCTGTCAGCGCCATATCGATGATATGGCACAGGAGAAGAGCCGGAAATTCCGGTACCGCTTTGATAAAGACATGGCGGAGAAGGCCGCGAAGTTTATTCAGTTGCTGCCCCACACAAAGGGGGAATGGGCTTTCAAGCGGATGCCGATCACCCTGGAGCCATGGCAGCTGTTCATTGTCTGCTGCGCCTTTGGCTGGGTGAACAAGGGAACAAAGCTCCGTCGATTCCGCGAAGTTTACACGGAGATCCCTCGCAAGAATGGCAAGTCAGCGATCTCGGCGGGTGTTGCACTTTACTGCTTCACCTGCGACAACGAGTTCGGCGCTGAGGTTTACTCAGGCGCGACAACAGAAAAACAGGCGTGGGAAGTATTCAGACCTGCGCGCCTGATGTGCAAGCGCACGCCGTTGCTGGTGGAGGCATTCGGTATTGAGGTGAATGCCTCAAACCTCAACCGTCCTGAAGACGGCGCACGCTTTGAGCCGCTAATCGGTAACCCCGGCGACGGTTCTTCGCCGCACTGCGCAATTGTCGATGAATATCACGAACATCCGACTGATTCGTTGTATACCACGATGCTGACAGGGATGGGCGCACGCCGCCAGCCGCTTATGTGGGCAATCACTACAGCGGGATACAATATTGAAGGGCCATGTTACGACAAGCGCCGCGAAGTTATTGAGATGCTGAACGGAACCGTTCCGAATGAGGAACTGTTTGGTGTGATCTTTACGGTCGATGAAGGCGACGACTGGACGGACCCGAAGGTGCTCGAGAAAGCAAACCCGAACATGGGGGTGTCGGTTTACCGCGACTTTCTCCTTAGTCAGCAGCAGCGCGCCATCAACAACGCCCGCCAGGCTGGCGTGTTCAAAACAAAGCACCTCAATATTTGGGTTGCCGCCCGCGCGGCATTTTATAACCTGGTGTCCTGGCAGAACTGCGAGGACAAGACTCTGACACTGGAAATGTTCGAAGGTCAGCCGTGTATTCTGGGTTTCGACCTTGCCCGCAAGCTGGATATGAACAGCATGGCGCGACTGTTCACCCGAGAAATTGACGGGAAAACTCATTTTTACTGCATTGCTCCCCGTTTTTGGGTGCCTTATGACACGGTGTTCAGCGTGGAAAAAAATGAGGATCGCCGCACGGCGGAACGTTTTCAAAAATGGGTTGAGATGGGGTTACTGACCGTGACCGATGGGGCTGAAGTTGATTATCGCTACATCCTCGAAGAGGCAAAAGCGGCAAACAAACTGAACCCGGTAAGTGAATCACCGATTGACCCCTTCGGGGCCACCGGCCTTTCTCACAATCTTGCTGATGAAGATTTAAGCCCCATCACGATCACTCAGAACTACACCAATATGTCAGACCCAATGAAAGAGCTTGAAGCCGCTATTGAGTCAGGCCGCTTTCACCACGACGGCAACCCGATCATGAGCTGGTGTATCAGTAACGTGGTCGGGAAAAATCTGCCGGGTAACGACGATGTGGTGAAACCTATCAAAGAGCAGAACGAAAACAAAATCGACGGCGCGGTTGCGCTGATTATGACGATCGGGCGGGCAATGCTCAAAGAGCCTGGCGATTTCCTCTCATCTCTTGATCCGGACGATGACCTGTTAATTCTATGAAATCACTGATTGCTGATGTTATCGGGCTGGCCGGGTACGGCCTGCTCACCGCCGGGTTTTACCTGCAGTTCGGGTTAGCCCCGGCGTTAATGTTCTCCGGCGGCCTGATGCTGGTGGGCGCGCTGGTGATGGCCAGAAGGGGGACACGTGCTGCTTGATTCTTTATTCAGAAGTGAATCTCTGGAGAACCCTGCCACACCAATTACGGGGGACGTGCTGGACGCTGACGGACTGTTCAGAGCGGATGTGTACGTGAGCCCTGAAACCGCCATGAAGCTGGCCGCGGTATACGCCTGCATTTATGTCCTGTCTTCCAACCTTGCCCAGATGCCATTGCATGTCATGCGAAAGCACAACGGGAAAGTTGAACCTGCGCGTGATCATCCAGCATTTTACCTGGTGCACGACGAGCCAAACACCTGGCAGACAAGCTACAAGTGGCGCGAGCTGAAGCAGCGGCACATTCTCGGCTGGGGTAATGGATACACCAGGGTCAAGCGCAGCAGGCGCGGAGAGGTTATTTCACTGGACTGCTGCATGCCATGGGAAACCACGCTGATTAACACTGGTGGCCGGTACACCTACGGGCTTTATAACGAGGAGGGGGCATTTGCTATCAGCCCTGACGATATGATCCACATTCGGGCGCTGGGGAATAACCAAAAAATGGGCCTCAGTCCGGTGATGCAGCATGCAGAAACGATCGGCATGGGCATGAGCGGCCAGAAGTACACCGAGAGTTTTTTCAGCGGTAATGCGCGTCCTGCCGGGATCGTGACGGTTAAAGGCGAGATTAAACCAGAGGGGTGGGAGAGGCTCAAAAAGGTGTGGCAGAAGGCCGCGCTGGCGCTACGTAGCCAGGAAAACAAAACCATGCTTCTGCCTGCCGATCTGGATTACAGGGCGCTCACTGTCTCGCCGATTGACGCTCAGATCATCGACATGTCAAAGCTAAACCGTTCGATGATTGCCGGGATATTCAACGTGCCGGCGCACATGATTAACGACCTGGAGAAAGCCACTTTCAGCAATATCACGCAGCAGGCTATTCAGTTTGTGCGTTATTCGATGATGCCCTGGGTGACGAACTGGGAACAGGAGCTTAACCGCCGTCTGTTTACCCGCGCCGAACTGGCCGCCGGGTATTACGTCCGTTTCAACCTCACAGGCCTGTTACGCGGCACTCCGCAGGAACGCGCGCAGTTCTATCACTTTGCGATCACCGATGGCTGGATGAGCCGCAACGAAGCTCGCGCTTTCGAGGATATGAACCCGGTTGACGGCCTGGATGAAATGCTTGTCAGCGTTAATGCTGCCAACCCTGCGGACGACTTTAAGAAACCCAAAACCGAAGAGGAAAAAACCGATGAGTGATCGCGAGACTCGCTGTTACAGCGGTGAGGTCCGTGCCGAACAGCTAGGGGAACAACCCACGCGGATTATCGGTTACGGCTCGGTATTTAACAGCCGCTCTGAGCCGATCTGGGGATTTCGCGAAATCATTAAGCCAGGCGCATTCGATGATGTACTGGGTGACGATATTCGCGGCCTGTTTAACCATGATCCTAACTTTATTCTGGGGCGCAGTTCGTCAGGAACGTTAAACGTGAACGTCGATGATAAAGGCCTGCGCTATGACATCGCGGCGCCGGATACTCAGACCATTCGCGATCTGGTTCTGGCCCCGATGATGCGCGGTGATATCAACCAGTCGTCTTTTGCTTTCCGCGTCGCGCATGATGGCGAGAGCTGGTACCAGGATGATGAGGGGATCGTTATCCGCGAGATTAACCGTTTTTCACGTCTCTTTGACGTTAGCCCGGTGACATATCCGGCTTATCAGGAGGCCGACTCTGGGATTCGTTCCATGAAAGCCTGGCAGGAAGCGCGCGACAGCGGCGCGCTGGCGCAAGCCATTAATCAACGTATGGGGCGCGAGCGCCTGCTGACTCTTCTTAATGCGTAAGGAAAAACCATGAAATTGCACGAAATGAAGCAAAAACGTAACACTATCGCCAGTGATATGCGTGCCCTGCACGAAAAAATTGGCGATACCACCTGGACTGAAGAACAGCGTACCCAGTGGAGCGCAGCAAAGTCAGAGCTTGACGCGCTTGATGTGCGCATTGCCCGTGAAGACGAGTTGCGTCGCCAGGATCAGAACTATGTTGACGATAATGAAAAAGAAAATCGTCATCAACAGAACAAAGACCCTGCGAACCCAGATGCGAAAGCTGATGAACGTCGGGCCGCAGCATTTGATCGTCTTCTTCGTCATGGCTTCAATGAGCTTTCGGCTGAAGAACGGCAGGCGGTAAAAGAAATTCGCGCACAGGGTACCTCTCCTGATGATAAAGGTGGTTATACAGTACCGACCCAGATGCGCAACACGATTATTGAAGCGATGAAAGCCTATGGCGGTATTGCCAGCATCGCGCAAATCCTCAATACCTCAACGGGTCAGGATATTACCTGGTCAACGTCTGATGGCACCACGGAAGAAGGGGAGCTTCTTGCGGAAAATACCGCAGCTACCGAAGGTGATGTAACCTTTGGTACTGCAACCCTTGGCGCCAAAAAATTGTCCTCAAAAACCATTCGGGTCTCGAATGAACTGTTACAGGACAGTGGTGTGGATATCGAAGCTTATCTGGCTTCACGTATTGCTCAGCGTATTGGCCGTGGCGAGGCGAAGTACCTGGTGCAGGGTACCGGCGTTGGCACACCTATCCAGCCGAAAGGTCTTGTTGCATCTGTCACTGGTACGGTTTCTACAGGTAACGCTGCCTCTTTCCAGTGGCAGGAAATGAACAGCCTGAAGCATGCGCTTGACCCCGCTTATCGCGGTGGGCCTAATTTTCGTTGGGCTTTCAACGATACAACGCTTCAGTATATTGAAGAGATGGTTGACGATCAGAAACGTCCTCTGTGGCTACCTGATGTTATTGGCGGTACGCCTGCAACCGTGCTGGGCATCCCTTACGTTATTGACCAGGCGATCGACTCCATTGCCGCCAGTAAGAAGTTTATCTTCCTTGGTGATTTTAACCGCTTCATCGTCCGCCGTGTTGCCTACATGACACTGAAACGTCTGGTAGAGCGTTACGCGGAATACGATCAGACCGCGTTCCTGGCATTCCATCGCTTCGATTGCGTTCTGGAAGATACCGCGGCCATCAAAGCGCTGGTGGGCAAAGCACCGTAATTCATATCACTGTCAAATGATGCCGCGAAAGCGGTTTTTTTATGCCCGTTATCTGGCGGGCATAAGGATTCTTATGCTGCTTGAACTGAGTGAAATTAAGCGCCAGCTTCGGCTGGAAGAAGATTACACCGAGGAAGACGAGCTGCTGACTCTGATTGGTGGTGCCGTCGAGTCCAGAACGGTGACATTCCTGAATCGTACTCTGTATGAGACGAGCGTACCCAGTAACGATCCTGACGGTCTGGTCATGACGGATGACATACGGATGGGGATGCTGCTTCTGGCCACGCACTTTTACGAGAATCGTTCCTCGGTGTCTGAGGTTGAAAAGACGGAAATGCCGCAGTCATTCACCTGGCTGGTCGGGCCCTATCGGTTCATACCGCTATGAAACTCCGACAGGCGCAAACCAGCGCGACCTACCTGTTGCCCGATCCGGGTGAACTGGATAAACGGGTACTTGTTCGAAAACGAGTCGATGTACCGGCGGCTGATTTCGGTACCGAACCAGAATACCCGGTTTCATTCCGGGCCTGGGCGAAGGTCGTCCAGACCAGCGCGACGACATACCAGGAAACAGCCCAGACCGACAACGTCATCACGCATTACATCACCATTCGCTGGCGGAGCGGGATCACCACTGACTTCGAGGTGGTGCTCAACGATCTGGTGTACCGGGTTAAGCGGGCGCGGGACCTGAACAGTAAACGGCGATTTCTGCTTCTTGAATGTACTGAGCTGGGCGTAGATACAGCATCGACCGGAGGCAATGGAAATGGCGACTCCCTTTTTTCACGTTGATTTTCAGCAGCCGAAAGAGATGCGCTTTAACCGGGCACGCGTCCGGCGAGCGTTTATTCATATCGGCCAGCGCCATATGCGCGATGCGCGCCGACTGGTGATGCGGCGCGGTCGTTCAGAGCCTGGCGATAACCCCGGCTATCAAAGCGGCCGCCTGGCAAAGTCCATCGGTTATATGGTGCCGAAGGCCAGCAAACGCCGACCCGGCTTTATGACCCGCATCGCGCCTAACCAGCGCAACGGTCAGGGCAACAGGCTGATCACCGGCGACTTCTATCCGGCATTCCTGTTTTACGGCGTCCGTGGGGGCGCTAAGCGCCGCCGCAGTCATCATCGCGGCGCTTCTGGTGGTAGCGGCTGGCGCATGGCTCCGCGTAATAATTTTATGGTTGAGACACTCAACAAAAACAGTCCGTGGACGCGCTATTACCTTGCGCGTGAATTGCGGCTCTCACTCAAACCGGAGAAACGACGCTGATGAAACTGGTCCCGATTATTGCAGCACTACGGGCGCGTTGCCCGGAATTCCAGAATCGTGTAGCGGGTGCTGCGCAGTTTAAGGACTTGCCGGAAGTCGGGAAGATGAAACTGCCGGCGGCTTATGTTGTTCCCGGCGACGACTCACCCGGCGAACAGAAAAGCCAGACGGATTACTGGCAGGATTTGACCGAAGGATTTTCCGTCATTGTGTTTGTCAGCAATGGCCGGGATGAGCGTGGTCAGTTTGCCTCATATGATGTTGTTCACGATGTGCGACAGTCACTGTTTAAGGCGCTCCTGGGCTGGAATCCTGAAGAGTGCGGAAACCCGATCACCTATGCTGGTGGTACGTTGCTTGATGTGAACCGGCATGAACTGAGCTACCAGTTCGACTTCTCTGTGTTGAAAGAACTCTCAGAAGACGACACCCGCCAGCAGGATGAGCTGAACGACCTGGATGATTTCAAAACGTTGTCGATTGATGTGGATTTTATCGATCCCGGTCATGGCCCTGACGGCAAAATCGAACACCACCTCGAAATAAATCTTCCTTCCTGAGGAATACCATGTTTGTGAAACCGAAAGACGGGCGGTCAGTTCATGATCCTGCCCGGGGTGACCTTTTGCCTGCAGCAGGGCGAAATGTCGAACCAAGCCAGTACTGGTACCGTCGTGAAAACGACGGGGATATTGAGGTGGTGACGCCATCTCAGGGCGCAGCACCGGACAAGAAGGTGAGCACTAAATGACAGTCTCTATGAATACAATTCCGTCTGATCTTCGCGTCCCGCTGTTTTATGCCGAGATGGATAACAGCGCGGCGAATACGGCGCAGACCAGCGCCCCTTCGTTACTGATTGGCCATGTGAACACTGGCGCAGCCATTGCGACCAACCAGCTGGTTTTCATGCCATCAAAGGATTACGCCATTCAGCAGTGTGGCGCGGGCAGTCAGCTTGCGCGCATGGTGGAAGCCTATCGGCTTGTTGATCCATTTGGTGAGCTGTGGGTGGTTGCTGTTCCTGACACAGGAACGGTGGCAACGTTCACCCTGACGGTGACAGGAGCGGCCACAGAGTCCGGGGTTATTAGCCTGTACATTGGGCGACGTCGCATTCAGGCTAACGTGACAGCTGGCGACGATGTTGCAGCTGTTGCATCCGCTATTTCTGCCGCCATCACTGCTGACGGACAGACGCCATTTACCGCCGCTTCGGCAGCCGGTGTTGTCACACTCACATCGCGGCATAAAGGCACCTGGGCGAATGACATTCCTGTCGCGCTGAACTATTACGGTTTCAGCGGTGGAGAAAAACTCCCGGCTGGCGTGCTGATCGCCATTGCATCTGGTGTGGCTGGTGCTGGTGCACCACTGCTGACAGGCACGATTTCCGCGATGGGCGACGAGCCTTTCGACTATATCGGTCACCCGTTCAACGATACTGCGTCCATGAACACCTTCACGCTGGAAATGAACGATACCAGCGGGCGCTGGAGCTGGTTACGACAGATTTATGGTCACGTCTATACGGCAAAAATTGCTGCAATCAGTGACCTGATCACCGTAGGTGATATGTTCAACGATCCGCACGTCACGCTGGCAGGCTATGAAAAAACGGTTCAGTCGAATCCGGATGAACTGGCAGCAAGCCGTACAGCACGTGCCGCAGTGTTCCTGCGTATCGACCCCGCGCGTCCGACACAAACGGGCGAGCTGACAGGCATGCTTCCTCCCCCAACGGGCAAACGCTTTATTCGCTCCGAGCAGCAGTCACTACTGACGCACGGTATTGCGACAGCGTATGCAGAAGGGGGTGTTCTGCGCGTGCAGCGTGATATTACGACCTATAAAAAGAATGCGTATGGCGTAGCGGATAACAGCTATCTCGACAGCGAGACACTGCATACCAGCGCCTATGTTCTGCGCCGTCTTAAAACGGTGATCACCAGTAAGTATGGCCGCCACAAACTGGCGAACGACGGTACTCGTTTTGGACCCGGCCAGGCAATTGTTACGCCAGCGGTGATCAAAGGTGAGCTTCTGACCACTTACCGCCAGATGGAACGTGCGGGCATCGTCGAAAATTACGAACTGTTTAAGCAACACCTGATCGTGGAACGCGACGCCACTGACCCGTCTCGCATCAACGTGCTTTACCCGCCTGATTACGTTAACCAGTTGCGTGTCTTTGCATTGCTTAACCAGTTCCGCCTTCAGTATCAAGAGGAGTCCGCATAATGCCGCGCATTGCAGGTACTTGTTATTTCAAAATTGATGGTCAGCAATTATCCATGACCGGCGGTATTGAGGTGCCGATGAATACTAAGGTCAATGATGATGTCATTGGCCTTGATGGCTCGGTGGATCGTAAAGAAACGCACCGCGCGCCGTATATCAAAGGCACCTTCAAAGTGCCGAAAGATTTTCCGGTCAGCAAGGTCACTACATCAGACCAGATGACCATTACCGCGGAGCTGGCAAACGGTCAGGTTTATGTCTTGTCGTCTGCCTGGCTGCACGGTGAGGCAAACCACAACGCCGAAGAAGGCACGGCGGATCTTGAATTCCACGGTGAAGAAGGGGATTACCAGTAATGCAAGAACTTGAGCTACAACACCCAGTCACAGCACATGGTGAAACAATCAGTGTTCTGGAGTTCAACGAACCCACTGGTAAGGATGTTCGCGAACTGGGTTATCCCTATCAGATGAACCAGGATGAGTCTATTAAACTGCAGGCGCATATCATTGCGAAGTATATCGTGCGGCTCGCGAACGTACCGTTAAGTACGGTTGATCAGATGAAACCATGCGACCTTAACAGCGCAGGCTGGATGGTTGCAGGTTTTTTCCTCCAGGCCTGACAGCCGATTATCTCACTGACCGTTTTTTTGACTGCGCCAGTTACTGGCGCATTAACCCATTTGAACTGTTGAAAATGCCAATCAGTGAGATTCCTCTGCTGGTCAGCCAGGCGAACAGGATAGAGCAGGAGAAAAAACGTAATGGCTGAATTTGAGCTTAAAGCGCTAATCACCGGCGTGGATAAATTATCTCCTACACTTTCGCGGATGCAGAAAAATATTCGCGGATTTAAACGTCAGGCAGAAGAGGCATCGAAAGGTGGTTTAGCCATGGCTGGCGGACTTGCTGCAGGATTAACTGTATCACTTAAGGCCTTTGCGGATCAGGAGAACGCGGCGACAGGGTTAAAAGTCGCGATGATGCAGGATGATGGTAACGTCGGAAAAAGTTTTGAAAAAATAAACAAACTGGCCGTTGGGCTTGGGAATCAGTTACCTGGCACGACTGCTGATTTTCAGAACATGATGCAGATGCTGGTTCGCCAGGGTATTCCGGCAGAAAACATTCTGGGTGGAGTGGGCAAAGCGACAGCATACCTTGCTGTTCAGCTTAAAAAGACACCTGAAGCTGCGGCTGAGTTCGCCGCGAAAATGCAGGATGCCACGGGAACTGCTTCAGATGACATGATGGGCTTGTTCGATACCATCCAGAAGGCATTTTATCTGGGAGTGGACGATACCAACATGTTGTCATTTTTCACCAAAACCAGTTCAGTCCTTAAAATGGTGAACAAGGATGGACTTAAGGCCGCTCAGGGGTTGGCGCCTATCAGCGTCATGATGGATCAGATGGGCATGCAGGGTGAGTCAGCCGGCAACGCCCTTCGCAAAGTTATCCAGTCCGGTTTAGACATCAAGAAAGTCAATGGCGTGAATAAAGTACTGCAAAGTCAAAAGCTCGGCGTGAATCTTGATTTCACCGATGGAAAAGGCAGTTTCGGCGGTATTGATAAAATGTTTACGCAGTTATCGAAACTCAGAAAATTAACTGATGTGAAGCGAACGGGAGTGTTAAAAGCCCTGTTTGGTGATGATGCGGAAACACTCCAGGTAGTTAACGCCCTTATAGATAAGGGTAAAGACGGCTATGACCAAGTTCAACAAAAAATGAACCGGCAGGCCAGCCTTAACAAACGTGTTGAGGCTCAACTTGGAACCTTAATAAACCTCTGGGAAGCGATGACAGGTACTGCAACCAACGGTCTTGCTGCTATAGGTGGTGCTTTTTCATCGGATACTAAACAGATTGTTACTTGGCTTGGTGACCTCGGGGAAAAATTCTCGACCTTTGCAGAAAAGAATCCTGCTGTTATCCGTGGGGCATTTGGTCTGGCAGCAGGACTGGCCGCATTGAAGCTTGGTTTTATGGGGGTTAATTTTGCTTTAGGATTAGTCAATGCGACATTATCAATGTCATGGTTTGGCATGGCCATTCGAGCAATTGCATTAGCTGCAGGTTTTATAATTGCGAACTGGGATACTGTTGGCCCTTGGTTTAAAAATATGTGGGAAACAGTTGGTCCATATTTCAAATCCGGGTGGGAATTAATGAAAACCGTCTTTGGTTGGACGCCAATAGGGTTGATCATCAATAACTGGGGGCCAGTTGTTAAGTGGTTCCAGGATATGTGGAATAAGCTCAAACCTATTATTGAATGGTTCTCTGATGGAGCCAGTGACACTGTTGCTGCTGCTAACGCTGCGCAGTGGGGCGCTGGTGGTTACGGTGCTTATGGTACTGGTGTTGCTAGCAGTGGCTATAACCCTTATCAGATTAATAAGGGGGCACCTTCACAACCAGAGGCCAGAGTTGTTGTTGAGCTAAAAGGTGCTCAACCTGGAACAACAGTGACAGAGTCGAAATCCAGAGGCATCAACGTGAGTACCGATGTTGGTTACACCCGGATAGGAAAGGTTGGCATGGGTGGATAGAACGATGTATTTTGAGAGCGCTATCTTGTATATAGCGAACAATAATAGTTAATCACTCAAGGTCATCATGAAAAATCATATAATTGCCAGTGTAATAATTGGTGTGTCGGTTGTTTTTTCTGCGCTTATCATTTCTGATAACATTTCGTTTAAGAATGAGCATGTAATTCCCCTTGCTGGAGGCTCTGTAAAATTAGGTGATGTATACAAAGAGGAAAAATTGCTGAGTGCTAGATTAATCTTTAAAGAAGGTGAACAAGTTTTGATATCCAATGGGAACCCAGATGATTTTTCAAATGAATTGGATGCGAAAATAACGGAGATACTAAAGACCCTTAATTCAGGGAAGAGTAAAAATGATGAGCGTCTAACAGCAGAAAATCTTAGTGTTATTGATGATGCCAAACTGGAAGTTACCTCAGCGGTACGTTATACAAGTGAACATCAGCCTTTGTTTACATTAACACTGGATGAGCAAGAAATATCTATGGTTAAAGGCTCATACATCAAAGATTTTTCACACGAAAATATTAAGAAGTTTATCGACGGCCAACAAAAAAACTATCAAAACGCACTTTTCTTAACGAAGTAATTAATTCATTAGCATAAGCCCGCTTCGGCGGGTTTTTTTATGTCCGGAGTTTCTATGGCGTGGAAAGACAGGCTTCAGGATGCGTCATTCCGTGGCGTACCATTTAAGGTCGAAGGCGAAGGTGCAGCCGTTGGTCGTAGAGTTGAAACACACGAATACCCCAACCGCGATAAACCCTACACCGAAGATCTCGGTAAGGTCACCTTCCGGCCAAATATCACCGCCTATGTCATAGGCGATGATTGTTTCGATCAGCGCGACAGACTAATTGAAGCGCTCAACAAACCGGGGCCGGGAACGCTTGTTCACCCGACCTATGGCGAGTCGAGTGTTTGTGTCGATGGCGAAGTTAAAGTCAGCACGACGAGCAGCGAAGGGCGTATGGTGCGCTTTGATCTGCAGTTTGTCGAAGCGGGTGAGCTTTCCTATCCAACGGCGGGTGCAGCCACGGCGAATACGCTGGTGTCCTCATGTTCTGCACTGGATGACTGTATCAGCGATAACTTTGACCAGTTTGGCATGGATGGTTTGCCTGACTTCGCTCAGGGTGACGTGCTTGAGCGCGCCACTGGTATCCTGGACTTTGTGTCTGATTCCATGTCGATGGTCGACAGCTATGTTGCAGACGCTGCGAGGCTTATGCAGGGCGACATTTCTGTTCTTCTTCCTCCTCCGTCATCAGGAAAAGGATATGTCGAAGCCATTCAGAAAGTGTGGCGCACGGCGAACAGACTATCTGGAAATGCTTCCGACGTTATGAAAATGATTAAGGGGTTTGCCGGGATTTCGTTGGGATCAGATATGGCCCCGCGAGGTATCTGGAAAACAGACAGTAAAAGCACACAGAGCAGCAAGGAACAGGGTAATTATGTTGCCAGTGCAGTACGCACAACCGCCATAAGCGAGGCGGTTTACGCCGTTACAACATTGCCAACACCTGCAATAGCGACAAAGGAACAAATTCAGCAATCCTCTGGATGGCCTACTGTGATACACCCGGCGCTGAATAATGCGCCTGAAGAAACTGTCGTTGCCGATGTTCCCTCATGGGATGAGCTGGTGGACATCCGCGATACGCTGAATACCGCCATTGATAAAGAGCTGGGTCGAACAACGGATGACCGTTTATTTTTGGCGCTTCGTCGCGTGAAATCCGACCTCAATACTGACATTAAAACTCGCCTGTCGCAGACGCAAAAAACGGTTGAGCGTACGCCGGATGACGTACTACCTGCGCTGGTGCTGGCCGCCAGTTGGTTTGATAACGCGTCGCGTGAATCAGACATTGTCCGACGTAACGCCGTGGCCCATCCCGGCTTTGTTCCGGTGTCACCACTGAGGGTTCCCGTACGATGAACGACAACGTAACGCTAAGGGTTAACGGTCGCGAGTGGGGTGGCTGGACGTCCGTGCGTATCGGCGCAGGGATTGAACGAATCGCACGGGATTTCAATGTGGAAATTACACGTGAATGGCCTGGTGGGGATGGATCTGTATCCCTTCAACCCCGCGTCAAAAACGGGGATAAAGTTGAGGTGCTGATTGGTGATGACCTTGTTGTCACCGGATGGGTGGAAGCCACACCTGTCCGCTACGATGCGCGTTCTGTCAGTACCGGGATTAGCGGTCGCAGCCTGACCGCCGATCTCATCGATTGTGCTGCAGAGCCAACCCAGTTCAACGGGCAGTCACTGGTTCAGGTAGCGTCAGTTTTGGCAAAACCTTTTGGTATTTCGGTCATCAATTCAGGCGCACCGGCAGCGACTATTCCGGGCGTTCAGCCCGATCATGGTGAAACGGTTATTGAGGTGCTGAATAAAATGCTGGGTCAGCAGCAGGCGCTGGCTTATGACGATCCAAAAGGACGTCTGGTTATTGGCGGTATCGGCTCATCGCGTGCGCGCACTGCGCTGGTATTGGGGCAAAATATCCTTTCCTGCGATACCGAAAAGAGCATTCGCGAGCGGTTTTCAACATATCAGGTTTCCGGCCAGCGCGCGGGGAATGATGATGACTTTGGTGTGGCCACCACAACGGCGTTACGGGCAAAAACCACTGATGCCTCAATAGGGCGTTATCGCCCGATGGCGGTTCAGCAAACAGGGCAGGCCACAGGTGCGAGCTGCATTGCCCGTGCAGAATTCGAATCCCGCCAGCGTGCTGCGCGTACTGATGAAACCACCTACACGGTCTGGGGCTGGCGTCAGGGTGACGGGGTGTTGTGGCAACCCAACCAGCGCGTCATTGTTTACGACCCGGTTTGTGGGTTCAATAACCGTGAACTGCTCATCGCTGAAGTCTCATTCACCAAAGACAATAACGGCACACTGACAGAGCTGCGTGTCGGGCCGCCTGATGCTTATCTTCCGGAGCCGGAAGACGAGAAAGCGAAGGGTGGTAAAAAACGCAAAGTGAAGGAGGATCCATTCTGATGGGAACGATGCAGAACCTTCAGCGTCAGGTGCTAAGCCTCATTGGCCGTGCAGTGGTGAAGAGTATCAACGCGGCTTCTAAGTGCCAGATGATAGATGTTGAGTTACTGGCTGGGCAGCAAAAGGCGGGTATTGAGCACCTTGAACCCTATGGCTTCACTTCTCGTGCAAAAGCGGGTGCTGAGGCTGTTGTTTTGTTTCCTGACGGTGACCGTTCTCACGCCGTTGCGATCACCGTATCTGATCGTCGCTATCGCATGAAGGGGCTCAAAACGGGGGAGGTCGCTCTCTACGATGACCAGGGGCAGTCAGTCACGCTGACACGTGCCGGGATTGTTGTTGATGGTGGTGGCAAGGTGATTATGTTCAAAAATGCGCCTAAAGCCCGCTTTGAAATGGATCTGGAAGTTACCGGCCAGATCAAAGACCTCTGTGATACTTCTGGCCAGACAATGTCAGCGATGCGTGTTGCTTATAACGGGCATAAACACAGAGAAAACGGGCAGGGCAATAACACCGATGCACCTGATAAACAAATGGGGGCGTGATGGAACTCTGGCTTACGGTAAACGGAAAACAGGTTAGCGCCAGTTCTCAACTTGACCCACTTACGCGCGCAGTGGTGATTTCGCTCTTCACTCACCGGCGCGCAGACCCCGACGACAATACTGATGTACCTATGGGGTGGTGGGGAGATACCTGGCCGATGGTGGCCAACGATCGCTATGGGTCAAAGCTATGGCTTTTACAGCGGAGCAAGCTCACAAACGCGCTGGTGAACACGGTGCGAACGTATATCCGAGAATCCCTTCAGTGGATGCTCGATGACGGTGTTGTGTCCAGGATAGATATAGATATACAGCGAACCGGTATCAATGAACTGGGAAACAGCATTGTTCTGTGGCGCCGGGATGGTCCGGTAACAATTTCTTTTAACGAATTCTGGAGTGTGATTGCAAATGGCGGACAGTGAATTTCAGCGGCCAGCGCTGGCCGAAAACATCAGCATGATCCGCACCGACCTTTTTGCACGGCTTGACATCAATGATGAACTTCGCCGCATGGATGAAGATGTCAGGGCCAAAGTTTATGCGGGGGCGCTGCATACGGTTTATGGCTATATCGATTATCTGGCGATGAATATGCTGCCTGACCTGTGCGATGAGTCATGGCTTTATCGGCATGCGGCGATGAAACGATGTCCGAGAAAAGATGCCGTGGCCGCATCAGGTTTTATGCGATGGGATGGCGTAACGAACGGGCTCAAGGTGAGTGCAGGATCGGTCATTCAGCGTGACGACCTCGTCCAGTACATCGCACAGGCAGATGCAACGGGTGCCGGTGGCGTGCTTCGTGTGCCCGTTACCTGCAGCGTGACAGGTATGGCCGGAAATATGGATGATGGTGAGGCGCTCTCACTGGTTACGCCAGTTAACGGACTTCCTTCAGGCGGCATGGCCGATACGATCACTGGTGGTTTTGATGTTGAAGACCTTGAGGTCTGGCGTGCCCGTGTTCTGGAGCGCTACTACTGGACCCCGCAGGGCGGCGCTGACGGAGATTATATCGTCTGGGCAAAAGAAGTACCCGGCGTAACGCGCGCGTGGACTTATCGACACTGGATGGGGACGGGAACGGTTGGCGTTATGATTGCCAGCAGCGATCTGATTAACCCGATTCTTGATGATGCAACAGTGGCTGCAGCTCAGGCACATATTGAACCGTTGGCGCCCGTAGCGGGTTCTGACCTCTATGTATTTAAGGGAACGCCAAAAAAGGTCAATTACACCATTGACCTGAATCCGGATACCCCTGAAATACGCGCCGCAGTTGAGGCCGAGCTTCGTTCATTCCTGTTGCGTGACGGCTATCCGGAAGGAACGCTTGAGCTGTCCCGTACAAACGAGGCGATTTCTATAGCGGCCGGTGAGTACAGCCATAAGCTGCTTTCGCCAACAGCTGATACGGCAATCGCAAAAAATGAACTGGCTGTACTGGAGGTAATAACGTGGGCGTGAGTAACGATGATTATGTCCAGTTACTGAGTGCGCTGCTTCCGCCAGGGCCGGCATGGTCAGTTGACGATGTTGCGATAAGCGGCGTAGCTCCTTCTTTGCTCAGGGTGCATCAGCGTGGCGATGAACTCATGCA
Organism: Citrobacter gillenii; assembly: GCF_013337685.1. Taxonomy (GTDB): domain Bacteria; phylum Pseudomonadota; class Gammaproteobacteria; order Enterobacterales; family Enterobacteriaceae; genus Citrobacter; species Citrobacter gillenii. Next base: position 433,560 of record NZ_SUQN01000001.1, read on the forward strand.
GGAGCTTGATCCGCGTACCACAACAGAACTTATTGACCGCTGGGAGCGGTGCTGCGGTCTGCCTGATGAATGCATTCCTTCAGGAACCCAGACGTTAAGGCAGAGACAGCAGCGGCTGGACGCAAAAGTTAATCTTACCGGAGGAATCAACGAAGATTTCTATCTTCGTCAACTGGCTGCACTGGGGAAGCCTGGCGCCACAATCACGCGCTATAACAAGGGACCTTTCAAGTGTACGTCGACGTGTACTGATGCGACCTATTCAACTGAATGGCGTTACTACTGGCAGGTAAATATGCCCGCTTCAACAGACGCAATCTGGATGACCTGTACAGACAATTGCGAAACCCCCATTCGCTACTGGGGCGACACAGTTGCCGAGTGCGTTATCAATAAACTTTGCCCGTCCCATACCTACGTAATATTCAAATATCCGTAACCGGAGACATTATGCATCGCATTGACACACCTACTGCGCAGAAAGATAAATTCGGCGCGGGAAAGAATGGCTTTACCCGCGGTAACCCGCAAACAGGAACGCCTGCCACTGATTTGGATGACGACTATTTCGACATGTTGCAGGAAGAACTGGCGGGAGTGGTAGAAGCAACCGGCGTTAATCTGGACAAATCAAAACATAACCAGTTACTGACTGCCCTGAAAGCGCTGCTGCTAAGCCGCGCACATCCTTTTGCAGATATTAAAGCAGACGGAACTGCAGCAATTGCAGAAGCTCTCTCAAACCTTGGTTTAACAGCAATCACCACAGTGAAAGGTACTGCTGATAGCTTTCCATATTTTTCTGGACCAAATTCTGCACGATTAACACTCTTGACTGATTTCGCAAGAAACCTACTCAGTAAGCCAGATGATATTGATGCACGAACTGCTCTTGGATTAGGCTCAGCTGCAACAAAAACGGTAGGTAATGGGAGCGGACAACTTCCAGATATGAGCTTCTTTGGAAGATCTTCGGATAATGCTGGATATTTCCTTTTGCCGAGTGGGGTAGTTGTTCAATGGGGAAGGGTTACAATCAGCGGGTCTACGACTGCACACATTACGTATCCTATTCCCTTTCCAAATAAAAGGTACGTTCTTACTGCATCGCCTGTTGGAAGCGGATTCACGATCAATCCGGCAACGCCAGTTTTTACGGAAGGCGACAAAACAGGATGTGATGTTAGTTCATGGGGTACCAGTAATTACACCGCACTCTATATTGCGATTGGAGGTTAAGAGAATTATGTACGCATATGCAAATGGTAGTTTTTATCCGTTCTCGCTAAAAAAAGCATACCAGGATACAAATACATGGCCTGAGAATTACCTTGAAGTTGATGAAGGTATATTTACTGAGTTTTCTGGTGTACCACCCGCAGGGAAATTGCGAGGGACCGGGGTGGATGGGATGCCGGAATGGGTGGACACTCCTCCGATGGCTCAGGAAGAGCTAATTGATCAGAATGAACGTAAAAAACAACAGTTGTTGGCAGAAGCAACAACTATAATCGATCCTCTTAAAGATGCCATGGATGGTGGTTATATTGATGATGCTGATATTCCAGGACTCAAGGCATGGCAGCGCTACCGCTATGCCTTGACGAAAGTTGACCCGTCCAATCCAGAATGGCCGGATGTGCCATCAGTATAGATGGGAGCCTTATGCAGTAACCGCTTGACCTGATCTAAGATTGGAAATCGATTTTTCAATCCTCTTGCCAATCAATATAAATGGTTTCTCGACATAGAAGTGCACGAGGGTTCCCACGGAAATAGTGATTGTGGTCATCATGAAGAATCTCCCCCAACCTGTTATTTGCATATAAAAATCAGGTTTGTAGAGGTTCATCATGCTTATAAATACATAATGTGATATGTATATTGAGAATGATATATCGCCAAGGAAGATTAATAGTTTGTTTTCTTTAAATCCAATGCTTTTGTCATATATCAAAAAACCAAATAGCAATACGGCAGACATAAGACCAAATTTATTTAAACCAAAACCAAATAAGCTGTTGCTAAAATAACAAGTGATGAAAAAACCAGAGCAAACGAATAATGCGAATACGGCAACTTCATTTTTAATGGTAAAGCGAACCCTACTAAAAATTTCATAGAAAATCATACCTACAACAAACTCGGTAATGATTGGTGAGGACATAAATCGTAACAACCCAAATGCTATGTTATCAGGTGATACATTTGCTGCAGCCGAGGAGTTTAAAGATAGTTGTCCATTGTAATATAATTGTAGAGTTACGATGGGAGCTAAGAGGAAAATTGATGATAAGATAGTTCTATATCTATGCGTGAAACACATCGCCAAAACAAATAAAGAGTAAAAGTAAATTTCATATGTCAACGTCCATGCTGGACCAAGAACGTTTAGACCAAATTCAGGGGAGGTGGTTGAATAGTCTCTGTGTATAAAAAACATCCCTTTAATGATGTTTATTGTTGGTTCTGAACTATATACTGTAAGTATCCCAAAGATAAAGACAAGTATAAACGCAGGATAAATTCTGAAAAATCTACGAACTGCGAATATTGCTTTTGATGTAACATTTCGAGTCGATAAAGCAATAATAAATCCACTAATCATAAAAAATAGATCTACTCCAAAAGCACCAGATTTGAATAATATTAAACCTAAGTCTTTTTGTGAGTAAACATCGTTTAAATAACCCCTGAAGTGGAAAAGTACCACCATGAGACCAGCTATTCCGCGTAAGTAATGTATTGAAAGTATTTTATTATTCATCTGTAACTTCTGCATTTTGTGAGCGCTGCACAATAGTTTTTTGTACAAAAGCGTGATTTAGGAGGATAAGTGTATCACCCAATTATCGGATGATCGATAGTTGACATTTTTAAGTTTATTATTTTACATCACTTTCTATATGCTCAAATTATCATATAAATCAATTGGATGCGTGATGGTTAACATATCCTAATCTGGATGTATTTACAGTGTAGGATATCTTACAGGATAAATGATGCCGCAGCTTCGTCGTATGCAAGAACGTAAGAACGGGCGGCAGCCGACAGGTGAACATCTGATAGTGCGAGTATTGAATGATTGCCAGTCACGGCGGATTGTACTTAAGCAATATGACGGTTCAAGGCGTTTAATCTGAAACCAGCCACATATCAGCCTCTTCAAACATTTCCTGAACAGTACGGCTTATCTGTTCCTTCTCATGCTTGCTGGCGTCAGTATTGATTGCCGGCAGTGTCATCATCGGTTTAACCCGAACATCAGCATCGGGGAAGATCCGGTGAACCCTCTTAGTCAACTCGCCCAGAATGATATCTTTTGCACCGGGCAGACCATCAAAATTCCTTTTGTCATAAACGAGTTCCACGAACATTGCTTATTGCTCCTTTACTGGATGTATATACAGTATTTATACTGTGTTTTTATCCGGTATTCAAGAGAGGGCGTAATGATGCCACGACGCAGCGATATTGAAATGGCCTGGTATGCTTCGATACAGCAGGAACCGAATGGCCGGAAGACCGTCACCACACAGCGGTTTGTCCAGGAGCTGAGCAAGGTTAACTGGAACTGGACGATGAAGCAGGCCAACGAATGGATTGAGTGGTATGTGACAACATTCCGCGATGTATCAACGCAGGAAGGCGAGAACCGTACCTTTCAGTTGTTCAATCCAAACGGAGGGCTATAGCCATGGGCTTCCCGTCACCTGCCAGTGATTACGTTGAAACAAAGATCTCCCTCGACCAGCAGCTAATTAGCCAGCCAGCTGCGACTTATTTCATGCGGGCATCGAGTTCACATTTCAGAGAAGGGATAATCCAGGGCGCGCTGCTTGTTGTGGATGCGTCACTCACTGCCTGCGATGGCTCGCTGCTGATATGTGCGATAGACGGGGAATTCAGGATCAAGCGATACCGAACTCACCCGGAACCGCACCTGATCAATCTGGAGAACGGGAGAAGGGAGGCGCTGCCAGTAGACGATGATAGCTACAATTCTTCACACGCTATATTCGGGGTGATCACTTACATTATCAATAATGCCAGGACTGCAGAGTTTGATGACTGCCCGGTGATGTGAGTACCGAAATTATGCAATGTAGTCGATGCTCTGCGTCGGGGGGTTTTCCCCGATAATTCCCCATTGCTTCCCCGCACAGAAAACAGACATAAAAAAACCAGCCGTAAAGGCTGGTTCTTAAAGGAGTTTCTGGTCGGCACGAGAGGATTTGAACCTCCGACCCCCGACACCCCATGACGGTGCGCTACCAGGCTGCGCTACGTGCCGACACTATGGCGCTAATACTACTGCTTTCCACCACGATTGCAAGAGGATGGTTTACTAACTGATTTATAATTAATCAGTTAGCAATAAAACGTTTCTCATCCGTCAGAACCTGTAGCAGTAAGCTCAGCTGTGGTTTCTGATCTTTAATCTTCTCGCCGCGTAAATCATAGGTCTGGTAATTACCGTTGTTGTTGAGCACCAGCGTCATTTCTGGAGTGGTAATCGCCATTGTGCTGCTGTCGGCGGCCGTTACCCAATAGTGGCGTCGCGTGGCATTAAACAAATCCTGGCCTTGCGAATATTCGTTTGCCGGTGTGCTGACGTGCAGCAGTCGCTGCATTAGCGTGGTCATCAGGTCGGTATGATCGGTCAGGCTATTAATGCGCTGAGCGGGTGTACCCGGCCAGTGAATTATCAGTGGAACCTGAAGATGACCGCGCGACCAGTCGAAGCGATTCTCATCCTGCGACAGTGGGATACCCCGACCGGCGGTAATAATCACCACCGTGTTGTTGAGCTTACCCGAATCACGCAGGGCACCCAGAACGCGGTTAATGTTCGCATCTACGTCCTGAGCGGCGTTGGCGTAGCGTTTAGCAAAGTTCTTCTGGTTGCTGTCATCAATGTTAGTCCCGTTAAAGGAGACCCATGAGAACCAGCGGTTATCTTCCTGCGCGTAGCGGCCCAGCCAGTTGATCCATTGGTTCGCCGTTTGTTCGTCAGATTGTGTCTGCACGCTTGGCATGGAGAAGTCTGACAGCAGCGCCTGGCGATAGAGCGGGCTGGTAAAGCCATCAGAGGAGAATAACCCCAACTGATAACCTTGTTGATTCAGGGCAGAGATCAGCGCGGCAGGCGTTCTGCTTGCCAGAATGCCGTCCATATAGCTTGGCGACACGCCATAGAACAGGCCAAAAATACCGTTATCGGAGGTATTACCGGAACTCATATGGCGCGTGAAGGAAATATTTTGCCCGGCAAATTCCGCCAGGGCTGGCATCTGTTTTTCAAAGCGCGAGTAGTTCAGACCGTCTACGGTGATCAGCAGGACGTTCTGGCCGGTACCCATATCACGATAGCGTAAATCGCTAAGCGGATACTGTACGGAGACCGCTTCCGGATTACCTTGTTCGATCAGGCGGCGCTGATACTCTTGCGCATCCAGCAAACCATGTTTTTCCAGAAACTTACGCGCTGTCATTGGGTAAGACAGCGGCAGGTTTGCGCGCTGCATAGTGATCGGCCGATAGAAATTGGCGTCCGCCCAGATGTACACCACATGCGATGCGATGAACGATACGAAAAAGAAAGCGGCTAAAGGTTTCGCGAAATGACGGCGACGCGTCAGGCTGCGCAGCTTTTGCCAGCTCCAGGTCGCAAACAACATTTCTATTAGCAGAATAATCGGCACGCTGATGAACATCAGCTGCCAGTCACGCGCCGTTTCGTTCTGATCGGGGTTAATGACCAGTTCCCAGACAATCGGATTGAGATGCAGGTGGAAACGGGTGAACACTTCGCTGTCAATCAACAGCAGCGTCATGCCCACGGTCGCCAGGATGGCTGATAAGAATCGCATCAGCCTCTGGGACATGACGATAAACGTCAGGGGGAACAGGATCAGCAAATAGGCGGCAAACACCAGGAAGCTAAAATGCCCGACAACGCTCAGATAAGAATAAACACGACCTGCAAGCGTTGTCGGCCAGTCGGCGACAAACAGGTAACGACTACCGAGCACCATGGCCAACAGAATGTTGAACAAGGCGAACCAGTGCCCCCAGCTAACCATCTGGGAGACTTTCTCACGGTAGCGTTGACGATGAGTTACCATAAACTGTTGTTCGTTTCCCCGGAGCAGGCTCTTAGTGCGCTTGGTCGTCGTTTATCGAAGACTGCAATGCGCGGGCAAATGAATTCGCAATCGCCTGGCGCTGGGCCGGTGCGACGCTTGTATTGATAAGGTTAGTGACCATGTTTCCCAGTACCATCAGGGAAAGATCGGTCGGTGCCTTATGTTTTTCCAGTACGTTGAGCATTTCATTCAGCAATTGTTCAACGTGTTCGTCACTATAGCGGGAAATTTGTGGCATAAATCGAAATCTGTCTGTTCATGAAAGGGCAACATATTACCGTAGCGACAGTTTTTTTTCTGCTTTTTTATCTTCTATTGCGTCACTGCCCGGCAGGTGGTTGAATACCGCCCGGTCTTAAAGGAGAGTTTATCATGAGTCTGGATATCAACCAGATTGCCCTGCACCAGCTTATCAAGCGTGATGAGCAGAACCTTGAGCTGGTCTTGCGCGATTCATTACTGGAGCCGACGGCGACCGTTGTCGAGATGATGGCTGAGCTGCATCGGGTATATAGCGCCAAGAATAAAGCCTATGGCCTGTTTAGCGAAGAGAGCGAACTGGCGCAAACGCTGCGTTTGCAGCGTCAGGGCGAAGAGGATTTTCTGGCGTTCAGTCGTGCCGCAACCGGGCGTCTGCGCGATGAGCTGGCGAAGTATCCGTTTGCTGACGGCGGGATCGTGCTGTTCTGTCATTACCGTTACCTGGCGGTAGAGTATCTGCTGGTGGCGGTGCTGAACAACTTAAGCAGCATGCGCGTGAATGAAAATCTGGATATCAACCCGACGCACTATCTGGATATCAATCATGCTGATATCGTGGCGCGTATTGATTTAACCGAGTGGGAAACCAACCCGGAGTCCACGCGGTATCTGACGTTCCTGAAAGGACGGGTCGGACGCAAAGTTGCCGATTTCTTTATGGATTTCCTCGGGGCCAGCGAAGGGCTGAATGCTAAAGCGCAAAACCGTGGTCTGCTGCAGGCGGTAGACGACTTCACTGCCGAAGCTCAACTGGACAAAGCTGAACGCCAGAACGTGCGTCAGCAGGTTTATAGCTACTGTAACGAGCAGCTTCAGGCCGGGGAAGAGATTGAACTGGAGTCCCTGTCAAAAGAGCTTTCCGGCGTCAGTGAAGTCAGCTTCAGTGAATTTACCGCGGATAAAGGCTATGAGCTGGAAGAGAGCTTCCCGGCAGATCGCAGCACGCTGCGTCAGTTAACCAAGTTTGCCGGTAGCGGCGGTGGGTTAACGATCAATTTCGACGCCATGCTGCTGGGCGAACGCATTTTCTGGGATCCGGCGACGGACACCTTAACCATTAAAGGTACGCCGCCTAACCTGCGCGATCAGTTGCAGCGTCGTACTTCTGGCGGGAAATAACATGGATGATGCCGGATGGCGGCGTAAATGCCTTATCCGGCCACATGTCATACGTTGTCATCGGTTAAAAATGACATAAAAAAACCCCGCCGAGGCGGGGTTTTTCTTCAACTTGTTGGCGATTACGCGCGAACGAAGTCGATGTGAGCCAGTTTCGGCTTGAACGGGTGACGCTGTACAGCCTGAGCTTTAACTTTAACTTCTTTACCGTCAACAACGATGGTCAGAACTTCGCTGTAAAATTCAGCTTTAGCTTGCATGTTCATGATTGAATCGTGATCCAGTTCGATAGCAATCGGGGCTTCTGCGCCACCGTAGATGATTGCCGGGAACTTGTTAGCGGTACGCAGGCGGCGGCTCGCACCCTTACCCTGCTCTTTACGTACTTCAGCGTTAATAGTAAACATTTAAATCTCTCTTTAATAATTCCTGCTACAGGCGACCCAGCAACAGGTAAGTGATCTGCTTTGCGTATGCAAAAGCGGGCGAGATTCTATCCTCAAATGACGGGTACATCAATCAAAAGTACGATTAACCGCGCAATTCATGTGCCCGTCGGAAGCGGCCTTCATAATCAAAGACCTTTTCACGTACCTGCCAGTACTGACCTTTCATGCGAGCGACCACAAAATCGGGATGGCGTAACAATGCCTGCTGCGCCAGGATGTCGGCGGCGGTTATCCAGCGTATAGGGATGCCGGGCGTGCGGGTGTGTGGGCGAATAAACAGCTGTTCAAAGGCGGTACGTTGAGCGGGGGTGTGCAAACGAAATCGTTCGCTGACGTCGGCGCCATCCTCGTCATAATAGGTAATCTTCAGCCATTCGCCTTTTTCATCCTGGCCGTTTTGTAACACCATACCGCTGCAGCGCAGGACCAGCGCATCTTTGAGCCTGAGCGCTGCTTTCAGCATATCGTCCGGATCGACCAGTATGGTATCGCATGCCCGACAGCGGCGAGCGGCAATGTCATTTTCAGCATTGCACTGTGGGCAGTTTTTAAAACGAAAGCGGAAGTCACATTGTTCACGGTGACCGTCATCATCTTCAAACCAACCCTGACAGCGACGGCCAAAGTGTTCGATCAGCGTGCCATCGGCTGTGGTCTTACCCCAGAAGGTGTTAGCAAACCCGCAGGCCGGGCAGAATATCTGTACCGGAACGTTGTCGCTTTTGCCCTTCGGCGCACCCACTTCCGGGGCATACAGATCGTGAGGATTACCCGCGTAGTCGAGGATCAGACAATCCGTTTTTCCCGGCGCCAGACGCAGCCCTCGTCCGACGATTTGTTGATACAGGCTAACGGACTCGGTAGGGCGCAGGATCGCAATGAGATCGACATGTGGGGCGTCAAACCCGGTGGTCAGCACCGCTACGTTGACCAGATAGCGAAAGCGCTGGGCTTTGAAATCCTCAATCAACACATCTCGCTCTGCGCCAGGCGTGTCACCGGTGATCAGTGCGGCATCGTCTGCGGGCAGCAGACCAACAATCTCTTTCGCGTGCTCCACGGTAGCGGCAAATATCATGACGCCTTTACGCGTCTGGGCAAATTCAACAATCTGGCTGATGATATGCGGTGTTATCCGCTGCTGTTTTTTCAGCTCATGGTTGAGGTCAGCTTCGCTGAACAAACCGTTACTTTGTGCTTGCAGGCGGCTGAAGTCATACTGGACGACCGGCATGTCGAGGCGCTCTGGCGGCGTCAGATAGCCGTGCTTAATCATGTAGCGCAGCGGCAGCTCATAAATACAGTCGCGAAAAAGCGCTTTTTCATCGCCGCGCACCATACCGTGATAATGAAAATGGTAAATCCAGCCTTTACCGAGGCGGAAAGGCGTGGCGGTCAGTCCGAGCAGGCGTAGGTGAGGGTTGACGTGGGTCAGGTGAGTCAGAATTTGCTGATACTGGCTCTCTTCGTCGTCACCAATGCGATGGCACTCGTCGACGATGAGCAGGGAAAATTCACCCTGAAACGCTTCCAGATTACGCGCCACCGACTGTACGCTGCCGAAAACCACTTTACCGTGGCTCTCTTTACGCTTCAGGCCAGCGGCAAAGATATCGGCTTCCAGCCCCAACGCACAATATTTGGCATGATTCTGTGCGATCAACTCCTTCACATGCGCCAGCACTAATACGCGCCCACGCGCCACACGCGCCAGTTCAGCAATCACCAGGCTTTTACCGGCCCCGGTTGGCAGGACGATGACCGCAGGTGTGCGGTGGTGGCGAAAATGGTTGAGCGTGGCATCCACGGCTTCTTGTTGGTAAGGGCGAAGTGTAAAAGTCATGGTCTCACTAGGGTAAACAATAACAATGAATAGTATGCCACGAATCTTTTTCCCTTGAGGGAAGTTGTTAGCCCGCTATACTGAGCGGAAAACGGCTCCACTTTTCGGGCATAACGCTCGATTTCCGTATTGTTACAGGCAAAATCACACTCATGCGACTTGATAAATTTATCGCTCAGCAACTCGGCGTCAGCCGCGCTATTGCCGGGCGTGAAATCCGTGGTAACCGCGTTACCGTCGATGGCGAAATCGTCAGAAATAGCGCCTTTAAACTGCTGCCAGAACATGACGTCGAATACGACGGTAATTCACTGGCTCAGCAAAATGGCCCGCGCTATTTTATGCTCAACAAGCCTCAGGGCTATGTGTGCTCCACGGAAGACCCGGATCATCCGACAGTGCTTTATTTCCTTGATGAACCTGTTGCCCACAAGCTGCATGCGGCAGGGCGTCTGGATATCGACACCACCGGGCTGGTACTGATGACCGATGACGGTCAGTGGTCACACCGCATCACCTCCCCGCGTCACCATTGTGAGAAAACCTATCTGGTGACGTTAGAGTCGCCGGTGGCGGAAGATACCGCCGAACAGTTTACCCGTGGTGTACAGTTGCATAACGAAAAAGATCTGACAAAACCGGCGGTGCTGGAAGTGATTACGCCAACCCAGGTGCGCTTGACCATTAGCGAAGGGCGCTATCATCAGGTTAAGCGTATGTTTGCCGCCGTTGGCAACCATGTTGTGGAACTGCACCGTGAGCGAATCGGCGCCATCAAACTGGATGACGATCTTGCGCCCGGCGAATACCGCCCCTTGACTGAAGAAGAAATCGCCAGCGTTAACGTAACCCCTCGTTAATTTCAGGAGCTAAATGTGACCACCCGGCAGAACTCTTCAATTGCCATTGTTTTTATCCTTGGCTTGTTGGCCATGTTAATGCCGTTGTCGATTGATATGTATCTTCCGGCGCTGCCGGTGATCTCTGCTCAGTTTGGCGTGCCTGCGGGCAGTGCGCAAATGACCCTCAGTACCTATATTTTGGGGTTTGCAGTGGGGCAACTGATCTACGGCCCTATGGCAGACAGCATCGGGCGTAAGCCGGTGATTCTGGGGGGAACGCTGGTGTTTGCGGCGGCGGCAGTCGCCTGCGCGCTGGCACAAACTATCGATCAATTGATCACTATGCGTTTCTTCCACGGCCTGGCGGCTGCGGCGGCGAGCGTGGTGATCAACGCCCTGATGCGCGATATTTATCCGAAAGAAGAGTTTTCACGCATGATGTCCTTCGTCATGCTGGTCACGACGATTGCGCCGCTGCTGGCGCCGATTGTCGGTGGCTGGGTGCTGGTATGGTTAAGCTGGCACTACATCTTTTGGATCCTGGCCGTGGCGGCAATTCTGGCTTCGGTGATGATTTTCACCTTGATCAAAGAGACCTTGCCCGTTGAGCGACGCCAGCCGTTTCGTTTGCGTACCACAATGGGCAATTTCGCCTCGCTGTTTCGCCATAAGCGCGTGTTGAGCTATATGCTGGCCAGCGGATTTAGTTTTGCCGGGATGTTCTCGTTTCTCAGCGCTGGTCCCTTTGTCTACATTGAGATCAACCATGTTTCGCCGCAGAACTTTGGCTATTACTTTGCGCTGAACATTGTCTTCCTGTTTGTGATGACCATTATTAACAGCCGCTTTGTACGGCGGGTTGGGGCATTGAATATGTTCCGCACCGGGCTGTGGATCCAGTTTGCGATGGCGGGCTGGATGGTATTTAGCGCGCTGTTCGGGTTGGGCTTCTGGGCGCTGGTGGTCGGTGTTGCGGCGTTTGTTGGTTGCGTATCGATGGTGTCATCTAATGCGATGGCAGTGATCCTCGATGAGTTCCCGCATATGGCTGGCACGGCGTCGTCGCTGGCGGGAACCTTCCGCTTTGGCATCGGTGCCATTGTAGGTGCGCTACTGTCACTGGCGACCTTTAACTCGGCCTGGCCGATGATCTGGACGATTGCCTTTTGTGCGTACTGTTCCATTCTCTTCTATCTCTATGCCAGTCGAGCCAAAAAAACGGTGATCTAATACACAACCTGGGGGGCATTTGCCCCCCGGAGTTGATGTACATCAACCGCTAATCTATCTATTCCCCTGGTTATGTTTATTTTATGTAAAATCAATTTATGTAAAAAGTCACATCATTGTAGTTAAAAAGGTTGAGTTAGATCGCAGAAACGCGTACATATAGCCCGGAAAACTGCCAGAACCGTTGAATAAATTTAAATATTGGGTTCGGAAAGTGGCATACGGACAGGGTGTAAACGTTTGCCAACTGTCTAAAGACGTATTGTCAATGATGTGTTAATATTGATGTAAAATAATTGTGAAGTAATTGTACTTCCAGGGAAAGAAAGTGATGACATTACAACTCTCAATCGTTCACCGTCTGCCGCAGTGCTATCGTTGGTCGGTGGGTTTCGCAGGTTCAAAAGTTGAACCGATTCCGCAAAACGGCCAGAGCAATGAGAATAGCCTGGTGGCGCTCAAGTTACTCAGTCCGGACGGTGACAGTGCGTGGTCGGTAATGCATAAACTCAGCCAGGCGTTGAGCGACATTGAAGTTCCGTGTTCCGTACTGGAATGTGAAGGGGAGCCGTGTCTGTTCGTCAATCGTCAGGATGAATTTGCAGCGACCTGCAGACTGAAAAATTTCGGCGTGGCTATCGCAGAACCTTTTTCAAATAATAACCCATTTTGAGCGTCAGCTTAGCGCGAGCAGCTGACGCGTATAGGCTTGTTGTGGCGCGTTGAAGACGTGCTCGCATTGCCCCTGTTCCACGACCTCTCCTTGCCGTAGCACAATAACCTGATGGCATAGCGCACGTACAACATGCAAATCGTGGCTGATAAAGATGTAGGCCAGGCGATGCTTTTGCTGTAATGACTTAAGCAACGTCAGGATTTGCGCCTGGACGGTCCTGTCGAGTGACGATGTCGGCTCATCCAGAATAATCAGCGATGGTTTTAAAATCAGTGCTCTGGCAATCGCAATACGTTGACGCTGACCACCGGAAAACTCGGCAGGGTAACGATGCCGCGTGTCGCTATCCAGGCCGACTTCTGCCATTACCGCTTTCACCTGCGCTTCACGTTGCTCGGCAGACAACGTGGGTTGATGGACGCGTAACCCCTCTTCAATAATCTGTAACACGCTCAGGCGCGGGTTCAACGATGAGTTAGGGTCCTGAAAGACAACCTGAATGCGGTGGCGTACCGGCAGCAGTTGACGGCGGTTTAAGGTATGCAGCGCCTGACCATCGAATACAATGCGTCCTTGTGAGGCGATGAGCCTCAGCAGTGCCAGACCGGTGGTACTTTTCCCCGATCCTGATTCGCCAACCAGTCCCAGCGTTTCTCCCGGTTTCAGAGAAAAACTGACGTTGTTGACCACCACGTTATGGTCCACCACGCGCTTAAGCAGCCCTTTACGGATGGGGAAAGCGACGCGAAGCTGCTCCACTTCCAGCAAGGGGGGTTGGCCGGTGGGTAAAGGCACTGGATCGCCGGCAGGTTCACTGTTGAGCAATTTCTGCGTGTAAGGATGGGTGGGGGCAGAAAGCAGTTGCCCGGCACGGTTTTGTTCAACGCACTGACCGTTTTGCATCACCGCAACGGTGTCAGCTAACTTTTTGACGATACTGAGATTATGGGTGATGAACAGCAGGCCCATATTCAGCTAGCGTTGTAGCTCGCGCAGCAGTTGCAGGATTTGTGCCTGCACGGAAACATCCAGTGCGGTGGTGGGTTCGTCGGCAATCAGCAGTTCAGGGCGAGTGAGCAGCGCCATGGCGATCATCACGCGCTGACGCTCTCCGCCGGAAAGCTGGTGTGGGAAATCCGCCAGACGCTTGGCGGCCTGACGGATCCCGACGCGATCCAGACAGGTCAAGATCTCTGCCCGTGCGGCTTCCCGACGCATTCCCCGATGCAGCGACAACACTTCATAGAGCTGTTTTTCCAGAGTGTGCAGCGGGTTGAGCGACACCATCGGCTCCTGGAAAATCATGGCGATTTTATTCCCCCGTACGCCGCGTAGCGTTTGTTCGCTGGCGTGGAGTAGTGATTCACCGTGAAAGCGGATATCACCGGCAAGATAGACCGCCGGAGGTGTGGGGAGCAAACGTAAAATCGAGAGTGCGGTGACGCTTTTACCCGAGCCGGACTCGCCCACCAGTGCCAGGGTTTGCCCGGCTTCGACGTGCAATGAAATTTCGTTCACCACGGTACGTACGGTTCCCTGCTGACGAAAACCGACCGATAAATTGTCAATGGCTAACAGAGGTTGCGTCATCTTATACCGCCTTGTTGGGATCAAATGCGTCGCGTACCGCTTCACCAATAAAGATCAGCAGCGATAACAACAGGGCTACCGACACGAACGCGGTGATCCCAAGCCACGGTGCCTGTAAGTTGTTTTTTCCCTGCAACAGCAGTTCTCCGAGCGACGGGGAGCCGAGCGGTAAGCCGAACCCCAGAAAATCCAGCGAGGTCAGTGTGGTAATTGAGCTACATAAAATAAACGGCAAAAAAGTCAGCGTGGCGACCATCGCATTCGGCAGCATATGGCGCAGGATAATGCTGCGATCGCTCACGCCGAGCGCCTGTGCGGCGCGGATGTAATCAAAGTTTCGCGTGCGTAAAAACTCTGCGCGTACCACGCCGACCAGGCTCATCCAGCCAAACACGACCGTAATGGCCAATAGCCACCAGAAGTTGGGTTGGACGACGCTGGAGAGCAGGATTATCAAAAATAGCGTCGGCATCCCGGACCAGACTTCAATGAAGCGTTGCCCCCACAGGTCCACCTTTCCGCCGTAATAGCCCTGCAGCGCACCGGCCATCACGCCCATGACGCTGGAACACAGGGTTAACATCAAACCAAACAGGATGGAAATGCGGGTCCCATAGAGGATGCGCGCCAGTACGTCGCCGCCGTTGGCATCGGTGCCCAGCCAGTTTTGTGCGGACGGCGGGGAAGGGAAGGGGGTGTCGGTAGCAAAGTTAATGCTGGTGGCGCCAAAGCGCACGGGTGCCCACAGGATCCATCCCTGGCTTTCCAGACGCTGCTGCAGCCACGGATCCTGATAATCTGCTTTGGTGGCTAACGGGCCGCCGAAATCGCTTTCACTGTAGTTTTTGACCAGTGGAAAGTACCAGCTGCCGTCATAGCGCACCAGCAGTGGCTTATCATTGGCAATCAGCTCGGAACACAGGCTTAAGCCGAACAGCAGCAGAAAAATCCACAGCGACCAGTAGCCACGGCGATTGTGGCGAAAACGCGCCCAGCGGGCCTGATTGACGGGGCTTAAGCGCGACATTAGCGTCCCTCGAAATCAATACGCGGATCGACCAGCGTATAGCTAATATCACTGAGGATATTGAGCAGCAGGCCGATCAGCGTGAAGATATAAAGCGTACCAAACATCACCGGATAGTCGCGTGACACGGTTGATTCATAGCCCAGTAATCCCAGACCGTTCAGCGAGAACATGACTTCAATCAACAGTGAGCCGGTGAAAAACATACTGATGAAGGTGGCTGGGAAACCGGCTATCACTAACAGCATGGCGTTACGAAAGACGTGTTTGCGCAGAATGTTTTTCTCGCTAACGCCTTTAGCGCGCGCGGTGACGACATACTGTTTGCGAACCTCATCCAGAAAGGAGTTTTTGGTTAGCATCGTCAGTGCGGCAAATCCACCCACCACCGTTGCCACCACCGGCAGGGTGATATGCCACAGATAATCGGTGATTTTTTGATACCAGGGCAGAGCGTCAAAATTGGCGGAAACCAGACCGCGTAGCGGGAAAAGGTCGTAATAGCTGCCGCCGGCAAAGAAAACGATCAATAAAATTGCAAACAGGAAGGCGGGGATGGCGTAGCCGATAATAATGAATGCGCTGCTCCACACGTCAAAGCGGCTGCCGTTGTACACCGCTTTGCGGATCCCCAGCGGAATCGACACCAGATAGATAATCAGAGTACTCCATAATCCCAGCGTGACGGAGACGGGCAGGCTGTCTTTGATTAATGTCAGGACCGAGGCGCTGCGAAACAGGCTGTCGCCAAAATCGAAGCGGATATAGTTCCAGAGCATGTTGAAATAACGTTCGTGAATCGGTTTATCGAATCCGTAACGGCGGGTGATTTCAGCAATCACTTCCGGATCCAGGCCGCGACCACCACGATAATTGCTGTCGCTGATGTTACCGACGCCGGTTTGCGCGTGGCTGGCACGCACACCTTCACTACCGGCGCCCGGCAGTGCGCCACTTTGCCCGAATTCAATGGCGGCGACGGCCTGCTCGACCGGGCCGCCTGGGGCAATCTGCACGATAAAAAAATTGATGGTAATGATGGCCCAGAGCGTCGGGATCACCAGCAGCAAACGTCGAATCAGATATGCGCCCATTTATTCTCCCTGTCGTCTGGCAGCGGGAAGTTTGGCCGCTTTGTTGACGTCATACCACCAGTTGTCCACGCCGATGGTGTAAATCGGGCGAACGGCAGGCTGCGAAAATTTGTCCCACCATGCCAGCCGATCTTCGGCCATAAACCACATCGGCAACATGTAATAATTCCAGGTTAACACGCGGTCCAGCGCGCGTCCCAGCGGGATAAGTTTTGCTTTATTACCTTGCGCCGCAATGATCTGGCTAATCAGCTTATCAATGACCGGGCTTTGCACGCCGGGAGCGTTATAGCTGGAATCAATATATTCGGAAGCCCACAGAATTTGCAGATCCGAGCTGGGCCACGGCATCGCACGATACAGCCTTGGCATCATGTCATAGTCGCGGCTGCGCAGGCGGTTGGTGATTTGTGAGTTATCGACCTGGCGGATATTCATCGTAATGCCCAGCCGCTGCAGGTTATGCTGGAACGGTAATACCCATTGGCTGTTACTGCCTGCCGGGAGCAACAGCTCAAAAGTCAGCGCTTTGCCGCTGGTGATGTTGACCCGCTGCTGCCCCTTCAATACCCATCCGGCCTTGTCCAGGAGTGCACTGGCCTTCAGCAGGTTTTCACGATCGTAACCGTCGCCTTTTGATGTGGGTGGCTGATAGATTTGGCTGAAGACTTCGGGAGGCAGATCGTTTTTCATCGGCGCAAGTAGCACCAGTTCATCCGCGTCGGGATAATTTTTGGCGGCATATTCGGTGTTCTGGAAATAGCTGGTCGTCCTGCTCCAGGCATTATAAAACAACGCCTTATTCATCCATTCAAAATCAAAGGCCAGCGTGATCGCCTCACGAACACGGCGGTCGCTGAACACCGGACGCTGGATGTTAAACGCTAACCAGCGCGTATCCTGCGCCGACTCATTTTTTTGTTCGGCTTTGACGATGTACTGTTTTGTGAAGTTCTTACCGGTATAACGTGTTGCCCAGTTTTTGGCATCGTTCTCAAGACGCAGGTCAAATGCACCGGCTTTAAATGCTTCAAAGGCCACGTTGTCATCAAGGTAATAGTCGTAGCGGAGGGTATCAAAATTCCAGCGCCCACGATTAACCGGCAGGTCAGCGGCCCAGTAATCTTTGACCCGTGAGTAGACAATATACTGCCCCATTTTCCATTGGGTGATGCGGTAAGGTCCGCTGGCAAGGGGTGGGGAGGATAACGGGTCGCTGAGCTTGTGATCTTTCCAGTATTTCTCAGGCATCACCGGTAATGAAAACAGGCTGAGCATGTCTTCTTTACCCGGTTTGGCTAACTCAATTCGCACGGTTAACGGGGCGATCGCTTTAACGGTGGTCCCTTTGTATACCAGACGAAACTGCGGCACGCCTTCGGTCATAAATTTGTGGAAGGTAAAGGCAACGTCGCGGGCGGTGATTGGTGACCCATCGTGAAAACGCGCGCGCGGGTTAATGGCGATTTCAACCCAGGAATAGTCGTCCGCGTAGCGGGCTCTGTCGGCAATGAGCGGGTAATAGCTACCGGGTTCATCATCGGAAGTGGTAAACAGCGCATCGTAAAGTGATTCAGTCCGGGCGCCGGGATTCCCTCGCATCGAGTAGCGGTTGAAATTATCGAAGGTGCCGATGGACGAGAGCGTGATTTTCCCCCCTTTGGGGGCAGCGGGATTCACATAGTCGAAGTGGGTAAAATTGAACGCATACTTGGGTTCGCCCAGTACGGAAAATGCATAGCTTTCTTTGATGGACTGAGCCTGAGCGCTAAAACCTATAACGGTGAAAAATAGCAGCAGTACGCGAACAATCCTATGCACGGGTTTTCCTTTTCTTGTCCACCTGCCGATGGACCTCATGTCCGAGCCTCGGGGAGGTTCCGGCAGGCGTAGTGTATCGACGAATCGCACTGTGCGATCACCACTTTGGCATATCTGGCTTCGCCATCCAGCGTACGAAATCAGCCAGCTTTAACGGACGGCTGACCCAGTAACCCTGGAAGAAATGCACGCCGCGATCGCGCAGCCACCGGGCCTGCTCCTGCGTTTCTACGCCTTCAGCAACCGTCAGCATATTGAGGCGTCTGGAGAGTGTCAACACGGCATCCAATACCGGCGACGTCAGCGTCTCGGTACCAATGGCATTGATAAATCCACGGTCAATCTTCAGGTAATCGACCGTAAAACGTTCCAGATAGATAAGGGCACTATGGCCGGTGCCGAAATCATCAATGGCAATTTCGAGTCCGGCAGCATGCAGCCATTCAAAAATTTTCGTGGCTTCGTGCTGATCGAGCATATCGCGTTCGGTGATTTCCAGTACCACCTGAAAATAGTTGGCGGGTAACGAGGCGCTCAGTTCCTGAATATCTGCTTTGAAACTCTCACCATGCAAATGTGAAGGAGCGATGTTGATCCCCAATTTTGCGCCCTTGGGGAGTACTTTTTGCAGGGCAGCGGCATCGCTGGCCACCAGCTTAAAGAGATGCTGCGTGAGTGGCACAATCATTTGCTGCGATTCGGCGTAATGAATAAAGGCATCTGGCGGGATCTCGCCCGTCGTTGGATGACGCCAGCGTAATAAGACTTCTACGCCTTTTACCTCCAGCGTTTGCATCTCCATGACCGGTTGGTAGACCACATAAAACTGATTGTGCTTGATGGCGTTCAGAATATCTTTCCCGGGCCGTAAACGGAGGGTGTAGATGTAGTACCAGACAAGCAGGGCCGCCATAATCCCAGCCATGCATCCCAGCATGAGGGAATACCAGATATCGTTATACGTCCACTCTTCTGCGTACAATCGAACGGTCACCGGCAGGCCGTCAATCGTCGCCTGTCGTGGGGTTGAGGCATCAGGAAGATCGGAGACGGGTATCAGGTGAGCTGAAAATGTCGAAATAGCCGTCTTGCCCACGATAATAGCAATACCGTCAAAATCATCTTGCCGGGCGGTATAGAGAAGATAGGGGGCCAGATTGATGTTCAGTGAACTAAATACGCCGCTATTCGGTAAGGCAGGATGACGATACCAAATCATTATTGCGGGTTTGTCAGGCACCATCGGCGTACCCGGGAGCAGGGCCACATCGATATCGTGGTTGATATTAATCGACGGCATCAGCTCCTGGATGGGGGTGTTCATGGGGCCCGTTGCGGAAGAGCAAAATGCGATGCTGTCTTTTACCAGCAAAAAAGCCCGTACGTTCAGGCTAAAGGCCGCACTGGAGGTTAGTTTCGTGGCAACTTGTTGGCAACTGTCAGTGACCAGGGGTTGTAGTTCATCGGTGGTCGTTTTGAGTTCTGAGAAGTAACTTTTGACGTAATTCTGTATATCGGAGAGCAGCGTGTCGTACTTCACTTCTCGTTTATGCCACGAGACGAAAAATTGCAGTGTGCTGACGAGTAAGGCGACGACGAGCCCCGTTAAAATACAGGTGATCAGGATTTTCCGACCGGAAGAAGAGGCACGTTTGAACATAGTTCTTTATGTTTACCTGCAGTAACTGCTTATTATTAAACCGCTTAATTTGTAAGACTATAGCCTGGATTGACGCTTATCGTGAGATTTTTCTGTTGTGTAAAAGAAAAGCAAAAAGCACCGCCTAAGCAGTGCTTTTGATTTGTCTCATCAGGATAGCCAAGGGATAGCTGCCAAACGAATTAACTGCGACTCAGAACCCGGCGGGCTTCGTTGTAACGCTTTTTCCAGTAAGGCTCGTTCATACTGGAAATAACAACGCCGCTGCTGGTCGAGGCATGTACAAACTGGTTGTTACCGATATAAATACCGACGTGACGGCCCGTAGAGCCCGCACGGAACAGAACCAGATCGCCGGTGCGCAGATTGGTGCGCGAAACGGATTTACCCGTTTCCTGTTGTTCGTAGGTTGAGCGAGGAAGCTCTAAACCAAATTGTTCACGGAATGTACGCTGTACAAAACTTGAACAATCAATCCCTTTCTTAGTGCTGCCGCCAAGGCGGTAACGCACGCCTTTCCAGTCAGCGTATTGGTCCATAATACGAGATTTAACATCGATATTACGTACCATACTTTCAAATTCATCCTGAGAGGCTTGCAGTGAAGAGTTATCTCCATTGCCCACAGCATGCGTCTCAGAATGCATATTCTTGGCGGTGTTCGTTGTGCTACATGCAGAAAGCAGAACCGCAACTGCTATCGCGGGTATGCCCCGCAAGATATATCTCAAAATCGGTTGAGATTTGACCATGTTGTTTGTTTTCCCTTGAAGTCCTTAACGATAAATATCGTTATAAAAAATGCCAAACGTGACGAGACTAATTACCTACGCACGATGAGACAATTCTTTATAGTCAAATCTGTGGTGGAACGCACAAATTTATTCGTAAAGAGAATAATTATCTCGCGAGGCAAAACGAGTTCGAGATTACCCGATCGCCACAGTCATTGCGAGTGATTTTACGTGATTTCTTATAAGAAAAATTGATACAGAAAGTGAATAAACGGTATTGGCTAAATTAAGAACAATTAGGCTGAAAAACACGCAATTCATTCATTTTCAACAGGAATAAGATGACAAGAGAATGACAGTCAGCAAGAGAGATTATCGTCAGATATCATCAGGGAATCAGAAGTATCCCTGATGATGTTAATTACTCTGCGTTATTTGTTTAAAAAATGTTTGTTTTTACCGGGGAGATAATTCGTGAACAGGGTGACCAAACGGTCGCTTAATGGTGTCATTAGCCACCAGGGCAGGCCAATCAAAACGACGGTCATCGAACCGACCACGATATCAGTAAGCCAGTGAGCACCAATCATTACGCGAGGAAAGGCAAAAACCACAGCGATAATAAGGCCGATTAATCCTGCGACTTTTCCGAAATACCGCAGCATAAATGCGGAAAAAATAAGCAGCATCATGCCGTGATCGCCCGGGAAGCTGTCTCTTGACGCATCTTTGGTTGAAATATGCAGCAGCTCGCTGACACGATGAATATTATCCAGCATCAGCGTTGGACTGGCGCGTTTAACCGGAATAAGCGCCTGGCCTAACTGATTTAATACCACCGCCGTGAGCAGCATCACCAGACCAATTGCGATGATACGGCGGCGACCGTCCGGGGTTTCTTTGCGCCAAAAACTCAGCATCAGGGCACCCATTGCCAGCAGCGAGCAGCCGTCAAACGCGCGGTTGTTGGTGATTGCGACAACCCACAGGAACATTGGGCTGTCGACCAGTTTTTGGTTGAAGAAATGGAAAACACCAAAATCGATGGAATACCAGAACCCATGTCCGGCTGGAATATACCAGGACAGAAACAGCGCCAGACCTGCGATATTAAGCAGGAGAATAAAAGGGTATCGGGTTTTCATCGTCGTTCACCATTGCCAAAATCGCAGGCAACCTTACGCGTTAGCGTCTAAACGAAGCTTCAACAATGCACCCTGTAACGCGTTCCAGTCAGTCTCGGTGTCCGAGATGAGTTCAATACGGCTGTCCGGAGGTGCGACGTTTTGGGTCTCAATGTGCCAGTCATCACCCTGACGGTTGATGCGTACCAATCCTTCCTTGATTCGCATGACGCCTTTTACGCGACCTACCGGCGCGAGACGCGACCATTCCAGCAGGCCGATGGTATCGAACACGGTGTCCGCATCGAAAATCCAGCCGCAGGCCTGATGCCCCTGACCGCTGTTGAGACTACGACGCCAGCGCTGCTGTGCCGGCAGGCTCAGTGCCGCCAGCCCTTTTTTGTCGGCATGCTGGTGGGCGTGTGCCGCACTTGTGGGAAGCTCTGCCAGATTCAGACGCGGTAAATCCAGTAACTGCGTGTCAATGTGTCCATGGTCGACATGAACCAACTGACGGTGACCGCCGTAGTGCTGCCACCAGGTTTGCAAGGCATGTTCACTTTCAGCCGTAGCGCGATCGGTTTTGTTGGCGACGATAACGTCAGCGGCGGCCAGCTGGTCGCGGAAATTCTCATTGGCGACGCTTTTTTCATCCAGCAGCAGGCGAGGGTCAAGGATACAGAGTGTCGCGCGCAGATCGATCCACGGTTCGTAAACCGGGGCGGTGAGTAAATCCAAAATCTGTTTTGGATGCCCGAGGCCGGTAGGTTCGATCAATAACCGGTCGGGTTTGCCCTGACGCAGTAACGTATTAAGGCCTACCTGCATCGGCAAACCGTTAACACAACACATGCATCCTCCGGGGATCTCTTTTAGCAGTGCGCCGCTGTCGGCCAACAGCGCTCCGTCAATACCGACTTCGCCAAACTCATTGACCAGCACAGCCCACTTCTCAGCGGGATCTTTGTTGGCGAGTAAATGAAGAATAGAGGTGGTTTTACCGCTGCCGAGAAAACCGGTAATGAGGTTGGTTTTGGTCACGTTGGCTCCAGAATCATCAAATGCTGTTATAGCGTTCAACAATCCTGGCGAAAAAAGGATAAAAAGAGAAGGGCAGAGAGGACGAAGGTGCGCTTCGTCCCGCTGAATGGCAGAAATTGTTAATTTTTTAACGTCTGCATGACGGCCTGATGCGCGCCATATTGCGCAATATTCTGCCAGGCCTGCTCGATAGCTTCGACGAATTGCGGATTTTGCACCAGATCGGGGGCAAAAATCTCGCGCAGGGAAAGCAGTGCGCTGACGCGCTCTGATAGGGAACTGAGCTCGACAAGCGCGCGGATCTTATCACGCAACGGATCGCGCACATCAATGGCTGCACCCGCATCATCAATGCCGCTCACGTAGCGCATCCAGCCCGCAACGCCCAGTGCCAGCAGAGGCCAGTCGCTTTGCCGTGATAAATGTACGCGGATCCCTTCCAGCATTCTTTGCGGCAATTTTTGGCTGCCGTCCATCGCGATTTGCCATGTCTTATGCTTCAGTGCGGGATTGGCAAAACGTTGCAGCAGGCTTTCGGCATACTGATTTAGATCGACGTTAGTGATGTGCAGCGTGGGGGCCTGCTCCGTCATCATCAGACGGTAAGCCGCTTCACGAAAGGCGTTGTCCTGCATGCAATCGCTGATGTGCTGAAACCCGGCCAGATAGCCAAGATAGGCCAGAAATGAGTGACTGCCGTTTAGCATCCGCAGTTTCATCTGTTCCCACGGCAGCACGTCATCAACCATCTGGACACCGGCGGTTTCCCACTGCGGGCGGCCGGCGACAAAATTGTCTTCAATTACCCACTGGATAAACGGCTCACAGCTGATGCCACAGGGGTCAGCGATGCCTAGCGCTTGGGCAATTTCTTCCAGCGATTCGTCGGTTGCGGCAGGGACAATTCTGTCGACCATGGTGCCCGGAAAACTGACCTGCTGTTGTATCCACGTCGCCAGCTCAGGCGAACGTTTTTGCGCCATGCCCAGGATCGCGTTTTTCACCACATGCCCGTTGTCCGGGATGTTATCGCATGAGAGTACGGTAAACGGCGGTAATCCGCGTTCGCGTCGGCGATGCAGGGCTTCGACGATAATGCCCGGCGCTGAGTGCGGTTCATCCGGCGACTGCAAATCATGAATAATGCGTGGGTTTGTGACATCAAGCGACCCGGTGGATGGATCAATACAGTAGCCTTTTTCCGTGATGGTTAACGACACAATCGCCACCTGCGGTTCACAGAATTTTTCAATAATGGCCGCCAGCGAATCCAGCGTGGCGTTCAGGCATTCGTTAACGGCACCTATCACTATCGGTTGATTGCCGTCAGCACCTTTTTCTAACACGGTATACAGATGATCCTGCTCACGAAGCTGGCTCATCAGCCGATCGCCGCTGAACAAGCTGATCTCACAAATCCCCCAGTTTCCTCCCTGCGTATTGAGTACGCGATTGGTCAACAATGCTTGATGAGCACGGTGAAAAGCACCGAAACCAAAATGTACGATCCGCGAGGTTAAGCGTTGGCGATCGTACTGAGGCATCTGTACATTTTTTGGGAGTGAAGCCGAGGCAATTGTCTTCATTAAATACACCTGATTAACCATTAATTAACAATGGCAGTATAAAGTTATATGACAGCAAGTTAAATTGGTGTGCCTTATTTATCCGGGGAATGTGAGCTGGATCAATCAATCATCGGCGTTCAGTTGATCATCCACCCGATGCCTGTATGGTAGTCGTCATGCAGCTAACTTAATTTGGTATAACAACTTGTGAGGTGAAGCAATGGAACAAACCTGGCGTTGGTACGGACCTAACGATCCGGTATCGCTTGATGATGTGCGTCAGGCTGGCGCAACCGGTGTTGTGACCGCCTTGCACCACATTCCTAATGGTGAAGTGTGGCCGGTAGAAGAGATTCAAAAGCGACAGGCTATTTTGGCTGAAAAGGGGCTGACCTGGTCGGTGGTGGAAAGCATTCCCGTTCACGAAGACATCAAAACCCAGTCTGGACAGTATCAAACGTGGATCGCCAATTATCAGCAGAGTATCCGTAATCTGGCGACCTGCGGCATTGATACCGTGTGCTATAACTTCATGCCGATCCTCGACTGGACGCGCACTGACCTTGAATATCAGCTCCCGGACGGTTCTAAAGCCCTGCGCTTCGATCAAATTGCTTTTGCGGCCTTTGAGCTGCATATCCTGCAGCGCCCCGGTGCGGAAGCGGATTACACCGCAGAAGAACAGCGTCAGGCTCTGGACTATTTCAATGCCATGAGCGAAGCCGATGTAGAGAAGCTGACTCGCAATATTATCGCCGGTCTGCCGGGTGCAGAAGAAGGTTATACGCTGGACAAGTTTCGCGCGCGCCTGGCGGAGTATGACGGTATCAGTAAAGACGATCTGCGCAATAATATGGCCGTATTCCTGCGCGCAATTGTGCCGGTAGCTGAAGAAGCAGGCGTGCGCCTGGCCGTGCATCCTGACGATCCGCCGCGCCCGATCCTCGGCCTGCCGCGTATTGTTTCCACCATTGAAGATATGCAGTGGTTGAAAGAAACAGTAGACAGCATCTATAACGGCTTCACCATGTGTACCGGTTCTTACGGTGTACGGGCGGATAACGATCTGGTGAAAATGATTGAAACCTTTGGCGATCGTATTCACTTTACGCATTTGCGTTCGACCTGCCGTGAAGATAACCCGAAAACCTTCCATGAAGGTGCTCACCTGCAGGGCGACGTAGATATGGTCTCTGTGGTGGCGGCGATCCTGCGTGAAGAACAGCGTCGTAAGAAGGCGGGCGATCTGCGTCCTATCCCAATGCGTCCGGATCACGGGCATCAGATGCTGGACGATCTGCACAAGAAAACCAATCCGGGTTACTCCGCAATTGGTCGTCTGAAAGGGCTGGCAGAAGTTCGTGGCGTTGAGCTGGCGCTGAAACAAACGCAGTTCCGCGATCTGCTGTAATGGCATCAACAGGGATTGGGCGAGTAGCTCGATCCCTGTTCTGCCTTCAGGGCTGAATTAACGCCTGCTCCAGCACTCTCAGCACTTTATTGATCTGCGGTAACTGCAACCCGCCAAAACCGAAAAACATCACCCCGGCGTTGTTCTCCTTGCGCCAGATTTCTTCTGAACCATTTTCAATGTCCTGTAACGTATCAAAGCGAACACCTGCCTGCAGGCAGCGCTGTTGCAGCAAGGCGATGACGTCGGGCGAGCGATCGATGTGTAACGAGAGATGCAGGCCCGCCGTTGCGCCGTCAATTTTTCCGTCGGGGAACAGCGCAGAAAGACCGTCCCGGAGAAGCGCGAGCCGGGACGCGTAGCTGCAGGCCAGTTTGCCGAGGTGGGTATAAAAAACCTGATTTTGCATTAACTCAGCGAGAAACTGCTGCAATAACCACTGGCTGCCGTTGTTGTTTAACGCTTTCATATTCTGCACTGCCGGGAGCAGTTCATCCGGGCAAATGAGATAGCCAAGACGCGCACCCGGCCCCAGCGTTTTTGAGAATGTCCCCATATAGATAACCCGATCGTGATAATCCATGGCTTTCAGCGCGGGGAGGGGATTTTCGCCGTACGTAAAAACGGCATCATAATCATCTTCGATAATGTACGCCCCGACACGCTGCGCCCAGGTCAGCAACGACAGACGCCGCTCCACTGAAAGCACGCTCCCCATCGGATACTGATGTGCGGGCGTTACGTAACAAAGTTGGGTTGCATATTCGGGTAATTTATCCGTGCACAGTCCCTGATTATCCACCGCGATAGGCGTAATGTCGGCACCGTAGTAATTAAACAGATGCCAGGCTCCAGAATAACAAGGGGATTCGGTCACAATATGGCACTTTTTCTCCTGACTTGCCGCGTGATGAATAATAAATATTTGGCTGAGCAGTGATAACCCCTCCTGAATTCCGTTGGTAATAATGATGTTTTCTGCGCGAGTATTAATTCCCCGGGATAGATTAAGGTATCTGACCATTTGCTCACGCAATGAAAATAATCCATTTGGTGAATGATATCGGGTAAACAATTGCTCTTTTAGTACGCTGGGAGCATTATTCCATTTTCGCCAGCTTGACCAGGGAAAGGCATTGGGATCGGGGACGCCCATCCGGCAATAAAAATCCCGTCCCATCTCACCGTAAACATCGGTGGAAACGCCTGCAGGCTCAGGCTTTACCGGCGGTGAACCCTGGGCTAACGGTATGTGTGCCGCGGGTGTACGTACTGGTGTAGTGAAGATCACTTCATAGCCAATACCCTGTCGGCTCTTAATCAACCCTGCCGCCATCAATTTTTCATACGCCATAACGACTGTGATTTTGGCCACGTTCAGCGCCTGCGCCTGCTCGCGGATAGAAGGAAGTTTGTCCCCGCACAGCAAATTCCCCCGCTGAATAGCCTGAAAATAAAATTGAAAGATCTGCAATTGCAGCGATGTACGGCTTTCTCTGTTGAGAAACAGTGCCAGCATGAGAAATTCCTTATTAAAACGATAGCCGCATATTACGAGTTTCCATTTTTAACTATTTTGACTCGCCTCATAGAGTGAACGCTGTTCCTATACTCTGCTGCCGGTGTCTCTATTCTCCTTTTTTAATATCCCTTAGCGTGTCGCTATTAAAATAAGGGAGCCAAATATGTCGTGGATGAGAAAGAACGCACTATGGTGGGCATTCGGTGGAGCCGTTGCCATGGCCTTTGCCATTTGGGGAACGTGGCAAGGCGTGCATTACACCAGTAGCACCGAGTTTTGTTTGTCGTGCCATTCGATGCGTACGGTGGGGGAGGAATATCAGACCAGCATACATTTTCGCAATGCCTCCGGCGTGCGTGCCGAGTGTAAGGATTGCCATATTCCACCAGGCATCGTTCCGACGCTTCTGCGCAAAACGGAAGCCTTGAACGATCTCTACCATACGTTTATTTCACCGTCGATTGATACGCCTGAAAAGTTTACCGCCAAGCGGGCAGAACTTGCTCAGCGGGAATGGGCGCGAATGAGCGCCAATAATTCAGCGGCCTGTAAATCCTGCCATAGCTATGAGGCGATGGATCACGGCAAGCAATCGACGAATGCAGCGGCACAAATGACCGCAGCGGCGGCGAAAGACAGCAACTGCATTGACTGTCACAAAGGTATTGCCCATCACAAGCCTGATATGAGTAGCGGCTTTCGCGATCGGTTTAAGCAACTCCAACGCCAGGGAGAGACGCCGTCGGAGGCGACCACGCTGTTTTCGTTAGGCGAGAAAGCCCTGACGGCAACGGCTGGGAGTCCCGCCGGTAAAGCGCTACTTTTTCCGGCCACCGAAGTCAGAGTTCTGAAAAAAGAGGGCAGTAATGTCCAGTTGGAAGTGACGGGGTGGCGTGAAAGCAAAGGTCGTGGGCGGGTGATCACGCAGTTTATGGGCAAACGCGTTTTCTCCGCGGTGCTTGATGATTCCCTGATGGCAAACGTAAAAATTCTGCAAACCCAGGTTGACCCAGATTCGCACCAGCAGTGGCAGCAAGTGAGCGTGACCGCATGGACCTCCGTGCAGGGGCTTATCACCAGTATTGCACCGGTGTGGGAATACTCGGAACAAATGCTGCAATCCACCTGCAGCGCCTGCCACAGCACACCGCCGACCATCCGTTATACCGCCAATGGCTGGATTGCCGGACTAAAAGCGATGTCGACCTATTACCGGCTTAATCCGGTGGAAGAACGCACGCTGTTGAAATACCTCCAGACGCACGCCAGCGATGTGCCTGCCCCCCAATAATAAAGAGGATAATGTATGGATATTCACGATTTTAATCCGTCCCGTCGCCGTTTTCTGAGCGGTATGCTGGCGGTAGGTGCCGCCAGTGCGCTGGCGCCGAACCCGCTGATATCAAAGGTATGGGCGGCAGGAGAAAACCCTGAACAGTGGATCCAGTCCGGCTCGCATTACGGCGCTTTTGAAGCCAAAGTGGTCAACGGCGAGTGGACCGAAACCCGGCCCTTTAAACACGACAAATATCCGTGCGATATGCTGAATGCAGTACGTGAAGTGGTCTACAACCCTTCGCGAGTCCGCTACCCGATGGTCCGTCTAGACTGGTTACGTAAGCGTGAAAAATCAGACCGCAGCCAGCGCGGTGATAACCGTTTTGTGCGGGTCAGTTGGGATCGGGCGCTGGATCTGTTTTACGAAGAGCTGGAACGGGTGCAAAAAAACTACGGATCTTCCGGCGTATTTACCGGGTTGGCCGACTGGCAAATGGTGGGCAAATACCATAAAGCAGGTGGCGCAATGGACAGGGGGCTCGGCCTGCACGGGAGCTATGTCACCACCGTTGGCGACTACTCGGCGGCGGCTGCACAGGTCATCTTGCCGCATGTGATTGGTTCGCTGGAAGTCTACGAGCAGCAAACCTCGCTGCCGCTGGTGATTGAGAATACCCATACCATCGTGTTGTGGGGCTGCGATCCGATTAAGAATTTGCAGATAGAATTCCTGGTACCCGACCACGAAGCGTTTGGCTACTGGCAGCAGATTAAAGAGGCGGTCGCACAGGGCAAAATGCGCGTCATCAGCGTTGATCCGGTGCGCAGTAAATCGCAAAACTATCTGGGTGCTGAACAACTGGCGCTGCGACCGCAAACCGATGTTGCTTTGCTGCTGGCGCTCGCGCACACCTTGTATGAAGAAAAACTGTACGACACGGCATTTATTAACGATTACACCGTCGGCTTTGAACAGTTTTTACCGTACCTGACGGGCGAGACTGACAAGCAGCCGAAAAATGCCGAGTGGGCAGCCCAAATCTGTGGCCTGAGCGCAGAACAGATCCGCGACTTCGCTCGCCTGCTGGTGAAAGGCCGCACGCAGTTTATGGGCGGCTGGTGCGTCCAGCGTATGCACCACGGAGAGCAGTATCCCTGGATGCTGGTGGTGCTGGCGAGCATGGTCGGACAAATTGGTTTACCGGGCGGCGGCGTAGGATTTGGCTGGCACTACAACGGCGGTGGAACGGTAACGTCGGTCGGGCCTGTGCTGTCGGGGCTGGGAAGTATTAACAATCCCCCAGAGGCGAAATATAAAGCGGATTTTCGTGGCGCATCGGCGCATATTCCCACCTCGCGTATCGTCGACTGCCTGCTTGCGCCGGGTAAGAAAATTGCCTTCAACGGTGAAACGTTAACCTGGCCTGATATCAAAATGGCCGTCTACAGCGCGGCCAATCCGTTCCATGCGCAGCAGGATCGCAACCGCATGATTGAGGCATGGAAGAAGCTGGAAACCGTCGTGGTGTTAGATCACCAATGGACTGCATCCTGTCGTTTTGCCGATATTGTCCTGCCCGTCACCACGCGTTTTGAGCGTAACGACATTGAGCAGTTTGGCACCCATTCGAATAAAGGGCTGATGGCGCTGCATCAGGTAGTCAAACCACAATTTGAAGCGCGTCATGACTTTGATGTGTTTGCCGGGCTGTGTAAGCGCTTTGATAAAGAAGCGGTATACCGTGAAAACCGCGATGAAATGCAGTGGGTACAAGCGCTTTATGACGAAGGCGTGAAGATGGGCGCGTCTCTCGGCGTTACCTTACCGGACTTTAACACCTTCTGGAAAGGGGACGGATACGTTGAATATCCGGCGGGGCAGCCGTGGGTGCGTCACGGTGAGTTCCGCGACCAGCCCGATCTTAATCCGTTAGGCACCCCGTCGGGGCTTATTGAAATCTACAGTAAAACCATCGCGGGTTTTCAATATGAAGATTGTCCAGGACACCCGGTGTGGATGGAGCCGTTTGAACGTAGCCATCAGGGCAAGACGAATAAATATCCGCTGCATCTGCAATCCTGTCACCCGGACAAGCGTCTGCACTCGCAGTTATGCTCAAGCGAGGCGTTTCGTAACACCTACGCGGTGGCCGGCAGAGAACCGCTCTACATCAGCGAGCAGGATGCAACCGCCCGCGGTTTAAAAGCCGGAGATATTGCTCGCGTCTTTAACGCCCGAGGTCAGGTGCTGGCGGGCGTAGTGATTAGCGCCGATTTTCCCGCTGGCGTGATCCGCATTCATGAGGGCGCGTGGTATTCCCCGCAGGAAGGCGGGAAAGCCGGGACGCTATGCACCTATGGCGATCCGAATGTCCTGAGTGCGGATATTGGAACATCGCAGCTGGCGCAAGGCCCTTCCGCGCATAGCGTGCTGGTAGAAGTTGAACGCTACCAGCAGAAGGCCCCGCAGGTGACGGCTTTCGGTGGTCCTGAGACAGTGAAAGAGGAGGGGGCCAGTGCCGCATAATCACATTCATCAGCAACGGGCCGCGGTGTATCAGTGGTTTTCGCAACTGCTGTTTCGTGAGCTGGACGAGAAGCAATTAGCCCGTCTTGAGAGCGAGGAGAGCCGGGAGTGGATGACCTCACTGACGGGGATCCCCGGACTGGCTGCTGACGTCAAAAAGTTAGAGCGTAGTCTGGCTCAGATACTGCGGCGCGAATGCCGACAACTGGAGCTGGCGGCCGATTTTGCTTCACTGTTTTTGCTGGCCCCTCCACAGAGCGTGTCGCCTTATGCAGGGCATTACCCGCACACGACGGCACCTGAAGAACGACGGCAAATGAATGTGCTGTTAGTCGAACAGGGACTGGCTGCGCGGGAAAATGAACCTGCCGATCATATTGCGGTACAGCTGGCATTAATGGCGAGAATGGTGGGCAAAGAGCAGAGCGTCTCTGAGCAATATTACTTTTTGCATCATCATATTATGTGCTGGGCATCATTGTTCCGGGATAGCTGTAAGCATCGCGACGGCAAGGGCTTTTACCCTCAGGCGGTTAATGTCATCGTGCGTTTTATGCGCGAGGATGAGCAGTATCTGGAATCATTATTGATGGATGATTTTTATCTCAGCAGTCAGCGCTGAAAACAGCAAAGGGACAGCCTGTGCTGTCCCTTTTAGTCTGTGTCTTAGCAGAAACGTTAGTCTGCACGCCCCATATAACGGCGTTCTTCGATATGAATGCGGATTTTCTCACCGGCACTCAGATACTCAGGAACCAGGATCACCAGGCCGGTGGTCAGGGTGGCTGGCTTGTTACGTGCACTGGCTGACGCACCTTTAATGCCAGGTGAGGTTTCAACAATCTCAAGGTCTACGGTCTGCGGCAGTTCAAGCGCCAGCAGTTGGCCGTCCCAGGTCAGCACCTGCATGTCCGGCATTCCGCCTTCCGGGATAAACAGCAACTCTTCTTCGATCTGGTCTTTGGTGAAGGTATACGGGGTATAGTCTTCTTTATCCATAAAGACATATTCGTTGCCATCGACGTAAGAGAAATCAACGCCACGACGGCTCAGGGTGACGGTATCCACGATATCGTCGCCTTTGAAGCGCTCTTCGACTTTCAGGCCGGTACGGACATCAGAAAAACGCATTTTGTACAGCGTGGCTGCACCACGCGCGCTCGGTGATTGAATATCAATATCTTTTACAATCAGCAGCTTGCCGTTGTAGTTCAGTACCATACCTTTTTTAATTTCGTTCGCTCTTGGCATCGAAAAAATCCTGTAGTGAGGAGTGTCTAAAATATCGCGTCAAACTACTCGCGCCGGGTCATTCAGGCAAGCGGAATTCGCACTTTTGCGGGTGCAAAAAAGGTGGTACTGTTCGCTACCTACACAATCCGCGGGTTTACCTTAAAGAGAATATTGTATGGAATGCCGTCCGGATTGTGGCGCATGTTGCACTGCGCCTTCTATCTCCAGCCCTATCCCCGGCATGCCTGAGGGCAAGCCCGCCAATACGCCATGCGTTCAGCTTGATGAATTCCTGCGCTGTAAAATTTTTGGTTCCACACTGCGGCCAAAAGTGTGTGCAGGCTTACAGCCCAGCGCTGAAATGTGTGGTCAGACAACGCGCCAGGCTATGGTGTACCTTATTGAGCTTGAAGCGCTCACCGCACCTTAAACGTCTTTGATCCGCGCCAGGCAAAAGACCGTGGCGATAATCATCACCAGCGCAAACCAGAACACCGCATGGTAGTTCCAGATTTCAGCGGCAATACCGGCCAGCGATCCGGCAATAATCCAGCCCACGCGGATGGTGTTGGTGTAAAGAGTGGTTGCAGAACCCGCCTGTCCTGGCATTAAGTCCTGGAAATAGAGCATGCCAATACCGCCGAGGATACCGATGTAAATCGCGTTCAGCAGCTGCAAGCTGAGCAGAATGACCGGCGAATGCGCCAACAGCATTCCGGCATAAAAGAAGAAACCGGCGACCACGGCGATCCGCATCAACAAACGCTTGCCCAGACGTTTAGCAAAGTATCCGGCAATGAGCATCGTCGGTATTTCCAGCCCGGCGGCGGTGCCCATCATAATGCCTGCGAGTTTTTCCGGCAGATGCAGTTCGTTGATGATAAACAGTGGCATATTAATGATGTACAGGCTGTTGGTGCCCCACATTAATGTGCAGATAGCGAACAGCAACAGCGTATCGCGCCGGTTACGACGCGGGGCTTCCACCGCGCCCGTGGCGAGGGAGGCATTTTTGTTCATCGACGGTAAGAACAACCACACCATGACGCCGCAGACGATAAACGCAACGGCGGCACTCAGATACATCACCGTAAAGCTGAAACCCATAGCCAGCGCGTAAGCTAACGGCGGGCCAATCACCCATGCCAGCGAAACCTGAGCACGCAAAATAGAGCTGAACATGACGGCTTCCCGGCCCGTGCGGTCAGCATGCTCGCGGGCGAGGGCAAACATTTGCGGGTTAGCGGTCGATCCAAAGCTACTGAGGAAGACGCCGACAAACAGCAAAATAAAATAGTTACGGTTCCAGGCAAACAGCACACAGGCCAGCATCCCCAGTACGCAGCAAAAAACGATCAGATTTTTGCGATCGCCCTTCTTATCAGAACGCCCAGCTAAAAACTGGCTTACCAGGATGCCGATGACAGCGCTACCGGTAAAAAAGAAACCGACCATACCCGGACGGGCATGAACTTCATCGGTCAGAAAAAGGCTGAGCGTAGGGGTCTGCAATGCGCCGGCGATACCCGTAAGAAAAGCGACAAGCAGGAACGCCGAAGACGTTAAATCAAACGACTTGGGGGAGGCGGCTACCGGGGTGTTATGCATGTTTCAATATCTGTGATGTGAAGAGACGCGGAGTTTACGCTGCCTGTCAGAAAATAAACAGGGCGCGAAATCAAAATCGGCATGAAAAATCAAAATAGCATTTCAGTCTCTAAAAACAGTCTGCTGACGATGCTGAAATCGATAACTTAGCTTCCTTTCTATGTCAGCAATTATTGATGCACAGAAGAAAAAATGTGCGTTATATCTAAATTCAGCAAGCAAATTGCTAACTTTACTTGCGTGCTGAAGCAGAAAGCGCAAAACTTCTTGAAACGTTTCAGCGTCATCTTTTCTTAAGTGTTGGAGTTGGGTGGCGCCTTTTTTCTCATGTTAGCTGAATCGTTTCAATTCGGCAGGAGAGGAGAACCATGTTCCAGTTATCTGTTCAGGATATTCACCCGGGCGAACAGGCCGGAAATAAAGAAGAGGCCATTCGCCAGGTTGCTGCCGCGTTAGTGCAGGCTGGCAACGTGGCGGAAGGCTACGTCAACGGCATGCTGGCGCGCGAGCAGCAAACATCTACTTTCCTCGGCAACGGTATTGCTATTCCTCACGGTACCACGGACACCCGTGATCAGGTGTTGAAAACCGGGGTGCAGGTATTCCAGTTTCCGCAAGGTATTACCTGGGGTGAAGACCAGGTTGCATATGTGGCTATTGGTATTGCGGCCAGCTCCGACGAACATCTGGGTTTGCTGCGTCAGCTGACACACGTACTCAGCGATGATTCGGTGGCTGAACAGCTGAAATCCGCCACCACCGCAGAAGAACTGCGCGCGTTGCTGATGGGTGAAAAGCAGAGTGAACAGCTCAAGCTCGACAACGACATGCTGTCGCTGGACGTGGTCGCCGGTTCGCTGGTCACGCTGCAAGCCCTGAACGCCGCGCGTCTGAAAGAAGCGGGTGCGGTTGATGCTAACTTTGTTGCCACGGCTATCAATGAGCAACCGCTGAACCTCGGCCAGGGGATTTGGCTGAATGATTGTGCTCAAGGCAATCTGCGAAGCGCAGTTGCGCTCAGCCGAGCGGCAAATGCCTTCGACGTAGAAGGCGAGACGGCCGCGCTATTGGTGACCGTCGCGATGAATGACGATCAGCCCGTGGCAGTGCTCAAGCGCCTTAGCGATTTGCTGCTGGAAAATAAAGCTGACCGCTTGCTGAAAGCGGATGCAGCGACCGTACTGGCCCTGCTGACCAGTGATGATGCGTTAACTGATGATGTGCTGAGCGCAGAGTTTGTTGTGCGCAATGAGCATGGTTTACACGCCCGTCCGGGCACCATGCTGGTGAATACCATTAAACAATTTAACAGTGAAATTACCGTGACAAATCTTGATGGAACCGGAAAACCGGCAAATGGACGCAGTCTGATGAAAGTTGTGGCGCTGGGCGTGAAGAAAGGACATCACCTGCGCTTTACCGCCCAGGGCGAAGATGCTGAACAGGCGCTGAAAGCGATTGGCGAGGCCATCGCAGCCGGTCTTGGGGAGGGCGCATAATGAGCAGACGTGTCGCAACTATTACCCTGAATCCAGCCTATGACCTGGTCGGCTTTTGTCCGGAAATTGAACGCGGTGAAGTGAACCTGGTAAAAACGACCGGCCTGCATGCCGCGGGTAAAGGCATCAACGTTGCCAAGGTACTGAAAGACCTGGGGATCGACGTCACGGTGGGTGGTTTTCTGGGTAAAGATAACCAGGATGGCTTTCAGCAGTTGTTCAGCGAACTGGGGATTGCCAACCGTTTTCAGGTGGTGCAGGGGCGTACCCGTATTAACGTCAAGCTGACTGAAAAAGACGGTGAAGTTTCTGACTTCAATTTTTCCGGTTTTGAAGTCACCCCGGCGGACTGGGAACGCTTTGTGAATGACTCCCTGAGCTGGTTGGGCCAATTCGACATGGTCTGCGTCAGCGGCAGTTTGCCAACCGGCGTGAGTCCGGAAGCCTTCACCGACTGGATGACGCGCCTGCGCAGTCAGTGTCCATGCATTATCTTTGATAGTAGTCGTGAAGCGCTGGTTGCAGGTTTGAAAGCGGCGCCATGGCTGGTGAAACCCAACCGTCGTGAGCTGGAAATCTGGGCGGGCCGTAAGCTGCCAGAAATGAAAGATGTGATTGAAGCTGCGCATGCGCTGCGTGAGCAGGGTATTGCGCATGTGGTGATTTCCCTCGGTGCGGAAGGTGCATTGTGGGTTAACGCTTCTGGCGAATGGATTGCTAAACCGCCGTCAGTTGAGGTTGTCAGCACCGTAGGCGCAGGGGATTCGATGGTTGGCGGTCTGATTTATGGCCTGCTGATGCGTGAGTCCAGCGAACACACTCTGCGTCTGGCGACTGCCGTTGCCGCCCTGGCGGTAAGCCAAAGCAATGTCGGCATTACCGATCGTCCTCAGTTGGCCGCGATGATGGCGCGCGTCGACTTAAAACCGTTTAACTGACAGCAGGAGAGGCATAATGAAAACGCTGCTGATTATTGACGCTAATCTCGGCCAGGCTCGCGCTTACATGGCGAAAACCCTGCTTGGAGCGGCGGCACAAAAAGCGCATCTGGATATTATCGATAATCCGAATGATGCAGAGATGGCGATTGTCCTGGGTGACACCCTCCCTAACGACAGTGCGCTGAACGGCAAAAAAGTTTGGCTGGGAGATATCTCCCGTGCGGTGGCGCATCCTGAACTGTTCCTGAGCGAAGCGAAAGGTCATGCGAAACCCTACAGCGCACCGGTTGCGGCAGCGCCTGTAGCTAGCAGTGGCCCCAAACGCGTGGTGGCGGTAACGGCCTGTCCGACCGGCGTGGCGCATACGTTTATGGCGGCGGAAGCCATTGAAACTGAAGCCAAAAAACGCGGCTGGTGGGTGAAGGTTGAAACCCGTGGTTCAGTAGGCGCAGGCAATGCGATCACCCCGGAAGAGGTGGCGCAGGCCGATCTGGTGATTGTGGCGGCGGATATTGAAGTTGATCTGGCGAAATTTGCCGGAAAACCGATGTACCGCACCTCTACCGGACTGGCGCTGAAGAAAACCAAGCAAGAGCTGGATAAAGCCGTAGACGAAGCGACGCCGTACCAGCCTGTAGGGAATGGGCAGTCCGGAGCAACAGAAGGTAAGAAAGAGAGCGCAGGTGCATACCGTCACCTGCTGACCGGCGTGTCTTACATGCTGCCGATGGTGGTTGCCGGTGGTCTGTGTATTGCACTGTCTTTTGCCTTTGGTATTAAAGCATTTGAAGAGCCGGGCACACTGGCTGCGGCGTTGATGCAAATTGGCGGCGGTTCAGCCTTTGCGCTCATGGTGCCGGTTCTGGCGGGTTATATTGCATTTTCCATCGCTGACCGTCCCGGTCTGACGCCGGGTCTTATCGGCGGTATGCTGGCGGTTAGTACAGGTTCTGGCTTTATTGGTGGGATTATCGCCGGTTTCCTTGCCGGTTACGTGGCGAAACTCATCAGCACCAAGCTGAAGCTGCCGCAAAGTATGGAAGCGCTGAAACCAATCCTGATCATTCCGCTGCTATCGAGCCTGGTGGTTGGGCTGGCAATGATTTACCTGATTGGTAAACCGGTTGCCGGTATTCTGGAAAGCCTGACCCACTGGCTGCAAACCATGGGAACGGCGAACGCAGTGCTGCTTGGGGCGATTCTTGGCGGCATGATGTGTACCGACATGGGCGGTCCGGTCAACAAAGCGGCGTATGCTTTCGGTGTCGGCCTGCTCAGTACGCAGACGTATGCACCGATGGCGGCTATTATGGCGGCGGGGATGGTTCCCCCTCTGGCGCTGGGTCTGGCTACGCTGGTGGCGCGTCGTAAATTCGACAACGCACAGCGTGAAGGGGGCAAAGCGGCTCTGGTGCTGGGCCTGTGCTTCATCACCGAAGGGGCGATCCCGTTCGCCGCCCGTGACCCGATGCGTGTGCTGCCATGCTGCATCGTCGGTGGCGCGTTGACCGGCGCACTGTCGATGGCGGTGGGTGCGAAGCTGATGGCGCCTCACGGCGGCCTGTTTGTGCTGCTGATCCCTGGCGCGATTACGCCGGTAGTGGGATACCTGCTGGCGATTATTGCCGGTACGCTGGTAGCGGGTCTGTCTTATGCCTTCCTGAAACGTCCAGAAGAGGACGCGGTGGCGAAAGCATAATTTCTGCTGCTGATACAAAAGGGCCGAATCATCGGCCCTTTTTTATTCACTCAATCCACCCGATCAGGCGGCGGCAGAATCGGTTTGCTGTGCTTTCAGCCAGGCGATTTCTTCCGCCCAGATATCTGGATTGATGGTTTCCAGCACCAGCGGAATGCCGTCAAAACGGTCATCCTGCATAATCCAGCGGAAGGCGTCGTGACCGATATTGCCTTCACCTAAGCTGTGATGGCGGTCAACGCGGCTGCCAAACGTGCTTTTGGCATCGTTCAGGTGCATCCCACGTAAATAGTTAAAGCCGACAATACGTTCGAATTCGGCAAAGGTCTTTTCACACTCGGCGGCGCTTCGCAGATCGTATCCGGCGGCGAAGGCGTGGCAGGTATCAATGCAGACGCCCACGCGGGATTTATCTTCTACGCCATCGATAATGGCGGCCAGATGCTCAAACTTAAAGCCAAGATTGCTGCCCTGCCCGGCGGTGTT
Organism: Citrobacter gillenii; assembly: GCF_013337685.1. Classification (GTDB taxonomy): domain Bacteria; phylum Pseudomonadota; class Gammaproteobacteria; order Enterobacterales; family Enterobacteriaceae; genus Citrobacter; species Citrobacter gillenii. The sequence continues at coordinate 471,992 of NZ_SUQN01000001.1, forward strand.
TTCAATAACTGCGGTTACGCCCTGGGTCTGCGCGAGGGCAATGTTGATGGACTCGGCAATGCGTGCCAGGCATTCGTCTTCCGGGATCTGCATTAAATGGCTGCCCGGATGAAAGTTAAGCAGGGATAACCCCAGCAGCTCGCAACGCTGCATTTCATCAATAAAGGCATCGCGTGATTTTTCCAGCGCCTCGCTGACCGGGTGGCCGAGGTTAATCAGGTAGCTGTCGTGAGGAAGAATTTGTGCGCTGCTAAAGTGATACTTTTCGCAGGCCGACTTGAAGTCATCAATGACGTCAGTAGTCAACGGCGCGGCGCGCCATTGGCGCTGATTTTTGGTGAACAGGGCGAATGCGGTGGCATCGATTTCTGCGGCGCGAATAGCGGCATTGGCCAGACCGCCAGCGGCGCTTACGTGCGCTCCAATATATTTCATAATTGATTCCCCAAATAGTTCGAGTTGCAGGACAAAACGCAATACGTTTTGAGCAGCGCCTGCAACTCGAAATATGACGGGAAAAACCCGCCATACTCAAATACAAAAGGGGAGAGTATAGCGGGTCAACGGGGGTTAGTCGTGTTTGATTATGCCATTACGCTGTGAATCAAAACGTTGATTGCACCACCACCGACAATCAGCCAGACAAACAGCACCAGCGCCATCAGTAACGGTTTGGCACCGGCCTTTTTCAGCGCGCTGACGTGAGTGGTCAGCCCAAGTGCGGCCATCGCCATTGCCAGCAGCACGGTATCGAGGGTGACCAGCATGTTCACCACAGACTGCGGCAGCAGGTGGAACGAGTTAAATATCGCCACCACAATGAACAGGATGGCAAACCACGGAATGGTGATTTTGCTCTTTTCGCCGCCGTTAGCCGGAGACAGTTGTTTCACACGAGCGGCCAGCAGGATGAGGAACGGAGCCAGCATCATGACACGCAGCATTTTGGCAATAACGGCTGCGTTTTCTGCATCCGGGTTAATCGCATGTCCGGCAGCGACAACCTGTGCGACTTCATGCATGGTTGACCCAATGTAAATCCCATAGGTTTCAGGGCTAAACCAGTGCGAAAGCAACGGATACATCGCCGGGTACAGGAAGATAGCAATGGTACCGAAGATGACCACGGTGGCGACAGCGACCGTCACTTTACTGGCTTCTGCTTTCACGACCGGCTCTGTTGCCAGTACCGCCGCGGCACCACAAATGCTGCTCCCGGCGCCAATCAGCCAACTGGTGTGTTTGTCCAGACCAAACACCTTCTGGCCGAGGAAGCAGGCAAGCATAAAGGTGCTGGTCAGCGTCAACGCATCGATCACAATCCCGCTGACACCCACGTCAGCAATCTGCGAGAAGGTGAGACGAAAGCCGTAAAGGATGATCCCCAGTCGCAATAAATGTTGTTTCGCAAACAGTACGCCGCCGTCACAGCTTTTCCAGATGTGCGGATAGACGGTGTTGCCGAGGACCATCCCCAGTAAAATGGCTAAGGTGAGGGCGCTGAACCCGGCCCCCGCAACCGCGGGGATAGAACCACCCCATAACGCGGCTCCGGTGATGACTGCGCTCAGGGCAAGCCCCGGAATAAAATGCCACACTGTACGTCGATGATTCTTTAGGGCGAGTTCGGTCATAACCCCTCCTGTCAATGGAATGATTTCTTGGAGAAAATAGTAAGGTGAAGTGGTTTAAAAATAAAATTGATTATATATTTATAATTAATCTGAATAAGTGGTAAACACGGGCCATCTAGAGGAAAACGACCATGCATATCACCCTGCGACAACTTGAAGTATTTGCCGAGGTACTGAAAAGTGGCTCGACAACCCAGGCCTCTGTCATGCTGTCATTGTCGCAATCCGCAGTGAGCGCAGCGCTGACTGATTTAGAAGGCCAGCTTGGCGTACAGCTGTTCGATCGCGTAGGTAAACGTCTGGTGGTCAATGAGCACGGGCGTTTACTCTATCCCCGCGCGTTGGCGCTGCTTGAGCAAACGGCCGAGATAGAACAGCTTTTCCGGGAAGATAATGGGGCGATTCGCGTCTATGCCAGCAGCACCATCGGCAATTACATTTTACCTGCCATGATTGCCCACTATCGTCATGATTTTCCCGATCTGCCGTTGGAACTGAGCGTGGGGAACAGCCTGGACGTAATTAATGCCGTACTGGATTTCCGGGTCGACATTGGACTGATAGAAGGGCCATGCCACAGTACGGAAATCATCTCAGAACCCTGGCTGGAGGATGAGCTGGTGGTGTTTGCTGCACCGACGTCACCGCTGGTAAAAGGTCCCGTTACGCTGGAACAACTGGCGGCTTCACCGTGGATCCTGCGTGAGCGCGGGTCCGGTACGCGTGAATTGGTGGATTACCTACTGTTATCTCATTTGCCGCGATTTCAGATGGCCATGGAGTTGGGTAACTCCGAGGCCATTAAGCATGCTGTGCGTCATGGGTTAGGGATTAGCTGCCTGTCACGTCGGGTGATTGAGGAGCAGCTACAGGCGGGAACGCTGAGTGAAGTGCCTGTACCGTTACCGCGTTTAGTCCGTACTCTTTGGCGTGTCCATCACCGTCAAAAACATCTCTCCAATGCGCTGCTGCGCTTTTTACGCTACAGCGACCAGCAGTAGGGCGGCGATATTTTTTCAGGCAGCATGCCGACTATTTTCGGCTTTACTTATAATCCACGGCCAGTCATGAAGGTCTCTTATAACAGCGTATTTGTGCCGGAAGAATGCCATTTCGTCTGCTACAATCGCGCCTCATTTTTTGGATGGATAGCATTTTCCCATGGTTTCCGAAACTAAAACCACAGAAGCGCCCACGCTACGTCGTGAACTGAAGGCGCGCCACCTGACGATGATTGCCATTGGCGGTTCCATCGGTACGGGTCTTTTCGTTGCATCTGGTGCAACCATTTCTGCGGCGGGTCCAGGCGGCGCGCTGTTTTCCTATATTCTGATTGGCCTGATGGTGTACTTCCTGATGACCAGTCTCGGTGAACTGGCTGCGTACATGCCGGTTTCTGGTTCGTTCTCCACTTACGGTCAGAACTATGTAGAAGAAGGCTTTGGCTTCGCGCTGGGCTGGAACTACTGGTACAACTGGGCGGTCACCATTGCCGTCGACCTGGTCGCTGCGCAGTTGGTGATGAGCTGGTGGTTCCCGGATACGCCAGGCTGGATCTGGAGTGCGCTGTTCCTGTGCGTCATCTTCCTGCTGAACTACATCTCTGTTCGCGGTTTTGGTGAAGCAGAGTACTGGTTCTCGCTGATCAAAGTCACCACCGTTATTATCTTCATCGCGGTTGGCGTGCTGATGATTTTCGGCATCTTCAAAGGCGCTCAGCCGGTGGGCTGGAGCAACTGGACTACGGGAGATGCACCTTTCGCCGGTGGCTTTGCAGCCATGATTGGTGTGGCGATGATCGTCGGCTTCTCCTTCCAGGGTACTGAACTTATCGGTATTGCGGCGGGTGAATCTGAAGATCCTGAGAAGAACATTCCGCGCGCGGTGCGTCAGGTGTTCTGGCGAATCCTGCTGTTCTATGTGTTCGCGATCCTGATTATCAGCCTGATTATTCCGTATACCGATCCAAGCCTGCTGCGCAACGATGTGAAAGACATTAGCGTCAGTCCGTTTACGCTGGTCTTCCAGCACGCGGGCCTGCTTTCTGCGGCTGCGGTAATGAACGCTGTGATCCTGACCGCGGTGCTGTCGGCGGGTAACTCCGGTATGTATGCCTCAACGCGCATGCTCTACACCCTGGCATGCGACGGCAAAGCGCCGCGTATTTTCGCCAAATTGTCTCGTGGCGGCGTCCCGCGTAATGCGCTGTATGCGACCACGGTGGTGGCAGGTTTGTGTTTCCTGACCTCTATGTTTGGCAACCAGACCGTGTACCTGTGGCTGCTGAACACCTCCGGTATGACGGGCTTTATCGCCTGGCTGGGGATTGCCATCAGCCACTATCGCTTCCGTCGCGGTTATGTGATGCAGGGGCGTGATATAAACGATCTGCCGTATCGTTCAGGCTTCTTCCCGCTGGGACCGATCTTTGCGTTCGTGCTGTGCCTGATAATCACCCTGGGGCAAAACTACGAAGCGTTCCTGAGAGACACCATTGACTGGGGTGGCGTGATGGCGACCTATATTGGTATTCCGCTGTTCCTGATTATCTGGTTCGGCTATAAACTGACCAGAGGGACGCGTTTCGTGCGTTACAGCGAAATGCAATTCCCGGATCGCGTGAAGAAATCGTCTTAAGCATTTTGGCAAGAAATAACAAAAAACCCCGGCAGGGTAAATGCCGGGGTTTTTTATTGCGCCAAACTTAGAAGTTATAGGTCAGGCCAACCGTGTAACGACGACCATCGAGTATGGTGTCATAGGTCTCGTAATCGATTTGCTTATCCAGCACGTTGTACACGCCAGCGGTGGCCAGCACATCCTTGCTCACGTAGTAACGCACACCAACATCGACTTGAGTATAGGACGGTGTCCCTTGAGCCATCGACGTACGGCTCAGGTACTCAGAGGTTTTCCCGCGCAGGTTCAGACGGCTCCAGAATCCGAGATCCTGCGTGGCCTGCCAGTCCAGCGTGGTGTTAAACATATGCTTCGGCATTTTGTTTAACGGCTGACCGGAGAACTGACCGCTTTTCTGTTCAGATTCGGTGAACGTGTAGTTTGCCGTCCAGTTGAGATCGGAGGTGATTTTCCAGCCGAAGGTGGATTCTACGCCGCGCATATTGGCTTCATCGACGTTAACGCGATCGCTGACAAAATCATAGTGGGTTCCGCCGATGGTACAGGCCGGATCGGCGCTGCTGTTACAGCGGCGAACTTCGGTGATCTTGTCTTTGAAGTCGGTGTTGAACAGCGTCACGCCCGCGTTGAGGTCGTTGCCGTTATCCCACAGCAGGCCGATTTCTTCGCTCAGGCTCTTTTCCGGTTTCAGATCCGGGTTGCCCACAATGATGCCGTTCAGACGACCACCGCCAGTCACCTGTCCCCAGCTTGCTGACGACTGGCGCAGATCCGGCGCGCGGTAACCTGCAGACACGCCGCCTTTCAGGGTCCATTGATCGCTGAGATGCCATACGCCGTAGCCGCGTGGTGTCCAGTTATCACCGTAGTTTTCATCTTTATCCATACGCAGGCCGCCGGTCAGCGTGAAGGTATCGGTTACGGCCCATTCATCTTCAGCAAACAGCGCCCAGCTCCAGCGGGTCAGCTTGTTCAGACCGTCTGCCGCTTCCAGCTGGTTACCATTATCGCGCAGTTTTTCATAACGGTACTGTCCGCCTGCCGTCAGGGTATGTGCCCCGAGGAAAATCTGGTTCTGATTGTTAAAAATAGTGTTATAGGACTTCATCTGACGACCCGGGTTATCGGTCTCTTCCTGCTGAATATAGCTGGTGGTGTTGAAGTCGTCGTAGTAACCGCTGTGGGTTAATGAATATGTCGTGTGCACATACTTGTTTTCGCTTTTGCTGTTTGGCTTACAGCTTCCGTTGCGACAGCTTTCTTCTGCTGTGGATTTACCTGGCGTACTGTCGCGATCCTGCAGTTCACGGGCGTAATCGAAGTCAATGTCGTTTTTATCATCCGGCGTAAGGTTCAGGGTTAATCCCCCATTACGCATACGCTGTTCGTTATAACCATTGACGATTTCATCTTCGGCACGGTGAGAGAATAACCCGGTGACTTTTGCGCCGAGTAATCCGTCAATCAGCGGCCCGGACGCATAGGCGTTAGTCTGGTAAATATCGCCGGAGTCACGGTCTTCCTGGAAGGTGGCGTCACCATGTAGAGAACCACTCCAGCCTTTGGTATTCGATACCTTTTTGGTGATCACGTTAATCACCCCGCCCATTGCATCGGAGCCGTACAGCGATGACATGGGGCCACGGATCACTTCGATGCGTTCAATGGATTCCAGCGGCGGCAGCCAGCCTTGTTCAATGCCGGAGTTATCGCTGTTCGGTCGCGTGCCGCGTGTGCTGATCCGCTTACCGTTGACCAGGAAGAGCGTGTACTGCGAGGCCATCCCGCGGATGCTGATATCACTGCTGCTACCGCCACCCGTGACGACGACGCCAGGCACGTCTTTGAGCGCATCGGTGACATCGCGGTAGGCTTTATCCTCAATTTGCTGCTTGGTGATCACAGAAATAGAGGCGGGGGCATCCTGAATCTTTTGCTCGAAACCGGTCGCGGTGACCACTACGGTATCCTGGTCAGCGGCATAGACGAGTGATGGGAGGCTGGCGACGCATACTGCGGCAGCAACGGCCCTAACGTGAGGTATAGTCATTTGTATCATTCCATTTAAATGAATCTAACTGCGTGTCATGTGAAAGGCCATGACAATTGTATGTATTTGTCTTTTAAGGACTCTTTTCAGTAAAGAAGCGGAGGGATTGTACAAAAGTATGAATTTTTGTAAACACAAATGATAATAGAAATCATTTGTGTTTGATGTGATATTATGGGAAGTGTTTATAAAATCAAAGAGATAGCTGTTAAATAAAAAAGGAGAAAAAGTGAAGGAATGATGGAGAAACAAAGAGGGCTTGCGCCCTCGGGGGGTTACTTCAGCAGATACTGCGCGTGGAAGCGCAGGTGATCTTCAATGAACGACGCAATAAAGTAATAGCTGTGATCAAAGCCTGGCTGGATACGTAACGTCATTGGCCACGCGGTCTGACGGGCTACCTCCGCCAGTACGGCGGGCTGGAGCTGATCGGCAAGGAACTGATCGCTATCACCCTGATCGATAAGCGTTGGAATTGCCTCTTCCGGTTTACTGGCTAACATTAATGCGCAGCTGTCCCATTCGGCCCAGGTCGATTTATCCTCGCCCAGATAGGCGCTAAACGCCTTCACGCCCCACGACACGCGACAGGGGTTAACAATCGGTGCAAAGGCGGAAACGCTGGTGTATCTGCCGGGATTTTTCAGCGCCATAATCAATGCGCCGTGACCGCCCATGGAGTGTCCGCTGATGGCGCAGCGCTCGCTGACGTTAAAATGCGCTTGGAGAAGCTGCGGCAGCTCATCCCGCAAATAATCATACATGCGGAAATGCGCGGCCCAGGGAGCCTGGGTAGCATTGAGATAAAAGCCGGCGCCCTGGCCTAAATCGTACCCGTCATCGTTCGCAACGTGTTCACCGCGTGGGCTGGTATCCGGCATCACCAGTACGATCCCCAACTCAGCCGCAATGCGCTGCGCACCCGCTTTGGTGGTAAAGTTTTCATCATTACAGGTCAGGCCCGACAGCCAGTACAGTACCGGAGGCGGCGTATTTTCGCACGGCGGTGGGAGAAAAATGCTGAAGGTCATGGTGCAATTTAAGGTGGCGGAATCATGACGCCAGCGTTGCTGCCAGCCTTCAAAACAGCGGTGCTCTTCGAGCATTTCCATGCACGGCTCCTTGTTGTGTTGAATCTGAATATGTTTGCGAATTCACCATAATACAGATAATTCATGATGCCGTGAGTAACTTTCACTTCCGCAATGGGCAAACATACATCATCATCTATATAACCTCGCGTTAACACTCCGTATCGACCCGATCGAGCGGTGCATGAAAGCCACACGCTGAAAGGCGGTGCCAATTTCAATAATTATCGCGGTGAATACTGGATTATGTGCGCAGCCTCACGCACAATGTTCTGGCTGTGACACAGCCTAAAAACTTTGCCCCACGCAGGGCAGAGGCGCCACACCTGCAGGAGAAGAATAAATGTCATCACTCAGTAAAGAAGCGGCCCTGGTTCATGAAGCGCTGGTTGCGCGTGGTCTCGAAACACCGCTGCGCCCGCCCGTGCAAGAGATGGATAACGAAACGCGCAAACGTCTTATCTCCGGCCATATGACCGAGATTATGCAATTGCTCAATCTCGATTTGAGCGATGACAGCCTGATGGAAACGCCGCATCGCATCGCAAAAATGTATGTCGATGAGATTTTTTCCGGTCTCGATTACGCCAATTTTCCTAAAATCACCGTCATTGAAAACAAAATGAAGGTTGATGAAATGGTCACCGTTCGTGATATCACGCTGACCAGCACCTGCGAACATCACTTTGTCACTATCGATGGCAAAGCGACGGTGGCGTATATCCCGAAAGAATCCGTGATTGGTTTGTCGAAGATTAACCGTATCGTGCAATTCTTTGCCCAGCGTCCGCAGGTGCAGGAGCGTCTGACCCAACAAATCCTGACCGCACTGCAAACCCTGCTGGGTACCAATAATGTGGCGGTGTCGATTGATGCGGTGCATTACTGTGTGAAAGCGCGCGGTATTCGCGATGCGACCAGCGCCACTACGACCACCTCACTGGGCGGATTATTTAAATCCAGCCAGAATACGCGTCAGGAATTCCTGCGCGCTGTACGTCACCACAACTGACAAGGGCAGGACCATGGAGCGTAATGTCACGCTGGATTTTATTCGTGGCGTTGCCATCCTCGGGATCCTGCTTCTCAATATCAGCGCCTTTGGTTTGCCAAAGGCGGCATATCTCAACCCGGCCTGGTCTGGCAGCATTACTTTATCGGATGCCTGGACCTGGGCGGTGCTCGATCTCTTCGCACAGGTGAAATTCCTCACGCTGTTCGCTCTGCTCTTCGGCGCGGGCCTGCAAATGCTGCTGCCACGCGGAAAACGCTGGATCCAGTCGCGACTCACGCTGCTGGTCTTACTGGGGTTTATTCACGGCTTACTATTCTGGGATGGCGATATCCTGCTGGCGTATGGCTTAATCGGCCTGATCGGCTGGCGGCTGATTCGTGATGCCCCATCGGTAAAAAGCCTGTTTAACACCGGTGCTCTGCTGTATCTGGTGGGGATCGGCGTACTGCTGCTGCTGGGTTCGATTTCTGGGGGGGAAACCAGTCGCGCCTGGACACCGGATGCCTCCGCGTTGCTGTATGAAAAGTACTGGAAGATTAATGGTGGCATGGAAGCGATGAGTAACCGCGTGGATATGCTGTCAAACAGCCTGCTGGCGCTGGGGGCGCAGTACGGTTGGCAACTGGCGGGGATGATGCTGTTGGGTGCCGCATTAATGCGCAGTGGCTGGCTGAAAGGGCAGTACAGTTTGTCGCATTATCGACGTTCAGGCATGCTGTTGGTGGTGACCGGTATGGCAATCAATCTGCCTGCGATTATGCTGCAGTGGCATCTCGACTGGGCGTACCGCTGGTGTGCTTTCCTGCTACAAGCCCCGCGTGAACTGAGCGCGCCGTTTCAGACCATCGGCTACGCTGCATTGATGTTTGGTTTCTGGCCGCAACTGAATCGCGTTAAGATTGTTATCGCTATTGCCTGCGTAGGACGCATGGCACTGACTAATTATCTGCTGCAGACGCTTATCTGCACCACGGTGTTTTATCAGTTCGGTTTGTTTATGCAATTCGACCGGCTGACGCTGCTGTTTTTCGTTATTCCCGTCTGGGCTGTTAACCTGCTTTTCTCCGTCATTTGGCTGCATTTTTACCGGCAGGGCCCGGTGGAGTGGCTATGGCGTCAATTAACCCTGCGTGCTTCAGGGACATCATTGCCGCGAACATCCAGATAACGATCTGGATCACATTCATTAACAAAATGGATGTAACCGTTTTCATTCCTGTGACATGACTCACGCAGTCCTGTACCTCGTGCTGACAAAATACACAGCCTGGGGTGTCCGTGGGCAACCGCAATCTTAAACAGGGCAGTGAATATGGTAACCATACGTGATGTGGCACGGCAGTCTGGCGTTTCTGTAGCGACGGTTTCCCGCGTACTGAATAACAGTGCGTTGGTGAGTCCTGACACCCGTGAAGCGGTAATGAAGGCTGTGACACAGTTAGGCTATCGACCCAATGCCAATGCGCAAGCGCTGGCGACGCAGGTGAGCGACACCATTGGGGTCGTGGTGATGGATGTATCAGATTCGTTTTTTGGTGCATTGGTGAAAGCCGTGGATCTGGTGGCTCAGCAGCACCAGAAATATGTGCTGATTGGCAACAGTTATCATGAAGCTGAAAAAGAACGTCATGCCATCGAAGTCCTGATCCGCCAACGTTGTAATGCCTTGATTGTCCACTCAAAAGCGCTGAGCGATCGCGAGCTAGGCGAGTTTATGGAACACATTCCGGGCATGGTGCTCATCAATCGCATTGTGCCGGGTTACGCCCATCGCTGTGTCTGCCTGGACAATATCAGCGGAGCTAAAATGGCCACCCGCATGCTGCTCAATAACGGTCATCAACGTATTGGCTACCTGGCGTCAAGCCACCGAATTGAAGATGATGCGATGCGCAAAGAGGGCTGGATGAGCGCGTTGCAGGAACACGGTATTACGCCAGCGGAAAGCTGGGTAGGTACCGGTTCACCGGATATGCCGGGGGGCGAATCAGCCATGGTGGAGTTGTTGGGGCGCAATTTGCAGCTGACGGCGGTTTTTGCCTACAACGACAACATGGCTGCCGGAGCGCTGACGGCGTTAAAAGACAACGGCATCGCCATTCCATTACACCTGTCTATCATTGGTTTCGATGATATCCCGATTGCCCGTTACACTGACCCTCAACTGACCACCGTGCGCTACCCCATTGCGTCAATGGCGAAAATGGCGACAGAGCTTGCGCTACAAGGGGCGGCGGGTACGCTGGATCCGGCGGCAACGCACTGTTTTATGCCGACACTGGTGCGACGTCATTCTGTGGCGTTGCGACAGAATGCGGTACCGATCACTAACTGATAATGTCACCTGATGTAACCGCTTTCAATCTGTGAGTAAATTCACAGTATCTTAACAATGCGATAGCTATGATGACACTGTTTGTTGCGCTGTAACTACTATGTAACGGTGAATAATCACTTTCATCGAGGTGTGGGCGTCTTAAACAACAATTAAAGCCTGTTTTTGGAGCGTTGCCAGACACGGAAGAAATATTTTTAAAAGTGAGCTTCGGCGTTCAGTAACAGTTTAGTAACGTTCTGTCCCGCCGAGCATTTATCTCAAGTACTACCCTGCATAATAAAACCGGAGATACCATGAATAAGAAGGTGTTGACCCTGTCTGCTGTAATGGCAAGCATGTTATTCGGTGCGGCTGCGCACGCTGCTGATACCCGTATTGGTGTGACGATTTATAAGTATGACGATAACTTTATGTCTGTGGTACGTAAAGCAATCGAAAAAGATGCCAAAACGGCGCCAGATGTACAGCTGCTGATGAATGACTCCCAGAACGATCAGTCTAAACAAAACGATCAGATTGATGTGTTGCTGGCAAAAGGCGTGAAAGCTCTGGCGATCAACCTGGTTGACCCGGCAGCAGCGGGCACGGTCATTGAGAAAGCACGCGGTCAGAACGTTCCTATCGTGTTCTTCAACAAAGAGCCTTCTCGTAAAGCGCTGGACAGCTATGACAAAGCCTTCTACGTCGGTACTGACTCCAAAGAATCCGGCATCATTCAGGGCGATTTGATTGCTAAGCACTGGGCGGCAAACCCGAACTGGGACCTGAACAAAGACGGTAAAATTCAGTTTGTTCTGCTGAAAGGCGAGCCGGGACACCCGGATGCTGAAGCACGTACCACCTACGTGATTAAAGAGCTGAACGACAAGGGCATTAAAACTGAGCAGTTGCAGTTAGATACCGCTATGTGGGATACCGCTCAGGCGAAAGATAAAGTTGATGCGTGGATGTCCGGTCCAAATGCTAACAAAATTGAAGTCGTTATCGCGAACAACGACGCTATGGCAATGGGTGCGATAGAAGCGCTGAAAGCACACAACAAAACCAGCGTACCGGTATTTGGTGTGGATGCATTGCCAGAAGCACTGGCACTGGTTAAATCTGGCGCAATGGCCGGTACCGTGCTGAACGATGCTAACAACCAGGCGAAAGCGACTTTCGATCTGGCGAAAAACCTGGCAGCCGGCAAAGGCGCAGCGGATGGCACGACCTGGAAAATCGAGAATAAAATCGTTCGTATTCCTTACGTCGGCGTCGATAAAGATAATCTGGCAGAGTTCACCAACAAATAAATACTCCGTCTGTGGGCGCAATTTGGTTGCGCCCTTAATAACACGCTTTGCAAGGCCAACAAGGTATAATTATGGTCAGCACTAATACTCAGTCGTCAGGCGAATACTTGTTGGAAATGAGCGGCATCAACAAGTCCTTTCCGGGCGTTAAGGCTCTTGATAATGTTAATTTAAAAGTCCGCCCACATTCTATTCATGCCTTGATGGGCGAGAATGGTGCTGGAAAGTCGACATTATTAAAATGTCTTTTTGGGATCTATCAAAAAGATTCCGGCAGTATTTTATTTCAGGGTAAAGAAATCGATTTTCATTCTGCTAAAGAAGCGCTTGAAAACGGTATTTCAATGGTACACCAGGAATTAAACCTGGTTTTACAACGTTCTGTGATGGACAACATGTGGCTGGGGCGTTATCCCACCAAAGGCATGTTTGTCGACCAGGATAAAATGTACCGTGATACCAAAGCGATATTTGATGAGCTGGATATTGATATCGATCCGCGTGCGCGTGTCGGTACGTTATCGGTTTCACAAATGCAGATGATAGAAATTGCCAAAGCATTTTCGTATGACGCCAAAATCGTCATCATGGATGAACCGACCTCATCGTTAACCGAAAAAGAGGTTAATCATCTGTTCACCATCATCCGTAAGCTGAAAGAACGTGGCTGCGGTATCGTATATATTTCTCACAAGATGGAAGAAATCTTCCAGTTGTGCGATGAAATCACCGTCCTGCGTGATGGCCAGTGGATTGCCACCCAGCCGCTTGAAGGGCTGGATATGGATAAGATCATCGCCATGATGGTGGGACGTTCGCTGAACCAACGTTTCCCGGACAAAGAGAACACGCCTGGTGAAGTGATTCTTGAAGTACGCAATCTGACGTCGTTACGTCAACCGTCAATTCGTGATATCTCTTTTGATCTGCATAAAGGGGAAATCCTCGGTATTGCCGGTTTAGTCGGCGCAAAACGCACGGATATCGTTGAAACCCTTTTTGGTATTCGTGAAAAATCATCGGGTACGATTACGCTCCACGGCAAAAAAATTAATAACCACAGCGCCAATGAAGCCATTAACCATGGTTTTGCGCTGGTCACGGAAGAGCGCCGTTCAACCGGTATTTATGCCTATCTGGATATTGGATTTAACTCGTTAATCTCCAATATTCAGAACTATAAAAATAAAGTGGGTCTGTTGGATAATTCCCGCATGAAGAGCGATACCCAATGGGTTATTGACTCAATGAGGGTAAAAACACCTGGCCATCGTACGCAAATTGGTTCCCTGTCCGGTGGTAACCAGCAAAAGGTGGTTATTGGTCGTTGGTTGTTAACGCAGCCAGAGATACTGATGCTGGATGAACCCACGCGAGGAATCGACGTTGGTGCAAAATTTGAAATTTATCAGTTAATTGCAGAACTGGCGAAAAAGGAGAAGGGGATTATTATCATCTCCTCTGAAATGCCGGAACTGCTGGGTATTACCGATCGTATTCTGGTTATGAGCAATGGTCTCGTGGCTGGAATTGTTGACACGAAAACAACAACGCAAAACGAAATCCTCCGTCTTGCGTCTTTGCACCTTTAAGATTAGGGGCTCCTCATGAGTGCGTTAAATAAGAAAAGTTTTCTTACTTACCTGAAAGAAGGCGGAATTTACGTTGTTCTTTTAGTTCTGCTGGCCATTATTATTTTCCAGGACCCCACATTCTTAAGTTTACTGAACTTGAGTAACATTCTGACCCAATCCTCGGTGCGTATTATTATCGCGCTGGGCGTAGCCGGACTGATTGTTACCCAAGGTACTGACCTGTCAGCCGGGCGTCAGGTTGGCCTGGCGGCGGTGGTTGCCGCAACGTTGCTGCAATCTATGGAGAACGCCAACAAGGTGTTCCCGGAAATGGCCACTATGCCGATCATCGTGGTGGTACTGATTGTTTGTGCCATCGGTGCCATTATCGGCCTGGTGAACGGTATCATCATTGCTTACCTGAACGTGACGCCGTTTATTACTACCCTTGGTACGATGATCATCGTGTACGGGATCAACTCACTGTATTACGATTTCGTTGGGGCATCGCCTATTTCTGGCTTTGACAGCGGGTTCTCCACCTTTGCGCAGGGCTTTATTGCGCTGGGCAGTTTCCGACTCTCCTACATCACCTTCTATGCGCTGATTGCGGTGGCCTTTGTTTGGGTACTGTGGAATAAGACCCGCTTCGGTAAAAACATTTTTGCCATTGGCGGTAACCCGGAAGCGGCGAAAGTGTCGGGTGTTAACGTTGCGCTGAACCTGCTGATTATCTATGCGCTGTCCGGGGTGTTCTATGCCTTCGGTGGTTTGCTGGAAGCAGGGCGTATCGGCTCGGCAACCAACAACCTCGGCTTTATGTATGAGCTTGATGCCATTGCGGCCTGTGTCGTGGGCGGCGTGTCGTTCAGTGGCGGGGTCGGTACCGTCTTTGGTGTAGTGACCGGTGTGATAATCTTCACCGTCATCAACTATGGCCTGACCTACATCGGCGTGAACCCTTACTGGCAGTACATCATTAAAGGCGGCATTATTATCTTCGCCGTGGCGCTGGACTCACTGAAATACGCGCGTAAGAAGTAACGATAGACAACAAAAAGCCCGGGGCAGAGAAATGACTGCACCGGGCTTTTTGTTACTTGTGTTACAGCGTTACTGCATGTGCTTTCTCACCTGTTTTGAATTTGACCTCGCCTAAATCGATGCAGGCGACCGGACAAACGTGACCACACAGCAAGCAGCCGACGCATTTTTCCGTGTCGCAGTGCGGTGTACGGGTCTGCTCATCCCACTCCATCGCCTGATGTCCTCCGTCATAGCAGGAGATATAGCAGCGTCCGCAGCCGACGCATTTTTCGAGGTTGATATGGGGGTAGACGATGTAACTACGGTCAAGATCTTCAGCCGGAATAATATTGGCATTGGCAAGACCGACCATCTCTTCCAGTGAGTTAAACCCCTGATCGGCAAGATAGTGTGACAGTCCGCTGGTCATATCTTCCACAATACGGTAGCCGTACTGCATGATCCCGGTGGTGACCTGCAGCGTGGCTGCGCCTAACAGCAAGAATTCGGCGGCATCTTCCCAGGTTTCAATACCGCCAATGCCGCTAATCGGGAAATCATGCAGTTCTGGGTGTGAACGCAGTTGTTGGATAAAACGCAGTGCGATGGGTTTTACCGCCTTCCCGGAATAGCCAGAAATACTGGATTTCCCGTTGACCACCGGCATGCCGATCTTCCGCTTCAGGTCGATATTGGTGATGGATTTTACGGTGTTAATGGTCGCGATACCGTCAGCGCCTCCGTGTTTAGCCGCCAGAGCGACTTCGCACATATCACCGATATTAGGCGTCATTTTGGCTAACATCGGTAGAGAGGAACCGCGTTTAACTGCCCGACAGTATTTCTCAACCAACTCCGGGCTTTGCCCGACATCGCTGCCCATCGCATGTGAAGTCATCTGCGGACACGAGAAGTTGCACTCAATCATATCTGCACCGGCTTCTTCAACCAGTCGTGCCAGCTCCTGCCATTGCTGCTCATTTTCGCCCATGATTGACGCAATCAGCACCTTATCAGGGTAATGTTGTTTCAGCTTACGAATGGCGGCCAGGTTCTCTTCCAGCGGATGTTCGGCAATCTGCTCCATATTCTTGAAGCCGATAAAGCCGGTATCTTCTTTTGTCAGATGGTCAAATCGTGGGGAGACTTCGTTGGCAATAAAAAAACCAATTGTTTTAAACACAATGCCGCCCCAGCCGGTGTCATAGGCTTTGGCGCACATCTCAAAGCAGTTGCCTACCGGAGAAGAAGAGAGGCAAAACGGGTTGGGGAATTTTACGCCGCAAAAGGTAATAGAAAGATCTTTCGTTAACATGAGCAAACCCCCTCTAAATAGTGATGAATTGCCTGAGCGGCTTCTTTACCGGTTTTCACGGCAGACACCACGGTTTTATCTCCTTTGACAATATCGCCAGCGGCGAAAATAACCGGATCGGCGGTTTGATAATTGTGGGTTTCAATAAGATTACGTTGCGCTGTTAACGCGTGAAACGCATCCAACTGTGCGTGTTGGCCGACGGCGAGAATAATATGCTCGGCTTCAAGAGAGAGTTCCCCTGGCAGACGCACGTGTTTAAAGGTGACTTTATTTCCGGCAACCGCTACCGGCGTAAAACCGTCGATGATCGACACGCCTAATGCCTGCGTGCTGGTAAACTCTTTGTCACTGGCGGGAAATTCAGCTAATTCTTCACGAGCGACACAGGTAACTGACGGGCAGCCGAGAAGTTTCAGCGTGCTGGCGACATCCATGGCGACATCGCCCCCGCCGATAATTAACGCACTCTGCGGTAAGGTGATATCACCGTGCGCCTGTCGCGCGCGTTGCAAGAAATCGACGGCGATCTCAACGTTATCCGCCTCATCAAACAATGGCAGGGTGGAACCATAAGACATCCCAACAGTCACCAGCACGGCGCGATTTTCAGCTTTGAGTTGTTCGACGGCGATCGTGTTGCCGACTTCGCAATCGCACTTGATGGTGACGCCCATTTCAACGATACGGGCAATCTCAAGATCCAACACGGATTGAGGCAGGCGAAACTCAGGAATGCCAAAGCGTAGCCAGCCACCCGGCTGAGCCTGCTTTTCGTAGATCGTTACGTCATAACCCAGGTTACTCAACGTCACGCTGGCCTGCAACCCAGCTGGCCCTGCGCCGATAATGGCGACTTTGCCACGTGTTTTGGTTGCCGGTTGATAAATTTTCATCGCAGTCTGCTGTTCAAAATCGGTAATAAAACGTTGCAGCCGTGCAATATCGATCGGTTTATCTATTCCTGAGCGCGTACATCCACGCTGGCATAATTTTTCGGTGGGGCATACCCGAGCACAAATGGCGCCGAGCGCATTATTTTCGCGAATAGTTTCGGCTGCCCCCTTAAAATTGCGAAAATAGATGGAGCGGATAAATTTCCCTGGGTCAGTTTGTGCCGGACAATCCTGACTACAGGGGGCATCGTGACATAATAAACAGCGCGAGGCCTCTTTTATTGCTAATAAGGGGGTGAAAGCGGGCGTTAGCTCATCCAGATAATTTTGTTGTGGCATCTTTTCTTCCTTAATGCTTGAGTAAATTAAGGCGAACTGTTAATAACAAAATATAAAAATAAAAAAGCCTTTCTTAAGGCTAAGCATTGCAGGAAGAGTATTCTGTGAAAGGTTTCACAAATAAAAGATGGTGTGAGGGAAATGCCGATAAGCAGCATTAATCCCTTATGTTAAAATAGGAATTATTATCATAATATTAGCTATTCTCAAGCGCTAATATTAATAACTGGATTTTATCGATAAAAGATTAAATAAATCACCATGCCAAAAGATAAACATCCGCATCCGGCGTAAACAAGAACGTATGACCAGAATTGCAGCGGTTCTTGATGACGATAGGCATAAACGGGTTCACGGGCGTTCTTCTTTATTTTATCCACCGCACCTGTACGCCAGCCCTTCCAGGCTTCACGAAAACAAAATACAGGGATTAACAGAAAGGCTAAAACGACGAAGAGGGTTTGCACATCCATGCTTATTTTCCTTGTTTCTTTTGTAATTCTAACAATTGTTCAGGCGTGACCGCCGGGTAGCCCTGCGCATCATCCGGAACCTGGTGCAGGGCCGGGATGGGCACCAGCGGACCTAAAAAACGCGGCTCACGTTTAAAAAGATAGAGATCGGCCAGGGCGCCAAAACGTGCGCCAAATTCGCGTACGCGTACGGTCAGCATATCTTTTGGCGACGGTACCGCGTAGCACTGGGCTTGAATGCCCATATGCAGCGCAATAAACAACGCGCGCTCGCAGTGGAATCGCTGAGTGATAATGATGAAATCGTTGGTATCAAATACTTTGCGGGTGCGCACAATGGAGTCAAGTGTACGGAAACCGGCGTAATCAAGCACGATGTCGGCAGGATCGACGCCAGCGGCAATCAGATCTTTACGCATCGTCATCGGTTCGTTGTAGTTTTGCTGGGCATTGTCGCCGCTGAGCAGCAGATAATTCACCTTACCGCTGTTATACGCGTTTAATGCGCCCTGAATGCGGTAGCGGTAATACTGGTTAATCACGCCGGTGCGATAGTATTTCGCGGTGCCTAATACCACGCCGACCTGACGGTAGGGTAAATCCTGCAATTCGTCGTAGATATAGGGTGCCGTCTTCCAGCTCATCCATCGGTCGAGGCCAAGCACCGTCAACAGCAGTAAGCCTATCAGGACTAACAAGCTGTAAAACACGCGCTTTAACATGTAGATAACTCGGCAATGGGATGGAATGTTAATCAGGCTACTGTACTCGACGGCGTAGCGCAAGAAACAGCAGTCTGATTGAGGGGATTTTCAGCAATACTGTTTAGAGCATGTAGGTCAGATAAGACGCTAACGCGTTGCCATCAGGCTATGGCGATAATGCCGGATGGCGGCGTTGGCTTATCCGGCCTACATGACGACCTTTTTACGCTAGCAAAACGCGCTCGATGCGGTTGCAGCCCAGAGCTTTCAGGGTAGCGGCAGTGGCATCCCACTGGATCAACGGCGCATCGGCTTTTTCTGCCAGTACGGCGCGTTGAATATCCGGATAATCGTAGCCGTTCAGATTCAACAGGTTTAATGCACCCTGCAGCGGAGGCAGAGTGGGGTTAAAGGCGGCGTTTTCAGCGTAGCTACCGCTGAAGATTTGACCGTCTTTGCATTCCAGTGCCACACCGCTTGGGGCGTTGCTGTACGGCATATGGCAGCGGTTGGCTGCGGCGATCGCCGCCTGCGTCAGCGCGTCACCTTGCAGCGCAAAGCCGTGATCCTGCTCATCCATCAGCAATGTTTTGATGTCGAGATCTTTCGGACCAAAAGCATCCGGCAGGTAGTCACGCAGCGCGTGCGGCTCACGACCCGGCAAATGAATGCGTAAATCCAGCCCGCTGTTCAGCTCGTTCATAAACTGACGGCAGTGGCCGCAGGGGGTGTAGTTGACGGTAATGGCGGCGAGTCCCTTTTCTCCGCGCAGCCAGGCGTGACTGATGGCGCTTTGCTCGGCATGAACGGTTTGCTGCATCGTCGCGCCGAGGAATTCCATATTGCCACCAAAATACCAGTTGCCACTGACGCCGCGCGCAATGGCACCAACGTTAAAATGGGACAGATCGGTACGTGCGCAGGCGGCAGCCAGCGGCAGCAGAGCGAATGCCAGCGCGTCTTCGTCCAGTCCCGATTCGCGTTTCAGCAAAGAGACCTGCTCCGCAGTCAACATGGCGGGGAAATGGACATCCGCCAGAAGGGGGGCCAGGGCTGATTGCACGTTACCCGCGAGTTGGGCGAAAGCAGTTTGAAAACGTGGATGCATGGCGATGCCTCATAACAATGTAATGGAATCGTAGTTTACGGGCCTGTTACGGCTTTATATGTGATCCAAATCTCACTGTGTATGCAACTCATGAAACTTAAATGAAAAATGTGCAACGCATCGCAAATAAATGAACTAAAAATGGCGCTAACCGACTACAGCCAGAATCACCGGGAACAGGAAGGGGGCCACCAGCGAGGTGATGATCCCGCAAATAACCAGTGCCAGGGAACTGAACGCACCTTCCTGGTAATCAAGCTCCGCGCAGCGTGCCGTACCCAGGGCGTGTGACGCGGTCCCCATTGCCAGTCCACGCGCCGCCTTGGTGCGTATGCGCATCGCATTTAACAGTGTGTGGCCAAACACGGCACCCAGGATCCCGACAAAGATGACGCAGACGGCGCTGATAGCAGGAATACCGCCGATGCTACCCCCCACCGCCATGGCGATCGGCGTGGTGACCGATTTAGGCATTATAGATGCGGCAATTTCTGGCGATGCCCCCATCAGTAACGCAATAGTGGTCCCGGTGACCATCGCCACAATGCTACCAGCAAAGCAGATGGCAATAATGGATTTCCAGCGGGCGCGGATTTGGTGCAGCTGTTCGTACAGCGGGTATGCCAACGCGACCACGGCAGGTTGCAGTAAATCGTTCAGCACTTCGCTACCTTTGAAATAGTGATCGTAGGGAATGCCGGTCAGGATCAGAAAAGGAATAATCACCACCATGGCAACCAGCAGCGGGTTCAGCAGCGGCATTTTGATCCGCATTGCCAGCTTACGTGCGCCAAAAAATACCGCCAGCGTGAGGGGTAACGACCACCAGATATACGCCATCATTCTTTTGATCCTTTTTGCCCAACGATTTTGCGTTCACCGTGCACAAGGTGTGAGCTCCAGCTCACCACCAGGAAAACGACCAGCGTACTGATGGTGCAGGACACTACGACCGGTCCAAACTGCGCGCGCAGCAAGTCAAAGTACTGCATGATCCCGACGCCAATCGGGACAAACAGCAGCGCCATGTAACGAATCAGGACGTAGCAACCGGGGTTAACCCATTTCGCTGGCAGTATCTGTAATGCCAGCAGAACAAACAGAATCAGCATGCCAATAATGCTACCCGGGATGGTGATAGGCAGCAGTGAGGCAAGAAAAATACCCGCATACAGGCAGGCATAAATCAGGATAAACGCGCGTAAATATTGCCAGATAATGTTCAGTGACTTGCTCATAGTAGAAACCCTTGACGAGACCTATTCATCATACAATTAAACTTAAAAACGTGCTACCGATCACATCATGAATTCTAAGCATAGTGGAAATAGATAACTGGAACATCAGGCAATAGCCCCAATCGACAGGGCGATGCCTGTGTGCTGCTGACAGTGCTTTGATCTCTTGTACGGAGACGCTACCATAGCGCCTCTCTTTTTTGCAGGTAACAATATGCGTGTTTTACTGGCGCCGATGGAAGGCGTGCTCGACTCACTGGTGCGCGAGCTGCTGACTGAAGTTAATGATTATGATCTGTGCATCACCGAATTTGTGCGCGTGGTGGATCAGCTCCTGCCAGCAAAAGTATTTCATCGGATCTGCCCGGAGCTGCATAACAACAGCCGTACCCCATCCGGCACGCAGGTGCGCATCCAACTGCTGGGGCAGCATCCACAATGGCTGGCAGAGAACGCGGCCCGCGCGGTTGAGTTGGGGTCGTACGGTGTCGATCTGAACTGTGGCTGCCCGTCAAAACTGGTTAACGGCAGCGGTGGCGGCGCAACGCTATTGAAAGATCCTGAACTTATCTATCAGGGTGCGAAGGCGATGCGCGAGGCGGTGCCGGGTCATTTGCCGGTAACGGTGAAAGTGCGCCTGGGCTGGGACAGCAGCGACCGGCAGTTTGAAATCGCCGATGCCGTTCAGCAGGCGGGTGCCAGCGAACTGGCGGTTCATGGCCGCACCAAAGAGCAAGGGTATAAAGCGGAGCATATCAACTGGCAGGCTATCGGTGAGATCCGCCAGCGTCTTACGATTCCGGTTATCGCCAACGGTGAAATCTGGGACTGGCAGAGCGCGCAAAATTGTATGGCGGTCACCGGATGTGATGCGGTGATGATCGGACGCGGGGCGCTAAATATCCCGAATCTGAGTCGGGTGGTGAAATACAACGAACCGCGGATGCCGTGGCCCGACGTGGTGACATTACTGAAAAAATACACCCGACTGGAAAAACAGGGGGATACCGGGCTATATCATGTGGCGCGTATTAAGCAGTTGCTGGGATATTTACGCAAAGAATATGCCGAAGCGACGACGCTGTTTCAGGAGATTCGCGCTCTCAATAATTCGCCGGATATCGCGCGGGCGATTCAGGCCATTGAGATTTAACCGGTTATTATATTACTGGCCGGAGACGGCGTTTACGCCGCCATCCGGCATTGATGTCAGAAAATCATCTTAAACACGCCAGTCACCACCAACAGTCCAATCAGAAAAATAATTAAAATAGCCCACAGCAGAATTTTCATTAGCCTTCCCTTTTTGGTAAGTTCAAATTTAGTATAGGAAACTATTGAAAACTCTGCCTGCAGGCACAGTTATGCCGGCTTACGTGCGCTGAGCAGAAACACCATCGGGCGCTCTTTCTCTTCATCCAGCGCGGGGTTGGCGGCAATCTGTTCAGCAGACGGTCCCCACTCGTCAACACAGACAATCTCAAACCCGGCGCCAATAAGCGCGTTGATCCAGGTTGCCAGCTTGCGGTGTTGTTTTTTTACCCCTTCAGCAAACCAGTTGCTGATGCGTTCACCTTCCTGCTGATAGTGATTCACCGGCCAGGAGAGTTGCCCGGTTTTGTCTTTTATCCAACCTTGGGTGAGGGGCGCTGTATAAATTGGGTGTTCTGCCGAAAAGACCAACATTCCGCCTGGTGTTAACGCCTGGTAAATGGTTACCAATAATCGCTCTATATCCTGCAAATAGTGCAAGGCGAGCGAGCTATAAACCAGCTCAAAGGAATCCGCGGCCAACGTCAGCGCGTCAAGATCTTCGCGCTGGTACGAAATACCCTCTCCGGTGGTCATGTTGCGAGCCTGGGTTAACATTTTCTCTGAAATATCTAAGCCCACGACGCTTGCCGCGTGGTTATCGCGTGCGTAGCGGCAAAACCAGCCGTATCCGCAGCCTAGATCGAGAATGCGCTGACCTTGTAACGGAGGGAGCATGGCCTGTAATGCTGGCCATTCGGGCGCGCCGTCGAGTCCTTTTACGGAGCGGTCCAGCGTGGCATATCCGGCAAAGAAGTGCGGATCATCATAGATATTTTGTGACATCGTGCCTCCATTCATAAATTATTAGAATTATTTTATCCGTATTATTAAACGGGAATATATTTTTCTAATTATATATTTTGATGTCCAAAGATGTATTGCCACGCGTAACTAAAAAAGCATCTGCGACAAGTCGTACTCTTTGCACATCATTTCTTACCAGTATATCCCCATGAATCGTAATTCTGTGCTTCTTGCAGCGGCATGCTTGCCGCTTTTTATTCTGCTGCCCGGTTGTGCCCCAATGCACGATACCCGCCAGTCGCTCTCACAGCAGACGCCCGCTGAAAATGTGGATTCTACGTTACCCGCGGCATTAAAAAATGGTTGGCCGGATAGCCAATGGTGGAAGGCATATCACGATCCCCAGTTGAATGCGTTGATTGACAGCACATTAAAGAATTCGCCTGATATGCAGGTGGCAGAGCAGCGTATCCAACTGGCAGAGGCGCAGGCGAAGGCCGTTGAGGCGCAGGATGGTCCGCAGATTGATTTCTCGGCAGACGTCGAGCGCCAGAAAATGTCGGCAGAAGGCTTGATGGGACCGTTTGCCCTCACCGATCCGGCGGCGGGCACCACCGGGCCGTGGTACACCAATGGCACCATGGGATTAACCGCTGGCTGGAACCTGGATCTGTGGGGTAAGAATCGGGCGGAGGTAACAGCACGCATTGGTGCAGTCAAAGCGCGTGAAGCTGAGCGCGAGCAAACCCGACAGCTGTTGGCGAGCGGTGTCTCCCGCTTATACTGGGAATGGCAGACGCAGGCGGCGCTGAAGACCGTGCTGACGCAAATCGAAACCGAGCAGCAAAATGTGATTACCGTCGATCGCGAGCTGTACCAAAACGGGTTGACCTCCTCGGTAGAAGGCGTTGAAACCGATATTGATTCCGGTAAAACGGAGCAGCAACTCAACGACGTCAACGGGAAAATGAAGGTCATCGAGGCGCGGTTGAGCGCGCTGACCAACACGCAGTCCACCTCGCTGAAGCTGCATGCCACCACGATGCCGGTCGTCGAAAGCCAGTTGCCGTCCCAGTTAGGTTATTCCTTGCTGGCCCGCCGACCGGATCTGCAGGCGGCTCACTGGTACATTGAATCTTCTCTGAGCAGTATTGATGCGGCAAAAGCGGCATTTTATCCCGACGTTAACCTGATGGCCTTCCTGCAGCAGGATGCTTTACATCTGAGCGATCTGTTCCGCCATTCTGCCCAACAAATGGGGGTCACAGCCGGATTAACGCTCCCGATCTTCGACAGCGGCAGGTTGAATGCGAATCTCGACATCACCAAAGCGCAAAGTAACCTGACCGTGGCCAATTACAATAAAGCGGTGGTTGATGCGGTGAATGATGTCGCGCGTGCGGCAACGCAGGTGGATACGCTGGCGCAGAAGAATCAGCATCAGCTGCAGATCGAACATGACGCGCAGCGGGTAGTGGGGCTTGCGCAGGCGCGGTTCAACGCCGGGATTATCGCCGGCTCCCGCGTCAGTGAGGCAAAAATTCCGGCACTGCGTGAACAGTGTAACGGCCTGATACTACAAGGTCAGTGGCTGGATGCGTCTATTCAGCTCACCAGCGCCCTGGGTGGCGGATACCACGCATCCTGAGAGTCTGGCCCGGCAGATTCAGGCTGTCGGGTCGGTTTTTTGTTTATTGCGCCGTTTCATCCACCAGCGGACCGCCACCACCAGCCCAACAACCAGAATCAGCCATACCCCATGCTTGATATGCTGGTCGAGGCTGTGCAGCCACGGCGCGACCACTTCTCCACCCACATAACCAAGGGTAGTAAACAGCAATGCCCAGACCAGTGCGCCGAGAATATTCAGCGGTAAAAAGATTTTCGGCGGCAGGTGACTGGCACCAATCAGCAAGGGGCCAATGACCCGAAAGCCATACATAAAACGTGTCCCGACCACGAACAGGTATGGGCGCCGCTGGATCATTTTCTGTGCATACTGAATTTTTGCCCGATGACGCGAGAAGCGACGGAGAATGTTGCCGCCGTAACGACGACCAAGCAGATACAGCAACTGATCGCCAATCATTCCCCCCAGCGCGACAGAGACAACAACCAGCGGAAATTTGAGTAATCCCTGATGCGCCGCCACGCCGCCCAACAGGGTAATGGTTTCGCCTTCGGCCAGGCTGCCAATGATGAGCGCCGCATAGCCGTACTGGGCAATAAGATTGTTTATATCCATACGTCTGTATGACCTCCACAACCATTAGCATACACCTGATGAATTGTTGATGCCGGAAAAGCCGTCACCCAGCGCATCGGTATTTTTACCGTGTACATAAAATAATCAAAAGCTGAATTATACTTGAAGTGTTGAGGTCTGGAGCTGACAAGAAGGGGGCGGTATGAACCATGTCTGGGGGCTATTTTCCCATCCCGATCGTGAAATGCACGTGATCAACAGCGAAAACGAAAGTGTTTCGCATCACTATACCCACCATGTTCTGCTGATGGCGGCCATCCCGGTCATTTGCGCATTTATTGGCACCACGCAAATTGGCTGGAGTTTTGGCGACGGCAACGTATTGCAGTTATCCCTGTTGACCGGATTTGCGATGGCAATTCTGTTTTACGGTGTGATGCTGGCCGGCGTGGCCGTGATGGGCAGGGTTATCTGGTGGATGGCACGTAACTATCCGCAGCGTCCGTCGCTGGCACATTGCATGGTCTTTGCCGGCTATGTCGCCACACCGCTGTTTTTAAGTGGGTTGGTGGCGCTGTATCCGCTGGTCTGGCTGTGTGCCTTAGTCGGAACTATAGCGCTGTTTTACACCGGCTATTTGCTGTATCTCGGCATCCCGACATTCCTGAATATCAGCAGAGAGGAAGGACTCAGCTTTTCCAGCTCAACGCTGGCAATTGGCGTCCTGGTGCTCGAAGTTCTGCTGGCGATTACGGTTATCCTGTGGGGGTACGGATACCGATTGTTCTAAGCTAACAACCTGTCTACTCTGCGTTGCTGGTGTAAAAGCCAGCAACGCAGCATTTCGAGATGATTCTCCGGTGGCGGCAATGCTGCCGGGTGGTTATGATGCCTGCGCTAGCTTGAGATTATTCTCTATCTCGGGCGGTGTGCGTTGTGACGTGCGTGAACCATTATCAGAAATCTCATCATGCTTAAATTTCGAGTTTCATTATTAAGCCTTGCCCTGGTGCTGGCAGTTCCTTTTGCACCCCAAGCCGTGGCGAAAACGGCGGCTACCGCAGCGGCCTCTCAACCCGAGATTGCGTCTGGTAGTGCGATGATTGTTGATTTGAATACCAATAAGGTCATCTATTCGAACCATCCGGACCTTGTGCGTCCGATTGCGTCGATCACCAAATTAATGACGGCGATGGTGGTGCTGGATGCACGACTGCCGCTGAACGAAAAGCTGAAAGTAGACATCAGCCAGACGCCAGAAATGAAAGGCATCTATTCTCGTGTACGGCTGAACAGTGAAATCAGCCGCAAAGACATGCTGCTGCTGGCGCTGATGTCATCGGAAAACCGTGCGGCGGCAAGCCTGGCGCATCATTATCCTGGCGGTTATAACGCGTTTATCAAAGCGATGAATGCCAAAGCGAAATCACTGGGGATGACTAAGACCCGCTTTGTGGAACCGACAGGGTTATCCATTCATAACGTGTCGACCGCCCGTGACCTCACTAAATTACTGATTGCCAGCAAACAGTATCCGCTGATTGGTCAGTTAAGTACCACGCGTGAAGACATGGCCACCTTTGCCAACCCGGCCTATACGCTGCCGTTCCGCAACACCAACCATCTGGTGTATCGCGATAACTGGAATATCCAGCTCACCAAAACCGGCTTTACCAACGCGGCGGGTCACTGTCTGGTGATGCGCACGGTCATCAACAACAAACCGGTGGCGCTGGTGGTGATGGATGCGTTTGGTAAATACACCCATTTTGCCGATGCCAGCCGTTTACGTACCTGGATAGAAACTGGCAAGGTGATGCCGGTTCCGGCGGCGGCACTGAGCTATAAAAAGCAAAAAGCCGCACAGATGGCGGCGACGGGTGAACAAACTGCGCAGAACGATTAAACCGTAGGCCGGGCAAGCGAAGCGCCCCCGGCAACGTGCCCGATGGCGCTTACGCTTATCGGGCCTACGATTCTTTCCAGAACTTCTGTTTACTGGTTTTACCGATCCCTGGGTTCATGCTGTTGGTCGGATCGTTGGCGCGATAAAAACGCGTCAAGGTTTCCGGCGCTTTGTACAGGTGTCCCACATTGTGCTCTGCCGGGTACTGCGCCCCGCGAGCCTGCAACAGTTCCAGCATTTGCTCTTTCAACGCATGCGCATCCACACCTTTCTTCACAATGTAATCCTGATGGAAGACATAGCACATAAAGTGTCCGTAATAGAGCTTATGCACCAGCTTACTGTCGATCTCGGGCGGCAGATGCTCATACCATTCCGTGTCGTTACGGCGCAACGCAATATCCAGCGCCAGAATATCTTCGACCTCATCGGCATGGACGGCCTGATAGCGAATCGCCGCTCCGGCTGCAGCAAAGCGGTGTAAAAAGGCTTTACTGCCTTCTTCCGGCGTACAGGCAAAGAAATCGCCCTCGGCCGTTTTGAAAAACTCGGTCAACCAGCTTTGTGCTTCGGCCACGCCGCCACCGGCCATTTTTAACAGCAGGTGGTGTTCGTATTTATCGCGCCAGCTTTTCATCCGCGCCGGTAAATGGCTGGGGAATAAATGGCCAAATTTCTGCATGGCACGGTCGGTAAAGTGCGGGCGGAAAATTTTCACTTTTTCCAGCATCGCGTCGGTGCGACCTTTCAGGGTAAAGAAGAACGGCATTTTGTCGGTGCCGAGCTTGTCTATCATCAGAAACGTATCTTTGCCGTACTGCTCGGCGATATCGTAGATATCACGGTGCATGTACTCACCGGCGACCGGCAGGTGTTCGAACTTTGCCAGAATATGACGGCGGATCTCCGTCAGCACCTCTGGCTGATTGGTACCGATATAAAACACCTGCTGATTTTTCTCGGCTTCAAAGGTGTCGAGGCGCACCGCAAACACCGCCAGTTTTCCCGCGCAGCCGGAAGATTCAAACAGCCGGTCCGGGTCGGCGTTATAGCGTGCGGGAGTATCGGCTTCGATATCTCTGACGCGGGTAACGTAATCGTGATCGTGCGCGTGACGCCCGTCGTGATGCACATCGTCATCTTTAATGCGTTCGTCATCAAGTTTGCTGAGGATCTGTTCCGGCGTCTGGCCAAGTTCGATACCCAGATGGTTGACCAGCTGTAATTTGCCTTGTTCGTCAATTCGCGCAAACAGCGACATCTCGGTATATGCCGGGCCGCGCTGTACCAACGAGCCGCCGGAGTTGTTGCAAATCCCACCAATCACCGATGCGCCAATGCATGAAGAGCCAATCACCGAATGCGGTTCGCGACCAAATGGCTTGAGTGCTTTTTCCAGCGAATAGAGCGTGGTGCCGGGATACGCCAGAACCTGTTCGCCTTTGCCGATGACGTGCAGTTTGTCGAGGCGCAGGGTGCTGATAATAACAATCTCGCGATCGTAGTCATTGCCGCTGGGCGTAGAGCCTTCGGTTAGCCCGGTGTTGGCGGCCTGCATCAGGATAATTTTGTCGGCGACGACGCAGGCGTTCAGCACACGCCACAGTTCCAGCAATGAGCCAGGAAAGACAACGGCTAACGCCTCGCCCTGACCTGAGCGGAAGCCCTTGCGATAGCGGGCCGTTTTAGACGGTTCGGTAAGCAGGTGCGAATGACCCACCAGACGGGCCAGTTCGTTAAGCAACGCTTTATTATCGGTTGTTGTAATGGAAGACATTCTCCACTCCTTGTGGTGGGCAAAAATATCAGAAACAAGCATAGCGCTCTGTATGACAATACGCTTTCTCATTCAGGTTGTCTCTGAATTGGCTGTGCTTCATTCATCCCGGATTTCAAAATTAGGAGAATAACCTTAGCTTTCTTTATCTCTCCCGTTTAGGCTTACGGCAAACTGCGGTTTTTGTTATATTTTCGCTGCCTCGTCGGGAAAAAATAAAGAGAGAATCAACATGAAATGGCTTTGTTCTGTAGGTATCGCGGTGAGCCTGGCGTTTCAGCCAGCGCTGGCGGACTCCTTGTTTGGTAACCATCCTCTGACCCCTGAAGCACGGGATGCATTTGTTACCGATTTACTCAAACAGATGACCGTCGATGAGAAGATCGGCCAACTACGTTTGATAAGCGTCGGGCCGGATAACCCGAAAGAAGCCATCCGTGAGATGATCAAAGACGGGCAGGTTGGGGCGATTTTTAACACCGTTACCCGCGAGGATATCCGTAAAATGCAGGATCAGGTGATGGAACTCAGCCGCCTGAAAATCCCTCTCTTTTTCGCCTATGACGTACTGCACGGTCAGCGCACCGTGTTCCCGATAAGCCTCGGTCTGGCGTCATCGTTTAATCTGGATGCGGTCAGAACGGTGGGGCGCGTTTCTGCCTATGAAGCCGCAGACGATGGCCTGAATATGACCTGGGCGCCAATGGTTGATGTCTCGCGCGATCCGCGCTGGGGACGCGCCTCAGAAGGTTTCGGGGAAGATACTTATTTGACCGCCACGATGGGCAAAACCATGGTCGAAGCGATGCAGGGTAAAAGCCCGGCCGATCGCTATTCGGTGATGACCAGCGTCAAACACTTCGCCGCCTATGGCGCGGTAGAAGGCGGAAAAGAGTACAACACCGTGGATATGAGTCCGCAGCGGTTGTTTAACGACTATATGCCACCGTACAAAGCCGGGTTAGACGCCGGGAGCGGGGCGGTGATGGTGGGTCTTAACTCGCTGAACGGCACCCCTGCGACTTCTGACGCCTGGCTGTTGAAAGATGTGCTGCGCGATGAGTGGGGCTTTAAAGGGATTACCGTTTCCGATCATGGCGCGATTAAAGAGTTGATCAAACACGGCACCGCCTCCGATCCGGAAGACGCGGTGCGCGTGGCGATCAAGTCCGGCATTAACATGAGCATGAGCGATGAGTATTACAGTAAGTATCTACCGGGCCTGATTAAGTCAGGTAAGGTGACGATGGCTGAACTGGACGATGCCGCGCGTCATGTGCTGAACGTCAAATATGATATGGGGCTGTTTAACGATCCGTACAGCCATCTGGGGGCCAAAGAGACTGACCCGCAGGACACCAACGCGGAAAGCCGTTTACACCGTAAAGACGCGCGTGACGTTGCCCGCGAAAGTCTGGTGCTGCTGAAAAACCGTCTGGAAACGTTGCCGCTGAAGAAATCGGGGACTGTGGCAGTCGTGGGACCACTGGCGGACAGCAAGCGTGATGTGATGGGCAGTTGGTCGGCAGCAGGCGTTGCCGAACAGTCAGTGACGGTGCTGACGGGCATTAAAAATGCGCTCGGCGATAAGGGCAAAGTGGTGTACGCCAAAGGGGCGAATATCACTAACGATAAAGGCATTGTCGACTTCCTCAATCTGTATGAAGAGGCGGTGAAAGTCGACCCACGCTCGCCGCAGGCCATGATTGATGAAGCGGTCAAGGCCGCGCAGCAGTCTGATGTGGTGGTCGCTGTGGTCGGCGAAGCGCAAGGTATGGCACATGAAGCCTCCAGCCGGACCGATATCACGATTCCGCAAAGCCAGCGTGACCTGATTACCGCGCTGAAAGCCACCGGCAAGCCGCTGGTGCTGGTGCTGATGAACGGGCGTCCATTGGCGCTGGTGAAAGAAGACCAGCAGGCCGACGCGATTCTGGAAACCTGGTTTGCCGGGACGGAAGGCGGCAACGCCATTGCCGATGTCCTGTTTGGCGATTACAACCCGTCAGGTAAACTGCCGATGTCTTTCCCGCGCTCTGTCGGGCAGATCCCGGTCTATTACAGCCACCTGAATACCGGTCGTCCGTATAACGCCGATAAGCCGAACAAATACACCTCACGCTACTTTGACGAAGCCAACGGACCGCTGTATCCCTTTGGCTATGGTCTGAGCTACACCACCTTTACCGTTTCTGATGTGAAGCTTTCTGCACCAACGATGAAGCGTGATGGAACGGTCACCGCCAGCGTGCAGGTCACTAACACCGGCAAACGCGAAGGAGCGACGGTGATTCAGATGTATTTACAGGATGTGACCGCCTCCATGAGTCGCCCTGTCAAACAGCTGAAAGGATTTGAGAAGGTGAATCTCAAACCGGGCGAGACGCAAACGGTCAGTTTCCCGATTGATATTGAGGCGCTGAAATACTGGAACCAGCGTATGCAATACGATGTGGAGCCGGGCAAATTCAACGTCTTTATCGGCGTAGATTCTGCCAGAGTGAAGCAGGGCGAGTTTGAACTGCTGTAATGATCAGGTGAATTTGCGTCAGACCTGATGGCTCCACACGTGTCAGGTCCATCGATTCATCCCCACCGGCAAAGCCCCTGAGGTTTTGCCGGTCTTTTTATATTTATCACCGAGTTACTGCTAATCCTTCCCTGCGTTACCCCTCAATTGCCAGGTTAAGGTCAGATTTTTCGACTATGCTTTTCCCTCTATGTCCTGAAAAGGACAGTCAAAGGATGAGGAGAGCAGCATGATAATCTCAAAGGTCTGGGCGGGCTCGCTGGCGCTGTTTGCCGCGATGAGCTTACCCCTGCAGGCCGCATCACCCGTCACAGTGGGATCAAAAATTGATACGGAAGGGGCGCTGCTCGGCAATATGATTTTGCAGGTGCTTGAAAGCCACGGCGTGAAAACCGTCAATAAAGTCCAGTTGGGAACCACACCAGTGGTGCGCGGGGCCATCACCTCCGGCGAACTGGATATTTACCCGGAATATACCGGAAACGGGGCTTTCTTCTTTAAAGATGAAAATGACCCGGCATGGAAAAATGCGCAGGCCGGTTATGAAAAAGTCAAAAAACTGGATGCGGAACAGAACAAACTGGTCTGGCTAACGCCTGCGCCCGCCAATAACACCTGGACCATTGCCCTCCGTCAGGATGTTGCCGAAAAGAATAAGCTCGTTTCGCTGGCTGACCTGGGACGCTACCTGAAAGACGGCGGCACGTTCAAACTGGCCGCCTCGGCAGAGTTTATCGAACGTGCGGATGCGTTGCCTGCGTTTGAAAAAGCTTATGGCTTTACGCTCAATCAAAATCAGCTTTTATCGCTGGCAGGGGGAGACACTGCGGTAACCATTAAAGCCGCTGCGCAGCAAACCTCAGGCGTCAATGCCGCGATGGCCTACGGGACCGACGGCCCTGTTGCGGCGCTGGGACTGCAAACGCTCAGCGATCCAAAAGGTGTCCAGCCGATCTATGCTCCTGCGCCAGTGGTGCGTGAATCAGTACTGCAGGCCTACCCACAAATGGCGGAATGGCTGCAGCCGGTCTTTGCCAGTCTCGATGAAAAAACGCTGCAACAGCTTAATGCCAGTATCGCCGTTGAAGGGCTGGATGCGAAAAAAGTCGCAGCAGATTACCTGAAGCAAAAAGGATGGGTGAAGTAACGGAGTTTGCATCAGGTGAGTGCTGTATCAACGATGTCTGTTAATCGAGTGCTGTTGCTGCTGGTATTTCTGCTAATGGCGGCAGCCGCGCTGCCTTTCATCAGTTATGCCCCCAATCGTCTGGTCTCTGGCGAAGGTCGACAACTCTGGGAACTCTGGCCCGGTTTTGCGTGGGGGCTGGCGGCGATGTTTCTGCTACTGGTGGCGCTGTGTTTTATCCCCGGTCGCGCCGGCAACGTGTTAACCCTGATCGTAGTGCAACTGCTGCTAATAGCGGCGTTGATTGCCGCCGGTAAAACGGCAAGCGGGCTGGCGCAGACGGGAAGTCCGCTGGCGAGAACCAGTCTGGGTAGCGGATTCTGGCTTGGGCTGGGACTGATGCTGCTGGCGCTCAGCGACGCGATTCGTCGTCTCACCGCGAGGCCACTGTGGCGTTGGTTACTGCATATGCACATTGCCATCGTCCCCGTTGCGCTGCTGCTGACCGGGATGTTCAACGACCTTTCGCTGCTCAAAGAGTATGCCAATCGTCAGGATGTCTTCGACGATGCGCTGGCGCAACATCTGACTATCCTGCTCGGAACCGTGCTGCCAGCGCTGGTGATTGGCATCCCGTTGGGCATCTGGTGCGCCTTCTCTACGTCGCGCCAGGGGCCGGTATTTGCCGTACTGAATATTATTCAGACCATTCCTTCCGTGGCGCTGTTTGGCCTGCTGATTGCCCCGCTTGCTGGGCTGGTTCAGCATTTTCCCTGGTTACGTGCATTGGGCATTGCCGGAACCGGGCTGGCCCCTGCGCTGATTGCGTTGGTGCTGTACGCGCTACTGCCGCTGGTGCGCGGCGTGGTGGCGGGGCTGAACCAGGTTCCTCGCGATGTGCTGGAAAGCGCCCGGGCAATGGGAATGAACTCACGTCAGCGCTTTTGTTCGGTACAACTCCCGCTGGCGTTACCGGTTTTCTTGCGCAGTTTACGTGTCGTGATGGTGCAGACGGTGGGGATGGCCGTTATTGCCGCACTGATTGGCGCGGGGGGATTTGGCGCATTGGTTTTTCAGGGATTGCTCAGCAGTGCCGTCGATTTAGTACTACTGGGTGTCGTCCCGGTGGTGGTGCTGGCGGTGCTGATCGATGCCCTGTTTGATTTAGGTTTAGCTCTGCTGAAGGTGACCGTTGATGATTGAATTTAGCCATGTCTGTAAAACCTTTGGCCAACAACACGCGGTCAACGATCTCAATCTGCATTTTCGCGAAGGCAGCTTTTCCGTCTTGATTGGTACGTCGGGGTCGGGGAAGTCCACCACGCTCAAAATGATTAACCGTCTGGTGGAGCATGACAGCGGGACGATTCGCTTTGCTGGCGATGAGATCCGCAGCGTGCCGGTGCTGGAATTAAGACGACGGATGGGATACGCCATTCAGTCTATAGGACTGTTTCCGCACTGGACCGTTGCACAGAACATTGCCACCGTATTGCAGCTGCAGAAATGGTCGCGTTCACGTATTGATGACCGAACAGATGAACTGATGGCGTTGCTGGGGTTGGAAGAGGGGTTGCGTCATCGTTATCCTCATCAGCTTTCCGGTGGGCAACAACAGCGGGTGGGAGTGGCGCGTGCGCTGGCCGCCGATCCCCAGGTGCTGCTGATGGATGAACCTTTTGGTGCGCTGGATCCGGTAACGCGCAGCGCGTTGCAGCAGGAGATGACCCGCATTCACCGGCTGTTGGGACGCACCATTGTGCTGGTTACCCATGATATTGACGAAGCGCTGAGGCTGGCGGAACACCTGGTGCTGATGGACGCAGGTCAGGTGGTGCAACAAGGCACGCCGCTATCGATGCTCACAGCACCGGCTAACGACTTCGTGCACACCTTTTTTGGCCGCAGCGAACTGGGTGTTCGGCTGCTGGCGCTGCGCACTGTCGGTGATTTTACCCGCCGCCATGAGCAGCTCAGCGGCGAGCCGCTGGTAGACGAGATGACACTGCGCGATGCGCTCTCTATTTTTGTGGCGCGGGGGTGCGACGTTCTGCCGGTGGTTGACGCAAAGGGCGGAGCCTGCGGGACGCTCCATTTTCAGGATTTACTCTCACCGAGGCCGCACCGTGAAACGTCTGACTGATCCGCTGTTGTGGCTGGTTATCTGTTTTCTGCTACTGCTGGCGGGGTTGCCTCATAGCCAGGCGCTGTTTAGCGCGCTGTTCCCGCAGC
The DNA here is from genome assembly GCF_013337685.1 of Citrobacter gillenii. Lineage (GTDB taxonomy): Bacteria > Pseudomonadota > Gammaproteobacteria > Enterobacterales > Enterobacteriaceae > Citrobacter > Citrobacter gillenii. Next base: position 506,560 of record NZ_SUQN01000001.1, read on the forward strand.
TGCCGCGACCGGTTTATCAGCAGGAGAGTTTTCTGGCGCTGGCGTTGGCCCATTTTAGTCTGGTGGGGATTTCGAGCCTGGTGGCGGTGATCATTGGCATGGGGGCGGGGATCGTGGTCACGCGTTCATGGGGAACTGAATTCAGACCGCTGGTGGAAACCATTGCCGCCGTGGGGCAAACTTTTCCGCCGGTCGCCGTGCTGGCCATCGCTGTTCCGGTGATGGGGTTTGGTCCACAGCCGGCCATCATCGCGCTGATCTTGTACGGCGTGTTACCGATTTTACAGGCGACGCTGGCGGGGCTGGGCGGGATATCAGCCAGCGTGCTGGATGTTGCCAGTGGAATGGGGATGAGCAGCGGTCAACGGCTGCGCAAAGTGGAGCTGCCGCTGGCCGCGCCGGTTATTCTGGCTGGTATTCGCACGTCGGTGATTATTAACATTGGCACCGCCACGATCGCCTCAACCGTGGGGGCAAACACGCTGGGTACGCCGATAATCATCGGGCTGAGCGGGTTTAATACTGCCTATGTGATACAGGGGGCGCTGCTGGTCGCGTTGGCGGCCATCATTGTCGATCGCGGGTTTGAGCGAGTCGCGCAACACCTTACCCGGCACGTAAAATAAAGGTATAGCCTGCAAGCATCACACCGCCGATTCCGCCGATGGCCATCAACAGGAAGAGGGTGATCACGCCGATTTTAGCTGCGCTCATGATGTACTCCTTATGGTATATAAAAGGATTGTACACGTTTGTTAATGGAATATTAAATACCGAGTGGATAAATATCGTGGCCTAGCGCACGCCACTCGGTTAATTGTTGGTGTTGAGCGGCCGTCTGGTTATCGCCGCACCACACCAGAAGTGTCCGGCCCTCAAACAGTTCCGGTCGCAGTTGATTGAGCGAGTGAGCCAGTACGTCAACCCGCCATCCTTGCTGGCTGGCGACCCAGCCCTCCAGCCATAACCGGGTGGTATCGTGAATATTCCAGCCGACGACCAGCGCGTCTTTACCTTGTTTCTTACGGGCTGAGGCGAGGCAAATCGCAATGTAGTTAATCAGCACGCCGTCAAGAATGCCGAGCAGTGCCTGAAGAATAGGTTGCTGACATTGCAGGCGTCGCCGCAGCGGAATGAACAGATGGGTGTTCAGCGTCTGGGCGGGATAATCCTGGCCACGTTCTTTGATCCACAATCGCAGACTATGCAAATTATTACTTTGCAAATAGCTCAACAGCGTTTCTTGCTGCTCGCGCCAGCCGTTGTGCACATCAATGCTCTCATTGCTGAGCAACATTTTAACCTTACTGACCTGCACACCGTTGTTTATCCAGCGTTTGATCTCGCGGATCCTGTCGATGTCCGCGTCGTTAAACAAACGATGACCGCCGTCTGTGCGCTGCGGTTTCAGTAATCCATATCGCCGCTGCCACGCACGTAAAGTGACAGGGTTAATATCACAAAGCAAAGCCACTTCACCGATGGTGTAAAGCGCCATTTGTTGTCTCACTCTTGCTCGCGAGGTCCCAGTTTTACTTTAGACGCTCTTTTGCGAACCAGGTAGTTTTGTCTGTTTTTTGCTCACGGAATGGGTGATTTTGTAGTCATACCCACGCTTTTGAGTGACCGTTCTCACAAATTCCTCATTTTTTGCAACAGTTCAAAGAAAGTTACGCGCAGCCCATGTATGTTACGCGCTTTTAAGAAGACTGTGGTTGGCGGGTATGTACGAGTTTAATCTGGTGTTGCTGCTGCTACAGCAGATGTGCGTGTTTCTTGTTATTGCGTGGTTAATGAGCAAAACGCGTTTATTTATCCCGCTGATGCAGGTCACTATCCGGCTGCCGCACAAACTCCTTTGCTACGTCACCTTTTCCATCTTTTGCATTCTGGGTACCTACCTGGGGCTGCATATTGAAGACTCCATTGCCAACACCCGTGCGATTGGCGCGGTGATGGGTGGCTTGCTTGGCGGCCCGGTGGTTGGGGGGCTAGTCGGGTTGACTGGCGGCCTGCATCGTTATTCGATGGGCGGAATGACCGCGCTGAGCTGCATGATCTCGACCATTGTTGAAGGACTGCTCGGCGGGCTGGTACACAGCGTACTGACCCGTCGCGGTCGCACTGATAAAGTCTTTAGCCCGCTGACGGCGGGCGCGATCACCTTTTTTGCCGAACTGGTGCAGATGCTGATCATTTTATTGATTGCGCGTCCCTTTGATAATGCGCTGCATCTGGTGAGCAATATTGCCGCGCCGATGATGGTCACCAATACCGTGGGTGCAGCCTTATTTATGCGTATTTTGCTCGACAAACGGGCCATGTTCGAAAAATACACCTCGGCGTTTTCAGCCACTGCGCTAAAAGTTGCCGCCTCAACGGAAGGCATATTGCGCCAGGGGTTTAACGAGGTTAACAGCATGAAGGTGGCCCAGGTACTGTATGAGGAGCTGGACATTGGTGCAGTGGCGATAACCGATCGCGATAAGCTGCTGGCCTTTACCGGAATTGGTGACGACCATCATCTGCCAGGTAGGCCGATTTCATCCTCTTATACCCAAAAAGCGATTGATACCGGCGAAGTGGTGTATGCCGACGGCAACGAGGTACCTTACCGCTGCTCACTGCATCCGCACTGCAAATTAGGCTCGACGCTGGTGATCCCTTTGCGTGGTGAAAACCAGCGGGTGATGGGGACCATCAAACTGTATGAAGCCAAAAACCGCTTATTTAGTTCGATCAACCGCACGCTTGGCGAAGGGATTGCGCAGTTGCTGTCAGCGCAGATCCTTGCCGGGCAATATGAACGGCAAAAAGCGATGCTCACACAGTCAGAAATTAAGCTTCTGCATGCGCAGGTGAATCCCCATTTTCTGTTTAATGCGCTCAATACCATTAAAGCGGTGATTCGCCGCGACAGCGAGCAGGCCAGTCAGTTGGTGCAATATCTGTCGACCTTCTTTCGCAAAAACCTCAAACGGCCGTCAGAAATTGTGACGCTGGCAGATGAAATTGAACACGTTAACGCCTATCTGCAAATTGAAAAGGCGCGCTTTCAGTCGCGCCTGCAGGTCACTTTAACGGTACCGGATGAACTTTCGCATCAGCAATTGCCAGCATTTACGTTGCAGCCCATTGTCGAGAATGCGATTAAGCACGGTACCTCTCAGCTACTTGATACCGGTGAAGTCTCCATTACCGCCCGGCGAGAAGGGCAGTATCTGATGCTGGATATCGAAGATAATGCCGGCCTGTATCTGCCGACAACCGAGGCCAGCGGGCTGGGGATGAATCTGGTGGATAAGCGACTACGTGAACGGTTTGGCGATGATTTTGGCATCAGCGTAGTGTGTGAACCTGACCTCTTTACCCGAATCACTTTACGACTTCCCCTGGAGGAACTGGCATGATCAAAGTGTTGATTGTGGATGACGAACCGTTAGCGCGGGAAAATCTGCGGATCCTGTTGCAGGAGCAAAGCGACATTGAGATTGTGGGGGAATGTTCGAATGCCGTTGAGGCCATCGGCGCGGTGCATAAATTGCGCCCTGATGTGCTGTTTCTCGATATCCAGATGCCACGTATTAGCGGTCTGGAAATGGTGGGCATGCTCGATCCTGAACACCGTCCGTATATTGTTTTTCTCACCGCATTTGATGAGTATGCGGTGAAAGCCTTTGAAGAGCATGCCTTTGATTATTTGCTCAAGCCGATTGAAGAAACCCGGCTGGAGAAAACGCTGATCCGTTTACGCCAGGAGCGCACGAAGCAGGATGTGTCGGTGCTGCCGGAAAACCAGCAGGCGCTAAAATTTATTCCGTGTTCCGGTCACAGCCGCATTTATCTGCTGCAAATGGACGATGTTGCGTTTGTCAGCAGCCGCATGAGCGGCGTTTTTGTCACCAGCAGCGACGGCAAAGAAGGCTTTACCGAACTTACGCTGAGAACGCTGGAGAGCCGCACGCCGCTGTTGCGCTGCCATCGACAATATCTGGTGAACATGGCGCAGCTGCAGGAGATTCGCCTGGAAGATAACGGCCAGGCCGAGTTGATTTTACGTAACGGCCTGACCGTGCCGGTGAGCCGCCGTTATCTTAAAAGCCTAAAAGAGGCGATTGGTCTGTAAAACTGGTACACTGCGCGCCATTGCATCACCGACAGTTGAAGGCTCTATGCTAAGTAACGACATTCTTCGTAGCCTGCGCTACACCCTGAAAGCGAACAATAACGACATGGTGCGGATCCTTGCGCTTGCTGACATGGAATCCACCGCCGCAGGTTTCGACACCTGGATGACGAAAGAAGATGAAGACGGGTTTATTCGTTGCCCGGACATCATTCTCTCCGGTTTTCTAAACGGCCTGATCTACCATCTGCGCGGTAAAGATGATTCGGCGCCGGAGCTGGCGCTTGAGCGTCGGGTGAACAACAATACGGTGCTGAAAAAGCTGCGTATTGCCTTTTCACTGAAAACCGATGATATTCTGGCCATTATGACCGAGCAGAAATTCCGCGTGTCGATGCCGGAAATTACCGCCATGATGCGTGCGCCGGAACATAAAAACTACCGCGAGTGTGGAGACCAGTTTTTACGTTATTTCCTGCGTGGTTTGACTCACCGGGTACATCACACGAAAGCGTGATTTAATACCCGCAGGTCCGTGCATGCGTAGCGCTAACGGGCAAAAAAAAGCCGGATAATAATCCGGCTTTTTTTGTTTATTTCACCTGTTGGCCAGGTTTGGCGCCTTCGTCAGGGCTTAACAGGAAGATGTCTTTCCCGCCAGGGCCGGCGGCCATCACCATGCCTTCAGAAATGCCGAAGCGCATTTTACGCGGTGCCAGGTTAGCCACCATAATGGTCTGACGACCAATCAGCACCTGCGGGTCCGGATAGGCTGAACGGATGCCGGAGAAGACATTACGCTTTTCACCGCCCAGATCCAGGGTCAGGCGCAGCAGTTTGTCGGAGCCGTCAACGAACTCGGCGTTTTCGATCAGCGCCACGCGAAGGTCAACTTTGGCAAAATCGTCAAAGGTGATGGTTTCCTGAATCGGGTCGTCCGCCAGCGGGCCGGTAACCGGTGCGGCAGCCGCTTTCACTTCTTCTTTTGATGCTTCAACCAGGGCTTCAACCTGTTTCATGTCGATGCGGTTGTACAGCGCTTTGAAGGTGTTGACCTTGTGGCCGAGCAGCGGCTGCTGGATGGCATCCCAGGTCAGTTCGCTGTTCAGGAATGCTTCGACACGCTCGCTCAACGTTGGCAGAACCGGTTTCAGGTAGGTCATCAGGACGCGGAACAGGTTAATACCCATGGAGCAAATCGCCTGCAGATCGGCGTCACGGCCTTCTTGTTTGGCGACAACCCACGGAGCCTGTTCGTCAACGTAGCGGTTAGCCACGTCGGCCAGCGCCATAATTTCACGAATGGCTTTACCGAACTCGCGGCTTTCCCACGCTTCGCCAATCACTGTCGCGGCGTCGGTAAAGGTCTTGTACAGTGCCGGATCGGCCAGTTCAGCTGCCAGTACGCCGTCAAAACGCTTACTGATAAAGCCCGCGTTACGGGACGCCAGGTTGACCACTTTGTTGACGATGTCGGCGTTAACGCGCTGAACAAAATCTTCGAGGTTCAGGTCGATGTCATCGATACGTGAAGAAAGCTTCGCCGTGTAGTAATAGCGTAGGCTGTCGGCATCAAAGTGCTTCAGCCAGGTGCTGGCTTTAATGAAGGTTCCGCGAGATTTTGACATCTTCGCGCCGTTCACCGTCACATAACCGTGGACGAACAGGTTAGTCGGTTTACGGAAGTTACTGCCTTCCAACATGGCAGGCCAGAACAGGCTGTGGAAATAAACGATATCTTTACCGATGAAGTGATACAGCTCGGCGTCAGAATCTTTTTTCCAGTATTCATCAAAGCTTGTGGTATCGCCGCGCTTGTCACACAGGTTTTTGAACGAGCCCATATAGCCAATCGGCGCATCCAGCCAGACATAGAAGTATTTGCCTGGCGCATTCGGGATTTCAAAACCGAAGTACGGTGAGTCGCGGGAAATGTCCCACTGCTGCAGGCCGGATTCAAACCACTCCTGCATTTTGTTCGCAACTTGTTCCTGCAACGCGCCGCTGCGCGTCCATGCCTGCAGCATTTCGCTGAATGACGGCAGGTCAAAGAAGAAGTGTTCGGAGTCACGCATGACCGGCGTCGCGCCAGACACCACGGACTTCGGCTCGATAAGTTCGGTTGGGCTGTAGGTCGCGCCGCACACTTCGCAGTTATCGCCGTACTGATCCGCTGCCTTACATTTCGGGCAAGTGCCTTTAACGAAACGGTCCGGCAGGAACATGCCTTTTTCCGGGTCGTACAGCTGGGAGATCGTGCGGTTTTTAATAAAACCGTTTTCTTTCAGGCGCGTGTAAATAAGCTCGGACAGCTCCCGGTTCTCATCGCTGTGCGTGGAGTGGTAGTTGTCGTAGCTGATATCAAACCCTGCAAAATCAGTCTGATGCTCCTGACTCATTTCACCGATCATCTGCTCTGGTGTAATGCCAAGCTGCTGAGCCTTCAGCATGATTGGCGTACCGTGTGCGTCGTCCGCGCAGATGAAGTTTACCTGGTGGCCGCGCATTCGCTGGTAACGGACCCAGACATCAGCCTGGATGTGCTCCAGCATATGGCCGAGGTGGATGGAGCCGTTGGCGTACGGCAGCGCGCACGTTACCAGAATTTTCTTCGCGACTTGAGTCATAGTGGGCAATTACTTCTTTTGTAGTGAAAAGGGCTTTGATAGTACCAAAATGGTAATTACTGCGCCAAGTGATAAGGGCATTTATCCGTAAATGAATAATTGTCGCGGTTGGAGTAAACTAGCTGGTGACAATCGTCTTTCAGAACAACAAAAAGGAGTCGGGATGAACGCACAATCCCAGGCCAAATCACCAGAAACCCTGCGCGCTATGGTCGCCGGGACGCTGGCGAATTTTCAACATTCAACCCTGAAGCATAATCTGACGACGCTAAAAGCGTTGCACCATGTCGCCTGGATGGATGACACGCTGCACGTTGAGCTGGTGATGCCGTTCGTCTGGCACAGCGCGTTTGAAGTATTAAAAGAGCAATGCAGTGCCGATCTACTGCGTATCACCGGCGCGAAAGCCATTGACTGGAAACTGTCGCACAACATTGCGACGCTGAAGCGCGTGAAAAACCAGCCGGGTATTAATGGTGTGAAGAACATCATTGCCGTTAGCTCGGGCAAAGGTGGCGTAGGCAAGTCCTCAACCGCCGTTAACCTGGCGCTGGCGCTTGCTGCGGAAGGGGCGAAGGTCGGTATTCTCGATGCCGATATTTATGGCCCGTCTATCCCGACGATGCTCGGTGCAGAAAATCAGCGCCCGACCTCACCGGACGGCACCCATATGGCGCCGATTATGTCTCATGGCCTGGCAACCAACTCCATTGGTTATCTTGTCACCGACGATAACGCCATGGTGTGGCGCGGCCCGATGGCCAGTAAAGCGCTGCTGCAGATGCTGCAAGAAACGTTATGGCCAGATCTGGATTATCTGGTCCTGGATATGCCGCCGGGCACCGGTGACATTCAGCTGACGCTGGCGCAGAACATCCCGGTAACGGGGGCGGTTGTAGTAACCACACCGCAGGACATTGCGCTTATCGATGCCAAAAAAGGCATTGTGATGTTCGAAAAGGTAGAAGTGCCGGTTCTGGGCATCGTTGAGAACATGAGTATGCATATCTGCAGCAACTGTGGTCATCATGAGCCGATCTTCGGCACCGGTGGCGCGCAGAAGCTGGCGGAGCAATATCGTACTCAACTGCTGGGACAAATGCCTCTGCACATTTCTCTGCGTGAAGACCTCGATCGCGGTACGCCGACGGTTATTAGCCGTCCTGACAGCGAATTCACGGCGATTTACCGTGACCTGGCAGGACGTATCGCCGCACAGCTGTACTGGCAGGGTGAAGTTATTCCGGGCGAAATTGCCTTCCGCGCGGTGTAATTTATAGTGTTACAGATATTCACCGCATCAACGTATTATTGATGCGGTGAATGCTTAGAGTGAAAAGACTTCGTAATATTGTTTATCCTGCCTGTATAATTCATGTCTTTTTCCGAATAAATCACCTCAATGCATCATTGCAATTGATCAAATCAAACCAATTAATCTACAATCTCAATTGGTTTTAGCAAGGAAGTTAACCCATAATTAACCGGACCGACGGCGAATGCGCTGTTTTCCACCCATACAGGAATAATGAATGCAATGAAAATTGGTTTATTGTTGGGACTTATTACTCTGGCTTATGGAATGAGTTCTTCTGTCTTCGCTTCTGATACTGCCACATTAACCATCAGTGGCAGGGTGACTGAATCGACGTGCAGCGCTGATGTTGTTAACAATAAAGTGCAGCAACGCTGCGGCGGCACCACCTTGACTCCAAACATCCACGAGGTTGCGTCTCATCCTGTAAGAGGCGTGGTGACCGAGCTTGTGCCCCTGGGAGGGGATGCCGCTCGGCAAATAGTGTTAAGCCGTTACGATTAATATACGGAAAATACTATTAAGCACCAATCATAATTATGAATGATTGGTGCTTTTTTATTATCCTCAAGAATAATATCGAATGATTAATTACGCTAATTTATTAAATGCTAAAATAGTATTCGCTATTACTTATTTGTTGTAATTATATTGCGGTTTATAATTTGTTTTAAATCAATAAAACAAGGTGTTTACATTGCGGTAACGTTTCTGATGTGAGAATTTAATTTCAGGAGTTGAACCCTCTTAACAAATAGAAATTAATTCATTAAGGAAGATACTATGAAACGTTCAATTATTTCTGCTGCTGTGCTGTCTGTTGTATTTATGAGCGCTGGGGTTTTTGCTGCTGATACCGATCAGGGGGAATTGATTATTACTGGTAAAGTGGTCGGAACAACCTGTAAATTTACGGGGGATAGCACGGCGACTATTGGTATGAACCAAATTGGTACTGATAGATTAAATGCCTTAACTGCTGGCGGTGTTTATGACGGATACTCAAATAAAACTACCGTGCCATTATCTGTAGAATGTACGGGGAATACAGCACCGAAAATTACTTTCTCCAGTTCCCAATTTGATAGCGCTAATAAGTATATTACACGAAACACTGCCGCAAATAATGGTGCTGGCTTCTCCGTTTACTATGGTGATGATTTTACTAAACCGGTTAACCCTGAAGAAGGTATTACGCTAACTAAAACTGCAGACAATAAATATACTCTGAACTTTAGTGCACGCTACGCGAAAATTGGCACTGCCGCTGTCTCTGCTGGTGACGTTGCCTCTTCACTGACGATGACCGTTGTTACTGATTAAGATTACTATTCTGTTTATCGGCGGCTCTGGTCGCCGATTATTCCCGTAGTAAGGATAGTTATAATGAAAAAAATATTAGCATTATTATTGGCTGGCACAGTATTGCCTGCGTGGGGAGGGGTTTATATTTACGGCACGCGTGTCATTTATCCGGCACAGAAAAGAGAAATTACCGTACAGTTAATGAATGAAGGTAGCCGTAGTTCCCTGGTTCAGTCCTGGATAGATGATGGAGACACTAGCCTGCCACCAGAAAAAATCCAGGTGCCATTCGTGATGAATCCTCCTGTGGCTAAGGTCAGCGGAGGTTCTGGTCAACAATTGAAAATTAAGCAACTGGCAAATACGCTGCCAAAAGATCGTGAAAGTCTTTTTTTTCTTAATGTGTTAGATATTCCTCCTAATTCTGCGGAATCAGAAGGTAAGAATATGATTAAATTTGCTATGCAGAATCGCATCAAATTTATATATCGTCCGCAGGGTATTGCCGGTGTAGATGAAAAAAGCTTTTCTCGCTTAAGCGTCAGATATGTCAGTGGTGGCATTAATATCAAAAACAATTCCGCCAACTGGATAACGATACCTGAGTTAGTGGGTAATGCGAAAATAAACAGCGAGACAGTGTTACTTGCTCCGTGGTCAGATAAAAAGGTTGTTACCGCTGCTGTCGTTAATCATTACAAGATCACTCTTATTGATGATCACGGGAACTACCTAAGTGAAAAAATAAAAACGGAAAGATAGTCAAGGACTGATTATGTCAAAGATAAACTCCATTACACTGGCAATCCTGTCGGTGTTGGCCACTTCATCCGCATGGGCTGAAGAAGACACATTTGATACCCACTTTATGATCGGCGGTTTGAACGGTGAGAAAATATCCCGCTATCAAATTGATGATGGTAAGCCAATGCCTGGCATATATGAAATGGATATTTATCTTAATAATCAGTGGCGTGGTCGGTACGATATTAATATCAAAGCCGATCCTGATGCGACATGTTTATCCTTGGCACAATTGCAGCAAATTGGTATTCGCACCGAGAATATTAAAACGGATAAAAAAGAGGGGGGCGTGTCGCTACGTGCAGCAGTGCAGGGCGGCAGTGTCGGTTATGACATTGGGCAATTTATTCTGAATTTAAGTGTGCCGCAGGCGTATGTGCTTGAATATGAACCAGGATATATGCCGCCTGAAGCCTGGGATCGTGGGGTTGATGCGTTTTATACATCTTATTACGCCAGCCAGTATTACAGTAGTTATAAACACGGTGGCGATGATAAAAGTAGCTATGTGAACCTGAATAGCGGATTGAACCTGCTGGGTTGGCAGTTGCACTCAAATGCCAACTATACGAAAGGTAACGAGGACAGCGGCAATTGGAAAAGCAACACGCTATATATGGAGCGCGGTATCCCGCAAATACTTGGCACGCTACGTACCGGAGATATGTACACCGGTTCGGATATTTTTGACGCGGTACGTTTTCGTGGTGTACGTATCTGGCGCGATATGCAAATGTTACCGAACTCAAAACAGAATTTTACCCCAGTAGTCCGTGGGATTGCCCAGAGTAACGCGCTGGTAACCATCGAACAAAACGGCTTTGTTATTTACCAGAAAGAAGTACCACCAGGCCCATTTGCTATTGATGATCTACAGCTCGCTGGCGGCGGCGCGGATTTAGATGTGAGCGTGAAAGAGGCCGACGGTTCGGTATCTCATTATTTGGTGCCTTATTCATCTGTGCCGAATATGCTGCAGTCGGGCGTATCGAAATATGATTTTGCTGCAGGGCGTAGTCATATTGAGGGGGCTGGCAATCAGTATGATTTCCTACAAGGCAGCTATCAGTATGGTCTGAACAATCTGCTAACGGTCTATGGCGGTACAATGCTGTCGCAGAACTATTTTTCATTTGTGCTTGGGACCGGCTGGAATACGCCCATTGGTGCGGTATCGGTAGATGCCACGCGATCGCATAGCGAGCAAGACAATGGCGATGTATTTGATGGCCAGAGCTATCAGGTTGCGTGGAACAAGTATGTCGCCCAGACCGGCACGCAGTTTGCGCTGGCAGCTTTACGTTATTCCTCGCGGGATTATCGTACCTTTAATGACTACGTATGGGCGAATAACAAAAATCACTATGACCGCGATGAAAATGATGTTTACGACGTTGCGGACTACTACCAGAACGACTTTGGCCGTAAGAACAGTTTTTCCCTGAACATCAACCAGGCACTGCCTGCTGATTGGGGATTTCTGGCCGTCAGCGGTTTGTGGCGCGACTACTGGCAACGTAGTGGGACGGGTAAAGATTATCAGTTGAGTTATTCGAATACCTGGCAGCGTGTCAGCTATACCTTTGCTATTAGCCAGACCTATGATGAGGATAACCACGAGGATAAGCGTTTTAACCTGTATATATCGATTCCGTTTTCCTGGGGGGACGGTATTTCCACGCCGCGGCGTGATTTGTTCGTCTCTAACTCAACGACGTTTGATGATGATGGTTATCAATCGAACAACACCAGCTTAAGCGGGGTGGCGGGTAATCGCGATCAATTCAGCTATGGCGCCAACCTTAGTCACCAACGACAGGGGAACGAAACAACGGCGGGCGGTAGCATGGTCTGGCGAGCGCCAGTGGCGACCTTTGGCAGCAGTTATAGTCAATCGAATAAGTATCAGCAGGCCAGCGGCAATATTCAGGGTGGTTTGGTGGTGTGGTCAGATGGTGTCGCGTTAGCGCCTCGGCTTTCAGATACATTCGCCATTGTTAATGCGCCTGGATTGCAGGGCGCGGCTGTGCAAGGACATCGTTATTTAACAACCAATAGCAAAGGTTACGCGATTTACGACAGTTTGACGCCGTACCGTGAAAATATGCTGATGCTGGATCTTTCCGAGAGTAAAAGCGATGTGGCACTCCTGGGCAATAGAAAAGGCGCAGTACCCTATCGCGGCGCAGTCGTGATGATGGAGTTTGAAACCGATCGGCGTCAACCCTGGTACTTCATTGCCGAGCGTCCGGACGGTTCTCCGTTGTCTTTCGGTTATGAAGTGGAGGATGAAACCGGTAATAATGTTGGCCTTGTGGGCCAGGGTAGCCGGTTATTTATTCGTACCAACGACATTCCTGCCTCGATACGCGTCGCAGTTAATAAACAACAGGGACAATTCTGTACGATTACCTTCGATAAGGCGATTGATGAGAATAAAGTATATATTTGCCGCTAAGGATGCAAGATATGAAAGGATACGTATTTTTGATATTGCTTCTGTTGTCATCCTTTGGCGCAGATGCCGGGTGTACATTTCAGACAAAAAATGGCGCGCTAACGACAATTAATCTGGATATGACATCCGGAACAGCGACGAATAAAATTAATCTCAATTCCAGTAGCGATATAGTGTGTACTGCCAATAGTGACAGTTTATATTATACATCGCCCCTTAAGGATTATATTGTTGCAATTCAGGGTAATAGCGGCAAAAAGGTTTTAATAAATATCAATCTGACCAGCAATGATTTCCCAGTTAGCATTGGTAAGAAAACGGTTAGTGCGAGTGAAGTGTTGAATACTAAAAGCTTTACTATAACAGCAAGTTATGTAAATTCAGGAACGGCTAAGCAGACGGTATTTGACGATGCGTTTAGTATGAGTGATTCTGCGGTGAGTATTACTGCTGAAAATTCCTGCACATCCAACTGGTTTATTTATGGCCTTTGTTGGTTATCTGGTCGTTTATCAACTGGCTCTGTTTATACCCAGAATATTAACTTCACTGTTATACACAAGCCTACAACCTGTCGTTTTTCTCAGTCGACATACGAAATTAAAATGCCAGATACAACATTAAATGAAATGAACGCGGCAAATAATACCAAATCAGGGTCGACTAATTTGGTACTGAATTGCAACAGTGTTTACAATGTCACCACCAACCCCGTGAGTTTTAAGGTGGCTCGCGGTGACTGGGATGAAAGCGGGAAAATACTAAAAAATACGATAACAAATGGCGCAAAAGGGGTAGGGTTCCAGATATATAATGGTACTGCTACTACTCCCCTAAAACTGGGGGATACTTTGATGAACAGAATTACTAAACTGGAAACAATCAACAATCAGTACACTTTCCCTGTCACTGCGAAATATGTTCGCGTAACAGGTGAATCATTACGACCTGGTGAGGTTCAAAGTAAGGTGATATTTGCAGTATCTTATGACTAATTGATTTGCGGATATTTCACGTACTTTCCAGCTGAAAGTACGTGTTTTTATCTTATTACCGGTGATAAAAAATCTCGCCGTCGTAGGCTTTGATGATCTTGCCATCGGCATCATTGACCAGCACATACGCGCCGCCCATGTAGGTCCAGTGGGTGCCTGCCGTCGGTGCGGGCAGGTTACGCAGGTTCCACTGCTTAATGGTGTATTCTTCGGTGAGATACAGGGGCGGAACCTTGTCACCGGGTTTGAAATGGGTAAAGTCAGCAATAAAGCCGCTCAGCTCATATTTATCGATGCCTTTAGGGGCTGCGATGGCGGCAGGCGCTGCCCAGACGGTGCTGGTTACGAGCAGCACTGCACCCAGCAACATTTTATTCTTCATACCCATCCTCTCTACTCATTCGGGTCGTCAACAACGTTCGTGTATCATTCCGGGCTTACAGGATATCTGACAAGCACTATTTTGTGAGAACTCCAGTTATTTCGTAAAAAGTGTAAATGAAGTACGAGCAGGCGGCAACGTTGAACCGCAATTTAGCAATACCGCTGCTGCTCTGCAATTTACATCAGTTTGTTGTGATACAGTCACAGGACGACATCGCAAGATGTCAGCATCTTTACTATCTTCAATCAATAAAGGCGACCGAAGTCGCCTTATGATTGTTTACCCCTTGGAAAGTTGGGCTTTTACGACTGTATCGGCTTCAACTTTAAGAGAGAGTACATAACCTTGTTTCTTCCATAAACCGTTATTAGGTTTCCATCCTTTAGCAAGGAGATATTCAGCACTGGTAGAAATTGGTTGATTTAGTACGTGATCGGCATCAGCAGTAAATGCGTTAGAGCCTGATTTAGCCTTCGCATTTTGCGCTTTGGTTTTGTGAATATCACAAGTCCCATCACCATCACTAACTTGTGTGCAACCAGAACGCTCTAATTGAGCGCGATAGTGTGCATTAATTGCATGAGCAGGCATAACGGCGAAAGAGCATACAAGAGCAATCAGGGCTAATTTAGTTTTCATGATAAACCTTAGTTATGATGAGAATGTTTTTTCGCGTCCAGTTTACGGCTATTTTCCGTGTAAGTCTGATAACGATCGGCGTTGGCGCGATTATCAGCATGATATTGCTCAAAGCACGCGGTACGATCAATGCCGTTAGCTTCACAATCATCAAGATATTGTTTTTCCAGATTACAACCGGAAAGTGAAAAAGCGCCTGCTACGATAGCTATCATCATTAATTTATTATACTTCATTCCCAAGCCTATAATTAATTATTATTACACTAACCCGCCATTTTTGAAATGACGATGTTATACATCACCTGATAAATACACCTGGAGCTACAAGACATAAAGAAACGATTGCGGAAACAATCACTCCTTTTGTCATGTTGTTGTTAACCTTAAGAGGTATAGACAAAAACCTTTTTATCCATATGAAACATCAATGTGTTTGATTGATATAAAGCCTAACCGCGGTTATCGGTATAAATCAATACAGATTAATCTTTAAATCATAATCTTTTTTAGTGAAGTGAAATAACTATCTGATAGGCCAAGGATTTAGATGACAACAGAGATCACAAAAAAACATCCGGGGCTATGGCTTTAGGGTGTGTGTTTTTTTATTTAATGTTTACATGTAGATAAGTTATCTTTAAATAGGTGATTTAACCACCTACAATCTGGCATTAACAAAATAGCTCCTTAACTGCTCATGATGATCGAATGGAAAACTACCTTTTATCTCTTTATTCTATATTAAATACGTATTAGTGGATTTAATCAATTATTTATTGCTGATCAGGTCGCAGGTGTTTTATCTTGAAAATGCTTTTTGTATTAGGATAGGGGGTTAATGAGATGGTTGTAATTCAAAATAACTCTTTTTAAGAGGGGCATTACTGCCCCATAAGTATCAAAACTCTCTTGATAACGTGATGTATCCATTAAATCTAATAGAGCATTCATCCTTGTTCATCAGGCTGGATGCAATAAACACATCTTTTTTTTTCGCCTTATTCATATAAGTATATTTAGCTGTGATAGATTTTACACCATTATAATAATAGCTAGAGAAATAAATCTTATTATATGTATGTTCTGTTTTCTCCTTACTAGGATCTTTATTGTAATCAATTCGTGCTAAAGATTCCGCATAGGTTTCAGAGATTGGAGAAATATCAATGATATCTACTTTGGCTTTATTTTTATCAACAGTTGATGTATCAATTTTTAGATCTTTTGATAGCGCATCAAATAAAGATGATTCCATTGATAAGCCAACAGCGGCGCATCCATAATCTTTTGCATATGCAAATATTGAGATTAAAGAAAATGAACAGACTAACAGTTTTTTAAACATAATTAATCTTCCACTACTAAAACTTTATCGCTGCTAGCGTCAATGATTTTACGATATGGCAAGTTAAGGATAATGCAACCATCAGAAGCTTCTCCAGGATGGGCAGCACTATCACCATGAATCATAAAACCATCACGCCCACACATTTGATTTTCAATGTATGGCGTAAGTCTCATCGTCCATGCTCTAGTTCTACGATGGTAGAAAGCGGGGCCGATAGTGTAAGTGCCTCTAGGAAGTGGGCCGTTATCTTTTACACACTCATTAGCAGAATCATTTTTATATCCAGGTCTGCCAGAATATTTAGCATCAAATTGATAGGTTCCATTCAGATAAAAGCTGTGAGCGCTTACTTTATAAACCCAAGTCATTACGCTGCCTCCTTATTTCCGTTCCATGAATCAGAATGAATTATATTTCCATCAAGATAATGCCAGGTGATTTTTTCATATGCCAAATAGAATGCTTCAAGATGGTTGTGTTTTTCAAATGTAGGTTTTTTTATGTCAAACATGAAAGGTTCAATTTCATTAATTCTGACATTATCCATTGTTACACGGAAATATTCTTCTTCTTGTCCGTTATAGTTTATGCGGTAGAACTTTAATACAGCTTGTTTAAATTTTCTGCCGGATGATACACCTTGATAGAGGTAAGGAGATGAACAATCGACTTCTTTGATTAGTGCGTAATCTCCATGCTGGCGCTTACTGGTGATCTTTCCGGTTTTGTCGTCAGTTGATAACTCTACATTATGCATAAGCTCTAAAATCTCTATAGAATCTTCTCTACCATGCACATCAACACTGCCTTTAACTTGATTTCCTGCATCATCGGTAAGCCATAGATACACAGGTATTGCCATATCAAAATCCCTCTTAATTATGCTGGTATTGAGCGTTAATTGTACTACTTATGGATGTATACGGAGAATATTTTTCCGAGAAACCTATTGAAATAAAAGTGATTTAAGTAAAACTACATTGGGTGTTAGGGTAATCCCCCCGAAAAACCGGTGAGATAAGCACTGTGATAAATGCTGTGTTAAATCGAAAATTCTTGCTCCTGGGGCTAAGCCCCGGTTACACTAAATATCTACACATTTTCAATGTGTAAATGATTGTTTTATAAATGAAATGACTCGGGGTGCCCTTCCTTGTGAAGGCTGAGAAATACCCGTACCACCTGATCTGGATAATGCCAGCGTAGGGAAGTCTGACACTGCTCGTGTCCCTTCTTTCACGCGGGCAGGAGCTGAACCATGCAGCCTGACCTGCACAGCCGCGCACTCGCGGCCCACGCCTTACATCAATTTAGAACCCTTTCTCCGCTCACGCATTGTATGACCAATGAGGTCGTGCAGAATTTTACCGCCAATACGCTTCTGGCATTGGGCGCGTCACCTGCGATGGTGATTGAACCCGAAGAAGCCAGCCAGTTTGCGGCTGTTGCCCATGCCGTGCTGATTAATGTCGGTACGCTGACCGAGAGCCGCGCCATTGCTATGCGTGCGGCGGTCGAGCAGGCGCAGCGGGCGAATACGCCCTGGACGCTCGATCCCGTTGCCGTTGGGGCACTGGAGTTTCGCCGTCGTTTTTGCCTGGATTTGCTCTCGCTCCAGCCTGCTGCCATTCGCGGTAACGCCTCTGAAATACTCGCGCTAGCGGGAATGCGCGGAGGTGGGCGCGGTGTAGATACCACCGACACAGCAGCCGCTGCGCTGCCGGCGGCACAGGCGCTGGCATGCCGGGTCGCCTCCATCGTCGTGGTAACCGGGGAGGTGGATTACGTTACCGATGGCCAGCGTACCGTGAGTATTCGCGGTGGCGATCCATTGATGACGCGTGTCGTTGGCACCGGATGTGCGCTGTCGGCGGTGGTGGCTGCCAGCTGTGCGCTGCAGGGTGACCGGCTGAGTAACGTCGCGTCTGCCTGTAGCTGGATGAAACAGGCCGGTGAATTCGCCACTGAACACTCGACAGGGCCAGGAAGCTTTATTCCTGCATTCCTTGATGCTTTATATAACCTGAACGCGCAGGAGCTGGCATGAAACGGATTAACGCATTAACAATTGCCGGAACCGATCCCAGCGGTGGTGCAGGTATTCAGGCGGATTTAAAAACATTCTCTGCGCTCGGGGCCTATGGCTGCTCGGTCATCACGGCTCTGGTGGCGCAAAATACGCGCGGTGTGCAGTCGGTTTATCGGATCGAACCTGATTTTGTTGCCGCGCAGCTGGACTCCGTGTTCAGCGATGTACGCATAGATACCACCAAAATCGGTATGCTGGCAGAAACGGATATTGTGGAAGCGGTCGCCGAGCGTTTACGCCGCTTTCAGGTACGAAATGTGGTGCTTGATACAGTGATGTTGGCGAAAAGCGGCGATCCGCTGCTGTCCTCCTCTGCGGTAGAAACGCTGCGTACTCGCCTGCTGCCGCAGGTGTCGATCATTACCCCGAATCTGCCGGAGGCCGCCGCATTGCTCGAAACAAACCATGCCCAAACGGAGCAGGAAATGCTGGCGCAGGGGCGTGCTCTGCGGGCATTGGGCTGCGAGGCGGTGCTGATGAAGGGCGGTCATCTGGATGACGCGCAAAGCCCTGACTGGCTGTTTACTCGCGAGGGCGAGCAGCGCTTTACCGCGCCAAGAGTGAAGACCAAAAACACCCATGGCACCGGTTGTACGCTGTCGGCAGCGCTGGCGGCGCTACGCCCGCGTCATGCAAACTGGGCCGATACGGTGCAGGAGGCCAAAATATGGCTCTCGGCTGCACTGGCCCAGGCAGATTCCCTGGAAGTGGGCGAGGGGATAGGTCCGGTACACCATTTCCACGCGTGGTGGTAGCAGGGATAAATGCGTATACTGGCTGAAGATTCAGCGGTCAGGAAAAAGATAAATGGAACAAGCGCATACCCAGCTTATCGCGCAACTGAATGAACGCATTTCGGCGGCGGATAACACGCCGCTGTATCTTAAATTCGCCCAAACGGTGAAGAACGCTGTCCGCAGCGGCATCCTCGAGCATGGCAATATTCTGCCCGGTGAGCGCGATCTCAGCCAGCTGACCGGCGTTTCGCGCATTACGGTGCGTAAAGCGATGCAGGCGCTGGAGGAAGAAGGGGTAGTGACCCGCGCCCGTGGTTACGGAACGCAGATCAACAATATCTTTGAATATTCGCTAAAAGAAGCGCGCGGCTTTTCTCAGCAGGTGGTGTTACGCGGAAAAAAACCAGATACGCTGTGGGTCAATAAACGCGTGGTGCCGTGTCCGGAAGAGGTGGCGCAGCAGCTGGCGATTACCGCCGGCAGTGACGTTTTTCTGCTTAAGCGTATTCGCTATGTGGATGAAGACGCCGTATCCATTGAAGAGTCCTGGGTCCCTGCGCATCTTATTCATGATGTGGATGCTATCGGCGTCTCGCTGTACGACTATTTTCGCAGCCAGCATATTTTCCCGCAGCGCACGCGCTCCCGCGTCAGCGCCCGCATGCCGGATGCGGAGTTCCAGTCGCACATTCAGATGGACAGCAAAGTGCCGGTGCTGGTGATCAAGCAGGTCGCGCTTGACCAGCAGCACCGGCCCATTGAATACAGCATCAGTTACTGCCGCAGCGACCTATACGTCTTTGTGTGCGAGGAGTAACGCGCCGCGCGAGGGGGCGCAATCGCCGCCGCGATGCCCGACCACCCACGATCCCACCGCGTTGCCAAGCAACACGGCATCGGACAGCGACCAGCCAGATGCCAGCCCGGCCAGCATGCCGCCTGCGTGACTGTCGCCAGCGCCAATGGTGTCAACCACGTTCGTTGGAAATGCAGGCACGCAGCCGGATGTCGTTTCACTGAAATACCATGCGCCGTCTTTATCGTGGCGAACTACCACCGGCGTGGCAAAGCGCTTCACCCACTCAGCGCCAAAACCCTCGACATCCACGCTTAACCTGAACCGTTCTGCGGCAATGTCTGCTTCCTGCCGATTCAGTGACACCAGCGGGTGACAGGCCAGTATTCGCGCCATTAAGGTATCGGAGATGTCGCCGATGCGTGGCCCAAAATCGATAAATGGCGTCACCTCATCCAGACTCTCCAGCCACTGCACCAGAAGCTCGCCGCACGGCGAAGCCAGCTGATAGCCGGAAAGATACACCAGACTGTGGCGCGGGATCGTCAACTGCGCAAGCCAGTCGGCGTTCCACTGATTTTCGACGCCGCTGAAGGACATAAAGGTGCGTTCACCGTCCGGCTCAACTAGCGCCAGACACCAGCCATTATCACCTTCGGCATGATCAATCAGACTGTGTAAACCCTCTTTTGCCATCCGGTTGCGGATGATATCTGCCCACACGCCTTGACCTAGCGGCAAGGCATTGCTGGCGTCGATACCTAAACGCTTAAGCGCGACGGCGATGTTCAGCGCACAGCCGCCAACATTAACGCCTTGTTGTTTAAGCTCGATGTCACAACCGCGCCAGGGCAGGGCATACGCATCGGCAATTACATCGATCACCGCTGCACCGACTACCGTCACCGGGCGCTGGGTGTGCAACTGCGGGATAAGTGCCTGCAAACGCGTGGTGCTCATCGCGCCTCCCGTTGCTCACGCAGGCGCATTAATCCGCTGGCGTAGCGGGTAAAGTCCAACTGATTGACCGCATCCAGTTCCTGTTTCAACACAGGGTCAATCGCGCCGACGCCGTGCAGTGCGCCGCAAATTGCCGTCGCCATGGCACCGATGGTGTCGGTGTCACCGCCAAGATTCGCACACAAAATAGCGCAGCGCTTAGGGTCGGTGTGTGCCAGTTCCACCATGGCGATAGCGCAGGGCACGGATTCAATGGTGCTGGTGCCAGCTCCCACCACCTGATACAGCTGCTCACTGGCAGACTCGATACCGTTAGCATCGCGGACGATTTTCAGTGCCAGTTCGAGGCGCGCCGCGAGCGATGCGCTAAAGGTGGTGATCCGTTTTTGCTGGGCGTGGTGGGCAATGGCGGGAAGCGCATCGACAATATCGCACCATTGTTCGCCGTCGATCGCGCGCGACACTGCCCACGCGACTACCACGGCCCCGGCCACCGCCAGATCCGATTTATGCGTCGGGCTGGACGCCAGCGCCACATCATCAATGAAGGCATCAAGATCGTGTGCGGGTAGCAGGCAGCCTAACGGTGAAACGCGCATGGCCGCACCGTTGGTGACACCGTTGTTTTCCAGCTCAGTAACGGGTTTTCCGTCGCGGATGGCCTTAAGGGCAATCTTCGAGGTGGGGCCCAGCACGTTTTTATTGAAGGCATCGAAATCTTCCGCCCAGGCCAGGATATTTCGGCCAATGACGTCGGGGACAATTTTCCCGTCGCATTCCAGCAGAGCATCTGCCAGGCACAGCGCCATGGCTGTGTCATCAGTGAACTCCGCCTGGTTAAAATAGCAGGCGGCGTTATTTTCCGCGGGGCCGGGCAAAAAGCGGTCGATCCAGCCAAAGTGTGCTTTCACGCGGGTTCTGGGCCATAGCTCTGACGGCATGCCCATCGCATCCCCTAACGCTTGCCCATAAAGAGCACCGAGAATACGCTCTGCTTTCATTTTACTTCCCCTTTTTTCAATGCCAGATCGCGGTCGTTCACGTTAATTGCGGTGATTTCTTTGTCAGACTCGCGAAAGAAAATCATAAACAGTACGGCAATGACGGCAATCATGACTGCGCCAAATCCCCACATGCCCGCCCAGTTAAAGGTGAGACCGTTAACCGGTTCTTTATACGCAAACATTTTTTCCATCATCACCCCGCCCAGGCGATAGCCCAGCAGACTGCCGAATCCCTGACAGCAGAGGGTGATCAACCCCTGTGCGGCGGTACGCATATGCACAGGCGCTTTTTTATCCACGTAGATATAGGCCGTAACATAGTAGAAATCGTAACTGACGCCGTGCAGCAGAATGCCGAGAAACAGCAGTGCGTAGGTGAAATATTCTTCCGCGCCGCCGTAGACGAAAAAGCCATAGCGGATCGCTGCAGTAATAAGACCAAGCAATAATACCTTTTTAATGCCAAAGCGCTTAGTAAAGAACGGCAGCGCCAGCATAAAGAAGATTTCCGAGAACTGACCCAGCGTCATCCAGCCGGTGGCATTTTTCATTCCGACTTCGGTCAGGTAACCATTGGCGAAGATGTAGTAAAACGCCAGCGGCATCGCAAACAGGAACGAACAGAAGAAAAAGACAAGGAAGTTCTTATCACGCAGCAGGATCAGTGCATCCAGCCCCAGCATAACTTTGATATCCATCTTGCCGGTACTTTTTGGCGGCGTATCCGGCAAGAAGAAGGCGAAGACACCCAGCAGCGCGGAGCTCCCGGCGGTGATCAGCAACGGGATATTGGTGGGGGAGATATCGCTGTAGCCCAGCATTTGCGGTAAGAACCCGCAGGCTAAACCGGAGGCAATCCAGCCAATGGTGCCCATCACGCGGATGCGTGGGAAGTCACGCTCGACGTCCGGGACGTTGGCAAAGGCAATACTGTTGGTCAGCGCAATGGTGGGCATATAGGTCAGTGAATACGCCAACAATAGCGGGAAGAAGCCGCCGAAGGTGGTCTGCTGCGCGGCGAAGTACATCAGAATGGCGCCGACGAACATTAACACCGCCAGGACTTTTTGCGCGGAGAAAAAGCGGTCGGTGAGCGAACCGACAAAAATCGGTGACAGGATTGCGGCAATGGCGGTACAGGCGTAGGACCAGCCAATTTCTCCGGCGCTGAATCCGCTTTTACTCAGCCACAGCCAAAGCGGTACAAACCAGGCGCCCCAGATAAACCACTCCACGAACATCATGAACGACAGCTTTGCTGTAGTTTTCATCTTTACATCCTTCATGACAGGTAAGGTACGTTTTCATAGTACCAGTAGATAATACCTTTAAAATACCTTTGTGTTTTAATTTTGACCGCCTTAACGTTTTTTAATGCCTGAATCGAGCCAGCGGAAATGACTGAAAAGTGCGCTAAAGATGGAAAAAAAGCGCAGTCGGTACCAGGCTTATGGCTGCCCGCAACAAGGCGGGTCAGGACAATTCACATTCCGGTATCCAACCGGAACTTACGGGAGCATAGCTATGACTGATATTGCGCAGTTGCTTGGCAAAGATGCCGACAACCTTTTACAGCATCGTTGTATGACCATTCCTTCTGACCAACTTTACCTGCCAGGGCATGATTACGTCGACCGCGTGATGGTAGACAATAATCGTCCGCCTGCCGTGCTGCGTAATATGCAGACGCTGTATAACACGGGCCGACTCGCTGGCACGGGATACCTGTCGATTCTGCCGGTCGACCAGGGCGTGGAGCATTCCGCCGGGGCCTCGTTTGCCGCCAACCCGTTGTACTTTGACCCGAAGAATATTGTGGAGCTGGCTATCGAAGCGGGCTGTAACTGCGTGGCGTCGACCTACGGCGTGCTGGCTTCCGTATCTCGTCGCTATGCACACCGTATTCCGTTCCTCGTAAAAATTAACCACAACGAAACGCTCAGCTACCCGAATACCTTTGACCAGACGCTGTATGCCAGTGTGGAGCAGGCATTCAATATGGGCGCGGTGGCGGTCGGGGCTACGATCTATTTTGGCTCAGAGGAATCGCGTCGTCAGATTGAAGAGATTTCTGCAGCGTTTGAACGTGCGCATGAACTGGGGATGGTGACGGTGCTGTGGGCCTATCTGCGCAACTCCGCATTTAAGAAAGACGGGGTGGATTATCACGTTTCCGCCGACCTGACCGGGCAGGCAAACCACCTAGCGGCCACCATCGGAGCGGATATTGTTAAGCAGAAAATGGCGGAAAATAACGGCGGGTATAAGGCCGTTAACTTTGGCTATACCGACGATCGCGTCTACAGCAAGCTGACCAGCGACAACCCGATTGACCTGGTGCGTTATCAACTGGCGAACTGCTATATGGGCCGCGCCGGGCTGATTAACTCCGGCGGTGCGGCAGGGGGCGAAACCGATCTCAGCGATGCGGTGCGCACGGCGGTAATTAACAAGCGTGCCGGTGGTATGGGTCTGATCCTCGGACGTAAAGCGTTCAAGAAAACCATGGCAGATGGTGTTAAGTTGATTAACGCCGTGCAGGACGTTTATCTGGATAACAAAGTGACCATTGCGTAAATTATCGCGGGTTGTGGTCATGTCGCGGCAACCCGCGTTTCTTGAAAAATTAAATTCAAAATATCATTTCAGTATAATCGCAATATTAGTCCGATCTACCTCACGTTTCTCCTGCCTTTTGTGAAAAGCATCACCTCTCCCTGTGCACTTGCACAGAAAATAGTCATGCCTTAGCGCGGAATGTCCGAGGCAAAGTTGCTTTTTTGCACATACATTTAGATGTGAAACAGCATTTCAAAGTTGCGCTAAGGACCCAATAATGAAAATTGAAGCTATCAATGTCTCCGTCTTCCAGTATCCCACCCGCCGGGTTTCTGATACCGCCGGACATTCCCATCCGGGGCCGGAAAGCCTCGCCAAAATGGCCATGCTGACCATTACCGCCGATGACGGAACCCAGGGGTATTCGTTTGCACCGCCGGAAGTGGTGCGCCCGTTTGTGGTGAATACCTTTTTTCGCAAAGTGATGGTCGGTCAGGACCCGTTTAATCGGGAGCGCATCTGGCAGGATCTGGTGCACTGGCAGCGGGGAAGCGCGCATCAACTGACCGAACGCGCGCTGTCTTTTGTTGAGCAGGCGCTGTGGGATTTGATAGGCCGCAAGCTCAACATGCCGGTCTACAAGCTGCTGGGTGGTTTTCGCGATAAGGTCCCGGCCTACGGCAGCACCATGTGTGGTGACGATCTGCCCGGCGGACTGTCGACGCCGGAAGAATATGCCTGCTTTGCCGAAAAACTGGTCGCTCGTGGATATAAGGCGATCAAACTGCATACCTGGATGCCGCCGGTCTCCTTCGCGCCAAATCCGAAGATGGATGTGAAAGCCTGCGCCGCCGTGCGCGAGGCGGTCGGACCGGATATTGATCTGATGATCGACGGCTATCACTGGTACAGCCGTACAGAAGCGCTGTACATCGGCAAGGAACTGGAAAAACTCAACTTTGCCTGGTTTGAAGAGCCGATGGAAGAAGAGAGCATGGCGTCTTACGCCTGGCTTGCCGAAAATCTCTCCATTCCGATCATTGGTCCGGAAAGCCTCGGTGGAAAACACCACAGCCGCGCGGACTGGGTGAAGGCGGGCGCATGCGACATTTTACGTGCCGGTGCCAACGGTGTGGGGGGAATCTCGCCCACCCTGAAAGTGGCCAACCTGGCCGAGTCGTTTGGCATGGACTGCGAAGTTCACGGCAACGGTGCGGCGAGCCTCGCGGTGATTGGCGCGATTCGAAACTGTCGCTGGTACGAGCGCGGCCTGCTGCATCCGTTCCTCGACTACGACGAACCGGCAGCCTACCTGAACAGCATTGTTGACCCGATGGACGCCGACGGTTTTGTGCATCTGCCACAGCGCCCCGGTTTGGGGGAAGACATCAATTTTGCCTATATCGAAGCCAACACCGTCAGCCACGACTGACTGAAAACAATAAATGCCGGATAAGCCAAGCGTCATCCGGCAACATGTACCCTACAGTACAGGCAAACAATAGATGAAAAAAACTTCCTTACTGGGCGCGTGTTTACTCGCACTCGCCGTGTCGATGGGGAGCAGTGCGGCGTACGCCAAAACGCCGCCCGATCAGCTCATCATTGGTATGAACATGAATAACCTGCTGACCCTCGATCCGGCCGCCATGACCGGCAACGAAGTGGTGGGCATTGTGGTGAATTTATATGACTCGCTGGTGGAGTTGGATCCTGCCCAGTTGACCCATGTGAAACCCGCGCTGGCGACATCCTGGGATGTCAGTCCGGATGGCACCACCCTGACTTTTCATCTGCGCGATGACGTGACCTTTCACTCCGGTAATCCGCTGACTGCTGACGATGTGGTGTGGTCGATGCGTCGGATCCTGCACCTGAATCTGGCGCAGTCGTCGGTGTGGAAATCCTACGGCTTTAGCAAAAAAAATATCGACCAACAGGTCAGCGCCCCGGACAGGTTTACAGTGAAAATCACGCTGCCCAAAGCCAACGATCCGCAGTTGATTATCTATTCACTGGGGGCGCTGGGGAATCTCGGCGTGCTGGACAGCAAAACCGTGCAGCAACATGTGCTGAATAACGACTGGGGTAACCACTGGCTGACCACCAATGAAGCCGGGTCTGGCCCGTTTACCCTTGATACCTGGCAGGCGAAAGATGTCCTGCGCATGACGCGTAACCCGAACTACTGGCGCGGCGAGGCGAAAATGAGCCGCGTGGTGTTGCGCCATTTTCAGGAATCCCAGACCCTGCGTCTGATGATTGCCAAGGGCGATCTGGATATTGCCAGTAATATGGCGGTTTCAGACATCAATGCCCTGCGTAGCGATCCTGACCTGAGCGTGGATGCCGTCCAGCGAGGCACGATGTATTACGTGGCAATGAGCATGAAGGAGGCGCACTTCGCCAATCCGAAAGTCCGTGAAGCCGTGCGTTACCTGATTGATTATCAGGGGATCAATAAAGCGCTGATGCCGGGATACGGCGTATTGCATCAGCGTCCTATCAAGGCAGGAATGCCCTCCACGCTGCCTGACCCCGGCTATCGCCTCGACATTCCGCGCGCTAAAAAGCTGCTGGCGGAGGCGGGATACCCGGACGGTTTCGACACCACGCTGCGGGTGCTGGCTGACCAGCCTTTCCAGAATATCGCGATTGCCGTGCAGTCCACGCTGATGCAGGCGGGTATTAACGCCAAAATTATCACCGGAACCGGTAATCAGATCTACGGCGCAATGCGCGAGCGTAAATTTGACATGCTGGTCGGGCGCGGCGGCAGCGGCATGGAACCGCATCCGCACTCCAGCCTGCGGGCGCTGGTCTATAACCCGGATAACAGCGATGCAGCCCGGCTTACCAACTTTCAGGGCTGGCGCACTGGTTTCTACGATAAACCGCTTAATGACATGATCGACAGCGCCCTGCTGGAGCGTGACCCGCAAACGCAGACTCGCGCGTATCAGGCGATCCAGACCCGCTACGACCAGCTCGTTCCCGCGCTAATTCCGCTGTCGCAAATGGTGGATTCGGTCGTTGTGCGCCGTGAGGTGCAGAATTATCAGCCGCATCCGTCGGCCACCACGTTTTTGCGTGATGTGTATAAAACCGGAGGTGAACAATGAGCGTTGCCATACTTGCACCTGGCTCACGCGCCCGGCGTGTCTCGACCCGTCTGATACAGGTGGCAATTACGTTGTTTGGATTGCTGCTGCTGACCTTTTTTATCGGTCGCGTCATGCCGATCGACCCGGTACTGGCGATCGTGGGACCTGATGCGGATCAGAGTACCTATCAGCAGGTGTATCACCAGTTAGGCTTTGATAAATCGCTGGCGGCGCAGTTTGGTATTTACTTCACCAATCTGCTGCACGGCGATCTGGGTAATGCGCTGCTGACCGGTAAGCCGGTGATGGATGACATTGTACGCGTTTTCCCGGCCACCATTGAGCTGGCGACGATGGCCATTGTGGTAGGGGCGGGTCTGGGGATCCCGCTGGGGGTGTTGGCGGCGGCACGACGCAATAGCCTGTCGGATTACGTGGTGCGCATCATTAGCCTGGCAGGTTATTCCACACCGATTTTCTGGGTGGGGATGATGGGGCTGCTGGTGTTCTACGCCTGGCTAAGCTGGGTGGGCGGCGCGGGGCGTCTGGATCTCGGACTGGACGGGCTGGTGCCACGCCAGACCGGATTAATGACCGTCGACGCGCTGTTGGCCGGTAATGCCACCGTGTTCTGGAATGCCATTAATCATCTGGTTTTGCCTGCTGCGCTATTGGGTTTTCACTCTCTGGCTTACATCAGCCGTATGACCCGTAGCTTTATGCTGGCGCAGCTTTCACAGGAGTTCATTATCACCGCGCGCGTCAAAGGGCTGACCGAGCGTCAGGTCATCTGGAACCATGCGTTTCGCAATATTCTGGTGCAACTGCTCACGGTGGTCGCGCTGGCCTACGGTTCGCTATTGGAAGGCGCGGTGCTGATTGAAACCGTCTTTTCCTGGCCCGGTTTTGGCTCCTATTTAACCGGCAGCCTGCTGCTGGGTGACATGAATGCGGTGATGGGCTGCGTGCTGCTGGTTGGGGTGATTTTCGTCATGCTCAATCTGCTCTCCGACATGCTGTATCAATTCTTTGATCCGAGGACAAAATCATGACGGTTTCTCTGGATACGCCGCGGGATAGCGGCAATAGCGAACAACGTCTGCGGGCGAAGCAGGCGCTGCTGCGAGCGCGCGGGTTCATGGGCAAGATGGCGCGTAACCCGCTGACCGCCATTGGCGGCGGAATTATTGCGTTGTTATTGCTGGTGGCCATTTTTGCCCCGCTTATCGCACCGTACAACCCGTTGGTGCAGGATTTAAACAGTGCGCTGGTGGCGCCGAACGCGCAGCACTGGTTCGGGACCGATGAGTTTGGCCGCGATATCTTTAGCCGCCTGGTGTATGGCTCGCGCATCACGCTGTATATCGTGCTGCTGGTGTCGGTCACCGTAGGGCCGCTCGGTCTGCTGCTTGGCGTCACGGCGGGTTACTTCGGTGGCAAGGTCGACATGGTACTGATGCGCGTCACCGACATTTTCATTTCTTTTCCAAGCCTGGTACTGGCACTGGCCTTTGTCGCGGCACTCGGTCCGGGGCTGGAGCACGTAGTAATTGCCATTACGCTGACCGCCTGGCCGCCGATTGCGCGTCTGGCTCGTGCGGAAACGCTCTCGTTGCGTCAGGCCGATTTTATCTCTGCCGTTCGCCTGCAGGGGGCATCGGCAGGACGTGTGCTGTGGCGTTATATCGTACCGCTGTGCCTGCCGTCGGTGATTATTCGTATCACCATGAATATGGCGGGGATCATTCTGACCGCTGCGGGCCTTGGGTTTCTGGGGTTAGGGGCTCAGCCACCGGATCCGGAATGGGGGGCGATGATCTCCAGCGGGCGCACCTACATGATGGAATGCTGGTGGGTAGTGACTATTCCGGGGCTAGCGATTTTGATCAACAGCCTGGCGTTCAACTTCTTAGGAGATGGCTTACGTGACATCCTCGATCCTCGCAGCGAATGATTCGCCTCTGCTTGATGTGCGTAACCTGCACGTCGATTTTATCAACGGCGGCGCGGTCACCCAGGCGGTGCGCGGCGTCTCCTTTCAACTCGGACGTGAAAAACTGGCGATTGTGGGTGAGTCAGGCTCCGGTAAATCCACCGTCGGGCGAGCGCTGCTGCACCTGCATCCGAAAAAAGCACGGGTTACGGCAGACAAAATGCAGTTTAGCGATGTGGATTTAGCCCATGCCAGCGAGGCGCAGATGCGGCAAATTCGCGGCAAGCGTATCTCGATGATTATGCAGGACCCGAAATACTCCCTTAATCCGGTGGTGAGCGTTGGCGATCAGATTGCCGAAGCCTGGCTTACCCATCATCCGGGGCGCAAGGCTGAGGCCAAAGCCAGGGCGCTGGAAATGCTGGAGGTGGTGCGTATTCGTCAGCCGCAGCGGGTGTATCAGCTCTATCCGCACGAGATTTCTGGTGGCCAGGGGCAACGTGTCATGATCGCGATGATGTTAATCACCGATCCGGAACTGGTGATTGCCGACGAACCCACCTCGGCGCTGGACGTGTCGGTGCGTCTGCAGGTGTTGGGGCTGCTTGACTCGCTGGTGGAGTCGCGCGGGTTGGGGCTTATTTTTATCAGCCATGACATCAACCTGGTGCGCAGCTTCTGCGATCGCGTCCTGGTGATGTATGCCGGGCGGGTGGTGGAATCCATCGCCGCAGGCGATCTCCATCATGCGCAGCATCCCTATACTCAGGGGCTGATTAGCGCATTGCCAGAAATCCACAACCGCCGGGCGGTGCTGCCGGTGCTGCAACGTCAGCCCAGTTGGCTGAGTGAGGAGGGGATATGATCGACGTTAAAAATCTGAACCTGGCATTTGGTGAGGGAGAAAAACGCAATCAGGTGCTGTATGACGTGACGTTTGGGGTTCAGCCCGGAGAGGTCTACGGTCTGGTTGGGGAGTCCGGTTCGGGAAAGACAACCGTACTGAAGTGCCTGGCTGGATTGTTTACCCATTGGCAGGGTGAACTGGCGATCGACGGACAAGCCCTGGGTCACCGTATTCGCCGCGAACGCTGCCGCCTGGTACAGATGGTATTCCAGGACCCATATGGTTCGCTGCATCCCCGGCATACCATCAGCGATATCCTCGAAGAGCCGCTGTTGATCCACGGCATTGCTGACCGGGATCGGCGGGTTAACGGGCTGCTGGATAAGGTCGGTCTGAACCGGGCATTTCGCGACCGGTATCCGCATCAGCTTTCTGGCGGGCAGCGCCAGCGTGTGGCGATTGCGCGGGCGCTAATCCTCGAACCGCAGGTGCTGTTGCTGGACGAGCCGACCTCTGCATTGGACGTATCGGTACAGGCCGAAATTCTTAACCTGCTGGCTGAATTGCAAAAGGAGTCCAGCCTGACCTATCTGCTGGTTACCCACGATCTGGGGGTTATTGCGCATTTGTGTCAGAAAGTGGCGGTGATGCAATACGGAAAAATTCTTGAAACGCTCACCGTGGAGGCGCTGGTCAACGGTGAGGCGCAAACCGAGTATACCCGGATGTTAATAAGCGGCAGCCAGCGCTATTCCCGCGAACTGGCGCGGGAAGTGGCGGTGTACTAGCGTAACAAGGGACAACCAGGCGGTAACCGGCAGCGTAGCGCGGCGGGGAGGATTTCGATGTGAAATTCCTGCCCGCTTAGCGGTTCGCCATCGAGATTAAACGTGATTTCATGCGGGGCACGGATATCAAACCAGGATGACGCACCATCAATAATATTGGGGTTGTCGTCGGATTGGGTAAGTGCCGAAAGTAGCGCCGGAAGAAGCTCATCGCCGGTAAAAATGCGCAGTTGCAGCAGACCGTCGTTGATCAGTGCCGTGGGGCAAAGTTGCTGCCCGCCGCCAGCCTGACGACCATTGCCGATGCCGATCACCAGCGCGTCTCCCTGCCAGTGAAAGTTTTCCCCGCGAATTTCGCAGCTGTCGGGCTTCAGCGTGTCCATGCGCATGAGCCCATGAATAAAGTACGACACGCCGCCCAGCGCGGCTTTGAGTTTTTCTGGTGTTTCTGTCGTGACCCGCGTGCCGAATCCGCCCGTCGCCATATTGATAAAACAGGTCTTATCATTGACCTGCACCATGTCTATTTCAACCGCATTGCCGGCGATGGCCAGCTTCAAGGCTTTATCCAGAACCTCAGGAATACCCACGCTGGTGGCGAAGTCATTTGCGGTTCCCAGCGGCAAAATCCCCAGAGCGGGTATATCCTCCCCCTGGCAATGGATGAGCGCGGTGGAGACCTCGTTGATGGTGCCATCACCGCCGCCCGCAATGACGGTGGCAACGCCCAACTGGCGGGCCTCATCAACGTAACGCCGGGCGTCGCCTTTTTCCCAGGTGACGCGCACATGGATCTCAACGCCCTCATCGCGTAGCAGGGCAATCGCCTCGCGCAGCGGGGGATTATCAGCACTTTTTCCATTCAGGATCAGTAAGCTGGCTGGGAATGCTATCATCCTGTTGCCTCACTTTTATCGTTTTAACAAGTGTATGCCAGGAATGGGTTTATGGCGTAAGAACTGACCGAAAGCGCGGACGTTAAGCGTAAAAAGCCGCGATTTGCGGCTTTTTCAGGTAAGGCAGGGATTACTGCGGGAACCACTGATCGCTGATTTTTTGATAGGTACCGTCAGCTTTAATGGCGGCCAGCGCGGTGTTCAGTTTTTCTAGCAGCGCGGTGTTATCCGGGCGAACGGCAATGCCAAGGCCGGTACCGAAGTATTGCGGGTCAGTTACTTTGTCCGTTGCTACGCCTAACTGCGGATTGGTTTTCAGCCACTCGTTAACTACGGCAGTGTCGCCAAATACGCCATCAATACGCCCGTTTTTCAGGTCAATGATCGCATTCTGGTAGCTGTCGTACGCCACGGTTTTCACTTCAGGATGTTTATCCTGCAGGTATTTCTGGTGCGTGGTGCCGTTTTCCATGCCGATACGTTTGCCTTTCAAGTCAGCAAAGGTTTTATAGGTGTCTTTTTTCGCAATGACCAGCGCTGAGTTGGCATAGTAGGGCTGAGTAAAGGAGACCTGCTTACTACGTTCTGGCGTGATGTCCATACCGGAAATCACCGCATCGTATTTTTTGAATTTCAGCGCGGGGATCAGGCTGTCGAACGCATGATTAGTAAAAGTACAGTTAGCCTGCATTTGTTTGCACAATGCAGAAGCCAGGTCGATGTCAAAACCAACAATTTTATTGCTGGCATCCAACGATTCGAATGGCGGGTAGGTTGCTGAGACACCGAAATTGATTTTATCAGCAGCAGAGGCGCCGGTGGCGAAGGTAGCAAGTAATGCGGCCAGGACTAACTTTTTCATGGTGGAACTCCCGTCTGTCAATCTTATGATGATTCACCGTGTCTGCGGCGTTGATTTACAATGCCATTTAATGAATTTGTATGCAATAAAAATGATTAAATATTTTATGTGGAATAAAAAAAAGCGGACAGTCCAGAGACATGTCCGCCTTTACTATTCAGCTTTATGCAGTTATTGACTTAATTGCGGTGTTCAAACGCCAGTGCTTTACGCTCGATTAAGCGCATCATCAACGTCAGCAGGCCGTTAACAATCAGATAAATCACGCCCGCCGCGCCGAAGACCATGACGTCATAGGTGCGACCATACAACAGCTGGCTGTAACCCATGACTTCCATCAGCGTGATGGTGTAGGCCAGGGAGGTACTTTTGAACACCAGCACCACTTCGTTGGAGTACGAGGAGAGGGCGCGTTTAAAGGCGTACGGCAGCAAGATGGCCAGCGTATCTTTCTTGCTCATCCCCAATGCACCACAGGATTGCCACTGACCTTCCGGGATTGCGCGAATAGCGCCGTAGAACAGCTGCGTGGTATACGCGGCACTGTTTAACGACAGCGCAATCAAGGCGCACAGCCAGGGTTCTGACAGCAGATGCCAGAGGACCGGATACTCCTGCAGCGCGGGAAACTGCCCCGGACCGTAGTAGATCAGGAAGATTTGCACCAACAGCGGCGTACCGGTAAACAGCGTAATGTAGGCGCGTACCAGCCACACCAGCACCGGAGTTTTCAGCGTCAGGATGACGGTGAAAATCAGCGCCATGACCAGCGCAACCACGATGGAGGCAACCGTCAACGTCAGGCTGGTATGCAGCCCTTTCATCAGTTCTGGTAAATACTCAAGCATCAGCCCGGTCTCCGCTCAAAACGTGTCGCGCGCAGGTCAATGCGTTTGAGAATGTACTGACTCAACAGCGTTATCACCAGATAAATGGCCGCCGCCACGATGTACCAGGTAAACGGCTCCTGAGTACGTGTGGCAATGCTTTTGGTTTGCAGCATCAGATCGTTGACGCTGATCAGGCTTACCAGCGCGGTATCTTTCAGCAAAACCAGCCACTGGTTACCCAGTCCCGGCAGGGCATGACGCCACATTTGCGGCATCACCAGACGAAAGAAGATCGCGGTTTTGGACAGCCCTAGCGCCTGACCAGACTCCCATTGCCCGAGCGGGACGGCTTTCAGTGCGCCACGCAGCGTTTGCGACGCATAGGCCGCATACAGCAATGACAGCGCAATGACGCCGCACAGGAACGGACTGACGTCGAAGTTTTCGATCTCCATCTGCACCGGGATCTGCACGATGCCAAGATTTATCGTAAACCCATCGGCCAGCGTCAGCAGCAACTGGGAGGAACCGAAATAGATAAACAGAACCACCAGAATTTCCGGCAGTCCGCGCAGGAGCGTCACCAGGGCTGAACCCGTCCATGCCACTGGACGCCATTTAGCAGACTCCCAGACGGCAAACAACATTGCGAGAGCCAGGCCAATGATCAGCGCACAAACGGCAAGGCCGACGGTCATCCCGGCGGCGCTTGCTAAAGGAAAAAATTCATTCATCTAATATTACTTCTGGAACCATTTGTTATAGATGGTTTCGTACGTCCCATCTTTCTTCACTTTTTCCAGCGCAGCATTGAATTTCTGCTGCAGCTCGGTATTGCCCTGGCGCATTGCGATGCCCAGACCGGTACCGAAGTAATCTTTATCGGTAACTTTATTGCCAACGGCGGCCAGTTTCGGATTGTCCTTCAGCCATTCGGTCACGACAGCGGTATCACCAAAGACGCCATCAATACGCCCGTTCTGCAGGTCGAGTTTGGCATTCTGGTAGCTGTCATACGGGACGGTGGTGACTTCCGGATGTTTATCCATGATGAATTTCTGGTGCGTGGTGCCGTTTTGTACGCCCACTTTCTTGCCTTTCAGCTGGTCAATGCTGGTGTATTTACCCTGTTGACCAACAAACAACGCTGAGTTGTCGTAGTAAGGCGTAGTGAACAACACCTGCTTTTCACGCTCCGGCGTGATGTCCATTCCGGCCATTACCGCGTCAAAACGGCGGAATTTCAGGCTTGGGATCAGGCTGTCGAAAGCCTGGTTAGTGAACGTACAGGTGGCGTCGATCTCTTTACACAGCGCATTTGCCAGGTCAACGTCAAAACCCACGATGTTGTTATTAGCATCAATGGATTCAAACGGAGGATAAGACGCTTCCGTAGCGAAGCGAATGGTTTGGGCTGCGGTAGCGGAAAGGCTAAAACCTGCGATTAGCGCGGCAATCAGAACTTTTTTCATTGTATTGTCCCGAATCTTAGTGAGAGAGATAGTTTTTAAACGCTTCGGTTTGCGGGTTGGCAAAGCAGCTCGCATTCCCAAACTCGACGATATGACCGTTTTCCATATACACCACACGACTGGCCGTTTTACGGGCGACTTCCACTTCGTGGGTGACGATCACCTGAGTAATATTGGTTTCTGCCAGCTCACGAATGATGCTGACGATTTGTGCGGTAATTTCCGGGTCAAGCGCTGCGGTCGGTTCATCAAACAGCAGCACCTGTGGCTCCATCATTAACGCGCGGGCAATGGCCACACGCTGTTGCTGGCCGCCGGAAAGATGCAGTGGGTAACGATCGCTATAGGGCTTCAGTCGCAGACGTTCCAGCAGCTTCTCGGCACGCGCCAGCGCCTGGTCCTTGCTCAGACCCAGCACGCGGCAGGGCGCTTCGATCAGGTTCTGCTGCACAGTAAGATGCGGCCAAAGATTGTATTGCTGAAAGACCATGCCCACGTTCTGACGCAGTTCGCGAATGGCTTTATCAGAAGGTGTTTTCGTGAAGTCGAAACGGTTACCGGCAATAGAGAGCGTGCCCGAACGCGGCATCTCAAGCAGGTTGAGTACGCGCAGTAGCGAGCTTTTCCCGGCTCCACTTGGGCCAAGTAACACCAGTGTTTCGCCCTGAGGGCAATCCAGCGTGATATCGAACAGCGCCTGATGTGCGCCGTAGAAGCAGTTAATGCCGTTTAATTGAATACTCATTGACACTCGTATACTGGCAGTCTGATAGCTATTGAAGCCGCAGATACTACCTTTGACAGAATAGTTATGCAATATTTATGCGTTAAAAGTTAAATGCAAACCGCATTCTTCTCTAAACATAGCACAAAATAGCGGGGTCACCAGTGGGCAAGAATAATTGTCGGCATTCTATGCAGAATGCCAGACAATTTATGGGGTTTATGATTTGAACGAATGAATGGCGGGATTAACGGTTTTCGACAGACTGGCGCAGCGTCCCGGCTGGCGCATGTACACTACCGCCCAGATAGCGAACATCATCCACGACCCAGCACTGGCCTTCACGGATCATCAGTACTTCATCACGCCAGGTTTGATTACCCTGCTTAAGCTCTACGCGCAGCGGAATGTTACGTGCATCACTATTCGGAATGGTCGAGGCGCTGGCGACACTGGCGCTGTCCGGTAAGGTGGTGCGGCTGGAGAAGGGGTCGCTGGTCAGCAGCTCGCGGTGCGAGTTATCGCGGCTGGCATCGGTCAGCAATTTCGCCAGGTTGTCACTTAAGTACGGACGCAGGGCGGTGATGTCGTTGCTGCGATGCTGAATGCGGTAATCATAGAACTGTTGTGCCACGCTGTCTGGCCCACCTTCCACGCAAGCGCCGCTACGCGGGCCGTTGTCTTTATAAGCCGGAGTTACGGTGGTACAGGCGCTGAGAAGAAGTGCACAGGGGACCAACAGAGAGAGTTTCGAGTAGCGCATAATGATTTCCTTATTAGCTTTCTACTAATAGTATTCTACGATGAAAAATTCTATCCTTTCAATGACTGTGTAATCGATTAACACTTTGTTTTTACTTGCATAACTTCGCAAATTTCACCGACTGGTACATCTGTGGCTATTGACTGCTTACCTCGGTTCAGTATATCAAACTGCGGCATGATGTTGTCGCCAAGGATGCTCCCTATAGTGTATAGACCATCCACGTATCTGCATGCTTATTTACGAGGCAACAAAATGTGGAAGCCGGACTGCGACGGTATGTATAAGTGCACAATGACGGAGCAGTCCTTAGGCTATCAGGGTATCCGGATGGCTAAAATAAGGGTTGATTAATTCCTGGGCTCATGCGTTAATAGTTGAGTCGGTTTGAATAACAGACGATTTACAAAGTAGTTTACTTCCGCAGTTCTCATTTTCAGGTTTATCCATTTATCCCTTCTTTGAGTCACTCCGCTAAGCACTAAGTCGATTCTGTAATAAAACCAAATATGCCGAAAGGCTCAAATTAAGGAATAAAATATATGTCTAATAAAATGACGGGTTTAGTTAAGTGGTTTAATCCTGAGAAAGGTTTTGGATTCATCACGCCCAAAGATGGTAGCAAAGATGTGTTTGTGCATTTTTCTGCTATCCAAAGTAACGACTTTAAAACGCTGAATGAAAATCAGGAAGTCGAGTTTAGCGTGGAGCAGGGACCTAAAGGCCCATCCGCTGTTAATGTTGTGGCGCTCTAAGGTAACTATTATTACTAATCATATTCACTTTCGCTGCCCATGTTGCCATGGTTCGCAGTACAGAACATCGAGCTTCGATGTGACTGAGGGAAATCCGTTTGGCGCGAAATGTATTTTTTGCAAATCTAAAATGATTACATTTGATAATGTTGCAATGTACATTCAGTCCGGCCAGACTCCGCTGGATTTCAGAAAATAATTTTTTAGGCCCCTTCAAGGGGCTTTTTTAATGACTTAACAGATGACCCTACCTGTTTATCGTGAGATCGTCATCTTGACGTTTTTGTCGTGATGCCAGAACATCGTTTACTGCGAACCTGCCTTCAGCCCCTCTTTTATCGTTTAATATGCAAACAATTTCTGGGTGTGTAATGACCAGTTGCGCCTAGGTTATTGAATCTTTTTATCGTATAGTTTATAGATATCCATGGTTATACAGATAATACTATCTACTGGCGCGTTGATGCCGTTACAGACCAGAAGAGGTGCAAAATGGACGTCGAGAAATTAAAAAATAAAACTGAAGCGGATATATCTGAGTTCATCACAAAGAAAATTGTTGAGCTGAAGAAAAAGACCGGGAAAGAAGTTTCCGATATTCAGTTTATCGCTCGTGAGAAAATGACCGGGCTTGAAAGTTATGACATTAAAATTAAGTTGATCTAATTTTCAAATATCATCCAGTATGCGTTAAAGCATCGCCGTCCAGCTGAGGCGGTGCTTTTTATTTTTATAATTTTAAAATGAAATTATAAGTGTGATCTCGTTCCGTGTGTGAACGAGGCGGTGGCAAAAGTGTGTGAATTTCAGCCGTACGCGATAACCCAGTATTTCATCCTGGTGGATATTTATTATCACAGGCGTAGGATGATTTTGCTGTCGACAAGATAAGACGTTCGTCCTGTCGTGTGCGGGCTTCTGATTATTCATTAACGACGAGGTGGTGCTGGTAATGAGTACACTGATCATTCGTTTATTGTTCTTAACGATTATATTGGCCCCTGTTTCATTACGCGCCGATGAACAGAGCGGAATGCAGCTTGAGCGTGTTGTCATCGTCAGTCGTCATGGCGTCAGGGCACCGACAAAGTTCACGCCGCTTATGCAGCAAGTCACTCCCGACCGCTGGCCGCAATGGGACGTTCCTCTGGGGTGGTTGACTCCTCGCGGCGGGGCACTCATCACTGAATTAGGACGGTATCAACGTTTACGCCTGGCGGACAAAGGTCTGCTGGATAATAAAACGTGTCCAACGGCAGGGCAGGTCGCGGTCATTGCCGATAGCGATCAACGTACCCGTAAAACGGGTGAAGCATTCCTGGCAGGACTGGCCCCGGAATGTAAAGTACAGGTTCATTATCAACAAGATAAGTCAAAATCTGATCCCCTTTTTAATCCCATCAAGGCGGGGCAGTGTTCGCTGAACACATCGCAGGTGAAAGAGGCCATCCTGACCCGGGCTGGCGGAAGTCTTGATGAGTACACGCGCCACTACCAACCCGCATTTCAAGCCCTGGAACGGGTGTTAAATTTCTCCCAGTCAGAAAAGTGTCAAGCAGCTGGGCAGTCTGCACAGTGTACGCTAACCGACGTCTTACCTGCTGAACTCAAGGTCTCTCCAGAAAATATATCGTTGTCAGGCTCATGGGGACTGGCTTCAACCCTGACGGAAATCTTCCTGCTGCAACAAGCACAAGGGATGTCGCAGGTGGCCTGGGGGCGTATTCATGGCGATAAAGAATGGCGTACATTATTAAGTCTGCACAATGCGCAGTTTGACCTTCTGCAGAAAACCCCGGAGGTTGCCCGTAGCAGGGCCACACCGTTACTTGATTTGATACGTACAGCGCTCGTAACACAGGGGTCAACAGAAAATAAATACGCAATTCAGTTGCCCGTCTCTTTGTTGTTTATTGCGGGGCATGACACCAATCTTGCCAATATCAGCGGGGCATTAGGTTTTAACGTGTCTCTGCCCGGTCAGCCAGATAATACGCCGCCGGGTGGAGAGTTTGTTTTCGAAAGGTGGAAACGGGTCAGCGATCATTCTGATTGGGTGCAGGTTTCTTTTATGTATCAGACATTGCAGGAAATGCGTGATATGCAACCTTTGTCGTTGCAATCGCCTCCCGGAAAAATTGTGCTGCCCTTAGCGGCCTGCGATGAGAAAAATACGCAGGGAATGTGCTCATTAAAAAATTTTTCTGCACTGATTGATTCCGTTCGCGTGTCCGAATGTGCTGAGAAATAATATTTTTATTGCATCATTTCGGTCATGTTGAAAATTAAACAATCGGAACCTTTCAATGATAGGGTATCGGTTCGATAATGCCTTAAGGCAGCGTTGTTAGCGTAATAAGGAGATATACCATGCAGTTTTCGACCACCCCTACGCTGGAAGGGCAAAGCATCGTGGAATACTGCGGTGTGGTAACCGGTGAAGCGATTTTAGGCGCGAATATCTTCCGCGATTTTTTTGCCGGGATCCGGGACATTGTCGGCGGTCGCTCTGGCTCATACGAAAAAGAGCTGCGCAAAGCGCGTGAAATTGCCTTTCAGGAACTTGGCGAACAGGCGAAAGCGTTGGGAGCAGATGCGGTCGTTGGTATTGATATTGATTACGAAACCGTGGGTAAAGATGGCAGCATGCTGATGGTGAGCGTCAGCGGTACTGCGGTGAAAACTCGCCGATGAAGCGTCTGTTATGGCTGCTGGCATTTGCCGTGTTACTGACGGGCTGTGCGCGCGAGTCAGGTATTGTTGACAAAGACGGGTATCAACTGGATACCCGACGCCAGGCGCAGGCGGCATATCCACGCATTAAAGTGCTGGTAATTCACTACACGGCTGATGATTTTGACTCATCGCTGGCCACGCTGACGGATAAAAACGTCAGCTCGCACTATCTGATCCCGGCAGTACCACCGCTGCACGGCGGCAAGCCGCGGATCTGGCAGTTGGTCCCGGAAAAGGATCTGGCCTGGCATGCAGGGATCAGCTTCTGGCGAGGCGCTACGCGGATTAACGACACGTCGATTGGGATTGAACTGGAAAACCGTGGCTGGCAAAAATCAGCGGGCGTGAAATATTTTGCGCCATTTGAAGCGACGCAGATCCAGGCGTTGATCCCGCTTGCAAAGGACATTATTGCCCGCTACGACATCAAGGCGCAGAACGTGGTGGCGCATGCGGATATCGCTCCGCAGCGTAAAGACGATCCCGGCCCGCTGTTTCCGTGGCGTGAACTGGCGGCGCAGGGTATTGGCGCCTGGCCGGATGCTCAGCGCGTCGCGTTTTATCTTGGCGGACGCGCACCCCATACGCCGGTGGACACCGCATCGTTACTTGATTTGCTGTCGCGCTACGGCTACGAGGTGAAACCGGACATGACGCCGCGTGAACAGCAGCGGGTGATTATGGCGTTCCAGATGCACTTCCGCCCGGCGTTGTGGAACGGCGTGGCGGATGCCGAAACGCAGGCCATTGCCGAAGCGCTACTGGAGAAATACGGGCAAGGTTAACGCGGCAGCTTACCGTGGTCGCGCAGCCAGGCCGCGGTACGCTCAATCCCTTCATCCAACGTCACGACAGGCTGATAACCCAGCTCTTCCTGGGCACGGGTGGTGTCCAGCGTAAAGTCAAAATTGAGCTTTGAGACACCGTAGTGTGTGAGCTTGGGTTCTTTTGCCGATTTATTCCCCAGACGCTCCATGCTGCGGGCAATCATGTCCAGCATTGGATAAGGCACGGAGCGGATGCGGCAATCAATATTCAGTTCGTCAATCAGCTTCTGCACGATGCTGCGCAGCGTGCGATGCTCACCGTTGGTAATGTTATACACACGACCTGATGGCAGATTGTCACAGGCTTCCTGACTTGCCAGCCACATCGCGTGAATCGCATTTTCATAGTAGGTCATATCCACCAGTGCGCTGCCGCCGTGTGGGAGCAGGACGCTGCCATAGTGATGCATCATGTGCGCCAGGCGGGGGATAAAAACTTTATCATGCGGGCCAAACAGGCTCTGCGGACGTAGTACCGTAAAGCGAGTTTGCGGATTGGCCTGGGCTAACAGCGCAATCACGTCTTCGCCGGCTGCTTTACTGCGGGCGAATTCGTTGGCGAAGCGGTGTGGGCGAAAGTCCTCTTTGATATCGCGATGGTGGTGATAATCAAAATAGAGCGACGGGGAGGAGATATGAATAAAGTTACGCACGCCCCAGGCAACCGACCACTCGCCCAGACGGCGGGTGGCGCGGACGTTAGCCAGGTCAAAGGCTTCCTGTGTTCCCCACGGCGAGGTAAAACTGGAACAGTGCCACAGTGTGTCGATGCCTGCGAGCATCACTTTTGCTTGCGAAGAGACCAGCTCGGTCAAATCCGCATGCACAAATTCTGCGCCCATTTTCTCCAGCAACTTACCCATCGCTTCGTTGCGACCGGTAGCTCTGACGCTGATGCCTTTCTTGCGTAAAAACTCAACCGCGTTTCGGCCTAAGCCGCTGGTGGCTCCGGTAACCAGTACCTTCATATCAATCCGCTGTGTTTAATAGAACTTCGTGCGCATTCTTCCGTGAATTACGCCTGTATGCAATGGGAAACATGAAAGAATACAGCCTCTTTTTGTCTTTAGTCTGTGATTTGTTCTGCAAGTTTGGCGATACGCTTTGCCATCCCCCTGAAAATAAACAGGTGAGCCGGGATCATCAGCAGCCAGTAGAACAGACCGGGCATACCGTGCGGGTGCCACCAGGCGCGGACGTCAATGCGACGGCGATCGCCTTTATCTTCCAGGGTAAAACTCAGACGACCGAGTCCTGGCGCCTTCATACCAAATAACAGTGTTAGCTGCTTCTCCGGTTCGACGATAATGACCTTCCAGCTATCCACGGTATCGCCGACCTGTAAAAGCGGACGCTCCGGCCGACCTTTTGCCAGTTTATGCCCCACCAGCAGATCCATGGCTGCGCGCGTCTTCCACAGAATATTGCCAAAGAAATAGCCCTCTTTGCCGCCGAGGCGATTCACCACTTGCCACAGCGCCTTCAGGCTGGCGGATGTCTCGACGCTAAACCCGGCCTGTTTGGCGAAATAGCCGTATTCCGGTCGCCAGCGGGCAAAGGCCTGCGCGTCGTATCCCCACTCGCTGGAGTCGACCAGTTTCTCTTCTTCCTTCAGCGTGCTGCGTACCGCATCGTCAAAGGCGATGAGCTTTTGGGGGATCAATGCCCTCAGTTCGGTGTCATCGGCCAGCAGATCGTGTTTCAGGCCCTGTATCAGCGCCTGGGCGGTCGTCGGTGGAACCGAGGTGATCACATTTAAAAACCACACTGAAATCCAGCGGGTCGGGAAAGGGATGGGGATAAGCAGGCGATGCTTGCCGCTGACCGCCATAAAATGTTCGAACTGCTCTTGATAGCTTAATACCTGCGGCCCAGCCGCTTCGAGTACGCGGTGGCCGTTTGCCGGGTGCGCCAGCAGCGCAACTAAATAGTACAGCAAGTTCTCCAGCGCAATCGGTGTGGTACGCGATCGTACCCAGCGCGGTGGGGTGAGTACCGGCAGGTTGTAGACCATATCACGCATCACCTCAAAGGCCGCAGAGCCCGCGCCGACGATAATACCCGCCCGTAACTCCGTAACCGGGACGCCAGATTCGCGCAACGTGTCAGCCGTTATCTGCCGTGCGCGCAGGTGATCGGACTGTTCATGCTCGGGGGCCTGTAAGGAGCTCAGGAAAATCAGCTGGTTGACTGGCGTATGGCGCAGGGCATCGCGGACATTCTGCGCCACCTGACGCTCGTGGGCGATAAAATCACCGCCTTCACCCATCCCGTGCACCAGGTAATAGACCGTATCAACGTCGGCTAGCAGCGGCGTCAGGGTATCTGGTTCGTTTAAATCAACCTTATGACAACTGACGCCGGGCAGTTGCTGTTTGTCCAGTCGCTCGATGCGACGTGCCGCCGCCAGCACCTGATGCCCTTGCTGGCTGAGCGCTTTTACCAGATGTTGACCAATGTAACCACTGGCGCCAAGTACCAAAATCCGTTGCGGCACGCCGGTCTCCTTAGCGGTTTAAAAAAGCACGCCAGTGAGCGGCGACTTCAGCAAGCTGTTCACGCGAAACGTCCAGATGCATCACCAGACGCACAATCGGCGAGGCGTTAATCAGCACGTCTTTAGATTTCATGTACTCGCCCAGCGCAGCAGCGTGTTCTTCACCCACGCGGACAAACAGCATATTGGTGTCGTGACGCATAACGTCGGCACCCGCTTCACGCAATTGTTCTGCCATCCAGGCAGCGTTGTCGTGATCAATTTGCAAACGCGCCACGTTATTTTTGAGCGCATACAGCCCGGCAGCCGCCAGAATACCGGCCTGGCGCATACCGCCGCCGGTCATCTTGCGCCAGCGAATCGCACGTTTGATGTAATCATGGCTGCCGACCAGCAGTGACCCGACCGGCGTCCCCAGCCCTTTGGAGAGGCAAATGGTGAACGAGTCACAATATTGGGTGACGTCCTTAAGCTCACAACCGTAGGCGACGATGGCGTTAAAAATACGCGCGCCGTCAACGTGCAGCGCCAGATTTCGTTCGCGGGTGAATTCCCAGGCCTCCTTCAAATACTCACGCGGCAGCACTTTACCGTTATGGGTGTTTTCCAGACTGAGCAGGCGGGTACGGGCAAAATGAATATCATCGGCTTTGATTTTAGCGGCGACTTTGTCCAGCGGCAGCGTGCCATCCGGCGCGGCGTCGATAGGCTGTGGCTGAATGCTGCCGAGCACCGCGGCACCACCGGCTTCGTATAAATAGTTATGCGCGCCCTGGCCTGCGATGTACTCCTCGCCGCGCTGACAGTGGCTGAGCAGCGCCACCAGATTTGCCTGGGTGCCGGTCGGTAAGAAAATAGCCGCTTCTTTACCAGAAAGTTCAGCGGCATACTGCTGAAGGGCATTGACGGTAGGGTCGTCGCCGTAGACGTCGTCCCCGACCGGGGCCGCCATCATCTCTTCCAGCATGGCGCGACTCGGGCGGGTGACAGTATCACTACGTAGGTCGATCACGGGCATTCCTTTTTAAGTGAGGTAATGCCCACTGTTTTACCTTAGCCAGTTGGTTTTCGCCAGTTCGATCACTTCATCACCGCGTCCGCTGATGATAGCGCGCAGCATATACAGGCTGAAACCCTTCGCTTGTTCGAGTTTGATTTGCGGCGGTATGGCGAGCTCTTCTTTCGCGACCACCACGTCGACCAGCACCGGGCCATCAATCGACAGCGCTCTTTGCAGCGCCTCGTCGACGTCCGACGATTTTTCCACGCGGATACCTGTGATCCCGCAGGCTTCGGCAATGCGGGCAAAGTTGGTGTCGTGCAGTTCCGTTCCGTCGGTCAGATACCCACCGGCCTTCATCTCCATTGCGACAAAGCCCAGCACGCTGTTATTGAACACGATGATTTTCACCGGCAGCTTCATCTGCACCACCGAAAGAAAATCGCCCATCAGCATGCTGAAGCCGCCGTCGCCGCACATGGCGACCACCT
Source organism: Citrobacter gillenii (assembly GCF_013337685.1). Lineage (GTDB taxonomy): Bacteria > Pseudomonadota > Gammaproteobacteria > Enterobacterales > Enterobacteriaceae > Citrobacter > Citrobacter gillenii. Next base: position 551,234 of record NZ_SUQN01000001.1, read on the forward strand.
GGCATCCGGGTTCCGTTGCCTGCGCACCCAGCGCCTGCGGCATGGCGTTCGCCATCGACCCGTGATTAAACGACCCGAGCAGGCGGCGCTTGCCGTTCATTTTCAGATAGCGCGCGGCCCACACCGTGGGGGTGCCGACATCGCAGGTAAAGATGGCGTCATCAGCGGCGAAGTGGCTGATTTGCTGCGCCAGATACTGCGGGTGAATGGCTTTTTCGCTGGGTTTGGCTAAATCATCCAGTCCTTTGCGCGCATCGCGATAATCACTCAGGGCTTTATCGAGGAATTTGCGGTCGGTTTTTTCTTCTACGAGCGGCAGCAGGGCACGCAGCGTGGCTTTGATATCTCCAACGAGCGCCATATCCACCTTGCTGTGCGCACCAATGCTTGCCGGATTGATATCAATCTGAATAATTTTGGCGTCGGTGGGGTAGAAGGGACGGTAGGGGAACTGGGTGCCCAGTAAAAGCAGCGTGTCGGCATTCATCATGGTATGAAAACCGGATGAAAAACCGATCAGTCCGGTCATACCCACATCGTAGGGGTTGTCATATTCGACGTGCTCTTTGCCGCGCAGGGCGTGGACAATCGGCGCTTTGATTTTTGCGGCAAACTCCACCAGTTCTTTGTGCGCACCCGCGCAACCACTGCCGCACATCAGCGCAATGTTGCTGGAATAGCGCAGCAGTTGCGCCAGTTTTCTCATCTCTTCTTCCGCCGGGGTAACCACCGGTAACGGCGCATGATACCAGTGCGTGCTGGCACTTTCCGGCGCGGCTTTCAGCGCAACATCGCCCGGGAGCACGACGACTGACACACCGCGGTTTAACACCGCTTTGCGCATGGCAATCGCCAGCACCTGTGGGATCTGTTCAGGGCTGGAAACCAGCTCGCAATAGTGGCTACATTCGCGGAACAACTCTTGCGGGTGGGTCTCCTGAAAATAGCCGCTGCCAATTTCACTGGAGGGGATATGTGCGGCAATCGCCAGCACTGGGACATGGTTGCGGTGGCAATCAAACAGGCCGTTAATCAGGTGCAAGTTTCCCGGTCCACATGAACCGGCACACACCGCCAGTTCACCGGTCAGTTGCGCTTCCGCGCCTGCGGCGAAGGCGGCAACTTCTTCATGCCGGGTTGGCATCCAGTCGATCGTTCCCATGCGATTGAGACTGTCACTAAGACCATTCAGTGAATCACCCGTTACGCCCCAAATACGTTTCACACCAGCCTGTTCAAGCGTTTTAGCAATAAAAGCGGCAACCGTTTGTTTCATGGTTTTCCATCTCCTTTAATGTGATACCGGTTACAAGTTTAGATGAAGATAATAGTTATGCTTCTCATTACCCCTTATTTTCGGCAGCTTACATTTGACGAAGATAACGCGTAGCTTGACTGTGGACATGGCAAACAAGGAACGAATTCAAATGGTTACGAACTTATTAAATGCAGTAAATCGCATGCTGACGCATGAGGACTTTGGCAAGTTTTTGTTACGCCTGGCGGTGGGGGGACTGATGCTGTTTCACGGTCTGCATAAACTGTTTGCCGGAATTGATGGCATTAGCGGCATGCTAATAGCGAAAGGTTTTCCGGGTTTCATTGCCTACGGCGTTTTGCTTGGCGAGGTGCTGGCACCGTGCCTGATTATTCTCGGCATTCTGACGCGTCCGGCTGCGTTAGGGTTGGCATTCACTATGGTTGTCGCGTGGCTGATGGTCGGAATGGGCGAAACCTGGTCGCTGGATAAAACCGGCGCATGGGCTATTGAAAGTCTGGTGTATTTCTTTATTGGCGCACTGGCGGTGGCATTTTTGGGTGCCGGAAAATACGCATTGGGCGGTCAGTCGGCCTGGCGTTAGTTTGCCATCGGACGACAAATGCGGAGGCGACAACGTAGTTACATTGCTGCTCGCCTCCTGATTCTATCAGGTCGTTAGTCTTCCTCGTTACGGTCCCAGCGTTTTCGCCGACGTCCCACCGTGCCTTGTGTCAGGGCGTTTGCCATCGCTGCGCCGATTTCAGCGCTGACGACCAGACCCTGAATAAAAGGGCGGTCGTGCATTAGCCATGGCAGCCCGCCAAAGGCGATGCGACCACAGGCATCCTTTGGCGCACGCAGCGTATAATTTTCGCTGATATCCGGGATCTCATCACCACAGGCGAGGAGTTGATGGCGCAACGTGGGAAACGGGATATCTTTGCTCCTCAACGCTTTTTGCCCTCGGGCATCAATAAACACATCAAATTCGCTACGCTGATTGTTGTGGTAAATAACCGTCATACCTTGCTCATTTTGGCGTTGATAATCTGAGCCCAGCGCGAGGATTTCAATTAACCCGGCCTCATGCAGCGCCAGCAGGCGGCGAATGGATTCCGAAGGGATCGCCGCATAGTTATCGATAAACACGCGTGCCAGACCGTGCTTGAAGCGTTCACTGTCTCCATCGTCAAGATGAGGCACGACCTGTTCGATGACCTCATGCAGCCGCAGCAGGGTATAGCGCCACGTGACGGTGCGTTGCTCTCGCTTGTTGCGTTCGACTTCCTGCAGGTTGCGTTTCGCCCAGTCAAAAGGATTGTGCTGAATTCGGTCAGCAAAATAGATGTCAGAAAACGTATCGGCCGTCAGCGTCTCAAGCGCTATCTGCTGGCTCCACTGCGGTGCCGCGTCTTGCAGCTGTTTGACGATAAGCAAGAAGAGGCGATCCAGTAATCCGCGTTGCCCCTGCTCAATGACGTGTTCAATCGCCTGACCGGTGGCGATGTTCAGCGGTTCATAAGGGAGAGGGCAGTAAAAATCGGCCTCCGGCAGCACACCGCTGCGTGACATCAGAGTCAACTTCAGGCTTTGGCTACCGGGGTTGCGCGTAAAATGGAGGGTGTTATCAGCATCGGTGGTGAAGGCGCCATGTTGACTGACCACGGCTACTGCCGCATCGATAGCGCTTAACGACGTACCCAGAATGCCCACTCTGCAGGCGTTAATTTGTGCGTCCATCAGGCCGGTCCACGGGCTGGGGAAAAACTCACGTGGTGTGTCGTCTCCCTCAGGCCACAGATGGCCGGTGGCGATAACTGCAAAATCCACCTCGACAGGTTGTGGTGCGTGGTTTACCCACAACGTAACACCCTGCGGGTTTGCGCGCAGATCGGTGACTTCGCTGGACTCATGAACACAAACCTCAAAACCGGACTCACGGGCTTTATCGACAATGGCTAAAAAGCGATCGCGAAAATAGTCGCCAAGGATCACGCGGGGTAAAAATTGCCGTTCATGCAATGACGTGCGTTCTATACCAAATTGTGTCAGGTAGTCATCGCTTTGGTTTTGTAGCCACGTCAGATAGGTGATGTAAATCGGCGGGATTTCAATACTGGCAATATTCGCCAGCATATGGTCCGCGTTATTGTCGTTGTTGTAAGGCATGCCCACACCCGCTTCTTCCGCTTGCTCGTAGAGTTGCACGGTCATCGGTTCACCGCGTTCAACCAGGGCATGGAAGGTATAGATTCCAGTGGGGCCGACGCCGACGATGGCCACTTTTTTCATGGGGATCCTTTTTTGAAAAGCTCGACGATGGTCGGGGATATTGATTAGTTTGTGAATGTTAATTGTGGTTGAAAAATTGAGGGGTGAAATGTTTATGCTCACCTTTTTGCGACTACGATCCCCACACAGATTCACCAATTTCTCAGTAACCTGTTAAAAATAAAAGCCTTTACGCCATAGGTTATGTACCTAACCGCGTACCAGCACGCCTGCGCTGAATTTGAGCGGCAAGGGGTGGCCGGAGCCCGGGTTTGATACCGAAGTTGGCGGTGAAAGCAGTGGGATAAAGGAAGGGGCGGTATCAGGGGGCATCCCCGAGTAGCCCGGACGAGGAGCATCAGTACCGACTCCTGGGACGTTCCCGGCGTCACTTTGTTCGGCCGGGCTACCCGAAGATACTTTTGTCAGCAATCTGAACCCAGCGATAGGCTGGATTTTTTAGGGGGCGGTGTTGATGTTGGAAAATGTCGAACTCAAGAATACTTTTGCGAAGAGTACCATTTTTTCAAAAAATTGAGTTATTGATGGCAGTCTGCTTTGAGCAAAGAGAAGACGATAAACGCAGTTGACGTGGCAAGAAAAAGTATTCTCAATGTGTACTTGCAGACTGCAATTTATGTTTAGATGAACATCCGAAATAAGAGTTTAAATTTTATTTAAGAGGGAAGATATGCGTACTCGCCCAGCCTCTCGATTGATAGTCCTTTCACCTGAAAATCATGTTCTGCTCTTCAGGTTCTGCCATAAAGATGATGCTCTGGAAGGGAAAACATACTGGGCAACGCCAGGGGGAGGACTTGAGCACAACGAGTCTTTTGAGCAGGCGGCGTTACGTGAATTATTTGAAGAAACGGGCCTGAAAAGAAGAACTACAGGACCACAAATAGCCTCCAGAACCTTCCCTATGATGCTGCCAAGTGGTGAAAACGTTCTTGCTGAAGAACGTTTCTTTATTATTAGTGCAGATAAATCAGATATTGACCGATCAGGTTGGAGTAACAACGAAAAAGAAGTCATTCGCGATCACTACTGGTGGAACTTAGAAGAGCTCAGACAGACCAATGAAATCATCTTCCCACTCGATTTGATAATTAACATACTTGAAGGCTTTCCCAGCACTTAACCCTCTGAACGGCTTGGATTTCGCTTCTGGAATGAAGCGGCCCTTGAAGAGTCGTGAAGTCTACTGATAATACTGGCACCCAGGCCCATAAACTTCACTTCATCGACAAATGGCGTAAAACGTGAAGCGGATTGTTGCAAAAAAGGCGTCTTCAATATGAATCCCTATGAAAATCAATACAGGCAACTGATAGCAAACGGAGCTGTCGCTTGGGCTGACGAAGGTTATATTAGGGCAAAAAAACAGCAGGAAAAAATCTTTCATTGGCTCAATTTACATCACTATTTACCCCGCTCAGGTGCGCCGGTACTTGAAATGGGGTGTGGTAACGGAGCTATGGCATCACAGTCCCTTGCTGAACGAGGGTATTCTGTGTGGGGTGTGGATTTTTCTGAGACTGCTATCAGATGGGCAGAAAAGCGTTTTCAGCAAGCTGGTATCTCCGCACAATTTTTTGTCGGAAATGTTTGCTGTATACATCAATGTAAGGACTCAACGTTTGAGTTGATTATTGACGGCAGTTGTTTGCATTGCCTGATAGATAATGACCGGGTTCTCTTTTTCGCAGAGGTGAAGAGATTGCTCAAATCCGGAGGTCGTTTTGTGATCAGTTCCATGTGCGGAACCCCCGGTTATTCGGCCGACATTAGTTCTTATGATCCGGTCAGGCACCATTTAGTGAAAGATGGTCAACCCTGGCGTACTCTGAAACCACTCCCGGCTTTAATTGATGAGATACAGAAAGCACAATTTAACGTGCTTGCAATAAGAGTGAATAACAATGCGTGGTGGGATCATGCCACACTGGTATGTTCGGTGAATTCATCACTCGGTGATTTGCAACAAGTATCGAGTGGTTAAAAGCTGACTTTGGATCCGCTTTGAGCAAGAGGCGGACATCAGCGGCAATTTTACTCAGGATTCTATATCCTCAGAGAATATCACTGCCTGATCATCAAAACTAAACTGTCTCAAGCATGGAATAAGACAAATGAATATAAGGACAAGATTAGCTCTATCCACTGATATAGAGGGTATTTTTGAAGTCAGAACTTCGGTTAAAGAAAATCATCTCAGTCGAGAAGAAATGGAGCAGATGGGAATTACCGAGAGCGTTGTCACCGATATGATTGAGAAAAGTCATTGCGCATGGGTTGCCGTAGATGACGGAAAAGTGATTGGTTTCTCGATGATTTTGCCAGATGAAGGATGTCTTTTTGCGGTCTTTGTTCTCCCTGAATATGAAGGCAGAGGTGTAGGTCGCAGCCTTGTTGACCTCGCAGAGCAGGAATTATTCAAACACCATAAGGCAGTCTGGCTTGAAACCGACAAAAATAGTCGTGCGGCAAAATTTTACATGCGACTGGGCTGGGTTAAAAAAGAAAATATTAGTGAATCTGATATTAGATTGGAGAAACCCCGCTGCGTTTAAGCAAAGATCCTCTTCTTTAATATCCGCTGCTGGCACGCAGCGGATATTGCTGACTGAGCTGAAGGTCCGCTGTGAGCGAAGAGCAGACTTTTCATTTTCACGAATTGAAATACGGTTCACTTTGAAAACCATTAACTTTAATAACGTTTAAGCTATCAATATTTGATGCTCTGGGTTGATTATGCATGTAATGCACACTAATGGAGATATGTGTTCTTGCGGTATCAAACACAGCCTTATCAAGTCGATTAACAAAACCGAAAACATCTTCAAAATCAAGTGTGTTAAGTAAAGTTAAAAGATCCTCCAAGTTGCTTCTTCTGTCCATATGGCCAGCCAGTTTATTGCGAATATTCCGCAAATTTCTGTATGTGGCTAATAAGCTGGAATCTTGTCGTAAACTAACTAAGGCAGAGACATCTCCTGTATCCGTAGCTTGCAATACCTCATGCAGTCCATCAATGGAATAGCTATTATGAATATCTTTAAAAATGCAGTCGAACATATTAACGGCATGTAAAACATAATCAATCTTCGCATTGTTAGCAACAAAGGTCATTTCATGAAAATAAACAAGATTCGAAATAAAATAATTTGATAAAAAACTAAGCTGCTTTGAGCTATTATATCTGTAAAATATAGAGGATATAGGACCGGAGGAGATTTCAGATATCTGGTCTTTCTGCGCGCAGAGAAAATTATTGCTTACTCTAAAACCAGAAAAATAATCCTCCTCAACCTTTTTTAATATTGCTTTTGTTAGCTGAAATATGTTGTTGCGTAACCTGTGATTAGTTAATTCCGGAAAAGTGCTTTTATCCAGAGTGGCATGGGCGCTCATAAAGGATATCATTTGTTCAATTAAACTGCTATTTATCAAGTTTGTTGCATTAAAGGCATTAAAAAAATCACCTTCTTGTTTATGAGCAAGAAAAACATCTCTGATTGGCCGGATAGCGTTAAATTGACGATTTCCCGTTAAATCTTCAAAAGACATGCAATTTAGTATGATTTTAAATGCTAAAAATCGTCTTAAGCAGTCATTATTTGTAAGGCGGGTAAATTCTTTATATAGTAAAGATGATTTTAATAAAAAGCAGAGTTTTTCTTCCATTCCTGTGGCTCCTTCAAATTAACTCGCTATCTGTTAAGGTTACGCATGATTGGCGAGTTGTTAAACTCATGTTGTCCTGGGTGTTGAACAGTTTATTAATTTCTTTTACCAACACAATCCATTAACTCACAAAGCGACGAAAATTGAAAATAAGACCAGAACGGAAAGCGTCCGTTCCTGGCACTGGGCGGACGTTCCGCGTAGCATTTTACCATTATTACTGGTTATTCAATTCCCACTCAATACAGTCAGTCATCATAGGAATAAAATTTTCACAAGATGAAGAAAAAATATCGACAAATTTTGATTTGTAACTTTCTGGAACATGCCAATCTTGAGGGATGCTATCTACGATAGATTGATAATAATCAACTGGTATTTCACGTATTCTATTCATCCACAATGAATACCCCTCTAAATCATGGAGATTTCCACGATGATATGGCGATGATTCAGTAAATAATTGATTAGGACTCCAGATAAGACCATCCTCACCCCATGTACTACCATTATTATCTACAAAGGCAATGCCAGCATCCATAAATAGCAATTTATCATTTAACAACTTGCAAGTGTCATTTTTTACATCACCTATCGATAACCAATTATCAAATATTGATTTCCCATACAGGTCACTCAACTGGTCGTTACTATATTGATAATTTTCAGGTAACTCTTGTATATCATGTATGAATTCATATGCAATAACACATGAAATTGATGTTTTCAGTTCACTTCTTACATTTTCAGAAAGTTGCGCAATATGGCCTTTTGGCCAAGGTAACTCTATTTTTTCGGCTAATTTAAAAGCCACATACTCATTAAATAATGCTTTAAATTCATGTCCGGATTCGTTTAAATATGTTTTTACAAACCACTCTGCCCCTAACTCATCAGTACCTATAAAAGGATGAGAATGACTTATCGACTTTTCCAGCTTATCGCTAATGGCATTAATTGTTATCACGGGAATCTCAAATAATCATAAAATGATACATTAATTATAATTGGATAACCAAGAGCAGTCCAAACAATTTCTAGCGATTAGCTGATTACCTGCATATTAGCGTTTTGTTGATTTTTGATGTCCGCTTCTGGCACGGAGCAGACCGCCTGCGTTGCCGCGAGGTCTGCTTTGAGCTGCGGACGTTGGCAAGGTCTTACATACATCGTGGAGGTTTGAGCAGCAATAGTGCGCTCGAGAGGCGGTGACAGTTCCTTCCAGCAACCCCAAAATAGCTCAACCACAAAAAACAACCCGTTTGATTTTTCGCCGCTTTAACGAGAGAATCCTCATCAAATACATGGGATAAGGAAGAAACGGAATGTTCACGCTTTACAAGAGGTGGGATGCCGAGCGAGAGCTGGCTCCCAGTGATATTCAGTTCATTCTGTCGCCACGAGATGCGCTGAATATGGCGAGCATTTTTTACGAACTGGATTACCTGAAATACGACCAGCGCAACCGCATTCTGCCTCACAGCGTCCCGAAGCGGCTGAGAGGGTATACCACCGATTTGCGACACAACCCTACAAACGCAAGCGTCTTAGCGAATACGACGGACTCTATGATGAGGTGAAATGGGATCTGGAGCACGGCTGGATGGTTGGCGTTAACACCAAAGAAAAATGGGACCACTTCCGCAATCCGTTCTATTTCGATGATGACAGTAATCTGATTTACGACTGCTTTATGGATACCTACAGCGAGTGTTTTCAGCAGGCAGTGCGTCAACTCTACGAATATACCCTCAACGAGCATCAGGGAAGAAAGCCACTTCCAACCATTAAACATCACTATTCCGATGCCCCAATACAGTACGCCCCAGCGGGTAAAACTATTAACAGTAAAGCAGTCGGGAGGCTTTTGGCGGCTGGCGGTATCTATAATGGCAACATTGAGGGATTCCGGCAGACAGCCGAACAGTTGGGTGGCGATGCTGTGAAGGGGTACGACGGTGTTCTTGACGGAACCACATCTGGGATGATGATAGCTGCGGCGTCACTGCTGGTTATTCGTAATCCGATGGCGGCAAAGGAATTGACAAGCTATCTGGGCAAATACAAAAAGGCCCACGTTCTGCTTGACGATATAAATGTGTCGGATCTGAACTATGTTCGTCGTGACCGCGCTGAATATACCGTGCTCCGTGGTGAATTTAACAGCTCCGTACGTTCAAGTTTCCTCAGATCGCTTTCCGATCACCCAGACGCAGTCTCAACGTTTGATTCCAACAATCTGCTGCGTCTCGCTGATGGTAAAGTACCGTCCGGGTGACAAGTTCACCACAAGATCCCCCTGGATGACAGCGGTACAAATGCCTGGGATAATCTGATACTGATCCAAAACTCGCCATATCACTCCGCGCTATCAAAGACGCAGGCGATAATCACCAAGGACCTCCCATACAACGCTAGCACTAACGTTTTATGGCCCTCGCCGAATGGCGTAATTTACCCGGTAGGAAAGTGAGAACACGATGAACGATACAAATAAGATGATTGGCACCTTCAATACGTTGATGGTTTCCAATAACTACCCGGTATCCTGCCCCGTCGCGCCTGACACCATGACGGACTTAATACGCAATTCTGCGCCAGCGGAGTGGGATGAAGTGAAACGCGGTGTTTACGCAGATGTTCAGCGCTTAGTGATAAATCGCACGGATTACGCTGATATGTTCAACATCATGGATGGGTTGGAGTACAACGGGCTCACTCTGTACAGCATGACACAGACGGAGAATGGCGAGCCGGTATGGTCAAATATCTACATCCAAAACATTGAGGTGCGCGACAATGAAATCTATGTTGATCCGAACCTCGCTGACAAAGTGGTGATAGGTGAGGATGGCATGTCCGTATTCGTGTACGCCCTCAAAGATGACCATTTCCAAATTAGGGATAAAGCCTCAACAGATTACGTTATTGAGGAGCACGGAACCTTTGGTGATCTACTGTCAGCACTTATCGTTACCGTAAAATAATATTTGCAGTGGCATACCTATTTCGCTTTCTGTTCTGGCGTGTAGTAAATACGCGTTCTTCGTTTCATGGCAACGTCCCCCTCGATTAAGGATAGCGTTGCATCGACCCGTTGAACTCACAGCACATAGCAGATAATCACCCCAACATACACAACCTGCAAATCACCATACGTGCCTCACAAGCAAAAAAAAGGCCGCCCAGCATAACCAGGCAGCCTTTTAATCTCAGATGCTCAGCAACTACGCCAGCACTAAATCACCCTGCGGGTGGCAGGAGCAGGCCAGTACGTAGCCTTCGGCGATTTCCGCATCGGTTAGCGTCATGGTGCTGGAAACCGTGTAGTTACCATCAACCACTTTGGTTTTGCAGCAGCCGCACACGCCTGCACGGCATGCGGCGACAACCGGCACTTTATTGCTTTCCAGTGCTTCCAGTAGCGTGCTGCCTACCGGCGCATAAAATTCTTTTGCCGGTTGTAGCTTGGTGAACTTCAGACCACTGGTGGCGGCTTCCGCTACCGGCGTGAAGAACTGTTCTTTAAAGAAGCGCGTTACGCCGAGCGCTTTCACTTCTTTTTCGACCAGATCCATGTACGGAGCAGGGCCGCAAGTCATCACGGTACGTGAAGTTAAGTCCGGTACGCTTTTCAGCAGGTCGGTGGTCAGTCGGCCAGAAACAAAGCCATGGGTGGCATTGTTTTCAGCGACCAGCGTCACCGGATACTCGCGCCATTCGTCGGCAAAAATGACATCTTCCGGCGAACGAACGTTAAAGATCACCTGCACATCGGCCTGCGGACGGTACTTCGCCAACCAGCGACGCATCGACATGATAGGCGTCACGCCACAGCCGGCCGCCAGCATCAGGAACTTGTCTTCTGCTTTATCTTCACAGGTAAACTCACCCATGGCATCAGACAGCCAGATATAGTCGCCGCGCTTCACGTCACGGGTTAGCCACTGTGAACCCGCACCGTCGTCAATGCGGCGGACGGTCAGCGTGATGTACTCGCTAACGCCTGGCGTTGAAGAGATGGTGTAGGCACGCAGCGTCTCCGCTGAGTTACGTACGCTGACCAGTGCATACTGCCCGGCACGATAAGGATAATAATCGTGGCACAGCAACGAAATCGTCCATACATCCGGCGTTTCCTGATGGATGTGATGAACCTGCATCCGCCACGGGCACTGATGGGTTGGCATTGTCATGACTTAACTCCTTACGCGCTCAGCAGCTGCTTCATGTCTTCTTCAACGGTGGTCACGGAACGCAGACCGAATTTCTCGTTGAGCACAGCCAGCAGGTCCGGCGTGAAGAAGCCCGGTGCAGTCGGGCCAGTGACGATATTTTTCACGCCCAGAGACAGCAGGGTCAGCAGAATAACAATCGCTTTCTGTTCGAACCAGGAGAGCACCAGAGACAGCGGCAGGTCGTTCACGCCACAGCCCAGTTTCTCAGCCAGGGTCACCGCCAGGATGATGGCAGAGTATGCATCGTTACACTGACCGGCATCAACCAGACGCGGCAGACCTTCGATATCACCGAAATCCAGTTTGTTGAAACGGTATTTACCACAAGCCAGGGTCAGGATCAGGCAGTCGTCCGGTACGCTGGTGGCGAAATCGGTGAAGTAGTTACGTTCGCCGCGTGCGCCATCGCAACCGCCGACCAGGAAGATGTGACGCAGTTTTTCGCGGCTCACCAGGTCGATCAGCGTATCAGCAGCACCCAGCAGCGTCTGACGACCGAAACCTACGGTGATCAGGTGTGGGATTTCGCTGTACGGGAAGCCTGCCATTTGTTGTGCCTGCGCGATAACCGGACCAAAGTTGTCGCCTTCGAGGTGGCTCACACCCGGCCAACCGACGATGCTACGGGTCCAGATGCGGTCGTCGTATGCACCAACGGTTGGATCGATGATGCAGTTAGAGGTCATCACGATTGGGCCAGGGAAGCGGGCGAACTCAACCTGCTGATTCTGCCAGCCGCTGCCGTAGTTACCGATCAGGTGTTTGAATTTACGCAGTTCCGGATAGCCGTGTGCTGGCAGCATTTCACCGTGGGTGTAGACGTTAACGCCGGTGCCTTCGGTCTGCTCCAGCAGATTGTATAAATCTTTCAGGTCGTGACCTGAAATCAGGATGCATTTACCTTCGGTCGCTTTAACGTTGACCTGAGTTGGGGTTGGGTGACCGTATTTGGTGGTTTCACCGGCATCCAGAATGCTCATCACTTTGAAGTTCATCTGGCCGATTTCCATAGAGCACTCCAGCAGAGCGTTCATATCGGAAGGCCAGGTACCCAGCCACGCCATGATTTTGTGGTACTGCGCGTAGATATCGTTGTCGTACTGACCCAGAACGTGCGCGTGCTCCATGTAAGCTGCCGCACCTTTCAGGCCGTACAGGCACAGCAGACGCAGGCCGAGAATGTTCTCGCCGATAGTCGCTTTGTCTTTGTTCGGGGTAAATTCAGCCGCCTGGCGCTGCAGGTCGCCCAAATCGTCGCTCACCAGCTGCAGGTCAGCCATTGGGTTTTCAACCGTTGCGTTGGCATCAATGTTCAGACACTGCGCTTTCAGGGCGTCACGCATGGCGATGGCTTCACGGGCATAGCCGACGATACGTGGGGAGTCGAAGTTAACGTTGGTCAGGGTAGAGAAGAATGCGCGCGGGGCAAAGTTATCCACTTCATGATCGATGATACCGTATTCACGCGCTTTAACAGCCCATGCAGACAGACCTTGTAGGGAAGCAATCAGCAGATCCTGCAGATCGGAGGTTTCTGCTGTTTTACCGCACATACCTTGCGCGTAAGAGCAGCCGTTCCCTGCCGGAGTACGGATGGTTTGTTCACATTGCACACAAAACATGGTCACACCTTTTAAAGTTATATTTAATATACATGTTTAAGATTATGCCTGCGCGCGAAGGGATTAAAGGGATTTCTGCTACAACTTGCAGGGAGATTGATTTAGCGCAATTTTGGCGGTAGGTGACTACCGCCAGAGGGGTATTTGTGCTGTATCAGGCGGAGAAAAAGGCCATCAATAAAGGCACTAGCAGACTAAGAATAAAGCCGTGAACGATGGCCGCAGGTACCATTTCCAGCCCGCCGCTGCGTTGTAAAACGGGTAGGGTGAAATCCATTGAGGTGGCGCCACACAGTCCTAATGCGGTGGAACGACTGCGGCCGACTAAGCCCGGAATCAGCATAATGGCGATCAGCTCACGAGCCAGATCGTTGAAGAAGGCGGCGCTGCCAATGACGGGACCGAATGACTCGGTCAACAGAATGCCGGACAGGGAATACCAGCCAAAACCCGAGGCCATCGCCAGCGCGGTTTTCAGCGGCAGTCCGAGGATCAGCGCATTAATCACGCCAGCCAGCATTGAACTTGCCACCACGACGACGGCCACAATCATCCCCCTACGATTCAGCACAATCTGTTTTAAGGTCATGCCGCTGTTACGCAGTTGGATACCGACCAGGAACAATAAAAAGATCAGCGTATATTCGCTGGCTTCGGTGGCGTGCTGTAAGAATGAGAACCCGGTGAGTCCCAGCAAAAACCCCAGCACAACAACGCCACAAAGTTGTAGCGACTCCAGCGCCATGGCAATGCGTGATGGCAGCTTTTCCTGCCGATGGTTGTGCCGCCAGGGAAGTGAACGCTCGAGCCACAACAGTGCGGCGATATTACATAGCAGAATGACCGTCACGCTGACCGATGAATAATGCAATATCGATAACAGATTGCTGGCGAGATTATCCAGAAACGCCAGACTGATACCCATAAAGAAGAGAATAAGGTAAACGATCCAACTCAACAGGCGATTGATGAGTTTTAATGCCGCTCTGTGCCTAAGCGGAATAAGATAGCCCACAATAAGTGGAATCAGAATGATTAACAGCCCTGAAAACATGAAAACCCGGTCCTTGCTGAGAAGTAAGACGAAATGCGCCACTATAGCCTAAATAATTCAAGTTGCAGGAAGGCGGCAAGGGAGTGAATCCCCGGGAGCGTACATAAGTACGTGACTGGGGGGAAAGAGCGCAGCCAACACATCTGCAACTTGAAGTATGACGGGTATACACACTACTGAAAGCAAAGAGGGGAGTAAAGTTGCAAATAAAAGGAAATAAAGCGGGGAGGAAAAGACCTGACGTAATGCCAGGTCTTTTTCGTTATCGATTAATCACGTTTTTCCAGCAGCGTGCGATAAATAAGGCCACCGATGATTCCGCCGATAATCGGCATAACCCAGAACAGCCACAGCTGTTGTAACGCCCAACCGCCCTGGAAGAGGGCTACCGCGGTGCTACGCGCCGGGTTTACAGAGGTGTTAGTCACCGGAATACTGATCAGGTGAATCAGGGTCAGTGCCAGACCAATAGCAATCGGTGCAAAGCCTGCCGGAGCATGTTTATCCGTGGCGCCATGGATCACTAACAAGAAACCTGCGGTCAGCACAATTTCAATAACAATGGCAGAAAGCATGGAATAACCGCCTGGCGAATGTTCGCCATAGCCGTTTGATGCAAAACCGCTGGCCGTGGCGTCAAAGCCTGCTTTACCGCTGGCGATCAGATACAGCACCGCTGCCGCAACAATCCCGCCGATAACTTGCGCAACAACATAACCAATCACGTCTTTTGCCGGGAAGCGACCGCCCGCCCACAGGCCTAATGTCACGGCCGGGTTAAAATGGCCGCCTGAAATATGTCCCACGGCGTATGCCATGGTTAATACTGTCAGACCGAATGCCAGTGCGACACCGGCAAAACCAATTCCTAACTCCGGGAATGCTGCGGCCAGCACGGCGCTTCCGCACCCACCAAACACAAGCCAAAACGTACCGAAGAATTCAGCTGCTAATTTCCTGAACATAACCACCTCAATTAAAAGTTCCGGGTTCGTTTTCCTGGCCCGGTATTTCATCGCTAAAAGGGACGATGATTAAAGAGCGTGTATTCTAGAAAAAAATATCATCCCTTTGCCACTTAAATTAATGAAAAAATTTGATTTAAGGCAATATGATGTGAATCCTTTTTGGTGTTGAGGTGAATACAGCATAGTTCAATTAGCGAAAAGCAAATGGTTGTCCCCTGTAATAATATCTGGCGTGAATTTAAAGAAGAATATTCTTATTTTTTTATTGTTCTGATTTCTGTCTGTGCGATCTCAGGTGTTCTGCACGCCAGCTTGACGCTATACTCCTGATAACTTGAAGGAAAAAGTTAGCATTTCCGGAGGCTATATGATTCTCGAACGCGTTGAGATTGTTGGGTTTCGTGGTATTAATCGGCTGTCGTTGATGCTGGAGCAGAACAACGTGCTGATTGGGGAGAACGCGTGGGGTAAGTCCAGCCTGCTGGATGCTCTGACCTTGCTGCTGTCACCGGAATCGGACTTGTATCATTTTGACCGTGAAGACTTCTGGTTTCCGCCGGGCGATATCCAGGGCCGGGAACATCATCTACATATTATTCTTACTTTTCGTGAATCGCAGCCGGGGCGTCATCGGGTGCGCCGCTATCGTCCGCTGGAGGCCTGCTGGTCTCCCTGTCACGATGACTATCACCGTATTTTCTATCGCCTGGAAGGCGAGTGTGCGGATGACGGTAGCGTCCTGACGCTGCGCAGTTTCCTTGATGGCGAAGGGCGTCCGCTCGCGCTCGACAATATTAACGACCTGGCTTGCCACCTCGTGCGTCTGATGCCGGTGTTGCGACTGCGCGATGCGCGTTTTATGCGGCGTATCCGCAACGGCACGGTGCCGAATATTGCAGAAGTCGAAGTGACCGCCCGCCAGCTGGATTTCCTGGCGCGTGAACTGGCAACCCGGCCACAAAATCTGACGGACGGCCAGATCCGCCAGGGGCTGTCGGCGATGGTACAACTGCTGGAACACTACTTTTCTGAACAAGGTGCGGGCCAGTCTCGCTATCGTCTGATGCGTCGGCGTTCCAATAATGAGCAGCGTAGCTGGCGCTATCTGGATATTATCAACCGGATGATTGATAAGCCTGGCGGACGTACGCATCGCGTGATCCTGCTGGGGCTGTTTTCAACGCTGCTCCAGGCCAAAGGTACGCTCAGGTTGGACAAAGACGCCCGTCCTTTGCTGTTGGTCGAAGATCCGGAAACGCGTTTGCACCCCATCATGTTGTCAGTGGCCTGGCAGTTGCTGAATCTGTTACCTCTGCAGCGTGTGGCGACCACCAACTCCGGTGAATTGCTGTCGCTTACCCCCGTTGAACATGTGGTGCGCCTGGTGCGTGAATCTTCCCGTGTCGCCGCCTGGCGTCTGGGACCTGGCGGTCTGAGCGCGGAAGACGGGCGGCGGATTGCCTTTCATATTCGCTTTAATCGCGCATCGTCATTATTTGCCCGCTGCTGGCTGCTGGTGGAAGGCGAAACGGAAACCTGGGTGATCAACGAACTGGCCCGTCAGTGCGGTCATCACTTTGATGCCGAAGGGATTAAAGTGATTGAATTTGCCCAGTCCGGGCTTAAGCCGCTGGTGAAATTTGCCCGGCGGATGGGAATAGAGTGGCACGTGTTGGTTGATGGCGATGAAGCCGGGAAAAAATATGCCGCCACCGTACGCAGTCTGCTGAGTAACGACCGCGAAGAAGAACGCGATCACCTGACAATGCTACCCGCGCTGGATATGGAGCACTTTATGTATCGCCAGGGCTTCTCAGACGTCTTTCACCGGGTGGCACAAATTCCGGAAAATGTGCCGATGAATATGCGTAAAATTATCTCCAAGGCGATTCATCGTTCGTCAAAACCGGATCTGGCGATTGAAGTGGCGATGGAAGCAGGGCGGCGCGGTGTTGATGCCGTCCCCACCCTGCTGCGTAAAATGTTTTCGCGCGTGCTGTGGCTGGCACGCGGACGTGCTGATTAGTGGCGGAACATCAGCGACAGTTGTTCGTGGATAGTGTCCAGTAATTGATAGCGGCGGCGATATTCTGCCCGCTTCTTACTGGCAATCTCCGACTCGCTTTTTCGTGCCAGCGTGCGTGGAATATGGTAATACCCGCGGCTGTCGTATTCACCGCCAACCGACGCCCAAAACGCATTATAGTCGGAGAGAATAACCTTATTTTTATCATGGTAACGTGGGCTGCGAAAGATATGCTGTTCATTGCTGACAGCCATCACGTTTTCTATATTCAACCGTTCGGCTAAACGACAAATCGCTTCCATCACAATCCGTTTTGGGAAAATTCCGTGACAGGACTTCGTTGCTTTTTGTGTTGTCTCGTGAGGCAATTGTGAATTGCCCTGCATGCCACCAATAAAAAGCGTACTTTTTCCGTGATATTCGCAGAACGTAAAGGTTATTTTAGTCAGAACATCTCCAGCGCCATTTTGTACCAGAATGGTACTTTCTCCCTCTTTGTCCAGTACCGGGAACATCATCATGGTGACGGTAAATATTTCGTCGTCTTTGCCTTTAATTTGTGCCAGTCGTAAGCCGCTATTACTTAACAATGCTTTAAATTCAGCAGGTAAAAATGTCTGGCGGATAACATGATAGTGAAAACGCACGGCATCTAAGCGCATTTTACGATCGAAGTTAGCGGCAAGGTAAGGGCGATGCAAACGAACTGGGATTCGGGGCTGGCGGGTGAGCAGGCTATCAAGATCCGGCCACTGAGCCAGTTCAGTCATCCATTCTCTGGTGAGGTGGGGTATTAGTAAAGAACGCCAGATAAACTTACGGCGAAAACTCCGTTTATCCCAGCATTGCCCGGGACGTAATTGACCACGGCTTAGGCTGTAAAAAAGGTTAAAGCTGGTGACAGGATTGCTGGAATGAAAAGTGCTTTCAGTTAGCTGACTCATAATATAAATCCGATGGAAGCCTGAGACGTATTTGTAGTAATTTCAGCACAGCGGATCTTAACCATTCATCAATAACTCTGTTATTCTTGGCGCTTTTCAACGGCTATTTATTTATCGTTGACGTTTAACACTCCACTCTGGTGGACGTTTTGGGGGAATTGGGACATTTATGAAGCTCAAGGGAAAAATCAAAAAACGCTATTTTATCTTCGCCGTCATCATTATTGTGGCGGTAATTGCACTTTGGCGAACGCTTAATGCGCCATTGCCGCAATATCAAACATTAATTGTGCGACCCGGCGATCTTCAGCAAAGTGTATTGGCAACCGGGAAGCTGGATGCGCTGCGTAAAGTTGACGTCGGGGCGCAGGTGAGCGGGCAGTTAAAAACGCTGTCCGTGGCGATTGGCGATAAAGTTAAAAAAGATCAGCTGCTTGGCGTTATTGATCCTGAGCAGGCGCAAAACCAGATCAAAGAAGTCGAAGCCACGCTGATGGAATTACGTGCCCAACGTATGCAGGCCGAGGCCGAGTGGAAACTGGCGCGGGTGACGCTTTCTCGCCAGCAACAGCTTGCGAAAACGCAGGCGGTTTCGCAGCAGGATCTCGATACAGCAGCCACGCAGATGGCGGTCAAACAGGCGCAAATTGGCACCATTGATGCACAAATTAAGCGTAATCAGGCTTCTCTTGATACGGCAAAAACGAACCTCGACTACACCCGTATTGTGGCGCCAATGGCTGGCGAAGTGACGCAAATTACCACCCTGCAGGGGCAAACCGTGATCGCCGCCCAGCAGGCACCTAACATTCTTACGCTGGCTGACATGAGCACCATGCTGGTTAA
This sequence comes from Citrobacter gillenii, assembly GCF_013337685.1. GTDB lineage: Bacteria > Pseudomonadota > Gammaproteobacteria > Enterobacterales > Enterobacteriaceae > Citrobacter > Citrobacter gillenii. The sequence continues at coordinate 570,154 of NZ_SUQN01000001.1, forward strand.
AGCCCAGGTTTCCGAGGCAGATGTCATTCACCTGCATCCAGGGCAAAAAGCCTGGTTTACCGTGCTGGGCGATCCGCAGACGCGCTACGAAGGTACGCTCAAAGATGTGCTGCCGACGCCTGAGAAAGTGAACGATGCGATTTTCTACTATGCCCGCTTCGAAGTACCCAACCCGAAAGGGATCCTGCGCCTGGATATGACCGCGCAGGTACATATCCAACTGACGGACGTCAAAAACGTCCTGACCATCCCGCTGGCGGCGCTGGGCGAGCCTGTTGGCGACAACCGCTATAACGTCAGGCTGCTGCGCAACGGCGAAACCCGCGAGCGCGAAGTTTCTATCGGCGCCCGTAACGATACCGATGTGGAAATCGTCAAAGGGCTGGAAGAGGGTGATGAAGTCATCATCAGCGAGGCGAAACCCGGAGCGGCACAATGACGGCGTTGCTTGAGCTGAGCCATATCCGCCGCAGCTACCCGTCAGGCGAAGGGCAGGTAGAGGTGCTAAAGGACGTCTCTTTGAGCATCCAGGCGGGTGAAATGGTGGCGATTGTCGGGGCGTCTGGTTCGGGGAAATCGACGCTGATGAATATCCTCGGCTGTCTGGATAAGCCTTCCAGCGGCACGTATCGGGTTGCGGGGCGTGACGTCTCCACGCTCGATAGTGATGCGTTAGCGCAACTGCGGCGCGAGCATTTCGGTTTTATTTTTCAGCGCTATCATTTGCTCTCGCATTTAACGGCGGCGCAAAACGTGGAGGTGCCAGCGGTCTATGCCGGAACCGAACGCAAGCAGCGTCTGGCGCGGGCACACGCGTTACTGCAGCGCCTGGGGTTGGGCGATCGTGTGGATTACCAACCTTCCCAGCTTTCCGGTGGCCAGCAGCAGCGCGTCAGTATTGCGCGTGCGCTGATGAACGGCGGACAGGTCATTCTCGCAGACGAACCTACCGGTGCGCTGGACAGCCATTCCGGCGAAGAGGTGATGGCCATTCTGCATCAGCTGCGCGATCGCGGGCATACGGTGATTATTGTCACCCACGACCCGCAGGTTGCGGCGCAGGCTGAACGGGTGATTGAAATTCGTGACGGTGAAATTGTGCGCAATCCACCGTCGCACAAAACAGCCAGCGGACACGGCATAACCGAACCTACGGTAACGACGGCATCCGGCTGGAGTCAGTTTGTCAGTGGTTTTCGCGAGGCGCTGACCATGGCCTGGCTGGCCATGGCTGCCAACAAGATGCGTACGTTGCTCACTATGCTGGGCATCATTATTGGTATCGCGTCGGTCGTGTCGATTGTGGTGGTCGGCGATGCAGCAAAACAGCTGGTACTGGCCGATATTCGCGCTATCGGCACAAATACTATTGATATCTATCCCGGCAAAGATTTTGGTGACGATGACCCGCAATATCAGCAAGCGCTGAAGTATGACGATCTGACGGCGATTCAGAAGCAACCGTGGGTCAGTTCCGTGACGCCTGCCGTGTCGAAGAACCTACGGCTGCGTTATGGCAACATCGACGTGGCAGCCAGCGCTAATGGCGTGAGCGGCGATTACTTCAATGTCTATGGTATGACGTTCAGCGAGGGAAACACCTTTAACACCGAGCAGTTAAATGGTCGGGCGCAGGTGGTGGTGCTGGACAGTAACACCCGACGCCAGTTGTTCCCGAATAAAGCGAAGGTGGTGGGAGAGGTCGTGCTGGTCGGCAATATGCCGGCCACCGTGATTGGTGTGGCGGAAGAGAAGCAGTCGATGTTTGGCAGCAGCAAAATTCTGCGGGTCTGGCTGCCTTACAGCACCATGTCCGGGCGCATTATGGGGCAATCGTGGCTGAACTCTATTACCGTTCGCGTGAAGGAAGGTTTTGACAGCACTCAGGCGGAGCAACAGCTTACCCGACTGCTGTCGTTGCGGCATGGTAAAAAAGATTTCTTCACCTGGAATATGGATGGCGTTCTGAAAACCGCTGAAAAAACCACGCGCACCTTACAACTGTTCCTGACGCTGGTGGCGGTCATTTCGCTGGTGGTGGGCGGGATCGGTGTGATGAATATTATGCTGGTTTCCGTCACCGAACGAACGCGTGAGATTGGCATTCGTATGGCGGTTGGCGCGCGCGCCAGTGATGTACTGCAGCAGTTTTTGATTGAAGCGGTGCTGGTGTGTCTCGTTGGTGGGGCGCTCGGTATCAGTTTATCGATGCTGATTGCTTTCACGCTACAGCTTTTCCTGCCCGGTTGGGAAATCGGATTCTCACCTTTCGCCCTGTTGACGGCTTTCCTGTGTTCAACGGCGACCGGAATTTTGTTCGGCTGGCTCCCGGCGCGCAACGCGGCAAGGCTGGACCCGGTGGATGCCCTGGCGCGGGAATAACGTGTTGTATTGAAAAAGAAATAAAAATGCCAGCTCTGGGGGCTGGCATTTTGTCTGCAGGATGTACACAATGAGACAGAAGAGCTATGCGGCAGCTTCTGCTTCAAGTACGGGCACAATAAGACTGGCGTGATTGCCTTTTGGACCCTGGTGGACATCAAACTGGACAGATTGTCCGGCTTTTAGCGTTCTGTAACCATCCATCTGAATGGTGGAGTAATGAGCGAAGATATCTTCGCCGCCGCCTTCAGGGCAGATGAAACCGAACCCTTTGGCATTGTTGAACCACTTAACAGTACCCGTTTCCATACTTCGACATCCTTCGTAAATCTTATATAAGTAAGATGGAATGAACCGGTGGCGGAGTGGGGGCTGTTCAAAACCTCGCCAACTCTCGAGACTACAATTTAGAGAAATCAGGCGGGGCGTCAAGCGCCAGACGGGCGGAATCGGGTAAAAATGCATCAAAATTTGAAGCAGTTAACGCTATTGTCGGATATGTGACAGATGTCGCGGATGACACTGATAGATGATAGTTATCTAATAATTGAGGTAGATTGATTGTGCGCATAGGCTCTTGTCAGCGGCAAGTTATTCTGCCGGTAACCGTAACTGAAGATGACGACTGACAATGGGTAAGACGAACGACTGGCTGGATTTCGATCTGCTGGCGGAAGATAAATTGCGCGACGCGCTAAAACCGCCATCTATGTATAAAGTGATATTAGTCAATGATGATTACACTCCGATGGAGTTTGTTATTGACGTGTTACAAAAATTCTTTTCTTATGATGTAGAACGTGCAACGCAACTGATGCTTGCTGTTCACTATCAAGGTAAGGCTATTTGCGGCGTATTTACTGCCGAAGTGGCTGAGACCAAAGTGGCGATGGTGAACAAATATGCGAGGGAGAACGAGCATCCGTTGCTATGTACGCTGGAAAAAGCCTGAATCAGGCATAAACATTGGGGGAGGTGCCTATGCTCAATCAAGAACTGGAACTCAGTTTAAACATGGCTTTCGCCAGAGCGCGCGAGCACCGACATGAGTTTATGACCGTCGAGCACTTGTTACTGGCGTTGCTCAGTAACCCATCGGCCCGCGAAGCGCTGGAAGCGTGTTCTGTGGACCTGGTGGCGCTCCGTCAGGAACTCGAAGCCTTCATTGAACAAACCACTCCCGTATTGCCTGAGAGCGAAGAAGAGCGCGACACGCAGCCGACGTTGAGTTTTCAGCGTGTGCTGCAACGCGCGGTCTTCCATGTTCAGTCCTCGGGGCGTAATGAAGTGACGGGCGCCAATGTACTGGTTGCCATCTTCAGCGAGCAGGAATCCCAGGCGGCCTATCTGCTGCGCAAGCATGAAGTTAGCCGACTGGACGTGGTGAATTTTATTTCTCATGGCACGCGCAAAGACGAACCGAGTCAGTCTGCTGACTCCGGTAATCAGCCAAATAACGAAGAGCAAGCTGGCGGGGAGGATCGTATGGAGAACTTCACCACTAACCTTAACCAGCTCGCTCGCGTGGGTGGGATTGACCCGCTCATTGGCCGCGAAAAAGAGCTGGAGCGGGCTATTCAGGTACTGTGCCGTCGTCGTAAAAACAACCCGCTGCTGGTCGGTGAGTCTGGCGTCGGTAAAACCGCGATTGCCGAAGGTCTGGCCTGGCGTATTGTCCAGGGCGATGTGCCGGAAGTGATGGCCGACTGCACGCTTTACTCCCTGGATATTGGTTCGCTGCTGGCGGGCACCAAATACCGCGGGGATTTCGAAAAACGCTTTAAAGCGCTGCTGAAACAGCTGGAACAGGATACCAACAGCATTCTGTTTATCGATGAGATCCACACCATTATCGGTGCGGGTGCGGCATCGGGCGGCCAGGTGGATGCGGCAAACCTGATCAAACCGCTGCTCTCAAGCGGTAAGATCCGCGTGATTGGCTCAACCACTTACCAGGAGTTCAGTAACATTTTCGAGAAAGACCGTGCGTTAGCGCGTCGCTTCCAGAAAATTGATATTACGGAACCGTCGGTGGAAGAGACCGTGCAGATCATCAACGGGCTGAAACCGAAATACGAAGCGCACCATGACGTTCGCTACACCGCCAAAGCGGTACGTGCGGCGGTGGAACTGGCGGTGAAATACATCAACGATCGTCACCTGCCGGATAAAGCGATTGACGTGATCGATGAAGCGGGCGCGCGTGCGCGTCTGATGCCGATCAGTAAGCGTAAGAAAACCGTCAACGTGGCGGATATCGAGTCCGTGGTAGCCCGCATAGCGCGGATCCCGGAGAAGAGCGTGTCGCAAAGCGATCGCGATACGCTGAAGAATCTGGGTAACCGTCTGAAAATGCTGGTATTCGGACAGGATAAAGCCATTGAGGCGCTGACCGAAGCCATCAAGATGAGCCGTGCTGGCCTGGGCCACGAGCACAAACCTGTGGGATCGTTCCTGTTTGCCGGTCCGACTGGTGTCGGGAAAACCGAAGTGACGGTGCAGTTGTCCAAAGCGCTGGGCATTGAACTGCTGCGTTTTGATATGTCTGAGTATATGGAACGCCACACCGTCAGCCGTCTGATTGGTGCGCCTCCGGGATATGTCGGCTATGACCAGGGTGGTTTGCTGACCGATGCGGTCATTAAGCATCCGCACGCGGTGCTGCTGCTGGATGAAATTGAGAAAGCGCACCCGGATGTCTTCAACCTGCTGCTGCAGGTGATGGACAACGGTACGCTGACCGACAATAACGGGCGCAAAGCGGATTTCCGCAACGTGGTGCTGGTGATGACCACCAACGCCGGGGTGCGTGAAACCGAACGTAAATCGATTGGCCTTATTCATCAGGACAACAGCACTGATGCGATGGGGGAAATCAAAAAAGTATTTACGCCGGAGTTCCGTAACCGTCTCGACAACATTATCTGGTTCGATCACCTCTCTACCGAGGTAATCCATCAGGTGGTCGATAAATTTATTGTTGAGCTTCAGGTGCAGCTGGATCAGAAAGGCGTCTCTCTGGAAGTGAGTCAGGAAGCGCGTGACTGGCTGGCAGAGAAAGGCTATGACCGTGCAATGGGCGCACGTCCGATGACGCGTGTAGTCCAGGATAACCTGAAGAAACCACTGGCCAACGAACTGTTGTTCGGTTCGCTGATTGACGGCGGACAGGTGACCGTAGCGCTGGATAAAGAGAAAAATGAGCTGACCTATGGCTTCCAGAGTGCACAAAAGCACAAGCCAGAAGCCGCACATTAATCTTCTATCGCTTCACAGACCGGGCGTAATGCCCGGTTTTTTTTCGCCTGGTTTTCGGAACGGTAGATTACAGACAAAAAATAAGCCTGCGTAAGGGAGATTACGCAGGCTAAGGAGGTGGTTCCTGGTACAGCTAGCATTTATGGGTTATGTTTTTCAGCGAAACGGATAATACCCTTATTGAACGAAGCGGTATGTGATCGATTTCTAAGAATCTTCCGAACGCTGAAAAATAACCGTAACTAACTACTTATCATGCGGGTTGCGCGTGGACTCACCGGCAAAATTACGCATTAACAATGCATAATTCAGATCGATATCTTCCGGGACCGGCATCCAGACGGTGTAACCGTCGCCCGGCGCCACAGGCATCGCTTCGCCTTTGGCATTTTCCATCTGCTCGAGCGTGAAATTGACGTTGCCCTGCGGGGTCATCAGCTCCAGGCTGTCACCGACGGTGAATTTATTTTTCACGATAACCGCAGCCAGTTCACCTTTACGCTCACCGGTGAATTCACCGACAAACTGCTGGCGTTCGGAAACGGAGAAACCGTACTCGTAGTTCTGATAGTCGTCATGCGTATGGCGACGCAGGAAACCTTCTGTATAACCGCGATGCGCCAGGCCTTCCAGCGTTTCCAGCAGCTGCGGGTCGAACGGTTTACCGGCTGCGGCATCGTCAATTGCTTTACGATACACCTGCGCGGTACGTGCGCAGTAGTAATAAGACTTGGTGCGACCTTCGATTTTCAGCGAGTGCACACCCATTTGGGTCAGACGCTCAACGTGGGCAATGGCGCGTAAATCTTTGGAGTTCATGATGTAGGTGCCGTGTTCGTCTTCGAACGCGGTCATGTACTCGCCCGGACGCTGGGCTTCTTCGAGCATAAACACTTTGTCCGTTGGCGCGCCAATACCCAGCGTCGGCTCAACGTTTTGTACCGGGATAGGCTCGTACTTGTGCACGATGTTACCCACCACATCTTCTTTGCCTTCCTGCACGTTGTATTCCCAGCGACAGGCATTGGTGCAGGTTCCCTGGTTTGGGTCACGCTTGTTGATGTAACCGGAGAGCAGGCAGCGGCCGGAGTAGGCCATGCACAGTGCGCCGTGAACGAAGATTTCAAGCTCCATATCCGGCACCTGGGTGCGGATCTCTTCGATTTCTTCCAGCGACAGTTCGCGGGACAGGATCACGCGGGTCAGCCCCATCTGTTTCCAGAATTTTACCGTCGCCCAGTTTACGGCGTTCGCCTGTACTGACAGGTGAATATCCATGTCCGGGAAGTTTTCACGCACCAACATAATCAGACCTGGATCGGACATGATTAATGCATCCGGCCCCATTTCCACCACCGGCTTCAGGTCACGAATGAAGGTTTTCAACTTGGCGTTGTGTGGCGCAATATTGACCACTACATAGAATTTTTTACCCAGTTCATGGGCTTCATTGATGCCGAGCTGTAAGTTTTCGTGGTTGAATTCGTTGTTGCGTACGCGCAGGGAGTAACGTGGTTGGCCCGCGTAGACGGCATCTGCGCCATAGGCAAAAGCGTAACGCATGTTCTTCAGCGTTCCCGCCGGGGAAAGGAGTTCCGGTTTAAACATAATTTTCTCGTTCTGATGACAGGTCAGACTCGCCTCACTCGGTGAGGCGGTTAGGGGAGTGCCCCCATATTAAGGGCGGGCATTGTAGCGCTGCGCGAGGAGACAGTAAACCTTGCGGGTTCAATCAACCCGCAGATAGTGCCCGTCGGCGCGCACGTACATACCGAAGCCGCAGTTTTGCGGATCGTCGGTACTGGCGTCGATGCCTTCAGGTGTGACCGTCAGCGAGATATCGCAGTGGATGTAGTCACTCTCTCTGAGTGCAATCACGCCTTTATTGTTTTTCAGCGTGACCAGTTCTGAGAATTCACCGATGTTTGGTCCGTAATAGAGGGCCATCATGCCGAAATAATACCCTTGGAAATCAACCTGAAAGTCTGATTTTTTCTCTGTAGGTTTAACAATCAGCGTTTCCCAGGTTGCCAGACCCGCGTAGTTCCAGTATTCCCCGGCAGGGGAGCCGCTTTTAGGCAATGCGGCTAACTTCTCTTTGATAAGCCCCAGGTTGTAGATTGATTTGGCATCGTTGGGATTAATGGTCAGCCAGGCTTGCGCTTTGCGCCATTCACCCTGACGCATCCAGGTTAGCGCTACGTTGTTATATGCCGTCGCCACGGTTTTATCATCAAGCTGACAACCTTCGCTCCAGGTCACCTGTTTTTCAAAGGCTTCACGCGCTTTGGCATAGTTCCTGGCTTTATAGAACTGCTCACCCTGGCTGGCGTAGGTAGGGACTTTCGCGCAGTCGGCTTGCAACTGCTGCTCGGTGATTTCTGCTCTGGCAGGCGTGCAAAGCAGCAACAGAGGGCAGAAGGAGAGTAATATTAAGCGCATTATCTGTTCCATATATCTTTATTCGGCAGTTCTGAATCAGCAATTTTCGAGGTATGCCAGGCAAAGCGACAGCGTTTCGCGAGGGTATCGAAATGTAGCGGAGATAATTCAGTAAATAACGCGTGATCCGGGAAAAGTGTAATAAAGAAATAGGCCCAGCGCGCACTGGCTTTCATGTTGAACAGTTTCTTGTCGTGTTTATTACCATACAGCCACGACAGCGTCACCATGGCTTCCGCCGTACCGTTGTAGCCTTCTTCCTCCAGGATGTTCAGATAGGAATGCGCCAGGGTAAAATCATTTACCTCGCGAAGTTTCAGCAGGAAGACGCTCCAGGCTTGTTTCGAACCGAACCGATCGGCCTGATGTAAATTATCAAGCAGGTTTTTTTCGTAAACGGAACGCATGCCAGCATGGGTTTCTTGCCGGGCTAAACGTTCGTAGCAATCGGCAATTTTGCTGTGAATATCCTGCAGATCATGTTGATACGCGTGGTATCCGGCGTTAACGACCAGTCGATAGGGGGTCTTCTCTTGCAGCGCGACCTGTTGGTGCAAAATCTCCGCTGCACGCTGAAAATAATTTAGCGCGGTAACGGGATCATAAGGAAGCAGGCTATTGTTGTCTGGGTTATTGTATTCGAGGGCCTGCAAGTAGTAGGCGCAGGGCAGGTTTCTCTGAGCACCCAGCTCTGCCAGTAAGGCAAAATGCTGCGGGAGATCGAGCCAGTCAATATCTTTGATGGCTGACTGCCAGTTATTGTTATATTCCAGTGCAGCTACGCTATCGAGTACGGCAATGCCCTGTGCTTCATCTTTTTCAAACCCGAATAATCCCGCGTACTGGAAATAACCGCTGTAGATTCTGGCGGCGTAAAACTCGGTTTGCCTGGCGTTCTGGTGCAAGAAATTATAAATCCACCAGGTGTCCGGGAAGTCGCGTAGCGCAAATTTTAGCGCGTACACAGTGTAGTAATGACTCAGCTTGAGGTTTTCCGCGACCGCACGTTGAATGGTATACCACAGGGCGTCGAGATCGCTCAGATCGTTATAGCAGGTTAACAGCCACTCCAGCGCATGATGACGAGAACTTTGGCTATGCGCCCGCTGGGCAATATCTTCGGCTTTGGCGATAAACGTTTCCCGTTCCGGTGGGTACTCGAGTTCCTTAATACGCAAATCGCGACAGGTGTCCCACCAGATTAATAATTCCAGATGCTCGCGCTCGGCGGCACAAAGATGGCCGCAGGTTGGTGAGGCCAGAAATTCACGAATGCCCTCGTGTGACCCACCCCAGCGTGGCATCTGAAATGGAATGTATTCATCCAGCGCGTAAAATGCGCGCGGAAAAATAGCCAGACACACAGAGAGCCAGTATTCAGCCTCGGCATCGCCCTTGCAATCCGGCAGTACCGCTGGACGCGGTAGATTTGGGCACGCTGCATCTTCCAGAGAAAGCCCGGAAAAGGCCATCAGCGTTTCCATTTCCTGCGGCGAATCCTGATGATATTTGGCTAACACCTGCATCAGCGGTTGCCCGGTGAAATCGGTACCCTCAAGAAATTCAACTAACCAGTCGGGTTGACCGAAGACTTTTGTGTTGGTGCTGGTTAATAAGGCAACCATCCACTGGCGTGGCTCGCAATCGATAGCATTCAATGCGGCAATGACCATTCGCTCGTTGCAGGCCCCGGCGCAAACCCACATTGCGGCAGACGTCTCCTCTGCCCAACCATAGCTACGGTAAAGCCACGCGCGGTGGTTCCAGTACTGGGCTTCGGCAAGCCAGGCGTGAGTCGAGCGCGGGCGGGCGTGCTGCCAGGCTTTGATGAGAGCTAATCCTTGCGGACCTGCATCGACGAGAGCATCCATATCATAAAAACGGTTGCACATTTGGGTCCAGGCGAGGAAGTAACGCTTTTCAGCTTCACGGCTGGTGAAGCTGTCCGTCAGCGCCTGGTTGAAGCGGGCGTCTAGCTCATCGTAGCGCGCTTCGCGCAGCAGTACGGGAATATTGGCGATATGCCAGACGCGTTGCTCGTCAGTATGCGGCAGTTTGCTATTGCACATCTCACGCATTGCGTTGAGTATGCGTTCATCCTGAACCATGGACAGTCCTTTTGGCTACGATGTAGGTGTAAATTCCCTACACTGTAGCCTATAACTGCGAAGCGTGAGATTTTTTTAATTACGCTATCCGACAGGCATCCGCTTCCCAACGATACCCGACGCCGTACACTGCGCGGATAAACGACTGTTCGGCGTCCAGCGACTCCAGCTTGCGCCGCAGGTTCTTGATATGGCTGTCGATGGTGCGATCGGTCACGACCCGGTAGTCATCATAAAGATGGTTAAGCAACTGCTCGCGGGAGAAGACTTTTCCCGGCTCATGCGACAACGTTTTCAGTAGGCGGAACTCCGCCGGGGTTAAGTCGAGCATCTTCCCGCGCCATGACGCCTGAAAACGGCCTTCATCAACGATCAGCGGGCTGGCAGCATCCAGTTGCTGCAGTTCGCGCTGGGGTTTACAGCGGCGCAGTATTGTCTTCACGCGGGCGACAACTTCGCGCGGGCTGTAGGGCTTACAGATGTAGTCATCGGCACCGATCTCCAGTCCCAACAGACGGTCAATTTCTTCGATTTTGGCGGTGACCATCATGATCGGCACTTCAGAGAAACGTCGAATTTCCCGGCATAGGGTCAAGCCGTCAGTGCCTGGCAGCATCAGATCCAGCAAAATCAGATCGGGTGGTGTCTGGCGCACGTACGGTAAAACCTGGTCACCGTGGTTGATGAGCGTCGGGGCATAGCTCGCGGCACGCAGGTAGTCGATAAGCAATTGTCCCAGCTTGGGTTCATCTTCCACGATCAGAATACGCGGCGTGTTTTCATCAATGGGTAACTCTGTCATACATCTCTCTGTAAATCGCGTTCCAGCGGTAACTCTACTGTAATGCTTACCCCGCCAAAAGGCGAATGGGCGGCGCGGATATGCCCATTGTGCGCCTCAACAATATTGACGCAAATCGCCAGACCCAGACCGGAGCCTCCGCTGGCGCGGTTACGCGAACCTTCGGTGCGATAAAATCGCTCAAACAGTTTTTGCAGCTGTGCATCGTTTACGCCCGGGGCTGAATCGGCGAAGGTCAGTAAGACCTGGCGCTCGCGCTGTTCGGCGGAAATACGCAGCCCGCCGCCGCTGTCGGTATAACGTAGGCTGTTTTCCAGCAGGTTATTGAACAGTTGCATCAGACGATCCCGGTCGCCAAACACCGTCATGCTGTCCGGCAGCGAGAGTTGTATTGTCAGTCCGCGGCTGGCAAAACGCTCGCGAAACGCGCCGCTTGCGACTTCCAGTAACGGGATCAGATCCAGGGAGGTTTTTTGGTAGGCCAGGGCGCCTTCATCTGACATTGAGAGCTGATGGAGATCGTCCACCAGTTTGGTCAGCGTGCCCACTTCGGCCTGTAAAGAGGCCACCGAATCTGGAGTGAACTGGCGAACGCCATCCTGAATCGCTTCCAGCTCGCCGCGCAACACCGCCAGCGGCGTGCGCAGTTCGTGAGAAATATCGGCCATAAAATCACGGCGCATTTGCTGGTTCTTTTCCAGCGTACTGGCCAACTGGTTGAAATCCTGCGCCAGTTTGCCCAGTTCATCGGTGCTGGTGGGGGCAACGCGGGTGGTGAAATCCCCCGCGGCCAGCTTGTGCGTGCCGTCCACCAGACGTTTGACGGGGGCCAGCAGACTACGCGCCAGTGTAAACGTAGCCAGCGCCGCCAGGATAGTGGAGAGCGCGACGATCAGCCAACTGGTACGGCGCTGCTGTTTATCGAAATTAATATCTGTATTACGCGTTAAGCGTTCTACGGGCGACGCGATGACGGCACCCACTTCGATCCCGTTAACCATGATTGGGCGGCGCGTGCCGTCGCCGGGAACCGGACCACGTGGGCCGACCAGCACGCGGGCGTTTTGGTCGATGACCCAAAACTGGGTACGCCAGCCGTGCGGTGGCATACCGGGGCCTGGCTTGTCATCGTTGTTGTCGTGTTCAAAAGAGCGCAGGATCTGAAAAACAAAACGATCGTTATTGCGCAGAAACCGCCAGTTGCCATGTTGCTGATATTGTTCGCCCAGCGCGTCGCTCAGCATTTGTAGCCGCTGTTCATTGCCGTGTTTGATGTAGTCAATAAATCCGCGTTCGAAGCTTACCCGTACGGCCCAGTGCATGCTAATGAGTAGCACAATGCAGGTGGCAAAAATCGCCAGAAACAGTTTGCCGGTTATTCCGGGTCGCCATAACTTCATCAGTTGCTCCTTTTACGCCGTGAAATCACCGCGTTGTTTTGCGTATCGTTTGGCACGCGGGCAAAAATCATCGCTGGCAGCGCGATAATCAGGGCAATGCACAGCCAGGTATACATAAAGACGGTATGGGTGCTGCCGCTGTCGAGAGCGATATGCTGTTGACCAAACATGCCCAACAGCAGGCCAGCGATGGTTACCCCGATACTCATCGACAGCTGCATGATCATCGAAAGCAGGCTGTTGCCGCTGCTGGCGAGATCGTCAGGTAAGTCTTTTAAGGTCAGGGTGTTCATCGATGAAAAACGGGTGGAGTTGACCATGCCTTGTAAAAACAGCACGAAGGGCAGCACGTAATACCAGCCGAGCAGGGCGGTGGTCATCAGCAACAGGCAGACCAGCGACAGGCCCAGCGTGGTGGCAACCAGCACCCGACGATAACCAAACCGGTTGACGACCTGAACCACAATACGCTTCATGCCCATGCTGCCCAGTACCATCGGGATCATCATCAGCCCGGCATGAAACGGCGAAAAGCCCAGCCCAATCTGCAAAAACACCGGTGTCATAAACGGTAACATTCCGCTACCAATGCGCCCGACAAAACTGCCAAGCAGGCCTAATGAGAAGGTGGGGGTGCGAAACAGATGCAGACTGAACAGTGCACGCGGGTTGTTGCTGGCGTGTCTGATATACAGAAGGATTGCCAGCACGCCGCAGATAACCAGCGCCGCCAGCGTAATGTCTGAGATCCCGCTGCCTTTGCTGCCATCCAGCGCCAGCGTCAGTGCCGCCATACCAACGGCCAGCAGCATAAATCCCGAAAGATCGAAGCGCCGGGTTTGCAACGTGTAGTTAGGCATCAGCATTAAGGTGGCTATTGCCCCAATAATGCCGACGGGAATGTTAATCAGGAAAATCCAGTGCCAGGACGCATACTCCACCAGAATGCCGCCTAATGCCGGGCCGAGTAACGGGCCAATTTGCCCCGGTAAGGTGACGAAGGTCATTGCCGCCATATACTGCGTGCGCGGGACAATCTTCATCACCGTCAGCCTGCCGACTGGCACCATCATCGCACCGCCGACGCCTTGTAACACGCGGGCCATTACCAGCTCATTGAGCGTGCTGGACCCGGCGCAAAACAGCGATCCCAGCGTGAACAGGATGATGGCGGTGAAGAAAATATTACGTACGCCGATCTTGTCTGCCAGCCAGCCGCTGGCGGGCAGCATCACCGCCACAGTTAAGACATACGACACAATGACCATATGCATATGCAACGGGCTTTCGCCGAGGCTTTTGGCCATTGCAGGCAGCGCGGTATTGACGATGGTGGTATCCAGCGATTGCATAAAAAAGCCGAACGCCACAATCCAAAGCTGCCAGCGGGTGCTGTCGGGAAGTTCTGTCATAAGTCTGCTACCGGGTTGCTGTTTTTACGCGAAAAACGCATACGCAGACGGTCGAAAAAGAGATACACCACCGGGGTGGTGTACAGCGTCAGCAGTTGGCTCACTACCAGCCCGCCGACGATAGTTATCCCCAACGGCTGGCGCAGTTCCGAACCGTCGCCAGCCGATAGCACCAGCGGCAGCGCGCCAAAGAGTGCTGCCAGCGTGGTCATCATGATGGGACGAAAACGCAGCAGGCAGGCCTGGAAAATGGCTTCTTCCGGCGTCAGCTTGCCATTTCTCTGCGCCTCAAGCGCAAAGTCGACCATCATGATGGCGTTTTTCTTCACAATGCCAATTAATAGCATGATCCCTATCAGGGCGATTAGGCTGAACGGGGCATTGAACAATTCCAGTGCCAGTAGCGCACCCACCCCGGCAGAAGGCAGCGTTGAGAGGATAGTAAGCGGGTGAACGTAGCTTTCATACAGCATACCCAGCACGATGTAGACCGTGGCGATGGCGGCGATAATCAGGATCACCTGCGAGTTCATCGTATCCTGAAAAACCTGCGCCGTACCGGCAAAACTGCCGCGCACCGTTGACGGGACGCCAAGCTGGGTCATGGTCCGGTTAATGGCTTCTGTGGCCTCAGAAAGTGATGCGCCGGTCGGCAGGTTAAACGACACGGTTGAGGCGGCAGACAGCCCCTGATGGTTCACCGACAGCGGGGCGTTCGCCGGTTGCCATTTAGCAAAGTACGACAACGGAATGGCTTTGCCATCGCTATTAATGACAAACATTTTATCCAGTGCGCTGATGTCCTGGGTGTAGCGCGGGTCGACCTCCATCACCACTTTGTACTGGTTCATCGGCTGGTAGATGGTCGATATTTGCCGCTGACCAAAGGCGTTATTCAGCAGGCTGTTGGCGGCTTCGACGTCGATCCCCAGACGTGACATGGTGTCACGATCGTAGGTCAGACTCATCTCTGCACCGTTGTCCTGCTGATCGGAGTTGACGTCAGCCAGTTGGGGCAGGGTGGCTAACGCTTTACGGATTTTCGGTTCCCATTCCCGTAATGCGGCGAGATCGTCCGACAGCAGCGTGTACTGGTAGCTGGCGTTGGATTGCCGTCCCCCGACGCGAATATCCTGTACCGCCATCAGAAACAGGTTCGCCCCCGGCTCTTTGGCCAACTTCACGCGCAGCCTGTCGATCACCTGCTGAGCGGTTTGCTGGCGCTCTGCGCGCGGCTTCAGGGTAATAAACATCATGCCGCTGTTAACACGGGAGCCGCCGGTAAAACCGGTGACGTTGTCCACCGCCGGATCGTCACGGATGATCTTCATAAAATCCTGCAACTTCCCGCGCATGGCCTGAAACGAAATGCTTTGGTCGGCCTGGATCCCCCCCATCAGGACGCCGGTGTCCTGCTCCGGGAAAAAGGTTTTGGGGATGGAAATATACAGCCAGACGTTGAGCGCAATGGTTGCCAGTAATACCACGCCCACCATTCGGGTATGGCGTAACACCCACCGCAGCGAGGTGGCGTAACTTTGTTGCAAGGCAACCAGCACCCGGCCAAATCCTCGCTTACGAGACTGTTCTCGTGGGGCGCTTGATTTGAGCATCCATCCGCACATCATTGGTGTGAGCGTCAGCGAGACCAGCAGTGAAATCCCGATGGCAACCGACAGGGTCACGGCAAATTCCCGCAGTAATCGTCCCGGCAGACCGCCCATTAACAGCAGCGGCAGGAACACCGCCACCAGCGACAGGCTCATGGAAAGTACCGTAAATCCGACTTCGCGCGTGCCTTGTAATGCCGCCTGGAGCGGCTTCATTCCCGCTTCCAGGTGCCGGGATATATTTTCCAGCACCACGATGGCGTCATCGACCACAAACCCGGTGGCAATGGTCAGCGCCATTAGCGACAGGTTGTTCAGACTGAATCCACACAGATACATGGCGGCAAACGTGCCAATCAGCGAGACGGGCACTGCTACGGCGGGGATCAGCGTCGCGCGCCCGGAGCGCAGGAAAACAAACACCACCAGGATAACCAGCGCCACGGAGATAATCAGCGTCTGTTCCACTTCTTCCAGCGACGCACGAATGGTCGGCGAACGATCCTGGGCAATTTGCAAATCAATGGCGGCCGGGATCAGCGTTTGTAACTCTGGTAATTTGGCCCGGATGCTGTCCACCGTCTGGATGATGTTGGCTTCCGGGAGTTTGCGGATCATCAACAGAATGGCCGGTTTGGCATTGGTCATCCCGGCGTTACGCACGTCCTGCACCGAGTCAGTGATAGAGGCGACGTCACCCAGACGTACGGCCGCACCGTTGTTATAGTGAATAATCAACGGTTGATACTCAGCCGCGGTTTTGAGCTCGTCGTTGGTTTGCACCTGCCAGCGGCGGGTTTCATCTTCCAGCGCGCCCTGTGGTTGACGCACGTTGGCGCTATTGATCGCGCTACGCACGTCATCCAAAGAGACACCCTGGTTAAACAGCGCCTGTGGGTTCAGGCCAACGCGCACGGCGGGCAGGGAGCTGCCGCCGACGTCGACGTCGCCAACGCCGTCAATTTGCGCGATGGTTTGCGCCAGTTGTGTCGAGGCGAAATCATACAATTCGCCCTGAGAATAAGTATCCGAGGTTAGCGTCAGGATCATGACAGGCGCATCGGATGGATTGGCCTTTCGGTACGTTGGCCGACTGGGCATTCCGCTGGGCAGCAGGCTTTGGGCGGCGTTAATGGCCGCCTGAACGTCCCGCGCCGCGCCGTTGATGTCGCGATCAAACGTAAACTCAAGAATAATGCGCGTGCTGCCAAGCGAACTGCTTGACGTCATTTCATTCACGCCCGCGATACGCCCAAGCGATCGTTCCAGCGGCGTTGCGACGGACGACGCCATGGTTTCGGGTGATGCTCCCGGCAGCGAGGCGCTGACCATGATCACCGGGAAATCTACCTGCGGCAGCGGCGCGACCGGTAACAGGCGAAAGCCCAGAATGCCGCACAGGGTAATGGCGACGGAAAGGAGAATGGTCGCTACCGGACGATGGATGAAGAGAGCAAAAAATTTCATTTACGCGTCCTCTTCCTGACGCGGGAAGCGGTTTTTCACGTACAGCGACAGTCGGTCAAACAGCAGGTAAATCACCGGGGTAGTAAACAGGGTTAATACCTGACTGACCAGCAGTCCACCGACCATACCAATACCTAATGGGCGGCGTAACTCAGCGCCCACGCCGGTACTTAACATCAGCGGCAATGCTCCCAGTAGAGCCGCCAGCGTGGTCATCAGGATCGGCCGAAAACGCAGCAGGCACGCCTGGAATATGGCGTCGCGCGGTGCCATCCCCTGTTCGCGTTCAGCGGCAAGGGCAAAGTCAATCATCATGATGGCGTTTTTCTTGACGATACCGATCAGCAAAATAATACCGATGATCGCAATAACGTCCAGTTCACTACCGGCAATCATCAATGCCAGCAGTGCCCCGACGCCCGCCGTCGGCAGCGTGGAGAGAATGGTGATTGGGTGAATAAAGCTCTCATACAGCACGCCGAGCACGATATACATTGCGACGACCGCCGCCACAATCAGCCAGATTGTGTTGCCGAGCGCGGCCTGGAAGGCCAGCGTACTGCCCTGGAACTGGGTGGTAATACTTGACGGCAGGTCCAGCGTTTTTTCCGCCTGCAGTATTGCCTCTACCGCATCGCCCAGCGAGTGGTCATCTGGCACGTTGAACGAGATGGTGGTGACCGGGAACTGATCGAGATGGTTTATCGACAGCGGGGCAAAACGCTGCTCAATGCTGGCGATGGTGCTAAGCGGGACGATCCCGCCGTCGCTGCTGGTCAGGCGAAGGGAGTCCAACGCGGAAAGCCCCGGCGTACTGGCGGTATCATGTTCCAACACCACCCGATATTGGTTTGCCTGGGTGTAGATGGTTGAAATCAGCCGCTGTCCGAAAGCGTTATACAGCGCGTTATCGACATCTGCCATGCTGATGCCTAAACGGCTGGCGCTGTCGCGATTAACATTTACATACGCCACCAGTCCCTGGTCCTGCCAGTCACTGCTGACGTCAGACAGCTGCGGCAAC
This sequence comes from Citrobacter gillenii, assembly GCF_013337685.1. Classification (GTDB taxonomy): domain Bacteria; phylum Pseudomonadota; class Gammaproteobacteria; order Enterobacterales; family Enterobacteriaceae; genus Citrobacter; species Citrobacter gillenii. Next base: position 588,059 of record NZ_SUQN01000001.1, read on the forward strand.
TGCTGCAGTTTTTCCAGTAGTTGCGGCACCCAGGTGCTGAGAGCGTCCAGCGAGGTGGCCTGCAGCGTAAACTGATACTGGGTGCGGCTCACCTGCGTATCAATGGTCAGATCCTGGGTAGGTTGAAGATAGAGATCGACGCCGGGCACGTTATCCACTGCATCCTGCAGGCGAGCGATGACTTTTTGCACGCGGTCATCGCGTTCATTCAGCGGCTTAAGGTTAATTTGCAGGCGCGCGCTGTTCAGCGCCGGGTTGGTGCCATCAACGCCGACGAACGCGGTCAGGCTTTCTACTGCCGGGTCTTTAAGGATCACATCAGAGACCTGACGCTGGCGTTGAGCCATGCTGGCAAATGAGCTGGACTGCGGTGCCTGCAATGTGCCCTGAATAATGCCGTTATCCTGGATCGGGAAGAAGCCCTTCGGGATAAAGATCCACAGCATCACGCTTAATGCCAGCGTGCCGAGCGCGACGCCAAGCGTCAGCCACGGGTGGTTAAGCACTTTTGCCAGCCAGTGACCGTACCCGGCAATGACGCGCTCGAACATTCTTTCCGAGGCACGGGAGAAGCGGTTTTGCTTGCGCAATGACGCCTGGCTGAGCATGCGGGCGCACATCATTGGCGTGAGCGTCAGTGACACGACGGCGGAAATCAAAATCGCCACCGCCAGCGTGACGGCGAACTCGCGGAATAATCGCCCGACGATATCGCCCATAAACAGTAGTGGGATCAGCACCGCGATCAGGGAAAACGTCAATGAGATGATAGTAAAACCAATCTCGCCTGCGCCTTTCAGCGCGGCGGTCAGCGGTTTTTCCCCTTTTTCGATATAGCGCGAAATATTCTCGATAACCACAATCGCGTCATCGACCACAAACCCCGTGGCGATGGTCAGCGCCATCAGCGTCAGGTTATTAATCGAGAAATCGAGGAATACCATTACCGCAAAGGTACCTATCAGCGATAGCGGTACGGCGACCGCGGGAATAATCGTGGCCGGTATATTGCGCAGGAACAGGTAAATGATCATCACCACCAGCGCAATCGCCAGCATCAGTTCAAACTGGGTGTCGGAAACGGAAGCACGAATGTTGGTTGTACGATCCGAAAGCACCGTGACATTGACCGATTTTGGCAGGCTTTCTGTTAGCGCAGGCAGCATCTGGCGAATGCTGTCCGCGGTGGAGATAATGTTCGCACCAGGCTGGCGCTGAACGTTCATCACGATAGCTTGTTGCTTATTGGCCCACGCGCCCAGCCAGCTGTTTTCCGCACCTTGCTCGACGGTTGCGACATCCCCGAGGCGCACTGGCGCACCGTTTTTATAGGCAATGATTAACTGACGATACTCATCGGCAGACTGCATCTGGTCGTTGGCGGACAGGGTGACGGCGCGCGTCGGGCCATCCAGGCTACCTTTGGCTGAATTGACGTTGGCGCCGGTGATGGCGGTGCGGACGGTTTCGCTGGTCAGCCCTAACGCGGCAATGGCCTGTGCGTTAAGTTTTACGCGCACGGCGGGACGTTGTCCGCCAGACAGTGTAACCAGGCCCACGCCGGAGACTTGAGAGATTTTCTGTGCCACGCGGGTTTCGACCATATCTTCCACCTGCGTCATGGGCATGGCGGTAGAGGTCACCGCCAGCGTCATGATCGGCGGATCCGCCGGGTTCACTTTGCTGTACACCGGTGGGTTGGGCAGATCGCTCGGTAATAAATTGGTGGCGGCGTTAATCGCGGCCTGGACTTCTTGTTCGGCGACGTCCAGCGGTAACGTGAGCTGAAACTGCAATGTCACCACGGATGCACCACCGGAGCTTTGTGAGGACATCTGTTTTAGACCCGACATCTGCCCAAACTGGCGCTCAAGCGGAGCTGTCACGGCGGAGGTCATCACATCCGGGCTGGCACCAGGGTAGAGTGTCACTACCTGAATGGTCGGGTAATCCACTTCCGGCAACGCCGCGATGGGCAGGAAGCGATAGCCTATAATCCCGGCGAGTAAAATCGCCACCATCAGCAGCGTGGTGGCAACAGGGCGCAGAATAAACAGGCGGGATGGGCCGCCAATGTTGTCCGGAGGTAACGCCTGCATCAGGAGCGTGCTCCTTTTTTGCCGTACTCGCGTGCGGTGGCTTTATCGTTTGTGGCCGTGGCGCTATGCGCCTCTACAACGTCAACTTTTGCCCCTTCCGTCAGGCGGTCAATACCGTCGGTGACGACGCGATCGCCCGCCGACAGCCCGGCGGTAATCACCACTTTTTGACTGTCCTGAATGCCCGGTTTGACCAGATGTTTACTGACTTTATTCTCTGTATTCAGCACCCAGACAAAGTGACCTTCATTGCCCATTTGTAAGGCGGCAGTGGGGATCACGGTGGCGTTTTGCTCGGTGGCGACCAGCATGCGGGCGTTAACGAACTGGTTCGGAAACAGCGTGTCATCCTGATTGTTGAAGCGAGCCTTCGCTTTGATGGTGCCGGTGGTGGCATCAATCTGGTTGTCGAGGCTCAGCAGTACGCCTTCACTGAGTTTCTGCGAATTGGTGCGATCCCAGGCTTCGACCTTCAGCGGGTTGCCCGTTTTTTGCGCCCGTAGCACGGTCGCAATATCGTTTTCTGGCAAGGTGAAGATCAGGTCGATGGGATGGGTTTGCGTAATGACGACAATCCCGGTGGTATCACCGCTGGAGATTTGGTTACCCACGTCGACCAGTTTCAGGCCGACACGGCCATCGACAGGGGCGGTGATGCGACTCCAGTCGAGCTGCAACTGGGCGCTGGCGACGCTGGCTTCATCGGCTTTGATCGTCCCTTGCGTTTCGTTCACCAATGCCTGCTGAGCATCCAGTTCCTGACGGGAGACCAGATTGGTTTTCACCAGTTGCTGATAGCGGGCCAGGTCGCGACGGGCATTTGCCAGCGTAGCGGTATCTTTGGCTAACTGTCCCTGCGCCTGGGCAAGGGCGACTTTGAACTGGCTGGGGTCTATTTCAGCCAGCAGGTCGCCGGCTTTGACCTGCTGTCCTTCCTGAAAGTGTAACGCGATGAGCTGACCGTCTACCCGACTGCGAACCGTTGCGGTATTCGCGGCCGTCACGGTGCCCAGTCCCGTCAGGTAACGTGGAACGGCTTGTTCCTTTGCGGTGGCTACCTGCACGGGGGCTAGCGGACCAGAACGCATTCCGCGACGCCCTGAGCCTGCGGCGTGCTGTGCTTGCCCGGTTGCACCGGGGGCATTCCCCTGAGATTCACTGCGACTGTGCCAGAACCAAAATGCGGCGATGGCCGCCACGACGGTCACGATTGCTATCACCCAGCGGGATTTGTTACTACCTTTCATTGTTATAAGTTTCTCATCCTGAAACGTTTCGCGTAATGATACTAGTTTAGCCAGCGATCAAGGGCGAAAGATGGAGGAATTATGAAACACTGTCGGGATTCGTCTGAATGGCGGCGCGGCTTTGCGAGGCGTTACGCAACAATGGGCGGTGAAAATCGCCAACGCGAAAGAGTGCGCTAGAGTGCGGACAAGGCAAAAGGAGGTCAGCCAGAGATTTCAGCCGGACGCTGAAACGGGAAAGCCCCTCCCGAGGAAGGGGCCAAAATAAGGAAAGGGTTATGATGAAGTACGTCATCATACTGGTGATACTCTTAGTGATTAGCTTCGCGGCTTACTAAGACACCAGGGGAGGGGAAACCCTCCCTAACCCTCACTCCTGACCATAAGCCACAGTCACGATGATGTCAATACGCACACTTTTCAGCCTGCGAGCCGCTTAGCGGAAAACCACGTCTGCCCAGCGTGCCAGACCGGCAGTCACCGAGCCGAAATCATCGCCACCGGCGATAGGGATCCCCGGCAGCTGTTCGGCGAGCGCTTTTTTGATAAGCGGTGAGCGTGCACTGCCACCGGTCAAATAAATAACATCCGGTTTTTCCTGGGCATTATCCAGCGCCAGCTGCACCTGCTCCAGAATGCGCGCCAGTGGCTGATTGAGCGCCGCCTCCAGCCCCTGTTGACTGATTGCTGTCGCCAGTTCATCACTGATAAACGGCAGCGCCGCCGTGACGTTAGCCTGTGCGGAAAGCGCAATTTTGCTTTCTTCTGCGCTGCGTACCAGCCGGTAGCTCAGACGTTCGCGCCAGACTTTGAGCAGTAACGCGACTTTGTCTGCTTCACGCGCGTCGCGGATCAGATCGTTTAACAAGCGTCCGTTGGCGGTACTGTAAAAATCACTTTGGGCCGGAACGTCGTTAATGGCGACGGCGTTCCACCACGGCAGAATAGGTAAGGCGATGCCTTTTTCGGTTTCGCCTCCCATGCCGAGCAATGGCATCAGGTGTTTAAAGGCCAGCGCGATGTCCAGATCGTTACCGCCTACGCGACAGCCACTGTGACCTAACAGGCTGGTCTCGCGATCGGCGCGCTGATGCCACTGCGGGCCCATTAGCAGCAACGAGCAGTCGGTGGTACCACCGCCGATGTCCACCACCAGCACGCGTTTCTCGTCTTGCAGCGTGGCTTCATAATCCAGTCCCGCCGCGACCGGCTCGTACTGAAACACCACATCCTGGAAACCGGCGCGTTTGGCCGCACGCTCAAGAATACCTTGTGCCTGGGCGTTGGCGTCGTCGCCGCCTAACCCCTGGAAGTTGATCGGACGACCGATAACGGCCTGGGTGATCGCTTCGGGTAGCTGGTTTTGTGCCTGGTTGCGGATGTGCAGCATCATCGCACAGACTAAATCTTCAAATAGCGCAACCTGCTGTGGTTTCAGGCCGCTGGCACCTAAAAACGATTTTGGTGATTTAACGAAGTAGACTTCTTCCGGGTCATCAATATATTGGCCCAGTGATGTCAGACCAAACTGCACGCTATTGGCGTTCACATCGATGTCTTCTTCGCGGTTAAAGCGCACCGCACGACGCAGTAATGCCTGCGTTTCGTCATCCGTTGCCGGGACATCATGATGGCGATACAGCCACTCGCTGACCGCTTCACGCGTCGGGGCGCACAGCATGGAGGGCAGTAGCGTGCTGTCATTTTCCATTTTGAGCAATTGCGGCTGCCCGTCACGCATGACGGCCACTGAACAGTTCGCCGTACCATAGTCAAAACCAATAAACACCGTAAAGCTCCCCAGGGCAGTCAAGAAGGGGCGAGACTTTAGCGAAATGTTGTCGTCCCGACAACTGGAATATGAAAGCAAGGCGCATCGGCGGAATAGCATTTATGCTGTAGGCTGGTAAAAAAAGGACGCGGACATGTATACACTGAACTGGCAATCGCCCTATGACTGGCCCTGGATGCTGGGGTTTCTCGCTGACCGTGCCGTGGATGGCGTAGAAACTGTAGGCACATTGACGTATGCAAGGAGCCTGGCGATTGGCCAGCATCGTGGGGTGGTGAGCGTTGTCCCGGATCTGGAGGCCAACGTGCTGCAGGTAACGTTAAGCCCGGGACTTCAGCCCGTTGCCCGCGAGTGTCTGGCCAAAATGGCGCAGTTGTTCGATCTGAACTGCTGTCCGCAGCACGTTGTCAGCGCGTTGGGGCGTCTGGGGGCCGCACGCCCTGGATTGCGTCTACCGGGATCGGTTGATGCGTTCGAACAGGGCGTTCGCGCGATTTTAGGTCAGTTGGTCAGCGTGGCGATGGCGGCAAAACTGACGGCGAAGGTGGTACATCTGTATGGCGATAGGCTTGCCGACGCACCAGAGTACGTGTGCTTTCCTACTCCTGAGGCGCTGGCCGCCGCACAACCGCTGGAGCTGAAAGCGCTGGGCATGCCGCTTAAACGTGCGGAAGCGCTGATTCACCTTGCCCGGGCGGCGCTGGATGGCACGCTTAAGCCTGTTGCCCCGCCTGATATCGAGCAGGGGGTGAAGCAGTTACAAACGTTTCCAGGCATTGGACGCTGGACGGCCAATTACTTCGCGCTGCGCGGGTGGCAGGCGAAGGACATTTTTCTTCCCGATGATTACTTGATTAAACAGCGTTTTCCAGGCATGACGCCGGCGCAAATCCGGCGCTACGCAGAGCGCTGGAAGCCCTGGCGTTCCTACGCGCTACTGCATATCTGGTATACGGAAGGCTGGCAACCATCAGTTGATGGCGAAATTGCTGGTGTTGAGTAGCAACTCCAGCGGTTGGGCGTCGGCAATAATATCGCCAAAAATCATATCAATACCGATGCCAGACAGGGCATCCATAATCAGCGGCATGTTTACCGGTCCAGCGATAGTTTTGATATCCAGACGTTGTGCGTGGCTCTGAATAATGGAAACCCACATTTCGTCCGTCAGATTGCCGTGCGCGCTGGCGCTCAGTTCGCTGTCAAGTAACAGGTAATCAGCGACGTGATACTTGAGATTGTCAAAGACCTCTAAATCGCGACCGACCTGGCTTAAAATGATGCGACAACCCGCCTGGCGTAATCGTTGCATGGCGGGCATGGCCTGCGCTGGATGCGTTTTCATCACGTCTACCGGTACGCTCAGATGCAATAAACGAGGCGGAAGCGGACTATTTTCCATCAATGCCAGCAGTTCATCAACCAGCACGGGATTGAGCAACCCGGCGGCGGAAAGGGGCAGGGCAACGCTAAGCCCTTTACCGGCAACAGCGGAGGCAGAATGCTGGAAAAATTCAGTAAAGACCCGACGGTCGAGAGCATGATTGAGTGTAGGATCGACCAGACCGGCGCGGAAAGCCTGCTCCTCAATGACGTCGCCTTCGCTGTTCCATAAGCGCAGCGACAACAGCCAGAAGCTAAAGGTCTCAGGAACCCGTGGAGACGCGACGCCGTGGGCGATCATCAATATTGGGTTATGGGTAATGATGTTGCGTTGTTCATCGGGTGACAGTATCCCTCGCGTCGCATGCATCTGGCTCTGCTGGGGTTCATAGACGCATACCCGCCCACGTCCGCTATTTTTGGCCGCGTAGCAGGCAATATCTGCCTGCGACATCACCTCGGTGGCGATACGATTTTTGTCATCAATTAGCGTGATCCCGGCACTGGCGCCAATACGGTGTAAACGGCCTTCCCATGTAAAGTGGTAATCATTGATGGCGCTAATGACGCGACCCGCGATAAACCGGGCACTTTCGATATTACAATCTGGCAGCAGCAAGCCGAACTCATCGCCGCCAAGACGCGCCAGCACATCGCTGGTGCGCAGCATGCTCAGCATCAGAGAAGACAGCTCGCGCAGCAAGGCATCTCCCGCCGCATGACCGGCGCTATCGTTGACGGCTTTAAAACGATCCAGATCGATGAAGACCAGCGCGTGACGCTGATGGGAGTTGTGTACCGTATGCAGCAATTGTTTCAGATGGTTTTCGAAGCTGACCCGGTTGGCCAGATGCGTGAGGTCATCATGCGATGCGCTGTAACTGAGTTGACGCAACATCTTACGTGATTCGGTGACATCCTGAATCACCAACACGGAGCCAATGCTACCGCCGTCGAGGGTGCTGAGCGGCGTGATACTGTACTGAATATCGTAGCTGGTGCCGTTACGACAATGCAGGACCACTTCTTGCTCAATAGCCGTGCGCGACATGTCGGCGCTGTAGATATTTTCCATTAGCGGGCCGTTATCACCGAAAGTAATACGCAGCACCGTGAGCAACGGGATCCCTAATGCGCTCTCTTGCGACCAGCCGCTCATTTTCTCGGCCACCGGATTCATAAAGGTGATTTTCAGGTCGACGTCGATACAAATCACCGCTTCACCGATGGAATCCAGCGTAATATGCAAACGCTCTTTTTCCTGATACAGCGCCTCGTGGAGTTGCTTCACTTCGGTCATGTCGAGATTGATACCGAGCAAACGTTCCACTTCACCGTCTTTATTCAGCACCCGGTTAGCCAACGAGCGGATATGCCGAATGCCGTCTTTGACCGCAATGCGGAATTCAAGTTTGAAAGGAACACGTGCCGCCAGCGAATCGCGAATCACGCTTTCGGCATGTTCACGATCTTCAGGGACCACGCAGTCATACCAGACTTGCCAACTGGGTTTGATGTGCGCAGGGACCTCATAAAGATCGAACATGCGCTTATCCCAGCTGATTACGTCAGGCTGCAATTCCCATTCCCAGATGCCAATGCCGCCTGCTTCATTCGCCAGCGTAATACGTTCCATTAACCGCTTATTGATCCACTCCGTGTGTTTCAGGTCGTTAATGTCCTCAACCTGGGCAATAAAGTAGAGTGGGGTGTTATCGCTATGACGAACCAGTGAAACGGCCAGCAGTGCCCAGACCACCTCGCCTGCACGGGTGTAATAGCGTTTTTCCATTGAATAACTATTGATTTCACCGCGCGACAGCATTTGCAACTGCTCAAGGTCGTTATTCAGATCTTCCGGCCAGGTTAACTGCTGGAAGGTCAGCGAGCGCAGCTCTTCCTGGCTGTAACCCAGAAAATGACACAAGGCTTTATTGGCCTGTAGCCATTGCCCCTCGGTGCCCACCAGCGCCATGCCGATAGCGGAGTATTCCATGGCGTTGCGAAAACGCGTTTCGCTCTCTGAAATGTGTTTACGTTCGGCACGAAACGCGTACATGACCATGGTCATCATGTTTGCCGGTAACAGAATCATCAAAAACGGCAGCCACGGCATGCTGGACATGACAAACGTTTTCGAGGTGGAGAGCAGTGAAGGGTCGGCGGCCAGCATTAGCGAGACCATCATTACGGTGCTGAGGAAAATCAGAAACGCTTCCATGCGCGGCAGACGCACGGCACTCCACATCAGCAAAACGATCACGCAGGTAAACGGCCATGGAAGATACATCATCGACAGCCAGCTGAACGCTAAAGTTACCAGTAGGGTGATGAGCGTTTCCAGCAATAAACGGGGATCGCGGTGACGCAGCAGATAATGCGGCTTAAACAGCAAACCTAACGGTACCAGCGCGAGCGCGCCGATGGATTCTGAAAGCACCCAAATTAGAAACGTATTTAACGACGTTTCACCTGGAAGCAGCAGCCACATCAAAAAACCGCCCAGCAGCGGCGGGACCACGGCACTACCGAATGCCAGGCGAGCCCAGTCGTTAAGATTTTGTAAGGGATTGTACCAGGGCAACAGCCTGCGCAATAACATGGCGCCCGCAACGGCCTCAATAATATTGATGGCAGTGTAGGTGAAATTCAGCGTGTCGGTCGGGAAGAACAACAAAGAGGCACCGATGCTGCCCAGGGAGCATGCCAGCGCGATCCCCGGCCACATCTTTCCTGCATGACGGTAAAAAGCCACCATCATAATTGAGGTCGGGAACCACAGCGGCGCCAGCTGCGTGCCGTAACGGGACAGCTCCAGCGAGAACAACGTAAAGATGAACGCCACCAGACCTAAACTGGCCAGGCGCAGTAGAGGATGCGGTAAGGTAACTAAAACATGTTGGGATGGTTTACTCATTACCGCTTTACCCGAATAGCCGATGTCGCCGTGGCGAAGATGCCGGAAGCATCATGTTTAATCTGTGATTATGCTAGTACAAACATTTTACAATTAATACGCCAGCTGCTCATAAAATAACACTCTCAAGCTATTAATTCCTAAGGTGGGTGAATAAATTTTGTGCCTGCTTTAAAACTGACCATTTTAATTTGCGACAGGGACTGCATTGGTGCAGCCTGGGCTGGCGTCGCGCCGCTGAAATCCCTATAATTGCCGCGTTTGGCGTTTCGACGCCCCCTTCCTAACATCCAGGTTAATCAGGTCGCTAAATTTATGACTGATCAGTCTCATCAGTGCGTCATTATCGGCATTGCCGGCGCATCGGCTTCCGGCAAGAGTCTTATTGCCAGTACTCTCTATCGCGAATTGCGTGAACAAGTGGGTGACGAACATATTGGCGTTATTCCCGAAGACAGTTATTACAAAGATCAAAGCCATCTGTCGATGGAAGAACGTGTAAAAACCAACTACGACCATCCGAACGCGATGGATCACAGCCTGCTGTTCCAGCATCTGCAAACGCTGAAACGCGGCTCGGCGATTGAATTACCCGTCTACAGCTATGTTGAACACACGCGTACGCAAGAGACTATTCATATTGAACCCAAAAAAGTGATTATCCTCGAAGGCATTTTGCTGCTGACGGATGCACGTTTGCGTGACGAGATGAATTTTTCTATTTTTGTAGATACCCCGCTCGACATTTGTCTGATGCGCCGTATCAAGCGGGACGTCAACGAGCGCGGCCGCTCGATGGATTCGGTGATGGCGCAATACCAGAAAACTGTGCGTCCAATGTTCCTGCAATTTATTGAACCCTCAAAACAATACGCCGATATCATCGTGCCGCGCGGGGGTAAAAACCGCATTGCCATCGATATTCTGAAGGCGAAAATCAGTCAGTTCTTTGAATAAGTTCAGCGAATTGTGTACCGTTCAGTAATAACCTGGTTCACCCTTAACGCACCTGGCGTTAAGGGGTTGAAGCACGAAAGGAGAAAGTGCCATGCGTTTATGTGACCGAGATATTGAAGCCTGGTTGGATGCAGGTCGTCTGTCGATCAATCCACGTCCTCCTGTCGAGCGTATTAATGGCGCAACAGTAGATGTGCGTCTTGGCAATAAATTTCGTACGTTCCGCGGTCATACGGCAGCGTATATCGATTTGAGCGGGCCGAAGGATGAAGTTAGCGCCGCGCTGGATCGCGTGATGAGTGATGAAATTGTCCTTGCCGAAGGCGAAGCATTTTTCCTGCATCCCGGCGAGTTAGCGTTGGCCGTAACCTTTGAATCCGTCACGCTTCCGGCAGATTTGGTTGGCTGGTTAGACGGCCGTTCGTCGCTGGCGCGTCTGGGCCTGATGGTTCACGTGACCGCGCACCGTATCGATCCGGGCTGGTCAGGGTGCATTGTGCTGGAATTTTATAACTCCGGGAAATTACCGCTGGCCTTGCGTCCGGGCATGCCGATTGGTGCGCTGAGTTTTGAACCGCTCTCCGGTCCGGCTGCGCGTCCCTACAATCGCCGCCAGGATGCGAAGTATCGCGACCAGCAGGGTGCAGTAGCCAGCCGGATTGATAAAGACTGATTTATTTTCAGTCCTTTGGGGATAGCATGAGACGATTTCTGACGACGCTGATGATTCTCCTGGTCGTGCTGGTGGCCGGTTTTTCTGCGTTAGTAATGTTGGTGAATCCCAATGATTTTCGCGCGTATATGGTGAAGCAGGTTGCTGCACGTAGCGGATATCAATTGCAACTGGACGGCCCACTGCGTTGGCACGTTTGGCCCCAGCTTAGCATCCTCTCTGGACGCATGGTGTTAACGGCTGAAGGGGCCAGCGAACCGCTGGTTCGTGCCGACAATATGCGTCTGGACGTCGCGTTATGGCCGCTGTTGAGCCACCAGCTCAGTGTGAAGCAGGTGATGCTCAAAGGTGCTGTTATTCAGCTGACGCCGCAGACCGAAGCGGTGCGTGGCGAAGATGCGCCCATTGCCCCGAAAGACAATACGTTGCCCGATGTCGCCGAAGACCGTGGATGGTCGTTTGACATCGCGCGTCTGCGCGTTGCCGACAGCGTGCTGGTGTTCCAGCATGAAGATGATGAACAGATTACGGTTCGCGACATTCACCTGGAAATGGAACAGGACACCCAGCATCGCGGTACCTTTGACTTCTCTGGTCGCGTAAACCGCGATCAGCGCGATCTGGCCTTAGCCTTTAACGGTAGCGTTGATGCTTCTGACTACCCGCATAACCTGGCGGCCAATATCGAGAAGCTCAGTTGGCAGTTACAGGGCGCCGATCTGCCGCAGCAGGGGATTCAGGGGCAGGGTAAGCTGCAGGTTCAGTGGCAGGAAGAGAATAAACAGCTCGCGTTTAACCAGATTGCGTTGACGGCCAACGACAGCACGCTGTCCGGGCAAGCCCGTGTGTCGCTATCTGATAAACCGGACTGGAGCGTCGATCTGCGCTTTGGTCTGCTCAATCTGGATAACTTGCTGGTGCAACGTGACGCCGCGTCGGCAACGAGCGGCGAGGTGCAACAGGGGCAAAGCCAGTCAACGCTCGCGCGACCGGTAATTGCGTCACAGGTCGATGCCGTGTCGTATCAGGGGCTCAGGGGTTTTTCCGCAGATATTGCGCTACAGGCAGACAAAGTTCTGTGGCGTAAAATGGCCTTTGATAACGTTTCAGCCAAAATGGCGAATCAGTCAGGCTTGCTGAGTATCACTGAATTGCAGGGGACGAGTGAGGGGGGGCTGATTTCGCTGCCCGGCAAGTTGGATGCCAGAAAGGCGCAGCCGCACGCAGTCTTTCATCCGCGTCTGGAAAACGTCGAAATCGGTACCATCCTGAAAGCCTTTAACTATCCGATTGCGCTTACCGGCAAGCTGTCGCTGGCGGGCGATTTTTCCGGTTCTGATATTGACGCGCAGGCGTTCCGTCACAGCTGGCAAGGGCAGGCCCATGTTGATATGAGCGACACACGCATGGAAGGGATGAACTTCCAGCAGCTGGTACAGCAGGCCGTTGAGCGCAGCGGCGGCGACGTGAAGTCTCAGCAGAGTCTGGACAACGTGACCCGACTGGATCGTTTTGTCACCGAGCTGTCGCTGGATAACGGCAAGGTGTCGTTGGATGAGATGGAAGGGCTGTCTTCCATGTTAGCGCTTTCCGGTAAAGGGACGCTGGATCTGGTTGAGCAGACGTGTGACACGCAGTTTAACGTGCGTGTGTTGGGCGGCTGGGATGGGGAAAGCAAGCTGATTGACTTCCTGAAAGCCACGCCGGTTCCGCTGCGTATTTATGGGCCATGGCAGGCGTTGAACTATAACCTGCAGGTGGACCAGCTGCTGCGTAAGCATGTACAGGATGAAGCGAAACGTCGGCTGAACGACTGGGCCGATCGCAACAAAGAGTCCCGTAGCGGCAAAGATGTGAAAAAACTGCTGGATAAACTCTGACGGATAATGCCGGATGACGGCGCGAGAGCGTCTCATCCGGCACGTCACCTACACTTCGTAATCCATCTCTTCGTCATTAGTGTGCAGCGGTATTAACTGGACCTTTTGCACCCGGTGGTTTTCCACCTGCAACGTTTTCAGTCGATAGTCGCCCACCTGCACTTCTTCCCCGGTTTTCGGTATACGCTGCAAATATTCCATCAACAGCCCGGCAATGGTGTGATATTCCCGTTTCTCATCAAGGGGAATCGGGACGTATTGCACCAGATCTTCCAGCGGCATATGCCCGTTAGCCGTCCATGAACCGTCAGCATTTTTCTGAATGTCGTGGCGGGCGTCGATCTCTTCCACTTCATTCGGCAGGTTTCCGGCGATGGTTTCCATCACGTCGCTCAGCGTCACAAGTCCCTCTACGGAACCAAACTCATCCGCCACAAACGCAAAGTGGGTGCGGGCATTACGGAACTGCTCCAGCGCCGGCAGTAGCGGCAGGGTCTCCGGGAATACCAGCGGCTGGCGGATCAAGGCGCGTAGATCGAGCGGTTCGCCGCGCAGCGACTGTTGCAGCAGGTCGATGACGTGTACCACTCCGAGCAGTTCTTCCTGCTCATCTTCTCCGGTGACCACCAGACGCGTGTGCTGGTTTTTCTCCAGCAGGGCGCGGATCTCCGCTTCGGGTGCGTTAAGGTCGATATGCTCAATATCATGGCGCGAGGTCATAATGCTGCTGACGGTGCGCTGATTCAGATTCAGCACACGTTCAATCATCCGGCGCTCCTGCGGGGCAAAAATCTGACCTTCATGATGATCGGCCAGCATGGCTGCTGTTTCAGCATCCAGTTCGGCATCTTCTTTTTGTCCACTCAGCAGACGCATCACCGCCTCAGCGGTACGCTGGCGCAGGGTATGATTGGCTGACAGAAAACGGCGGCGGTTGAAGATGGCCAGCTGATTTAATGCCTCAATCATGACCGAGAAGCCGATAGCCGCGTACAGGTAGCCTTTTGGAATGCGGAAACCAAACCCTTCGGCGACCAGGCTGAAGCCGATCATCAGCAGGAAGCTAAGACACAGAATAACGATGGTAGGGTGGCTGTTGACAAAGCGGGTCAACGACTTGCTGGCCAGCACCATCAGGCTAATGGCAATAATGACGGCGGCCATCATCACGGCCAGATGATCGACCATCCCGACGGCGGTGATCACCGAGTCGAGCGAGAAGATGGCATCCAGCACCACGATTTGTGCGACCACGCCCCAAAACTTCGCGCCTTTACGCTGGGTGGGGTTATCGCTGTCTTTCCCCTCCAGCCGCTCATTGAGCTCCATCGTGGCTTTGAACAGCAGGAAGAAGCCCCCGAAGAGCATGATCAGGTCCCGTGCGCTAAAGCTCAGATCCCGAATGCTAAACAGCGGGGTGGTCAGCGTGACCAGCCAGGAGATTGAGGCCAGCAGCAGCAGACGCATCACCATCGCCAGCAGGAGCCCGGTAATACGCGCCTTGTCCCGCTGGGCTGGAGGTAATTTCTCCGCGAGGATGGCAATAAAAACAAGATTATCAATGCCAAGAACAAGTTCGATCACGATTAGCGTGACGAGTCCGGCCCAGATTGACGGATCGGCAATCCATTCCATAGTAAAAATGATACCCATAGTTGTATGACAATTGTCACAATTCGATCATGGATAAAGCCAGCGAAAAATGCAATGCCGGGAACGGATTTCTCTGTTATTGATATCCGGCAGTCAGTTGAGAAATAGCCTTAATGTTTCTGCAGGAAATAATTTTTTAACACGTCATATATTTAGGAAATATCGCAGATGGTCTGTTTTTTATATTAGTGCTGTCAATATCAATAAAATCCTAAAAATATTCAAATTTCATTCTTAATATTAATCTTAAAAGCAAGAGGTAGCGGCGTTGTTATCTTGCCTGCTATTCCTTTAGCTGCAACAATTCTGTCCGTATATAACAAGATGCCTATTTCTTCTTTGCTCCGTGCTGCATTTCCTGATGTGACGCGGAGAAGGGTATAGCGAAAATAAAGGGGAAGGTAAAAATTTAAATTAATCAGTGCATTGGTAGCTAACAAAGCCAGGGGCGGTAGCGTGCCTGGCCGCCTGATGAACAGCCTGATTTATTCAGTCAACAGACCGAAGATGAATTCAATATTTTTAGGATTGATGCCAGTTAAATTTCGTTTCAATTAACGGCAAGGTAAATGTGAACAGGTGAAACTGCCATTTAGAAAGCACGTGATAATGACTCTGCCAAAGTGATAAATAATCAATGATGAAATCCAAAATTAAATTGATACCCGTCCTGGTGTCGGTGATCTTGATAAACGGTTGTACCGTACTACCGGGCAGCAATATGTCGACGATGGGTAAAGACGTGATTAAGCAGCAGGACGCTGATTTCGATCTCGACCGTATGGTGAATGTTTATCCACTGACGCCCCGACTGGTAGAACAATTACGCCCACGTCCAAACGTCGCCCAACCCAATACTTCGCTGGACCAGGAGATTTCCGGGTACCAGTATCGCGTTGGCCCGGGCGACGTCCTGAATGTGACCGTCTGGGACCATCCGGAACTGACCACGCCAGCGGGGCAATACCGCAGCTCCAGCGATGCCGGCAACTGGGTTCAGCCCGATGGCACCATGTTTTATCCCTACATTGGCAAAGTCAACGTGTCCGGGAAAACGTTGGCAGAAATCCGCAGTGATATTACCGGGCGCTTAGCGAAGTACATTGCTGACCCGCAGGTGGACGTTAATATCGCCGCTTTCCGCTCGCAGAAGGCTTATGTCTCCGGGCAGGTGAACAAATCCGGCCAGCAGGCCATTACCAACGTACCGTTAACCATTCTCGACGCCATTAATGCCGCTGGCGGCCTGACCGAGGCGGCGGACTGGCGTAACGTCGTGCTGACCCATAACGGTCAGGAGCAGCGAATTTCCCTGCAGGCACTGATGCAAAATGGCGATCTCAGCCAGAACCGACTGCTTTACCCAGGCGACATCCTGTTTGTTCCACGCAACGACGATCTGAAAGTCTTCGTAATGGGGGAAGTGAAGAAACAGAGCACCCTCAAAATGGACTTCAGCGGTATGACGCTAACCGAAGCGTTGGGCAATGCGGAAGGGATCGACCTGACCACCTCCAATGCCAGCGGCATCTTCGTCATTCGACCATTGAAAGGCGAGGGCGCACGCAACGGCAAGATTGCCAATATTTATCAGCTCGATATGTCCGATGCCACCTCTCTGGTGATGGCGACGGAATTCCGCCTTCAGCCTTACGACGTGGTGTATGTCACCACCGCACCGGTCGCCCGCTGGAACCGTTTGATCAATCAGTTGCTGCCGACCATTAGCGGTGTTCGTTATATGACGGATACGGCCAGCGACCTTCACAACTGGTAATCGACATGTTTAACAAAATCTTAGTTGTCTGCGTGGGGAACATTTGCCGTTCCCCAACGGCAGAGCGCCTGTTAAGGCAGTTTCATCCGGCGTTGACGGTCGCCTCTGCAGGTCTCGGGGCGCTGGTGGGCAAGGGAGCCGACCCGTGTGCGGTGAGCGTGGCGCAGGCACATAACCTGTCGCTGGAGAATCATTGTGCGCGGCAAATCTCAGGAAAAATGTGCCGGGATTACGACCTGATCCTCACCATGGAGAAGCGTCACATTACCGCGCTGTGTGATATGGCACCGGAGATGCGCGGCAAGGTGATGCTATTTGGTCACTGGGACAGTGAGCGCGAAATACCTGACCCTTACCGTAAAAGCCAGGATGCGTTTGACGCGGTGTACGCCTTACTTGAACAGTCTGCCCGCCAATGGGCTCAGGCACTGAACGCGGAGCAGGGAAAACAATGACAGAGAACGTAAAACAGTCTGCTGCGTCAGCAACCGGCAATGATGAAATTGATATCGGTCGCCTGGTCGGGACGGTGCTGGAAGCGCGCTGGTGGGTGCTGGGTATTACCGCGGCCTTTACGCTGTGCGCGGCCATTTACACGCTGTTTGCCACGCCTATCTACAGTGCCGATGCGCTGGTGCAGATTGAGCAAAACACCGGCAATTCACTGGTGCAGGATATCGGCTCGGCGTTATCGAATAAACCACCCGCCTCGGAAGCCGAAATTCAGCTGATTAAGTCGCGGCTGGTATTGGGGAAAACGGTGGACGATCTGGATCTGGATATCGCCGTCACCAAGGAGACGTTCCCGCTGTTTGGGGCGGGTTGGGACCGGCTGATGGGCCGCCAGAACGAAACGGTTAACGTGACGACGTTCACCTTACCAAAGGCAATGAATGAGCAAGCGTTCACCATTAAGGTGCTGAATAATAAAAGTTATCAGCTGATCAGTGACGGCGGTTTTAGCGCCCAGGGTCAGGTTGGACAGCCGTTAAACCACGGCGGCGTCACGATGCAGGTTAACGCTATTCATGCTGCAGCTGGCAGCGCCTTTACTGTCAGCAAATATTCCACGCTGGGCATGATAAACGCCCTGCAAAATAACCTCAGCGTGACGGAAACCGGCAAAGACACCGGCGTTTTGAGCCTGACATTCACCGGCGAGGACCGCGAGCAGATCCGCCAAATTCTCGACAGCATCACCCGTAACTACCTTGAACAAAATATAGTGCGCAAATCCGAAGAGGCGGCCAAAAGCCTGGCATTTCTGGCCAGGCAGTTGCCGGAGGTGCGTAACCGTCTGGACGTTGCCGAAAACAAACTGAACGCCTTTCGTCAGGATAAAGACTCGGTCGATTTACCGCTGGAAGCCAAAGCGGTGCTGGATTCGATGGTTAACATTGACGCCCAGTTGAATGAACTGACGTTCAAGGAGGCGGAAATCTCCAAGCTGTTCACCAAAGCGCATCCGGCTTACCGCACGCTGCTGGAAAAACGTCAGGCGCTGGAAGATGAGAAAGGCAAACTGAACGGCCGGGTAACGGCGATGCCAAAAACGCAGCAGGAAATTGTCCGTTTGACCCGTGATGTGGAGTCCGGTCAGCAGGTCTATATGCAGTTGCTGAACAAGCAGCAGGAGCTGAAGATAACCGAAGCCAGCACGGTAGGGGATGTGCGTATTGTCGACCCGGCCATTGCTCAGCCCGGCGTGCTGAAGCCGAAAACTGCGCTGATTATTCTCGGCAGTATTCTGCTAGGCCTGATGCTGTCGGTGGTCGGCGTGCTGCTGCGTTCGCTGTTCAACCGCGGAATCGAAAGTCCGCAGGCGCTGGAAGAACAGGGAATCAACGTATATGCCAGTATTCCGCTGTCGGAATGGCAAAAAGCGCGTGATAACGTGCAGACCATTAAAGGCATCAAACGTTACAAGCAAAGCCAACTGCTTGCGGTGGGGAACCCCACGGATCTGGCGATAGAAGCGGTGCGCAGCCTGCGCACCAGCCTGCACTTCGCCATGATGCAGGCGCGTAATAATGTGCTGATGCTCACTGGCGTCAGCCCATCAATTGGCAAAACCTTTGTCTGTGCCAACCTGGCGGCGGTGATCAGCCAGACCAATAAACGCGTGCTGCTGATCGACTGCGATATGCGCAAAGGGTACACGCATGAGTTGCTGGGCACCAATAACGTCAACGGTCTGTCCGACATCCTTGTGGGTAAGGGCGATATGGCCACTTGCGCCAAACCGACGTCTATTCCTCATTTCGATCTGGTCCCGCGCGGTCAGGTGCCACCCAACCCTTCTGAACTGCTGATGAGCGAGCGTTTTGGCGAGCTGATTGCCTGGGCCAGTGCGCGCTATGACCTGGTACTGATTGATACCCCGCCCATTCTGGCGGTGACCGACGCGGCCATTGTTGGCCGTCATGTTGGCACCACGCTGATGGTCGCTCGTTATGCCGTCAACACCCTGAAAGAGGTGGAAACCAGCCTGAGCCGCTTTGAGCAAAACGGGATTCAGGTTAAGGGCGTGATCCTCAACTCCATCTTCCGACGCGCAAGCGGGTATCAGGATTACGGCTACTACGAATATGCGTACACGTCGGATTCGAAATAAATAACCAACCCTGCCGGATGCGGCGTAAACGCCTTATCCGGCCTACAGAAACATATTTATACCCTGGGAATGAAAATGACCACAGACAACCCGCTCATTTCAATTTATATGCCGACCTGGAATCGTCAGCAACTGGCGATCCGGGCGATTAAATCGGTCCTGCGTCAGGATTATCCGCACTGGGAGATGATCATCGTGGATGACTGCTCCTCTGCGTATGAACAATTAAAGCAGTATGTAGAAGAGCTGAACGATCCGCGCGTCACCTATACCCATAATGCCTTTAATTCCGGGGCGTGTGCGGTGCGCAATCAGGCCATTATGCAGGCCTGCGGGCAGTACATTACCGGTATTGATGACGACGATGAGTGGACGCCGAATCGCCTGAGCGTGTTTCTTAAAGATCGCCATCAGCTGGTCACGCGGGCGTTTCTGTATGCCAATGATTATATCTGCGAAGGCGAAGTCTATTCCCAGCCCGCCAGCCTGCCGCTGTATCCCAAGTCGGTGTACTCACGGCGCAGGTTCTATAAACGCAACATTATTGGCAATCAGGTCTTTACCTGGGCGTGGCGGTTCAAAGCCTGCCTGTTCGATACCTCGCTGAAAGCGGCACAGGATTACGACATTTTTCTGCGCATGGTGGTGGCCTATGGCGAGCCATGGAAGGTCAATGAAGCCACGCAGATCCTGCATGTGAATCACGGCGAGATGCGCATTACCTCATCGCCGAAAAAATTCTCCGGTTACTTCCAGTTTTACCGTAAGCACAAAGGCAAATTTGACCGCGCCAGCAAAAAATATCAGCTGTTTACGCTGTATCAGATCCGCAACAAACGCATGAACTGGCGCACGTTACTGACCCTGTTGTCGCTGCGTAACGGTAAACGCCTGGCCGACGGTCTACGGGGGCGCTAAGTATGCTGGAAGATATCCGCGCCAATAGCTGGAGTCTGCGGCCGTGCTGCATGGTGATGGCCTATCGGGCCGCCCATTTTTGCTCTGTCTGGCGCAAAAAAAACGTGCTGAATAACCTGTGGGCCGCACCGGTGCTGGTGATGTATCGCCTGATTACCGAATGTATTTTCGGCTATGAAATCCAGGCGGCTGCGACTATCGGCCGTCGTTTTACTATTCATCATGGCTATGGCGTAGTCATCAACAAACGCGTGGTGGCCGGGGACGATTTTACCCTGCGTCATGGCGTGACCATCGGCAACCTCGGCGCAAACGATCTGGCCTGTCCGACGATCGGCAACGGCGTTGAGTTGGGGGCCAATGTCACCTTGCTGGGCGATGTCATCATTGGTCATAACGTGACGATTGGTGCTGGCAGCGTCGTTGTGGACAGCGTGCCGGACAATACGCTGGTGGTGGGTGAGAAAGCGCGAGTAAAGGACGTAAAATGAATATCCTGCAATTGAATGTCCGACTGGCAGAAGGCGGCGCGGCAGGGGTGGCGCTGGATTTACACCTGCGGGCGCTGGAGCATGGGCTGTCGTCGCGCTTCATTTATGGTTACGGCAAAAGCGGTAAGAAAAGCCTCAGCCACCATCACTATCCGCAGGTGTTCAAGCATACGCCGCGCCTGACGTCGGCGCTGAATATTGCGCTGTTTCGCTTCGCTAACCGCGACCTGTTTGGCAATCTCGACAATCTGTATCGTACAGTCACCCGCACCGCAGGCCCGCTGGTGCTGCATTTTCACGTGCTGCACAGCTATTGGCTGAATCTGGAAGAGGTGGTGACGTTTTGTCAAAAGGTGCAGGCGCATAAACCGGATATCACCTTTGTCTGGACGCTGCACGATCACTGGAGCGTGACCGGGCGCTGCGCGTTTACTGACGGCTGCGAAGGCTGGAAAACCGGCTGCCGGAAATGCCCGACGCTGAGTAATTATCCGCCGGTTAAGGTTGATAAAGCGCATCAACAACTGCCCGGCAAACGCCAGATGTTTCGCGCCATGCTGGCGCTGGGTTGTCAGTTTATCTCCCCCAGTCAGCATGTGGCTGACGCGTTTAACAGCCTGTACGGCGCGGGGCGCTGCGCCATTATCAACAACGGGATCGATGTCGCGACCGAAGCCATTCTCAGTGATTTGCCGCTAAACGATGAGCCTCGCAGCCGGCCGAAAATCGCCATCGTGGCTCACGACCTGCGCTATGACGGCAAAACCAACCAACAGTTGGTGCGACAGATGATGGCGCTGGGCGACAAAATAGAGCTGCATACCTTCGGCAAATTCTCGCCGTTTAGCGGCGCGAACGTGGTCAATCATGGATTTGAAACCGACAAGCGCATACTGATGAGTGCGCTTAACCTGATGGATGGACTGGTGTTCAGCTCGCGAGTGGATAACTACCCGCTGATTTTATGCGAAGCGCTTTCTATCGGCATACCGGTGATTGCCACGCACAGTGAGGCCGCACAGGAAGTGCTGGCGAAATCGGGGGGCAGAACCTTCAGTGAAGAGGATGTCCTGCAGCTGGTGCAGTGCAATAAAACGGCGATCGCGCAGGCGGTATTCGGTACGTCGCTGGCGGCCTTTCGCCAGCGCAGCCGCAGCGCTTACAGCGGCCAACAGATGCTGGAGGACTATGTCTCGTTCTATCAGAATCTGTAGCTATTTGATGCTGCCGCTGCTGTATCTGCTGGTCAACGTCAAGCTTGTGCAGTTGGGGGAAAGTTTTCCGGTCACCGTGGTCACGTTTTTGCCGCTGCTGTTGTTGCTGTTTGTTGAGCGTATCAATATCAAAAAACTGCTGATTGCGCTGGGGATTGGCGGTGGGCTGACGGCCTTTAATTACCTGTTTGGTCAGTCGCTGGATGCCAGCAAATATGTGACCTCCACCATGCTGTTTGTCTATACGGTGATCATTATTGGCATGGTCTGGAGTATTCGCTTTAAAACCGTCTCCCCGCATAACCACCGTAAGATTTTACGTTTTTTCTGGCTGGTGGTGGGGCTGGTGGTGGCGCTGGCTGCGGTTGAGATGGCGCAGATTATTCTCACCGGTGGCAGCAGTTTAATGGAAGCAATTTCGAAATATCTTATTTACAGCAACAGTTATGTTCTGAACTTTATTAAGTTTGGTGGTAAACGAACTACCGCGCTTTATTTCGAACCGGCATTCTTTGCTCTGGCATTAATCTCAATTTGGCTCAGCATCAAACAGTTTGGTATCA
Source organism: Citrobacter gillenii (assembly GCF_013337685.1). Lineage (GTDB taxonomy): Bacteria > Pseudomonadota > Gammaproteobacteria > Enterobacterales > Enterobacteriaceae > Citrobacter > Citrobacter gillenii. Next base: position 610,237 of record NZ_SUQN01000001.1, read on the forward strand.
AAACGCCTAAGACCGATGCTATGATTCTGGCAGGGGTGATATTATCAGGATCGTTTTCAGGGGTAATGACTTTTATTTTATTTTACCTGCTGGAGTGGGCGTTTCAGTATCTGAACAAAGAAGCGATAAAAAAGAAGTTACCGCTGGCGATAATCTCACTTAGCGTGTTTATGGTTGGCGTAATATTTGCTTTTCCCTACATTGCCGCACGACTTGGTGATTTAGGCACGGAAGGGTCGTCATCGTATTACCGTATTGTGGGGCCGTTGGTGATGGTCGGTTATTCATTACTCAATATCGATGGCGTAGTCAGATTTGGCTCACTTTATGAATATGTAGCGTCATTCGGAATCTTTAACGGTGCAGATGTCGGGAAAACAATAGACAATGGTTTGTATCTGCTGATTATTTATTTCTCATGGTTCGCTGTGATATTGGCGGTGTGGTACATGGGAAAGGTTCTGAAAATGATGTTAAATGCGTTTGGCGATAATCCGAATTATCAGGTGCAGCTTTATCTTTTTACGCCGCTATCGCTGTTTTTTACCGGTTCAGTATTTAGCCCGGAATATGCGTTTTTAATTGTTTGTCCGTTTATTTTGCGCAAGGCGCTAAATATCGCGAGGTAATTCCTATGCTGCTCACTATTATCACCGTCGCCTTTCGTAATCTGCAGGGGATCGTCAAAACCCACGCATCGCTAGCCCATCTGGCGCAGGCGGGCGACATCAGCTTTGAATGGATTGTGATCGATGGCGGTTCTGCGGACGGTACGCAGGCATTTCTGGAAAATCTCAACGGTGAGCACCGGTTACGGTTTGTCAGCGAACCGGACAACGGTATTTATGATGCGATGAACAAAGGCATTGCCCTGGCGCGAGGGCGGTTCGCACTGTTTCTGAACTCCGGTGATATTCTGCATGCGGATGCTGCGTCATTTATCCGCCAGCTCAAAACGCAAAGCGACAAGGCGATGGTGATCGGCGATGCGCTGCTGGATTTTGGTGATGGAAACAAAATTAAGCGTCGTGCCAAGCCCGGTTGGTATATTTACCACAGCCTGCCGGCCAGTCATCAGGCGATATTTTTTCCGGTTAGTGGATTGCATACCTGGCGCTACGATCTGCAATTTAACGTGTCGTCTGATTATGCGTTGGCCGCAAAATTATATAAATCTGGTTATGCCTTTAAAAAATTAAGCGGACTGGTCTCTGAGTTTTCTATGGGCGGCGTATCGACGACAAATAATCTTGAGTTATGCCGGGATGCAAAAAAGGTCCAGCGTCAGATATTACATATGCCGGGTTTTTGGGCCGAACTGTCCTGGCATTTGCGCTTACGCACCACCGGTAAGGCCAAAACCTTATATGGCAAAATGTAAGGGGTAAATATGCAGGATTTAAAAGGCTTCACGATGCCGAAAGGCTTTCGCGGAGGCGGTGCAATTAAAGTGCAATTATGGTGGGCGGTACAGTCAACATTATTTCGACTATCACCGCAGGTGATGTACCGCTGGCGCGCATATTTATTACGTTTATTCGGCGCGAAGATAGGAAAAAACGTCGTTATTCGACCTTCAGTAAAAATAACCTATCCGTGGAAATTAACCCTGGGTGATTACGCATGGGTGGGTGATGACGCGGTGTTATATACGCTGGGCACGATTACGATTGGAGCCAATGCTGTTATCTCGCAAAAAAGTTATTTATGTACCGGTAGCCATGATTATGCCAGCCCGCACTTTGATATTAACGCCACGCCGATTGTGATTGGCGAGAAATGCTGGCTGGCGACAGATGTATTTGTCGCACCCGGCGTGACGATTGGGGCGGGCACTGTCGTTGGGGCGCGAAGCAGCGTTTTTAAATCGCTGCCCGCCAATGCCGTTTGTCGGGGAAATCCTGCGGTCGTAACGCGCGAACGCGTTGAGAAAGTTACTCCCTGAGGGGATCATTTAAGAGGTGTAAACATGTCAAAAGTCGCTCTCATTACTGGCGTAACCGGGCAGGATGGTTCTTACCTGGCAGAACTTCTGTTGGAAAAAGGGTATGAAGTTCATGGGATTAAACGTCGTGCGTCGTCGTTTAACACCGAGCGAGTGGATCATATTTATCAGGATCCGCACTCGGGTAATCCAAAATTTCATCTGCATTACGGCGATCTGACGGATACCTCCAACCTGACCCGTATTTTACAGGAAGTTCAGCCGGATGAAGTCTATAACCTCGGGGCGATGAGCCACGTGGCAGTATCGTTTGAATCCCCGGAATACACCGCGGACGTCGATGCGATTGGTACGCTGCGCCTGCTGGAGGCGATCCGCTTCCTCGGCCTCGAAAAGAAAACCCGCTTCTATCAGGCCTCCACATCTGAACTGTACGGCCTGGTACAGGAAACGCCGCAGAAAGAGACTACGCCGTTCTACCCGCGTTCTCCGTATGCGGTCGCCAAACTGTACGCCTACTGGATAACCGTCAATTACCGCGAATCCTACGGCATGTTCGCTTGTAACGGCATTCTGTTTAACCATGAGTCTCCGCGCCGGGGCGAAACGTTCGTTACCCGCAAAATTACCCGGGCGATTGCCAACATTGCGCAGGGGCTGGAGTCATGTCTGTATCTCGGCAACATGGATTCCCTGCGTGACTGGGGCCACGCCAAAGATTATGTGCGCATGCAGTGGATGATGCTGCAACAGGATCAGCCGGAAGATTTTGTTATTGCCACCGGCGTGCAGTACTCCGTGCGCCAGTTTGTCGAAATGGCGGCCGCGCAGCTGGGCATTAAATTGCGTTTTGAAGGGCAGGGCGTTGAGGAGAAAGGCATTGTCGTGTCGGTGACCGGACACGATGCGCCGGGCGTGAAGCCGGGTGACGTGATGATTGCGGTCGATCCGCGTTATTTCCGTCCGGCAGAAGTCGAAACATTGCTCGGTGACCCGGCAAAAGCGCACGACAAGCTAGGCTGGAAGCCGGAAATCACCCTGAGCCAGATGGTCAGTGAAATGGTTGCCAACGATCTGGAAGCGGCGAAGAAACATTCTCTGCTGAAATCTCACGGCTATGAGGTCGCCATCGCGCTGGAGTACTGAGGATGATGAAACAACGTATTTTTGTGGCGGGCCATCGCGGGATGGTGGGGTCCGCCATCGTCAGGCTGCTGGCCACGCGCGACAACGTGGAGCTGGTGTTGCGTACCCGTGACGAACTCAATCTGCTGGATGCCCGTGCGGTGCAGCAGTTTTTTGCCACCGAACGTATCGACCAGGTGTACCTGGCGGCGGCGAAGGTGGGTGGAATCGTGGCGAACAATACTTACCCCGCTGATTTTATTTACGAAAATATGATGATTGAGAGCAACATCATTCACGCGGCGCACAGCCATAACGTGAATAAGCTGTTGTTCCTCGGCTCATCCTGCATTTACCCGAAGCTGGCCAACCAGCCGATGGGTGAAAGCGAACTGTTGCAGGGAACGCTCGAGGCCACTAATGAGCCCTACGCGATTGCCAAAATCGCCGGGATCAAACTGTGCGAGTCGTATAACCGTCAGTACGGCCGCGATTACCGCTCGGTGATGCCCACCAATCTGTACGGGCCGCAGGATAACTTTCATCCGAGTAACTCGCACGTGATCCCGGCACTGCTGCGCCGCTTTCATGAAGCCTGCGCACAAAATGCGCCGGATGTAGTGGTGTGGGGGAGCGGCACGCCAATGCGCGAGTTCCTGCACGTGGATGACATGGCTGCCGCCAGCATTCATGTGATGGAACTGGACCGCGAGGTCTGGCAGGAGCACACCCAGCCGATGTTGTCGCACATCAACGTGGGAACCGGCGTCGACTGCACCATTCGCGAACTGGCGCAAACGGTCGCGAAGGTCGTGGGCTACAAAGGTCGCGTGGTGTTTGACGCCAGCAAACCCGACGGTACGCCACGCAAATTGCTGGATGTTACGCGTTTACACCAGTTGGGCTGGTACCACGAGGTCTCGCTGGAGGACGGGCTTGCCAGCACGTATCAGTGGTTCCTTGAAAATCAGCAGCGGTACCGGGGGTAAATATGTTTTTACGTCAGGAAGAATTTGCCACGGTAGTGCGCTGTGCGCCGCTGGTTTCCATTGATTTTCTGGTGGAAAATGCGCGCGGTGAGTACCTGCTGGGCCAACGCCTCAACCGTCCCGCCCAGGGATTTTGGTTTGTGCCAGGTGGACGGGTGCAGAAGGATGAACGGCTTGAGAACGCGTTTGAGCGCCTGACGTTGGCGGAACTGGGGTTACGTTTGCCGCTGTCTTCCGCGGAGTTTTACGGCGTCTGGCAGCACTTCTATGACGATAACTTTTCGGGCACCGATTTCACCACCCATTATGTGGTGCTCGGTTTTCGCCTGAAGGTGAGCGAGGCAGACCTGCGTCTGCCCGATTCCCAGCATGACGACTACTGCTGGCTGACGCCGCAGGCGTTGCTGGCCAGCGATAACGTTCACGATAACAGCCGGGCGTACTTTATGCCGCAACGTCAGGCCGGAGTGCCGGGCTTATGAAAATTCTGGTGTACGGCATTAATTATTCGCCGGAACTGACCGGGATCGGCAAATACACCGGCGAAATGGTGGAGTGGATGGCGCAAGCCGGGCATGACGTTCGGGTGATCACCGCGCCGCCTTACTACCCGCAGTGGAAAGTGAACGGCCGTTATTCCGCCTGGCGTTATCGTCGGGAAGAAGGCGATGCCACCGTCTGGCGCTGTCCGTTGTATGTGCCAAAGCAGCCCTCAACGCTGAAACGTCTACTGCATTTGGGCAGTTTTGCCGTGAGCAGTTTTTTCCCGCTGATGGCGCAGCGACGCTGGAAGCCCGATCGCATTATTGGCGTGGTGCCGACGCTGTTTTGCACACCGGGGATGCGCCTGCTGGCGAAACTCTCCGGGGCACGTACGCTGCTGCACATTCAGGATTATGAAGTTGACGCCATGCTTGGCCTCGGAATGGCCGGGAACAGTAGGGGCGGCAAAGTGGCCACATTGGCCAGCGCGTTTGAACGCAGCGGCCTGCATAACGTCGACTATGTCTCAACCATCTCGCGTTCGATGATGAATAAAGCGCAGGAAAAAGGGGTCGCTGAAGAAAAGGTCATCTTCTTTCCTAACTGGTCGGAAGTGGCGCGATTTCGCGACGTGACCGCGGATGATGCCCGGGCGTTGCGGCAAAAACTCGGTGTGCCTGAAGGAAAAAAAATCATTCTTTACTCGGGCAACATCGGTGAAAAGCAGGGACTGGAGAGCGTGATTGATGCCGCCGACGAGCTGAGTGCTCAGCCCTGGCTGTTTGTGATTGTCGGGCAGGGTGGCGGCAAGGCGCGGCTGGAAAACAGGGTCCGCGAGCGCGGCCTGGAAAACGTAATATTTTTCCCCCTGCAATCTTATGACGCACTGCCTGCGCTGCTGAAGATGGCCGACTGTCATTTAGTGGTGCAAAAGCGCGGTGCGGCGGATGCGGTATTGCCCTCCAAGCTGACCAATATTCTTGCCGTGGGTGGCAATGCGGTGATCACCGCGGAGCCTGATACCGAACTGGGCCAACTCTGCGAGGACCATCCGGGGATTGCGGTATGCGTGGAGCCGGAGTCGGTGAGTGCGCTGGTGGCCGGAATTACCCAGGCGCTAATCATGCCTGACATCAACACGGTGGCACGTGATTATGCCGAACGCACGCTGGAAAAAGACCGCGTGCTTAGCCAATTTATTGCAGATATACGGGGATAAATCATGCGTCAACGCACACTCTTTCCAGTGGTGATGGCCGGTGGCTCCGGTAGCCGGTTGTGGCCGCTGTCCCGCGTCCTGTATCCCAAGCAGTTCCTGTGCCTGAAGGGCGAACTCACCATGCTGCAAACCACGATATGCCGTCTGAACGGCGTGGAGTGCGAAAGCCCGGTGGTTATCTGCAACGAGCAGCATCGCTTTATCGTTGCCGAACAACTTAGACAGCTCAACAAGCTGACCGAAAATATCATTCTGGAACCCGCCGGACGTAATACCGCCCCGGCGATTGCGCTGGCCGCGCTGGCGGCAAAACGTCACAGTCCGGACGCTGACCCGCTGATGCTGGTGCTGGCGGCAGATCACGTGATTACCGACGAAGAGGCGTTTCGCGAGGCGGTTCGCAATGCGATGCCGCATGCCGAGGCGGGCAAGCTGGTGACATTTGGTATCGTGCCGGACTCGGCACAGACCGGTTACGGCTATATTCGTCGCGGTGACGTTTGCCCCGCAACTACCGATACGGTTGCCTTTACGGTGGCGCAGTTTGTGGAAAAACCGGATCAGGACACCGCACAAGCCTACGTGGCGAGCGGCGATTATTACTGGAACAGCGGCATGTTTCTGTTTCGTGCCGGGCGTTATCTGGAAGAGCTGAAAAAGTACCGACCCGACATTCTGAGTGCCTGCGAAAAGGCAATGAGCACGGTCGATCCCGATCTCGATTTTGTCCGCGTCGATGAAGAGGCGTTTCTCGCCTGCCCGGAAGAGTCGGTGGACTATGCGGTGATGGAACATACTGCGGACGCGGTGGTGATGCCAATGAGCGCGGGCTGGAGTGACGTGGGATCGTGGTCTTCGCTGTGGGAGATCAGCGCTCATACCGCCGAAGGCAACGTGCATCACGGCGACGTGATCAGCCACAAAACCGAAAACAGCTACGTGTACGCGGAGTCCGGACTAGTGACCACCGTCGGAGTGAAAGACCTGGTGGTGGTGCAGACCAAAGACGCGGTGCTGATAGCCGATCGCAACGCGGTCCAGGATGTGAAAAAAGTGGTCGAGCAGATTAAAGCTGACGGCCGCCATGAGCATCATATTCACCGCGAAGTGTACCGCCCGTGGGGCAAGTATGACTCCATCGACGCCGGAGAACGTTACCAGGTTAAACGCATTACCGTAAAACCTGGCGAGGGATTGTCGGTGCAGATGCACCATCACCGCGCAGAGCATTGGGTGGTGGTGGCTGGGACGGCGAAGGTGACGATCGATGAAGACATCAAACTGCTCGGCGAAAACGAGTCTGTCTATATCCCTCTGGGAGCGACGCACTGTCTGGAGAACCCCGGAAAAATCCCGCTCGATCTGATTGAAGTGCGATCGGGATCCTACCTCGAAGAGGACGACGTAGTGCGCTTTGCCGATCGCTACGGTCGGGTGTAGGCACTGAATATCTTGCCGGATGGCGCTGCGCTTATCCGGCCTACAACACCGTAAGCCCGGTAAGTGAAGCGCACCGGGCAATGCATTTAACACTCATTAAAAGGCTCATTAAGAGTCAGGGCCAACTGTTGCCTGAAGAAGGGTAAAACATGACGACATTAACCTGTTTCAAAGCCTACGACATTCGCGGCAGGCTGGGCGAAGAGCTCAATGAAGACATCGCCTGGCGCATTGGTCGCGCCTGCGGTGAGTTTCTGCAACCGAAAACCATGGTGCTGGGCGGTGATGTCCGCCTGACCAGCAACGCATTGAAGATGGCGTTGGCAAAAGGGCTGCAGGATGCGGGCGTGGATGTGCTGGATATCGGCATGTCGGGTACCGAAGAGATTTACTTCGCCACCTTCCACCTCGGCGTGGACGGTGGTATTGAAGTGACCGCCAGCCATAATCCGCTGGATTACAACGGCATGAAGCTGGTACGTGAGGGCGCGCGGCCCATCAGCGGCGATAGCGGTCTGCGCGAGATCCAACGGCTGGCGGAAGCCAACGACTTCCCGCCTGTGGATGCGTCCCGACGCGGCCGTTACACCGTAATCAATCCTCGTGCGGCTTACATTGACCATCTGCTTGGTTACATCGACGTCAAAAACCTTAAACCGATGAGGCTGGTGCTTAACGCCGGTAACGGCGCGGCAGGCCCGGTGCTGGACGCCATTGAAGCCCGTTTTCAGGCTCTTTGTGTCCCGGTTGAATTGATAACAATCCACAACACGCCTGACGGCACCTTCCCGAACGGTATTCCCAACCCGCTGCTGCCGGAATGCCGGGCGGATACCCGTAATGCGGTGATTCAACACGGCGCGGATATGGGGATTGCCTTTGACGGCGATTTTGACCGTTGCTTCCTGTTTGATGAGAACGGCCAGTTTATTGAGGGCTACTACATTGTCGGCCTGCTGGCGGAGGCGTTTCTGGAGAAAAATCCGGGCTCGAAGATCATTCATGACCCACGTCTGTCGTGGAACACGGTCGATGTGGTGACGGCGGCGGGCGGGAAGCCGGTGATGTCGAAAACCGGTCATGCCTTCATTAAAGAACGAATGCGCCATGAAGATGCCATTTACGGTGGCGAAATGAGCGCCCATCACTATTTTCGTGATTTTGCCTACTGCGACAGCGGAATGATCCCGTGGCTGCTGGTAGCGGAACTGTTGTCCCTGAAAGGACAGCGGCTTGGCGAACTGGTTCGCGACCGCATGGCGGCGTATCCGGCGAGCGGGGAAATCAATAGCACTCTGGCAGAACCGAAGGTGGCGATTGACCGGGTAGAGCAGCATTTCTCCGGCGAGGCGCTGGCGGTGGACAGAACCGATGGCATCAGCATGTCGTTTGTCGACTGGCGCTTCAATTTACGTTCCTCCAATACCGAACCGGTGGTGCGCCTGAACGTGGAATCGCGCGGAGACATTCCGTTGATGGAAGCGCGAACGCGCACTCTTCTGGCGTTGCTGAATCAGTAATGCCGGTGCTTCCCTTGCCCGACAGTGGGCAAGGGGTGACTAACAGGAACCACGATGACACATCTAAAAAAGCGCCAACGCGCGAAAACCAATGCGTCGTTAATCTCAATGGTGCAACGCTTTTCAGATATCACCATCATGTTTGGCGGACTGTGGCTGGTCTGTGAACTGAGCGGTTTGCCCTTCCTGTACATGCACCTGCTGGTGGCGTTGATCACGCTGGTGGTTTTTCAGATGCTGGGGGGGATCACCGATTTTTACCGTTCCTGGCGCGGGGTCAAAATTTCCACCGAGCTGGTGCTGCTGCTGCAAAACTGGACGCTGAGCCTGGTTTTCAGCGCGGGGTTAATTGCCTTTAACAACGATTTTGATAACCGATTCGCCGTCTGGCTGGCGTGGTATCTGCTGTCCAGCGTCGGTCTGCTGCTGTGCCGCGCGTTTATTCGCTACATTGCAGGGTGGCTGCGCAATCGTGGATATAACACCCGTCGGGTGGCGGTAGCGGGCGATCTCCCTGCCGGACAGCTGCTGCTGGACAGCTTTCGCCATGAACCGTGGCTGGGCTTTGAAGTGGCGGGCGTCTATCACGATCCCGTCCCAGGAAAAAACTCCCGCGACTGGGCCGGAAATCTGCAACAGCTGGTGGATGACGCTAAAGCTGCCCGCATTCACAACGTCTATATTGCCATGTCGATGAATGACGGCACCCGCGTAAAAAAACTGGTGCGCGACCTGGCCGACACCACCTGTTCGGTGATCCTGATCCCCGACGTCTTTACCTTCAACATCCTGCATTCACGCATTGAAGAGATGAACGGTGTGCCGGTGGTGCCGCTGTACGACACGCCGCTGTCGGGCATTAATCGCTTGCTGAAACGCGCGGAAGATATCGTGCTGGCTTCGCTAATCCTGCTGCTGATTTCCCCGGTGCTGTGCGGCATTGCGCTGACGGTGAAGCTCACCTCAAAGGGGCCGGTGATTTTCCGCCAGACCCGCTACGGCATGGACGGTAAGCCGATCAAGGTGTGGAAGTTTCGCTCGATGAAGGTGATGGAAAACGACGCGGTCGTCACCCAGGCGACGCAAAACGATCCGCGTGTCACCCGCGTGGGTAATTTCCTGCGCCGCACCTCGCTCGATGAGCTGCCGCAGTTTATTAACGTGCTGACCGGTGGCATGTCGATCGTCGGGCCGCGCCCGCACGCGGTGGCACACAACGAGCAATACCGCACGCTTATCGAAGGCTACATGCTGCGCCATAAGGTGAAACCCGGCATTACCGGCTGGGCACAAATCAACGGCTGGCGCGGGGAAACCGACACGCTGGAAAAAATGGAAAAACGAGTGGAATTTGACCTCGAGTACATTCGCGAATGGAGCGTGTGGTTCGATATCAAGATTGTTTTTCTAACGGTATTTAAGGGTTTTGTTAACAAAGCGGCCTATTAAACATGAGCTTACGAGAAAAAACCCTTAACGGCGCCAAGTGGTCGGCGATTGCCACGGTTTTCATCATTGGCCTTGGGCTGATTCAGATGACCGTGCTGGCGCGCATCATTGACGCCCATCAGTTCGGTCTGCTGACCGTGTCGCTGGTGATTATCGCACTGGCCGATACGCTCTCCGACTTCGGCATTGCCAACTCCATTATCCAGCGCAAAGCGATTGGTTATCTTGAACTTACCACCCTGTATTGGCTGAACGTCGGGCTGGGGATGCTGGTGTGCCTGGCGATGTTCCTGCTCAGTGAGGTGATTGCTGATGTCCTGAATAACCCCGACCTGGCACCGCTGATTAAAACGCTGTCGCTGGCGTTTGTGCTGATCCCGCACGGGCAGCAGTTCCGTGCGCTAATGCAAAAGGACATGGCGTTCAACAAAATTGGCATGATTGAAACCAGCGCGGTACTGGCCGGGTTTACCGTGACCGTGATCGGCGCCCATTTCTGGCCGCTGGCGATGACTGCCATTCTGGGGTATCTGGTGAACTGCGCGTTGCGTACGCTGCTGTTTGGTTATTTTGGCCGCCAGATTTACCGCCCCGGGCTGCATTTTTCACTCGCATCGGTGACGTCGAACCTGCGCTTTGGCGCCTGGCTGACGGCGGACAGCATTATCAATTATATCAACACCAATCTTTCCACGCTGGTGCTGGCCCGAACGCTGGGCGCAGGCGTGGCAGGCGGATTTAATCTGGCCTGGAACGTGGCGGTGGTCCCGCCCATCAAGCTGAACCCGATTATCACCCGCGTGCTGTTTCCGGCGTTTGCCAAAATACAGGACGACAGCGAAAAACTGCGGGTGAATTTTTACAAGCTCCTGTCGGTGGTCGGCATTATCAACTTCCCGGCGCTGCTGGGCCTGATGGTAGTGGCGAACAATCTGGTACCGCTGGTGTTCGGTGAGAAATGGCGCGCCATCGTCCCGATCCTGCAACTGCTGTGTGTCGTTGGGCTGCTGCGATCTGTCGGTAATCCGATAGGTTCGTTACTGATGGCAAAAGCCCGCGTTGATATCAGCTTCAAATTCAATGTCTTCAAAACCTGTCTGTTTATTCCGGCCATTCTCGTTGGCGGACATCTGGCAGGCGCGATGGGCGTGACGCTGGGCTTTTTGCTGGTGCAGGTAGTCAACACCATTCTCAGCTACTTCGTGATGATTAAACCGGTGCTGGGGCCGAGCTACAGGCAGTACATGCTCAGTCTGTGGCTGCCGTTTTATCTCTCCATACCGACGCTGGTGATTAGCTATGGGCTGGGCATTGTGCTGCAGGGCCAACTGGCGTTAAGCCTGCTGCTGGGTCTGCAGGTAGCGGCGGGCGCGCTGGCATTTGCGGTGACGATTGTGCTGTCGCGCCACCCGCTGGTGGCGGAACTCAAACGCCCGTTTTGCCGCAGTGAAAAAATGAAAACCTTGCTCCGCGCAGGCTGAATTGGGTTTGTTGTAGGTCGGATAAGGCGACAGCCTCCATCCGGCAATGATTGAAAGAGGTCATGATGAAAGTATTAATTCTCGGCAACCATACCTGCGGCAACCGTGGCGACAGCGCCATTTTGCGCGGTTTGCTGGATGCCATTAACACGCTGCAACCGCAGACGGAAGTGGATGTGATGAGCCGTTATCCGGTGAGCTCTTCCTGGCTGCTCAATCGCCCGGTGATGGGCGATCCGCTGTATTCGCAGATGAAGCAGCACAATAACGCCGCCGGCGTAGTGGGGCGGGTGAAGAAAGTCCTGCGTCGGCGCTATCAGCATCAGGTTTTGCTCTCGCGCGTGACCGATTCCGGTAACCTGCGCAATATCGCCATCGCCCAGGGCTTTACTGATTTTGTCCGTCTGCTGTCGCGCTATGACGCCATCATCCAGGTGGGGGGATCGTTTTTTGTCGATCTGTACGGCGTGCCGCAGTTTGAACATGCTCTGTGCACATTTATGGCGAAAAAGCCGCTGTACATGATTGGTCACAGCGTTGGGCCGTTCCAGGATGCACAATTTAACCAACTGGCGAATTACATCTTCGGCCACTGTAATGCCCTGATTTTGCGTGAGTCCGTCAGTCTGGACTTAATGAAACGCAGCGAAATCACTACCGAGAAAGTGGAGCACGGCGTCGATACCGCCTGGCTGGTTGATAATCATCAGGACGATTTTGAACCCAGCTATGCCGTCCGGCACTGGCTACACACGGTGGCACAGCAAAAAACCGTGGCCATCACCCTGCGGGAGCTGGCGCCGTTTGATAAACGTCTGGGCACCACGCAGCAGGCCTATGAGCAGGCGTTTGCCGGGGTGGTGAACCGTATCCTCGACGAGGGTTACCAGGTGATGGCGCTATCAACCTGTACCGGCATCGACAGTTACAACAAAGATGACCGCATGGTAGCGCTGAACCTGCGCCAGTACGTTAACGATCCGGCCCGGTATCACGTGGTGATGGACGAACTGAATGACCTCGAAATGGGGAAAATTCTCGGGGCGTGCGAGTTAACCGTGGGCACCCGTCTGCACTCTGCCATTATTTCCATGAACTTTGACACCCCGGCGATTGCCATCAACTACGAGCATAAATCAGCGGGGATTATGCAGCAGTTGGGGCTGCCGGAGATGGCGATTGACATCAGCCATCTGCTGGACGGCAGTCTGCAAACGCAGGTGGCCGACGTGCTCGGGCAGTTGCCGGCACTCAATGTACGGCTGAAAGAGGCCGTGCAGCGTGAGCGTGAACACGGCATGCGCATGGTGCAATCGGTACTGACGCGCATTGAGGAGCAAAAATGAAGGTTGGCTTTTTCCTGCTTAAATTTCCGCTCTCATCCGAGACCTTTGTGCTGAATCAGATAACCGCGTTTATCGATATGGGTTATGACGTCGAAATTGTCGCGTTGCACAAGGGCGATCTCGAGAACACACATGCCGCCTACGAGGCGTACCGATTAGCAGACAAAACGCACTGGCTACTCGACGAGCCGCAAGGCAAGCGAGCCAAGCTGCAATACCGGGGTGCGGCGGCGTGGCAGGGCATTACCCGGGCGGCGACCTGGAAAGCGCTGAATATCTCTCGCTATGGCGAAGAAGCGCGCAACCTGATTCTGGCAGCGATATGTGGGTTAACCCGTAAAACGTTTCATGCCGACGTGTTTATTGCCCACTTTGGACCAGCGGGCGTGACGGCGGCGAAGCTGCGTGAACTGGGCGTGATAAGTGGCAAAATCGCCACGGTGTTTCATGGTATCGATATTTCGCACCGGGAGGTGCTCGCCCGCTATACCCCGGAGTACCAAACGCTGTTTCAGCGCGGTGATCTGATGCTGCCCATCAGCCATCTGTGGGCCGGACGGTTAAAAAATATGGGCTGCCCGCCACAGAAGATTGCTGTATCGCGCATGGGCATTGATATGACGCGCTTTACCCCTCGCGAGGTGAAAGCGCCGGGAGAAACGCTGGAAATTCTTTCGGTTGCGCGACTCACCGAGAAAAAAGGGCTGCATGTGGCTATCGAAGCCTGTCGTCAGCTAAAAGCGCAGGGCGTAGCGTTTCGGTATCGCATTCTGGGAATTGGCCCGTGGGAGCGGCGCCTGCGCACGCTGATTGAGCAGTATCAACTCGATGATGTGATTGAGATGCCCGGCTTTATGCCCAGTCATCAGGTCAAAGCGATGTTAGAACAGGCGGATGTATTTCTGCTGCCCTCCATCACGGGAGCGGATGGCGACATGGAGGGGATCCCGGTAGCGCTGATGGAGGCGATGGCGGTGGGGATCCCGGTAGTGTCTACTGTTCACAGCGGTATTCCTGAGCTGGTGGAGTCCGGTAAATCCGGCTGGCTGGCGCCTGAAAACGATGCGCAGTCGCTGGCTGAACGGTTGGCGGCGTTCAGTCAGCTTGATAGTCAGGAGGTGACACCGATTGTGCTGCGCGCGCGTAAAAAAATCGCCACGGAATTCAATCAATCCGTTATCAATAAACAGTTAGCCAGCCTGCTGCACGCGCTGTAAACCGAGGTTGTATGCCAGAGAAAAAATTCTCCCGCCGTACCTTTATTACGGCAGGCTCTGCGCTTGTCGTACTCCATTCTCCCGCTGTAAGGGCGCTGGAAGCCGCGCGCAGCGTCAATATTCAGGATTATAACCCGAATGACTGGGTGGCTTCTTTCCGCCAGGCTTTCGCTGAAGGGCAAACCGTCGTGGTCCCTGCGGGTGTAGTCTGTGAAAACATGAATACCGGCGTATTTATCCCACCGGGCAAAACGTTACGCATACTCGGGCGCGTGAGCGGCAACGGGCGCGGGCGGTTTGTTCTGCAGGATGGGGGGCAGGTAACCGGGGAGGGCAGTGGGAGCTTGCACAATATCACCCTCGACGTGCGGGGTTCAGATTGTGTTATCAAAGGACTTGCGATGAGCGGTTTCGGCCCGGTGACACAAATTTATATCGGCGGCAAGACCCCACGACAGATGCGCAATCTGATGATTGACGATATCACCGTCAGCCACGCGAACTATGGCATCCTGCGCCAGGGATTTCACAACCAGATGGACGGTGTGCAGATCACCAACGGTCATTTTAGTGATCTGCAGGGCGATGCCATCGAGTGGAATGTGGCGATTAACGACCGCGACATCCTCATCTCGGATCATGTTATTGAGCGCATTAACTGCACAAATGGCAACGTGAACTGGGGGATTGGCATCGGACTGGCGGGCAGCACGTATGACAATAGCTACCCGGACGCGCAGGCGGTGAAAAACTTTGTGGTGGCGAATATCACCGGATCTGATTGTCGCCAACTGGTCCATGTTGAGAACGGCAAACACTTTATCATTCGTAACGTTAAGGCTCGCAATATCACCCCGGATTTCAGTAAGAAAGCGGGCATTGATAATGCCACGATAGCTATTTATGGTTGTGACAATTTCGTGATTGATAATATCAATATGAAACAGAGCGCAGGCATGTTAATTGGTTACGGCGTAATCAAAGGGCGTTATTTATCTATTCCGCAAAACTTTAAGCTGAATAATATTCATCTGGATAATCGTCAGCTCGACTCTACTTTACGCGGCATTCAAATTTCATCAGGCAATGCAACGTCGTTTGTCGCCATCACCAACGTGGAGATGAGGCGGGCGACGCTGGAACTGCACAATCAACCGCAACATCTTTTTTTACGCAATATCAAGGTGATGCAAAAATCCGCGGTGGGGCCTGCGCTGAAGATGCACTTCGACCTCCGTAAGGATGTGCGCGGCAAGTTTATGGCTAAACAGGACACGCTGCTGTCGCTGGCCAACGTCCATGCGGTGAACGAAGCCGGGCAAAGTTCGGTTGATATCGACAGAGTGAATCATCAGGTGGTGAACGTCGAGGCGGTGAATTTTCGCCTGCCGGAGCGGGGGCGGTAATTTTACGACCATTCCTGGCTAAAGTTACGCACGCTTGGGATTAAGATTACTGCATTCCGTAGATAAGCGGCGTAACATACCCGCCAACTGAACGATGTAATTCATACTGGCTAAAACACGCTAAAAAGCTATAATTCAGCAACTAAAGAATAGGTGAATGACGTAATGGTTAATTTGAAAGCAGTTATTCCGGTAGCGGGTCTGGGGATGCATATGCTGCCTGCCACGAAGGCAATCCCTAAAGAGATGCTGCCGATTGTCGACAAGCCGATGATTCAGTACATTATCGACGAAGTTGTGGCTGCTGGGATCAAAGAAATCGTTCTGGTGACGCATGCATCCAAGAATGCCGTTGAGAACCATTTCGACACCTCTTATGAATTAGAATCGCTCCTTGAGCAGCGAGTGAAGCGTCAGCTGCTGGCCGAAGTGCAATCCATCTGCCCTCCGGGCGTGACGATCATGAACGTGCGTCAGGCGCAATTGCTGGGACTGGGCCATTCCATTCTGTGCGCCCGCCCCATCGTCGGTGACAACCCTTTTGTGGTGGTGCTTCCCGACGTTGTGCTTGATACGGCAAGCGCCGATCCGTTACGTTATAACCTGGCCGCAATGGTGGCTCGTTTTAATGAAACCGGGCGCAGCCAGGTACTGGCTAAACGTATGCAAGGCGATCTTTCTGAATATTCGGTCATTCAGACGAAGGAGCCTTTAAACAACGAAGGTAACATTAGCCGCATCGTCGAGTTCATTGAAAAACCGGATCAGCCGCAAACGCTGGATTCCGATCTGATGGCAGTAGGGCGCTATGTCCTTTCTGCTGACATTTGGGCTGAACTGGAAAAAACTGAACCTGGTGCCTGGGGACGTATCCAACTGACCGATGCAATTGCTGAGCTGGCGAAAAAACAGTCTGTTGATGCCATGCTGATGACCGGCGATAGTTACGACTGCGGCAAAAAAATGGGTTATATGCAGGCATTTGTGAAGTACGGACTGCGCAACCTGAAGGAAGGGGCGAAGTTCCGTAAGGGCATTGAGAAGCTACTGAACGAATAGATTTTAGCCTTAAGTGACGATTTGCAACAAAAAATAGCGGCAGCTAACATCCCCGCGTCTATGCTTGATGCACGGGAATGTTACTGTCGCTTTATATTTTAAAAGCAAAGAATAACAACGAGTTACCCTACCAAGATTAATGTGCTTTTTGTTGGATTTATCCTTGTTTCTAGCTTCATTTGGTAAGACAATTATCGTTTGATTTTGGGGTCTTTGCCTGAAACGGCAGTGACCGTCATCGTTGGGATCGAGATAGTGCTCTGGTTGCTGTAAAGCCAGGGGCGGTAGCTTACTTGAATATTGGCAAATAGTATTCAAATATTACATGCAACATGGACTTTTTTAGCTGACCAGCTTAAAAGGTGAGTTAAGAACAAGTAAGGGACTAAAAACTATGCATCTATGATGCTGGAGATGCACTGCTCTACCATTACACATGGTTGTATTAAACAGTCAGAAAAATTTATTGTGTAAAATAGAGTTTTCTTACGTAATTCGGAAACAAAACTTCTTCTTTTTTTATGATTTTTACATCATAAAAATATAGTTAATCAATATCTCTCAGTCTAAGTGTTCGTTTTCGCGTTATTTATGGAAACGAACAATGTATCTAATTGGAGTAATTATGATATTACAAGAAAAAATTAGAATCGCTGTCGTAGGATGTGGTCGTATATCTAAAAACCATTTTGGCTCAATAGCCAAACTATCGAATGAATATGAATTGGTTGCTATCTGTGATATTGACCCTGAAGTACTAGAGAAACATAAAGCGGAATACAATGTACCTGGCTATTTGTTACTAGACGATATGCTGAAAAGCGAAAAGTTAGACCTGGTAACCATTTGTACACCGAGTGGTATACATGCAAGCCAAACGATCAAAGCTGCAAAAGCAGGCGTAAACGTTATCACTGAGAAGCCCATGGCAACCAAATGGGAAGATGGACTGGCAATGGTTCGGGCGTGCGATGAAGCCGGGGTAAGGCTATTCGTTGTGAAGCAAAACCGCCGCAATTCAACGCTGCAGTTGCTGAAACGTGCTGTTACTGAGAAGCGCTTTGGCAAAATTCATATGGTTCAGATGAATGTTTTCTGGACACGTCCACAAGAATATTATGACCGTGCAAAATGGTCTGGAACGTGGGATATGGATGGCGGGGCGTTTATGAACCAGGCTACGCATTATGTTGACTTATTGCACTGGTTAGTAGGACCTGTTGAAAGAGTTCACTCAATGCTTTCTACACACCGGGATATTGAAGTTGAAGACACTGGGGTGGTTAACATTAAGTGGCGAAATGGTGCGTTGGGTTCTATGTCAGTAACGATGTGTACTTACCCAAATAACTATGAAGGTTCCATCACCATTTTGGGAGAAAAAGGGACTGTTCGTATTGGTGGGGTTGCCGTAAACGATATTCAGGAATGGACGTTTTCGGAGCCTAAAGATTATGATGCTCAGGTCGAATCGGCAAATTATGAGACGACATCTGTTTATGGCTTTGGTCATCCTCCTTACTTCCAGAATGTTGCAGATGTATTACGCGGCAAAGCAGAGCCAGAAACAGATGGCCGTGAAGGATTAAAATCACTCGAATTATTGATATCTATCTATCGCTCTGCAAGGGATAGGAAAGAAGTTGGTTTGCCATTAAATATTTAATAGGTTATTTATGAATCTCGCTGATTTGAAAATAGGTGTTGTGGGTTTAGGCTATGTCGGTCTACCGTTAGCTGTAGAGTTTGGTAAAAAATTCCCTACGTACGGATTTGATATTAAAAGTGATAGGGTACGCGAACTAAAGGAAGGAAAAGACTCAACGCTGGAATGTGAAGAAAAGGAATTGGCTGAGGCTATCCATTTAACCTACACAGATAGCCTTGAAGATATAAAACAATGCAATTTTTACATTGTTACAGTTCCTACTCCTATTACGGATGATAAAACACCAGATCTTACCCCATTAGTAAAAGCTTCGGAAACGCTAGCAAAAGTTATTAAGAAGAGAGATATTGTTGTTTTTGAATCGACCGTATATCCGGGGGCAACAGAAGAAATCTGTCTGCCGATTATTGAGAAATTATCTGGATTAATCTTTAATCAAGACTTCTTCGCTGGCTATAGCCCGGAGAGGATTAATCCGGGTGATAAAGTTAATCGATTGACGACAATTGTAAAAATCACCTCAGGATCAAATGCCGAAGTCGCTGATTATGTAGACCAAGTATATCGCCAAATTATTACTGTCGGCACTCATAAAGCGTCCTCTATTCGGGTTGCTGAAGCAGCAAAAGTTATAGAAAATACCCAGAGAGATCTCAATATCGCAGTTATCAATGAATTTGCGAAAATCTTTAATAGATTAGGTATTGATACAGAAGAGGTACTAAAGGCTGCTGGAACTAAATGGAACTTTTTGCCATTTAAACCAGGCCTGGTTGGTGGGCATTGCATCAGTGTTGACCCGTATTATTTGACCCACAAAGCGCAAGAGGTTGGTTACCGACCAGAAGTGATTCTGGCTGGACGTCGAATCAATGACGGCATGGGGGAATATGTCGCGACGCAATTAGTTAAGCATATGGCTCGTAGGAAAATAAATATTGATGAAGCAAAAGTATTAGTAATGGGTTTCACCTTCAAAGGTGACTGCCCGGATGTACGTAATACTAAAATTATCGATATTATTAAGGAATTAAAAGAGTTCAATATGAACGTTGATGTCTACGATAGTTGGGCATCACACCCTGAAGTGAAGCATGAGTACGGTATTGATTTGATTCAAAAGCCGGAGCAGGGGAAATACGATGCTATCATTCTTGCGGTTGATCATAGCGAAACCAAAGAAATGGGCGTCACTGCTATTCGTGCTTTGGGTAAGTCAGAACATGTCTTGTATGACGTTAAGCATGTGTTGTCGTTAGGTGAGTCGGACCTGCGTCTATAGTGCTTATCTAAAATCACAATACCTCGTAATGAATAACATTTTGTCACGAGGTATTGATACACTCAGACAGGAGTATTGGAATGAATTATTACAAGCATGATTCTGCTATCGTTGACGACGGAGCACAAATTGGTGCAGGCTCTCGTGTATGGCATTTTGCCCATGTCTGTGGTGGTGCAAAAATCGGCGAAGGAGTTTCGCTAGGGCAAAATGTTTTCGTAGGCAACAAAGTTACAATTGGGGACCATTGTAAGATTCAAAACAATGTATCTGTTTATGATAACGTCCATTTAGCTGAGGGCGTTTTTTGTGGTCCCAGCATGGTTTTTACCAATGTGTATAATCCCCGTTCATTAATCGAAAGAAAAGATCAATATCGAGATACCATTGTTAATAAAGGTGCAACGTTAGGTGCTAACTGCACGATTGTTTGTGGTGTGACGATCGGTGAATATGCATTTATCGGTGCAGGTGCAGTAGTCAATAAAGATGTACCGCCATATGCCTTAATGGTAGGTGTACCAGCGAAACAAATAGGCTGGATGAGTGAATTTGGCGAGCAACTTGATTTACCTATTGAAGGTAAGGGAAGTATTACTTGTCAGCATACAGGCAGTGTCTATCATCTTGACGGCAAAGAACTAAGAAAAAACTAATTCACTAAAATATCAGGTGCGGAAATGCAATTTATTGATTTAGTAGTGCAGCAAAATCGTATTAAAGAACAACTCGATTCTGCAATTAAAAAAGTGCTCGAACATGGTCAGTATATTTTAGGTCCGGAAGTGGCCGAACTAGAAAATAAGCTGGCAGAGTTTACTGGTGCGAAGCACTGTATAAGTGTTGCGAATGGTACAGATGCACTACAAATTGCGCAAATGGCTTTTGGTATTGGTCCCGGTGATGAAGTAATCACTCCGGGGTTTACTTATATCGCGACAGCGGAAACTGTGGCATTACTGGGAGCGAAACCAGTATATGTAGATGTTTGCCCTAAAACGTATAACCTTGATCCCGAAAAATTAGAAGCGGCTATTACCCTCAGAACAAAAGCGATCATTCCAGTCAGCCTCTATGGACAGTGTGCAGATTATGATGCAATTAATGCTATTGCTGATAAATACGGAATTCCTGTGATTGAGGATGCCGCTCAGAGTTTTGGTGCAAGTTATAAAAATAAACGTTCATGTAATTTAACGACTGTTGCTTGTACCAGTTTTTTTCCTAGCAAGCCGTTGGGCTGTTATGGGGATGGCGGTGCTATTTTTACTAATGATGACGAACTTGCCAAAGTAATTCGACAAATAGCTCGTCATGGTCAGGATCGTCGTTATCATCATATCCGTATTGGTGTGAACAGTCGTCTTGATACTCTCCAGGCTGCAATATTGCTACCTAAACTAGAGATATTTGAAGAGGAAATGCAACTTCGCAATAAAGTGGCGAAGCGTTACAGCGAATTGCTTAATGATGCAGGTATTACAACTACCCCATATATAGAAGAACATAATATTAGTGCGTGGGCACAGTATACAATTTTGGTGAAAAATCGTACGCAAGTGCAGCAAAAATTGCAGCTGGCTGGAATCCCAACAGCCGTACATTATCCAATTCCATTGAATAAACAGCCTGCAGTGGCAGATGACAGTGTTGTACTGCATTATGGTGATCAAATTGCAGATGAAGTTATTAGTCTACCAATGCATCCATATATGACTGAAGAAGATATTCGACTTGTCGTTAATGCTTTAGTTAACTCATTATAATAATTTATTTAAAGCTTATTTTGTTGTTTGATACTTATAAGGGATTTTATGACAATGTCGTTAAAGCCGTTACATGTGTTAATTATCCCATCCTGGTATCCATTATCTCCCTCTGACATCGGAGGGAGTTTTTTTAGGGAACAAGCTCTGGCGTTGAAAAAACGCGGCGTGAACGTCGGCGTTATTTCACCATGCGTCCGTTCATTACGATCAGCAAAAGTGTTTCAACAACCTTTTGGCATACATACTGATATTGATGAAGGCATACCGACCTTAAGATATCATGCAATAAACGTTATACCTCGAATGGAAAAGTTGTTCGAGAAAATGTGGGTAATGTTGGGGATGAAACTCTTTCTTGAATACAAGAAAGTGTATGGACTGCCAGATATTATGCATGTTCACTCCCTCGACAGGGCTGGTTTTCTCGCCTACGCGATTTCAAGAAAATATAACATACCTTATATTGTTACTGAGCATAGTACAGCCTTTGCGAGATCTCTTATAAGTCAATCGAAAAAGAAAAGACTTTTAAATGTGGTTAGTTCCGCGAGAACACAATTAGCGGTAAGTCAACCATTTTCTGAGCTACTAAATAGTGCTTTTCCTAACTCAAATTGGCTTTATTTGCCAAATATAGTTTCTGACAAATTTCTGGTAGCATCAGAGGTGAAAGATAAAAATGATAATATTTTTACCTTTATAAATGTTTGTATGCTTACAGAGAAAAAAAGAGTAGATAATCTGATTAAGGCGTTTTCACTGCTTCATAAAAAATATAACAATATACGGTTAAAAATAGGTGGTGATGGCATCTGTCGCAATGATTTGAAAGAGCTAGCCATTGAACTGAATGTAGATAATAAAATTCAATTTTTAGGCGCGCTCTCTCGCGATGAAGTATTTACTCAAATTAACCAAGCTGATGCATTTGTTTTATCAAGTGAATATGAGACATTTGGCGTAGTTCTGATAGAAGCATTAGCCCTTGGCAAACCGGTAGTTGCAACTCGATGTGGTGGTCCAGAATCTATAGTTAACGATGAAGTTGGCGTATTGGTAGAGAAAAACTCAGTACAGGCACTATGTGATGGCATGGAAATGATATATACCAATCGTGAAAATCTTGATGCAAATAAAATAAAATCTTATTGCCAGCATAGTTTTTCAGAGGATGCAGTGACAGACAAATTATTAAATATTTATCATAATATCTTGCGATCCAAAACCTATGAATAAAAAAACAATTGTTGCCTATGCAATTGGGCCAATTGGCTCAGCATTAGTTAGTTTTGCAAGCCTTCCTTTAATAGCTTGGTTTTATTCGGTTGAAGATGTCGGAAAGATATCAATATTTAATGCCGTCGCCAGTCTTGCTACCTTAGTTTTTTGCCTCGGACTCGATCAGGCCTTTGTTCGTGAATACCATGGTAGCGCGAACAAACCGGGGCTGCTGAAGCAAGTTGTTCTGCCAGGCATCATATTAATGACTGCATTAGTCATACTGGTTACCGCATACGATACAAGATTGCTCTCAATACTTATATTTGATCAATCAAGTAAATTTCTTAGTATTATGGTGATTGTCTGCTTTTTTGTTCAATACATCGCTCGATTCTTATCACTTATTCTTCGTATGCAAGAACGTGCGATGGCATATTCGATGAGCCAATTATTACCTAAAATTTTCTTTCTCTTATTTTTATTGCTAGGGGTTGCATTAGGAAAGGACAAAACACTATATCAACTTCTGAGCGCTTATGTATTATCAGCGTGCTTGGTTTTTATTGTATATTTATTTAATACAAGACGAGACTGGTTACCCGCAATCAATACAAAAGTAGACCAAGACCAAATGAGTTCACTTTTCAAATTTGGTCTTCCTTTGGTATTTGGCAGTTTAGCCTCTTGGGGTTTGAATGTTGCAGATAGATTTTTCCTGCGTTATTACTCTAGCTTTTCAGAACTCGGTATCTATTCAGTAACTATGAGCGTTGCTGCTGTAGCGACACTTTTTGCAGGTATTTTTAATACAATTTGGGCTCCTTTAGTTTATAAATGGCTCAGTGAAGATAAAATAGATAATGAAAAAATTGACGAGATAGGTGAACATGTTTTGGCTGCAATATATTTTGCTATTGTAGGCTGTAGTACATTTGCATGGATAGTTCCATATCTGCTACCACCACAATATAAAGCTATTGAATACTTGTTGCCAATTTGTCTTCTTGCTCCTCTGTTATATACCCTGTCTGAAGTTACGGCTGTAGGAATTGCAATATCAAGGAGAACCATCTTTTCAATGTTGGCATCTGTTGCGGCCATGTTATGTAATTTGGCAGGAAACTACCTACTAGTACCTCACTATGGCGCTTCAGGGGCTGCAACGTCTACACTGTTGGCATTTATTGTCTTTTATGTCCTCCGAACTGAGTTTTCCAAGCGTGTCTGGCGAGGCATTGCAACAAGAAAAATTTACTTGATACTGACAATATTAACCATACATGTCTTAATTAATGTATGGAGTCTGAAGGGGGGCATGATTGAAGTCTTGATTTCACTATGCCTACTGCTACTAGGTATTTATATGTTTAAAAATACAATTACTAGTTTATGGAACAGTGTGCGCACTGTTGCATTTAGATAATTGGGAGAAGTGTGTGGGTCGCTATAATAATTCGCTCTTAAAGGATAATATTCTAATATCCAAGTTTTTTTTGCTTTGTTTTTTTTGTTTTTATATTTTGAGTTTTATTATTCCGCAACCGAGTATGTTTATAATACGAATTTCACCATTGGTTGTTGGTGTAATTGTGTATATTGCTTATTTCCTTTTTATTAATGCAAAGCTTCAAAAAGATGAATTAGTTCCATTAATTTTCCTTACCTATTTTTCTTTACTTGCCTCAATATATTTGATTTGGGATAAGGGGTTTCTTAGCATACTTTCAATGGAAAATTTCTTTTTCCTTTCCTTACCTCTTTTTTTTATTATTGCGGGACGATTAAACAATGAAGAAGGATTGAACTTTACGTATAAATTCTTCCTTTACTTTATCTATTTCCAATTATTCGTGATAATTGGGCAAAGTATGAAAATGTTAACTGGAATAGGGTTTAATACTCCGGCAGAGTACACTGCAGGCATTGAACAGGCTGATTATGAAAATATGCTTTCTGGAACATTTTTGAATTCGAATGATCTAGCGAGTTTAGTTGCTATGATCGCCGTTTTCTTCTTATTGCTAAAACATTATCGTGGTTATAAAGTAGAGTTGGGCTTAATAGCGGTTTTTGTAATTCTAATATTAACTGCTTCACGAATGTCAATTTTACTATTTACAATGAGTATAATTGTTTTCTGGTTCTGTAATAAAAAAGTTAAGAAAAAGAAAATACTATTGCTGTTACCAGCTGTTCTCTTGGCCTTGGTGGCGATTTATAACCTTATCGATAGTTACAGTAATAGCTTTGAAGCTCTAAATCGGGTTAAACAAAGAGTTGATACGATATTTATCGTACTTAATAACGGGATTTCTTTTGATAATTCAATGAGTATCAGATTTGAATCGTATCTCAACTTTATCGATAACCTGGATAGTCTGGGGTATGGGACGATGAAATTTCGAGATTATGGCATTTTCGTAAATCACTTAGGTGCGAAATTTAGTCTATTGGCTGTTAATCCCCACTCATTCATTGTTGAGATAGGCTATTGGATGGGATGGTTAGGCCTATCATTATTTTTAATGTTCATGATCTTCTTATTTGTTAAAAAATGTACAGTGTTGAATTTTTTTGTTTTCGTTTCTTTCATATTGATTACTATGATTAGTTCTTCAGTAATTACTAACTTTCTCTTATTCTTTTGTTTCTTCAGTTGTGCTCTAATATACAAAGAGAGTTTAAATACTGAGACGGCTTCTGTGAATAATATTATGTAATCCATGTTTTATTTTTGCCACAATATATACTCCAAACCATAGGTAATCATGAAGAAAATAATCATTATTAGACCGGATAGTCCAGAAGGAAGTCCTGTATACGAGAGAAGTAATTCCTTTTCTAACTACTTTAAAAGAAAGGGATTTCATGTCAATACTATTGCGTCGCCTGATGGAATATTACATCTTTTAAAGCTAATAATTACTATTGTGCGCTGTAACCCGACGTATATTTTCATTACTATGCCACCGTTTCGCAACTGGAGTATTTTTCTATTACCCTTTGCTAAAATAATTTTAGATCTTAGGGATGGTTGGTCTATTGCGATTGAAAGTGGTTATGGTGGTGTATTTGAACCAAATAAAAAGAAGGCTAAACTTGCTAAGTTTATAGAATACTTTGCCATTAAAAAAAGTTTTGCAACTATTACTTGTACCCCTGGGTTGGTACAGTACTTGAGTTCATTAACAAAGAAGAAAATTTACTTGGTGAGAAATGGCTTATCACAGGGTGACTATTTAATGGCTCAAAATCTTCTTGTTAACGAATCATTATCTAGTAATGAAAATATCAGAAGATTTATTTGTGCCGGCAAGTTCTCTGAATATGGTAAAGATAAAGTTAAAAAAATACTGTCTATAATCAATGAACGCTATGGTGACAAAAAATGTCTCATTCAACTCATAGGTTCTGATGTAAACGAAAATAAATGGATTGCAGAGTATTTAAAAGAAAAGCAGCTACTAAGTATCGATGTTGAAATATTAGGAAGACTATCAAAATACGAAATGTATAATGTAATGCACAATGCATTCTGTGCTATCACAATTATTCGTGATCCAGATTATGATTTTGGAACGAAGATATATGATTATTTGGCCTTAGAACTAAAATATTTAGATTATTTCGATGAGTCTAATAATTTTCAGGATTATTTCTATCAATATTCAGACACATATCATGGAGAGAAAGAGATAATTCAAATTGTAAGAGAGAAGATCCTGGAAGAGAGTGATTTTAATTCAATTATTGTGTAATGAAACAATTTTAAAACTACAGGTTTTGTTCTTTTATTTTGCATGTTGCAGTACATACAAAAAAGCAGGCAGATATTGTTCTTGACTTAGTGTTATTTAACTAAAAGAATAAATTGGTTTTCTGTGATGTCAATTTTACTATATTTTATACGTTTAATTTATGAATTAAGTACTCGAACACGACTGGGGAAAAAATGAAGATAGTATTACTCTCAGCAGCATCATCTATCCATACTGTTCGCTGGGCAAACGGTCTAAGTGAAGCTGGCCATGAAGTTTTCGTGATTTCTCAGCATGAAAATATTGATCCTTTTCTACCGTCCGTTTCAGTATATACTTTTCCATTTCGGGGAGTGTTAGGTTATTTCACCATAGTACCTGCAGTCCGTAAGCTATTAAAAAAAATACAACCTGATATTGTTAATGCGCATTATGCTAGCGGCTATGGAACTACAGCAAGACTAGTGGGACATCACCCGTGGATACTATCTGTATGGGGAAGTGATATTTATGATTTCCCGCATAAATCCCCTTTGCATAAGTGGTTGGTAAAAAAGAATTTACGCGCGGCTGATAGAGTAGTCTCTACAAGTCATTGCATGGCTGAGCAAACCCGCACGTTAACTCCTGAATTGAAAGATATCACTATAACTCCATTTGGGGTCGATTTAAGCGCCTATCAATCTATTGATATTGGAGGCGAAAAACAAACTGATAAAATTATAATTGGCACAGTTAAAACTATGAAGCCAAAGTATGGGATAGATACTTTAATCGAGGCTTTTGCGATTTTAATAAATTCATTACAATCTAAATCTGAAATAGATACTAAAAAAATAGAGTTACGATTAGTTGGGGGCGGTGAGCAAACAGCAGAATTAATTACGCTCAGTGAAAAGTTAGGTATTGCTGACAGTGTAAAATTTATAGGGCAAGTGCCCCATACATCAGTACCTCAAGAGCTTGCCCGTCTTGATATTTATGTTGCCTTAAGTCGTATGGACAGTGAGAGTTTTGGTGTGGCAATTATTGAAGCCGGGGCTGCAGGTAGACCTGTCGTAGTATCAGATGCAGGAGGCCTACCCGAAGTAACCATTGATGGTGTTACCGGTCTGGTGGTTCCACGTGAAGATTCTTCCGCCGCAGCTGCAGCATTAGAAAAATTGGTATTGGATTATAATTTACGTAAAGAAATGGGTTATGCAGGAAAAATTCATGTTGCTAAAAATTACTCATGGAGCGCTTGTATAAAGACTATGCTTGAAGTCTACAATACTACAGTTTCAAAATATTCAAGGAACTTAAATGAGTAAAATATTGACGATCATTGGAGCTCGCCCTCAGTTTATAAAGGCTAGCGTTGTATCGCGTGCAATTGCGCAAACCTCGGGTCTTAATGAAATTATACTACACACTGGTCAGCATTTTGATGCAAATATGTCTGACATCTTTTTCAAACAGCTAGGGATCTCAAAACCAGATATTCAGCTTGATATACATGGCGGTTGTCATGGGGAAATGACAGGGCGGATGTTGACTGAGATTGAGCGTGCATTAATAGAGCATAAACCTGATAGAGTGTTAGTTTTCGGAGATACAAACTCTACCTTAGCAGGTGCACTGGCTGCCGCAAAACTCCATATCCCGGTAGCTCATGTCGAGGCTGGGTTACGTAGTTTTAATATGCAGATGCCGGAAGAAATAAACAGAATACTCACAGATCAACTTAGTGATTTTCTTTTTTGCCCAACGGACACAGCAGTACAGAATTTGCATAATGAGGGTTTTGTAAATAAACCAGTAACAGTCCTGCAGGTAGGGGATGTGATGCAAGATGCAGCAATCTTTTTTTCACAAAATGCGCTTGAGCCCAATATTGACTTACCAAAACTGTTTATTCTAGCTACGCTGCATCGTGCTGAAAATACAGATAATCCTCAACGTTTAGCACAAATAGTTTCGGCATTAAACAAAATAAATTCCTCAATTGCACCAGTGATCTTACCGCTACACCCGAGAACTCGAAAACTGATTGCGGAACAAGATTTACGACTCGATGTCCAGATTATTGACCCTGTTGGCTATTTCGAGATGGTATGGCTTCTCAAGTCATGCAGTCTGGTTGCCACTGATAGTGGCGGCGTACAGAAAGAGGCATTTTTCTTTGGTAAAGCCTGTGTAACAATGCGTGATCAGACGGAATGGATTGAGCTAGTCAATATAGGTGCCAATGAATTGGTGGGTGCTGATGAAGATAAAATTCTCGCATCTGTTACTCGAAACATTGGACGGAAAGTGCAAGACCCACACCAACTTTATGGCGGTGGTCAGGCTTCTGTGAGTATAGTTCAGGCGTTAGTTTAATAGGGTTTATATATGTGTGGTATTTTTGGCATTATTTCAAAACAAAAAGTTAACTTGTCAGAGCTCAAGTTACTCGCAGAACATGCAAGGCAACGAGGACGTGATTCCAGCGGTCTTATTATTGATTCTGCTGATAAATACAATGTTTATCGAGCGGACTATGATATTAAGAAATTAATGTCAGGAATTAATGTATCCGACTCGACGATTGCCCTGGGACATAGTCGTCTGATTACTAATGGCCTTTCTGATAATCAACCAGTTATTCGCGGTGACGTATGTGTTATTCACAACGGCATTGTTGTAAATTATGAATCTCTGTGGGAAGAGCTTAAATTAGATCGTTGTCAAGAAATTGATACAGAGATTATCGCTGCAGTCACAGAACAATACATAAATGAAAAATTCTCACTTGAAGGCTTGTCAAATAAAGTCCTTTCTCTATGCAAAGGGGTAGTGGCCACTGCAATTATTGTCCCTAAGTTAGGGAAAATGATTTTGTTTTCTAATAACGGTAGCCTTTATGTTGGTAGCAAAGGAAATACATTTTACTTTTCTTCTGAGCAATACCCGTTAACCAAGCTTGGCTGTAGTGAAATTAGGCAAATTATTAATGAGGAAGTGATACTAGATATCCCTACGGAAGAACATATCATTGTTAAAGATGATAATTCTCGGAAATTTAATCTGATACCAAAATTTGTAAAAATTCAATCAGAGATTAATTTATTAGAGTACCCTCATCCGCAATTACGCCGTTGCACGAAGTGTATTCTGCCTGAAACAATGCCTTACATTTCATTCGATGAGCATGGAGTCTGTAACTATTGTCGCAGTTACAAGCCAAGAAATAACCCAAAACCAAAAAAAGAGTTATTTGAATTAGTTAAGCCATATAGACGTAATGGCAAGTTAGATTGTATTGTTCCTTTCTCGGGCGGGCGTGATAGCTGCTATGGTTTACATCTAATAGTAAAAGAACTGGAGATGAAACCTGTAACTTACACTTACGACTGGGGAATGGTCACTGATTTAGGACGGAGAAATATCAGTCGAATGTGCGCTGAGTTAGGCGTCGAAAACATCATTATTGCTGATGATATTGCTAAAAAAAGACATAATATAGCAATGAATTTGAAAGCATGGCTTAAATCTCCTCATCTCGGTATGATCAGCATCCTTACTGCTGGCGATAAACATTTTTTCCGTCATGTTGAATCAGTGAAAAAACAAACGGGAATTAATCTCAATCTTTGGGGGGTAAACCCACTCGAAGTAACACATTTTAAATCCGGATTTTTAGGTGTTCCTCCTGATTTTGCTGAAGAGCGTGTTTATAGTCATGGATGGCAAAAACAGCTCGAATATCAAAAGCTCAGATTTAAAGCAATGTTACAAAGTCCTGGTTATTTCAATAGTTCCTTGTGGGATACGCTGTCAGGTGAATATTATCGTAGTTTTACAGAGAAAAAAGATTACTATCACATCTTTGACTACTGGCGCTGGGATGAAAAATTAATTGACGATACGTTAATTAATCAATATGACTGGGAAACTGCAGTTGATACAAGCACTACATGGCGAATTGGCGATGGTACAGCGGCATTTTATAACTATATATATTATATCGTTGCAGGCTTTACTGAACATGATACATTCCGCAGCAATCAGATTAGAGAAGGCCAAATTACAAGAGAGGAAGCCCTTACCCTTGTCGCGGATGAAAACCAACCAAGATATGAAAATATCCGTTGGTATTTAGATGCTTTAGGAATGGATTTCTCTGATGTTATTAAAATAATTAATAATATCCCTCGTTTATATGAAGGTCTTCATGAGTAAAAGTATTTGGTATATATCTAAGTATTTTTCTGCTAAAACCAAAAACTCGGCCGGTGGTCGAGATTGGTTTTTAATGAATGAACTTGGTAAATTAGGTTTTGATGTCACAGTTATTGCTTCGGATTCTAATACTGCCAGTGAGGTGCCACTTATCTCATCAGCTGTTCAAAAGGATCAAAGAGATAATTTAGTTATTTATTGGCTTAAAACATACAAGTACACGATTCCAAAATCAGCTAAAAGGGTATTAAGTTGGTTTCATTTTGAATGGTTGCTCTTTAAATTTAATAAAAAAGAGCTTCATCGCCCCGATGTTGTTATAGCTTCAAGTTTATCTCTTTTTAGCATCATTAATGGATATCTGCTGCGTCGAAAATATGGTTGTAAACTAGTGCTCGAAGTTAGAGATATTTGGCCATTGACGATTGTTGAGGAAGGTGGATTTAGCCCTAAACACCCTTTTGTTATGCTTCTAGCCAGACTTGAACGTTTTGCATATAAAACTGCTGATGTCATTGTTGGTACAATGCCTAATTTAGGTGAACATGTTCATAATATCTTAGGCTTTCAAAAGCCAACATATTGTGTACCAATGGGTTTCGATCCAAATGTACTTTCTATACAAGAAAATGTTGATGAAGAAATAGTTAAAAAGTATTTCAAAAATGGAAAATTTCATGTGGTTTATGCGGGGACCATTGGCATTACCAATGCTTTGGATACTTTATTCGAAGCGGCGGAGAAACTCGTAGACAATGAAAATATTCATTTTGTGATTTTAGGTGAAGGCGCATTAAAATCTGATTATATGAGGCGCTATGCCCATTGCAATAATATAAGTTTTATGCCAAAGGTTTCACGACTTATGGTCCAGTCTGTTCTAAAAAATGCTGATGCTCTTTATTTATCGGCATTTGATTCCAAGGTTTGGCAGTATGGACAGTCATTGAATAAAATTATTGACTACATGGTTGCTGCAAGACCGATCATCGCATCTTACAGTGGTTATCAGTCAATGATTAATGAAGCGAAGTCAGGATTCTTCGTTCCTTCTGAAAATGCAAATGCTGTCGTTGAGAAAATACTTTTATTAAAAGATATGTCTAAACAAGATAGAGATGCTATGGGAGAAAGAGGTCGGGAGTGGATCTTGCATAATAGAAATTATGATAAGCTAGCCCGTTATTATGCTGATATTATTTTTGAATAGTTATCAGTATCAATATTTTCCAATCTTATAACTCATTTGTTTTGTGATCAACCTGCTGTCTTCGGTTTTAAATTATTAAAAATGAGATGCAGGTTGATTATTTTGGGTTAATCATTATTAATGCCATTGGGTTTGCTGAAAGTTAAATTAAAAACCCTGGCGATAGCAGTAATAACTCCGCAACCAAATAGCAGAATTATATCGAATAGGCTTTAATGTATGAAACGTTTACTAGATATTATTATTTCCTTTTGTGCATTGATTGTTTTATCGCCATTATTACTATATCTTGCATATAAAATAAAAGTAAAAATAGGTTCTCCCGTTCTATTTAAGCAGCAGCGTCCAGGGCTAAATGGTAAACCATTTAATATGATTAAATTTCGGACAATGCGTGATGCTTATGATAAAGATGGAAATCCGCTTCCAGATGATGAACGGATGACGGTTTTTGGTACTAAGCTAAGAAATATGAGTCTGGACGAACTTCCCGAGCTATGGAATGTACTGCGTGGGGATATGAGTTTGGTTGGCCCCCGTCCATTACTAATGCAGTATCTTAGTTTGTATAATACAAAGCAAATGCGTAGACATGAAGTTCGCCCTGGTATTACAGGATGGGCTCAAGTTAATGGTCGTAATTCGATTAGTTGGCAAGAAAAATTCGATTTAGATGTTTGGTATATAGATAATCATTCATTACTATTAGATTTGAAGATACTTTTATTGACAATTCAAAAAGCATATAAAAGAGATGGTATATCTGCTGAAGGGCACGTAACTGTAGAACCATTCAGGGGAAATGATGAAAAATAAAATTGCTGTCTATGGCGGTGGAGGCCATGGAAAGGTTGTTGCAGAAATTATTGAATTATCTGGTGATAATGAAGTTTATTTTTTTGATGAACAGTGGCCCTCTTTGCTTAAACACGAACATTGGCCACTTATTGGGAATTTGGATAAGTTAATCGAAAATATAAATAGCTATGATGGTGTTATTGTCGCAATAGGTAATAATAAAATCAGAGCTAGTGTGTTTAACAAGTTGAAAAGCATAAATGCTCCACTTCAATCATTTATTCATCCGTCGGCGTGCGTCAGTCGTTATAGCCAAATAGGTATTGGTTCCGTAGTTATGGCTCATGCTGTAATTAACCCATTTGTGACTATAGGCAATACTGTTATTATTAATACTGCAGCAACTATCGATCATGATTCAGTTATAAGTAATGGTTCGCATATATGCCCGGGAGTACACTTATCAGGTGCTGTTAAAGTTGGAGAGAGCGTTATGATCGGTGTAGGGGCACAAGTAGTTCAGTGTATTAATATCGGAAATGACGCTGTCGTTGGTGCAGGTGCGAATGTAATATCTGATGTTGAGCCTAATGCAATCGTTGTGGGTAACCCCGCTAAATTAATACAGAAGAAAGGATGAGATTGTGCTTAATACATTATTTTCTCCATGGCCATCATTTACGCAGGAAGAAGCAGAAGCTGTTTCTTCAGTTTTATTATCCAATAAAGTAAACTATTGGACCGGAAATGAATGTCGTCAATTTGAAGCAGAGTTTGCAGAATGGGTTGGCACGAAGTATGCCGTTGCTTTGAGTAATGGAACACTGGCACTGGATGTTGCTTTAAAGGCATTAGACATCGGGGCTGGAGATGATGTTATCGTAACATCGCGTACCTTCTTGGCATCTGCTTCATGCATTGTAACTGCGGGTGCTAACCCAGTATTTGCCGATGTCGATCTCAACAGTCAATGTATTACGGCAGAAAGCATTGCTGAAGTTCTGACTCCAGAAACAAAAGCTATTATTGTTGTTCATTTAGCGGGAATGCCTGCTGAAATGGATCCCATTATGGAGCTGGCTGAGAAGCATAACTTGTATGTTATTGAAGATTGCGCACAGGCGCATGGAGCCCGCTATAAAGGTAAGAGTGTAGGTAGTATTGGGCATATTGCAGCCTGGTCATTTTGTCAGGATAAAATCATGACTACGGGCGGTGAAGGCGGAATGGTGACAACGAATGATAAATCGTTGTGGTCTGCTATGTGGAGTTATAAGGATCATGGCAAAAGTTATGATGCCGTTTATAACCGGGACCATAAACCGGGATTTCGTTGGTTGCATGAATCATTTGGTACTAACTGGCGCATGCTTGAAATGCAAGGTGCAATTGGTCGCATTCAGCTTAGAAAAATGAAAGATTGGACTCAGCGTCGTCAGGAAAATGGTAACGCTATTGATAGCGCGCTTGTAGATTTGGCCGGTGTTAGGCTTGTTAATGTACCTGAGTACATTGAACATGCGGAATACAAGCATTACATCTTCATCAAACCTTCTGGTCTGAAAAATGGGTGGAGTAGAGATCGTATTATTGAAGAAATCAATGCTGCAGGTGTACCCTGCTATCAAGGTAGTTGCTCAGAGATTTATCTTGAAAAAGCATTCGATAACACCCCATGGCGTCCGCAAACGCCGCTTGCTAACGCAGTTGAGCTTGGTCAAACAAGCTTGATGTTTTTGGTTCATCCGACATTAACGCCAGAAGAAATAGATTTAACATGTAAAGTCGCACGTAAGGTATTGTGTGACGCATTAATCTAACATCAACGATTGATAGTTGATATAGGATAAACTTCTTGAGGTGGTTTTTGGACCACCTCGTATCTATTTAGATGTGGTAAAGAATGTTAACGCAACTGCTCAGTTTGCCTCGTAATATAAAGCGCATAATCATGGTGGCAATAGATTTCCTTTTATTGCTAATTGCTTTCTGGGGTGCCTTTTGGATCCGGATGGATATTTCTGCACCATATACAAGTTACGAGCACTGGAAGTTACTTGCTTGTCTAATAGCTATTACTGTTTTTATCTTTATAAAAATGGGGCTATATAGAACAGTCTTAAGATATGTAACTGCAAAAATATTTGTTACTGTCTTGTTTGGTATGTGTATTTCAACATTGTTCTTAATAACAATGGCTTATTTTTCCGATGTTTTTCTTCCTCGTGCTGTCCCTATTATTTATTTCGCGTTTTCTTTGTTATTTATTTGCGGTTCCAGACTCTTCTTCCGTATGATGCTCACCTACGCAGTCCGCGGGCGAATACCTGTAATTATCTATGGAGCAGGTGCTTCAGGTAGACAATTGCTAACAGCTTTAAGACAAGTCGATGAGTACTTCCCTGTCGCATTTGTCGATGATAACCCTTTGTTGAGTAAAGTGGTTATTCATGGAGTCACAGTTTATCCCAGTAAGAGTCTGGACAAATTAATTCCTCGCTATGGGATAAAGAAAATACTTCTTGCAATGCCTTCGATATCTGTCGAAAAACGAAGAGAAGTTATTACAAATCTAGAGAATTTTCCTTGTGAAGTGTTGTCTATACCGGGAATGGTCGACTTGGTAGAAGGCAAAGCTCAGATTATGTCCTTGAAAAAAGTCTCTATAGACGATTTACTTGGTC
The DNA here is from genome assembly GCF_013337685.1 of Citrobacter gillenii. Classification (GTDB taxonomy): domain Bacteria; phylum Pseudomonadota; class Gammaproteobacteria; order Enterobacterales; family Enterobacteriaceae; genus Citrobacter; species Citrobacter gillenii. Next base: position 645,513 of record NZ_SUQN01000001.1, read on the forward strand.
GAGAACCCGTAGCGCCTAGCGAACAACTTTTAGCAAAAAATATTCGTGGTAAAGTTGTTATGGTCACAGGAGCAGGGGGATCAATTGGTTCGGAAATTTGTCGTCAAATTATTACGCAAAAACCAAAAATTTTAATTTTGTTTGAGGTCTCTGAATTCGCATTATATTCAATTGAAAAAGAGCTCTCAATGGCGGTCAATAAAAGTGATAACGATATTGTGATCATTCCGCTTATGGGTTCTGTCCAGAAGCTGCACCGCCTGGAAACTATTATGCGAGTCTTTAATGTTAATACTGTATATCATGCAGCAGCTTATAAACATGTGCCGCTAGTCGAATACAATGTCGTTGAGGGTGTGCGAAATAATATCTATGGTACTTTTTATTGTGCGAAAGCAGCAATTTCTTCTCAGGTTGAGACCTTTATCTTGGTTTCTACTGATAAAGCTGTGAGGCCTACGAATACCATGGGAGCAACAAAACGTGTCGCTGAATTAGTTTTACAGGCATTAGCTAAAGAACAATCGGTCACATGTTTCAGCATGGTTAGATTTGGTAATGTTTTAGGTTCGTCAGGATCCGTAGTCCCACTGTTTGAAAAACAAATTGAACAAGGTGGGCCAGTAACGTTAACGCATAAAGATATCATTCGTTATTTCATGACGATCCCTGAAGCATCGCAGCTTGTCATCCAGGCAGGGGCTATGGCGAGAGGTGGTGATGTTTTTGTGTTAGATATGGGAGATCCAGTCCGTATTTATGATCTTGCTACCCGGATGGTTAAGCTAAGTGGCTTAACAGTTAAAGACGAATCTAACCCTGATGGCGATATAGAGATTTGTATTACAGGGTTGCGTCCGGGCGAAAAATTATATGAGGAGTTGCTTATTGGTGAGCAGGTTTTAGCTACAACGCATCCGCGCATTATGACTGCTCATGAAGATATGCTTAGTTGGCAAGAGCTTGAGGTCTATCTTAAACAGATGGATGAGGCGTGCAATAATTTTGAACATGATAAGATTCGCGAGCTTTTACTCAAGATACCAACCGGATTTCAACCAACTGATGGGATTTGTGATTTAGTTTGGCATGCTAAAAACAATGCATTAGAAAGTAATTTTAACGTTACATGCTGAATCAGCATATCAACTGCTAACTACTTTCAAGTATCCTGAGTTAACATCTAGAACACATTCAAGCCGCGCATATGTCGCGCGGTGACCACACCTGACAGGAGTATGTAATGTCCAAGCAACAGATCGGCGTCGTCGGTATGGCAGTGATGGGGCGCAACCTGGCGCTCAACATCGAAAGCCGTGGTTATACCGTCTCCATCTTCAACCGCTCCCGCGAAAAAACTGAAGAAGTTGTTGCCGAGAACCCGGGTAAGAAACTGGTTCCTTATTACACGGTGAAAGAGTTTGTTGAGTCTCTTGAGACCCCACGTCGTATCCTGTTAATGGTGAAAGCGGGCGCAGGCACCGATGCTGCCATTGATTCCCTGAAGCCGTACCTGGATAAAGGCGACATCATCATTGATGGTGGTAACACTTTCTTCCAGGATACTATTCGTCGTAACCGTGAACTGTCCGCAGAAGGTTTTAACTTCATCGGTACCGGTGTTTCCGGTGGTGAAGAGGGCGCGCTGAAAGGGCCTTCTATCATGCCTGGCGGCCAGAAAGAAGCGTACGAGTTGGTTGCGCCGATTCTGACTAAGATCGCTGCTGTTGCCGAAGACGGTGAGCCGTGCGTAACATACATCGGTGCTGACGGTGCGGGTCACTATGTGAAGATGGTTCACAACGGTATCGAGTATGGCGATATGCAGCTAATTGCTGAAGCCTACTCCTTGCTGAAAGGTGGTTTGAACCTGTCTAACGAAGAGCTGGCAAGCACTTTCACCGAATGGAACAATGGTGAACTAAGCAGCTATCTGATCGACATCACCAAAGACATCTTCACCAAAAAAGATGAAGAAGGTAAATACCTGGTTGACGTCATTCTGGATGAAGCCGCTAACAAAGGTACCGGTAAGTGGACCAGCCAGAGTTCCCTGGATCTCGGTGAGCCGCTGTCGCTGATCACTGAATCCGTATTCGCTCGCTACATCTCTTCTCTGAAAGAGCAGCGTGTTGCGGCCTCTAAAGTCCTGACCGGACCTAAAGCTCAGCTAGCGGGTGATAAAGCCGAATTTATCGAGAAAGTGCGTCGCGCGCTGTATCTGGGTAAAATTGTGTCTTACGCCCAGGGCTTCTCTCAGCTGCGCGCAGCTTCTGACGAACACCACTGGGATCTGAACTACGGTGAGATTGCCAAGATTTTCCGTGCGGGCTGCATCATTCGTGCGCAGTTCCTGCAGAAGATCACCGATGCTTACGCTAAAAATTCCGGTATTGCTAACCTGCTGCTTGATCCGTACTTCAAGAACATTGCTGATGAATATCAGCAGGCGCTGCGTGATGTGGTGGCGTATGCCGTGCAGAACGGTATTCCGGTTCCTACCTTCTCCGCGGCGGTTGCCTATTACGACAGCTATCGTGCAGAAGTTCTGCCTGCTAACCTGATCCAGGCGCAGCGTGACTACTTCGGTGCGCACACCTATAAGCGCACAGATAAAGAAGGCGTGTTCCATACGGAATGGCTGGATTAATCTGATTTAGCCCTAACGAAAATGCAGGCCCGGAGCACTCCTCCGGGCTTTTTTATGGGCAAAAAACGGCATTCGGTCAGGTCTGATAGGCGTAGCTGTGCTAAATCACGATATAATGCAACTATGCTGATCCGATACGACAACGTTGGGTCTAACGATGGTGAGTTGTTCACTCTTTAATGTTTAACCAGAAGAAGTTAGAGCTAATGAAAATAACGATTTCAGGTACAGGTTATGTGGGGCTATCGAACGGTATTCTGATTGCCCAGCACCACGAAGTGGTTGCGCTGGATATTGTGCAATCCAAAGTGGACATGCTGAATCAGAAACAGTCACCGATTGCTGATAAAGAAATTGAAGAGTATCTGGCCACAAAAGATCTCAACTTCCGCGCAACCACCGACAAGCAAGAGGCTTATCGCAATGCTGATTATGTCATTATTGCCACGCCAACTGATTACGATCCTAAAACCAACTACTTCAATACGTCCAGCGTGGAATCAGTCATCCGAGATGTACTGGAGATAAATCCGCAGGCGGTAATGATTATAAAATCAACTATCCCGGTTGGTTTTACCCAGTCGATTAAAGAGCGCCTGGGTACGGAGAATATTATTTTCTCACCGGAGTTTCTGCGGGAAGGTAAGGCGCTTTATGACAATCTTCATCCTTCACGAATTGTGATTGGCGAGCGTTCCGCGCGTGCTGAACGATTTGCTGCTTTGTTGCAGGAAGGCGCCATCAAGCAAGACATTCCCACGTTATTTACTGATTCTACCGAAGCCGAAGCCATTAAACTGTTTGCCAATACTTATCTCGCCATGCGCGTAGCGTACTTTAACGAGCTTGACAGCTATGCTGAAAGCTTAGGTCTCGATACCCGCCAAATCATTGAAGGCGTCTGTCTGGATCCGCGTATTGGTAATCACTATAACAACCCCTCATTTGGTTATGGCGGCTATTGCCTGCCGAAAGACACCAAACAGTTGCTGGCAAACTACCAGTCGGTTCCCAATAATCTTATCTCTGCCATTGTGGATGCCAACCGCACGCGTAAAGACTTTATTGCCGACTCCATCCTTGCACGCAAGCCGAAGGTGGTGGGGGTTTATCGCTTAATCATGAAAAGTGGTTCTGATAACTTCCGCGCATCGTCCATTCAGGGGATCATGAAACGGATTAAAGCCAAAGGCGTGCCGGTGATTATTTTTGAACCGGTAATGAAAGAGGATGAATTTTTCCATTCGCGCGTGGTACGTGATTTAGACGTGTTTAAAAATGAAGCGGACATTATCATTTCTAACCGTATGACGCCGGAACTAAGTGATGTCGCCGATAAGGTGTACACCCGCGATCTGTTTGGTAATGACTAATCTATATCGCGAATAAAAGAGGCCGTTTAAAAGGCCTCTTTTATATTTCAGAACGAATGAATTTATACCGCGTAGAAATCGCGATACCAGTCCACAAAGTTTTTTACACCATCTTTAACGGTTGTTTCGGGTTTAAAGCCAATCACGTCGTACAGTGCTTGAGTATCTGCGCTGGTTTCCAGCACGTCTCCGGGTTGCAGTGGCAGCATATTTTTAGTGGCTTCAATACCTAGCGCTTCTTCCAGTGCTTTGATGTAATCCATCAACTCAACCGGGGCACTATTGCCAATATTGTAGACGTGATAGGGGGCAATACTGGTAGCCGGAGTACCGGTTTCAACGGTCCATTGTGCGTCGGTCTGCGGAATAATGTCCTGCAGGCGAACAATCGCCTCGGTGATATCATCAATATAGGTAAAGTCACGCTTCATTTTACCAAAGTTATAGACGTCGATGCTTTTCCCTTCCAGCATCGCTTTGGTGAATTTAAACAGCGCCATATCCGGGCGACCCCACGGGCCGTACACGGTGAAAAAACGCAATCCCGTGGTCGGCAGGCCATATAAATGAGAGTAGGTATGCGCCATCAACTCGTTGGCTTTTTTGGTTGCCGCATATAAGGACACGGGGTGATCAACGGAATCATCTGTGGCAAACGGCATCTTGCGGTTCAGGCCGTACACCGAACTGGAGGAGGCATAGAGCAGGTGTTGGATTTGGTTATGTCGACACCCTTCCAGTACGTTCAAAAAGCCGGTCAGATTGGAGTCTGCGTAAGCATGTGGATTGTCGATTGAGTATCGAACGCCCGCCTGTGCGGCGAGATGGATTACGCGATCAAAGTGCTCGTCCGCGAAAAGTGCCGCCATGCTTTCCCGGTCAGCTAAATCAAGCTTATGAAAATGGAATCCGGGGTGTACCAGCAACGCCAGGCGCGCCTGCTTAAGGCTGACATCGTAGTAATCGTTGAGATTATCCATACCGACCACTTGGTGGCCAGCGTCCAGCAAGCGTTTACTAACGTGGAAGCCGATAAAGCCGGCGGCACCCGTAACCAGGTATTTCATTTTTGCACCTCTTTCTGGCTTTATAGTTGCCAGGCGCCATCAGGCGCCAGAAAGGGAGAATCATACCGTTTGACGATAAAAAAGATAATCGTTATGTGTTATTACCCTGTTCGGTTTTTCTGGTTACGTCATTTTTATTCACAACGTGAATTGATAGGATGGCATGAATAGTCGCGCCAGTCAGATTTTCATTGTTGACTGCGATGATTGCCCGCTTAACTTTTTAAGTAGTGATTAAAATACCAATCAATATCACTTAAATAATCTGTATTTTTTATCAGTAATCCTATGGCATTACCTGAATTTATGGCTAAACTATTGGCGTTAAGTCTTTCCTCATTTAGGGTAATTATGTCTGTCGGTGATAACAACGTATCCGGGCGCAGTAACGATCCGGAACAGATTGATTTAATTGATTTAGTAATGCAGTTGTGGCGCGGCAAAATGACGATTGTTGTCTGTGTTGTTGTTGCTATCCTCCTTGCTGTGGGCTATCTGGCGGTAGCGAAAGAGAAATGGACCTCGACGGCGATTGTGACTCAGCCCGATGTCGCGCAGATAGCCACTTATAATAATGCGTTGAACGTATTGTATGGCAGCAGTGCGCCAAAAGTGACTGAGCTACAGACTAATGTCATTGCCCGCTTTAGCACCTCGTTTTCCGCGTTGGCTGAAACGCTTGATCATCAGCAAGAACCAGAAAAACTGACTATCGAGCAGTCGGTTAAAGGTCAGCAATTACCCTTGGTAGTCTCCTATGTGAGTGATTCTCCTGAAGGTGCGCAGCGTCAACTTTCTGAATATATCCAGCAAATTGATGACAAAGTTGCCAAAGAACTGGAAACTGACTTGGTTGATAACATCAAGCTACGTACAACTACACTGAAAGACTCGTTGAGAACTCAAGAAGTGGTTGCGCAAGAGCAAAAAAACCTCCGTATTAAGCAGATTCAGGAAGCTTTGCGTTACGCTGAACAGGCGGGGGTGACCAGGCCACAAATTCAGCAAACTCAGGATGTGACGCAGGACAGCATGCTGCTGCTGGGCAGCGATGCCCTGAAATCAATGATTGAGCACGAAGCGACGCGTCCGTTGATTTTCTCTGATAGCTACTACCAGACCAGGCAAAACCTGCTGGATATTGAGGCTCTGAAGCCTGACGGTGCTGAACTACATACTTACCGCTATGTGATGAAACCAACCTTACCGATTCGTCGCGACAGCCCGAAGAAATCCATTACGCTGGTACTGGCGGCACTGCTCGGGGGAATGATTGGCGCGGGCGTGGTGCTGGGGCGCAATGCGTTACGGGTCTACAAAGCAAAAGCGCAGTAAGTCAGTATGACGCAGAGCTAAAAAAACCGGGTATCGCCCGGTTTTTTTACGCCCGAAGTTTACTGATGCCGCTGACGCAAATTCTCTATTACCGTGGTCAGATCGAGATCCTGATCCTGCAGCAGTACCAGCAGGTGATACATCAGATCGGATGCCTCATTGGTCAGTTCGAAACGGTCATGTACCGTTGCTGCCAGCGCGGTCTCCACGCCTTCTTCACCGACCTTCTGAGCGATGCGTTTGGTGCCGCTGGCATACAGCTTAGCCGTGTAGGAACTCTCCGGGTCTGCCGTTTTACGCTCAGCAAGTAGCTGTTCAAGCTGATACAGGAACAGCCACTGGTGGCTGGCCTCGCCAAAACAGCTGCTGGTCCCTTTATGGCAGGTGGGCCCAATCGGGTTCACCAGCACCAGCAACGTGTCGTTATCGCAATCGGGCGTAATGCTGACCACATTGAGGAAGTTGCCGGAGGTTTCGCCCTTGGTCCACAGGCGCTGTTTGGTGCGCGAGAAAAAGGTCACTTTGCCGCTTTCAAGCGTTTTGTCCAGTGCTTCAAGGTTCATATAACCCAGCATTAATACTTCGCCAGAGACCGCATGCTGTACGACAACCGGCATCAGTCCGTCGGTTTTTTCCCAGTCCAGTTCTCGGCATTGTTGCTTCGTTAACATATCCTGATCTCCACGCCCTGCGTTGCCAGGTACGTTTTTAATTCACCAATATTAATAATCTGCTTGTGGAACACTGAAGCGGCGAGCGCGCCATCGACATCCGCATCCTGGAAGGCAGCAAGGAAGTGTTCCATGGTTCCTGCGCCGCCGGAGGCGATCAGCGGAACGTGGCATACTTCACGTACTTTTTTCAGCTGTTCGAGATCGTAGCCGTTACGCACGCCGTCCTGGTTCATCATATTGAGGACGATTTCACCTGCGCCGAGTTTTTGCACCTCTTTAACCCAGTCGAGGGTTTCCCACTGGGTGACGCGGGTACGGCTCTCATCGCCGGTGTATTGATTAACGTGATACTTCCCGGTTTCGGCGTCATGCCAGGTATCGATCCCAACCACGATGCACTGCACGCCAAAGCGTTCGGCCAGGCGTGTAATCAGCGACGGGTCAGCCAGCGCAGGTGAGTTGACTGAAATTTTATCAGCGCCGAAAGTCAGTATTTTCGCGGCATCGTCCACTGACTTAATCCCGCCCGCCACGCAGAACGGGATGTCGATCACTTCTGCTACGCGCGATACCCAGCTCTTATCGACTACACGTCCATCGCTGGAGGCGGTGATATCGTAGAACACCAGCTCATCTGCGCCCTCGTCGGCATAGCGTTTCGCCAACGGGACGATGTCACCGATGACCTCGTGATTACGAAACTGGACGCCTTTCACTACCTGACCATCGCGAACGTCCAGACACGGAATTATGCGTTTTGCCAGCATTGAATGGCCTCCTCAACGGTGAATTTTCCTTCCAGCAGCGCGCGTCCGACGATCACGCCGCGCACGCCGGTTCCGCGCAGGGCGGCAACGTCGTCGATATCACCAATACCACCGGATGACTGAAAGGCCACCTGCGGATATTTAGCGCAGACTTCTTCATAAAGCGATACGTTAGAGCCTGCCAGCGTGCCGTCGCGGGAGATATCGGTGCACAGCACATGCTTCAGGCCAACGGGCAGGTAGGTTTCCACCAGTTCTTCCAGCGAAACGCCGGAGTCTTCCTGCCAGCCGCTGACCGCGACCTGCTTGTTGCCTTGTTCGTCAATACGCACATCCAGCGCCAGCACCAGTGCATCTGCACCGAAACGCTCGAACCAGCCTTTGACGACTTCAGGTGATTTTACCGCCGTCGAGCCAACCACCACGCGCGCCACACCGGCTGCCAGCAGGGCCGCAACGTCCTCTTCTGTGCGCACACCGCCGCCAACCTGCACCGGTATGTTGACACCGGCGACCAGCGTTTTAATCAGCGGGATCTGACGCTTGAGCGGATCTTTCGCGCCGGTTAAATCTACCAGGTGCAGAACCTCTGCACCCTGTGCGGCGTAATCCTGCAAGCGCGGCAGAGGATCGTTGCCGTAATCACGCTGGGTGGCGTAATCGCCCTGGTGGAGACGCACAACTGTGCCATCGATTAAATCTAATGCCGGAATAATCATCACATCTCCAGAAAATTTTTCAGCAACAGCGCCCCAGCGGCACCCGAGCGCTCAGGGTGAAACTGTACGCCGAAGAAATTATCTTTTTGTACCGCTGCAGTGAACGGTTCACCGTAATGGCACTGGGCGATGGTCGAGGGATTGACTGGCATTGCGTAGCTGTGAACAAAATAAAAATATGCGCCATCGTCAATGCCGCGGAACAGGCGATTTCCCGCCTGCGGATACACCCGGTTCCAGCCCATATGCGGCAGTGGCAGGCCAAAGTCAGTCATCTTAGGTACGTCTTGCTCAATAATACCCAGCATATCGACGCCATTGCTCTCTGCACTGCGCCGACCGAGCAGTTGCATACCCAAACAAATCCCCAGAACCGGTTGGGTACAGGCTTTGATCAGCTCAATCAGTTCGCGTTCACGTAGCTGATCCATCGCCGCCTGCGCGGTCCCGACGCCGGGCAGAAAAAGCTTATCGGCGCGCAGTACCACATCGGCGTCGCGGCTGACGATGGGGTCATAACCGTGACGCGCCACGGCAGATTTCACCGAGTTGAGGTTGGCGCAGCCGGTGTCGAGGATCACGACGTTCATCACAGCACTCCTTTTGAGGAGGGAAGGGTATCGCCCTCAACGCGAATCGCCTGGCGCAGCGTGCGACCAAAGGCCTTGAACAGGCTTTCCACACGGTGGTGATCGTTTTTGCCCTTGGTCTTCAGGTGCAGCGTCACGCCCATGGTGTAAGAGAGCGAACGGAAAAAGTGCTCGATCATCTCGGTGCTCAGATCGCCAACGCGCTGATAGGTGAATTCAGCCCGGTATTCCAGGTGCGGACGTCCGGAGATATCCAGCGCGCAGCGGGCCAGGCATTCGTCCATTGGCAGCACAAACCCGAAGCGGTTGATGCCACGCTTGTCACCCAACGCCAGTTTTAACGCTTCGCCCAGCGCCAGACCGGTATCTTCTACGGTGTGGTGATCGTCAATATACAAGTCGCCCTTGACGGTGATTTCCATGCGAAAACCGCCGTGGGTCGAGATTTGATCCAGCATGTGGTCAAAGAAGCCGACGCCGGTATTAATTTTGCTGCGGCCCTCGCGGTCCAGCCACACTTTGACGTCAATCTGCGTTTCTTTGGTATTACGCTCAACGTGGGCGTAGCGGTCGCGTTTGGTCAGCTGTTCGCTAATCATCGACCAGTTCAGGGTGTCACGGTGGTAGCGTAACCCGCCGATTCCCATGTTTTCAGCCAGCTGAATGTCGGTTGCGCGGTCGCCAATCACGTAGCTGTTCGCGGTATCCAGCGCCTGTTCAGCCAGATACTGTTCGACCAGCTTCACTTTTGGTTTACGGCAGTCGCATTCGTCCGCGGGCAGGTGCGGGCAGATCAGCACCTCATCAAACACCACGCCCTGCGAGGTGAAAATCTGCATCATCAGGTTATGCGGCCCGTCAAACTCAGCCTGCGGGAAGCTTTGCGTTCCCAGTCCATCCTGGTTGGTGATCATCACCAGTTTATAACCGGCTTTTTGCAGCTTGAGCAGGGCAGGGACAACCTCCGGCTCAAAGGCCAGTTTGTCAAAGCGATCAACCTGAAAGTCACTTGGCGGTTCTGAAATCAGGGTTCCATCACGGTCAATAAAAAGATACTTCTGGCTCATACTTGCTCCGCACGTAAAGCGTCAATGACGCGCTGGCTTTCTTCACGGGTGCCGACGGTGATCCGCAGGCAGCCGCTTAATGAAGGTTGTTTGTTCTGGTCTCGTAAGATAATGCCCTGATCCCACAAAGATTTAAACACAGAACTGGAAGCGGTAAAGCGGGCCAGAATATAGTTGGTTTCAGAGGTGAAAACCTGCTCCACGCAGGGGATAGTGTTCAGGGTATCCACTAGGTACTGACGCTCTTGTAGGATCTGCGCTACGCGTTCACGCATGGCGGCAATGCCTTGTGGCGTCAGCGCCTGGGCGGCGATATCGGCTACTGGCGTCGACAGCGGATAGGGGGCGATCACTTTCAACAGCAGATTAACCACCTCTTCATTGGCCAGCGTAAATCCGCAGCGCAACCCTGCCAGCGCAAACGCCTTGGAAAGGGTACGCAGAACCACCAGGTGTGGATATTCCGTTAACCAGCCGGCCAGCGTCGCCTGCGGACAGAACTCAATGTACGCTTCATCGGCGACCACAATGGCTTTACCTTGGGTCATTTCAAGCAGCGAGCGTAGATCTTGTGGGTTAATCAACTGGCCGGTCGGATTGTTAGGGCTGCAAACGTAAACCACCTTCACGCCATCAAGCTTGTCGGCAATGCCCTGGAGATCGAGCTGCCAGTCGGCAAGCGTAGGCACGGTGCGGCATTCCACGCCGATGGTCTCAGCGCTGACGCTGTACATGCCGTAGGTCGGCGGGCAGTAAAGAATGGCATCCTGGCCAGGTTCACAAAACGCGCGTACCAACAGTTCGATACCTTCATCTGCCCCTCGGCTAACCAACACCTGCTCCGGTTTAACGCCCGCGTACTGTGCGTAATTCTCAATCACCGCTTTTGGCTGACATTCCGGGTAACGGTTAAGCGTCTGCTGGCTGAGCTGAAACTCAACGGCCGTCGGGAACTCGTTGGCATTCAGCCAGACGTCGCCATTACCGCCCAGACGACGGGCAGACTGATAGGGCGTCAGTTCGCGGACATTTTTACGGGCTAAATCGGTGACGCTAAGAATGTTGTCAGTGCTCATGCTTGCTCCTTGAGGGCGTTAACACGCAGGGTGACGGCATTTTTGTGGGCGGTCAGTCGCTCCGCGGCGGCCAGCGTTTCGATGGTTGAGGCGAGAGCTGAGAAACCTTGTGGCGACAGTTCCTGGACGGTCATCCGCTTTTGGAAGTCTGCCAGCCCGAGGCTTGAACAGGTCGCGGTGTAACCGTAGGTCGGTAGCACGTGGTTTGTGCCTGAGGCATAATCACCGGCGGATTCCGGTGACCAGTCACCGAGAAACACGGAGCCGGCGCTGGTGATATCATCGACCAGTTCACGGGCGTTACGGGTCTGAATGATCAGGTGCTCTGGGCCGTACTGATTAGAAATGGCGATGCACTGCGCCAGATCCCGGGTCACAATCAGACGGCTGGCGCTCAGCGCCTGACGCGCTGTTTCCGCGCGTGGTAGTTCAGCAAGCTGGCGTTCAACGGCGTCAGCCACGCGGCGGGCCATCCCGGCATCCGGCGTCAGCAGGATCACCTGAGAATCCGGGCCGTGCTCGGCCTGCGAGAGCAGATCGGAGGCGACGAAATCCGGGGTCGCGCCACTGTCGGCAATCACCAGGACTTCGGAAGGGCCGGCCGGCATATCAATGGCCGCACCGTCCAGACGCTGGCTTACCTGGCGCTTGGCCTCAGTTACCCAGGCATTACCGGGGCCAAAAATTTTGTCGACTTTGGGTACCGATTCGCTACCGAAGGCCAGAGCGGCAATTGCCTGGGCGCCACCGACGTTAAACACCTCTTGCACACCGCACAGCTGCGCCGCATACAAAATTTCGTCGGCGATAGGCGGTGGCGAGCACAGCACCACGCGTTGGCAACCAGCAATACGGGCCGGGGTGGCAAGCATCAATACCGTTGAGAAGAGTGGGGCCGATCCCCCCGGAATATACAAACCGACGGAGCTGACCGGACGGGTCACCTGCTGGCAGCGCACGCCGGGCTGCGTTTCAATATCTACCGCGGGCAGTTTTTGCGCGTTGTGAAACGTTTCAATATTTTTCACCGCGACCGCCATCGCCTGCTTGAGGTCCTCACTCAGACGCGCGCTGGCGGCAGAAATCTCTTCGGCACTGACTTTCAGCGCGCTGACGGTGGTTTTATCAAATTTGGCGCTGTATTCGCGCAGCGCCGCATCACCGCGTGATTTGACGTTATCCAGAATGTCGCTGACGGTACGGATGATGCTGTCCGAAGCAGAGATTGCCGGGCGCATCAGCAATTCGCGTTGCTGTTCGATGCTGCAGGTATTCCAGTCAATCAGGGTATTGAAGCTCATGGTCGTTACTCCATTATCGGGTGTTGCCGGATGGCGGTGCTGCCTTATCCGGCCTACAAGACCCGTAATATCAATGATTGTGACAATTCTTGTAGGCCTGATAAGCGAAGCGCCATCAGGCATCAGATCACTCCATCATCTTCTCAATTGGCAGCACCAGAATCGAACTGGCACCGAGCGCTTTCAGTTTTTCCATGGTTTCCCAGAACAGGGTTTCGCTGCTGACCATGTGCATGGCCACGCGCTGCTGATCGCCTGCCAGTGGCAGAATAGTTGGACGCTCTGCGCCTGGCAGCAGGGCGATGACCTCGTCCAGACGTTCGGTTGGGGCGTGCATCATGATGTACTTGGATTCGCGGGCCTGAATCACGCCCTGAATGCGGGTCAGTAATTTATCGATCAGCTGCTGCTTGGCTTCCGCCATCTCGCCGTCGCGCTGGATCAGGCAGGCTTTGGAGCGGTAAATCACTTCGACTTCACGCAGGCCGTTGGCTTCCAGCGTGGCGCCGGTTGAGACCAGATCGCAAATCGCATCGGCCAGGCCCGCACGCGGGGCAACTTCTACTGAGCCGTTTAGCAGGCAGGATTTAAACGTGACGCCTTTCTGATCCAGATAACGTTTCAGCAGGTGCGGGTAGGAAGTGGCAACACGTTTACCGTTCAGCGAAGCCGGGCCGTCCCAGGCTTCGTCAGCCGGGGTGGCTAACGAGAGGCGACAGCCACCGAAGTCGAGACGACGCAGCGTAAAGTAGTGCGGATCTTCGCCCTGCGCCCGGCGGTTGAGCAACTCTTCTTCTAAAACGTTTTCACCAATGATGCCGAGGTCAACCACGCCGTCCATCACCAGACCCGGAATATCGTCATCACGCACGCGGAGAATATCAATCGGCATGTTCTCTGCCATCGCAATCAGGCGCTGGGTGTGAAGATTAATTTTAATGCCACAGCGGGCCAGTAATTCGCGTGAATCATCGCTTAAGCGGCCTGATTTCTGCATAGCTATGCGTAAACGGGTATTGTCTAACATTCTCTTGTCCTCGTTATCCTGTCTGAATCGGTCTGGGTCACGCACCAAAAAAAAAGCCCCCGGAAAAATTCTTCCGGGGGCTTTCTCATGCGCTCATGCACCACTGGAAGAGTTAAATGTCTCCCAGCACACATCGCCTGAAAGACTAGTCAGGATGATGGTGATGATGGTGTTTAAATTGAGCGCGTGTCATAAAATGTTCTCGATGAATGTTTATTCATTTGATGTCTTTTAACCTAAACCACTTTAGTCACCGAAAGCAAGGGCTTTTTTTGATCATTAATTCATTTCATATTGATACTATGAATTGTCAGCCACCGTGGGCTGGCGTAGCCTTGGGTAACAGGCCACAAGTCAGGAGAGAAGGCATGAAAAAGGTCGCAATTGTCGGGTTAGGTTGGTTAGGCATGCCGTTAGCCATGTCGCTGGCGGCGCGAGGCTGGCAGGTCACCGGCAGCAAAACCACGCTGGATGGGGTGGAAGCGGCCCGTATGAGCGGTATCGAAAGCTACTCGCTGCGCCTTGAACCTGAGCTGGTGTGCGCGTCAGACGATCTTGATGCGCTGATGGATGTCGATGCGCTGGTCATCACGCTGCCCGCCCGCCGTAGCGGTCCGGGTGAAGATTTTTATCTGCAGGCGATGCAGGAACTGGTCGACAGTGCGCTGGCATACCGCATTCCACGGATTATTTTTACCAGCTCGACGTCGGTGTATGGTGACGTACAGGGAGCCGTGAAGGAAGGCTCGCCGCGCAATCCGGTGACGGCAAGCGGTCGTGTGCTGAAAGAACTTGAGGACTGGTTGCATAACCTGCCGGGGACCTCGGTAGACATTGTGCGCCTCGCCGGGTTGGTTGGACCGGGCAGACACCCAGGGCGTTTTTTCGCCGGTAAAACGGCACCGGATGGACAGCATGGTGTCAATCTGGTGCATCTGGACGATGTGGTGTCGGCGATCGCTTTGCTGCTCCAGGCACCGAAAGGAGGACACATCTATAATATATGTGCGCCTATGCATCCGGCGCGTAATGTGTTCTATCCCCAGATGGCGCGTTTGCTGGGGCTGGAACCGCCGGAATTCCGGGACGGTGTGGATAACGGTAAAGGTAAAATCATTGACGGCAACCGAATTTGCAATGAACTTGGGTTTGAGTACCAGTATCCCGACCCGCTGGTGATGCCGATGGAGTGACAGACCAGCAGCGCGCCGTCATATACCGCCAGGGGGCGAGTATGAAACCACTGCTGGACGTTCTGATCATCCTCGACGCGTTAGATAAAGAGGGAAGTTTCGCGGCGGCGTCGGCAAAATTGTTTAAGACGCCGTCCGCGCTGAGCTATACCGTCCATAAGCTGGAAAGCGATCTGAATATTCAATTGTTGGATCGCAGCGGGCATCGGGCGACGTTTACCCGCACCGGGCAGATGCTGCTGGAAAAGGGGCGGGAGGTACTGCATACCGTCCGCGAACTCGAAAAACAGGCCATCAAACTGCACGAAGGTTGGGAGAACCAGCTGGTTATTGGCGTGGATGACACCTTTCCTTTTTCACTGCTGGCCCCGCTTATCGAATCCTTCTACCAGCACCACAGCGTCACGCGGCTTAAATTTATCAACGGTGTACTGGGCGGTTCCTGGGAGGCGCTCACCCAAGGGCGGGCCGATATTATCGTCGGGGCGATGCATGAACCGCCTTCCGCGAGTAACTTTGGTTTTGCGCGTTTAGGTGACCTCGAACAGGTGTTTGTGATCGCACCGCATCATCCGCTGGCGCAGGAAGACGAACCACTGCAACGGCGTACCATTAAACGTTTCCGTGCCATTGTGGTGGGGGACAGTCCTCATCTGGCGAGCTTGTCGGGTTCTCAACTGCTTGACGATCAGGATGCAATCACCGTTTTTGACTTTAAAACCAAGCTGGAACTGCAGATCAGTGGGCTGGGATGCGGGTATTTACCGCGCTATCTGGCACAACGTTTTTTGGACAGCGGTGCCCTGATAGAGAAGAAAGTGGTCGCACAAATTATGTTTGAACCGGTGTGGATTGGCTGGAATGAACAGACGTCAGGATTAGCCAGCGCCTGGTGGCGAGATCAGATTTTAGCAAATAGTGCTATCGCAGGCGTTTATGTAAAATCGAGTGTCGATAAATCAGGCGGTTAGATAAAAATATTTATTTTTGGCTATCTCATTCTCTTGTTATTTCTCTCCAATTTAGTGCAAAATACGCCGCTTGCAAAAAATGACATTAGCCGACGTTTTAATACGCGTCGGTTATTTTTTTGCATCAAACCAATCATTCATAAAAGAGGCCGGGCTTCGTACCGGATAGATACTTACTAAAAACCGACAGTTGTTGTCGCTGAGGAATTCGTAAAAATGGGGCAATTTTTTGCTTACGCGACGGTATTCACCGTAAAGGGGAATGACCATGTCGCATAACGTTACTCCAAACACCTCTCGCGTGGAATTACGTAAAACGCTTACGTTGGTTCCGGTTGTCATGATGGGCCTTGCCTATATGCAGCCGATGACGCTGTTCGATACATTTGGTATCGTTTCGGGCTTGACCGATGGTCATGTCGCGACGGCTTATGCTTTTGCGTTGGTTGCCATTCTCTTTACTGCGTTGAGCTACGGTAAACTGGTTCGCCGTTTCCCGTCAGCTGGCTCTGCGTACACCTATGCTCAGAAATCCATTAGCCCGACCGTAGGCTTTATGGTGGGCTGGTCATCGCTGCTGGACTATTTGTTCATGCCGATGATCAACATCCTGTTGGCTAAAATCTACTTTGAAGCGCTGGTGCCGTCGGTACCGTCGTGGATCTTTGTTGTCGCGCTGGTGGGCTTTATGACCATCTCGAACCTGCGCAGCATCAAGGCCGTCGCGAACTTCAATACCCTGATTGTTATTTTGCAGATGGGTATTGTGGCAGTGATTGTTGGCCTGATCATTTACGGCATTATGCACGGCGAAGGCGCAGGCACGCTGACCAGCACCCGTCCATTCTGGTCTGAAGGTGCGCACGTGGTGCCGATGATTACCGGTGCAACTATCCTGTGCTTCTCGTTCCTTGGTTTTGACGGCATCTCTTCGCTGTCAGAAGAAACCAAAGACGCAGAGCGCGTTATTCCGAAGGCTATCTTCCTGACCGCGCTGATTGGTGGCCTGATCTTTATTGGTGCCTCCTACTTCCTGCAGCTGTACTTCCCGGATATCTCTCGCTTTAAAGATCCGGACGCGTCACAGCCGGAAATCATGCTGTACGTTGCGGGTAAAACCTTCCAGTGGGGCGTGCTGGTGTTCTCCAGCGTCACCGTACTGGCATCCGGTATGGCGGCACATGCGGGCGTTTCTCGTCTGATGTACGTGATGGGGCGCGATGGCGTATTCCCGACCCGTTTCTTCGGTTATATTCACCCGAAATGGCGTACTCCTGCATGGAACGTGCTGCTGGTGGGTGCGATTGCGCTGCTGGCAATCAAATTTGACCTGGTGACGGCGACGGCGCTGATCAACTTCGGTGCGCTGGTGGCGTTTACCTTCGTGAACCTGTCTGTGATTTCACAGTTCTGGATCCGCGAAAAACGCAATAAGACGCTGAAAGACCACTTCAACTACCTGGTCATGCCGGTGTGTGGTGCTCTGACCGTCGGCGCACTGTGGGTTAACCTGGAAGAAAGCTCGATGGTTCTGGGTCTGATCTGGGCGGGTATTGGTCTGGTTTACCTGGCTTGCGTGACCAAAAGCTTCCGCAATCCGGTTCCACAGTACGAAGATATCGCGCAGTAATTGATGTTTGCCGGACTGGGGGCCTTGCGCCACCATCCGGCAAATTGCCTAACCGGAGACATGTTCTCCGGTTTTTTTATACCTGTGTGTTAGTTTCTCTTCTTACACAATCTCTTCGGCGTATTGCCAGAGTGATTTCAGCAGCACCAGCTTCTCTTTATTATCCGCATACTGTTGACTCAGCATCTGCAATTCATTGGCATATTGCTGTAAAAACTCTGCGGTAAACACCTGACGGCGATGCTCCAGCCAGCGCTGCTGTTCAGACTCATCCAGCGTGCCGGGGAAGTTACGCGCGCGGTAATTAAACAGCAGCTTTTCAATACGCTTATCAACAAAGGTAATATCCAGTGCCGGTAAATTGCGTGGGTCGGTTTCCAGCACGATTTTCATCGCAGCGCGGTCGGCATCGCTGAAAAAACCGTTATACAGTTGGGCATCCACGTTGTCTGACGGTGTGAAGGGTTCTGCCTCGGAAAAAATAGCCACCACTTTATCGCGAACCTGCGGGTTTTCACGCAGGATTTTGAGGTTATCCAGACAATGCTGGCGGTTAATTCCCAGTCGGTCAGCATCTTCCGGGCGTAGCGTGTTGGCCTGTGCCAGAACCGGGCATTTGTTGATGTGCACCAGTTTCACGGGTACCGCTACGTTATCGCCCAGGTCGGCTTTGGCGGTGTAAAGGCGCTCACGCAGCGTGTCGCTGTCCAGCTCAAGCAGGGGAGAAATATCACCGGCTAAGTCAACCATGATGACCGCGTTACGATTGTCCGGGTGCCAGGCGAGCGGCGCAACCCAACTGGTATTGCCGCGCCATGCGCCGAACATGCCAGAGACATGAACCAACGGTTTCATTTGTGGGACATCGATCAGGGCGGCCAGCTTGTGTTTGTTCCGGTGGCTATAGAGATAGTCGAACAGACGAGGCTGACGCGACTTAACCAACTGCGCCATCGCAATGGTGGCGTACACGTCGGCCATCGCATCGTGGGCGTTGGCGTGTTCAATGCCGTTGGCTTTGGTCAAATGCTCAAGGCGGAAACTGGGTAACCCGTCGTCGTTTTCTGGCCAGTTAATGCCTTCCGGGCGCAGGGCATAACAGGCGCGCATAACATCCAGTAAATCCCAACGTGAATTATCGTGCTGCCAACTCCAGGCGTAGGGGTCGTAGAAATTGCGGTACAGGATATTGCGCGTCACTTCGTCGTCGAAGCGCACATTGTTATAGCCCACAATACAGGTTTTGGGCACGGTAAACAGGGCGTGAATGCGGGCAGCAAACGTTGCTTCGTTCTCTCCTTTTTCACGCGCTTCCTGCGGGGTAATACCGGTGATAAGTACCGCTTCCGGGTGCGGCAGATAGTCGTCCGCAGGCTTACAATAAAAAACCTCTGGATCGCCGATAATGTTGAAATCGTTATCCGTGCGGATGGCCGCAAATTGCGCGGGCCTGTCCAGCGCCGGATGGGTACCAAAGGTTTCGTAATCGTGGAAGAGAAACGTAGGATGCTGCTTGCCGTCATTCATTGTTCAGTTATGTCCGGGATCAATTTAGCGCTTTTATAAGAGTACCAAAAATTAGCGAGGTAATCAGCAAAGCGATTATCTGTTCGGGGAATCAGGTCGCAATAAAATTGAGATGAACGGTGCTTTTATATATTTCTTGAATTAATTAA
The DNA here is from genome assembly GCF_013337685.1 of Citrobacter gillenii. Lineage (GTDB taxonomy): Bacteria > Pseudomonadota > Gammaproteobacteria > Enterobacterales > Enterobacteriaceae > Citrobacter > Citrobacter gillenii. The sequence goes on from NZ_SUQN01000001.1 coordinate 664,629, forward strand.
ACGAACGAAACTGTATTTATTGGCATGATTATCATCAAGGATAATTTCATTTTAATAATTTGATTGATAACCATTATTGTTATTTTTACGGTTAATTGTTGAGTTTTGGAAGTTTTAAAAGTCTTTGTAAACAATAGGTTCTGATTCGTCAGGATGTTCTTGCTTCACTGTAAGGAAATGTGAGTGAGATTAAAAATTAATAATATAAACTCCATATAATAATTGGATATATCTAATAACAGGGGGTTATATGAGCATTAGTCGGCGTAACTTTTTGCGCGGCGTGGGTATTGGCTGCTCCGCTTGCGCAATAGGAACTTTTCCACCGGGGGCACTGGCGCGTAATGCACCAGAGAGTATCAAGGGGAAAACCTCACTCACGCCAAGTCTGTGCGAAATGTGTTCATTTCGCTGTCCCATTCAAGCTCAGGTCATTAATAATAAAACCGTTTTCATCCAGGGGAACCCTAATGCGCCGCAGCAGGGTACCCGGGTCTGTGCCCGAGGGGGCAGCGGCGTGAGCCTGGTTAACGATCCGCACCGTATTGTTAAACCGATGAAGCGTACCGGCCCGCGTGGCGCTGGAGAATGGCAGGTCATTAGCTGGCAGCAAGCCTATCAAGAAATTGCCGAAAAGATGAGTGCCATAAAAGCGCAATATGGTCCTCAGGGCGTTGTCTTCTCTTCTAAATCCGGCTCGCTTTCCGGTCATTTATTTCACCTGGCGACGGCCTTCGGTTCGCCGAACACCTTTACCCATGCCTCGACATGTCCCGCCGGGAAATCCATTGCCGCTAAAGTGATGATGGGCGGCGATCTGTCCATGGATATTGCCAACACCCGTTATATGGTCTCTTTTGGCCATAACCTCTATGAAGGTATTGAGGTTGCCGACACCCACGAACTGATGACCGCGCAGGAGAGAGGCGCGAAGATGGTCAGCTTCGACCCTCGCTTGTCCGTATTTTCCAGTAAAGCGGATGAATGGCATGCCATCAGGCCTGGCGGCGACTTGCCGGTACTGATGGCAATGTGCCACGTCATGATTAAAGAAAACCTGTATGACGCGCAGTTTGTGGAGCGTTATACCACGGGGTTTGCACAGCTGGCAGAGGCCGTACAAGAGACAACGCCTGAATGGGCGCAAAAGCTGGCTGATGTTCCTGCTGAAGTTATTACCCGCGTAACCCGAGAAATGGCGGCCAGCGCGCCTCGTGCCATCGTCAGCCCAGGCCACCGCGCGACGTTTTCTCAGGAAGAGATCGACATGCGGCGGATGATCTTCACCCTCAACGTGCTGCTGGGCAATATCGAACGTGAAGGTGGCATGTACCAGAAAAAGGCGGCGGCAACCTACAACAAGCTGGCTGGCGAAAAGGTCGCGCCAGTGCTGGCAAAACCGGATGTGAAATTACCGAAGCCAACCGCGCAGCGCATTGATCTGGTGGCACCGCAGTTTAAATACATCGCCGCGGGTGGCGGGGTCGTGCAAAGCATTATTGATGCCGTGTTAAAGCAGACTCCTTACCCGGTGAAGGGATGGATCATGTCCCGACATAATCCTTTCCAGACCGTGACCTGCCGGCCCGATCTGGTCAAAACCGTGGAACAACTGGATCTGGTGGTCAGCTGCGATGTCTATTTAAGTGAAAGTGCGGCCTATGCTGACTATCTGTTACCGGAATGCACCTACCTTGAGCGTGATGAAGAAGTCTCTGATATGTCAGGGCTGAATCCAGCTTATGCATTACGCCAACAGGTAGTTGAGCCCATTGGCGATGCTCGTCCGAGCTGGCAAATCTGGAAAGAACTGGGTGAACAGTTGGGTCTCGGGCAATTTTACCCGTGGCAGGATATGCAGACGCGCCAGCTGTACCAGCTCAATGGCGATCACGCCTTATCCGCAGAACTGCGTCAGAAGGGATACCGGGAGTGGGGCGTACCGCTGTTATTTCGTGAACCTGAGACCGTGCGCCAGTTTGTCGAGCGCTATCCTGGCGCAGTGCCCGCGGACAGCGATGGTACTTACGGGGAGCAACTGCGATTCAAATCCCCGTCAGGCAAAATCGAGCTTTATTCCGCAGAGCTGGAATCGTTACTTCCCGGCTACGGTATTCCACGCGCCCGCAATTTTGCCCTGAAGGGTGAAAATGAACTCTATTTCATCCAGGGCAAGGTGGCGGTTCACACCAACGGAGCAACGCAATATGTGCCTTTACTCAGTGAACTGATGTGGGACAACGCGGTGTGGATCCACCCGACGACCGCGCGTGAAAAAGGGATTAAAAGCGGTGACGACATCTGGCTGGAAAACGCCACTGGCAAAGAAAAAGGTAAGGCGCTGGTCACGGCCGGTATTCGACCCGATACGCTGTTTGTTTATATGGGGTTTGGCGCCAAGGCCGGGGCTAAAACGGCGGCAACCACGCACGGTATTCACTGCGGTAATTTACTTCCGCACGTGACCAGTCCGGTTTCCGGAACGGTGGTGCACACCGCTGGCGTGACGCTGCGTCGGGCATGAACAAGGAGAACATCATGAATCAATCCACAAATCCCTATGTCATGCTGCATGACGAAAAACGCTGCATTGGCTGCCAGGCATGTACGGTTGCCTGCAAGGTTCTGAACGATGTGCCGGAGGGGTACAGCCGCCTGCAGGTGCAGATCCGCACCCCGGAAAAAGAGTCAGACGTCCTGTCTCATTTTCAGTTTGTGCGGGTTTCTTGCCAGCACTGTGAAGATGCGCCCTGCGTGAGCGTTTGCCCGACCGGTGCTTCATTTCGTGACGAAAACGGTATTGTGCAGGTGGACAAGTCGCGCTGTATTGGTTGCGACTATTGTGTTGCGGCCTGCCCGTTCCATGTGCGTTATCTGAATCCGCAAACGAGTATCGCTGACAAATGCAATTTTTGTGCAGATACCCGCCTCGATGCCGGGCAAGCGCCGGCCTGTGTTTCTGTTTGTCCAACCGATGCGCTGAAGTTTGGCCGCCGCGACGACCCGGAGATCCAGCACTGGATAAGTCAAAAAGAGGTATATCGCCAGCAGGATACGCGCAGTGGTGAGGTGAGTCTTTATCGGCGTAAAGAGTATCATCAGGAGGGGAAAGTATGAATGCTATCTGGGGAGCAGAGCTTAACTATGCGCCGGACTACTGGCCGCTGTGGCTCATTTACGCAGGTGTGGTCATCCTGCTGATGATTGTGGGTCTGGTGGCGCACGCGCTGCTGCGCCGGATGCTGGCACCTAAAACCGCAACCGGTGAAGAGCATCGTGATTACCTCTACTCGTTAGCGGTCCGCCGCTGGCACTGGGGAAATGCGCTGTTGTTCGTTCTGCTGCTGGTAAGCGGGTTGTTTGGTCACTTTTCGATAGGGCCGGTGGCGCTCATGGTGCAGGTACACACCTGGTGTGGCTTTGCATTACTGGCCTTCTGGGTGGGTTTCGTGCTGATAAATGCCACTACCGGCAACGGCTGCCACTATCGGGTGAAATGTAGCGGACTTATTTCGCGCTGCCTGCAGCAAACACGCTTTTACCTGTATGGGATAATGAAGGGTGAAGCGCATCCGTTTGCCGCGACGGCAGAGAGTAAATTTAACCCGCTACAACAACTGGCCTATCTGGCCATCATGTATGCGCTGGTACCGCTGTTGATCATCACCGGTTTGCTGTGTCTTTACCCACAAGTTATCGGCGCAGGTCCGGTTATGCTGGTGTTGCATATGGCGTTGGCGATTATTGGCATTCTGTTTATTTGTGCGCATATCTACCTGTGCACACTGGGCGACACGCCGGGGCAAATCTTTCGCAGCATGATCGACGGCTATCACCGGCATCGCAGCCATCACGCAGATGTATCACCGCGTAAAGGGTAATGTAGTGCGAATTTATCACTACCCGTTTATCTGATACCTGCATTCCATTGCAAGAAAATGTGCCTTAAGTCACATTTTCTTGCAATTTATCCCTGTTTGTTCTTCAGAATTTCCGTAAAAAGAACGGCTATTTTTCCTTTTCCTGAGGACATGCTGTTGAAACGCCGTTTGTTTATTACCGCTTCCCTTTTCGCGATGAGTTTTTCCTCCGCTTTTGCGGCGGATGTCGCCAGTTTTGCTCCCCAACCTCCGGCTATCAATGCGGGTGCGTGGGTGCTGATGGATTACACCACAGGCCAAATTCTTACCGCAGGTAATGAGCACCAGCAGCGCAACCCCGCCAGTCTGACCAAGCTGATGACCGGCTATGTTGTTGACCGCGCCATCGACAGCCAGCGTATTAGCCCGTCAGATATTGTCACCGTTGGGCGTGACGCGTGGGCGAAAGACAATCCGGTATTTGTCGGTTCATCGTTAATGTTTCTAAAACAAGGTGACCGCGTTTCAGTACGTGATTTAAGTCGCGGCTTAATTGTCGATTCCGGCAACGATGCCTGCGTTGCGCTGGCGGACTATATCGCCGGTGGGCAGCCACAGTTTGTCGCGATGATGAACAGTTATGTGCAAAAGCTGAAGTTGCAGGACACCCATTTTGAAACGGTGCACGGACTGGATGCCCCAGGCCAGCACAGTTCGGCTTACGATCTGGCTGTGTTATCGAGGGCTATCATTCACGGCGAGCCTGATTTCTATCATATGTACAGCGAGAAGAGCCTCACCTGGAACGGCATCACCCAGCAGAATCGTAACGGTTTATTGTGGGATAAAACCCTGAACGTGGATGGGCTAAAGACGGGACATACCTCTGGTGCCGGGTTTAACCTGATTGCATCTGCGGTAGACGGACAGCGTCGATTAATCGCCGTTGTAATGGGGGCCGAGAGTGCGAAGGGGCGTGAAGATCAGGCGCGTAAGCTGCTGCAATGGGGACAGCAAAACTTTGACACAGTGCAGGTTCTGCGAAGTGGTAAGCAGGTAGGCGTTGAGCGGATCTGGTATGGCGATAAAGAAAAAATCAGTCTCGGTACCGAGCAGGATTTTTGGATGGCGTTGCCTAAAGCCGAAGTGGCGAATATTAAAGCAAAGTATGTGCTTGATAAGAAAGAGCTGGTCGCCCCCATTGCCGCACATCAGCGCGTGGGCGAAATTGAACTCTACGACCGGGATCAGCTGGTGGCACATTGGCCGCTGATGACGCTGGAGTCAGTCGGTGAGGGGGGCGTGTTTTCGCGCCTGAGCGATTATTTTCACCATAAGGTGTAGATTTCTGTTTGTGCACCAAACTGGCAAGACTGCGAATCTGCTCACATAATAATCACTATTTCCTTGAGGCCGTAATACGCAGAAATTATACTGTATTTTTATACAGTACCATGCGGGAGGTTATATGGAGTATGAGATAAAGCAGGTAGAAAGACGCAGGATTGCCGGGTTTCACATGGTTGGACCGTGGGAACACACGGTAAAGCAGGGGTTTGAACAGCTGGTTATGTGGGTCGACGGTAACCAGATTGTGCCGCTGGAATGGATAGCCGTCTATTACGACAACCCAGACGTGGTTCCGGCAGATAAACTGCGCTGCGATACCGTAGTTTCAGTGCCTGAAGGTTTTGAGATCCCGGAAAACAGCGAAGGGGTGATCCTGACTGAACTGGCGGGCGGCGACTATGCCGTGGCCGTTGCCCGTGTTGAAAACCATGACTTTGCCACACCCTGGTATCAGTTTTTTGACCGTCTGTTGCAGGATTCGTCCTGGCAGTTATCGGCCAAATCGTGTTTTGAAATTTACCGAAACAATGGTGTGGAGGACGGATACTGGGATATTGAAATGTACGTGCCGGTGCAGGCGAAGTAACGGTTTTGGGTGTGAATCAGGATAAAAGGCCTGTTGATAACGGTGATGTTTTCACTGAAAAAACAGGTACAATTCTGTTCTTTGCTATTCCCTGACGGAGTGCATGAGTGCGTGCAGATAAGTCACTGAGTCCTTTTGAAATTCGCTTGTATCGTCATTATCGTGTGGTGCATGGTATTCGCATCTCGCTGGCGTTTCTTCTCACTTTTCTGCTGGTTCGCCTGCTGGACATCCCTGAAGGTACCTGGCCTCTGATCACGCTGGTGGTGATCATGGGGCCGATTTCCTTTTGGGGCAATGTCGTCCCCCGAGCTTTTGAGCGTATTGGTGGCACGATTCTGGGTTCGGTCCTTGGGCTGGTGGCGCTCCGGCTGGAGCTCTTTTCATTGCCGCTGATGCTGATATGGTGTGCGGTGGCGATGTTCCTGTGCGGTTGGCTGGCATTGGGTAAAAAACCGTATCAAGCGCTGCTGATCGGCATCACGCTGGCCGTCGTGGTTGGCGCACCTGCGGGCGATATGAACACGGCACTCTGGCGCGGGGGGGATGTGATTCTCGGCTCGCTACTGGCAATGCTGTTTACCTGGATCTGGCCGCAACGCGCATTTATACACTGGCGTATCCAACTGGCGCACTGCATTACCGGCTATAACCGTGTATATCAGGCCGCGCTATCACCCAACTTACTTGAACAACCCCGGCTGGATAAGCACTTACAGCAGTTGCTGAGTGACGTCGTTAAAATGCGCGGCTTAATCATTCCGGCCAGCAAAGAAACGCGCATTCAAAAATCAGTTTTTGAAGCCATTCAAACGATTAATCGAAATCTGGTGTGCATGCTTGAACTGCAAATCAACGCGCTGTGGGCAACGCGGTCCAGTCATTTTGTGATGTTGAATGCGCATACGCTGCGTGAAACTCAGCTCAGAATGCAACAGGCACTGCTGACGATAACGCACGCTCTCTATGAAGGTAATCCGCAACCGGTGCTTGCCAACACCGAAAAACTCAATGATACGGTGACCGAGATGCGTCAGCTGATTGATGAACATAAGGGCGACAACGTTGCAGAAACGCCTATTCATGGTTATGTCTGGCTGAATATGGAGATGGCACGACAGCTGGAACTCCTCTCACATTTAATCTGTCGTGCTTTGCGCAAATAAAGCGCAGATGAGGGGATTGGTTCTACTGCTGCTTCGATTCAGCAACGATTAAGGGTATGATACTGAAAAAGGCTAAAACCATTGGTAACTGCAATGGCTTTACCCTCGATAATTCAGGTTTCAACCGTGTATTGTCAATGCAGATGCAACTTGAAGTATGGCGGGCATGAAAGTAATGTTGACCCACTTTAGCCGTTGTTTAAACGAATCCGAATCTCACATTATCAGGGGTGTAAAAATGGAAACTACCAAGCCTTCTTTCCAGGACGTACTGGAATTTGTTCGTCTGTTCCGTCGTAAGAACAAACTGCAACGTGAAATCCAGGACGTTGAGAAAAAGATCCGTGACAACCAGAAACGTGTCCTGCTGCTGGACAACCTGAGCGACTACATCAAGCCAGGTATGAGCGTTGAAGCGATCCAGGGCATTATTGCCAGCATGAAAAGCGACTATGAAGATCGCGTGGATGATTACATCATCAAAAATGCCGAGATCTCTAAAGAGCGTCGCGACATTTCTAAAAAGCTCAAAGCCATGGGCGAAGTGAAAAACGGCGAAGCGAAAGCAGAGTAATTGTTGCAAACGATAGGGGCGTAATGCGGCCCCTATCGTCCCTACTGTAATTCAACCCCACCCGTTACCATCCGTAGCAAATGCTGTTCCGGCCAGTGTGTAGTCAGTTTTTTCTGCACCAGCATCCATTTGATGTAGTCAATGTCATGACGCGTTCTGTCCAGCATCAGGCCAACCACGCTGCCGCTGTGGGCAACGTTCACACCGTATAAATCACATTCTTCAACCAGCGATAATAACGAATCGAAATCCGGTTTTGGCAACAACATCTGGCTGGCAATGGCGCTTAGCGTGGCCGCTTCGCCCATCCGGTACGGGTTTTGACTTGAGCAAGCTTCCTGTACTTTTTCCCATGCTCGTTTGAGGGCAGGCACACCAGCTTGTAATCCGGCCTGGCGCGGGATCCGGTGATAGTCTGCCGTGCGTAACGTTTCCGGACTTTCGAGAACCAGCAGGTCGAGGTGGGGCTGCGCTTCACAGGCGATCTGAGTGGATGCGTCGTTATGATCAAAAAGCGTTAACTGGCGAAAAACGGTGCTGTCGGTAGGTTCGAGCGAAACGCAAAGCTGCGCTAACGTGGCTTCATCTAACTGATGGCCCAGATGGTGGGCGGTAGCGATGGCGGTGGCGGCAATATCTGCCGTACTGCTGGCCATCCCTTTGGCGATGGGGATCGTAGAGTGGATATCAATACGAATATCCTGACTGACATGTGCCGGATATTGCCAGTGCTGCAACAAGCGGTCAACCATCGACCGTGAAAGAGGCCGCTCATCGGCAAGCGGCGATCCGGAGCTGACTTCAACGGTGCTGTACCATTCAACCGGGCAGGAGACCAATTTCTCGCTGCCCAGAATCCAGCCCTGGATAAGTTCTCCGCATGATGCGGGGCATTGCGCAACAGCCACGTCTTTTCACCTTTGTGATTAGCAATCTTCGGCGCATAGTGTCATGGCGATCGCGCTATTACCATGATGTGCCGCAATCTGCGGCACAGCAGTGTTAAGCGGGAATGCTCAGCGTCACAGTTTCTGCAATCGCTATACGCATTACGTCTTGCGCGATCATCAGCTCTTCGTTGGTATTGATGACGGCCACTTTGACCATCGCGTTTTCTGTCTGAATGAAGGTCGCATTACGTTGGTTTTTGTCCTCATCTACCGCCAGCCCTAAGAAATTGAGGTTGTGGCAAATTGCTGCCCGGGCACGAGCAGAGTTTTCGCCGATACCACCGGTAAACACCAGCGCATCCAGACCGCCCATTTGCATAATGTAGCTGCCAATGGTGGCTCGAATTCGTTCGGCAAACAGCGTCAGCGCCAGCGCTGCCTGACGGTTTCCGCTATCAGCCGCCTGTTCCACGTCACGGTAGTCAGGTGATATGCCGGATACGCCAAGTAACCCCGACTCGTTGTTGAGTAGCTGATTTAGCTGCTGTGGCGTTTTACCTTCACGCTGGGCAATCCACGGCAAAATGGACGGATCGATGTCGCCGCTACGGGTGCCCATCATCACACCAGACTGTGGGGTAAAGCCCATTGACGTATTAACGGATTGTCCGCCCTTGATGGCGCAGATGCTGCTGCCGTTGCCCAGATGGCAACACACAACTCGTAGAGCGCTGAGCGGCACGCCCAGTTTTTCAGCCAGCGTATGGCTGACGTATTTGTGGCTGGTACCATGGAAGCCGTAGCGACGAATACCCAGCTCCGAATAATAACGCCAGGGCAGGGGATAAATAAAAGAAGGCTCGTCGAGTGTCTGATGGAAGGCCGTATCGAAAACTGCTACAGCAGGTGTCGCCGGTAACAGTTGGCGAAAAACAGCAATGCCCAACGCATTAACCGGGTTATGCAACGGAGCCAGTTCTGCCAGACGTTCTATTTCTGCCAGCGATTCATCGGTGACTAAAACTGAATCTTTAAAGGATTCTCCGCCGTGTGCGACGCGATGCCCAACACCGTCTATGTCTTGTAAGCTATTAATGATGCTGTGACTGAGCAGTTTTTCCAGTAACAGCGTTACCGCTTCACGGTGATCGGCAATCGGCAGTGTTTCCTGCCATTTTTGCACCGGAGTTTTTATCGTGACCTTTGCATCAGGCATCCCGATGCGCTCGAGCAGCCCCTGACAGAGCATCTCGCCCTGTGGCATCGCCAGTAACTGAAACTTCAGAGAAGAGCTGCCTGCGTTAATGGCCATTATTTTGTGAGACATGACGGTTCCTTTGCGTGCAGAAAATTGAACATCTCATCAACGCCGGTATTGTTCACCGCGCTGGTAATAAAAACGTTTTGCGCCCCGGCCTGCATCAACCAACCCTCGACGAGGGCAATCTGCTGCGGGTTAGCTAAATCGGCTTTGGTCACCAGACCGATAACGGGCCGGTTCATGGGGCCGGTAAATCCAGGAGAAAAAGGTGACCAGGGCGCGTCAGCGCTGAGCACCAGCGCGATAACGTCGGCTTCACAGGCGCTGACCAGCAGCGCACTGTACAGGCAGCGGTTCTCCAGATATTCCCCAGGTGTGTCTATCGCCGTGGGAGACCAGACGATAGCCTGGGTTTTCTGATAATGAAGCGCTTCGCCACGCATACACTGGGTGAGCGATGTTTTCCCACTTTGGCTGGGTCCAATGAACATGATGCGTTTCATTACGTCATGTCCGCGTAATCGGGCAGGCGGTAAAACGCATCATTTCGCCCAGCGTGCGGGTAACTTGTTTCAGCGCGTACTCAACGGCCGAAACATCACCGGTTAATACGACTGCGCCGGTAAAGCGGTCCAGAAAACCAATCTCTACTGCACCCGATTTAGTGGCGATATCACAGGCGATAATGGAGGCTTCGCTGGGCGTAATAGTTAAAATGCCAATCGCCGAGACTGAATCCTGCAAGCCCAGTTTCTTGAACAAATCTTTACCAGGATTAGCAATAAGATGCGCCAGTGTGACCTGTTTTCCGGGCACATATTCCTGAATCATACGATCCGTCGTCGGCTGCATTTCCATCACCCCTCCACCATTTGGCGCCACATGCTTTCATGCGGACGTGGGATCACCGAGCGATAGACCAGCAGACCTTTTTCACCAGCACTTTCGCTGGCGACCGTCACGGCGTTATTCACATCGGAAACATCGCCCGCGACAACCATGTAGCACTTACCGCCAATACCAAACGCCATATGCACTCTTACCAGCGTGATATTGGAGGCTTTTACCGCGCGGTCGGCGGCACAAATACAAGCCGCAACGCTCCAGGTTTCAACAATCCCTACCGCCTGACGTTTATCTACACTATTGAGTCCGCTGATCGCCGGCAGAACGCTGGCATGAATGTTAGGCAGGACCAGGCTGTCGACGAGCATATCTCCAGCAAGTGAGGTTCCTGTGGCAATGGCCTGCTGTATTGCGCCAACGTCACCACCCAGCATCAGCAAAAATTTTCCCGGGCAGATGGTTTTACTGACCAGCAAATTCACATTAGCGCTTTTCAGCATCGCATCGCCGGCTTCCATTCCTTTGGCAATGCTGGTGAGTTCTAAAATCCCTATAGCCTGAGACATGGTTAACCTCTTATTACCGTGATGGACTGATCTGTGATTTCGCTGACAATACCGTCAATACTGGCGTGAACCTGCGCACCTAATGCGCCCTCGGGGATCTCTGCAACACATTGGCCGCGCACAACGCGCTCCCCTTTTTGCACACAAGGAATGGCACTGGCACCAATATGCTGGCGTAACAACAACGTTGTTTTTTCAGTGGGATGATCTGTCTGGTCTAATGGTGCATCGTGATACCAGTCACTGAGACCCAGTTTGGTAATAAGCCGTTTCACCGGAATCAGACGGTACTTCGCCATTTCATCTTCAGGGTTTAACGGGCCTTCATAACGATGATTGAGCGCACGTAGCTCGCGTTTGAGCATGCGGTTAATGCGCATCGGAGAAATCCCCACCGGACAGGCCACGCTTTCACAGACGTTGCATTCTGAGCAAGTCAGGGCGGTGAGCAGTAATTGCGGTGTGGCGGCCTGCTGATAGTTGACCGCGCGAACCAGCAAATGTGGTGAGAGTTCATGACCAATCAAGTGTCGTGGACACAGATCCGTGCACAAGCGGCACTGCTCGCAGACGGTTTTGGCAACTGAGAGCACGGTCCGTTCATCCTGCATCCGTCGCTGGATCAGCGCATGGGATTTCGGTAGTACCAGCAGGCCACCGGTCGTTTTACTGACTGGCGTATCCAGAGAAGTAATCAGACCGCCCATCATCGGACCGCCGTTAATAAATCCGGGGTCATCGACGGTAGCGCCGCCAGCCAATGCCAGCACTTCGCGCAGCGACATACCGACAGGTACGGTCAGGGTAACCGGCCGGGCAACTGCGCCATTGACGGTTAATGTACGACGCGTAACGGGGAACTGCTGTTCAACGGCTCGTGCGATGTTAAGTACGGTCTGGACGTTATTGACCACCACGCCCACACTAACCGGGAGAGCAGCAGGAGGCACCCGCCGTCCGGTTGCCATCCAGATTGTCAGCACTTCATCGCCAGCCGGGTAGACATCAGGCAAAATGTGTAACCTGATATCGGCGGGCAGGAGAGGTGTTAACGCACTGATGGCTTTCTGATATTTTTCTTTAAGGGCGATAATGCCGGCGCTGGCGCCAGTGGTCTTCATGGCATACTGCACGCCGCGTATCAGTCGGGCCGCCTGCACGGCCATTAATTGCTGATCAACCTTCAGCATCGGCTCGCATTCTGCAGCATTGACCAGAAACGTATCGACCTGCGCCTGCAGTTTTACATGGGCAGGAAAGCCGGCACCACCGGCTCCCACTACACCTGCAGCGCGCACGCGATCGCGTATTGTCTGAGCATCATAACAAATGGGTTCAGCCGTCATGGCTGTATTCATAATAATTCCTCAAGCAGTTCCTGGATGGCAGCGGCATCAGCATCGCGGGGATTCGTTTGCAGCGTGGCATCCGCCAGAGCCGCCTGAACCATCGAGGGAATACGCTGTGACCAGGTTTGCTTTCCGTCTTTGAGCGCGTCTGTGAAAGAGGGTAACGCACACTGTTTTTTGAGTTGCTCAATATGATGAATTAGCGCATTGAGTGCCGCCGTATCGTTTGCGTTATCAGGGCATAAGTGGCAGGCCTTCGCGAAGCGGGCATACCGTTTTGCGGCCCTGGGATCGCGGGCATTAAAGTGAATCACAGAGGTCAGGAGTAGTGCGTTAGCAAGGCCGTGCGGCAGATGAAACTGACCGCCAAGCTGATGCGCTATGGCATGGTTAATTCCAAGACCAGCCTGGCTAAACGCCATCCCCGCGAGGGTTGAGGCGTTGTGCATCTTTCCTCGGGTAGTCAGGCAATCGCCTTTGCTGACGGCGATGGGCAGATACTGGAAGACAATTTGCGCTGCTTTTTCAGCCAGCGCGTCAGTGAAGTCGCTGGCCTTGGTGGAAACGTACGCTTCAAGCGCATGCGTCAGCACGTCCATTCCGGTATTGGCGGTGATGGCAGGCGGTACGCTGACCACCAGCATTGGGTCAAGGATCGCCATATCCGGGTAGAGGGCATTATTAAATAACGGATATTTAATGCCTTTCTCCGGATCGCCGATCACGCAGGCGCTGGTCACTTCAGAGCCTGTTCCGCTGGTGGTGGGGATGGCTACACAGGTTTCGATTTCGATGCCAAACTGACGGCTGAACCAGACAATCGCTTTCGCTGCATCAAGCGCCGACCCTCCACCAAAGCCAATCACTACATCCGGTCGCAGGGACTGCATTTGCGCAATCCCTTGTACTACCGTATTGATGGTGGGATCGGGTGTGATATCACTGAACACGCTAATGCGATTATCCGCAGGTAACGCATCGCGCAGCGTTGCAATCAGCGGCGAACGCGCAAGAAAACCATCGCAAATAATCCAGATATGCTTATTCGTGAAGCGTTTGAGCACGCTCAAACTGCCCTGGCCGCTGTACAATCGAGTTTGCAGTGAAAAGCTATTCATTACGGCCTCATTAGCGGATAGAAAAACCGTTGGTCAGCACGCAACGACGAGAACGTGCAAACGTTCGCGCAGACGTTGTCCCTTCACCGGTTGGGGTGGCGATGGTAAAGGTGGTGAAACCTTCGCCGCCGACGCCAATACCGGCGTAAGAGGGGCCATTTTTCACAAAAATAGACGTTTGCAACGTGCGAGCAGCAAGATTCAAACGCGACACATTTTGCGAGTGCATAATGGCAGTATGGTGCAGTCCCTCTTCAACCTTCAGCGCCAACGTTAGCGCACTGTCAAAATCGTTAACCGTCACGACAGGGAGCATGGGCATCAACTGTTCGCTGGTAACCCACACATCGTCAGCCTTGACGACGCCTATCAACAGACGAGGCGCTTTTGTTGGAACGGGTATACCTGCCGCTTCCAGTAACGTTGCCGGGCTTTTTCCGACAAGTTTCTTATTCGCCATTCCCTCTGGCAGACAGGTGGCGCGTAGTTTGTCCACTTCTTCGCTGTTTAGCAGCAACGCCCCAAAAGACTGCATTTGTTGAATCAGTCGTTCGGCAACCGCTTCGACAACAATTAGGCTTTTCTCTGCAATGCAGGGCAGATTGTAATCAAACGATGCGCCGTTGATGATGTCTTCCGCGGCCTTAACCAGATCGGCGGTTTCATCAACGATGCAGGGGGGGTTCCCGGCACCGGCACCAATGACTTTTTTCCCGCTTTTCATACCCATAGCCACAATGCCCGGGCCACCGGTAATCGCCAGAACTGCGATTTTAGGGTGCGCCATCATCTGCTGGGTAGCTTCAAAAGTGGGTTCTGTGACTGTGACAACAAGATTTCGGATCCCGCAGCAGCGGAAGGCAATATCTTCAATCATGGCAATCAGCTTGAGTGAAACCACTTTAGCGCCCGGGTGCGGGCTGAAGTAAACGCTATTCCCGGCAGCTAACATACTGATGCTGTTGTTAATAATGGTTTCCGTTGGGTTGGTGCTAGGAGCAACGGAACCCATTACGCCAAAGGGGGAATATTCAAATAGCACCATGCCGCCATCACCGGTGAGGGCGGTTGTGGTTAGATCTTCAATACCGGGGGTGTTATCCAGCGCGGCTTTATTTTTGAGAAATTTATCTTCTTTGTTGCCCATTCCCGTTTCGGTTGCGCTTTCTGCCGCCAACGAGGCCAGATGAGGTGTCAGTTCTTCCCGCAGAGCGCTAATAATGGCACTACGGGTTTTCAGTGGGCATTGCTGATAACGTAAAAAGGCCTGATGCGCGGCATCGATTGCTTCACCGACGGATGGAAAAATACCGCCACCCTTTATCTCTGCTTTTGCCGGTTCGAGCTGTTCAGTCAAAATAGTGCGGATAAGGGTTTCAAGTTCTGACGTATTCATTGATGTGTTCTCACGTTAATCGCCGCAATGGCGGTTTCTGCAATGTCCATATCCTGCTCAACGCTTCCTCCGCTGATGCCAAGACCCCCAAGGAGTAAACCTTCTCGCCATAGTGCGTATCCGCCACCAAACGTGACGACTTTTCCCTGCATATGGCTTTCCAGACCGTAAAGTGCAGCGCCCGGTTGCACCGCTGAGCTCAGTTCATGGGTGGCGGTTTTCATCGCCACGGCGGTCCACGCTTTTTTCGGTGCCAGCTCGCTACTGACGAGCAGGGCATCGGGCATGCGCCAGGTCACTGTTTGTGTGCCGTTTGCATCCACAATGCTGATGACAACCGGAACTTTGAGTGCTTGTGCACGCGCTACCGCCGTACGCGTAAGCTGATGGAGTTCCTGAAATGACAATGACATAGCAGACTCCTGAACTGCCGATGTCTGGGTCGCTGCCACGTAACGCTCAGCCACCTTCTGAATGAGCGTGTTTTGGTGCGCGTCATAATCTTCAGACCTGGCGAGCGCATATAAGCAATCGGACAGGCGGTTGATATAGCGCATCAGTACCTGTCGGATGGAGGCATCTGTGGAGAGTTCGACAAGCCGTCTTTCAGCGCGACGGGCAAGCGTGCGGGCGAAGTGCAGACGGCTGGCGGCTTCACAGCGTCCGGGCAAAATAAAACTGTGCAGGGGAGGCACTCGCGCCATCGCGGTATCGATGGCAGCCTCAAGTGCTGCAATGTCCTCCGAGCTGATGTAGCGTTGGGAGGGCGTGGGCTGTTCGCTTTCACTGGCCAGTTCGGCACTGAACCAAAACAGCTGTAACTGAATTTCTTCAAGTAACACACGGTGTTGCGGGCTTTGTGCCGCGCAGACGCATAGGCTCAGCGCCGCGTTGAGTTCGTCCAGCGTGCCGTAAGCCTCAACGCGCGGGTGTGTTTTACTGACGCGCTGTCCGCTAAAGAGCGCTGTCGTACCGGCATCGCCTGTTCGGGTATAAATCGCCATAGTTCCTCCTAGCGAGAAAGCGTGTCGACAATGCCAACGATGGCCAGATCGATAGCCTCATTGGGGCCGCTAAAAACGTGTCTGGCGCTGGAGCCGCTGCTGAGTAAAACCAGCTCACCGGTACCGGCACCTACTGAGTCAACTGCGACCTCGTCACCCGCTGTTGGCGATTGCGGTAGTTCGCCGTCGGCTGTTACCCGACGTACCAGTAACAGTTTTTTTCCAACCAGTGACGGTGATTTTTGCGTGGATACCACGACGCCTGTAACGCGTGCCAGATGCATGGTTCACTCCTGCTTAATTAATTGGATATTGCGCATACTGACGGTTTCTTTTGCCAGTGCGGTCACAACACATCGACGGCGTAGCACCAGAAACCCACCTTGTAATCGGGCTACATCGGCATAACTTAAAAGCGTCTCGGGATGCAGAATGATGGTTTGCCCGCGTTCATCACTGAACTCCAGCGGCAGTCGCGCGAGTTTTCGTACGGGGATCGCCGGTAGCAATTGATGCTGCAGCGATATCTTCACGCGAACGCCACAGGCCAGGGCCTCGTGGAGAGTGATCGCTGACACATCGGATGAATCGTGTTGCGCAATATGCGCCAGCAGCGGTAAATCAGCGTGCTCGATAATCAGAGCGGAGTACTGACAAACCAGCGCCCGGGGATCGGCTTCCCGTAACTGCGCGACGCTCAGAGAGAGCGAACTGTCCGCGCGTTTTTGTAATCGGGAGACGACCTCCCCGATGATGCGTTGCAGCAGTTCATTGTTCATCGTGAGCTCACCAGCGTGGCGAATGCCTGTGGGCTATCCGCCCCTGCAGCATTGGCTTCGTCAGTGTCGATATGCATTTCAAGACGCATATCCGGCGATACGCGAACGGCAACGTTATCGAAGATCAGTCTGCGTTCATCTCCATTGATGGCGACGGAGACTTTATCGCCATGTGACACGCGTAGGATCAGCGCATCAAGCGGTGACATATGAATGTGCCGCTGGGCGACAATCACTCCGCATGAGATATCCAGTTCAGCAAAAGGACTCACCAGGCGAATGCCCGGCGTTCCCTGAATATTGCCGGACATACGCAACGGCGCAGCGATACCCAGCGTGCGGGCGTCGGTGCGGGAGATTTCTACCTGGCTGGTGCTACGCAGCGGTCCCAGCAAACGCACATTTTTTAGCTGGCCTTTTGGACCCACCAGCGTAACGGTCTGATCTGCGGCATATTGTCCAGGCTGCAGCAGACCTTTTTTCTCGCTGATGGGCTGATTGGGAAACAAACGAGCGTAATCTTCAGCACAAAGATGGATATGACGATTAGAGATCCCCAGTGGAATAGGGCGCTCGCGCATTTCATCCAGTACTTTACTGACCGTAGTCTCCAGTTGCTGTTTATCCATTACGCTTCACCTCGTTTACCAGAATGCAGGCAGAGTGAGCGAGGCTCTCCCTTCTGGCGCGGACAGGCAGGGTCGAGACACAGATTGCAGCTAATCAGGTCTGTATCTTGTGGTGCTTCGGGTAATTCACTTTCCACAACCACCTGTACTTCCACCTCGACAGGTGTGGGTTCAGGGATGGGCTCAGGCGTCGAAACGACGCTGTGCGAAAGGATGCCTTCCCCGGGTCTGGAAATGACTTTGTGCGCAACCAGACCTTCCCGCTGGTCTGCAAAGCTGGCACCGGTGGAAATGGCCGCCTGCACGGAGGCCACATCCCCGATGATTTTGATCACCGTCCAGCCTGAGCCGTTGGTTTTTTCGAGGCCCACCAGCGTGATGGAGGCGGCTTTCGCCATGACATCCGCGCAACTGATGGCTAATGCCAGACCACTAACTTCAAGTAATCCCAGTGATTGCTTCACGCTGTGCTCCTTGTTGCAACGGTTTAAGCGGATTTAGGTAAAATGGCTTCGACGTCGCTGTGTGGGCGCGGGATGACGTGGCAGGATTTCACCTCGCCAACGGCACTTGCGGCAGCACTGCCAGCGTCTACAGCAGCTTTAACCGCGCCGACATCCCCACGAACCATGACGGTGATAAGGCCCGAGCCAATTTTTTCGTAACCAACCAACTGCACGTTAGCGGATTTCACCATGGCATCAGCGGCTTCAATAGCGCCGACAAGCCCTTTTGTTTCAACCAGTCCCAGTGCGTTATTCATACTGCTTTTCTCCTGTGGATTATGAGTGGCATTCCCGGAAGGGAATGCCTTTAACCAGCCGCGCAGCGTTATTGCCGATGCGCCGACGAGCGTGGCTATCTTGTTGATACGTCAGCGTAAAAAGTGGCGCTGAGGTCGGTAAATTTTTGTAGTGCACAACCAGTTGTTCCCGGTTACATCCAATGCCGACGAGCAGCGGTGACTGACATGCCGCCAGCCATGCGCTGTGGATGATGTCGGCGGAATGGCTCTCCTGAACCACAAAGGGGATCCCTTCTTCTTCAATACCCAGCAGGACGTCATTCCAGAGTGACATGTCCTCTCCCAGGGTGAAGATCACGATAGCCGGTGCGCTGAGGTTACTTTCCATGAGCAAATGCCTTGTACCAGGAGAGGATAAGCCCAGTTGCGACAGCATTTCGTGGGCCTTCGGTACCGCGAATATTGCCGCGACCCGCAACCAGGCGGTAGTGCGCCAGCGCATCCGTTACCAGCTGTGGAACTTCGAAGTCCAGAGAAGAGCCACCAACCAGAACCACAAACGGGATGTCGCGAATATTTCCTGTGGGGCTAACCTGACGAAGCGCTCTCAGCGCATTGGTGACAAAAACGCGCTCCTTGGCGCTGCGGCGAATGACGCGAACTTTCTCCAGAGCCAGGTCCCCAGGTAATGGCACCAGTTCATCGGGTTTCACCACACAGACCCGGGCGAATACCGTTGGCGGCAGGGGAGAAGGAAAGAACTGAACGCTGCCATCTTCGTGGCGAAGGTGGAACAGGCTTTCTACTTTCGCCAGCGGATATTTTTTGATCTCCTCGGCGAGGTAACGATCTTCCAGTCCCAGTTCACGGGCAATAATCATCGTGACCATATCGCCCGCACCCGCCAGGTGTGTGGCAATAATTTCGCCTTTTGGATTAATGATTGAGGCGTCGGTGGAACCTGCGCCGAGATCCAGAATGGCCAGCGGACGCGTTGTGCCCGGCGTAGTGAGGGCACCCAGGATGGCCGCTTCGGCTTCAGCGCCGCCTACCTGAACGTCGATGTTGAGCTTTTGCGTGATCTCCTGGGCTATCATCGCCATTTGCAGGCGATCTGATTTCACCATTGAGGCAATACCCACCGCCTGTTCCAGCGAGAACTCTCCGGCGAGTCCCCCCGTCACGCTGACGGGAACGGAGGTATCAACTGCCAATAAATCCTGGATGAAGATTTCATGGCTGGGCTTGTTGGTTAACTCCGCCATGGTCTGGCGTACATGTTCCAGCATGCCGCCAATATTGGTTCCTGCTTCGCCGATAACGTTATCAAGCCGTGGGCATTCGCCTACCGCCTTCATAATGGCTTCCGCGCCTGCGGCAACGTCGACGCGAACAGTACGTCCTTGCGACTGGAGTTCGAGGTTTCCGGCAGGAATGGCTCGCGCTTTTACATCGCCCGACGGTGTTTTCACGACGACCGCTGAGCGGTTACCAATCAGGGCACGTGCCATAGGGACAATATTTTTGGTCTCGTCCGCATTCAGGTTAAAAACAGTCGCAATCCCGTAAGGATTAGAGAGCGTTTCAATCACCTTTCCGGGGATGGCGACCTCAATGGCCGCCAGCATCCCTAACGGGATCCGATCGATATAGCGCACTTCGTCGACGATGGGCAGCGGCGTAGTAAGACGGTTGCTGACCAGCACGCCATCGTCCTGTTGCAAAATAACGCCGGTTAGCTGATATCCGGCGCGAACGGAGGCATTAATCATGGTAGCAACATCGGCAAAATCGAATGCCGATGACACCACCAGGATATAAGGCATATCCGCCGGACGGGTTAATAACTCTTCCGGCGTAATTGTGACGCCAACACCTAACCCGACCCCACCAGGCGTTTTAGGGTTGTGGCCGATCATGGTCGACTCGGTGATGATGGTTTCGGTGATCGTCTCCATCGCCACATCACCAATGACCGGCGTGGCTTCGTTAATACGGATGAGCGAAATATCGCTGACATTGATGCCTGCATTTTTTGCTGCAAGCGTAAGCGCCTCCTGAATACCAAACACATTACGTAACGTGCCCTTAATTCCAGTCGTTTCTGCCAGTGCGCTGGTTGTAATGCTCAGCGTGCCAGCGTCATCCAGAGTCGCGAGAGCGACTTCTGTTGATGAGTTGCCTATGTCAATGCCAGCTATATATCGCATCATTTTTCCCTAAAATTAATCGTCACCTTTGAGTTTCTTACGTTCGACGTACAGCACTGCTGCTTCACGTACGAAGGCTGCGCAAATCTTTGCCTGATAACGATTTTCGAGATCGTCGGCGATGGCCATCAGCTCGTCTTTGGTTGAGCGGTATGGGCGCAGGGCGTTGTAGATCTCAAGGATGCGATCGTCAGGCACCGCGGTCAGTTCTGCGGCACGTTCAAAGTTCATCGCCAGCCTGTCACGTCCGGCATCTTTGGCGATATCCGCCTGAATGCGCAGCGTTTCTGGTGTGATACGCATATCCTGTGCGGTGACCTTATTGCTCAGCACATTTTCGAGTGTGAAGTCATCCAGCGTTTTATTGGTGGCGGTTTTTACCCACTCAGGGTGTTTATTGGCGAGCGGGTAATCCGTCACTTTCGCGGTATGCGCTGATGAACCAGTCGCGGCTGGAGTGACGGTCTCTCCCTGCAGACTGTTCATTCGGCTCAACACATCCCGAACCATCGATTCAATTGCGTCGGTATTCATGGAGTTATCCTTTATCAAAGCGCCACGCGCAGTTCCTGCGGGTTTTTGCCCGTCACGACGTATTTGGTCTCTTTAATGTGCAGAATGGCTGATTTCGCCTGGTACTTCGGACGCGCCATCTGATCATTCAACGTCGGGACCGGTTGTGGAGATTCACGCTTGGCGTAACGCGCGGCGTTCTTACCAATCTGACGGTAGGTTTCCAGCGTCAGGAGTGGGGCCTGAGGGAACAGCTCCAGGTTAGAAAGCGGCGGTAACCCCTGCTGGTGGATAACCGTGGTGCCTTTGGACTGGATGCCGATTGAAATACCGGAACCACTCAGACGGTTACCTTCCACGGCGACAAACGCCACATCGGAGGATTTAAAGCAGCGGATGACGCGTGCTTTAATGCCTTCTTCTTCAATACCCGCGATCACTTCGCGCAAAATATTCTTGTGCGGAATACCGACGATATTGACGGTCTGCGAGAGCCCAAACGCCGGACCAACGGCAATAATCACTTCATCCTGCTGCTGGCCCTGTTTGGCTTCGCCAATTTCGGTCAGAAAACTGTCACCTGGCGCGGTTGCCATCTGCGGTGCGGTTGCCGCGGCAGACGAGCGGAAAGAAACAGGCTTATCGCTGGTCTGCATTTCAGACAGCACATCTTCAATTATCTGGCGCAGTAGCTTTTCATTGATTTCCATAGTTCACCCCTTAGCCAAGCTCGTTGGGATCAAGTGCGCCGGGGATGTTTTTAATTTCTTCCCAGCGTTCGCCTTGCAGGCGATAACCTGTTGCCGGACCGGCATAATCGTTGACGTCATTCACCGCGGAAAGCACCTGTCCGTCGCCGACGATAATGGCGGAGGTATGCAGATAGTCTCCGGTTAACTTGGCTTTCTGGATGTTGAGCATATCCTGAGCAACATCGGTAAATCCGCCCTGGGCCAGGGCTTTCACCACTTCCAGTCCGTTGCGGTTTTTGCTGATGATCTCTTGCGCAAACTTAATGTCTTCAACGATGTTGCGTTCTGGCATATCTTTCGAGCCGTGGGCGTAAGTCGCGGCTTCAACTTCTTCATCGGTGATGGGTGGCAATCCCATTCCAGCAAACACTGCCTGCAGTGCGCGGGCCGCTTTGTTACGAATGGCGATGACGTCTTCTTCACGCACCGGACGCAAACCCCCGTCGACTTTAAGGTCACGCTGGAGAACGTTGTAGTCGTCAAAGTCTTCGGCATCTTCGTTAGAGCCTGCAAACATGTTGTCGTAGTTCGGCACGGCGGAATAACCGGAAGAGATGAAGTCAGTTCCTGGCAGGAATTGCATCAGCAAACGCGCGGTACGGCGCATATCCGAGTGGGTAAAGGTTTGGTCGTTACTGGAGGCGCATTCGAGATCCAGTGACGAGCAGATCAGGTTTTCTGCCAGCACTGCGCGGATACCTGACGGTACGGCGGAAGGGACGCCGATGCAGCTAACGGACCCGTTCTGTAAACCCTGCACGCCAGCGGCTTTGGTGATGTAAATGCAGCGGGCTTCCAGATACAACATGGATTTGCCTTCTGCATAACCCATCTGCACTTCTGAGCCTGAGCCTGAGGTAAAGCGCATTTTCAGACCGCGTGAGGCATAAGAAGAGGCCAGGAAGCCTTTTGACCATGGGGTATCGTCACCATCGGTAAAGACCGGCTCAGTACCGTACACGGAAATCGTTTCTGCATAGCAGGTGTGGCCTAACATGCCGAGTTTGAGTTCGGTGGCTTCTTCCAGCGAGCACTGGGTTAATACGCCGGGACGCCCAACCTGTGAACCGACCAGCAGAGCAATAGCGTTAAACGGGGCATAGCGTGCCACGGCAACGGTTGTTTCCTGCTCGTCAAATCCACGCCATGCGCCTTCTGCTGCATCGGCCGCAATCTGCACCGGGTTGTCTTTAACGTTAGTGACGTGCGCTTGTTGAGAAGGGGTTCTGCGGGCGCGCATTTTCTGCATCGACATCATCATTTCGACGACGTTCATATGCGAAACCACTTCGACAATTTTTGCCGGTGTCATCGCGGTGGTCAGCGGAACGATGTCTTTGCGTTTCACATTAGGATCGCAGAGCATATTGGCGAGTTTGATCGAGTCCATCGCCATCACTTCTTCAGCGCGCGCCAGATTAATACCGTAGCGGGCAATGAAATGGTCTATCAAATCAAATTCACTGGCGGCTTTACCATCCAGTTCGGTGACCATACCGTTAACGATTTTTATGGACGGTTTTGGGTCGTTCGGGCTTTCCATCGCAATGAAGCCTTCTTCGATCCACTCCTTAACGAAGCCGTCCTGATTCACAGGGCGTTTCGCCAGTGCTTCAAATCTTTTCGATCTCATGAATCAGCCTCACGGGTATCAGATGTAGGACGGACGATCGTTTTTCGGTTCTGAGCCGAGGGTCGCAAGCACGGTTTTACCGATTTCGCGCGCGGAGATGACGGCCTGACGTACGGCGCCAGAGTCACCGGAAATAACCAGAATGGCTTCGTTACTGAAGCTGGTACCATGGGCAGGGGAGCTATAAGCCACCACTTCGACGTTGGCCGATTTCAGTGCGGTATCGGCCATCAGTACACCAACAGATGCCGGTGCGCCGACGATCACACCACAGGCACGACCAATGGGTGCGCCGAAGGCTTTTTCCAGCGCATAGCTGGCACGTGCGGTGTATTGCATTTCGATGTGACCGGCTTCATTGGCGTAGACATCACCAAATGTGCGATCCAGTTCTTTCAGCGCGACTTCAATTCCGCGTTTTACGTCGGAAACATCGTTGCCGCCGAGGATAATCAGTGAACCGTGGCCTGCTCCGCCTTTGGTATCTCGCGGAAGCTCAATGCTCACCACTTCAGTATTAGTGGCTTTTACCGCTTCATCCGCGGCCATGATATGGGGGCCTGCGCCGGTACGGGCGCCTAGAATGCCAATGGAGCGATAGCGTTTTTCAAGCTTCATCGCGTCCAGTAAGGCGCTGTCGACGTTGGCGATCACCAGACCGACGGTGTCGCCAATCGCGGTGCCGACAAATTCCGTTAAACTGCAGCTTTTCTCTGCCATAGCCGTCTCTCGTGTTGGAAGATTATTTTCAGGGATAGCCTTGTGTTCTGGCGTTGCCACCCGAGCAATCACCTGCGCCATGATCTGTTCAACCAGCTCATTGCTGCTCATCAGCTAATTCCCTTCGGTAAGATTTTTTCGACATCGGTATGAGGACGTGGGATCACGTGTACGGCTTTCACTTCACCCACATTACGTGCGGCAGCGGCGCCTGCATCTGTTGCCGCTTTTACCGCGCCAACATCACCGCGAACAATCACGGTGACCAGCCCTGAACCAATTTTTTCGTAGCCGACCAGCATCACATTGGCTGACTTCACCATTGCATCTGCGGCCTCTATGGCTGCAGTTAAGCCTTTGGTTTCTACCATTCCTAACGCTTCTTGTTGCATAAAGACCTCGCCTGGGTTGTTCCGATTTTCATGACTATAAAAAGAAGCGAGGAAAAAGAATGGCTGACTTGAAACGGAGAGTGAAAAAATAGTAAGCGATCGGTGATATAAAATTGCTTGATATTCTTTTATCTGATTGTTTTTAAATGTTTTTTATTATTTTGCGGATGTGAAAATTTGGTTATGTCAATACCAGATTTACATTTTTGCTAGTGACACGATAAATATCATTTGCTATGCGGGGGAAATGAAATTGTGATGTTTGTTTGAAAACAGAAATCTGCTGTTGGCAATATTTTATTATTTTTATAATGCGTTTTTAATAGGGCTAATGCCCGTTTTTGTTAGCTGTTTTAATAATGCTGACAGCAAGAATTTGTTATCACTACACGATTTTAAAAAGGTGGAAGTGCTCAGATTGCCAACAATTTGCCGACGGCGCTTTTTATAGTAAGCCTTGAAGTACTCTACTGCCAGCAGGGAGTCCGCTGGTACAGACACGAACTCTGCTTAGAAGGTGTCACAATGAACGATTCACTAAAAGCGCAATGCATTGCCGAGTTTTTAGGTACCGGGCTGTTCCTGTTTTTTGGCATTGGATGCCTGAGTGCCCTTAAGGTGGCCGGTGCGAGTTTAGGGTTATGGGAAATATGCATCATTTGGGGTCTTGGGATTTCGCTGGCGGTCTACCTGACTGCCGGAATATCCGGGGCACACCTCAACCCTGCGATTACCATCGCTCTGTGGCTGTTTGCCTGTTTCCCTGGGCGTAAAGTTTTACCCTATACGGTCGCGCAAGTCGCGGGTGCCTTTGGCGGCGCGTTGCTGGCCTATTTGCTGTACGGCAGTTTATTCATTGAATATGAGACGGCGCACCATATGGTTCGTGGCAGTCTTGAAAGCCTGCAACTGGCCAGTATTTTTAGTACTTATCCGGCCTCTGCGCTTAGCGTATGGCAAGCTGCGCTGGTGGAAGTGGTCATCACGTCCATTCTGATGGGTATGATTATGGCGCTGACGGACGATGGCAATGGGGTGCCTAAAGGTCCTCTCGCGCCATTGCTGATTGGTATTCTGGTTGCCGTCATCGGTGCATCAACAGGTCCGCTCACAGGATTTGCCATGAATCCGGCGCGTGATTTTGGTCCTAAGTTGTTTGCCTGGTTTGCCGGATGGGGAGATGTTGCGATGACGGGGGGACGCGATATCCCATACTTTATCGTCCCGATTGTGGCACCGATCATCGGTGCGTGCGCCGGGGCAGCAATTTATCGTTACTTTATTGGCAAAAATTTACCGTGTAATACTTGTAAGCTGGAGGAAAATGAGAACTAGCTTCATGGAAATTGTTTATTTCTGAAATGCAAAAACTGATTTCGTGATCCGGTTTCCTGAACAGCTTAAAAAGTCTCCCCACAATGGGAGACTTTTGTTATGGTCCATTAACACCTTTTATCATTGCGTCTAATAGCGAGATGAAAAGTGAATGTAAATAATGTGTTTTTATTTATAACAATAAATTAACTGAGAGGTTTTATCATGATTTCTGCGAGCGCCCTGAACTCAGAACTCATTAATAAAATCGCACAGGATTTTGCACAGGCCACCAGTCTGGCCGTTGTGGTTGTCAATATTCACGGTGATGAAATTTCTGAACTCTTTAATTTTACCCCTTTCTGCCAGTTGATGCGCCAGCACCCGCAACACAGCACGCGATGCCGTATGAGCGATCGTTGTGGGGGCCTTGAAGCATCAAAATCAGACCAGCCGTGTATTTATCGCTGTCATGCCGGCCTTACCGATTTTTCTATCCCTTTGGTGATTGCAGGCCACTTGGTTGGATTTGTTTTATGCGGTCAGGTGCGCTTAAGCAATGACGTAGGCCTGGTTGATATTTTGAGTGTCGATGATCGCTGGCAAGCCGATCCCGAACTGCTCAATGAATTTCGTAATGTTCCGGAAATGGACTATTCTCGCGTCATCGCCTCTGCAGATTTGTTGAAGTTGATTGTTGAAAATTGCCTTAAAAAACAATTGAATTTCGTTGTCATTAAAGACAGTACACAGCAGTCA
The DNA here is from genome assembly GCF_013337685.1 of Citrobacter gillenii. Taxonomy (GTDB): domain Bacteria; phylum Pseudomonadota; class Gammaproteobacteria; order Enterobacterales; family Enterobacteriaceae; genus Citrobacter; species Citrobacter gillenii. Next base: position 691,041 of record NZ_SUQN01000001.1, read on the forward strand.
GAGTCGGTGCGTCCAACCCGTAGCCCGACTCCGCATGACAGTAAAATGAAAAAAGCGTTGCGCTATATCGACGCACATTTGTCGGATGAGCTTCGCCTCGAGGAGGTGGCTTCGCATGTTTATCTCAGTCCGTACTATTTCAGCAAGCTGTTCAAAAAATATCAGGGGATCGGTTTTAATGCCTGGGTAAACCAACAGCGAATGGCAAGTGCTAAAGAGTTGCTTTGTCATAGTGACTGGAGTATTGCCAGTATTGCGCGAAATTTAGGCTTTTCGCAAACCAGTTATTTTTGCAAAGTTTTCCGCCAGACATACCAGGTGACGCCGCAGGCTTTTCGCCAGCAAATTAGTGTTGTTTCGTCCGAAGAGTCAGCATAAATAGCAATATTTTGCTATTGCCGATTTTTGATATCGTATTGTATGTCCGTCATTATAAAATGAAAAATAAGGATAGAAGACAATAAATTGTCATAGCGCAACAAAGTAATAGTGTCTGAAGGATAAACTGCACCAGTTTTTATTTTTGTGATGAGATACAGTGTCTGTGTGAATGACTTTCTTTATTATTAATTGAAGCTTTCATACGGAATGCAAACTTAAGAATAAGCTGAATGACGCCATAACATTGGCTGAATGAGCGTAAAAGATATTTAAATGAATTTTTGTCATGAGGTGTGTTAATTCATCTCATGCCTGGAGCTTAATAGAATTTGCTCCTGAGCTGACAGGTTTACCACGTTTGTGGTAGGGAAGGGGGTGAGAATCCCCCGCAGCCCCCGCTGCTGTGATGCTGACGACCCCGTATAGACCACTGATCGCGAGATTGGGAAGGACGGGTGAGAATGACGCTAAGCCAGAAGACCTGCCTGTCAGTGACTACCAACAACTTCGGTGGGAAGTGGGTTGCTCAGATGCATACAGTCGAAAGACTGGGTATCTCTACACCCCTACCACCCTGAACAGGATCAGGGTATGGCGGCCAATTTTCGCGCGTTTGTTCTTGCAGGTACCGGAAGCGGCTGTGGTAAAACCACGGTAACGCTGGGCTTGTTGAGTCTGCTGAAAAAACGCGGTTTGCGCGTCCAGCCTTGCAAAGTCGGTCCTGATTATCTGGATACCGGCTGGCATACCGCCGTATCCGGCACAGCCTCCCGCAATCTTGATAGCTTCATGCTCCCCACTTCCACGCTGAACGCCTTATTTTGCGAACATATGCAGCATGCGGATATCGCCGTCATCGAAGGCGTTATGGGGTTGTATGACGGTTATGGTACGGACCCCAATTACTGCAGTTCCGCCGCGATGGCGAAGCAGTTGGGCTGTCCGGTCATTTTGCTGGTGGACGGTAAAGCCGTCTCAACATCAATTGCCGCCACGGTGATGGGATTCCAGCATTTTGATCCAACGCTGAATATTGCTGGCGTGATTGTTAACCGGGTAAACAGCGAAACGCATTACCAGCTACTTAAAGTCGCCATCGAACGCTACTGTTCGATACCGGTATTGGGCTATGTTCCCCGCGTGGATGGCGTGGCGCTCCCTGAGCGTCATCTGGGACTGGTGACCGCGCGGGAATCAATCGTCAATCAGTTGCCGTGGCAGGAATTTGCTACAACGCTTGAGCAAACGTTAGATATCGACGCGCTGCTGGCCTTAAGCCAGTTAGACACCCCACCGGTGGGCGAATGGCCCGCGCTTCCTGCCGCCGATGCCGGAGCTGGACTGACGCTTGCCATTGCTGATGACGAAGCATTCAACTTCTACTATCCGGATAACATTACGCTACTGGCGCGCACGGGCCTCAATATTGTCCGTTTCAGCCCGCTACACGACAGCCGTCTCCCTGATTGCCAGATGATCTGGCTAGGGGGCGGATACCCTGAGCTGCACGCAGCCGGGCTTGCCCGAAATTCCACCATGCTGGCGCAACTGCGTGCGGCTCATCAGCGCGGTGTGGCGATTTACGCGGAGTGCGGTGGTCTGATGTACCTGGGGAGTTCGCTGGAAGACAGCAACGGCGATATCTGGCCGATGGCGGATATTATTCCCGGTCACAGCAAAATGGGCAAACGTCTGACCCGATTTGGCTATTGTGAAGCGCAGGCCGAACAACAAACCTTACTCGCTGCGCCCGGTGACGTGCTGCGCGGACATGAATTTCACTATTCCGATTTTACCCCTCAAACCCAGGCCGTGATGAGCTGTCGCAAAGTTCGCGATGGCGAAACGTTACAGGCGTGGTCTGGCGGTTGGCAGGTTGGCAATGCGTTTGCCAGCTACCTGCACGTTCATTTTGCTCAGCGTCCTGAGATGCTTAATCACTGGCTGGACGCCGCGAGGAGCGTGAAATGACACTGCTCGCGTGGTGTGTCGCCTGGCTGCTTGATTTTATCATTGGCGATCCGCAGAGCTGGCCGCATCCGGTACGTTGGATTGGCAATCTCATTACCGCTGTGCAGCGCCTGGTGCGCCGCTACTGCCATAGCGATGGCATGCTGCGTATCGGTGGCGCAGTGCTGTGGGTTGTGGTGGTCGGCGTGACCTGGGGCGTTTCATGGGGCGTACTGGCGCTGGCGCAATCGCTTCATCCGTGGCTAGGGTGGGGCGTCGAGGTGTGGATGATCTTTACCGTGTTGGCTGGCCGCTGCCTGGCGAATGCCGCACGAGATGTCGAACGTCCACTGCGTGCCAATAATCTCACAGAAAGTCGGGAAAAACTCTCCTGGATTGTGGGGCGTGACACCTCACAATTACAGCCGAAACAGATCAATCGCGCGGTGGTGGAAACCATCGCTGAAAACACCGTGGACGGCATCATTGCACCGCTGTTCTTCCTGTTTCTCGGCGGTGCCCCGTTGGCGATGGCCTACAAAGCGGTGAACACCCTGGACTCCATGGTTGGCTATAAAAATGAAAAGTACCGTGCTATCGGGATGGTCAGTGCGCGACTGGATGATGTCGCGAATTTGATTCCTGCCCGACTGGGGTGGCTGTTGCTCGGGTGCGCTGCATTTTTATGCCGTAAAGACGGCTTCGGTGCATTACACATTGGTTGGCGCGATCGCTACAACCACAGCAGTCCAAACTGTGCCTGGTCCGAGGGGGCCGTTGCCGGGGCATTAGGCATTCGACTGGGTGGTCCTAACGACTACTTTGGCGAGCGCGTTGAGAAACCGTGGATCGGTGATGCACAACGAGACATTTCAGTAGACGACATTTCCCAAACGATACGATTGATGTGGGTAGCATCGACCCTGGCTCTGGCGCTATTTATTGCGCTGCGGTGGCTGTTGGTCGGTGTGGCCTGAGGACAAAACAATGCAATACATTCAGCAACCCCAGGCGATTGAAGCCAAAAGTTTCGACATCATTGGCGACATTATTCGTGAAACCCGCCCGGACTATCAGTTTGCCAGCCCATTACATGAGGCCATCATCAAGCGGGTGATCCACACCACCGCTGACTTCGACTGGCTGGACATTTTGTGGTTTTCCGATGATGTACTGGCGCAGTTTTGCGCCGCGTTAAACCGATCAAGCGTGATTTATACCGATACTACGATGGCCCTTTCCGGGATCAACAAAACGTTGCTGGCAAAATTCGGCGGAGAATGCCGCTGTTACATCAGCGACCCGCGTGTGGTGCGCGCCGCAAAAGAACAGGGTATCACTCGTTCGATGGCCGCCGTCGACATTGCGGTTCAGGAAGAGGGCGAAAAGCTGTTTGTCTTTGGCAATGCGCCGACGGCGCTGTTCCGCCTGATGGAACACGATGTTGCCGTGAGCGGCGTGGTCGGTGTGCCGGTAGGGTTTGTCGGCGCGGAGGAGTCGAAAGATGCGCTGACGAAAAGTCATCTGCCTGCCATAGCTGCCCTGGGCCGCAAAGGCGGAAGCAACGTCGCCGCCGCTATCGTCAACGCGATGCTCTACCACATGCAGGGGGCGCGATGAGCGACCAACCCTTTGACGCACCGGTATGGCACAACGGTAAAGCGCTGCGCAAAGGGTACACCACCGGATCGTGTGCGACGGCAGCAGCCAAAGTCGCTGCATTGATGGTATTGCGTCAGCATTTGATCCATCAAGTATCCATAGTCACTCCGTCCGGGGTCACGCTATGCCTGAACGTTGAGTCGCCGCACATTGAAGGGCTGCAGGCGATTGCCGCTATTCGTAAAGACGGCGGCGATGATGTGGACGCCACCCACGGGATGCTGATTTTTGCTCGTGTGACGCTAGACGACAGCGGCGAAATAGCGCTGCAGGGCGGCGAAGGTGTCGGCACGGTCACCCGCAAAGGAATTGGCCTACCGGTAGGCAGTTCGGCAATCAATCGCACGCCGCGTCAGACTATTGAGTCAGCGGTTCGCGAGGCGATCGGCCCAAATCGTGGGGCACAGATTGAAATTTTTGCCCCGGAAGGTGAAGAGCGGGCGCAGAAAACCTACAACTCGCGTCTGGGTATTCTGGGCGGCATTTCCATTATCGGCACCACCGGCATTGTTACGCCCATGTCGGAAGAGAGCTGGAAGCGTTCACTGTCGCTGGAGTTGGAAATCAAACGTGCGGCGGGACTAGAGCGTGTGGTGCTGGTGCCGGGTAACCATGGCGAACGTTTTGTCCGCGAACAGATGGGGATTGACACGCAGGTGGTGGTCACCATGAGCAACTTTGTCGGCTACATGATTGAAGAGGCCGTCCGCCTTGGGTTCAAACAAATCGTTCTCGTCGGACATCCGGGCAAGCTCATCAAAATTGCAGCGGGTATTTTCCATACCCACAGCCATATTGCCGACGCGCGTATGGAAACTCTGGTCGCCCACCTGGCGCTGCTCGGTGCGCCGCTGGAATTACTGACGTTGGTCAGCGACTGCGATACCACCGAAGCCGCGATGGAGCACATCGATGCCTACGGTTTTCAGCATATTTACGATCATCTGGCTAAACGTATCTGCATGCGTGTCCTGCAGACCTTGCGTTTTACCAAAAATCCGCCGACCTGCGACGCCATCATGTTCTCTTTTGATAACCAGATCCTCGGCAGCAACCGCCCGGTCACAGAGATTGCGCAGGAGATGACATGCTTACCGTTGTAGGGATGGGACCCGCGGGGTTGCATTTGATGACGCCCGCAGCACGCGAGTCTGTCGCCACGGCGGATGTGCTGGTCGGTGGTAAACGGCATTTGCAGCAGTTCCCGGATTTTACCGGCGAGCGGTTTGCCCTTGGCGCCAATATCCCGGAGTTATTAACCTGGATTGGCGAGCATCAGGGGAAGCATGTAGTGGTACTGGCCTCTGGCGATCCGTTGTTCTACGGCATTGGCACCCGGATGGTGGCGCATTTTGGCATTGAACATGTGCGCATTATTCCTGGCATCAGTGCGGTGCAATATCTGTGCGCGCAGTCCGGTATTGATATGAACGACATGTGGCTGACCAGTAGCCACGGCCGTAGCGTCTGTTTCGATGAACTGGCACGACATAACAAGGTGGCGATGGTCACGGATGCCCTGTGCGGTCCGCGCGAAATTGCACATCAGCTTATTGCCCGTGGTAAGGGGCATCGCTGGATGGTGATTGGCGAAAACCTGGCAATGGAAAATGAACGCATCCACTGCCTGCCGCTCAGTGAAATTAATGCCGACTATGACATGAATGCAGTGGTGATCCTCGATGAAAGATGAGCTTTTTCTGCGTGGAGAGAAGGTGCCGATGACCAAAGAAGCGGTACGTGCACTTGCCCTCTCAAAACTTGAATTACACCGTGCCACGCACCTGATTGATATTGGCGCAGGAACCGGCAGCGTGTCGATAGAAGCGGCGTTGCAATATCCATCGCTACGCGTGACGGCGATTGAGCGTAACCCGGCGGCACTCAGACTGCTGGACGAGAATCGCCAGCACTTTGCCTGCGCCAACGTTGATATTTATCCCGGTATCGCGCCGATGACCATCGCGGAAAAAGCTGATGCCATCTTTATGGGCGGCAGTGGTGGTCACTTGACCGACCTGATCGACTGGTCGATGCGCCAACTGCATCCCGCCGGACGGCTGGTAATGACCTTCATTCTTCAGGAAAACCTGAATACCGCGCTGGCGCATCTGGAGCACCTTGGCGTGCAGGGTGTGGACTGCCTGCAAATGCAGGTGTCATCGCTGACCACGCTTGGCAGTGGCCACTATTTCAAACCGAATAATCCCGTTTTTGTTATCGCCTGTCAGAAGGAAGGAAACCATGTCTGAGATATTTGATCCCCGTAGTGTGTGGTTTGTTGGCGCTGGTCCTGGCGATCGCGAGCTGATTACCCTCAAAGGTTACCGGTTGCTGCAGCAAGCGCAGGTGGTTATCTATGCCGGATCGCTGATTAACACCGAACTGCTGGAATATTGCCCACCTGACGCTGAGTGTCACGACAGCGCCGAACTGCATCTGGAACAGATCCTCGACCTGATGGAAGCCGGTGTAAAAGCGGGTAAAACGGTTGTGCGTCTGCAAACCGGCGACGTCTCGCTGTACGGCTCGGTCCGCGAGCAGGGTGAAGAGCTGACCAAACGCGGGATTGAATGGCAGGTGGTGCCTGGCGTCAGCGCGTTCCTCGGGGCAGCGGCAGAACTCGGCGTCGAGTACACGGTACCTGAAGTGTCGCAGAGTCTGATCATTACCCGTCTTGAAGGTCGTACGCCGGTACCGGAGCGCGAACAACTGGAGGCGTTTGCCAGTCACCAGACGTCGATGGCGATTTATCTTTCCGTCCAGCGTATCCATCGGGTGGCTGAGCGTCTGATTGAAGGCGGTTATCCGGCGACCACGCCAGTGGCGGTCATCTATAAAGCCACCTGGCCTGAAAGCCAGACCGTACGTGGCACCCTTGAGGATATTGGCGACAAAGTGCGCGATGCGGGGATCCGCAAAACGGCGCTTATTCTGGTCGGCAACTTCCTGGGCACGGAGTATCACTACTCCAAACTCTATGCGGCGGACTTTAGCCATGAATACCGTAAAGCCTGAGTCTATCGCGTTGTTCTGCCTGACGCCCGGCGGTGTTTTGCTGGCGAAGCGTCTGGCGGCAATGCTACCGGTGACCTGTTTCACCAGTGAAAAATTGCTGGAGGAGGGATTTCTTCCCTTCGAAAACGGGTTTGCCAATGCGGCCCGCGATGCGTTTGCGAACTATTCGGCGCTGATTTTTATCGGCGCGACCGGTATTGCGGTACGTGTGCTGGCCCCGCTGGTTAACGACAAGTTTTGTGACCCGGCGGTGGTCGTGATCGATGAGCGTGCGCAGCATGTCATCAGCCTGCTGTCGGGCCATGCGGGGGGCGCTAACACGTTGGCGCGCTACCTGGCGGGCATGCTGGGTGCGGATCCGGTGATCACCACGGCGACGGATGTGAATGACATGGCGGCCCTTGATACGCTGGCGTTTCAACTGAATGCGCGAATGACCGACTTCCGTTCGGTGGTAAAAATCGTTAATCAGATGCTGGTCAGCAACAAGCGGGTTGGCCTGTGGTGGGACGACGAACTGGCGCAGGACGTCAGTCATTGCGATCGTCGTGGTTTCATCACGGTGACTGACCTGAACCAACTCCCTGAACTCGATGCGCTGATTTGCATCACCTTGCGGACCGATCTCCCCGAGTTGCCCCTTCCGCACTGGAAGTTGGTGCCACAGCGGGTTGTCGCCGGGATTGGCTGTCGTCGCGATACGCCGTTCCCGCTGTTAGCTGAACTGCTTTCCCGCCAACTTGAAGCCCAACGGCTCGATCCGTTGGCACTAAAAGCCATCGGCAGCATTACGCTGAAAAAAGATGAACAGGGGCTTATCCAACTGGCTTCCTGCTGTCGCGTACCTTTCGAAACCTTTACTGCTGACGCGCTGCGTGAGCATGAACACCGTTTTCCTGCCTCATCGTTTGTGCGTAAAACGGTCGGGACGGGGAGCGTCTCCGGTCCTGCAGCCTGGCTGCTGAGCCATGGACAACTGTTAGGCGAGACCCTGCGTGAACAGGGTGTCACTATTACTTTGGGAGTTTCACACTGATGTTAACCGTAATTGGAATTGGTCCTGGCTCGCAGGCAATGATGACCATGGAAGCCGTTGAAGCACTGAAAGCGGCAGAAATTATCGTGGGTTACAAAACCTACACCCACCTGGTAAAAGCCTTCACCGGCGATAAGCAGGTGATCAAAACCGGGATGTGCAAAGAGATAGAACGCTGCCAGGCGGCGATTGAGCTAGCGCAGGCCGGTCATAACGTGGCGCTAATCAGCAGCGGCGATGCCGGAATTTACGGCATGGCCGGGCTGGTGCTTGAGCTGGTCAGCAAGCAGAAGCTGGATGTTGAGGTCAAGCTGATCCCGGGGATGACTGCCAGTATTGCCGCGGCCTCTTTGCTCGGTGCTCCGCTGATGCACGACTTCTGCCATATCAGTTTAAGCGACCTGTTAACACCGTGGCCGGTGATTGAAAAACGCATTGTGGCTGCGGGCGAAGCTGACTTCGTTATTTGTTTCTATAACCCGCGCAGCCGTGGCCGCGAAGGGCATCTGGCACGTGCTTTTGAGCTGCTTTCTGCCAGCAAAAGTGCACAAACGCCGGTGGGTATCGTGAAGTCAGCCGGACGTAAAAAACAGGAAAAATGGCTGACCACGCTCGGCGAAATGGACTTTGAACCGGTGGATATGACCAGCCTGGTGATTGTCGGCAACAAAACGACCTACGTTCAGGATGGCCTGATGATCACCCCACGCGGTTATGTACTGTGAATTACGGTGATGTGCTGGTCATGGGCGGTACCAGCGACGCGCGCATGCTGTGCCAGCAACTGGATGCGGCGAACGTGGCTTATACCCTGTCGGTAGCTACCCCAACGGGGAAACAGCTGGCGGGCGATATTAAAGGTCAGGTGCGCTGCGGACGTCTGGAGCGGGAACACATGGTTGCCTGGCTGCAGGAAAACCGTACGCGCTGGGTGATTGATGCCTCACATCCGTATGCCGAAGTGGTGAGTCGTAACATCATGAGCGCCTGTGAAGCAGCGGGCGTGCTGCTGAGCCGCTATCAGCGCCCTGAGCAGTTGAGTGGCTTAACGCATCCGCATCTGTACACCGTGCAGAGTATTCAGCAAGCCTGCGACGTAGCGCGTCGCTTTGGCGAACGTGTGCTGCTAACCACCGGCAGCAAAGATCTGGCTATCTGGCGCGCGGGGCTGCCGGAAAAAACACTGCTGGCCCGCGTACTGCCGGTGCCTGACGTTATCCAGCAATGCGCCGATTTAGGATTTGGCGTTGGCGAAATATTCGCCCTGTGCGGGCCGTTTAGCGCTGAGTTTAATGCCGTGTTTTACCGTCAGTGTCAGGCTGACGTGGTCATCACCAAAGCATCGGGCGCGGAAGGTGGTTATCAGGAAAAAGTACAACCCTGTCTGGATGCTGGGATCCCCTGCATCGTGATTACACGTCCGGCACCGTTGGTGACGGGAGAAGAATTACTGGATAGTCAGGCCGCATTTACGGCGCGTTTAGTGCGCTGGCTGGCTGTGGCTTAAGGAGTTAGAGATGAAAAAGGCGCTTCTGGTGGTCAGCTTTGGCACCAGCTATCACGACACCTGTGAGAAAAATATTGTGGCCTGTGAACGCGATCTTGCGGCCAGTTGCCCTGACCGTGACCTGTTTCGGGCATTTACCTCCGGGATGATCATCCGCAAGCTCAAACAGCGCGACGGCATTGACATCGACACGCCGTTGCAGGCCCTGCAAAAGCTGGCGGAGCAGGGGTATCAGGATGTGGCTATTCAGTCGCTGCACATCATTAACGGTGACGAGTACGAAAAAATAGTTCGTGAAGTACAAAGTATGCGCCCGCTGTTTGCCCGCCTGACGCTGGGGGTTCCCCTGCTGAGTAGCCATGATGATTACGCGCAACTGATGCTGGCGCTGCAGCAGCAGATGCCGTCGCTTGGTGAGCGCGAAAAAGTGGTGTTTATGGGGCACGGGGCCAGCCATCACGCCTTTGCCGCTTATGCCTGCCTCGATCACATGATGACCGCGCAGGGTTTCCCGGCGCGAGTTGGTGCGGTAGAGAGCTACCCGGAAGTGGATATTCTTATCGACAGCTTAGGTCGCGAAGGGATAACTGCGGTGCATCTTATGCCATTAATGCTGGTTGCGGGTGACCACGCTATCAACGATATGGCCTCCGACGAAGACGACTCGTGGAAAACATTATTTAACGCGGCAGGCATTCCGGCCACGCCATGGCTGAGTGGTCTGGGTGAAAATCCGGCGGTACGCGCCATGTTCGTGGCACATTTACAGCAGGCGCTGAGCGTGGCGCTGGAGGAAGCAGCATGAGTGGCAAATTGTATGCATTGAGCACCGGGCCAGGTGCCTCCGATCTGGTAACCGTGCGCGCGGCGCGCACGCTCGGCTCACTGGATATTCTCTATGCGCCCGCCGGGCGTAAAGGTGGCGACAGCCTGGCGCTGTCTATCGTTCGGGAATATGTCGGTGAGCAGACCGAAATCCGCTGCTGCCATTTCCCGATGAGCGCCGACAGTACCGAAAAAGAAGCCGTCTGGGATGAGGTTGCCGCTGCACTGGTTGCGGAAGTGGAGGCCGGCAAGCAGGTCGGTTTCATTACCCTCGGCGATGCCATGCTGTTCAGTACCTGGGTCTTTTTACTCCAGCGTATTGGTAATCCTGATTGGTTAGAAATCGTCCCCGGCGTGACCTCATTTGCTGCTATTGCCGCGCGCTCAAAAACGCCGCTCGCCATGGAACAGCAGTCGCTGGCGGTCGTCTCGTGCACTGCGCCGGAGGCAGAAATCCGGCAGGCGTTAAAGCAGCATGACAGCCTGGTGCTGATGAAGGTCTACGGTCGGTTTGCACGCATCAAGGCGTTGCTGCAAGAAGAAGGCATTCTGGACTGCGCGTTAATGATGTCCGAAGCCACGCTACCGGGTGAGCAGTGCTGGCGCCAACTCAGTGAAGTGAGTGACGATCAGCCGCTGCCGTATTTCTCGACCATTCTGGTCAATAAACAGTGGGAGTATGAAAGATGAAGCTAGAACACCAGCTAAAACAGCTGTCTTTCAGCGGGTTGGCTGCGGCGCTATTGCTGATGATTGTGCCTGAGCAGGCGTTTGCTATGCACATTATGGAAGGCTTTTTACCGCCGATGTGGGCGCTGGCCTGGTGGCTGCTGTTTTTACCCTGCCTGTGGTATGGGCTGGTGCGCCTGCGCCAAATTGTGCAGGAAGATAACCACCAGAAAGTGTTACTGGCCCTGTGTGGCGCGTTTATTTTCGTGCTGTCAGCGCTGAAAATTCCATCTGTTACCGGGAGTTGTTCGCATCCGACCGGGGTCGGTCTGGCGGTGATTCTGTTCGGGCCAGGCGTGGTGGCCATTCTCGGGGCCATCGTTTTGTTATTCCAGGCATTATTGCTGGCACATGGCGGTTTGACCACGCTGGGCGCTAATGGTATGTCGATGGCGGTTATTGGTCCGGTCGTCGGCTATATGGTGTGGAAGATGGCTTGCCGTGCGGGGTTCCGTCGTGATGTCTGCGTCTTCCTCTGCGCCATGCTGGCCGATCTGGTGACCTATTTTGTGACGTCGGTGCAACTAGGTGTTGCTTTCCCTGACCCGTCCGTAGGTGCTACGGGCTCCATCATCAAGTTCATGGGGATTTTCTGCCTGACGCAGATCCCAATCGCTATCGCAGAAGGCTTGCTCACGGTGATGATTTATGACCAGCTCACCAAACGGCAGCTCATCACCGCACAAGGACATTAACCATGAAAAAGACGCTGATTCTGTTAGCAATGGTGATTGGGCTGGTTGTCCTGCCATTTTTCATCAACCACGGTGGAGAATACGGAGGATCAGATGGCGAAGCGGAAAGCCAGATTCAGGCCATCGCTCCGCATTATGAGCCGTGGTTCCAGCCGCTGTATGAGCCAGCCAGCGGTGAAATTGAAAGTCTGCTGTTTACGCTTCAGGGATCGCTCGGTGCAGCGGTAATTTTCTACATTCTGGGTTACACCAAGGGCAGACAACGCCGTGATGACCGGTCTTGACAGGCTGAGCTACCAGAGCCGCTGGTTTCATGTCACACCGCAGCGCAAAATTCTGCTGTGGTTAGTGATGATGATTCTGGCGTTTACCCTGCCTCCGTTGGGGCAGGGTATCGAGCTGTTACTCATTGCCGCACTGAGCTGCTGGCTGCTGCGCATCTCTTTCTGGCGTTGGTGTCGCTGGATGGCGTTGCCGTTTGGTTTTTTGCTGGTCGGGGTAGTGACGATCCTATTCAGTGTGAGTCGCGATCCGCATAGTTTACTGGTTAGTCTGCCAGTGGGTAGCTACTGGTTAGGCGTCACCGAAGCGGGTGTACTCACTGCCAATGCAACATTCTGGCGAAGCCTGGCGGCGCTGGCATCCACCTTTTGGTTGGTACTTAATCTGCCGTTCCCGCAATTAATTCTTTTACTGAAATGGGCGCGCGTTCCGCGCCTGCTGACTGAGCAGATCCTGCTGACCTGGCGATTTATTTTTATTCTTTTAGACGAAGCGCTCGCTATTCACCGCGCGCAAACGCTGCGTTTTGGTTATCGTAGCGTGCCGCTGAGCTATCGCTCGTTGGCAATGCTGGTGGGGCTGTTGTTTACGCGTGTGTTAATCCGCTATCAGCAAATGACCACCACACTGGATATCAAACTGTATCAGGGTGATTTTCACCTGTAAGGATAAGTATGCTTGCCACCTCAGCGCTTTGGTTTCGCTATCAGGATGACCCGGTCCTCAAAGGGCTCACGCTGGATTTTTCCGCGCAGGCCGTCACTGGACTGGTGGGGGCCAATGGGTGCGGAAAATCCACGCTGTTTATGAACCTGAGTGGCTTGTTGCGTCCACAGCAGGGGGCGGTGATGTGGCAAGGAAAACCGCTGGATTACAGCAAGCGAGGCCTGCTGGCACTGCGTCAGCAGGTGGCGACCGTATTTCAGGACCCCGATCAGCAAATCTTTTATACCGATATCGACAGCGACATCGCCTTTAGCCTGCGCAATATTGGCGTGGATGAAAAAGAAATTGCTCGCCGGGTGGAAGATGCCCTGACGCTGGTGGATGCACAACATTTCCGTCATCAGCCTATTCAATGCCTAAGCCACGGACAAAAAAAACGCGTGGCGATCGCTGGCGCGCTGGTACTGCAGGCGCAGTATCTGCTGCTGGATGAACCGACTGCGGGCCTTGATCCCTCGGGCCGTACGCAAATGATTGAGATTATTAAACGGATCGTGGCGCAGGGAAATCATGTGGTTATTTCCAGCCATGATATCGATCTTATCTATGAAGTGAGCGACGCGGTTTACGTTTTGCGCCGGGGAGAAGTGCTGACGCACGGCACTCCCGGTGAGGTATTCGCGCACACGGACCTTATTGAACAAGCAGGATTAACTCAGCCCTGGCTGGTGAAGTTGCACACGGAGCTAGGCTTTCCATTGTGTAAAACAGAGGCTGAATTTTATCGTTGTATGCGAGAGAACGCACTGAAGGAGGCGTCATGACGCAGGCAATAATGTTGCAGGGAACGGCATCTGATGTAGGCAAAAGCGTATTAGTCGCCGGGCTGTGTCGTATTTTTTATCAGGATGGACGACGTACTGCGCCGTTCAAATCGCAGAACATGGCGCTGAACTCGGGTATTACGCCTGAGGGGAAAGAGATGGGGCGCGCGCAAATTTTCCAGGCTGAAGCGGCAGGGATCACCCCAGATGTACGTATGAATCCGGTGCTATTGAAACCGACCAGCGACCGCAAAGCGCAGGTGGTATTGATGGGCAAAGTGGCGACCGATATGGATGCGGTAAGCTACCACGAGTACAAACCGCGTCTGCGCGAGCAGATCATTTCGGTTTATAACAGCCTGGCGCAGGAATTTGACGTTATTGTGCTGGAAGGGGCGGGAAGCCCGGCTGAAATTAACCTGCGCGATCGCGATATCGTCAATATGGGGATGGCGGAGATGGCGCAGTGCCCGGTTGTGCTGGTGGCGGATATCGATCGCGGCGGCGTGTTTGCCTCGATTTATGGCACGCTGGCGCTGCTGCATGATCATGAACGCGCGCGCGTAAAAGGCGTGATTATCAATAAATTTCGTGGCGATGTGGCGCTGCTCTATTCCGGTATTGAACAAATTGAAGCGCTGACCGGCGTTCCCGTACTCGGCGTGATGCCGTGGCTGGATGTTGATCTCGAAGATGAAGATGGCGTCGCGCTGCAAAAAGGCAAATATTTACGTACTGACAAACGCGATATCGAGATTGCTGTGGTGCAACTGCCGCATATTTCCAACTTTACGGATTTTAATGCGCTGGCCGCCCAGCCGGACGTTCGGGTGCGCTATGTTCGCCACCCGGAAGAGCTGGCAGGCGTCGATCTGGTGATTTTGCCAGGCAGTAAAAATACGCTCGGCGATTTAGTCTGGCTGCGCGAAAGCGGTCTTGCGCACAGCGTGTTGCAGTTACACCGTCAGAATGTGCCGGTGGTGGGGATTTGCGGTGGCTATCAAATGCTCGGCGAGACCATTATCGATGACGTGGAGTCGGGCCTGGGAACGCTGCCGGGCCTTGGCTTGCTCGATACCGTTACCCATTTTGCGCAGCACAAAACCACGACCCTGGTTGAAGGGCAAATGTCGGCCACATTGCCGGACTGGCTGGCAGACGCCTCAGGGTTAGCTGTTCGCGGCTATGAAATTCATATGGGTGAAACGGTGTTATCCGGGGAGTGTCAGTCGGTGATGACGCTGCAAAAAGAGGGCGGTAACGTTGCTGATGGCGCGGTGACTCACGACGGTCTGGCGTTCGGCACCTATCTCCACGGCCTGTTTGATAGCGATGAATTTACGCGCGCGCTGGTGAATGGCCTGCGGGTGCGCAAAGGGTTAGCACCACTGGATTCAACCTTCCATTACGCGCAATATAAATCACAGCAGTTTGATCTGCTGGCGGATGCGATGCGGCAACACATCGATATTGAGAAAATTTATACCATCATGCAGCAACACCAGGAGCCAGTATGATGATTCTGGTTACCGGTGGTGCCCGTAGCGGCAAGAGCCGTCACGCAGAGGCGCTGATCGCGGACTCCCCAAACGTGCTGTACATCGCGACGTCGCAGATTTTCGACGAGGAGATGGCGGCGCGAATTCAGCACCATCGTGATGGACGCCCTGCGCACTGGCGTACAGCCGAGCGCTGGCAACATCTTGATGCGCTGATTACGGCCGAGAACGATCCGCACGAGGCGATTTTACTGGAATGCATTACCACGATGGTGACGAACCAGCTGTTTGCGTTAGGCGGCGACAGTTCACCGGATGGCTGGGACTACGCCGCGATGGAACGGTCCATTGAGGATGAGATCCGTGTGCTGATTGACGCTTGTCAGCGTTGCCCGGCAAAAGTCGTGCTGGTGACTAACGAAGTGGGGATGGGGATTGTTCCGGAAAATCGTCTGGCGCGGCATTTTCGCGATATTGCTGGACGGGTAAACCAGCGCTTGGCGGCAGCGTCAGATGAGGTCTGGCTGGTGGTATCTGGAATTGGAGTCAAAATTAAATGAGTAAGTTGTTTTGGGCAATGCTCTCTTTTATCAGTCGCTTGCCCGTTCCTGCACGCTGGTCGCAAGGACTGGAGTTCGAACAGTACTCGCGCGGCATCGTCATGTTCCCGCTGATTGGCGTGGTGCTGGGAGGGTTGACGGGACTGGTCTTCATGGCGCTGCAAACCTGGTGCGGTATCCCGCTGGCAGCGCTGTTTAGCGTGCTGACGTTGGCGCTGCTGACCGGCGGTTTTCATCTTGACGGTCTGGCGGATACCTGTGACGGCGTGTTTTCTGCTCGTCGGCGCGAGCGGATGCTGGAAATAATGCGCGACAGCCGCCTGGGGACCCACGGCGGACTGGCGCTGATCTTTGTTCTGCTGGCTAAAGTGCTGGTGGTGAGCGAACTGGCTCTACGCGGAACGCCAATGCTGGCTGCACTGACTGCAGCCTGTGTGGCAGGGCGTGGAACCGCAGTTCTGCTGATGTACCGGCATCGTTATGCCCGCGAAGAAGGGCTGGGAAATGTCTTTATAGGCAAAGTAACCGGACGACAAACCTGCGTTACGTTGGGGCTTGCGGCGATCCTTGCTGCTGTACTGCTTCCCGGCATGCGTGGAGTGGCGGCGCTGGTCGTCACGATGGTGGCAATTTTCATTCTTGGGCAATTATTAAAACGCACGTTAGGTGGGCAGACCGGCGATACGCTTGGCGCGGCCATCGAACTTGGCGAGTTGATCTTCTTACTGGCTCTGCTTTGAGCCAGTCAACACATTGAGAACCCTTATGCAGACTTTATCCGCTTTACTCCACGCGATCCCTTCTCCCGACAGTGCTGCAATGTTACGCGCACAGCAGCATATTGATGGCTTACTTAAACCACCGGGCAGCCTGGGACGTCTTGAGTCCCTGGCCGTGCAACTCGCCGGTATGCCAGGCCTGAAGGGCGTGCCGCGCGTGGGAGGGAAAGCGATGCTGGTGATGTGCGCCGATCACGGCGTCTGGGATGAAGGTGTGGCTGTTTCGCCGAAAGTGGTTACGGCGATTCAGGCAGCAAATATGACGCGTGGCACGACCGGCGTTTGCGTACTGGCGACCCAGGTTGGCGCAAAGGTTCATGTGATTGATGTGGGGATTGACGCTGAACCTATTCCTGGCGTGGTGAATATGCGCGTTGCGCGTGGCTGCGGCAATATTGCTGAAGGCCCGGCAATGCACCGTTCTCAGGCCGAGGAACTGTTGCTGGAAGTGATGCGCTATACCCGTGAACTGGCGAAAGAGGGCGTCACGCTGTTTGGCGTCGGCGAGTTGGGCATGGCCAATACCACGCCTGCGGCGGCGATTGTTAGCGTACTGACCGGCAGTGATGCTGAGGCGGTGGTGGGGATTGGCGCTAACCTGCCACTCTCGCGGGTGGGCAATAAGGTGGATGTGGTGCGTAGGGCGATCGCCGTTAATCAGCCCGACCCCACAGATGGTATCGATGTGCTGGCCAAAGTCGGTGGTTTTGATCTTGTGGGGATGACGGGTGTGATGCTGGGGGCTGCCTCCTGCGGTCTGCCGGTGTTGCTGGACGGGTTCCTTTCTTATTCCGCTGCGCTGGCAGCCTGTCAGATTGCGCCTGAGATTAAGCCGTACCTGATCCCATCACATTTTTCCGCCGAAAAAGGTGCCCGTACCGCCCTGGCGCATCTGGAACTAGACCCGTATCTCAACATGGGCATGCGTTTAGGTGAAGGCAGCGGTGCCGCGCTGGCAATGCCGATCGTTGAGGCCGCCTGCGCCATGTACAACAATATGGGGCATTTAGCCGCCAGCAATATTGTGCTTCCGGACGGTAAGGAAGCGTAGTCAAGCTGCACCCCGCTCAACGGCGGGGTTCTTGTTGGTAGGGGCCGTCGTAACCCCGTTAACCCGATAAAAAAGCTATAATTAACGGATATCTGCTGCGGCGAAGGAAAGGACAATGATGCGTCGTGTAAAACTGTTGTGTTCACTTATCATACTGCTTGCCGGCCAGGGAGCTCAGGCGGTGAGCTATCCGTTGCCGCCAGAGGGCAGCCGCCTGGTCGGCAGTCCGCTGACTATTACGGTGCCGCCAGCCAATACGCAACCGCTGGAAGCATTTGCGGCGCAGTACGGGCAGGGGCTGAGCAATATGCTGGAAGCCAATCCGGGGGTGGATGTCTATTTGCCGAAGTCGGGCTCTACGTTGGTGGTGCCACAGCAGGTTATTTTGCCGGATACCGTGCGCGAGGGCATTGTTATAAACGTCGCTGAAATGCGTCTTTACTATTACCCCAAAGACAGCAATACAGTTGAAATCTTACCCATCGGTATCGGTCAGGCGGGGAGAGAAACGCCGCGCAACTGGGTGACGACGGTACAGCGCAAGCAGGAAGCACCGAGCTGGACGCCAACAGCAAATACCCGCCGGGAATACGCCGCGCGTGGCGAAAGCTTACCGGCGTTTGTTCCGGCCGGGCCGGAAAATCCGATGGGGTTGTACGCCATTTATATTGGCAAGCTGTACGCTATTCACGGCACCAATGCTAATTTCGGAATTGGGCTGCGAGTCAGCCAGGGCTGTATTCGCCTGCGCAATGACGATATTAAATACCTGTTTGATACCGTGCCGGTGGGAACGCGGGTTCAACTTATCGACCGGCCTGTTAAATACAGCACTGAGCCAGACGGTAGCCGCTGGGTTGAAGTTCATGAACCGTTGTCACGCAACCGCAGCGAATATGAGTCGGATAAAAAGATCCCACTGCCGGTGACTCCGGCATTACGCAGTTTTGTGAGCGGAGAGGGAGTGGACGTCAGTCGTGCTAATGCAACGCTGGAACGCCGCTCCGGGATGCCAGTGAATATCAGCCAGGTGCAGAGATTCTAATCACTACCACGCGCGGCCTGTATGTTACTGTCAGGCCGCGTGCTTCGTTTGAAACTGACCCATTTTCACAAAACCAATATGGTCCGCCATCAACTGCGCTTCATGCTCACTGTGGGTGACCAGCAGCGCCGTTTGTCCGGCGGCGCGCAAAATATCCCGCACCTCGCCACCCAGACGCTCGCGGGTGCTTTTATCCAGACTGGAAAACGGTTCATCCAGCAGCAGAATATCCGGATGTGGCGCCAGGGCGCGGGCCAGGGCGATACGCTGCTGCTGCCCGCCAGAAAGCTCATGAGGGTAATGGCTGGCGTGGCTGTGTAGTTCAACCATTTTTAACAGCTCGGTGACTCTGGCCTGTTGCGCTTCTCGTGGCAGACGGCGCAAACCAAAGGCCACGTTTTGTTGGGCTGTCAGATGTGGGAATAACGCGTATTCCTGAAACACCATGCCGACATGCCGTTTTTCCGGCGGCAGATGCACGCCGGGGCCAGCAACACGCCGCTGTGAAACATAAATCTCTCCGCGTTGCAGGCGTTCAAATCCGGCGACCGCGCGCAAAACCGTGGTTTTCCCACAGCCTGACGCACCCAGCAGGCAGGCGATTTCGCCTTTGCGCACCGACATTGAAAAGCCGGTCAGCACCGATTGCTGGCTGTTGCCGTAGGCCACGTGTACATCCTGGAGTCGTAACGCGATTTCTGACATTGTTGCTCTCTCAACCACGGCGCGTCATTTGATGACGAACCAGCAAAATAACAGGCAGTGTGCCGGCTAAAACAATCATTAGCGCAGCAATTGCCCCTTCTTCATAGGTACCTCGCGCCGCTTCTGCATAAAGCAGCGTGGCCAGCGTTTCGAAGTTTACCGGGCGTAGTAGCAGGGTAGTGGGCAACTCTTTCATTGCATCGGCAAACACCAGCAATGCACTGCTTACCAACGCTGGACGCAGCAGCGGGAAATGCACGCGAGCAAACGTACCGGCCCCATTTTCTCCCAGTAAACGTGAGGCTTGCTCAAGGGAAGGAGGAATACGGCCCAGCCCGGAATCCAGCGCGCCGATGGCTATGGCCTGAAAACGCATCGCACAGCAAATGATCAGCAAAATACCGGCAGACATCAGCGGTAAACCGCGCATGTCGAGCAGATCGGCCAGCCAGCGGTCAACCGCCATCGCCGGGGGAAGAAAACCAATCGCCAGAATCGTACCAGGCACGGCGTAACCTAACGAGGCCAGACGCATCACACCGCGACGAAAGCCGGGCATTGCGTTGTCTGCGGCGCTACGACGTGCGCTCCACGCTACCAGCATGCTGACGCAAATCACCACCAGCGTGGTACCAGCCGCCAGCGATAGCGTGTTTTGCAATGCAGAAAGTAATGACGCGGACAGCGGATTCTCACCGCCTAACCGTTTGGCGCTCTCCCACAGTAAAAACAATACCGGGGCCAGGAAACCCAGTACAACCGGGAGCGAAATAACCACGCCGAGCAGCCAACCGCGCCAGCCATGCACGCGCGTGGGTTGAATTTCTCGCAGACTGCGACTGCTGAATCCTTGTTTTCTGCGACCGTAAAACTCCAGCGTCAGGATAAAAAAGATAAACATCAACATCATGCAGGCGATTTGCGCCGCAGCGGATAAATCAGAGCGCGAGATCCACGTGGTGTACACGGTGACGGTTAAGGTTTGTACCCCAAGGAATTCCGACGCGCCGATATCATTGAGCGTTTCCAGCAGCGCCAGGCTGATCCCGACCGCCAGCGCCGGACGGGCCATTGGCAGGGCCACGCGGAAGAAGGTTCCGCTGGCGCTGCAGCCCAGGGTACGTGCCGCCTCCAGCAAATGCGCAGGCTGGCTGATAAACGTGGCGCGAGTGGTTAAATAAACATACGGATACAGTACTAAACCGAGCAGCAGGATCGCGCCGGAAAGGGAGCGTAAATCCGGCAAGCGGAACTGTCGCGGGCTATCGAAACCGAGTAAAAAACGGATGAAGGTTTGCAGTGGGCCAATGGGATGCAGTAAATCGAGCCAGGCAAAGGCCACGATATAGGTCGGCATCGCCAGCGGCAGCAGCAGCGCCCAGCTCAGTATTTTGCGCCCAGGAAAATCCCATGCAGTGACTGCCCACGCGCTGCCAACGCCAATCACGCCGACCATGACCGCGACACCTGCCAACAACAGTACAGTGTTTTTTAACGCAGAGGGCAACACCCAGGTGATGAGATTATCCCAGTGAGACAAATCAGCCTGTGTGGCCTGCCAGATGAGCGCCACAATAGGGGTCAGGACACCGAGTGCAATACACAGGGCACCAAGATGTAACGGCGTTAATAATGACTGCGGCCCGGAAACCAGGCCGCGTAACGTCGGAAGCAATAGCGGTTTATTGATCGAATCCAACTTTATCTACCAGCAGACTAGCTTGTTTACGGTACTTCACGATTTCAGTTAACGGGATCTTGTCGACGTCGATTTCACCGATAGTGGCGCTGATAACCGGGTCGAGCGTTACACCTTTGAGTACCGGGTATTCGAAGTTCGCTTTCGCGTACTGTTGCTGGGCAGGTGCGGAAACCAGATATTCCATCAGCTTAACGGCGTCGGCTTTATTGGGTGCGTAACGGGCTACGGCAGCACCGCTAATGTTGACGTGCGTGCCGCCTTTCTCAAAGGTCGGTTTCACCACTTTAATGGCATCGCCCCACTGACGTGCATCGGTGCCTTCTTTGGCATTTTTCATATGACCGACGTAATAGGAGTTGGCGAGGCCAATATCACAAATCCCGCCCAGAATATCGCGGGCAACGTCACGATCGCCGCCGGTTGCTTTACGTGCCAGGTTCGCCTTCACGCCGCGCAGCCACTCTTCTGTTTTGGCCTCACCGTGGTGGGCAATCATGGCGGCAATCAATGCGGTGTTATACGGATGCTGCCCGGAACGGATACAGACTTTGCCTTTGTACTCCGGGCTTGCGAGCTGCTCATAATGCCAGTTATCGATAGGCATCGATTTCTCAGCGTAGAGCACGCGTGCACGCATGGAAAGCGCAAACCACTGATTATCTGCACCGCGCAGGTTAGCCGGAATGGCGGCTTTCAGCGCATCGGACTCTACCGGTTGCGTTACGCCCGCTTCGACTAAATCGATGAGGTTACCGGCATCGACGGTCATCAGCAGGTCTGCAGGGGAGTTCTTCCCTTCCGCTTTAACACGTTCAAGCATGCCATCCTTGATATACACCGTGCTCACTTTTATACCGCTGGTTTTTGTCCAGCTATCGAGCAGGGGTTGGATCAGGCCTGGTTCACGGGTGGTATAAAGCGTTAACGTATCCTGTGCGAAAGCCGGCAGGCTGACGGAGAGGACCAGGGCAGATGCAAGCGTGATACGGCGCAGTCCGGTGCGAGGCAGAGCATTCATCGTTTATATCCCAGAGTAATTGGAACGTACAGTGACCCGAGCAGGCGCTCGTTCTTTTGGCCCGCGTACAATAAATGATAATCACTAGCACTTACAATAATGGCAAAGTTTAAACGATTTACATTTACATAACTTTAAACAACGGTGTGATGTGGGGTTTACTCGGCGAAAAGTGGCGGGTAGAGAGAGGGTGAGACTCCCTGCCTCTAGTTCATGGATAGCTACCGTTTTACGCGCGCTTTTTGTTACAGGGTTTCATCCATAATGGCGCTAACTTGTTTCATCACCGTGCCTGCGTTTTTGACGCCTTTCGCTTCCTGCTCGTGGACCCACTTGGTTTGCGCAGCCCGATATTGGGTGGCGGTGTTCCACTGCGCGACCTCCTGCGATTGCAGAACGCGTACCGAGGCCCCAGCCTGGCGTAAATCGTCTATCTGGGTGTTAAAACACCGGTCCATGACTGAACCCAGAGATTGATACGCCGTTTCAGCCGCACGCTGAATGGCGACCCGATCTTCATGAGAAAGCGCGTTCCAGGTTTTTTTGTTCATCGTCAGAATATAGAGATGCCCCAGCCACAGATTTTTGGCGAGAAGCACATTGGGTGCGAACTGATACGCTTTAAGATCGTAACCGCTGTCCACGTTCAGCATCATGCCATCGATTGCCCCCGTTTTTAGCGCGTTATAGGTCTTTTCACCCCAGGGCATGGTCACCGGTTTAGCCCCAGCGTTTTGCAGAAAATCACGGTGCCAGAAGCTGGCAGAGCGCCATGTGCCGCCTTTGATATCGCTCAACGTCGCTATGGGCTTAGCGCTGAAAAAGGCCAGTGGATAGCCAGTGGCAAGGAAAATACTCACCACATTATTTTTCTCAAGCTCAGCCGGGAATGCCGGGATGTCAGCGTAGACGTGGCGGAAGAAGGCCACCTGTTGTTCACTGGCCGGTCCGACGGGAAAGCTTTTAAATATCTGATTCAGGGGCAGCGCGTCGGCGGTGTATTCAGGTACGACAGTCGCCATATCCACCTTTCGTTCGTTGCCAACGTTGCGTAACGCATCGTAGCTGTTACTGAGCTCACCGCTCCAGTGCGCCTCTATTTTCAGCCGTCCGTTTGACTCTTTCTCAATGGCGGGGAAGAGCACGTCGTTAAGAAAGCGAGTGCGCATCCCACCCAGCGGTTCATGATCACTGTATGTCAGGATTTGTGTAGCCGAAACCGTGGTCGGTAGCAGCAGGGCGATGAACAGCATTGCCAGATATTTTCCGTATATTTTGTTGGGGCGCATACATTTCCTTTGCGTTGCTGAGATGAAAAAGGGTCAAGGGCGGATGAAATTGTCAGGCCGTCTGCCCGGCTAACCAGCGCGTACCACTTGCTTTCATTTGTTGTTCCAGATCGCTGCCACGGGTGGCAAAGACGCGCTGAACCGGAAAACCACTTTTTTCCAGCAGATAAGCCAGCGCGGCGTATTCACGCGGATATTTCTCTGCCGCACTTTGGTCAATCGCGACCATGCCGAGCGGAAAGGTAAAGCTGGCCATATCGTAAATACTCTGGCGATGGAACAGCTTCCAGACGCCGTCGCGTTTTTCTGCCATGTCATAGAAACGGTTATGACCAATGCAGCCCAGATTCAGCTTAACGTGCTCAGCGATAATCATGGCGTTGGTTTCGACAATAGCCCTCGTCGCGTTGGCATTGAAGGTGACTACCGGCGTGCCAATCAGATGCTTGGTGCGCACATCTGACGCTCCCATCCGCATTGAGCCCTCAACGAAATCGCTGGCGAGGCCCTCAAACCACGTGATTTCAATGGTGCCGTCCGGGTGAAAAAGGTTGCGCAGCTGCTCCCATTCCCCCAGATCGCGGTGCATCCAGCCCGTGAGAAGATCGGTGATTTGCTGACGGTCGTCCAAATAATTTTGCATAACATGTACTCTGGTATGGGATTGGATTTCAGTCTCATCCCCAATGGAGATAAACTCAAATAGATAGATATGACTGATCAATCATTTTATTTGATGACGGAGTAACGATATGGATCTGCGCCATCTGCGCTATTTTCTGGCTGTTGCCGAAGAAGGCCATTTTGGTCGCGCGGCTCAACGTCTGCATATCGTCCAACCTGCGCTGAGTATGCAAATCAAGGCCCTGGAAGAGGAACTCGGTGGTCCGCTGTTTGTACGCACCAGCCGCAAAGTGGAGTTAACGGACGCCGGGCGGCTACTACAGGTCGAGGCGCAGCGCACGCTGGAGCAAGCGGATCACGCCCGACTGACCGTTCAGCGCTCAATACGCGGTGAAACGGGTCAAGTACGCGTGGGGTTTGCCGGTAATGCCGTCTTTAGCGGCAAGCTCACCAACGATCTACGTGCTTTTCGCCGAACCTACCCTGATGCCGAACTGGTTGTGAATGAAGTCGCACCGTTGTTGCAAGCCGAGGCTATCCTGACGGGACAGCTCGATGTGGGTTATACCCCCGATCACCACAAAATCCATGATGCCGCGCTAATGGCTGAACAGATCGGTGTCTGGCACCGGCAAGTGGCGATGGCTGACGACCATCCGTTGGCCGCACGGGCGTCGCTGACAATCGATATGCTCGCCGAGCAGCCACTCATTTTTTATGACGCGCATGGGACTGATGAGTCGCTTTACACCGCACTTACCGAAATTATGGGCCATGCTCCGCGTATCGCCCATTGCACCGCAAGTACTCTAAGCGTGCTTGCACTCGCCGCCGCCGGTCAGGGGCTGGCGCTGGTGCCCGATCCTCTGCAGCATGTGAATATTCCTGGATTGGTATACCGCCCACTGGATGCGCCGGAACTGTCGGCGAATCTGATGCTCATCAGCAGGCAACAAGAGAATAAGGGGGCTGTACAGGCTTTTCTGCAGATAGCGCGTGAAAATGCGGGAGTATAAAAGCAAAAAACCCGCTTAGTTTCCTAAGTAGGCTTCTTAAATATGGCTCCTCTGACTGGACTCGAACCAGTGACATACGGATTAACAGTCCGCCGTTCTACCGACTGAACTACAGAGGAATCGTGTGAACGGGGCGAATATTAGCGATGCCAGTCAGCGTTGTCAAAGCCTGAATGGAGAAATGCGATCGTTTGCCGAATATTTCTTCATTTCGTTGCTTATTCAGACGCAACGGGTTGTTTTATAGACTTTTCCCGTTCCGGACGCGGATACTTCCATAACCATCGCCCGGAGATCATGCGCCAGTAAAACAGCGCAGCACGCACTGCCCAGTCGAAGAACATCCCCATCCAAACCCCGACGACACCCCAATCTAAGACGATCCCGAGGGTATAACCTGCCACCACGCGACAGCCCCACATGCCCAGCATGGAAACCCACATTGCAAAACGGACATCGCGTGCCCCCTTAAACCCGGAAGGAAGAACCCATGATGCCGCCCATATCGGCATAAATGCCGCGTTGAGCCAAATCAGAACAACTATGACCTCTTTTACATCCTGATCGCGGGTATAGAACGAGGCCATTAATCCGGCAAAGGGAGCTGATAACCAGGCTATGGCGGTTAAACCAATTGTGGATAGCCAGAATACATGCCGCAACTGAATCTCAGCCTGGGCAATCTGTCCATTTCCCAGACGCCGCCCGGTAATAATGGTGGAGGCAGAACCCAGAGCATTGCCGGGCAGGTTAATCAGTGCTGCGATAGAGAAGGCAATAAAGTTACCGGCAATGACGCTGGTTCCCATCCCTGAGACAAACATCTGAGTGAGCAGCTTACCGCCGTTAAACAGTACTGATTCGATACTCGCAGGAATACCGATCCCCATCACCTCCCAGATAATGGAAAAATTCAACGGCTTAAAATAGCTCTTCAGGGGAATCCGCAGCGCTGGGTTAAAACCAATCATCAATACCCAGATAATGGCGACAGCACCGATGTAACGAGAAATCGTCAACCCCAGCCCAGCGCCTGCAAACCCCAGCCCTTGCCAGGAAAAAATACCGTAGATCAGGATACTACTGATGATGATGTTCAGTATGTTCATACCGCCGTTAATCAGCAGCGGTATTTTGGTGTTACCAGCACCGCGTAGCGCCCCACTGCCGATCAACGCAATGGCTGCCGCAGGATAACTGAGCACCGTCAGTTCAAGATACGTTAGCGCCAGCGCTTTAACCTCAGGTGTCGCTTCTCCGGCAACGACATTAATGATCTGTTCCCCAAAGTAATGAATGATCGCGGCCAGCACGACGGCAAAAATTGTCATGATCACCAGTGACTGTCTGGCTGCGGCTCGGGCTCGACGACGATCGCGTTTTCCCAGACTAAAGGCCACGACTACCGTGGTGCCAAGATCGATGGCGGCAAAAAATGCCATGATGACCATATTGAAACTGTCGGCGAGGCCGACGCCTGCCATCGCTTCTTTGCCCAGCCAGCTTACCAGGAAGGTACTCAGTACCCCCATTAAGAGCACGCAGGTATTTTCCAGAAAAATAGGTACGGCAAGCGGGGTGATTTCGCGCCAGAATAGAACTTTATAACTCTTGCGTTTGGCGTACCAGGGCGTGCGGGAAACGACCTGGCGTAAGGCAGCGGAGACGTTCAAAGTGGACCTTAATGAAGAAAGTTGAAACCTCATTTCAAATGATGAGGGAGAATCAAAAAAGCTGCAAAGTTTTTTCCATATAAAATGTCTGTAAATGCAACAAACTGTCGAGAGAAGCACCAATTGATACGCATTGAAGGAAATGGGGTTTGACAAAAAATTTTTCGCCGCTAAGATAAGCCTCCACACCGATTCCTCTGTAGTTCAGTCGGTAGAACGGCGGACTGTTAATCCGTATGTCACTGGTTCGAGTCCAGTCAGAGGAGCCATATTTAAGAAACCTGCTTAGGAAACTAAGCGGGTTTTTTGCTTTTAGCGCAGTACAGCCGTTTGAGTCGGGATAGCAAGCCAGGCGGCGGTTTCACCTATCGAAAATTGTTTATCCCAAACGTTTTGCTGTGCGAAGGGTCCGATCCTTTTTGGAGAGAATACGGTCAACTAACGTCAGTTTCGTTTCCAGAGAATATTGTGATTTAGTCAAAAAAAACTGCACCTTATTCAGTTGGATAACCAATCTTGGGGTGCAGTCCACTACGCTTTTCGGTCCGACGGAATACCTTAAAACGGGCCAGAAGGCCCGATATTTTATCCTGCGACGTTCACCTGTGCGACAGCATTCTTTGCCCGTTCAACCGCCTCGTCAACGCTTTCATCTGTTGCCAGCACAACGCCTAAGCGACGTGAGCCATCAATTTCCGGCTTACCGAACAGACGAAGCTGCAAACCTGCGCCAACGGCACTTTCTACGTGATTAAACGTCACATTCTGACTGGTGAGTTGTGGCAGGATAACGGCTGATGCGGACGGACCATATTGGCGGATTGCGCCGATGGGTAATCCGAGGAACGCGCGGACGTGCAGCGCAAACTCGGACAGATCCTGCGAAATTAACGTCACCATGCCGGTGTCGTGTGGGCGAGGGGAGACTTCGCTGAAAATTACCTCATCACCGCAAACAAATAGCTCTACGCCAAACAATCCGTGACCGCCCAACGCCAGCACGACCTTGCGGGCAATTTCCTGTGCGCGTTTCAGCGCCAGTTCACTCATCTGCTGCGGCTGCCAGGATTCGCGGTAATCGCCATCTTCCTGGCGATGGCCTACCGGCGCGCAGAAGTGCACACCGTCAACGGCGCTGACGGTGAGTAGGGTGATTTCAAAATCAAAATTCACTACCCCTTCCACGATTACACGTCCCGCACCAGCTCGGCCGCCCTGCTGGGCATATTCCCAGGCTTCGGTAAGCTGCTCAGCGGAGCGAATAAAGCTCTGACCTTTGCCGGAAGAACTCATTACCGGTTTCACGATACATGGAAAGCCGATTTCAGCCACCGCATCTCGAAAGCGGGCTTCGCTATCGGCGAAGCGGAAAGAGGATGTGGGTAATAACAGCTCTTCAGCAGCCAGACGACGAATGCCTTCACGGTTCATGGTCAACTGTGTGGCGCGCGCGCAAGGCACGACGTTCATACCTTCCTGTTCCAGTTTTACCAGCATATCCGTCGCAATAGCTTCAATTTCTGGCACGATATAATGGGGTTTTTCGCGCTCGACAACCTCGCGCAATGCCTCGCCATCCAGCATATTAATCACGTACGCACGGTGGGCTACGTGCATCGCTGGCGCGTCGGGGTAACGATCCACGGCGATGACTTCTACACCCAGGCGTTGGCATTCAATCGCCACTTCTTTACCCAGTTCCCCTGAACCTAATAACATCACTCGCGTTGCTGCCGGACGCAGCGCTGTGCCTAATAACGTCATAAATTAATCCCCTGTTTTATCTGGGCGCAGTATATACGAAAACGTTTGCGTCTGTCTTTATTACCAGGTTGATTTTGCGGCTGAAAAAGAATATACTGTACATAATTACAGGTAATTTAAGAGGCTGCAAAATGGCGGTTGAAGTTAAATACGTAGTCATTCGGGAAGGTGAGGAAAAAATGTCGTTTACCAGCAAAAAGGAAGCCGATGCGTATGACAAAATGCTGGATACAGCAGACCTGCTAGACACCTGGCTGGAGCAGTCGCCGGTCGCGCTGGAAGATGAACAGCGTGAAGCGCTTTCTCTTTGGCTGGCCGAGCAAAAAGACGTGCTAAGTGCGATCCTGAAAAACGGCAAACTGCCGTCGCCTCAGGCAGTAGAAAACACGGCGTCCGACGGAGATGACACACAAGCAGCCTGATCCGACTTGCGCTCCCGGCGTTTTGTACCATGCTTTTCCCTGAATCATTGTGCTGTACCCAACTGATTTCGCGTTGCATTTCTGCGGCCTGAAGGACGAAGGGAATAAAGGAGAAAAGAATGAATAAAAGAAAAACGCTGTTAAGCCTGCTGCTGTTATCCGCCAGCGTGTCGACCTTTGCTGCAAATACGGAAAGTAAGACCGTTCAGTTTCCCAAGTGTGAGGGACTGAACGCCGACGGTATTGCTGCGAGCGTGAAACGTGATTATCAGCAAAATCGTATCGTGCGCTGGGCTGACGATCAGAAAAAACTGGGACAACTCGATCCCGTTGCCTGGGTTAATCCACAGGACATTGTCGGCAAAGACGGGCAGTGGACGGTACCACTTACCGTGCGCGGCAAAAGTGCGGATATTCGCTATCAGGTGAAGGTTGATTGCAAAACGGGCAGCGCAGAGTATCTGGCGCAGTAACCTGGTATTTGCGCATCTTTTGCTACAATAGACACTTCCTGACATCCCCTCGGGTACGCTGTGATAATTAATCGTCAGTATTTGAGGGGCAAAATGGCTAACTGGCTGAATCAACTGCAATCTCTTCTTGGGCAAAAAGGATCTTCCGCGTCTTCTTCGGGCGATCAGGGACTGAGCAAATTGCTGGTTCCCGGCGCATTAGGCGGACTGGCGGGGTTACTGGTAGCCAATAAATCCTCGCGCAAATTGTTGACCAAATACGGTACCAGTGCGCTGCTCGTTGGTGGCGGCGCGGTGGCTGGCAGCGTGTTATGGAACAAATACAAAGATAAAGTCCGCACGGCGCATCAGGATGAGCCGCAGTTTGGCGTGCAAAGTACGCCGGTGGATGAGCGGACTGAACGCCTGATCCTCGCGCTGGTTTTTGCGGCAAAAAGCGATGGTCATATCGATGCAAAAGAGCGTGCGGCCATCGATCAGCAGCTGCGTGAAGCGGGAGTAGAAGACCAGGGGCGTATCCTGATTGAACGCGCCATTGAGCAACCGCTGGATCCTCAGCGTCTGGCACAGGGGATCCGCAACGAAGAAGAGGCGCTGGAAATCTACTTCCTCAGCTGTGCGGCGATTGATATCGACCACTTTATGGAGCGCAGCTATCTGAACGCGCTGGGCGATGCGTTAAAGATTCCACAGGATGTTCGAGAAGGTATTGAGCAAGATCTTAAGCAACAAAAACAGGCATTGCCGGGCTAAATAGTTACGGCGCAGGAGCATATTTCGCTTGCATCATTGCTGACTTTTGCCACCCTTATAGGATGATTAAGCAAAAGAACAGTGACATGCTACCGAACGCTCCTCGTATTCCACACGCCATGACGCAACATGGCGACACCCGCGTCGATAATTATTACTGGTTGCGAGATGACACGCGCTCGCAGCCAGAGGTCCTCGATTACCTGCAGCAAGAAAATGCTTATGGTCGCCAGGTTATGGCCTCACAGCAGGCATTACAGGATCGCGTGCTGAAAGAAATTATCGACCGTATTCCCCCGCAGGATGTTTCGGCTCCCTACGTGAAAAACGGTTATCGCTACCGGCATATCTATGAGCCCGGTTGTGAGTATGCCATTTACCAGCGTCAGTCTGCGCTCAGCGAAGAGTGGGATGCCTGGGATACGTTGCTGGACGGAAACCAGCGCGCAGCTCACAGCGAGTTTTATACACTGGGCGGTCTGGCAATCTCCCCGGACAACACCATCATGGCGCTGGCTGAGGATTATCTCTCGCGCCGGCAATATGGTGTGCGTTTTCGCAATCTGCAAAGCGGTAACTGGTATCCGGAAGTCCTCGACAACGTCGAGCCTGAACTCGTCTGGGCCAATGACTCGCAAACTTTCTACTACGTGCGTAAGCATGAAACAACGTTACTGCCGTATCAGGTCTGGCGACACACCATCGGTTCGCCGTCATCCGAAGACAGGCTGGTATATGAAGAGGCAGACGATATGTTTTATGTCAGTCTGCACAAAACGACTTCGCAGCATTATGTCGTTATTCATATTGCCAGTGCGACCACCAGTGAGGTTCTGCTGCTTGACGCTGAGCTGGCCGACGCTGAACCGTTGGTTTTTTTACCGCGGCGTAAAGACCATGAGTACAGCCTCGATCACTATCAGCACGCGTTTTATCTTCGATCTAACCGACAGGGTAAAAACTTTGGTCTGTACCGTACCCGTGTGCGTGATGAACAGACCTGGGAAGCGTTAATTCCGCCGCGTGAAAACGTTATGCTGGAAGGGTTTACGCTGTTTACCGATTGGCTGGTGGTGGAAGAACGTCAGCAGGGCTTAACCAGCCTGCGGCAGATCAACCGTAAGACGCGTGAAGTGGTTGGGATTGCCTTTGACGACCCGGCTTATGTCACCTGGCTTGCTTATAATCCCGAACCGGAGACGTCGCGGCTGCGCTATGGATATTCATCCATGACGACACCGGACACGCTATTTGAACTGGATATGGACACCGGAGAGCGACGGGTGCTCAAACAGACGGATGTCCCCGGTTTTGATGCGACAAACTACCGCAGCGAGCATGTATGGGTAACCGCCCGTGATGGCGTAGAGGTGCCGGTTTCACTGGTTTATCATCAGCGGCATTTCCAAAAAGGGAAAAATCCACTGCTGGTATATGGATATGGTTCGTATGGCGCCAGCATGGATGCTGATTTCAGCAGCAGCCGTTTGAGCCTGCTGGATCGCGGCTTTGTATATGCTATTGCCCACGTCCGTGGCGGTGGTGAGCTGGGGCAGCAGTGGTACGAAGACGGTAAATTCTTGCAGAAGAAAAATACCTTCAACGATTATCTCGACGTCTGTGACGCGCTGCTCAAACTGGGCTACGGAGCGCCTTCACTCTGCTACGGCATGGGAGGAAGCGCGGGTGGAATGCTGATGGGGGTCGCCATTAACGAACGTCCGGAGTTATTTCACGGCGTGGTTGCCCAAGTGCCGTTTGTTGACGTAGTCACAACGATGCTGGACGAGTCGATCCCGCTCACCACCGGAGAATTTGAAGAGTGGGGCAACCCGCAGGATGTAGAATATTACGCTTACATGAAAAGCTACAGCCCATACGATAACGTCACCACACAGGCTTATCCGCATCTGCTGGTCACCACCGGGCTTCACGACTCCCAGGTGCAATACTGGGAACCGGCAAAGTGGGTAGCGAAACTGAGGGAGCTGAAAACGGACGACAATCTACTGTTGCTGTGTACGGATATGGACTCCGGTCACGGCGGCAAGTCCGGACGCTTTAAATCTTATGAAGGTGTGGCCCTTGAGTTCGCCTTTTTGATTGGCCTGGCGCAGGGGACGTTGCCCGGCAACGCGGCCGTCTAGGCGTTATCCAGATAGTGCTTCAATGTTAACCGCAGTTCCGGGCTCATACTGTCAAGGTTATTAAACAGCCAGCGCAGATAGCCCGGATCGCGTTCTGCCACCTCGGAAACGGGTTTACCGCGGTATTTACCAAAGGTAAATGTGGTTAACAGCGCAGGGCGACCGGTGATCTCGACCATTTGCTCTGCCGACCAGCCTGAGGTGTTCATGATGTCGATCAGCAGTGCCGCGGTAATGTAGCAATCGTATAGCGCGCGGTGCTGATGCAAACCAACGGGGGTTTGTACGCTCAGCTTGCGGGAATTATACAGCGCCATGTTGCTGTATTTTATCCCCGACCACAGGCGGCGGGACAGCTTCATCGTGCAAATCCATTCCCCCGGCATGTCCGGCAATACGCGACGGTCGAAACTGGCGTTGTGCGCGACGTACCACTCGCTACCGTAATAATGATGGATGACGTCTTCAATCCACGGTTTATCCGCCACCATGGCTTCCGTAATCCGATGTATCGCCATTGCCTGCGGGCTGATGGGGCGGTCGGGTCGCACCAGGTGGCTCATCGGATTCACAATTTTGCCATCAACCACATCGACAGATGCGATCTCAACAATGCCTCCCTGCAGACCGCAGGTTTCTGTATCTATTATGCGCAGCATGCCATGCTCCTGGCCGAAAACGCCTAGCGTAATGGAATGATATCGCCTTGCCAACCCTGAGAGGTGCGCTTGCCGGTTAAGAGCAGTGAGCCGCTGTCCGCGCGAACAATTAAACGGCCCCGTTCATCCCATAATGCGCTGCTTCCGCGTGCATTGGCCATCAGTACCGCAATGGCGAACTGATGCGAGAAACGTTGCAGGCGAGAGGTTGATGAGAGAAGTTCAGGTTCGCTGACGCACTGGCAGGTGGTAAACAGTGAAAACGCAGGATCAATATCGATGCCTTCTGGCTGGCTGTCGACAACGCTAATGGTATTTCGCTGTCTGGCAATACAAGCCCCATGGCTCTGGTGGAACATTAAGGGGGCGGTCATCCACGGCGAAAAAAGCGCCATACCTTTCACAAAACGTTCGTTATGTTCAACCGGCAACCCCACAATAATGGTCATGCGATACGTCGCCGCGGCGTGGGCGAGGGGCTGCAACAGAGATTCATCGGGTGGGGCTGGCAGCTCATCGCTTTCATCCATACAACCTAATAGAGAAAGGGAGGGGAAAACCAGCAATTCACATTGGCATTTGGCCGCCGCCCTGATGAATTGCAGGTGATGGGCGACGTGTTCAGTTAGTGAGGTTTGAAGCGGTTCATACTGCGCTGCGGCAATTTTCCAGTGTGACATAATGACTTCCTTTTCATAGTGTCTACAATCATCTCTAAAGTATAGATTAAGAATATACTTATACTGTAGCAGTCATCATGTAAGGAATCGTAACGTATTATAAGGTTTATTTAACTTTCGGCTCGTAAGGTAAACGTGAGAGGGAAACGGACGCTAAACGATGCGCAATTAACTGTTCACGAAACCAGTCTCGCAGGTGTGCGGGTTGCTCACGTTCGACGACTTCGGCAACAACAGGCATGTTATAGCGCTCTTTAAAGGCGACACCAGCGGCGGCCAGGTCAACATTGACCTTATCCATTTCAGATTGTTCGAGTTTGGCCAGATTCATGCGTTTCTCCTTATAGGTATCCCGTAGCGCGCAAAAGTTACTAAGAGTGTGCGCTAATGGCAAGCCTGAATTGATGATTCTCGACTCGTTCATTGTAGAAGGTTATTCTCTATAGATTAGACATAACAAAAAGGAATAGTTGATATGGCTTCATCTGCATCCTCACTTCGCTTTGCTCTCATCGCTCTCGTCTCCACGTTGATTTCTCCTGCCGCACTGGCACATGCACACCTGACGCAACTAAATCCGGCAGCGAATGCGCAGATTACCGTGTCTCCTGAGGCGCTGACCCTGAATTTTTCAGAGGGCGTTGAACCTGCATTCAGCGGTGCAACGCTGACAGGCCCACAGCAGCAGCCGATTAAAACGGGTAAGGCGACGCGTAATGAGCAGGATAAGACGCAACTGATCGTTCCTGTGGAACAATCGCTGGACGCCGGAAAATATACGGTTGACTGGCACGTTGTGTCGGTAGACGGTCACAAAACCAAAGGACACTATACCTTTAGCGTGAAATAAAACGATGCTGGCATTCACCTGGGTTACGCTGCGGTTTATCCATTTCACCTCTTTAATGCTGGTATTTGGCTGTGCGCTGTACGGCGCCTGGTTGGCACCTGTTTCGGTACGACGTTTAATGATGCGCCGTTTTATGCGCCTGCAACGCCATGCCGCGATGTGGAGCTTTATCAGCGCGACGCTGATGCTGGCTGTCCAGGGGGGATTAATGGGGGCCGGCTGGCAGGACGTTTTCTCCGTTGATATATGGGGAGCGGTCCTGCAAACGCAGTTTGGCGGCGTATGGCTGTGGCAAATTATCCTCGCTCTGGTTACGCTGGTGGTGACCCTCATTGTGCCGCGCAGTATGTCACGACTGCTGCTGATGCTGACAATTGCGCAGTGTATTTTATTAGCCGGTGTCGGACATGCGACGCTGCATGACGGCGCAACGCGGGCGGTGCAGCAGCTTAATCACGCTCTGCATCTGGTCTGCGCCGCAGCCTGGTTTGGCGGCTTGCTGCCCGTTCTTTACTGTATGAGAATGGCGCAAGGCCGCTGGCAACAACAGGCGATCGCCACCATGATGCGTTTTTCCCGCTTTGGGCATCTTTTCGTAATTGGCGTCTTGCTTACGGGCATCACCAACGGCCTGTTTATTGTCGGATTATCCTTTCCCTGGCATGCAGCCTATGGGCAACTTCTGTTGTTAAAATGTGTGCTGGTCGCGCTAATGGTGGCGATTGCGCTGGCGAACCGGTATGTTCTCGTACCACGTATGCAGCAGGATAATCGCTGCATGACTCTCTATTTTATTTGGATGACTAAGATTGAATGGGGAATAGGGGCCGTCGTGCTGGCAATCGTCAGCCTGTTTGCAACCCTGGAACCGTTCTGATGGACTGGCAAAACGTATGAAAAAATTGATTATCTCTGTGTTACTGCTGGCAAGTTCAGGAGCTGCATTGGCCGCGCCGCAGGTTATTACCGTCAGTCGCTTTGAGGTTGGCAAAGACAAGTGGGCGTTTAATCGCGAAGAAGTGATGCTGACGTGCCGACCGGGTAATGCGCTGTATGTCATCAACCCCAGCACGCTGGTGCAATACCCGCTGAACGATATTGCCAGACAGCAGGTGGCAAGCGGTAAAACGACCGCCAAACCGATCGACATTATCCAGATTGACGATCCGGCAAAATCTGGCGAAAAAATGAGCCTGGCCCCGTTTATTGAGCGTGCAGAAAAGCTCTGTTAATTGTCAGATGTAGCTTTCTGATTTCCAATAAAAAACCGCAACGTTCTGGCTGCAGAACTTGCGGTTTTTGCATTCTAGCGGGTGACAATCGTCCTTTTTTTCAGGCCACTTTGGTCGCGGACTGGAAAACCTGGCGCTGTCATCTATTCTTAAATGGCAGGGTAACTTAGCCTGCATTAATGCCAACTTTTAGCGCACGGCTCTCTCCCAAGAGCCATTTCCCTGGACCGAATACAGGAATCGTATTCGGTCTCTTTTTATCTGTCGAATACGATGCCGTCCAGGGCAAAACACTGCGTGTCGCATGCTGTATTCTTCCCAAACCATACCATACTCCGCCCCTCAATCGTCCAGGCTTTTTTGCTGCTATTGTTAAATTATTATAAGGGCGATCGCTCTATCCGGGAGGTCGAATGGAACACCCTGATGCTGTCTACCAGAGAATAGAAGGTACGCGTTGGCGCCACGTCTGGGTGGTGGGGGATCTCCACGGCTGTTTTTCCATGTTGATGGCTAAATTGCGCCAGTGCCGTTTTGATCCGTGGCAGGATCTGCTGGTTTCAGTCGGTGATGTGATTGACCGTGGACCAGACAGTTTGCGCTGTCTGGTGTTATTGCGTAAAAACTGGATGGTAGCGGTCAGGGGGAATCATGAGCAGATGGCGCTGGATGCGCTGACAACGGGAGAACAGTTGCTGTGGCAAATGAACGGGGGAGAGTGGTTTACCCATGCCGTGCAACCGGCGGCGAGGCATGCGCTTGAGGCGTGTCAGCAATTACCCTGGATTGTGGAACTGCGCTGTCAGAATGGTGTGCATGTTATTGCCCATGCCGATTACCCGGATGATCAATATCAATGGCAAAAGCATGTCGATTTACAGCGGGTATTGTGGGATCGCTCGCGGTTGATGAACAAAAGTGGCGGAATTGGTGGCGCGGACCATTTCTGGTTTGGTCATACGCCGCTGCGCCATCGTCTGGACGTTGATAACCTGCACTATATCGATACCGGTGCGGTATTCGGCGGCGAGCTAACGATGGTGCAATTACAATAATCAAAAATCGCTATATTCCTGCGCAGGTCGCCAGAAGCTGTCGATGTAGCCATCTGCTGGCAGGCATCCGCCATTGCGAATCCGCTGATCGTCCATCGAAATAAGGCACTGCTGTTCCGTATTGTAGACATCGACCACGATGTCTTCACAACCGCCATCCAGGTAGCAAACAAAAAGAACCAGCGTGAACATTCCATCCCCAAATTATACTGCCGTACCGATAGTGTAGAAGAGGTTACTGCGTGGGGGAAATGAAGACATAAATAACCCGTCTGGCGACGGGTTCTTTTTGAATCAGGCAAAACGCATGATCCAGGCATCTGACTTACGATCGTAGTGCTCGCGGAATAGAACGGAATGTTCGCCATTAAGGAGAGCCGGGACGCTGGTATCGGCATCCCAGGCGTCCAGTTGCATACATAAATCCGGATCGGATTTACACGGAATGGTTAACGTTCGGTCTCCCGGCGATTCGCCGTGTAACTCGGCGTCGTCGATTTCAAAAGCGCCAATGCGCACACTGGTTTTCATCATCGTGCTCTCCGTCAATTTGCTGGTTGTGGTACGACCAGTTAGGCCGTCCATTTTTCAGCGTAGTCAACGTGAGCAAAAGCGCCAGTAAAAACGTGCGTTATCCTGTAAAGAGTTTGCCATCCCGGACAAGATCGCGTGGATAGCTGTTCTTCAACCGTGAACCAATCCGTTTTGCCAGCCCAATCGGCTGGTGCTGGAAGGTGACCAGCACGTCGTCGCTGGCAGGCGCGGTCTGCGGGTAGACATCTCTGCCGCGATACCACTCTTCTGCTTCTTCAAGGTTCAGTTCGAACGCGTTGCGGTGATGTGGGTTGGCGAGAGCGATGACGGCCTCATGTTGCCAGCGGTACCCTTTATTGTGGGTTTCAGCCAGCTTAATCCCGAGGCGGGAAAAACGCACTTTACCAATCAGTGACTCAATCTCAACAGGGAATAACCAGACTTCTTTATCACGCTGCCAGAGGCGCAGATTGTCTTCCCATTGTAATCCGCTGGCGTTTGCCGCCGCAGTGATTTGTGCGGTTTCACGACCTTTCAATGGGCTGAACGGGAAATTGCCGACCTTATATTTAGGGGCAGGCAGAGGAGGGATAGCGGCTGTTTTTCGCAAACGGGCAACAAAGAATCCTTCGCAGTCGTAAATTTGCGGGAAGACATGCAGAAAACCTTCTGGCGTCAGCGCGCGTTCAGCATCCGGGAATAAATCACCTAATGGGAGAAACTCCACGGCGTCCGGATAGGTTTCTAGCAGCCACTGCATGACGAGTTCATTTTCATCACGGTTCAGCGTACAGGTGGAATACACCAGCGTGCCGCCAGGGCGTAAAGCATGAAATGCGCTGTCGAGCAGTTCGCGCTGGGTGGCGGCAATCTCAAGATTACTGGCGACGGACCAGTTTTTCAGCGCATCGGGATCTTTACGCACCACGCCTTCACCGGAGCACGGTGCGTCCAATAGGATGGCATCGAAAGATTCTGGCAACGCTGCGCCAAATACGCGTCCGTCAAAGTGGGTGAGGGCAACGTTAGCGATCCCACAGCGGCTGATATTGGCATGCAGCACTTTAACGCGACTGGCGGAAAACTCATTGGCCAGGATCGCGCCCTTATTCTTCATTTTTGCGGCGATTTGCGTGGTTTTTGAACCCGGCGCGGCGGCTACGTCCATCACCCGATCCGGAGTATTCCCTTCGGCAAACAGCGCGGCAACCGGCAGCATTGAACTGGCTTCCTGAATATAAAACAGCCCACTTAAATGCTCGGCGGTGCTGC
This sequence comes from Citrobacter gillenii, assembly GCF_013337685.1. Lineage (GTDB taxonomy): Bacteria > Pseudomonadota > Gammaproteobacteria > Enterobacterales > Enterobacteriaceae > Citrobacter > Citrobacter gillenii. The sequence goes on from NZ_SUQN01000001.1 coordinate 729,418, forward strand.
CCAGTGGGACTGACTGCTCTTCGTCACGCTCGATCCAGAACCCTTCTTCACACCAGGGGATCGGCGTGAGCGACCAGCCGTAAGGTGCCGTTAAGGCGAGGAAATCAGCAACGGAGATTTTCAGCGTATTGACACGAATGCTGCGTCGTAACGGACGCTGGCAGGCGGCGAGAAAATCATCGAAAGAGAGCGTGGAAGGCATTGCTTCCCGCATTTGAGTCAGAAAGGCGTCAGGAAAATAAGCCACTTGGTACCACCGGAAAAAAAACAGGCGCGCAGTGTAGCATATTTGCTCCGGCGCGAGTACGCCGGAGCAGGAGGGTCATTAACGCGGCAGGGCGGTTCCCCATTCACGCCACTCTTTGGGTTCGCTTTCCAGCAACAGGAAGTGTTTTCCAGCCTGTGCTTTTGGTGCCAGTGGCGTACCCGGTGGAGTGGCGAAGGCAATACCGCCGCGAATGAACTGATTAAAGGTCCCGGTTTTCACCACGCCGCCGGTCAGGCCGAAGTCGAGGTTGTAGCCGGACGCCAGCCAGAACACGGAGTTATTACGCACCAGATGCTGATAGCGCTGGCTGATGCGCATGGCAATCATCACGCGGTCAGAAAGCGAACCCAGCGTCAGCCCGGTGACGGTACCCACCTCGATACCTCTGAACAGAACCGGAGTGCCGATATTCAGCGACCCGGCTTCCGGCGCTTCGACCACGATGCTCAGGCCATCAAGATAACGCGAGTCGGTAATAGTGGCTTCCTGTAGCTCAAAATCACGGCGTGGATTCCCGCGACCCGGCTCCACGTTAATATAAGGCTGCAAGATGGTATCGAGGTGCTCCACACCTGCCGCAGAGATTTGCGGGGTAATTACCGAGAAGCGTGTCCCGCTGCGCGCAAAGGTCTGGACATATTCCGGGTACAGTACCGCTTTCGCCTGCACTTCATTGCGTGCGGTGATGAGTTCCAGGGTTTGGATCTGACCAATATCGATGCCAAGATAGCGAATTGGCATGCCCGCGGCGAGCTTACCGGCGTCAAAGGCGTGCAGGGTAATTTGGCCGCCTACCGCACGTGCGGCGGTTTCAGAAGCGTACAGAATCCGCTTGTCACCTTTGCGTTGGCTGGCGCTGGCACCGCTCAGGTTGTCGAAGCTAATTGCCCCTTTTAGCGCGCGAGACAACGGAGAAGCCTGTACGGTCAGTCCGCTACCGTTAAGTTGAACTTTTGCGCCGCCTTCTGCCCAGAACACGCTGTTGTTGGTTAACAGGTTGCGGTATTCCGGTTTGATGTGCAGGTCGATATCAAACGCATCGGCGCGAGGGCGCACGCTAATCACTTCACCCACTTCGAATTTACGGTACAGCACCACTGAACCGGCCTGAACGTCAGGCAACGTTTCGGCGCGCAGGCTGAGCGTGGTGGTCGGCAGATCGCTCAGGCTGTTTTCAATCGCTTTCTCCAGGTTGGCATAAAGCGGATAGTTGGGTTTCATTTCACCTTTGGTGCCGGGTAAAATACGAATACCGCCGCTAATCCATTCGCTGGCACTGGCTCCTAAGAACTCCACGCCGTCAATGCCTACTTTGACGTCAACCCGACTGTTGACCACAAATTTACTGTCACCTTGTACCAGGTCGCGATGCTGGGGTTCGATGGCAACAGTAAAGGAAACGCCTTTGCTGGACAGCGTACGTTCAATCACTTGTCCAACCTGGACACCATGCAGGATCAGCGGTTGACCCGCCTCAATGCCGTAGCTTTCCGGTGCAGTCAGGGTGAGCGTCATCACACCTGGATCATGCAATAAGGATTTTTCGCCGGGAACTACTACAAACTGACTGCGAGGTTCGCCCTCGCCGGGGACCAGTTCGAAGGTTTTACCGGTTAACAGCGAACTGAGGTTTGCATCGCTCAACGACAATTTGGGGCTGCGCAGTTCAATGCGCGTATTGTCCCGCAGCAACGAGACGACGCTCGGATCCACCGTCATTTCGCCGGTGACTTTGCCTCCTGGGATAAGTTCCAGTTTCGTCAGTTCGCCGACCTCCAGGCCCTGGTACATCAGCGATGTGGACCCTGCTTTTAGCCCATCGCCGCTGGGTAATTCCAGCTTGACGATCACGCCGCGCTGGCTGTGGGCAAGATCTTGATACAGACCAAATGTATCGTCGGCAACAGCGGGCTGTGAATCTTCCGGTGAGTCAAAGGCGATGGCACCATTCACCAGTGCGGCCAGACTTTCCAGCTTAACCTTCGCCCCACTGAGGCTGATATCCGCATTGACCCCAGACACGTTCCAGAAACGGCTGCCTTTTTTGACCAGATTAGTAAATCGGCGCTCAATGAGCACATCGATGGTTACGCCCTGATTATTGGGGTTAATGGTGTAGTCATATACCCTGCCTACCGGTATTTTGCGGAAATATACCAGCGAGCCGCTGTTCAGGGAGCCGAGGTCAGGTGCATGCAGATGCAACATTAAATCGCCGTTATTCAGGCGATACTTGGGCTGCGTATCCAGGGCGACGAAATGATCTCTCGGCTCTCCGGTTCCGGGCATCATTCCGATATAGTTTCCGCCAACCAGTGCGTCGAGGCCGGAAACGCCTGCCAGCGAGGCTTTTGGCGTCACCAGCCAGAACTGCGTATCTTTACGCAGGGCATCTTTCATGCTGGCCTTGATGCTGACGCGAACTTCAATCTTGCGCAGATTTTTGCTGAGACTGATATCCTGCACCGTGCCAACTTCGACACCCTGATAGCGAACAGGCGTCCGGCCCGGCACAATACCATCTGCAGACATAAAGTCGATGGTAACGGTGTTGCCGCGGTCTTCATAGCTTCCCCAGATCAGCCACCCGGCGATCATCAGGGCGATGAACGGTAGCAGCCAGAATGGAGAAATGCGGCGTTTTGTTTTAATCTGCGCTTCAGTCTGCGAAGCGGGCGTTTCCTGACTCATGTGCATCCCAAAGTAAGCGGCTGTCCAGCCATTCCACAGCAAGAATAGTCAAAATTACCGCTGCGCCGAAATAAAACGCAGCCGGTCCCATAGTAAAAGCCAGTATCTGGTCGCGATTAATCAGCGACATGGTTAAGGCAATAACAAACAGATCCAACATTGACCAGCGGCCAATCCACGTCACTATGCGCAGTAGCAGAATGCGCGTGCGTAAGCCCTGTTCACATTTAAAATGGATGCTAATCAATAGGGTAAGCATCACGATCACTTTGGTGAAAGGCACCAAAATACTGGCGATAAAGACGATTGCCGCGACACCAACATTGCTGCTTGCCAGCGACATAATGCCGGACAGGATCGTGTCTTCCTGCCGGGATCCGTTAACGTAAATAACCGAGATGGGCAGCAGATTAGCAGGCAGCAGCAGGACAATCGAGGCCAGCAGCGCGGCCCAGCACTTTTGTATGCTTTGATTCCTGCGCCAGCGCAACGGAATATGGCAACGCGGGCAGCGACTGCGGGTGTCCGGATAGCCTGTAAAATGGCAGCCGAGGCACACGCGAAGCTGTTCATCGGGGCGCCGTGCGGGTCTTTGCGGGTAAAAACGGTCCCACAACTGTTCCACGTTGAGGTGCGACAGCGTCAGAATACTGAGGATCACCAGCGCAAGAAAAGCATACAGCCCCACGCCCGGCAGTAGGAAAGCGTAGTCCTGCACTTTGATCGACGCGACGCCGATACCGACCAGGTAAATGTCGAGCATGACCCACTCTTTGAGCCTTTCCAGCATCAGCAGGACCGGGCGCAGGTTCATACCGAGAATGTTGCCTAACCACAGATAAGCAATGGACGAGACAAGTATTATCGGCGCGCCCATCACGCAAAAGAGCACGAAGGAGGCGGTGAGTGGATCACCCTGGCGGGTCATTTGCCAGATCCCCTGAACCACATTGGCGTCAATACGAATGCCTAATAAAAAGATGTGTAACAGCGGCTCTCCCCAGGCAAAAGGCATCAGCAGCAGCATGGTGAAGGCCATTGCCGCCAGCCGTGTTAATGACCAGTCGCGTCCGTCACGAATTTTTGCCTGACAGCGGGGACAGTATGCACTTTGGTGCGAACGCATTTTCGGCAAGCTAAATAGCATGTCGCATTCGGGGCAACGCTGGTAGTGCGCACGGGGTAGCGCCTCACCGACGGACCTGATCGCTATTTTTTTGGATGGCTTGATGCGTGGAGTATTTAGGGCCATGTATCGCGGATCAAAGTGTTAGAGTAATGTTATCTTAACCCATGACGGGAATGATCTTGAGCATTAACGCATTTAATGTTTATTTTAGTAGGCTGCAGTTTTAAGTAAGACAACTAAGTGATTACATAATGAACAAAATAGAGCTATACACGGATCTGAACCGTGATTTTCGCGCATTGATGGCAGGTGAAACCAGTTTTCTGGCAACGTTGGCAAATACCAGCGCCTTGTTGTACGAACGTCTTTCAGAAGTGAACTGGGCTGGTTTTTATCTGCTCGAAAACGACACGCTGGTGCTCGGTCCCTTCCAGGGAAAGATCGCCTGTGTGCGTATCCCTGTTGGGCGTGGCGTGTGTGGTACAGCGGTGGCGCAGAACCAGGTTCAGCGCATTGAAGACGTTCACGCCTTTGACGGGCACATTGCTTGCGATGCCGCCAGCAATGCTGAAATCGTCCTGCCAATCATGGTTGAAAATCAGATAATCGGCGTGCTGGATATTGATAGCACAGCGTTTGGCCGCTTTACTGAAGAGGATGAACAGGGGCTGCGTACGCTTGTGGCACAGCTTGAAACCGTGCTTGCAATGACGGATTACAAAAAATTCTTTGCGACCGTCGCAGGATAATCAACGGATAACGTAGCAATTACTGATGACGTCATTATAATGACGCCTGTTCATGCCTGCGCTTGTTGGCTACGTCCGTTGTAATCAGGAAATTTCATGGAAAATCAACCTAAGTTGAATAGCAGTAAAGAAGTTATCGCGTTTCTGGCCGAACGCTTCCCGCAATGTTTTAGTGCGGAAGGCGAAGCGCGCCCGCTGAAAATTGGCATTTTTCAGGATCTGGTAGAGCGTGTTGAGGGTGAAATGAACCTCAGCAAGACACAGCTTCGTTCTGCCTTACGTCTCTACACTTCAAGCTGGCGCTATCTGTATGGCGTTAAGCTGGGCGCAACGCGTGTCGATCTCGACGGCAACCCATGTGGTGAGCTGGATGAGCAACACGTCGAACATGCGCGCAAACAGCTTGAAGAAGCAAAAGCCCGCGTTCAGGCGCAACGTGCCGAGCAACAGGCGAAAAAACGCGAAGCGGCAGCTGCTGCGGGTGAAAAAGACGGCGCACCGCGTCGCGAGCGTAAGCCGCGTCCTGCTCCGCGTCGTAAAGAAGGTGCAGAGCGTAAACCTCGCGCTGAAAAACCGGCCGCTCAAGCACCGCGTGCTCCTCGCGAAGAACAGCATACCCCAGTGTCTGATATTTCAGTGCTGAAGGTAGGGCAGTCTTTAAAGGTGAAAGCAGGTAATAATGCGATGGATGCCACCGTATTAGAAATCACCAAAGATGGCGTCCGTGTACAGCTGAATTCGGGTATGTCTTTGATTGTACGCGCAGAACACTTGGTGTTCTGAAACGGAGGCCTGGCCTGGCATGAACACTTTTTTTAGGCTTACTGCGTTAGCTGGTCTGCTTGCATTAGCAGGCCAGGCACTCGCTGTGGAAGACATCACGCGTGCCGATCAACTCCCCATACTGAAGGAAGAAACGCAGCACGCGACGGTGAGCGAACGTGTCACATCGCGTTTTACGCGTTCTCATTATCGCCAGTTCGATCTGGATCAGGCGTTTTCGGCAAAAATTTTTGACCGCTATCTGAATCTGCTCGACTACAGCCATAACGTGCTGTTAGCGAGCGATATAGAGCAGTTTGCTAAAAAGAAAACCGTCATCGGTGATGAACTGCGCACGGGCAAGCTGGATGTCTTTTACGATCTCTACAATCTGGCGCAAAAGCGCCGGTTTGAACGTTACCAGTACGCGTTAAGCGTGCTGGCGCGTCCAATGGATTTCACCGGTAACGACACGTTTAACCTCGATCGCAGCAAGGCCCCATGGCCAAAAAGCGAAGCCGAGCTAAACGCATTGTGGGACGGTAAGGTTAAATTCGATGAACTTAGCCTGAAACTGACCGGTAAAACCGATGCTGAAATTCGTGAAACGCTGACCCGTCGTTACAAATTTGCTATTCGCCGTCTGGCGCAGACTAACAGTGAAGATGTGTTCTCACTGGCGATGACGGCGTTTGCGCGTGAAATCGATCCGCATACCAACTACCTGTCTCCGCGGAATACCGAACAGTTCAATACCGAAATGAGCCTGTCTCTGGAAGGTATTGGCGCGGTTCTGCAAATGGATGATGACTATACCGTTATTAATTCAATGGTAGCGGGTGGTCCGGCAGCCAAAAGCAAGGCGATAAGCGTAGGCGATCGTATTGTTGGCGTCGGCCAGGCTGGTAAAGGCGTCGTTGATGTGATTGGCTGGCGTCTCGATGACGTTGTCGCGCTGATCAAAGGACCAAAGGGTAGCAAGGTTCGCCTTGAAATCCTGCCTGCCGGTAAAGGCACCAAGACACGTACCGTTACGCTAACGCGTGAACGTATTCGTCTGGAAGACCGTGCTGTTAAAATGTCGGTCAAAACCGTTGGCAAAGAAAAAGTCGGTGTGCTCGATATTCCCGGTTTCTACGTTGGCTTGACGGATGACGTTAAAGTTCAGCTGCAGAAGCTGGAAAAACAGAATGTCAGCAGCGTGATCATCGATTTGCGCACTAACGGTGGTGGTGCACTGACCGAAGCCGTATCGCTTTCCGGTCTGTTTATTCCTTCTGGCCCTGTTGTTCAGGTTCGCGACAATAACGGTAAAGTGCGCGAAGACAGTGATACCGACGGCGTTGTTTACTATAAAGGCCCGCTGGTGGTGCTGGTTGACCGTTTCAGTGCTTCTGCTTCTGAGATTTTTGCCGCGGCAATGCAGGATTACGGCCGTGCGTTAATCGTCGGGGAACCGACCTTTGGTAAAGGCACCGTGCAGCAGTACCGTTCTCTGAACCGTATCTACGATCAGATGCTGCGTCCGGAATGGCCAGCGCTGGGTTCCGTTCAGTACACTATCCAGAAATTCTACCGTGTTAACGGTGGCAGCACGCAACGTAAGGGCGTGACGCCGGATATCATCATGCCGACAGGCAATGAAGAAACTGAAACCGGTGAGAAGTTCGAAGATAACGCCTTACCGTGGGATAGCGTTGATGCTGCAACCTATGCGAAGTCAGATAATTTAACGCCGTTTGGTCCTGAATTACTGAAAGAACATAATGCGCGTATCGTTAAAGATCCTGAGTTCCAGTACATCATGAAGGATATTGCTCGTTTCAATGCCCTGAAAGATAAGCGCAACATCGCGTCTCTGAATTACGCTCAGCGTGAGAAAGAGAATAACGAAGATGATGCCCTGCGTCTGGCGCGTATCAACGATCGCTTGAAGCGTGAAGGTAAACCGCCGCTGAAGAAACTGGACGATCTGCCGAAGGATTACCAGGAGCCGGATCCGTATCTCGATGAGACGGTGAAAATCGCGCTCGACCTGGCGCGTCTTGAAAAAGACAAGCCAGCGGAACAGTCTGCGACCAAACAGTAATATCCAACAGGCACAAGAAATTGTGCCTGTTTTTTTAACAAGCGTATGAAGTCGTCAGTCTGATACGGTAAAATGTAAAGTTGTGTCTTTCTACTGACTTAGCACGTATGCATGCTTGAAAATAGCCGTAAGACCCATACGATATGGGTAATCGCATAGTGCGTTTTGTTAAATTGAGGTTAAAAGAAAATTATGATGCGAATCGCGCTCTTCCTGCTGACGAACCTGGCTGTGATGGTCGTTTTCGGGCTGGTATTGAGCCTGACAGGGATTCAGTCAAGCAGCGTTCAAGGCTTGTTGATTATGGCTCTGCTGTTTGGTTTTGGTGGTTCCTTTATTTCGCTGCTGATGTCCAAATGGATGGCGTTAAAGTCCGTTGGTGGGGAAGTAATTGAACAGCCCCGTAATGAAAGAGAACGCTGGCTGATGAATACTGTAGCAACTCAGGCTCGTCAGGCTGGGATCGCTATGCCACAGGTGGCTATTTACCATGCGCCAGATATTAACGCGTTTGCGACCGGTGCTCGCCGGGATGCGTCGCTGGTGGCTGTCAGCACCGGCTTGTTGCAAAACATGAGTCCCGATGAAGCCGAAGCCGTTATCGCACATGAAATTAGCCACATTGCCAATGGCGATATGGTTACCATGACGCTGATCCAGGGCGTGGTGAACACCTTTGTTATCTTTATCTCACGTATTCTGGCGCAACTCGCCGCCGGCTTTATGGGCGGAAACCGTGAAGAAGGTGAGGGTAGCAACGGCAACCCGCTAATCTATTTCGCGGTAGCGACGGTGCTGGAGCTGGTGTTTGGTATTCTGGCGAGCATTATTACCATGTGGTTCTCACGTCATCGTGAATTCCATGCGGATGCAGGCTCTGCCAAACTGGTGGGTCGTGAGAAAATGATTGCTGCGTTGCAGCGGCTGAAAACTAGCTATGAGCCGCAGGAAGCAACCAGCATGATGGCCTTCTGCATCAACGGTAAATCTAAGTCGCTGAGTGAGCTGTTTATGACTCACCCGCCGCTGGATAAGCGTATTGAAGCGCTGCGCAGTGGGGAATACCTGAAATAACCCGCAGCAGGTTAAATAATGAAGAAGCGCGTCGTTAGACGCGCTTTTTTTACGCCTGAATCCGAGGTTGGGTGATCCGCAGTCCGCTGACAATAGCGGCAAGCGTCGCCAGAATGCCAGCCGCCAGCAGAGACATGTGGGTACCGCTGTCGCCAAACTGATTCAACATCAACGCCACTAACGCGGCACCGGTGCTTTGTCCCAGTAAACGCGCCGTTCCCAGCATCCCGCTTGCGCCACCGCTGCGTTCACGCGGCGCGGAAGTGATGATGGTATGGTTGTTTGGTGACTGGAACAGACCAAAGCCAGCACCGCACAGGATCATCGGCCAGATAATATTGAAGTCCGACGGGGCGGAGGGCAGCAACACCAGAGAAAATAACCCGCATGCCATCACCACCATGCCTAATGCCCCTAAAAGCCCGGCGTGGACGCGTTCAATCAGGTAACCCGCCAGCGGTGCCATAACCATGGTGGCCAGCGGCCATGGGGTCAACAACAGACCTGTTTCAACTTCACTACGACCCAACACGGTTTGTAAAAAGAAGGGGAGAGAGACCATGGCCAACATTTGCGCGCAGAATGAACAGATCGAGGTGCCGATGGAGAGCGAAAAAAGCGGTATGCGCAGCAGATCAACCGGTAACAGCGGTACAGGTAGTGACAGCTGTCGACGGACAAAGAAATAGCCCACCACGAGAAGTCCCGCCAGTTCAGCCCCGATTAGCGTGAGTGACTGTCCCTGGGCAAACCCACTGAGTGCAGTTATCAGCAAACCGAACGTTAACGCATTCATCACTGCGCTGGGTAAATCAAAACGGGGTTTATTGCTGCGTGCAGCGTTTGCGGGCAAAAAGCGCATAGCCAGCAGTAGAGCAATAATCCCAAGCGGTACGTTAATCAAAAACAACCATTTCCATGAGGCAATGGAGAGGATCGCCGCGGCAATAGTCGGACCTGCAGCAGACGAGACCGCCACGATGAATGAATTAATACCCATTCCGCGCCCCAGTTGGCGTTGAGGGTAAATAAGCCGGATCAGCGCCGTATTCACGCTCATTAATGCGGCTCCGCCAAACCCTTGTGCCACGCGCGCCAGCGTGAGCATCTGCAGGGAATCTGATAATGCGCAGAAGAGAGATGCGAGCAGAAAAACGACCAGTCCGCATTTATAAATACGTCGGTAGCCAAACATGTCGCCCAAAAAAGAAAATGAGAGTAGTGAAACCACTATCGCAATTTGATAGGCATTAACGACCCAAATTGAACTGGCGGGGGAGGCCTGAAGATCGGCGGCAATCGTCGGCAGGGCAACATTGGCAATTGCACCATCCAGTACGGCCATCGAAATACCCATAATAATGGTTAATATTGCGCCATATCGTTGGGGCAGCGGCAGGCCATCGGCCTGAAATTTATCCATAGGAAGTCAATATTGTCGGAAATTATGATGAGAATAATAATTTTAGCATTGATATTCAGGTGTTATGTCGCAGATTTGTAACTAAGTGGGCAAAGATGGATTGCGAGCATCGGTACGTGAAATTATAATAAAAACCGGTTCTGATTTTTATAAAACACTCGTAATGAGGTGATAAATGGCTATCGCAGATCTGGATAAACAACCCGATTCTGTTTCTTCCGTGCTGAAGGTTTTTGGCATTCTGCAGGCACTGGGTGAAGAGCGCGAAATTGGTATAACCGAATTGTCGCAACGCGTCATGATGTCTAAAAGCACCGTTTATCGCTTTTTACAGACCATGAAAACGCTGGGTTATGTGGCACAGGAAGGTGAGTCTGAGAAATACTCTCTGACCCTGAAACTGTTTGAACTGGGCGCTCGCGCGTTGCAAAACGTCGATCTGATCCGTAGCGCTGATATTCAGATGCGTGAACTGTCGCGTTTAACTAAAGAGACGGTCCACCTCGGTGCGCTGGACGAAGACAGCATTGTCTACATCCATAAAATCGACTCGATGTACAATTTACGCATGTATTCTCGCGTTGGACGTCGTAACCCGTTATACAGCACGGCGATCGGTAAAGTACTGCTGGCATGGCGTGACCGTGACGAAGTAAAACAGATTCTTGAAGGCGTGGAATACAAACGCAGCACCGACCGTACGATCACCAGCACTGATGAGTTGCTGCTGCTGCTGGATAAAGTGCGTGAGCAAGGCTACGGTGAAGACAACGAAGAGCAGGAAGAAGGACTGCGCTGCATCGGCGTTCCGGTCTTTGATCGTTTCGGTGTGGTCATCGCAGGTTTGAGTATTTCATTCCCGACTCTGCGTTTTTCTGAAGAGCGTTTACACGAATATGTCGAAATGCTGCACACGGCTGCGCGAAAAATTTCAGAACAAATGGGTTATAACGATTATCCATTCTGATTTGATTTATACGCAATAGGTCAAAAGCCCCAGGTATTTTGTACCGGGGCTTTTTAAATGAGCAAAATTAATACAAGCCGACACCAATAACAGGTAATTTTCTTGCTTCAATATTAACCGTTATCGACAATGACGGTGCTTTTCCTTAACAGGGGACAGTCCGACAAGCCGATGATACCGCTGCTGGTATGTACGTACTGTGCGGTGCTGGTGCCCCGTGCCGTCAGGTACTTGCATTGCAGACCCAGTCCTGCTGCGTTCTCCTTACTCCCTATCAGCACGCCATAGCCACTCAGTAATAAACCAATCCAAACCAGAGCCAGCAATACAATTGCGCGAATAATCAGACGCATTACAACCTCTTATCTTTTCTCGTTATTATAAGATTAGCTTGTACACTGAATGAAACAAGTGAATCATTCCTAAAAATATTTATGCCGCTAAGGTTAACGTTGGGTTTAGGTAACGCATGATAATTTAGTCGCATAAGATGTGGATTCGGAGAGTGGAGTTGGAGTGAAAAAAATTCGGTGGGTGGTGCTGATCATTGTCGTACTGGTATGCATACTGATGTGGGCGCAGGTGTTCAACATCATGTGCGATCAGGACGTACAATTTTTCAACGGAATTTGTGCCATCAATAAATTTATTCCCTGGTAAGCGCATTTTAGCAACAGTTGATTACCTTCTTGTGCGGCAGTGGTAAACTACGCTGTCTACATTGAGGTGGTAAAATGAACGAAGTTTTGAACTCTGGCGCGCTAAGTTTTGCGTCTTTAGTGGTATCGGTGGTGGTTCTGGTTATCGGGCTTGTACTGTGGTTCTTCATCAATCGGGCAAGCTCACGAACTAATGAGCAGATCGAGTTACTTGAAGCGTTGTTAGATCAACAAAAACGACAGAACGCATTGCTTCGTCGTCTTTGTGAAGCTAACGAACCTGAAAAAGCCGCAGAACCTGCAGTGAAAAACCAGGATGAAGATGAAAGTATCATTCGCCTGGTAGCAGAACGTTAGTCAACTGAAAGACAGGGTGGGCGTCTGATGACGCTGTTCTCAGATATTCCATCCTGTCGTTAACCCTGTCATATCATTTTCTTCTGCGACCTCCACGCGGTTCGCGCGGTGAACTGTCGATAACGTTCTTCCATCAATCCATGTTGGCCGATTAATTCTGTGCCTGTACGTGGTGTTAAATATAATTACCCATACGTTAATAATATGATTATGCCATTTTTGTGATAGTGATCGTTTTTATTATCAGCGAAACGTTTCTCTTACTTTTTTTGTGCTTTGTCATCATTCTTTCATTATTTTTCTGCAAAACCAGAAGACGGATCTCATTTTTACCGTTGTGACAAATTATGCATTACTAAGCATAAAAAATGATATTCAGCACACGGTGCATCAGTGAGTCTGGAACAACCTCACAAGGTGAGCTATGGTAGACATGTCGCGGCTGCTGCGTATGCCAGCCGGGGCAGGGCGGGAGCGGTGAGAATATATCCAGACTCGGTCTGGCGCATAACTGTGCAGTTGTCGTGAGATGAACTTCGGGATTTGTGCGACCGATCGAGACACGTTTAAAAATGGCTTGCCATTATTATCGTTGTATGTGATAACACGTTTTGGGTTAAACGAGGTACAGTTCTGTTTATGTGTGGCATTTTCAGTAAAGAAGTCCTGAGTAAACACGTTGACGTTGAATACCGCTTCTCTGCCGAACCTTATATTAGTGCCTCAAGCAGTAATGTCTCAGTTTTATCTATGTTATGCCTGCGGGCGAAGAAAATACTCTAAGGAATTTTGCAAATGGCAAAGATTAAAGGTCAAGTTAAGTGGTTCAACGAGTCTAAAGGTTTTGGTTTCATTACTCCTGCTGATGGCAGCAAAGATGTGTTCGTACACTTCTCTGCAATCCAGGGTAACGGCTTCAAAACTCTGGCTGAAGGCCAGAACGTTGAGTTCGAAATTCAGGACGGCCAGAAAGGTCCGGCTGCTGTTAACGTAACAGCTATCTGATCGAAACCACTGATTTGAAGCGCTCAGGCGCAGCAATTTCAGATATAAAGCCTCGCATTTGCGGGGCTTTTTAATTCAGATTACGTCAAAGTATTTCAAAATGCCGTCCCATTAGCGCTTTGTTGCAAAGGCGTGATATTCGTAGCATTCTTTTCCCCGCTTTCTGTCGCTAATTCTCGTTAAATCAGTCACCTGAAAAACTATCTTGCTGGAGAACAGGTGAAAAAGAAAAACGACGGCGATGCACGCAATTTTACTCCCGTACGTTTTGCCCTGCTTTGCGCGGCAATTTTATTGAGTCTGGGGCTGCTCCTTGGCAGGGTTGCGTGGTTGCAAATCGTCACGCCGACCAGTCTGGTGAAGCAGGAGGACATGCGCTCATTACGTGAAGTAACGACAGCATCACCGCGTGGAATGATTACTGACAGAGAAGGGCGACCGTTGGCGGTGAGCGTACCGGTTAATGCTGTCTGGGCCGATCCTAAGACGATTATTAGCAAAGGTGGTGTCGGGTATAACGAGCGCTGGCAAGCGTTGGCAAAAACGTTGAATTTGTCGCTTAGCGCACTGGCGGAACGCGTTAATAGTAACCCCGCCGGACGGTTTATCTACCTGGCGCGCCAGATTTCACCCCAACAGGCGCAGTGGGTTGATAACCTGAATCTTCCGGGGATTAATCTTCGCGAAGAGTCCCGTCGTTTCTATCCCGCTGGCCACGTTGCCGCGAATTTGATTGGCTTCACCAATATTGATGGCCAGGGTATTGAAGGGGTAGAGAAAAGTTTCAATAGCCAGTTGATGGGCAAACCCGGCTCGCGGTTGGTGCGTAAAGACAAATTTGGTCATGTGATTGAGAACATCACGGAAGTGATGCCGGTACCCGCACATGAGTTGCAGCTCAGCATCGATGAACGCTTGCAGACGGTCACCGAGGATGCGCTGGACAATGCCGTGACGTGGAATAAAGCCGAGTCAGGGGCGGCGGTACTGATCAACATCGCCACTGGGGAAATATTGTCGATGGCGAGTTTCCCGGATTTCAACCCCAATAACCGCGACGGTGCGGTGCTGGACGATTTTCGTAACCGCGCGATCAGCGATACCTTTGAGCCAGGATCTACCGTTAAGCCGTTGGTGCTTATGACTGCCCTGCAACAGGGAATTGTACAGCCCGACAGTGTGATTGATACCCACCCCTTTAATCTTGACGGGCACCGTATTCGCGATGTTGGCTATTATCCTGAGTTGTCGCTGACCGGTATTTTGCAAAAATCGAGCGATACCGGCGTGTCACATTTATCATTAGCTATGCCCATTCAGCGATTGTTGGACACCTACAAGAGCTTTGGTTTTGGCGAACCGACAGGTCTAGGGTTGACTGGCGAAAGCAGCGGCTTAATGCCTCAGAGACGTTACTGGAGCAGTTTGGATCGCGCAACCTTTGCCTTCGGCTACGGATTAATGGTCACGCCGCTACAGTTGGCGCACGTTTACGCCACCATTGGCAGTTTTGGCATCTATCGACCGCTGTCCATCACCCGTATCGATCCGCCGGTAATAGGCCGACGCGTCATGTCTGAGGCGTTAGTTCATCAGGTTGAGCATATGATGGAAAGCGTTGCGCTGCCCGGCGGTGGGGGAACAAAGGCTGCGGTACGAGATTATCGCGTGGCGGTAAAAACCGGGACGGCAAAGAAAATTGGCGATGACGGCAAATATGTCGATAAATACGTGGCATATACGGCGGGCGTGGCTCCGGCAAGCGATCCGAAGTTTGCGCTGGTGGTGGTTATCAACAACCCGCAAAATGGGGCGTATTACGGTGGTGCCGTATCGGCCCCCGTCTTTAGTCAGATAATGGGGGATGTGCTGCGTCTGGAAAACGTTAAACCGGATGGCATGCCCGCTGACTCGGAACACTTGCTGGTAATGCACGGTAATCACGACGTCTCTCCGGCGCTGTAAGTTATTTTCCCTGGGCGCAATTCGCGTTACACTTGCGCCCTGAAGCCATCTGCCGGAGTTGTCATGTTGTTTTCCTGTCCCCTTTGCCATCAGCCTCTTACTCAAGATAACAACAGTTTTGCCTGCCCTGGGCGGCATCAGTTTGATGTGGCGAAAGAAGGGTATGTCAACTTACTGCCTGTTCAACACAAACGCTCGCGCGATCCAGGTGACAGTGCGGAAATGATGCAGGCACGTCGGGAATTTCTCGATGCCGGCCACTATCAGCCGCTGCGTGAGGCGATTGTGAATGTTCTCCAGGAATCGTTAACGCCAGGTGACGCGGCGATTCTCGATATCGGCTGTGGGGAAGGGTATTACACGCACGCGTTTGCCGATGCGCTGGCAGGAAGTGTGACCTTTGGTCTGGATGTCTCGAAGGTGGCGATCAAGGCCGCAGCAAGGCGTTATCCGCAGGTGACATTTTGTGTTGCGTCAAGTCATCGGCTGCCTTTTGCTGATGCTTCAATGGATGCCATTGTCAGGATCTACGCCCCCTGTAAAGCTCAGGAGCTGGCGCGCGTGGTGAAGCCGGGTGGATGGGTGATAACGGCCACGCCGGGCCCGCGCCATTTAATGGAGCTGAAAGGGCTGATTTACGATGAGGTGCGTTTGCATGCGCCACACACGGAACAGCTGGAAGGCTTTGCTCTGCAGCAGAGTATCGCGTTGGGCTATCAGATGCAGCTTAGCGGTAGCGAGGCTGTGGCATTGCTGCAAATGACGCCTTTTGCCTGGCGGGCAAAACCGGAAGTCTGGGAAACGCTGGCGGGGAAAACGACATTTGACTGCCAGACAGACTTTAGTATTCATATCTGGCAGCGTGTGAATTAACCGTGGAAATGTGCCCAGAGGATCTGGGCACCGATACCAATTAGCACCACCCCGCCGAGAATTTCAGCACGTTTACCCAGCATGGGGCCGATAAAACGGCCGATCATCATCCCCAGCGTGGACATCATTAGCGTGGCGCAGCCGATAGCCAGCGCGGTGGCAATAATGTTCACCTGCAGGAAAGCCAGACCGACGCCGACGGCCATCGCATCGAGGCTGGTGGCAATGGCGGTGGTCACCAACAGCCAGAAACCGTGGCGACGCTGCGGCTCTTCATCTTCATCACCGTTATCACGGAAACCTTCGATTATCATTCGTCCACCGAGAAAAATCAGCAGGATGAAGGCAATCCAGTGGTTCCACTCGAGTACGAATTTACTCGCCAGCATGCCCATACCCCAACCAATCAGCGGGGTCAGCGTTTCGACAGCGCCGAAAATTAAGCCAGTGCGCAGAGCTTCAGAGAATTTAGGTTTGTGTAGCGTAGCACCTTTACCAATTGATGCGGCGAATGCATCCATCGACATGCCGAAAGCGAGAAGAACAGTAGCGGTGAGATTCATAACAGCGTCCTGACCGGGGTATCCATTAAACACATCACTGCCCCCAGTAACCATGCACGCCCGAACACGCAGTTCAGGAGACATGCATTGCAGTTGATGTGTCTATGGTCTCGCCTGACTGTATGTTTACAGTCCGTACGCGCCACGCCTTGCGACGAGTATGTTGACACGTACATTTCCGGAGTCTGGAAATCGGCTACTCCCCAATGACGGGCGCAACCTTAACATATTTTGAGAATATAAAACAAGAAACGGGTGGATATTATTTGACTTCTAATTGAAAACGATTTTCATTTAGATTTAATTGTCGATAATGCGTTAAATTAAATAACAAAAAGAGAACGTGAATATAGCCTGTGCTATGTTTGTTATACGTCAATATACAAATAACATAGTTCAGGCTATGTTTCTATATCATTGATTTGATATGAGAAGTTTATATATTCTCTCAAGGTCGTCTATATTTCGTACGCGGATCAGCAATCGCCGATGTTCTAATTGCATCACCAGTACGCCATCTTCCGACAAATTCATCTCTTTAATCCGGCTATATTCCACCCAAACATTGGCGAAGAAAAACCCTTTCTGTTTAAAGATGATTTTTGGCGTGCGGATCCAGAACAAATATATTCCCATCAATATCAGCGCACACAATAACCAGGTAGTGAATTGCGCCCCATGGCTGGTGACGTTGTTGTAGATGAGAATCGCGATCAATCCAATGAAGATAACGCTATCGACACGACTACGGGGCAGCAGGGGAACAGCAAGCAGAGTAGGGCCATTACGGCGGGGCATGATGAACTGATCGTAGATGGCAAACGCCAGCAGCGACAGGATAAAAAGAACCAGCACCAGGTCCGTGATAGTCATGAATCCTTAACCCTCTAAATAGAAAAACCGGGAGCAGAGCCCCCGGTATGGTATAGCAGTCTTACAGGCCGAGCAGGCCGACAGCGTAACCCGCGATACCGATGACGAAGAAGCCAACGATAATCCACAGAGCGTTCACTTTCTTACGCAGCAGCCACATACAGGCGAAGGTCAGCAGCAGCGGTACCAGGCCCGGCATCAGCTGGTCAAGGATGGTCTGCACGGTGGTTACGCGAGTCTGACCATCCTGACCGGTGATGGTGGAAACCACCAGCGGGATGTTCACGTGCGTCCACTTATTCACCAAGGCCCCCATGACAAACAGGCCAAGGATTGACGCCCCCTCAGTCAGTTTCTGTAGGAAGCCGCCGCCCATATCTTTAACGATATCGACACCTTTACGATAACCGTAGGCCACACCGTAGTAGCGTGTTGCCAGACGTACCGCGTTGAACAAGATGAAGAACAACAGTGGGCCTAGCAGGCTGCCACTCATCGCGATACCCGCACCGAGGGCGGCAAATACCGGACGCACGGTACCCCAGAAGATCGGGTCACCTACGCCTGCCAGCGGACCCATCAGACCGACTTTGATACCGTTGATGGCACCATCGTCAATCTCTGCACCGTTAGCACGCTGTTCTTCCATCGCCAGCGTTACGCCAAGAACCGGTGCCGCAACATAAGGATGGGTGTTAAAGAATTCCAGGTGACGCTTAATAGCCTGCTTACGCGCGTCGTTGTTCTCCGGGTACAAACGGCGAATTGCCGGTATCATGGAGAAGCAAAAACCCAGCGCCTGCATACGTTCGAAGTTCCATGAACCCTGGAACAGGTTAGAACGAAGGAACACGCCACGAATGTCACTCGGAGTGAGTTTTTTCTCGGTGGTAGTTTTAGTCATATCAACCATTTCGCTCACCTGCTAGTCCAGTTCGTTATCAAGGTCATTGTTGCCAGCAGCTTGCGCTGGCGCACCCGCTACGCGGTTATATTTCGGGCTCAGCTGAATGTAGAGGATGGCCATAACTGCGCCAATCACACCCAGTGCAACCAGGTTAAAGTTGGTAAATGCCGCGGTGACGAAACCGAGGTAGAAGAACGGCATCAGGTAGCCTGCGCGCATCATGTTGATGACCATCGCATAACCCACGACGACGATCATACCGCCCGCGATGTTCAGGCCGCCGGTGACCACTTCAGGGATGGCGTTGAGCAGGCCCTGGACTTCACTGGTGCCGACAGAAATCGCCACGATAACCGCAGGGATCGCGATACGCATTGCTTGCAGGAACAGCGAGGACACATGCAGCCAGGAGAGCGCCGTCAAGTTGCCGCTCTCAGCAGCCTTATCCGCAGCGTGCTGGAAGGCGACGGTGATGGTACGAACGATGATAGTCAGAACCTGGCCAGCTGCTGCCAGCGGGATAGCCAGCGCGATACCGGCACCGATGCTTTGGTGACCTGCGATAACCAGAACGGTAGAAATAATTGAGGCCAGTGCGGCATCTGGTGCAACGGCGGCACCGATGTTCATCCAACCCAGCGCGATCATTTCCAGGGTACCACCGATGATAATACCGGTTTTCATGTCCCCGAGAACGGCGCCAATCAGCGTACAGGCCACCAACGGACGGTGGAACTGAAATTCATCGAGTACCGACTCCATACCCGCGATACATGCGACGATGAACACCAGCACAATCTGAAGAGTGGTAATCTCCATTGTACTTCTCCTATTGCTATACAGACTTAAGTGTGAAAACTAAGTAAATGCCAGCGGGTTATTTCGCTTTGGCAATCAAATCCATCATTTTCAGTTTCTGATCGGTAGAAACCTTACGGGCTTCGAGTTCAATGCCGCGTGCGTTGAGTTTCTTGAAGGCTTCGATGTCTTTTTCATCAACGGAAATCGCGTTGTTAACCTGCGTTTTACCCTGACGGAAAGCCATGCCACCAATGTTTACCGAGGTGATTTTTACGCCACCTTCCACGACACGTTCAACATCGGTCGGGTTGGTGAACAGCAGCATCACACGATCGCCTGCATATTTCGGGTTGTTGTAGACGCGGATCATTTTCGCGACATCCACCACGTGCGCCGTTACGCCTGGAGGCGCAACCTGCGTCAACAGCGTTTTACGCACCGTATCTGCGGCAACTTCATCGCTGACGACGATAATGCGCGTGACGTTGGTTTCTTTGGTCCAGCGGGTGGCTACCTGACCGTGGATTAAGCGGTCATCGATGCGTGCGAGGCCGATGTGCATATAATCGTTCGGACCCATCGGTTTAGCCGGTGCCGCTGCTTTTGCTGCAGCAACTGGGGCCGGAGCGGCTTTTTCTACCGGTTTTGCTTTCAGCGCTTTCACGCCTTCGCTACCGGTTTCTACTGCCAGTGCGACTAATTCATCAAAGCTTGGGTTGTCATCACGCGCCATAAAGGTTTCGACCAGCATGGGAATGTTCACGCCAGCGATCACTTCGTAATGCTCTTTGTCGACGACAATGCGGCTCGCAGCGTTGAACGGGCTGCCTCCCCATGTATCAACGAGAAATAGCACGCCTTTACTGGTATCGAGTTTTGCCAACTGAGCGTTGTACTTTTCGATCAGCGTTTCAGCATTTTCGCCTGGAACGAAATCGATCCAGCCGACGTTTTCCTGCTCGCCTAACAGCATTTCTGCTGTTTTAAGTAACTGCTCTGCAGCCCAACCATGTGTGCCTATTACAATAGCAATGGTCACTTGCTACCTCCTTTATTATCGTTAACACATCGACAACGAGATGTATTTTGAATCGTCGTCCGCAAGCGAATCGATTCAGATAAGGGTTACAATGAAAAACCTATGATTTTCGTGAATTATTTTAGATATCGAAAAAAATAATTTATGTGATGAAGATCCGTAATTTAACTTCCGATTAAAAGAAATTTCGAAGAGTAAAATATCTCCGACACAACTTATTGCAAAGGAAGGTAAATCTTTGCTAAAAACCGGTTGTGTCTGTTATGTTTAGCATATATTTAATTAATCAGGAGTATAGGGCAGTAGCCCACCGTATGGATCGTCACCGACGTCATTTCACCTCGAGGCCGCTTAGCGCCTGTCAGTTTGGCACTTTTTGCCACACACTTTATCTGCATATTGCTTCAACGCCTGAGATGTCCAGGGCGCAGTTTAGCCATTCTTTGAGCAGGAGCTTGTCATGGAATTCTTAATGGACCCGCAGATTTGGGTGGGTTTGCTCACGCTTGTTGTTCTCGAAATTGTTCTGGGTATTGATAACCTGGTCTTTATTGCGATTCTGGCCGATAAGCTGCCGCCTAAACAGCGGGATAAAGCGCGTCTGATCGGGTTGTCGCTGGCGCTGATTATGCGTTTGGCACTGCTGTCCGTGATCTCGTGGATGGTGACGCTGACGAAACCGCTGTTCACGGTGATGGACTATTCGTTCTCGGGGCGTGACCTGATTATGCTGCTGGGAGGTATCTTCCTGTTGTTCAAGGCTACCACCGAACTGCATGAGCGGCTGGAAAACCGTGAGCATGATACCGGCCAGTCAAAAGGCTATGCGAGCTTTTGGGTTGTCGTGACGCAGATTGTGATCCTCGATGCGGTCTTCTCCCTGGATGCGGTGATTACAGCCGTCGGTATGGTGAACCACCTGCCGGTAATGATGGCGGCGGTGGTGATTGCGATGGCGGTGATGCTGTTGGCGTCCAAGCCACTGACGCGATTCGTGAACCAACATCCGACGGTCGTGGTGCTGTGTCTGAGCTTCTTGTTGATGATCGGTTTGAGCCTGGTAGCCGAAGGGTTTGGCTTCCACATTCCGAAAGGTTATCTGTACGCTGCGATCGGCTTCTCGATTATTATCGAACTGTTTAACCAGATTGCTCGTCGTAACTTTATTCGCCACCAGTCGACGCTGCCGCTGCGTGCACGTACCGCCGAGGCCATTGTGCGCCTGATGGGCGGTAAACGTCAGGCCGGTGTGCAGATGGAGTCTGATAACCCGGTGCCGGTACCCGTTCCGGAAGGGGCATTTGTTGAAGAAGAACGCTATATGATCAACGGCGTGCTGTCGCTGGCCTCACGTTCTTTGCGCGGCATTATGACGCCGCGTGGCGAAATCAGCTGGGTGGATGCAGATCTGAGCGTGGCAGAAATTCGTGAACAGCTGCTCTCTTCCCCACACAGCCTGTTCCCGGTGTGTCGTGGTGAACTGGACGAAATTATCGGTATCGTGCGGGCAAAAGAACTGTTGGTGGCCCTCGAAGACGGCGTAGATGTGGCAGCAATTGCCTCAGCGTCACCGGCCATCGTGGTCCCAGAAACGCTGGATCCGATTAATCTGTTGGGCGTGTTGCGTCGTGCCCGTGGCAGCTTCGTTATCGTTACTAACGAATTTGGCGTTGTTCAGGGTCTGGTGACCCCGCTGGATGTTCTGGAAGCCATTGCCGGTGAGTTCCCGGATGCTGATGAAACACCGGAAATCATCGCCGATGCGGGTGGCTGGCTGGTTAAAGGCGGCACCGATCTGCACGCTCTGCAGCAGGCGCTTGACGTTGATACGCTGGTGGACGAAGACGAAGACATTGCGACGGTGGCGGGGCTGGTTATCGCGGCTAACGGTCACATTCCGCGTGTTGGCGATGTGATTGAGGTTGCACCGCTAAGCATCACCATTGTCGAAGCGAACGACTATCGTGTGGATCTCGTTCGTATTGTTAAAGAGCAATCCGCTCACCACGAAGACGAATAATTTGACCTACCGAAACGGCATAGCAGGCATGATATGCCCGTTATGCCGGGCGGGTGGTGGTGTACTACTGCCCGCCAGCCATTGAGGAAAATCGCGCAGCGGCATCGGCTTGGCATACAGAAATCCCTGCAATACATTCACGCCATGTCGCCGTAAATGCTGGGCCTGCGCCTGCGTTTCAACCCCTTCAGCTACCAGTTCAATATTCAGTTTTTTCCCCAGTGCGATGATGATGTCAGTAACGGTCGAATTGACGGCATCAGTCCCGATCGCAGAGGTAAAGGATTTATCAATCTTCAGTACATCCGGGCGCAACTTTTCCAGCCACGAGAGCGAGCTGTTGCCGGTACCGAAATCGTCAATGGCCAGTTTTACCCCCAGCCGGTGAAGTTCATGCACCAGTCGATAATCGACATCCAGTAGTGCGTCGCGCTCGGTCAGTTCAATCACCAGTTGCTGGATGGGATGCTGACTGAACCAGTACTGATTAAGGTCTTTTAACAACATACCGTCACGAAAATGGCTGGCGGCGACGTTGATACCGATATGAAACTGGCTGCTCATTGGGAAAACGTGCCGTTGCTGAATGGTTTCTGCGATGACGTGACGAGTCAGGGGGACAATCAGATTGTGCTCTTCCGCGATAGGGATGAACACTTCAGGTGAAATCCAGCCTTGGCGCGGGTTATTCCAGCGTAAGAGAATTTCAACGCCCGTACACTGCTGGGTGCTGGCGTTCAGTAGTGGCTGGCAAAATAGCTCAAACTCCCGCTCGGCGAGGGCCAGATTAATCTCCCAAGAAAAACTCATTCTGTTAGCGGTCGCCAGCCAGGCCAGATACCCGACTAATAAGCTGAGCATGACCGCTAACGGTAACTGGGTGGGCAGGTGTCTTAACGCCAGTTCGCTGGCTCCTGGTCCGCTGACGCTGATGGCAAAGGGGAAATGTTGTGATGAAAGTTGGTAGCGTTGTTCGCCGTCACTCTCCGGTAGCTTGTCGACGACGCCTTGTCCGTACAGCAGATGCCGCTTACCGATGGTTAAACTGGCATGTGTAATTTGCGGAGGCTGTGGTTCAAGCAGCATGCCCGACAATAATTCAATATTGACGATCTCCAGCACCCCATCTTCGCCATTGGCAGACGACGGATACCATTGCGTCAGAATAGGGCTACCCTTAATGAGCGAATGATCGGTGGATAACAGTAGCTGTGGCTCGCGGCTGGGCAATTCAGGTTGCAACTGCTTGATGGGCACATTGCGATAGCCAAATATACTCGAACAATAGAGGATGCCACCCTGAACCAGGTTAATAGAGCGCACGGTTTGCAGTCTGGCGGCATGCTTGCTCAGGGCTAAACGCGCCACCGAGCAGGGCAGGCCAATTAACGGCAGCAGCACATCGCGTCCGGTCCGCAACGGCAGCAGGATATCATCCAGCTGTTCTACAGCATGGTTAGCGAACGTGACGGTGGAGTGATGATTTAAATTACGCTCCGAAATAAATCGGACAGATAATGTAAGAATGAGCGTCAGTAGTGCACAAACTGTGCAGACGATTAAGCGATTACGGCGATAATTTTTGATGATCCGTTGTGCTGTTTGCATGCGGGCCGCCCGATAAGCCGTTGGTCACAGAAGCCAACAGCAACAGAGCAAGTGTAGTGGGGAAAATTACCGTAGACGAGGGAGGGGAAGCAAATTCGCCCATCCGTCGCAGATGGGCGAAAATTAAGTATTAGTCACACTGAACTTTGATCGCCAGGCCGCCGCGGGAGGTTTCGCGGTATTTGGCGTTCATGTCCTTGCCGGTTTCGTACATGGTCTCGATGACTTTATCCAGCGAGACGCGCGGGGCGCTGGTACGACGCATGGCCATACGTGCCGCGTTGATCGCCTTCACGGAAGCAATGGCGTTACGCTCAATGCACGGCACCTGGACCTGTCCGGCAACCGGATCGCAGGTTAAGCCGAGGTTGTGTTCCATACCGATTTCGGCAGCCACACATACCTGCTCCGGGCTCGCACCCAGTAACTCTGCCAGACCTGCTGCGGCCATAGAACATGCCACACCGACTTCGCCCTGGCAGCCCACTTCTGCGCCAGAGATAGAGGCATTCATTTTGTACAGCGCGCCAATTGCACCGGCCGCCAGGAAATAGCGGGTATAGATATCCGGGCTGACGGGCTCAATGAAGTGATCGTAATAAGCCAGAACCGCAGGCACGATGCCGCAAGCACCGTTGGTCGGCGCTGTCACAACGCGACCACCCGCAGCGTTCTCTTCGTTTACGGCCAGCGCAAACATGTTCACCCAGTCGATCACGTTCATCGGATCGTTGGAGAGTTTGTCGCTGGAGACCAGCATACGACGCAGGGCAGAGGCACGACGAGGCACGCGCAGCGGCCCCGGCAGAATGCCTTCGGTGTTCATCCCACGATCGATACAGGCCTGCATGGTTTGCCAGACGTTACCAAAATACTCTTCAATTTCTTTTTTGCTGTGCAGCGCAAGTTCGTTCTGCATCACCATGCCAGAAAGCGACAGACCGGTGCTGTTGCAGTACTCCAGCATTTCAGCGGCAGATTTGAACGGATAAGGTACGCTGACCTCATTCGCCGCGTCCTGACCAAAGTGTTCTTCATCAACGATGAAACCACCGCCAATGGAATAATATGTTTTGCTGTAAACAACGGTGTCACCGTTGTAGGCATGAATTTGCATACCGTTTTCATGCAGCGACAGGTTGCTGTTGCGAAAACGCATGCCGTCGTTTTGCGGGAAGTCGACTTCGTGTTGGCCCTGCGCAAGCAGCAGGCGTCCACGCGTTTCTACATCGCGAATAAATCCGGGAATGCTGTCGATGTCCACGGTCGCAGGCTCATAGCCTGCCAGACCCATAATAATGGCGATATCGGTGTGGTGACCTTTACCCGTGAGCGACAGTGAACCATACACGTCGACGGCGACACGAGTAACGTTGTCCAGTAATCCTTTTTCGACCAGGTCATCGACGAACTGTTTACCCGCCTTCATAGGCCCTACGGTATGGGAAGATGAGGGACCGATCCCCACCTTAAACATGTCGAATAGACTAATCACGATAATACTCCTACAGGGCGACTGGGCTTTCCAGTAACGATGTTATAACTGCGCATAGTGTAAGAGGGAACGCGGCGATCGGCTTAACTATTCACATGAATTAAACTAATAGATAACCGCGGTTTTACTAATGTTGTGACCGGCGTTTCAGGTTGTGTCTGCGGTGCGTAAAGATAAGTATAGTCAGGGCTTCACGCCAATTTGCAGCGCCAGCTCACGAATTATCCCGGCGGTCATTCCCCAGACGAAATAATGCTCATACCAGGAAAGCCAGACGCGATGCGAGTCACCCCGGCGGTAGATATCTAAGGGGTGATAACGACCCAGATGCAACGCCTGCGCCAGCGGCATTTCGAATACTGCAGAGACTTCATCTTCACTTGCACGATAGGGCAGATTAGGTGGGATAATACCCACCACTGGCGTGACCTGAAAACCGGTGACGCTATCCACCGGCGGCAGGACGCCAATCACCTCAACGCACGAAGGGGGAATGGCCACTTCCTCCTCGGCTTCTCGTAGCGCGGCGGCAACCAGCGACGCGTCGCTGCTGTCTACAGCTCCGCCCGGGAAGGCAACCTGTCCGGCGTGTTTACGCAAATGCACCGAGCGTTGGGTTAACAGCAATCCCGGCTGTGGGCGGCGAACGACCGGGATCAGCACGGCGGCCTGGCGCTGGTTTAACGCTTCATGATTGACCTGCGGGCGCAGGAGAAGAAAGCGCGATAAAAAGTCATCAAGCGTCAGGCTGCTGTTTTCCACGGTTCAGTTCTCCAGTTGGTGCAAAATACGGTTCACTTTATCAAACGTTTCCTGATATTCAGCGTCTTCCTGACTGTCCGCAACAACCCCACCGCCAGCCGAACAGTAAAGCTGTCCGTCGGTGGCCGTCAGGGTGCGGATGGTAATACTGGTATCCATATTGCCGCAAAAGCTCAGATAGCCGACGCTGCCGCACCAGGCGTTACGTCTGTGCGGTTCCAGTTCGTCAATAATTTCCATCGCCCGCACCTTTGGCGCGCCGGTAATGGAACCACCAGGGAAGGCGGCGCGCAGCAGATCCGTGGCGTGCAGCGATTCCGGCAAACGCGCCGTAATGGTGCTGACCAGATGGTGCACGGCAGGGAAGGGTTCGACAACAAACAGTTCGGGAACCTTGACCGAACCCGGCACGGCAACGCGACCAATGTCGTTACGCATCAGATCCACGATCATCAGGTTTTCAGCACGATCTTTAGGTGAGTTTGCCAGTCTTTGCGCCTGCTGACGATCTGCATCTGGCGAGTCCAGTCGCGGCAGGGTGCCCTTGATGGGACGCGTCTGGATCTGCCGATTTTCCAACTGAATAAACCGCTCTGGCGACAGGCTGAGGATTGCGCCTTCCTCAAGGCGGATAAACGCACTGAACGGGGCGCGGTTGGCCTGGTTGAGTCGCTCAAAGGCGAGCCACTCATCCCCCTGATACTGCGCCTGAAAACGCTGGGCAAGGTTGACCTGATAGCAGTCCCCGCTGTGCAGATAGCGCTGTACCTGGCGAAACTTTTCGCCGTACTGCGCGCGGCTCATATTGGATTGCCACGCTGACGTTAACATAAAAGGCTCACGTGTTGGCGCGCGCTGGCTTTCCAGCCAGTGGCGGCGGGCCTGCAGATCACCGTGGCTGAGCAGCGACACGGTTTGCCGCTGGTGGTCGACAATCAGTGCCCAATCGTAAATGCCAACCGCCATATCCGGCAGGGTGATATCACGTTCAGCGACATTTGGCAGCGCTTCGAAGCGTCGGCCCAAATCGTAGCCAAACAGGCCCAGCGCCCCTCCCTGGAAGGGAAGAACGGGATTATAATCGGGCCGTATTGCCAGTGAAGTTAGCGCCGAGCGTAACACCGTCATCGGGTCATCAGGCGTGTGCGTGATTCCGTCTTTGTCATGCACTGCGGTGTCTGCATCTCGCGTGACCAGCGTCATCACAGGATCGGCGACCAGAATATCAAAGCGATTATGCGGGTGGTCGGCGTGCCCCGAATGTAGCAGCATCGCCCACGGCAGATGGCTTAAGGTCGAGAAATAGCGTTCAGCGGCGTCCTGACGCCAGGGTAATGTAATTACTGCGGGAGATAACGTTTTCATCAGTCCTGACTCGTTACTACTTTACTGGCTTACTGCCCGGTAGCATGGGATAATTAGCGCAGACAATCTAGCAGGAGTTAACAATGTTTGCAGGTTTACCTTCACTCAGTCATGAACAGCAGCAAAAAGCAGTCGAGCGTATTCACGAACTGATGTCACAGGGGATGAGCAGCGGCGAAGCGATCACTCAGGTCGCGGCTGAAATTCGCGCCACTCATACCGGCGAACGGATCGTGGCGCGTTTTGAAGACGAGGACGAAGACGAGTAACGCTCGTTACACTGCGGCGATAATCTTGATCTCGACTTTGTATTTCGGGTTCATCAACCCGGCCTGTACGGTACAACGCACGGGCGCGTGACCGGCAACGACCCACGCGTCCCAGGCTTTGTTCATGGCGGCGAAGTCGCTTTTGTCCGTCAGGAAAATGGTCGCGTCAAGAATACGTGACTTGTTGCTGCCCTGTTTTTCCAGTACCGCATCAATTTGTGCCAGCGTGTTGGCCGTTTGTTCAAACGCGTCAGCATCCAGGTTTTCCGGTACGCCGGTGTAATACAACGTGTTGTTGTGAATCACCACGTCTGACCAACGATCCTCGGCATCAATGCGCACGATAGTCATAAATTATTCCTCATTTACGTTTTTATTTAATCGGTTTCTGCTGGCGACAAGACTGCCATAATGTTGTGCCCTCGTCACCTCTTCAACTGGCGAAAGACCCGCTGGCCTGACATAATCCCTGTTCAAATGAACAGGGGGTAGTGTGACGGACGATTTTGCAGCAGACGGTAAATTGGCTAAAGCGATACCGGGTTTTAAACCGCGTGAACCACAGCGACAGATGGCCGTCGCCGTCTCGCATGCCATTGAAAAATCACAGCCGCTTGTCGTCGAAGCCGGGACCGGGACCGGGAAAACTTACGCCTACCTTGCGCCTGCACTGCGCGCCGGTAAGAAAGTGATCATTTCTACCGGATCGAAAGCGCTGCAGGATCAACTCTACAGCCGCGATCTCCCTACCGTGGCAAAAGCGCTGAAATTTACCGGCAAACTGGCGTTGCTGAAAGGGCGCTCTAACTACCTGTGTCTGGAACGCCTTGAACAACAGGCGCTGGCGGGCGGTGACCTGCCGGTGCAAACCTTAAGCGACGTGATCCTGCTGCGCTCGTGGTCGAATCAAACCGTTGATGGCGATATCAGCACCTGCGTCAGCGTGGCGGAAGACTCGCACGCATGGCCGCTGGTGACCAGTACCAACGACAACTGTCTGGGCAGCGACTGCCCACTGTATAAAGACTGTTTTGTCGTTAAAGCGCGTAAAAAAGCCATGGATGCTGATGTGGTGGTAGTTAACCATCATCTGTTTCTTGCTGATATGGTGGTGAAAGAGAGCGGGTTCGGGGAGCTGATCCCGGAGGCAGACGTGATGATCTTCGATGAAGCCCATCAGCTACCGGATATCGCCAGCCAGTATTTTGGTCAGTCGCTTTCCAGTCGGCAACTGCTCGATCTGGCCAAAGACATTACCATTGCCTATCGCACCGAGCTAAAAGATACCCAGCAACTACAAAAGTGCGCTGACCGTCTGGCGCAAAGCGCGCAGGATTTCCGCCTGCAGCTGGGCGAGCCGGGCTATCGCGGTAACCTGCGTGAATTGCTGGCCGATCAGCGCGTCCAGCGGGCATTTTTGCTGCTCGATGACACGCTGGAACTGTGCTACGACGTAGCGAAGCTGTCGCTCGGACGTTCGGCGCTGCTGGATGCCGCGTTCGAGCGCGCCACTCTGTATCGCGCCCGCTTGAAACGCCTGAAGGAGATCAACCAACCGGGATTCAGCTACTGGTATGAATGCACTTCACGGCATTTTACGCTGGCGCTGACGCCACTCACCGTAGCGGATAAATTCAAAGAGGTGATGGACCAAAAGCCGGGCTGCTGGATTTTTACTTCCGCTACGCTGTCGGTCAACGACGATCTCCGCCACTTTACCGCGCGACTGGGCATTGAACAGGCTGAATCAATGTTGTTGCCGAGCCCCTTTGACTACACGCGACAGGCGCTGCTGTGCGTGCCACGCAATCTCCCGCAAACTAACCAGCCGGGGGCGGCGCGTCAGCTGGCCGCCATGTTGCGCCCCATTATTGAAGCTAACAATGGGCGCTGCTTTATGCTGTGTACCTCGCACGCAATGATGCGCGACCTGGCGGAACAGTTTCGTGCCACCATGACGCTCCCGGTCCTGCTGCAGGGGGAGACCAGCAAAGGGCAGCTATTGCAGCAGTTTGTCAGTGCGGGCAATGCCCTGCTGGTGGCGACCAGCAGCTTCTGGGAAGGTGTGGACGTACGAGGTGACACGCTATCGCTGGTTATTATCGACAAGCTGCCGTTTACCTCGCCGGACGATCCGCTGTTAAAAGCGCGTATGGAAGACTGCCGGCTGCGCGGCGGCGACCCGTTTGACGAAGTCCAGCTCCCGGATGCCGTGATCACGCTTAAGCAGGGGGTGGGGCGCTTGATTCGTGACGCTGACGATCGCGGCGTCCTGGTGATTTGTGATAACCGGCTGGTCATGCGACCTTACGGTGCGACATTCCTGGCCAGCCTACCACCGGCGCCTCGCACGCGTGACATTGCCCGCGCGGTTCGCTTTCTTGCCATACCAACGACTGAGTAATTTGTTACAGACTGTGCTAAGATACGCGCCAAATTTATTGATCTGATCACGAAGACCCATGCGAATTCTGGCTATCGATACCGCCACAGAGGCGTGCTCTGTCGCCCTGTGGAATGACGGTAATATCACATCTCATTTCGAGCTTTGCCCTCGAGAGCATACCCAACGCATCCTGCCGCTGGTTCAGGATATCCTGACTGCTGGCAATGTCACATTAACGGATATCGACGCTCTGGCGTTTGGCCGAGGTCCCGGTAGTTTCACCGGCGTGCGTATTGGTATTGGTATTGCTCAGGGGTTGGCGTTAGGGGCGAACTTGCCAATGATCGGCGTGTCCACGCTGGCAACTATGGCGCAGGGGGCCTGGCGCAAAAACGGCGCAACGCGCGTGCTGGCTGCAATTGATGCGCGCATGGGTGAAGTCTACTGGGCCGAATACCAGCGTGATGAGAACGGTATCTGGCACGGCGAAGACACCGAAGCGGTATTAACTCCGGAACAGGTTCATGAGCGACTGCTGCAGCTTTCCGGTGATTGGGTAACGGTCGGCACGGGCTGGCCTGCATGGCCTGAACTCGGTAAAGACAGTGGCCTGATGCTGCGCGATGGCGACGTTTTGCTTCCGGCTGCTGAAGATATGTTGCCTCTCGCCACCCAACTGTTCGCCTCTGGAAAGACGGTAGCGGTTGAACATGCTGAACCGGTTTATTTACGTAACACCGTGGCGTGGAAGAAACTTCCCGGAAAAGAATGAATCTTAGTAGTACATCCCCCGATGCTTTCAAACGGGCTCAACGCGATGAATGCGCAGCAGTTTGAAACTCACCGGGGACAGGCGCTGAGATAAGGGAGTCGCAACATGGCGGTTCAAAAATGGGTATTAAAAGGCGTGTTGACGGGCGCATTGGCGTTCATGCTAAGCGGTTGCGTTACCATTCCTGATGCGATTAAAGGTTCAAGCCCAACGCCGCAACAGGATCTGGTACGGGTCATGAATGCGCCGCAACTGTACGTCGGACAGGAAGCTCGCTTTGGCGGCAAAGTGGTGGACATTCAGAATCAGCAGGGGAAATCCCGACTGGAAATTGCCACCGTGCCTCTCGACAGCGGCGCGCGTCCGATTTTGGGTGAAGCCTCACGCGGGCGTATTTATGCCGATGTTAATGGCTTTCTCGATCCGGTGGATTTCCGCGGACAACTGGTCACCGTCGTAGGGTCTATTAGCGGCACGGTGGACGGTAAAATTGGCAGTACGCCGTATAAGTTCATGCTGATGCAGGTAACCGGTTATAAACGCTGGCATATTACTCAGCAGATCGTGATGCCTCCGCAGCCCATCGATCCCTGGTTCTACGGTGCGCGTGGCTGGCCATACGGCGGCTACGGCGGATGGGGATGGTACAATCCAGGTCCGGCACAGGTTCAGACGATAGTTACGGAATAACTCTTTGATTTATATGTAAAAGAAGCAGCGGCGTGTCCGCTGTTTCTGCATTTATGTGGCTATAAGAAAAATAAATAGTGACGTGCTTCGCAACCTTGTCGTTGTGTAATAAACAAACTGGTACGCTGAGTTAATATTATGTTAACAGTTTGTTTATTGTCTGGGGTTGTGATGACGACGAATACGCATTTTAGAGGTGATGTATTGAAAAAGGTTTGGCTTAACCGTTATCCCGCAGGTGTTCCCGCGGAGATCAATCCTGACCGTTATCAATCCCTGGTGGAACTGTTTGAACATTCAGTCAGGCGCTATGCCGATCAGCCCGCGTTTGTGAATATGGGGGAGGTGATGACCTTCCGCAAACTCGAAGAGCGTAGCCGCGCATTTGCGGCATATTTGCAAGAAGGGCTGGGGTTGAAAAAGGGCGATCGTGTCGCACTGATGATGCCGAACCTGCTGCAGTATCCGGTGGCGCTGTTTGGCATTCTGCGTGCCGGCATGATTGTGGTAAACGTGAACCCATTGTACACACCGCGTGAACTGGAGCATCAGCTTAATGACAGCGGCGCGGCAGCGATTGTGATCGTGTCCAACTTTGCCCACACGCTGGAGAAAGTGGTCGATAAAACATCGGTTCAGCACGTGATCCTGACGCGAATGGGCGATCAGCTCTCAACCGCCAAAGGAACGCTGGTTAACTTTGTTGTGAAGTACATTAAGCGGCTGGTACCGAAATATCACCTGCCTGATGCCATCTCGTTTCGCAGTGCGTTACAAAACGGGTATCGCATGCAGTATGTGAAGCCTGAAGTGGTCTCTGAAGATCTGGCCTTCCTGCAATACACCGGGGGGACAACCGGTGTGGCAAAAGGTGCAATGCTCACCCACCGCAATATGCTGGCGAACCTCGAGCAGGTCCATGCTACTTACGGTCCGTTGCTGCATCCGGGTAAAGAGCTGGTGATCACCGCGCTACCGCTGTATCACATTTTTGCTTTAACGATGAACTGCCTGCTGTTTATTGAGCTTGGCGGTCAAAACGTACTGATCACTAACCCACGAGATATTCCGGGCCTGGTAAAAGAGCTGGCGAAATACCCGTTTACCGCCATGACCGGCGTCAATACGCTGTTCAACGCCTTGTTGAATAACAAAGACTTCCAGCAACTGGATTTCTCGTCGCTGCATCTTTCTGCAGGGGGGGGTATGCCCGTCCAGCAGGCGGTTGCAGAACGTTGGGTGAAGCTGACCGGCCAATATCTGCTGGAAGGATATGGCCTGACCGAGTGTTCGCCGCTGGTGAGCGTCAATCCGCATGATATCGACTATCACAGCGGCAGTATTGGCCTGCCGGTTCCCTCCACTGAGGTTAAGCTGGTGGATGATGACGATAACGAAGTCCCGCCGGGCGAGCCGGGTGAACTGTGCGTGAAAGGCCCGCAGGTGATGCTGGGTTACTGGCAGCGCCCGGATGCGACCGATGAAATTGTTAAAGATGGTTGGCTGCACACCGGGGATATTGCGGTGATGGACGACGAAGGCTTCCTACGTATCGTCGATCGCAAAAAAGATATGATCCTGGTCTCCGGTTTTAACGTTTATCCGAACGAAATTGAAGATGTGGTGATGCAACATCCTGGCGTTCAGGAAGTAGCCGCGGTGGGCGTGCCCTCGGGCAGCAGCGGTGAAGCGGTGAAGATTTTTGTCGTGAAGAAAGACGCGTCACTCACCGATGAAGCGCTGATTACGTTCTGCCGCCGTCAGTTGACCGGCTACAAGGTCCCGAAGCTGGTGGAATTCCGTGATGAGTTACCAAAATCTAACGTCGGCAAAATTTTGCGACGAGAATTGCGTGACGAAGCCCGTAGCAAAGTGGACAATAAAGGCTGAGCGTTAAGTCAGTCATCAGAAAGCGCCGGTTAATCCGGCGTTTTTTTTGGCGCAAACCTGAGAGAGCACGATTTGAATTACCAAATGATTACCACGGACGACGCGTTGGCCACGCTGTGCGAAGCCGTTCGTGAGTTTCCGGCGATTGCCCTGGATACTGAATTTGTTCGCACGCGTACCTATTATCCGCAGCTGGGACTCATTCAGCTGTTTGACGGCAAACACGTTGCTCTGATTGATCCGCTGGGGATCACCGACTGGTCGCCGCTGCGCGACATTTTATGCGACACCACGATAACCAAATTCCTGCACGCGGGAAGTGAAGACCTGGAAGTGTTTCTCAACACCTTTGGCGAACTTCCGCAGCCGCTGATTGATACGCAAATTCTGGCCGCGTTTTGCGGTCGCCCGCTGTCGTGGGGATTTGCCGCGATGGTGGAAGAGTTTACGGGGGTGGCGCTGGACAAAAGCGAATCCCGTACGGACTGGCTGGCCCGACCGCTGACTGAGCGTCAGTGTGAGTATGCTGCCGCGGACGTCTGGTATTTATTACCGATCACCGCAAAACTGATGGCTGAAACCGATGCCTCTGGCTGGCTACCGGCCGCGCTGGATGAGTGTCGTTTAATGCAGCAGCGTCGCCAGGAAGTACTGGCGCCTGAGGACGCGTGGCGTGACATTACCAACGCCTGGCAGCTGCGTACCCGTCAGCTTGCCTGCCTGCAACTGCTGGCTGACTGGCGACTGCGTAAAGCGCGTGAACGCGATCTGGCGGTGAATTTCGTGGTACGCGAAGAGCACCTGTGGTCAGTGGCGCGCTATATGCCGGGTAGTCTGGGTGAGCTGGACAGCCTCGGTCTTTCCGGGAGCGAAATTCGCTTCCATGGCAAGACACTGATTTCATTGGTAGAAAAAGCGCAGGCCCTGCCGGAAGCATCGTTGCCTGAACCACTGCTGAACCTGATGGATATGCCGGGCTACCGTAAAGCCTTCAAAGCCATTAAGGCGTTGGTGGCTGACGTGAGCGCGGAACACAATCTCAGCGTGGAGCTGCTGGCCTCCCGCCGTCAGATAAATCAGTTGCTTAACTGGCACTGGAAATTAAAGCCGAAGTCTTCCTTGCCGGAGCTTATTTCCGGCTGGCGTGGCGAGCTGATGGCCGAGCGACTTAACGCCCTGTTGCTGGAATATCCACAATAAGCGAGTGTCTGGTGGTTATTCTGGAACCCTATCTACTGTTTACTCGGTAATAACGCTATTCAGGACGGGTCACTGAAAATAAAAAAGGCAGAATATTCTGCCTTTTTTCGACCACAACTTTTTTACCAAAGCGCTTATTTCGACTCTTCTGCTTCTGGTAATGTCACGTTAAGTTCGAGGATAGAAATATCGCCGTCTTTTTGTTCAAGTTGTACAGTGACCATCTCTGGATCGATTTGTACATACTTACAGATAACGTCGAGAATATCTTTCCTCAACTGCGGTAAATAATGCGGTTCGGCGTCACTACGACGACGTTCCGCAACAATGATCTGCAGTCGCTCTTTAGCGATGTTTGCTGTGCTCTTTTTCCGCGAGAGAAAAAAATCCAGTAATGCCATAACTTATCCTCCGAACAGGCGTTTGAGGAAACCTTTCTTCTCTTCTTCAACGAAGCGGAAAGGACGTTCTTCTCCCAACAGACGGTCTACGGTATCTGCATAAGCTTTGCCAGCATCCGCATTGATGTCGAGGATCACCGGCTCACCCTGGTTAGATGCGCGCAGGACTGACTGATCTTCCGGAATCACACCAACCAGTTTGATGCGCAGAATTTCCAGTACGTCTTCCATGCTGAGCATGTCGCCTCTGTTTACGCGGCCAGGGTTGTAGCGCGTAAGCAGCAGATGCTCTTTAATCGGATCTTCACCATTTTCCGCGCGACGAGATTTCGACGCCAGAATGCCCAGAATACGGTCAGAGTCACGTACTGAAGACACTTCCGGGTTGGTGGTAATAATCGCTTCATCGGCAAAATACAGTGCCATTAGCGCACCGGTTTCAATACCGGCCGGGGAGTCGCAGACGATGAAGTCGAAGTCCATCGATTTCAGATCATCCAGAACTTTTGCGACGCCTTCACGCGTCAGCGCGTCTTTATCGCGAGTCTGTGAGGCCGGAAGAATAAAGAGATTTTCAGTACGCTTATCTTTGATTAACGCCTGATTTAACGACGCATCGCCCTGAATAACGTTGACGAAGTCGTAAACGACGCGGCGTTCGCAACCCATGATTAAATCGAGGTTACGCAGGCCGATATCAAAATCAATAACGACAGTTTTCTTTCCCTTCTGGGCCAAACCTGTAGCGATGGCCGCGCTGGAGGTGGTTTTGCCAACGCCCCCTTTACCCGAAGTAACAACAATAATGCGTGCCATAGAAATTCCTTGTTAAAAAGGGATCAATTCAACGGTTGAACTGTCAAAGCGTTCTCTGCTAATTGCAGACGCGCCGCTTTGCCATAAAATTCTGCTGGGATTTTATCACTCAGCCAATAAACACCTGCGATAGACACCAGTTCTGCCGTCAGGTGGGTACAAAAAATCTGTGCTTCTCGATCGCCGCTTGCACCCGCCAGTGCACGGCCTCTCATCATGCCATAAACGTGAATATTGCCGTCAGCGATGAGTTCTGCGCCCGCGCTGACGTGGTTTGTAACAATCAGATCACATTGTGGTGCATAAATGCGCTGACCGGAACGAACCGGGACATTTATTAATCGTGTTTTTGTGATGGGAGTAACGTTTTGTACCGGCGCGGCAGGTGCGGGTTCAGCAATGGGGGCAGGGCGCAGCGCTTTTTCTTTACCTTCAGTCAGTAAAGGCAGGCCCATTTCGTCGATCTCTGCTTTGAGTCTGGCATCTTTGCAGCCGCTAACGCCGATAATGCGCAGACCGGTAGATGCGACAACTTTCTGCAGCGTTGGCCAGTTTACCGGGCTTTCAAGGCCACTGACGTTGATCACCACGGGAGCATGTTTTAAAAAAGCAGGAGCCTGCGCGATTTTGTCTTCCAACGCCTGACGAATAACCTCGGGTTCTGACTCGTGCAAGTGAACCACAGATAAGGTGAAGCTACTGCCTTTAAGCTCGATTGGCGTGTTTGACATCCTGGCCTTACTCAATTTGCTATTTATCATCCCCAGCGCGGGGTGATATTCCGAAGACTATAAGGCATGTTATAGTCAGTATTATATTGAGGCAAGCCACCATTCCGTGAATTCAGAGTAAAAGATATGTTTTGTGTGATCTACCGAAGCAGCAAACGTGACCAGACCTATTTATATGTCGAAAAAAAAGACGATTTCTCTCGCGTTCCTGAAGAACTGATGAAAGGTTTTGGTCAGCCGAAACTGGCAATGATTTTACCACTTGATGGTCGCAAGAAACTGGTGAACGCTGACCTTGAAAAAGTAAAACAGGCGTTAACCGAGCAGGGCTATTATTTACAAATCCCGCCACCGCCAGAAGATTTACTCAAACAGCATCTGTCTGTGGCAAAACAAAATATACCAGACGCTAAAGGTTAAACTGTATCCGGCAGCCGCATGTCCCGTCGATGCAGTTCCTGAAATCGAAGACGACGTTAGGGGAAAGTCATGTATCAACATCACAACTGGCATGGTGCTCTGCTGGATTACCCAGTGAGTAAAGTGGTTTGCGTGGGCAGTAATTACGCAAAGCACATTAAGGAGATGGGCAGCGCAACGCCAGATGAACCCGTGCTGTTTATCAAACCGGAAACGGCATTGTGCGACCTGCGCCAACCGCTGGTTATCCCGGCGGATATGGGGGCGGTGCACCACGAAGTTGAGCTGGCTGTGCTGATTGGCGCGACCCTGCGCCAGGCAACGGAAGATCATGTGCGTAAAGCCATTGCCGGTTATGGCGTGGCGCTGGATCTGACCCTGCGCGATATTCAGGGCAAAATGAAGAAAGCGGGGCAGCCGTGGGAAAAAGCGAAGGGATTTGATAATTCCTGTCCGCTGTCGGGCTTCATTCCGGTATCGGAGTTTAACGGCGATCCGCAAAATACGCTGCTCAGTCTGACGGTAAACGGTGAAACACGTCAGCACGGTTCTACGGCGGACATGATCCATCACATTATTCCGTTGATTGCCTACATGAGTCGTTTCTTCACCCTCAAAGCGGGGGATGTGGTATTGACAGGAACGCCAGAAGGCGTAGGGCCGTTACACAGTGGTGATGAGCTGGCGATCGGTTTTCACGGTCAAACGCTGACGACGAGAGTA
Source organism: Citrobacter gillenii (assembly GCF_013337685.1). GTDB lineage: Bacteria > Pseudomonadota > Gammaproteobacteria > Enterobacterales > Enterobacteriaceae > Citrobacter > Citrobacter gillenii. The sequence goes on from NZ_SUQN01000001.1 coordinate 767,160, forward strand.
CTGTAATCTCTTCTTGCCGCCTTTTCGGGCGGCAAAACTTGCATCAACGTGCCAGACTGGTTATAAGGTGCAGCTTTATTGCAATAGCGGATACCCTGATGAGCGACATACCTTTCTGGCAAAGCAAAACCCTGGATGAAATGACCGATGCCGAGTGGGAGTCATTATGCGACGGATGTGGTCAATGCTGCCTGCATAAGCTGATGGATGAAGATACCGACGAAATCTATTTTACCAACGTCGCCTGTAAGCAGCTCAATATCAAAACCTGCCAGTGCCGTAACTACGAACGTCGTTTCGAATACGAGCCTGATTGCATCAAGCTGACGCGTGACAATTTGCCAACTTTTGAATGGCTACCGATGACCTGCGCGTATCGTCTGCTTGCGGAAGGGAAAGGGCTGCCGGACTGGCACCCGCTACTGACTGGCTCGAAAGCCGCGATGCACGGTGAGCGTATTTCAGTCCGTCATATTGCGGTGAAAGAATCAGAAGTACACGACTGGCAGGATCACATTTTGAACAAACCTTCATGGGCGGACTGAGCCGCCCATCGGTTAACAGGCGCTAAAGATTAAGATTTTTTCGCCTGATACATCTCATCTGAGTGGTTGTCATCTTCAACCCAGAAATTAATGTTGAACTGCGCGTCGTCGCTTAATTCAACACGATGCCAGTACTGCGGTGGGCTGGTCGCAAACTGACCGGCATTTATCACCACTTTAACTTCAGGTTCTTTCGCTTCTTCATTCGCAAAGCCGTAATACGTTACCGTACCTTCCATCACGCAAAGCTGTCCAAAGACGCCTGCTGCGGTGTTATGGTGGGAGAGCAGTGCGGCTGGGACAGTGTCTTTTGTGAAAAAGGGAGTAGAGCGTTTAACTTTCCAGTTTGCCGGGATGCGTAAATGGGACATGGGACATCTCCTTGGTGTGGCATCTATAAGATGTATTTAATATACATCTTATAGATGCCACCAAGCAATGACATTATGGCAAAAAAAAACGCTCCCGAAGGAGCGTCTCTGTTAGCGACCGAAGAGGTCGCGTTTTTTCGGTTTAAACGGTTGGGCAATGACCACCAGCACGGCGACCACCAGGTACGCAGCAAAGATCCCTAATAGCCACTGTGGCATTTCAAGGGTTAAAAAAGACCACTGACGCTCGGCGCAGTCGCCGGATGCCAGGAAAACCTGAGGCAGCCATTTGTCCAGCGGTAACCAGCTCGGAAAGCGCGCCGCAAAATCACAGGTCATGAACGGAGACGGGTGAAGCTGGATCATGGTGTGCTCATATGCTAACTGCAGACCGCGCCAGGCGCTGTAAATCCAGATAACCATCGCTACATAACGCAGCGGCGTTTTTGGCGCGATAGCACCCACCAGCCCGGCACCCATTACGCCGAATAACGCACTACGTTCGTAAATACACAACACGCAAGGTTTAAGCAGCATCACGTGCTGGAACCACAGCGCAACGAGTTCCAGCGCCAGGGCGGTTAGCGCCAACAATAACCATGCTCCGCGACCGCGGGAGCACTGGTTTAAAAATCGCAACATAATAAATTCCCTGCAACATGCGTAGAGAGCGCAGTTTAAACCAATTCAATTTATGCGCCACTAGCAGCTATTGAAATATTGTGTAATCGGATAATTATCATGCAAAAAGTCAAACCGGGCAGTGATTTGCCCGGTAAGTTGTTATGAAAGTGTAGCTAACCAGCCTATTTGCGTCATCCACTCGGTCACCGGGACGAGGGTGAATTCCACGCACAAAAGACCGACCAGCGTCAGTACGAGGGTATACGGCAGCGCCATCCATACCATGCGGCCATAGGAGAGGCGAATCAACGGTGCCAGTGCGGAAGTCAGCAGGAACAGGAATGCGGCCTGGCCATTCGGAGTTGCGACGGAAGGCAGGTTAGTCCCGGTATTAATCGCCACGGCTAACAGTTCGAACTGGTTCAGGCTGATGGTCCCGTGCTCCATCGCCGCTTTGGCTTCGTTAATGTAAATCGTGCCTACAAAGACGTTATCGGAGATAGAAGAAAGCAGACCGTTAAAGAGGTAGAACAGAGTGAGCTGGGCATGCTCTGAAGCCTGTAAAACAAAATGAATAATCGGAGCGAACAATTGCTGATCGATAATTACGGCCACAATTGAGAAGAACACGGTCAGCAGCGCGGTGAACGGCAGTGACTCGGTGAACGCCTTGCCGATAGCATGTTCATCAGTGACCCCCGTTAAGGACGTCGCCAGGATGATAACCGACAGGCCTATCAGTCCAACTTCGGCCAGATGCAGGGCCAGGGCGATAACCAGCCAGACGCCGATAATCGCCTGGACAATCAGTTTGATCTTGTCCTGGCGGGTACGCTGCTGGCGGCTTTGATCGTCATATTGCTGCAGAACGTCACGTACCTTTTCAGGCAATGTTTCACCATAGCCAAACCAACGTAATTTCTCGACCAGCATGCAGGTTAGCAGTCCGCAGATCAGCACCGGGACGGTGACCGGGGACATCCGCAGGAAGAAATCCCCGAAATGCCAGCCCGCCGCTTTGGCGATAATCAGGTTTTGCGGTTCACCAACCATGGTCATCACGCCGCCTAACGCCGTGCCGACGCCGGCATGCATCATCAGGCTGCGCAGAAAACCGCGGAACTGCTCGAGCACGGCTTTATTGTGCTGATCAATATGGCTGTCATCGAGCATATTATCTTCCCCACGGGAAGAGGCGATGCGGTGGTAAATGCCATAAAAACCGACCGCCACGCTTATCACGACGGCGACCACGGTCAATGCATCGAGGAACGCGGACAGGAAGGCGGCGGCTACGCAGAAGGACAGCGACAGCAGCATTTTAGAGCGAATGCTCAGCAGCAATCGGGTAAAAATAAACAGCAGTAACTGCTTCATAAAGTAGATGCCCGCCACCATAAACATCAGCAGCAATAACACCTCAAGATTGGCGGCAATCTCTTCACGCACGTGCGTGGCGCTGGTCATGCCAATGACGACGGCTTCAATCGCCAGCAGGCCACCCGGCAGCAGCGGATAACATTTGAGCGCCATTGCCAGCGTAAAAATGAACTCAGCCACCAGCAGCCACCCGGCAACGAACGGGTTGATGAAGAAAATAATCGGGTTAACGATTAAGAAGGATAATAATGCGAGTTTGTACCAGTCCGGCGACTGGCCTAAAAAGTTGCGCCACAGCGCGCGACCCCAGGATAGCTCCATGGCAGTTTCCCTTACCTGTAAAAATGAAATCATGTTTTTATGTTTGACGGCAAAGCTTAGCGGGAGGAGGGAACGCAGGCAAGCTCTTCACGTGCTTCGTCGCGCCAATTGCGCCCCAGCGTTATCTGGAAAATGAAGCCTTGATCCACTTTTTCTTCATTGCCTCAGCTATCAGCTATCAGACCCGTCTGGTATGATGTGTGTAACTATGTTTTGCTGTGTAATGGAATTATTACTATGGTCATTAAGGCGCAAAGCCCAGCGGGGTTCGCGGAAGAGTACATCATTGAAAGTATCTGGAATAACCGCTTCCCCCCAGGCACTATTTTGCCCGCTGAACGTGAACTCTCTGAACTTATCGGAGTAACACGCACCACGCTACGCGAAGTGTTACAGCGCCTGGCGCGGGACGGCTGGTTGACCATTCAGCACGGCAAACCGACGAAAGTGAATAATTTCTGGGAAACGTCAGGACTGAATATTCTTGAAACGCTGGCGCGCCTCGATCACGAGAGCGTTCCGCAGCTCATTGATAATCTGCTGTCGGTGCGTACCAACATCTCAACAATCTTCATTCGCACCGCATTCCGCCAACATCCGGACAAAGCGCAGGAAGTGCTGGCGACGGCAAATCAGGTAGCCGACCACGCTGACGCTTTTGCTGACCTGGACTACAACATTTTCCGCGGCCTGGCATTCGCGTCCGGCAATCCGATTTACGGCCTGATCCTCAACGGCATGAAGGGATTGTATACCCGTATTGGTCGTCATTATTTCGCCAATCCGGAAGCCCGCGGTCTGGCACTGAGCTTCTACCGTAAGCTGTCATTGCTCTGTGAGCAGGGCTCCCATGACCAGGTGTATGAAACGGTGCGCAGTTACGGTCACGACAGCGGCGAGATTTGGCATCGCATGCAGAAAAACCTGCCCGGCGATTTAGCCATTCAGGGCCGTTAATCGCTCAATGCCGGATGGCGGTGTGAACACCTTATCCGGCCTACGTGGATGTCTAGTGTAGGCCGGATAAGACGCTTTCGCGTCGCCACCCGGCAATAAGATTCACAGACCGTTCATTCTCGGCGGGCAACGTTCCAGCAATTCCACGCTGCCATCCTCATTTTGTTGCTCCAGCGTCACGTCAAAACCCCATAACCGATGGACGTGCTTCAGCACCTCTTTGCGGCCCTTATCCAGCGGGGCGCGATTATGCGGGATATAGCGCAGTGTGAGAGAGCGATCGCCGCGCAAATCGACATTCCATACCTGAATGTTTGGCTCCAGGTTGCTCAGGTTATACTGCGACGACAGCCGGTTACGAATTTCACGGTATCCCTCTTCGTTATGAATTGCTGAGATTTCCAGATAATTATGTCTGTCATCGTCCAACACGGTGAACAGGCGGAAATCACGCATCACCTTCGGTGACAGGAACTGGCTGATAAAGCTCTCATCTTTAAAATCACGCATCGCGAAGTGCAGGGTTTCCAGCCAGTCAGAACCGGCGATATCCGGGAACCAGTATTTATCTTCCTCGGTCGGAGACTGACAAATACGTTTGATGTCCTGGAACATGGCGAATCCGAGCGCATAGGGGTTTATCCCGCTATACCACGGGCTGTTGTACGGCGGCTGGAACACCACATTGGTATGGCTGTGTAGAAACTCCAGCATAAACCGCTCGGTGACTTTGCCTTCATCGTACAGGTGGTTAAGGATGGTGTAATGCCAGAACGTCGCCCAGCCTTCGTTCATCACCTGGGTCTGTTTCTGCGGATAAAAATACTGGCTCACTTTGCGCACGATACGCAGCACTTCACGCTGCCAGGACTCCAGCAGCGGGGCATTTTTTTCCATAAAGTACAGCAGGTTTTCCTGGGGTTCAGAAGGATAACGCCGCGCTTCAAACACGGTTTTCTCTTCCTCTTTTTTCGGCAAGGTACGCCACAGCATATTTACCTGACTTTGCAGATATTCTTCGCGGCTTTTTTGCCGCGCTTTCTCTTCCTGCAATGAAATTTTTTGCGGGCGTTTATAGCGATCGACACCGTAGTTCATCAGTGCATGGCAGGAATCGAGCAGTTTTTCGACTTCGTCGACGCCGTAGCGCTCTTCACACTGGGTAATGTAGTTTCGGGCAAAAATCAGATAATCAACAATGGAGCTGGCATCCGTCCAGCTACGGAAAAGGTAGTTGTTCTTGAAGAAGGAGTTATGCCCATAGCAGGCGTGTGCCATCACCAGCGCCTGCATGGTGATGGTGTTCTCCTCCATCAGATACGCGATACATGGGTTGGAGTTGATGACAATCTCATAAGCCAGCCCTTGCTGACCGTGCTTATACAGACGTTCGGTTTCAATAAATTTTTTACCAAACGACCAGTGGGTATAGTTAATCGGCATCCCGACGCTGGAGTAGGCGTCCATCATCTGCTCGGAGGTAATGACCTCGATTTGGTGCGGATAGGTCTCCAGTCGGTAGAGTTTTGCCACGCGGTCTATTTCCGCCAGATAGACATCCAGCAGATCAAACGTCCAGTCGGGTCCATCGCTCAACCGTGTGGTGTCCTTGTTCATGGAATCAATCGTAGCCATTCGCGCACCCTCATTGTTGGCGGCACTCTCTGTCTGGAGTACCTCATTTCAAGCATAGAACACGGTGTTAAAAAACGTGCTGCGGCAGAAAATTTTTCTTTGCGATATCACGTTAATCCAACATCGAAAAACAGGATGTTCACGAAATTTTATGCTGGATAAAAATGACGCACAGCAGGAGATCCTAAAGCAGAGACATCCCTGTCGTTACCGCTATGTGTGAGATACATCACCATAAAAAAGCCATATGTTGAATAATATTTTCAACTGAGTTATCAAGATGTAATTAGATGATTATTCTTTTACTGTTAACGGAGTGGCTATGCGAGTTGTCATACTGGGAAGTGGTGTCGTTGGCGTGACCAGCGCCTGGTATTTAAGTCAGGCTGGGCACGATGTCACCGTCATTGATCGTGAGCCCGGTCCGGCGCTGGAAACCAGTGCGGCGAATGCGGGGCAAATCTCTCCAGGCTATGCAGCACCGTGGGCGGCACCCGGCGTACCGCTAAAAGCGATTAAATGGATGTTTCAACGCCATGCGCCGTTGGCCGTTCGCCTTGACGGCACGCAGTTCCAACTGAAATGGATGTGGCAGATGCTACGCAACTGTGACACCAGTCATTACATGGAAAACAAAGGTCGTATGGTGCGTCTGGCGGAATATAGCCGTGATTGCCTGAAGGCGCTGCGAGCCACTACCGGCATTGAATATGAAGGTCGTCAGGGCGGGACGCTGCAGCTATTCCGTACTGCGCAGCAGTATGAGAACGCCACGCGCGACATCGCCGTTCTGGAAGATGCGGGTGTGCCATATCAACTGCTGGAAGCCCATCGCCTCGCGGAAGTGGAACCGGCGCTGGCCGAAGTGGCGCATAAGCTGACCGGCGGGCTGCGTCTACCGAATGACGAAACCGGCGACTGTCAGCTGTTTACCCAACGCCTGGCGCAAATGGCGGAGCTGGCAGGGGTTAAATTCCGCTTCAACACACCGGTTGATAAGCTGCTGAGCGATGGCGAGCAGATTTATGGCGTGCAGTGTGGCGAGGAAATTATCAAAGCCGATGCTTATGTGATGGCGTTTGGCTCTTACTCCACGGCTATGCTGAAAGGGATGGTCGATATCCCGGTTTACCCACTCAAAGGTTATTCGCTGACCATTCCGATCGCGGAGGACGACGGCGCGCCGGTGTCGACTATCCTTGATGAAACCTACAAAATTGCCATTACCCGTTTTGATAACCGTATCCGCGTGGGTGGCATGGCGGAGATCGTGGGCTTCAATACTGAATTATTACAGCCGCGACGTGAAACGCTGGAAATGGTGGTGCGCGATCTCTTTCCGCGCGGGGGGCATGTGGAGCAGGCCACCTTCTGGACCGGGCTGCGGCCGATGACGCCGGATGGCACGCCGGTAGTTGGGCGTACCCGTTTTAAGAACCTGCTGCTCAACACCGGTCACGGTACGCTGGGCTGGACTATGGCCTGCGGATCGGGACAGTTGCTGAGCGATATTCTTTCTGGTCGCACGCCCGCCATCCCTTACGATGACCTGAGCGTGGCGCGTTACAGCCCAGGATTTTCGCCGTCACGTCCACGACATTTACACGGCGCACATAGCTGAGAAGGACGCGAGATGACCCGCCCAATACTGGCCAGCATTGACCTGCAGGCGTTGAAACAAAATTTAGGCATTGCACGGCAGGCCGCACCGGACGCCCGCGTCTGGTCGGTGGTAAAAGCCAATGCTTATGGACATGGCATTGAGCGCGTCTGGAATGCGCTGGGGACCACCGACGGTTTCGCCATGCTGAATCTGGAAGAAGCGATAACGCTGCGCGAGCGTGGCTGGAAAGGCCCGATCTTAATGCTGGAAGGTTTTTTCCACGCCGACGATCTGACGGTGTATGACCAATATCGTTTAACCACCTGTGTACACAGCAACTGGCAGCTCAAAGCGTTACAAAATGCCCGACTGAACGCTCCGCTGGATGTATACCTGAAGGTTAACAGCGGCATGAACCGTCTGGGCTTTTTGCCTGAGCGGGTGGCAACCGTCTGGCAACAGCTGCGGGCGATGCCGAATGTGGGTGAAATGACGCTGATGTCGCACTTTGCTGATGCCGAACATCCGGACGGTATTCAGGACGCGATGGCGCGTATTGCACAGGCGACGGAAGGGCTTGAATGCCGACGTTCGCTGTCAAACTCCGCCGCCACGCTGTGGCACCCGGAAGCCCATTTCGACTGGGTACGACCGGGTATTATTTTGTACGGCGCCTCTCCGTCAGGGCAATGGCGGGACATCGCCAACACCGGTCTCAAACCGGTAATGAGCCTGAACAGCGAGGTCATCGGGGTGCAAACGCTGAAGGCCGGTGACAGGGTCGGCTACGGTGGGCGTTACACCGCACGCGGTGAACAACGTATCGGGATTGTGGCGACCGGCTATGCCGATGGATATCCGCGCCATGCACCGAGCGGCACGCCGGTGCTGGTGGACGGTGTCCGTACCGGGACGGTCGGCACGGTGTCGATGGATATGCTGGCAGTGGATCTGACGCCATGTCCTCAGGCAGGCATTGGTACGCCGGTAGAGCTGTGGGGCAAAGAGATCAAAATCGACGATGTGGCTACCGCGGCCGGTACGGTGGGGTACGAGCTGATGTGCTCGCTGGCGCTGCGCGTACCGGTTGTGACGGTGTAACTTTTGTAAAGTTGCCTGATGGCGCTGCGCTTATCAGGCCTACAATAGCAGTACATTTGTAAGCCGGGTAAGGCGCAGCCGCTACCCGGCAAAAACATCACTATTATTCATCCTCATCTTCTGCCACGCGAACGCCGACTTTCAGCACCGAATTATCTTCTTTCTCGGCCACAGTCCAGATCATCCCGGCAAATTCGACCTGGTCGCCGACCACCGGTGCGGCGCCTAACAATTGCTGGACGATCTCACCCAGTGTCTGCTGCTTATCGCGATATTCAGTGCCATCTTCCAGCCCGTATATCAGCGCCACGTCGGCGTATTTGGCGCTGGCTTCGAGAATAAAGTCACCAAAGAAACGCTGGTCTAACGCGACCGGCGGCGACTGGCTGAACAGCTTGCCTAATGCGGGAAGATCGCGCTCGCGACCAATAACGCACAGCACGTCACCTTCGCGCAGGCGGGTGCTGCCCGACGGATGAAACAGCACGTTGTCACGAAACAGCGCGGCAATTCGCGTCTCGTCTGGCATATGCAGGTCGCGTAGTGCGGCCCCCACACACCATTTATCGGCACTCAGTTGATAAACAAACTGCTCCCAGGGATTGTCAGGATGAATATCCAGACCAATGCGCGAAACGGGCCAGCCGACCGGTGGAACCACCACTTTGGCTTTTTTGGCAGCCCACGAGAGCGATGTCCCCTGAAACAACAGCGAAATCAGGACGACGAAGAACGCCACGTTAAAGAACAGACGGGCATTGTCCAGCCCGGCCATCATCGGGAAGACGGCGAGGATGATCGGCACCGCACCGCGCAAGCCGACCCAACTGATGAAAATGCGCTCACGCAGATTAAAACCCCGGAACGGCAGCAGCCCGGCGAACACCGACAGCGGGCGGGCAACGAAAATCATCCAGGCAGACAAAATCAGCGCCGGAATGGCAATGGGCAGCAGGTCGGACGGCGTCACTAGCAGACCCAGTACCAGGAACATGGCGATTTGCGCCAGCCAGGCCAGGCCGTCAAAGTTTTGTAGAATACCGAACCGGTTGCGAATGGGGCGATTACCCAACAGGAAGCCACACAGGTAGACCGCCAGAATACCGCTGCCTTCCAGCGCGGTGGTGAGGGCAAAAATCAGGATCCCGCCGCTTAACGCCAGCAGTGGATACAATCCGGCAGGCAGCGAAATCCGGTTAATCATTTGCTGGAGCAGATAACCGCCACCCAGACCCAGCGCAATACCCAGACCGAACTGTTGAATAATATGCACCGCGAACATCCAGCTTAAGCCGGTCTCGTGGTTTTGGATCATTTCAATTAGCGTGATGGTCAGAAACACCGCCATTGGGTCATTGCTGCCCGATTCTATTTCCAGCGTCGAGCCGACACGTTCGTTCAGACCCTTCCCACCGAGCAGGGAAAATACCGCCGCGGCGTCGGTTGAGCCAACAATCGCGCCAATCAATAAACCCTCGATGAGATCCAGATGAAACAGCCACGCGGCCATCATGCCGGTTAAGCCGGAGGTGATCAGCACGCCCACGGTCGCCAGTGATAATGCCGGACCGAGCGCTACGCGAAAGGAACTGGCCTGGGTACGCATCCCGCCATCAAGCAGGATAACCGCTAGCGCCAGGTTACTCACCATGTAGGCGAAAGGGTAGTTATCAAAAGGAATACCGCCAATGCCATCTACGCCCGCTAACATACCGATCGCGAGGAATATCACCAGGATCGGGATACCAAGACGTGATGAGAATGAACTGAGTAAGATACTGCAGGTGACGAGAACGGAACCCAAAATAAAAAGGCTAATAATTGCTGCGGCATCCAACGTTCGGTTACTCCTGAATTACGCTGTTTCGTATTAACAAACCCTAACATATTAGCGGCAGAAACAGCGTTTTACTTAGCCCTGTTAGCGGCTTTTTTTACGATTTCAGCACCGGATGCCCGGTTAAGGTGAGCTGGCTGCTATTTTTCACGTTTCGCAGCACCGCTTTTGCCCCGAGCGGGAGCGTGACGGTACGCTGTTCGTGACCAAAATCGAGACCGCTAATCAACGGTACCGACAGTCTGGCACGCAGCAATGTGCAGACTTCCTCCAGATTGTAGCCAGCGTCGTAATCGTTTGGTGCGCTGCCGCTAAAACTGCCGAGAATAATGGCGTTCTGACGGGCTAAAATGCCCGCGTGGTACAGCTGCAACAGCATGCGCTCGACGCGGAACGGATGCTCATTAATGTCTTCCAGCACCAGAATACCGTTATCAATGGCGGGCATATACGGGGTGCCAATCAGCGAAATGAGCATCGCCAGATTACCGCCCCACAGCGTGCCTTCGGTGGCGCAGTCCGGACCATCACCTTGCCAGTCGATAGTAAATTGCGCATTGCGTAATGCCTGCCAGAAATGGTGTTCGGTAAACGCGTTCATTTCTTCGGCACCAAAATTGGCCGCTAACATCGGGCCGCTGAAGGTAATGACGTTGCCTTGTGCCAGCAGGCCGCACTGGATTGCCGTAAAGTCGCTGTGTCCGCAAATGAGCAGTGGGTCGTGTTGCTGGCGGGCGGTCAGTGCCTGCCAGTCAATAGCATCCAGTAAACGGCTGGCGCCATAGCCGCCGCGCACCGCCAGTACAATGGTATCGGGCGTTTTCAGCTCAACCAATGCATTCACATCCGCCAACCGTTCGGTTTCCGTCCCGGCAAAACGCTGGTAGCGACGTGCAATAACCGCCGAGTTTGTGACCTGATGACCGGCCTCAGTAAGGCGCGAAAGCCCGCGCAATGCCGCTTGCTGGTTGATACAGTAGCCCGAGGGGGCAATTAAGTGAAACCGGGACATGGCATTTCCTTGCTACAACTAAAACCAAATGTATATCATGCCGCGTAGGTATGTCGTTGTCACCTCAGCGACAGGTTCCGGCTATAAGGATAGATGACGTGAAATTGAGATGGTTTGCTTTTTTGGTTGTATTACTTGCGGGCTGTAGTTCAAAACAGGATTACAAAAATCCGCCATGGAATGCTGAAGTTCCGGTTAAACGCGCAATGCAATGGATGCCGATCAGTGAAAAAGCCGGCGCGGCCTGGGGGGTAAGCCCACAATTGATTACGGCCATCATCGCCATTGAATCAGGCGGAAATCCGAATGCGGTCAGTAAATCTAACGCCGTTGGGCTGATGCAGCTCAAAGCCTCTACCTCCGGACGGGATGTCTACCGTCGGATGGGCTGGAGTGGCGAGCCGTCAACCAGTGAGCTGAAAAACCCTGAGCGCAACATCTCAATGGGTGCCGCGTACCTGAATATTCTCGAAACCGGACCATTGGCCGGCATCGAAGACCCACAGGTGATGCAATATGCGCTGGTGGTGTCATATGCCAACGGTGCGGGGGCGTTGCTGCGGACATTCTCCTCCGACAGGAAAAAAGCCATCAACAAAATCAACGATCTCAGTCCGGATGAGTTTATTGAGCATGTGGCTGATAATCATCCGGCGCCGCAGGCTCCGCGTTATATCTGGAAGCTTCAGCAAGCGCTGGATGTGATGTAGTTCGCGTGAGGTTACTCGCGTACCTTGTTGGATTTTTCCCGGGCCTCACGTTCGAGTGAAAAAATAATCCGCTGTAAGTTCCGCTCCACCGCCGGGCTGACGTTGAGAAAACGGAAGCTCAGGCGGGGAGTAGTGATGGTTTCATTTTTCCCGTCGATAACTTTGCGCTCGCTGATGGAAATAAGCTGGGCGTCAACGTGGTACATTCCCCATTGTTCCATGTTGATTTCAACCTGCGAAAAGCGCATGCCCTCCACCAGTCCTTCTGGTTTTGCCTCTTCTAACAGCGCGCCCATCCCGCCGAGCGATAAATCGAACAACCGAAAACGTAAAATGCTGTTGTCCGGCATTTTTGCCGTGCAGTGATAGGGCGGATGCAATGGGGCACCAATACGGAAATATTCCCGGCGCTGGACAAACCACAGCGCGGGCGGCAGCGACGAGATAAATGCCGGCAACCGTTGAAATTCCCCTTTTTTGAGCTGAGGCAGGGTGAACTCGACCTTGGCGCCCTGCGTTTCAGCGATGACAGAGACGTGGTTTGCCCTCTGAACGGCCTGGTTTTCATATTCCTGGCTGCCAAAATCCATAACTAATTCATCCGGGCTCACCGCGAGAATTTTGCTGATGAATTGCCCTCCTGACCAGGAGATTCGCAGGGGGATCTGCTGTGAATTTAAGTCGCGGAGAACGCCTAACACCGCCAATGGATTTTGCTTCAGGAACTGCTCATGGTAGTTGCTCACACCTAATGACTCCTGGATGCCTGGTTTGTCGTTGGATTATCGGCATCGCGCGACAGAACTTAATACAAATGGATGAAATTTTTTATTAAGTCAGCTGAACGCAAGCTGTAGAAAAACGCCGGGCGACGGCTTGCCTATACTTAACGTACTGGCGCAGGAATGGCTTGCGCGTGCGTTCATTGGAAAGAGGGCCTGAAAATGGGAATTATTGCCTGGATTATTTTTGGTCTGATTGCGGGCGTTATCGCCAAACTGATCATGCCGGGGCGTGATGGCGGCGGTTTTATCCTGACCTGCATTCTCGGTATTGTGGGTGCGGTGGTCGGCGGATGGCTGGCAACGATGTTTGGTATTGGTGGCGATATCAGCGGGTTTAATCTGCACAGTTTTCTGGTGGCCGTCGTCGGCGCGATCCTCGTGCTGGGTATTTTCCGCCTGGTACGGCGAGATTAATTGAGCGGCCCCTGCGGGGGCCGTCTCTCAAAAGGGCTCAGAACTGGTATTCAATCCCTGCCCAGAAATTTCGGCCTTCTTCGATAAATCCTTCGCTGTAGACATACTGCGTATCAAACAGGTTATTGACCGACGCGTTTACGCTAAACCCACGGCCAATGGCGTAGTCCGCGCGCAGATGGGTAATCGCAAACCCCGCTGCTTTCTGTGAGCCGTCGGTATTGCTGTAGCTTGACGAGCGGGCCTCTTCGGACAGCGTAATGCTGAGTGGGTCCGATGGTTTCAGCGTCATCCAGGCGGTGAGGGTTTGCGTGGGCAGATCGGTCGTTTTGCTGATGTCGTTACGTTTGATGTCTGCATGGATAAGCCCGTAGCTCAGCCCTACGTCGAGCATATCAAAGACCTTACCTTTGACACCGGCATCCAGCCCGGTGTAGTCCACCCGGCCGCTGTTTTGGTTCTGGATGGTGTCGGCGTCAATATTGTGCGCCAGTATCGCATCGGTTATGCGGTTGTAATACATGCTGGCTTCGAATCCCCAATCCTTGCTGAATGAACCGTTCCAGGTGAGATCGACGCTGCGGGCGCGCTCCGGTTTTAGCTGTGGGTTGACCAGCGCTATCTGGTTATAGGCCGGTTTTGAGGTGGTGTAACGTTCTTTCAACGTCGGGAAACGGGTTCTGTCAGAGTAGGACAGTGCTAACGTGTCGGCATTTTCAAAATGGTATTTGGTCATGACCTGCCAGTTAAAGGCTGACTGATTGTTATCGTCATAATGGGTGACGCTGCCGTTTTTCTCGTGCTTCATACCCTCGACGCTGTCGCGCCAGTCATAGCTTATCCCGGCCACCACATCGACATTGTCTGCAGCCGCCCACTGGTATTCACTGGCAACAGACCAGGTACGGTCTTCATAACGATCGTAAGCCGCATTTGGTGCGCCTTTTTCGCGGTGCACATCATCTTTCCAGTTGACGGCGAACGAGAGCAGATCGTTTTCGCGCATCTCGGCGGCGAGCTGCAATCCTGCGCCGTCGCTGTAGTCAGAATAGTGGCTGTAGCTGCCTTTCTTATTTTTCAGATCGGCCAGCGAGTTGTACATCATCAGCGTATTTTCGAAGGTGTCACGATACAGACGGCTTTTCAGGGTAAAACGGTCGCCCAGATGCGTGGTGCCCTGATAGTAATAACTCTCTTTATCGTATTGCGGCCATTGCCAGTAGCGCGACTTCTGGCTGCTGGTTCCGGCGTACGGCGGGTTATCTTTTTCGCCGTCCTGATTAATATAGGTCAGCACATATTCGTCATCGCCGCGTGGGGTAAATCCCAGTTTGACGATCCCGCGTTTATCATCGGCGGATGAGTTGGTCATCTTGCCGTTGCTGCCGGCCAGCGGATTATCCACACCGTGCGGCAAGCCGAGAAAATCCTGCTTTAGCTGGCTGTCGCTGAGCTGGATATATCCCAGATCGTTGCTGGCGCCAAAGGAGGCGTGCATATCGTGGGCATTGTCTTTGCTGCGACTCCAGCCCTGACGATAGCCAATGCTACCTTCGAGCGCTTTGGTGGGTTTCTTCGTTGTAATGTTGATAGCGCCGCCCATCTGGTTTGGGCCCTGCAACAGCGATGAATAGCCTTTGGAGACTTCAACCGAGGCGATATCGGAAGTGAGAAAACGGCCCAAATCGAGATTACCGTCGTAGGGGATATACACCGGCACACCGTCGAAAAAGACCGGCACCTGGCGGCTGTCAAACCCGCGTACTTTGACCTGTTGTTCATTGCGGTTGCCGGATTTTTGCAGCACCACGCCAGGGACCACGCTCAGCGCCTGGGCGACATTTTGTTTATCCAGTTTTTGTATTGTTTCCTGTCCCAGAACCGTGGTAGTTGCGGCGGAGGCCGGGCTTGACCAGACGGTCATGGTTTCGCTTTCCTGCCCAGCAAAAGCACTCTGCGCGAAAGCAAGCGACAGCGCTGTGTAAAGACAACTTTTGGTGAAATTCATTATTTTTAGTCCATTTATTAATGTTATATGCCACGTGCGTCCGGGCTCAGGCTTACTTTGATATCCGCAGGTGGGGCGTAGTAAGGCGCGGAGGTGATAAAGAGTCTGATGCCACAGTCGAGATAACTCGCTAGCGAGGTGAGGGTAATGCCGCCAGTCAGCGCCAGCGTGCAATGAGGGGCCAGAGAAGTGGCCAGACGAGCAATGTCTGCCGACTGCTCGGGGGTAAATTTGTCGAGTTGCAGTACATCGGGTGCGGCGCGTAGCGCGGCCAGGGCTTCATCCGGCGTGTCGGCTTCGACGACAATCTTTTTTTCTGGCGCATGGCGGCGTAACTGCGCGATAGTGCCTGCCCAGTCGTGCGGGTCAGGAAGAAAACGACGATGATTGGTAAATAGCAAGACGGTTTCGGCGCATCCTACCCGGTGAATAATGCCACCGGCGGCAAGGACTGCCTGGGTTGCCAGCAAGCGGGTGCCGGGGATCGCTTTGCGGGTACAGGCGATCTGTGCGTCAGGGTAGCGGGCGCGGGCAACGCTGAGCATCGCGTCGAGATAGTGCGAGACACCGCAACTCCACTCCAGCACATTTTGTACGGCCTTCCAGCCCTGATGCAGTGCTGCCGCGTTGCCATGGGCGCGAATGAGCTGCTGCCCGGGGGCTGCGTGTTCGCCATCAGCCCGCTGTTCGGTGACGGTCAAACCTAATGAACACAGCATTTGTCTGGCGACAGAGATGCCGCTCACGCAGCCCCCCTGGCGATGGCAGAAATCCATAACCCCTTGCTGTGCGCCAATGCCCAGCGCCCGGGTGGTCAGGTCGCCGCCCTGAATATCTTCCTGCAGCAGCGCATCGGTTTGCGCCTGCGAAAAGTAGATCATTGCAGTGCCTCCGGCGGCACGCTGTCCCACCAGATCAGCGCCCAGTCGCGGCTGGCGGGCGCAATGGTGCGAGGGTCCTGCTGTTGATACCAGTGTTCCAGTCGATCCATCTCGTCGACACTCAGCTCGCCCATGCTCCAGCGCACGTTTTCCAGAAAACGCGTCCAGGTGCTGTTGTCCTGCTGACAGTTGGGCCCGCGGATAAAATCAACGTGAGCGTGGATGCCCATCTGGTACAGGACATTCAGCGCGTAGATATAGTTGGGAAGTTCTATTACCTCGCGTCCCAGCGCGCGCTGAAGAGTCGGCGATACAAACGAGGAACTGACGAGGTGGGTGGTGTACACCCGTAACCGTGCCTGATTATTCAGCTTGGTCATCGCCTGGCGCATGTCGGTGACCAGCGTGGAACGCGAGGCGACGGCAATATCGCATCGGGGTAAGTCATCCCAGTGCTCTTCCCAGGCACGCTGTACCCACTGAACGTGGTGGGCATTCATCTGCCTGGCACGACGGGCGGCAACGCTCAGCATTCCCTGGCTGTAATCCACGCCGTAGATTATCGGCATCTTTTTAGCCAGCGCCAGTGATACCGTACCGGGCCCACAGCCCATATCAAACAGCGACTCTGCGCCTTTCAGGTCGATTTTCCCCAATAGCTGCAGCAGATAGCTGTCGGTTAATGAGGCGCAATTCTCGGCCATTTTTTCCGCACGCTTATCCCAGTGCTCGGGTTTTTTCTCGGTGCGATGCGCCAAACGCAGCTGTTTACGGTAAAGGTCGGCAAAATCAATGTCGTCAATGAGCATCGTTATTCCTTAATATTGTGAGCCAAAGAGGTGGTGAGCAATTTGTGACGGCGTAACGCGATACAGCGTGGCCAGTCGATCGGCAGCGAGCTGGTGTTCAGGAAGACCTTGCGACACCATGCCGTCCGGTTCGACGCGTACCACGCTGTCGGCTATAGCCTGCGCATGCAGCGGATGGTGGGTCGACATCAGCAGTGCCATGCCGGTATTTTTTAGCCTCACTAGCGTGTCGAGCAGGCGGATCTGATGACCAAAATCGAGGCTGGAGGCGGGTTCATCCAGCAGCAGCAGGCGCGGACGCTGCACCAGCGCGCGGGCAATCAGCACCAGCTGGCGCTCTCCGCCACTGAGGGTGTTCCAGCGACGTTGCGCCAGATGGCTGATTTCCAGCATCTCCAGTTGCTGATGCGCACTGTCGTGTTCTTTGGTGCCGGGAATGGCAAATGCCGCCATTTGTGGGGCCAGCCCCATCATCACCATGTCCAACGCAGTGAAGGCAAAAGCGCCGTCATGTGCCTGCGGTACCCAGGCGATGGCGCGGGCGCGTTCACGATCGCTGAGATGATTGGCTGCCACGCCGTCCAGTAAAATGTCACCCTGCAGGAGTGGGAGAACGCCAAGCAGGGTACGCATCAGCGTCGTTTTTCCGCTGCCGTTGGCGCCCAGCAGGCAGCAAATAGAACCTTCGTTGATGCTGAACGAAACGTGGCGTAATACGGGGCGTCGGGCGGAGTATCCCAGAGAGGCGCGTTGCACGGTCAGTAGCGTCATGAGCGATGTCCCCGTAGCAGCAGTACCAGGAAAAACGGTGCGCCAATAAACGCGGTCAGGATCCCCAGCGGAATTTCCGTGCTGCTCAGCGTTCGTGCGAGGGTGTCGGTCAGCAGCAGCAAAATGGCCCCGATACCCATGGAAACCGGCAGCAGTTGCTGATGATTGTTACCGCTGAGCAGGCGGCCAATATGCGGCACCACCAGTCCGATCCAGCCGATAATCCCGGCAATGGCGACGGTACAGGCGGTGATTAGCGTGGCGCAAACAATCAGCCCCAGCCGCAGTCGGGAAACGTTGATACCCAGCGAGCGGGCTTCATCATCTGAGAGCGTAAGAAGGTTCATGCGCCAGCGCAGCAGCAGCAGCGGGATCGAACCGGCTATAATCAGTGGCGCTGAAAACCACAGATCGTGCGCCGTGATAGTGGATAACCCGCCGAGCAGCCAGAAGGTAATTGACGGGAGCTGGGTATACGGATCGGCCAGCGTTTTGATCAGTGAAATACCGGCACCACACACCGTACCCAGCGCAATGCCGACCAGTACCAGCGTGAGTACCGGATCGTGGCGCTGCACCCGGCGGGTAATCAGCCACACGCCTGCAACTACCAGCAGGCCGCCGATAAACGCATACAGCTGAATAAACAGGATCGGTAAGCCCAGCAAGATGGCTGAGCAGGCGCCCAATCCTGCTCCGGCCGCCACGCCGAGAATGTCCGGCGAGACCAGCGGGTTACGGAACATCCCCTGATAGGTTGTTCCGGCTCCCGCCAGCGCTGCGCCCAGCAACAGCGCGGCCAGAATGCGCGGCAAGCGAATTTGCCAGAAGACAATTTTATCCTGCGCCAATACGCTATCCTGGCCCGTAATAAGCGCCATGACGTGCTGCGCATCCAGGCGATAAGCACCGGAAATTGCGGCGACCATTACGCACACGACGATGGCTGCCGTCAGCAGAACACTGAGGGTGGAGGTTCTCATCTGGCTGCCACCAACGTTTGGTACTGTGAATCACTGAGGGTGGTATGCCAGAACAGTTCCGCGTAGCGCTGCATATCGGATTTAAAGCGTGCCGCGACGTCAGGATCGAGCCAAGCGTGCAGGCGGCGTAAACCCAGCAAGCGGTTGATTCCGGGTGGCGCGTCCAGCCAGCCAAACGGCAGGCCGCTGAGAAACAGAATGCGTTTCCCGGCAACGGCTTTCACCCCTTGCCAGAGCGGATCTTCTCGCAGGTACTGCGCTGTCACCGCGTCCTGAACCAGGATGATGTCCGGCTGCCAGTTTAGTAGGTTCTCCATCGATACCTGTGCCAGGCCCTGTCGACCGGGAATTTGCGCCACATTTTCTAACCCCAGCAGCTCTGCGGCTTCGGTATGCAAAGAGCCTTGCAAACCGGTTTCAAGCCCTCTGGCCCCGCGCGCGGCATAGAAACGCAGTTTTGCGCCGGCAGAGTGCGAGAAAACGTCGGCTTCATCAATAAATTGGCGGGCAAGCCCGGCCTGCGCGGTGGTACGTGTGGCCGTGCCCAGCGCGTTACCGGCTGCAGTCAGCTGCGCCGGGGTTTGCCGAAGTTCACCGTTAATCAACAACCAGGGAATGTGTGTTTGCGCGCTAACCTGGCGTGCCTGAGAAAGCCAGGTTTCATCGGCGTTTCCGCAGTCAACCACCAGGTCGGGTTTGAGCGCCAGTAAGGCTTCCAGCGACAGGGTGCTGGCGCGTCCCGCCAGCCTTCCCAGTTTGGGTAATGCCCGGATGTCATCGGGAAAAGGAAGGGCGGCCTGGCGGGAAAAGTCAAAGGATGAAAACCCGACCAGTTTCTCTGGCGCAACGGCCAGCAGGAGCACATCGGCAGGCGCTCCTGCGCTCACCACGCGCTGAATAGCATCAGGCGGGGGCAGAATACCGACATCCATGGTGAGCGGCGTTTGGGCAAAAGCAGGAAGATGGCGTAACAGCAGCGTAGTGGCCACGAGTTGGGCAAACATCCGTCTTGTCAGTGGCATTATGCTTATCCTGAGCAGTGATAAAATCGCTATATATTTACATATATAACGAATAAAAACATGTTCAGAATCAATTTCTCATGGATGAAAACAGGGATACCCCATAAGGGCTAGGTGCAATAGAGACACCGGAATTACGCAGAAGAAAGGCAAAAAAATCCGCGACGAAGCGCGGATTGAGAGAAGAAAAACCGTACTGCTGGTGATGCTAAGGCGTGGGCTGTGCCTGCTTTTGAGGTTCCGCAGGTGCGGGGCTGGCAGGCGCAGGCCGCGAAGACGGGACACTATCACAGGGTTTTTCTTTGGCGCAAATCAGGTCGAGCATTTTTAAGGTGACGCCGTTGGTCCAGCCAAAGCCGTCCTGTAACGGGTACTCGCCACCGCCACCGCCGGTTCCTGTGCTGCTGACGTCGTATTTTTCAACCAGCTTTTTCTCCCGGTCATAGGTATGCTGCACGTTGGTCAGGAAGCGCCAGGTGACCTCCATGGCGACCTTATCCTGGCCGTAGTTTTGTAACCCGGACGCTGCAACCCACTGGAGTGGTGCCCAGCCGTTCGGGGCATCCCACTGTTGACCGCTTTTCACCGACGTTGTGGCCAGACCGCCGGGTTGCAGCAGATGCGCCTGGGTCGCCGCAGCCACCTTGCTGGCGCGATCGTTGGCCGCCGCATTGACATACAACGGGAACAGGGCGGCGGCGGTCAGTTGATTGCGTACTTTCTGACTTTTTAAATCGTAGTCGGCATACCAGCCCTCTTTATCGTTCCACAGGTAGCTTTCAATCCCTTTTTGTCGCGCATTAGCGAAGCCTTCGTACTGTGTAGCTTTGGCTTCATCCCCTGCGGCTTTGCTGGCAAGCGCAATCATTTTTTCCATCTTATACAGCAGCGCATTGAGATCGACAGGGACGATGCTGGTGGTGCGCAGGGTGCTTAACTGGTTCGGGTTGTCCATCCAACGTGAGCTAAAATCCCAGCCCGAGGCGGCGGCCGAACGCAGGTCGCGGTAAATGTCGGTGGCCGGACGGTTTGGATTGCTTTTGGCGGTGGCGATATCTTCAACCCAGGACTCGGGTCTTGGCGTATCACGGTCATCCCAGTAGCGGTTTAACACCGTGCCGTCAGCCAGTTTGACTACCCGTTTGTTCTGCTGACCTGGCTTAAGCGTTTCGACGCCCTCCATCCAGTAGCTGTACTCTTTCTGCATCTGCGGCAGGTATTTTTTCAGCGCATCATTACCGTCGTGCTGCGCCAGCAGTTCAACCATAAAGGCGAAGAACGGCGGCTGGGAGCGGCTCAGATAATAGCTGCGGTTACCGTTAGGAATGTGTCCCCAGGCATCAATCTCGTAAGCGAAGTTCGCCACCATGTCGGAGACCTTGTCCCAGTGGTTGCTCTCGGCAAGCCCCAGCATAGTGAAATAGCTGTCCCAGTAATAAATTTCGCGAAAACGTCCGCCGGGCACCACATACGGCTCCGGCAGCGGCAGCAATGAGTCCCATTTTTCCACGTCAGTCGTCGAGCGCGTTAGCACTGGCCACAGCCCGTCGATATGCTCACGCAGCGACTGCCCGGCGGGCGGTACGTATTTCTCACCCTCTTTGGGCAGCGTAAAATTCACACCGACGAAATGACGAAGATCGAAGCCGGACTGGTTTTTTTGCATCCGATAATCAGCAAGGATCATCAGCGGATCGCTATTGGGCACTGCATCGGCAAAGGTTTTCTGATCCGGGAACAGCTTGGCGGTTTGCACATCATTAAACAGAGGGCCGAGCAGGATATCAGGGGGCTGCGGCGTTGCGGCGGGCTGTTCCTCGGCGTGGGCGCCGAATGAAACAAGGGCCAAAAGGGTACTTGCGAGCGTGAGTTTTACTGTAACAGAGAGCAGGCCAGGATGGCGAATTGCTGGCGTTATCATCGGGTAATCTCCTTAGCGGCGTGCCGAAGTTGCGGCATTTACCATGAGAAAACCTTAGTCCAGGATCGACCGTTACGCGTTATAGGGACCCTATTTTGCGAACAAACAGACGTTTCTGCACGTGATGTGAAAGCTGCACGCCCTTTGTGATAACAGGACGTGCAGCGGCGTTTAGCCCACGCGGATGACCTGATGTGCCGCGCAGTCAAGGGTCAGGGTGTCCCCCATTTTGATGGCGTCGAGCGCCTCACCCTGCTGGCATACCCAGCCGATCCCCATCTCGCGGGCAATGATTGCCGAATGGGACGCATCGCTGCCCGCGCGCAAACAGATGCCTTTGATGGTCAGCGGATCCAACTGCAGTACGGTGGACGGGTAAATGACGTCTGCCACCAGGATTGTCGGGCGAATAAAGGTCGGGATTTGAGCGGGTATTCCGGTCAAATGCCGCAGCGAGCGGTACAGTAAATCGTCAATATCGATATACCGCGCCTGCAAATAAGGGTCGTCGAGCTGGAGATACTGCTGACTCAGGTCGCTCAATACCGTATGCCAGGCATGTTCGGCGCGACACTGTTTTTCGCGCATGATAGCGCAGGCCATGTCATATAACTCGGTATCGTCCAGCAGCGTGTGGTGGCCGGAGAAAATCGCGGCGATATCGGCGGAGTATTTCTCTTCGGCAAGCGCTGTTAAACAGTTCAGATCCTCCAGCGTATTGCGGATTGCCGCCTGTAACCGCTGCTGTTCGTACGGTAAATCGGTGGCAGGCTGCGGGGCTACCTCTGCGGCGACCGGCGTATAGCAAAAGGCCATCCCCGTTGCTTGTATCGGCGCTGAATTGGGGATGCCGCCGGTATGTGGTTGTTCAACGGACTCACCAAAGTTCTGCGCAGCCAGTTGTTTGAATGCCGCTAGCGCGTCGTCGGCCTGTTCACCTTTGGCAATTAAGCGCAGCGTGTCATTACAACGTACCTGCAGCAGCGCGATTTGGTTCAGGCTGTCCGGGACCACGCACTTACCGTTTTTCTCAAGCAGCATGTCGGCGCGAAAGCCAGACAGCGTGGAGACCAGCCGTGACGCCGGGCGAACGTGGATGCCGTTGGGGTTTTTGACCACCACGGCAACAGAGCGGGCCTCGTCATCAGCAGGGAGGCCTTCCGGCGAGGTCACGACCGGGGACGACGGTGGTAAACCCAGTTGCGCATATTTGGCATCGAGGGCGTTCATGGCATCACGAATGACGCGGTCGATATCGGCACCTGCTGCGGCGCTGACCGTTGCGGCCAGGGTACCTTCTACCAGCGGAGCTGCGCACAAGCGTACCTTCGCGGCGATCGTCGGATCGAGCAGTTCCAGGGCGGTTTCCGCACTTAATAACGCGCTGCCGATATCCATCATCACCAGCACGTGATCCGTGTCCGCAACGGACTCAATGGCTTCCATCACTTTAATCGGATCGGTGCCGATAGGATTATCGGGATCGTCAATGCCCGCGGCGATCGCGAGTTTGCACCCTTCGCCCATTAACATCTGTCGGGCTAACTCGCCGACGCCTGCGCCCAACTGCGCGCTATGAGACACAATAACCAGGTTTACCATCGCTTTATCCTTACTCTCTGGCGGCCTGAGCCAGCATTTGCATCATAAACATCACCGACGTTGCGCCGGGATCCTGATGCCCGATACTGCGCTCACCCAGATAGCTGGCACGACCTTTACGTGCCTGCATGGTGATGGTGCTTTGTGCAGCCGCTTCTGCTTGTTGACTCGCCGCGTCCAGCGCCGCCTGTACACTCAGTTTTTGTTCGCAGGACTGACGTAGCGACTCGACCACCGGTACCCAGACATCACACATGGTTTTGTCCCCGGGCTCGGCTTTACCTCGGCTAATCACGCCTTCTGCGCCATCGCGCATCATCTGATACAGCTCGTCCAGCGTCAGGCTCTGATGGGCCTGAGTCACCTGTGCGGCGCGGATGAAGAAGGTGCCGAACAGCGGACCGCTGGCCCCGCCGACGCTGGAAAGCAGCACCATGCCGGTGTTTTTCAAAATGAAACCGATGTCTTTATCCGCAATGGACGGCAGTTTTTCGACCACTTTACTGAAGCCACGGTGCATATTCAGGCCGTGGTCGGCGTCGCCAATTTCCCGGTCCAGACCGGTCAGAAAATCACTTTCGGTGGTAAATATTTCACCGCAGCGATAAAGCCAGTTAACGATTTGTGTTCTGTTGAGGGACATTATGAATCTCCTTATTTACCCCAGTTGAGAGCAGGGGTGTGCACCGGTGCATCCCACAGGTTCAGCGTTTCGTTATCGACCTTTAACAGGGTGATGGAGAAACCGGTCATATCCAGAGAGGTACAGTAAGAGCCAATCAGATTGCGTTCGATGATGATACCCGCATCCTGACAGCGGCTTTCAAGACGGTTATAGACGCCGAACAGCTCGGATAGCGTCGTTGCGCCAAGGTTATTGACCAGCGCAATGACGCGGTCGCCCTGTTGCAGCGCTTGTTTGGTTTCTTTACCTTCCTGCCAGGCACCCTGGATGTTGTCCCAGTGGCGCAGCGTACGGCTGTAATGACCGTTTTCCAGCAGGGTGTCGAACATTTCATCCACGGTCTGGTCGAGGGAAGAGAAGGCGCGTCGGTCGATCCCCGGCTCCCCATGAATGCCGACGCCAAACTCCATTTCGTTATCCTGCAGCGTAAACGAAGGTTGCCCTGCGGCCGGGACAGTACAGGCGCCGATAGCAATGCCGATAGAGTGACCGAGGTTATTCAGTTTGCGACCCAATGCGGCACACGCTTCCAGCGAGTCTCCGCGCTCGGCAGCCGCGCCGACCAGTTTTTCAATCAGCACGGTATTCGCAACACCGCGACGTCCGGCGGTATACAGGCTATCTTTTACCGCTACGTCGTCGTCAACAACCATGGTCGTGACCTTGACGCCGCTTTCGTGCAACAGCTCGGTAGCGGTTTCAAAATTCAGAATGTCACCGGTGTAATTTTTGATGATTAGCAGCACGCCTTCGCCACCGTCAATTTGCATGGCGCATTCGAACATTTTGTCCGGGGTTGGCGAGGTGAAAATCTCCCCCGGACAGGCACCGGAAAGCATGCCCTGACCAATATAGCCGCAGTGCATTGGTTCATGCCCGCTGCCGCCACCTGAAAGTAGCGCCACTTTACCCATCACCGGCGCGTCAGCACGAGTGACGTATACCGGGTCCTGATGCAGCGCCAGAGAAGGGTAGGCTTTTGCCAGCCCGGCGAGTTGTTCATTCAGTACGTCTTCAACACGGTTGATCAATTTTTTCATTTTTATGCTCCGTAGACAGTCCTGGGATGGCTGCAAAAAACGGCAGACATCTGGTGTAGGGTATCGGTGATGTACAGCGCCACGGCGACCTCTCGCTGCCGATAAGGTAATTTTGCATATGGGTTGTCAAAAGAAAATTGCCGTAATGAGCGTTTCAATACGGAACATCTTCGCTGATAAATGTTCCGTATTGAAACGTAGTGGTGCATAAAACAGCAGAAATGAGAGATGCGGCAGGTTTAGCGCAAAACGCCTCAGCGTGGGGAGGTGAAGTAAAAACCACCTGCATTGCAGGTGGTTTTGTTCGCAAGAGCGGAGTCCGGTCTTAGCCCGGATAGATACCACGATCTTTACGCGCCAGCAGAATACGTTCACAGGCGACAATGTAGGCGGCAGTACGCAGAGAGCAGGATTTCTCCGCGGCTTTTTCCCATACGTGGACCATTGCGTCGGTCATGATCTTATCCATGCGCGCGTTGATCTCTTCTTCGCTCCAGAAGAAGCTTGCCATGTCCTGCACCCATTCAAAGTAGCTGACGGTAACGCCACCGGCGTTACAGACCACGTCAGGTACCACAACGATACCGCGGCTGGCCAGTACGTCATCGGCATCCGGGTAGGTTGGGCCGTTTGCGCCTTCGAGCACCAGCTTACAGGTCAGCGTTTCCGCGCGACGACGGGTGATCTGGCCTTCAAGCGCAGCCGGGATCAGAATATCCATCTCCACGCTCCAGAACGCTTCGCTGGCGATGGTTTCAGCACCCGGGAAACCGGCAATTTGTTTGTGCTCTAACTGCCATGCAGTCAGCGCAATCATGTCGATCCCGGTGGTATTAAACAGGGTGGCGGTATGATCCTGAATAGCGACCACGCGTGCACCCGCACCGGCGAACAGGCGAGCTGCTTCACTCCCCACGTTACCAAAACCTTGCACTGCCACGCGAGCGCCTTCAACGGCGATGTTGGCACGGCGCGCTACTTCCAGACCGCTGACGAATACGCCGCGACCGGTGGCTTTATCACGACCCAGAGAGCCGCCAAGATGGATTGGTTTACCGGTGACCACGCTGGTCACGGTAGTGCCGTGGTTCATGGAGTAAGTATCCATCATCCACGCCATGACTTTCCCGTTGGTACCGACATCCGGGGCAGGAATATCTTTCTGCGGTCCGATGATAATGCCGATTTCACTGGTATAGCGGCGGGTCAAACGCTCCAGTTCGCCCTCAGACAACGAGAAAGGATCGACGCGAACGCCACCTTTCGCACCGCCATATGGCAGGTTAAGCGCGGCGCATTTGATGGTCATCCACGCAGAAAGAGCCATCACTTCGTTAAGATCAACATCAGGATGATAACGCACGCCGCCTTTACCTGGGCCTCGGGAGAGGTTGTGCTGCACGCGGTATCCTTCGAAATGGCGGATGGTACCGTCATCCATTTGCACCGGGATATCGACAATCAATGCGCGTTTTGGGTGACGCAGGGTATCCACCCAGTGGGAAAGTTCACCCAAGTACGGGGCCACACGCTCGATTTGTTGCAGGTAGGTATTCCAGGCAGATGTGCTGCTATCTGAAGCGTAAGATAACTTATCCATGATAAACCTTAGTTATAAAAGTAATATGTGCTTAATTTCGCCGTGGTATACAGTGGATCTCACCATATAAACGTAAATTTAACATTTTTTTCAAACAACGGCCTGCCTTCAGGGCACGGATTGTCATGTCTGTGGGTTAGGTTTTCAGTTGGAATGTGAATAATTATCTGGGATTTACAGGGTTTTTGGCGGTTTTTCTGATAATAAACCAATTGCATTGCATAAAATGTGCGGCTTGCTATTTGTCAGATTTATGACGCACCTCTAAAAGTAAAGAATATGATAATAAATTGTATTTTCCTTATTGCATTTCTGCTCTCAGTAGGTCACCGAGATGGTCACCGTATCGGCGTAGTTATCAGGGGTAAAATTGCTGCTCGGAACGGTGGCATACACCGGATAATCGCTGGTTAACCCCGTACCTGTGCCTGCTACTGCATTAAGCGACGTATTTCCCCAGATAGTCCCCGTCGGGCCAGGTGTTGAACTTAGCTGATACGGCACTTTATCCTGATTGGCCCCGGTTCCTTTCAATACACCATAACCTGATGTATTCCCATTGGAAGGCTGCAATCCAATGGTATAGGGAGTGTTATTGGTGCAGGCGACCCCGAGTGCACTGCTTGCCGTGACGTTGCGGTCAGTGGCTTTAGACGGGTTAAAGGTAATGTTATTGGCGTAGCCGATCGCACACTGTTTTGTGACGTTGGCCGAGACGGTGAAGGGTAGCCTGGCGGCGACGGTATCACCACAGGTCGTGGGTGGCAAAACCAGACCGGGATTGAGCGTCACCAGAGCTGTTGCCGTCGTATAGCTATCCTGATAGTTTCCCGGCACGGCGGTCGTTTGCGGGGTGTTGAGCTTCGCGTACACCGTCAGCGTACCGGTCACCGGTGTCAGGTTAAGTAAGTTGAGCTTTACCATCGGGAAGGTGGCGCCCGACTGATACTGACTTCCCCATATTTTGCTATGTCCCGCGTCCTGGTACAGCTGGTAGGTCAGCGTTCTGGCTGGCGTACCACTCAATGACATATTCCT
Source organism: Citrobacter gillenii (assembly GCF_013337685.1). Lineage (GTDB taxonomy): Bacteria > Pseudomonadota > Gammaproteobacteria > Enterobacterales > Enterobacteriaceae > Citrobacter > Citrobacter gillenii. The sequence continues at coordinate 794,815 of NZ_SUQN01000001.1, forward strand.
GGTGGTGACCTGGCCGCTGACGCCGGAGATGCCAATATTAAAGCACAGATTAATCCCCGCCAGCACGTCACCCAGCTCTTTAGCACAGCTGTAGTTAAAGGTCATCGCGGATGTTACAGCTGACGTTGGCAGTGGATTGACGGCGCCAAAATTAACCGGCTGCACGTTGCTTACCGAACAGGTGACCGCGTAAACGAATCCTGGGTTTACGAGTAATCCGCTAATCAGGGTCAGATTTCTTAGCCACATAAAATTACTCCTGTTATCGGCATACCAGTGGGCCAATTTGCACGATGCCTCGCGCTGAGGCCGGGTAGTCAAATTTGACGCTGCAGGTACCGGTTTCTGTCTTAATACGCAGAGCGTTGTGCTGTTCCAACGTGTCGAACCAGGTCATCCCGTCAAACCCAACAAGTGATGACTGGCCCGCGCCAGTGGTGGCAATGGCCATGCTGCCTTCGGGGATAGCCTGCCCCTGTTCATCGATGAGGATCACCTGCGCGGCGCGTACTGGCGTAATGCCAAAACTGACCAGCGTGCCGGAACGGTCTGCAGGGGTGGCATTCGCCTCGACGTGGGTGATGCGCATATTGGCGGGCAGGTCCATCGGGTCAATGCTGATCTGGTTTTTTTGATAGCTGTTTAGGGAGGTAACCAGCAGCAGGCCATTGTCATCACTGCTGCCGATCACGTTGTTTTGTAGCTTGATGGGAACGTCGGGAATGCCGTCGGTCGACACCACGGCAAAGCCATTGCTAATTTCACGCGCGGCAAACAGGCCGCCGCCCATCATCACCACGGACCCGGTCGCACCGGCATAGCCATAGTGGTTATCCGGCAATTGGCTGAAGCCGGTGTACGCTTTCCCGTAACGACCTAAATAACCTACTTCCCCCTGGCCGCTTTGTTGAGATGCTTGCTGGCTGGCGGCGACGTTCCAGCCCCAGCCCCCGTCAGCTGGCGGCGTCTGGCTGGCATTCAACTGGTAGCCGGTTTCGTCATTCGTACGCTGGATGGTGCTGCTGACGCTCAGATTACGAGGAGTGGTGACGGTCACCATCAGGTAGACGCTGCGGTCGCGGTTGTCATCAACGTTCTGGTTGAACCCTGCGTTAAGGGACACGGTATCAGTAAGGGACTTGTACCAACTGGCGTTGGCATAGCGTACGGCGCTTTCATGCGGGTAGCGAAATTGCAGGTAGCTCAGGCTGATATTTCCGGCGGACGCCAGCGAATAGCCCACCACCGTGTTGCTGCTCAGCGTCGGTGGTGGTTCGCCATAATGGGTCGCCACATCACGATAATCGCCGGAGGTGGCGGTAGTACTGGTGCTGAAATTGAATTTCTCTCCGGACCAGCGGTATCCTACGCTGTATAAAAAACCGTTTTTCCCGGCGTCCGCACTTGCCGCCAATGCCGTAGAGAATGTGCCGCTGTGGATATCTGGGATCCAGTCGTTGCTGAAACCGGCATTAATCAGCCCGTCGCTGGTTTCGGCGTGCGCACCTGCGGTGAAGTTACTGCTGAATCCCCGACGCCATGTCCCGCTGATCGCCGGGGCGCTGGCATACTCAAATGAAGCGTACCCGTAGTTTTCGCGCACCACCCCAATCTCGGCTGACCACGAGGTCAGACCTTCGCGCAGCAGCTGTTGATCGTTGTAAAAAGAGAAATTTTGCACCGTCGTTCTGCCCAGCGCATCTGTCATCATCACTTGACCCGTCCCCGCACCGCTGATATTTGGCAAGGTGTTGATCTGAAAACTGCCCGCCGGGACTTCACCGTTGTAGTACCTGACCCCGTCGACATACAACTCTACGTTGGACGGCACCGTTGCGGAGCCGAGATACGCGGGAAGCGGGGTGGTTGGCATATACGGCTGCAAACCAAAATCGGTCCCAATTTGAATCCCGCCGATGCGGGTTGGGCGGGAGCCGGTGAGCGAACTGGTCAGCGTATCCCCCACGGTCAGTGCCAGCATCGTTTCCGGGAATGATGAGCGCCAGCTGGTATCCAGTCGGTAAAAGGCGTTATCGGCATCGGTTTCAGTGGAGTACTGGGTGAGTTGAGTGGTACTTAACACCCCTGAACCATTAAAAGCGCGCAGTTCGCTAAACGTATTAATGCTGCTGGCGTCACCCTGCTCTGCGTAAATATCATAATTGAGCAACGCGCCGCCCGCGGAGGAGGCCATCGGGGCAGTTTCTGCGGGTGGGTTAAGCTGGGTGGTGGCAAGGTCGAGTTCATTTAGTGGTACGGTTAGCGCCAGCGTTTGCAGTTGTTTATTGTAGTCAACGTTCAGCTGCGCAATATCATACAGCCCGACAGGCTGAGTAGTTTCCTCTGGTAGACGAAAACCCAGCGTGCGTAGGGTATTGGCACTGGCGTACAGCTTTTCGTTTTCATAGCCAAAATGAACCAATCCAGCGGCATTGCCGTTGACCGTCACGTCGAGATATAAATCGACTCCGGGCAAGGGGGACTCATCACGAATAATGCCCGTGTCCGTTGGGGTGTTTGTCTGTGCGTGCACGCAGGCCATTCCCGAGAGTAAGGCCCCATTAAGTACGCCATATTTCACCACAAGCCAGAGCCAGTCAGAGTTCTTGTACTGTTTTTTGGCCATTGACCGTGACTTCAACTTTTCCGCCGTAATGAGTATCACTGGCTGACGGGGAGACTATCCACCGCATCGTTGAACCTGGAAGAACGTAGCCTAGCAGTCCTGGACTGATCACTTTTTTCGCACCATTTCGTTGTATAAATGTGGCGGCGGATAATTGGGCATGAGCGTTTCCCTGATTACTGACTTCAAGAAAGTGTTTGCCGTCACGCTGTTGCAGTTTCCACTGTAATTTTGCCGCTGTGTCAGCCTGCGTTGTGGGTTGAATAAACACGGGCACGGAATAATGCATCACAAATTGCAGTTTATTTTTTTGTAATTTTGCAGGGGGTAATTCATCAATGGATAAGCGATAGGCCTCTTCAACAGACGACGATGGCGGCGCGGTTCGAATCACGCGGATGAGCTGGCGTTCACCCGGGGCTAACGCCAACATGGGTGGGCTGATGACCAGTCCCTGAGAGGGGGACAACGTATCGCCGTCTGCTCCCTGACGCCAGTGGAAAACGCGTACCTGTGCATTCAGCACGTTTTCACCTGCGTTGCTTAACCAGATACCGTCGGCATTTTGCGTCGCCTGCAGTGTCAGCGTAACCGGCGCTATTTGCAGCCCGCTTGCCGCCGCGATATTAATGCTCATGGCTATTCCTGACAGACACGCGAAGGCGCACCGCTGCACAGGCAGTTTCAATGTCATGGGTCGTCCTGAGGTTAGTAGTTAACGTTAACCGTTACGAGATCGGCATAGTCATCAGGCGTGAAGTTGGCGCTCGGAGCGGTGGCATACACAGTGAAGCTTTGTCCCAGCCCGGTTCCGGTCGAGGCCACCCCATTTCCCACGCTTTCCGCAGTGGCTGTATTACCCCAAACCGGACCCGTTGCAGACGTTTGGTTCAACTGGTACGGCACTTTATCCGTGTTGGTTGCTGCGTTGGCCACCGAGGACATTGCCCCTCTGCCCGTGGTATTCCCGCCGTTAGCGACCGAAGGCGCCAGACCTATAAAATAAGGTGTCGTCTTGGAGCAATTAATGGAAATGGTATTACTGGCTGATGTATTTGTCGCAGTGGCATTGACCGATCCCAGGGCAATATTTGACCCTGAACCTGCGGTAACGGTACAGGCTTTTTGAATCGTCATCAGCACCTGAAACGTGCCGTTTGCGGTGACAGCATCAGCCGCTGAAATGATGGAAAAGGCGCTGCAACAAAGAATTAAGCGAGTGACGATAACTGGAGCCATATTCTTTACCTTTTTCAAATAACCACATTTTTTACTTTAAAAATACAATAATGCGGCATATGGAGACATATTCTAACCCTAGGATAAGTATGAGTCGTGCGCCAGTTGGTCTAATGAATTTTACTTAGGAAAAAGGTGATGGCGTCGACAAAAAAATAGTACCAACAGGTGAGTATATTGTTTCATTTTATAGGCTACTTAAGCGTGTGTTGATGGCAGACTCTTTCGGTGGGTATAGCGATTGAAGAGCTATAACCACTGATTTCTGGTATTTGTTCTTGTTATTAATGTTTATTTTTATATGTTATTTGAATTGCGTTAAACTTTTTAATGTTTTTAAATAATTAATTTTTATCAAGATGATGTTTATAATTTTTTACCGAGGTGCGAATTTATTGGCCTGAGGCTTTGATTGTGAAATGTCAAAGCAAAAATATTTAAGTGCTTCTTGAAATTTGGCTGATTTGTTATTTTCTGCGTGTTACTATCTGTAAATATAAACTCGGGATGTGAATGACGGTGGCTTATGAAACATTAAAATAAGCTTGCTGTGACATTTTTTTGTCTTTCTCATTGGGTTTTTCTTGTAACTAATTGATATGCATTAATTTTGTGTTGAGGTGAAAGTTGCTGAGATGCAGGGTGATCTATTCCCTATTGTGTTTTATGAAAATCAATGAATACAGAGTTAGTCAATGTGAATGTATATGCAGTTGTATTTTGTTTGTGTCATAAAAAGACTTCATTTATCGAATGAACCGTGGAGCCATCTAAAAGATTAGCGCGCCAACTGTAACAGTCGGAACAGCATTATTTACCGCGCATTCAGCCGCGCAACGCTATTCACCAACAAACGCTTCGGTTGCTTGAAATAATCGATGTGCACATTTATGTGCTCTGTGGATGTGCACATCTATTGCTAAGAGCGACGATAACAACACCTCACAGGTAAAATAATGAATAAGACTTTATATATGATTCCCGCAGGCCGGGCCTATCGACAACACGGGAATATTACGCGATCCAGGAAATTTACGTGGCTGGGAGGGGTGTTTACCTTCATGTTCATCAGTACGCTGACGCTATCAGATGCTTATGCTGGAGGAAATGGTGCAACATCGGGTACCCCAGGGTCTGCAGGGAGTCAGGTCACGGGTGGCGGTGGTGGTGGCAGCGGTAGCGGTACGAATGATGGCGGTGATGGCAGCGTAACTGATGGAAAAGGCGCAGATGGACAAAACGGGAATTCTGCCGGGTTAGGGGGCGATCCTGGAATGCAGATAACGGCGTCACAGACGATCACTACCCGTGTCACCGGAGGAACGGGTGCTGACGATACCGGCGCTGCCGGTGGTGGCACCGGGATAATTGTGCGCAGTGGTGCATCGCTGACGCTCGACGGTGCAACGGTTACCGGAGGGAACGGTGGTACGGGGACGCCAAACAACCTGGACACTGGCAGCGGCGGCGGCGGCGCCGGCATGCTGACAGATGGGAATCTGATCTTGACCGGGAGTGGTACGTCCATCACAGGTGGCGCCGGGGGAACCGGGAGCAGTTCGGGCGGCGGCGGCGGTACGGCGGTTGTGTTGACCGGTGGAACGGCGACTCACCTGACCAATGAAAGCGGCACGATAACAGGAGGCGTCGGTGGTCGAGGACGCTCGGGCGGCGGTGGTGGTGGCGCCGTTGTGACCAATGCAAATGTGACCAACTTCGTCGGAGGTACGATCACTGGCGGTGATGGCGGCATTCGTCCTTCCGCCAGTATCACTGCAAGCGGTGGGGGTGGTGCGGGTATTTTGGTAGCGAATAATGGTCAAAATACGGTTTCTATTATCAACCAGGGCGTGATTTCAGGTGGTAACGGTGGCCCATCATTTGCGGCAGGCGGCAATGGGGAAGGCGGTGCGGGTGAAGGGGGCGCACAAGGCGGAAGCGCGTCAAATGGTCGGCTCGGCGATGGTGGGGCTGGGGTAAAAGGCGCATTCCTATCGATTATCAACGCTGGTGCTATTAATGGCGGAAAGAGTGGCGATCCGTTGTTTGGTGGACCGACATCACGACAGGCGAACGCCATTGAGTTTACCGGTGGTGACAATCGGTTGGAACTGCAGGCCGGATGGTCGTTTCTTGGCAAGGTCGTCGGTATGACCGGGTCAACAAATACGCTGGTGTTGGGTGGGGATACGACACAATCGCAGGGGACCGGGCCAACGGTCTTTGATGTTGCTCAACTTTCTGCCACCGGAGGTAATGGTCAGTTTCAGGGGTTCAGTACATTTCATAAAACCGGTACCAGCACGTGGCAGTTAACAGAGACCACCTCGCAGCTGACGCCGTGGACGGTAAGTAATGGCACTCTGTCGATTATCACTGATGAATCGCTGGGTGATGTGAGCGGCAATCTTACCCTGTTGAATAACGCCACGCTTGCCACCGGCGCCGATATTTCGACGGTGCGTAATGTGGTGTTGGGGCAAGGTGGAGGAAAGTTTGATGTTTCACCGTCCACAACACTTGCACTCGCGGGGATGATCTCGGGGCCT
>NZ_SUQN01000010.1 GCF_013337685.1 Citrobacter gillenii
GTTTTTGGGAAGTGCTTGCTCGCTGCCGGAATGGTAGGCGCTGATAAGCGCAAAGTCATCAGGCACAATTTTGCAGATTACCGGTTGGTTAACGTCCCAGCCACTGTGTAACAAACCCTGCAATTTGTTGTACGTCGTTGATATCTAAAAGTGGGACATCCACTTCGAGTGGAACATCACTGGCAACCGCAACAACATACTCATCAATCGTTAATTCTTGTGCACTATGCCCGCAATTTTCACGAAAAAGCAGGATCTTGGCGACAGGTTCGTGTTTAAAACCCTCAACCAGTACCAAATCCAGTGTTGTAGCATCCATTCGGCTCACCAGATAGGCTAAATCTAACTCAGGTTCTGCCGGCGTTTCCGTCATTAACGCCCAGCGTTGCTGGCTGGCGACCAGTGTTTGCGCTGCGCCAGCTTTACGTAACTCATAGCTATCCTTGCCGGGTTTATCGACGTCCATGTTGTGGTGGGTATGCTTAATTAATCCTGGACGAATGCCTTTGGCGCACAGTTCCGGGATCAGTTTTTTGAGCAGTGTGGTTTTTCCTGTACCGCTCCATGCGGCAATACCGAGCAATGGGATCATGATTTATCCTGCCATCTGGCCAATTCTTCAGGTGTGTTCACATTCACAAACGCATCTTTATGATCGCTAAAATCGATGGCGTGTCCGCCGGCCTGGCGCATAAAGACCATCACCCGTCGTTCACCTGCCTGAAGATACTCCTGCAGTAACGGCTGCATTGCTCTGTGCATCAGCGCAATTGTCGGGTGATCCCGCTCCCCATCATGCACCCACACCACTGGCGCATTTTGGCGCTGTTCTGCCAGTCTTGCGACCAGGTTGTGGGGAATATAGGGCATATCGCAGGGGCAGAATAAAAACCAGTCACCTGCCAGTTGTAAAAATACCGACAGCATTCCGGCCAGCGGGCCAGGGAAATCAGGTAATGAATCAGGGATAACTTTCAGACCACTTTGCTGATAAATATCCTGATGGCGATTGGCATTAACCACGACGGTCTCGACCTGTAAGGCGAGCGCATCTGCGACGTGCCGCCACAAAGGTTTGCCGTCTAGCTCAAGCAGTCCTTTATCTGCACCCCCCATCCGCCTGGCCTTACCGCCCGCCAGGACAACCCCTGTAATTGCACTATCCAGAATCACTGATATCGCCTCTTTTAATGTGGGATTGACCCTGCTAACGTATCTGTATTAAGCGTAAGGAGCACAACCATGAAATGTAAACGTCTGAATGAAGTTATTGAACTCCTCCAGCCAGCCTGGCAGAAAGAACCCGATCTTAACCTGATGCAATTTTTACAGAAACTGGCGAAAGAGTCAGGTTTTGACGGAGAACTGGCGGATTTAACTGATGACATTCTGATCTATCACCTGAAAATGCGTGACTCAGCGAAGGATGCGGTGATCCCAGGTATTCAGAAAGATTATGAAGAAGACTTTAAAACCGCATTGCTGCGCGCTCGTGGCGTAATTAAAGAGTAAAAGCTTGTAATCGCCGCCACCGAAAGTGCTGCGAAATGATATCCTGAATCATTCGTAGTAATTTCCGGATGATGGGATGAATAACAACGCTTTTACTTTCCAAACGCTACACCCGGATACCATCATGGATGCGCTGTTTGAGCAGGGGATCCGGGTGGATTCCGGGCTTACCCCGCTCAACAGCTATGAAAACCGTGTCTACCAATTCCAGGACGAAGACCGTCGACGCTTTATCGTAAAGTTTTACCGCCCTGAGCGTTGGTCCGTCGATCAAATACAGGAAGAACATCAGTTTGCACTGGAACTGGTGCGTGATGACGTGCCGGTTGCGGCGCCGATGGTGTTTGATGGCCAGACATTACTGGGGCATCAAGGGTTCCACTATGCGATATTCCCCAGCGTAGGAGGTCGGCAGTTTGAAGCCGACAATATCGATCAAATGGAGTCGGTTGGCCGCTATCTCGGGCGTCTGCATCAAACCGGGCGAAAACAGCCTTTTGCTTTTCGACCGACCATTGGCCTCGACGAGTATCTGATTGAACCGCGTAAACTTTTCGACAGTGCACCGATTATTCCATCAGGGCAAAAAGCGGCATTTCTGAAAGCAACGGATGCACTTATCACCGTGGTTACCGAACGGTGGCATACGCGTTTTGACACTCTGCGCCTGCACGGTGACTGTCATGCCGGAAATATTCTGTGGCGCGATGGTCCGATGTTTGTCGATTTAGATGATGCCCGCAATGGCCCTGCCATTCAGGATTTATGGATGCTGCTTAATGGTGATAAAGCCGAGCAGCGCATGCAGCTTGAAACCATTATCGAAGCTTATGAAGAGTTTACTGAGTTCGACGTCGCTGAATTAGGACTCATAGAACCTTTACGCGCCATGCGTTTAGTTTATTATCTAGCCTGGCTGATTCGACGTTGGGATGATCCTGCGTTTCCAAAAAACTTCCCGTGGTTAACCGGAGAAGATTACTGGCACCGTCAGACGGCGACCTTTATTGAGCAGGCAAAAATTCTGCAACAACCCCCCTTACAATTAACGCCAATGTATTAATCGGAGAGACATGGACATGAAAAAAATATGGCTGGCGCTGGCTGGTATGGTTTTAGCTTTTTGCGCATCGGCAGCGCAGTTCCAGGATGGTAAGCAGTACATCACACTGGAAAAGCCTATTGCGGGTGAACCGCAGGTGTTGGAGTTCTTCTCCTTCTACTGCCCGCATTGCTACCAGTTTGAAGAAGTGCTTCACGTGTCTGATAACGTGAAGAAAAAACTGCCTGAAGGCACCAAGATGACCAAATACCACGTTGAGTTTTTGGGACCTCTGGGCAAAGATCTGACTCAGGCGTGGGCGGTTGCGCTGGCGCTGGGCGTAGAAGATAAGGTCACAGTACCGTTGTTTGAAGCGGTGCAGAAAACTCAGACCGTCCAGTCTACCGCTGATATCCGTAAAGTATTTGTTGATGCGGGTATTAAAGGTGAAGACTATGATGCGGCATGGAACAGCTTCGTGGTGAAATCACTGGTCGCTCAGCAGGAAAAAGCGGCTGCCGATCTGCAACTGCAGGGGGTTCCGGCGATGTTTGTGAATGGCAAATATCAGGTGAATCCGCAAGGCATGGATACCAGCAGCATGGATATCTTTGTACAGCAGTATGCCGATACCGTGAAATATCTGGTAGGCCAGAAGTAAACGAAAAAGCCGGTCAGAGACCGGCTTTTTTAGTTGAGGCTTTAATCGCATCTATTTGCGCATCTTTCTCGGCCCAAAGCGTATTCAGCCACAGCTGGAACCGACGCTTAAACCCTTTATCGTTGACGTAATCACCGTGTAATTCCTCTTTCACCGGCTCCAGATTCACCCGTACTACAATGCGCGTTAACTTACCGCTCAGCATGTCGTAGAAAGGATGGCTGCTGTTCTGCGGATAACACAGCGTGACGTTCAGCAACTTATCGAATTGCGATCCTAAGACATTCAGCGCCATCGCAATACCGGCAGCCTTAGGTGGCAGCAGGTTTTTATAGGGAGATCGGGTCTGCTGGCATTTCTCGTGGGTGAACCGTGAGCCTTCGACAAAATTCACGATCGTTGTTGGATGCACGCGAAACTTCTCACAAGAAAGACGTGTTGTTTCCACATCTTTACCACGTCGTTCAGGGTGACGGAGCAAATAACCGCGCGAATAGCGTTTCATAAATGGCATATCCAGCGCCCAACATGCCAGACCAATAAAAGGCACCCAGGCTAACTGCTGCTTAAGAAAGTATTTATTCATCGGGATATGCTTACGAAACAAAACGCAAAGCACAACGATGTCGGCCCAGCTGTAGTGATTACAGATGAGCAGATACCAATTTTTCTTGCTCAGACCTTCCAGCCCCTCAACATCCCACTTCAGTCGTGGATTAAGGTGTAGCAATAGCGCCAGACCTTCACACCAGCAGTACATCATGAAATTACAAAAGAGGGATACCTTGCGCCAGACGAAAGGAATAGGCAAAAGCAGTTTTACAACTCCGGCCAGGATGATTGGCACGGAACATAAAATCGTGACCAATATGGTCAATGCGATACTCAGCAGCAGCGTTATCGCGGCGAGTATTCTCGCCATAATTAAATTATTCAAAAGGTTAGCCATAAATAGTGCGCTAAAAGGGCGCAAGGGGCTAATTTTATCAGAAAACGAACCAAATGATGGATCTTCGCTGAATAGAAAAAAAGGGAATATCTATCCACATCCAGCTATAAGCTGAAAAGATGATATAAAATTCTGCGTCATGAAATAACATAATGAAAAATATGCAGAATTATTATGATTCATAAATTATCTTGCTGTATTTAAAGGGCTGAAAATTATTTATTCACAAACTTATCCACAGCTCACATTGCGAACAACGCAGAAGATCTGCAAAAGATTTTCGACAAATGCGGCGAAAAACTCATGTTTTCATCCTGTCTGTGGCATCCTTTACCCATAATCTGATAAACAGGCATGGACATTATGGTTCAGATCCCAGAAAACCCACTTATCCTTGTAGATGGCTCATCTTACCTGTATCGCGCATACCATGCGTTCCCACCGCTGACCAACAGCGCAGGAGAGCCTACGGGCGCGATGTACGGTGTCCTCAACATGCTGCGTAGCTTGATTTTGCAATATAAGCCGACGCATGCGGCGGTGGTATTCGACGCCAAGGGTAAAACCTTCCGTGATGAATTATTCGAGCACTACAAATCGCATCGTCCGCCGATGCCAGACGATCTACGCGCGCAGATTGAACCGCTGCACGCGATGGTAAAAGCCATGGGGTTACCCCTGCTGGCTGTTTCAGGCGTAGAAGCGGACGACGTTATCGGTACGCTGGCGCGTGAAGCAGAGCAAATTGGCCGTCCGGTGCTGATCAGTACCGGTGATAAAGACATGGCTCAGCTGGTGACGCCGAATATCACCCTCATCAACACCATGACCAATACGATCCTCGGCCCGGATGAGGTGGTAAATAAGTATGGCGTGCCGCCGGAACTGATTATCGACTTCCTGGCGCTGATGGGCGACTCTTCTGATAACATTCCTGGCGTGCCGGGCGTGGGTGAAAAGACGGCTCAGGCGTTACTCCAGGGGCTGGGCGGGCTGGATACGCTCTATGCTGAATCAGAAAAAATAGCGGGCCTGACGTTCCGTGGCGCAAAAACCATGGCTGGCAAGCTCGAGCAGAATAAAGAGGTGGCTTACCTCTCTTATAAGCTGGCAACCATCAAAACGGATGTCGAGCTGGAATTAACCTGCGAGCAGCTGGAAGTACGACAACCTGCAGCGGACGAGCTGTTAAATCTGTTCAAACAATATGAGTTCAAACGTTGGGTCACCGACGTTGAAGCCGGGAAATGGCTGCAGGCAAAAGGCACAAAACCTGCGGCAAAACCACAGGAAACCATCGTTATTGATGAAACGCCTGAGGAGCCCGCCACGGTTCTCTCATACGATAACTATGTGACGATTCTGGACGAGACGACGCTGGAAGCGTGGATTGCGAAGCTGGAAAAAGCGCCGGTCTTTGCTTTTGATACCGAAACCGACAGCCTGGACAATATCTCTGCGAATCTGGTGGGGCTCTCTTTCGCTATTGAACCGGGTGTGGCGGCGTATGTTCCAGTCGCGCATGACTACCTGGATGCCCCTGACCAAATTTCCCGTGATCGGGCACTGACGCTGCTGAAGCCGCTACTGGAAGACGAAAAAGCGCATAAAGTTGGGCAAAACCTGAAGTATGACCGTGGCATCCTGGCGAACTACGGTATCGAACTGCGCGGTATCGTCTTTGATACCATGCTCGAATCCTACATTCTTAACAGCGTTGCCGGGCGACACGATATGGACAGCCTGTCTGACCGCTGGCTGAAACATAAAACGATCACCTTCGAAGAGATCGCCGGGAAAGGTAAAAACCAACTGACCTTTAACCAGATTGCGCTGGAAGAAGCTGGTCGTTATGCCGCGGAGGACGCCGACGTCACGCTACAGCTGCATCTGAAAATGTGGCCAGAGCTGCAAAAACATAAAGGACCGCTAAACGTCTTCGAGAATATCGATATGCCGTTGGTCCCGGTCCTGTCCCGCATCGAGCGCAACGGTGTAAAAATCGACCCTGCCGTGTTGCACAAGCATTCAGCAGAGCTGACGCTGCGTTTGAACGAGCTGGAGCAAAAAGCGCACGAGATTGCCGGGGAAGCCTTTAACCTCTCTTCCACTAAACAGCTGCAAACCATTCTGTTTGAAAAGCAGGGCATCAAGCCGCTGAAGAAAACGCCGGGCGGCGCGCCGTCAACGTCAGAAGAGGTGCTGGAAGAGTTAGCGCTGGATTATCCGCTGCCGAAGGTGATTCTGGAATATCGTGGGCTGGCAAAATTGAAGTCTACTTATACAGATAAACTTCCGCTGATGATCAACCCTAAAACTGGCCGTGTGCATACCTCTTATCATCAGGCAGTTACGGCGACCGGGCGTTTGTCTTCTACCGATCCTAACCTGCAAAATATTCCGGTGCGTAATGAGGAAGGACGCCGTATTCGCCAGGCATTTATTGCACCAGAAGATTATGTCATTGTCTCGGCGGACTACTCGCAGATTGAGCTACGCATTATGGCGCACCTCTCGCGTGATAAGGGGCTGCTTACCGCCTTTGCCGAAGGAAAGGATATTCACCGCGCCACGGCTGCAGAGGTCTTTGGCTTACCTCTTGATTCCGTGACCAGTGAACAGCGCCGCAGCGCGAAGGCCATCAACTTTGGTCTGATCTACGGCATGAGTGCCTTCGGTCTTGCACGCCAGCTCAATATTCCACGCAAAGAAGCGCAGAAGTACATGGATCTCTATTTCGAACGCTACCCGGGCGTACTGGAATATATGGAACGCACGCGTGCGCAGGCAAAAGAGCAAGGGTACGTTGAAACGCTGGAAGGACGTCGCCTCTATTTACCGGATATCAAATCCAGTAATGGTGCGCGTCGTGCAGGTGCGGAACGTGCGGCGATTAACGCCCCGATGCAAGGCACCGCTGCGGACATTATTAAGCGCGCTATGATTGCCGTAGACGGCTGGCTGCAAACCGAACAGCCTCGCGTACGTATGATCATGCAGGTACATGATGAACTGGTGTTTGAAGTGCACAAAGATGATCTCGATAGCGTCTCGAAAAAAATCCATCAGCTGATGGAGAACGGAACGCGAATTGATGTGCCGTTGCTGGTGGAAGTCGGAAGCGGTGAAAACTGGGATCAAGCGCACTAAGGGTTTGCTGAATAACGCGCTCTTTTCGTAACTAAGCAACATAAGTTAGCGCTTTTTGTGATGACCATTAAAATTTCCTATGCCGGGAGTGAAAAAAAATTACAAAAAGTGCTTTCTGCGCTGCTCAAAAAAGAGTAAAGTTATTCTCGTAGGGTACAGAGGTAAGATGTTCTATCTTTCAGACCTTTTACTTCACGTAATCGGATTTGGCTGAATATTTTAGCCGCCCCAGTCAGTAATGACTGGGGCGTTTTTTATTGTGCGAAAGAAAGGTTTCGCACATGCTGTAGGCCGGATAAGACGCGCAGCGGCGCCATCCGGCATATCGGTAGGTTATTCCCCGTCCTGCATCTCTTCAATAGGCGCCAGTTCGCTAAACCAGGTATCCAGTTTCTGACGCAGTTTATCCACACCCAGCTTTTTCAGCGATGAGAATGCTTCTACCTGTACATCGCCATTAAACGCCAGCACTGCTTCACGCACCATATTCAACTGTGCTTTGCGTGCGCCGCTGGCCAGTTTGTCCGCTTTGGTCAGTAATACCAGCACCTGGACGTTGCTCTCTACGGCCCACAAAATCATCTGCTGATCGAGATCTTTCAGTGGATGGCGAATATCCATCAGTACGACCAAACCTTGCAGGCTTTGACGTTTCTCCAGATATTCTGCCAGCGCGCGCTGCCATTTGCGCTTCATCTCTTCCGGAACTTCTGCATACCCGTACCCCGGCAAGTCAACCAGACGTTTACCGTCAACCACTTCAAACAAGTTGATGAGCTGAGTACGGCCCGGCGTTTTAGATGTACGTGCCAGACCCTTTTGATTTGTCAGGGTATTTAGTGCGCTGGATTTGCCTGCGTTGGAACGGCCAGCAAAAGCCACTTCAATTCCTGTATCGGAAGGTAAATGGCGAATATCAGGCGCACTCATCACAAAATGCGTCTGTTGATAATTCAAGTTAGTCAACGTGGTCGTCTCCATCAATCAAGGCTTTGCAGCGATTATACCTGAACACCAGCAAAAGGCGGATTTTTCGACGCGCGGGTTATGTAAGTTAAAAGCGCGGGCTTTGTGAGACATTGCCGATAGTATTTATGCGAGATGAGAGAGTGCATAACAATATAAATTAAATAAATCATATAATTACCATTAAGAAATATTCTGAAAAACTGAAACTGTTAAGTCGGTTACTTGTGCGTGTTACCCAAAAGAGTAAAGTAGCGTCCATAGCAAGGGAGCTAACAGGATAAACGACTCAGGATGAGGGTCAGGAGCGCCAGGAGGCGAAGACGCAGGATTGTCAGGAAGACAAACGTCCGGAGACGTTAGTAAAAGGAAATGGAAACAACACGGAATGTTTCTGGCTAAGGGAAAAACAGGGTGTGTTGATAGCCGACAGGGATTGTAGGGCCCGTTAAGGGTTGAGAGTCAGGAAAAAAGGCGACAGATTACTCTGTCGCCTTTTTTCTTTATTTCTGCTAGATTCCGGCGCAATTATATACTGAATAAAAACAGCCAAAGACGAATCATGATGAAAACAACTTCTACACCTCGCGGGAAAGGTCCTGCAAAGGCGCGTCGTAAGACACGCGAAGAAATTAACCTGGAAGCTCGCGACCGTAAGCGTCAGAAAAAACACCGTGGTCTTGCAGCGGGCAGCCGTGCGACTGGCAGCGATGGTGCATCAGGTGGCGGAAACCAAAACAAACACAAAGATCCTCGTATTGGCAGTAAAACTCCCATTGCATTGGGTGTGACTGAAAAAGTCACCAAACAGCACAAACCGAAGAGTGAGAAACCTATGCTTTCACCACAGGCTGAGTTGGATTTACTGGAAACGGATGAGCGCCTGGATGCGCTGCTGGAACGTCTTGAAGCGGGAGAGATCCTGAGTGCTGAAGATCAGTCCTGGGTGGATGCCAAGCTGGATCGCATCGATGAGCTGATGCAGAAACTGGGGCTCTCTTACGATGATGACGAAGAAATTGACGAAGAAGAAGAAAAGCAGGAAGACATGATGCGCCTGCTGAAGGGCGGTAACTAACGGTTTTGTACCGTGGGTCTTCCCGTCCTGCTTATAACCCTTCCGGTTATATGTTATCTGGTGTGGTTATTCGTTAAACTACAGCGATTGTCGCGGCGCCAAAAGTGGCTGCGCAACCGGCTTATCACTCGCAGTGGGGGTAAGCCGGTACGCCGTACCCGCCAGAAACGCCATCGGAAGGAGTGAGCATGTCTGAGCAGCTAATCGACTGGGACCTGGCCCTGATCCAGAAATATAACTATTCCGGGCCACGATACACCTCGTATCCGACCGCGCTGGAGTTTTCTGCAGACTACGGTGCTGAAGCATTTCTGCAAGCCGTAGCGCGTTACCCTGAACGTCCACTCTCTTTGTACGTCCATATCCCGTTCTGCCATAAATTGTGCTATTTCTGCGGCTGCAACAAAATTGTGACCCGCCAGCAGCATAAGGCCGATCAATATCTGGACGTTTTAGAACAAGAGATTATTCATCGCGCGCCGCTGTTTGCTGGCCGTCATGTTAGCCAGTTGCATTGGGGCGGCGGTACGCCAACCTATCTGAATAAAACGCAGATTAGCCGCTTAATGACGCTGCTGCGTGATAACTTCGATTTTAACGCGGATGCAGAAATCTCGATCGAAGTTGATCCGCGTGAAATCGAACTCGATGTGCTCGATCATTTACGTGCTGAAGGCTTTAACCGCCTGAGCATGGGGGTGCAGGACTTCAATAAAGAAGTTCAGCGCCTGGTAAACCGTGAGCAGGACGAGGAGTTTATCTTTGCACTGATTAATCGTGCGCGTGAGATTGGCTTTACCTCGACCAACATTGACCTCATCTATGGTCTGCCAAAACAGACGCCGGAAAGCTTTGCCTTTACCCTGAAGCGGGTGGCTGAGCTCAATCCCGACCGCCTGAGTGTCTTTAACTATGCGCACCTGCCAACGTTGTTTGCCGCGCAGCGTAAAATCAAAGATGCTGATCTGCCCAGCCCACAACAGAAGCTGGATATTTTGCAGGAGACCATCTCCTCGCTGACCGAAACAGGTTATCAGTTCATTGGGATGGATCACTTTGCCCGTCCGGATGACGAGCTGGCGATTGCCCAGCGCGAGGGTGTTCTGCACCGTAATTTCCAGGGTTATACCACCCAGGGCGATACCGACCTGCTGGGCATGGGCGTTTCCGCCATCAGTATGATTGGCGACAACTACGCGCAGAACCAAAAAGAGCTGAAGCACTATTATCAGCAGGTGGATGAGCAGGGGAATGCGCTGTGGCGCGGTATTGCACTGACCCAAGATGACTGTATTCGCCGGGATGTGATTAAACTACTGATCTGCAACTTCCGCCTCGACTACGCCGTCGTAGAACAGCAATGGGATCTGAACTTTGCTGACTATTTTGCTGAAGACCTGAAGCTGTTGGCTCCGCTGGCGAAAGATGGGCTGGTGGATGTGGATGAGAAGGGGATTCAGGTGACGGCAAAAGGTCGTCTGCTGATCCGCAATATTTGCATGTGCTTTGATGCGTACCTGCGCCAGAAAGCACGGATGCAGCAGTTCTCGCGGGTCATCTAATGACGTTGCCCGGTGGCACTTCGCTTACCGGGCCTACGACATCTCAATATGTAGGTCGGGTAAGCGAAGCGCCACCCGACAAACCCGCTAGCTAAACAGCCCAACCAGCGCCGCACACAGCACCGCGGCAACCGCAGTTTGCGGCGTATGGCTTTCAACCGAGCCGCTCGACAGCAGATTAATAATTGATTCCAGCATGATGACTTCCCCCGTTTTCCGGGCACGATCATACTTAACTCATCGGAACAGTAAAGCGCAAAATAGCAGCGCTTTGCGCTCAATTATCAATCTTTACACAGCGAAAATCCCTTACTCCATGCCAAGCTCTTTTAACTTACGTGTCAGGGTATTACGCCCCCATCCGAGTAAGCGCGCCGCTTCCTGTTTATGGCCCTGAGTATGGCGCAGCGCGGTGGTTAACAGCGTGCGTTCCATTTCAGGCTGCGCTTCAGAGAGTAAGTTTTGATGACCGGAGCGTAGCGCCCGGTCAGCCCATTGTGCCAGCAGTGTTGCCCAACTGTCAGGCTGCATATGTGAGGGCGCGTCTGGAACGCTTGCTTCAAATAGCTCAGCCGGCAGGTCCTGAATCAGCACTTCCTGCCCGGCGGCCATCACGGTTAACCAGCGGCAAGTGTTCTCTAGTTGACGAACGTTACCCGGCCAGGCCAGACGCGTCAGTGCGGCCTCGGTTTCAGGGTGTAACTGCTTGGCTTCCACACCCAGCTCGTGAGCGGCTTCCTGCAGGAAATGACGCGCCAGGCGAGGGATGTCTTCCCGTCGCTCGCGCAGCGGTGGTAAATGAACGCGAATGACGTTCAGTCGGTGGAACAAGTCCTCGCGGAACTTGCCTTCCTGTACCCGCAGTTCCAGATTCTGGTGCGTAGCCGCGATAATGCGCACGTCCACCTTCACCGGCGCATAGCCGCCGACGCGGTAAAACTGTCCGTCGGCCAATACACGCAGCAATCGCGTTTGCACGTCCAGCGGCATATCGCCAATCTCATCGAGAAACAGCGTGCCGCCATCCGCCTGCTCGAAGCGTCCCTGACGAATGGTATTGGCGCCGGTAAAGGCGCCTTTTTCGTGGCCAAACAGTTCAGATTCGATTAAATCCTTCGGAATTGCCGCCATGTTAAGGGCGATAAATGGCGATTTGGCACGCGGGCTGTGACGGTGGAGAGCATGAGCGACCAACTCTTTACCGGTCCCGGACTCACCGTTGATCAAGACGCTAATTGAAGAGCGGGAAAGCCGGCCAATTATGCGAAAGACATCCTGCATTGCTGGGGCTTCACCAATGATATCGGTGGTGGGGCCGTTGATCTGAACATTACGCGGCTGCTGCTGTTCCTGATAATGGCTTATGGCGCGTTCAACCAGCGCCACAGCTTCGTCAATATCAAACGGCTTGGGCAGGTAATCGAACGCCCCTTGCTGGTAGGCGCTGACGGCGGCGTCCAGATCGGAGTGCGCGGTCATGATGATGACCGGAAGCATCGGATGACGCTGTTTAATTTGTTTTAACAGCGTCAGGCCGTCCATCCCCGGCATGCGGATATCCGACAACAGCACGTCCGGCGTTTTACTGGCGAGCGCGTCCAGTACCTCTTTACCGCTTTCAAATGTGGTGCAGTTGAGTCCTGCCCCTGCGAGCGCACGTTCAAGCACCCAACGGATGGAACTATCGTCATCAACGACCCAGACTATTCCTCGTTGCATAAACGTCACCTCTATTTCCTGATAGGCAGGTAAACCGAGAACTCGGTATGACCCGGCCAACTGGTAAATTCAATTTTGCCGGAATGTTGATCAATCAAATTACGGGCGATAGATAATCCCAGCCCGGTTCCCCCCTCGCGACCGCTGACCATTGGGTAGAACAGCGTATCCTGTAAATGTGGAGGAATACCCGGACCGTTGTCCTCAACGTCAATACGCGCCGCCAGGCGGTAACGCATGCCGTGCAATGTGAGCTGAAACGCGGTGCGGGTACGCAGAATAATCTCGCCACCTTCCGGTCCCAGCGCTTGTAACGCATTACGCACGATATTCAGCAGAACCTGTTCTATCTGGTCAGGATCGTGCAGTATTTCTGGCAGACTCGGGTCGTAATCGCGGATCAACGTGACATTCTCCGGGAGTTCCATCGACACCAGTGCCACAACGCGTTCTGCCACCTTGTGAATACTTTCCGTGATGTGCATACCGGGTTGCTGCGGCCCCAGCAGGCGGTCGACCAGGTTACGCAGGCGGTCTGCCTGCTCAATAATGACTTGGGTATATTCCTTGAGGGCTGGATCCGGTAGCGCTTTACTGAGCAGTTGTGCTGCACCGCGTAATCCACCCAACGGGTTTTTAATTTCATGCGCCAGACCACGTACCAGATCGCGGGCGGCTATTTGCTGGGCATGCTGGAGCTGCTCCTGACTCAGACGGCGCTGGTTATCCATGGGCGCCATCTCCAGCAGAATAAGGCCATCAGGCAGCCTCTGGGCGGTCACAGAGAGGATATGCGAGTGGCTATCTATCACCAGCGTCACTTCGTTGTCCGTAAAGCCCTGACCCGCTTCCAGGCTCTCTCGCATCAGCCCGATGTTTAATGAGAAATAACTCAGCAGTTCAGAAAGCGGCGTGCCAAACAGTTTGCGGGAACTTTGGGCAAGCAGCTGCTGTGCCGCGGGGTTGGCGTAATGCACCGCCAGCTCATCGTCGACAAGTAAAATGCTGTTAATTAACGAATTGAGGATCTGCCCAGCATCGGGCAGCGTGCCGGTTGCCATTCAGCAGTCTCCTGAAAAAGGTTGCACCAATTTAGTGCATTATAGCTTTCACGTAGAAAAAGCGCGAAGGATCAGTTCGTTGGCGGAGAAAAAAGCCCATCGTGTGATGGGCTGAAAGTTTCCACGGCAACTCAATTCCAGGTTATCGCGCCAGCGCGTGACGCGACCTTATCTGGAAAGTACAACTCAAACGATTAAACGCTGTAGTACAACTCAAACTCTACCGGGTGCGGGGTCATGCGCACGCGGTCATCTTCTTCGCGACG
Organism: Citrobacter gillenii; assembly: GCF_013337685.1. Classification (GTDB taxonomy): domain Bacteria; phylum Pseudomonadota; class Gammaproteobacteria; order Enterobacterales; family Enterobacteriaceae; genus Citrobacter; species Citrobacter gillenii. Next base: position 13,967 of record NZ_SUQN01000010.1, read on the forward strand.
CAGCGTAATGTACGCATCGATCGCTTCATTGGTGAACACGCCGCCTGCAGTCAGGAACTCGCGGTCCAGATCCAGTTCGTTCAGTGCTTCTTCCAGAGAGCCAGCAACCTGTGGGATCTCTTTTGCTTCTTCCGGTGGCAGGTCGTACAGGTTTTTGTCCATTGCTTCGCCCGGGTGGATCTTGTTCTTGATACCATCAAGACCAGCCATCAGCAGTGCTGCAAAGCACAGGTACGGGTTAGCCGCCGGGTCCGGGAAGCGTACTTCAATACGGCGTGCTTTCGGAGAGGCAACGACTGGGATACGGATAGAGGCAGAACGGTTACGGGCAGAGTACGCCAGCATAACCGGTGCTTCGTAACCCGGGACCAGACGCTTGTAGGAGTTGGTGGTCGGGTTCGCCAGGGCGTTGATCGCTTTAGCGTGTTTGATTACACCACCGATGTAGAACAGCGCCTGCTCGGACAGACCTGCATACTTGTCACCGGAGAACAGGTTTACGCCGTTCTTGGACAGAGACATGTGGCAGTGCATACCGGAACCGTTATCGCCGAACATCGGTTTTGGCATAAAGGTCGCCGTTTTACCGAAGCGGTGCGCGACGTTGTGAACGACGTATTTGTAGATCTGAATTTCGTCCGCTTTTTTGGTCATAGTGTTAAAGCGGGTAGCGATTTCGTTCTGGCCCGCAGTCGCCACTTCGTGGTGATGCGCTTCAACGACAAGGCCCATCTCTTCCATGACCAGACACATGGTAGAACGGATGTCCTGGGAAGAATCGACCGGAGGAACCGGGAAGTAACCGCCTTTCACGCCAGGACGATGACCTTTGTTACCACCTTCATATTTGGTGGAGGAGTTCCATGCGCCTTCGATATCATCGATAGCGACGTGGGAACCGGAAATAGAGCTGCCGAAACGGATGTCGTCGAACAGGAAGAATTCTGGCTCTGGCCCGAACAGCACGGTGTCTGCGATGCCGGTAGCACGCAGATATTCTTCAGCGCGTTTTGCGATGGAGCGCGGGTCGCGGTCGTAACCCTGCAGTGTGCCTGGTTCCAGGATATCGCAACGGATGATCAGAGTAGACTCTTCAAAGAACGGGTCAATGAGTGCAGTAGAAGCATCTGGCATCAGAACCATGTCTGATTCGTTAATGCTTTTCCAGCCACCGATTGAGGAGCCGTCAAACATTTTGCCTTCTTCAAAGAATTCGGCATTTACCTGATGAGCAGGAATCGTGACGTGCTGTTCTTTACCTTTAGTGTCAGTGAAGCGCAAATCAACAAACTTCACTTCGTGTTCGTTCAGCATCGTCAAAACGTGTTCAGCGGACATACTTACTCTCCCGGATTGGTCATTGTCGTCGTGGTAACGAGGTCTTCAATTCTGCAAAAATTGGCCGTGTCGCCGTAAAAAATATAAAGCGAAATCTGTGCCAACTTTTAAATTGCCCCCAAAAGGCGTTATCATGCGCATCATCGTGCAAAGGGGTTGCACCATGAAGGTTGTATTGCACCATTATAGTGCCTCTTTGTGAACATTAAGCACTATAATGGTGCAATTGACATGAGATTACCCCTTTTAACGCTCCGTGAATGTGATCACAAAGAAACTCTGCAATACTTGTTTGCGGAGGATGTTTGTGATCCTGTTTTGTACTGCGATTAATCCGTGTACAATAACGCGCTATTTCTAAAATGCCTGAGGCAAAGTTGTGATCGAAAATTTGCGTAACATCGCCATCATCGCGCACGTAGACCATGGTAAAACCACCCTGGTAGACAAGCTGCTCCAACAATCCGGTACATTCGACTCTCGTGCCGAAACCCAAGAGCGCGTGATGGACTCCAACGATTTGGAGAAAGAGCGTGGGATTACCATCCTCGCTAAAAACACCGCTATCAAGTGGAATGACTACCGTATCAACATCGTTGATACCCCGGGACACGCCGACTTCGGTGGTGAAGTTGAACGTGTAATGTCCATGGTAGACTCCGTGCTGCTGGTGGTTGATGCAATGGACGGTCCGATGCCGCAGACGCGCTTCGTGACTAAAAAAGCCTTTGCTCATGGCCTGAAGCCAATTGTTGTTATCAACAAAGTTGACCGTCCTGGCGCGCGTCCTGACTGGGTTGTTGACCAGGTATTCGACCTGTTCGTTAACCTCGACGCGACCGACGAACAGCTGGACTTCCCGATCGTTTACGCTTCAGCGCTGAACGGTATCGCAGGTCTGGATCACGAAGATATGGCGGAAGACATGACCCCGCTGTATCAGACCATCGTTGACCGTGTACCGGCTCCGAACGTTGACCTTGATGGCCCGCTGCAGATGCAAATCTCTCAGCTGGACTACAACAACTACGTGGGTGTTATCGGCATCGGTCGCATCAAGCGCGGTAAAGTTAAACCGAACCAGCAGATCACTATCATTGATAGCGAAGGCAAAACTCGCAACGGTAAAGTCGGTAAAGTTCTGACCCATCTGGGTCTTGAGCGTATCGAGAGCGACGTTGCAGAAGCGGGCGACATCATCGCGATCACTGGTCTGGGCGAACTGAACATCTCCGACACCATCTGCGATCCGCAGAATGTTGAAGCGCTGCCGGCGCTGTCTGTTGATGAGCCGACCGTGACCATGTTCTTCAACGTAAACACCTCTCCGTTCTGCGGTAAAGAAGGTAAGTACGTTACTTCTCGTCAGATCCTTGACCGCCTGAAAAAAGAACTGGTACACAACGTTGCACTGCGTGTTGAAGAGACTCCGGATGCAGACGCATTCCGCGTGTCTGGTCGTGGTGAACTGCACCTGTCCGTTCTGATTGAAAACATGCGTCGTGAAGGTTTCGAGATGGCGGTTTCCCGTCCGAAAGTTATCTTCCGCGAAATCGATGGCCGTAAACAAGAGCCATTCGAAAACGTAACGCTGGACGTCGAAGAGCAGCACCAGGGTTCTGTTATGCAGGCACTGGGTGAGCGTAAAGGCGACCTGAAAAACATGAATCCAGATGGTAAAGGCCGCGTACGTCTCGACTACGTGATCCCAAGCCGTGGCCTGATCGGCTTCCGTTCAGAATTCATGACCATGACCTCCGGTACCGGTCTGCTGTACTCCACCTTCAGCCATTACGACGATGTTCGTCCGGGCGAAGTGGGCCAGCGTCAGAACGGCGTGCTGATCTCCAATGGTCAGGGTAAAGCTGTTGCGTTTGCACTGTACAGCCTGCAGGACCGCGGTAAGCTGTTCCTGGGTCACGGCGCAGAAGTTTATGAAGGCCAGATCATCGGTATTCACAGTCGTTCTAACGACCTGACTGTAAACTGCCTGACCGGTAAGAAACTGACCAACATGCGTGCTTCCGGTACTGATGAAGCCACCACGCTGGTTCCAGCTCAGAAAATGACTCTGGAACAGGCTCTGGAATTCATCGATGACGACGAACTGGTAGAAGTAACACCAACGTCTATCCGTATTCGTAAACGTCACCTGACTGAAAACGATCGTAAACGTGCGATGCGTGGTCCGAAAGAAGACTAATTAACGTGCTTTAATGACAAGACCCTGCCTTAAGAGGTGGGGTTTTTTTTTGCCCGCAATCCCTGGTTCCCGGCGGGATTACGTTGATTCCCTGCCTCAAGAAATACTCTCCCCTCAAGATGTCTGGCTTAAGAGAGCTTGGTCACAAATTTTTCTAAAGCTCAACGCGGGTGTTTGCTTTCTTTTTCATCGTCAGCGTATGATTAAACCATCTGGTTTAAACCAAGCGAATTAAACAATGACGAGTAATCAGTCGACCGTTGAGAATGCGAAAGAGAAGTTAGATCGTTGGTTAAAAGATGGGATCACCACTCCGGGCGGAAAACTGCCCTCGGAAAGGGAGTTGGGAGAGTTGCTGGGGATCAAGCGCATGACGTTACGTCAGGCGCTATTAAACCTGGAGTCTGAATCCAAAATCTTTCGTAAGGATCGCAAAGGGTGGTTCGTTACCCAGGCACGCTTTAACTACAGCCCGGAATTGTCAGCAAGCTTTCAGCGCGCCGCGCTCGAGCAGGGTAGAGAGCCTTCCTGGGGATTTATCGAGAAAAGCCGGGTTTCTCAGTACCCGGACGTTGCCGCGCCGTTGGTGTCAGCAACACCGTCTGATGAACTGTATCGGATAACGGGCTGGGGAGCGCTGGAAGGGCATAAAGTTTTCTATCATGAAACGTTTATCAACCCGAAGGTCGCACCGGGGTTTATTGAGCAGCTTGAAAGCCAGTCATTTTCTTCGGTATGGGAAAATGAATATAAAAAAGAAACGGTAATCAAAAAACTGGCTTTTAAACCTGTCAGAATGGCCGGCGACATTAGCAAGTTTATTGGCGGTTCGACTGGAATGCCCGCCATTCTTATTGAAAAACACCGGGCTGACAGTGATGGAAATATCGTACAAATAGATATTGAGTATTGGCGATTTGAAGCAGTTGATCTCTTCATTAACTTGTAGGTACGTTTATGGTCACTAAAGACAATGCACATAAAATTCTGGCGCGGGTAGATAATCTTCCTCTTTATCTTCACGCTTATGCTTATCATTTGAATATGCGCGTTGAACGCATATTACCGAATGATTTATTAGATATTGCCAGTGAAAATAATCTGCGTGGGGTGAAAATCCACGTCCTTGATGGTGAACGCTATTCTCTTGAAAATATGAATGATGAAGCACTGTCAGCATTTGGCGACAAAGCGCGTCAGCTACAGCTTGATCTGCATATCGAGACCAGTTCTTCTGATAAAAAAGCTATTGACCAGGCTGTCGCTATCGCATTAAAAACAGGCGCCTCTTCGGTGAGGTTTTACCCGCGCTACGAAGGTAATCTTCAAGAGGTGCTTGCAATCATTACGCAGGATATCAAATATTTGCGCGATTGCTATCAGGATAGCGGACTGACCTTTACCTTAGAGCAGCATGAGGATTTAAAGAGTCATGAATTGGTATCGTTAGTTCAGAACAGTGATATGGAGTCGCTCTCTTTACTGTTTGATTTTGCTAATATGATCAATGCCAATGAGCATCCGTTGACGGCGTTAGACACAATGTCTCCGCATATTACCCAGGTGCATATTAAAGATGCATTAATTGTAAATGAGAATGCGGGACTGGGCCATAAAGCCTGTACTTCGGGTCAAGGGGATATGCCGTTTAAAGATCTGCTGACCAAACTTATTTGCTTAGGTGATGAGAAGCCGCAGGTAACGGCTTACGGGCTGGAAGAAGAAGTGGATTATTACGCCCCGGCATTTCGTTTCGACAATGAAGGAGATAACCCCTGGATCCCATGGCGCCAGATGAGCGAAACACCGCTACCGGAGCCAGAACTTCTCGAAGAACGTTTGATTAAAGAAAAAAATGATGCCATCCAACAAATACAATTTGTGCGTAGCGTGCTACAACAAATTAAAAATGAGGCGCATCACATTCTAACTCATTATTAATATCTAACGCCTTTATTTAGAATTCATAGTCCATTCCTGATGAATGGGCGTGTTTTTATATTTAAAACAAATGATTAAATAAATCATTTAGGGGATGCTATGCTCACAAAAAAGAAATGGGCGCTTTTTAGCCTGTTAACGCTGTGTGGCGGTACAATTTACAAATTACCCTCACTGAAAGATGCGTTCTATATTCCGATGCAGGAATACTTCCATTTGACTAACGGTCAGATTGGTAACGCGATGTCAGTGAACTCATTTGTAACTACCATAGGTTTTTTCTTATCTATTTATTTTGCAGACAAACTTCCACGTAAATACACTATGTCTCTTTCCCTTATTGCCACGGGGCTGCTGGGGGTTTATTTGACCACCATGCCTGGCTATTGGGGGATCCTCTTTGTCTGGGCGTTATTTGGTGTTACCTGCGACATGATGAACTGGCCGGTGTTATTAAAATCCGTTAGCCGACTCGGCAACAGCGAACAACAAGGGCGTCTGTTCGGCTTTTTTGAAACGGGCCGCGGTATTGTGGATACGGTTGTCGCATTTTCTGCATTGGCCGTCTTTGCCTGGTTTGGCAGTGGTCTGTTGGGGTTCAAGGCCGGTATCTGGTTCTACTCTGCAATTGTCATTATGGTCGGGATCATCATCTTCTTTGTTCTGAACGATAAAGAGGAAATCCCCGCCGCAAAAATCCATGATGCTGAAGATGCGCCGAAAAATCCAAGCATGTCGTCAGTTCTGAAAGATAAGACTATTTGGTTAATCGCGTTTAACGTCTTCTTTGTTTATGCCGTGTATTGTGGATTGACGTTCTTTATCCCATTCCTGAAAAACATTTATATGCTGCCCGTCGCGCTGGTGGGGGCTTATGGGATTATTAACCAATATTGCCTGAAAATGGTTGGTGGCCCGATTGGTGGACTGATCTCAGATAAAATCCTGAAATCACCGAGTAAATATTTATGCTACACATTTATGCTCAGCACAGTGGCACTGTTGCTGCTGATCGTTCTGCCGCATGAAAGTATGCCCGTTTATTTAGGCATGGTGTGTACGCTGGGCTTCGGCGCCATCGTATTTACTCAGCGCGCTGTATTCTTTGCCCCTATTGGTGAGGCCAAAATCGCAGAGAATCAAACGGGTGCGGCAATGGCGCTGGGCAGCTTTATCGGTTATGCCCCGGCGATGTTCTGCTTCAGTATGTACGGATATATTCTGGATTTGAACCCAGGGCTCATCGGCTACAAAATTGTGTTTGGTATTATGGCCTGCTTCGCTTTCTGTGGGGCGATTGCATCTGTTCTGCTGGTTAAGCGAATCAGTGAAAGAAAGAAAATGCTGCAAGCGGAACAGGCGTGATGCGCGTTTACGTCAGGTAGTATGAAAAAGCCGCTGATTGTCAGCGGCTTTTTTATCAATAGAGGGAGCTAGAAGAAATACTTTGCCCCAACACGAATCTGATTTTGTTCCCTGTGGTAGGGTTCCACATTACGATCTAACCAGCGTAATTCAAGATAGGGCAGCCAGTGCTCGTTGATGCGATATTTAAAGGTATTGGTAATTTCCCAATGATGGTCTTTACCATTACTACTATTAAAATCATTTACTCGCATAAAGTAGTGTGGTTCAAACGTATAAGAAAACTTATCCGTAATGCTGAAGTTCCAATAGTTGCCAATCTCATAGGTATCGTTGTTATCCAGATCGCCGTTTAAATCGGTTGAGCTGTAGTTGTTATGATTATATCGATTACGTACCGTAAGGTTAAACCAGGGCGTAAACTTATAATTCACATCCAGATATACTGCGCCGCCAGAACCAATACTCTTATCGTTAATCAGTCCACCGGGTTGAATAGTCAGTTTATCTGTCGGCTTGAATAATGGATACCAGCCTTCTATTTCGTTATAGCCATGTTTTAACTCATCTTTGCGTTGCATGGTGTAGGTATTCGTGAGCATGATACCCGCACCCATATCGGAATTATAGCCAACGCGCAGCATGACTTCCATCTGATCGGATGCCAGATTATATGCCTCGCGGTTTTCCACATAGGCACCGGCAAAAACAGAGGTGGAGACGACAGAGGATAAAAGAATTATTGTATTCAACTTTTTCATAATAAATCCATTTTATAAGCGTAGGGAAGCCGCCATCCATAGAGATGGAGAAAGCGGCAATTATTTTTATACGTTTACAACAGAGGTATTCTTTTTATGACTCTCAGTATCAGGTTTGAAATTGCTTTTCTTCCGTTGACTGATTTCCTCGATAATAAAAGCAAAGCGAGTTTCATTGAGTTTATAAAATAAACCCATGGTGAAGGCTGCGATGATGGCAAGCCCGCATGGCCAGAGAAAAATAAGCTGGCGCAAACCGAGCAAGGTGGCCTCGCTCTGGACTATGTTGGGGACATAGCCGATTTGCGTCAGCATAATACCCGGCAAGAAACCCGCCAGCGCAGCAGAAATTTTTCGTGAAAAGGTATAACCGGTATAGACCGACCCCTCGGCACGAATCCCGGTTTTCCATTCACCGTAGTCAACGGTATCTGGGACTAGCGCCCAGTTCAGGCTGTTAACAAAAGCGGTACCGAAGAAGGCCATGCATGAGAAAGTCACAAACAAGAACGACGTCCCGCCCCAGAAAAAGTTCAGCACATCGCCGAGGGCCCACAATGCCAGGCCGCCGAGATAAACCTGTTTTTTACCGAAGCGTTTCACGGTTGTAGGCACCAGCAGTACGCCAATCAGAATGCATCCCATACTGAAAAAACCCATCCATGACAACAGATGGATATCGTTGAGCACGTACTGGGTGTAATAAACTTGAATCGCCAGCTTGATGTTGAATGCCGCCAGCGTACACAAGTTGGCGATACACAGCACCAGTAGGGGAGGGTTACGGAAAATCGCGCGGAACGATTTGAGAATACTGGGCTTATGATGGTCCGGCATGATTTCGATATAACGCTCTTTCACCCCGCTAAAGCACCACCACATACTGAACAAACCGCAAACCGAGAAGATCAGCGCAGCAATCAGATAGCCAAGCGAAGGTGCGCTGGTAAACAGCGCCTGAATCGGCATAAAGCCCACGGTACACAGCAGCAGTCCGACCGTGGCGCCACCCTGACGCCAGGCTGCAAGCTGGGCGCGCTCATGCGGGTTTTTGGTGATGGCGGGAACCATCGCCCCGTAAGAGCAGTTCATCAGGCTATAGAACAGGCCAAACAGCATAAACAGCACCGTTGCCAGTCCCGTTTTTACCGTTAGCGTAAAATCGGTGGCTAAAAACTGCGCGCTGGCAACCAGGGCGACAGGAAACGACGCATATAAAATAAAGGGTCTGAATTTCCCTTTTACGCCAATATTACGCCGTGAGTCCAGTAATACGCCGGTCAGCATATCGGTGAAGGCGGTGAAGAACTTCGCCACCAGAAAGATTATCCCGCCGTAATATGCAGGCATCCCAAGCTCATCGGTATAAAATTTAAGCAGATACAGCGTGCCGATACACAGCATCAAATTTGAGCCGAAGTCACCCACTCCGTAGGCGAGTTTTTCACGCAGGCTCAGTTTTAACGTTAGCGGATCATGGTCAGACATAATCGCTCCTTAATAACGCCCCGTAGGGCGCTATTCATTATTATTATCAAACGGGTTGTTTACGCGCTTCTATCTCTTCAACGATACGGACATACATCTTCTCGTTAAGGTTGTAGAAGCAGCCCATTGCCACGATGGTGATGACTGCCAGGGCGCACGGATAAATAAAAATCAGCTGGCGTAAACCTTCGACGGTACCCGCCGATTGCACCACGTTAGGCACGTAGCCAATCTGCGTCAGCATCCAACCGGGGAAGAACCCCGCCAGCGCCTGCGAGACTTTACGGAAGAAGGTGAATCCGGTGTATACCGTCCCTTCAGAGCGCACGCCGGTGCGCCATTCGCCATATTCCACCGTGTCAGAGACCAGCGCCCAGTTCAGGCTGTTAACAAACGCCGAACCAAAGAAGGCCAGACAGGAGAAGGCGACAAAGCTCACCGACCCGCCGCCAAAGAAGTAGTTGAGCAGATCGCCCGCCACCCAAATCAGCAGACCGCCGATATAGACCTTCTTCTTACCAAAGCGTCTGACCATTCCCGGCATTAAAAATACGCCGATGAAGATACAACCCATACTGAAGAAGCCCATCCAGGAGAGCAGGATCGGGTCGTTCAATACGTACTGGGTGTAATAGACCTGGATCGCCAGCTTGACGTTAAACGCGCCGAGCGTGCACAGGTTGGCAATGCACAGAATAAACAGCGGGCGGTTGCCGGCGATGGCGCGAAAGGATTGCAGTAATCCCGGCTTTTGCGTTGCATCTACCGGCTTTACTTCGACGTAGCGCTCTTTCACACCCGCATAGCACAGCCACATAAACAGCAGGCCGAACAGGGAGAATAGCGTGGCGGCGAAGATATAACCCAGCTGCGAGTTACCTTCGATCAGGTTCATCACCGGCACAAAGCCGACGGTGCACAGCAGCAGGCCGAGCGTGGCACCGCCCTGGCGCCAGGCGGCAAGGGAAGCTCGTTCATCCGGGTTTTTCGTTATTGCGGGCACCATCGCGCCGTAAGAGCAGTTCATCATACTGAAGAACAGTCCGTACAGCATAAACAGCACCGTTGCCATCACCGTTTTTCCGGTGATTTCAAATGGCGTACCGACAAAGTTAGCGATGGCCAGGAGCGTAACCGGGAAAGCCGCGTAAAGCACGAACGGACGGAATTTGCCCTTCGGACCAATTTTACGTCGCGAATCGAGCATAATCCCGGTACCCATATCGGTAAACGCGGTAAAAAACTTGGCGATAAGGAAAATGATACCGCCGTAAGTACCTGGTAAACCAAGGACATCGGTATAAAACTTGAGTAAATAGAGCGTGCCAATGTCCAGTAGGATATTGGAACCTAAATCACCCATCCCATAGGCGAGTTTTTCTTTAAAAGGTAAGCGTAGGGTTGCCGGATTGGCTGTATTCTGACTCATGATTATCCCTCATTTGCCCGCGTGTTTCCGCGCGGGCGAGCCTGATTAGATACTGCGTAAAGTTGCAAACAGTGATGCCCACTCACTCTTCGCGCGATAGAAGACCGGAGGTTTGCCAATAGGCGCATCAACGGTAATTTCGCCACCTTGGTAAGTTTCCCCGGTCCAGAGGTTGACCCAGCTGTCCTCTGGCAGATACAGCGTCCAGTCGCGCTTACCCTGTTCGTGAACCGGCGCAACCAGTAGATCCTGACCCAGTAGGTACTGGTATTTCAGGGTGTAGGTGGTGGCATCGTCTTCATAATGCAGGAACAGCGGGCGCATCACCGGCAGTCCGGTGGCGCTGTTTTGCGCGACGGCCTGCTTCAGATACGGTTTCAGGGTGGTGAACACGGTAGTCATGCGGGCAAAATGGGCGATGGTTTCTGCATCACCATCAAACTGCCAGTTATCGCCCGGACGGTTGCCTTCGTGGGTCCGCATCATTGGTGTGAAGGCGCTGAAGTCGCACCAGCGCAGCAGCAGCTCTTTCGTGCGCTTCATCTCAAACAGGGTGGTATAACCGCCGATATCGCTGTGGTGCAGGCCGTGACCGGTCATTGCCAGCGAAAGTGCGGCAGGCACGACCGAGGCCAGACCATCGTCGAGACTCCAGTCAACGTTTTGGTCGCCTGCCCACATCATGGTGGAGTACTTCTGGCTGCCGGTGTAACCCGCACGCATAAAGAACAGGATCTCGCCGAGCTTGCCGGTTTCCTGTAACGCTTCGTAGTTACACTTCGCCCACAGTGCAGGCCAGGCGTTATGCATGATCTCGGCGCTGACGCCGTTGTGCAGATACGTATCGGTCGGCAGATATTCGCCAAAATCCGCCATCCAGCCGCCACAGCCGAGCTCAATCATGTTCTTTTTGATGACGTCTTTGAACCAGTCGTAGGCTTCCGGGTTGGTCAGATCGACCACGCCGCCGTAGAACTCGCCGAACTCAACCAGATAGTCACCGCCAGCGGTGTTTTTTGCCAGATAGCCGCGAGCCGCCGCTTCCGCGCAGAGGTCTTTATCGCTGGCAACGTACGGATTGATATACGAGAGGAACTGTACGCCTTCTTCTTTCCACTGTTTAATGCGGCTATCCAGCTGTGGATAGTTGTCGCTGTTCCACTTCCAGTTCCACATCACGCGTTTGCCAAACGAGGTCATACGGATCCCGGACCAGTCCTGCGCCCAGATGCCATTCACCTTCACGCCCGCATTACGCATGGTGTCCAGTTTGTTCTGGCAAACCTCGGTGCCGCCCTGAATACCCAGCGTGACGCCGTCGTAAATCCAGTCCGGCAGTGCCGGCTGGCGGCCTAACAGCGCGGTCAGTTTTTCCAGCAGGGCGATATACGTGTCGGCGCACTCAAAGCGCAGGGTGGTTTTGTCTTCCCACAGCGCCAGCTCGTGATATTCCGGCGCGCTAAAGTCGAAATTCATGTAGCAGCTGTTATCAACGTGGCAGTAGTACTTTTGCGTGCTGACGAAGGTCGGCTGTGGGAAGAAAGTCCAGTAATAGTCGCCGCCGGCGTTCTCTTTGCAGTCTGCCTGCCAGGTCACGTAGCTGTTCTTGTTGCGGCCCACGCCTTGTTCACTGGTCCACAGCGGGAACGGTTTACCGCGTAAATCAAAGTAAGAAAATTGCTCGCCGCAGCCGTAGATATGATCTTTCGGATTGGCGGCCAGACGTAACCAGATGCGATTGTGGCTGAGATCGTCGTTTTGCAGATCCAGCTTCAGTCGGCCCTGTTCATCGGTGGAGATGTGCAGGCTGGCCGCGATGGCGCCGCCGCGGCTGAAATGTACCCGCCAGCCATCAAGTGATTCGCTGACCGTCGCCTCCGTGAGGGCAATCTTCTCATTGAGTTTGTCTTTAATGCTGAAGTTGCCGCGGAACATCTCAATGTCGGCAACGCCTGCGCCGATCCACAGACAAGGGGTTTGCGAGGTATGGCGCAGAATCAGGCGCTGATGGTACGTAAGCGCAAAGCCATCCTGTAACGTGGTGATTTCTAATGCGGTTGACCGTTGTTGTAGCGAATTCATTATCGTCTCCGTAAACATAGGGTAATTCGGTAATTTGTCGGAAATCTGTTATTCACTGCCGATTAAAAAATTCAGTTGGTGTTTTTCTCCGGGCGCGAGATGAATCAGGCTAATCCCAGAATTAAAGGCGTCGGGCGGGCAGGTCATGGGTTCTACTGCCAGGCCACACCTTGCTAATTTCTCGCCGGTATACACCTGCAGCCAGGGCTGGTGGCTGCGTAAAAAGGTGGACATATTTTGCGAGCGGCTGGTCATTCTGACTTCCCATCCCGCGTCGGGTGACAGGGGCCTAAACGTATGATCAATTACGGTTTGCGCGAGTAAATGCGGCGTAGTGAAATCCCGTTCATCACACCTTTCTTCGCTCGCCGGCAGTGTTAATTCACAGCTGTCGATGTGTTGTAGATTGCAGGTCAAATAGGGGTGCGCTCCTGCACCATAAGGCGCCGTGTCCTCGCCCACATTCTGCGTACAAATAGAAACGTGCAGCCCGTTGGTAGTATCCAGCCGGTAAATTACCTCTGATACCAGTGCAAACGGGTAGCCATATGAGGGCGGCAGAAAAATTGTCAGCGACACTTCCGATGCCGACTGCTGGTTAATCTGCCAATCCCGCCAGGCTAAAAGGCCATGAATCGCGCTCTGCGAAGCAAGGTCGTTGACGGCAAGCTGCAATCTCTTGCCGTTATGCTGATAGCAGCCGTTTGCCACGCGATTAGGCCACGGGATAAGCACTTTCCCCAGATGTGCCAACGGCATCTCTTCCGGCTTATGTGGGACGACAATATGGCGTCCGTGGTACGTCAGTTCCGCCAGCCCAGCGCCAACCGTCACGATTTTTGCCTGGTAATGACCCGCCCGAAGATGAACGGTTTTTCCGCCGCTATGCATGGCTGCTATCCTTATGACCTATTTTGCGTTGATATCCAGAAGACCGGCAGCAACCGCTGGAGCAAGTCCCGGAGCCAGTGGCAGGCGTGGGATCACCAGACAATGCAGCAGGTGATAAATATCCTGCTTGCCGTCCCAGACTTTGGTGGTCACCTTGTTATCGGTGTCCAGTTCCTGCCACCATGAGCCGGTCTCGTAATCCATCAGATAGGTGATGCAGTAATCCCACCACGTCTGGTACCAGGTTTCGTACTGGCTCTCGCCAGTGAGGGTATACAGGGCGTAGGCGGTGCCCATGGCTTCGACTATCGGCCAGCGCACTCTTTCGCGGACGATCGGTTTGCCGTCCCAGTCCACTGAGTAAACAAAGCCGTCAGCGCCATCGGGAGCCCAGGCATCGCGGATGGTGGCGTGGAACAGACCTTTAGCATCTTCCAGCAGCCAGGCGGGTGGCGTTTCGAAGCGCGCTTCCAGCGCGGCATGCAGATGCAGCATCAGGCGGCCCCACTCAATCCAGTGGCCCGGTGTACCGCCGTAGGCGCGAAAGCGGTGAGCAGGGTTGTCTTTGTTGTAATCGCGAATCGGGTTCCACTGCGAATCGAAATGTTCGTTGACCCGATACTCGCCGCTGCGGGCCACGTCGTGAATAATCACCGACGCGATGCGCAGCGCCCGATCCAGCCATTTACGGTCGTGGGTGACGTCGTAAACGATCAGGAAGGCTTCAACTGCGTGCATGTTGGCGTTGCCGCCGCGATAATCTTCCGTCTGGCTGAAGGCTTCGTCCCAGGACTCCAGGCACATCTGCTCATCTTCACTCCAGAAGTATTTTTCAATCACTTCGATGGCGTCATCGAGCAGCTGTCGGGCCTGCGGATGACCGGTAGTGACGGCGCTTGCCGCGCCAAGCAACACAAAGAAATGCTGATAGCCCTGCTTGGAGGCATCCATCACGCCTTCGTCATTGACGCAGGCGTACCAGCCGCCGTAGCGTTTGTCGCGCAGTGCGCCGTTCAGGGCGTTAATCCCGTGACTGACCAACTGATATGCGCCGGGGCGACCCATGGACGCGGCAACGGAATAGACGTGCAGCATGCGGGCGGTGATCCACAAATGCGTTCCCATATCTGCTCTGACCAGGCCACTGTTTCCCAGCCAGCCAAATCCGGTCGGTACCGCCGCGTTCTTGCCAAAGTTAAAGATGCGGTCGGTTTCCTGCTCCAGCCAGCGGTTGTGGCTCAAGGTGTTAAACCATTTCATTCTTCGATCCTCGTATTAACGGCGGCGGGCCATCATTTCATCGACGATATCGCCCAGACGCTGCAACTTCGGTGCAGAAACATCGCGCAGCATCAGTTCGGTATCCGGTAATCCCACAACCGATGACCAGACCGCGCGCCCGGCCAGGAAGCCGGATGCTCCTGCGGTCATGGCCACGCTGACCGCGCGAGGGAACAGTTTTTCATCCACACCGGAGGAAAGAATGACCCACGGCATATTGATGTTTTCATTCAGCCGCTGTGATGCAGTGAGAAGCTCTTGCTGAGAGCCTTTACCGTAGAGCGGCATTTCGACTTTGTAGAGATCGGCACCGCTGTCACCCAGCTCTTTAGCGGCATCGATAATGGCCTGCTCGCGATCGAACTTATCGCCGCGACGCGGCGGACGTACGACCGGTTCGATAATGCTCAGCAAGCCACTGGAGTGGCACATCTCATTAAATTCTTTCACCATATCCAGACGCTGCTGGGCATCTTCATCGCTACGCCACAGCACCAGCAGTTTTAACGCCTTGGCGCCGTCTTGCTTAACGGCCTGCGGATCGATACTTTTATCAATCACTACGCTATCAACAGGAATGCCGTTGCCCGGAATAAACGCATCGGCGGCAACAATCATGGCGCAGCTTTTGGCTACCGCGTTTTGCTCCACCACCTGGCGGTAACAGAATTGCTGATCGACCAGAATGGCCGAGGCATAAGGAGAAAGGATTTTTGCCGCATTCACTTTGAAATCGGTCAGCACGCTGTCGCTGACCGGGGATTTCGCACCCGCAGCGGCAAACATTAAGCGCATGGCTTCACGCTGGTCGACGGCCAGCATGGCAAAACCACCGGATGCGCGCGTGATATCTTTGATGGTGTAATTGTTCATTCAATTTTCCTTTATACAGTCGTTACATTTTTACTTTGGCAGTTAGTCCGGCGCTGTTGCGCACCTGCTCAAGAATGGCGGTCCAGTCTTCACGACCACGACCGGCGGCGCGCGCCTGGTTATAAACCTCGCGGGAGGCGGCACCCAGCGGCATCGGCACATGCAACTGATTGGCAACATCCAGCGCGATACCAAGATCTTTGTGGGCCAGCTCGATCATGAAGGCCGGGGAAAGATCGCCTTTCAGCACTTTGTTAGGCCAGGAGGTGGTGAAGTGGCCTTTTCCGGCGGGGGTCCCGCTCATCACTTTCAAGGCCACATCGAAGGAGAGACCGAGTGCCTCGCACAGCACGGCGGCTTCGGCAGACAGCGCATTCAGCGCAATGCTCATATAGTTGTTGATAAGCTTCACGCGGATGCCCATGCCCGGCCCGCCTGCGTTAATCAGTTCGCTGCCCATCGCCATCAGCACTGGTGTGGCGCGTTCGACTTGTTCTGCCGTACCACCCGCCAGCAGCAGCAATGTCCCCGCGACCGCGTGATCGGAAGTGCGTCCGACCGGACAATCCATCATGCACAAGCCCCTGGCACGCATATCGGTAATCAGCTTGTCGGTTTGCAGTGGATGAATGGTCGACATATCAATCACCAGCGCCTGCGGGGAAAGGCTTTCACAAACGCCTTGTTCACCGAATAAAACGCCGCGTACCAGATCGCCGTTTGGCAGCATGGTGATGACAAACTCTGCGTCTTTTGCGGCCTGAGCTGGCGTGCTGGCAGGCTGTGCGCCTTGTGTTACCAAGCGCTGAACAGCATCCGGGTTAACGTCAAAGACGCTGAGCTGATGGCCCTGCTTCAGCAAGTTGCTCGCCATTGGTGAACCCATCTGACCTAATCCGATAAATGCTATAACTGCCATAACCTTCTCCTGAGATGTGGATGTCATTTTTTGTCATTTAAAATTGGTCTTTTCTGTCTATTTTTGATCGTATTTGTAATTTATGGTCAAAAAATTGACAGCCGTCACTTTTTAAACATTTTGTGAAATTAAAATGATCCCATCCAAAACATTTGAGGAATGACCATGATTCGTATTGCTTGTGTGGGTATTGCCGTGATGGATCGCATCTATTACGTAGAAGGCTTACCGACTGAAGGGGGGAAATATGTGGCGAAGCGCTATACGGAAGTGGGGGGAGGGCCTGCCGCAACGGCGGCAGTGGCTGCGGCGAAGTTGGGCGCGCAGGTGGACTTTATTGGCCGTGTGGGCGATGACGACACCGGAAATAGCTTGCTGGCGGAGCTTGAATCCCTGGGGGTAAATACCCGCTACACCCGGCGCTATACGGGAGCAAACTCTTCGCAATCGGCAATCATGGTTGATGCGAAAGGGGAGCGGATTATCGTCAACTACCCCAGCCCGGACTTACTGCCGGATGCCGACTGGTTGAATGCGATTGATTTTTCACAGTGGGACGTGGTGCTGGCAGATGTTCGCTGGCACGAAGGGGCAAAGCAGGCATTTACCCTCGCGCGTCGGGCTGGAGTGATAACCGTGCTGGATGGTGATGTTACGCCGCAGGACATTAGCGAGCTGGTGGCGTTAAGCGATCATGCTGCTTTCTCTGAACCGGGACTGGCGCGCCTGACCGGGACAGAAGAATCGGAGGCTGGTCTGAAAAAAGCACAAGCGCTCACAAATGGACATGTTTATGTGACGCGAGGTGGGGAAGGCTGTGACTGGATAAAAAATAATGTGTTACAGCATCAACCTGGATTTGCCGTGGATGTGGTTGATACTACCGGTGCAGGAGATGTTTTCCACGGTGCGCTGGCCTTCAGTCTGGCTTCTGGCTGCGCCCAGGAAGATGCCGTCAAGTTTGCCAGCGGGGTTGCGGCACTGAAGTGTACGCGCCCAGGAGGGCGTGCGGGTATCCCTGACTGTGATCAAACCCGATCTTTTCTGTCACTTTTTGTATAAAATGCCAGGGCAATGGTTTTTCGAGGAAATTTCATGAGTCTTACCGAACTGACCGGTAACCCGCGGCACGATCAGCTGCTGATGCTGATTAGCGAGCGCGGTTATATGAATATTGACGAGCTGGCCAGCCTGCTGGATGTTTCCACGCAGACCGTGCGCCGTGATATTCGTAAACTAAGCGAACAGGGATTGATTACGCGTCACCACGGCGGGGCAGGCAGAGCGTCGAGCGTGGTCAATACGGCGTTCGAGCAGCGTGAAGTCTCCTGGACGGAAGAGAAAAAAGCCATCGCAGAAGCGGTGGCTGACTATATTCCAGATGGTTCAACGGTGTTTATTACCATCGGTACCACCGTTGAACAGGTGGCGCGGGCGCTGTTAAACCATAACCATTTGCGCATTATCACCAACAGTCTGCGGGTGGCGCATATTCTGTATAACAATCCGCGCTTCGAGGTGATGGTGCCCGGCGGGACGCTGCGCCCGCACAACAGCGGGATTATCGGCCCTTCAGCCACCGCGTTTGTGGCTGATTTTCGGGCAGATTATCTGGTGACCAGCGTCGGGGCGATAGAAAACGATGGCGCGCTGCTGGAATTTGATGTCAACGAAGCCAGCGTGGTGAAAACGATGATGGCCCATTCGCGGCATATTCTGCTGGCTGCCGATCATACGAAATACACGGCTTCCGCAGCGGTAGAGATTGGTAATGTGTCTCAGGTGACGGCGTTGTTTACCGATGAGTATCCCGGTCCGGCATTGCACAACTTGCTCCAGTCGCAGCAGGTGGAAATTGTGCAGGTGAGTCCCTCCCAGGATGACGCTCTGGCAATGTAATCCCCTCTAGTGGTGACTCGGAAACGTCAAAGCCATCACGCACGCATAGTCAAACTTCTCCTTTCCCGCTACAGTTATTCATCCATGGCGAGTAAGGAGAAGGACATGCTCTATATCTTTGATTTGGGTAATGTGATTGTCGATATCGACTTCAATCGCGTGTTAGGCACATGGAGCGATCTGAGCCGTGTCCCGCTGGCTTCGCTAAAGCAAAGTTTCACCATGGGGGAGGCTTTTCGCCAACATGAGCGGGGTGAAATAACCGATGAGGCGTTTGCCGAGGCGCTGTGTCACGACATGGCGCTGCCGTTGAGTTACGAACAGTTTTCCCATGGCTGGCAGGCCGTTTTTGTTGCGCTACGCCCCGACGTCATCGACATCATGCATAAACTGCGTGAGCAGGGGCATCGTGTCGTGGTGCTGTCGAATACCAACCACCTGCATACGACATTTTGGCCGGATGAGTACCCAGAAGTTCGCCAGGCTGCGGACCATATCTATCTTTCCCAGGAACTCGGCATGCGTAAACCCGAAGCGCGGATTTACCAGCATGTTCTGCAGTCCGAAGGTTTTTCTGCCGCAGATACGGTCTTTTTTGATGATAACGCCGATAATATTGAAGGGGCTAACCAGTTAGGGATCACCAGCATCCTGGTCGTTGATAAAACGACCATACCTGACTATTTCGCGACGGTGTTATGCTAAAAAACGTGCATCAAAAAGCCAGGCACCATACGCGTCCTGTACGGGCCTGGCTGAAGTTATTATGGCAACGCATTGATGAGGACAACATGACGACACTGGCGGGCAACCTGGCTTACGTCTCGTTGCTTTCGTTAGTGCCGCTTATCGCCGTTGTTTTTGCGCTTTTCGCCGCATTTCCCATGTTTTCCGACGTCAGCATTCAGCTGCGACATTTTATATTCGCTAATTTTATTCCGGCCACCGGCGATGTTATTCAGCGCTATATCGAACAGTTTGTCGCGAACTCGAACAAAATGACCGCCGTCGGCGCATGTGGGCTGATTGTGACGGCTCTGTTGCTGATGTATGCCATCGACAGCGCACTGAATACCATTTGGCGCAGCAAACGCACCCGGCCCAAAGTGTATTCGTTTGCGGTGTACTGGATGATTTTAACGCTGGGCCCGTTGTTGGCGGGTGCCAGTCTGGCGATCAGCTCTTATCTTTTGTCCCTGCGCTGGGCCAGCGATCTCAATACCGTTATTGATAACGTCCTGAGGGTATTGCCGCTGGTGCTCTCCTGGCTCTCATTCTGGCTGCTGTACAGCATTGTACCTACCACACGCGTACCCAATCGTGATGCGGTGATCGGCGCTTTTGTCGCCGCGGTGCTGTTCGAAGCTGGGAAGAAAGGATTTGCACTCTATATCACGATGTTTCCGTCTTATCAGTTGATCTACGGCGTGCTGGCGGTGATCCCCATTTTATTCGTCTGGGTATACTGGACGTGGTGTATCGTCTTGCTAGGCGCGGAAATAACTGTCACTCTCGGTGAATACCGCAAACTCAAACAAGCCGCAGAACAAGAAGAAGCAGAATAAATATGATTGCATTGATTCAGCGCGTAACCCGTGCCAGCGTCACCGTGGAGGATGAGGTGACGGGTGAAATTGGCCCAGGACTTTTAGTCTTATTAGGTGTCGAAAGGGATGATGACGAACAGAAAGCAAACCGCCTTTGCGAGCGCGTGCTCGGCTATCGAATTTTTAGCGATGCCGAAGGTAAGATGAACCTGAACGTACAACAGGCGGGTGGCAGCGTGCTGGTGGTCTCACAGTTTACGCTGGCGGCAGATACCGAACGGGGCATGCGCCCGGGCTTCTCAAAGGGCGCTGCGCCCGATCGTGCAGAAGCGTTATATGAATACTTTGTTGAGCGCTGTCGCCAACAGGAGATGAATACGCAAACCGGACGATTCGCTGCGGATATGCAGGTTTCACTGGTTAATGATGGCCCCGTGACGTTCTGGTTACAGGTATGAATCAGCTTCCGGCGTGGTCGCGGGTAACAAGAGAGAATACAACTATGTATCACCTTCGAGTGCCGCAAACAGAAGAAGAATTGGCGCGTTACTACCAGTTTCGCTGGGAGATGTTGCGTAAACCACTGCATCAGCCAAAAGGCTCCGAGCGGGATGCCTGGGATGCGATGGCGCACCACCAGATGGTGGTGGATGAAGAGGGTAATCTGGTTGCGGTTGGGCGTTTGTACATCAATGCGGATAACGAAGCCTCCATACGCTTTATGGCTGTAGACCCGTCCGTGCAGGAGAAGGGCTTAGGCACGCTGATGGCGATGACCCTGGAATCTGTGGCGCGTCAGGAAGGGGTCAAGCGCGTAACCTGTAGCGCCCGTGAAGATGCGGTCGAATTTTTTGCCAAGCTGGGTTTTGTGAGCCAGGGTGAAATCACCACGCCGCAAACCACGCCGGTACGCCACTTTTTGATGATCAAGCCCATTGCCACACTGGATGATATTCTTCATCGCGGTGACTGGTGTGGACAGCTTCAGCAAGCCTGGTACGAACATATTCCGCTGAGCGAGAAAATGGGCGTGCGTATTCAGCAGTATACCGGGCAAAAATTCATTACCACGATGCCCGAAACCGGCAATCAAAACCCGCACCATACCCTGTTTGCCGGAAGCCTGTTTTCTCTGGCTACGTTAACCGGTTGGGGGCTGATCTGGCTAATGCTGCGCGAGCGCCATTTGGGCGGAACGATTATCCTCGCCGATGCACATATCCGCTACAGCAGACCGATCACCGGCAAGCCGACGGCCATTGCCGATCTGGGTTCGCTGAGTGGCGATCTTGACCGTCTGGCGAGAGGCCGTAAGGCGCGTGTCCAGATGCAGGTAGAGGTCTTTGGCGATGATGCGGCAGGTGTGGTGTTTGAAGGCACCTACATTGTGCTACCCGCAAAACCATTTGGTGCCTACGAAGAAGGTGGAAACGAAGAGGAGTAGGGGCAAATCCCTGTTTTTCATTCTACCCCGTTCGCTATTGCTAACGATCCCAGACGTGTTATTCAGGCATTAAGCGTCTAAAGGACAACCCGGCAGCGTGAAATGCTCACCGGGTTGTGAGTAGACTTACTCCCCTTCACCCGGGAACAGGAACGGGTTGATGGAGCTGCGGGCAAAGCCCTCTTGCTCCATGTGCGCGTCCAGCATCAGCGAGGCGAGGTCGTCGGCAACGGCTTCGACATTGGGGTCTTTTTCCTGATACAGAATCTTCAGGTAAGTCCCGCAGTCGCCGCAGCTTTCAGCTTTAATCGCAGACTGTTCGTTATCCAGTGACCAGTAGTTCAAATCACGGCTTTGCTCGCAGTTGCTGCACTTCACGCGCACCACGTGCCACTCGGTTTCACACAGGTTGCAGTGCAGATAGCGCAGCCCCTGAGTGGTACCGATTTGCACCATGCTGGAGACTGGCATCGAACCGCACACCGGGCAGAACTGGCGCTGTTCACCGTATTCCGCTCGGGCTTTGCCGGGGATCAGGCTGGCCATTTGTGCCCAGTAGAGCGACAGCGCGGCCCAGATGAACGGCGCTTTATCACTGCTGACCGACGCAAAATCAGAAGCAAACAGCGCGCTGGCCATCAGTTCCAGCTCTTGCTCGGAGGCTTTTTCCAGATTCTCGATCACCGCTAACGCAGGGCCGCTCATTTCTGGTTTCAGCTCAGCAATTAACGATTGCAGCAGTTTTTGCCAGTGCTTATCGCGTGGCAGAACGTGGATATCCAGCGGCGGTTTGCCCTGATCGTTCGCTTCTTTGATGCGCGCGGTCAGGTCCATCTGCAGCGGATGGTCGTACAGCACCACTTCCTGCGCATGAGCGATCAGCGCAGCAAAGCGCAGATAATCACCCAACGGGTTGTTTTCGGCCAGCTCGCGCAGACGCTCAGCACGGCGGTTATACAAATTTTTGAGTCTGGGGAACAATAACGGCGGAATCATATCCGCCGTGCGTTTCTCGCTCGAACCCAGCTCATCTTGCGGGATTATGCGAATACTCATTCAGATGACTTTTCCTGTTTCTGGCGGACTTCACGGTACCAGCGTGGGTGATGTTTCTTCGCCCATGAGCTGGTGACCCATCCTTCCACCATCGCGGTAATGGTGCCTTTCACCCAAAGGGCGGCGTAAATGTGCACCATGATAACCACAATTAACGCTACTGCGGCAAATGAATGCAGCATTAACGCGAATCGGATCACCGGGATTGAGAAAGCAGGCGCAAAATACGGGCGCCAGATGATCACTCCGCTCACCAGCAACAGGACCAGGAAGATAATCGCCGCCCAGAATACGCATTTCTGGCCGAAGTTATAACGTCCCGTGTCACCTACTTCCTCGTTGACGACGATCTTACGAATATTCTTCGCCCAAAAGATATCATCCCGATTGATTAGATTGTGGTGCCAGTAACGGAAAAACATGATGATAAACGAGGCAAACATAATCACGCCGACAAACGGGTGCAGAATTCGCGCCAGCTGCGGGGTGCCCATGATTTGCATCAGCCAGTTGAAGGATGGGAAGAAAAAGCCCAGCCCGCTTATCGCCGCCAACATGAAGCAGAAGGCGGTGACCCAGTGGTTGATGCGTTCCGGCGCTGTATAGCGCACGATGGTGTCACGTCGTTTCATTTGCGCACCTCGTCTTTTTCTTCATGCAGATTGTCTTCTTCCTCTTCCGCACGGTTCGGACCGACGCCGACGTAGTGGAAGATGCTGGCCGCAAATGTCGCTGCAAAGCCGACCGCTGCGAGGGGTTTCCAGATGCCTTTCCAGAACTTCACGGTGGCGCTGATTTCCGGGTTTTCCGGCAGGCCATGGTACAGATTCGGCTTGTCGGCATGATGCAAAACGTACATAACGTGCGTACCGCCAACGCCTATCGGATCGTACAGTCCGGCGTTATCGTAGCCACGGGTCTTCAGCTCTGCCACGCGCTCGCCTGCCAGCGTTTTCATCGACTCTTTGGTGCCGAAATGAATCGCGCCGGTTGGGCAGGTTTTCACGCAGGCCGGTTCTTGTCCTACCACAACACGGTCAACGCACAGCGTACATTTATAGACGCGATTGTCTTCCGGGTTGAGGCGCGGCACGTCGAACGGACAGCCTGCAATGCAGTAGCCGCAGCCAATGCACTGCTCGGACTGGAAGTCGACAATGCCGTTGGCATACTGAATGATTGCCCCTTCCGCCGGACACGCCTTCAGGCAGCCCGGATCGGCACAGTGCATGCAGCCATCCTTGCGGATCAGCCACTCCAGTTTGTCGTCTTGTTCCACTTCCGAGAAGCGCATCACCGTCCAGGATTTGGCGGTCAAATCGGCGGGGTTGTCGTACACCCCAACGTTGCTGCCGATTTCATCGCGGATATCGTTCCACTCTGAGCAGGCCACCTGACAGGCTTTACAACCGATGCAGGTGGTGACGTCGATGAGCTTGGCCACTTCCTCCTGGTGATCCCGCGCCTGAGGCGCGGGGGTGAAACCGTTAGTGGCGGATCGACGAATGATGTCTTGCGATTGATAAGCCATAGGTCGTCTCCGTTACACCTTTTCCACGTTCACGAGGAAGGACTTAAATTCCGGCGTCTGCGTGTTCGCATCACCGACGAATGGCGTTAACGTGTTAGCGATAAAGCCTTTTTTCGCCACACCTTCGTAGCCCCAGTGGATCGGAATACCGATGGTGTCGATATCCTGACCGTTGGCCTTCAGCGTGCGAATACGTTTGGTCACCACCGCTTTGGCTTTGATGTAGCCGCGGTTAGAAGAGACCTTAACGGTATCGCCGTGGGAGATGCCGAGCTTGTTCGCCAGCTTCTCGCCAATTTCCACAAACTGTTCCGGCTGAGCGATGGCGTTTAGCAGCGCGTGCTTGGTCCAGTAGTGGAAGTGCTCGGTCAGACGGTAGGTCGTCCCGACGTACGGGAACTTATCCGCTTTGCCCAGTGCTTCTTCATCGCCTTTAAAGATACGGGCAGCCGGGTTAGAGATAACGTTCGGATGCAGCGGGTTGGTGCCCAGCGGCGTTTCAAACGGCTCGTAGTGTTCCGGGAACGGCCCTTCCGCCATCTTATCGATAGCAAACAGGCGTCCCATCCCTTCGGGCTGCATGATAAACGGCCCGACGTTGCTGCCCGGTGCGGCGGCGCTGTAGTCCGGAATATCCATCCCGCTCCATTTCGCCCCATCCCATTTCAGGATCTGACGTTTTGGATCCCACGGATTCCCCTGCGGGTCAGCGGAGGCGCGGTTATACAGAATGCGGCGGTTGAGCGGCCATGCCCATGCCCAGCCCAGCGTATTGCCCAGGCCCGACGGATCGGCGTTATCACGACGCGCCATCTGGTTGCCTTCCGGTGTCCAGCTACCGGCAAATATCCAGCAGCCGCTGGAGGTAGTGCCGTCATCGCGCAGTTGGGCAAATGAACTAAGCTGTTGGCCTTTCTTGACGATCACCGCACCGGTTGCTGGGTCGGTGATATCAGCCAGGGCTTTACCGTTGCTCTCCATCGCCACTTCTTCTGAAGCAGGTTCATGCGGCGTGGAGTAGTTCCAGGTCATGCTCAGCACCTGTTCCGGGTTCGCTCCCCCCTGTTCGGCGTACATCTTGCGCATGCGCAGGAAGATACCGGCGAGGATTTCACCGTCGGTGGCGGCAATCCCTGGGGCATCCGCGCCTTTCCAGTGCCACTGCAGCCAGCGTCCGGAGTTAACGATTGAGCCGTTTTCTTCGGCGAAGCAGGTGGACGGCAGACGGAACACTTCGGTCTGGATTTTTGACGGATCCACATCGTTCGACTCACCGTGGTTTTGCCAGAAGGTGGACGTTTCGGTGTTGAGTGGGTCGATAGTCACCAGGAACTTCAGTTTTGACAGTGAAGCCACGACCTTGTTTTTGTTCGGGAATGAGGCGACCGGGTTGAAGCCCTGGCAGATGTAGCCATTCACTTTGCCCTGGTTCATCATCTCGAAGTACTGCAGCACGTCGTACCCTTTATCCCACTTCGGCAGCCAGTCGAAGCCCCAGCTATTTTCCGCTGTCGCTTTATCACCAAAGAAGGCCTTCATCATCGAGACGAAGAATTTCGGGTAGTTGCCCCAGTAGTTTACCTGACCTTCCAGCAACGGTTTTGGCGTGTTGGCCGCAAGGTAAGTTTGCAGGTCGGTTTGCTTTTCGCTTGGCAGCGTCATGTAACCAGGCAGGCTCTGCGACAGCAGGCCTAAGTCAGTCAGACCCTGAATATTGGAGTGACCGCGCAGGGCGTTAACGCCACCGCCTGCCATCCCCATATTGCCGAGCAGAAGCTGGATCATCGCCATGGTGCGAATGTTCTGCGCGCCCACGGAGTGCTGCGTCCAGCCCAGCGCGTACAGGAACGACGCGGTTTTGTCTTTGGCGCTGGTTTCAGCGATGTATTCGCAGACTTTCAGGAAATCAGCCTTCGGCGTACCGCAAATGTTTTCGACAACATCCGGCGTGTAGCGGGAAACGTGCTGTTTCAGCAGATTCCACACGCAGCGCGGGTGTTGCAGCGTAACATCGCGTTTGGCGAAGCCTTTTTCATCCAGCTCGTAGTTCCAGCTGGTTTTATCATACTTGCGTTTGTCCGCGTCATAGCCGGTGAAAAGGCCATCTTCGAAGCCATAATCTTCACGCACAATCAGACTGGCGTTGGTGTAGGCTTCGGTATATTCGCGGTTGAATTTTTCGTTATTCAGCAGGTACAGCAAGACGCCTGACAAGAAGGCAATGTCAGTACCGGAACGAATGGGTGCATAGAAATCTGCCACCGCTGCGGTTCGCGTAAAGCGAGGATCGACCACAATCAGCTTCGCGCCGTTGTGAATTTTGGCTTCCATCGCCCAGCGGAATCCGACCGGGTGAGCTTCAGCGGCGTTACCGCCCATCACCACAACGAGGTTGGCATTTTTAATGTCGACCCAGTGGTTGGTCATCGCACCGCGACCAAATGTTGGAGCAAGACTTGCTACCGTTGGTCCGTGTCAGACGCGCGCCTGGTTGTCGACCGCGAGCATACCCAGCGCGCGGGAGAATTTTTGCGTTAAATAGCCGGTTTCATTACTGGAGGCGGAAGCACACAGCATCCCGGTGGAAAGCCAGCGGTTAACGGTGACGCCTTCGGCGTTCTGCGCAACGTAGTTAGCGTCGCGGTCTTCTTTCATCAGCTTCGCGATGCGGTCAAATGCCTCATCCCAGCTAATTTGTTGCCACTTATCGGAGCCTGGTGCACGGTATTCCGGGAATTTCAGCCGGCTTTCGGAGTGGATGAAATCCACCAGACCAGCCCCTTTCGGGCACAGCGCGCCACGGTTCACCGGATGGTCCGGATCGCCCTCGATATGGAAGATGGATGCTTTGGCGTTTTTCGCACCGTCACCGAGACTGTACATTAACAGTCCACAGCCAACGGAACAGTAAGTGCAGGTGTTACGGGTTTCGCGGGTACGCAGCAGTTTATATTGCCGTGTTTCCGCTAGCGCTACGCCGGGTGCAAAACCCAGTGCCGCTGCCGTGGTGCCTGCCATACCGCCAGCGCAGATCTTAAAGAACTGCCTTCTGCTGACCTGCATGGTTCGCTCCTTGTTTCGACATTGTCACGTTCCCTTCGCGTAGGTGTATCGCGATCGCGAGGGAAGTGGTTGTTATTTTTCTTTGCGGACGGGACCGCAAAGGTCCAGAATTGGGTGAATTTCCCTCCGTCCAGGAGGGATTTGTAAAGAATACCACAATGTTGGTATGTGTGTTCCAATATGGTTAAAAGAAAGTGAATAAGATTATTCAAGAAAACATCGAAAATGTGACAACTTTGACGGGATCGCGCCAGTTGACCCTCTGGAAACGCGAGGATTTGCAACATCCTCAGCCGGATGTCGTCGCTGAAGAAGTGCCCGTTGCGTTGGTGTACAACGGGATTTCGCACGTGGTGATGATGGCGTCACCGAAAGATCTTGAGCATTTTGCGATGGGCTTTTCACTTTCTGAAGGCATTATTGAGTCCCCGCAGGATATCTACGGCATGGAAGTGGTGCCTTCCTGTAACGGATTAGAAGTTCAGGTTGAACTGTCCAGCCGCCGTTTTATGGGGCTG
Organism: Citrobacter gillenii; assembly: GCF_013337685.1. Taxonomy (GTDB): domain Bacteria; phylum Pseudomonadota; class Gammaproteobacteria; order Enterobacterales; family Enterobacteriaceae; genus Citrobacter; species Citrobacter gillenii. The sequence goes on from NZ_SUQN01000010.1 coordinate 41,596, forward strand.
AAAGAGCGCCGACGTGCGCTGGCCGGTCGTACCGGTTGTGGCGTTTGCGGCGTGGAACAGCTCAATGACATTGGCAAGCCGGTTCAGCCTTTGACGTTTACCCAGACGTTTAACCTGGCGGACCTCGATCGCGCGTTAAAGCATTTGCACGACTTCCAGCCCGTGGGGCAACTGACGGGCTGTACGCACGCAGCGGCCTGGGTCCAGCCGTCGGGGAACCTGGCGGGAGGGCATGAAGATGTGGGCCGTCACGTGGCGCTAGATAAACTGCTCGGGCGGCGTGCAATTGAAGGCGAAACATGGCGGCAGGGAGCCGTTTTAGTCTCCAGTCGCGCCAGCTATGAGATGGTGCAAAAGTCGGCGATGTGCGGCGTGGAGATCCTGTTTGCTGTCTCTGCCGCGACGACGCTGGCCGTAGAAGTAGCCGAACGCTGTAACCTGACGCTGGTGGGTTTTTGCAAGCCGGGCAGGGCAACGATTTATACGCATCCGGAACGTCTGGTGGCGCTGTGATGTAAATGGAACCGTTTTAGTTCCATGCGTAACGTAAGTACGCTGGAGCGAATAAATTAATTGAACGGGAAAAGGGACTTGAATGAACCGTACTGATTTTTATCTAAATGTAAAATTAATTTCTGTGATCGTTGTTACTTTATTTTTGTCGGGATGTTATTCGCTGGACCAAAATGAATTTTGTCCTTTTGGAAAGGGAGCAAGTCAAGAAGTAGATTATAGTTCTCCGGTAATTATTAGTTCAAATAATAATATTATCCCCACCCGGGAACAGAAAGCTCTTTTAGCGTCATCGCGCCATTTTTCCTCCGGGGTTATAAATGAAACTTATGATTCTGCTGAATACTTATGTGAAAATAAAGAATTGTCAATTGAACAATACCAACAACTACAAGGTATAGCCAATGTGTTTATCCATTCTGGGGCTGTATTCCCGTGGGCATGGACTGAAAATGGCAAGTTGCAGCGCGATCCATTACATCTAGCCTTGGAGGACAATGATGCAGGCCATATTATCACGGGGGCTTTCTGTGTTGTAGGAATATGCGATCGTATGGATCATGACCAGTTTTGTAAAAACAAAGAACGAGCCTACCTTAAAAATGAAAAGCTCATAAATAAACTCATTGATTACTACGTCTCTAACAAAGGATATGAAATAACGTATCCAAATACTAAGACGGTCAGTTATTGTAAGGGGCCAAAGTGGTAAGAATAATATTTATAGAATCTACATTACCCATCCCTGGTTTTCAGTAGGACTTCGATTCCAGCTGCAGAAAAAAATACTCCCCCGGCAAAGCAGAACTCTTTAACCCTTTCAACGCCGTTGTCTGTGTGATACACCGCACGGGCAACGCCATGATGTAAAAGATGAATTTTACTTTGCGGTTCACCCTGACGAAGTAACCAACTGCCCGGCGGTTGCGCTTTTCAACGGCTGCCTGCGAACCATTGCTGTTCCCGATTAAGAGCTATTCATTGATCAAATAATTTGAATGAGACTGGCAAATCCTTCCGCTTTTAGTTGTGCGGTGTGAGGGCTATTATTTATCACATCAAGGCACGGTGCCTTACTCAAACAACTAAATTAAAGGGTTTACATCATGAAAAGCATCAAAACTTTTGTCGCAGTTATCGCTCTTGCTACCTCTTTCGGTTCTTTCGCTGCTCAGTCTGTTACCGCTACCGGGTCAACTCTGGAAAGCACTGAAGCAAAAATTGCCGCTCAGGCGGAACGTGCTGGCGCAAGCGATTATAAAATCACTCAGGCCTACAGCGGTAACCGTGTGCATATGACCGCTGAACTGCTGAAATAAGTGACCTCAGTACTGTCGAAAGAGCGCCCTTGAGGCGCTTTTTTAGTTTATTCCCGCCATCCTTAACAACGCCGTCACCACAGCAGCGGCGATAATCACCATAATCAATGGCACTTTGCGCCAGGCGAGGAACACTGCAAACCCCACGCCGAGAACGCGCGCCATACCAGCAAAGTGCTCACCTTCGTAAAAGGTGGTCGCCAGGGCGACGGAGAACAGTAATACCGTCGCGGCATCGGAAAGCAGCGCCTGCGAGCGCGTGGAAAATGCCAGACGGCTCCCCAACTTTGCTCCGCCTAAACGCATTAAATAGGTTCCCAGAGAGAGTACGGCGATACCGACGATAAACAGCGTCATGTTGCCCATTATTTTTTCCTCGTCAGTAAGCCAAACAGTGAAAGCAGTACCGGCAGGCCCACCGGCGCAAACGGGACGGCGGCGAGCGACAGCGCAGCACCGCTGCAGGCGCGAACCAGCGTGGTACGGTTTTTAAATGCCGGGACCACTAAGGCCAGCAGAATGGCAGGGAAAACGGCATCCAGGCCGATGGTTTCTGTGGCGGGCAGTAGCTTGCCAACCATCGCCCCAAGCAGCGTGCCCAGCGGCCAGACAATGGCTACGCCCAGTCCGCACAGCCAGTAGGCGGCTTTGCGCTGCTCCGGCGTTTTTTGCGACAGGCCAAACACCACGCTTTCATCGTTCATGATATGGCAGCCGAGGAAACTGGCGGCCCGCGTTCCCACCAGATCGCGTACCGTCACGCCAAACGGCACGTGGCGTGCGTTGACCAGTAAACCGGCAGCAGCAGCGGCAAGCGGATTACCACCGCTGGCAACAATCCCGATAAACATAAACTCAGACGCACCCGCCAGCACTGTAATCGAGAGCACAAACGGCACCCACAGCGGGAAGCCGTAAGCCATCGCCAGCGAGCCGTATGACATGCCGACTACGCCGACAGCCAGACAGACTAAAAATATTGCTTTTATCGTGTCGCCTTTGAGACTGGAAAAATAATGTTTCATCCTGCTTTAGCCATATCGAACGAATTTCCATTATAATGAACGCAACAAGATTGCTTTACAAGTCGAACGATTCGTTCGATATAAAGAACATGGAGTCATGTATGACCCAACCCATCAGTATGATTGCGAAAAGCCTGGTGCGTGAACGTCAGCGTACCGGTCTGTCGCTGGCAGAAATCGCCCGCCGCGCGGGTATTGCAAAATCGACGCTCTCGCAGTTGGAGGCGGGCAATGGCAATCCTAGCCTGGAAACGCTGTGGTCGCTGTGTGTGGCGCTGGATATTCCCTTTGCGCGATTGCTGGAGCCTGTGGTGCAAAAAACCCAAGTGATACGCCGGGGTGAAGGGACCAAAGTGGTGGCGGAGCAGGCCCATTATCAGGCTATTTTACTGGCGGCCTGTCCACCGGGCGCACGGCGAGATATCTATCTGTTGTTGACGCAACCGGGTGCTGACCGCATCTCACACCCGCATCCGCCGGGGTCTGTTGAGCATATTATTGTGACGCAGGGGAAGGCGCTGGTGGGACTGACCGACGCGCCGGAAGAGTTAGGCGAAGGGGATTACATTTGTTATCCCGCGGACCAGGCACATATCTTTAAAGCGCTGGAGCCGGATACCCAAGCGATTCTGGTTTCTGAGCAGAACTAACTGTTATGTTGCGTTGTGCCGGATGCGGCGCGTTAGCGCCTTATCCGGCCAACAATACTACTGCAGATAAAACACTTCTTTTAATTCCGCGCTCACCGGGCTGTTGTCCGGGTTGGTGGGCATCACGTCACGCATATGCTTCCACCAACGCTGACACACGTCGGTGCTGGCGACGGCATTCCAGCGCTCTTCGGATTCAATCTCAACGGTGGCAAACAGCAGGCTGCGCTCTTGGTCGAGATAAATCGCGTAGTGATGCGCGCCGTGGGCTTTCAGTACGGCTTCCAGCTCCGGCCAGATGGGATTATGCCGACGCTGATACTCAACGTGCGCGTCGGCATTCACCTGCATCACAAAGGCTTTGCGGATCATAACGCCTCCAGATACAGCGCGCGGACGTCTTCGCGGCTGGCGGTGCGCGGATTGCATGGTGCGCACGGATCGGCGAGTGCTTTGTCCAGCCACCCCTCAATGTCCTCTTTGGTCACGCCTAGCTGGCTGAAGCCTGCCGGAATGCCCACGCGCTTGCTCAGGGCACGGATCGCGTTGATGGCTTCCATGCTTGCTACTTCATCGCTCATCCCACGGGTATCAACCCCCATGGCCTGTGCTATGCGGGCAAAGCGTGCCACGGCGTTTGGACGGTTAAAGTTTTCGATAATCGGCAGCAGGATAGCGTTGCAGACGCCGTGCGGCAGATTGTGCGTCGCGCCCGGCTGGTGTGCCAGCGCATGCACCAGACCCAGACCTGCACTGTTGAACGCCATCCCCGCCAGATACTGACCAAATGCCATTTGCTCACGGGCTTCGAGGTTGTGACCCTCGTCGACGGCTTTAGGCAGCCACTGGTTGATCAGGCGAATAGCTTCCAGGGCATTGGCGTCGGTTAACGGGTGCGCGCCAACAGAAACATAGGCTTCCACCGCGTGGGTCAGGGCGTCCATACCGGTAGCGGCGGTGACTGAGGCAGGAATTTCCAGCATCACGCTGGCGTCATCGACGGCGATATCCGGAATAATGTTCGGATCGATGATGACTTCTTTCACCTTGCGTGCGGAATCAATGATCACCGCATTGCTGGTCATTTCTGCGGCCGTACCCGCGGTGGTGTTAATGGCAACCAGCGGTACGCCGGCATTTTTAACTTTGCCCACGCCGGAATAGGCGGTAGACGGGCCAGGGTTGGCGGTCAGGATTTTCACCGCTTTAGCGGTATCGATCGGGCTGCCGCCGCCGAAAGCGATGATGTAATCACATTCAGCGTCCTGGTATGCGGCAAAACCTTGCTGGACCAGTTCTTCCGTTGGGTTCGGGAATACGTCGTCGAACAGATGATACGACATTTTATGCGCATCAAGGGCGGTAAACAGGCTGTCCAGCAGGCCCAGTTTGACCAGTTGACCGTCGGTTACGATCAGCGCCTTACCCCATTGCTTGTTCGCCACGAGGTTGACCATATCACCAATCGCACCAGCGCCGTGCAGACTGATTTTTGGCAGTGCCAACATAAAGCTCATAAGTATTCTCCTGAATAATAAATCCCTGGTGCCCGATGGCGCTTCGCTTATCGGGCCTACGGTTAAATAGGGACCGTCATGTAGGCCGGATAAGGCAAAGCCGCATCCGGCGTTGAATGAGGGAGGTATCAGTACAGCTCTAATGCGCTGGCCAGTGGGGTCACGCCAAAACGTTTGCCGAGAGCAATGAGCTCTTCACGCGTGATGGTTTGCTTCATACCGCCCATCGAATAGATTTTGACCAAAACTTCGGCCGATTTCTCTGCGGTATCTATCAAACCGAACGCTTCGTCGAGCGTCGGGCCGCTGCCAAATACGCCGTGGAACGGCCACAACACCAGAGAATGCTGCTGCATTGAAACTGCCGTCGCTTCACCGATTTCGTCGGTACCCGGCACCATCCACGGCAGAATGCCTACGCCGTCCGGGAACACCACCAGACATTCGGTGCTGCCTTCCCACAGTTTGCGGGTGATCAGCGCAGTGCTGTTTTCCAGTACATAGGTCAGAGCAATCAGATTGGTGGCATGGCAGTGCATGATCACGCGGTCTTTGCCATCGGTGGCTTTAATGCGCTCGCAGTGGGAAAGGAAGTGTGCGGGCAGTTCGGAGGTCGGTACGGCTTCGTGGGTCAGCCCCCAAAGAATGTGGTAGCCAGCGCCGTCGCTGTCGATTTTTACCACACCTAAATTGGCTGCCGGATCGAGCTGAACGTTGCGGAAGAATTTGCCGGAACCGGTAACGATAAACGGCGTGTTAGCCAGCAGCGGCATCGGCTGGCTCAGCGCGATGTAGCGCGGTTCTTCGTGGAAATCAGCGGTAAAGGGGGCGATATCAGCCTCATCCAGGCGCAGCGTCAGGTTGCCGCCGTTACGCTCATCCCAACCTTTCAGCCAGGCATCAGAAGTGGCTTTGATCATCCCCTGGACGAACCAGGAGGTAGTAATGTTTTGCATGGTCGGTGTTCCTGTTTATTGCCCGAACGGGTGTCGGGTCTTACGTAGGCCGGATAAGCGCAGCGCCATCCGGCGTAGTGTTTTGTACGTTGCCGGATGGCGGCGCTAACGCACCGTATCCGGCCTACAAGGCAGACAACGCCTTTAGCTACGCTTGCTCAGTACGTCTTTTTCATACGTGCGGACGTTGTCCAGCCACTGGCTGCCGGCTGGGGTGTCGTGACGCTGGCAATACATCTCCCAGACGGCCTGCCATGGCAGCGATTTCTGTTCTTCCAGCAGGGCCAGGCGGGCGGTGTAGTCGCCGCTAGCTTCGAGTTGGCGCAGTTGCTCAGTGGGTTCTAACAGCGCACGCAGCAGGGCTTTCTTCATATTGCGGGTGCCGATCACCCATGCGGCAATGCGGTTGATGGAGGCGTCGAAGAAGTCGAGGCCAATGTGTACGCGGTCGAACAGATTATGGCGTACGATCTCGCTGGCAATCGCCTGAGTTTCATCATCCAGCAATACCACGTGGTCGCTGTCCCAGCGCACCGGACGGCTGACGTGCAGCAGCAGGCGCGGCACGTACAGCATGGCGGCAGAGATCTTGTCGGAAATCACTTCAGTCGGATGGAAGTGACCTGCATCCAGGCACAGTGCGGTCTGGCGGCTGGTGGCGTAGCCCATGTAAAACTCGTTGGAGCCAACGGTGTAGCTTTCTGCGCCGATACCAAACAGTTTGCTCTCGACGGCATCAATATGATGCGCCGGGTCGAACTTCTCGCTGATGACGTCGTCCAGGGCTTCCAGCAGGCGCTGGCGTGGTGCCAGGCGGTCAATGGTGATGTCTTTCATGCCATCCGGGATCCAGATGTTCATCACCGACGGCGTACCCAGCTGTTCGCCAAAGTACGCGGAGACGCGACGGCTGGCTTTGCAGTGGTCAATCCAGAACTGACGGATGCTGTCGTCAGCATGTGCCAGCGTGAAACCGTCGGCACTCAACGGATGCGAGAAGCATGACGGGTTGAAATCCAGACCTAACTGGTTCGCTTTCGCCCATTCCACCCAGTTTTTAAAGTGTTCAGGTTTGATTTGGTCACGGGATACCGGGGTATCGGATTCCAGGTAGATAGCGTGCAGGTTCAGACGCTTAGGACCCGGGATCAGGCTCAGTGCCTGCTCCAGATCGGCGCGCAGTTCAACGGCGTTACGCGCTTTGCCTGGATAGTTACCGGTGGCCTGAATGCCGCCGGTGAGCGAACCTTCCGGGTTTTCGAATCCGGCGACATCATCGCCCTGCCAGCAGTGCATGGAGACCGGCAGACGATCGAGCTGGCGTAATGCCTCCTCGACATCGATACCTACCGCGGCGAAACGCAGTTTTGCCAGTTCCCAGGCTTGTTCAAGTTGAGTGGTCATGCGCAAAGCTCCTTTGTCTGTCGTGTTGATTGAAACTGCGCCTGGTAGCGGGCAATTTCACTGTCAGTATTTGGGATGAAGGTTGTCAGGTCGTAGTTAGCGGTCACCACCTGGCGGAAATCATCGACGTTGTTAAGTTCGTCCAGCGTCATCAGCTGAACGCCAATATTGCCGAGCGTAGAGGCCTCAACAGGCCCGGACATGACGCGGATACCGCATGCATCCGCGCACAGTTGGTTGAGCAGGGCGTTCTGGCAGCCGCCGCCAACAATGTGCAGTTGGTTGAAGGCGTGACCACGAAGGTGTGCCAGTTCCTGCAGGACGTCGGCATACAGCAGCGCCAGACTGTCGAAAATACAGCGCGCCAACTCAGCATCCTGAACCGGAACGGGTTGACCGGATTCGCGGCATGCGGCCTGAATTTCTGCGCTCATATCAACTGGGTTGATAAAGCGATCGTCGTTCGGGTTGACCAGGAATTGGCAGGCCGGTAGCGCTTCGGTTTTCGCGATCAGCGCGGGCAGGTCGGTAATCTGCCGCTCTTTTAATACGCGTTGCAGCAGCCACAATCCCATAATATTTTTCAGCACGCGGTAACGTCCTTCCGCGCCGCCTTCGTTGGTGATATTTGCCGCCAGCGCGGCCTCGTTGGCATACGGTGTTTTGCTCTCAAACCCCATCAGGGACCAGGTGCCGGAAGAGAGATAAGCGCTGTTGTTATCGGCCAGCGGTGAAGCGATGACCGCGCTGGCGGTGTCGTGGCTGGCGACGGCAACCACCGGGATCTGATTTTTCTGCGGGCAGATCCAGTGACCAATCACGTTCCCCGGATGCGTTGGGCGACCAAACCAGGCTTTGTCTGCGCCGGTCCATGCCAGCAGGGTGTCATCCCAGTCGTCGGTGTTGATATTGACCAACTGCGTAGTGGTGGCGTTGGTATATTCCCAGTTCATTTCGCCGGTCAGGCGGTAGCCGAAGTAGTCGGGGATCATCAGGGCATGCGCCACCTGCGGGACCAGCTCTGGCTGCTGTTCGACCAGTGCGCGGAGCTGATACAGGGTGTTAAAGGGCAGAAACTGAATGCCGCTCCGACGATAGATCTCGCTGTTACCCAGTTGCGCTAAAGCTTGCGACATCACGCCGGTAGTGCGGCTGTCGCGGTAAGAGACCGGCAGACCGACGCGCTGACCGTCTTTACCGATCAGGACGTAATCCACGCCCCAGGTATCAATCCCGATGCTGTCAATCAGGATGCCTTGATCGCAGACCTTCTTCAGCCCCAGGCGAATGTCGTTTTCCAGGCTGTCGATATCCCAGGTGTCAAAACCGTCTGTTTTTTGCAGACAGTTCGCGAAACGGTGGATTTCACGCAGCGTCAGGGTGCGGTGGTCACTGTCGTAACGTGCCAGCATTACGCGTCCGCTGGATGCGCCGAGATCGACAGCGACACAATGGCGAAGAGTCATAGCGAGGTCCTTCTGAGTTTTATTGCACTCAGTCTAAGAACCCCTGGAACGGCGTACCTTCTTGTTAGTGACAGTCACAATAAGCCGCTGGCAGCATGGCAAAGGTGAACGTGATGCTGTTCACAGTTTCGTGTAATGGGCGGGATTTTGTCTGATGTGACCCCTTCCGCATTTCCCGATCTTTCCTGTCGTTTCTTGAAGAATTAACCGTGTTTACGCACTTTGGCGTCAAAAATTTAAGGTGAGGGTCATAACCCTTAATTACTATGCAGCCATGTTCATTTGATCTGGAAGGAAGTCATCATGACCGTACTGCATTGCGTGGATTTTTTTCCGACAGGTAAAGCGCCTGTGGCGATCGAACCGCGACTGCCCCAGACTGCTTTTCCCGAGCATCATCATGATTTTCATGAAATTGTGATAGTTGAGCATGGAACAGGTATTCATGTTTTCAATGGACAGCCCTACACCATTAGCGGCGGGACGGTCTGTTTTGTCCGCGATCATGACAGACACTTATATGAACATACTGACAACCTGTGCCTGACAAATGTACTGTATCGTTCCCCGGATGCGTTTCAGTTTCTGGCTGGGTTAAACCAGTTGTTACCTCAGGAGCAGAACGGTCAGTATCCGTCCCACTGGCGCGTGAATCAGGGCGTACTGCAGCAGGTCCGTCACTTGGTGGGGCAAATAGAGCATCTTGGTGAGGAGATGGATACGCCGACGGCGGCCAATCGCGAGATCCTGTTTATGCAACTGCTGGTGCTGCTACGCAAAAGTAGTCTGATGGAAGCGGCAGCGGATAACGATGCGCGACTAAACCGGCTGATGGCGTGGCTGGAAGATAATTTTGCCGACGAAGTCTGCTGGGATGCGGTGGCTGAGCAGTTTTCGCTCTCTTTACGCACCTTGCACCGCCAGCTCAAACAGCAAACCGGGCTGACGCCGCAGCGCTATCTCAATCGCCTGCGGCTAATCAAAGCACGGCACTTATTGCGCCATAGCGATGACAGCGTTACGGACATCGCTTATCGCTGCGGTTTTGGCGACAGTAACCACTTTTCGACGCTATTTCGCCGGGAGTTTAACTGGTCACCGCGCGATATTCGCCAGGGCCGCGACGTCATGGCCGGAAGCAGCCTCCAGTAACGCGAAAGCTATCAACGTTTTTTACCGTCCGTTTGCTGATAATCATACCCTTTAATGCCGGATGGCGGCTGCGCCTTGTCCGGCCTACATGAATGCCCTGTAGGCCGAATAAGCGCAGCGTATCCGGCAAGCGTTCAGGTTGAGGTGATGTGGTGGCGAATCAGCTAGTCCTTCTGAAATCAGACTTTTTTGCGAGCGAACAGCAGGCCGTCGCCGTCGCCGATCGCTATCCGCAGGATGTGTTTGCCGAACATACTCATGAGTTTTGTGAACTGGTGATGGTCTGGCGTGGCAATGGTCTGCATGTTCTCAACGATCGGCCGTATCGAATAACCCGTGGCGATCTGTTTTACATTCGCGCCGCAGACAAACACTCGTACACCTCTGTTAACGACCTCGTCCTGCAGAATATTATCTACTGCCCTGAGCGGTTGACGCTGAATCTGGGATGGGAAGATGTGATCCCCGGTTTTAACAACGGCACGCCGTGCCAGCCCCACTGGCGGCTGGGCAGTGCCGGTATGGCTCAGGCTCGACAGGTGATTAGCCAACTGGAACACGAAAGCCAGCAGCGCGATCCGTTATGTAATGATATGGCGGAGCTGTTGTTCGGACAGTTGGTGACGCTTCTCAAGCGCCATCGTTATGCCACGGATAGGCTCCCGGCCACCACCAGTGAGACACTGCTGGATAAGCTGATCACTGCGCTGGCCGGCAGCCATGAGCATACCTTTGAACTGGATAAATTCTGTCAACGGGAGCAGTGCAGCGAGCGCGTGCTGCGTCAGCAGTTTCGCAGCCAGACTGGAATGACCATCAACCAGTATCTTCGACAGGTGCGGGTCTGCCACGCTCAGTATTTGCTGCAACATAGCAAGTTGATGATTGGTGAGATTTCTATGCGTTGTGGCTTTGAGGACAGTAACTACTTTTCGGTGGTGTTTACGCGAGAAACCGGGATGACGCCGAGCCAGTGGCGTCATCTCAGTAATCCGCAGGACTAGCTGGCCATTCCCAGACCGACAATGTTTGCGGCAAGGATAATCACCACGCAGCCGAGGCTCAGCACGCTGACAGGGCGTTTTCCCGCATTGCTCCACTCTTTCATGATCAGGCCGACGATACCGCCGCACAGGACGTAGAAACTCATGTGCAGCATCCAGCTCATGTAGTCATACTGCGCTGGAATTTTGGCATGGCCCCAGGCGTAAAAGAAGAACTGGAGATACCACATCAGACCGGCAAGGGCCGAGAACAGGATGTTGCTGATAATAAGTGGTTTTGCTAACGAGAAGTCGGCTTTTACCGACAGGTTCTTCATTTTTGCCAGACGAATGAAGCAGAATCCCAGGTTGATCACCGCACCGCCGCCCATAATGACTACGTAGCTTGGCAGAGCGACATACAAAGGATCGATACCGAGCGCAGCGGCGGCTTCGTGCATCGGTTTAGCCGCATCCATGGCAAAGGACATCCCTGCGGAGAAAAAGCCGCACATCACCGCCAGTATTAGACCTTTTTTCAGGTTGAACTCTTCGGCTTTGATACCCATCTTGCGTTCTTTTAACTGTCCTGCTCGAGTGACTATCGCCACGCCGATCAGCGCGACCAGCACACCAAGCAGGGTCATACGCCCACCCGGCGTGCCGATGAGCACGTCAAATTTACCGGCAATGATTGGTGTCATTAAGGTGCCAACAATCAGCGTAATGCCGATAGCGATGCCGATCCCCATCGACATGCCGAGATAGCGCATGGTCAGACCATAGTTGATATTACCGATCCCCCACATTGCGCCGAATAAAAATACCGGCAGTAGTGTGGATGCGCTGAATGAACTGTAATAGGCCCAGAAGTCTGGCAGCAGGATTGCGCTGACGAGCCAGGGCAGGATCAACCATGAAACAAAACCGCCTATGGACCACATGGTCTCCCAGGACCAGTGTTGTACCTTTTTAAAAGGGGCATAAAAACAAGCGGCACTAGCGGCACCGATAAGATGCCATAATATCCCCATCGTAATTGCGTTACCCATTCTGGTTCCTTTTAAATTGTCGTTCTGGCTGGATGAAAATCACCCGTTTTGATATTCAAAAGTCTAAAGAGTGAGCAATGAATTAACCTTCAGCATGCTGCCGTAGGATGGGCAATGCTGGCAAAATTCAGGGGATGAAAAGGATGTTGATCACAAATGCTGATCCGCCCCTCTTTTTTGAGAAGGGCGATAATATTAAGGGTTAGCAGATTTTTACCGTCTGAATACCCAGTAGCCAGGCGAGTTTTTCCAGTACCTCACCATGATGACCAAGGCCAATGCTGCAATGATGGGCTGGACCGCCCATGCACCATTGCGTGGTGAAATCGCGAGCCGATAACGGGAAGCGATAGCGGCTGTTGGTATTGCCGATATCCAGGACTTCACCTGCCACTGCTTCCCCTTCGGCATACTGCAAACGCACCCCGTTTTCGGCATCTTCAATGACCGAAAGAAAGGTTACCGGGCCCGGTTTCACGGTCATCTGGATAGACACACCTTTACCCGGTTTACCATGATAAACCGGCAGCGGAACCAGACGCACCGGACCATCAGCCATCAGCGGGTGCGCCGGGCCATCATGTCCCCACAATACAACATCATCAATAAATTCAATTCCATATGGCTCAGAGAATGAACCACCCGCCCCCAGAAGCTGCTGAATTTTCATCGCCAGTACATTTTTGATTTCATATTCACCTGCCACGGGAATACCACGGTGGGTGAGTAGTGTGTTGCCAAGAATGATTGAGGTGATGATGTTCTCGTAAGCATTGCCGTTTCTACCTTCGTAGTAGTAGGCCAGTGCACCGAGTGTGTTCTGGGCAATCAGTTTATCCATGGCGCAGGCGGTGGTGAGTGCGCGATCAAGCTCTGCCGGTTCGCATGTCGGATCCAGCTGAAGCACACGGTACATTTCCTGTTGTTTGACGCTGAGATCTGTCTCGCTGACCTGCTCGCGGTATTCCGCCAGCTCACACATTTCCAGTGGCTTAAAGCGTACGCCTAATTTGGCGGACAGGTTCGTCATATTGCTGTAAACGTCCACCATGCCGTCATAATAGTGTCCGAGTACGCCGACCTGACAGTTTGCCAGCATCTGGCAGGCATTAAGGGCCTGTAACCACTGTGCCATTTGTTGCCAGACGTACTCATCGCCTTGTAACGCACCAACAATCAACTGGAAGCGGATATTCGCACGGTTAAATACGTTTGCCAGTTCGGGCGCGCTGCAGGCCTGGCAGTGCGCCAGCCACTCTCCAGTACGTCCGCCCCGATCGGGAATTTGGCGGATTGCCGAATAGGGCAGGCCAGGCTCCGGCTGTAGGGCCATAATAATAACTGGCTTATTGATACTCTGTACAAGGGGTAGAACCGTTGCGCTGAGTGCGTAGGTGCTAATGTAAAGACAGACCGCATCGACCGGCTGCTGTTGTAATCGCCTGATAAGATCATCGGCTTTATCGACGTTATCAATCAGGCCGCCATTAATGACGGTGGCCTGTTGCGCCGTCAGACGCTCATCAATCGTTTGCAGGTAACCCTGCAAGCGTGACTCCAGGCCAGCAAACTGGGGCCAGTATGTGTCGAGGCCGATTCCGAAAAGGGCGATGTTGACAGACATAGCAATATTTCCTTGTGAGATAATCCGCAGACTATCTCGTGCTTTGTCTCCCATGTCCTTTATGTCGCTGCCTGTTTCCTACGCAGGTTGGCAAAATTCGCCTGATTTTCCCGGTGGCGCTCACATTTTCATCTTGCAATAGCCCTGTAAAAAGTACGGCATTGATAATCATTTTCAATATCATTTAATTAACTATAATGACTCAACTGCTTACGCGGCGTTAACACTGGCCGCCCGACAATACTGGAGATGATTATGAGTTATACACTGCCATCCCTGCCGTACGCTTATGATGCCCTTGAACCGCACTTTGATAAGCAGACGATGGAAATCCACCATACCAAGCACCACCAGGCCTATGTAAACAACGCGAACGCTGCGCTGGAAAGCCTGCCTGAATTCGCTAGCCTGCCTGTTGAAGAGCTGATCACTAAACTGGATCAGCTGCCAGCGGATAAGAAAACCGTACTGCGTAACAACGCAGGCGGCCACGCTAACCACAGCCTGTTCTGGAAAGGTCTGAAAACAGGTACTACGCTGCAGGGTGACCTGAAAGCGGCTATCGAACGCGACTTTGGCTCTGTTGATAACTTCAAAGCTGAATTTGAAAAAGCAGCGGCAACCCGTTTCGGTTCTGGCTGGGCATGGCTGGTACTGAAAGGTGACAAACTGGCTGTGGTTTCTACTGCCAACCAGGATTCCCCGCTGATGGGTGAGGCTATCTCTGGCGCTTCCGGCTTCCCGATCGTGGGCCTGGACGTTTGGGAACACGCTTACTACCTGAAATTCCAGAACCGTCGCCCGGACTACATCAAAGCGTTCTGGGACGTGGTGAACTGGGACGAAGCTGCGGCGCGTTTCGCGGCGAAAAAATAAGCCCCATACAGCCTGATGGCGTAGAGCGGTAACGCTGTATTGCCTGATGCACTTACCCGGCCCACATCATGATGCGGGCCGGGTAATATTAACGCCCAAACACCTCATCAATTATTCGGCATTGGTCCTCGTTTAACTCCCCACCTGCATTACGCGAAACGCCGGTGCAATAGCCAAACTTACGCGACACCACGGTTTTAATGGTGGTGACAAAATCCTCGCCAATAGCGTAGATGGACATGTACGTGCCAATCTTATCCTGAATATCACGCAACGCCGCCAGGTCGCCCTGTTTAAACGCCTCGCGTGCGTGGACAAACAGCTCAGGCATCACGTTATTTAGGCCAGAAATAATCCCTGCGCCGCCTGCCAGCAGGTTGGGGATGTAATATTCGTCGTAGCCGGAGAGTACGGCAAAATCTTTGCGTACAGCGCGGGTGGTCTGAATCATACTGCGGGTATGGGACTGGCAGTCCACGGTGTCTTTGATACCGGCGAAGTTCGGGAATTCCCCGGCCAGGGTAGCAACCAGCTCAGGTGTTAAATCACAGCCGGTACGGGCCGGGAAGTTATAGGCAAACCATTGACCGCTGAGTTGTTGCCCTAACTGGCGGAAGTAGCTCAGCAGCTGCGTTGCCGTTTGTCCGTAATAGTAAGGTGGCAGGATCATGACGGCATCGTATCCCGCGTGATACGCTTCCTGCGCCATCAGTAGCACATCATTCTGGCAGGTGGATGAGACGTTGGCGACCATCTTCAGCGAGCTCATAGCTCGGGCTTCACGGATCAACTGCAGCCTTTCGTCGAGCGTAAAGGAGGCAAATTCCCCAATGCTTCCCATCAGCAAAATAACGTCGATCTGTGCCTCGGTAAGGCGTTTGAGATGCTGGCTCAGACCGTTGAAATCGATCTTGCCGTCATTGTCCATTGGCGTAATGGAAGGACACCAGACGCCAGCAAATTGCGATTGACCCGTCACGTTGTCGACTCCTTAATTGAAATGTTGTTTCAAAACCAACTTACATTGATAGCATGTGTCCCTACGTTTCACACCAACCGTGCTCTCATTTTGAGCGAATAGGGTAGAATAAATAGGGTGTAATGGGGAAAAGTTATCGGGAGAGGGAACAGATGCGATATCCGGTTGATGTATTTGCAGGCAAGATTCGGGATTACACGGGAAGCCGCCCCAGTGCGATTGCGAAAGTTCAGGTCGATGGCGAGCTGATGCTGACCGAATTAGGGTTGGCAGGGGATGAACAGGCAGAAACGAAAATTCACGGTGGGCCGGACCGCGCGCTGTGCCATTATCCGCGTGAACACTACCTACACTGGCGACAGGCTTTTCCTGAACAGGCAGAGTTGTTTGTCGCGCCCGCTTTTGGCGAGAACCTGTCAACGCAGGGCATGACGGAAGAGAATGTTTTTATTGGTGATATCTTCCAGTGGGGTGAGGCGCTGATTCAGGTCACACAGCCACGCTCGCCGTGTTTTAAGCTGAATTTTCATTTTGCTATTAGCGATATGGCAAGCCAGATGCAGGATGCGGGCAAGACCGGCTGGTTGTGCAGCGTTATCGCACCCGGCATGGTATCGGCGGATGCGCCGCTGGTACTGGCGTCTCGTGTGAGTGACGTTAGCGTGCAAGAGGCCATCGCCATTGCCTGGCATATGCCGTTTGATGACGACCAGTATCACCGTTTGCTGTCGGCGGCGGGGCTGTCAAAGAGCTGGACCAGAACCATGCAGAAACGCCGCTTAAGCGGCAAGATCGAAGATAATTCGCGGAGATTGTGGGGAAAATAAGGCGATTATTGAACCTGTAGGCCGGATAAGATGCGTTAGCATCGTCATCCGGCGCAACAGGCACAATTACGCACGTTTATACAGTGGCAGCCAGAGCACCAGGCGCAGACCACCCAATGGGCTGTCTTCGGCCTTGACCCAGCCACGATGCTGCTGAATAGCGGTTTCAACAATTGCCAGACCCAGACCAGTACCGCCAGATTCGCGATCGCGCGCTTCATCGGTACGATAGAACGGACGGAAAATCTGTTCTCTGTCTTCGGGGCTCACGCCCGGACCATCATCGTCCACGGTGATGGTAATCCCGTCTTTATCCACCGCGAAGCCCACTTCAATCCTGGTGTGTGAGTAGCGCAGGGCGTTGCGAACAATGTTCTCCAGCGCACTTTCCAGCGTATTCGGGTTACCGTACAGCGGCCACGGCCCTGGCGGGAAGTTAACTGTGAACGATTTGCCCATCTGCTCGGCTTCAAAGGCGGCGTTATCCAGCACGTCACCCCACAGGTGATTCGCCTTCACGGTTTCACTGACTAGCGCGTTTTTCTGCTGATTGCGCGACATGACCAGCAGATCGTTGATCATGCTGTCCAGTCGATGCGCTTCCATTTCAATACGCTCCAGCTCTTTGCTCTCGCCGCTACGACGGCGCAGCAGCGCGGTCCCCAGTTGCAGACGCGTTAACGGCGTTCTCAACTCGTGAGAGATGTCCGACAGCAGGCGTTGCTGTGAGGTCATCATGCGTTCCAGCGCCGTCACCATCTGGTTAAAGCTGGCACCTGCCGCCAGGAATTCTTGCGGACCGGCTTCCAGTTCAGGATGCTGACGCAGGTTACCCTGTGCCACTTCATCCGCCGCATTTTTTAGCTTACGTGCCGGTTTTGCCAGACTCCAGGCCAGCCAAAGCAGCAACGGAGAGCTGACTAACATGGTCACGATCAGCAGTAACAGCGGTCGGTCAAACAGCAGGTTGATGAAGTCAGATTGTGAACTGCTGGCAGGCCGAATGAGGTACAGTTGGTAGTTATCTTCGCCATCTCTGACGGAGAAAGGCCCAACCATTTCAACACGACCGTATTTTTTCTTTTGCGGATGATCGGCGTTATCGGCCTGACCAATAAAGTTACGAATGATCTGCATTTCGTTGCGTTCTGCGCCGATCACGCGTCCTTCCGTCGTAACAAGTAATAACCGCTGTCCCGGCGGCGCCCACTTGTCTATCGCACGAAACAAGCGACGCCACCACATCAAATCGTTGGGCGGATCGTTCGCCAGTTCAGCTTCAACGTGCTGCTCAATCATCAACCCCTGGCGCTGTTCGCTATCCAGTAGCTCGGTCATCTGGCGTGAGTCGAGCTTGGGTAACATCAGCACCAGCATCAGCACCAGTGCCAGCGTTAACCAGAAGATGGCAAAGATGCGTGCGGTTAAACTTCCTATCATGAAGCGGAGACCATCAGATAGCCGCGACCGCGCAGGGTTTTAAACCACGGGTGCCCGTCTTTACGCTCCGGCAGCTTACGACGCAGGTTCGAGATATGCATGTCGATAGCACGATCGAACGGTGTCAGACGTTTGCCCAGCACTTCCTGGCTTAAATGTTCACGAGAAACCACCTGGCCGAGATGCTGCGCCAGCAAATACAGCAGGGTGAATTCGGTACCGGTTAACTCCAGGGTTTGCCCGTCAAAGCTGGCTTCCTGGCGACCTGGATTGAGGCTTAACGCATCCACTTCCAGCGTCGGCGAGCCGTTATCGCTGTTCTGCTGCTGTTCGCTCCAGTGGGAGCGGCGCAGAATGGCGCGGATACGCGCGACCAGTTCGCGGTCGTTAAACGGTTTGGGTAAATAATCGTCCGCGCCCAGCTCAAGGCCGAGTACGCGATCCAGTTCGCTGCCGCGGGCGGTCAGCATGATTACGGGGGTCTGGTGTGTCTGGCGAAGTGCTTTCAGTGTATCAATGCCGTTTTTCTTCGGCATCATGACGTCGAGCAAAAGTAAATCGATGCTGTCATCCAGAAGCTCCAGTGCCTGCTCCCCATCATGGGCAACCAGCACATCGAAACCTTCCATTTCGAGCAGCTCCTTTAACAGGGATGTCAGCTCTCGGTCATCATCAACTAGCAGTATTTTATTCATTTTTTACGTACCTCCGAGGCAGAAATTACGACATCAGGCGGCGCTAATCTATGACTTTACGTTGTTTTACACCCCCTGACGCATGTTTGCAGCCCGAATCGTAAACTGTCTCTCGTTGAATCGCGACAGAAAAGATTTTGGGAGCAAGTGATGGGCAAAGTTACCGCTGCCGTCATGGCCTCAACGCTGGCACTCAGTACGTTTAGCCATGCAGCTGAAGTCGTCACAGGCGATCACTGGCACCTGGGTGAAAGCTCTTCGCAACGTAATGCGCAGAGCCACATGTTTGACGGTATCAGTTTAACCGAACATCAACGTCAACAGATGCGAGATTTAATGCAGCAGGCCAGACATGAGCAGCCTCCTGTTAATGTTAGCGAAATGGAGACAATGCATCGTCTTGTCACCGCAGAGAATTTTGATGAAAGCGCTGTGCGCGCTCAGGCAGAAAAGATGGCACAACAGCAGGTTGCCCGCCAGGTTGAAATCGCCAAGGTCCGCAACCAGATGTATCGCCTGTTAACGCCCGAGCAGCAAGCGGTTTTAAATGAGAAACATGAACAACGAATGGAGCAGCTGCGCGATGTCGCGCAATGGCAGAAAAGCTCATCGTTGAATTTATTGAGTAGTAGCAACTCACGTTCCCAGTAGTAACCCTGTTTTCCTTGCCATAGACACCATCCCTGTCTTCCCCCACATGATGTGGGGGTTTTTTTTGCCCAAAATTTGACACTTTCTTATTGCCTGACTGTTTTAGTTCATCCGTTATACTAGCGGCATATCCTGATGGGAGTGCTTATGAATCAAACTTATGGGCGGCTGGTGAGCCGGGCGGCTATCGCGGCGACCGTGATGGCTTCGCTGTTACTTTTGATCAAAATTTTTGCGTGGTGGTACACCGGGTCGGTGAGTATTCTGGCTGCACTGGTGGACTCTTTGGTCGATATTGCCGCGTCGTTAACCAATTTGCTGGTGGTGCGCTATTCCTTACAGCCAGCCGATGATGAACACACGTTCGGGCACGGGAAAGCAGAATCGCTGGCGGCGCTGGCGCAAAGTATGTTTATTTCTGGCTCGGCGCTGTTCTTATTTTTGACAGGCATTCAGCATCTTGTTCAACCGACGCCGATGAAAGATCCGGGCGTTGGGGTAATCGTCACCGTCATTGCGTTAATTTGTACTATCATACTGGTCACGTTTCAGCGTTGGGTCGTTAAGCGTACGCAAAGTCAGGCCGTTCGGGCAGATATGCTTCATTATCAGTCTGATGTTATGATGAACGGCGCTATTCTCGTCGCGCTTGGTCTGGCCTGGTACGGTTGGCATCGTGCGGATGCCTTGTTTGCGCTCGGGATTGGCATCTATATTCTATATAGCGCATTGCGTATGGGCTACGAGGCGGTGCAATCCTTGCTGGATCGCGCCTTGCCCGATGAAGAACGTCAGGAAATTATTGATATAGTGACGTCATGGCCAGGAGTCAGCGGCGCTCACGATCTTCGCACGCGGCAGTCAGGGCCGACCCGCTTTATTCAGATTCATTTGGAAATGGAAGATAATCTGCCGCTCGTTCAGGCGCATTTAGTGGCTGAACAGGTTGAGCAGGCGATTTTGCGGCGTTTCCCGGGATCGGATGTGATTATTCATCAGGATCCCTGTTCAGTCGTACCCAAGGAAGGCAAGATGTTTGAGCTTTCATAATTCGTTGTAAAAAAGTGAGCAGGGCCAGCATTTTGTGTATAAATTACCACCGTTTGGCCTGACCTGAATCAATTCAGCAGGAAGTGATTGTTATACTATCTGCATATTCGTTGGATCGTTTCGATATGCGGAATCGACTTCCGGCAGCAGATTTCATTTTGCATTCCAAAGTTCAGAGGTAGTCATGATTAAGAAAATCGGTGTGTTGACAAGCGGCGGTGATGCGCCGGGCATGAACGCAGCAATCCGTGGTGTTGTACGTGCAGCGTTGACGGAAGGACTGGAAGTCATGGGGATCCATGATGGCTACCTGGGTTTGTATGAAGACCGTATGGTTCAGCTCGACCGTTATAGCGTGTCCGACATGATCAACCGTGGCGGTACTTTCCTCGGTTCTGCTCGCTTCCCGGAATTCCGCGACGAAAACGTGCGCGCTGTGGCTATCGAAAACCTGAAGAAGCGTGGGATTGACGCCCTGGTTGTTATCGGTGGTGACGGTTCCTACTTGGGTGCAAAACGTCTGACTGAAATGGGTTTCCCGTGCATTGGCCTGCCGGGTACTATCGACAACGATATTAAAGGCACCGACTACACTATCGGCTACTTCACCGCACTGGGTACCGTGGTAGAAGCGATTGACCGTCTGCGTGACACCTCTTCTTCTCACCAGCGTATCTCTATCGTTGAAGTGATGGGGCGCTACTGTGGTGACCTGACTCTGGCGGCAGCAATTGCCGGTGGCTGCGAATTCGTCGTCGTTCCGGAAGTTGAATTCAGCCGTGACGATCTGGTCGCTGAAATCAAAGCTGGCATCGCCAAAGGTAAGAAACACGCGATTGTGGCGATCACCGAGCACATGTGTGACGTTGATGAACTGGCGCATTACATCGAGAAAGAAACCGGCCGTGAAACGCGCTCAACCGTACTGGGTCACATCCAGCGTGGTGGTTCCCCGGTGCCTTACGACCGTATTCTGGCATCCCGTATGGGGGCGTATGCCATTGATCTGCTGCTTGAAGGTCATGGCGGTCGCTGCGTCGGTATTCAGAACGAACAGTTGGTTCACCACGACATCATCGACGCTATCGAGAATATGAAGCGTCCGTTCAAAGGTGACTGGCTGGACTGCGCGAAAAAACTGTACTGATTGCAATTGCCGGATGGCGGCTTGCGCCTTATCCGGCCTACATGAGCAAATCGTAGGCCTGATAAGCGTAGCGCCATCAGGCAAAAATCCGACTCCATATATTCCCCCACGTTATAGCAAATCTTTTTTTATTCTTTAAAGTTTGGATCGCTTTCTGGCACGCTCTGCTCATCACAACATTAAATAAGAGAGCTGGGCGATGAACAAATGGGGCGTAGGGTTAACATTATTGCTGGCATCGACCAGCGTTCTGGCAAAGGATATTCAGTTACTTAACGTATCGTACGATCCAACGCGTGAGCTGTACGAACAGTACAACAAAGCCTTCGCGGCGCACTGGAAACAGGAAACGGGCGATAACGTGGTGATCCGCCAGTCACATGGTGGCTCCGGTAAACAGGCAACCTCAGTTATCAACGGTATCGAAGCCGATGTGGTTACCCTGGCGTTGGCCTATGACGTGGACGCCATTGCTGAGCGTGGCCGTATCGATAAAAACTGGATTAAACGCCTGCCGGACAACTCTGCACCTTACACCTCCACCATCGTCTTCCTGGTGCGCAAAGGCAATCCAAAGCAGATTCATGACTGGAACGATCTGGTTAAACCGGGTGTGTCAGTCATTACGCCAAACCCGAAAAGCTCCGGCGGGGCACGCTGGAACTATCTGGCGGCATGGGGTTACGCCCTGCACCACAACAACAACGATCAGGCCAAAGCTCAGGACTTCGTCAAAGCTCTGTTTAAAAACGTGGAAGTGCTGGATTCCGGCGCGCGCGGCTCTACCAATACCTTTGTTGAACGCGGAATTGGCGATGTGCTGATCGCGTGGGAAAACGAAGCGCTGCTGGCGACGAACGAACTGGGTAAAGACAAGTTTGAGATCGTCACGCCAAGCGAATCTATTCTCGCAGAACCGACCGTGTCTATTGTCGACAAAGTGGTAGAAAAGAAAGACAGTAAAGTAGTGGCCGAAGCCTACCTGAAGTATCTCTATTCTCCGCAAGGTCAGGAAATTGCGGCGAAAAACTATTACCGCCCGCGTGATGCTGACGTGGCGAAGAAATACGAAAATGCCTTTCCGAAGCTGAAGTTGTTCACCATCGACGACGAGTTTGGTGGCTGGACCAAAGCGCAGAAAGAGCACTTCTCTAACGGCGGTACGTTTGACCAAATCAGTAAACGCTAACGCAGATGTGTTTGCAGGCCCGGTGGCATAACGCGACCGGGTTTTTTTATTTGTCATCATTTTACGTTACGCTTACCCTTCAATGGGATACAGGAAACGCGTAATGAAAAAAGCAGGCTATTTTTTACTGGTGGTGATGATTATCGCTGCCGCTGCGGGCATAGGTTACTGGAAACTCAACGGTAACCCGGATGCATTACGCCAGATTGTTCTTGAGCAATGCCTGCCGAACCAGCTGCAACGGCATAACCCTGCGCCGTGTGCGGAGGTGAAACCGGATGCCGGGTATGTGGTGTTCAAAGACCGTAACGGCCCTCTGCAATACTTATTGATGCCCACTTACCGCATTAACGGCACGGAAAGCCCGCTGCTGTTGCAATCAGGCACGCCGAATTTTTTCTGGCTCGCCTGGCAAGCGCGCGGTTTTATGAGCCAAAAATACGGCCAGGAAATTCCTGATAAAGCGGTATCACTCACGATCAACTCGCCGTCTGGCCGCACGCAAAACCATTTCCACATTCATATCTCTTGCCTGCGTCCTGACGTTAGAACGCAACTGGATGACAATATGGCGAAAATCAGCACCCGCTGGCTGCCTTTGCCGGGGGGATTACGTGGGCACGAGTATCTGGCGCGCCGCGTGACGGAAAACGAACTGGCACAGCGCAGCCCGTTTATGATGCTGGCGGAAGAGGTGCCGGATGCGCGTGATCATATGGGGCGCTATGCGCTGGCGATGGTGCGTCAGAGCGATGAGTCCTTTGTCCTGCTGGCGACCCAGCGCGATCTGCTGTCGCTGAATCTCGCCTCCGCCGAGGAAATTCAGGATCACGACTGTAATTTGCTGCATTATTCTGAAAATTGATTCCGTTGAATGAATTCGCTTGTAGTTAGGTATATGATGATGACATAAATAAAAAGGGAATTTTCATGTACAAGATATCATTGCCTACAATTTTATTGTTTAGTTACTCTATCGTTACATTCGCAAATGATTTATATGTAATAGACAAAATTGAATCATCACAACAAAAAGAGACCAGGCTGAATAATTTAAAGTTAACCTGGAAAATATATCAGATCAAACCGGAAGAAAAATTTACCTATACCGGGAGCGGTGGTGAAAGCTATCTGTCAGAAATGCAGGTGGTTTATCGTAATTACTCTGCCGAAAGTAACGATTATATTTTTATTTCAGGTGTGACTGGAAAAGGTAGTGAACTAAAGCTACCGCCTGAATCTGTCAGAAGGCTTTCAGATCTTGCTAAACAAGGTGCTGACAGCAGAATTAATCACTGGGTGCTTGAGAAAAGCACGACCTCACCGGCAGTGAAATACTATGGTGATAAATATGATGCGTATCATCAACGTAACATCGACTTTGCCAGGAAGATAATTAATTCTCATTCTTGCGATACGGTAATGAATGTTGATGTCTATTCTTTTGGTGGAGAGTATTTGAATGCCGTCTGTGGTGACCGAAGGGATATAAAACAGTCACTTGATGACTATAGAGATAATAAACCATTAGATACTAGTCTTAAGGAAACGTATCTCGTTATGCCTAAAGAACAACGGGATGCGCTTCGTCAGCGTCGTTAATGGTTGAACTATTTTAACAAAATATTGCATGGAACTTGAAAGGAAATTCTATGTTTTCAGGAAGATACATTCCGCAATGGCCTTGCGTCATCGCGCTTTCTCTGTGCTTGCTGACGGTGTCGGCCGACGCGAAAAAATATGACTGGTCATTACCTGAAAACGGTACATTAACGGTAAATATTGCCAGGGGAGCCTTGCTCATTGTTACGCGTGATGACGGTAAACCGCAGGTCTCGTTGGATTTGCAAAAGGTCAATATTGCTCAAGAATCGACGCTTACCACGCGAAAAATTACGGGCGACCTCCCTTCAGAAGAGCCGCAATGGTCTCTTGATGGTCAGACTGCCACGCTAACATTGCCTGCCCCGGCTGACATCGATTTGCAAAAAGTGAAAGGTGTGACGGCGGCGCTTATCCTTCCTGCAACTGGTCAGTACCAGATCAATGGTACGTTGTCTGACGTTTATCTCAAGGGAACGAAAAATACTATTCGCATCAATGTGGTGAATGGAAAGGTCGATGCGCAAAATGCCGTCAGCGGCAATGTGTCCATTGATGTTATTAATGGACACATTCGGACGGAGGCGATGAAAAGCGATTTGTCGCTGAAGCTACGTAGCGGATCTGTGACCGACGAGCGCTCTGAGGGAACGATGGCGGTCGATCTGGTGAATGGCGATTTGACCCTCAACTCGCAGGCTCAAACGATCCGCATTAGACAAACCACTGGCAAGCAAACTATTAACGCGCCAGCCTGTGAGAATTTTAGTAATGATTTGCAGACAGGGAGTGGGACGATTCGTTTGGGAACACCGCTGATAAAAGGGCATATCTTTTCTGCTGATGGTGAAATAGCAACGATTATTCCCGCAGACTGGCAGGGGAAAATCATTGCGGACGGCGTCACCGGAAATAATATTGTGAATCAACTTTCTCAACAGAAGCCCACCTCGGCTAAACGACCTCTCTCTGACGAACATCTGGAATTAGCACAAGGAAAGCCAGGGAATACGCAGATCACGCTCTCAACCATCGGCGGTGTTTTTACTCTCCAGCCCGCAGAGCAGGGAAGCAAATAAGATGAAAAAAAGATGTAGTTGGATGCCAGCGGCAATGCTCGGCATATCGTTAGCCTCCGGGAATGTTATTGCCGAAGAGCTGGGGAAACTGGTTCATGGGCCTTTGGCGACCCCTGTCGGTCAAACGCTCACGTTTTACCAGAAAGATAATAAGGTCACAGCGTACTTTTCCTCCACGGAAGAGACTGAAGATCACACGATATCGGATTATGAACCAAGCGAAAATCGGCAGTACGCGCTAGGGAATGTTTCTATTATTGCCGTGTTTTATCAAGATCTTGATCAGGGAGGTCAGGATGAAATTATCGTTATGTATCGTGATGCGGCAGGAAAACCGCATCTCAGGGCATGGGGGGCGGACTCGGATAGTGTGCTACCGCTAACACGTTTTACACCACAACTTGAAAAAGTTGCCGCGTCGTTGGATAAATTTACCGTAGTCAACGCCCGCAAGGCTATCGGTCGTTTATTACCGCAGCAGTATTTAATGACCAGCTTCCCACAGGATTTACCCGATCCGCTGTTTACTGAGATTCTTGCTTCACCTGATAAATATCATTCTGAATTTCTACGCTATTTTGATGAAATGTATGATGATGTTAAGAATATGAATGATGTTAATGGCTATTCAATTATCTTTCCGGATAAATTTATCGAGCGAGTAAACAATAAAAATGAAAATACGCGTTATACATTGACGATGGACGTATTGCGCCAGGGCTCTTGCGGCAATGATGATAGTGGCTTCGCCATTACCGGACTCTATTATCAGAACGTAACGGCAGAAAAAAGTTTTCGCAAAGAAGGGCCGTTTGTTGATTTCAGCCTGCAAGGATGTCAGTTAGTTAAGAATAGGGTCGGGCAATATCACAATAGTGAAATTGACGGAGAGATAACGAGCTATAGCGCAGAGGAAGGGCGGCTTCTGGAAAAAGGTAATTACCGCGACGGTAAACGTGAAGGCGGGTGGCAGGAATTTACCGTTGACTTGCAGCGACAGGAAGGAAAGTATCTAGATGATGAGAGAGATGGTGTATGGCAGACCTTTTCTGATGCTGGTGAGGTCATTGCGATTGAGACCTGGCAGAATAAAGCGTTGAATGGGCGCTGGCAGCGGAAAGTGCAGCAAAAGGGCTCTGACTCGTCCTGGGTTGTTGAAGACGAAGGGCAGTACCTCAACGGTGATAAAGAGGGGGAGTGGAAGGAGATGATGACCACCGAACCCCGTTATGCAAAATACCATCGTGGGTTACTGGAAGGCGAACTGCGACTGACGACCCCTGAGGGGCAAAATATTGCCATAAAAAATTACCAACGTGGCTTATTAAATGGCGAAACCAACGAATGGTACCCTAACGGGAAATTAAAAAGACATGCAAACTATCTGAATGGTCAGTTGCAGGGCGAAGAGGTCTATTACGAGGATAATGGTCAGATTTCTGAACTCCGACATTGGAAAATTATTTCACCCGGAGATAGTGGGCTATGTAAAAACCTCGCCAATCAGGATGTTTGCGATCAACGCTCATCGAGCCTGGCCGCTTCGATAAAAGAGGGTGAGTGGCGTACCTGGCACAAAGGTGGCGTTCTGGCATCGCTAGTGCACTGGAAAAATGGCGAAAAATTCGGTGTGGAATATAAATTTAACTATTCCGGAAAGCTATTTTCTTATGCGCGCTGGGAAGGTGGAAGTTACCCGCTAGAAGATACCCGCTATGATTATTCATCCTCAGATGATTATGCACATAAACCCATTCGCATGCGCTTATTGGCAGATACACATATTCTCAGCGAAGGTCTTAGAGAACAATCCACCTTTCATTCCAGCGAGAATAACTTATCGCGGTACAATTATTGGTGTAGTTCCCCGTCAAACACCGTAGCGGTTTGCGGAATGGAATACTGGTGGCATGATTCTGGTTTTCTGGCATCAAAAGTTCTGCAACACAATAATCGGAAAATAGAAAGTACGAGCTGGGATAATCAGGGCGTGATTGATCGGCAGTTGGTCAAGACTTCAGAAAAAACCTTTAGCGATCGTTTCTATTATGATGGTGTGTTGTATAGCAACACGATACGTCTTGCGACGACCTACCATGACGGCAATGAAGATGTGGTAACGGTCGATCCTTATGGCACCGGTGTAAATTATTATTATGATGAACAAGGACATGAGGTTCCAGTCGAAGAGCTGCGGAAACGGCATCAGGCTGGTAACTTTAAAGCGCTCTCTGAATAAACGTGGTCTGTAACCCCACCTAATCTGGCGTTTACTCTCTGTGCCTGTCCCCGTATTCTTGTTGAAAAAAACAACAGGAGACAGGCATGTCGCTCTGGCTTACGCACCCTCTGTTTATCCCTTCACTGGTGGTTGGCATCACCATTCTGCTCTGGGCCACGTCGCTGTTACCGGAGTTCATTACGGCACTGATATTCTTCTCTGTCGCAATGGTGGCGAAAATCGCCCCACCGGAGGTGATTTTTGGCGGCTTTGCTTCGTCGGCGTTCTGGCTGGTTTTCAGCGGTTTCGTGTTGGGCATCGCGATACGTAAAACGGGACTGGCGGACAGGGCGGCGCGGGCGTTGTCGTCCCGGTTGACCGATTCCTGGCCGTTAATGGTCGCAAGCGTGGTGCTGCTGAGCTATGCGCTGGCGTTTGTGATGCCGTCCAATATGGGGCGTATTGCGCTGCTGATGCCGATTGTCGCGGTGATGGCGAAACGCGCTGGCATTGTCGACGGTACCCGTGCCTGGTACGGTCTGGCGTTAGCCGTGGGTTTTGGGACGTTCCAGCTTTCTGCCACCATCCTACCCGCCAACGTACCGAATCTGGTGATGAGCGGCGCAACGGAAGGTTCTTACGGTATCCATCTGAATTATCTACCCTATTTAATGCTGCATACGCCGGTCCTCGGCTGGCTAAAAGGCGCGCTGCTGGTTGGACTGATCTGCTGGCTGTTCCCCGGCAAGCCCCATGCCCCTATGGATGTGATGCCACCTGCGCCGATGAGTCGCGATGAAAAACGGCTGGCCTGGATGTTAGCGGTGGTGTTGCTGATGTGGGTCAGCGAAAGCTGGCACGGTATTGGTCCGGCCTGGACTGGGCTGGCGGCGGCAATCATTACGCTGTTGCCACGGGTAGGCTTTATTAACGGGGACGAGTTTTCCAGCGGGGTGAACATCCGCACCTGTATTTACGTGGCGGGGATCCTGGGGCTGGCGATCACCGTGACGCAAACCGGTATCGGTAGCGCGGTGGGGGAGGCGTTGCTACACGTGATGCCGCTGGACGCGGATAAACCCTTTACCAGCTTTCTGGCGTTAACCGGTATTACCACGGCGCTCAATTTTATTATGACCGCCAACGGCGTTCCGGCGCTGTATACCACGCTGGCACAGAGCTTTGCCGATGCGACCGGGTTTCCGCTGCTGTCGGTGATTATGATTCAGGTGTTGGGCTATTCCACTCCGTTGCTGCCGTATCAGGCATCGCCAATTGTGGTGGCGATGGCGCTAGGCAAAGTGCCTGCACGGGCAGGAATGCTGCTGTGCATTACGCTGGCTATGGCAACGTACCTGGTTCTGCTGCCGCTGGATTATCTGTGGTTTAGCGTACTGGAGAAGCTATAACGTCTTGTAATCGTAAAAATTTATGTATTGAGAAGGTGAATCGCATTCTGCATGTCGATACCGGGTAATATCGATGTGCATACTTGCGTGCTGGAAACTCAAGGATTGTCTCATGGACAGATTGACCCCTATACGCTGTTGGCCTGCCATTATCTCGATCGTGATTACCCTGACTATCTGGTTTGTTATCCCTTGCCCTCCTGACGTTACCCCCGAAGCGTGGCATCTGCTGGCGTTGTTTATTGGCACTATCGCGGCCATCATTGGCAAAGCCATGCCTATTGGCGCTATCGCGATTGTCGCGATTATGCTGGTGGCAATGACCGGCGTCACTCACCCTGGTAAACCGACTGCGGCGCTGAGTGATGCGCTGAGCGGTTTCTCTAACCAACTGATCTGGTTGATCGGTATCTCCATCATGCTGTCGCAAAGCCTGTTGAAAACGGGGCTGGGCGCGCGCATTGGCTATGGGTTTATTGCCCTGTTTGGCAAACGGACGCTGGGTATTGCCTGGGCGTTAACCCTGGCGGAAACGCTGATAGCCCCCGTAACCCCAAGCAATACCGCGCGCGGTGGTGGGATTATTCACCCGGTCATGCGGGCGATTGCCGAAAGCCTCGGGTCTCAGCCAGGAGATAAGGAAAACGATTCTACCGGCCGCTATCTGGCGCTGGTGAACTACAACATTAACCCGATTACCTCGGCGATGTTTATTACTGCGACCGCGCCTAACCCACTGATTGTCAGCTTTTTGACCAAAGGGACGGATGGGGTACTGAATATGACCTGGGGAATGTGGGCCATCGCTGCGCTTCTGCCTGCGGTCGTCTCACTGATCGTGATGCCCATTATTATCTGGTGGCTCTACCCGCCGGCCATTACCCGCACGCCGAACGCGCCGCAGTTCGCCCGGCAAAAGCTCGATGCGCTTGGCCCGCTTGCGCTGGCAGAGAAAATCACCCTCGCGGTTTTCGTTTTGCTGCTCTGCCTGTGGGCGGGTGTTCCTGCGATGATTATGGGCAGTGCCTGGACCGTCAACCCCACCAGCGCGGCGTTAATCGGCTTATCAATTCTGTTAGTGACCGGGGTACTCAGCTGGGATGATATTCTCAAATGCCGTGGGGCATGGGATACGATAGTCTGGTTTGCTGCGCTGGTAATGATGGCGGACTTCCTGAGCAAACTGGGCCTGGTCGGCTGGCTGGCGACCAGCGTCGGAAGTGCCATCGATCATCTCGGCGTTCACTGGAGTATCGCCACACTGCTGCTGGTTCTGCTTTACGTCTATTCGCACTACTTTTTTGCCAGCACTACCGCGCATATTACGGCGATGTTCGCGGCGTTCTTCGCGGCGGGATTAGGTCTCGGTGCGCCTCCGGCGCTGCTTGGCCTGATGCTGGGATTCTCATCCTCGTTGATGATGTCGCTCACGCACTACGGCACAGGTACTGCGCCCATCATTTTTGGCTCGGGTTACGTTACGCTGGCTGAGTGGTGGAAAACAGGGCTGGTGATGAGTGTGGCCAACCTGACTATCTGGGGGGTAACGGGTGCCTTCTGGTGGCACTGGCTGGGATATTGGTAACGCGGAGATGACAAGGGGGGCAATGCCCCCCTTACAACAACTTAAGCCTGTTTAGCGGCTTCAGCTGCCTTAACGATCACGGCGAAGGCGTCGGCTTTCAGAGAAGCACCACCCACCAGCGCGCCGTCGATGTCCGGCTGCGCGAACAGTTCTGCCGCGTTAGCTGCGTTTACGGAACCGCCGTACTGGATGATAACTTGTTCAGCGATTTTTGCGTCAGCTTTAGCAATATGGTCACGGATGAATTTGTGAACAGCCTGAGCCTGTGCCGGAGTTGCAGATTTGCCGGTACCGATAGCCCATACAGGTTCGTAAGCGATAACCACGCCTTCGAATGCTTCTGCGCCCTGAGTCTTCAGTACTGCGTCGATCTGACGTGCGCACACTTCTTCAGTTTTGCCCGCTTCGTTTTCTGCTTCGGTTTCACCGATGCACAGAACCGGCGTCAGACCCTGCTCTTTCAGCACGGCGAATTTTTTAGCGATCAGTTCGTCAGACTCTTTGTGGTAAGTACGACGCTCAGAGTGACCGATAATGATGTATTTCGCGCCGATATCTTTCAGCATTTCAGCGCTGGTTTCACCGGTGAATGCGCCAGACAGGTTCAGGTCAACGTTCTGCGCACCCAGGATGATGTGGCTACCGGCAGCAGCGTGGTTCGCCAGGTCGATATACATTTCCGGTGGAGCGATTGCTACTGCACAGCCAGCAACGCCAGCCAGTTCTTTACGCAGGTTAGCAACCAGTTCGTTTACCATGTGGCGGCTGCCGTTCAGTTTCCAGTTACCCATCACTAAAGGATGTCGCATTTCATTTCTCCACGCTTGTCAGCGAATTAAGGAAGATGGCCGCCCGTCAGGGCAGCATGGTCTGTGAAACAGTATAGAGATTGATCATCATGAAGGCTTTGCTTTTTGTCATTTATTCGACCCTTCGAGATTTTCAGATAGCGCCAGCTTAATCGGTTCAACAGCGAAGGTCAGCCCTTTTTCGCCGTTATCTGCCACGACATAGCGAATTGCACCCTCGGTTTCTGCGTAGTAATGCTTACTTTTGCCTGCGGTGAGCAATTTTTGCAGTTTTTTCTGACTTTGTTCTTTGGTCAATAAGGGGGCTACGGTGCGGATGACGGCACTCATGTACTCCAGCGCTTTGGCTTTGGCGGCCTTTTGTTCCGGCCCCTGGATCGGCAGCCAGGTTATCTGCATGCTTTTAATTTTCAACGTCCCGCGCTCAAGGGCTGATGACGCATACAGGTTTTCATTGATTTTACTGGCTGCTCGGGTGAGATTTGCCTTATCACGGCTGCTGTCGATGGCGCGGAATTCATTTAATGCAAGCTTCGGATTCTGCGTATTAAAGTTTTCACGAAATTGGCTGATCGACAGATCAAACGTCGGCGCGCCCGCCAGCAGATAGGGGGCAGTGGTTGCCGTCGAGGGCGCTTCCGCCCGAGCCACAGGGCTTGCGGACAGGGCTGAAAACAATAATAAAAACAGAGTAAATCCTTGCTTCATCAATCGTACCTTTCATTATGACTGACCACGATTAAAACGATATACTCGTCGTCTTTCAAGTGGCAGGTGCGTTAGCTGCGTTCATTCACCCGAATCACTTACTTGAGTAAGCTCATCGGGACTCATTCACTTGCCGCCTTCCCACCACTCGAAATCCATAGAGCAAAACCGTCGGGCTTGTCAAAAGGGTAAGCTGTTCTTGAAGGTAATAATAAAGGAACTTACATGACCATACAGCAGTGGTTATTCTCAATTAAAGGGCGTATTGGACGCCGTGATTTCTGGATTTGGGTCGGCCTCTGGATTGTCGGTATGCTGGTTCTGTTCTCGCTGGCGAGTAAAAAACTTCTCGATATTCAGACAGCGGCTTTTTGCCTGGTGTGCTTGTTATGGCCGACAGCGGCGGTGACGGTAAAACGCCTGCATGACCGGGGACGCTCTGGCGCATGGGCGCTATTGATGATTCTGGCGTGGATGCTGCTGGCAGGAAATTGGACGATGTTACCCAGCGTCTTGCCGTGGGTCGTCGGACGCTTTGTCCCCACGTTGATTCTGGTCGGCATGCTGATTGACCTGGGCGCGTTTGTTGGCACCCAGGGCGAGAATAAGTTTGGTAAGGATACGCAGGACGTGAAGTACAAAGCGTGAATACAATGCCAGATGGCGAAAGTGTCACCCGTAGGCCGGATAAGGCGAAGCCACCATCCGGCAAAAGTGACTTCAGGCAAACACCCTTACCAGTAATGCTCAGCGGTCATATGGCCCGGTCGGCGACGCAGGTGTTTGGTCATCTGCCGGGTATCTTTCAGCAACTGCTGGGTATCGCGTACCATCTGTGGGTTCCCACAGAGCATCACATGGCTGGTGGCGGTATCCATCGGCAGACCGACTGCTTTTTCCAGCTCACCGCTTTCAATCAGTGCGGGAACGCGGCCAGTAAGCGAACCTGCAGCTGTTTCACGGCTGACGACGGTCTGAATACGTAATTTCCCTTCGTAACGCTTTTCCAGCGCCTGCATCAGCGGCAGGTAGCTTAAATCGGCGGCATAACGGGCAGCATGGACCAGCACCAGATTTTTAAAGCGATCGACATCTTTGCCCAGTTGCAGAATGGATAAGTACGGGCCGATCGCCGTGCCGGTTGCCAGCATCCACAGCGTATCGCAATCGGGGACTTCATCCAGCACAAAGAAACCCGCGGCTTCACTGACCACCTGTACGTCATCGCCAGGTTTTAGCGCGGCCAGACGTGGACTCAGCTTCCCGTCAGGCACTGTCACCAGATAAAACTCTAAATCGGGGTTGTCTGGTGCATTCACGTAGGAATAGGCGCGCTGGACGCGTTCGCCGTCGATCTCCAGACCAAGCTTAGTGAACTGACCCGCAGTGAAGGGGAGAACCGGCGCGCGCACGGTCAAACTAAACAGGGCGTCGGTCCAGTTCTGTACCTTAGTGACTTTGCCTGTTACCCAATCTGCCATGGTGTCCTCCTGTCTGCTTTGATTGCCTTATCTTCGTTCGTTGCACGAAAGATTTCCAGCCCCGAAGGACTGGAAGGCTCAATCAAACAAATTTGTTACAGGATATGCGCCTGCACATCAGGATCTTTGCGATCAAGGTAGTGGATGGATTGAATACGACGGATCGTGCGCGACTTGCCGCGGATCAGCAGCGTTTCGGTGGTGGCGATATTGCCCTTACGGCTGATTCCATCCAACAGATCACCTTTGGTGATCCCGGTGGCGGAGAAGATAACGTTATCGCTACGTGCCATTTCGTCCAGACGCAGCACTTTACCGGCTTCAATGCCCATCGCCTGGCAGCGGGCCAGTTCCTGTTCGCCGATACGGCGGTTTTCTTCGCTGTCGCCTTTGACGTCATGACGTGCCAGCAAACGACCCTGCATGTCGCCGTCCAGCGCGCGGATGACGGCGGCAGAAACGACACCTTCCGGTGCGCCGCCAATGCCGTACAGCACGTCAACTTCGCTGTCTGGCATACAGGTCAGAATGGAGGCTGCGACGTCGCCATCGGGAATGGCGAACACGCGAACGCCAAGCTTCGCCATCTCTGCGATAACCTCATCGTGGCGAGGTTTGGCCAGAATCGTCACGGTCAGATCGCCGAGCGGCTTGTTGAGTGCGGCGGCGACATTACGTAGGTTTGTTTCCAGCGGCAGGTTCAGGTCGATAGCCCCTTTGGCTCCAGGGCCGACAATCAACTTCTCCATGTACATATCTGGCGCGTTGAGGAAACAGCCTTTGTCACCAACTGCGAGGACCGCCAGCGCATTCGCCTGGCCCATTGCCGTCATGCGCGTACCTTCGATAGGGTCGACCGCAATGTCTACGGCATCGCCGTGACCGGTACCGACTTTCTCACCGATAAACAGCATCGGCGCTTCATCAATTTCACCTTCGCCAATCACGATGGTGCCGTCAATATTGACCTGGTTGAGCATAATACGCATGGCGTGCACCGCTGCGCCGTCGGCGGTATTTTTATCGCCGCGTCCCAGCCATTTATAGCCAGCCAGCGCTGCCGCTTCGGTTACGCGTGAAAATTCAATGGCAAGTTCTCGTCTCATTGCAAACTCGTAGCAGAAAGGAATGGCGCGAAGTGTAGCACAGGGGAGAGGGCGGGATTATTGATGTGTGTGCGGGATTGCCCCGCACGAAGATATTGCTGGATGGCGACGCTAACGCGTCTTATCCGGCCTACGTCAGATTCGTATCAGTAGGCCGTGCCATCCGGCAATGACGGGTTACTCTTCGTGGTCTTCCCACGCCAGGGCGCGTTTAACCGCTTTTTTCCAGCCGCTGTAACGGAAGTTACGTTCGGTGGTTTCGATGCCTGGGCGGAATTCACGCTCGATGACCGCTTTTTCCTGCAGTTCATCCAGGTTTTGCCAGAAGCCAACGGCCAGACCTGCCAGGTATGCGGCACCCAGTGCAGTCACTTCACGTACTTCCGGGCGCTCAACGCGGGTGCCAAGAATGTCGGACTGGAACTGCATCAGGAAGTTGTTGGCGACCGCGCCACCGTCGACACGCAGCGCGTGCAGACGAATACCGGAGTCGGCCTGCATTGCTTCCAGCACGTCACGGGTCTGATAAGCGATAGACTCAAGCGTTGCACGGATGATGTGGTTGGAGTTAACGCCACGGGTCAGGCCAAAGATGGCACCACGCGCATACGGGTCCCAGTATGGCGCACCCAGACCGGTGAATGCCGGAACGACGTACACACCGTTGGTGTCCTTCACTTTGGTGGCGAAGTATTCGGAGTCGAACGCATCGCTGATGAGTTTCATTTCATCACGCAGCCACTGAATGGATGCGCCGGCCATAAACACCGCGCCTTCCAGCGCATAGTTTACTTCCCCGGTCGGACCGCAGGCGATGGTGGTCAGCAGCCCGTTTTCAGACTTCACGGCTTTCTCGCCGGTATTCATCAGCATGAAGCAGCCGGTGCCGTAGGTGTTTTTCGCCATCCCTTCTTTCACGCACAGCTGACCGAACAGTGCGGCCTGCTGGTCACCCGCGATACCCGAGATAGGAATACGCGTGCCGCCTTTACCGCCAATGTTGGTCTGACCGTAGACTTCAGAAGAACGACGCACTTCCGGCAGCATGGCACGCGGGACGTCCAGCGCGTCCAGCATTTTGTCGTCCCAGTCCAGGGTATGGATGTTGAACAGCATGGTACGTGAGGCGTTGGTGTAATCCGTTACGTGTACGCGCCCCTGAGTCATTTTCCAGATAAGCCAGGTGTCCACGGTACCAAACAACAGTTCGCCGCGACGAGCGCGCTCACGCGAGCCCTCTACGTGGTCGAGGATCCACTTCACTTTGGTGCCAGAGAAGTACGGGTCAATGACCAGCCCGGTGTTGTTACGGACATAGTCTTCCATACCGTCGCGCTTAAGTTTCTCGCAAATATCCGCGGTACGACGACACTGCCAGACAATGGCGTTATAGATAGGTTTACCGGTTTCACGCTCCCAGACGATAGTGGTTTCGCGCTGGTTGGTAATCCCGATCGCGGCAATTTCGTCGGAACTGATATCGGCTTTCGCCAGCACTTCTACCAGCGTAGAGCTTTGAGTCGCCCAAATTTCCATCGGGTCGTGTTCTACCCAACCGGCTTTCGGGTAGATTTGCTCGAATTCGCGTTGTGAAACGCTAACAATATTTGCATCGTGGTCCATTACGACCGCGCGGGAGCTGGTAGTGCCCTGGTCGAGCGCAACGATATATTTTTTTTCAGTCATGATTTTTGTCCCGTAGTCACATTACTGCGAAGCTTTTTGTTGAGTGTTGGCCGCGACGTCTTTCTCTTCAATCGCGCAGACATCGCACGGCAAATGGCGACCAATCAGTTTGCGATATGCCCATGCGCCCAAAATCGCGCCGGTAATCGGGCCAAACACCGGTACCAGGAAGTAAGGAATATCGCGACCGCCCGTGAAGGCAATCTCACCCCATCCAGCCATCCAGGCGAAGAGTTTCGGTCCGAAGTCACGTGCCGGGTTCATTGCAAAACCGGTCAGTGGTCCCATAGAGGCACCAATAACTGCGATCAATAAACCGATCAGCAGCGGCGCCAGTGGACCACGTGGCACACCGTTACCATCGTCGGTCAGTGCCAAAATCAGCCCCATCAGAATAGCGGTAATGACCATTTCAACTGCGAAGGCCTGCACAAAATTGATATGCGGGTTTGGATATGTTGAGAATGTCCCTGCCAGATTGAGGCTTTCAGCGCTACCGCGCACGATATGGTTGGTTTGTTCGAAATCGATGAAAAGATTGTAATAAAGCCCGTAAACCAAAGCCGCTGCGCAAAAGGCGCCGGCAATTTGTGAAATGATAAAAGGTACGACTTTACGCTTATCAAAGCAGGCAAACAGCCAAAGTGCGATTGTGACCGCCGGATTCAGGTGTGCACCAGAAACGCCTGCCGTCAGATAGATAGCCATCGCTACCCCCAGACCCCAGATGATACTGATTTCCCACTGCCCAAAAGTCGCCCCAGCGACTTTGAGTGCAGCAACACAGCCCACACCGAAGAAAATCAACAACCCGGTACCGAGGAATTCAGCAATGCACTGGCCTTTCAAGGTTGATGTTTGACTCATAATCGGATCCTGAAGAGAGATTAATGTTTATTGTGTGCGAGAAGGTCACTGACATCCCCGGAGCCCGGTAGGCACACTGTTAATTTATCGTTAACGAGCAAAAACGAGAAATATCGAAATTAAAATGTGTGTGCTGCATCAACAAAATGAGCGTTTTCGCGCCATAACGAGGTATTTGTAATACATAACTAGTGTGAGCTGAATCATTTCATTAACCAATATGTTAACACTTTTGAGCTATAGGGTGTTTGTCGCCAGGACAAGGATTAAAAGTGTTGCAAACCGCAATCTACGCGGGATGCTGCTGGACAGGGATGGCGCGGCTTCATACAATCGGTGCTAAGTAGAGAACGCGCGTTTTTATTAAGGCGTCACCGTTATCGGGACGAGGATTTTTATCCATCAACGCCTTGCAATTCAGGAGAGGTATGACGATGTCATTAGAAGTGTTTGAGAAACTGGAAGCAAAAGTACAGCAGGCGATTGATACCATCACGCTGTTGCAGATGGAAATCGAAGAGCTGAAAGAAAAAAACAACTCACTGTCGCAGGAAGTTCAGTCTGCACAGCAGCAGCGTGAAGAGCTGGAGCGTGAGAACAACAGCCTGAAAGAACAGCAGAGCGGCTGGCAGGATCGTCTGCATGCTCTCCTGGGGCGTATGGAAGAAGTCTAATTCTGATTTCTTGAGAAAGGCATCCATTATGGATGCCTTTTTACTATGTAGACTTTAGGATATCGTAATTCTCAAATTTCAAAGAATACGATATGACAAAAAGAAATGATATTATTGATAATTCGGATCGATTTATCACCAGAGATATTAGATACGGTCTTATCTATACAGAGAATCTAGGATGGATTGATTTAGGTCATGCCAATCCGGCTGGAGCTGAAAAGCTCTGGTTTGAAATGACAAGGGCTCGTGGTGGTGATAGCGAATTTTATGAAGTAAATTATCATCAAAGTATGTCCAAAAGCATTCATGGCCTAAATATTAATACTGGCATATATCGTAGATTCATGGTGCGACGAGGATTGCAGGAACGAACTCTGCAAGGTGTTGCTTTATCGATATTCTTAAGTACGTCACATCGCTTTGAATCCTTACAGGATTTTTGGCCTTACGTTTATTTAACTGATAGTGGCTATAGTGCCGAAGATTTGGTATCGAATTTATTTGGTTTTTACCAAGCAGTACATTACGCAGATTACACCTCTTATCTTCAGATATGCTCGAAAGAAAAGGCTTATCGGATATGGGACTTCTATGGTCCGGTTGGTGAATTTAAGAATAAAAGCGTCATTCCGTTACTGTTTCCCGATCCTTTAGATAAGGGGACGAAACATGAACCCTATTCAGGGGAGTTACCTTTATTTATGGATGTAATAAAACCTGTTGCAAATCCTGATTATGTTTGGGAACTCCGCATATGATGTCTCGTATATCAGGTATTATTATTGGTTTTATGATTTTCTTTGCGCTGTTGTATTGTTATTTCATGGCGAGCATTTTTACAAAAAAAAACTATGCGCAGAAGAATTTATTAATTTATCAGCTGTTAACGCCAGAACCTCTTAAACAGGTTCCAAGGGTATCCAGCGACTGGTTTTTTGTAAGCCATGCAGATGAAGGTAGCCATCTTCAACGCAGTGAAATAGTTTTTACGGGGATACCAAAGAGTGATGTTCAGAGAGCAGAGGAAAAATTAAACGCATACATTGAATCTTATCCTGCAAGTCGCGAGATGATGAGTGTCGTTGTTGAAGCTAGGGCTGGGAATTATGATGTGAAAGTCATCCACTACAAATCGGATGAATGAAAATAAAAGGCCATCAAATTTGCTGATGGCCTTTTTCGATTACTCGATATCGAGCGGGTCTTCGGAGAGGATCATCCCGGTATTGTCGGCGTACAGGTGGTCGCCGGAGAAGAACGTCACGCCACCGAAGTTGACGCGCACATCGCTTTCTCCAATGCCTTCACCTGCGGCACCCACCGGAATAGCGGCAATTGCCTGGATACCGATGTCCAGTTCTTCCAGATCGTCTACCTGGCGTACTGAACCGTAGATGACCAGACCTTCCCATTCATTCTGTACCGCCAGCCGCGCCAGTTCGGCATCAACCAGAGCACGACGGACAGAGCCGCCGCCATCGACCAGCAGAATGCGACCACGGCCATTTTGTTCGAGCAGATCGTACAGCAACCCGTTGTCCTCGAAACATTTTACCGTGGTGATTTGTCCGCCAAACGACGACCGTCCCCCAAAGTTAGAGAACAGTGGTTCCACGACGTTGACATCTTCCTGGTAGATGTCACAAAGCTCGGATGTATCGTATTTCATAGGCTCAACGTTCAGTTGCTGCGAGAATTTTTAGTATATCGCGCTATGTGTACTGTTGGCAAAATCATCAATTGTTAATTGATATTTGTCAGTTAAACAGACCACTGGCTTAGGAAAATTCCAACCACAAACAGCAGGTTAGTTAACAGTGCCGCTTTTACGGTGCGTTCCAGCATCGGACGCATTGCTGCCGGATCCATTTCACGCATTACGTATCGCGCCTGCTTAATCAGCAGCGGAGCGGCCAGGATGAACAGCCATCCCCACAGACTTTGCAGCGAAAACAGATTAAACAGTGCCAGGCAAACCAGCGTCCCCATTAGCAGGCAGGCATGGTAACGACGTGCATTCACGGCCCCCAGACGCACTACCAGCGTGTTTTTACCGTTCTCCCTGTCGCTGTTGATATCACGCAGGTTATTGACGTTGAGTACGGCGGTAGCCAGCAGACCGCAGGCGGTGGCTGGCAGGATTAGCGCGGGGATCAGCGTATGGGCCTGCAGATACCAACTGCCCATCACGCTCAGCCAGCCGAAGAAAACCAGCACGGAAATATCACCGAGGCCGATGTAGCCATAGGGGCGATTGCCGACGGTATAGGTGATCGCCGCGATAATCGACAGGCCACCGAGCACCAGGAAGCCGACAAAATCAGCCATCGTGTGGCAGGCCACCGCCACTAGTGCCAGGCCGGACAGGCAAATTAAGGCCACGGTGACCATTAATGCGCGCTTCATCTGCTGTTGGGTGATCACCCCTTTTTGCATGCCACGCAGCGGTCCAATGCGGTCAGGCTTGTCGCTGCCTTTGACAGCATCGCCATAGTCGTTTGCGAGATTGGACAGGATTTGCAGCAGCCCCGCCGTTATCAATGCCAGCAGAGCCACCAGCGGATCGAAATACCCTTGCCACCATGCTAATGCCGTACCGACGATGATCGCCGCGAAGGCGAGCGGTAAGGTCTTAGGTCGTAAACTTTCCAGCCAGGCTTGTGAGCGGCTAATTTGTTGTTGTTCAGTCATATTTAGCGCCAATAAAAATGGGGCTTTATCAGCCCCATCAACAGTGATGAAAATGCATTGAACGCGATTATAGGATAAAACGGCTCAGATCTTCATCTGCGACCAGCGCATCCAGATGTTTGCTCACATATTCGGCATCAATTGTGATGCTTTGGCCGTTTAAATCGCTCGCATCATAGGAAATATCTTCCATCAGACGCTCAAGCACGGTGTGCAGACGACGGGCACCGATGTTCTCGGTGGTTTCGTTGACCTGCCAGGCGGCCTGAGCGATGCGCTTAATGCCATCTTCCGTGAACTCAATATTAACGCCCTCAGTTGCCATCAGTGCTTTGTACTGGACGGTGATAGAGGCGTTAGGCTCAGTCAGGATACGCTCAAAATCGCTGGTGGTCAGTGCCTGCAATTCTACACGAATTGGCAGACGACCCTGCAGTTCCGGGATCAGGTCGGACGGTTTCGCCACCTGGAACGCGCCGGAAGCGATAAACAGAATGTGATCTGTTTTCACCATGCCGTGCTTGGTCGAGACGGTGCAGCCTTCGACCAGCGGCAGCAGGTCGCGCTGCACGCCTTCACGGGACACGTCCGGACCGGAGGATTCACCGCGCTTACAGATTTTGTCGATTTCGTCGATAAACACGATCCCGTGCTGCTCAACGGCGTCGATAGCGTCTTGCTTCAGTTCTTCCGGGTTTACCAGCTTCGCCGCTTCTTCTTCAATCAACAGCTTCATGGCTTCTTTGATTTTCAGCTTACGCGGTTTTTGTTTCTGGCCGCCCAGGTTCTGGAACATGGACTGCAGCTGGCTGGTCATCTCTTCCATGCCAGGAGGTGCCATAATTTCTACGCCCATCGGCGCAGCGGCGAGATCAATTTCAATCTCTTTGTCGTCCAGTTGGCCTTCACGCAGTTTTTTACGGAATGCCTGACGTGCAGCGGAAGGTTCCTGAGGCTGTTCAGACTGTCCCCAGTTATTTTTAGCTGGTGGGATCAGTACGTCGAGAATACGTTCTTCCGCCATTTCTTCGGCGCGGAAGCGGTTTTTCTCGATCGCCTGGACGCGGACCATTTTAATGGCAGCATCTGTCAGATCGCGGATGATGGAGTCAACTTCCTTACCCACATAGCCGACTTCGGTGAATTTCGTGGCTTCAACTTTGATGAACGGTGCGTTGGCTAGTTTTGCCAGACGACGGGCGATTTCGGTTTTACCGACGCCGGTTGGGCCAATCATCAGAATGTTTTTTGGCGTAACTTCATGGCGCAGCTCTTCGTCGAGCTGCATGCGGCGCCAGCGGTTACGCAGAGCAATCGCCACGGAACGCTTGGCGTTATCCTGGCCGATGATGTGTTTGTTCAGTTCGCTGACAATTTCGCGTGGGGTCATTTCAGACATGGGGGATCCTTACGCTTTGGAGTTCAATTCTTCGATGGTATGGAAGTGGTTGGTATAAATGCAGATATCCCCTGCAATATCCAACGCTTTCTCAGCAATCTCGCGGGCACCAAGCTCGGTGTTTTCAAGCAGAGCACGTGCCGCAGCCTGGGCGTAGGGACCGCCGGAGCCGATGGCAATCAGATCGTTTTCTGGCTGAATGACATCGCCATTACCGGT
This sequence comes from Citrobacter gillenii, assembly GCF_013337685.1. Taxonomy (GTDB): domain Bacteria; phylum Pseudomonadota; class Gammaproteobacteria; order Enterobacterales; family Enterobacteriaceae; genus Citrobacter; species Citrobacter gillenii. Next base: position 83,650 of record NZ_SUQN01000010.1, read on the forward strand.
AATGATGAGTGATGCAGTCTCATCGGCAACAGCCAGCAGCGCTTCGAGTTTGCGCAGCATACGGTCGGTACGCCAGTCCTTCGCCAGCTCAACGGCAGCTTTCACCAGGTGACCCTGATGCATTTCAAGTTTGCGTTCAAACAGTTCAAACAGCGTGAATGCATCCGCAGTGCCGCCCGCAAAGCCCGCGATGACTTTGTCGTTGTACAGACGGCGGACTTTTTTCACGTTGCCTTTCATTACGGTGTTACCCAGTGTGGCCTGACCATCACCGGCGATTACCACATGGCCGTTACGGCGTACGCTTACTATTGTTGTCACGAGCAGACCCCTTGGTTACAAATACGGAATTCAGGCCCCGCACAGATGTACGGGGCGTAATGCAAGTATAGATGGGGGGGATTTTGGGGGTTTCAACCCCCGGCAGACAGTCGAATACAGTTTGTGTGACCCGCTACTTTCAAACGGCTGATGGTGTTGTCAGCGTTTTCTTTGCCTTTGAGTGGGCCAATAACCACGCGATTCCAGCCGTTGTTGGTGGTAATACGGGAGTTAAAGCCCTCAAAAGCCAGCTGTGCACGCACGGTTTCTGCCTGTTCAGCCCCTTTAAACGACCCACACTGCACCATCCAGCGGCGCTCATCTTTTTTCTCAGCAGTCTGCTTCGGCACTTCGGTAATCGGTGCTGCTGGCTGCGTCTTCGGCTGAGCGGCAGCAGTATGTGCAGGCGTCTGCAGCAGATCCTGGTATGGCTGTTGGGCCGCAGGTTTGGGCTGCGTTTGACGAGGCTGCTGCACCGGCGCGGCTTGTGCGGTACGTGTTTGCTGCTGCTGAGGCTGCTCCGTTGCCCGAGGGCGTGGCTGCTGAGCCTGCTGCTGCGCGTTGCTCCATTGCTGTTGCTGCACCTGACGCTGACGCTGCAGCGTTTGCTGGCGCTGCGCAGGCGTTTGCTCATTCCACGGAACTTCGTTGAGCTGAGTAGGCTGCTGACGCATATCAGCCTGCATTTGCGCCAGCAACTGGCGCTGCTCATTGGTCAGCTGATCGGCATTCAGCACTTCACCGCCCGCAGAGGGTTCGGTTGGTGCGCGCACGCCTGGTTGACGGCTTTCAAGTTCTTTGATGTATCGCCAGCGTTCTTCCGGCTTCGGCGGAATGCCATTGCCGGTAACTTTCTGGTTTTGCAGCGTCTCGGACTCTTCTTTCTTGTGATGCGTAATGAAGTACAGACCACCGATAAAGGTCACGAGTACGGCTGCTGCAATAGCGACCATCGCGGGTGACACCGCAGGCGTATTGCGTTGCTTATTCCGTGAGGTGCTCTTTTTGCGCCGCGAAGGTGCCGGTTGGCCGCGACGTACATAATCTCGTTGTGCCACTATCGTTTCGCTGTATTTATTCGTTCGTCAGCCCGCCATGTTACTTAAGCGGCGGGCCTTTGACCAGACAGGGGAGTCCGAAAGCACTTTACTTTACGTCAGTGCCCGGGTGGTGCCCCGAATAATGAGTTCACAGTCCAGTAAACGTGACCCGCTGCTGACATTTTGCCCCTGGAGTTGATCGAGCAGTAACAGCATAGCCTCACGTCCGATATCGAAACGCGGCTGTGCGACGGTTGTCAGCGGTGGATCACAATATTCCGTCAGTGAAATGTTATCAAAGCCAATAATCGACAGGTCGTCAGGCACTTTCAGTCCCTGGCGTTTGGCGTAGGAAAGTGCGCCCAGCGCCATGACGTCGCTGTGGCAAAAGACGGCTGTCGGTGGTTGAGGCTGTTCAAGCAGTTGTTTTAGCGCGTTAGCCCCCGCTTCGTAGGTAAAATCGCCGCGCGCAATAAAATGCGGATCGACGGTAATCCCACTGCGACGTAACGCCTGAACGTAACCTTGCAGGCGATAGTGGCACAGTGGCATATCTTCTGGTCCGGCGATACAGCCGATGCGTTTGTGCCCCAACTCCAGCAGATAGTTCATCGCGTTAAAGGCGGCGGTGAGGTTATCAATGTGAACGGTGGGCAGTTCCAGCTCAGGCGCGAACTCATTGGACATCACCATCGGCGGTAAATTGCGCTGTTCTTCTACGCTGGCATCAAATGGCAGGCGTGAGCTGAGCAGCACCATGCCGTCAATTTGCTTGGTAATAATGAGGTTAAGAAAGGTCTTTTCCTGCTGGTTCTGATGCGCGCAATCGCCGATCAGCACCAGATAACCCTGCTCGGCGGCGGTGACTTCTATGCCGCGAATGACTTCGCTGAAAAAGGGATCGCAAATATCCGGGACGATGACCAGGATGGTACGTGATTCATTACGCTTAACGTTGCGGCCCATTGACTGCGGTAAATATCCTACTTCCAGAGCGGCCTGCTCAACCTTGTTACGGGTTGATTGAGAGACTTTGTCTGGATTCATCAATGCACGGGAAACGGTTGCCGTGGAGACCTTCGCCTTCAGGGCAACATCTTTCATCGTTGCGGCAGTGACCTGCTTGTTCGGTTTCACTCTTTCTCCTCGCCAGGGCGCTGCTGGAGCAGCTCTGTCCCTGGGTAACCTTCATCTGAAACATTTTTATCAGATAGTGAATCGAAGCAGTTACAGAATTTTCATAAAAAGTGTGATGGATATTTAATTTTACGATCCGCCTCGCATCATGAGGGCTTATCCCTCAATGGGATCGACATCCAGCACCCATTTGACCTTGCGTGCTTCGGGCAGGGTATTGATCAACGCCAGCGTGCCGCTGACGATATGCTGCAGTCGAATTCGTGACGGATGTTGCAACAAAATTTGCCAGCGATAGCGACCGCCACGTTTGGGGGCCAGCGCGGGAACCGGGCCCAATACCCACAGCTTATCGTCGGCCAGCGGGCTGGCCTGAATCAGATTACGTAACTGTTGTAAAAACAGCGGTGCCTGCTGGTTGTTGTGATCTTCTGCCCGCACGATCACGTGGCTGGTCCACGGTGGGAGTTGCAACGTTTGTCGCTCGGCCAGTGCCTGCTCGGCAAAGGCGTCATAGCCTTTATGCAATAAGGTTTGCAGCAACGGATGTTCAGGGTGATGCGTCTGCAATACCACTTCGCCCTGTTTCCCGGCACGTCCTGCGCGCCCGGATACCTGGGTATAGAGCTGGGCAAAGCGCTCTGCGGAGCGGAAGTCAGCAGAGAATAATGCCCCATCCACATCCAGCAGCGCCACCAGCGTGACGTCCGGGAAGTGGTGGCCTTTCGCCAGCATTTGCGTCCCGATAAGAATGCGTGCTCCGCCGCGATGGACCTCCGCCAGATGCTGCTCAAGCGCCCCTTTACGGCTGGTGGTATCGCGATCGATACGTGAAATCGGCACGCCGGGAAAGAACGGCGCTAAGGCCTGTTCGAGCTGCTCGGTGCCGAGTCCAACCGGTACCATATGCGTAGAGCCGCAGGAAGGGCACTGACGCGGTATCGGGCGCTGGCTGTCGCAGTGGTGGCAGCGCAGATGATGCTGCGCCTGATGCAGCGTGTAGTAGTGATCGCAGCGTGGACATTCAGCAATCCAGCCGCAGTCGTGGCACAACAACGCAGGGGCAAAACCCCGGCGATTAAGAAACAAGATAACCTGGTTATCAGCCTGCAGATGCTGACGCATGCGGGCGATCAGCGCCGGGGCCAGTCCGGCCTGTACCTGCTGACCTTTCAGATCCAGCACGTGCTGCGTCGCGGGACGGGCATTTCCGGCGCGACGCGTCAGGCGCAACATGCGATATTTTTTTTGTCGTACGTTGCACAGCGTTTCCAGCGCCGGTGTGGCTGAGCCGAGGATAATCGGGATCTGCTCGCTGTGCGCACGGTAAACCGCCAGGTCGCGGGCGTGATAGCGCCAGCCTTCCTGCTGTTTATAGGAGCTGTCATGTTCTTCGTCGATGACAATTACGCCGAGGTTTTTAAACGGGGTGAACAGCGATGAGCGGGTACCGATGACAATTGCTGCTTCACCGTTTTTTGCTTTCAGCCATGCAGAAAGACGTTCGCTGTCATTTAAACCAGAGTGCAGGACTTCGACCGGAGCATTGAAGCGTTCACGAAAGCGGGCGATGGTTTGCGGCGTCAGGCCTATTTCCGGCACCATCACCAGCGCCTGCTTGCCCTGAGCGAGGACATTTTCCAGTACGCTTAAATAGACTTCCGTTTTGCCAGAGCCTGTGACGCCGGCGAGTAGCCAGGCGCTAAAGCTGTCCGATGCGCTGTGAATAGCTCCAACGGCGGTGGCTTGTTCGGTATTCAGCCTTAAACGCTCGCCAGAGACGGCGTAGTGCGTGCGCCAGTCACTGAATCCAGGCGTTTCGCTTGCCAGGGAGCACAGACCTTTTTTGCGTAGCGCCTGCAATGCCGCATCATTAAATTCGAGGTCGGCCACCTGATCCCGCCAGATTTTTCCCTGTCGCAGTGCTGCCAGCGCCTGCTGCTGCTTCGGTGAGCGTTTCAGGTTGTTCAGGTCAGTGGCATGGCCTTCTTCGGTGGCAAACCAGTACCACATTGGCGTGTTGGTGGCGGGACGCCCCTGGCGCAGTAGCATCGGCAGGGCGTGAAACAGCACGTCACCAATGGGATGATGGTAATAATCTGCGGCCCACAGCAGTAAGCGCCAGACGGAGGTCGAATAGACCGGTTCGCTGTCCAGCACCTCAATGACCGCTTTTAGTTCGCTCCGCGGCAGTTCGCTGTTCTCGCTAACTGACAGGACAATGCCAATGCGTTCTTGCTGTTTGCCAAAGGGTACACGCACGCGACACCCGGCTTTGGCGCTCATACCTTCCGGTAAGAGGTAGTCAAAGGTGCGGGGTAGCGGGACGGGTAAGGCAACGTGAGCAACGGGCATTGAATCATCCTGACTTGAATTCTGGCGGGTTAGTATACACATTAGTGAGGAGCGGAATGCGGATCAGTTTGCATGAGCAGGCTAATTTCTGTATGATTCGCCGCCTTTGATGCAAATTGATTGCGTCAAATACTGACCATTACCCGAGAGTTTCGCGCAGCTGGAAGGCGGCAAGCGAGCGAATCTCTGGGAGCATAGTGAACTATGTGACCAGAGTGAGTGAACGCAGGCAACGCATCAGCAGTGTGAAAGGTGACGGGGAATAATTAACATCGCGTGGTGTCTGGCGTTAGGGCTGGAAGAGCGACGCGGCCTTAACTGAGGTTCTCCCCATGAAAAAAGATATTCATCCGAAATACGAAGAAATTACTGCAAACTGCTCTTGCGGTAACGTCATGAAAATCCGCTCTACCGTTGGTCACGATCTGAACCTCGACGTGTGCGGTAAATGCCACCCGTTCTATACTGGCAAACAGCGTGATGTTGCTACCGGTGGCCGTGTTGACCGCTTCAACAAGCGTTTCAGCGTACCGGGTACCAGCAAATAAGTTTTTTGCTGTCGGAAAAAAGCGCCGTAAGGCGCTTTTTTTGTACCTGTGAATCAGTGCTGAAATATGTATGCTTGCGGTGAATGTAAAACCAATGCATAAATAAAACGGCGTTTTTATTTTATCGGTAAAATGTTTCTATTGGTGATCTTTATCGTTTTTATCTTTACGTCTTTGCCACTGATTTGAGTTTTTGGCAAAATTTAAAAGGTTTTGTCCCTCCAGCTTAAATACAATTTTTGGGAAATCTAAAATTATTCATAGATCCAATTTGATTATCCTTTTTAGGGAGGTCATATGGATTCATTCCTTAATTGTTTATGGGAAGGGACGTTTATGAAATTAAACTCCGCATTATTACTTATTCCATTATTCTCTGCAGCTGCACACGCAGGTTATGTTGATTACCGCCATGAATATTATGACGATGGCCGTAACTATGACCGTGTTTATATGTCTCACCGTTTTGCTACCGGTTTTGGTGTGGCAGTCGAAGCTATCTCACGTTCCGATGACTCGCAATCGAATGATGCGTGGAACAATATGGAAAGTAACGGCAACGAGTATACAGCAAGCTATCAATTTACTTCGCAGGGGCTTACCTGGCAGCCGGGTATTGCAATCGAGACTGGCGATAACATCACGATTTATAAGCCTTATATTCGCGTGCAGTATAACATCAATGACAACTGGTGGACCGCGTTCCGCTATCGTCAAGAGTACATGCGTAGAAACACGGAGGGTAAAGATGACCGTATGGTTTATCGCCCTGAAGCCTGGGTTGGTTATAACATCAATAACTGGATGTTTGAACTGAACGGCATTTATAAAATTGCCGATAGTGAAGATTTATATAACAACAAAAGCGAAGATTATGAGTATAACTTCCGGGTTGCTTATAACATAGGTTCCTGGGTTCCTTTTGTTGAAATCGGTAATGTTTCATCAGGTTATAACACAACAACGACAGACGATCGTCAGACCCGTTATCGTGTCGGTCTCGGTTATAACTTCTGATCGCTAATACTCTTCTCATCGGTTTATTACGCTGAGTATCGGGATATAAGCATAATTTGCGTGAATAGTGTATCTAAGGAGTTGACATCATGTCCAATGATGGAACTATGATTAGAAGCAATAGCAGTATTGCCGTCAGACCTTTCGGATTCAGAGATAAAATTGGTTATTTATGTGGTGACCTGGGAACCTGTTTTATTCTTGGGTTAGTGAATAGCTTTTTAATGATTTATTACACCAACGTACTCGGTGTTTCTGGCGTTATTGTTGGCTCACTTTATTTTGTGACCAAACTCTTTGATGCGTTTGTCGATGTTGGCGTAGGGCGCTTATGTGATACGTCTAAACTGACGGCGTACGGGCGTTTTAACCCTTGGGTACGCCGCATGAAGTATCCATTCTGTATCATTGCGGTCGTCCTGTTTCTGCCGTTTGTACAAGACTTTTCTTATACGGCGAAAATTATCTACATCTGCGTATCCTATTTCATTTACGGCTCACTGCTATCGACTGTGAGTATTCCTTATGGTGCCATGTCTGCGGCGATTAGCTCTAACCCGGAAGATCGCGTATCGCTTTCAACCTACCGCAGCGTTGGGTCCGCAATCGGCGGCGGGGCAACCGGCTTTTTTATTCCTATCCTGATGTACACCACTCTGGTGGACGGAAGCCAGGTGATTTCCGGGCAGCACTTCTTCTGGATCGCCATTGGTTGCGCAATACTGGGCTTTATCTTTTTAACGCTGACCTGCCATTTAACGACGGAACGCGTGCGGGTGGAAAAAAAAGATAGCATGCCCGTGTCGGTGCTTCTGAAAGGGTTGATACGCAATAAAGCATTGATTGTTTTAGTTGTTGTGGATCTGCTGATCGTGATTAATCAGGGGCTTTCCGGCACCAATATGACCTATCTGTTTAATGACTATTTCCACAATAAAGAGGCGATGTCTGTCGCGTTACTGTTTACCTTTGGTTCCTTGATTTTGCTGGCACCCTCGGCATCCTGGCTCACGAAGCGATTTGGTAAGAAAGAAGCCAGCGTAGGTGCGCTGCTCTTTTCGGTGGTCATGTACGTGATCATGTACTTTACCCATATCACCGACGCGAAAGTCTATTTGGTTTTCCTGTTCCTGGCGACGCTGGGGGCGGGGTTATTCAACCTGATGATTTGGGCGTTCATGACCGATGTTTGCGACTACCACCAGTATGTCACCGGCGATCGTGAGGATGGTACCGTTTATGGCGTGAACTTCTTTGCCCGCAAGGTGGGTCAGGCGTGCGCAGGGGCCATTGGCGGCTTTATGCTGGCGATCATTGGTTATCAATCGTCATCAACCGGCGGTGCGGTGCAAACCAGCATTGTGCAGGAAAATATTTATACGATGGCGAATCTCTTGCCGGCTTTATGCCTGTTTTTGGCGGCGGTCGTGCTGATTTATTTCTATCCGTTGAACCGTAAAGAAACGCTCAAAATGGAAGAAACATTGAATAAGCTTAATGGTATTAGTAAGTAACCTTGTGAAGGTATGAGGCTCTGTATCGCGCGTTATGCGTTAGGAGAAACAGGATGAGAAGAGGCGGGAGCAGTCCCGCGTCTTCTCATCTTTTGCAACGTCAGCCGCCGTTTTAACTAGTTAGTACTCCCACGTCTCCGGGTTGATCCCCAGTTCACGCATAATTACCTTGGCTTCTTCCGGGATTTCATCACTGCGCTCTTTGCGCAGATCGTCATCGTTGGGTAACGGTTGTCCGGTAAAGGCATGCAGAAACGCTTCACACAGCAGTTCGCTGTTGGTGGCGTGGCGCAGGTTGTTCACCTGACGACGCGTGCGTTCATCGGTAAGGATCTTTAACACCTTCAGAGGAATGGAAACCGTAATCTTTTTGACTTGCTCACTCTTCTTACCGTGCTCAGCGTATGGGCTGATATATTCGCCGCTCCATTCAGCCATGAGATACTTAATCCTCTTTGTCATTAAATTTGAGGCCAGAACCTGAGCCCGGACCATAACTGTGCGTAGTTTATCGTAGTGGCGCGGCCCTGACACGAAGTTAGCCGACGCAGATGTACGCTAATGCATATAATTTTAACGGCTATTTTGAATTTGCTCAATCTATACGCAAAGAAGTTTAGATGTCCAGATGTATTGACGGCTATTGTAACAATGATTACTCTGGGGTCTGACTATTCACCGGCTCAGCCAGGAACTCCTCAATATGACGCGTAAACAGGCCACCATCGCAGTGCGTAGCGGATTAAATGACGACGAGCAGTACGGTTGCGTTGTCCCGCCGATTCACCTTTCAAGCACCTATAATTTTACCGGATTCAACGAGCCTCGGGCCCATGACTATTCACGTCGCGGTAACCCGACGCGTGATGTTGTCCAGCGTGCGCTGGCGGAGCTGGAAGGCGGTGCGGGCGCGGTGCTGACCAGTACCGGTATGTCGGCAATTCATCTGGTAACTACGGTGTTCCTGAAGCCGGGCGACCTGCTAGTGGCGCCGCACGACTGTTACGGCGGCAGCTATCGCCTGTTTGACAGTCTGGCGAAGCGTGGGTGTTATCGCGTGCTGTTTGTCGATCAAGGCAATGAAGCCGCGCTGAAGGCCGCGTTGGCGGAGAAACCGACGTTGGTGCTGGTAGAAAGCCCAAGTAATCCGCTGTTACGCGTGGTCGATATTGCGAAAATCTGCCAGTTGGCGCGTGAGGCTGGCGCGGTAAGCGTCGTTGATAACACGTTTTTAAGCCCGGCACTGCAAAATCCACTGGCATTGGGCGCCGATCTGGTGTTGCATTCATGCACGAAATATTTAAATGGTCACTCAGATGTCGTGGCTGGCGTGGTGATTGCAAAAGATCCAGAACTGGTCACTGAGCTGGCATGGTGGGCGAATAATATCGGCGTCACCGGCGGCGCATTTGATAGTTATCTGCTGTTGCGCGGCCTGCGTACGCTATCACCTCGTATGGAGGTGGCACAACGCAACGCCCAGGCGATTGTCGACTATTTGCAAACCCAGCCGCTGGTGAAAAAACTGTATCACCCGTCACTGCCGGATAATCAGGGGCATGAAATTGCCGCGCGTCAGCAAAAAGGCTTTGGCGCGATGTTGAGTTTTGAACTGGATGGTGATGAGCAAACGCTGCGCGACTTCCTTGGCGGGTTATCATTGTTTACGCTGGCAGAATCACTGGGGGGCGTCGAAAGCCTGATCTCCCATGCCGCGACCATGACCCACGCGGGGATGGCACCAGAAGCACGTGCTGCTGCCGGCATTTCTGAGACGCTGCTGCGTATCTCCACCGGTATTGAAGATGGCGAAGATTTAATTGCCGACCTGGAAAATGGCTTCCGGGCTGCAAACAAGGGGTAAACATGAGTGTGATTGCGCAGGCAGGGGCGAAGGGTCGTCAACTGCACAAATTTGGTGGTAGTAGTCTGGCTGACGTGAAATGTTATTTACGTGTCGCAGGCATTATGGCTGAGTACTCTCAGCCTGACGACATGATGGTTGTTTCCGCGGCGGGCAGTACCACTAACCAGTTGATTAGCTGGCTGAAGTTAAGCCAGACCGATCGCCTTTCTGCGCATCAGGTTCAGCAGGCGTTACGCCGCTATCAGAGCGAGCTTATTAGCGGTCTGTTACCACCAGACGTGGCCGATGGGCTGATTGGCGAGTTTATTCACGATCTGGAGCGTCTGGCCGGTTTACTCGACGGCGGCGTCAACGATACGGTTTACGCTGAAGTAGTCGGGCATGGTGAAGTGTGGTCAGCGCGTCTGATGTCTGCCGTACTTAACCAGCAGGGTCTGGAATCTGCCTGGCTGGATGCGCGCGAGTTTTTGCGCGCGGAACGCGGCGCTCAACCGCAGGTGGATGAAGGCCTTTCGTATCCCTTACTGCAACAGCTGTTGGCGCAGCATCCGGGGAAACGCCTGGTGGTGACCGGATTTATCAGCCGCAGTAATGCGGGCGAAACGGTGCTGTTGGGGCGTAACGGTTCTGACTACTCCGCGACCCAGGTTGGCGCACTGGCGGGTGTTTCCCGCGTGACTATCTGGAGCGATGTCGCCGGGGTGTACAGCGCGGATCCGCGCAAAGTAAAAGATGCGTGTTTGCTGCCGTTGCTGCGCCTTGATGAAGCCAGCGAACTGGCGCGTCTGGCGGCACCGGTTCTCCATGCCCGTACCTTACAGCCGGTTTCCGGCAGCGATATTGATCTCCAGTTGCGCTGTAGCTATACGCCGGAGCAAGGATCGACGCGCATTGAACGCGTGCTGGCTTCCGGTACCGGGGCGCGTATTGTCACCAGCCATGACGACGTTTGCCTGATTGAGTTCCAGGTGCCCACAGGTCAGGACTTTAAGCTGGCTTACAAAGATATCGACCAGATTTTAAAACGTGCACAGGTGCGTCCGCTGGCGGTGGGTGTGCATCCTGATCGCCAACTGCTGCAATTTTGCTACACCTCTGAAGTTGCTGACGGCGCGCTGAAAATTCTTGATGAAGCAGGCCTGCCGGGCGAGCTGCGTTTGCGTCAAGGCCTGGCGTTGGTGGCGATGGTGGGTGCTGGGGTGACGCGTAACCCGCTGCACTGCCACCGTTTCTGGCAACAACTGAAGGGGCAGCCGGTTGAGTTTACCTGGCAGTCAGAAGAGGGTATCAGCCTGGTTGCCGTACTGCGTACTGGCCCGACCGAAAGCCTGATCCAGGGTCTGCACCAGTCAATTTTCCGCGCTGAAAAACGCATCGGCCTGGTGCTGTTTGGCAAGGGGAATATCGGTTCTCGCTGGCTGGAGCTGTTTGCCCGTGAGCAGAGCACGCTGTCTGCGCGTACCGGTTTTGAATTCGTGCTGGCAGGCGTGGTGGATAGCCGCCGTAGCCTGCTAAATTACGAAGGACTGGACGCCAGCCGCGCGTTAGCCTTCTTTGATGATGAAGCGGTAGAGCAGGATGAAGAATCCTTGTTCCTGTGGATGCGCGCGCACCCGTATGACGATTTAGTCGTGCTGGACGTCACCGCCAGTGAACAACTGGCGGATCAGTATCTGGATTTCGCCAGCCACGGTTTTCACGTGATTAGCGCCAATAAACTGGCTGGCGCAAGCACGAGTAATAAGTATCGCCAAATCCACGACGCCTTTGAGAAAACCGGTCGTCACTGGCTGTATAACGCCACTGTCGGTGCCGGATTGCCGATCAATCATACCGTACGGGATCTGATTGACAGCGGAGACACCATTTTGTCGATCAGCGGGATCTTCTCCGGCACGCTGTCGTGGCTGTTCCTGCAATTTGACGGTTCTGTTCCGTTTACCGATCTGGTGGATCAGGCGTGGCAGCAGGGGCTGACCGAGCCAGACCCGCGCGTTGACCTTTCTGGTAAAGATGTGATGCGCAAGCTGGTGATCCTGGCGCGTGAAGCGGGTTACGACATCGAGCCGGACCAGGTTCGCGTGGAGTCACTGGTACCTGCGCACTGTGAAGAAGGCTCTATTGACCATTTCTTTGAAAATGGCGATGAGCTGAATGAGCAGATGGTTCAGCGGCTGGAGGCCGCCCGTGAAATGGGGCTGGTACTGCGCTACGTGGCACGTTTCGATGCCAACGGCAAAGCGCGTGTGGGGGTGGAAGCGGTTCGCCCTGAACACCCGCTGGCGGCGCTGCTGCCGTGCGATAACGTGTTCGCCATCGAAAGCCGCTGGTACCGCGATAACCCGCTGGTGATCCGTGGGCCGGGGGCGGGTCGTGATGTGACCGCCGGGGCGATTCAGTCGGATATTAATCGTCTGGCGCAGTTGCTGTAGGGTGTGTGTTGCCGGATGGCGCTACGCTTATCCGGCCTACGTAGTAAGGGTAATGCCGTGTAGGCCGGATAAGATGCGCAAGCATCGCCATCCGGCATCTTTACTGTTTCGCAAACACCTCTTTTGCGGCGAACAGCCCGTTCAGCGCAGCGGCAATGTGCACCTTTAGCTGCGGTGTGGCGTTACCTAACGCGCCAGGTGCGGCGTGGAAAACTGGACGCGGCTAGTGTGGCGCTGCCGCTGGAGGCTACTGGACTCACCGTGATCCCGCTCGCCTGTCTGTATTGAAGAGCCGCTGGAGTATGATGTTCTGCTCGCGCGTATTGCACGTGGCGAGGGGGTGAGCCTGTTTCCGGCATCGTTTGCAGCTATCCAGCGGCAGGGAGTGGTTTTTCGTCCGCTATGCGACACGGAATTGTGCATCACTGTCGGACTGATATTACCGCCTGAACAAGAATCTCGCCTGCAATGGCTTCCTTCATTACTCTCGGCGTCCTTCCTTTCTGCACGCTAAAGTGAATTATTTTCATCTTCACTGAGTATTCCTCACCTTTCACGATGATTTTTATGTTGACGTTACGGCGCTTTTCCGTCATTTTTACATCTAGACGTCTAAACGTATAGCAGTTCACAACACAACATATAACGACAAAAGATTGATGAGGTAAGGTATGAGCTTTTTTCACGCCAACCAGCGGGAAGCCCTGAATCAGAGCCTGGCTGAAGTCCAGGGTCAGATTAACGTTTCGTTTGAGTTTTTCCCGCCGCGCACCAGTGAAATGGAGCAAACACTGTGGAACTCAATCGATCGCCTGAGCAGTCTGAAGCCCAAGTTTGTCTCCGTGACCTACGGCGCAAACTCCGGTGAGCGTGACCGCACGCACAGCATCATTAAGGGGATTAAGGATCGCACCGGTCTTGAAGCGGCCCCGCATCTGACCTGTATTGATGCTACTCGCGACGAGCTGCGAATTATCGCTCAGGATTACTGGAACAACGGGATTCGTCATATTGTGGCCCTGCGCGGCGACCTGCCGCCAGGCAGTGGCAAACCGGATATGTACGCCGCCGATCTGGTTGGGTTACTCAAAGAAGTGGCAGACTTTGATATCTCTGTTGCGGCCTATCCGGAAGTCCACCCGGAAGCGAAAAGCGCCCAGGCCGATCTGCTCAACCTGAAGCGTAAGGTCGACGCCGGAGCGAATCGCGCGATCACCCAGTTTTTCTTCGACGTGGAAAGCTATCTGCGTTTTCGTGACCGCTGCGTAACCGCAGGTATCGATGTGGAAATTATCCCGGGTATCCTGCCGGTCTCTAATTTTAAGCAGGCGAAAAAATTCGCTGACATGACCAACGTGCGCATCCCTTCCTGGATGTCGACGATGTTTGACGGTCTGGATGATGACGCGGAAACCCGCAAGCTGGTGGGCGCTAACATTGCCATGGACATGGTGAAGATTTTAAGCCGTGAAGGGGTGAAAGATTTCCATTTCTATACGCTCAATCGCGCCGAGATGAGCTACGCGATATGCCATACGCTGGGCGTCAGGCCTGCTTAATTGTAACATCAGCCCTCTACGGAGGGCTTTTTGTTGATCATTTTGATCTACATCTCTGTAACTAAAAATATAAAAGGATTTAGCTATCGAATCTGTGGGTTTTTTCGACTATATCTTATCTCTGGTGGTGTATATCGTAGCTAGAACACTGTAAAGGGAGCATATAGATGAGCATGTCCGACGATAGCCAAAACGCATCAACTGCCGGTAAGTGTCCTTTCCATCAAGGCGGTCACGATCCCAGCGCGGGAGCAGGAAGAAATAACCGCGACTGGTGGCCGAATCAACTCCGCGTAGACCTTTTGAACCAACACTCCAACCGTTCAAACCCATTGGGTGAAGATTTCAATTACCGCAAAGAATTTAGCAAACTCGACTATTCTGCCCTGAAAGGGGATCTCAGAGCCCTCCTGTCCGAATCTCAACCGTGGTGGCCCGCTGACTGGGGCACGTATGCCGGTTTGTTTATCCGTATGGCATGGCACGGCGCAGGGACCTATCGCTCCATTGATGGACGCGGTGGCGCAGGTCGCGGACAGCAGCGTTTTGCACCACTGAACTCCTGGCCAGACAACGTGAGCCTGGATAAAGCACGTCGTCTGTTGTGGCCTGTTAAGCAAAAATATGGTCAGAAAATTTCCTGGGCCGACCTGTTTATCCTCGCGGGTAATGTGGCGCTGGAAAACTCCGGCTTCCGTACCTTTGGCTTTGGTGCCGGTCGTGAAGACGTATGGGAACCGGATCTTGATGTGAACTGGGGTGACGAAAAAGCCTGGTTGACGCACCGCCATCCGGAAGAGCTGGCGAAAGCCCCGCTGGGTGCGACTGAGATGGGACTTATCTACGTGAACCCGGAAGGGCCGGATCACAGCGGTGAACCGCTTTCCGCGGCAGCAGCGATTCGTGCCACCTTCGGCAACATGGGGATGAATGACGAAGAAACCGTGGCGCTGATTGGCGGTGGTCATACGTTGGGTAAAACCCATGGTGCAGGTCCTGCATCGCACGTCGGCCCCGATCCAGAATCGGCACCGATTGAGGCCCAGGGCTTAGGTTGGGCCAGCAGCTATGGCAGCGGTGTGGGCGCAGACAACATCACCTCGGGTCTGGAAGTGGTCTGGACGCAAACGCCGACCCAGTGGAGCAACTATTTCTTCGAGAACCTGTTCAAATACGAATGGGTACAGACCCGCAGCCCGGCCGGTGCTATCCAGTTTGAAGCGGTCGATGCCCCTGAAATTATTCCGGATCCGTTTGATCCGTCGAAAAAACGTAAGCCGACGATGCTGGTTACCGATCTGACGCTGCGTTTTGATCCGGAATTCGAGAAGATCTCCCGTCGTTTCCTCAACGATCCGCAGGCGTTTAACGAAGCCTTTGCTCGCGCGTGGTTTAAGCTGACGCACCGGGATATGGGGCCAAAATCACGTTACATTGGACCAGAAGTCCCGCAGGAAGATCTGATTTGGCAGGATCCGCTGCCGCACGCGTTCTTCAACCCAAGCGAAGAAGATATCCTTAACCTGAAGGCGACCATTGCGGCTTCCGGGCTTTCCGTGGGCGAGTTGGTGTCGGTGGCATGGGCTTCTGCGTCAACGTTCCGCGGGGGCGATAAACGCGGCGGGGCTAACGGGGCGCGTCTGGCGCTGAACCCGCAACGCGGCTGGGATGTGAATGCGACGGCAGCCCGTGTTCTGCCGGTGCTGGAAGGTATTTATAAATCGGCGCATACCGCCTCGTTAGCCGATATCATCGTGCTGGCAGGCGTCGTTGGTGTGGAGAAGGCGGCAAGCGCGGCAGGTGTCAGTATCAATGTACCTTTTGCGCCGGGCCGTGTGGATGCGCGTCAGGATCAGACTGATATTGAGATGTTTGAACTGCTCAAGCCGATTGCCGATGGTTTCCGTAATTATCGTTCCCGTCCTGAGGTTTCGACCACCGAGTCGCTGCTGATCGATAAAGCGCAGCAACTGACGTTAACCCCGCCGGAAATGACCGTGCTGGTGGGCGGTATGCGTGTGCTGGGAACAAACTTCGATGGTAGCCAGCATGGCGTCTTTACCGATCGCCCAGGCGTGCTCAGCACTGACTTCTTTGTCAATCTGCTGGATATGCGTCATGAGTGGAAGGCGGTTGATGCGTCACAGGAGCTGTTTGAAGGTCGCGACCGTCTGAGCGGCGAAGTGAAGTACACGGCAACCCGCGCTGACCTGGTGTTTGGTTCTAACTCGGTCCTGCGTGCTGTGGCTGAAGTGTATGCCTGCAGCGATGCCCACGAGAAGTTTGTGAAAGACTTTGTCGCGGCATGGGTGAAAGTGATGAATCTGGACCGTTTCGACCTGCTGTAAAGCAAGAGGCCGGATGGCATACAGAAAATCCCCGCAATTGCGGGGATTTTTATTGGCCGTTGGGCATGGCCGGATAAGGCGAAGCCGCCATCCGGTCAAACCGTGCTTATTCCCACTCTTGCAGGAATCGCTGACCGTACTGATCTGCCACCAGCAGCGCGGCGTAAACCTGATCCGGCGTGGCGCCGCCAGGCATGTTGTGAATGGTTTCGCCTTCGGCACAGGCTGCTTCGGCCACGATGCGCATTTTGGCCGGAATATCCTGCTTGATATCCAGTTGGGCAAGGGTGATTGGCAGACCAACGGAGTGGCACAGTGCCGCCACGGTTTCAATTTCTTCTACCGGCGCATTTTCCAGTACTAACTGCGTTAACGTACCGAATGCCACTTTTTCACCGTGATAATAGTGATGTGCATCCGGGATGGCCGTCAGGCCGTTGTGAATAGCATGTGCTGCGGCCAGCCCACCGCTTTCAAAACCGACGCCGCTCAGGTAGGTGTTGGCTTCAATCACGCGCTCCAGTGCTGGGGTCACCACGTGCTGCTCGGCGGCCAGCATCGCTTTTTCGCCTTCTTCGATCAGCGTGTTGTAGCACAGCTCGGCTAGCGCCAGTGCCGCCTGAGTACACTGACCACCGGCCATGGTGGTGGCGCCGCTGCGTGAACAGGCGCGGGCTTCAAACCAGGTTGCCAGCGCATCGCCAATGCCGGCGGCAAGTAAACGAGCCGGTGCCCCCGCGACAATTTTGGTATCCACAATGACCCGGTCCGGGTTGTTCGGCAGCAGCAGATAGCGATCGAACTCACCTGCATCGGTGTAAATTACCGACAGCGCGCTGCAGGGGGCATCGGTTGAGGCAATGGTCGGTGCAATGGCAACCGGCACGCCCATAAAGTGGGCTAGTGCTTTGGCGGTATCCAGCGTTTTACCGCCACCAATACCTAATACCGCGCCACACTGCGCTTGTTCCGCGACGCCGCGCAGGCGATCGATTTCGTTTTGTGAACATTCGCCGCCAAACGGGGCGATTTCCAGCGCCAGACCGGCATCCTGGAAGCTTTTTTCCAGGGCGGGTTGGGCAAAGCCTAAGACAAATTTGTCTCCAACAACCAGCCAGCGTTCCGCCAGTGGTTTGAGGTAACTGCCAAGACGAGTAATAACATCGGCACCCTGGATGTATTTACCCGGTGATTGAATAATGCGATCCATACGTTATCTCCTTAAAGAGTGATCCGACCAAATGCGTTGTTCCAGTCCTGCTCAAACTTCTCTATTGCAGACTCTACCGCAGGGGTATTGAGCATTTGTTGCGCTACATCTAATGGCAGGGTGATTGCTTCACATCCTGCCAGTAAGCAATCCAGCGCCTGGCGTGGCGTTTTAAAGCTGGCTGCCAGCACCATGCTGTTTGGTGCATGCAGCTCCAGCAATGTTTGCAGTTCCTGTACCGTGCGGATACCGTCTCCGCCCTGGGCGTCAACACGGTTCACATAAGGGGCGACATATTTTGCTCCCGCCAGCGCGGCCAGCAGTCCTTGCGCTGCGCTGTACACGGCGGTGCCTAAGGTGGTAATACCTTCTTTTTTCAGTTGCTTGATGGCCGCCAGACCTTCGGCGGTGACCGGGATTTTAACGACGATACCTGGTACGGCGAGGCTCAGGCGCTTAGCTTCTTCCACCATCCCCTGCGCATCACGGCTCATGGTCTGCGCGAACAGAATGCCGTCTTTGCCCATTGCCTTTTGCAGACGCGGCAGTACATCCCAGATGGACTCTTTACTTGCCGCCACGATGCTTGGGTTGGTAGTGACGCCAGCAATCGGGAAGATGCGTGCCAGACGTTCAACTTCCGCCACGTTGGCGGTATCCAGGTACAGTTCCATACAAAACACCCTCTTAATATTCGGTTAGCCGCCCGTTGCCGGAATGCTGTTCTGCGTACAGGATAAGAGCGTTTTACAGTCGTGCGCTATCTGACAAATCTGCCAAAAACTGGATAAATGTAATGTATCTGTCAAAGTGAGAGATACATCACATGTTAATTAGCTATGGGTTTATTCTGGGGTATAGAGAGTTTTGAGGGTTCTTGCATATTACAAAAATCCAGTAAATGATGGATTTGTGCTCAGTCTGTGTCGCTACGCAACGGCTTCACTGCCGATGTGCCTCTTTTTCCGTTAACTGGCTGTGATATTGCCGACGATACTCTGACGGAGAACGCTCTGTATTCTTACGAAACAGGCGACAGAAGTAGTTACTGTCGACAAATCCACAGGAGTGTGCCACTTCTTTCACCTTCAGGTCGTAACCCTTCAGCAGCGCCTTAGCGTGTTCCAGTCGCGTATGGTTCAGATACTCGTTAAAACCAATCGCCCCGGTTTTCTGAAACAGGTGTGAGAGGTAATTCGGTGAAATGTAGAATGCCTGGGCGACGGATTCGCGGGTCAGCGGCGAGGCGTAGCGTTCGTCGATATAGTCGCGAATAGCGTCGAAAAGCGCCTGACTACGCGACGCGGTCTGGATCTGGCTGCCCAGCAGATCGCGACAGTGGCTTAACAGACTGGCGACGATCAACCTGGCCGTTTGTTGCTCCTGTGGCTGCATCTGCATCTCATGTAGCGTTTGCAGCAGGAAGGAGCCAATACGCGGTCCGCGCCGCGCAACGTGTTGTTTGGCGAGGTTTTGACATTGTTTTCCATCCCACTGAACGATGCTGAAACCTAACTGCTGTTTGCCGAACAGGATGCTGAGCGTGGTGACCGGCGTGTGCCACTGCGGGAGATTCCAACCACCTGCCGGGACGTACAGCACATCACCAGAGGTAAGTTTGTTTCCGATGCTGACATCAGCAAACTCGCCTTCCAGTACAATTTCCAGACGGGGAAAATCAACCTGATAGGCTAATTCCGGCATTGAACCGTTGGTGCTGGCGAAACACACCTGCCGCAGCGGGAGGGGACCGTTAATCAGGCGGGAGAGAAGGTGGCTGACGTCGTGATACATGTGAATCCCTTGCTGGCAACTGACAGGGCCACAGTAACGTTGAAAGCAACCGCCCTCAAGTGATTATTGCCGGATGGCGGCTAATGCCTTATCCGGCCTACAAGTCATTGCGAGCTGTAGGTCGGATAAGCGTAGCGCATCCGGCAGCCTGTTATTGATTACCGATTTGATCGCCGTAAGGCAGAGTATCGTAATCAATCAGGGCGTTTTTCTTGTACGGATTACCAATCCAGCGGGTTGTCTCTTTGAACTGCGGGTTGGTAATGGCACGTGTCGGGTCGAATCCATCGTAGGTAAAGCCCGCTAAATCAGACCAGGTATGAATAAGTTCAGAGCTGCTGTACTTACGATCGACATCTTGTGAGAAGTCACGCGGGTGTGCAGCCTGCCATTTTTCAGACGTCCATAGCAGGAACGGCACCGTGTACATATGACGCGTTGGGTTGTCTTCATTACGCCCCTGCGTTTTATGCGGCGGCGTGTCATACACCTCTTCGCCATGGTCGGAGAAGTAGAGCAGGAAGCCGTTCGGATCGGTGGCTTTGTAGTCGTTAATCAGGCTGGCAATGATGTGGTCGTTATACACATTAGCGCTGTCGTAATCGTTATAGGCTTCCAGCTCATCGTTGCTCAGGCCTGCAGGAACGTGGTCGATATTGTTGTCGAATTTCCCCTGACCATCCGGATAGCGGAATTTGTACTTAATATGTGTTCCCAGCAGATGAACGATGATGAATTTTTTCGGCGCCGGATCGGCCAGCACTTCTTTAAACGGTGCCAGCACGTTGCTGTCATATTCGCGCGCACTTTGCGTTCGCTGCTGGTTCATATAGAACTGCTTATCCGTTTGCTTGGAAAATACGGTCAGCATGGTGTTACGGGCGGTCATGGTTTGCTGGTTAGTGATCCAGAAGGTCTTATACCCCGCCTGCTTCATCATGTTCATCAGCGACGGCTGCGTCAGATATAAATCCGGGTTCTTCTCGTTAGCAAAGGTCAGCGCCTGCTGCAGGATTTCAATAGTGTAAGGACGAGAGGTCACAACATTATTGAATACGGTCAGGTTAGGATCGGATTTGTGCAGCGCGTCCAGTTCCGGCGTGGTTTTACGCGGATAGCCGTACAGGCTCATGCGCCCACGCTGAGTTGACTCACCAATCACCAGCACCAGCGTGCGCGGAGCATCGCCAGAGTTGTCTTTAAAGTGCGCCAGTGGCGGTAGCGCATTGTTCTCATTCAGCAGACTGTTCAATGAGGTTAGTTGTTGACGATACTGATAATAGCCAGAAATAAACTGCCACGGTGCGGCGGGCTCCATACGAGCAGCAAGACCGTTCAGCGTTTGCTCGAAAGGTTTATGCTTAATAAATGTATTGACGGTCATCGGGTGCAGAATCAAGCCGTATAACAGCGCAAACGACACCAGATAACGCCAGGGGGAGGGAATATGAACCGGGCGCAGGCGCGTCCACAGCAGAATCGCTACGGCGGTATAGGCCAGCGCGATGAAGACAATTTTAAGGCTGAAATACTGACTTAAGTATTCGCTGGCTTCGTTGGCATTAGTCTCAAACATCACGTACAGCACGCTCTGTGAGAACTCCTGCCCGTAAATGACGTAATAACTCAGTGCGGCGAGCGACGCGGCCCACAGCACGACGCCAATGACGGCGGCAATAATACGTATACGATTAGGGAATAAGAATACCGGGATCAACCATAGCGAACTAAATAATAATGAGTCACGTAATCCGGTCGATCCGCTATAACCGCTAAAATAAATAATGGCCTGCAGTAATGAAGAAAAAAACCAAAAATAGAGAAGTGCCCAACCTAGGGCTTTCCAGCTAAACGGGGGTTTAGTCTGGAGTTGTAAGGATTGCATAGTGTGAGCCTGTCATTAATCGTGTCGCCAAGAGTAGCGGCTAAATCTTAAGGAGATCTGAAGCGTCGCGACGTTAAGATCGCGTTTCGTTGATGATTCATTCATAAAATAAATGAATCAAGGCAAGAATATATTTGAAATGAAACGGTTATGACAAGCGTTTTTGAGGTCACCCCCGCGCAATTGCACGAGGGTGACAGGGGGGGCTTACTTAACCGGTATTACGCATACCCGCTGCGACACCGGCGATGGTGACCATCAGCGCTTGTTCAACGCGCGGATCGGGGGCTTCACCTTGTTCTTCTGCCAGACGCGAACGGTGTAACAGTTCAGCCTGTAGCACGTTCAACGGATCGGTATAAATATTTCTTAACTGAATTGACTCGGCAATCCACGGCAGGTCGGCCATCAAATGTGAGTCGTTGGCGATTGCCAGTACCACGTTGATGTCGGCTTCCAGACGGTGGCGCAGTTCTTCACCTAACGGCCACAGCTCTTTTTTGACCAGACGCTGATCGTAGTATTCTGCCAGCCACAGGTCCGCTTTCGAGAACACCATTTCCAGCATGCCAAGGCGCGTGGAGAAGAATGGCCAGTCGCGGCACATCGCTTCAAGTTCGCTCTGTTTACCGTCTTCAACCACTTTTTGCAGTGCGGTACCTGCGCCCAGCCAGGCCGGGAGCATCAGGCGGTTTTGTGTCCAGGCGAAGATCCATGGAATGGCACGCAAAGACTCTACCCCACCGGTCGGACGGCGCTTAGCTGGACGTGAGCCGAGCGGTAATTTACCCAGTTCCTGCTCGGGAGTTGCTGAGCGGAAGTAAGGTACAAAGTCTTTGTTCTCACGCACGTAGCCACGGTACAGCTTGCAGGAGATATCTGACAGCTCATCCATAATATGGCACCAGCTGTCTTTCGGTTCCGGCGGTGGTAGCAGGTTGGCTTCCAGGATCGCGGCGGTGTACAGAGACAGGCTGCTGATGGTCACTTCCGGCAGACCGTATTTGAAGCGGATCATCTCACCCTGCTCAGTGACGCGCAGTCCGCCTTTCAGGCTGCCAGGTGGTTGTGAGAGCAGTGCCGCATGGGCCGGAGCGCCACCGCGGCCGATTGAACCACCCCGGCCGTGGAACAACGTCAGTTCAATGCCGGCTTTTTCGCAGGTTTTGATCAACGCATCTTGCGCCTGATATTGCGCCCAGGACGCCGCCATCACGCCTGCGTCTTTTGCGGAATCAGAGTAGCCAATCATGACCATCTGCTTGCCCTGAATCAGACCGCGGTACCAGTCGATATTCAACAACTGAGTCATTACATCGTCAGCATTGTTGAGGTCGTCCAGCGTTTCAAACAGCGGCGCTACCGGCATGGTAAAACCAATGCCAGCTTCTTTCAGCAGCAGGTGAACGGCCAGCACATCCGACGGTGTTTTCGCCATCGAGATCACGTAGGCAGCAATAGAACCATGAGGTGCTTCGGCAATCACCCGACAGGTATCGAGGACTTCGCGGGTATCGTTACTCGGTTCCCAGCTGCGTGGCAGCAGTGGACGTTTGGAGTTCAGTTCTCGGATCAGGAAGGCCTGTTTGTCTGCTTCTGACCAGCTTTCGTAGTCGCCAATGCCCAGGTAACGGGTCAGTTCGCCCAGCGCTTCGGTATGACGGGTACTTTCCTGACGAATATCGATACGCACCAGCGGGACGCCAAAACATTTCACTCGGCGCAAGGTATCGAGCAGTTCGCCATTGGCGATGATGCCCATACCGCAGGCTTGCAGTGACTGATAACACGCGTACAGCGGTTCCCATAGCTGCTCGTTTTGTGTCAGCAGACCTGCAGGTTTCGGCAATTTTTCGCCTTTCAGTCGCGCTTCTAGCCAGGCCTGGGTCGTCATCAGACGCGAACGGAGCATTTTCATCAGATGGCGATAGGGTTCTGCCGCGCCTTCTTCACCCACCAGCGCTAATAGCTCAGGCGTGGCTTCGACCATCGACAGTTCAGAAACCAGAAACTGGATGTCTTTCAGGAACAGATCGGTCGCTTTCCAGCGGCTGAGCAGGAGCACGTGGCGGGTGATATCTGCCGTTACGTTCGGGTTACCGTCACGGTCACCGCCCATCCACGAGGTGAATCGGACTGGGACAAAATCGACTGGCAGCTTGTAGTTCAGATGCGCTTCCAGCTGTTCATTCAGTTCACGCAGATAGTTCGGTACACCTTCCCACAGGCTATTTTCAACCACGGCGAAGCCCCATTTGGCTTCATCAACCGGGCTGGGACGCAGTTTACGGATTTCATCCGTGTGCCATGATTGGGCGATTAGCTGGCGCAGGCGGCGCATCAACTGGTGGCGTTCGTAATCGACGATGTCTTTGTTATCAAGCTGCTTGAGGCATGCGTTAACCTCACCCATTTTATGAATCAACGTACGGCGGGTGATTTCGGTTGGGTGTGCGGTCAGGACCAGCTCCAGAGACAGCGATTCCACGGCTTTTTTGATTGTCGCTTCATCGAGGTTAGGCTGGTCTTTCAGTTTACGCAGGGTACGGGCAATCACTTCCGGGTTGCTGGCAGCTTCGCCTTTTGGCGAAATGCTGTGGTACTGTTCGGCGGTATTGGCCAGGTTCAGGAACTGACTAAACGCACGGGCAACTGGCAGCAGCTCGTCGTTAGACAGATTCTGCAGCGTAGTGAGCAGTTCCTGACGGTTCGCTTCATTGCCAGCGCGGGATGATTTAGACAGCTTACGGATTGTTTCTACGCGATCGAGAATGTTCTCTCCCAGCGCATCCTTGATGGTTTCTCCCAGCACTTTGCCGAGCATACTGACATTACTACGCAACGCGGAATATTGTTCGTTCATATGATCCCAGACACCCCATCTGTTTTGAATATGTCCTGTATCTTTCGTGTCCCAGCGGCATTGGCTGCAACGCGAAATCTTTCGGACTTAACTTTTTAGTCGTCTTTTATAAAGCCACGTAAAACACCTGACGTCAATTGCTGCGAAATCGGTTCAGCAAACGAAAAAATGGCGGGAATTTACGTTATTTAATTCACATCGCGTCAAATAAGCGTTGCTTATGCAAATGTTAAAAGAATCGCCTTGCTTACCACTAAAGGATTAGCAAGGCGACGTTCGGTTAATGCCAGCAAAAATGATGCACAACCTGGGTAATTAATTCGCGGGTTGGCTTAATGAAGCGTGTTTCCAGATATTCATCTGGTTGATGTGCCTGATTAATGGAACCTGGTCCCAGTACTAGCGTCGGGCACAGCGTCTGGATAAACGGTGCTTCTGTGCAGTAGTTCACCACATCGGTTTTCTCGCCGAGCAGTTTTTCCACCACCTCGACCAGTTGGTGATCCGGCGGGCATTCGTAACCCGGGATCGGCGGGTGCAGCTCGGAAACCGTCAGTCGGCCAGGCCAGCGTTCGCTCACCGGGGCCAGCGCGTCCGTCAGTAAGCCATTCAGGTCGCTTAACGTCATTCCCGGCAACGGGCGGATATCCATGTGCAGTTCGCAGCAGGCGCAAATACGGTTGGAGGCATCGCCGCCATGCAGGCTGCCGAGGTTCAGCGTCGGGTAAGGCACGGTGAATGAATCGTGGTGATAGCGTGCTTTCAGCGAGTCGCGCAACTGCATAATATGGCCGATGGCATCGTGCATCAGTTCAATGGCGTTCACGCCGCGCGCTGGATCGCTGGAATGGCCAGACTGGCCGAGTACGCGTACCGCCGTGGAAATATGGCCTTTGTGTGCGCGAATTGGCTGCAGGGATGTTGGCTCACCGATGATCGCGCAATCCGGGCGAATCGCCGTATTTTCAGAGAAGTAGCGTGCGCCCGCCATACTGGTCTCTTCATCGGCGGTGGCCAGGATGTAGAGCGGCTTTTTCAGCTGTTTCACATCGACATCACGCAGTGCATCGAGAATAAACGCGAAGAAACCTTTCATATCCGCCGTACCCAGTCCGTAGAGCTTGTTGTCATGTTCGGTCAGGGTGAACGGATCGCGCGTCCAACGTCCGTCGTCAAACGGTACGGTGTCGGTATGACCGGCGAGCAGCAGGCCGCCTGCACCGGTGCCTGTACTTGCCAGCATATTGAATTTATTACGGGTGCCGGGAACCGGTTGTACCTCAACGCTGAAGCCTAAATCTTTGAACCAATCCGCCAGCAGAGTGATTAAACCTGCATTACTTTGATCGAGCGCTTCTTCGGTGGCGCTGATCGATGGTGTGGCAATCAGAGCGCGGTAAATCTCGATAAATGGCGGTAAATTGTTTTTCATTGTTGACACACCTCGGGTCATGATAGTATCAATATTCATGCAGTATTTGTGAATAAAAATACAATAATGTTGAGCGAAATAAAACCCACCAAGTGTAAGGTGAGGTGATAAAGGCTTATACCTGGCAACCGAATATAAGAAGGTGAACAGCCCCGATGTTGAATACGCTGATTGTGGGCGCCAGTGGCTATGCTGGTGCAGAGCTTGTGACCTATGTAAATCGCCATCCTGATATGAACATAACCGCTTTGACTGTCTCAGCGCAAAGCAATGATGCAGGAAAATTAATCTCTGATTTACATCCGCAGTTAAAGGGCATTGTTGATTTGCCGTTGCAACCCATGTCGGATATCCGCGAGTTTAGCGCAGGGGTAGACGTTGTGTTTCTGGCGACGGCCCATGAGGTTAGTCATGACCTGGCGCCACAGTTTCTGGAAGCGGGCTGTGTGGTGTTTGACCTCTCTGGTGCGTTCCGTGTTAACGACGGCGCCTTCTATGAAAAGTATTATGGCTTTACTCATCAGCATCCTGAGCTGCTGGAGCAAGCGGTCTACGGGCTGGCGGAGTGGAGTGCAAGCAAACTAAAAGACGCGAATCTGATTGCTGTACCGGGTTGCTATCCCACGGCGGCGCAGTTGTCGCTTAAGCCTCTGATTGATGCCAACCTGCTTGATCTCAGCCAGTGGCCGGTAATTAACGCCACCAGTGGTGTGAGTGGAGCAGGACGTAAAGCTGCCATCTCGAACAGCTTCTGTGAAGTGAGCCTGCAACCGTATGGTGTATTTACCCACCGCCATCAGCCGGAGATCGCCACACATTTGGGGGCGGACGTGATTTTTACTCCGCATCTGGGCAACTTCCCGCGCGGAATTTTGGAAACCATCACCTGTCGTTTGAAGCCGGGCGTGACCCATGCGCAGGTGGCGCAAGCACTGCAGCAGGCCTATGGTGATAAACCGCTGGTTCGTCTGTATGACAACGGTGTCCCGGCCCTGAAAAATGTGGTGGGTTTACCGTTCTGCGATATCGGTTTTGCCGTTCAGGGCGAGCACCTGATTGTGGTGGCAACCGAAGATAATTTATTGAAAGGCGCTGCCGCACAGGCGATGCAGTGCGCAAATATCCGTTTCGGCTTTGCTGAAACGCAGTCTCTTCTTTAAGGGTGCAATGATGAATCCATTAATTATCAAGCTGGGCGGCGTTTTACTGGATAGCGAAGAGGCGCTGGAGCGTTTGTTTACCGCTCTGGTCAATTATCGCGAGTCGCACCAGCGTCCGCTGGTCATTGTGCACGGTGGCGGCTGCGTGGTTGACGAGCTGATGAAAGGGCTCAACTTGCCGGTGACAAAGAAAAATGGTCTGCGCGTGACGCCAGCCGACCAGATCGACATCATTACCGGTGCCCTGGCCGGAACGGCGAATAAAACGCTGCTGGCGTGGGCGAAGAAACACCATATTGACGCTGTTGGTCTGTACCTTGGCGATGGTGACAGCGTAAAAGTGACCCAGCTCGATGTAGCGTTAGGTCATGTTGGACTGGCACAGCCTGGTTCTCCTAAGCTGATTAACACGCTACTGGAAAACGGTTTTCTACCGGTCGTCAGCTCGATAGGCGTCACGGAAGAAGGGCAACTGATGAACGTCAATGCCGATCAGGCTGCGACGGCGCTGGCGGCAACGCTGGGTGCGGATCTGATCCTGTTGTCTGACGTCAGCGGTATTCTGGATGGTAAAGGCCAGCGGATTGCCGAAATGACCGCAGCCAAAGCAGAACAGCTGATTGAGCAGGGTATTATCACCGATGGCATGATTGTGAAGGTGAACGCGGCGCTGGACGCGGCACGTACGCTGGGGCGTCCAGTGGATATCGCTTCCTGGCGTCATGCCGAACAACTCCCGGCGCTGTTTAACGGCACGCCGATCGGTACGCGTATTCTGGCTTAACTATTACTGTGCCGGATGGCAGCGTCGCCTTATCCGGCCTGCATGGGTTTTGTTGGCCCGGTAAGCGTAGCGCCACCGGGCAAAATATCATATTAAGGAAATTCGTTATGGCACTTTGGGGTGGGCGTTTTACACAGGCAGCAGATCAGCGGTTCAAACAGTTCAACGACTCTTTGCGCTTCGACTACCGCTTGGCCGAGCAGGATATCGTCGGCTCTGTGGCCTGGTCCAAAGCGCTGGTCACGGTCGGTGTGTTGACTGCTGATGAACAATGTCAATTGGAAGAGGCGTTGAATACACTGCTGGAAGAAGTACGCCTCGACCCGCAACAGATCCTGCAAAGCGATGCGGAAGATATTCACAGTTGGGTAGAAGGCAAGCTCATCGATAAAGTCGGGCCGTTGGGTAAAAAACTGCATACCGGGCGTAGCCGTAATGACCAGGTGGCAACCGATCTTAAACTGTGGTGCAAAGACACGGTGCTTGAATTGTTGTCTGCTAACAGTCAGTTGCAAAGCGCGCTGGTGGTGACAGCAGAGAATAATCAGGATGCCGTCATGCCGGGTTATACCCACCTGCAGCGTGCCCAGCCGGTGACGTTTGCTCATTGGTGTCTGGCCTATGTTGAAATGCTGGCGCGTGATGAGAGCCGTTTGCAGGATACGCTCAAGCGTCTGGATGTCAGCCCGTTAGGCTGCGGTGCACTGGCGGGTACCGCCTATGAAATCGATCGCGAACAATTGGCTGGCTGGCTGGGTTTCGCCTCGGCGACCCGCAATAGTCTGGACAGCGTATCCGATCGTGACCATGTGCTGGAGCTCCTCTCTGATGCCTCTATCGGTATGGTTCACCTGTCACGCTTTGCTGAAGATCTGATTTTCTTTAATACCGGGGAAGCCGGTTTTGTGGAACTGTCCGATCGCGTAACCTCCGGTTCATCATTAATGCCGCAGAAGAAAAATCCGGACGCATTAGAGCTGATTCGTGGCAAATGTGGCCGCGTGCAAGGTGCGTTGACTGGCATGATGATGACGCTGAAAGGACTGCCGCTGGCGTATAACAAGGATATGCAGGAAGACAAAGAAGGGCTGTTCGATGCACTCGATACCTGGCTGGACTGCCTGCATATGGCGGCGCTGGTGCTGGACGGTATTCAGGTAAAACGCCCACGTTGCCAGGAAGCCGCGCAGCAGGGCTATGCCAACGCTACGGAGCTGGCCGATTATCTGGTGGCGAAAGGCGTCCCGTTCCGTGAAGCACACCATATCGTGGGTGAAACGGTAGTTGAGGCGATTCGTCAGGGCAAACCGCTGGAAGCACTGTCACTGGCTGATTTGCAAAAATTCAGCGCCGTGATTGGCGATGACGTGTACCCGATCCTCTCGCTACAGTCGTGCCTCGATAAGCGTGTGGCGAAAGGGGGCGTTTCACCGCAGCAGGTAGCGCAGGCGATCGACTACGCGAAGGCGCGCCTGGCGTAACGTGTGTTTTGCCCGATGGCGGTAAACGCCTTCGCGTCGCCATCCGGCAAATAGTTATCTGAGCCTGGCATCAAGCCGGGCTTTTTTATGCAAAAAAAAGCGGACCAGAGGTCCGCAAACGTTCACGTTGGCTTTAGTTATTTCGAGTATGAGAACGGACAGTAGCTTCAAGGGTTAAAGGGGTACCGTTCCGTTTCTGTGGTGCATTATTAAACAGAATGCTTGATAGGGATAATCGTTCGTTGCTATGCTACCTATCGC
The DNA here is from genome assembly GCF_013337685.1 of Citrobacter gillenii. Taxonomy (GTDB): domain Bacteria; phylum Pseudomonadota; class Gammaproteobacteria; order Enterobacterales; family Enterobacteriaceae; genus Citrobacter; species Citrobacter gillenii. The sequence goes on from NZ_SUQN01000010.1 coordinate 112,658, forward strand.
TACGAACTATCGTGGCAATGGAGGATGAATAATGAATATTCGTGATCTTGAATACCTGGTAGCACTTGCCGAACACCGTCACTTCCGACGAGCGGCAGACTCCTGTCACGTCAGCCAGCCAACGCTGAGTGGGCAAATCCGCAAACTCGAAGATGAGCTTGGCGTTATGCTGCTGGAGCGGACGAGTCGTAAAGTGCTGTTCACTCAAGCGGGTTTACTGCTGGTGGATCAGGCGCGCACCGTGTTGCGCGAGGTCAAAGTGCTCAAGGAGATGGCAAGCCAACAGGGTGAGACAATGTCTGGCCCGCTACATATTGGTTTGATCCCAACGGTAGGACCTTACCTGCTGCCGCATATTATTCCTATGTTGCACCAGACCTTCCCGAAACTGGAAATGTACCTGCATGAGGCGCAAACGCATCAGCTGCTGGCGCAACTGGACAGCGGTAAACTCGACTGCGTGATTTTGGCGCTGGTGAAAGAGAGTGAAGCGTTTATCGAGGTACCGCTGTTTGATGAGCCGATGATGCTGGCGATCTATGAAGATCACCCATGGGCAAATCGCGACCGCGTACCGATGTCCGATCTGGCTGGTGAAAAACTGTTGATGCTCGAAGATGGTCACTGTTTGCGTGACCAGGCGATGGGCTTTTGTTTTGAAGCCGGTGCTGATGAAGACACCCATTTCCGGGCAACCAGTCTGGAAACGTTGCGTAACATGGTGGCAGCAGGCAGCGGGATTACTTTACTGCCCGCGCTGGCTGTCCCACCGGAGCGTAAGCGTGATGGTGTGGTCTATGTGCCGTGTATTAAACCAGAACCGCGTCGTACCATTGGTCTGGTGTACCGTCCGGGTTCGCCGCTGCGCAGCCGTTATGAACAGCTGGCAGAGGCCATCCGTGGTGCAATGGATGGCCATTTCGACAACACGTTAAAACAGGCGGTTTAGGCCGTTCAGTGCAGCTACCCGATAGGCTTCCGCCATGGTTGGGTAGTTAAAGGTGGTGTTAACGAAGTACTCGATGGTGTTACCACCACCTTTTTGCTCCATTATTGCCTGACCGATATGAATAATTTCGGCAGCGCGTTCGCCAAAGCAGTGGATCCCTAAAATCTCTTTGGTCTCCCGATGGAACAGAATCTTCAATGTTCCGACACTCATCCCGACGATTTGTGCGCGTGCCAGATGTTTAAACTGCGCGCGGCCAACCTCGTAAGGGACTTTCATTGACGTCAGTTGCTGTTCAGTTTTACCGACGGAGCTGATTTCGGGAATGGTGTAAATGCCTGTCGGAATATCTTCGATCAAGTGCGCGGTGGCCTCACCCTTGACCAGCGCCTGGGCGGCGATACGGCCTTGATCGTAGGCTGCGGAAGCAAGGCTCGGATAACCGATCACATCCCCTACGGCATACACATGCGGCAGCGCCGTCTGGTACATGCTGTTCACTTTTAGCTGGCCGCGGCTGTCCGTCTTCAGGCCAATATTCTCCAGCGCTAATGAATCGGTGTTACCGGTACGACCGTTGGCGTACAGCAGGCAGTCGGCTTTTAGTTTCTTTCCGGATTTCAGGTGCATGATGACGCCATCATCGCAGCCTTCAATTTTCTCGTATTCTTCGTTATGGCGAATCACCACGCCGCTGTTCCAGAAGTGATAAGACAGCGAGTCGGACATCTCCTGATCAAGAAACGCCAGCAGACGGTCACGGGTATTGATCAAATCAACTTTGACGTCCATTCCCCGGAAGATCGACGCATATTCACAGCCAATGACGCCCGCACCATAGATCAGAACGTGGCGAGGTTCATGGTGCAGGCTGAGTATAGAATCACTGTCGTAAACGCGCGGATGAGAAAAATCGACATCATTTGGGTGGTAGGGACGCGAACCGCAGGCAATAACAAATTTATCTGCCGTGAGCGTTTCCACCGTACCGTCGTGGCACTCCAGAGCGAGGGTGTGTTCGTCAACAAAACGGGCATTCCCCTGCAAAATTTCACAGTGGTTTCGCTCGTAAAATCCTTGCCGCATACGCGTTTGCTGATTAATGACGTTATCGGCATGGTTAAGAATATCGGCAAAAGAAGAGCGAAGAAGCCGGGAATGGTCGCTGTAAAGTGGGTTCTGATTGAATTCAATGATACGGCTGACGGCGTGGCGGAGTGCTTTAGATGGGATGGTGCCCCAGTGGGTACAACCGCCGCCGACGTTATGATAGCGCTCAATAACGGCGACGCGCGCGCCTTGCTTAACCAGACCCATTGCAGCGCCTTCGCCGCCGGGGCCGGAACCTATTACTATTGCATCGTAATCGTAGGAATGTGACATGGTCAGGCTTACCTGTTCTTATACATAAAAGCAACAGAATAGTAACATCGTTGTCAGGATAACCCAATTATCGTTGTGCTTTTTTGCGAAGTCGAAGCACAAACTGCGCGTAAACAATCATTCACAAAGCCATGCCAACCGCCTAATCTCTGGTATAGTGCCAGCAAGGTATAAGGAAGGATTCAGACATCGTGATGGGCGTTAGAGCGCAACAAAAAGAAAAAACCCGGCGTTCGCTGGTTGAGGCCGCATTTAGTCAATTGAGTGCAGAGCGCAGTTTTGCCAGCCTCAGTTTACGTGAAGTTGCTCGTGAAGCGGGCATTGCGCCAACCTCATTTTATCGCCATTTTCGCGATGTGGATGAGCTCGGCCTGACGATGGTGGATGAGAGCGGCCTGATGCTACGCCAGTTGATGCGCCAGGCGCGTCAGCGTATCGCCAAGGGCGGCAGTGTGATCCGCACCTCGGTCTCAACATTTATGGAGTTCATCGGCAACAATCCCAACGCCTTCCGTTTATTATTGCGCGAGCGGTCTGGTACCTCCGCGGCGTTTCGTGCCGCCGTGGCTCGCGAAATTCAGCATTTCATTGCGGAACTTGCGGACTATCTGGAACTCGAAAACCATATGCCTCGTGCGTTTACTGAAGCACAAGCCGAAGCCATGGTGACGATTGTTTTCAGTGCGGGGGCAGAAGCGCTGGATGTTGGCGCCGAACAGCGTCGACAACTGGAAGAGCGGCTGGTATTGCAACTGCGCATGATCGCCAAAGGCGCATTTTACTGGTATCGCCGTGAACAAGAGAAGATGACGCATCACTCCGAGTAACGAGAAGGACGAGCAATGAAACAGTCAGGTCAAGATAAAGGTACGCTGCTGCTGGCGCTGGTTGCTGGCTTATCGATCAATGGTACATTTGCGGCGCTGTTTAGCTCCATTGTGCCATTCTCTGTATTCCCGATTATTTCGCTGGTGCTGACGGTTTACTGCCTGCATCAACGTTACCAGAATCGCACAATGCCTGTGGGGCTGCCGGGTCTGGCTGCGGCCTGTTTTATTCTTGGCGTTCTGTTGTACAGCACCGTGGTGCGCGCGGAATACCCGGATATCGGCTCGAACTTCTTCCCAGCGGTCCTGTCAGTGATTCTGGTGTTCTGGATCGGCTTTAAGGTGCGTAACCGTAAGCAAGAAATTGCGGAATAGTATTTGTAGGCCGGGGGTATCTTTGCTTTCCCGGCCTACAAAAAAATCACTTCGCGGTCAGTAATACTCCGCACTCCATGTGGTGCGTATACGGGAACTGATCGAACAGCGCCAGACGTGACACATTGTGCGTCTGGCTCAACGTTTCCAGGTTCTTACACAGTGTCTCCGGGTTGCAGGAGATGTACAGAATACGCGGATACGCCTGCACCATCTTCTCTGTTTCGCTGTCCAGGCCGCTGCGCGGTGGATCAACAAAAATGGTTTCACACTGGTAACTCTTCAGGTCGACGCCCTGTAAACGGTTGAACTCGCGCACCCCGTTCATCGCCTGAGTAAACTCTTCTGCAGCCATACGAATAATTTGCACGTTATCAATATGGTTAGCCGCAATATTGTACTGCGCGGCAGCCACGGACGGTTTAGCGATTTCAGTGGCCAGTACGCGGTTGAAGTTCTGCGCCAGCGCTAACGAGAAGTTGCCATTGCCACAGTACAATTCAAGCAGGTCGCCCTGCGAATCTTTGGTGACATCAATCGCCCATTCCAGCATCTGAATGTTCATGGCGGCATTCGGCTGCGTGAAGCTGTTCTCAACCTGGCGGTAGATAATCTCTTTACCCGCAACCGGCAAACGTTCATCGATGTAATCTTGATCCAACGCGATTTTGGTTTTGGTCGCTCGGCCAATCAGATGCACATTCAGGTTTTGCGCGCGTAGCGCATCCCGCAGTGCTTCGGCTTCCTGACGCCATTCGTCATCTAACTTTTTATGGTACAGCATGGATACCACCGCCTGATTGCTCATGGTGGTGAGGTAATCAATCTGGAACAATTTATGACGCAGGACGTGATTGTGACGAACGCCTTCAATCATGGCTGTCATCAGCGTGTTGATGAGTTCGCTGGCTGCAGGAAAGCTGTCGACGCGAATACGGCTTTTGGTCTGGCTTTCAAACATGATGTGATACAGGTCGTCACCGTCATGCCACAGGCGGAATTCAGCGCGCATGCGGTAATGACTGACCGGCGAGCGAAACACTTCCGGAGCCTGATCAGTAAATGGCGTCATTAAGCTCTGTAAACGAGCCACTTTATCGGCTAGCTGCGCGTCATACTGTTCTGTCGGGAGGTGTTCGGGGGTCATGATGCGTCCTGAAAAATAAAAGTACGCGGGGATTGTAGGGATTGCTCAGTAGATGTCCAGTTATTGATGATTTCTAATATTGTGATACGCAGTCTGGACAGTCGGTAATAACAAACTGTAGCATCCGCGTTCCGGTCCTGTGAGTTAAAAGGGAATCCAGTGTAAATCTGGAGCTGACGCGCAGCGGTAAGGAAAGGTGAGATGAGAGCGTAAGCAGACACTGCCTTTGGGTGGGAAGTCTTCATTTCTTTTTATTCGCTATATTGAATAACCTTCCAAGCCCGAAGACCTGCCGGCTAACGTCGCATCTGGTTTTCATCATCGCGTACTATCGGTGGGACCTGCGGCATCCTTCTTATATTGTGGATGCTTTACAATGATTAAAAAATCATTGCTGCTGACGGCACTTTCCGTCGCGGCATTTTCTGGTTGGGCGCAGGATGCTAGCCCAGACACTCTCGTCGTTACGGCTAACCGTTTTCAGCAACCCCTTAGTGCAGTGCTTGCTCCCATCACCGTTGTTACGCGCCAGGAAATCGATCGCTGGCAATCTACCTCTGTGAATGACGTTCTTCGCCGCCTGCCGGGTGTCGATATCGCGCAATACGGTGGTATGGGACAAAATTCGTCTATTTCTATTCGTGGGACCAACGCCAGCCATGTACTGGTGCTGATTGACGGCGTGCGCCTGAATTTAGCTGGGGTGAGTGGTGCCGCCGATCTCAGCCAGTTCCCGGTATCACTGGTGCAACGTATTGAATACATTCGTGGGCCGCGTTCCGCTGTTTATGGTTCTGATGCGATCGGCGGTGTGGTGAATATCATTACCACGCGAGAAAAACCGGGGACGGAATTGACCGCCGGTGTGGGCAGTAATGGTTATCAGAATTACGACATCTCGACGCAGCAACAGCTCGGTGAGAATACGCGCGTGACGCTGATGGGGGATTATGCCTATACCAAAGGTTTTGACGTTGTCGCCTACGGTAGCACTGGTGCACAGGCGCAGCCCGATAAAGATGGTTTTTTAAGTAAGACGCTGTACGGCGCACTGGAACATAACTTCTCCGATACCTGGAGCGGGTTTGTGCGCGGCTATGGCTATGATAACCGCACCAATTATGATTCTTACTATTATCCAGGCACGCCGTTAGTCGATACCCGTAAGCTCTATAGCCAAAGCTGGGATGCCGGACTGCGCTTTAATGGCGAGCAAATCCAGTCACAACTGGTTTCCAGCTACAGCCATAGCAAAGACTACAACTATGACCCGGACTATGGTCGCTACGACTCCTCGGCAACCCTGGATGAGATGAAGCAATATAACGTGCAGTGGTCAAACAGTATGGTGGTTGGCCACGGCAATGTGGGCGCTGGCGTCGACTGGCAAAAGCAAACCACAGAGCCAGGCACCGGGTATGTTACGGACGGTTACGATCAGCGTAATACCGGTATTTATCTGACCGGGTTGCAACAGCTTGGCGACTTCACCTTCGAAGGCGCGGCGCGCAGCGACGACAACTCCCAGTTTGGTCGGCATGGCACATGGCAAACCAGCGCCGGATGGGCGTTCATTGACGGCTATCGTTTCATTGCTTCTTATGGCACCTCTTATAAAGCACCTAATCTGGGGCAGCTGTACGGTATGTATGGCAATGCAAACCTTGATCCTGAAGAGAGCAAGCAGTGGGAAGGGGCGTTTGAAGGGTTAACGGCGGATGTAAACTGGCGTTTGTCAGGATATCGCAACGATATCGATAACATGATCGATTATGACCCCCACACTCTGAAATACTATAACGAAGGGAAAGTGCGGATTAAAGGCGTTGAAGCGACGGCGAGTTTCGATACGGGTCCGCTGGCGCATACGCTGAGCTATGACTATGTCGATGCGCGTAATGCGATTACGGACAAGCCGCTGGCCCGCCGTTCAAAACAGCAGGTGAAGTATCAGCTCGATTGGCAGGTCTATGATTTTGACTGGGGCCTGACGTATCAATATCTGGGAACACGCTATGACAAGGACTATGTCACTAACCAGCCGGTAAAATTGGGTGGAGTGAGTTTGTGGGATCTGGCGGTGTCATATCCGATCACCTCACAGCTGACAGTTCGTGGTAAAATCGCCAACCTGTTCGATAAAGATTACGAGACAGTTTATGGCTACCCAACTGCAGGACGGGAATACACCTTGTCTGGCAGCTACACCTTCTGATCCACGTCCCACCGTGCTGGTGTTTGATTCCGGCGTCGGTGGGTTGTCGGTCTACAATGAGATCCGCAACCTCTTGCCGGATCTCCACTATATATACGCTTTCGATAACGTTGCCTTTCCTTATGGAGAGAAGAGCGAGGAATTTATTGTCGAGCGTGTTGTTGAGATTGTGACTGCCGTTCAGCAGCGCTACCCCCTTTCACTGGCTGTTATCGCCTGCAATACCGCCAGCACGGTGTCACTCCCTGCGTTACGCGAAAAGTTCACTTTCCCGGTCGTCGGCGTGGTACCTGCGATTAAACCGGCGGCGCGCCTTACGGCTAACGGTGTAGTGGGGCTGCTGGCGACGCGAGCGACGGTGAAGCGTTCATATACGCATGAGTTGATTGCGCGCTTTGCGAACGAGTGTCAGATCGCGATGTTGGGTTCCGCTGAGTTGGTGGAACTGGCGGAAGCGAAGCTGCACGGAGAAGCGGTTCCTCTGGATGAGTTGCGCCGCATTCTGCGACCATGGTTGCGGATGTCGGAACCGCCGGATACGGTTGTTCTCGGATGTACGCATTTCCCTCTATTACAGGAAGAACTTTTACAGGTTCTACCTGAAGGGACGCGACTGGTGGATTCCGGTGCCGCGATTGCGCGTCGCACGGCTTGGTTGTTAGAACATGAAGCACCTGACGCAAAATCAGCTGACGAGAATATTGCCTTTTGTATGGCAATGACGCCTGAAGCTGAACAATTACTGCCAGTCCTCCAGCGTTATGGCTTCAAAACGCTCGAAAAACTGGCAGTTTAATCAGTTTTGGTGAAATAATACGCACTCGGAAAATTATTTTAAATTTCCCCTTGTCAGCCTGAAATAACTCCCTATAATGCGCCTCCACTGACACGGAACAACGGATTACAAGCCGCCGGGTCAGCGGGGTTCCACTGAGAACCCTGCGGAGAAAAGCAGAAATT
>NZ_SUQN01000011.1 GCF_013337685.1 Citrobacter gillenii
GCTCGTCGGGCTCATAACCCGAAGGTCGTCGGTTCAAATCCGGCCCCCGCAACCAATACATTAAGCACCCTGACGGGTGTTTTTTTGTTTTTACGGCCCGTAAAAAAAGCGCTTTTCAGCGCTTTTTTGTTATCCCCTTCTTGCCAGCGTCGCCCCATCGGCAAAATACGCTTTGATCCCTGCCAGAATCGACTCCGCCACTTCCTGCTGGAACGTCGCTGTTTTGAGCTTACGCTCTTCTTCAACGTTACTGATAAATGCCGTTTCCACGAGGATAGACGGAATATCAGGGGCCTTCAGTACCGCAAACCCGGCCTGTTCAACCTGGTTCTTATGCAGATTATTCACCTTACCGAGTTTATTCAGTACCGCTTTACCAAACTTCAGGCTGTCGGCGATAGTCAGTGACTGCACCATATCAAACATAGTGTGGTCGACGTAGCGGTCACCACTCTTGCTGACGCCACCAATAAGATCCGAGGCGTTCTGGGTTTGCGCCAAAAATTTTGCGGCCGTACTGGTCGCGCCTTTGGTGGAGAGTGCGAACACCGACGAACCGCTGGGCTGTCGGCTGGTAAACGCATCGGCGTGAATAGAGACAAACAGATCGGCACGCTGTTTCTGAGCTTTAGCCACGCGCACCTTCAGCGGAATGAAGATATCTTCATTTCGCGTCATAAAGACCTTCATGTTGCCTTCTTTCTCAATCAGCGCGCGCAGACGGCGGGCAATTTGTAGCACCACGTCTTTTTCGCGCGTCTTGTATTTCCCCACGGCACCGGAGTCTTCTCCGCCGTGACCGGGATCGAGCATAATGACAATCGGACGATCGCGCCCCGCTTTACCCGGCTGTGGACCACTTTGCGCAGGCGGCACCTGCTTATCCAGATCGCCCTTGTTGTAATCTTCAAGCAACGCCAGCAGAGGATCCTGTACATCCTGGGCATTGGCCGGATAGAGATCCATCACCAGTCGTTCTTTAAAGCCCGCTACCGGTGCCAGCGCAAAAAGCTGTGGCTTCACGTTTTGCTTCAGCTCAAACACCATACGCACGGTCTGCGGGTCAAACTGTCCGACTCTTGCCGACTTGATGTACGGATCGTCCGGGCGGATCTGCGTCCCAATACCCTTAAGCACCGAGTTCAAATTGACGCCTTCAATATCTACCACCACACGCTCAGGATTACTCAGGGCAAACTGTTTGTATTTCAGCAGACGATTGGATTCTACCGTGACGCGGGTATAGCTGGACGCTGGCCATACGCGCACCGCAACGACCTGACTCACGGCAGCCAAACCGACCTGACTGACGCTCAAAAGCCACATAGCACCCGCACCTTTCAGTAAACGGCGGCGACTGATTGCTGAATTGGATCCCGACATGCTTCTCCCGAGCAAAAGAAATCTTTAGTAGAGGTAATACGTAAAACGTCCGATTTGACCGGAAACTTTAACGAATGACGCATAATCTGTCATCTACAAAAGGGTAAACATTCTTTTTATATTCACGGCATTACTGGGAAAAATCTTTAGCAGGAATAAAAATTACGCTTGCGCACAACGCAAAAACAGAATAAAAATACACAAATTACGAATAATCATGCAATAGAGGTGTGCCGTGGTGAAGGAGCGTAGAACCGAGCTGGTACAGGGATTCCGCCATTCTGTTCCCTATATCAATACCCATCGGGGAAAAACGTTTGTCATTATGCTGGGCGGCGAAGCCATCGAGCATGAAAATTTTTCCAGTATCGTCAATGATATTGGACTCCTTCATAGCCTCGGCATTCGCCTGGTTGTGGTGTATGGCGCACGACCACAGATTGATGCCAATCTTGCTGCGCATCATCATGAGCCGGTGTATCACAAGAATACGCGCGTGACCGACGCCAAAACGCTGGAGCTGGTCAAACAGGCGGCTGGTCTGCTCCAGCTTGATATTACTGCACGCCTGTCGATGAGCCTGAACAATACGCCCTTACAGGGTGCGCACATCAACGTGGTCAGCGGGAATTTTATTATCTCCCAGCCGTTGGGCGTGGATGACGGCGTCGATTACTGCCACAGCGGGCGCATTCGTCGTATTGATGAAGAGGCGATTCACCGCCAACTGGACAGCGGCGCCATTGTTCTGATGGGACCTGTCGCCGTTTCCGTGACCGGCGAGAGCTTTAACTTGACGTCTGAAGAGGTCGCCACTCAGTTAGCCATCAAACTGAAGGCAGAAAAGATGATCGGCTTTTGCTCCTCGCAAGGGGTCATTAACGATGATGGCGATATTGTGTCCGAACTGTTCCCCAACGAGGCCCAGGCGCGCGTTGAAGCCCAGGAAGCGATCGGTGACTACAGCTCCGGTACCGTGCGCTTCCTGCGGGGTGCAGTCAAAGCCTGTCGTAGCGGGGTACGCCGCTGCCACCTGATTAGCTATCAGGAAGACGGCACGCTATTGCAAGAACTGTTCTCACGTGACGGGATTGGGACGCAAATCGTGATGGAGAGTGCCGAGCAGATCCGTCGCGCAACCATTAATGATATCGGCGGGATCCTGGAGCTGATCCGTCCGCTGGAGCAGCAAGGTATTCTGGTTCGCCGCTCGCGCGAACAACTGGAAATGGAGATCGACAAGTTCACCATTATTCAGCGCGATAACCTGACCATCGCCTGTGCCGCGCTGTACCCTTTCCCGGAAGAACGAATTGGCGAAATGGCCTGCGTGGCGGTGCATCCGGACTATCGTAGTTCGTCGCGTGGCGAGGTTTTGCTGGAGCGGATCGCCGTGCAAGCCCGACAAATGGGGCTCAGCAAGCTGTTCGTGTTGACCACGCGCAGCATTCACTGGTTTCAGGAGCGCGGCTTTACCCCGGTGGATATCGACCTGCTACCGGAAAGTAAGAAAGAGATGTACAACTATCAGCGGCGGTCAAAAGTGCTGATGGCAGATTTGGGATAGAGGTCGTTGCCGGATGTGGCATAAATGCCTTATCCGGCCAACAAAACCTACTCTGTAATGCCGTCATTAAACAGCGCAGACAGCCCGCTGCGACGTTCCGTGCGAATAGCAACAGCCGCAGTTAATATCCGCTCATCGGCGTACAACGACAGGCGGCGTCGCGCGCGGGTAATGGCGGTATATACCAGTTCGCGGGTGACAACGGGCGAGTGCTGGCTAGGCAAAATCAACGCCGCATGATCAAATTCAGACCCTTGCGATTTGTGAACCGTCATCGCCCAGGTGGTTTCATGTTCCGGCAAACGGCTGGGCTGCACCGACTTGATGGACCCATCCGGCAAAGCGAACCATACCCGCAGCCCTTGCCCACGATCGAGCGCAATACCGATATCTCCGTTAAACAGCCCCAGCGAACTGTCATTACGCGCAATCATTACCGGTCGCCCCTCGTACCAGCGGGTATGCGCGGAACGCTGGATTTTACGTTTTTGTACCATCACCTGTTCAAGGCGTTCATTCAGTCCGCTTACGCCGAATGGCCCTTCTCGCAGGGCGCACAGCAGCTGATATTCATTAAATGCCTGAATGACAGCCCCCGGCTCTGCGCCTTCGCGCAACAACGTCAGGTAGCGGCCATATCCGGCTAACGCCTCTTCGAGCATAGCGACATAGTCTTCCCCGCTGCGCAGGGTACGTTTTTCAATATCGCTAAATCCCTGCTGGAATACCGTTTTCAGCGCGGCTTTATCACCGCGATTAATCGCCGACGCCAGCTGGCCGATACCGGAATCACTGCCGAAACGGTAGCTTTTTTGCAGCAGACAGAGGCTGTCCCGCAAAGAGGCGGCCTGGGTGCCCACGCCCGCCGGAATGGTGCTGCCGGTCAGCCGACTCAGCTGTTTTGCGCGTTCGGGGGTAAACCCGGCATTCACAAAGGCACAGATATCCCCCAGCACCGCGCCCGCCTCAACGGACGCCAGCTGGTCGCGATCGCCAAGAAAAATCACCCGCCCGTGCGGCGGTAGCGCATCAATCAGGCGTGACATCATGGGCAAATCAATCATCGAGGCTTCATCCACCACCAGCACATCAAGATGCAGGGGGTTGCCCGCATGATGGCGCAGGCGCTGGCTGCCGGGCTGCGCACCCAACAGCCGATGCAACGTACTGGCATCATCCGGAATGCGTTTCTTTTGCTCATCGGTCAGCGGCAGCTCACGCAGTGCCGCGCCCAGCGATGCGGTCAGACGCGCCGCCGCTTTTCCCGTCGGTGCCGCCAGGCGAATACGACAGCGCTCGCCGTCGGTCATCTGAATCAATGCCGCCAGCAGCCTCGCAACCGTGGTGGTTTTACCGGTGCCCGGTCCGCCGGAGATCACCGATATACGGCGAGTCAGCGCCACGGCCGCCGCCACTTTTTGCCAGTTAACGCCCTCTTCTGTTCGCGGAAAAAGCGTCTCCAGCGTCTGGGCCAGCCGCGACTCATCGACGTCGATGGCCTGGTTAACTTCACTGAAAAAACGGGCGACCGTACGTTCGTTATTCCACATCCGGTTCAGGTACAGGCGATCGCCGTACAGCACCAGCGGAGTAGGACGCTCGCCACGACTCACCGCCACGGAGGCTAGCAGGCATTCAGTCCAGTCTGCTGGCTCACCTGCTTCGCCTAGCCATGCGCTCAGCAGAGGATGGGCGTCTTCGCTTAAGGATAAACGGGAAAGCGGTAAACAGACGTGTCCCTCACCCGCTTCACGACTGAGTAGCGCCGCTGCCAGCGTGACCGCAGGGTTATCGTTACCGGCAACCGCCAGCGCAAACTGGGCATCCAGCGCCCGGAGCTGCTTTTGCTCTACCGCCTCCAGTAATCGCGTTTGGATTGTCATAACGCCTCCTCCAGTGTCGCACCGGCAAACATCTCGTCCATCAAAGCGACCAATTCTGCGTCAGGTCGGGTCGCGTAAATCCCCTGCCGCGGTTGTTCGCTGTCAACGCCGCGCAGGAAGAGGTAGATGACGCCGCCAAAATGACGTTCATAGTCGTAGTCTGCAATGCGATGACGTAAATAGCGATGCAGCGCCAGGGTATAAAGCTGATATTGCAGATCATAGCGATGCGCCTGCATAGCAGCGGCCATCGCCTGCTGGGTGTACGCCGTACTGTCTTCACCCAGCCAGTTAGACTTGTAGTCGAGCAGGTAATAACGCCCCTGATGACGGAACACCAGGTCGATAAACCCTTTCAGCATGCCGCGTACCTGCATAAAATCCAGCGGAGGACAGCCCGCCGAGAGCGGGTCATACTGGCGGATCAACGCATCCAGTTGGCTGGCAATCAGCGGCTGCGAAATCGGCAGATAAAACTCCATCTCCACCTGTTTTTCATGCGCTGAAAGTGCGCTCAGGCTCACGCCAGTTTCGTTGAGCGGCGCATGCAAAATGGCCTCCAGCCACGGGGTCAGAACCGGCGCCCAATGTGCGTCATACCCGCCAAGCGCGAGTTGTTCCTGCACCCAAAGCGGGTCCACCGGCTGGGTAAAATCAAGCGCTTCAAACAGGCTATGCAAAAATGTTCCCGGTGACGCCCCACGCGGGAACTGGTGCGGCGTGAGTCCGGATTCCACAATCGCTTCACCGACGCCCGCCGCATCAACGTCCAGCCGGGGGATCAGATCCTGCGCGATACCGTGCCCGCGCTGTTGCAGGCCGGAATAACTGGTAACGCGCCAGTTATCGCCTGGCAGGCGCGGCAGCGTCCGCGCGCTCAACGGCTCGCGGCTTTCTTCAGCAGAAAGCCAGCGTTCGGTGTCCGGTTCATCAGGGACCCGACAGGCAATATCGTCACTACAAAGCGCATCAATGGCGGCGCGCAGTCCGGCAGCGTCCATCGGCTCGCCTTTTTGCAACAGACGGCCCAGCGCGCTTTGATGCACATCGGTGTCACCTTTTTTATCTCCCCGGCGGCGTACCAGCGGCGCAACGCCAAGGCTGCAGTGCCATACCGAACGGGTCAGCGCGACGTAGAGCAAACGCAGGTCTTCCGCCAGACGTTCAACCTCAGCCAGCTCGATGCTCTCATCAGCCTGGCTGAGATCCAGCACCGCTTCAAACGAACGGCGATCGTGATAGAACGCCTGATCCTGCACGCGAAAATGAGTGATGAAAGGCAGCCAGACCAGCGGGTATTCCAGCCCTTTCGATTTGTGAATAGTGACGATTTTGACCAGGTGCTTATCGCTTTCCAGCCTGAGCTGCTGGCTGGATGCATTGCTGTCCGGCTCAAGAATATGCTGGGATAACCAGCGCACCAGCGCATGCTCGCTTTCCAACTGCGAACCGGCTTCCTGTAGCAGCTCGCTGATGTGTAAAATATCAGTCAGGCGACGCTCGCCTCCCGCCGTTGCCAGCAGGTTTTCCGCAATCTGACGCGCCGACATCAGCGCGCGAAGCATCGGCATCACGCCGCGCTTGTGCCAGAGCTGACGGTAGCCGTCAAACTCCTCGACTACCGCATCCCAGGCATGCTCATCATTATTGAGCGTTTCGATATCCTGCGCATTCAGCCCCATCATCGACGTTGCCAGTGCGCTACGCAGCGTATTTTCACGCTCCGGCGTCATCACCGCCTGCAATACCCACAGCAGTTCCTGCGCTTCGAGGGTATCAAAGACGCTGTCACGGTTGGAAAGATAGACCGACGGGATCGCCAGTTGCGTCAGCGCATCGCGGATGAGCGCTGCCTCCTGGCGACTGCGCACCAGCACGCTGATATCCGACGCGCGTACCGGTCGTGATGTTTTAGCGCTCGTCAGAAGCGCCTTGCCCGCGTGTCCGGCTTTCAGCCAGTCACGAATTTGCGTCGCACAAACCCGGGCCATGTAATTCTGATAGTCACCGACACCGCAACTTTCCCCGTTCATCAACCACATGTTGATCGCTGGCTGTGTTTCACCGTTCAGGACAAACCGCAACGACTGATTTTTTTCGGCGGATTTCACCGGACTAAAGGGGATCTCGCGGAACATAAAGGCGTCGGTCATCTGGCTAAACAGCGTATTCACACCATTAACCATGCCAGGCGCCGAGCGCCAGTTGGTGTCGAGCGTGTAGTGCGCGCTCACTTCGCTGCGCGCCTTCATATAGGTAAAAATATCCGCGCCGCGAAACGCGTAAATCGCCTGTTTCGGGTCGCCAATCAGCAGCAGGGCCGTATCCGGCTGATGCTGCCAGATACGGCGGAAAATGCGATATTGCTGCGGATCGGTGTCCTGGAATTCATCAATCATTGCCACCGGAAAACGGCTACGGATGGCTGTCGCCAGTGCGTCGCCGCTTTCACTGCGCAGCGCCGCATCGAGACGACTGAGCATATCGTCAAAACCCAGCTCACCGCGTCGACGTTTTTCTGCAGCCACCGTTTCGCGGATCTCCGCCAGTGCCCGTGTGATCACCAAATCGCGAATGGTCAGCGGCTCAGCGAGCAGTTCATCAATGGCAACAAAGAGCGGATGCTGTGGCGTGATGCCGCCCGCTTTGGTACGTTCTTCCAGAAAACGCTGGGAGAATTTTTCCAGGGCATCCGGCAACTGATAACTTTGCGTTTCTTCCTGCGCCCAGGCGCTTATCTTCTCAATCCACTTGCCCTGATTACCCCGGTTAAATTTACGTCTGTCGATCCCCGAGGCTTCCAGCAATCCGTCCAGCTCATCAACCGAATCGCACCATTGCTGCTTGATTTGGTTGATGCGTGCGAGGATTTTTTCGTGTCGGGATGCCAGCGTTTCATCTGCTGACGGCGGTGCTTTAATGACCGGCGCTTCCCCTTGCAAGTAGCGATCGATATCCCTCAACAGCGCCTGCGGCCCTTTCCACGTTTCAAAAACCACCTGCGCAATATCGCGAGACAGTGGGTAGCAATGCCGACGCCAAAAGTCCGCGCAGGCCTGATAACGCAGCAGTGATTCATCTTCAATCAGCTGTTGTTCAAACAACATGCCGGACTCAAAGGCATTGAGACTGAGCATGCGCTGACAAAAACCGTGGATGGTAAACACCGCCGCTTCATCCATCTGTCGTTCAGCCAGCAGCAGCCACTGCGCGGCCTGCTTTTTATCGGCAATTTCATCTAACAGACGGACGTACAGCGGGTTTTCGGTGGTTTCACGCAGGCAAGCAATGCGCAGTTCATGGATGTTGCTACGAATACGTCCACGCAGTTCTTCAGTAGCCGCCTCCGTAAAGGTGACCACTAATAGCTCTTCGACGGTCAGCGGACGGGGAAAGGCGGCAGAG
The DNA here is from genome assembly GCF_013337685.1 of Citrobacter gillenii. GTDB lineage: Bacteria > Pseudomonadota > Gammaproteobacteria > Enterobacterales > Enterobacteriaceae > Citrobacter > Citrobacter gillenii. The sequence continues at coordinate 8,239 of NZ_SUQN01000011.1, forward strand.
CCGCCCAGTCCAAGCAGTAAACGTAAATACAGGGCGGCGATGGTAAAGGTTTTACCGGTGCCTGCGGAGGCTTCAATCAAACGCTCGCCCGTCAGGGGCAAGCGGAGAGGATCAAGGGACTCAGCGGCATCATTCATTCTTTTCACTCATCAGGGGTAAGGTTTGCTGCAACGCGCTGACGGTCTGCCACACTTTCCAGCCTTCCGGGTGCACATAGTCTGCTTTCCCGTTCTGACTGCCGGAAACCTGTGACAGTATCGCCATGCCTTGCGGCTCAACCACCGCCTGATGGAAGAAATCGGCAAGCTTTTGCGGCGTCAGCAGTTTAATCTGAGCCACGATTTTATCACGTGAATCGAAGCGCATATTACCCCGATCGAAATCTTTGCTTAACTGCGAAGCTTCTGCCCCTAACGTTTGCGGCGCCTGCAGCATTTGCGCAATGATAGCCTGCTGAATTTGCGCGAACTCATCGGCTTTCATCGCCCGCAGCTTCGCTTCCGCCGTGGGGAAAAATGCTTTGTAGCGGTCCCACAGATAAGACGGCTGCTTGTCACTGCTTTGCAGCAGGAAGCCCATCCCCCACTGACGGCCTACGCTCATCGGGAAGGCAAATACGGCATATCCCAACTGCTCTTCGGTACGCAGCTGATTGTAGAACCACGGCTGCACAATCTGTCCTAACATGGCGCTGTAGGCTGAGCTGGTGTATTCATCGTAGCCGGTGGGGACAAATACCGCCGCCAGCGCGGAGTCTGTACTGCTGCCCGCTTTTTCAAAGATAACGGACTGCTTTTTGTCCACCACCACATCTTTGTTACGACACCACTCCGAGCCGTTAGCACCCAGCTGTTTCTGGATGTCCCGCGCCATGGTCTTCGCCTGCGCCTCGCTCATATTACCAATCACGAGGAATTCAGGTCGCGCCCCGGCTTTTAACGTGTCACGGTAGGTCATCACCTCATTTAAGGTAATAGAAGGCAGCAACTTACGGCGCTCATCACGCGAGAAGTACGGCACCTGAGAAAGCATCTGTACCGGCATAATCGCCTGGTCGTAGGCTTTGCCTTTTTCCGCAGAGTCCATCATCTGCGCGTACCAGGATTTCGCCTGTTCCAGTTGTTCCTCCGTAGAGGTATAGCTGAAATAACCGCTCAGCAGCGCCTGAAAAAGCTGCGGTAAACGTTGCGTATAACCGTTAGCGTTGAGCATCAAACCGTTGTTGGCGTTGGTCGAGAAGCCAATACCGCCCACCGCAGCCTGATTACTCAACTGGTCAAGCGCAATGCCTGCCAGGTAATCGTTAAGCGCGAATAACACCTGGTTTTTGGCACTGTCCATCGCCTTCGGGTTACGCAGGATCACGCTGACGTCGGCTTTCGGCTCAGTGGCAAAATACTGGCTCGGCGCATAGACCACGCGTAAATCCGGCTCATCGGCAATCAGATCCGGACGCGCATATTTTTTATCCGCTTTAATCAGCGTGAAATCGTCAGGAATATAGGGGTTTAACTCCGGCAAAGACAGCGCAATGCCCTGCGCTTTTTGCTGCCAGTCAGCGAAGGTTTTATCGCTTATTTTATCGACCTGATAAGGCGCATCAACAAAGTATGCGGTTTTGTTGTGCGGCTCTTTTGGACTGATGTACCAAATACGCGCGTTCTGCGGCGTCATCATCGCCAGACGCTGCTGCACGGCTTTCGCATCGTACTGGTCGGCAATATTTACCGCATCCAGCGTATGTTCTACCGGAACGCGGATCATGGTATCTGCCAGCCATTCCACATAGTCCATATCACGGGTGATGGACGGATAGCGGAAGTCGAGATCCAGCACGTGCGCCAGTTCGTCGAAATAACGTTTATCGACGCCTTTATCGCGTAACAGGTTGAGATAGCTAAAGATGGCCGCGACCACTTCATCGCGATTCGCCAGGCCTTTGTCGGTTAAGGTCGCGGAAATGGCTAATACACCGCTGTTACCGTTGACCACCGGGTCAGAGTCCGCACGGATGCCTTCCACTAATCCCTGCTTTTGCAGCCAGTCAGACAAGGTACCTGGGCTGCGGTTGCCAATCAGGTACGTCACCAGCTCATCGGTTTTACTGCGAAACTGTGCGCTATTGTTATCAATACGAAACTCAATGCGCAGCACTTTACGCGGCATCGCCGGGACATAGTGGATTATGATGCCCTTTTGCGCGTCGGTAACTACCGGGACGGTGATTTCCGGCTTTTCGATATTTTTGTTCGGCACCCGTCCGAAGGTATCAGCGGCTATCCGCGCCAGTTCTGGCAGCGGTTTATTGCTGTAAATTACCGCTTTCATCACGTTTGCCGAGTAGTACTTTTCATGAAACGTCTGTAAAGCCTGCAGCACCGGATTACCCGGCTTGTCGCTCAGCGTTTGCAAGTTACCGCCGGAGAAGCGCGAGCCCGGGTGCGCCGGGTTGATGGTCTCGGCACTCACCTGCGCCATACGCATACCGTCACGGGTACGCGCCAGCGTCAGCTCAGAGTTAACGGCATTACGCTCGCGATCGGCATATTTTTTATCCAGCAACGGTTCGGCAATGGCATCCGCCAGACGATCCACCGCCCCGAGCAGCGCGTCGTTTTCAACTTCAAGATAGAAAGCCGTGCGATAAGGCGCCGTGCTGGCATTGTGGCTGCCGCCGTGCATTTTAAGGAATTCCGCTAAGCTATCCGGCTGCGGGTATTTTTTCGAGCCCATCAGGCACATGTGTTCGAGGTAATGCGCCAGCCCCTGATGATCGTCGGGATCTTCCAGAGACCCAACGGGCACCACCAGTGCGGAAAGGGATTTCACGGCCTGGGGATCGGATACCAGCAACACGACCATGCCGTTGTCCAGGCGCACGGCCTGATACTGGCGGGTATCTTTATCGCTTTTACGGATGGTTTCAGCTAAGGGCTGCCAACCGGTATCTGCCTGACTTACGGGCGCCCAAAGGGCGACGAACAACAGTATTGCGCAAAACCAGGTGCTGCGGGGCATTCACAAACCTCATCATTAACGTATTCACCTGTTCACAGCAAACCACGCAGAAAGGCGGGGTCTGAACAGGGCAAGACTTTGTGCTGAACGAGTCAGCATCTTATGTGTAAGAATCAGTCCGTGACAGAAAGCGCATCATAGAGGAAGCCATCGAATTGCGCAATTTTTATACAATCATCATGACTGATTAAAGCGAAATAACGGTAACAAAAAGCGCTGAGACTGCGCCACGATGGCCTCCAGCGTATCCGGCTCCAGCTGACGCCACAGGCGTTGATACCAGATATCGTCACCCTCACCGCGTACCATCATGTTGCCTTCATAGGCCTGCAAAAACTTACTACGCGCTTTTTGCCGCGTGTCGTCATCCTCTAACATGGCATCATTTGCGGCGTCATAACAGGTTTTTATCCATGCCCCACCGCTTTCCGGTAGCACCAGCAACGGCGATGACATGCCCTCGCGATACCCGTCAACAAGCTGCGCCAGGTAGCGCATTGCCTGCTCGGCATCCAGTGGAGGAAAACGCCACTCTGCATCTTTACGCAGGAACAGCCGGCTCTCACCCGTTCCACCACTGGCACAATAGACAAGATGTTCCAGCCAAAGTTGCACGCCCTGAGAAACGCTTAACAAAGATGGGCGCCAGCGCAACAAACCGTCCTGCTGAACCTGCGGTAGCCACCCGGTGATTTGCACGCCGTTGCAGTTGAGATCGATCTCCATACTCTGACCCGGCTGGCGACAAGCGATAATACGCTCGGCCAGCGACTGCATTTCCTGGCGCTGGGCATCCCATAGGATTTCGCCAAATGCCCCGAAAGGCAGCGAGCCTGCCGCACGGAAGTGACGGAACAAACGCTCCGGATCATGCTCTTCAACCAGCGTGTTAAGCAGCTGCTGATTAAGCTGATAGCGGGTTAATCCTTCAAGGATAAAGGGTTCTGTCTCCGGTATATCACTCTCTTCAGAGCGGAAGTTCACCTGTAGCCGCATCTGGAAAAAAGCCCGCACCGGGTGTGCCCAAAATCTCTGCAGCGTCTCTAGTGTCAGGATTTCAGGCATGACATATGGCAGTGGTTGCACAAAATCAGTGTGTGCTTTGCCTGTCAGGCTCGCCGCGGGCAGCCACTCCCGGGCATAACTTTGCTGCTCTCCCGGCAGATAGTTTTGTGCGTCAAAAGGCATGCGGGTATGCAAACGGGTTATGTGCGCTTTTACCCGGGCCTCGCTTTCATCACAGGTGAGCGCTTCATCACCCGGCAAATAGTGGCTTTGCCCAATATAGTCCAGCAACTCTTGTACCAGCACCGACGGAAAGCGTTCGCTGTTGTCCTGGATTGAACGACCAATGTAGCTGATGTAGAGCGTTTGCTGCGCCGAAATCAGGGCTTCCAGAAACAGATAGCGGTCATCATCGCGGCGGCTTCGATCACCACGCATCGGCTTTTGGCTCATCAGATCGAAACCCAGAGGCGCAAGCTGGCGCGGATAAACGCCGTCGTTCATGCCCAGCAGACACACTACCTTGAAAGGAATCGATCGCATCGGCATCAGGGTACAGATATTGACCGGACCTGCGAGGAAACGCTGGCTAATGCGTTCCTGATCGAGCCGTTGTGCCAGCTCATCGCGTAACAGCGAAAGCGGCACGGCCTCGCCGTATTTAGCCCCCAGACCTTCAGCGATAATGGCCTGCCACTGATCTTTAATCAGCGTCATTGCTGCTTCGGTATCCACATCCGGCAGGAAGAAATCATTAAGCATGTCGTTGCAAACAGGCAACCACTCTTCCAGCGGACGTTCCTGCGCCAGACCCCGACGCCAGAGATTCAGTTTCATCAACAGCGAAGCCAGATGCCCCACCAGTTCGGCGATCAAACCGCTGGACTCATCATACGGCAGTACGGATTGCCACTCCCCCTGCGCACTTTCCATCGCATAGCCCAACAGCATTCGCGTCAAACCAAATTGCCAGGTGTGTTGGCCTGTCGGCGGCAGTGCCAGTTCACGCACGTTGTCATCGTCAATGCCCCAGCGAATGCCTGACTCATTCACCCATAAGCGGAGATAGCGCAGCCCTTCTTCGTTGATGTTGAAGCGCGCCGCCAGCACGGGAACATCCAGTAATGCCAGCACATCCTCGGAGACAAAGCGGCTGTCCGGCAGCGACAGCAGGCTAATAAACGCCTGTAAAACCGGATGGGACTGGCGCGCACGACGGTCAGAAATGGCATACGGTAAATAGCGATCGGCCGGCGCGCTGCCAAAAACAGCCTGAATAAAGGGGCTGTAGCTGTCGATATCCGCCACCATGACGATGATATCGCGCGGCGTCAGCGTTGGGTCCGCCGCCAGCATCGCCAGCAGGCGGTCATGAAGAATTTCCACCTCACGCTGTGGACTGTGGCAGACGTGAAACGTTACGCTGGTGTCATTCGGCTCAAGTAAGCGCTTATTATCGCTGCGCGAATACTCCTCCAGATTAACGCCCGCCACGGCCCGGCTTTCCAGTTCAAGGATATCCGACTGAATGTTATGCAAAAGATTGTCAGGCGTGATATCCACAAACGCATCCAGCTCCTGGCTGTTTTCCAGTTCGGAAAGCAGGTAAATATAGTCCCGCCCCAGTTTGCCCCACGAGGCCAGAAGCGGGTTACTGACATCCTGTTCGCCGTCGCTGTTAAACAACTCTTCAGCATTCTGGCTATCACGAAACAGCGGCAGATGACGTTCTTCAAAGCTATGCCGACGCTGACGTGCCAGCAGCTTTGCCAGATACGCGGGGTCTTTAATATCACCCCAGTAGTAACGACATGGATTAGTAAACAGCAGATGAATTTCAATATGCTTCCCCAGCGCCTGCAGGGCCTGAAGATACACGGGCGGCAGTGCGGAAATGCCGCAAATAAAGACGCGAGCGGGCAGCCCCTGCGGACAGCTTGAGGCATTTTCCAGGGTCTGAATAAATCGCTGATATAAATTGGCGCGATGCCAGCGCTCTTGCCCCAACTCTGCGGTGTATTCCACCAACGCTTTCCACAACGGTGCCTGCCAGGCCTGAGACTCCCCCAATCCTTCAACCTGTTTCCCCGACTCCCACTGCGTCAACCAGTCAGGGCGGTAGACTAAGTACTGGTCAAACAGGTCAGCGGCACGTGAGGAGAGCTGAAACAGCTTACGCTTGTCGGTATCGTCTGTCAGATACTGGCGCAGCAACGTGAACGCCTCGTCATCCAACAACTGCGGCAGCAGCGTCATCAGCTTCCAGCTCATACTCTGCTTGCTGAACGCACTTTCTTTTGGGATATCCGGCAGTACCCGCACAAACATATCCCAGATAAAACTCGCAGGTAGCGGGAAGTCAATATTGGCGGCAATGCCGAACTTCTGTGCCAGAGTCATTTGTAGCCATTGCGCCATGCCGGTACTTTGAACCAGGATCATTTCAGGTTCAAAGGGATCGATGAGCCGGTCGCGCTCAACGATATATTCCATTAACGCTTCCAGCACATCCAGACGATTGGAGTGGTAGACCCTTAACATAGCGGCTCCTGACTACTGACTGTTTGGGCAGTGCAGACGCGTCATTTGACCTTGCCTGCCCAAGGGTGAAGAAAGTTTGACGTTGATGCTGACACATCCCGCCCGCGTTGTCTGCATTCGGTTTACCTGCCAGTTTAACGGCGACGGAAATGCCGTCATTTGGGTTTGCATCCACGCATGACGCCACAGCTGCTGGTACTGACTTCTGATGAGGAAACTGTTCATTAATACCCTTTGATACCCCGACAATGCGGTCACAATCATGACCATAAGTACCATTGCCAGCATCACTTCTGGCAGGCTAAAACCGCGTTGCCGGTTCAGGGTAGCAGGCACAGAGCAGCCTCTCTTAGCGGGCAGAAATCGCTCCAGCCATGTGCGGAAAATACAATATTGCCATCGATAACCTCGCCCTGCCGCCATAGTGACATCCCTTCATAGTCGGTAATAAGCAACACGTTATTCTCGCCATGTAATCGCAGGCATACGGCTGCATTCGCGGTTGAATCTCGCCGGCATTGCACGGCCGGTTGCCGTTGCCAGGACTGCATACGTCCCCATTCCATGGCGGATTGCACCACAGCCTGGTGCTGCAAAGCCTGGCTTTCCGTGGCAACGCGCGAAGCAAAACTGGCTTCCTGTTGGCTAAGCCCCTGGAGCAGCAGACCGCCGAGCAGCAGAAGCAAAAGCACCATCGCCAGGGACGATACGCCGCGTTCCCGGTTCACAGGTTAAACCCCGTCACGCTATAGCGCGCTTCAATAACCTTTTGTGGCGCACTTTTGCTGGCTCCGCGCAGACGCAAGGTCAGGATGGGCGCAAATCCGCTGATGTTCTGGCGTTCAACCTGAAATGTCTCAATCAGAACAGTGTCAGGATCGGTCATTTTATCCCAGCCCTTTCCATCGCAGGATGTCGCACCACGCAAGGTTTCCAGCACCTGGTCTTGTAAACGAAAACCTATCTGGTCCGCGTCTTTAGCTGGGGTTGTCTCCCAAATGCCGTTACCGTTAGCGTCCCAACGCGCAATTACGCAATCACCGTGTCCTGATATCACCAGCCCTTCACCGCTACAGTTTCCGTGACAGTACCCTGCCCGCTGGAGATGTTTAGCCACCGTATAGGCTCGCTGCCAGAGCTCATCTTCAAGGGCTAACTGGCGCGTGTTGAGCAATATATCGTGCTGAAGCGACGGTAAAAAGCGCGCAGCCCCCAGTAGCAAAACGCTGCTGATAGCCATCGCGATCAGCACCTCCAGCAATGAAAAACCGCGTTCGTTTACCGACATACATCTGCCTCATCACGCTCACAAAGCCGAATTCGCCCCCAGGTCGATATCACCACCCACCGTTCACCCGCTGCATTTTTTAGGCCTATATGTCCAGCCCATGCGGTGTTGCGCAGGCCAAAAAAGGCCAGCGATGGCGTGATGTCTGCCATCTCAACATCATCCCAGCGCGGGATTAACACCAACGCAGAAGCGGGCTTACAGGTATTTTGAGCCGCAGCAGAGCTGACCAGACACCATGACGTTCCCTCTCTGATAACGCCGATGACATGGTCACGGTTATGCCAGTTGGCATCCTCGCGCAGTTGCAGCAGGTAGTCCTGCACCTGAACGACGGTTTGCCACAATCGTTGCTGTTGCTGCCAGCGTTGCCAGCCATATAGCCCTGACGCGCTTAGCGTCACGATGATGAGCATTGCCACCAGCGTTTCAATTAGCGTATAGCCCTGTTGTTTTTTCATGCCGCCAGTATGGCGATAAGGAAAATAATCACGAGTGGGGAATTCGGGTTGTTCGGCGAGCTTCGGGGAATATTTGCTTCGTTTCAGCGCATTGCAAAATTTCAGGAATCAGCGTCGAAAAACTGAAATCAGGGCAAAAAAAACCGACGCGCGAGGGCGTCGGTCGTGGCAGGGTAGCGGTCGATTAGATAGCAACCGGCGCTTTAATACCAGGGTGCGGATCGTAACCTTCAATCTCGAAATCATCGAAACGATAGTCGAAGATAGAGTCAGGCTTACGCTTGATGACCAGCTTCGGCAAGGCACGCGGTTCGCGGCTGAGCTGCAGGTGCGTTTGCTCCATGTGGTTGCTGTACAGGTGCGTATCGCCGCCGGTCCAGACAAAATCACCGACTTCCAGATTGCACTGCTGCGCCATCATATGGACCAGCAAAGCATAGCTGGCAATGTTAAACGGCAGGCCGAGGAACACATCGCACGAACGCTGATACAGCTGACAGGAGAGCTTGCCGTCTGCCACATAGAACTGGAAGAACGCATGGCACGGCGCCAGCGCCATCTTATCCAGTTCGCCTACGTTCCACGCAGAAACGATAATACGGCGAGAGTCCGGATCATTCTTCAGCTGGTTAACCACCGTAGTGATCTGATCAATATGGCGGCCATCTGGCGTTGGCCACGCGCGCCACTGTTTACCATAGACCGGGCCCAGATTGCCGTTTTCATCTGCCCACTCATCCCAGATAGAAACGTTGTTTTCGTGCAGGTAGGCCACGTTAGTGTCGCCCTGCAAAAACCACAGCAGTTCATGAATGATAGAGCGCAAATGGCAGCGTTTAGTGGTAACCAGCGGGAATCCTTCCTGCAGATTAAAACGCATCTGATGACCAAAAATGGAAAGCGTTCCGGTTCCGGTACGGTCGTTTTTCTGTGTGCCTTCATCCAGCACTTTTTGCATCAGTTCTAAATACTGTTTCATGATTCCTCAGGAAGCGTGTTGCTGTGGGCTACGGCGGTACGCCCAAACCATCATAATGATACCGGCGACAATCATCGGGATAGACAGGATCTGCCCCATGCTGATGTACTGTACCCATTCGCCGGTAAACTGCTGATCCGGCTGGCGGAAAAATTCAACGATGATACGAAACGCGCCGTAGCCAATCAGGAACAGACCGGAGACCGAGCCCATCGGACGCGGTTTACGAATGAACAGGTTAAGAATGATAAACAGCACCACGCCTTCCAGCGCCATCTCATAAAGCTGAGACGCGTGACGAGGCAGCGAACCGTAGGTATCGAAAATAGATTGCCACTGCGGGTTGGTTTGCAGCAGTAAGATGTCTTCGGTACGCGAGCCCGGGAACAACATGCTATATGAGAAGTTAGGGTCAACGCGTCCCCACAGTTCGCCGTTGATAAAGTTGCCCAGTCGTCCCGCACCCAGACCAAACGGAATCAAAGGAGCAATGAAGTCAGAGACCTGGAAGAACGAACGCTTGGTGCGTTTGGCGAAGATAATCATCACCAGGATCACACCGATGAGACCACCGTGGAATGACATTCCGCCATCCCAGACGCGGAACAGATACAGCGGATTATCAAGGAACAGCGGGAAGTTGTAGAACAGTACGTAACCGATACGCCCACCGAGGAACACCCCGAGGAAGCCTGCATAGAGTAAGTTTTCAACTTCGTTTTTGGTCCAGCCACTTCCTGGGCGATTAGCGCGGCGCGTCGCCAGCCACATCGCGAAAATAAACCCCACCAAATACATCATGCCGTACCAGTGAAGTGCGACGGGTCCAATTGAGAAAATGACCGGATCGAATTCCGGAAAATGCAGATAGCTACTGGTCATCTGTCACCACAAGTTCTTGTTATTTCGCTGAAGTCAGACAGCAATTGATAAGCGCGCCTGTATGATACAGGCGCTCCGAAGGTGCGAATGATAGCACAAGGGGATCACCACGCATGCCGGGAAGATGTAAAAGATCTGTATAGTTAAGCCAGACACCAACAGGGATGCCAGATGAAACAGTGATGATCAGGCCGACAATTCAGACTTACAGCCCCCCGCGAATCAAACCGCCCATACCGCGGCGTTCCATAAATGCCGCCACCTGATGGCGCACTTCCGTCGCCAGTTGCGCTTCCAGGCTGCGCTGTGCCAGCGTTTTCGCTTCATCAAAATCGATGTGGCGCAGCAGATATTTCACTCGTGCCACAGAACGACCGTTCATTGATAAGTGGCGAAAACCCAGACCGATTAAAATGGTCACACACATTGGGTCACCCGCCATTTCGCCGCACAGGCGTAAATCGATGCCGCTTCTCTCGGCTTCCTGGGCAATCATCGCCAACGCACGTAACATCCCAGGATGTAGACTGTCATAAATGCTGGCGACCCGCGTATTGTTACGATCGACTGCCAGAATATATTGGGTCAGATCGTTGGTACCCACCGAGATAAAATCGACCCTGTTCGCCAGATGCGGCAGCATAAAGACCATCGACGGGACTTCCAGCATGATGCCGATACGCGGTTTCGGGATCGCGTAGCCGATCATCTCTTCCACTTCGCGCCCGGCGCGCTCAATCAAGCGCCGCGCTTCGTCAACTTCATCAATACTGGTGACCATCGGCAGCAAAATACTCAGGTTGCCGGTTGCCGCGTTGGCACGCAGCATTGCGCGGACCTGGATCAAAAAGATCTCCGGCTGATCGAGCGTAATGCGGATCCCGCGCCAGCCAAGGCACGGATTCTCTTCACTGATGGGCATGTAAGGCAGTTGCTTATCAGCCCCGACGTCCAGCGTACGCAGAGTCACCGGCTTGTCGTTAAACATTTGCAGCATGCCCTGATACTGGGCAACCTGTTCTTCTTCTGACGGAAACCCGCTTTGTAGCATGAACGGAATTTCGGTGCGATACAGCCCGATGCCGTCGATCCGGCTTCCCAGTTTTTGCTCGTGTTCCGGACTCAGCCCGGCGTTGAGCATCACCTTAACGCGCTCGCCGCTTTTCAACTGGGCTGGCTGGTTAACGTCATCTTCTGCCAGGCGACTGAGTTCAATCTCTTCACTGATAAGTCGCTGATATTCCTGAATCAAAACCGGTTCAGGATCAACCAGCAGCTCGCCGCGATAACCGTCCACCACCAGCGTACGGCGGTGGAGTACCGACGGCTGGATGTCGGCCCCCATCACAGTCGGAATACCCAGCGCGCGCACCATAATTGCCGCATGGGAGTTGGCAGCGCCGTCTCTGACCACCACACCAACTAGTCGGTCCTGCGGAAGCTCTGCCAGCGTGGTCGCGGAAAGCTCATCTGCCACCAACACGAAACGTTCCGGCCAGGCATTTGGCCCCTGAATCGAATCGTCAAGATGGAACAGCAGACGCTGGCCGAGCGCACGTAAATCCCCGGCCCGCTCTTTGAGATAGTTATCACTGAGGGCGGCAAACTGTTCAGCGAACTTCTCGATAATCGTTTTAACCGCCCACTCTGCCACCGAACCGTTGTCCACTTCTGCAAACAGCTCGCGGCGCAGACGGGTGTCGGAAAGCAGGTGCGAGTAAAGATCGAAGATCGCCGCCGTCTCTTTTTGTGCTCCCGCCGTAAAGCGCTTACTGTAGCGGCGGAATTCATTGGCGGCTTCTTCCAGCGCCTCAGTCAGTCGTTCGCGTTCTAGTACCGGATCCAGCGTTGACGCCTGATACACCTGCTCCATCAGCGGCAGCGTGGCATCCTGCCAGCCTTCGGCAATCGCCACGCCGGGTGCGGCAGGCAACGCACGAATGCGCGTTTGCCGGTATTGACCAAACAACGCGGTGAGCTGCGACTGAGAAAGAATGGCGGCCATTTGCGTGGCGAGTGTCACCAGGAATGACTCTTCGCTTTCATCGTACTGGCGCAGTTCACGCTGCTGGACCACCAGCACACCCAATAGCTGGCGGCGCTGAATGATCGGCACGCCTAAGAAGGCGCGGAATCGCTCTTCTTTTACTGAAGGGATGTATTTGAAGCTGGGGTGTTTTTGCGCATCGGCGAGGTTAATTGGTTCCGCCAGCCTGCCAACCAGGCCAACGATACCTTCATCAAACGCAAGCGCAACGGTGCGACCGCGTGGTTTTTTGAGTCCCCGGGTCGCCATCAGGTAATAACAACGTCGGTCGTGATCGGCCAGATAAACCGAACAGACCTCTGTATCCATCGCAAGACAGATGTCGGTAACCAGAATATTCAGCGCCTCATTAAGACGCGGAGCACTGGCCACCTTTTCGACTATTTCGCGCAGGCGGGTGAGCATAATTTGCGTAGCTTAACCTCTTTTACGTCTGTACGCAGGTGCGCTTTGCGGCTTTGGGGTACTCTCCTGAAGCGCCATCACAACACTTGCGAATTCTTTCATCACCCTGCGATAGACATCGCGTTTAAATGACACTACCTGTCGAACCGGATACCAGTAACTCACCCAACGCCAGCCATCGAACTCGGGCGTGCTGCTGGTTTGCATATTGATCTCAGCATCGCTGCTTACCAATTGCAGAAGGAACCATTTTTGTTTCTGGCCGATACAAACCGGCTTCGTGTCCCAACGCACCAAACGTTTCGGTAACTTGTAACGCAACCAGTTACGAGTAGAAGCCAGGATCCGCACATCTTTACGACTGAGGCCCACTTCTTCAAACAGTTCCCGGTACATCGCCTGCTCTGCTGTCTCTCCCGCGTTTATCCCACCTTGCGGGAATTGCCAGGAGTGCTGACCAAATCGCCGGGCCCACATGACCTGCCCCTGGCGGTTACAAATTACTATTCCTACATTCGGGCGGTAGCCATCGTCATCAATCACCGGACTACCTCAACATAAACCTTATATATAAACGATTGTTTCACACTCCTGAGAGGCGGTAAACCACTGTGTTAAGTACACGAGACTCTAATAACAATTGAATAACTCACAGCAAAGGACTGAGTTATAAACAGAGGTAGGCTGAGTTAGGCGATTTTATTCACCTTTTCTGTGGATATAGTTGTGAAGAAGTACGGAATTACTATGGGAAAACCCGGAACAGTCTGAATATGACCTTTGTCACATATAAAAATTAGTCGTCTATATTCATTGAGTTAAAAGCAAATACTGTCACCTAACACACAGAAATGTGATGTACATCACGCATACGATCCTCGAGCTGATGAAAGATCAACCAGCGTTGGTTTTATCCACAGATTGTGCCAATAAGTTAGGCACAATTTGTGTGAAAATTCGATTTTCGTCGCACGTCAAGGCTGTAAATTGAAACAGTAGTGGGGGTTTTTCACAGTTATCCCATCTTTCTGTGGATAACATGGTGTAAGATCCTGTTCATTGTCAGTGACCAGAATTGGAAAACCTCATCGGTTGTTGCGCAACTCTTGATTATGAAATTTAAAAATCAATATAAATCAGATAATTGAGTAAAGCTTGTGGAAAAAGATAAACTCTGTCCACTCGGTATAAAATCATTGCTCATTTTTTCGCCTAAGGGTTAACTCAATGTCAGAACTCCAGCCACTGCTTTCTCCCCCTGAATCCGAAGCCCTGCTGCTTGCCCAGGCACGGCGGCTTTCGGGCTACACGTTAGGGGAACTGGCGGCAATGGCGGGGATTGTAACCCCCAACGATTTGAAACGGGACAAAGGCTGGATCGGCGTACTGCTGGAGATCTGGCTCGGCGCCAGCGCGGGCAGCAAGCCGGAGCAGGATTTTGCGGCGCTAGGCGTAGAGCTGAAAACGATCCCTGTGGACAGTCTTGGCAGACCGCTGGAAACCACCTTCGTTTGCGTAGCACCATTAACCGGCAATACCGGCGTAACATGGGAAACCAGCCATGTCCGCCATAAACTTAAACGTGTGCTGTGGGTACCGGTGGAAGGGGAACGCAGCATCCCGTTAGCCCAACGTCGCGTAGGATCCCCGCTGTTATGGAGTCCGAATGAAGAAGAAGACCGGCAATTACGCCTGGACTGGGAAGAATTGATGGACATGATTGTGCTGGGCCACGTCGAACGCATCACCGCCCGCCATGGGGAAGTGTTACAGCTACGCCCAAAAGCCGCCAATGCGAAAGCGCTAACCGAAGCCATTGGCGCAAATGGTGCGCCAATTCTGACCCTGCCACGCGGTTTTTATCTAAAAAAGAACTTCACGCGCGCACTGCTGGAGCGTCATTTTTTATTCCAGACGTAATAGGCACAGCCCGGCCTTTCGCCCGCCGCGTTACGCGCCTATAATTAGCGCTTCTTTTTTTTGGCAGGACTTTGTTCGATGTTATTTGCATGGATAACCGATCCTAACGCCTGGCTGGCGCTCGGTACGCTGACGCTGCTGGAGATCGTTCTGGGGATCGACAATATTATTTTCCTTTCTTTGGTCGTAGCTAAACTCCCGACCGCACAACGCAGTCATGCCCGACGTATCGGGCTGGCGGCAGCGATGATCATGCGTCTGGCACTACTGGCGTCTATCGCCTGGGTCACGCGTCTGACCAACCCGCTGTTTGAGGTGTTTGGCGAGGCGATCTCAGCGCGTGACCTGATCCTTCTGCTTGGTGGATTGTTCCTGATCTGGAAAGCCAGTAAGGAGATTCATGAGTCTATAGAAGGTGAAGAAGAAGGGCTGAAAACGCGCGTATCCTCGTTCCTCGGGGCAATTGTGCAGATCATGTTGTTAGACATTATCTTCAGCCTGGACTCCGTCATCACCGCAGTAGGCTTGTCCGATCATCTGTTTATCATGATGGCGGCGGTAGTTATTGCCGTCGGCGTGATGATGTTTGCGGCACGCCCGATTGGTGAATTTGTGGATCGCCATCCCTCGGTAAAAATGCTGGCACTCTCTTTCCTGATCCTGGTCGGCTTCACGCTGATTCTGGAAAGTTTCGATGTGCATGTGCCGAAAGGGTACATTTATTTCGCCATGTTCTTCTCTATCGGTGTAGAGACCCTGAACCTGTTGCGCAATAAAAAGAACCCGCTCTGACCCCATCAGTCGCTCTCCCACAAGGGGAGCGACGACCCACATCACCTTTTCTTCTCACAGATTAAGATTTTACTGCTTTCACCCGGCATAACTTCGCGTTATTACTAAACTAGTGTCAGACGCAGGCCACGTGAGGATAAATAGATGAAAAAATGGGCAGTTTTAATTTCCGCGGTAGGATTGGCTTTCGCCGTTTCTGGATGCAGCAGTGATTATGTGATGGCGACCAAAGATGGTCGGATGATCCTGACCGACGGTAAACCCGAAATTGATGATGATACCGGTCTGGTGAGCTATCACGACCAGCAAGGCAATGCGATGCAGATTAACCGCGACGACGTATCTCAAATCATTGAGCGTTGATGGTTGAGGTCAGCCTCGCTGCTGGCCTTAACAATTTTGCTTCCCTTTTTCCCTTCCCTCAGCCATTTTTATAATCCTTATGTTGTGATTATAAAAAGGAAACGGCTATGCAATATCACCGTATACCCCACAGCTCGCTGGAAGTCAGTACACTGGGGCTGGGCACAATGACGTTTGGTGAACAAAACAGCGAAGCCGACGCACACGCACAGCTTGACTATGCCGTAGCACAAGGCATCAATTTAATCGACGTTGCCGAGATGTATCCGGTCCCGCCACGCCCGGAAACCCAGGGCCTCACGGAAACCTACGTCGGCAACTGGCTCGCTAAACACGGCAGCCGTGAAAAACTGATCGTCGCCTCGAAGGTCAGCGGGCCGTCGCGTAATAATGACAGCGGCATTCGCCCGAATCAGGCGCTGGATCGTAAAAACATTCGCCAGGCACTGAACGACAGCCTCAAACGCCTGCAAACCGATTATCTGGACCTGTATCAGGTTCACTGGCCACAGCGCCCAACCAACTGCTTTGGCAAGCTGGGCTACAGCTGGACAGACTCCGCTCCGGTAGTCACTCTGCTGGAAACGTTGGAAGCGCTAACAGAATTTCAGCGCGCCGGGAAAATTCGCTATATCGGCGTGTCCAACGAAACCGCATTTGGCGTCATGCGCTATTTACACCTGGCGGACAAACACGACCTGCCGCGCATTGTCACTATCCAGAACCCCTACAGCCTGCTGAACCGTAGCTTTGAAGTGGGATTAGCGGAAGTCAGCCAGTACGAAGGCATTGAACTGCTGGCCTACTCGTGCCTGGGCTTTGGCACATTAACCGGTAAGTACCTGAACGGCGCGCAGCCTGCCGGCGCACGCCATACGCTGTTTAGTCGCTTCACGCGCTACAGCGGCGAACAGACGCAAAAAGCCGTCGCCGCCTACGTAGATATCGCCAAACGCCATAACCTGGACCCGGCGCAGATGGCACTGGCCTTTGTGCGTCGCCAGCCGTTTGTCGCCAGCACCCTGCTGGGGGCGACAACTATGGAGCAGCTAAAAACCAATGTCGAAAGTTTGCATCTGACGTTAAGCGAAGAGGTACTGGCAGAGATTGAAGCGGTGCATCAGGTTTATACCTATCCTGCACCGTAACGTGTAGTGCCTGATGGCGCTACGCTTATCAGGCCTACAAAAACAAGCCGTACTGTAGGCCGGATAAGGCAACGCCGCCATCCGGCAACAGCACGTAACAGGCTAATGGCGACGTTGCCAGATCCACAGCGCCGTAATCGCCAGCGCGAACAGCCCGCCAAAGCCAATTCCGATAGCAACTGCCGGAATGCCCACCAGCACCGCCAGCGAGTAAATACCGAGCATCAGCAGCATGGCGCTGTTTTCACCCAGATTTTGCACCGCGATGGCATTACCCGCGCCGACGCTTTTTTTGCCTCGCTCTTGTAGGAGCGCATTCAGCGGCACAACAAAGAAACCGCCCAGCACACCAATAAGCATCAGCAGCCCATAGGACGGCAACAGCGCATGCTGCAGAGATAAGAACAGTACGCCGACGCCAATCAGGATCCCCGCGGGCATACAGCGAGACACTGTCTCCAGCGTGACCAGCTTCGCCGCAGCACCCGCGCCAACAACAATCCCAATTGCCACCATCGCGTTGAGATAGGTCGGTGTGGCATTATCGGTAATCCCCAACGCTACCGGCACCCACAGTACCAGCAGAAAACGCAGCGTCACCCCCGCGCCCCAAAACAGGCTGGTTCCCACCAACGAGAAACGCGTTTCACCGTTGCGCCACAACGAAGACGCCGCGCAGAAGAAGCTGCGCGTCATTTTCCCCAGATGCCACGACTGACCAGGACGCGCGGCAGCAAGCTTCGGGATTGACAGGTTAGCCACCACCGCACCCGCATAGGCCAGTGCGCAAACCGAGAGCGCGGCTATCACATGCCTGTCGGCAAGCACACCGCCAGCCACCGAGCCCAGCAGAATAGCAGCGATGGTTGAGGCTTCCATCAGACCGTTAGCTTTCACCAGTTTATCGCCGGTGGTCAGTTCCCCGAGAATGCCATACTTGGCCGGTGAATACGCCGCCGCGCCAACTCCCACTAGCGTGTACCCCAGAAAAGGGTTAACACCGAAGCAAATACTTGCCGCCCCCAGCAGTTTGAGACCGTTGGCGAACATCATCACTCTGCCTTTGGCAAAGCTGTCCGCCACCTGCCCGACAAAAGGGGCGAAAAGAATGTAAGCACCCACAAACACCATTTGCAGGATCGGCTGGCTCCAGTCCGGATAGAATTGCTCTTTCAGCAACGCCAGGGTGGCAAACAGCAGCGCGTTATCGCCAAACGCCGACAGAAACTGCGCGGCGATAACGGACATCATCCCTTTGGACCAGATTGAAGTGTTAGTGTGTACTGACTCACGCATGTTGTTGTTCCGGTTCATCAACCCAGCTTTTCAGCGTTACAAAGTCCGGCTTACCGCTGCCGAGGAGAGGGAGTTGCTTCAGGTGGCGAATATCACGCGGCACGGCAAGCTCAGGGATGCCGTGGGCCCGCGCATGCTGCAGCAGTTTTTCACGCGTCAGCTCGCTGTCTGTGGTGAACAACACCAGCGCCTCACCTTTGCTGGCATCACTCTTGATAGCCGTGGCGTGCATTTTGTCAGCAGAGACCGCCAGCGCCAGCTGCTCCACCATTTCCAGCGATACCATCTCACCAGCAATTTTCGCAAAGCGCTTGGCGCGCCCCTGAATCTGCACAAAGCCGTTCTCGTCAAAACGCACAATGTCACCGGTGTCATACCAGCCGCGCTCAACCTCGCCCTGTGCATTTTCTGCCGTCGGCACTTCCAGTACACCCGGGTTTTCAACGCGCAAATAGCCGCTCATAATGTTCGGACCTTTCAACTGCAAACGTCCGCCGTCTTCAATGCCTGGAACCGCCAGCAGTCGGGCATCCATACCGGGCAGAATACGCCCTACCGTGCCTGATTTTGCCGCCATCGGCACGTTAATCGACACCACCGGCGCACATTCCGTCACGCCATAACCTTCAAGCACACGCAACCCAAACTTCTCCTGCCACAGTTGCTTTGTGGTGTCCTGCAGCTTTTCAGCTCCCGCTACCACGTAGCGCAGGCGGTGGAAATCATAAGGATGGGCAAAGCGCGCGTAGTTGCCGAGGAACGTCGAGGTGCCAAACAACACGGTGCAGTTTCGGTCATACACCAGCTCCGGCACAATGCGATAATGCAGCGGGCTGGGATAGAGAAAGACTTCGGCACCGGTCAGGAGCGGCGTAAACAGCCCCACCGTCAGGCCGAAAGAGTGGAACAACGGCAGCGCCGACATAAAGCGATCGTCGGCGGTGAAGTCGGCAATGGTTTTAATTTGCTCGACGTTCGCCAGAATGCTTTTGTGGCTGTGCACCACACCTTTCGGATGGCCCTCAGAGCCGGAGGTAAAGAGGATCACCGCAGCTTCTTCAGGCTGCTGCTTCACCTGAGCCAGGTGCGGCATCAGCAGATGAGAGAAAATCCACACTTTATCGTTAAAGGTAACATCGGCTTTTAAATCTTCCAGGTACACCCAGCGCACCTGGGTAAGCTGTTCCGGCAGATGCCAGAGTTTGCCTTTGTCGAGAAACTGGCGGGAGGTAAAAATCGTTTTGATTTCGGAGGCGGTAATGGCGCTGGTCAGCCCTTTTACGCCCGCCGTGTAGTTCATCATGGCCGGAATACGTCGACGGGCAATAGCGCCAAAAATCACAGCCGCGCTAATCCCCGCATTGGGGAGCATCAGACCAATCTTCTCACCTTCTACGCTGTATTTTTCCAGAATACGGGCAACAAACAGCGTTTTGGTCAGCAGTTTGCGATAGCTGTCCGGGGTAAAGTTAACGTCTTCAATGCAGTTTTTTCCTGCGCCAAAGCGGTACTTCGCCGCCAGCAGAGACTCATACAACGTTTCACGCGGTCGTACGGCCATGCGCGCTTCCATCATAATCTGGTGCAGCATTTCACCGGCCATCTTGCGGCGATCGCGGGCGCGCGGCGCTTCTGGCATCGGTAACTGCGTAGGCGGCAGGATATGTAGCTGAATGCGTGGGAAGAAACGTCGTTTAACTAAACCTTTCAGGCGGCTAAAGTAGCTCAGCTCAGCGCCCTCAATGCGCACTGGCACCACCGTCGCGCCCGATTTCGCCGCGACAAATCCGGCACCGTCATAGATTTTCATCAATGAGCCGGTGGTCGAAATACGGCCTTCCGGGAAAATAACCACCGGACGTCCCTGCTCAACCAGGCGAACCAGATGCTTAATTGACATCGGTTTAGTGGGGTCTAGCGGCACGAAATCAATCAGCGGGGTGAGCCAGCGCATGTACCATTGCTGGCTGATCGAGGTATAAACCGCAAAGACCGGGCGAATCGGCAAAAACAGCGCCAGCAGCATACCGTCGATAAAAGAGACATGATTGGGAGTGATTAAGACGCGCTCTCCCCGTAGTGCACTGACATCGCCCGTAAGGCGAACGCGGAAAAGCACGCGAAACACATTGCGAAAAAACCCTAATAGCATTTCAACTCCCTGTACCATCAATTATCTAAAGATGAATGGTGGCAGATTATACGAGTTGTGGGGGAGGCGCGACAGGTAAATGGAGTCCGAAAAAAGAGGCGAAAAAAAACCTGCGCATCCGCGCAGGTTGGTGCAAGAGACAGGTACGAAATGCGTACCGAATAATCTCACCAATCAATACCTCTGGGATCTTGATTGTGGTCGCCACCGGGCCGATACGCCAGTCCGAAAACGCAAAGGAATGAACCCAAGTGCAACCAGTTGTGTAAATTATCGCTTACTGTTACAGATGCGCGTAAAGGCAAAAAAAAACCTGCGCATCTGCGCAGGTTGGTGTAAATCTTGTGATCAACCCGAAAGCTGATTTCACCTATCAATACCTCTGGGATCCCAACTCTAGCAATCCTGTCTTTCTCCTCGCCAGCGAACAATCGCAACAGGTCATCGCAAAGTGTAAGCAAAGATTTTCATTCTCTCTTTCTGTCTTACTTCGCTCGTGTGCGCTCACATTTGCGCAGTCCTGATGGGCAATCTGCTTGAACAACCAGCCATTTTCCGTAACACTGACGGAATGTAAGCGTTTACCCACAACAGGTACTATCATGGCGACTATAAAGGACGTAGCCCAACTCGCTGGTGTATCAGTCGCCACCGTTTCTCGCGTGATCAATCATTCCCCTAAAGCCAGCGAAGCCTCCCGCCTGGCTGTGATGAGTGCAATGGAATCACTCAACTACCACCCTAATGCCAATGCGCGTGCGCTGGCACAGCAATCCACCGAGACCGTCGGTCTGGTGGTGGGTGATGTGTCCGATCCATTCTTCGGGGCAATGGTTAAAGCTGTCGAGCAGGTGGCCTATAACACGGGTAATTTTTTACTGATTGGTAACGGCTACCATAACGAGCAGAAAGAACGTCAGGCGATTGAGCAACTTATTCGCCACCGCTGCGCGGCTCTGGTGGTTCACGCAAAAATTATCCCGGACGCGGAGCTGGCGTCATTAATGAAACAAATCCCCGGCATGGTGCTTATCAATCGCATCCTGCCTGGCTTCGAACAGCGCTGCGTTGCGCTTGATGACCGTTACGGCGCATGGCTGGCAACCCGCCACCTCATCCAGCAGGGGCATACGCGCATCGGCTACCTGTGTTCTAACCACAGTATTTCTGATGCAGAAGATCGTCTGCGGGGCTATTACGATGCACTGGCAGAAAGCAACATCCCGGTCAACGATCGGCTGGTGACCTTCGGTGAACC
This sequence comes from Citrobacter gillenii, assembly GCF_013337685.1. Classification (GTDB taxonomy): domain Bacteria; phylum Pseudomonadota; class Gammaproteobacteria; order Enterobacterales; family Enterobacteriaceae; genus Citrobacter; species Citrobacter gillenii. The sequence goes on from NZ_SUQN01000011.1 coordinate 29,794, forward strand.
GGACGAAAGCGGCGGCGAACAGGCGATGACGGAACTGCTGGGACGTGGCAAGAACTTCACCGCTGTCGCCTGCTATAACGACTCAATGGCGGCAGGTGCTATGGGTGTATTAAATGATAATGGCATCGATGTACCGGGCGAAATATCACTGATCGGTTTTGATGATGTGCTGGTTTCCCGCTACGTGCGTCCACGGCTGACGACGGTACGCTACCCAATAGTAACGATGGCAACCCAGGCCGCCGAACTGGCGCTGGCGTTGGCCGACAACCTTCCGGCACCGGAAATAACGCATGTATTCAACCCTACGCTGGTCCGTCGACATTCCGTTTCGACGCTGACAGAATCAGGGAATTCTTCGTCAAAGGATTAATCAGGATAGCGTCATGACAACGATGTTGGATGTTTCTCGTCATGCTGGCGTATCAAAAGCGACCGTTTCGCGTGTGCTGAACGGAACGGGTCAAGTCAAAGAAAGCACGCGCCAGAAAGTCTTTAATGCCATGCAGGCCTTAGACTACCGCCCTAATTTTTTGGCGCGTTCGCTGGCGAATCGCACCAGTAACAGCATTGGCCTGGTGGTTTCCACATTCGATGGCTTCTATTTTGGCCGTCTGCTGCAACAGGCTTCACGCCAAACCGAATCCCACGGCAAACAGCTGATCGTGACCGACGGCCACGATACGCCGGAGCGCGAACAGGAAGCGGTACAAATGCTGGCCGACCGCCAGTGCGACGCCATTATTCTTTACACCCGCTATATGAGCGAAAAAGCGATTATGTCGCTGATGCATAGCATTAATATGCCACTGCTGGTCATTAATCGCGATGTCAGCCAGGCCCGCGACCGGGCAATTTTCTTTGAACAAGAAAATGCGGCGTATCAAGCGGTAAGTTACCTGATTTCACAAGGCCATAGCGATATTGCCTGTATCACCGTCCCGCACCATACCCCGACCGGTAAGTCACGCCTGATGGGTTATCGTAAGGCGCTGGAAAAGCATGGTATTCCCTGGGATCCCGCGAAAGTTAAATACGGTGATTCTACGATGATGAGAGGCTTCGAGGCCTGCCGTGAATTGCTGGAGGAAGGGGTGATTTTCAGCGCCCTCTTTGCCTGTAACGATGATATGGCATTAGGTGCCTCAAAAGCATTACATCAGGCCGGGCTGAAGATCCCGCAGGATGTATCGCTGTTTGGTTTTGATGATGCCCCCAGCGCCAAATGGCTGGAGCCGGGGCTGTCGACCGTCTATCTGCCGATTGATAGCATGATCACCACAGCCATCGACCAGGCCGTCCGCCTGGCGAACGGTGAGAACGTTGAACCCATCCCGCCATTTACCGGCACGTTGATATTGCGTGATTCGGTCACAACAGGGCCGTTTTACGAATAGTTCCGGGATACATTCGTGCATATTTGTAGACCTGATAAGCGTAGCGCCATCAGGCATCACCGCGCACATTGCCGGATGGCGGCTACCGCCTTATCCGGCCTACACCCGGCCAAGCGCAGCGCCGCCGGGAATCCCATCTATCAAATAAGCTCCAGCGCCAACAGCTCTTCAATCGTCTGTCGACGACGAATCAGTCGCGCCACGCCGTTATCAAACAGCACTTCCGGTAGCAGCGGTCGGCTGTTGTAATTCGACGACATCGACGCGCCGTACGCCCCGGTATCGTGTAGCACCAGATAATCGCCCGGTACAACCGCTGGCAGCAGACGCGTTTCGACTTTGCCGCCCTCCTGCTGGGTAAATACATCACCGGATTCACATAGCGGCCCGGCAACCACTGTGTCAATCTGCGCGGCCTGCTCTAACGAACGACCATCACCCGCCAGCGCCGAAATGTGGTGATAACTACCGTACATCGCCGGGCGCATCAGATCGTTAAAACCGGCGTCGATCAATACAAAATGGCGGCTACCCATCTCTTTAACGCTGCGTACTTGCGCCACCAGCACACCCGCTTCGGCCACCAGAAAACGCCCAGGCTCGATCTCAAGTTTCACCGGATGCCCCAGATGTTTAGCAATTTGCTCACGCGCGGCGTTCCACAGACCAAAGTAGTGATCGGTATTGATCGCCTCTTCCCCTTCACGATACGGGATCGATAAGCCACCACCCGCCGAGATCGCGTCAAGATCCTGGCCAAACTCCACCACCTGACGCACCATCGCGCCGCACACCTGCTCCAGATGACCGTAGTCCACGCCGGAGCCAATATGCATATGAATACCGACCAGTTTTAGCTGGTAGCGCTGGATCACTTCCAGCGCCGCCGGAAGGTCGCTATACCAGATCCCGTGCTTGCTATTTTCACCGCCGGTATTGGTTTTCTGGCTGTGCCCATGACCAAAACCAGGGTTAACACGCAGCCACACGCGGTGACCCGGCGATACCTGGCCCAGTTGCTCAAGCATATCCACCGACCCGGCGTTAACGGGGATTTGCAGCTCATGCACCCGTGCCAGCGTCGCTTCATCAATCATATCGGCGGTAAAGACAATCTCATCGTTACCCGGCACGAACCCCGCCGCCAGCGCACGTTCAATCTCGCCTAATGAGACGGAATCCACCTTCACGCCCTGCTCACGCATCAGGCGCAGGATATGAATATTTGAGCACGCCTTCTGGGCAAATCGCACCACGTCAAACTGGCCGAGTTTAGCAATCTGCGCACGGATGATTTGCGCATCGTAAACCCACACCGGACAGCCAAATTCGGCGGGCAGGCACAGCAGGTTATCAGCGGTCAGGTCAGTATCGGTATTGTTGAGTGGACGTGGCATAGCGAACTCCGGTATCTGTTTTTTATGATTACGCCACAGCCTGAACAGAATAAAAAATATCGTTTTATCGCGAGTCTATGCAAAAATGATATGGACTGTTTATTCGAGGATTACCCATGCCTGCCGTTAACCTGCGCCATATCGAAATTTTTCACGCCATTATGACGGCGGGTAATCTGACGGAAGCCGCGCGGATGCTAAATACCTCGCAGCCGACCGTCAGCCGCGAGCTGGCGCGATTTGAACAGGTGCTAGGATTAAAGCTTTTCGAGCGCAGCCGTGGTCGCCTGCACCCAACGGTGCAAGGGTTACGGTTATTTGAAGAAGTGCAGCGTTCCTGGTACGGCCTAGACCGCATCGTCAGTGCCGCAGAAAGCCTGCGCGAGTTCCGCCAGGGGGAGTTATCGATTGTCTGTCTGCCGGTCTTTTCACAATCCTTTTTGCCCTCGCTGCTGCAACCGTTTCTGGCGCGCTATCCGCAGGTGAATATTCAGATTGTGCCGCAGGAGTCTCCACTGCTGGAGGAGTGGCTGTCGGCACAGCGTCACGATTTAGGCATAACGGAGACGCTGCATACTCCCGCCGGAACCCAACGCACGGAGTTACTCTCGCTTGATGAAGTTTGCGTATTGCCGCAAGGGCATCCGCTGGCTGAAAAAACGGTCTTAACACCGCAAGATTTTCAGGGCGAAAACTATATTAGTCTGTCCCGCACCGACAGCTACCGCCAACTGCTGGATACCCTGTTTAACGAGCATCAGGTCAAACGCCGGATGGTGATTGAAACCCATAGCGCCGCCTCTATTTGCGCGATGGTACGCGCAGGCGTGGGGATCTCTGTTGTGAATCCGCTGACGGCGATGGACTATGCCAGCAGTGGGATCGTTATCCGCCGATTTAGCGTTTCGGTGCCGTTTACCGTAAGTCTAGTGCATCCTTTACATCGCCCTTCATCAGCGCTGGTTGATGCTTTTAGCAGTCATTTAATACATCAAACACCTAATATCATTGAATCTTATAAATGCTGGCTAAATTCATAAAATCCCAAAAAAACCATGTAGCACAAATAGCTAAAGAAGTGTTTTTTATTTATAACATAATGAAACCAATAAATAAGATATTATATAACATTGAAATCCATTCACGCAAAATATGATTTAATCTTTCCTTAATATACTTTTTAGGAAAACACACTTTATTGCGAATCGTAAAAAGTATAATTTTACCTCATTCCATAACACTTTCTTACTTTAAATATTAAACCATAACTAGCGCATTACTTATTCAACAGGATGCTGAATAACAGAATGACTAACAGGGAATTATAACATGACACTAAAGTTAAACCTGTGTGCTATTTCACTAGCATGTTTGGCCCCGCTCTGCCACGCAAATATGTCCGTCTATCCCATGTCAGTTGATATGAACGATCAAGGCGAAAGCAGCGTGCGTGTTATTTCTCGCTCCAGCGATGTGCAATATATTAAGACGTCAATTCTTAATATTACCGGTATCGGCACAACCCAAGAAAAAGAAACTGAAATTAAAAATGGCGATCCTACCGCGATTGTCGTTATGCCTCCCAAATTCGCCCTCCCCGCTGGCGCCACTAAAATGGTACGACTGGTCGCAATGGAGCCGGTAAAGGAAGAGACAACCTACCGTGTGAAGTTCGAGGCAGTACCGCAGCTTGATGACCCGCTTGAAGGGACTCAAAATACCAAGTCGCAGTTAACCATTAATCTTATCTGGGGTGTACTCGTCAGCGTCCCACCAGAAAACCCGCAGCTAAAAATCAACCTACTTGCCGATGGAAAAATAACAAACACCGGTAACCAGCGTTTTAAAATATTAAAAATAGGATTGTGTAAAAAATCACAATCAGACAAAGACTGTGCATGGCAGGATGTTGGTAATAATATTTACCCACGCGCTAGCTATGTACCTAAAAACATATTGAATTACGACCGGATCGTTGTTCAGTATTGGAACTGGATTGACAAGTCAAAGCACTCGCAGGACTTCCCAATTCATTAATCAGTAATTTATTACATGGAATATAAGTAAATGAAATCAGTTATCTCTAAATCCTTACTCGCTTTGGCAATGGTTTCTGTAATGGGTTCTGCAATGGCAGTACAGAAAGATATTACCGTTACTGCAACCGTTGATGCCGCGCTGGATATGACTCAGGTTGATAACTCTGCGCTGCCAAAAAACGTTGATATGCAGTATATCCCAGGCACCGGTCTGGTTCCTTACCAGCTGCAGACCAAAATCTGGGCAAACGACGTGACAAGTGATGTCATGATGCAGTTGACCAGCGATGCCGTTCTGGTTAACAGCCTGGGTGGTGACACCGTTCCGATGACCGTTTCCTGGGGCGGCGAAGCGCTGTCTACTACCGCGGTAACTCTGGCAGCAAAAGAACTGTTCCCGAATGCTGATACCGCACTGAAAACAGGTTCTGTAGCTAAAGCCCTGCAGATCGCACAGACCACGCAGGAACCTCTGACTACCGGTACCTATCAGGGTATTGTCAGCATCTATCTGTACCAGAACGCCGGCACTATCTAATTTTTACTGCAATAAACCCAATGAACCGAAGAAAAGTCTTCGGTTCATTTTTTACTATATCAAGGAAGATGATTGAGTAATGAAAAAATCAATTCTTGGGCTATTAATCTTTTCCATACTCAATGTCGCTCATGCACGTACAGACTCAATTCCACCAGGATTTGAAGCCATCGTGCAGGGCCAGCAGGAATATATTGACGTCCATCTTGCAGGACGCAATCTGGGTAAGTTTTACGCCACCGTGAACCTTGATACCGTTAAGTTTGAACAGCCCCAAAAGATTATCACCGCAATGGCCCTGGGTAACGATCAAGATCGTATCAAAACCGTTGTAGCAAAACTCAGCCAGCCTCTTGAACGTCACGGTGAACTTGCCTGTTCGACGGTAAACAGCGGCGCTGGTTGCGGTTATCTCACCACTAACGACGTCGCACTGATTTATAATGACGAGCAGAACGCCGTCAATCTCTTCTTAAATAAAGAGTGGTATCCCGACAGCACCCAAACCGCTCTCTATCTGAAAGCAAGCCAGGATGATGATATCGTTAACGCGTTCATCCATCAGCAGGATATTAACGTCGCCATCCAGGACGATTTTAAATCGGCATATCTGCAAGGTACGGGCGCATTAGGCATCACCGATAACAGCTACATTGGCGGTTACTGGAGCCTGAATGGCAACGAGAGCGATGGTGAAACCGAGACTGATGTTGACGTCAGCGAACTGTACTATCGCTATGATCTCATGAGCCGCTTTTACGTTCAGGGCGGGCGAATGGATAGCCGCAGCCTGTTTAATCTTGATGGCGGTAACTTTAATTTCACCTTCCTGCCGCTTGACGCCTTTGACGGGGTTCGCGCAGGATCGACCTTGAGCTATCTCAACCGCGAACAGGCGGGCCAGGGCACACCGGTCAACGTATTGCTTTCGCGCAGCTCACGCGTTGATGCCTATCGCGATAACCAACTGCTCGGTTCGTTTTACTTAAACGGCGGCAATCAGTCACTCGACACCAGCTCGTTCCCGTCAGGGAGCTATACCCTTCAGCTGAAAATTTATGAAAGCAATCAGCTTGCCCGTACTGAAGTGGTTCCTTTTACCAAAACGGGGAGCATAACGGACGGCCATGCCCAGTGGTTTATCCAGGCGGGTAAACTGGCGGATGACTCCAGTTCATCAACAAGCTATAGCGATGACGGTTCCACCTCTGCCCAGGCTGGCGTGCGGCTTCCGGTAACGGCACAAAGCGAGCTGATGCTCGGCGTGGCCTCGGTAGACAATAACTTTTCTGCGGAAGTTAACGGTCATATAACCCCGGCACTGGGTGCTTTGGGTGATATGGATCTGCAAACCGGCTTTTTCTATAACGACCAGGGTGGCCGCGGTAACATGCAGCAGCTCAACTGGCGGGTGGAGAACTTGCCCTCACTGAACTTGTACCGAAAAGATACTAGCGGCGGTCAGTGTTCCGGCGATACTGATTCTGAAGATTACGATCTCAACTGTTTTGAAAGCATCAGCGCAGGTCTATCACAAAACATCTTAAGCTGGAGCCTTTCCTTAAACTGGAACCGCACCCGCAACCATGCGGACTATCGCACGCGCTGGGACAACGACGAAGACTTTAGTGATAACTATTTCAACCAGGCAAGCGCTAATTCCACCTCAGATACTATCCAGTTTAGCGCCTCACGCTCTTTCAGCCTGACTAGCTGGATCCTGAACACCAACCTCGGCGTATTTACGCGTAACAACAACGACAGCACCGGCAACGATAACGGTGCCTACTTTATGTTTACCTTCAGTGAGATGCCGCGCCAGGATAATAACGCGCGCAGCCGTAGCACCACCATCGGTGCCGATTATCGCACTAGTAAAAACAGTAGCGACCAGACATCCTGGAATCTGGCACGGACCTGGTATGACGATAACGTCAACCATAAAGAAGTGGGTGTGAGCCTTGGCGGTATTAATACTGATACCCTCGACAGCGGCGTCAACGGTCGTATTGATGGTCTGTATGGCAACCTCAGCGCCTATCTCACCGACAGCTACGACACGCAGGACCGCGATCACAGTACCGCCTTTACCGGCAGCTACAGCTCCACGCTTGCCGTCAGCCGCCACGGGGTGCAGGTTGGCCGCGCGGGTAACGGTGACCCATCGGCAGCCGTGCTAATCGCGGTGAAAAAAATGGACGACACCGATGCCGATGATTTGTCCGTGGATGCCACCACAAATGGCAGTAAAGCCAGCCTGACCGGCGATGAATCGGTCCTGTTCCCTTACACCGGTTATGAAATGGGTTACGTCGACGTCAACGACAGCGCACGTAAAAACCAGACCGGTACCACCAACCTGATTACCGGTTCAGGTAAACAGAGCCTGATGTTGCTGCCAGGTAAACTGCGCTATCGCGAGGTGTCCGCTACCTTTAACTACAACTATATTGGCCGACTGCTGCTGCCGGAAGCGCTGAAAAAATATCCAGTCATTGGGGTAAACAGTGCGATGTTGCTGATGGCAGATGACGGTGGGTTCACGCTGGAAATGCAGAGCTCTTCACGCGATCTGTACGTATTGGCTGGTCAGTCATTCCTGAAATGCCCACTGAAGGTACTGAAGAAACGCGCCAGCATTCGCTTTGCCGGAGATATTCAATGCTCTGTGGTGACCTACGATCAGTTGCCTTCGCCAATTCAGGTACAGGCACAGCTTAAGCAATCACAGCGCAGACAAGCGCTAGAAACCGCACAAAGGGAGAGTGTGCAATGATGAAAATCACGATGTTATTAATCCTGTGCGGCGCACTCATTAGCGGTTCTGCCAGCGCCGATACCTATACCGGGCCAACCCCTAATGTAACAGCCACACAAGATTATGTTCTCCCTTCAGGGGCACCAGCAGATTATTACCTTTGGAAAGACGATTACATTGGTGCCTATGGGTATAGCTTATCATTCGGTACCTATACATGCGCATATGCAGATATTCAGCAAACATGTACCCACCAGAGCAACTCATCGACTATCAGCATAATAGTCAAAGAAAAGCGTAGCGGAATGAGCCATGTTTTAAAATTGCAGGCTTATCTACAAGGACTGATTTACGATACAACAGACCCAAGTCAGTCATTTACGTGTGGGGGTCACAGACCACTCAATTTCTCATACCAAGCATCTTGTAATTCAATTAGTGCAAACTCCAGGACATTGACGGTCTGGATGCCCCAGGACGAGATGAATAACCTACCCGTTGGCGGCGTGTGGGAAGGCCAGCTTAAAGTTGGTTTTAACAAAGCTGATACCGTTGTGAATTACTCTGCTGACATAGTTTTGAAAGGCAAAGCCACTGGCAAACAGGATATTTACTTCCCGGAATTTAACGGCGCTAACCCACTGGTTCAGCTTGATCTGCACCCGACCGGATCGGTCACCAGCAATAGCTATGTTGAAGATGTCACGACGCTCGATATGTGTCTGTACGACGGCTTCAACTCCAACAGCGACAGCATGACGCTATCGTTTAAAGATGAAGGTAAAGCGGCGGCGGCCCGCCAAAACGGTTATTTCTCTATCTACAACACCGCCACGGGCGGAACAGATGAAGCCGAACGAGTCGATTACCGCGTGGAAATGTTCGATCCTCACAGCAAAGGCTGGAGAACGGTTAAAAACAACGATTCCTTCACTCTACAAGCCGGAGAAAACGGTCAGGATCAAGTACGTCCGGTACGACTACCGTCGATTACCTATCCTGTCCTTTGCTCCCCTGCACCGCTGCGGCTGATTGTGGATAAATTCCGCGTCACCGACAAAGCCGCCGGATACTATAAAGGCGTACTGACCGTGGAATTTAGCCCCAGCCTGAACAGCATCTAACAACGCGCTTATCCGGCCTGCCCCATAATGTAGGCCGGATAAGCGCAAGCGCCATCCGGCACCCCAGCATCAAGACAGCATAAACTCCACCGCATCAGCCGCATGAATCGCCGCCGTATCAAACACCGGTAGTGGGCTTAATTCTGCTGGCACCAGCAGACCAATCTCGGTACAACCAAAAATCACCCCTTGCGCTCCCTGGCTCGCCAGTTCACCTATCACACTCAGGTAATAATCACGCGACGCATCGCTGAACTCGCCAAGGCATAGCTCTTCAAAAATTATCCGGTTAATTTTCAGGCGTACGTCTTGTTCGGGAATCAAGGTGCTAATACCAAATTCATCCTGTAGGCGACCGCGATAGAAATCCTGCTCCATGGTGTAGCGCGTACCCAACAGCGCCACATTACTCATATTCTGCTGACTGATGGCGCGTCCTGTTGCATCCGCAATATGCAGAAAAGGCACATTACAGGCGGCTTCAATCGCCCCGGCTACCTTATGCATGGTGTTGGTACACAGCACAATGCCCTCGGCACCGGCCTGTTGAAGTCCCCGCGCAGCCTGCGCCAGAATGTCGCCCGCTTTATCCCACTCGCCACGACTCTGACACAGCTCAATCTCATGGAAATCCACGCTGTGCAGTAGGATCTGCGCCGAATGCAGGCCACCCAATCGCTGTTTTACGCCTTCGTTAATCAAGCGATAATAAGGAATGGTCGATTCCCAGCTCATACCACCTAACAGACCGATCGTTTTCATCATTTTCCCCGCGTTCGTTACCGTCATGCCAGTGAAGCAAAGATGTGATCAACTTTCCACATCTGTGAGCAAGCGTTTCTTTTTTTACTCTTTCTGATATAAATTTAATGAAACATTGTTTCAACATACTACAGGACTGCCGGATGTTTATTTTTCATAAAGAAACCACCCTTGAAGATTTGGGCAATGGCGTGAGCCGCCGCATTCTGGCTCACGATGGCAAAATGATGGCCGTTGAAGTCAACTTTGAACAAGGCGCAGTTGGCCCAATGCACTGCCACCCGCACGAGCAGCTAACCTACGTGCTGTCAGGTGAATTTGAATTTACCATTGGCGAAGAAAAGCATGTCGTGCGCGCCGGTGACACGTTATATAAACAACCCAATATTATGCACGGCTGCGTGTGTTTAAAGCCGGGAACATTACTGGATACCTTCACACCGGTACGTGAAGACTTCCTGAAAAGATAATGTCCCCCTTTATTTCAAGCCTTCCTTAGTGGAAGGTTTTTTTATGCCCGCAATAGCATTGTTAGCATGTTAATAATATAACTTTCATTACTTTAACCCGCCAAAAAAGCTGCCATACATGTCGTCATAACCCATAGAAATCCGGCAGGAATTTTTAAAATATGACGCGCACCTCACCTATTTGAAACGCCGTTTCGACTTTGATCACATTTCCATCATTATGTGAATGACGTAGAAACAAATCGCAATAAAATAAATTAAAACGATGTTTTACAAATCAAGAACGGCGGTTCATTCATGTTGATCGTTAGGATGAAAACCGGTTAATGACAACATTAAAAGCATTGTATATCAATCATTAACAGGGAGCATTGGTATCGCAAACAGACACAGAACGCCGACACACCGGGCATCCAGAGAGTATGTCCGGTTCGTTACAACCGAATCCGTATTAAACCATTACTCGCCAGGTAGGTATGTATGAATGAAAACAGAATGCTGGGATTGGCGTGGATATCACCCTATATCATAGGGTTGATAATCTTTACCGCCTTCCCATTCGTTTCATCTTTCTTCCTCAGTTTTACTGAGTATGACTTGATGAGTCCGCCGGTGTTTAACGGCATCGAGAACTATCGCTACATGCTGACAGAAGATGCTCTCTTCTGGAAATCCATGGGCGTGACGTTCGCCTACGTATTTTTGACAATCCCATTAAAACTGGCATTTGCATTAGGGATTGCGTTTGTTCTTAACTTTAAATTACGCGGTATCGGCTTCTTCCGTACGGCTTACTATATTCCGTCCATCCTCGGTAGCTCCGTGGCTATCGCCGTGCTGTGGCGTGCGCTGTTTGCCATCGACGGTCTGCTGAACAGCTTTATCGGTGTATTAGGCTTTGACCCGGTTAACTGGCTGGGTGAACCCTCGCTGGCACTGATGTCCGTGACCCTGCTGCGCGTCTGGCAGTTTGGCTCCGCGATGGTTATCTTCCTCGCGGCGTTGCAAAACGTACCGCAGTCTCAGTACGAAGCGGCAATGATCGATGGCGCATCCAAATGGCAGATGTTTATGAAAGTCACCGTGCCGTTGATTACGCCGGTTATCTTCTTCAACTTCATCATGCAGACCACACAGGCATTCCAGGAGTTTACTGGCCCGTACGTGATAACCGGCGGCGGACCAACCTACTCCACTTACCTGTTCTCCCTGTACATCTACGACACGGCCTTCAAGTACTTTGACATGGGCTACGGCGCGGCGCTGGCCTGGGTATTGTTCCTGGTTGTTGCGGTCTTTGCGGCCATTGCCTTCAAGTCTTCGAAATACTGGGTGTTCTATTCCGCCGATAAGGGAGGCAAAAATGGCTGATATCCAACAAATCTCTGAAGCTCAGAGCATCGCTGAGCGTGAAGTTGCCCGCACCCTGCGTCGGGAAAAAATTAACGCGGCCATCCGCTACGTGATCCTGCTGTTGGTAGGGCTGCTGATGCTGTACCCGCTGGTGTGGATGTTCTCGGCCTCGTTCAAACCGAACCACGAGATCTTCACCACCCTGAGCCTGTGGCCTGCAAACGCCACCTGGGATGGCTTCGTCAACGGCTGGAAAACCGGTACCGAATACACCTTCGGCCATTACATGCTGAACACCTTTAAGTATGTGATTCCGAAAGTCATCCTGACCATTATCTCTTCCACCATCGTGGCATACGGCTTTGCCCGCTTCGAGATCCCATGGAAGAAATTCTGGTTCGCCACGCTCATCACCACCATGCTGCTGCCAAGCACCGTCTTGCTGATCCCGCAGTACCTGATGTTCCGTGAAATGGGCATGCTGAACAGCTATATGCCGCTGTACCTGCCGCTGGCCTTCGCCACGCAAGGGTTCTTTGTCTTCATGCTGATTCAGTTCCTGCGCGGCGTACCGCGTGACATGGAAGAAGCGGCGCAGATTGACGGCTGTAACTCCTTCCAGGTGCTGTGGTACGTGGTGGTGCCGATTCTGAAACCGGCCATCATCTCTGTCGCTCTGTTCCAGTTCATGTGGTCAATGAACGACTTTATCGGGCCGCTGATTTATGTCTACAGCGTGGATAAATACCCGATTGCACTGGCGCTGAAAATGTCCATCGACGTTACCGAAGGTGCGCCGTGGAACGAAATTCTGGCAATGGCGAGTATCTCCATTCTGCCATCCATCATTGTGTTCTTCCTGGCACAACGCTACTTCGTACAGGGCGTTACCAGCAGCGGAATTAAAGGTTAAGAGGGAAATATCATGGCTGAAGTGATTTTTAATAAACTGGAAAAAGTGTACTCCAACGGCTTCAAAGCGGTACATGGTATCGACCTGAAAATTGCAGAAGGGGAATTCATGGTGATTGTCGGGCCATCCGGCTGCGCCAAGTCCACCACCCTGCGTATGCTGGCAGGTCTGGAAACCATCAGCGGCGGCGAAGTGCGTATCGGCGAGAAGATTGTGAACAATCTGGCACCGAAGGAGCGCGGGATTGCGATGGTATTCCAGAACTATGCGCTGTACCCGCACATGACGGTGCGTGAGAACCTGGCGTTCGGCCTGAAGCTAAGCAAAATGCCGAAGGCACAGATTGATGCCCAGGTAAACGAAGCAGCGAAGATCCTCGAACTGGAAGAACTGCTGGAGCGCCTGCCTCGCCAGCTCTCCGGTGGTCAGGCACAGCGTGTGGCCGTTGGCCGTGCGATTGTGAAGAAACCGGACGTGTTTCTGTTCGACGAACCGCTGTCCAACCTTGATGCCAAACTGCGTGCCTCAATGCGTATCCGTATTTCCGACCTGCACAAGCAGTTGAAGAAATCCGGCAAGCCGGCCACCACCGTGTACGTGACCCACGATCAGACCGAAGCGATGACCATGGGTGACCGCATCTGCGTGATGAAACTGGGACACATCATGCAGGTTGATACCCCGGATAACCTGTACCACAAGCCGAAAAATATGTTCGTGGCTGGCTTTATCGGCGCACCGGAGATGAACATTCGCCCCTGCAAGCTGGTGGAACAAGAGGGACGTCTGCACATTGCCATCGGCAATGAAACCATGCCGTTGAACGACGAAAAGCAGGAGAAAGTCTCTTCTTATGTCGGTCAGGATGTCTTCTACGGCATCCGTCCGGAATTCGTCGACGTCGCCGAAGAGCCTTTTGCCGAAGGCAACTGTAGTGGCGAAATGGTACGCGTGGAAAACATGGGCCATGAATTCTTTGTTTACCTGAAAGTGGCAGATTACGAACTGACTGCTCGCATCCCTTCAGATAAAGCTAAGCCAATGATTGATAAAGGTCTTAACCGCAAGGTGCATTTCAAGTTCGATATAAATAAATGTCATCTCTTTGACGCAAAAACTGAAAAGAACATCTCTCTCTAATGGAGTTATAAAAATGAAAAAAGTGCTTTTAAGCGCCGCTATCTCCGCCACTCTGGGCCTGACCGCGCTGCCTTCTATGGCAAAGGATGTTGATTTACGTATGTCCTGGTGGGGGGGCAATGGCCGCCACCAGGTCACGCTGAAAGCGTTAGAAGAGTTTCACAAGCTGAACCCGGATATCACCGTCAAAGCCGAATATACCGGCTGGGATGGTCACTTATCCCGCCTGACCACGCAGATTGCGGGCGGTACCGAGCCGGATGTGATGCAAACCAACTGGAACTGGCTGCCGATTTTCTCGAAAAATGGCGACGGTTTTTACGACTTGAACAAAATGAAGGACGTGATCGACTTAAGCCAGTTCGATCCAAAAGAACTGCAGTCCACTACCGTTAACGGCAAGCTGAACGGGATCCCCATTTCCGTCACCGCGCGCGTGTTCTACTTTAACGATGAAACCTGGAAAAAAGCGGGCGTTGAATACCCGAAAACCTGGGATGAGTTGATGGCTGCGGGCAAAACGTTCGAAAGCAAGCTCGGCAAACAGTACTACCCGGTGGTACTGGAGCATCAGGACACGCTGGCGCTGCTGAACTCGTACATGATCCAGAAGTACAACATTCCAGCCGTAGATGAAAAGACCAAGAAATTCTCCTACTCCAAAGAGCAGTGGGTTGAGTTCTTCCAGACCTATAAAAAGCTGGTTGATAGCCACGTAATGCCAGACACCAAATACTATGCGTCGTTTGGTAAGAGCAACATGTATGAAATGAAGCCGTGGATCCAAGGCGAATGGGGTGGAACCTACATGTGGAACTCCACCATTAACAAGTATTCAGATAACCTGAAGCCACCGGCGAAGCTGGATCTGGGTAGCTACCCGATGATGGAAGGTGCCACGGACGCAGGGCTGTTCTTTAAACCTGCGCAGATGCTGTCTATTGGCAAATCCACGAAAAATCCGGAAGCCGCCGCGAAAGTGATTAACTTCCTGCTGAACAGCAAAGAAGGTGTCGAAACGCTGGGTCTGGAGCGCGGCGTGCCGCTGAGTAAAGCAGCCGTTGAAATCCTGACGCAAAACGGCACCATCAAAGAAAACGATCCGTCCGTCGCTGGGTTACGTCTGGCGCAGTCGCTGCCAACCAAACTCACCGTGTCGCCATACTTTGATGACCCGCAGATCGTGGCGCAGTTCGGTACGTCACTGCAGTACATCGACTACGGTCAGAAAACCGTGGAAGAAGCTGCTGCAGACTTCCAGCGTCAGGCTGAGCGTATCCTGAAACGCGCGATGCGCTAAATAAAAAGCCGGGTGGCGGCTTCGCCCTACCCGGCCAATGCGAACCTGTCGGCCCGGTAAGCGAAATCCGCCACCGGGCATTAACATTACACACCGATGTTCCGCAACTTCTCTCCCGCCATCAGTTTGCGTTCGATATGTTCCAGGGTGACATTTTTGGTTTCAGGAATAAGCCAGAACGTAATACCAATGAATACGACATTCAGCGCGGTATAAAGCCAGAATGTACCGGCCGCGCCAATACTGTCGAGCAGCGTCAGGAACGTTGCCCCGATGATCATATTCGACACCCAGTTGGTGGTGGTGGAACAAGTGATACCAAAGTCACGGCATTTCAGCGGCTGAATTTCCGAGCACAGGATCCACACCACCGGTGCGGCGCTCATCGCATAGCCGGCGATACACATCATGGTCATGCCGACGGACAGCCACGATAACCCGCGGGATGCCGTGCCGTTATCAAACTGCATCAGGCAGTAGCCCAGCACCAATGTTCCCAGCGCCATCACGGTAAAACCAATTTTCAGCGCCGGTTTACGCCCGGCTTTATCGACGGTAAAGACGGCGATAAACGTAGCAAACATAAAGGTTAAGCCAACCACCAGGGTGGCAATCATCTGCTGTTCTGTGGTGGTAAAGCCCGCCATCTTAAAAATCCGCGGCGCGTAGTACATGATGATGTTCATCCCGGTGAACTGCTGCATCGCCTGCAGCAACATACCGAGGAAAACCGCACGACGCACGTTACTGTTGATCTTAAACAGCGCCCATCCGCCCTGCTTTAGCTTCAGGCTTTCGCGGATGTCATTCAGTTCATCGCGGGCTTTTTCCGAGGTATCTCGCAGCATACGCAGCACTTCTTCAGCTTCAATATGACGCCCTTTTTGTGCCAGCCAGCGCGGGCTGTTCGGTAAAAACACCACCAGAACAATCAGCACCACCGCAGGCAGGGCCAGCACGCCGAGCATAGCCCGCCAGTTGCCGGTGTAGCTGAACGCCGTATCGGATAAAAAGGCCAGCACAATGCCCAGCGTGACCATCAGCTGGTACATGCTGATCATTTTTCCGCGCACGTTTTCACTGGCCATTTCTGAGAGATAAAGCGGCGCGGTATAGGAAGCAATCCCGACGGCAACCCCCAGTACTACCCGGGCGGCGATCAGAAGCTCAACGCTTGTCGCTAATGCCGATCCCAACGATCCGAGAACAAAGAGGATTGCCCCGACCATCAGACTGTATTTTCGTCCGAGGCGGAAAGAGAGCCAGCCATTGAACAGTGCGCCAATTGCCGCACCCAGCATCATGCTGCTGACTACCCACTCCTGCAAACGACTGCTTAGCGCAAAGTGTTCAGTGATAAACGGCAGCGAACCCGCGATCACCCCAATATCCAGACCAAATAATAATCCTGCGACAGCAGCGGAAACTGAGACAAACAGATTCATACGTCGCGTGTCGCGCATTGCGCGCGGTGCTAAAGCAGCATCATGATTAATTGAGACCATTTTTTCCTGCCAGAAACAGAGTAAGACATAAAACTGAAAATAAGGGATCCCTTGCCAGGGGCGTCAGGCTGGAAACGGCATAGTTATGGATAAAATAGCTAGCTCATACCGTTATGTGATGGACATTACAATTTTAAAATTTATAGATAATTACTCAATAAAATTTAATACACTGATATTAAAGAGTATTAAATATTACCGTTTCATACATATGAAATTATTTATGGATTAATTTATAACCATAATATGGATTAAAATAACTTAAAACCAAAAAAAACCTGCCGTTGGCAGGTTTTTTAATACTGGAGAGGGAATTAACGCGCCAGCCAGCCGCCGTCTACTGCAACGGTATAACCATTGATGTAGTCAGATGCGCTGGAGGCCAGGAATACGATTGGCCCCTTCAGATCGTCAGGCAGACCCCAACGGCCTGCCGGGATACGATCGAGGATTTCTGCGCTACGCTGCTCATCAGCACGCAGCTGTTGCGTGTTGTTGGTCGCCATGTAGCCCGGTGCAATCGCATTGACGTTGATGTTGTGTTTTGCCCACTCGTTCGCCATCAGGCGGGTTACGCCCATCACGCCGCTTTTTGATGCGGTGTAAGACGGCACGCGGATGCCACCCTGGAAGGAGAGCATAGAGGCTATGTTAATAATTTTCCCGCCGTTGCCCTGCGCGATGAAGTGCTTCGCCGCCGCCTGGGACATAAAGAATACGCTCTTAATGTTCAGGTTCATGACGTCGTCCCAGTCTTTTTCGCTGAAATCGATCGCATCATCACGACGAATAAGACCCGCATTGTTCACCAGAATATCGATATGGCCGAATTCTGCCACCGCGCGCTCCAGCAGTGCCGGAATACCGTCAATCTGACGCAGGTCGGCAGTCAGGCTTAAAAAGCGACGGCCCAGGGCAGTAACACGTTCGATAGTTTCTGTCGGCTCAACAATGTTGATACCCACGATATCGCAGCCCGCTTCCGCCAGACCCAGCGCCATACCCTGGCCCAGACCGGTGTCACAACCTGTCACAACGGCGACTTTACCTTCAAGAGAGAATGCATTCAAAATCATTGTTAATCCTTATTTTTTATAGTGCCCATCACCGACAGGCTGAGTGGCCGCCCGCGACTAGCGCAGATCTTTTACTGCAACGTGATCCATGTCATCAAAGACCTGGTTTTCGCCGACCATACCCCAAATAAACGTATAGGCTTTTGTGCCCACGCCAGAGTGGATAGACCAGCTTGGAGAAATAACAGCCTGCTCGTTGTGCATCACAATATGGCGCGTTTCCTGAGGCTGCCCCATCATGTGGAATACACAGGTGTCTTCTTCCATATTGAAGTAGAAATAGACTTCCATGCGGCGTTCATGGGTATGGCACGGCATGGTATTCCACAGGTTACCCGGCGCCAGTTCAGTCAGACCCATGCTCAACTGGCATGTTTCCAGAACATCCGGCACAAAGTATTTGTTGATGGTACGGCGGTTACTGGTGAGATCATCGCCCAGCGTCACCGGCGCAACGTCTGCTGGCGTGACTTTTTTGGTTGGGTACGCGGTGTGTGCCGGTGCACAGTTGTAGTAAAACTTCGCCGGAGTTGCCGCATCAAGGCTGGCAAACACCACTTCTTTGGCACCTTTACCGACATACAGCGCATCGCGGTGACCGATTTCATAGCATTGACCATCGACGGTAATCGTGCCCGGACCACCGATGTTGATCACGCCCAGCTCACGGCGTTCGAGGAAATACGTTACGCCCAGCTGTTTGCCAACTTCACCACCAACGGAAACGGTTTTGGCCACCGGCATAATCCCGCCGACAATAATACGGTCGATGTGGCTGTAAACCATGGTGTATTCGTCTGCGACAAATACCTGTTCTACCAAAAATTCGTTACGCAGCGCCTGGGTGTCCAGGGTTTTAGCATGCGCACTGTGGATACTTTGTCTTACGTCCACATTTACCTCCAGTGATAAATTGACCGTGAATACGTTATCGGATAGCGAAACATCGTTCCGTTTTTCCTAATGCGTTAATGATATCTCTCTCGGAACGCGTTTTCAATTACAACTAAAACGATGTTTCACTTTTTCTGCATCTTATTATCAAAAGTGTAGTTGCGATCACGCTAGTGACGGAAAATCGGCAGATAACAAAAAACAACTGGATTTAAAAACCATATAAAACAGATAGATGCAAAATAATAAGAAATGATAACTCCATGGAGGTAGAGATAAAGCATTCAACAACCTCTCGCCGCAGAAATGCTTTCTTATGCTTTTTGTTACAAATTGCGTCATCAATCACACATGATGAAACACTGTTTTGATAAATTATCACTTGGTTTTTAAATTCATCATAAATCTGGGTGCTGACGCAGATTGCTAAAATCCTGCGTACGGTAAAAGGAGTGCATTATGGCTAAAGGCATGCGGGTCAAGCTGAACTATGAGATCAGCCGCGATCCGGATACAGGCGTGGAAGTCACCCGACTGACCCCACCGGAAGTAACCTGTCATCGAAACTATTTCTATCAGAAATGCTTCTTTAATGATGGCAGTCACCTGCTGTTCGCCGGTGAGTTTGATGGTCACTGGAACTACTATTTACTGGATCTTGCCAAAGCCGAAGCCGTTCAGTTGACCGAAGGCGCAGGTGATAATACCTTCGGCGGTTTTTTATCGCCGGACGACAGCGCCCTCTACTATGTCAAAAACGACCGCACCCTGCTGGAAGTGAATCTCAAGACGTTGGCAGAACGCGAAGTGTACCGCGTGTCTGATGACTGGGTGGGCTACGGTACCTGGGTTGCCAACAGCGACTGTACAAAACTGGTCGGTATCGAAATTGCTAAAAGCGACTGGACACCGTTAAACAGCTGGCAGCTGTTCCATGACTTCTTCCATAAAGGCCCGCACTGCCGACTGCTGCGCGTCGATTTACGTACCGGCGACAGCGCGGTGATTCACGAAGAGAAAAACTGGCTGGGTCATCCGATTTACCGTCCGTTCGACGATAACACCGTCGCTTTCTGCCATGAAGGTCCGCACGATTTGGTCGATGCGCGAATGTGGCTGGTCAATGAAGACGGCAGTAACGTGCGTAAAGTTAAGGATCATGCGCAGGGTGAAAGTTGCACCCATGAATTTTGGGTCCCGAACGGCTCGGCACTGGTCTATGTCTCGTACCTGAAAGGTCAGCAAGGACGCACCATCTCCAGCTACAATCCTGATACCGGCGTTAATGAAGCCGTAATGTTAATGCCTGCCTGCTCGCATTTAATGAGCAATTTTGATGGCACGTTGCTGGTCGGCGATGGTTCAGGTACACCGGTAGACGTGAAGGATACTGGCGGTTACACCATCGATAACGACCCTTATCTGTATGGATTTGATGTAGCGAAGAAAAGCTGTTTCCGCATCGCACGCCACGATACTTCCTGGGCTACCGTGGCAAACAGCCGTCAGGTCACCCACCCGCATCCGTCGTTTACACCAGACGATCGCGCGGTACTTTTTAGCTCAGACAAAGATGGCAAACCGGCGTTGTACATTGCCAAACTGCCCGAGCAGCCGGAACTGTTTCAACTGTAGTCCCCGAAATGATTGTGCCCTGTTTTTAATTTAATGTTTCTGTAACTGGCCTTGCCCTCCTCGCGGAGGGCTTTTTTTATTAATAGAAAAGCTCAATACTATAAATAATAAGCAGCAGAAAACCCCGGCCAACATCTCCGGGGTATTTCGCCAGCTATTGATGGTATTTAGAAAGAATAGGCGACGCCCATACGGAAACGAGTTTGACGCTCATCCGTTGTTTTCACACCCACGTTCCCGACTTCAACATACGGTGCCCAGTTTTTATCCCACTTATAGGCTAACTTGGCATTATATTCATTGGAGTAGGTTTTATTATTATTACGCGCTACACCTTCGGTGCTTTTGGCGTAAACATAGTTCAGCTCAGTACGCCAGTCACCCAGCACAAAACCAACCCACGCATCCCCACGGTTTACCTTATCATCTTCTTTATTGGAGCTTGAAGGATAGCGTGTATATTCATAACGATAGCGGGTAGCGACATAGAAACCATTCTCAAAACTGTACTGCAGGTGCAGGTTCGGTTTGTAGATGGTGCGGCTGTCATTACTTTCAAGTGTCAGACCTGGCGTTACCGCAATATTGCTGGTTGCTTTCCAACGCCAGTTAATTGAGTCTTCATGACCGTTACCCACTACATCAGCAAAAGGCTGGTCAGCTTTATCACCACCCGATTTCCATTTTGCTTCAACGGTAAAACCTAAACCATTTTCAAAACGATGCGACACCGACACGCGATCAGCATTAGACCCGCTATCAATATATTCATGTCGTAAGTCAACGGTGACAGCCTGCGCTGCAAATGACGCACCAATTAAAGACGCAAGCACCAGAGTGTTCTTAAACATATGCTACCCTCAAATTAAAATGATGTTCCTTTTTTATGGAATTGCATTTTATTTTTTTAACACCACTATTTTAGTGATCATGATCGTAATTATTTGTTTCAAAAAAAATGGACAACAACAGCGTGATGAATATCAAACAAAAATCATCTAAAAACCCGAAAACAAAGATCATGATCACGGTTCATTTTATTTAAAATGAATAGCAGAAGTATTAATCACAACAATTGACATTAAAAACAATGAGATACAATAAAACACGCAGTTAATAACGCAAGTTATATTACCTGTGATAATTATACGCTTTTGTATTATTAATTAAGTTATAAGCGAAAAGGGTAAATCAGAGGAAAGATTTTGCTTCAGAGTTTTTCTGAATAGATTTTACTTATTTCAAAATATAACAGGTGAGCGCTGTCACATTTGCATGGACAGCGCGGCAGGAAGGCGTATTTGAGAGGATTAATTTAGAGCGGATCAGTCACGTTCGATGGCCAGCGCCACACCCTGACCGCCGCCGATGCACAGCGTTGCCAGACCTTTATGCGCCCGGCGTTTCACCATTTCATGGACCAGTGAAACCAGAATACGGCAGCCGGACGCCCCAATCGGATGACCGAGCGCAATGGCCCCACCGTTCACATTCACCCGGCGTTCATCCCACTCCAGCATTTTGCCGACAGAAAGCGCCTGCGCGGCAAACGCTTCGTTGGCTTCGATAAGATCAACATCCGCCAATTGCCAGCCAACTCGTTCCAGGCAACGTCGCGTCGCGTACACCGGCGCAATGCCCATCAACGCAGGATCAACCCCGACGCTGGCAAAGGCACGAATGCGCGCCAGCACGGGTAAGTTCAGCTCTTGGGCCTTGGCTTCGCTCATCATCATCACGGCAGCAGCACCATCGTTTATTGATGACGCGTTACCCGCCGTAACGGACCCCAAACGATCAAAGGTAGGATCCAGACGCGCCAGCCCTTCTGCGCTGGCATCGGTTCTCGGCTGTTCGTCGGTATCCACCACTATCGATTGCCCGTTACGCTGAGTGACCACGGGCACAATTTCATCTTTAAACCGCCCAGCATCGATCGCCATACGCGCTTTGTGTTGCGAGTGAAGCGCGTAGGCATCCTGTAATTCACGGCTGATACCGTATTCCCGCGCCAGGTTTTCCGCGGTAACGCCCATGTGATAATCGTTGAAAGCATCCCACAGACCGTCGTGCACCAGGCTATCGACCAGTTGACTATTACCGAGTTGCGCCCCGGTGCGACTGTCGGTCAGGACATGTGGGGCACGGCTCATATTCTCTTGTCCACCGGCAATCACAATGTCGGCTTCACCGCACTGGATAGCCTGCGTCGCCAGATGCAACGCCTTCAGGCCCGAGCCACAAACGTCGTTAATGGTGATGGCGGAAACGGTGTTGGGGAGTCCTCCGTTAATGGCAGACTGGCGTGCCGGATTTTGCCCTGCCCCCGCCGTGAGGACCTGACCCAGGATCACTTCATCAATAGAGTGAACATCCACCCCGGTGCGTTCCATTAACGCCCTGACCACCATACTGCCTAACTCAACGGCAGAGTGGCGTGCCAGCGTACCCTGGAAACAGCCAATCGGTGTCCTCAACGCCCCCACTATCACAACCTCTTTCATCACTACCTCAGCGCAAAATGACAGCGCAATAGTAGATGATTGTTAAGAATAGTTATCTTAGTTGTTTAAAAAATGGTGAGTTTTATCACAAAGGAAATGTGTATCATTTATCTATCATCGAAACGCCACCCTGTTGTAAGTGATCGCGTAGCCAGCTTCCCGCCACGCCAGGCGGCGATTTCTTGTTCCACAGCAAATCGATAGAGATAGCCTTAGGCCAGCCAGGTACCTTCAGCTGTGCCAGCGGTTTTTCCGCTGCAAACTCCTCCACCAGCGCACAAGGCAGCGTACACCAGCCAAATCCCTGCACCGCCATACTGAGCAACAATAAATAGTTAGGCGCTGACCACACCGGACCGCGCGCCACGTTAGTGCCGCTTTCCAGATAGGTATTTAGCCGCAGTTCGCGCCAGGTACGCAGTTGCTCCCACTGCAGTTTTTCCTGCACCGCCAGCGGGTGCGAAGCCGCCACGTACAATCCCATCAAGGTTTGCATCGGCAGGCGCGTGACACCCATGTCCGTGGGGTAATCCTCGCGCGCTTCAAGGAGACCAACCTGCGCACGTCCCTTTTGCAGCAGATCGATTACGTCCTCATCTTCGCCAATCAGACATTCAAACTCGGTGTGCGGAAACAGTCGGTCAAACTGCACCATCAAATCTTCCAACACATCCGGATGCAGGGTGTCCGAAAGCACAAAAGTCAGACGTGCTTCCGTTGCACCCGACAGCGAAATCGCCGCCTCGTCCAGCCGCTCGCTGGCCGACAGAATCGCCTGCACATAGCCAAGAATCCGTTTGCCTTGCTCGGTGAGCGTGGGTTGACGTGAAGAGCGGTCAAACAACGCAAAGCCGAGATCGGCTTCCAGATTGGCTATCGCCGTGCTGATGGTGGACTGACTTTTGCGTAACCGCCGCGCCGCCGCAGAAAATGAGCCGCAGGAGACGGTCTCAACAAATGCCGTTAATGCTTCAGGAGAGTAGCGCATAAACTATCTACTTTATCGATGGATCCTATCTTTTAGATATCACATAAAACGATAAAATTACCACTATTCCGTTATCCGGGCATCAAAGAAGGTTTCAGATTATGCAACACGATACAGTCCAACGCCGTTCGTTAATGGAACGTATTTTTCACGCCGTCTGTTTTGAGGGTATTGCCACCGCCGTTCTCGCGCCAACCGCCGCGTGGTTGATGCAGCGCTCAGTGCTGGAAATGGGCGGATTGACCATACTTCTGGCGACCACGGCGATGATCTGGAATATCATTTATAACGCCCTGTTTGACCGCTTATGGCCGACTCACCTGGTAAAACGTACGGCTAAGGTCCGCGCATTTCACGCGTTAGGTTTTGAAAGTGGGTTTATTGTGATTGGGGTGAGCATTATGGCGTATGTGCTGAACGTCAGCCTGCTGCAAGCATTCACCCTGGAAATTGGTTTCTTCCTGTTCTTCCTGCCGTACACCATGTTTTATAACTGGGCGTATGACACATTACGCGAGCGCGTAATGAAACGTCGCCAGCAGCGCGTTACTGCCTGATAATCCAATGAATAGTCGGAATTATCTCCATTCCGGCTATTCATCCCTTCTCCCGCCCACATGCTCACACCTCCCCCAGCCCCGCTCATTTGTGGTAAATTGCGCTTCTTTTTGTTTATTTTATAGTTGATACGTTCAAATAATGTCGAAAATTTGGTCAAAAGAAGAGACTCTCTGGAGCTTCGCGTTATACGGGACTGCCGTCGGCGCAGGAACCCTTTTCCTCCCCATACAGCTGGGTTCTGCTGGTGCGGTGGTGCTGTTTATCACCGCACTCGTCGCCTGGCCTTTAACCTACTGGCCACATAAAGCGCTGTGCCAGTTTATTCTGTCATCCAAAACCTCAGCGGGTGAAGGGATCACTGGCGCAGTCACCCACTATTACGGCAAAAAGATAGGCAGCCTGATTACCACCCTCTATTTTGTGGCCTTCTTTGTGGTGGTGCTGATCTACGCCGTGGCGATCACCAACTCACTCACCGAACAGCTGGCAAAACATATCGAGATCGATCTCCGCGTACGTATGCTGGTCAGTCTCGGCGTAGTGCTGGTGCTGAATTTGATTTTTCTGATGGGTCGCCAGGCCACCATTCGGGTGATGGGTTTTCTGGTATTCCCGCTGATCGCTTACTTTTTGTTTCTGTCGCTCTACCTGACCGGAAGCTGGCAGCCAACGTTACTCACCGGCCAGATGTCGTTTGATCAGCACACGCTGCATCAGGTCTGGATATCGATTCCCGTGATGGTTTTCGCTTTTAGCCATACGCCGATTATCTCCACGTTTGCTATCGACAGACGTGAGAAATACGGCGAGCAGGCCATGGGTAAATGCAAAAAAATCATGAAAGTCGCCTACGTTATCATCTGCCTGAGCGTGCTGTTTTTCGTCTTCAGCTGTCTGATGTCGATTCCGGTAAATTACATTGAAGATGCGAAGCACGAGGGCGTGACCATTCTGTCCGCGCTGTCGATGATGCCCAACGCGCCCGCATGGCTGTCGATTTCCGGGATCATCGTCGCCGTAGTGGCGATGTCAAAATCGTTCCTCGGCACCTACTTTGGCGTGATTGAAGGGGCGACAGAGTTGGTCAAAACGTCGCTGCACCAGGTTGGTGTGAAGAAAAGCCGGGCCTTTAACCGCGCCCTGTCTATTATGCTGGTCTCCACCATCACGTTTATCATTTGCTGCATTAATCCAAATGCAATTTCAATGATTTACGCGATTAGCGGGCCGCTGATCGCCATGATTTTGTTCATCATGCCGACGTTGTCTACCTATCTGATCCCGGCCCTGAAGCCGTACCGCTCGGTAGGCAATCTGATCACCCTGATTGTCGGTCTGCTGTGCGTATCTGTGATGTTTTTTGGCTAGAACGTGTTGTTTAACGGCTCATTCCACTATGTGGATGAGCCGTTAAACTGAATTATTTGATGTAGGAGTCCAGCACCTTCAGCACGACGTCCAGATCCTCTTCACGCTTGATTTCATCACCCTGATGCACGATATGCTCGGTCAGATGACCTTTAATCACTTCACGCATTAATCCGTTTACCGCGCCGCGAATTGCCGCAATCTGCTGTAAAACGGCGGCGCATTCATGCGGTTCATCAAGCATAGTTTTCAGCGCGGCTACCTGCCCCTGAATCTTACTCGCGCGGGCTTTGAGCTTTTGTTTGTCGCGGATCGTATGTGACATCGTCCTGTCCCCGTTGCATAAATCATGACGTACTATACCGTGCCGATCTACTGGGGGGTAGTATTCGGTACTGGGGGGGAGTAGAATCTGACGAAACAAACCAACTAAGAATCATTCTCATGGGTGAATTTTCGACGCATCTTCAGCAGGGCAACGCCTGGTTCTTTATTCCCAGTGCGATTTTATTGGGCGTGCTGCACGGCCTGGAGCCGGGGCATTCCAAGACCATGATGGCGGCCTTTATCATCGCCATTAAAGGCACCATCAAACAGGCGATCATGCTGGGACTGGCGGCGACGCTGTCGCACACCGCCGTGGTGTGGTTGATTGCACTGGGTGGGATGTATATCAGCAAAGCCTTCACCGCCCAGGCGGTCGAACCCTGGTTACAGTTTGTCTCGGCGATTATTATTCTGAGTACCGCATTGTGGATGTTCTGGCGCACATGGCGCGGGGAGCAGAACTGGCTGGCCGACGCGCATCACGACCACGGGCACGATCATCACCATCACCATGATCACCACCATGACCATGACCATGACCATGACCACCATCATCATGCTCACCACGACGCTCATCATCATGATCATCACCACGAACACGATCATGCCGCGCTGGCAGGCTTTGCTGAAGGTTCAAAAGAGTATCAGGATGCCCACGAACGGGCGCATGCCACGGATATCCAGCGCCGCTTTGCGGGTAAAGAGGTTACCAACGGGCAAATTTTGTTGTTTGGCCTGACCGGCGGGCTGATCCCGTGCCCTGCCGCCATCACCGTATTGCTGATTTGCATCCAGCTCAAAGCTTTTACGCTGGGGGCCACCATGGTGTTGTGCTTTAGCGTCGGTCTGGCAATAACGCTGGTTACGGTGGGTGTAGGCGCGGCCATCAGCGTGCAGCAGGCAGCCAAACGCTGGAGCGGGTTTAACACGCTGGCGCGCAAAGCCCCCTATTTTTCCAGTGTGTTGATTGCTATGGTCGGCGTATATATGGGCATTCACGGTTATATGGGGATCGTGGGGTAACACGAGTCACAATAGCGCGCAACGACCTTTGCCGCTGCGCGTGAAACCTGACTAGCTCGCCACATTCCCCCACACCAGTTGGCCTTTATGGAAGGTTGCGGTACGGGGAGAGATTCGAGCGACAGCCTCGGCAGAACAGGAGGCATCCACCAACACAAAGCTGGCCTCATCCTGTGCTTTTGGCCATACGCGTTCGCCTTTATCGTTGAGCGGCAGCACATCGCCGGTAGCAAGGAACAGCGCCCGCGACAGGTTGAGTTCGTTAGGGCGAATATAAAGCTGCGCGTACAGATTGGCCTTTTCCAGCATGTCCCCCAGCCCGTACGGCGACCAGTGGTCGATCACGCTGTCGGTGCCGGTAATCACCACTACACCTTTGTCGCGCAGCTGTTTCAGCGGCATGTGCATCGTGCCAATCGGCACCGTCGAAGCAATGGTAATTTGCTGCGCCACCAGGCGGGTCGCCAGTTCATCCACCTGCTGCTCGTTCAGCGTAGACAGCGCAAACGCATGGCTGATGGTCAGCTTGCCCTTCAACTGCGGGGTTTTCTCTACCGTTTCCACCATGTAATTCACCGCCGCCATGCCTGCCGGGCTGGTTTCATGCAGATGGATATCCACGCCTTTATCGTAATCGAGCGCAATCTGGAACATGGTATCGAGGGATTTCTCCATCGCCCCGTCCACGCTGGTTGGGTCCAGCCCACCTACGTACTGCGCCCCCGCCTGCATCGCTTCACGCATCAGCGGTTCAGACTTCGATAACAGCAGGCCATGCTGCGGAAATGCCACGATCTCACAGGCAAAACCCGGCTGACGACGCGCCAGCACCGCCTGTAGATTCTCCAGATTTTTCAGCCCGGAAACCGGCTCAATATTGCAGTGGCTGCGGGCAATCGAGGTACCTTTTGATTGCAGCAGGTCGATAAGCTTTTCCGCACGCTCTTGCGTATACGGCTGCAGTTCAGGCAGCAGCTTTTGTTCCAGGCGAATCATATCCTGAATAGTGGTGCCCGCCGGGCGGTTGAGTGAGCGCCACGGACCGCCATAAAAGGTTTTATCCAGATGGATGTGCATGTCGCGCATGGCGGGCAGCATCAGCTTTCCGCCTGCATCGTAGTGCGGCAACGTGACATCCGGATGCTGCTTATTCTCACGCAGCGCAACAATTTTCCCGTCCTGAATCTCTACGGTTTGCAGTGCGGTACGGGTATGCACCACCACGGCGTTTTCGTAATCAAATCCCGCTTCCAGCAGGACGTTATCCAGGTAGTAGTGTTTATCGTTAATCGTCATCGTGTTCTTCGCGCAACGGGTTGTCCCGACAGGATCCGCAGCATACGCGACCGGAGCGACCGCGCCAAATAGCGCGGCAGCGGTGACCATTTTTCCGCTCTGGCTTAAAAACTCACGGCGGCTGTTACTTTCCTTCATTCGCATCTCCTTTCAGGAATGGACAATATGGGTGCCTGTTTCACCGCGCAGCGCGGCGGGCAGGCATTCCGGCGTGGTGATGATCACCCGTTTGCCGCCACGGGCGAGAAACGTCAGGCTGGCAACGATTTTGGGTAACATACTGCCCGGCGGGAAATGCCCTTCCTGCATGTAGCGGGTCATTGTTGCAATATCCACGGTGTCCAGCGCCTGCTGCTCAGGCTTGCCAAAATGAATACACACTTTCTCAACGCCGGTGGTGATCACCAGCACGTCGGCGCGGATCTCCTGCGCCAGCAGCGCGGTGGAGAGATCTTTATCAATCACCGCATCTACGCTCTGGTAATCCCCCTGATCGCTACGTACCACCGGGATCCCACCGCCGCCCGCGCCAATCACCACAAAGCCTTGCTGGGTCAGTGCTTTAATCGCCTCGGCTTCGACGATGCGCTTCGGCTCCGGCGAAGCGACGACCCGACGGTAGCCGCGCCCGGAATCCTCAACAAAGCGCCAGCCCGGATTGGCCAGCTGTAGCGCATCACGCTGAGCGTCGCTAAAGAACGCGCCGATCGGTTTGGTGGGGTTGGCAAATCCCGGATCGTTTTTGTCGACCTCCACCTGCGTGACCACGGTGACCGCTTTCTGTTCGCCACGCCGCGCCAGACGGTTATTCAGCGCCTGTTGGATCAGATAACCAATGCCACCCTGGGTATCGGCGACGCAGTTTGCCAGCGGCGTCAGCGGTAAGCCTTCACGCTCGTGGGCAATCTCTGCGCGCCGCAGATCGAGTCCCACCTGCGGCCCGTTGCCGTGCGTCAGCACAATGTTGTAGTCCGATGCCAACATCTCCAGCACCGTATCGGCAACGGCTTTTACGGCTTCAGCCTGGTGCTCAATCGACTGGCTGGCGTTATCTTTGATAATGCTGTTGCCGCCAATGGCAACGACCACAAGTTCTTTCATAGCGTCATCTTCCACAGCAAAGCGATTCAGGAGGTTTTGGTCGGTTGCTGCTCAAGGGCAGTCACCGCTTCACGGCTGTCGAGCACATGCTTTATCACGAACATCCCGCCCATCATCAGGTAGGCCATGACAAACATCAGCGAACTGCCTTCAGCAAACCCAACGGCCGGGGAGTGGATCACGCCAAACAGCGACAGCAGCGCCCCACCGGCGGCGGCAATCGCCCCACGTAATGGTTTGTTGATAATGGCGAAGATGGCGATACAACCCCACAGCATACTGGCCAGCGGCGCGCCGCTACCGAGGTGCACCAACCCGTCGTAGTACACGCCTTTACTGTGCAGCAGGTCGGTTCCGAGTTTAGCCGCTGACGTTCCCGCCGCCCCCATCACGCTGTTCACGATGGTTAACGCCCAGTTGGCAATCCACGGGAACAGACAGATGAAGATGACGGGCACCTCAACTTTGGGCGTTTCTCGCACCACCTGGTTAGCGGTTACCACGCCGATAAACACCAGTATCGGCACGATCGCGGTCATCGGAATAATGGCGAGCATAAACGCGCCCAGACCAAACAGCGGCACCAGAAACATGGTGATCCCCGACGCGAGGGTATAGCCGATACTGGCCCCCATCGCTTTCCAGCCCGCGTGTCCGACATACACGGTAACCGGGAACGGATTACCCAACATGCAGCCCAGCATTGATGCAAAGCCGTTCGCCATCATGACTTTACGGGTGTTGTACTCATCGCCTGCGGCGTGCGCACTTTCAATGTTCTCAAGGTCAAAAATGTAGTTCGCCAGTCCCAGAGGAACCGCAGAAGCCAGATACGGCAGTGCGTGCGGCAAGCCTTGCAGGAAGCTGTCGACGTGAATTTCCGGCGGATTGAAGCCAAAGGAAGACATCGACGCTTTGATCGCTTCCGGGCTTTGCAGGCCGGAGATCCACGCCAATGCCGTACCGGCGATCAGCAGCAGCAGGCCGGTAGGGATACGGGCAAAAATC
The DNA here is from genome assembly GCF_013337685.1 of Citrobacter gillenii. Classification (GTDB taxonomy): domain Bacteria; phylum Pseudomonadota; class Gammaproteobacteria; order Enterobacterales; family Enterobacteriaceae; genus Citrobacter; species Citrobacter gillenii. The sequence goes on from NZ_SUQN01000011.1 coordinate 60,271, forward strand.
GGCTTCTTACCGAACCAGTTAATGAAGATCAGCAGCAGCACGATGAACGATACGGTTGGCGCTTCAAACGCCTGCAGCATCGGGTTCATCGCCAGCAGCAGCAGACCCAGGCCGGATAAACAAGAGAGCAGCACCGTGCGTGGGATCATCTTGCGGATGGTCTCACCAAGGAACGAGCCACCAACCAGGATCAACGCTTCGACAAAACACCACACCAGCGCGATTTGGATAGCAAAGTTGGCATCTTTGGTTTGCTGATACACCGGCATCAGCACCAGGAAGGTGACGGTGAAAATTGACGGGGCGCTCGGCCCGGAAGGCAGCGCCGTCACATCTTTACGTCCGGTCTGTTTTGCCATCTGCAGGCCAAACCAGGCGTAGCAGACGCTGGCCACCAGCACCGCCAGACCAAAGGCAGGCGCAATACGGCCGTAGACAATTTCGGTAGGGATCCCGACGACAAAGATGAGCAACCCCATCATTGTCAGCAGGTTAGTCAGGTTGTTGGTCATCAGCCCAAAGTAAGCCGCCCAGTCACCCCGTTTCCATTCTAGTTTTGTGCTGTTCATGGAATATCCTTTACAGGTTAAGCATCGTTTGCGATCGCGGGGATCGCCCAGCCCTGCAGGTAAGCAACGTTATTCGCTTCGCGACCAGGGGCTAACGGCATTAGCCCCTGGTTATGGTTATTGGCAGTAGCGATCGCGCCAGCTGAGAATTGCCTTTTCAAAGCAGGCAAACGGCGGATGGACAATTCCCGCACCGATCATGCCGATCCCCGCATCTTTGTGGGCAATCGCGGTGTTGATCACCGGCAGAATGCCGGTGCTGCCAACGCGCGTAATGTCGATAGCGGTAGGTACGCCCATAAAACCGAGCAGCGGAATAGTGACGTTCGGGTTTTCGCCAAGGGTGATTTCACGCATCTGGCGAGAGAAGTCGACCGCTTCCTCAACTGTACCGCCGACCAGCGCCACGATGGCCGGCGCCGTCGCCATGGCAAAACCGCCAATGCCGTAGGTTTCGGTAATCGCACTGTCGCCGATATCACGCCCGGAATCTTCCGGCTTATAGCCCGCAAACATCGGGCCAATCACCTGCTGCGCCGGGCCGGTAAACCACTGGCCTGGTAACCCACTGACGCGCAGACCAAACTCAACGCCGTTGCGCGCCATCGTCGTCACCACGGTGCTGTATTCAATACCGTGCGCAGCATCCATCGCGGCTTTGCACATCGCCATCCACGTCGGTCCGGAGAAATAGTCGCTGCTAAGGACAAACTCAAAGACCTCGCGCTGCTGCGCCACCGGATAGCCGGTCTGGATAATCCATGGGGTCAGCGCCTGAATCAGCAGCGCCGTCCCGGCATTATTGCGGTTGTGGCATTCATCGCCCATATGCAGCGCCTGCGCCAGCATCAGGCGCAGATCAATTTCCCCCGCCAACTTCATGGCGTCGCGCAGCATCGGTCCCAGCACGTCGCGCATCCAGTTCAGGCGATCGATAACGCTCTGATCGTTCGCCCCCATACGCAGGATCTTCGCCATTTGCTCGCTCATATTGGTATATGCGCGGTTGCCGTAGGTTTTGTTTTCCACAATGTGCATGAACATTGAGGCCGACGTGACGCCCGCCATCGAACCGACGCAGTCGTGCTCGTGGCACGGCGAGAAGATGATTTCACCGGAGGCGGCAAGCTCGGCGGCGGCATCGAGGTCTTTCGCCAGTCCTTCAAACACCAGCGCCCCGGTCACGGCCCCTTTCATAGCGCCGCACATGTTTTGCCAACGGGTCGGCGGCCCAGCGTGCAGGATGGTGTTGCGGGTCATGCCCGGTACCACGTTGATGGCCTGATCAAAACCAATCAGCACCGGGTGCGACTGGATAATACGTTCCAGCGCCTGCTGGTTTGCGGCAGCAATTTTGTCTGCCAGCGGCGAATCGGCAATCTCGTCCAGCGCGGCAACCACCTGCATATTGCCCTGGCCCGGCGGCGTCCAGTCGAGCTGGGTCACCGGTACATTTTGCTTTTTCAGGTCATCACTGAACATCGCGATGCCGACGTTAATCACGTTCAGCGGCTGGGTAAACAGCGTCTGGCTCATCAGGCTTCCTCCCCTTTACAGATAAATTCACGCGCCAGCAATCCGGTGTTGGTGCTGCTGCTCGCCCAGATAACCCCGGCATCGGTCAGCATCTGGCACTGTTTTTCCAGTGATGGCGTATCCTGGTCGGTTCCCAGTACATAACCGAGGATCTCCAGAGGACGTCCGTCTGCGGCAGCGATCGCTTTCGCCTCAGCGATCGCCTCGATCATCACGCCCACCGGATCTTCATGCGATCCAAAACCGAGGACGAAATCCATCACGATCACGCCGACTTCAGGATCCCGCGCTTCCTGCAACAAACGGCTGATGCGGTTGGTCGGGTCGATCATCGGGTGCGGCTTGCCGTTGGTGAAGTCGTCATCACCAAAATCGAGGAAGGTATGCGCCACGCTGCGGTTAATATCCGGCAGGCGGAACGCCGGGTCCGGGTGAATGTTGCTGTACACCTCGGCATGTTTTTCCATCGCGGCAAACATCGCCTCATCGCACAGCGTGCCGCCACAGAACAGCCCACGGATATATTTTTGCTGCGGTGTCAGACGGGCGCGCACTTCTTCAATCAGCGGCCAGTTGAGCGGATGCAGATCCAGGCTCTCTTTTTTCACGCCGCTGAGCAGGACCGCGCGCAGCGCCGCATCTTTGGTGCCTCGGGCAAACTGCAATCCGTCTTCATCCGCCAGCGCGGCGTCACGTCCGAGGAAGCACACCACCACCGGTTTGTGACAAGTGCGCGCGCGATCCAGCACTTTTCGGGCCACCGCAGGCGCAGGCGGTTTGGAGATCAGCGCAATAATCTCGGTTTGCGGATCGGCCTCCAGCATGGCAATCGCGTCGAGCATCATCAGGCCGCCAATCTTTTCGCTCAGGTCACGTCCACCGGTGCCAATCAGCTGGGAAATACCGCCGCCAAATTCATGAATACGTACGCTGAGTTCCTGGCTACCGGTGCCGGATGCGCCGACAATGCCGATATTGCCGCGACGCACTGCGTTACCAAAACACAGCGCCGCACCGTTAATAATGGCGGTTCCGCAGTCCGGCCCCATCATCAACAGCCCTTTTTCGTGCGCCAGCTGTTTCAGCGCCAGCTCATCGTCGAGGGACACGTTGTCAGAGAACAACATCACGTTGAGGTTATTTTGCAGCGCCTGACGCGCTTCACGGGCCGCGAACAGGCCGTTGACCGAAATCACCGCCAGGTTGCTGTCGGGAACGTGCTTCTTCGCACTGGCAAGCGTGGCATAGCGTGCTTCGTGCTGGCCGCCCTGCTCCTTGTGCGTGAACAGCTCATCGATAGCCACCAGCGTTTGCGCGTTCGCCGCCTCGCTCGCACCCTTGATGACAATCATCAGATCGCCACTCTTCGCCTCTTCCAGTTCAGGCGTCAGCAGGCCGAGATTCTTCAGCACGCCTTTGTTCATTTCCGTTGCCATCGCCACAAACGCCTGCTCCACGCCATCGAGCTTGTTAGCGCGCGTTGAGATAGACATCAGTGACACAGAATCAAAATACGTGTTCTTTTTAACAACTATCCTGATCGACATAATTCCCTCCGGACCGATGGCTCAGGGTGCAGGCGTCCGCCATGCCATACAGCATGTCGCAGCCAGAACTTGAGCCGATATTTTTAATGTCAGTAATAAATGGCGTAGCAACGTGGTGTTGCCGCGTAATAATATGGGTTACCAGTCGTGCAACGCTTTCCCGATAACGCTGATGAAAAGCCTCTTCCAGCGTTATTTTACTGAGCAGCGTCGTGTTATTTCCGGCAATCCGTAATGCTGCTAAAAAATCGTGCTGATGTTTTTTTAACGGATGACCGTTAATAAATAAAACCGTACTCAGTCCAACTAAATAATCATCGGATGATGGCGTTAAGCCAATTCCCAGACCGATTAACTGGCCAACTGCGAAAGAAATATTTTCGCCATTATTCAGGGCGGCGATTAATGCCCGGCGGCGGTTCTGTAATTCACGGGCGATTTCCTGATAAAACGGGTTATCGCCCTGGTACAAAAATAATGTGTCGCGGTGATTCAGCTGTTGGCGGATAACCTCTGCCCAGCAACGCCAGGAAATTGCTGCGAAGCGGTCTGCATCTGGCGACCAACTCGGCATTTGCCAGGTCTGGCACCCGGAGGTTGCTATCCATTTATCCGTGCCAACGGCTATCCCCGTCTCGGTAAAACTCACCGGCTCGCCGGGATGAAACAGATCTTCACAATGCGTCAGCGCCAGCCGACAACTGTTAGGCGCGTTATCGCCGCTCTCGCTCAGTAAGGTGAACAATCGCTGCAGCTCGGGTATGAACAGGTTTACCGCGCGGGAAAAAACCTGTTCTACACGCCCCGTTCCCCGAAATTCAAGAAACGCGCCGTCGGCGGTTAGCGCCGTTACGCATCGCCGTGATGGCGTGGCGATAGTGGCGCTCCTCGGTCAAGCTCCGGCGGCAATCAGCAGCTCGGCAATTTGGTGATACCCTTTCTCCCGCGCCAGTTCCAGCGGGGTTTTGCCGTACTTGTCCGTCATGTGCGGATTCGCACCATTGTCGAGCAGCAGCTTGACGATTTCCTGCTGCTTTGCGCCGCCGTCGTTGAGTACGATGGCTTCCAGCAGCGGCGTCCAGCCGACAAAGTTGGTGTGGTTAACGTTGATGTCGGTACGCAGCAGCAGTTCACGCACGATCTCCACGTGGCCTTTTTCGCTGGCAGGCGTAATGCCAACGCCGCCAAAACGGCTGAGAACATTGAGATCAGGGTTAGCCGGTAACACCAAACGCAGCAGCGTTAAATCATTGGTCAGGCAGCTAATCAGGAAGGGATTAAAACAGGTTTGATCTTGTTTATTAATATCGGCGCCGGCCTCAATCAATAAAGACACGCAGTCATAATGTTTATTCAGGCTGGCAATAATGATGGCGGTACGCCCCTGGCGATTGGTCGCATTAATATCCACATTTTTTGCCAGACAGGATGTTAATCCCTGCGCATTGCCCTGCTCTGCCGCCAGCAGAAATTCAGTAATAAGTTCTTTCTCTGACATAATCCTTCTCCTGCAGTTTTTAAGGCTTTTTAAAATTCCGATAACCTGAGAATAGCAACAGAGAGATGGGAATAACATCCGCTTAAATTTCATTCATCGTTAGCGAGTCGATTATTGAATAGTATTTAATAATGAGAGCAAAAACGTGCTGTAGTGCAATCTTTCTCTTATGACCGCTGCTCTTTTAGACATTATTCAGTCATCCGGGAAATAAAGCGGGATGCTGCACGGATAGCGGCCTGCAACTAAAAGACAGAAGTGTGATTGCCTTCAAATCAAATGTGAACCTAGTGTTAAATTCTGTTCAAAACTGGTTGCTCTGCATAAGGATTACAAATACATTCAACAATCATCGTATGGCAGGGGGTAGACGAGCCCGAAGGGAGAGAGGATGAATTCAATTTTTACCGAGGAGAACCTGCTGGCGTTCACCATGGCTGCGCGCTACAGCAGTTTTAGCAAGGCCGCCGAAGAGCTGGGTTTAACCACCTCCGCCATCAGCTACACCATCAAGCGAATGGAAACGGGGCTCGACGTGGTGCTGTTTACCCGCAATACCCGCAGCATTGAGCTAACCGAGTCCGGGCGTTATTTCTTCCGCAAGGCGACCGACCTGCTAAACGACTTCCACGCCATCAAGCGCAGTATTGATACCATCGCTCAGGGTATTGAGGCGCGGGTGCGCATCTGCATTAACCAGTTGCTCTACACCCCGCAGCATACCGCGCGGCTGTTGCAGGCCCTCAAAAAGCAGTTTCCAACCTGCCAGATAACCGTGACCACCGAAGTGTATAACGGCGTCTGGGATTCCATAATTAATAACCAGGCCAACATCGCCATTGGCGCGCCGGACACATTACTGGACGGCGGCGGAATTGATTACACCGAGATAGGGGCGATCCGTTGGTCGTTTGCCATTGCCCCGGATCACCCGCTGGCGTTTATGCCTGAACCTATTTCAGAAAGTCAGCTACGGTTGTACCCAAACATCATGGTCGAAGACACCGCGCATACCATTAACAAGAAGGTCGGCTGGCTGCTGCACGGGCAGGAGTCCATTCTGGTCCCCGATTTTAATACCAAATGTCAGTGCCAGATCCTCGGCGAAGGTATTGGCTTTTTGCCGGACTACATGGTGCGTGAGGCAATGGAGAAGTCGCTGCTGGTGACGCGTCAGATCCATAACCCGCGTCAGGATTCACGTATGCTGCTGGCAACCCAGCACTCGGCAACCGGCCGGGTCACTCAGTGGATTAAAAAGGAGTTTGGCCCACACGGGGTTCTGACGGGGATTTATCAGGATCTGCTGCATCGGGAATGAGATGCCGGATGACGGCGGCGCCGATCCGGCCTACAACTGCGCATATCAGGCGCGGATATCGTCATACTCGCGGGTTTTATCAAACTCATGTTTGGCAAATGGACACAGTGGAATAACCTTGCGGTTTTCGGCGCGCATTTTCTCCACCACCTTTGCCACCAGCAGTTTACCCACGCCCTGACCTTTCAGACTCGGGTCGACATCAGTATGTTCAATAATGCTCAGATGCTCGCCAGTCGGCACAAAGACGATTTCAGCGACCTGGTTGCCCTGCGCATCATTCACATAAAATTTGTTATGGCCTGCAAGAATTTCCATGGTTCCCTCACTTATTTCTGACGGTATTTCAGCGCACCGCTTGGGCAGGTATCGATAACCCTGATAACCGTGGCAACATCAACTTCATCAGGAATAATCCACGGTTTACGCTTGAGGTTGAACAGCTTCGCGCTGCCGCGCACACAGTTCCCCGAGTGCTGGCACATTGTCGTATTGAAATAGACGTCGATCTTCTCACCGGTATAGGCCCGGTAGCCTGCATCCAGTAGTTCCTTATCCATGACATTGCCTCAGTTATTTTTATTGTACCGAGTCTAATCATAGTCCGATGCAGGGTTGAAGGATGTAACAGGCGGCACAAATTGTCTCATGCCGCCTGAGGGTCATTATTTTGCGTCTTCAGACTCGAGCGTTCTTTCCGGCAGCATCGTCAGCATGGCCGGCGTGGGCGGCGGCAACCGGTTATCGGCAATGTGCTTGTCCACATCGACGTGACTGATTTCACCATTCTCATGGTGATGCACCGTCAGCACCCTGGCTTTGTTGAGCTCTGTTACCAGTTCCGGGGTAATACGCATGCTTTCTGCCAGCTCATGATGTTCAAGCCCAGGTCTGCGGTTGCGTCGTTCCACCCGAAAACGGTACTGGTTGTACTTCGCCCAGCCAATCAGCACCAGTCCGTTGATTAAGGCGACCAGCATGTAAAAAGTCACCGTATCCAGGGTGGTGAAAAACGGCCGCACGCCCATATACGGTGAGTGCGCCAGCGCGGTAATCAGCCCTTTATAAATCAGGTACAGAAACCCAACCCAGGCAATCAGCGTCAACAGCACGTCAATTATGCGTGGCAGGAGACGCCGCTCGGTAAAGATCAGTGGCTGGTTCATGGTTCGATCCTCCCTATTCCACGGTCAGGGCTCACCCAGCGCGCGCGCCCGCGTTTGCGTTTGAGCATCACTTTGGGGAACGCCACCAGCGTGGTAAACAGGCTCAGCATCCAGTACACCACCGGGAACCAGATAATCCAGAACAACGAGGCGCCAATGCCTTTTTCATAGCGTCGTTCGATCATCAGGCTCACGGCAAACTGCAGTAAACAGACCACGCCGAGGATGAGTCCGGTAAAGGCTGGCGGGAACAGATGCTGCACATATAACGAGTCAGGCATCGGCATGATCAGCCCTAACACGAACAGCAGGATGCTGACCGCATAGGCAAACGACCAGGCGGTCGAAAAACAGAACTCGAGGAACAGCGGCCACATGCGGCGGAATTCCCACGACCACAGGCGGCGCATGTTAACAATAAACACCTCAGCCCCACCCTGCGCCCAGCGCAGACGCTGTTTCCACAACCCTTTTAAGGTTTCAGGCATCAGGATCCAGCACAGCGCCCGCGGTTCAAAGAATACCGACCAGTGGCGCAACTGCAGCTTCCAACTGATGTCGATATCTTCGGTGATCATGTCGGGACTCCAGTATCCCACCTCAGCCAGCGCACGACGGCGAAACGCCGCAATCACGCCGGAGACGGTAAAGATCTGCCCATAGACTCGCTGGGTACGCTTGATAAGACCAATGATTGACGAAAACTCGCCGACCTGCACGCGGCCGATCAACGTGGAACGGGTACGGATACGCGGGTTCCCGGTTACCGCCCCCACACGCGGGAACTGGATCAGCGGGGCCACAATATAGGCCACCGCATCGCGATCCAGTAGCGCATCACCGTCGATGCACACCAGATAATCGCTACGCGCAGCGGCTGCACCGGTCTTGAGCGCCAGCGCTTTGCCCTGGTTCTCAGCTAAATGAATCACCCGCAGGCTGGGGTACTCAATTGCCAACTGTTCCAGCACGTCGTGCGTGTCGTCCGTTGAACCGTCGTTAATGGCAATAACTTCAATGTTCTTATAGCGCTGCGCCAGCGCGGCACCGATAGTTTCGCGGGCGTTGATCCCCTCGTTGTAGCAAGGGATCAAAATCGAAACCAGCGGATTCCCCTCCAGCGTCGGTGGCGGTGTATCGTCTCCCCATTTCCAGTGGCGCTCACGGTAAAACCAGAAGTACACCCCACCGCTTATCCACAAAGCAGACATGAACAAGGGCCAGAAGAAGACAAAGTTCAGCATCACTTCACCCGTAAAGATGACAGCCACGCCAAACGGCAGGCTGAACATCAGGCAAAGTATCAGGAAAGCAATAATGCGATCGGTCATTTTTGCGGGTACCAATATGATGAGAACGTCGAGCGAATCTCTGACATCTCGGGTTTGTCGCTGATGAAATCATCCGGATAATAACCGTAGTTACCTGCACCGCTTAATTTAAGCTGGCGCATCCATTCGGCTATCTGTTTACCACTGATTTCGGCCTGTTCGCCGGATTTACGCCAGTCGCGTGCCTGCAGCTCAAACACGGTCTTATCCAGCGCGCCTGGGGTCTGCGCAACGGCATTCACCAATCTGTCGAGCCAGGCATTGGCATCATTGGCTGGAATATTCTCCATTAATGGCATCGCCATCGGTGCAGTCCAGTCATAGGTATTGAGGAAGTCATTCAGGTTTTGTGCAAACCAGGCTTCACTTTCTGGCTCCAGTACCGGCATGGCGTAAATATTGCGCGCCGTTTGTACCTGCGGGCCACGAATATTACGCACCGAACGTGTCAGTTGCTGGGTAAAGTCGATCAGCATCTTACTTTTCAGGCGAGTCCAGCGCTCAAACGCCTGCGGATCGTTACGGATTTTCTCAATGCTGTCCGGAAGGCCCGCAGCGCGGTAGGCGGCTAACGCATCCGGCGAGGCATCTTCGAAGTCCGTCAGGAATGCATCATCATGGAACAATATGCCTTTGAAGCTGGCGTGCTTCGCCAGGTCTTCATAGATCTCGGTAATGCGCTGACGCGCTTCGCTACTCCAGGGAGACAGACGCACATACTGTTCGTGGTTAATCGCACTGCGTCCGGTTTTCGGATCCCATGCGGTGACACGCGGAATAGACGCATCGAGATCGAACGCCAGCACTGGCATCCAGGCATAAACCGTCACGCCAGCACGCGTTTGTAATTGCCAGGAGATGTAGTTAAAGAGATCGGCACGCATCGGCAGCCAACGGTTAGGGAAATAGAGTTCGCGAATATTCCCGTCGCCTTTGGGGTCGGCATACGCCTGCAGGAAGACATGTGAAATGCGCATGTCGTAAACACGCTGGATCAGCTTATCGATGTTTCTCTTCTGCTGGGCAGGATCCTTGTCATACACGTAATCCAGATCGACATGCATCACGCGCATGGTCTGCGGTTCACGTACCTGAGCGACCTGACTGGCAAAACGCTTAAGAGAAGGGTTATCTGAGATCAGTACACGCGGAATATCATCAAGGAACGCCGCATTCGCCAACCCTTCGTTGAGCGTAAACGCCATTTTATAGCCGTGCTCTTTGGCCAAATTCAACGTCGTACCGTTAGCAGCACCGTACGGCCACACCCACGCGCGAGGCGATTTCCCGGTTACAGACTTAATTTTGTTGGTGATCAACGAGATATCAGTATTAATGCGGCGAGTGTACTGCTCATCCGTTTCATACGTACCGGTTTTCTTGTCATACAGACGGTTCGCCACCGCCGGTTCTTTACTGCCCTGCGGGTTCGCCTCTGCGCCGAAATGTGAGTTCCAGGTATGCGCCCCGACTTCCACCAGCGGCGATTTGCCCATTTCCTCAACCATTTTCCAGGTAGCGAACTTGTCTCGGGCCGTCATCAGGCCACCAAAATCCACTTTTTTGTTGGCAGGGGCATCCACCCAGCTTCCCACCGGCGCCCATAGCGCAGGCCAGTTGTAGGCTTTTAGCAGCGGCCAGACGCGGGTATAAAAGCTGCTATAGCCGTCATCAAAGGTAAGTAAGACGGCTTTTTCAGGCAGCACGATTTTTCCGTCATGGGCATCGAGAATTTGCTGCACGCTGATCGGGTTATAGCCGTTGTCACGCAACCAGCCGATCTGATCGCTCAGCGCACTGGTACGTACAGAAAGATAGCGTTGATCCGCTGCGCCATCCTCAACATCGTGATAACCCAACACCAGGAAACTATTTTTTGGCCACGGATGGTCCGCCGTCAGCTCGGTTCTCTCTCCTGGAGGAACATAGCGAGGCGTCGTATTGTGCGCGCTACTACACGCGGTGATCATCAACCAGCCAGCGATGAGTGCGCCAAGCCACAGGCATCTTTTCAGCATGTTCTATCCTTAAAACCTAACATTCAAATCGAAAGCGAGGGAGATATTCCGCTCACGTTTACCGTCGTAGGGGCGTTTATCCCACATCAGCATCACCCCGCCATCCACGACGTTATTCCATTTAAGCCGCTGTCCGTAACCTAACTGAACTATCGCACCGCCATCTTCGCCTTGCTGCCAGTAGTTACCCACACCGCCCACGCCTTGCTGGGTCCAGACCGTGTCATAGTGTCGGTAAAGGACCTGCTCCGCGCTCAAGCCGGGTACCACAGAGAAATCGCTTTTGGGGTTGTAATACGGCACATTTTCTTTGGTGTTGGTACTGCCACCGATACCCGGCGTGAAGTCCAGCGTAAAGCGCGGCGTCGTCCACAGGCGCTCTTTTCCACTCAGCCCGTACTCAATGCGATCGTTACCATCCGAGAAATGTGATGCGGCAAACGACAACTGATACTCTCGTCGTTCGTTTTGATACCAGCGGACAAACACATCTCCACCGTTGGCGTACACGCCGCTACGCAATGCGCGTAGGGGCGTATTACGCGAAAGACGCTCCGCCGAACCGCCGACGCGCCAGTTATCGTTGAAATCATGCCAGCCAGAAAGACGGCCACCTATTTTCTGACCATCGCCATAATTACGACCTGAAACTTCCATTTCAGCCCAGTAGTCACGGGAGGTCCATTCCGCACCGGCCGCCAGATCGCGGCTAATGCCCTTACCTTCTTCAAATTCACCAGTAGCGAAGTTGAATCCAGTAAACAGTCGCCAGTTATCATTGATCGGTGGGCTGTAAATGGCGGTATTGATATTGAAGTCATTCTTACCGCTGACCGGGCTATCAGAGGAGATCCCCTGCGTGCCGCTGATCCGCAGTTCAGACATTTTATGCACATCGCGAATGCGCGCGAGACGCAGCGTTGCCTCATCATCCGGGCTACGAGCGATGACATCATCAGTCAGTTCATCGGCCTGCTTCCATTCCTGGAGATCCAGCGCCACATAAGCCTGCTGACGCTCCAGTTCCAGGTTGCTTGGCTCGATCACTTCCGCAAGCTTCAGTTCTTTTTCGGCGGCATGCGGCAAACCGCGGGCTTCGAGTACGGAAGAATAGAGGATACGTAGCCCCTGGTTACCCGAGCCAGTACGCGCCAGATGTTCCGTCAGCTTTTCGGCTTCGGGCAGCTCATTAGCGGCAATGTGATATTGCGCGAGTAGCGTCTGGCCAAGCAGCCAGTTATCGTTAGGCTGCGGCGTAGGCGAACCATAGATCCGTCGCAGGTACGGGCTGTCTTTGATTAACGCATCGACCTGTTTTTTGGCATCAACAAAGTTTTCATTATCGATATGCGCGTAGAACAGATCCTGTTGATCTTCAGGGCTAAGCGGCGTAACGGGTATCGGCCCGTTCGGATAGTAGATGCTCATCAGCATCGCTTCGGTTTTTTCCGGCTGACGTTCACTTAACCACGCGGAAGCCACCCAACGTTTTGCATAGTTGGGGACTTCGCCTTCGGCTGACAGTGATTCGTATTCGGTAATAACGTCAGCGGTACGCTTGCGGACCAGCAAGGCCCCCATACGGTCTATTCTCGCCCGACGCACATCGCCCTGGGCTGCGGGATCATCTTTCCAGGCAGCAAGCAGTTGGTCATAGCGGGCAAGGGCTTTGTCCGCCACGATAAAACGTTCTTCTTCATTGCGCGCGGTCGTATACGAAGAGCGCACCTTTTCGGCCGCGGCATCAAGCGCAAGGCGACGCTTCACGGGATCGGATGTGGGAACCTCTTCCGCCAGTCCCAACGCAGGTTCGGCTATGCGGTTGGCTGCCAGCGCGGACAACAGCGTTGATTTTGCATTTTTGTTACCCGGATCAACGTCAACCGCCTGACTGGCGACAAGCAATGCATCCCAGTTTTTATTCTGCGAATGGTACACGTAGGCAAGCAGGGCATCGGAATCGGCTCCCGGATGCGCTCGCGCCCATTTATTCGCCTCGGTCAGGGCTTGTTGATTGTAACGGGCATCTGCCAGCGTCATTATCCAGCCGGTACGAACATCCGCGTTATCAGGCTCTTCCTGCAACACGCTTTCCCAGATAGCTAAGGAATCATTCCAGCTTTTCTGATTGCGATACGCACGCGCAGCGGCAACTTTACCGCGCGCAGGCACATCCATCTTCCCACGATACTGCTGCCAGATAGCAATTGTTGTTTTGTCGTTGTTATCAACCCAACTGGAGACTTGCAGCCAGTCGGCAACCTGATTGGGCGTGAGCGCACTTTTCTTTCCCTGATCTTCAAGGTAGCGCAATAGTGGCGCGCTATTACCCCCTCGCGCTTCAATAATCAACGCATCATAATCTGATACTGCCGCAGAGATTTGTAGGGGGAAAAGAACGCTGGCCGTAAATAAACAACTTACAGACTTAAAGCGTGTAATGAATTTGGCATGTCGACGCATACTGAACATATCTTCCCTTATATCTTACACCAGAGTAAAAATAAGCGTTATCAATAGGTTATCGTCACTCCCTGACGGTTGCCGACCATGTAAAGAAACAGTGCCGCTTATTTAGCAATGTGGTTGTAACCCATTTAATTCTTTCGTCTTATTGACGACCAGCACCTCATCCACTAGTACAAGGAGGAGATCAAAAACTCATGAATTTTAACACTACGCGAACACGGTTGCTACGCGATAGGAAAACTCTTAAGCAAAAAAAGTATTTTAGACCATGTTCTCCTAATACTCCTGGGATTGAACACTGCGTTTCGGTTAATTTTGGCGGCAAAACCATGCCATTGCGGATAATATTTCAAAAAAATATAAGAACGTTACGTAACTGTTTGCCTGTTAACTAACTTGGGTGGTAGACAGAGAGATCTCTGAGATGTCTCTACCGGTCAGCATGCACATCCTACGAATGCGCCGACGTCGGTCAGGTCAACGTGGCGTATTATGAATGACGGTAGAATACGAACAGGCAGATTAATTTCCTGATAATTTTTATTTTCAGTATACGCTCATGGTTAAAATACAGACACCAATATTAAACTCACCACTATAAAAAGAAAAGTATTTTTACAGCACCCGTTATTTAAACGTTCTACATCATAGCCACTCCGGCTCTGCATAATGTAAAAATATCCAGTTAACTGCGCGATGAACAGGTCTTGAATTTTCCCACTAAATACATATATTACGCATCCCGTTCAGTACATGGAATAACCTTTAATTTTTTTAATTGATATTGGAGTTACGAATGTCAAATAAGAAAATTTCGCGGAACAATGGGGCAACAGGCTCCGTTAATAAGGTTGTCGCATGGTCAACAATCGCTTTACAGGCTCTGTATCCAGCCCTTCTCAGCTTCACGCCGACCATCAGCCATGCTTCAGCCGTTAAGGCATCGCAGGCCGCAGCTGAGCAGCAAGAACTGCGCGGCCTGTCTTCCCTCGCCGCACAGGCTGGCAGAAGCATTGAAAACGGCCATGCGGGAAGTTTTGCTGCCAATACCGTCTCGGCACAGGCAACGAAGGAGGTGGTAGAATGGCTGCAGCAATACGGTAATGCGCGTATTCAACTCAACGTCGATGACGCATTCTCGTTGAAAGATTCTGCGTTCGATTTCCTTTATCCGTGGGTTGATACAAAGCAGCATGTTTTATTTAGCCAGACATCGCTTCACCGTACCGATGACAGAACCCAAACCAATATCGGCATGGGTTATCGCTACTTCACGCCGGATAATTCAATGCTGGGCGCGAACTTATTTTATGACTACGATTTAAGTCGGCATCACGCACGTATGGGTGCAGGCGTTGAGTACTGGCGAGATTATTTACATGCAGGCGCGAATGCTTATTTAAGATTGTCAAAATGGAAGGATTCCCACGATCTGGGCGATTATCAGGAACGTCCGGCTGATGGCTGGGATATCTATACCAAAGGTTGGTTGCCGTCATATCCGCAACTGGGTGCATCGCTTAAATATGAAAAGTATTACGGCAAGAATGTCGGCCTCTTTGGCAGCGATCATCTGCAGGAAAATCCATACGCCTTTACGGGCGGGATCAGCTACACGCCGGTTCCGCTGGTTACGCTTTCTGCTGAACACAAGCAGGGGCAGAGTAATACTCATGATTCACGCTTCGGCATTGAAATTAACTATCGCCCCGGCATCCCGCTGGCGAAGCAACTGGACGGCGATAACGTTGCGGTGATGCGCGAAGTTCAGCACGGGCGCTACGATTTTGTCGAACGTAATAACAACATTGTTCTGGAATACCGCAAAAAATCGGTTCTGAAGATCCGCCTGCCTGAAAGCGTGCAGGGGGAAGGTGGCTCCGTTATTCCGGTGACTATTTCGCTGGATAAATCCCAATGGGGCATTCAGTCGGTAGAGTGGAACGATAGCGCATTTACCGCCGCTGGCGGGCGTATTTCCGGTAGCGGCACGTCATGGCAACTGACGTTGCCAGCGTATACACCAGGCGGTACCAATCACTGGCAGATCGGCGCAACGGCGCGAGATGTTAAAGGAAACGTCTCTAACTATGCGGTGATGAACGTGACAGTGACGGGGAGTTCAGCCTCAATCGGCACAATGGATTTTACATTAAACGGCGAGCATCAACCGATCATCGCGGCTGATGGGCAGTCGCAGCATCCGGTTACGTTGGTGCTAAAAGATGCCAATGGTAAACCGTTAACAGGGCTTGCCCATGACATTGAGTTGTCATTGGCATTTACGCCTGACGCACAGCAAAACCGTGAGCGTTCGGCACAGGCACCCAAGCTCGGTGAAGTACAGGAAACCCGTTCCGGGGTGTATACCGCGACGCTGACGCCGGGTTTAACGGCGGGTACGGCACGCATCACCGCTAAAGTCCTGGGTAAAACAGAAACTCTGACGGTAAAACTAAAAGCGGTTTCCGCCGAGGCGGCAAAATCGACGTTGACGGTAATGCCCATGGAACAGATCGTTGGGCACCCGATTAGCCTGACGTTAGAGGCAAAAGATAAAGACGGGAATGCCATTACCGGCGACGACAGCTTACGTTTTTATGCTGTTTCAGCCAGCGGCGAGGTTCGTTTTACTGCCGTAGAAGAGAAAGACGGCGTGTACCGCGCTAAGGCAACATCTGAACTGGCTCAGGCGACACGCATTGGTGTGGCATCACAAAAACATGATTTCTCCGGGCTGGAAAAACAAGCCACCTGGATTGCCGACAAAACGCAGCCGGTGGTTCAGGCTTTTAACCTGACCAGGGACAATGCGCTGGCGGATGGCAAACAGAGTAATGTCGCAGTCGTTACCCTGACCGACCGTTATGGCAACGCGCTGTCCGGATACACGGTTACCCTGGCGTTACCGCCACAGGTCAAGATCGCGAATGGGGAGAACGTTGTGAAGACCAATGCCAAAGGTGAAGCAACATTCTCACTGATCAGTTCAACGCCGGGAACATATGAGATTACGCTAAGCGCGGGGAACATCAGCTCATCACTGCGCGTAACATTTGCCTCTTCAATGACGGGCGCAACATTGTCTCTGGCAGCCAAAGACAATGGCGCAATCACCAATATTGCTGCAAACGGTCGCGATGGCGCCACGCTTGAGGTAAGGCTCAACAATACCGCCGCGTCGGTTGAAGGACAGAAAGTGGAGCTTATCGTAACGCCGCAAGGGCTCGTATACCCGGACAAAATCACCACCAATAAAGACGGCTACGCAACGGTGACGTTAACCACGGTTAAGGCGGGTAATTACACCGTGAAAGCCATGGCTACAGACGGGCAACAGAGTATTGAGTCCTCGAGCGTTGAACTGGGCTTTGTACCTGATATTAACAGCGCGGTGCTGAGTTTGACCGCACCAGCAGAGAGCATCGCGGCGAACGCATCAGCTAAGCACGAAATTCAGGTACAGGTTGTCGACGGTGAAAACAACCCATTTAGCGGTGACGTGAACCTGACCAGCGAACCCGCCGGTGGATTAAAACTTGACCAGTCCGAACTGACATTGGATGAGAAAGGAATGGCATCAACAACCTTTGTTGCCGCAGAGGCCGGGCGCTATCAATTGCAGGCAACCTTCATCAAAGAGGGTAAACGCGTTACGGCGAGTAAGGTAGTGGAGGTGGTATCGGATCTGCAAAATGCAGTCTTGACGATCGAACCGTCAACCACCTCAGCCATAGTGAGTGATGTGGATAACGTGGCGTTTACCCTGCATCTGAGCGATACATCGGGTAACAGCGTCAGCAACCGTAAGCTGAAAATTACGGCCACAGGCCCATCGTCACGCGATCCTCTGCAGATTGATAATACGCTTGTCACCACCAATGACTCCGGTACTGCGACCGTGAATGTCCACGGCCATAAGGCGGGTCGTTACACGCTGACCGCCACATTGGCTGAACACGGTAGCAACGTCTCGGCAAATGCTTCGCTGACGCTGAATGCTGATGCCCAGAATCCGGTACTCACTCTGGAGCAGGATCCTGGCTATGCCGTTGCCAACCTTGAACCGGTAGGCTTTATGGCCCGATTGCAGGATAAGTTCGGTAACCCGTTAAACGGCAGTGTCGAATTTAGCGCGGGCAGCAAAGCCCAACCCAGCAGCGGAACCTTTACGATGACGCCGGATAAAACCAACTTTACGTTAGGAAATGCCTACTCACAGCTGAGAACGGATACCGCTGGTGAAAGTTGGGTGAGGGTGAAGGCAACGACGGGAGATAAAACGCTGGAAAAAGAACTCACCGTCTGGGTAGTTGAAAACCATAAACCGAATTCCTGATTCGGGATATACACCGGAGATAGCCGCGGCTCAGCGGCTATCTCCCTTATCTATTTATTCAGCCCTCTGAGGCTCTGGACTGTAATAGGTTTAACACGCTCAAATCCCTCCTCGACGCCCCCCTTCCCCTGTTGATCTGAAAACGCCCATCAATATAATAAGTGGGGCTGGAAATAGCGACAAACCCTCAGGTAATATATTTACAGACTGAAGACCACGCTGTCATAATTAATTTATCACGTAACAAACTATGCAGGGAGACTTAAATCTACTATCCGGCACGGCCGTTTGCATAACATGAATAACACATAGCATATATCATCAATTCGGAGTCTTACATTTTCACTCTCAAAAATGTAACCCGATAAATATTTTACCCCAAAAATGTTAAATTTTTATTATGATTATTTTGCGGAGAGCTTATGAACAAAATATATCAGATAAAATGGAGTAAAGTCCGTAATTGCTGGTGTGTGTGCTCAGAGCTTGGAAGGAAGAATACGAAAAAAAAGTCCAGGGCGTTATTAGCTGGTGCCGTAGCGTTATGCTCATCGATGGCCCTGGCTAATGATATTGATGTAAGCACAGATAACACCGTTGATTTTGGCACAGGCAACCAGTCCATTAATTACCATATCAATGTAA
Source organism: Citrobacter gillenii (assembly GCF_013337685.1). Classification (GTDB taxonomy): domain Bacteria; phylum Pseudomonadota; class Gammaproteobacteria; order Enterobacterales; family Enterobacteriaceae; genus Citrobacter; species Citrobacter gillenii. Next base: position 78,710 of record NZ_SUQN01000011.1, read on the forward strand.
AAGACAATGCCAACCTGGTGATCAATGCACCGGACTCGCGTCCCCGCCTGACCTTCACATCAGGAGGCGGGCTGGATATTACCCAGGGAACAGTGCGTATCAACGGCGAACTGAACATTCTGCTGAAAGGCACCGGTTACCTTAACGTCTCTAATGCAGGCAGTGAACTCTACGCTGACGACTTATATGACAGCGCGTCAGATAACTGGCGAACGGGCGGTTATTTTAACGTGTCTGATGGCGGTAAGATTCATGTTAAAGGGACCACCCGCCTGACCTATGAAAGGGGAAACGTTAGCGGTGAGGGTAGCCAGGTCAATACACAAACATTCTTTATGGGTGTATTCAAAAGCTACGGTGGCGATCAATTCCTGTCAGTTAATAATAAGGGGGAAGTTAACGCCAGTGATAAATTAAGTCTCGGGTATTACAATCAAGATTCCAATACCACATTGGTCGTATCCGACATGGGGAAGATCTCTGCCCCTGAAGTTAGCCTAAGTACAAACTCAGAATTAGCATTAGGCGCTCAGGAAGGTGAGAAAGCGAAAGCTGCCGGGATTATTGACGCCAAGAAAATAGAGTTTGTTTGGGCGGGTACGGACAATAAAAAAATCACCCTGAACCACACCAGCGATAACGCCAATATATCAGCGGATATATCAAGTGGCAGCGAGGGGCTGGGTTATATTAATGCACTTAACGGCACAACGTTTCTGTCTGGGGATAACTCAAAATTTAGCGGTAAAGTAAAAATTGCCAAGAATGCCACACTTGGGGTTACGCAGAACCTGGGAACCGCGGATATCAGCAATAGCGGTAAACTCTTGCTGAATGCCCAGGACAACATGGCGTTTACCAATAAGGTTTCGGGGAATGGCATTATCTCCGTCGGCACCGGAAATGTGGCGCTATTGGGTGATAACACCGCCTTTAAAGGAAAGATCAATGTTGAATCGGGCGCCGTTGCGAGCGTTTCTGATCAGAAAAATCTCGGTTCTGCCGGGTTATCCGTTGCCGGGACGCTGCAGCTCAATAGTACAAGCGACTGGTTGTTTAACCACCAGATTGCTGGCTCTGGCATCCTGGAGGTCGATACGGGAAACCACGCTTTCTCTTTTAAAAACAGCGCGGTGACATCCGGATTTACGGGTGCTCTGGCGTTACAGAATACGACATTCAACCTGCAGGGAACCAACGCCGATGCTCTTGCAAAAGCAGGGCTAATTGCAGGAAAAGGGAGTGAAATTTCACTGGGAACGGGCACACAGTCCATTGGAAGCCTGGCCTTTTCTGGCGGAACCATTGCGTTTGGTAACATTACCCCCGGCATACACCACACCGATAAAATGGTGAATGTCAAAGAGGAGTTAGACCTGACGGGATCTGGTGCTGTGCAGGTGAATCCTGTGGGCGTAGTAGACGCTATAGCGCAAGATATTGATACCGGTCTCTCTTTAATGGAGCAGGAAGACGCCAATGCGGAAATTAAACTGGTGTCCACCCAGTCAGGAACCGGTGTAACAGGTGACGCCGGAAACCTGCAACTGCAGGATCTAAACGGTAACGCGATAACAGATGCTGTTCAGCATGACATTAGCCAGAACGGACAGGTGGTAGCCAAAGGAACTTACGACTATCGCCTGACCAGCGGGAAAAACCATGATGGTCTTTATGTAGGCTACGGTCTGACGCAGATTGAACTACAAGGACAGGGGCAGAATGCACTACTGCTGGACGCCAACGGAAAAACCGGGGCGGCTGCGGAATTAAGCTCTCGCCTGAGCGGCTCCGGGGATCTGGCGCTTGACAGCCAGAAAGGCCAGACAGTTTCACTTTCTGGTCTGAATAATGATTACACCGGCCTAACCGATTTGCGCAGCGGTAATCTGCTGATGCTCAATGATAATGTACTGGGCCATACGTCAGGTCTTCAGATGGCAGAAGAGACCGTTCTGGATATGAATGGGCATAGCCAGACGATTGGGCAGCTAACCGGCGCCGTAGGATCGGTTCTGAATATTAATGGCGGTAGCCTGACGATTTCTAACGGCGGAACGTCATCAGGGACATTGGCCGGCAGCGGTAATCTCAACATAGATAACGGCGTCTTTAATGTGAATGGCAGTAATGCGTCCTTAAGCGCAACAACGACCATCGCGTCCGGCGCAGAGGTCAAACTAGATAACGTTCAGGGATTGGGGGCCGGGAATATTATTGCCGATGGTCATCTCAACCTGAATACCGTTGAGGGGAAATTGTCCAACAACCTGAGCGGCAAGGGTGAAGTTTCATTCAGCGAATCTAACGTCGCTCTCGAGGGGGATAACCGCGGGTTTAGCGGTCACGTTAAACTGGATAAAAACACACAATTAGTTGCGTCAGCCGCCGGCCATCTCGGGGGAGCAACCATTCACAATCAGGGTGACTTGATCCTTAACAGCATGGATGACTGGACCCTGCAAAACCAAGTCGATGGCAGCGGTAATGTCATCAAGCAGGGCCAGGGTACTATCACGCTGACCGCGAATTCCGCCTATACCGGCACTACGGATATTCAACAAGGGGGGCTGATACTGGGTCAGGAGGATGCGCCGGTTACGCTGGCGAGCCAGCAGGTCAATATTTCTTCTGCCGGTATGCTCTCAGGCGCGGGAACAGTGTCAGGCAGTATCCATAATGCCGGATTGTTCGTTGCCGGAAATGGCACATCAGGTCGCTTTACTGTTGGCGGGAATCTCTCTAACCAGGGTGCGATATCTTTGGGGAATAGTGGGCAGTCCGCCGGCAACCAGCTGATTGTTGAGGGGAATTACCACGGCAATAATGGCCTGATTAATTTTGATACTGTTCTGGGGGACGACCGTTCGGCCACCGATAAGCTTATTGTAAAAGGTGACACCACTGGCAGTACTCAAGTAAGTATCACCAATGCAGGGGGCCAAGGTTCACAAACTCTGGAGGGGATTGAGCTTATTCATGTAGATGGCCGTTCTGAAGGTGATTTTTCTCAGAGCGGGCGTATCACTGCGGGCGCTTATGATTATTCATTGGTTCGGGGCCAGGGGGCTAACAATAGCCACTGGTTTCTGACCAGCCAGTTGATTAAACCTGAAAATCCCGAACAACCGGTTTCGCCCACAGAGCATACGCTTCGCCCGGAAGGGGGAACCTATACCGCGAACCATGCGGCAGTAAATACCCTGTTCAACATGAGGCTACACGATCGCGCGGGAGAAACGCAGTACACAGACATGTTAACCGGAGAGACAAAAAACACCGCTATGTGGATGCGTCAGACAGGGGGCCATCATAGTTGGTATGACGGTAGCAGCCAGCTGCGTACTCAAAGCAATCGCTATGTGATGCAGCTCGGCAGCGATATCGTGCAGGGCTCAACTAACGGGCGTGATAGCTGGCGTCTCGGGATCATGGCCGGGTATGGCCATGATAATAATCAGACCCGCTCATCAGCCACGGGTTATACCTCGCGAGGTAGCGTCAATGGCTATAGCACGGGTCTTTACGCCACATGGTATGCCGATAACGTCGATCATAACGGTCTGTACCTCGACGGCTGGGCGCAATATGGATGGTTTGATAACTATGTAAAAGGTGAAGGACTGGCTTCTGAAGCCTATAAATCCAAAGGTCTGACGGCATCTGTTGAAACAGGGTATACCTTTAACGTTGGCGAATTCTCCGGTAGCCAGGGAACCGTTAATGAGTGGTATATTCAGCCGCAGGCGCAGGTTACCTGGATGGGGGTCAAATCTGATGACCATCGAGAGGCTAACAGAACGCGTATCGAGATGAACGGCAACGGTAATGTTCAAACCCGTCTTGGAGCCAGAGCCTACCTGAAAAGCGTTAATAAAATGGATGAGGGCAAAGGCCGTGAATTCCAGCCATTTATTGAGGCTAACTGGATTCATAATACGCGCAGTTTTAGCACGAAAATGGATGACGTTAGCGTCAGCCAGGAAGGTGCGCGTAATCTGGGAGAAATTAAACTGGGTGTTGAAGGCCAGATTACACCAGATTTAAATCTGTGGGGTAATGTGGGCGTCCAGATGGGAGACAACGGTTACAACAACAGCGCGGCAACGTTAGGGCTGAAATATCATTTCTAATCGGCCCGCAACAAGAGATAGCCGGGGTGTTTTTGTAAGCACCCTGGCTACTGCTGCTTGCAAGCCTATTATCTGATTCATTCATAATCATTTCTACGTTAGCCAATACCATGCAAAGGATTGATGAATATCACTCATAGTCTCTATCCCCCTGCTGGTGATTATCAGCAAGCCTAAACTCGTTAACATATCCAATCCAATTAATGACAGCAGCCATCTTGATAAGATATTTATTGTTGATGGTTACGACATCCAGACAATCAGTAGCAGTCTTAGACTCTCGGTCCAGTAGGTCAGACAGCGGCATATCCTTAAAGCGTTGCTTGCGGTTCTTAGGCAACTGACTGTTGGAGGACGTCTCGGACCCTGAGCATATGTGAACGGGTCGCCTTACCCACATCCTGAATTGTCAGATAGTCGAATGTCTCGATTAACGTAGAGTGTGACGCTCGGTTCTCGCTTGGGGTCGCTGGCTTCCAGTTCTGGGCGTTCTCCTGCTCATACTGCTCAATGAGAGACGCCAGGTCAGAGCCTTATGTTCAGGGACTTCAGGTTCAGCCAATACAGTAGCGGTGCCTCTGTCTTTGATTCGTAGTGATACTGACGCTAGTTTATAACGGTTGTGGGAAGGAAGCGAAGCGGTCAGGCGACCAGTGGTCTTCATCCTAAGACGGATGTAAAAGACACCATTACGCTGATAAAGGTAGGTTCTTAAGTTGAGCATGTACTGAGACCTTAGGTCTGCTCACTACTTCAACAAAGTTAGTCACAGTGTTGGTTACAGTGAGTAAAACTATCGGAAGGCGTTAAGCCGTATCCCTTAGGATTCAGTAACTTATTGGACTTTAAGAAGTGCGATGGAGCGGGCGAAGGGATTAGAACAAGCTGTTCAATAAATTGAAAAATATTAAGTTTTCAAGTTATAACTTTACTTATACCCCCAAAGATACCCCCAAAGCACAGAGGCTTTGAATTCAAGCAATTACCTTTGTCGATAAATCAGCAGGAAGCGGGATGATAGCAAATGGCAGGCATACTCGAAAGCAGCGACACCATTAGCATCAGACTATTTACGATTTAATAAACCCAGATCGCGGCGGGCTCTCATAATATCAATAATCGTGAGATATGGCGTTTGTTCTTGCCAGCTAAACCCTCTGCGATCGATACGAACCAGTTCGTACTTTTCCACTAGAAAGTTAATGGCATTAGCGAGAGTGATACCGGCATCGATATGTTCCTTTATAACGGTTTCATCACTGAACGGCGTATCGTTCAGGGTCAGACCATAGTGTTTTTCCAGTAGCCGTGTAAGTAGCATTTGCCAGACTGCAACGGGCAGCAGGCAGGGCTTCGCCGACCGCGAAATTGTAGCAGGTAGAATTTTCATATTTGCTCTCGTGAAATTTGTTAGCGCTGAGTGGAATAAACAGCGACGTATACATAGCCGCAACTGCCAAGGGTGTCGGCTTCGCAGGTAAAACCGTTGTGATACAGGGTGACGCAGTGGGCGTGGCGAGGATTCATTTCACCCGTGGTCAGCATGGATTCCATCCGGCTGATAAAATGCGGAAATGCCACATCCAGCTTAAGACATTCGGCATTACTGAACTTACCTGTGATACTGGCCCGGTCAGCCAGATAATGCAGCCGGTTACCCTCCTGCACCAGGCGAGCTCCCAGGCGCGGCATGATATCCCGCTGCAGGCCCCATGTGATGTAACTCATTGATAACCTCCTTTATTGTCAGTTCAGGGTAATACTCATCAGGCAGGCATAAGGCCCGTTGCGGTCCTGGCGGCGTTCGGCGTACACAGCCAGGACTCCTGTGATATCCGGAACATCCCTGCCGGTGTAATGACAGACGCTACCGTGCCACTGGTATTTGCCAGTGCAGTAGCGAAAGATTCGGGACTCAGGATGCTGGCGGTATATCGTCATTGCCCTGCGTTTACTGATAATTTTCATGTAATACCTCACAGCAGACCGTGTTCTGCGAACGAATAGATTTGCCTGCCACCAACAATCAGATGGTCAGGGACACGGATATCCACCAGTTGAAGTACCTGAACCAGTCGCTGCGTGAGGGCTTTATCAGCCTGGCTGGGCGTTGTCTCGCCGGAAGGATGGTTATGCGCCAGTATCACCGCCGCCGCATTGAAATACAGAGCACGTTTGACTACTTCCCGGGGATGGACCTCGGTGCGGTTAATCGTGCCGCTAAAGAGCGTCTCATGGGCAATAAGCTGATTCTGGTTGTCCAGATACAACACCCGGAACTCTTCCCGCTCAAGTGCGGCCATATGCAGTCGTAACCATTCCCGAACGGCATGAGTGGAGGTGAAGGCTACCCCGGGCTCATGCAGATGCCGGTCCAGAATCCTGAGGGCACGCTGGATGAGACGCCGGTCCTGTGGCGTTATCTCGCCGGGCAAAAAGGAAAGCTGTTTCATTCGTTGTACCTCCGGTCAGTCGATGATGCGCAGAATGGCGTGAGCTTCAGGATGCTGCAGGGCATAGTCCCGCAGGCGATAATAGTGTGCGGTCATAGCGTCACATTCTGTACGACAGGCGTGATGGCTGTATTCAATAAGGCAGACAGCGATACCTGCAGCTTTTGCGCTCATTTCCGCACCATTGCCGTTCATGCCGTTGAGCAGATGCCATTTATCGTCACCGTCTGCATCAGGGGCCATAAACGCGCCGCCATTGCTGAGCGTGTAAAAGGACCAGATACCACCGCTGTACTCATCACAGAAGCGGTCCATCCAGGCGAAAATACGGGGTTCCAGCGATATCCACTGCTGGATAGCGCCAAAGTACAGCGGCCAGAAATCGAGACGCTGTTCGTCAGGTACGGGTGTTGCAGTAAGGTCAAATTGAGGTTCATTAGCGGACATCAATTCGCATTGTGTTTGTGTCGTCATGGATATTCTCCGTCAATAAAAAACGCCAGCGACGATGGCTGGCGTATGGGGGATATGCAGGAATGATGAATGGATGTGGTCAGGAGGAGGATGCTCTGAGGATGCCATACTGCCGGAGATAACGGTTAAGCCCTTCACCAGCGTCAGGTTCAAAGCTCCACGCCCGCCAGACCATTCGGCCTTCAAGGTCGCGAACCACTAGGCGGAAGTGGCTGCACTGGTCATCTTCAATGCTGATGTTGTGATACCGGCGGGTAACCGCTTCAGCCTGCTGTCGGGTGAAAGGTCCCGGTGGCAAAATTTGAGATTCAGACATTCGGTGTACCTTAAAAACAAAAGCCCCTGGCGCAGAAGCGTCAGGGGCTGTGGGAGTTTGCATGTGTGGGGTGATTATCAGTAACCGGTTTGTACCTTATACAGCCGCAGGGTTTTGCTGCCCCGTACAATTTTCACATACAGGGCATTATCTTTCGTGTCTTGCACAAAACCGGCCTGCACATCGCCCTTACAGTCACCACCGTCGTAAGGAATGTTGACGCCAGTCTGGAGCACCAGGTCGATAACGCCGAAGCTTAAGTCCTCACAGGCCGGACCCGGCAGGTCCTGAATCAGGGCAAATTTATGGTCGCCGCTGACACCGGTCAGTGAGCACATGGACGTATTGATATCGTTTCCCTGGCACCAGTACTCCTGGCCGGGATTGTCTTTATCCATCAGACTTGCCGGAAGCTGAGCGGCACCAGCACTGAAGGCGGCAAGTGACAGAATGAGGGCAGGTACAGCAGAGGTCATTATTTTCAGCATGGTCTTCTTCCTGAATTAATCCAGCCCGCTGTCGGGCAAAATGAGAGATGTTGATATCGGGTGTTATCAGAAGCGCCGGTAGCGAAACAGCTCTTTGCCCTGGTAAAGAGCCACCAGGTCGTCATATTCCGGCTTCTTCTGGTTGGGTTTAAAGGTCACTACCGTGCCCGGACGGCACAGGTCTTTTACAGTGAGACCGAATTTCTTGTCTGGAGTAATGGTGAATCCCTTCGATACATCGTTGTGCATGATAGTTATCCAGCCCCATATGCTAAATATTATAAGAATAATAGTTTAACTTAGCATAGAACACTACGCCCCACCCTTTATTATTAATAATTCACTGTCAGCAGGTAAAAATGGCAAATACACAGCATAAATTAGATAAGGCGCGCCCACCTAGGGTACAAATCACATATGACGTGGAAATTGGTGATGCAACTAGTGCAAAAGAATTGCCGCTAGTTGTAGGTGTAATGGGTGATTTTACTCACTCAACAGATAATTTACGGGAACGTAAGTTTATCAATATTGACAAAGACAATTTCAGTGACGTCATGACATCAATGAGACCACAAGCTGAGTTTATGGTGGATAGTACCTTACCTGAACATACTGGAAAACTGGCTGTTTCTCTAACATTCAATACTATTGATGATTTCTCGCCCGATAATCTCATTAATCAAATTGAACCAATGCGTAAACTCATGGAACTCCGTGAACAATTGTGTGATTTACGTAACCGAGCCGCCAGTAACGAGCGACTTAAAGAAAAATTAGCAGAGCTGGCTGAGCAACAGAATACGCGCATGGGTAAAACGGATGGTCATGGAGAAGATGAAGAATGAACCATGAGATTGCACAGGAAAACATGAGCGACGCTACACTCAGCGACGATTTTCTGAATCAGGTCATCGATAATACCCAGGCGATTCGTCGTGAATCAGATCGCGAACGTATGAAGTTACAATTGAATAACTTTTTAGCTGAAGTGCTTTCCGGTTCTGTAATCATTTCGAGTGATCTAGTTGGCAGCATTGAACAGCGCATAACTGCCATTGATGAATTATTGTCTGCACAGATGAGTTTAATTATTCATTCACCTGAATTTCAAAAGAAAGAATCTTCATGGAGAGGATTGCATAAACTGGTGCAGTCGAGTGTAACTGAGAACACACAAGTCAGGTTATTGCAATGCACAAAACAAGATCTTATTAAAGACTTTAAATCCGCCAGCGATTTCGATCAGTCCACATTATTTAAGTGTGTATATGAAAGCGAGTACGGCACATTCGGTGGCACACCTTTTTCTGCTTTTGTTGGGGATTTCCAGTTTGATAATACCCCGCAGGATATCAACCTGCTGGAACAAATCTCCCATGTTGCAGCTGCTGCTCATGCCCCCTTCCTGAGTGCAATCGCTCCAGGAATGCTTTCTATGAACGAGTTCTCTGAACTGCCTCGTCCCCGCGATCTTGCAAAAATGTTCGAAACCACAGATTATGCGCGTTGGCGCTCTTTCCGCCAGAACGATGATAGCCGTTATATTGGACTAACCCTGCCTAATGTACTTGCTCGTATTCCTTACGGCGCTAAGACGATTCCCGCCGAAACATTTAATTTTGAAGAGCGAATCCAAGAAGATGGAGGAAGTCGTGATTATTTATGGATGAACGCTGCTTGGGAACTTGCTGGCCGTATTGTTGAATCATTTGAAGAGTTTGGTTGGTGTGCCTCTATCCGTGGTGTAGAAGGTGGTGGGCTGGTTAAATCGCTTCCGTCATATACCTATGTTTCTGATAGTGGTGAACGGATCATGCAATGCCCAACACAGATCGCTATTTCCGACAGGCGCGAAAAAGAGCTTTCAGAGTTAGGATTTATTCCATTAGTACATTGCAAAGGTACCGATTATGCTGCTTTTTTTGCGGTTCAATCAATTAATAAACCTCGCTTATATAATTCTGATGAGGCAAATGCAAATGCTCGCCTGTCAAGCCAACTACCCTATCTTCTTGCTACTTCTCGTTTTGCACATTATCTCAAGTCTATTGTCCGTGACAAAGTTGGTTGCTTCATGTCACGAGCTGAGTGTGAGATATATCTGCAAAAATGGATTATGCAATATGTAGTTGCATCCGATAATGCAGGTCCAGAAACCAAAGCCCGGTACCCTCTTCGTGAAGCCAAGATTGAAGTTGTAGAAGTGCCTGGTTTCCCGGGTACGTATCGTGCAATTGCCTGGCTGAAACCTCATTTTCAGTTGGAAGGTTTAAGTATGTCTCTGCGACTGGTCGCAGATTTACCATCCGCAACTGGTGCGTAATCTTAAGTTAATAAAGGAATAAGAATGGCTAAGTTAAAAGATTGTCAGTTTATTGAAATTAAAATTGATGGAAATACCGTGGCAGGTTCCTCTGAAGAGGAGACCTATAAAAATTGGTTAGAAGGTTATGCTCCATCAGCGCTGGCGACAGTATCTGGTCCGGATAGTGTTCTTTTTGAACCAATGAACATTTCTATCCTAATGTCAAAAGAATCTAATAAACTTTATGAAAAATATCTAAATCGCGGATATAAAGATGTTGTCATTACAATAGTACATCGAGCTTCTGATAAATTAAATCAAGGCTATGAAGCGCAGCGTACCGTTTATGACAATTGTAGATTCCACTCTCTGCGTTTTGAAAAAAGAGAACAAATGTTTATGGACGTTTTATTCACCTTTGAAGAATCGGTTGAGGTTACATTTAACGTACCTAACACTAAAGACGATGGCTTGGATAAGGTTGGTCCAATCAAGTACAACATTCCGGCGAAAAAAATCGTCTGATGTAATATCCCGATCACCCAAGGTGGTCGGGATTCAGGACTGTTCTTATGACTTCTTCATTATTATCAAAACTCAGAGATGACCACCCTTTACATGCAGAGGATGATTTTCTCTGGGAAAAGCTTTCCCATGCAGACTTTCTTAGCGAATTGAAAATGCTGCTAACGTCCCGAATTCGTCAACCGGAAATTGAAAGCATTCCGCAGATAAACTCATCCATTTTAAATTATGGCATAGACGAATCCTTCAGTAAAATTAATGAAGTTGATTCTCGTTTACCCACAATGGAAATTAGGTTGAGCATGGCTATAGCCCGCTTCGAACCACGACTGACTCACCTGACATTGCAAAGCTTTACAGACGACTTACAGGCAATGACTTTTATTATAAACGCGAATTATATGCACAAAAGAATTACTCTAGAGTTACGCTGGGACGATTGCACTGGAAGGTTTTATTTTAATGAATAAACTACTAGCCTATTATCAGAAAGAGCTTAATTTCCTCAAACAGCATGGGAAAATATTTGCCAGCCGTTTTCCTAAAATCGCACGTCGTTTAGGGATTTTGGCTTAAAACCTGAACACTTTCGACAGCTACTCGCGCAAGAATTAAAATATGACGTCGGCTTTGTAGAAATACATGCAGAAAATTACCTTGTGGCAGGCGGGCCAATGCATTCTGCACTACATGCTATAAGGGAACGATATCCACTCTCAATCCATGGTGTAGGGATGTCCATCGGTGGTGAACAAACGCTGAATCAACATCATCTCAAAATGGTTGCCGATTTGGTTAAACGTTATCAGCCGCATGCTTTCTCTGAGCATCTCGCTTGGTCAACACATGAGGGATATTTTCTTAACGATCTGCTTCCACTGCCATACAACATGACAACGTTGTCGCGGGTTTGTGAACATATAGATCAAGTACAGGATGTTTTGTGTCGGCCTTTACTTCTTGAAAATCCTGCAACTTATCTTGAATTTAATACTTCAACGTTGAGTGAAACCTCATTTATCACTGAAGTAATTCATAGAACGGGTTGTGGTTTATTGCTTGATGTAAACAATCTCTATATTAGTGCAGTGAATCACAACCGCTGCCCGAGACGCATGCTACGTGAATTACCATTAAACAGTGTCGGTGAAATTCATCTTGCAGGGTACGCCGAAAATATTGATGCTGCAGGTGATCGACTATTAATTGACTCGCACGATACAGAAGTGAGCGCTCCAGTATGGTCGTTATATGAAGAAGCACTGGTCCATACAGGTGCCGTCGCCACATTGATCGAATGGGACAGCAATATTCCTCCACTGGAGAGACTGCTTATGGAAGCTGATCGTGCTGAGCAAAAAATGTTGATGGGAGGTAACCGTGCTTCAATCCTTTTATGATGCGCTAATTAACCCCAGGATGTCATGCCCCGTTGGAATAATGGTCTGGAACGGAAGCGATCCATTGGCACGTTTCGCAGTATATCGTAATAATGTCATGGCCTCGTTGATTGATGCGCTTGTGGATAATTATCCAATATTACAGGCTCAGGTTGGAAAGGACTTTTTTCGCGCAATGGCGGCAGAATTTATTCGCCAGTCCCCCCCCTCATCACCAATTTTGGCATATTACGGGGGTAATCTTTCGTCCTGGATTGCGACTTTCCCTCCTCTGGCTGAATGGCCCTGGTTGGCTGATTTGGCCACGCTTGAATTCGCGTTCATTAGCTCATTACATGCAGTTGATTTACAGGCTAACAAAGAAATAAATAGTGACGCATTTGATCCACAAACCACAGGTTTGATACTGAACACGTCACTGAATATCGTCCGTTCGTCTTATGCTGTTTATAAAATTTGGATTGCACATAAAAAGAATATCTCCCTGACTGACATTGACCCCTGCCAAGCGGAAAGCGTAATGCTCTTTCGTCATGATAACGATGTAGTAGTCATTCCGATCAGTAGCGGGCAGGCACAATTTGTTAATGCCCTGCTTTCTGGAGCAACACTTATGGCTTCAGTTAAAGCTGGCCAACAATACGAAACTGAATTTGATCCAGAAAAAGCCCTGACCGAGCTTCACCGGTTTGGACTGATAGTCAACTTACGCGAGAACATACTTTGAAAATTATTATCAATAAAATGAATTATGTACAGACCTTAGTGAAAAGTACCGTAATAGGATTGCTGGCACGTGCAGGGCTAGCAGCCACATTCTTCCTCTCTGGTCAGAGTAAGGTGGAAGGGCTTCAAATTGATATCCTTGGTGGCTCACATATTGAGCTGGGTTTTCCGCATGTCACAACAAATGCTATCGATCTTTTTCGGGATGAATATCGCCTTCCATTATTGTCCCCAGAACTAGCCGCAACTCTATCAGCATCAGCTGAACACCTTTTCCCTATACTACTGATTTTAGGACTGGCTACTCGTTTCTCAGCTCTGGCATTAATGATAATGACGCTTGTTATTCAGCTTTTGGTTTATCCTGATGCGTGGCCTGTTCATGCGATCTGGTTAGCAGCACAATTGCATTTAATGAGTTATGGGGCAGGCCAGTTGTCATTGGATCACTTAATTTTCCGCCGTCGCTGATTCTTATAATTCGGCTTCCTCAGCATTTATGTTGGCAAAAAGGTGGGAAAGCCGAAGCAGATCATGAAGTTGATGCTGAAAGTTCCGGCAACCATGGCAGAAAAGGAGATGTAAATTCAGAATACAAGCTGTTTTACTAAGAGCCTACCTTCTTGTTGCTGTGATAATAAACATGTCGCATGATAACAATTAAGCATGCTCCCCTCTGGTATTAAACCATCGCTGGGCAAGACATTCTCTCAGCCTCATTCTTGCCCGCCATAACATGACATTGAGATTATTTACCGTCACCGCCATCATCGAACAGATTTCATGAGTTTCAAGACCGATGAATTCACGCATTATAAATGCCCGAGCATGATGTTCTGGTATTTGTGTTAAACATATTTCAAATATCAACCAGAATTGCTCCTGTTCCATTGCTCGATCAGGTCTTGGCCAACAAGTAGGATAATCATCTGCTGGCCAGTGCCCCTTACTATTGAAAAGCGATTCGAAGTCCTCTTCCTCAGTCGGACTGACAAAAATATTCTGGCTGCTATAACGTTGTCGTAGCGTATCAGCGATTTTATGACGTAGGATAGCGAAGACCCAGCTTTTCCATGCTGCTTTTCCGTTAAAAGTAGCATCATTTTTCATTGCACCTTCCAGAGCCTCCTGAACGGCATCTTCCGCCTGATGATGATCATCTAACTGCGACCGAGCGAATTGTAACATCTGTGCGTGCAATTCCATAAAAAAGTGTGGATCTTCTAGGGAGATCGTAAAGTCTGTCATTACAGGATATTCCATATAAACCATGTGATAAGTAATCAAGTGTAAAATTTAAAATATATGAAGCAAACCGAATAAAACTTAACTTATAATAATTAATTAAAGGTTATTTGCAGCAGCCCCACTCAAGAATTAGAAACCAGAAACATATCTTTATATGATTAGAAATAAATTCATCGTAAATACTTGCCACCCCAGGTATTTGAAGGTTCAAATGTTTCTAATGAGTTCTTTAATTATGGAGAAATACTACGACAATAAAATGTTTGCGCATGATCGCCGCCGCCTTCAGCCCCTTGAACTGAAATTATCGAAGAAATTACATTCATTTCTCCGACTGCGAAATACAATCCAGCCATGCCAGAAGAATTAATTTTTACCATGAAACATCTTTTCAACGCATAAACCCCCTTATGGCTGATTGAAAGAAGTTTCCCTATTTTACTTACACTAAACCCCTGAGATGCATAGTTTATAAGCTGAATCTCTCTTGGAGTTATCCTTGTTTTGTTTGGCGAAGTGATCCCCTTCATCAAACACTGACCTTTAACTATGGACAACAGAGTTGTTATAATAATGCGATAAATATTATCATGGGTATCGTTTCTGGAGACAACAGAATAATCAAAGGTTAGGTTACGTAAATTCGGCACCATTTCAAGAATATTTTTATTTTTTAAAATAAAAATAAAATGACAAAACTTTTTCTTTTTTAGAGTGTTAAAATTATCAATACATGATACATCCACAATGCAAATTTCACCTTTACAAGGCATACGCTTTAACAACGCTGAAGGTATTTTCTTTATCAAATGGCTAATGCCATTAATGAAATAAAAATCTTTTGAAAGTATAGAAATCATAATCCACCAAATATTAATGGTTGTTTTAAAATTATCTTACTAATCGGAATTTATTTTTTTGTCGTCCATTCTATAAATCGTAGTGCGTAACAGTCGCAACTATTATTCACTACAAAATAGCAAGCATTGACGAAAAAAAGTTAAACTATATTTTCTCTCAACGTTCCGTGAGAGCTTCTTTGAATGTCTTGGTAACGGGTTTTGTTAGGTAAGTTAAAACCGTGCGTTTTCCCGTGCGGATATCAATTTGCCCCGTCATTCCTGGCTGTAATACCATATTCCTAACATGCGTTTCATTTGACGCGACCTTGACTCGCACCCGATAAAAAACCTCTTCACCACGCACGTTTTTTTCTGTTAAAGCATCAGGGCTGACAAAGTCGACTTCACCTTGTAACATGCCGTAAATACTATAATCATAAGCATCAAGCTTGATTGTAGCCGGTGCTCCTACATGAACAAACGCAACATCAGCCGATCGTAGCTTCGCTTCAAAACTTAGTACGCCATCATTAGGAACCAATTCCATGATGACATCACCTCGGTTTACATTTGCACCAGACGTAAGAATATTAATATTTCTTACAACACCGTTAACCGGAGCCAGGATTTCAGTGTTACGCATTACTTCAGTGCGGTCAGCCAGATCTTGTTCTCTTGAGGATAATTCTTCTTCCGTCTTTGTCATTTCTGCCTGGGCATCCTGGAAGTATTTATTTCGTAAATTAACGATTTGCCCCCTCAATTCAACAGTATGCGCTTCCAAACGTAACACTTCCCCTCTACCAATGTCACCGCTGGAAAGTAACGGTCTCACCACAGCCAACTCTTGCTGGGCAATACGTAAACTAGCCTCAAGCGCCGCTATCCCTTCATGGAGAGTTCGCTGACGAACCAAAAAAAGTTGCTTTTGGTTAAGAATAAATTCTGGATAGGCATCGAATATTTGCGAAAACACCAGGGGTTCATCAAACATCTCTGCATGCAAACGAATGATTGCAACCTTCAATGCAGCAACTTTAGATTTAGCTTCTTCTAAGCCCGCATTTGCACGCGCATTTTGCATACTGACGAGTAATTGACCTTTAGATACCGTTTGTCCTTCATGCACATGGACTTTATCAATTTGGCCAGGATCAGCTGCCTGTATTGTCTGAAGGCCATCAGCAGCTATTAACCTGCCGCTTGCTCTAACAATTTCATCAATTTTTGTCAAGTGTGCCCAATAAAATAAGGCTATAAGCAAAAGTGTGGACAAAAGAATAAAACTTTTTGCACTCCAAAAAAATGTTTCTTTCATCAGTTTAATCAAACCTTATATAACAATTAAGAAATATAACAACATTACCTATCGTGGCTGAATAGATAATACAAGAGAAGTTATTAACCAAAAAAACACTGCTCAATCCAAATAATTAACATCGCTAAAAACTTTTTCAGAAATACGAACGGAATCTGTTCTCTCATAATGAGATGCGGATCTTTTTATTCTGCATGATTAGCACGAAACCATAGAATAATCATTGAGTGTATGCGTATGTTCTATTTGATAGATTTTCTCTTTAAGCATATTTTTGATATCGTAATTGATTGTATACATATTTCATTCGTTTCTTAAATTCTGCGCTGACTTCCGTTTTGAGCGGATAGTGAGGCTTCCGTGGTTTCTGTTTTGACCGTCGTTAACTGACGAGTATTACCCTTAAGATGATTCAGCACTAAATCCCGTGGGCCATCAAGTGATATACCATCCGGCGTCATGACGATAATTCTGTTCACCAGACCTAATAAAGCTGGTTTATGTGTAACGATAACAACAGTATGCTTATCCTGCATCGCAGAGCCTAATGCAGTAAGACAACGCTCTTCTGTAGCAGCATCCATGGATGCAGTAGGTTCATCAAGTAACCATAGTGCTGGTTCTGCCAGTAGCAACCGTGTCAGTGAGACAAGTTGGCGCTGCCCCCCGGATAGACCCGCGCCACCTTCAGCAATGGGTAAGTCAAACCCTTTAGGGTGACGTCCTATCAAGTCAAGCAAACCCGTTTCTCTGGAGACCTGTAGTAATTTTTCGTCACTACAACCAGGTGTCCCCAGGAGCAAATTGTCACGCAATGTGCCCGAGAATAAAGAAATCTGCTGTGGTAAATAACCCAAGTCATCACATAATCTTTGCCGACTGATCTGTTGCAGTTCTAAACCATCCAGCAAGACCTGTCCTTCCTGGGGCTTATAGAGCCCAGAAAGAACCCTCAAAAGGGTACTCTTTCCTGCGCCTACTGTACCCAAAATTGCTATTTTTTCTCCCGCTGCTATATCAAGATTGGGAATAGTCAACGATTTTATTTCGGGGGTGTAACCAAAAGATACATTTCTCAGGTTATAACGGCCACTTATTGAATCAGGTATCATGGGCGACAAAACATCATGATTATCGCTATGCAAGCCAAATACGGCGTTGAGATTCTTAAGTGCAGCCTTAGAATGTCCACTCTGGACGAGTAATCCTGGTAACATTCCAATAGGTGCAAGCACACGTCCAGATAAAATAGAGCAAGCAACTAATGCACCAGTGGTGAGATTCGCCTCACCTGCAACGTATGCACCACAAGCAATCAATCCGATGTACGAAGCTTGCTGAATTGCCCCTCCCAAATATGAAGCCATTTCACTCAGTTTTCGGACTTTACCATCATGTTCGATTGCATTCTGTGAGACAGCATTCCACCGGGCTTGGAACTGCCAGCTCGCACTGTTCGCCTTAATGAGTTCGGCCCCTTCAACAGCCTCGATTAACATACCGTGTTTACGGTTGCCCAATCCAATGCCAGAATGAGCGGCCGTTTCAATTCGTCGACGGAAAAGCAGCCCACTAACAAGGGATAACAGAAGAAATATGACAACCACACCAGCCAGCTGAGCGCCACCGATAAAAAAAATGCCGACTAAAAAAAGCAACGCAAAGGGTGCATCTGCAATCAAATAGAGCGTCAATGTAGACACAAAACCACGTATGGTTTCATAGCCCCGCAACTGGCTCGCTAAAGAGCCCACATTTGGTGGGAATTGATCCATGCGAATACGAAGCAGTCGGGCAAAAAGTCCATGGGAAAGTTTTTCATCGATTCCATTCAGGGATGCATTTACGATCGTGGACCGAGCAAGTTTCAGTAATAAATCGAGACAAATGGCAAATGCCGCTGCCGTGGTCAGTACAATCAGTGTAGAAACACCATTCGTTGGTATGACACGGTCGTAGACCTGCATAGAATAAAGAGATACAGCTAAAGCTAATAAATTTCCAAGAATAGTTGCAAGGGTTGCAAAAGCCAGCCAGTGTTTTTTTTCAAAAAAAACAGCGCGAAGAAGTGACCCTGCGGTGCGGTCCTGTTTTGATAATACATGGGCTCGTACCGGAATGAAAATGGCTCCTTCAACAAAACGTTTTACCGTTTGACGACCTTCCACACTATCAACCAACCAGCCATCTTCCTTAGTACCACCATAGACTAAACAGGCCCCCTTACCTGGTATCAAAGCAAGCATGGGTAATACTTCTTCCCTCGGCTGCTCACACCATGGTTGCATTTGTAATCCATACTCAGTAAACACAAAATTTATCCAAGCCTGACACTCAGGCATACTTGCATCTTCTTGCAAACGTTTTGCGAAGGTAAGCGCATTTGCACGAGATAACGATTTTGCGCCTTTGATACGTGATAACTGCTCCAGTAACCACAAAGAATGTGATGAGGAATTATTAGTCATTGGTGCTTCCTAAAAATTTGATTTCTTTTGCATCTTCCGTGCCCTTGTTACCTCGGGCCAAAAGAAGTAGCTGGTATCCAGAAATTAGAAGTGAGGCGCGCATATCTGCTATCGTGTATCGTGCTTCACTTACATCTTGTGCGGCATTCATCACTTCTTGCCACTGACGACGGCCAGCATTGAACTGGCGTAAATAGGAATCCCTAATGGATATCAATGTCTGAAGACTATCTAACTGAAGCGACAAACGCTGGCGGGTACCCTCGTACTGAGCATAAGTGCTGCCTAACTGCTCTTTAACCTGCCTCGCTGCATTTTCCTCAGACTCTCTAGCCGCCAAAGCCCGACTGGAAGCTGCATTAGTAGCAGAAAGAGAAGATAGACCAGCTCCTGGCGACCATCTAACCCCAAGACCGATACTATGGTCATTTTCTGAGCCATGCCTCCAGCTTTCTTGCATCTGCACGTAAATCTGAGGTTTCAATGCTTCATGACTCGCTGACACTTCAGATTTAAGCGCTTTTGTTTCAGCTCTTAGTCGTTTTAGGGTGGGATTACGGGCTAATGCTTCTTCCAGGAGCTGTTCTTGTCCTGGCAAAACAGGCGCAAGTGTTTTATCGTCGTAAAGACCTTGCTCCTGTAATGTTTCGCCCGTCATTTGCATAAGCTGTTCAAGTGCGGCCTGCGCTGCAGAATGGCTCGCTGCTTCAATTCCCTGTGAAGAAAGACGTCGAGAAACAACTAATGCGCGCTCAACCGGAGCGGAAGCACCTGAACTTACTCGCCGGTCAATTTGATTAAGTAATGTACCTAAATAGACTAAATCACTTCTTGCAACCCCTTCTCTATCTGCAGCATTTAACCATGCACCATAAGCATTCAGCACGTTAAGTGCCACGCCATCCTGCGCTTCATATACTGCAAATTTGGCTCCACGGGCACGTGACTCAGCGGCTTGATAAAGGGGTTTCTGTGTACCAGAAATAAACCATAGCGGTTGCTGTAAAGTAGCAACACCACCTCTCGAACTGCCTGAGTCGGTCGAATCTAAACTTATAGATGGTGTTGGCAAAAAATTTTGCCAGGCCGCATCTTCTTCAGAATGCGCAGCACCATATAGATTCTCACTAGATTTAACAGAAGGATGCGTTTCAACAGAAATAGCAATAAGTTGTTGTAGTGTTAATGCATGTACACTAAAAACCGGGAATACACTTATACCGATCACCATTAAAAAAACCAAATAAGCCCTTAGATTCGCTCTAAAGGTAAATAATTCAGGATTACACAACACGTTCTCACTCCTAGCAATACATATAACATGACATAGCGGACATTCTAAACTAACGCAGATAATTAATGCGTGAAGATATTATTTAGAAATACAGATTGCAAGGATGATAGCCGACAGTAACTTATGCGTATACAGGACCAGTCCCATAATAGATCTCTTATCTCAATGTAATCTGTTTAAAGAGTATGCAATAGTAATAATTTGTTATGGGTTTTATGAGGAACAACATAGCGAAAAGACGTGAGTATATGTAGTTCAGCTCGTTATAATGCACTTTACAAGCGCACCCGAACAGAGCTTTTCTCTATAGAGTAACGTTTTAAATGGCGAATTCCATCGTATTAATAATCCCTTTGGTTTATTTTAGCATTGACATCTTGTTAGCATGTTTATGCTAATTACGCTGATGATAAAATCCCGGTGACATGGGTGGTGATGATGTTATCTGGTGGGCTTTCTACAAAATTTAGCTTAACAGCTCCCAGAAGATATTTCGCTTTGCAGGCATCTTTTTAGGAGTTTTACAATATCATCAGACATTAAGTTTTTATCCACAGTGATTTAACCGCTTAATGATATTTTATATATGCATCTAACTGGTGCACTGTAATCCTTCTATCATTTTCCACTTTGAGCTCTGTGTTTTCCTCAAAATAATGCTAAATCAAACATAAATTCATATGGATATATATTTGTAAAAGTATGCATCGTACTATGATAGTATATCCTGTTTCGATATAGTATTTTTATCCGTAAAAATAAATTAACGCTTTCAGGCTTGCAAATAATGCATACTTCATAAATATACATGTGCATAATAATATAATAATAGTGTATAAAATCTAGAGTTATAATGCGCGCAAAATCAAATCGAGAACAACCGCGTTGGAACGTGAAAACATCTGTGATCTGAGCTGGAGCTCGATAACCTTAGTGGATCTTATGTACAAGAACATAACCATGTCTGAACCCAAGATAAAGATATCATCCAATATTTCAGCCTAGCACCGTAATTTTCTTGTAACCAAACCCGCACAGGTCTGAAGTAACTTTACAAAAATTATTGTAAAATACTTATTTCAGTCTAAAGCACCACAATTCAGAGTCGCTCGTGTCTTTAACTCATCTTGTTTTTCAAGAATAAACGACCGCATTTTTGATTGGAATCGATACTTTATACCAAATGATACAATTATAATAAAATATAAATCTATTTATTTTTCAGGACTGGGATTTGAAGACCTCAGAGAAGGCTGACATGAGAACGTTAACTTCAGCCTTTTAAGACTAATCTTGTCAAACATAGGGAAAATCATCCATAATAGTTCAGAGAAAGAACAGTTCAGAAGTTGAGACAATCATGTATAGCGGACACCACGGAATTAATGTTGCCATTGCAGACGATCACCCGGCGCTGCTAATTGGGATCAAACATGAGCTTGCTGCAAATCGCATGCTGAATATCATTGGTGCTGCATCAGATTCAACACAATTGATCTCGATTCTTGATGAACATGAATGTGATGTAATTGTAACGGATTATGCTATGCCGGGAGGTAAATATGGTGATGGCACTTCCCTCCTGACTTTTATTAAACGGCGCTATCCCAATATAAAGATCGTTGTTTTTACAATGCTAGATAATCCGGCAATTATCAGTGATTTACTCCGAAACGATATTAATTGTATTTTAAGCAAATCAGATCCGGTGCAACACATAGCCTATGCTATTCGTGCTGCATATTCCGAAAAAAAATATTTTTCCCCTGCAACTGATGAAATTGTAAAACGTTTAAATGTTAATCCGGATAAAATAGACTACTTGTATGGCCTGTCAAAACGTGAAATCGAAGTGATTAGAATGTATGTAGCGGGGTATACTATTAATCAAATTGCAGAAAAATTAAGCAGAAGCAAACAAACTATTAGCGCACAAAAACAAAATGCAATGAAGAAACTGGGTGCGATAAACGAACCTGATTTGATTAAAGTTGCAATTGAAATTGGTTTGCTATGAACCTATCCTCTTTATATCCCGAAAAAATTAACCGTCTAGAAAATAACTTCGTACCGGATAATAAAAAGGTCAACAAATGAACAGAATCAAAATAGGAATAAAGTTATTTATATTGACGACCTTTTTATCTTCCGTAACAATGATTCTGGGTCTACAGGGTCTCAATGGCATGGCCAATACGAAGGACAGGCTCAAGACTGTTTATGATAATCGAACTGTTGCTTTGATACAACTTAGTGGAGTCGTGAATGATACAATGTATTTGTTACGACTTATTGACAAATTAAAAGATGAGCAGTCACCAGAAGAGATAACACGAATCATTAAAAACTCTTATAAGATTGCTTCTGAACGTGAAAAAAAATGGAAAGCATATCGTAATACCTTTCTGACTAATAAAGAAACAATTTTGGCAAGGCAGGCTGAAGCCCACATTAATGATTTGGCATTAGCGCGTAATACTGTTATAGCCGCCTATCGAGATCAGGGCCATGAAGCAGGAAGAGCTGCCGCCAGCCGAACTAATTTAGATAGGAAATTTAATACATTTCATTATGATCTAAGTCAACTGATTAAACTACAAGTTGAAGTGACAAATAATAATTATGAAGAAGCGCTGAAAGAATATACACATATACACTCTATAACTCTTTACAGTATGCTCATCGCTATCATACTTGGAGCACTATTCTCTTTCTTGCTTGCTCGTTCAATCACCCGTCCAATCCATAATGCAGTTGATATAGCTAACAGTATTGCTGATAATTTGCCTGATAGCGACTCATCGAAAAAATTTGCTGATGATGAAGTCAGCCAATTACTTCATGCACTGGCACGATTAAAATCAAATATTGCCATGATGTCACAAAAAATTAAGAGTCAATTAATACAACTTAAGGCCATGACAAACTCACTGCCGCTGGTAGTATTTCAGATGTCTTTAAACAGAAAAAAGACATTATCATATAATTTTATCAGCGAGCAAGCTTCTATAGTACTTGGTGTAGCCTCCGAAGAATTACTTGAAAATGCAAATGCGTTGATGCGAAACTTGCACCCGGAAGATATCTTAAGCGTGAAAATTGCTTCCATTAAATTTGCAAAAAAAGTTTTCACTGAAGGAGGTCATTTATCTGTCCATATGATTTTCAGAATGATTATTGATACCCACACACGCTGGATATTAGCTACGGTTATCACTGATTCAAATGTATCTAATGATTCTGTTATTTTAAATGGATTTTATCAGGATATTACTGAGCAATATAATTCAAAAAAATTATTGCAGGACGTCATCGATGAAAACCCTGCTATCGTTATTATAAAAGATTTGCAAGGGAAATACGTCCTTAATAATCGTTCCTTTGAACAGTTATTTAATTTTGCTGAAGGCTCTGTTATTGGTAAAACTGATTATGAAATCTTTGATTGCACTCTGGCTTCACAATTAAGATCAGTTGACCTGGATGTTCTTTCAAAGGTATCTACAAGGCAATTTGAAGAAGAAATTCCCACACCGGATGGTGTTCATAGTTTTTTAACAAATAAATTCCCGCTACTTGATGACAATGGAAATCCTTACGCAATATGTATTATTGCAAGTGATATTACGCAGCGTCGTACCATAGAAAAGTTACTTAAGGAAAGTGAAGCGTATAATAAAGTTCTCTTTCAGGAGTCCCATACCCCCATAGTAGTAATTACACCAGAAACGGGTCAGATAGTTGATTGTAATCCTGCAGCTGTAAACATATACGGTTATACTCTTAGAGATGAGCTGCTTGGTAAAACAACCTTAGATGTTTCAGCTCCCTTTCAGTATGCCGAAGTTGATACCTGGACAGCCGCAATGAACGAACAGGCTATTGCGCTGAAAAAAGGTAATAATATTTTCGAATGGCAGCTCAGGCGTCCAAATGGAGAATTCTGGGATGCATCTGTTCACCTGACCACCATCATTCATAACGGAGAGCCATTACTTCTCGGCACGGTAACGGACATTACCATACGAAAGCAAGCTGAACTGGCGATCCTGCAAGCAAAAGCAGCGGCTGAAAATGCGACAAAGTTAAAATCGAACTTTCTCGCAACTATGAGCCATGAAATTCGCACACCATTGAACGCAATTCTTGGCAACCTCGAGTTGCTGGAATACTCCTCTCTTACGCTGTTACAGCGTGACAGATTACATACTGTTACGACATCTTCACGCTCACTATTAAATATTATTAACGATATTCTGGATCTGTCAAAAGTTGAATCCGATCAGTTAATACTGGAAAATACAGCGTTTGATATCATTCATATGTTTGAAGAAATTGCTCAAATGTTCGTTCCACTTGCCAGTAAAAAAGAAATAACACTCAACCTAATCATCTCTGCAGAGATTGAGCAATATTACTGTGGTGACCCCACACGCATCCGACAAATAGTTAACAATCTTGTCAGTAATGCAATCAAATTCACAGAATCCGGCACTGTCTCACTGTCCCTTGAGCTAGAAAATGACGCTTTATCTGGGTCCATGATCTTCATTCGTATATGTGACACAGGTATTGGTATTCATGAATCTATCCAACAGGATCTTTTCCAGGCGTTTATGCAGGCTGACTCTTCAATTACACGGCGCTTCGGTGGCTCCGGCCTTGGTCTGACATTATGTAAACGGCTCACAGAGCTAATGCAGGGCGAGATAACATTAGAAAGTAAACCCGGTGTTGGAAGTATTTTTTCAGTAAAACTACCTGTGCAGCCAGTCACCTCTCCTCGTCTGGTACCACTATTTTCTCCTGAAATGAATATTACAATCATCAGTAAGCACTCCGACTGGCCCAGGGCCGTTACCCCTCACCTTGTCAAATGGGGGTTGCAAGTCAACATAAAAGAGTCTACGGAAGAAGTAACATACTCACAGTCACAAATACTGATTATTAACGAACTTTCTCATGAGGAATTACTTGTATATGAGCGCGCAGCGCTAAATTCACGGATTATTAACGTCAGCATACATGGTCCGTCTATGCCCATTATGGATGAGCAGCTGATCTCTGTATCCTGCTTTTCACTAGCTGGTTTGCGGTCAGCTATTATGCTTGCTATGGGTTTGGAAAGCGCAGAAACTTCCGTTCCTCCAGTTGCCTATGAGCGACTTGACTCTGTTAAAAGAGCACATATATTAGTGGCAGAAGATCATGAAGCGAATCGTATACTAATCCGTGAACAGCTTAAGCTCCTCGGCCACGACGCAGATTTTGCAGAAAATGGTCTGATCGCGCTTACGATGTTTAAAAACAAACGTTACGATATCATCCTGACTGATTTATCAATGCCGCTTCTCGATGGTTATGGTTTATCAGAACAGCTTCGTAACCAACAGGAATGGATACCTATCATTGCAATTACTGCCAGTACTACAAAAGATGACCTCCAGCGATGTTTAGCTGCTGGATTTGATGACATTATTCTCAAACCGATTTCGCTTTCTGAACTGGATTTAGCACTACGTAAACATCTCAGGCATAACCTAAGCTCGGGCAGTGAGAAGTCTGTCACGGTAGTTACTTCCCAGGGTCAATGCCTTTCTCATGAATTATATGAGGCGATGAAAACGGCCACGACTCTCTCCCTCTCTGCGATTGAACATGCCCTGGTACGTGGTGATATGGATGAAGTGGCCGCACAGCTACATTCAATGAGGGGAGCGTTTATGATGATTCAGGAACCGATTGTTGCAGCGAAATGTATCGATCTCAATAGCATGACAAAAGCTAACAAACCTGTTGAATTACAGCAGGCTTTCAACGATTTCAAATTTTTTGTAAACGATGTATTACACCGATTAACACCGGGCAATTAAAAATGTTCCTTGGCAATGGCCCTGCGACTCTTTTACCGGACGTGTAGCAATTCAGCTAGCAAGACTTCCGTTAAGAAACAGACAGTTAATCTTATATGTAGGAATTATTATGAATTTATTACATCTTTAATTGCAATTATTACCCTTAATAATATTTCTTTCATTTTCTAAAGTCTTTTACCCGGTTTGCTTACCAAGCCTTGCGCCGTCGCTCATCTTCAATTGCATTTTTACATTGACCTGCCCCCAGGATTAGATACAACGTTCTCTTCGTAATGTCAGATCCTTCACTATCAGAATTACCCTTTCTCCAGGCCGCCGAAAATTCAGACCGCGTCTGATAATTCAGCGCGGAGTGCGGGCGGCACTCATTATAATACTGACGTCATTAACTGATGGTTTTTCTTGTATGACTGACATCACTGAACCAGTGTTCATTCAGGCATTCATCGCGAAAACCTTCGTTAAAACTCTCAATAAATCCGTTCTGTGTCAGCTTGCAGGGCTTGAAAAGTCGCAGTTCAACGCCATGCTCAAAGGCCCATTGATCAAGGGCGCGGCAGGTATATTCCGGGCACTGATCAGTTCTTATCGTCGCCGGATAGCCGCGAAACAGCGCAGTGCTGTCCAGAATACGCGTGACCTGCACGCCTAAATCCCAAAGGCAACAGTGTCCGACAGGCATTCCTTCGTGAAGTCGTCCACGCAGCTAAGGCATTTGATCCTGCGACCGGTGTCCAATGCGTCCATGACGATATCCATCGACTAGGTCAGATTGGACGCCGCCGGACGGAGCTGCGCCAGACGTTCTGTTGCCAGCCCTTTACGACGTCTTCTGCGTTTTACGCCCAGGCGACTGAAGTGATAAAGCCGGTACACGCTCAAGGCGAAGCAACTGCCAGATGCTACGGTAGCTAAAACGCATGGCGCTAAGTGACGCGCTCTGATAAATGCGCATCTGCAGACGGACGCTGAGCCTCATAGCGGCAGAGTCTGCAGGCTCAACGTTGCGACAGACCGGTCTCATCATACATCAACACCACGGCTTACCGCTTCTGATCTGTCGTCAGTACTTTCGCCCAAGCGCCACTTATAGCGCCTTCTTATCCAGCATGGCTCCCGCAAGCAGCTTCCTGAGTCTGGCGTTCTCTTCCTCAAGCGACTTCAGGCGCTTAACCTCAGGCACCTCCATACCGCCATACCTCTTACGTCAGGTGTAAAACGTGGCGTCGGAAATGGCATGCTTGCAGCAGAGTTCACTGGCAGAAACCCCGGCTTCAGCCTCGCGGAGAATACTGATGATCTGTTGGTCGGAAAAAGCTTCTTCATGGGGATATCCTCATATGGCTTATGAAGACATTACTAACATCGGGGTGTACTCATCAACGGGGAGCAGGTTAAGAGTAATTTAGTTGAAATTAAAAAATCCGGAAATGAAATTCATTTCCGGATTCTTAATAATTGCTTATGCAGATTGCAGTATGGTGTCACTCCATTAATCACACAAGGAGTGACTATGTGTTTTTATATTCTATTTAGACAATTGCTCCTCCCGCCGCACGCTGGATTTGCAAATCAATCAGCACCTGCGCCTGCCCATCAGTACTGTTATAGACAGCGTAAACATGGTTATCATGAGTAATAGAAACTGCGCTACGACTCCAGTCACTTGCATCGCTAGAGACACCAAGCGTAACGGAATCGGATTTATCACCATCAATTAAAATCTGGTGACGTCCCCCGCTAGTCAGACCTGACCAGCCTTTCGCATCATTGAAGAGATCGGTTCCAGCTTTCAAAACATCGTTCAGTCCAAGTTTAAGAGAACTATTATTCCATGATGTTAAGCTACTTTTTCCTGAACTATCAGTAGTATAGATGTTCTGACTTAAATCAATATGATCAATTTGACCATGTGAAGGAGCCTGAGTTAAGTCAATTGTACGCATATTGCTGGGACCATGCTTCCAGCTATCAACAGCCAGAGTATGCAAACCATTAACGGCATGAGTATAAGCAGAAAGCTCTCCATTGGTTGTCCCCAAAACAGTAAAGTGTACAGTATCCTGAACATTGGATATTTCATTATTGTAGAATGACGACCCCCGTATCGTTAATACATGTTCACCAACTGACAGATTAGTTAAATTCACAGTCCAGACACCGTAGTGATCGGTATTACTAGTTGCTGCATAAGTTCCATCAATGAATGCAACCATAGTTACATCCGACTCTAAGTTCCACTTACCCCTCACCATAAAACTGGTACTGTCCGTATATCCGCCATCTTCAATGGTACCCGACCAGGCGCCGCTGTCTGTACCGAATGTACCTATGGTATCTATATGTATTGAGCTTTCAGTATCATTAAATAAGTTTACAACCTTGTTGAATCCCGATTGAGCCCCTTCCGCTCCGGTTACAGTATCTACGACCTTCACGGTGATTAAATGAGTACCATACTTACTGAGATCCACATTACAGGTCCAGCGCAGATTCTGATCAACGTTACCATAACCTACAAGCCTACCTGAGTCGTAAACTGCCAACCGTTCATTCCCTCCTAACTTATCTGACATCGTGCCATAGTAGGTCTGAATTCCTGCACTACATACAAAATATTTAGCGTAACTGCCGTCATATATGTTGTGAACTTGAACCTGTGGCCCATCAATCGTAGCCGTTTGGGTCGGTGCTGAACCGATAATCTGAACATCCCACTCTGATGATACTAATCCCCCTGTGCCTGCAATAGTTTCGATACGTGCACTTAGTGCATGCGAACCCAGGCCAAGATTCTGCGATTGAAATACCCAGTGAGTTAGATCGCTTAGTGAGGCTATCCCCAGACGCGATGAACCGTCATAAACAACGACCTGCTCGCCTGACAGAAGAGTATGACTCAGCGTGCCATTTACCAGTACCGACGTGCCGGAGGCTGTTGCACCGCTAACTAGATTACTTCCCGTTGACGAATCAACAAGCTCATTGATTGTTGTAGTGGTCGTAGGAGTAATGTCAATAACCTCATGGACAACGAAACTCCCAAGACGCAGGTGCTGTATATGTGTTTTACTGTCCTCCACAACCGCGACGAGCTGATGAACGCCAACACCCAGCGTGGGACTAAACTGCCAGGCGGCATCGGTTATATCAGCCACTCCCAGTCGAACATTACCATCGTAAATAGCCACAACTTCACCGGCCACCAGTGCTCCGGATAACGTTCCACCCAGTACAAGAGTATCATCATCTGTAAACACATCTTTCAATGGCTTTTGTATAAACCCGTTATCCGCTATAGCGCCTGCAATATTCCCCTGTATAAGTCCGGTATCATCCTGGATCGCATTAAAATTACCGTTAATTATATTAACTACCGTATCAGTGCTTACCCCCCTGGCTCCAGATAAAACATTTTCTACAACTACACTCAGGTTATGTACCCCATTTGTCCACGGTAGTGGTCGTGCTCGATCCCCGTCATTCGGCTTGCCGCCCATGAGTACGAATGTCCACGAAGTACCGGATACAACAGCACTGCCCATATAGGTGCTGCCGTCATAAATCGAGACACGTTCACCTTCAGTTAACACTTTGTTAAGCGTACCGCTTAGTTGTGGAATACCATCCATGCTGAATGGCGTCGTACCATCAGAAACAAAGCCGTCTGAACCCAGTACAGCGATCGTTGTCGTGGCAGAGGGGACGCCCACTACTGCGGTGAAATCCTGTCGAGAAACAGGGATATGATGAAGAGAATCCTCGATCTGGACATGCAGATTATGAGCTCCGTGCGCGAGCCCTGTCGTCACCTTAAAGGACCAGGTTAAATCAGCATTCAGAGTAGCCTGCCCGATACGGTTACTTCCATCATAAATCCCTAACACTTGCGAACCATTGACACTGGCTAACAGACTACCTGTGATGGTTGGTGTAGCTGACACATCGGTAACTCTGTCTACACTCACTCTGTTTTCATATACAACAAAGTCAGGTGTCACAGGTCCTGTGCCGGCTCCCTCCACGATAGCGTGGAATGTGTGGGTGCCCCCGGTCAGTTCAGGCGCTTTGAAGCTCCAGTTACCCCCCTCAACAGTAGCAAAGCCCAGCAAAACAGTCCCGTCGTATACGGCTACTTTCTGACCTGCTTTTAATACTGCATCAAGCGTTCCCAGAATCACCGGTTGAAGTACATCATTCCCCTCGCCACTGAGTGTGGCATTGCCCACTGAATTTATCACAGCGTGCTGCGTGGGGATCACGGTATCGATGTTCAGCACCAACTCAGTCTGTGTCGATCTATTACCGGTATCGGTATTCTCAATCACCACAGATAATGCATAGCTGCCATCTGTAAGCGTAGGCATCGTAAAGGACCAAATGTCGCCGACGTCAAGCGTTGCCGTACCTACATACAGCCCTTTATTATATACAGCAATGCGCTCCCCAGCAGCCAGTTCACCGGACAAATGACCAACCAGTTTCGGTGAAGTATCGCCTGTTGTCATCGTACTGCCTGTTAACACATTCCCCGTTAGTCCCGTATCTGAGATAACCTGAAGCAACTGGAGAGAACTGATATTCACGTCGTAAATCGAACTTGTCAGCCCGTTATCTCCATTACTGATACTTTCCACACGCGCAGTCAAACCATGCCTGCCATATGACATAATATCTGTAGTATAGGACCAACTAGTGCCCACCGTTACTGCTTGCCCCAGACGATTAACGCCATCGTAGATTGCCACGACCTGCCCTACCGTCAAGGACGTCGAGACAGTGCCTGTTAACGTCAGGATTTGGTCATCGGTCGACTGACTTTTGACAAGTTCCCCGGTCTGGTTACCCTCATTATCACTGATGGAAACAATGGTTGTCGTTTGGGTTGGAGCACCTAACGTACTGTCAACGTTTAGCGCAAAATTATTGGAGACCACGCGAACGGAACCCATCGAATCTTCAATTTTTGAGGTAAAGATATGCTTGCCGTCTGAAAGTGGCATAACAGGCGTGAAGGACCAACTGCTGCCTGTGACAACCGCCTCGCCCAATTTAACGCTTCCCTCATAGATACCGATTTTCTCTCCAGCGCCAAGCAGACCGGCGGCAATAGTACCACTCAGAGTAGGTGTAGCATCATCGGTAAAGCCGTTGTTGGCCACTGGCGCGCCCATATTATCGAGATGATGCCCCCCCGAAGCGATACTCAGAACGTTTTCAATAACGGTGAAAGCATGACTTAGCAATCCGACATCATTTGTCGCGACATTTTCAACACGGGCGCTAAGACGGTTCTCTGCCCACGGTACCAACGAACTGGCAAACGTCCAGACTGTACCCGTAACCGTGGCTGTACCCAGACGGGTAGTCCCGTTGTAAATCGCCACTACCTGGCTTGTCGTTAACGTTTCTGACACCGTGCCTGTCAGCGCCAGAGTCGTGTCGTCAGTTGACTGACCATCTACAAGCTGCCCCTGCTGACCACCGGCATTGTCGATAACGGAAACAATGGTTGTTGTCGGCATCACTGCAATATTATCCATCACGGTGAACGCAAAATCACCCGAAGCAATCTGCGCGGT
>NZ_SUQN01000012.1 GCF_013337685.1 Citrobacter gillenii
GGGAAATTCAAAATAATTTTCCGAGTGCGTATTTTTTATTCTTTACGTTTATTTTAACGACGCTTTGTTGGTTAATTGGGCTATTTCTCGCGCAAAACTCGCAACCTGTTCCCAATCGGTATAGACCACTTCTTTATTCGTATCCGTTTCGCCACCGGACATCTTCATAATCAGTTGGATCATGACGCGGTCATACCAACGATAGCGAGGATAAAGCAGTGCGCCAGCGATAACCGCGCTACGATCGGGTCGCCACGGCGAGCTCATCAGAAACTTGCGCGCATAGCTGTTGGTTTGCGGGGTACGTTTTTCCGGCTTACGGGCGACCAGATTAACGGAGTAGAACGCACTCGGCATCGCGTTCAGCCGCGTAGCGTGCTTCTTCACAAACGTCTGAAAAGCAGAATGGTAGTGACCGTAGCGAATCGAGGCACCGATCACCACGCTGTCATAGTGCTGCCAGTCAGGCTCTTCGGTGCGGTGCAGATTCATCACATCCGCCCAGATGCCCAACTCTTTGAGCTCAGAAGCCAGATACTCGGCGATTTCGCGCGTTTGTCCATCCCGGGAAGAAAAAAGAATCAGTGTTTTCACGTGTTACTCCATTATTCACGCCAGAAGGTAGGGGTAAAGAGTACCAGCAGAGTAAAGACCTCCAGACGACCAAACAGCATATTGGCAATCAGGATCCATTTCGCCACCGGGTT
The DNA here is from genome assembly GCF_013337685.1 of Citrobacter gillenii. Taxonomy (GTDB): domain Bacteria; phylum Pseudomonadota; class Gammaproteobacteria; order Enterobacterales; family Enterobacteriaceae; genus Citrobacter; species Citrobacter gillenii. The sequence goes on from NZ_SUQN01000012.1 coordinate 708, forward strand.
CATACTGGCAAAGTTGTCGGCAACCACACCCAGCCCTGGCCCCAGGTTATTCAGCGTCGCGACAACGGAAGCAAATGCAGAGAAGTCATCCACGCCGGTCGCGATAATCGCCAGCATACTGATAATAAAGACCAGCGCATAGGCCGAGAAGAATCCCCATACTGCTTCGAGGATACGTTCTGGCAGTGCACGGTTACCTAGCTTAATACTGTAAACCGCGTTCGGGTGGACCAGGCGCTTCAACTCACGGTTACCCTGCTTGAACAGCAGCAGAATACGAATCACCTTCAAGCCACCGCCCGTTGACCCGGCACAGCCACCAATAAAGGCAGAACACAGCAACAGCACGGGCAGGAACAACGGCCAGCGAGCAATACTGTCCGTGGTGAACCCCGCGGTGGTCGCCATCGACACCACCTGGAAAAAGGCCTGATTGATTGTCGTTAGCGCCGAACCGTAGGTATTGTGGATCCACAATACCAGCGTACAGATAGCCACCAGCGTCAGCTGTACCCCAATGAACATCCGAAATTCCGGATCGCGCCAATAGACCTTCAGACTACGCCCGCTTAATAAAGAGAAGTGCAGGCCATAGTTACACCCGGAGATCAGCAGGAAGATTGCAATAATTGTGTTGATAGTCGGACTATCGAAATAACCCACGCTGGCGTCATGCGTTGAAAAGCCGCCGATAGCAATGGTCGCAAAGCTGTGACCGATAGCGTCAAACGCAGGCATGCCGGCAAACCACAGCGCCAGCGCACAGGCCACTGTCAGCAATACATAGATAAGCCACAGGGTTTTCGCCGTTTCGGCAATACGCGGACGCATTTTATTGTCTTTCAGCGGCCCTGGCATTTCTGCCCGGTAAAGCTGCATACCGCCGACGCCAAGAATAGGCAGAATAGCCACCGCCAGCACGATGATCCCCATCCCGCCAAACCATTGCAGCATTTGACGATAAAAGAGAATCGCATGTGGTAATGAATCCAGCCCCACCAGCGTGGTTGCGCCCGTCGTAGTTAAGCCGGAGAAGGATTCGAAAAACGCATCGGTGATCGTGAGGTTTGGACTTTCAGCAAAGATAAACGGTAGCGCACCCACGCTGCCCAGCACGGTCCAGAACAAGACCACGATAAGAAACCCTTCGCGGGATTTCAGTTCGCCCTTTTCTTTACGGTTCGGCCACCACAGCATGGAGCCAATCGCCAGCGCGACAAAGAAAGTTTGCGTAAATGCACGACCCGCCCCATCACGGTAGATGAGCGCTACCAGTCCGGGGATGATCATTGTCCCCGAGAATAAGATGACCAGTAGTCCAACGATTCGGGTAATGGCGCGAAAATGCATCTCTGCCGCTTCCTTAGTTCTTTAAAATGAGGTGGGGATTATTCTTCAATCGCTAACAATTGCAATGAACCTCGACTAAAATCCGCCAGCCTTGCTGAAAATTCATTCACTTTCGTGTAAGGAAGCGCTACCCGTAGCTGAACGAATGCCTGGTAATCACTGGCTATGATTTTACCGTCGAACTGCCCCAACAGTGCTTCAATACCTGCCAGTTGGCCGTACTCACACTGCAAAGTATATTCGGTAAGCGGCGTCTTGCGCTGCGTTGTTAATTGCCGCAATGCCTGGCTCACCCCACCACCGTAGGCTTTGACCAGTCCACCTGTACCGAGAAGAATACCGCCGTAGTAGCGCACCACCACCGCGGTAATCTCGCCAACGCCACTGCCCATTAGCTGCGCAAGCATCGGTTTACCTGCCGTCCCCGCCGGTTCGCCGTCGTCCGAAAAGCCCAGCTGTTGCGAGTCATCCGGCGCACCCGCTACCCACGCCACGCAATGGTGGCGGGCGTCCGGATGCTCTGCCCTGACTGACTCGACAAACGCTTTTGCCGCCTCTACGCCGTCCGTGTGGGCAAGCAACGTAATGAAGCGGCTTTTTTTGATCTCTTCAACGACGCTAACCGGCGCCGCAGGGATTAACCAACTGTCCATTACGCCAGTTTCAAATCCCGGGTCATGTTTTCGATATGATTCTCATGGACGACCACGTTGTCTTCAATACGAATACCACCGAACGGCTTCAGCGCGTCAATCTTCTGCCAGTTGAAGTGTTTGCTGAATTGCCCTTCACGCCACGGCGCTAACAGGGATTCGATAAAGTAAATGCCCGGCTCAATGGTCAGGACCATGCCCGGTTGCAGCACGCGAGTGCAGCGCAGGTACGGATACTTCGACGGTGCGGCAAGATGCGTACCGCTATCATCCTGCATAAAACCAGCGACATCATGCACCTGTAATCCCAGCGGGTGACCAATACCGTGCGGCATAAACGGCCCGGTAAGATCGTTTTCCACCATCGCCTCTTCACTCATATCGGTGATGATTTGATGTTTACGCAGCAGCTTCGCGATGCGCTGATGGAACTGAATGTGATAATCCACATAGTTGACACCCGCTTTCATGGTTGCAATCAGCGCCAGTTCTTCTTCATTAACGTCTTTCACCAACTGTGCATAGTCGTTGTCGCTTTTCGCCGACCAGGTCCGCGTCAGGTCTGCCGCATAGCCGTTATATTCCGCCCCGGCATCCAGCAGGAAGCTGCGGAATTCTGATGGCGGTTGATGATCCAGCTTGGTGTAATGCAGTACAGAGGCATGTTCGTTAAGCGCGACGATGTTGCTGTAAGGCACGTCGGTATCGCGATGCCCCGTGGCTGTCAGGTACGCCAGGTTGATGTCGAACTCGCTCATCCCTGAACGGAACGCTTCTTCGGCTGCACGGTGTCCACTTACCGCCATTTTCTGCGCTTCGCGCATGCAGGCCAGCTCGTAATCGGTTTTATACGCACGGTAATAGTGAAGATAGTCGATCACCCCTTTCGGGTTGATGTTGCTGGCAGCAATGTCCAGCTGCAGCGCACGTTCCGGTACCGGGCCGATGTACCCGATATTGCCGCGGGCAGCAGGCAACTGGCTACCAATACCGTCGGCTTTTGGCAACGCAATAATTTCAACTTCTTCGGTCCAGAAAGAGGTCGGCAGCGGCTCAACGTTGTGCCAGTAATCCACCGGCAGGTAGAACCACAACTTAGGCTTATTAACGCCATCCACCAGCAACCAGCAGTTGGGAACCTGCGTGACGGGTACCCAGGCTTTAAACTGCGGATTGACCTTGAACGGATACGGATGGTCGTCGAGAAAAACGTTAACCAGCTCACCGGAGTGAATAAGTAACGCATCCAGCTTAAAACGCGCCAGCGCATCGCGGGTCCGTTCCTGTAAGGTAACAATATGATTTTTATAGAGTGCGGCCAGTGATTCCATTATTTACCCTTCTGTTTTTTTGACCTCAAGTCTCCGCATCTTAGCACATCGTCCTGTGACTGCGTGATTTCTGCCGAGCGTGATCGGCCCGTCATTTCTTTAATCATTCATTTGCATTTTATTAACATAAAACACACACTTCGATTCATCTGGTATGACCAGATCACCTTGCGGATTCAGGAGACTGACATGCTTTACAAAGGCGACACCCTGTACCTCGACTGGCTGGAAGATGGCATCGCCGAACTGGTGTTCGATGCCCCTGGCTCAGTCAATAAACTCGACACGGCAACCGTAGCCAGCCTTGGCCATGCGCTGGATGTGCTGGAGAAACAACATGATTTAAAAGGGCTGCTGCTGCGTTCTAACAAAGCAGCCTTTATTGTCGGTGCCGATATCACCGAATTCCTTTCACTGTTCCTTGTTCCTGAAGAACAGCTAAGCCAGTGGCTGCACTTTGCCAACAGCGTCTTTAATCGCCTGGAAGATCTGCCTGTCCCAACCCTGTCTGCGGTCAACGGCTATGCGCTGGGTGGCGGCTGCGAGTGCGTCCTGGCGACCGACTACCGTCTGGCAACCCCGGACCTGCGCATCGGTCTACCGGAAACCAAGCTTGGCATCATGCCGGGCTTTGGCGGTTCCGTGCGTATGCCACGCATGCTGGGTGCAGACAGCGCGCTGGAAATCATTGCCGCAGGTAAAGACGTCGGTGCCGAGCAGGCACTGAAAATCGGTCTGGTTGATGGCATTGTGAAGCAGGAAAAACTGCTCGAGGGCGCAATGGCGGTACTGCGTCAGGCAATCAACGGCGACCTCGACTGGCGGGCCAAACGCCAACCAAAACTGGAGCCGCTGAAACTCAGCAAAATTGAAGCGGCCATGAGCTTTACCATCGCCAAAGGCATGGTTGCGCAGACGGCAGGGAAACATTACCCAGCCCCGATTACCGCTGTGAAAACGATTGAAGCTGCCGCCCGCTTTGGTCGTGAAGAAGCGCTGAACCTGGAAAACCAAAGTTTTGTCCCGCTGGCGCACACCAACGAGGCGCGTGCGCTGGTCGGTATTTTCCTCAACGATCAGTACGTCAAAGCGAAAGCGAAAAAACTAACGAAGGATATTGAGACACCGAAGCAAGCCGCAGTTCTGGGCGCAGGCATTATGGGTGGCGGTATAGCCTACCAGTCTGCATGGAAAGGCGTGCCGGTTATCATGAAAGATATCAACGATAAATCGCTGATGCTGGGCATGACCGAAGCCGCCAAGCTGCTGAATAAGCAACTTGAGCGCGGCAAGATCGACGGTCTGAAGATGGCGGGCGTGATTTCCACCATCCAACCAACCCTCGACTACACCGGCTTTGAGCGCGTGGACGTGGTGGTGGAAGCGGTTGTTGAAAATCCAAAAGTGAAAAAAGCGGTGCTTGCAGAGACCGAAGATAAAGTGCGCCCGGATACCGTGCTGGCGTCAAACACGTCTACCATTCCGATTAGCGAACTGGCCAGCGTTCTGAAGCGCCCGGAAAACTTCTGTGGCATGCACTTCTTTAACCCGGTGCACCGGATGCCGCTGGTTGAGATCATCCGCGGTGAGAAAAGCTCGGATGAAACCATCGCTAAAGTCGTCGCCTGGGCCAGTAAGATGGGCAAAACGCCGATTGTGGTCAACGACTGCCCTGGCTTCTTTGTAAACCGCGTGCTGTTCCCCTACTTCGCTGGTTTCAGCCAGTTACTGCGCGACGGCGCGGACTTCCGCAAAGTCGATAAAGTGATGGAGAAACAGTTCGGTTGGCCAATGGGCCCGGCGTATTTACTGGACGTAGTCGGTATTGATACCGCACATCACGCGCAGGCAGTGATGTCCGCAGGCTTCCCGCAGCGAATGCAGAAAAATTATCGCGACGCGATCGATGCCCTGTTCGATGCCAGCCGCTTTGGACAGAAAAATGGTCTCGGGTTCTGGCGTTATAAAGAAGACAGCAAAGGCAAGCCGAAGAAAGAAGAGGATGCTGCGGTCGATGGCCTGCTGGCAGACGTCAGCCAGCCGAAGCGCGATTTCAGCGATGACGAGATTATCGCCCGCATGATGATCCCGATGGTCAACGAAGTGGTGCGCTGCCTGGAAGAAGGCATCATTGCCAGCCCGGCGGAAGCCGATATGGCACTGGTTTACGGTCTCGGCTTCCCTCCGTTCCACGGCGGTGCGTTCCGCTGGCTGGATACGCTCGGCAGCGCCAAATACCTCGATATGGCGCAGCAATACCAGCACCTCGGCCCACTGTATGAGGTGCCGGAAGGATTGCGTAATAAAGCGCGTCATAACGAACCGTACTATCCCTCGGTTGAGCCTGCCCGCCCGGTTGGCGACCTGAAAACGGCTTAAGGAGTCACAATGGAACAGGTTGTAATTGTTGATGCGATCCGTACCCCGATGGGCCGTTCGAAAGGGGGCGCGTTCCGTCACGTGCGGGCAGAAGATCTCTCCGCACATTTAATGCGTAGCCTGCTGGCGCGGAATCCAGCGCTTGAGCCCGCGGCTCTCGATGACATTTACTGGGGTTGCGTACAACAGACGCTGGAGCAAGGGTTCAATATCGCCCGTAACGCCGCACTGCTGGCGGAAGTCCCACACTCGGTCCCGGCTGTCACCGTCAACCGCTTGTGCGGTTCATCCATGCAGGCCCTGCACGATGCGGCGCGCATGATTATGACCGGCGATGCTCAGGCTTGCCTGATTGGCGGCGTGGAGCATATGGGTCACGTGCCAATGAGCCACGGCGTAGATTTTCATCCGGGAATGAGCCGCAACGTGGCAAAAGCCGCGGGGATGATGGGCCTGACGGCGGAAATGCTCTCTCGTATGCACGGTATCAGCCGTGAAATGCAGGATGCCTTCGCCGCACGTTCACACGCTCGCGCCTGGGCTGCCACCCAGTCTGGCGCATTTAAAAATGAAATCATCCCGACTGGCGGTCACGATGCCGACGGCGTGTTGAAACAGTTTAACTACGACGAAGTGATCCGTCCGGAAACCACCATCGAAGCGTTGTCTACCCTGCGTCCGGCGTTTGATCCGGTTAGCGGTACGGTCACTGCCGGTACCTCTTCCGCGCTTTCCGACGGTGCCGCTGCTATGTTGGTAATGAGCGAGAGCCGTGCCCGCGAACTGGGCCTGACGCCGCGCGCGCGCATTCGCTCAATGGCGGTGGTCGGTTGCGATCCGTCAATCATGGGTTACGGCCCGGTTCCAGCCTCAAAGTTGGCGCTGAAAAAAGCTGGGCTTTCCGTCAGTGACATCGGTTTGTTTGAAATGAACGAAGCCTTTGCTGCGCAGATCCTGCCATGCATTAAAGATCTGGGCTTGATGGAGCAGATTGACGAGAAGATCAACCTCAACGGCGGTGCGATCGCCCTGGGCCACCCGCTGGGATGTTCCGGTGCGCGTATCAGCACCACCCTGCTGAACCTGATGGAGCGTAAAGACGTGCAGTTTGGTCTGGCGACGATGTGTATTGGGTTGGGTCAGGGTATCGCTACGGTATTTGAGAGAGTGTAATCACAGAGTGCCGCATCTTGTAGGCCGGGCAAGCGAAGCGCCCCCGGCAACGATGCCGGATGGCGACGTAAAAAACGTCTTATCCAGCCTACAAAATGTTATCTCACAGCTATTGGTGTCAATGGCGAAGAGAGAAGGTTTAGTTGCCGTTCTTCCCGCCTGTCAGGGGCGGGTTTTTTATTTTTAAATAAAAGCGAACGCATCACCAAACAGGCGATCTTCACGCGCCTGACGCTCATTACAGAACAGATCGCGCGCGATTTTTGCCATTTCAAAACGCCCAGCAATGTAGATGTCATGCTCAGCCAGCGTGCCGTGATCCTGCAATACTGCCGTTAGTACGGTACCCGTACGACCACGCCAGCCTTCTTCAGGCTGTTCGACCACGGGCTCAACGCGCAGGTTCGGGTGATTAACAGACAACGCTTCCAGTTCACCGAGATCGTAGAGATGCTTCTCTTCACGCCCGCCCCAGTAAATCGTCACGTCACGGTTTGGGTTGCGCGCCAGCGCGGTCAGTAAAATCGAGCGCGCATAAGAGAAGCCGGTGCCGCCAGCAATCAGGATCAGCGGTCGTTCTTCATCGTCACGCAGCCAGGCTTCGCCGTGCGGGATATCCACGTTGATTTCTCGATCCTGGAGAATGCGATCCATGACGGCCATCGCATACAGGTTAAGCTCAGAGGCACCCACGTGCAGCTCAATGAACCCGTGCTCATCCGGCGTTGAGGCCATGGAGAACGGACGCTTATCTCGTTCATCCATCACGACCATTAAATACTGACCAGCACGAAAGGAAAACGCCGCGTCTGGCACTAAACGGACGCGATATACGGTGTCAGTGATAGCTTCTACCGAGGTCACTTTACAGCTTAAGGTTGTCATGCGCTCTCTCTGTCGGATCAATAGGCAAAACGATCGCGCCTCAGGCGCTTTTGCCGTCATTAAAGATGGCCAGTTCATCCCAAATTGCGTCAATGCGCGCAGTCACTTCGGGATCTTTTTTAATCGGACGTCCCCATTCACGTTGGGTCTCACCCGGCCATTTATTGGTGGCATCCAGGCCCATTTTTGAACCAAGGCCGGAGACCGGCGAGGCAAAATCCAGATAATCAATCGGTGTATTCTCTACCAACACCGTATCCCGGGCCGGGTCCATACGGGTGGTAATCGCCCAAATCACATCATTCCAGTCACGTGCGTTGACATCGTCATCGCAGACAATAACAAATTTGGTGTACATAAACTGTCGTAAAAACGACCAAACGCCCATCATGACGCGTTTGGCATGACCGGCGTACTGTTTTTTGATCGTGACAACCGCCAGTCGATACGAACAACCTTCCGGTGGCAGATAAAAATCGACGATTTCCGGGAACTGCTTTTGCAGAATCGGCACAAACACTTCGTTCAGCGCCACGCCCAGCACGGCAGGTTCATCGGGTGGACGCCCGGTGTAGGTGGAGTGATAAATAGCATCTTCACGCTGGGTAACGTGCGTGACGGTGAAGACCGGAAAGCTATCCACCTCATTGTAGTAACCCGTATGGTCGCCGTACGGACCTTCCGGTGCTAACTCCCCCGGCTCGATGTAGCCTTCCAGCACGATCTCTGCGCTGGCTGGGACTTCGAGATCGTTGGAAATACATTTGACCACTTCGGTCTTGGTACCGCGCAACAGTCCGGCAAACGCGTATTCCGATAACGTGTCAGGTACCGGCGTTACCGCGCCCAAAATCGTTGCCGGATCGGCCCCCAGCGCTACCGCAACTGGAAAACGCTCACCAGGATGGGCTGCACACCACTCCTGATAATCAAGCGCGCCACCACGATGGGAAAGCCAGCGCATAATAAGCTTGTTTTTGCCGATCAGCTGCTGACGGTAGATGCCCAGATTCTGCCGTTCTTTATGCGGGCCACGCGTCACGGTGAGCCCCCAGGTGATCAGCGGGGCGGCATCTTCCGGCCAGCAGGTCATGATGGGAATACGGTTGAGATCGACGTCATCGCCTGACGCGATTTTTTGCTGACAAGGTGCACCGCGCAGCCGTTTGGTCGGCATATTCAAAACCTGCTTGAACTGCGGCAGCTTATCAAACAGATCGCGGAACCCTTTTGGCGGCTCCGGCTCTTTCAAAAACGCCAACAGCTTACCCACTTCCCGCAGCGCAGAGACATCTTCTTGTCCCATCCCCATTGCAACACGCTTAGGCGTGCCAAACAGGTTGCACAGCACCGGCATCGAATAGCCTTTAGGGTTCTCAAACAACAACGCGGGCCCGCCCGCACGCAGCGTGCGATCGGCAATTTCAGTGATTTCCAGATGAGGATCCACTGGAAGCGTAATGCGTTTGAGCTCACCCTGCTGTTCAAGCAGCGTCAGGAAGTCGCGTAAATCGTTATATTTCATGGCGTCCATTGTGGCCTCTTCGTAAGCGCCTCATTATACGGCGTTCATCATTGCGATGCTGTATTTTTGTTAAATTAGCGTGAACTCTGGCGGTACATGCAAGCGCAGGGATTATATACCCAATGCGTTTCGGGTTGCGTTGAGGCGGGTATAATTAACTTAGTGCATGGCTTTTGTTATGCTTACGCTCAGAACAAGCGGATAAGAGTTATTATGCAAGCCTGGTATTTACTGTACTGCAAACGCGGGCAACTTCAGCGTGCCCAGGAACACCTGGAAAGACAGGCCGTGAGCTGCCTGACGCCCATGATCACCCTGGAAAAAATAGTGCGTGGAAAACGTACTACAGTCAGTGAGCCACTTTTCCCTAACTACATGTTTGTCGAATTCGACCCGGAAGTGATCCACACCACCACCATCAATGCCACGCGTGGCGTCAGCCATTTCGTCCGCTTTGGTTCAACACCCGCAACAGTTCCGTCTTCCGTTATTCACCAGCTTTCCATCTACAAACCAGAAGGGATTATTGACCCTGAAACCCCGTATCCAGGAGATAGCGTGATTATCACCGAAGGTGCATTTGAAGGGCTGAAGGCAATTTTCACCGAACCAGATGGCGAGGCACGCTCCATGCTGCTGCTTAACCTGCTGAATAAAGAGGTTAAGCAGAGCGTGAAAAACACCGGTTTTCGCAAAATCTAAATCCGCTTCAGAAGGTGACTTCGAAGAGTGTCCTGACATTGGCGTCGATAGCGGCTGCCAGGCGCTGAGGATCGTCTCCACGCCAGTGCGCAATACGCTCAAGAATGTGCGGCAGGTGCGCAGGTTCATTACGACGTGAAGCCGGTTTAGGAGTTAAATCGCGGGGAAGTAAATAAGGGGCATCGGTTTCGATCAGGAGCCTTTCCACTGGGATAAACGGCAGCAGTTCCCGGAGTTCCATGCCCCGACGCTCATCGCAGACCCATCCGGTGATGCCAATATACAGCCCCCTGTCTACGCAGTCCTGCATCTCCTGGCGTGAGCCGGTAAAGCAGTGCAATACAGCGCCTGGAAGGCTGTCCAGCCAGGGTTCGAGCAGCGTCAGAAAACGGTCATGTGCGTCGCGGCAATGCATGAAAACCGGCATCTGCAACTCAGCGGCGATACGCAGTTGTGCCTCAAACACCCGCTCCTGCTCCTGCGGCGTGGAGAAATTGCGATTGAAATCCAGCCCACATTCACCAATGGCGACCACTTCAGACTGGTTTGCCAGCGCCACAATCGCCTCTTCCGTTGAGGGTTGCCATTGACTACTGTCATGCGGGTGAACACCCGCAGTGGACCAGCAATGTGGATAATGCTGTGCCAGTTTTAACGCCTGCTGGCTTTCGTGCAGGTTAGTTCCGGTCAAAAGCATGCCATTTACGCCGGCAGCAAAGGCGCGCGCGACAACCTCATCCCTGTCTTTTGCAAATTGCGTACTGGTTAGATTAACGCCAATATCAAACATGCTTCCTCCCATATGACAACCGCCCTTACGGGCGGTTGAATTTATTCTTCGGTTTTATCGGCAGCTTCAGCTTTCTCGTTCTCCGCCTCGTTATCTTCGTCTCGCGTACGCCGCTTACCGACATAGAAACGGGAGAAGAAAACGCCGACTTCAAACAGGCAGTACATCGGTATGGCCAACAGCGTTTGCGAGAAGACATCCGGCGGCGTCAGTAACATCCCCACGACAAAGGCGCCGACGACAACATAAGGACGTTTTTTACGTAATTCGTCAGGCGTCGTAATACCCATCCAGCACAGCAGCACAATGGCAACGGGAACCTCGAAAGAGACCCCAAAGGCCATGAAAAGTGCCATTACGAAGCTGAGGTAGCTGGCAATATCCGTCGACACCTGTACGCCCTGCGGAGCTGTATTGGCAAGGAAACCAAACGCCAGCGGGAAGACGACAAAGTAGGCAAATGCCATGCCGATATAGAACAGCAGCGAACTTGAAACCAGCAGCGGCACAACAAGGCGGCGTTCATGCTTATATAACGCGGGAGCAATAAATGCCCATACCTGGTACAGGATCACTGGCGCTGACAGGATCAGCGACACCATAAAGGTGAGCTTGATCGGGGTAAAGAACGGCGAGGCCACATCTGTGGCGATCATCGTCGCACCCTGCGGCATTTGCTTGATCAGCGGTGCCGCAACCATATGGTAAATGTCGTTGGCAAAATAAACCAACGCCAGAAAGATCACCAGAACCGCAATAATGCAGTTCAGGAGTCGCTTACGCAGCTCAATCAAATGCGTGATGAGCGGTTGAGTATCTTCTACAGCCATGTTTACGGTTTATCACTCGACGAAGGGGAGGATTCGACAACAGGCGCGGCGGATTTCTTTTCTGCGTCCATCAACGTTACGGAAGCGGCTTCCGTCGGTTCCGGCGTACTAGCACCCGTGGATTGCGGTTTTTGCTCTGGCGAGCTGGCCTGCGCTTCAGCCGTAGCCGGGGTAACCCCCTCATGCTGCGCTTCGCTCCCTTTCACTACCGGATTATGGATAGTGTGGGCTTCATCGCTGGCTTTCTCAGGGTCGTTAGCGCTGTAAGAACGCTTCATCGACTCCGCAGCTTCACGCAATTCATCCATCGAAGCTTTCAGCTCCGGCGTCAGATTTGTCAGGCTCGCTTTCTCAACTTTCTTCAGGCTGTCCTGAAACTCCTGAAGCTTAAGCTCCTGGGTCAGTTCATTCTGAACCGTCGTTGCAAGAGAGCGCAATGCACGAACCCAACCCGCGACCGTTTTTACCGCCACCGGCAGTCGTTGTGGCCCCAGAACAATGAGGCCAATCACGAACACCAATAGCAGTTCGCTAAAACCGATATCAAACACGGATTATACCTGCTCTTTATCGTGGCTTTTGGCGTCTTCTTTTTTCACTTCACCCTGCTTATCGGTGATGGATTTAGCAGTAAAATCAGCGTCCTGGCTGGTTTTATCTTGCTTAGGTTCATCATCACCCATCGCCTTTTTGAAGCCTTTGATTGACGCGCCAAGATCGGAACCGATGGAGCCGAGTTTCTTGGTGCCGAATAGCAGTACAACGATGACGGCAATGATCAACAACTGCCAGATACTGATACCACCCATACATGTTCCTCTGTTATAGATGATGAATTAATAAGACCGTAGTATACGTTACACGACCTGCCTTGAGCGATGAAAAATTCAGCGCATTTTGCGCCAGCCTATCAGCCAGGCAATGACGCCACCCGCCATTAGCCAGCCAGGCATCAAACCCCACTCAGGACGGCTTACCAGCAAGAATGTCCCACTTAGCAGCAGCGTTGCGCCAATACCCAATAAATAACGGGATTGTCCCTGACGAACATGATTCGCCTGAAGCTCGCGCGCAATCTTATCAACACTGTGTTGTAAATATTTGCCCTGGCGCAAACTGTCATACACAAGTTCAGGTATTTCTGGCATTTTTTCGACCCAGAACGGTGCTTTTTCTTTAAAAGCCCTGACAAGCGCAGGAATACCGACCTGATCTTTAATCCACGACTCCAGAAATGGCTTGGCTGTTTTCCATAAATCTAACTGCGGATACAGCTGTCGACCAACGCCCTCAACATACAACAATGTCTTCTGTAACAGCACCAGTTGCGGCTGGACTTCCATATTAAACCGACGTGCGGTGTTAAACAGGTTCAACAGCACGTGACCAAATGAAATCTCCGACAGCGGTTTTTCAAATATCGGTTCACACACGGTACGAATAGCAAATTCAAATTCTTCGACGTTGGTGTCCGGCGGAACCCAGCCAGAATCTACGTGCAACTCGGCAACCTTGCGGTAGTCGCGGTTAAAGAACGCGATAAAGTTTTCCGCCAGGTAGCGCTTATCTTCTTTATTCAACGAACCGACAATCCCGCAGTCAATGCCAATATATTTCGGGTTCTCAGGGTGTTCATAGCTAACAAAAATATTCCCAGGGTGCATGTCCGCATGGAAAAAGCTGTCGCGGAATACCTGAGTAAAGAAGACCTGAACGCCACGCTCAGCCAACAGTTGCATATTGGTGCCGTTCTTCTCAAGCGCGGCAACATCTGAAACAGGGATACCGTAAATACGCTCCATCACCATCATGTTCTGACTGCAATAGTCGGAATACACTTCCGGGATGTACAGCATCGGGCTGTCTTCAAAATTACGCCGCAGCTGAATCGCGTTCGCCGACTCGCGCAGCAGATTCAGCTCATCGATCAGCGTTTTTTCATATTCACGCACCACTTCCGTTGGCCGCAGGCGGCGACCATCCGGCAGCAAGCGAGGCACCCAGCGAGCAAGGCGATAGATCAGTTTTAAATCGGCTCTGATGACCGGCAGAATATCCGGGCGAATGACCTTGATCACGACCTCTTTGCCGTTCGATTTCAGTCGCGCAGTGTGTACCTGTGCAATAGACGCAGATGCCAGTGGAGTGATGTCAAAATCATCAAACCATTCTTCAACAGGGAGTCCTCCCATTGCTTCTTCGATTTGTTGTTTTGCGCGTTGCCCATCGAATGGGGCCACCCGGTCCTGCAGCAGTGCAAGCTGATCGGCGATTTGCGGAGGAAAAAGGTCGCGGCGGGTGGAAAGCATTTGACCAAACTTGATCCACACCGGTCCCAGCTCCTGCAAAGCCAGTCTCAGCCTTTCACCCAGCGGTTTATCTTTATGCCGGTTTGGCATCCAGAACAACGTGTAGCGCCACAACCTAAGCGGCAGCGTAATACGCATTTTGGGGATGAGTTCATCAAGACCGTAGCTTAAGAAAGTGCGAATGATGAAATAAAGGCGCCGTACTTCACCTGGCGTCATTTGGCCTCCAGTTTTTCCAGCCGTTTGGCCAGGGAGTCGACCGCACGCTCAACGGCAGCGGTTTCTTCGGCAAACCATGCAACTTCCAGCGGGCCCGGGGCCATGCGCCACTCTTCGGTGATCGCTTCGGCAACATAACGCTGCTGACGTTGAACGGTACGGCATAAAAACGTAGCCCCACCGCGCAGGGTCTTGCTGATCCCTTCTGCAACAATATCGCCAGTATAAGGGGCAAGCAGTTCTGCGGGATCGAACTCCGCCAGGTCTGCCAACGCGACAACGTTCTGCACCACTTGAATATCGCCCTGTACTTCTAGCTCGCCGCTGCGGATAAGCGCCGTGAGCTGCTGGCGATCGCGCAATTTTGGTAACACGCTGGCATGCGTGATCACGGTGCAATCAGCTTCGCCTTCCCATGCCCCCAGTACATCAACCTGGCGTTCGCTAAACACCAGGACTAGCGGGGTCGAAAATCCTTTGAGATCTACACGCAGCACCTTGCCCTGCAAACGCGTTCTGGCTGATTTCAGTGCCGGTGAACGATACAGAAAGGTGTTGAGCAGATTTTCAACGCCTGCGGTCACTAAGGGTTTAAAAGGCATCCCCGATCTCCTGTCAGAACTTGTAACCACGATGCAGCGCAACAACACCTGCCGTCAGGTTGTAGTAATCAACGCTTTCAAACCCGGCATCTTGCATCATTGCTTTTAACGTGTCCTGATCGGGATGCATACGGATGGACTCCGCCAGATAGCGGTAACTATCGGCATCGCTTGCCACCATTGAACCGATACGCGGCAGAATATGGAAAGAGTATGCGTCATACGCTTTGCTCAGCGGCTCGATAATCGGCTTGGAAAATTCCAACACCAGTAAACGTCCACCAGGCTTCAGCACGCGATACATAGAACGCAGTGCTTTGTCTTTATCCGTGACGTTACGCAGGCCGAACGAAATGGTAATGCAGTCAAAGGTGTTGTCCGGGAACGGCAATGCTTCCGCGTTCGCCTGGACATACTCGACGTTGCCAATCACGCCAATGTTGCGCAGTTTTTCGCGACCCATTTTGAGCATTGAGTCATTGATATCCGCCAGAACCACTTTCCCGGTTTCACCGACCATGCGAGAAAATTTCGCCGTCAGATCGCCCGTACCACCGGCTAAATCCAGGACAGTCTGCCCACGGCGCACGCCACTGCAATCAATGGTGAAGCGCTTCCACAAACGATGAATGCCAAATGACATTAAGTCATTCATAACGTCATATTTAGACGCCACAGAATGAAAAACGTGGGCCACCATGTCAGCTTTCTGCTCTTTAGCGACGGTCTGAAAGCCAAAGTGCGTCGTTTCTTGTGAATTATCCACCATCTCAGTGCCTGCTCATCCAAAAAATGTTCGAGAAGTGTAACAGATTGGGCCAATTTGCCCTACCCTTCTACCGGGTTCAACTAACCCAAACGGGCTAGTTTGATTGCTGATTTACCGCCTCTCCATCGGGGTAAGTCTCGTCTTGTTGCGCCTCGGGGACCGAACGTAAACGAAACTCTTCATCCTGGCTCGTGGCTTGTTCAGCCAGTTCAGGATTAATCTCGCGCTTAATTTCTACACCCAATCCACGAAACGCTTCTGCCTGAGCCAGAACGTTTCCACGCCCTGAAGACAATTTTTTCATCGCCTGCCGATAGTTATCTTGTGCCTTGTCCAGGCTCTGACCTATTGCTGACATATCATCGACAAACAGCCGCATTTTGTCATAAAGCTTGCTGGCCCGGTCCGCGATCTGCTGCGCATTACGACTTTGATGCTCATACCGCCACAGATTAGCAATGGTGCGCAATGCCACCAACAACGTGGTCGGGCTTACCAGCATAATATTATTTCTGAGTGCTTCTGTAATCAGTTCGGGCTGCCTGTCCAGCGCCAGCAGAAAAGCGGGCTCAACCGGGATAAACATCAGCACATAATCAAGCGTACGTAATCCCGGCAACTGCTGGTAGTCTTTGCGGCCCAGCAGACGAATATGGTTACGCACGGAGGCGATATGTTCCTGTAACGCACTTTCGCGGGTGTAGTCATCCTCTGCATTAAAGTAGCGTTCATAGGCCACCAGCGTCATTTTCGCATCGATCACCACGTCTTTGCCCTGCGGCAATCGGACAATAACATCCGGCTGCATCCGCGATCGTGCGTCATTTTCTATGCTGACCTGAGTTTCATATTCATAGCCTTCGCGCAGACCGGACGCCTCCAGTACCCGCGTGAGTACGACTTCTCCCCAGTTGCCCTGGGTTTTGTTATCGCCTTTCAGCGCCCGTGTCAGGTTAACCGCTTCTTGCGCCATCTGCGCGTTCAGTTGCTGGAGGTTACGAATTTCGTGCGCCAGGGTATGACGCTCTTGCGCCTCTTTGCCAAAGCTATCCTGCACCTGGCGGCGAAAACCGTCCAGCTGTTCACGTAATGGTGTAAGCAAGCTATTCAGGCTTTGGCGATTTTGCTCATCAACGCGACGATTGCTGTGTTCAAAAATACGGTTTGCCAGGTTTTCGAACTGTTCGCTCAGACGCTGTTCGCTGTTGATCATCTGGCGGATTTTATCTTCCGCATGCTGTTGCGTCGCGTCGAGTCGCGTGGTGACTTCCCGGAGATCGGCTTCCAGAGAGGTGTTAATACTCTGCAGGCTGCGAAGTTCGTTGTTGAGTAGCTCGCACTCGTCGCGCCAGTGGGCTTCCTGCGCCAGCTGTTGACGTGCGGCGCTTAGCGCAATATCCAGTTCACGCCGTTCTTCAATAAGATCCGCGCGGATTTGGTCGGCACGCGCTTTGGTCGCCAGCCAGCCCACAAGCAGCCCTGCAGCTAACGCCACGACGGCACTTATCATTATCGAAATATCCACTACGCCCCCCTTACAGCAACGACTTACCCGCACAAAATAGAATTGTGCTGTATAAACGTCCAGTTTAAAAGGAATTTCCTGCGAGGTACTGCGCAAAATAAAAAGGCCGAACATGTCGGCCTTTTCAGAAAGGAGAGAAAATTACAGCAGGCGACGTGCAGCCTCTACCACGATTTTCACCGCGTGGCTTTCCGTTTGCTTCATGGTTTCAGCATTCGGGATTTCTTGCTGAGTACGGTTAACGATAACACCCGCAACCATACCGGCACGCAGACCCTGGCTTGCACACATGGTCAGCAGCGTAGCGGATTCCATTTCGTAGTTCATGACGCCCATGGACTGCCACTCTTCCATCGAGCCTTTGAAACGGCTCACCACGCGACCAGAGAAGGTGTCATAACGCTCCTGGCCTGGGTAGAAGGTATCTGAAGAGGCGGTCACGCCGACGTGGGTAGTCGCGCCAATAGATTTCGCGGCTTCCACCAGCGCGGTGGTGCATTCGAAATCGGCAACAGCCGGAAATTCCATCGGTGCAAAGTGCAGGCTCGCCCCGTCCAGACGGACAGACGCGGTGGTAACCAGCACGTCGCCCACGTTGATATGCGGCTGAATAGCGCCGGTCGTACCGATACGCAGGAAGGTACGAATGCCCAGTTGCGCCAGTTCTTCTACGGCGATAGAGGTCGACGGACCGCCGATACCGGTAGAGCAGACAATCACAGCTTTACCATCCAGCTCAGCACGCCAGGTAGTGAACTCGCGATGAGATGCCAGCTTAACCGGCTTTTCCATCAGCGCGGCGATCTTTTCCACACGCTCAGGGTCGCCAGGGACGATAGCAAGCGTAGCCCCTTGTAAATCGTTCTTGGTGAGGCCGAGATGAAAAACATCAGACTTAGACATAAAAACTCCTCTGTGAATCGGTTTTGTCAGAAGAAGCAAAAACACACTTTACCGAAGGCATAAACATATTTTCGTGACAGCCATCACTTTGATGTAAATCAATTGCATTTCATTACCGTCAAATAGTGATGAACATCACATTAACTGTTCGATACAGGCAAGCCTTGCACAAAAGATAGACCGTTTAAGGCAATGTGGTTCGTTGCACGCGTCTATAGTTAATGATGCGCTATTTGGCTAAATACTTAAGGGTACGGAGAATACCATGGCAACAACACGACAATCTGGCTTTGCACCTGCAGTATCCCCACCCGCAGCAACGGCGGTTCACACCCCGGATAACGAAATCATCGCGGGAATAACGTCGATTCCGTCTCAAGGCGATGATATGCCTGCGTATCATGCACGCCCGAAGCACAGCGAAGGTCCGCTACCGGTTGTTATCGTCGTGCAGGAAATTTTTGGCGTTCATGAACACATCCGTGATATTTGTCGCCGCCTGGCGCTGGAAGGGTATCTGGCTGTCGCTCCAGAGCTTTACTTTCGCGAGGGCGATCCGAATGATTTTGCCGATATTTCAACGCTGTTAAGCGGCCTGGTGGCCAAAGTCCCGGACTCTCAAGTGCTGGCCGATCTGGACCACGTCGCCAGTTGGGCCTCACGCAACGGCGGTGACGCACACCGACTGATGATCACTGGTTTTTGCTGGGGTGGACGCATCACCTGGCTGTATGCTGCACACAACCCACAGTTAAAAGCGGCAGTGGCATGGTATGGCAAACTGGTCGGCGACAAAACGCTGAACTCGCCCAGGCATCCCGTCGATATCGCTACCGATCTTAACGCCCCCGTGTTGGGACTTTATGGCGCGCAGGACACCAGCATTTCACAAGATAGCGTGGAAACCATGCGTCAGGCATTGCGCGCGGCGAATGCCAAAGCAGAAATCGTGGTGTATCCCGATGCCGGGCATGCTTTTAACGCGGATTATCGCCCGAGCTATCACGAAGAGTCCGCCAATGACGGCTGGCAAAGAATGCTGGCGTGGTTTACGCAGTATGGCGGGAAGAAATAAATGTTAATCGCCCGGTGGCGGCTACGCCTTACCGGGCTTACAACGACTTGCACGTTCCTGTTGGCCGGGTCAGCGTTAACGCCCCCGGCGATCGGGCACCGAATTAAGCCTGACGCAGGTTCTGCGCCGCTTTCACCATATTCGCCAGCGCCGCGCGGGTTTCCGGCCAGCCGCGAGTCTTCAGACCGCAGTCCGGGTTCACCCACAGACGCTCAGCCGGGATACGCTGTTCCGCTTTCTTCAGCAGGGCCTCAATCCATTCCACGCTTGGGACGTTCGGCGAGTGAATATCGTACACGCCCGGCCCGATTTCGTTCGGGTAGTCGAACTCTTCGAACGACTCCAGTAGCTCCATGTCGGAACGCGAGGTTTCAATGGTGATCACATCGGCATCAAGCGCAGCGATGGAATCCATGATGTCGTTGAACTCGCAGTAACACATGTGGGTGTGGATCTGCGTTTCGTCCTTCGCCACCGCGGCGTTGATGCGGAAGGCCTCGACACCCCATTCCAGATACGCCGCCCAGTCGCTACGACGCAGAGGCAGACCTTCACGTAGTGCCGGTTCATCAATCTGGATGATGCCAATACCGGCGGCTTCCAGATCGGCGACTTCGTCACGCAGTGCCAGCGCAATCTGCTTAGCGATGGTTTCGCGAGTCACATCTTCGCGTGGGAATGACCAGCAAAGAATGGTCACCGGGCCTGTCAGCATGCCTTTGACCGGTTTGTCAGTCAGCGACTGGGCGTATTTTGCCCACTCAACGGTAATCGCTTCCGGACGACTCACGTCACCAATCACTACCGGCGGCTTCACGCAGCGGGAGCCGTAGCTCTGTACCCAACCATTCTGAGTAAAGACAAAGCCGTCCAGATGCTCGCCAAAGTATTCAACCATGTCGTTACGCTCAGCTTCGCCGTGTACCAGTACGTCCAGGCCTAAACGTTCCTGCTCAGCGATCGCCTGTTTGATATGCTCGGCGATACCGGTACGGTAGTTGCCCGCATCCAGGTTACCCTTTTTAAAATCCAGACGCAGGCCGCGGATTTCCGTGGTTTGCGGGAAAGATCCGATCGTCGTGGTCGGCCACGCTGGCAGGTTAAAGCGCGCACGCTGAGCTTCGGCACGTACCGGGTAAGCGTGAGAACGTTGACTGTCCTGCGCGGTGATTGCCGCCAGACGTTTTTCGACTGCCGCATTGTGGACGCGGGTTGACTGACGACGCGCCTGAATTGGCGCACTCCACTCAACCAACGCTGCGGTATCGCCGCTGTTCAGCGCATCACGCAGCAGCGCCAGTTCACCGCACTTTTGCAGGGCGAAGGCAAACCAGCTTTTCACTTCGGCATCAAGGCGGGTTTCGACGCTCAGATCAATTGGGCTATGCAGAAGAGAACAAGAAGAGGCCACCCAAAGCGGACGTTTGCCGACAATGTCTTTAATCTGTGCATATTTCTCGGTCAGATCGGCGCGCCAGACGTTACGGCCGTTAATCAGGCCTGCGGAGAGCAGCCAGTTAGCGGGCAAACGCGAGTGCAACTCGGCTACGTCATCTTTACCATGAACCAGATCCACGTGCAGACCCTGCACCGGCAGCGCGGTGATGGTATCCAGATTCGGCGTCACGCCTTCGAAATAGGTAGTCAGTAGCAGCTTCACCTGCCCGGTCAGCGCATCGTACGCCGGTTTAAAGGCGTTCAGCCATTCCTGGGGCAACTCCAGCACCAGCGCAGGTTCATCAATCTGTACCCACTCAACACCGCGTTTCGCCAGCTCAGCCAGCACCTGCTGGTAAACCGGCAGGATGTCGTTCAGCAGACTCAGGCGATCAAACTGCTCACCCTTCACTTTCCCCAGCCACAGGTAGGTGACCGGACCCAGCAGGACGGGCTTCACTTTGTGGCCCAGCGCCAGCGCTTCGTCCACTTCATCCAGCAGTTGAGTCCAGGTCAGTTTGAACTGCTGACCTTTGGTAAATTCAGGCACCATGTAGTGATAGTTGGTATTAAACCATTTGGTCATTTCTGCCGCTGCCGCCGGTTCACCGGTCGGTGCGCGACCACGGCCAATGCGGAATAAGGTGTCGATATCGACAGAGCCATCTTTGTTCTGATGACGGGCCGGAACGTTACCCAGCAGCAAACTGGTGGTCAGCACATGATCGTACCAGGCAAAATCGCCCACTGGCAGCAGGTCAACGCCAGCTTGCTTTTGTTGATCCCAGTGACGAGCGCGCAGTTCGCGACCCGTTGCCAGCAATTCTTCACGAGAGGCGTTACCCGCCCAGTAGCTTTCTTGCGCTTTTTTCAACTCGCGACGCAGGCCAACGCGAGGGAAACCGAGGGTGTGATTCAATATTGTCATTTTTCTTCCTCTAATTATATGTAAATCCTATGGATTTTGAATTTAGGGAAGGCGGCAAGTTTGCTCATCCCCAGGAGCTTACTGAAGTAAGTGACTGGGGTGGGGAAACGAAGCCAACGCACCATAAATTTAAAAGACGAAGGATTTTAGCCGTCCAGATGTTTACACATCCATAATTGGCGGTTACTGTATATTCCTCAAGCGCAATTTATTCATGCCGAAGTGAAGGACTTTCATGATCGAGATTAAGCATCTGAAAACGCTACAGGCGTTGCGGAACAGTGGGTCGCTGGCAGGCGCAGCAGCGACGTTGCATCAGACCCAATCCGCCCTGTCTCACCAGTTCAGCGATCTGGAACAACGCCTCGGCTTTCGGCTATTTGTGCGTAAAAGCCAGCCGCTACGTTTTACGCCACAGGGTGAAATTTTGTTGCAGTTGGCCAATCAGGTGTTGCCACAAATCGGTCGCGCGCTTCAGGCATGCAACGAACCGCAGCAAACCCGGCTGCGCATCGCCATTGAATGTCACAGCTGTATTCAGTGGCTGACCCCCGCGCTGGAGAATTTCCGTGCTAACTGGCCACAGGTAGAGATGGATTTTAAATCCGGCGTGACTTTCGATCCGCAACCAGCCCTGCAGCAGGATGAGCTGGACCTGGTGATGACATCCGACATTCTGCCGCGCAGCGGCCTGCACTATTCACCGATGTTTGATTTTGAAGTCCGTCTGATACTGGCGCCCGATCACCCACTGGCCAGCAAAACGCAGGTAACGCCGGAAGATTTAGCCAGCGAAACCCTGTTGATTTATCCTGTACAGCGCAGCCGACTGGATGTCTGGCGGCATTTCCTGCAGCCTGCTGGCGTTAGCCCGTCGCTGAAGAGCGTGGATAACACCCTGCTGCTGATCCAGATGGTCGCCGCCAGAATGGGTATTGCAGCGCTGCCGCACTGGGTAGTGGAGAGTTTTGAACGCCAGGGCCTGGTAGTGACCAAAACCCTGGGTGATGGATTATGGAGCCGACTGTACGCCGCTGTGCGCGATGGCGAGCAGCGTCAGCCGGTCACGGAAGCATTTATTCGCTCAGCGCGGAATCACGCCTGCGATCACCTGCCGTTTGTGCGGAGTGCGGAGCGACCCACTTTCGATGCACCCACAGTGAGGCCACTATAACAGCCGCACCAATGATGAAGCTTGGCCAGTGAGGCTGCTGGTGCCAGATGGCCAGATTAACCAACAGCCCCGCAGGCACATGCATATTGTTCATGATACCCAGTGTGCCTGCATCTACCTGCGTCGCGCCGTAGTTCCACATAAAGTAACCGATGCCCGATGCTGCCACGCCAAGGAACACCAGAATCCCCCACTGCAGCGAAGTTTCAGGCATTTTTTGCGCATTCCCTACTATAAGCCAGGCAACGACCGCCACCAGTAATGCCCCCATATAAAACCAGGCAAAGGCGTTGTGCTGCGGCATGGGACGGGTTTCCATCAGACGCTTATAGCCCACCATGCCGATGGCAAAGCTGATGTTGGAAAGCTGTACCAGCAGCAGACCGGTCCAGAAATGACTGGTCACCTGATCGTAACGAATGATCCCCGCCCCAATCACCGCCAGCAGTGCGCTAAACGCGTAGCTCCAGCGTAAACGGCGTCGGCTCATAAGGTCATAAATCAGTGTGATATAGAGCGGTGTCAGGACGGTAAATAGCAGCAGCTCGGAAACCGTCAGGTACAAATAAGCACGGAAACTCAGCATATACATGATGCCAAGCTGCATGGCACCCACCAGCATGTACAGACCAATAGTTTTTACGCTGTGGCCGCGGGTACGCAGAAATGGCAGGAACACCAGCGCAGCCAGTCCGACCCGCACCAGCACGGCAAAATAGCTATCGACATGACCAGCAAGGTACTCGCCAAACAGGCTAAAGGAAAAGGCCCACAGAATAGTGGTAATGATGAGTAGCGCCACAATAGATGTCTCTGAACAAAAGATACACCCATTGTAGCGAAGTTCACGGTTGACAACTGACTAACTAATGAGCGGTTCCGTTACTGTAAAAACAGTTCTCGCAGATAATGCGGCACAGCATCGTCGGCATTAAGCCCAATCACGTCCAGCTCCGGGTGCAGATCCTTCAGGCGCTGATGTGCATTACCCATAATGCAGCCTTTTCCCGCCATCGATAGCATTTCGGCGTCATTCATGCCGTCACCAAAGGCGATACAGTCTTTCAGGCTGAAGCCCATCGCTTTTGCCACCGCTTCCAGCGCATGGCCTTTTGATACGCCACCCGCCATCACTTCCAGACAGGTCAGCGTGGAGAAACTGACGTTCACACGATCACCCCAACGGGCGTTAATCGCCTGCTCCAGCGGCAGCAGGATTTCGTGAGAGTCGGTGGTGAAAAACACTTTACTGACGCCTTCCGGCTCCAGCAGCGCAGGTTCAAACAGTGAGTAGTTAAACACCGCTTCTTTAAAGAAACGCATTTCATCCGGGCGATGGCGGTTCATAAACCACTCATCGTCGCGATACACGTTGGTCACGATATCCGGGTTCGCATTCACCACACCAAACAGATCGCTGGCAATGTCGCGATCCAGGTTATGCGAGAACACAAGATTCCCGTCAGTATCATGTACGCGCGCACCGTTGGAGGTGATCATGTAGGACTTAATGCCGAGATTGTCGCGAATTTGCCCTACATCAATATGATGACGGCCGGTCGCGAACACAAAATTCACACCACGAGCCGTCAGCAGTTTCAGCGTCTCTTTGGCATACGGGGACAGGGTATGGTCGGGGGAAAGCAGCGTACCGTCTAAATCAGATGCAACTACCTGATACATAAAAAATTAAACCTCTAAGCAAAGCGGTGTCCGCTGGATGAGTTATGCCTGTCGAAAAATTCAACAATGGCGTTGAGCGCGACTGAGCGCATTGCGTCCTTTTCAAAAAGGATCTCATGGTAGGCGCCTTTTATGACCAGCGGTTGACCTCCTTCTACAGGATGGCCCGCTGCAGCGCGGAGTTCACAAAAACGATAGTGCATGCGGTTATCCACCACACGCTCTTCTTCAGCCTGAATAAGCAACGTCGGGGTCGCATCACCTCCGGCCCCGGCCAACACCTGCTCACCCGCCAGAATGCCTTCACGCACCCAATGATAGGTCGGGCCGCCTACGCGCAACTGCGGATCATCAGCATAGAAGCGCAGATTACGCCGATAGCGCTGTCGGCTATGGGTGAGCGCATTCATCCCAAACGGCAACGCCCGCCAGCGACCGGTCCCCATGGCATAGCCTTCGCGAATGCGCGGATACCCTTCAGCCCAGTCAAGAATATGGCGCACCATCCAGTCGGGAAAGCGCATCACAATCCCGAACATCGGGGCGCTGAGGGCAATAGCATCACACTGATTAGGGTGGCGCTGCAGGAACAGCGTGGCAATAGCGCCTCCCATGGAATGCGCCAGTATATAGCGTTTTCTCCATGGACCTGGCTGCACTTCCTGCTGCCAGAAGGCGGTCAAATCGTCGACATAGTCATTAAAGTTATCCACATGGCCACGGTGCGGATCCGAGAGCATCCGCCCGGAACGCCCCTGGCCACGATGGTCGATAATGAGGACGTCAAAACCAGAATAAAACAGGTCATACGCCAGTTCAGCGTATTTTACGTAGCTTTCTATGCGCCCGGGACAAACGACGATGACGCGATCGTTTTTTTCTGCACGAAAGCGAACAAAGCGTACGGGAACATTATCTACGCCAGTGAATTCCGCTTCCTCCCGCTGACGCCAGAAATCTGTCAGTGGCCCCATGGAAAAAGCGGCAAACGCGTTTTCTCTTGTTTCCCAGTCTTTTTGCTGCTGAAACATCGGGTATCCAGCCTCGTTGACCAAGTAAAATCGTTTTTTTTGCCGAGCCTGTTACAACGCATCGGCAGTAGCGTATTGTGGCATAAAAATAGACAAGTCGGGAGTTTCTCATGACCTTTGAATGGTGGTTCGCCTACCTGCTGACGTCCATTGTTTTGAGCTTGTCGCCAGGTTCAGGGGCGATCAACACCATGACAACCGCCATCAGCCATGGTTATCGGGGAGCAGCGGCGTCGATTGCCGGTTTGCAGACCGGGCTTGGCATTCATATCGTGCTGGTCGGTGTTGGGCTAGGAACGCTATTCTCACGGTCAGTGATCGCCTTTGAGGTACTAAAGTGGGCGGGGGCAGCCTATCTTATCTGGTTGGGCATTCAGCAATGGCGCGCGGCGGGAGCCATCGACCTGAACACCATCGCCAATACGCAATCACGCAGTCGCCTGTTCAAGCGCGCCGTCTTCGTCAACCTGACCAACCCAAAGAGCATTGTATTTCTCGCCGCCCTGTTCCCGCAGTTCATCATGCCGCAGGAGCCGCAGTTGATGCAGTACGTGGTGCTGGGCGTGACCACCATCGTGGTCGATATTATTGTGATGATCGGTTATGCGACGCTGGCCACCCGCATTGCAGGCTGGATTAAAGGGCCAAAGCAAATGAAGGCGCTGAACAAAGTGTTTGGTTCGCTGTTTATGCTGATAGGTGCCCTGCTGGCGTCAGCACGGCATGCCTAGATAACTGGAATCGTGCTCGCAATGAAATGCGAACGATCTGAACATCGCTATATGACTTCTCGAAACTCGCTACAAAGGGAGAAACATCTTTTATTCTGTGCTGTCAGGTGTTGAGTGCTAATGCCAGAATGCCGCCATATTCACCACTCAGGGATGATGAACAATGGCGGAAGCAACCACACCTCATGACGCAGTATTTAAGACCTTCCTCTCCCGTGTAGAAACCGCCCGGGACTTTATCGAACTCCATCTTCCGCCCTCGTTACTCAAAATCTGCAAACTGGAAACGCTACATCTGGAATCAGGCAGCTTTGTGGAGGACGATCTACGTCCCTATTTCAGTGACGTACTTTATTCACTCGAAACGACCAGCGGCTGCGGCTATGTACATGTGCTCATTGAGCACCAAAGCTCACCAGACAAACATATGTCGTTTAGACTGATGCGCTATGCTATCGCTGCCATGCAGCGTCACCTTGAAGCAGGACACGACCGCCTGCCGCTGGTCATTCCTGTGCTTTTTTACCATGGGAAGCAAAGCCCCTGGCAGGGTTCAATGAGCTGGCTGGATCACTTTGAGGATCCGGCTACCGCCGGTCAGCTTTACAGCACACCGTTTCCGTTGGTGGATGTGACGGTTATTCCAGATGATGAGATCATGCAACATCGCAGTATGGCGGCACTGACGTTAGTACAAAAACATATTCGCCAGCGCGACATGGCGCAGTTGCTGGATAAACTTACCCGCCTGTTTACGCTGGAGAAGATGAGCGGACAACAAGTAACCGTACTGGTAAACTACATGGTGCAAGCAGGGAATACACAAGATGTTCAGACATTATTGTATAAGCTGGCACAACGTGTGCCGCAGCATGGAGATAAATTGATGACAATGGCGGATCAACTAAAGCAAATAGGCCGCGAAGAGGGCAAGCGCATTGCTCTGACAGATGTCGCAAAAGCGATGCTCAAGCGGGGTCTTGATACCAACGCAATTATGGAAATGACCGGCCTTTCGAAGGACGAATTACAAAAGCTTGCGCAATAAACCGTATTCCGCCTGGGCCCCCCAGGCGGGTAACAACGTTAACGCGAAATAATCAGATGAATGCCGAAGCCCGCGAATAACGCGCCGGCAAAGCCGTCAATCCACTTCGCCAGACGCTGATAGCCACGACGCATTTTCGGCAGCGCAAACAGGCTGGCGACCACGGTAAACCACGCCAGCGTCTCGACGATAATCAGCGCGAAAATACCCCAACGGGCAGCGGTACCGACGTTGTCGCCGACAAACAGCGAAAAGACGGAGCCAAAATAGATAATGGCTTTGGGATTCGCCAGGTTGGTCAGCAGACCTTTTAAAAAACTGCGACCGCTCTGCGCCAGCTCAACCTGCGGCGCGGGTGCCGCAACGTCCTGTTTTTTAAACGCGCCGCGCAGCATCTGATACCCCATCCAGCACAGATACAGACCACCGCCGACCATAATAATAGTGTGCAGCCAGGCCATTTTTTCGATGATCAGATGCAGACCGAGCAGTGCCACGCCCGCCCAGACCATGACGCCGCAGGTAATACCCAGCACACCCATCATCGCCTCTTTGCGCGAGCGGCTAACGGCCGTTTGCGAAACAAAGAAAAAATCGGGGCCAGGACTCATCAGCGCTACGATGTGTACCAACGCAACAGTAAAAAATAGCGTTAACATAAAAATGACTCGCGGGGAAATAGTTCAGAGAGTCACCATCCTGGCACTTTTTTGCCTGGCTGACTACTCTTCGTCGTCACCATCAACATGTGCGCGGATAAGTGCCATAAACTCTTTGCCAAAACGCTCAAGTTTACGCATTCCCACGCCGTTGACGCTCAGCATTTCGCTCGGTGACACCGGCATTTGCTCGGCCATTTCAATCAGCGTGGCGTCGTTAAAGACCACATACGGCGGGATATTCTCTTCATCGGCAATGGCTTTACGCAGCTTACGCAGTTTGGCAAACAGCTTACGATCGTAGTTACCGCCAAAGGATTTCTGCATTGCGCGTGGTTTAAGCGCCACAATACGCGGCACGGCAAGCTGTAGCGGCACAACGCCGCGCAGTACCGGGCGCGCAGCTTCGGTTAACTGCAACGCGGAGTGGTGGGCAATATTCTGCGTCACCAGTCCGAGGTGAATCAGCTGGCGAATGACGCTCACCCAATGTTCGTGGCTCTGTTCACGACCAATACCGTAGACCGGCAGCTTGTCATGCGCCATCTCACGAATGCGCTGGTTATTCGCCCCGCGCAGAACCTCGACGACATAGCCCATACCAAAACGTTGGTTAACGCGGTAGATCGTCGACAGCGCTTTACGCGCATCCATTAAGCCGTCGTACTGTTTTGGCGGATCGAGACAAATATCGCAGTTGCCGCACGGCTCCTGACGCCCTTCGCCAAAATAGTTCAGCAGCACCAGACGACGGCAGGTTTGCGCCTCGGCAA
This sequence comes from Citrobacter gillenii, assembly GCF_013337685.1. GTDB lineage: Bacteria > Pseudomonadota > Gammaproteobacteria > Enterobacterales > Enterobacteriaceae > Citrobacter > Citrobacter gillenii. The sequence goes on from NZ_SUQN01000012.1 coordinate 29,192, forward strand.
AGGCCCCCATCGCATTGAGCTTGTGACGCTCGATATCCAGCAGCTGTCCGGCGGGTTTCTCTTCGAGACAACGGCGGAGCCACGCCATATCGGCCGGATCGTAAAACAGCATCGCTTCTGCGGGCAGGCCATCACGCCCGGCACGCCCAGTTTCCTGATAGTAGGACTCGATATTACGCGGGATATCAAAATGCACCACGAAGCGCACGTTGGGTTTGTTAATTCCCATGCCAAACGCCACGGTCGCGACAACGATTTGCAGGTCGTCGCGCTGGAATTTCTCCTGCACGTCGGCGCGCACGTTGTTGTCCAACCCGGCATGATAGGCCCCAGCGCTGATCCCACGGCTTTGCAGACGCGCCGCGGTGTCTTCAACCTTCGCGCGGCTGTTACAGTAAATAATGCCGGACTTTCCGCGTTGTTCCTGCACGTAGCGCATCAGTTGATCGAGCGGCTTAAACTTCTCCATTAGCATGTAGCGGATATTGGGACGGTCAAAGCTGCTGATCTGAATGAGGGGATCGTTAAGCCCGAGCAGACGCACAATATCCAGCCGGGTGGTGTCATCGGCGGTGGCCGTGAGCGCCACAAACGGCAGCGCAGGGAAACGCTGACGCAGCTGACCCAGCGCGGCATATTCCGGGCGGAAATCATGCCCCCACTGGGAAATACAGTGCGCTTCATCTACCGCCAGCAGTACCGGGTTCCAGTGCGCCAGATTATCAAGGAAGTTATCCAGCATCAGGCGCTCGGGCGCAATGTACAGCAGGCGGATTTGCCCGCTACGGCAGCCTGCCATCACCTCTTGCTGCTGTTCACGGCTCTGGGTGGAGTTCAGACACGCCGCCGCTACACCGTTTGCCAGCAGCTGATCGACCTGGTCTTTCATCAGGGAAATCAGCGGCGAGACAACAACGGTGAGGCCGTTCAGCAATAATGCGGGAATTTGATAACAAAGGGATTTACCACCACCGGTTGGCATAACGACCAGGCAGTCGCGGCCAGAGAGCACGGTGTCGATGATTTCTTCCTGACCAGGGCGAAACTGTTGGTAGCCAAAGGTTTCCTGCAAAACCTGTTTAGCGCCCATTTCCAGATTCAACACTTCCGCCTGCGCCACATTAACCCCGTTAACCTTAAATAAAAACAGGCGCTATTTTCAGCGCCTGAGAGAGAAACTGCAATGATTAAAATACTCTCAATGCCGATCAGAAGATATCGTTGAGCATTACGCCCACGCCAACGCGCGTCTGATTAAAGTTATAGTCAATCAGCGACTCGCCATAACCACTGTAGACCTGCGTATAAAGACGAACATGTTTGGTGATGGGGTAGCTGACACCCAACTCAGCGCCGCCGTAGCCGGTATTCCAGTTGTACTGACCTTTCGCGCTTAACACGGCGTCACCGAGGTGGTAACCCAGTTTGAGCTGATAGTAGCCCATATATTTAGTGATATCAGGGTTATCGTCAGTGCTGCCGATGACGTACCACGGCTTCACTTCTACCAGCCAGTTACCGTTTTCTGCCATCAGGCGGGTATACAGGCGGTTCCAGCTGCGCGAGGTCGGTTCGGAACGACCGTTAGAGTCGTGGTTGTATCCCATTTCCACATCACGTAGCGTCCAGCCGGCAACGCGGTAATCGGTGGCGAAACCGAGGAACAGTTGTGGTTCGTAGTTAGTTTCGCGAAACGGTGCCGATTCTTCGCTATTAGAAAGCTGCCACCAGGATTTCTGGGTATAGGAACCACCAAGCACGGAGTTCGGGCCTAAAATCCCGCGCCACAGCGGAAACGCCAGGCTCAGCTGAAACTTCACCTCATCTTTACGCGCATTTTCAGACCAGCTATAGCTGCTGATGGCCTCTTTATTCATGTCGCTGGTATTGGTGTAGATGAGGTAGTTGGTGTCATAAGGGTAAAGCGTGAAAGGATTGTCATGCTCTTGCAGCATGTTGGCAATAATACTGCCGCGCACAGCGGGTGCATCATGAATCTCTTTCACCGTCGCTTCCTGCGCATACACGGTCAACGGCAGCATAACTGCTGGTAGTAACCATCCCAGAATCGCCCGCATCGGTCATGTTCTCCTGAACTAAAATATTGATGAATTGTAAGATTTTATTGATAGCATTTTACATACTTAGTGCGCTCTTCGTTAGTTATCCCGTCCCAAAGTAGAAAACAACAATTAAGAAGCATAATATCAACACCTCATTAACCATCGAGAGTTAGGGATTGTATGTCTGCCGTACTGACTGCTGAGCAAGCACTGAAATTAGTGGGCGAAATGTTTGTCTACCATATGCCGTTTAACCGGGCGCTGGGGCTGGAGCTGGAACGTTACGAAAAAGAGTTTGCCCAACTGGCCTTTAATAACCAACCGATGATGGTCGGCAACTGGGCGCAAAGCATCCTGCATGGTGGCGTGATTGCCTCAGCATTGGACGTAGCAGCCGGACTGGTGTGCGTGGGCAGTACGCTGACCCGTCATGAAACCATCAGCGAGGACGAGCTGCGCCAGCGGATGTCGCGCATGGGAACCATCGATCTCCGCGTCGATTATCTGCGCCCAGGCAGGGGGAATCGCTTCACGGCTACCAGCAGTTTGCTGCGGGCAGGCAATAAAGTTGCCGTTGCACGCGTGGAGCTGCATAACGAAGAGCAGCTTTATATCGCCAGCGCCACCGCAACGTATATGGTGGGGTAAGCGCCTGAAACAAGGTAAACTGCTGTTACATTTCTGAAATGAGTTTTCCCGATGGATGCTAAGCAAACGCGGCAGGGCGTATTACTCGCTCTTGCTGCCTATTTTATTTGGGGCATTGCACCCGCATATTTCAAGTTGATTTACTACGTCCCCGCAGACGAGATCCTGACGCACCGTGTGATTTGGTCATTTTTCTTTATGGTGGTGTTGATGAGCATCAGCCGCCAATGGTCAGGGGTCAAAACGCTGCTGCAAACGCCAAAGAAGGTTTTCCTGCTGGCGCTTTCCGCGGTGCTCATCGGCGGAAACTGGCTGCTATTCATTTGGGCGGTCAACAACCACCATATGCTGGAAGCCAGCCTCGGCTACTTTATTAACCCCCTGGTGAATATTGTATTGGGCATGATTTTCCTCGGTGAGCGCTTTCGCCGCATGCAGTGGCTGGCCGTACTGCTCGCCGCCTGCGGCGTGTTGGTACAGTTGTGGACGTTTGGATCACTGCCAATCATTGCGCTGGGACTGGCCTTCAGCTTTGCTTTTTATGGCCTGGTGCGTAAGAAGATCGCCGTCGAGGCGCAAACCGGCATGCTGATCGAAACCTTGTGGCTGTTACCGATTGCGGCAATCTATCTGTTTGGTATTGCCGACAGCCCAACCAGCCATATGGGACAGAACCCCATGTCGCTCAATCTGTTGCTGATTGCAGCAGGGGTCGTGACCACCATTCCACTGCTGTGCTTTACCGGTGCAGCGACCCGTCTGCGTCTGTCCACGCTGGGCTTTTTCCAGTATATCGGGCCGACGCTGATGTTCCTGCTGGCGGTAACATTCTACGGTGAAGTACCGGGCGCAGATAAGATGGTGACGTTCGCCTTTATCTGGGTCGCGCTGGCGATATTCGTGATGGATGCGATTTATACCCTACGCAGAACGCGAAGGGGGCTGTGATTGCGCCTGATGGCACTGATTTTGTAGGCCGGATAAGACGGTTACGTCGCCATCCGGCATCTTTCTGCCTGATGGCGCTGCGCTTATCAGGCCTACGGGAGCGTTAATAATTCTCTGCTACAGCCAGTTCTTGCGCTTAAAGTACAAATACGGCGCCAGGCCCGCGAGCATCATAAAAACAATCGCTCCGGGGTAACCGAAGCTCCAGTGCAGTTCCGGCATGAACTCAAAGTTCATGCCGTAGCTGGATGCCACCAGCGTCGGCGGCAGGAACACGACGGAAACCACCGAGAAGATCTTGATGATGCGGTTCTGTTCGATGTTGATAAAGCCCATCGCCGCCTGCATCAGGAAGTTAACCTTCTGGAACAGGGATTCATTGTGCGGCAGCAGGGATTCGATATCTCGCAGGATCTCGCGCGCCTGCTCCAGTTGACCGCCCGGCAGTCGCGCCTTACGCACCAGGAAGTTTAATGCGCGCTGGGTATCCATCAGACACAGACGAACTTTCCAGCCGATATCTTCCAGTTCCGCCAGCGTGGAGAGCGCTTCGTCATATTCATCGCCCTGACGCCCTTCCATAATCACGCGGCTGAGTTTTTCCAGATCGCTGTAGATATTTTCTATTTCATCCGCCAGCTGTTCAATTTTCGTTTCGAACAGATCGAGCAGCAGCTCGTAAGCGTTGCCGTCGACCATCGACTGGCTGCGCGCACGCATACGGTACAGGCGAAACGCTGGCAGTTCGCGCTCGCGCAGGGTAAACAGACGACCTTCGCGAATGGTGAATGCCACGGTTGAGTTGCCCGCATGATCGTCGGCATCTTCATAGAAGAAGAAGGAGTGGATGTGCAGGCCGTCTTCGTCTTCAAAAAAACGTGCGGATGCTTCGATGTCTTCCAGTTCAGGGCGCGTAGCCAGGTTCTGGCCCAAGTCCTTTTGCACACGGTTTCGTTCATCGTCATCCGGCTCGACTAAATCGACCCAAACCGAACTGGCGAGATGATCAATTTCATCCGCCTCAAGACGTATTAAACGATTGTTTTCCAGTTGAAATGCGCTCAGCATGACCGGGACTCCCAATGCAAAAAATTATCGGACAGTTCGGTGGGCACACAGAAACAAATTGGGTTTCAGACCATTAAACAGCCTGACTCGGCGCGACGAGAAAAAACAGAAGGTCGCTGACAACCGCGAAGGCTATCAGCAAAAAGGGATAGCCTTAGGAGTTGATCCTGGATGACAGGATAATGAGCCAGTATCTACTGGGTGTGTCCAAGGCGAATGTCCTCTTAGCGTAATCGTGCGCGCATGTTACGCCAGCAAAATTTTGACGTCAACACGCAACAGATGGCGAAAAAGTAATAATTTCCCCTCATGCTGCAAGGTTAGCAGAACGGGGGGATTTATCTATGATTTCAGAATATTAACCGAAAGATTGCCGGATGGTGGCTTCGCCTTATCCGGCCTACAAATCATAATATTAAGCGACATGCAGGCCTGATAAGCGTAGCGCCATCAGGCGATCAAACGGTTTCTAGTCTGGCGTAGGCAGCAACCAGCCATTTGATCCCCTGCCCCTGGAACGCGACCTGCAAACGACTGTGTTCACCGCTACCTTCCAGGTTGACGATGGTGCCCTCGCCAAATTTGGCGTGACGCACACGCTGACCGAGCTTATAGCCAGTGTCGTTCTCCGCCATCGGCGTACCCATCCGTTGATGACTTACCGGACGGCTGACCGTGGCGCGCAGGCGAACCTCTTCCACGCAGGTCTCTGGTAATTCACCAATAAACCGGGATGGACGGTGGTAAACCTCTTTGCCGTACAGGCGACGCGTTTCGGCGTAGGTCAACGTCAGTTTCTGCATCGCACGGGTAACGCCCACATAGGCCAGTCGGCGTTCCTCTTCGAGGCGCCCACCTTCATCGAGTGACATCTGGCTGGGGAACATGCCCTCTTCCATTCCGACAATAAACACCTGCGGGAACTCCAGACCTTTGGCTGAGTGCAAGGTCATTAGCTGGACCGCATCCTGCCAGGTATCCGCCTGCCCTTCGCCCGCTTCCAGCGCCGCGTGGGAGAGGAACGCCTGTAGCGGCATCAAGTCTTCGTCTTCTTCGTTGTAGCTGAACTGGCGCGTTGCCGTCACCAGTTCCTCTAAGTTTTCGATACGCGTCTGGCCCTTCTCACCTTTTTCCTGCTCGTACATCATGCGCAGGCCGGAGTCTTTTATTACCCGGTCGGTCTGCACGTGCAGCGGCATATCGGCGGTTTCCTGCGCCAGTGCGTCGATAAGTTCCATAAAGCGCTGTAGTGCGCTGGCGGCACGCCCGGCCAGGGCTTTTTCCTGCAGCAGTTCACGACACGCCTGCCACATTGTCAGCTGGCGGTCGCGCGAGGTCTGCCGCACCACGTCCAGCGTACGATCGCCGATACCGCGCGTGGGGGTATTCACCACACGCTCGAACGCGGCGTCGTCGTTACGATTAGCTATCAGACGCAGGTAAGAGAGCGCGTCTTTGATTTCCTGACGCTCGAAGAAGCGCATTCCACCGTAAATACGGTACGGCATGCTGGCCTGCAACAGCGCTTCTTCCAGCACGCGCGACTGGGCGTTGCTGCGATAAAGAATGGCGCACTGTGTCAACTGACCGCCATTGTCCTGCCAGGCTTTGATGCGGTTAACCACAAAACGCGCTTCATCGAGTTCGTTGAACGCGCAATAGAGTGAGATCGGCTCACCGTCGACGCCCTCGGTCCACAGCTTTTTACCCAAACGCCCGTTATTGTTCTCAATCAGGGCGTTAGCCGCGCTAAGGATATTGTTGGTCGAGCGGTAGTTCTGCTCCAGACGAATAGTTTCAGCACCGGGGAAGTCGTTGAGGAAGCGCTGGATGTTTTCCACCTGCGCCCCGCGCCAACCGTAGATTGACTGATCATCATCGCCGACGATCATCACCTTGCCGGTGTCACCCGCCAGCAGGCGGATCCAGGCGTACTGGATATTGTTCGTATCCTGGAATTCGTCCACCAGGATGTTGGTAAAACGTTCGCGGTAGTGCTGCAGAATGTGCGGTTTGTTGAGCCACAGTTCATGCGCGCGCAGCAGCAGCTCGGCGAAATCCACCAGCCCGGCGCGATCGCACGCTTCCTGGTAGGCCTGGTAAACCTTCTGCCAGGTTTGCTCGACCGGATTGCCGTAGCTCTGCAAATGGTGCGGGCGCAGCCCTTCGTCTTTCTGGCTGTTGATAAACCACATAGCTTGGCGCGCTGGCCACTGCTTCTCATCGAGGTTCATCGCTTTGATCAGACGCTTCAGCAGGCGCAGCTGGTCTTCGCTGTCGAGGATCTGGAAATCCTGCGGCAGGTTGGCATCCATATGGTGCGCACGCAGCAGGCGGTGTGCCAGACCGTGGAAGGTACCGACCCACATACCGCCCTGGCTGGTTCCCATGATCTGACCAATACGGTGGCGCATTTCTGCCGCCGCTTTGTTGGTAAAGGTCACCGCCATAATCGAGTATGGCGAGTTGTTTTCAACCGTCAGTAACCAGGCGATGCGGTGTACCAGCACGCGCGTTTTACCACTCCCCGCGCCTGCCAGAACCAGCATGTTGCTGCGTGGCGCGGCCACAGCCTGGCGCTGTTCGTCATTGAGGCTATCGAGCAGGTAAGAAACGTCCATTGGCACCGCCGGAATCAACAGGGCCCAGCCGGACCCCTGGGAATTTATACAGAGTTGTTGATGATTATATCAGCGAGGTCAGAGATGCCAACTGTGAAATTTCGATATGCGGCAGTAAACGGCTGTCAGCGATTTGCATCAGGTCGGCATTTTCCGGCTTGATCCAGCAGGCCTGCATGCCACAGCGGATGGCCCCGGCGACATCTGTCGTCAGGTCGTCACCGACGTGCAGGATCTCACCCATGGACATATTCAGTTTTTCCGCCGCCAGCAAATACATGTCGCTGAACGGTTTTGATCGCCCATCGGGGCCGGCACGCAGCACAAACTCAAAATATTCGCCCAGACCAAACAGCTCCGGCTGCGCGTTACCGTTGGTGATCGCCACCAGCGGCCACTTGCGGGCCAGTACCTTCAACGTGTCATGCGTAGATTGCGGGACGTCGATGCGGCTGCGCCATTTGGCGAAGTTCATCATCGCCGCGTTCGCCCCCATTTTCGCCTCTGCCGCCGACAGGCCAGCCTCCAGCATAGCGCGCTCTACGGCACGATGACGCCATTGGGTGACGTCATGGTAAATATCCGGCTCGGCGTCGCGCACAGCCTGGCGCAGGCGCTGCAGGTCGGTATTTTGTAAGGAGCTCAGCGCCGGGTGATAATTTTGCACAAACGCGAGCGCTTCCTGCTCGGTGCGCGTGATAACGGGACGGTTATCGTAAAGGGTGTCATCAAGGTCAAAGGTGAGCGCAGAAATACGCCCCAAAGGCCGGTAAAAACGCATTATTTCCCCCGTTTGGCGCGCGGATGCGCCGCATCGTACACTGAAGCCAGGTGTTGAAAATCAAGATGGGTATAGATTTGCGTGGTAGAGAGGTTGGCGTGTCCCAACAGCTCTTGTACCCCGCGCAGGTCGCCGCTCGACTCCAGCATATGCGTCGCAAACGAGTGGCGCAGTTTATGGGGATGCACATGGCTATTCAGCCCCTGCTTGATACCCCATTCGGCAAAACGTTTCTGCACGTTACGCGCGGAGATACGTTTGCCCAGTTTTGACAGAAAAAGCGCGTCTTCGTCACTGCCGAAAAGCCCGCGCAGATCCAGCCAGTGTTCAATCCAAGCCACCGCATTGCGGCCAATTGGCAGGCGGCGCTCTTTGCTGCCTTTACCCATCACCCACACTTCGCCGGTGTCGAGATCGAGATGTTTAATATCCAGGCCAACCAGTTCCGACAAACGCAGTCCCGCGCCGTACATCACCTCCAGCATAGCCCGGTCGCGCACGGCGAGGGGATCGTTGAGATCGATATCCAGCAGTCGGTTAACGTCATCCACATCAATATTTTTCGGCAGATGCCGCGGTGCCTTCGGCGCAGAAATACCTTTTGCCGGGTTGGCTTTCAGCTCACCCTGATTCACCAGCCAGTCGAAGAAACTGCGTAAGGCGGAGAGGCGCAATGCCAGGCTCGCCGGTCCCAGACCGTTGCGGCGACTGCGCACAGCAACACTGCGCACCCTTGCTGCATCACATTGTTGCCAGCTTTGCAGGCCGGTTTCTTCGGCTATCGCGATGATGGCATCCAGCTGACGCCGATAATTGAGTAACGTGATGGGACTAAGCTGACGCTCCACGCCCAGATAGCGTAAGAAGCGTGCAACGTCCTGAGAAAGAGGTGAGTCGGTCATACGCGTTCAATCCAGCGCTCCAGCAGTTCCGGCAACATCAGCGAGATTTCCTGCAATAGCTGCGTGCCTTGCCCTTGCTGGTAATGATTAACATCACGGCTGCTGAACAGCATGACGCCAAGGGAACCATCTTGCCCCAGCATCGACATGGCTACCGAACCAATCGCTTTCGCCTCCGGCATCATCACCAGCAGTTCCGGGCCATTGAGCGGACCCAGATAGTGCTGTGACTGCCCGAGACGCTGAATACGCAGCGGCTCGAAGGCCTGACGACTTAATGCCAGATGGGTAAACTTTGAAGGGGCACCAAGCCGCCAGCGATCCGGGAACAGACGAACCGTCGCGCCAGCCAGCCCCAGCTCACGTGCCCAGCGATGAAATCGCATCAGCATATCGTCGAGGCTGCTGGCCGCCGCCAGCCGTCCTTGCAGATTTAACAGGCGATAAAACAGACTTTCGTTGGCGTTAGCCTGTTCCATCAATAGCGTCATGTTCTCTTCAAGCACGTTGATGTGATTACGCGCTCGAGCCATATGCCATTCAACTAAAGAGATCGTACCCCGCACCGGGTGCGGGACGCGCATCGCTTCAACCGCTTGCGCATTACGGATAAAAAACTCAGGGTGACGTTGTAGATATTCGACGACCGCCCGATCGTCAAGTTCCATGAGCGTTTCCTGTAGTTCTTCCCCTGGTTGCTTCATAGATGAATAAATCCGTCGTAGACATGTGCCGCCGGGCCAGTCATATACAACGGATGACCCGGGCCTTTCCAGGCGATATCAAGGCGACCGCCCGGTAGTTCCACGCGCACTTCTTCTGCCAGCAGGCCCTGCTGAATACCAACAGCGACAGCAGCGCACGCTCCGCTGCCACAGGCCTGCGTTTCACCCGCCCCACGTTCATAGACGCGCAGCCGGATGTGCTCGCGTTTCACCACTTGCATAAATCCAATATTGGCGCGCTCAGGAAAGCGTTCGTGGCTTTCCAGAACCGGTCCCAGCGTTTCCACCGTGGCCGTATCCACATCATCAACCTGAATGACACAGTGTGGATTCCCCATTGATACCACGCCGCACAATACTGTCTGCTCGGCCGCCCGCATAATATAGGTCTTCTCTGCTTTATTGGCGCGAAAAGGCACCTGCGAGGGTTCAAAATTGGGCTCGCCCATATTGACCCGCACCAGCTCATCGTCCGTCACAGTTAATACCATGCGGCCATTCGCCGTACTGACGCGGATATCACGTTTATTGGTCAGCCCTTTCAGGCGTACAAAACGCGCAAAACAACGGGCACCGTTACCGCACTGCGACACTTCGCTACCGTCAGCATTAAAGATACGGTAATGGAAATCCAGCTCCGGATCATACGGAGGCTCAACCACCAGCAGCTGATCAAATCCCACACCAAGATGCCTGTCGGCCAGGCGGCGGATCAGCTCAGGTGAAAAAAAGACATTCTGCGTTACCGCGTCGACGACCATAAAATCGTTGCCAAGGCCATGCATTTTAGAGAATTGCATCGTTCACTCCGTTCACGCGGGTACAGAGACTTCGCTTTAGTAGTTTACCTGGGAAGGCCCATCTCCCGTTGCTCGATCGTTTCGATCGGGCACTGTGGACTGCGATTGCGTTTCAACTGGCTTCGTCGGTGGCGGCGCGGTTTTATCTGCTGGCGGGAAATAGAGTGGACCTTTCAGACCACAGCCCGTCAGGCTGAACAGAGTAAGAAGTACAGCGAGTGCCTGAAACACGTTTTTCATTATGGATTGCCCGTAAAGTTCATACTTTCTGTTTTCTATCATCGCAGGAGAAGACGTAAAAGCAAGAGTTTGGCTAAAACTGCAACGTGAATTCTTTCAGGTTATACTCTCGCCATCATGAAAAAACGGAAAAACACCAATGAACGACAGTGAATTTCACCGCCTTGCCGACACCCTGTGGATAACCATTGAAGAGCGTCTGGACGACTGGGACGGCGACAGCGATATCGACTGTGAGATCAACGGCGGCGTGCTGACCATCAGCTTTGAAAACGGCAGCAAGATTATTATTAACCGTCAGGAGCCGCTGCATCAGGTGTGGCTGGCGACCAAACAGGGTGGCTACCATTTTAACTTGAAAGGTGACGAATGGATTTGCGACCGTAGCGGTGAACGCTTCTGGGATCTGCTGGAGCAGGCTGCAACGCAACAGGCGGGAGAAGCCGTGAGCTTCCGTTGAGGTCTTGTGCCGGATGCGCTTTGCTTATCCGGCCTACCCGTTTCGCGTCAATTGTAGGCCGGATAAGGTGTTTACACCGCCATCCGGCACAATAATCACGAAAAATACTGCTGCAACATCGGCGTGTCATTATCCTGATTAGCCGGCGGGATCGGGTTAATCGGCTGGGTACGGAACGGGATAACCTGCGCGCGACCATCGGTTTTCACAATCTGATAGAACTGCGGCAGATTAAAGTTAATGAAGCTGGAGCCGTAGGTAAAGCGATCGTGCGACGAGGAGTAGAAGCGGCTAACATCGCGAACCAGCTCTTCTTTGCTGCCTTCGCAATGGTGATACACCTCGACCCGATTACTCTCGTCCAGAATGTAGATATTAAAGCCCTGTTCATCACCCGTTTCTTCGAAAAAGAACTGGATGATCCCTTCACTGGCAAAACCATCCACTACAGACGGCAATTTCACGTGATTGGTCTCAACCTGAACGGAAAGACCGTGCAGCTTGTTGTGTGAGATTGCGCCGTAGAACTCAATGGCGTTTTCCAGTTTCTGTACCGACACATTCAAACGCTCAAAGAACAGTCCCCACGTCTGCCCGGCAACGCGCAGCGCTTTGAAGCGACCGGTTTCATGGCGTGTACTGGAAAGGCGCAGCTCAATGCACTCGGACACCAGTTGCTGGACGCGTGTACGGATCAGACCACGTAAATGCTGGCTATAACAGAAGACCTCGACGCTGTCCGGCGGTGCCGCATCTTGATGCATTTTGCCGAGAATCGTTTTTAACGCTTCAATCATCGCCTGCTCGCCGTTGAAGTGCAGCGTACGTACTTCGTTCCACGAGTTGCGGTACAGCAGGTCTACGCTACCGACCAGGCAATTTTGTTCTTCGCCAAAGCTGAAGACGTCCAGCTTACGGAAATCAAAATGCACCACCTGATTGCGGAATGCCGCCGTCGGGTCGTATTCAAGGTTGACGATAATCGCCAGATGGCGAATCTCACACGGGCTGTATAGCGCTTTCGGCGTAGGTGCCGGCAAGCGCAGCGGGAAGTGGTGCGATACGTCAGCGACCATCTCCTGCAGCTTCGGCAGATCGACAATGCCGTTGCCCTTAATAAACAAATGCGTACGTGATGTCAGCAGACCGTTAAACCACGCCCACGCCACCAGTTTGTTCAGGTAGCGGTTATATTCCAGCGGCTGATGGCTGATGATCGAATCCATGTTGGGCGCACGGTTGTAGAGATACCAACCTGAACGGTTAGCACGACCCGGCGGCACATGGATAAAGGTCAGATACGGTTCCGAGAGGTCCGGTGAGATCTGCGGGTTCACCAGCGTCACTTTGCCCGGCAGGGCCTCAAACGCAGCGTACAGCTTACGGGTCAGCACGCCAATGTCCTGCGGGCTGGCGCTGACGCTGAGGTTGTTACGACGTGCAAAGCGGATCAGGTTACGGTAACTCTGCATCATTGCATCGAGCAGTTCGTTGTGCGCTTCACGAACCTGGTCAATCTTCCAGTTGGCGCGGTTATCCAGCATGGTCAGACGGGCGTCGTCCCAGCCCCACTCTTTCACTAACTGACTTAGCACTTCACGACGCCAGCCCACACAGGCGCGCTCGCGGCTCAGTTTCTCGCACACTTTTAAGTAGAAACATCGACGAACTAAATCGAGGCGCGTCGGATCTTCGATTGCCGTGAGGTACTCGGTCACGCGCTCCAGCATCATGCAGTACGGATCGAGACCAAAAGAGACGATCTCGCCGTCGTGCAGGCGCTGTTTAATGTCTTTCGCCAACAGGCGTGGATTGGGGTATTCCCAGGAATACGCTTCCAACAGCAGCGTTTTCAGCACCGCTTTGTACGGGGAGTCGATACTCTTGTACAACTGCCAAAGGCTGGCGCCAAAGTACTCTTCGGCGGAAAGCGAGCTGAGCCCACCCAGATCCAGCCATTCGTTTGGCGTTAACACCCCCTGTGCGTAGAGCGTCATAACGTAATCGTCGTAATGCTCTTCTTCGTCGCCCGGCACCATATTCCATAGAATACGTTTGCCCGCGAGGCGCACGGCGGTGCGATAAAATTCATCAAGCAACAGGATGTGCTGCGTTGAGCCACAGTCTTCACCACCCAGACTGCCGCTTTCATTGTGACGGAAACGGTTTTCATCAATCAGGAAGAAACTGACTTCCACGCCCAGCGAGGCGGCCCAGCTTTCCAGCAGGCTGCATTTACGCTGCAGCAACTGGCGCTCTTCGCTATCCAGCCAGGATTGATGGCAGACCCAGATATCCAGGTCAGAGGAACAGCTTTGCCCGACTGAAGAGGTGCTGCCCATCGAGTAAACGCCGGTAATCGGCAGTTCACCCTTCGGGGGGTCCTGCGGCGACATGCCGCGGTACAGCTCCAGCTCATTCAGGTAGTGACGTTGGGTTTCATCAGGCGTGTAAAAACATATGCCTTTGGGAACGTTACCATCGAGGTAACCCGGCATCAGCGGATGGTGGTAGTGCAATAATGTCGGCAGCAGACTGTATACCTGCTGGAAAGCAGGGCCCATGGCAGCAAGCGCGCGATCGACACGCAGTTGATTTATGGCATCCAGTCTCTGTTTCAGAGTCTCAATATAGAGGTACAAGACGTATCGCCTGATTTTGCTATCCGTCATGGTGTCGACTGCTGCAGCGCATGCGCTTACCAACACTCTTCAGCAATTCGGATAAACCGTATGTCAAAAATAACCGTTACCTTTTTTTCTCCGCACTTTTTTTAGGGAGTACAGCCGAAAAAATGGTCTAAAACGTGATCAATTTAACACCTTGCTCATTGACCGTAAAGAAAGATGCGCTACATACAAGTGTAGCACCGTTCGTTGCGTGTAAATTCCTTCATACGGTCGGGAGGTATCTCGTCATTAATCACTGCCAGTGATGATGCAGCGCCTTTTCGTCTCACTACGTTTGAGCGTAACGCTGACATCCCTTTGATAAGGATGTTAGGATGGTTAATGATTGATAATGACGGTAACAAGCATGTTAGACAATGTTTTGAGAATTGCCACACGCCAAAGCCCCCTTGCGCTCTGGCAGGCACATTATGTCAAAGACGCTTTAATGGCAAATCACCCCGGTCTGGTCGTTGAACTGGTCCCTATGGTGACCCGTGGCGACGTGATCCTGGATACCCCGCTGGCGAAAGTCGGGGGGAAAGGTTTATTTGTCAAAGAGCTGGAAGTCGCGCTGTTAGAAAAACGCGCCGATATCGCCGTGCATTCCATGAAGGATGTGCCGGTCGAGTTCCCTGAAGGACTTGGGCTGGTTACTATCTGTGAACGCGAAGATCCACGCGATGCGTTTGTCTCAAATAAATTTAACTCACTGGATGACCTCCCGGAAGGCAGCATCGTTGGGACGTCGAGCCTACGTCGCCAGTGCCAATTGGCGAAGCAGCGCCCGGATCTTGTTATCCGCTCATTGCGTGGCAACGTGGGCACACGCCTGAGCAAACTGGATAACGGCGACTATGACGCCATTATTCTTGCCGTCGCCGGGCTAAAGCGTTTAGGGCTTGAGTCACGCGTCCGGACCGCGCTGCCGCCAGAGGTCTCTCTGCCAGCTGTCGGGCAAGGTGCTGTGGGCATAGAATGTCGACTTGACGATCTACGTACCCAGGCGCTGCTGGCCCCGCTCAACCATGAAGAAACCGCCCTGCGCGTCAAAGCGGAACGCGCCATGAACACCCGCCTGGAAGGGGGCTGTCAGGTGCCTATTGGCAGCTATGCAGAACTCATCAACGGTGAGATTTGGCTACGTGCGCTGGTCGGTGCACCTGACGGGTCGCAGATGGTGTGTGGAGAGCGTCGTGGTGCACCGCAGGATGCCGAACAAATGGGCATTTCCCTGGCGGAAGAACTGTTAGAGAACGGTGCGCGCACCATTCTGGCTGACGTTTATAACGGAGAAGCACCGGCATGAGTATTCTGGTCACCCGCCCGTCTCCCGCAGGGGAAGAGTTAGTGAGCCGTCTGCGCACACTGGGGCAGGTGGCCTGGAGTTTTCCGCTTATCGAGTTTTCGCCCGGTCGGGAACTGGCAACGCTAGCCTCCCGGCTGTCGGCGCTCACGGAAAACGATCTGGTCTTTGCTCTCTCGCAGCATGCCGTCACCTTTGCCGACGCAGAGCTTTCGCAGCAGGGGGCAAACTGGCCCACTCTCCCGCGCTATTTTGCTATCGGTCGCACAACAGCGCTGGCATTGCATACCGTGAGCGGATGCAATATTCACTATCCGCTGGATCGGGAAATCAGCGAAGTCTTGCTACAATTACCTGAATTACAAAATATTGCGGGAAAACGCGCGCTTATTTTACGCGGCAACGGCGGTCGTGAGCTGATAGGCGAAACCTTAACAGCTCGTGGTGCAGATGTTGATTTTTGTGAATGTTATCAACGCAGTGCAAAACATTACGATGGTGCAGAAGAGGCGATGCGCTGGCATTCACGCGGTGTGACGACGGTGGTTGTCACCAGCGGAGAGATGCTGCAACAGCTCTGGTCTCTTATTCCGCAGTGGTATCGTGAGCACTGGTTACTACGCTGTCGGCTGCTGGTCGTCAGTGAGCGTCTGGCGCACCTCGCCCGGGAACTGGGCTGGCAAGATATTAAGGTCGCTGATAACGCCGACAACGATGCGCTACTGCGCGCATTACAATAACTCTCATAATGGGATGCCATAATGACGGAACAAGAAAAATCCTCCGCCGTGGTTGAAGAGACCAGGGAGGCCGTGGAAACAACGCCACAGCCAGTCAAAGCAGAAAAAAAGAACCACAACAACACCGCACTGATCCTGAGCGCAGTGGCAATTGCGATTGCACTGGCGGCGGGCGTGGGTCTGTATGGCTGGGCGAAACAGCAGGCAACAACGCAAACAGCAACCAGCGATGCGCTGGCGACTCAGCTCATCGCGCTACAAAAAGCGCAGGAAAGTCAGAAGAGCGAGCTGGAAGGCATTATTAAACAGCAGGCCACACAGCTGGATGAAGCCAGTCGACAGCAGGCCGCGCTGGTCAAACAGCTTGATGAAGTCCAGCAGAAGGTCGCCACCATCTCCGGCAGTGATGCAAAAACCTGGCTGCTGGCACAGGCTGATTTCCTGGTGAAACTGGCCGGACGTAAATTATGGAGCGATCAGGACGTTACGTCTGCGGCAGCGCTGCTGAAAAGCGCCGATGCCAGCCTGGCAGACATGAACGATCCCAGTTTGATTACCGCCCGTCGCGCCATCACCGATGATATCGCCAGCCTGTCTGCGGTTTCACAGGTCGACTACGACGGCATTATCCTCAAGGTAAATCAGCTCTCTAACCAGATTGATAACCTACGCCTGGCGGACAACAACACCGACGATTCACCGATGGATTCCGACAGCAGTGAGCTTTCCAGCTCTATTAGCGAATGGCGCGTCAATCTGCAAAAAAGCTGGCAGAACTTTATGGACAGCTTTATTACCATTCGCCGTCGCGATGAAACTGCCGTTCCGCTATTGGCACCAAATCAGGACGTTTACCTGCGCGAAAATATCCGTTCTCGCCTGTTAGTGGCCGCACAAGCCGTGCCACGTCATCAGGAAGAAACCTATCGCCAGGCGCTGGAGAATGTCTCCACCTGGGTACGCGCCTATTACGACACCGACGATGCAACCACCAAAGCGTTTCTTGATGAAGTGGATCAGCTGAGCCAGCAAAGCATCAGTATGAACGTGCCAGACACGTTGCAGAGCCAGACCATTCTCGAGAAGCTCATGCAAACCCGCGTGCGTAATTTACTGGCACAGCCAACAACCTCTCCAGCCGAGGCTGAAACTGCACCTGCACCTGCACCTGCACCTGCACCTGCACCTGCACCTGCACCTCAGGCTGACACGCCGGCAACCGCGCCGCAGGGAGAATAATGATGCTAAAAGTATTATTGCTCTTTGTGCTGCTGATCGCCGGGATCGTCGTCGGCCCAATGATCGCCGGTCATCAGGGATACGTGCTGATCCAAACAGACAACTACAACATTGAAACCAGCGTGACGGGTCTGGTGATCATCCTGATCGTCGCCATGGTCATTCTGTTTGCGATTGAATGGCTGCTGCGCCGTATTTTCCGCACCGGTGCGCATACGCGCGGCTGGTTTGTGGGTCGCAAGCGCCGCCGTGCACGTAAGCAGACCGAGCAGGCTCTGCTCAAGCTGGCAGAAGGCGACTATCAGCAGGTTGAAAAACTGATGTCGAAAAATGCCGATCACGCGGAACAGCCGGTAGTCAATTATCTTCTGGCAGCAGAAGCGGCTCAGCAGCGTGGTGATGAAGCTCGCGCTAATCAGCACCTTGAACGTGCAGCTGAACTGGCCGGGAACGATACAATCCCGGTGGACATCACCCGTGTTCGCCTACAGTTGGCCCGCAATGAGGACCACGCCGCGCGCCACAGCGTCGACAAGCTGCTGGAAGTGACGCCGCGTCACCCGGAAGTTCTGCGTCTGGCTGAGCAGGCTTACATTCGCACCGGTGCATGGAGTTCCTTACTGGATATCATTCCTTCTATGGCCAAAGCACGCGTGGGTGATGAAGAACACCGTGCCATGCTGGAACAACAAGCCTGGGTGGGCCTGATGGATCAGGTTCGCGCCGATCAGGGTAGTGAGGGTCTACGCGCATGGTGGAAAAACCAGAACCGTAAAACCCGTCATCAGGTTGCCCTGCAGGTCGCTATGGCTGAGCATCTGATTGAGTGCGACGATCATGATACGGCACAGCAAATCATCATTGAGGGTCTGAAACGCCAGTATGACGACCGCCTGGTACTGCCTATCCCGCGTCTGAAAACCAACAACCCTGAGCAGATAGAAAAAGTGCTGCGCCAGCAGATTAAAGCCGTGGGCGATCGCCCGCTTCTGTGGAGTACGCTTGGTCAGTCGTTGATGAAGCACGGTGAATGGCAGGAGGCAACGATCGCCTTCCGTGCGGCCCTTAAACAGCGTCCGGATGCCTACGACTACGCCTGGCTGGCCGACGCGCTGGACAGACTGCATCAACCGGAAGAAGCCGCCACGATGCGTCGTGATGGCCTGATGCTGACGCTACAGAACAACACTCCTTCGCAGTGATTCCCTCTTGCCCGGTGGCACTTCGCTTACCGGGCAATCGTATACACAAAATCATTCAAGATGCATCAAGGTGGCAAGTCTGGGAATCCCCAAGAGCTTACATAAGTAAGTGACTGGGGAGACAAATCTGTCAGGAACAGATTTGAACGCTGTTTGCGGCGGCCCCGTAGGGGTGAGGCCCAGGGATGGGCCGAATAACCCAGGCGTAGTCAACAAAGAGGCAGCTTGAAGGATGACGTGTATATGCATAAAAAAACGCCCGCTCTTTTGGAGCAGGCGTTAAACAGGTCTGTATGACAACATAAATGGGTGCTTCACTCAACGTTATGTCCATGGTGTTTGATGAGGCTAACGCGACATCTGTCAGTGGACGATAAGCACCGGAAACGGCTCTGCGTCATTCCTGAGTTTATGAGGCCAGATGGCGAACATAAGAGATGGAATGAGCATCTACACGCATATTATTGCACAAGGCATGCCATGATTGCACTGCAAAAACTAGTTATTCGGACTTTTTAAGACATCAGGTAATTCGGGACATGGCAACGATATCACACAGGTCTTTCTTTGTGTAAGTGCCTGAAAGAAGAGAAAATCAGAAAACAAAAAACCCCGCCGAAGCGGGGTTCAAAATTGGTCGGCGAGAGAGGATTCGAACCTCCGACCCACTGGTCCCAAACCAGTTGCGCTACCAAGCTGCGCTACTCGCCGTTTTACTGCTTTTTGAATTTTTAGTTCAATTCTTTAAGTCGTGGTGCGAGGGGGGGGACTCGAACCCCCACATCCTAAGGACACTAACACCTGAAGCTAGCGCGTCTACCAATTCCGCCACCTTCGCATTTCACAACTTTAAATTAATGGGGTGGCTAATGGGATTCGAACCCACGACAACTGGAATCACAATCCAGGGCTCTACCAACTGAGCTATAGCCACCACTGCAAATCTTTTACGCGGTATTAAAACCACCGCAGCTCTGGCACCCTACTAAATGGTGCGCCCGACAGGATTCGAACCTGAGACCTCTGCCTCCGGAGGGCAGCGCTCTATCCAGCTGAGCTACGGGCGCTTAGCGCCGTTGCGGGGCTGGATATTACGGAGGTCTCGGTCTGCTGTCTAGTGCTTTTTTAAAATAAATTACCGTTTGGTCACGGAATGTGCGTTTTGTCGCTTATTCCTCCAATTTTTGGCTTTCCCCATGCCGATTCAGACCAAAAACCTTATAAATGAGCGTCACAGCCAGTATGAAGCCCATACCCACAAACAGCGACATTCGGGTATCTTCATTAAAATACATGCCGATCAATACGCAAATCAGGAACGCCATCGTCAAATAATTCGCCCACGGGAACAGAATGGAGCGGAAAGGATGGCTGGCAATCGCCTCTTTGTGTGCCTGACGAAAACGCAGTTGGCTAATCAGGATAACAAACCACGGTACCATCCCCGGCAACACACTGGCGCTATAGACATACACAAAGACACGCTGCGGATTCGGAATAACGTAATTCAGGCATGAGCCAATCAGCAAGATAGCGATAGAAATCGCTACGCCAGCAACCGGCACGCCATGACGAGAGACTTTTCCAACAACGGCAGGTAGTTGACGGTTCTTCGCCAGCGCGTACAGCATACGACCACAGCTATACATCCCGCTGTTGCAGCCAGACAGCGCGGCGGTCAGGACCACGAAGTTGATAATCCCGGCCGCAGCGGTAATTCCAATTTTGGCAAACGTGAGAACGAACGGGCTGCCGTTGCTGCCAATCTCATTCCACGGGAAGATAGTGACGATCACAAATATCGCGCCGACGTAGAAAATCAGGATACGCCACAGCACTTTCCCTACCGCGCTACGCAATGTGACCTGCGGATTTTTGGCTTCACCCGCCGTGATGCCGATCAGCTCCACCCCCTGGTAGGAGGCCACCACGATACATAACGCGGTCAGGAAGCCTTTCCAGCCACCGGCAAAAAAGCCGCCGTGCTCGGTCAAGTTGCCGAAACCAATCGCCTGGCCGCCATTACCAAAGCCAAAGAAGATAACGCCGACCCCAATGACGATCATCACAATGATGGTGGTCACTTTGATCATCGCAAACCAGAACTCAATTTCACCGTACAGCCGAACCGCCGCCAGGTTTGCCAACGCCACTAACCCGACTGCAATCAGCGCGGGTATCCACTGTGCCATATCCGGGAACCAGAACTGCACGTAGACGCCAATGGCGGTAATTTCCGAGATCCCCACCGCCATCCACATAAACCAGTACGACCAGGCAGTGAGATAACCAAAGAAGGGGCTCATATAACGGTGGGCATACACCGCGAATGAACCGGCAACCGGCTCCAGAAACAGCATCTCGCCCATGGAACGCATAATGAAAAAGACGAACAGCCCGGCGACAATATAGGCCAACAGAACTGATGGCCCCGCCCATTTGAGGGTGCTGGCGGCGCCCATAAACAATCCAACGCCAATAGTGCCCCCAAGGGCAATTAATTCGATATGACGAGCCTCCAGCCCACGCTGTAGCTCAGGTTTACTTTCTGCCATAAATCCTCTTGTTGTGTTTGTATGCTTTCCGGTATGACCGGTTATCGTTATGGGTACATCGTTTTTTTGCCATAACAGGCCATACGGCGCCGACCGCTTGACGGTTGGCACCCAAAACACCACGGCACTATCATGATTGTTGCGAATGGTTTCCTAAAATCACTTAAATGGCAATTAAAGCATTCAAAAAATGAATAGATTGTTTGAGAAAGCAGCGATTATGTTGTGAATAAGTAGCGCACTCAGCAGAATGCGCTACATACCAAAGAAGGGAGGAGATCAGAGATTGCCGGTATAGTGCCAGCGCAGATAACGTAATAAGCGAAGTTGACGCGTGATACGGCTCGGCTGCGACAGCAAGCGGTACAGCCACTCCAGCCCGAGGTTTTGCCAGACTTTAGGCGCACGTTTTACATGGCCGGTAAAGACGTCGTAGGTTCCACCCACGCCCATATACAGCGCATCGGGATGAACCTGGCGGCAATCACGCATAAAGATTTCTTGTTTCGGTGACCCCATCGCTACGGTAACAATCTGCGCACCGCTGGCGTGAATCCGCTCGAACAGCGCCTGACGCTGCTGCGGCGTAAAATAGCCGTCCTGGCTGCCCACAATGTTCACGTTCCATTGTGTACGCAGTTTTGCTTCCGTCTGCGCCAGCACCTCCGGCTTGCCGCCAATCAGGAAGACCGGCGTTCCTTCCCGGCCTGCTCGTGCCATTAAGGCCTCCCACAGATCGGCACCGGCCACACGTGAAACCTGGGCCTGTGGAAATTTTTTTCGCACGGAACGCACGACGCTGATCCCATCGGCGTATTTGAACTCAGCGGCATCGATCAGCGCGCGTACCTCAGGGTTATCTTCCGCTGTCAGCAACTTCTCAGCATTGATCGCCACCAGCGTCCCCTGCCTAAGATGCCCTTCTGCAAACAGGTAATTCAGCGCATGCTGCATATCGCGCCAGCCAATCAGTTGTAATCCGCGCAGTGAATACAACGGCGCAGTGGTGTTATCAGTCATTACTATCCTTCAACCTGTGTCCGGGGCAGCGATTTTATGCGTTTATGAATCAGTCCGGCACTGTCAAACAGCCAGAACAACAGTTTTGCCACCAGCAAACAGACACCAAAAATCACGAGGAAAAAGACCACTCGCGAGACAAACGAATCCAGTCCTTCACGTGCTAACACGATCATATTGAAAATGGCACCGAAACAGAAACTGTGCAAAATCGCCGACTTGTAGCGGTTTGTTTCCCGGTTACCTAACTCGTACAGCCAGTCGAACCATTTTATGATAAGTCCAACCACAATCGCGCCTAACGGGATAAACAACGCCCCGCCCATCACCACCAGCGAGCCAATTAATGTTGGCGAGATAGCCAGCCCCGAGTGGTTGTTCAACACTTCCCAGGTAAAGTAGTTCGCCGAATTGAGTACGATGCTCGGTCGCCCAGGCCACAGCCAACTGGGGATAAACACATAGAAGTCACGCACGATCGGCGCCAGACCCTGGAACTCAATATTGTGGTAATTCTGCAGCAACAATGCCAGGTTTTCCCACGGCGAGAAGGTGTCGCGCGTCAGATACAGGAAAGTATAGAACGCTTCGTCTCCGCTGACGTTCATGCCGTAGCGCTTCAGCGCCAGCCAGAACATCCCCACAATGCCCAGCACGCCAGCGGCCGCCAGCATCCACAGCGAAATCCAGCCGCGAATAATGCCGATAAACAGGAAGATGGCAAAGGCGATGATGATATTGGCGCGCGTGCCGCCCACAATCATATAGGTCAGCAAGCCAAACGCGACGGTGCTTACCAGAAAAAACAGCCACGCTTTGCTGTCCTGACGCAGGAAGTACACCACCAGCATCGCTGGGATGAAGAAGTAGAAGAAGCGCTTCAACGCCACACCGGAAACTTCACTGGAGAAGATCTGGCTGTAGGACTGCAGTCTGAACAGCAGGAAGCCGTTGTGCATAAAGAATATGCCCACGCTCACTAGCGCAATCGCCATCAATATTATCCACGTCAGATGAGCCTCAACGCGGTTGATAGTAAACAGTGGCTTACGCGGTCTTTCCGCCGTTCGCCTGCGTAAACGGGTTTTATAGGTCACGTAATAGACAGCATAGAAACAGGCGGCTGACAGCAGCGCCTGCAGCAGAATTTCCGGCGGGGCCACCGCCACGTCGAAGCGGAATACCAGCACGCTGGTCAGCGGAAAGCCAAAGAAAAACGTCAATAAAAACAGCAATGAGAAGAACACATTGAAGTTAAAGCGTACCCGTCGGAACTCAAACCAGGTCAACGTGGCGATAAACAGTGTGGAGAGCAGCCACACCACCAGCAGACCGCTGAATTGCATCAGGCTCATACCGTTTCTCCGGAAGCAATTTTCAGCGCGTTATGCCACGGCTGTAGGTAATTCGGGCTAAAGAAGGTAATGGCGCTCTTATCGACCGAGGCCAGCTGACGCTGCGCTTCGCGCACAATACTTTCATTGAGTTCATCGGTGGTAAACAATACCGGCAAGTTTTGCTCTGCCATATCCTGCCAGAAGGGGTTTTCGCGGTTAAGCACACACGGAATACCGGCCTGGATCAACAGACACAAGGTGCCGATCCCCTGCTGACGAGCAAAAATAAAGTAGCCCAAATCGCACTGACGCAGTAACGCCAGATAAGCCTCAAATTCCAGCTTTTCGCTGAGAATGTGCAGGTTTTCCGCACGAAATAATGCCAGTCCAGCCTGACGAACGTCATCGATATACGCCGCATTATCGGCAGGGTAACCCATGGGCACAATCACGTTCACCGTATCGCCAAACTGCTGATGCACGGCGCGCAGCGCGGCAATATGTTCATTGCTGCGGTCGCCGGAGTTTCCCACCAGAATGGTCATTTTCCCGCTGCGTTCACGCCCGTCGCTCATCGTATTGAGCGATGGATCCATGCGCGTCGGGAAATACAGCAGCTCACCGCGCACGCGCGGATGCAGCCCAGCGAAATAGCGCAAATCACCCCGCGTGGCAAACACGCAGCCCACGCGGTTTTGCGCCAGCCGACGAAGCGGATAAAACAGGCGGAATTTCAGTCCACTGGAGACTTCATACAGATCGGCGCCCCAGATGTGCCAGTAAAACTGCTCGGGTTTAATTCCCCCACTCAGCAGTGCCAGCCATAAGCTGGTATTGAACTGACCGTGAAAGAAGAAACGCTGTTGACGATCCGCTTTCGCTTTCTTAATAACCGCCTCTGCCAGCGCCTTTTTCCCGCTATAGAAACTCAGCGATAACGCCGGGCAGCTTTCGCTGAATCCCGCATCCTGACCGGCAACCATAAACACGCGCGCGTGCTCGCTCGTCGCAGCCAGCGAGTCGTTGAAAAACCGCAATACGGTTTGGTTATGGTGAGGGATATCCGATCCCAGAACGTGAATCAGTACTGTCATGCCCGCCTACGCCAGAGTAAAAATACGCCGCAACAGAGAGAAAAATAGACCACATAGGTTGCCATATATGCCTGGGCTGCTCCCAGAGCGCCATGCGCAGGGATCAGCCAGTGGGCAAATGCCGTCAATAACGTGAACTGACTAATTTCAGCCAAAATATAAAACCGTAGCGACGCTTTCGCGATCACCAAATAGCCAAAAACGTAAGCCCCTACTTTCAGGACATCGCCCACCAGCTGCCAGGCAAACAGATCGCGCATCGCGGTAAATTTAGCCGAAAACAGCAGCCAGATAGCAAAGTCACGCAGCAGCCAGACGGTGAAACTCGCGGCAGCAACCGCCGGTAGCACAAACTTCAGCGACTTTACGACCTCGCGCGAAATGTCATGCTTTTCAGTTAAGCGCGACAGCGTCGGCAGCAAGTAAACGCTGAATGAGGCGGTGATAAATTGCAGATACGCATCGGAAATACTGCTCACCCCCTGCCAGATCCCCACGTCATCCCAGCTGTAATGGGCTGCCAGCAGGTTTCGCATCATTACGTACGCCACCGGCAGCGTCACGGAGGTGATCAACGCCATCAGCGTGAACTTGCTTAACTGCCCGGCCAGACCGTTATCCCAGCAGGGTTTCAGGTAGCGCAGTGGGATAGTTCCACGCTTAATCAACATCGCAGCAGCGGGGATCACTACCAGCGCAGGCACCAGCGCCAGCCCTAACAACGCACCTTCGTAACCCCCGAGACGATAGCAACCATAATAGGCCACCACGCCCACCAGGCTACCGACAATCAGCGATAGCGCATTGCCGGCAGCATCGCGAAAACCTTTCATCAGCGCCAGCAGCAGATTCGCCCAGGCTATGCCCATCTGTACCAGTGCAACCAGCCGCACTAACCCTTGATAATGCGTATGACCAAATAAACCCTGGCTGATCGGCGCTGCAGCCAGCAGAAAAAGGGCGGCCATCAGCGTGGAGAATCCCAGCACCATCGCCGAAGAGGTACCGACCACACGGCGTAACTGCGCCGGATCGTCATGATGCTGTGCGACGTACTTCGTGACGCCGTTGAATATTCCGGCCCCCGCCAGTACACCGAGCACAGTAACCATCTGGCGGAAGTTACCCGCCTGCCCCACACCGGCCGGGCCAAATGAAACCGCCAGCAGTTTCACCACCAGAAGGCCCGCACCAATTTTTACCAGCGTACTGGCTGCCGTCCACAGGGACGCTTTAGCAAGCGACATATCAGGCGAAGTAGTTCAGTAAGGTCGTAATCACTGTGCGCTGGTTGACCGGCGACAGATTGTAAAACAGCGGCAGGCGCAGCAGACGTTCGCTCTCCTGAGTGGTGTAACGATCAACTCCGGCAAACTCACCAAATTTATCGCCAGCCGGGCAATCGTGCAGCGGGATATAATGGAATACCGCCATGATTTCGGCTTCTTTCAGGAAGTTGATCAGCGCACTGCGATCGTCGATATCGCGCAGCTTGATATAAAACATATGGGCATTTTGCACGCAATCCTGCGGGATGGAAGGCAGTTCAATACGCCCGGCGCGTGCCAGCGGTTCCAGCGCATCATAATAATTCTGCCACAGCGCCAGACGCTGCTGGTTGATACGATCCGCCGCTTCCAGTTGTGCCCACAGATAGGCGGCCTGCAGATCGGACATCAAATAGCTGGAACCAATATCTCGCCAGGTGTATTTATCCACTTGGCCACGGAAAAACTGGCTACGGTTGGTCCCTTTTTCGCGGATGATCTCAGCACGTTCGATTAATTTTTTATCATTAATCAGCGTGGCTCCACCTTCGCCACCCGCGGTGTAATTTTTGGTTTCGTGGAAGCTAAAGCAGCCAATATGACCAATCGTTCCCAGCGCGCGGCCTTTGTAGGTCGACATCACGCCCTGAGCTGCATCTTCCACCACGAACAGGTTGTACTTAGCCGCCAGTGCCATAATGGTGTCCATTTCGCAGGCAACGCCCGCGTAATGCACCGGTACGATAGCGCGGGTTTTGTCGGTGATCGCCGCTTCAATCAGCGTCTCGTCAATGTTCATGGTATCCGGGCGGATATCGACAAAGACGACTTTGGCCCCACGCAGCACGAAGGCGTTGGCGGTGGAGACAAAGGTGTAGCTCGGCATGATCACTTCATCACCAGCCTGGATATCCAGCAGCAATGCCGCCATCTCAAGCGAGGCGGTACAGGAGGGTGTCAGCAGCACTTTCGCGCTGCCAAAATGTTGCTCCAGCCACTGCTGGCAACGACGGGTAAAGCCGCCGTCACCGCACAGTTTTCCGCTGCTCATCGCAGACTGCATGTATTCAAGCTCGGTGCCCACCACCGGCGGTGCGTTAAATGGGATCATGTTGTCACCTGTATAACCAGTACGCGGTGCTTTCTACATTGGCACCGCTCTGTATGTAACGTTTAAGCGCGGCGATATTGCCCATCTGGGTCGCCACGCGCAATGTTGTTTTACCGCGAGCCTGCGCCCAGCACAGCGCAGCCTGCATCAGTTCTGCGCCCGCACTGCGACCAGCCAGTAGGCCAATACGCGCATCGGTCTCATTCAGTTCACGCAGTGAGACATAGCCACGAATATCGCCAGCCTGTGTGCGAAAAACGAGACACTGATGGTCGAACGTGCCCAGTACGGCATTTTCAATCCACTGCGCGTAGAAACGCGCGCTGGCATCGGGCGCATACCACGGCGCACGAAAACGGCTTTGCGCGAACGCCTGCCCCGCCAGCTGACGTAACGCCGGGATATCTGCAGTTTGTGCGACCTGCGCGCTGGGATTGTCATAAACTCCCGTGACCGACAGCGCTAAATCCACTTCCCCTTCGACCAGCGAGAAACCCAGCTGCTGCAATGCATCTAACTCCTGGGCGTTCGCCGCAGGAATTTTCGCCTGTACCCGCTCCCAGGGCTGCAACGAATCCGCAGTCAGAACCGGCGCATGCGGGTCAACACGCACAATGGCGCTCTTCACGCCAAAGAACGTATTCTCCCAATTCAGCGGCTCAATACTGGCGCGGACGAGCACGGAGTAGCTCCAGCAGATATTGACCATAACCGGTTTTAGCCAGAGAACTGGCGGCACGCTTCACGCCTTCATCATCCAGCCAGCCGTTGCGCCAGGCGATTTCTTCCAGGCAGGCAATTTTAAAGCCCTGACGTTTCTCAACCGTCTGTACGAACATACTCGCTTCAATCAGGCTGTCATGCGTACCGGTATCCAGCCAGGCAAAACCACGGCCGAGCAGTTCCACCGTCAGGTTACCCGCGTCAAGATACATCTGGTTGATGGAGGTAATCTCCAGCTCTCCACGCTCGGAAGGCTTCACGCGTTTTGCGTACTCCACCACCTTACTGTCGTAGAAATAGAGTCCCGTCACCGCCCAGTTAGATTTCGGTTCTTTCGGCTTCTCTTCCAGCGAGACGGCGCGGAAATTGTCGTCAAATTCCACCACGCCGAAACGCTCAGGATCCATAACCTGATAGCCAAATACCGTCGCCCCTTCCGTTCGGGCAGCAACGTGGCGCAGTTTTGGACTAAATCCCTGCCCAAAGAAGATGTTGTCACCTAAAACCAGACAGGAAGGCTCACCGTTAAGGAACGTTTCGCCGATGATAAACGCCTGCGCCAGTCCGTCCGGGCTTGGCTGCTCGGCATAGTGCAACTCAATGCCAAACTCAGAGCCATCGCCCAGCAAACGCTGGAAATAGCCTTTATCTTCCGGCGTGGTGATAATCAGGATTTCACGGATCCCCGCCAACATCAGCACCGATAGCGGGTAGTAAATCATCGGCTTGTCGTAAATCGGTAATAGCTGTTTCGATACGCCACGCGTAATGGGGTACAGGCGAGAACCCGACCCTCCCGCCAAAATGATACCTTTCATGCGTACCTCCTCCGGAAATTAACCCTTCAGACCTAAACGTTCACCCTGGTAGCTGCCATCCTGCACGGGCTTCCACCACGCCTCATTCGCCAGATACCATTGCACGGTTTTGCGCATGCCGCTCTCAAACGTTTCCTGCGGCATCCAGCCAAGTTCACGTGCAATCTTCGACGCATCAATGGCGTAACGTTGATCGTGACCAGGACGATCGTCAACAAAGGTGATCAGTGAGCGGTACTGCGCAAGGCCCTGTGGCTTGTTGGGGGCCAGTTCTTCCAGCAGACAGCAAATCGTCTCGACTACGTCCAGATTCTTACGCTCGTTGTGCCCGCCGATGTTATATGTTTCACCCACGGCCCCGGTGGTCGCTACGCAATACAACGCGCGGGCATGATCCTCCACGTACAGCCAGTCGCGGATCTGCTGCCCGTTGCCGTATACCGGCAGCGGTTTGCCCGCCAACGCGTTAAGAATCGTCAGTGGGATCAGCTTTTCCGGGAAGTGGTACGGGCCGTAGTTGTTGGAGCAGTTGGTAATCAGCGTAGGTAAACCGTACGTACGTAGCCAGGCACGGACCAGATGGTCGCTACTGGCTTTCGATGCGGAATAAGGGCTGCTTGGTGCATACGGCGTGGTTTCAGTGAAAAAATCATCCGTAGAATGGAGATCGCCATACACTTCATCGGTCGAAATATGATGGAAACGAAACGCCGATTTTTTCTCATCGGTTAATACGTTCCAATAAGCGCGCGCCGCTTCCAGCAGGGTGTAGGTACCCACAATATTGGTTTCGATAAACGCAGCCGGACCATCAATGGAACGATCAACGTGGCTTTCCGCCGCCAGGTGCATGACGCAGTCTGGCTGATACTGTTGAAAGACAGCGTCAAGCGCAGCCCGATCGCAGATATCAACTTTCTCAAAGGCAAAACGGTCATTCTGTGCGACCGGCGTTAGCGACATCAGGTTGCCGGCATAGGTCAGTTTATCGACCACCACCACAGCATCCTGCGTCTCGTTAATGATATGCCGTACAACCGCGGAGCCGATAAATCCGGCGCCACCGGTGACCAGAATTCGTTTCATTATCGCCAGACTCCTTTGGTATCAACCACGTACTGCTGGTGTACCGCATCGCCTTTAATCGCTTTAAATTCATTATGGTCGACCAGCATCACCAGCACATCAGCGCTTGCCAGTGCGTCGTCCAGTTTCGCCAACATACACAGGCCATCCAGTTTTTTTGGCAGTTGATGAACATTCGGTTCCACCACCAGCGTTTCACCGCCGTGCCACTGGGCGATACTCAGCGCGATACCCATCGCCGGGCTTTCACGTAAATCGTCAATATTCGGTTTAAATGCCAGGCCAAAACAGGCAATTTTTACCTCGCTGGCGCGTTTGTTTGTCTTCGCCAGACAATCCGCTACGGCGGCTTTTACCCGATCAACAACCCAGTGAGGTTTGCCATCATTGACTTCACGGGCGGTGCGGATCAATTTCGCCTGCTGCGGGTTCTGCGCCACAATAAACCATGGATCGACTGCAATACAGTGACCGCCAACGCCGGGGCCAGGTTGCAGGATATTGACGCGCGGGTGTCGGTTCGCCAGGCGAATCAGTTCCCAGACGTTAATCTCCTGTTCGGCGCAAATCAGCGACAGTTCATTGGCAAAGGCGATATTCACGTCGCGGAAGCTATTTTCAGTAAGTTTACACATTTCCGCCGTGCGGGCGTTAGTCACCACACATTCACCTTCAAGGAAGATGTTGTACAGCTCGCTGGCGCGCGCGGAACAGACGGGGGTCATCCCGCCAATCACGCGATCGTTTTTAATCAGCTCGACCATCACCTGGCCCGGCAGCACGCGCTCTGGACAATAGGCAATATTGACGTCTGCCTGTTCCCCAGCCTGTTGCGGGAACGTCAGATCAGGCCGAATTTCGGCAAGCCATGCGGCCATCTGCTCGGTCGCCCCGACGGGTGACGTTGACTCGAGGATCACCAGCGCGCCTTTTTTAAGCACCGGTGCCACTGACTTCGCCGCCGCTTCGACGTACACCATATCGGGTTCATGCTCCCCTTTGAACGGGGTAGGCACAGCGATTAAATACGCATCCGCTTCCGTGGGTTTGGTGGTCGCCCGAAGATACCCCTCTTCTACAGCTGTTTTCACCACCGCACCGAGGTCGGGTTCAACGATATGGATCTCACCACGGTTAATGGTGTCCACCGCATGCTGATTAACATCTACGCCAATCACGTGTTTTTGACGGGAAGCAAAAGCAGCTGCGGTTGGCAGCCCGATATAACCCAGCCCAATGACAGAAATGGTCGTAAAACTCATAGCGATATCCGATTGTTTTTTAACGCGTCTAAAATGCGACCACACGCTTGCCCATCGCCATACGGATTATGGGCTCGGCTCATGGCCTGATATTCATCTTCGTCATGCAGCAAGCGCGTGACTTCTTCCACAATACGCTGCGGATCGGTCCCCACCAGCCGCACCGTGCCTGCAGTAATGGCCTCCGGGCGCTCCGTCGTTTCGCGCATCACCAGCACTGGCTTGCCCAGAGATGGGGCTTCTTCCTGGATACCGCCAGAATCGGTCAGGATCAGCCAGGCGTGGTTCATCAGCCAGACAAACGGCAGGTACTCCTGCGGCTCGATCAAAATCACATTGTCAACGTGACCCAGGATGCGATTAACCGGTTCGCTGACGTTAGGGTTCAGGTGCACCGGGTAGACAATCTGCACATCCTGATTCGCCGCTGCAATTTCTGCCAGCGCATGGCAGATTTGCTCAAAACCGCGACCAAAGCTTTCCCGACGATGACCGGTCACCAGGATCATCTTTTTATCCGCGCTCAGGAAAGGATAATGCTCAGCCAGTTCGGCCCGCAGTTCATCCCTCGCCAGTACGCGATCGCGAACCCATATCAACGCATCAATCACCGTATTGCCGGTGACAAAAATGCGGTTATCGGCAATGTTTTCGCGTAACAGGTTCTGCCGCGAGTTTTCAGTAGGTGCAAAATGATACATCGCCAGACGCCCAGTCAGCGTGCGGTTTGCCTCTTCCGGCCAGGGAGAATAGAGATCGCCGGTTCGCAACCCAGCCTCAACATGTCCGACAGGAATACGCTGATAAAACGCGGCCAGACTGGTGGCAATGGTCGTCGTCGTATCACCATGTACCAGTACGACATCCGGTTTAAACTCAGCCAGAATCGGCTTTAACCCTTCAAGGATTCGGCAGGTAATTTCGGTGAGTCCCTGACCGGGCTGCATAATATTGAGATCGTAGTCAGGCACAATGGAAAAGAGGTTCAACACCTGATCAAGCATCTCCCGATGCTGCGCGGTGACGCAAACTTTCGCCTCAAAATCAGGATCTTTTGCCAGCGCATGAACCAGAGGTGCCATCTTGATGGCCTCCGGTCGCGTGCCAAATACAGTCAGTACTTTCACATCGATTCTCTTCGGATTGGCAGCGAGGGCCCAGCCCCTCACTGCAACGGTATTGCTAAATCGGGCGGCGACGGGTTAACGCGACACCGGCACCGATCAAGGCCCCAACAATGCCCCACATAATCATCAGGAAGGCACGGCGCGGGCTATCACGTTTTACCGGTTCTTCCGGCGTCCGCAAATAACGATAGGTCTGAAAACGTGGGTCCAGAGTAGGACCGACGTTCAGCGTATTGAGCATGGCTCTGTTTTGGAAATAATCCAGATCGAACTCTGGACCAACGGCCTGCAAGTTTTCGAGTCGCGCCTGCAGCATAGGACGTCCGAGCAAAAACAGCTCAGAGTCCGGTAATTCTTCCGCAGGTACATCGGTTGAAGTGCGAGAAATATTATGTTGCTCGGCTATTTTGAGCGCCTGTTCAATGTTGTGAGCCCGACGAGAAAAGAGTGATTTCGCCACCTCTTCCTGGCGTTTAACCTGCGCTTTCATCTGTACCGTGCGCGCAGCCCACGCGCCTTTTAACTCATCGTTCAGATGGCGTGCTGCACGCTGGCTGGCAAATGCCACATACTGGCGCAGCAGGTTGTTAGCATCTGGCGCCGTTTCCGCAATCAGCTTCACACTGTCATTGGTGTTGCGCTGTGCATCACCAGGCATAAACTGAATGTTATTAATCAACTCATCCAACAATGCCGCATCGGCTTTACTGTTGCCGACCATCCGTTGCTTAAAGTAATCGGTCTGCTGCCAAAACTCACGGCGCGTATCCCACGAGGCAACCTGCATGACAAATTCTTTATACGCTTCGTCCATCACCGACGGTTGATCCGCGGGAGCCAGGCTAGCCTTAATATCCAGGTTACGTAAAAACTGCTGCTGAGAGTAATAACCCCCCAACATATTCACCGTAGGCCGGTCAGAAATGGCGGTCGCACTCCACTCCTGCCGCGCAAAAAACGTATAAGCGAGAGCAACAAGCGCAAAGACGAGGGCCATACCGACAATCCATGCCTTCCCTGCCCACAAGGTCCGAAACAACCCACGGATGTCCAGTTCATTTTCTGTGTTCACGGCACGCTCTCCCGGTAATGGCTGTGTCATCGCATCCTCATTTACTTGGTTAAGTTTGGTTTGTTTTCGCGGTTTCTTCGCAGTCTACGCTTAACTCGCTTAATAAATCTTGCCACCTTCCATGCTCGCTTAATGCAGTAACCATAAAGCCCAAACGCCAGTAAAAATAATAACAGCATGGCCCATTCTGGGACTAAACGAAAATACTCTGTCAGTACGCCAATAGCGGCCAGAATAGCCGCTGCTAATGTAATCAGAACAAATGCCTGCCGGGAAGTA
Organism: Citrobacter gillenii; assembly: GCF_013337685.1. Classification (GTDB taxonomy): domain Bacteria; phylum Pseudomonadota; class Gammaproteobacteria; order Enterobacterales; family Enterobacteriaceae; genus Citrobacter; species Citrobacter gillenii. Next base: position 62,356 of record NZ_SUQN01000012.1, read on the forward strand.
AACCCGGCACGCATCACCAAATGATGAATATGCTGGCGATCGGCGGAGAAAGGACTCATACCTTTACGCAAACGGCGGTACATGATGGCCACCATGTCCATCAAGGGAATGGCGATAATCCACAGCGCAGTGACTGGGCTAATAGGATGGGTTTTACCCTGTGTAGTTTCCAGCAAAATCCAGATAACGGTAAAACCAATCAGCGTACTACCCGCATCGCCCATAAACACTTTGTAGCGACGACCTAACACGCCGAGGTTGAGCAGAATATACGGCAGAATGGCGGCAATCATCGCAAAGCACCAGATTGCCAGGCTAGTTTGTCCATCAAACCACAGGATGAATCCCATCGCTGCAAAGGACACACTGGACAGTCCACCTAACAAGCCATCAATACCATCAACCATATTGAAAGCGTTAATCGCAGCCCAGACTGCGAAAAGAGTCAGGAAATAACCAAAAGGACCAAGTAGCAACTCCCAGGGGCCAAAGATAAATCCCAGACTACTCAGATACAGATTGCCTTTTATCATCATCACAATAGCAATCGCAGCTTGAACAACAGCGCGTATTTTTACGCTTATGTCAAAACGATCATCCAGTGCACCAACGAATACCAGCACACCAGCACAAAAGAGGTATAACGAGGCATGTGGAATGTAATAGTCCGAAAGACCAAACATAAAATTGATTCCTGCGAACACAGAAATCCCGCCCACTAAAGGAATGATGCCTTGGTGCCGTTTACGGAAATTTGGCTTATCCACCAACCCTATTTTTATGGCTACTTTTCGCGCAAAAAAAATAAAAATTGTGGTGAATAAAAAGATACTGATTAACTCAGAAAAAGCAGCGAGTAAATTCACAGCGCATGTGCTCTCAGCATATATCATTTCCTTAAAGTATAATGCGTTACGACGATCCCTTGAAGAGACCATTTAAAACATTACACTACTGACCCACTTGTTGTTCATGTTGCTCATTGTGAGCGCCATATCATGACAAGTTTATCTGGCCAGGCATTAGGATGAATCGTAAAAGCAAAACGCCACGTAAAACGTGGCGTTTTCAGAGGATGCCCGACTTAAGAGCGCTTCATCATATCGAAGAAGTCGTCGTTGGTCTTGGTCATTGCCAGCTTGTTAATGAGGAATTCCATCGCGTCGATTTCACCCATCGGATGAATGATTTTGCGCAGGATCCACATTTTCTGCAGCTCTTCCTGAGTGGTGAGCAGCTCTTCTTTACGGGTACCGGAACGGTTGTAGTCGATAGCCGGGAAGACGCGTTTTTCAGCAATCTTACGCGAGAGGTGCAGTTCCATGTTGCCGGTACCTTTAAACTCTTCATAGATAACTTCATCCATTTTAGAGCCGGTATCGACCAGCGCAGTCGCGATGATGGTCAGGCTGCCGCCCTCTTCCACGTTACGTGCCGCACCGAAGAAACGCTTCGGACGGTGCAGGGCGTTGGCATCAACACCACCAGTCAACACTTTACCGGAAGCCGGTACCACAGTGTTGTAGGCACGCGCCAGACGGGTGATGGAATCAAGCAGGATGATAACGTCTTTCTTGTGCTCAACCAGACGTTTCGCTTTCTCGATAACCATTTCCGCAACCTGAACGTGGCGAGATGCGGGTTCGTCAAAGGTGGAAGCAATCACTTCACCTTTAACCAGACGCTGCATCTCAGTCACTTCTTCCGGACGTTCGTCGATCAGCAGTACCATCAACACGCAGTCTGGGTGGTTGTACGCGATGCTCTGTGCAATGTTCTGCAGCAGCATGGTTTTACCGGCTTTCGGTGGTGCCACAATCAGACCACGTTGGCCGCGACCGATCGGAGACGCCAGATCCAGGACACGAGCCGTTAAGTCTTCTGTAGAACCGTTACCACGTTCCATACGCAGACGTGAGTTTGCGTGCAGCGGGGTTAAGTTCTCGAACAGAATCTTATTACGCGCGTTTTCCGGCTTGTCGTAGTTAACTTCGTTAACTTTCAACAATGCAAAGTAACGCTCACCCTCTTTAGGAGGACGAATCTTACCGGAAATGGTGTCACCAGTGCGGAGGTTGAAACGGCGGATTTGGCTAGGGGATACGTAGATGTCGTCTGGGCCTGCGAGGTAGGAACTGTCTCCAGAACGAAGGAAACCAAATCCATCCTGCAATATCTCCAGCACACCGTCACCAAAGATATCTTCGCCACTCTTTGCGTGCTGCTTCAGGATGGCAAAAATAATGTCCTGCTTGCGCATACGAGCCAGGTTTTCCAGGCCCATATTTTCGCCGAGAGTGATCAGCTCAGAAACCGGCGTATTCTTTAATTCGGTAAGATTCATAATGGTGTGAGTTCTTAAACTTGGGGTAAATCTCGAACTTAATGTTGTGAATGGTATGGCAGGGTCATCCATGCCTGTTTACGGCCATCGACTCATGTCTGTTCGCTGTCTGGTCACAGGAAAGTACGCAGAACTGAAACGACAAGACGGATTGAGCGACAAGCCAGGAATCTGTCCACTTCTCGCGCGAGAAACAACGGGAAGCATTGGATAAACAAGATTCAAACTTAATAAGGTATGTTTAATACGAAGTCAACACTAACTTAGCACGACTCAAGTCGGGCGTCCAGTCATCCGAAGAATTTTGGAATCAGGTCGCCCGAACTTGATAATTCCATCTTACGCCAGGTTAGCGTCGAGGAACTCTTTTAGCTGACCTTTGGACAGTGCGCCGACTTTTGTCGCCGCAACTTCGCCGTTTTTAAACAGCAGCAGGGTCGGGATACCACGGATACCATATTTCGGTGCGGTGCCTGGGTTTTGGTCAATGTTCAGTTTCGCAACCGTCAATTTACCCTGATACTCGTCAGCGATTTCATCCAGAATTGGAGCGATCATTTTGCACGGACCGCACCACTCTGCCCAGAAATCAACGAGGATAGCTCCGTCCGCTTTGAGTACATCCGTGTCAAAACTGTCGTCTGTCAGGTGAATAATTTTATCGCTCATAATAACTCCACAGGAAAAAGCCTGGTGTGTTGGTGTAGCATTAACCAACTAAAGGTTGACTTTATTTCACCGTATACGCTTTCGTAAAGCAATAGTAAGCTGATATTCTACCACACTATGAGCAAAACACATTTAACAGAACAGAAGTTTTCCGACTTCGCACTGCACCCACAGGTGATAGAAGCCCTTGAAAATAAAGGGTTTCATAATTGCACGCCCATTCAGGCACTGGCCCTCCCGCTAACGCTGGCAGGTCGTGATGTCGCAGGACAGGCGCAAACCGGAACCGGGAAAACGATGGCGTTTCTGACGTCAACGTTTCATTATCTTCTCTCTCATCCCGCGATTGCCGATCGCAAGGTGAACCAACCGCGTGCGCTAATTATGGCGCCAACGCGTGAGTTAGCCGTGCAGATCCATGCCGATGCGGAACCGCTGGCGCAAACTACCGGTCTGAAATTAGGCCTGGCTTATGGCGGCGACGGTTACGACAAACAGCTGAAAGTGCTGGAAAGCGGCGTCGATATCCTTATCGGCACCACGGGCCGTCTCATTGACTACGCAAAACAGAACCACATCAACCTGGGTGCCATTCAGGTCGTGGTACTGGATGAAGCCGATCGCATGTACGATCTGGGCTTTATTAAAGATATCCGCTGGCTGTTCCGTCGGATGCCGCCAACCAACCAGCGTCTGAATATGCTGTTTTCCGCGACCCTCTCTTACCGCGTTCGCGAACTGGCGTTCGAACAAATGAACAACGCCGAGTACGTAGAAGTCGAACCGGAACAGAAGACGGGCCACCGTATCAAAGAAGAGCTCTTCTATCCTTCAAACGAAGAGAAAATGCGTTTACTGCAAACGCTGATCGAAGAAGAGTGGCCAGATCGCGCCATTGTTTTTGCAAACACCAAGCACCGTTGCGAAGATATTTGGGGCAGCCTTGCCGCTGACGGTCATCGCGTCGGTCTGCTGACCGGTGACGTGGCACAGAAAAAACGTCTGCGCATTCTGGAAGAGTTCACCCGTGGCGATCTCGACATTCTGGTTGCAACCGACGTTGCCGCGCGTGGTCTGCATATTCCGGCTGTTACGCATGTATTTAACTATGACCTGCCGGATGACTGCGAAGACTACGTACACCGTATTGGTCGTACCGGTCGTGCAGGCGCAAGCGGACACTCCATCAGCCTGGCCTGTGAAGAGTACGCGTTGAATTTACCTGCCATCGAGACCTATATCGGCCATTCGATTCCGGTCAGCAAGTATAACCCGGATGCACTGATGACCGATTTGCCGAAGCCGCTTCGCCTGACGCGAACGCGCCCTGGCAATGGCCCACGCCGCACCGGTGGTGCTCCGCGTAATCGTCGTCGTTCAGGTTAAGAAACGTTATGCCATACACAAAATCATTCAGCCTGTATCAAGGCGGTGAGAAAACGCAGCCAACACAGATACAGGTTGAAGGATGAAGTGTATGAATTCTACCTCGTTGTATGCAGCAATCGATCTCGGCTCCAATAGTTTTCATATGCTGGTTGTACGCGAGGTAGCGGGAAGCATCCAGACGCTCACGCGGATTAAACGCAAAGTGCGTCTGGCCGCTGGCCTGAATAGTGATAATGCGCTCTCTGCTGAAGCCATGGAGCGCGGTTGGCAGTGTCTACGCCTGTTTGCAGAGCGCCTGCAGGATATTCCTCAGCCACAAATTCGCGTGGTTGCCACGGCAACACTGCGTATCGCCACCAATGCCGACATTTTTATTGCCAAAGCGCAAGAGATCCTCGGCTGTGCCGTTCAGGTTATTAGCGGTGAAGAAGAAGCCCGGCTGATTTATCAGGGGGTTGCCCACACCACCGGCGGTGCCGATCAGCGTCTGGTCGTCGATATCGGCGGAGCCAGTACCGAACTGGTCACCGGCTCTGGTGCACAAACCACCTCCTTGTTTAGCCTGTCAATGGGCTGCGTCACGTGGCTCGAACGGTACTTTACCGATCGAAATCTGGCGCAGGAAAACTTTGACGAGGCAGAGAAGGCGGCGCGTGAAGTCTTGCGTCCTGTCGCTGACAATCTACGTTTTCACGGCTGGAAAGTGTGTGTCGGGGCTTCTGGCACCGTACAGGCACTGCAGGAAATAATGATGGCGCAGGGCATGGACGAGCGCATTACGCTGGCAAAACTTCAGCAACTAAAGCAGCGCGCCATTCATTGCGGACGTCTTGAAGAGCTGGAAATCGAAGGGTTAACGCTGGAACGTGCGCTGGTGTTCCCCAGCGGACTGGCAATCCTGATCGCCATTTTCACAGAGCTCAATATCCAGTGTATGACCCTTGCTGGCGGCGCATTACGTGAAGGTCTGGTCTATGGCATGCTGCATCTGGCCGTGGACCAGGACATTCGCAGTCGCACGTTGAGAAATATTCAGCGTCGATTTATGGTCGATACCGATCAGGCGCATCGTGTCGCTAACCTGGCAAGTAAGTTCCTCGATCAAGTAGAGAAAAAGTGGCATTTGGAAGCTATCAGCCGCGAACTGCTGATTAGTGCCTGTCAGTTGCATGAAATTGGACTTAGCGTCGATTTTAAGCAAGCGCCGCAGCATGCGGCCTATCTGGTGCGCAATCTCGATCTTCCGGGATTTACCCCCGCACAGAAAAAACTGTTAGCCACGCTGTTACTCAACCAAACCAACCCGGTCGATCTCTCTTCGCTCCACCAGCAAAACGCGGTGCCGCCGCGTATTGCGGAACATCTTTGCCGTTTGCTCCGTCTGGCGATCATTTTTGCCAGCCGTCGCCGGGACGATTTAGTTCCGGAAATTCATCTCGAAGCAAAGAATGAACATCTTACGATAACACTGCCTGAAGGCTGGCTGGTGCATCATCCGCTGGGTAAAGAGCTTATCGATCAGGAAAGCCAGTGGCAAAGCTATGTCCATTGGCCTTTAGAAGTGCACTAACCCTCAAGTATTGCCGGATAGCCTACGTTTATCCGGCCTACAAAAACCTACTTCTCTTTTGCTTTCGCCATCATTGCCCGAATATTCGCGATGCTGGCTTGCCCTTTCTGCATCCGCTCCTCAGCGCTGACCACTTTTCGCTCCTGCTCCCAGATAATATCGTCCTGCGGTAATTCCAGCAGAAAACGACTCGGCTCCGGGCGCACCAGTTCACCGTACTGACGACGCTCTTTACACAGTGTAAAAATCAGTTCTTTCTGCGCGCGAGTGATGCCAACATAGGCCAGACGACGTTCTTCATCGATGTTATCTTCATCAATGCTGCTCTGATGTGGCAAAAAGCCTTCTTCCATGCCCACCATAAACACGTACGGGAACTCCAGTCCTTTGGAGGCATGTAACGTCATGAGTTGTACCTGATCCAACTCTTCTTCACTCTCGCCACGTTCCATCATGTCGCGCAGGGTAAAGCGGGTAACAACCTGGGTCAGCGTCATCGGTTCATCAATATCACTACCTTCCAGCATTTCCGTCATCCAACTGAAGAGTGTATTGACGTTTTTCATACGCATTTCGGCAGCTTTCGGGCTGGGTGAGGTTTCATAGAGCCACGATTCGTAGTCAATGCCGTGGATCAGATCGCGCACAGCCGCAATCGGGTCACGCTCGGCCAGGCGCTGAATTTCACCCAACCACTGTGTAAAGCGGGTCAGCGACTCATAGCCGCGCCCGGTTAGCGTCTGGCTAAGCCCCATATCAAAGCTGGCGGTGAACAAGCTTTTATTACGCGTCATCGCCCACTCACCCAGTTTTTGCAGCGTCGCTGGGCCAATTTCACGTTTTGGCGTATTCACAATACGCAGAAATGCGCTGTCATCATCCGGGTTACTCAGTACCCGCAGATAGGCCAGCAGATCTTTAATCTCCGGACGGGAGAAAAACGACGTGCCGCCAGAAATTTTGTACGGGATGCGGTTCTGCATCAGGAATTTTTCGAACACCCGCGACTGATGATTACCGCGGTACAGAATCGCGTAATCTTTATACTGCGTCTTGTTAACAAAGTGGTGGGCAATCAGTTCGCCGGTCACGCGCTCTGCTTCATGTTCTTCGTTATTGGCGCTTAATACCTTAAGTTCGACACCGTAACCCAGCTCGGAAAAAAGTCGTTTTTCAAAAACATGTGGGTTGTTGGCAATGAGGATGTTTGCCGCTTTCAGGATACGTCCGGAAGAACGGTAGTTCTGTTCCAGCTTAACCACCTGCAACGCCGGGAAATCTTTGCTCAGCAGCACCAGGTTTTGCGGACGTGCACCGCGCCAGGAATAGATTGACTGGTCGTCATCGCCCACCACGGTAAAGCGCGCACGGCTACCCACCAGCAGTTTTACCAGCTCGTACTGGCTGGTGTTGGTATCCTGATATTCATCCACCAGCAGATAACGAATCTTGTTCTGCCAGCGTTCACGGACCTCTTCATTGCGCTGAAGCAGCAGCGTAGGCAGCAAAATCAGATCGTCAAAATCGAGGACGTTACACGCTTTCATGTGCGCGTCGTACAAACCGTAGCAGTGGGCAAAAATACGATCGCGCTCGCCTTTGGCGCTGGCTGCCGCCTGTGAAGGCGTCATCAGATCGTTTTTCCAGTTGGAGATCGTCGAGATCAGCTGTTGGAGGATCAACTTATCGTCTTCGATGAGCCCTTCGGTCAACTCCTTCAGCAACGCCACCTGGTCGGTGTCATCGAACAATGAAAAGTTCGACTTCATGCCCAGCGCTGCGTATTCACGCTTGATAATGTCCAGCCCTAGGGTGTGGAAGGTGGAGATCATCAGCCCGCGCGCCTCTTTACGGCCCAACGTCTGCGCCACACGCTCTTTCATCTCACGCGCGGCCTTGTTGGTAAAGGTCACCGCCGCAATATGCCGTGCCTGATAGCCGCAAACGCGGATTAGGTGCGCAATTTTGTTGGTGATCACGCGGGTTTTGCCGGAGCCAGCACCCGCCAGCACCAGGCAGGGTCCGGTGACGAATTCGACGGCTTGTTGTTGTCCGGGGTTTAAACGCATAAAGATCACTCAATGAAAGTCGGGAGGGGAGATTTAGAGCATGGTAGTATAGCCAGCCTCAACCACCCCACTCAAGGCACGATCATGGCAAAAACAGCAGCAGCACTGCATATCCTTGTTAAAGAAGAGAAACTGGCACTGGATCTTCTGGAGCAAATTAAAAATGGTGCCGACTTCGAGAAGCTGGCGAAGAAACACTCCACCTGCCCGTCAGGTAAGAAAGGCGGTCACCTGGGTGAATTCCGTCAGGGCCAGATGGTTCCGGCGTTTGATAAAGTGGTCTTCTCCTGCCCGGTGCTGGAGCCAACAGGCCCGCTGCACACCCAGTTCGGTTACCACATCATTAAAGTGCTGTACCGCAACTAATAGAAAGCCCGGAGTATAAACCTCCGGGCTTTTTTGCCTGATGACGCTTCGCTTATCAGGCCTACTAAATTCTATAAATATGACATTCTTCTATGCATTTCGTCTTAGCGGAAGGCGGCAAGGAAGTTCATCTCCAGTCACATAGATAACTATGTGACTGGGGTGTACGAACGTAGCCAACGCATCAGCAAGTTGAAAGACGACGGGGAATTAGCCTGCGACGGCGATACGCTTCATGTCAGTCATGTAGCCGCGCAGTTTCTGGCCAACGTCTTCAATCGCATGGCTACGAATAGCGTCGTTGACGTCACGCAGCTGAGCGTTATCTACCGCACCTTCAGCAATGGCTTTGCCCAGGTCACCAGTTTGCAGCGTGGTCATGAACTCTTTCAGCAGCGGTACGCAAGCGTAAGAGAACAGGTAGTTACCGTACTCAGCGGTATCGGAGATCACCACGTTCATTTCATACAGACGCTTACGGGCGATAGTGTTGGCAATCAGCGGCAGCTCATGCAGTGATTCGTAGTAAGCCGACTCTTCGATGATGCCGGAATCCACCATGGTTTCGAATGCCAGCTCAACGCCCGCTTTCACCATCGCGATCATCAGAACGCCTTTATCGAAGTACTCCTGCTCGCCGATTTTACCGTCAAACTGAGCGGCGGTTTCGAACGCGGTTTTACCGGTCTCTTCACGCCAGGTCAGCAGTTTCTTATCGTCGTTAGCCCAGTCAGCCATCATGCCGGAAGAGAATTCGCCGGAGATGATGTCGTCCATATGTTTCTGGAACAGCGGCGCCATGATTTCTTTCAGCTGTTCGGACAGCGCGTAAGCACGCAGCTTAGCTGGGTTAGACAGACGGTCCATCATCAGGGTGATGCCGCCCTGCTTCAGCGCTTCGGTGATGGTTTCCCAGCCGAACTGAATCAGTTTTTCCGCGTATGCCGGATCAGTTCCTTCTTCCACCAGCTTGTCGAAGCACAGCAGAGAACCGGCCTGCAGCATACCGCACAGGATAGTCTGCTCGCCCATCAGGTCAGATTTCACTTCCGCGACGAAAGAGGATTCCAGCACACCCGCACGGTGACCGCCGGTTGCGGCTGCCCAGGCTTTAGCAATTGCCATGCCTTCGCCTTTCGGGTCGTTTTCCGGGTGAACCGCAATCAGGGTCGGTACGCCGAAACCGCGTTTGTATTCTTCACGCACTTCGGTACCCGGGCACTTCGGCGCAACCATCACGACGGTAATGTCTTTACGGATCTGTTCGCCCACTTCCACGATGTTGAAACCGTGGGAATAGCCCAGCGCCGCGCCGTCTTTCATCAGCGGCTGTACGGAACGCACCACGTCGGAGTGCTGTTTGTCTGGCGTCAGGTTAACCACCAGGTCAGCCTGCGGAACCAGCTCTTCGTAGGTACCGACTTTAAAGCCGTTTTCGGTCGCTTTACGCCATGAAGCGCGCTTCTCAGCAATCGCCTCTTTACGCAGTGCGTAGGCGATATCCAGACCGGAGTCACGCATGTTCAGGCCCTGGTTCAGACCCTGAGCGCCACAGCCGATGATGACCACTTTTTTACCCTGAAGGTAGCTCGCGCCATCGGCGAATTCATCGCGGCCCATAAAGCGACATTTACCCAGCTGTGCCAGCTGCTGGCGCAGGTTCAGTGTATTAAAGTAGTTAGCCATGATGGTGTACTCCGTGATGTTGTGTGTCTTATTGTTCGGTTCGCTTTTGCGAGAATGAACCCACTATATGACAGGAAATTTATTGCGGAAATTGATATATTAACAACGTCACGTTGCAATTTATGCAATGTAAAATCGTGGAGTGCGAGCCGTGGATTTACGCGATCTAAAAACCTTCCTGCACCTGGCGGAAAGCCGCCACTTTGGCCGCAGCGCGCGGGCGATGCACGTCAGTCCCTCCACGCTTTCCCGGCAGATTCAGCGACTCGAAGAGGATCTTGGCCAGGCACTGTTCGTGCGGGATAACCGCACGGTCACGCTGACCGAAGCGGGTGAAGAGCTGCGCATTTTTGCCCAGCAGACGTTATTGCAGTATCAGCAACTGCGCCACACCCTCGATCAGCAGGGACCCTCGCTGTCGGGCGAGCTGCATATCTTCTGTTCGGTCACCGCCGCCTACAGCCATCTGCCGCCAATCCTTGATCGCTTTCGCGCAGAACACCCGTCGGTCGAAATTAAACTGTCCACCGGCGATGCCGCCGATGCGATGGAAAAAGTGGTCACCGGAGAAGCGGATCTGGCAATAGCCGGGAAACCGGAAACCCTGCCTGGTGCGGTGGCATTCTCTATGCTGGAAAATCTGGCGGTGGTGTTAATTGCTCCGGCATTGCCGTGCCCGGTACGCAATCAGGTGTCCATCGATGATCCCGACTGGTCCACTGTGCCGTTTATCATGGCCGACCAGGGCCCGGTACGCCGCCGCATTGAGCTGTGGTTCCGCCGTCATAAAATCAGTAATCCATCAATCTATGCCACGGTCGGCGGTCACGAGGCGATGGTCTCGATGGTGGCGCTGGGCTGCGGCGTGGCACTGCTGCCGGAAGTGGTGCTGGAAAACAGTCCGGAGCCGGTGCGTAACCGCGTGATGATTTTAGAACGTAGCGACGAGAAAACGCCGTTTGAGCTGGGCGTTTGCGTACAAAAAAAGCGGCTGCATGAGCCGCTGATTGAGGCATTCTGGAGCTTGCTGCCTGGCCACTAATGCCGGATGGCGGCACAAGCGCCTTATCCGGCCTACCCTGCCAGAAAGAACCTGAACGCCGGGTTATGACTCTCATCATGGCAGTCGTAGCCCAGTTCGTTGATCCGCGTTTCAAAATCCGGCTCATGATCGCCCAATTCAAACGCCGCCAGCACGCGACCATAGTCGGTGCCGTGACTGCGATAATGGAACAACGAGATATTCCAGTGGGTCCCTAAGGTATGCAGGAATTTCAGCAGCGCCCCTGGCGACTCGGGGAACTCAAAGCTGTAAAGACGTTCCTGTAGCGGTTTCGAGGGGCGTCCACCGACCATATAGCGCACGTGTAGCTTGGCCATTTCATCATCGGACAGATCCACCACGCTGTAACCGCCGTCGCTAAGCAACTGGAGGATTTCTTTGCGCTCTTCCAGACCGCGGCTCAAGCGTACGCCGACAAAAATGCAGGCATCTTTCGCATCGGCAAACCGGTAGTTAAATTCGGTCACCGAACGTCCACCCAACAGCTGGCAGAATTTCAGGAAACTCCCCTTTTCTTCCGGGATGGTCACCGCCAGCAGCGCTTCACGTTGTTCACCCAGCTCGCAGCGTTCAGACACATAGCGCAGGCCGTGGAAATTGACGTTGGCACCGGACAGCACGTGCGCCAGACGTTCACCACGAATATTGTGCTGGGCGATGTATTTTTTCATCCCCGCCAGCGCCAGTGCGCCAGACGGCTCCGCCACCGCACGCACGTCTTCGAACAAGTCTTTCATCGCCGCGCAGATTGCATCGCTATCAACGGTGATAATGTCGTCGAGGTATTCCTGACACAGGCGGAAGGTTTCATCACCGATGCGTTTCACCGCCACGCCTTCAGCAAACAGGCCTACGCGCGGCAGATCGACCGGGTGGCCCGCATCCAGTGCCGCCTTCAGGCAGGCTGAGTCTTCGGCTTCCACGGCAATAACTTTGATTTGTGGCATCAGCTGTTTAATCAGCACCGCCACACCCGCCGCCAGACCGCCGCCGCCAACCGGAACAAATATCCGATCGAGATGCGCATCCTGCTGCAGCAGCTCAAGCGCCAGTGTGCCCTGCCCGGCAATCACCATCGGGTGATCGAATGGCGGAACCCAGGTGAAACCTTGTTGCTGTGCCAGTTCAATCGCTTTGGCTTTCGCTTCATCAAAATTGGCACCGTGCAGCAGCACTTCGCCACCGAAACTGCGAACGGCATCGACTTTGATATCCGCGGTAGCCGTTGGCATGACGATCAGCGCCTTCACCCCAAGGCGCGCAGAGGAGAAGGCCACGCCCTGAGCATGGTTTCCTGCCGACGCGGTGATCACGCCCTGCGCTTTTTGCGCTTCAGTCAGGCCCGCCATCATCGCGTAGGCCCCGCGCAGCTTGAAACTGTGTACCGGCTGTCGGTCTTCGCGCTTCACCAGGACCACGTTATCGAGGCGCGAAGAGAGTTTTTCCATTTTTTGCAGCGGCGTAACCTGCACCGCTTCATAGACCGGCGCACGCAGCACCGCCCTGAGATATTCTGCCCCCTCAGGAGAGCCGGACAGGGGTTGTGAATCAGCCATGGTATTAGCCCCCCAGCTTCGATTTATCGCGCACCGCGCCTTTGTCAGCGCTGGTTGCCAGGCTGGCATAGGCACGCAGCGCGAAGGAGACCTGACGCTGGCGATCTTTTGGCGTCCAGGCTTTGTCACCGCGAGCATCCTGCGCTTCACGACGGGCCGCGATCTCCGCATCGCTCAACAACAGCTCAATGCCACGATTCGGGATATCAATCGCAATCATGTCGCCATCTTCAATAATCGCGATGTTACCGCCGCTCGCCGCTTCCGGAGAAACGTGACCGATAGACAGACCTGACGTCCCGCCGGAGAAACGACCGTCGGTGATCAAGGCACAGGCTTTACCCAGCCCCATGGATTTCAGGAAGGTAGTTGGGTAGAGCATTTCCTGCATCCCTGGTCCGCCTTTCGGTCCTTCGTAGCGAATCACCACCACATCACCAGCAACCACTTTGCCACCGAGGATAGCTTCAACGGCATCATCCTGACTTTCGTAGACTTTCGCCGGGCCGGTGAATTTCAGGATACTGTCATCCACGCCTGCGGTTTTCACGATACAGCCGTTTTCCGCAAAGTTACCGTACAGTACCGCCAGACCGCCGTCTTTGCTGTAAGCGTGTTCCAGCGAGCGAATACAGCCTTCAGCGCGATCGTCATCCAGCGTGTCCCAGCGACAATCCTGCGAGAACGCCTGGGTGGTACGAACGCCAGCCGGGCCGGCGCGGAACATGTTTTTCACCGCCTCATCCTGGGTCAGCATGACATCATAGCGATCCAGGGTTTGTGGCAGGGTCAACCCCAGCACGTTTTTCACATCACGATTCAATAACTCGGCACGATCCAACTCGCCTAAAATCCCCAGCACACCGCCCGCGCGGTGAACATCTTCCATATGGTATTTCTGGGTGCTCGGCGCGACTTTACACAGCTGCGGCACTTTGCGGGACAGCTTGTCGATATCACTCATGGTGAAGTCGATTTCGGCTTCCTGTGCAGCCGCCAGCAGGTGCAGAACGGTGTTCGTGGACCCCCCCATGGCGATATCCAGGGTCATGGCATTTTCAAACGCCGCCTTGTTGGCAATATTGCGCGGCAGCGCAGAATCATCATTCTGTTCGTAATAGCGTTTGGTCAGCTCAACGATACGTGAACCCGCATTGAGGAACAGCTGTTTACGATCGGCGTGGGTGGCCAGCAGCGAACCGTTACCCGGCTGCGACAGGCCCAGCGCTTCAGTCAGGCAGTTCATCGAGTTAGCGGTGAACATCCCCGAACAGGAACCACAGGTCGGACAGGCGGAGCGCTCAATCTGATCGCTTTGCGAATCAGAGACTTTCGGGTCCGCACCCTGAATCATCGCATCCACCAGATCGAGTTTGATTATCTGATCTGAGAGTTTGGTTTTACCGGCTTCCATCGGGCCGCCGGACACAAAGATCACCGGGATGTTCAGGCGCAGGGAAGCCATTAACATCCCCGGGGTGATTTTGTCGCAGTTAGAGATACAGACCATCGCATCGGCGCAGTGGGCGTTCACCATGTACTCCACCGAATCGGCGATCAGCTCACGTGACGGCAGGGAATACAGCATGCCCCCGTGGCCCATGGCGATACCGTCATCCACGGCGATAGTATTAAACTCTTTGGCTACGCCGCCGGAGGCTTCGATCTGTTCGGCAACCAGCTTACCGAGATCGCGCAGATGCACGTGGCCCGGCACGAACTGGGTAAACGAGTTTACGACGGCGATAATCGGCTTACCGAAGTCATCGTCAGTCATCCCGGTAGCGCGCCACAGCGCGCGGGCTCCCGCCATATTGCGGCCATGTGTTGTTGTGGCGGAACGATACTTAGGCATGCTTTATTTACTCCCGTCTGACTATTTAAATGGGACGGTGCGTGCCGTCCCAAATTTATACTTAGTGATTAACCTGATCCAACCAGCCGTATTTATCTTCCGTTTCACCGGTGAAGAGGCCAAAGAAGGCCTGCTGAATGCGCTTGGTGACCGGGCCACAACGGCCTTCACCCACCTGGATACCATCAACGCTGCGCACCGGGGTAATTTCTGCCGCCGTACCGGACATGAACACTTCATCGGCCAGATACAACGACTCGCGAGACAGCACCTGTTCACGCACTTCGATATCGAGGTCTTTCGCAAGTTTGATAATCGCGTCACGTGTGATGCCCGGCAGCGCGGAAGAGGTAAACGGTGGAGTAAACAGAATGCCGTCTTTAACTTCAAACAGGTTTTCACCCGCGCCTTCGGAGATGTAGCCGTTCACATCCAGCGCAATACCTTCCTGATAACCATGACGACGCGCTTCGCTACCCACCAGCAGTGAAGACAGGTAGTTACCACCCGCCTTGGCGGCGGTAGGAATGGTGTTGGGTGCGACACGGTTCCAGGAAGAAACCATCGCGTCGATCCCCTGATCCAGGGCATCAGCACCCAGGTAAGCCCCCCACGGGAACGCAGCAATGATCACATCCGTGGTGTATCCCGCCGGTGGGTTAACGCCCATGCCGACATCGCCAACAAACACCAGCGGGCGGATGTACGCACTGGTCAGGTTATTTTTACGGATCACCGCACGGCAAGCTTCCATCAACTCATCAACGCTCTGAGAAACCGGAAAACGATAAATTTTGGCTGAATCACGCAGACGCTGCATGTGCTCGCGATGACGGAACACCACCGGCCCTTTGTGAGAATCATAGCAACGGATACCTTCAAATACTGATGTACCGTAGTGCAGCGCATGGGACATCACGTGAACCTTCGCGTCTTCCCAACGAATCATCTCGCCATTAGACCAAATGAAATCAGCTTTTTTCGTCGTCATTTCTCTTCCTTTTGCGCTCAGGCGCGAATTTGTTGTGATGTGGTTGTGCTCTGGCAGATAGCAACATGTGCAACATCGACCAGTTTACTTAACTGACTAAACAGTAAGTCGACCGACCGTGGGCTGGCAACGGTCAATTCAATATTTATATTCTGCGCATCGCTGGCAGCATTCATATTCATGGAGCACACCTGAAAACCACGATGGCGTACCACGCGCAAAACACGTTCTAACGTTTCCGGATTGAAACGAGCCTCAACGGCGACCTGATGTTGCATCATGATGATTTCTCCAGCATTTCTGAGTTACTGGCACCAGGAGGTACCAGAGGCCAGACATTCTCAAGTTCGTCGATTGAGACATGAAGCAGGTATGGCCCATTACTGTTCAGCATGGTGTCGAGAGCCGCTTCAACCTGGTCTTTACGGGTGATGTGTTGGCCAGGGATGCCGAAGGCGCCGGCCAACATAAGGAAATCGGGATTATCGGTCAGGGTAGTTTCGCTATAGCGTTCCTGGAAAAACAGCTGCTGCCATTGTCGCACCATGCCTAACCGCTGGTTGTCGAGTAAGACGATTTTCAGCGGCAACTGCTTGCGTTTTACGGTGCCCAGCTCCTGCACATTCATCATGAAGGAGCCATCACCGGAGATACAGATGACCGTATCATTCGGACGGGCCACCTGCGCCCCCACTGCTGCAGGTAAGCCAAAGCCCATCGTCCCCAGGCCGCTGGAGGTGATGAAGTTCTCCGGGCGAGTGTAGGTCATGTGTTGTGCTGACCACATCTGATGCTGACCAACATCCGTCGTCACCACGCTATCCTTATGTTTCCTTTCGGACAGCTGTTTTAACAACAGCGGAGCGTAAATAGCCTCCCCCGGATGATCATAGCGCCAGGCATGTTCTGCACGCATGTCGGCGGCATACTGGCACCATTCGTTGATGGCCAGCGGTTGTTGCAATGCAGGTAACAGCGTATTTAAATCGCCTTGCAGCGCAACGTGTGCCAGGCGCAGTTTGTTCATCTCGGCCGGATCGATATCCATGTGGATCACGCTGGCATTGGGGGCGAAAGTGTTCAGCTTGCCAGTCACCCGGTCATCAAAACGCGCACCGACGGCGATCAGCAAATCGCACTCCTGCACCGCAAAGTTTGCCGCTTTGGTGCCATGCATGCCCAGCATACCCAGATAGTACGGGTAATCTGCATCCACCGCGCCAAGGCCTTTCAACGTACAAACCACCGGCACATGCGTTGCGGCGATAAACTCACGCAGCGCTGGAACTGCCTGCGCCATCCCTACGCCACCACCTACGTACAGCACGGGTTTCTGTGCCTTCGCCAACATCTTGCGGGCTTGTTCAATCTCAGCATGTGGGAAAGCAACTACGTTTTCGACGGTGGTGAAATAGGGCTCCAGCGTACCACTGGCTAACTGAATGTCTTTCGGGATATCAACCAGAACCGGACCCGGACGACCAGAGTTCGCCACGTCGAAGGCCTCGGCCATGATACGCGGCAACTCTTCCAGCGACTGCACCAGGAAACTATGTTTGGTACATGACAGCGACATGCCGAGTACATCCACTTCCTGGAACGCATCGGTGCCGATAAACGGGGAAGAGACTTGACCAGTGATCGCCACAACGGGAACGGAATCTAACAGCGCATCTGCCAGGCCGGTGATCAGGTTGGTTGCACCAGGACCGGAAGTCGCGATACAGACACCGGTTTTACCGGTTGAG
Organism: Citrobacter gillenii; assembly: GCF_013337685.1. Lineage (GTDB taxonomy): Bacteria > Pseudomonadota > Gammaproteobacteria > Enterobacterales > Enterobacteriaceae > Citrobacter > Citrobacter gillenii. The sequence goes on from NZ_SUQN01000012.1 coordinate 79,662, forward strand.
CGGGCATAGCCAATCGCCGCCATCGCCGCCCCCTGCTCGTGTCGACACAACAGGTGTTCTACGCCGCCGTCGTACAACGCATCGTAAACCGGCATAATTGCGCCACCGGGATAGCCAAAGACGGTTTTCACCCCTTGTGCACGCAACGCATGTACCACCCACTGTGCCCCATTCATAGTTACATCCCCGCCGTAAATCTTGAGAAACAGAATTTTATGCTAGTGTTCACTTTCTGCTCCTCGTTTAAGTTTTTAAGGTCAAAAAAAACCCCCGAACCTTTCGGTGCGGGGGTCTTAGTTCGTTAAGGCTTGTTTTTTAAGCCTTTCCTCGTCCAAGTGCAGCCCCGCACGGTGGGATAATAATCACCACCACGCTAATCACGACCAGGCTAATCACTCGTAGAAGGGCTGTCATTTTTGTATTTTCTTGCATCTTGTTCGAAGGAATACCTAAAGAGTTACCATAGAGTTTCACTATGGCACAAGATATTTCTGCATTCATTTTTCTGACACGGTTAACGGTTTCTATAAATCGCGTTGTTTTTTATACAAAAAATAGAAAATGAAAATATTTCACGTTATTCAGTAAACACGATCATGTTTTCCCTCTGCAGGCGGCACTTTGAGCGGCGCTTGTGAGCGTTGTTCCAGAGGTTACGTAAAATATTAACCCTTGCATAAAAATACATGAATCAGCATCTAAAAGTATCAATCAAGCAAGATATCGTCGCCATCTATTAAGACATAATGCCTGCATCAGGAGGGGTTATGTCACTGTCGATAGTCCACACGCGCGCCGCATTAGGCGTCAATGCACCACCCATTACTATTGAAGTCCATATTAGTAATGGCTTGCCCGGTTTAACCATGGTTGGACTACCCGAAACCACCGTGAAAGAGGCTCGAGATCGAGTTCGCAGTGCGATTATTAATAGCGGGTATGAATTTCCGGCCAAGAAGATAACCATCAACCTTGCCCCGGCAGATCTGCCTAAAGAAGGAGGGAGATATGATTTACCTATCGCCATTGCGCTTCTGGCTGCGTCAGAGCAGCTTACAACACATAATCTCGATACTTATGAGTTAGTCGGTGAACTAGCGCTTACAGGTGCTCTACGTGGCGTTCCCGGAGCAATATCCAGCGCAACTGAAGCAATTCGCGCAGGTAGGCGAATTATTGTCGCAAAAGAGAACGCTGCAGAAGTGGGGCTAATACACGGCGAGGGCTGCCTGATTGCCGATCACCTGCAAGCCGTGTGCGCATTTCTCGAAGGTAAGCATGAATTAGAAAGGCCTGTTTGCGTAGAGATTCCACCTTCAGGCTCATCTGATGACCTCAGTGACGTCATCGGCCAGGAACAGGGCAAGCGAGGGCTGGAGATTACCGCTGCAGGCGGCCACAATCTCTTGCTCATCGGCCCGCCGGGTACGGGAAAAACGATGCTTGCCAGTCGCCTTCGCGGATTGTTACCACCGTTAAGTAATGATGAGGCTCTGGAAAGCGCGGCAATTCTCAGCCTGGTCAATTCCGACACCATACAAAAACAGTGGAAGCAACGCCCCTTTCGCTCACCCCATCACAGCGCGTCCTTAACCGCAATGGTAGGAGGAGGATCGATACCGGCACCGGGTGAGATTTCTCTGGCACATAACGGCATATTATTTCTGGATGAATTGCCCGAGTTTGAACGCCGTACGCTGGATGCCCTGCGTGAGCCTATTGAATCCGGACAGATTCATTTATCACGCACCCGGGCAAAAATAACCTACCCGGCACGCTTTCAATTGATAGCAGCAATGAATCCAAGCCCAACAGGGCACTATCAGGGAAACCACAACCGTTGTACCCCAGAGCAAACGCTACGTTACCTCAATCGCTTATCTGGCCCTTTTCTCGACCGCTTCGATTTGTCCCTCGAAATACCCCTTCCACCGCCCGGTATACTCAGTCAGCGAGCAGCAAAGGGAGAAGACAGTGAGACGGTGAAGAAACGGGTTATGGCCGCGCGTGAGCGCCAGTATCAGCGGCAAAATAAGTTAAATGCGCATCTGGGCAGCCAGGATATACATCAATTCTGCGTCTTACACAGGGATGACGCACGCTGGCTGGAGGAAACGTTAGCACATCTTGGATTGTCCATCCGCGCATGGCTGCGCTTGATAAAGGTCGCTCGCACAATTGCGGATATTGAGCAATGTGACCAGATCACCCGTCAACATTTACAGGAAGCCGTTGGCTATCGGGCAATAGACAGGTTGTTAATCCATTTACAGAAACTACTGGCATAAAAAAAGGGCTTTCGCCCTTTTTTTATTAATCCTCTGACTCGGTGTAATCTTCCGCACCTTCTACCTGAGGTTTGCCGCCAGACAGCGTGTGGAAACGTTTTGGACGCTTAATACGCGTCATGTATTTAGACCACACACGTTCCGCTTCGGTAACCGGCTCACGTTCACCACGGCATACCGCCACAAACAACTTCTCTTCTTCAGTTACCGGCTCACGCTTGCCCAGATCCAGCTCATTAAAGGCATAACCGTGACGCTCAAGCAGCTGTGCCTCTTTAATGGTGAAATCACCATGACGGGAGAATCCGCGGGGGTAATATTTATTGTCGAAATATCGATTAGTCGTCGTAAAGCTTTCCGCCATCCTGCACGCTCCTAATTCTTTGGCCGAGCTATTTATGGCGCGGAGTATTAGTTACGCTTGACAGAGCGTCAAACAAAAGATTTAAATCATAACGACAAATAATTTTATGGAGTGAGTTGTGGATACGGAATTGTTAAAGACTTTCCTGGAAGTTAGCCGAACGCGCCACTTTGGCCGGGCAGCTGAAGCGCTCTATTTGACCCAATCGGCGGTCAGTTTTCGCATCAGACAACTGGAAAATCAACTGGGTGTGAACCTCTTCACCCGACACAGAAACAATATCCGTTTAACCGCTGCGGGTGAAAAATTATTGCCATATGCTGAAACGCTGATGAATACGTGGCAAGCAGCACGTAAGGAGGTCGCAAATACCTCACGCCATAATGAGTTCTCTATCGGTGCCAGCGCTTCCCTTTGGGAATGCATGCTCAATGGCTGGCTGGGTCGTTTATATCAGTCGCAGGTGCCGCAAACCAGCCTGCAGTTTGAAGCCAGGATCGCGCAGCGCCAGTCGCTAGTAAAGCAACTCCATGAACGACAGCTTGATCTGCTGATTACTACTGAATCCCCAAAAATGGACGAATTTAGCAGTCAACTACTGGGGTATTTCACGCTGGCGCTCTATTGCAGCGCTCCATCACAAACAAAAGATGAACTGAATTATCTGCGTCTGGAGTGGGGACCTGATTTTCAACAACACGAAGCGGGATTAGTTGCCGGCGACGAAGTACCAGTGCTAACCACCAGTTCTGCTGAGCTAGCAAGACAGCAACTTCCTGTACTGAAGGGTTTTAGTTGGCTTCCCGTGTGTTGGGCGAAAACAAAAAGCGATCTCCATATAGTTTCTGACAGCACGACACTTTCACGTCCGTTGTATGCGGTCTGGCTACAAAATAGCGATAAACATACGCTTATCTGCGATCTGCTGAAAACGAATATTCTGGATGATTAAAATGGACGCTGGCAAGGATGCCGGAAACAGGAAATAAACAGTATGAAGGTGGCGTGATTTTCAGATAAAAAAAATCCTTAGCAAAAATGCTAAGGATTGTTTCTGGCAGGGGCGGAGAGACTCGAACTCGCGACACCCGGTTTTGGAGACCGGTGCTCTACCAACTGAGCTACGCCCCTATATTTCTTATCATTAAGCCTGCTAAGGTAGCAGGCTTAATTTTCT
>NZ_SUQN01000013.1 GCF_013337685.1 Citrobacter gillenii
TATGCAGCACCGTCCGGTGCCTGAGACGGCGCGTTTTGCAGAGCACCCGCAACAATGGGGTCATATCCACTGGCCGGAAGCGCTTGACGTTGAATCACGGACGGCACCGAATAATGATTCAATCACCGGTGTGTAAGAATGTAATCACACCTTTCCGCAATCAAGTCTTATTTATCTCTGTCGCAATAATAAATCATGCCCGTAAATTTAAAATTGATTCCACCTGTGGCTCAGAAACCCAAATTTCCGATCGGCAGACGCTGGTTGAAAGGTCTGACTGGATTACTGGTGATAGGTTCCGGTTGGTCTTATTTTACCGGATTGTCATTTTATGCGCCGGTATTCTGGATATTTTCAGCCGGGCTTCCCCTTACCGTGTGGTTGGTTGCAATATGGCTGCGCATTATGGTTTATCATCCCGTGTTAATTCAGGCCCAAGCCTGGGATCGGCGTAGAGAGGAATTATTACTACGTAAAATTCGTCGTGGTCGTCGCGCATTGCAGATATTGCATAGCGCATTTATTACGCCACACAGTGACAACCAGCCAACGGGCAACTCTTCTGCAAATATGTTGAAACAGAATAAGCCGCTCCTGCATATGCAGCCATCATGGCATGGAATTGAACGTTTTCGCCATAGTCGCTTGCCCCTGGAGCCAGGGATGAAGCGAGATGACCTGATTAAGCAGATATTTGACAGATTAATGACTGGAATTGCACGACATCTTAACCAACTGCCGGACCATCAGCCCATAGCGCTATTGTTTGAAACCAATACCTCACTATCCCGCCAACGGTTGCACACGCTGTGGTGCAATACCTGGCAACAATGTGATATTCGTCAACCCATCGAGTCTGTGACCGGGTACGGGTTGAACGTTATTGATAGCTGGATGGACAGTCGAACCCACGAAGAAACAGTATTATTGGTCATCGCGCTGCAGGTCGCTCCAGACGATCCTGATGGGACCGGGGAGGCGGCCGTTGCACTGCTGCTTGGCAATCGCATGACCCAAAATATCCTTCCTCCTCTGGCATGGGTTCATCGACCGGAAGCGAGTTTTGCCGACACGTTGGCAGAGAACATTGCTCAAGCGTTGGATTGGGTGCCCGTTCAACCTGAAGATATCCACGATCTCTGGTCATCCGGTCTGTCACACCAGCAGCAAAGTACGATAGCTGCGCTGAATGCGCACCCGCCTCTGCAGGGGATAGAGATGAATAGCCGGTTATATAACCTTGACCGAACGCTAGGTGAAACGGGGTGCGTCGCCCCCTGGCTGGCTATCGCTGCCGCAGCACAAGGTACAAAAGAGTCGCAACTGATTATGAGTGGTGAAACAGGGAGCACAAAAATGTGGAGCGTGGTGGTTTCACCTTGTCAGACTGCAAAGGAGAAGGACTAAGTGATGCGGTTTTTATTCCCGATTAACAATTCGACAGTGCGTTACTGGCTGATAGCAATAGCACCTATGCTGATTTCGGCAGTTGCCTGCCTGATAATCTGGCACTGGCCAGAAAAAGTCGGCATGTTGCCGGGAAGCCTGAAACACTCTCGCTGGATAACCGGGTTAGGGGTGACGACTGCGGTAACCGGCGTTTATGCGGTGTTGACCTGGTTTAGCGCGCGATCTTCTGGGCGTCAGAGTTTCGACCTTACCCGGGCGCATATCCAGGGGGATGATCAACCTCGCATTAGTGAGAGTTACCAACATCACCAGCAGTCGACCCCATTTGCGGATATGTACGCGTATCTACGCCGTCAGTATGGACTCTTCTGGCGTCAGAGGGTGCGTGTCATTCTTGTCATCGGGGAGGAGGCCAAAGTCGCATCGATTGCGCCAACGCTTGCCGAGAAACAATGGCTGGAAGGTGAGGGTACCGTACTGATTTATGGCGGTAGCCCGCAGGAATCAGCAGATCTCGGACCTTTATCGACGTTGCGTAAATTACGCAGTGCCCGACCTGTGGACGGAATAATTTTGTCGCTCAGCTGCGAACAAGCATCAAGCGCTCAATGGATGAGTGATTCGCGACGAAGCCTGGAGCTCACAGGTAACGCATATCACTGGCTACCGTCAATATGGTTGTGGCAAACGGACCAGAGCATGCAAGGGACCCGCATTACTCAGCCGGTAGGTATTTTCTTTCACGAAAAGACTACCCCAGAGAGTGTGGGCCGCGAATTAACCCGTTTGCTGCCGCAGCTATGTGAACAAGGGATGCGTCAGATTTTTACTGATAACCACCACGATTATCTATTACGACTTGGGCAGTGGCTGAAGTTGGGTGGGATTGAAAGCTGGCAGCGGAGCCTCACGCCGTGGCTGTCTGGTAAGCAATGGCGGATGCCCATATGTGGGCTGATGTTTAGTCCCTCTGTAACTGTCGCGGCGGCGTCGGTTATTCATGCGCATTACTGGTCTCCACCAGCCGTGTTTCGTGGCGTACTGAAAATGGGGGCTCAGGCAACTGGGCGGCATATGGGGTTATCCCGAGGTCGGATAATGTGTTACGTGGTGGCGGTAGCTATCGGTCTGTGGGGCGTCGGCAGCCTGATATCGTTTGCCGCCAATTATTATCAAATGACGTCCCTGACAGACAAAGCACAGCAGTTGGCGATCGGTGAGCAGGTATCAGATGCTGAACTGATACAACTGAATGAACTGCGTAATGATATTGGCCGCATTCAGACACAAAAAAACACAATAGGGTGGCGTCATTTTGGTCTGAATCATGATGCTGAATTATTGGCCGTTTTACTCCCGATTTATGGGGTGGCAAATAATCGCCTGATGAGAGATGAAGCTGCGCGGGTGTTGTCTGAAAAACTCAATGCTCTGACGCATCTTCCTCCAGGAAGTCAGCAACGCGCTGACCTGGCAAAAACCGCATACGATCAGCTTAAAGCCTGGCTGATGATGGGCCACCCGGAAAAGGCCGACCCCGCCTTTTTTTCTCAGGTCATGACGCTGACACAACCGACGCGCAAAGGGATTTCTACCGGTATCTGGCAGAGTCTGTCGCCGGACTTGTGGGGATTTTATATGCAAACTTTACCTGGGCAGCCTGACTGGAAAATTACCCCAGATACACCGGTGATGATAGCAACCCGACAGATCCTGCTAGCGCAGATTGAACAACGTAATAGCGATAATGCTATATATCGGAAAATGCTGGCAGCCGTATCTCGCAATTTTCCGGATATGCCTTTGGCGCAGATGACGAATGATACGGATGCCGCACAATTGTTTACCACTTCGGAAACCGTTCCTGGGGTATTTACCCGCCAGGCATGGGAAGGGCAGGTGAAGCAGGCAATTGCTGACGCAGTGGTATCACGCCGTGAAGAACTTGACTGGGTGTTGAGCGACAATAAAAAAAATATTAGTGCCGATGCTTCTCCTGAAGCATTAAAACAACGACTGACAGATCGCTATTTTAGCGAATACTCGGGATCATGGCTTAAGTTCCTCAACAGTTTACGCTGGAAGCCAGCGCAAAATCTTTCAGATGTTGTGGATCAGCTTACGCTAATGAGCGATGTGCGCCAGTCACCGGTAGTCGCACTGATGAACACTGTTGCCTGGCAGGGGCAGACAGGAAAAAAACGTGAAGATCTGTCCGATTCGTTGATGAAATCGGCAGAAAAAATATTGCAGAAAGCAGAGGATGCACCGGTTATTGACCAACATGTAAACGATATGACCGGTCCGTTAGATGAAACGTTTGGCCCATTACTGGCGATAACCGGTAAGGGTGATACGCTGAATAACCTAACGACTGAAACCTCATTAAGTTTTCAAACATTTCTCACTCGCGTGACCCGAGTCCGCCTGAAGTTGCGCCAGGTCACTAATTCAGCCGATCCGCAGGTCATGATGCAGCAACTGGCACAGACGGTGTTTCAGGGCAAAAATATTGATCTTACCGATACGCGGGAATATGGCAGTTTGTTAGCTGCGGGATTAGGAGAGGAGTGGAGTGGTTTTGGCGACGCGCTTTTTGTGCAACCTCTGACGCAGGCATGGGAGCAGGTCCTGCAACCATCGGCTGCGGGAATTAATGAGAGCTGGCAACGTGTGGTTGTCTCTGATTGGCAGGAGGCAACAGACGGCCGATATCCGGTGAGTGAGGGGCGCAGTGACATTCCATTGCCGGTTCTGGCTGAGTTTATTCGGCGTGATACCGGAAAGATCGACCAATTTCTTCATGAGAATCTCGCGGGTTTAATTCACCGTGAGGGGCGTCGCTGGGAAGTAGACGAAATGAATACCCAGGGATTAATTATTAATCCGGAATTTATTCATGCCGTTAACCGTCTAGGTGAGGTTCGCGATGCCTTATTCGCCGATGGTAGCCAGGGGATGCGTTTTGAGCTGCGCGCCCGTCCGGTACCGGACGTTGTGGAGACGGTACTTTCCATTGACGGACAGCGACTGCACTACTTTAACCAGATGGAAAGCTGGCAGAGTTTCCGTTGGCCAGGAGAAAGCCAGAGACCCGGCGCCATGTTGACCTGGACGACAACGCTGGGAGGGGCAAATCTTTACGGGGACTATCCGGGAGAATTAGGCTTAATTCGTTGGCTGGAACAAGGACGAGCGGAGAAACGTGATGATGGTATGTGGCAACTCACGCTCAGTGCGCCAGACGGTAAAAAGCTGTGTTGGCTAATGCGTACCGGGCCGGGCGGTGGGCCACTGGCATTATTAAAACTGCGAGGTTTTGTCCTGCCGAAGGATATCTTTTTGGTGAATCGCCAACAGAATTCAGACGCCGGAATAAACTAGCTCAGCCTTCAGATGCTTAAATCCGTTCCTGGACGAATGTATCCCTCTCATGTTGCCTCAACGCAACTCGAAATATATCGATATACAAAAAGAATACGCTGACGATAAATAGCAGTAAGGAGAATATATGGCTGGATGTTATTTGGTTATGGGTGATAAAACCACCTGCGGAGGGGTAATTATTGAAGGTGATCCCACGCATACTATTATGGGAATGCCTGTAGCAAGAGAATTTGACCGGGTTACCTGTGGGCGTTTTATTGGCATATTCAGCATTATCGGCGGAATTGTGCCCGATACTATCAACGGTCGAATCCCTGCCGGCTCGCAGGAAAGTCAAAGTACCTGTCCATGTCAGTCTTTGTTTATTCCTTCCATGATAACCGACATCTACACTATTTAATAAATGAGTATTCCATGGATGATTTAACCCTGCGTTACTTTGACGCCGAAATGCGTTACCTGCGCGAAGCGGGTGAGGAGTTTGCCCGCGCCCATCCTGACCGGGCGGTGATGTTGAATCTGGATCGCCCCGGTGCTCGAGACCCTTATGTCGAGCGATTGTTTGAAGGCTTCGCTTTTCTTATGGGGCGGTTGCGGGAAAAACTGGATGACGACCTACCGGAACTGACCGAAGGGTTGGTGAGTTTGCTATGGCCGCATTATCTGCGAACGATCCCTTCGTTAGCGATCGTGGAGTTGACGCCACAATGGCGCGAGATGAAAGAGCGGATGGTTGTAGAGAAAGGATTTGAGGTGCTTTCAGGCCCGGTAGGTGATAAGCGCACCCGCTGTCGTTACACCACGACCCGGGATGTCACATTGCTGCCGTTGTCGCTGGAGATGGCGCGACTGGACACCGATCCGGACGGACGTTCCGTGATCAAACTGCGTTTTTCCTGCGGTGAGCTGGCCGACTGGCAGCAGGTTGACCTGAGTCGACTTGCATTTTATCTCAATGCCGATGCACCGCTGGCCTGTGCATTACATGAAGCGTTGTCACTAAATGTGGCGACAATACGTTTGCGATTGCCTGGACAGACAGATGATCAACCGCTGGAGGCATGGTTCAGCCCAGGGGGATTTGGCAATGAGGATAACCTCTGGCCGAAGGATAGCGGTGCGTTTAGCGGCTATCAGCTGTTGTTGGAGTACTTCACTTTTCGGGAAAAATTTATGGCGCTGGCGCTCTGCGGACTTGAACAGGTTGCTCTCCCGCAAACGCTCCCCTGGTTCGAACTTGATGTCGTTTTGAAACGCCGCTGGGATTATGACTTCACCTTCAGTGAAAAACATATCCGCCTGCACTGTGTGCCAGTGATCAACCTTTTTCCTCTGGAGTCTGACCCGCTGACCCCCGATGCCTTGCAGACCGAATATTTGTTACGTCCGATGCGTATTCAGGATGGCCACACTGAAATTTACTCTGTAGATTCCGTTATTTCGTCAAAGCACTCCGGGCATCAGGTTTTTGTGCCATTCACCAGTTTTCGCCACAAGGGGGGAATGTTACGCCATGACGCACCAGAGTATTATTATCACACCCGAGTAAAACGTGGTCCTTCCGGTCTACATGATACCTGGCTAATCCTCGGTGGTGAGGCTTTTGATAACCACAGCGTACCTGAAGGCGAAAGCCTGTCATTAAGCCTTACCGGTACGAACGGTCAACTACCTCGTCGGGTATTACGCAGTACGTTGCTCGACACCGTTGTAAAGTCTACCGCGGCGAATGTCCGAGTCCGTAATCTGACGGCGCCAACGCTTCCCTGTTATCCACCAAACCGTGACCGCTTTCACTGGCGTGTATTAAGCCATTTGGGGAGCAGTTTTCTGTGGATGATGGATAACCCGGAAGTATTGCGTGGAACTCTGGCGCTTTATGACTGGACGGACGATGAAATGAATCGACGCCGTCTGGCCGCTATTGTTGACGTTAAGCACAGCGAAACGGAGCGTTTCGAGCGGGGGCATCTGCTACGCGGTGTGCAGATAGAGGTCACCATTGATAGCAATGGTTTTGCCGGCCGCGGAGACATCAGCCTGTTTGGTGAAATGCTCAATCGCTTTTTTGCACTCTATACCGACATCCACCTGTTTAATCGGTTGATTCTGATCTTACAACCTACGGGGGAGCAGCTTGCATGGGACGAAAATCCGCGCAACCCAGGGATGCGCTAACATCACGTCTGAAAGAAGATATTAGTCGTATTAATTTTTATCGATTTTGCCAGCTTCTGGAAAGCCACGGCGCTCACCGACTGGGGGAAAGTGATAACCCGCATGATGATATGGTGCGTTTTCGCCCCCATCCTGGAGTAGGGTTTCCCGCTAGTGAACTGAAAGCGATTGAGTGCGATCCAGATCATCCCGATGCCCCTCTTACGGTCCGCTCAACCTTCATGGGGCTTTACGGTGTGGATTCACCGCTGCCAACGACATACATAGATGACATCACGCAAAGGCGCGATGGCCACGAGGTACTGGAAACCTTCCTCGATATTTTCAACCATCGTATTTTGACGCAGTTTTACCGCATCTGGCGGAAATACAGTTACCCGGCCACCTTTGAAGCGGGGGGAAGCGATAGTACTTCTCGCTGCTTATTGGGACTCATTGGCTTAGGGATCGCCGGTACACAGGAGCATATTGCCACACCGTCATCGCGTTTCCTCGCCCTGTTGGGGATCATGCGCCAGCCTGGGAGAACGGCAGAGGGCATTGCACGGCTGGTCAACTTACTGGCACCGAACACGCGTACCGACGTCACACCACACGATCTGCGTACAGTGGCAATACGACAACCTGCAGGGCTGCTTGATGAACAGCCATTAAGGCTGGATGGTCATACGGTACTGGGGGATGAAGCAACCGATGCAGCCAGTCAGTTGTTAATTTCACTCGTTACTGATGATGCAACGGAAACGGAAGGCTGGTTACCCGATGGGGCGCTTTTGACCGACTTGTTGGTATTGCTGCGCGTTTATCTGGGGTGGCGCTATCGGGCGCGGATTATGTTGACTCTACCCACCCATCTGCTTCCTGTGCCTGTGCTGGGTGAGTCACCCGTGCGGCTGGGTCTTACCTGTGTTAATGGTCTGCAACAAGGAGACAGGGACTTACCGGACGACTTCACTGTAGAACTGGGACATTACCGTGGTCTGACATCCGCTATAATAAATAAGGACATACAGCGTGTTCATTACCGTTTTTAAATTGAAATACATTTTTCCCGTACTGGCATTAATACTCAGTGGCTGCGGCCTACTTCAGTCAGTGAGTGACGGTACTCGTTCCGCCGCAAGCTCTCTTTTTTATAAACAGATTAAGGTATTACATCTTGATATCTCTGGCCGGGCCGCGCTCAATACTGACAGCCGCGAGCAAAACAGCGCGCCGCAGTCGGTTATAGTGCGTATTTACCAGTTAAAAGATGAGAAGCGTTTTAATCAAACTCAGTACGAACAACTGGTCGGTGACGGGGCTAACTTATTAAAAGAGGATTTACTGGCTGAGCAGTTTGTGGTGGTGAAACCCAATAGCGCCGTGACGCTGGATATGCCGATGGAGGAGGGAACACAATTTGTGGCGATTGCGGCTCTGTTTCGCGATCCTGATATGGCCCAGGGAAACTGGCGCTTGGTAGTCAAACGCCACGATCTCGATCCCGATGAGGCACGTAAAATCGTGCTTGATGACCATACTATGACGATGCAGACAGAGGAAAAGTAACCTCTGATAGAAAAGGGCGCTGATGCGCCCTTTGGTGTGTTAATCGGTGAACGGGATGATGATTTCACCCGGTTTTACTTCAATTCCTTTTGCCAGCTTTTTCGCCAGCGCTTCGCCTTCACTGCTGTCTTCACGCAGGACGTATGCCGGTTGCTGGTTGAAATAATTGCGCAGCGACTGGTTTAAATACGGCATCAGGGTTTGCAAAACCGACTGCATTTTTTCTGGTGTGACGGTCGCATCAACCACTTCCATCTCTTGCAGATAAATCGCGCCTTTATCTTTATTGAACACCGGTAATGCTTTTAACTTCAGCTTCATTGTCGCTTTCTGGCTGCCAAATAGTGAGTTCATGTCCAGGTTGGCGTCGCCGGTCAGGGTCACTTTATTGGGTTCTTCACGACCGATCTGGCTGGTCAGATTGCTCAGCACGATGTGGGCTTCAGCAACGCCGGGCAAACCGATATCTTTCGAAAAATTATTATGCTTTGCCAGCGCCTGGTTAATTTCTTGCTCGCTTACCGTGTATTGTGTGAGTTGATTACAACCAACCAACAGGCCGCTGACAATGAGTGCAGCAGCAAAAAAAAACTTTTTCATGGGGTTCCTCAACATGATGCTTATGGCGTAATCGTGACACAAAGCAGCATCCAGTACCAGCGCCCCGGACACCAGCAGAAAAAACTGAAAAGGTGTCCGGGCTGAGGGTTACGCGTCAGGCATCAGGCTCCAGCATGCCACGCGTCGTGCGTTTGTGGCTGAACTGCCAGCCCAGCGCCAGGAAGGTGATAATGCCGATAACACCCAGCATCATCCACGGTAACTCGGGCTGCGACAGTGCCTTACCCATATCAAACAGCCAGCCGCCGCCGATGTAGCCTATGGCGCCGCCGATGGCGAGTCCCAGCCGACTAAAACCCATATAGCTCCCCCGGGCCCGTGCGCTCGCCAGCGAGGCGCTGAGCGTTTCACGTGCTGGCTCAGCAATAATGGAGCCGATATAGAACGTGCAGATCAGGGTGAAGAGCTGCTGTAGGTTTCCGACCAACCCAATAGGCATCATGCTGACTGACATGATTAACAGACCGGCCATCAGGCGGTGTTCAAGGCGAAAACGTTTTTCGCTCCAGCGGGCAATCGGGTAGAGCAACGTTAATGAGAGGCACGCCTCGATGGCATACATCCATTTGACGGCCGCCGGGGATCCTGCAATGTCGTTAACCATAATCGGCAGCATCAGCATCACCTGGACTGCCAGCATGTAGTAACCTGCCAGCGTCAGCACGTAAGTGACAAATCGCTTGTCACGCATCACGTGGTTCATCCCTTCACGCACCGGAATTTTCACTGTCGATAGTTTCCACGCAGGAAGCAACCAGGCGTTAAAGGCGGCGCACAGGATGAAGATAATGGCCCCGGTGGCGCAGACCAGCCTGAAGTCATACTGTAACAGCCAGCTTCCCAGTAATGCCCCAATGACCGCCCCGGCGCTGTCCTGCATCATCAGGATGGAGAAGAAGCGCCCGCGCTTTTCCGGGCGGATCAGTTTGACCACCAGCGCCGAACGGGGGGGATCGAACAGCGTGCCGCCCAGCCCGGAGAGAAAACAGGAAAACCACAGAAGCCAGGGTTCATGGGCGATTCCCATCGTCGCAAACCCGGCGGCGCGCATCAGCATGCCGGTGACAATCATCGGTTTTGCGCCAAAACGGTCGGCAATGGCCCCGCCAAAAATTCCCAAACCCTGCTGAATAAATTGACGTAACCCGAGCGCGATGCCGACCATCACGGCGGCCCAACCCATTTGGTCGACGAAACGAATCGAGATCAGCGGGAAGACGACGAAGAAGCCCAGCACGACCAGCATATTATCGATAAGCAGGAAATATTTACCCAGGTTCCTCGCCTGCGAGACTTGCGACATTTCCCCTCCAGGGAAAAACTCGTCACTCTGTTTAGAGTTTTAACGGTAAGCCTGTCTATTCTGCGGGGTTGTCTGACCTTTTCCCACCCTCGGTGGGACAATATTTTTTTATCAAAAGTCGGTCTTGATAGAGAGTTTTCATCAAAATGTGTGAATAATTCAAGAAATGGTGTTTTGCTCTTTTCATCGGGCATATTTGTACAGGTATAGTATCGCGAATAGCGTATTGAAAACGGTGCGGGAAGGAGTAGGTATAGAATGTTTGGCTATCGCAGTAACGTGCCAAAAGTGCGCTTAACCACGGACCGCCTGGTCGTGCGTTTAGTGCATGAGCGTGATGCCTGGCGTCTGGCAGATTATTACGCAGAGAATCGTCATTTCTTAAAGCCCTGGGAGCCTATTCGCGATGAAAGCCACTGCTATCCCTCTGGCTGGCAGGCGCGTCTGAGTATGATCACCGAGTTTCATAAACAAGGCTCTGCCTATTACTTTGCGCTGCTCGACCCGGAAGAGAAAGAGATTATCGGTGTTGCAAATTTCTCCAACGTTGTGCGTGGATCGTTTCACGCCTGCTATCTCGGCTATTCCATTGCGCAAAAGTGGCAAGGGCAGGGATTGATGTACGAGGCATTGGTTGCAGCCATTCGTTATATGCAGCGTACACAGCATATTCATCGCATTATGGCGAACTATATGCCACACAATAAACGTAGCGGCGATTTGCTGGCGCGGCTTGGATTTGAAAAAGAAGGTTATGCCAAAGACTATCTGCTGATAGATGGGCAGTGGCGCGATCATGTGCTGACGGCGTTAACAACATCAGAATGGACCCCCGGTCGCTAAGTTTCAGCTGTATTGGCTGATGAATGGAGAAGACGATGAAATATGAATTAACCGCTACCGAAGCACGCGTGATTGGCTGTTTGCTGGAAAAACAGGTGACTACGCCGGAACAATATCCGCTCTCCGTGAATGGTGTCGTGACCGCCTGTAACCAAAAAACCAATCGTGAACCGGTGATGAATCTGTCGGAATCGGAGGTGCAGGATCAGCTCGATAATCTGGTGAAACGCCATTTCTTGCGTACGGTGAGCGGATTCGGCAATCGTGTGACCAAGTACGAACAGCGCTTCTGCAATTCAGAGTTTGGTAACCTTAAGCTCAGCGCCGGTGAGGTGGCCTTGATCACCACGCTGTTACTGCGCGGTGCGCAGACGCCGGGCGAACTGCGTAGTCGCGCATCCCGCATGTATGAATTCAGCGATGTGGCGGAAGTGGAGTCAACGCTGGAACAGCTGGCCACCCGCGAAGATGGTCCTTACGTGGTCCGTCTGGCGCGTGAACCGGGAAAACGCGAAAGCCGCTATATGCATCTGTTCTGTGGCGACGTCGATCTGACGATGGTGACAACCGCCGATGAGCCTCAGGCGGCATCCTGCGATTTGCAGGCGCGCGTTGAGGTGCTGGAAAGCGAAGTCGCTGAGTTAAAACAGCGGCTCGAATCCTTGCTGGCGCATCTGGGAGAGTAACGTGAAAAAACTTCGTATCGGTGTCGTCGGGTTGGGCGGCATCGCGCAAAAGGCCTGGCTACCCGTGTTGGGCGCCGCTGCGGACTGGACGTTACAGGGGGCCTGGTCACCTTCGCGTGAGAAAGCAGAACGGATTTGTGCAGCCTGGCGCATGCCGTATGTTGATTCATTACAAAACCTGGCGGCAACCTGTGATGCGGTTTTCGTACACTCCAGTACTGCGACGCACCATGCGGTAGTCAGCGAATTGCTTCATGCCGGGGTCCACGTTTGCGTGGATAAACCGCTGGCGGAAAACCTGCGTGATGCGGAACAACTGGTGGAGCTGGCGGCGCGAAAAAAACTGACGTTGATGGTCGGATTTAACCGCCGGTTTGCGCCGCTGTATCGCGAGTTAAAGTCGCAGTTAAGCCAGCCAGCCTCCATCCGCATGGATAAGCATCGCAGCGATAGCGTCGGGCCACACGATCTGCGTTTTACGCTGCTGGATGACTATCTGCATGTGGTGGACACCGCGCTGTGGCTGGCAGGGGGAAAGGCACAGCTAAATAGCGGCACGCTGTTAACCAACGAGTCCGGAGCAATGCTGTATGCAGAACACCATTTCTGCGTCGACCGGCTGCAGATAACGACCAGTATGCATCGCCGTGCGGGCAGTCAGCGCGAGAGCGTGCAGGCGGTTATCGACGGTGGGTTAATTGATGTCACGGATATGCGTGAATGGCGTGAGGAGCGCGGACACGGTGTCGTTCAGCAACCGATACCCGGCTGGCAAACGACGCTGGAGCAGAGAGGCTTTACCGGATGTGCGCGCCATTTTATTGAATGCGTGCAAAATCAGACAGTTCCTGAGACAGCGGGTGAGCAGGCTATTCTGGCGCAGCGCGTGGTGGAAAAGCTGTGGCGGGATGCGATGGACGAATAACCCCCTGTAACATCTGGCGGTAGTAATTCAGCATAATCCAGGTACTATACCCAAAATAATTCGAGTTGCAGGCAGGCGGCAAGGGAGTGAATCCCGTTAGCTTACTCAGGTAAGTGATTCGGGTGAGCGAGCGCAGCCAACGCACATGCAGCTTGAAGTATGACGGGTATATATGCCCACTCAAAATAACACCTCTTTTCAACCATAGGCTGGCTTGTAGGCCTGATAAGACGCTGCGGCGTCGCCATCAGGCACAGTGACATTGCCGGATGGCGATGTTGGTTATACGGGGTTTTGCCTCAGAGTCTGGAATACAACATAGATGAATTTATTAAAGTCACTGGCAGCCGTCAGCTCAATGACGATGTTCTCACGTGTGCTGGGTTTTGCGCGTGATGCGATCGTCGCCAGAATCTTTGGTGCAGGGATGGCGACCGATGCCTTTTTTGTGGCATTCAAACTTCCTAACCTGCTGCGTCGAATTTTTGCTGAAGGCGCATTTTCTCAGGCATTTGTCCCTATTCTGGCTGAATACAAAAGTAAGCAGGGCGAAGACGCCACCCGCGTGTTTGTTTCCTACGTGTCTGGCTTGCTGACGCTGGCGTTGGCCGTTGTGACGGTTGCCGGGATGCTTGCCGCGCCGTGGGTGATCATGGTCACCGCGCCAGGCTTTGCCGATACTGCTGACAAATTTACGCTGACTACCCAGCTGTTGCAGATAACCTTTCCTTATATTCTGTTGATTTCGCTGGCCTCGTTGGCGGGTGCGATTCTGAATACCTGGAACCGTTTCTCTATTCCGGCGTTTGCGCCGACGTTTCTCAACATCAGCATGATCGGTTTTGCGCTGTTTGCCGCTCCGTATTTTAATCCGCCGGTGCTGGCGCTGGCGTGGGCCGTGACCGTCGGTGGTGTGCTGCAACTGGTTTATCAGCTTCCGCACTTGAAGAAAATTGGCATGCTGGTGCTGCCGCGCGTGAATTTTCGTGATGCGGGCGCGATGCGCGTAGTGAAGCAGATGGGGCCGGCGATCCTCGGCGTTTCCGTCAGCCAGATTTCCCTGATTATCAACACGATTTTCGCGTCATTTCTGGCTTCAGGTTCGGTTTCCTGGATGTACTACGCTGACCGTTTGATGGAGTTCCCTTCAGGTGTTCTGGGCGTCGCGCTGGGCACTATTTTGCTGCCCTCGCTGTCAAAAAGTTTTTCCAGCGGTAACCATGATGAATATTGTCGCCTGATGGACTGGGGGTTACGCCTGTGCTTCCTGCTTGCTTTGCCCAGTGCGGTGGCATTGGGGATCCTGGCAAAGCCGCTGACGGTTTCATTGTTCCAGTACGGTAAGTTTACCGCTTTTGATGCGTCCATGACCCAGCGCGCGCTGGTAGCGTATTCGGTCGGTCTGATTGGCCTGATCGTGGTGAAAGTATTGGCCCCCGGATTTTATTCCCGTCAGGACATTAAAACGCCGGTGAAAATTGCCATCGTGACGCTGATTATGACCCAGGTGATGAACTTGGCGTTTATCGGTCCGTTGAAACATGCCGGGCTGTCGCTGTCGATCGGTCTGGCGGCCTGTCTGAACGCCTCGCTGCTGTACTGGCAGTTGCGTAAACAGAAAATATTCACGCCACAGCCGGGTTGGGCCTGGTTCCTGGCGCGTCTGGTGATCTCTGTGCTGGTGATGTCTGCGGCGCTGGTGGGGATGCTGTACATTATGCCGGAGTGGTCTCAGGGGACGATGCTGTGGCGTCTGCTGCGCTTAATGGCGGTGGTGTTGGTCGGTATTACTGCTTACTTTGCCGCGCTGGCCGTGCTGGGCTTTAAAGTGAAAGAGTTTGTGCGCCGAACGGCATAATGAACATACTGCCGGATGAGGGGATCACCTTATCCGGCCTGCAAAACACGCAGGCCTGAAAGCTACGAGCCGTCAGGCATTCGTCAAATTGAGAATTTCTTTCCGCCGCGATGGGCTGAAGATGTTTGGCCGTTAGCGCCATACAGCGTGGGTTCCTGATGCGGTTTAAGCACCTCGAGCGCCTGTTGATTGCGCTCGATTTGTCCTTCCAACAGCCAACCATTATGCTGGTTGAGATCGCGTAAATGCTGCGTTTTAGTGGTAATCGTCTGCCAGCGTTGGGCAATATCATCATTAGCGCTGCGCGTCGCGTCGTGCTCAAGACGTCGCTGCTGCTCCAGGTAATCCAGGGTTGCCAGCAAAGAACTTTTTTCTTCTGTAATACGCTGTAGCTGGCTACCGTGAATGTGGCCTGCGGAAAGTTGCTGCTGCTCAGCATCCATCACCGTTTTCAGGTCATTCAGGACAGTCGTCATCTGATCAAGTATTTCTGACAAACGCGTCATACTTTATTTACTCTGTAAGTAGCTCTGCGCCTCGCGGATCAGCGAGTCGGCAATTTTTCCGGTATCCATTTTCAACTCACCGTTACGGATGGCGGTTTTCAGTGCTTCAACGCGCTCCATATTGATGTCGTTGGTGCCGGGTTGCATCAGCTTTGCCTGCGCGTCGCTCAACATGACGCTAGTGCTGTTGGTCGTGGACGTTTTTTCCTTACGCGTTTTTTGGACCAACGTGTCGCTGGCTTCGCGCGGCTGGACAGTACTAACTGGCTTCAATGGTGAGGTACGATCAATACTCATTTTTTTTATCCTCATCGAGGGGTTACGCTATAGCGGCCCGCTTTAATCATTGGTTGATTATCTATCGGCATCCGCAAAAAAATCTTTAACCTATTATAGGTTAATAAGAATATTCCCATCAGAATCGACGACGCCGCTGACGACCTGGCCTGAAAGCATCCGTACCCTGGCGTTCTGGGCAACCGCCGCATTATTCAGCGCCTTACCTTCCGCATTCACGCGAAAACCGTCTCCATTGGCGATAACCAGCACGCGCTGACCCGCTTTTATCCGCCATGCTTGACGCAGCATGGTGAGCTGGATCGGCTGGCCAGCGACCACATCACGCAGACTCACCGCTTCCTGCACCTGGTTAATGTCCAGCACGGTACGTGGCGGCAGTTGGTCCAGACGACCGCGTTTTAGCGTTACGCTGGCTGAGTTAAGCGCGCTTCCCCGCGCGATGGGGGCAGCGGCAACCACGTAGTCGCCCGTGGCCTGCACGTTCACCTGTAGGTAACGTTTTTCATTGCCGCATCTCGCCAGCACATTCACATTGCCCCATAACTTCGCGCTACCGGCCACGCTGAGTGCCGGTTGCTCACAGGCAGGCAGCAGGTTGGGTGGGGTCCGGAGGGTAACGACCACCTCGTCACTGAACCCTGCCAGTCGCTCGGAAAACCACGCCGTAAGCTGCGAATTCAGGTCTTGCGCCAGCGTCAGGGGGCTGAACAGCAGTGCGACCACCGCTATTCCGCGTTTGAACGTTTGCATCAATACCTCTCGCTTTTTCAGGCTGTGGCTGGATTTTACCTGTGTGACGCCGCCATCAACGCAACAAATAGCGACGCATTTTGCGCTTATTCCAGCGATAACGCGCGCGTAATGGGATTTAAGCTGTCGGCTGAATTTTGTCATTTGCGGAGGAGATATGCTCGATAAGCTCGACGCCGCCTTACGTTTTCAACAGGAAGCGCTGAATCTGCGCGCCCAACGCCAGGAAGTATTAGCGGCCAACATTGCCAACGCCGACACGCCGGGGTATCAGGCGCGCGACCTGGATTTCGCCAGTGAATTAAAAAAAGTCATGGTGCGTGGACGGGAAGAAACCGGCGGTGTCTCGTTGACGCTGACCTCTGCACAACATATTCCGGCCCAGACACTTTCTGCACCTTCGACTGAGTTGCTTTATCGCATTCCGGACCAACCGTCGCTGGATGGCAATACGGTGGATATGGACCGCGAGCGTACGCAGTTTGCCGATAACAGTCTGAAGTATCAGATGGGGCTCACCGCATTGGGTGGACAAATCAAGGGCATGATGACCGTGCTGCAAGGAGGGAACTAATTCGTGGCGTTGTTAAATATTTTTGATATCGCAGGTTCGGCGCTGACCGCGCAATCCCAGCGCCTGAACGTGGCGGCGAGCAATATGGCGAATGCGGACAGCGTGACGGGACCTGACGGTCAACCGTATCGCGCGAAGCAGGTTGTTTTTCAGGTTAACGCCGCGCCGGGTGCGGCTACCGGTGGCGTAAAAGTCGCTGATGTGATTGAGAGCCAGGCGCCGGACAAGCTGGTTTATGAACCGGGTAATCCGCTGGCCGATGCGAACGGTTACGTCAAAATGCCCAATGTGGATGTGGTCGGAGAGATGGTCAACACCATGTCAGCCTCACGCAGCTATCAGGCAAACGTCGAAGTGCTCAATACCGTAAAAAGTTTGATGCTTAAAACGCTGACGCTAGGCCAGTAAAGGAGCCGCACATGTCAATTTCGGTAAAAATGAATGACCCGAGCAGCACGGGCGTGAATGCAGCCAGTAACAACAGTTCACTGACGGGCAGCAATGCCGCCGATCTGCAAAGCAGCTTTCTGACGCTGTTAGTCGCGCAGCTGAAAAACCAGGATCCGACCAACCCCTTGCAAAACAACGAACTCACCACCCAGTTGGCGCAAATCAGTACCGTCAGCGGGATTGAGAAGCTGAATACTACGCTGGGGTCGATTTCTGGACAGATAGACAACAGTCAGTCGCTGCAGGCCAGTACCTTGATTGGTCATGGCGTGATGATTCCAGGTACCACGATCCTGACCGGGAAAGGGACGGAAGAGGGGGCGACCACCACCACGACACCGTTTGGCGTTGAGCTGCAGCAGCCAGCCGATAAGGTCACTGCCACCATTACCGATAAAGACGGCAAGGTCGTGCGCACGATCGATATTGGTGAGCTGAAGGCGGGGGTTCACACCTTCACTTGGGACGGCACCATGACGGATGGCACGGCGGCCCCAAGCGGTTCCTACAACGTGGCGATATCCGCCAGCAATGGGGGGACGCAGCTTGTGGCGCAGCCACTTCAGTTTGCGTTGGTGCAGGGGGTTATTCGCAGCAACGGCGGTAACACGCTGGACCTCGGCACCTATGGAACCACCACCCTCGACGAAGTACGGCAGATCATCTAAGCCTTCACACTTATCAGGAGTAAGTCATGGCCTTTTCTCAAGCGGTCAGCGGTCTGAACGCTGCAGCGACCAACCTCGATGTCATTGGTAATAACATCGCCAACTCCGCGACCTACGGGTTTAAATCCGGAACCGCTTCCTTTGCGGATATGTTTGCCGGTTCTAAAGTGGGCCTGGGCGTTAAAGTTGCGGGTATTACCCAGGACTTTACCGATGGCACTACCACCAACACCGGCCGTGGGCTGGACGTTGCCATTAGCCAGAACGGATTCTTCCGTATGGTCGACAGCAATGGGTCTGTTTTCTTCAGCCGAAACGGTCAGTTCAAGCTCGATGAAAACCGTAATATCGTCAACATGCAGGGGCTGCAGTTGACGGGTTATCCGGCCACCGGCACACCGCCGACGGTACAGCAGGGCGCAAACCCGGCACCGATCACGATTCCGAATACGCTGATGGCGGCGAAATCCACGACCACCGCGTCTATGCAGATCAACCTGAACTCCACTGACAAGATTCCGGCGAATAAACCTTTTAGCGCAAGTGATGCGGACTCGTACAACAAAAAAGGCACCGTGACCGTATTTGATAGTCAGGGTAATGCCCATGACATGAATGTTTTTTATGTCAAAACGACGGATAACAAATGGGATGTTTACACCCAGGATGCCAGCGTGGCGGGCTCTCCCGCGACTAAAAATGCGGTGATGAACTTCAGCGCTAATGGCACGCTGGCCTCGGTGAATAACTATGTCGAAGAGCCAGTAGATCCCTTAAATCCAACTGGGCCAAAACATCTCGTGGAAGGCCCCGCCAACGCCCAGCCGCAAATTCAGATAACCACCGGTGCTATCAATGGCGCGGTCCCTGCGGGTTTCTCTCTGAGTTTCCTCAATTCCATGCAGCAGAATACCGGCGCCAATAACATCGTTGCGACGAATCAGAACGGCTACAAACCGGGCGATCTGGTGAGCTACCAGATTAACGATGACGGCACGGTGGTGGGTAACTACTCCAACGAACAGAAGCAACTTCTGGGACAGATCGTGCTGGCTAACTTTGCCAACAACGAAGGTCTGGCTTCTCAGGGCGATAACGTCTGGGCCGCGACACAGTCTTCTGGCGTCGCGCTGCTGGGCACCGCGGGCACCGGTAACTTCGGCAAGCTGACGAACGGCGCGCTGGAAGCATCGAACGTGGATTTGAGTAAAGAACTGGTGAACATGATCGTCGCCCAGCGTAACTATCAGTCGAACGCGCAGACCATCAAAACCCAGGATCAGATCCTCAACACGCTGGTCAACCTGCGCTAAGCGCTTGACGGGATGGCTTAATGGATCACGCAATTTATACCGCCATGGGCGCGGCCAGTCAGACGCTGAACCAACAGGCGGTGACGGCCAGCAACCTGGCAAACGCCTCAACGCCGGGTTTCCGCGCGCAGCTTAATGCGCTACGTGCGGTGCCGGTTGAAGGGCTCTCTTTACCGACGCGTACGCTGGTGGTGGCCTCCACGCCAGGGGCTGATATGACGCCAGGTCAGATGGACTACACCTCCCGCCCGCTGGACGTTGCGCTGCAACAGGACGGCTGGCTGGCGGTTCAGACCGCTAACGGCAGTGAAGGGTACACCCGTAATGGCGCAATTCAGGTAAGCCCCACCGGTGAACTGACCATTCAGGGACACCCGGTGATTGGCGAAGCCGGGCCAATAGCGGTACCGGAAGGTTCAGAAATCACCATTGCTGCTGACGGGACGATTTCTGCGCTGAACCCAGGCGATCCGGCGAACACCGTGGCGCCTGTCGGGCGTCTGAAGCTGGTGAAGGCGACGGGAAGTGAAGTACAGCGTGGTGATGACGGTATGTTCCGTCTGAGCGCGGCGGCACAGGCGACCCGTGGCCCGACGCTTCCGGCCGATCCCAGCATCCGCGTGATGTCGGGCGTGCTGGAGGGCAGTAACGTCAAACCGGTTGCCGCGATGAGCGACATGATCGCCAGCGCCCGTCGCTTCGAAATGCAGATGAAGATTATCAGTAGCGTGGATGATAACGCGGGTCGCGCCAACCAACTGCTGTCGATGAGTTAATACAGGACATTTTATGATCAGTTCATTATGGATCGCCAAAACCGGCCTGGATGCACAGCAAACCAACATGGATGTGATTGCCAACAACCTGGCAAACGTCAGCACCAATGGTTTCAAGCGTCAGCGTGCGGTGTTTGAAGATCTGTTGTACCAGACGATTCGTCAACCGGGCGCGCAGTCTTCTGAACAGACCGTACTGCCTTCGGGTTTGCAAATCGGTACCGGTGTGCGTCCGGTGGCGACCGAGCGTTTACACAGTCAGGGCAACCTGTCACAGACCAATAACAGCAAAGATGTGGCGATTAAAGGCCAGGGTTTTTTCCAGGTCATGTTGCCGGATGGTACTTCTGCTTATACGCGTGACGGCTCTTTCCAGGTGGATCAGAACGGCCAACTGGTGACGGCAGGCGGTTTTCAGGTTCAGCCAGCGATCACCATTCCAGCGAACTCGCTCAGCATCACTATCGGGCGTGATGGCATCGTCAGCGTAACCCAGCAAGGACAGGCGGCGCCGGTACAGGTAGGCCAGCTCAACCTGACCACCTTTATGAACGATACCGGCCTGGAAAGCATTGGTGAGAACCTGTACACCGAGACGCAATCTTCAGGTGCGCCGAACGAGAGCACGCCAGGGCTTAACGGCGCGGGTCTGCTGTATCAGGGCTATGTTGAAACCTCTAACGTCAACGTGGCGGAAGAGCTGGTGAATATGATCCAGGTTCAACGTGCTTACGAAATCAACAGCAAAGCGGTGTCGACTACCGATCAGATGCTGCAAAAACTGACGCAACTCTAACGTGTTGTCCGGTGGGGTGAAAACCTCACCGGCACACTGATGTAGAAGATGAAGGCAATGCGAAAAAACGCGCTTCACCCATATCCGATTACGGCCCTGCTGGTGGTGTCACTGACAGGATGTGCCTGGATCCCGGCCACGCCGCTGGTTCAGGGGGCGACCTCTGCCCAGCCGATACCTGGCCCAACGCCGGTGGCGAATGGATCAATTTTTCAGTCTGCGCAGCCAGTTAACTATGGCTACCAGCCGCTATTTGAAGACCGCCGTCCGCGCAATGTTGGCGATACGCTAACTATCGTATTGCAGGAAAACGTCAGTGCGAGCAAAAGCTCTTCTGCTAACGCCAGCCGTGATGGCAAAACAAACTTTGGTTTCGACACGGTGCCGCGCTACCTGCAGGGACTGTTTGGCAACGAGCGTGCTGACGTAGAAGCGTCCGGTGGGAACTCCTTTAACGGTAAAGGTGGCGCCAATGCCCGTAACACCTTTAGCGGTACGCTGACCGTGACCGTCGATCAGGTTCTGGTCAACGGCAATTTACACGTTGTGGGTGAAAAGCAGATCGCCATAAACCAGGGCACTGAATTTATCCGCTTCTCCGGGGTGGTTAACCCGCGCACCATCAGCGGCAGCAACTCTGTTCCGTCAACCCAGGTGGCGGATGCACGTATTGAGTATGTCGGTAACGGCTATATCAACGAAGCGCAGAATATGGGCTGGTTGCAGCGTTTCTTCCTTAATTTGTCACCGATGTAAGCGAGGCTTTCTGTGTTTAAAACTCTTGTTGCAATGGTCCTGATGCTGGCAACCACGTTGGCCCATGCCGATCGTATTCGCGATCTGACCAGCGTTCAGGGTGTGCGTGAAAACTCGCTGATTGGCTACGGGCTGGTGGTGGGGCTGGACGGCACGGGTGACCAGACCACCCAGACGCCGTTCACCACCCAAACGCTCAATAACATGCTCTCTCAGCTGGGGATCACCGTGCCGACCGGCACCAATATGCAGTTGAAAAACGTGGCGGCGGTGATGGTGACTGCATCCTTTCCGGCGTTTGGACGTCAGGGACAAACCATTGACGTTGTGGTCTCTTCAATGGGTAATGCCAAAAGCCTGCGAGGCGGGACGCTGCTGATGACCCCGATGAAAGGGGTTGATAGCCAGGTGTATGCGCTGGCGCAGGGCAATATTTTAGTCGGCGGCGCAGGTGCGGCGGCGGGCGGCAGTAGCGTTCAGGTGAACCAACTCAATGGTGGGCGGATCACCAACGGGGCCACTATTGAACGCGAACTTCCTAGCCAGTTTGGTGGCGGAAACACCCTCAATCTGCAGCTGAATAATGAAGACTTCACCCTGGCACAGCAGATAACCGACACCATTAACCGTTCGCGTGGGTTTGGCAGCGCCACGGCGCTGGATGCGCGTACGATTCAGGTGCGTGTGCCGAGCGGCAATAGCTCGCAGGTGCGCTTCCTCGCTGATATCCAGAATATAGAAGTGAACGTAACGCCGCAGGATGCGAAGGTGATTATCAACTCCCGTACGGGATCGGTAGTGATGAACCGCGAAGTTACGTTGGACAGTTGCGCGGTTGCGCAGGGCAACTTGTCTATCACGGTGAATCGCCAGGCCAACGTTAGTCAGCCCGATACGCCGTTTGGCGGTGGGCAAACCGTGGTTACCCCGCAAACCCAAATCGATATGCGTCAAAGCGGCGGCTCATTGCAGAGCGTGCGCTCCAGCGCCAATCTGAACAATGTGGTTCGCGCCCTCAATGCGCTCGGTGCCACGCCAATGGATTTGATGTCAATTCTGCAATCCATGCAAAGTGCGGGTTGTTTACGCGCCAAACTGGAAATTATCTGATGATTGGCGACAGCAAACTGCTGACCAGCGCCGCCTGGGATGCGCAATCGCTGAACGAACTGAAAGCGAAGGCGGGTCAGGACCCGGCGGCAAATATTCGCCCGGTCGCCCGCCAGGTTGAAGGGATGTTTGTCCAGATGATGCTGAAAAGCATGCGTGAAGCGCTGCCAAAAGATGGCGTCTTTAGCAGCGACTCGACGCGCTTGTACACCAGCATGTATGACCAGCAGGTAGCCCAGCAGATGACGGCAGGCAAAGGTCTGGGGCTGGCTGAAATGATGGTTAAGCAGATGACCGAAGGCCAGGGGACGCCTGCGGATGATGCGCCGCAGGTACCGATGAAGTTTTCACTGGAAACGGTGACCAGCTATCAAAACCAGGCACTGACGCAGATGGTGCGTAAAGCGCTACCGAAAGCGGCGGAAGGGAACGACGAACCGCTGTCGGGGGACAGTAAAGACTTCCTTGCTCAGCTATCGCTACCAGCAAAACTGGCGAGTCAACAAAGTGGGGTACCGCATCATCTGATCCTGGCGCAGGCGGCGCTGGAATCCGGTTGGGGGCAACGCCAAATCCGCCGTGAGAACGGTGAGCCGAGCTTTAACATTTTCGGCGTGAAGGCTTCGGGGAGCTGGAAAGGGCCGACCACCGAAATCACCACTACCGAATATGAAAACGGTGAGGCGAAAAAAGTGAAAGCCCGATTCCGCGTCTATAGCTCGTACCTTGAGGCGCTGTCGGATTATGTCGGGCTGATATCGCGTAATCCGCGCTACGCCGCGGTAACCGGTGCGGCGACTGCCGAACAGGGTGCGCAGGCCTTGCAGAATGCAGGCTACGCCACCGATCCGCACTATGCGCGTAAATTAACCACCATGATCCAGCAGCTGAAGTCGATGAGCGAGAAAGTGAGTAAAACTTACAGTAGCAATCTCGACAATCTGTTTTAAATAACTCAAGTCTACCCATCCGCTGCCGATAATAACCAGTATTGAAGGATTACAAGGAACCTCCATGTCCAGCTTGATTAACAACGCCATGAGTGGTCTTAGCGCAGCGCAGGCCGCGTTGAACACAGCCAGTAATAACATCTCCAGCTATAACGTGGCAGGGTATACCCGCCAGACGACCATTATGGCGCAAGCAAACAGCACGCTGGGTGCGGGGGGCTGGGTTGGCAATGGCGTCTATGTTTCTGGCGTGCAGCGTGAGTATGATTCATTCATCAGTAATCAGTTACGCGCTGCGCAGAACCAAAGCAGCGGTCTGACAACGCGTTATGAGCAAATGTCGAAAATCGATAACCTGCTCGCCAGCAAGACCAGCTCTATTTCTACCTCGATGCAGGGCTTTTTCACCAGCTTACAAACGTTGGTCAGTAACGCAGAAGACCCGGCGGCGCGTCAGGCATTGATTGGCAAAGCAGACGGCTTAGTCAACCAGTTTAAAACCACCGATCAGTATCTGCGCGATCAGGATAAACAGGTTAATACCGCGATTTCCGCCAGTGTTGACCAGATCAATAACTACTCGAAGCAAATTGCCAGTCTCAACGATCAAATCTCTCGTCTGACCGGCGTCGGCGCGGGCGCTTCACCGAACGATCTGCTGGACCAGCGCGACCAGTTGGTGAGCGAATTAAACAAGATTGTCGGCGTTGAAGTCAGCGTTCAAGACGGCGGCACCTATAACGTCACCATGGCGAATGGCTATTCGCTGGTGCAGGGCAGTAGCGCACGTCAGCTTGCTGCCGTACCGTCCAGTGCCGATACCACCCGCACCACCGTGGCCTATGTCGATGGGGTTGCGGGTAATATTGAAATTCCAGAAAAACTGCTCAATACCGGCTCACTGGGTGGGTTGCTGACGTTTCGCTCTCAGGAACTTGACCAGACGCGTAATACGCTGGGCCAATTGGCACTGGCTTTTGCCGACGCCTTTAACACACAGCATAAAGCCGGTTTTGATACTGATGGTGTTGCGGGTAAGGATTTCTTTGCCATCGGCGATCCGTCGGTGACCAGTAATGCTAAAAACACCGGCAAAGCGGAGTTAACCGCTGAAGTTGATGATAGTTCGAAAGTGCAGGCGACTGACTATAAAGTTGTGTTTAACGGTGGCAAATGGCAAGTCACGCGCCTGGCGGATAATACGACGTTTGAAGCAAAACCGGATGCCAGCGGTAAACTGGATATTGATGGCCTGAAAGTGACGGTGACGAATAAACCAACCGGAGCTAACGATAATGACAGTTTTATTCTGAAGCCGGTTAGCGACGCTATCGTCAATATGAAAGTGATGGTGACCGACGAGTCAAAAATTGCCATGGCGTCAGAGAAAAAGACCGATCCTGCTGCGGAGACGGGCGCAAGCGACAACCGTAACGGTCAGAAACTGTTGGATCTACAAAATAAGGCCACCGTCGGGAATAAAACCTTCAACGATGCCTATGCCACGCTGGTAAGCGATGTCGGTAACAAAACCGCGACGCTGAAAACCAGCAGCACCACGCAAAACAACGTGGTCACGCAGCTTTCTAATCAGCAGCAGTCCATCTCCGGGGTGAATCTCGACGAAGAGTACGGCAATTTGCAGCGCTATCAGCAGTACTACCTGGCTAACGCCCAGGTGCTGCAAACCGCGAATGCGTTGTTTGATGCACTGATTAATATTCGCTAAGGGAGAGGGAATCAATGCGTATCAGTACCCAGATGATGTACCAGCAGAACATGCGGGGCATCACCAACTCTCAGGCGGAATGGATGAAATTCGGCGAGCAAATGTCGACGGGTAAACGGGTCATTAATCCGTCTGACGATCCGATTGCCGCCTCACAGGCCGTGGTGCTGTCTCAGGCTCAGGCACAAAACAGCCAGTACACGCTGGCGCGCTCTTTCGCCACGCAAAAAGTCTCACTGGAAGAAAACGTGTTGGGACAGGTAACGACGGCTATTCAGAGCGCGCAGGAAAAAATTGTCCATGCTGCTAACGGGACGTTAAGTGATGATGACCGTGCATCGTTGGCAACTGATTTACAGGGGATCCGCGATCAGCTGATGAACCTGGCGAACAGCACCGATGGCAACGGGCGCTATATTTTCGGTGGATATAAAACAGAAAGTGCACCATTTGCCCAGGCTGATGGTACCTATACTGGCGGAACCCAAAACGTGACCCAGCAGGTCGATGCTGCCCGTACCATGGTGATTGGCCATACCGGGGATAAAATATTTGCCGAATTGACCAGTAATGCGGTGCCGGAACCCGCGGGTGGAACCCAGGAAAAGAGCCTGTTCAAAATGCTGGATACCGCTATTGATGCCCTCAATACGCCGGTTGCTGGGGATGATGTGGCAAAAGATAAAGCGGCAGCCGCTATTGATAAAACCAGCCGTGGCCTGAAGAACTCGCTTAATAACGTCCTGTCTGTGCGTGCTGAATTAGGCACACAACTCAGTGAGTTGAGCTCGCTGGATTCACTGGGTACCGATCGCGCATTAGGGCAAACTCAGCAGATGAGTAACCTGGTGGATGTCGACTGGAACGCAGCGATTTCGTCCTATGTTATGCAGCAGGCTGCGCTGCAGGCATCCTATAAAGCGTTTACCGATATGCAGGGAATGTCGTTGTTCCAGTTAAATCGTTAACGCCTTTTTTTGAAACATATCATGAAACTGGATATGTTTGTCTGCCCGCGCCACTTACACCCCGGCGCGGGCATTTTTTTAGGCCGTTTTTGTCCGACTCACTACGGTGTTACCCGTCAGTCTGATCATCAGAGCAATCGCACCGCTGACGGTTGCCAACCCGACAACGCCTTGCCAGTTTGCCAGGGCGTAAACTTGGGTGCCGAGAACTGAACCCAGCGCCATGCCAATGAACACCAGGGTAAACAGCAGGGCGTTCAGGCGGCCCCGCGCCTGAGGCTCAAGGCTATAGACCAGATTCTGGTGAGCTACCAGGCTGGATTGTAGCCCAAGATCAAAGCCGACCGCAGAAAGGGCTATTAGCAGCCACTGTCCCTCAACCGGCAGGGCGGGCAGTAAAAACATCAGCGCGAAAGAAAGCGTCACTAATAATGCCCCCAGTTGCGTGACCTTTTCGCCGCCAACTCTGTCTGCAAGATGTCCAGCTAGCGGTGCGGCAAGCGCGCCTGCTGCTCCTGCAATACCAAAACCCCCGGCTACTGCGCTGCCCATGTGATAATGCTCGGATAACATCACCGCCAGCGTTGACCAGAAGGCACTGAAGGCAATTGACAAGAATCCCTGTGCCAGCGCCGCCCGGCGCAGTACAGGATACCGTTGCCAGAGTTTGGCCATTGAGAGCATTAACGACGGATAGCTCAGCGTGGAATTGGCCGCAAAGTGAGGCAGCATTTTCCACATCACCACAGTAATAATGGCAATACTGATGGCGGCGAGTTGATACATCTCGCGCCAGCCAAACGCTTCGCCCACCAGACCACTGACGGTGCGGGAGAGCAAAATGCCCAGCAACAGGCCGGTCATCACCGTACCGACCATTTTTCCCTGTTTCCCCGCGGGGGCGAGTATGGCTGCTGCGGGAACGATGTCCTGTGCCATGGTTGCCGCCATTCCCATCAGCAAGCTAATCAACAGCAGTGAATGCAGTTGCCCGCTAAAGCTGCAGGCCAGAAGCAGCACGGCAAGTGAGATGCTTTTCAGCAAGATTAAAGTCCGGCGGTCATAGCGGTCGCCAAGCGGCAAGAGAAACAAAATCCCCAGCGCGTACCCGGCCTGGGTAAGCGTCGGCACCAGCCCCATACCGGTGAGACTTAAGGTCAGGTCCTGACCGATCAGCGGCAGAAGAGGCTGGGCATAGTAGATAGCCGCCACGCTGAAACCGGCGCCAAGTGCCAGTACAAAGATGACCCAACGGGAAAGTGCGGTAGATGTGTTCACAAATGATTCCTCAATCACAGGATGTACGGCTATTTTTATCTTTCGCTCATTGGCACGGTAGCGGGCGTGGTGGTAAAACAGTTATACGTTTGACGTATGATGAAAGTGGTTATCTTGAAAAATGAGCGTATAGACAGAGTGGAGCTGATGCGGACGTTTGTGCGCATCGTTGAGGCAGGATCGCTCTCTGCGGCGGCAAAACAGATGGGGACCACCCAGGCGACCGTCAGTCGGAGACTGCAATCCCTGGAAACGCTGCTGGGTGTGAAACTGATTTTACGCACCACCCACGCGATGAAATTGACCGATGACGGAGAGCGGGGATATCAGCATGCTAAGCATATTATCGATGCCTGGTTAGCGCTGGAAGATGGGCTGAATATCACGGAGGATGAACCCGTCGGTACGCTGCGGGTACGAGCGCCTCATGCGTTTGGTCAGCAACAACTGCTTGAACCGCTGCTGCAATTTCTGGCCCGTTATCCGCAGTTATCGGTGGAGTGGATGCTCAATGACAAAACGGTGGATTTCCTTAGCGACAATATTGATTGCGCGATCCGAGTGGGTGCGGAAGTTGATCCGGCAACGGTCTCCGTTCTGCTGGCCGAAGTGCCCCGAAGCATTGTGGCCAGCCCGGCATTGCTGGCGCAGTATGGCGATACTACGCATCCCGAACAGTTATCAACGCTGCCGTGGATTGCTGTAAACACGTTTTATCAGCATAGTGTGTCGCTGCGCCATCAACAGCGAAATGAACTCATCACGATAAATATCTCTCCCCGATTAAGCACGGACAGTATTTATGTTGCCAGAAATGCGGCTCTGGCAGGGCTGGGGGTAGCCATTGTGTCAAGCTGGATGGTGGAAGAAGATATTGTTCACGGGCGTTTAGTCGAGCTATTCGCAGACTGGCCTGCGGCATCGCTGCCGGTGCATCTGGTGTATCCCTGGGCGCGTTATTATCCGGTCCGACTGCGTAAATTTCTGGCGCTGATGAAGGATGTGATGCCGCAGCTGACGGGAATGAAACAAATCGATAAGAAATAAAAAAGCCGACCCGAAGGTCGGCTTTGATGTTGATTACGGCTTACTCAACAGGCTGCGGGCGTGTGGCTGGGGCAGTAGCCTGATGCGTGGCGCTGTGACCGCCTGCGGCACCTTTGCCTTCGAAGTCGAAAGCAGGGCGCTGCCAGTCGCTCTGACGCGGCGCTTCTGGTTCGTAGTCCGGCGCAGGTGCGCGGGTCATCGGTGCGGTTGCGTGGCTGTGAACCGTTACGGGTACAGCGGCAACAGACGCAGGTTCTACCACAGCTTCAGCGACAACGACTGGTGCAACCGGTGCGACTTCTTCCTGCGTAACCGGGGCAATTGGCGCGGCCTCGATAACCGGTTCAGCAACGTCTGGCTGGGCGACAGCGACGTCAACCTGGACAGGTTCTTCGGTAATCGGTGCTTCTACCACGTTTGCTACGGGCTCAGCTTCAGCAACAACCTCTTCTGCAACCGGGACGTCAGCGTCAACGATGAACTGCGGTTGTTCCTCAACAGCCGTCTCGATAACCTCCGGATGTGTGGTTTCAACCGCCACAACCTGAGGTTCGACAACGACGGTTTCGGTGACTACCGGCGCTTCTGTGACCGCGACAGATGCCGCTACGGTTTCCACTGCTGGTGCAACGACCGCTGCAATGGTTTGCTGCTCGGCGATAACCGGCTGCACCTGGGCCACTTCCTGCTGATGCTGCTCTTCAACCTGCAGTTCCTGTGCACGGGCAACAGGGTAACGGATCCAGACTTTACCAGAGGCTAATTCAGGAGATGCACAGGCGACAGTAATCGGCATTGGCGACTGCGTCGGGTAACGTTCGTCACGATAGCGACGACGACGCTGTCCGCTTACGCGCAGATGGCGAGGCGAGCGGCGAGAACGACGCGGCATACCGTTGCTATCACGTGCATCGTTGTTATCACGCGCATCGTTGTTATCTTCATGCTCGGTAGTGACAACGGCAGGCAGGTCGACTTTCGCCAGTTCAGTTCGCTGGGCAACAGCGGCCTGAACCACAGGCTCAGCCACAACCGTTTCGGTAACCACGGCAGCGGTTACGGCTTCGGTTTCGACGGTTGCGCTATCGGTGTAACGAACCTTCTGGTTCAACTGACGCTGTTTACGGCGAGTCTGAGGCTGGCGAACGCGCTCTTCCTGATCCGTATCCTGTGCCGGTTGTTCAACCAGGTTCAGTTCTTTAACTTCCTGCGGTGCCTGACGCTTGTCGTCGTTACGACGGCGGTTGCGTTCACGACGCGGAGCCTGCTGCTCGTCACCTGACTTCGCTTTATCAGCAACATCGGTGGATTGCTGGCGGGTATCGCGCGCTTCGGCATTCTGCGGCTGGCGACGGTTACGGCGATTTTCATCGCGGTTTTCGCTGCTATCAGAACGTTCATTACGGTTGTCACGATCGCGGTTATCACGTTCGCCACGGTTATCGCGATTATCACGACGATCGTTACGATCGTTACGATCGTTGCGGTCACGGCGATTGTTCTGACGAGGCTTACGACGATCCTGCTGGCGTTCAGAAGATTTCTCTTCCGCTTTCGGTGCTGGCTGCTCAACCGGCTTGGCTTCTTCATTGCCACCAAAGATGGACTTCAGTGCGCCGAGGAAACGACCAAACAAACCAGGCTGTTCGGATCCTGCTGCGACTGCGGCTGCTTTTGGTGCGGCAGCAACGGCTGTAACGGCAGGCTCCTGCAGAGCAGGTTCTGGCGGTACGTCTGGCATGGCGAAGGTCGCCAGCGCAGGCTGTTCCGGCTGTTTACGCTCGACGTACTCTTCTTCCGTCGGTAACGCCATCTCTTCTTCGTGCAGTTTCGGCAGCAGATAGCTCAGGGTCGATGTCTCTTCACCTTTGCGAACACGCAGAACAGAGTAGTGCGGTGTTTCCATTTGATCGTTGGGCACGATCACACAGCGTACGCCGTTCTGTCGGGTTTCAATGGCATTGACCGCAGTACGTTTTTCGTTAAGCAGATAAGACGCAATCGGCACCGGGACAATCGCATGGACTTCCTGGGTGTTTTCCTTCAGCGCTTCTTCTTCAATCAGGCGCAGAATAGACAGCGACAGCGATTCGTTATCACGCACTGTACCTGTGCCGGAGCAACGCGGGCAGACGTGATGGCTGGATTCGCCTAATGACGGACTCAGACGCTGACGGGACATCTCCAGCAAGCCGAAGCGAGAAATATGGCTAATCTGGATACGCGCGCGGTCCTGACGAACGGCTTCACGCAGACGGTTCTCAACGGCACGTTGGTGACGAACCGGCGTCATGTCGATGAAGTCGATAACAATCAGGCCGCCGAGGTCACGAAGACGCAGCTGGCGAGCGATTTCATCGGCCGCTTCAAGGTTGGTATTAAATGCGGTCTCTTCGATATCGCCGCCGCGCGTGGCACGTGCGGAGTTGATATCAATTGCGGTCAGTGCTTCGGTGCTATCGATAACGATAGAACCCCCAGAAGGCAGGCGTACTTCACGCTGGAACGCAGACTCAATCTGAGACTCTATTTGATAGTGGCTGAACAGCGGGATTTCACCGGTGTAGAGCTTAATTTTGCTGCTGAAATCCGGACGACCCAACGCGGCGATGTGCTGACGCGCCATCTCCATGACTTTTGGGTTATCAATGAGGATTTCGCCGATATCCTGACGTAAATAGTCGCGGAATGCGCGAACGATGACATTACTTTCCTGATGGATCAGGAACGGAGCAGGGCGGCTGTCAGCGGCCTTTTTAATCGCTTCCCAGTGCTTCAGACGGAAACTCAGGTCCCACTGCAGCGCTTCTGCGGATTTACCAACACCCGCAGTGCGTACGATGAGCCCCATGCCATCAGGCAGTTCCAGGCTTGCCAGCGCTTCTTTGAGTTCTGTCCGGTCATCGCCTTCGATGCGACGAGAGATACCACCCGCACGCGGGTTGTTAGGCATCAGAACCAAATAACTACCCGCCAGGCTGATAAAGGTGGTCAGTGCAGCACCTTTGTTGCCGCGTTCTTCTTTATCAATCTGAACAATCACTTCCTGACCTTCGCGCAACACATCTTTAATGTTGGGACGGCCATGGGAGTTGTAGTTAGCGGGGAAGTATTCGCGGGCAATTTCTTTTAACGGGAGGAAACCGTGACGTTCAGCGCCATAATCAACAAAAGCGGCTTCCAGACTCGGTTCAATACGGGTAATTTTACCTTTATAGATGTTGGCTTTTTTCTGCTCGTGTCCAGGACTTTCGATATCCAGATCGTACAGACGCTGCCCATCTACAAGGGCGACACGCAACTCTTCCTGCTGAGTCGCGTTAATTAACATTCTTTTCATCGTAACTTACTCATTATTCTTACATTGACGACTAAGCTGCGGGCAGAGTAATGCCTTTCCGGGTGTGAACCGATGGCCTCGTGTCTATTCGCGTCGCCAACCTCACGGTTATCGTCAGCTCAAAGAGGCGCAGAGTGTCGGTTGCCTGTATTTCATACGGAAACACAGCGCAATTATCAGGGGAACAGTCTGGGTGTTACTCTCCAGAAACGCTTCCATTATGCTCGTCGTCTTTCACGCTATCGGTGCGTTGGCTTCATCTACTCACCCCAGTCACTCACCGGAGTAAATTCTTGGGGGTTCCCAGACTTGCCGTCTTCCTACAACGCGAAATTCATAGAGCACTTACCGGTAAGGACTGCAACCCGCAGCCCGCTAACTGCCTGAAAGATCAATACGTCTTACGCCATTGCTGCGTTGATGATCGGTCGGGCAAAATTGGGTCATTCCGGAAAAGTTCTTGTTTTAACAAGATTCAACACGGAGACGACCTCATTATTCCACTGCTAACCTTGTTATAGCAAGATGACTTTTGCCATTTACCACCCGGTTACTCACAGTTTTTACACTTCCGTACAGTGATTGGTTTAATAACCACCAAATCGAAACTGTCAAACCTGTGTAATAGGGTATAGCAGTTAATATAAGCATAGAAAAATGTGTGGCGCGAATCTTGATGGCTATTTAAAATCGGCACCCATGAAAACAGAGACTCCAGCCGTAAAAATTGTTGCCATTACTGCCGACGAAGCAGGGCAACGCATCGACAACTTTCTGCGCACCCAGCTTAAAGGTGTGCCAAAAAGTATGATTTATCGCATTTTGCGTAAGGGCGAAGTGCGGGTGAATAAAAAACGCATCAAACCCGAGTACAAGCTCGAAGACGGAGATATTGTGCGTATTCCGCCAGTGCGTGTCGCTGAGCGCGAAGAAGAAGCTATTTCACCGCATCTGCAGAAGGTCGCCGCGCTGGCCGATGTTATTCTGTATGAAGATGACCATATTCTGGTGCTCAACAAACCGTCAGGCACGGCCGTGCATGGCGGCAGTGGATTAAGCTTTGGGGTAATTGAAGGTCTGCGAGCGTTACGCCCGGAGGCACGTTTCCTTGAATTGGTGCATCGCCTCGACCGTGACACGTCTGGCGTGCTGTTGGTTGCCAAAAAACGTTCCGCACTGCGTTCGCTGCATGAACAGTTGCGCGAAAAGGGAATGCAAAAAGATTACCTGGCGCTGGTAAGAGGTCAGTGGCAGTCGCATGTCAAAACCGTACAGGCGCCGCTGTTAAAGAATATTCTGCAAAGCGGTGAGCGAATCGTGCGGGTAAATCAGGAAGGTAAACCGTCGGAGACGCGATTTAAAGTGGAAGAGCGCTATGCGTTTTCCACGCTTGTGCGCTGTAGTCCGGTAACCGGGCGGACCCACCAGATTCGCGTGCATACCCAGTATGCTGGACATCCTATTGCTTTTGACGATCGCTATGGCGACCGTGAGTTCGACAAGCAGTTGGCCGGTACGGGGCTGAACCGACTGTTTCTGCATGCCGCAGCATTGAAGTTTACCCATCCGGGGACCGGTGAGGTCATGCGTGTTGAAGCCCCGATGGATAATCAGCTGAAACGCTGCCTTGAAATATTACGCAGCAAAGCCTGATGCGCGTTGCTTATCAGGCCTACCATTGCGTTATGCGCCGTAGGCCTGATAAGACGCACCGCGTCGCCATCAGGAAGATTAATCAGGCTTTCAGCGGATTCATCTCTTCCCGGCGTAGCATTTGACACAACGCAATCAGCGGCAGGCCAACCAACGTATTAGGATCGCGACCCTCCAGACGCTCAAAGAGCGCAATACCTAATCCCTCGCTTTTAAAACTGCCGGCACAATGTAACGGACGTTCTTTGCGTACGTAATCGTCAATTTCCGTCTCGCTTAAATGACGGAAATGAACATCGAACGGTTCGACTTCGGTTTGTAAATGTCCGTTTGCAGAATTATACAGCGCCAGTCCGGTGTAAAACGTCACAATATTGCCGCTGGCTTTGGTTAATTGTTGTCTGGCCTTTTCTTCTGTTAACGGTTTTCCGGTTATTTCTCCATCAAGTACACAGATTTGATCGGATCCAATAATGAGGTGTGATGTGTAGCGGTGGGCAAGAGATTGCGCTTTTTCCTGGGCCAGACGTAACACCAAATGCCGAGGTGTTTCGCCAGGCTGCGGTGTTTCATCAACCTCAGGTGCTGCACATTCGAACGGGATGGCCAGTTTTTCAAGCAAGGCGCGACGCCAGGGAGAGGTAGACGCAAGAATGAGTTGAGGCATATTTTTTCCCTCGCATATAGCGTAATGATGAGAGCCATTTTAAACTAGGGCTCTCGACCTTCAAGTTGGCTGCTATGGCCAGACTTGAGTGATTTTAAGTCGATGACCCGCAATGTGTGCGAATTATTGGCAAAAGGCAACCTCAGGCTGCCTTTTTCTTTGACTCTATGACGTTACAAAGTTAATATGCGCGCCCTATGCAAAAGGTAAAATTACCCCTGACTCTTGATCCGGTTCGTACGGCTCAAAAACGCCTCGATTATGAAGGTATCTATACTTCTGATCTGTTAGAGCGCGTCACCGATTTTGTAGTCAGTGTGGACAGTGATGTGGAATGCTCCATGTCGTTCGCGATCGATAACCAACGTCTTGCCGTTATTACCGGTGATGCGAAGGTCTCGGTTACGCTCGCATGCCAGCGTTGCGGGAAACCGTTCCCACTCCATGTCCACACAACATATTGTTTTAGTCCTGTCCGTTCTGACGAGCAGGCTGAAGCACTGCCGGAAGCGTATGAACCGATTGAGGTTAACGAATTCGGTGAAATCGATCTGCTTGCAATGGTTGAAGATGAGATTATCCTCTCCTTGCCGGTAGTTCCGGTGCATGATTCTGAACACTGTGAAGTGTCCGAGGCGGACATGGTCTTTGGTGAATTGCCTGATGAAGCGCAAAAACCAAATCCATTTGCCGTATTAGCCAGCTTAAAGCGTAAGTAATTGAGGAGTAAGGTCCATGGCCGTACAACAGAATAAACCAACCCGTTCCAAACGTGGCATGCGTCGTTCTCATGACGCTCTGACCGCAGTCACCAGCCTGTCTGTAGACAAAACTTCTGGTGAACAACACCTGCGTCACCACATCACTGCCGATGGTTTCTACCGCGGCCGTAAGGTAATCGCTAAGTAATCACGCATGGCTCAATGAATTTCCCACCTCGGTGAGAAAGACAAAGAGAACCAGCGTGATGAAGCTTAGTGAGGCTTTCCCCGGGTAACTGGGGAAACACCTAGCCGAGCAGCGACGATACCTTGACACGTCTAACCCTGGCGTTAGATGTCATGGGGGGCGATTTTGGCCCTACCGTGACAGTGCCTGCAGCACTGCAGGCACTGAATTCTAATTCGCAACTCACACTTCTTTTAGTCGGGGATCCCGATACAATCACGCCATTACTTGCCAAAGCTGACTTCGAACAACGTTCACGTCTGCAGATTATCCCTGCTCAGTCAGTTATTGCCAGTGATGCCCGGCCCTCGCAGGCTATCCGCGCCAGTCGTGGTAGCTCTATGCGTGTTGCCCTGGAGCTCGTGAAAGAAGGTCGTGCAGAAGCCTGTG
This sequence comes from Citrobacter gillenii, assembly GCF_013337685.1. Classification (GTDB taxonomy): domain Bacteria; phylum Pseudomonadota; class Gammaproteobacteria; order Enterobacterales; family Enterobacteriaceae; genus Citrobacter; species Citrobacter gillenii. Next base: position 35,732 of record NZ_SUQN01000013.1, read on the forward strand.
TGAGCGCCGGTAATACGGGCGCGCTAATGGGACTTGCGAAGTTATTACTCAAACCCCTTGAGGGGATTGAGCGACCTGCGTTGGTGACGGTGTTGCCGCATCAGCAGAAGGGCAAAACGGTGGTGCTGGATCTCGGCGCTAACGTTGATTGCGACAGTACGATGTTGGTGCAATTTGCCGTCATGGGTTCCGTGCTGGCAGAAGAGGTGGTTGGGATTGCCAGCCCTCGCGTTGCATTGCTTAATATCGGTGAAGAAGAAACTAAGGGTCTCGACAGTATTCGGGATGCTTCTGCTGTGCTAAAAACAATCCCTTCCATTAACTATATCGGCTATCTTGAAGCCAATGAGTTGTTGACTGGCAAAACCGATGTGTTGGTTTGTGACGGCTTTACAGGCAATGTCACATTAAAGACGATGGAAGGTGTTGTAAGAATGTTCCTTTCACTGCTGAAATCTCAGGGTGAGGGCAAAAAACGGTCGTGGTGGCTGCTGTTATTAAAACGTTGGTTACAAAAAAGCCTAACGAGGCGATTCAGTCACCTCAACCCCGACCAGTATAATGGCGCCTGTCTGTTAGGATTGCGCGGCACAGTGATAAAAAGTCATGGTGCGGCCAATCAGCGAGCATTTGAAGTCGCGATTGAACAGGCAGTGCAGGCGGTGCAGCGACAAGTTCCTCAGCGAATTGCCGCTCGCCTGGAATCTGTATACCCAGCTGGATTCGAACTGCTGGATGGTGGCGAAACGACACGCTCGCGGGCGCGCAGATGATAGTGCGGTCGAGAGCGTAGCCTACCTACCCGTGATTTGTTCGTAGCGGTATATAACCAAAAAGTGACTGAGCGTACATGTATACGAAGATTATTGGTACTGGCAGCTATCTGCCTGAACAAGTGCGTACTAACGCCGATTTGGAAAAAATGGTCGAGACATCTGATGAGTGGATTGTCACTCGTACAGGTATCCGTGAACGCCATATTGCCGCGCCCAATGAAACCGTTGCGACGATGGGCTTTGCCGCCGCAAACCGCGCACTTGAAATGGCTGGCATCGATAAAGATCAAATTGGTCTGATTGTGGTTGCGACCACATCATCAACGCACGCTTTTCCGAGTGCGGCGTGCCAGATCCAAAGTATGCTGGAAATTAAAGGCTGCCCGGCGTTTGACGTCGCGGCTGCCTGCGCCGGTTTTACTTATGCCCTGAGCGTGGCTGACCTGTACGTTAAGTCCGGCGCAGTGAAGCACGCGCTGGTGATCGGGTCTGATGTGCTGGCGCGTACTTGTGATCCGACCGATCGCGGGACGATCATTATTTTTGGTGATGGTGCTGGCGCGGTGGTACTGAGTGCCTCAGAAGAGCCAGGCATTCTCTCCACACATTTGCATGCTGATGGTCGCTATGGCGAACTGTTGACACTGCCGAATGCCGATCGTGTGAATCCGGAGAACCCGATTCATCTGACCATGGCGGGTAACGAAGTCTTTAAAGTGGCGGTTAGCGAGCTTGCACACATCGTTGATGAAACGCTGGCAGCGAATAATCTCGACCGTTCTGCCCTGGACTGGTTGGTACCGCACCAGGCAAACTTGCGCATTATCAGCGCGACGGCGAAAAAGCTGGGCATGTCGATGGATAATGTCGTGGTTACGCTGGACAGACATGGCAATACGTCAGCCGCTTCCGTTCCATGTGCGTTGGACGAAGCCGTCCGCGACGGGCGAATTAAAGCCGGTCAGCTGATATTGCTTGAGGCCTTCGGGGGTGGATTCACCTGGGGCTCGGCGCTGGTTCGTTTCTAGTATAAGGATTTTAACATGACGCAATTTGCATTTGTGTTCCCGGGTCAGGGATCTCAAACCGTTGGGATGTTGTCTGAAATGGCTGCAGCCTACCCCATTGTTGAAGAAACTTTTGCTGAAGCTTCAGCTGCGCTGGGCTATGATCTGTGGGCACTTACCCAGCAGGGACCAGCAGAAGAACTGAATAAAACCTGGCAAACGCAGCCAGCGCTGTTAACGGCCTCTGTTGCATTGTACCGCGTGTGGCAGCAGCAGGGTGGCGCAACGCCTGCGCTGATGGCCGGGCATAGCCTGGGTGAATACTCCGCGTTGGTATGCGCGGGTGTCATCAACTTTGCTGATGCCGTACGCCTGGTTGAACTGCGTGGCAAATTCATGCAGGAAGCGGTGCCGGAAGGTACGGGCGGCATGTCTGCTATCATCGGCCTGGACGATGCGTCCATCGCGAAAGCCTGTGAAGAGTCAGCAGAAGGTCAGGTTGTATCACCGGTTAACTTTAACTCACCGGGCCAGGTGGTGATTGCCGGGCATAAAGAAGCCGTAGAACGTGCAGGTGCAGCATGTAAAGCTGCAGGTGCGAAACGTGCTCTGCCGCTGCCGGTTAGCGTGCCGTCTCACTGCGCGTTGATGAAACCAGCAGCAGAAAAACTGGCCGTTGAACTGCAGAAGATTACTTTTAACGCACCGACCGTTCCGGTTGTGAACAATGTCGATGTGAAGTGCGAAACCCACGCAGACGCGATCCGCGATGCGCTGGTTCGCCAACTGTACAGCCCGGTTCAGTGGACCAAAACCGTCGAGTTTATGGCGTCCCAGGGCGTAGAGCATCTGTATGAAGTGGGGTCGGGTAAAGTCCTCACGGGTCTGACAAAACGTATTGTTGATACCCTGACTGCTTCGGCATTGAATGAGCCGGCGGCGCTGACTGCGGCGCTTGCGCAATAAAAGAGGAAAACCATGAGTTTTGAAGGAAAAATCGCGCTGGTTACCGGTGCAAGCCGTGGCATTGGCCGCGCAATTGCTGAAACACTCGTTGCCCGTGGCGCGAAAGTGATCGGCACTGCAACCAGCGAAAGCGGTGCGCAGGCCATTAGCGATTACTTAGGTGCAAATGGTAAAGGTCTGGTGTTGAATGTGACCGATCCTGCATCTATCGAATCTGTTCTGGGAAATATTCGCGCAGAATTTGGGGAAGTCGATATTCTGGTTAATAATGCCGGGATTACTCGTGATAACCTGTTAATGCGCATGAAAGATGACGAGTGGAACGATATCATCGAAACCAACCTGTCATCTGTTTTCCGTCTGTCAAAAGCGGTAATGCGCGCTATGATGAAAAAGCGTCATGGTCGTATTATCACTATTGGTTCTGTGGTTGGTACCATGGGAAATGCGGGTCAGGCCAACTACGCTGCGGCGAAAGCGGGTTTGATCGGCTTCAGTAAATCACTGGCGCGTGAAGTTGCGTCTCGTGGCATTACTGTAAACGTTGTTGCTCCGGGCTTTATTGAAACGGACATGACGCGTGCGCTGACTGATGAGCAGCGTGCGGGTACGCTGGCGGCAGTTCCTGCGGGGCGCCTTGGCTCCCCAAATGAAATCGCCAATGCGGTTGCATTTTTAGCTTCTGACGAAGCAAGTTACATCACAGGTGAGACTTTGCATGTCAACGGCGGGATGTACATGGTTTAACCACGAGATAAAAAAATTTGCGTTATTAGGGTGAATGCCCTCAAAATAACGCAAAATCGTGGTAAGACCTGCCGGGATTTAGTTGCAAATTTTTCAACATTTTATACACTACGAAAACCATCGCGAAAGCGAGTTTTGATAGGAAATTTAAGAGTATGAGCACTATCGAAGAACGCGTTAAGAAAATTATCGGCGAACAGCTGGGCGTTAAGCAGGAAGAAGTAACCAACAATGCTTCCTTCGTTGAAGACCTGGGCGCAGATTCTCTTGACACCGTTGAGCTGGTAATGGCTCTGGAAGAAGAGTTTGATACTGAGATTCCGGACGAAGAAGCTGAGAAAATCACTACCGTTCAGGCTGCCATTGATTACATCAACGGTCACCAGGCGTAAGTGAACATCTCCAGGCGGTCATTCGACCGCCTGAGTTTTATCTTTTTATCCCACTTGAATTATTTTCCCTCCCTGGAGGACAACCGTGTCTAAGCGTCGTGTAGTTGTGACCGGACTGGGCATGTTGTCTCCTGTCGGCAATACCGTAGAGTCTACCTGGAAAGCTCTCCTTGCCGGTCAGAGTGGCATCAGCCTGATCGACCATTTCGATACTAGCGCCTATGCAACGAAATTTGCTGGCTTAGTAAAGGATTTTAACTGTGATGACATTATCTCGCGCAAAGAACAGCGCAAGATGGATGCCTTCATTCAATATGGAATTGTCGCTGGCGTTCAGGCCATGCAGGATTCTGGTCTCGAAATTACGGAAGAGAACGCTCACCGTGTTGGCGCCGCTATTGGCTCCGGTATTGGTGGTCTCGGTCTTATCGAAGAAAACCATACCTCGCTGGTAAACGGTGGACCACGTAAGATCAGTCCATTCTTCGTTCCGTCGACGATTGTTAACATGGTGGCCGGTCACTTGACCATCATGTACGGCCTGCAAGGGCCAAGCATCTCCATCGCTACCGCCTGCACTTCAGGCGTGCATAACATCGGTCATGCCGCGCGTATCATTGCATACGGCGACGCAGACGCGATGGTTGCGGGTGGTGCTGAAAAAGCCAGTACACCGCTGGGTGTGGGTGGTTTTGGCGCAGCACGTGCGCTGTCTACGCGTAATGATAACCCGCAAGCGGCAAGCCGTCCGTGGGACAAAGAGCGTGACGGTTTTGTGCTGGGCGACGGCGCTGGTATGGTGGTACTGGAAGAGTACGAGCATGCAAAAGCGCGTGGTGCAAAAATTTACGCTGAAGTGGTCGGTTTTGGGATGAGCAGCGATGCTTACCATATGACTTCGCCGCCGGAAAACGGCGCGGGTGCTGCACTGGCGATGGTCAACGCATTACGTGACGCGGCTATCGAACCCGGTCAGATTGCCTATGTCAACGCACATGGCACGTCTACACCAGCAGGCGATAAAGCGGAAACTCAGGCAGTGAAATCTGTCTTTGGTGATGCGGCACGTAGCGTGATGGTCAGTTCGACCAAATCCATGACCGGACACCTGTTGGGTGCGGCGGGCGCGGTAGAGTCTATTTTCTCTATTCTGGCGCTGCGCGATCAGGCGGTTCCACCAACCATCAACCTGGATAACCCGGATGAAGGTTGTGACCTGGACTTTGTTCCGCACGAAGCACGTCAGGTCAGCGGCATGGAATATGCTCTTTGTAACTCCTTCGGCTTTGGTGGTACTAACGGTTCGGTGATCTTTAAAAAGATCTAAGTCCCGCAGGTAACTTACCTGGCGTCATAAAAAAGGTCCGCTTGCGGGCCTTTTTTTATTCGATTTTTCGACCTTGTCCTGGCTTTGGCATCCTGCCAAACTAGCGGACCACGAATAAGGAGCCACCATGTTCTTAATTAATGGCCGTGAGCAGGGCACGTTGGTTGCAAACGATCGTGCGACGCAGTTTGGTGACGGATGTTTTACCACTGCGCGAATTGTCGATGGTAATGTGTGTTTTCTTTCGGCGCATCTCCAGCGTTTAGACGACGCATGCAAAAAATTGCTGATCCCCTTCGATAAGTGGTCAGAACTGCAAGATGAAATGCAAATGCTGGCGGTCGGGCATACACGTGGTGTACTGAAAGTGATCATCAGTCGTGGTAGCGGGGGCAGGGGCTATAGTGGCGCGAACTGTCATTCGCCTACGCGTATTCTCTCTACTTCTGCCTTTCCCACACATTACGCTTGTTGGCAGAACGATGGGATTGTTCTGGCTGTAAGTCCTGTGCGTCTGGGGCGCAATCCGATGCTTGCCGGAATTAAACACTTGAACCGACTGGAGCAGGTGCTGATTCGTTCTCATCTTGAGCAGACAGACGCCGATGAAGCGCTGGTTCTTGACAGTGAGGGATGGGTTACGGAATGCTGTGCGGCTAATGTGTTCTGGCGTAAAGACGATGTCGTTTATACTCCTCGACTGGATCAGGCTGGCGTGAACGGCATTATGCGACAATTCTGTATGCGGATGCTGGCACAATCACCGTTCAAGATTGTCGACGTGTATGCGCGGGAAGAGGACGTGATGCAGGCGGATGAGATGGTTGTCTGTAATGCATTAATGCCGGTGGTTCCTGTGCGTGCCTGTGGTGACAGGATGTTGTCTTCACGTTTGTTATTCGATTTTTTAGCCCCACTTTGTGAGCACCCAAATTAGTCATGAAAAAATTGTTACGCGTTGTTGTTTTATTGCTGGTTGTGCTGGGCATTGCCACGGGTGTGGGAATGTGGAAAGTTCGCCATCTGGCGGACAGTAAATTATTGATTAAAGATGAAACGATTTTTACGCTGAAAGCGGGCACGGGTCGTCTGGCTCTGGGTGAGCAGCTGTATGCAGATAAGGTGATTAATCGTCCACGCGTATTCCAGTGGTTACTGCGTATTGAACCCGACCTTTCGCATTTTAAAGCCGGGACCTACCGGTTGACGCCTGATATGACTGTACGGGAAATGTTGCAACTGCTGGAAAGCGGAAAAGAAGCACAGTTCCCATTACGTCTGGTTGAGGGCATGCGCCTGAGTGATTACCTTAAACAGCTGCGCGATGCGCCCTATATCAAGCACACATTGAGCGACGACAACTACGCTACCGTTGCCGAGGCGCTGAAGCTGGAGAACCCGGAATGGGTGGAAGGCTGGTTCTGGCCGGATACCTGGATGTATACCGCCAACACCTCGGATGTGGCGCTGCTGAAGCGTGCACACCAGAAAATGGTCAAAGCTGTTGATACTGCCTGGGAAGGGCGTGCCGAAGGTCTACCGTATACCGACAAAAATCAGCTGGTGACCATGGCCTCTATTATTGAAAAAGAAACCGCTGTCGCCAGCGAGCGCGATCAGGTGGCCTCGGTGTTTATAAACCGTTTACGTATTGGCATGCGCTTACAGACCGATCCGACCGTGATTTACGGGATGGGCACACGGTATAATGGTAAATTGTCGCGCGCCGACCTGGAAACGCCGACTGCGTATAACACCTACACCATTACCGGGCTGCCGCCAGGCCCGATTGCTATGCCGGGCGAAGCCTCATTGCAGGCCGCCGCGCATCCGGCAAAAACACCGTATCTCTATTTCGTGGCTGACGGTAAAGGTGGTCACACGTTTAATACCAATCTTGCCAGCCACAACCGATCTGTGCAGGATTATCTGAAAGTGCTTAAGGAAAAAAATGGGCAGTAATTATATCGTCATCGAGGGCCTGGAAGGCGCCGGAAAAACTACCGCGCGGGATGTAGTGGTGGAGACACTTGAGCAACTCGGTATCCGCGACATGGTGTTTACCCGCGAGCCAGGTGGGACCCAGCTGGCAGAGAAATTAAGAAGCCTGGTGCTGGACATCAAGTCGGTCGGTGACGAAGTGATTACCGATAAAGCGGAAGTGCTGATGTTCTACGCCGCACGTGTTCAGCTGGTCGAAACCGTCATTAAGCCTGCGTTGGCAAAAGGTGCCTGGGTGATTGGCGACCGTCACGATCTGTCGACCCAGGCCTATCAGGGCGGTGGCCGTGGCATCGACCAAACGATGCTGGCCACTCTGCGTGATGCGGTACTCGGTGATTTTCGCCCGGACCTGACGCTCTATCTGGATGTGACGCCTGAAGTGGGTTTAAAGCGTGCCCGTGCTCGTGGTGAGCTGGACCGCATTGAACAGGAGTCTTTTGACTTCTTTAATCGCACCCGTGCCCGCTATCTGGAACTGGCGGCGATAGATCCCAGTATCCGTACCATAGATGCCACGCAGCCGCTTGAAGCTGTCATGAATGATATCCGTAGCACCATTACCCACTGGGTACAGGAGCAGGGCGCATGAAATGGTATCCATGGTTACGACCCGATTTTGAAAAACTTGTCGCCAGTTACCAGGCGGGTCGCGGTCACCATGCGTTACTGATTCAGGCGTTACCCGGTATGGGTGACGACGCGCTGATTTACGCCCTGAGTCGCTATCTGATGTGCCAGCAGCCGGAAGGGCATAAAAGCTGCGGACGTTGCCGTGGTTGCCAGTTGATGCAGGCAGGAACGCATCCTGACTATTATTCTCTGCTGCCGGAAAAAGGAAAGAACACGCTGGGTGTTGACGCGGTGCGTGAAGTCACTGAAAAGCTGTACGAACATTCGCGTCTGGGCGGTGCCAAAGTGGTGTGGATCCCCGATGCTGCCCAGTTAACGGATGCGGCAGCCAATGCCCTGCTAAAGACGTTAGAAGAGCCGCCGGCGCAAACGTGGTTTTTCCTGGCTACTACCGAGCCGGCACGCTTACTTGCCACATTACGCAGCCGTTGTCGATTGCATCACCTTGCTCCCCCGGAGGAATCGTATGCGGTTTCCTGGTTGGCCCGCGAAGTGACTGCCCCGCAGGATGCACTTCTTAGCGCACTACGCCTGAGCGCCGGGTCTCCTGGGGCGGCACTAATGTTGCTTCAGGCAGAAAGCTGGGCGCACCGTAGCGATTTTTGCGCGGCACTGGCGAACACCTTGCATTCCGGCGACTGGTATCAGCTGCTGGCGGCGCTCAACCATGAACAAGCTGCAGCCCGCTTACACTGGCTGGCAACGCTGTTTACGGATGCGCTCAAACGTCCGTATGGTGCTGCCCATTTAACTAACCCTGATGCACTGGCGTTGATTTCATCCATTGCTGAACGGTTCTCCGTGGCGCAGATTCAGGCGATGCTGGGTGATGTGTGCCACTGCCGTCAGCAACTGCTCAACGTGACGGGTGTCAATCGTGAACTGGTATTAACCGATCTTATCCTGCGTATTGAGCATTACCTGCAACCAGGCGCCGTACTGCCTGTTCCCCATCTTTGAGAGAGACATTATGTTTTTAGTCGACTCACACTGCCATCTTGATGGCCTGGATTATCAATCTTTGCATAAGGACGTGGATGACGTGCTGGCGAAAGCGGCAGCGCGTGATGTGAAGTTTTGTCTTGCCGTAGCGACCACCTTACCCGGATACCGCAATATGCGCGACCTGGTTGGCGAGCGCGATAATGTGGTGTTCTCCTGCGGTGTACATCCGTTAAATCAGGATGAAACCTATGATGTAGAAGACCTGCGTCGCTTTGCCGCGGAAGACGGCGTGGTGGCGATGGGGGAAACCGGGCTGGACTATTTCTACACCCCGGAAACCAAAGTGCGTCAGCAGGAGTCGTTCATTCATCACATTCAGATTGGCCGCGAACTGCAAAAACCAGTGATCGTCCATACCCGTGATGCGCGAGCCGATACGCTATCGATTCTGCGAGAAGAAAACGTGACGGATTGTGGCGGCGTACTACACTGTTTTACAGAGGACAGGGAAACTGCGGGCAAATTGCTGGATCTCGGATTCTATATCTCTTTTTCCGGCATTGTCACGTTCCGTAACGCCGAACAGTTACGCGACGCCGCGCGCTATGTTCCTTTGGATCGCTTGTTAGTTGAGACTGACTCTCCGTACCTTGCGCCGGTACCGCATCGTGGTAAAGAGAACCAGCCCGCCATGGTTCGTGATGTCGCAGAGTATATGGCCGTATTGAAAGGTGTTGCCGTTGAAGAACTGGCGCAAATCACCACTGATAACTTTGCCCGCCTGTTTCACATCAACGCTTCTCGCCTGCAATCTATCCGTTAATTGAGTTTTTTTAAAGCTCGTAATTAATAAGTAAACCGAGTAAAGTTCACCGCCATAAAATGGGCGGTGAATAACCAGTTAGACACATTCAGATACTCATTTTATCGGATTGTGCGAATTTTACGGCTATCCACAGCTGAATTGTGATAGCCGTCAAACAAAAATAAGCTGAATTATTTTACTCTGTGTAATAAATAAAGGGTACTTAGATGCCCTGTTCACGGCGAGGTTCTCCCCCCTCGCCAATGCGTGAGAACGTAGAATACGCAAAATCATTCAAGCAGCATCAAGGCGGCAAGTGAGTGAATTGCAGGAGCTTACTTAAGTAAGTGACTGGGATGAACGAGCGCAGCCAACACTGAGGCGGTTTGAAGGATGAAGTGTATAAGCACAAATACTCAGGAGCACTCCTAATTATGTTTAAGAATGCATTTGCTAACCTGCAAAAGGTCGGTAAATCGCTGATGCTGCCGGTATCCGTACTCCCGATCGCAGGTATCCTGCTGGGCGTCGGTTCCGCTAACTTCAGCTGGCTGCCAGCCGTTGTATCGCACGTTATGGCAGAAGCAGGCGGTTCTGTTTTTGCAAACATGCCGTTGATTTTTGCCATCGGTGTCGCGTTAGGCTTCACCAACAATGACGGTGTTTCCGCACTGGCTTCAGTGGTTGCCTACGGCATCATGGTCAAGACCATGGCTGTGGTTGCGCCGCTGGTTCTGCATTTACCTGCTGAAGAGATCGCAGCTAAACACCTTGCTGATACGGGTGTTCTCGGGGGGATTATCTCCGGTGCGATAGCAGCGTATATGTTCAACCGTTTCTACCGTATCAAACTGCCTGAGTATCTTGGCTTCTTTGCCGGTAAGCGCTTCGTTCCAATTATTTCTGGTCTGGCTGCCATCTTTACGGGTGTGGTCCTGTCCTTTATTTGGCCGCCGATCGGTACTGCTATCCAGACATTCTCCCAATGGGCTGCATACCAGAACCCGGTTGTGGCGTTCGGTATCTACGGCTTCATTGAACGCTGCCTGGTACCGTTTGGTCTGCACCATATCTGGAACGTTCCATTCCAGATGCAGATTGGCGAATACACCAACGCTGCGGGCCAGGTGTTCCACGGCGATATCCCTCGCTATATGGCGGGTGACCCGACTGCGGGCATGCTGTCTGGTGGCTTCCTGTTCAAAATGTACGGTCTGCCGGCTGCCGCTATTGCTATCTGGCATTCTGCAAAACCAGAAAACCGCGCGAAAGTGGGCGGTATCATGATCTCCGCGGCGCTGACCTCGTTCCTGACCGGTATTACCGAGCCGATCGAGTTCTCCTTCATGTTCGTGGCGCCGATCCTGTACATCATCCACGCGATTCTGGCAGGCCTGGCATTCCCGATCTGTATCCTGCTGGGTATGCGTGACGGTACGTCGTTCTCTCATGGTCTGATCGACTTTATCGTTCTGTCCGGTAACAGCAGCAAACTGTGGCTGTTCCCAATTGTCGGTGCTGGCTATGCTATCGCCTACTACACCATCTTCCGTGTGCTGATCAAAGCGCTGGACCTGAAAACACCGGGTCGTGAAGACGCGACTGAAGACAGCAAAGCGGGCGCAACGGGTGAAATGGCTCCGGCCCTGGTTGCTGCGTTCGGCGGAAAAGAAAACATCACTAACCTCGATGCGTGCATTACGCGTCTGCGTGTCAGCGTGGCTGACGTCGCCAAAGTGGATCAGGCTGGCCTGAAGAAACTGGGTGCAGCAGGCGTGGTGGTTGCGGGTTCTGGTGTTCAGGCTATTTTCGGCACCAAGTCCGATAACCTGAAAACTGAAATGGATGAATACATCCGTAACAGTTAAGCCGTAAGATGTTGGGGAGAACTAAGGCAGCCTGCGGGCTGCCTTTTTTAATGCATTAATTGGCCTGAACACGAATCGGCGCGGTGGCAGCAAATAGCCATGGACGAGCATCACTGTTTACGCGCGGTGACAAGGTTTCTCTGACTTGCTGATGGTAATCATCAATCCACTGCTTTTCGCTCTCGCTCAGCAGATGCAACTCAACCAGATTCAAATCAATGGGCACCAGCGTCAACGTGGAGAAGCGGCAAAAACCAGGGCGACTGTCGATAATTTCCACCTGATTCTCAATACGGATACCGTATTGTCCGGCCAGATAATATCCTGGTTCGATGGTAATAATGTTGCCCGCAACCAGAGGCCAGGGATTCACTTTCTTCGCAATGCGGTGCGGCTGCTCGTGGATCAACAACTGATGTCCGACACCGTGGCCGGTGCCATGATCGTAATCCAGGCCCAGCGCCCAAAGTGCCCGACGGCTAAACGCATCCAGTTGATGCCCCTGAGTACCGCTCGGGAATTGCAAAGTGATCAGCGATAAAAAGCCTTTCAGCACCGCAGTGTAATGCAGTCGACGCTGTGGATCCTGCGGGCCAAAGGCGAGGGTGCGCGTTGTATCCGTAGTGCCGTTCTGATACTGACCACCAGAATCATTTAAATACATCGCCTGAGAGGTGATGGGGGTATTGGTTTTTTCGCTGGAATGATAATGACACATTGCCGCATTGCTGGCTGATGCTGAGATCGTACCAAAACTTTGCTCAATAAACCCAGGCTGCTGCTGGCGAAACGCCAACTGTTTTTCCTGGGCTTCCAGTTCGGTTACCGGATTACCCGCAGCCTCACGTAAGGGGACTTCATGCGCCAGCCAGGCGAGGAAGTTCACCCAAGCGGCACCATCCTGCTCATGACATTCGCGATAACCCGCCAGTTCTGTGTCATTTTTATGTGCTTTGATAAGCGTTATGGGATCGGGTGCCCAGAGGAGTTCGCCGCCGTGCTGTTCAATGGCGAATCGCAGTGCAACCGGTGCATAGTCTTTATCGACCAGGAAGCGTTTCCCGTGGGCAAGTTGCTGGCAGCGAGACAGAAAATCCTCTTGTGGCGAAATCGTTAATGCGTTCAGTAGCGCTTCGGGTAACTGCTGCGTTTTGTTGGCATCCACAAACCACTCCAGTTCACCACTGCGATGCAGCAAGGCAAACGAAAAAGGCACCGGAACCATATTGAGATCTGAACCGCGCACATTGAGCAGCCAGGCGATGTTATCGGGCAGGGTGATTGCCAGAAAGTCAGCCTGATGCTGAGCAAGTTGCTCGACGATCCGTGCGCGTTTCTGCGCACTGCTTTCGCCGCTGATCTCAATGGGCATTTCGCGGATGATGCCACAGGGGGCAGCCGGACGGTCGAGCCAAACTGTATCGAAGGGGTCGGTTTCCAGCGCGACCAGTTCGCAATGAGTGGCCGAAAGCGCCTCAAACTGGCTGTTGACCATCAGCAGAGGCTCAAAGCCAATGCGGGTACCTGCTGGCACATGCGTCTGCAAATAATCGGCCAGCGGCTCGTCGTGTAAATGATGAATCTCGAAATCGTCCAGGGAGACTTCGTTACGGACCTGGACCTGGTAACGTCCATCGACAAACATCAATGCGCGATCGCGAAGCACCAGTGCCAGACCGGCTGAGCCGCTAAAGCCGGTAAGCCAGGCCAGTTTATTGTCGTGTGGTGTGCAATCCTCACTCTGATGAGCGTCGGCGCGTGGAACAATCATACCATCCAGTCCCTGTGCTAACAGGAGATTGCGCAGGGCGGAAAGGGGCGTTGAGTTATGCATAGTTACCTTCAGGCCTTAACGGAACGGCGGTTCGTTGAACGTACGTAGTTTGCGGGAATGCAGGCGATCGCCTTCGGCGCGAAGCCGATCGATTGCCCGAATACCGATTTGCAGATGCTCGGAAATTGCACCTTCATAAAAACGGTTGGCCTGGCCTGGCAGTTTAATCTCTCCGTGCAGCGGTTTATCGGAGACGCAAAGCAGGGTGCCGTAAGGTACGCGGAAACGGTAACCCTGCGCGGCAATCGTGGCGCTCTCCATATCGATAGCGACGGCACGACTGAGGTTAAAACGCAGCGCAGAGGCAGAATAGCGTAGCTCCCAGTTACGGTCGTCAGTGGTGACGACCGTGCCGGTACGCAGTCGCTGTTTGACCTCTTCACCGGGCATGCCGCTGACCTCTTTGGTCGCGTCATACAGCGCGCGCTGGACTTCGGCGATGCTCGGAATCGGAATATCTGGCGGCAGTACGGCATCCAGCACGTGGTCGTCGCGTAGGTAGGCGTGGGCGAGAACGTAATCACCTATGGCCTGGCTCTCACGCAGGCCGCCACAGTGGCCAATCATTAGCCAGACGTCAGGACGCAGGACCGCCAGGTGATCGCAAATGGTTTTGGCGTTTGACGGGCCAACGCCGATATTCACCAGTGTGATCCCCTGACCGTCGGCGGTGATTAAATGCCAGGCGGGCATCTGGTGCTTCTTCCAGGCAAGATCGGAAATAGCCTCTTCCGGTGCCTCAGTTTCTGCGGTAATCCAAATTCCACCTGCGCATGACAGCGCAATATACGGACTGTCCGGGTCGAGGATCTGGCTACAGCCCCAGCGCACAAACTCATCGACATAGCGAGTGTAGTTGGTGAACAGTACGAAAGGCTGAAAATGTTCTACCGGTGTGCCGGTGTAATGGCGCAGGCGTGCAAGTGAAAAATCAACGCGTCGGGCGTCGAAGTGCGACAGGGGAGAAAATTCTGCCGGGTGAAATGTTCCATCCGCGGTTTCATCGCCAATCTGCGACAGTTCGGTAGTGGGGAAATGGCGCGTTAATCCGGCGCTCATGGAGCGGTCGAGCGTCAACTCAGAACCGTCTATCACGTAGGGGTAGGGGATCTCGTGCTGGGACGGTTCGACAGAGATATGCGCATCGTAATCCTGGTACAGCAGGGTGAGCTGTTCTTCAAGATAAGGTCGGAACAGAGACGGGCGAGTAATGGTCGTGGTATAGCAGCCAGCATGGGTAAAACGGCCATAGGCGCGTGTTTTTGGAGGATTCGTTGCGCTGCCATCCCAGGTCACAGAAAGTGAAGGGTAAACAAAAAGACCTTTATCTCGGGCGATGATGTCAGGAAGCGTCCCGGTTTCAATGTACTTGCCAATGGCGCTACGCAGAGCCTTAACTGATTGCTCATACAATGCGTCCAGTTTATCCAGTGCCTGAGCCGGGGTCAGGCTGGAGCCCTTATTGTTCATGTCTGTCTCCTTGTTCCACAGATGTGCTGCTCTCCCGATAGTATGTCACAGGAATGTGAAACAAAAGTCAGACGTTAAGGAAGAATCTGCGAAGGCCGAACGGCCTTCGCAGAACGGCTTAGCCGTGTGGTTTATCTTTCATCAGAATTGCGGTCGCGGCAGAAATAAGACACCCCGCCATCAGGTATATGGCTACGCTGTGCCAGTTTCCGCCCGAGAAGGTCACCAGTGCCGCGGCAATAAACGGGGTAAAGCCGCCGCCAACGACGCTGGCTACCTGATAGCCAACGCCAGCACCGCTGTAACGGTAACTGGCGCCAAACAACCCGGTAAACATTGGCTGTTGCACGCAGACCACCATGTCGTGGGCGATGTTTGCCAGCATAATGGCGAAGAATACAATCCAAAAGATAGACTGTGCCTCAAGGGCCATAAAGAACGGAAAGGCACAGAGCGTGCCGACCAGAGCGCCGGTAATGTAGACCCGTCGGCGGCCGAAGCGGTCAGCAAGCCAGGCGAAACAGGGGATGGTCAGACAGCTCAACCCACCAACTAACAGACCGATATTCAGAAATAGCTCGCGCGGTAGACCCAGATTTTGCGTGGAATAGTTGAGTGCAAACGCGGTGACGATATACATGGTCAGCAGCTCACACAGGCGCAGGGCGATTATCTTTAAAAATGCGCCCGGATGGCGGATTAACGCCTCAACGACCGGCAGCCGCTTTTTCTCGGGCAGAGGTTCCTGTTTTTGCTGCTCGAACTCAGCTGATTCATCCATGCGGTTACGCATCCATAATGCACCAAGTACCAGCACGATGCTGAACAGGAATGGGATGCGCCAGCCCCAACTCAGGAACTGCTCATCGGTTGTTTGCGAACTGATCAGCGAAACCAATCCGGTCGAGAGCAATAGGCCAACGCCATAACCCACCTGCACGCCGCTGCTGTAGAAGGCTTTTTTATTTTTTGGCGCGCTTTCGACAGAGAGTAACGCCGCGCCGCCCCATTCGCCGCCGACGGCAAAACCCTGAATGGCGCGTAGTGTTACCAGCAGTACTGGAGCCCACCAACCGATAGTGTCAAAAGAGGGGATGATGCCAATCAACGCCGTGGCAATACCCATCACCCAGACGGTAAGCATCAGCATACGTTTGCGGCCAAGACGATCGCCGAAGTGACCGAAGATAACTCCGCCTAATGGGCGGAATAAAAATCCGACACCAAAGGTGGCAAAGGCCGCGAGCGTGCCCATCGCCGGGCTGACTTGCGGGAAAAACTCGCGGTTAAAGACTAACGCGGCGGTGATGCCATACAGAAGAAAATCATACCAATCGACCACGGCACCGGCGAAGCTGCCCAGTGCGGCACGTCGAGCGCGATCGCGATGATGTAAAGAGGAGTCCTCCTGAGGACTCGCGGAGATGAGGGTGGAATCCATAGCTATCCTGTCTGTACTGATTTTTTGTTATTAGTATTGGAATAAGGTTACGCACATTGCAGTCGATATATTAGCGACTGTGATGAGACTACCGCGACAGGCGGGAAGAGAAAACGATTTTATCTGTTACAACGGAGTAAGATGATAAATAGGACGAAAGATAAAGTAGAAAAGCAAAAAGCCTGCTTAGTTTCCTAAGCAGGCTTCTTAAATTTGGCTCCTCTGACTGGGATCGCCCTTGCCAGTAACTGGCTAATAAATAAGCTAAACCTGAATTCCGTTTCTGTCAAGACCACCATAATGACCACCCAATAGGCCGGGTTACATAAATTGATTTGAGCGGTCTACGTTCATTTGGTAATCGTTACTATGGTTTTATCTACGAGGGTAGTGTTGTTTCTGTCCTCGTAGTGGAATTGTACCCGTGAAAATGCCCTGGGAGCCTGTTCTGTGCATATGTTGTGTGAAAAGGTGTTTGGTCAAAGAGAGACGGCCGAAAATAGAGCTTAAAACCGTGCTCGTGTGTAAAATTTGGCCCTAACTATCCAATTGAGCAATTTCATATTTTGCGTAGACGCGCGCCCTAAGTTTATGGCAAGGGTTTTCACACAGTCTGCGCCAATAGCGGATATTAAAGGTATTCAAGTAGTTACAATAGTATGTTCTGGCTTAGGTCTCTAAACGTGGATATGGTGAAATAAAATAATTTTTAAGGGTCAAGATTTCTATGAATATAGCAGTAAGGAGCGTAGACAAAGTCAGAGTATCACGTGCGGGACACACTTTTCATGAACGGTGGGCAGCGCGGCGAGCTCTTCAGCTTGTGTTCCCGAAGGATGATCTTTTCGCGATAGTGATCGAAGGCCTATCCCCTAACGAAGATCTAAAGCTTGGAAAAGAGGCAGAGGATATAGCTGACCTTGTTCTTTATTATGGCAATGGAGATACTTTCGAGACCTGCATAGCCCAGCAGATTTTGCAGTTCAAATACAAGGAAGCTTCCGAGCCCGTCACATCATCCTATCTGAAAAAAACGATCAAGAAATTCGCTGCAACACTGCGAAACTTTAAGGCCAGCATTTCGGATGAAGATATAGCGAAGAAATTGTCATTCGGGTTCGTGACGAATGCGGAATTTTCTTGTGAGCTTTGGGATGCTATCGCGTGCTTGAAATCGGGTCGTGCACCGGGGTCCAGTAGCGCCAAGAAGCAACTTGAGTACCTCAAAACCTGGTGCAAGGAAGAGAAGGTCGAAGCGAAGGATATTTTCCTGCTCATCGAGTTTCGTGCTGCAACAAATGATTTACCTGCGCAGAACCGATTCTTGCGACGAACAATCAGTGATTGGTCGGCTGACTCAAGCGGACTGGCTGCAAGGAGGCTGTTTGCACTCGTAGAGCTTGTCCGAGAGAAGTCGCAAATCGAGGGGCAGGGCAAGAATTCTATCAGGCGTGAAGATATCCTCGATGCTCTTGAATGTGATGAGGATCAGTTATTTCCAGCGGATACGCGGTTTGTTGATGTTGGTGATGTCGTTGAGCGCAGCGCCTCGCAAGATGTCAAAGACGAGATCGAAGCCAGCAATCTTCCCGTATTCCTCCATGCTGACGGCGGTGTTGGAAAAACCGTCTTCATCCAGAGCCTGACCACATATCTGACAGATACTTTCGAAATCGTGGTGTTCGACTGTTTCGGTGGCGGGTCGTATCGCTCTGAAGCCCAGGCACGTCACCTTCCTCGGGTTGGCCTTCTGCAAATCGTCAATGAACTGGCGACCCGCGGACTCTGCGATCCACTTTTTCCAACCGACAGCGATCAATATGGGTTGATCGAAATTGCCCGCAAGCGTTTCAAGCAGGCGAGCGAGACTGTCAAAAGTCAGTCTTCACTGCAAGGTATACTGGTTGTTTTGGACGCAGCAGACAATGCGCAGTTGGAAGCTGAGGCGCGAAATGAAATCGCCTTCCCTAGACTTCTCCTTGCATCGCTGAGCGCAGAACCTATCGAAGGTGTGAAGCTTCTGCTTACTGCGCGTCCTCACAGGATGGAAAGTGTAATCGGAAAGAGCCAGACGAAGCGTCTCGCGCTCGAACCATTCACGAAGGAGGAAACTTGGAGCTTTCTTGAAACAAGGCGTAAAAATATCACCGATGTGGAATTTTCCGCAGTTTTTGCGCGATCGCAAGGAAATGCCCGCGTCCTTGAGTACCTCGTCGAAAGTTGGGACTCGCATGTGTCCGGCAATGCGCCGCAGAGCGAAATATCCGTCGAAGAATTGATCGCACAAAAATGCGTGAAGATATTCCGGGATCTACATATGGCAGGCTGGCTTGAGAGCGAGATTCGCGAATTCTTCGCCGCTTTATCGCTTCTTCCACCACCCATTCCGTTAACTGAACTTGCTGAGGCTCTGGGCTGGTCAGAAACGCAAGTCAAAAGCGCGGCATCCGATCTTGCGCCGATGCTTGAGCTGGTCAAACATGGTGTGATTTTTCGCGACGAACCCACTGAAACCTATATCAAGGATCACTATGCAAGAGAGGCAGCAGCCCAGCAGTCCATTGCACATAGGCTTCTAACGCGCCAGAAAGATTCAATGTACGCTGCAGAAGCGCTTCCGCATTTCCTTGTGGTAATTGGCGACAGCGACAGAGCTTATCAGCTTGCTGGCTCCGATGAGTTTCCTTCTATGATCGAGACTGAATATGGACGGCGAAAATTGAAACTTGCGCGCCTTTATGCGGCATTCTCGCTTGCCATACGAGGCGACAACCTAGACAGAGTTCTGAGCTTGACCATGCAACTCTCACAGGTAGCTTCGGCAAATGCGAGGGGTGATCAGTTTATCCGGCGTTCTCCGGCACTGGCGACGATCCTTGGAGATTCTGATGCCTCTCGCCGCCTGTTCAATGATCGATCTGGCTGGCGCGGTGGGCGTGATGCACGTCTGATCGTCGCTTACAGTTTTACCGATGAACTAGACGAAGCGCGCATTCATCAAAACAGGGCCATTGGGTGGATAAATTGGCATCTTAATAAAGATGATGAGACCAAACGGTTTGACCGCTCGGGGCCGGAAGCATCTGACGTCGCGGCGATTATGTTCTTGAGTGTACTGAAGAACGAGTACTCGTCGTTTAACCGGAATATCCAGATATGGAGTTTCAAGTTTGCACTTTCCGTAATTGAAGAACTGATCACTCTTTGCGCACAACACGAAGTCTCGAATGGAAGTGATGCTTTGCAGGCCCTCGCCAAATTCGCAGCATCGAAAAGGTGCCTGTCTCTTACCTTGCAAATCGGTCTCCTGTCTAAGGAGTATGGCCTTTCGAAAAGCCAACTCAAGGCTGTTTCGCTAGCGACGAGTTTGCTTTCACAGAGTTACAAGAACAAAGTTCCGCAAGATAACTCCGACTATAAAATGGAGCTGCAGGGGGCTATTGCTGGTGCGGCGATGGACTCCTTAATCGTGAATTCAAGGCAGGCCGCGAAGCGGTTGCTCAAGTTATGTCGATACCGTAGGCCATCATGCTACGACTATGGCGAACGTCATGGCATTAACGGTGTTTGGATGTCTGTTCAATCGGCTTGCATCACGTCCTGGTCGTCAGGCAAAGAGCTGTCTTTTCATCGCCTTTTGCCGGAGGAAGTGAAAACAGGGCGAAAGGCAAAATCTATAGCCACCGAAGCTGACTTCAGCGCGTTCCTTGATAACCTCATCATCACAAGAGACCACAACAGGGGGCGAAAGGGTCGGAAGCCAGAGAAACGCAAGCAGTTTTCCGGGCATGAACGAGAAGATATTGTGAAGGGCGTGGCCTGCGTCCTGCAGCTAGTCAAACCTATTGAGTCAGCCCTTCTGTCGAAGGTTACGCTTTCAAATGACGTTCTGGCCGAGTTCTTGACTGTCTGGAAATCTTCGTTGAGACCCGATGTCCACTGGAGAGCTGAAACCGGAAGAGACAATGTTGCGCGACACGTCGGCATTGGACTTGCCAGACTGCTGCTTCGCCATTGCGAAACGGTCGAAAAGAAAGAGGCTGAAGAGCTCATTCAAATCATTGGCTTGAACCGGTTTTCGCTGGGTGACAAGCTAAGCGTACTCGCTCTTATCGCTAGGTGCCCCAATCTGTCCGATGTCGCAGGAGCGTACTCCGCGATGATTTCCAGCGACATAGTAAAGGATGACTACATCGAACAACGCGGCGAGTCCTACCAGGATTTGGCTGCATCGTTGCTACCGATGAGCATTGGCGAAGCACAGGAGTACTACGCACAAGGTTTGGTTGAACTTGATCAGATGGGTGGTAATGACTTCGACTTGATTTACTCCGCCTTGCACTACGCCGCAGAACAGCCTGGAGGGTTTGTGAAGCCGGAGGTCTCGCACCGGCTCATGAACCTTTGTCAGACGATCTTCCAGCATGAGCCATCAAAGTTCGGATGGACACTGTTCGGACGTGCCGCCGCTTCATCCATCGGCTTTCCGGCGATATATAAGCTGATACGCTGGGATGATCAGGATGTTGTGGATTATTCCTACGGACTTCCACAGCTTGCCTGCTACCTCGCGAAAGCGGGACATCTTGATGCGCGCCGTGCGGCGGTGCTTCTCACAATATGTGAAGATCATGGCTGGCATGAGTGGCAGGTCGGTAAGGGTTTGCACGATCTGCTTTCGGTTGCCAATCCCAAGGAAAAGGCTGCAATCTTCTCTCTTGTGGCAACGAAGCTCGATCAAGAGCACAGTTTTGGTGGGTGGGAAGGGCTCTGGGAGAGCCTGCTGGGCTGTGTGGATGCCATTGAAGAGATCAATGACTTGAGTTTACGTGATCATCTCCAAGGTCAGCGGGAAGCTGCGCGGCGTAGGCGCGTCATCGAAAATACCAAAAGAAATTATGGTGGGGCGAGCGCTGAATACGGAGTACAGGAGCGTAGCAAGAAGCAGGATGAACAGGCTCGAAACAAAGCCGTCGCGACGATTGTTGCCAAATGTGACTTTACATCTGCATCATCGGTGGATGAGGCAATTCAAAAAATTAAGTCCAGTGATGGGCTGCTATTCGTTAGCAGAGGTCGCCTGCTAGAGGAACTCCGGACTGCTTGCCCGTATGCCAAAAGGGTCAAGTTTCTTGAGGCACTTTGTGAGTCTACCGAGCTTGAATTTGATCGCGCACTCGACCTTATAATCGAATGCGTGGAGGTTTGGGGCAATAGTTCGGTGCATGCAAGGAAGAGCGCACCTGATCTGATCAAGAAGCTTTTTGCATTCAAGGGATCCGAGCTTTTCGAGCTCCAATATTCGGGCATCTCCAGACACATCCTTCGTCTATCCAAACTTTGCGGCGATCCAAAATTCGTGTTGCAAACCGTTTTAGAAACGGTAGCGAAGGAGCGCCTTGAGCTCGGAGGAGACGAATGGCTTCAACTGGCGACCAGTCTATCTCGCCACACTGACCCTTCGACGGCTTTAGATGCCTTTGAGGACTTGCTTTCCAGTTCAGTTGCAAAGGTTGGTGATGAAATTGGCGAAGGTGAGTATCGCGCTGCGTTCGCAGGTAAGAGTGACGAAAGTGACGTCCTCGCTGATATCATCTGGCATCTGCTTGGTGATAGTGATGCCTTTGTCAGATGGAGTGCCGCACGAAGTCTGAAGGGCATGCTTGATGTCGGATTGACAGAAGATATAGGGTGCTTGCTTGATCGTTTTGATTCGGTTGACAACTCATCTCTGGCCTCAGATGAGCATCATTTTGCTTTTCTGAATGCACAGCAATGGCTGTTGATGGGATTGGCGCGCGCGGCTCTGCACAATGGAGAAAAGCTCAAACCTCTGAGTTCAAAAATTGCAGCGCTAGCTAAGCGAACCGATTTGCACGTGCTCAACAAACTTCATCTTGCCCGATGCCTCAGACATATTGAAGGCGATAAATTCATGAGTTCCGAACTGGAGAAACTGTGGGTAGATGTTCAAATGCCTCTAAAAGGTATCGTTGAACGCGATGGCTGGCCGGTCAATAAAGACCGACGAACTGATTTTGATTTTGGATATGAATTTGATAAAACCGATATTCCAAGCTTGGCAAGACTTTTTGATATATCGAAAAATGAAGCCAGTGATTACATAACCGATGAAGTGATCAAACGTTGGCCAAGTGCAAAAAGCATTTCCGATTTTCCCGAAACGACTCGCTACCGTCCCGACGAACAGTTCGAGACCTATGCTGAACACATTCAACGGCATGCTCGCCTTTTTGCAGCAACCACACTCGTGAAGACCTTACCCGTGGCACGACAATGCTATTATTTGGATGGCCTGAACCCTTGGCAAGAATTCCTACAAGACGAAGATGTTTCGTTTGATGATGGCTCATGGTTATCAGATCATAAAGACTGTGTTCCAGAAGAGGCTCGGGTATATCTACTCGGGGAACGCAAAGAAAATCAAGAAACGCTTCTTGGCAAAGAGTCGCTGTTTGCAAAGGTCGGTTTTTCCCAAGACTCGGATGATCAGTTCCTACCGCTTTACGGTTACTGGACTTCACCGGATGGCGTACATGTCCGTATAGATTCCGCGCTGATTAAGGGGCGTGGTGCGGTCGGGCAATGTACAAAGTTTTCTAGGTCCCCTGATTACGATCTTTGGTTGCCACGTTTTGGTTCAGATGGACATGTTGATCGCTACACTGCGAATAATCCGTTCAACCCATTGATTTGGGAACCGGAGAAATATCCCATTGGTATTGACGAGGGTGAAGAGTGGGCCGCTCGGGGAGCTAAAGCCCGTCCAAAACTAGGGCTGTCTCTCAACAAGTTGCTTGGACTGGTCTCCGATGATGATGAACGGCTGTGGCATGACCATATGAATAGACTGGTATTGAAGAGCGGAGTCTGGGGTGAGTGGAGGCAAGAACCAGATGCTCGTAGTAAATATCGGGATGAGGGGGCTATCCTGTGGGCAGAACGTGAGTGGCTCGATGAAGTGCTCAAATCCAGCAAACGAGGCCTCATCTTCACGCTCAGTTTCTCAAAATATAAATCAAGCGACTCATCTGGCATCCGAGAACGATATGTAATCTTGAAACGAGGTGGTGTTTCCTCCCGCATTTGGTATGCCAAGAAGGCATCTAAAAGGGAGTAATAGTTGAGTAATACACTCTTTGTCGTGAGGCGTGGCTGGTTGACTGAAAAAATCTGAAGACCTTCTAACCCTGCAAACAGGAAATGCCGGGTTAGGAGAATTTGCTTACACCCGCTTAGGTAAATGACGGTGTTAATGAGCTGCCTCGATAAAATCAAATGAGAATACGAAGAAATTTCAAAAATACCGCTTGATTCTGACGCGTCCGCTAAGCGGGATACTTAAACTCTGTGTATAAATCTTATCGGAAGACATATTAAATATTTCAGGAAATATGTTGCCAAAGATGTATCTCGACGTTAATTTTGTATGAGTAATGATCAGGAAAGAAGGTGGGGAGTGCATCACTTACGGGTGAGGCACCATCTATTAAATGGTGATGATTCCAATTAGTAAAACATGTATTTTCAATGAAGGCCCCGATGACTTTTTCATGCAGCTCAACAGAACGTGAGAAGCAGATAGTTCGGCGAGCCAGACGCTTAATGCGGGTTCTTAGCGTCAAATTGTTACGCTCAATACGTTGAGTAAATATTTTACCAGTTAGATGCATCTCTTTCGGTACTTCGCTGGCATAATTGCCCCAGTCATCGCTGGTTATCATGCCGATATTAAACGGTGTGAGCAGGGCTAGCAGTTCACGGCAGGTTTCATCCGTCCGTTGCCCGAACCTATAAGCCAGAACACCACCTGTTTTGGTGTTGTATGCATACCAGAGCCAGTGCTGACTGACTTTACTGCCGACAAAACTCCATTGCTCATCGAGTTCACAAATAAACGCCACATCGGCATGAGCGACCGGAGATGAGGTTATTCGCTTGGCGCGAGTTTCTAAAGTGCGAATGACGGTGTCAATGCCTATTTTGAGCGTCCTTGCCGTATCCCGGACACCGGCCACGTTGAAGGCCATTTCGGTAATTTGCTCTTTGACGCCGGGCTTGCGGGCCTCATAGGTATAGGTGAGCCGAAATACGCGATAGCAGTCACGACAGCGGAACCGGTCATGGCCTTTAGGGTCTTGCCCATGACGGTAAAGCTGAGCAGACTCACAACGGGGACAATGAACATTAACGCTAGCCATGAGAAAATCGCAAAAGCAGGTATTATACATCAATTCAACTAATTAGAGGCATCACCTAACTTGTTATCCAAATGAGATCATGAGTCTGTTACATTTTTGTGTGCTTTTCGACATTTCCTAAAAAAAATTATGGAAAAAATTTCTTTCCAGTATTAATTTGGGATAATGAAATATTTTTCATCATCAAGGATCCTTTTTTATGGACGATAAAAAACCATATCTATATTTAAACGCGTTTTTGGTAAAAAGTGAGTACGCCTCAATAAAATATTCAGACTTTCTTAAAGCATCGTCTCAAGTGAATGCTTACGAGTTAGATAATAAATATGAGCTTGACGGAATGTTATTCATAAAAATACCGGAAGAAAAAAGTCCAATATGGAGGGGGTTCACTGAAAAACTTATCGGTTCGCCACTTGGTGAGCTTGCTAATCGTTCTAGCTCTGCAGTGCTTATTATCAAAACAGCAAAGGCAACAATGGCTTTCACATTCGGCTATGGTCGATTCTTAATAGATACACAATATTTTGTACATGATTTTGGTATCAAAACTGCTCTTAATACACTTAAACATGATAGTTTGCGTAGTGTTGATCTATTCACTCTGGAGGATCAGGCTGTTCAGAAAAAGTCACAAGCTTCAAGAGAATCATCGATTGGTGTATTTGGAATTGATATTTCAAGGGATGTTCTACGGGCTGTTACTGGATCACCAAAATCGGGTATAAATTTAAAAAATATCTCTGGTGGTGACTCTGTATATTCATTCGGTATCGAAATTAACATAAGTGAAATAGCATGCCTTGTTGATTTGCTTTCTGGTTATTATAATAATGAATCATATAAAAAAGATTTTTTGTGGGTCGATAACATTAGAAAAGTCAAAGTTAGATCTGAAATTGAAAATTTGGACAAAAACTTACTAGATAATATAAAGTTAAAAAGTGAAGGAATAATAATCACTATCCCTGAAATTGTTCAATGGGATACTATCTATGGTTTCAGTTTTACGCGTGCCAAAAACTCAATTAAACCAATAATTGAGAAGGATGAATATCTTAATAATATTGATGTTGCAACGATTTCAATTGATTCAATTAAGCGAGATCGTTTATTTATGTATGATGTTCACGAAAATGAATTTGAGTATCAGATATATAAGTGTATATATTTTGAATATAAAGAGAAAAGCAAAACTTATATCTTGTTTTCTGGTGTATGGTATGAGATTGATAATGTATTCATTTCCAGAGTAGATGCAATACTTGCGCGAATAAATGTGTCGAAATTAACCTTTCCAAGCGTTTATGTATGGGAAGAAACTAAAGATAAAGAGAAAAAACTAAAAATAGAAACTGAAGGTGATTATAACGAAAGGGCTGCTAGTAGCCAGGGGTATTATTTACTGGATAAAAAACTGATAAAAAGCAATAGAACAACTACCTCTATTGAACTTTGTGATTTGATGACAAAAAATAAACAGTTTATTCATGTAAAGCATAGAAAAGGTGGTTCGGCTGGTTTAAGCCATTTATTTGCTCAAGGTAGTGTTTCTGCTGAGATTTTACTTGGTGATAAAGAATTCAGAAAAGAGACTAGAAAAGTTTTAAAGAAAGTAAGCGAAGGTTTGCAGGATAGTGTTCCGCTTAACAACTTCAAAAGCGATGGGGTTGAAATCGTTTTTTTAATTTTAGGTGAAGAATCCGCGAGCTTAAAAAACAACTTACCATTTTTTAGTAAGGTAAATTTATCTAAGGCTTTTGAGAATCTTTCCCAAAGAGGATTTGATGTTACTATTGCTGGTGTTGATACAGAGGAAAAACCAAGTTTATAACAAAGTGCTGTCGTAGCCCCCCTGGTAATTGTCATATTTTATGGGGGGCAGAAGTATATTATATGGGTGTAACCCTTGACCCTGGCCCAAAATCAATGCAGTGCTAAATCAGAGATCCTCGTCTTTCCGGAGACTTCGGACGAATTCAGCCGGAGTCATGTCATTTAATGATGAATGCGTTCTCTCGTGATTATATTCCCTGCGCCAGTTGTTGAGTTTGTTCTGCGCATCTTCCAGCGAGAGGAACCAGTGAATGTTCAGGCATTCATCCCGCAGACTGCCGTTAAATGATTCAATAAACGGGTTATCCGTTGGTTTTCCGGGGCGGGAGAAGTCCATTGTGACACCGTGCTCATACGCCCATTTATCCAGACTTATCGAAATAAACTTGCTGCCGTTATCTGTCTGAATACGTACCGGCAGGCGCTTGCCCAGCACCCGCAACCCTTCCATCATACCGACCACATCCTCACCTTTCAGCGACTTTCCGGCATGGATCACCAGACACTCCCGACTAAAATTATCGACTACAGTCAGCGCCCGGAAACGTCGTCGGTTAAACAGGTTATCCGACACGAAATCCATACTCCAGCACTGATCGACACCGGTCAGGACGGAACGTTGCTGACGATGTGCTGCACTGACATGCCTGCGCAGGCGTTTTCTCTGCAAGTTCAGTCCTTCCAGACAATAGATCCTGTGCGTTTCCTTGTGGTTAACAGGCCAGCCTTCCCGTCGTAACTGAATATTAATACGCGGGCAACCGTAGCGGATCCGGGTTTCCGCTATTTCCCTGATGCGCAGGGTTATCGCCCGATCATCCCGCCGGCTCTGCCAGTGGTAAACGGTTCTGCTCTGCATCAGCAGCCCGCATCACCGTCGACACTGATACGGTAAGCCTCCCGCAGAAAATGCACCGCCTGATGCTTCTGAGTCGGCCTCAGAACTTTTACTTTTGTACCTCCTGCAGCATCTCCTTGTCTAGACTCAGGTCAGCCACCAGTTTCTTCAGCCGCTGATTTTCATCCTCCAGTTGCCGCAGACGCCGCAGTTCCGTTACGCCCAGACCGGCGGATTTCTTCTTCCTGTTGTAAAAAGTGGCCTCAGAAATACCCATCTTTCGGCAGACTTCCCCGACACGAGTGCCCGTTTCGGCCTGTTTCAGCGCAAACGCAATCTGTTCTTCGGTATAGCGGGTCTTTTTCATGGCGATGTCCTCTCTGTGAGATGGAAGAAAGACCAGAGACTTCAGTTTAGCCTGGCACTGTTTACAGGGATACTTACAATGGCACTCATTCATTCTGGTGAAAATCGGAATCCGATTGCGTCGGGTGATTACATCCCGGAATCGGGCTAGCATTACAGCCCCCTAAGGGTGTTGTTTGCAACGGTTCATGTTTGTCTGAGTAACTATATTCCTGAATGTGTTGCTCCGAATTTACGGATTGCCTTGTAGATAAGGGCTGTTCTGGCGTTGTGCTTTGAAAGGCGTACACCTGAGTAGCACAGAGCCACAGTAAGGGGAGTAGGGTGCAGCGGGTGAGTACATTCATATATTCTCCGGTCAGAAGTTACACCAATTATATGACATGCCTGATTGACTCAATAAAGCTTTAACGAAGAACGGTATATATAAGGCTAGGTATAGATCTCAACATACCGATAATCACCGGGAAATATTGTGCTCAGATTTTTCGTTAATGTTCATGGTCAGGTAACAAGGGGCGCTGCAGTAATGACTTATGAACCTAATAAAAAATTTCGGCACGACACTTTTATCTTTTTTTTCATAATAAAACCTCCTTTTTTTGTTTTAATTGTCCTCCGGATGTTTCGGATATTGGATGTCCGTAACATCCGGAGGCTGCGGGGGCGGGCGGCAAAGAGCCCGTAAAGATGCACTGAATGAATGGCAAATCCCTTCAGTAATGAAGAAAATACGCAATCAATGCTGGGTGTGCTTTGTTGATCACTTTTACTGAAGTGCTTTTCTATCTCAGAAGTAGGTTGTCCAGAAAGAGGAAACTGGCATCGCCAGTACCAATGCAGGAAGCATACTGGCTACCGGGAAGACCTTGATACCGGAAATACGCAGGCCAGTCGCCACCATTAGAACTCCACCCACAGCTGAAAAGTCGGCCTGCATGGCAGGCGTGGTCAGGGGCAATATATATATCGCGCTGTAGGCGAGAGCTAACTGGATGATAAGCTGGGGGAGAGCGACTAATGCCACGGCGTAACCAAGGGTTGTGGCAAAAATGAGGGCGGTCAGCAAATCCAAGAACGCTTTCGCGATAAGGATACTCGAGTCCCCGGTCATGCCTTCGTGCATCGCACCAAAAATACCGGTGCCACTGGCACAAAAAAGGACGATGATCGCCACATAGTTTTGTAAAAACTGCGCCTGTGAGTCTTTGTCTCCGGGATCGCTTTTCACGACGAGCTCCACCAACCCACGGGCTTTTCCGCCCAGGTGGCTTATGCCTTTTTCCAGATAGCAGAGCTCGCCCACCAGTGTGCCGAGAAGGACCGAGAGAACCATGACGGGCATATGGCTGACACTTGTCACAAGGACGATCCCCATACACAGGGAGGCCGCACCAAAAATGAGCGGCATTGAGGTACGTAACCTTTCAGGTAGACGTGAGCTAATGATGGCTCCTGCCATCCCGCCGATGACGACGGCAGAGCCGTTAAACCATGGGCCTGTAATCATAGCGATTTACTCCTGTTATTCAGGTTGGGAGTTTCACCCCAGCGCGGCAATGTGTCGCAATCAAGGTCGAGTAAACTCAGCGCCCGCGCAACACTATGAGCGATGATGTTCTCAGTACTTGCAGGGTGTGCATACCAGGCAGGTACGGGTGGAAAAATGATGCCGCCGGTTTCGGTAACCTGAAGCATGTTACGAAGGTGCCCGGCATGCAGCGGCGTTTCTCGGACCATCAGAACCAGCCTCCGGCGCTCTTTCAGGGTCACATCGGCTGCCCGCGCCAGCAAACTGTTGGTAAAGCCCGCCGCAACAGCGGCGAGGGTGTTCATCGAGCAGGGGGCAATCAACATCCCGGATGCCATGAACGAACCGCTGGCGATGTCGGCGGCAATATCATCAAAGGGATAAATTACGTCAGCCAGCTTATGAACGTCGTCTTCTGACAGAGTGGTTTCCAGACTGCGGGTCAGATGAGCGGCAGGAGAAATCACAACGTGACTTTCCACGTGAAGTTGTCGCAGATAACGCAGGGCCTGCACTCCATATAAAAAACCGGATGCACCACTGATCCCAATGATGATGCGCTTGCGAGGAGAACATTCAGATGTCGACATTATGGCGTCCTCAGTACTTGAAGTTATCCGGGAGGAAACGACTGATCTCGACCTCCATGAATTCGCTGCGGCGAAACTGGCCTTTCATCGTGAACGGAACGGTACAGTCGAAAATAGTTTTACAGGCGATCCCGTGGTCGCGGACGGAGTAGCTAAAAGCCGGGTCAGAGGACGGATCGAGGGGATGGCACCTTACGCCGGGTATGAACACCGTGCTGATATCCCCCTGATAGCGTGTCGTCATTGCCCATATCACGTCATTGAGATCGAAAATATCCACATCGTCATCAACCAGAATCACATGCTTGAGTTCCGAGAATGCGGAGAAGGCCAGAAGAGCCGCCTGACGCTGACGACCTTCATCGTTTGGCAGACGTTTTTTAACCTGCAATACGGCAAGATATTTTCCGGTCCCGGGTGATGGGCAGTGAACATTTTGCACAAAGCCGGGAAGGGCGCGCTCCACTAGTTGCAGAATACTGGCCTCGGTGGGGATCCCCGCCATATTGGTATGCTCGTCACTTGGACCAATGCAGGTCTGCAGAATGGGGTGACGGCGATGGGTGATGGCTTTCACTTTAATCACTGGCACCATTTGCTGCGCCTGTCCGGTATAGCCGGGGAATTCCGGCATGGCTTTACCACTGTTGGTATTTTGATCTTCCCTGACCCGATAGTTAGGAATGAGTTCCCCCTCGATAACGATTTCTGCGTTCGCAATGGCCCGGGCATTCACGGTCAGACACTGGCATAGCTCGACAGGCTGTTTGCGCAAGCTCCCTGCCACTGACAGTTCGTCAAAACCAAGTGGAGTTGTGGGCGGTTCGAAGCAGGCACCGATTTCAATGGCTGGGTCGACACCAATGCTGATCGAGATAGGAAGTGGAGCCCCGTCTTCCTCGGCCTTCTGGCGGAACACATCCAGATGCCTGCCGGGAACGAAGTACATGGATATTTCATCCCTGTTTTGTACGCACAGGCGGTGAATAGTGAT
Source organism: Citrobacter gillenii (assembly GCF_013337685.1). Classification (GTDB taxonomy): domain Bacteria; phylum Pseudomonadota; class Gammaproteobacteria; order Enterobacterales; family Enterobacteriaceae; genus Citrobacter; species Citrobacter gillenii. The sequence continues at coordinate 66,321 of NZ_SUQN01000013.1, forward strand.
GTCGTGATCGTCGGTATGTGGATCGGCGGCATAGCACATCCCGAGAGTGAAGTAAGGACCGGCATCCTCCGGCGTATTCGTGGGTGCTGGCAGGATATTGAGGATACTGAAATCCGGATCGGATGCCAGATGGACTACTTCCTGACAGACGGCATTTTCCTGCGGAATAACGACAGGACTTATCGGGGTGCTTACCGCGTCTTTCAGTAAAAAGGCCAGCTTATCGGGTGTGGTATCCAGTAGCCGGGCCACGCGTTTTCGCGAGGCGAGAAGGCCTATCAACACTCGCATATCGGTATAGCCTTTAATCCGGTTAAAGAGCATGGCTGGACCGATACGGGTCGGACGCATGACCGTACCGTGCGCCCCAATGTAGCGGTACACCCCTGACAGTTCTGCACTAGGATCAACGGGTTCATCGGTTTCAATAAGCTCATCATCAAACTTGCGCAGTACGGCCAGCGCACTGCGTAGGTCAGTCACTTTTTTTGTTTGAGACATTACGTTTTCCTCAGTAAGTCGCCGGGAGACAGCATGCTCGGCGTGCTTTTATCTTCATCCTGCAGGCAATTACAGGACGAGCCGTTACATCACTGACAGTATGTGAGGCAACATAAATTCCCGTCTAATCACATTAACGACGTTTTTAATGTGGGATTGTTATAGAAAAATAGTGATTGGAGGAACGTGTGGACTATCGGTATTTGCATGCATTTGTGGTGCTTGCCAGAGAACTGCATTTTGGAAAAGCCGCACTACGGCTCAACATCACGCAGCCAGCCTTAAGCCGTCAGATTAGAGTGCTGGAAGATCAGCTTGGCATGGTGCTATTTACGCGTGATCGCCGTCATGTGGCGCTGACTGTGGAGGGGACTCAGCTTGCAGCGGAGGCGCGGAGCGCTGTCAGTCATTACGAAAAAATGCTGAGCCGTGCGAGTAGCCTTCGAAAAGGGTATAAAGGACAACTCATACTGGGCTATGTCGGATCTTCTATTCTTGATCCCGCCCTGACACGGTTAATCACCTGTTTTCGCGAGACTAAACCGGATGTTGAGATTGTTATTGAGGAGCACAACGTTGACGAACAGCTCACCCTCCTGATTGATCATCAGCTGGATATGGGGCTGCTCCGATCACCTGTTCCGCATTTTGCCAACCTGGACTACGTGGATATCGCCACCAGGTCACTCATCGCCGCAGTACCGCACACGCATCCGCAGGCAGGTGCCGGTAAAATAGAGCTGGAGACGTTGTCCGGGGATACATTTATGATCCAGAAAGATCCGCCCGGGGTCGGGCTAGGCTGGTCTGCATTACATGCCTGTGAAATGGCCCGTTTTGTCCCGCCAAAAATCTATTTTACTCGTGATGTTGCGGTGGCTATTGGCATGGTGTCGATGGGAATAGGAGTTACGCTGGTGCCAGAAACCCAGCGTTCTGTAACATTGCCTAATGTCTGCTACTGCCTGCTGCACGATCCCGAAGCCACAACGACCTTGACGCTTTGCTGGCCGAAATTCAGGAAAAGCAGGGAACTTATCCAGTTTGTCCGTTCTTTAACGCTTGGTTGAATCTTAAGAAATACCCTGCCTCATATCTAAATAGCTGCCGTTGAGTCATAGCCAGCTATCAAAATTGAGAAGACAAAACCGGGGAGAGGTGCCCCAGATCCCATCTTCAGGAAGATATGTTTCAGGAATGCATTCGTGATGCTGGGGATACCGGCAAGACGATTTTCTCATCGGGTAATTCTGCGGTATCGGAACAGTTGACGACAGCAGGGTGGTGAATGGGAACCTCAGGATGAAACGCTCGGGCAAGAGGGATGGACTGTGCTGAAGAGAACACTGACAGAACGAGCATGATGCTTGCAAAAAGGGGACTCTGGATATTCATTGTTTATCTCCTGATGATATTCATCGCTCCAGAGAATACGCTTGTCACTCTTTTTATTTGTTTTCCTGAATTAAAAATGCCCGGTTTTATGTGGTTCTTTCGTAAACGTTATTACATTAATTGACATCAAGTTTCTATCTCCAAATTGAGGTTAAAAATAATTGCCCAAGTTTTTATCATACAAATTAACCGGCAG
>NZ_SUQN01000014.1 GCF_013337685.1 Citrobacter gillenii
TGATAGCCTGGAGGAATAAGCGGAGGGGATTGCGAAGCAACAATTTTCCGTGCCGGGAGCCGGGATTGTCAAGGGTGCGGCGATAGCACCCTTGACACGTTCACTGGCCTTCAAGGCATAGAAAAACGATGAACATGAGGTGAACGGAACCTTTCTCTGAGATAGCATGTTCATTACCTCCGGCAGCACATGTTGATACCTTCTGAAAACGTGTCGTTAACTGAATAACATAGCGCCGCGTGCGGGCTTTTTATGCCGCTTCGCAAAATCACAGTAACCCTTATCAGACTAACTGTTTACATTAAGTCATCATTCTCAAAACATTCTTCTTGAGTTTTTATTTTCTGTAATGATAATCACTATCACTGTAATTTACTTTTCTTTTCACGAGTTGACTGAGAATAACGTTTAAGGGTGCTTCGCATGTTTGTTCCATTTCTGATTATGTTGCGCGAAGGCCTAGAGGCCGCGCTGATTGTCAGCCTGATAGCCAGTTACCTGAAACGGACTCAGCGCGGTCGCTGGATTGGCGTAATGTGGATTGGTGTTCTACTGGCGGCGGCGCTATGCCTGGCGCTGGGGATTTTCATCAATGAAACTACCGGTGAATTTCCGCAAAAAGAGCAGGAGCTGTTTGAAGGGATTGTGGCAGTGATTGCCGTGGTGATCCTCACCTGGATGGTCTTCTGGATGCGTAAAGTTTCGCGCAACGTCAAAGTTCAACTGGAGCAGGCGGTCGATAACGCGTTACAGCGTGGCAATCATCACGGATGGGCGCTGGTGATGATGGTCTTTTTTGCCGTCGCTCGTGAAGGCCTGGAGTCGGTTTTCTTTCTGCTGGCGGCCTTTCAGCAGGATGTGGGTATCTGGCCACCGGTTGGGGCGATGCTGGGACTGGCAACAGCCGTCGTTCTGGGCTACCTGATATATCTCGGCGGGATCAGACTGAATCTCGGGGCCTTCTTCAAATGGACCAGCTTGTTCATTTTGCTGGTGGCCGCAGGTCTTGCCGCCGGAGCCATTCGCGCGTTCCACGAAGCCGGGTTATGGAATCATTTCCAGGATGTGGCATTTGATCTGAGCAGCGTGCTGTCGACGCACTCGCTGTTTGGCACGCTGATGGAAGGGATTTTTGGTTACCAGGAAGCGCCAAGTGTCAGTGAGGTTGCCGTCTGGTTTATCTACCTGATCCCGGCACTGATTATGTTTGCATTACCGCCTCGTTCAGGCTCTACGGCGTCTCGTACTGCACCCTGATAACAACGCGACGCAGAATATCATTTAGTTACAACATACTTATTTATAGGGATAGGTCATGACGATTAACTTTCGCCGTAGTGCGCTGCAGCTGGGTATGGCTGCGCTGTTTACTTCTGCTTTTGCCTCACACGCCGCAGATATTCCCAAGGTCAACGTCACGGTTAACGACAAACAGTGTGAACCGATGACAATCACGGTTAATGCCGGAAAAACCCAGTTCATTATCCAGAACCACAGTCAGAAAGCGCTGGAGTGGGAAATCCTCAAAGGCGTGATGGTGGTGGAAGAGCGTGAAAATATTGCGCCGGGCTTTAGCCAGAAAATGACCGCCAACCTGCAACCTGGCGAATATGATATGACCTGCGGCCTGCTGACGAACCCGAAAGGGAAGCTGATCGTCAAGGGCAGCGCAACGGCAGATGCGGCACAGAGTGACGCCCTGCTGAGCCTGAGCGGTGCAATTACCGAATACAAAGCCTATGTAACCGCAGAAACCGCACAGCTGGTGGCGGGGACCAAAGCATTTACAGATGCCATTAAAGCCGGGGATATCGAGAAGGCTAAATCCCTGTATGCGCCGACGCGCCAGCATTATGAACGTATTGAACCGATTGCTGAGCTGTTCTCTGACCTCGATGGCAGCATCGATGCACGTGAAGATGATTACGAGCAAAAGGCCGCCGATCCTAAATTCACCGGCTTCCACCGTCTGGAAAAAGCGCTGTTTGGCGACAATACCACCAAGGGGATGGATAAATACGCCGACCAGTTGAACACCGACGTTATCGACCTGCAAACGCGCATCAGTGAACTGGCCTTCCCACCGTCTAAAGTGGTTGGCGGAGCGGCGGGTCTGATTGAAGAAGTGGCCGCCAGTAAAATTAGCGGCGAAGAAGATCGCTACAGCCACACCGACCTGTGGGATTTCCAGGCCAACGTCGATGGCGCGCAGAAAATTGTCGATCTCCTGCGTCCTCAACTGCAAAAATCCAATGCTGAACTGCTGGCAAAAGTGGATGCGAACTTCAAAAAAGTCGATAGCATCCTGAGCAAGTATCGCACCAAAGACGGGTTTGAAACTTACGACAAACTGACCGATGCTGACCGCAACGCGCTGAAAGGACCGATTACGACGCTGGCAGAAGATTTGTCGCAATTACGCGGCGTACTGGGTCTGGATTAAGCATAATGCAACAAGATAATGAAAACGGCGTGAGTGAACCCTCACGCCGACGTCTGTTGAAGGGCATGGGAGCATTGGGCGGCGCGCTGGCACTGGCGGGCGGCTGTCCGGTTGCGCATGCGCAAAAACCGCACAGTGCGCCGGGCACTCTGTCACCCAATGCGCGCGATGATGTACAGCCCTTTTATGGACCGCATCAGGCGGGGATCCTGACGCCGCAGCAGGCCTCGATGATGCTGGTGGCATTTGATGTCCTCGCCAGCGACAAAGCAGATCTTGAACGTCTGTTCCGTTTACTGACCCATCGCTTTGCGTTCCTGACCACCGGCGGCCCGGCCCCAGAAACGCCGAATCCGCGCTTGCCGCCAATGGACTCCGGCATTCTGGGGGCTTACATTGCCCCGGACAACCTGACGATGACGTTGTCGGTCGGCCATTCACTGTTTGATGAGCGCTATGGCCTGAAAACACAAATGCCAAAAACACTGCAAAAAATGACGCGCTTCCCGAATGATTCGCTGGATGCGGCGCTGTGCCACGGGGATCTGCTGTTACAGATTTGCGCCAACACGCAGGACACCGTTATTCACGCGTTGCGCGATATCATCAAGCACACGCCGGATTTGCTCAGCGTGCGCTGGAAGCGAGAGGGATTTATCTCCGATCATGCTGCACGCAGTAAAGGCAAAGAAACCCCGGTAAATTTACTCGGTTTTAAAGACGGGACCGCGAACCCGGATGGTACTGATGAAAAGCTGATGCAAAACGTGGTGTGGGTCACGGCCGATCAGGGCGAGCCTGCATGGGCGGTAGGGGGCAGCTATCAGGCGGTGAGACTTATTCAGTTTCGCGTGGAGTTCTGGGATCGCACGCCGCTTAAAGAGCAGCAAACCATTTTTGGGCGCGATAAACAGACCGGCGCTCCGCTGGGAATGCAGCATGAGCATGATGTACCGGACTATGCCAATGATCCTGAAGGTGAGGTGATTGCGCTCGACAGCCATATCCGGCTGGCGAACCCGCGGACCAAAGAGACCGAATCCAGCCTGATGATGCGTCGTGGCTACAGCTATTCGCTCGGTGTGACGCAATCTGGACAGCTGGATATGGGGCTGCTGTTCGTATGCTATCAACACGATCTGCAGAAAGGTTTTTTGGCCGTACAGAAACGCCTGAACGGTGAAGCGTTGGAGGAGTACGTTAAGCCGATTGGCGGCGGTTACTTCTTTGCTTTACCGGGCGTAAAAACACCGGACCACTACCTCGGACAATCTCTGCTACAAGCCTGATTCCCGTGCCCCGCGCCTGTGCGGGGCAATTCCTCACATGTTGACCTGATACAGCGATGAACGAAAAAATTAATTTTTGTGATACGTGCTGCAGTGAAATAATTCTGTCATCTCTCTGTAAGAGACTGTTGCCAACGATAAGATGGAATTTAGTTAACAATAAGTAAAAATATTGTTGCATTGAGAATAAATTCTGTTGTACTTATATGTAACAGCGGTAGTTCCCGGCAGTGATAGTCATTCACTATGGAGATCGCGAATGGTAACGTCCTGTATTGGACAGGTTTCTTACATTATCACCACCTTACGCGGACGTTTCTCTTCCGGTAGCCATCTCGTCACCGCTAAATTCCCCTCTCTTCCACATCTTATCCTTGTTACTGACGCCTTATACGGTGCGCGTAGCCGTGTGTGGTGTCTTATTCGTAGGCAAGCAATGGCTTACAAGGAAGCCAACCCTCAGATGTTCGTGCGCATAATCGTGCCGAAGATGGCGCGTGTGATGTATACCTACAACTCAAGGTGCTATCCATGGGAAGACAAAAAGCAGTGATCAAAGCTCGTCGTGAAGCAAAACGTGTGCTGAGACGGGATTCGCGTAGCCATAAACAACGTGAAGATGAATCGGTCACCTCGCTTGTGCAGATGGGCGGCGTAGAAGCGATTGGTATGGCGCGTGACAGTCGCGATGCCACACCTATCACGGCGCGAAATGAGGCTCAGGCGCACTACCTGAATGCTATTGAGAGTAAACAGCTGATCTTCGCCACCGGTGAAGCCGGGTGTGGTAAAACCTGGATCAGCGCGGCAAAAGCAGCAGAGGCTCTGATCCACAAAGATGTGGACCGGATCATTGTCACCCGTCCAGTTCTGCAAGCTGATGAAGATCTCGGCTTCTTACCTGGAGATGTTTCCGAGAAGTTTGCTCCCTATTTTCGCCCGGTGTATGACGTGCTGGTAAAACGTCTGGGTGCCTCCTTTATGCAATATTGCCTGCGACCTGAGATTGGGAAGGTAGAAATCGCGCCGTTCGCGTATATGCGCGGACGGACATTTGAAAATGCCGTTGTCATTCTCGACGAGGCTCAGAATGTCACTGCTGCGCAGATGAAGATGTTTTTGACGCGTCTCGGGGAGAATGTGACGGTAATTGTGAACGGGGATATTACCCAGTGCGATTTACCGGCGCATGTTCGATCCGGACTAAACGATGCGCTGGCCCGCTTCGAAGAAGATGACATGATTGGAATCGTTCGTTTCAATAAAGATGATTGCGTTCGCTCGGCGCTTTGTCAGCGGACGCTTAACGCTTACAGCTGATAGGTTCTGCGTCTTCAAGGCCCGGGGAACCGGGCTTTGTTTTTTTATAAGCAGGGATAATCGTTTATATGCATATAAAAAACACAGACACGCTTCTTTGCAGGATGCCTGATGGCGCTTCGCTTATCCGGCCTACGGGGATTTCGTTGTCGGCCGGATAAGATGCTCGTATCGCATCCGCTATATTGCAACAGACGAAAAAAAAGCCCGTACTTGCGTACGAGCTCTTCTTCAAATATGGCGGTGAGAGAGGGGTTCGAACCCTCGATACGTTGCCGTATACACACTTTCCAGGCGTGCTCCTTCAGCCACTCGGACACCTCACCGTATTGTTGTTCCTGCGTTAGCGGAACGGGCGCTAATGTAGGGGAAACACCGCCCCGACGTCAATCTACTTTTTAAAAAAAACGTGCATTTACACAAACTTCAAGCAACATGGGGCGTAAATAAGCAAGAATTGCTTTTTTTGCCAGCATCCTAAAATTTGCTATTCTGATATTCCTTGGAAAATGATGATAAGTGCGAGAAAGTTCCGCATAACACTGCTCAGGAGTTAATATGGAAATACTTTTCTATCACCCGACATTCGATACGGCCTGGTGGCTGAAGGCACTGGCTAAGGCAATCCCAGGCGCAAATGTCCGTGAATGGAAGCGGGGTGATAATGCGCATGCTGACTATGCCCTCGTCTGGCATCCACCGGTTGATATGCTGGCAGGTCGCAAGTTAAAAGCTGTTTTCGCGTTGGGCGCCGGCGTGGACTCTATCCTCAGCAAGCTAAAAGCCCACCCTGAAATGCTGGATGCGTCAATCCCGCTTTTCCGTCTGGAAGATACCGGTATGGGTCTGCAAATGCAGGAATATGCGGTGAGTCAGGTGCTGCACTGGTTTCGACGCTTTGATGACTATCAGGCGCTAAAAAGTCAGGCGAAATGGCAACCGCTGCAAGAGTATACCCGCGAAGAGTTTACTGTAGGGATTATGGGGGCAGGGGTATTAGGGGCTAAAGTGGCTGAGAGCCTGCAAGCATGGGGCTTCCCGCTGCGTTGCTGGAGTCGGACGCGTAAATCCTGGCCCGGTGTGGAAAGCTTTGCCGGTACCGCAGAGCTGGCGGCGTTCCTGAGCCAAACGCGGGTGCTGATTAATCTTCTGCCAAATACGGCAGAAACGGTAGGTATTATTAACACCGGGCTGCTGAATCAATTGCAGGATGGGGCGTACGTGCTTAACCTGGCACGCGGGGTTCATCTGAAGGAAGACGATCTGCTGGCTGCGCTGAATACCGGAAAGTTGAAGGGCGCGATGCTGGACGTCTACAGCAGCGAGCCGCTACCGGAAAATAACCCTCTATGGAAACATCCGCGCGTGGCGATGACGCCGCATATTGCCGCCGTGACGCGTCCTGCAGAGGCCGTAGACTATATCTCACGCACCATTTTAAACCTTGAGAGTGGGAAAGCCGTAACGGGTCAAGTCGATCGCGTTAGGGGATATTGATAACAACCCGGCCAGCCGCCGGGTTTCGTCTAAACACCGTCCTACAGCTCTAATTATTTAGGGTATTAATGGTGGAGATACCTGCTATCCTTGACGAAAAATGACTACAGGAGAGAATTATGTATCCCGTTGACCTGCATATGCATACCGTCGCCAGCACCCACGCCTACAGTACCCTGAGTGATTACATCGCCGAAGCCAAACGCAAAGGTATCAAGCTGTTTGCGATCACCGATCACGGGCCGGACATGGCAGATGCCCCGCATCACTGGCATTTTATTAATATGCGCATTTGGCCAAGGTTGGTGGACGGGGTGGGAATTCTCCGCGGTATTGAAGCGAATATTAAAAATATTGACGGCGAAATCGACTGCTCCGGTCCGATGTTTACTTCCCTGGATTTAATCATTGCAGGCTTCCATGAGCCGGTTTTCGCACCTGTTGATAAAGACACGCATACCCAGGCGATGATTGCCACAATGGCGAGTGGTAATGTGCACATTATCAGTCATCCAGGAAATCCAAAGTATGAGTTAGACTTTACCGCCGTCGCACAGGCGGCAGCGAAATACCAGGTAGCACTGGAAATCAATAACTCCTCATTCCTGCATTCACGTAAGGGCAGTGAAGACAACTGTCGCGCAGTCGCCGCAGCGGTACGCGATGCCGGTGGATGGGTGGCGTTAGGATCGGATTCCCATACCGCCTTCACGCTGGGGGAATTTGGTGAATGCCGTAAAATCCTGGATGATGTGAACTTCCCGGAGGACAGAATTTTAAACGTATCGCCAAAACGCCTGCTGGCGTTTCTGGAATCGCGCGGCATGGAGCCTATCGCGGAATTTGCTGAACTTTAATTGTGAACTAACTGGAATACAACAATGAACGAGTTTTCTATCCTGTGTCGCGTCCTGGGATCGCTGTTTTACCGCCAACCGCAGGACCCGTTACTGGTTCCTCTTTTTACCGTGATCGGTGAGGGTAAACTGTCAGCAAGTTGGCCACTGGAGCAAGATGAACTGCTAGCTCGCTTACAGAAAAGCTGTGATATGCCGCAGGTGGCTGCAGATTATAACGCGCTGTTTGTCGGTGAAGAGTGTGCGGTGCCACCTTATCGCAGCGCTTGGGTCGAAGGTGCTAAGGAATCCGATGTTCGCGCATTCCTTTCTGCGCGCGGCATGCCGTTGTCGGATACTCCTGCTGATCATATCGGCACATTGCTGCTGGCTGCGTCATGGCTTGAAGATCAGTCTGCTGAAGATGAAAGTGAAGCGCTGGAAACGTTATTCGTTGACTATCTGCTCCCGTGGTGTGACGCGTTCCTTGGCAAAGTGGAAGCGCATGCCAGTTCCCCATTCTGGCGTACCATGGCGCCGCTGACGCGCGATGCGATTGGCGCGATGTGGGACGAGTTGCAGGAAGATACAGAAGAGTAAATGTGATTTAAGTCACTTTATTCTGCAACGCAATTTATCAGCTTGCATAAATTGTGTGCACGATCTCATTATCATGCCGTTTTTCTGCTAAGATGCGCGGCATGAACATACTTCTTTCAATTGCAATCACAACGGGCATTCTCTCCGGTATCTGGGGATGGGTGGCCGTTTCTCTTGGTTTACTCAGTTGGGCTGGTTTTTTGGGTTGTACAGCCTATTTTGCCTGTCCGCAGAGTGGGCTGAAAGGGCTGTGGATCTCAGCGTGTACGCTGTTAAGCGGTGTGGTGTGGGCGTTGGTGATTATTAACGGTAGTGCGCTTGCCCCGCATATGGACATCATCGGCTATGTCATTACGGGGATTGTTGCCTTCTTGATGTGCATTCAGGCTAAGCAATGGTTGCTTTCATTTGTGCCGGGTACGTTTATTGGTGCATGTGCAACATTTGCAGGGCAGGGGGACTGGCGTCTGGTTCTGCCTTCGTTAGCAGTGGGACTGGTGTTTGGCTATGCAATGAAGAACAGCGGACTGTGGCTGGCGTCCCGCCGTGAAAACCGAGAATCACCTTCGTTGACCAGTAAATAATAAAAAGCGTGAGGTTACCCTCACGCTTGTCGTTGTCTTTTCATATTAAGTATCAGGATTCCGGCGGTACCGACAAATGACGGTATTTAACCAGAATATCGTTATCGACCTGTTTCTTATCCTGCAAGTCCCATAATCCGCGATCAATCCCGTCGTTAATCAGGAAAATAACCCCAGTTTCAATGGCTGACATCAGGCACAGCATAACGGGTTCGTTAGAGGTATAACCGATTTCACCTTCCAGCAGACGTTGGTAATCAATGAAGCGGAATACCCCAGCCTGGACTTCATAGGAGAGAATAGTTTTGCTGGTGTTCACCGAAGAAAGGATTTCACCCGTGCTGACGTTGACCACACGCAGGTTGACCGCAATCTGATCAAGCTGGTATTGCGTGTCTGCGCCAATACCGAAATAACGCGCGCCAACCCCACCAGACTTAACGTTGCTTTCATAACCGATGATAGACCCTTCCACCATTACGTTTGCGGCGGTCAGTGACTGAAGCGGAATACGGTTATTTACAGCAACGGTACCGTTTTCTTGCGCAGCACGAATAATTTTTCGTTCGTTAAGCAAGTTCTGTAATCCCTGACGCTCCAGCGGTACAAACCAGCGAGAATCCTTCAATGCGGTGACCAGCATCGCCGTGGCACTTTGCGGGACAGCCGTTGAGAAGTTACTTGCCGGGTAAGGCTTAAATTGACCCGTTTCATCTTGAATGTTGTAAACCGAGACAAAAATCTTGCCCGTAGGCATTGGCAGGTGCGTCAAGTCTTTATAGCTTTGGGCACGCGGCATTAATGTCGGTTTAGCGGCTTCTTGTGGCGGGGCTGTTAAGCATCCGCTGAGTAAGAATATTGCAACCAAAATAAGTAAGCGCTGCATGATTTTTTCCTTTCGTAGCTATAGCTTAGAAATCGGCTGACTGTGTTTGTAAACCCGACACTTCTATCGTCGATGTTTTGCCCGTTTTCCTGTCTGTGACATTGAGTTGCAGCTGCCCATCCCGGTTGGCGATATCAATGATAAAATCATTGGTTACCATCCTGCCCGGCTTACCGGTATTAATATTGGTAAGCAGACCGCCGAGAATTTGTGACTGGATGGCCTGGGTAAAGTTGTCCAGGGCCGATGGGGTTTCAAAACCGAAATCGTCGCCACTTGGATCTTTATACGAGTTTTGCGCCTGCGCACTGTTCAGCAAAAAAGCGCCGTTATTTGGGTTGCCACCAAAGTTTGGATTGCGGAACTGGAACGTCATGTTTCCGGCCCAACTTAATGGTGAAATTAGCATGAGCAAAACCACTGCATGTTTGACACGCATGAAAGCCTCCGGACAAAATCATGTTTTAGAATTCATCACGCGCTAAATCGCTTGTGCTTAATAGTGTTTGATCTATTTGCCGACGATTTAATGCATCTTCTGTTTCAGCCAGAGCGAAGACGACTATTTTGTCGAAGTCTCTTTTCGTCGGGAATAAAAAAGTCTGGAAGATAACGTCCTGATTGATCGTTATGGTGATCCAACTTCCCCAACGTGCACTGGGCCTTTCATTGATGGTTAAGTTTCCTGTGTACTCACTTTCCCACTTGTCGCTAAACGCACGATAAAAATCATGGCCGATTGAAGAGACAGTGTGGTCGGTTAACAGTCCGGGAACCTCCACTTCTACAGCGGCGTGTAGATTCCCGGCAGCAAGGAATAAATTTGCTGCCACAATCCAGTTCAAATAGCGTTTCATGGCATTATCGCCTGAGGTTATCATTGGCCCACGAGACCGCCTGCGTACGGTTCTTCACAGCTATCTTTTTGAAAAGATTATAAAGATGCGTTTTTACCGTATTTTCACTGATAAACAGTGAGCGTGCGATTTCAATATTTGAGGCGCCGATACGCAGTTTATTAAGGATCTCTTTTTCACGATGTGTGAGTAGTGCTGACTCTGTACTGTTATAACGATAGTTTCCAGAATGTGTGATCAGGTAGCTGGCGAGCTTTTGCGAGAAGTAGCATTCACCGCGTAAAACGCCTTGTAACCCGGCCACCACACGCTGTTCATCTTCTGCTACGTAAAATACACCATTGATATGCGGCCAGTTTTCAATATCCCGGTACGGATAATCATCGGGTGTATTCAACAATAACGTCTTTATACTGTTGTTTTTTCTACTTAAGTTATCTTGCCAGTAATGGATCAGCTTTTTATCTGCCTCCATCATATCCAGTAAAACAATGCAGCTGGAGGAAATATCGTCCAGAGAACGTTGAATATTATGCAGTTTTCCGGTGAGCGCCAGCGATTGCTTTAAATGTTGTAATAATGCAGTTGCCTGCAGGGACGGTTTAGTGATCAACAATAATGTATGACCATGAATACTATGGACTTCATTAAACATGATGAAACTCCACTTTTATAGTCGCACACCTGACAGCTGCCTCTACTAAAATAGAGACACCAGAAGTACTGACAGATGCTGCACTGCTGTGTAGAAATAAAATATCGACCCAAAGGGGTAAAAATATTAAAACAAATGGACTTCAACTGATTTCAATCTAGCTATTACAAATCTTAAAGCAAGTGTTAAACTTGTTACAGAATGTAAATTTATATATTAAAATGTGATTTTAAGGTTTTTATTGAGTTTAGATTTGATAGGAAAGTTGTACACTTTACTGTTATTGCATAGATTTAAAAAATCATACAAATTATATTAATAACATGATAAATAAGAAGTTTATTTATAGTTCTTTCGTTTTAGCTTTCTAATGAATTCTGAAGTTTTTGTCTCACTTTACGTTGAGTAATTTTCGACAGAAAAAAATGATGTTTGTCACGACTTGCGCCAAGGCCAATCAACACCTCGCGCTGCGAGGGCCTGAAGTCGCTGAAGATTGGTTTTTTATGCTTCTGCATAGAAATGCACATCTCACGCTAAAGCCAAAATAAAATGTATACAGATAACAGCGTTATTGGCTGTTAATTAGTACTTTGGGGTGAATCTGAATATAAAAATACCACTCGCGGGTGAGTTATTTAAAATGTTTCAACGGACATACTCTTCATCGTAACGTGGCATTAACAAGTTTAAGTCATGTTAACAACAAAACTTGAGTGGTAAATAATTCAACTTCATGTACGACCAGGTCCAGGGTGACAACATGAAAAACAAGTTGTTATTTATGATGTTTACAATGCTGGGTGTGCCTGGAATTGTGTCCGCAACAAGTTATGACATGGCTAATGCAGAATATAACTTTGCGGTAAATGAATTAAGTAAGTCTTCATTTAATCAGGCAGCCATTATTGGTCAAGTAGGCACTGGGAACAGTGCCAATACACGCCAGTCGGGCTCGAAGCTATTGTCGGTCATTTCGCAGGATGGTTCAAGTAACCGAGCGAAAATAGATCAGGCAGGATCATATAATCTTGCATATATAGATCAGGCGGGTAGTTCCAATGATGCGAGTATAAAACAAGGTTCTTACGGTAATACGGCCGTTATTATCCAGAAAGGTTCGGGTAATAAAGCAAATATTACCCAGTACGGTACACAAAAAACAGCAGTTGTGGTGCAGAGACAGTCGCAAATGGCCATTCGCGTGACTCAACGCTAATCCATGAACGACTTTTAAATCAATCCGATGGGGGTTTACCATGAAACTTTTAAAAGTGGCAGCATTCGCAGCAATCGTAGTTTCTGGCAGTGCTCTGGCTGGTGTTGTTCCGCAATGGGGCGGCAACGGCAATCACCATGGTGGTGGTAATAATTTTGGTCCAGAATCATCAATGAGTATTTACCAGTATGGTTCTGGCAACATTGCGAATGCGCTGCAAAGTGATGCACGTAAATCCGATGTGACCATCACCCAGCATGGGCGTGGTAACGGGGCAACCGTCGGACAAGGTGCTGATGACAGTACCATTAGTCTGAAACAGTCAGGCTTCAGCAACAGCGCTGACATCAATCAGTGGAATGCTAAACGTGCGGACATTAACGTGACCCAATACGGTGGTCGCAACGGTGCGGTGGTTAATCAGACTGCGTCTGACTCCAACGTTCTGGTTCGTCAGGTTGGTTTTGGCAACAACGTCACGGCTAACCAACATTAATTCAGTCTGCTGACTGAGAATAAACAGGGCGAAAGCCCTGTTTTTTTTCGGGAGAATAGTATGCATACGCTATTACTTATTGCCGCGCTGTCAAATCAAATCACCTTTAATACAACCCAGCAAGGCGAAATGTACACCATTATTCCTCAGGTAACGTTAACGCAACCCTGTGAATGTCAGGTACAAGTCTTCGCGATACGTGAAGGGAAGGGGGGGCAAAGCCAAACGCA
This sequence comes from Citrobacter gillenii, assembly GCF_013337685.1. GTDB lineage: Bacteria > Pseudomonadota > Gammaproteobacteria > Enterobacterales > Enterobacteriaceae > Citrobacter > Citrobacter gillenii. The sequence continues at coordinate 12,913 of NZ_SUQN01000014.1, forward strand.
GCAGAAAACAAGCCTTTCGGTCCCTGCTAATCGGCCGATTGATTTAACTAAGCTGAGCTTTAATATTTCCGCTGAGGACTCAGTAAAAATTATTGTCACCGTTTCGGATGGGCAATCGCTGCATCTCTCACAACAATGGACAGACTCATCCGGTCATTCTTGAGGGACTGAAGTATTTGCAGGTCGGGTGTGGCTGGGAGCGCATTGCTGTTCTATGAATATAGAAACGTGAAGATGTTTTTATCGGGTCGTTAATCGCAGCGGTGAAGGATCATACCGATCCCTCAAGAGGACTAATCATTGAGGAACCTTTATGTGTACTTTAGCGAACAGAATTCTGAGTATTGGCATTGGTGTTTTTTCTCTTTTTACAGTATCCGTAAGTGCTCAACAAATCTCAGCGGGTGGGATTATTCATTTTCGCGGTGAAATAGTGGAACCGCCTTGTGAAGTTAGCACCCAGCAACAACAGATAGAAATGTCATGTATACGCGACGGCAAGATGCAAAGTAGCCGTTTTAATGCGCAACAGGTCACTCTGGTGCCGCAGAATGTTAAGCAAATTGCGAGCGCTAACATGCACTACCTCAATGAGCAGAAAACCCTCGCTATTCTTAACATTGAATATAAATAAGTCGTTCTGGCGTAGATATGCAGCCGTTTCGTTAAAAAGTGAGATTTCCTGGAAAACCCTGCTGTACACTGAAGAGAAGGTGTTTTGTCAGGGGAAGTTTATGCAATCGCGTGTTCATGTGGTACAGGGCGACATTACGACGATGGCTGTTGATGTGATCGTCAATGCTGCCAATTCGTCCCTATTGGGAGGCGGTGGCGTGGATGGGGCAATTCATCGCGCTGCCGGACCGGCATTGTTGGAGGCCTGCAAACAGGTTATCCAACAGCAGGGAGAATGTCCAACGGGTCATGCGGTCATCACTCTGGCAGGCAATCTTCCTGCGAAAGCGGTTATTCATACCGTGGGGCCTGTGTGGCAGGGGGGCGATCATCATGAAGCTGAACGTCTCGAAGAGGCCTATTTGAACACGCTGCAACTGGCCTTAGCCAATGGCTATCAATCCATTGCTTTTCCGGCGATTAGCACGGGAGTGTATGGTTATCCGCGCGCAGCAGCAGCGGAAATCGCCGTCAACACGGTGTTGAGGTTCACGACCCGCCGGGCGCTACCTGAGCAGATTTACTTCGTGTGTTTTGATGACGAAACGTCCCAACTTTATAACAGATTACTCACCCAGCAAGGCGATGATAACCCAGCCTGATATGACGCGGCTCGAGCGCGCAATTACTCCGCTTTGCGCCAGCCATCCTGAACAATGCGGCATCCTTGCGCTGGATGACAGTCTGGATGCGTTTGCCGCTCGCTATCGACTCACTGAAATGGCGGAACGCTCCCTGGATGTGCAGTATTACATCTGGGAGAACGACATGTCCGGGCTGCTATTGTTTTCGGTACTGCTGGCCGCAGCGAAACGTGGCGTGCAGGTCCGTTTGTTGCTGGACGACAACAACACGCCGGGTCTGGATGATACGCTGCAATTACTGGATAACCACCCGAATATCGAAGTCCGCCTGTTTAATCCTTTCTCTTTTCGCATCTTGCGTGCGGTGGGCTATTTAACCGATTTCGCCCGACTTAACCGTCGTATGCATAATAAAAGTTATACCGCCGACGGGGTGGTCACGTTGGTTGGCGGGCGCAATATCGGTGACGCCTATTTTGGCGCAGGCGAACAGCCGCTATTTTCTGATTTGGATGTAATGGCCGTAGGGCCGGTGGTGACCGAGGTTGCGGATGATTTTGAACGTTACTGGCAGTGTCAGTCCGTTTCAACACTCAAAAAAGTGCTCTCACTGTCAGAGCCTGAACCTACCCAGCGTATTGACCTGCCGGAGTCCTGGTATAACGATGATATAACTCGCCGTTACCTGAATAAGCTGGAAACCAGCCAGTTTATGGCCAGTCTCGATCGGGGGGCGTTGCCGCTGATTTGGGCCAAAACACGCCTGCTCAGCGACGACCCGCTAAAAGGTGAGGGGAAGGCTCCGCGCCATTCGCTATTACCTCAGCGCTTGTTCGATATTATGGGCTCACCTACCGAGCGTATTGATATTATTTCCGCCTATTTTGTACCTACACGGGCGGGCGTTGCCCAACTGCTGCGTTTGGTGAGAAAAGGGGTCAAAATTGCCATTCTAACCAATTCGCTGGCGGCGAATGATGTGGCAATTGTTCATGCCGGCTACGCGCGCTGGCGAAAAAAACTGCTGCGCTATGGTGTGGAATTATATGAGCTTAAACCGACACGCGATCGCGCCACGGCTGTGCACGATCGCGGATTAACCGGTAATTCGGGCTCGAGTTTGCACGCTAAAACTTTCAGTATTGACGGGCGTAAGGTGTTTATCGGCTCGCTTAATTTTGATCCGCGCTCCACATTGCTCAACACGGAAATGGGATTTGTGATTGAAAGTGAAAGCCTGGCTGCACTGATTCATAACCGTTTTATGCAGAGTCAGCATGATGTTGCCTGGCAATTGCGTCTCGATCGCTGGGGACGGATTAACTGGGTTGACCGCCAGCAGGGTCATGAGCAGGTGCTGAAAAAAGAACCCGCCACCGGATTCTGGAAGCGGGTATTGGTGAAGCTGGCCTCGATATTACCGATTGAATGGTTGCTCTGAACGACGTAACCCAAGCTAACCAGTGACGGCCTTGTTTTTGTCCTGCTTAACCGGCGGTTTTCCTGAAAACAAAAACTTCAGTACCGGGATCCGGAGATGAATTTCGTACAGTATCACCGCGATCCCGACCACAAACAGCAGTCCACAGAGAAAGCCCAGCAGATTGGATGAGATGTGCGGTGTGATATAGGCGCCGAAAAACAGCGTTAACGGATGATGCACCAGATAAATAAACAGCGATGCATTGACAAAATAGGTTACGCGCGCTGACTGAAAATTCAATAAACGATAGCCGAGCGAAAAGACCACGTTAACCATCAACAGCCCCAGAACCATGGTTACCACGTATTCAGTTTCATACATCCAGGCGTCGCCGTTGCCGTAACGTTGGTTGAGTAGGTACGCCACAAAGGCCGCTCCTGCACCGAGAGTGCAACCACGCGAGGGGGTGGTGAACAGCGCCTTCAGATTGGGATTAATGAATGCCAGCGCGCCGAGCATAAAGAAAGGCACATAAAACAGCGTTTGCATGACGACAAAATTAAACATGCCGTCGCTGAGGATCGAAGGGTAGAGAATAAAAATGGTTCGTCTGACGACGGCGTAGCCCACACCAAGCAAGGCAAAAATTAGCGTTAACTTTACCATTGACGCTGGGGCAGGGGGCGTTCCCTGCTGGCTTTCCTGACGCTTCTTAATTTGGGTAAATACCCACATGCTCACGGTCGTTAACACCACAAGGACCAGCAAAAACCACAGATGAGAAATGAGCTCCCAGGCAAGGGCGTTATATTTATCGTACCCGCTGAGCGTGTGCCAACTCTCTGCTTTCCCTTTTACATATTGCAGCATGATAAATTGCGGCAGTGTGAGCAAGGGAATCGCGGTCAACATCGGGATCCCCACGCGCTCAACACGCACTTTCCACCAGCGTTTTAATGGATAGCGTAAAAACAACATGTAGGAAAAATAACCCGAAATAACAAAAAACACCTGCATGCGAAACGCATGGATGAAGTCGTTAAACAAGGTTAGCCACCACGACGGTTCAGCACTGTTCACGTGCCAGGTGTGTGTGGAATAGATCAATGAGATATGGAATGGGATCCCCAACAACATCAGCCAGGCGCGGATGGAGTCAAGAAAATATTCACGCGGAGGGGATACAGAGCTCATAAACAGTTACGTATTCTCAGACTTTTCGTCTTATCCCTAAGACGAATAATGGTTACATTCGAGGGCAACCCTACACGAAGTCCAACAACCTGTCTCCAGGATAAGCACGCAAAGTGAAAACAGGCAGATGAACCTGATTAAACCATGAGCCAGCGCGCGAACAATACAGGGATTCAGTTGTCGGAATACCCGATTATCCATTAAAATGGATCGGATCAATATAAGCACACAAAGGGGGAAGTGCTTACTAATTATGAAACATAAACTACAAATGATGAAAATGCGTTGGTTGGGTGCAGCAGTCATGTTAACGCTGTACACATCTTCGAGCTGGGCATTCAGTATTGATGATGTGGCAAAGCAAGCTCAATCCTTAGCCGATAAAGGCTATGAGGCGCCTAAAAGTAACTTGCCCTCCGTTTTCCGCGACATGAAGTATGCGGATTATCAGCAGATCCAGTTCAATCACGATAAAGCCTACTGGAGCAATCTCAAGACCCCATTTAAGCTCGAGTTCTACCACCAGGGTATGTACTTCGACACGCCGGTCAAGATCAACGAAGTTACCGCCACAGCGGTAAAGAGAATCAAATACAACCCGGATTATTTTAATTTCGGCGATGTTCAGCATGATAAAGACACGGTAAAAGATCTCGGTTTCGCCGGGTTCAAGGTGCTGTACCCGATCAACAGCAAAGATAAAAACGATGAAATCGTCAGCATGCTCGGTGCCAGCTATTTCCGCGTCCTGGGAGCCGGTCAGGTTTATGGCCTGTCTGCACGCGGCCTCGCTATTGATACCGCACTGCCTTCCGGTGAAGAATTTCCCCGTTTTCGCGAGTTTTGGATCGAACGTCCAAAACCGACTGACAAACGTTTAACCATCTATGCATTGCTGGACTCCCCACGCGCCACCGGGGCCTATCGTTTTGTGATTATGCCAGGTCGTGACACGGTGGTGGACGTTCAGTCCAAAGTTTACCTGCGCGACAAAGTAGGCAAACTGGGCGTTGCGCCGCTGACCAGTATGTTCCTGTTCGGGCCGAACCAACCGTCTCCGGCGACCAACTATCGTCCGGAGCTGCACGACTCTAACGGTTTGTCTATCCATGCTGGCAACGGCGAGTGGATTTGGCGTCCGCTGAATAACCCGAAACACCTCGCGGTGAGCAGTTTTGCGATGGAAAACCCGCAGGGATTTGGTCTGCTGCAACGTGGCCGCCAGTTCTCGCGTTTTGAAGATATCGACGACCGCTACGACCTGCGTCCGAGTGCCTGGGTAACGCCGAAAGGTGACTGGGGCAAGGGGAAACTTGAGTTAGTTGAAATCCCAACCAACGATGAAACCAACGACAACATCGTCGCTTACTGGACGCCGGACCAACTGCCTGAAGCAGGCAAAGAGATGAACTTCAAGTACACACTGACCTTTACCCGCGATGAAGACAAACTTCATGCGCCGGATAATGCCTGGGTACAGCAGACGCGTCGTTCTACCGGTGATGTCAAACAATCGAACCTCATTCGTCAGCCTGACGGCACGATTGCATTTATCGTGGATTTTGCCGGCGCAGATATGAAAAAACTGCCGCAGGATACCCCAGTCACCGCGCAGACCAGCATTGGTGATAACGGTGAAATCGTTGAGAGTACGGTGCGTTATAACCCGGTCACTAAGGGTTGGCGTCTGATGCTGCGCGTGAAAGTGAAAGATGCGAAGAAAACCACTGAAATGCGTGCTGCGTTGGTCAATGCCGATCAGCCGTTGAGTGAAACCTGGAGCTACCAGTTACCTGCCAATGAATAAGACAACTGAGTATATTGACGCAATGCCGCTTTCGGATATCGAGAAAGCGGCACTGCCGAAAACTGACATCCGCGCCGTTCATCAGGCGCTGGATGCTGAGCATCGTACTTACTCGCGCGAAGACGATTCACCGCAGGGGTCTGTTAAAGCTCGCCTTGAGCAAGCCTGGCCGGATTCTCTGGCCAAAGAGCAGTTAATTAAAGACGATGAAGGACGCGACCAGCTGCAGGCTATGCCGAAGGCTACGCGTACATCTATGTTTCCCGATCCCTGGCGTACCAACCCGGTAGGCCGTTTTTGGGATCGTCTGCGTGGACGCGATGTTACGCCGCGTTATCTTTCTCGTTTGACGAAAGAAGAACAAGAAAGTGAACAGAAATGGCGTACCGTCGGGACGATTCGCCGCTATACGCTGCTTATCTTAACGCTGGCGCAAACGGTCGTTGCGACCTGGTATATGAAGACCATTCTTCCGTACCAGGGCTGGGCGTTCATTAATCCGGCAGACATGATGGGGCAGGACCTGTGGGTCTCCTTTATGCAATTGCTGCCCTATGTGCTCCAGACCGGTATCCTGATTCTGTTTGCGGTATTGTTCTGCTGGGTATCGGCAGGGTTCTGGACCGCGCTGATGGGGTTCTTGCAACTGCTGATTGGCCGCGATAAGTACAGTATTTCCGCGTCAACGGTGGGGGATGAAGCATTAAACCCTGAGCACCGCACCGCGTTGATCATGCCTATCTGTAACGAGGACGTTGACCGCGTATTCGCGGGGCTGCGCGCCACGTGGGAATCGGTGAAAGCCACGGGTAATGCTGCGCATTTCGATGTCTACATCCTGAGCGACAGCTACAACCCTGATATCTGCGTGGCGGAACAAAAAGCCTGGATGGAGCTGATCGCTGAAGTGCAGGGCGAAGGACAGATTTTCTACCGCCGTCGTCGTCGTCGTGTGAAGCGTAAAAGCGGCAACATTGATGACTTCTGCCGTCGCTGGGGGAATCAGTACAGCTACATGGTCGTCCTGGACGCTGACTCGGTAATGAGCGGCGATTGCCTGACCGGCCTGGTGCGTCTGATGGAAGCGAACCCGAATGCCGGTATTATTCAGTCGTCGCCAAAAGCGTCCGGTATGGACACGCTGTATGCACGCTGCCAGCAGTTTGCTACGCGCGTGTATGGGCCGCTGTTTACCGCCGGGCTTCACTTCTGGCAGCTCGGGGAGTCGCACTACTGGGGTCACAACGCGATTATTCGCGTGAAGCCGTTTATTGAGCATTGTGCGCTTGCACCGCTACCGGGTGAAGGCTCGTTTGCGGGTTCGATCCTCTCCCATGACTTCGTAGAAGCGGCGTTAATGCGTCGTGCAGGCTGGGGGGTGTGGATTGCCTACGATCTGCCGGGTTCTTATGAAGAGCTGCCGCCAAACCTGCTTGATGAACTGAAGCGTGACCGTCGTTGGTGTCACGGCAACCTGATGAACTTCCGTCTGTTCCTGGTCAAAGGGATGCATCCGGTTCACCGTGCGGTGTTCCTGACGGGCGTGATGTCTTATCTGTCTGCCCCGCTGTGGTTTATGTTCCTCGCGCTTTCAACCGCATTGCAGGTGGTGCATGCGCTGACGGAGCCGCAATACTTCCTGCAGCCGCGTCAGCTGTTCCCGGTGTGGCCGCAGTGGCGTCCTGAGCTGGCGATTGCGCTGTTTGCCTCAACCATGGTGCTGCTGTTCCTGCCGAAGCTGCTGAGTATTTTGCTCATCTGGTGCAAAGGGACGAAAGAGTACGGCGGTTTTGTCCGCGTGACGCTGTCGCTGCTGCTGGAGGTGCTGTTCTCCGTGCTACTGGCGCCGGTGCGTATGTTGTTCCATACCGTCTTCGTGGTCAGTGCTTTCCTCGGTTGGGAAGTTGTTTGGAACTCGCCGCAGCGTGATGATGACTCCACTCCGTGGGGTGAAGCGTTTATGCGTCACGGCTCCCAGCTGCTGCTGGGTCTGGTCTGGGCGGTCGGTATGGCTTGGCTGGATCTGCGCTTCCTGTTCTGGCTGGCACCGATTGTCTTCTCCCTGATCCTGTCGCCGTTTGTGTCGGTGATTTCCAGCCGTTCAACGATAGGGTTACGTACCAAGCGCTGGAAGCTGTTCCTGATCCCGGAGGAGTATTCTCCTCCGCAGGTGCTGGTGGATACGGATAACTACCTGGTGATGAATCGCAATCGCTCGCTGGATGACGGCTTTATGCACGCGGTGTTTAACCCGTCATTTAACGCACTGGCTACGGCGATGGCGACCGCGCGTCACCGCGCCAGTAACGTGCTGGAGATTGCCCGTGACCGTCATGTCGAGCAGGCGCTGAACGATACACCTGAGAAACTGAATCGCGATCGCCGCCTTGTGCTGTTGAGCGATCCGGTGACCATGGCGCGTTTACATTATCGCGTCTGGAACTCGCCGGATAAGTATTCGTCGTGGGTTAATTATTATCAGGGGATAACCCTGAACCCGCTGGCACTCAGGAAGAAATAGAACACCTGAAATGTGAAAATACCGGCCTGGTGCCGGTATTTTTTTATGCGGATGGCAATGTTGTTAATGAGGGTTCAGGTGCGAATACTTGCGGTTGGAATCATGGTCATCTTGCTGAGTGGGTGCGGCAGTATTATTAGCCGCACGATCCCGGGGCAAGGTCACGGAAATCAATACTATCCCGGCGTGCAGTGGGATGTCCGGGATTCAGCATGGCGCTATGTCACCCTGATCGATCTGCCTTTTTCACTGGTGTTTGATACGCTGCTGTTGCCCCTTGACATCCATCATGGTCCCTACGAGTAATTACCGCTCATCCCATTCGTCGGCTGCCGTCTGACCTTCCTCGGTATCCAGAGGTGGTTCAAGCTGGAATTCGCCTTCATCCCACTCGTGGAGGGTATTTTCCTCCAGCCACTCCTGGCGAATTTCAATCTCATCATAATCGCCATCAAAGACGCTTTGTGCCGCTTCACCGCTCAGCATCGGCAGACATTCGCCTTCCTCATCTTCGTCGGCGAAAAACTCAGCCTGCCACATGATGTCACCATCCTGTAGCACATACTTTTGTACGTTCAACTGCTGAACACTGGCGTCGTCCGCATCTAGGTCGGGGTTATCAGCCAGAAACTCTTCACGGGCAGCATCAATGGCTTCTTCCAGCGTGGCATACATGGTCATCAGCGTCTCCCTTTGATTTAATGAGGTATTCAGGGAAATAATAGTTGATTCTCTGCTAGTGCAAGTATGAATGCACAAAAATCATTGCGTGCGCTGGGTTTCGCGACGTCGGCGCAGGCTGTTCCAGGAGTAGAGCGCGTTAAATAAGACCACTCCCGCGGCCACGCAGAAGACCGCGCGAAAACCATAGTTGGCTGAAATAGCTGCGCCCATCAGTGGCCCCGTCACGTTGCCAATATCACGAAATGACTGGTTGTAGCTGAAAATACGCCCGGCTATTTGGTTGGTTGAGTTATAGACCAGCAGCGTTTGTACGGCAGGGAGCAGTGCGCCGTCGGCGGCTCCCAGCAAAAAGCGCAGGACGCCGAGCTGCCAGGGCGTCTGGACGAATGACATGGGGATGAGCAGCAATACGGAAATGACCAGAGCGACAATCAGGATCTTCTCCGGGCCTATGCGGTCGCCTAATTTGCCCAGCCTTGGCGCGCTGAGTAAAGCGGCCACGCCGGGAACGGAAGCGATCATGCCGCTGATAAAAGCGATATTGCCGACGTTACCCGCCAGTTCCCGCACATACAGTGTCAAGATAGGTGCGATGGATCCGGTTGCGACCTGAATGATCAGTGTGGTGACGAACAGACTCAGTACCAGCTTTGGATTTTTTAAGGATCCGACGACCTCCCGAATGTGCAACATCTCTTTTTTGCTGACCGATTGAAAATGCTCACGAATAAAAAATAACGTCAGCATAAAACAGAGCAGCAGCACGCTGGCGGTAATAAAGAAAACGGGGCGCAATCCGTATTGGTCGGCAAGCAAGCCTCCTGCCAGCGGGCCCAGCAGTGCGCCACTGACGCCGCCGGTTGAAAGTGTTCCCAGCGCCCAGCCGCTTTTATTGCGCGGCACCTGGGTGGCGATCAGCGCATTCGCATTGGGAATGAACCCACCAAGCAGTCCCAGCAGCGCACGCAGGATCAAAAACTGCCAGATATTTTGCGCCAGCCCCATTAGCAGCATCACGACAGCCATCCCCAGCGCTGAGCGCAGGAGCATGATTTTCCTGCCTTTGCGATCTGCAAGGCCGCCCCAGAAAGGTGAAGCGATAGCTGAAAAAAGAAACGTAATGCTGAACACCAGACCCGACCACATGTTCAGGGCGCCGTGTCCCGTCACGCCGAGGCTTTCGACATACAGGGGTAAGAAAGGCATCACCAGGCTAAATGCTGCACCGGTTAAAAAGCAACCGAGCCAGGCAACCGTGAGATTACGCTTCCAGTTGATGGAGACATCTGAGGGTGACATAGCGATCCGCAGTGTGGCGCGCTGTTTGCGCTATCGTGTAAAAATAAGTAAGCAGACTAATTATGCGCCTGGTTGATAGTCGCTGCAATGCGCAGAGCAGTAAAACCTAAACGGAGGGGGAGATGTTGCAGCCCGCGGGCTGCAACAAAGGGTCAGTACAAGGAAGGTGCGCCTTCAGGGCGTGTTTTGAACCGGCGATGTAGCCACATATATTGCTCCGGTGCCATCATGATGCATTTCTCAATAATTTTGTTCATCCACGCGGCGGTGGTTTCAGCATCGTCCAGCGGCGGCGAACATTCCGGCGGCAGCATAATCAACTGATACCCTTTGCCGTCAGGTTTACGACGAGGGACAAACGGCACCAGACACGCATTGGACATCCGCGACAGCATCCACGTCCCAGAGGTGGTTGCAGCCTGCTCTACAGCAAACAGAGGCACAAAGACGCTGGAGCGTGGGCCGTAGTCGTGATCCGGGGCATACCAGACCACTTCACCTTTCTTCAGAGCCTTGACCATCCCTTTTAGATCTTTACGATCGAGCATTGATTTATTGGAGCGCATACGCCCCCAGGTTTGCAGCCAGTCGAGCAGCGGATTGTCGTTGGGGCGATACACCCCGATACCGGGTTCCTGTAAACCAAACTGACGCGCGCCTAATTCAAGCGTCAGAAAGTGCAGACCCACTAACAGGATCCCACGCTGCTGTGCCTGAACATCACGAATATGCTCCATGCCGATTACTTCGGTCCAGCGCGTAATACGACGGTCGGACCAAAACCAGGCCATGCCGGTTTCCACTACGCCCATGCCGACGGACTCAAAGTTTTTTACCACCATCTGCTGACGCTCTTGTTCGCTCATCTGTGGGAAGCACAGCTCCAGATTTCGCGAAACAATCTTTGCCCGGCGTCTCATCACATGTAACGCCAGACGACCTAATGTACAGCCCAGCTTATAGAGGAACGGATAGGGTAACTGCACGATCAACCAAAGGATGCCAATACCTAGCCAGGTTAACCAATAACGTGGATGCAAAAGTGCAGCCGAGAACTTGGGTAAATTCGTCATGTCTATCCTGTCATTAAACGACCAATGCCCTGTATTGTCGCATTTTTTCGCGCGTATCAAAAATTTGTGACGGGAGAATGGCTGGTTTTTCGTCAATTGTTGTGACGCTTTTATCATGAAGTATGAAATGTAGCGTAAAATGTGTGGATGTAAATTGGCGATGTTTGCTTTATGATGCCGGCCGATTTTCATCTTTTTACTGACTGCAGGAAACGTACACCATGCCAGTGTTACACAACCGCATTTCGAATGACGCGCTCAAAGCTAAAATGTTGGCTGAATCTGAGCCGCGCACCACGATTTCATTTTATAAATATTTCAACCTCGTTAATCCTCAGGATACGCGTGATGCACTGTACCAACTGTTCACCGAGCTGAACGTTTTCGGGCGCGTATATCTGGCGCACGAAGGCATTAACGCACAAATCAGCGTGCCGCAAAGCAAGGTTGAGGCATTCCGTCAGCAGCTGTACGCGTTTGATCCTGCATTTGCCGGGCTGCGACTTAACATTGCGCTGGACGATGACGGAAAATCGTTCTGGGTACTGCGCATGAAAGTCCGTGAGCGCATTGTGGCAGATGGCATCGATGATCCGGCTTTTGATGCCAGCAACGTTGGTGATTACCTGAAGGCGGCAGAAGTAAACGCCATGCTTGACGATCCTGACGCGGTGTTTATCGATATGCGCAACCACTATGAGTATGAGGTGGGGCACTTCGAGAACGCCATGGAGATCCCGGCAGATACGTTCCGCGATCAGTTGCCGAAAGCCGTTGAAATGATGCAGGAACATAAAGATAAAAAAATCGTAATGTACTGCACGGGCGGTATTCGCTGTGAGAAGGCCAGCGCCTGGATGAAATACAACGGGTTCAGTAAAGTCTGGCACATTGAGGGCGGCATTATTGAATATGCCCGTAAAGCTCGAGAACAGGGACTTCCGGTACGCTTCATCGGTAAAAACTTTGTTTTTGATGAGCGGATGGGGGAGCGGATCTCCGAAGATGTTATCGCACATTGTCACCAGTGTGGTGTGGCGTGCGACAGCCATACCAACTGCAAAAATGACGGCTGCCATCTGCTGTTTATCCAGTGCCCGGCCTGCGCCGAGAAGTACAAAGGGTGCTGCAGCGATCTGTGTTGTGAAGAGAGTACGTTGCCTGAAGAGGAACAACGTCGCCGTCGCGCAGGTCGTGAGAATGGCAATAAAATTTTTAATAAGTCCCGTGGCCGTCTGAATACTAAACTGGGTATTCCGGACCCTGCGCAATAAAATGATGCCGGATGAGGGCTACAGCCTCATCCGGCTTCCATTTTGGCAGCATTGAGATGCTATTTCTGCTGAACACCTTCTACCGAGATGATTAAGTCTACTTCCTGTGAAGCAGGCCCCAGGTCGGTGGTGATGTTAAAGTCCTTCAGCTTAATCTTCCCTTGTGCTTCAAAGCCTGCACGGGTGCCACCCCACGGATCGCCACCCTGACCAATAAGCTTCGCGTCCAGCGTGACCGGTTTGGTGACGCCGTTCAGCGTCAGATCCCCGGTAATATCCAGGTCGTTACCCGCTTTCTTCACGCTGGTGGAGGTGAAGGTCGCCTGCGGGAATTTGGCGACGTTAAGGAAATCTGCGCTGCGCAGATGCTTGTCACGCTCGGCATGATTAGTGTCAACGCTGTTGGTGTTAATGGTGACGTTCACTTTATCGGCGGCTGGATTTTTTTCATCGAAGGTAAACGATCCGTCGAAGTCTTTAAAGGTGCCGTACAGCCAGCTGTATCCCAGATGCTGAATACGAAAATTAACAAAGGCATGTTGTCCTTCTTTGTCGATTTTGTAATCTGCCGCGATGGCCGAACCGGTGGTAAACAGTAAAGATGCGAGAGTCAGTCCCAGCAGGTTTTTTTTCATTTTAAGCTCCATAGTCAGATGACGATTTTCCCAACATGCGATTAAGGGTATCGTCGTTGTCGATAAAGTGGTGTTTCAGGGCCATCAGCCCATGTAAAAGAGAGAGGACCACAACGCTCCAGGCAAGCCACAGGTGCAGGCTTCCGGCGAGATCGGCCTGCGCCCCGGCGTTGGCGAGCGTGGCGGGGATCTCAAACCAGCCAAAGACGCTGATGGGTTTGCCGTCTGCGGTCGAAATTAAATACCCACTGATGACAATGGAGAACAGCAGCAGATATAAACTGAGGTGGCCCAGGGCCGCAGCCAGACGAGTTAAGCGAGAATAGCTTTTCAATGCCGCAGGAGGAGGAGAGAACAGCCGCCAGACCACGCGAATCACCAGCCCCATCATCAGCAATACGCCGATGCTTTTATGCAGTTCAGGTGCCTGGTGGTACCAGCCATCGTAATAGCTGAGTGTGACCATCCATAAACCCAACGCAAACATGCCATACACGGCAAGCGCGACCAGCCAGTGCAAAACGGCTGACACCACACCATAGCGCTGTGGACTATTATTGAATTGCATAAATACACCGATAGATATTTCAGAAGTGAATGAAAATGGCCTGTAAAAGACATTAATGCAACTAATAAATAACAATAATGATGATATTTATTCTTAATTCAATAAATTTGATGTGATGATGAGTTGATCATCAGGTGTTTAGAGAAAGATGGGCGGGTAGAGCCTGATGTGCGGTACTTTGTAGGGTTTCTGATTATTCAATTAATCACAATAAAAATTAAAGAAATCTCAATTGCTGTCAATTATTGTCAGCAGACTAAGATCAGAAAAACATAATATATATTACATCCATGATTGCCAGCAGAGACCATAAAATAATGTAGAGCATAAAATGCTCGCGTATATTATTCACCAGATAGTCAACGATGCGGCGCATCACTATTATTCCTTCAATAAAATGGCCCCAGTGGCGAGGCCATATCATGGTTATAGTTTAAAACGGCTCAGTTTGAACGGTGCCAGGTCGAAGGCCGACGGCTTGTCCTGGGCAAAATCAGCCGCAATCTCCCCCAGTACCGAGGCAAACTTAAAGCCGTGACCGCTTAGCCCGGTAATAATAAGCGTATTATCATGTCCGGGTAGCGTATCAATAATAAAGTCTTCATCCGGAGAGTTATCGTAGGTGCACGACGCACCGTGCAGACAACATCCCACGCCGGGCAGAACAGAACGCAGGAACGGGAAAGCCTCTGAACCATCGCTGGCGACAGCGGCAAACGCTTTGCGCTCTTCGGCTGAGTGAATAACCTGCCCGCCGTTATGTTTACCAATCTTCAGTTCGTCGTTCTCGGCCGGGAAACCGTAATACTGATCGCCATTAGGCAATTCGCCGGTGAAGGCCGGGAAATTGTTTTTAACGCTGTAGCGCCCGTCAGCCTGATACCACGCGAACACTTTGCGCACTGGCTGTATCGGCAATTCCGGTACTAATGCCTGTACCCAGGTGCCGGCACTCACCAGCGCTTTTTTCGCGTGATAGTCGCCGTCTGCGGTCTCAACCGTTACGCCATCATCATGATGGTGAATCGCGGTAACCGGGCATTTAAACAGCTGAGCGCAGCCTGCTTCCTCAGCCAGGCGAATCCAGGTCTTAATGGCCAACTCACTGCGCAGAAAACCTGAATCGGCCTCAAACAGGCCGATATAGTTTTCCGGGACACGAATTTCGGGCCAGCGGGCCATGATGGCAGCGGCATCCAACTGTTCAACGTTGAGCTGCCACTGTTTTGCGCTTTGCGCCACGTTAGATAAGAACGTGGAATCTGCCGGGCCGAGGTTGACAACGCCAGAACGGACAAACACAGGTTCTTCATTATGCTGGGCGAGTTCATCCCACAATGTCTGCGCACGCAGGACCAACGGAACGTATTTTTCACCTTCGCCATAGGCATGACGAATTAAGCGTGTATCACCGTGATGGCTACCCTGTTGGTGCGGCGGCATATGTGCATCGATCATCAGTACATTCAGACCGGCGCGCGTGGCATAGTATCCGGCGGCGGCGCCTACGGAACCGCTGCCAATAATGATTAAGTCGTATTTCATCCGCTTCTCTCTGCAATCGCGATGGTAGCAGGGTAAATAACTGACCTGGAATATTCAACCCGGAATGTTCAACCATCAAATAAGAAAGGCACCGTTAAGGTGCCTTTTGAAGGTTGGGTGCATCAGATTTAATGACGCTGATACTCATTAGCGGGGAAATCACCTGATTCAATTTTGGCGATTCCGGCTTCTAATATTGAAATAAATTGCCTGGCAACATCAGTGGTTAACCAGAGCGTTTGACCAACTTCAGTCCCATTTGGGTCTGGACGATTCGGGGTCTGGTAGTGCAAACGCAGCATCAGCGCATCATAGCTATCAACGGTGCTGATGTCCCATCCTACAAGCGGATGAGTCTGAATGACTTCATTATTCTTTTCCATCATGCCCCCTAATTCGTGTTACTAGACAACGGTTTTCGAGGTTCAATGCGTTTTTTTCTGAAGCAAGTTCAGTATATCAATAAATAAGGGTATTCACTGAAAATTTAAAGAGGACAGGGCATAATTTTTTTGTTTTAAGTGTTATCTGAACGATAAACCGGCATGTCATTCATATTTTTTTAGCATGTTGTGCAGTTATTTTGTGGTTTTGACTAAAAGATAATCAGCATGTAAATAAACATTAACTGTTTTGTTGAGAGAGATTGCTCGAAATCTTTATGATACGGGAAAATAAAAAAAGCCGGGGCGACCCGGCAAAAAACATCACTGCATATCATTTTTTATTCATTAATGAACCAGTCATCCGCGCTTTCCCATGTTTCTTGCAGGATCTCGCTGATGCGTTCTTTGTCCTCTTTTGTCGCGCCAATGACCGACAGATTGTTTGTGCCGGCATAACGAACGGTGACGTTACCGTCGTTATCCGGAAAATGATGGTGAATACGACGGGAGAGTTCACCTGCCAACGCGTCAATGGCGCCAGCAGGCAAAGGTGAAGTTTTGGCAATAGTGACTTCAATACGCATAATAGCCCCCTGTTGAATATACTGGTTATTTATACAGTTAACTTCGCCAGTTGACAACAGGTTGCGACATTTTTTTAGCGTTTCACTGACCAGCGTACGGTTTCACCGCCGAGGAAAGGCACCAGCGTGTCTCCCTCCAGAGCGATACTTTCCGGTATCTGCTGCTCTTCTTTAACCAGTTCAATAAAGGTGTCGTTAACCGGCAGTCCGTAGAAGCGAGGACCGTTAAGCGAGCAGAAGGCCTCGAAATGGGCCAGGGCGTTCATCTCTTCGAAGACGGTGGCATAACTGGCGAGTGCGGTAGGGGCATTAAAACACCCCGCGCAGCCGCAGCTGGATTCTTTACGATGACGCGCATGCGGCGCCGAGTCAGTGCCGAGGAACGCCCGGCTGAAACCACTGGCGACCAGTTCGCGCAGCGCCTGCTGGTGGACGTTTCGCTTGAGAATAGGCAGGCAATACAGATGCGGACGAATGCCCCCGACCAGCATATGGTTGCGGTTAAACATCAAATGCTGCGGGGTAATGGTCGCTGCCAGCAGATCATTGCCGTCACGCACGTAGTCGGCGGCGTCTTTAGTGGTGATATGTTCAAACACCACTTTCAGCGCGGTCAGACGCGACCGCAATGGCTCCATCACCGTGTCAATAAAGCGTGCTTCGCGATCGAATATATCGATTTCCGCGTGCGTGACTTCACCGTGTACCAGCAAAGGCATGCCGAGTTTTTCCATCCGTTCCAGAACCGGCATGATGGCATCAATAGAGGTCACGCCGTGAGTAGAGTTGGTGGTGGCGTTAGCCGGGTAGAGTTTGGCGGCGGTGAAAACACCTTCGTTGAACCCGCGCTCCAGTTCGTTGGGATCCAGCGTGTCCGTCAGATAGCAGGTCATTAACGGGGTGAAATCGTGTCCGGCAGGTACGGCGTCCAGTATACGCTGACGGTAAGCGATGGCTGCGTCAACAGTAGTGACGGGCGGTGCCAGGTTCGGCATGACAATTGCGCGTCCATAAATTTCACTGGTATAGGGCACGACAGTTTTCAACATGTCGCCATCGCGAAAGTGAAGATGCCAGTCGTCTGGGCGGCGGATCTTTAATACCTGGGATGGTGCAGTCATCAATATGCTCCGGCTGAGGATAGTCTTTTTTGCCGGAAACAAAGGATAAGCGGAAACGTTTTCGTTTGCACGAAAAAAAAGCGAGCTGTCTGTAAGCGTCACCAGCAGTAGATAAATATCACTGCTCAACGCGCCAAATGTTTAACCGTTAAATAAGACTTAATTTTTTTGTTTCCGTGTGTAATTATATGCATTGATATAATTAATCACACAATAAATGATTTTTATTAATCTATTTTATTTCTGGATGTTTGAATAAAAATGTTATGGCACAGGAGGTGCAATGAAGATTTTTCGTCCGCTATGGACAAAAGGGATCCTCCTTTCTCCCCAGTATTTTCAACAGCAAACGTTGCTTAATTCCCGTGATGACCAGGGTATAGCCCAAATGAACGTTATGCATCCTTGGGGGGTATGGCGTGCAGAATTTGATTCACAAGTATTGACACAAGGGCAACTGAAACCCCTTTGCCTGAACTTACGATTTCAGGACGGTACTCAGATAGATACTGAGCAGATGGACGCACTACCTCCAACGTTAACTTTGACGGGGGAGACAAACGAAGCCACAGTGCTGTTGGCCCTTCCTCAGCTTTATTCAAATGACCGAAATTGCCTGCAACCGGAAGACATTGCTGAATATCCGGTGCGTTACCGCCAGGTGTGGCGCGATGTACGCAACCAGTTTAATGATGACATAAAGCCGATGGCGGTGATGCAACATGAACTCACGCTACGGCTTTCAACTCAGGATAATGCCAATTACCTCACCTGCCCGGTGGCTCGGATATTAAGAGACGTACAGGGTAATTATGTCCTTGATGGGACGTTCATCCCGCCGCTACTGGCGATGCGCGGTAATCACGGGTTGTGCGATAAGACAGAGGTGTTATTGACGCAGCTGCGTGCTCGCATTATCCGTTTGATGGCAATGCGTCGGGAAAGTAATGAGCGGATGGCGGATTTTGCTGTAGCAGATGTCTCGTTATTTTGGCTGCTCAATGCGCTAAATACCGCCGAACCCGTCCTGGGGATGTACCAGCGTTTCCCACAGGTGCATCCGGAACGCGTGTATCAGGAGTTGGCGCGGCTGGCGGGGGCGCTGCTGACGTTCTCGCTGGAACATGAGATTGGCGCTATTCCGCCGTATCAGCACGATGATTTAAGCAACACGTTTTTGCCGTTGTTCAGGTTGTTGAACAGATTGTTGGAAACCAGTCTGCCATCACGGGTCATCGCCATTGATATGGAACGCGATCTTCGTCTGCATCAATGGACCGCCCAACTACACGATCCCCGTCTGCGTGAAGGTGCTGACTTTTGGCTGTCGGTTCGTTCATCACTGCCAGCTGCACAGCTTTATAACCAGTTCCCACAATTATGCAAGGCGGGGAGCCCGGACGATGTAAACCAGGTCGTGAATATTGCGCTAAATGGCATCCCGCTGAAAGCGCAAACTCACGTCCCGGCGGCGATTCCCCTGCGCCTGGAAAATCAGTATTTCTCCCTCGATCTCAATCATCCGTCGGCCCAGAGAATGCTGGACTCTGGCGTCTGCGTATTTTATGTGCCGGGCACGTTGGGTGAACTCGAGCTTGAGTTGTTTGCGGTGCTGCGCACATGACCTTCAACGTCGATGAATGTCTGGCCGAGATTTGGCTTCAGACCGTGAGATTACGCCAGGGGGAACAGTTTGCTCCCGGAGAAGGGCGGCGGTTGTGGCAGACGTGCGCGGATAATGTGACGCGTGTGCGAGAGGTGATGCGTACGGCGGGGTTAACCGAGGAAAACATGCTGCACATCACCTATGCCTGCTGCGCACTGTTGGATGAGGCGGTGAAAAGTCGCGAGGTACAGGATGATGCCAGTTTAGTGTGGTATCAGTCCCCCCTCCAGACGCACTACTTCAACACCCTCGACGCCGGAGAAGCGTTGTATGAACGGATGCGTGGTGTTCTGCGCGAGCCGGCACCGGAACCAACGGTGCTTACCTGTTTCCATCGGGTATTGATGTTGGGATTTCTCGGTGGACTGAGTCCGGACGCACCAACACGGACAGCGTTACTCAATGAACTGACGTCGCGTATTCCCGCTTTTCAGTTTCAGGAATCACAACCGGTACTTAATACCTTACCTGCGCGAAGCACGCTGGGTTTATGGCTGCGTGACGGGCGAATTCGGCTGATGTTGGGCCTGTTTGCGGTGGGACTACTCTGGTGGGGACTGGACTGCTGGCTTGACTCACTACTGGTCAGTTTCGCCGCATAACACAGGCGAATGGCAACGTTGGGCTTCGCCAATTTCATGTGTTGATCAGTAGGGACATTCAACGCGGTTACTGAGAACGGGGAAGTATTACCTTAATGGGCATAGGGTTACGGCCATGGGCGGTAGCGTGCCCGAACGCCAGGAGGGCACAAAATGTTGTTTGATCACAACCATAATAAACTGACTATTCGTGGGCTGGAGTTTGAGCCAGACGTTCTGGCTTTCAAAGGGCATGAATATCTCAGCCAACCTTTTCGGTATGACATTCAGTTCACCAGCACTAATCATGGTATTACGCCGGAAGCGGTATTGATGCAGGACGCTTCGTTCAGCTTGTGCGCACCGCCGGAACAGGGGATGGCGGTGATGACTCCGCAGCGCACATTGCATGGGGTGATTACTGCATTTAAGTGTCTGTCTACCTCACGTGACGAAACGCATTACGAGGTGCGACTGGAACCCCGTCTGGCGCTATTTTCCCGCAGTCATCAGAGCGCGATTTTCCAGGATATGTCCGTCTCGCAGATTACAGAAAAAATCCTGCGTGAACGTCATGGTCTGCGCGGTCAGGATTTTGTTTTTAAGCTGAATAATGAGTACCCACGTCGCGAACAGGTGATGCAGTACGGCGAGAATGACCTGACGTTTCTGTCACGGTTGCTGGCGGAGACCGGGATCTGGTTCCGTTTCGCGGCAGATTCACGGCTGAAAATCGAGGTGATAGAGTTTTACGACGATCAGCAGGGATATGAACAGGGAATCACTCTACCGCTGCGCCACCCGTCCGGTATGTACGACGGCACAGTTGAAGCCGCATGGGCGCTGAATTCGTCGCATTCGGTGGTTGAAAACACGGTTACCACCCGAGACTACAACTACCGTGACGCCCAAAGGGACATGGACAGCTCGATGGATGTCACTGCGGGCGACAAAACTACCCGTGGTGAAGCGTATCATTACGCAGATAATTTTCGTGAGGCCGGTAGCCCGCAGACTATTGAGAGCGGGGGATTTTATGCCCGTATCCGCCACGAACGCTATCTCAACGGGCAGACGCGACTGGGGGGCACCAGCAACAGCGTAACATTAATGCCTGGCCAGGCGCTGAAGGTGATCGGCGGTGAGGCCCCAGATATGTTTGCCCATGGCGTGGTCATCACCGCGATTCACACCCGTGCCGCTCGCGACCGTAGCTATACGCTGGAGTTTGAGGCAATACCCTGTTCTGAACGTTACTGTTTTCGCGCACCTTCGCCGGAGAAACCGGTGATGGCGGGCACTTTGCCTGCTCGGGTGACCAGTACCCAGCCAGGCGATCTCTACGGGCATATCGATAAAGACGGACGCTATCGGGTCAATTTACTCTTTGACCGCGATACATGGCCCGCCGGGTACGAAAGTCTGTGGGTGCGTCAGGCCAGACAGTATGCTGGAGATACCTATGGTTTTCATCTGCCGCTGCTGGCCGGCACGGAA
Source organism: Citrobacter gillenii (assembly GCF_013337685.1). Classification (GTDB taxonomy): domain Bacteria; phylum Pseudomonadota; class Gammaproteobacteria; order Enterobacterales; family Enterobacteriaceae; genus Citrobacter; species Citrobacter gillenii. The sequence continues at coordinate 34,030 of NZ_SUQN01000014.1, forward strand.
GTGGCTATTGCGTTTGAAAATGGCGATCCGGACCGGCCGTATATCGCCCATGCGCTGCATGACTCAGCCCATCCTGACCATGTCACCATCCGCAACGATAAACGCAATGTCCTGCGTACTCCCACGAACAACAAATTCCGCCTCGATGACACCCGTGGGCAGGAGCATATCAAGCTCTCGACGGAGTACGGCGGGAAGAGCCAGCTAAATCTTGGTCATATCGTGGACAGCGGCAAGCAGAAACGTGGGGAAGGGTTTGAGCTGCGCACGGACAAATGGGGGACGATACGCGGCGGACAAGGGCTGTTTATCAGTGCCGATATGCAGGCAAAGGCGCAGGGCCTACAGCTTGAAATGAAAGCGGCGCTGGAAACCCTGCAACAGGCGCAAGGACTGGCGCAATCGCTGAGCGAGGCGGTGAAAACGGCCAACGCAGAGCTTGCACAAGTAGCAGCGCAAAAAAGTCTGATGGAAGGGTCGCTAAAAGATTTACAGCAAGCGGCTTTGCTGTTGAGTGCGCCAGCGGGTATTGCACAGGTATCTCCGGAAAGTATTCAAATTAGTACGGGTAAGAATTTTATGCAGACCTCGGCTGAAAACAGTGATTTCAGCGTGTTCAAAAAATTTACCGTCGCCGCTGGAGAGATTATCAGCCTGTTTGCTAAAACGTTGGGGATTAAGATTTTTGCCAACAAAGGCAAGGTTGAGATACAGGCGCAAGATGACAACATGGAGCTTACTGCCATGAAAGATATGAAAATACAAAGTAAGGACGGGGAGGTTTATATCTCAACGGCGAAAAAAATCACATTAGCATGCGATAAAACGGCACTCATTATTGAACGTTCAGGCGTGACCATTAAGACATTAGGTGATGTGAATGTGAAAAGCGCTACGTTTAATCGTCAGATCCCACAGCCGTATAATTATACGCCCCCGGAACTTCCTCCCGGTGCGACCTGCAAGGAGCGGACGTAATCGTGAGTAACCATAAACAGTTTCAATCGGATGATATATGTAGCGATTTTAACGGTCGGTACCAAAATGAATATCGCTATTTACTGGTCGATCCGTTAAAAAATGTCACTTTTTTAAATGATTTATGTCTGAGTAATTTAAAGGAAATATATGGCGCTGAAAATGTCACACCCGTATTACGTCCTGATCTTCGCTACTCTCTGGAATCTTGTCCACATTTGATATTACTGGCCGTACCCGGAGAGGTGTGTTCAACCGCAGTTATTAATGAAGTTGTGAGATATGGAACCTATGAGCGGAAATATAATAAGCGCTATATTTGTGGGCTATTGAGCAGCGCTTGCGGACTTCAAACCTTGTCGCAAAAGATCGCAGATAATTGCCAAACTCTTGGTGACCAGATAACTACAGGTTATTCGTTACCCTTTTTTGAGCCATTACGTATGGAGCTTTTGTATCTATCGCAGTTATCTCCTGTGATTGAAGAGGTTCTTTGGCCAATTTCAACCTGGTGGTATATAACCTATACGGGAAAACTCACCTGCCTGAAAAGCATTGAAGCAACGACGGCAGGTAAACTGACGTGGGGAATGCAGGAAGGCCAACTGAATATCAGGGATATATGGCGCATATTATATGCCTGGGATAATGGGAAAACGATCCTACCGGATAACGCAGTTTATCTGACTGCACAATCCTGGAAAGAAGTCGGTAAAATAGGATTGCATCAGTTGCGCGATAAAACTTATCTCGCACTAAATGTACTCAATTTCCCCGTTGATATAACCAGTCATCCAACCATTGCGTCTCTTCTGCAACAGGCGAGAGAAAATCCCTCGCCACTGTTGACACAGTTACTTCAGACATTACCCGATTCAGTCTGGCTGGAACTGGAACAGCAAAGCACCGTTCAATAAGGAATGTTTATTTATGTCGCTTAAGGATCAATCTCAAGATAATGCCGCAGCAGCAGACCAGTCTGCCCAGATTCCGTCAGATTGTAAGGTGTGTCAACGAGAAGGCATTCCGGTTCTTCCCCTGCGAATTGCCGTTGTACCCAACGGGATGGTCTCTTCAGGTTGGCAACCTAACATTCAGCCACAACCAGCACAGTCGCTGAAAGGAGGGGAATATAAATATGCCTTAAGAACGCTGCGTATGGGGTATCTGTATGTGCTTTTAAAGCCTAAAGAAAGCAATGGCGATAAAAAAATATGGCAGGGTTATGAAGTTACAACAGAAGGTGCATTGCGACAATTTGAAGCCACTCTGATACCTGAATGTGATGCGGTAGAATCGCTTTGCAGCGCCTGTCGCACGCAAGGGCATTGCAATGCGGGAAGTTTTATCAATTTTGATACCCAAAAATACAGCGAAGCGTGGCTGGCATTTAGCAGCGATCCCTGGAGCGATGACATTTTAAGTCAGTATGAAAAAGGACCGTCCGAAGAACGCTTTACGCATATTATTCTGGATAGTCTGCAAAGTGCGCCGTCTGCTGAAAAAGGCGAATTTGCGATTGATAGCGCATTGTCATCATTGAAAGAGAAGGTGGCTGAATATGCAACCTTACTTTATCCCTGGCTGGAGAAGATTAATGAACCCGAGGGAGGAATGCATGGATTTTACTCACGCCAGGATGAGTCCACCTCATTTGGCGATTATGTTGATCGCATTACGCAGCAATACCAGTGTCCGCCGGTGGCAATTACCCTCTCAGACAGTGTGGGGATTGTTCAGGAGTTAAAAGCAGGGCAACTGCAGTTGGTGAGCGCCATGGAAGATTATATTAGCCAACCAGAAACCATGCACAAACATATAATAGCCCTGGCAATTGAAAACTATCTGGCGGGGTCGGAAGAGAGTATTAAGCAAAACAGCAAAACCCGCTGCGTGTATACCTCTTCCCCGTATCCTGCTGCTAACAGTGTGGAATGTATTGATAAAGACGAGGTTGGCCGCCAGACGTGGGATGAATACTTTACGCGTTTACAGCAAAGTTATGATGAAAAAGGGCGAGCCGATTTTGCAAAAACCTATAAGGAAAAGGTGGAATCCCTTCAACAGCGCATTGACAATGTGGGTAAAGATTTAGCTATCTGGTATGTCGCGCCTCTCTGGAAATATGTTATCGATAATGACTATTCAAAACAGCAGGATCTGCTCGAATGGTATCGCCAGTTCACGACGGTCACCACCTGCCTGCAGGGAGGGGCAATTGATGATAGTACCCGTGATGTGTGGTGTACATGGTTCGGCGACACTAACAGTCCTGTATATAAAGGACTGTTAGGATATAGCACTGATGATTACAGCAGCATCTACAGCGGACTAAGCGGCTATTCTTATTTGAAAGTTATTGTCGGTGCGGATGAAATAGGTAATACGCTAAAAAGCGACAGAATCCAGGCGATGTTTAACACCCGTATTCTGGCGATGAATGGCGCGTTTAGTCGGGGAATTGACAAACTGGATGATGCGACCCGACACGGGGTCATACGCATGCTTCAGGGGGCTGGGTATGTCGCCACGGGGCAAAAGGTGACGCTTTTTTCCTTATCGATGACCATAAGAGAGTTCCAGCAGTTTTATCAGGAATATGGCACGCGCTTGGGCATGGAGGTTGCCGAAAATTCAACCCCGTTTAGCGGCACGATTCGTCAGGGAGGCGTGACAAGCACGCGTTCAGCCGTAGGATATTTGTTGGCGATCACGGACAACGAGTTGCTGAATCAGCGGATTAATATGCAACTTAGCAGTATGGTTGCTTTAGAAAACCTTTTTAAACCGCTGCGTAAGTCCGGGGTGAGTCCTTCATCAGTAACAAAAGCGCCGATTACTCACCAATCACATGTCGGCAATTTTGCCAGTGAACTCCGTATATCGTCACTCTCATTACTGGATAAAACCGAGTCCTCTCTGCGCACGGTGGACGCGGCGCAATGGGAAAATATTCGCGGCAACATCATCAGTGAACGAACCGGACGACTGGTGAGCGGCAATGCTATAGGTATGGTGCTGTCCACGGCCATGTTGGCATTCCAGACTTACGATCTCTGGGAAAATAACCGAGCACTTCAGTTTACTGACGGTAAATTTAAGCAGTTAACGAACTATCTGATGATCGCCAGCGCGGCAACGGAAATTGCCGGCTTTGGACGTATGTTGACGAAAAAAGGCCTCTGGCAAGTGTTGGGCAAGGATGTCCATTTACTGATTAAAGCTGGCGGTGTCCTGGCTGGGGTTGCTTCGGTAGTGGATGGGATAAGGATGTTGTTTTCTTGGTGGGACGCCCTTATCAAGGGAGATAATAAGGCTAGATATTTTTATTTGGCAGGCGCTGTTTCAACAATTATTGGTGGGGCTGTTGCCGGTTATTATGCTTATTACGGCATTTTTACTCTTTTGGGCCCCGCCGGACTGGCATTAGCATTAATTTTTTTAGGCGCTGCATTAGCTCTTAGGGGGGAGCAACTACGTAGTACGCCGATTGAAATCTGGCTGCGGCGTTCCTGCTTTGGCCTTCGTCGCGAAGAAGATGATATTCCCTGGCAGGCTACGAGTCTGGAGGATTTAAACAGCGCCTTAGCCGATTATAACGCAATTATCTCCGGTATGCGGGTTCAGGTCGCCTTTAGCACAGTCTCTTCTATTCCTGGTGGTGGGGGAACCTACCGACAAATTGAGTCCAATATTACGTTACCCGGTTATGATAGTGAATTATCTGCCTATGAATATCAACTTCAGGCCTTTGCTGCTGATGGTAATGTACTATCAGTGACGTCAGAATCTCATGACATGCTGCCTGGTCAGGATGATAAATATCATAATGAAGTCGAGTATTTCTTTAAAGGTTATATTGAGCATGAAACGGATGAAGATAACAGTTTGCTGATTATTAAAAATGGCGGATGGGTTTCATCGTTGTTATACAAGAGGGCGGTGTTAACGGTGAACTACTGGAAGAATAAATATAACGTTGAGGATGTGCTTTCATTAACGCTTAATGTAAAAGGATAAATGAATATTATGGCTAAAAAGCCAGGCAATAAAGTAAAGCGCCGCGTATCACTGACCGCCTCTGAGAATAAAAAAAAGGAACAGCATACAGCAAACGTTGAAACGCAACGCCCCAAAAACCCTTTTTATCGCCGTTCCGTACTGATCCCGCAGGCGAAAAGATGGCAGGAGGATCTGCCGGTTCAGTGGCTGGAGCAGGATGTTGAAGCTAATGCTATCTGGCTGAATGAAAAGAATGATATCTGGCTGGAAATCCCCCGTTATGAGAATCAGATCTCATGGGGCGGCGGCGATATTTTTGCTTTTTTTTCAGTGCCATTTATACTTTTTTTTCTAATTTGCCCTTTTATTTCCGGGATGGATATAATCACTTTTTTAATATCATTTATTGGATTTGTTTTTTTTCTCTCTTTTTTTAAAATT
>NZ_SUQN01000015.1 GCF_013337685.1 Citrobacter gillenii
GCTGATATTATTTGACGCAATGCGCAATAAAAGGGCATCATTTGATGCCCTTTTTATACGCTGTCGAACCAGAACCTGGCTCATCAGTGATTTTTTTTGCCATAATCATTGCTGAGACAGGCTCTGAAGAGGGCGTTTAGTCCGAAACGCACCAGAGCATTTCGGTTTGGATCGCCTCGCGTACGCGGGGTGAAAATGTTTGTAGAATACTTCTGACAGGTTGGTTTATGAGTGCGAATACCGAAGCTCAAGGAAGCGGGCGCGGCCTGGAAGCGATGAAGTGGGTTGTTGTCGCTGTATTGCTGCTTGTCGCTATCGTTGGCAACTACCTCTATCGTGACATGATGCTGCCGTTGCGTGCGCTAGCCGTAGTGATTCTGATTGCTGCAGCGGGCGGTGTCGCGCTGTTGACGACAAAAGGTAAAGCGACCGTTGCTTTTGCCCGTGAAGCGCGTACCGAAGTCCGTAAGGTCATTTGGCCAACTCGCCAGGAAACGCTGCACACCACGCTGATCGTTGCTGCGGTCACTGCGGTAATGTCACTGATCCTGTGGGGACTGGATGGTATTCTGGTTCGCCTGGTATCCTTTATCACTGGCCTGAGGTTCTAAGATGTCTGAAGCTCCTAAAAAGCGCTGGTACGTCGTTCAGGCGTTTTCCGGTTTTGAAGGCCGCGTAGCCACATCGCTGCGTGAGTATATCAAGTTACAAAATATGGAAGAGTTGTTTGGCGAAGTCATGGTGCCGACTGAAGAAGTGGTCGAAATCCGTGGCGGCCAGCGTCGCAAAAGCGAACGTAAATTCTTCCCGGGCTATGTACTGGTCCAGATGGTCATGAACGATGCGAGCTGGCACCTGGTGCGTAGCGTGCCGCGTGTGATGGGCTTTATTGGCGGTACTTCTGACCGTCCAGCTCCGATCAGCGACAAAGAAGTTGATGCGATCATGAACCGCCTGCAGCAGGTTGGCGATAAGCCACGTCCGAAAACGATGTTTGAACCGGGCGAAATGGTTCGCGTTAGCGACGGTCCGTTTGCTGACTTTAACGGCGTAGTTGAAGAAGTGGATTATGAGAAGTCTCGTCTGAAGGTTTCCGTATCTATCTTTGGCCGTGCAACGCCGGTTGAGCTGGACTTCGCTCAGGTTGAGAAAGCCTAACAAGTCGATCAAAAAAGCGGCGATTTAATCGTTGCACAAGGCGCGAGATTGGAATACAATTTCGCGCCTTTTGTTTTTATGGATAGCATCCGTAAAACGAATTTTATCACGGGGAGCCTTTTTGAGGCGCTATAACCCAACTAGAGGAATTTAGAATGGCTAAGAAAGTCCAAGCCTATGTCAAGCTGCAGGTTGCAGCTGGTATGGCTAACCCGAGCCCGCCGGTAGGTCCAGCACTGGGTCAACAAGGCGTGAACATCATGGAATTCTGCAAAGCGTTTAACGCAAAAACTGATTCCATGGAGAAAGGTCTGCCGATCCCGGTTGTTATCACCGTTTACGCTGACCGTTCTTTCACTTTCGTTACCAAAACGCCTCCGGCAGCAGTTCTGCTGAAGAAAGCGGCTGGTATCAAGTCTGGTTCCGGTAAGCCGAACAAAGACAAAGTGGGTAAAATTTCCCGCGCTCAGCTGCAGGAAATCGCGCAGACCAAAGCTGCCGACATGACTGGTTCTGACATTGAAGCGATGACTCGCTCCATTGAAGGTACTGCACGTTCCATGGGCCTGGTAGTGGAGGATTAAGAAATGGCTAAACTGACCAAGCGTATGCGCGTGATCCGTGACAAAGTTGATACAACTAAACAGTATGATATCAACGAAGCTATTGCTCTGCTGAAAGAGCTGGCCACTGCTAAATTCGTAGAAAGCGTTGACGTTGCCGTTAACCTCGGTATCGATGCTCGTAAATCTGACCAGAACGTACGTGGTGCAACTGTACTGCCGCACGGTACTGGCCGTTCCGTTCGCGTAGCCGTATTTGCCCAGGGCGCAAACGCTGAAGCTGCTAAAGCTGCTGGCGCTGAACTGGTAGGTATGGAAGATCTGGCTGACCAGATCAAGAAAGGCGAAATGAACTTTGACGTTGTTATTGCTTCCCCGGATGCAATGCGCGTTGTTGGCCAGTTGGGCCAGGTTCTGGGTCCGCGTGGCCTGATGCCAAACCCGAAAGTTGGTACTGTAACCCCTAACGTTGCTGAAGCGGTTAAGAACGCTAAAGCGGGTCAGGTTCGTTACCGTAACGACAAAAACGGCATCATCCACACTACCATCGGTAAAGTGGATTTTGACGCTGACAAACTGAAAGAAAACCTGGAATCTCTGCTGGTTGCGCTGAAAAAAGCGAAACCGACTCAGGCTAAAGGCGTGTACATCAAGAAAGTTAGCATCTCCACCACCATGGGTGCTGGTGTTGCCGTTGATCAGTCCGGTCTGACCGCGACTGTGGCGAACTAATATTCGCCTTTACGTGGGCGGTGATTTTGTCTACAATCTTACCCCCACGTTTCTGCTAATTGCAGACGTATATCCAAGATATTCAGGCTGTGGCAAGGCGACAACTGAGTGAATCGCCAGGAGCATAGTTAACTATGTGACTGGTGTGAACGAAGGCAGTCAACGCCGTCACAGATTGAATAGCGACAGATAGACAAGATTTGTTCGTTGGAGCCTGGCCTATCCAGGCCTCCGTCGAAGACCGCAGGTGTTTCGAAAGAAGCTTAATGCCCTGCGTAGACGGTGACAGAACGCTAAGATTATTTCTGATACTCTGGCTTGTTTCTGCTCACCGTATTAAGACGCTCTGTCCGTTGGGAAGAGTGAAGTGAGTTCCGGGACATGAGTCCCGGCAAACATCCAGGAGCAAAGCTAATGGCTTTAAATCTTCAAGACAAACAAGCGATTGTTGCTGAAGTCAGCGAAGTAGCCAAAGGCGCGCTGTCTGCAGTAGTTGCGGATTCCCGTGGCGTTACTGTAGACAAAATGACTGAACTGCGTAAAGCAGGTCGCGAAGCCGGCGTATACATGCGTGTTGTTCGTAACACCCTGCTGCGCCGTGTTGTTGAAGGTACTCAGTTCGAGTGCCTGAAAGACGCGTTCGTTGGTCCGACCCTGATTGCATATTCTATGGAACACCCGGGCGCAGCTGCTCGTCTGTTCAAAGATTTCGCGAAAGCGAATGCAAAATTTGAGGTCAAAGCCGCAGCCTTTGAAGGTGAATTGATCCCGGCATCGCAAATCGATCGCCTGGCAACTCTGCCGACCTACGAAGAAGCAATTGCACGCCTGATGGCAACCATGAAAGAAGCTTCGGCTGGCAAACTGGTTCGCACTCTGGCTGCTGTTCGCGATGCGAAAGAAGCTGCTTAATCGCAGTTATCTTTATCAAGCATCTGCTTACGTATAAACTTATTCTGATTTTCAGGAACAATTTAAATGTCTATCACTAAAGATCAAATCATTGAAGCAGTATCCGCTATGTCCGTAATGGACGTTGTAGAACTGATTTCTGCAATGGAAGAAAAATTCGGTGTTTCTGCTGCTGCTGCTGTAGCTGTAGCTGCGGGCCCGGCTGAAGCTGCTGAAGAAAAAACTGAATTCGACGTGATTCTGAAAGGTATCGGCGCGAACAAAGTTGCAGTAATCAAAGCAGTACGTGGCGCAACTGGCCTGGGTCTGAAAGAAGCTAAAGACCTGGTAGAATCTGCTCCGGCCGCTCTGAAAGAAGGCGTGAGCAAAGATGACGCTGAAGCACTGAAAAAATCTCTGGAAGAAGCTGGCGCTGAAGTTGAAGTTAAATAAGCCAACTTTTCTAGTTGCAGCCTAAGAAATTAGGCTGATGGCTGGTGACTTTTTAGTCACCAGCCTTTTTGCGCTGTAAGGCGCCAGTAGCATTTCACACTGTTTGACTACTGTTGTGCCTTTCAATGTTTGTTTCTATCGACGCCTTAATATATTGCGACAGAGCCTCCGCTCTGTGTAAATCGCAACGAAATGGTTTAAGCGTGATAGCAACAGGCATTGCGGAAAGTATTCGATTTTCCGGTCAACAAAATAGTGTTGCACAAACTGTCCCTTCGTCGGACAGATGGGTCGACTTGTCAGCGAGCTGAGGAACCCTAATGGTTTACTCCTATACCGAGAAAAAACGTATTCGTAAGGATTTTGGTAAACGTCCGCAAGTGTTGGACATACCTTATCTCCTTTCTATCCAGCTTGACTCGTTTCAGAAGTTCATCGAGCAAGATCCTGAAGGGCAGTATGGTCTGGAAGCAGCTTTCCGTTCCGTTTTCCCTATTAAAAGCTATAGCGGTAATTCTGAGCTGCAGTACGTCAGCTACCGCCTTGGCGAACCTGTTTTTGACGTTCAGGAATGTCAGATCCGTGGCGTGACTTATTCCGCACCGCTGCGCGTCAAACTGCGTCTGGTGATCTACGAGCGCGAAGCGCCGGAAGGCACCGTAAAAGACATTAAAGAACAAGAAGTCTACATGGGTGAAATTCCACTCATGACTGACAACGGTACCTTTGTCATCAACGGTACCGAGCGTGTTATTGTTTCCCAGTTGCACCGTAGCCCAGGCGTCTTCTTTGATTCCGATAAGGGTAAAACCCACTCTTCGGGTAAAGTGCTTTATAACGCGCGTATCATTCCTTACCGTGGTTCCTGGCTGGATTTCGAATTCGATCCGAAGGACAACCTGTTCGTACGTATTGACCGTCGCCGCAAATTGCCAGCGACCATTATTCTGCGTGCGCTGCAGTACACCACTGAACAGATCCTTGACCTGTTCTTTGAGAAAGTTGTCTTCGAAATTCGTGACAACAAGCTGCAGATGGAACTGGTGCCGGAACGCCTGCGTGGTGAAACCGCCTCCTTTGATATTGAAGCTAACGGCAAAATCTACGTCGAAAAAGGTCGTCGCATCACTGCGCGCCATATTCGTCAGCTGGAAAAAGACGATATCAAGCTTATCGAAGTTCCAGTTGAGTACATCGCGGGCAAAGTTGCGGCTAAAGACTACGTTGACGCATCAACCGGTGAGCTGATTTGCGCAGCGAACATGGAGCTGAGCCTGGATCTGCTGGCTAAGCTGAGTCAGTCTGGTCACAAGCGTATCGAAACGCTGTTTACCAACGATCTGGATCACGGTGCATATATTTCTGAAACTATACGCGTCGACCCAACCAACGATCGTCTGAGCGCGCTGGTAGAAATCTACCGTATGATGCGCCCTGGTGAGCCGCCGACTCGCGAAGCTGCTGAAAGCCTGTTCGAGAACCTGTTCTTCTCCGAAGACCGCTATGACTTGTCTGCGGTTGGTCGTATGAAGTTCAACCGTTCTCTGCTGCGTGACGAGATCGAAGGTTCCGGTATCCTGAGCAAAGACGACATCATCGAAGTGATGAAGAAGCTCATCGATATCCGTAACGGTAAAGGCGAAGTCGATGATATCGACCACCTCGGTAACCGTCGTATCCGTTCCGTTGGCGAAATGGCGGAAAACCAGTTCCGCGTTGGCCTGGTACGTGTAGAGCGTGCGGTGAAAGAGCGTCTGTCTCTGGGCGATCTGGATACCCTGATGCCTCAGGATATGATCAACGCCAAGCCGATTTCTGCCGCAGTGAAAGAGTTCTTCGGTTCCAGCCAGCTGTCTCAGTTTATGGACCAGAACAACCCGCTGTCTGAGATTACGCACAAGCGTCGTATCTCTGCCCTCGGCCCAGGCGGTCTGACCCGTGAACGTGCAGGCTTCGAAGTTCGAGACGTACACCCGACTCACTACGGTCGCGTATGTCCAATCGAAACCCCTGAAGGTCCGAACATCGGTCTGATCAACTCCCTGTCCGTGTACGCACAGACTAACGAATATGGCTTCCTTGAGACGCCGTATCGTAAAGTGACTGACGGTGTTGTTACCGACGAAATTCATTACTTGTCTGCTATCGAAGAAGGCAACTACGTTATCGCTCAGGCGAACTCCAACCTGGATGACGAAGGCCACTTTGTAGAAGACCTGGTAACATGTCGTAGCAAAGGCGAATCCAGCTTGTTCAGCCGTGACCAGGTTGACTACATGGACGTATCCACCCAGCAGGTGGTATCCGTCGGTGCGTCCCTGATCCCGTTCCTGGAACACGATGACGCCAACCGTGCATTGATGGGTGCGAACATGCAACGTCAGGCGGTTCCGACTCTGCGTGCTGATAAGCCGCTGGTTGGTACCGGTATGGAGCGTGCTGTTGCCGTTGACTCCGGTGTTACTGCTGTTGCTAAGCGTGGCGGTACCGTTCAGTACGTTGATGCTTCCCGTATCGTTATCAAAGTTAACGAAGACGAGATGCATGCGGGCGAAGCGGGTATCGACATCTATAACCTGACCAAATACACCCGTTCTAACCAGAACACCTGTATCAACCAGATGCCGTGTGTCTCTCTGGGCGAGCCGGTTGAACGTGGTGATGTGCTGGCAGACGGTCCGTCCACCGACCTTGGTGAACTGGCTCTGGGTCAGAACATGCGCGTGGCATTCATGCCATGGAACGGTTACAACTTCGAAGACTCCATCCTCGTTTCCGAGCGTGTTGTTCAGGAAGACCGTTTCACTACCATCCACATTCAGGAACTGGCATGTGTGTCCCGTGACACCAAGCTGGGGCCGGAAGAGATCACCGCTGATATCCCGAACGTGGGTGAAGCTGCGCTCTCCAAACTGGATGAGTCCGGTATCGTTTACATTGGTGCAGAAGTCACCGGTGGCGACATTCTGGTAGGTAAGGTAACGCCGAAAGGTGAAACCCAGCTGACCCCAGAAGAGAAGCTGCTGCGTGCCATCTTCGGTGAGAAAGCGTCTGATGTTAAAGACTCTTCTCTGCGTGTACCAAACGGTGTTTCCGGTACGATTATCGACGTTCAGGTCTTTACTCGCGATGGCGTAGAAAAAGACAAACGTGCGCTGGAAATCGAAGAGATGCAGCTGAAGCAGGCGAAGAAAGACCTGTCTGAAGAACTGCAGATCCTCGAAGCTGGCCTGTTTAGCCGTATCTACGCGGTGCTGGTTGCCGGTGGCGTTGAAGCTGAGAAGCTCGACAAACTGCCGCGCGATCGCTGGCTGGAACTCGGCCTGACCGACGAAGAGAAACAAAATCAGCTGGAACAGCTGGCTGAGCAGTACGACGAACTGAAACACGAATTCGAGAAAAAACTCGAAGCGAAACGCCGTAAAATCACTCAGGGCGACGATCTGGCACCAGGCGTGCTGAAGATTGTTAAGGTTTATCTGGCGGTTAAACGTCGGATCCAGCCTGGTGATAAGATGGCAGGTCGTCACGGTAACAAGGGTGTTATCTCTAAGATCAACCCGATCGAAGATATGCCACACGATGCTAACGGTACGCCGGTAGATATCGTACTGAACCCGCTGGGCGTACCATCGCGTATGAACATCGGTCAGATCCTTGAGACCCACCTGGGTATGGCTGCGAAAGGTATCGGCGAGAAAATCAACGCCATGCTGAAGCAGCAAGAAGAAGTCGCCAAACTGCGCGAATTCATCCAGCGTGCCTACGATCTGGGTACCGACGTTCGTCAGAAAGTTGACCTGAATACCTTCAGTGATGAAGAAGTTCTGCGTCTGGCTGAAAACCTGAAAAAAGGTATGCCGATCGCAACGCCGGTCTTCGACGGTGCGAAAGAGTCTGAAATCAAGGAACTGTTACAGCTGGGTGGCCTGCCGACTTCTGGTCAGATCACACTGTTCGACGGTCGTACCGGTGAGCAATTCGAGCGCCAGGTTACCGTTGGCTACATGTACATGCTGAAACTGAACCACTTGGTTGATGACAAGATGCACGCGCGTTCTACCGGTTCTTACAGCCTGGTTACTCAGCAGCCGCTGGGTGGTAAGGCTCAGTTCGGTGGTCAGCGCTTCGGGGAGATGGAAGTGTGGGCGCTGGAAGCATATGGCGCGGCATACACCCTGCAGGAAATGCTCACCGTTAAGTCTGATGACGTGAATGGTCGTACCAAGATGTATAAAAACATCGTGGACGGCAACCATCAGATGGAACCAGGCATGCCAGAATCCTTCAACGTACTGTTGAAAGAGATTCGTTCGCTGGGTATCAACATCGAGCTGGAAGACGAGTAACTCTCGCTCAAACAGGTCACTGGTGCCGGGGTAAGACCCGGCGCCAGATTGTGCTAACTCCGACGGGAGCAAATCCGTGAAAGATTTATTAAAGTTTCTGAAAGCGCAGACTAAAACCGAAGAGTTTGATGCGATCAAAATTGCTCTGGCTTCGCCAGACATGATCCGTTCATGGTCTTTCGGTGAAGTTAAGAAGCCGGAAACCATTAACTACCGTACGTTCAAACCTGAGCGTGACGGCCTTTTCTGCGCCCGTATCTTTGGGCCAGTAAAAGATTACGAGTGCCTGTGCGGTAAGTACAAGCGCCTGAAACACCGTGGTGTGATCTGTGAGAAGTGCGGCGTTGAAGTGACCCAGACTAAAGTACGCCGTGAGCGTATGGGCCACATCGAGCTGGCGTCTCCGACTGCGCACATCTGGTTCCTGAAATCACTGCCGTCCCGTATCGGTCTGTTGCTCGATATGCCGCTGCGTGATATCGAACGCGTACTGTACTTCGAATCATATGTTGTTATCGAAGGCGGTATGACCAATCTGGAACGTCAACAGATCCTGACTGAAGAGCAGTATCTGGACGCGCTGGAAGAGTTCGGTGACGAATTCGACGCGAAGATGGGTGCGGAAGCTATCCAGGCCCTGCTGAAGAGCATGGATCTGGAGCAAGAGTGTGAAACTCTGCGCGAAGAGCTGAACGAAACCAACTCCGAAACCAAGCGTAAGAAGCTGACCAAGCGTATCAAACTGCTGGAAGCGTTCGTACAGTCTGGCAACAAGCCAGAGTGGATGATCCTGACCGTTCTGCCGGTTCTGCCGCCAGATCTGCGTCCGCTGGTTCCGCTGGATGGTGGTCGTTTTGCGACTTCTGACCTGAACGATCTGTATCGTCGCGTCATTAACCGTAACAACCGTCTGAAACGTCTGCTGGATCTGGCTGCGCCAGATATCATCGTACGTAACGAAAAACGTATGCTGCAGGAAGCGGTTGACGCCCTGCTGGATAACGGTCGTCGCGGTCGTGCGATCACCGGTTCTAACAAACGTCCTCTGAAATCTTTGGCCGATATGATCAAAGGTAAGCAGGGTCGTTTCCGTCAGAACCTGCTCGGTAAGCGTGTTGACTACTCCGGTCGTTCTGTTATCACCGTAGGTCCATACCTGCGTCTGCATCAGTGCGGTCTGCCGAAGAAAATGGCACTGGAACTGTTCAAACCGTTCATCTACGGCAAGCTGGAACTGCGTGGCCTCGCCACCACCATTAAAGCCGCTAAGAAAATGGTTGAGCGTGAAGAAGCTGTCGTTTGGGATATCCTGGACGAAGTTATCCGCGAACACCCGGTACTGCTGAACCGTGCACCAACACTGCACCGTCTGGGTATCCAGGCATTTGAGCCGGTACTGATCGAAGGTAAAGCTATCCAGCTGCACCCGCTGGTTTGTGCGGCATATAACGCCGACTTCGATGGTGACCAGATGGCTGTTCACGTACCGCTGACGCTGGAAGCCCAGCTCGAAGCGCGTGCGCTGATGATGTCTACCAACAACATCCTGTCCCCGGCGAACGGCGAACCTATCATCGTTCCGTCTCAGGACGTTGTATTGGGTCTGTACTACATGACCCGTGACTGTGTTAACGCCAAAGGCGAAGGCATGGTGCTGACTGGCCCGAAAGAAGCTGAGCGTATCTATCGCGCTGGCCTGGCCTCTCTGCATGCGCGCGTTAAAGTGCGTATCACCGAATACGAAAAAGATGAAAACGGCGAATTCGTTGCGCATACCAGCCTGAAAGACACGACCGTTGGCCGTGCTATTTTGTGGATGATCGTACCGAAAGGTCTGCCTTTCTCCATCGTCAACCAGGCGCTGGGTAAGAAAGCTATCTCCAAAATGCTGAACACCTGTTACCGCATTCTGGGCCTGAAGCCGACCGTTATCTTCGCTGACCAGACCATGTACACCGGCTTTGCCTATGCAGCGCGCTCAGGCGCATCTGTTGGTATTGACGACATGGTTATCCCAGAGAAGAAATACGAGATCATCTCTGAAGCGGAAGCTGAAGTTGCTGAGATCCAGGAGCAGTTCCAGTCTGGTCTGGTTACCGCGGGCGAACGCTACAACAAAGTTATCGATATCTGGGCTGCGGCGAACGATCGTGTATCCAAAGCGATGATGGATAACCTGCAAACCGAAACTGTTATTAACCGTGACGGCGTCGAAGAGCAGCAGGTTTCCTTCAACAGCATCTACATGATGGCCGACTCCGGTGCGCGTGGTTCTGCAGCACAGATTCGTCAGCTGGCAGGTATGCGTGGTCTGATGGCGAAGCCGGATGGCTCCATCATCGAAACGCCAATCACCGCGAACTTCCGTGAAGGTCTGAACGTACTCCAGTACTTCATCTCTACTCACGGTGCGCGTAAAGGTCTGGCGGATACCGCACTGAAAACAGCAAACTCCGGTTATCTGACACGTCGTCTGGTTGACGTCGCGCAGGATCTGGTTGTGACTGAAGATGACTGCGGCACACTGGAAGGCATCACCATGACCCCGGTTATCGAGGGTGGTGACGTTAAAGAGCCGCTGCGCGATCGCGTATTGGGTCGTGTGACTGCTGAAGACGTTCTGAAGCCGGGCACCGCGGATATTCTGGTTCCACGCAACACGCTGCTGCACGAGCACTGGTGTGACCTGCTGGAAGAGAACTCCGTTGACTCCGTCAAGGTACGTTCCGTTGTATCTTGTGACACCGACTTTGGTGTATGTGCGCACTGCTATGGTCGTGACCTGGCACGTGGCCACATCATCAACAAAGGTGAAGCCATCGGCGTTATCGCGGCACAGTCCATCGGTGAACCGGGTACACAGCTGACGATGCGTACGTTCCACATCGGTGGTGCGGCATCTCGTGCGGCTGCTGAATCCAGCATCCAGGTGAAAAACAAAGGTAGCATCCGTCTGAGCAATGCGAAGTCGGTTGTGAACTCTGCCGGTAAGCTGGTAGTGACCTCGCGTAACACCGAGCTGAAACTGATCGACGAATTCGGTCGTACCAAAGAGAGCTATAAAGTGCCTTACGGTGCTGTTATGGCGAAAGGTGATGGCGAACAGGTTACTGGCGGCGAAACCGTAGCAAACTGGGATCCACATACCATGCCTGTCATCACAGAAGTAAGTGGTTTCATCCGCTTCACTGACATGATCGACGGCCAGACCATTACTCGTCAGACCGACGAGCTGACCGGTCTGTCTTCTCTGGTGGTTCTGGATTCTGCAGAGCGTACTGCAGGTGGTAAAGACCTGCGTCCGGCACTGAAAATTGTTGATGCTAACGGTAACGACGTTCTGATCCCAGGTACCGATATGCCTGCGCAGTACTTCCTGCCGGGTAAAGCAATCGTCCAGCTGGAAGATGGTATCCAGATCAGTGCGGGTGATGCTCTGGCGCGTATTCCTCAGGAATCCAGCGGTACCAAGGACATCACCGGTGGTCTGCCACGCGTTGCGGATCTGTTCGAAGCACGTCGTCCGAAAGAGCCAGCTATCCTTGCGGAAATCAGCGGTATCATTTCCTTCGGTAAAGAAACCAAAGGGAAGCGTCGTCTGGTTATCACCCCGTTAGACGGCAGCGAACCGTACGAAGAGATGATTCCGAAATGGCGTCAGCTCAACGTGTTCGAAGGTGAACGTGTAGAACGTGGTGACGTTGTTTCCGACGGTCCGGAAGCACCGCACGATATCCTGCGTCTTCGTGGCGTACACGCGGTAACGCGTTACATCACCAACGAAGTTCAGGACGTTTACCGTCTGCAAGGCGTTAAGATTAACGATAAACACATTGAAGTTATCGTTCGTCAGATGCTGCGTAAAGCGACCATTGACAGTGCTGGTAGCTCCGACTTCCTGGAAGGCGAACAGGTTGAATACTCCCGCGTCAAGATTGCTAACCGCGATCTGGAAGCGAACGGCAAAGTTGCGGCAACTTACTCTCGCGACCTGCTGGGTATCACCAAAGCGTCTCTGGCAACCGAATCGTTCATCTCTGCCGCATCGTTCCAGGAGACCACGCGTGTCCTGACCGAAGCAGCCGTTGCGGGTAAACGCGACGAACTGCGTGGCCTGAAAGAGAACGTTATCGTGGGTCGTTTGATCCCTGCCGGTACCGGTTATGCGTACCACCAGGATCGTATGCGCCGTCGCGCAGCGGGCGAACAGCCGGCAGCGCCTCAGGTTACTGCGGAAGATGCATCTGCCAGCCTGGCAGAACTGCTGAACGCAGGTCTGGGCGGTTCTAACAACGATTAATCGTTGCTGACCGTAATGAAAAACCCGCCTCGGCGGGTTTTTTTTTGCCTGACATGCAGTCTTATGAATACTGTCAATAAAGACATGTCATTAAAAACAGTATTGACACTGTTTTTAAAATCCGTATGTTAATACTTAACAGCAGCGAAAGAGTAGTTAGCTGTTAAAGCAGTAAGAGTTAGTAGAGTTCGATAGGGGGATTGCGATAAAGGCCACGAAGTATTTTGTTGTATGGGGTAGTCGATGTTGAGGTTATTTTATTTCACATCGACGATGCTTTAAGGCTACGTAGTTGATATATGTAATCGCAAAAAGTTAAGTAAGCGCGACGATGTAAGGCCATGATTTAAAAGTTAATGTTTGCGGTTTCCATTATTGATCAATCGCAAGGGAAGTCAGGCAACGCATCAAAGAGTATATGTCGCGAGGGGAAGTGTACTTGTTTAGGCCGCCATTCTTGAGTGAATTCATCAAGCTGGCGAAATATGTTTAACGGTAAATAGAGGAAGGTTCGTTAGTAGCATTCTCCAATATTATCTGTGGTAAACGTGTACATTTAAAATGTAGTACAAACAGCAGTATCAAATTGTAAGTCAATTAATGTTAAATCTGAAGTTTGTAGTAACTTAAAGCCCTGGCTGCAACGGTCAGGGCTTTTATTATATATACATCAAGGTGTTATCTTAGGCTCTTAACCAAATCAGCTCAACATTTCACCAGCTAAGGGCATTAAATAAATTAATGCTTGCTTAATGATTAGAAGTAAGGCTACTATAGCTGCATCGGTTTGGAACACAGACCTTATGAAAGCAGTTTTAGTAAAGCAGTTCTCAGTTCAAGCGTTATCCTCAGATACTCTTCTTCATGAGCCTCCTCCTAAGTGCCCAATAAGTTAATTTCTGCAAAACAGGCCATCTTCGCTGCATAAGCGGCTCAAAATATGAAAGGAAGTATCTATGTCTAACAAAATGACTGGTTTAGTAAAATGGTTTAACTCTGAGAAAGGCTTCGGCTTTATCACTCCTCAGGACGGTAGCAAAGATGTGTTTGTGCATTTTTCCGCTATCCAGAGCAACGATTATAAAACCTTAGACGAAGGCCAAAAAGTCGAGTTCTCCGTTGAGAACGGCGCGAAAGGCCCGTCTGCTGTTAACGTTATCGCGCTGTAATCGCCGATAATCTCACGAACGCTTACGATAGCGATGAAGGCCAGAGCCTGAGCAGATAAGTGATAGTGAATAAAAAACCCGCGAAAGCGGGTTTTTTCGTTTTTACATCCGGATTCACTACATCTGTGACGCACGTCCGAGAAAACTATCCCAGTCTTTCCACACGGGCTGTAAACCCTGCGCACTGAGTGCTGCGGCAACATCTTCAGGGCGCCGATCATCATGCGGAGAAAACTGTTCCAGCTCCGGGTGATTGTCGGCATAGCCGCCGGGCTGCGTCTTTGAGAAGGCGCTGACGTTATTGATTGCTAGCGGAATGACGTGGTCGCGAAACCACGGTGATTCACGCGTGGAGAGCGACAGCTCGATGTCCGGCGCCAACAAGCGAAACGCACAAATGGTTTGTACCAGTTGACGCTCATCCATAATCGATGCCGGTTCAATACCTCCGGTACATGGGCGCAGGCGTGGGAACGAGATTGAATAACGGCTTTGCCAGTAATGTTGCTGCATCCATAGCAAATGCTCGGCTACCATATAGCAATCAACCCGCCAACTGTCAGACAAGCCAATCAGTGCCCCAAGGCCAATTTTGTCGATACCGGCGTGACCAAGTCGGTCCGGCGTTTCCAGCCGCCAAAAGAAGTCCTGCTTTTTTCCCTTCAGATGGTGCCGGGCATAAGTCGCCTCATGGTAGCTCTCCTGATACACCATCACACCGTCCAGACCGAGTATCTTTAGCTCAGCATATTCAGCAACTGACAGCGGTTGTACCTCCATCTGTAGCGAAGAAAACTGACGACGGATGGCGGGTAAATGGCGGCGAAAATAGTCCATGCCGACTTTCGCCTGATGCTCGCCGGTGACCAGCAACAGATGCTCAAAACCCAGCTCGCGGATCGCCGCACACTCCCGTTGAATCTCTGATTCATCCAAAGTTTTACGCTTGATGCGGTTGCTCATGGAGAATCCGCAGTAAGAGCAGTCGTTGGCGCACAGATTCGAAAGATACAGCGGCACGTAAAAGCTGACGGTATTACCAAAGCGTTGGCGGGTCAGCTTTTGCGCTCGCTGCGCCAGCGGCTCCAGATAATCGGCGGCGGCTGGCGAGAGCAGCGCCATCAGGTCATCACGACTCAGCTGTGCAGTGTTAAGTGCGCGCTCGACATCGGCGGCGGTTTTGCCGTTAATGCGCAGATGGATATCATCCCACTCCAGCTGTCGCCAGCGATCGCTGAAGGTTTTCATGCTGAGACCTCCAGAAATCCGGTCAATGGGCTGGTGGCGCAAGCATTGGTACTTCGGCTCCCCGGAACGGCCTGACGTGCCAGAAGGCCCGCTTCAACCGCCAGCCGGAACGCCGTCGCCATCATTACCGGGTCGTCCGCTACGGCAATCGCCGTGTTGACCAACACCGCGTCGGCCCCCATTTCCAACGCCTGCGTGGCATGGCTGGGCACACCGATCCCGGCATCAACCACCACTGGGACGGTGGCCTGCTGAATAATGATCTCCAGCATGGCGCGGGTTTCCAGGCCCTGATTTGAGCCAATGGGCGCACCGAGCGGCATGACCGCCGCACAGCCCACTTCTTCCAGCCGCTTGCACAGCACCGGGTCCGCGCCGCAGTAGGGCAGCACCACGAAACCCTGCTTCACCAGCGCCTCGGCGGCTTTCAGCGTTTCGATAGGATCTGGTAACAGCCATCGAGCGTCAGGATGTATTTCTAATTTCAGCCAGTGCGTGCCCAGCGCTTCGCGCGCCAGCTGCGCGGCAAAAATAGCTTCATCCGCCGTTTTCGCCCCTGAGGTATTCGGCAGCAGTGTTACCCCTGCCTCGACCAGTGGCACCAAAATGGCATCGTTGTGCTGGCGTAAATCCACGCGCTTCATTGCCAATGTCACCAGTTGGCTACCGGAGGCGCGAATGGCGTCGACCATCAGTTGCGATGAGGCAAATTTCCCCGTGCCGGTGAACAGATGTGAATCAAACGTTTTGTCGGCAATACGTAGCATATCAACCCCCTGCAATAACCTGAAAAAGCAGGATCTGGTCGCCTTCCTGCACGATTTGCTGTTCCCACTGCTCGCGCGGCAGGATCTGTTGATTCAGCGCCAGCGCTATCCCCGGCTTGAGCTGATTAAGCTCTGCCAGCAGCGCGCTGATATTTTGCCCCTCGGCACACTGTACTGGCTCATCATTGAATTGGATCTGCATGTTGCCCTCCGCATACCGGACAACCGCGGGCGCGGCGTAACGCCAGGCTACGCCACTGGCTGGTTTTACCATCGAACAGGCGTAATTCACCGCTTAGGGTTTCAATACCGCTGAGAAGTTTGATGGCTTCCAGCGCCTGCAGGGTACCCATGATGCCAACGACCGGACCGACAATGCCTGCGGTACGGCAGTTGCGTTCGGGCTCGATGTCATCCGGCCACAGACAGCGGTAGCAGCCCTGTTCCCACGGCGGCGTCAGCACCATCAATTGGCCACCAAAGCCAACAGCGCTGGCAGTGATAAGCGGTGTATTCAGGGCGACGCAGGCGGTATTGATCGCCTGACGCGTCGCCATATTGTCGGTGCAGTCGAGCACCACGTCAGCGCGCGCCACCGCGTGCCTGAGCGCATCGCCTTTCAGGCGCTGCTGTAGCGCGACCAGTTCGATATCCGGGTTGAGCCGTGTCAGTCTCTGTTGGGCCATCTGGGATTTTGACCGGGCGATATCATCAGTCGTGAACAGGATCTGGCGCTGAAGATTACTCAGATGCACGTCGTCGTCGTCCACTAGCGTCAATGTGCCTACTCCCGCACCCGCCAGATACAGCGCGGCAGGGGAGCCTAATCCGCCCAAGCCAACAATCAGCACGTGGCTGTTGAGCAGTGTATGCTGGCCCTCTATCGCAATATCACCGAGTAAAATCTGGCGGCTATAGCGCATAAAATCGCGATCATTCATCGCCTGCTCCTGCGATTGAAAGCAGCTGTGACGTGGCGCCTCGCCAGTCAGCGGCCTGCGTGATGGCGCTGACCACCGCAATGCTGCCCACCCCGGTCGCCAGCACAGCCGGTGCCCGCGCGAGGCTGATACCGCCAATGGCGACAGTAGGGTAGTCAGCCAGTCGTTCGATATGTGTGGCGAGTTGTACCAATCCCTGTGGGGCAGATGGCATCTGCTTGGTTTGTGTCGGGAAGACGTGACCCAGTGCGATGTAAGAGGGGCGCGCGGCCAGCGCCACGTCAATCTCCATATCATCGTGGGTGGATACCCCAAGACGTAACCTTGCGGCCTGAATCGCCTTCAGGTCGGTGGTTTCAAGATCTTCCTGACCCAGATGTACCCCGTAAGCATGGTGTTTAATCGCCAGTCGCCAGTAGTCATTGATAAACAGACGGGCATTGTAGCGACGCCCCAGTTCAATAGCGGCAATCACGTCGGCTTCGACCTCTTCGTCGCGTTTATCTTTGATTCGCAGCTGGATAGTACGTACGCCTGCATCAAGCAGGCGTTCAATCCACGCAATGCTGTCGACCACCGGGTACAGCCCGAGGCGGAAAGGTACCGTTGGGAATTCAGGCTGATACATCAGGCTTCCTCCTTTTTCAGGTAGATTTCACCGCCGTTGGCGCGGAAGTTCTCCGACATACCCGCCATCCCCACTTCGATGGTTTGTGCGGCAGCGTAGTCGCGCACTTCTTGGCTAATTTTCATCGAGCAGAATTTCGGCCCGCACATTGAGCAGAAGTGAGCGACTTTGCCGGACTCCTGTGGCAGGGTTTCATCGTGGTAGGCGCGGGCGGTGAACGGGTCGAGCGCCAGATTAAACTGGTCTTCCCAGCGGAATTCGAAGCGCGCTTTTGACATGGCGTTATCGCGGATCTGCGCACCCGGATGCCCTTTAGCTAAATCGGCGGCATGCGCGGCAATCTTGTAGGTAATCAACCCCTGCTTCACGTCTTCTTTGTTCGGCAGGCCGAGGTGCTCTTTTGGCGTGACGTAGCACAGCATCGCGCAGCCAAACCAGCCAATCATTGCCGCACCAATACCGGAGGTGAAGTGGTCATAGCCTGGGGCGATATCAGTCGTTAATGGCCCTAAAGTGTAGAACGGCGCTTCATGGCAGTGTTCCAGCTCTTCGGTCATGTTGCGCTTAATCATCTGCATCGGTACGTGGCCAGGGCCTTCAATCATCACCTGCACGTCATATTCCCAGGCAATTTTGGTCAGCTCGCCCAGCGTATGCAGCTCTGAGAACTGCGCTTCGTCGTTGGCATCCTGAATAGAGCCCGGACGCAGACCATCACCCAGCGACAGAGAAACGTCATAAGCGGCGCAGATTTCACAGATTTCGCGGAAGTGCTCGTAGAGGAAGTTTTCCTGGTGATGAGAGAGGCACCATTTCGCCATGATGGAACCGCCGCGCGAGACAATTCCGGTCAGGCGTTTAGCGGTCATCGGCACATAGCGCAGCAGCACACCCGCGTGGATAGTGAAATAGTCGACGCCCTGCTCGGCCTGCTCCAGCAGCGTATCGCGGAACGCTTCCCAGGTGAGATCTTCGGCGATCCCGTTGACCTTCTCCAGTGCCTGGTAGATCGGTACGGTGCCGATCGGCACCGGGCTGTTTCGCAGGATCCATTCACGGGTTTCGTGAATATAGCGACCGGTGGACAGGTCCATCACCGTATCCGCCCCCCAGCGCGTGGACCACACCAGCTTTTCCACTTCTTCTTCGATGGAGGAAGTGACCGCTGAGTTACCGATGTTGGCATTGACCTTCACCAGGAAATTACGTCCGATGATCATCGGCTCTGATTCCGGGTGGTTGATGTTGGCGGGGATGATGGCGCGCCCGGCAGCGACTTCATCACGGACGAATTCCGCCGTGATATTTTCCGGCAGGCTGGCGCCAAAGCTCATGCCTGGATGCTGGTGGCGCAGCACTTCACTGCGAATGCGCTCGCGGCCCATATTTTCGCGGATAGCGATAAACTCCATCTCCGGAGTGACGATGCCCTGGCGCGCGTAGTGCAACTGGGTCACGCAGCGGCCGGTTTTGGCGCGCTTAGGCGTCAGCAAGCCGTTGAAACGCAGCTCGTCCAAGCCATCATCGGCCAGGCGCTCTTTGGTGTAGGCGGAGCTACGGTCGTCCAGCTCTTCGCTGTCATTACGTGCGGATATCCACGGCTGGCGCAGTTTTGCCAGACCCTGCTGGACGTTAATCGCCACATCAGGATCGCCATACGGGCCAGAGGTGTCATATACCGGCACGGCTTCGTTCTCTTCGTACTGCGGGGTATCTTTACTGCCGCCAATGAGCGTCGGGCTGAGCTGGATTTCACGCATAGGAATACGGATATCTGGCTGTGAACCAGCAATATAGATGCGTTTTGAGTTAGGAAAGGCGGTCCCTTCCAGGGTGTCGATAAAGTGTTGGGCCTGGGCGCGCTGTTCGCGGCGGGATGGTTTAGTAGTAGCAGACATAGCTCATTCCAAAAAAGTAAGGATATGGCTTGTCAGACGACGGATGAAGCAAGAGGGAAGATCGCCCATGGGCGATACAACTGTAGATATACTCTTGTTCCCTTCGCAGGTATTAGCCTGATCAGGTTCCGCGGATCCCGAATTAACGGTCTCAGCCTTTTCCACTCATGCTGATGTGGAAAATAAGCACTCCGACAAGATAATTCCCCCTCTGGCGAGGAGGAATGGTTGTAAACTACCTGTTACTCGCGCAAATCTCAAGCAGGGCGTTTGATCATTGCGCTGTCGTGTACCGCATCAAGCACCAGCATAATCAACTTATCTTCCAGCATAAACCGGGCCTCCAGCGCCTCGCCGATATCCGACAATGCCTGTTGAAATTCAAGGAAATTATCGTGGTCAATGGCGTTTTCCAGACTGGAATCATAGTCGTCCATAATCTGTTGTGTATTGGCTTCCAGAAGAGGCCAAATTTTTGTGGCTTTTAAAAGCTGCCCGTTCCCTTCCAATTTATGCAGAATACGTTCATAAATACTGAAGTGTCCGGTGGAGAGGTAGTCGACCAGGCTCTGACAAAAATCATCCAGCGCTTTTTCATTGAGCCGCATGTACGATTCTTTGCCAGGCTTAATGCCAACCAGATTGTAGTAAGCCACGAGCAGGTGCTTACGTACATGTAGCCAGCGATCAACCAGTTTATTACTTCCTCCGACGTGTTCCGTCAGGCTTTCCAGCTGGTTTAGCATGATTGACTCCGCAAGGTGGTGTTGAAAAACGGCTCACCGATAAATGTAAAAATAATGTAAACAACATGCCTGTGAAGCAAAGGTTGCGCAAGAGATATGGATCGTATTATTGAAAAATTAGACAGCGGCTGGTGGATCGTCAGTCATGAACAAAAATTGTGGTTGCCTCACGGAGAGCTGCCACATGGTGACGCGGCTGGTTTTGATCTGCTGGGTCAGCGCGGGTTGCCGATAGGCGAGTGGGAAGGTGAAACCGTCTGGCTGGTGCAGCAGCAGCGTCGCCACGATATGGGCTCAGTGCGCCAGATCCTCGATCAGGATGTGGGACTGTTTCAACTGGTCGGACGCGGCGTGCAGTTGGCCGAGTTTTTCCGTTCGCATAAATTCTGCGGTTATTGTGGCCATCCGATGCACCCAAGCAAAACGGAATGGGCAATGCTGTGTAGCCACTGCCGTGAACGTTATTATCCGCAAATTGCCCCCTGCATTATTGTCGCCATCCGTCGTGAAGACTCCCTGCTGCTGGCTCAGCATGTTCGCCACCGCAACGGCGTGCATACCGTGCTGGCCGGTTTTGTTGAAGTGGGGGAGACGTTAGAACAAGCGGTAGCGCGAGAAGTGATGGAAGAAAGCGGCATTAAGGTGAAAAACCTGCGCTACGTTACCTCCCAGCCCTGGCCGTTTCCGCAGTCTTTGATGACCGCGTTTATGGCGGAATATGATAGCGGGGAGATCGTCATCGACCCGAAAGAACTGCTGGAAGCGAACTGGTATCGCTACGATGACTTACCGCTACTTCCCCCGCCGGGTACCGTCGCACGTCGACTGATCGAAGATACTGTGGCGATGTGTCGGGCTGAGTACGAGTAAAGAACGAGTAATGATACACTGACGGCCTGACGCTAAAAGGAAGATAAAAATGACCGAACTGAAGAACGATCGTTACCTGCGTGCGCTGCTGCGCCAGCCTGTTGATGTTACTCCGGTATGGATGATGCGCCAGGCGGGCCGCTATTTGCCGGAGTACAAAGCCACTCGTGCGCAAGCGGGCGATTTCATGGCGCTGTGCAAAAACGCCGAGCTGGCCTGCGAAGTGACGCTACAACCGCTGCGCAGGTATAAACTTGATGCGGCGATCCTCTTTTCGGACATTTTGACCATCCCGGATGCGATGGGACTTGGGCTGTACTTTGAAGCTGGCGAAGGCCCACGCTTTACCTCTCCCATCACCTGTAAGGCCGATGTGGATAAGCTGCCGATCCCGGACCCGGAAGGGGAACTGGGCTACGTGATGAACGCGGTACGTACTATTCGCCGCGAGCTGAAGGGCGACGTGCCGCTGATCGGCTTCTCTGGCAGTCCGTGGACGCTGGCGACTTACATGGTGGAAGGCGGCAGCAGCAAAGCCTTCACCGTGATTAAAAAGATGATGTACGCCGATCCAACGTCGCTGCATCTGCTGCTCGATAAGCTGGCGAAAAGCGTCACGCTATACCTGAATGCGCAGATCAAAGCCGGCGCGCAATCGGTGATGATTTTCGACACCTGGGGCGGCGTGCTGACCGGTCGCGACTATCAGCAGTTCTCTCTCTATTACATGCACAAAATTGTCGATGGCCTGCTGCGTGAAAACGACGGCCGCCGCGTGCCGGTCACCTTGTTTACTAAAGGCGGCGGACAGTGGCTGGAAGCGATGGCGGAAACTGGATGTGATGCGCTGGGTCTCGACTGGACGACAGATATTGCCGATGCGCGTCGTCGTGTCGGTCATAAAGTGGCGTTACAGGGCAATATGGACCCGTCCATGCTCTACGCACCGGCACCGCGTATCGAAGAAGAAGTCGCCACGATACTGGCGGGCTTCGGTCAAGGGGAAGGCCACGTCTTTAACCTGGGCCACGGTATCCACCAGGACGTGCCGCCGGAACATGCCGGGGTGTTTGTGGAGGCGGTACATCGCTTGTCTGAGCAGTACCACCGCTAAGGAGTCACGATGGATCTCGCGTCGCTACGCGCCCAACAGCTTGAACTGGCCTCTGCGGTGATCCGTGAAGATCGCTTTAAAAGCGATCCGCCGGATCTGATCGCTGGGGCAGATGTGGGGTTTGAGCAGGGCGGAGAGGTGACGCGAGCCGCCATCGTGCTACTGAAGTATCCTTCTCTTGAGCTGGTTGAATATAAGGTGGCGCGTATCGCCACCACCATGCCGTATATCCCCGGTTTTCTCTCTTTTCGCGAATATCCTGCGCTGCTGGCTGCCTGGGAACAATTATCGCAGAAGCCTGACTTAGTGTTCGTTGATGGTCACGGTATTTCCCACCCGCGTCGTCTTGGCGTTGCCAGCCATTTTGGTCTGCTGGTGGATGTCCCGACGATTGGCGTGGCGAAAAAACGGCTGTGCGGCAAGTTTGACCCCTTATCTGCTGAACCCGGGGCGCTAGCGCCACTGTTGGATAAAGGCGAGAAACTGGCGTGGGTCTGGCGCAGCAAAGCACGCTGTAATCCACTGTTTATCTCTACCGGACATCGCGTGGGCATGGATAGCGCGCTGGCGTGGGTGCAGCGTTGTATGAACGGCTATCGCCTGCCGGAACCGACACGCTGGGCGGATGCGGTGGCATCGGAACGCCCGGCTTTTACGCGGCTTGCAGCAAAAACGCCCCATATCGGGTAAACTGCGACTAATTTCCGTATTCGAGAACTCATCATGTTACAAAACCCGATTCATCTGCGTCTGGAGAAGCTGGAAAGCTGGCAGCACGTCACCTTTATGGCCTGTCTGTGTGAGCGCATGTACCCAAATTACGCCATGTTCTGCAAGCAAACGGAGTTTGGTGATGGGCAGATTTACCGCCGAATCCTGGATTTAGTCTGGGAAGTGCTGACCGTCAAGGATGCGAAAATCAATTTTGACAGCCAGCTGGAGAAGTTTGAAGAGGCTATTCCGTCCGCAGACGACTACGATCTGTACGGCGTTTATCCGGCGATTGACGCCTGTGTTGCCCTGAGCGAAGTCATGCATTCTCGTCTGAGCGGTGAAACCCTGGAACACGCGATTGAAGTCAGTAAGGCTTCGATTACCAGCGTCGCGATGCTGGAAATGACGCAAGCGGGTCGCGAAATGACCGATGAAGAGCTGAAAGAGAACCCTGCCGTTGAGCAAGAATGGGATATTCAGTGGGAAATATTCCGACTTTTAGCCGATTGCGAAGAACGCGATCTTGAGCTGATAAAAGGGCTGCGTGCAGACCTGCGCGAGGCTGGCGAGAGCAATATTGGTATAATTTTTCAGCAATGACACCACAAAACGTGATTTAACGCCTGATTTGTCGTGCCTGAAGGCTTCCCATCCGCCCCCCGTCTGGTCTACATTTGGGGGGCGAAGAAAAGTGGCTATCGGTGCGTGTATGCAGGAGAGTGCTTTTCTGGCATTTCCGTCGCACTCGATGCTTAGCAAGCGATAAACACATTGTAAGGATAACTTATGAACAAGACTCAACTGATTGATGTAATTGCAGACAAAGCAGAACTGTCCAAAACACAGGCTAAAGCTGCTCTGGAATCCACTCTGGCTGCTATTACTGAGTCTCTGAAAGAAGGCGATGCTGTACAACTGGTTGGTTTCGGTACCTTCAAAGTGAACCACCGCGCTGAGCGTACTGGCCGCAACCCGCAGACCGGTCAAGAAATCAAAATCGCCGCAGCTAACGTACCGGCATTTGTTTCTGGTAAAGCACTGAAAGACGCGGTTAAGTAATTCGCGTGGCAGTGAACAGTTTTAACGAGGGGGCGGTTTCGCCCCTTTTGTCCATCTGGCGTCATACGCTTTGGCTTTCAGGTGTTCTGTTGCTGTCTGCCTGCAGTCGCCACTCTGAGCTTCCTCCGTTCACGGCCAGCGGTTATGTTGGCGATCACGGAGCGGTACGCGTTTGGCGTAAAGATTCCAACGATGATGTGCATCTGCTCTCCGTTTTTAGTCCGTGGCGAAGCGGCGACACAACCACCAGTGAGTACCGCTGGCAGGGTGACACCCTCTCTCTGATAGAACTCAACGTATACAGCCAACCGCCGGAGCATGTTCGCATCCGTTTCGACGATCGGGGTGAACTGAGTTTTATGCAGCGTGAAGTCGATGGACAAAAGCAACAGCTTTCCAGCGATCAAATTGCGCTCTACCGCTACCGTGCCGATCAAACCCGTCAGACCAGCGATGCGCTGCGCCAGGGGCGTGTGGTATTACGGCAGGGGCGTTGGCATGCCGCCGAACGCACGGTCACTACGTGTGAAGGCGAGACGATCAAACCTGATTTAGATTCATGGGCGATAAACCATATCGAGCGCCGCCAGAGCCGCTCGTCGGTCGACGTGAGCGTGGCATGGCTGGAAGCGCCTGAGGGATCTCAGCTGTTGCTGGTCGCGAATTCTGATTTCTGTCGTTGGCAGCCAAAAGATAAAACATTTTAACGCCGGATGGCGACGCAAAAGCGTCTTATCCGGCTTACGGTATCCATCTGTAGGCCTGATTAGCGTAGCGCCATCAGGCATTAAGTTCTTTACCAGTGGCCCATACCCATATGACCCCCGCCACGATGGTAACTGCCGCCACCGCAACCCATGCCGGCACCGCGAGGCACACCCGCCTCCGCCATGGCGACATCCCGTTTCACCCGTTGCTCATCCAGCGCTTGATTCAGAGATTCTATCTCTTTTGCGACGGCATTAATTTTTGCGCTGTCCAGCGGGCTGGCGGTGAGCAACGCGTTGTACTCATAACGTTTGGACGTCAACTGCTGGCGCAATGCGCGGGTCTGCGTGTAGTAATCATCAGCGATTTTCTGGGCTGCGGCCTGCTGCTCGGTGGTCATTGGCGTACCACCCTGTTGCCACATTCCCTCACCATTGCCCCAGTGATGTTGCGCCAGCGCCGGGGTGGAACCCAGAGCCATCAGCGAGAGGACCATTAGCGCCAGTTTATTATTCCGTTTCATCGTTCGTTCTCCTGTTGGTTAGCTTACTTTCTCTTTTGCATCTTCCGTGCCAACCTGGACGTCCTTGTGCTGCGGGGATCGCGCGGCTGCCGCCCGGGCGTAAGCGAGTAAAAATGACTCGCCAGAACAGCCCGGTGGGTCATTTTTACCCACCCGTTGTGAGGGTTTGTGCCTGAGAACAGGGTTATCAGGGTGAAAAGATGGCATGATTTCTGCTGTATACCTGAAATGAAGAAAGGAACGGCGGGAAAGGGAGAACGTATGCGTCTTGATAAGGATACGGCAGCAAAGTGGCTGAGCCGGTTATTACCGGCGGCGATCCTGATTTTGGTGGGGTGGTTTTCCATCATGACCATTCGGGACTACGGCCGGGAAAGTGATGCCGCTCGACAAACGTTACTGGAAAAGGGAAGCGTGCTGATCCGCGCCCTTGAGTCCGGTACGCGTGTGGGTATGGGAATGCGTATGCATCATGCGCAGCAACAAACGCTGCTGGAGCAAATGGCGGTACAGCCGGGCGTACTCTGGTTTGCCGTTGTCGATGAGCATGGCGTGATCATCACCCACAGTGATTCCTCTATGGTTGGTAAATCCCTCTACTCGCCGGATGTCCTGCGTCAGCTAAATCCTGGGGAACAAGAACGCTGGCGGAATATCGACTCATCGCCCGATGGGCATGATCAAATACCAGCCCTGGAAATTTATCGCCAGTTCCAGCCGTTGTATGGGGCCGGGAGGCACGGTATGGCACGCTGCTCCGGTAATGACGATCATGCGAATACGCCTACGCAAACCATCTTTATCGCTTTTGATGCCAGCGACCTGGCCGCGACTCAGGCCAGAGAGTGGCGTAATACGCTGATCGTTCTGTCTGCTCTGGCGGCGGTGCTGCTGGCTACCGTGCTGACGTTTTTCTGGTACCAACGCTATCAGCGTTCTTATAAAGAGCTACAGGACGCGATGAAGCGTAAAGAAAAGCTGATGGCGCTCGGACATCTGGCGGCGGGAGTCGCGCATGAAATCCGTAATCCACTGTCATCCATCAAGGGGTTAGCGAAATATTTTGCCGAACGCACTCCGGCGGGGGGCGAGTCGCATGAACTGGCGCAGGTGATGGCGAAAGAGGCCGATCGCTTAAATCGGGTGGTGAGTGAATTGCTGGAGCTGGTGAAGCCCGCGCACCTGACGCTGCAGCGGGTCGATCTTAATGACGTCATCACCCACTCGCTGCATTTGGTTAGCCAGGATGCTCAGAGCCGGGAAATTCAACTGCAGTTTACGCCGAATGCTGCGTTACCCGCTATTCAAGCCGATCCCGACCGACTCACGCAGGTCCTGCTGAATTTATACCTCAACGCCATTCATGCTATCGGGCATCAGGGGACGGTTACGGTTTCAGCGAGTGAAAGTGGCGCCGATCGGGTTAAAATTAGGGTTACCGACAGCGGAAAGGGAATTGCGCCCGACCAGCTGGAGGCTATTTTTACTCCTTACTTTACGACGAAGGCAGACGGTACCGGGCTGGGACTGGCGGTGGTGCAAAACATCATTGAGCAGCACGGCGGAACCATTCAGGTGACCAGCGTGGAGGGTAGAGGCACCGTCTTTACTCTCTGGCTGCCGATCAATGCGAAACCACAGGATTGACAAGGATGACACACGGAAAAATCGATATTCTGGTTGTGGACGATGACGTCAGCCACTGCACTATTCTACAAGCGCTGCTGCGTGGCTGGGGCTATGACGTTGCGCTTGCCTATAGCGGACGAGAGGCGCTGGCGCAGGTGCGTGAACACGTCTTTGATCTGGTATTGTGCGATGTGCGTATGGCGGAGATGGACGGCATTGAAACGCTGAAAGAGATCAAAGCCCTGAATCCGGCGATTCCGGTCTTGATTATGACCGCTTTTTCTAGCGTGGAGACCGCGGTGGAAGCGTTAAAAACCGGGGCGCTGGATTACTTAATCAAACCACTGGATTTTGACAGTCTGCAGCACACGCTGGAAAAGGCGCTGGCGCATACCCGGGCGACCGGCGTCGACCCCGTAGCAGCCCCGGCAGCGCAGTTTGGCATGATTGGCAACAGTCCGGCGATGCAGCACCTGCTTAACGAAATTGCGATGGTTGCGCCGTCGGATGCGACGGTGCTTATTCACGGAGACTCCGGAACGGGCAAAGAACTGGTCGCCCGGGCGCTTCACGCCAGCAGTGCGCGCAGTGATAAACCACTGGTGACGCTCAACTGCGCGGCGCTGAATGAATCTCTGCTGGAATCTGAACTGTTCGGCCATGAAAAAGGCGCGTTTACCGGTGCCGATAAACGCCGGGAAGGGCGCTTTGTGGAAGCCGACGGCGGTACGCTGTTTCTTGATGAGATTGGTGATATCTCGCCGCTGATGCAGGTGCGCCTGCTGCGGGCGATTCAGGAGCGTGAAGTCCAGCGCGTAGGCAGTAATCAGACTATTGCTGTGGATGTCCGGCTGATTGCCGCCACCCATCGCGATCTAGCACAAGAGGTCAACGCCGGACGTTTTCGCCAGGATCTCTACTATCGCCTGAACGTCGTCACTATCGAGATGCCCGCATTACGTCAACGCCGGGAAGATATTCCGCTGCTGGCCGGGCATTTTCTCCAGCGCTTTGCTGAGCGTAACCGCAAAGCGGTGAAAGGTTTTACCCCGCAGGCAATGGATCTGCTGATCCATTACGACTGGCCGGGAAACATTCGTGAGCTGGAAAATGCGATTGAGCGTGCGGTGGTTCTGCTGACGGGAGAATACATTTCTGAACGCGAGCTGCCACTGGCGATTGCCGCGACGCCAATAAAAGCAGAGAACAGTCTGGAGATCCAACCGCTGGTGGATGTTGAAAAAGAGGTGATTCTGGCAGCACTGGAAAAAACGGGCGGCAACAAAACTGAAGCCGCCCGTCAGTTAGGCATCACGCGTAAAACGCTGTTGGCGAAAATTTCGCGTTAGCGCTGCTCGCGTTCGATGGCGCGCCAGCCGATATCGTTACGGCTAAAGCTGCCTTCCCAGCGGATGTCGGCCATTAACGCGTAAGCGCGCTTCTGCGCTTCTGCAACGGTATGACCCAGTGCGGTTGCGCACAGGACGCGGCCCCCATTGGTCAATACCGTGTCGTCGGCGGCGAGTTTAGTGCCGGCGTGGAACACTTTGCCGTCAGCGGCTTCTTCCAGCGGCAGGCCGTGGATCGCGTCTCCGGTGCGGTAGTCGCCCGGATAACCCCCGGCGGCGATTACCACGCCCAGCGAGGCGCGCTCGTCCCACTCAGAGGTTTTCTCGTCCAGCTTACCGTCGCAGGCGGCGAGACACAGATCCACCAGGTCCGACTTCATGCGCAGCATGATCGGCTGGGTTTCCGGGTCGCCGAAGCGGCAGTTAAACTCGATAACCTTCGGGTTGCCCTGTTTGTCGATCATCAGGCCTGCGTACAGGAAACCGGTGTAGGTGTTACCTTCCGCCGCCATGCCTTTTACGGTTGGCCAGATGATGCGTTCCATGGTGCGCTGGTGAACGTCATCAGTTACAACAGGCGCTGGAGAGTATGCACCCATCCCGCCGGTGTTCGGACCGGTATCGCCATTGCCCACACGTTTGTGGTCCTGACTGGTAGCCATCGGCAGGACATGCTCGCCGTCGACCATCACGATAAAGCTTGCCTCTTCGCCGTCGAGGAACTCCTCGATCACAATGCGGTGGCCCGCGTCGCCAAACGCGTTGCCTGCCAGCATGTCGTGCACGGCGGCTTCAGCTTCTTCAAGCGTCATCGCCACGATAACGCCTTTACCGGCAGCCAGACCGTCGGCTTTAATGACGATCGGCGCGCCTTTCTCACGCAGATAGGCCAGCGCGGGCTCCACTTCAGTGAAGTTCTGGTATTCCGCTGTGGGAATATTATGGCGCGCGAGGAAATCTTTGGTGAACGCTTTAGAACCTTCCAACTGCGCAGCACCTTCGGTTGGGCCGAAGATTTTCAGACCGGCGGCACGGAAGGCATCGACCACGCCAATCACCAGCGGTGCTTCCGGACCAACGATGGTGAGATCGATCTTCTCGTTCTGGGCAAAGCTCAGCAGTGCCGGAATGTCGGTTACACCGATAGCCACGTTTTGCAGCGTCGGTTCCAGTGCGGTACCCGCATTGCCCGGTGCGACATAAACGGTTGAAACCTGCGGTGACTGGGCTGCTTTCCAGGCCAACGCGTGTTCGCGCCCGCCGTTGCCAATAACTAATACTTTCATCGTCTGCTCCGTGGATTAATGGCGGAAGTGGCGCATGTCGGTAAAGATCATCGCAATACCGTGTTCGTCGGCAGCGGCAATCACCTCGTCATCACGAATGGAACCGCCTGGCTGGATAACACAGCTCACGCCAACGGCTGCTGCGGCATCAATCCCGTCGCGGAACGGGAAGAAGGCGTCAGACGCCATTGCCGAACCTTTGACTTCCAGACCTTCGTCGGCGGCTTTAATCCCGGCGATCTTCGCGGAATAAACGCGGCTCATCTGACCTGCGCCTATGCCGATGGTCATGTTCTCTTTGGCGTAGACAATGGCGTTGGATTTCACGAACTTCGCGACTTTCCAGCAGAACAGCGCATCACGCAGCTCCTGCTCAGTAGGCTGACGTTTGGACACTACGCGCAGTTCACCCTCGGTGACCATACCCAGGTCACGATCCTGAACCAGCAGTCCGCCGTTCACGCGTTTGAAATCCAGGCCCGCAACACGCTCAGCCCACTGACCGCAGGTCAGGACGCGAACGTTCTGCTTAGCCGCCGTAATCTTCAGCGCTTCCTCGGTTGCTGACGGGGCGATGATCACCTCAACAAACTGGCGGGAGATAATGGCCTGTGCCGTTTCAGCATCCAGTTCGCGGTTAAAAGCGATGATGCCGCCGAACGCGGAGGTTGGATCGGTTTTGTACGCGCGGTCATAGGCATCAAGAATAGAGGAGCTGACTGCCACGCCGCACGGGTTGGCGTGCTTAACGATAACGCAGGCTGGCTCGTTGAACTCTTTCACGCACTCGAGTGCGGCATCGGTATCGGCGATGTTGTTATAAGAGAGCGCTTTGCCCTGGACCTGCGTTGCGGTGGCAACGGACGCCTCTTTAACATTCTCTTCTATATAGAAGGCCGCCTGCTGGTGGCTGTTTTCGCCGTAGCGCATATCCTGCTTCTTAATGAAGTTCAGGTTCAGGGTTCGCGGGAAGCGACCTGCAGCGTCTTTGCTTTCACCGTGATAGGCCGGGACCATGCTGCCGAAGTAGTTGGCAATCATGCTGTCGTAGGCGGCGGTGTGTTCGAATGCTTTAATGGCGAGATCGAAACGGGTGTCGAGGGTCAGAGAACCTTCGTTGGCATCCATTTCTTTAATAATGGCGTCGTAGTCATTGCTCTTTACCACGATAGCCACATCTTTATGGTTCTTGGCGGCCGAGCGCACCATGGTTGGGCCGCCGATATCGATATTCTCTACCGCATCTTCCAGCGAGCAGCCAACGCGAGCCACGGTCTCGGCGAACGGGTACAGGTTAACAACCACCATATCGATAGGGGCGATACCGTGTTGTTCCATTATTCCGTCATCCTGACCGCGACGGCCAAGAATGCCGCCGTGTACTTTTGGATGCAGGGTCTTCACGCGTCCATCCATCATTTCCGGGAAACCGGTGTAATCGGAAACTTCGGTCACTGGCAGACCTTTCTCTGCTAACAGGCGTGCAGTGCCACCTGTAGACAGCAGCTCCACACCGCGTGCGGAAAGTGCCTGAGCGAATTCGATAATACCTGCTTTGTCAGAAACACTGAGCAGAGCGCGGCGGACTGGACGACGTTGTTGCATGGTAAATCCCCTGGATTTGACTATAACAGAGAGCGTTAGCTGAGTTTTTGCGTAAAAACTCAGCTAACGCCCCTTACGGGGCATCCTTGTTTTGCCGCAGCATTGTAACGAAAACGTTTGCGCAACGCTCGCGAATTTTTCTTTTTCAATGTTGACCCTTATTTCGAGAGCTTAAAACCGTATATAGGTAGACAGGATCGCCGAAATGACGGGGATGTTTGTGGATAACTCTGTGTGCAAATAGGTATAAGGCGGGGTTTTGCTGTGGAATGCAGCAGTCAGTCATTTTTCTGTAATTTAAGGGTTGCGGGCA
>NZ_SUQN01000016.1 GCF_013337685.1 Citrobacter gillenii
ACTCGTTAATTAGTTTTGAATTGAAAAGGGCGCTTAGGCGCCCTTTTTGCTGCCTGATATTTGACACCTGTAATATTTATTCGCATTTTTCGCAAGCCGCGTCGGCATACAAACAGTATTGTGCTATTGTAATCATAACTATTCTCATTTACACTTTGCGCATAAATTGAACGGGAGCGATCATGTACGTTTGTTTGTGTAATGCGATAAGTGATAAAAAAATTCGTCAGGCTGTTCGCCAGTTTCATCCGCAATCTTTTCAACAATTACGAAAATTTATTCCTGTTGGAAATCAATGTGGTAAATGCATTCGCGCTGCGCGTGAAGTGATGCAAGATGAATTAACACAAATGCCAGAATTTAAAGAGATCGCCTAAGTCACACTCTTTTTTTTGACATCCCTGTAGCCCCATCTACGCTCTAAGAGTGGAAGCGGAGGGACTATAAAATGAAAGGTGATGTTAAAATCATAAGTTATCTCAATAAACTATTGGGAAATGAGCTTGTCGCGATCAACCAGTATTTTCTTCATGCCCGAATGTTTAAAAACTGGGGGCTGACTCGGCTCAATGATGTTGAGTACCATGAATCTATTGATGAGATGAAACACGCCGATAAATACATCGAGCGTATTTTGTTTTTAGAAGGGCTCCCAAATTTACAGGACTTGGGTAAGTTGGGGATTGGCGAAGACGTTGAGGAGATGCTTCAGTCAGATCTTCGACTTGAGCTGGATGGCGCAAAAGATTTACGTGAAGCCATTGCCTATGCCGATAGCGTTCATGACTATGTCAGTCGGGATATGATGATAGAGATCCTCACCGACGAAGAAGGGCATATCGACTGGCTCGAAACGGAGCTGGATCTGATTGGAAAACTGGGATTGCAAAATTACCTGCAGTCGCAAATTAAAGTCAGTGACTAAAAGCCCCGTACCAGATTTACCCCGCCAATAATAAAACCCGCAGCCGCCAGATAGGGTCCAAAAGGCAGCGGGTTTTTTAGTCCTTTTTTTCCGTGTCTTACATAATCAGCTCCCATCATGCAGCACGCTAAACAAGCCGCAAGGAAGACCAATAGTGGTAATGACTCCCACCGATGCCAGGCACCCAATGCGGCGAGGAATTTTACATCACCATAGCCTAATCCCTCATAACGCCGCACCAAGCGGTAACTCCAGTAGAGCAGCGAAAATGCGCTATAGCCTGCTATGGCTCCCCAAAGTGCGTCGGATAAAAGTGCTGGTTTACAGCACTGGTAGTAAATAAGACCGCACCAGAGCAGAGGGCAGGTCAACTTGTCGGGTAATAACCCGGTACGTAAATCCTGGGCCCAAAGTAGCCCGCATAATGAAATGTAGAAAAACAGAAAGGGGAGGTCGGCGTACATGCGCGATTCCTTTGTGGAAATAGATGCCACCTTCAAGAAATCGTGCTGACCATACAAGGCTTGATTGCTCATTCTGTTGGCTTCCTTCCGGAGAAATTACGATGAACAAAAACCTCTGCATTCAGAGCGGAATCGGGCTCGCATTACTGGTTGAGTGATTAATATCTACACGGCACTTGCGTAAGGCTGAGATTTACGTATAATGCGCGGGCTTGTCTAATATTGACAGCGGTTCGATATGAGCCACCGGTACTGCGAAAGCGATACCAGACAATGTTCCCAATCGGGGAACTCTGTAAGAACGGTTACACTCTCCCATCAATCGTAATGGGTTTGAGGAGTAACTATTTCGTCTATAAAATAATTGGAGCTCTGGTCTCATGCAGAACCAAAGAATCCGTATCCGTTTGAAAGCGTTTGATCATCGTCTGATCGATCAATCAACCGCGGAAATCGTCGAGACTGCCAAGCGCACTGGTGCGCAGGTTCGTGGTCCGATCCCGCTGCCGACCCGCAAAGAGCGCTTTACCGTTCTGATCTCTCCGCACGTTAACAAAGACGCGCGTGATCAGTACGAAATTCGCACTCACAAGCGTCTGGTTGACATCGTTGAGCCAACTGAAAAAACCGTTGATGCTCTGATGCGTCTGGACCTGGCTGCCGGTGTAGACGTGCAGATCAGCCTGGGTTAATCAGGTCATCGAGCGATTGAGAGGTTGATACAATGATTGGTTTAGTCGGTAAAAAAGTGGGTATGACCCGCATCTTCACTGAAGATGGCGTATCTATCCCAGTAACCGTTATCGAAGTTGAAGCAAACCGCGTTACTCAGATCAAAGATCTGGCTAACGATGGCTATCGCGCTGTTCAGGTTACCACTGGTGCTAAAAAAGCTAACCGTGTAACCAAGCCGGAAGCTGGTCACTTTGCTAAAGCTGGCGTAGAAGCTGGCCGCGGCCTGTGGGAGTTCCGTCTGGCAGATGGTGAAGAATACACCGTTGGTCAGAACATTAGCGTTGAACTGTTTGCTGACGTTAAAAAAGTTGACGTAACCGGTACCTCTAAAGGTAAAGGTTTCGCTGGTACCGTTAAGCGCTGGAACTTCCGTACCCAGGACGCGACTCACGGTAACTCCTTGTCTCACCGCGTTCCGGGTTCTATCGGTCAGAACCAGACTCCGGGCAAAGTGTTCAAAGGCAAGAAAATGGCAGGTCAGATGGGTAACGAGCGTGTCACCGTTCAGAGCCTTGACGTAGTACGCGTTGACGCTGAGCGCAACCTGCTGCTGGTTAAAGGTGGTGTTCCGGGTGCGACCGGTTGCGACCTGATCGTTAAACCAGCTGTGAAGGCGTAAGGGGATAGCAATGGAATTAGTATTGAAAGACGCGCAGAGCGCGCTGACTGTTTCCGAAACTACCTTCGGTCGTGATTTCAACGAAGCGCTGGTTCACCAGGTTGTTGTTGCTTATGCAGCTGGTGCTCGTCAGGGTACTCGTGCTCAGAAGACTCGTGCTGAAGTAACTGGTTCAGGCAAAAAGCCGTGGCGCCAGAAAGGTACCGGCCGTGCGCGTTCAGGTTCTATCAAGAGCCCGATCTGGCGTTCCGGTGGCGTAACCTTCGCTGCTCGCCCGCAGGACCACAGTCAAAAAGTTAACAAAAAGATGTACCGCGGCGCGCTGAAAAGCATTCTGTCCGAACTGGTACGTCAGGATCGTCTGATCGTTGTCGAATCATTCTCTGTAGAAGCGCCTAAAACTAAGCTGCTGGCACAGAAACTGAAAGACATGGCTCTGGAAGATGTGCTGATCATCACCGGTGAGCTGGACGAAAACCTGTTCCTGGCTGCGCGCAACCTGCACAAGGTTGACGTACGCGATGCAACTGGTATCGACCCGGTTAGCCTGATCGCCTTCGACAAAGTCGTAATGACTGCTGATGCTGTTAAGCAAGTTGAGGAGATGCTGGCATGATTCGTGAAGAACGTTTGCTGAAGGTGCTGCGCGCACCGCACGTTTCTGAAAAAGCGTCTGCTGCGATGGAAAAAACCAATACCATCGTTCTCAAAGTTGCTAAAGACGCGACCAAAGCAGAAATCAAAGCTGCTGTGCAGAAACTGTTTGAAGTCGAAGTCGAAGTCGTTAACACCCTGGTTGTTAAAGGGAAAGTTAAACGTCACGGACAGCGTATCGGTCGTCGTAGCGACTGGAAAAAAGCTTACGTCACCCTGAAGGAAGGCCAGAATCTGGACTTCGTCGGCGGCGCTGAGTAAGTCGGAGGAGTAATACAATGGCAGTTGTTAAATGTAAACCGACATCTCCGGGTCGTCGCCACGTTGTTAAAGTGGTCAACCCAGAGCTGCACAAGGGCAAACCTTTTGCTCCGCTGGTTGAAAAAAACAGCAAATCCGGTGGTCGTAACAACAATGGCCGTATCACCACTCGTCACATCGGTGGTGGTCACAAGCAGGCTTATCGTATCGTTGACTTCAAACGCAACAAAGACGGTATCCCGGCAATTGTTGAACGTCTTGAGTACGATCCGAACCGTTCCGCGAACATCGCGCTGGTTCTGTACAAAGACGGCGAACGTCGTTACATCCTGGCCCCTAAAGGCCTGAAAGCTGGCGACCAGGTTCAATCTGGCGTTGATGCTGCAATCAAAGCAGGTAACACCCTGCCGATGCGCAATATCCCGGTTGGTTCTACCGTTCATAACGTAGAAATGAAACCAGGTAAAGGCGGTCAGCTGGCACGTTCCGCTGGTACTTACGTTCAGATCGTTGCTCGTGATGGTGCTTATGTCACCCTGCGTCTGCGTTCTGGTGAAATGCGTAAAGTCGAAGCAGACTGCCGTGCAACTCTGGGCGAAGTTGGCAATGCTGAGCATATGCTGCGCGTTCTGGGTAAAGCAGGTGCTGCACGCTGGCGTGGTGTTCGTCCTACCGTTCGCGGTACTGCGATGAACCCAGTCGATCACCCACATGGTGGTGGTGAAGGTCGTAACTTTGGTAAGCACCCGGTAACTCCGTGGGGCGTTCAGACCAAAGGTAAGAAGACCCGCAGCAACAAGCGTACTGATAAATTCATCGTACGTCGCCGTAGCAAATAATTTTAGAGGATAAGCCATGCCACGTTCTCTCAAGAAAGGTCCTTTTATTGACCTGCACTTGCTGAAGAAGGTAGAGAAAGCGGTGGAAAGCGGAGACAAGAA
Organism: Citrobacter gillenii; assembly: GCF_013337685.1. Lineage (GTDB taxonomy): Bacteria > Pseudomonadota > Gammaproteobacteria > Enterobacterales > Enterobacteriaceae > Citrobacter > Citrobacter gillenii. Next base: position 4,600 of record NZ_SUQN01000016.1, read on the forward strand.
GCCCCTGCGCACTTGGTCCCGTCGTTCAACGATCTTTCCTAACATGATCGGTTTGACCATCGCTGTCCATAATGGTCGTCAGCACGTTCCGGTATTTGTTTCCGACGAAATGGTCGGTCACAAACTGGGTGAATTCGCACCGACTCGTACTTATCGCGGCCATGCTGCTGATAAAAAAGCGAAGAAGAAATAAGGTAGGAGGAAGAGATGGAAACTTTAGCTCAACATCGCCATGCTCGTTCTTCTGCTCAGAAGGTTCGCCTTGTTGCAGACCTGATTCGCGGTAAGAAAGTGTCGCAGGCTCTGGATATTCTGACCTACACCAATAAGAAAGCGGCTGTACTGGTTAAGAAAGTCCTGGAATCTGCCATTGCTAACGCTGAACACAACGATGGCGCTGACATTGACGATCTGAAAGTTACGAAAATTTTCGTAGACGAAGGCCCTAGCATGAAGCGCATTATGCCGCGTGCAAAAGGTCGTGCAGATCGCATCCTGAAGCGCACCAGCCACATTACTGTGGTTGTGTCCGATCGCTGAGACTCTGGAGACTAGCAATGGGTCAGAAAGTACATCCTAATGGTATTCGCCTGGGTATTGTAAAACCATGGAACTCAACCTGGTTTGCGAACACCAAAGAATTCGCTGACAACCTGGACAGCGATTTTAAAGTACGTCAGTACCTGACTAAGGAACTGGCTAAAGCGTCTGTATCTCGTATCGTTATCGAGCGTCCGGCTAAGAGCATCCGTGTGACCATTCACACCGCTCGCCCGGGTATCGTTATCGGTAAGAAAGGCGAAGACGTAGAAAAACTGCGCAAAGTCGTAGCTGATATTGCTGGCGTTCCTGCCCAGATCAATATCGCCGAAGTGCGTAAGCCTGAACTGGACGCAAAATTAGTTGCTGACAGCATCACTTCACAGCTGGAACGTCGTGTTATGTTCCGTCGTGCTATGAAGCGTGCTGTACAGAACGCAATGCGTCTGGGCGCTAAAGGTATTAAAGTTGAAGTTAGCGGCCGTCTGGGCGGCGCGGAAATCGCACGTACCGAATGGTACCGCGAAGGTCGCGTACCGCTGCACACTCTGCGTGCTGACATCGACTACAACACCTCTGAAGCGCACACCACTTACGGTGTAATCGGCGTTAAGGTATGGATCTTCAAAGGCGAGATCCTGGGTGGTATGGCTGCTGTTGAACAACCGGAACCGGCTGCTCAACCTAAAAAGCAGCAGCGTAAAGGCCGTAAATAAGGAGCGTCGCTGATGTTACAACCAAAGCGTACAAAATTCCGTAAAATGCACAAAGGCCGTAACCGCGGTCTGGCGCAGGGTACGGATGTTAGCTTCGGCAGCTTCGGTCTGAAAGCTGTTGGCCGTGGTCGTCTGACTGCCCGTCAGATCGAAGCAGCACGTCGTGCTATGACCCGTGCAGTTAAGCGTCAAGGTAAGATCTGGATCCGTGTATTCCCGGACAAACCGATCACTGAAAAGCCGCTGGCAGTGCGTATGGGTAAAGGTAAAGGTAACGTGGAGTATTGGGTTGCCTTGATTCAGCCGGGTAAAGTCCTGTATGAAATGGACGGTGTACCGGAAGAGCTGGCCCGTGAAGCATTCAAGCTGGCAGCAGCGAAACTGCCGATTAAAACCACCTTTGTAACTAAGACGGTGATGTAATGAAAGCAAAAGAGCTGCGTGAGAAGAGTGTTGAAGAGCTGAACACCGAGCTGCTGAATCTGCTGCGTGAGCAGTTCAACCTGCGTATGCAGGCTGCAAGTGGCCAGCTGCAACAGTCTCACCTGTTGAAGCAAGTGCGTCGTGATGTCGCACGCGTTAAGACTTTACTGACTGAGAAGGCGGGTGCGTAATGACCGATAAAATCCGTACTCTGCAAGGTCGCGTTGTTAGCGACAAAATGGAGAAATCCATTGTTGTTGCTATCGAACGTTTTGTGAAACACCCGATCTACGGTAAATTCATCAAGCGTACGACCAAACTGCACGTACATGACGAGAACAACGAATGCGGTACTGGTGACGTGGTTGAAATCCGCGAATGCCGTCCGCTGTCCAAGACTAAGTCCTGGACGCTGGTTCGCGTTGTAGAGAAAGCTATTCTGTAATAGAGTATGCATTCTCAACGAATAAACGGCTCAGCGATGAGCCGTTTATTTTTTCTACCCATATCGTTGAAGCGGTGTTATAATGCCGCGCCCCCGATATGGGGCTTTTTAACGACCTGATTTTCGGGTCTCAGTAGTAGTTGACATTAGCGGAGCACTAAAATGATCCAAGAACAGACTATGCTGAACGTCGCCGACAACTCCGGTGCACGTCGCGTAATGTGTATCAAGGTTCTGGGTGGCTCGCACCGTCGCTACGCAGGCGTAGGCGACATCATCAAGATCACCATCAAGGAAGCAATTCCGCGTGGTAAGGTCAAAAAAGGTGATGTGCTGAAGGCGGTAGTGGTGCGCACCAAGAAGGGTGTTCGTCGCCCGGACGGTTCTGTCATTCGCTTCGATGGTAATGCATGCGTTATTTTAAACAATAACAGTGAGCAACCTATCGGTACGCGTATTTTTGGGCCGGTAACTCGTGAACTTCGTAACGAGAAGTTCATGAAAATTATCTCTCTGGCACCAGAAGTACTCTAAGGAGCGAATCATGGCAGCGAAGATCCGTCGTGATGACGAAGTTATCGTGTTAACCGGTAAAGATAAAGGTAAACGCGGTAAAGTAAAAAATGTCCTGTCTTCCGGCAAGGTCATTGTTGAAGGTATCAACCTGGTTAAGAAACATCAGAAGCCGGTTCCGGCCCTGAACCAACCAGGCGGCATTGTAGAGAAAGAAGCAGCTATTCAGATCTCTAACCTTGCTATCTTCAACGCGGCAACCGGCAAGGCTGACCGTGTAGGCTTTAGATTCGAAGATGGCAAAAAAGTCCGTTTCTTCAAGTCTAACAGCGAAACTATCAAGTAATTTGGAGTAGTACGATGGCGAAACTGCATGATTACTACAAAGACGAAGTAGTCGCTAAACTCATGACTGAGTTTAACTACAATTCTGTCATGCAAGTCCCTCGGGTCGAGAAGATCACCCTGAACATGGGTGTTGGTGAAGCGATCGCTGACAAGAAACTGCTGGATAACGCAGCAGCTGATCTGACAGCAATCTCCGGTCAAAAGCCGTTGATCACCAAAGCACGCAAATCTGTTGCAGGCTTCAAAATCCGTCAGGGCTATCCGATCGGCTGTAAAGTAACTCTGCGTGGCGAACGCATGTGGGAGTTCTTTGAGCGCCTGATCACTATTGCTGTTCCACGTATCCGTGACTTCCGTGGCTTGTCCGCTAAGTCTTTCGACGGTCGTGGTAACTACAGCATGGGTGTCCGTGAGCAGATCATCTTCCCAGAAATCGACTACGATAAAGTCGACCGCGTGCGTGGTTTGGATATTACCATTACCACTACTGCGAAATCTGATGAAGAAGGCCGTGCTCTGCTGGCTGCCTTTGACTTCCCGTTCCGCAAGTAAGGTAGGGTTACTGAATGGCTAAGCAATCAATGAAAGCACGCGAAGTAAAGCGCGTAGCTTTAGCTGATAAGTACTTCGCAAAACGCGCTGAACTGAAGGCTATTATCTCTGATGTGAACGCGACCGACGAAGATCGTTGGAACGCAGTTCTGAAGCTGCAGTCTCTGCCGCGTGATTCCAGCCCGTCTCGTCAGCGTAACCGCTGCCGTCAAACAGGTCGTCCGCATGGCTATGTGGGCAAGTTCGGGTTGAGCCGTATTAAGCTTCGTGAAGCCGCTATGCGCGGTGAAGTACCGGGCTTGAAAAAGGCTAGCTGGTAATTACCAATTGAATCACGGGAGTAAAGACAGATGAGCATGCAAGATCCGATCGCGGATATGCTGACCCGTATCCGTAACGGTCAGGCCGCGAATAAAGCTGCGGTCACCATGCCTTCCTCCAAGCTGAAAGTGGCAATTGCCAACGTGCTGAAGGAAGAAGGTTTTATTGAAGATTTTAAAGTTGAAGGCGACACCAAGCCGGAACTGGAACTTACTCTTAAGTATTTCCAGGGTAAAGCTGTTGTAGAAAGCATTCAGCGTGTCAGTCGCCCAGGTCTGCGCATTTATAAGCGTAAAGACGAGCTGCCAAAAGTTATGGCTGGCATGGGTATCGCAGTTGTTTCTACCTCTAAAGGTGTTATGACTGATCGTGCAGCGCGCCAAGCTGGTCTTGGTGGCGAAATTATCTGCTACGTAGCCTAATCGGAGGAAAAAATGTCTCGTGTTGCTAAAGCACCGGTCGTTATTCCTGCCGGCGTTGATGTAAAAATCAGCGGTCAGGTTATTACGATCAAAGGTAAGAACGGCGAGCTGACTCGTACTCTCAACGATGCTGTTGAAGTTAATCATGCAGATAATGCACTGACCTTCGGTCCGCGTGATGGTTACGTAGATGGTTGGGCTCAGGCTGGTACCGCGCGTGCCCTGTTGAACTCAATGGTTGTCGGTGTTACCGAAGGCTTCACTAAGAAGCTGCAGCTGGTTGGTGTAGGTTACCGCGCAGCGGTCAAAGGGAATGTAGTAAACCTGGCTTTAGGTTTCTCTCATCCTGTTGATCATGAGCTGCCGGCAGGTATTACTGCAGAATGTCCGACCCAGACTGAAATCGTGCTGAAAGGCGCTGATAAACAGCTGATCGGTCAGGTTGCAGCAGATCTGCGCGCCTACCGTCGTCCTGAGCCATATAAAGGCAAGGGTGTTCGTTACGCCGACGAAGTCGTGCGTACCAAAGAGGCTAAGAAGAAGTAAGGTAACACTATGGATAAGAAATCTGCTCGTATCCGTCGTGCGACCCGCGCACGCCGCAAGCTCCAGGAGCTGGGTGCAACTCGCCTGGTGGTACATCGTACCCCGCGTCATATTTACGCACAGGTAATTGCACCGAACGGTTCTGAAGTTCTGGTAGCTGCTTCTACTGTAGAAAAAGCTATCGCTGAACAATTGAAGTACACCGGTAACAAAGACGCTGCTGCAGCTGTAGGTAAAGCTGTTGCTGAACGCGCTCTGGAAAAAGGCATCAAAGATGTATCCTTTGACCGTTCCGGGTTCCAATATCATGGTCGTGTCCAGGCACTGGCAGATGCTGCCCGTGAAGCTGGCCTTCAGTTCTAAGGTAGAGGTGTAAGATGGCTCACATCGAAAAACAAGCTGGCGAACTGCAGGAAAAGCTGATCGCGGTTAACCGCGTATCTAAAACCGTTAAAGGTGGTCGTATTTTCTCCTTCACAGCTCTGACTGTAGTTGGCGATGGTAACGGTCGCGTTGGTTTTGGTTACGGTAAAGCGCGTGAAGTTCCAGCAGCGATCCAGAAAGCGATGGAAAAAGCCCGTCGCAATATGATTAACGTCGCGCTGAACCACGGCACCCTGCAGCACCCGGTTAAGGGTACTCACACGGGTTCTCGTGTCTTCATGCAGCCGGCTTCCGAAGGTACCGGTATCATCGCCGGTGGTGCAATGCGCGCCGTTCTGGAAGTCGCTGGAGTTCGTAACGTTCTGGCTAAAGCGTATGGTTCCACCAACCCGATTAACGTGGTTCGTGCAACTATCGATGGTTTGGAAAATATGAAATCTCCGGAAATGGTCGCTGCCAAGCGTGGTAAATCCGTTGAAGAAATTCTGGGGAAATAAACCATGGCAAAGACTATTAAAATTACTCAAACCCGCAGTGCAATCGGTCGTCTGCCGAAACACAAGGCAACGCTGCTTGGCCTGGGTCTGCGTCGTATTGGTCACACCGTAGAACGCGAGGATACTCCTGCTGTTCGTGGTATGGTCAACGCGGTTTCCTTCATGGTTAAAGTTGAGGAGTAAGAGATGCGTTTAAATACTCTGTCTCCGGCCGAAGGCTCTAAAAAAGCGGCTCGCCGCCTGGGTCGTGGTATCGGTTCTGGCCTCGGTAAAACCGGTGGTCGTGGTCACAAAGGTCAGAAGTCTCGTTCTGGCGGTGGCGTACGTCGCGGGTTCGAAGGTGGTCAGATGCCTCTGTACCGTCGTCTGCCGAAATTCGGCTTCACTTCACGTAAATCAGCGATCACAGCCGAAGTTCGTCTGTCTGACCTGGCTAAAGTTGAAGGCGGTGTTGTAGACCTGAATACGCTGAAAGCAGCAAACATTATCGGTATCCAGATCGAGTTCGCGAAAGTGATCCTGGCTGGTGAAGTCACTACTCCGGTAACTGTTCGTGGCCTGCGTGTTACTAAAGGCGCTCGTGCTGCTATCGAAGCTGCTGGCGGTAAAATCGAGGAATAAGTAGCAGATGGCTAAACAACCGGGATTAGATTTTCAAAGTGCCAAAGGTGGCTTAGGCGAGCTGAAACGCAGACTGCTGTTTGTTATCGGCGCGCTGATTGTGTTCCGTATTGGCTCTTTCATTCCGATCCCTGGTATTGATGCCGCTGTACTTGCCAAACTGCTTGAGCAACAGCGAGGCACTATCATTGAAATGTTCAACATGTTCTCTGGTGGTGCTCTCAGCCGTGCTTCTATCTTTGCTCTGGGGATCATGCCGTATATTTCGGCGTCGATCATTATCCAGCTGCTGACGGTGGTTCATCCAACGTTGGCGGAAATTAAGAAAGAAGGGGAGTCTGGTCGTCGTAAGATCAGCCAGTACACCCGCTACGGTACTCTGGTGCTGGCGATATTCCAGTCGATCGGTATTGCTACCGGTCTGCCGAATATGCCTGGTATGCAAGGCCTGGTGATGAATCCAGGTTTTGCATTCTATTTCACCGCTGTTGTAAGTCTGGTTACAGGGACAATGTTCCTGATGTGGTTGGGTGAACAGATTACTGAACGTGGTATCGGCAACGGTATCTCAATCATTATCTTCGCCGGTATCGTCGCGGGACTCCCGCCAGCCATTGCCCATACTATCGAGCAAGCGCGTCAAGGCGACCTGCACTTCCTCGTGTTGCTGTTGGTTGCAGTATTAGTATTTGCAGTGACGTTCTTTGTTGTATTTGTTGAACGTGGTCAACGCCGCATTGTGGTAAACTACGCGAAACGTCAGCAAGGTCGTCGTGTCTATGCTGCACAGAGCACACATTTACCGCTGAAAGTGAATATGGCCGGGGTTATCCCAGCAATCTTCGCTTCCAGTATTATTCTGTTCCCGGCGACCATCGCGTCATGGTTCGGGGGCGGTACTGGTTGGAACTGGCTGACAACAATTTCGCTGTATTTGCAGCCTGGGCAACCGCTTTATGTGTTACTCTATGCGTCTGCAATCATCTTCTTCTGTTTCTTTTACACGGCGTTGGTTTTCAACCCGCGTGAAACAGCAGATAACCTGAAGAAGTCCGGTGCATTTGTACCAGGAATTCGTCCGGGAGAGCAAACGGCGAAGTATATCGATAAAGTAATGACCCGCCTGACCTTGGTTGGTGCGCTTTACATTACCTTTATCTGCCTGATCCCGGAGTTCATGCGTGATGCAATGAAAGTACCGTTCTACTTCGGTGGAACCTCACTGCTTATCGTTGTTGTCGTGATTATGGACTTTATGGCTCAAGTGCAAACTCTGATGATGTCAAGTCAGTATGAGTCTGCATTGAAGAAGGCGAATCTGAAAGGCTACGGCCGTTAACAGTCGCCCGAGAAGTTACGGAGAGTAAAAATGAAAGTTCGTGCTTCCGTCAAGAAATTATGCCGTAACTGCAAAATCGTTAAGCGTGATGGTGTCATCCGTGTGATTTGCAGTGCCGAGCCAAAGCATAAACAGCGCCAAGGCTGATTTATTCGCATATTTTTCTTGCAAAGTTGGGTTGAGCTGGCTAGATTAGCCAGCCAATCTTTTGTATGTCTGTGCGTTTCCATTTGAGTATCCTGAAAACGGGCTTTTCAGCATGGTGCGTACATATTAAATAGTAGGAGTGCATAGTGGCCCGTATAGCAGGCATTAACATTCCTGATCAGAAACATGCTGTGATCGCATTAACTTCGATCTACGGCGTCGGCAAGACCCGTTCTAAGGCCATTCTGGCTGCAGCGGGTATCGCTGAAGATGTTAAGATCAGTGAGCTGTCTGAAGAACAAATCGACACGCTGCGTGACGAAGTTGCCAAATTTGTCGTTGAAGGTGATCTGCGCCGTGAAGTTAGCATGAGCATCAAGCGCCTTATGGACCTTGGTTGCTATCGCGGTTTGCGTCATCGTCGTGGTCTCCCGGTTCGCGGTCAGCGTACCAAGACCAACGCACGTACCCGTAAGGGTCCGCGCAAACCGATCAAGAAATAATCGGGGTGATTGAATAATGGCAAAGGCACCAATTCGTGCACGTAAACGTGTAAGAAAACAAGTCTCTGACGGCGTGGCTCATATCCATGCTTCTTTTAACAACACCATCGTTACCATTACTGATCGTCAGGGTAACGCGCTGGGTTGGGCAACAGCCGGTGGTTCCGGTTTCCGTGGTTCTCGCAAATCCACTCCGTTTGCAGCTCAGGTTGCAGCAGAGCGTTGCGCTGAAGCCGTAAAAGAATACGGTATCAAGAATCTGGAAGTTATGGTCAAAGGACCGGGTCCAGGTCGCGAATCTACTGTTCGTGCTCTGAACGCCGCTGGTTTCCGCATCACTAATATTACTGATGTGACTCCGATCCCTCATAACGGTTGTCGTCCGCCGAAAAAACGTCGCGTATAACGCCTCGTTTCTAGGATTGTTGGAGAAAGAAAATGGCAAGATATTTGGGTCCTAAGCTCAAGCTGAGCCGTCGTGAGGGCACTGACTTATTCCTTAAGTCTGGCGTTCGCGCGATCGATACCAAGTGTAAAATTGAACAAGCTCCTGGCCAGCACGGTGCGCGTAAACCGCGTCTGTCTGACTATGGTGTGCAGTTGCGTGAAAAGCAAAAAGTTCGCCGTATCTACGGTGTGCTGGAGCGTCAGTTCCGTAACTACTACAAAGAAGCAGCACGTCTGAAAGGCAACACCGGTGAAAACCTGTTGGGTCTGCTGGAAGGTCGTCTGGACAACGTTGTATACCGTATGGGCTTCGGTGCCACTCGTGCAGAAGCACGTCAGCTGGTCAGCCATAAAGCAATTATGGTAAACGGTCGTGTTGTTAACATCGCTTCTTATCAGGTTAGTCCGAATGACGTTGTTAGCATTCGTGAGAAAGCGAAGAAGCAGTCTCGCGTGAAAGCCGCTCTGGAGCTGGCTGAGCAGCGTGAAAAGCCAACCTGGCTGGAAGTTGATGCTGGCAAGATGGAAGGTACGTTCAAGCGTAAGCCGGAGCGTTCTGATCTGTCTGCGGACATTAACGAACACCTGATCGTCGAGCTTTACTCCAAGTAAAGCTTAGTACCAAAGAGAGGACACAATGCAGGGTTCTGTGACAGAGTTTCTAAAACCGCGCCTGGTAGATATCGAGCAACTGAGTTCGACGCACGCCAAGGTGACCCTTGAGCCTTTAGAGCGTGGCTTTGGCCATACTTTGGGTAACGCACTGCGCCGTATTCTGCTCTCATCGATGCCGGGTTGTGCGGTGACCGAGGTTGAGATTGATGGTGTACTACATGAGTACAGCACCAAAGAAGGCGTTCAGGAAGATATCCTGGAAATCCTGCTCAACCTGAAAGGGCTGGCGGTGAGAGTTCAGGGTAAAGATGACGTTATTCTTACCTTGAATAAATCTGGCATTGGCCCTGTGACTGCAGCCGATATCACCCATGATGGTGATGTCGAAATCGTCAAGCCACAGCACGTGATCTGCCACCTGACCGATGAGAACGCATCTATTAGCATGCGTATCAAAGTTCAGCGCGGTCGTGGTTATGTGCCGGCTTCTACCCGAATTCATTCGGAAGAAGATGAGCGCCCAATCGGCCGTCTGCTGGTCGACGCCTGCTACAGCCCTGTAGAGCGTATTGCCTACAATGTTGAAGCTGCGCGTGTAGAACAGCGTACCGACCTGGACAAGCTGGTCATCGAAATGGAAACCAACGGCACAATCGATCCTGAAGAGGCGATTCGTCGTGCGGCAACCATTCTGGCAGAACAACTTGAAGCTTTCGTTGATTTACGTGATGTACGTCAGCCGGAAGTTAAAGAAGAGAAACCAGAATTCGATCCGATCCTGCTGCGCCCTGTTGACGATCTGGAATTGACTGTCCGCTCTGCTAACTGCCTCAAAGCAGAAGCTATCCACTATATCGGTGATCTGGTACAGCGTACTGAGGTTGAGCTTCTTAAGACGCCTAACCTTGGTAAAAAATCTCTTACTGAGATTAAAGACGTGCTGGCTTCCCGTGGACTGTCTCTGGGCATGCGCCTGGAAAACTGGCCACCGGCAAGCATCGCTGACGAGTAACCGGATCACAGGTTAAGGTTTTACTGAGAAGGATAAGGTCATGCGCCATCGTAAGAGTGGTCGTCAACTGAACCGCAACAGCAGCCATCGCCAGGCTATGTTCCGCAATATGGCAGGTTCACTGGTTCGTCATGAGATCATCAAGACGACCCTGCCTAAAGCGAAAGAGCTGCGCCGCGTAGTTGAGCCGCTGATTACTCTTGCCAAGACTGATAGCGTAGCTAATCGTCGTCTGGCATTCGCCCGTACTCGTGATAACGAGATCGTGGCAAAACTGTTTAACGAGCTGGGCCCGCGTTTCGCGAGCCGCGCCGGTGGTTACACTCGCATTCTGAAGTGTGGCTTCCGTGCAGGCGACAATGCGCCGATGGCATACATCGAGCTGGTTGATCGCTCTGAATCGCAAGCAGAAGCTGCTGCAGAGTAATCTGTAGTAACGTAAAAAAACCCGCCCCGGCGGGTTTTTTTATATCCGAAGCACCCCAACCTATCTATACGAACTGTACTTTTTTTGTTCACCTCCTGGAGCACTGTATGTGGTTACTGGACCAGTGGGCAGAGCGCCATATTAATGACGCGCAGGCCAAAGGCGAGTTTGATGATTTACCGGGTTCCGGTGAGCCGCTTGCTCTGGATGATGATTCTCATATTCCACCGGAACTGCGAGCCGGCTACAGGCTATTAAAAAATTCGGGTTGCCTTCCTCCCGAACTTGAGCTGCGCAGAGAAGCAATTCGTCTGCTTGATATCCTTGCAGGAATTCGTAAAGATGAGGTTCAGTATGAGGAGGTAAGTCGACGTCTTTCGCTCCTTGAACTTAAATTTCGACAGGCTGGACTCAGCACCGAGTTTTTGCGTGGGGAATATGCAGAAAAACTTCTGCATCGGATTAGTGATGATTAGCGGAGGTACCATGTATCGTATTGGCGAATTAGCTAAACTGGCTGAAGTCACGCCAGATACCATCCGCTACTATGAAAAGCAGCAAATGATGGAGCATGAAGTACGCACTGAAGGTGGATTTCGACTCTATACCGAAAGCGATCTTCAACGTCTTAAATTTATTCGTTATGCACGACAGCTTGGTTTTACTCTGGAGTCGATCCGCGAGTTACTCTCGATCCGTATCGATCCTGAGCACCATACCTGCCAGGAGTCTAAGGGAATTGTTCAGGAAAGATTAAAAGAGGTTGAAGCCCGAATTGCTGAGCTTCAGACAATGCAGCGCTCGCTACAGCGATTGAACGATGCATGCTGCGGCATGGCGCATAGCAGCGTTTACTGCTCTATTCTTGAGGCACTTGAGCAAGGCGCTAGCGGAACAAAATCAGGCTGTTGATTTATTGAACGGTCAGATCTACACTCGCGGCGTAAATTATTACACACTGGAGAGATTATGAGTCGTTATCAGCACACCAAAGGGCAGATAAAGGACAACGCCATTGAAGCACTATTGCATGACCCGCTATTCAGACAGCGGGTTGAGAAAAATAAGAAAGGAAAAGGAAGTTATCAGCGTAAAGGTAAACAAGGAAATCGGGGTAACTGGGAGGCCAGTGGCAAGAAAGTGAATCACTTTTTTACCACTGGCCTTCTTGTTTCAGTGAGTGCTTAAGAACGGTTATTTTGTTCTTTCAGCAGGTCACGTATTTCACTCAGCAACACCTCTTCTTTTGATGGGGCTGGCGGTGCTGTTGGCTCTTCAGCCTTTTTGCGATTCAGTCTGTTGATTAGCTTGATGGCCATAAAGATAGCAAAGGCAACAATAATGAAATCAAACACATTCTGAATAAACACACCGTAGTGCATCACGACCGCCGGGATATCTCCCTGCGCGTCGCGTAACGTTAAGGCAAACTGTTTAAAATCAATCCCACCAATTAACAAGCCCAGTGGTGGCATGATGATGTCGGCAACCAGTGACGAAACAATCTTACCGAATGCCGCACCAATAATGACACCCACTGCTAAATCTACAACATTCCCGCGCATCGCGAATTCGCGAAATTCTTTAATAATGCTCATTTTATTCTCCCTATGCAGCTGACGTTTATAAGTCTAACAAATGTTAAGACAATTTCCATTTATGTATTGCTGACTGGGGAATTTATTAGACCATGAAAAATAAGGGGAAATAAAAAGGGTGCTGTACTAGCACCCCCATAATTACAGAAAGAAGGGACTTGGCTGGAATAAACGTTCGACATCGGTAATAAATTTTTTATCGGTCAGGAACATAATGACGTGATCACCCTGCTCAATACGCAAGTTGTCATTAGCGATCATTACGTCATTACCCCGAACAACGGCGCCAATGATTGTTCCTGGCGGCAGCTTAATCTCGTCAATTGCACGGCCGACAACCCGGGATGTTGTTTCATCTCCGTGCGCGACAGCTTCGATGGCTTCTGCCACACCACGGCGCAACGAAGAAACGCCGACGATATCTGCTTTACGGACGTGGCTGAGCAATGCAGAGATCGTTGCTTGCTGTGGTGAAATGGCAATATCAATCACGCTGCCCTGCACCAGATCAACGTACGCCTTACGTTGAATCAGCACCATTACTTTCTTGGCGCCCATACGTTTAGCCAGCATTGCCGACATGATGTTAGCTTCGTCATCGTTAGTGACGGCAATAAACAGATCAACCTGATCAATATGCTCTTCGGCGAGCAGTTCTTGATCCGAAGCATCGCCAAAAAAGACGATCGTATTTTGTAACTTTTCAGCAAGCTCTGAAGCTCGTTGCTGATCGCGCTCGATCAACTTAACGCTGTAATCCTTTTCCAGCCGCCGAGCGAGTCCGGCACCGATATTACCGCCGCCTACAAGCATGATGCGCTTGTAGGGTTTTTCCAGACGCTGCAGTTCGCTCATCACTGCGCGAATATGTTGTGACGCTGCAATAAAGAATACTTCGTCACCCGCTTCCACGATGGTAGAGCCCTGCGGGCGAATAGGTCTGTCATGGCGGAAAATTGCCGCAACGCGGGTATCGATATGCGGCATATGCTCGCGCATAGTCGACAGTGCGTTACCGATCAGTGGACCGCCATAATAGGCTTTAACCACTGCGAGACTGACTTTACCTTCGGCAAAATTCACCACCTGCAGGGCACCAGGATATTCAATCAGCCGGTAGATGCTGTCGATAACCAGTTGCTCTGGGGCAATGAGGTGATCGATAGGTACCGCTTCGGAGTGGAAGAGTTTATCGGCATCGCGCACATAATCCGGTGACCGAATACGTGCGATACGATTAGGCGTATTGAAGAGCGAATAAGCGACCTGACAGGCGACCATATTGGTCTCATCAGAGCTGGTCACGGCGACCAGCATATCGGCGTCGTCGGCGCCAGCTTCGCGCAGTACGCGGGGATGAGAGCCATGCCCCTGCACAACGCGGAGGTCGAACTTGTCCTGCAGGCTGCGCAAGCGTTCACCGTTGGTATCGACTACCGTGATATCGTTGTTCTCGCCGACCAGGTTTTCAGCCAACGTACCACCAACTTGCCCTGCGCCCAGAATGATAATTTTCATCAGTCGCGACCCGTTATCTCATCACTTTTTGATTAGCTTAGCGTAAAAGAAGCCATCACCTTCTTCTGCACTCGGTAAATTCTGGCGGCCTGGTTGCTCAGGTGTGCCGGTTTCGCTTAATACCGCGTTTGGCGTACGCGTCAGGAAGGCCGCAATCTGCTGCTGGTTCTCTTCAGGCAGAATAGAACAGGTTGCATAAACCAGCGTGCCGCCCGGCTTCAGATGCGCCCAAGTCGCATTCAGGATCTCTGCCTGTAGTTGGGCAAGCTCGGTGATATCCCGGTCACGGCGCAGCCATTTAATATCCGGATGGCGACGAATGACCCCAGTGGCTGAGCATGGAGCATCCAGCAGAATACGATCGAACTGCTGTTCGCCACACCATTGTTGTGGAAAACGACCATCGCCCTGCTTGACGGTGGCCTTCATGCCCAAACGCTTCAGGTTGTCGTAGACGCGTGACAGACGTTTTTCGTCTACGTCGACCGCCATTACATTTGCATTCGGAGCAACTTCCAGAATATGTGTCGTCTTTCCACCTGGCGCTGCACATAAATCGAGGATCTGTTCACCGTTCTTCGGCTGCAGATAGCTTACGCATCCTTGAGCGGAAGCGTCCTGGACGGTTACCCATCCCTGCTCGAAGCCGGGCAATGCCAGAACTGACACTGGGGTTTCCAGACGCACAGCATCCGGGTAATCCGGGTGTGGGAAGCCGGTAAGACCACTTTCCGCCAGCAATGCTAGCCACGCGTCGCGCGAGTGGTGGTTACGGTTAACGCGTAGCCACATTGGCGGACGCTGGTTATTAGCCGCAAGAATGGTTTCCCACTGCTGTGGATAAGCATTCTTAATGCGTTTTACTAACCAGGATGGGTGTAAGAAGCGCAGTTCGCTTTGTGCAAACTCGGTTAACAGTTCGTCCTGGCGGCGCTGAAACTGGCGTAGTACGCCGTTAATCAGGCCTTTCAACTGCTGGCGTTTGATCACGACCGCGCCTTCCACTGTTTCAGCTAATGCAGCATGAGGAGGGATACGGGTATGCAGTAGTTGGTAGAAACCGACCATGATCAGGTAGTGGACCGTGCGCTGTTTGCCCGTCATCGGGCGTTCCATCAGCTGTTTGATCATCCACTCAAGTTGGGAGAGGGTGCGCAATACGCCGAAGCAAAGTTCCTGTAACAGCGCCTTATCTTTATCGGCAACTTTCTGCTGCATGGCAGGTAGCACATTGCTTAGCGACTGCCCCTTTTCGACAACCTGTTCGACGGCCTGCGCCGCCATACTGCGTAAATTTAGATTTTTTTTCATAACCGCAAAAATAAAAATGCCCGGAGATGCCGGGCTTTAAGAGATGAACCGTCAGAGCAGACGGTTTCCAGGAACGAACCATTCCCGGCGTGAATTCAACAGGTCCTGCGCGCTCATGGCTTTTTTACCGGCTGGCTGCAAAGAGATGAGATTCAGGATGCCATCGCCTGTCGCAATCTGAATACCCTGGCGGGTTGCTTCCAGAATCGTTCCTGGTTCGGCACCTGCAGGTTTATCAATCACCGTGGCCTGCCAGATTTTGACCGGCTGCTCATCAATGACGATGTAACTCATCGGCCATGGATTAAAGGCGCGAATGCAGCGCTCCAGCTGAACGGCACTAAGCGTCCAGTCCATGCGGGCTTCTTCTTTACTTAGCTTCTCGGCATAGCTCACCAGCGATTCATCCTGGACTTCAGGTTTCGCGGTGCCCGTTGCCAACAGGTGCAGTGTGTGCAGCAGTCCCTGTGGGCCGAGTTCGGCTAACTTATTGTAGAGGCTGGCGCTGGTGTCTTCAGTGGTGATTGGGCAAGAGAGTTTGTGTAGCATATCGCCGGTATCCAGACCGACATCCATCTGCATGATGGTGACGCCGGTTTCGGTATCGCCAGCCCACAGTGAACGTTGGATGGGTGCCGCGCCGCGCCAGCGAGGAAGCAGGGAACCATGGACGTTGATGCATCCCAAGCGCGGCATGTCCAGCACGGCTTTTGGCAGAATAAGGCCATATGCCACTACCACCATTACATCTGCGCGCAGGTCAGCAACTAACTGCTGGTTTTCCTGAGGACGAAGAGAGACGGGCTGAAAAACCGGTAACCCTTTTTCTTCGGCCAGCACTTTTACCGGGCTGGGCATCAGCTTTTTACCACGTCCTGCTGGGCGATCCGGTTGGGTAAATACGCCGACGACGTTATGTCCAGAAGACAGCAGCGCGTCGAGATGACGCGCTGCAAAGTCAGGTGTACCCGCAAAAATAATACGTAGTGAGTCTGACACGTTGATTCTTGTCCTTAAGGTCGGGCGTTCAGGCGGTCAAGTTTTTCAACTTTCTGACGAATGCGTTGTTGTTTCAACGGCGACAGATAATCAATAAACAATTTACCGACCAGGTGATCCATTTCGTGTTGAATGCAGATCGCTAACAGGCCATCGGCTTCCAGTTCAAAGGGGTTACCCTCACGATCGAGTGCGCGAATTTTTACTTTCTCAGCGCGCGGTACTAATGCTCGCTGTTCGGGAATAGACAGGCAACCTTCTTCAATGCCGGTTTCACCGTCTTTTTCCAGTAGCTCAGGGTTGATCAACACCAGGCGCTCATCGCGATTTTCAGAGATATCAATAACAATGATGCGCTGATGAATATCAACCTGCGTTGCCGCCAGGCCAATACCTTCTTCGGCGTACATCGTCTCGAACATATCATCGACGATACGCTGAATTTCTGCATTCACTTCTTCAACCGGTTTTGCGATTTTGCGAAGACGCTCGTCCGGGATATGTAACACTTGCAAAACTGACATAGTTATCCAGAGTTGTGTTCAGGAGTTGGAAAGATTATTACCTCTATTCTAGACAAAACCCCTTCTGATTGACAGCATCAGTGACCAATCGCAAAGATTGCTATGACTGCTTGTGGCAGGGGGAAAAGGGATGACCCACACCGAAATTTGGTTACGTTTAGCACGAGTATGTGAACTTTATGGTGATGAGATGGTGCGCATTGCTCACTGGCTTATTGCTCAACCGTGTATTAACAAAACGATACTCCAGTATGCAGGATTCTCTCCCCGCCAGGCCGCACGTTTTTTAAGCTTTTCCGACATTGAATTGGAAAAAACGCTGCGCTGGCTGGAGTTACCGCATCACCATGTCGTTTTTGCCGATAGCGAACGTTATCCGCCGCAGCTTCGCGCCACTGAAGATTACCCGGGACTCCTCTTTATTGTTGGCGATCCCGATTGTTTACACTCTTTTCAGGTCGCTGTTGTGGGGAGCCGGCAACATTCCTGGTATGGAGAGCGCTGGGGGCGATTATTCTGTGAGAGGCTTGCCGCTTGCGGTGTGACAATCACCAGCGGGCTGGCACGGGGGATCGATGGCGTCGCGCACAACGCGGCGGTAAATATGAATAGAACCAGTATCGCCGTGCTGGGGAACGGCCTGGAAACCATTCATCCACGGCGGCACGCGCATCTTGCCGAACGTCTGATTGAGGCCGGAGGCGCGCTGGTGTCTGAGTTCCCTTTGGATATGCTTCCTCTACCGCGCAATTTTCCGCGACGAAATCGTATTATCAGTGGCTTAAGCAAAGGCGTACTAGTGATTGAGGCCGCTCAGCGTAGCGGTTCGCTGGTGACTGCGCGTTGTGCCCTGGAGCAAGGACGGGACGTTTTTGCGTTACCAGGGCCAATAGGGAACCCAGGTTGTGAGGGGCCACATTGGCTCATTAAGCAAGGAGCGACGTTGGTTACGGCTCCAGAAGATATTCTGGAGAATTTGCAATACGGTTTACATTGGGTGCCAGATGAACCTGAAAATTCAATTTATTCACCAGATCACGAAGAGGTGGCATTGCCATTTCCTGAGCTCCTGGCTAACGTAGGAGATGAGGTAACACCTGTTGACGTCGTCGCTGAACGTGCCGGCCAACCTGTGCCAGAGGTAGTGGCTCAGCTACTCGAACTGGAGTTAGCAGGATGGATCGCAGCTGTACCCGGCGGCTATGTCCGATTGAGGAGGGCATGCCATGTTCGACGTACTAATGTATTTGTTTGAGACATATATCCATAACGAAGCGGAGCTGCGTGTGGATCAGGACAAACTGGAACGGGATCTTACCGACGCTGGTTTTGATCGTGAAGACATCTACAACGCGTTACTGTGGCTGGAAAAACTGGCTGATTATCAGGATGGCCTTGCCGAACCTATGCAGCTTGCATCTGACCCTCTGTCTATTCGTATTTATACGGCGGAAGAGTGCGATCGCCTGGATGCGAGTTGTCGGGGGTTCTTATTATTCCTGGAGCAGATCCAGGTGCTAAACCTCGAAACGCGAGAAATGGTGATTGAGCGTGTACTCGCGCTGGATACAGCAGAATTCGATCTGGAAGACCTGAAGTGGGTGATCCTGATGGTTTTATTCAACATTCCCGGTTGTGAAAATGCGTATCAGCAAATGGAAGAATTACTCTTTGAAGTGAATGAAGGTATGCTGCATTAATCAATCTTCATTCAGCATGAGTTGTTATGGCTAAATCAGCACTGTTTGCGGTGCGTAAAAACGAGCCCTGCCCACAATGCGGGGCTGAACTGGTTATTCGCTCTGGGAAACATGGCCCGTTTCTCGGTTGTTCACAGTATCCGGAATGCGACTATGTCCGTCCGCTAAAATCCTCTGCGGACGGACATATTGTCAAAGTTCTGGAGGGTAAGTTTTGTCCTGAGTGCGGTGCTGAGCTGGTGCTGAGGCAGGGACGATTCGGTATGTTTATTGGGTGTAGCGATTACCCGGCATGTGACCATACTGAACTTATCGACAAACCAGATGAAACGGCGATTGTTTGCCCTCAATGCCGGACAGGCCAGTTGGTCCAGCGGCGTTCCCGTTATGGCAAAACTTTTTACTCCTGCGATCGCTATCCTGAGTGTCAGTTTGTCATCAACTTCAAACCTCTGGCTGGAGAGTGTCCTGAGTGTCACTATCCACTTCTCATCGAAAAGAAAACCGCACAGGGTGTGAAACACTTTTGTGCCAGTAAACAATGTGGAAAGCCGGTCTCGGCGGAATAAAAAAGTGAATAATAACCTGCCCACAGATCCCATCGCTGCTGCGATAGCGGTTCTGAAACAAGATAAAGTCATCGCTTATCCAACAGAAGCTGTTTTCGGCGTCGGCTGTGACCCAGATAGCGAAATGGCTGTTACTCGTCTGTTGGAACTAAAACAACGACCAATTGATAAAGGCTTGATTTTAATTGCGGCAAATTTTGACCAACTCAAGCCGTATATTGATGACAGCATGCTCACTGATGCCCAACGTGATGCTATTTTCGCGTGCTGGCCAGGTCCCGTTACCTTTGTGTTTCCGGCAGCGATAACGACACCACGTTGGTTAACCGGCCGTTTTGATTCGCTGGCCGTGCGCGTCACGGATCATCCGCTGGTGGTTGCGTTGTGCCAGGCTTATGGCAAACCGTTAGTTTCTACCAGTGCTAATTTGAGTGGTCTACCCCCTTGCAGGACGGTAGAGGAAGTACGCGTGCAGTTTGGTATAGATTTCCCCGTTGTCGAAGGTGATACCGGGGGGCGTTTAAATCCTTCGGAAATCCGTGATGCCTTGACGGGTGAACAATTTCGACAGGGGTAATATGAAAGAAGCCTATGCTGTTTTTGGCAATCCAATCGCGCACAGCAAATCGCCTTTTATTCATCAGCAATTTGCAGAGCAGCTGAATATCGATCACACCTATGGACGGGTGCTGGCGCCAATCAATAATTTTGTGAATACGCTGAACACCTTCTTTGCAGAGGGCGGTAAAGGGGCGAATATTACGGTTCCTTTTAAAGAAGAGGCATTTGCGCGGGCTGATGAATTAACAGAACGGGCATCGCTTGCCGGGGCGGTTAACACGCTTAAGCGTTTGGAAGATGGACGCTTACTTGGGGATAACACCGATGGTATTGGTTTATTAAGCGATCTTGAACGTTTAGCTTTTATTCGTCCCGGATCGCGTATTTTACTTATTGGGGCTGGTGGGGCATCCCGCGGGGTATTACTCCCTCTTCTTTCTATGGATTGTGCGGTGGCCATCGTAAACCGTACCGCTTCGCGTGCAGAAGAACTGGCTCAGATCTTTTCCCATACCGGTAGCGTTCAGGCCGTGGGATTTGATGAGCTTGAGAATAACACCTTCGATCTCATTATTAATGCGACCTCCAGTGGGATTAGCGGGGATATTCCGGCTATCCCTACATCACTGATCAACGCTTCTGTTTATTGCTACGACATGTTTTATCAGAAAGGGAATACGCCGTTCTTGTCCTGGTGCGCATTACAGGGAGCAAAACATTGTGCTGATGGGTTGGGAATGTTGGTAGGGCAGGCGGCGCATGCCGTTTTACTCTGGCATGGCGTATTGCCGAAGACGGAACCCGTCATTAAACAGCTGCAACAGGAACTGTCCGTGTGAACCAGGCTATCCAGTTTCCCGATAGAGAAGAATGGAAGTCAGATATAGATGCTGTCGTTTTCCCGGCGATGGTTCAGGGTATGCAGCTAACATGCGCCATCAACGGAGAGGTGTTGGCGCGTCGCTTTGGCGGCAACACGCCTGAACAGTGGATGGAAATTTTTCGGGAGCATCGCTGGGATCTGGAAGATGAAGCCGAAGCATTGATCCAGGCTCAGCAAGAAGATGCTCACGGTTGGGTTTGGTTATCCTGACTCAAATACTCGTCTTTCCATTTCACATAGTTGTTAGCTGAATACTGCAGACCCGCTTTTTCTTCATCGCTGAGTGGGCGGATCTGTTTAACCGGGCTGCCCAGGTACAGATACCCGCTCTCCAGGCGTTTGTTTTGCGGAACCAAACTTCCCGCGCCAATCATTACGTCATCTTCTACTACGACACCGTCCAGCAGGATCGATCCCATACCGACCAAAACGCGGTTGCCAATGACGCAGCCGTGCAGCATGACTTTATGGCCCACGGTGACATCCTCGCCCACGATTAGTGGATTGCCTTGCGGGTTAGATGCTGATTTATGCGTGACATGTAACACGCTACCGTCCTGAATGTTTGTGCGGGTGCCGATTTGTACGTAGTTCACGTCACCACGGATCGCGACCAGAGGCCAGATCCCAACATTATCAGCCAGACGAACATCACCAATGATGACGCTGCTGGTGTCGATCATCACGCGTTTCCCGATCTGCGGGAAAAGATCCTTATAAGGACGCAGTACATCAGACATGTTTACCTCAATAAAATAGAGCAGTAATGAAGACTTTGGTTTGATTATCGAGACTGTGCAAGCGATTTAGTTATCAAAAATCAGCCATATTGTGCAGGAATATAGCGAAAGGGGTAAAAAACAGCCACTCAGCAAAAAAGATCTAAAAAACACTTGTGCTAAAAAATGGGA
>NZ_SUQN01000017.1 GCF_013337685.1 Citrobacter gillenii
TGATGAGGTGTTGACGGCTGACCGGGTCTGCCCGCAGGGATGCGGGCAGAGGGGACGGCCTGCTGGGACGCAGGCTCGGCCCCGACCCGACAGGCAGACGGAATAAGACGAATGAATCGCGCAGCGACGATTTTCCCGCCGGGAGCCTGGGTTGCAAGGGAGGCGGCGGTGAGCCTCCCTTGCACGTTCACGGGTATCTGCGCTTCAGAGAAATGACACTGCTGAGGTGAACGGAAACCTGAGCAAGAATCACATGTTCACCCTACATGCTTAACTGAACGGCATTGCCCGCACGCGGCGGGCTGTAGAAGCAATAAGCAGATTACTCAACCTGTAAACGTGACGGCGGTGCAGAATGATAATGCGCATCAGCTTCAGCAAAGCGTTTTTGCATTGCGGCTGAAGGTGCTTTACCCAGCAAGCTGAACACCACGATACCAATACTGCCGAACACAAAGCCCGGGATGATTTCATACAGGCCCAGCCAGGCGAACTGTTTCCAGACGATAACCGTAACCGCACCAATGATCATCCCCGCCAGCGCACCGTTACGGGTCATACGCGACCACAGTACGGAGAACAGCACCACCGGTCCGAATGCCGCACCAAAGCCAGCCCAGGCGTAGCTCACCAGACCGAGAACGCGGTTTTCCGGGTTAGCTGCCAGAGCAATAGAGATCAGCGCGACTACCAGTACCATGACGCGGCCAATCCACACCAGTTCTTTCTGGCTGGCATTTTTACGCAGGAACGCTTTGTACAAATCTTCCGTAATGGCACTGGAACACACCAGCAGCTGGCAGCTCAGCGTCGACATCACCGCCGCAAGGATAGCCGACAGCAGAATACCGGCAATCCACGGGTTGAACAGGATTTGCGCCAGTTCAATAAACACCCGCTCGGCGTTCTGGTTCACCGCACCGGCCAGTGCCGGATTGTTATTGAAGTAGGCGATACCGAAGAAACCAACGGCCACCGCGCCCGCCAGACACAGGATCATCCACGCCATGCTGATGCGACGTGCATGCACGATGCTATGGTGAGAATCTGCCGCCATAAAGCGCGCCAGGATGTGCGGCTGACCGAAGTAACCCAGCCCCCAGCCCATCAGTGAAATAATGGCGACAAAGTTCAGGCCTTTGAGCATGTCCACGTTCTCAATGCTCTTTTGTTTGATCACTTCCAGCGAGTCTTCAAAGCCGCCGACGCCAATAATCACCATCACCGGCGTCAGGATCAGAGCAAAAATCATCAGGCTGGCCTGCACGGTATCGGTCCAGCTGACGGCCAGGAAACCACCAATAAAGGTATAGATAATCGTCGCTGCCGCACCCGCCCACAGCGCTGTTTCATAACTCATGCCGAAGGTGCTTTCGAACAGACGCGCCCCTGCAACAATCCCTGAAGCACAATAGATGGTGAAAAACAGCAGAATAACCAGCGCGGAAATAATACGCAGCACGCGGCTTTTATCTTCAAAACGACCGGTAAAGTAATCCGGTAGCGTCAGAGCATTATTATTGAACTCGGTGTGTACGCGTAAACGTCCGGCCACCAGCTTCCAGTTGATCCATGCGCCTAATGTCAGGCCGATGGCGATCCAGCTTTCTGAAATCCCCGACAAGAAAATCGCCCCCGGCAGCCCCATCAGCAGCCAGCCGCTCATGTCGGATGCCCCGGCGGAAAGCGCGGTGACAAACGGCCCCAGGCTGCGTCCACCCAGAATGTAATCATCAAAGTTTTTGGTTGAACGCCATGCAATAAACCCTATCAACAACATGCCAAAAATATAGACACAGAATGTCACTAACATCGGTGTGCTAATAGCCATCAAAACTCTCCAAAATTATGTATCGACAATGCCGTGGCTTGCCGTTTTATTACCCTGCCGGAACGTGGCAAAGATATCTATGTTGACCTGGGCGACCGTATCCTGCCGGAAGCAAGGATCATTCACAATCGATTTAACACACCATTTACATCAATTTTGATCTCGAGTAGATAGCATTTTTCTGGAGGTTGCACTCTCTCACACTTTTCGCGGTTGCACCTTTAAAAAGTGTTAACTGCCGCAGAGAAAAAGCGCTCGTATTTTTTACAGACATCCCAACAAATACCACATTTATTAACATTTCATTCATTTTCAAGCTTGCAAACCAAGTCACATTTAACACGGTTGCACAAAGTTGCAACATAGTGGATATTTCTCAGTAACTATCAGTCCCGTATTTCAGCACAACAGGAGTAAACGGCATGGGAACCACCACGATGGGGGTTAAGCTGGACGACGCCACACGCGAGCGTATTAAAACAGCCGCAACACGAATCGATCGCACGCCGCATTGGCTGATCAAACAAGCCATCTTTAATTATCTCGAAAGACTGGAAAATGACGATGCCCTGCCTGAGCTGCCTGCCCTACTGGCGGGTGCAGCCAATGAAGGTGATGACGCCTCGGCATACCAGAATGAAACTCACCAGCCTTTCCTCGAGTTTGCCGAGCAGATCCTGCCGCAGTCTGTTTCCCGGGCGGCGATCACCGCCGCGTATCGTCGTGCAGAAACCGACGCCGTACCGATGCTGATGGAACAGGCGCGCCTGCCGCAACCGATCGCTGAACAGGCTCATAAGCTGGCATATCAGTTAGCCGACAAACTACGTAACCAGAAAACCGCCAGCGGTCGCGCCGGCATGGTACAGGGACTCTTGCAAGAGTTCTCGCTGTCCTCTCAGGAAGGTGTTGCGCTGATGTGCCTGGCGGAAGCCCTGCTGCGTATTCCCGACAAAGCCACGCGCGATGCGCTGATCCGCGACAAAATTAGCAACGGTAACTGGCAGTCGCACATTGGACGCAGCCCGTCGTTATTCGTCAATGCGGCAACCTGGGGACTGCTGTTTACCGGACGCCTGGTCTCCACACATAACGAAGCCAGCCTCTCGCGCTCGTTGAACCGCATCATCGGTAAGAGCGGCGAGCCGCTGGTCCGCAAAGGCGTCGATATGGCGATGCGCTTGATGGGGGAGCAGTTCGTCACCGGGGAAACCATCGCCGAAGCACTGGCTAACGCACGGAAGCTGGAAGACAAAGGTTTCCGCTACTCCTACGACATGTTGGGAGAAGCCGCACTGACCGCCGCTGACGCGCAGGCCTATATGGTGTCTTACCAGCAGGCTATCCACGCGATTGGTAAAGCGTCTAATGGACGCGGCATTTATGAAGGGCCGGGGATTTCGATCAAGCTGTCGGCGCTGCACCCACGCTACAGCCGTGCGCAGTACGATCGCGTAATGGACGAGCTTTATCCACGCCTGAAGTCGCTCACCCTGCTGGCGCGTCAGTACGACATTGGCATCAATATTGACGCCGAAGAAGCAGACCGCCTGGAAATCTCCCTCGATCTGCTGGAAAAACTGTGCTTCGAACCTGAGCTGGCGGGTTGGAACGGGATTGGTTTTGTCATCCAGGCCTACCAGAAACGCTGTCCGTACGTGATTGATTATCTGATTGATCTGGCCACGCGCAGCCGCCGTCGCCTGATGATCCGCCTGGTAAAAGGCGCATACTGGGACAGCGAAATTAAACGCGCCCAGATGGACGGTCTGGAAGGGTATCCAGTGTATACCCGTAAGGTCTACACCGACGTTTCCTATCTGGCCTGCGCCAAAAAACTGCTTGCCGTGCCGAATCTGATCTACCCGCAATTTGCCACCCATAACGCCCATACGCTGGCGGCCATTTATCAGTTAGCGGGTCAGAACTATTATCCCGGACAGTACGAGTTCCAGTGCCTGCACGGCATGGGTGAACCCCTGTACGAGCAGGTTACCGGCAAAGTTGCCGATGGCAAACTGAACCGCCCATGCCGTATTTATGCACCGGTAGGGACCCATGAAACGCTGCTGGCGTACCTGGTGCGTCGGTTGCTGGAAAACGGCGCGAATACCTCGTTCGTTAACCGTATTGCCGACACCACTCTGCCGCTGGATGAACTGGTCGCCGACCCGGTCGAAGCCGTAGAAAAACTGGCGCAGCAGGAAGGCCTGGCGGGTCTACCGCATCCGAAGATTGCGCTGCCACGCGACCTGTACGGCAAGGGACGCGAAAACTCAGGCGGACTGGATCTGGCGAACGAACATCGCCTGGCCTCGCTGTCCTCTGCCCTGCTCAACAGCGCACTGCAAAAATGGCACGCGAAACCGATGCTGGAGCATCCGGTGACTGACGGACAAATGACGCCGGTAATTAACCCTGCGGAGCCGAAAGATATTGTGGGCTACGTGCGTGAAGCCTCCCCGAATGAAGTGGAGCAAGCGTTACAAAGCGCGGTAAATAATGCGCCGATCTGGTTCGCTACGCCGCCGCAGGAGCGCGCCGCTATTCTGCATCGCGCCGCCGTTCTGATGGAAGGCCAGATGCAGCAACTGATTGGCATTCTGGTTCGCGAAGCAGGTAAAACCTTTAGCAACGCCATTGCCGAAGTGCGTGAAGCGGTCGACTTCCTGCATTATTACGCCGGGCAAGTCCGCGATGATTTTGATAACGAAACCCATCGTCCGCTCGGCCCGGTGGTCTGTATCAGCCCGTGGAACTTCCCGCTGGCCATCTTCAGCGGGCAAATTGCCGCCGCGCTGGCTGCAGGCAATAGCGTGCTGGCAAAACCGGCAGAACAGACACCGCTGATTGCCGCCCAGGGGATCGCCATTTTACTGGAAGCTGGCGTGCCGCCAGGCGTGGTACAACTGTTGCCCGGCCAGGGTGAAACCGTCGGGGCACAGCTGACGTCCGATGAGCGCGTACGCGGCGTGATGTTCACCGGTTCAACGGAAGTCGCCACGCTGTTACAACGTAATATTGCTCGCCGTCTTGACACGCAAGGCCGTCCGATCCCGCTGATCGCCGAAACCGGTGGAATGAACGCGATGATCGTCGACTCCTCGGCGCTGACGGAGCAAGTGGTCGTTGATGTGCTGGCCTCCGCCTTTGACAGCGCCGGACAGCGCTGCTCGGCACTGCGCGTCCTGTGCCTGCAGGATGACATCGCCGAGCACACACTGAAAATGCTGCGCGGCGCGATGGCCGAATGCCGGATGGGCAATCCGGGCCGCCTGACCACTGACATTGGGCCGGTTATTGACGATGAGGCCAAAACCAATATTGAGCGCCACATTCAGGCCATGCGCGCCAAGGGACGTCCGGTATTCCAGGCTGCACGTGAAAACAGCGAGGATGCGCGGGAATGGCAAACCGGTACCTTTATTGCGCCGACGCTGATTGAGCTGGAGAGCTTCGACGAACTGCAAAAAGAGGTGTTTGGTCCGGTGCTGCACGTCGTACGCTACACCCGCAGCAATCTGGGCAATCTGATTGAGCAAATCAATGCTTCCGGCTACGGCCTGACGCTGGGTGTGCATACCCGTATTGATGAAACCATCGCTCAGGTCACCGGCTCCGCACACGTGGGTAACCTGTACGTCAACCGTAATATGGTTGGCGCGGTGGTCGGCGTGCAGCCCTTCGGCGGCGAAGGCTTGTCAGGCACCGGTCCGAAAGCCGGCGGTCCGCTGTATCTGTACCGTCTGCTGGCTAACCGTCCGGAAAATGCACTAAGCATCACCCTGGCGCGCCAGGATGCCGATTACCCTGTCGATGCACAGCTCAAGGCGGCGCTGATCCAGCCGCTGGACGCCCTCACCGAATGGGCAGCCGATCGCCCGGCGTTGCAGACCCTGTGCCAACAGTTTGCTGAACTGGCGCAGGCCGGAACTCAGCGTTTGTTGCCTGGCCCTACCGGCGAGCGCAACACCTGGACGCTGTTACCTCGCGATCGCGTTCTGTGTATTGCCGATAACGAACAGGACGCACTGGTTCAGGTCGCCGCCGTGGCTTCCGTGGGCAGTCTCATCCTGTGGCCGGATGATGCTTTCCACCGCGATCTGGCAAAACGTCTGCCTGCCGCTCTTTCCGGGCGCATCCAGTTTGCCAAAGCGGATAATCTGACCGTACAACCGTTCGATGCCGTTATCTTCCACGGTGATTCCGATCAACTGCGCGCGTTATGCGAGGCGGTTGCCGCACGGGATGGCGCAATTGTCTCGGTACAAGGCTTTGCCCGTGGTGAGAGCAATATCCTGCTGGAGCGGCTGTATATTGAACGCTCATTGAGCGTCAACACCGCTGCTGCTGGCGGTAACGCCAGCCTGATGACAATCGGCTAAGGGTATGGTTAATTAAGGCTCCGGTAACGGCAATACCATTCAGTTAAGCATGTAGGGTGAACATGTGATTCTTGCTCAGGGTTCCGTTCACCTCAGCGGTATCATTTCTCTGAAGCTCAGGTACCCGTGAACGTGCAAGGGAGGCTCACCGCCGCCTCCCTTGCAACCCAGGCTCCCGGCGGGAAAATCGTCGCTACGCGAGTTATTCGTCTTATTCCGTCTGACTGTCGGGTCGGGGCCGAGCCTGCATCCATGCAGGCCGTCCCCTCTGCCCGCATCCCTGCGGGCAGACCCGGTCAGCCGTCAACGGCTCATCG
>NZ_SUQN01000018.1 GCF_013337685.1 Citrobacter gillenii
AGTGATTGCAGCAGTCAGCGTTGTTTTACCATGGTCAACGTGGCCGATAGTACCGACGTTAACGTGCGGTTTTGTACGTTCAAATTTTTCTTTAGACATCGATTGTCCCTCTAAGACACGGATAAATCGGTGATATCACCACATCAACCAGGCAATATACCTGAACTGTTGAATGCTTTTAAAAGTAAACAGAGAGAAACGGGAAGGAGAAGTGAAGTGGTGCTGATACCCAGAGTCGAACTGGGGACCTCACCCTTACCAAGGGTGCGCTCTACCAACTGAGCCATATCAGCACGTCTGGAGCGGGCAGCGGGAATCGAACCCGCATCATCAGCTTGGAAGGCTGAGGTAATAGCCATTATACGATGCCCGCATCCTGAAACTCGGCTACCCAGTTCTTTCTGTAACAAAAAAGAGATTTCTCTCTTTTCTGTTTGAGCTGGTTAATTTTTCTAACCAACCCAGGCGGCGATAACGCTGCCAGAAAGTGGTGGTGGGGGAAGGATTCGAACCTTCGAAGTCTGTGACGGCAGATTTACAGTCTGCTCCCTTTGGCCGCTCGGGAACCCCACCGGACTTGATGGTGCCGACTACCGGAATCGAACTGGTGACCTACTGATTACAAGTCAGTTGCTCTACCTACTGAGCTAAGTCGGCATCAAGTAGCGCGCATTTTATGGAGACCTGCGCTTTCATGCAACTAAAAAATCGCATAAAACGTTCTATCGCTCACATTTTACACTATACGACCGATAAATAATCTATTTTCGCGCCTGGCTGTACAAACTTACAACGTTTCACGACCGTCCAGGAGGTGTTTTACTCCATCATATGTATACCAACTGATGCAAAGTGCCTCTTTTTACATCTGGAATACCCGTCACATTGCTTTTCAGGGGATGATTTTTTCTTATTATTCCCTCCCATCTGGTGTTACCCTCCTGCCCATTGTCCAAATTAACTGAAATGTGACGTGCCATTGCGTGCCAGGGATGAATTCATTTTTTATTACTGACCTGATATCGCAATGACAGCCAGACCATGCGTATGAGTATAAAAGAGCAAGCGTTAATGACGCCTTACCTACAGTTTGATCGCAACCAGTGGGCTGCGCTTCGTGATTCCGTGCCGATGACCCTGACCGAGGAAGAGATTGCTCGTCTGAAAGGCATTAATGAAGACTTATCGCTGGAAGAAGTTGCCGAGATTTATTTGCCCTTATCGCGTTTGCTAAACTTTTACATCAGTTCAAACCTGCGCCGTCAGGCTGTGCTGGAGCAATTTTTAGGCACCAACGGCGAGCGTATTCCTTATATCATCAGTATTGCTGGCAGCGTTGCGGTAGGAAAAAGTACCACTGCGCGCGTCCTGCAGGCATTGTTGAGTCGCTGGCCTGAGCATCGCAAGGTTGAGTTGATTACCACCGATGGCTTTCTTCACCCTAACCAGGTGTTGAAAGACCGTGGACTTATGAAGAAGAAAGGCTTCCCTCAGTCCTACGATATGCACCGTCTGGTAAAATTCGTTTCCGACCTCAAGTCAGGTGTCCCTAACGTCACGGCGCCGGTTTATTCACATCTTATCTATGATGTGATCCCTGATGGAGACAAGACCGTCGCACAACCCGATATTTTAATTCTCGAAGGATTAAACGTATTACAAAGTGGGATGGATTACCCTCACGATCCACATCATGTATTTGTTTCTGACTTTGTCGACTTCTCTATTTACGTTGACGCACCAGAAGAATTACTCCAGACGTGGTATATCAATCGTTTCCTGAAATTCCGTGAAGGGGCATTTACCAACCCCGACTCTTATTTCCATAACTACGCCAAACTGTCTGAAGATGAGGCTATCAATACCGCCACAACACTTTGGAAAGAAATTAACTGGCTGAATTTAAAACAAAATATCTTACCAACGCGTGAGCGAGCCAGCTTAATCATGACTAAAAGCGCCAACCATGCTGTTGAACAAGTGAGATTACGGAAATAAACAAAAAGGGGAGCTATCGCTCCCCTTTTTATTACCCTGCGCTTCTGAGTGATATTTCTCCACCCATCCACGGTTTGATCACGCCATCCTGTTCAAGTAATAGCGCACCTTGCGCATCTATTCCCCGGGATACACCAAATATTTCTTTATCGCCGATAATCAATTTAACGGGACGATTGATAAAATTATCCAGCGTCTTCCAACGTGGTAAATAAGGCGTTAGCCCTTCTTGCTCAAACAGTACGAGTGCTGCACGCAGCTCACGGATCAACCGAGCGGCAAGGGTGTTACGATCAATGTTAATTCCCGCTTCCTGCAGGTTAATCCAGCCCTGATTAACCACACTCTCTTCCACCCGACGCATTGCCATATTAATACCCGCGCCAATAACAATTTGCGCAGCGTCACCCGTTTTGCCGGTAAGCTCCACCAGAATGCCGGCGAGTTTACGATCGAGCAGATAGAGGTCGTTGGGCCATTTCACGCGCACCTTATCGGCACCCAGATCGCGTAATACTTCTGCCATGACGATACCAATGACCAGGCTCAGGCCAATCGCAGCCGCCGGTCCCTGCTCCAGACGCCAGAACATTGAGAGGTAAAGGTTTGCTCCAAACGGAGAAAACCATTTACGCCCACGACGGCCACGTCCGGCCTGCTGATATTCAGCGACGCAGGCATCACCTGATTCCAGTTGCCCAATACGATCCAAAAGGTATTGGTTGGTCGAATCAATGACCGGCAGGACGGTAATATTTCCACCACCCAGTTGGGAATGAATAACTGATGAATCCAGGAGCTGAATAGGTTCCGGTAAGCTGTATCCTTTACCGGGAACGGTAAATACATCAACACCCCAGTCACGTAACGTCTGGATGTGTTTATTGATAGCCGCACGACTCATGCCAAGCTTTTCACCTAGCTGTTCACCCGAATGAAATTCACCATCAGCCAGCAATGAAATAAGCGTCAGAGGTACAGTATGATCCTTCATGCTATGATCTCCACGGCGTTCATTTCCCCCTTCGGTCCAATAAATCGGACCTCAGGCTCAAGCCAGACATTAAATTTCGCACCCACTTTCTGGCGAACGTGATGGGCAAGCTGCACCACATCCTGGCTTGTTGCATCGTTGGCATTAATGAGTACCAGCGCCTGTTGCTGATGTACCGCAGCACCACCTATACTCGCCCCTTTTAGCTGACATTGATCGATAAGCCAGCCAGCAGCCAGTTTCACAGAGCCATCTTTTTGAGGGTAATGAGGCGCTGTCGGGAATTGTGACAGCAGCACCTGAGCAACTTCTGCGGTAACGACGGGATTTTTAAAGAAGCTCCCCGCGTTACCCTGTATTTTAGGGTCGGGTAGTTTAGTTGTACGCATATGACAGACGGCATCAAACACTTGCTGCGGCGTCACCGTCGAGGGATCCAGGCGAGTTAAGTCGCCGTAGGTCAGCACCGGCTGCCATTGTTTTGGTAGTTTCAGCCCAACTGCAACGATCGCAAAGCGATCCTGGTATTCATGTTTGAAGATACTATCACGATAGCCAAAACGGCATTCCGCTGCTGCGACGCGTAAATGTTTGCCCGTCGACAGTTCAACGCAATCAACATATTCACAGACACGCTGTAGTTCTACGCCGTAAGCACCGATATTCTGGATCGGCGATGAACCGACACAACCGGGGATGAGCGCAAGGTTTTCCAGCCCTGGCATGCCCAGTTGCAGAGTATGCTGTACCAGATGATGCCAGTTTTCCCCCGCACCTACGTGCAAATGCCAGGCATCAGGTTGTTCTGTGACCTGAATGCCCTTAATACGGTTAACAATCACCGTTCCATAGAAGGCATCAAGAAACAGGACGTTACTCCCTCCACCGAGGATCAGCACTGGATGTTGTAATGCATTGGCTGATTGCCAGGCATTCAGTAATTGTTGCTCATTTTCGGCGCAGACAAGTTCATTAGCATACTGATCAATACCGAAGGTGTTCCAGACTTTAAGGGAGTGATTCATAGACGCTTTCCTGATGCAAAATCGCGCTTAGTTTACCGCATATGCCTCAGGATGGCT
Source organism: Citrobacter gillenii (assembly GCF_013337685.1). Lineage (GTDB taxonomy): Bacteria > Pseudomonadota > Gammaproteobacteria > Enterobacterales > Enterobacteriaceae > Citrobacter > Citrobacter gillenii. The sequence goes on from NZ_SUQN01000018.1 coordinate 4,075, forward strand.
TGTGTTATGGAAGAGTGGGATATTGAGCACTCACCGACAA
>NZ_SUQN01000019.1 GCF_013337685.1 Citrobacter gillenii
TTTGATGCCTGGCAGTTCCCTACTCTCGCATGGGGAGACCCCACACTACCATCGGCGCTACGGCGTTTCACTTCTGAGTTCGGCATGGGGTCAGGTGGGACCACCGCGCTACAGCCGCCAGGCAAATTCTGTTTATCAGACCGCTTTTGCGTTCTGATTTTATCTGTATCAAGCTGAATTGATGTCTTTCTTTCACCAAAACATCTTTGGCGTTGTAAGGTTAAGCCTCACGGTTCATTAGTATCGGTTAGCTCAATGTATCGCTACACTTACACACCCGACCTATCAACGTCGTAGTCTTCAACGTTCCTTCAGGACTCTCAAGGAGTCAGGGAGAACTCATCTCGGGGCAAGTTTCGTGCTTAGATGCTTTCAGCACTTATCTCTTCCGCATTTAGCTACCGGGCAATGCCATTGGCATGACAACCCGAACACCAGTGATGCGTCCACTCCGGTCCTCTCGTACTAGGAGCAGCCCCCCTCAATTCTCCAGCGCCCACGGCAGATAGGGACCGAACTGTCTCACGACGTTCTAAACCCAGCTCGCGTACCACTTTAAATGGCGAACAGCCATACCCTTGGGACCTACTTCAGCCCCAGGATGTGATGAGCCGACATCGAGGTGCCAAACACCGCCGTCGATATGAACTCTTGGGCGGTATCAGCCTGTTATCCCCGGAGTACCTTTTATCCGTTGAGCGATGGCCCTTCCATTCAGAACCACCGGATCACTAAGACCTGCTTTCGCACCTGCTCGAGCCGTCACTCTCGCAGTCAAGCTAGCTTATGCCTTTGCACTAACCTCCTGATGTCCGACCAGGATTAGCTAACCTTCGTGCTCCTCCGTTACTCTTTAGGAGGAGACCGCCCCAGTCAAACTACCCACCAGACACTGTCCGCAACCCGGATCACGGGTCTACGTTAGAACACCAGCCATTAAAGGGTGGTATTTCAAGGTTGGCTCCATGCAGACTGGCGTCCACACTTCAAAGCCTCCCACCTATCCTACACATCAAGGACCAGTGTTCAGTGTCAAGCTATAGTAAAGGTTCACGGGGTCTTTCCGTCTTGCCGCGGGTACACTGCATCTTCACAGCGAGTTCAATTTCACTGAGTCTCGGGTGGAGACAGCCTGGCCATCATTACGCCATTCGTGCAGGTCGGAACTTACCCGACAAGGAATTTCGCTACCTTAGGACCGTTATAGTTACGGCCGCCGTTTACCGGGGCTTCGATCAAGAGCTTCTCCTTACGGATAACCCCATCAATTAACCTTCCGGCACCGGGCAGGCGTCACACCGTATACGTCCACTTTCGTGTTTGCACAGTGCTGTGTTTTTAATAAACAGTTGCAGCCAGCTGGTATCTTCGACTGATTTCAGCTCCACGAGCAAGTCGCTTCACCTACCATCAGCGTGCCTTCTCCCGAAGTTACGGCACCATTTTGCCTAGTTCCTTCACCCGAGTTCTCTCAAGCGCCTTGGTATTCTCTACCTGACCACCTGTGTCGGTTTGGGGTACGATTTCGTGTTACCTGATGCTTAGAGGCTTTTCCTGGAAGCAGGGCATTTGTTACTTCAGCACCGTAGTGCCTCGTCATCACACCTCAGCGTTATACAGAAGTCCGGATTTACCTAAACTTCCCGCCTACATGCTTAAACCGGGACAACCGTCGCCCGGCTAACATAGCCTTCTCCGTCCCCCCTTCGCAGTAACACCAAGTACAGGAATATTAACCTGTTTCCCATCGACTACGCCTTTCGGCCTCGCCTTAGGGGTCGACTCACCCTGCCCCGATTAACGTTGGACAGGAACCCTTGGTCTTCCGGCGTGCGGGTTTTTCACCCGCATTATCGTTACTTATGTCAGCATTCGCACTTCTGATACCTCCAGCACCCCTCACAGGACACCTTCAACGGCTTACAGAACGCTCCCCTACCCAACAACACATAGTGTCGCTGCCGCAGCTTCGGTGCACAGTTTAGCCCCGTTACATCTTCCGCGCAGGCCGACTCGACCAGTGAGCTATTACGCTTTCTTTAAATGATGGCTGCTTCTAAGCCAACATCCTGGCTGTCTGTGCCTTCCCACATCGTTTCCCACTTAACTGTGACTTTGGGACCTTAGCTGGCGGTCTGGGTTGTTTCCCTCTTCACGACGGACGTTAGCACCCGCCGTGTGTCTCCCGTGATAACATTCTTCGGTATTCGTAGTTTGCATCGGGTTGGTAAGTCGGGATGACCCCCTAGCCGAAACAGTGCTCTACCCCCGAAGATGAGTTCACGAGGCGCTACCTAAATAGCTTTCGGGGAGAACCAGCTATCTCCCGGTTTGATTGGCCTTTCACCCCCAGCCACAAGTCATCCGCTAATTTTTCAACATTAGTCGGTTCGGTCCTCCAGTTAGTGTTACCCAACCTTCAACCTGCCCATGGCTAGATCACCGGGTTTCGGGTCTATACCCTGCAACTTAACGCCCAGTTAAGACTCGGTTTCCCTTCGGCTCCCCTATACGGTTAACCTTGCTACAGAATATAAGTCGCTGACCCATTATACAAAAGGTACGCAGTCACCCTGATAAATCAGGGCTCCCACTGCTTGTACGTACACGGTTTCAGGTTCTTTTTCACTCCCCTCGCCGGGGTTCTTTTCGCCTTTCCCTCACGGTACTGGTTCACTATCGGTCAGTCAGGAGTATTTAGCCTTGGAGGATGGTCCCCCCATATTCAGACAGGATACCACGTGTCCCGCCCTACTCTTCGAGTTCACAACACATGCGATTTTGTGTACGGGACTATCACCCTGTACCGTCGGACTTTCCAGACCGTTCCACTACCACACATGCTGATTCAGACTCTGGGCTGCTCCCCGTTCGCTCGCCGCTACTGGGGGAATCTCGGTTGATTTCTTTTCCTCGGGGTACTTAGATGTTTCAGTTCCCCCGGTTCGCTTCATTACGCTATGTATTCACGTAATGATAGTGTGTCGAAACACACTGGGTTTCCCCATTCGGAAATCGCCGGCTATAACGGTTCATATCACCTTACCGACGCTTATCGCAGATTAGCACGTCCTTCATCGCCTCTGACTGCCAGGGCATCCACCGTGTACGCTTAGTCGCTTAACCTCACAACCCGAAGATGTTTCGTAAAACACATCGTGTTGCGAAAATTTGAGAGACTCGAACACACC
>NZ_SUQN01000002.1 GCF_013337685.1 Citrobacter gillenii
GAAAGCCCTGAGTTAACGCTCAGGGCTTTTTCTTTTGCTGTCATTCAATTATTGCTAAATCTGCAAAAATCCTCTGCGTTATACGCTCTTTTTATCTACACGTTAGAAGGCCATACTCCTCCGACTAACGAAGACTGTGATTAAAAAGAGGAAATTTATGACTATCCCTGCATTCGGTTTAGGTACTTTTCGCCTGAAAGACGACGTCGTTATCGCTTCTGTTAAAACAGCTCTGGAACTGGGCTATCGTGCCGTCGATACCGCACAAATCTATGATAACGAAGCCGCGGTTGGTCAGGCGATTGCTGAAAGTGGTGTGCCGCGCAGTGAGCTGTATATCACCACCAAGATTTGGATTGAGAATCTCAGCGAAGAAAAACTGATCCCGAGCCTGAAAGAGAGTTTGAAGAAACTGCGTACCAATTACGTTGATCTGACGCTGATCCATTGGCCTTCACCAAACGATGCGGTTTCTGTTGAAGAATTTATGCAGGCATTACTGGAAGCTAAAGCACAGGGCCTGACTCGCGAAATTGGTATCTCTAACTTTACCATTCCGCTAATGGAAAGAGCCATTGCTGCAGTGGGCGTAGAGAACATCGCGACCAACCAGATTGAGCTGTCCCCGTATCTGCAAAGCCGTCAGGTGGTTGACTGGGCCAAAGCGCACGGTATTCACATCACGTCTTACATGACGCTGGCATACGGTAAGGCACTGAAAGATGAAGTCATTGCCGGTATTGCCGCGAAACATAATGCGACACCGGCTCAGGTGATTCTGGCATGGGCGATGGGTGAGGGATACTCGGTGATCCCTTCTTCGACCAAGCGAGAAAACCTGGCCAGTAACCTGCTGGCGCTGGATCTGCGTCTGGATGCTGAAGACAACGCGGCGATCGCGGCGCTGGACTGCAACGATCGTCTGGTTAGCCCGGAAGGTCTGGCACCCGAGTGGGACTAATGACCTGACCCAGCGACCCTCTGTGCCCTTTAACCCTCTTTCACAGCTCCTGCGGGAGCTGTTCTTATATGTTCACTCAAAAAGTCGATAAATGCCCGAATGCGAGTGCTTACTGCCCGATCGCTGTAGTAAACAGCGCTGAACGGCATCTCTACTGGCAGGCGTTTATCCGCCAACAATTCGACCAGTTCACCTCGTGCGATCTCCTTATCAATCATATAATCTGAAAGACAGGCAATACCGTTTCCGCTCAGACAAAGTTGTTTTAGCGTTTCGCCGCTGTTAGAAGATAGTCCGCATTCAGCCTCATGAAGCTGCCCATCGCTGCAGGCAATCGGCCAGGTATTGAGTGAAACCGGTTCAGAAAAACCGAGACACAGGTGCTGCTTAAGCGCTTCGACGCTCTCTGGAACACCAAATTTCGCAATATAGTCAGGCGAAGCAATAATCTTACGATAGCTGGTAAACAATGGACGTGCGCGTAGGCTCGAGTCAGTCAGCGTGCCTGCACGTATAGCTACATCCACTTTTCGTTCAATAAGATTGATGAACGTTTCTGAAGAGACCAGCGACAGCGTCATCTCAGGATAGCGTTCGCGGAAGGGCTTGATGAGCGGAATCAGGAAATGCAGCATAACCGGCGTAGCGGCGTCAATGCGCAGCAAGCCACGCGGCGTATTGCGAGACTCCATAATTTCCGTCTCTGCGGCGGCCATTTCCTGCAAGATTAGCTGTACGCGCCTGAAGTAACGTTCACCTTCCTCGGTCAGGCTTAGCTGTCGGGTGGTCCGATTGAGCAAGCTGACGCCCAGTTTCATCTCCAGTTTTTTTACGGCCCGACTGACGGCAGAATTGGCCTGTCCCAACTGCTCTGCGGCGCGGCTAAAGCTACCGCTTTCCACAACAGCCACAAAAATCGCCAGTTCTTCTGAGGTTGCTTTCATTTTTGCACCTGAAGCAAAATTATATTGAGATTTTGAATATTTTTGTTATTAAAGCATCCCGGCATACTGCATGTCATCTGATTACTGATGATATGGAGTTTATTTATGCCACTCGCTTTATTCGCACTGACTATAAGTGCCTTCGCCATTGGCACGACCGAATTTGTGATTGTCGGCCTGGTACCGACTATTGCTGAACAACTGGCCATCTCTTTGCCTTCTGCGGGGATGCTGGTTTCAATTTATGCGCTGGGGGTGGCTATTGGCGCACCAGTGCTGACCGCTCTGACAGGGAGCCTGCCGCGTAAACAGCTGCTGGTTGCGCTGATGGTGCTGTTTACTGCCGGTAATTTGCTGGCTTGGCAGGCTCCGGGCTATATGACCTTAATTGTCGCCCGTCTGTTGACCGGTCTTGCACACGGCGTGTTCTTCTCGATTGGTTCAACCATTGCAACAAGTCTGGTGCCTAAAGAGAAAGCGGCTTCGGCCATCGCCATTATGTTTGGCGGTTTAACGGTGGCCCTGGTGACGGGCGTCCCGCTGGGCACATTTATCGGTCAGCATTTTGGTTGGCGTGAAACCTTCCTCGCAGTCTCAATGCTGGGCGTCATTGCGCTAATTAGCAGCCAGTTGCTGATCCCGGCGAATATTCCAGGTCGGGCTGCCGCCAGCATCCGCGATCAGGTGAAAGTCTTAACCCATCCTCGTCTGCTGTTGATTTATGCGGTTACGGCGCTGGGCTATGGTGGCGTCTTTACGGCGTTTACCTTCCTTGCACCGATGATGCAGGATCTGGCCGGATTCTCCCCGACAGCGGTAAGTTGGATCTTATTGGGATACGGCGTCTCTGTGGCTATCGGTAATATCTGGGGCGGTAAACTGGCGGATAAACATGGTGCAGTCCCTGCATTGAAGTTCATTTTTGCTGCATTGTTTGTTCTGCTGATGCTATTCCAGTTAACGGCATCCACGCAGTACGCGGCGCTGGTAACGATATTGGTGATGGGGATCTTTGCCTTCGGTAACGTACCGGGATTACAGGTTTATGTTGTGCAGAAAGCGGAACAATTTACCCCCAATGCAGTTGATGTCGCCTCCGGACTGAACATTGCGGCGTTTAACGTCGGTATTGCACTGGGTTCGGTGATTGGCGGGCAAACGGTAGAGCATTATGGCTTAGCGCAGACGCCGTGGATTGGCGCGCTTATCGTACTGGCTGCTTTCTTACTGATGGGCATCAGCGGTCGTCTTGATAAACCTGCGCGGATCACGCTGGGATAACTCATTGATGTAAGTACCCACTTACAAAACAAACTGCAATTGCTCGTTGAAAGTAAGCCTTAAAGTCCCTATAACTGAAGAACCAGTCCGGCTGCGGACTGGTTGACGTTACAGAGGTTTGAAAGTCTACAGTGCGAAAAAACACCTATGCTATGCGCTATGTTGCCGGACAACCCGTTGAGCGGATCTTACCGCCACGGTCGTTTGCGCATATTGGTCAGGCATTACCCGCCGGCGTTCCCTTAAGCAGTGAAGACCGTATTCGCGTGCTGGTGTGGAATATTTTTAAACAGCAGCGGGCAGAATGGTTGTCGGTGCTGAAGAACTTTGGCAAAGACGCGCATTTGGTGTTATTGCAGGAAGCCCAAACCACGCCGGAACTGGTGCAGTTTGCGACCGCTAACTATCTTGCTGCCGATCAGGTTCCCGCCTTTGTGCTGCCTCAGCACCCCTCTGGCGTCATGACGCTGTCGGCGGCACATCCTGTTTACTGTTGTCCTCTGCGAGAGCGTGAGCCTATTTTACGGCTGGCAAAGTCCGCGCTGGTGACGGTATATCCTCTGCCAGACTCACGTTTATTGATGGTAGTGAACATTCACGCGGTTAACTTCAGCCTCGGGGTGGATGTCTATAGTAAGCAGTTACTTCCCATTGGCGATCAGATTGCTCATCACAGCGGTCCGGTGATTATGGCCGGTGATTTCAACGCCTGGAGCCGTCGACGGATGAATGCGTTGTACCGTTTCGCCCGTGAAATGTCGCTACGCCAGGTGCGCTTTACCGACGATCAGCGCCGACGCGCGTTTGGTCGCCCGCTCGATTTTGTGTTCTATCGTGGTTTGAACGTCAGTGAAGCCTCTGTGCTGGTGACGCGTGCATCCGATCACAATCCACTACTCGTTGAATTTAGTCCCGGCAAGCCTGAACAATAAAGGTGTGTCAGGTCTGCCGTGGGGCAGGCCTGTTAGGGTGCTGTCCTTTATCTTTCACCACAACCGAAGGACAACACAATGACTACACGCTCTCATCATGACAACGTCGAAAAGCAGTTTGGCTCGCAAGCGAATGCCTATTTAACCAGCACGGTACACGCCTCTGGCCGTGATTTACAACGGCTGGCGGAAAGGCTGTCGGCATTTCCACAGGCCAGCGTTCTCGACATGGGATGTGGTGCGGGACACGCCAGCTTTGCGGCGGCACATCAGGTAAAACAGGTCGTGGCGTATGATTTATCGGCGCAGATGCTCGACGTGGTCGCGCAGGCGGCAAAAGAGAAGGGATTAGACAATATCGCTACCCGGCAAGGATATGCCGAAAGCCTGCCGTTTGAGGATGGCTCTTTTGATGTGGTGATTAGCCGCTATTCTGCTCATCACTGGCATGATGTCGGACGCGCGCTGCGAGAAGTGAATCGTGTATTGAAACCTGGCGGTGTGGTGATTGTGATGGATGTCATGTCACCTGGGCACCCGGTGCGGGACATCTGGCTGCAAACCGTTGAAGCGTTACGCGATACCTCACATGTGCGCAACTATTCCAGCGGTGAGTGGCTGTCATTGATGAATGATGCCAATCTGATTGCCGATACGGTGTTGACGGACCGCCTGCCGCTGGCGTTTAGCTCATGGGTCGCGCGGATGCGTACCCCGCAGGTGTTGATTGACGCGGTTCGTTTATACCAGCAGAGTGCGTCTGCCGAAGTGCAGGCCTACTTCGCGTTACAGCAGGACGGGTCGTTCACCAGTGACACGATTATGGTTGAGGCGCATAAAGCGGCATAAATAAAAAAGGCACTGGGGGGAAACCAGTGCCTTAATGTTTATACTGCTATCAGGAGTCCGGCATACCGTTGTTTTTCACAAACAACGTCAGCTGATCGCCCGGCTGCAGATTGTCGGTATCGTTATTCCAGCGCATCACATCCTTGATGTTGACCCCGTGACGTTTAGCAATGCTCGAAAGCGAATCGCCCTTACGTACACGATAGGTAATGCTATCGCTGTTTTTAGCCAGTCGCTGCGCGCTGGTGCCTGCACCTACGGTCAAGCTTTGGCCCACTTTCAGAGTCGAACTACGCAGATTATTCCACTGCTTTAGCTCATTCGTATTCACGCCAAGACGTGAAGCGATGCCGGAAAGCGTATCGCCAGAGCGAACCTTGTAGCTACGGCTGTTCAGCGGCGTGTTATCCGCGACCAGCGTTGACTGTACGGCTGCAATTTCGCCTGACGCCAGGGACTCACGCAGTTTCTCCGCGTGCTTCTTTGGCACCATCACATATTGCGGGCCGCTGACACCCAACGTGGAGCCTTTCACGCCAGCATTGAAGGTCTTCAGCTTGCTGACGGAAATACCCGCCATATCGGCAACCTGAGCCATCTCAACCGGGCTGTTCAAGCGAACACGTGCCAACGCGCGGCTTTCGTCTGTGGTTGGCAGACGCACGCCATAACGCTTGCTGTTCTTGAGAATATCACTCAATGCCAGCATTTTGGGCACATACTGCTTCGTTTCCTGAGGCAGAGGGAGTGACCAAAAATCGGTGGGCTTGCCACGAGATTTGTTCGCTTTCATTGCCTTCATCACGCGACCTTCACCGCTATTATAAGCAGCAACGGTCAGTAGCCAGTCGCCATCAAACATCTTGTTCAGACGCTGCATCATGTCCAACGCGGCAGTGGTGGAAGCCACAATGTCGCGACGTGCATCATAATTGCGGGTCTGCTTTAAACCATAATTGCGCCCCGTGCTCGGAATGATCTGCCAAATGCCTGCGGCATTGGCGCCAGACGTTGCGTGAGGATCAAAAGCGCTCTCCACTATGGGTAGGAGTACCAGCTCCATCGGCATGTTACGTTTCTTAACTTGCCCGGCTATCCAGTACATATACGGCTCTGCCCGTAACGTTACATCGTGGAGATAGCTCTTATTGCGTAAATACTTCTGTTTCTGTTCGCGAATCCGGTTGTTTTCCGGAATTCCCATCTTTAGCTCGTCACCAATGAAAGCCCACAAATCCTGATCGGCAGCGATAGATGTCCCATCGTCCATCCAGCGCGCCTGGCTTGTAAACTTTCCTGCTTCCCCTTGACCAGCTGCAGAAAGGCTCTGTGCGTGTTGTTGGACGTTACCAGTATTCTGGCACCCAACAAGCAGGACAGAGGCGAGTAATATCGCTTTTGCCTTCATGTGTGTGTCAATAGTTGCTTAAAAGACGACCGATCATAACGGCGAAGTTTTCAAAAGGCAACCCGGAATTGTCAGAACGTATCTTTCTTTGACCTTAACCACGCAAAACGCGCTTCAGGTTGTTGCAATATTGTTTCTTTGTTGATTTCATTAATTAAATCAATATCTTCCGTTCTTAAAAAAATATTATTTCTGCGCTCATTTTTCAGAATTACGGGTAGTGTCATTTGGTTTTTTACGCGTAACTCATTAACTTTACGATAATAATCATTTATAGACGGATCGTGCGGGAGGATGCTTAAGGCAAACTTCATATTTGCTAAAGTGTACTCATGTGCGCAACAAATTAACGTATCATCCGGAAGGGCACCTATTTTTTTAAGTGATTGATACATTTGTAATGCTGTGCCTTCAAAAAGCCGGCCGCAGCCGCCGGAAAACAGCGTGTCGCCGCAAAACAGATAAGGGTGGCTGAAGTAACAGATATGTCCTAAAGTGTGACCCGGCGTGGCAAATACGCTAAATTCATGCCCTAAAACGAGTGCGATATCACCCTCTTCGACTACACGTGTGGTTCCCTTATCTTGTGTTTCAGCAGGTCCATAGACCACTATTTGTGGAAAGCGCTGCACAAGTTCTTTCACGCCGCCAACGTGATCATGATGGTGGTGGGTAAGTAAAATAGCCTCTGGTACCCAGTTGTGCTCAGCAATGGCTTGTAGCACCGGAGCCGCCTCGCCAGGATCGACAATCAGGCAATGATTCTCATTATTGGTCAGGACCCAGATGTAATTGTCATCAAAGGCGGGAATACTGTTAAGATTCATAAATTACCTCTCAATGCGAAACGGAAGGTTGTAATGAAACCGGCAAGGCTCCCTCAAACTGTCGTAGCGCCCGTGAGCTGGGATGATTTACCCTGGGGCGAACACTATCGTGAGGCGCTGGAGTATCAGCTTAACCCGTGGTTTGCGAAAATGTACGGTTTTCATCTGCTTAAGATTGGTAATTTAAGCGCAGAAATCAATTCCGAAGCGTGCGCGGTTTCTCATCAGGTCAATGTTTCTTCGCAAGGCTCGCCGATGCAGGTGCTGGCGGATCCTCTGCATCTTCCCTTTGCCGATAAATCTGTTGATGTGTGCCTGCTGGCGCATACGCTGCCGTGGTGCTCCGACCCGCATCGCTTACTGCGTGAGGCCGATCGTGTGCTTATCGATGACGGCTGGTTAATACTGAGCGGATTCAACCCGGTCAGCCTGATGGGCCTGCGCAAGCTGGTACCGGTATTACGTAAAACATCACCTTACAACAGCCGGATGTTTACGCTGATGCGCCAGCTGGACTGGCTTTCGTTGCTGAATTTCGAAGTGTTGCACGTCAGCCGTTTTCACGTTTTGCCCTGGAAGAAGCACGGGGGGAAAATGTTAAGTGCGCATATTCCGGCGTTGGGATGTATGCAGCTGGTGGTCGCGCGCAAGCGAACTATCCCGCTTACGCTTAACCCAATGAAACAAAACAAAAGCAAAGCGCGTATCCGTCAGGCCGTTGGTGCAACCCGGCAATACCGTAAACCGGACGCTTAAGCTTCGGGTTGATACCCAACATCATCCTGTGTAGGACTCATCGCCGCGGCGCGGGCAAGCTCGTCGCAGCGTTCGTTTTCCGGGTGGCCAGCGTGGCCTTTGACCCATTCCCACTTGATTTGGTGCTGACCCAGCGCCGCATCCAGGCGTTTCCAGAGATCGACATTCTTGACCGGTTTTTTGTCTGCGGTTTTCCAGCCGCGTTTTTTCCAGTTGTGGATCCACTGGGTAATACCCTGGCGCACATACTGGCTGTCGGTACTGAGCACCACTTCACATTGTTCTTTAAGTGCTTCCAGCGCGACGATGGCCGCCATTAGCTCCATGCGATTATTGGTGGTGAGGTTGTATCCTTCGCTAAAGGTTTTTTCTCGCCCGCGAAAGCGTAAAATTGCCCCGTAGCCGCCTGGCCCTGGATTTCCCAGGCAAGAACCGTCGGTGAAAATTTCTACCTGTTTAAGCATCTCTGGTAGACTTCCTGTTTTAGAGATCGATATAAACGATAAGTCTGACATAAATGACCGCTATGAGCACTGGAATTACACGGCAGATCGTCCTCGATACCGAAACCACCGGTATGAACCAGATCGGTGCCCACTACGAAGGCCACAAGATTATTGAGATCGGTGCGGTTGAAGTGGTGAACCGACGCCTGACCGGCAATAACTTTCACGTTTACCTGAAGCCCGATCGGCTGGTGGACCCGGAAGCGTTTGGCGTACACGGCATCGCGGATGAATTCCTGCTCGATAAGCCCACTTTTGCTGATGTTGCCGATGAGTTTCTTGACTACATCCGCGGTGCGGAGCTGGTCATCCATAACGCATCGTTTGATATCGGCTTTATGGATTATGAGTTTGCAAAGCTCCATCGCGATATCCCGAAAACGAACACCTTCTGTAAAGTGACCGATAGCCTGGCGCTGGCGAGGAAGATGTTTCCTGGCAAGCGTAACAGCCTTGATGCACTATGCTCGCGTTATGAGATAGACAACAGCAAGCGTACCTTGCACGGCGCATTGCTCGATGCTCAGATTCTGGCCGACGTTTATCTGATGATGACCGGTGGGCAGACCACGATGGCATTTTCCATGGAAGGTGACAGCCAGCAGCAGAATGATACCGGGATCCAACGGATTATGCGTCAGTCCGGCAAGTTACGTGTTGTTTTCGCCACTGATGAAGAGTTAGCGGCCCATGAGTCGCGCCTTGACCTGGTTCAGAAGAAGGGCGGAAGTTGCCTCTGGCGGGCATAGTTTGCGCGTTTACCGTGCAGAAATGGCTATTCGGGTGATTTTTGCAGCAAACGATTAAAAACGTGAGAAAAAGCGTTGACGAGGGGCGAGGCAATCCGTAATATTCGCTTCGTTCCCAAGCGGAACACAACGCGGAGTGGTAGTTCAGTTGGTTAGAATACCTGCCTGTCACGCAGGGGGTCGCGGGTTCGAGTCCCGTCCATTCCGCCACTATTCAGAAAGCCTGAATCAGCAATGATTCAGGCTTTCGTCGTTTTAATCCGCCCAAAATACCCATCCCCCCTGGCTGGCTATCAATCTCCCTGTCCTGTCGATCCCGGCAGCACATCAGGTCATCCTTAACCTGATGAATAGCGCAGTGTGCTTAACTGGAGAAGCGATTCATTACGCAGGCAAAGCGGGGTGAAAAATTATCGCCAATCAGAACCGTCTCTTTATTCAGGTGCTTCAACATATACAGTTTGTCAGTACGTTCGTAGGCATCGAAGAAGAGATAATCCACAGCATCCGTTGCGTTATCATCAGGCGATTTCTCACGTCCCTCGGGCGTTAGCATGAAGACCCCCGCGGTATGGCCGAGCGGCCGTGCGTAACGGAAGAACAGTTTGCGGTTAACGCTGAACTCGCCTTCATCACTTTTTAATTTCCCTTGTACGGACAATGAGAGATGCCCGGAATTGTAGCTGGTTATCAGCAGGATCCCATTGAGCTCCTTTTTTGTATTATGAATGTCGAGTATCGACGTGAATTCCGAGGAACAGGAAAAACTGATTTCCTTTTTCTTAGCATCTCCGGCGACGACGAGAAAAGCGATAGCCGCCAGTCCGCAAATGGCAATCATGACGGACCACAATAATGGAGAGCGATCGCTTTCCTGTTTCATATTATTCCTCATGATGGCGATACTGGCTGATGCAATGGTAGTAGCCGAGGTTGAGTCCGCATTCTGCCGCAAACGACCAGTCAACCAGATTATGGTTGCTCGACCAGGTATTGAGATACAGCTCTTTTGGGGTTGAACAGTTCGGGTTAATGCCGACGGATTTAAAAATATCCAGCGCCTTCTTTTCAGTAATGGTGTCTGTGAGGGCATTCCCTAATATATGTACCCGGCATTGCTCGTAATCGATGGTACGCAAAATAGAGGCATCGGTCATGGCAATTTCATTTGGTATCCACGTTAACCAGGCTGTTGCCAGTACGGCGATGCCGGTAATTAATGCGGTGATTGCTATAGGCCATCGGTTTTGTTTTTTTGTCTTTCGTACCGATGTAAAAGAAGCGGTACTGGTGAGGGGCTTTTTTTCTTCTTGCTGCTGAATATTGATATTGACGTCACCCATTCGAAATCCCGTACGCGGAATCGTTACGATGTATTCTGCCGGGTGCCCCGTCGACGTTATTGCTTTGCGCAGAAATGAAATGTGCTGATTGAGATTAGCATCTGTCGCTCTAGCGCCATTATGCTGGAATACATTGAGTAGAATCTCGTCGCGCGTGGAGATATCTTTACCATTTTGCAACAAATACATCAGTAATTGTACTGCTACATTATTCAATGTGGCTATCTCACCAGATGAGATATCTTTTAGCGTATTTTTATGTGGTTTAAATACTAATCCATCACCAATAATTACGGATTTAATCTTATTTATTGGTATATGAGAAATCACGGATATCTCCTTTGATGCAACAAAGCATGGAATCTCACAGTCGAGTGGTTGAAGCAATAGCATAACATAATTTATTTATTAAAAATGACTGTGTTATTGAACGTTTTATTAATGTTTTTATAACAATATTTCAATGTTTATCTGAACGTGCGCTATTATCCTTTCCCATTTCTCCTATCTTATTGTCATTCCTCGTTTTTGATATCCATTGGCATTTTTACAAAACTTTCATAAATACATTGCTCCTCCTTTTTAAGCTAAATAAAAAAATATCCAATAGATAAAAACACTATAAAAGATATAAATGATAGGTATTAACACTGGTTTTCTTGCGATTTTAGGCGGTTTTTGCGCGATAGATCGGTGTGATAGCGGGGAGGCAACATGATTCCCTGAGTTTGATTGAAAGCACGATTTTTCGTTGTCTCATTTTATTGCCGATTTAATATAAGCCCCGAAACAGCGTGAACGGCTGCGGAGGGTATTTCGGATGAAATGCCAGTAACGTTCAAAATCAAGGGTGGTTCGAGAAGGAATGTTTGCAAGGTAATGCGCGTCTACCACCTGAAGACCCATATTTCCCAGGAAAAGTAGCCTGTGGAAATAGCACGTCAAAATAACCAGAACAGAAATAAGGTTTAGAAGTAATATGAAAATGAAAAATGTGGCCGTCGTCTGTGCACTGATGGCAGGAATGACTTTTACTGCCTCTTCTGCTTTCGCTGCAAAAAGTGTAGAGCCGACCAACGGTAAAATTCATTTCACCGGTTCACTGGTGAATTCAGCATGTGGCCTGGCACCGGAATCCAGCCCGGTACAGGTAAACTTTGGTGAAATCCCAACGTCTCAGTTAAAAGACAACCAGCGTGCTGGTGTTAAACACGCCAAAATCGTTCTGCAGGGCTGTGATACCACTGTCGCCAAAACCGCAACCGTAACATATACCCCAGCAACAATTGACCAGGACAATAGCGCGCTGGCTGCATTTACTTCAGGTACTGCACAGGGTGCGGGCATCGGTATGATTGATAGCGGCAACCAGGATGTAAAATGGGGTGAAGCTGCCTCTCAGGTTAATATTACCGATGGTGAAAGTGACATCGATTTTGTGGCTTACCTGCAGGCAAATAATGCCTCCGCAGCGGTCACACCGGGTGATTTTGAATCTACCGTTAATTTCCAGATTGACTACCAGTAATGGTCTGCAGCAGGCGCATTAATGCGCCTGCTTACGCCTTCCCGCGAATAAATGAAAGGAAATGCGGTTATGCCTGAATGGCGAACGTTACTGCTTTTTATCTTTATCTCGCCTGCGTGGGTCATGGCTGGCACTGCGCCTGTCGCCAGCACGCCCGGCAAAATGCGCATGCGGGGACATATTATTGAGGCTGCTTGCTATGTCGATCCGCGCGATCGTTCGTTGTTGGTTGAATTTAATGATATCTCCGCTCGGGATATATCCGGGAGACCAGAAAAAGTCTCTGCGCATGGTTTCAGTATTCATTTGCTGGGATGTTCATTAGGGGATTCTCGACATTCAGAGAATGTGTTTCAGCGCGCAAATATCACTTTTTCCGGCATGCCCGATCGCGACAACCCTGATTATCTGAGCGTGCAGTCGACGACTGAAGATTTAGCGATAGAAATATTTGATAGCACCGGACAGCAAATTCATCTGGGGGAGCCTTCTCCGGATTATGTCCTAAACCCTGGAAAAAATACGCTCAATTTTACAGCTTATTTAATCTCCCGCGACGGACGAATGACATCCGGCGAATTTACTGCGGTTACGCATTTTGTTGTGAATTATCTCTGAGCTGCTCCGGCAATTTGGGTATCTGAAGGTTTGCGAACGAAAATGATTACGCTGAAAACAGATAAAAAACGTCTGGCGCTTATTATTGCTCTGGTCTGCAGCGCTTCATGGGCTGAGGCGGATGAGGCTATTGAATTTAATACCGACGTCCTGGATGCCAGCGACAGGCAAAACGTAGATTTGCAGCGCTTTTCTGAAGGCAACTTTGTCACCCCCGGGGAATATTTGCTGGATGTTCGTATTAACGGGCAGGAGATCCCACAGCAGTCGATTCGCTATATCACCGATCCTGACAATAAACATAAATCTCTGGCGTGCCTGTCACCACTACAGCTCGAATTACTTGCGCTCAAAGAAGACGCATTGGCGCATATTCATCCGATTACCGCGACCTGTCATGACATATCCCGCCTGCCGGGCGTGGTGTTGAATAACAGTGCCGGACTTCTGGACATTACCGTGCCGCAGGCATGGATGAAATATACCGATCCTGACTGGACGCCGCCGGAACGTTGGGATAATGGCGTCGCGGGGCTGATTTTTGATTACAGCGTGTCGGGTCAGGCCACCCACTACGAACAAGGCGGAGGTCATTACCGCTCGCTGTCGGGCTATGGGCAAACGGGGTTCAACCTTGGTGGCTGGCGTTTTCGCGGGCAGTATCAGGCCGATTACTCTTCTGATAATCAGCACGGGCAGATTAACTGGGATCAGATCTACGCCTATCGTCCATTGCCCATGCAGGCTGCGAAGCTGACGGTGGGTGAAATCTATCTGAATTCTCAGGTCTTTGATTCTGTTCGCTTTACCGGGGTTAACCTCGCCAGCGACGAGCGTATGCTACCGCCAAATTTGCAAGGCTACGCGCCTGAAGTTCACGGCATTGCCCGCAGTAACGCCAAAGTGACCGTCAGCCAGCAGAAGCGCGTGATCTACCAAACGACCGTTCCTGCGGGGCCGTTTAATATTCAGGATCTGCATGCTTCGGTACGCGGCACGCTGGATGTGCGGGTAGAAGAGCAAGATGGCAGCGTGCAAACTTTTCAGGTCAATACCGCTGATATTCCTTACCTGACACGTCCGGGCTATGTTCGCTACAACACCGCCGTCGGTAAGCCTTCACTCTATAACCATGATGTCCAGGGGCCGGCATTTTACAGCGGTGATTTTTCATGGGGAGTGAGTAATGCCTGGTCCCTGTACGGCGGGGCACTGCTAACAGGTGAACGCTACAACGCTTGGTCGATGGGCATCGGGCGGGATCTGAGCTGGCTGGGTGCGTTGTCGGCTGATGCGACGCAATCCGTCAGCCGGGTGAAGCATCAGGACGAACAAAAAGGCATGTCCTTTAAGCTGAGCTATGCCAAAACCTTCGATGAATACAACAGCGCCATCACTTTTGCCGGTTATCGTTTTTCACAGCGTAGCTTCCGTTCTTTCTCGCAGTTTCTCGATGAGCAATATAAAAATAATAACAGCGCCGGGAACGAGAAAGAGATGTACACCATCACCGGTAATAAGACCTTCTTTGCAGACGATCCGCGCCTCTCCACGACGCTGTATCTGACCTATACCCACCAGAACTACTGGGATCGCCGTTCGCAGGATCGCTATGGGCTGTCGGTGGGTCATAGCTTTTCATTTGCAGGCATTCAGGGGATCAGCACCAACCTTGCCGCATATCGCTCCGAGTACCAGGGAAAACGGGATGACAGCCTCTCGCTCTCGCTGTCTATTCCGTGGAGCGATAGCCGCTCAATGGACTATGAGCTGCAGAACAACGGCAACCAAACCAGCCAGATGGTTTCGTATTCCGATAACCGTGACCGAAATAATCCGTGGCGCCTGCGCGCCGGACTCTCCGGCGAAGGCCATACCGCCTTTGACGGCTACTACCAGCACCGGAGCATGATGGCCGAGCTGGAATCTAATGTCAGCTGGCAGCAGTCACGCTACTTCTCCGTGGGCGGCACCTTGCGTGGTGGTTTTACTGCAACCCGTCACGGCGCGGCGCTCCACAATAGCCAGGCATCGATGAATACCGCCCGCGTAATGGTTGACACCGACGGCGTCGCTAACGTGCCGCTGAACGGCGAACAGGCACACTCGAACCGCTTTGGCATTGCCGTGGTACCGGATGTCGTGAGTTACCACAGCTTTGATACCCGTATCGACGTGGACACAATGGATGAGGATATTTCCGCAGCCAAAGCCATCGTCACCAACACCCTGACCGAAGGAGCGATTGGCTATCAGCGCTTTGCCGTCGCACAGGGGCTAAAAATGATGGCCCAACTGCGTATGAAAGATGGCTCGGTACCACCGTTTGGCGCCGAGGTGTTTAACGCCAACGGCGTGAGTGTCGCCATGGTGATGGAAAACGGTGAGGCCTGGATTGCTGGTGTGAAACCTGCCGAACGCCTTTCCGTTGCCTGGGGAGGGCGCGCGCAGTGCTATCTGGCGGTGCCTTTGCAACCTAACCCGGAAGGTAACGTCCTGTTGCCTTGTGAATAATATTAACTACCTGAATGAAGCGAACCATGAATAACCAAGCTATTTACTCCGTGCAGCGCTGGCTGAAGCCGGTCGCCTGCGGTTTGCTGTTTGCCGCGGACATCCATTCCGCGTGGGCGGGCATTGCGCTTGACCGTACCCGGCTGATCATCACCGGCGATGCGCGCTCTGTTAGTGCGAACTTAAGCAATACGAGCCCGAGCATTCCATTCCTCGCGCAGTCATGGGTGGAGGACGCGAGCGGGACAAAAATCACCTCGCCGCTGATGGTTTTGCCGCCGTTGCAGCGCATTAATGGCGGGCAAAAGGGCATTGCCCGGGTAACAAAAACCGGCGGCATTAACGCATTGCCGCAGGATCGCGAAAGCCTGTTCTATCTGAATGTTCGTGAGATTCCACCTAAGCCAGATAAGCCAAACGTGCTGCAACTGGCGATGCAGTCACGCATCAAACTGTTTTACCGTCCGTCGGCAATTGTGCCTGATACACCCGGAGCGGTATGGCAAAACCAGCTGGTGTTCCACAAGCAGGGTGCCCGCTGGACCGTGAATAACCCGACGCCTTACTTCGTGACCTTAATTGGCTTGAGCCGCAAGCCGGAAGCGCAGGGCGGCGGCAGGCTGACTGACTTCCCCGGAATAATGATCTCGCCTAAGTCGTCTCTCGATTTCAGCGTGAAAGAGGGCGATGTCAGCCAGTTCAGCATGATGTACGTGAACGATTTTGGCGGCCATCCCGAACTGAAATACCGCTGTACAGGCAATGTGTGTCAGGCATTGCCGATGGAGCAACAGCCCCGGTAACAGGACTCGGTAAATGAAAAAAATGCTTTGCGCCCTGCTGATGCTGGGAGTGGCCGGGATGGTTCAGGCCAAAAGCGGCCGTCAGGATATGAGCCATGTGTCCGGCGAGTATGGCAACGTTCGCTTTCACGGTCGTGTTTATGTCTCACCGTGCGTGCTGGATATGGCATCGCGCGATCAAACCATCAACCTTGGCGATATTTCTGCCCGCCGGTTTCACCAGGGAGGCGATCGTAGCGATTCGGTGTTGGTCACGCTGTATCTGAACGACTGCTTAAAGGGCTCAGGTCATGCCCTGCAGGATTTTCCCGGGCAGGCCAGCGAAATGCCTAAGCTGGCGCACAGCACGGTGGAGCGTGGCGTCTCGCTGACGCTGATGGCCGACAGTTCTCCGGGAAACAGCGATCTGGCCCGGATCCATGGCAATGTGCGAGGAGCAGGCATTCGGCTGATGACCGAACGTCAGCAACCGATCCATCTAAGCCAACCGCAGCGCATGTGGATCCTCAAACCTGGAGATAACGCTATTCACTTTCTTGCCGCGCTGGAGTCTATCGGGCGCGAGGTCAGCGCTGGTGAATTTCGCGGTCTGGTGAGACTTAAGCTGGAGTATCTATGAGCGTTTGGCATAAAACGTTGTTCTGGACAGCGCTGGCTTGCTGTCCGCTGACGGCGCACGCATTTAGCCAGGGAGAGGGTGAACCAGAGGGCGGGGCACCGCATCAGTACGATATTGAACTGAGTTCGCTGGATGTCAGCAAAAACCACGTTGGTGGTCGAACGGAGCCGTTTCCATGGAATCTGGGGAGCTGGTATGTAGTGAATTTTTATTGCCAGCAGGCCGATATCTCACGAGAACCTATTTACTACACCACCACCACCACGATGCCACCTTCAAGTCAGGGGGCGAACCGTTTCCGACTCAATGAGTATCTGGATGTCGATGTTCAGGTATGGGTCGCCGGGGGCTATAAGAAATATGTCCAGGCTCCCTTTACCAATGTTTCAAACCGCAACAACAGCAACACCTGCAAAAAGCGAAAGGGCTACGTGCGCGCCAGTAATGTTGAAAGTGGTTCGAAAGGGAAAGTGACGTTTATTGTCACCAAACCCATTATTAACGGTATCAGTATCACTTCTCAGTCGTTGCTGGAGGTCGCCGGGCGCATGGGAAGCGGTGGACCCACACCCACAACGGCGATTTCCCGCGTGGTGATTAAATCCGGGCTGATTACCGTGCCGGATAAATGCACCTTTAACCGGGGCGATAAAATCAGTATCGAATTTGGCGATTTGCCCGGTTCTGCCGCCCGGCTCAATGGTTCCAATTTCAGCAAGTCGATCCCGATTCATGTGTCCTGCGAAGGCGGCAGTTTTGATCAAGGGGCGCTGAACATCAATTTGGGCGTACAAACCACCACGGCTTCAGGCACGGCGGGGTTTAACGATCATTTCCTCGGCACCCTCAGCAGCGGAGAAAAACGCGACGACCTCGGTATTGTCCTGAAGGATGAGAGTGGAAGCATTGTGGTGCCGAATCAGTTCTATAACGTCAAGGGCTTTTACCAGAATCAGGGCGACTGGAACCTCACCGCCGCGCCGGTAGCGAAGCCAGGCGTGGGTAGCGTTAAGGTGGGGGAGTTTGAAGCTTCGGCCACCGTTGTTGCGCAGTTTCAGTAAGGTAATGCCATGATATTCAGGACGTTAATCACGCTCAGCGCGCTGCTGATCGGCGGTACGGTGCAGGCCGACACCAAACTGGTCGGCGGCGATATGCACTTCCACGGCACCATCAGGGCGCTGGCCTGTAGTATTGCGCCGGGTGGCGACAAAATCGAGGTCGATTTCGGGCAAATCGCGACCCAGGATCTTTATCTTGCTGGGCGCGGTAAGCCGGAAAAATTCAGTATTCAGCTCCGTGATTGCGATCCTGATGTCTTTCGTGGGATCTCCGTGACCTTCGGCGGCACTGAAGATGCGGAACTGCCCGATCATCTGGCACTGGATAGTCACGAGCAGGGGGGCGCATCAGGGATCGGCATAGGGATGAGCGAAGAAGACGGCGCGGCAATCCGGCTTGATGAGAGTACGTCAGTGACAGACATTACCAAAGGATCGATGACGCTGAATTTTCTGGCGTGGGTCGAGGCCCAGCCGACAGCGTTGAAAAATCAGTCCCTTGAGTACGGTCCTTTTAGCGCCAGTGGGACCTGGACGCTGAACTATCAATAGTATGAAAAATACACTGAATCGCCTTGCCCCGCTGCCTGCGCAGAGAGTATTTCTCGGGCTCAGCCTGTTTTACTGGTGCGGGGCAATGCACCTTTACTGGCCGAATAATGGCGGCAGCGGCCTGTCGTTACCGCTCAATATTTTGGCCTGGATCTACGCAGTTGTATTAGCCGGCTGCGTATCCGTACGACCCCCTCGCCAGGTCTGGCGCGTCACCTTGCCTGCCGTCGGGTTTATCGCAGGCTCACTCATTCTGACGTTGCTCTGTCTGATGACGCCCGCAGTCTGGCAACCTGAGTCACTGTTGGTGGTTGGGGCGCTGTTGGGCGGTGTGCTGGTTTATCTGGTGGTGCTGCAAATTCCGCTGGCGGCGAACACCCTGACGACATTACTGGCGCTGTTATGGGGAGCCAGCCTTATCGAGTGCCTCGTCTTCGTCTATCAGTATTGGCATCTACCGGGCGTGGGCTACTGGGAGTTTGCCTGGTGGCGCAGTACGCGGCCCTACGGCATTTTTCAGCAGGTTAACCTGATGGCCAGCTTCACCGCCTGCGGCACCCTGCTGTCGGTAGTGTTGGCCCTGCGACTACGCGGCAGAAAGATAATCGCCATGGTGTTTGCCCTTGGTGTGATGGGGTTTGTGCTGCATGAATCACAGTCGCAAACCGGGTATTTGTCACTGGTCGTCGGTGAAACGCTGCTGCTGATGATTTTCCCCGCCCGGCGGCGGACGTTACTGCTTCTTGTGCTGCCGCTGGTGGTCGGAATGCTAGCAGGAGCGGCCGCGCGCCATGTTATGTCCGTTGCGACGGTCGAGCACTTGACGTCATCGCAGGTGCGCTGGACGGTATTGAAAACGTCGCTGGCCCTGTTTATGGCGCGACCGTGGACGGGCTGGGGCATCGGCAGCTTTCCCGCTCTGTTTCTTGACCGCGCGGGCCATCTGGGACTGAGCAGCATGTCGCACCCGCACAACGAGCTGGTGCTATGGATGGTCGAAGGCGGCATGGTCGGACTGGCGGGCACGCTCTGTTTTATTGCCGGAGGGTTCTGGCTCTGGCGGCGTGGCGATCGCTGGCACCGCGCCTGCATGGTGGCGGCGCTGCCGGTGGCGATTCATATGCTGACTGAATATCCCGTCAGGCAGTCGACGCCTCACTGGCTGCTGCTGATCCTGCTGCTACGTTGTGCGGATCGCACGGAAAACGCGTATCGGCTGGCGCTGTCGGTGACGAAAGGGATGTGCGTGACCGCGTTTATTACATTTTTGCTTTTAACACCGGTATTGCTCCTCACGCTACAAACGCAGCAGCAGTTGACGATGGTGGAGCGGCGGGCAGAGCAGTGGCGACTGGCCAAATCGATCCCGGTAGGGGGCTGGTTGCTGGTCAGTCGCTACCGGTTTGATGTTGCAATGGGCGATGTGCAACGTTATCAGCGAACCCGGGATACCCGCTGGCTGGCGCACGTTCAACGCTGGGCGCCTGACTATGTACGTGTTCATCCTGACCCGAACGTCTCCTACATCCAAATCTTGCTGGCGCTCAAGCAGCGCGACATGCCCGCAGCACGTCGTCTGGCGGCACGCTTTTATCGTGAATACCCGAACGATCGCCGTATCCCCTGGCTGCAGGATGCCCGACGTCCTTTTAATCAAAAAATGGAATGACATGAACAGACCAAACGAACAGGCTCAATATCTACCCGCACGTCCCCGCAATGCCGAGCTGCTGCGGATAACCGGGATCCGTTTACAGCACATTCATTTTTTTGATGACGCCTCGCTGGATGTCCGTGAGGTGTTGAGTCAGGTTCGGACGTCGTTACCGCTGGATCTTTTTTTCAAGCACCTTTCCACAACCGCGAAGCAGCAACTCTTTCTTTGGCAAATGCAGCGGGTACTGGCGCTGCCGGGAAGCTACTCCCTGAATGTGTCTGTCCGGATGCTGACCTGCATGTCGTGGGTGACACGATTGATTAAACGGGCGCATCAAGGGCGTATTGTGATCGAAATTCAGGACCCAGGCACCATGATGCGTCTGGAAAAGTCAGAACAGCAGGCGGTGTGTATTGCGATAAGATCCCTGGTGCGCCACGGGTTCCGCGTCTGGCTGGATGATGTATCGCCCGAGCTATTTTTTGTCTGGCGACTGTCTGGGGTTCGGTTCGATGCCATCAAAATTGAAAGCGGAATGTTTCATCAGTTCAGAGAATCGGAGTGGCAGCTGAGAGTTCTCATCAACCAGTTTCGCGGGCTGGGCGAGCGGGTGGTGATCGAGGGGGTGGAAACGCCGGAGGATTATGCCATCTGTCGCGTAAGCGGTGCCGATGCCGTGCAGGGATTTCTGTTTGCGCAAGAAATAATGCCTGAGCTGACAGCCTGAACCATTGCTGGTTCAGGCTTATGCCATTACTCGCCCAGCGTCTGTGCGATATCTTTTTGCACCAACTTACGCTGCTCTGGTGTGAGGACTTTGCTCAGGTCAAAGTAGTATTTCACGCGGTAGTAACGTGCCTGCTGTTCGATGTTGCTGAACGCGGCAAGCTGTTTCTTAACAGCGGCATCATCCCATTTTCCGGACTTGATCACGTCAATCAGCACGCCGTCTTTAACGTCGTTCACCGAAATCTGGCTGACATTGGTTTCCAGCTGTTGGTGCAGCTTTTTAATCTGCGCCACCTGGTCATTGCTCAGTTTCAGGTGCTGTACCACTGGATCCTGGGCCGGGGCCGGAACGTTGGATACGTTTGCTGCAAGTGTGCTAAAGGAGGCACCCGCCAGGGTAGCAGCCAGCAAAGTCATGCGTACAAATTTCTTCATTTTGATATCCTGATAAGGGAATTTACGTGTGATTATCATTTTCAGAATACGTTGCCTGAGGCATGTCGCCACGCGAATTTGTTTTGCGGTTAGTTACGGAGTGAAACAATCCCGCCACGAGGAAACCGTTCCGTAACGGGCGAGAAGAGATATCTCTATAGCGTAAACGGGTCGGCATCCTGCCAGGCTGGAAACTTCTCGCGATACTCCCGCAATGCTGTAAGCGACAGCTCAGCATCAATCCGCGTGGCCTGGTGCGCCTCGGCGGTGGCAATAATTTCCCCTTGCGGGTTAATTACCCGGCTGTCCCCGCGATAATGATGGCCATTGCCATCGCTACCAACCCGGTTACATCCTGCTACATAAGCCTGGTTCTCAATTGCCCGGGCGACCAGCAGTGCCTGCCAGTGCAGTGAGCGTGGTGCAGGCCAGTTTGCGACATATAATGCCAGGTCATAATCCTCGCGATTGCGTGACCATACCGGAAACCGCAGGTCATAACAGACCAGCGGTAAAATACGCCAGCCGCGCCATTGAACAATGACGCGTTCTTCTCCAGCCTGATAATATTGGTGCTCGTTCGCCATGCGGAACAGGTGGCGTTTATCATAAAAATGAACGCATCCTTCGGGTTCTACCAGTAAAAAACGATTTACCGGGCCACGTTCTGACTGTAACGCGGCGCTGCCGGCGATTAGCGCATTTGTCTGCTGCGCTTTGGCGTGCATCCAGCGAACAACCTCTTCCTGCGTAAGCGACGTGCTGGCCGCTTCCATCGCAAAGCCGCTGGTAAACATCTCGGGCAATACAATGACGTCTCGTCCGGTGATGGTTTCAAGCTGTCGGTCGAAATGGCGCAGGTTAGCCGGGCCATCCATCCAGATCAGTGGTTGTTGCAGTAGGGTAATTTTCAAACCAGGCACAATCGAGGCTCCTCGTTGAACAGCATTTTGACACTGTAGCATGAGCATTACCGAAAATGTGGCAATAAAAAGCCCCGCGTTAAGCGGGGCTGGAAGTCGTGCGCGATCGCTATGCCGCTTCGACTTTACGCACTTTCTCTGGCAACTTTACCGGCTGGGTCGCCAGCTCCTCAGGGTCAAAATCATCCACGTTGATGCTGCGCAGACGGCTCTCTTCCGCTTTCACCAGAATCGCGGCTTCGTCTTTATCAATCAACCCTTTTGCCAGCGCGTTACGCGCCAGTTCATCCAGGCGGGTAAACGGCAGGTTTTTACCCAGCTCTTTGCAGATACGCTGGTGGATAGGGTCGGCGGCAATCACGTCCAGCAACGCTTCTTCCAACAAGCCGACCGGATTGTATTGGCTTGGCGTCAGGTACTGACCGCGACCGATGCGTGAACGGGTTGCGCTCGGCACCTGCAAAATCTTCGCAACTTTATGATCCAGTTTGTCAGAAGGCGCATGGTAGTGGCGACCGGTCGGGAAGATAACCACATTCAGCAGCCCGGCAACGAAACGATTCGGGAAGTTTTGCAGCAGATCGTCCATCGCCTGTTCCGCTTTATACAACGCATCCTGTACGCCCCAGTGAACCAGCGGCAGGTCGGCTTCATGGCGGCCTTCGTCGTCATAACGCTTCAGCACGGCGGAAGCCAGATACAGCTGACTTAATACATCGCCCAGACGCGCGGAGATACGCTCGCGACGCTTCAGACTACCGCCCAGCACGGCCATGGAGACATCTGAGAGTAATGCCAGGTTGGCGCTCAGACGGTTCAGGTGCTGGTAGTAACGTTTGGTGGCATCACCGGTTGGCGTGCTGCTGGTAAGCCCGCGCGTCAGACCGAGCCAGAAACTGCGTACCTTATTGCTGCCGACGTGACCAATGTGCTTAAACAGCAGCTTATCGAACGCATTCACATCGTTGTTCTGCGCCGCCGCCATCTCTTCCAACACGTACGGATGGCAACGAATTGCCCCCTGGCCGAAGATCATCATGCTACGGGTCAGAATATTGGCACCTTCAACGGTGATGGCGATCGGGGCGCCCTGGTAAGCACGCGCCAGGAAGTTGCTTTCGCCCAGCATAATGCCTTTACCGCCAGTGATATCCATCGCATCGATGATTGACTGCTGCCCGCGGTGGGTACAGTGATATTTCACGATGGCGGAAAGTACCGCTGGTTTTTCGCCGAGCATAATACCGTAGGTAATCAGCGACGCCGCGGCGTCCATCACGTAGGCGTTACCGGCAATACGCGCCAGCGGTTCTTCAATACCTTCCATCTTGCCGATAGAGATTTTGAACTGGCGACGAATATGCGCATAGGCACCTGTTGCCATGGCAACCGATTTCACGCCACCTGTCGAGTTAGATGGCAGCGTAATGCCGCGCCCCACAGACAGACATTCCACCAGCATACGCCAGCCCTGACCGGCCATCTTCGGGCCACCGATAATGTAATCAATCGGTACAAAAACATCTTTACCCAGCGTCGGACCGTTCTGGAACGGGACGTTCAGCGGGAAGTGGCGACGACCAATTTCTACGCCCGGTGTTGAGGTGGGGATCAGCGCGCAGGTAATGCCCAGATCTTCTTCGCCGCCCAGCAGTTTTTCCGGGTCGGAGAGTTTAAACGCCAGGCCCAGCACGGTGGCGATAGGGGCCAGCGTGATATAGCGTTTGTTCCAGGTCAGGCGCATACCCAGCACCTGCTGACCCTGCCATTCACCCATGCAAACTACGCCGGTATCCGGAATCGCCCCTGCATCGGAGCCCGCTTCCGGGCTGGTCAGCGCAAAGCAAGGGATTTCCTGACCACGCGCCAGACGCGGCAAATAATGGTTTTTCTGTTCTTCGGTGCCGTAATGTTGCAGCAGTTCACCCGGGCCTAATGAGTTAGGTACGCCAACGGTGATCGCCAGGATCCCGGAGACGCCGGAGAGTTTTTGCAGTACGCGAGCCTGTGCATAAGCAGAGAATTCCAGACCGCCATACTCTTTCTTGATGATCATCGCGAAAAAGCGGTGCTCTTTCAGATACGCCCACAGTTCTGGCGGCAGATCCGCTAATTCATGGGTGATCTGGAAGTCGTTTGCCATGCGGCACGCTTCTTCGACCGGACCGTCAATAAAGGCCTGCTCTTCTGCCGTCAGGCGTGGCTGCGGATAGCTGTGCAATTTCTTCCAGTCCGGTTTGCCCTGGAACAGATCGCCTTCCCACCAGGTGGTACCGGCATCAATTGCTTCTTTCTCGGTGCGCGACATCGGCGGCATAACCTTACGGAAGCCGCGGAACACTGGCGCAGAGATCATGGATTTACGCATCGGCGTAAAGTTAAACGGCACCAGAATAATGGCCAGAGGAACCAGCAGCCAGACCGACCACAGGCCAGCTATGCCGAGCGCAGCCGTCCATGCGAGCAAAATTACGCTGCTGAGAAACAAGCTCACGCGGTGATAAAACAATACGCCGAGCAGAACAATCGTTGCGAGAATACTCAAAATCATCATATCGAAAAGCTCCCTTGCTTGTAGGAGGTCTGACCACTTGTGATGATATGGTTGTA
The DNA here is from genome assembly GCF_013337685.1 of Citrobacter gillenii. GTDB lineage: Bacteria > Pseudomonadota > Gammaproteobacteria > Enterobacterales > Enterobacteriaceae > Citrobacter > Citrobacter gillenii. Next base: position 24,606 of record NZ_SUQN01000002.1, read on the forward strand.
GTGGATGTAAATTCTTTTAGCAATGTGTTTACAAAATAATTACAACAAAGCTCACATTGTTGTTGTTTTCACCGGCACAAAAAATCAAAAGCCACAGCCATTCCTGTGGCTTATGCTTCTCGCCTGTAGTGCTATCCGGTACACTGCATCTTGTCATTTACATTCATGCTGAAGGATATCCTCATGTACCAGGATCTTATTCGTAACGAACTGAGCGAAGCGGCGGAAACGCTGGCTAATTTTTTAAAAGATGACGCCAATATTCACGCTATTCAGCGCGCGGCGGTCCTGCTGGCAGACAGTTTTAAAGCGGGTGGCAAGGTACTTTCCTGCGGTAACGGCGGCTCCCATTGCGACGCAATGCACTTTGCTGAAGAGCTGACCGGGCGCTACCGTGAAAACCGTCCGGGCTATCCGGCGATCGCTATCTCTGATGTCAGCCATATCTCCTGCGTCAGCAATGATTTCGGTTACGATTATATTTTCTCTCGCTATGTTGAAGCGGTAGGGCGTGAAGGGGATGTCCTGTTAGGCATTTCGACCTCCGGTAACTCGGCAAACGTGATTAAAGCCATTGCCGCTGCGCGTGAGAAAGGAATGAAAGTCATCACCCTGACCGGGAAAGATGGCGGCAAAATGGCCGGCAGCGCCGACATTGAAATTCGCGTCCCGCACTTTGGCTATGCTGACCGTATTCAGGAAATTCACATTAAAGTGATTCATATTCTGATTCAGCTGATCGAAAAAGAGATGGTTAAGTAAGAAGGCTATTGCCGGATGGCGGCTGAAGCCTTATCCGGCCTACTTGCGTTTTGCGTAGGCCTGATAAGCGTAACGCCATCAGGCAGTTCAGCGTTTTAAGGTAGGTGATATATGTGCGAACTGCTCGGGATGAGCGCCAACGTGCCAACCGATATTTGCTTTAGCTTCACCGGGCTGGTTCAGCGCGGGGGAGGTACCGGGCCGCACAAAGACGGCTGGGGGATTACGTTTTATGAAGGTAAGGGTTGCCGTACATTTAAAGATCCGCAACCCAGCTTTAATTCGCCTATCGCCAAACTGGTACAAGACTATCCCATCAAATCCTGTTCCGTGATTGCTCATATTCGTCAGGCGAATCGGGGAGAAGTGGCGCTGGAAAATACCCATCCGTTCACGCGTGAACTGTGGGGGCGCAACTGGACCTATGCCCATAACGGACAGCTAAGCGGTTATAAATCGCTGGAAACCGGTAATTTTCGTCCGGTCGGAGAAACCGACAGCGAAAAAGCGTTCTGCTGGCTGCTACATAAGCTGGTTGAACGTTATCCGCGTACGCCGGGCAACATGACTGCGGTGTTTAAATATATTGCCGTCCTGGCCGGGGAACTGCGTGAGAAGGGCGTCTTCAACATGTTGTTGTCCGACGGGCGCTACGTGATGGCGTTCTGTTCGACCAATCTGTTCTGGATCACCCGCCGCGCACCTTTCGGCGTGGCGACGTTATTGGATCAGGATGTAGAAATCGACTTTAGCTCCGAGACCACACCCAATGATGTGGTCACCGTGATCGCGACGCAGCCGCTGACGGGCAATGAAACCTGGCAAAAGATTATGCCAGGTGAATGGGCGCTATTTTGTCTCGGGGAGCGTGTAGTTTGACGCCAGCTGTGGCTGAATCACTTCATGGCTCAACGGTTTGCTAACGACGTAACGACCATCGACCACGGAAACAGTCGGTGGCTTACGCGTCTGTTCAAAATAGTCGTATCCCGGTTTTAGCTGTGACCAGAACTTTTTGTAATACGAGTTCTGGTGGCGCTTCATGTTGGCATCGGTCATGCGGAACGGGTAAATGCTGACCTGCACGCTGGACTGGCCAAATACTAACGCCCCAGTGACAAACTGGAAAATCTCATCAATGCCGTTGTCGGTCATGGCATAGCAGCCGACAGAAACGCAGGCGCCGTGGATCATCAGGTATTTACCTTCGTATCCGTGCGCACGATCGTAGGCGTTGGGAAAGCCAATATTAATCGCTTTATAGAAGCGGCTATCCGGCTTGAGCTGACCGCGTTGTACGCTGTAAAACCCTTCCGGGCTTTTAAAATCGCCCTGGCGCTGCTTGGGTCCTAACCCGCCGGAATAGTTACAGATCTTGTAGCTGTCGAGCAATTGATATTGTTCGCCCATCTTGACGTACAGATCCAGCGTGCGTTCTTCTTTAAAGATCTGAATATAGACAGGAGATCCCATCAATTGCTGCTTATATTCTTTGCTGACAGGTGCAGTTGGACTGCTACTGCTCAGCAAACCGGCAAATGAAACGCACGGTAATAAAAGCATCGCAAGAAAAAATGCGATTTTACGCATACTGCTTATTCCTTGATAAAACGGTTACACACGCCAGGACGGCAAATAGAGTCGCCAAATCGGATAAATCTGGATTTGGAGCGCTCACATTAGCACCAAGAAAGTTTTTCGCAAGTCTCTCGTGCTGCGTTTACACTTTAGTTTCTCTTTATACGCAACATTGGACTTAAAGGCAGTCAGACAGCGGCGTAATTTGTCGCTGCTATCCGTCCATTGCATAAGATTAATACTGACTTTCTAATCTATTGAATTTAAAAAATTAATCTATTAATAATCAAATATTAAAAAAGATATCCCGCCAATAGCAGTACACTGCGCCGAACGTGTTTGACCAGGTATTCTTTTTTCATGTCTTTTGCCACTGCACCCCGACGCCTTTTGCCGGGCCTGCTGTCTTTGTGTGTCGTGTTGTCATTACCGTGTATCGCCAAAGTTCAGCCTGTCTTATCAAATACCCCCTTAAACTATGCGGCGCAGTTGCGTATGCGTAATCGTGCCCGGTTACTCAAGCAGTATCATGTGCAGGTAAAAAAGCAGGCCAGCTACGTGGTAGAAGGTAATGCGGAAAGTAAAAAGGCACTGCGCCAGCAGAATCGCGTGCAGATTAAACAGCACCCGGAGTGGTTCCCAGGTCCGCTTAAAGCCAGCGATCATCGCTGGCAGGAACTCGCCGAAAATCCTCATTTTCTCAGCAGCGATCACCTGCACAACATCACCGAAGTGGCGATTCATCGCCTTGAGCAACAGTTAGGTAAACCGTATCTGTGGGGGGGAACCCGTCCGGATGAAGGCTTTGACTGCAGCGGGCTCGTTTTCTATGCCTACAATAAAATTCTGGCGGCGAAACTGCCCCGTACTGCCAATGAAATGTATCACTATCGGCGGGCGACAATTGTCTCTAATCGCGATTTACGTCGTGGTGATTTACTGTTTTTCCATATTCACAGCCGGGATATTGCCGATCATATGGGGGTCTATTTGGGGCAGGGGCAATTTATTGAGTCGCCACGTACCGGCGAAACGATCCGGGTCAGCACCTTGTCCGAACCTTTCTGGCAGGATCATTATCTCGGTGCCCGACGAATTCTGACGGAAAATACAATTCTGTAATAGTCAGGCGGTACTTTCAGCACCGCCTCATCACGCGTTAGCTCAACGCGCCCATAATTTTTAATTCCAGCTCATCCGGCACTTCATTATAAGACAGCACCTGTAGCCCCGGCGCGAACAGACGAGCATAGCGAGCGAGCAGCGGACGTAACTGTGGAGCGACCAACAATATCGGTTCTTTCCCCGCGGCTTTCATTTGTTCTTTTATCTGCGGCATATTGGTCTGGAACTGATTAAGCATATTCGGATCGACCGGTACGCTGTCGAGCATCACTTTGCCACTTTGCTGTGCCTGATTGACCACGTTTGCCAGTAAATTCTCCAGTTCACTATTGAGCGTGTAGACCGCCAGCTCATCTTTGCGTACAAACGGGTGAGTAATACTGCGACGCAGCGCAAGACGGACATCTGCCGTCAGCAGAATGGGATCTTTGGTGGTCGCGCTGCTGGCAACCAGCACGGTGGCAATGGTAACGATATCGCGTAATGAAACGCCTTCGATAAGCAGCGTCCGGTAAATCTTCAATAACTGGCTGTAATTCAGCGCCGCGCTGAGATCTTCCGCCAGACGCGGTGCCATGGACGACAGGCGGTTATGTAACTGCGTAATATCATCGTAATTAAACAGATCGGGAATATAGCGACGAATAATCTTATTCACGTGCGTGGCAATGACGCTGGCGCTGTCAATAACCTGATACCCCATATTTAATGCCTTGGCTTTTTGCGCCGGCACAATCCAGGTAACGGGCATCCCGTAGGCCGGGTCGTTCCCTAACACGCCATCTATTTCGCCGTAAGTTTCGCTGGAGGGTAGCGCCATCAGCTTATCTGAGGGGATATCCGCCTCATCCGCTTTAATCCCATTGATGAAAATGGCGTACTGCGTGGGTTTCAGTCTGAAGTTTTCGCGGATACGAATTTCAGGCAGCAACACGCCGTTGCCGTCAGAAATCACCTGCCGCACGCCACGAATACGCTGGGTCAGCGGATTACCTTTCGATTTATCGACCAGCGCCACCAGCTTATAGCCCAGACTCAGGCTAATGGGCTCAATTAACGGAATGGTTTCCCAACTGACCTGCTGCTCGGTGGTTTCGGTGATGGTTTTGGTCAGCGTTTCGAGATTTTTCTCTTCAGTCTCGGCGACTTTCGGACGCTTGCTCATGCGCCAGGCGGTGAACCCTAACAGCGCCGTAAAAGCCAGGAACGGGAAATGTGGCATGCCCGGCACAACGGCCAGCACGAACATAATGCTGGTGGCGGTATAGAGCACCGAAGGGCTGGCCAGCAGCTGGCTACGTACGTCGGTAGCAATATCGCCGCTGTCGCTGACGCGCGTGACGATAATCGCCGCCGCCGTCGACAGCAGCAAAGACGGGATTTGCGCGACCAGGCCGTCACCGATGGTCATCAGCACGTATTGCTGGAACGCGGCCTCAGCGCTTAAATCGTATTTAAAGATCCCAATACAGACGCCGCCGATCAGGTTGATGGCCAGGATCATCATCCCGGCGATGGCGTCCCCACGCACGAACTTTGAAGCACCATCCATCGCACCGTAGAAATCTGCCTCACCCGCCACGTCTTTGCGTCGTGTTTGCGCCTGCGCCTGGTTGATCAACCCGGCATTCAGATCGGCATCAATCGCCATCTGTTTACCGGGCATCGCGTCCAGCGTAAAGCGGGCAGACACCTCGGAGATACGTTCAGCACCTTTAGTGACCACGATAAAGTTGATGATCATCAGGATGATAAACACCACAAAGCCGACCACGAAGTTACCGCCGATCACCACCTGACCGAAGGACTCGATCACTTTACCGGCGGCACCGGCACCCATATGGCCATGCAGTAACACCACGCGCGTTGACGCCACGTTTAGCGTCAATCGCATTAGGGTGGTAATCAGCAAAATGGTCGGGAACAGGCTGAATTCGAGCGGTCGTTTTGCGGAAACGGCCACCAATAGCACCATCACCGCCAGCACGATGTTAAAGGTGAACAGAATATCCAAAAGTGCAGGTGGTAGCGGCAGGATCACCATCGCCAGAATACACAGGATCACCAGCGGCACGCCGATATTGCCGTTACGCAGCAGCGCCATGAATTGTTTAGTTATTTTCGGCATCCAGTTTAAGAACCTCTTTTGGAATGGAAATATGTCTGTTCAGTGAAGGGCGTGCTTGTGCTCCGTCACGCCAGTGTTTCATTTGCAGGACGTAGGTCAGGACGTGGGCAATCGCCCGATAAAGTTGAAACGGAATTTGCTGATTCACCTGGGTGGTGTAATAAACAGAGCGTGCCAGCTTGGGAAACTCAACGACTTCAATGTTGTTCTCTGCAGCGACCTGGCGGATATACAGTGCAATTTCATCCGTGCCTTTGGCGACAACGAACGGCGCGGCGGCGCGAGCATGGTCATACTGTAAGGCGACGGCGTAGTGCGTTGGGTTGACGATCACTACGTTGGCCTTCGGTACCACTTTGCGAATTTGGCCCATCGCCATTTGCCGTTGCAAACGCCGGATCCTCGCTTTAACCTCTGGTTTACCTTCCTGGTTTTTATATTCTTCTTTTATTTCCTGCTTGGTCATCTTCAGTCCTTTGGTGAACATTTTTTTCGCCAGAGGAACGTCCACGAGAGCAAAAAAGATAAACAAGATGACAAAGTTGCGCATCACGCTGCTGTAGAGTGATAGACCATCGCTAATCGCCTGTTTAAAAAACAGCTCTTGTAACCCGAGAAACGAGGCAAAGTTATTGCGCAGGGTTATCCACAGCATGATTAAAAGCACGATAGCCTTCAGCGTCATTTTTCCGGTTTCCACCAGATGCTCTGTGGAGAACAGACGCCCTATGCCCTTAATCGGACTTAACTTGCTGAAGTCCGGTAAAATTTTCTTCGGCAGGAACAGCCATCCACCCGGCACCAGCGAGGCAAACAGGGCGGCTACGGGCATCGGCAACAGCGTCAGAATAAATTTCGCCAGAATCAGCAGATGATGTTCGAGGAACTGTCCGATGATGTCCGGGTCATTAATATTCTGTGCGTACTGATGCACGCTGATGAAGCTTTCGCGCACGAAATCTTCATACCAGGGGAAGCTGCTGGAGATCACCATAAACGCGGCAAACAAGCTGGCGGCAAGCCCCATGTCTTTTGAACGCGGGATTTGCCCATCCTCTCTGGCTTTGCGAAGTTTTTGCGCCGAGGGTTTTTCTGTTTTTTCTTCGCTGCTGCTATCCGCCATAGTGTCCCTTTAGCGCGTCGAGCTGCTGCAGGACGAAATTCGCCAGGTGCAGATAGTGGTCGGGCAGGTTGTACAGCAGGGTGGCGAAACAGACCAGACCCGCCAGCATATTGATAGGAAAGCCCAGGGAATAAAGGTTGAGTGGGGGCGCAATGCGGTTCAGCAGACCAAAGCAGCCCTGAACAACCAGCATGATAAACGTGGTTGGTAGCGCCAGCAGCGTGGCGGCTGCAAATACCCAGCCCAGCGCCAGGGAAATAGTGCGCAGAGATTGCGGATGCAGCGCATTGCCAATCGGCCAGTAGGTAAAGCTTTTGAATAAAATACTCACCAGCAGCAGATGCCCATCCATCGCGAAGAACAGAATTACCGCGTAAATGTTGATCATTTCCGCCAGCACCGTCGTCGATGCGCCGCTGCTGGGATCGTTCATCACCGCCATACTCATCCCCATATTAAACGAGAGGATCTGCCCGGCTAACTGGAGTGCTAAAAACAGAAACTGCAGCATCAGGCCAAACAACATACCCCACAGAAACTGTTCTGCGGTCAGGATGATGCTGTTTATTGACAGCAGGCTGCTGGGGACGGGGTGGGGGATCAACGGCGTAATGATGAATGCCAGCGCCAGTGACAGCACGATACGTATGCGGACCGTCAGCGCGGCGTTATCCAGCACCGGCGCATAGTGTATAAACGCCATAATGCGCACGAAGGGAAACCACATGCCCAGGATCAGGCTGCTTAGCTGTGTGATATCGGTTTCGCGCATGTCAGTGCACCAGAATGGCGGCCTGAGTGAACAGATGCACGCAGAGATCGCTCAACTGGACGATCATCCATTTCCCGGCAATCCCCAATACTGCCAGCGTGACAATCAGCCTGGGTAAAAAGCTGAGGGTCTGTTCGTTAATCTGCGTCACCGCCTGGAAAATGCTGACCAACAGGCCGACCAACAGGCTGGGCACGACCAGCACGCAGACCAGGATAATCACGACTTTTATGCCGCTGGCGACAATATCGGCTGCTACATCAATCGTTAACATAATTATCCCAGCCCCAGGCCACGAATACTGGAGGTGAGCGTCCCGACGGTCAGCGCCCAGCCATCGATCAGCACGAAGAGCATCAGCTTAAAGGGGAGTGAAACGATCAACGGTGACAGCATCATCATGCCCATTGCCATCAACACGCTGGCGACGATCAGGTCGATCACCAGGAACGGAATGTAAATCATGAAGCCTATCTGAAAGGCCGTTTTCAGCTCGCTCAGGACATAGGCGGGAACCACAATGGAGAGATCCTGATCTGCCGCGTTACCGTGCGCATTGGCGATGGTCATGATCTGCGCAATGGCTTTTTTGTTGGTCTGCGCCAACATAAAGCGTTTTAGCGGTGAGGCGGCGGTGCTTAGCGCGTCAGAAAGCGTAATCTGGTCGTTTTCAAAAGGCACCACGGCATGATCGTAGATGTTGATCCAGATGGGCCGCATTACCAGCATGGTTAACGACAGTGCGATGCCAATCAGGATGCGGTTGGGCGGCGTTTGCTGCAGCCCCAGCGCCTGACGTAGCAACGAGAGGACAATAATAAAGCGGGTAAAACAGGTCATCATCAGCACCAGCGTAGGCAGAATGCCCACCAGCGTCATCAGTAGCAGAACCTGAATCTTGACGCTGTATTCTTGGCTATTACCGTGTGAAATCACATTCAGCAACGGGATATCTCCCCCTTGCGCACAGGCAAAGGGAGAAAGGATGAGCAACGAGATACCCAGTACCAGAGTGAAGGTAGGTGCGCGTTTCATGGGGCCAGATCGTTGATTTCATGCGTGTTGAATTCAAGGACCCGCAGGCCATATTTTTCATTCACTACCACCACTTCGGCCTTACCCAGCAGGATATTATTCACTTTAATATCCAGCGGCTCCCCTGCGAGTTTGTCCATCTCAATGACGGTGTCATCATCAATGTTCAGCAGGTCAGACAGCATGATCTCTACCGAGGAGACTTCCAGCGTTAACGTTACCGGAATACGCTTGAGGAGGGTCATGGATTCGGAAAAACGATCTTCTAACCGCGTCACCAGTGTTTCGGTGACCGACACCGCAGACGCTGTGGTGGCTTCCGGGGTTAACTCGAAGCCTTGCTCTAAAATATCTTGTTGCTTACTCATAGGATTTCTCAGTCTTACTCGTTAACTCGGACAAAAACAGTTTGTCTTTATCTTCGACGATCAGGGCGTTAAATAATTCGGACTTCCCGATATAAACCGGGAACGTATCTGGCATCGCAATGGGTAAAATATCTCCCGGCTTAATGGCCGTCAGGTCGGCAACATTGAGCGGGATCTCGGCTATCTTCACGTTCATGGTCAGCGGCAGCGTATTAATAATCTCTTTGATCAGCGTTTTTTTACGCGCTTGGGCGTGGGGTTTATCAACCAGCTTTTTTTTATCACCGTGTTCACTACGACGAATCAAATTCAAAATATAATCAGTATGTGAATCATCGAGTAAGATCCTGAAACTGGCGTTCTCATCATCGCCTAGTATAAATATCAGTTGATAAGCCCAGTGGGTCTGGACGGTGCTGCTGTCGGGTTTAAGCGTGAGTGGGATACCGGATATGTTTTTATTAAAAATGATATTACAGGTATCAAGTGCCAGCCGACTTTTCAACCGGGTTTCGGTTTTGGTGGGTAAATCTTCTGATGACTTTTCGTCAATCATTGATGACGTCAGACCATAGAAGTTACCTAGCAGCATTAACAATAATGTGCGGTCAATATCAAATGCCAAATGGCCAACTTGCGAAATTAATAACTCAGCACTCTTGTTAATAACATCCATCTCGCAGTGTATCTTCTTGAGTGTTATATTTGTGCGGTGTTTCTTCAGAAAATAGTTTCCGAGATGTGATTCAATTGTATCAAAATTACCCGTAAACATAGTCGGCAGACGATGATATGGACGCCCAAGCCGGTTTCCTTCAAGCTTAAAGATTCCGGGTGTTTGACTATATTTCAGCATGGTACACGTTCTCAGCCGTAATTTTGTTGGTGGATGAATAAATATCACATCCCGACGTTATCAAAGAAAATACAAATCCATTTAATTTTTTGAGCATCCTTGACGCTATTCTCTTATTGTTGGGAACCATGACCTATAAAATGAGGTGCATGGGAACATCGATAATCTCGGGCTGGATATTAAATATTCTACCCCTCTCTTCTGCAAGTTATTAATGGTGCGGTTCTATAATTAAAAAATTATTAATCATATAACTGTGACATTCTCACCAGTTAGCGGCAGCGCTACAAATGCCTTTTCCATGCTTAATTTCTACACGCAAATCATTGTAACTCATTGTTTTTAAATGAATAATATTTTTATTATCTTTTAATTTAAGATTGTTAACAGCACCAGTGGTAATCTTTTTTTAGGAAAAAACCTATTTGAAAATAGTCTTCGAAGGGGCTGCCATGTGGAAGGGCAGTAAAACATGAACAGGGACTGGATGAAAAACATGGCACGGGCGATATCTATTATTCGATAATGTGCTCGCTTTGGAATAATTTGTATATTTCTCGTTATGGATGTTAACTTTACTTCTAAGTGTAAAATAATCATGTTTGAACTTATTGCCGAAGCAACCTCCAGCATCAATGCATTTGCACTAGCTAAGCGTATTGCTGCTTTTAATGTTCCTGTCCTTGTTCATGGTGAAACGGGGACGGGTAAAGAATGTGTTGCGAAATTTATACATTCTATTGCATTTGCACAGGACTCTCAGGCGCCTTATATCGGCGTTAACTGTGCTGCTATTCCTGAAAATATGCTCGAAGCTACGTTATTTGGTTATGACAAAGGTGCATTTACTGGGGCCGTCGCGACCGTACCGGGAAAAATGGAATTAGCCAATAATGGCACTTTACTGCTCGACGAAATCGGCGACATGCCGTTAGCACTACAGGCGAAGATTTTGCGTGTTTTGCAGGAACAACAGGTTGAACGTCTGGGCAGTAATCGTTTAATTAAACTTAACTTCCGCCTTATTGCCTGCACCAATAAAAATCTTGAAGCCGAAGTTGCCGCAGGACGTTTCAGAGAAGATCTCTATTATCGCATGTCGGTTATCCCGGTGACGATGCCGCCGCTGCGCGAGCGGATGGAAGACATTATTCCTCTGGCTGAATCCTTTATCAAAAAATACTCCACGGTACTGGCGAAGAATATCAAGCTCTCGGAATCATCACGGCGAGCATTACTCAGCTACGCCTGGCCGGGCAATGTACGCCAGCTCGAAAATGCCATTCAACGTGGCATGATTTTGAATCGAGATGGCGTAATTTATCCCGATACCTTGGGGCTTCCGTCTGTGGGATCCGATTCCTGGAGCGAGCCTGAATGGCAACCTAAGCCCAGTCCGCAAATAAGCGAAGGCGATAATTTGGGCCAGCATGGCCGCAGCGCGCAATATCAGTATATCGCTGACTTGATGCGCAAATATCAGGGCAATAAAACCAAAATTGCGGATTTACTAGGCATTACCCCACGTGCGCTTCGTTATCGTCTGGCGTCAATGAGAAAACAGGGAATCGAAATCTTCTCCTGAATCCGTTGGTCGTGCAGCGAGCACTTTTTTCATTTTAAGAGTAGGTCATGAGCATAAATATCCTAGCCCCAGCCAGTACGATGCAGACGCAAATGATGCAGGACATGCAGCAGATGAAGGAGGTCGCGCAGTCGCCCATCCTCTCGCCGATGCAGATTAACCGTGTTGGTGCGCAGTCGGCATCATCTCAGGTCTCCTTTGGCCAGATTATGCAAGGGGCGCTGAATCATGTTGATCAATATCAGCAGGTCGCCGAGCAACAACAAACGGCCGTTGAGATGGGCAAAAGCGATGATCTGGCGGGGGCAATGATCGCCAGCCAACAGGCATCGCTGTCGTTCTCCGCGCTGGTTCAGGTCAGAAATAAAGTCGCTTCTGGATTCAATGACCTGATGAGCATGTCAGTCTAACGCTATGAATGAATTAATAAAAAAAATAACGCAATCCTTCCCGGCCGTGTCGTTCAAACTGGACGGCAATAAGCGCTGGGCGTTACTGGCAGCAGCGGCCATTGCGGCTACGGCGATAATTGTCAGCGTGCTGTGGAATGGGAATCACGGCTACGTTTCGCTGTACGGTCGACAGGAAAACCTGCCGGTATCCCAGATAGTCACCGTACTGGATGGCGAAAAGCTGGAATACCGTATCGATCCGCAAAGTGGGCAGATTCTGGTTCCTGACGATGCGCTGTCCAAAACGCGAATGACCCTTGCCGCCAAAGGTGTGCAGGCGATGTTGCCCAGCGGCTACGAGCTGATGGACAAAGACGAAGTGCTGGGCAGCAGCCAATTTGTGCAGAACATCCGCTATAAGCGCAGCCTTGAAGGTGAACTGGCGCAAAGCGTCATGACGCTGGATTCTGTCGAAAGCGCGCGCGTGCATCTGGCACTGAATGAAGAAAGTTCGTTTGTCGTCAGCGATGAGCCGCAAAACAGCGCCTCGGTGGTGGTGCGACTGCACTATGGCGCGAAGCTGAATATGGATCAGGTCAATGCCATTGTGCATCTGGTTTCCGGGAGTATTCCGGGTCTGAATGCGTCGAAAGTTAGCGTCGTCGATCAGGCCGGTAATCTGCTGACTGACGGGATCGCCTCGGGCGAGGCCGTTTCAGCCGCGACCCGCAAACACGATCAGATCCTCAAAGACATTCAGGATAAAACGCGTGCCAGCCTGGCGAACGTGCTCGATTCGCTGGTGGGGGCAGGTAATTACCGGGTGAGCGTGATGCCCGATCTCGATCTGAGCAATATTGACGAAACAAAAGAGCATTACGGCAACGATCCGAAACTCAACCGCGAAGAGAATGTTCTGGATAGCGATACCAACCAAATCGCGATGGGGATCCCGGGTTCACTCAGCAATCGTCCGCCGCTGGCCCCCAATCAGGTTGCGACTGGAGCGACTGATACCACTGCCGACTCACGCGATCCTGCCGCGCTGTCAAAACACAGCGAAAGCAAGCGCGATTACTCCTATGACCGCAGCGTGCAGCACATCCAGCGTCCTGGATTTACAGTTAACCGCTTGAATGTGGCGGTAGTGCTTAATCAGAGCGCACCGGCGCTGAAAGGCTGGAAGCCTGAGCAAACCGCGCAGTTGACCGCGTTGCTGAACAATGCGGCGGGTATCGACGCCCAGCGTGGCGATAATCTGTCTCTGTCCGTGCTTAACTTTGTGCCGCAGGCGGTCCCGGTAGAACCGGTTATCCCGTTCTGGAAGGATGACAGCATTCTGGCCTGGGTACGCATGATCGGCTGCGGCCTGCTAGCGCTGCTGCTCCTGTTGTTCGTGGTGCGCCCGGTGATGAAGCGTCTGACGGCGATACGGCAAAAACCGCGTCCTCATGAGCCTGTGATGGACGTGGATGTACTGCCTGTCCCGGCAGCGCAACTTACCGCTGCGGATGATGAACGCAAAAATATTGAACTGCCTTCTTTCCCTGGCGACGACAGCCTGCCTTCGCAGAGTTCCGGTCTGGAAGTGAAGCTGGAGTTCCTGCAAAAACTGGCGATGAGCGACACCGATCGCGTAGCTGAAGTTCTCAGACAATGGATTACCAGCAATGAGCGAATTGACAACAAGTAACGGCAGTACCAACAGCTACCTGGAACAGGCCGCAATTCTATTGTTGTGTCTGGGAGAGGAAGCGGCAGCGACGGTGATGCAAAAGCTCAGCCGTGAAGAGGTGGTTCGCCTGAGTGAAAATATGGCGCGTCTGTCCGGGGTAAAAACCAGCATGGCGAGAAAGGTCATCAATAATTTCTTTGATGAGTTCCGCGAGCAGAGTGGCATCAATGGTGCATCGCGCTCGATGCTGCAAGGTATTTTAAATAAAGCGCTGGGCACTGAAATCGCCAGTAGCGTAATCAATGGGATCTATGGCGATGAGATCCGCTCACGTATGGCGCGTTTGCAGTGGGTCGAGCCGCGTCAGTTGGCGATCTTGATCTCGGAAGAACACCTGCAATTGCAGGCGGTATTTCTCGCTTTTTTGACACCGGAAATTTCGGCCACGGTGCTCTCGTATATGAACGAGTCGGTGCAGAATGAGATCCTCTATCGGGTGGCGAAACTGAATGACGTGAATCGGGACGTCGTCGATGAGTTGGATCGTCTGATTGAACGTGGTTTATCGGTGCTGTCCGAACATGGTTCGAAAGTGAAAGGTATCAAACAGGCGGCCGACATCGTCAACCGCTTCCAGGGCAACCAGCAGGTGATCCTCGACCAGCTGCGTGAACGCGATGAAGATGTGCTGGAACAGCTACAGGATGAGATGTACGACTTCTTTATTCTGAGCCGTCAAACTGATGAGGTACGTCGTCGCTTGCTCGACGAAGTGCCGATGGAAGACTGGGCGGTGGCGCTGAAAGGCACCGAGACGCTGCTACGTCGTTCTATTTATGCGGTTATGCCGAAGCGTCAGGCGCAGCAACTGGAAGCGATCACCTCGCGTCTTGGCCCGGTGCCGGTGAGTCGCATTGAACAAATCCGCCGTGAAATCATGGGGATTGCCCGTGAACTTGAAGAAGCGGGTGAAATTCAGCTACAGCTGTTTGCTGAACAGACGGCGGAGTAAACCATGGCGATTGAAACCATTCGTGGTCGTTACCGACTGCACCGCTTTCCTCCGCGTCAGCGCCATTTGCAAACAGAGCAGCTCACGCCGGGGATTACCCCGGCGGATTATCAACGCCAGTTAATGGACGGTTTCCAGGAAGGGCTGCAAAAAGGCTTTGAACAGGGAATGACTGAAGGTCATGAACAGGGCTTTCAGGAAGGGCATCAAAAGGGCCAGGAAGAGGGCTCTCGTCAGGGGTATACCGAAGGCAGCCTCGCCGGGCAGCAGGAAGGGCGCAAACAATTTGCCCTCGCGGCACAACCGCTGGACGGTATTTCTGGCCGGGTGAATGACTACCTGGCGCACATTCAGCGTAAACAACGGGAAGACCTGCTGCAACTGGTTGAAAAGGTGACCCGTCAGGTGATTCGCTGTGAACTGGCGCTGCAACCGACGCAACTCCTCTCACTGGTCGAAGAGGCGATCTCGGCCTTTCCGACCCTGCCCGAGTCGTTACAGGTGCTGCTGAGTAACGACGAGTTTAATCGCATCAAAGATGCTGCGCCGGAAAAGGTGAATGAATGGGGGCTGACGCCTTCAGCCGATTTGCAGGCGGGCGAATGCCGGGTCATTACCGATAAGTCCGAGCTGGATATCGGCTGCGAACACCGGCTCGATCAATGCATGTCGGCACTGAAAGAGACGTTGCTGCCGGAGCCGCAGGGTGAGTGACCCTTCATTCTTTGACAACGCGTTGCGCGCTATTGAGTCGATTCCGCTTGCCCGGGTTGCCGGCCGACTGGTGCGGGTGAACGGTATTTTGCTCGAGAGCGTGGGATGCCCGCTGATGACCGGCCAACTGTGCCGCGTTGAAAGTGCCAACCATACGTTAATTGATGCGCAGGCAGTGGGGTTTAATCGTGACATTACCTACCTGATGCCCTTCAAACATCCAGTCGGGCTGATGGCAGGTGCACGCGTGTTCCCCGAAGAAAAAGCCCAGGAAATTTTGATTAGCGAAAGCTGGTTGGGTCGGGTGGTCAACGGCCTCGGCGAACCGCTGGATGCCAAAGGGCGTCTGACCGGCAATGACGTACTGCCATCTCAAGCCCCGTCAATCAACCCGCTTACCCGCCAGTCGGTCAATCAACCGCTGGATGTCGGTGTGAAGGCCATCAATGGATTACTAACTATCGGTAAGGGCCAGCGTGTTGGGTTAATGGCGGGGAGTGGCGTCGGCAAAAGCGTGCTGCTGGGGATGATCACCCGCCAGACCAAGGCTGATATCGTGGTGGTTGGGCTTATCGGCGAGCGCGGCCGTGAAGTAAAAGAATTTATCGATCACTCGCTGGGGGCAGAAGGACTGGCAAAATCGATTATCGTCGCCGCCCCGGCGGATGAATCTCCCCTCATGCGCTTAAAAGCCACCGAGCTGTGTCATTCTATCGCCGCGTGGTTTCGTGACCGCGGCCACCACGTTTTACTGCTGGTGGATTCACTCACCCGTTACGCCATGGCGCAGCGCGAAATAGCGCTTTCTCTGGGGGAACCCCCGGCGACCAAAGGCTATCCGCCGTCGGCATTTGGCATGATCCCAAAGCTGGTTGAAAGCGCGGGCAACAGCGAAAGCACAGGATCGATGACCGCTATTTATACGGTGCTGGCGGAAGGGGACGATCAGCAGGATCCGATCGTTGACTGCGCGCGCGCGGTGTTGGATGGGCACATCGTATTGACCCGCAAGCTGGCGGAAGGCGGGCATTACCCCGCTATCGATATTGCCCAGTCGATCAGTCGCTGCATGACCCAGGTCACCCGCCCGGAGCACCAGCAGGCCGCTCGGGCGCTAAAACAGAACTACGCCGCCTACATGGAAATCAAACCGTTGATTCCGCTCGGTGGCTATGTTGCAGGCGCTGACCCCGGCGTTGACAAAGCGGTCAAAATTTTCCCGGCGATTGAGCGTTTTCTGCGTCAGGAGGTGAGCGAACCCGCCTCTTTGGAGCTGGTACAAAATCGTCTGCAGGCCCTTTTCCCGGTCGCCAAATCGAAAGCAGAAGGTAAATAACCGTGCGACAGATTCTTGATACCCTGGCGCAACTCCAGCGCCTGCGAGATAAATCAGTAAAAGACATCACGGTGCAGTTGGCGAAACAACAACAGCTGTGCTCTGGCTATGAAAACAACATCAAAGCGCTAGGCTACCTGGTGCAAAAAACCGGTCCCGGCGTTGATGCTCCTGGCATTGAATCTCTCAAAAATGTGTCCGGCTATAAAAGCACGCTGCGCAAGGTGATTGCCTGGCAAGAGCAGGAAAAGACGCTGGCGAAAATTAAAGAAGTGCGTATCCAGAAAAACCTGATCGCAGCAGCCTGCCAGGAAAAAATCGTTGCCATGACGCTGGATGAAAAACGGCAAGATCTGCAGGACGAAGTCGCTATCAAGGAACAGAAGATCGTGGATGAGATTGCCACGCAGTGTTGGTTACGTAATAAGGTCTTTCGGCAAGAATGAAAACAATCATCACGTTTGGCACCTTTGATGTATTTCACGTTGGTCATCTCAATATCCTGCAACGGGCGAAGCAGTTAGGCGGGCAACTGGTGGTAGGGGTCTCCTCTGATGCGCTCAATATCGCTAAGAAAGGCCGGACACCGGTGTACAGCCAGTCTGACCGGATGGGAATTGTGGCGGGGTTAAAATGCGTGGATCGCGTGTTTCTCGAAGAGTCGCTGGAACTAAAAGCCGATTATATCCGCCAGTTCAATGCCAACATGTTAGTGATGGGGGATGACTGGGCGGGCCGCTTTGATAGCTTCTCGTATCTTTGTGACGTCGTTTATTTCCCTCGGACACCGGCCATTTCGACCACCACGATTATTGAGGTGGTCAAGACATATAAGTAGGACATATGTGCCAAGGCATTATTCTGCTATGGAATACAATGATTTTCTATTTATTCACTATGCTTGTAAGCCAAGTGATAAAGCTCTGAAATATGCTTTACTTTCATTCCGAATTTGGAAAAAAGTATATCGAGGGATTTGTTAGAGTAAATGGTGATATGTCCATTACGTGGCGCTATATACCAAAAATTCATCAGCTTATTTAGATGGAAATCGTTAGTCAGTGTTGAAAAGAAATATTTACCATTATTTTGATCTAAAAGAGAGTCTATCATCTCCATAGTCTTTACTGGCGTTGGTGTATGCTCCATGACTTCAAATGACGTTATAAACTCATACTTTTCATTTGGTATGGGGGCTGAATTATTGAAGGGGTCCCAACCAACCACATCTGTGCCATATTCTTGTAATAACTGTACCAGCTGTCCGTCACCGCAACCAAAATCTAGCATACGGAAATTTTGTAGATTTTTGAATGCATTGCGAAGTAAGTTGAAGTTGTGAAGAGATCTTTTGCAAATAAAATTAGGATCATGTTTTATATATTCGTCATTGTAAATGTATCTGGAGTAATCTGCATCAGACCATTTATCAAAGGCGTGGCTGTATATCAATCCACAGTTCTTGCATTTATAATAATAGACGGCATGGCCGCTTAGCGGATAGTTATATCGGTGAACGTTGTTTCCATAGCAAGAAACATTAAAGTCAGTTACGCCATAAATATCAGCTTCAGTATCGCAAATTTTGCAATGTGGTGATGAAGTAGTATGTAATTTCATTATTTTCTTAATAAAAAATAGGTTAATGATTGATATTTGTTATCGCAGGACTTTCTTTCCACCAATCCATAATTCAAGTTGTTGCTGCAAATCATGAAAATTATCAGCGATAACCTGTGCCATATCGGGAGAGAAAAAATGTGTGATATGTGGGTGTGCTCCTCCCACTCGCTGTCGGTTTACTTTTTCAAGATCGATAAAAGGGATTGCAGATTTGTTATATTTTAATAAACTTAAAATATCAAGCTGGTTTGTTGGGTCAGTTTTCCATAAAAACATCTGATATTTTGTATTCACCTTCAATAAATGGAAATACTCATTAGTGGCAGCATACCCCTTCTTTAATGGGCTACCATTGTGCAGACTTTTTTGTTGGGAAAAGAGATTACGACTAAAACAGACCTTACGTTTGGGCGTTAAGGCGAAAAATTGATTATCTTCACAAGGTGTTGTAGGAATCGTCAGTAAATTTAAAGCAGTGTTATGCAGATCAACCATGCTAACCATGTGATTTATATCGAAGGATTTCATTCCCGGACAGAAAATAAACGCGGGGGTGTGCACTAATGAAGTGTATGGCTCTATTCCATGGGCGTATCCACCATTAAATCCATGCCCCCAGAAATCATCACCATGGTCGCCGAACCCGACAATAATAGTATTGTCCAGTTTTCCTGCATCGAGTAGTATTTTAATCGTTTGGCCAATCATTATATCCATACTTTGGTATCCGCGTTGCCATCTGTCGAGACTGTTTTTACCGCCTTTTTTTATCTCATCGTGGTAACAAAGATGGCTGCTTAAGTTCCATAAATATAAAGCAAAAGGCTCAGTCTGTGACACGACCTGGCGCATTTCAGCGAGCATGGTCGCCGATGTGTCGTACCAGTTGAATGAGTCTGTTTCGCTCCATATTGAATCAACATTGGCCCAGTTTTTAGGATATCCCATTCCTGCGGTACGATAACCATGTTGTTTCAGGGTATCAAAAAGTGGTGGGCAGCGACGCTTAAGGGTAATATTTGTCTCGAGGTGAGTATTATGCTCAAGCGTATTGTCTTCGCCATGTAACAGGTCGCTAAAGGCCATAAGTGAAGATGTCGCGCTGGATATGAAGTTGTTAAACCTAATGGATTGCGAATTTATTTTACTAAGGAATGGAAACCATTCCCTGTGGCTAAAAATTGTCTGATTGAGACTTTCAAGATGTAGAAATATGATGTTTTTATTCATTTTTTAATCACGAATTAAGAGTTCAAGCATGTTTATATCAAAGGTTGGGATTTCTTTAGCGTTAAAGACTTCCATCCGTTCTGAAAAACTATCATCGATAAAAATAGAGTTTTGCTGTTTAATCCAGTCGCTTTTCTTTGCATCTTTATCTAAATGTATTATTGAATCAAAAAGCATGCTAATACGACGTGTATTAAGTTCGAGATGGATATCTCCAGCATGACGAGTGATTAAGTGGATTGATATTTCGTGGTTAATACATTGATATAAAAAGGTAATGACAAGCAGGCAGAGTTTGTCATTAATAATAACGGTATCATCATAATCGATATAAACATGCTGAAATTGTATGCTGTGCTTGTATTGATTAGACAGACTACGGGTAATCTGAAGTTCTTTACAGACGGGGAGCAAAGCAATCTTTTTCCGCATTGCTTCATAGACAGTAAGTAGAGGAAAATTGATGCCATTCACGCGATTTAGCGCCATTGTACCGGCAATACGTGGAGCGACTTCCAATAATGTCAACTCACCTGTCGCGGCGCGTTTTAGCTGAAAAAACCAGGCTCCACGCATGTGAAATCGATCTGAAATAGCACGAGCATATTCCTCGACGTGTTCAAGCGTGACCAGCCTCGACGTCATCGCAATTCCAGCACGAATCCGTGAGCGGGTGCGCGGCTGGCAAAACAGCAATCCCCGGTCGCGGTCGGAAAAGCAATCAACGGTATATTCATCCCCGCTAAGGTATTCGCAAACGATCAGATCACTTTGTTGGGCAAGAAGCGACGCTAAGGCTTCTGGCGTTTCAATACAGCTGGCGCCTTGTGCTCCCTGTCCACGATCGGGTTTCACAAAAACCGGCCACTGCGTAATTTTGTTACTGTCAGTATACACAGCAGGAACAGGTAATATTTTTCTAAGAGACTGATATGTTTTGCTTTTATAACGGGTGGTTTGGCAGGTCTCATGGGGGGGACACAACACCGTTGCTGAAAGAGCATCTCTTTTTTCAGAGAGTGCAAGTAGAGCATCGTCATGTGCCGGAAAAATATAATCGATCTTTTCTAACTGGAGTAGTTGCTGCAAGGCATCCAGCCAATTCGGTTGCGCTATGTCTGGAATGACATGATATGCGCAAGCACAGTGACGGGCGTGGCTGTCGTAATCAGACCCGGCCAGTGTAATATTGATGTGCTTATCATGGCGTAAGACGTAATAGATTTCCTTACCAATTTCTGTCCCTGCCGGAAATATAAGTATATTAGTCATGCTGCAATAAACTCGATAATTGTATTAATCTCCTCAGATGTCATATCCGGGTAGATTGGTAGACACAGGATGTGTTCCGAAGCATAGTTTGCTACCGGTAGATTTTCTTTTTGTGCTCCGGGCATTTTTTGATACATCATCAAATTAGACAGTAGTGGATAAAAATATCGTCGGGTCAGGATATTATTGTTCTTTAAGCGTGTGTAAAGTTCGTCTCTGGATATTTTATAGTCTGATTCGATGAATACCGGAAAGTAGCTGTAGTTGCTTTTATAATTGGTATTATTCAGTATTCTTATGCCTTTGATACCGACCAGGTTTTGACGATATAGCTGATCGATTTTTTTACGTTTAGCGATAGCATCATCTACATAATTCAATTGTAATAAACCGAATGCAGCCTGTATCTCATTCATTTTTCCATTGATACCGGGAGCCACAATAGTGACTTCGTCGGCGATACCAAAGTTTTTAAGGTAATCAATTCGTGTCTTTGTCTTTTTATCGTAACTAACGATTGCGCCGCCTTCAAACGTGTTGAAAACTTTTGTTGCATGAAAACTGAGTACTGAAAGATCGCCATGACGCAGGATGCTGCCACCAACATCTTCGATCGCAAAAGCATGCGCAGCATCGTAGAGGGTAGGAATGCCATAATTGCTTGATATTTCTTCTATTTCTTCAGTTTTGCAGCTCTGCCCATAAACATGAACAGGCATTATTAATCCGGTGTTTTTGGTGATTGCGGATTCAATGAGCCTGGAATTAATGTTAAGAGTCTCAGGATCAATATCAACAAATACCGGTGTTAATTGATTCCAGAGTATACTATGGGTAGTTGCAACAAATGAGTAAGGGGTGGTAATGACTTCACCTTTAATTCTTAGTGCTTGCATCGCTACAATGAGTGCGATTGTTGCGTTACAAAATAATGAAATATACGGGACGTTCAAATAAGTGGCTAAGTGCTCCTCAAGTCGCTGATGCATGCTGCCATTGTTAGTTAATTGTCGTGATGACCAAATATCCTCTAAATAAGGTAAAAACTCTTCAAGCGGAGGCATAAAGGGTTTTGTAACCGTAATGGGATTCTGCTGCAAAGATTTCATTATTAATGTTCCTGAGATAAGTTATTGATTATTGTTTGATAAGAGTCAGGTAATCTCGACTTGATACTTAAAATAATGAGTTCTCTGATTTTCTGGTCATCAATATGATGAAGCGCTATGCGATAAAGTTCTGGCAAGATCTGTAAGCGTGAATCGCAATGGATAATTGCCTGTACGATGTGATATGTTATTTTGTTAACGTTATTATGATTTAAGGCAACTAAATACCCTTGGTAATGTAAAAGAGCATCAGTCGGATCGTCAATAAGTAAGTCATCAATGTCTTTATTTAACAATGTATGATCTGGATGCGCATATTGTTTCCAACGGCTATCTATTGCTTTTACCCATGCAGGTTCATGCTTCCATTGGTTGAGGATCATCATTCTGTTACGGTACATTAACTTGCTATTATCTCTTCTGAACCATGTGTTATTATTATGGCGACGATACTTGGCCACGACTCGCTCAGAAGATATAAACTCCCCTTGTTTCGCAAGCTTTAAAAACATGTCCCAGTCCTCCTGTACTAAATCAGGAGGGGAGCGTTCAATTCTTAAATAAGCATCTCGGCGGATAAGTGATCCAATATAGAGGCTTAAATTACCCGTGATGAGCATATGTTCGAACACATCGCCATTGAGGAATATATTATTGTATGGAAAGATCGAGCCATCAGGCATGATAACTTGCACAGCACTGTAACACATTGAACAGTTGGTGTTTTTCTCCATCATGTTTACCTGATGCGAGATTTTTGTGGGCATGATTAGATCATCTGAGTCGACGACAGCAATGTACTTTCCTTGTGCAAGATTCATTGCTTGTATTATTGGTTTTTCACCTTTTTTAATGTGTTGGGAATAATAATTTTCTTCTCTCAGAATCGTTTTACACTGATGTTTTTTTTGGTATTTCTTGATGATTTTTTGAGAGTTGTCGGTAGAGGCATCATCAACAATAATAACCTCAATATTTTTCCATGTTTGTTTGTAAACACTTTCCAGTGCCTCTTCAAGATATTGAGCGTGGTTATAACTGGTGACGATAATACTCACTAATGGGCTGGTCATTTATCTCTATCCTGTGAAGTCTGGAAGCATCATGGGAATAATTTTTTCTGCAGACTGAGCAGTAGCGTATTCATTGACACCAGAGAGCTGTTTTCCAGCACCTCTGCAATCTCACTGGCCGCTCTCTTCCCCGCCTTACCATCCATAAACGCGTCGCAATAATGTTGGCGGATCTCGTCCAATGGCGCCTGTAACGCGTTCCAGTCGTTTGAGCTGGACAGCAGGTTTCTGAGTTCCACCATATCGCTGGCGACCGGTAAAATCGCTCGGATCTGCTGGTCGGCACTGCGGGGGCTGGAGTAACTTTTCTGCCCATCCAGTAACGCCTGCATACCCGGCCAGTCGAGGAGGATGACGCGCTTGTTGGCATGAAGGGCATCGAAGATAAATCCGCTGTTATCGGTGAGGACGTAATCGGCCTTCGCGAGCAGCGGAAGGACGTGATCCGGCGCATCTGTTCGGTTTTTAAAACACTTGCGCGCCAACGTCAGCGAAGCGGCCTCTTCCGGTCGAGAGCAGGTACCGTGGTGCAATTTGCAGATGATATTGAAGTCATGGCTTAAATGGCTCAGCTTTTCCGCCCAGTGCGGTAGTGAGCTTAATGCGCCGTAGGTTGGGGCATACAGTAGCGTCGGTTTTTTGGCATCAAATTTCAGCGATGCCGGGAGAGATGTCTCAACGTGTCCTTGATGCCAGCGATCAAAGCGGGGATTTCCGACCACCTTCGCGCTGCCGTTAATATCCAGCGCTTGTTTGCTGTAATGGCTGTAACACAAAATACGGTGGTAGAACGTATTCCACCAGGCATGATTCCACTCTTCTTTTGCCAGTCCGTACATGGCGCGAACGTGAATATCGGCCAAATCTTTCAGAGCCGGCGTGTAGTAGGGGCTGACCAGACATTTGAAGCGTTTACGTTGCTGAATAACTTCAGAAATACGTGCGCCACCCAATGTTGGGTCGTTGATAGCGTTAATGGTTGCGGCCATTTCATCAAGAAATGGCTTATGGATGCGATCGTTAACCAGCAGCGAACATGTCTGGCCCATTGCTTGCAGTGCGGCAATTATTGGCTGATAGACGGCATAATGAAACGAGGTCTCCATAAAGAAGGCGATCGTATTATCTCTCGCGTTAACGGGCTGAGAGGGTGCGCTAGTTACCGATTGAAAGTTAGCGGGGGCTTTATTTATTTTATTGAAATAAAAGCGAATATTATCTGTTTCCTGCTTTTCGATGTCGCTATAGCCCGCGCGTTGGTAGGCGATACTCGGATAGCAGGCCAGCCATTTTCCGTCGCGCAGCAGGGGCTGCCATTGTGCTTCCAGCGACTCGGACGGATCCTGCGCCATCTGCCTTGCAAGCGAGGCGTAATAATGGTCGTTAACCAGGTAGGCGCACACTTTCCGGCAATCGCGGGCATGGATCATCCCGTTGAGGCTTTTCAAAACCGTGCCCTGTTTGATTTCACCGCCGAGCAGGATCACTTCCCAGGGTAATTTTGGCAGGGCGCTGAGCAGCGCATTCAGCACGCTGATGTGCTTCTCTTGCTTCAGAATGACGCTATCGTCCTCCAGTAACAGGTAGTTTTTCCAGCCTTGCTGTTGTGCCAGATGCAAGGCCTGCAAATGAGACTGGCGACGGCCCAACTGACCATTTACGTCTTCGCAGGCGGCCAGGCGGGTGATTTTTTCCGCCGGGACATTCAGTCGGGCAAGTTCCTGTTGGATCTGTCCCAGACGATCCGTGCGCGCATCAAGGTTGACGATCACCACCTGATCGATGGCATCCCAGCGGATCGGCTGATGGTGGGTGGCGTTATGCAGGCTCTGATACCAGTTTTTCAGCATCGGATCGGGGATTGCCTGCTCGAGGCTGGTCTGCAACGGTTCACTGGCTCCCAGTACAAAATCTTTATCAAACGTATTCTGGCTGTGTGAGATACACAGAATGGTGCGTTCTCCAGGGAGTTGCAGCGGGTTAACGGTGAAATTATGGGTGAACCCTGCCTCTTCACTTAGGTTGCACTCATCATCATAACGGTGTTTTTTCAGATAGTTACGATGATAGCAGAAGGTCCCGTTGAGAATATTTTGTGGGCCAAAACGGTGGGTTTTAAAAATACGATTGATGTGGCTGTACCAGATAGGGATCTGGTCTGAACCGGAAATCAGCGCCCGATGGCGCTGCATCATCGCAAGGGTATAGGTGATTTTATCCGCCGGATAAAAGTCATCATCGTCCATACACAGAATATATTCACCCTGCGCCAGTTCATTGAGCATATTGCGTTTTTTACCCAGCGCCAGCCTTTCCGGATGGTGGATATAACGGATATTAAATGCGCCAGGTTTGCCTTGCGTCAGTTGCTCAATAAGCGGCAGGTGGCTTTGCGGTGAATCATCGAGGATCACCAGCTCTCTGCGATCCGCCGGATAATCCTGATAGCGGAACATATACAGTAGCCATGGCAAGAAAGCGGCACGGTTCCAGGTCGGCGTAACGACGCTGACAAACGGTTTTTCACGACCGGTATCCAGAGTCTTAACGACGCCAGGCAAAATAGTGCGAGTTTTAGCGGATTTGGACATGATGACTTCACGGAAAAAAGGGCCGGTAGATTCCCGGCCAAGGGGCGCTAACAAATAAGCAGTGAAAAAGCAGACAGCAGATAATCCGCTGGCAGTATGGCCTGCACCTGCTGGCGCACTGAGGCTGATTCCTCGCTGTGGCGCCAGCGCTCAAGCAATGTAAACAGCGCGAAAATGTCAGCCTGGCTCAGCGGCGAGCCGTCCAGCGTCCACAGGCTCAGTAGGGTACGGATCAGGTAAAAATCGGTGACCAGCTCAAACAGACGTTGGGTGATGCTGGCGCTCTCATGCTGCGGGAAGGTGTCATGGTAGAGGCGATAGATCAGATAGTTACTGAAAATCCAGGCTTCCTCGGCAAAGTACTGCTGATGGGCTTTATGCCACTGTTTCTGTAATTGCTGGAGCAGCAAAGCTTCGCTGTTGGCATCCTGCATCATGAGCAAACTCAACTGCAGCGGCAGCGTCATTTTGCGCGGGCTTTCGGGCAGGATCTCCCAGTCGAAGGTCAAGCCGCCCATCAGAGACAGCAAATGGCATTGCAATTGTGGCAGGGCCGGTAGACGTGAAAATTGATTCTGCAATTTTCCCGTTGCGGCATAGTCAGCAAGGACGTTGGGCTGTGAGGCAATTTTTGCCAGCGTGTCGGCGTCGTCGCCCGGCAGCTTTTCGGACCACGAAAGCATAATGCCCAGCGCGTACAGACGCAGGTCTGGCGTTAAACCGGCAATCGTTACGGCATTGAGTGCGGCCTGATTCAGCACCCGATCGCGTGGTGATAACAGGGCGCTCTGTGAGTTGCAATCACTCTGGGTGACATGCAATACAAAAGCATTGGCATCGCCAAGGGCGGCTGTGCAACTGGCGATGTCTGTTAACGCCAGGCTCTGGCGGATTTCATGTTGCCACGTCATCTGGACATGCAAGGGAGAGTCCGGGTTGTGGGCTAAAAATGCACGGACAAAGTCAGGCTCGTAGCAATTAATCGTACTCATAACGTGTTCTCAGAAATTCCAATATTCAAATCTGGGCACTGTATTGCAATTTGCGTGCCTGTTTTTTTTAATTAATATATCAATGGGTTAGATTTGCAGGGGAAAGGCGCCTTCCGTTAAAAACGGAAGGTGGCAGGATTAAGGCTGGTAAATAAAATCAGGCTCGGTGCCCAAAAACGACTGAATGAATTCGCACTGGCGAATCAGCAGATCGCCATTCTTTTCGTTATAGGATTTGCAGCGTTCCGCTTTTTGTTCCAGACGCTGCCACCAGCTTTGCGCGGCGTTTTTTTGTGGGCCGGGCAACCAGCTAAATACCTGTTCCAGACCGCGACGATTGACGCTCACGCCCAGCTGTTGCAGGATCGCGCGGCGCTGCAGGCTACTGCTATTTAACTGTTCATAATGCTGTTGGATGACTTCATTGACGCTCAACAGCTCGTCACTGGCTCGACGAATCATACACAAACGCTGCTGTTCCAACTGAGTTCGCAGTGTGTCATACAGCGTTTCGTCTTCCCGAATGCCCTGAAGCAACAATTTCACCTGTTGCAGCTTAGTACTCACGGTTCTGACCTCTTATTTCTGGAAAAAACTGAGCATGTCACCTGCCAGCCGATCGGTATCAACCTGCAGATCGCCATTGGCCAGCGCAGCCTGCATTTGTGCGACTTTGTCGTAATCAACATCGCCCTGCGTGTCTTCATTCAACGTCTGCTGAGCGGACTGCAGCCCGGCCTGAGTCACATCATCAGCCGTTAGTGACGTGGTGCTGACGGTGCTGGATTTCGTTGTGCTTTTGTCGGCAGCACTGCTCCCGGACGTCGTTGGCGTAGGGCGGTTACCGGACAGCGTTGGGGTTATTTTCATAGCAACCTCGTGCGTATTCTTCTGTTACTTGCTAAAAGCGACCGTGAAGGAGAAAACTTTAATTCCATCACAAAAAATCCCGTTACTGCGTTGCCGTTAGCGTGCTGACGATGCCCGTATCATCCACCACGCCGCTAATCACCCGCTGACTGCTGGTGTTACGGATTTTAATCACTTCTCCTTTACGGCCGTTTTTCAACGCTACGCCGGGCATTGATGCGGTGATCCCCGCCATATGCGACACGATAGTTACCGGTTGGTCGCGCTTAACCAGAATGGGTTGTACTAATTCAGCGCGAGTCAGCGGTTTACCTGGCTGCAGGGTGCGTTTGCTGGTGAGCCCGACGGCATCGTCCAGTTGCATCAACAGCTCATTTCTCTGCCCGCTGATGTGATATTTCTTCAACTGTAAATCATCCACCGTCAGCACGGTGTCGCGCTCAATCAACGATTTCGGCATCACTACTGGCACAAACACATCCGGGCGCACCGCCACGCTGACCTTCCAGCCTGTGTGGCCTGGACAGCTCACTTCAAAATTCATCCGGCTTAAGGCCGTTTCGGCGGGAGATGACGCGCTAATGTGCGGCTCAGAAGGACAGAGTGGGGCGGTCGCAACCATCGAAGGGATGTAGACATTGAAGGTATAGCGGTAGTCATGCCACTGCTGTTTTTGTGCCAGGGCGTCGATCTGCTGACTTGCTGCGGTGAGGACCTGCGCGTTGATCTGCTCCCGGGCGCTGTGCTGAACGGGATGGACGGCGGCATGCAGTGGTAAGGCAATGCTTAATGCCAGCAGGGTTATTGCGACAAAGGGGAAGGAAGGCTTCCTGCTGCGGGACGATAGTTTCATAAAATCATTTCTCATCAATCACTTAAAAGTTGGCATACATATTGCTTATAACAGCGATATTGATGCAGGAGTGATGCGAGAAATGGGAATCAGTTTTCAGCAAGCGTTGGGGGTACATCCGCAGGCAGTGAAATTACGTCTTGAGAGGACCGAGTTACTGACTGCGAATCTGGCAAACGTCGATACGCCAAATTTCAAAGCTAAAGATATTGATTTTGCCGCTGAGATGCAACGGGCAAGTCGAACAAATGTA
Organism: Citrobacter gillenii; assembly: GCF_013337685.1. Taxonomy (GTDB): domain Bacteria; phylum Pseudomonadota; class Gammaproteobacteria; order Enterobacterales; family Enterobacteriaceae; genus Citrobacter; species Citrobacter gillenii. The sequence goes on from NZ_SUQN01000002.1 coordinate 52,933, forward strand.
ATGCCAGAGGTTGATGTGAAGTACCGCGTGCCGATGCAACCCTCAGAGGACGGCAATACCGTAGAGCTGAATACCGAGCAGGCTCGGTTCTCACAAAACAGTATGGATTATCAAAGCAGTCTGACCTTCTTGAACCTGCAACTTAGCGGTATCAACGAGGCCATTGAAGGGAAATAACCATGTCGTTTACTGATATTTATCAGATTTCAGGTTCGGCGATGACGGCGCAAACCATTCGCCTGAATACCGTCGCCAGTAACATGGCGAACGCCGAAGCGCCCGCCAGCAGCGAGGCGCAGGCTTACAAAGCGCGTAGTCCAGTCTTTGCCGCCGTTTACCACAATAGCCTGATTGGTGCGCATAACCGCCACGCGATTGACGGCGCCAGCGTTCAGGTGCAGGACGTCATGCAAAGCGGCGGGGCGGTGAAGCGTTATGAGCCTCACCATCCCATGGCAGACCGGGATGGTTTTGTCTGGTACCCGGACGTCAACGTGGTTGAGCAAATGGCTGACATGATGTCTGCGTCCCGTGACTTTGAAACGGATGTTGATGTGCTGAATAACGTCAAAAGTATGCAGCAAAGTTTACTCAAATTAGGAGAAGCATAATGAACGCTCTGGCTCTGTATGCCCAATCGCAGTCGCTGGCTTCTTCCCAAGAGCCGACAGCGGTGGCGGAGAACAATGTCGGTTCCACGAGTAACCTGGGTGATAGCAGCACGTCGTCCACCACGGATACCAGCGACACGTCATCCACTACGACAACCACAACCACCTCCACGGATTCCTCAGGCGTGGACACGTTCCTGACGTTGTTTGTGGCGGAGATTGAGAATCAGGATCCCACCGATCCAGCGGACCCGACAGACTATATCGACCAGCTCGCCTCAATGGCGCAGGTGGCGATGATGGAAGAGATGAGCGTTCAGGCCAATACCAACGCCGTGCTGATGAGCAACATTCAGGTCATGGCGTTAGGGAATCTGGTGGGTGACGACATTATGGTGCAAACCACCACGCTGGATATTGCCGACAACACCAAAGAGATTCAGGGGCGCGTCACGCTGGACGACAGCTGTACCGATGTGGATCTGCATTTCACTGACGCCGCCGGTGATGACTACACCGTATCGCTGATCCCTGAAGGGGAAACCTCCGTCGGACCTGGGCAGGTGGATTTCGATATTAATCCCGCTGATTACGGTATTCCGGCGGGTGATTACAACGTGTCGGTGGTGACCAACACCGGGGAAGCGGAAGTACCTATTGAAGTCACCGGTGAGGTTGAGGATGTGCGTATTCCGCTCGATGGCAGCACACCGGTTCTTAACGTGGACGGCGTCGGGGAAGTGCCTTTCACCATGATCACCCAGTTCGGCGTGCCGGATAGCACTGATGGCAGCGGCGGTTCCGATGACACCACGCCACCTGATACCGACGGTGGCAGTGATAATTCTGACAGCGATAACGTTATCTGATTTTACATTACAGGAATAAATAATGAGTTATGAAATTGCAGCGACGGGGTTAAACGCCGTTAACGAACAACTGGATGGGATCAGTAACAACATCGCTAACTCCGGTACGGTGGGTTACAAATCGATGACCACCCAATTCTCTGCGATGTATGCCGGGACGCAGGCCATGGGCGTGAGCGTGGCGGGTTCAGCGCAAAGTATCTCCACCGGTGGTTCTATGGTCTCAACGGGCAATGCGCTAGATCTGGCCATTAACGATGATGGCTTTTTCGTGATGTGTGACAGCGCCGGGAACATCTCCTATACCCGCGCCGGTTCCTTCGTAACGGACAAAAATGGCTATATCGTCAATGCGTCCGGCGATTACCTGCAGGGCTATCCGGTTGATGACAGCGGTACGCTGCAAACCGGGACGGTGTCCGATATCCAAATTCAGACCGGCAACATTCCGGCAGAAGCGTCAGACAGCTTGTCCTTTACGGCTAACTTTGACGCCAGTGATGCCACCATTGATCGTTCCACGGTCGCGTTTGATCCCACCAACAGCGCGTCTTATTCCGACAGCTATACCACCACAGTTTATGACTCACTGGGTAACGAGCACTCGGTTTGCCAGTACTTTACTAAAACCTCGGATAACACTTGGGAAGTTGATTATACCTTTGATGGTGCTGCTCAGGACGGCGCAGCACCAACCACCTTAACGTTCGATCCGAACACCGGCAAGTTGACCTCACCGACCACGCCGCAGACCGTTGAATTCACTACCGATGCGGCCGCGCCGATTGAGTTGACCGTCGATTACTCCAGTTGCACCCAGTACGGTTCCGATTTCTCCGTCACCACCAACTCCGCGAATGGTTATGCGTCTGCAACCCAAAACGGCGTGCAGGTTGATGACGACGGAAAAGTTTACGCCACCTACAGCAACGGCGAACGCATGCTGCAAGGTCAGGTCGTGCTGGCGACCTTCCCCGACGAAAATGGGCTGGAAGCGGTGAGCGGCACCGCCTGGGTGCAAACGGGGGAATCCGGCACGCCGCTGATTGGTACACCGGGATCCGGTTCTTGCGGCACGCTCTCCTCCGGCATGCTCGAAAGCTCCAACGTTGATATCACCACTGAACTGGTTGACCTGATGACGGCCCAGCGTAACTACCAGGCGAACACGAAAGTGATCTCCACCAGTACGCAGCTTGATGATGCGCTGTTCCAGGCAATGTAAGGCGCGGATAAATGGATCGCTTGATATATACCGCCCTGAGCGGGGCCACCCAGACGCTGCAAGAGCAGCAAATCAGCGCCAACAACCTCGCTAACGTCAACACCACGGGGTTTCGCGCGGATATGGCGATGGCGAGTAATGACAAAGTGAAAGGCGGCGGATTCGATACGCGCTATATGGCGAAGGAGAGTCCAAGCGGGGTGAACGACAGCAGCGGTATCGCGGAGAAAACGGAGCGTCCACTCGACGTAGCCTTGCAGGGCACTGGCTATATCGCGGTTGAGGATAAAGACGGTAACGAAATCTATACCCGCAACGGCAATATCCAGCAGGACGATCAGGGGCAGCTCACCATCAACGGTAACGTGGTGTTAGGCGATAACGGCCCGATCATCCTGCCGCCGAATGCCATTGCGTCTTTTGGCAGCGACGGCACGCTCTCGGTGACGCCAGACGACGGTGATGTCACCGCTACCATGGACATTGACCGCCTGAAGCTGGTGGATATACCAGTGAACAATCTGGCGAAAAACGCGCAGGGCATGCTGATCACCGCCGATGGCGTTCCAGCCCAGCGCGATGAAAACATCAAAGTGAGCGGGGGCTTTCTTGAGAGCAGCAACGTGTCGGCGGTTAGTGAAATGATGTCCTCCATTGCGATGAACCGCCAGTTTGAAGCGCAAATCAAGATGATGAAAACCGCCGAAGAGATCAGTGATTCGGGCAACCGTTTGTTAACCGGCTCCTGAGCCGCCGTGACCCATCAGGAATAAAGCATTATGAATGCAGCGTTATGGATCAGTAAGACCGGCCTGTCGGCACAGGATGCTGAGATGAGTGCGATTGCCAACAACATCGCCAACGTCAACACCACAGGCTTTAAGCGTGACCGCGTGATGTTCCAGGATCTGTTCTATCAGACTCAGGAAGCGCCGGGCTCGATGCTCGATCAAAACAATATCATGCCGACCGGCATGCAGTTCGGCAGCGGTGTGCGAATTGTCGGAACCCAGAAAACCTTCAGTGAAGGCAATGTGGAAACGACCGAGAACTCGATGGATGTCGCCATTATGGGACAGGGTTTTTTGCAGGTGCAGAAGGCCAACGGCGATATTGCCTACACCCGCGACGGCGACCTACAGGTCAATGCTGATGGGGTAATGACCAACTCCCAGGGCTTGCCGTTGCAGCCGGAAATCGACGTGCCGTCCGGCGCGACCAGCGTGTCAATTGGTGAGGATGGCACGGTGACGGCCATCTTACCTGGCGATACTGACACCACTGAACTGGGCCAGCTGACGCTGGTGAACTTCGCTAACCCTGCCGGGCTTTCTGCCGAAGGGGACAACCTGTATCTGGAGACTGCCGCCAGCGGCCAGCCAACGGAAGGGGTACCAGGTGAAGATGGGCTTGGCACGCTGCAGTCAGGGGCACTGGAAGGCTCCAATGTGGATATCGTCAACGAAATGGTGGCGATGATCACGGTGCAACGTGCTTATGAGATGAACGCCAAAATGGTCTCTGCGGCAGATGACATGCTGCAGTTTATTAGTCAGACGCTGTAACGCAACAACGTGAAATGCCGGATGGCACAGCGCCATCCGGCAAGGTTTAAACGAAATAGGCAGAACGTGAAAAATTATCTCTGGCTGATGGTGCTGCTTCCCCTGCTCAGTGGGTGTGAATCGCAGGCTATCCTGGTCAAAAAAAATGACGAATTCTTTGCGCCCCCCAAAACAGAGGCCCCGGCTCCGGCGGATGGTCGTGCGGGCGGTGTGTTTGAAACAGGCTATAACTGGTCGTTGACGGCGGACCGACGCGCCTATCGGGTGGGCGATATCCTGACCGTCATCCTGGAAGAATCTACCCAGTCCAGCAAGCAGGCGAAAACCAACTTCGGTAAGAGCAATACCGTCGACATCGGCGCGCCGACCATCTTTGGGCATACCAAAGACAAGCTGTCCGGCTCGATAGATGCCAACCGTGACTTTGACGGCAGCGCCACCTCGCAGCAACAGAACAGCTTACGCGGCGAGATTACGGTGTCAGTCCATTCTGTGCAGCCGAACGGCATTCTGGAAATTCGCGGCGAGAAGTGGCTCACCCTTAACCAGGGGGATGAATACATTCGACTGAGTGGCCTGGTACGCGCTGACGATATTCAGAACGACAACTCGGTGTCATCACAACGGATTGCGGATGCGCGCATCTCCTACGCCGGACGCGGGGCATTAAGCGATGCCAACGCGGCGGGGTGGCTGACGCGTCTGTTTAACCATCCACTGTTCCCGATCTAATGCAGGATTTTACTATGCAACACTTACGCGGGCGCTGGATGAAAGCGTTAAACGCCGTCGTGATCGCTCTGTGTCTGGTGGTACCGGGCACGTCGCAGGCGCAATCTCTTGAATCGCTGGTCAATGTGCAGGGCGTCAGGACCAACCAACTGGTGGGTTACAGCCTGGTGGTCGGGCTGGACGGAACCGGTGATAAAAACCAGGTGAAGTTCACTAACCAGACCATTACCAACATGCTGCGTCAATTTGGCGTGCAGTTGCCGAGCAAGATTGATCCGAAGGTGAAAAACGTCGCGGCGGTGGCGGTGAGCGCCGTGCTGCCGCCGATGTACTCACGCGGGCAGACCATTGATGTCACCGTCTCGTCTATTGGTGATGCTAAAAGCCTGCGTGGCGGCACCTTATTGTTAACCCAACTGCATGGTGCAGATGGTGAAGTTTATGCGCTAGCGCAGGGAAGTGTGGTGGTTGGCGGGATGAATGCGACCGGCGCCAGTGGCTCCAGCGTGACGGTGAATACGCCTACCGCCGGACTTATCCCCAATGGGGCGTCGGTGGAACGTGAAATTCCCAGCGACTTCCAGTTGGGCAACACTATCACCCTAAACCTGAAACGCCCTTCTTTTAAAGACGCCAATAATATTGCCGGGGCGATCAATGCGGCGTTTGGCGGCATTGCTACCGCGCAAAGCTCGACCAACGTCGTCGTCACCGCCCCGACCAGTCCCGGTGCGCGCGTGGCGTTTATGTCGCAGTTGGATGATGTGCAGGTGCAGGCTGAGAAAGTCCGCGCTCGTGTGGTGTTCAATTCGCGTACCGGCACCGTGGTGATGGGTGAGGGGATCGCGCTGCATGCGGCGGCGGTATCTCACGGCAGCCTGACGGTATCGATCAATGAATCCAGCAACGTCAGTCAGCCGAACGCACTGGCGGGAGGACGTACTGCCGTCACGCCGCAAAGCAACATTTCGGTTAACCACGCGCGCCCTGGCATCATCTCTCTGCCCGAATCCAGCAGCCTGAAAACGTTGGTTAATGCGCTAAATAGCCTCGGGGCCACGCCGGACGACATTATGTCTATTTTGCAGGCGTTGCATGAAGCGGGTGCGCTGGATGCCGATCTGGAGGTTATTTAATGACAGATATCAAAGTGAATCGCAGCGGCGGCACGGATGGCAGCGATGCCTTAATGGGTCCCAAAATCAAAAGCAACGATTTGCAGAAAGCCGCACAGCAGTTTGAGGCGATTTTCTTACGCAATATGTTGAAAGAGATGCGTAAAACCAACGAAATCTTTGATTCAAAAGATAACCCGCTCAACAGTGACTCGGTGCGCATGATGCAGGGTTTTTATGATGACCAACTGTGTAACTCGCTGTCGCAGCAGCACGGTATCGGGATTGCGGCGATGATTGTGAAGCAGCTGTCGCCCCATCACAAAGGGTAAAGCCCGGCGGCGACTTAAGAACCGTCAGGTTTTCGCCGCTCTTTATCAGCAAGGTTGTTAACGAGACACCGGGCAGCAGGCCGGCGAGGATTTTTTGATGGATATGATTAGTATCGGCTACAGCGGCGCCAGTACGGCGCAGGTAGAGCTGAACGTAACGGCGCAAAACACCGCTAACGCGATGACGGATGGCTATACCCGCCAGGTGGCGATGATCAGCAGCATTGGCGCCAGCTCGGGTTCGTCAAACAGCGCGGGTAACGGGGTGCAGGTCGACAGTATTCGCCGTGTGTCCAACCAGTATCAGGTCAGCCAGGTATGGTACGCCGCCAGCGATAACGGCTACTACAGCACCCAGCAGGAATATTTAACCCAGCTGGAAACAGTGCTCAGCGACGACAACACCAGCCTGAGCGGCGGTTTTGATGATTTTTTTGCCGCGCTCAATGCCGCGACCTCCAGCCCCGATGACTCCGCCCTGCGCGAGCAGGTGATCAGCGAATCCGGCGCGCTGGCGCTGCGAGTCAATAACACGCTGGATTATATTGACTCGCAAAGCAGTGAAATCGTCAGCCAGGAGCAAGCGATGGTGGCGCAGGTCAACACCCTGACCAGTGGGATTGCCAGCTACAACCAGCAAATCGCTGAGGCAGAAGCCAACGGCGATAACGCTTCCGCGCTGTATGACGCCCGCGATCAGATGGTCGAACAGCTCAGCGGCATCATGGACGTACAGGTCAACACTGACGATCAGGGTAACTACGACGTAACGCTGAAAAACGGTCAGCCGTTAGTTAGCGGGCAAGAGAGTTCGACCATTGCGCTCGAAACCAATGCCGATGGCTCACAAACGATGTCGCTGACCTTCGCCGGCACCACCTCCACCATGAATACCGATACCGGTGGATCAATGGGGGCGCTGTTTGATTATCAAAATGACGTGCTGACTCCGCTGACGGATACCATCAACAGCATGGCGTCGCAGTTTGCCGATGCCGTCAACACCCAACTGGCCCAGGGTTACGATCTGAACGGTAATCCCGGGGAGCCGCTGTTTATTTATGATGAAAATTCAGCCGATGGCCCGCTGGAGGTTAACCCGGATATCACCGCCGATGAACTGGCATTTTCCAGCTCACCGGACGAAAGCGGCAACAGCGATAACCTGCAGGCGTTAATCAACATCTCCACCGAACCGCTGGAGATTGACGGACTCGGAAGCGTGACGGTAGGGGAAGCGTGTTCGTCGATCATCAGCAATATCGGCATCTATAGCCAGCAAAACCAGACCGAGGCGGAAGCGGCAGCCAACGTCTATTCCGAAGCGCAGAATCAGCAAAGCAGCGTCAGCGGCGTCAGCATGGACGAAGAAGCGGTGAACCTCATTACCTATCAGCAAATTTATGAGGCCAACCTGAAAGTGATTTCCGCCGGTGCGGATATTTTCGATTCCGTACTGGAAATGTGTAGCTAACCTGGAGAGTTATCATGCGAGTGACTGCGCAACAATCTTATACATCCATGAATCAGAGCTTTGATAAGCTTTCCACCGACCTGGCACACGTTGTCACCCAGATGGCGACGGGAAAAAGCATTCTGCTGCCCTCGGACGATCCGATTGCTTATACCCGCATGACGCAGCTGGATCGCCAGCAGTCAGCGATTGAACAGTATCAGACGAATATCGATTCCGCCTCGGCGGGGATGAGCCAGCAGGAGTCGATCCTCGATGGCGTCAATGACAGTTTGCTGGCTGTGCGTGACGATCTGCTGCAGGCGGCTAACGGCACCAATACCGCTGACTCGCTGTCCAGCCTCGGTCAGGATATTCAATCCCTGACAGAATCGATGGTCGCGGCGTTAAATTACCAGGATGAAGACGGCCACTATGTCTTCGGTGGGACGGTAAATGACCAGCCGCCTATTGTGGCGGTGGACGATGATGGCGACGGCGTCACCGACAGCTACAGCTATCAGGGTAACAGCGATCATCGCGAGACCACCGTGTCGAATGGTGTTGAGGTGGATACCAACGTGGCAGTGAGCGATTTCTTTGGCAACAATCTGGATGTGCTTAACACGCTGACCTCGTTGTCGCAGGAGTTGCAGGATCCGTCTGTCGACCCGGCTGATCCGCAGGTGCAAAGCGACATCTCCAGTGCCATTGACGTGGTTGACGACGCGTCGGATTCACTGAACGCTTCTATCGCATCACTGGGCGAGTCGCAGAACACGATGACGATGATGAGTGACGCGCAGACGGATATTTCCACCTCTAACGAGCAGTTAATGAGCTCGCTGAGCGATCTCGATTACGGTCCGGCTTCCATTACCTTTACCGGTCTGGAGATGGCAATGGAAGCCACCTTAAAAACGTACTCGCAGGTGAGTGAGTTAAACCTCTTTAGTCAGCTTTAAGTCTCTTAAATACCCGATGAGTTTGTAGGCCGGATAAGGCGTGTGCGCCGTCATCCGGCAACAATAGTCAACAGCAGTTCAGGAATACTATGCAGGTCGGTTTAAATACAACATCCCTCTCCGGTAGCGGAGCGCTCAATCCTTCGGTGCAGCAGCATGCTGTTGCGCAGAACGCCCCGGTTCGTCAAAAGTTACCCGCAACGGCGAGTGATTATCCGGCTTCGCCGCTGATCACTACACGCCCACAGCGTTACAGCGTTCAGCTAAACGATCAGCTCACCACGCTGCAACAGGCTGACCACTATCTGGGGCAGCTTGAGCAGCAGTTGCTGGATTACCGTCATGCCTCACGACGCGGCGGCCAGGCGCAGCAGCAGAAAAGGGCCGATGTGGTGCAGTGGCTGGATAAGCGTTCAACCTTGTCAGGAGGCGCCGTCGATCGGCAACTGAAATCGGTATTGCAGGGAGATGCGCGGGTGACGTTTCAGTCGCCCGAACTGGAGAAAATGTTCCAGCAGCGTTCAACCGGGGCGAAAATGTTCAGTGTGTCAGACGGTCGTCAGACGCAGCTCTCTGCCGTGGTTGTTGGGGAGGATGCTGATTCTGGGCAATATAAAATGATGATCGGCAACGCGCTACGCCGTGTTGGTGTGCAAACGCATGAGAATCAGGGGGCTATCACCTTCTCCACCACCGAAACACAATGGGCGCAGTTGGCACAGACGCTGAGCGTGCATGAAGAGGGTGATAAACCTTCCACCTTTACCCCGCTGAAAACTTTCGCCGATCCTTCACGTACGGATGCGCTGTTGCAAACCTTGCAGCAGGGGAGTTCCCGTAGCCTGGAGGGGATTCAGCTGGCGCTGGACACCATTGGTGAACAGCGCTCACAAATGGCGGCGCAGCAGGAGAAGGCCCGGCAGCTGATTGACGGGATGGCGCGTTTCCCGCAGGCCGAAAGCGCGGTCAAAGCGTCAGAAACACTTGGCGGGGTGTTGGATCACGCCAATCATAATTATCAGGTGTTAGCGCAAGCAGTTAACGGCCAGGCTCGACTGTCCAGCCAAACCGTCCGTAGTTTATTACGTTAGTCAGGCTGGCAGGCTTTTGCGGTGAAGGAAAATGAGGAAGGGTCTGAAACAATCAGGCCACCGACATCTTGATTAAACAGTAAATTTTGTTGTTTATTTAAATGAATCCACCACGTTCGCAGATTGTGTTCATTAACGAATGAACCTAAATTTGATAAACGCAAATCATTCTGGTCGGTTTCAGCACCACTGAAACGAAACTCCCCCTGTTTAACAGCTCCAGAGTAGCGGTTAACGCAGGCCGAGATTTTAAAAATGGACGGCGTTTTTTTATTGGTATCGAGAGGAATCAAGGTCACGGTGGTGTTTTTGCCCGGTGGGCTGACCATCATTTCATAATGTGCGCTGGTTCCCGCCTCGAGGTCATAGTTCGCAATAATCGTATTCTCAATACGCGCACTGGCGGTAAAGATGGTGAATGCTGCAATAACAGGAAGGGCATAGAAAAAGTAATTATTTGCATTTTGGCATTTCATTCAACACTTTCTCCACTTCTTTATACATAACATTATTCATTTCATTATCTTTGTTTTGCCAGCGTTCAAAGCTCAACGCTAACTGCCAACTGTCATTGCATTGGTTACTCAGCACTATATCCAAAACAAATTTATTCAGCGATACCCGGTAATACAGTTCCATTGACGCATTATGCGTGTCCAGCAACTGATTAATCCCTTGAATACCCGGTGACATATGCTGCGAAAATGGCGTAACGGCGGCCGGTTGGGTATCAGGATCGTAAAGGTGGTAAACGGTAATACGTTTAGCGTTATTCAGGTTTTCTTTTATTAATTGTGGTGTTTCAGCGGTTGTCATTTTTGGCTGTGCGTTAAAGTAATACATAAATGTGAACAAAAATAAGGCAATGGCGATAACCGAACCTACCATCATAGCTGCCTGATAAGGGCGTTTTTTAACCGCAGTGCGTGGCGTTTTTAGTGTGTCTGTAGCGGTGTCGAATGCCGGGGACATCAGCACCTGATTGCCATTTTGCTGCTTATCCTCCGTTGTGCTCTCGGGGAGTGCAGCGTGCTCTGCCACCGCTTCAATGTTGTCATTATTAACATTGCACTTATTGTTGTTAACAGTTTCAGTGAGGTAATTTTTATTAAATAAATAGCCTTTCTTGGGAATGGTTTTAATGATTTCCTGTTGTTTACCATCATCATCGATAGCGACCCGCAAAGCATGAATAGCAGTGGGAAGACTATTTCCCCCGACGATGCGGTTTTTCCAAACTTCGGTCATTAAAAACGAACGCGCTAAAACGGTATCGGCATTTTTAGCTAATGTTTCTAACAGAATAAAATGGTACTCGCCGAGACGACGGGTTTCACCTGTCTCACAATGGATTAATGCATTAAGCGAAGAATCCATCCGCCAGTGGTTGACAACAATACTCATAGTGTTATTTGCCCATGCAAGGTTTTTTAGATCCTTTGCGTCACGCTGTTAAAAATCAACGTATTAGAATCATAAATGAACTGCGATGTCTTTCTGGCTGTTCGGATGAGGAAGTGACAGCATAATCAGTATTGTTTTTTTTGCAGTCCGAAATCAGATTTGAAATGTAGCGAAAGAGCCTGAAACTCACAACATACAAGGCTGATGGCATTTGCAACTAAATGTAAAATAACGGATTAAATGATGAATTTAGAATGTGTCGGATTAAGGATAATCTCATTTGATTCATAATCTTAAACCTTTGATGGGGCGGGTTGTTAAAGCATTATTAGATATTTCTAATAATCTTTTAATTAAAACTTGATTGAGATCTTACTGTAGTGGTGGGTTAATGAAGGAGATGAGCACGCAAAGCTAAATTAATGCGGGTGAGTGATTTTATATGGAGGTAATAAAGAGAGGGGGAGGCGTAAAAAAATTTTTTAGGGTGCGTTAAGTTTTCCAAACGGATGGTCGTTTTTACAGAGTATCGAAACAAAGACGATTAATCCCAAGGAGCAGTATCATGTTATCTATTAATACCAGTAGCGCCTCAATGGCCGCCGTTAACGCCATCAACACCAGCATGGATTCTCTGTCCACCTCAATGGAACGTCTGGCGACAGGTAACCGCATCAACTCTTCTTCTGACGATGCTGCGGGCAAACAGATTGCTAACCGTCTGACTGCACAGTCCAGCGGTATGGGCGTTGCGCTGAGCAACATCGATGATGCGACCGCCATGCTGCAAACTGCTGACAGCACCTTTGATGAAATGACCGACGTACTGGGCCGCATGAGCGACCTGGCCACGCAGGCAGCGAACGGAACCTACAACGACGACGACCTGCAGGCGATGCAGGACGAATACGACGAACTGGGTCAGCAGATGTCTGACATGCTGCAAAACACCACCTACGGCGGCACCAACCTGTTTGGTACCTCCGGCACCAGCAACACCGGTGAAGATGGCCTGTTCCAGGGCTCTGTCACCTTCCAGGTCGGCGCAGAATCTTCTGATACCATGACGGTCGATATCTCCAGCCAGTTGGGTAATCTGACCGCCGATCTGAAAGGCATCAGTGCCTCTTTCTCTGCTGACCAGGCTGATACCACCGGCACCGCAGGCGTTTCTGGCGGTACTGAGCTGACCGCTTCTGGCTCCGCGAACACCATGATTGACAGCATTTCTACTGCGATGGACGACGTGTCGAAGATCCAGTCCAAGCTGGGTGCGTCTATCAACCGTCTGAACGACACCGCCAACAACCTGACCAGCATGCAGGACAACACGGAAGTGGCTATCGGTAACATTATGGATACCGACTACGCGACGGAAGCGTCCAACATGACTAAACAGCAGGTTCTGTCGCAGACCGGCATCACCATGCTTAAGCAGTCCAACAGCATGTCCAGCATGGTTTCCAGCCTGCTGCAGTAATCTCTGTTTAGTGGTGAAGCCACGTATACACAACACCGCCTGCTGGCGGTGTTGTGCTTTCAGCGGCGCGATATTTTTTGGCAAACCTTCCTGATAAACGGAAGTTTAGCTTCCATCACATTTATAACTAACTGATTTATCAATATATAAAATGTTGGCATGAGTTTTGCTGTTACCTCAATAACGTTGCACGGAGTCAATCATCATGGGTTACACAAGTGCTGTTCAAGCAATGGCGCAGAAAATGGCATATGCCGATATCTCGAATCAGGTCGCGAGCCTGCAAGAGCAGCAGAGCGATCTGACTGCGGAAAGCAATGGGCTTGATTCGCTCAGCACGGCGCTGACGAATTTTCAGTCTGCGGTGGATGCGCTCAATAGCGACACCGACGGGCCGGTGGTGTTTTCTGCAACGAGCAATAATGACTCGGCAACCGTTTCTGCCAACTCAGAGGCCCAGCCGGGAACCTATTCTTTTTTCGTTGAGCAGTTAGCGCAAGCGCAGCAGTCGACTTTTGATATGACTGATGACACCTATTCCGCGACGGGGACGTTTGAACTGACGATGGGTGACAGCACCATGGACATCGACCTGGCGTCAGCAGATGCCAATGGCGATGGTGATGGGTTTATCGATGCCAGCGAGTTGGTCAGCGCGATTAATGATTCCGACGATAACCCTGGCGTGTCGGCCGCGCTGGTGAAAACGGACGGTACGACGACCATCATGCTCACCTCTGACACTACCGGCGAGCAGAGCGCTTTTTCGGTGTCGGTTATCGATCACGATCCGACCAATGACACCAGTACGACGGTACCCACGCTGGACACCCTGACCGAATCGCAGGATGCGATTATTCATCTGGGAAGTTCAACGGGGCCGACGATTACTAACAGCACAAATACATTTGATGATGTCATCCCGGGCGTCACGATGACGTTCAGTGAAGTCAGCGATCTGGATGATCCGACGGATCTCACCACCTTTACGGTTGCTGAAGATTCTTCTGCCTCTGAAGCCAAGGTCCAGACCTTTGTCGACGCCTATAACTCGCTGGTCGATACCATTGACTCGCTGACCACTTACGGGGACGACGATACCTCGGCAGGTGTATTCGCTGGTGATGCTGGTCTCAAATCGCTCACCAGTCAGATGGATGACATTGTTCACTCTTACTACGACGGCTCCTCGATTGTGGATTACGGCATCACGCTGGACAGCGACGGCCATTTGCAGATCGACGCTGACACCTTCGATGACGCCATGGAAGAAAATCCGGACGGTCTGACCTCAATCTTTGTGGGTGATGACAGCATGGTCGCCCAACTCGATAACCTGATGGACAGCTATCTCGATTCCAGCAACGGCATCATCGCCCAACGTCAACAAGGTCTGGATGACGATCAGACCCGCATTGATGACAGAAGTGACCAGCTGACCGAGACCTACAACACCAACTACGACCGCTATGTGACGGAGTACACCAACACCATTATTGAGGTGTACACCATGAAAATGAGCATGGCTGCATTCTCGTAACCGACCGAGTTCACTCAAGGATTTACTGTAAATATGTACGAAACACAGGATGGCTATTCGCAATATAAAGAGATCGATCTCGCCGCCCGCACGGCAGCGGCCTCGCCTCTAGAACTGGTGCTGGTTCTGTTTTCCGGTTTGATGGACGAGCTGGAACGCGCCAAAAGCCATATTGAAAACAAGCGCTTTGAGAAGAAGGCGCAAAGCATCAACAAATGCATCGATATTCTCAATGCCTTAACCAGTTCGCTGGAGTTTGAAACCGGCGGCGAGCTGGTGGTGAATCTGTCACGTCTTTACGACCACTGTGTCTACCGCCTGTATGAAGCCAGCGGGGAATTATCGATTGAGAAGATCGATGAGGTGATTGTCATTCTGACGAATTTGCGTGAAGGCTGGGATGGCCTGTCAGCCAAGCTCGGGTAAGGCAATGGACAGACACGGCCAGCAGCAACAGCTTTTCGCCCTGATCGACGCGATGAACGAATCTCTGGATCAGCAGCGCTGGCGACGATTGCCCGCGCAGCATCAGCAGTTGATGCGTTTATTTCATGAATATGAAGTCGCAGAGACGTCAGCAGAAGAGTTGCGGAAGGTAAAAGCGACATTGCGCACCGGGTTTGCCGCCCTCATTGAGCGGCGAACCCGGCGTGCAGAAATCTTGAAAGCGCGTATGGATACGCATCAGCGAAATCAGGAAGGCGTGCTGGCGTATTCAATGGTTAATATTATTTCGGAGAAGGCATGAACCCTGTATTGCTGGCCACGGCCAGTGCGTTGACCGATGCCACGCCGGAAAACGCCACGATTTCAGCACCGGTGGCAGCCGAAAGCGGTGGGGCGTTTACCTTGCCACAAATGGCGCTAAACGCGGTGGCTGAACGTATCCATAGTGCGAAAACCAACCAGCAGCAATCATCAGCGGCACAAAAGCACGATAACGATCCGGCGGCGATGCAGGCGTTGATGGCGCTTTTTCTGGCCCAACCGGTGCAGTCAGCGGTGTCTGCTGGTTTGCAAAAACAACCGGATGGTGATGCGTTGAAAGCGCTGATCGCGGCACGGTCCGCAAACCCAGGGTCACCGGCCCTGCGTCAGTTGTCGAGCGCGGTAGAACAGAAGGCCAATGGCACGACGCCAGCCCAGTTGGATGCGGCAGACTTGTCGTTGCTACCGGCAAAATTACAGAGTGCGCTGACGGCATTGACGCAGCAGGCGACGGCAGGGCAACCGGCCACACCTGAGCAACAGGCGAAACTGGCGAGCTTTTCGGCGCAGGATTTACGCGCCATTGCACCCCAGCAGCCGACGCTGTCGACTTCTCAGCAAATTACCGCGCGAGTGAAAGAGACTGAAAGTCACGTTGCCCCGCGCCCGCAGGTGGTGAAAAAGAACGCCGCCCTTAACGTGACCCAGCCGGCAGTAGCTCAAAACCTGGTCAACGTGGCGGTACAAGGTAATCAGTCGGTTAGTGCGATAGCGGATACGAGCGCAATCACCACGCACACCGCGCAGCCGGTGGAGATGTCGCCTGATGAACTCGGTGAAAAACTGACGGCGCTACTGAAAGACCGGATCCAATTCCAGCTCGGCCAGCAGCAGCAAGTGTCTACCATCCGTCTTGACCCACCTTCGCTTGGCAAACTGGAAATTGCCGTACAGCTGGATGCGGGAAAACTCATGGTGCACATCGGCGCAAACCAAAGCGATGTTTGCCGTTCGCTGCAGCAATTTAGCGAGAACTTACGCCAGCATCTGACGGCGCAGAACTTCATGGAGGTCAATGTTCAGGTCTCCTCCGAGGGGCAATCGCAGCAGCAGCAACAACAGCAGTCTGATCATCAACAGGACGAGGTGACATCGGCATTAATGCTTAATGACGAGCCTCAATTTCAACGGAATGAATCCGTTCTGATCAAAGTGTAAAAGCCAAATGAAGAAAATCGTGATAGCGAGTGTAATTAGCTCTGTCCTGGCCCTCGTCGTGGGTGGCGGGGCTGGATGGGGGATGTACCATTTCGTCGGAAATGGAAAACCTGCGGCAGCCGCGCATACTGATGCCGTGGAATCAATGGATGAAAGTAACAGCCTGTTTGTTTCGTTACAGGAGACGATTGTCACCCTGCACGATAATGAAGGTGCCGATCACTATATGTCAGCGGAATTAGTGCTGGTTGTCGCCACTGAAAAAGAATCGGAGAAAATAAAACAGCAAGAGCCGCTGTATCAGAGCATTGCCGTTGAGCGACTGTCTGAAATGAAATATGAAGAAGTTCGCGCGATGAAAATATCGCAAATAAGGGCGTTAATCGCTGAAGCGTTGAAGGAAGAATTAAAGAATCGAAAAATAACCGCACCGTATAAAGATATATTGGTGAAAAAAGTCGTGTTCCAGTAAGCGATGAGTCAGGAATTTAAATGATGCAAGACGCTTACGAGTCAGAGGAATTCAGCGCGACACCGGTGCTCACCCCACAGCAAGAGAGTCATTATTTACAGGCTTATCTTCCGTTGGTGCGCAAAGTCGTGCGCCAACTCGCGCCGCAATGTACCTGCGTGATGGACCGGCAGGACATGGAGCAAACGGCGCTGATGGGATTGCTGAATGCGATTCGCCGCTACGGCCAGCCCGATGAAGGCTTTGCGGGGTACGCCGTACACCGCATTCGCGGGGCTATTCTGGATGAATTGCGCAGTCTTGACTGGCGGCCGCGCCAGTTACGGCAGAAATATCATCAAATTAAGGATGTGATTCGTGAAGCGCGCACAAAACTCGGACACGAACCCACTCGGGAGGAGCTTTCGCAATGGGGGCTATCGTCTGAGGATTACCTGGAATTTCAACAGCTGGAAGGGGCCGAAACGCTGGCCAGCCTGGATGAGTTACTGAATGGCGACCTGCCAATTGCACCGCTTGAAGGGCGGGGGCTGGAAGAACAATTTGTGACGCAAGAGATGCTGAGCTATGCCCTCGGTCAACTCAGTGAAAAAGAGGGCCTCGTGCTCTCCATGTATTACCAACACGATATGAATTTAAAAGAGATTGCGCTGGTGTTAGGCGTAACTGAAGCCAGAATTTGTCAAATGAATAAAAAAATCACGCACAAAATTCGTGATTGTTTATATCAAGATTAACAATTTCGAATTGAAATGCGGAGAAGTGAATGCAAAAGATTTTAGGTTTGTTGGTGGTTATTGGCTGTGTTTTTGGCGGCTATTTTGAAGCGGGTGGACAATTAATTGCCATCTGGCAGCCTGCTGAAATTGTTATTATTCTCGGCGCCGGATTTGGTGCCATGATTATCGGCAACCCGAAGCACGTGCTGAAAGAGATCGGCCATCAGTTGAAAGGTGTCCTCAGCAAGAAACAGCTGGGGCCAGAGTTTCAGCGCCAACTATTAATGTGCCTGTTTGAACTGCTGGAGTTGGTACAAAACGGCGGCTTACGCATGTTGGATCAGCACATTGAAAAACCGGCTGAAAGTACCATTTTCCAAAAGTACCCGCTGGTGCTGACTCAAGAGCGACTGGTGACCTTTATCGCTGATAACTTCCGCCTGATGGCAATGGGCAAAATTGACGCCCACGAACTGGAAGGGATCCTCGATCAGGAACTGGATACCGTAGAAGAAGAGCTGTTGACACCGTCTCGTTCATTACAGCGTACGGCTGAAGCTATGCCGGGATTCGGTATTTGCGCCGCGGTACTTGGCATCATTATTACCATGCAATCTATTGATGGCTCCATTGCACTGATCGGCCTGAAAGTAGCAGCGGCGCTGGTAGGGACCTTCCTGGGGGTATTTATCTGCTACTGCCTGATGGATCCGCTGGCGAACTCGATGGAGCAACAGGCGCGTGCGGAACATTCTCTGCTGGAATGTGTGCGTACTGTGCTGGTGGCGCATGCTGGCGGTAAGCCAACGCTGCTGGCGGTGGATGCAGGGCGTAAACTTCTGCATCTGGCATCTAAACCAACGTTTGCCAATCTGGACGCGTGGGTGAATGCGATGCTGGAGCAGGAATAAGCATGAGGAAGGCGCCAAATCGTCGCGACCGTGGTGCGAAGACCACCATTATTCGGCGACAAATTAAAAAGAATCATGCAGGTCATCATGGCGGTGCGTGGAAGGTGGCATTTGCCGACTTTACGCTGGCGATGATGGCGCTGTTTATGACGCTGTGGATTGTCAACAGCGTCAGTAAATCCGATCGCGAAAATATCGTTGCGGCGCTGCACGGCCAGTCCATCTTCAACGGGGGAGGGCTCGCACCGTTAAATAAAATTGGCAAACAGCCGATTGCACCGGGGGCCAGCAGTAAAAATGTCACTCGCAGCAAGTCAGATAAACAAGCGCTACCGCAGGAAACGGCTAAAGTGACGGAAGAAACGGCCAAAAAAGTCATGGATGTGAATGAGAAGACGGCGTTGCTGAAGAAAAAGTCCGCGACTGAACTGGGAGAGCTGGCGACTAACATCAACACCATCGCCCGCAATGCGCATATGGAAACTAACCTGGAGATGGAGATCGTCCCTCAGGGGTTACGCGTGCTGATTAAAGATGACCAGAACCGCAATATGTTTGAACGCGGTAGCGCGCGGATCATGCCATTCTTCCGATCGTTACTGGTTGAACTGGCACCGGTTTTTGACACGCTGGACAATAAGATCATCATCACCGGTCACACGGATGCGATGGGCTATAAAAATAATATTTATAACAACTGGAATCTGTCTGGTGACAGGGCGCTCTCCGCCCGACGTGTGCTGGAAGAAGCGGGGATGCCGCAGGATAAAGTCATGCAGGTCAGCGCCATGGCGGACCAGATGCTGCTGGATGCGAAAAATCCAGAGAGCGCGGGTAACCGCCGCATTGAGATTATGGTGTTGACGCAAAGTGCGTCCGACACGCTGTATCAATACTTTGGTCAGCACGGCGAGAAGGTCGTGCAGCCGTTGGTGGATAAGCTGGATAAACAAAAGCAGGTGACTTCCTTACGTCAACCCCCCGTTGTTGTGCCTCATTAATTCTGTTCTCTCGTCCCCCACGCAACGTGGGGGCATATTATTGCTAAGGAAGGTAATGTGATAGCTGTAACTCAAATTATTCCACTGAATATTCAATCAGATAATGTTACAGATGTGGCCTGTCAGGGCGCGCATTTCGATAATGTATCAGGGATCTGGTACACCGAGCCTGATGGGCTAAAGGAGGGGCTTTTGGACTATGCCTACACTATGGATAGTTACAACATCATCGCGCCCTACTATCTGGTCATTACCTCAAAGATGCACTGCTGGAACTGCCATCAAATCACCCGAATCCATGGGGTTATGTTTACCCGTTATATTAAAAAAATACAGGATGGTGAAGGCTGGCTGTCCGTCAGGCGGAATACGTTTCTGTTCCATATTAATGTGCTGCCAGAAGAGATAATGAAGAACATCAAGGCCAGCAATTACTACCTGGATAAGAGTAAAACCACCGGACTACGCTACTGGATGAACCATTGTGAAATTTGCGGCGAGCGTTTGGGAGACTATGAACTTTTCTGCGTTGAAAATGATGCCTTTCGCCGGATGACCATTGAAAATCTGCTTAAGGCGAATGTGCGAAAAGTGAATAAGCTGTTTGTCAGTACGGCGGGTAACCCTGCAGAGCATGCGTCAAAAGAGGTTGTGCGTTATCTGTGTGATGCCCGTTTCGTTATGAATGGACCCGCAGTACCGTAATACGTGTTCAGACTTCTCATTACATAAAGATACTGTATACTTAAACAGTGTTGTGGGAGGGGCGATGCGTAAAATTATACATGTCGATATGGACTGCTTTTTCGCGGCGGTGGAAATGCGTGATAACCCCGCGCTGCGTGATATCCCGATCGCTATCGGTGGCAGCCGTGAACGCCGGGGGGTGATCAGCACCGCCAATTACCCAGCGCGGAAATTTGGCGTACGCAGCGCGATGCCCACGGGGATGGCGCTAAAACTGTGCCCGCATCTCACCTTATTACCCGGTCGTTATGAGGCGTATAAAGAAGCGTCTCGCCAGATTCAGGCGATCTTCGCACGCTACACCTCGCTTATCGAACCCCTTTCGCTGGATGAAGCCTATCTGGACGTCACCGACAGCACGCACTGTCACGGATCGGCCACACTGATTGCCCAGCAAATTCGCCAGACGATTTTTGACGAGCTACAGCTCACCGCCTCCGCGGGGATTGCACCGGTCAAGTTTCTGGCCAAGATCGCCTCCGATCTCAATAAGCCCAACGGGCAATATGTGATCACACCGGATGATGTGCCGGAATTTATCAGAACGCTCCCGCTGGGGAAAATCCCCGGCGTCGGCAAAGTTTCCGCCGCTAAGCTGGAATCCATGGGATTACGTACCTGTGAAGATGTACAACAGTGCGACCTGGCGATATTGCTTAAGCGTTTTGGTAAATTTGGTCGCGTGCTGTGGGAGCGCAGCCAGGGTATTGACGAGCGGGATGTGAATAACGACAGAATGCGCAAATCCGTCGGTGTTGAACGCACGCTGGCAGAGGATATTCATGAGTGGTCAGAATGTGAGGCGATTATCGAGCGGCTTTATCCGGAGCTGGAGCGGCGTCTGGCAAAGGTAAAACCGGATTTATGTATTGCTCGCCAGGGCATTAAATTAAAGTTTAATGACTTTCAGCAGACCACTCAGGAGCACGTCTGGCCGCGCTTAAGTAAAGACGATTTGATTACCACGGCGCGCAAAACCTGGGATGAGCGTCGGGGAGGACGTGGGGTCAGGCTGGTAGGATTACACGTCACGCTGCTGGATCCACAGCTGGAAAGGCAGTTGGTACTGGGGCTTTGAGTTGGATGTATTGCCGGATAGCGGCATAAATACCTTATCCGGCTTACCTACGCGATCGTAGGCCGGATAAGCAGCAGCGCCATCCGGCATTTATTGCAGGGACTTACTTCGCCGGAATAGACTTCAGCAGTTCAGTCAGCAGCGTCCAGTAATGGCCAACGCTTTCGATATGAACCTGCTCATCCGGGGAGTGCGGACCCGTGATGGTTGGCCCGATGGAAACCATGTCCATTTCCGGATACGGCTTCTTAAACAGACCGCATTCCAGACCCGCGTGGATAATCTGGATGTTTGGCGTCTTGTTGAACAGACGCTGATAGGTTTCGCGCACCAGGTGCATGACCGGCGAGTTCGCGTCCGGCTGCCAGCCCGGATACGCACCTTTGGCTTCGGTTTTAGCGCCTGCCAGCTTGCCCAGAGAATCCAGCATGCTTACCACATAGTCTTTACCGCTGTCGATCAGCGAGCGAACCAGGCAGTGAATCTGCACGTTGTCGTCAGTCATGGTGACAACACCGACGTTCAGGGAGGTTTCCACCACGCCTTTTGCCACGTCTGAATTGCGGATCACGCCGTTTGGTGTCGCGTTCAGCAGACGAACAAAGGTATCGCGGGACTGAGCGGTCAGTGCGGCTTTGTCGTTAGAGACGGTATCCAGCAGCAGTGCCAGATTTTTCTCTTTTGCTGCCAGCTCGTTTTTCAGGATTTCCTGATAAGTGCTGACCAGCGCTTTTAACGCATCGACTTTATCTGCGGCAACAGCAAGGGTAGCAAAGGCTTCACGTGGGATCGCGTTACGCAGCGTACCACCGTTGAAATCAACCAGACGCAGATCCAGTTCTTCAGCGTGGCCAGCCAGGAAGCGTACCAGCAGCTTGTTGGCATTACCGAGGCCAACATGGATTTCGCCGCCGGAGTGACCGCCTTTCAGGCCTTTCAGCGTCAGCTTAAAGGTCTGGAAACCTGCAGGAATGGCTTCACGAGACAGCGGCAGATTGGCGGTGAAGTCGATCCCCCCCGCGCAACCCATGTAGATCTCACCTTCTTCTTCGGAGTCGGTGTTGATCAGAATATCTGCCTGCAGCCAGTTAGCCTGCAGACCAAACGCACCGTCCATGCCCGCTTCTTCGGTCATGGTCAGCAGAACTTCCAGCGGGCCGTGAACCACGCTGTCATCCGCCAGAACGGCCAGCGCAGAGGCCATACCGATACCGTTATCCGCACCCAGCGTGGTGCCACGGGCTTTCACCCATTCGCCGTCAATATAAGGCTGGATCGGATCTTTGGTGAAGTCGTGAACGGTATCGTTGTTTTTTTGCGGCACCATATCCAGGTGCGCCTGCAGAACAACCGGCTTGCGGTTTTCCATTCCTGCGGTAGCGGGTTTGCGAATCAGGATATTACCCACCTGATCGCGCTCGACGTGGAAACCTTTCTCTTGGGCCCAACTCAGAATATGTTCAGCGAGTTGCTCTTCATGGTAGGACGGATGAGGAATAGAACAGATTTTGGCAAAAATATCCCACAGCGGTTGCGGGGATAATTGAGACAGTTCAGACACGTTGAGTCTCCTTGGCGATGCCCTGCAAAATTGACTTACAGGCCACGGGGTTAGCAGAATTAAAAACACCACAAGTCAGGCTTGCGCGATGCAATTGAGAATACCACTTTCTCTGCTCACGGCTAGCAAAAAGCATGCAAAAAGAGGCCTGGATTCCGCTTAACACTGGTTTTTAGCGCGTCAGATCTCTATAATCTCGCGCAACCTATTTCCCCCTCGAACACTTTTTAAGCCGTAGATAAACAGGCTGGGACAACTTCACATGAGCGAAAAATACGTCGTCACCTGGGACATGTTGCAGATCCATGCACGTAAACTGGCAAGCCGCTTGATGCCTTCTGAACAATGGAAAGGCATCATTGCCGTTAGCCGTGGTGGTCTGGTGCCAGGCGCGCTGCTGGCGCGTGAATTGGGTATTCGTCATGTCGATACCGTATGCATCTCCAGCTACGATCACGACAATCAGCGCGAACTGACCGTTCTGAAACGTGCCGAAGGTGACGGTGAAGGTTTCATCGTAATCGATGACCTGGTTGACACCGGTGGTACCGCGGTTGCGATTCGCGAAATGTACCCTAAAGCGCATTTCGTCACCATCTTCGCTAAACCGGCAGGCCGTCCGCTGGTGAATGATTATGTTGTTGATATCCCTCAGGATACCTGGATCGAGCAGCCGTGGGATATGGGCGTCGTGTTCGTCCCGCCGATTTCAGGCCGCTAATCTAAATCGTTTTCAACGCCTGGCTATGCCGGGCGTTGTTCTTTTTGTGCCGTGTCAGGTTACACTATGCCTTAGTGAGTACTCATGGAGGCCGTAATTATGTCACAGGCTAACCTCAGCGAAGTCCTGTTTAAACCCCGCTTCAAACACCCTGAAACGTCAACGCTGGTTCGTCGATTTAATCACGGCGCGCAGCCGTCTGTGCAATCTGCCCTGGATGGCACAACCATCCCGCACTGGTACCGCATGGTGAATCGCCTGATGTGGATCTGGCGCGGCGTCGATCCGCGCGAAATCCTTGAGGTGCAGGCGCGTATCGTCATGAGCGAAGCAGAGCGCACGGATAAAGAGCTCTATGACACGGTCATTGGCTATCGTGGCGGGAACTGGATCTACGAGTGGGCGAAGCAGGCGATGGACTGGCAACAGAAGGCCATGGCAGAACAGGACCCACAAATTAGCGGACGCCACTGGCTGCACGCCTCTACGCTGTACAACATTGCGGCGTATCCGCATCTGAAAGGCGACGAGCTGGCTGAACAGGCGCAGGCCCTGGCGAATCGCGCGTATGAAGAGGCGGCTCAGCGCTTGCCCGGTAAGCTGCGCGAACTGGAATTCACGGTTCCCGGCGGTGCGCCGATCACCGGTTTTTTGCATATGCCAAAAGGTGACGGCCCGTTCCCGACGGTGCTGATGTGCGGGGGGCTGGATTCCATGCAAACGGATTACTACACCCTGTATGAACGCTATTTTGCCCCGCGTGGTATTGCCATGCTGACGCTGGACATGCCCTCGGTCGGTTTTTCGTCGAAATGGAAACTGACCCAGGATTCCAGCCTGCTGCATCAGCACGTATTAAAAGCACTGCCCAACATTCCCTGGGTCGATCACACCCGCGTGGCGGCATTTGGTTTTCGCTTTGGCGCCAACGTGGCGGTACGGTTGGCGTATCTCGAATCTTCGCGCCTGAAAGCGGTGGCGTGTCTGGGGCCGGTGGTGCATGCGCTGCTCAGCGACCCGCAGCGGCAGGCAAGCGTCCCGGAAATGTATCTTGATGTACTGGCCAGCCGTCTGGGTATGCACGACGCCTCCGATGACGCGCTGCGTGTCGAGCTCAATCGCTATTCATTAAAGGTACAAGGCCTGCTGGGCCGACGTTGTCCAACGCCGATGCTGTCGGGCTTCTGGAAAAACGATCCGTTTAGTCCGGAAGAGGAGTCTCGCTTAATCACATCGTCATCTTCTGACGGTAAGCTGATGGAGATCCCGTTCAACCCGGTGTATCGCAATTTTGATAAAGCGCTGCAAGAAATAACCGGATGGATCAATCATAGATTGTGTTAATAGATTGCTAAATTTTATTGATTTGGTAAAACAGTTGCTTCACCTAAGGAGATCGCAATGACGTTACCGAGTGGACACCCGAAAAGCAGATTGATCAAGAAATTCACCGCGCTTGGCCCCTACATCCGGGAAGGGCAGTGCGAAGATAATCGATTTTTTTTCGATTGTCTGGCTGTTTGCGTCAACGTGAAACCCGCGCCGGAGAAGCGTGAATTCTGGGGCTGGTGGATGGAGTTAGAAGCACAGGAAAAACGCTTCACGTACAGCTACCAGTTTGGTTTGTTTGATCAAGACGGCAACTGGACCGCCGTGCCCATCAAAGAGACTGAAGTGGTAGATCGACTGGAGTACACCTTACGTGAGTTTCATGAAAAATTGCGTGGGTTGCTAACGTCGCTGAATCTGGCGCTGGAACCTGCGGACGACTTTAAAGATCGGCCGGTTAAATTAACGGCATAGTGAACAGCAAAATGCCGGATGGCGGCGCAACCCCATCCGGCATTTTTTATGTTAGATCAGAACTGGTAGGTCATCCCCACTGCGACGATATCATCATTGTTGATGGCCAGCTTATTATCGCTATCCAACTGGTTGATTTTATAATCAACAAATGCTGACATATTCTTGTTGAAATAATAGGTCGCGCCAACGTCGATATAATTCACCAGATCTTCATTACCGATACCTTCAATATCTTTGCCTTTCGACAGCACATATCCCAGGGACGGACGCAGACCAAAATCAAACTGGTACTGAACCACTGCTTCGACGTTCTGTGTTTTATTGGCGAAGCCACCGGATATAGGCGTCATTTTGCGTGTTTCAGAGTACATCGTGGCAATATAAATATCGTTGGCATCGTATTTTAAACCGGTTGCCCAGGCTTCGGCTTTATCGCCCGCGCCACGGTTTTGCAGATTCTGCTGATTGGTACGATCGGAATTGGTATAGGCGCCGCTGATGGCGAAATCGCTGCCACCAAAGTCATAGGTCACCGACGTACCAAAACCGTCGCCATTCTGTTTTTTCACATCGCGGTCTTCGTTTTTACCCTGGTATTGCAAGGTGAGATCCAGGCCATCAACGACGCCGAAGAAGTCGGTGTTACGGTACGTCGCCAGACCGCTGGCGCGTTTGGTCATGAAGTTATCGGTCTGCGCGGAAGAGTCCCCGCCGAACTCCGGGAACATATCGGTCCACGCTTCAACGTCGTACAGCGCACCCAGGTTACGACCGTAGTCGAAGGAACCGAGGTTTTTCAATTTCAGACCCGCGAAGGCCAGACGTGTTTTTTGCTGGTTAGAATCGCTTTCGGCTTTATTGCCTGCGAACTCTGCTTCCCAACGACCATAACCGGTCAGCTGATCGTTAATTTGAGTTTCGCCTTTAAAACCAAAACGGATATAGCTTTGGTCGCCGTCTTTGCTGTCATTATCGGTCATGTAGTGCATGGCTTTAACTTTGCCGTACACATCCAGTTTATTTCCGTTCTTATTATACACTTCCGCTGCCTGTACGGATGCCGATGCCATAATACCCATCACCACTAATGCCAGAGTGCTCTTTTTCATTTTCATTCCTGATTTAAAGTACGCGCGAATATTTACTGGGTGTGTTCCCCGTTCAAAGACAGGAGGGTTTTTAACGTCTGGCAATGAACGTTTTATGACAAAGTAAGAATATTTTTAAAAAAGAATGTTTATTTGTTTCTGTCATAAAAACGTCAAAACTTGCCGCTACGCTTGCTGATCCTGCGCAATAAAATTTCATGCTTTGTGCGCTGGCTGTTGGCAACCGGGGCCAGTCCTGCTAAAACGTTCGTTTGATATCATTTCCCCAATCTTGAATGGCAGAGAATCATGAGTGACAGCCAGACGCTGGTGGTAAAACTTGGCACCAGTGTGCTAACGGGCGGATCGCGCCGCCTGAACCGTGCCCACATCGTAGAACTGGTCCGCCAGTGCGCGCAGCTCCATGCCGCAGAGCATCGCATTGTTATTGTTACATCGGGCGCGATTGCCGCCGGGCGTGAGCATCTTGGTTACCCTGAACTCCCGGCAACGATCGCCTCTAAACAGCTGCTGGCGGCGGTAGGGCAGAGCCGACTGATTCAACTCTGGGAACAGTTGTTCTCCATTTATGGCATTCATGTCGGGCAGATGCTGCTGACGCGTGCGGATATGGAAGACAGAGAACGTTTCCTTAACGCTCGCGACACGTTACGTGCGCTGCTGGATAACAACATCGTTCCTGTCATCAATGAGAACGACGCGGTGGCAACCGCCGAAATCAAAGTCGGTGATAACGACAACCTGTCGGCGCTGGCGGCGATTCTGGCCGGGGCCGATAAGCTGCTGCTGCTCACCGATCAGCAGGGCCTGTTCACCGCTGACCCGCGTACCAATCCGCAGGCTGAGCTGATTAAAGATGTCTACGGGATTGATGACGCGCTGCGGTCTATCGCCGGAGACAGCGTCTCTGGCCTCGGCACCGGCGGTATGGGCACCAAACTGCAGGCGGCAGACGTGGCCTGCCGCGCCGGTATCGACACCATTATTGCCGCAGGCAGCAAGCCTGGCGTGATTGGTGATGTAATGGAAGGCGTGTCCGTGGGGACGCGTTTTCATGCTCAGGCTTCTCCGCTGGAGAACCGCAAACGCTGGATCTTCGGCGCACCGCCCGCCGGGGAAATCACCGTCGATGAAGGCGCAACCTCAGCCATTCTGGAACGCGGCAGTTCGTTATTGCCCAAAGGCATTAAAAGCGTGACAGGCAACTTCTCTCGTGGTGAAGTGATTCGTATCTGCAATCTTGAAGGGCGCGATATTGCCCACGGCGTCACTCGCTATAACAGCGACGCGCTGCGCCGTATTGCCGGACACCACTCTCAACAGATTGACGCGATCCTCGGCTATGAATATGGCCCGGTTGCCGTCCATCGCGATGACATGATCACCCGTTAAGGAGCAGGCATATGCTGGAACAAATGGGCATTGCTGCCAAAGCAGCGTCGTATAAGCTGGCGCTACTCTCCAGCCGCGAAAAAAACCGTGTGCTGGAAAAGATTGCCGATGAACTGGAAGCACAAACCGAAAGCATCCTCAGCGCTAACGCACAAGACGTTGAGCAGGCGCGGGAAAACGGTCTGAGTGAAGCAATGCTTGACCGTCTGGCGCTGACCCCGGCACGTTTGAAAGCCATCGCCGACGACGTACGTCAGGTGTGCAACCTCGCCGACCCGGTCGGGCAGGTGATTGACGGCGGTCTGCTGGATAGCGGCCTGCGTCTGGAGCGTCGTCGCGTCCCGCTGGGCGTGATTGGCGTGATTTATGAAGCGCGTCCTAACGTCACCGTTGATGTCGCCTCCCTGTGCCTGAAAACCGGCAATGCGGCGATCCTGCGCGGGGGCAAAGAGACGTACCGGACAAATGCGGCAACCGTGGCAGTGATTCAGCAGGCGCTGGAGGCCTGTGGTTTACCGGCGGCCGCCGTGCAGTCGATTGATAACCCGGACCGCGCGCTGGTCACAGAAATGCTGCGCATGGATAAATACATCGATATGCTGATCCCTCGCGGCGGTGCGGGCCTGCACAAGCTGTGCCGCGAACAATCGACCATTCCGGTGATCACCGGCGGTATTGGCGTTTGTCATATCTATGTGGATGAAAGCGCCGATATTATCGCCGCACTCCGAATTATCGTTAATGCCAAAACACAACGCCCGAGCACCTGTAATACCGTCGAGACGCTGCTGGTGCAGCAGAATATCGCCGGCCGCTTCCTGCCAGCACTGAGCCAGCAGATGGCGCAAAGCGGCGTTACGCTGCATGCCGACAACTCGGCGCTGACCCCATTGCAGGCCGGCCCGGCTAACGTGGTAGCGGTGAAAGTGCAAGAGTACGACGACGAATTTCTGTCCCTGGATCTGAACGTGAAAATTGTCGCCGATCTGGATGAGGCCATCGGCCATATTCGCGAACATGGCACCCAGCATTCCGACGCGATCCTGACGCGCGATATGCACAACGCCAACCGCTTCGTTAACGAGGTGGATTCGTCTGCGGTGTACGTTAACGCCTCCACCCGTTTTACCGACGGCGGCCAGTTTGGACTGGGTGCGGAAGTGGCAGTCAGTACGCAGAAATTACACGCACGCGGACCGATGGGGCTGGAAGCACTGACCACATACAAGTGGATCGGCTTCGGTGACGACACGATTCGTGCGTAATTGAAACCGGGTGATGCAAAAATAGGCGTTTGATTCGCAAGGCCATTGACGCGTCGCCCGGTTAGTTTTAACCTTCTACCCCGTGTTCACAATCGTGGGCATGTCTTTATCAGTGCCGATATAGCTCAGTTGGTAGAGCAGCGCATTCGTAATGCGAAGGTCGTAGGTTCGACTCCTATTATCGGCACCATTTCAAACTCTTCCCAGGTCTACCGAAATCAACTCAAAGTCCGTGTTTTTCCGCTTCTGACATGTTTCTAAAACTCCAGCGTTAATCGGCCTCAGCCGACATCACGTTCCTGTTGGTGGCATCAATGGGGGCATTCTGTGTTCGGTTCAGAAAGATGCCCCCAATGAAGATAAACGCACGCCTTTGCCGCTATTTCTCGTTCCTTTCTGGCCTATGACTCGGGTGGGCCGTCGATCGCGGCTTTAAGGTCGCGATATTCTTCGCATTGAGTGCCGCAGAGGGTTTTAATGGTGGCCAGTTCCGCTTTTGCCAGATCGGGGCGACCCTTAACTATCCATGCCTCACCGAGGTATTCGCGTACTTTGGCATAATGCGGATCAAGGGCAATCGAGCGTTGATAATAGCCAATCCCTTCATCCGTACGACCCAGTTTGCGGGTGGCATAACCCCGATAGTTCCAGGCCTCACGCGTATTGGGTTGCTGTAAGGTATCGAGTAAATTGATAGCGTCCTGATAGTGACCGGTTTTCGCCAGGTGATACGCATACTGTGTTTTATCCTGATCGTCGATCATACTGCTTTTTTCGGGCAAACAGTTTTTGGTTTTGTTGTCGTAAACCTGGCCCTTCGGGCAGGTTGGCGTCGTGGTATCGTCATTTCCCATGGCGTTTACCGAAGCTGAATAGAGCAGCCCGCTTGAGACCAGACAAATCAGCGGCAGATATTTTGTAGCGAATTGCATTTTCATGATCCCGTCCTGTGCGTGTGTGAAGGGAGATTCCGGCATGCCGGAACAGTACAGGGCATGCTTTTATTGATTATTGATGTCAAAAAATGACCTGCCGTTTATTTTTGTAGTACTTCACGAACGTTGCCCATCACCGTGTTCCAGAAATAAAAAAACGCACAGGGGGATCGCCCTGTGCGTCGGGTTTACAGCCCAAGAACTTAAACCCCAAGGCGATCGCGTAAGCTGTAATACGCTGCGCTTTAATGAGGCTGCTGCTGCGTCGCGCAGTGAATACCACCGCCGCCCGCCGCGATACCGTCGATATTCAGTTGAATAATTTCACGCTCAGCAAACAGCGCCTGCAAAATCGCACGGGTATTACGATCGGTGCGTTTGTCACCAAACTCCGGCGCGATAACGGCGCCGTTACAGAGATAAAAATTGATATAACCGGCGGCAAAATCATCGTTGGCATAGGTTTGCCGAAGGGTAGACGGTCCTTCCAGCGCGACGACGTTCAGGCGGCGTCCTTTCGCGTCCGTCGCGGTGCGTAAGACTGCCAGATGTCGCCGGGTCACGGCGTAATCAAATGAGGAAGCATCCTGCTCAAGTCCCACCACTACCGTGCCGGGATGCGCGAATCTCGCATAAAAGTCCGTGTGGCCATCGGTAATATCTTTCCCGGCAATGCCCGGTAACCAGATGATTTTGTCCAGCCCCAGCAGGCGTTTCAGTTCGGATTCACATTCCGCTTTGCTCACGCCGGGATTGCGGTTCGGGTTGAGAACGCAGCTCTCGGTAATAATCGCAGTGCCTTCGCCATCGACTTCAATACCGCCGCCTTCCAGGATCAGCGACGAGCGGATAAATTCGGCCTTAGCATCGTCGGTGACAAATTCTGCGACGTCGGCGTCGCGTGCATGTTGCTGCTTATCGCCCCAACCGTTGAAATTAAACCCGACTCCGCCGAGTGTGCCGGCAGTGTTTTTCACAAACACCGGCCCCGTATCGCGGATCCACAGATCGTCAATTGACTGCACCAACACATTGACCGATGGCCCACACAGCTTTGCCGCGAGGTCGCTGTCTTCTTCGCGAACCAGCATATTTACCGGTTCAAATGCGGCGATGGTTTTGGCGATCAGGGCCAGGTTTCCCTGGACTACCGGCAGCAGGTGAGGCTCCCAGATCTCTGCACTGGCGCCAAATGCCATCCAGGTTGCCGCATGGGGCGCACCTTCATCTGGCATTAGCCAGCGGTGGGTTTCTGCTGCGCTGGCCAATTTACTGAAGCCGATACCCGTTATACTGGCGAGTAACATACTCGTTGACGTCACCAGACTCTGTCTGACGAACGAACGTCTTGTGATCATGGGAAAACCTTTTTTGTCTATTCGCCGATTTACGCTGAACAGAATAATAATAGATGATAAATAATAGGCAGCATTTATTTATTAAATAATAAATAATTATATGTCGTGAAAGTTCAGTCGAAATATAACACAGGAATTCTTACATGCAATTCATTCACTCTTAATTAATGGGCGTAACAGGCTGGTATTAAAATTTCTCAATTATATATTTATAGATAATTTATATTTATTAGTAGCGCTTTCCCTTGCGCTTAAGATGAATGCGACCTTCTGACGTGCCCCTGTGCAGATTGTGATCCGGCCGATTATTCTACGGTATTTATTAATGACGTATAGCACGTGAACTATAGTAAAAAGGGCCGTTATTTCTGCACTTAATCGCTATGGGCGGGGACGTTGATGAAAAAAATACTGATGCTGGTCGGAGATTATGTCGAAGATTATGAAACGATGGTGCCTTTTCAGGCGCTGAAAATGTTAGGTCACCGCGTGGACGCCGTCTGCCCGGATAAACGCGAGGGCGACTATGTCCAAACCGCTATTCATGACTTTGACGGGGCGCAGACCTACAGCGAAAAACCCGGGCATCGGTTTACCCTGAATGCGAATTTTGCTGATGTGCGGGCGGCCGATTATGACGCGCTGCTGATCCCCGGCGGGCGGGCGCCGGAGTATCTCCGGCTGAATCCGGATGTCATTCAATTGGTTCAGGACTTCAACGCGGCGGGCAAACCGATCGCCGCTGTCTGTCATGGACCACAACTGCTGGCGGCGGCCGGCGTGTTAGAAAACCGCACCTGTAGTGCCTATCCTGCCTGTGCGCCTGAAATTCGCCTGAGTGGCGGGCATTACGCGGATATCGGCATTGACCAGGCTCACGTTGACGGCAATCTGGTCACCGCACCGGCATGGCCAGCACATCCTGAATGGCTGGCCAAATTTGTTGATGTATTAATGAAGTAACTGACTGGTAAATCTGCACGTCGGTATAACCGCTTCGGCTATACCGACGGTAGGGCGGTCAACCTTAGCGGTATCTCTCAGCCTTATCTTTAAGATTATTATTGATAATAATTCTCATTATTATTGTTGCATTCTGTAGGTAATGGTAATGTTGCCACCAACCCGAAATAGCGAACCCCATTCCCTGTGCAGAAAACTGTATGAACAACACCACCGGCCAAAATACAGCCGCACGGCTGGCACGAACCTTCTCCGTCAGTGAGTTTATGGATTTTGGTGAGCGTTACGGCATTGATTACCGCTTTCCGCAGCTTTCGCAACAGCTGGATTTCCCCCATGCCAGCCCCGTGCTACAGGGCAAAGTCGAAGAGATGACGCTGCCCTGCGGGATGTGTGTTACCCACTCCGATGTGCAGGTGCTGCAACCCTACGAAACCACCTCCCGCCACAGCACTCCCCTGTATATGCTGGTGGTGCTGGAAGGTTGTGTGACATTGACTCTCAATGGGCAGCAGCATGTGGTGCGTTCCGGCATGGCGTTTAGTTCGCGCCTCAGCGAGCACCAGACCATGAGCGCCCGTCACTCCGCGGACTGCAAGCTGCGAACGTTATCGCTGGGGTTGTATCCGGACGGCGCGTGGCGCACGGGGTTGCTGGAGTCGTTAATGGTTGAATGGGAAAGATGCCAGACACCAACGCTTATCTGGCAAGTGCCGGGCTTTTTGCTCAGTGGATTACAGTACGCCCAGCAGAGCACGCTCAGTAATGTATCCCGCCAGCTGATGCTGGAAGGGCTTATTTTGCAACTGTTCGGCCACGGTCTCAGCGTCTGTCAGGTGGAGAGCAGCAGACGCCAGGCTGCCAGCGGCGAACAGCAACGCCTCGAGATTGTGCGTCGTTTGCTGGAACAGACGCCGGAAAATGACTACACCCTCAGCGAACTGGCCCAGCGTGCGGCGATGAGCCCCAGCAGCCTGCGCAGCAAGTTTCGTGCGGCGTATGGCTGCTCCGTATTTGACTACCTGCGCGACTGCCGTCTGGAACGGGCGCGGGGGTATTTATTAGAAGGGTACAGCGTACAGCAGGCGGCATGGATGTCGGGCTACCAGCACGCCACCAACTTTTCGACCGCCTTTCGTCGCCGCTACGGTTTCTCGCCTGGCGATATCCTCAAACCTTGCTAATCCATTTCTCCGTTTTATGCGCGCGTCTGAATCGCATTTTGGCGCTGCGCATACGTAACCTGGCATCCGGCATAGCTATCTCTGGCATAAAAAGCGCAATAATTCTCATTTACAATTAGAAATGCCTTGGGAGATGTTCATGTTCGCGAAGACTCGGTTGGCGCTGCTGGTGGGATGGGTGACCGGCAGCGTGGCTTTTCCTCTGCTGGCGCAGGAAACAACAAAAAACGATACGGTGGTGGTCACCTCGCAAATGCAGAGCGGCGCCACCAAGCTTGCCACGCCGGATATTGAAACCCCGCAGTCGGTGTCCATCATTACTCGTGAACAGTTTGAAGAGCAGGGTGCCACCAGCGTGCGCCAGGCCGTCAGCTACACGCCAGGGGTGTACAGCAATCAGATTGGTGCCTCTAACCGCTTTGACTATATTGTGCTGCGCGGTTTCTCCGACGGTAGCCTCGATAACGTCTATCTCGATGGCCTGAAGATGATGGGTGATACCAACTCGCACAGCTCACTGGTGGTCGATCCGTGGTTCCTCGACAATATTGAAGTGGTGCGCGGTCCGGCTTCGGTGCTGTATGGCCGTTCTTCACCGGGTGGCATTGTGGCGCTGACCTCACGTAAACCGTCGTTTGATGCGGGTGGTGAAGTGAAGCTGTTTGCCGGCAATAACAACCAGCGTGGCGCCGCCTTTGACGTCACCGGCGCACTGGATGATAACGATCGCGTGGCGGCGCGTCTGAGTGGGATGACACGCTATGCGGACTCGCAGTTTGGTCCGTTGAAGGAAGAACGCTACGCGCTGATGCCCAGCCTGACCTGGCGTATCACCGACCAGACGCGTCTCGACCTGATGGCCTACCTGCACCGCGATCCGGAAGGTGGCAGCCACTCGGGTCTGCCATATGATGGCACCGTGGTGCCGCACGACGGGCGAAAGATTTCCAATACCTTCTTTGAAGGTGAGGATGACTACGACAAATACGATCGTCGCGAGAACATGGTGGGCTACAACATCGAGCACATGTTCGACAACGGTTGGTCGGTACGACAAAAGCTGCGCTATCTGCATACCGATGTTGAACTTAATCAGGTGTATGCGGCGGGCTGGCTGAATGACACTGAACTCAACCGCGGCTATTCCGGCTCCGATGAGAATATGTCGGCCATTACGCTGGATAACCAACTCGACGGCAGCGTGGATACCTGGCAGGTGAACCACCGCCTGCTGGTGGGCATTGACTATCAGAGTCGCAGCAACAACACCACCGGCTATTACGGTGCTTTCCCGCCGATTGACGCCTTTAACCCGGTGTACGGCGCGAAGCCGGATTACATCAACATGTACGCGCGTGAAAAACACAAGCTGCGCCAGACGGGCTACTATTTGCAGGATCAGATGTCATGGGATCGCTGGCGCATTACGCTCGGTGGCCGTTACGATCAGGTCAGCGTGTCGAACATTGATAAGATAAACGATACCCGCAGCGATCTGGATAAAAACAACTTCAGCACTCGTGCCGCGCTGCTCTATCTGTTCGATAATGGTTTTGCGCCGTACATCAGTTACTCCACCGCGTTCACACCGACCAGCTTTGCCGACGAAAACGGTAACCTGTTGGATCCAATGAAAGGCAAGCAGTGGGAAGCCGGGTTGAAGTATGAGCCGGAGGGGCTGAACAGCCAGTTTAGCGCATCGGTATTCCGTATCAATCAGACCAATATCGCCACCAAAGAAGAACCGACCGACCCGTACCGCTCAATTGGCGAAATTGAATCGGAAGGGGTCGAGCTGGAGGCGATCAGCCAACTGACGGAGAGCTTCCGCCTGCAGGCGGCATACACCTACACCGACATTCGCTACAAGAAGAGCAGTCCGGAGGAGCAGGGTAAGCGTGCGGTGTACGCCCCGCGTAATCAGGCCAGCACCTGGTTGAGCTACGATGTGAAAAGTGGTCCGCTGGACGGCCTGACGCTGGGATCTGGCGTGCGCTACGTCAACGGGATCACCAGCGATCGCCTGAATACCCATACTCTGCCGTCGTACACGTTGGTGGATATGGCGGTAGGCTACGACTTAACGAATATTGGGATTAAGGGTTTGAGTGCGCAACTGAACGTCAACAACCTGACCGATAAACGCTACGTGGCGGCCTGTAACTCGCTCTCGTATTGCTACTTCGGTGCGGAGCGCAGTATCGTTGGTAGCGTGTCGTGGAAATTCTGATGTTAACCATCGGTTTTTAGCCGGATGGCGGCGCTGGCGCCTTATCCGGCCTACGGGGTGCACACTCATGTAGGCCTGATAAGCGAAGCGCCATCAGGCATTGATGGCCCGTTGATGACCAGACCGGTTATTGCGTAAAGCCGTTCTGGATACAAATCTGGGCGCTGGTTCTCAGGGTAAAGGCGAGCTTGTCCGGGTACTGGCTGTAGTAGTTATGCTCCTCTTCCAGCCCTTTCGCCTGTGCCAGACGCACTGTTTCCAGCGAGCAGGTACGATAAATCAAATCCCTGTTCATATTAGTCTGCTTCTCGCGCTGCTTATCGGCGGGTAACGCCTGCCAGCTTTCTGACAACGAGTAATCGTATACCACCCGATTTCCCTTCGCCTGTACGTTCTCAATGGTAATGAAGTTGTCTATTTTCAGCCGCGGCTGTCCGCGCATTTTCTTCTTATCTTCTGTGGCGGCATATTGCGCCAGTGCATTAATGTCCATACTGGCTATTTTTTGCTTATAGACCTCAACATAAGCCGTCGGCTGCTGATAATGCTGAGCGTAGGCGTTTCTTAACTCCCCGTCGCTCATTGAACAGCCAGCCAGAAAAAGAGGTAATAACAGTGCCAGTTTCATTTTAGTCATGGTTTTATTCCCGCGCATTATTGAGGTCCCTTATTGCCGAACATGAAATAAAAATAGAATTATTCCAGAGGCTATTTAAGGTTGTATAAACGGGACGCCGATGGCACAAGTTCATTAATCTTAAAATGGTCGAAAAAGGCGGAAACCCTGCCAGAATTGGCAGGGTGTTTGATGGTCTGCAAGGCGGTAAACGTTAATGCCCGATCATTCTGGCTTTCGGTATCAGTTGGAAATACATATGCTCCGGTACCGGCGTCTGCCAGACGTTGGCATACATCGCATAGCCAATGACGGCAAATAGAATACCGAGCAGCAGTAGCGTCATTCCCCATCCAGGTAAAGCGACGCGTTGCCACCACGGTTTGGGTGCGGCGTTGCCGGTCGGTCTCTGCAGTGAAAACGTCAGCGTTGAGGCGACTGGGCATGATTCAACGCAGGTCATGCAGCCGGTACATTCAACGGTGCGGACCCGAATAAGCTTGTCCACCGGAATGTTTGACGGGCAGTTCTTCGCGCATTTTCCGCAGTCGATGCAGCTGTCTGCATTACGCCGGATTTTAAATGGAGAGAGCAGGGAGAAGAGGCCGAGCAGGGCACCATACGGGCATAAATAGCGACACCAGGCGTTACGAATAAACAGGCTCATGATGCTGATAATCACCACGAAAACCAGCGTTGCCGTGCCAATGTGGCGGAAGAAATCGAGCATCTTGACGTCGATAATCATGCCGTAGGCCGACATCAAAAAGTACTGGATCCCCTGCGCGGGCATCGACAGGGCAATATACAGAAAGAAGCTCAGCAGCAGATATTTCAGGCTCAGCAGCGGCAGATCCAGCCAGCGCGGCAGTGTGAAATGGCGGCCAACGAGTTTTTTACCCAGATTGCCAATCAACTCTGACAGCGTCCCCACCGGACAGAGCCACGAGCAGAATGATTTTTTTAACAGCAGGCTTATCAGAATAAACGCGACGAGCAGCAGCATGGAGGCGGCGTGGATCGGCGGAAGGTATCCGGTTTCCAGCGTATACCTGATGTTCATCAGCCCGGCGATAGGCAGCCACCCTTCAATCCCACCCGGTCTGGGAATATACACGCTGGTGCCGCCGGTCTCAAAATAGCGGACCCAGTAATAAAAGGTCACACCAATATAGATATTAATCGCCAGCAGAAGAAACTGGGTGGCTCTTCGCCAGGTGCTGGCATTCCGCCAGTCATTCCATGGCAGTTTTCCTCCGGTGGTGCCTGGACGGCGCTGCCAGCGTGTTCTCTTATTCCCGTTCATGATTTTATTATCCCTCATCGTTTCCTTCCCGCATTCAGGAGGACGCATCACCGGGATATGCTAACGCGATAAAGATATCATGTATTTGATTTGCATCTTATTCAGCGGCTGTTATTTTGCGCCAGGCAAAAGCCCTATTAAAAATAACAGCACGAGTATTAACACGGGTCAGATAAATACCCTGAAGGGGGTATTTATTTCTGCGGAAAGGGAAAAGTTATTCCTGATAGGTTTCGACGCGGTTACGGCCACGGCTTTTTGCCAGATACAGTGCGCGGTCGGCTTTATCCACCAACTGTTTGTAGTCCGGATGGTAGTCATATTCGGCGATACCGATACTGACGGTAATCGAGAAGGATTCCGTCGTCGAGGCCGCCATGCGCAGGTCGGCAATCTTTTTACGCAGGGTTTCCAGAATAATACTGGCCTGTGAAACCTCTGACTCGACCAGCAGGATCATAAACTCTTCACCGCCGTAGCGGAAAACGTAGTCGCTGCTGCGGATATGCTCATAAATCACCGCCGCCACGCTTTTCAGCGCCATGTCGCCGGTGTTATGCCCATAGCTGTCGTTGATTTGTTTGAAGTAATCAATGTCTAACATGGCCAGGGTGAACGGCTTGCGCGCATGTAATGCCAGCGAAATTTCGCGCCGCATAATGGTCGGAATAAAGCGGCGGTTAAGCAGCTGGGTCAGCGAGTCTTTACCGTTTTCCTGTTTGACCAGCGCTTCAAACATCGAGGCCAGAAGGTAATGGATTTTTGCCGACAGCTGGCGGACATCCTGCAATAAACTCATCCGTACGGCTTCTGCAGGTTGCTGTAGATTCAACAGTGTCTGGGTCAGACGGTTATCAATTTCTGCAATCACAGATTCCATTTCGGCAAGCAGATTGCTGTTACCGAATATATGTTTTCCCTTATGGGAGAACCACATACCAAAATCGGAGTTTGCCAGAAAGACCAGTTCCCCAACGGGTAATCCGGTGGCAATGTTGTAGATAAACTGATTTTCCCAGTCGGTAAACGAGCGGATTTGCCGCTCGCGCTCGACGTTGACGTCGTCATAAATCGTTTGCAGGCGATACTGTTCTTGCGTGTTCAGGGAGTTTTGATAGCTTGGCGAATAGGAGACGGTCATCGCCTCCAGTGCGGTATCCATTGCCAGGCTGCTAAAGCAGATAGCGTCACTCAACAGGTGAGGCGGGTAGTCTGCTTTCTTTTTCAGCACCCGATACAACTCATCTTTCAGCTTGCGCGCGCCGCGATTGACCAGATCGATGGGCAGGCCGATACGCGCATGGACCACGCCGATTTCGCGTTGTTTGAGCAGCAACTGTGAGAGGTCTTCCTGCGCGCTACCCAGCACGCTGCGCAGCCAGTTAAACATGCTGCCGCTAAGCCGCGTACTGACTTGTTCGGTATTCAGGAACAATGCGCTCTCGGCATGGGAGAGCATGTAGTCATAAAACACGGTCACTAAATGGCGGATCTCCTCATCGCTTAACGAAGTCAGGATCGTATGGACGTCAGGAGACGTCTGGCGCAGCAGCGCCTGCCATTCAGTCAGTAGTAATGTGTCGTTTGCGGGGGCAACCTGTTCCATCTCACAGCCACTCAAAAATACGTTTAAAAATCCAGGCGATATTACGGACAATTACGTCACGATGGTCAAGCGAAACTGTGTTTCAGGTGCGTTAACGATGGGTGATGCCTTCGTAAATCAGCCTCAGGGCGAAGGCTCCGATAATGGCACCAATCACCCGACTGGCAATCCGGTGGATCCGCCCATATGCGCGGCGAACTGCAGGTAAAGAAAACGCCTGACTGAGAAAAATACGCCAGATGACGGAAGACAACACAATCCCCGCCCACGCCATCATCCTTGCCCATGTCGGCGTGTCTGCACTCAGCGTGACCGAGAAAATACTAATAAAAAACAGCACGGTTTGTGGATTGGATAAATCCGTTAACAGCCCGCGCCGGAAGAAGACGTACCAGGGTGCAGAAATCGGCTGCTGTAACGTTGGCATTTGTGGTGTCGCCTGATGTCGAATGCTGTTCCACGCGAACCACAGTAAATACGCGCCGCCGACAATTTTAATCAGTGAGAATACGCCTTCACACTGGGTGATAAGTGTCGCCATGCCAAACAACCCGAGGCCAGAATAGAACGCATCGCCTAGCGCCACCCCCAGACCGGTCATCACGCCCGCCCGGCGTCCCGATGCCAGACTGGTTTGCACCACCACGAACAGATTTGCACCGGGATTAAAAAAGGTTAACACGAACAAACTGACGGTCAGTACGACGGCGTGTAGAGGTTCCATAAACAACGATTCCATCAGTGAGAATAGAGGGGTATGTGATGCGCAGTCTGGATTAAGACTATTCTGCGTCGTCAGCTACTCTACGTTTTCAACGTACATTTTTCTGAGGATTTACTCACACTGTATTATGAAACAATAGCGCTGTTGCAAGCGGGTATGTCAGGCGATTATTCGCGGCCAGGTGCGGCGGGGAACGCAACGGCGTAGGATCGTCGGTTATCTCCGTTTCGCAAAATCTCTTTATATTTCCGTTAGCTCTGGATTTTTTGAACAAGCTGAACTACTTATTAATCATCCTTGACTCGCACTATCGATGTTCAGGGGTCGATGATGGCGTAAAAACATAAAAATTGGAGCTTTTATATGAAAACTGGATATAAGGTATTAATTGGTGC
Organism: Citrobacter gillenii; assembly: GCF_013337685.1. Lineage (GTDB taxonomy): Bacteria > Pseudomonadota > Gammaproteobacteria > Enterobacterales > Enterobacteriaceae > Citrobacter > Citrobacter gillenii. The sequence goes on from NZ_SUQN01000002.1 coordinate 93,340, forward strand.
GTTAGCTTTTGTCGTTTCCAACGCCTATGCCGCGGAACTGATGATGAAGGTCGATTTTGATAAGGTTGAGTCTCAGTACACCAAGATTGGCACGATTTCTACCAGCAATGAAATGTCTGCCGCAGATGCTAAAGCAGACTTGATTAAGAAAGCCGATGAGAAAGGCGCAGACGTCCTGGTATTAACCTCCGGTCAAACGGACAATAAAATCCATGGCACGGCTAATATTTACAAGAAAAAATAACGCGCTGAACTGAAAGACAAACAACCCGCTGGTCATCGTACCGGCGGGTTATTGTTTTAATCGCCGCCAGAATGTGGTTCTACTGATACCTAAATACCGCGCGGCTGCGGTTTTATCGCCATTACATTGCGCCAGCACCTGCTGCGGTGTCAGTGATGATGAAACCTGAGGCGCTTCGGAGGTAACGGCTAACTCCGGTAACAACTGCTGCAAAAAATGGATGTTCAGTTCAGGTTGCGGTTCCACGCTCAAAAACAGCGCCAGACGCTCCATCATATTACGCAGCTCGCGAATATTTCCCGGCCAGCCATAATTGAGTAGCGTCTGCTGGCTCAGCCCGAGTCCCTTACGCACCGTATCAGAAAACGGCGCGTCGAGTTCCGCCAGTGACTGTTTTAAAAACCCTTCTGCCAGCGGCAGGATATCGGGCAGGCGCTCGCGCAGTGGCGGCAGTGTGAGGCGCAGAATGCTCAGGCGATAAAACAGATCGGTTCGAAACTGGCCCTGTTTCATCTCCTGCTCGAGATGACAGTGGGTGGCGCTGATCACCCGCACATCGACCGGGATCGGCTGATGCCCGCCCACCCGAGTGACCTCTTTTTCTTCCAGCACGCGCAGCAGTCGGGTTTGTAACGGCAGCGGCATTTCACCGATCTCGTCGAGAAACAGCGTCCCGCCGTGGGCAATTTCAAACAGGCCCGCGCGACCGCCCCGACGAGAGCCGGTAAACGCGCCATCTTCATAGCCAAACAGCTCCGCTTCCAACAATGATTCGGTAATAGCCCCGCAGTTAACGGCGACAAATGGCGCTGAGGGCTTGCCACGTCGAGAGTCCTGACGGGTGAAATATTCCCGATGAATCGCCTGCGCCGCCAGCTCTTTCCCCGTCCCGGTTTCACCCTGAATCAGCACCGGTGCGCGCGAGCGGGCGTACAGCATGATGGTGTGGCGAACCTGCTCCATCTGCGGCGAATGACCGCGCATATCACCCAGCGTATAGCGGGTGCGTAGCGTATCGCCGCTGGCGTATTGCCCGTTGCGTCGGAGCGTCAGGCGGGTCATATCCAGCGCATCGCTAAAGGCCTGACGTACGGTGGCCGCCGAATAGATAAAGATCCCGGTCATCCCCGCTTCTTCCGCCAGATCGGTAATCAAGCCCGCGCCAACCACCGCTTGCGTTCCGCCGGCTTTCAGCTCGTTGATCTGCCCGCGCGCATCCTCTTCGGTGATATAGCTGCGCTGCTCCAGGCGCAAATTGAACGTCTTTTGAAAGGCGGTTAATGCGGGCAGTGTTTCCTGATAGGTGACGACGCCAATCGACGGGGTTAGCTTACCGGCTTTCGCCAGCGCCTGTAGCACGTCGAATCCGCTGGGTTTTATCAGGATCACCGGAATCGACAGGCGGCTTTTCAGATACGCGCCGTTGGAACCCGCGGCGATGATGGCATCGCAACGTTCGCTGGCGAGCTTCTTGCGGATATAGGCCACCGCTTTTTCAAAACCCAACTGAATTGGGGTAATGGTTGCGAGGTGATCAAACTCCAGGCTGATGTCGCGAAACAGGTCGAACAGGCGTGTGACGGAGACCGTCCAGATAACCGGTTTGTCGTCATTCATGCGTGGTGGAAGATGTGTCTCAGCCATCGCTAACCCCAAAATTAAAGAACCGAATATTGGGTTTAGTTGTGTTTCATAAATGTTGCAATGAAACGTTCAGGCCGGTTTCATGAAACGCGTGCTGACACGCTTTTGTGCGACAAAAATGCAGAGTTAAATTGTAATTAATTGTTTTAAAATAAGTAAGTAAAAATAACGCACTCAATAAAGGTGTTGGCATACCCCTTGCTTTAGGTTAATCAACGAACGATAACAAGTTGATAACAAGAGGATGGGATATGTCTCTGCACTCTCCGGGGCTGGCGTTTCGCGCCGCGCTCACTAAAGAAAATCCATTACAAATTGTTGGCACCATCAATGCGAACCACGCTCTGCTGGCCCAGCGCGCTGGGTATCAGGCGATTTATCTCTCTGGCGGCGGCGTGGCTGCCGGGTCGCTAGGGTTACCGGATCTCGGTATCTCTACCCTCGATGATGTACTGACCGATATCCGCCGTATCACCGATGTCTGCCCGCTGCCGCTGCTGGTGGATGCCGATATTGGGTTCGGATCATCCGCGTTTAACGTGGCACGCACTGTGAAATCGATGATCAAAGCCGGGGCCGCTGCGCTGCACATTGAAGATCAGATCGGCGCCAAGCGCTGTGGGCATCGTCCGAACAAGGCGATCGTATCGAAAGAAGAGATGGTCGACAGGATCCGTGCGGCGGTGGATGCGCGTACTGATCCGAACTTTGTTGTTATGGCGCGTACCGATGCGCTGGCGGTGGAAGGGTTAGACGCCGCTATCGATCGTGCGCAGGCGTATGTCGAAGCGGGCGCTGACATGCTGTTCCCGGAAGCCATTACGGAGCTGGCAATGTACCGCCAATTTGCCGATGCCGTGCAGGTACCGATCCTTGCCAACATTACTGAATTTGGCGCAACGCCGTTGTTCACCACCGATGAGTTGCGCAGTGCGAACGTGGCAATGGCGCTGTATCCGCTGTCGGCATTTCGCGCCATGAACCGTGCCGCCGAGCAGGTGTACAACGTGCTGCGCCAGGAAGGCACGCAGAAGAACGTTATCGACATCATGCAGACGCGCAACGAGCTGTACGAAAGCATCAACTACTACCAGTTCGAAGAGAAACTCGACGCGTTGTACGCCACGAAGCCGTAGGCCTGATAAGGCGCAGCCGCCATCAGGCAATGCCGGATGGCGCTACGTTTATCCGGGCTACAACGTACGACGCGATGCATACCCTCAATACCCTATATATAAAAATAACGAGGACAACATGAGCGACACAACGATCCTGCAAAATAGTACGAATGTTATTAAGCCGAAAAAATCGGTCGCGCTGTCCGGCGTGACCGCCGGCAATACCGCCCTGTGCACCGTTGGTAAAAGCGGTAACGATTTACACTATCGTGGCTACGATATTCTCGACCTCGCGCAACAGTGCGAATTTGAAGAAGTGGCGCACCTGCTGATCCACGGAAAATTACCCACCCGCGATGAACTCAACGCCTACAAGGTTAAATTAAAAGCGCTGCGTGGCCTCCCGGCAAACGTGCGTACCGTTCTGGAAGCGTTGCCTGCCGCTTCGCATCCGATGGACGTGATGCGTACCGGCGTTTCTGCGTTGGGCTGCACGCTGCCGGAAAAAGAGGGGCATACCGTCTCCGGCGCGCGCGACATTGCCGATAAGCTGTTGGCCTCGCTCAGCTCGATCCTGCTGTACTGGTATCACTACAGCCACAACGGTGAGCGTATCCAGCCGGAAACCGATGACGATTCCATTGGCGGTCATTTCCTGCACCTGCTGCACGGCGAAAAACCGTCGGCCAGTTGGGAAAAAGCGATGCACATCTCGCTGGTGCTGTATGCCGAACACGAATTCAATGCCTCGACCTTTACCGGACGGGTGATTGCGGGAACCGGCTCGGATATGTATTCCGCGATTATCGGCGCCATTGGCGCGCTGCGCGGTCCGAAACACGGCGGGGCCAACGAAGTGTCGCTGGAAATTCAGCAGCGCTACGAAACGCCGGATGAAGCCGAAGCTGATATCCGTAAACGTGTAGAAAACAAAGAGGTGGTGATTGGCTTTGGTCACCCGGTCTACACCCTTGCTGACCCGCGGCATCAGGTGATCAAGCGCGTGGCGAAGCAGCTTTCCCAGGAAGGCGGTTCGCTGAAAATGTACAACATCGCCGACCGTCTGGAAGAGGTAATGTGGGATACCAAAAAGATGTTCCCGAACCTCGACTGGTTCTCGGCGGTTTCCTACAACATGATGGGCGTCCCGACCGAAATGTTCACCCCGCTGTTTGTCATCGCCCGCGTCACCGGCTGGGCGGCGCACATCATTGAACAGCGCCAGGATAATAAAATCATCCGGCCTTCCGCCAACTACACCGGCCCGGAAGATCGCGTATTTGTCGCTATTGAAAAGCGTTGCTAATGCAAAACCTCTAAAGATAAAAAACAGGAAACGTACCCTATGTCCGCTCATATTTCGAATGTTCGCCCTGAATTTGACCGTGAAATCGTTGATATCGTTGATTACGTGATGAATTACGCCATCACCTCGACGGTGGCGTATGACACCGCGCATTATTGTCTGCTCGACACCCTCGGCTGCGGGCTGGAAGCGCTGGAATATCCGGCCTGTAAAAAACTGCTGGGGCCGATTGTCCCGGGGACGGTGGTGCCGAACGGTGTTCGCGTGCCGGGCACCCAGTTTCAGCTCGACCCGGTGCAGGCAGCGTTTAACATTGGCGCGATGATCCGCTGGCTGGACTTCAACGACACCTGGCTTGCCGCGGAATGGGGCCATCCTTCCGATAACCTTGGCGGGATTCTGGCCACCGCTGACTGGCTGTCGCGCAATGCGGTAGCAGCGGGTAAAGCGCCGCTGACTATGAAAACCGTGCTGACTGGTATGATCAAAGCCCATGAAATTCAGGGCTGTATCGCGCTGGAAAACTCCTTTAACCGCGTCGGCCTGGACCACGTTCTGCTGGTGAAAGTGGCCTCGACCGCCGTAGTCGCCGAGATGCTGGGACTGACCCGCGATGAGATCCTCAACGCGGTTTCGCTGGCGTGGGTCGACGGACAGTCGCTGCGAACCTATCGTCATGCGCCGAATACCGGTACGCGTAAATCCTGGGCGGCGGGGGATGCCACATCCCGGGCGGTGCGTCTGGCGCTGATGGCCAAAACCGGCGAGATGGGGTACCCGTCTGCGCTGACGGCGAAAACCTGGGGCTTCTATGATGTCTCCTTCAAAGGAGAAGCGTTCCGCTTCCAGCGTCCGTACGGCTCTTACGTGATGGAAAACGTGCTGTTTAAAATCTCCTTCCCGGCTGAGTTCCACTCCCAGACCGCGGTAGAAGCCGCCATGACGCTGCATGAAAAACTGCTGGCTGCTGGTAAGACGGCCGCCGATATCGAAAAAGTGACGATTCGTACACACGAAGCCTGCATTCGCATCATCGACAAAAAAGGCCCACTGGATAACCCGGCGGATCGCGACCACTGCATCCAGTACATGGTGGCGATCCCGCTGCTGTTCGGACGCCTGACGGCGGCTGATTATGAAGACGGTGTGGCGCAGGATAAACGCATCGACGCGCTGCGTGAGAAAATTAACTGCTTCGAAGATCCGGCCTTTACCGCCGATTATCACAACCCGGAAAAACGCGCCATCGCCAACGCTATCACCCTGGAGTTTACCGACGGCTCCCGTTTTGACGAAGAGGTGGTGGAATACCCGATCGGCCACGCGCGTCGTCGGACTGACGGCATGCCGAAGCTGGTTGAGAAATTCAAAATCAACTTGGCGCGCCAGTTCCCGACCCGCCAACAACAGCGCATTCTGGATGTTTCCCTGGACAGAACTCGCCTGGAACAGATGCCGGTTAATGAGTACATGGATTTGTTCATTATCTAAAACCTGACTCATTAGGCGTAAGTTCAACAGGAGAGCATTATGTCTTTTAGCGAGTTTTATCAACGATCTATCACTCAACCTGAGTCATTCTGGGCCGAGCAGGCCCAGCGTATTGACTGGCAGCAGCCGTTTACTCAGGTGCTGGACCATAGCCATCCGCCGTTTGCGCGCTGGTTTTGCGGTGGGACGACCAATCTGTGCCATAACGCCATTGACCGTTGGCTGGAGAAGCAGCCCGATGCGCTGGCGCTGATTGCTGTTTCCTCGGAAACCGAAGAAGAGCGCACGTTTACCTTTCGTCAGCTGTATGACGAAGTCAACGTGACGGCCGCTATTCTGCTGTCGCTAGGCGTGCAGCGCGGCGATCGGGTATTGGTGTACATGCCGATGATCGCCGAGGCACACATTACGCTGCTGGCCTGTGCACGCATTGGCGCGATCCACTCGGTGGTGTTCGGCGGCTTCGCCTCGCACAGCGTGGCGGCGCGAATCGACGATGCCCGACCGAAGGTCATCGTGTCGGCGGATGCCGGGGCGCGCGGGGGCAAGATCCTGCCGTATAAAAAGCTGCTCGATGAGGCTATTGACCAGGCGCAGCATCAGCCGCACCACGTGGTACTGGTCGATCGTGGGCTGGCGAGAATGGCGCGGGTCGAGGGGCGCGATCTCGATTTTGCCGCGCTGCGTCAGCAGCATCTCGGGGCGCGCGTGCCGGTGGTGTGGCTGGAGTCGAACGAAACCTCCTGCATACTTTACACTTCCGGCACGACCGGCAAGCCGAAGGGCGTGCAGCGTGACGTTGGCGGCTATGCGGTGGCGCTGGCGACGTCGATGGAGACCATCTTTGGCGGCAAAGCGGGCGGCGTGTTCTTCTGTGCCTCGGATATCGGCTGGGTGGTCGGACACTCCTACATCGTTTATGCCCCGCTGCTGGCGGGGATGGCGACGGTGGTGTACGAAGGGCTGCCGACGTACCCGGACTGCGGTGTGTGGTGGAAGATTGTCGAAAAATATCAGGTCAGCAGAATGTTCTCAGCGCCGACCGCCATTCGCGTGCTGAAGAAGTTCCCGACCGCGCAGATCCGCAATCACGATCTCTCCTCGCTGGAGGTGCTGTATCTGGCGGGCGAGCCGCTGGATGAACCCACTGCGAGTTGGGTAACCCAAACACTGGGCGTGCCGGTGATCGACAACTACTGGCAGACTGAATCCGGTTGGCCGATTATGGCAATTGCCCGTGGCGTGGACGACAGGCCGTCGCGTCTGGGCAGCCCCGGTGTGCCGATGTATGGCTACAACGTGCAGTTGCTCAACGAAGTGACCGGTGAACCCTGCGAAGCGAACGAAAAGGGTATGCTGGTGATTGAAGGGCCGCTGCCACCGGGCTGTATTCAGACCATATGGGGCGATGACGAACGGTTTGTGAACACCTACTGGTCGCTGTTCTCCCGCCAGGTTTACGCCACCTTCGACTGGGGGATCCGCGACGCAGACGGCTATTACTTCATCTTAGGCCGCACCGATGATGTGATAAACGTGGCCGGACACCGGCTGGGCACCCGTGAGATAGAGGAGAGTATTTCCAGCTATCCGAACGTCGCGGAAGTGGCGGTGGTCGGCGTGAAAGATGCGCTGAAAGGGCAGGTGGCGGTGGCGTTTGTTATCCCTAAACAGAGTGACAGTCTGGAAGACCGCGACATTGCGCATTCAGAAGAGAAGGCGATTATGGCGCTGGTGGACAGCCAGATTGGTAACTTTGGCCGTCCGGCACATGTCTGGTTTGTGTCACAACTGCCGAAGACGCGATCGGGCAAGATGCTAAGGCGTACGATCCAGGCGATCTGTGAAGGCCGCGATCCCGGCGATCTGACCACCATCGACGATCCCGCGTCGTTGCAGCAAATTCGCCAGGCAATCGAAGAATAATCCCCGTTAAACGGCCCGGTAGCGCGATGCTTACCGGGCTTGTTATTACACCCTCTCAAACCCCGCGTTATAGCGCCGGGCTTTCCCGGCGACGCAGCAGAGACAACGGCCCCGGCCCGCTCAGTGTGAACACCGAAATCAGCGTAAAAGTCAGCGCAATAATACCCAGCACCAGATACGCGCCATGGAAGCCAATGCTTTCGTACATATTGCCCGCCAGCACCGACATGAAAATCATCGCCAGCTGTTTGAAGAAACAGAAGCACACGAGGTAAATGGTGGCAGAAAACCGTACCTCAAACTGGCTGGTAATGTATTTGAAACAGCCGACGATCAGGAACGGGATTTCAAACATATGCAGCGTTTTGAGGATGATGACCTCCAGCGCCGAGGTGGCGAATGATGAGCCGATAATACGTACCGACATAATCGCCCCGGCCAGCAGTAGAGCGTTCTTCCCACCAATACGGTTTACGATCAACGGCGCAAAGAACATGATCGAGGCGTTGAGTAATTCCCCCATGGTGGTGACATAGCCAAATACCCGCGTGCCTTGTTCACCGGTTGCAAAGAACGAGGTGAAGAAATTGGCAAACTGCTGGTCAAACACATCGTAGGTGCAGGACACGCCAACCACGTACAGCGACAGGAACCACAGCTTTGGCTGCTTAAATAATTCCAGCGCCAGCTTCAGGCTAAAGGCAGAGTGGTTTGCACCGACGGCATTGGCGACCTCTGCTGATGACGAGGTATCGGTGCGCGAGAAAAACAGCAGCAGGGCGAGGACTACCGCACAGCCAGAACCCAGCCAGAAGACAAATTCATTGTTGATGGTAAACATAATGCCGACAATGGATGCGCACAATGCCCAGCCAACGCAGCCAAACATTCGCGCCCGGCCAAATTCAAAATTGCTGCGGCGACTGACTTTTTCAATATAAGCTTCAATCGCGGGCGCCCCGGCATTATAAATAAAGCCCAGGTAGATGCCACCGACAATCGAGCCTACTAAAATATTGAACTGTAATAATGGCCCAAACACGTAAATAAAGAACGGGGCAAACATCACCAGCATGCCAGTGATTATCCACAGCAGATGCTTACGCAGGCCGAGTTTATCAGATAGCAGACCAAATACCGGTTGGAACAGCAACGAAAACAGCGATATACAGGCGAAGATAATGCCGGTATCGCCTTTACTGATATGGTTGATATCATGTAACCAAATCGGGAAGAAAGGGAAATAAGCACCCATAATAAAAAAGTAAAAGAAGAAGAAAAAACCGAACATCCAGAAGTTAGTGTTTTTTAAATAATACATAATAGACTTCCTCAGGCAAAATAAGGGCAGGTCGTAACCTGCCCATTATTATTATGTTTAGCCCCAGATAACCTGGTAGTGATAACGCCCTGCGCTCAGCAGAAACTCCGGGGAAACGGAAGGGCTCCACGAATCATCCCCGCCGACGCCCATATGGAAACCGTCAATATTGAGCCAGGTTCCCGCCTCCGGCGACAGCAGATGGCGATGGCTGGTTTCCATTAACTGTTTTTGGCTGTAGCGGCTGATGTTGAACTGGAAGTCACCACACCACTGATGTGCCCCGTAGCGCAGCTCGCGCGTACCGCAGCGCAGGCCGTTTTCGCTCGGGAAGACGTAAGGGGTGTACATCTCATCCAGCGACAGATCCCAACGGTCAAAACAGGCCGCGCTCAGGCGATCCGGGTAGTTCTCATGCGGGCCGAGACCTAACCAGTTTACGCGTTCGGCAACCTGCGCCAGTTGGCAGCTGAGGCCGATACGTGCCGGGTGCGGCGTTCCGTTGGCGACATCGACATCCACCGTGATATGCATCTTGCCATGGCCGTCGATACGGTAGGACTTGCGGCTGATAAACAGCGTTTCGCCCTGATACAGCCAGGCGTGCGCGGTGGTAATCAGCACGCTTTCCGACAGGGATTCGGCTTCGCACAACACCCGCTGAGGTTCTGCGCGATAATGGCCGGCGGCTTTCCAGCGTTCGACCCAGGCGTTAGGGTCGATGCGCGTCACTTCGCTGACGCCAATGTCGTTATCCAGCGGCGCGCGGGTGAACTGGTCAATGAGCGGGCTTAACAGTTGCGCGTCGCCGCCCAGCCAGTATTGCGTCAGCAATCCTGATTGACGACAGAATTCCCAACCTTTATCGCTGACGGTCACCGCGAATGTATCGTCACTGACGGTGAGCTGTGGCACGGCGCTGGCGCGTGGGGGGAGCGTCAGGCTGAGTTTCTCTTCCAGCTTCCATTGCTGCCAGGCGCTGATATGCCCGGCGTCTGACCACGCGGTGGCCTGAGGTTGTTCCACGCGCACGGTCAGCCACAGCTGACCGGCGGTGTCCGGCATGGGGAGATCCGGCAGGGTAACCCGCTGACAACCCTGCGGGGCGATATCCAGCGTGACCTCGCCGGTGGCCAGCAGATTGCCGTCCTGGGCGACAGACCAGTGCAGGATTTCGTTATCGCTGTGGCGGAACAGGTATTCGCTGCGCACTTCAATCTGGCGTTCGTCGCCCGGCAACAGCGTAAACTGGAAAAACTGCTGCGCGTGTTTGGCTTCATACAGCGACGGATGCGGCGTGCGATCGGCAAATACCAGCCCGTCCATGCAGAACTGACGGTCATTCGGCGTGTCGCCAAAATCGCCGCCGTAGGCTGACCACGGGTTGCCGTTGTCGTCATATTTTGTCAGCGACTGATCGACCCAATCCCAGACAAACCCACCCTGCAGACGCGGATACTGACGGAATGCCTGCCAGTATTTGGCGTAACCCCCGAGACTGTTCCCCATCGCGTGGGCGTATTCGCAGAGGATCAGCGGGCGCTGCTCGCCGGGCATCGACAGCCATTTTTTGATAGACCATTTCGGTACCGCCGGGAAGGGTTGGTCCTGGTCAACGCGGGCATACATTGGGCAAATAATGTCGGTCGCAGCGGTATCCGCCCCGCCGCCTTCATACTGCACCGGGCGGGACGGGTCTTCGGATTTCAGCCAGCGGTAGAGAGCGTCGTGATTTACGCCGTGCCCGGATTCGTTGCCCAGTGACCAGATAATAATGCTCGGATGGTTGCGGTCGCGCTGCACCATGCGCGTCACGCGCTGGCTCATCGCCGGTAGCCAGGTGGGGTCATCGCTCAGGCGGTTCATCGGCACCATGCCGTGGGTTTCGATATTGGCTTCATCCACCACGTACAGGCCGTAGCGGTCGCACAGGGTGTACCACAACGGATGGTTTGGATAATGCGAGCAGCGCACGGCGTTAAAGTTGTTTTGCTTCATCAGGACGATGTCCTGCACCATCGTTTCTTCATCCATCACCTGACCGTTTTGTGGGTGATGTTCATGACGGTTGGCGCCGCGGATCAGCAGCGGCTGCCCATTGAGCAACAGCAGACCGTTTTCAATGCTGACCTGGCGGAAGCCAACGTCGCAGGCTTCGGCTTCAATCAACGTGCCGTCGGCGGTATGTAGCAGCACTACCGCGCGGTACAGATTCGGGGTTTCAGCGCTCCACAGCGCCGGACGTTCAACGTTCAGGCGCAGAGTGGTGCGATCGGCATACGCGCCGCGCTCATCAATAATCTCACTACCAAAAGGCGAAGTGGCTTCACCGGTCAGCGTATCGCCTTGCCACAGTTGCAGCGTCACACGTAAATCATCGCGCGGCTCGCCCGCCATTCTGACGTCGGCTTCCAGCACCGCGCGGCTGAAATCATCGTTAAAACGGGTGTGGATACGCAGGTCGCGGATCTGCGTGTCCGGCTTATGCAGCAGCGAGACGTCGCGGAAGATACCGCTCATGCGCCACATGTCCTGATCTTCCAGATAGCTGCCGTCGCTCCAGCGCAGCACCATCACCGCCAGACGGTTTTCGCCGTCGCTCAGGAAATCACTGAGATCAAACTCGGACGGCAGGCGGCTGTCCTGCCCGTAGCCGACCCAGCGGCCATTGCACCACAGATGAAACGCTGAGTTCACGCCGTCAAAAATAATACGCGTCTGTCCCGTCTGTCGCCACGCGGCATCCACTTTGAATGTGAGCGAGTAACATCCTGTCGGATTCTCCGTTGGAACGTGCGGCGGATTGACCGGGAACGGGTAGGTAATGTTGGAGTAGATCGGCGCATCGTAACCGTCCATTTGCCAGTTAGACGGTACGGTTACGCTATCGGCCTGCGGCAAATCGCCCGCAAGCCAGCTTTCCGGCACCGCTTCAGGTGAGGCAAACCAGGCAAACTTCCACTCGCCGTTCAACGACTGTAACTGTGCCGAATGGTGGTTGTTACGGGCGTCCTGCGCAGAGCGCCAGCTGCAAAACGGCGGGTGCGCTTCAAGACGATTAAGCTGAGTGACGCCGGGGTTTTCCCAGTCGCGACGTGCCAGTACGGCGGCGAGTGAATCCGTGTTCAGGGTCATGGCAGTATCCTGTGTAAATTTGTTATCCGCTCACAATTTAACTGAACATACGAGGATTGAGATTATCCTGTAAAGGATGGGGTAGGTAATCAGTGAGCTGACTCACAGTAATTCAGCTCAGTAATAGCAGATGTGAGCGCTCGCTGTGGAAACGTTACAGCCGAGAAACCTGACGTGCCAGCTGCATCAGCGACTCCGCCAGCGCCTGCGGCGTTGCCTGTTGTCTGTTCGGGGGCAGCACCGTTTTACGCTCGACCAGCGTCACCGGCAGGAGTTGATTGCCGAGGCTCTCACCCCCCTGTGAAAGCTGCAGCAGTTTATCGACGCTGGTTTGCCCGAGCGTCGGAAAATCCTGCTTGATGGTCGTGAGTGGCGGGATATAACAGGAGCTGTCTTCGGTATCGTCGTAGCCAATCACCGAGATATCGGTCGCCACCCGCAGGCCGGACTCGCTGATGGCCCGCATCGCGCCCAGCGCCATTTGATCGTTGGCAACCAGCATGGCGGTCGGGATGACGCCGTCGTTCAGCATCTGCATGGTTTGTGTAAAGCCGGACATTGCGCTCCAGTCGCCTTCCAGTTCCGCGACGGGTTGCTGCTGATAGTGCGCCAGATACTTATGCCAGCCCGCATGCCGTAACCGCGCCGAGACTGAGCTGCGCGGTCCGGCCAGCAGGGCGATACGCTGATGCCCGTGCTGGACCAGGTGCTCAACGCCGAGGCGTGCGCCGTCATCATGGGAGAAAATCACGCTGTTAACCGGCGACTGGTCAGAGACGTCCAGAAACAGCACCGGTACCGTACCGCAGGCGGCGGCGACGGCAATTGCGTCGTCTTCATCCAGCGGATAGTTGATGATAAGCCCGGTCACCCGCTGGGAGAGCAGGTTATGCACCGCTGCTTTGCAGGCGTCTACGCCGCTTCGCTCGACCATGGCGATCACCACGCTGGCCCCGGACTGGTCGGCACGGGATTTTATAGCCGCAACGATTTGCGAGGGCGCGTGCAGGGCAAGGTTCGCCGTCGCCACGCCAATCAATGGCGTTTGTTTACCGGCCAACTGCTGGGCAACGCGGTTGGGGATGTAATTGAGCTCCGCCATCGCGGCCTCAACTTTCTGACGGGTTTTGGCGGAAACGTGGCTGGCCTGATTCACGACGCGCGAGACGGTCTGGTAAGAGACACCTGCATGGTCTGCCACATCGTATAGCGTTACCGGTTTCACATTCTTCACCCTTCATTACGTTATCTACGCGCTATCATGCCACAGCACGTAGGGTTTTGGCGTATTTGTGGTTGGGTTCTGCGAGGCGCATTCCAGGGCCAGTGACGCGTGATAGCGGGCATGGCGTCTTTATGCTTAACATGATGGCAGAACGAGTAAAACAGTGAGGAAATCGTGAGCGACTCTGCGGCCCAGAACATTCTGTCTATCTACCGACGCCATGCTGATGCCTTTGCCAGCCAGCGTTCACGCACGCTGTTTGAGAAACCGTGGCTGGATAAGTTCATCGCGGTACTGGGCGGGAAGGGCAGTATTGTGGATATCGGCTGTGGGAATGGTCAGCCGATTGCCGGGTATTTTATCCGGCAAGGTTTTCACCTAACAGGAGTGGATGGTTCCGCGGCGATGCTGGCGCGCGCCCGGCAATCTTTTCCCGACCAGTGCTGGCTGGAGCAGGATATGCGTGAGCTCGCGCTTGATGGCACCTTTGATGGCCTGATTGCGTGGGACAGCTTTTTCCATTTACCCCAGCAGGACCAACACAGGATGTTTCCGATCTTTGACCAGCTCAGTCATCCCGGCAGCGCGCTGATGTTCACCAGCGGTACCGGAAACGGCATCGCAATGGGGCAATTTGAAGGTGAGCCGCTGTTTCATGCAAGCCTGGCGCCCGATGAGTACCGTGCATTGTTGTCCGCGCACGGCTTTGAGGTCATTGACGTGATCATGGAAGACCCACAGTGCACCGGGCATACGGTGTGGCTGGCGCAAAAAAGAGGCTGAGCCTGTTTACGCTGCGCCGCGGAAGGTCTTGCGCCATTCAGCCGGGCTGACGCCGAAGTGGGCTTTAAAATGCTGGCGCCAGGTGACCGGAGAGAGAAAACCGACCTGTTCAGCAATACGTTCGACGGGTAACGAACTGGACTCCAGCAGCTCCTGGCTGCGTCGCAGGCGCTCGGTAATAAGCCATTCGGCCACGCTTGACCCGGTGGCCTTCATAAAATGGCGGGTTAGGGTGCGACGGCTCATCATCACCCGCTGCGCCAGCGTGTCGAGGTTATGCTGCTCATGGAGGTGCTGGCGTAAATAATCGAGCAGGGTGTTAATGCGCTGATCCTGGGTATTTTTCGCCACCGGCTGCTCAATAAACTGCGCCTGTCCCCCTTCGCGGTGCGGTGGCACAATCATCCGTCGGGCAATCTGGTTCGCTACCGTGCTGCCAAAGTGCTGGCGAATGACGTACAAGCAGCAATCCAGTGCGGCGGCGGTACCTGCCGAGGTAATAATACCGTCGTCATCAACGTACAGGGCGTTGATATCCAGACGCGCCGCCGGGAAGCGCGTCTGAAAATCTTGCTCAAATTCCCAGTGCGTCGCGGCCCGCTTTCCGTCTAACAGGCCCGCGTAGCCGAGGACAAACGCGCCCAGACACAGCCCGACAATCTGTGCGCCGTTTTGCCGCGCGCAATTGAGGGCATTGAGCAGACCCTGCGGCGGGCGATGCCCGGTAGTGCCCCAGTAGGGGACCACCACAATATCGGCTGCCGTCACCGCCTCATAACCGTGAGAGGCGGTGACGGAGAAGCCATCCTGCGAAGAGACGATGCCGGGATTTTCGGCGCATATCTGCACCTCAAAGCGCTTTTTCGCCGCCATTTTGTCACTGAAAATTATGCACGGCACCGAAAAATGAAACGGGCTGAAATCTTCCACGGCGACAATGGCGACGGTAAGCGGGCGCATACGATTCCTCTGTTGGCATTAAAAGGTCAGGGTTTCCCCATCTTCCGGCACGTTGACGAATTGCGCAATCTGGTTGTCGAACGCATATTCTTTCAGCGCCGCGCGCGTCAGCAGGCAGTGGTTAATGGCTTCCATATGGGTCGCCACAATCTGCGCTTCAGGCAGCACAAAGTGGGTTTTTAGCACATCTTCCGCGCCCATAATGATCGGCCCAAAGCCGATGACGTGGGCAAAACCGGCGTTCAGTACCACGACATCAGGCTGGAAGGTCTGCATATTGGCCTCTACCTCATCGCGCCAGATAGTATCGCCAACCAGATACAGCGTTTTTTCTGCTGCATGCTGGAAGATAACTCCGCAGGCGTCACCCAGGCGTTCTGCCATTTGCGGCACGGCGTAGGCGCGATCCGACCCGTGCTGGCCGCCGGTTTTACGCAGGGTGATGTCCCCCAGCGCGGTATTTTCTGTCAATACGCTCAGTTGGGTGAACCCCTGTCCTCGCAGCACCTGCGCATCCTGATCATTTTGTACGTAGATCGGCTTGTCTTTCGGCACAACGCGCGCGGCAACCTCATCCCAGTGATCTTCATGCAGATGGGTGACGATCAGCGCATCGACGTTAAGCAGGGTGTCGATGTCAACGGGCAGCTCCACGGTCGGATTGCGGATCTCTGCGCGCGCCGTTCCGGCAAAACCCGGATACGCACCTTTCGGGGCCAGCATTGGATCAACGAGGAAGGTCTTGCCGCCAAAGGTGATGTGCAGTGTGGCATTACGGATTTGCGTGATGTTCATGGTGTTTGCTCCACGTGTTGGGTCAGTGGTGTCATCCTGGAGTGTTGTCCAGAAGATGAATGTGGGCAAATGGGCGACTAGCGATGGGATTGGGCCAATCGCTGGGAAAATAAAGCCCTCCAGGTGAAAACTTGATATTTAAGCTGGGCACTTTTCCTAAAAAGCAATAGGAAAACGGTTACAAACTGAATATCACTGTGTCATTTATTTACAT
This sequence comes from Citrobacter gillenii, assembly GCF_013337685.1. Lineage (GTDB taxonomy): Bacteria > Pseudomonadota > Gammaproteobacteria > Enterobacterales > Enterobacteriaceae > Citrobacter > Citrobacter gillenii. The sequence continues at coordinate 109,502 of NZ_SUQN01000002.1, forward strand.
TTTGTGCCTTTTAACCTAGTTTGCTCATTTTTTAACAGCCATGATGGGTTATGGAAAGTGGGGCTGCGGGTGAAGATCAGGGACGTCGGGATTACTTTTTTACTGTCAGGGTGGGCTCTGTCATTGACCATGACGGGGCACGCAGCGCCTTTATCACCTGCCGATCGCAGTTCAGTTCAGCAACAGCAGCAGCAATTACTTGATGAGAACCAGCGTCAGCGCGAAGAGTTAGGCCGTAGCGTTGTCCTCCCTCAATCGGAAAAAGCAACGCTTCCTGCCACGCCCTCTGGGGCCTGTTTTACGACCTCTCGTATCGATATTGAGGGCGCAAGCCAGTTATCACCCAAAGCCGCCAGAAAACTAACCGCACCGTGGGTAAATCAGTGTCTGGACATCGCTCGCCTGACGGCGCTGACGAACGCGATTTCTGACTGGTACATCAGCCGCGGTTTTATCACCAGCCGTGCTTTTTTAACCGAGCAGGATCTCTCCTCCGGTGTGCTGCGCATTACGGTACTTGAGGGAAAATTGCAGGAGATTCGTCTCGAAGGTGTCCCGTCACGCACGCTGAAAATGACCTTTCCTGGGCTGGAAGGAAAGATTCTCAATCTGCGCGATATTGAACAGGGTATGGAGCAATTGAACCGGGTTCGCCAGACGCCGGTTGAAATAGAAATTTTACCTGGCAGCCAACAAGGCTTCTCGATAGTAAACCTGACGGCTGCGCCTGAATCGCCGCTTACTGGCTCAGTCAGTTTTGATAACAGCGGGCAAAAGAGTACCGGAACGGGGCAACTGAGCGGGGCGTTATTTGCCAATAACCCGTTCGGCCTGGCGGATAAATGGTTTATCAGCGGTGGACGCAGCAGCGATTTTTCCAGCAGTAAAGATGCGCAGAACGTTGCCGCGGGCGTGAGCATTCCTTACGGCTACGGGCTATTTGATTACAACTACAGCTGGAGTAATTACCTCAGCACCATTGATAACAATGGCTATGCCTGGCGTTCAACTGGCGACAGCGAAACCCATCGTCTGACCGGCACCTGGGGGCTGTTTCGCAATGGTGATATCAAAACCGCGGCAGCGCTGGGCCTGACGCATCGAATTAACCGTAACAAATTGAATGATGTCCTGCTGGAAACCAGTAGCCGCAAGCTTTCCAGTATTTCGCTGGGTATCAACCATACGCAAAAAATCGCCTCCGGCGTTGCCACGCTTAACCCCACGTTTACCCAGGGTGTGCCGTGGTTTGGCGCAGAGAATGACAATAATAAACAGGGTGATGTCCCGAAGGCCGAATTTCGCAAATGGAGCGCTAGCGGCAGCTTTCAACGCCCATTGACAGAGAATCTGTGGTGGCTGAGCAGCGTCTATTTTCAGTGGTCACCGGACCGCCTTTATGGCAGCGAGCGCCTGACGCTGGGCGGTGAAACGTCAGTACGTGGCTTTAAAGAACAATACATTTCCGGGGACAACGGCGGTTACTGGCGCAACGAAGTGAATTATTCGCTCTTTACGCTGCCGGTATTTGGGCAGATTGGCGCGATGGCGGCATTCGACGGCGGCTGGCTGAAACAGGATGGCGTTGATAGCTATGCCTCCGGCACGTTGTGGGGCGCTGCGCTGGGATTAACCAGTTCAGGGCGCTGGTTCTCCAGTCAGTTTACCGTTGGAACGCCGGTGAAGTACCCGGACTGGCTGGCACCGGATCATCTCAATATTTATTACCGCGTGGCCGTGGCATTTTAAGGAAGCAGGATAATGACAAAGGATCAGATTCGTTTCTCTCAGCGTGTACTTAGTGGGGTATTGAGCGCCCTGTTGGCCACGCAGCCGCTGTTTCCGGCCATTGCCGCCACCATCACCCCTGTCGGCAATACGCAAATGGATAAGGCGGCCAACGGTGTTCCGGTAGTGAACATCGCTACGCCGAACGCGTCCGGGATTTCACACAACAAATATAACGACTACAACGTGGGAAAAGAGGGGCTGATTCTTAACAACGCCACCGGGCAATTAAATCAGACCCAGCTTGGCGGCATTATCCAGAACAACCCGAACCTGCGTTCAGGAAAAGAAGCGACAGGGATCATCAACGAAGTTACCGGGAATAGCCGTTCACAGCTCCAGGGCTATACCGAAGTAGCGGGGAAAGCCGCCAACGTCATGGTCGCCAACCCTTATGGCATTACCTGTAACGGGTGCGGATTTATCAACACGCCTAACGCCACCCTGACTACCGGTAAACCGGTGTTAGATGCTAACGGTAATCTGCAGTCGCTGGATGTAAGCAAAGGCAGCATTACCATCGAAGGCAAAGGGCTGGATGGTAGCCAGAGCGATGCGGTGTCGATTATTGCCCGCGCCACGGAAATTAACGCGGCACTGCATGCAAAAAATCTCAGTGTGATAGCCGGAGCTAACCGCATAACGGCGAAGGGGCAGGTGAGTCAACTGCAAGGCGAAGGGGATGTACCGAAAATCGCGGTAGATACCGGTGCGCTAGGCGGAATGTATGCCAACCGGATCCGTCTGGTTTCCAGCGAGAAAGGTTTGGGGGTCAACCTCGGGAATCTGAACGCCCGTCAGGGTGATATCACGCTTGATGCAAATGGAAAATTAACCGTTAAGTCCAGCCTGGCCAGTGGGGCTGTTTCCATGAAAGGGCAAGAGGTTGCGCTTTCTGGCGATCATAAAGCGGGGGATAATTTATCCATCACCAGTCAGGGTGCTATCGCCCTGACTGATAGCGCCCTGGTCAGTGATAAAAACCTGCAGCTTACTGCGCAAGGAACGCTGGTGCAGAATGGCGGCGCGCTTACTGCGGGTCAGGATATTGTGCTGACGGCCGGCGATATAGCCCAGCAGCGTGCGGCGCAAATAGATGCCGCTGGAAATGTTTCGCTGACCGGGCGCAATCATGTTGCCACGCAGGGAACGGTCACTGCCGGAAAACAGCTGAGTGTGAAGGCGGATTCGCTGAGTAACAGCGGCCAATGGAGTGCGGGGGATGCTTCCCGTATTCAGGGCGGCAGCGTGACCAACAGCGGTGTGATGCAGGGGAAATCGCTGGATATTGCCGCCACGCGTGATGTTGATCTTAGTGGTCAGCTCAATGCGGCAGATACGCTGACGATTAAAGGCCAGCGTATCTCTACAGCCACGGATGCTCAGGTGCAAAGTGGGAAGAATATCGCCCTGCAAGCCGAGACGGTAAATCTGAACGGCACCCACGCGGCGAAAAATGACCTGACCGTGATGGCAAACACCCTCACCCATGACGGAAAATCGAGTGCCACGCAGATGAACCTGAACGTGGCGCAAACAATCACTCAAAACGGCACGCTGTTGGCAGACAACCTCAGTCTCGACAGCCAGCATATTGCTAACAGCGGCCTGCTGCAGGGTAACGCGGCGTTGGCTTTGCATACTGATAATCTGCAAAACCTGAGCGGCGGTACGATCTACAGCCTTACCGCTCTGGCGCTGGATATTCCGTACCTGACTAACGACGGGATTATTGCTACCGATGGCGATCTGCGCCTTGGTGGTCTTCAGTTGATTAACGCTGGCGACATTCAGGCCGACACGCTTGAGCTGCAATTGCGCGACGCGGTAAATAATTCTGGGCGTCTGCTCGCGCACCAGAGTGCGCAACTCACGGCGCAAACGCTGGAAAATAGCGGCATGCTGGTGGCGAATACTATCACTCTCGAAGGAAACACTGTTCAGAACGGTGGTCTGGTTCAGGGGAATGACAGCGCATTGATTTCTGCGGGTGCTCTGACGACGGAGACGACGGGGCAATGGCTAACCGGTAATGCGCTGACGGTGAACGCGGGTACGGTAGAGCACGCCGGGGTGATGCAGGGGAATACCCTTACATTGGCAGCCGATGCGCTGAATAACAGCGGTGTGCTCAACGGGTTAGGTGGCCTGGAAGGGATACTGACCGGGCAACTGACCAACGTCGGACAAATTCAAAGCGGCGGCGGACTCTCGCTCACCGCAAACGACCTGATCAGCGCCGGGCGTATCGTGGGGGATTCGCTCATGCTTGCGGCAACGACGCTGCGCAACAATGGCTTGTGGCAGGGGGCGAACGGACTGGCTTTACGCGGCGATACGCTTAGCACGGGCACGACGTCTCTGACGCTGAGCGGCGGCGCGCTGACCGTTGATGTCGGTACGATGATTACGCAAGGTACGTTACAGGGACAACAGGTCGCGGTGACGTCTGATAACTGGCAGCACGCGGGTTCGTTGGTCAGCCTTGGTGCGCTGACGGCTGACATCAGTAACAGATTTGCCCTGCCGGGCGGCTTGATGAGTCAGGGAGCCATGTCGTTAGCTGCACAGCAGTTGAATAATGCCGGAAACATCCTCAGTGAAAGTGACATTACGCTTGATGGTCAGCAGCTTACAAATACTGGGGTGGTACAGGGAAATACCCTGACGCTAAGCCAGGATCGTATTCATAACCAGGGCGTATTGATTGGTCTGCAAAGCCTGACGGTGGCAGCCCCGCAGCAGGAACTGATGAATGCGGCGGGCGGGTCGCTGCTAACCCAGGGAATGCTGAAAGTGACGTCCGGTGATGTGACCAACGCAGGAACGTGGCAGGGGCAGTCGATTCTGCTCAATGCGCAGTCGCTGATTAATAGCGGAGCAATCCAAAGCGCAGACGCGCTACAGCTTATGCTCGTCAAAAATCTCACTTCTGCCGAGGGCAGCAAAGTCACCGCCCTCGGCAATGCCACGCTACAGGCGCTATCCCTGACGAATAACGGGCAATGGGCGGCGAGTTATTTGACGTTAAACGGAACAACGCTGGATAACGCCGGGGCAATCAGCGGGGTCAATGGCCTGACGTTAGCCATGAATGGCGCGGTCAGCCAACAGGCGTCGGGCAGCATGCTCACCGGCGGCGCATTGGATCTCAATGCGGCATCGGTGGCTAACGCGGGCAGCATTCAGGGGACGACGCTGAACATAACGTCCGGAGCGTTAACCAATGGCGGACGCCTGCAGGGGGATAATGACGCCACGCTGGCGCTGAGCGGTGACCTGACGAACCTGGCTGGTGGTGAAATTGTCAGCCGTCAGGGACTGACGATTGCCACGCCCGTACTGTTTAACTACGGCGTGATTCAGGGCGGCGGCAACACGCGTCTTAACGCCACAACCCGAGCGCTGAACGAGGGGCAGCTGCTTTCCGGCGCCGAGTTGAGACTCACCACGCCGCAGTATTCCGGCGCGGGCTGGCTACAGGCGACAAATCTCATTCTGAATGCGGCAATGGCCACCAACAACGGGAACTGGCTTGCCGACAGCGCAACGCTGACGGGCAGTCAGTTCACTAACCAGGGGACGACGCAGGCGGGACAACTGACGCTCAATTACCAGCAGTTGACCAATAACGGTACGGTGTTAGGAACGACCCAACTGACCGTTAATGCCGATCGGGTGAGCCAGAATACGGCTGGCAAACTGTTCAGCGGTGGCGATTTGACTCTCAATAGCCAATCTCTGGACGCCTTCGGGCAGGTGGTTGCGCTGGGTAATCTGACGCTGAAACTGGTGAATGCGTTCACCGCCAACAGTACGCTTGCTGCGGGCAACACGCTCACTGTTAACAGCGAGGGTGCCATCGACAACCGCAATGTCATGCAGGGGCAGGTGGTAAACCTGACCGCGGGCGGGCAGTTGAGCAACAATGGGCAAATTACCACCGGCAGCGGTACGAGCAGCCTCAGCGGCAGCAACGTGGCGCTTAATGCCGCCGGAACGGTACAGGGTGGGGGTGACATCATGGTCACCAGTCGCGACACTATTACCGTAGACGGTTTTACCGGCACGCGCGGAACGCTCACGCTCAATACACCGGGGGCGATCATCAACACGGCGCTGCTGTATGCGGCAAATAACATGGCGCTGTATGCCGACTCTATCACCAATCAGCGCGGCGATATTCTTGCGGGCAACAGCCTGTGGATGCAGAAAGATGCGGCGGGAAATGCCAACCGCGAGGTCATCAACACCTCCGGCACCATCGAGACGCAGAGCGGCGATATCACGATTAAAACCGGACATCTTCTGAACCAGAGGGACGGGCTGGTGGTAAGTAATGGTAACACTGAAGATCTGACACAACAGTATGCATGGCTGAATGAGGGATATGCCGACATTCCTCTGTCAGAACTTATTCTGGGAACTGACTACGGCTATGTTGTTAGTCGATCCTGCAGCGGAGGCGGTAGCCCAGGGCACGGCGCAGGCCCAAACTGTAGCGATGTCGCAATACCCCTGGCGATGAAAAACAGCCCTGCGAAAGAGATCGCTATTTCACGTTCTACCCTTTCAGTCTCCGCAAACGGCGGTGCCGGGCGCATCAGTGCCGCGCGCGGGATGGTAATCCAGGCAGATCATCTGGAAAATAATGCCAGCACGTTGCTTGCGGGCGGGGATATGTCCCTTTCCGGTTCAACCCTGCAAAATCAGTCCTGGACTGACGGGACGATCACCCGTTATCGGACGTATGTTGCTGAGCAATCAGGTTTTACCTGGGAGACCCCTGCCGCTTCGGTAGACGCGGATAGATATAATAGCGGCCTGATTCACTATATCGCTCAGGGTAATGACCGGGAGGAAACCTCTGGAGGAACGGCATACCGCGCTGTTATTCAGTCTGGCGGAACAATTCTGGCTAATTTTTCGCAGGATATCAGCAATACCACAACCACCCCGAGTGCGGGTGGGGCGATAAATACCCTCGTTACCCCAACCCTGAATACTCTCAGTAACCAGACCATCGACGCCGGGGTGCAAAAGCAGACACTGGCAGATAGTGAAGCGGTTAGCGTTAATTCGCCGCAGTGGAACGATCAACTGCAAGATGCCCTGCAGCAGATTAACGGTGGCACGCTGGATGCCGGGAATGTCGCGGATACAACGCTGGACACCGTCTCTACCGATAAGAACAGCCAGATTAATCAGGGGGAAGCGGTGGATACTAGCGCGTATCCATTGCCTTTTGGTCAAAACGGCTACTTTGTTGTCTCTGACGATCCGCAAAGCCCGTACCTGATCAACATTAATCCTAAGCTTAACGGCCTGGGGCAGTTGGATCCGGCTCTGTTTGCCGAGTTGAACGTACTGCTGGGGATTACGCCTGGCGATGCCCCACGTGAAACCAACAGCGCCTATACCGATCAAAATCAGTTCCTCGGATCGGCGTATATGCTGGACCGTCTCAACCTGAATCCGGAATACGATTACCGTTTTCTCGGTGACGCGGCGTTCGATACCCGTTACGTCAGTAATGCGATGCTGAATCAGACAGGAAGCCGTTATATCAACGGTATAGGTTCCGATCTGGATCAAATGCGTTATCTGATGGATAGCGCCGCCAGCGCACAGCAGTCGCTGGGGCTGAAATTTGGCGTGGCCCTGACGGCGGAGCAAATTGCCTCTCTTGAGCAGAGCATGCTGTGGTGGGAAGCGGCGACCGTCAACGGTGAAACGGTGATGATACCGAAGCTCTATCTGTCGCCGAAGGATATCACCGTCAATAACGGGAGCGTCATCTCTGGAAATAATGTCCAACTGGCAGGCGGCACTATCACTAACACCGGCAGTACGCTGCTGGCGAATAACACCCTGACCCTCGATAGCCAGAATAGCATTAACAATCTCAACAATGGCCTGATGCAGGCCGGGGGCAACCTCGACCTGAGCGCTATTGGTGATATCAATAACATCAGCGCCGCTATTAGCGGAAAAACGGTTCAGCTGGCAAGTCTCGACGGCAGCATTAATAACCTGACGCAGGTGGAGCAGATAGACATCAATGCGTGGGATAAATACGGCAATGTGAGTTTTAAAGACACGCTGCTGGGCACGACGGCGTCGATTACCGCACAGGATGGGCTGTCGCTCTCGGCAGGCAAGAATATCACCGTCACGGGCGCAACGCTTTCGGCGGGCGATTCACTGCAGATGAATGCCGCGGGAGATATTGCGGTGAATGCGAATCACATTAACGATGCGCAGAGCCATGCCGGACGCTGGACTGACGAGACCAGCCGTTCATCACAAGGCTGGCAGGGAAGCAGCATCAGCGCAGGAGGGGACCTTGGCATCAATGCCGGGAATAATCTCAACCTGACGGCAAGCGACGTGAACGCTGGCGGTAGTGCGGTGCTGACTGCGGGTAACGATCTCAACCTGAATGCGGCCACCACGCTTGAGAACAGCCGCGACGGGGGCAGTGAATCGCACCGTTCTGGACTGGATCGCACCACTATTTCTGCGGGCGATAACCTGGTCCTGATCGCGGGTCAGGATATTAACGCCCACGCTGCTGGCCTGGCGGCGGAAAATGATGTGGGTCTGCAGGTCGGACGCGATGTCAATTTGCTGGCCGAGGCCACGGCCGAAGGCGACAGTTACCACGCGAAGAAAAAAACCATCATCAATGAGTCCGTGCGCCAGCAGGGAACGGAAGTTGCCAGCGGTGGCGACACGGTCATTATCGCCGGGCGCGATGTGAATGCTCAGGCAACCGATGTGATTGCTCAGGGGGATATCGGCGTAGCGGCGGGCCGGGATGTGAATCTCATTACGGCGACGGAAAGTGACTACCACTACGAAGAAACCACCAAAACCAAAAAAGGATTCCTCAATAAAAAGACCACCCACACGATTGAGGAGGACAGCGCCACGCGTGAAAAAGGCACGTTGCTGAGCGGTGACAATGTGACTGTAGCTGCCGGGAACAACATTCTGGTACAGGGCTCAGCCGTCGTCGGTGATGGCGATGTGGCGCTCGGTGCCGGAAACAACGTCGATATTATTGCCGCAACCAATACCGACACCGCATGGCGATTTAAAGAAACGAAAAAAAGCGGCGTGATGGGAACAGGCGGCATCGGTTTTTCCATCGGCAGCAGTAAAACCACGCATGATTTGCGCGAGCAGGGCACCACCCAGAGCGAGAGCTTCAGCACGGTCGGGTCAACCGGCGGCAACGTCAGCATTACCGCCGGTCAGCAGGTGCACATCGGCGGCGCGGATATCATCGCACAGAAAGATATTGCCGTGCTCGGCGACAGCGTGGTGATTGAGCCCGGCCATGACAAATGTACCCGCGATGAGACGTTTGAGCAGAAGAGCAGCGGCTTGACGGTGGCGCTGTCAGGTGCAGCAGGCAGCGCAGTAAACAGCGCGGTGCAAACCTCACAGGATGCGAAGGGGGAGAGCGATGACCGTCTGGCGGCGCTGCAGGCCACCAAAGCGGTGCTTTCTGGCGCGCAGGCGGTGCAGGCGGCAGCGGTTGCCCGGGCCAGCGACAAAGCGGACAGCGGGCTGGGTATCAGCGTCTCGCTGACGTCGCAGAGCGCCAAATCTGAACAACATGTTCAGACTGATACCGTGACGGGCAGTACCCTGAATGCCGGGAATAACCTGATTATCGCCGCGACGGGCAGCGGCCAAAGCGGCAACAGCGGCAACATCCTGATCGGCGGCAGCCAGATAAAGGCGGGCGGGGACACCACGCTGGTGGCGGCGAACGATATTGTGCTGAGCGGTGCGGCAAACACCCAGCAGACGACCGGTACAAACAGCAGCAGCGGGGGCGGGGTGGGCGTCGGTATCGGCGTCAACGTAGACAGTTACGGCATCAGCGTCTTCGCCAACGTCAACGGCGCAAAAGGCAGTGAAAAGGGCAACGGCACGGCGTGGACGGAGACCACGCTGGACAGCGGCGGTACGGTTTCGCTGGTCAGCGGGCGTGACGCCATCCTGAACGGGGCGCAGGTCAGCGGTGACAGCGTGGTGGCTGACATCGGTGGCGACCTGTGGATGAGCAGCGCCCAGGACAGCAATGACTACCGGTCGAAGCAGAGCAGCGCGGCGGCCGGGGGCAGCTTTACCTACGGCAGCATGTCCGGCTCAGGCTATATCAGCGCCAGCCAGGACCAGATGAAGAGCGACTATGCCTCGGTGCAGGAGCAGACGGGGCTGTTTGCCGGCGACGGTGGATTTGACGTGACGGTGGGCGGGCACACGCAGCTGGACGGCGCGGTAATCGCTTCGACGGCGACGGCGGATAAAAACAGTCTGGACACCGGGACGCTGGGTTTCAGGGATATTCATAACGAAGCGGACTTTACGGTCAGCCATGCGGGAGCCAGCGTGAGCGCTGGCGGTGGAGACACGGGCGGCGGGTTCAAAGGCAACATGCCGGTCGGGATGGTTACGGTCGGGGGCAACAGCGGTCATGCGGACGGGACGACGCAGGCGGCGGTAGCGGAAGGGACGATAACGGCTCGCGACACGGCGAATCAGCAGCAGGATGTGGCGGGTCTGAGCCGTGACACGGAGCATGCGAACGACAGCATCAGCCCGATTTTTGACAAAGAGAAAGAGCAGAAGCGGCTGCAGGAAGTGAGCCTCATCGGGGAGATGGGCAGCCAGGCGGCAGATATCGCACGGACGCAGGGGGAGCTGAATGCGCTGGAGGAAGCGCGGAAGGTTTACCCGGATAAAACGGCGGAAGAGCTGAAAGAGACGCAGACCTGGCGTGATGCACAGGCAGAATATGGTACAGGGAGTGATTTTCAGCGTGGTATTCAGGCGGCGACGGCAGCGCTTCAGGGGCTGGCGGGTGGAGATGCCGGCGCGGCGCTGGCGGGGGCATCGGCCCCGTACCTGGCGAATATTATTGGTCATGATTCGGGATTAAGCGATGATGCGGCGCTGATAGCGCATGCGATACTGGGTGGCGCGGCAGCGGCGATGCAGGGAAACAGCGCGGCGGCGGGAGCGGCAGGGGCCGTCACGGGCGAGCTGGCGGCGAAAGCGATAATGGAGGTGATGTACCCGGATAAGCGGGTCAGTGAGCTGAGCGAAGCGGAAAAGCAGACCATCGGCATGCTGGCGAGTCTGTCCGCGGGAATGGCGGGCGCTCTGGCGGGAGACAGTACGTCGTCTGCGGCAGCGGGCGCGCAGGCCGGGAAGAATGCGGTTGAGAATAACTCACTGAGTAAGAAAGACAAAGTTGATATCTTTGATATCAACCCGATGCTGAAAATCGGGATTGAGGATGCTGACGGAGAGTTACTGAAAGGCGGCGGTGGAGTTGCTAAAAATGGTAAAGCCAGCCTCACTGCGAAAGATAGTCTTATTTCATCAGCAAATAAACCAATTAACGGGCAAGGTATGTCTGCTGCAGCAAGAGCCTGGGAAAAGCATGCTGGCAGAGAGGGTGGAACGTTTGAACCTTTAAAAGGAAATGTGGCTCAAAAAAATGAATCTGCGAGTAAGTTTGTTAGTGATGTATTGAGTAATCCAGGTACTGTCAGAACAGAGTTATCTCGTGGTGGCGTGGAATATCGTCTACCAAGTGGTCAAGGTATTCGCTATAACTCTGATGGCTCGTTTTCTGGTTTCTTAGATCCAAGAAGGTAAGGCGCATGAATGACGGATTTGAAGTGGATTTTTTTAGTGACTCTCGTTATGAGGAACTGACAGCGGAAATATCTTATAAAGGGCAAATTCTATGTCAGTTGAACAAAGATAAAGGGGTTGATTCAATTGAAATAGAGTTTTTTTCTGATAGCCGAATTTTGGCTGAAACTGTAGTTATGAAATTTCCTGTTGACGATTTTTTAAAAATTTTAGAACAGACGAAAGAAGAATTGATCGGTTAATTTCTGCGTGTTACGTGGAATCTAACTATTTACCCGGAGGGTTCTTTTCCATGCGATAGTGTGTCTAGGTGGAAAGGCGTATCTGGAAAAAATGTTGCTGCGTCAGATGTACAGCAGGGAAAACCGGTTGTAAGTCACTGAAAGTGCAGGAGAAAATCGGGGTCATCGCAGCAGCTTACGTCGGAAAGAGTTGTTGCGGAGAATAACCTGATGGGTGGGAGTGAGGATGCGCAGGCAGCATGGATACGTCAGCATGGGATAGATATGGCGAGTTGTTCGATAATCCTGGTGGAGCCGCCTGTCAGGAAGCGATAGATGAGCGTGATGCGGTAGGGCTGGCGCTGGCAACAGGTACAGTGGCTCTGTTTCCTGGCAGTGCCCTGGCGATGTGGGGACTGGGCGCGGGGGCAAATGCAGGAATTGGCTACCTGGCGGATGGTTCGGTTGACCCTTCCAGTGCGGTAGTGGCTGGCTGGGTGAATGTGTTCAGTATGGGAAATTGTGTGGTGGGAACGGTAGGCTGGAATGCGGCGGGTGGTGCGCTGGGTAACTGGATAGACAACAAAGACCCTCTGTCTGGTGCGCTTATCAATGGTGCTGGTTCTGGTATCGGCTATGGCATTGGTAAAGGGCTCTCATGGGGAGTTAATGCTGGGGCAAACAGGTGGAAAGGAGGTTGGGATCCGAAATTTAACCCGACACTTCAGAAGTATACTGAAGTAAAAGGTGATTTTGGGATTTCGAAGAAAATTACACCAAGCCAAATTCCTGGCATTGCTGGTGATGTAGCAGCTTCTTTCGCATCTGAATATGAGAGTAAAAGAATCGAATCCCATATTCAGGGAGAAAAAAATGAGTAATCGGCAGACAAGTTTAACTGATTTATCGGTTATTTTTTTGATCGCATTTTTATCAATTATCCTTTCTTTTCTTTGTATAGATATCCTTTTCTCTATTTTTCAGTGGATAGTTACAGGAAAGTTGAACATTACATGGAATGGTGTAAGCCGTGTTTTATTCATGGGGTGTGTGATTGGCTCATTTATCGGTGTTGGATGTGTTATAGCCAGGTGTTTAGGATTAAAAGGGTTTTAATAGCTGTTTGTTGTGACGAATATCCTGATGGGCGGGAGTGAGGATGCTCAGGCAGCATGGATACGTCAGCATGGGATAGATATGGCGAGTTGTTCGGATAATCCTGGTGGAGCCGCCTGTCAGAAAGCGATAAATGAGCGTGATGCGGTAGGGCTGGCGCTGGCAACAGGTACAGTGGCTCTGCTTCCTGGCAGTGCTCAGGCGATGTGGGGACTTGGCGCGGGGGCAAATGCTGGGATGCAGTATGCTGACAGCGGTGAAATAAACCCAGTCAACTCGGTGGCAGCAGGCTGGATAAATGTAATAACCATGGGGCAGGGCTGGAAAGGGACAATAGCCTGGAATGCGGCAGGTGGAGCATTAACCAACGCGATAAACGGAGATGATCCTCTTACAGGGGTGATAACAAATGGAGCGGGAGCCGGGTTTGGAGATGGTGTTGGCAATTATGTGGTGAAGCCTGTTGCAAATACAATTGGTAAATGGATAACCAGTGGGTGGAATCCTAAATTCGATCCTACTCTACTAAAATATACTGAAGTTAAAGGGCAGTTAGGTCTATCTAAAGAAATGGTACCGAGTATGATTCCGGGTGCTGTGGGTAATGCGGGTGGTAGTTTATCATCTGAGTTTGGCAGTTCCATTATCCAGAAAAAGAAAAATACAATGGAGGCTGGGAAATGAAGAATCTCCTTATTGTTGTCTTATTAGTGGCTGTATGCATATTTGGTTTATTTATAGTTGGTTCGATTTTTTATCTTCTTCTGGAGATATTCATGTACTTTTATTTGAATACCTCAATATCATTTGAAGTTTTTCAGTTCTCTAGACTGTTAAAAATGAGTGTGTATGGAGGGGCGGTCTTAGGCTTGGGTATTGGTTTGTTGCATATCATGAAAGTTAAGGGGTTCTGACATGTTGCGGAGAATAACCTGATGGCGGGAGTGAGGATGCGCAGGCGGCATGGATACGTCAGCATGGTATCGATATGGCGAGCTGTTCGGATAACCCTGGCGGAGCCGCCTGTCAGAAAGCGATAAATGAGCGTAATGCGGTAGGGCTGGCGCTGGCAACAGGTACAGTGGCTCTGCTTCCTGGCAGTGCTCAGGCGATGTGGGGACTTGGCGCGGGGGCAAATGCAGGAATTGGCTACCTGGCTGATGGTTCGGTTGACCCTTCCAGCGCGGTAGTGGCTGGGTGAATGTGTTCAGTATGGGGAATCGTGTGGTGGGAACGGTAGGCTGGAATGCGGCGGGTGGTGCATTTGGTAACTGGATTGACAACAAAGATCCACTGTCTGGGGCGATTATTAATGGCGGGGGATCCGCAATAGGGTATGGCGTAGGAAAAATTATCCAACGACCATTAGAGAATATAATTAACCCGGGTTGGAAAAACTGGGAATGGGTCGATATAGGTAAAGGTATTAGCAAACCTTTATCACTAAACCCAGCTCCAGAAATTTCTGGGAATATTGGTTCTTCTGTTGGTTCTGAAGGCGCAGGTGTTATTCTTCAGGAGCAAATTAAAAATCAACAGGAGCAGAAAAAATGAAATCATTTCATCCTCCATTGCGATTTCTTATGTCTTTTCTGTTATGGTTTATTTGTGTGTTTATTACAACAATATCAATATTTTTTCTCTTGAGAGTGATTTCCTATTATTTGATTGGAGGTCGTTTTTTATTCTCTTATAGTGATGTATTAAATGCTTTGAAAATTGGTGGATATTGCTCATTCTTATGTAATGCAGTAAGTTGGTTTTTACATTGGCGTAACAATTAAATTTAGTTGTTGAGAATAACCTGATGGGCGGGAGTGAGGATGCTCAGGCAGCATGGATATGTCAGCATGGGATAGATATGGCGAGTTGTTCGGATAATCCTGGTGGAGCCGCCTGTCAGGAAGCGATAAATGAGCGTGATGCGGTAGGGCTGGCGCTGGCAACAAGTACAGTGGCTCTGTTTCCTGGCAGTGCCCAGGCGATGTGGGGACTGGGCGCGGGGGCAAATGCTGGAATTGGCTACCTGGCGGATGGTTCGGTTGACCCTTCCAGCGCGGTAGTGGCTGGCTGGGTGAATGTGTTCAGTATGGGGAATCGTGTGGTGGGAACGGTAGGCTGGAATGCGGCGGGTGGTGCATTTGGTAACTGGATTGACAACAAAGATCCACTGTCTGGGGCGATTATTAATGGTGCCGGTTCTGGTATCGGTTATGGCATTGGTAAAGGACTTTCATGGAGTGTTAATGCCGGGGCAAACTGGTGGAAAGGTGGCTGGGATCCGAAATTTAACCCGACACTTCAGAAGTATACTGAAGTAAAAGGTGATTTTGGGATTTCGAAGGAAATATCCCCTAGCCGTGTTCCTGGTTCTTTTGGTGATTTTGGTGGCTCATTCTTCTCTGAAATAACAGGCAAAGGTATAGAAAAACCTACGGGCTCTGTGGGAGAGGGAGATAAATGATTAATGTTCTCTTTTTTATCTTCTCTGTAGTTGCGGGGATTATCATGGCTGAACTGGCTTATTTTTCATTACTTATTACTGATTATTTCATACGGGGTAGCTTCGATTTTTCTTTGCCTGAAGTCCTGCATAATCTAAAAGTAGGTGGTGGCGGTGGATTTATTATTGGCATTGGGATCGTTTTATGTCGTCTTTTTAAGATTAAAGGATTTTAATCGTGGAGAATAATACGCTGAGTGTTGCTCAAAACAAATCCCGTGCTCAGGAAATGACTCAGTGCCAGTACAATGCTGATTGAGAAATTACGCCTCGGTGCAGGAGCAGAAGGGGCTGTTAGCGGGCGACGGCGGATAAAAACAGCCGGGACGCTGGGTTTCAGGGATATTCATAACGAAGCGGACTTTACGGTCAGACATGCGGGAGCCAGATGGTCAACGTTAGAAATGAAGGAATAGACTCGCGCTTGCCCGCCATCCGGCGAAGAGATGGTGGTGCGTAACAGGCCTGATGCGCTGCGCTTATCAGGCCTACGGGACGAAGCTTTATTTGCTGCGTTTAATCATCGGTATATCGCCCAAATCATGCAACGCGCCGGGAAAGGTTTTTAACCACTGGGACACTTTCTGCTTATTAATATTCACCACACTCATTCCTTCTATACAGCCCCATAACTCTCTCGTATGCTGTGGCGTAATAACGATGCAATCTTTCATCACCCGTATTTTTACCGGCATACCATTAACAAATCCGGCATTGGGCAGCCATTCTCCGCTGAGTGGCAGATAATTATTATCCATCCGTGAATACAGTTCGCAGCAGGCGGAACTGTCCTGCGCCGATTCCGCTCGTGGATGAATGCTGGCCTCCACGGTGCGCTTGCCGTGCAGACGGTTGCGGTGGTTTTTGCGTAGCAGCTCGGGGTTTTGCGACTCATCCGGCAAAACCTCAGAATCTGCTTGGGCCACGGCGGGTTCTGGCATAAAATTCGCGTCAGCCATAATCAACTCCTGTGTTTAGTTGTTTTGTGGTTAGCGGTGTGAGGGTGTTGCTGCACCTTCATGCCGCGAATCCCCGTCATAATTCGAATTGCAGGTGCGTTGGCTATGCTCGTTCACCCCAGTCACATAGTTATCTATGCTGCTGGGAATTTACTCCCTTGCCGCCGTCCTGCAACTCGAATTATTCAGGCGATTAGATTTAAAATGATCTTATATTTCCTTCGTTGCTGCTTTATTTAACCTGCGGCTATTATACCGTGCTGAATAAAAATGGGGTCATTTAAACGTAATGAGATTTATTAAATGCGAAGTGGCTCCAGAAAATATTGCGGATATATGAAACATATTGCAGTCAATAAAACAGATCGCTAACGGTGAAATAAGAATGCTATCATTCACTCCAGACGCGGCAGACAACTGCTGGCACACGCATTCACCCCGGAGCACCTGATGAACAACGACATTCCGCTAAAATATTATGATATCGCCGACGAGTACGCGACCGAGGCCGCAAAGCCGGTTAGCGACGCGGAACGCGACGCGCTGGCGCACTACTTCCAACAGTTGATCGTCCGTTTGATGAACAACGAAGAGATCGGCGAAGACGCGCAGCAAGAGATGGCGACCGTGGCCGGGATTGACGCACAGCGTATCGATGATATCGCCGAGTTCCTCAACCGCTGGGGCAACGAGTAGCCAAAGACGTGGCCGATGTTTTACACTGCGCGCAAATTTTACGAGTATGACGTTTTAATCAGGCGGAAACAGCAATGAACGGAACAATCACAACGTGGTTTAAAGATAAAGGCTTTGGATTTATCAAAGATGAAAACGGCGATAACCGCTATTTTCATGTGATTAAGGTTGCTAATCCTGAGCTGATCAAGAAAGACGCGGCGGTGACCTTCGAGCCGACCACTAACAACAAAGGCCTGTCAGCCTATGCGGTGAAAGTGGTGCCCGACAGCAAATACATCTATATCGCGGGTGAGCGCCTGAAACTCACGGCGATCAAGTCCTGGGTGGTGTATAGCGAAGAAGTGCCGGTTGAAACCCGCATTGATAAAGAAAATGCGGTGCTGTCCGTGGGCGCGCTGATGAACAGCATTAAGCCGAAGTCAGACGTCAAGCCTGGCGAAATGCGTTCGCTGAAAAAGCTGGCCATTACTACCTTCCAGGGTACGACGCTGATCTTCTCGGAAGATGAGATAGACATCGAAGAAACGGTAAAGCTGCTTAAAGTCTAAAGCGCTCCAGGCTGAACGTGTGCCGAAATTCTGCTCATTTTATGAGCGGGGTTTCGGTTTTTTTTGGCCTGCATGGTGGCAGGCGGACATTGTCTGAGCTATTAATTAGTATAAAAATGGAGTGATGGCTAACCTGTTGATTTTGATGATTTAAAATATGAATGGGTTTATTGCACCAATAATATCCAGGCAGCATATGTAAATAGCATTATAACTAAATTATAATTCGTTTACATCCGGTCGGCAGGCGAGGTTAAAATGCGATTAATTGTTATGTTGTTAAGCTTTGTCGTCTCCACACAGCTCTGGGCGGGTGAACTTTCTAAACCTGCCGGTAAAGCCCTTTTAACGCTGTCCGGTAATATAGAAAATACAAATGAAGACGGGAAAGCCGTTTTTGATATTGCCAGCCTTGAGAAGCTGGGCATGGTCAGTTTCCAGACCACCTCGCCCTGGTATAATGGACGCACTACCTTTACGGGTATTCCACTGCAAAAGCTCATGGATTATGTTGGCGCGAAAGGTTCTGTGGTTAAGGTCACCGCGCTCAATGACTACACCACGGTTATCCCACTCAGTGATTTCAAAAAATATAATGTTATCCTGGCTGTAAAAATCAACGAAAAATACATTCGCGTCCGTGATAAAGGTCCCTTATTCATTGTGTACCCCTATGACAGCATGCCTGAACTGAATAATCAGGTTTTTTATGCACGCTCAGCATGGCAGGTCAGCAGAATGAATATTGAGTAGGAGTTCAGAAGAACATCATGAACAGAATACTGGCGGGCATCATATTTTCTCTTTTTATATCTACCGGGTATATCTCTTACCTCGTGCATGAACGGCAACAAGAGTTACAGAAACTGACTCACTACACCGATTCATGGTCCGCTGCACAACTGGTATCAGAATACTACCGTTTTGAGTCATGGCTTGGTCTTTACACTATCGATGATTCTATGAACCTCGATGATGTACGTCTGCGCCTCGACATCATGCTCAGCCAGAATGATTTAATGAAAGAAGGTGAGTTGGGACATTATATACAAAATAATGAAGCGCATGGTGAACTGGCTTTACAACTGGAAAACACACTTAACTATCTGGATGTTCATCTTGAGAAAATGAATCGTTCAGAGCTCCAGACATACTTGAAAAAAATGCATGCGCTGGATGCGCCGCTAGGCCGCCTTTCATCCGGTGCGCTAAATAAAGATGTTAACTCGATTAATAGTACAAACCTCAAAATTCAAGCGCTGTACTATATTTATTCAGCGATCTCAGTACTGCTGATTATACTGAGTGCGATACTGGGCGTGCTGATATTCTATCAGAACAGAAATATTTTGCAGGCGCATCTTCAGGTTAAGCGTCTTGCTGAAGAATTGCAGAAATCTAAAGAAAAACTGCAAATCCAGAATACAAAACTGGAATATGACGTCTACCATGATTCTCTTACCGAGATGAATAACCGCCAGCTTTTTTGGGAAGATTTAAATAAAACCATCGAGACGGCAGAAAAGAATAATAGTTCTGTGACAGTGATGTTGTTTGATTTAGACCGATTCAAAGAGGTCAATGATACGTATGGTCATGATGTCGGTGATTCATTGTTACGTCAGATATCCCATCGCCTGGTTTCGATGAGCCTGACTTCAGATACGCTTTATCGCTTAGGTGGGGATGAGTTTGCGTTTCTCTCGACGGGTCTGACTGAGAGTCATGCTGTTTCTCGCGCGCAAAAAATATGTGAATTTATCAACCAGCCCTACACGATTTATAACACGATTATCAACATTACCACCTGCGTTGGCATTGTTATTTCCGAAACTGAACGCCGCTCCGACTATCTATATAAATTTGCCGATCTGGCCCTATATGAAGCCAAAAAAGAAGGTTCTGGTAAGATAAAAGTCTTCCGGCAACGCATGTTAGATAAGTTGCAAGAAAGCAGAACCCTTGAGCATGATATGGCGATGGCAATAGCGAATAAAGAATTCGTGGTTTATTACCAGCCGATTGTAGATTCTTTCAGCAGGGAAATTTACAGCTATGAAGCCCTTATCCGCTGGATACATCCTCTTAAAGGCCTGCTGTCGCCGGATAGCTTTATTCCTGTTGCTGAAAAGACAGGAATGATTAATGAAATGGGGAAATCGGTGCTTGAAATGGCCTGCAGGGAAGCGGCTTCCTGGGCGGTTCCAGCTAAAATTTCAGTCAATGTCTCGCCTGTCCAGCTAAGCAGCAAAGCCTTTGCCGGAATAGTGTTGTCTATTCTGAAAGAAACAGGACTTCCGGCTGATCGTCTTGAACTGGAAGTGACGGAATCCTCTCTCTTTACTGACAGCAATACGCCGATGAATACGCTTAACAGGCTCAGAGCCCTGGGCGTGAAAATCTCCATTGATGATTTTGGTACGGGATACTCTTCGCTTTCGCGGCTGAGCAGGCTTGCCTTCGATAAAATCAAAATAGACAAGTCCTTTGTGCATTCGATATCTACACAGGAAGACGCCCTTAACATCATCAAACTTATCACCGGTATGGCGAAATCTCTCAATATGAAGGCGGTTGCAGAAGGGGTTGAAACGCAGGAACAACTGGAAAGTCTTCAGGCTCTGGGCTGCGATTTCGCACAAGGCTATCTGTTTGGTAAACCTCAACCTGGTATTGATGGAAAAATCAGAAACGGTAAATCGCGAACGTCTCTGCTGACAGATAACGACGACACATTGCGCAGTGAACGTGGCTCTTAATCAGAGGGGGAGGGGAAATGTGATCCATCTCACCTCCCGGCAACCAAAATCTCCTGTGACGCCACGCCGTCTTCGATCTGCTTCGCCACTTTTTGTAAGGCCGAAAGGTGTTTTTCCGCGGCCTGTTCGATGGTCATCGCACTGGCCATATACACCAGGTTCAGGCAGCCGATCACCCGCTGTTCGCTGCGGATTGGCACGGCGATAGAGGCGATTTTCTCCTCCTGATCCCAGCCGCGATAGTTCTGTCCAAAACCGTCTTTGCGCGCGCGGGTCAGGATAGCGTCCAGCTTCAGCGGTTCGCGCGCCAGCTGGAATTCTTCTCCCGGTCGCGATGCCAGTATTTCGATCAGCTCCTGACGTTCATTCTCCGGACAAAACGCCAGCCAGGTCAGGCCGGAGGCGGTTTTCAGCAACGGTAGACGACGCCCGACCATCGCCCGGTGAAATGACAGGCGGCTGAAGCGGTGGGTGGTTTCACGCACCACCATGGCATCGACGTCGAGCGTGGAAACGTCGGTCGGCCAGATGACCTCGCGCAGTAAATCCCCCAGCAGCGGCGCGGCCAGCGCGGAAATCCACTGCTCGTCACGAAATCCCTCGCTGAGCTGGCGAACTTTGATGGTTAAGCGAAAGCTGTCATCGGACAGGCTGCGCCGGACGTAACCCTCATCCTGCAACGTTTCCAGCAGTCGTCTGACCGTGGTGCGGTGCAGGCCGCTCAGCTCTGCCAGCAGACCAACGCTGGCCCCACCGTCGAGCCGGTTTAACATATTTAATAACATTAACCCGCGGGTTAATCCGCGCACGGTTTTGTATTCGGTACTCTCGTCACTTTTCATATTCGTTGACAAATCTACAGATAAAACAACGTTGTGCACTAAGTGCACATCCAAGTATGTTTTGATTGTAGCGCAAAAACACCCTCCTATACTGACCGCACAATAAAAAATTATTCACATATTTTTAACAAAGCCAGGTGCGTCTCTCCAGAGGCTGCCATGACGTTATGTCCGCGTAGTGAGGTTCTGAAATGACAACGATAAACCCGGATATCCAACCCGCTGTGCAACACACCGTGCAGGTGGCGATTGCCGGAGCCGGTCCGGTGGGGCTGATGATGGCGAACTATCTCGGCCAGATGGGCATTGAGGTGCTGGTGGTGGAGAAGCTCGATGCGCTAATCGACTATCCGCGCGCCATCGGCATTGACGATGAAGCGCTGCGCACCCTGCAGTCCGTTGGTCTGGTCGAAAACGTGCTGCCGCACACCACGCCATGGCATGCGATGCGCTTTCTTACCCCCAAGGGCCGCTGCTTTGCTGATATCCAGCCGATGACCGACGAGTTTGGCTGGTCGCGCCGTAATGCGTTTATTCAGCCGCAGGTAGACGCGGTGATGCTGGAAGGGCTGTCGCGGTTTCCCAACGTGCGTTGCCTGTTCTCTCGCGAGCTGGAGGCGTTCAGTCAGAAGGATGGCGAAGTGACGCTGAACCTGAAGGCACCGGACGGTCAGCGTGAAACGGTGCAGGCCCAGTGGCTGGTGGCCTGCGACGGCGGCGGCAGCGTCGTCAGGCGCTCGCTGAATGTGCCATTCGAAGGTAAAACCGCGCCAAATCAGTGGATTGTGGTGGATATCGCCAACGATCCGCTCAGCACCCCACACGTGTATCTGTGCTGCGATCCGGTGCGTCCGTATGTCTCCGCCGCACTGCCACACGCGGTGCGCCGCTTTGAATTTATGGTGATGCCGGGGGAAACCGAAGCGCAGCTTAGCGAGCCGCAGAATATGCGCCAGTTGCTGAGCAAAGTGCTGCCGAACCCGGACAACGTTGAGCTGATCCGCCAGCGCGTGTATACCCATAACGCCCGTCTGGCCGAACGTTTTCGTATTGACCGCGTGCTGCTGGCGGGCGATGCCGCGCACATTATGCCGGTCTGGCAGGGGCAGGGGTACAACAGCGGCATGCGCGATGCCTTCAACCTGGCGTGGAAACTGGCGCTGGTCATTGAGGGCAAAGCCGGTGATGCGCTGCTGGACACCTACCAGCAGGAACGCCGCGATCACGCCAAAGCCATGATTGATTTGTCGGTGACTGCGGGTAACGTGCTGGCACCGCCGAAACGCTGGCATGGCGCGGTGCGTGACGGCATTTCCTGGCTGCTGAACTACATTCCGCCGGTCAAACGCTACTTCCTTGAAATGCGCTTCAAGCCGATGCCGCAATATCACGTCGGGGCGCTGGTGCGTGAAGGCGACGCGAAAGCATCCCCGGTCGGCAAGATGTTTATTCAGCCAAAGGTGACGCTGGAAACGGGTGACGTGACGCTGCTCGACAACGTCATCGGGCCGAATTTTGCGGTGATTGGCTGGGGCTGTAATCCGCTGTGGGGTATGAGTGACGAGCAAATCCAGCTGTGGTGCGCGCTCGGCACGCGGTTTATCCAGGTGGTGCCGGACACGCAGATCAATACCTCACAGGATAACCACGACGGGGTTATCCGTATTGGTGATACGCAAAATCGCCTGCGCGCGTGGTTTGCCCAACATAAAGCCGCGCTGGTGGTGATGCGTCCGGATCGCTTCGTTGCTGCGGTTGCCATTCCGCAAACCCTGGGCAGCACCCTGAATAAACTGGCGTCGGTGATGACGCTCACCCGCACTCATGTCGCGGTTCCTGTCGAAAAGGTCGCCTGATATGCACGCTTATCTTCACTGTCTTTCCCACTCGCCGCTGGTGGGCTATGTCGACCCGGCACAGGCCGTGCTCGACGAGGTCAACGGGGTGATCGCCAGCGCCCGTGCGCGCATTGCGGCGTTCGATCCCGAACTGGTGGTGCTGTTTGCCCCCGATCACTACAACGGTTTTTTCTACGATGTGATGCCGCCGTTTTGCTTAGGCATTGGCGCCACGGCGATCGGTGATTTTGGCAGCGCGGCGGGAGAACTGCCGGTGCCGGCGGATCTCGCGGAAGCCTGCGCCCACGCGGTGATGAAAAGCGGCATCGATCTTGCCGTGTCGTACAACATGCAGGTCGATCACGGCTTTGCTCAGCCGCTGGAGTTTTTGCTCGGCGGGCTGGATAAGGTCCCGGTATTGCCGGTGTTTATTAACGGCGTCGCTACGCCGCTGCCGGGCTTCCAGCGCACTCGCCTGCTCGGCGAGGCGATTGGTCGGTTCACCAGCTCACTGAATAAACGCGTGCTGTTTATAGGCTCCGGTGGGCTGTCGCACCAGCCGCCGGTGCCCGAGCTGGCGAAGGCCGACGCCCACATGCGCGACCGTCTGCTTGGCAGCGGTAAGCAGTTGCCAGAAAACGAACGCCAGCTACGCCAGCAGCGGGTGATCAGCGCCGCCGAAAAGTTTGTTGAAGATCAGAACACGCTGCACCCGCTCAACCCCGTCTGGGATAACCGCTTTATGACTCTGCTTGAGCAGGGGCGTCTGGCGGAACTGGACGGCGTCAGCAACGAAGAGCTGTCCGCGATGGCGGGCAAATCGACGCACGAAGTGAAAACCTGGGTTGCCGCCTTCGCCGCTATTTCTGCTTTTGGTCACTGGCGCAGCGAAGGCCGTTACTACCGTCCGATCCCGGAGTGGATCGCCGGATTTGGCTCGTTGAGCGCCGCCACACAGAACTGAAACAGAACTGAACATGCAGGAGAACATCATGACTTACCAACCGCAAACCGAAGCCGCCAGCAGCCGTTTTCTTGAGGTGCAGGAAGCTGGCGAAACCCTACGCGTACATGTCAATGACTGTGGGCAGGGCGAAGAGACCGTTGTGCTGCTGCACGGATCCGGCCCGGGCGCCACGGGCTGGGCCAACTTCAGCCGCAATATCGATCCGCTGGTTGAGGCCGGTTACCGGGTGATCCTGTTGGATTGCCCGGGCTGGGGGAAAAGCGATGGGATCGTTAACCGCGGGTCGCGATCAGATCTGAACGCCCGCATCCTGAAAAGTGTGGTCGATCAGCTGGATCTTCAGCAAGTCCACTTACTGGGCAACTCGATGGGCGGCCACAGCGCCGTGGCGTTCACCCTGAGCTGGCCGGAGCGCGTGGGCAAGCTGGTGCTGATGGGCGGTGGGACGGGCGGTATGAGCCTGTTTACGCCGATGCCAACTGAAGGCATCAAGCGCCTGAACCAGCTGTATCGCGAGCCGACCATCGAGAATCTGAAGTTGATGATGGACATCTTTGTGTTCGACACCAGCGACTTGACCGACGCGCTGTTTGAGGCACGACTCAATAACATGCTGTCGCGTCGCGATCACCTGGAAAACTTTGTCCAGAGCCTGGAAGCCAATCCAAAACAGTTCCCGGACTTTAGTCCGCGTCTGGCGGAGATCAAAGCCCAGACTCTGATTGTCTGGGGACGCAACGATCGCTTCGTGCCGATGGACGCCGGGCTGCGCCTGCTCGCCGGAATTGCGGGTTCAGAGCTGCACATTTACCGCGACTGCGGGCACTGGGCGCAGTGGGAACATGCGGACGCCTTTAATCAGCTGGTGCTGAACTTCCTCGCGCGACCTTAAGGAACGGAAATGACGAATCGTAATCTTGAACAGTTAGCCGCTGATTTACGCCAGGCACAGGAGCAGGGTGTCGCGATTGCCCCGCTGCGCGAATTGATTGGTGTGGACAACGCCGAGGCGGCCTACGCCATTCAGCACATCAACGTGCAGCACGACGTGGCGCAGGGGCGTCGCGTGGTTGGGCGTAAGGTGGGGCTGACGCACCCGAAAGTCCAGCAGCAACTGGGGGTCAGTCAGCCCGACTTCGGCACGCTGTTTGCCGACATGTGTTACGGCGATAACGACACCATCCCGTTTGAGCGCGTGCTGCAACCGCGGATTGAAGCGGAGATTGCGCTGGTGCTGAACCGCGACCTGCCTGCGACCGACACCACTTTTGATGAGCTGGTTAACGCCATCGAGTGGGTGCTGCCCGCAATGGAAGTGGTCGGCAGCCGTATTCGCGACTGGTCGATTCAATTTGTTGATACCGTGGCGGATAACGCCTCCTGCGGCGTGTACGTGGTTGGCGGCCCGGCGCAGCGCCCGGCGGGGTTAGATCTGAAAAACTGCACGATGAAAATGACGCGTAATAACGAGGAGGTTTCCAGCGGGCGCGGTAGCGAATGTCTGGGGCATCCGATCAACGCCGCCGTTTGGCTGGCGCGCAAAATGGCCAGCCTCGGCGAGCCGCTACGTGCCGGAGACATCATTCTCACTGGGGCGTTAGGCCCGATGGTCGCGGTAAATGCGGGCGATCGTTTTGAGGCCCATATCGAGGGTATTGGTTCAGTCGCCGCCACGTTCTCTGCGGCGGTTACAAAAGGAAGTCAGTCATGAGTAAGCGTAAAGTTGCCATTATCGGCTCCGGTAACATCGGCACCGATTTGATGATTAAAATTCTGCGTCACGGCAAGCAGCTTGAGATGGCGGTGATGGTCGGTATCGACCCGGGATCCGACGGTCTGGCGCGCGCCAGAAGCATGGGCGTCGCCACCACCCATGAAGGGGTAACGGGGCTGATGGCAATGCCGGAATTTGCCGATATCGACATCGTGTTTGACGCCACCAGCGCGGGTGCGCACGTGAAAAATGACGCCGCCTTACGCGCGGTTAAGCCGGGGATCCGCCTGATCGACCTGACGCCGGCGGCGATTGGCCCGTACTGCGTGCCGGTAGTGAATCTCGAGGCCAACGTGGATCGGCTGAACGTCAATATGGTGACCTGCGGCGGCCAGGCGACCATCCCGATGGTGGCGGCGGTGTCCCGCGTGGCGCGGGTGTATTACGCCGAGATTATCGCCTCTATTGCCAGCAAGTCCGCGGGACCGGGTACGCGCGCCAATATTGATGAATTTACCGAAACCACCTCGAAGGCGATTGAAGTGGTGGGCGGTGCCGAGAAAGGCAAAGCGATTATTGTGCTCAACCCAGCGGAGCCGCCGCTGATGATGCGCGACACGGTGTATGTGCTGAGCGAAGAGGCTTCTCAGGCAGAAATTGAGGCGTCGATTAACCAAATGGCAGCGGCGGTACACGCGTACGTGCCGGGCTACCGCCTGAAACAGCGCGTGCAGTTTGAGGTCATCCCACAGGATAAACCGGTGAATCTGCCGGGTATTGGCCAGTTCTCCGGCCTGAAAACTGCGGTGTATCTGGAAGTGGAAGGTGCGGCGCACTACCTGCCAGCCTACGCGGGCAATCTCGATATTATGACCTCCAGCGCGCTGGCGACCGCTGAAAAGATGGCACAGTCACTCGCGCGTCAGGCAGGAGAAGCAGCATGAACGGTAAAAAACTCTATATCTCTGACGTGACCTTGCGTGACGGTATGCATGCCATTCGTCATCAATATTCGCTGGAAAACGTCCGCCAAATCGCTACAGCACTGGACGATGCGCGTGTCGATTCCATTGAGGTGGCGCACGGCGACGGGTTACAGGGCTCCAGCTTTAACTACGGCTTTGGCGCGCACAGCGATCTGGAATGGATTGAAGCGGCGGCGGACGTGGTGGAGCACGCAAAAATCGCCACGCTGTTGCTGCCGGGTATCGGCACGATTCATGACCTGAAAAACGCATACCAGGCCGGTGCGCGGGTGGTGCGCGTGGCGACCCACTGCACCGAAGCGGACGTGTCGGCCCAGCATATTCAGTATGCGCGCGAGCTGGGCATGGACACCGTCGGCTTTCTGATGATGAGCCACATGACCACGCCGGAGAAACTGGCGCAGCAGGCGAAGCTGATGGAAAACTACGGTGCGACCTGTATTTATGTGGTCGATTCCGGCGGGGCAATGAACATGACGGACATTCGCGATCGCTTCCGCGCCCTGAAAGCGGTGCTGAAGCCGGAAACGGAAACCGGGATGCATGCCCACCACAACCTGAGCCTCGGTGTGGCGAACTCCCTGGCCGCAGTGGAAGAGGGTTGTGACCGTATTGATGCCAGTCTGGCGGGCATGGGCGCAGGGGCGGGCAATGCGCCGCTGGAGGTGTTTATCGCCGCTGCGGATAAGCTCGGCTGGCAGCACGGCACCGACCTTTACGCGCTGATGGATGCCGCCGACGATTTAGTCCGTCCGCTGCAGGACCGCCCGGTGCGGGTGGATCGCGAAACGCTGGCGCTGGGTTATGCCGGGGTCTATTCCAGCTTCCTGCGTCATTGTGAAGTGGCGGCGGCGCGCTATGGTCTGAGCGCGGTGGATATTCTGGTTGAACTGGGCAAACGCCGAATGGTGGGCGGCCAGGAAGATATGATCGTCGACGTGGCGCTGGATCTGCGCAACAGCAAATAAAAATAATGACGCGGCTGGCAACGTATCAGCCGCGCTTCACCTGCATCGTGACCTCAGAGGTACACCTCATGACAACCCGTACCCCCGCATCCTCATCCCGTCTGACGCTGACCGTCGGGCTGTGTTTTTTAGTCGCCCTGATGGAAGGGCTGGATTTACAGGCCGCCGGTATCGCTGCCGTCGGCATCGCCCAGGCTTTTGCGTTAGATAAAATGCAGATGGGCTGGATCTTCAGCGCCGGTATTCTGGGATTACTGCCCGGCGCGCTGGTGGGCGGTATGCTGGCTGACCGCTATGGGCGCAAGCGGATCCTTATTGGCTCCGTGGCGCTGTTTGGCCTGTTTTCGCTGGCGACGGCGATATCCTGGGATTTCTCGTCGCTGGTGTTTGCCCGCCTGATGACCGGTGTCGGGTTGGGGGCGGCGTTGCCGAACCTGATCGCGCTGACCTCCGAAGCCGCAGGCCCGCGCTTTCGCGGCACCGCGGTGAGCCTGATGTACTGCGGGGTGCCGATTGGCGCAGCGCTGGCGGCGGCGCTGGGTTTTAGCGGTGTGGCCTCCGCCTGGCAAACTGTGTTCTGGGTTGGTGGGGTGATCCCGCTGCTGCTGGTGCCGTTGCTGATGCGATGGCTACCGGAATCACATGTGTATGCCCAGCAAACGCAGGCCGCCGCCGCACCGTTGCGTGCGCTGTTTGCCCCTGCCACCGCGACCGCCACGTTGCTGCTGTGGCTGTGTTATTTCTTCACCCTGTTGGTGGTGTATATGCTGATCAACTGGCTGCCGATGCTACTGGTTGAACAGGGCTTTCGCCCCTCACAGGCGGCGGGCGTGATGTTTGCCCTGCAAATCGGCGCGGCCAGCGGGACGTTAATCCTCGGTGCATTGATGGATAAACTGCGCCCGGTGGTGATGTCGCTACTGATTTACACTGGGATGCTGGCTTCACTGCTGGCGCTCGGTACGGTGTCGTCATTGAGCGGTATGCTGGTGGCCGGATTTGTCGCAGGGATGTTTGCCACCGGCGGCCAAAGCGTGCTGTATGCGCTGGCTCCGCTGTTTTACAGCACCCCCATCCGCGCCACCGGCGTAGGCACCGCGGTGGCCGTTGGGCGCCTCGGGGCGATGAGTGGTCCACTGTTGGCGGGGAAAATGCTGGCGCTGGGCACCGGAACGGTAGGCGTGATGGCGGCCTCCGCACCGGGTATTTTGCTGGCCGGGCTGGCGGTGTTTGTGCTGATGAGCCGTAAATCACAGATACAGGTTCAAGCCAGCGACTCCTGACCGTGCGCTCATCCGGACGTATGAGGTGTGACGCGCGGTTCCTACTTTCGGGGGAACGTCATTGGACGTCTCCGTTGCCAGAGTTGAATAAACCCTGATAGCGGAGGCGTTATGGCCTGGCGACCTTTTTTGTATCTTATTGTTAATCCTCGTCCTGTGTTGAGCGCCCGGCGCGGGCATCTGCGTCTGGTGCAGGGCTAACTTTGCATTGTGTTTACAAACGCGGTATAACAAACCTTCTTTGGATGTTTAGATGTCCATACGTTTAGAAGGTCATATGCAAACAACACAACAAAATGCGCCACTGAAGCGCACAATGAAAACGCGTCACCTGATTATGCTCTCTTTAGGTGGCGTGATTGGCACAGGGTTATTCTTTAATACCGGGTACATCATCTCCACCACCGGGGCGGCGGGGACGCTGCTGGCCTATTTGATTGGCGCGCTGGTGGTCTGGCTAGTGATGCAATGTCTGGGTGAACTGTCGGTGGCGATGCCGGAAACCGGCGCGTTTCACGTTTATGCCGCGCGCTACCTCGGCCCGGCGACGGGTTACACCGTAGCCTGGCTCTACTGGCTGACCTGGACCGTGGCGCTTGGCTCCAGCTTTACCGCCGCCGGTTTCTGCATGCAGTATTGGTTCCCACAGGTGCCGGTGTGGATCTGGTGCGTGGTTTTCTGCGTTGTTATCTTTGGCCTGAACGTCATTTCTACGCGCTTTTTTGCCGAAGGGGAATTCTGGTTCTCGCTGGTAAAAGTCATCACCATCATCGCCTTTATTATCCTCGGCGGGGCGGCCATTTTTGGCTTTATCCCGATGCAGGATGGTTCACCCGCGCCGGGGTTGAGCAATCTCACCGCAGAAGGCTGGTTTCCACATGGCGGCCTACCGATCCTGATGACCATGGTGGCGGTGAACTTTGCTTTCTCGGGAACCGAGCTTATCGGCATCGCGGCGGGCGAAACGGAAAACCCACGCAAGGTGATTCCGGTGGCGATTCGTACCACTATCGCACGACTGATTATTTTCTTTATTGGCACCGTGTTTGTGCTGGCGGCATTGATCCCGATGCAGCAGGCGGGAGTGGAGAAAAGCCCGTTTGTGCTGGTGTTTGAGAAGGTGGGGATTCCATATGCGGCGGATATTTTTAACGTCGTGATCCTGACGGCCATTCTTTCGGCTGCGAATTCAGGACTGTATGCTTCCGGGCGCATGCTGTGGTCGCTGTCGAATGAACGTACGCTGCCCGCCTGTTTTGCGCGGGTAACCAAAAACGGCGTGCCGCTGACAGCCATATCGGTCAGCATGCTCGGCGGCGTGATGGCGCTGTTTTCCAGCGTGATCGCCCCGGATACGGTATTTGTGGCGCTGTCGGCGATCTCCGGGTTTGCGGTGGTGGCGGTGTGGCTGAGCATCTGCGCTTCGCATTTTGTTTTTCGCCGCCGTCACTTACAGCAAGGAAAGGCTGTGAGTGAATTGCATTATCGTGCGCCGTGGTATCCGCTGGTTCCCGTATTGGGGTTTGTGCTGTGCCTGGTGGCCTGTGTCGGCCTGGCCTTCGATCCCGCGCAGAGAATTGCGTTGTGGTGCGGGTTACCGTTTGTGGCGTTGTGCTATGGTGCTTATTTCCTTACTCAACCCCGTAAAGTAAAACAGGAGCCACACCATGTCGCAGAATAATCCGTTACGTACCCTTCTTGAGAAACAGGATTTCCTGTTGCTGGATGGTGCGATGGCGACGGAACTGGAGGCGCGCGGCTGTAACCTGGCCGATAGCCTGTGGTCAGCGAAAGTGCTGGTAGAAAACCCGCAGCTTATCCGCGAAGTCCATCTAGATTACTACCGGGCGGGTGCTCAATGTGCGATCACCGCCAGCTATCAGGCCACGCCGGCAGGTTTTGCCGCCCGAGGTCTGGATGAGGCGCAGTCGAAGGCACTGATTGGCAAAAGTGTGGAGCTGGCGCGTAAAGCGCGCGAGGCGTATCTGGCGGAAAACCCGCAGGCGGGTACATTGCTGGTGGCCGGGTCTGTGGGACCGTATGGCGCGTATCTGGCGGATGGCTCGGAATACCGTGGCGATTACGTGCGCAGCAAAGACGAGTTTCAGGCGTTTCACCGACCGCGCGTTGAAGCGCTGCTGGACGCCGGAGCTGACCTGTTAGCCTGCGAAACGCTGCCGAATTTTACTGAGATTAAGGCGCTGGCTGAACTGCTGGCGGAATACCCGCGTGCGCGTGCGTGGTTCTCGTTTACCCTACGTGACAGCGAACACCTGAGCGACGGCACGCCGCTGCGCGAAGTGGTGGCGTTACTGGCAAACTACCCGCAGGTGCTGGCTATTGGTATCAACTGCATTGCGCTGGAAAACACTACCGAGGCGTTGCAGCATTTACACGGCTTAACGGCGCTGCCGCTGGTGGTCTATCCCAACTCCGGCGAGCATTACGATGCGCAGAGCAAAACCTGGCACACTCACGGTGAAGCGTGTAAAACGCTGGCGGATTATTTACCCCAGTGGCGTGCGGCGGGCGCCCGGTTGATTGGCGGGTGCTGTCGCACCACGCCTGCGGATATTGCTGAATTGAACGTCCAGCGCTGAATTTGTGCCGGGTGGCGGCTGATGCCTTACCCGGCCTACAACGTGTGCCACCCGGCATCAATCACACGGTATCTGCTAACACAAACATGCCGTACGGGTGGATTTCGAGGTAATACTGCTCGCCAGCGTTTGGCTGTAAGCGCGTGGCGTTGACCTGCAATAGAATTTCCTGCCCGTGCCACTCTACCGTGACCTCATACTGTGGCCCCATATAGGCGACGTGCTGGATCACACAGCGCTGGCTCTCCTCGCCGCGATCGCTGAGCGTAATTGCCTCCGGACGCACGCCAACCGTACCTTCTCCCTGGGTGGCGAAATGCAGCGGCCTTGGCAGGCGATAACCGTAAATATCGACAAACGCCTCGCTGAACGCGGCCGGGAACAGGTTGGCATCGCCCATAAAGCTCGCCATAAAGCGCGAGGCGGGCTGGCGGTACAGATCCTGCGGTGAGCCGATCTGCATGATATGTCCCTTGCTCATCACCAGTACGGTGTCGGACACCGTGAAAGCTTCGCTCTGATCGTGGGTCACTTACAGCGAGGTAAGATCAAACTGGATCATTTTCTTGCTCTCTTGTCTGACAATGGCGCCTATGATGCCTGCCAGCATTACGCTGGCAATCACCGGGATGCTGTTATGTAACGAATGTAACAAAATCGCAATAATTTGCCGGGTGTTGTAGGCCGGATAAGGCGCTTACGCCGCCATCCGGCAACAGTGCCTGATGGCGCTGCGCTTATCAGGCCTACGAATTCCATCTGTCATGAGCGAAATAGCTAACTATTGCCGCTTTTTTTCTAAAAACGCTTTGTTCTTAGCCAGAATTTTTAATTCCTTTATCAAAGTGTGCCGTAACGAAATACTGCCCCACATAACAAGACAGGGGAGCAGACAATCATGGCTATATCATCGCGTAATACACTCCTTGCCGTACTGGCAGTGGTTGCATTTCAGGCGCAGGCGGTGAACGTCACCGTCGCGTATCAGACCTCCGCTGAACCGGCCAAAGTGGCGCAGGCGGACAACACGTTTGCTAAAGAGAGCGGGGCCACCGTTGACTGGCGTAAGTTCGACAGCGGGGCGAGCATCGTCCGGGCGCTGGCGTCTGGCGACGTACAGATTGGCAATCTTGGCTCCAGCCCGTTGGCGGTTGCGGCCAGCCAACAGGTACCGATTGAGGTGTTCCTGCTGGCGTCCAAACTCGGTAACTCCGAGGCGCTGGTGGTGAAGAAAAGCATCAACAAACCTGAGGATTTGATCGGTAAACGTATTGCCGTGCCGTTTATCTCCACCACCCATTACAGCCTGCTGGCCGCGTTAAAACACTGGGGCATCAAGCCCGGTCAGGTGGAGATTGTGAACCTGCAGCCGCCAGCGATTATTGCCGCCTGGCAGCGCGGGGATATTGACGGCGCCTACGTCTGGGCACCGGCGGTGAACGCGCTGGAAAAAGACGGCAAGGTGTTAACCGACTCGGAAAAAGTAGGTGAGTGGGGCGCGCCGACGCTGGATGTGTGGGTCGTGCGCAAAGATTTTGCCGAGCAGCATCCTGAGGTGGTGAAGGCCTTTGCCAAAAGCGCGATTGATGCCCAACAGCCCTATATTACTGATCCCGATGAATGGCTAAAGCAGCCGGACAACATCAGCAAGCTGTCGCGCTTAAGCGGCGTGCCGGAAGCGGATATTCCGGGACTGGTAAAAGGTAACACCTACCTGACACAGCAGCAGCAAACCGCCGAGCTGACCGGACCGGTGAATAAAGCGATTATCGACACTGCGCAGTTCCTCAAAGAGCAGGGCAAAGTGCCCGCTGTGGCGACGGATTACAGCCAGTACGTTACCGATCGCTTCGTGCAATAAGGGGGCGCTGATGCTGCAAATCTCTCATCTTGCCGCCCGCTATGACGGAAAGCCGGTGCTGGACGACATCAACCTGACGCTCGACGGCGGTGAACTGCTGGTGGTGCTCGGGCCTTCCGGCTGCGGCAAAACCACGCTGCTGAATCTGATTGCCGGGTTTGTGCCGTATCAGCACGGCAGCATCGTGCTGGCGGGTAAAAAAGTGACAGGCCCGGGGGCCGAGCGCGGCGTGGTGTTCCAGAACGAAGGCTTGCTGCCGTGGCGTAACGTGCAGGATAACGTCGGATTTGGCCTGCAACTGGCCGGTGTAGAGAAGTTACAGCGTCAACGCATTGCGCAGGACATGCTGAAGAAGGTTGGGCTGGAAGGCGCGGAAAAGCGCTTTATCTGGCAGCTTTCCGGTGGTCAGCGTCAGCGCGTCGGCATTGCCCGGGCGCTGGCGGCAAATCCGCAACTGTTGCTGTTGGATGAACCTTTTGGCGCGCTGGATGCTTTTACCCGCGAGCAGATGCAAACCCTGCTGTTGACGCTGTGGCAGGAGACCGGCAAACAGGTGCTGCTGATTACCCACGATATCGAAGAGGCGGTGTTTATGGCGACCGAACTGGTGCTGTTGTCTCCGGGACCGGGCCGGGTGCTGGAACGCTTACCGCTAAATTTCGCCCGCCGTTTTGTGGCCGGGGAGCCGAGTCGCAGCATTAAATCCGATCCGCAGTTTATTGCCATGCGTGAATACGTGCTAGGCCGCGTTTTCGCGCAACGGGAGGCGTTCTCATGAGCGTGGTGATTAACGACAAACCCCGTCCGCGTGCGTTGCGCTGGCGCTGGCCGCTTTCACGTCAGATGACGTTAAGTGTTGGCACATTGGGCGTGTTTCTGGTGGTGTGGTGGGCAGTGGCGGCACTGCAATTCATCAGCCCGCTGTTTTTACCGCCGCCGGGGCAGGTACTGCAAAAACTTATCGTCATTGCCGGACCGCAGGGCTTTATGGATGCCACGCTGTGGCAGCATCTGGCCGCCAGCCTGACGCGTATCGTCATTGCTCTGCTGGCCGCGGTGCTGCTCGGCGTGCCGGTGGGGATCGCGATGGGGCTGAGTCCGACGGTGCGCGGGATCGTCGATCCGATCATCGAACTGTATCGTCCGGTGCCGCCGCTGGCCTATTTGCCACTGATGGTTATTTGGTTTGGCATCGGCGAAACCTCGAAGATCCTGCTGATCTATCTGGCGATTTTTGCCCCTGTGACGATGTCTGCGCTGGCGGGCGTCAAAAGTGTGCAGCAGGTGCGGGTGCGGGCCGCTCAGTCGCTGGGGGCCAGCCGCGCACAGGTATTGTGGTTTGTGATTTTACCGGGTGCTTTGCCGGAAATTCTTACCGGGCTGCGGATTGGACTGGGTGTGGGGTGGTCGACATTAGTGGCGGCGGAGCTGATTGCCGCGACGCGAGGTCTGGGGTTTATGGTGCAGTCAGCGGGTGAGTTTTTGGCAACGGATGTGGTGCTGGCGGGAATTATGGTGATTGCCGTGATCGCCTTTATTTTAGAATTGGGTTTGCGTGCGCTTCAGCGCCGTCTGACGCCCTGGCATGGAGAAGTACAATGAGTGAACGTCTGAGCATTATCCCGCTGGGGCCCTATATAGGTGCGCAGGTCACCGGGGCGGATTTGACGCGACCGCTGAGCGATAACCAGTTTGAACAGTTGTACCACGCGGTACTTCGTCATCAGGTGGTGTTCCTGCGCGAGCAGGCGATCACACCACAGCAGCAGCGGGCGCTGGCGTTGCGTTTTGGCGACTTGCATATCCATCCGGTTTACCCGCATGCGCAGGGCGTTGAGGAGATCATCGTCCTCGATACTCACAACGACAATCCGCCGGATAACGACAACTGGCACACCGATGTAACCTTTATTGAGACGCCACCTGCCGGGGCGATTCTGGCGGCAAAAGAGCTGCCATCAACAGGTGGCGATACGCTGTGGACCAGCGGCATTGCCGCTTTTGAAGCGCTTTCAGAACCTTTTCGCCAACTGCTGAGCGGCCTGCGGGCCGAACATGATTTCCGTAAATCGTTTCAGGAGTTCAAATACCGTAATACCGAAGAAGAGCATCAGCGTTGGCTGGAGGCGGTGGCAAAGCACCCACCGTTGCTGCATCCGGTAGTGCGAACGCATCCGGTGAGCGGCAAACAGGCGCTGTTTGTGAATGAAGGGTTCACGACACGAATTGTCGATGTGACGGAAAAAGAGAGTGAGGCGCTGCTCGGATTTCTGTTTGCCCACATCACCAAACCGGAGTTTCAGGTACGCTGGCGCTGGCAGCCTGACGATGTGGCGATTTGGGATAACCGCGTGACGCAGCATTATGCCAATGCAGACTACCTGCCGCAGCGGCGCATTATGCACCGGGCGACGATTCTCGGAGACAAACCTTACTATCGTGCGAGCTAACGTGCCCGATGGCGCTTTGCCCACCGGGCCCCGGCGTGCAGGCCGGACAGGGCGAAGCCGCCATCCGGCAACACCGCGTCATTAACGCAGAATTTTTTTCTCAGCCAGATCCAGGGCAAAGTAACTGAAGATCAGATCCGCGCCTGCGCGTTTGATCGAGCCTAAACTTTCCAGCACGACTTTCTCTTCATCTATTGCCCCTGCCAGGGCCGCGAATTTGATCATCGCGTATTCGCCGCTGACCTGGTAGGCGCCAATCGGCAGTTCGGTACGTTCGCGAATATCACGCAGAATATCCAGGTATGCACCGGCCGGTTTCACCATCAGGCAGTCTGCACCCTGGGCTTCGTCCAGCAGTGATTCGCGAATGGCTTCACGACGGTTCATCGGGTTCATCTGGTAGGTTTTACGATCGCCTTTCAGCGCGGTGCCCGCGGCTTCGCGGAATGGACCGTAGAAGGAGGAGGCGAACTTGGTGGAGTAGGACATGATCGCGGTATCAGTGAAGCCCGCGGCGTCCAGCGCCTGGCGAATAGCCTGCACCTGACCGTCCATGGCGGCGGACGGTGCGATAAAGTCGGCGCCCGCCGCGGCGGCAACCACTGCCTGTTTACCGAGGTTCGCGAGGGTTAAATCGTTATCTACGCCGTGGTCACACAATACGCCGCAGTGACCGTGCGAAGTATATTCGCAGAAGCAAGTGTCGGACATGACGATCATCTCCGGCACGGTTTGCTTGCAAATGCGTGACATGCGCGCCACCAGTCCGTCTTCTTTCCAGGCATCGCTGCCGGTGTCATCGGTATGGTGGGAAATACCAAAGGTCATCACCGAGCGGATACCGGCGTTGGCAATGCGTTCGATTTCGCGTGCCAGATGTTTCTCTGGAATGCGCATCACGCCGGGCATGGCCTCGATGGCTTTGTAATCGTCGAGTTCTTCTTCAACAAAGATCGGCAACACCAGGTCATTTAAGCTGAGTGTTGTCTCTTCAAACATGGCGCGCAGCGCAGGGGATTTGCGCAGGCGGCGAGGGCGTTGGATTAGGTCTGTCATGGTATGCCTGATGTTTGTGGAATCGAAGGCCGTAGTATACCTCAACCTGTGTGTGGGTGTTTTACGAAAGTTGGCCTTATGCGAGTGAAACCCGCGTACCGTATTTTTAAAAATTTAATATGCGTTATTTA
Source organism: Citrobacter gillenii (assembly GCF_013337685.1). Taxonomy (GTDB): domain Bacteria; phylum Pseudomonadota; class Gammaproteobacteria; order Enterobacterales; family Enterobacteriaceae; genus Citrobacter; species Citrobacter gillenii. The sequence goes on from NZ_SUQN01000002.1 coordinate 146,475, forward strand.
TACTTTATTGAATTTATCATTTTTAATATCAATAGGTTTTGCTGTGGGTTTGATTTTGTTTAATAGTTGATTAAATACCTTTCATTGTGCGTGTGTTTATTTGCTGTCCTTGTGGTTTTGTTTTTAATTATCATTGTATTGTATGGTTTATTTTATTAATTTTCCCATAATTTACTGAAAGTAAAGGGTTTATGCTTTTTTTGTTTGTATTTCGTTTATTGTCCGCATTCGGACTTAAAGTAAAGAATAATTGAACCTTTTATCTATGACGCCGCATAATCTTTCGGCGAAACATAATATGTTTACTATGCATTAATAATTGATGGATCAACTATATTACGTCCCTGAGGAGGGATGACAAATGCACACTTGGAAAAAGAAACTCGTAGTCTCACAATTAGCATTAGCCTGCACATTGGCAATCACTTCTCAGGCGAATGCGACGACTTATGATACCTTTGCTTTTCATGACGACGCGACGTCATATGGCGCGTTAGATACTGACTACCTGACCTACAGTGGTTATATTTATAACAACCCTGCAACGGATAGCAGCTATTTTGATACCGCATTCTCTGGTGATACGGTTAATGGCGTTGTTTCTACGTATTATCTGAACCGCGATTACGCAGACAGCACGGCAAATACTGTCAATGTAACCAATTCCACTATTCACGGTATGATTACTTCTAAGCCGGTATCTGGCTTTGGGGATGCCGTTGCTCATGATTGGGTTGACGGTGATGTCTTCACGTTAAATATCGATCACTCTACGATTGATGATGATTATGAAGCATTCTATTACACCGATACCTATCTGGATGGTACCAATTCGAAATCAGTCTATGAAACATACTCTGTTGCAGGACTGGGAACGGCGGTAACGCTGGATGTCGAAAGCGCCATCAATATTAGCAATAATTCGCATGTTGCGGGTATTAGCCTGGAACAGGGTGATACCACGAATGCTACCTACACCACTGGCGCAACTCAGTGGGATAACACCATTACAGTAAATGACTCAACCGTCACATCGGGTTCTTATACTGCCAATGAATCAACCGGACATTTTGGTAATTCTACCGAGCCGAGTGATTACAGTAATTCTTCTACCCTGGATGATGTTGCGTTATCGTTCACCGATAACAGCGCTTCTGCTAACCGTATGGTAAACACCGTCACGCTGAATAATTCTCAGCTGTTAGGCGATGTTCTGTTTACGAGTACCTGGAACAGTAATTTTGACCCTACAGGTCATTTGGTTGATGGGTCCACCTCGGTATATACCCACGGCGGCTGGGCAGATGATGATCAAAACGTCGATCACCTGAACCTGACGCTGAATAACACCAGCTGGACGGGGGCTGCGTATATTGATTACGACACCGTTGTGACCCCTTCCCAGTTCTATGACATTGCGGCTAACAGCTTAGATCCAAGTGCGACAAGTTCTGATTCTTGGAACCGTGTTAACAGTGCAAACTCCTTCCAGAGCGGTGTGTTTGATATCGCGTTGAATAACGGTTCAGTCTGGAATACCACCAAAACGTCTCTGATTGATACCCTGGCTATCAACAGCGGCTCTCAGGTGAATGTTGCCGACGGTTCTTACTTAACGTCTGATACCATTACGCTAAATGGCGCTTCTACGATGAATATCGGCGAAGACGGCGCAGTGGATACCGATCATCTGACGATTAACACGAACAGTACCGTGACGCTGTCTGATGACGTCAGCTCAGCGTGGACGGGCACTGCTCTGTATGCCAACACCATTACCGCAACTAACGGCGGTATGCTGAATGTCGAGACTAGCAACAACGGCGCATCCAGCCTGTTCACTGCCGGTACACTGGAACTGACTAGCGGTAATGTTGCTGATAACAACGGCAACGTGTACGCCGGTGTGTTCAACATTAACAGCAATAACTACGTGCTGAATTCTGACCTCGTCAACGATCGTACCTGGGATACCACTCAGGCTAACTACGGTTACGGTGTGATTGCGATGAATTCTGATGGCCACTTGACCGTCAACGGCAATGGCGATATCAACAGCGGTGACGAAGCGGATGCCAGCAGCACCAGCGACAACGTTACAGCTGCAACCGGTAACTACAAAGTTCGCATTGATAACGCGACGGGTACTGGTTCCGTTGCTGACTATAAAGGCAAAGAGCTGATTTACGTTGATGATGTCAACACCAACGCCACCTTCTCTGCGGCAAACAAAGCTGACCTGGGTGCATACACCTATCAGGCTCAACAGGTGGGCAACACTGTTGTGATGCAACAGATGGAACTGACGGATTACGCGAACATGGCGCTGAGCATCCCGTCTGCAAATACCAACATCTGGAACCTGCAACAGGATACTGTCGGTACGCGTCTGACCAATGCACGTCACGGTCTGGCGGATAACGGTGGCGCGTGGGTGAGCTACTTCGGCGGCAGCTTCAACGGCGACAACGGCACCATTAACTACGATCAGGACGTTAACGGCATCATGGTCGGCCTTGATACCAAAGTTGACGGTAACAATGCACAGTGGATTGTCGGTGCCGCAGCGGGCTTTGCGAAAGGTGACGTAAGCGATAACAGCGGACAGGTGGATCAGGATAGCCAGACTGCCTATATCTACTCTTCTGCTCGCTTCGCAAACAACCTCTTTATTGATGGTTCTTTGAACTACTCTCATTTCAACAACGATCTGTCTGCTAACATGAGCAACGGTCAGTACGTTGACGGTAGCAGTGCTTCTGATGCCTGGGGCTTCGGTCTGAAACTGGGTTATGACCTGAAACTGGGTGACGCAGGTTACGTGACGCCTTACGGTAGCGTATCCGGTCTGTTCCAGTCTGGTGATGACTATAAGCTGAGCAACGACATGAAAGTTGACGGTCAGTCTTATGACAGCATGCGTTATGAACTGGGTGTTGATGCCGGTTATACCTTCGCTTACAGCGATGACCAGGCGCTGACTCCGTACTTCAAACTGGCGTACGTTTATGACGATGCGGGTAACGATGCTAACGTCAACGGTGATTCCATCGACAATGGTACAGAAGGTTCTGCGGTACGTGTTGGACTGGGTACTCAGTTCAGCTTTACCAAAAACTTCAGCGCATATACCGATGCCAGCTACCTCGGCGGTGGTGACGTAGATCAAGACTGGTCTGCGAATGCAGGCGTTAAATATACCTGGTAAGAATTCCTATTAGAGGACTCGGTATTTTAATCCCAATAAGCCCGTCAAGGATTTGACGGGCTTTTATGCAAGGAATGCGTAAATGTTATCTGTAGATAAGCCTTTTCTGGAATTTGGTAAGCTGGATAAATGTTTGTCGAAATATGGCGAGCGTTTTGAATATGAAAATGAAAAACAAATAATATATTCCAGTGATGTAAATAAAAACGACACTTTTGTTGTTTTAAAGGGGGTTGTCTCGCTGAGGCGAGGAGAAACCATACTGGTTGGCATTACACAGGCACCGTTTATTATGGGACTTGCTGATGGTGTGATGAAAACAGATATTCAATATAGATTAATAACAGAAGGTTACTGTACGGGTTATTATCTGCCCGCGTCCCAAACGATTAATATTATTGAACAATGCCAGCTATGGCGCGAGGCCTTTAGCTGGTTAGCATGGCAGCACTGCATGCTTGAATTACGCGATCTGCAATTAATTGGCAATAACTCCTACGATCAAATCCGCGCCACGCTGATATCCATGATGAAATGGGATGAGTTACTGCGCTCTCGCGTTGGTGTTATGAACTATATCCACCAACGAACACGTATTTCACGCTCTGTCGTCGCAGAAATTCTCGCGGCACTGCGTAAAGGCGGCTACATTGAAATGAATAAAGGCAAACTGGTGAATATTAACCGTTTGCCTTTTGAGTACTAAATCAGGATGCGGGGATAACCTGGGGTTTGTTTCCGCTCAACTCACTCACCAGATCGTTGATACCATCGCTCATATTGGTAAATCGGGTCAGCGGAGAACGGGTAACCACAATAAAGGCCCCTACGTTTTTCTGCGGGATCATCGCCATATAGGTAATGAATCCACCACCCCCACCGGTTTTTTGAATAATCCCCGGGCGGCCATTTTTCGGTGCCATATAGACCCAGCCCAGGCCCAGCGCATCGGCTTTGCCTGGCACGTCCATGCCAATTACTTTGGTTAACTGTGTACGCTGATAAATCAGCGTCTGCATCCGGTCAGCCTGCTGGCTGCGCTGATAAAAGTCTGAAGAGAGATACTGCTGCATCCAGCGCATCATATCGCCAGGCGTCGAATAGACGCCGCCGCTGCCCATAGCCGCCAGCGTATTGTTACACGGGCTGGCCCCTTTTTCGGCGACCATCAGGCGCTTGCACTGATCGGGTGAAGGCGTAAACGTGGTGTCTTTCATCCCGAGCGGTCGGGTAATTTTCTCTTCAAACAGCTGTTGATAAGGCTTACCGGACGCGGCTGCCAGCGCATCGGCCAGTAGATCGAACGCCAGATTCGAGTAGGAGGCCTGCGATCCGGGAGCAGCTTTCAGCGTGGCGGTAGAGAGGTAACTCCAGCGCTGCTCGCGCGTTGGCCAGACAAATACCGGGCGTTTTGCCGCACCGCCTGGCTGCTCGCGGGGTAGGGCGCTGGTATGAGTCGCCAGATTCACCAGCGTGATCGACGTTCCCTGCCAGGTCGGGACTCGTGCACCGGGCGGTGCATATTTACTCAATGGATCGTTCAGTTTTACCGTGCCCTGATCGAGTAATTTGACCAGCATTTCACTGGTCATTAATTTGGTAATTGAGGCGATGCGGATCACCGAATCCAGCTGCGGATGAACATTATTGCCAGGGCGTGTTTCGCCAAAGCTGCGAAATACACGCTGATTACCGTCAATGACCACGAGCGCCATTCCCGTCGCCCCGCTGCCGTAGAAGATATGATCGGCGTAACGATCGACGATATCAGAGGCGAAGACCGGATCGGTGATAGGCTGTGCCGCCTGGACAGATGTCAATGACGCCGCACACAGCGCGGCAGAAAAAAGCAGACTACGTTTCAACGGTGGTGTCCATGAGTTAGGGGTAGTAAAAAAGGATGACGTGCGTATGCGTATTTATACTACTCATCGGCATATTGCAAAGTGCTATTACGCCAATCATAGTGTGAAAAACGTAACGATGAGTAAACGTTACCTTTTCCCCCGGAGTGGATGTTCGCTTTTGTGATCTCACGCTGCGATAATCTGAATATGCCGGAACGCTGTCAGGTATGAAAACCATAGAAACAATTCTTCAGGGCCGGTAGCGAACTAAGCGCGTCGGTTCTGGTCACAATTGTCGGTTTCAGCATGTGTTTATTGGGCGTTAGCCGTCTTGCCATCGTTTGCACGCTGGCAAATGCACAGCAGTCGTCATAACGATAAGAAGTTAGCAGGAGAGCACTATGTTTACGTCTTTTTTCCCAAAGCCGGGACCGTTCTTTATTTCGGCATTTATTTGGGCGCTGGTCGCCGTTGTATTCTGGCAGGCAGGTGGGGGAGCCTGGGTTGCACATATCACCGGCGCATCGGGTGATGTGCCTATCAGCGCCGCCCGGTTCTGGTCGCTGGATTATCTGATTTTTTATGCATATTACCTTCTCTGCGTCGGCCTGTTCGCCGCGTTCTGGTTTATCTACTGTCCACACCGTTGGCAGTATTGGTCCATATTGGGCACGTCGCTGATTATCTTTGTGACCTGGTTTCTGGTTGAAGTCGGGGTTGCCGTCAACGCCTGGTATGCGCCGTTCTATGACCTGATTCAAACCGCACTGAGCGCTCCTCATAAGGTGAAGATTGAACAGTTCTATCATGAAGTGGGGATCTTCCTTGGCATCGCGCTGATTGCCGTGGTAATTGGGGTGATGAACAATTTCTTCGTCAGCCATTACGTGTTCCGCTGGCGTACCGCGATGAACGAACATTATATGGCGCACTGGCAGCATCTGCGTCATATCGAAGGCGCCGCGCAGCGTGTGCAGGAAGACACCATGCGCTTCGCCTCTACGCTGGAAGATATGGGCGTCAGTTTTATCAACGCGATTATGACGCTGATTGCCTTCTTACCGGTGCTGGTCACGCTGTCTGCGCATGTCCCTGATCTGCCGATTGTTGGCCATGTTCCCTATGGTCTGGTGATTGCTGCCATTGTCTGGTCGTTGATGGGGACCGGCTTGCTGGCGGTGGTGGGGATCAAACTCCCGGGTCTGGAGTTTAAAAACCAGCGCGTGGAAGCCGCTTACCGTAAAGAACTGGTCTACGGCGAAGATGATGCTAATCGCGCAACGCCGCCGACCGTGCGCGAGCTGTTTCACGCGGTGCGTCAGAACTATTTCCGCCTCTATTTTCACTATATGTACTTTAATATCGCCCGTATTCTTTACCTGCAGGTGGATAACGTTTTCGGTTTGTTCCTGCTGTTTCCGTCAATTGTTGCCGGTACGATTACGCTCGGTCTGATGACGCAAATCACCAACGTGTTTGGTCAGGTGCGCGGATCGTTCCAGTATCTGATTAACTCCTGGACGACGTTAGTGGAATTAATGTCTATCTATAAGCGTCTGCGCAGCTTCGAACGTGAGCTGGATGGTCAGGATATTCAGGCCGTAACCCATACGCTTAGCTAACAAAAGGAGATGTTATGTCGACGGTTTCCCGTCTTTACCCCTGGTCTTGTCTGGCGGCGTTGGTGCTGGTGGGATGCAGTAGCCAGTCTTCGCAGCCGTTAAAAAAAGGGGAGAAAGCCGTCGATGTGGCGAGCGTGGTCCGTCAGAAGATGCCGGCCAGCGTGAAGGACAGAGACGCCTGGGCGCAGGATCTGGCCAGGACGTTTGAAAGCCAGAAGCTGGCACCGACGGTTGAGAATGTCTGTTCGGTGCTGGCGGTAGCGCAGCAGGAGTCTAACTATCAGGCGGACCCGGCGGTACCGGGCTTAAATAAAATAGCCTGGAAAGAGATCGACCGCCGCGCTGAGCGCATGCATATTCCGCTGTTTGTGGTGCACACCGCGCTGAAGATTAACTCGCCGACCGGCAAAACCTACAGCGAGCGTCTGGATTCGGTAAAAACGGAAAAGCAGCTTAGCGCTATTTTTGATGATTTTATCAATATGGTGCCGATGGGGCAGACGCTATTCGGTTCGCTTAATCCGGTGCATACAGGCGGTCCGATGCAGGTCAGCATCGCGTTTGCTGAACAACACGCTTCAGGCTATCCGTGGAAAATGGCGGGGACGGTACGTCAGGAAGTCTTCACCCGTCGTGGTGGGCTGTGGTTCGGGACCTATCATTTGCTGAATTACCCGGCGAACTATAGCGCGCCTATCTTCCGTTTCGCTGATTTTAATGCGGGCTGGTACGCCAGTCGTAATGCGGCTTTCCAGAACGCGGTGACTAAGGCCAGCGGCGTGAAACTGGCGTTGGACGGTGATTTGATTCGCTACGACAGCAACGATCCGGGCAAAACAGAGCTGGCGGTACGTAAGCTGGCCGGGAAGCTGGACATGAGCGAGAGTGATATCCATCGGCAGTTGCAAAAAGGTGACAGCCTCGCGTTTGAAGAGACCGCGTTGTACAAGAACGTGTATAAGCTAGCGGAAGCGAAAACGGGCAAAACCTTACCCCGCGAAATGCTGCCGGGTATTCAGCTCGAAAGTCCAAAGATTACCCGTAATCTGACCACCGCGTGGTTTGCGAAACGGGTGGATGAGCGACGGGCAAAATGTATGGGTCAGTCATCTTTGTGATGGCGTTGGCGCCAGTGCAACACGGCTGCGATGGTGCCAAGAATTAGACCGCCGACCAGGAAGGGAATCAAACCAAAAATTGTTCCTACGCCCAATCCGATCTCGATGTGCGGGCGTCCGCTCTCCTGCATTTGCAGTTGCATTAGCTGTTCATAAATACCGGGTGCGTGAGCCAGTAGGGTTAATACCTGCGCCCCGACCCAAAAGCAAAACAGCACAAAGACGGCATAGACAATGTTGCCGGTCAGCGAGGAGGGATCCCGATGCTTGCCCTTAAACGGGAATTTTGAGAGCGTAAAATCAGCCATAAAGACCTCCAGCAACAACCTGCTTTTCTTGACGTAATGCCAGTAACTGACAGTGAGTCTGACAGGTGATCGGGATTGTCAATATCAGAATGATGGTAATTTCAGCCAGGGATTATTCCTGGATTTCGTTTTTTTGCCTGTCGTCACAAATATGTAACCTTAAGTGAAATTAGATTACATCTAAGAAATTCTGCCTACGCCACAGACCGCCAGAGAGAAATGTGCGAGGATGCGTCTTTATAACGTTGTGATCCCCGGAGCTGTTATGAACCTGCCTGTAAAACTTCGCCGCGACTGGCACTACTACGCGTTTGCTATTGGGCTTATCTTTATTCTCAACGGGGTGGTGGGATTACTGGGATTTGAAGCGAAGGGGTGGCAAACCTATGCGGTGGGGCTGGTTACCTGGGTGATTAGCTTTTGGCTTGCCGGATTGATTATCCGCCGCCGCGCGGAAGATGACGAAACGCAGGATGCCCAATAGCTATCGGGCACCCTGGCGGGGGTTTACATACTGGTTTTCAGCGCGCTGTTTGCCGCATGACGCTCCAGCGCCAGTTCGATCAGACGGGTGATCAAATCGGTATAACCTAAGCCGCTCGCCTGCCACAGTTTTGGATACATACTGATATTGGTGAAGCCCGGTAGCGTGTTGATCTCGTTGATCACCACGTCATTTTCCGCGGTTAAGAACACATCTACGCGTGCCATGCCAGCGCAACCCAGCGTCTGGTAAGCCTGGATCGCTATCTCGCGGATCTTGTCGTTAATCTCCGGCGCAATGGCCGCCGGGACCACGACTTTGGCACCGTTATCGTCAATGTACTTGGTGTCATAGGCGTAAAAATCGCTGTTCAGAACGATCTCGCCACAGGTGCTGGCCTGCGGATGATCGTTCCCCAGCACCGCGCATTCGATCTCACGACCAACGACCCCTTGTTCCACCACCACTTTATGGTCGAACTCAAATGCCAGCGCCACGGCCTGGTTATATTGAGCTTCGTTGGTGACTTTACTGACCCCAACGGACGAGCCCTGATTAGCCGGCTTGACGAACAGCGGCAGGCCCAGGCGCGATTCAACCTCTGCGAAGCTGATGCTATTACGATTAGCGCGGGTGAGCGTAATAAAGGGGGCAATGTTTAATCCGGCGTCGCGCAGCAGACGTTTAGTCACGTCTTTATCCATGCATGCCGCTGAGCCCAGCACGTCGGAACCGACGAACGGGAGATTTGCCACGCGCAGCATACCTTGCAGGGAACCATCTTCGCCCAACGTACCGTGCACAATCGGGAAAATAACATCGACGGTTTGCAGCGGCTGACCGTTGTGCGCATCAATCAACTGGTGTTCTTGCTTTCCCGGTACCTGCGCCAGGCTGGTTGCCGAAGGACGCAGCGCAATACGCGCCGGGTCGTTGGCATTAAGTAGATAGTTGCTGGCATCGCTGACGTGCCATTGCCCTTCTTTATCAATACCTAACAGCACAACATCAAAGCGAGTCTTGTCGATGGCATCGACAATATTTTTTGCCGATTGCAATGACACTTCATGTTCTGCTGATTTACCACCAAATACGATTCCTACCCGCAACTTTGCCATCTTAAAAACCCATTCCATGAATGCAAAGCACATACATTACCACGACAAAACGCAGGATTCCTCGGCTTCTGGCAGAATGTTTTCGTGCGTCGCCAGGGAAAGGAAACTCACAAATCTGCGCTGGAGCCTCAAAGCATATTCCCCTGCAATAAATAGGGGTTATGTGTGATGAATATCACAAATATGATGAGCGGGGAGATAAAATACTAAACTGTGAGGTATCGCACCTCTGGGCCCTTGTCCGGACACGTAATTTGTTAAGCTGCTCGCAGTTTTCAGCTACTTATCGTTATGAGTCCCTATGGAATCCTGGAGAGTTAACCTTATTTCCGTTTGGTTCGGGTGCTTTTTTACCGGACTGGCGATCAGCCAAATCCTGCCTTTTTTACCGCTCTATGTTTCCCTGCTCGGGGTGACCTCGCATGAAGCGCTATCGATGTGGTCCGGGTTAACGTTTAGCGTCACCTTTCTGATTTCCGCCATTGTTTCGCCGATGTGGGGCAGTTTAGCCGATCGTAAAGGGCGTAAGCTGATGCTGCTGCGCGCCTCGTTGGGGATGGCGATTGCGATTTTATTGCAGGCCTTTGCCACTAATGTCTGGCAGCTTTTCCTGCTGCGTGGTGTGATGGGATTAACGTCGGGATACATCCCTAATGCGATGGCGTTAGTGGCGTCGCAGGTTCCGCGTGAACGCAGCGGTTGGGCGCTAAGTACGCTCTCTACGGCACAGATTAGCGGGGTGATTGGTGGGCCGCTGATGGGCGGTTTTATTGCCGACCACGTGGGCTTGCGCGCGGTATTTTGTATTACCGCCGGGCTGCTGGTGGTCAGTTTCATGGTCACGCTATTCTTCATTAAAGAGGGTGTGCGCCCAACGATTAAAAAAAGTGAACGCTTAAGCGGCAAGGCTGTGTTCGCCTCGTTGCCTTATCCGGCGCTGGTGATCAGCCTGTTTTTTACTACCCTGGTTATCCAGTTGTGCAACGGATCAATCGGTCCCATTCTGGCACTGTTTATTAAATCGATGGTGCCAGACAGCGGCAATATTGCCTTTCTCAGCGGGCTGATTGCCTCGGTGCCTGGTATATCGGCGCTGATTTCAGCCCCCCGGCTGGGCAAATTAGGCGATCGGGTGGGAACTGAACGGATCCTCATGGCGACGCTTATCTTTGCCGTGGTGCTGTTTTTCGCCATGTCCTGGGTCACAACGCCGTTGCAGTTGGGGGTATTGCGTTTCCTGCTAGGCTTTGCCGATGGCGCAATGCTTCCTGCCGTGCAAACGCTACTGGTGAAATACTCCAGCGACCAGGTAACTGGGCGTATTTTTGGCTATAACCAGTCGTTTATGTATCTGGGCAACGTCGCCGGACCGTTAATGGGAGCCACTGTGTCGGCCATGGCGGGTTTTCGCTGGGTGTTTATCGCGACCGCGAGCATTGTGCTGATCAACATTTGGCAACTGGCTGTCGCGTTACGACGTCGGCGTCGCACGCGCTGAATGGCGAATAAACCCCGTTGGCTGTCAGCGGGGTTTATCCATAAGTTTGTATTATATTATTGGGTGATTATTAAGCTTCTCACCCTTTTATATTGAATAATTCTGTCGTAATTCCCAATTCATCTTATTTTGCGGTGTGATTGTTTTCGCAAAACGTTTTATTTCTGCTAAAAATACAACTTTCATCCCCTAGGCAGTTGGGAGCCATAATGCTACCGTGACCCATATTTTGTTAAGGGAATACACAAATGAAAAATCTCGTCACTGAGTTGTTACTTAAGCTCGCCCAAAAAGAAGAAGAGTCACAGGACCTCGCCGCTCAGGTAGAAACCTTAGAGCGCGTTATCATGGAAATGCTGCATACGATGGCGACGCATGAGCAGCAAACACTGATTCGTCATATTGAGGGTACACTGGCAGGCGTAAGCCGCATGCCAGCCTGTTTAACAACCTTGCATGACGTCGGCGAGAGGGTACCCAAAGCGTATTGAGGTTTGCGTAGCGCCTCACGACGTTGAATCATCATAAAAGTGTCACATCAAATACTTATAGTCGCTTTGTTTTAATTTTACCGTATTTATACATGGAGAAAATAAAGTGAAACAAAGCGCACTCGCTATTGCCCTGTTACCTTTGCTGTTTACCCCGGTTATTTATGCAGAATCATCTGCTGTGCCGGTTATGGATAATCGCGCCGCTCAGGGGGATATCACCATGCCGGGTGGCGCTCGCCGATTAGCCGGCGATCAAACGGCCGCTCTGCGTGATTCACTGATTAATAAACCGGCTAAAAATATTATTTTGCTGATCGGCGATGGTATGGGTGACTCAGAAATTACTGCAGCGCGAAATTATGCCGAAGGCGCGGGCGGCTTTTTTAAAGGGATTGATGCGCTACCCCTGACTGGACAATACACCCACTATTCGCTGGATAAGAAAACGGGTAAACCCGATTACGTGACAGATTCAGCGGCTTCGGCAACGGCGTGGACCACCGGGGTTAAATCCTATAATGGTGCGCTGGGCGTTGATATCCATGAAAAAGATCACGCCACGATTCTGGAAATGGCAAAAGCCGCAGGTCTGGCTACCGGCAACGTTTCTACTGCTGAATTACAGGATGCCACTCCGGCTGCGCTGGTTGCGCATGTTACGTCACGTAAATGCTACGGTCCGAGCGTGACCCGTGAAAAATGCCCGACTAATGCGCTGGAAAACGGCGGTAAAGGGTCAATCACTGAACAATTGTTGAATGCCCGTGCCGACGTCACGCTGGGGGGCGGGGCAAAAACGTTTGCTGAAACCGCTGCTGCGGGTGAATGGCAGGGCAAGACGCTGCGTGAGCAGGCGCAGATGCGTGGCTATCAGTTGGTGAGCGACGCGACCTCGCTTGCGGCAATCACTGACGCCAGTCAGGATAAACCGCTGCTGGGGTTGTTCTCTGAAGGTAATATGCCGGTGCGTTGGGAAGGACCAAAAGCCTCGTATCATGGCAACATTGATAAGCCGGCTGTGACCTGTACGCCAAATGCCAAACGCAACGACACGGTGCCGACGCTGGCACAGATGACGGATAAAGCGATTGAGCTGTTAAGCAAAAATGAAAAAGGCTTCTTCCTGCAGGTGGAAGGCGCGTCAATCGATAAACAGGATCATGCTGCTAACCCGTGTGGGCAGATTGGCGAAACGGTCGATCTGGACGAAGCCGTACAGCGCGCGCTGGCCTTTGCGAAGAAAGACGGTAATACGCTGGTGGTGGTAACCGCCGATCACGCGCATGCCAGCCAGATAGTGGCGCCAGATACCAAAGCGCCGGGCCTGACTCAGGCGCTGAACACCAAAGATGGCGCGGTGATGGTCATCAGCTACGGCAACTCTGAAGAAGAATCTCAGGAGCATACGGGCAGCCAACTGCGTATTGCCGCCTATGGGCCGCATGCGGCGAATGTGGTTGGCCTGACCGACCAGACCGATTTGTTCTACACCATGAAATCGGCTTTAGGGCTGAAATAAGTACACGCCCGGCGGCATTACTTTTGCTGTCGGGTGGTTTTTTTATCGTTAGCAGCCAGACTTATCTGTGTCTCGTCGTTCAGAAAAGGAAGGTGCTATGAAAATATCATTAGTCATGACGTTGCTTTTTGGTCTGCTTTTTTTAGCGACTGTTGGCGCCGCCGAGAAAACGCTAACCCCGCAACAACAACGAATGACCACCTGTAACCAGCAGGCCACAGCGCAGACCTTAAAAGGGGATGCGCGTAAGAGCTATATGAGTGATTGCCTGAAAAACAGTAAATCGGCCCCCGAGGAAAAAAGCCTGACGCCACAGCAACAGAAGATGCGTGAATGTAATGTTCAGGCAACGGAACAGTCGCTGAAAGGTGATGATCGCAATAAATTTATGAGTGCCTGCCTGAAAAAAGCAGCGTAATTGCGTAGTACATAAGGGTGAGCAGCGAAATTCGCTCACCCGAAATATCATACTCCCGCGCACGTCCTCCTTTCTATAATTTGGGAAATTTGTTTCAGAATGTTCCTAAATACGATGAATGATGAAAGTTTCTATCAAAAAAAGGTCGTCCCAAATGAAGCGGTTTTATCGCTTCATCAAAATGACCATCAGCGCTCCGGACTGCGATTTGCCCGACGGATCAGGCTGCCGCGCGCGGTGGGATTGGGCGGGATGTTTTTCCCTATCGCGTCGGTCCTGGTGTCTCAGCCGATCACCGGAGGCTGGTGGCTTTTATTGGTAGGATGGGCTTTTGTCTGGCCGCATCTGGCATGGCAGTTGGCGGGCAAAGCAGATGACCCGATGCATAGCGAATTCACCAACTTAAAAGCCGATGCGATTCTGACCGGAATGTGGATAGGGCTGATGGGGGTAAACCTGCTACCGTCGACGGCCCTACTGATGATTATCTGTATTAACCTGATGGGCGCAGGGGGAATACGGTTATTCATCGCCGGTCTGGTGTTGACGATTGTCTCATGTCTGGTCACCCTGCAACTGACGGACATCCCCGTGGTGTTTAGCAGTACGCAACTGAGTGTGATGTTGTCGCTGCCGGTGTTGGTGTTGTATCCGCTGCTGTTTGCGTGGGTGAGCTATAAGACGGTCATCAAACTGGCTGAGCACAAGCGTCGGTTGCAGGTGATGAGCACGCGAGATGGTATGACCGGTGTGTATAACCGACGTCATTGGGAGCTTTTGCTGCGCAATGAATTTGATAACTGCCGCCGTTATCAGCGCGACGCCACGTTACTGATTATCGATATCGACCACTTCAAAAGTATTAACGATACCTGGGGCCATGACGTTGGCGATGAGGCTATTGTCGCGCTAACGCGTCAGTTGCAGATGACGCTGCGCGGCAGCGATGTCATAGGGCGTTTTGGTGGCGATGAATTTGCTGTGATTATGTGCGGTACCCCGGCGAGCAGCGCCATCGCCGCCATGTCTCGTGTCCACGAACGACTCAGCCTATTGCGATTGTCCTGTGCTCCGCAGGTTGCTCTGCGTATCAGCGTCGGCGTCGCACCGCTGACTTCAGAAACGGAACACTATCGAGAATGGCTGAAATCGGCGGATATGGCGCTTTATAAAGCAAAGAATTCCGGACGTAACCGCACTGAAGCGGCGGCCTGACGTCCGGTTGCCCACTCAGGATTTGCTTAGTTTTTCCGACTGTTCCATGCACTTAACCATCGCTTCAATGACTGAAGAACGGAAACCACGGGCTTCCAGAACGCGCACGGCCTCAATGGTTGTTCCACCTGGTGAGCACACCATATCCTTCAGTTCTCCAGGATGTTTTCCTGTTTCGAGAACCATTTTTGCTGACCCCATCACCGCCTGTGCGGCGAATTTATACGCCTGCGCACGGGGCATGCCGCCCTGGACGGCCGCATCAGCCATCGCTTCAATAAACATAAACACGTAGGCCGGCGCAGAACCGCTGACGCCGACGACCGGGTGAATCATCGATTCCGCAATCACTTCAGCTTCGCCAAAGCAGCGGAAAATATTTAATACGTCAGCCGTATCTTCCGGCGTCACCAGCGCGTTTGGCGTTACGGAGGTCATGCCCGCATTAACCAGTGACGGTGTGTTGGGCATCGCGCGGATAATTTTACGGTCATGACCCAGCGCGCGGGCAAGCTGATCGAGCGTGACGCCAGCGGCAATAGAGACGACCAGTGAATCTTTGTTCAGGCTGGAGGTGATTTCGCTCAGCACTTTAACCATGATGCCGGGTTTCACAGCACCAAAGACAATATCGGCAATTTGGGCGACTTCCTGCGCCGACTGCGCGGCGTTGATGCCGTACTGGTCGTGTAATGCGGCGACTTTATCAGGAGAGGGGGTATAGACCCAGATTTGTCCGGGGAGAACCTGACCACTGGCGATCATGCCTCCAAGAATGGCTTTGCCCATATTGCCGCAGCCGATAAAACCAATTTTCTTGTCCATCTTGTCACTCCCTATGCGTGATATTCATTGTTTTATACCCGTCATACTTTTGAATTACTTAGGGTATACCTGGGAAAGTTAAGCTTAGCGCGGAATGGATATGTTCAGAAGGAGAAACAGCACTTTGCCGGAAAGTAAAAGCACGAGACAATGTGCGATTGCACAGGAACCAGGAGGTGTTATGACAATATGGGTGGATGCGGATGCGTGTCCGAATGTGATTAAAGATATTTTGTACCGGGCTTCAGAGCGTATGCAGATGCCGCTGATTTTGGTCGCCAACCAGAGTTTGCGCGTGCCGCCTTCGCGTTTTATCCGTACATTACGTGTTCCTGCCGGGTTTGATGTTGCCGATAACGAGATTGTGCGCCAGTGTAGCGCAGGCGATTTGGTGGTAACGGCGGATATACCGCTGGCTTCTGAAGTGATTGAAAAAGGGGCCGCGGCGCTGAATCCTCGTGGCGAACGCTATACCGAAGCCACCATCCGTGAACGTCTGATGATGCGTGATTTTATGGATACACTCCGTGCCAGTGGGATCCAGACCGGAGGCCCGGACACGCTTTCACCGCGCGACCGACAGCATTTTGCTGCTGAACTGGATAAGTGGTGGCTGGAAGTTCAGCGTAGAAAATAACGACTGTAATTTATTTTTTACACTTTCATCATTGTGAAATCTTGTTATAGTGAGAATTAATGGGCTTTTTAGTCTGTGGTGGAACTTATTCTTTACGTTTTGGTGATGTACTAGTTTGATGGTATGATTATAACTTTAACAGCATCAGATCCCGCTTGTGGGCGGCTCTCTGGGGAATTTCTTCGATGACGCAACCTCTTTTTCTTGTTGGCCCGCGGGGGTGTGGTAAGACGACAACCGGTATGGCGCTGGCGAAAGCTATCGACTTCCAGTTTGTTGATACCGATCGCTGGTTGCAATCACATGTGCAAATGACCGTTGCCGAAATCGTTGAAAGAGAGGGGTGGGAAGGATTTCGCGCTCAGGAGACGACCGCTTTGCAGGCCGTGACCGGCCCCTCAACGGTTATTGCGACCGGTGGCGGCATTATTCTTACCGAATATAACCGTCACTACATGCGAAATAACGGCATGGTCATTTATTTAAGCGCGCCGGTCTCGGTACTGGTGAGTCGTCTGGAAGCCGCGCCTGAGGAAGGATTGCGGCCAACCTTAACCGGTAAACCGCTGACCGAAGAGGTGCAGGAAGTGCTTGAGCAACGCGACGAGCTGTATCGTCAAGCGGCGCACTTTATTGTTGATGCAACGCACGAACCCTCTCAGGTTGTGGCTGATATCCTGGCGATGATGTCCCAGGCTGCGCCGCGGTTGCAGGGTGGGGTCTATACTTAACGCTTATCCATTCAAAAGGAAGCGCTATGCCGACAAACCCCCCTTATCCACGTAAAGCGACGATTGTTACTGTTGAAAAAGGTACGCCAGGCCAGACGGTCACCTGGTATCAACTCCGCGCTGACCACCCGAAGCCGAATTCGTTGATTAGCGAACATCCGTCCGCGCAGGAAGCAATGGATGCCAAAAAACGCTATGAGGATCCGCAGAAAACCTGAGGTCGGACGCTGTCTGTGTCACATTTTTCGCACGTCTCTGGAGAGTGCGAAAAATGAAAAGTAAACGATAACAATAAATTATTAGAATGATTTGGAATCTTTACACAATGTATTGCTTATCTGCTGCTACGCTTTTGAACATTTGTAGCGCAGGTCAGTGCCCGGCATTTATCCGGGAATTCACAGCAAAGTAAGAAGACGGTGGAGCAACACATGAGTACGTCGTTGGCTATCCTCACGATTGGCGTTGTGCCGATGTGTGAGGTATTACCGCTCCTGACGGAATATATCGATGAGCAACACATTACCCACCATAGTTTGCTAGGGCAGATGCGGCGGGAAGAGGTGATGGCCGAGTACGCCATCTCGCCGGGCGACGATGTGTTATTAACGCTGCTCAGTGACCAACAGTTGGCGCACGTTTCGCGCCAGAAAGTGGAACGCGCGCTGCAAGGTATCGTTGAGGTGCTGGATAATCAGGGCTTTGACGTCATTTTATTGATGAGCACTGCGGTCATTACTCGTCTGACGATCCGAAACGGCATCCTGCTGGAGCCCTTACGTATTATTCCCCCTCTGGTGGCGTCGATTGTCGACGGGCATCAGGTTGGTGTGATTGTCCCCGTCACTGAATTACTCGCCGCCCAGACGCAGAAATGGCAGGTGCTACAAACGCCGCCAGTCTATGCCGTGGCCAATCCCATTGATGGCACTGAACAACAACTGATTGATGCTGGAAAGCAACTTCTTGAGCAAGGTGCCGACGTGATTATGCTCGACTGCCTGGGGTTTAATCAGCGTCATCGTGATGTACTGCAAAAATCACTCGACGTTCCGGTACTGTTGTCGAATGTGCTGATAGCCCGTCTGGCTTCGGAACTTCTGGCGTAATTTTGCGTGACAGAGGGAACGTCAGGCCCCTATATTGGTTGTTAACTTAATAACGAGATAGGGCCAGTGGTATGCTTCAAAGTAATGAATACTTTTCCGGCAAAGTAAAATCGATTGGTTTTACCAGCAGCAGTACTGGCCGCGCCAGCGTGGGTGTGATGGTGGAAGGCGAGTACACCTTTGGCACGGCGGCACCTGAAGAGATGACGGTGGTGAGCGGGGCATTGAATGTATTGCTGCCGGGCGAAACTGAGTGGAAAGTGTATGCTGCCGGGGAGACGTTTAACGTGCCTGGGCACAGTGAATTTCATCTGCAGGTCGCAGAGCCGACGTCCTATCTTTGCCGTTACCTGTAAGCGTAATATGCCGGATAAGCCGCTTGTGGCGTTATCCGGCAAGACGGGTGCGCTTAGCGCTGCGCTTCGCCGCCTAATCCTTCCACCAGGCTTTTAATCAACGCTGCCAGTTCACCGGTCATCAGGATGAAATCGGCATCAAAACGCTGACCGTAATCTTCTCTGTCGATATCTTCGTTCTGGTCGCGCAGCTCATCGCAGAACTTCAGACGCTTAATCGAGCCATCGTCACACATCAAAAACTGAATGCGCTGCTGCCAGTCGAGAGCCAGCTTGGTGACGACTTTTCCGGCTTCAATGTGCACGGCGATCTCATCACTCACCAGGTCCTGTTTCTTCGCCCGGATCACACCACCGTCTTCCAGCATAGCTTTCAGTTCGGCTTCATCCAGCAACTGGAATCCCTGCGCAGTCGTCCCGGAACGGACCCATTCAGTGAGCGTGAGCTCTATCGGGTTTTCCAGGGTCAGCGGGACTACCGGCAGTGAGCCCAGGCTTTTACGCAGCAGTGCCAGCGTATCTTCCGCTTTCTTGGCGCTCGCACAGTCGACGATGATCAAATCATTAACGGTGTCTATCCACATCATTGTCTGGCTAAAGCGGCTAAAGGCACGCGGCAGCAAGGAGTGCAACACTTCATCTTTCAGCGAGTCTTTCTCGGTCTTCTTGAGTTTGCGACCCTGCTCAGCTTCCAGCTTGAAGATTTTGGCTTCCAGCGCCTGCTTGATCACCGGCGACGGCAGAATTTTTTCTTCTTTGCGGGCGCAGATAATAATTTGGCCATTGTTAGAATGCGTCAATGCGTCGCTGTGCGATCCCATCGGCGGAACCCAGCCCATTTTTGCCATATCCTGGCTACCACAAGGGGTAAACGTCATTGAGGCAAGCTGTTTTTCCATCTCTTCGGCGCGCAAAGAAACATCGCGGCTAAGACGGTAAACCATTAAATTTTTGAACCACAGCATGATAATTTCCACGGCCTTGTCGTTAAATTCAGCGGGCATAATAACGAATTGTCGGCGGGCGTGCATTGCCTAACACCATGCTCGCCTCTACTCTGTTGATATTCCCAAAAAATGAGGACCAGCGTGTGCGTATAGGAATCGATTTAGGTGGTACCAAAACAGAAGTTATCGCGCTGAGTGATGCGGGGGAGCAACTTTTCCGCCATCGCCTGCCCACGCCGCGTGATGACTACCGGCAAACCATAGAAACTATTGCCGCACTGGTGGATATGGCGGAAAAAGCCACCGGACAGACCGGAACCGTTGGTATGGGGATCCCCGGATCGATTTCCCCTTACACGGGGGTGGTGAAGAATGCCAACTCAACCTGGCTCAATGGGCAGCCTTTTGACAAAGACTTAAGCGTGCGTCTGAACCGGGAGGTCCGTCTGGCTAACGATGCTAACTGCCTGGCGGTCTCTGAAGCGGTAGACGGCGCTGCGGCGGGCGCGCAAACGGTGTTCGCGGTGATTATCGGTACCGGCTGCGGCTCCGGGGTGGCGTTTAATGGTCGGGCGCATATCGGCGGCAACGGTACTGCGGGTGAGTGGGGGCATAATCCGCTGCCGTGGATGGACGAAGATGAATTGCGCTATCGGCAGGAAGTACCGTGTTACTGCGGGAAGCAAGGTTGTATTGAAACCTTCATCTCCGGGACCGGGTTCGCCACGGATTATCATCGCCTGAGCGGTAATAAACTGAAAGGTAGCGATATTATTCGGCTGGTGAGCGAAGGTGATGTGCTGGCGGAACAGGCGTTACGCCGCTATGAATTGCGCCTGGCAAAATCGTTGGCTCATGTGGTGAACATCCTTGACCCGGACGTCATCGTGCTGGGGGGCGGGATGAGTAATGTCGACAGGTTGTATCAGACCGTTCCGTCATTGATTAAACAGTTCGTCTTTGGCAGTGAGTGTGAAACGCCTTTACGCAAGGCGTTGCACGGTGATTCCAGCGGGGTTCGCGGTGCGGCCTGGCTGTGGCCGCAGGGGTAATTTTGCTATGCCGGATGGCGCTTATCCGGCATACAATTTACGCCTGTAGGGCGGTTCAGACGCCCATACAGCAGCAGCGATGACATGGCGGAAAACGACAGCAGGGCCGCTGGGAGGGTTACGTAGTTGTAGGCAAAACCCAGCGTCAGCATCATGCCGCCGCAGTATGCGCCAACCGCGCTACCGAGGTTAAAGGCCATTTGCCCACCGGCGGCACCCAGCAGTTCGCCGCCTTTCGCATTTTGCAGCAGCAAAATTTGTAGCGGGGCCGACAGCGCAAACAGACCCGCGCAGCAAATAAAGGCGAAGGTCAGCGACGCGGCTTTCATATCGCCGACGAAAAACAGCATCACCAGGGCCAGCACAATCACGAAGTCGGTCACCACCGCAATGCGCAGCGGCGTATAGCGGCCCGAAATCCGCCCACTCAGCAGATTGCCCAGCACCATGCCTAATCCAGCCAGCATCATGATGAAGGTCATCAGCGCTTCAGAAAAACCGGAGATATACATCATGTATGGCTTCACATAGCTAAACCAGGCGAACACGCCGGCGTTGCCAAACATCGTAGCGGAGAAAATAAGCCACGGTGCCGGGCTTTTCAGAAAGTGAAATTGCTCTCGCAGTTTGCCTTTTGCTTCGTCACTGATGTTGGGCACCCAGAAGGCAATCGACGCAATGACTGCAATGTTAAACACGGCGATCAGCAAAAAGGTGTAGCGCCAGCTAAATGCCTGACTCAGCCAGGTACCGACGGGAATGCCAATCAGGTTGGCGACGGTCATCCCACTGACCATGCCAGCGACGGCGGCGGTGACTTTCCCCGGGCGTGCGAGTTTAGTCAGAATAATGGCCCCGACGCCAAAGAATGCGCCGTGCGGAAAACCGGAAACCAGCCTGCCGACCGCCAGCATAAAATAGGATGAGGAGAGGGTGAAGATGGCGTTACCTATTACACACAACGTGACCAGAAACAGCAGAATATGTTTCAGCGAAAAGCGGTTGGAAAAGATCGCAATAATCGGCGCACCCAGCACCACGCCGAAGGCGTAAAACGAAATCATGTGGCCCGCCGCAGGAATGGAAATTCCTACATCTCGCGCCAGCTCGGTTAACACACCCATGATGCCAAACTCGGCCATGCCCAGCCCAAACGTCCCGAGGGCTAAAGAGAAAATCACTTTTTTCATACGACCTGCCAGCAATATCAGCGCAGATGTGCGCCACAGCGGCGAACGTTCGCCGCCAATAAGAGCATAGCTTGCGGATAAGTGAAATGAAATGCCATTTCATATCCGTCTCTGAGTATGCAATATTATGCTACATATTGTGCCGGATGGCGCTAACGCTTATCCGGCCTGTGAAGCCGCACCCGTCTGTCGACTACTCCACCGCAAACATCTTGTCGAGTTTGCTATAACCCAGCCCGTTGATTTTCTTCACCTTGATTTGCACCGGAATGCGTTCTTTCATGGCCTCGACGTGGCTTATAACGCCAATGGTTTTGCCGGTGGCATTTAGCGCATCCAGCGCGTCCAACGCGGTATCCAGCGTTTCGCTGTCCAGCGTGCCAAAACCTTCATCAAGGAACAGGGAGTCAATGCGCGTTTTGTGGCTGACCAGATCGGACAGTGCCAGGGCCAGGGCCAGACTTACCAGGAAGCTTTCACCGCCGGACAGCGTGCGGGTATCGCGAACGGCGTCGGCTTGCCAGGTATCAACCACTTCCAGCTCCAGCGCTTCGCTGGCTTTTCGCTGTAGCAGATAGCGACCGTGCAGGCGGGTCAGTTGATTGTTAGCCAACCACACCAGGTTATCCAGCGTCAGGCCTTGGGCAAACTTGCGGAATTTATCCCCTTCTTTCGAGCCAATTAGCGCATTCAGATAGCCCCAGTCTTCGACCTGGCTGGCCGCCTCTTTAATCTGCTGCATTAATGCCTGCTGACGCTGGCGGTTATCGCTGTCCTGCTTAAGCTGCTGGCGTAACTCCCCCTGTTGGGTGGTGTTCTCTCGAAGTTGTTGCGCCAGTTGTTGCAGCCGGGCTTGCAGGGTTTGTGCGTCGGCGTCCAGCCCCTCCGGGCGCAGCGCCTGATGCGTCTGCAGTTGTTGGCTGGCTTGCCCGGACAGCGCCGTTGCCTGCTGCGATTGATTTTCCAGCGTCTGTTTTAACTGCTCAAGGCGGCGGACGGTATCGTCATCCAGCAGCGCGGAGAGGAACGCCTCTTGATCGGCAAAGCAACTGGCCGCCAGGGCGGCGGTAAATTGCGCCTGCGACTGTTGCAAGCGTTCGCTTTCCAGCGTTTCCTGCTGTTGCTGTGCAGCAAGCTGGCTTTGCAGCGACACGCAGTCGTCGTGAATTTCGCGCCAGTTTTCAGGGATAACCGTTTCGGCTTCTGCGGTGTCCGTTGCCGGAAGCGTGTCGAGCAGCGGCTTCAGGGCGTGAATGCGTTCCTGAATCACGCCATGCTGCGTCTGTTTCTCCTGCCACTGCGCGAATTCGGTTTCGCGGGCGCTTAACCAGGCTGCCTCTGTGCCGTCTTCCGGTGCAGTCAGTGACAGCGCGGACAAGGCGCTTTCCAGCCCCTGATGCGTCGTCGCCAGCTGTTGTTGATACTGGCGTTCCTGTTGTTGCTGATCGTGTAACTGGTTTTCCAGCGTCAGGCGCTGGCTGAGCAGATAAAGCTGGCGCTCGTAGTGCTCCTGTTCGCCCATCCAGCCGGTAA
Source organism: Citrobacter gillenii (assembly GCF_013337685.1). Taxonomy (GTDB): domain Bacteria; phylum Pseudomonadota; class Gammaproteobacteria; order Enterobacterales; family Enterobacteriaceae; genus Citrobacter; species Citrobacter gillenii. Next base: position 169,704 of record NZ_SUQN01000002.1, read on the forward strand.
TATCCTCCTGAATATTCAGCGTAATATTCAGAGCGGTGCAAACGTCCTGCCACTCTTTAGTGAGTGCTTGCTCTTCCTGAGAGAGCGTCTGTATCTCTTCTGTCTCACGCTGGATTTGCTGTGTCAGGGCATTGACCTGCCCCAGAACCAGCAGACCTTCCTCTTTCAGTGCTGCGACTTCTTTGGCTAACTGGTCGCGACGTTGCTGGTTTGCACTCAGTTCCAGCGCCTGATACTCCGAGACCGCAGGATGTGCAGTAGAGCCGCATAACGGGCAGGGCTGTCCGGCCTGCAAAAGCGCGCGCTCTGCCTCCAGACTTTTGATTTTTTCTTCCTGTTTGCAGAGCGTTTCAACGTCCAGGTAGTGCTGATTTTTTTCTTTATATTGCTGTCGGCGTAGCGTGAGCGTTTCATTGAGCGCGGCCTGCTGCGCCTGCGCTTTTTGCACGCTTTCACCGTTCTGACGCAGACGTTTTTGCAACGGCTGATAGCGAGCATGAAGTGAGGTCAGACGCTGACGGAAAGCCCGTGATTGCGCTTGCTGTTCCATCGCGACCGCAACCTCATCCGCGGTGAGCGTCAGGGCATTTTCCGGCAACGCCGCCAGTTTCTGGCGTAACTCAGCGATACGGGCAGCGAGCGCCGTAAGCTGATGCTTATCGCGACTACGCTGAGAAAAAAGTGCGCGCCAGCCCGCAATCTCCTGGCCCCATAAGCGGAATCGATCATGCTCCGCCAACCACTGCGCCAGTGCGGTAAGTTCGGTCTGAAGTTGCTCGTGGCTGCGCAGTGCACCGTTGCGGATGCGCGCGCGCAGCGAGGTTTTAGCGTGTAAGCGAGTATTTACTTCAATGATCCGCTGCTTTGTTTGCGCCAGGCGTGCAGTCTGCTCCTGCTGGCGATCCCACAGTGGACGAAGCTGGTTGGCAGGCTGAGCGAGCTGGAGTCTTGCCAGCTCAGGCGCGGCGTCCGCAAGCGCCTGTTGGGCCTGCTGCGCTAAGCTAGCCACGCGCTGCTGTTCACGAACCAGTTCTTCGCTGCGCGTAACCCATTGAAAATCTTTCTGCTGATGTTGCTGCTGCGCCAGCAAAATTTTTTCTTCGTCAGTAAGTACCTGCAAACTTTGCTGCAACTGCTGTTGCTGCTCTTCGCTTAACAGTACGACACCCGCCGCCTGCGCTTCGCATATTTCGAGCGTATTGCGCGCCGCTTTGTGTTTTTCAAACACCATTGCCGAAATTTGTCCGTAGATTTCGGTGCCGGTCAGCTCTTCCAGCAGCTCAGCGCGCTCCTTGGGTTTGGCGTTAAGGAAGGCGGCAAATTGCCCCTGCGACAGCAGCATCGAACGCGTAAACCGTCCGTAATCCAGCCCGGTGAGCGTGGCGGTCATGTCCAGTTTATCTTTGATTTTATCGGCGAGGATTTTTCCGTCGGCGCAGCGGGCAAGTTCCACGCGCGGGACCTGCAGATTGCCGTCAGGCTGATTACGCGCCCGATTCTGGCTCCAGAACGCGCGGTAGGCTTCGCCTTTAACTTCGAACTCGACCTCTGCCAGACACTCGGCGGTGTCGCGGGTCATCAGGTCGTTTTGCGACTGTGATACGGTATTCAGGCGCGGTGTCTCGTGGTACAGCGCGAGACAAATCGCATCAAGCAGGGTGGTTTTTCCGGCCCCTGTAGGCCCGGTGATGGCAAACAGACCGTTGCTGGCAAAAGGCTCTGCCGTGAAGTCGACTTTCCATTCCCCTTTCAGGGAGTTGAGGTTTTTCAGGCGCAGGCTAAGAATTTTCATGCGTCAGCCTCCCCGGCAAGCGTCTGTAACGTGTCATTAAACAGCTGATTAAGACGTTCCCGCCTCGGCGCTTCCAGTTCCTCCAGCGCCAGACGGCGGTCAAAGACTTCCGTCACGCTCAGTTCGCTCAGCGTTTCACGCCGCTCATTGGCCATAATACGCTCGCGCTGCTCCCGACTGCGGCGCACCAGCAGAACCTCTACCGGCAGGTCTTCCGTCAACGCCTGAATTTTGCGCTGCATGTCGTGCAGGTAATCGTCGGTGGTGATTTCAATATCTAACCAGACGGGCGTTTGCAGCTCTACATCGCGCCATTGCTCAAGCTGGGCGGTAATGGCGGCTAAATCGCCTTTCAATACTGCCAGCGGCTGCGTGACCGGTACGGTGAGATTGTCGACGGTATGTAGCTTGCCGTCTTCGAAGCTCACCAGATGCACGCCTTTGCTTTTGCCACATTCGTCAAAACTGAGGGCAATCGGCGAGCCACAGTAGCGAATATGTTCTGTTCCGCCGATGACCTGCGCCCGGTGAATATGTCCCAACGCGATGTAATCTGCTGGCGGGAAATTCTGCGCCGGAAAGGCATCCAGTGTGCCAATATAAATGTCACGTACCGCGTCACTTTTGCTGGCACCGACGGTCGTCAGGTGCCCGGTTGCAATGATCGGCAGGTTGCGTTCACCGCGCAGTTCACAGGCGTCCAGGTACTGCTGCTGGTAATAGTCGGTAATTGCCCCCAGCAAATGCTGTTGTTTTTCGCTGCCGGTGAGTCCCGCCTGGCTGGTGATGATGTCGCGTGGGCGTAAAAAGGGAATCGGGCACAGCACGGCGCCTGGCGTGCCGTCGCGGCGTTTCAGTATTTGCGGTCCATGGCCTGCGCTGGCGACCACCGTGGTGTTCAGAAACGCCAAAATATCGCGTGATTCATTAAGCGTGGCGACCGAGTCATGGTTGCCTGCCAGCACCACCAGGTGGCAGCCTGTTTGCTGCAAATTGACGACAAAGCGGTTGTAAATCTCGCGGGCATAGCTCGGCGGTGAGCCGGTATCAAAAATATCGCCTGCCACAATAATGGCATCCACCTGATGGGATTGTGCGGTCTCCAGCAGCCAGTCAAGAAAGGCCTGATGCTCGGCGGCGCGGCTCTTGCTGTAGAAGTTTTGGCCCAGATGCCAGTCTGAGGTATGAAGGATGCGCATACGAGTTCCATGACGAAAAAGCAATGAGGGGGATTATACCCTTGCAATGGCGTGAATATCTTGTTTCCGGGCTGTCATAATTCAACAACATTGGTTAAGCCTGGACTATCTTTTTCATAAATCTGTCATAAATCTGACGCATAATGGCGGCGTATAGAGGGTATGAACGATTAAATTAAAACAGGGCAAATCATGGCGAGACGTATTCTGGTCGTAGAAGATGAAGCTCCAATTCGTGAAATGGTCTGCTTCGTGCTCGAGCAAAACGGGTTCCAACCTGTAGAAGCCGAAGACTATGACAGTGCGGTGAATCAACTCAATGAACCCTGGCCGGATCTTATCCTGCTTGACTGGATGCTTCCCGGCGGCTCGGGGTTACAGTTCATTAAACACCTCAAACGTGAAGCGATGACGCGGGACATCCCGGTGATGATGCTGACGGCAAGAGGTGATGAAGAAGATCGCGTACGTGGGCTGGAAACCGGTGCGGATGACTATATCACCAAGCCGTTTTCCCCGAAGGAACTGGTGGCGCGCATTAAAGCCGTACTGCGTCGTATTTCACCAATGGCGGTTGAAGAAGTTATTGAGATGCAGGGGCTGAGCCTTGATCCCACCTCGCATCGTGTAATGACCGGCGAAGAACCGCTGGATATGGGGCCAACTGAGTTCAAACTGCTGCATTTCTTTATGACTCATCCTGAGCGCGTCTACAGCCGCGAACAACTACTTAATCATGTCTGGGGCACCAACGTGTACGTAGAAGACCGGACGGTTGACGTGCATATCCGCCGCTTGCGTAAGGCGCTGGAGCACAGCGGCCACGATCGCATGGTGCAGACGGTACGCGGAACGGGATACCGTTTTTCAACCCGCTTCTGACCGGCACGGAAAATAGCCCATTAGATCAAGTTGTATAGGGAGTGCGACGTTTGCTGGAACGATTGTCATGGAAAAGGCTGGTACTGGAGCTGATACTTTGCTGCATTCCGGCTTTTATCCTTAGTGCTTTTTTCGGTTATCTGCCGTGGTTTTTACTGGCATCGGTAACGGGTCTGCTTATCTGGCATTTCTGGAATTTACTGCGTTTGTCCTGGTGGCTGTGGGTCGACAGGAGTATGACGCCTCCGCCGGGGCGGGGCAGTTGGGAACCGCTGCTTTACGGCCTGCATCAAATGCAACTGCGTAACAAAAAACGCCGCCGCGAACTGGGTAATCTGATTAAGCGTTTTCGCAGCGGGGCTGAATCGCTGCCTGATGCGGTGGTACTGACCACCGAAGAGGGTGGGATTTTCTGGTGTAACGGCCTGGCACAGCAGGTTCTGGGACTGCGTTGGCCGGACGATAGTGGGCAAAATATTCTTAACCTGCTTCGCTACCCGGAATTTACCTCATACCTGAAAACGCGCGACTTTAGTCGGCCAATTAATTTGGTACTTAATACCGGGCGGCATCTGGAAATTAGGGTGATGCCGTATACCGACAAGCAGTTGCTGATGGTGGCGCGCGATGTCACGCAGATGCACCAACTGGAAGGCGCGCGGCGTAATTTCTTTGCCAACGCCAGCCACGAGTTGCGTACGCCGCTGACGGTGCTGCAAGGTTATCTGGAGATGATGCAGGAGCATCCCCTGGAAGGAGCAACGCGAGAGAAAGCGCTGGATACCATGCGTGAGCAAACGCAGCGTATGGAAGGGCTGGTGAAGCAGCTGCTGACGCTATCGAAAATAGAAGCCGCACCGACACTGCCGCAGAATGAAAAAGTAGATGTGCCGATGATACTGCGCGTGGCTGAGCACGAAGCACAAACGCTGAGCCAGAATAAACACACGTTTACCTTCGACGTGGATAATCGCCTGAGCGTGATGGGTAACGAGGAGCAACTGCGTAGCGCAATCTCGAATCTTATCTATAACGCGGTGAACCATACGCCGGCGGGAACGCACATCACCGTGCGCTGGCAGCGGGCGACGGCGGGAGCCGAGTTCAGCGTCGAAGATAATGGGCCTGGAATTGCGCCTGAGCACATTCCTCGTTTGACCGAGCGTTTCTACCGCGTGGATAAAGCGCGATCGCGGCAAACGGGCGGTAGCGGGCTGGGGCTGGCTATTGTGAAGCATGCTTTAAATCATCACGACAGCCGATTGAATATCGAGAGTACGCCGGGCAAAGGGACGCGGTTTAGCTTTGTGCTAGCGGAACGTTTACTTGCCAAAAGTAACGATTGAGGCGTATCCGTAAGATTATCTTTCCAAAAGCCAGCGAAAGCTGGCTTTTTTACGCGGGTCAATACAGTCATCCTGAATTTTACGACGTCTGATTGTTTTTTGTTCGCATTATTACCCATACCTTTTTCCAGGAAATGGTGTTTTGTTCTAACTGGATTTTTCATATCGCTATATTGTTCTGGTTTTTAGATCCCACCTTGCTTTAAAACGTTATAAGCGTTTAAATTGCGCACCATGTGCTGTCATACCGACTGCATTTACGCGGTAAATCGAAAAACTATTCTTCGCCGCGCCCGGCTGGGAGAATTTCCCGCTGGAATTGATTAAAAATGCCGCTGTATCGTCCCAAAAGGGAAGGGCAAAAATTTAACCTTTACAACACCACATTCACATCCACAGGCTGTAAGACTTTATGACCCATCAGTTAAAATCGCGCGATATCATCGCACTGGGATTTATGACATTTGCACTGTTTGTAGGTGCAGGTAACATTATTTTCCCCCCAATGGTTGGTTTGCAGGCCGGCGAACACGTCTGGACTGCGGCTTTTGGCTTTCTGATTACCGCTGTTGGCCTGCCGGTGCTCACCGTTGTGGCGCTGGCGAAAGTCGGCGGTGGTGTAGACAGCCTCAGCACTCCGATCGGCAAAGTGGCCGGTTTAGTACTGGCTACCGTCTGTTATCTGGCCGTTGGGCCGTTATTTGCAACGCCGCGTACCGCAACGGTCTCCTTTGAAGTGGGGATTGCCCCGCTGACCGGTGACTCCGCGCTGCCGCTGTTTATCTACAGCGTGGTCTATTTCGCGATTGTCATCCTGGTGTCGCTCTATCCGGGCAAACTGCTGGATACCGTGGGGAATTTCCTCGCGCCGCTGAAAATTCTGGCGCTGGTTGTGCTGTCTGTTGCTGCGATTATCTGGCCTGCCGGTCCGATCAGCAATGCCATAGAAGCCTATCAAACTGCGGCGTTTTCCAACGGCTTCGTGAACGGCTATCTGACGATGGATACGCTGGGGGCGATGGTCTTTGGTATTGTTATCGTGAACGCCGCGCGTTCGCGTGGCGTTACTGAAGCACGCCTACTGACACGTTATACCGTCTGGGCAGGTTTGATGGCTGGTGTCGGCTTAACGCTGCTGTACCTCGCCTTGTTCCGTCTGGGTTCAGACAGCGCGATTCTGGTCGATCAGTCTGCTAACGGCGCGGCAATTCTGCATGCGTATGTTCAGCACACCTTCGGCGGTGCAGGTAGCCTGCTGCTGGCCGCGTTGATTTTCATCGCTTGCCTGGTGACGGCGGTTGGCCTGACTTGTGCGTGTGCTGAGTTCTTTGCGCAGTACATTCCACTGTCTTACCGTACGCTGGTGTTTATCCTTGGCGGCTTCTCGATGGTGGTGTCAAACCTCGGCTTGAGCCACCTGATTCAGATCTCGATTCCGGTCCTGACGGCTATTTATCCGCCCTGTATCGCACTGGTTGTATTAAGCTTTACCCGCTCATGGTGGCATAATTCTTCCCGCGTCATTGCACCTGCGATGTTTATCAGCCTGATTTTTGGTATCCTTGATGGCATTAAAGCTTCTGCAATTGGCGACGTGTTACCGGCCTGGACCCAGCGTTTACCGCTGGCAGAGCAAGGTCTGGCGTGGTTGATGCCAACAGTCGTGATGGTGGTCCTGGCCGTAATTTGGGACCGCGCAGCAGGTCGACAAGTGACCTCCAGCGCACACTAATATCACTGACAATAAGTTTTAACCACGGGGCTATTAATATGGCCCCGTGGTTTTTTTATTGTGTTAACAGGTTAGGAATCGATGGAAAGTAATAACAAGCTAAAGCGTGGGCTGAGCACCCGGCACATCCGCTTTATGGCATTAGGTTCGGCAATTGGTACCGGGCTGTTCTATGGCTCAGCCGATGCCATCAAAATGGCAGGGCCGAGCGTGTTGTTGGCCTATATTATCGGCGGCGCGGCGGCGTACATTATCATGCGCGCGCTGGGCGAAATGTCCGTTCATAACCCGGCAGCCAGCTCGTTTTCGCGCTATGCGCAGGAAAACCTCGGACCGTTGGCAGGCTACATTACCGGCTGGACCTACTGTTTTGAAATCCTGATTGTCGCTATTGCCGACGTGACCGCCTTCGGTATTTATATGGGCGTCTGGTTCCCGGCGGTGCCGCACTGGATTTGGGTTCTGAGCGTAGTGCTGATTATCTGCGCCATCAACCTGATGAGTGTGAAGGTGTTTGGCGAACTGGAGTTCTGGTTCTCATTCTTTAAGGTCGCCACCATCATCATTATGATTGTCGCCGGTTTTGGCATCATCATTTGGGGGATCGGCAACGGTGGGCAACCAACCGGCATCCATAACCTGTGGAGCAACGGTGGGTTCTTCAGTAACGGCTGGTTGGGCATGATTATGTCGCTGCAAATGGTGATGTTTGCCTATGGTGGCATTGAAATCATCGGCATTACTGCCGGTGAAGCGAAGAACCCGCAGGAGTCGATCCCGCGTGCAATTAACTCCGTGCCGATGCGAATCCTCGTGTTTTACGTGGGCACGCTGTTCGTCATTATGTCTATTTACCCATGGAATCAGGTGGGCACCGACGGGAGTCCTTTTGTTCTGACGTTCCAGCATATGGGCATTACCTTTGCGGCAGGTATCCTTAACTTTGTGGTGCTGACCGCCTCGCTGTCGGCGATCAACTCTGATGTCTTTGGCGTGGGCCGTATGCTGCACGGTATGGCGGAGCAGGGAAGTGCACCGAAAATGTTCGCCAAAACCTCGCGTCGCGGCGTGCCGTGGGTGACGGTGATGGTGATGACCATTGCCCTGCTGTTTGCGGTGTATCTCAACTACATCATGCCGGAGAACATCTTCCTGGTGATCGCCTCGTTGGCGACGTTTGCCACGGTGTGGGTGTGGATCATGATCCTGCTGTCGCAGATCGCCTTCCGCCGTCGTCTGCCGCCGGAAGAGGTCAAAGCACTGACGTTTAAAGTACCGGGCGGTGTGGTCACGACGGTGATTGGCCTGATTTTCCTGGTCTTTATTATCGGGCTTATTGGCTACCATCCGGATACCCGTATTTCACTGTACGTTGGTTTTGCGTGGATTGCCCTGCTGCTGGTGGGGTGGGTGTTCAAACGCCGCCGTGAGCGTCAACCGGCTGAAGCACAGTAATTTTTTTGCCGGGTAAGGCTTGCGCCTCCCGGCATTTTCTCCTCCCCCGAACTCCTCCCCCAATAAACGTTAAGATGATGAGTGATCCTTAACTTTCCTATGGCAAGGTGACTTCATTTTCATCAAAGGGGATACGTGATGTTGAACGCCTGGCACCTTCCGGTTGCCCCATTTGTTAAGCAAAACAACGATAAACTGACGATTACGCTCTGGCTGTCAGGGGACAATCCACCCCAGCGGGTCACGTTACGCGCAGAAAATGATAACGAAGAGATCTCGCTCGGCATGCATAAGCAACGCAGCCAGCCGCAGCCTGGCGTGACCGCGTGGCGCGCGGCAATCAATCTCTCCTGCGGCCAGCCACGTCGACGCTATAGCTTTAAGCTGCTGTGGCTCGATCGCCAGCTGTGGTTTACCCCGCAAGGGTTCAGCCGATTTCCGCCCGCGCGGCTGGAACAGTTTGCTGTGGATGTGCCGGACAATGGTCCGCAATGGGTGGCCGACCAGGTTTTCTATCAGATTTTCCCGGACCGCTTTGCCCGCGGTCAGTCGCGCGATACAGAACAGGATAACGTCTATTACCACCACGCGGCCGGGCACGATATTGTGCAGCGCGACTGGGATGAACCGCTGAATGCACAGGCCGGAGGCTCAACGTTCTATGGTGGTGATTTGGACGGGATCAGCGAGAAGCTGCCGTACCTGAAAAGCTTAGGGGTAACAGCACTGTATCTGAACCCGGTGTTTACCGCACCGAGCGTGCATAAATACGATACTGAAGATTATCGCCATGTTGACCCCCGGTTTGGTGGCGACAGGGCGCTATTACGCCTGAGGCATAACACGCAGCAACAGGGAATGCGCCTGGTGTTGGACGGCGTATTCAATCACAGTGGCGATTCGCACGCCTGGTTCGACAGGCATCATCAGGGAACAGACGGGGCGTGCCATAACCCGGACTCGCCCTGGCGCGACTGGTACCATTTCTCTGACGACGGCGTCGCATTGGACTGGCTGGGTTACGCCAGCCTGCCGAAGCTGGATTTTGCCTCGGAAAGCCTGGTGAACGAAATTTATCGCGGCGAGGACAGCATTGTCCGTCACTGGTTAAAAGCGCCGTGGAGCATGGACGGCTGGCGGCTTGATGTTGTGCACATGCTGGGAGAAGCCGGTGGATCGCGCAACAATCTGCAGCATGTGGCCGGGATCACCCAGGCGGCGAAAGAAACGCAGCCAGAAGCCTATGTGGTCGGTGAACACTTTGGCGATGCGCGCCAGTGGTTACAGGCCGATGCCGAAGATGCCGCCATGAACTACCGTGGTTTTACCTTCCCGCTCTGGGGATTTCTCGCCAACACCGACATCTCTTACGATCCGCAATCTATTGATGCTCAAACGTGCATGGCGTGGATGGATAACTACCGTGCGGGATTGTCGCATGAGCAGCAGTTGCGTATGTTCAACCAGCTCGACAGCCACGATACCGCTCGTTTTAAATCTTTACTGGGCAAAGATGTTGCGCGCCTGCCACTGGCGGTGGTGTGGCTGTTTACGTGGCCTGGCGTGCCGTGTATTTACTACGGTGATGAAGTGGGGCTGGATGGAAATAACGATCCGTTCTGTCGTAAACCGTTCCCGTGGCAGAAGGATCAACAGGACGGCGAACTGTTGGCGCTGTACCAGCGGTTGGCGAAATTACGTCATCGTAGCAAGGCGCTACGCCACGGCGGCTGTCAGGTAATTTACGCCGAAGATAACGTGGTGGTATTTGTCCGGGTACTTAACCAGCAGCGCGTACTGGTGGCGATTAACCGGGGACACGCCTGTGAAGTGGTGCTGCCGTCGTCGCCGTTGCTCAATGTCGCGCAGTGGCGGCACGAAGAGGGCAAAGGCCAGACTATGGGCGATGTACTGACGTTGCCTGCAATCTCAGCGTCGGTGTGGTCGGGTCATTGAGATAAAAAAAGGCCCGCATTTGCGGGCCTTGTTCAATTCATGCCAATTACAGGCTGGAGACGTTTTCGGTCAGGTATTTTGCCACGCCGTCCGGAGACGCGTTCATACCTTCTTTACCTTTTTCCCACTGTGCAGGGCAAACGTCACCGTGCTCTTCGTGGAACTGCAGCGCGTCAACCATACGCAGCATTTCGTCGATGTTACGACCCAGCGGCAGATCGTTAACCACCTGGTGGCGAACAACGCCGTTCGCGTCGATCAGGAAAGAACCGCGCAGAGCAACGCCTGCTTCCGGGTGCTCGATGCCGTAAGCTTTCTGGATTTCGCGCTTGATGTCAGCAACCATTGCGTATTTCACTGCACCGATGCCGCCTTTGTCGACAGGGGTGTTACGCCATGCGTTATGGACAAATTCAGAGTCAAAAGAAACGCCAACCACTTCAACGCCGCGCTTCTGGAATTCTTCGTAACGTTTGTCGAACGCGATCAGTTCAGACGGGCAAACGAAGGTGAAGTCCATCGGCCAGAAGAACAGAACGGTGGTTTTACCGTTGGTATGCTGTTTGAAGTTGAAGTTATCAACAATCTCACCGCTACCCAGTACCGCAGCTGCTGTGAAATCCGGAGCCTGACGAGTTACCAGTACCATATAATTCTCCTGCAAAGTTAAGGGTTTTTTGGAACGCAACGCGGGCCAGTATAGAGAGTGTTCGGGAATAAGACAAAGAGGCGCTGACAATCAATGAGACAGGTTTTGGCTATCAATGTTTTGCCGGATGGTGGCGTCACCTTATTCGGCCCAGTGCTGTCGGGCGATCAAAGTGCTTTACGGCGGGCCTGTTCCATCATCTGCGGATAAAAACGCCAGAAGCGTTCTTCCAGCGCGTCGTAATGTCTGTCCAGGTCATACCACGAGTCGCGCAGGGCATCGAGACGCGGGCGGCGGCTGGCCATGCCATTGAGCACATCCTGGATAAAATCCATATCCTGATAGCGCTCCAGCCATTTCTCTGACCACATGTAATTGTTCAGATTGACAAAGCGCGGCGGCGATTCAGGCAAGATTGTGGCAACCTGAGTATGGGCGTAGCGGACAAAGGCTGCTAATGGGAAGTCGGGCGAGATTTCTGCCCAGTGGCGCGATAAAAAGTGATCCCACATCACGTCGAGCGTAATCGGCGCGACGCGGCGCGTTTCGCTGCGAAACCACTCTTTAGCTTCACGGACTTCCGGCAGGTTGTCGGTCATGACGTCGATTCGACGATGCATGAAAATGCCGTCCACCACCTCAGGCGCAAAACTGGATGCCGGGTTTCCGCGAACAAAATCCGCCAGCAGGTTGCCGGAGAGTGAACTGTCGGCTAAATGCGCCAGATGTAAATGTGCAAGAAAATTCATTATCGATTATCTGTCCAAAAGCGGGGTAAAGGTTGCAGGGAAAGCGCCCCGGCACTAGACTACCCGCCTCTTATTTTAGTCTGAGTCAGTGTCATGCGCGTTACCGATTTCACCTTTGAACTTCCTGAATCCCTGATTGCCCACTATCCGCAAGCAGAGCGCAGTAGCTGCCGTTTGCTGTCGCTGGATGGGCCAACGGGCGCGCTGACGCACGGTACTTTCACCGATTTGCTCGACAAGCTCAACCCCGGAGATCTTCTGGTCTTTAACAATACCCGCGTGATCCCGGCCCGCCTGTTTGGGCGTAAAGCCAGCGGCGGCAAGATTGAAGTGCTGGTTGAGCGCATGCTCGATGACAAACGTATTCTGGCTCATATTCGCGCATCCAAAGCGCCGAAGCCGGGTGCTGAACTGTTGCTGGGCGATGATGAAAGCATTAAAGCGACGATGGTTGCGCGCCATGATGCGCTGTTTGAAGTGGCGTTTGACGACGAACGCAGCGTACTGGATATCCTCAACGCCATCGGCCATATGCCGCTGCCGCCGTATATCGACCGCCCGGATGAAGACGCCGACCGCGAACTGTACCAGACCGTATACAGCGAAAAACCTGGCGCCGTGGCGGCACCGACAGCGGGTCTGCACTTTGACGATCCGTTACTGGCAAAACTGCGTGAAAAGGGCATTGAGATGGCGTTTGTGACGCTGCACGTTGGGGCGGGGACGTTCCAGCCGGTGCGCGTAGACACCATTGAAGATCACATCATGCATTCCGAATATGCGGAGGTTCCGCAGGACGTGGTCGACGCAGTACTGGCGGCGAAAGCGCGCGGTAATCGCGTGATCGCGGTAGGGACGACCTCAGTTCGTTCGCTGGAAAGCGCGGCTCAGGCGGCGAAAAATGATCTGATCGAACCGTTCTTCGGGGATACGCAAATCTTTATCTACCCGGGCTATCAGTACAACGTCATCGATGCGCTGGTAACCAACTTCCATCTCCCTGAATCGACATTGATTATGTTGGTTTCGGCGTTTGCAGGTTATAAAAACACCATGAACGCCTATCATGAAGCGGTTAAAGCGGAATATCGCTTTTTTAGTTACGGTGATGCGATGTTTATCACGTACAATCCGCAGGCTATTTCTGAGCGTGTCGGGGAGTAAGTTCCCGGCATGAGTATTTTACGTCGGACTGTTTTTCTGACGCAGGAGTTAAGATGAAATTTGAACTGGATACCACAGACGGTCGCGCTCGCCGCGGACGCCTTGTTTTTGATCGTGGCGTAGTGGAAACGCCTGCTTTTATGCCTGTCGGTACCTACGGTACGGTGAAAGGTATGACGCCGGAAGAAGTTGAAGCGACCGGCGCACAAATTATTCTCGGCAACACGTTCCACCTGTGGCTGCGCCCAGGACAGGAAATCATGAAGCTGCATGGCGATTTGCATGACTTCATGCAGTGGAAAGGACCGATCCTCACCGATTCTGGCGGTTTCCAGGTATTCAGCCTGGGCGATATCCGTAAGATTACCGAGCAGGGTGTACATTTCCGCAACCCGATCAACGGCGATCCGATTTTCCTCGATCCTGAGAAATCGATGGAGATTCAATACGATCTCGGTTCCGATATCGTGATGATTTTCGACGAATGTACACCGTACCCGGCTGACTGGGACTATGCTAAACGCTCGATGGAGATGTCATTGCGTTGGGCACAGCGTAGCCGTGACCGTTTTGATAGCCTCGGCAACAAAAATGCGCTTTTTGGCATCATTCAGGGCAGCGTTTACGAAGATTTACGTGATATCTCTGTTAAAGGTCTGGTAGATATAGGCTTTGATGGCTACGCTGTCGGCGGTTTGGCTGTGGGTGAACCGAAAGAAGACATGCACCGTATTCTGGAACATGTTTGCCCACAAATTCCGGCAGATAAACCTCGTTACTTGATGGGCGTCGGCAAACCAGAAGATCTGGTTGAAGGCGTGCGTCGTGGTATCGATATGTTTGACTGTGTGATGCCAACGCGAAATGCCCGTAATGGCCATTTGTTTGTGACTGACGGCGTGGTAAAAATTCGTAACGCGAAACATAAAAGCGACACCAGTCCACTCGACGCTGAGTGCGATTGTTACACCTGTCGCAATTATTCACGCGCTTACTTGCATCATCTTGACCGTTGCAACGAAATATTGGGCGCGCGACTCAATACCATTCATAACCTTCGCTACTACCAGCGCTTGATGGCGGGTTTACGCAAGGCTATTGAAGAGGGTAAATTAGAGAGCTTCGTAACCGATTTTTACCAACGTCAGGGTCGACCTGTTCCACCTGTGAACGTTGATTAATTTTAATAATGAGGGAATTTGAATGAGCTTTTTTATTTCTGATGCGGTAGCGGCAACAGGTGCTCCGGCGCAGGGCAGCCCGATGTCTCTGATTCTGATGCTGGTGGTGTTTGGTCTGATTTTCTACTTCATGATCCTGCGTCCACAGCAAAAGCGTACCAAAGAGCATAAAAATCTGATGAGCTCCATTGCCAAAGGTGATGAAGTCCTGACGAACGGTGGCCTGGTCGGTCGTGTGACCAAAGTAGCGGAAACTGGCTACATCTCTATCGCACTGAACGACACCACTGAAGTGGTTATCAAACGTGACTTCGTAGCTGCCGTTCTGCCGAAAGGCACCATGAAGGCGCTGTAATATTCCGTTTTCCCAAAGGGAACTGCCGTGTTAAACCGTTATCCTTTGTGGAAGTACATCATGCTGGTCGTCGTGATTATCGTCGGCCTGCTTTACGCACTTCCCAACCTGTATGGTGAGGATCCGGCTGTTCAAATCACTGGTGTGCGCGGTGCCGCCGCCAGTGAGCAAACGCTGATCCAGGTCCAGAAAACGTTACAAGAAGAAAAAATCACACCTAAGTCTGTGGCTCTGGAAGAGGGCGCTATTCTTGCGCGCTTCGACTCCACCGATACCCAATTGCGCGCACGTGAAGTGCTGCTGGGCGTGCTGGGTGATCAATACGTCGTGGCGCTTAACCTTGCTCCGGCAACCCCTCGCTGGCTGGCTGCTATTCACGCGGAACCGATGAAACTCGGTCTTGATCTGCGTGGTGGCGTTCACTTCCTGATGGAAGTGGATATGGACACCGCGCTGGGTAAACTGCAGGAACAAAATATCGATAGCCTGCGCAGCGATCTGCGTGAAAAAGGCATTCCTTATACTACCGTTCGTAAAGAAGATAACTACGGTCTGAGCATCACCTTCCGTGATGGCAAGGCGCGTGACGACGCGATCTCTTATCTGAGCAAGCGTCATCAGGATCTGGTTATTTCCAGCCAGGGCAGCAATGCGCTGCGTGCAGTGATGACCGATGCACGTCTGAGTGAAGCCCGTGAGTACGCGGTACAGCAGAACATCAATATTCTGCGTAATCGTGTTAACCAACTGGGTGTCGCTGAGCCGGTTGTTCAACGCCAGGGCGCCGACCGCATCGTGGTCGAACTGCCGGGTATTCAGGACACCGCGCGTGCGAAAGAGATTCTGGGCGCAACGGCGACGCTGGAGTTCCGTCTGGTAAACACCAACGTGGACCAGTCTGCGGCGGCATCCGGGCGCGTACCGGGTGACTCGGAAGTGAAACAGTCTCGTGAAGGACAGCCGGTTGTGCTGTATAAACGCGTGATCCTGACCGGTGACCATATCACCGATTCCACTTCCAGCCAGGACGAATACAATCAGCCGCAGGTTAACATCTCGCTGGATAGCGCGGGTGGTAACATCATGTCTAACTTCACCAAGGATAACATCGGTAAGCCGATGGCGACCCTGTTCGTGGAGTACAAAGACAGCGGTAAAAAAGATGCGAATGGCCGTTCAGTGCTGGTGAAACAGGAAGAGGTGATTAACATCGCCAACATCCAGTCTCGCTTGGGCAACAGCTTCCGTATCACCGGTATCAACAACCCGAATGAAGCGCGTCAGCTTTCACTGCTGCTACGTGCCGGTGCGTTGATTGCGCCGATTCAGATTGTTGAAGAACGCACCATCGGCCCGACTCTGGGTATGCAGAACATCAAGCAGGGTCTGGAAGCGTGTCTGGCTGGTCTGGCTGTTTCTATTCTGTTTATGATCTTCTTCTACAAGAAGTTTGGTCTGATTGCGACCAGCGCGCTGATTGCGAACCTGGTACTGATTGTGGGTATCATGTCGCTGCTGCCGGGCGCTACGCTAAGTATGCCGGGTATCGCGGGGATCGTCTTAACCCTTGCCGTAGCGGTCGATGCGAACGTACTGATCAACGAACGTATCAAAGAAGAGTTGAGTAACGGACGTTCGATTCAGCAGGCGATCAACGAAGGTTATGCGGGCGCATTCAGTTCCATCTTCGATGCGAACATCACGACGCTGATTAAAGTTCTGATCCTGTATGCAGTCGGTACCGGGGCAATTAAAGGGTTCGCGATTACTACCGGTATTGGTGTGGCGACGTCGATGTTTACCGCGATCGTCGGGACACGTGCCATCGTAAACCTGTTGTATGGCGGCAAGCGCGTCAAAAAGCTGTCAATCTGAGGAGTGCGAAGTGGCACAGGAATATACTGTTGAACAATTGAACCACGGCCGTAAAGTCATCGACTTTATGCGCTGGGACTACTGGGCTTTCGGCATCTCTGGTTTCCTGCTGATTGCGGCCATCGTGGTGATGGGCGTACGTGGCTTTAACTGGGGGCTCGATTTCACCGGTGGTACGGTAATTGAAATCACGCTGGAAAAACCGGCGGAAATGGACGTGATGCGCGATGCGCTGGAGAAAGCGGGCTTCGTTGAGCCGCTGCTGCAGAACTTCGGTAGCAGCCACGACATTATGGTACGTATGCCGCCAACCGAAGGTGAAAACGGTGGGCAAGTGCTGGGTAGCAAGGTGCTGAGCGTCATTAACGAAGCCACCAACCAGCATGCAGCGGTGAAGCGTATCGAATTCGTCGGGCCTAGCGTCGGTGCCGATCTGGCACAAAACGGTGCGATGGCGCTGATCGTGGCGCTGATCTCCATCCTCGTGTACGTCGGTTTCCGCTTTGAGTGGCGACTGGCGGCGGGCGTGGTTATCTCGCTGGCGCACGACGTGATCATCACGCTTGGGATCCTGTCGTTGTTCCATATCGAGATTGACCTGACTATCGTCGCATCGTTGATGTCGGTTATCGGTTACTCGCTAAACGACAGCATCGTGGTTTCTGACCGTATTCGTGAGAACTTCCGCAAAATCCGCCGCGGGACGCCTTATGAAATCTTTAACGTGTCGTTGACCCAAACGCTGCACCGTACGTTGATTACCTCCGGTACAACGTTAGTGGTTATTCTGATGCTGTACCTCTTTGGTGGTCCGGTACTGGAAGGCTTCTCGCTGACTATGCTTATCGGTGTGTCCATCGGTACCGCGTCGTCTATCTACGTGGCATCGGCACTGGCGCTGAAGCTGGGTATGAAGCGTGAGCACATGCTGCAGCAGAAAGTTGAGAAAGAAGGGGCGGATCAGCCGTCTATTCTGCCTTAACCGACGCAGGGCGTTACACTGGAATCCCGATCGCAAGGTCGGGATTTTTTTGCCTGAAGAAAGCCTACAAATTGTCTATGGGTTTTCTTTAGACAAAAAAACCAGCAATTAAGCTGGCTTTTGTATACCTGGGCCGGATAAGCATAGCGCCATCCGGCGACAACCAACCTCAATTTAGAAGTTGTAACCTACAACAAAGTAACCACCCCAACCGGTAGAACGAACGTTTTCGTTCATAAAGACCACGTCCGCGTTATCTTTCCACTGGCCGCCGTTGTGCCAGTAACGGGCAACAACAGAATAGTGCCAATGATCGTAGTTCAGCGCCAGAATGTGGCTGGAGGCGATCGAATCGTTGGTACGTGCTTTCTTGCCATTTACATCGGTGAAGTCTTTGTCACCGAGATCGGAGCCCCAGTCAAAGTTGGTGAAGCCGATATAGCTCAGGTTACCGCCCCACAGTTCGGTAATCGGGACAAAGTATTTCACTTTGAAACGGTAGCCATCCCATTCGTTTTCGTTCGCGGCACCGTAGTTCTGCCACTGGTACTTGGCGTACACGTTCATGGACAGGCTCATCGGCAGGCCGGTGTCGATATCAGTACCCAGACCCATATACCAGGTGCTCTGGCGACCATCTTTGTTACGACCCATATCGTAGATATAGTTGTTGGCGAAATACCACTCTTTGAACGGACCAAAGCTCAGATCGGCACCGGTCAATTTGTCGATGGAGAAACGTGGTTCGATTTCCATAAACAGCGGGGAGCCGTGGTTCCAGATACCCTTCGCATCGGTGTTACCACCGAAGAATACCGGCGCATCCATGTAACCATAGAAGTCAAACCAGTCTTTTTTAGCGAAAGCTTCATATTCCAGGTAGGTATCGTTACGGATCTGCGGTCCGAAACGGGTGTGGTAGCTGCCGACAACGTTAACGCTCTGGTGCCACCAGTCGGACAGGTATTCCGGTTTGTTGTTTTCTGCTGCATTAGCAGTGAAAGACGAGGAGAGCGCCAGCACTGCACCGGCTGCAAGTAATGTTTTTTTCATATGTATGCCACTGTTTGAAATCCCTTTCGGGAGTGAAAAAGGCGCAATTTGCGTTTCTAAATATTTCGTAATTCTTCGGAGCCTATTATAAAAATCATTGTTCACAAAAATATGTCTTGTTTCACAGTTCTATCATTTACGTAATCGATTGCGTTCACGTTTGCGTACTTTAGGCGGCGAATTGTACTGACTCCCATGAATGTTGCCAAGTTTTACTAAAAATATCGGTGATGTCAGCGGAGTAACAAAATGACGGGGATGGGTGTTGCGGAACGCACAAAACGCTCCGCAAAAAAGTTTATTGGGTCACAGGCTGGATGTCATGGATGCGTACAAAGCCGAGTTGGTCAAGTGACAGGCCATTGAGCTGCAGCGGAATGTCTACGTCACTGGGGGCAAGAAGGCTTGCCGGAGCGTTGATCAATTCATTCTTAACGTTCACTTCCTGGTAGTTGTCCGTGGTGCCCTGGATTTGCCCGTACTCTACGGTGGCGCTAAATGCCGGTAACGGTGTGTTGGATTCTCCCTGAATGCGCAGCGTCAGGCGCGTACCGTCCGCATTCGGTGCAATATTGACCAGTGACATGCGGAGCGTACCAATCTGGCTGTTCAGGCGGGCGGGGGTTTTCGAACCCGGTAATAAATAGACGCCGCGGGTGGATTTCGCATTCAACATATTTTGTTGCGTTATTTTTACCGTTTCCTGATTGAGCTGGGTCATCTCTTTGCTCAAGGTACTTACGCTTTGATGCATCTGTCGTACTTCAGCTTGCTGTGCGCAGGCATTAAGACTAAAGAGGCTTCCCACCAGGAGAATTCTTAGGTAACGTCTTGTCATTATGATTACTTCCTACATTGTCGCGATAGCATAATGGTAGTGTGCTCAGAGCACGAAGGCATCGATCCTTTGTCTCAAAAGCGCTCTGCCTTTGTTGTCGCGCCAGTTCAGGGTAAAATAGATCTCTATGAACCACTGAGGTACAGGACGCCGTATGCATTGCCCATTCTGTTTCGCCGTAGACACAAAGGTAATTGACTCTCGTCTTGTCGGCGAGGGCTCTTCAGTACGCCGCCGTCGGCAGTGTCTGGTCTGTAACGAACGTTTTACCACTTTTGAAGTGGCAGAACTGGTTATGCCACGCGTTGTAAAAAGCAACGACGTGCGCGAGCCTTTTAATGAAGAGAAGCTGCGCAGCGGCATGCTGAGAGCGCTTGAGAAACGGCCGGTCAGCGCAGATGACGTCGAAATGGCGTTAAACCATATAAAATCACAGCTGCGTGGGACGGGCGAGCGCGAGGTGCCGAGTAAAATGATCGGTAATCTGGTGATGGAGCAACTGAAAAAGCTCGATAAAGTGGCCTACATCCGTTTTGCTTCGGTTTACCGGAGCTTTGAAGATATCAAAGAATTTGGCGAAGAGATTGCTCGCCTACAGGATTAAGCCATGCAGGATGAGTTGTACATGGCGCGAGCGCTGAAGCTGGCCGCGCGTGGACGTTTCACGACCCACCCTAATCCCAACGTGGGCTGTGTCATTGTTAAAGACGGGGAAATCGTCGGTGAAGGATACCATCACCGCGCGGGCGAACCCCATGCCGAGGTCCATGCGCTGCGTATGGCCGGTGTTAAAGCGCAGGGGGCAACCGCCTACGTCACGCTCGAACCGTGCAGTCATCACGGGCGTACGCCGCCGTGCTGCGATGCGCTGATTGCTGCGGGCGTGACGCGTGTTGTTGCTGCGATGCAGGATCCTAACCCGCAGGTGGCGGGGCGTGGACTTTACCGCTTGCAGCAGGCCGGTATTGATGTCAGCCACGGCATGATGATGAACGACGTCGAACAGCTGAATAAAGGTTTTCTCAAGCGGATGCGCACCGGATTTCCGTATGTTCAGCTTAAGCTCGGCGCATCGCTTGACGGCCGTACGGCGATGGCCAGCGGCGAAAGCCAGTGGATAACCTCACCACAGGCACGTCGCGACGTTCAGCGCCTGCGTGCGCAAAGCCATGCTATTTTAACCAGCAGCGCCACGGTGCTGGCTGACGACCCCCAGCTTACCGTCCGTTGGTCGGAGCTTGATGAATCGACCCAGGCGCTGTATCCGCAGGAAAACCTGCGTCAGCCAATCCGCATTGTTCTCGATCGTCAAAACCAGGTCACACCTGAACATCGTATTGTGCAGCAGCCGGGAGAAACCTGGATTGCGCGCAGCAGCGACGGTTCGCGTATCTGGCCGGAGAGTGTTCGCACGCTGAATGTGCCGGAGCATAACGGCAATCTGGATCTGGTGGTGTTGATGATGCAACTGGGCAAGCAGCAAATTAACAGCATTTGGGTTGAGGCTGGCCCAACGCTTGCAGGCGCATTATTGCAGGCCGGGGTGGTGGATGAGCTAATCGTCTATGTTGCGCCTAAACTGTTAGGCAGTGACGCGCGAGGATTATGTGTGCTGCCAGGCCTTGAGAAACTGGCCGATGCCCCCCATTTCAAATTCAACGAGATACGCCATGTAGGTCCGGACGTTTGCCTGCATTTAGTGAGCGCATGATCTCCCGGTTCGAAAGGGAAGCAGCGCACAGATTATTATGATAAAATCCGCCCCCCTGCGGGGTCTAGTGAATCCGAAGGAAGAATATGAACATTATTGAAGCTAACGTTGCTACTCCGGACGCTCGCGTCGCCATCACCATTGCGCGTTTCAACAACTTTATCAATGACAGCCTGCTGGAAGGTGCTATCGACGCCCTGAAGCGTATTGGCCAGGTTAAAGATGAAAACATTACCGTCGTTTGGGTTCCAGGCGCGTATGAGCTGCCGCTGGCAGCTGATGCACTGGCGAAAACCGGTAAATATGACGCGGTGATTGCGCTGGGTACAGTTATCCGTGGCGGTACCGCACACTTCGAATATGTGGCTGGCGGTGCAAGCAATGGCCTGGCGCACGTCGCTCAGGACAGCGGTATTCCGGTAGCCTTCGGTGTTCTGACCACCGAAAGTATTGAACAAGCCATCGAACGTGCTGGCACGAAAGCCGGTAATAAAGGCGCAGAAGCTGCACTGACCGCGCTTGAAATGATTAATGTATTGAAAGCCATTAAGGCCTGATTTTTGTAAGGGGAAATCCGTGAAACCTGCTGCTCGTCGCCGCGCCCGTGAGTGTGCCGTCCAGGCGCTCTACTCCTGGCAGTTGTCCCAGAACGACATCTCTGATGTTGAATACCAGTTCCTGGCGGAACAGGACGTGAAAGATGTCGACGTCCTGTATTTTCGTGAACTGCTGTCCGGGGTGGCGACTAACAGCGCGTACCTGGATGGCCTGATGAAGCCTTACCTGTCTCGTCTGCTGGAAGAGCTGGGTCAGGTAGAGAAAGCCGTACTGCGTATTGCACTGTTTGAACTGTCTAAACGTAGTGATGTGCCGTATAAAGTGGCCATCAACGAAGCGATTGAACTGGCGAAAACCTTCGGTGCCGAAGATAGCCACAAGTTCGTCAACGGCGTACTGGATAAAGCAGCACCTGCGATTCGCCCCAACAAAAAGTGATCGCCAGGCCGGCAGGATGGCGGAATCTATTTCCGCTGTCGCCGGCCTTTTCTTTTTTCCTGCTGAGGCATAACGTATGGCATGTGGCGAATTCTCCCTGATTGCCCGTTATTTTGACCGTGTTAGAAGCTCTCGTCTTGACGTCGAAACCGGCATTGGTGACGATTGCGCACTCCTGAACATCCCTGAAAAACAAACGCTGGCGATCAGCACCGACACGCTGGTGGCAGGCAATCACTTCCTTCCCGATATTGATCCAACGGACCTGGCCTGGAAAGCGCTGGCGGTTAATTTAAGCGATCTGGCGGCGATGGGAGCTGACCCGGCATGGCTGACGCTGGCGCTCACGTTACCTGACGTTGATGAATCCTGGCTCGAAGCCTTCAGTGACAGCCTGTTTGAACTCCTTAATTACTATGATATGCAGCTGATTGGCGGTGATACCACGCGTGGGCCACTGTCGATGACGTTGGGTATCCATGGCTACGTCCCGGTCGGGCGAGCCTTAAAACGCTCGGGTGCGAAGCCGGGTGACTGGATTTACGTTACCGGTACGCCGGGCGACAGCGCTGCCGGTTTGGCTATTCTGCAAAACCGATTGCAGGTAACAGATGCCAAAGACGCGGAGTATCTGCTTAAACGTCACCTGCGTCCCACGCCGAGAATTTTACAGGGGCAGGCCCTGCGCGACCTGGCCAGTGCGGCTATCGATCTTTCCGACGGTCTGATTTCCGATCTTGGACATATCGTTAATGCCAGCGGCTGCGGCGCACGCGTTAATGTCGATGCGTTACCGTATTCCACGGCATTATCTCAGCACGTTGAGCCGGAGCAGGCGCTGCGCTGGGCGCTCTCAGGTGGTGAAGATTATGAGTTATGCTTTACCGTACCGGAAATAAACCGTGGTGCACTGGACGTCGCGCTGGGGCATCTTGGCGTATCATTTACCTGCATTGGGCAGATGAGTGCGGACGTGGAAGGGATGCACTTTACGCGTGACGGTAAGCCTGTCACGTTTGACTGGAAAGGATATGACCATTTTGCTGCGCCTTAAAAAAGATGTCGCAAAAAGCCGTTTGAGTATGCGTAATCCGTGGCACCTGTTGGCCACCGGATTCGGCAGCGGATTAAGTCCAATTATACCCGGTACCATGGGATCGCTGGCGGCGATCCCATTTTGGTATTTGATGACGTTTCTGCCGTGGCAGCTGTATTCACTGGTCGTCATGCTGGCTATTTGTATCGGTGTCTATCTGTGCCATCAAACGGCGAAAGATATGGGTGTACACGATCACGGCAGTATCGTCTGGGATGAGTTTGTCGGGATGTGGATAACCCTGATGGCTCTGCCGACACTCGACTGGCAGTGGGTCGCCGCCGGATTTGTGATTTTCCGCATTCTGGATATGTGGAAGCCCTGGCCGATCCGCTGGTTCGATCGTAACGTGCATGGCGGTACGGGGATTATGATCGACGATATTGTGGCGGGGATATTTTCCGCAGGGATCCTCTATTTTATCGGGCATCACTGGCCGCTTGGCATTATTTAATCCTTCCCTGGGTTATGTTGTAGGCCCGATAAGCGCAGCGCCATCGGGCAATACCAGATTATTTAAATCCCACCACCGGATGCTGTTTGTACGGCATTTCCAGTTCGGCAACCTGTTCCGGTTTTAGCGTTAAATCGACCGCGTTGAGCAACTCATCCAGCTGTTCTTCGCGCGAGGCGCCAATTATGGGCGCAGCGACGCCCGGTTTGCTCAGCAGCCACGCCAGCGCTACCTGCGCGCGCGAAGCGCCGATTTCCTCACTCACCCCGGTTAACCGTTCCGCTATTGTCGCGTCGTTTTCATCGCTCTCGCGGTACAGATTTTTGCCGACTTCATCCGACACAACGCGCGCGGTCGTTTCACCCCAGGGGCGCGTCAGACGTCCCCGCGCCAGTGGGCTCCACGGGATCACCGCCACGCCTTCCTGGTAGCACAGCGGCAGCATGTCGCGTTCTTCTTCACGGTAGATAAGGTTGTAGTGATCCTGCATGCTGACAAATTGCGCCCAGCCGTGTTGTTTCTGCAAGGCCAGCGCCTGCGCAAACTGGGAGGCGTGCATCGAAGAGGCGCCGATATAGCGTGCTTTGCCGGACTTCACCACGTCGTTGAGCGCTTCCAGGGTTTCTTCGATAGGCGTGTTGTAATCCCAGCGGTGAATTTGCAGGATATCGACATAGTCCATGCCAAGGCGAGTCAGGCTGTCGTCGATAGAACGCAGGATTTGCGCCCGGGATAACCCTTCCGCTAAATCATCCACCTGGTGAAATACTTTTGTGGCGACCACCACCTCGTCGCGGTGGGCGAAGTCACGCAGGGCGCGACCGACAATTTCTTCGCTGCTGCCAGCGGAGTAACTATTGGCAGTATCAAAAAAGTTAATACCGCCTTCAAGAGCATATTTGATAATTGGGCGACTGCTTTCTTCCGGCAGCGTCCAGGCGTGGTTGCCGCGATTGGGTTCGCCAAACGTCATGCAGCCCAGACAAAGGCGAGAAACCCGAAGGTCAGTTTTTCCTAAGAGGTTGTATTGCATATTCCGCTCCTGCTTAGCGTGTTAATCATTAAGCATAGCAGGAGCGGGGAGGGGATTATGCCAGCCAGGCCTTGATTTTGGCCTCAATGCCGGCGGCATCAAGACCGAGATCGGCGCGCGCTTCGTCCTGTGTCCCCTGTGGGATGAAGAAGTCAGGCAGACCAATGTTAAGCACCGGAACCGGCTTACGATGCGCCATCAGCACTTCGTTTACACCGCTGCCCGCGCCGCCCATAATGGCGTTTTCTTCCAGCGTAACCAGCACCTCGTGACGGGCCGCCATCTCCAGAATCAACGTTTCGTCCAGTGGTTTGACAAAGCGCATATCGACCAACGTGGCGTTCAGCGATTCCGCAACCTGAGCGGCTTCTGGCATCAGGGTGCCGAAGTTAAGGATTGCCACTTTTGTCCCGTGACGCTTCACGATGCCTTTACCAATAGGTAATTTTTCCAGCGGTGTCAGCTCAACACCAACCGCATTACCGCGCGGGTAGCGCACCACGGCCGGGCCGTTAGTGTAGTGATAACCGGTAAACAGCATCTGGCGGCATTCGTTTTCATCGCTCGGGGTCATAATGACCATCTCCGGGATGCAGCGCAGGAAAGAAAGATCGAACGCGCCCTGGTGGGTTTGTCCATCTGCGCCCACGATCCCCGCGCGATCCACGGCGAACAGGACCGGCAGTTTCTGAATGGCGACATCATGCAGCACCTGATCGTAGGCGCGTTGCAGGAAGGTGGAATAAATCGCGACCACCGGCTTATAGCCGCCAATTGCCAGTCCGGCAGCAAAGGTGACCGCGTGCTGCTCGGCAATCGCCACGTCGAAGTAGCGGTCCGGGAATTTACGTGAAAACTCCACCATACCGGAGCCTTCGCGCATGGCCGGGGTAATCGCCATCAGCTTGTTGTCTTTGGCCGCCGTTTCGCACAGCCAGTCGCCGAAGATTTTGGAGTAGCTCGGCAGGCCGCCGCTGCTTTTCGGCAGACATCCGCTGGACGGATCGAATTTGGGTACCGCATGGAACGTGATTGGATCTTTTTCTGCAGGCTCATAGCCACGACCTTTTTTGGTCATGATGTGCAGGAACTGCGGGCCTTTCAGGTCGCGCATGTTCTTCAGCGTGGTGATCAGTCCCAGCACGTCGTGACCGTCTACCGGGCCGATGTAGTTAAAGCCCAATTCTTCAAACAGCGTACCCGGCACTACCATGCCTTTAATGTGTTCTTCGGTACGTTTAAGCAGCTCTTTTATCGGCGGCACGCCGGAGAAGACTTTCTTCCCGCCTTCACGCAATGAGGAATACAGTTTGCCGGAGAGCAGTTGTGCCAGGTGGTTGTTCAGCGCGCCGACGTTTTCTGAAATCGACATTTCGTTGTCGTTCAGGATAACCAGCATGTCGGGCTTAATATCGCCCGCGTGGTTCATGGCTTCAAACGCCATGCCGGCAGTGATGGCACCGTCGCCAATCACGCAAACGGTACGGCGCTCTTTGCCTTCTTTCTCGGCGGCAACCGCAATGCCAATACCGGCGCTGATGGAGGTGGAGGAGTGTCCGACGCTTAAAACGTCATACTCGCTCTCGCCACGCCAGGGGAACGGATGCAGGCCACCTTTTTGGCGGATGGTGCCGATTTTATCGCGGCGCCCCGTCAGAATTTTGTGCGGGTACGCCTGATGTCCCACATCCCAGATTAACTGGTCAAACGGGGTGTTGTAGACGTAGTGCAGCGCGACGGTCAGCTCCACCGTGCCCAGACCGGAGGCAAAATGCCCGCTGGAACGGCTCACGCTGTCGAGCAAATAGCGGCGCAGTTCGTCGCAAAGCTTGGGCAGGCTCTCTTTTGGCAGCAGGCGTAACTCCTGGGTGGAGTCGACCAGCGCCAGGGTCGGGTATTTGGCTATATCAAAACTCATCGCAAGCTCATCGGATATGTTGGTTTATTTATCACGCTGGATTATGTAGTCCGCTAGCGCTTCCAGTGCCGAGGTATCGAGTGACTGTGCGGCCAGCAGACTGAGTGACTGGCGGGCATCCTCGATTAAATCCCGGGCTTTATTCCGGGCTTGCTCAAGACCCAGAAGTGCAGGATAGGTACTTTTGCCAAGCTGCTGGTCGGCACCCTGACGTTTACCCAATGTTGCAGTATCGCCTACCACATCCAGTATGTCATCCTGAACCTGGAACGCCAGACCGATGCTTTCGGCGTACTTGTCGAGTATCGGCAGGACGTTTCGGCCTTGGTCTCCGGCACTTAATGCCCCCAGACGCACGGCGGCGCGAATCAAGGCCCCGGTTTTATGGCGATGGATTTTCTCCAGCGCCTCCAGCTCAACCTGGAGGCCTTCAGCCGCCAGATCCAGCGCCTGACCGCCGCACATGCCGGCAATACCGCTGGCCTGAGCCAGTTCAGAGATCATGGCGATGCGGTCACGGTCGGCGACCTCCGGCATGGGGGCGTCACTGATAATGGAAAACGCCAGCGTTTGCAGCGCATCACCCGCTAAAATCGCATTCGCCTCGCCAAACTTAACGTGGCAGGTCGGCAGGCCGCGTCGCAGATCGTCGTCGTCCATCGCGGGTAAATCATCGTGCATCAGCGAATAAGCATGGATGCACTCAACCGCCGCGGCGGGAGCGTCGAGCGTACTCAGGCTGACGCCAAACATCTGACCGGTTGCGTATACCAGGAATGGGCGCAGACGTTTACCGCCTAATAATGCGCCATACTGCATGGTCTCGACCACGGGAGTGTTCTGAAAGGGCAATGGCGCGATAAAACGGCTCAGTGCCTGGTTGGCCTGCTCAACGCAAGCCTGTAGCTGCTGCGTAAAATCCATTTACTCATTATCCGGTGTAAAAGGCGTGAGGGCGGCATCTTCCGTCTCAGACAGCAGGATTTGCACGCGCTGTTCAGCCTGTTGCAACTTAACCTGTCCCTGACGCGCCAGCTGTACGCCACGTTCGAATTCGTTCAGCGCCTCTTCCAGCGGCAGGTCGCCGCTTTCCAGACGGGTAACAATCTGTTCCAGCTCGCTCAGCGCTGTTTCAAAGCTGGCGGGCGCTTCATTTTTCTTCGGCATAATGAATGTCTGACTCTCAATATTTTCAGCCCAAGCCATGGTAACGGACTTCGGGCAATTATCAAATAATGCGCAATGTGCACAGGAAGCTCGCGTAGTGGTATACTTCCGCGCCTGGATGCAGCCGCAGGTATGGGCTGCTGTATTATTCCCCAATACAAGCCTTTGATGCTTGCCAAAGAACCATTGCCGCCATGAAGTTTATCATTAAATTGTTCCCAGAAATCACCATCAAAAGCCAATCTGTGCGTTTGCGCTTTATAAAAATTCTGACAGGGAACATCCGTAACGTTTTAAAACACTATGATGAAGACCTTGCTGTCGTCCGCCACTGGGACCATGTTGAGGTTCGCGCCAAAGATGAAACCCAGCGTCTGGATATTCGTGACGCGCTGACCCGCATTCCGGGTATCCACCATATTCTCGAAGTGGAAGACGTGCCGTTTACCGATATGCACGATATCTTCGAGAAAGCGCTGGTGCAGTACCGCGATCAACTGGAAGGCAAAACCTTCTGCGTGCGCGTGAAGCGCCGTGGTAAGCATGAGTTTAGCTCCATTGAAGTGGAACGTTATGTTGGCGGTGGGCTGAATCAACATATTGAATCCGCGCGCGTGAAGCTGACCAAACCTGATGTGACCGTCAATCTTGAAATCGAAAACGACCGACTGCTGCTGGTGAAAGGTCGCTACGAAGGTATTGGCGGCTATCCGATTGGCACCCAGGAAGACGTACTGTCGCTGATTTCCGGCGGTTTTGACTCTGGCGTTTCCAGCTATATGCTGATGCGTCGCGGCTGCCGCGTGCACTACTGCTTCTTTAACCTCGGTGGTGCGGCGCACGAAATCGGTGTTCGTCAGGTGGCGCATTACCTGTGGAACCGCTTCGGGAGTTCGCATCGCGTACGTTTTGTCGCCATCAACTTTGAACCGGTGGTGGGTGAGATCCTCGAGAAAGTTGACGATGGCCAGATGGGCGTGGTCCTCAAGCGCATGATGGTTCGCGCGGCGTCTAAAGTGGCCGAGCGCTACGGCGTCCAGGCGCTGGTGACCGGTGAAGCGCTTGGGCAGGTATCCAGCCAGACGCTGACTAACCTGCGTTTGATCGACAACGTCTCCGACACGCTGATCCTGCGTCCGCTGATCTCGCACGATAAAGAACACATCATTAATCTTGCGCGTGAAATTGGTACCGAAGACTTTGCTCGTACCATGCCGGAATACTGCGGTGTTATCTCAAAAAGCCCGACGGTAAAAGCCATTAAAGCGAAGATTGAAGCCGAAGAACAAAACTTCGATTTTGCCATCCTCGATAAAGTGGTGGAAGAAGCCAATAATATCGATATCCGCGATATCGCTCAGCAGACCGAGCAGGCCGTGGTGGAAGTTGAAACCGTGAGCGGTTTTGGCCCCAACGACGTGATTCTGGACATCCGCTCTGTGGATGAACAGGATGATAAGCCGCTGAAAGTGGAAGGCGTGGACGTGGTTTCGCTGCCGTTCTACAAGCTGAGCACCCACTTTGGCGATTTGGACCAGAATAAAACCTGGCTGCTGTGGTGTGAACGCGGTGTGATGAGCCGCCTGCAGGCGCTGTATCTGCGCGAGCAGGGTTTTGCAAACGTGAAGGTGTATCGCCCGTAGTGACTTCTGCCTGATGGCGCTGCGCTTATCAGGCCTACAAACTGTACGTCTTTGTAGGCCTGATAAGGTGTTTACACCGCCATCCGGCAATATCACGATATTATTCAAAACGCACGGGAAGCGTCTTCCCGTTCGACTCCCAGACGCCCTGATAGACACCGTCTTTCAATTCCAGCGTCATCTTCTCTTGCGCCTGTTCTGCGTCAGAGGTCTTCAGTTCATAATGTTGATTGTTGGCGGTGTCGCACTTGCCGGTTAATTCAATCGGTGCGCCAAATTTCTGGTAGAAGTAAGCCCCTTCAAAATAATCACCGTATTTGCAGTCCACCTTCAACACAATACGCAGGCTTTTTCCCAGCGTGCCGTACATCACCTTGCCGTCGATGCCGGGCGCGGGCTCAACCGGTGTTGTACCCTTTGCGCCTGTCAGATACTGGCCGTATGGCGTGAACTGATTATGCAGATCTGCGGTCGGGATTTTTGTTGTGAAATCGCCCAGTTCATCACCCGCGCGGTTGGCGTGGTTGCTACAGCGTCCGTTCAGGAAAGCCAGATGATCTTTTTGCAGGGAGAATTTGTCGATGTAGTACAACCCCTCGGTGTAGGTGGCGCATGAGGCGTAGAAGTCGTCATAGCCCAAATCTTCACCGTCTTCCTCTTTTATTGGCTCCGACTTTTGTGATTTCTGTGCGGCAACAAAGGTATCAATTTGGCTGCGGATATCTTTTCTGATGCGGGTATTTAATTCGGCCATCGTGGCGCGAGAAAAGAGATCGTTAAGGGTAATTGCCGCGCCATTGGCTAAATCGAAGCTCATCGGCACGTTATACGACTCGCAATAGGCCCCGCAGCCTTCGGCAAACATATTCAGGGTCAGCACGTTGGCGTCGCGATACTCGACCGTGTAGTCAAGGTTGGCGGTGGCATTCATCTCTGATTTCGCAAACTGATTCACTGTCGCCTGCGGGTTATTCCCTGGTAACCGATTGATGAAGCTTGCGAAAATATAATCGTTAATGCGTTTTGCAACCTGCGGGTTATCCGTTGAGGAAAACCATGGCACGCGATACTGCATTTCAGTGCTATTGGGATAACGGTACTCAAGGCTCTTAATTTCAAGCTGGGTTGCGGCGGTGGTGCTGGAAAGGAGCAGTAAAACCACTCCGCTCAGATATCCTTTCATAACGGTTCCTTTTAGAGGGAGTGGCCTAAGTGTTACTCGTAGTAGTTATAAATGCCTGCGGGCATCACCAGTTGTGACGCCACTTCATGAGCCTTTTCGCGACTGACCAGCAGATCAATGATTTTTAAGCCAAAATCAATTGATGTTCCTGGCCCCTGGCTGGTCAGCAGGTTGACGCGCGGATCCCAGACGACGCGTTTGTCCTGCCATTGTTCAGCGGGGATTTTGTCTTTCAGCGCCGGGAAGCCGGTCATATTGCCGATGGGGAAAATGTCATGCGGAACCAGCACGGTGGCGGCTGCGGCACATATAGCTGCCACAATACGCCCGGAGCGATGAAACTGTTTAACGGTTTCAATCAGCAGCGGGCTGTCGCGAAAACATTCTGCGCCTTTAATACCGCCGGGCAGCACGATAATGTCGTAATCGCCGTCGGCGACTTCAACCAGCGGTGCATCCGCCAGCAACTTGACACCGCGCGAGCAGACAATCGTCAGGTCGCCATCGCTGGCTACGCTGGCGGTTGTTACCTGGATCCCGCCTCGAACCAGCAGATCGATAGTGGTGACCGCTTCGGTCTCTTCACTACCAGGGGCGAGACATACCAGTGCTTGAGCGCTCATATTCACTTTCCTTTCGCTTTACCATTTCAAACAGGTGGGCATTTTCCGGGACGGCGATGCCGTGCGCACGCGCGCGTTTCAACAAATAACCGGTAATGTAGTCAATCTCCGTATGGCGCAGAGCACGAATGTCCTGCAGCATGGATGAGATATTTTCTGCCGTACTGTCAATTACTTGCTCAACATAATAGCGTAAATCATCCACGGATGTATGGTGGCCTTCGCGTTCGATAACCGCCGCCACTTCCTCGCATATCTGCGCTATTTTTTCAGGATGCTGGCGTAACTCGCCGTTTTGGCAGTTCCACAGCGCGGTGAGTGGGTTAATGACGCAATTCACTGCCAGCTTGCGCCACAGTTCCGCGCGGAT
This sequence comes from Citrobacter gillenii, assembly GCF_013337685.1. Taxonomy (GTDB): domain Bacteria; phylum Pseudomonadota; class Gammaproteobacteria; order Enterobacterales; family Enterobacteriaceae; genus Citrobacter; species Citrobacter gillenii. The sequence goes on from NZ_SUQN01000002.1 coordinate 201,106, forward strand.
GTTGTCGTGCCAGGCAACGTCAGGCAGCACCTCTTGCAGGATCTCAGCCAGATAACTGAAATCGCCATCCTGTTCACGCGCCGGGCCGATGCGCGTTGTTCCTTTCGCCACATGGATTATGATGTTGCCATCACGGCGAGCGGCCTGCGTGGTGGTGCCTATCAACAGTGGTTGCGTAATGCTTTGCAGCTCATCAATGGTGCCCATTCCGTTGTGAATCAACAGAATTGGGGTGGTCTTAGGCAGAATAGTTGCCAGGCTTTTTACCGCATCAGAAACCTGCCAGGCTTTCAGCGTCACCAGTAACAGATCGCTTTTTGCCAAAAAGTCGGGATCGTTTGCCGTCAGGGATTCATTAAAAACTGACCCATCCGTGTCAATCAAATTCACGCTGCAATAAGGTTGTGGCACGCGTAGCCACCCTTGAATCCCATGTCCATGTTTGCATAGCGCGGTAAGCCAAAGCTGCCCTAAGGCTCCGCATCCCAGTACGGTAATTCTCATTCATCCTCCTCACCTGCAACAGCACCAGGTGCTAATCCATATCGTCTGCATCCCATTATTGTTCGCCGCTACCATTGGCACGTACAATTAGGGGATACAGCCTAGTATAGCGCTGTCTGTTGAGTAACTTTGCAGGTATTATGCTTCGCATCAAAAACGAAGGGAGAGGAAAAGATGCCATCTTTCGATATTGTCTCTGAAGTTGATCTTCAGGAAGCGCGTAACGCGGTCGATAACGCGAGCCGCGAAGTGGAGTCACGCTTCGATTTTCGTGGCGTTGAAGCCACTTTTGAGCTGAATGAAGCCAATAAGACCATTAAGGTGCTGAGCGAGTCTGATTTCCAGGTTAATCAGTTGCTGGATATTTTGCGCGCCAAGCTGCTGAAGCGCGGGATTGAAGGGACGTCACTGGACGTACCGGAAACCTTTACGCACAGCGGAAAAACTTGGTTTGTGGAAGCGAAGCTGAAGCAGGGCATTGAAAGCGCGGTACAGAAGAAAATCGTCAAGCTGATTAAAGACAGCAAACTGAAGGTGCAGGCGCAGATTCAGGGCGAAGAAATTCGTGTGACCGGCAAAGCGCGTGACGATCTGCAATCCGTCATGGCGTTGGTGCGTGGCGGCGATCTCGGCCAGCCGTTCCAGTTCAAGAACTTCCGCGACTAAGCCGTTCTGCCTGATGGCGCTACGCTTATCAGGCCTACCGATCGCACACGCTATTTGTAGGCCGGATAAGGCGATAGTCGCCATCCGGCAATCCTCACGCCTGGCTTATCGCCTGCTCAATTTCAAATCGATTGGTCACTTTGCTGTCGATTTTCACATAGGCAGAATGCTCTTTTGCCACAATTAACACCTCACTCACGCCTTCTTTTGCCTGCAGTCGCTGTTTTAGTGTGTCATCTGCGGCGATCTCAGGGGGGATTTCCACGCGCAGGCTGCTGACATACGGCGGCTCTTTCATCGTGCTGGCCACCAGTAACCAGATTGCAGCCAGTAATGCGCCTGCCAAAAATACCGCCTGACCATCAAACATTTCGACCACCCAACCACCCAGCGAACCCCCGATGGCGACGCCGAGGAACTGGCTGGTGGAGTAAACGCCCATCGCCGTTCCTTTATACCCCGCCGGTGATTCTTTGCTGATGAGCGAGGGGAGAAGTGCTTCCATCAGGTTAAAGGCGAGGAAGAAGAGCTGAACACCTGCAATCAGCCCCCAGAAACGAATGTTAGCGCTCCACAGGACAATCTCAGCAGCCAGGATCAGCACCACACACGATAGAAATACCCGCTTCATCCGGCGTTTTACTTCGGCATAGATGATGAACGGCACCACGGAAACAAAGGACAGCAGCATCGTCACCAGATAAATCTTCCAGTGTTCGGCGGCGGGAAAGCCCGCTTTTGCCAGCTGGCCTGGCAGGGCGACGAAAGTGGACATCAGTAAAATATGCAGGCACATGATGCCAAAATTGAGCTTCAGCAGTTTAGGCTCCGCCAGGACTTTACTGAAGCTGCCTTTGACCATGCCCGATTCGCGGTTCAGCACGTGGGTGGTGCTATTGGGAACCACCCAAATGGTCAGTACGATACCGGTGGTTGCCAGTGCGGCAATCATCCAGAACAGCGCATGTAATCCCAGCGCGTGGGTAACGATCGGCCCAAGCACCATGGCAATGGCGAAGGTGATACCAAAGCTGACGCCAATAAACGCCATCGCTTTTGTGCGGTTTTGTTCGCGGGTTAAGTCAGACAGCAGCGCCATCACCGCGGCGGCAATCGCCCCGGAACCCTGCAGTGCACGTCCGAGTATAATTCCCCAGATAGAGTCCGAGAGCGCGGCAATCACGCTACCGAAAACGAATATCGCCAGCCCACCGACGATAAGCGGTTTACGACCGATGCGGTCGGAAAGCAAGCCGAAGGGGATCTGGAAGACCGCTTGTGCCAGACCATAAATGCCGATGGCAAGCCCGATCAGCGCTTCGCTGGCGCCCTGCAGCGCCATGCCATAGGTGGTCAGAACCGGCAGGACCATAAACATGCCAAGCATGCGCAACGAGAATACGGTCCCTAAACCCCAGGTGGCGCGCAACTCACCGGGCGTCATTTTATAATCGTTCATTCCCACCTCTGTTTTAATTTCGCGCCTAGTGTAAAGCGGGGAGAGGATGGGGTAAACCACTACAATATGTGGAGCCGTGAAGAGGTGTAAAAACTGTTGTTACGATGGCAACTAATTTACATGCAATAATTTCAAGTGTACATTTTTTGTGGTCTTTTTTTACGGAATAAGGAACAGGGAAAATGGCGATTCCGGGCAATATGTGGATGTATGACGATGGCGGCGCGCTGATCAAAGGCGGGTGCGACGTGAAGGGACGAGAAAACAGTATTGAATTTAAGGGGTTTCATCATAATCTCTCTATCCCTACCGATAATGCAACGGGTAAGCCAACAGGCACACGCCAGCATTCGCCGATGATGATTGCCAAAGAGTTCGACTACTCTAGTCCGTATTTATACAAAGCGGTTGCAACAGGCCAAAATCTTAAGTCTGCTGAGATTCGTTGGTACAAGATTAATGATGCGGGTCAGGAGGTGGAGTATTTCAATATGCTGCTCGAAGGCGTGCGGATTGTCTCCGTTTCTCCCACAATGGCTGGTCCAGAGGACATGAACAATAACCATCTTGAAACCATCGAATTACGCTACGAAAAAATCACCTGGAAGCATTGCGACGGGAACATTATCTATACCGATGCATGGAATGACCGGCAGACGGCATAATAGGTGATTGAATGGACACTACGGAAGAAGCTAAGGGTACCTATTGGTATCACGGTCACAGCAATCTATCAGCTGGGGAATTGTTCGATCTCATCTTTCTGGAACAGTTTTGTGATGAGTTAGGAATTGGTATTGAATCGGGAGCCGCTATTCTGGCTGGTCAACCTTGGTTGAAGACAAGACAGAAACCTTCTGGGGCTATTGAAGGAACAAGTGTTGTTTCCAAATATGGGAGAATGCTTCTGAGAGATGCGCGGGTTCCATTTGGTATTAAAGTCCCCACCCCAGTGGGTTTCAGGATACAAAGCACTAACAAACTTGCTGCTGTGATTGCTCGGTATATACCTTGGCTTGGGTGGATTGGTCTAGTAAATGCACTTGTGCAAGTATCAAGAAAGACGCAGCTAAAATACAATTTAATTGCTCGACCTAAAGATCGCATTCAGTGGACATCATTCTAATGAGTATTCAAGACGATGTGTTAAAGCTTTTCAGGGAAGAAATACCTGGGTTTTTGGATGAAAACTGGAAGGAGGTTCCTTTAGAACTCGACTCAGAATTGTTTGACGCCCCCGGTGATGATCTCCACAGTGCTCTGGATAGATATGAGAAAGAGTTCAAAGTCGATTTATCATGTGTGAACTGGAAACCTTATTATCCATGGCACAATCTGCCACTATTCACGAGATGGTTCAAAGCTAAACGGGAAGAAGTGGAAGCAACACGTTTACCGTTAACTGTAAGGATGTTTGCTGAGTCGGCTGAAGCGGGGAAATGGCTGTTTGAAATCTGGACGAATAATAAACTGGAAGATGCCTGATGGGGTTACGTTTATCCGGCCTACAAGCAATGTGCTTTTTGTAGGCCGGATAAGGCGTTAGCCGCCATCCGGCATAGAAGATGTGACGATTAACTTACCAGACGTAAGTCAGCAGGTTCTGCGAGTTTGGCACCATAAAATCGACGGACATCATGACGCTCAGTGCGGTGATGGCAATGATGGAGAAACCGAACAGCTTGCGCGCCCAGACTCTGTCATCTTCCACTTTGTACCCACGCAGCGCCATGCCTAACCACCAGACGCTGACCGCAGCCGCCACAACCAGATATTTGTAGCCGGCGTAACCGCCCAGAGACAGCATCAGCGTGGCGATAGCAAAGGCGATGATATACAGCGTGATATGGTTCTTCGCCACCGAAATGCCTTTCACCACCGGCAGTACCGGAATGTTGGCAGCCTGATAATCCTTAAAGCGGAAAATCGCGATGGCGTAAGAGTGCGGCATCTGCCACAGGCTGAAAATCGCCAGCAGAATCAGCGCACCGCTGTCAAAGCTCCCCGTCACGGCGCAGTAGCCAATCACCGGCGGCGCAGCGCCGGAGAGTGAGCCAATCAGCGTACCGTAGACCGAGTGGCGTTTCATGTACAGGCTGTACACGCCAACATAGACCACGAAGCCCATCACCCCCAGCCAGCAGGCCAGAGGGTTCGCGCCAAACCACAGCAGCATAAAGCCAGCAATACCCAGCAAGGTGGCGTATACCAGCGAGACCGCAGGAGAAATCAGACCTTTAACCAGCACACGGTTTTTGGTCCTCTCCATCTTCCTGTCGATATCCCTGTCGATGTAGTTGTTAAATACACAACCCGACGCCACAACCAGTGACACCCCAACCAACGTGTAGATAAACAGGGGATAATCAATGCTACCTTTAGAGGCTAGCAGGAATCCACCAATCACCGAGATCAGGTTGCCAAAGATGATGCCTGGTTTCGTTACTTGCAGGTATTGCTTAAACATCATAATCGCCGCTCTTAGTGCATCATCATGTTGTAGTTCAGGTTCCACATAATCCAGATGGAGCCCACAACCAGAATGGCGATGATTAGCACAGTAAAGACAAAGGCCGTCATGTTCCAACCTTCATCAGATTTGCTATTCATGTGCAGGAAGCACACCAGGTGAACCAGTATCTGTACCACTGCCATAATGAGGATAGTCCCCAGAATAACGGCAGGAGAGGCAGAACCTGTCATCACCATCCAGAACGGAATGACCGTCAGGATGATAGACAGGATAAAACCTGTCATGTAGGTTTTTACGCTGCCATGGGATGCGCCGCCGCTCACGTTTGAATGACTCATTACATCGCCCCCATCAGATAAACAACAGTGAACACGCAGATCCACACCACATCCAGGAAGTGCCAGAACAGGCTCAGGCACATGATGCGGGTACGGTTAGTGCTGGTCAGGCCGCGACGGGCAACTTGCACCATCAGCACCGCCATCCAGATAAGACCGGAAGTGACGTGCAGACCGTGCGTACCAACCAGCGCGAAGAACGCCGACAGGAAACCGCTACGATCCGGGCCCATATCGTTAACAATCAGGTGGTGGAATTCATAGATTTCCATCCCGATGAATCCGGCACCGAACAAGAAGGTCAACGCCAGCCAGGAAATCACCTGGCTCTTGTTGTTCTTGTACATGGCGATCGCCGCCATGCCGTAAGTAATGGAGCTGAATAACAGCAGGAAGGTCTCTACCAGTACGAACGGCAGCTCAAAAATGTCCTTACCTGTTGGGCCACCTGCGGTGCCGTTCACCAGAACGGCATAGGTTGCAAACAGAATAGAGAACAGAATGCAGTCGCTCATCAGGTAGACCCAAAATCCGAAGATTTTGTTCTGACCTGCATCGTGGTGCCCGTGTTCGTGCGCGTGGGCATTCGCGTGCGCTAAAGTATCAGTTGCCATTTTTCAGCCCTGCCTTAGTAATCTCATCGAAATGCTGATTTTCCAGTTTTTCGACTTCCGGGACCGGCACGTAGTAATCCACGTCTTCATCAAAGCTTTTCACGATCCAGCTGATAATCATGCCTGCGAAGCTTGCAATTGCCAGCCACCAGATATGCCAGATCATGGCGAAACCAAACAGTGTTGCGAAGGCGGTAATGACGATACCGGCGCCGCTGTTCTTCGGCATATGAATCTCTTCATAGTGCGTAGGTTGCTTATACGCTTCGCCTTTTTCTTTCATTTCCCAGAAGGCATCACGCTCGTGAACGTGTGGCACAACGGCAAAGTTGTAGAACGGAGGCGGGGAAGAGGTTGCCCACTCCAGCGTACGACCACCCCACGGGTCACCGGTCAGGTCACGGTTCTGCTCGCGGTCGCGAATAGACACGTAGATCTGAATCAGCTGGCACAGGATACCCAGTGCAATCAGCGCGGCACCACAGGCGGCAACGACTAGCATCGGATGGAACTGCGGGTCAATCTGCTGGCTGAGACGACGGGTCATACCCATAAAGCCCAGCACATACAGCGGCATAAATGCCACGAAGAAGCCGATGATCCACAACCAGAATGCGCGTTTGCCCCAGGTTTCGTTCAGCGTGTAGCCAAACGCTTTTGGCCACCAGTAGGTCATACCGGCGAAGCAACCAAATACCACGCCGCCGATGATAACGTTGTGGAAGTGCGCAATCAGGAACAGGCTGTTGTGCAGTACGAAGTCCGCACCCGGAACCGCCAGCAGTACGCCGGTCATACCGCCGACTGAGAAGGTCACGATGAAGCCGATCGTCCACAGCATCGCTGAGTGGAATACGATACGGCCCTGATACATGGTGAACAGCCAGTTGAAGATCTTCACCCCGGTAGGGATGGCGATAATCATGGTGGTAATACCGAAGAAGGCGTTAACGTTAGCGCCTGCACCCATGGTGAAGAAGTGGTGCAGCCAAACAACGAACGACAGAACGGTGATACACACGGTTGCCCACACCAGCGAGGTGTAGCCAAACAGGCGTTTACGCGAGAAGGTCGCTGCGATTTCGGAGAACACCCCGAAGACCGGCAGAATCAGAATGTACACTTCCGGATGGCCCCAGGCCCAAATCAGGTTGATGTACATCATCATGTTGCCGCCCATATCGTTGGTAAAGAAATGGGTGCCCAGATAGCGATCCAGGGTTAGCAACGCGACGGTAACCGTCAAGATTGGGAAGGAGGCGATAATCAGGATGTTGGCGCACAGAGATGCCCAGGTAAATACCGGCATCTTGAACATCGTCATACCCGGTGCACGCATCTTGATGATGGTCACAAAGAAGTTGATACCGGTTAAGGTTGTACCGATACCGGACAACTGCACCGCCCATATCCAATAATCAACCCCGACGCTTGGACTGTACTCTATTCCCGAGAGCGGCGGATAGGCCAGCCAGCCGGTCTGTGCGAATTCACCTACGCCCAGAGACAGGTTAACCAGGATAACGCCGACAACGGTGAACCAGAAGCTCAGGTTGTTCAGGAAGGGGAAGGCAACGTCACGTGCGCCGATCTGCAGCGGAACCACCAGGTTCATCAGACCGATAACAAATGGCATGGCGACGAAGAAGATCATGATCACGCCGTGAGCCGTGAAGATCTGGTCGTAGTGGTGAGGTGGCAGGAAGCCCGCTTCACCTGCAGACGCCAGCGCCTGCTGACTACGCATCATGATGGCGTCAGCAAAGCCACGAATCAACATGACGATGGCGACGATGACATACATGATGCCAAGACGTTTGTGGTCAACCGAAGTCAGCCACTCTTTCCACAGGTAGGTCCACTTACCGAAGTAAGTAATGAGGCCCAGTAAGGCCGCCCCACCGATGATAATGGCAGCGATCGTAACCATGACGATTGGTTCATGGAACGGGACTGCATCCAGTGTCAATTTTCCGAACATCGTATTCTTCCTCGGCCCCTTAGTGAGCGGATTCCGCGTGGCTCATGTCCATGCCTTCCATTCCTTCGTGTGCGCTGTGCTCACCTTCTGGTTTGGCCATGTCCATGCTCTTACCGTGAGCCATAAATTTGTTAATAACGTCTTTAAACAAATCCGGTTTCACGTTGGAGAAATATTCCACCTGGTTGTATTCGCTTGGTACAGCCACTTTCTCGAACGCTGCCATGTCACTCATGGTGTTCGTGGACTGTTTAGCTTTAGCAACCCATTGGTCGAATTCGGCGCGGTCCTTTGTTGCGATAGCCTTGAACTTCATACCGGAGAAGCCTGGTCCGCTGTAGCTTGCGGAGATACCATCATAAGTACCGGCTTCGTTGGCGATCAGATGCAGTCGAGTCTGCATACCGGCCATGGCATAAATCTGGCTACCCAGACGCGGGATAAAGAAGGAGTTCATCACGGAGTTGGATGTCACTTTGAATTCAACCGGAGTGTTCGCCGGGAAGGCGATTTCATTCACGGTAGCGATACCCTGTTCCGGATAGATGAAGAACCATTTCCAGTCCATGGAAACCACTTCGATGGTAATGGGCTTCTCGTCATGCGCCAGCGGTTTGCTTGGCTCAAGCGCGTGCGTGGTTTTCCAGGTCAGTACGGCAAGGAAAATGATGATTAAGATAGGCACCGTCCAGACCACAGCTTCCACTTTATTGGAGTGTGACCAGTTCGGGCTGTACTTCGCATCTTTATTGCTTGCACGGTACTTCCAGGCAAAACCAACAGCCATCAAGATGGCAGGAATAACGACGATCAACATCAGGCCAAATGCCGTCAGTATCAATGAACGTTGTTCCAGACCAATCTGTCCTTTAGGGTCAAGCAGCGCAGAATTACAGCCACTGAGTAATGCAGTGCCTGCAATTAATGACAACCATCCCAAACTTTTATTGTATTTCCTGAGTCTCATTTAACGACCTCAATTCCACGGGACCGGGTGGCGTTTAAAGTGTGAGGGCATTTTACGGGAAGGTTACATTACTGTAAACATCATTGGATCTGTGTTACCGGGTTCTGCCGTGCATGTCACATATGTTGCAATATATACCGCGTTGACTTTAAGAACCTGTTGCAACATCACGTTATAACGAAAGCGGGCATGCGGGGGCAGTGCGAAGGGCAATTGGTATAACCAATGCTAAAATAAAACAATTAATTAACAATTGATTATCATTAAAAGGACAATTAGAGAACAAAAAATAGAATGGCGTTGGCTGAATCGAGTAAGGAAAATAGAATTTATAAAAGGCGTCAATAATTTCCAAAATCTATGGCGCACAAAACAACAAATAATATTTTTATTAAGTGTTGTTTATTTAGCCGTTATAATTACGCAGAGTTATTACAACGGCCAAATATGCTCGTCATACTTCAAGCTACGGGTGTGTTGGCAATAACTCGGCCCATCCTGGGCCTCACCCTTATGGGCGCTGTGAACAGCGTTCAAATTCGTTCCCGACGAATTTGTCCTCGCTCACCCCAGTCACTTACTTATGTAAGCTCCTGGGGATTTGCTGCGTCGCCGCGTGATTCGGCCTTTCGGACTCTCCCCTACGGGGCCAGCGCAAGCGCTGTTCAAAACGCTCACGCCTTTTGTCCCGTAACTCGAATTATTTAGAGCATAAATATGCAACATCACGCCAGACGCGTTTTGCGCAGCGCCAGATAATCCAGCAATCCACCGAATACCACACCGCAGACTGCGACCACGACCGCAACTTCAAGCAGTTCCGGCAGGAAGGAGAAGTTAGTGTAGTCCAGGGCGTTCATTGTCAGCAGTAACAGCCAGGCCACCAGCAAACAACAGCCCGCCACCAGCGTCATCAATGCCAGGTTGTACGCGCTACGAAACTCCGTGCGCGGGATAAAACTTTCGTTTTTCCAGCTATGTTCCAGCGTCTGGCGACAGACCAGCAACAGAATAAGGCCTGGGATCGCGGCAAAGACGGAGAACAGATAAAACGTGGGCCAACCGTGTGCTTCGACAAACCAGCCCGCGACCGGGCCGACATAAACGCGCCCCACAGCGGAAAGCGCGGAGAGCAGGGCAAACTGCGTTGCGGAGAAGGATTTATTGCACAGCGTCATCAGCAGAGCGACAAATGCTGCTGTCCCCATCCCACCGCACAGGTTTTCGAAGAATACTGCCGCACCCATGCTAAACATATGTTTGTCGGTAATGGAGAGCAACCAGTAACCCGCGTTCGATGCGCCCTGCAAAATGCCGAAAATCAGCAATGCGCGAAATAGCGACAGGCGTTGCATCAGGATCCCGCCGTACAGTGCGCCAACAATTGTCGCCAGCAGCCCCAGCGTTTTATTGACCACCCCAACTTCACCGGCGTCAAATCCGACGCCGCGGATTAAAAAGGTGGTGGTCAGGCTCATGGCGAAGGCATCGCCAAGCTTATACAGCACAATCAGCAGCAGGATTAACCAGGCGTTGTTACGGCCAAAGAAATCGCGCAGCGGCGCGGCAACTGCTTGTTCCAGCGTTTTAGGGACCGGAATCGCATCTGTGGGTTCGGGGGCTAACAGGGTGGCGATAATACACGGTACCAGCAGAGCCGCCATCAGCCAGTACATGCCTTGCCAGCCAAGCCAGCGATCGGCCATCCACAGCGCCAGGCCACCGGAAACCAGCATCCCTAAGCGGTAGCCGAGCACGCTGATGGCAGCGCCGGTGCCGCGTTCTTCGGCGGGTAAAACATCCGTTTTCCAGGCATCAAAGACGATATCCTGCGACGCTGAGCAAAAGGCGATTACTACCGCAAGTGCTGCCATCCATCGCAACTGCGTGCCTGGCTCCAGAAAACCCATTGCAGCAATAGAAACCAGCAGCAAAATCTGTGTGGTCAGCAGCCAGCCTCGACGTCGACCCAAAAACGGCGGTGTGTAGCGGTCCATCACAGGGGACCAGAGGAACTTAAAGACGTAGGCCTGACCGACCAGAGAAAAGAAGCCGATAGTTTTAAGATCGATGTTCTCGACCGTCATCCACGCCTGAAGCGTACCGGAGGTCAGCGCGAGCGGTAAACCGGAAGCAAAACCCAGCATCAGCAGAATTGCTGACTTAGGTTGCTGAAAAATACGTAAGTAGTGACTGGACATGGCGTCTTTAGGCCCGACGTGCGCCGGGCCATAAGGGCAGAAATTAACGTGCGTTCTGCTTGATGAAATCGTGAACGCTGGTGTCCTGAGACATATCAGCGATGGTATCGGTCAGGACGCTGTTAACGGCATCAGCAATATTTTTGTTAGAGGCCTGCAGCGCGCCTTCAACAGAATAGCTTGCGCGGTAGTTTTTGGTCATCTTGTTGCCGTTGGCTGCGGTAGCAATAATGGCGATGTCTGCCTTGGTGGCGATGTTGTAACGCACGCTACCCTGAGACACGTCGGCGTACAGCTGGCTCACGATGATTTGCAGGTTAACAGCACCGTTTGGACCAATCATATAACCGCGTGCGGTCATCTGTTTTTCCAGCACTTCTTGCAGCAGGAAACGCAGATCGCGGGATGCAGTCAGCGTTACCAGTTGATTGTCGCGGGTGACTTTGGCCAGAGCCTGATCCTGACGCTGATCGGCCCCATTAATGCTGAGGGTCACACCCATCAGGCTAGGGTCCTGCTGCGGCAGGGTAATTTTTGGCGAAACGTCAATGGTGGTCGGTGGCGTTGCGCATCCAGCTAACATAAACAGCGCGACTAACGGAAAGAGGATTTTTTTAAACATGCCAGGGGTTCTCAGTGGATCTACATTTTATGGTTAGAGAAAATTCCCGCCATCATAACATTGCCAGAGACGAGGGGAAGTGGGTAACGCATGTAAATTCATTGCGTTGTCCGTTTATCTACTTTGATGAGACCATAAATGGACTTTTTGCAATAAACCGGACAGTTGAATCAGTGAACTTCATTCGTTTGGCTGAGAAAATCAGATAAACGCTAATTTTTTGTTGCTAAGGTGTAATGGAAACGGTAAAAGCGGCTAGTATTTAAAGGGATGGGTGACATCTCAGCGTTGTCGGAGGAAAAATTTCATGATGATTCGTGAGCAAATAGAAGAAAAATTAAGGGCAGCGTTCCAACCCGTGTTCCTCGAAGTTGTGGATGAAAGCTATCGTCACAATGTTCCGGCAGGTTCTGAAAGCCACTTTAAGGTTGTGCTGGTCAGCGATCGCTTTACAGGTGAACGTTTTCTTAATCGTCATCGGATGATTTACAGTACGTTAACGGCGGAACTCTCCACAACCGTACATGCGTTAGCCCTGCATACCTACACCACCAAGGAGTGGGAAGCGTTGCAGGACACGATTTTTGCATCGCCTCCCTGTCGTGGAGCGGGAAGCATCGCGTAGAAAAACGGATTTGCAACAACCGGCGCTTTTCCAGTATGTTGCTACAGATTATGTGAAAACGGCCTACGGGCCGTTTTATTTTGTCTGAATTCTGAGTCAGTCGTACAGTATTCAGACAAAAATTAGCCGGGAATTGTGAAAAAAGCCGCAGCAACGCGCGATAACCGTTCTCGACTCATAAAAGTGATGCCGCTATAATGCGCGTCTTATTTTTCGGAATGTCTTCGGGATGATTCTGACGACAGGGAATGTGATTGATTTTGAGAACATCCCGGTTCCGCGAAGCCAACAACCTGTGCTTGCGGAGAAGAGTTGACCGAGCACTGTGATTTTTTGAGGTAACAAGATGCAAGTTTCAGTTGAAACCACTCAAGGCCTTGGCCGCCGTGTAACGATTACTATCGCTGCTGACAGCATCGAAAACGCTGTGAAAAGCGAGCTGGTCAACGTAGCGAAGAAAGTGCGTATTGACGGCTTTCGCAAGGGAAAAGTACCGATGAATGTTGTTGCTCAGCGTTATGGCGCTTCTGTTCGCCAGGACGTTCTGGGCGACCTGATGAGCCGTCACTTCGTTGATGCAATCATCAAAGAAAAAATTAATCCGGCTGGCTCTCCGAACTACGTTCCGGGCGAATACAAACTGGGTGAAGATTTTACTTACGCGGTAGAGTTTGAAGTTTACCCGGAAGTTGAGCTGAAGGGTCTGGACGCAATCGAAGTTGAAAAACCGGTTGTTGAAGTCACCGACGCTGACGTTGACGTCATGCTGGACACCCTGCGTAAGCAGCAGGCGACCTGGAAAGACAAAGACGGCGCTGCTGATGCAGAAGACCGTGTCACCATCGATTTCACCGGTTCTGTAGACGGCGAAGAGTTCGAAGGCGGCAAAGCGTCTGACTTCGTACTGGCAATGGGTCAGGGTCGTATGATCCCAGGCTTCGAAGAAGGCGTTAAAGGTCACAAAGCTGGCGAAGAGTTCACTATCGAAGTGACCTTCCCGGAAGACTACCACGCTGAAAACCTGAAAGGTAAAGCGGCTAAATTCGTTATCAACCTGAAGAAAGTTGAAGAACGTGAACTGCCAGAACTGACTGAAGAATTCATCAAGCGTTTCGGCGTGGAAGATGGTTCTGTTGCCGGTCTGCGTGCTGAAGTGCGTAAAAACATGGAACGCGAGCTGAAAGGCGCCGTGCGTAACCGCGTTAAGTCTCAGGCGATCGAAGGTCTGGTAAAAGCGAATGACATCGACGTTCCTGTTGCCATGATTGACAACGAAATCGACGTTCTGCGTCGTCAGGCTGCACAGCGTTTCGGTGGCAACGAGAAACAAGCTCTGGAACTGCCGCGTGAACTGTTCGAAGAACAGGCTAAGCGTCGCGTTGTTGTTGGCCTGCTGCTGGGCGAAGTTATTCGTACCAACGAGCTGAAAGCTGACGAAGAACGCGTAAAAGGCCTGATCGAAGAGATGGCTTCTGCTTACGAAGATCCGAAAGAAGTGGTTGAATTCTACAGCAAGAACAAAGAGCTGATGGAAAACATGCGTAACGTCGCTCTGGAAGAGCAGGCTGTTGAAGCGGTTCTGGCGAAGGCAAAAGTGACGGAAAAAGCCACTACCTTCAACGAACTGATGAACCAGCAGGCGTAATTCGTCGCGTTTTTAGCACGAAATTCGCACATAAGCCCGTCACCTTCCGGTGGCGGGTTTTTTTTTGTCACGCATTTTGCATGGGAAGGGTGCGAAAACAGCGTTTCAGTGTTAGCGTTACAACAAAAGATTGTTATGCTTGAATTATGGCGATGTCGTACCCATTACTGAGGGACTAGCTGATAATCCGTCCATAAGGTTACAATCAGCACAGCAGGTTTTTTCAAATTTTATCCAGGAGACGGAAATGTCATACAGCGGCGAACGAGATAACTTTGCACCCCATATGGCGCTGGTGCCGATGGTCATTGAACAGACCTCACGTGGCGAGCGCTCTTTTGATATCTATTCTCGTCTACTTAAGGAACGCGTCATTTTTCTGACCGGCCAGGTCGAAGACCATATGGCTAACCTGATCGTGGCGCAGATGCTGTTCCTGGAAGCGGAAAACCCAGAAAAAGATATCTACCTGTACATCAACTCCCCGGGTGGGGTAATTACCGCAGGGATGTCTATCTATGACACCATGCAGTTTATTAAGCCGGACGTTAGCACCATTTGTATGGGCCAGGCGTGCTCAATGGGCGCGTTCCTGTTGACTGCAGGGGCAAAAGATAAACGCTTCTGCCTGCCTAACTCTCGCGTCATGATCCACCAGCCTCTGGGCGGTTACCAGGGCCAGGCAACGGATATTGAAATTCATGCCCGTGAAATCCTTAAAGTGAAAGGGCGCATGAATGAACTTATGGCGCATCATACGGGTCAATCGCTTGAGCAGATTGAACGTGACACCGAGCGCGATCGCTTCCTCTCTGCTTCTGAAGCAGTAGAGTACGGTCTGGTCGACTCGATTTTGACCCATCGTAATTGATGCCCAGGACGCAAGTGTGTCGCTATACACTTCATCCTTCACGCTACCTCTTTGTTGGCTGCCAGCGCTCCCCCCAGTTACTTACTTATGTAAGCGCCTGGGGAGTCGCTTAGTTGCCGCCTCGATGTAGCTCGAATGATTTTGTGTATATACTAATGAAGGGCGGCACAACGCTGACAAGCGGCTTGCGCCTGAGAATGGCATTTGCGTCGTCGTGTGCGGCACAAAGAACAAAGAAGAGGTTTTGACCCATGACAGATAAACGCAAAGATGGCTCGGGCAAATTGTTGTACTGCTCTTTTTGCGGCAAAAGCCAGCATGAAGTGCGCAAGCTGATTGCCGGACCATCCGTGTATATCTGCGACGAATGTGTTGATTTATGTAATGACATCATTCGCGAAGAGATTAAGGAAGTCGCACCGCATCGTGAACGCAGTGCGCTGCCGACGCCGCATGAAATTCGCAACCACCTGGACGATTACGTTATCGGTCAGGAGCAGGCGAAGAAAGTGCTGGCGGTCGCGGTATACAACCATTACAAACGTCTGCGCAACGGCGACACCAGCAATGGCGTCGAGTTGGGCAAAAGTAACATCCTGCTGATCGGCCCGACGGGTTCCGGTAAAACGCTGCTGGCTGAAACGCTGGCGCGCCTGCTGGACGTTCCGTTCACTATGGCCGACGCCACCACCCTGACCGAAGCAGGTTATGTGGGTGAGGACGTTGAAAATATCATTCAGAAATTGTTGCAGAAGTGCGATTACGACGTACAGAAAGCGCAGCGCGGCATTGTCTATATTGATGAGATCGACAAGATTTCGCGTAAATCAGATAACCCGTCCATCACGCGTGATGTTTCCGGCGAAGGCGTCCAGCAAGCGCTGTTGAAACTGATCGAAGGTACGGTTGCTGCTGTGCCTCCGCAGGGCGGACGTAAACATCCGCAGCAGGAGTTCTTGCAGGTTGATACCTCTAAGATCCTGTTTATCTGTGGCGGTGCATTTGCCGGTCTGGATAAGGTGATTGCTAACCGTGTTGAAACCGGCTCCGGCATTGGTTTTGGCGCGACGGTAAAAGCCCAGTCTGATAAAGCCAGCGAAGGTGAACTGCTGTCGCAGGTTGAGCCGGAAGATCTGATCAAATTTGGTCTGATCCCTGAGTTCATCGGACGTCTGCCGGTGGTGGCAACGTTGACCGAGCTGAGCGAAGATGCGCTGATCCAAATCCTGAAAGAGCCGAAAAACGCCCTGACCAAGCAGTATCAGGCGTTGTTCAATCTTGAAGGCGTGGATCTGGAATTCCGTGACGAAGCGCTGGATGCTATCGCCAAGAAAGCGATGGCGCGTAAAACCGGTGCACGTGGTCTGCGTTCTATCGTTGAAGCTGCACTGCTCGACACCATGTACGATCTGCCTTCTATGGAAGACGTCGAAAAAGTGGTTATCGACGAGTCCGTTATCGGTGGTCAGAGCAAGCCATTACTGATTTACGGTAAGCCGGAAGCGCAGCAGGCATCTGGCGAATAATTAACCATTTTATACAATCGGTTAATCAAAAAGGGGGGATTTTATCTCCCCTTTTATTTTTCCGTAAACATGGCGTTGAATGTGTGGGAAACATCCCCATATACTGACATACATGTTAAAGGTGGTAATAAGAAGCACAGCAATGCCACCTGATTACCTGGCGGACACTAAACTAAGAGAGAGCTCTATGAATCCTGAGCGTTCTGAACGCATTGAAATCCCCGTATTGCCGTTGCGCGATGTGGTGGTTTATCCGCACATGGTCATACCCTTATTTGTAGGGCGGGAAAAATCTATCCGTTGTCTGGAAGCGGCCATGGACCATGATAAAAAAATCATGCTGGTCGCACAGAAAGAAGCATCAACGGATGAGCCGGGTGTAAACGATCTTTTCACCGTCGGGACCGTGGCCTCTATTTTGCAGATGCTGAAACTGCCTGACGGCACCGTAAAGGTGCTGGTCGAGGGGTTACAGCGCGCGCGTATTTCTGCGCTGTCTGATAACGGCGAGCATTTCTCTGCGAAAGCGGAGTACCTTGATTCGCCGGCCATTGATGAGCGCGAACAGGAAGTGCTGGTGCGTACCGCAATCAGCCAGTTCGAAGGCTATATCAAGCTGAACAAGAAAATCCCACCAGAAGTGCTGACGTCGCTTAATAGCATTGACGATCCTGCACGCCTGGCGGACACCATCGCTGCGCACATGCCACTAAAACTGGCGGATAAGCAGTCCGTGCTGGAGATGTCAGACGTTAACGAACGTCTGGAATATCTGATGGCAATGATGGAATCTGAAATCGATCTGCTGCAGGTTGAGAAGCGTATTCGCAACCGCGTGAAAAAGCAGATGGAGAAGTCCCAGCGTGAGTACTATCTGAACGAGCAAATGAAAGCCATTCAGAAAGAACTCGGCGAGATGGACGACGCGCCGGATGAAAACGAAGCGCTGAAGCGTAAAATCGACGCGGCGAAAATGCCGAAAGAGGCAAAAGAGAAAGCGGAAGCAGAACTGCAGAAGCTGAAAATGATGTCTCCGATGTCGGCAGAAGCGACCGTGGTTCGCGGCTACATCGACTGGATGGTGCAGGTACCGTGGAACGCGCGTAGCAAGGTCAAAAAAGACCTGCGTCAGGCGCAGGAGATCCTCGATACCGATCATTATGGTCTGGAGCGCGTGAAAGACCGCATCCTTGAGTATCTTGCGGTTCAAAGCCGAGTCAACAAAATCAAGGGGCCGATCCTGTGCCTGGTAGGGCCGCCGGGGGTGGGTAAAACCTCTCTGGGGCAGTCCATTGCTAAAGCGACCGGGCGTAAATACATCCGTATGGCGCTGGGTGGCGTGCGTGACGAAGCGGAAATCCGCGGTCACCGCCGGACCTATATCGGTTCAATGCCGGGCAAACTGATCCAGAAAATGGCCAAGGTGGGCGTTAAAAACCCGCTGTTCCTGCTCGATGAGATCGACAAAATGTCTTCCGATATGCGTGGCGATCCGGCGTCTGCACTGCTTGAAGTGCTGGATCCCGAACAGAACGTGGCGTTCAGCGATCACTACCTGGAAGTGGACTACGATCTCAGCGACGTGATGTTTGTTGCGACCTCTAACTCCATGAACATTCCGGCACCGCTGCTGGATCGTATGGAAGTGATCCGTCTGTCCGGTTATACCGAAGACGAGAAGCTGAATATTGCTAAACGCCACCTGCTGCCGAAGCAGATTGAGCGTAACGCGCTGAAAAAAGGTGAACTGACGGTCGACGATAGCGCCATTGTGGGCATTATTCGTTACTACACCCGTGAAGCGGGCGTGCGTAGTCTGGAGCGTGAAATCTCCAAACTGTGCCGCAAAGCGGTGAAACAACTATTGCTTGATAAGTCACTGAAACATATCGAGATCAATGGCGATAACCTGCACGACTACCTGGGTGTGCAGCGCTTTGACTACGGCCGTGCGGACAACGAAAACCGCGTAGGTCAGGTCACTGGTCTGGCGTGGACTGAAGTGGGTGGCGATCTGCTGACCATCGAAACCGCCTGTGTGCCGGGTAAAGGCAAGCTGACCTACACCGGTTCTCTGGGCGAAGTAATGCAGGAATCCATTCAGGCAGCGCTGACCGTGGTACGCGCACGTGCGGAGAAACTGGGTATTAACCCGGACTTCTACGAAAAACGTGATATTCACGTTCACGTCCCTGAAGGGGCAACGCCGAAAGATGGTCCAAGCGCAGGTATTGCTATGTGTACCGCACTGGTATCGTGCCTGACCGGTAACCCGGTTCGTGCGGATGTTGCCATGACCGGCGAGATCACCCTGCGTGGTCAGGTTTTGCCGATCGGTGGTTTGAAAGAAAAACTGCTGGCAGCACACCGTGGTGGTATCAAAACGGTCTTAATTCCTGATGAAAACAAACGTGACCTGGAAGAGATTCCGGACAACGTTCTCGCCGATCTGGACATCCATCCGGTGAAGCGCATTGAGGAAGTTCTGACTCTGGCACTGCAAAACGAACCTTCAGGTATGCAGGTTGTGACGGCAAAATAGTGACCTCGCGCAAAGAGCGTCAATAAAAACAGGGCTGGCAGGCCATTTCGGGCTTGCCAGCCTTTTTTTGTATAGCTAATTTAGATGACGGATTAGGCTTGCCATCATTAACGGGTGTTGTAAGGGCATGGCAGGCCTGATATAACTGCTGCGCGTTCGCACTTTGAAGGATTCAGGTGCGATATAAATTATAAAGAGGAAGAGAAGAGTGAATAAATCTCAACTGATCGACAAAATTGCTGCAGGGGCTGATATCTCTAAAGCTGCGGCTGGACGTGCGTTAGATGCAATTATTGCTTCTGTTACCGAATCCCTGAAAGAAGGTGATGACGTAGCGCTGGTAGGTTTTGGTACTTTTGCCGTTAAAGAGCGTGCTGCCCGTACTGGTCGCAACCCGCAAACTGGTAAAGAGATCACTATCGCCGCGGCTAAAGTACCGGGTTTCCGTGCAGGTAAAGCACTGAAAGACGCGGTAAACTAAGTGATTCCCCCTTTGGGGATGTGACTAAGTACAAGGGCGCATCAACAGATGTGCCTTTTTTATTTGTGATTCCGGGACTTTCTACGTGTTGTGGGCTGACAATCGCCCCTGTTTCTTGTCACAATAGACCTTTCCACGCAGCGTTCAGAAAACGCTATGCTGCGTGAGGTATACAGTCACCTACAGCGGAGTGTGGTTACACCATGATGGACAGCTTACGCACGGCTGCTAACAGTCTCGTGCTCAAGATTATTTTCGGTATCATTATCGTGTCGTTCATTTTGACCGGCGTGAGTGGTTACCTGATTGGCGGAAGCAACAACTACGCCGCAAAAGTGAATGGCCAGGAAATTAGCCGCGGGCAGTTTGAGAATGCGTTTAACAGTGAACGTAATCGCATGCAGCAGCAGCTGGGCGATCAGTTCTCTGAGCTGGCGGCGAATGAAGGCTACATGAAAACGCTGCGTCAGCAGGTGCTGAATCGTCTGGTAGACGAAGCGCTGCTGGACCAATACTCTCGCGAACTGAAGCTCAGCATCAGCGATGAGCAGGTTAAACAGGCTATCCTCTCAACGCCTGCTTTCCAGGTTGACGGTAAATTTGATAACAACCGCTATAACGCAATTGTAAATCAGATGGGGATGACCGCAGACCAGTATGCTCAGGCGCTGCGTAACCAGCTCACCACCCAGCAGTTGATCAACGGCGTAGCCGGGACAGAGTTCATGCTGAAGGGTGAAACGGACGAACTGGCGGCGCTGGTTGCACAGCAGCGTATCGTGCGTGAAGCGACTATTGACGTCAACGCACTTGCAGCGAAACAGTCGGTTTCCGAGCAGGAAGTTGCCAGCTACTACGAGCAGAATAAAAACCACTTTATGATGCCGGAGCAGTTCCGTGTGAGCTACATCAAGCTGGATGCTGCAGCTATGCAGGAAACAGCCAGCGATGCGGATATTCAGTCTTATTATGACCAGCATCAGGATCAGTTCACTCAACCGCAGCGTAATCGCTACAGCATCATCCAGACCAAAACGGAAGATGAAGCCAAAGCGGTACTGGATGCGCTGAACAAAGGTGGTGATTTTGCCGCCCTGGCGAAGGAAAAATCCGCCGACATTATCTCTGCCCGTAACGGCGGTGATATGGGATGGCTGGAAGAATCCACCACGCCAGAAGAGCTGAAGAATGCGGGTCTGAAAGAAAAAGGCCAACTGTCAGGCGTGATCAAGTCTTCTGTGGGTTTCCTGGTTGCTCGTCTTGATGATGTCCAGCCAGCGCAGGTTAAACCGCTGAGCGAAGCACGTGACGAGATTGCGGCGAAAGTGAAGCAGGAAAAAGCGCTGGATGCCTACTATGCGCTGCAGCAGAAAGTCAGCGATGCGGCAAGCAACGATAACGAATCCCTCGCGGGGGCTGAGCAGGCAGCGGGTATGAAAGCCGTTGAAACAGGCTGGTTTAGCCGTGACAGCCTGCCTGAAGAGCTGAATTTCAAACCGGTTTCAGACATCATTTTCAATGGTGGCCTGGTTGGTGAGAATGGCACTCCGGGCAGCAACTCTGACATCATCACCGTGGATGGCGATCGCGCGTTTGTGCTGCGTATTGCTGAGCACAAAGCGGAAGCTGTTAAGCCGCTGGCTGAAGTGAAAGATCAGGTAACCGCGCTTGTTAAGCATAACAAAGCAGAGCAGCAAGCGAAGCTGGATGCCGACAAACTGCTGGCTGCGCTGAAAGCCGGTAAAGGCGATGAAGCAATGAAAGCGGCAGGTCTGAGTTTTGGTGAAGCGAAAACCCTGAGCCGTACAGGTCAGGATCCGCTGAGCCAGGCGGCGTTTGGTCTGGCGCTGCCGGCGAATGACAAGCCGAGCTACGGCGTAGCGAACGATATGCAGGGCAACGTTGTTCTGCTGGCGCTCGACGCGGTGAAAGCGGGTTCAATGCCAGAAGAGCAGAAGAAAGCAATGGTTCAGGGGATTACTCAGAACAACGCGCAGATTGTCTTCGAAGCGCTGATGAGTAACCTGCGTAAAGCGGCAAAAATTAAAGTCGGTGACGCGCTGGAGCAGCAGCAATAATCGAGACGCTTCGCAAAAAATTGCAAAAAGTTGTATACACCAAAGGCCGCTTTCGCGGCCTTTTCCATTTCTGAATTTTGCCATTTGTCTGCCGTTCTCCACCTCGCTATCGTGATTCCACTGTTAACAAACAAGGAGAAAACAGTATGAAACATGGAATCAAAGCACTGCTTATCACCCTTTCATTAACCTGTGCTGGCGTGAGCCAAAGTACTCTGGCCGCGGAACCGGTCGCCAAAAGCCAGGCGGTCCAGACCAAAGCTGAGGGCGCGGGTGCGGCGCATAGCAAAGCGACGGTACCGACGAAAGCCAGCGATGATGAAGGCACCAGGGTAAGCATCAATACCGCGTCGGCGGAGGATTTAGCGCGGGTCATGAATGGTGTCGGGCTAAAGAAAGCGCAGGCGATTGTCAGCTATCGGGAGGAGTACGGGCCGTTTAAAACGGTTGATGACTTAAAACAGGTGCCGGGAATGGGCAGTTCACTGGTGGAGCGTAACCTGGCTGTTTTAACACTTTAATAACTTGCAGAGCGCTGAAAATTTGCCAGACTGTAGAGGTCATACCAGTTATGGCCTCCTTATCCTCAAGTCTATTCCTATAAAAACAAATTAGGGTTCCTGCGCTATGCAAACACAAATCAAAGTTCGTGGTTTTCATCTCGATGTCTATCAACATGTTAACAATGCCCGCTACCTTGAGTTTCTGGAAGAAGCCCGCTGGGACGGTCTGGAAAACAGTGATAGCTTCCAGTGGATGACCGCGCACAACATCGCTTTTGTGGTGGTTAACATTAATATCAACTACCGGCGCCCCGCCGTGCTGAGTGATCTGCTGACGGTCACCAGTCAGGTACAACAGTTAAATGGCAAAAGCGGTGTGTTAAACCAGACCATCACGTTAGAGCCGGAAGGGCAGGTAGTGGCCGATGCGTTGATTACCTTCGTCTGTATCGATTTAAAAACGCAGAAAGCGCTGCCGCTGGAAGGGGAGTTGCGCGAAAAGCTGGAGCAGATGGTGAAGTAAGGGAAGATTGCCGGGCCTGCAAACATCAGGCCTGCAAATGATACCGATTTGTAGGCCGGATAAGACGCATTAGCGTCGCCATCCGGCATTATCATCGCGATAAATTACTTTAACCCGGTTTTCTGCTTCATGGCCGCCATCACTGCCGGTTTATCCGCCAGATAATGTTTCAGGCCGTTGGCACGCAGGTTACAGGCGGCACACTGGCCGCAACCGTTGCCCTTAACGCCGTTATAGCAAGTCAGCGTCTCTTCACGCACCAGATCCAGCTTGCCCCAGTAGTCGGCCAGTGCCCAGGTTTCGGCTTTATCAAGCCACATCAACGGGGTTTCAAAGCGGATATCTTTTGCCATGCCCAGACTTACGGCATGATTCAGTGCTTTGACAAACTCATCGCGACAATCAGGATAGCCGGAGAAATCGGTCTCGCAAACGCCAGTAATGACCGCTTCCGCTTGCACCTGATATGCATAAATCGCTGTCAGCGTTAAGAACAAAATATTACGTCCGGGCACAAAGGTGTTGGGAATGCCGTTGGCTTCTGGTTCGTAATCCGGTACCGGAATGTTATCGCGGGTCAAGCTACTGACCGCCAGTTCGCTAAGCAGCGTGACGTCGAGAACTTTGTGCGCGCGTGCGCCGAGTTTTAAGGCCAGGTCACGTGCGACATCAATCTCAGCGCGATGGCGCTGACCATAATCAAAGGTCACACAGTGCACTTCATCATACTGATGCAGCGCCTGCGCCAGACAGGTGGTGGAGTCCTGACCTCCACTAAATACGACAACGGCACGTTTCATGGTTTTTCCTGACAAATAACGAAAACCCTATGGTAGCGCCTGGGCGCGGCGTCGACCAGCTTCTTCACGATGAAGGCGGCGGCAGCCAGGCCTCGGTGAATTCAAACCAGCCTCTGGGAGTGAGTCGCACGCCGTTGACGCCCGGTGGGGCGCTAATGCGGTAATGGTAATTAAACAGCGGCGTTAGCGTGGCGTCATTCATCAGGTTAGTGAAAACCTGCTGTAACGCCGCGTGACGATGATCCTCATTAGCCTGGGTTTGCAGCGCATCCAGCGTGGCCTGTAGATGAGAGAATGCCGGGGCATCCAGAACATGTGGCCAGAGCTGATCGCAGCGTAGCCACTGTTCAAGTGTATATTCTGGTGCTTCGCCAATCAGCCGGTCGCCCATCATCAGGTCGGCCTGGGCCAGAGGATGGTCACCGTCCCAGTTCTTGGCATTGTGAAAAATCAGCGTTAACTCGCAGCCCAGCGTTGCCAGTACCTGGCGAAGCTGTTCGGCCATGGCGTGCAACTCTACTGGCAGGTGATATACCAGCGTCAGTTTTTCCGGCAGGGCCACTTCATCCAACTGATCCCATTGCGGAATGGTCCACCCTGGCAGCAGCGCATTGCTTGGGGTAATCAGATTCTCTTCCACCTCAAGCGTCTGCAACAGGGAAGAGCGGTGGATGATATTGACCAGCCGACGCGCCTGAAGCACGTTCAGTCGTGCGCTTTTCCTGAGTGTTAAATAACAAAATCCGAGGCTGATCCCGCTACTGACCTGGCTAAGCATCGGCAGTTCCTCAGGCTTGCCAATGGCAATTTGCACCGGATGGCGGCAGCTGGTACCCAGATCCTGGTCGAAAAGCTGCGGTGTTATCCAAAATTCAATGGCTTTCAGCAACGGGTGGCTGAGGTGATAGTGGTCATGGCTCTCGATACGGACCAGTTCCGGTGTAAACAGCGTCAGCCTAAACGGACCGGTGCCGACGAGCGGCTGTTCCGGGTGCGCCAGATGACTGCTGTAGCTGGCCAGACGGTGTGCCAGCCAGAAGTCGGGGCGATGTAAAATAAACGTCAGGCATTGAGGGTGAGTCACCTCAATACGCTTCACGCTGATAAATAATTTATTGAGCGCGGGCAGCTCCAGCAGCTGTTGCAGGCGTTGATGTAGCTGCGAGGTGCTGAGCACGTCACCGTTATGCCAGTGCAGCGTGGAGCGAATATAGAAATCCCAGCGTAGGCCGTCGGCGGAGATATCCCAGTGGTGGGCCAAATCACCGCAGGGGCGCTGGGTCGTACTGTCAAAACGGGTCAGTCCGGAGAAGACTTGCCCGGCAAGATGTTGTTCGGCACGACCGGGGAGAAAGCCGGGGCGGAGGGGATCAAGTGGGCGATAGTAGGGAATACGCAGGGTTGGCGTATCGTTATGCCACTGGCCGCCCATAAACGGCTGCAGCAGCGTTCTTAATTCTCCGGGAGCCAGCTGCGCCAGCTCCAGCACGCTACGCTGTTCTCCCTTTTGCAACGCCTGCTCCATCATCGTATTACGCAGCGAGTCGGGCGTGACCAAAAAGCGCAATTGTCCCCGTTTTCCGCGTCCTGAGCGTGCTTCCCATGCCAGCCAGCCCGCCTCCTGTGCCTGGCGTAGCAGCGTACGGACATGGCGCTCGCTGCAAAAACAGCGTTCAGCCAGTTCGCCGACGGTGACCGACTGCGGCTCTCCGTTTGAGGGCTGCCAGAGGCGTTGGTACTGATTCAATCGATTCAAAAGTCGCATTTGCACTTCATCCTTCGGGCAACATAAACCCGGAACAATTCGTTTTATCTATTCACTATTACTTCCGTATATCTCAGGTGATACTGAACCACAAGTTAACCGCGTCACAGTGTGGAGAAAGAAATGGCTCGTCTGGCTGCATTTGATATGGATGGCACCCTGCTGATGCCGAATCACCATTTAGGTGACGAAACACTCTCGACGCTGGCGCGCCTGCGTGAACGCGACATCACCCTGACGTTTGCCACTGGCCGCCATGTGCTGGAGATGCGTCATATCTTAGGGACCCTCTCGCTGGACGCATTTTTGATAACGGGTAACGGGACGCGTATTCATTCGCTGGAAGGGGATGTACTGCATCGTCAGGATCTGGCACCCGAGGCAGCAGATATCGTCCTGCATCAGAAGTGGGATACCCAGGCCAGCATGCATGTCTTCAATGACAATGGATGGTTCACCGGGCAGGAGATCCCGTCGATCCTCAAGGCGCATGTGTACAGCGGATTCCGTTATCAGGTCGTGGATGTGAAACGTATCCCCGCGCATCAGGTGACGAAGATCTGCTTCTGCGGCGATCATGACGACCTGATACGCCTGCGCATTCAATTGAATGAGGCGCTGGGTGAGCAGGCAAATCTCTGTTTTTCCGCCGTAGACTGTCTTGAAGTGCTGCCGCTGGGCTGTAACAAAGGCTCCGCGCTGGCGGTACTGAGTGACCATTTAGGTTTTTCTATGGCTGAGTGCATGGCATTTGGTGACGCGATGAACGATCGCGAGATGCTGGGCAGCGTGGGGCGAGGTTTGATTATGGGCAACGCCATGCCGCAATTAATTGCTGAGCTTCCTGATTTACCGGTGATTGGACATTGTCGCAATCAGGCGGTATCGCACTTTTTAACACATTGGCTGGATAATCCGCATCTACCTTATTCCCCCGAATGAGAGATCCCTTCCAGCAAGCCAGACCATTAGGTCTGGCTTTTTTTTGCCGGTTTACTGGGTATTCAGCAGTTGGGCGATTTCCGCTTTCCATGGTGTCAAATCGCCAATATGCGCATTAACCCACTCTGGGTTGTAGTAGGTCTCAAGATAACGTTCGCCGCTGTCGCACAGTAACGTTACCAGTGAACCTGTTTCTCCAGCCTCACGCATGCGGGCGGCAAGTTGCAGCGTACCCCACATATTGGTCCCGGTTGAAGCTCCGACTTTGCGGCCCAACTGCGTTTCCAGCCAGTGCGCGGTAGCGACGCTGGCGGCATCCGGCACGCGCAGCATTTCATCAACCACGTCCGGAATGAAAGAGGGCTCGACGCGCGGGCGACCGATACCTTCGATTTTACTGCCCACCGGGCTGCGTAATGTGGCGTCACGCGCCTGCCAGTATGGCAGAAAAACAGAGTTTTCCGGATCGACCACCATCAGCCTGGTGTCGTAACCCTGGCAGCGAATGTAGCGCCCAATGGTTGCTGACGTGCCGCCGGTTCCGGCGCTCATCACAATGTGGCGGGGAACGGGATGTGGCTCGCATGACATCTGGCGGAAGATACTGTCGGCAATATTGTTATTGCCGCGCCAGTCGGTAGCGCGCTCGGCGTAGGTGAACTGATCCATATAATGGCCGTTGAGTTCACGGGCCAGCTGTTCAGACGCGGCATAAATTTCGCAGGCGCTTTCCACGAAATGGCAGCGACCGCCGTAAAACTCAATCTGCTCAACTTTGCGTTTTGCCGTGCAGGACGGCATGACGGCGATAAACGGTAGCCCCAGCAGGCGGGCGAAATAGGCTTCAGAAACCGCCGTGGAGCCGGAAGACGACTCAATAATGGTGGTGCCTTCTTTGATCCAACCATTGCACAGTCCGTACAGGAACAGTGAACGCGCCAGTCGATGCTTCAGGCTACCGGTCGGATGTGTACTTTCATCTTTCAGGTACAGCTGAATCCCCGGGAACGCCGGAAGTGACAGGCGGATAAGATGAGTATCTGCGGAGCGTTGATAATCCGCATTGATTTCATTGATGGCGTTTTTAACCCAGGAGCTATTCATCATTAATATCCATTTGTCATTTTGTGCCTAGAGTAACGAAAAGCACGGAAAAAATTGTTGCCATTTAGCCTTTAAAATAGAATGTAGGGAGAAAATTCTTCTCTGTGGAGTGGATATGTTAGACAAAATTGACCGCAAGCTGCTCAGCTTGCTGCAACAGGATTGTACCCTTTCTTTGCAGGCACTCGCAGATGCCGTTAATCTGACAACCACCCCCTGCTGGAAACGACTCAAGCGACTTGAGGATGACGGCGTTCTGCTTGGCAAAGTTGCGCTGCTGGATCCCGAAAAGCTGGGACTTGGGTTAACGGCCTTTGTGCTGATCAAAACGCAGCATCACAGCAGTGAATGGTACTGTCGCTTTGTGACTGAAGTGACCGGGATGCCAGAGGTACTGGGATTCTGGCGCATGGCCGGGGAGTATGACTACCTGATGCGAGTGCAGGTCGCCGACATGAAACGCTATGATGACTTCTACAAACGGCTGGTGAACAGCGTGCCGGGGTTGTCGGACGTTACCTCAAGCTTTGCGATGGAACAGATTAAATACACAACTGCTCTACCTATTGAATAATTCTCCCGGCGCTCATTGTCGGAAATCATGTCAGGACATAACGCGTGCGATTATTTGCTCAATTAAGCTGGTACTTTCGCAGGGAGTGGCGTCGCTACCTCGGGGCAGTGGCCCTGCTTATCATCATCGCTATCCTTCAACTTATTCCGCCTAAAGTGGTCGGAATTATTGTTGATGGCGTGACGGCTCAACGCTTCACGACCGAACGCCTGCTAATGTGGGTTGGCACAATTGCGCTGATTGCGGTGGTGGTCTATTTGCTGCGCTACGTCTGGCGCGTGCTGCTGTTTGGGGCATCCTACCAGCTGGCAGTTGAGCTGCGCGAAGATTATTACCGTCAGTTGAGCCGTCAACATCCTGAATTTTATCTGCGCCATCGCACGGGCGATCTGATGGCGCGCGCCACCAACGATGTTGACCGGGTGGTGTTCGCCGCCGGAGAAGGTGTGCTGACGTTGGTCGACTCGCTGGTGATGGGCTGTGCGGTGCTTATCGTCATGTCTACGCAAATAAGCTGGGAGTTGACGCTATTTGCCTTGCTACCGATGCCGGTGATGGCGCTGATGATTAAGCGTTACGGCGATCGGCTTCATAACCGCTTTAAGCAAGCGCAGGCGGCATTCTCCAGCCTCAACGATCGTACTCAGGAGAGCCTGACCAGCATTCGCATGATTAAAGCCTTTGGTCTGGAGGACCGGCAGTCAGCCTTATTTGCCGCAGATGCGCAGGATACCGGTAAGAAAAATATGCGCGTCGCGCGCATCGACGCCCGCTTCGATCCCACCATTTATATCGCTATTGGTATGGCGAACCTGCTGGCGATTGGCGGTGGAAGCTGGATGGTGGTTCACGGTTCGCTGACGCTCGGTCAGCTGACCAGCTTTATGATGTATCTCGGTCTGATGATTTGGCCGATGCTGGCGTTGGCGTGGATGTTTAATATCGTCGAGCGCGGTAGCGCCGCCTACAGCCGTATTCGCGCCATGTTGGCGGAAGCTCCCGTGGTTAATGATGGCACGGAACCCGTGCCGGAAGGGCGCGGGGAACTGGCGGTTGCGATTCGTGAATTCAGCTACCCGCTGATGGCGCGCCCGACGTTGGAAAACGTTAATTTCCAGCTTAAGCCTGGGCAGATGCTGGGTATTTGTGGGCCGACCGGTGCGGGAAAAAGTACCATTCTGTCGCTGATCCAGCGCCACTTTGATATTACCCAGGGCGACGTGCGCTTTCATGACATTCCGCTGACGCGCTTACAGCTTGATAGCTGGCGCAGTCGGCTGGCAGTTGTTAGCCAGACGCCGTTCCTGTTTTCGGACACCGTCGGCAATAACATTGCACTTGGACGCCCGCAGGCGACGCAGGCCGAAATCGAACATGTGGCGCGCCTCGCCAGCGTGCATGAGGATATTTTACGTTTGCCGCAGGGATATGACACCGAAGTGGGCGAGCGGGGCGTGATGCTCTCGGGCGGGCAAAAACAGCGAATTTCTATTGCCCGCGCGCTGCTGCTTAATGCGGAAATTCTGATTCTTGACGATGCGCTGTCGGCGGTAGACGGCCGTACCGAACATCAGATCCTGCATAACCTGCGCCAGTGGGGCGAGGGAAGAACGGTTATTATCAGCGCCCACCGCTTGTCGGCGCTGACGGAAGCCAGCGAGATTATCGTGATGCAGCACGGACATATTGCCCAGCGTGGCGACCATGACACGCTGGGCCAGCAACCCGGTTGGTACCGCGATATGTATCGCTATCAGCAGCTGGAAGCCGCGCTGTCTGATGCCCCTACGTTAAATGAGGAGGCGGCGAATGCGTAGCTTTGGGCAATTATGGCCGACGCTGAAACGGCTGCTGCGCTATGGTTCACCGTGGCGAAAACCGCTGGGCATTGCGGTGGTGATGCTGTGGGTGGCGGCGGCGGCAGAAGTCAGCGGTCCTCTGCTGATAAGCTACTTTATTGATAACATGGTGGCGAAAAACAATTTGCCGTTGGCGATGGTAGCCGGTCTGGTTGCGGCTTATGTCGGTCTGCAACTGCTGGCGGCGGGACTGCACTATGCGCAGTCACTGTTGTTTAACCAGGCTGCCGTCGGTGTGGTGCAACAGCTACGCACGGATGTAATGGATGCTGCGCTGCGCCAACCGTTGAGTGAATTTGACATCCAGCCCGTCGGACAGCTTATCTCTCGTGTAACCAACGATACTGAAGTGATCCGCGACCTGTACGTGACGGTCGTGGCAACGGTACTGCGCAGTGCGGCTCTGATTGGTGCCATGCTGGTGGCGATGTTTAGCCTCGAATGGCGTATGGCGCTGGTGGCGATGGCTATATTCCCGGCGGTGATGGTGGTGATGGTGATTTATCAGCGCTACAGCACGCCGATTGTGCGCCGCGTTCGTGCCTATCTGGCCGATATCAATGATGGCTTCAATGAAGTCATTAACGGTATGAGCGTGATCCAACAGTTTCGCCAGCAGGCGCGCTTTGGGGAGCGCATGGGCGAGGCCAGCCGTTCGCACTACATGGCACGCATGCAGACCTTGCGGCTGGACGGTTTTTTACTGCGTCCGTTGCTGAGCCTGTTTTCCGCCCTGATCCTCTGTGGTTTACTGATGTTGTTCAGCGTGACCTCTGGCTCGTCCATCGAGGTTGGCGTGCTGTATGCGTTTATCAGCTATCTCGGGCGTCTGAACGAGCCGCTGATTGAGCTGACGACCCAACAATCTATGCTGCAGCAAGCGGTTGTCGCCGGTGAGCGCGTCTTCGAACTGATGGACAGACCGCGTCAGCATTATGGCGATGATGATCAGCCGCTGAAGAGTGGCAACATTGAGGTTGATAACGTGTCATTTGCTTATCGCGATGACAATCTGGTGCTGAAAAATATTAGCCTGTCCGTGCCTTCACGCAGTTTTGTGGCGTTGGTTGGGCATACCGGTAGTGGCAAGAGTACGCTCGCCAGCCTGATGATGGGCTACTATCCGCTGACGCAAGGGGAGATCCGTCTGGACGGGCGCCCCCTCTCCTCGTTGAGTCACGGCGTCTTACGTCAGGGCGTCGCGATGGTGCAGCAGGATCCGGTTGTGATGGCGGACACCTTCCTGGCAAACGTCACGCTGGGCCGCGATATTTCTGAAGATCGAGTGTGGCAGGCGCTGGAGACCGTACAGCTGGCTGAGCTGGCACGCGGTCTGAGTGACGGTATTCACACCCGATTGGGCGAACAGGGCAATAATTTGTCCGTGGGGCAGAAACAGCTGCTGGCATTGGCGCGGGTTCTGGTTGAAACGCCGCAGGTACTGATTCTGGATGAAGCCACTGCCAGTATTGACTCCGGCACGGAGCAGGCCATTCAGCAGGCGCTGGCTGCTGTGCGCGAACACACTACGCTGGTGGTGATTGCCCATCGACTCTCCACGATCGTGGAAGCAGACACCATTCTGGTGCTGCACCGGGGGCAGGCCGTCGAGCGCGGCACACATCAGCAATTGCTGGCGGCGCAAGGCCGCTACTGGCAAATGTATCAGCTGCAACTGGCCGGTGAAGAGCTGGCGGCCAGTGCGCATGAGGATTCCATTATTGCCTGATGGCGCAGTGCGTTTCAGGCCTACGGCTAAATTGGTTCAAGAGGCATCAACAATCTGGTGCAAAAATGTAACGCACTATGCACCGTTATAGTGCGTTTTTTCTTTTTCTACCCCGGCCGCGCCCTGCGAGCCTGAATCACCCCGCGTTTTTCATTTCTGGCACACCCCTTGCAATATTCATCCTGTGTATCTGCAGCCACTACTGAATTCTGACTGGAGGGGATCTATGAAGCTGGTTACCGTGGTAATCAAACCGTTCAAACTGGAAGACGTCCGTGAAGCACTGTCTTCTATTGGTATTCAGGGGCTGACCGTCACCGAAGTGAAGGGCTTTGGTCGACAGAAAGGCCATGCCGAGTTGTATCGGGGAGCCGAATACAGCGTCAATTTTTTACCGAAGGTGAAGATTGATGTGGCGATTGCCGACGATCAGCTTGATGAGGTGATCGACGTCATCAGCAAGTCGGCCTATACCGGAAAAATTGGCGACGGCAAAATTTTTGTCGCCGAGCTGCAACGTGTGATTCGTATTCGTACCGGCGAAGCCGACGAAGCCGCACTGTAACTTCTGGCACACAGTGATAGGAAACCAAAAAATGAAGATAGCAACGATGAAAACGGGTATCGCTTCACTGGCACTGCTGCCGGGACTGGCGATGGCAGCGCCAGCCGTCGCGGACAAAGCTGATAACGCCTTTATGATGATATGTACCGCGCTGGTGTTGTTTATGACCATTCCGGGCATCGCGCTGTTTTACGGCGGTTTGATTCGTGGCAAGAACGTTCTGTCGATGCTGACGCAGGTGACGGTGACGTTCGCACTGGTCTGCATTTTATGGGTGGTGTATGGCTACTCGCTGGCCTTTGGCGAGGGGAATAGTTTCTTCGGCAACTTCAACTGGGTGATGCTGAAAAACATTGCCCTGACGGCGGTAACGGGGAGTTTCTACCAGTACATTCACGTTGCGTTCCAGGGCTCATTTGCTTGCATCACCGTTGGACTTATCGTTGGGGCGCTGGCTGAACGCATTCGCTTCTCTGCGGTACTGATTTTTGTGGTGGTATGGCTGACGCTGTCCTACATTCCGATTGCGCATATGGTCTGGGGTGGTGGTCTGTTGGCCTCCCATGGCGCGCTGGATTTTGCGGGCGGGACGGTGGTGCATATCAACGCCGCGATCGCCGGGCTGGTGGGCGCTTATCTGATTGGCAAGCGTGTGGGTTTTGGCAAAGAGGCTTTCAAACCGCATAACCTGCCGATGGTCTTTACCGGGACCGCAATTCTCTACATCGGCTGGTTTGGTTTTAACGCAGGTTCTGCGGGGACGGCAAATGAAATCGCTGCGCTGGCCTTTGTGAATACCGTGGTGGCGACCGCTGCTGCCATTCTCGGCTGGATCTTCGGTGAGTGGGCGCTGCGCGGTAAACCGTCGCTGCTGGGGGCGTGTTCTGGTGCCATTGCGGGCCTGGTTGGCGTGACCCCTGCTTGTGGTTACATTGGCGTCGGCGGTGCGTTGATCATCGGGGCAATTGCCGGTCTGGCGGGGCTGTGGGGCGTGACGATGCTGAAGCGTTTTCTGCGCGTTGATGACCCGTGCGATGTGTTCGGTGTGCACGGCGTTTGCGGCATTGTCGGCTGTCTTCTGACCGGGGTGTTCGCCGCCAGTTCGCTGGGTGGCGTAGGTTTTGCTGAGGGCGTGACCATGGGGCATCAGGTGCTGGTGCAGCTCGAAAGCGTGGCGATTACCATTGTCTGGTCCGGTGTGGTGGCCTTCATCGGCTATAAGCTGGCGGACATGACGGTAGGGCTGCGCGTACCGGAAGAGCAGGAGCGCGAAGGGCTGGATGTGAACAGCCACGGTGAAAACGCCTACAACGCTTGATATTTCACTCTGCCGGATGGCGCTAAACGCTTATCCGGCCTACGACAGATGTAGTCTGTAGGCCGGATAAGACATCAGTTGCGATTGCGCATCACCCCTTCCTGTACGGTAGAGGCAACCAGCACGCCGTCCTGTGTATAAAATTCCCCGCGCACAAAGCCCCGGGCACCGGAGGCAGAGGTGCTCTCGACGTTATACAGCAACCACTCATTGATATTGAAAGGACGATGGAACCACATCGAATGGTCGATAGTGGCTATCTGAATCCCTTTCTCCAAAAAACCAATTCCGTACGGTTGTAGCGCCACAGGCAGGAAGTTCAGGTCGGAGGCGTAACCCAGCAGATACTGATGCACGCGTAGGTCGTCCTGCACCGTACCGTTGGCGCGGATCCACACCTGGCGTGCCGGTTCGGCGACATGGCCTTTGAGCGGGTTATGAAACTCCACCGGACGCACTTCCAGTGGGCGGTCATTGATAAATTTCTCTTTCAACAGCGGCGGCAGCAGATGCGCTACTGAACGGGCAATTTCGGTTTCGGATTTCAGCGCGTCGGGCCCAGGTGCGTGCGGCATGGTTTTTTGATGTTCAAAGCCATCTTCCGGCGCCTGAAAAGAGGCGGTCATGTAGAAAATGGGCTTCCCGTTCTGGATGGCGGCAATGCGGCGAGCGCTGAAACTGTTACCATCGCGCAGCACTTCGACATCGTAAATTATCGGTTTTTGGCTATCGCCAGGACGTAAAAAGTAGCTGTGAAAGGAGTGCACCAGCCGCTCTTCCGGTACGGTTTCTTTAGCGGCATACAGCGCCTGTCCGACGACCTGCCCGCCAAAAACCTGGCGTAATCCTAAGTCTTCACTTTGGCCGCGAAAGAGTCCTTCTTCAATTTTTTCCAAATTCAACAATGTCAGCAAACTTTTTAGTGCCAGACTCATAGGTGCTCTCCAGGTCATGTCGATGTCGCAGCGAAGTAGGCAGAGTATAACGCAATTTTGAAAGTGGTCCGATGGGTGCAATTGTCTGAATTACCGGTCGATTGCAGGCAAAAATAGCTACTTTGTGCCACACTTAGTCACGTTATGTTTTTGTTAACCACTCTTCTGGCGAGGAAAGTTCTCGCTGGTGCATTGACGATAAGGAGAATTTAATGAAACTCGTGCACATGGTAAGTGGTTTAGCCGTTGCGGTCGCGCTGGCGGCCTGTGCTGATAAAAGTGCAGATATTCAGACACCTGCGCCAAGCCCTACTACGTCAATTGCTGACACACAGTCAAAAATTCAACAGCCGAATGTTTCTGGTACGGTGTGGATCCGCCAGAAAGTTGCGCTGCCACCGGATGCCGTACTGACCGTCACACTGTCGGACGCTTCGCTGGCGGATGCCCCGTCAAAAGTTCTGTCGCAAAAAGCGGTGCGTACTGAAGGGAAGCAGGCGCCATTTAGCTTTGTGCTGCCGTTTAACCCGGCAGATATTCAGCCGAACGCCCGTATTTTGTTGAGTGCAGCCATTATGGTGAACGACAAACTGGTGTTTATTACGGACACCGTGCAGCCGGTTATCAACCAGGGCGGTACCAAGGCCGATCTGACGCTGGTTCCTGTTCAGCAGACGGAAGTTCCGGTTCAGGCCAGCGGTGGTGCGGCAACTACGGTGCCGTCAACGTCTCCCACGCAGGTGAATCCGTCTTCAGCCGTCCCTGCACCTACGCAGTACTAAGACTGGCATAACCCTCTCCGCCAGGGGAGGGTTAATACACCCAGCGATAACGTTGTAAATCGATGTGCCCACTTCCCGAAACCACCACCCCTTCAGACAGCAATGCCTGACGCTGGCGCTGTAGATCCGGCCCGGTCAGCGATATAGCACCATGGCGATTAACGACTCGATACCACGGCAGGGTGCTGCCTTCGGGAAGCCGTTTGAGGACGCCGCCGACCTGACGCGCTGCGCGCGGAGATCCGGCAAGTCTGGCGACATCACCATAGGTAGTGACGAATCCTTCGGGGATTGCGGCGACAATTTGCCAGACGCGTTGGGGGAAAGAGTCTTGTATATCCATCAGTTATTCCTGCGCTAATTCCCCAGCATAATCTGGAATGGCGGGTGAGTGAAGCCGCATTGCACAAGAAAACAGCATCTGGTGCTGGATGGGTTGCAATTACACGGTGCAGCAGTGATAATGCGCCTGCGCGTTGGTTAACAACGCTCTCAATGGGGGCTCTGTTGGTTCTCCCGCAACACTACTCTGTTTACCAGGTCAGGTCCGGAAGGAAGCAGCCAAGGCAGATGACGTGTGTGCCGGGATGTAGCTGGCAGGGCCCCCACCCAATTCTGCCGTTCGGCAATCTCTTTCACCTTTCCTCGTCACTTAGATTATTTTACGTATTTTCCCATGACTTGCC
This sequence comes from Citrobacter gillenii, assembly GCF_013337685.1. GTDB lineage: Bacteria > Pseudomonadota > Gammaproteobacteria > Enterobacterales > Enterobacteriaceae > Citrobacter > Citrobacter gillenii. The sequence continues at coordinate 236,784 of NZ_SUQN01000002.1, forward strand.
TGTGAACGCAGAGTGTCCCAGATCGGCTGCAATGTGTTGAAGGCGGCGCGCATCGTGTCATCCGGCAGCGCGAAGGGCATGCGTAAGAAACGATCGAATGCACCCGCTAACCCAAAGCGCGTTCCGGTACCTAACTGAATACCGGCGCTGTCGGCGCGAGTGGCAAACAGCGTCGCCAGCGTATCGGGCAATTCTACCCAGAAAGATAACCCGCCCTGCGGTTGGGTAAATTGCCATTCCGGGAAATGCGATCGCATCAGAGTATGGCACTGGTCGCGTCTGGCGGTGAGCAGTTGTCTTCTGTCCGGGAGAAACTGCGCGGCGTTATCCAGCAGCCAGCCGGTAGCGAGCTGTTCCAGCACCGGTGAGCCTAAATCGAACGTGTCGCGGGTTTGCACCAGTGCGGCAATAGTCCGTGATGACGCCCGCACCCAGCCAAGACGTAATCCTCCCCAGAAACTTTTACCGGCAGACCCCAACATAATGATGGGTGCATCGCGATTGAAGGCGGCAAGCGGCGGTGGTGGCGGGGCGTCATACCACAGATTGACCATGGTTTCGTCCACCACCAGCGTGGTGTGCGTTTTGGCGGCGATATCGGCCACCACCTGGCGTGTGGCGGCGTCCATGCAACGTCCGGTAGGATTGTGAAAATCCGGCATCAGGTAGGCCATGCGTGGGGCGGTTTGTGCGATGGTGGCGACAAGACCCGCAGTATCCCACCCCTGTTCGGGCAGCGACACCCCCACGGGTCGGCAGGAGGCCCCCTGAATCGCCGCAATAGCGAGCGGGTAAGTGGGATGATCAACCACTACGCGATCGCCTGGACCGGTAAGCAACCGCAGGATCAGCGCCAGCCCGCTGACTGCACCATTGACCACCATAACCTCATCCGGCTGCGTGGATAATCCGCGTTCGCAGTAATGCCGGGCAATGGATTCGCGCAAAGACGGTAGCCCCTGGGGCAGATACCCGGAACTTAACAGATGCTGCGGTATGGCAAACAGCGCCTGCTGGTAAGCCTGATGAATTTCGGGACCCGCGCTGAGCGCGGCGGTGGACAGATCGAGTGCGGTACCGGTGACGGTGCGAGTCGGTACATGGCGAATATGTTCCGGCAGGATCACCCGTGAGCCGCTACCCTGGCGGCTTTCCAGATATCCTTCTTCCCGCAGCTGTGCCATTGCGCTGGCGATAGTTGTTCGGCTGACTTCCAGCACCGTAGCAAGTTCGCGCTCGCCGGGAAGCCGGCTATCCAGCGCCAGCCGGCCATCCAGTATCAGCAGACGCAAGGCTTCGGCCAGCTGTCGCCAGATTGGGGTACGTGAGGGACTCTCCTGCCAGTGCCCGAGCAGGCGCTGGAGAGACTGACTTCCATAACGGCGAGATGACATTGCAGTCCACTTTTTGGAAACTGGTCATTAATCATAGTGCCAATTGCGTTGAAGATGAAGACTGTCTGCGCAGGGAGAGGAGAAAAGCATGCTGCGTCGTTTACTGCAATTGTTTATCGGGCTGACGCTTTACGGCGTGTCGACGGCGATGTTTGTGCGTGCGGATTTAGGCGCTGATCCCTGGAACGTTTTTCATCTGGGTGTGGCAAATCTGTTGTCGATGAACATCGGCTTGGTGATTATTGCCGTGGGCGTATTGGTCCTGTTGGCATGGATCCCACTACGCCAGCGTCCGGGGTTTGGCACATTGAGTAATGTCATTATGATTGGGCTGGCGGCTGATGTGGCGCTGATGGTAATCCCGGGATTTGAATCCCTGTTTGCCCGCAGCGGTCTGTTGGTATCTGCGGTGATACTGAACGCCTTAGCGACCAGTCTGTATATCGGTGCGGGGTTCGGTGCTGGCCCACGAGATGGTCTGATGACCGGCATTCACGCGCGTACCGGTTGGCCGGTGAGGCGAATTCGAACGGCCATCGAAGTGTCGGTGTTGCTTATCGGTTGGCTACTCGGGGGAACCCTGGGCGTTGGTACGGTGCTGTATGCACTGGCGATTGGTCCGCTCATTCAGCTTTGCCTGCCGTGGTTTCGGTATCAGCCGCAGTCACGCATTCGGGTTCGGAATGAACCTACGGCATGATCGCGGGCTGACGACTAAACTTAATCTCGACTGACGCGGCCAGAATTGGCTTGCCGCGCAGTAAACTTCGGAGGCTTTTCTCATGAAGTATGTTGATGGTTTTGTGGTTGCCGTACCCGCTGAAAACAAGGAGGCGTATATCGCGATGGCGGCAAAAGCGGCTCCGCTTTTCAAGGAGTTCGGTGCATTGCGCGTGGTGGAATGCTGGGCAGACGATGTCCCTGACGGCAAATTGACCGATTTTCGCATGGCGGTAAAAGCGCAGGATCATGAAGAAGTGGTATTCAGCTGGATTGAGTATCCTTCAAAAGAAGTCCGTGACGCGGCGAATCAGAAGATGATGTCCGATCCCCGAATGAAGGAATTTGGCGAATCGATGCCCTTTGATGGCAAGCGCATGATCTACGGTGGATTCTCGCCCATTATGGATGACTGACGTGACTGACGTGACTGACGTGACTGACGTGACTGGCTGTGCGGCGTGCCGCCAGCCATCTCAATCTTTTCGCATGTCGGCTACAGTCGTGTCTCCGCCCACAGGATAAACTCTGCCTTTGGCAATGCCTTACTGTATAGCCAGCCCTGGCCGTACTGCACGCCATGCTGTCGTAGCCACTCTTCCTGATTTTTCGTCTCGATACCTTCTGCCACCATTTCCAGCTTCAGCGTTTTTGCGATCTCGATAATATGCGGCGTCACGTTGTTGTATCCCAACGCATCCACGAACGATTTATCGATCTTCAAAATATCGACATCCAGATCCTGCAAGTAACTGAGACTGGAATAACCGGTGCCAAAATCATCAATGTAAATCGAATGGCCGGCCTGGCGGTACTTGGCGATGAACGGAGCGCTGGTTTTCGGATCGGCAAAGGCGCGTTCTGTGAGTTCGAGTGCAATTTGCGACGGGTTTATCTGATAGTGATTCACCTTCCGGCTGAGCAGACCTGGCAGCGTTTCTGATGTCAGATTATCGGCTTCAAGATTGATGGAGATATGCTGCTCCGGATGGTGATGAAGCCATTTGCCCAGATCGTCAAACACGCTTTCGATAATCAGGCGAGTGAGAGGGGTTGTCAGGCCGGTCTGCTGTGCCAGCGCGACGAAAATCTCTGGTGAGAGAAAACTGCCATCGGGCTGCGGCCAACGGGCCAGCGCTTCGGCACCTACCACTTTCCCGGTACGAAGAGAAATGATCGGCTGATAGTACACCTTAATTTCACGGCGCTGGATAGCCTCCTGCAACTGATGATGGGGAGACTGCAAACGACGTAAAATACGCAGAACAAAGGCGGCGGTCAGCAGACCGATAAGAATTCCCGCCGGGAGCCAGATAAGCGCCTGTCGGTGCCATATTTTTTTCAGCGGCAGCGTAGATGCCCAGCTGACGACGGTAATACCTAATGCAGGGAAGGGGCGGGCGTTGTAAATAACGCCCTCTTTTTGCAAATGCGTAGTGGCATTATCTTGTTGAAAATTTTGCAAAATATCTTCTGGTAGCGTTCCGCTACTGGTGACAATCCTGCTTTTATCGGCGCCAATAATGGCGACATCAATCGGCCACGAACCAAACGGAACAACGTCAATGAACGTGGCGGGATCGACCATCACCACATAGTTTTCGCTGCCTAATGCAGCCATAAAACGCTGGATACCTAAGTCGTTATCCGTGGTTAACCAGGCACGGTAGCCATCCTCGGTGACTTTCATCGCCGCAGGGAAGGCGACAGCACGGCTTTTATTCTCGAGGGAAGAGCATTGCGGGACGTTGTCCTTGAGGTACACCACTTCCTGAATGTAACGATAGCTGTATGACAAACGACGCATTTCCAGTAAATGTTCCGTTCCGCAAGGTTCTCCCTTGAAGGTCTCAATCTGGCGTAATGCTTTTTTCGCCTGCTCGCCGACCCTTTCTGTGCGCAAAGCAACCCGGCTGGTGTAAGAATCAAGCTCGTCCATAAATTTAGTTTCAACCTGACGATACGCCAGCCACAGACTCAAACCCACTGGCGCAAGGATGGACAGAATCAGTATTCCGGTCACCAGGCCGATCAAATGTCGTGTTGTCACAGTGATATCCTTATTTACACAGCGTAGGGAAAGTATATCCGAAAGTGAAAAATCTATTCGAATGACCTAATAGATTTAAGAGGGGTATTTCCAGATTAATTACCCACAGTGTAAATGAGGTTGAGCCAGGGACGAGAGTAGTGTACTTTATTGTTATGTTATAATGTAACAATTAGGGGTTGCTATGAAACCGGATATCCATCCTTTTTATCGTACTGTGGTATTCCACGACACCAGTGCCAATGAGTACTTTAAGGTCGGTTCGACCATCAAAACGGAACGTGAGATTGAATTTGAGGGACAAACGTATCCCTACGTGACCCTTGATATTTCGTCTAAATCACACCCGTACTACACCGGGAAGCAGAAGACGTTCGACAACGAGGGCAGTGCGGCGCGCTTCCAGAAACGTTTTGGCCATTTTATTGGCACTAAGCGAGGTTAATATGCAGGTTCTTAATTCACTTCGCAGTGCCAAACAGCGCCACCCTGACTGTCAGATAGTCAAACGCAAAGGGCGTTTGTATGTTATCTGCAAAACGAATCCGCGATTTAAAGCGGTGCAGGGCAGGAAGAAAAGACGTTAGACATTTTGCCAACATTTCAGGGAAACCAGTGCGTGCCAGCGGGTACGCACTTTTTTATTGGCTGGTAGGCAAGCTACTGACCGGCAGCTTCTGCGCGAGTTAGCGTGAAGACGTCGTAGAAAGAGAGTTCGCCTTTCCGCGCCATCATTTTTTGCAATTGGGCTTTACGTTCGCCATCCACCCGCGGTGAATGCAGAATGGTCTCGATAAGCGCTGGCGGAACAAAACGGGTGTTATACCATTCGCCGTTATAGCAGACTCTGAAGTCCAGCACGTCGATGTCTTCGAAACGGTAACGCGGCGCGACGTCAAAAAAGAAAAAACCATTGAGGATGACAAACAATACCACCAGCAGCCACACTGAATCGACCAGCGTTTCTGATTGCAGCATAACCGCCAGCGTGGCGAACCAGGCGACATACATGCCAATAAACAGTCCCGGATACTTGCGAATGAAGCTGATGCTAAAGCGCGGTCTGTTATCGCGCTTTTCGCGCACATTTAAGTCGTCAATTGTTTCGGTGAGCAGGCGCTGTATTTCTGTCATCTCTTGCCTTCGTGATGTCTTCAATATTCAGGTGGGATCGACCCATTTTAAGAGGGGATAGTGCCTGAAAAAAGTAACAGATTAACCACAATTTAGCATAACAGTTACATTTGAACGTATAGCGTTTTGATGAGGCGCGCAGGATTGCCGCCTACAACGGTGTTTTTGACCCAACAGGTTATGCAGGACAGTCTGCATCTTCTGTTTGCCGAACGTTCATTATGGCAAAACAATAAAACGCAATGCGCACAGGGGAGCGTTCCCATTACCTTATTGTGATCGAAGTCACCTGATTTGAATTAAATAACTATTGTAAATATGAGGAGGTGGTCAGCCAGACAAACAAATCTAACGCGATACCTGACTTAACCTCGTGAACAATTAGCGAATAAATTTCCAAACGGAAGTTGGAATCTTGTCGTACAGCTTATTCATCGTCAATTCAGCAAGGCGATGATCTGCTGCTGAGTAAAATACAGCCAGTTCATTGTCGGACAATTCATATTTATTTTTCTCAATAACGCGCTCGAGCGTGTCAATTGTCTGGCAGCGTCGAAGACGCATCAAATAATCTGTTTTAGTTAATGGTTTATCAGACATAACTCTTACCTATGATTGTAATATTTTTTAACAAGACAAACTAACAGGATTAGCCCTGGTGGCATTGACAAAACAGCGAAACAGTCGATTTCCGGACTTTCGCCATTTCTGCAAATCCTGCGTATTAATACCATAATTGCTGAACAACATAAAAGTGTCATCCAGGTATTCATCAATCTGCGCAATCAGCTTATTGTCCTCATTGTACTTAATTTTATAATTAAGTGCGAAGGTTGCAATATGCTCTATCAGTTCGTTGAGCTGCAGGCTGGTTGCTGAAGTCGGGTCATTAACCCAGCCATGGTTGCTTTGTTCAAGGTTTGCAAGACAGTCATGATACAAGGTTTCGCAGAGAAATTTAAGCTGCGCGATATCATGCCGTTTGGGTGAGTACTCGTCCATAGCGCATCCCCTTCTTAGTGGTTTAAACTAACCGAACACCTTCGGGGTGGATACAACAAACTACCTGAAACTTGCCCGTGACGCCTGATGATTTAACTATAATCTACTCTAAAAAAGATTTCATCGTCATATCATGAAAAATTACAATTGCGTAAAATTATGATGTGGCACCCTTTTTACATTTTACCTTAAAAATGAAGGTATTCGAAATGGAACAACTTCTTTATTGTTCGGGCAATCATCAGGTTAACGGAGTTAGCTTTAGCAATCAAAGGCAACCTCTAACAATGCAGATTAGCTGCTAGGATTAATCTTAATAATTATTCAGGTAAAATAAGAAACCTCAAGAATTCTTAAGAATAGCCTTTAAGCCTACAGGGATTATATCGCTTATTCACTCGGCAGAAAATAAACGTAATCACAATAAGTGATTTTTATGATTTTTCCAGAAAAAAGGCCGCTTGCGCGGCCTTTTCATTAGCGATGAATCAATGGTGATCAACCGGGTGGCTGTGTTCAACATCTTCATTCTTGCGGCTAAAGCGGCGGCGAACCACCACAAAGAACACTGGAACGAAGAAGATAGCCAGTACGGTTGCTGTAACCATCCCGCCCATTACGCCAGTACCAACGGCGTTCTGCGCGCCACTCCCTGCGCCGGAGCTGATAACCAACGGCATAACGCCAAGAATAAAGGCCAGCGAGGTCATCAGGATCGGACGTAAACGCATACGAACTGCATCCAGCGTCGCCTCGATCAACCCTTTACCCTCTTTATCCATCAAGTCTTTGGCGAATTCGACGATCAATATCGCGTTCTTCGCCGACAACCCAATGGTTGTGAGCAGGCCTACCTGGAAGTAAACGTCGTTAGTTAATCCGCGGAACGTCGCGGCCAGCAACGCACCGATAACCCCCAGCGGAACCACCAGCATAACGGAGAACGGAATTGACCAGCTCTCGTACAGTGCTGCCAGACACAGGAAGACGACGATCAGTGAAATGGCATACAAGGCCGGAGCCTGGTTGCCAGACAGTCGTTCCTGATAGGACATCCCGGTCCAGTCATAGCCGATACCGGACGGCAGTTTGCTTGCCAGTTGCTCCATCATTGCCATTGCTTCACCGGTACTTTTACCCGGTGCGGCCTGGCCTAAGATTTCCATGGAAGGCAGACCGTTATAGCGTTCCAGTCGCGGTGAACCGTATTCCCAACGCGAAGTGGAGAAGGCGGAGAACGGTACCATTTGTCCATCGCTACCGCGAACGTACCAGTTTCCAATATCTTCCGGCAACATACGGTATTCCGCTTCAGACATGACGTAAACTTTCTTCACACGACCGCGGTCGATGAAGTCGTTCACGTAGCTTCCGCCCCATGCTGCACCCAGCGTTGTATTAATATCACTAATGGAAACGCCCAGCGCCTGCGCTTTTTCCTGATCGATATCGATCTTGAACTGCGGCGTATCTTCCAGGCCATTAGGACGAACACCGACCAACAGATCCGGATGCTTAGCCACTTCACCAAACAGCTGGTTACGCGCCTGTGTTAGTTTGTCATGGCCCAAACCACCCTGGTCAATCAACTGGAAGTCAAAACCAGTTGCGGTACCCAGTTCGACAATTGCGGGCAGGTTAAAGGCGAAGACCATCGCATCTTTAATCTTCGAGAACGCCCCCATCGCGCGAGCGGTGATTGCCTCGACCTTGTTCTCATCACCCGGACGTTCGCTCCAGTCTTTTAACGACACGAAGGCAATACCGGTGTTCTGACCGCGTCCCGCAAAACCGAAGCCGTTAACGGCAAATACCGATTCAACGTTATTTTTTTCTTTGGTCAGATAGTAATCCGTCATTTCGTCCAGCACCTTCTGGGTACGCTCTTGCGTAGCACCTGCAGGTAGCTGAGCCATGGACAGGAATACCCCCTGGTCTTCATCCGGCAAGAAGGAGCTTGGCAGGCGAACGAACAGATAAGCCATGCCGACGACAATGATCAGATACAGCGCCAAATAACGACCCGTACTGCGCAGAATGCCGCCAACGCTGTCGGTATAGTGGTTGGTGCTCTTATCGAACATGCGGTTAAACCAGCCGAAGAAGCCTTTTTTGCCTTCTCCGTGATCGCCCTTAGCGATCGGTTTGAGCATGGTGGCACAAAGAGCCGGCGTCAGAATCAACGCCACCAGTACTGACAACGCCATTGCAGAAACAATGGTGATGGAGAACTGACGGTAGATTGCCCCGGTAGATCCGCCAAAGAATGCCATCGGGATAAATACCGCTGACAGCACCATCGCGATGCCCACCAGTGCGCCCTGAATCTGGCCCATTGATTTACGCGTCGCTTCTTTCGGCGGCAGTCCTTCCTCCGCCATAACGCGCTCAACGTTCTCGACCACCACGATGGCGTCATCCACCAACAGGCCGATGGCGAGCACCATCCCGAACATCGTCAGGGTGTTTATCGAGAAGCCGAAAATGGCCAGCACTGCAAAGGTACCCAGCAAGACCACCGGTACGGCAATGGTCGGAATCAACGTCGCGCGGAAGTTCTGCAGGAACAGATACATAACCAGGAACACGAGGATGATTGCTTCCACCAGCGTTTTCACCACTTCGTGAATTGAGATTTTCACGAACGGCGTGGTGTCATACGGGTAAACAATTTTCAGGCCTGATGGGAAGAACGGCTCCATCTTCGCCAGTTCAGCGCGGATGGCGCTAGCGGTATCCAGGGCGTTAGCACCTGTCGCCAGTTTGATACCCAGACCGGAAGCCGGTTTGCCGTTAAACTTCGCAATGATGTCGTAGTTTTCGCCACCCAACTCCACTTTCGCCACGTCACGCAGACGAACCTGAGAACCGTCCTGATTCACTTTCAGCAGAATTTTGCTGAATTCATCGGCAGAGGTCAGACGGGTTTGCGCGATGATTGACGCGTTAAGCTGCTGGCCTTTCACCGGTGGCGTACCACCTAACTGACCGGCTGCAACCTGGGCGTTCTGCGCTTTAATGGCGTTGATCACATCAACCGGCGTCAGCTGGAAGTTGTTCAGTTTGTTCGGATCCATCCAGATACGCATTGCGTACTGGGAACCGAACAGCTGAACGTCACCCACACCTGAAGTACGGCTGATGGCGTCCTTCATGTTAGCGCCCACGTAGTCTGAAATATCTTCCTGGGTCATGGTGCCGTTGGTGTTGATAACACCGACAACCATCAGGAAGCTACTTGAAGACTTCTCTACGCTAACCCCTTGTTGTTGAACTTCCTGAGGCAGTAACGGCATCGCCAGCTGCAGTTTGTTCTGTACCTGCACCTGTGCGATATCCGCATCCGTACCTGACTGGAAGGTAAGGGTGATCTGCACGGTACCCGTGGAGTCACTGTTGGAGGACATGTACATCAGGTTATCGATACCGTTCATATTCTGTTCGATAACCTGCGTAACAGTATCCTGTACTGTTTTCGCATCAGCGCCAGGGTAGGTCGCGGAGATCGTCACTGCAGGCGGTGCAATAGTTGGATATTGCGCTACCGGCAATTTGAGGATCGCGAGCCCCCCTGCCAACATGATGATAATGGCGATCACCCACGCAAATATGGGGCGATCGATAAAGAAATTAGGCATGTCTTAACGGCTCCTGTTTAAGTTAAGACTTGGACTGTTCAGGCTGGCTACCGCTTGCGGCTTGCTGGTTGTTATCCGCGGTGACTTCCTGCGCTTTTACCTGCGCGCCTGGACGTACTTTTTGCAGCCCCGTGACAATCACGCGGTCGCCTGGCTTAAGTCCTTCTGTGACCAACCATTTATCGCCAATTGCTTGTGCTGCCACAATCTGGCGGGTTTCCACTTTGTCATCTGCACCGATAACTAACGCGCTGGCTTCACCGCGCGGTGTACGGGTTACGCCTTGCTGCGGAACCAGTATTGCCGTTGGGTTGATCCCTTCTTCCAGACGAGCACGGACGAACATACCCGGCAGTAAGGTGTGATCCGGGTTAGGGAAGATGGCGCGCAGCGTGATAGAACCGGTGGTCTGATCAACCGTCACGTCAGAAAACTCCAGCGTACCGGATTGCGGGAATTTAATGCCGTCGCTGGTCACCAGTTCCACTTTCGCTTTACCGTTCTCTTGCTTCAGTTTGCCGTTCGCCAGCTCTTGTTTCAGTCGCAGGAAATCGTTGCTTGATTGTGTGACGTCGACATAGATCGGATCCAACTGCTGTACGGTTGCCAGCGCGGTCGCCTGACCGTTTTGCACCAGGGCACCTTCCGTAACGGCAGACTTACCAATACGGCCGCTAATTGGCGACGTGACTTTGGTATACGCCAGGTTAATACGCGCCGTTTCTACTGCGGCTTTCGCGGCAATAACGGCCGCATTTGCCTGTTGCGCATCGGCCTTGGCGGTATCGTATTCCTGTTGACTGATGTACTTGGTACCCAACAGTTTCTGATAACGATTCACCGTCAACTGAGCGATATTAGCTGCCGCCTGCGCTTTAGCCAGATCGCCTTTTGCACTTTCATATGCGGCCTGGTAAGTAGCAGGATCAATCTGATAGAGAGACACACCCGCTTCAATGTCACCGCCTTCTGTGAAATTACGCTTCAGGATGATGCCGCTAACCTGAGGGCGAACTTCTGCAATGCGGAAAGCACTGGTGCGACCCGGGAGTTCAGTTGTTATCTGTAGAGGTTCAGCTTTGAGCGTCACAACTCCAACCTCTGGCATCTGCTGGCCCCCTTGTTGGGCCTGTTTGTCGTCACATCCTGTTAGCGCTAAGCTGCCTGAGAGCATCAGAACGACTGCCAGAGGCGTTAACCCTCTGTTTTTGTTCATATGTAAACCTCGAGTGTCCGATTTCAAATTGATCAATGGCTTAAAGCCTATAAACCCATTGCTGCGTTTATATTATCGTCGTGCTATGGTACATACATTCACAAATGTATGTAAATCTAACGCCTGTAAATTCACTAACATATGGCACGAAAAACCAAACAACAAGCGCAGGAAACGCGTCAACACATTCTCGATGTAGCTCTGCGTTTGTTCTCGCAACAAGGGGTCTCTTCCACCTCGCTTGCAGAGATCGCAAAAGCCGCTGGCGTCACGCGTGGTGCAATCTATTGGCATTTCAAAAACAAGTCGGATTTATTCAGTGAAATCTGGGAGCTGGCAAAACCCAATATTGATGAACTAGAGTCTGAGTATCAGGCAAAATTCCCTGACGATCCACTATCAGTATTAAGAGAAATTTTAGTTTACGTTCTTGAAGCTACCGTGACAGAAGAACGCCGGCGTTTGCTGATGGAGATTATATTCCACAAATGCGAGTTTGTCGGGGAAATAGCCTCTGTTCAGTTGGCACAACGTAGCCTGTGTCTTGAAAACTATGATCGCATCGAGCAAACCCTTCGCAACTGTATGAACGCAAAAATGTTGCCGGAGAATCTGAACACGCGTCGTGTGGCGGTGTTACTGCGCAGCTATCTTTCCGGCATTTTAGAAAACTGGTTATTTGCACCAGAGTCTTTTGATCTGAAAAAAGACGCGCGTGAATATGTCGCTGTGCTGCTGGAAATGTGTCTGCTGTGCCCTACGCTTCGCGTGCCTGAGACCTGCTGACCAGAGGGTTTCACTCCAGGAATTTTCCTGGACATTTTCACCCCTGCTATTTTGTCCATCACAGCCGTGATATTCTAGCTGCTTGACTATTTTCGGTCACTTTTCTGGTTAGAAACATTCATCCTCATGACTATGTTGCAGCTTTATAAACGTTCACAGCATCTCATTGCTATTACCATTATTTTCTTCATTCTATTGCTGTCTTGCCAGTCATCAGCATTTGCGCGAGCGCAACAGAATGGCGAACTGCCGACGAAAGCGGATATTCAGAGCCAGCTAGACACGCTGAATAAACAAAAAGACCTTTCTGCGCAGGATAAATTGGTTCAGCAGGATCTTATCGATACCCTCGCCACGCTCGATAAAATTGAGCGCGTGAAGGACGAGACCGTTCAACTACGCCAGAAAGTGGCCCAGGCGCCGGAAAAAATGCGCGAGGCGACGGCGGCGTTAAATTCGCTCAGCGATGTCGATAATGACGATGAAACGCGAAAAACACTGAGCGCGCTCTCTCTGCGACAACTCGAGTCGCGCGTCGCCCAGGTGCTGGATGACCTGCAAAGCGCGCAAAACGATCTGGCCGCTTATAACAGCCAACTGGTCTCGTTGCAGACGCAGCCTGAGCGCGTGCAAAACGCGATGTACACCGCCTCGCAGCAAATGCAGCAAATCCGCAATCGCCTGGATGGAACCAGCGTTGGCGAGGCGGCATTACGCCCCAGCCAGCAGGTGCTGCTTCAGGCGCAGCAGGCATTGCTGAATGCGCAAATCGACCAGCAGCGTAAAAGCCTGGAGGGCAACACGGTTTTGCAGGATACCCTGCAAAAACAACGGGATTACGTGACGTCCAACACCAACAGGCTCGAGCATCAGCTCCAGTTGCTGCAGGAAGCGGTGAACAGCAAACGTCTGACGTTAACCGAAAAAACCGCGCAGGAAGCAGTGACGCCAGATGAAGCGGATCGTATCCAGACCAATCCGTTGGTAAAACAGGAACTGGATATTAACCATCAGCTTAGCCAGCGCCTGATTTCCGCCACGGAAAACGGCAACTCACTGATGCAGCAAAACATTAAAGTCAAAAACTGGCTTGATCGTGCGCTGCAATCGGAACGCAATATTAAAGAACAAATCGCTGTGCTGAAGGGCAGTCTGCTGCTATCGCGCATTCTGTATCAGCAGCAGCAAACGCTGCCGTCGGCAGACGAGCTTGCTGATATGACTAACCGCATTGCCGATCTGCGTCTGGAGCAATTTGAAGTCAACCAGCAGCGTGATGCGCTGTTCCAGAATGATGCCTTCGTTGCCAAACTGGAAGAAGGGCACAGCAATGAAGTGAACGGCGAAGTTCATGATGCGCTGCTGCAGGTTGTGGATATGCGCCGTGAACTGCTGGACCAGCTGAATAAGCAGTTGGGAAATCAGCTGATGATGGCGATTAACCTGCAGATCAACCAGCAGCAGTTAATGAGCGTGTCGAAGAACCTCAAGAGCATCCTCACTCAGCAAATTTTCTGGGTTAACAGCAACCGCCCAATGGACTGGGATTGGGTGAAATCCTTCCCGCAAACGCTCAAAGACCAGTTTAAGTCGATGAAAATCACCGTGAACTGGGAAAAAGCCTGGCCGGCGGTGTTTATCGCATTCCTGGCCGGTTTGCCGCTGCTGCTGGTAGCCGGGCTTATCCGCTGGCGCCTGAAGTGGCTGAAAGCGTACCAGGCGAAACTCGCCGCCGCGGTGGGTAACTTGCGCAATGACAGCCAGCTCAACACACCTAAAGCGATACTGATCGATCTGATTCGCGCCTTGCCCGCATGCCTGATTATCCTTGCCGTGGGCTTGATTCTGCTGACTATGCAACTGAACGTCAGCGATCTGCTATGGGCATTTAGCAAGAAAATGGCCGTCTTCTGGCTGGTGTTTGGCCTGTGCTGGAAGGTGCTGGAAAAAGACGGCGTGGCGATCCGCCACTTCGGCATGCCCGCGAAACAGACCAGCCACTGGCGTCGCCAGATTGTGCGTATTAGCCTGGCACTGCTGCCGCTGAATTTCTGGTCGGTGGTCGCTGAGCTTTCGCCTCTCAATCTGATGGATGATGTGCTTGGGCAGATTGTTATTTTCTTTAACTTGCTACTTATTGCCTTCCTGGTATGGCCAATGTGTCGTGAGAGCTGGCGTGATAAGGAATCGCACGGTCTGCGCCTGGTGACGATAACCGTATTGTCGATTATTCCGATCGCGCTAATGGTGCTGACGGCGACCGGTTATTTCTATACCACGCTGCGTTTATCCGGTCGCTGGATTGAGACCGTGTATCTGGTGATCATCTGGAACCTGCTGTACCAGACGGTGCTGCGCGGATTGAGCGTTGCGGCGCGCCGAATTGCCTGGCGTCGTGCACTTGCCCGTCGTGAGAACCTGGTGAAAGAAGGGGCCGAAGGCGCTGAGCCGCAGGAAGAACCTACCATTGCGCTGGAGCAGGTCAACCAGCAAACGCTGCGTATTACCATGCTGCTGATGGTGGCCCTGTTTGGCGTGCTGTTCTGGGCTATATGGTCCGATCTGATCACCGTGTTCAGCTATCTCGACAGTATCACGCTCTGGCATTACAACGGCACAGAAGCCGGTGCCGCGGTGGTGAAAGATGTCACTATGGGCAGCCTGCTGTTTGCGATTATTGCCTCAATGGTGGCCTGGGCGCTGATCCGCAACTTACCGGGTCTGCTGGAAGTGTTGGTGCTGTCGCGCCTGAAAATGCGCCAGGGCGCATCGTATGCGATCACCACAATCCTCAACTACGCGATCATTGCTATCGGTGCGATGACGGTCTTCGGGTCGCTCGGCGTATCGTGGGATAAATTGCAGTGGCTGGCCGCGGCTCTGTCGGTCGGTCTCGGTTTTGGCTTACAGGAAATCTTCGGTAACTTTGTCTCGGGTCTGATCATTCTGTTCGAACGCCCGGTGCGTATCGGCGATACCGTCACGATTGGCACTTATTCCGGGACAGTCAGTAAGATTCGTATTCGTGCGACCACCATTACCGACTTTGATCGCAAAGAAGTGATCATCCCGAACAAAGCGTTTGTGACCGAGCGACTGATCAACTGGTCGCTTTCAGATACCACCACGCGTCTGGTTATCCGCATTGGGGTCGCTTACGGTTCAGATCTCGATAAAGTGAAGAAAGTGCTGCTGCAGGCGGCAATGGAACACCCGAAAGTGATGCACGATCCTGAGCCAGCCGTGTTCTTCACCGCCTTCGGTGCCAGCACGCTGGATCACGAACTGCGTCTGTATGTCCGTGAACTGCGCGACCGCAGCCACACGGTTGATGAACTTAACCGCGCGGTTGACCGCTTGTGCCGTGAAAACAACATTGATATCGCCTTTAACCAACTCGAAGTGCACTTGCACAACGCCAAAGGGGATACCGTGACCGAGGTGAAGCGTGACATCATCAACGGTGATGATCCGACGCCTTCAGTAGGCTAATAGGAAATGTGATTGCCTGATGGCGCAGCGCCATCAGGCAATCCTGCTACCGTTCTTTTTTGGATGATGCGAGCTGTTTCGTTTCATAATCCCGCTTAACGATCTCTAGTGCTTTCAGCACGGTTTCAGGCGCAACCTGATTCTCTTCAAGTAAGACAATCAAATCGACGGCCAGTTTGACTTCGTCCGGGGCGCTTTCAAGTGACATACATTCTCCGACGATTAACGGGTGATACGTGCGAGCACGTTTTCTATTCTTTCCAGCGCATGGCGACAGCGTGCCAGACGCGCCTCGAAGGCTTCCACTTCTCGTAGCAGGCGCTGCTGCTCCTCAAAATTAGTTGCCCGAGCCAGTTGAGCCTTACGTTCGCGTGTCATCTCGACCAGTCGGCGCTCATATTCCTGATGTTGAACGCGTTTGCGCTGCCAGCGGGCAAGCCCTGGCGACGCGCTGTCCCATTCTCTGAGCGACCAGGTGGCGGTCTCACGGGAAATGGCTTCCAGTTGAGACGCTAAATGTTCAGCCAGCCAGGCTACCTGGGGACGCTGCTGGTGTTCAACGGCATGGCGTAACGCGCTCAGGTTAGCATCGGCTTCATCCAGGCAGGCCTGTAACCGTGTGCTGCGGGTGCGAAAAAGCTGGCGATCGAAGCGGGCGCTAAGCGTTGCGTGATGCGCAAGAGGGGCGCAACGCTGCCGCAGGCTGTTGAGCTGGCTTTCGAGCGTCTGAAGCAGCAGGGCGGTTTTCACGATAACACTCCGATGAAAATGAGAACCGTTATGCTAAAGTAGCGATTCTCTGTGTTAAGTATTGATATTATGCGACGCATTATTCTAATCATCATTGGCTGGATAGCGGTAGTGTTAGGCACGCTGGGTGTGGTTTTGCCCCTGTTGCCCACAACACCGTTTATGCTGCTGGCCGCTTGGTGCTTTGCCCGCTCATCGCCGCGTTTTCACGATTGGCTGCTGTACCGTTCATGGTTCGGCGGTTATCTGCGCCACTGGCAGAAACACCGTGCGATGCCGTCAGGGGCAAAGCCGCGCGCCATTGTGTTTATTTTGCTGACGTTTGGCGTTTCGCTGTGGCTGGTTGAGATGATGTGGGTACGCGGACTGCTGTTGGTTATTCTCGCCTGCTTGTTGATTTTTATGTGGCGGATCCCGGTGGTTGATGAAGAGCAACAAAAGCACTGAAGCATAATAATCGCTGTTGCAATTGTCTCCCGCAGCCAGTAAATTTGACCGTTTTCGAGCACAGGCGCAGGCGGTCAAAGGTTAAACAGATGTAACCTTTGCTCTTTATATATACAAAAAATCATTCAAGACGCGTCGAGGATGGAGTATATAGTGCGCCGTGAAGTAATACCGTATCAATCAGGCACAAACTTATGACCGCAACTGCACAGCAGCTTGAGTTTCTCAAAGATAGCATCAAAAGCATCAACGACTACCCAAAACCGGGCATTCTTTTCCGCGATGTCACCAGCTTGCTGGAAGACCCGAAAGCTTACGCACTCAGCATTGAACTGCTGGTTGAGCGTTACAAAAATACGGGTATCACGAAAGTTGTCGGCACCGAAGCGCGCGGCTTCCTCTTTGGCGCACCAGTCGCCCTGGGGTTGGGCGTCGGGTTTGTTCCGGTGCGTAAACCCCATAAACTGCCACGCGAAGTAATTGCTGAAAGCTATGAGCTGGAATACGGCACAGATCAGCTGGAAATCCATGTTGATGCTATCAAACCGGGCGACAAAGTTCTGGTTGTAGACGATCTGCTGGCGACCGGCGGAACCATCGAAGCGACCGTGAAGCTGATCCGCCGTCTGGGTGGTGAAGTGACCGATGCGGCGTTCATCATCAATTTGTTCGATCTGGGTGGCGAACAGCGCCTGGAAAAACAAGGGCTGGCCTGCTACAGCCTGGTCCCTTTCCCGGGCCACTAAGTCGGACTATCTTTTTTGCCATTTTGGCCCCGGTCAGTGCTCAAAATCCTCACGTACTACGTGTACGCTCCGGTTTCTGTGCGCTGCCCGAAACCAAACTGACTGCAACGATAACGCCCGAATATAACGTGTCAACCTCGCCGTCGCTGCGAGGTTGTGTTAGCATTACTCCCCTGTGAATCCACCCTCCAGCCTTTCAGAGCCTGCCAATGAGTTATCAGGTCTTAGCCCGAAAATGGCGCCCACAAACCTTTGCTGACGTCGTCGGCCAGGAACATGTGCTGACGGCACTGGCTAACGGCTTGTCGTTAGGGCGTATTCATCATGCTTATCTTTTTTCCGGCACCCGTGGCGTCGGTAAAACCTCTATCGCCCGTCTGCTGGCGAAGGGACTCAACTGTGAAACCGGCATTACCGCCACGCCCTGCGGGGTGTGTGACAACTGCCGTGAAATCGAGCAGGGACGTTTTGTCGATCTGATTGAAATTGACGCCGCGTCGCGTACCAAGGTCGAAGATACCCGCGACCTGCTGGATAACGTCCAGTACGCGCCCGCACGTGGACGCTTTAAAGTCTATCTGATCGACGAAGTGCACATGCTGTCGCGCCACAGTTTTAACGCCTTACTGAAAACGCTCGAAGAGCCGCCAGCGCACGTTAAGTTCCTGCTGGCGACTACCGATCCGCAGAAGCTGCCGGTCACTATCCTGTCGCGCTGCCTGCAATTTCATCTTAAAGCGCTGGACGTTGAGCAGATCCGCCATCAGCTTGAGCATATCCTCAATGAGGAACACATCGCCCACGAACCGCGTGCACTGCAGCTGCTGTCGCGCGCGGCGGACGGGAGCCTGCGCGATGCGCTAAGCCTGACCGATCAGGCGATTGCCAGCGGCGACGGCCAGGTCTCAACTCAGGCGGTGAGTACCATGCTCGGTACGCTTGACGACGATCAAGCGCTGTCTCTGGTTGAGGCGGTGGTTTCCGGGAATGGCGAACGCGCCATGACGCTGGTTAATGACGCTGCCGCGCGTGGTATTGAATGGGAAGCGCTGCTGGTTGAGATGCTGGCGTTGCTGCACCGGATTGCGATGGTTCAGCTCACGCCTTCCGCGCTCGGTAGCGATATGGCCGCCATTGAACAACGTATGCGCGAACTGGCGCGGACCGTGCCGCCGACCGATATTCAGCTGTATTACCAGACTCTGTTAATTGGACGTAAAGAGCTGCCGTATGCGCCGGACAGGCGTATGGGCGTAGAAATGACGCTGCTGCGGGCGCTGGCTTTTCACCCGCGCGTCCCGCTACCGGAACCCGAAGTTCCCCGCCAGTCGTTTGCACCCGCGGCTCCTACCGCGATCATGGCACCGACACAGGCCCCGGAGCAACAACCTGCGCCTGCGCATCAGGACGTGCCGTTGTCTGAGGCAACCAGCCAGGTGCTGGCTGCGCGTAGTCAGCTGCAGCGTGCTCAGGGAGCGACCAAAGCAAAAAAGAGTGAACCGGCAGCCGCATCCCGCGCGCGGCCGGTGAATAATGCTGCGCTGGAAAGACTGGCGTCGGTGACGGAACGCGTTCAGGCGCGCCCGGCGGCCTCTACGCTGGAGAAGGCACCAGCGAAAAAAGAAGCCTATCGCTGGAAGACGACCAATCCGGTTGCAGAAGTCAAAGAAGTTGTTGCCACGCCAAAGGCGCTGAAAAAAGCGCTGGAACATGAAAAAACACCGGAACTGGCGGCAAAACTGGCGGCGGAAGCCATTGAACGCGACCCGTGGGCCGCGCAGGTCAGTCAGCTGTCATTGCCTAAGCTGGTGGAGCAGGTGGCGCTCAATGCCTGGAAAGAAGAGAATGGCAACGAGGTTCGCCTGCACCTGCGTTCCACGCAGCGGCACCTCAATTCCAGCGGTGCGCAGCAACGACTTGCTGAAGCATTGAGCAGCTTAACGGGCTCAGCGGTTGAATTGACCATCGTTGAAGATGATAATCCTGCGGTGCGCACGCCGCTGGAGTGGCGTCAGGCCATTTATGAAGAGAAACTTGCGCAGGCGCGTGAGTCAATTATTGCGGATAATAACATTCAGACGCTGCGTCGTTTCTTCGATGCGGAGCTGGACGAAGAGAGTATTCGCCCCATTTGATCGTAAGCCATTTTCCATGGTTTTATGGTTGTCATCCCTTAACGTGATTGAGAGAGAAGCCTATGTTTGGTAAAGGCGGTCTGGGTAACCTGATGAAACAGGCCCAGCAGATGCAAGAAAAAATGCAGCAGATGCAGGAAGAAGTGGCCAAGCTGGAAGTGACCGGCGAATCGGGTGCGGGTCTGGTGAAAGTGACCATCAACGGCGCGCATAACTGCCGTCGTGTGGAAATCGACCCAAGCCTGTTGGAAGACGACAAAGACATGCTGGAAGATCTGGTTGCTGCGGCATTCAACGATGCGGCTCGTCGCATTGAAGAGACCCAGAAAGAGAAAATGGCCTCCGTTTCCTCTGGTATGCAGCTGCCGCCTGGCTTTAAGATGCCGTTCTGATGCAAACCAGCCCGCTGTTAACTCAGCTTATGGAAGCACTGCGCTGCCTACCGGGCGTTGGCCCGAAGTCAGCGCAGCGCATGGCGTTCGCGCTACTTCAGCGCGATCGCAGCGGCGGGATGCGTCTGGCGCAGTCGTTAACGAAGGCGATGTCGGAAATCGGCCACTGTGCTGATTGCCGCACCTTCACAGAACAAGAAGTATGCAACATCTGTGCGAATCCGCGTCGCCGGGAAAACGGCCAAATTTGCGTGGTAGAGAGTCCTGCGGACATCTACGCCATTGAGCAAACGGGGCAGTTTTCCGGCCGTTATTTCGTGCTGATGGGACACCTGTCGCCGCTGGATGGCATCGGGCCTGATGATATCGGGCTTGATCGTCTGGAGCAGCGACTGGCGTCTGAGCACATCAATGAAGTGATCCTGGCGACCAACCCGACGGTCGAAGGCGAGGCTACCGCCAACTACATTGCTGAGCTGTGCATGCAATATGACGTTGAAGCCAGCCGTATCGCCCACGGCGTACCGGTTGGCGGTGAGCTGGAAATGGTCGATGGCACCACGCTGTCGCACTCTCTTGCCGGGCGTCATAAGATTAAATTCTGAACAAACGGAAGCCGCGACGGCGGTTTCCGCTTGAAATTATCATTCCCTGTCCCCATTTCACTCTCAACGTGTTTTTACCATTAAAAATGGCATTGTTGAGGTAGATCTACATGAAAGGACAAGAAACTCGTGGTTTTCAGTCAGAAGTAAAACAGCTTCTGCACCTGATGATCCATTCTCTGTATTCCAATAAAGAAATCTTCCTGCGTGAGCTTATCTCTAACGCCTCCGATGCGGCAGACAAGCTGCGTTTCCGTGCGCTGTCTAACCCGGACCTGTATGAAGGTGACGGTGAACTGCGCGTGCGTGTCTCCTTCGATAAAGATAAGCGTACGTTGACCATCGCCGACAACGGCGTGGGGATGAACCGCGATGACGTTATCGATCATCTGGGGACCATTGCTAAATCCGGTACCAAATCTTTCCTCGAATCTATGGGTTCCGATCAGGCGAAAGACAGCCAGTTGATCGGCCAGTTCGGGGTTGGTTTCTATTCTGCATTTATCGTGGCTGACAAAGTCACCGTGCGCACCCGTGCAGCGGGCGACAAGCCGGAGAACGGCGTGTTCTGGGAGTCTGCGGGCGAAGGTGAATACACCGTGGCCGACATTACCAAAGACGATCGCGGCACCGAAATCACCCTGCACCTGCGTGAAGGGGAAGATGAGTTCCTCGATGACTGGCGTGTACGCTCCATCATCAGCAAATATTCTGACCATATCGCCCTGCCGGTAGAGATTGAAAAACAGGAAGAGAAAGACGGTGAAACCGTGGTTTCCTGGGAGAAAATCAACAAGGCGCAGGCGCTGTGGACGCGTAACAAGTCGGAAATCAAAGACGACGAGTACAACGAATTCTACAAGCACATCGCTCATGACTTCACCGACCCGCTGACCTGGAGCCACAACCGTGTGGAAGGTAAGCAGGAGTACACCAGCCTGCTGTACATCCCGTCGCAGGCTCCGTGGGATATGTGGAACCGCGATCACAAGCACGGTCTGAAGCTGTACGTCCAGCGCGTGTTCATCATGGACGACGCCGAGCAGTTCATGCCGAACTACCTGCGTTTTGTGCGCGGTCTGATAGATTCCAACGATCTGCCGCTGAACGTGTCCCGTGAGATCCTGCAGGACAGCACCGTCACCCGTAACCTGCGCAGCGCGCTGACCAAACGCGTACTGCAGATGCTGGAAAAACTGGCGAAAGACGATGCAGAAAAATACCAGACCTTCTGGAAACAGTTTGGCCTGGTCCTGAAAGAAGGTCCGGCGGAAGACCACGCCAACCAGGAAACCATCGCCAAGCTGATGCGCTTTGCTTCTACGCACACCGACTCTTCTGCACAGACCGTGTCGCTGGAAGACTACGTGTCGCGGATGAAAGAAGGACAGGAGAAGATTTACTACATCACCGCTGACAGCTATGCGGCGGCGAAGAGCAGCCCGCACCTGGAACTGCTGCGTAAGAAAGGCATCGAAGTTCTGTTGCTGTCCGATCGCATCGACGAGTGGATGATGAACTACCTGACCGAGTTCGACGGCAAGCCGTTCCAGTCCGTTGCTAAAGCTGACGAGTCTATCGACAAACTGGCGGATGAAGTCGACGAATCGGCAAAAGAAGCTGAAAAAGCGCTGACCCCGTTCGTTGAGCGCGTGAAAAACCTGCTGGGCGATCGCGTGAAAGAAGTGCGCCTGACGCACCGTCTGACCGACACACCGGCTATCGTAACCACCGATGCGGACGAAATGAGCACGCAAATGGCGAAGCTGTTTGCCGCTGCGGGTCAGGCCGTACCGGAAGTGAAATATATCTTTGAACTCAACCCGGACCACGTGCTGGTTAAACGCACGGCGGATACCCAGGATGATGAGCAGTTTAAAGAGTGGGTTGAACTGCTGCTGGATCAGGCGCTGTTCGCAGAACGCGGCACGCTGGAAGATCCTAACCAGTTTATCCGTCGCATGAACCAGCTGCTGGTGTCGTAATTTCACCACAGATTGAGCATTATCGTAAAAGGGCAACGCAGGTTGCCCTTTTTTATGCTTAACGCATCGACACCGTGGTTACGCTATTGGTTGCCAGCGTTTCCTGGGTGTACTGTGCCAGCTCGCCGCTTTGCAAATAGACTTTGTGCTTAATACACAAGCTGATTTGTCCTTCCGGTAAACGTAACAGCCACGCCTCATCTGCATTGAGTATTTTCCCCGACCAGATTTTTACATCGTGACTGATGGCGTAGCCGCAGGTTTGCTCAATATAGTGCAGCACCGACTGGCGACAGTTTTCCTCAGTGAACGCCGGGAACAACGCCCGCGGCATCCAGGTTTCTTCAATGATAGTCGGCTGCTGGTTAATGATGCGCATGCGACGATAGTGGATCAGCGGTGTATCTGATGGTAAGTCGAAAAGCGCGGCGATCTCGGGATCGCTCGAAAGTGCGTCGTAACTGAGTACCACGTTGTCCAGCGCCTGATCGCGGTGTATACGCTCTGACAAGGTAATGACATTGTTGTCCTGATAAAACTCTGGCGGGTTCACGAAGATCCCTGAACCCTGCCGGGTATGGACAAATGACTCTCTTTTCAGCCGCGCAACGGCTTTCTGAATAGTCGGTCGACTGACGCCATAGCGTTCTGCCAGCGCATGTTCACCTTCGACCGGTTCACCGGCAGCGTATTCCCCTTTGAGGATTTTCTCTCTTAACAACAGGTAGATATCAAGATACTTCATGGCGTCCGTTCTGGCGCGTCTGACGACGCGCCCTTGGTTAGGCTTGCGATTGAACGAGTAATTGCTGCTTTTTCGCCATTCTAAGTCGTTTGAGCACAATAGCAATTGCGGCTGTGGTGATAATGCCGCCGCTCATTGCGATCAACGCCATCAGTGGCTGATCGAAACCGCCGAGCAGCACGATAATTGGCCCACCATGTGCGACATTGCAATGTAATCCGAAAACAAAACCGAGGATGCATGCCACCGCAGAGCCAATCATGTTGGCTGGAATAACAGACAGCGGATCGCGGGCGGCAAAGGGAATCGCGCCCTCAGAAATTCCGACCAGTCCCATCGCCGCTGCCGCCTTACCGTTTTCGAACTCCTCGTCATCAAATAACGTAAAGCGTCTGCCAATAAAGGCCGCCAGCGCCATACCCAGTGGCGCAACCGGAATGGCCGCTGCCTGCGCGCCCATAAACTGAGTTTGCCCCTGGGCGATAAGACCCACGCTGAACATGAAGACCACTTTGCCAAACGGTCCCCCCATATCAAAGCCCTGCATTAGCCCCATCACCAGACCGATTAAAATAATATTACCCGTGGAAAGGTTGGTCAGCAGATGATTCAGGAAGGCCATCAGATCAGCAACTGGTGCACCAATAACAAAGATAAATAATGCGGCGATGAAGGCGGTGCCCGCAATCGGCGCGATCATGATAGGCACCAGCGGCAGCAGCATTTTGTGCCATGAAAGGTGGGTCAGCCAGCGGATGAAATAACCCACCAGCAGTCCGGCAATAATTGCACCGATAAACCCGCAGCCGGCGCTGGCTCCGTAAAACGAACCGGTATTGGCAATCCAGCCGCCGATAAGCCCTGGAGCCAGGGCGGGCCGCTCGCCAATGGCGAATGCAATATACCCGGCGAGGACTGGAATCATCAGCGTGAAGCCAACGACGCCGACATTCAGTACTTGATTCCACAGGCTTCCTTCCGGGATAGCCAGTCCGGACGGTGTCGGCACGCCACCCAGTGCCAGCGCGAGGGCAATCATTAACCCGCCGGTGACCACAAACGGGATCATATAGGAGACCCCATTCATCAGAGACTTGTACAACTGGCTGCGTACCGTGGTGCTCGACGTCTGGGTCTTCGTTGTGGCTCTCGCCTGGTAAGGCTGTGCCGCCAGGGCCTGGTGAATCAATCCCTGTGCATCTTTGATGGCCGCTTTGACCCCAGTAATCACCACCTTTTTGCCATTAAAACGGTCCAAATCGACCTGCTTATCGCAGGCGACGACAATGGCGTCAGCCCGGGCGATATCAGCGTCGCTGGGTACATTTTTGACGCCAATAGAGCCGTTGGTTTCAACAATGGCTTCATAACCCATTTCCGCAGCGGCTTTTTCCAGCATCTCAGCGGCCAGGTAAGTGTGCGCGATACCCACCGGGCAGCCGGTTACGCCGATAATCAGCCCACGAGAGGCCTCAGCACTAACCTTTTCGTGACACGCCTCTTGTTGGCAGAAATAGTCCACGACCGCCTGAACGTCCTGACAGGCCAGGATCTGCCTGACGCTGTCCTCTTCGACCAGACGTGAAGAGATCTGTGCCAACACATCGATATGCGCAGTGCTGGCCTGTTTTGCTGAGGCGATCATCAGGATCAGATGTGTCGGCTGGCCATCTTCCGCGCCATAATCAATGCCCTGACGGCTGATACCTATCGCCACCGCCGGTGATAAAACGCTGTCGCAACGTGCGTGCGGCAGCGCAACGCCGCCTTCAAATCCAGTATTCCCGGTCTCTTCTCGTGCCCATACCTCCTGGAGAAACGCGTCGGTGTCGCGAATTTTATTCGCGCGCAATAACAGGTCGGCGAGTTCAGCAAGTGCCGCGTCTTTTTGGTTTGATTTGAGATCCAGACAAATCAACGCCGGTTGAACAAGGTCGTTTATCTTCACAGTAGACTCTCTATGATTATTTGTATTTACAACTTTCGCAGAGGCTAAAAGTTTACCTGCGAAATGATCTTGATATTGATCATCTCTTTAGATGCGTATTTGACTGTTATTTCGGTTATGCAGGCTGTTTCACACAATGTGATTGATGATGATTTGTTCGTTTATTGATTTTTGATTTAGGTCAAGGATCGTAATTTGTAATTACAAGTTAATAGGGGGCGTTTCTTTTGGAGGCAGGGCCGTGAGCAAACAAGCGATTATCGCCGAACAAGTTGATGTGAATAAAAAGATCCCGTGCGAAAAAAGCCCGGAAGAACAACTCGCGATTATGGAGGCCTACACCGAGGCGTTTCAGTCAACCCCGGAGCGTTTTCAGCGCGAGGTCCGCTGTCTGCAGGCGCTTTACCCCACGCTGTTCCGCCGTCCCTGTGCTGACGATCTGATCCTGGGACGCGTCGATGCGCTGCCGATTGGTTTTGGCTGCGTCACCTCAGTTGGCGGTGTGGGTCATTACTGCAATTTTGCCCGGCTGGACGAACTGCGGAAAATGCTGGAGTTCCCCGACCAACAATACCGAATCGATGTGCTTGAGCGCTTCTGGCGCGAGCATGACACCCGTTCCGTCTATTTTCGCCAGGCGCTGACCGATGACACGCTCGGCAAATTCGTTGACGTTAACTTTCCGGCGATTGCGACGGCGCGTTTAAGCGGCATGTATCTGGATTATCCGCAGTTGATGACGCTTGGGATCGGTGGGTTGCTGCAACGCATCGAACAGCAGCAACTGCAGGCTGAACGCGCCGGGGATGAGGCCGCGGTGCAGTTACAGCAATCTTTCAAGGACGTACTGGGCATTTTGCAGCAGGTGATTGACCGTCACATTGAAATAGCTGCCGATGAGATGGTGGAATGCACGGATGTGGAGCGCTGTAAGCATCTGCTGCTGTTAATGCGCGAGTTGGGCGCTATTCGTCATGACAAACCTGCAACTTTCATCCAGGGGATTGAACTGAGCTGGCTCTACAGCCTGTGTGCTGGCGTGGTGAATTATGGCCGTATGGATGACTACCTGGGTGATTTATTGGTGGCCGATCTTGACGCCGGACGTCTAAGCGAACGCCAGGCCATTGCGTGTATCCGTTCCCACTACCGCCTGATTGAAGCGCGGAAAACCACGGTGAATGGTCGCGTGGTGGTTGGCGGGAAAGGGCGGCGTAACCCGAAAAATGCGGATGTCTATTGTCGACTGGCGATCCAAGCCGTTGAGGAAAATGGTGATACGGAACCGCAATTTACTTTACGTATTTATCAGGGAATGGACAACGCAATCTGGCAACAGGCATTGACGGTGATTGGCACCGGCCTGACCTATCCCATTCTGTATAACGATGACGTCAATATTCCGGCGGTGATGGACGCGATGCAGGTGGGGGAAACGGAGGCCGAGCAGTATGTTCCTTTTGGCTGCGGCGAGTTTGTGCTGGCCGGGCGAAGTGTAGGCACGCCGAATACCTGTATTAACCTGCTTAAAATTCTCAATATCTCGCTCAGCGGCGGCATCGATTTTTGGGATGATAAACAAAAAAGCGGCGGTGTGGCGTTAACCCCGCCAGAACAGATATCGTGCTTTGATGACGTGCTGAATAACTACCAGCGGTTGCTGGATTACTACATTGATATCACGGCGCACGCTCAGGCGTTGTCGTATCGGGTGATGAATGAACAGGTCGGCTTCTTGTTTACCTCGATCCTGACGGCAGACTGCGTGGCGCGCGATAAGGCGCTGCTTGACGGCGGCGTGCGCTACCTCGGCGGTACTAACGAAACCTATGGCAATACCAATGCGGCAGATTCACTGGCGGCAATCAAACAGGTTATTTTTACCGAGCAGCGTTATGACTACACAACGTTGATTGCGGCGCTGAAAGCGGATTTCGTGGGCTATGACGACCTCAAGCGGGCACTGATCGCGGCGACTAAGTTTGGTAATGATGACAATGCGGCGGATGACCTGGCGGTGATGATGCATCGCTATGTTTGTACCGGCGTACGC
Organism: Citrobacter gillenii; assembly: GCF_013337685.1. Classification (GTDB taxonomy): domain Bacteria; phylum Pseudomonadota; class Gammaproteobacteria; order Enterobacterales; family Enterobacteriaceae; genus Citrobacter; species Citrobacter gillenii. Next base: position 264,022 of record NZ_SUQN01000002.1, read on the forward strand.
GATGCGGCGAGGCGAGTAGGGCTGGACAGCTATCTGGTGGTGATCATCAACAATCAGGTGAATACCGAATGGGGGCGTGCAACCAGCGCTTCAGCCGATGGGCGGCATAAAGGTATTTATATGAGCAACGCCAACAACCCGCAGAGTGGGGCGGATAAAAATGGTCCGACGGCGATGCTGAACTCACTGCTGAAACTGGAGGCAAAATATCACGCCGGTTCGGTACAAAACATCAAATTCAGCAAAGGGTTATTCAACACCCGTCGCCCGCTGGTGGAGGCGTTGATGCACTCTTATTTTGAGCGCGGCGGGCCGCAGTTGATGGTCAGCGTGGTGGGTAAGGGGGAGTTGGAGGCGGCGTACCAACACCCGGAAAACTACCCTAATTTGATTGTTCGCGTCGGTGGTTTTAGTGCGCGTTTTGTCAATCTGGACCGAGATGTACAGCAGGAAATCCTGAACCGTACGCTGAACGACTGAGGTGGATGATGAGCGAAGCGGGCACGGTTTTTGATATTCAGAAATTTTCACTGCACGATGGGCCGGGGATCCGCACCACCGTCTTTCTGAAAGGATGCCAGATGCGCTGCGTCTGGTGCCACAATCCGGAGTCGCTGAGAGCCGAAAAGCAGCTGGCGTTTCTGGAACATAAGTGCCTGCAATGTCAGCGTTGCGCAGAGGTCTGTCCGCACGGATGCCACCAGTTTGCCCAAGGGCGGCATGAGATAGATTATGCCGCCTGTCAGGCGTGCGGACGCTGCGTTGAGGCATGCCCGGCGCAGGCGCTTAAAATCTATGGGCAGACCCGGAAGGTGACTGAGATCCTTGAAGAGGTCATCAAGGATAAACCCTACTTTGACAAAACCGGGGGCGGCATAACCTTGTCCGGCGGGGAGGCGATGTTCCAGTTTCCCTTTGCGCTGGCGCTGGCAAAAGCGGCGAAAACCGCCGGTTTGCACGTCTGTCTTGAAACGAACGGCGCCTCTCGTCCCGAGCGGTATCGCGAAATCGCCCCGTGGGTGGATCTGTTTCTTCTCGATTACAAAGTGACCGACGCGCGTGCACATAAAGCCCATACCGGTATTGCGAAACACGTGGTGGAGAGCACGCTGGACACGCTTAATGAGATTGGCGCACAGGTGATCCTGCGCTGCCCGCTGATTCCGGGATATAACCTCAATGATGCGCATCTGGCGGCGATCCGCACGATAACCGAACGCTATGCGGCTATCCTGCACAGTGAAATATTGCCCTACCATAATCTCGGCATGGCGAAACATCGTGAGCTTGGACAGATCCCGGTATGCACGATTAGCGTACCGGATGAGGCAACTGTGGCACAGGCACTGGAAAAATTGAATCAGAACGCAGGAAAGACCGTGCGTCGGGGGTAAGCGCGGGGTGTTTGGGTAGAATATAGCGTACGCAATTAATGATATTTCACGATATCCTGCTGTTAAACGTTTCAGCGTCAAGCGCCTTTCTTGAGCCAATTGCGTGATGGTGGTATCGTTTAGCGCTTTTTTAAAATATCGACAACCTTTAAGGGGATTTTCGTAATGCGTATCATTCTGCTTGGCGCTCCGGGCGCGGGTAAAGGGACTCAGGCTCAGTTCATCATGGAGAAATATGGTATTCCGCAAATCTCCACCGGTGATATGCTGCGTGCTGCCGTGAAATCTGGCTCCGAGCTGGGCAAACAAGCGAAAGACATCATGGACGCCGGTAAACTGGTGACCGATGAGCTGGTGATCGCGCTGGTCAAAGAGCGTATTACACAGGAAGACTGCCGTAATGGTTTCCTGCTGGACGGCTTCCCACGTACTATTCCGCAGGCTGACGCCATGAAAGAAGCGGGTATCGTTGTGGATTACGTTCTGGAATTCGCGGTACCGGACGAACTGATCGTTGACCGTATTGTTGGTCGTCGCGTTCACGCGGCATCTGGCCGTGTTTATCACATCAAATTCAACCCACCTAAAGTTGAAGGCAAAGACGATGTGACCGGCGATGAACTGACCACCCGTAAAGATGACCAGGAAGAGACCGTGCGTAAGCGTCTGGTTGAATACCATCAGATGACTGCCCCGCTGATTGGTTACTACCAGAAAGAAGCTGAAGCGGGTCAAACCAAATACGCGAAAGTTGACGGTACGCAGGCTGTTGCCGCTGTTCGCGCTGACCTGGAAAAAATCCTCGGTTAAGTTTTAGCGTTGTGAACCCCTTATCAGGCCTGCCATTATCTCGTAGGCCTGATAAGCGCAGCGCCATCAGGCATATTCTTACCTCTCGCAGCAATTAGTTCTTCTTCCTCGCTTTTCCGCTACAATTATCAACAATTTGAATCAATACGAGGCGGTAATGCGTCAGACGAAAACCGGTATCCTGCTGGCAAATCTCGGCACCCCCGATGCCCCCACACCCGAAGCAGTTAAACGTTATCTGCGCCAGTTTTTAAGCGACACACGCGTGGTCGATACTCCCCGTCTGCTGTGGTGGCCGCTGCTGCGCGGAGTGATCCTGCCGCTGCGCGCGCCGCGCGTCGCGAAGCTATACCAGTCAGTCTGGATGGATGAAGGCTCGCCGCTGATGGTCTACAGCCGCCGTCAGCAACAGGCGCTGGCAAAATGCCTGCCGGATACGCCGGTTGCGCTGGGGATGAGCTACGGTTCCCCCTCGCTGGAAAGCGCGGTCGACGAACTGCTAGCGAGCGGCGTTGAGCACATTGTGGTGTTAACGCTGTATCCGCAATACTCCTGCTCAACGGTGGCCGCGGTGTGGGATGAACTGGCGCGCATTTTAGCGCGCAAGCGTGCGATCCCCGGCGTCTCCTTTATTCGCGATTATGCAGACGACAGCGCGTATATTGATGCGCTGGCCAAAAGCGCCCGAGATGCGTTTGCCCGGCACGGCGAACCCGATTTACTGCTGCTTTCTTACCACGGTATTCCACAGCGCTACGCTGATGAAGGCGATGATTACCCGCAACGCTGTCGCGACACCACGCGGGAGCTGGTGTCGGCGTTAGGGCTGCAGCCGGAAAAGGTGATGATGACCTTCCAGTCACGCTTCGGTCGGGAACCATGGCTGACGCCGTATACCGACGAAACGCTTAAAATGCTGGCGGAAAAAGGAACCCGACATATCCAGGTCATGTGTCCGGGATTTGCTGCTGATTGCCTTGAAACGCTGGAAGAAATCGCCGAGCAAAACCGAGAAATTTTCCTCGAAGCGGGCGGGCAGAAATACGAATATATTCCGGCGCTGAATGACGCACCGGAACACATCGAAATGATGCTGAAACTGACCGCTGCCTATCGCTAAAGCTGCGCTCTGAAGAAACGCGCGCCATCCCGCAAGGCATCGTCGGCGGTTTTCATCATCCGCGAGTAATGCAGGAAGGCGTGCAGCGTGCCGAGGTACATTTTGTACTGACAGGGCTGCCGATGCGCCTGGAGCGTCTGGAACAGTAAGCGGCTGTCGTCAATCAGCGGGTCAAACTCTGCACTGGCGATAAAACACGGCGGCACATCGCGGGTGAGATCGTTGTTAAATAAACAATAGTACGGCGACTCGCGGTCATCGACGCTGCGCAGATAGGCGTCTTCGTACATCTGCAGATCGTCTCGCGTTAAGCCATCCCATTCTCCGCCCATCAGTCGTCGGCTGATCGAATCCCGTAAACCGTACAGCCCGTACCACAACAGCACGCCCGCGACCTTACCGCAGGCAATTTGCTTATCGCGTAGCCACAGTGCGCTGGCAAGCGCCAGCATGGCGCCTGCGGAATCACCGGCAAAACCGATATTCTCTACGTTCAGCGCATAGTCAGCGGCATGGTGATGAAAGTACTGGCAGGTCGCGACAATTTCTTCGATGGCCTGCGGAAAGCGCGCTTCCGGCGAAAGTGAATAGTCGATGCCAATTACCGTGCAGCGCGTGTAACTCGCCAGCAAGCGCATAATGCGATCGTGCGTATCCAGATTACCGAGAATAAAACCGCCGCCGTGCAAATAGTACAGTGTGGCCTGGCTATGGGGTTGGGGGGAGTAAATCCGCGTCGCCACCGGGCCGCACGCGGTAGAAATGACGCACTCCCGGGTACTCATCTGCGGAGCATCGGCATTCCAGAACTGACGCTCATGCACGTAGTGTTGGCGTTGGGCAACGAAATCATCCGCGGCGGGCCACGGCGGCAGGTCATCGCGATGAAAGTTCACCACGCTTTTCATCTCGTCTGAAATAAGGTCGAGGACGGGGATCTTGTTTTCCGGCTGCATAAAACGCTCCTTGTAAAAGGTGATGTATTGTAGAAATTAACGGCAGATAAACTGCGATCTCACCGCCCGATATTGAAAATTAGCACCGCATCGCGCGCGCAGGAGGGAATGTGCTACCATGCATCGCTCAGTTAACCACCCGTAAAATCGACCATGAAATTTCCCGGCAAACGCAAATCCAAACACTATTTTCCCGTCAGCGCGCGCGATCCGTTGCTGCAACAAATTCAGCCTGAAAACGAGACCAGCGCCGCCTGGGTCGTCGGTATCGACCAGACTCTGGTGGATATAGAAGCCAAAGTCGATGACGACTTTGTGAAGCGTTATGGATTAAGCGCCGGGCATTCTCTGGTGATTGCTGATGATGTTGCTGAGGCGCTCTATCAGGAACTGGTGCGTGACAATTTAATCACCCATCAGTTTGCGGGCGGAACCATCGGTAACACCATGCACAACTATTCGGTACTGGCGGATGACCGCTCTGTATTGCTGGGCGTCATGTGTAGCAACATTGAGATTGGTAGCTACGCGTATCGCTATTTATGCAATACCTCCAGCCGTACCGATCTGAACTACCTGCAGGGCGTTGACGGGCCGATTGGTCGCTGCTTCACGCTGATTGGCGAATCCGGCGAGCGTACCTTCGCCATCAGCCCCGGTCACATGAACAAACTGCGGGCAGACAGCATTCCCGAGTCGGTGATTGCCGGTGCCTCTGCGCTGGTGCTGACCTCATATCTGGTGCGCTGCGAACCGGGCGAGCCGATGCCGGAAGCGACCATGAAGGCCATTGAGTTCGCCAAAAAGCACAATGTCCCGGTGGTGCTGACCTTAGGAACCAAATTCGTTATTGCGGATAACCCGCAGTGGTGGCAGGAATTCTTGAAAGAGAATGTCTCCATTCTGGCGATGAACGAAGAAGAAGCCGAAGCGCTGACCGGCCTGAATGACCCGCTGCTGGCATCTGACAAAGCGCTGGATTGGGTGGATTTGGTGCTGTGTACCGCCGGTCCGGTGGGCCTGTATATGGCTGGGTTTACGGAAGATGAGGTCAAACGCAAAACGCAGCATCCGCTGCTGCCGGGCGCCATTGCCGAATTCAACCAGTACGAGTTCAGCCGCGCGATGCGCCATAAAGACTGTATCAACCCGTTGCGCATTTATTCGCACATTGCCCCGTACATGGGTGGCCCGGAGAAAATCATGAACACCAACGGCGCGGGTGACGGTGCGTTGGCGGCCTTGCTGCATGATATTACGGCAAACAGCTACCATCGCGGCAATGTGCCGAACTCCAGCAAGCACAAGTACACCTGGCTGACCTATTCCTCGTTAGCGCAGGTGTGTAAATATGCCAATCGCGTGAGTTATCAGGTGCTGAACCAGCATTCACCGCGCCTGACGCGCGGATTGCCGGAGAAGGAAGACAGCCTCGAAGAGGCTTACTGGGAGCGTTAAGCGGTATTGCGCGACATTGCCCGGTGGCATTATTGCTTACCGGGCCTGCATTATGCGGTGTACCCGCAGGCCGGATAAGCGCTAGCACCATCCGGCACACAACATTAACTGGCGGTAGCAACGTTACCCGCTGGTGGCGTTTCAATAAGTTCCAGCATGGTGCGCGCGATTTCACGTTCACCCATCACCACCTGATTAGCACCACGCTCGGTAATGTATTCCACTTCATCGTCATAATGCGCGCGGGCGATAATCTCAATCGTCGGGCACTTCTCACGCGCGGAAGCCACAATCTCACCGGCTTCATAACCATTCGGGATGGTCAGCAGCAGCCAGCGCGCACAGTCCAGATGCGCCAGGTTCATGATCTCTTCGTTGGCTGCATTGCCCAGTACCGCGCGGATCCCACGTTCACGTAGCTCGTCCACGCGAGTCCGCGACGTTTCGATAACCACCAGCGGGATACCCGCAGCCATCAGTTTTTCACCTAACAAGCTACCGACGCGGCCAAAACCGACCAGCAGGGCATGATTACAGATATCGACCGGGATTTGCTTCTCTTCTTCGATAGCTTCTTCCAGCGTCTGCTCTTCCAGCGTTTCGGTTTTTGCGAGGTATTTTTCCAGCACGGCGAACAGCACTGGATTTAGCATGATGGACAGGATGGCCCCGGCCAGCACCAGGTTTTGTCCCGCCTGTGGTAACAGGTTAAGCGCCATGCCAAGGCCGGCGAGGATAAAAGCAAATTCGCCAATCTGCGCCAGGCTGGTGGCAATGGTGAGCGCTGTGCGCTGAGAGTGACCGAACAGGCGCACCAGGAAATAGGCGGCGAGGGATTTACCAAAGATGATAATTGCCAGCGTGCCCAGCACAGCCAGCGGTTGCTGGATCAGGACCAATGGGTCGAACAGCATGCCGACGGAAACAAAGAACAGCACCGCAAATGCATCACGCAGCGGCAGGGTGTCATGCGCCGCACGGTGGCTCAGTTCAGATTCGTTCAGCACCATACCGGCGAAGAACGCGCCCAGTGCGAAGGAAACATCGAATACTTCTACGGCACCAAACGCGATACCTAATGCGAGTGCCAGTACCGACAGGGTAAACAGTTCACGCGAGCCCGTGGCGGCGCTACGGGCCATGATCCACGGCACCAGGCGACGACCGACCAGCATCATAATGGCGATAAACGCGATTACTTTACCGATGGTGATGCCCATATCAACGGCCAGTGACGCAAAGCCAACGTTGTCTTTTTCCAGCATACCGGCGATGGCTGGCAGGAGAACCAGCGTTAGCACCATCATCAGGTCTTCAACAATCAGCCAGCCAATGGCGATCTGCCCGCGCTGGCTGTCAATCAACTGTCGTTCTTCAAGCGCGCGCAGTAGCACCACGGTACTGGCGGTAGACAGACATAATCCAAAGACGATACCGACCATCAGCGACCAGCCCAGCACAGCTGAAAGCGCCATACCCAGCAGCGTCGCCACGGCTATCTGGGCTATCGCACCGGGAATGGCGATGGACTTTACCGCCATTAAATCCTTCAACGAAAAGTGTAGCCCCACGCCGAACATCAGCAGGATCACGCCAAGTTCTGCCAGTTCCGGCGCAAGCTTGGTATCCGCAACAAAACCAGGTGTAAATGGACCGGCCAGAACGCCCGCTAACAGATATCCCACCAGAGGAGAAATACGCAGTTTATTGGCAAGCATGCCAAATATAAAAGCGAGCACAAGGCCGCCAACAATGGTGGTGATAAGCGGGGTGGCGTGATGCATTCCGTCTCCTTTGATTGCTGTGGTGATCCTGAAAACCCTAATTACGAGTAATAGTTTATGACAATTTTAATGTTTATGTTTATGAATAATTATTGAAATTTGATGAAAACAGGAATTTAGTCGTAAAAAAGCACGGATCGGATAACTGCGGGGGGGAGCATAGAGCAAACGCTGATGGTCACTGTAAGTGATGGCGGCCAAAGTTTACTTTTGGCCGCCATAAAATCAGGCTTTATGTCGGTTATCAGGCAAGAATATGGTCAGTATCCCCAGAAGAGGCAGGAAAGCACATATTTTATAGACCAAATCAATACTGGTATGGTCGGCAACCAGCCCTAACACCGCGGCCCCTAAGCCGCCCATGCCAAAGGCAAAACCAAAAAACAGCCCAGAAACCATGCCGATACGCCCCGGAAGCAGCTCCTGAGCGTATACCAGAATGGCAGAAAAGGCCGATGCCAGGATAAAACCAATGATCACGGTTAAAATCCCGGTCCATTCCAGCGTTGCATAGGGTAAAACGAGGGTAAACGGCGCTACGCCGAGGATAGAGCCCCAAATGACATATTTTCTACCGATTTTATCACCTAGCGGTCCGCCAATAACCGTCCCTGCCGCAACGGCAAACAGGAACGCAAACAGGTGGAACTGCGCATTTTGTACCGATAATCCGAATTTTTGCATCAGATAAAAGGTGTAATAGCTGCTGATGCTCGCCATATAGAAGTATTTGGAGAAAATCAGCACCAGCAGGATGCTAATCGCCAGCACCACCTTGTTGCGCGGTAGCGGGTTAACGATGGCGACTTTCGGCTTACCTTTACTCATCCGATGTTGGGCCGAATACCAACGGCTGATTTGCGCCAGTACCACAATCGCTAACAACGCGGCCAGCACGAACCACGCTACATTACCCTTACCGTATGGCGCGATGATGACAGCCGCCAGCAATGGCCCCAGAGAACTGCCGAAGTTACCGCCCACCTGGAAAATAGACTGGGCCAGACCATGGCGACCGCCGGAAGCCATCCGTGCCACGCGAGACGATTCCGGGTGAAACACCGATGAACCTGTGCCGACCAGCGCAGCGGCGAGCAGCACCATATGGAAATTACCGGCCATTGCCAGTAATACCAGTCCACTCAGCGTGAAGCACATGCCAATAGGCAGTGACCATGGCATCGGATATTTGTCTGTCCAGTAACCTACCACCGGTTGAAGTAACGAGGAGGTGAGCTGGAAAGTCAGGGTAATCATCCCGATCTGCATAAAGCTCAGCGAGAACTCTGACTGCAACAGCGGATAAATCGCCAGGATCAGCGACTGGATCATATCGTTGAGCAGGTGAGAAAGGCTGATCGCCCCTAAAATGCCAAACGAGGTGCGTGCTTTTTGCGACGGCGCAGCAGAGCCGGGGAGCGGTTGAGCGGTTTGATTGGTAGCCATAGGTCCACTTCAGTAATGATGAGACAGGAACAGGTGTAATTATTATCCGACTAACATACCTGCGGAAGGTGTTTGAAGGAAGTCTCATTTCTGAAAACATTTTCGGCTATTATTTCATATCATTGTAATTTCAGCGGTTGATATTGGGTCAGGGAGAGAAGCATGAAATTTTTGAAACGGGGCGTGACGCTGGCATTATTTGCCGCCTTTGCGCTGGCAGGTCAGCCTGCTCAGGCTTACGAAAAAGATAAAACCTATAAAATAACCATTCTGCATACCAACGATCATCACGGCCACTTCTGGCGCAGCGAATACGGCGAATACGGGCTGGCGGCGCAAAAAACGCTGGTGGACGGTATTCGTCATGAGGTGGCAGCCGAGGGCGGAAGCGTCCTGTTGCTTTCCGGCGGTGACATTAATACCGGTGTACCGGAGTCCGATCTTCAGGATGCTGAACCGGATTTTCGCGGCATGAACCTGATTGGCTATGACGCGATGGCGGTGGGAAACCACGAATTTGATAATCCACTGACCGTGTTGCGACAGCAGGAAAAATGGGCCAAATTCCCGCTCCTCTCCGCCAACATCTACCAGAAAAGCACCGGTGAGCGTTTATTCAAACCCTGGGCCATCTTTAAGCGTCAGGATTTAAAAATTGCCGTTATCGGTTTAACCACCGACGACACGGCGAAAATTGGCAACCCGGAGTTCTTCATCGATATCGAGTTCCGTAAACCTGCGGATGAAGCCAAGCTGGTGATTCAGGAACTCAATATGGGTGAAAAGCCCGATGTCATTATTGCCACCACGCACATGGGGCATTACGACAACGGCAACCACGGCTCCAACGCTCCAGGCGATGTGGAAATGGCGCGTAGCCTGCCCGCAGGCGCGCTGGCGATGATTGTGGGTGGTCACTCACAGGATCCGGTGTGCATGGCATCGGAAAACAAAAAGCAGGTGGATTACGTACCAGGTACCCCGTGTGCGCCAGATAAACAAAATGGTATCTGGATCGTCCAAGCGCACGAGTGGGGAAAATACGTAGGCCGCGCGGACTTTGAATTCCGCAACGGCGAAATGAAAATGGTCAACTACCAGCTCATTCCGGTAAACCTGAAGAAGAAAGTGACCTGGGATAACGGCAAAAGTGAGCGCGTACTTTTCACCCCGGAAATCGCTGAAAACCCGCAAATGCTTTCCCTGCTAACGCCGTTCCAGAATAAAGGCAAAGCGCAGCTGGAGGTCAAAATTGGTAGCGTTAATGGGCGTCTGGAAGGAGACCGCAGCAAAGTCCGTTTTGTTCAGACCAATATGGGGCGTCTGCTACTGGCGGCGCAAATGGCGCGCACCGGTGCTGATTTTGGCGTGATGAGCGGTGGTGGCGTCCGTGACTCCATTGAAGGCGGCGATATTACCTATAAAAGCGTGCTCAAGGTTCAGCCGTTTGGCAACATAGTGGTCTATGCCGATATGAGTGGTAAAGAGGTGGTTGACTATCTGACCGCCGTCGCGCAAATGAAGCCGGACTCGGGTGCCTATCCGCAATTTGCCAACGTTAGCTTTGTGGCGAAGGACGGCAAGCTTAACGATTTGAAAATCAACGGCGAGCCCGTCGACCCGGCCAAAACCTATCGCATGGCGACGCTGAGTTTCAACGCCACCGGCGGTGATGGCTATCCGCGAATTGATAACAAACCGGGTTATGTGAATACCGGGTTTATCGATGCGGAAGTATTGAAAGAGTATGTGCAGAATAATTCACCGTTGGATGCCAGTGCGTTTGAGCCGAAGGGTGAAGTTAGCTGGCAATAACTGAGCGCAGTGCCGGATGGCGGTGCAAGCACCTTATCCGGCCTACGAGTCTGTAGAGTATTCAGTTGTAGGCCTGATTAGCGTAGCGCCATCAGGCAATCATTCCAAAACAGGTTAATCGCGGCGTGCGATATCGGCGAATTTCGCATCCAGAATTTTGGCCAAATCGTCCGCCGCCAGTTCAATATCCAGCCCGCGTTTGCCGCCGGAAACATAAATGGTGTCAAACGTCCGGGCGGGGGCGTCGATAAGCGTCGGCAATCTTTTTTTCTGCCCTAATGGGCTGATGCCGCCCACCAGATAGCCGGTGGTACGCTGCGCCACCATCGGGTCGGCCATGTCGACCTTTTTCGCGCCCAGCGCCTTGGCGACCTTTTTCAGATCCAACTGTCCGGCTACCGGCGTGACGGCGACGGCCAGATGTTTCATATCGCCATTCACGGCAACCAGCAGCGTTTTATAGACCTGATCTGCATTCAGACCCAGTTTACGCACCACTTCATCACCAAAATTAGTCTCTGACGGATCGTGATCATAGGTATGGATCTGGAACGAAATATTGTTTTTTTCGAGTAAGTTAACGGCGGGTGTCATAGCAATTTTTCCTGGCTCAGACAAAATACGACTAAAGCATACGCCTGATGGCGGTCGAAAAAATAGTACCATCTTGCGCAATAGTATTGGCAGGATGCTGACTTTGAGCGACAATCGACCTACACCGATGCTTTAAGCGTCGGCATAATAATAATGATGAAATTCCTCTTTGACGGGCCAATAGAAATATTGGCCATTTTTTTATCGCAACATCTCCGGCAAATTCCCTTCTCCATAAAGATGCAGTGCGCCTACTGCCACCACATAATGGCCTGCGGGCAACGCGTTAAGCTTGTCCCGCCATGCCTCATTTCGCTGGTGCATCAGGACGTCATATAACGACTGACTGAACGTATTGGGTAACGTGAGATCGTTATTTTGCGGCGGTGTTTTTAACCACCAACCCATCATCTGTTGCAGCAGACGGGCATTGGTATGCCAGTGTGTCAGGGTATCGTCCAGCAACGCCAGACCGTTATCCGGTAGCTGACATAAAAGATCGATTTGGCTGGCAGCACCTTCCAGCTCGATAACCGGCTTTTGCGCCTGCTTCGCCTGTTTCAGCAGTTGGTAATCAATTCCGTATTCCGCACGTAACCCCAACTGCTGCGCCTGGGTTGCCTGCAATATCATGGCGATTTGCCACAAAGGTTGGGTGGAAAACAGGGAAGGGGAAATGCCCAACTCAGCGCTGACTTTTTGCACGTGGCGGAGCTGTTCGTCGCTGATGCGGTCTTCCAGAGCGGCAAACGTGGGCAGGTTAGCAAACGGGGCATCGTCACCGGAAACATCGGCTTCGACGATCAGCGCGTCGGCGCGGTAGAGCTTTTTCAGGAGTTTGGCGGGCAGAGGGGCCATTTCACGGCTGCCCATATGAATACTGCCAATCAGATGAAAATGGCGATTACCGGGCAACGAGATGTCGATAGCAGGCCAGGTATAATGGTGACCGCGTAGTGCAGACCATAATGCTTTTACCCGGTATAACAGATCCATACGACCTCCCGTTGAAAAATCACATGCTAGCGCGTGGTCCAGGAAGGTGCAATGCGTGAATCGCCGGATGGCGACGCGAAAGCGTCTTATCCGGCCTACGATATCACCTGCATTTTGTAGGCCGGATAAGCGTTAGCGTCATCCGGAACAGGGTTACTCTTTGGGTTTAAAGCGCAGCAGTCGGTTCGCGTTGCTTACCACGGTGATGGAAGAGAGCGCCATCGCCGCCCCAGCCACTACTGGGTTAAGCAGGGTACCGGTAAACGGCCACAGGATCCCGGCGGCAACGGGAATACCAATGCTGTTATAGATAAATGCGCCGAGCAGATTTTGCTTCATGTTCCGTAGGGTGGCCCGCGAGATAGACAGCGCATCCGCTACGCCCATCAGGCTATGGCGCATCAGCGTAATCGCCGCGGTTTCAATGGCGACATCGCTGCCACCGCCCATGGCAATCCCTACATCAGCCTGGGCAAGTGCTGGCGCATCGTTGATCCCATCACCGACCATCGCCACCTGATGTCCCTGGCTTTGCAGGCGTTTAATCGCCTCTGCTTTTCCGTCCGGCAGAACGCCCGCGATCACCTCGTCGATGCCTGCTTCTTTGGCAATAGCGTTAGCGGTGGTTGGGTTGTCCCCGGTGAGCATCACCAGACGATACCCGGCGCGGTGCAAGCGCTGCAGTGCCGCCACGCTGTCGCTGCGCAGCGGGTCACGTACCGCGAGCAGTGCGGCCGCTTTGCCGTCAATCGCCAGCAGCACCGGAGTCGACCCCTGAGTGGCCTGCGCGGTGATTTCAGCTTCCATCTCTGTGGTGACCACCTGCTGTTCATGGAGCAGCGTCTGGTTGCCCAGCAGCAGCCTATGACCTTCCGCTTCACCGCTAACGCCTAAGCCGCGCAGCGTACGGAACCCATTGACCTGCGGCAGGGCCGCATCGCCGGCTTTATCCAGAATCGCGCGGGCCAGCGGGTGGCTGGAACCCTGTTCAAGGGCTGCGGCCAGACGGATGGCCTGCGCTTCATCGATATCACCGAAAGTTTTGATGGCGACAACCTGCGGTTTCCCTTCGGTCAGCGTCCCGGTTTTATCAAACACCACGGTATCAAGCGTACTGGCACGCTGCAGCGCATCGGCGTCGCGGACCAGAACACCAAACTCTGCGGCACGACCGACCCCGGAAATAATCGACATCGGTGTTGCCAGACCCAGCGCACACGGGCAGGCGATAATCAGTACGGTGGTGGCAATCACCAGCGTATAGACAATCTGCGGTGCCGGGCCAAAGAAATACCAGATTGCGGCGCTGACCAGCGCAATCACTACCACCACCGGAACGAACACCGAGGAGATGCGGTCAGCCAGCTTGCCAATCTCTGGCTTGCTGCTTTGCGCCTGACGGACCATGCGAATTATGCGCGACAGGGTGGTATGGCTGCCGACAGCGCTGGCGCGGAACAGCACGCTGCCATCCTGAACCACCGTACCGGCGTGGACGCTGTCGCCTTCGCCTTTTTGTTGTGGGATTGGCTCACCGGTGAGCATGGCTTCATCCAGCCAGGCTTCGCCTTGGGTGATTTCACCGTCCACCGGGACGCGGTCACCGGTGGTCAGGCGCAGTAACATGCCTGCCTGAACATCGGCCAGCGGGACGTTTTTTTCGCCTTCTTCTGTCACCACGCGCGCGGTCGGTGGCGTGAGGTCGAGCAGTTTTTCCAGTGCTTTGGAGGAGCGTTGACGGGCGCGCGCCTCCAGCATATGTCCGAGGTTAATCAGACCGATAATCATCGCACTGGCTTCATAATAGAGGTGGCGTGCTTCCATCGGGAACCACTGCGGCCAGAGGTTAACGCTCATTGAATAGAGCCAGGCCACCCCGGTTCCGAGCGCCACCAGGGTATCCATGGTGGCGGTGCCGTTCATCAGGCTTTTCCATGCGCTGCGGTAAAAGTGACCGCCTGCGAAGACCATCACGGCGAGCGTCGCCAGACCGATGACCAGCCACAGGCTACGGTTATCGGCGGTGACCATCATGTTATCGCCCATCATGCCCCACACCATCACCGGTACGCCCAGCAGCAGCGCAACGGCTGCCTGCCAGCGAAAGCGTTTCATGGTGGCAACGGCCGTTTCCTGCTGGCGTTCACGACGTTTAACATCGTCTTCGATGGCTTCAGCGCCGTAGCCAGCTTTCTCTACGGCCTGGACTAATTCTTCGGCGGAAGCGCTGCCCATTACCAGCGCAGTACGCTCCGCCAGATTTACCCGTGCCTGCGTGACGCCCGGTACGTTTTGCAACGCATTTTGTACCCGGGAAACACAGCTGGCGCAGCTCATGCCGCTCAACAACAACTGTTGGCTGTCATCTTCAGCCGTCGCTACCGGAAGCTCAGAAGAGACCGCTGTCAGCGCTTCCGACGGGATTGATGACTCCGCCAGCGGTTTAGCCTTTGGGTGGCTTAACTCTGCGCCATAGCCGGCTTGTTTGATGGTTTCAATTAACGCTTCAGCGCTGGCGCTACCGGTAACGTGTGCTTCGGTAACAGTGACATCCGCTTGCTCAACGTCCGGACGTTGTTCGAGACTTTCTTTGACGCGTTTAACGCAGTGACCACAGGACAATCCGTCCAGGGTCAGGTCGATGGTTTGAGACATAACAATAATCCTCTATGATTGGTCGGTGGTTTATTGACCTTGGCAATCGTTTTGACTAACTGTTATAAAGGTTAAACCTTCCATCAAGGGGAAGGTCAAGGGGGAAGATGTGAATATATCCGATGTTGCTAAAAAAACCGGTTTAACCAGTAAAGCTATCCGCTTTTATGAAGAGAAAGGGCTGGTGACGCCGCCGCTGCGCAGCGAAAACGGATACCGCACCTATACGCAGCAACATCTGAACGAACTGACGTTGCTGCGTCAGGCGCGGCAGGTTGGCTTTAACCTTGAAGAGTGCGGTGAGCTGGTAAACCTGTTTAACGATCCGGCACGCCACAGCGCGGATGTGAAAAAGCGCACCCTGGAAAAAGTGGCGGACATTGAGCGGCACATTAACGAACTCCAGGCGATGCGCACGCATTTGCTGGCGCTGGCGGACAGCTGTCCCGGCGATGACAGCGCCGAATGTCCGATCATTGATAATCTCTCCGGCTGCTGCCACCACAAAGCGAAGGCCTAAAGGCGAGGCGGTTGCAGCATAAAGACCACCGTGCCACGAAACCATGGTGATGTCTCCAACTGCGCTTCCGCCTGCACATCCCGACTACCGTGTTGTACCAGCCCGAGCTTAAACGGAATGTGTAACCGGGTGAGTGCGGGCAGATACGCCTGATAATTGGCTACCGTGTGACGTCCCTGATAGCTCTGCACCACCAGTTCATCAACCGGTAGCGCATTCAGCGTGGCGACATCGCCGGTCTTGGCCCAGTCCAGCAGTCCGGTTACCCCAAGAGCGAACTCCGGCGGCAATTGTTGGCGCAGCTGTTGCAGAAATCGGGCGTAATCGGCGAGCTGATGGGTTGCCGCGTCAAAATCAACCTGTAGACCGACCACGTGGTTGCCTGCGGCCTGCCAGCGCTGCAACAGCCGCACGATACGTGCCGGGATCGCATCCGGTACGTCGAGGGTAGTAAAACGCACGGTCAGCCAAATTGACGGAAAGGTCAGGCGGCTGACCGGCAGACCCAGACGCTGAAAGACCACCTGGCCCGAGCGGGTCAGCACTTCCCCCTGGTGCAGATACACCGTTTGCGCGTCCCGCAGCTCGTCGCTGGCTTTTACCCCGGACCATAACCAAAAAGCCTGATGTTCACGGGCAGCTACCGTTTCTGCGGCCTGAGCCTGTCCGCTCAGCAGCGCAATTACCAGTAGTATTTGAGTTTTTGCGTCCACGGGCTTCCTGGATACTGCGTCTTCAACTGTGTGTACCAGTCTTTACGCTGCGACTTGTCCACCTTTTCACCGCCGCATTCGTTATAACCCGATGGCGCATAGCACATGATGGCCCGGTACAGCGCAAAACTCTTGTCTTCGACTTCTGCGTTGGGGGAAGCGATCACCTGCTGATAATAACGCTGGCGGTCAAACTGTCCGAACGGCTCTTTGCGTGAGATGGCCGTGACCAGCACGTCGTTACCGGCGCGGTCTGCCTGCAGAGCAACATGGGTTTGCGAAGTGCGGAAGAATTCCCCCAGGCAGTTCAGCGCGTGGGCATCATCCGCTTTTTTGCTTAGCACAGTGACCGTTTCATCGAGGCTACGGCAGGTGTAACCGGCCTGGGCGGCGTCGCCGTTCCAGTCAAAGGTACTCAGATTCACATCAGCAAACGACTCGCCAATCACCGGTGGCGTAATCGCGCCAGCCAGCTTTTTGTCGTTCAACCAGTCGCTAAAACGATTCTCGGTGAGATCGCGTACCAACAATGTATGCAGGGCGATGGTGCGTTCTTCGTTGTTGGGGCCGCGAGTGGCCTGCTGGCGCAGCAGCTCTGGTGTTGCCTGTGCTTTTAACACCTGCGAACGAAAACGCAGGTTCGTCACCGCGCTGTCCGGGGCGAAAATAGACGCAATGTCGCCGCTGTAAACCAGCGTTGCCGCCAGCTTGGCCTGTACATACTGCTGCTGTTCGGGGTCCTGACTGATTTTCAGTAGCTGCTGCCAGAACGCGCGGGCGGCGGGCCACTGCTGTTGCCCCATCAGCGCTGCGCCGTACAGCACCTGCTCACTGAAGGCGAGAATGTCGTGTGCGGGGAGTTTTTGCGCAGGGGTCACCGCCTGCACAATGGCTGCGTAATTGCCCGTTGCCATCCACATATTCAGCTGTAGATCCTGCCACAGGGCGAGTTTTCCGCTCTTCTCAAATACCGGTTTGCTGGCGTCGAGTTGTTCTTGGGTTAATGTCAGTTTGTAATCACCATTCAAACGCAGCGCGCGCAGCAGTTCGATATAGCTGACCAGCGGCGCGTCGGGGAAGGCCTCCACCACGGGGCCTTCAAAGAATTGCATACCGAAAACATTATCGTACTCGATGACCGTATCGCGCAGCTGCTGTGCGTCGGTTGTCTGCTGGAAGGCTTGTTCATACAGCCCAGCCAGCGGCGGCCATGCCTGCAAATACCAGTTAATCCGGCGCAGCATGCCGCGTGCGGAATTGGCGTAGACTCCTTCCGGCCAGCGTTGCAAATAGCTCTGTGCCTCTTTTTGTGCCTGAGTGGCGTCTTTGCGGTTGACATTGTCGATATTAAAATCGCCGTACTGCCCGTCGCTATACTTGCTGCTTTTGTTCAGCGCCGTGCGCATCAGCATGTATTGCGCGGTTTCTGCCAACCAGGGACTACTGCTGGTGGCTAGCTGCGTGAAATCCTGTTCGGCAGTGACGTAGTCGCCTTCATAGAAACGGGCGGCGGCGATCAGATAGGTTTTGTATTGTTGCGCAAAGCCGTCGGCAGGGATGGTGGCAAGCGAGGATGTAATTTGCTCAGCGCTCGCGCCGGACAGTAGTCCCAGGCGTGCCCGGGCTAACGCCTGGCGTTGTTCAGCTGTTAACGTAGTATCCGCCAGCAGTGCGGCAAAGAACTGGCTGACGCTGGCTGTCGTATTCGACACATGGCGGTTCTCATGCTCTGCGTCGTCGGCGTTTGTCTCTTCGACGGTAATCTGCAGTTCGGCCATCTGGCGGGCAAGCGCATCATCTTTGCTTTGCACTGGGGCGTCGGCTGGCGGCGGAGATATTTCATCCCACTGTGGATGATATGCAAAATAGTAATCGCGGGAGCGGGTAACATCCGCAGGCAGTGACTGCACTGGCAGGGTGAATGATTTTTCCTGGCTCAACAGACGCAGCAGGTTATCACGGGTGTCGTTTTCCGGGCTGAGTACCGGGATGCCTTTCAGCAGACAGCTCGCATCGCTCCATTTACAGTCTTCCATATCAAAAGAGGCGAATGCCTGTGGGGCACCCGCCAGCAAGGTACACACGGCAAAGGCGAGGGGTGTCTTCCTGACCATAATCTTTATTCCTGTCATTATGTGGGTTATAAGGCTCTGATAATCAGGGTAATGCCTTCAACGGCAATCACCTCAACCTGTGTTCCTGCACTCAAATCGTCACGCGCGCTGACCGGCCAGGAGCTGTCGCCCACGCGCATATGTCCGCGCCCGTTCACCAGCGCCGTTTCCAGCACAAACCGGCGGCCGACCAGTTGCTGTCCGCGCTGGTTGAGATGGCTGTCTGCCGGTTTTTGTTCCTGCACACGCTTTGCCAACCACTTCCACCACAGCCAGGCTGCCAGCAGCGTTAAGACGGCGAACATCGCGCCCTGCCATGCCCAGTCGAGCGGCAATAGCCAGACGACCAGACCGGTGATGACTGCCGCCACACCGCTCCACAGCAGATAGCCGTTGCCGCCCAACATCTCAGCGGCCAGTAACAGACCGCCGAGGCTGAGCCAGAAGAGGTGTGGATGAACCAGAATCATCGCAATCATGATTTGTTCCGCTCGCTGGCGCTGTCCTTAATCAGTTCGCTAATACCGGCAATGGAGCCCATCAGGCTGCTGGCATCCAGCGGCATCATCACCACTTTGCTGTTATTGGACGAACCGATTTGTTGCAGCGCTTCGGTGTATTTCTGTGCCACGAAGTAGTTCACGGCTTGAATATCCCCGGCGGCAATGGCCTCAGACACCATCTGCGTTGCACGGGCTTCAGCTTCGGCGGAACGTTCGCGCGCTTCGGCCTGCAAGAACGCGGACTGGCGTTCACCTTCCGCTTTCAGGATTTTCGACTGCTTCTCACCTTCGGCCTTGACGATTTCGGCCTGGCGGATCCCTTCGGCCTCAAGAATATAGGCGCGCTTGGTTCGTTCGGCTTTCATCTGGGCGTTCATGGCGTCGATAAGCTCGGCCGGTGGGCGCACATCGCGGATTTCAATACGGGTAATTTTGATGCCCCACGGGTTGGTGGCTTCATCAACGATATGCAGCAAACGCGTATTGATGTTGTCGCGCTGGGAAAGCATCTCGTCCAGCTCCATCGAGCCGAGAACGGTACGGATGTTGGTCATCGTCAGGTTGATGATCGCCAGTTCCAGATTGCTGACTTCATACGCCGCTTTTGGCGCATCAATCACCTGAATAAAGCACACCGCATCGATGGACACGTTGGCGTTATCTTTGGAGATAACTTCCTGCGACGGAATATCGAGAACCTGCTCCATCATATTGATCTTACGACCAATCCGGTCCATGAACGGTACCACGAGGCTTAAGCCTGGCTGCAGGGTTTTGGTGTAACGACCAAAGCGTTCCACCGTCCACTGGTATCCCTGAGGGACGATTTTGACGCCTGCGCCAACAATCACCAGCGCGACAAAAATGAGAATGGGGATGAAAATGAGCATCGATAAAACCTCCTGTTACGCTGTCCTTTACTGCCTGATAAGTCAAATTATACCCGATTTATCAAGGTGGCTCCCCAATAATAAATTACAGGGATAGACTGTCTGCACGAAAGCGGTGAAAAGGGAATGATAATGGAAGAAAGCAGTATTTTGCTCCAGCTCAACGATGTCGGCTGGCATGCGGGTAACACGAAGATTCTCAATAATATCTGTTTTAATCTCCACGCCGGGGAATTTAAGCTCATAACAGGCCCATCCGGCTGCGGTAAAAGCACATTGCTGAAGATTGTGGCCTCGTTAATTAGCCCAAGCAACGGTGAGATCCTCTTTGAGGGAAAGGAGATATCCACGCTCAAACCCGAAGCGTATCGACAGCAGGTCTCGTATTGTGCGCAAACCCCCGCATTGTTTGGCGACACCGTTTACGACAATCTCATTTTTCCGTGGCAAATTCGGCATAAACACCCACAAGAAGAGGCATTTCTCGCCGATCTGGCGCGCTTTGAGCTGCCCGAGACGATCCTCAAAAAAGGCATCAATGAACTGTCCGGCGGTGAAAAGCAACGCGTCTCGCTCATTCGTAATTTGCAGTTTTTGCCCAAAATTCTGCTGCTCGATGAAATCACCAGCGCGCTGGATGAAACCAATAAGCGGAATGTAAATGAGCTTATACATCGCTACGTTCGCGAGAAAAATATGGCGGTGTTGTGGGTGACGCACGACAAAGATGAAATTAATCATGCGGATAATGTCATAACCCTCCAACCGCATGCCGGAGAAATGCAGGAAACACGCAATGAACGAGCATAATATTACCAATGAGTCGCTGGCATTAGCGATGATGCTGGTGGTGGTGGCTATTCTGATTAGCCATAAAGAAAAACTGGCGCTGGAAAAAGATATTCTCTGGAGCGTATGTCGGGCGGTTATCCAGCTTATTATCGTCGGCTACGTGCTGAAATATATCTTTGGCGTGAATCACAGTATTCTGACCTTATTGATGGTGCTGTTTATCTGTCTTAACGCCGCCTATAACGCGCAAAAACGCAGTAAATATATCGGCAACGCCTTTATCTCGTCGTTTATTGCAATAACGGCAGGGGCCGGACTGACGCTGGCGGTACTGGTGCTGTCAGGCTCCATTGCGTTCACGCCGATGCAGGTGATCCCGATTTCCGGCATGATTGCGGGCAACGCGATGGTGGCGGTCGGGCTGTGTTATAACAATCTGGGCCAGCGATTTAACAGCGAACAGCAGCAAATTCAGGAAAAGTTGAGTCTCGGCGCCACGCCGAAGATTGCCTCCGCGCCGTTAATTCGCGACAGTATTCGTGCGTCGTTGATCCCAACCATTGATTCCGCGAAAACCGTCGGTCTGGTGAGCTTGCCGGGGATGATGTCGGGGTTAATCTTTGCCGGTATCGATCCGGTAAAAGCGATCAAATATCAGATTATGGTGACCTTCATGCTGCTTTCTACCGCCAGCCTGTCGACCATTATCGCCTGCTATTTAACCTATCGGAAGTTCTATAATTCGCGTCACCAATTAGTCGTAACGCATCTGAAGAAGACGTAATGTGAAGCCGGATGGCGGCTACCGCCTTATCCGGCCTACGGGATCGGTATTTGTAGAATTTGTAGGCCCGATAAGCGCAAGCGCCATCGGGCAACATCACGCGGATTAGTACAACAACGCGTACAGCTGACGACGATACTTCGACGCCAGCGCATCGCCGGTGCCCAATGCGGCGAGGATCTCCTGGAAGGTCTTACGCGCCTGGCCGTCAGCGGCAGCAAGATCTTTTCTCAGGTGGCTGAACAGCAGCTCCAGCGCTTCTTCGTTACGTCCGACCTGATGCAGTTGGATCGCCAGTTGGGTGGCCAGTGCGGCATCCTGCGGGTTGTCTGCGACCTGCTGCTGCAACAGTTGGATTTCCGGCGTGTCCGCTGCCTGCTTCAGCAGTTCAATTTGGGCGACCAGACCCTGATAGCGGGTGTCCTGATCCTGTAACGGAATGGTTTTCAGCACCGCTTCGGCATCGTCGGAGCGGTTCAGGGCGATTTGCGTTTCTGCCAGCAGCAGGCCAATTTCGCTGCTCTGGTTGGACATCTGCCAGGCTTCTTTCAGCAGCGGCAGTGCGTCAGCGTGGTTGCCAGCTTCAATGAATTCGATGGCCTGGCGTGCTTTCAGCTCTTCTTCACTTGGCAGGACTTTCTCGAGCAGCGCACGGATCACCTCTTCCGGCTGCGGACCCTGGAAACCGTCCACCGGCTGACCGTTCTGGAACAGATACACCGTTGGGATGGCACGCAGGCCAAACTGCGAGGCGATCATCTGCTCGGCGTCGCAGTCCAGCTTGGCGAGAATAAACTGACCGTTGTACTGCGCGACCAGGCTTTCCAGCACCGGCGTCAATTGCTGACAGTGCTGGCTGCGTTCAGACCAGAAATAGAACAGGACCGGCGTGGTCATCGACAGTTCAAGGGTCTGCTGCAGGTTAGATTCGTTAATATTGACAATATTTTGTACGGACATGGAGTCACTCTCTATTCGTCGATTTGTTTTTACATGGGGGCAGACGCGCTGGCTTCAACTCAGCCCTGTAAAATTTTGTCCATTACGCGACCTGGCAACAGGCGCTTCAACAGCATGACTGCCCAGGTCACCAGGGTGACGGGGTAGCGCAGTTTCGGTTTATCGCTCTCAAAAGCATGACGCACTTTGGCGACCACGGCCTCAGGTCCTAACGTAAACCGTGCGGCAATACCGGGGTTTTCTACCGGGGAATCGCTCTGTGTCTGGTTAACGTTCTCGGTGAAACGGGTGCGGATAGGGCCGGGTTCAATCAAGCTGACTTTGATGCCGCTGTGGCGTAACTCCATACGCAGCGCATCGGACCAGGCTTCCAGCGCGTATTTGCTGGCGGCATAGGCCCCACGTCCCGGCGTGGAGATCAGGCCCATCACCGATGACGTCATCACAATACGCCCTTCGCCGTGGGGCAACATGGCGGGCAGCAGGCGCATGGTCAACTGATGCGCACCAAAGAAGTTGGCGGAAAACTGCTGTTCCATCTGCTCACGGCTGATGGTCGGCAGCGGGCCATACACGCCGAATCCGGCGTTATTAAAGATCCCATACAAACGATTATCGGTCAGGGCGATCACCTCATCGGCTGCGCGATCCACGCTTTCTGTAGAGTCCAGATCCAGCAAGATGCCGGTGAATCCCATACCGTTCATGCGTGCGACATCGTCGGGTTTGCGGCAGCCTGCCAGAATTTGAAAACCCTGGCGCTTTAGCTCAAGCGCGCTTTCCAGGCCGATTCCACTGGAACATCCTGTTATTAAGACCGATTTTTGCATAACTTTACCTGTCAGGATCTCCGTTGTTTTACGAGTCGTGATTTACTAGAGGTGTGAGATGTTGCGCCATCCAGTCGGCGATAAACGGCTGGGCGTCACGATTAGGGTGGATACCATCATCCTGCATCCATTGGGGTTTCAGATAGACCTCTTCCATAAAAAAGGGCAGCAGAGGAATATCAAACTCGCTGGCGAGCTTTGGATAAACTGCGCTAAAGGTTTCATTATAACGGCGACCGTAGTTGGCTGGCAGACGAATTTGCATCAGCAGCGGTTCGGCCTTTGCCGCTTTGACGTCGTGTAAAATTTTACGCAAGGTTTGTTCAGTTTGCGCAGGTGAAAACCCGCGCAGGCCGTCATTGCCGCCCAGTTCGACCAGCACCCAGCGTGGCTGGTGTTGTTGCAGTAATGCGGGCAGACGCGCCAGGCCCTGTTGTGAGGTGTCGCCACTAATGCTGGCATTCACCACCGATGTTTTGTTTTGCCATTTGTCATGCAGCAGCGCTGGCCACGCTGCGCTGGCCGACATTCGGTATCCGGCACTCAGGCTGTCACCCAGAATTAATAACGTGTCCGCCGCGGCGGCGCGGAAAGTTAACAGAACCAGGAACAGGAAGGGCAAATGCCAGCGGAAAACATCGTTGAAGTTCATCATCTTAAGAAATCCGTCGGTCAGGGTGATCAGGAGCTATCCATCCTTACCGGAGTTGAACTGGTTGTCAAACGCGCCGAGACCATTGCGCTGATTGGTGAGTCGGGTTCGGGGAAATCCACGCTGCTGGCGATCCTCGCCGGGCTGGACGATGGCACAAGCGGCGAAGTCAACCTGGTTGGGCAACCGTTGCACGGTATGGACGAAGAAGCCCGGGCGCAGCTGCGCGCGCAGCATGTCGGCTTTGTCTTTCAGTCCTTCATGCTCATTCCGACCCTCAACGCACTCGAGAACGTCGAACTACCGGCGTTATTGCGCGGGGAAAATAGTGGCAGCAGTCAGGCTGGAGCCAAAGCTTTGCTGGAGCAATTGGGGCTAGGCAAACGCCTTGACCACCTTCCGGCCCAGCTGTCCGGCGGGGAGCAGCAGCGCGTGGCGCTGGCGCGGGCGTTTAATGGACGCCCGGACGTGCTGTTTGCCGACGAACCGACGGGCAACCTCGACCGGCAAACCGGAGACAAAATTGCCGATCTGTTGTTCTCTCTCAACCGTGAACACGGCACCACCCTGATTCTGGTCACGCATGACCCGCAGCTGGCGGCGCGCTGCGACCGGCGTTTACGTCTGGTTAACGGGCTGCTACAGGAGGAGGCATGATTGCACGCTGGTTCTGGCGCGAATGGCGCTCGCCCTCATTATTAATTGTCTGGCTGGCGCTCAGCCTGGCGGTGGCCTGCGTGCTGGCGCTGGGGAATATCAGCGACCGCATGGAAAAAGGGCTGAGTCAGCAAAGCCGCGAATTTATGGCGGGCGACCGGGCGCTGCAAAGCTCGCGGGACGTGCCGAAAGCCTGGATTGACGAGGCGCGACAGCGCGGCCTGAAGGTGGGCGAACAGCTGACCTTCGCCACCATGACCTTTGCCGCCGATACTCCGCAACTGGCGAACGTCAAAGCGGTGGATGACGTGTACCCCCTGTATGGCGCGCTGCAAACCAACCCGCCAGGGCTGAAACCGCAGCCCGGTTCGGTGCTGCTGGCCCCGCGTCTGATGGCGCTGCTCAATTTGAAAATCGGTGATGCCATTGATGTCGGGGACGCCACGCTGCGTATTGCTGGCGAGGTGGTACAGGAGCCGGATTCCGGGTTTAACCCGTTCCAGATCGCGCCGCGTCTGATGATGAATCTTGCCGATGTCGAAAAAACCGGGGCCGTCCAGCCTGGAAGCCGTGTGACCTGGCGTTATAAATTTGGCGGCACGCCGCAGCAGTTGGAAGATTATGAAAAGTGGCTGTTGCCGCAGTTAAAACCGGAGCAGCGTTGGTACGGGCTGGAACAAGATGAAGGCGCGCTGGGGAAATCTCTCGAACGCTCGCAACAGTTCCTGCTGCTGTCGGCACTGTTAACGTTGCTGCTGGCGGTTGCCGCCGTTGCCGTGGCGATGAATCATTACTGCCGCAGCCGCTACGATCTGGTGGCGATACTAAAAACGCTCGGCGCGGGCAGGGCGCAGCTACGCAAGCTGATTGTCGGCCAGTGGCTGATGGTGTTGGCGTTGTCCGGTATCACCGGCGGGGCGTGTGGTCTGCTGTTTGAACGCATACTGGTGCTGCTGCTCAGGCCCGTTTTACCGGGTGAATTGCCGCCTGCCAGCCTGTGGCCGTGGCTGTGGGCGTTCGGCACCATGACCGTCATTTCACTGCTGGTCGGGCTGCGTCCCTATCGTCTGCTGCTGGCCACGCAGCCGCTGCGGGTGCTGCGCCGCGACGTGGTGGCCAACGTCTGGCCGCTGAAGATCTATTTGCCCGTGGCGACGATCGTGGTGGTTGCGCTGCTGGCCGGGCTGATGGGCGGAAGCATGCTACTGTGGGCGGTGCTGGCCGGTGCGGTGGTGCTGGCGCTGTTGTGCGGCGTGCTGGGCTGGATGCTGCTCAACCTGCTGCGCGGCCTGACGCTCACCTCGCTGCCGCTGCGTCTGGCGGTCAGTCGCTTACTGCGCCAGCCGTGGTCAACGCTGAGTCAGCTGTCGGCCTTTTCGCTCTCTTTTATGCTACTGGCGCTGTTGCTGGTGTTACGGGGCGATCTGCTCGACCGCTGGCAGCAGCAAATGCCGCCGGAAAGCCCGAACTACTTCCTCATCAATATTGCCACTGAACAAGTGGGGCCGCTGAAGGCGTTCCTGTCCGAGCATCAGGTGATCCCTGAGTCGTTCTACCCGATTGTGCGGGCGCGTCTGACCGCCATCAATGACAAGGCAACCGAAGGTAATCAGGATGAGTCGCTCAACCGCGAACTGAACCTGACCTGGCAGGATACCCGTCCGGATCATAACCCGTTAACCGCCGGAAGTTGGCCGCCAAAAGCAGGTGAAGTGTCGATGGAAGAAGGGCTGGCGAAGCGACTGAACGTCAAACTTGGCGATCGCGTGACCTTTATGGGTGACACCCAGGATTTCAGCGCTACGGTCAGTAGCCTGCGTAAGGTGGACTGGGAAAGCCTGCGGCCTAACTTCTTCTTTATCTTCCCGCAGGGCGCGTTGGACGGGCAGCCGCAAAGTTGGCTGACCAGCTTCCGTTGGGAAAATGGCAACGGCATGCTGACGCAGCTTAACCGCGAGTTTCCGACCATCAGCCTGCTGGATATCGGCGCGATCCTCAAACAGGTTGGCCAGGTGCTTGAACAGGTCAGCCGGGCGCTGGAGGTGATGGTGGTGCTGGTTACCGCTTGTGGCATGCTGCTGCTGCTGGCTCAGGTGCAGGTCGGCATGCGTCAGCGGCATCAGGAACTGGTGGTCTGGCGGACGCTGGGGGCGGGCAAGAAATTGCTGCGCACCACGCTTTGGTGCGAGTTTGCCATGCTGGGGATGGTCTCCGGGCTGGTCGCGGCCATTGGCGCAGAAACCGCGCTGGCGGTTCTGCAAACCCGCGTGTTTGATTTCCCGTGGGAGCCTGACTGGCGGCTGTGGGTCATCTTACCGGTTTGCGGGGCGTTGCTGCTCTCATTATGCGGTGGGTGGCTCGGCGCACGTCTGCTAAAAGGCAAGGCCCTGTTTCGTCAGTTTAACAATTAATTCATTTTAGTGATGATTACGCACCGGTTTTTACACCGGTGCGTATTTTTCGTTTATCCCGCACAAATTGATAACTCCTTGATATTTAACCGCACGGAACAATAAAAACCCGCCAACACGCGAGTATTAATAAACGTTAATATTTGTATGCTGAATAATTGGCAGGCTATCTATCAAGGTGAAACAATCCATGACTATAAAAAAAACAGCGCTGGCGGTATCGATCGGCGCAGCAGTGGCATTAACGACGTTCGCCGCCCAGGCGGAAATCACCGTCCTGAAACAAGATCCGCAGGCGGGTAATCCGCTGAGCCGTCTTAACTTCACCGTCGGTGGCAGTATCCGTCCCCAGTTCCAGAACATGGCGGGCGACGATGGCAAGAATGGCTACAAGCGTAACGGTTTCGATGGCGGTACCCGTTTCCGCTTCGCCGCAGATTACTATCTGTTTGATGACATCAGTTGGGTGAGCTACTACGAGCTGGGTGTTAACTTCCCGGCGATGTTCGACTGGGATAATCACCATGCCGACGGCGCCAACGACACCACGCGTCGTATGCTGTACACCGGGCTGAAGAGTGCGACCTGGGGTACGCTGACCTTTGGTCAACAGAACAGCATTTACTATGATGTGGTCGGTGCGAAAACAGATATCTGGGACTACGACATGATCGGTCAGGCACCAGGTAACGGGATTAATGGCGACTACGATGGTTCATATCGTACGCGTAAATCACTGAAGTATAAGAAAACCGTGGGCGATGTAGATCTCTACGCCTCTTATCTTTTCAGCGATGATTACAACCCGAACAACGGTCTGCGCTACAAACGTAAAGGCGGCGGCTCGCTGGGTGCCGATTACCACATTACCGATGACTTAACCTGGGGTACGGCGTGGAACTACACCCGTGCGGAAATGCGCGGCAACAGCAGCAAAACGTACGATCAGAACATCGTGGGTACTGCGCTGAGCTGGAAACCGGACAACTGGACCTTCTCCCTGGGGGGCGGCTGGTATCAAAACTTCATGACCACCAAGAAAGTGTCGGTTAACGACTATTTTGCCGGTGACGCGTGGGGTCTGGAATACTTTGCCGGTTACACTTTCCCGGTTGGCCAGTATGCACTGAAATCCGTTCAGCCTTACTTTATGGGCGATCGTATTGAATACGTGAATGGCCGTAACTACCTGCGCACCGACAACGGCGTGGGGATCAGCTTCCAGCTGGACTACGGCTTCCGTGTAGATTACGAACACGTCTTTACCTCCAGCACCGACAACCTGGGCGACATGAACCTGGTGCGTCTGCGTTACGATTTCTAATCGAACACCTGCCAAACGGAATGCCCGATGCACGTGTGCTATCGGGCCTACGAGAGCAGCGTAATCGAGTTATTTGTAGGCCGGATAAGGTGCTTGTGCCGCCATCCGGCTTTTTTCATGCCTTCCCCTTCAATTACACACTCTGCAACATCATGAAATAATTTCAAGGACAGCAGGTTGTGATCTGTGTCATGTTAACAATCAGCCTGTTAGGCAGGTCAACAACAACAACGCCGCATGAACGGCGTGAGACACCACATCACAACGTTAAAATGGAGAGATTATGGGATTGCGCCACAATTTACGCATCGCGACCGGAGCATTATTACTGGCCTGCGGCTTACAGTTTGCTCACGCCAATAGCGATCCACAGACTATCGTTTTCGGCGTCGCGCCGGGTCCTTATGGTGACATGGTAAAACAGGCTATTGCCCCGACGCTGAAAGAAAAGGGCTACAAGGTGGTGGTGCGCGAATTCAGCGACTACGTCCAGCCCAATATGGCGCTTTCCAACGGTAGCATTGACGCTAACCTGTTCCAGCACTCGCTGTACTTTGACAAATTCACTGCCGACAAAGGCCTGAAACTGAGCAAACTGATTGTGGTCCCGACGGCCGGAATGGGGTTCTACTCACATAAAATCAAAAGCCTGGATGAGCTGAAAAAAGGGGACGTGATTACGCTTTCCAACGATCCCACCAACCTGGCTCGCGGGCTGCGCTTCCTGCAATCTATCGATTTGATCACCATTAAAGATAATATCGATCCCACTAAAGCTTCCGAGCGTGATATCGCCAGCAACCCGAAAGGGCTGATTTTCAAACCGCTGGAAGCTGCGCAGTTGCCGCGTACGCTCGACGGCGTGACCGGCGCGCTGGTCAACGGTAACTTCGCCGTTGCCGCAAAACTGGATCTCGCAAGTGCGTTGAAGCAAGAGAATCTGGATGAAAACCTGAAAAATATCATCGCGGTACGCAGTGAAGATGCGGATAAACCGTTCGCCAAAGACATTGTTGAGGCGGTGAAATCACCGGCTTATCGCGCGGTGATTGACGACCCGAAAAATATTTACAGCGCCTTCCAGAAACCGGAATGGATGTCGGCAGCCCAGTAATCGCTGCGCCAATGGGTTAACAGGGCAGCGATGACTGCCCTTTTCGCATTTCTGAGGTGGCTATGATTGAGATAGAGAAGGTTTGCGTGGACTTCGCCGCAGGCCGTGGGCCGTCAACCCGTGCGGTTGATGACGTCAGCCTGCGGATCGGCGCAGGCGAGATATTCGGTATTGTTGGGACCAGCGGCGCGGGAAAAAGTACCCTGCTGCGTACCCTGAACGCCTTAACGCGCCCGAGCGAGGGAAGCGTAAAAGTGAATGGCGTGGAAATCTCCGCGCTTGAGGGACGTCAATTACGCAAGGCGCGTCAGCGTATCGGCATGATCTTCCAGCACTTTAACCTGATGCATACCCGCACCGTGGCGCAAAATGTGGCCTTCAGCCTGAAGGCTGCAGGCTGGGAGGGCAGTAAAATTGCCCCACGCGTGACGGAGATCCTGGCCCTGGTGGGACTGTCTGATAAGGCCAACCGTTATCCGGTGCAGCTCAGCGGCGGGCAAAAGCAGCGTGTGGGTATTGCCCGTGCGATTGCCAACCACCCGGATGTGCTGCTCTGCGATGAACCGACTTCGGCGCTGGATCTGGAAACCTCCGCTACCATTTTGGCACTGCTCAAGCAGATCAACGCCCAACTGGGGATCACGATCGTCCTGATCACCCACGAGATGAACGTGATCAAATCTATCTGCGATCGCGTGGCGGTGATGTCCGGTGGCAAGGTGGTGGAATCCGGCGAGGTGTTTGATGTTTTTGCCCATCCGCAGCACGCGTTTACCCAACAGCTGGTATCACACACGCTCAACCTGACGCTACCGGATCGCCTGCGGCAACATTTGCCGGGGCAGCTGTTAAAAATTCTGTTTATTGGCGATTCGGCAGAACAGCCGGTGCTGTCCGAGGTGGCGGTGAAATTTGGCGTGGCGGTGAATATCCTGCACGGCAAAATTGAATATATTGGCGAGCGGGCGCTGGGGATATTGGTGGTGCAACTGACCGCGCCGCATAATCCTGCGGCGGTCGATGTCGCCGTGGAGCACATTCGTCAACGTACCGCACAGGTGGAGGTGATTCGTGGATGATTTATTGCCGGATTTGACGCTGGCGTTCAATGAAACCTTCCAGATGCTGAGCATCTCAACGGTGCTGGCAATTGTTGGCGGCCTGCCGCTGGGTTTTTTAATCTTCGTAACCGACCGTCATTTATTCTGGCAGAACCGTTTTGTGTATCTGCTCAGCTCCGTGCTGGTGAATATCATCCGTTCGGTGCCGTTTGTGATCCTGCTGGTGCTGCTGCTGCCGTTAACTCAGTTTTTGCTCGGCAATACCATCGGGCCGATTGCGGCGTCGGTACCGCTGTCGGTAGCGGCGATTGCATTTTATGCCCGACTGGTGGACAGCGCCCTGCGCGAGGTCGATAAAGGCATTATTGAAGCGGCGGAGGCCTTTGGCGCCAGCCCGATGCGCATCATTTGTACGGTGCTGTTACCGGAAGCCAGTGCCGGCCTGCTGCGTGGGTTGACGATAACGCTGGTCAGCCTGATCGGCTATTCCGCGATGGCCGGGATTGTTGGTGGCGGCGGCGTTGGTGACCTGGCGATTCGCTTCGGTTATTACCGCTACGAAACCCAGGTCATGATCGTCACCGTGGTGGCGCTGATTATTCTGGTACAGGTTGTTCAGGTGCTGGGCGACTGGCTGGCGAAACGCGCGGATAAGCGCGACCGGCATTAATGCGTCTGAACCCAGTCATTCACCTCCTGCCATGTGCCGCGAAAGACGATTTTCGCGGCTTTCTTCTCTAACTGGTAACGATACATCGGATCGTAATATTCGTTGAGTAACGGCACCAGCCAGCCCATGTGACCGTCGGTGCTGCCGCTGGCCTGTTGCTCGTTCAACGCGACGTCGAGCAGTTCGGTCAGTTCCGCAAAACGTTGTAACCCTAAACGACGGCGGATGGCGAACAGACCGTGGTGCAGGTATTCGCTGTATTCCTGCCAGCCCTGGGTTTCCCCGTACGCTTGGGTGAAATCGTGGTGCATGCGCACGAAATACTCTTCACGCAGCCGCTCAAGGCGCAGTTCAAAGGGATCGTCAACCACCGCAATCGTGGCCTGAGTCATGCGCTCGCGCAAGCACTCGGGCAAATGATTGGCGCCAATCATGCGGCCTTCATCTTCCAGCACCCAGCGATGCAGGTCCTGACGGCCGTCGGTTTTCAGCATCTCGACCGCCAGCAGGTTTTCAAAACTGGCCTGGCTCAGTTGCGGCTCAACCGTGCGACCAAAAGAAGAGCCGCGATGGTGCGCCAGACCTTCGAGATCCACGCCGTTTGGCTGCAATTGCACCAACTGCGTTTTACCGCTGCCGGTACAGCCGCCAATTAAGACAATTGGTTTTTGCACCAACTCTTCAGTTATTTGTATCGCAGCCTGACGCAGGGCTTTATAACCGCCGCTGACCAGCGGGTAGTCAATGCCGGATTCACGCAGCCATTGCTGCACAATGTGTGAACGCTGACCGCCGCGTGCGCAGCATAAAATTCCCTCAGGGTGTTGGCGACAGGCCGCTTGCCAGGCATTCATTCGCTGCTGGCGGATGTCACCGCTCACAAGCTGATGTCCCAGTGCCAGCGCAGCGTCCGGTCCCTGACGTTTGTAACAGGTCCCGACCGCGGCACGTTCGTCATCGTTCATCAGGGGAAGGTTGATTGCACCCGGCATCGCACCTTGTTGAAACTCAACGGGGGCGCGTACATCGATTAAGGGCGTACCGGCGAGCAGAATCGCGCGATAGTCCGTTCCATCGTTCATGTTCAATCCTGAAAATACAAAACAGCAATGGAGGGGATTTTACGCGCCAGAGGAGGGGCCGGGGAAGGACAAATTCCATTCCCCGGCATTAATGGCTTATTTCAGTTTGGACTGTGCCCAGATAATGCCGCTGGCATATTCCGGCGGTAGCAGGGGAATCAGCGCTTCCAGCGTGGCGCTCAGGCGAGCGGTATCGCCATCGGTCAGGTTCAGGTGACCGACCTTACGACCTGCGCGCACCTCTTTGTCATACCAGTGCAGATGCACCAGTGGCAGTTTCAGCCAGTCATAATTCAGGTCGCTGCCAATTAAATTCACCATCACTGACGGACTGTTCACCACCGGCACAGGTAACGGCAGGTCGGTAATGGCGCGCAGGTGAAGTTCAAATTGGCTGATGCTGGCGCCGTTCTGTGTCCAGTGTCCGCTGTTGTGTACGCGCGGGGCCAGTTCGTTGATCAGCAAGCCTTCCGGGGTGATAAAACACTCCATCGCCATTACGCCAACATAGCCCAGCTCGTGCATGATGGCAGACAGCATCGCCTCGGCCTGATCCTGCTGTTTGGCATTGGCCTGCGGGAACGCGACGCTGGTGCGCAGAATGCCGTCCTGATGCAGGTTATGAGTCAGCGGATAGAAGACGGTGCTGCCGTCGTGGGCGCGGGCGCCAACCAGCGATACTTCGCCGGAGAAGTTAATACCCTGCTCGACGATACACTCGCCGTAGCAGTCATCCGGCAGTTGTTCTGTTTCGTGGGCGCGTAAACGCCACTGCCCGCGACCGTCGTAGCCGCCGACGCGGCGTTTGACGATCGCCAGCTCTCCCAGCGTTTCAAATACCGCAGACCATTCGCTTTTGTCTGCCAACAGCTGCCACGGCGCGGTAGCCAGCTTCAGTTTGTCAAACAGCTGCTTTTGCGTCAGACGGTCGGCAATAATAGGGAAAATATCACGGTTGACGAACGCCGGATGGCGCGCCAGTTCGCGGGTTAGTGCGGTTTCCGGCCAGCGTTCAATCTCGGCGGTAATCACGCTTTGCTGAAAGGGAACTGCAGCGGGTTCGGCATCCAGCCCGACGGGCCAGACCGCAATCCCCAGCGGCTCACCGGCCTGGCGCAACATGC
Organism: Citrobacter gillenii; assembly: GCF_013337685.1. Classification (GTDB taxonomy): domain Bacteria; phylum Pseudomonadota; class Gammaproteobacteria; order Enterobacterales; family Enterobacteriaceae; genus Citrobacter; species Citrobacter gillenii. The sequence goes on from NZ_SUQN01000002.1 coordinate 297,251, forward strand.
GTCCTAGCTGACCGTTGCCGAGTACGCAAACCTGCTTCATGCCGCACCTCGCGGGTCCGGGTTCTCCAGTACTTCGTCGGTCTGTGCTTTACGCCAGTCGTGCAGACGCTGATGCAGTTCTTTATCGTGTGTCGCCAGAATTTGTGCCGCCAGCAGGGCCGCATTCGCCGCGCCCGCTTTACCAATCGCCAGCGTGCCCACCGGAATACCGCGCGGCATCTGCACGATGGAGTACAGGCTGTCTACGCCGCTCAGCGCTGCGCTTTGCACCGGAACACCTAATACCGGTACCAGCGTTTTGGCGGCAATCATACCGGGCAGATGTGCTGCACCGCCTGCGCCTGCAATAATCACCTGATAGCCGTTCTCTTCAGCACTTTCGGCGAAGCTAAACAGTCTGTCGGGGGTGCGGTGGGCAGAGACCACTTCAACGTGGTGCGGGACATTCAGGATTTCGAAGATTTCGGCGGCGAACTGCATGGTAGCCCAGTCGCTTTTGGACCCCATCACGATGGCGACACGCGCCGGATTATTGCGGGAAGACATGCGTCTGAAAACTCCTGTGGTGCACAACACTCGACTTTTGAGGCCACAGAGAATAGCATGTTTTAACGTCAAGGAAAACGATTGCGCGTGCTGAGCAGCTGCATTTTAAAGAGGTCAGAACAATTTTTGTTGAAAAGCCACTGGTTCTAACAGATGGGGATCCACATCGTCAGCATTACCCAGCAAAAACGGGCTCTGGGGGTTGTGTTTTTTGAAATTATTGTTGGCTTGATTGTGATTGTAGGTTGCATAGCAGTATTTGCAGCCATGCATACAGGTATTATAATCCCCTATATCAATACTTTTAATACAACCACATGCTTCGCGCTGACCGGGATCTTTGTTATTGGGTAATAACAATCCAAATAAATCGTTAATAAGCGCTTCATCAATACACTTTCCATGTAGAATGCCTTGATTAACAAGGTCTATTTCTTCAGCGCAGGAATAAATAGATAGACTATGTTGCTGGGCAATTTCGGAAAAATGTTGCGCAAGAGATAAGCAGAGTTCATGGTTTTGTGTAATATCGCTATAAATTAGCGAGTCGATAGTTTTAAGGTTCCTTTCTGTTTTTTGATAAATATCTGCGAAACTAATTACTACGCGGCGAGTATATCCTTCTAATTCATCCGCAAGTTTGCTGAACAGGCGAAGGTGTTCGTCAAAAGGAAGTATATTTGAAAGCAGGATAGGGTCATAACGCCAGATGATTTTCTCTGCCCCAATTTTTTCCGAAAGCTGTTTGAACACACCGATCGCTTTATGTGGATTGAGCATTTTTGTCTCAAGCAAGCGCGGATAGCCAGTTATAGTGAACTGGAAGTAGAAACGATGCCCAATATCAATAATTTCGTCAATGTAGGGAAGTAGTTTCGTTGGGTTCCGTGTCCAGAATATAATAGCATCCACGTCTTCTGGTCGTAGGGATACCCGAGATACTTGATGATAATTGAATGGGTTTCGGGTGAGTAAAAAACCGGTACGAATACGGTTCATCAACCATTCGCTATAGAATGCAGGTATATCAGTACGGCGACTGGCGCTGATGATCATCGCGAATATTCCAGGATTTGATAGTTCATATAACTATTTGTTAGTACAGGGTTGTGTACAACTCGACATTTACAATCGTATTTTTCTACATCTTCACAAAGCTGTATGTTTTGCGGGTAGTCAAACGAGTAATCAATTCCTTTTAATCCTTGATATATATGGTCACCACGGTAATATGTTCTTTCATTAGAGTCTGAAGTTATAAATCCTTTTTTTAACATTTCTTTATGGAAAAGAGAGAATATTTCTGTGTGATGATTGTTTAGTTTATGGTCTACAGTAATAAAAGAATTCAAAAAGAAAACTCTGTTTTTTTTTGAATTTGAAATTCTAGCAGAAAAATCTTTTATATCTATATTCTCGGCAATATCACCGAGGGATTTAGGGAAAATGAAAACATCTGTTTTATTAATCGAGTCTTGGGTTATTGCTGAAGCCGAGACTGTATGTAAATATAGGTTGTCATTGGAGGGGGGGAGTAATTCTCTTGTTGTCCACTGACAGGTATCATATCCATGGTAATCAAATTTAACATTCTTTAAATTATGTAAAAGAGCGAAGTAGTCAGGATGTAATCCACAGCCAAAGGAAGAAATATTTATATTTTTGATGTCATTTTTCATTAATCTCTCAGATAATTCCCATGCGAGTACGCAATATTCAAAATAATATGCAGGGATATATTTCAGAGCATAAATTTTCTGATATATTTTATCATCATAGTTTTCATTGTCAGGTGAAAAATGAGAGTAATCACATAAATCTCCATCAAGCATAATGCTGCCATGAAAATTATTAACTATCTCATGAATAAAATCACGGTCTATTTTCATAATAATCCCTTATTAACTTATTTTAATCAGCATAACTTTGTAGATAGTAGAAGTGATGATCTAAATCATGAGAATATAGATAAAAAGGGAATTAAAATGCAAACGCGATCAGCTCAACGTCGTCGGGCGTGACCTTAACCATTGAACCCTCGCTGTGCCACGCACCTAATACTACGCGGAACGCAGGTTGTCTATTGGCTGTCAGTTCATGCACCGCCGGGCGATGGGTATGCCCGTGAATTAACCACTGGACCTGGTGTTTTTCCATCTCGGTAACCACGGCCTGCGGATTCACATCCATAATTTCCAGCGATTTGCTGCTGTTGGCGGCTTTGCTGTTGGCGCGCATCTTTGCGGCAATGCGTTGGCGAACAAACAACGGCAGAGCAAGAAACAGTGTTTGTAGCCAGGGCTGATGCACTTTAGCGCGAAATGCCTGATAACCGGCATCATCGGTACACAGCGTGTCGCCATGCATGATCAGCACCTTGCGGCCATACAGGTCGAGCACTTTTTCCTCGGGTAACAAGGTCATGCCGCTCTCGCGGGCAAAACGCTTGCCGAGCAGAAAATCACGGTTGCCGTGAATGAAGAAGCAGGGGACGCCGGAATCAGCTAGCGATTTTATTGCGACGGCGATTTCATGGTGCAGCGGAGTGGGGTCATCGTCGCCTATCCAAGCTTCGAACAGATCGCCAAGAATATACAGCGCATCGGCTTTTCGTGCTTCACCGGCTAAAAAACGCAGAAAACCGGCGGTAATCGCCGGTTCTTCCGTGCAGAGGTGAAGATCTGCAATAAACAGTGTCGCCACGATTACTCGCTGACGGTCACGTTTTCGATAATAACGTCTTCTTTCGGTACGTCCTGGTGCATGCCGCTGCGACCGGTAGAAACGTTTTTGATTTTATCAACCACGTCCATACCTTCAACCACTTCAGCAAATACACAGTAACCCCAGCCCTGCATGCTTTCGCCGGAGAAGTTCAGGAAGTCGTTGTCGGCAACGTTAATGAAGAACTGCGCCGTTGCGGAGTGCGGAGCCTGAGTACGGGCCATCGCCAGCGTACCACGGGTGTTTTTCAGACCGTTGTTGGCTTCGTTTTTGATAGCCTCTTTGGTTTCTTTTTGCTTCATGCCAGGCTCAAAACCGCCGCCCTGAATCATGAAACCATTAATCACACGGTGGAAAATGGTGTTGTTATAGAAACCTTCGCGGCAGTAGTCCAGGAAGTTTTTAACTGTTTCAGGCGCTTTATCATCAAATGTTTTGATTACGATATCGCCGTGATTAGTGTGGAAAGTAACCATTTTTGCATCCTGTTCCGATAGAGTGGTGCTTCGACCCTGGTCAGGGTCAGAGTTAGGGGTGTGTTATAGCATAACCGCAAGATTCGATCACCTTGCAAAGTGTGCTGCTTCGGGGCCAATTTATAGGTATTATAGGGCTTTGTTATCCACACACGTCTACACGGAATCTTCGATGTTAAAAATCTTTAATACACTGACGCGCCAAAAAGAGGAATTCAAACCTATTCATGCCGGGGAAGTCGGCATGTACGTGTGTGGTATCACCGTTTACGATCTCTGTCATATTGGTCACGGACGTACCTTCGTCTCTTTTGACGTGGTTGCGCGCTATCTGCGCTTCCTCGGCTATAAGCTGAAGTACGTGCGTAACATTACCGATATCGACGACAAAATCATTAAGCGCGCTAATGAAAATGGTGAAAGCTTTGTGGCGTTGGTCGACAGGATGATCGCGGAAATGCACAACGACTTCGACGCGCTGAATATCCTGCGCCCGGATCTCGAACCACGTGCGACGCATCATATTGCGGAAATTATTGAAATCACCGAACAGCTGATCGCCAAAGGTCACGCTTACGTGGCTGATAACGGCGACGTGATGTTCGACGTGCCGACCGATCCGCACTACGGCCAGCTGGCGCGCCAGGATCTGGATCAGCTGCAGGCGGGTGCCCGCGTGGATGTGGTGGATGTGAAACGTAACCCGATGGACTTCGTGCTGTGGAAGATGTCCAAAGAGGGCGAGCCGAGCTGGCCGTCCCCGTGGGGAGCAGGCCGTCCGGGCTGGCACATCGAATGTTCTGCGATGAACTGCAAACAGCTGGGCAACCATTTCGATATTCACGGCGGCGGCTCTGACCTGATGTTCCCGCATCATGAAAACGAAATTGCCCAGTCCACCTGTGCGCACGACGGCGAATACGTCAACTACTGGATGCACTCCGGGATGGTGATGGTTGATCGTGAGAAAATGTCCAAATCACTGGGCAACTTCTTTACCGTGCGCGACGTGCTGAAATACTACGACGCCGAAACCATTCGCTACTTCCTGATGTCCGGCCACTATCGTAGCCAGCTGAACTACAGCGAAGAGAACCTGAAGCAGGCACGTTCTGCACTGGAGCGTCTGTACACCGCGCTGCGCGGTACTGACAAATCCGTGGCGCCAGCCGGTGGTGATGCCTTTGAAGCGCGTTTCATTGAAGCAATGAACGATGATTTCAATACGCCGGAAGCCTACTCGGTGCTGTTTGATATGGCGCGTGAGGTCAACCGTCTGAAGGGTGAAGATATGGCGGCGGCTAACGCCATGGCCGCGCATCTGCGCAAGCTGTCCGGCGTGCTGGGCCTGCTGGAGCAGGATCCGGAAGCGTTCCTGCAAAGCGGTGCGCAGGCGGATGACGGTGAGGTCGCTGAGATTGAAGCGCTTATCCAACAGCGTTTAGATGCCCGTAAAGCGAAAGACTGGGCGGCGGCCGACGCGGCACGTGACCGTCTGAACGAGATGGGTATTGTGCTGGAAGATGGCCCACAAGGCACCACCTGGCGTCGTAAGTAATTCTCTCAATTGCCGGATGGCGGCTAACGCCTTATCCGGCCTACGATGGAATGATCGGTAGGCCTGATAAGCGTAGCGCCATCAGGCACTATTAGTGACGTCTGTACCACCACAGCACACCCATCATGACGGCTCCCGGCAGCCACACCCACATTAATTCCGAGATAATCACCTGATGCCCATACGGCGTGGCGTAGCGTGACAGCGCGAACGGCGCAACCTTAATCACCTGCCACGGCGCAAAGAAGCGCTCATCTGACCATGGCCACAGCCAGCCAACGCCTTTTCCTCCGGTGGTCACCGAATCCAGCAGGCTGTGTGACAGCAACGACACCGTCAAAAATAACCAGCAGCGAACCAGCCCGGCTTTAAACCATCGTCGACCTATCATGATGCACAGTAACGGCACCGCGAAGGCGAACAGTAGCGAGTGGGTAAATCCGCGGTGACCGAACACGTTGCCGTAGGCAATACCGAACTTAAACGACAGGACGTCGGCGTCAGGCAGCATTGCCAGTACAACCCCGGCAAACAACAAGCGTGGGGGAATGACTTTGAGCCCCAGACCCAATCCTAAACAAAGAGGTACAGCTGCGTGGGTAACGATGGTTGGCATGATAGTCGCTTCGTATAAGAAAACGATAGGCTAACAGTCTGGTGTGAAGTGAAGGTGAAGTTAATTATCTGAAAATCAGGGGGAACGGACCGGATGTGGTGTGAACCGCCATCCGGCCCTGGGATCATGCCACGACGTTAATGCTTTGACCTTCAAAGCTCACGGTCTGTCCGGCAACGATTTTGCAGCGTTTACGTGTTTCTACTACTCCATCGACCTTCACTAACCCTTCGCCAATGGCAATTTTTGCCTGGGCGCCGCTTTCGCTCCAGCCTTCCAGCTTTAGCAGATCGCAGAGTTCAACGTGTGGGTGTTTACCCAGTGAAAATGTGGCCATCTTAAACGTCCTTTACATCATGGTATTCAACGCACGCCTGAAGCGTGTTTTCGATAAGTGTGGCGACCGTCATCGGGCCAACGCCACCCGGCACCGGTGTAATATACCCGGCGCGCGCAGCGGCATCTTCAAAGACCACATCGCCAACAACCTTGCCATTCTCCAGACGGTTGATGCCGACATCAATCACAATCGCACCTTCTTTGATCCATTCACCGGGAATAAAACCCGGTTTGCCGACGGCGACAATCAGCAGGTCAGCATGCTCTACGTGGCGACGCAGATCTTTGGTAAAGCGGTGGGTTACCGTGGTGGTACAGCCCGCCAGCAGCAACTCCATGCTCATCGGACGACCGACAATGTTTGAGGCGCCAATCACCACGGCATTCAGGCCGTAGGTATCGATGTTGTAACGCTCAAGCAGTGTCACGATGCCGCGAGGCGTACACGGACGCAGGCGCGGTGCACGCTGGCACAGGCGACCGACGTTATACGGGTGGAAGCCGTCGACGTCTTTATCCGGTGCAATGCGTTCCAGCACCTTAACGTTGTCGATCCCCGCCGGTAACGGCAGCTGGACCAGAATACCGTCGATGGCGGCATCCGCATTGAGCGTATCAATGAGCTCAAGAAGTTCCGCCTCGCTGGTGGTTTCAGGCAGGTCATAGGAGCGGGAGACGAACCCCACTTCGTCGCAGGCTTTGCGTTTACTTGCTACGTAAATTTGCGAAGCCGGGTTGCTACCTACCAGCACAACAGCCAGGCCTGGGGCGCGTAATCCAGCCGCTAAACGCGCCTGAACTTTTTGAGCCACCTCAGAGCGTACCTGCTGCGCAATCGTTTTACCGTCAATAATCTTTGCTGCCATCAGAGAGAGGATTCCGTCTGTTACGTTAAATCGAAGGGGATGTCACTATTTTGTCAGAAGCGCGGCGTGCTGTCAGTTTTCGTTTGCATTTTTAGGTGAGATTAGGAACGTCTCGCTGTGCGAACGGGTGAGGTGTCAATATCGTAAAGACAGGAATAATTACTGAGTACGCTAATTAATTTTAACGTTAGTGAAACAACTCATCACCCTTCTGTTTTCATGGGTAATACGTCATAAACCAGTCTGTTACGTACCATTGTGGTGGTGTTTAAGTAATATTTACCCAGACATTTCTTAGATCCCAATAAGAATTAGCCAGGGCCATTACAAGGATTTGCAGGTATTTTTCATTAATTGAAATGTTTAATTTATCCCTGTGACGAATTGTCATATTCGTAAAGATTAATTAGTGAATCTCGCGCTCAGGAGAGTTGGGGTCAAGCATCATTAATTCTCTTTCGATATATATCTTTACAGGATGCAGAGATAATTTGCCTGACATTTTATGTCGATAATGATTCAAACGGAGCCGGCAGGATACCGGAACCGGATGTGTGTAATTCAAGGGAAATCCATGAAACGTAAATTAATAAATACTTCTGTTATTGCCAGCCTGATGTTAGTTGCAGGGGCCGCCGTCGCAGCCGATCCGGTCAGCGTGAGCGGCGGTACTGTTCATTTTGAAGGTGAACTGGTCAATGCAGCTTGTGCGGTAAGCACACAGTCAGCCGATCAGGTGGTGACATTAGGGCAATATCGTACCGCCAGCTTTGCAGCCATCGGCGATACCACGGCACAGATTCCGTTCTCCATCGTGCTGAACGACTGCGATCCTGCGGTTGCCGCGACGGCAGCTGTGGCGTTTTCGGGTCAGGCGGATGCCTCCAACTCAGCTCTGCTGGCGGTATCTTCAGGGAATAACACCACCACGGCTGGCGGTGTAGGTATCGAAATTCTGGACAACGCGTCTACCGCGCTGAAGCCAGATGGTGCCACCTTCTCTACTGCCCAGGCGCTGGTAGAAGGCACCAACACCCTGCGTTTCTCCGCACGTTATAAAGCGACCGCTGCAAGTGCCACGCCAGGCCAGGCAAACGCCGACGCCACCTTCATCATGAAGTACGAATAAGCCGTTCTGATTGGCGCAAGGAAGACGACAGCCTCAATGGATGAGGCAATATCCGGGGATGACGAAGGATGTGGCAACTGATTTTCAAAGGCATGACGCTGGCGGGAATGCTGTGCGTAATGCCTGCGCTTGCACACACGGTAATACTGGAAAGCGGTCGCCTTCACCTGCGTGGGCAACTGGTCAATGGGGCCTGTACGGTGGCCACCGATAGCCAGAACTTGCGGGTACAGATGGGGCAGTATCGCACCAACGCATTTGGCGAACCGGGAAGCTTTGCCTCGACCAGCGTACCGTTTTCACTGCGCTTAACATCCTGCAGCGCCGACGTTTATGACCATGTTGGGATTGCGTTTGCCGGCGTCACGCCTGCAGAAGATCCGCAGGTCTTTCTGGCCAGCGGTGAGGCGTCTGCGGCCTCGGGTATTGGCCTGGCATTATTTGATGAGGGGCAACGACAAATTATTCCGAATGCGCTGCCGCGTCATTACGCCCCAATTTTAACGCAGGAAATGACGTTTCACTTCACCGCGCGCTATCGGGCTGTCTCGGAAAAGATAACGCCGGGAACGCTTCGTTCAGACGTGTGGTTTACGTTGGTCTATCCCTGATTTATTTACCAACGATAATCACACCAAAGGTATTTGTAGCCATGTTTAATTATCTTAAATCAGGTTTTATTATTTTCCTCACCTTATTTGTTTCCTGCAGTGCTCAGGCTGCTGGGGGAATTGCATTAGGTGCTACCCGCGTTATTTATCCCGCCGAGGCTAAACAAACATCGCTGGCTATTAGCAATAGCGATACTAAAGAACGTTTCCTGGTTAATTCATGGATTGAGAATAGCGCAGGCGTTAAAGAAAAAGCCTTTGTGGTGACGCCTCCACTGTTTGTCAGCGAGCCCAAAAGTGAAAATACGCTGCGCATTATCTATGCCGGTCAGCCACTGCCTACAGACCGCGAATCGCTGTTCTGGATGAACGTGAAGGCGATCCCGTCAGTCAATAAAGACAGCCTTGAGGGTAAAAACGTTCTGCAACTGGCGATTTTGTCGCGTATTAAACTCTTTGTCCGCCCAAATAACCTGCCACAGGTACCGGAAGACGCGCCCGGCATGTTGCAATTTTCCCGTTCCGGCACACAGCTGAAAATTACGAATCCGTCAGCGTATTACGTCACGCTGGTTAACCTCAATGTGGGAAAAACGAAGGTTGATAACGTCATGGTGGCACCGAAGAACGCGGCGCAGATCCCGCTGCCTGCGGGCGTTCAGGGCAGCGTGACGTTCCAGACGGTTAATGACTACGGCGCAGTGACACCTGCCAAAACGGTTAGCGTGCGTTGATAAACGATGAATAAGACAACGTACTTACCTGGCCGGTTACCGGGGATTACGCCACCGCTGGCGGGCGTGGCGTTGTCCACGCTGGCTGCCTTATTTCCGCTGTCAGGCCACGGGGAAAGCTATTTTAACCCGGCATTTTTATCTGCGGATACGGCGTCCGTGGCGGATTTGTCGCGTTTTGAAAAAGGGAATCACCAGCCTGAGGGCGTCTACCGCGTGGATATCTGGCGTAATGATGAATTTATTGCCACCCAGGATGTTCATTTTGCCACCAGTAAGGCGAGTACCGGCGAGAAATCTGGTGGGCTGACGCCATGTTTTGGTCTCGATTGGGTTAAGCGCCTAGGGGTCAACACGGCGGCGTTTCCGGCGCTCAGTCAGGACCCGAACAGTACCTGTATTAATTTGCCCGAGGCTATCCCCGGCAGCGAAATCGCCTTCGATTTCTCTACGCTGCGCCTGAACATCAGCTTGCCGCAGGCCAGTATGCTGAATAGCGCGCGGGGATATATTCCGCCTGAGGAATGGGATGAAGGGATCCCGGCTGCGCTGGTGAACTACAGCTTTACCGGCAGTCGTGGCAGCGATTCTGACAGCTATTTCTTAAGCATGTTGAGCGGCCTGAACTATGGCCCCTGGCGGCTGAGAAACAACGGCGCCTGGAGCTATTCCAAAGGCGACGGATATCACTCGCAGAGCTGGAAAAACATCGGTACCTGGCTTCAGCGCGCCATTATCCCGCTGAAAGGTGAGCTGGTGATGGGCGACAGCAACACCGGTAACGACGTCTTTGACAGCGTCGGGTTTCGCGGGGCGCGGCTCTACTCGTCAGACAGCATGTATCCGGATAGCTTGCAGGGGTACGCACCAACGGTTCGCGGCATTGCCCGTACGGCGGCGAAACTGACCATTCGCCAGAACGGTTATGTTATATACCAAAGCTATGTGTCGCCTGGGGCGTTCTCGATTACCGATCTCAACCCGACGTCGTCCAGCGGTGACCTGGAGGTGACGGTAGATGAAAAAGATGGCAGCCAGCAGCGCTATACCGTCCCGTACTCCACGGTTCCACTGTTACAGCGCGAAGGGCGACTGAAATACGACCTGGTGGCCGGGGATTTCCGCAGCGGTAACAGCCAACAGTCATCACCGTTTTTCGTCCAGGGCACGTTAATCGCCGGGCTACCTGAAGGTTATACGGCCTATGGCGGCACGCAGTTGGCCTCTCGTTACCGCGCGCTGGTGTTCGGTACCGGGCGCAACCTCGGCGACTGGGGTGCGGTCTCCGTCGATTTAACCCATGCGCGCAGCCAACTGGCGGATGACAGCACCCACCAGGGGCAATCGCTGCGTTTTCTGTACGCAAAATCACTGAATAATGTCGGCACCAACTTCCAGTTACTGGGATATCGCTATTCGACCCGGGGGTTTTATACCCTTGACGACGTGGCGTATCGCAATATGGAAGGTTACGAGTACGAATACGACAGCGACGGCAATCGCCATAAAGTGCCGGTGGTCCAGAGCTATCACAATCTGAGCTACAGCAAAAAAGGCCGTTTTCAGATCAACATCTCGCAGAATCTAGGAGATTACGGATCGCTGTATGTCTCAGGCAGTCAGCAAACTTACTGGAATACGTCCGATACCAACACCTGGTATCAGCTCGGCTATGCCAGCGGCTGGCAGGGGATTAGCTATTCGCTCTCCTGGTCGTGGAACGAATCGGTAGGGATTGCCGACACCGACAGGATTCTGGCCTTCAATATGTCGGTGCCGTTTAGCCTGTTGACCGGGCGACGCTACACGCGCGATAACGCGCTCGATCGCACCTATGCCACCTTCAACGCTAACCGCAATAGCAACGGACAAAACAGCTGGCAGAGCGGGATTGGCGGGACGTTGCTTGACGGGCGCAACCTGAGCTACAGCGTAAACCAGGGGCACAGCAGCACCAACGGTTACAGCGGTAGCGCCAGCGCAAACTGGCAGGCGACCTATGGCACGCTGGGTATGGGATACAACTACGACCGCGACCAGCATGACTATAACTGGCAGCTCTCCGGCGGCGTGATTGGGCATGCGGACGGAATCACCCTGAGCCAGCCGCTGGGCGATACCAATGTGCTGATCAAAGCACCAGGCGCCCAGGGCGTAAGGATAGAGAACCAGACCGGGGTGCAGACCGACTGGCGTGGCTACGCGGTCATGCCGTACGCCACCGTCTATCGCTATAACCGTGTGGCGCTGGATACCAATTCAATGAACAACCATACCGATGTGGAAAATAACGTCAGCAGCGTAGTACCGACACAGGGGGCGCTGGTAAGAGCGGCGTTTGATACACGTATCGGCGTGCGCGCGTTAATTACGGCGCAACAGGCGGGAAAACCGGTACCGTTTGGCTCCATTGTGCGTGAAACCGCCAGCGGCGTAACCAGCATGGTGGGAGACGATGGACAAATCTACCTGAGCGGTTTGCCGCTAAAAGGCGAGTTGCTGATCCAGTGGGGCGAAGGCGCGAACGCGCGCTGTACGGCGCACTATGCCTTGCCTGAGGAGAGCCTGAAACAGGCGGTAACGCTCACCAATGTGACCTGCGAACGCCCGTCGGCATGAAAGGAATAATACGATGAAACGACAAACTGGTTGGTTACTCGGGAGCGCTTTACTGCTGCTGGCAAATTCGTCATGGGCCACGGTCTGCCAGAATTCGAACGGCACGCCGACGGATGTGTTTTACGATCTGTCGAACGTCTTTAACAGCAGTAATAACCGCCCCGGTCAGGTCGTGACGTTGCCGGAAAAGTCCGGTTGGGTTGGGGTTAATGCGACCTGTCCTGCGGGGACGACGGTAAATTACACCTACCGCAGCTACGTGACGGAACTCCCGGTGCAAAGTACGGAAGGGGGCTTTCAGTATTTAAAGCTGAATGATTACCTGTTGGGGGCTATGAGTATCACCGACAGCTATGCCGGACTGTTTTATCCTCCACGTAACGATATTCGTATGGGGACTCACCCAAATGTACCCAAGCAGAAACCCTTTGGCGTCATGGATTCAAAGCTGGTATTCAAATTAAAAGTGATCCGCTCATTTATTAACATGGTACCAATCCCCCGCCAAACGATGTTCAGGGTCTATGTCACGACCAGCATCGGCGATGCCCTGAGTGTGCCGGTATACACCATCAGCTACAGCGGCAAGGTCGAGGTGCCGCAAAACTGCGAAGTGAATGCCGGACAGGTTGTCGAGTTTGATTTTGGTGATATCGGCGCGTCGTTGTTTAGCAAAGCTGGGGCTGGAAATCGGCCAGAAGGCGTTAACCCGCAGACTAAAACGATGGCCATAAAATGTACCAATGTTGCCGCGCAGGCCTACCTGACCATGCGCGTGGAGGCTGAAAGATCTTCGGGGCAAATGATGGTGTCGGACAACGCCGATTTAGGCTTTATTGTTGCCGACAGCAGCGGCGTACCGCTAACACCTAACAACCTGTCCAGCACCATTCCGTTTCGCCTGGATGATAACGCCGCGGCGAGCGTCAGTATCCGGGCGTGGCCGGTTAGCGTGACGGGCAATAAACCGGCGGAAGGGCCATTTACTGCCCGTGGATATCTGCGAGTAGATTATGACTAAGAGGCGCGCAATGGTCATTCGCATACTGTTGGTGGTTGCTGCCTTGCTGTCGTTTACCTCGCTAAGTCGGGCGGATACGTCGTTGGGCGAGATCAATATTGAGTTGCGCGGTAATGTAGTGGACTTTACCTGTGCCGTGATTGCCAGCGACAGCAATAAATACGTGGACCTCGGTACCTGGCCGACAAAGCAGTTAAAAACCAGTGGTGATACCACCCAACCGGTTCCTTTTTCGCTAAAGCTGGAAGGCTGCCCGCCTGGGTCGGCGTCAATCACCTTTTCCGGTACGCCGGCAGCGGGTACCACGCTACTGGCGCTGGATAATACGGCGATGGCGCAAAAGGTGGCGATTGAACTGCATGACAGCGATCGTACACGGTTGCCGCTCGAACAGGCGAGCCAGACGGTGAGTATTGACGAAAATGGCAATGCCACACTGACCTTTTTCGCCAACTATATTGCCTTAGCGGATGGGGTCCAGCCCGGACTTGCCAGGGCTGATGCGACGTTTATGATCAACTATAACTGACCACTCACTCCCGAATGTCATCTCGTCGGGAGTGGGGTTACATTAATTCATGCATTTTCGCGTAATCGATCAGCTCGACAATGGTATGCAAACCAAGTTTAGAGTAGATATTGGCTTTGTGCGCACTGATCGTTTTATTGCTGAGTAATAGCTGCTCTGCAATTTCTTTATTGGATAACCCATTTGCCAGATAACGTAGCACCGTGACCTCGCGATTGGAAAGCGGCATGTCATTCAGCTCTCCTTTACGTATATTAATGTTATTAATAAAGTTAAGCGTATCTGACGGGAAAAAAGAATAACCGGATAAGATCATTTTCACCGCATTGTAGATATCATTCAGGTCCTTGCGTTTACTGACAAAACCATTTGCACCTGCCCGGATAGCGCGTCCGGCGTAAAAAGATTCAGATTTTGAGGACAGAAACAGAACCCGCGTCTTTTCCTGCAGTGATTTAATTCTCTTGAGTAGGGTAAATCCATCGGCACCAGGCAGTTCAATGTCCAGAATGACGAGATCGACAGGATAGGTGCGTAGGTGATCAATTGCTGTACGACTGTCGTCAGTTTTCAGTACCACTTCGATATTACTATTTTTTTCGAGCAGCACTTCTATCGACATTCTGACAATAGGGTGTTCGTCCATAATGATAACGGATGCTGGTTTCATTGTTGTATGCCTCAAACTGTTCGTGTATCTTGCGATTTTGATAAAACATCAGGCGTTATTAATATTGTCAAATAGCCAAGGGTTGTTCTGCGAGAAGAACCGAATAAATAAGACTTCATCCTTGTTTATTCAGCCGTTCTTGGTAAGAACAATGAGTGTGTGGAATATCCATTTCACACCAGGAAAAATTTACAATTAATCATTAAACAGTAGGGATTATACCTACTCTACTCATTCGGAAAAGTCTTGCGGTAAGTAACTTCTTAATGGTTGTTACGATATACTGAAAGAACCCAATATGCTTACGATTGTTAGTATTATTTTCCTTCTGTTTTAATTATGGCAGATTGAAAGTTTTTTTAAAATACTAAAAACAACACAACAGGCTGATTGTTTAGGTTTTGTTAAGGAGGTCTTAGATGGCCATTACGACGTAATGCACAGAGTTCGTAGGGTTAAGTGCGTTGCACGCCGCAGGCATAATACCAGGATTAGTTGTAAATATTAAATTTATGTAAAAATTACATGGGGCGTCTCAGTGATAAATAAGTAATTTCCTAAAAAATCTTATTTCACAAAGGTTTATGGTGTTAAATTAAATGATGAGAGGTAGCGTTAAGACGGTGTATCAGATGCAAAAAACGTTGGCGGTGTGGCAATCCGAGGTACGTAATCAGTTGATTCAGACGATAGATAACCCGGTGGTAAGGCCGGTTTTGTATGCAGGCAATCTTTTTTAAGGATTCACCTTGCAATAGTAATGAAACCATCTCCCAGTCAGCCAGGTTTAAACGCGAAGAATGAATATTATTTAGATTTGGCGATAATAAAGCGTGACGTATGTCTGCAAGGCGCTGACGGCGGGGGAGAACATAAAAAGGACCGGTCATGGCAATAAATTTACCCAGACTTTCGTCATTATCGTTGAGTAATAAAAAAATCTGTATGTCATTACGCTGTTTAACCAGCAGGCGTAACTGTTGGATCGTCTCGAAATACGAGAATGGCAATCCTTCCATATCAATCACTAACTGACTGGATTCAGGGGATTGCAGACTGTCGAGCGCCGACTCAAAATTCTGGAAAACAGCCGTACGGGTACCTGAAAATAAATAGCGGTTCAGTGTAAATGCGAGATAGTAATCAGTGGTGATAATTGCCTGAGATACAGTGTCTCCCGGTAATGTATAATTGATTTTTTGTGCCAGATACTCAAGCCGGTCAAATACCTGCGGCGCACAGTGATGATATTGATGGGTACAGTGAGTGTTTTGTAAACGGCGATGTCGTTCCCGACGTAGTACGCTGCGCATCCTTCCTGTTTTCCTTTCCGTTTTATTTCTCCTGCCCTGGATAAATGGCGGGCCATAAATACCCCTGCCCCAAATTTGCGCCGGCTCGCTGGGCAATTTCCTTGTGCGTTTGGGTTTCAATCCCTTCGACAATCACCTGATTTGCGATTGCTTGTCCTTTCTTAATGATCTGCTGGAGCCTGCTGGGTTTTTTACTCAGTGTCCAAAAGGTATTTTTATCCAGTTTAATGCCTGACAGGTGCCAATTAGCCTCAATGAATGCGATGAGTAATTCTTCATTGACGTCATCCATCCAGATAGGGGTGCCTGACGCTTCAACATGCTGCATAGCGTTATACGCCACATGGCGTTGAGCAACATTGAGCAAAAAGAATGTAGCAGGGTCCTGTATTTCGATGACAAGGTTAGGTGGATACGTAACATCACGCCAATGAAATGACGTCCAGTTCAGAAAGGCCTTCATCGGCAGGTTCAGTGAATAAACGTAGCCGGGCTGATAATGTACGATGTTGGCTATTTGGCGATAAAACAGGCTTTGTTGTTGTGCGAAAGAAAGCTGGCGAAAATAGTTCTCGCTATTCATTTTTCGCGGGAGGTGGGTCAGGACTTCAAAGCCGTATCGGTGCGAAGTCGATAACTCGACAATGGGTTCTAATTTCAGTGTTGAAAGTAGAACGTTAGCATCATTTTTTATTGAAGGATGTGCGTACTCATATTTATCGTTGCACAATAACAGGCTCGGCATCATGATATTCTCCCACGCGGAGCAAATATTACCGAGAGTGTTTTATTTTTACCCCGGAAATAACACATAGGCATTATTGTGGCAGCATAGAAATGGGGGCAGTAGGCGCATATACTTAATTGCACATGAGACATTTCTCATAAAGTTTCCAGTGCATAAGAAACGGTTCAATTTTGTAGAAAACTCAGGTTAACCCTGATGTATCTTAAGAATTGTTGTTCATTTTTCACCTGCAGTTTTCTCATAATACTCCGACGCGTTACCTTCGCTTCTACCTCACTGAGTGCAAGAAGCTGTGCGGTTTCGGCGGAGGTATATCCGCTGGCGAGGAACATTAAAAACTGACGCTCTGCAATGGAAAAGTTGCGGGTGGTGCAGTAGTGACAGATGGTGGCAGGGACGCTGGTACGGAGTGCGCGTTTTTGCAAAATGAGTACCATTTTTTTGCCGATCTCTTCGACATCATCTTCGCGATAAATCAGCGGTAGCATGTACAGGCAGGGTCTGAACATCAGCTTATCTTTATCGCATTTTCTGCAAATAATGACCCGATGCTGGTGACGGGTGTGGAGGGGGATTTCGTAACAACCCGCGCTGAGCCACTCTTCATCCAGCGATAAAAAGGCGATGTCTGCACGATCGATATCGTCGACAGGCAAGAAGCAAATCTCCTGACGCCACTGATTCGTCAGACGAGTAATGATGATTTTCAGACCATGTTCGAAGTGATTATTTTCGTCTTTGATGGCGATACTTAACATTGAAGGGATCCTAAACCGCAGGGAAGGGTGTAGGAGAATGTTAAGCAAAATCATTAATTTTCTAAATACATTTAACCTTAAACCGGGCTTTACGGCGCCTCAGTTGTTACCAGGTGATTTCCTGGATACCCGTGGACGAGCAGAAAAAACCACCATTCGTACACTTCGCAAGCAACCAGAACAAAAGGCATTGACTCAGCAGGCGCTGACCGTATAATTCACGCGTTTCATCCGCATGAAGTTTTCACTTCGCAATGCGCCCTTAGCTCAGTTGGATAGAGCAACGGCCTTCTAAGCCGTAGGTCGTAGGTTCGAATCCTACAGGGCGTACCATTTTACAGCATTCCTCTCTAATCATCCCTGTCGTATTCGCCATTGCAACAAACCACCATTCGCTCCGTATTTGACTTTTTCTGCGAGACTCAGGAAATCCGAAACGAATAAGAACGGGAGCTGATTCGCTCCCGTATGTATGGTCTTTTGTCGGCATGTCACCGCACTACAAGCACCGGGCATTTGGCGTGGCGCACCACGGCGGAGGCCGTTGAACCCAGCAGATAAGTGCTAAAACCCGGCTTATGCGAACCGATGATGACGAGTTCTGCATCTACCGCTTCCGCTAACTTTAAGATCTGATCTTTAGGCGGGCCGTAAACGACGTGCAGTTCCGTCCTGCCGGCAGGAATGTTGAATTGTTTAACAATTTCTTGCAGCTTTTCGGTGGCCTTAGCTTGAATGCCACTTCTGTCCGGGAATTCATTGGAGTAGGCCAGTCCCAGTGATGCGTAGAATGGGACAGTAGGGATAACGGCTAAAAAATGGACCTTTGCGGTTTTTGCGTGCGCCTCGACCTGTGGGATCACCTGACGCGTTACATCGGTTTCAGAGATATCAATCGGCACCAGAATAGAACGATACATATTCACCACCTCTTGTTTGTTATACCGCCATCCTGAGTGTAGCGAATTGATAACCTGTATAATAAGCAGCCAGATCAAGAATAGGTGCTTATCTCCCTATCTCATACCTGGTGAAAGAGATTCATTTTTTTTCTTTCCATTATGTATTTATTTATATAACGTGGTATTTTTTGGGGGGGATAGATGCCCCTGGACTGGGTCTTCCACTTTTTACACTGATATTTTATTTAATAATGGGTTATTAAACTTATCGCTAGGTTTATTGTTCTGTTTTTATGTTGAATTTTAAAGAAAAACCTCTGTTGTAATAAATATGCGATCGCCTTCAAACTTGCCTATCTGCTGATTCTCATTTCCTTCTGGCCTTGATGAATATCAATAAGTAACCCAGCCAGTGTAATTACTGTCTACCTATTAAAGGGTAGGTTGCCTGTGGGAATGAAAAATGAGAAAAATAAATAAAACTATTCTATGGACAATGCTGCTGTGCATTGTTCTGGGGGCTGTGATCGTTTTGGCTGGGCAATGGACATTACATAAAACGTCGAGTACTGAATTTTGTCTGTCATGCCATACGATGCAAGCACCTTATGAGGAATATACCGGTTCGGTCCATTTTCAAAATAAGAAAGGTATTCGCGCTGAATGTGCGGATTGTCATATTCCACAAGGAGGACTTGATTTCCTGGTTGCCAAACTCCGGGCAACAAAAGATGTTTATCATCAGTTCGTTACTAAGAAAATTGATACCCCAGAAAAGTTTGAAGAACATCGCCTGGAAATGGCGCAAACCGTGTGGGCGCAACTGAAAGCCAGCGACTCGGCGACTTGTCGCAGTTGCCACAGTATGGATGCGATGGATCTTGCTGCACAAAGCGCCGATGCGCAGAAAATGCACAAAATGGGGATTGCGGAAAAACAAACCTGTATTGATTGCCACAAAGGCGTCGCTCATTTCCCTCCTGAAATAAAAATGGATGACAGTGCCCTAAAAGGGCTCGAGGCACAGTCTGCCTCCACGCCTGCAACGGCAGAAAAACTTTATGCCGTCAGTAATACCCCGCTCGGTGATCTGGGAACGGTTTATCCGGCGACCCAAATGCAGGTACTGAAATCAATGGAAAATTCACGGCTGGTGGAGATCCGCGGCAGCCAGATGCAGGGAAGTGAACAGGTTATTTACTACGCGGCTGGGCAGCGTTTGATCCTTGCAAGCCTCAGTGAAAAAGGACAGCAATCGCTCAAGGTTCTCTCCGACTGGAAAAAGGATGACTACGGCAATACGTGGCGGGACGTGGCTCTGCAAGGAGAATGGAGTGGCTCCGCGCTCGCCAGTCGTGAACCGATGTGGGATTACGCCCGCAAGCTCGACAATGTGTATTGCGCAGGTTGCCATGCACCGATTCCTGCTAATCACTTTACGCTCAACGCCTGGCCTTCAGTGGCAAAAGGGATGGGCGCGCGCACCAATATCAGTGAAAACGAACTGGATATCCTGAGCCGTTACTTCCAGTACAACGCGAAAGACATGAACAAATAAGCGATAACACCAGGAGAAATCATGAAACTCACAAGACGTGACTTTATCAAGACGGCT
Source organism: Citrobacter gillenii (assembly GCF_013337685.1). GTDB lineage: Bacteria > Pseudomonadota > Gammaproteobacteria > Enterobacterales > Enterobacteriaceae > Citrobacter > Citrobacter gillenii. Next base: position 317,025 of record NZ_SUQN01000002.1, read on the forward strand.
GGCGCGGCAACCGGGACTATGGCGATTTCTTCGGTGATCCCGATGCCAGCCTGGGCGGAAGGCCAAAATGGCGGGGCAATCCTGACGGCCGCACGTTGGGGAGCTGTGTATGTGGAAGTAAAAGACGGCAAGGTTGTTTCTTCAAAAGGTGCATTACCGAAAACAGTACCGAATTCATTACAACAAACTGCGCCGGACCAGGTGCACACCAATATCCGCGTAAAATATCCGATGGTGCGCAAAAGCTATATGGAAAATCCGGGTAAAGCGGACGGCAAACGCGGCAGCGATCCTTTTGTGCGGGTGAGTTGGGAGCAGGCGCTAAAACTGATTCATGAACAGCATAACCGGATCCGCAGCAGTTACGGTCCAGCCTCGGTGTTTGCTGGCTCTTACGGTTGGCGCTCCAGCGGGGTTTTGCATAAAGCACAAACGTTGCTGCAACGTTATATGAGCATGGCGGGTGGATATGCCGGGCATACCGGGGATTATTCTACCGGGGCCGCGCAGGTCATCATGCCCTACGTTGTAGGATCGGTTGAAGTCTACGAACAGCAAACCACCTGGCCTATGGTGCTGGAACACAGCCAGGTCGTAGTGCTGTGGGGTATGAACCCGCTGAATACATTAAAAATTGCCTGGAGCAGTACGGACGAACAAGGTATCGAATATTTTAATCTGCTGAAGAAATCAGGGAAAAGCGTCATCGCAATCGATCCGATGCGTTCTGAAACGATTGAATTCTTTGGGGATAATGCCACCTGGATCGCGCCTAACATGGGCACTGACGTTGCGATGATGCTCGGCATTGCCCATACGCTGGTGAAGAAAAATCTCCACGACAAAGCGTTCCTGGAAAAATACACCACCGGATATCCGCAGTTTGAAGAGTACCTGCTGGGCAAGAGCGACAGTATTGAGAAAACCGCTGCATGGGCATCAGGTGTGTGTGGCGTACCTGCGGAACAGCTGGAGAAACTGGCAGACATTTTCTCCAGTAACAAAACCATGCTGATGGCTGGGTGGGGGATCCAACGTCAGCAATACGGTGAGCAAAAACACTGGATGCTGGTGACGCTGGCGGCAATGCTCGGGCAAATTGGTACCGAAGGCGGTGGTTTTGGTTTCTCTTATCACTACTCCAACGGTGGAAACCCGACGCGTACCGGCGGGGTATTACCGGCGATTTCGGCCAAAATTGAGGGTGGCTCGTCAGCAGGAAATGACTGGGCGGTTTCTGATGCCGTGACGAACCTGCCTGTAGCGCGCATCGTCGAAGCGCTGGAGAATCCGGGCGGAAAATATCAGCATAATGGTAAAGAGCAGACCTTCCCGGAGATCAAAATGATTTGGTGGGCGGGTGGCGCTAACTTTACCCATCATCAGGATACCAACCGCTTAATTAAAGCCTGGCAGAAGCCCGAACTGGTTGTTATCTCGGAGTGCTACTGGACGGCCGCAGCCAAACATGCCGATATTGTCCTGCCGATCACCACCTCGTTTGAGCGTAACGATCTGACCATGACCGGCGATTACAGTAATCAGCACCTGGTGCCGATGAAGCAGGTCATTGAGCCGCAATTTGAAGCGCGGAATGACTTTGACGTATTTGCTGATCTGGCCGAAATGCTCAAGCCTGGCGGAAAAGCAGTCTATAGCGAAGGCAAAGACGAAATGGCGTGGCTGAAGCAATTCTACGACGTTGCGCAAAAAGCCGCCCGCGCCCAGCGTGTGGCTATGCCGCAGTTCAACGCATTCTGGCAGCAGAATAAACTGATAGAAATGCGGGAAAATGAGAAGAACAACAAATATGTGCGCTACGCCGATTTCCGCAGCGATCCGGTGATGAACGCGCTCGGTACGCCGAGCGGTAAGATTGAAATCTACTCGAAAACGATTGAGGGCTATAAATACAAAGACTGTCCGCCGCATGCGTCATGGATTGAACCGGATGAGTGGAAAGGTTCTGCGGATAAGGATCAGCTGCAGTTACTGACGGCGCATCCGGCGCATCGTCTGCATAGCCAGCTGAACTACGCTGCGCTGCGTAAAGAGTACGCGATTGCTAATCGCGAACCGGTGACTATTCACCCGGACGATGCAAAAGCCAGAGGTATCGTCGAAGGGGATTTGGTACGCGTCTGGAATGGTCGTGGACAGGTGCTGGTTGGGGCGCACGTCAGCGATGGAATCAAACCAGGGATCATCTGTATTCATGAAGGGGCTTGGCCAGATATTGAAAACGGTATCTGTAAAAACGGCGGCGCCAACGTATTGACGGCAGATATTCCAACCTCAAGGCTGGCGAATGGCTGCGCAGGCAATACCAGTCTGGTGTATGCAGAAAAATACACCGGCGAAGCGCCAAAACTGACCGTATTTGATGAGCCCGCTATCGTTACGATGTAGTGATAGTTAACTCACTCCTGTTACGAAGATAAAACGGGAGCCGCGAGGCTTCCGTTTTCCTTATTGGGTATGCCGTTTTTACTCAGCCAGAACAATCACATCTCCCGTTGCTGGCGCGTCTGTTCCGGGCAGCCAAAAACGTCCCCACGAACCGGTGCAATGACAGCCGAGCAACTTTTCGGGCTTTTGTTGACGGAGAAACCGACGCGTTTTCCACAATTTTTGCGGCGACGCCGCGCGTAAATGAAAGCCGCCGATCAGGGCGTAGATCCTGGTGATACCCGTAATGTTTTGACAATGGCGGACGATGTTCTCTATTCCTCGATGCCCGCAGCCGGTAATAATGATCAGTCCACGCTCAGACTGATAAATCAATACGCCTTCGTCGGTGATGTAATCCGGTTGGGGTGTTTGCTCCTGAATAACGCCGTAAGCCTGTGGCGTCGGCACGTTTATTTCTCCGGACCACAGAAAGCGCTCACTAATCGGGAATGGCTCGCGGGTATAGGTCATATGCAGGCGAGAGTAATCATTCTCGCGTGATAATTTTTTGATTTTTTGGCTATATCCGGCAACGGTGATTGCAGAATAACGCTCGCAGGCAATGTGCGGATGGCAGATGACGCGCGTGTTATCCGCCAGCCACGGCACGCCGCCACAGTGATCGTAATGCCCGTGCGAGAGTACCACGGCGGTAAGTTGAGACAGGTCAACGCCCATTCTCGCGGCATTCAGCTTAAAGCTGTCATCCGGCCCGGTATCAAACAAAACAGAGGTTGTTTCATCCTGGACGAGCAGGCTTAACCCAGGGGCTGCCTGCAATGATTTGTCAGCACCGGCAGCGCGTGTGTTTTCAAGCAATACCGTAAGGGTTAAAGCCATACCAGACTCCGGCGTTAAAGCATCATACTGTAACGCACAGAAGGTAAGAGCGCTGTGATCTCAGCGCTCTTCGGGGCTACTCAGCGGCGATAGTACTGGTCTTTGTCGTCGTCATGGCGGTGGTGATGTCGCCAGGCGTGCTGGTTTTCTCTGTCTTCCTGCTCCTGGCGTTTATGCTCTTTATCGCGTTTGGATTCACGATTCTTGTGGTTAGCAATCGCCGTGGCAACCGCTGCAGCGCCTACACCTGCGGCTGCGGCAGACAGGTACGGATGCTCAGCACAGCCTGCCAGGCTGGCCATGATTACCAGTGCAGATATCAGTTTTTTCATTGTGGTGTCATCCGTTATTCACGCACAATCTTGCCAGCGTTACCGGCGTCGCTATCGTTCCAGCTACCGCGGCCGTTCGCTTTCAGGGTGTAAGTGGCATACCCCACGCGGAATGTCATCGTATCTTTATAGGTATTCACATCGCGTACTTCATTGCCGTTGATGTAAACGCCGGAATCTTCTACGTGAATATCAACGCTGCGTTGACCGTTTTCAAATTTAGCCACGTAATTACCGGTGAACTTACCGTCGATACCGGCCTGGTCATGATTATCCTGATTACCGCTGTTCTGGCGGTCTTCATCATGACGATGATGGCGCTGATGATGGTTTTCCGCATTGTCGATAAACCCGTGATCGCGGTTCCACTCATAGGATTTATTCACATCGCAACCGTTGAGTTCACTCATTTGTGTACAGCCTGAGCGTTCATATTTTTTCTGCATCGCCGGGGTAATGGCGCATGCAGTTGTCGCGGTTGTCAGACCCAGAACAAAGATGGCCAGCAGACGTTTATTCATTCTGTTACTCACTATCATCATTAAATTTATTTATAGGAATATTGATTTTATTGCTGTCATGTTTATGACGAAGAAAGTTTCCCATTAAATATTAACGGTGAATACTAGGGGGATTCCTAATTTATATTTTCTGATGGCGTTAAATCATGGGGATATACAACATAATACGTAGGTATTTTACGTATTGTATACAATTTATTTATTATTCTGGAGGTTGTTTAATTTTTGATGTGCGATTTAATGGAATATTAATATTGACATTAATCGAGGAGATAAAGAATGAAGGAGGTAATGAGAAATGCAGACTTATTGAACAATAAGCCTGCGTGTGTGACTCAGTCAATGCTGGCAATGCTTTGTTCTACAAGATTTTCCAGTTTTTTTAGTGCCTGAATAGCATGCGTATCCAGCCCGTATTTCTCCAGCGTTTCGACCGGATGAAAACCGACCCAAACCAGCCCGTCCGGTTGCTGGCTAATTAATACTCTGAAGGGTAAGTCGAGCGCTAATTCTGGATGCTGCAACATTAGAGCAGTACCCCCTTTGGGGTTACCAAAAATAAGTACCGTAGTGGGTGGAAGTATTAACTCCACCTCGGCAGCAGCTTTGGCATGATCAAACTCGCCAAATAAAACAAGGCCATGTGATTTTATGTTGGCCAGCAGGCGCTGACGTGTTTGCTGAAAATCAAAGGCGCTGAATAGCTTATTCATGGAATTTCCATCCGTAATGGGATAGTGGTGTTATTCATCCAGAATAGTACATGAGTTATCCCTGTGCGGGGATCTGTTGGCGATGTTTTTCTGCCTGTTGCTGATGTGAAAACGCATGACCGTTATTCATTGACTCATGTACAACCATTGCTTTTTCATGCTCATCCATTTGTGAAAATGACGGCGCAACGGCCTTAGTGGACTGACTATTACGTACTTGCATCTGATGTGCCTGCACCATTTTCTGATGGGCAGAGGCATCGCTATTATTCATCATGTCATGGGCCATCGCCGCCTGTTGATGGGGATCAACACTTTCTGCGGCATTCACGCCAGCTGAGATAAAAAATGCAATAGCAAAAAAAGAAGACATCTTGTTCATCATATTTCTCCAGTATGGGTTTACGGAAGAAATGATAATAAGCAGGCGCGCTCAGCGAGGTGACAGAATTATGACGGTTACGTCAGAGAATCAATAAAGATGCCAGCAGGTCAGCGGATGGCACATTCGTGCCACCCTGCAGGGCTAATTTGCGTGTTTTGGCAGTGTCAGAATAAAGCGGGTAGCGTGGGTGTCAGAGGTGACCGCCACCTTTCCCTGATGGGCCGCGACAATTGATTTCACAATCGCCAGGCCAATGCCGCTCCCTTCACCTTTACGCTGTCGTGATGGGTCTACGCGATAGAAACGGTCGAACAGTCGCGGCAGATGCTCCGCGGCGATGGGCGTGCCGGGATTCTCGACAATAATGTGTACCTGTTCGTCCGCCTCTTTTACCCGTACGGTCACCGACTGGCCCTTGGAAGTGTAACGCATGGCGTTCGACAGCAAATTGCTCAGGGCTCTGCGCAGCATTAACGGATCGCCAGACACCCAGCATGCGCGGCCCTCAAAGCGTAAACTTACCTCGCGCTCTTCTGCCCACGCCTCGAAGAAGTCAAACACCTTACCGACCTCATCCGCCAGGTTGAGTACCGTCTTTTCCGGGATCAATTGATTATTGTCCGCCTGTGCCAGGAACAGCATGTCGCTCACCATCTTCGACATTCGGCCAAACTCTTCGAGATTGGAATAGAGCACATCTTCCAGCTCTTTCTGGCTACGGGGCTGGCTAAGTGCTATTTCCGTTTGGGTGACCAGATTGGTGATGGGGGTGCGGATCTCATGGGCAATATCCGCTGAGAAATTAGACTGGCGTTTAAACACATCCTCGATGCGTTCGATCATATGGTTAAACGACCCGACCAGCTGCTCCAGCTCTATCGGTACGGCCTGGGGATCGAGGCGGACATCGAGATTCTTGGAGGTAATGTTCTGGATACGGCGACTGACGTTACGGATCGGTTCATGACCTTTATAGACGGCGAACAATACGATGAAAATAATCATCATGCTGATCAGCGATGCCGTCATAATTAGCTTGTTTTTCAGATCGTTAATATAGTGCAGATGAAAGTCTATCGATAACGCCATATACAGCGTCCAGGCCGGTTTGCCGTCCGCTAACTGGCCTACCGGCAAACGAATCATGCGCCAGTTGGAGGGCGTGTTTTCCCCGTGCTCGTGATTTTGCGTGCGTAGCATGGGGCCGGAGATTAAAAAGACATTATTATTACCGGCGTTTTTATCCGGTTTCGCATGGGTAATAAACTGACGCAGATCCGGCGCACCAGGTGAATGGAAAATGGCTTTTTGGTTAGCATCTTCCAGTGAAATAATAACGTTAGAGTAACCGGAAACCACGTTTTTTAAGATTTCCAGCCGCCGGGATTCCGGTTCGTTGGGTTGATTAAGGATCCGTTCCAGCGTGGTGCTGATCTCTCTTAAATCGTTGATATCCTGCTCGGCAAAATGGACTTTCACCGAGTGGATCATTATCCAGGCGAAGGCGAAAAACGAAGCGATGGTTGCCAGGCTGATAAAAAAGGTCAGTCGCGTGGCCAGCGAAAAAGGGCGCTGCAGGCGTTTAATAGCCATCCGGTACCTCAAGCATATATCCCACACCGCGTACGGTCTGAATCAGCTTCGGTTCAAAGTCATTATCAATTTTGGCACGCAGGCGCTTTACGGCGACGTCAATCGCATTGGTGTCGCTGTCAAAATTCATGTCCCAGACCTGTGAGGCAATCAGCGAGCGGGGTAATACTTCCCCTTGATGGCGCAGGAAAAACTCGAGCAGCGTAAATTCTTTGCTGGTAAGGGTAATGCGGGTGCCACTGCGGGTGACTTTTCGGCTGACCAGATCAACCATTAAATCCGCAACCTGAAACTGACTTTCGACAATCACTGCCGCGCCACGGCGCAGCAGCGTTCTGACCCGAGCCAGCAGTTCGGCAAAGGCGAAGGGTTTCACCAGATAATCATCCGCCCCCAGTTCCAGGCCTTTGACCCGGTGTTCAATCGTGCCCAGCGCGGTGAGGAGAAGAATCGGCATGCCTTTGTTAGCGCTGCGCAACATACGCACGATATCCCAACCGTTCACGTCAGGCAGCATGATGTCGAGGATGATCAGGTCATAATCGCCGGTCATGGCCAGGTGATACCCGTTCAGGCCGTTATCCGCCAAATCGACAACAAAACCGGCTTCCGTCAGGCCCTTCGTCAGGTATTCGCCGGTTTTTTTCTCATCTTCGACGACCAAAATCTTCATCACATTCTCCTTCACCCACTGGCTGTGCGGGTTTCAATTCTAGAGAAGCGGGATCGGATAGCAATGAGTTATTGGGAAAATGACAGCTTTGTCATTTTCCTGTCACCGCTTAAACAGAGTCGATTCGGTAAGGTGCACGGTAATAAATTCACATTCCAGTCCGGTTTGGACGAAAAGAACTATGTGCAAATTTAAGCTTCTTACTCTCAGCGTTGTTTTTATTCTGGCCGGTTGTTCGCTGGCGCCGGAGTATCAGCGTCCGGCAATGCCGATACCGCAGCAATTTTCGTTGAGCCAGAATGCGCTGGTACCGGCACCACAGGGATACCAGGATACGGGCTGGCGCACCTTTTTCGTTGATGATCAGGTGAAAGCGCTGATTGGTGAGGCGTTGCTGAATAACCGTGATCTGCGCATGGCCACCCTCAAGGTTCAGGAAGCACGAGCACAATATGGGGTGACGGACGCAGACCGCTATCCGCAGCTTAATGCTGGCTCCAGCGGTACCTATAGCGGCAAATTTAAAGGCGAAACCAGCACGCAGAAAGAATTTGAGGCCGGGCTGAATCTCAGTTTCGATTTGGATTTCTTCGGTCGCCTGAAAAATATGAGTGAAGCCGAACGACAGAATTTCTTTGCCAGTGAAGAAGCGCGTCGGGCGGTGCATATCTTGTTAATTTCCAACGTCTCGCAAAGTTATTTCAACCAGCGACTGGCTTACGCGCAGCTGAAAATTGCCGAAGAGACGCTGCAAAACTATCAGCGTTCATACGCTTTTGTTGAGAAACAACTGTTAACCGGTAGCACCAATGTGCTGGCGCTGGAACAGGCGCGGGGCGTAATTGAAAGCACGCGCGCCGATATTGCCAAACGTAAAGGCGAACTGGCGCAGGCGAATAATGCGCTGCAACTGTTGCTTGGCACCTACGGGAAATTACCGGATGACCGGGCACGCAGCCACGGTGATATCAACGCGGTGACGCTGCCGCCGTCGCTGCCATCGCAAATACTGCTTCAGCGACCGGATATTTTAGAAGCCGAGCATGCATTAATGGCGGCAAATGCCAACATCGGTGCTGCACGGGCGGCCTTTTTCCCGTCCATTACCCTCACCAGTTCGCTATCGGGTAGCAGCAGTGACCTCTCCAGCTTATTTAATGCCGCCAGCGGCATGTGGAATTTCGTACCCAAAATCGATATTCCGATTTTTAACGCCGGACGTAATCAGTCAAACCTCGATTTGGCCGAAATTCGTCAGCAGCAGTCGGTGGTGAATTACGAACAAAAAATCCAGAACGCGTTTAAAGAAGTGGCGGATGCGCTGGTGTTGCGCCAAAGCCTGGCAGATCAAATTACCGCTCAACAGCGCTATCTGGACTCTTTGCAAATCACGCTGCAACGCGCCAGAGCGCTCTATCAACATGGTGTGGTGAGTTATATCGAAGTACTGGACGCTGAGCGTTCTTTATTCGCTACCCGGCAATCACTGCTCGATCTTAATTACGCCCAGCAGGTTAATGAAATTAAGCTGTTTGCTGCCTTAGGCGGCGGCTGGGTTGAATGATATTTAATTATAAGTTCTCAGGAGTATATGACATGAAAAGTACCGCTAACGCCGCTTTGTTTACTGTGTTGTCTGTGGTCATGTTTAACGCTCAGGCCAATGAGCATCAGCATGGCGAGATGATGAATATGCAGACCGCTACCCAGCAGGAGCAAGTCATTAGCGCCACGGGCGTGATTGAATCTATTGATACGGCGAGCAAAAAAATCACCATCAAGCACGAACCTATTCCGGCGGTGAACTGGCCTGCGATGACCATGCGATTTACGCTGGTCCCGGAAACGAAGGCTGATGATATTAAGCCCGGCGATAAGGTCGCCTTTACCTTTGTTCAACAGGGAAATCTCTCTGTATTACGTGATATTCACGTCAGTCAATAACGCAGTCGCAGGTCTCTTTTATTCTCACCCGTTTTCTCTGAACGCGGGTGAGACACTCGCGCAATGGAAATCACTATGGCGTCTTTAAATATTAAAAATACCGCGCTTATTCTTGCCAGCATGATTGTCGGTGGGGTTATTGCCGTCGGTATCTATCCTTATTTGTCATCAGCAAACGTCCCGACCGACAGTGGCCCCGATGCGCAAAAAGAAGCGCGTAAAGTCCTGTTCTGGTATGACCCGATGTATCCGAATACCCGTTTTGATAAGCCGGGTAAATCGCCGTTTATGGATATGGATCTGATCCCGAAATATGCCGATGAAGAGACCGCGAGCGACGCCGCCGCAGGGGTGCGAATCGATCCGACGCAAACCCAAAATCTGGGGCTAAAAACCGAGGCCGTACGTCGTGGACCGCTGCAGTATGCACAAACGTTCCCGGCCAACGTTAGCTATAACGAATATCAGTTTGTGATTGTGCAGGCCCGCTCAGCGGGATTTATCGAAAAAGTGTATCCGCTGACCGTTGGCGATAAAATTAAGCAAGGCGCGCCGCTGATTGATCTGACCATCCCCGACTGGGTTGAAGCGCAGAGCGAATATCTGCTGCTGCGCGAGACCGGCGGTACCGCCATTCAAGTCGATGGTATTCTCGAAAGATTGCGTCTGGCCGGGATGCCCGAACAGGACATCCAGCGCTTAAAATCGACGCGGAAAATTCAAACCCGCTTCACCCTGCGCGCGCCCATCGATGGGGTGATCACCGCCTTTGATTTGCGCACCGGCATGAACATTTCGAAAGATAACGTGGTAGCAAAAATTCAGGGCATGGATCCGGTGTGGGTCAGCGCATCGGTCCCGGAGTCTATCGCCTGGCTGATTAAAGACGCCTCGCAGTTTGCGATTACCGTACCCGCCTGGCCGGATAAAACATTCACCATCAGCAAGTGGAGTATTTTGCCGAGCGTGGATGCCACGACGCGTACCCTCCAGTTACGTTTGCAGGTCGAAAACCCTGACGAGGCACTCAAGCCGGGGATGAATGCTTACCTCAAGCTGAAAACACAAAGTGAGCCGATGCTGCTGATCCCGTCCAAAGCGCTGATTGATACGGGCAGCGAGCAGCGGGTGATCACCGTGGATAACGACGGACGCTTTGTGCCGAAGCAGGTTGCCGTATTCCATGAATCTCAGGGGCTAACGGCTATCCGCTCCGGTCTGACGGAAGGTGAGAAGGTGGTCTCCAGCGGCCTGTTCCTGATTGATTCCGAGGCGAATATCGCCGGGGCGTTGGACCGCATGCGCGCCCGGAAGAGTGGGACGCCAGACGCCGCGGCTATGCCCGCAATGCCGACCCCGGCGACCCATTCACACTGAGGATATAACACATGATTGAATGGATTATTCGCCGCTCAGTGGCTAACCGTTTTCTGGTGATGATGGGGGCGTTGTTCCTCAGTATTTGGGGAACATGGACCATTATCAACACCCCAGTAGATGCACTGCCGGATCTCTCAGATGTGCAGGTGATTATTAAAACCAGCTATCCGGGACAGGCGCCACAAATCGTTGAGAATCAGGTCACTTATCCTCTGACCACCACCATGCTGTCGGTGCCTGGTGCGAAAACGGTGCGCGGTTTCTCGCAGTTTGGTGACTCTTACGTGTATGTCATTTTTGAAGACGGCACCGACCCTTACTGGGCACGCTCCCGTGTACTGGAATATCTCAACCAGGTGCAGGGAAAACTGCCCGCAGGCGTCAGCGCGGAAATGGGGCCAGATGCCACCGGCGTCGGCTGGATCTTTGAATATGCGCTGGTGGACCGCAGCGGCAAACACGATTTGGCCGAGCTGCGTTCTCTGCAGGACTGGTTTTTAAAGTATGAGTTGAAAACGATTCCCAATGTCGCAGAAGTGGCGTCGGTAGGCGGTGTGGTCAAAGAGTACCAGGTGGTTATCGACCCGATGAAGCTGACGCAATACGGGATCAGCCTGGCTGAGGTGAAATCGGCGCTGGATGCGTCTAACCAGGAGGCGGGTGGCTCATCCGTGGAGATGGCGGAAGCGGAATACATGGTGCGTGCCAGCGGGTATCTGCAAACCCTCGATGACTTCAATACTATTGTGCTGAAATCCGGGGCTGACGGTGTGCCGGTTTACCTGCGCGATGTTGCCCGCGTGCAAATTGGACCGGAAATGCGCCGTGGCATCGCCGAACTGAATGGTGAAGGTGAAGTGGCGGGCGGCGTGGTGATCCTGCGCTCGGGTAAAAATGCACGTGACGTAATCTCCGCCGTCAAAGCCAAACTTGAGACGCTGAAAAGCAGCCTGCCGGAAGGCGTTGAGGTAGTTACAACATACGATCGCAGTCAGCTTATCGACCGCGCGATTGATAACCTGAGCTACAAGTTGCTGGAAGAGTTTATCGTTGTGGCGCTGGTGTGTGCGCTGTTCCTGTGGCATATCCGTTCGGCGCTGGTCGCCATTATTTCCCTGCCGCTGGGGCTGTGTATTGCGTTTATCGTGATGCATTTCCAGGGACTGAACGCCAACATTATGTCGCTTGGCGGCATCGCCATTGCTGTAGGGGCGATGGTTGATGCCGCGATTGTGATGATTGAGAACGCGCATAAGCGGCTGGAAGAGTGGGCGCATCAGCATCCGGGAGAAAAGCTGGATAACGCCACGCGCTGGCAGGTGATCACCAACGCCTCGGTGGAAGTGGGACCGGCGCTATTCATCAGTTTGCTGATTATTACCCTGTCGTTTATCCCTATTTTCACCCTTGAGGGGCAGGAAGGGCGACTGTTTGGCCCGCTGGCGTTCACCAAAACCTATGCCATGGCCGGGGCCGCATTGCTGGCGATTGTGGTGATCCCAATCCTGATGGGATTCTGGATCCGCGGCACGATCCCGGCGGAAAGCAGTAACCCGCTTAACCGTTTTCTGATCCGCATTTATCATCCGCTGTTGCTGAAGGTGCTGCACTGGCCGAAGGCCACCCTGCTGGTGGCGGTGTTGTCGATCCTGACGGTTATTTTCCCGCTCAATAAAGTCGGTGGCGAGTTCTTACCGCAGATCAACGAAGGTGACCTGCTGTATATGCCCTCGACCCTGCCGGGGATCTCGGCGGCGCAGGCGGCGGATATGCTGCAAAAAACCGACAAGCTGATCATGACCGTGCCGGAAGTGGCGCGGGTATTTGGTAAAACCGGTAAGGCTGAAACCGCTACCGATTCCGCGCCGCTGGAAATGGTTGAAACCACCATCCAGTTGAAACCGCAGGATCAGTGGCGTCCGGGGATGACGATGGACAAAATCATCGAGGAACTGGATAAAACGGTCCGGCTGCCGGGCCTGGCGAACCTGTGGGTACCGCCGATTCGTAACCGCATCGACATGCTGTCTACCGGGATCAAAAGTCCAATCGGGATTAAGGTCTCGGGCACCGTGCTGGCGGACATTGACGCCACGGCGGAGCAAATCGAAGAGGTGGCGAGGACCGTGCCGGGCGTCGCGTCTGCGCTGGCGGAACGTCTGGAAGGCGGGCGCTATCTCAGCGTCGATATTCAACGTGAAAAGGCCGCGCGTTATGGCATGACCGTAGGTGATGTACAGCTGTTCATTACCTCGGCAGTCGGCGGTGCGATGGTGGGCGAAACGGTGGAAGGGATTGCCCGCTATCCGATCAATCTTCGCTACCCGCAAAGCTATCGTGACAGTCCGGAAGCGTTACGACAATTGCCGGTCCTGACGCCCATGAAGCAACAAATCACGCTGGCGGATGTGGCGGATGTGAAGGTTGTTTCAGGCCCGTCGATGTTGAAAACCGAGAACGCACGCCCGACCAGCTGGATCTATATCGATGCCCGCGATCGTGACATGGTCTCGGTGGTAAACGATCTGAAAAAAGCGATTGCCGAAAATGTCCAGCTAAAACCGGGGACCAGCGTGGCGTTTTCGGGCCAGTTTGAGCTGCTTGAACGCGCCAGCCATAAGCTCAAACTGATGGTGCCGATGACGCTGATGATCATCTTCGTGCTGCTGTATCTGGCGTTCCGTCGTTTTGGTGAAGCGTTGCTGATTATCACCAGCGTGCCGTTTGCACTGGTGGGTGGGATCTGGTTCCTCTACTGGATGGGGTTCCATATGTCGGTGGCGACCGGCACTGGATTCATTGCGCTGGCAGGTGTTGCCGCCGAGTTTGGCGTGGTGATGTTGATGTATTTGCGTCACGCCATTGAGGCGGAGCCCGCGCTGGAAAATCCGCAGACCTTTACGGTGGCTAAGCTGGATGAGGCGCTGTATCACGGGGCGGTGCTTCGTGTGCGCCCCAAAGCGATGACCGTGGCGGTGATTATTGCCGGCCTGCTGCCGATTTTATGGGGCACCGGGGCCGGGTCGGAGGTGATGAGCCGGATTGCCGCCCCGATGATTGGCGGTATGATCACCGCGCCGCTGCTGTCGCTGTTTATCATTCCGGCGGCGTATAAGCTGATGTGGCTGCACCGCCATCGTTCGCAGAAATAACGCCTGAATAGCGTTGCGCCGGAGAACGTAATACGGCGCAACGCTATTTTTCCAGCGCCTTGACCCGCTTTCTGTACTCACCCGGCGTGCAGCCGTATTCACGCAGAAAGACTTTGTGAAACGATGATTCGCTGGCATAGCCCACCGCCTCAGCAATCACGATCAACGGCCGTGAATCACGCGCTAACATCTGGGCGGCGAATTGCAGACGCAATGTGGTTAAGACCGCGAGCGGCGTGGAGTTTGAGACTTCACGAAACAGTTGCGCGAAGCTGGCCCGCGACATATGCGCGCGCTGCGCCAGCTCTTCGACAGTCCACGGATGAGCGGGCAACTCCAGCATCAGGTTAGCGATAACCCCCAGTTTGGGATGCAGCAGCAGATTCAACATGTTTTTGCCCGGCGCGGCCCGTGTCAGCCACTCGCGTACAGCAAGGGTAAACAACGTGGCGCATTGCTGGCTGCATACCACCTCAGAACCTGGCAGCGTGCTCATTGATTCCCGTTGCAGCAGTTCAATCATGGCTCTCAGCCACTGACCAACAGGGCTATTTTCCTCAGGGGCCAGAATGAGCAATTCCGGCAGTGCGGTTAAAAAATAGCGTGAAGATGACTGCAACCGTAGGCTTCCGCAGACGAGATGCGTTTGTTCCTCGCCTGACTGGCACAGCCGGTGGGCGGAGTTTTGTGCCAGCATAACCACTGCGCCAGGATGCAGCGTGTAGGACGAGCCGTCCGGGAGATCAAGCTGAGCCGCACCCTGAGTTACCGTATGCCAGCGAATAACCGACAGCTCTCCCGCCGCATGTGGCAACTGCCAGTCTCTGCTCAACAAGCAGTTTTTATCAATAGACCCCTGCGGGTCATTAAGCGTTAATAATCGGCTAAGCGCGTCCATCAAGACTCCTGAACAATTTTATACCCTTAGGGAGATATCGCCATTATCGCTATAATTTTATATTAAATTAATACCATCAAATGGTTAGTTGGTAATATGGTTTGTGCTTTCACAAATTTGCATGGTTCACTTTAGACGATTTGACATAAATAAGCGCGTTATGGATACGCTGTTCATGTTCGTCAGTCCTTATACTTCGGGTTAACAAATGAACAGTGATTTTGCAAAGAGGCAGTATGAATCAGTATCAGGCGATCATTATTGGTTTTGGCAAAGCAGGTAAAACGCTGGCGGCGACGCTGGCAAAAGCAGACTGGAAGGTGGCGATTATTGAGCAGTCCAACACCATGTATGGCGGGACATGTATCAATATCGGCTGTATACCCACTAAAACGCTGGTGCATGATGCCGAAATGCAGCATGACTTTGCCGCCGCAATGCAACGCAAAACAGACGTTGTTCGCTTTCTGCGTGATAAAAACTTCCATAACCTTGCCGGTCTGGACAATGTCGATGTGATTGAAGGGCGCGCTGAGTTTGTTGACAACCATACTGTGCGGGTCATCCAGGCGACCGGCACGCGTGAACTCCGCGGCGAGAAGATTTTCATTAATACCGGTGCGCAGTCGACGATGCCTGATATTAAAGGATTATCCAGCACACCTGGCGTATTCGACAGCACTGGGTTGCTGAATCTGGCGCAGCGTCCTCAGCGGTTGGGGATTTTGGGCGGCGGGTACATTGGCGTGGAATTCGCGTCCATGTTTGCCAATTTTGGAAGCAAGGTCACTATCTTTGAAGCCGCGCCGCTATTTTTACCGCGTGAAGACCGGGATGTCGCTGATGCCATTGCCCGCATTTTGCGCGACAAAGGTGTCGAGCTGATTCTGAATGCCAATGTACACTCGGTATCGTCCCAGGACGGTGCGGTACAGATACAGATGCCAGAAGAGACGCATTCGGTGGACGCGCTACTGATCGCCTCGGGGCGTAAACCGGCAACGGAAGCACTGCAACTGAAAAATGCTGGCGTGGACGTCAACGATCGGGGCGGAATTATCGTGAATAGATATCTGCGCACCTCGGCAGATAATATCTGGGCCATGGGCGACGTGACTGGCGGATTGCAATTTACCTATATCTCGCTGGATGATTTCCGCATTGTGCGCGACAGTTTATTGGGCGATGGGTTGCGCAACACCGGCGACCGCCAGAATGTGCCGTATTCCGTGTTTATGACACCGCCGCTTTCTCGCGTGGGGATGAGCGAAGAGCAGGCCAGAGCCAGCGGGGCGGAGGTTCAGGTCGTGACGTTACCCGTTACGGCGATCCCGCGGGCTCGGGTGATGGATGATACGCGCGGTATGCTCAAAGCCGTGGTTGATGTGAATACCCAACGGATATTAGGTGTCTCGCTATTGTGTGTGGATTCACATGAAATGATTAATATCGTTAAAACCGTTATGGATGCGGGATTACCCTATACCGTTTTACGTGACCAAATATTTACCCACCCGAGCATGAGCGAATCATTAAACGATCTATTCGCATTAGTTAAATAATAAAACGCTGTGTCTGCCTTTTTGCCCCACCCGTGTGGGGCTTTTTTTATGCGTGTAGCACAGTACCTAAATAATACGTATGAACAGTTATTCTGGCGTTACGGATGGCAATAAATAGAATGTGTGAGTTTATTATATTAACACTGAATTGACTGGTTAATGGAAATAGAAATGAATATGTTGAAAGCAACTTTACTGATGACCTCTTTACTGACTGCACCTGTCACGTTTTCCGCGCTGGCGCAGTCGCCAACCGAAATTGCCCACGTTAGCGTGTCAGCCGTCTCAGCCGCGCCTTCTGTGATTGAGGAGGCCATTGCAAAACTGGCGCAGGAGAAACAGGCATCATCGTGGAAAATCACCTCAATGCGTATTGACAGCAGCACTTACGCTACGGCGATTTTGTACAAGTAAGGGCGGTTAGTATGGAAAAATATCTTCGCTTACTGGGCAAGGCCGATCGCATCGGATTAGCCCTGATTCGCCTGAGCATCGCCATTGTGTTTATCTGGATTGGATTATTAAAATTCGTTCCATACGAAGCCGACAGTATTACGCCATTCGTGGCCAACAGTCCGCTAATGTCATTTTTTTATGAACATCCGCAAGAGTATCAGCAGCATTTGACGCATGAAGGGGAATTTAAACCGCAGGAGCGGGAATGGCAAGCAGCGAATAATACCTACAGCTTCTCTAATGGACTGGGCGTGGTTGAGATAATTATTGCCTTGTTGGTGCTGGCAAATCCGCTCAGCCGCAGGTTGGGATTAATCGGCGGGATTCTGGCATTCGCTACACCGATTGTCACCCTGTCTTTTTTAATCACCACGCCGGAAGCATGGGTTATGCCGCTAGGCGATCTGCACCATGGTTTCCCGTATTTATCGGGGGCCGGGCGGCTAGTGTTAAAAGATACATTAATGCTGGCGGGTGCAGTAATGATTATTGCGGATTCAGCTCGGACCCTCGTTAAGCAGCAGTACTGATTTTCTCACGTTGTACCCTCTGTAAGATAGTATGCCACTAGAGTTTAATACGGTAATTACCGGAGCCAGCATGATGCTGGCTTTTTTTGCCATAAGCTAAATTCGTTATCCCCAAACCCCTGCTGAAAACGTCTTGTTATTCTTTTTTGTTATGCTTGTTGCGCAACTTCGCGTGGTTTTAGACTTCACTTCAGCTAGAATTAACCCGTATCAAACGTTTTTACATATCAATAAAACATTAAAGATAGTTAAAAACTTAAATTTTTATCAACAGTTTGACATGGAATCCACTAAGGTAATTAAGCGCCAGGAGTGGATGCTGATTTCGTGTTTTTGTCTGCGAACAAGACCGGAACATTTCTTAAATATGGAAATAAGGGTTTGAGAATGAGCTTTGGATTAGCAAAGGACAACAAGTTTGAAATCATAGCGATCCTGCGCGAAGAGTTGCACAAGAAGACTAAACTGGAAGTCTTATGTGAAAACAACAGCGTTATCACACAGTTAGAAAAGATTGATTTCGAGCGCTTTGTGCTTTCTCCGCACAAAGACATCGTTCCTGAAAAGGTCCAATACTTCATCCTGCACAGTGATAGCGGGATTGTTAAATTTAGCGCCAGATACGAACAGGCGTCCGCAGGTGATGCGCAAGCAGGGTTGTCGTACCTTATCCCGGATATGATTTTCTTTGCGCAACAGCGACAAAATCAGCGTTTCTCCTTCCTCAAGGGCTATGATTTTTTCTGTTCTGGTCGTTACAAAAACGGCGAAAATTACTCACTGAAGGTTAAAAATATTTCTCAGGGGGGCTGCGCATTAATCGTTAAGGATGTGAATGCACGATTCCTTTATAAAGATGCGGTTATTAAAGGTGCCGCCCTGGATTTTGATGTGTTTGGCAGTTTACTGCTTGATCTCAAAGTGATTGATGTCGTCATGATCAATGAGTTTGATGATGATAATCAGTTGTACTCCTGCTACCAGATATCGTGCGAGTTTGACTATAAGAACCGTCGTGAAGAGGCGGAAGTCGAGAAAATAATCATCAAATTTTTAATGAGTAATAAGATTCGAAGTTTATAAGGAACGGTGAACAGGATGTTGATGTGCGGCACTGATAATTTTGTGGGCAGCGGTATGTTCGCCTATCTGACAAGTAAACATATCCCTATCAAAACATTCCCGTTTGAGGATATGTTGCAGCAATCATCATTGTGCCAACATCAAACAATGGTTTTTAATATCATTAACAATGAACAACCGTGTTCTGCAATTGTGCAGTTTTTGAATAAAAACCGATTTAAATTTTATAATAACGTTATTGTCATTGTCGCTGACAGTTTGGTGGCGAAATTATGTGTTGAGTTATTATATGTGGAAAAGACCATTGTCCTGACGGAAAAGTCATCACTGCGTGATTTTGGACAACTGGCTACGCTGGCGGCTGGGAAATGGAATCCCCGACTGTATCGGTCGCAGAAAAGGCTCACGGAAAGAGAACAGCAGATCCTCAATCTGTTGGTAAGTGGTTATACTGCCAGAGAAATTTCTGAATTAGTCAGTTTGAATTATAAAACGATTCAAGCGCACAAGATGCGGGTCGTTACGAAACTGGGGCTGGCCAATACCTCTGATTTAAATAAATTAATTATTAGGTTTACCCATAGCTTGTCTTTTTTACCCTGATCTGAATATTCTTTTCTGATGTGAAATACGTAAAAGTAGATACAATTTGGGAGTGATTTCGACTGGTTTTTGTTGTGGTGATGGGGGGGAAGGGGTGTGTTAGATTCCAGTGATGTGCTAACGGCGCTTGAAAAAGCATTCAATACCAGTCAGCTTTATATGGTTTATCAACCTATTTTTAACTTACAAACCCACACTATTAGTGGGTTTGAGGCATTAATGCGTTGGAATAGCCCACAGATGGGCATGATCTCCCCTGATGTTTTTATTACGGTGCTGGAAAATAGCGGCAATATATTTTCCATAGAGGAGATGGTAAGCAACCCTCCATGGGATATTGCCGCCTCCTGGCCAGACCCTCTTTCTCTCTCTGTTAATATTTCTGCCCTTGAATTCTGCGATCCACTGCTCCCACAACGTGTCAGACAAAATCTCGCCGCCAGTGGACTGCCTGCTCATCGATGCCAAATAGAGATCACGGAAACGTCGCCGCTGTGCGACAGCCAGATAGCCGCTAAAAACATGACAGAACTGAAGGCGATTGGGGTGAAGCTGGCGCTTGATGATTTTGGTACCGGGCACGCTAACCTTAATTATCTGCTGAAGTATCCGTTTGATACCTTAAAGATTGATAAAGAATTTGTTGCAGGCATCGAGCCCGATACCCGATCGGCAAAGATCGTTGAGGGTATTATTTCATTAGCGCACAATTTTGGCATTGAAGTGCTGGCGGAAGGGGTAGAAACCCATGCCCAGTTAGAACGTTTGACGCTGATTGGCTGCGATAAAATTCAGGGTTTTTTCATCTCTCCTCCGGTGATGGCCGAAGACATTCCCGCACTGTTAACCCAATTTAGCCGTTAATCACTCTCTCCCTGGGCTATAACGCCTTTTTCCTGATGGCGGCGCACGCGCGTTATCCGGACAACCGCCGGACAACCGATGTTGATTCCCTCGCGCATAAAAAAGCCCTCTGTAATAACAGAGGGCTGGCTACGTTTACGTTAGATTAAAACGATTTCTTAAAGCCAATAGATGCATTCACCGGGGCTTCAATCTGCGACTTACTGCTGCCGTTGCTGAATTGCGTACCCAATTCACCGTAGACCTGCACATTCCGGTCAATAGACCAGCTCAGTCCGGCGGCGACTTCGGTGCTGGAGTACTGCTGTGACGATTCCAGCGTAGTGGTGGCAACCGCATTGCTAAACTGCGTCTTGTCTTTTGAACCCAGACCCTGCCAGACGTTCACCCGGCCGTAAGGCTGGAATTTACCGTGGTTGGTATCATAGTCTGCGACCAGACGTACACCCAGACGCGCGGTAAACGAATCGGCGGTATCCATCTTGACCTTCGTTTGGGTGACGCCATCCAACGTACTGTTATCGAAGTTGCTGTACTGATAGATCAACTGCGCCTGAGGCTCCAGACTCCAGGCGCTGGCGCCTAAACGGAATGACTTGCCCACTTCCGTTGAGGCCGTCAGCGTATTGCCTTTCACCGTGTGCGAGCCGTTATTTCCGGATGCCGACAGACGGGATTTATGGTTACCGTACTGCAGGACGTTGTCGACATACATTCCGTCATCCGAGAACCAGGTGGCATAACCGCCAACATAAAACGCGTTGTCATCGATATTACCGCCTTTGCCATCGCTGCCGGTTTTGGTGCCTTTAACACTGCTGTCGATGTCGAGCACGCTGGCATACATCCCGGCATTCCAGCTTTCATTGGCGTACATATCGACGCCGACCTGGATGCCCATGGTATGTGAATTGGTTTGTGTCCCTGTCGCATCATCCAGCTTGGTTTTGCCGGAGTAACCAATCATTCTGGCCCACGCGCGGTTATCTTCATCAATACCCGGTTTCACCTCGTCACCCATACGCTGGTGCATGTTACCCAGCAGGCTGATGTCACCCTGGCGAACGACGCTGGCGAGGCCGGAGTACAGCATGGTTTCCGGACGGTATTCGCTTCTCAGATACCAGTTTTCACCCTGACCTTGCGCGTTACCGGCGTGCAGTTGGTACTCAAATGCACCCGCAGCCATGCGTTCAGCGGCAAGATGGAAGGCGTCTCGCGAGGTCTGCGCGGTGGTGGTGGCGCCATTCAGCGCGGTGACCACTTCGATGCCGTCACCCACGGTAGGCGCGCCGAGGCCGGAGCCGTCAACATCTAGCAACGTTTTCCCGCTGGCTTTACCGCCGTCGATAATCAGGCGATCGGCAATACCCGCGCCGCGACCATTCTGCGTGGCTGCCATGTTGAGGGTGCCTTTCTCGCCGGTGTAGTCTCCTTTGACGGTTAAGGTTGTACCAATTTGCTGACCGACAAGCGACACATCGCCGCCGTTACTCAGCCCGGCTACCGTCTGGTTGTAGCCTTGGGTGTTAAGCGTAGTGTCCGCAACTACATAGTGGTGCGACGCCGCGCTCAGGGTGTTGGTATCACCCGCTTGCAGCACGCCGTGGGTAATCAGCGTTGCGCCGCTGTAGCTGTTTTTACCCTGCAACTCGGTGGTGCCGTTGCCGGTCTGGTGCAGTTGACCTTTGCCGCTGATATCACCGGTTAATGCCAGGGTATCAGCGCGATTGACGCTGAGCACGCCATTATCAACGATATCACCCTGAATGCTGCCGATATCGCCGCCGGTGCCGAGTTGTAATACGCCCTGGTTGATGGTGGTACCGCCGGTGTAGGTGTTATCCAGCGTCAGGGTCAGTGAACCTTTGCCGGTTTTAATCAACTGACCATGACCTTCGACTTCGGTCAGCAGGGATACATCGTGCCCGTTGGTGTCGAACGTCCCGCCACCGGATTCCAGCGTTACCTGACGTGCGGTATCGAACGCGTCGCCATATTTCAGCGTACCACCATTAAAGGTGATGCCAGTATCTGCTGCGCCGAGGTTGGTATCACCGGCTACCTGAAGCGTACCTGAAGTGATAGTGGTACCACCGCTGTAGGTATTGTCGCCCGTGAGGATCAGCGTACCAAGATCGCCTTTATTCAGGCCGCCGGTGCCGCGGATCACGCTGTCAATGGTGGCGGTGTAGTTAACGCCGTCTACCGTACCATCGCCAACGCGGATCAGCGTATTGGCGGTATCGGTGGTGATAGCCTCACCGCCAACGCGATAACCGTCGGTGGCGAACTGCGCACCGCTGATGATGACATCGCCTTTGCTGTTATCGACCGTCACATTGCCTGCCTCGCCCTGGAAGACGGCAAACGCGGCATCGGTAAATGGCGCGTTCAGCGCGCCTTCTGGCGTGGATTCATCGGTGGTCCAGTTGTCATTCCCCTGGCTGGATTGCCAGATCCCGTCGCCACCGTTAATCACGCCGTTGTTTTTCAGGTTGCCGTTCTCACCGCCGGTGCCGTCCCAGAAGCGCAGCGTCAGCCCGGCATGGTTGACCAGGTTTACCTGATTTTTAACCGAGGTTTGTACATACAGGCTGTCAGCGGCTTCCGGTGCGTTAGCAATATCCATCACGTTATTGGTCAACGTGCCGGTATAGTTGATCACGCGATAAACCCCAACGTCAAAACTGCCGTTCGGTGAGGTCTCGATGTTGAGCTTGCCGTCAAGCGTCAGATCGCCGTTGACATCAATCAGATCGTTGAAAGCTCCGCCTGGGGTATAGGCCTGACCAAACTGATAATCCAGCTGTGCGTTATCGCTTAGCGTCAGCGAACCGGTGGTCAGTTTACCGACGCTGTTGATGGCCGCACCGGCGGTAATGTGACCGTTATCCTGCACATCCACCGCGCCGCCGATAATGCCGTTACCGCCGAGCGTAGCGCCGGTTTTCACCGTGACCAGGCCGGTTGCGGCAGACTGATTACCGTTGACCAGCAGCACGCCCTGGTCAACATCCGTGATGCCGGTCCAGGTGTTGTCGCCGGTCAGGGTCAGCGTACCGTCGCCGATTTTCACCAGGCTGCCGTCGTTGCCGCTGATAACGCCGCTGATAGTGTCAGCCAGATTTAGATTACCCAGCGACAGTTGCTTGTTACCCAGCTCGACATTACCCGCACCGGACAGTGAACCGATGGAGGTGGCGCTGTTGACTGCGCTGACATCCACCAGGCCGTCCGCCAGGTTTTTGACCACCGTATTTTCCGCCATCGCGTTATCAGCCGCGGTCATCAGGCCGCTGTTGTTTACCGTGGCATTGCCGCCGCTGGCGTTGTCTTCCAGTGCCAGGGTGCTGTCTTTCGCTACGTTGACCGTCGCGTTAGCAGCGGTGGCTTTATCGCGTAATACTGCTTTCGCTTTACCTGTCAGATTCAGGTTGGCGCTGGCGGCAGTGACGGTATCGGCCAGCGTTAACAGACTGTCGGCGATGTTCATGGTCAGCGATGTCAGGCTGGTGTCTGCACCATTGATGTTCAGCGTTGCGCCGTTATTGACGTTAACAGTGCTGCTTTCATTGCTGCCGAACGCTCCGGTTTTGCTGACGTTAACCGTCACATTATGGCTATTCCCGGTCCCGGCAATTTCGGTTTCCCCTTGGTAGCTGTTGGCGCGGTCAAGCGTTAAGGTGCTGCCCGCATCGCTTGAGCTACTGGTCACTTTCAGCTTGCCATCTCCGGTAATATCGCCGGTTGGGGTGAAATGGTGCGAATTGAGATCAAATACCGCCGCGTTAGCATTGGCGCCCAGCTCGATGGTACGGTTGCTGGTCAAATCAGCGCCCAGTTGCAGCGTGGAGGCGTTATTGATGACCAAATCCGTGCCACTCTGGCCGAGGTTGCTGTCGGCGGAGATTTGCAAGGTGCCGCCGTCAATGCGCGTGCCGCCGCGATATTCGTTATCACCGCTGAGGATCAGACGGCCGAGGTCGGTTTTCACCAGCGTCAGCCGATCGCGGGCGCTGGCCTCGCGAAGGATAGATTCAATGGTCGCGGTATAGTTTTGTCCCGCGCCACCGGCCCCGACGCGCAGCAGCAGTTCACCGGTGCCCGGCGTTTGACCCGCATGTGTGGCCGTTTCGGTGGTGGCATAAGCGTTGAGCGCATCGCCTTTCACGACATAGCCGTCGGCGTCAAACTGTGCTCCGGAGAAATTGACGTCACCTTTGGCGTCATCCACGGTGACGGTACCGCCTTTGGTGGTAAACACGGCGAAGGATTTCTGCGCCCACGGCGCGTTGCCCTCGCCGGTGGCCGTTGTCCAGTTGTTGTCACCCTGATCGCCAATCGCCATCCATTTGCCATCGCCGCCGTCAATCTTGCTGTCGCCTTCAATGCCCGATTTACCGTGGCTTTGGTTGACGGTTGCGCCGTCCCAGAATTGCAGCGTGACGCCGTTGGCGTTGACCAGGTTGACCTGTTTGTCGATAGCGGTCTGGACAAAAATGTTGCTCTTATCCTGACTGTCTGGCACCGCGCCCAGCTCCAGCGTCCGGTTATCCAGCGTGCCGCCGTAGTTATAAATACGGTACACACCCGGTCCAAAATTACCGCCCTGAGACGTGGTGACGTCCAGCGTCCCGTCCAGTTGCAGATTGCCGCTGACAGTAATCAGGTCATTCAGCGCGCCACCCGGCGTATACGCCTGACCCAGCTCGAAGGCGGAGGTGGTTTTGCTGCCCAGTTGCAGGCCGCCGTTAATGGTTAACGTTCCCGCACCGCCGTCACCCGCGCTGAGGGTCGAGGCGTCGTTCATCAGCACGTTGCCGCCGATAGTGCCGTTACCGCCAAGCGTGGACATGCCGCTGACGGTGGTTGCGCCCGTAGCCGCACTCTGATTACCGTTTACCAGCAGCGTACCGTGGGTGACGGTGGTGTCACCGGTATAGGTGTTATCGCCCGCCAGGCGCGTAATGCCACCGCCGATTTGCTGCAGCGCGCCGATACCCGAAATGACGCCGCCGAGCAGCACATTATTGGCGCGATTAATCGCCAGTACGCCGTTGTCGAGGATGTTTGATACGGCGCTGACTTCGCCGGTATCGCCGCCGGAACCTAACTGCAGCGTCCCCGTTTGATCAATGGAGGTGGAACCGGTGTAGGTGTTGTTGGCGGTGAAGATCGTAGTCCCACCTGCCGCACGTTCAAATTTCCCGTCACCGCTGATGACGCCGTCGTAAATTTGCGCGGCTGACGTATCACCCTGGGTATCAAAGATAACCCTGCTGCTGGTGCCCTGGGTTTTCACGTTATAATTGCCAATGGTCGCGGCGGTGCTGGTGGACTCGACGTGGTCGCCGGTACGCAGCGTTGCACCATCGTTTACGGCAATGGTTTTGCTCGCCAGACTCAGATTTTCAACGACGCGGACATCCGCGTTTGACCCGGTAATGGTCAGCGAGTCCCAGCCAGTGCCAATGTTGGTGCCGGTGGTCTGGTTATCGCTGTTCAGGCTGCCAATTTTTGCACTGTCGCCGTGGGTGTTGGTGAAGGTGAGGGCGTTGCCCGTACCCGCAGCGGTAATGATATGGCGCGTTTTATCCAGTGATACATCGCCGATCTTGGCCGTATTGTTACCGCCGGTGCCGGCGAAATTCACCTCGCCCGCAAAGGTGCCGCTTTGCCAGTTAAAGGTGTCCGTGCCTTCACCGGTGTTGATCACGCCGCTGGTCACACCGCCGCTGATATCAATGGCGTCATTGCCTTTACCAGACTGAATGGCTACGGCCGTGTCGTTGATGGCCTGCAGGGTGCCGGTGTTGGTGATTTTTTTATTGCTGTCACCGCTGGCATCAATCACCGGTGCGCTGGTGCTGGCAGAGATAATTTTGCCGCTATTGCTGACGGCGCGGACGTTCTTCGCGATGATCGCCGAGCCGCCTGCGCCGTCACGTACATTGATATCGGCATTGGTGGTGAGCGCGCCATCGGTATTCGCGCGAATACCGCTGCCTTCAGCCTTAAGGACCTCAATGGTATAGCCTTTGCCTATGCTCAGGTCGCCCGATGTTTCGCCGCCATTACGTTGTTCAAAGGCGAAGCCGGTACCTTTCCCGTGAACGTTGAGGATATTTCCCTCGCTGTCACGATCGGTCATGGTGAGCGCCACGCTGGTGCGGATCCCCGCGCCATCGTTGGAGTCAATGGTCACGTTGCGCAGCAGGATATTGTTGTTGTTGGCATCGTTTTGAATGCCTGCGCCAGTTCCATCGGCGCGGATCATCACGCTTTGCGCGGACAGCGCACCGGCTTTATCGGCGAGGCGAATACCGTCAGCGGAACCGTTGGTGGTAATACTGTCACCGGAAATGCCATTAATCAGTAAACTGGCACCTTCAGTCAGTAGAACACCGGCAGTACCATCATCGACCAGGATTTGGCCCAGTTTATTAATCTGCGCACTGGCTCCCGAAGCCCGAACACCGATACCGTTACTGACATGCAGGGCATTGTCGGAATTGTTGGTGAAACGCCCGCCTTGCTGTACATCAACACCGATGCTGTCGGTGCTGGCTAGATCGATAATGGCGTTGGCACCAAGGGTCAGATTGCCGAGATTTCTTGCCACATAGGCAATAACCTCGTTACCGCCAGTTTCAGAGGTGATCTTCGCGTTTGAGGTGAGGGTAGTTTCAGTCGGGTTACCTTGCTCGTCGTCGCCATTCAACTTATGTGCCTTACCGTCAACAATCCCGGCAATGGTTCTTTCACCGGTTAAATTGATGGTGGTTTTATCGCTGATGGTCCCTTTCGCGCCGCCTTCAATCAGCAGGGCTGCGGAATCGGAGCCTTTCACGCTAAACGTGGCTTCGCCGGTGTCTACACTACTGCCTCCGCCGGTGGCGAGGACGCCGACGGAGTTTTTACCGCTTAAGGTCAGGTCGAGATTGGAACTCGAATTATCTTTCGGGTTGGTCGTATTACCTGCAAGTTTTGCACCATTGGCAATGCGGAAAATGGTGGTACGCTCCTGGCCGTTGTCATTCATCACCGCCTGACCAATGTTGGCGGTAGCCCCTTTGCCATACAGGTAATAACCAATCTGGTTGGTGTTGTTGAATAGTGGACTGCTCAGGGTGTCGACATTCGCGATGGCGTTATCACGCACGTGCACGCCGATGTTCCCGGCTTTGTTAAGTGTGATAGCGGAATCGACGTTGACCGTCGCCTGACCATTAACGCCACCCTCAGCCCAGATAGCGTAGTTACGGTTACCCACACCGCCGGTACCGTCTACCACAATAGAGCCTGAGTCGCTGGTGGTCACCAGGGCATTTTTTTTCGTCGCGCTGACGTGAATACCGACGTTGTTGGTGCCATTGACGTTGATCTTGCCGTCATTGCGAATGATCTGACCATTTTCAGCGCCACTGTCACGAACAGTGATGCCGTAGTTCTTGATATTCCCTCCACGACCATCGCCATTGACCACAATATTGCCGGTATTCAGCACGTTGCCTGTCGCGTTGCCGATCAAGATCCCCGCAGCGTTGCGTATGCCGACGCCCAGCGTGATGAGCCCCTTATTGATGACCTCGCTGGCACTTTTGGTCATGATCCCGGCGCTTGGGCTGGAGCCGCCTGGCAGGGTGGCATCCAGGGACAGGTCATTGGCGTCGCGGCCAAGATAAATAGAGGCATTCTGCGCGTTGGTAAATGTCGCGTTGTCGGCGACTTCTACGCCAAAGGCGGTGCCTTTACCAAAGGATGCGCTGTTTTTGCTCCCGTCGACGATATTGATATCGCCGTTATTCACGCCCTGTGCAGTGTTGGACAGTTGCATGCCAATGGCCAGCGTCAGCGAGGTATCAGGATCATCTTTACTCCAGGGATCGGCGGCAGAGGCGGTACCGAAGTTATCGGTGGTGATGGCCTGGTTGATGGTGCCGTTGTTGGTAATGGTGCTGGCGCCTTGCCCCTGCATGCCAAATGCGCCATAGCTGTTGACCTTTTGATTACCGTCTTTATCAATAAACAACCCGGAGTTGATGGTGCCGTGGTTGGTAGCAGTGGCGTCTTTCGCCAACATGCCGATGGCCAGACTTTGCCCGCCGGAGGAACGCAATGCGTTCAGTTCGCCGAGGTTAGTGATAACCCCACCGTCAATGGCTTTCATTACGCCATTAATGCTGCCGTCAACGGCGATCATCGCACCTTGGTTCAGGGTGCCGGTAGTCCCAGCGCCGTTGGCATAGATGGCGTGCAGTTCACCACGCCCGGCGGTAGTGTTATTCGTATGCGACAGGCCGTCGGTCCAGACGTCATAATCCCAGGTGATAACGTCAGATTTTTTACCGGAACTAAGCACGTTTTCAATCAACTCGGCATACTTCGCTTGCGCAGCGGATACCGTCGTTATTTGGCTATTTTCGGCATCCAGCCACAGCTGGATCTGGCTGACTTTTTGTCCATCCGGTTTTTGTGCGGCGTCATCACTTTCGCCTAATAGCCAGCTATTGAACTCAGCCAGCTCCGCGGCCGTTGTAATCGAGAACGTTTTGGTACCTGTTTCGATAACCTCACCGGTGTCGTTATAACCGTAAGCCAGTAGCGTTACATCAGTGCCAAATACGGAGGTGGTTTGTGAACCGTTAAATGTTTCCGTTGGTACAACCGGGGCAGCGTTGAATTTTATGTAGTTATCGGACTTCCAGTTCACCTGGCTGTTGGCACCCTGCGCTTGCAGCAGTGAGGAGTCCTTGGCCAGCAATTCGATGGTATTGGCCTTGTCACGTACGTAAAGCGTGTCGTTGCCAATATTCAGATTGGCGATGCCTCCGTTTGTCGCCAGAGCGATACCAAATTGCTTATAGACTTGCGTTTGCTGTGGATCATAAGTGTTCAACACCGCATCACCGATTTGTGATTCGGTGATAAAACCGGCTAATGCGCTGGTATCGAAGACTTTAATTGGCTCGGGTTCTCCCGGAAGCGCCGGATCAAAAACATCAAAATCTATGCTCTGCGAAGGTTTCGCCGATTGAGTATGAGTCAGGTATTCTGCCAGTTGCTCCACGGTGGAGATCGTTTTGACGTTCTGATCCGGCCCGGTGGCTTTTAGGGTGATTTTTCCGTTTTGCAGCAGCTCTCTGATGGTGGTTGACTCCACAACGCCGCTTTGACCTGGGGCAATCGTTGGGATTGCGCCGCTGATGTTGAGCGCCTGACCGGTAGAGTTATCTTCATATAAGAAGCCATAATTATGAATTCCTTCATTTACCTCAGCTGAAATACCTCTCTGATAGTCAGTATAAATATTGTGCTCACCTGTATCGATAATCGGTGCCGCAGATGCCAGCATTGAAGCACCGCTTAATGCACTGGCCGCCAATACCGCGACAGTTTTACGCGAACTGCTTTTTTTCTTGCCTTTGGTTAATTCAGAAACGACAACCCAGATACCGAGTACCGCGTTCCAAATAATGCTGTAAACTTTATTCATATATAACCCTTATCTGCATTTTATATTGCATGCGTTATTACGTTGAGTTGTTGGCTATGGTTGGCACGCGGGAGTGCTACCTGGCAGGTCGATTTTTAAAAATGGGGATCCCTTCCGGGTTTCGCGGAATAAAAGACGAACTGAAAGTGAGTCCCTTTTAAAAAATAATCGTTATGGTCGTCCTTAAATAAGTCAGTTACGGCTGGCTATAGTGCGAGATGGTGTACTTGAGCCGGGTATTGGTTTTGCCAAGCTTTCTGGCAATGTTGCTTTTGTACGCCCCAATGGTTTTTTCACTTTTTTGCGATGCGCCGGCGATTTGAGTCAGCGTCCAACCGCGGGCCAACATCATCATGACGTTAAATTCGTTTGCGGTTATTTTGTTATGTACTGCTTTGATAGTGCGTGATTTTTTTATTTGAGTGATAGAGGTGAATGCGTGCAAAAGTTGATCAAGAGAGTCGTCTTGATCGAGAAAATGCATGTTCATCCCGCAAACGGTTTGAAAAAGTGAAAAAGTGGCTTCATCGGCCAGAACGATAATCATCGTCGCAGGGCGTAAGGCCATGTTGCGGATAACTCTGGCATATTTTAAAAAATCAGAATTGCCAGGATTAATAATGATGCAATCCAATTTATGAGAATGTATGTTGACGGCAGAAAGCGTCTGAGAGGAGTGGTACGTGATATCCGTAAATAATGCTGAACCACGTAAAATTTCTCGCATGCCAAGCCACGGGTAAAGTGAGTCACCCAAAAATACAGCTTTAGACATAACGATCTCCTTGAAATTTTGATGCAAGCAATCGCCTCTTTTTTTTATTAAAAAGAGTTCCTCGCGATGCGTGAAATGTTAATTAAAACGAATATTCCGTTCTGTGTTTTGAACGTATCCTTATTAATTTCGGTTTCAACAGATACTTTCTGTATTTATTAAAATCTTTAACTATTCTTAATGTTGATATTACACTTTGTTAAAATTTAAGATAAATCGTTTAAATCACCTCTGGGCAGTTGATTGATAGATTTCGCTTATGAATCGAGAAAATTGCGGACTGGATAACCCTAGAGACACAGGGGATTCTGATAGGTGTGGCTAAGAAGGTCGCCAAAAAAGAGCGTAATTCAGTTGGATAGGGCTCATTTTTAGCACAATGAGAACGCTGTAAGATAATTCTTAACTTAAACCAGGCTGGCGCGGAGGGTGTATAGGGGAGGGATGAAAATATTGCCATATTCAAATTTATTTACGTCTTCATTTTGTTTTATGGTGTTATGTTCTTTGATTTTATAAGTTTCAAGGATTTAATTCTAAAATTGTCTTTTTGTGCTTAATTTGAAAATCACACGAAAGAATAGCGATTAGCTTGTTTTTTGTACGTCGTCGGCTTATCCGGCCAGCAGTTCTTGCTCGACCTGGCGTACCTGATCTTCCAGCGTATTGCGGATCTCGGTTAACGCCCGTTGTTGGTCGGCAAAGTAGGCTTCCTTATCTGTCACAGAGGCGGCGAGGCGCCAGGCGTTCTCAGCTTCCAGTTCGCTAATTTCATTGAGCAAGCTGCTAATTTGCTCTCTGAGCTGCTGTATCTTGCGGCGTAAATGTTGCAGATCGTTAAGGCGGTCGCTTGCCATCATCGGTTCGAGACCGTTTTGCAACTGGGTAAGCAGCGTACGAACGGCGGCCAGATCGGCATTTTGTCGCGCCTGATTCAACTGTACCATCATCTGGTGCGCTTTATCTTTCAGGTCATCCGCAACCACGTCCGGGTGGCACAGGCGACTGGCCTGACGCCACAGGCGTTTTAGTTCATTGCGCTCATCATGAGAAAGTGTCCGTTCGCGGTTATAACGATGCTGCGCGTCCTGCTGTTGCTCCTGATATTCATCATATTCATGACGGGCTTCTTCCTGCGCCTGGCGGGTGGCGCTGTCATCCTGGCGGGAAAAGTCGTTTTCCAGTTCGCGAATTTCCGCCAGCAGGGCGGTGATAAGCTCCGTTTGCTGCTGAATGCGCTGCCGGGTTTCCACTGATTCGCGCGAGTCTGAACGCTGGCTCATCCACTGCTGTTTGAGCTGCGCCAGTTGATCGACCGCCTGAGAAATAAAGTGCTGACAGGACTGATAATCTTTTTCCCGGCGTTTGCGCTCGGCTTCCTGCTTACGTTGCGCACTGGCGGCCAGATGTTTACGCAACTCGAGAATACGACTCATCAGCGGCCCAAGGTGCTGATGATACAAGTCGTTGAAGTCATCAAGGATTTGAATGCGTGCATTGCGTTTATCAATTAAGTCGCGCAACTGTGTTTCAAGTGCTTTTAGCTCAAGTTTGCTGGCAGCGATGCCGGGATCTTGCCACGTTGATACCGCTCGCTGTGATTGCAGCCAGCCGGTGATTTCATGCAGGGCATCGCTGAAGCGTCGTGCTTCAAGCGCCTGAACGATCGTCTTCGGTACGTCCGTCAACGTGTCATTTTTCAAATGCACTAGTTGCTGGAAAATGATCTCGTCATCTTCCAGTTCGATGGCACTTTTGATGATTTCAAGACGTTTAATGATCTTATTCATGACGGTCGCTGCCCGGCGTGGCTTAAAGCGCGTGACAGGAACCTGACCTGGGGAACGCGTTTAAAAATGTTGAAAAAACAGTAAGGTGCATTTTGTGGCCTGCGGTGCCTTTTCGTCCAGAATAATTCACGGTAATTATAAGAAAGCGGAGGTAGCGCGCGTCAGTCGCACTCTTCAAACCTCCGTTTCATCTTTTTTATTCACGATCTAATTATTCTTGATTCAATAAAGATAATGCGTATAGTTCTCATTCTCTTTTGTTATTAACCATTTCCGTACACTCTGGTAAGGATCCCCGCAATGAAAAAAACAACATCCGCTCTGGCATTGCTGATTGCCGCAGCGCTAAGTGGCTGTGCCGCACATTCAACGCCAGCCAGTCGTACGGCGGTACAGGAAAAAGCGGTGACGCCAGCTGCTACTGATGTCCAGCAGCGTGCGTTGGCTGATGGTCTGTATGAAATGGCGCTGAGTCCGGCGGGCGATGCACTGTATGTTGCCAGTGCGGAAGGATTTAAAGATGTCCAGGGCGGGGTGGTTTACAAACTGGATCCGAAAACGCTCAAGACGCTCGGTCTAAGCCATACCGATATGAAAAACTTTGGTATGGCGCTCTCGCCAGACGGTAAAACGGTGTACGTTACCAACTCACTGGACGGCGGCCTGAGCGCCCTGAATACCGCCGATGGTAAAGTGAAAAACCGTGTACTGTTCCCGGAACGTAATGCCGAAGGTTTCCCGTACGGTGCGCGCCAGGTGCTGCTGCATAATGGCCTGCTCTATATTGGCGCGGTGGCTGACCCGGCGGTAATTTGGGTGGTGGATGCCGAAACCCTGAAGCTGAAAACCCGTATCAAAAACACCGGTAAATGGATGACCGGTCTGCATTACTCTGACGTCACTCAGCGTATTTATGCCGCCAATGGCGGCGGCGAAATACTGGTGATCAACCCGCGTAATCAGCGTATAGAGAAACGCTGGAAGCCGCTGGGTGAGAAACCTGCGCTGTTGCTGAATATGGCAGAAGACGCGCAAACGGGCCGTTTGTTTGTCACCGATAACTCGCAAGCGAAAACGACTCTGGTGCTGGATATCCACACCGGTAAATTGCTCAAGCAACTCGATGTTGGCGATTCGTTAGCGGTGAAATTCAATGCAAAGCGCAACGAAATCTATATTACCCAGCGTGATGCCGGGAAACTACTTAGCCTGAATGCAACCGACTACAGTGTGAAGAAAAGCTGGGATCTGCCGCCGAACCCGAATAGCCTGCTGCTCTCTGCGGATGGGCAAACGCTGTTTGTCACTGTGAAGCAGAAATTCAATAAAGACCACTCCACGGATGCACCCGATAACGTGGTGCGTATTGATCTGAATAAATAACAACAACGCGTTGGCTTCCGCTAACGCCCGTTGATTGGTGACTTTTTTCCTGCGCCTCGGTGCGTTGGGCAAGGATGCCCGGCGTATCCAAACGATTGCGCCTTGCGACAACCAGGTTGAAATGTTAAAAGAAGCCCCTTCAATATAAACGACACAGGGGTAGGGCGTGAAAAACGCGTCATCTGCATCCGACACCAGCGTGTCCGATGCCGCGTCAACGAGTGAGCCGACGCTTCAGCGGGGGTTGCAAAACCGCCATATTCAGTTAATTGCGCTGGGCGGCGCAATTGGTACGGGTCTGTTTCTGGGCATTGGCCCGGCGATTCAAATGGCAGGACCGGCGGTGCTGTTGGGCTATGGCGTAGCCGGGATCATCGCGTTTCTGATCATGCGCCAACTGGGCGAAATGGTGGTTGAAGAACCCGTTTCCGGATCGTTTGCCCACTTTGCCTATAAATACTGGGGACCGTTTGCCGGTTTTCTGTCTGGCTGGAACTACTGGGTGATGTTTGTGTTGGTCGGCATGGCTGAACTGACGGCGGCTGGGATCTACATGCAATACTGGCTTCCCGATGTGCCTACCTGGATTTGGGCCGCCGTATTCTTCGTGATCATCAATGCCATCAACCTGGTCAACGTGCGACTGTATGGCGAAACCGAGTTTTGGTTTGCATTGATCAAAGTGCTGGCGATTATTGGCATGATTGGCTTCGGCGTCTGGATGTTGTTTTCTGGTCACGGTGGCGAACAGGCAAGTATCGATAACCTCTGGCGCTATAACGGCTTTTTTGCCACCGGCTGGAACGGGCTGATCCTCTCGCTGGCGGTGATCATGTTCTCCTTTGGTGGACTGGAACTGATCGGTATTACTGCGGCAGAAGCGCAGGATCCGCAAAAAAGTATTCCGAAAGCGGTAAACCAGGTGGTGTATCGTATTCTGCTGTTTTACATCGGTTCACTGGTGGTGCTGCTGGCGCTATACCCGTGGGTTGAAGTGAAATCAAACAGCAGCCCGTTTGTGATGATTTTCCATAATCTTGACAGCAACGTGGTGGCTTCCGCGCTGAACTTCGTTATTCTGGTGGCTTCTCTGTCGGTGTATAACAGCGGCGTGTACTCCAACAGCCGCATGCTGTTTGGCCTCTCCGTGCAGGGCAATGCGCCGAAGTTCTTGACCCGCGTCAGCCGTCGCGGCGTACCGGTTAACTCTCTGGTGCTTTCCGGGGCGATCACCTCGCTGGTGGTGCTGATCAACTACGCGCTGCCGCAAAAGGCCTTCAGCCTGCTGATGGCGCTGGTCGTGGCGACGCTGCTGTTGAACTGGATCATGATTTGCCTGGCGCACCTGCGCTTTCGCGCGGTAATGCGTCGCAAAGGGCGTGACACTCAGTTTAAAGCGCTGCTGTACCCGGCCGGAAACTACCTGTGTATTGCGTTCCTCGGCATGATTCTGGTGCTGATGTGCACCATGGATGAGATGCGTCTGTCGGCGATGCTGCTACCGGCATGGATCCTGTTCCTGTTTGTGGCCTTCAAACTGCTGCGCCGTAAAGCCCGCTAATCCCTTACCGATCTCATCCTTTGCGATGAGATCGGTCACTCCCTGAACTTTATCGTGATTGATCTCCCAGTTCTGTTCTTACTGACAGGATCTTTATTTTGTAATCGATTACTTTTCATTTGAACTTATTTGTAATCGATTACTTTTTTAAGGGTGGGGCAAAAAATGGTGTCGACAACCGAGAGTAGTGGAAAACAGAGCGTACAGTACCGGCTGCTGGTGCCGCGGCTGTCGCTGATGATGTTCTTACAGTTCTTTATCTGGGGAAGTTGGTCCGTCACGCTGGGGCTGGTGATGAGCCAGCACAACATGTCGCTGCTGATTGGCGATGCGTTTTCCGCCGGACCGATAGCCTCAATCTTGTCGCCGTTTGTCTTAGGTATGCTGGTGGATCGCTTTTTCGCCTCGCAAAAAGTGATGGCGGTGATGCACCTCGCCGGGGCGGCGATCCTGTGGTTTGTGCCGCAGGCGCTGGTAGCGCAAAACGGTGCGCTGCTGATTGGCCTGCTGTTTGGCTACACGCTGTGCTACATGCCGACGCTGGCGCTGACCAATAATATTGCGTTTCACAGCCTGTCGGATAAAGACAAAACCTTCCCGGTAGTGCGGGTATTTGGCACCATAGGCTGGATTGTTGCGGGGATCTTTATCGGCGTGACCGGTATTTCGGATACCACCGGCATCTTTACGCTGGCGGCGGTTATCTCTGTGATTCTGGCGCTCTACAGCCTGACGCTGCCAAACACGCCTGCGCCCGCGAAAGGGTTGCCGGTAAAAGTCCGCGATCTGTTTTGCGCCGATGCTTTCGCCTTACTCAAAACCCGTCATTTCTTCGTCTTCTCACTCTGCGCTACGTTAATCTCGGTACCACTGGGGACCTACTACGCGTACACCGCATCGTTTCTGGCGGATGCGGGCGTTGGGGATGTCAGTACCGCGATGTCGTTCGGTCAGATGTCCGAAATCTTCTTCATGCTGGTGATCCCATTCCTGTTCAGACGGCTGGGCGTGAAATACATGCTGCTGATCGGTATGTGTGCCTGGTTTGTGCGCTACGCCTTCTTTGCGCTGGGCATCAGCGAAGAAGGGCGCATCCTGCTGTATCTCGGTATTTTGCTGCACGGGGTGTGTTACGACTTCTTCTTTGTGGTCGGCTTTATCTACACCGACCGTATTGCCGGGGAAAAGGTGAAAGGTCAGGCGCAAAGCATGATCGTAATGTTTACCTACGGGATCGGTATGCTGCTGGGCTCGCAAATTTCCGGTGCGCTGTATAACCGTCTGGTGGCGGGGCAGGCAGTACCTGAGTCATGGATCCCGTTCTGGTGGATCCCGGCGGTTGCAGCGGCGGTGATTGCCGTGATTTTCCTTTTCTCTTTCAAGTATGACGAGAAAGAGCAGGCGTAATATTCAGGAGGGGTTATGAGAACCATTAAGGGACCGGGGATTTTTCTGGCGCAGTTTATCGGCGGGCAATCCCCGTTCAATACCCTGGACGGGCTGGCGCAGTGGGCCGCGGGTCTGGGCTACAAAGCCATACAGATGCCGTGTAATCATGCGTCGCTGTTCGATGTTGAACAGGCCGCTGTTAGCCAGACTTACTGCGATGATATTCGTGGAATGCTGGCGCAGCACGGACTGACGATCAGCGAATTATCCACCCATCTCGAAGGCCAACTGGTTGCCGTTCATCCCACCTACGATGACGCTTTTGATGGTTTTGCGCCGCAGGCGGTACGCGGTAATCCTCAGGCCCGACAGGCGTGGGCGACGCGGACGTTACACCAGGCCGCGGCAGCCTCGCAAAAACTGGGGTTGACGGCGCACGCCACGTTTTCCGGATCGCTGGCGTGGCCCTATTTTTACCCCTGGCCGCCGCATAATGCGCAGCGTTTTGCCGAGGCATTTCAGGAACTGGCTGACCGTTGGCGGCCGATTCTCGACGGTTTTGATGAGCAGGGGGTTGATGTCTGTTTTGAAATTCATCCCGGCGAAGATCTGCATGATGGCATCACGTTTGAGCGTTTTCTTGCGCTGGTGGATAATCATCCGCGCTGCAATATGCTCTACGATCCCAGCCATCTGCTGTTGCAGCAGATGGACTATCTCGGATTTATCGACGCCTATCACTCGCGCATAAAAGCGTTTCATGTCAAGGATGCGGAGTATCGAGCCAGCAGCCGCAGCGGCGTCTACGGCGGTTACCAGCCGTGGATCGACCGCGCTGGACGCTTCCGCTCATTAGGCGACGGGCAGGTTGATTTCAAAACGATTTTCAGCAAGCTCACTCAATATGATTATCCCGGCTGGGCGGTACTGGAGTGGGAATGCTGCCTGAAAGACGCAGAAACCGGTGCCCGCGAAGGCCGTGAGTTTATTCAGCGGCATATTATTCCGGTTTCATCCCACGCATTTGATGATTTCGCCGCAGGCGATGAGGTACGCAAATGATCCAGGTTGGCATTATTGGCAGCGGGTTTATTGGGCCTGCGCATATTGAGGCGCTGCGTCGACTGGGGAATGTGCAGGTGGTGGCACTCTGCGACAGTTCGCTGGCGGTGGCTCAGGCGCGGGCCAGTGTGCTACAGGTGCCTCATGCATATGGCAGTGTGGAAGCGCTGTTGGCGCACCCGGGGCTACAGGTGGTCCACAACTGTACGCCGAATCATCTGCATGCCGACATCAACCGGCAGATACTGCGTGCTGGACTGCACGTATTTTCTGAAAAACCGCTGTGCATGACCCCCGAAGAGGCCCATGAACTGGTGACGCTGGCGGAGCAGGCGGGGGTCGTGCACGGCGTGAGTTTTGTCTATCGCCAGTTTGCGATGGTGCAGCAGGCGGCCAGCATGGTACGCAATGGCAGCGTTGGACGTCTGTTTGCCGTGCAGGGCAGCTATTTACAGGACTGGATGCTGCTGGAGACCGACTACAACTGGCGGGTTGATGCGGCGTTGGGCGGCGGCTCGCGGGCGGTGGCCGATATTGGCTCGCACTGGTGCGACACGGTGCAGTTTGTCACCGGTAAACGCATTGTTGAGGTGATGGCCGATCTCGCGATCGTCTGGCCCACGCGGAAAGCGGACGCGGCCGGTGGTGCGACGTTTAATTCGCAGACGGTTGGTCGGCAGTTGGAGGATAAACCGGTGACCACCGAAGACCGCGGGTCGGTGCTGGTGCGGTTTGACGACGGCAGCAAAGGCTGCTTTAGCGTCTCGCAGGTTAGCGCCGGGCGCAAAAACCATCTGAGCTTTGAGATTAGCGGCAGCCAGTGCGCGTTGAGTTGGGATCAGGAAACGCCGCAGCAACTGTGGGTGGGCCACCGCCAGCAGGCGAACCAGATCCTGACGGACGATCCGGGGCTAATGAATGCCGATGTCGCCGCCAGCGCGCATTTCCCCGGTGGGCATATTGAGGGCTGGCCGGATGCGTTTAAAAATATGATGCTGCAGTTCTATCAGGCCGTACAGACAGGCCAAATGCCCGCGCCACAGGCCCGACGTTTTGCCTCGTTCAAGGATGGTGCAGACGTGATGTACGTCATTGATGCGATTATAAAAAGCCATCAACAGCAGCGCTGGGTGTCGGTACAGCGTTAAACCGGTCCGGTTCGCCGGGCGGTGATTTTATGGTAGCCTCAGCACAAAGCGTAAAACGCAGGATGTGTCGTCGTTATGTCTATTCAAAAAATCGCCCAGCTTGCCGGTGTGTCGGTAGCGACGGTATCACGTGTGCTGAATAACAGTGAGTCCGTCAAGGCCAGAAACCGTGAGCGTGTGCTGCAGGCTATTAAGGAAAGTAATTACCAGCCCAACCTGCTGGCTCGTCAACTGCGCACGGCGCGAAGCTCAATGATCCTCGTGATGGTCTCCAACATTGCCAACCCATTTTGTGCCGAGGTGGTGAAAGGTATTGAGGAGGAGGCGGAGAAAAATGGTTATCGCATTCTGCTGTGTAATTCTGGTTCCGATACAGCGCGTTCGAAGTCAGCGCTGAAGCTGCTGTCAGGTAAAATTGTTGACGGCATCATCACCATGGATGCCTTCTCAAAATTACCGGAACTGACCACCCTGATTGGCGATGCTCCGTGGGTGCAGTGTGCGGAATATGCCGATAAAGGCGCGGTTTCCTGTGTGGGCATTAACGATGTAGACGCCGCGCAGTCGGTGATATCGCATCTGGTAGACAAGGGCTATCGGCGTATTGCGCTGATCAACCATGACCTGAGCTATAAATACGCCCGTTTGCGTGAACGCGGCTACAAGGCGGCGCTGCATGCGTTATCGCTGGAGTATCAGGCAGTGGAGTACGCCCGTGAGTTAAGTTCCCGCGCCGGGATCGCGGCGATGGAAAACCTGCTGGCGGCGGAGGTGAAACCCGACGCGGTGTTTGCGGTATCGGACACGCTGGCAGCCGGTGCGATGCGTGCTATTAGCAACGCCGGGTTACAGATCCCGCAGGATATCGCCGTGGTGGGCTTTGACGGTACGGAATTGGCTGAAATGGTCTCCCCACAGCTTTCAACTATTGAGCAACCTTCGCGTGATATTGGCCGCAAGGCGGTGGGGTTATTACTGAATAAAATCGATAACCCCGATGCCCCAACAGAAAGGGTGATGATGGACTGGCGCTATATTGCGCGCGCCAGTAGCTAAAGATTAACGCTGAAACGCCCCTGACAGGGCGCGAATATCATTCCCGGTCGGCGACTGATGAATACGTAATCCGAACTCTTCGACCACAGCAAAAATATGGTCGAAGATGTCAGCCTGAATACTTTCATATTCCAGCCACACCACTGTATTAGTAAAAGCATAAATCTCAATCGGCAACCCGTGGTCGTCCGGAGCTAACTGGCGCACCATTAACGTCATATCTTTGCGAATGCGCGGATGGTGACGTAAATATTCGTTCAGGTAGGCGCGAAACGTCCCGATATTGGTCATCCGGCGATGATTCAAGACGGATTCAGGCGCATCTAATTGCTGGTTCCACTCGTTAATTTCCTGAAGGCGCGTGGTCAAATACGGTTTCAGCAGATGCGCTTTATGCAATCGCTGGCGCTCATCTTCATCGAGAAAACGAATGCTGGTGGCATCGATGCTGATATTGCGCTTAATTCGCCGGCCGCCGGACGCTGACATGCCGCTCCAGTTTTTAAACGAGTCAGAGACCAGCGACCAGGTGGGAATGGTGGTGATGGTATTATCCCAGTTGCGTACTTTGACGGTGGTTAAACCAATATCGATCACCGCACCATCTGCGCCGTATTTCGGCATTTCCAGCCAGTCGCCCAGTTTGAGCATATCGTTGGCCGAAAGCTGTATTCCGGCTACCAGACCGAGGATCGGGTCTTTAAACACCAGCATTAAGACCGCCGCCATGGCACCCAGACCGCTTATCAGGATGGCGGGTGATTGACCAATCAGCAGCGAAATCATCAGAATGCCGACGAGAATCGCGCCGATTAACTTGATGCCCTGAAAGATGCCTTTCAGCGGCAACTGCGAGGCGGCGGGGAGTTTTTGCGACAGATTAAGAATAACGTCGAGCAGAGAAAAGACCGACAGCAGGGCGTACATCATGATCCACAGCTGGGCGCAGGTGACTAATATCTCTGCGGCTTCGCTGCCTTTTTGTAGCCAGAGCGCGGCCTGTATATTGACGATGATACCTTGCAGCGTAAACGCCAGGCGGTGAAATAGCTTGTTCTGCGTGATGATTTGCAGCCACAGGCGGGAGCTGGCGTTGGCGCGTTTTTCAAATGCGCGTAGTACCACCCAGTGCAAAATAACGTGAACAATAATGGCGGTGATAAAAATAATGCCAAAAATCATCACCAGCGAAGTGGTGTGATTCATTTCAATGCCGAGGTCTTCTACCTGAGATATCAATTCCTGCATAACGTCTCCTTAATAAACAGCGGTCTATGATGACCGCTGTGTGGAGGTTATGCAAATGTGAGGATCAGACTTCCGTCAGGGTAGTTTCCTGCGGCAGACGTGATTTTGGCAGCGCGGCGTTGAAGTCTTCTACGCTGTGGTGGCCCACCGGGACAATAACCACGCTGGTGAATCCTTTATCTTGCAGACCAAATTCTGCATCGAGAACCGCGGCATCAAAGCCTTCGATGGGTACCGCATCGAGATCCATTGCCGCCACGCCTAACAGGAAGTTACCGACGTTCAGGTACACCTGTTTTGCCATCCAGTGCGCATCATCTTTGAGCTCTTTGCGGTGCAGATCGGCAAAGAAGGTTCGGCCTTTGTGGTTGGCGGCTTTGGCTTCCGGCGTGGCGAAACGACCATCGACTTCTTCTTGATCCACTACACGTTCCAGCCAAGCATCGTCCATCGCTGTTTTGGCGCAGAACACCACGACGTGGGACGCATCGAGGATTTTACGTTCGTTGAACACAAAACCGCCGGCGGCGGCTTTGGCTACGCGCGCTTTGCCTTCGTCAGTGCTGGCCACGATAAAATGCCACGGCTGCGAGTTGGTGCTGGACGGACTGAACTGCAGCAGCGTTTTTAATTTTTCTGCCTGCTCAGCGGTCAGTTTTTTGGTCGGATCGAATGCCTTGGTGGAGTAGCGTTTTAAGGCGACAGAAACAATATCCATAAAAACTCCTGGTCGTTTTTCTTACCCTGCGGGTGCGTTTTGTTTCAGCAGGGTACAGGGAAAGCGGCAAAAAGATAAGACAGAAAAAGGCATAAACACTTATCGGGGTTAGCGATAAATCAGACGGGACGCAGGCGTTTTTGTTCCCGCTTAGGTAGGCCGTCCACCACCCGATGCCACGAGTCGTTCACCAGGTCTGCCAGTAAGGACTCGGTAATATCGTCACCGGGATAAACTGAAATCCAGTGCTTTTTATTCATGTGGTAACCGGGTTCGATACTGGGGTAGATCTGCTGATTGAGCAGCGACTTTTGCGGGTCTGACTTCAGGTTGACCAGCGGGCGTCCGTGATGCTCTGAGACCAGCATAAAAATCTTGCCGCCGACCTTAAAGACGTCGTATTCCGGGCCAAACGGCCAGCAGTGTTCGGTAAACGGCAGTTCAAGCGCAAGGCGTTTTGCGCACGCATGTAATGTCTGACCGTCCATTATTTTTCCTCGCGGGTGAGGGCGCGCCACATGGTTTCAAACCCCATGGCAATGTATTCATCGGCGCGGGCAGGGGTGCGGGTAGCAAATTCCATTGTGGTTTCAGCCAGTGACAGGAAAAACGCGTCACCAAAGGCGCGATACTCGTCGGACATAAACTCCGGGCGCACCGAGCGATGACAAAAATCACGCAGTTCGGGGAACATATCCTCAGCCCGTTGCTCGGTTTCTTTGGTGATTTTCTCGCTGACGGCAAGCTGACGGATGGCGCGATGTCCGGCGGTGTGATGCAGGCCCCAGCTAATGTAGCTATTCCAGATGAAGTGAATCATGGTTTTGGCATCGGTCACTGAACGGTCCAGGTTAGCCATCATTGACTGGCACATATCGTGCTTTAAATGGAGGTAAAGTTCGTTGATGAGGTCATCTTTTGTCGCGAAATAGCGAAATAAAGTTCCCTCAGCAACGCCTGCATTGCGGGCAATGACGGCGGTAGAGGCCGCAATGCCGGACTGCGCAAATGCTATGGTTGCTGCTTCCAGTAATGCCAATTTTTTATCTTCACTCTTCGGACGAGCCACTACACTTTACCCTTAAGCCTGTTAAAAACACGATTGAATCACGGCCTTCGCAGCACCGCAACGGTGAATGTCAAAGATTGAAAATCATCTTGACGGCGAACTTGCGATTTCTATAATGAGTGCTTACTCACTCATAATCAAGAGTCAGTCGCGCAAACCAGCGGAAAGGGGCGCGTTTAAGGTCAGGATATGAGGCGTCTCACCGTTTGTGTGGTTGTTATTATGCTCATTGCTGCAGCTGCAAGTTTACCGTTTGTACTCAATGCCGGATTCGGTCAGGCGCCGCAAGGGGCACAACTGAGTGAGGTTGAACAGTCACCACACTACCGTGACGGACAGTTTCATAATCAGGTGCCCACGCTGGGTTACACCGGCAACAAAAGCATGCTGGCAGCCTGGTGGGAATTTCTGGTCGCGAAGCGCGAAAATGCCCGCCCTGCGCAACCATTGCCGCTGGTGGCAACCGAACTCGCGCGTCTGTCACCGCAGCAGGATACTCTCGTCTGGCTGGGTCATTCCTCGTGGTATTTGCAGCTGGCGGGTCAACGCATTCTGATCGACCCGGTATTGAGCAACTACGCTGCGCCGTTTTCATTTCTGAATAAAGCCTTTGTCGGGGAGTATCCGTGGACGGCTCAAAACATGCCCGAAATCGATCTGCTCATCATCTCGCACGACCACTATGACCATCTGGATCTTGCCACCATAAAGGCGTTGATGCCGAAGATTAAGCGGGTGATTACGCCGCTTGGCGTCGGGTCGCATCTGCGGTACTGGGGAATGAACAGCGAGATAATTGAAGAGCGGGACTGGAATCAGTCCGTCAGAGTGACGGACTCACTGATTGTGCATGTCCTGCCGGCACGGCATTTTTCAGGGCGCGGCATCAAGCGTAACCAGACCCTGTGGGCCAGCTTTATGTTGGAAACGCCAGAGCAAAATATTTATTACAGTGGAGACTCCGGCTACGGGCCGCATTTTAAAGCGATTGGCGAACAGTTCGGCACGGTCGATGTGGCGATTATGGAGAACGGTCAATATGACCAGGACTGGAAGTTCATTCATATGATGCCGGAAGAGACCGCGCAGGCATCCGCCGATCTCCATGCCAAAGCCGTTGTGCCCGGTCATGCCGGTCGTTTTGTACTGGCGAAACATAGCTGGGACGATCCCTACAAGCGTCTGGCGCTGGCCAGCCGTCTCAAAGATTACCGTCTGCTGACGCCGATGCTGGGTGAGCCGGTAGTACTGTCCGAACCGGACCAACCGTTCACGGCCTGGTGGCAGCCAGCGGCTCAATGAAAAAAGGGAGATAACGATGACGATTTCTGCACAAGTTATCGAGACGATTGTCGAATGGATTGATGATAATTTGAATCAACCATTGCGCATTGATGATATTGCCCGCCACGCGGGATATTCAAAATGGCATCTGCAGCGTCTGTTTATGCAGTATAAAGGCGAGAGCCTTGGGCGCTACATTCGCGAGCGTAAGCTGCTGCTGGCGGCGCGTGATTTGCGTGATACCGACCAGAAAGTGTACGATATCTGCCTGAAGTACGGCTTCGATTCGCAACAAACCTTTACGCGTATCTTCACCCGTACGTTCAGCCAGCCACCTGGGGCGTACCGCAAAGAAAACCACAGCCGTACGCATTAACGACGAAAGGTTCTCGCGGGGCTAATCCGCCAGCGAGAACCAGCGTCGCCAGATAAAACGCAGAATAAAATACTCAATCACCCCAAGCAGTAAAAACCACAAGCAAAATAGCAACGTATAAAACTGGTTAAGATCCATCAAATGTAAAGTGGCGACGAGTTTTTGCGCCAGCACCAGGCCAAGCGAAGGCGCGGGCAGCAGCAGGCAGGACAGAAAGGCCAACAGCAGGATCCCGGCGGCGGTCATCAGTGATTCAAGCGGGTGTTTCATAACATTGTTAAACTTGAGTTAAAAGGCCA
Organism: Citrobacter gillenii; assembly: GCF_013337685.1. Taxonomy (GTDB): domain Bacteria; phylum Pseudomonadota; class Gammaproteobacteria; order Enterobacterales; family Enterobacteriaceae; genus Citrobacter; species Citrobacter gillenii. The sequence continues at coordinate 361,662 of NZ_SUQN01000002.1, forward strand.
TTGTCCGGGATCTCCCGTGCTAACGCAAACCCCTCGCTTAACGCCCCGCCCAGATCTCACAATGTTTTTTCACCAGTCCGCTTAGCGATCCGCCATCGGCCACAAAATCACGCATGCGCTGTGCTTCGTTGTGCCCATTTTTTACCTGCTGGTGTAAGGCGTCAATGGCACTGGCGGCACCCACTTTATCCGCCGAGGGGGCGACAAGCTCCAGCAATCGAAGTGTGTCATCCGCCAGTCGGTGATGAGTGCCGGTATGCACGTCGGTAACGATCCCCTCCAGACCAAAGCGGCAGGCCTGAAAACGGTTAAATTTATACAGCAGGTAATCACGCTCCTGATGTTTGAAGGGACGCTCTTTCAACAACCAGTGGGCCGTAGCCTGAATGAGCCCGGCCATGTTGATCGCATGCTCGAGGGTGAGCGGGGTGTCCATTACGCGAACTTCTACCGTGCCAAAGTGCGGACTGGGGCGGATGTCCCAGTGCAAATCCTTAATGCTGTCAACGAGGCTGGTGTAGGCCAGTCGACGAAATAATCCCTCAAACTCCTGCCAGTTGTTAACCCACGGCATCGGACCGTTATCGGGAAATCCTGAGAAGATATTGAGTCGAGCACAGGCAAATCGCGTATCGGCTTCTTGCATATACGGTGAGGCGGCAGAGAGCGCAATAAAATGCGGCACAAAGCGTGACAGGCCGTGCAGCAGGTAAATGGCGTCGTCGCCGTGGGTACAACCTATGTGAACATGCTGGCCAAACACCGTTGCCTGCTGGATGAGATAACCAAAGTTCTCCAGGTTGCGCCGGTAGCGCTCGTCATCGCACACCTCCTGACGCCGCCATGTCTGAAACGGGTGCGTGCCGCCGCCGCAGATGTCGAGGTGATACTCCGCCGCGGTCTGCAGGATTATCTGCTGCATGGCGGAAAACTCTGCTGCCGCTTGATCAATATTACGACAGACGCCGGTTGCCATCTCCAGCATACTTTCGGTGATATCGTGCTTCACTTCTCCGGCGGTGAGCTGCGGTTTTACGGTGTCAATCAGTCGGGAAGAGTCCTGGCTCAGGTCATAGCCTGGCGGATTAACCACCTGCATTTCCAGCTCAATGCCCAATGTAAACGGTTCGGAGACATGAAAGTCGGGTAGTGACATAGCGTTCCCTCGAGCGTTGATTTTTAATCAGTATTTACTCGTCGTCTTTCGAGCCGCAGGTGCGTTGACAGCGCTTGCTCATCCTGGTCACTTACTTTAGTAAGCTCCCAGGAATTTGCAGTCTTGTCGCCTTCCTGCAACTCGAAATCCTTAGAGTATAGAAGGACTGGCGGTTTTCCGTACGATAAGGGAAATCCACATCCTGCGCTTTGAACGCAAAATGACAGGTGCTATAACTGTTTTTTGCTTTCACAACGGGGGTGAGCAGTGCCGGAAATTAATCTGTATGGACAGACGGTAGGCGATGTCCTGCCGGACTGGAATGGGGCGTCAGTGCTGCCTCGGGTTGTACTGGAGGGTCGTTATTGCCGTCTTGAGGTGCTGGATGCAGACCGCCATGCCGCCGATTTATTTGACGCCTATGCGCAAGCGCCGGACGAACGTGACTGGACCTGGCTTGCCAGCGAGCGGCCGACGAGCGTTGCGGCAGCGGCCCACTGGGTGAAGGGAAAATCTACTGACGCCGGGCTGGTTCCCTACGCGGTTATCGATTTGCGCTCGGGGCGCGCCGTCGGGCTGGTGTGCTTTATGGCGATGGACCGCGAGAACGGCTCGGTCGAAATTGGTCATGTAACCTGGTCGCCGCGGATGAAAAATACGGTGCTGGGGACGGAAACCGTCTGGCTGCTGCTGCGTCAGGCATTTGCCCTCGGGTATCGTCGTGTGGAGTGGAAATGTGACTCGCTGAACGATGCGTCGAGACGGGCGGCAGAACGCTTAGGTTTTGTTTTTGAAGGACGTTTTCGCCAAAAAATTGTGCGCAAGGGCCGTAACCGCGACAGCGACTGGCTATCGATGATTGACGGTGAATGGCCACAACGTGATGCCGTTTTACAACGCTGGCTGGCCGCGGAAAACTTTGATGCGCAGGGTCAGCAGCGTCAGTCGCTGGCTGCGTGTCGGCAGGGATAACGCCGTCATCCGCCATAACCGTTCAGACAGATTATTAGCAACGGCTATACTCTTTCGCGAAACGGTTCAACGGAGAACGTACCATGAAATCAGGTAGCCGATTCGGGTTATCCGGCAAGGCCTTAGTTCAACCCGCCGCAGTCGCCATGGCGGCGAGTCTTTTCAGCGCAGCGGTCAGCGCTGACGCGTTGCAGGAGCAGCAACAGCGCTATCAGCAACGCTGGCAACAGGAACATGGCCCGCTGACGCAAGCCCCGCCAGCACCTCTGGCGGCATTTCTCGCTGCCCAACCCGCTACGGATAAACCGGTTTACGACACGCTCAGTTCGCGAGCAGGATTAGCGGCGCTGACCAAAGCCAACGTCACCACTTCCGACCCCATGGCAGCGGTCATCAATGATGAAGTGGATACCGGGGAGCGTCGCATCCCGGTACGTATTTATCGTCCGTCATTAGCCGGTTCGCCAGCGGTGTTGGTGTTTATTCACGGCGGCGGACACCTGAGTGGGTCAGTGGAGGTCTACGATCCCGTAGCCCGGCATCTGGCGACGGCAACCGGCAACACGGTGGTGTCGGTCGACTATCGGCGGTCACCGGAAAACCCGTATCCGGCAGGTCTCTCCGATGCTAAAGCCGTGGTCGAAAATGTCTATTCATTGCTCGAGCGTCAGCACATTCCCTATCAGCGTCAACTGACCCTGGTCGGTGACAGCGGTGGCGGTGCTTTCAGCGCAACGCTCGCCGCGTCGCTTTCCCGTCATCAGCCGGGGCTGATTAATCGGCTGGTGCTGATCTACCCGAGTCTGGATTACACGTTAGGCTGGCCGTCCGTGAAGGAAAATGGCACAGGGAAACTGCTCGATGAAAGCAAAATACGCTGGTACTTCCAGCAGTATTTCCAGAATGATGAAGATCGTAAACTGGCATCGCCGCTCTATTTTCCATTGCGTAAAGATTTTCCGGCCACATTACTCTTTAGCGGCGGGCTGGATCCGTTGCGCGATGAGGACTTTGCCTTTGTTGCCAAACTGCAAGCTGAGGGCATTCCCGTACAGCACGTTCACTTTCCGGGGATGACTCATGCCTATTTGATGCTGGAAGATAAAGTCCCGCAGGAAGCACAGGCCACGTATCAGGCGATTGGTGAGTTTGTTAAAAAGTAGCGTCACACAGGGTAATGACGCTGTTATCGCGAGATGCCCAGCGCACGTTGACGTTCAGTCCGCCGAGGTTTGCCGAAAATGACGGCATTATTTGCACCGTTAAGTGCGTGGCGGTGAGGGCGATGATTTTGGCGCTGGCAAAGCCCGGCAGTCCGCGAGTTTGCGCACTGAACGCTTTATATACGCTCTCTTTGGCGGAGAACGCCAGGGTTAAGGCGAGCGGAAAGGGGACCGGGCAACCTTGCAAAACCTGTCGTTCATGGTGGTCGATAATGCTGTCAGCCAGTTCGGTAGCGGTGTCGGGTGTAAAAATAGCGTCAATGTCTAGCCCAATGGGATGCGGCGAGACAACTGCTAACGCGGTCGAGGCGCTATGGCTGATGCTGCCAAACAGACCCGGTGGCCACAGCGGTTGGCGGCGTTCGCCGATGCCGGGCACGGCTTTACTGCTATATTCACGCAGCGCATGGACGGCGGCAATACGCCCCGCTAAATGCTCCGCTTGTCGTTTACGCCCGCAGGCTGCGAGCTGGGCGTAATGAGGAAGCCACAGCAGATCGTGTTCATGCAGGCTGTCGGGGGCAAATTCAACGAGATGCAGCGTATGGCTGGCGAAGGACAGTGGAATGTGGGTTGTGTGCATGATGGCTCACGAATTCCCTCTCCTCGATGGAGGAGAGGGAAAAACGTTATCAGAAGTGCGTGTTAACGCTCATATACCAGGTGCGGCCCGGTTCGTTATAGGTGTACGCGCCTGCGCCCGCCATATAATTTCCGGTCACAATATCACCCGTGGTCTGGGCATTCCCTTCGCGCCATAGGCGTTTGTCAAAGACGTTATCCACGCCACCGGTCAGGCTGACGTTTTTGGTGACATCCCAGGTCGCGCTCAGGCCGACAATGCTGTACGGGCTGACTTCATCAGCCGAGCTGCCGGTCACCGGTTTGCCCTGGTAATCGTATTTCTTCGGCTGCTGTTTGCCATACCAGGTGAGGGTGGACTGCAAGGACAGATCGTCGCGCGCCTGCCAGCTCAGCGTGGAGTTCAGCGTGTACTGCGGAATAATCGACAGACGTTCACCGGTCTCTTTATTCTTACTTTGCAGCATGTAGGTGATGTTGTTGGTCCAGTTAACGGTTTGGCTAACCGGGACGTTCAACGTACCTTCCAGGCCTTCTACTACCGCTTTAGGAATGTTTTCCCACTGGTAGATATCTGTTTTACCGTTGTTAATACGGTTCAACGGCACGGTACCGGCTTCGATTTTATCGCGGTAATCGTTGCGGAACCAGGTGACTCCGGCCAACCAGCCGTCGCGTTTGAACTCCAGGCCAATTTCTTTGTTGATGCTGGTTTCCGCTTTCAGGTCGTCGTTGCCCATCATGTAGCAGCCGATGCCGCTGGCGGAACCGGTGGCGTAGCAGCCCTGGCCTTTACTGTACAAAATATAGTTCGGGTTGAGCTGGTACAGGCTCGGCGCTTTATAGGCCCGCGCGATGCCCATTTTCAGGGTAAAGTCGTCGCCCAGTCCCTGAGACAGGTTCAGAGACGGACTCCAGTTATTGCCCACGATGCTGTGGTGATCGAAACGCAGGCCCGGCGTCAGCATGGTGCTGTCGGTCAGTTCCATGTTGTTTTCGGCGAACAGAGAGAAGATCTCGGCATCCGAGTACGGGCTGCGGTTGGTGCTGCTAAAACCAGGAATATTACCGCCCATAAAAGTTTGCGAGTTGGACAGCATGTCTTTCATACGCTGCTGGTTCCACTCGGTACCGAGCGTCAGATTTTGGTTGACCAGCAGATCCAGCGGAATGCTGACCTCACTGTGCAGCATGACGTCACTCAGGTCGGCGTCGACATATTTTTGCGACGCTTTCGGATCGAAGATCCCTTCCGTACCGCCAGCTAATCCTTCCGGGGTGCGGGAGTTACGCGTGTGTTCGTACTGTACCCAGTTGCTGGTGGTGACGCCGTTATCCCAGCCGCCGTTCCAGGTCAGGGAGTAGTTCTGGCGATAAAGACGGTTGGTCTCTTTACCGTAGTTATCTTTCACCAACTGGTTGGTGTTGGTGTTTTGGGTGTCACCCGCGTACAGGTTGCCCTGACGGCTGTAACCGGCTTCCAGTTCGAGAGACTGGAGTGGGGCAAAGTCCCATCGCACTACGCCGTTAATGTCTTTGTTGATGACCCCTTCACGACCCGCCGGTAAGGTGTTGGCATAGGTCCCGGTACGTTCTGACTGGTGACCCTGGTTGATGTCCCAGGCGTCAGCCTGCGTTTTATCAAGATTACCGTACAGACGGAAGCTGAAATCCCCGCCCAGTGGGCCATTCAGGCTGAAGTTGGTGCGTTTGGTGGAGCCTTCTTCTTTGTGTTCCGGGGCGTTGAAATAGGTATCCCAGGAACCATGCCACTCGTTGCTGCCTTTTTTGGTGATGATATTCACCACACCACCCGCAGCACCGTTACCGTAACGCGCCGCAGCAGGACCACGCAGCACCTCAATACGCTCGATCATTTCCGGCGGTACCCAGGCTGTATCGCCACGGGTATCACGCTCGCCGCGCCAGCCCTGACGTACGGAGTTGCGGCTGGTGACCGGCTTGCCGTCGATCAGGATCAGGGTGTTTTCTGGCCCCATGCCGCGAATATCAATCTGACGGTTGTTGCCGCGCTGGCCGCTGGTTGAGTTACCGGTCAGGTTAACGCCAGGCATGGTACGGATGATTTCCGCCACATCGCGCGCGGGAGGATTCTTACGGATTTCATCAGCGGTGATGGTGGAAACACCTGGCGCCTGCAGGTTCTGCTGGGCGGCGGTAACGACGATGGTATCTTCATGCGAGACGGCGGTGCTATCGGTTTTATCTTCTGCCATGGCTGGCAGCGCTATCCCGTAAATCCCTAAATTGACCAATAAGGCCAGTGAATGAATCTTGTTGTTCATTGTATGTCCTGCTTTCTTTTAGCCACGTGAACCAATGTGCCGTTGTGGGGCATTTGGCCTGATGTCGCCCGCTCCTGCGAAAACCATCCGTTCCAGAAAAAGTTCGCAGCGTCAGGTCGGTTTATGAGTGGTGAAAAACTGTACGCGCTTCCCACAGCGCGACAATACGCTATTGCAAATGCAAATAGTTATCAATAATATTATCAATATATTTCACGATTAGATTTAAAATTGCACAATAAACATGGGGTTATGACGGTGACGGCGTTAATGATGGGAAGCGAGGCGTGGTGGCAGTCAAAAAATGGCCCGGAATGGGTGCGTGAGGACAGCGGCGATTACCGCGTGACGTTTTGGTGGCGTGACCCGCAGGGAACGGAAAAACACTCAACAATTCGTCGCGTGTGGGTCTACATTACCGGCGTGACCGACCACCATCAAAATGCCGTTCCCCAGTCGATGCAACGTATTGACGGTACAGATGTTTGGTGCTGGAGCATTACCCTGAACGCCCGCTGGCGCGGCAGTTACTGTTTCATCCCTTCTACACGAGACGACATTTTTGCCACGTTGAACGCAGGCGACACTCCAGACAAAACGTTATTACGCGAAGGCTGGCGACAGTTGCTGCCGCAGGCCATCGCCGATCCCCTCAATCCTCAAAGCTGGCAAGGCGGGCGCGGGCATGCGGTCTCAGCGCTGGAAATGCCCGACGCCCCCGTTCAGCCTGGCTGGGACAGTCCCCAACCTCCGGATTCACCAGCGCTTTGCTTGCAATGGCACAGCGAAAGGTTAGGTAATACGCGCCGCGTGTGGGTGTTTACCACCGGCGAGGCAAATCCCGGGGAACGTCCGCTGGCAGTCCTGCTGGACGGACAGTTTTGGGCGCACAGCATGCCGGTCTGGCCCGCGCTGACCTCACTGACCCGACAACATCTGCTCCCTCCTGCCGTTTATCTCCTGATTGATGCCATCGATACGCCTCATCGCAGTCGCGAGCTGCCGTGCAATGCCGATTTCTGGCTGGCGGTACAGCAGGAGTTATTGCCGCTGGTGAACGCGACTGCCGCGTTCAGTGACGATCCGCAGCGCACGGTCGTCGCCGGGCAAAGCTTTGGGGGCTTGTCCTCGCTGTATGCCGGTCTGAACTGGCCGGAACGTTTTGGCTGCGTGCTCAGTCAGTCCGGATCTTACTGGTGGCCGCATCGCGCAGGGCATCAGGATGGGATCGTGATTGAACAACTGAGGGCCGGAACGTTGAGCGCGCAGGGGCTGCGTATTGTTCTGGAAGCCGGAATTCGTGAACCGATTATTTTTCGCGCCAATCAGGCGCTCTTCGCACAGTTACCGTATGCACCACGGTCTATTTTCTGGCGTCAGGTTGAAGGTGGACACGACGCGCTTTGCTGGCGCGGCGGCTTAATGCACGGGCTGATGACGCTCTGGCAGCCGCTCACCGACACGATTTAACCGGACGATGTTCCACGACAGGAGTTGAGTATGGAATTCAGTAACCCTTTCGATAACCCGCAGGGGCAGTTTTACATTCTGCAAAATCCCCAACGTCAGTTTAGCCTTTGGCCGCAGCAGTGCTCGCTTCCTGCTGGCTGGGCCATCGCATGCGAACCGCAATCCCAGGAAGCCTGCCAGCAATGGCTCGCGGAAAACTGGACCACGCTAACACCTGCAAATTATGCCGATGTACAGGAGGCAGAATGACTCAGCGCTTACCGTTAGTCGCGGCCCAGCCGGGGATCTGGATGGCGGAAAAACTCTCCACGCTGCCTTCAGCATGGAGCGTCGCGCACTACGTGGAATTAACCGGGGAACTGAACGCACCGCTGCTGGCGAAAGCGGTTGTTGTCGGTCTGGGGCATGCTGATACCCTGCGTATGCGGTTTTGCGAAGACAACGGCGAGGTTTGGCAGTGGGTTGATCCAACGTTCACTTTTACGCAACCCGAGATTATCGATGTCCGTGACATGGCCAGTCCGCACGACGCCGCTCGGGCGTTGATGCAGGCTGACTTGCAGCAAGACATTCGTGCCGATGGCGCAAAACCCCTGGTCTGCCATCAACTTATTCAAGTGGCAGATAACCGTTGGTACTGGTATCAGCGCTATCATCATTTGCTGGTGGATGGTTTCAGTTTTCCTGCCATCACCCGCCAGATAGCCGCCATTTACCGCGCATGGCAGCGCGGCGAACCGACGCCGGAATCACCTTTTACCCCCTTTGCCGAGGTGGTGGAAGAGTATCAGCAGTATCGCCACAGCGAGGCGTATAAACGTGACGGCGCATTCTGGGCCGGGCAGCGAGAGCAGTTGCCGCCACCGGCTTCGCTGTCGGGCAAACCCCTACCGGGCCGGGCGACCAGTGCGGATATTATTCGCATGCAGTTGACCGCCCCCGACGGCGTATTCCGCCAGCTTGCCGCGCGCATGCCTGACATTCAGCGTGCGGATTTAGCACTGGCGCTGGTGGCACTATGGTTGGGGCGTTTATGCAGCCGGATGGATTATGCCGCCGGGTTTATTTTCATGCGCCGCATGGGGTCGGCGGCGCTAACGGCAACCGGGCCGGTGTTGAATGTGCTGCCATTCGGTGTGCATCTTGATGCCGCGGAAAGCCTACCTGAACTGGCGAAACGACTGGCCGGGCAGCTCAAGAAGATGCGTCGTCATCAGCGTTATGATGCGGAGCAAATTGTGCGCGACGGCGGCCGAGCGGCCGGTGAAGAGGCGCTGTTTGGTCCGGTACTGAACGTGAAAATCTTTGACTACCAGCTGGATCTTCCCGGCATCCAGGCGCAAACCCATACGCTGGCGACCGGGCCGGTTAACGATCTGGAACTGGCGCTGTTCCCGGATGAAAACGGCGGTCTGAGCATTGAAATTCTCGCCAATAAACAGCGTTATGATGAGGCGACGCTGGCGCAACATGCGTCGCGTTTAACCGCGCTGATGGGCCAGTTTGCCGAAAACCCGGCGCTGCGCTGCGGCGATGCCGATATGCTATTGCCGTCAGAACAGGAACAGCTGGCGCAAATAAACGAGACGGCAATTGATATTCCGTTCACCACGCTCAGCGCGCTGGTGGCGGAACAGGCCGCGAAAACACCGGATGCGCCGGCGCTGGCCGACGCTCGCTATCAGTTCAGCTACCGCGAAATGCGTGAGCAGGTTGTTGCACTGGCGCAGGTACTGCGTGAACGCGGCGTGCGACCAGGCGACAGCGTTGCCGTGGCCTTACCGCGCTCTGTGTTCCTGACGCTGGCACTGCACAGCATTGTGGAGACGGGGGCTGCCTGGCTACCGCTGGATACCGGCTACCCGGACGATCGTCTGCGGATGATGCTGGAAGACGCACGTCCTACGTTGTTGATCACTACCGAAGAACAGCTGTCCCGCTTTCGCGATATTCCGGGGCTGGACAGTGTGTGCTATAACGCGCCGCTGTCTCGCGAGGATATCTCGCAGCGCGCGGTGTCGCGTCCAGAGCATACCGCTTACATCATCTTTACCTCGGGTTCGACCGGCAGACCAAAGGGGGTGATGGTGGGGCAAACCGCCATCGTTAACCGCCTGTTGTGGATGCAAAATCACTATCCGCTGACCGCCGATGATGTGGTGGCGCAAAAAACGCCATGCAGTTTTGATGTCTCGGTGTGGGAGTTTTTCTGGCCGTTTATTGCGGGCGCAAAGCTGGTGATGGCGGAGCCTGAGGCGCATCGTGACCCGCTGGCGATGCAGCAGTTCTTTGCACAATATGGCGTAACCACCACGCACTTTGTGCCGTCGATGCTGGCGGCGTTTGTTGCCTCGCTGACGCCGGAGACGGCGCGGGAAAGCTGCGCTACGCTGAAGCAGGTGTTCTGCAGCGGTGAAGCCCTGCCAGCAGAACTGTGCCGCGAGTGGGAACAGTTGACCCACGCACCGCTGCACAATTTGTACGGCCCGACCGAAGCGGCGGTGGATGTCAGCTGGTATCCGGCATGCGGAGATGCGCTTGCCGCCGTGACCGGCAACAGCGTGCCGATTGGCTATCCGGTCTGGAATACGGGCCTGCGGATCCTTGATGCCATGATGCGCTCGGTGCCTGTCGGCGTGGCGGGCGATCTGTACCTGACAGGGATCCAACTGGCGCAGGGGTATCTGGGCCGCCCGGACCTGACGGCAAGTCGTTTTATTGCCGATCCGTTTGCGCCCGGTGAACGCATGTACCGTACCGGGGACGTGGCGCGCTGGCTGGATAATGGTGCGGTGGAATACCTCGGGCGCAGCGATGACCAGCTAAAAATTCGCGGGCAGCGCATTGAACTGGGTGAGATTGATCGGGTAATGCAGACGCTACCGGATGTCGAGCATGCCGTGGCTCATGCCTGCGTATTCAATCAGGCGGTAGCTACCGGCGGCGATGCGCGCCAGCTGGTCGGGTATCTGGTGTCGCATTCGGGGTTACCGCTGGATATTCCCGCACTACAGGCGAGACTGCGTGAAACGCTGCCTGCGCATATGGTGCCGACCGTGTTATTGCAGCTGGCGGAGTTACCGCTCAGCGCCAACGGTAAGCTGGATCGTAAAGCCTTACCGATGCCGCAGTTGACGCCGCGCACGGCAGGACGCGCGCCATACCCGGGCACGGAGACCACCATTACCGAGGCCTTTTCCGCGCTGCTGGGCTGTGAAGTTAATGATGTAGCAGCAGACTTTTTCGCGCTCGGCGGTCATTCGTTACTGGCGATGAAGCTGGCGGCGCAGTTGAGCCGCGTATTTGAACGCCAGGTGACGCCAGGGCAGGTGATGGTTGCTTCCACCGTTGAACAACTCAGTACGCTGTTGGACAGCAACGATGACGCACAGTCACAGCAACTGGGGTTTGAAGCGCTGCTACCGCTGCGCACCAGCCACGGCCCAACGCTGTTCTGTTTCCATCCGGCGTCCGGCTTTGCCTGGCAGTTTAGCGTGTTATCGCGCTATTTGAACCCTGAGTGGTCAATTACTGGCATTCAGTCGCCACGGCCTAGTGGGCCGATGCAGACGGCAGCAAATCTCGATGAGGTCTGTGAATACCATCTTAAAACGTTGCTGGAGCAGCAGCCTCACGGCCCCTACTATTTACTGGGGTATTCGCTGGGCGGCACGCTGGCGCAGGGTATTGCGGCACGCTTGCAGGCCAGGGGAGAGAAGGTTGCATTCCTGGGGTTGCTGGATACCTGGCCGCCGGAAACGCAAAACTGGCAGGAAAAAGAGGCCAATGGGTTGGATCCTGCCGTATTGGCGGAAATCGAACGCGAACGCGAGGCGTTTCTGGCGGCCCAGCAGGGCAATGCGTCCGACACGCTGTTTAGCACCATTGAGGGTAACTATGCCGATGCGGTGCGTCTGTTAACCACCGCGCACAGCGTGGCTTTTGACGGTCATGCTACGTTGTTTGTGGCCGAACGTACGCTACCGCAGGGCGTCAGCCCTAAACACAGCTGGTCGCCGTGGATAGCCAGTCTGGATATCTACCGTCAGGACTGTGCACACGTTGATATTATTTCGCCGGCAGCGTTTGAGAGTATTGGGCCGATAATAAACAGGTTGATCGCTCCGCCTGCGTAGCCGGGAATACTCACTATTGGCTTATTTGAATAACCTCATAATGTAAATAAAATGTTATGGGGTTGTTTTGTTTATGCTGATCTGTGAGACCATAAGGCTTAATAAATTCTGAATATAATATCTGGCAGGTTATTAGGGGCAAAGAGTGTTTCGGATAATTCTTATTAGCTGGTAGACTTTGTCTACAGGAAGACGTTTCTTTTGGCCAGAAATTCAGGTTACACAACATGTCATCATTAAAAATAAAGAAAGATAATGATTCAGAATTAGCTGCTTATCCGCAGACTACGCTAAGCGGTAATGAAATTGATTTATTCAACCTGCTCGAGATTTTGTGGCGCGCCAGGAACAAGATTATTGCTACCGTCTTCGCGTTTGCCTGTGTGGGGATTCTGGTGTCTTTTCTGCTTCCGCAAAAATGGACCAGTGAGGCAATTGTTACCCCAGCTGAACCCGTGCAGTGGCAGGGACTTGAGAATGCGTTGACCAAGTTGCGTGTGCTGGACATGGATATTAGCGTTAACCGTGGTGATGTATTTAACCTGTTTATCAAGAAATTTCAGTCGCCATCGCTACTGGAAGAGTACCTGCGCTCTTCACCTTATGTGATGGATCAGCTGAAAGGCGCTGATATAGACGAAATGGATTTGCATCGGGCGATAGTACGCCTCAGTGAAAAAATGAAAGCGGTTGATGCAAATCAGGGTAAGAAGAATGAAACCTCGCTGTATATCGCGTGGACGCTAAGCTTTACCGCACCGCTGGCTGAAGAAGCGCAGGCCGTGCTGGCAGGGTATATCCAGTTTATTTCTGACCGTGTTGTGACAGAAACGCTGGAGAATATTCGCAATAAACTGGCCATCAAAACCAGCTTTGAGAAAGAACGACTGGCGATGGACCGAATCAGACTGAAGAATCAATTGGATGCAAACATTCAGAGATTGAATTATTCGCTCGAGATTGCGAATGCGGCTGGCATCAAAAAACCGGTTTACAGTAATGGACAAGCCGTGAAGGACGATCCTGATTTCTCTATTTCGCTGGGTGCGGATGGCATTGCGCGTAAATTAGAAATCGAAAAATCAGTAACCGATGTAGCAGAGATCAACGGTGAATTGCGTAACCGCCAGTATCACGTTGAACAGCTCTTGGCGATGAATGTCAGCGACGTCAAATTCTCACCGTTTAAATATCAACTTGCCTCGTCTCTGCCAGTGAAAAAAGACGGCCCCGCGAAATCCATGATCGTTATTCTGGCGGCGCTGTTGGGGGGAATGGCGGCGTGCGGTGGGACGCTGCTGAATTATGCCATGCTATCGCGTAAACGTGATATTGCGATCCTTGGGCAGCAACTGGTGTGATTTATTATTGTATGGCGACGAACACGTCGCCATACAATAAATAACGTTATTTCTGACGCCCAAGAGGCACCACCAGTGGCGTTCCGGCCACTGGGTCGTCAATAATCATGCAGCGCAGTCCGTAGATCTTTTCGATAAGCTGCGGCGTAACAATTTCCTTCGGCGCACCCTCGGCAATAATCTTCCCTTCACGAAGCGCGATTAAATGCGTGGCATAACGGCAGGCCTGGTTCAGATCGTGCAGCACGGCGGCCAGCGTATAGCCCTTCTCGCGGTTTAACTCGCTGAGCAGTTCCAGCAGATCTATTTGATGACTGATATCCAGCCAGGTGGTCGGCTCGTCAAGCAGCATGATTGACGTTTCCTGCGCCAGCACCATGGCGATCCACGCTCGCTGGCGCTGTCCGCCGGAAAGCGTATCTACGCTTTGTGCTGCCAGGTGGGTGATCCCGGTAGCTTTCATGGCGTTCATCACCGCGTCTTCATCTTCTTTACGCCAGCGGGTGAACAGCGGCTGATGCGGATAACGGCCTCTGGCAACAAGCTCCTGAACGGTAATATCGCCCGGCGTAGTGGCGTTTTGCGCCAGCAGGCCAATGCGGCGCGCCACCTCTTTACTGGCGTAATGTTGAATATGTTCACCATCCAGCCACACCTTGCCGTGCGCCGGCGTCATCAGACGGCTCAATGTGCGCAGCAGCGTTGATTTCCCGCAGCCGTTGGGGCCAATAATGGCAGTGAAGTGGCCGTCGGGGATCGACACGTCGAGGTTTTCTGCCACGGTAAACTTGCCATACCCTAGCGTTAATTGGTCGCCACGCAAACGGGCTACTGATTCGGTCATTTTTTGCGGGACTCCTGAATTAACAAGACGATAAGATAAATACCGCCGAGGCTTACGGTGACAACGCCGACCGGAAGCTGATAAGGCAAAAATAGCTGCTGGGCGCATAAATCGGCCGTCAGCAGTAACAGTGCGCCGCACAGCGCTGACTGGGTTAATCCCCAGCGAGCAGTGCCGCTAAGGCGACGGGCAATATGCGGTGCGACAAGGGCAATAAACGAGATAGGTCCCGCCAGCGCGGTGGCAGCGGCGGTCAGTACTACCGCCACCAGCATCATCATTAAACGCGAACGTTCGACGCTGACGCCCAGCGCACAGGCGCTGTCATCACCCATTTCCAGCAAGCGCAGGCGGCGCACCAGCAGCGTGGCGCACACCAGCATCAGAATAATCAGCGGCGCGGATGGCCAGGTTTTCGCCCAAGTCAGACCATTGAGCGATCCGGCGTTCCACAGTCCGGCCGTCAGCGCGGTTTCTAAGGAGGCTTTCAGTAGCAGCCAGGTGTTAAACGCCACCAGCATGGCGCGAATGCCGATGCCGATGATAATCAGGCGGAACGTTTCTATACCGTTGCGCCAGGCCAGCGCCCAGACGACCAGCGAGGTCAGGACCCCGCCGAGCATGGCCGCCAGCGCAATGGCGGTAAGATGCTGGCCAAACAGCACCATCGCCACCAGCACGCCGCTCCAGGCGCCGGTATTGAAGCCCATCACGTCCGGGCTGCCCAGCGGGTTACGCATCAGTGACTGGAATATTGCGCCACTGACGCCCAGAGCCGCGCCAATCAGTAGTGCCATCAGCACGCGCGGTAAACGCCATTCCGTCACCACCAGCGTAATGTTGCGCGGTGCATCGCCCAGCAGGGCGGCAATGATCTGCTGCGTTTCCAGCGTCACAACGCCGCTACGCAGGCTCCATAATCCGACGGCGATACAGCCCACAACCAGCAGCAGGCAACTGATCATCAGTCGACGAGAAAGGTGCATCATGCGCCACCTCCACGCTGCTTACGGCGTACCAGAAAAATAAGCACCGGCGCGCCGATAAACGCACTGACCACCGATACGCGTAGCTCACCGGGCACAATCAGGCGACCGATAATATCGGCAATTAACAGCAGGGAAGGCGTTGCCAGTAAGGTGACGGGCAGCGACCAGCGGTGATCGGCTCCCACCAGCCAGCGCGCCATATGCGGCATCATCAGGCCGATAAAAGCGATAGGGCCGACAATCGCGGTCGCGCTTCCGCACAGGACGGTGATTACCAGCAGACCGATAAACTGCGTACGGGCGACTTTACTGCCCAGCGCAGTGGCGGTATCCGTGCCCAGGCTCAGACTGTTCAGGCCACGGCTGAGGAACAGGGCTACGGCTCCGGCGATCAGTACCGGGATCAGGACCACTTTCAGGGTTTGCAGACTGCGAATGTCCAGCGAACCGGCCTGCCAGAAACGCAGTTGATCGTAGACGTCAGGGTTGAGCAGGGCGATGCCGCTCGATAATCCCTCCAGTACTGCCCCCAGCGCCACGCCAGCCAGCGTCAGGCGAACCGGGCTGAGCTGACCACCCCCTTGGCTGCCGGTAAAGGCGACAATCAGCGACGCGGCTAGCGCCCCGGAAAAGGCCATCAGCAGTTGCTCTTGCGGGGAGGAGAAACCGAACAGCGAGGCCCCCAGCACAATGGCGAAGCTGGCACCAGAATTGACGCCAAGAATACCGGGGTCGGCTAGCGGATTCCGGGTCAGCGTTTGCATCAAGGCACCCGCCAGTCCCAGCGCGCCGCCTGCGAGCAATCCTGCCAGCGTACGCGGGAGCCGCGCGTCCAGCACAATGGTGCAATCAGCGCTATGACAACTGCCGGTGAGCGCATCCAGCACCACGGAGGCAGGGAGCGACCTGGCGCCAATAACCAGACTTAATACCGTGGTGACAACAAGTAATAACAACAGTCCGGGCACGGCAAAGGCGCGTGTCGCGGAAACAGAGCATGACATATCAACTATCCTTGATAATGATAGTAATTATCGTTATCGATCTTATTTAGGTATGTTAGCATGTGCAGCCATAGAATGGATATTGAAAAAGTACCTGGTAAGGCTCTGTAATGAATCGACAATCCTGGCTGCTCAATCTCAGCCTGCTAAAGACCCACCCTGCATTTCGCGCCGTTTTCCTTGCCCGTTTTATTTCCATCGTCTCTCTGGGACTACTCGGCGTGGCGGTGCCGGTACAGATCCAGGTGATGACACAGTCGACCTGGCAGGTTGGTTTGTCGGTAACGCTCACCGGCAGCGCGATGTTTATTGGCTTGATGATCGGCGGCGTGCTGGCCGACCGCTATGAGCGTAAAAAAGTGATCCTGCTGGCGCGTGGCACCTGCGGCATTGGCTTTATTGGTCTGTGTCTGAACGCGCTGCTCCCGGAACCGTCGCTGCTGGCAATTTATATCCTCGGTTTATGGGACGGCTTTTTTGCTTCATTGGGCGTTACGGCGCTGCTGGCGGCAACGCCGGCGCTGGTTGGGCGTGAAAACCTGATGCAGGCGGGGGCCATCACCATGCTGACGGTGCGCCTGGGATCGGTGATATCGCCGATGGTAGGTGGGGTACTGCTCGCCACCGGCGGCGTGGCCTGGAACTATGGTCTGGCGGCGGCAGGTACTTTTATTACCTTACTGCCGTTGTTGAGCCTTCCTGCATTACCGCCGCCGCCCCAGCCACGTGAACACCCATTGAAATCCCTGCTGGCAGCATTTCGTTTCCTGCTTGCCAGTCCGCTGATTGGCGGCATTGCGCTGTTGGGCGGCCTGCTGACCATGGCCAGCGCTGTGCGCGTACTTTACCCGGCGCTGGCGATGAGCTGGCAGATGTCGAGCGCCCAGATTGGTCTGCTGTATGCGGCGATCCCGCTGGGTGCCGCCATCGGCGCATTGACCAGCGGGCAACTGGCGCACAGCGTGCGTCCTGGTTTGATTATGCTGACGTCGACCGTGGCGTCCTTCCTCGCAATTGGTCTGTTTGGACTGATGCCGGTCTGGCAATTGGGCGTGGTCTGCCTGGCGCTGTTTGGCTGGCTGAGCGCGGTGAGTTCTCTGTTGCAGTACACCCTGTTACAGACGCAGACGCCGGAAGCGATGCTCGGGCGCATTAACGGTTTGTGGACCGCACAGAACGTCACCGGTGATGCCATCGGCGCAGCGCTGTTAGGCGGTTTGGGTGCGATGATGACGCCGGTCGCGTCGGCAAGCGTCAGTGGATTCGGCCTGGCTATCGTTGGTCTGTTGCTGCTGTTGCTGTTGAGTGAGGTCCGTCGTTTTCGGCAGATGCCGGTGAATGCCGGATAAGGCGTAAACCTCATCCGGCACTAAAGATTAAAACAGTGCGGAGAGGCGTTGCAGCAGCAGCGTGGCGCTGTAGTAATCCAGACGGAAGGTTTCAGTGCCCAGTGCGTAGACGCGTTTATTCTGCACGGCTGGCAGGTGTGCCAACAGCGGGTTAGCGTAAATGGCGTCGGCATCTTTGCTGTCGCCCGCAAACAGGAACAGCGCCTCGCCGTTCAGTCCGGTTGCCAGATTCTCACCGCCAAGCTGCACAATGTCGTGACGTTTGCCCTGACTCTGGCTGGTATGCAGTCCGGCAGGCAGCGGTGCCAGCGTGAAACCGAGCTGCTCCATCAGCTGGCCCTGCGCAGACTCTGGCGTCCACAGGTTGGCGCTGTGCGCGGCGGCGGTGTACACCAGCGCGCTGACCGGCTGTGGCGGCAGGGTAATGCGCTGCTTAACCGCCTGCAACTGCTTATCAAACTCGGCAATGCGTGCCGCCGCCTGTTGTTCATGCCCGGTGATCTCACCTAACTGCGTCAGCAGCGACTGCCAGCTTTTGTCGTCGTAATTAATAATAAGCGTGGGGGCAATGGTGGACAGCTGATCGTACAGGGCGAGGGCAGAATCACCGCCGGTGGCGCTGATCAGAATCAGGTCCGGCATTTGTGCGGCAACGGCCTCGGCGCTCGGTTCGCCAATATACAGACGGCTCAGCTTGCGGGCTTTTGCCACCTCGCTCCACTGGCGTAAAAAACCCTGTGCATCGCCGATGCGGTTATTCGGCGTGGTGGCCCCGCTGGCGATAATTGGCGCATCAATGGCCAGCAGCGACCCGGTCAGCGTCACGCTGGTGGAGACAATGCGCTGTGGCTTCTGTTCCAGCGTATGAATCCCACGGCTGTCGGTGACCTGACGCGGCCAGTCAGCAGCATGGCTTAAAGAAATTCCTGAAAGAGACAGCCCAACCAATAAGAGCGCCGTTCGGTAAAACGCGGGGAGTCGCACGAATAAGTTTCCTGTTATCAATGTAGTTAATGCTTCTCATTTTCATTGTTAGCGGACAGGGATGCAAGCCTAAGTCGCACATTGTGTGACGGCAAGAGTTGACATACCGGCGCTTTGCTTTTAGGTTAGCGACCGAAAATATAAATGATAATCATTATTAAAACCTTTATCATTTTTGGAGGATGATATGGATACGTCACTGGCCGAGGAAATACCGCAGACTATGGCAACACTCGCTCCCGACAGTTTTTTCTTTATGTCGCCGTACCGTAGCTTTACGACGTCAGGATGCTTTGCCCGCTATGCGGAACCGGCAGTTGATGGGGATTCACCGGACAGCCCGTTCCAGCAAAAAATGCACGCCCTGTTTGCCGATGCCAAATCGCAGGGTATCGCGAATCCCATCATGGTTGGGGCCATCCCCTTTGATACCCGCCAGCCATCGTCGCTGTTTATCCCCCGGTCCTGGCAGAGCTTCTCCCGCACGGCGAAGCAACAATCGTCGCGCTACTTTACCGCGCATCAGTCGCTGAGCGTCGTGGAACGTAAAGCGATTCCTGAACAGGACGTATTTGAACACATGGTCGCCCAGGCGGCGGCCCGGACCGCCACCCCGGAAGTGGACAAAGTGGTGTTGTCGCGGCTGATCGATATCACCGCCGACGCCAACATTGACAGCGGTGCGCTGCTGGAGCGTCTGGTGGCGCAAAATCCGGCAAGTTATAACTTCCATGTGCCGATCGAAGATGGCGGCGTATTGATCGGCGCCAGTCCGGAGTTGCTGTTACGTAAAGACGGTGACCATTTCAGTTCATTGCCACTGGCGGGTTCGGCGCGGCGTCAGCCGGATGACGTGTTGGACAGAGAAGCCGGGATCCGCCTGCTGGCCTCCGAGAAAGACCGCCATGAACACGATCTCGTGACGCAGGCTATGAAAACGGTACTGCGCGATCGCAGTCGTGAACTGCAACTGCCGTCTTCTCCTCAACTGGTCACCACGCCCACGCTCTGGCATCTCGGTACGCCATTTGAGGGTCAAGCTAATCCCGAGGAAAACGCCCTGACGCTGGCCTGCCTGCTGCATCCGACGCCAGCGCTGAGCGGTTTTCCACATCACGTTGCGCAGAAACTGATTGCCGAGCTGGAGCCGTTCGAGCGCGAACTGTTTGGCGGCATTGTCGGCTGGTGTGATGCGCAGGGCAATGGCGAGTGGGTGGTGACGATCCGCTGCGCGAAGCTGTTGCGTAATCAGGTGCGTTTCTTCGCCGGTGCCGGCATTGTGCCTGCCTCTTCCCCGGTTGCCGAATGGCGTGAAACGGGTGCCAAGCTTTCGACCATGTTGAATGTTTTTGGACTGCATTAAGAGCCTTATTGACCAGGCCTCTAAGGAGCGATAATGAGTATTCCTTTCACCCGTTGGCCGGAAGAATTTGCCCGCCGTTACCGTGAAAAAGGCTACTGGCAGGATCTGCCGCTGACCGACATTCTGACCCGTCATGCCGACAGTGACCATACGGCGGTGATTGATGGAGCGCGGCATCTGAGCTACCGCCAGCTTAACCAGGCAGCGGACAATCTTGCCAGCAGCCTGCGTCGTCAGGGCATTAAACCCG
Organism: Citrobacter gillenii; assembly: GCF_013337685.1. Classification (GTDB taxonomy): domain Bacteria; phylum Pseudomonadota; class Gammaproteobacteria; order Enterobacterales; family Enterobacteriaceae; genus Citrobacter; species Citrobacter gillenii. Next base: position 381,651 of record NZ_SUQN01000002.1, read on the forward strand.
GTGAAACCGCGCTGGTGCAGTTGGGCAATGTGGCGGAGCTGTATATCACCTTCTTTGCGCTGCTCAAGCTGGGCGTGGCTCCGGTTTTTGGGTTGTACAGCCATCAACGCACTGAGCTCAACGCCTACGCGACGCAAATCAAACCGGTGCTGCTGATTGCTGACCGCGCACATGCGCTGTTTGCTGCGGATGACTTCCTGAACGCATTTGTGAGTGAACACAGCTCGCTACGCGTGGTGCTGCTGCTCAATGACGAGGGTGAACACAACCTGCAAAATGCGATAAGCCAGCCTGCTCACGATTTTACCGCCACGCCATCGCCTGCCGATGAAGTGGCGTATTTCCAACTTTCCGGTGGCACCACCGGGACGCCGAAGCTGATCCCGCGTACCCATAACGATTATTACTACAGCGTGCGGCGCAGCAACGAAATTTGCCATTTTACCGAAGAAACGCGCTATCTGTGTGCGATCCCGGCCGCGCATAACTACGCCATGAGCTCACCGGGCGCGCTGGGCGTGTTCCTCGCCGGTGGAACCGTGGTGCTGGCGACGGACCCGAGCGCCACGCTGTGCTTCCCGCTGATTGAGAAGCATCAGGTTAACGTCACGGCGCTGGTTCCCCCGGCGGTAAGCCTGTGGCTGCAGGCGATTGCAGAATGGGGCAGTCATGCGCAACTGGCATCGCTGAAACTGTTGCAGGTCGGTGGGGCGAGGCTTTCTGCTTCGCTTGCCGCCCGTATTCCGGCAGAGATCGGCTGTCAGTTACAGCAGGTCTTCGGCATGGCGGAAGGGCTGGTGAACTACACCCGTCTGGACGACAGTCCTGAGCGAATCATCAATACCCAGGGACGCCCGATGTGCCCGGATGACGAGGTCTGGGTGGCTGATGCCGACGGTAATCCTTTGCCGCAGGGTGAGACCGGACGCCTGATGACGCGCGGGCCGTATACCTTCCGCGGCTATTTCAACAGTCCTGAACACAACGCCAGCGCCTTTGATGCCAACGGGTTCTACTGCTCAGGCGACCTGATCGCCATCGATCATGATGGTTACATCACCGTACAAGGGCGCGAGAAGGATCAGATCAACCGGGGCGGGGAGAAGATCGCCGCCGAAGAGATAGAAAACCTGTTACTGCGCCACCCGGCGGTGGTTCATGCGGCGCTGGTCAGCGTGGACGATGAGTTGATGGGCGAGAAAAGCTGTGCCTGTCTGGTGGTGAAAGAACCGCTGCGCGCAGTTCAGGTGCGTCGTTTCCTGCGTGAGCAGGGCGTGGCGGAGTTCAAATTACCGGACCGCGTCGAGTGCGTGGCGTCGCTGCCGCTAACCCCGGTCGGGAAAGTGGATAAAAAACAATTACGTCAGTGGCTGGCATCACGTTCACTGGCCTGAAGGAGAAAAGAGATGGCAATTCCTAAACTGCAGGCTTATGCGCTGCCCACCGCGCTTGATGTTCCCGCCAATAAAGTTGACTGGGCGTTTGAACCCGAGCGTGCTGCGCTGCTGATCCACGACATGCAGGACTATTTTATCGGTTTTTGGGGCGATAACTGCCCGATGATGGAGCAGGTAGTGGCTAATATCGCCGCGCTGCGCCAGTACTGCAAAGCGCATAACATTCCGGTCTATTACACTGCCCAGCCGAAAGATCAAAGCGATGAAGACCGTGCCCTGTTGAACGATATGTGGGGACCGGGGCTGACGCGCTCGCCGGAACAGCAGAAGATTGTCGACGCGCTGGCCCCGGACGAAGCGGATACAATCCTGGTGAAATGGCGCTACAGCGCGTTTCATCGCTCCCCGCTGGAACAGATGCTGAAAGAAACTGGGCGTAATCAGCTGATTATTACCGGCGTCTACGCGCATATTGGCTGTATGACCACCGCAACCGACGCGTTCATGCGCGACATTAAGCCGTTTATGGTGGCCGATGCGTTGGCTGACTTTAGCCGCGACGAACACCTGATGTCGCTGAAATATGTTGCCGGACGCTCTGGTCGGGTAGTGATGACGCAGGAACTCTTGCCAACGCCGGTGCCTGCCAGTAAAGAGGCGCTACGCAGCGTAATTTTGCCATTGCTGGATGAATCCGATGAGCCGCTGGATGACGAAAATCTGATCGACTACGGTCTGGATTCGGTACGGATGATGGCGCTGGCCGCCCGCTGGCGTAAAGTGCATGGCGATATCGACTTCGTGATGCTGGCGAAAAATCCGACCATTGACGCCTGGTGGAAACTGCTTTCCCGCGAGGTGAAGTAATGGTTGGGTTTGATTTCACAGGCAAAACCGTCTGGGTCACCGGCGCAGGAAAAGGCATTGGTTACACCACGGCGCTGGCGTTTGTTGACGCGGGTGCGCGGGTGACCGGCTTCGATCTGGCGTTTGACGGTGAAGCTTATCCGTTTGCCACCGAGGTAATGAATGTGGCGGATGCACCGCAGGTGGCGCAGGTGTGCGAGCGCTTGCTGGCGAACACCGAGCGGCTGGACGTGCTGGTCAACGCCGCCGGGATTTTACGTATGGGGCCAACCGACGCGCTGAGCGCTGAGGACTGGCAGCAGACCTTCGCTGTCAATGTGGGCGGCGCGTTCAATCTGTTTCAGCACACCATGGCGCAGTTTCGCCGCCAGCAGGGCGGGGCGATAGTCACCGTTGCATCGGATGCGGCACATACGCCACGCATCGGTATGAGCGCTTACGGCGCGTCAAAAGCCGCGCTGAAAAGCCTGGCATTGACCGTCGGTCTGGAACTGGCTACGAGTGGCGTGCGCTGTAATGTGGTTTCGCCGGGGTCGACCGACACCGATATGCAACGTACGCTGTGGGTCAGTGACGACGCCGAACAGCAGCGTATTCGCGGGTTTGGCGAGCAGTTTAAGCTTGGCATTCCGTTGGGTAAGATTGCTCGTCCGCAGGAAATCGCCAACACTGTCTTATTCCTCGCCTCCGATCTGGCCAGCCATATCACCTTGCAGGATATCGTGGTGGACGGCGGCTCGACGCTGGGAGCGTAATGATGATCTGGAAACGACACCTCACGCTCGATGAACTCAATGCCACCAGCCAGAACACGTTGGTGGCGCATTTAGGCGTGGTCTATACCCGGCTGGGCGATGACGTGTTGGAAGCTGAAATGCCGGTGGACCATCGTACCCATCAGCCGTTTGGTCTGCTGCACGGTGGCGCGTCGGCGGCACTGGCGGAAACGCTGGGATCGATGGCGGGCTACATGATGACCCGCGATGGACAATGTGTGGTCGGTACGGAACTCAATGCTACCCACCATCGTGCGGTATCGCAGGGAAAAGTGCGCGGCGTTTGTCAGCCGCTGCATCTCGGGCGGCAGAACCAAAGCTGGGAGATCGTGATTTTTGATGAGCAAGGACGGCGCTGCTGTACCTGTCGCTTAGGCACGGCGGTGATGGGGTGACATTGCCGACATCGTAAAATGAAATTGCAGGCTTAACAGGTAAATGAAGTGATCTAGTTAACAATGCAATGTAAATAGTCAGTGGAGTCTCGGGTTTATGTGGTTGTCAGGTTGTTAAATTCAGGAAAGGTGTTATAGAAACAAAATGTAACATCTTTCTGGATCACGCAAACGGACAACAACCATGAATAAATCAGGGAAATACCTTCTCTGGACATTGCTCTCCGTTATCGGAGCATTTGCCCTGGGATATATTGCGTTAAACCGTGGTGAACAGATCAACGCGCTGTGGATTGTGGTGGCGTCGGTCTGTGTCTATCTTATTGCCTACCGTTTTTATGGCCTGTACATCGCGAAAAATGTGCTGGCACTGGACCCGACGCGTATGACGCCAGCCGTGCGGCATAACGACGGCCTGGATTACGTTCCTACCGATAAAAAAGTATTGTTTGGTCACCACTTTGCGGCGATTGCCGGAGCGGGTCCGTTAGTCGGACCGGTGCTGGCAGCGCAAATGGGCTACCTGCCGGGCATGATCTGGCTACTGGCCGGGGTGGTACTGGCGGGCGCGGTGCAGGACTTTATGGTGCTGTTTGTCTCCACCCGTCGCGATGGCCGTTCCCTGGGCGAACTGGTGAAAGAAGAGATGGGCCCAACGGCGGGTGTGATTGCGCTGGTGGCCTGTTTTATGATCATGGTGATTATCCTTGCGGTGTTGGCGATGATCGTCGTGAAAGCGCTGACCCACAGCCCGTGGGGAACCTACACCGTAGCGTTTACCATCCCGCTGGCGATCTTTATGGGCATTTACCTGCGCTATCTGCGTCCGGGTCGCATTGGTGAGGTGTCGATTATCGGCCTGGTATTCCTGGTGTTTGCCATTATTTCCGGCGGCTGGGTGGCTGAAAGCCCAACCTGGGCACCGTACTTTGACTTTACCGGTGTACAGCTGACCTGGATGCTGGTGGGTTACGGCTTCGTGGCCGCCGTACTGCCGGTGTGGCTGCTGCTGGCACCGCGTGACTACCTGTCTACCTTCCTGAAAATTGGTACCATTGTCGGCCTGGCAGTGGGCATTCTGATCATGCGTCCAACGCTGACCATGCCTGCGCTGACCAAATTCGTTGACGGCACCGGTCCGGTGTGGACGGGCAACCTGTTCCCATTCCTGTTTATTACCATTGCCTGCGGGGCGGTTTCTGGCTTCCATGCGCTGATTGCGTCCGGCACCACGCCGAAGATGCTGGCAAATGAAGGGCAGGCTTGTTTTATCGGCTACGGCGGGATGCTGATGGAGTCCTTTGTCGCCATCATGGCGCTGGTCTCTGCGTGTATCATCGATCCGGGCGTGTACTTTGCGATGAACAGCCCGATGGCGGTGCTGGCACCTGCAGGCACGGTGGATGTGGTCGCTTCTGCGGCGCAGGTGGTCAGTGGCTGGGGCTTTGCCATTACCCCGGATACCCTGCATCAAATCGCTAACGAAGTGGGCGAGCAATCCATTATTTCTCGTGCGGGCGGTGCGCCTACGCTGGCGGTAGGGATGGCGTACATTCTGCACGGTGCGCTGGGTGGCATGATGGATGTGTCGTTCTGGTATCACTTCGCTATTCTGTTCGAAGCCCTGTTTATTCTGACCGCGGTCGATGCCGGTACGCGTGCTGCACGCTTTATGTTGCAGGACCTGTTGGGCGTGGTGTCACCAGGCCTGAAGCGTACTGATTCACTGCCTGCGAACCTGTTGGCAACGGCGCTGTGCGTGCTGGCCTGGGGTTACTTCCTGCACCAGGGCGTGGTGGATCCATTAGGCGGTATCAACACCCTGTGGCCGCTGTTTGGTATCGCCAACCAGATGCTGGCTGGCATGGCGCTGATGCTGTGTGCGGTGGTACTGTTCAAGATGAAACGTCAGCGCTACGCATGGGTGGCGCTGGTGCCAACCGCCTGGCTGCTGATTTGTACTCTGACCGCCGGCTGGCAGAAAGCGTTTAGCCCGGATACCAAAATTGGCTTCCTGGCGATCGCCAACAAGTTCCAGGCGATGATCGACAGCGGTAACATTCCGGCGCAATACACCCAGTCGCAGCTTTCACAATTGGTGTTTAACAACCGTCTGGATGCTGGACTGACCATCTTCTTCATGGTGGTGGTGGTGGTTCTGGGTCTGTTCGCCATTAAAACGGCGAGGGCCGCGCTGAAAGAGGACAAACCGACGTCAAAAGAAACGCCGTACGAACCGATGCCAGAGAATGTCGAAGAGATCGTGGCGCAGGCGAAAGGCGCGCACTAATATTCTCATAACCCACAAGCCCTCTCCGCAGCGGGGAGGGCGTTTGCATGACAGGGAATGACTATGTTTGAAACACTCGCAAAAGCCGGGAAATATTTAGGTCAAACCGCCCGCCTGATGATTGGCGTGCCGGATTATGACAACTATGTTGAGCATATGCGCGTCACGCACCCGGAGCAGGCGCCGATGACCTACGAAGAATTCTTCCGTGAGCGTCAGGATGCGCGCTATGGGGGCAAGGGTGGGGCGAAGTGCTGTTGATTTTTTGCCGGATGGCGCTGACGCTTATCCGGCCTACAACACCGCATTGCGTAGGCCTGATAAGGCGAAGCCGCCATCAGGCAACCCACCATCAGGTAACCCACATCGCACTCACACCGTAAACGATTCCACCTTCTCAAACGCCGCGCGCAGGGTTTCTGGTGTTAACGTGACCGGCAGTGCGTGAATGGATTCCACCGGGCGCAATGTGTGCGCAATCACCTTATCGATCTCAGCACGGTTATTTATATCCACGTCTAACTGGGCCAACCGGGTGGGTAAATTGAAACGCTGGTAGGCTGAAGTGAGTTGAGCCAGTACATCGTCTTGCCCCAGCAGCGCACTCTGTACCAGGATGCCGTAGGCCACTTTGGTACCGTGTAAAAACGCCCCCGTCTGCGGGAGCACCGTCAGACCGTTATGCACCGAATGTGCCGCCGCCACGCGGGTGTAACGCTCGCCCAGACCGCCCACCATGCCGCCGCCGGCAATGATTGCATCCACCACATCACAAAACGCCTGACTCAGTTTCCCCTGCTTTTTATCAGCCAGCGCCTGCTCGCTGTATTCCAGCAGCACGTCGCGAATGGCCAGCGCGCCGTTGATCCCCAGACGCACGGTCAGCGGCAACGTTTCGGGCTGCGGTGCCAGCACGACTGCTTCGTACCACTTCGCCAGCGTGTCGCCGATGCCCGCCAGTAAGTATTCCTCTGGTGCATTGAGGATTATCTGCGGCTCCACCAGCACCAGAAAGTTGGCGTCATCGAAAATGTCGAAGTGCAGCGCCTGACCGGCATCGTTGTACCACACGGAGAGAGGCGTCCAGGCCGCACAGGTCGCGGCAATGGTTGGGATCGCCACGAAAGGCAAACCGAGACGACGGGCCAGCGCTTTGGCGGTGTCGAGTAATGTGCCGCCGCCCACGCCAATCACCACGCTGCGGTGATCACCGGCATCTTCTGCCAGTTGCTGAACGTCTGTTTCGCTGCAATGACCGGTAAACAGCAGGTGCTTTGCCCCGTCACAATTAAATGCGCCAGGCAGATAGGGACGGGCAGCGGCGATAGCACGCTCACCATACACCCAGACGGCGCGCGACAGTATGTCGGCGGTGAAGAAATCATGCAGTCTGGACAGGCTGCCGGTATGGGAAAAGTAATTGGCCGGGCCGACGACGACGCGAATTTCGCTCTGACTCATGTTGTGTTGTCCTTTTGGCTGTCCTGTCCACGCAGGTTATTTTTATATAGACGTCTAAACGTCTTGATTGCCAAATACTAACATCGTGTTATAGTGGCTTCAACCACAACATCACACGTCAGGATAACAATAATGAGTAATAACTCGCTGATTGTGCAAAGCAAACTCCCCAATTTAGGCACTACCATATTCTCGCAAATGAGCGCCCTGGCGCAGGAACATCAGGCGATTAACCTGTCGCAGGGATTCCCGGATTTTGACGGCCCACACTATCTGCAAGAACGCCTGGCGTACCATGTAGCGCAAGGGGCGAACCAATATGCCCCCATGACAGGTGTGCAGCCGCTGCGTGAAGCCATCGCCGACAAAACCGCCGAGTTATACGGCTATAAACCGGATGCTGACAGTGAGGTTACGGTGACGGCGGGAGCGACGGAAGCACTGTACTCGGCGATTACGGCCTTAGTGCGACCCGGCGATGAGGTGATTTGTTTTGACCCGAGCTATGACAGCTATGCGCCCGCGGTGGCGCTATCTGGCGGCGTGGTTAAACGTATCGCGCTGCAGCCGCCATCTTTTCGCGTGGACTGGCAGGCATTTACCGCGTTGTTGAGCGACAGGACCCGACTGGTGATCCTCAACACACCGCATAACCCCTCTGCCACCGTCTGGCAAAAAGCAGACTTTGATGCGCTGTGGCAGGCCATTAAAGCACGCGATATTTTTGTGGTAAGCGATGAAGTCTATGAACACATCTGCTTTGCCGCGCAAGGGCATGCCAGCGTGCTGGCACATCCGCAGCTGCGCGAGCGTGCGGTTGCGGTCTCATCATTCGGCAAAACCTACCATATGACCGGATGGAAGGTTGGGTACTGTGTGGCGCCAAAAAACATCAGCGTCGAATTACGTAAGGTACACCAGTATTTGACCTTCTCGGTCAATACGCCAGCGCAGTTGGCACTGGCGGATATGCTGCGGGCCGACCCAACGCATTACCGCGACCTGCCCGCGTTTTATCAGCGAAAACGTGATGTGCTGGTGAACGCACTCCGTGACAGTCGTTTGGACATTTTGCCCTGCGAAGGGACGTATTTTTTGCTGATCGATTACAGTGCCGTCTCGGATCTCGATGATGTGGCGTTTTGCCAGTGGCTGACCAAAGAGGTGGGGGTAGCAGCGATCCCTCTGTCAGTTTTTTGCGCCGATCCTTTCCCACACAAGTTGATTCGCCTGTGTTTTGCCAAGCAGGAATCGACGCTGTTGGCGGCAGCAGAACGCCTGGCCGCGCTGTAGTTACTTCACCGTCCAGGCTTTGGAGAATCGGCGGTCGGCGAACAATTCTTGCAGACCGTTGATTTGCTTGAGACGTAATACCTCATCACTGTCCATCCCGAGGTCTTTACCGATTTTTTCTTCACTCCAGCCGAGGAGTGATAATTCACGGACAATTTCAGACATGGCGTGGATTTGATGCCGTCCGCGAGCACGGTTGTGACGAATCGTTGCCGCCATGCGTTCATGGCGTTCACGCTGCAAGCAGGTGATGGGTAAATAACCTTTTAGTCGGGATCTCAGCGAGGGTTTGCTTTTGCCTAATTCATGTCGATGAAAACCATCAATGATTTCATATTCTTCTTCCGTTGAGTGAACCACAACGATGGGTTGGGTAAATCCATCTGCCTCGATGGATTTCAGCAGCAGTCTTTTCTCCGGCGGCGCCACGTTATTAGGGTTGTAGTCGTTAGGCGTAATATGATTTCCTTCGACCCATAACACACAATCTACCGGCTCTTCGCGAAAAGGACTGACGCTGTGGATGGCTATTCTGAATTCATTTATGGCCTCAATTCGCTCTTTTTCGGGGAGTTCAGAAAGAAAACCGAGGAGCTCCTGTGTTAATCGTTGTTGCATAAAATCCCCCATTCCTGACGTTTTGTTTTCATGCGTTCGTTATAGCGTTGGTAGCTTTTTGACTTTGTTGGACTAAAAGAAAGCGCCCGACACCAGTAATCATTATTCAACAGGACTTTGCAGATTCGCCGCCATGAGGGGATATCTCTGGACCCAATATCACCGTCTTGATTTTGCGGGATATCGGTCATACCTTTTTTCTTATACCACTGAATATAGACGGCGATTTTGTTGCGATAGTGCTCAGCTGTCTGTTCTGGCATGCTGTTTAGTAGCAGCATGGCGTACTCTTGCCAGCTTAAATGATCCGGTTTTAATATTTTCCGGTGTCCGTAAAAATGGTTGTCATGACCGGCATAAATACCCCCACTTTTAACGCCGCTCACGCGGGCGCACATGGCTGCCCATCGCTGCGGTTCAATAACGTGATAGAGCCAAAGGCCCTGGCGTTGTTCCGGGCCAAAGGGCTCGCAAATGCGCATGTATCGCGTCGGGACACCGGCCTGGTACATCAGGTTATACAAGGGGTTGCATGTCATATTGGTTTTAGCAAACCAGGTCCAGATATCGGCCGTTTTCCAATCATAGATGGGATAAATGTACCAGGTATGTCCCCCAGGCGCGGCGGTGGTCCAGGGTTTATCATCGGCAAACCGCTGCTTATGTGAATTGGCAATCGCGACAAAGCGATTATATGACTCGTCGGCACGGATCCCGACCAGCATTGCGGCCGGCCGCTTTTCTGAAAACCAGTCAGCGAACTCGCGAACGAATTGTTCAAAGGTCATTCCGGTCTGATAGAAATGGAAGAACTCGGGATCGGTAATGGCATCTGCTGGCGGTTGGCGAACCCATTGCGTATTCGGCTCCCAGCACTGCCATTCCGGCTGAAATTGCGAGAGTGAATTTTGCGTGGTTAACGGCAAGGCGACCCAATAAAACCGTTCAATAACGTCGGAGTAATGTTCGCGCAATGCCTGCACATAGTCGATAGTGCAGGAAAACTGGGCCTCCCAGTCGATAAATAATACGTGAATTTTTTTATGCATCTGACGGGCCAGTGTGGCCGTCAGATGCAACATCACCCCTGAATCTTTGCCACCTGATAATGAAACACAAATGCGCGGCAGCGTTTCCAGCGTCCACGTAATGCGCTCCTGAGCGGCTTCAAGTACATTTTTACTTAGCGGTATTTTATAAACAGACATATCAAGCTCAGGTCGTAACTTTATTATTTTTATACATAATAAATGGTTGCAATAAGATATGCTAATTTACGTGTCATGCAACTTTTTTAAATATATTTACTTGATGTATGAGTTCTGTTGATTCATATCGCGCATGCATTGAATTAAAAAATGAACGATGTTGGCTCATTCGCTCGCGGGTATAATTCTTTTTATATATTCAGCAAAGCCGCTGTTGTTAAGTGAGACGCGATTATACATCAGAAAAAGTTGGGCTGACGGTATCTTTATACCAATATCTATTTCTTTTAGATTGAAAATAGGTGCGTAGTGCTCGAAAATGACTCTGGGAATAATACCAACGATATCAGTACTGGCAATGACGTTGGTAATTGAAATAAGAGAGTCGCTGCTAAACCCTATATTACGATTGGCCATAAATTCGTTAGTTTTTGACTGGTACTCTTTCATACCCAGTTCTTCAGAGAGAAGAGAGGTAAACTGTTCTTCCAGTACTTGTTTAAGTGTGCTTGAAGCATTTATTCTGGGGTGGTTGCTACTGCAAACCAATACACCTTCGATGGTTTTGAACGGGGCGCAGATAATGGAACGATTGCGCACGGGTACAATAGTAGCGACCAGATCTGCTTTGCGATAAGCCAATATGTTTTCAGCCGTTTCTGCTGACATTAATATATCATGATGTTCAATTTCGACATCGGCATCCTCTCTCAGATAATGAATTAACTCTTTTATATTAAAACCGGTAACAAGTTGTGGGCAGTAAATGACAAACTTCTTTTTCAGGCTGGAGCTATGCATGATATTTATCGTTTGCTCCAGATTGTTAAGATTTTGCTCAAGATGATGGTGCAGGTTAATGCCTGTCACCGTAGGCGTGATCCCTTTACCAGACCGAATAAATAGAGGGTCATTAAACTGTGTGCGTAGTCTTTGCAACGACTGACTTACGGCGGATGGCGTGATATACAGCGTTTCGGCGGCCTTACTGATACTCAAATGTTGATAAATACACTCAAAAATAACCAATAGGTTGAGATCGAATTTTTTAAGGTCATAGAGGTTAGCCATATGTATATTCTCATTGTTATTTTATGTGGAAATATTTCATTTTTATATATTTGAATTGCAAGTTATTTCTTTTAAGAATCTTTTATACGCTTAATGAATAGTTAACTTAAACTAAAGTATCACAGTCAGTATTAATTTGACGAGTAGAAAATGCATCATGAGTGATTGAAATGAGAATGATAACAATCACTCATAATATTAGTTTTAGTTATTACCCATTATAATGTCCAGTTTTTCTTTATCCGGCAGCCCGACGGCCTGTTGTAATGTGTTGTCTTTGCTCATGTAGTAGATTGCCGGCGTGACGTTAGCGCCCAAGTCATCCATCAATTTTTGGTTGATATTCAATACCTTCAGCTGCTCGGAAGGGGGCGTCTCTGGCATTTTCAGCGTGAGTTTACCGCCAGAGGCCTCATAGTCATGCCATGTTTTAGCCGGATCTTTGCTGGCCAGAATTGCTGCGGCGGTTGCCGGACTCTCGGGCTTGATTACGCCGACCAACAATGTCCGGAGTTGTACTTTTCCTGAATCAACCCATGGACGTGCCTGTTGCCAAAATTGTTTGCAATATGGGCAGAAGGGATCGGCGAAAACATAGACAATAACCGGCGCGTCTTTTTTCCCGTCCAGAATCCACGACGCTTTTTCCATGCGCTGCCACATTTCACGGCCTGCAGGTGCATAGATTTCTTTTTCTATCAATGTATTACTGAGGTTTTCGCCTTTTTCATTATACATGTAGCCGGAAATGGCGTGTTTCCCGTCAGGCGTGACATAGATAGTCACTCCCATATCCTGGTATTTTCCCAGGTAACCTTTCATTCCACCTGGCGCGTCAAACGGCTTGAGGATGGTAATGCCCTGTTTTTCGATGGCTTTTACCGGGGCAGGGAGTTCTTCGGCGTGCACGACGGCAGGGAGCAAAGCGAAGAGTAATGTACGTTTAAACATTGATTTTCCTTATAAAATCAAAAGGAAAGGGGGCTGAATTGCAAAACCTATCACAGCCATAGGTAAGACCGACGGTCTGTCGATTGCCCTTTCTTGAGTGGGGTGATGTAATCCCAATCGCTGTTACAACCTTTGTTAAGGTAATGTAGAGCGCAACACTTAGCCAGTCCGCTGGCACTGAAGTTATCTGCGGGTAACTCGGGTAATGGGCTCCCTGCAAAGGGGGCCTTTTTACTTTTTGCTACGGTTTCACAACATTTTGTTGAGTCGGTTGTTAGTTAACGCTTATTGATTTGATAAAGGAAACGCATTAGCCCTGATGAAAGATTTTCGTTAACTTATCCCTCAACGAAAACACGGAGGAAGTACAGATGTCTTTGATTAATACCAAAATTAAACCTTTCAAAAACCAGGCGTTCAAAAACGGTGAGTTCATCGAAGTTACCGAGAAAGATATCGAAGGTCGTTGGAGTGTTTTCTTCTTCTACCCGGCTGATTTTACGTTCGTATGCCCGACTGAACTGGGCGACGTGGCAGACCATTACGAAGAACTGCAGAAGCTGGGCGTAGACGTTTACTCTGTATCTACCGATACCCACTTTACGCATAAAGCCTGGCACAGCAGCTCTGACACCATCGCTAAAATCAAATACGCGATGATCGGTGACCCGACTGGCGCCCTGACCCGTAACTTCGACAACATGCGTGAAGATGAAGGTCTGGCTGACCGCGCAACGTTCGTTGTTGACCCGCAGGGTATCATCCAGGCGATCGAAGTTACCGCTGAAGGTATCGGCCGCGATGCGTCTGACCTGCTGCGTAAAATTAAAGCCGCGCAGTATGTCGCTTCTCACCCTGGCGAAGTGTGCCCGGCGAAGTGGAAAGAGGGTGAAGCTACATTAGCGCCGTCCCTGGACCTGGTCGGTAAAATCTAAATTTCCGTCGTCTTTCACGTCATAGCCGTGATGGCGTCGCCTGCTCACCCCGGTCACTTACTTCTGTAAGCTCCCGGGGATTCTCAGGCTAGCCGCCTTGCTCTGACGCGAAATACTTAGGAAATTACGTCAGTCATGGGCGCAGGCGCGCCCATTTTATTCCAGCATCATGACGCAAGTTGCATTGATGCAGTCCCGTGAAATCGGCTTGCATGATGATGTTTTCAGAGAGGGAAGAACAATGCTCGACACAAATATGAAAACCCAGCTCAGGGCTTACCTTGAGAAACTGACCAAACCTGTTGAGCTGATTGCTACGCTGGATGACAGCGCTAAATCGGCAGAAATCAAGGAACTGCTAACTGAAATTGCTGAACTGTCAGAGAAAGTAACCTTTAAAGAAGACAACACGCTGGCAGTACGTAAGCCATCGTTTCTGATTACTAATCCAGGTTCTCACCAGGGACCGCGTTTTGCCGGTTCTCCACTGGGCCACGAGTTTACGTCTCTGGTTTTGGCGCTGCTGTGGACCGGTGGTCATCCGTCAAAAGAAGCGCAGTCTCTGCTGGAGCAGATCCGCGATCTCGATGGCGATTTTGAGTTTGAAACCTATTATTCACTGTCCTGCCACAACTGTCCTGACGTGGTGCAGGCGCTGAACCTGATGTCGGTGCTGAACCCGCGTATCAAGCATACGGCGATTGATGGCGGTACTTTCCAGAATGAGGTTACCGATCGCAACGTGATGGGTGTTCCGGCCGTGTATATGAACGGCAAAGAGTTTGGTCAGGGGCGTATGACGCTGACGGAAATCGTCGCCAAAGTCGATACCGGTGCTGAGAAGCGCGCGGCAGAAGAGCTGAATAAACGTGATGCCTATGATGTGCTGATCGTCGGTTCGGGTCCTGCAGGGGCGGCGGCGGCAGTGTATTCCGCACGTAAAGGTATTCGTACCGGCTTGATGGGTGAACGCTTTGGCGGTCAGGTGCTGGATACCGTTGATATCGAAAACTATATCTCGGTGCCGAAAACCGAAGGTCAAAAACTGGCAGGCGCGCTGAAAGCACATGTTGATGACTATGATGTTGATGTGATTGATAGCCAGAGCGCCAGCAAGTTGGTTCCTGCTGCGCAGGAAGGCGGCTTGCACCAGATTGAAACGGCCTCCGGCGCGGTGCTAAAAGCACGCAGCATTATTATTGCCACCGGTGCCAAATGGCGCAACATGAACGTACCGGGCGAAGATAAGTATCGGACCAAAGGCGTAACCTATTGCCCGCACTGTGATGGCCCACTGTTTAAAGGCAAACGCGTGGCGGTGATTGGCGGCGGTAACTCGGGCGTTGAAGCGGCTATCGATCTGGCCGGTATAGTTGAACATGTGACGCTGATTGAGTTTGCGCCGGAAATGAAGGCTGATCAGGTTCTGCAAAATAAAGTGCGTAGCCTGAAAAACGTCGACATTATTCTGAATGCGCAAACTACTGAAGTGAAGGGTGACGGTAGCAAGGTGACCGGTCTGGAATACCGCGATCGCGTCAGCGGCGACGTCCACAATGTGGAACTGGCGGGTATTTTTGTGCAGATTGGCCTGCTGCCAAACACCAACTGGCTGGAAGGCGCCGTTGAGCGTAATCGCATGGGCGAAATCATTATTGATGCCAAATGTGAAACCAGCGTGAAAGGGGTTTTCGCTGCGGGTGACTGCACCACCGTGCCGTACAAACAGATAATCATAGCTACCGGCGAAGGTGCAAAAGCATCACTGAGCGCCTTTGATTACCTGATTCGCTCCACCGTACAATAAGAAAGAAAGTAAGACTCACCTGCAAAAGAAGGAAAATGCCTGAGGTCGCAAACGCGTTTCAGGCTTACCGATTCGATGAAATAACATCGATGCGGAATAAAAAGGGGCTACCGAAAGGTAGCCCCTTTTTTTAACGAACGACCAGCACCGGCAGGGTGGCGTGGCGGACTACGCTGGAGGCGTTAGAACCCAGCAGATGGGTGCTGATTGATGGGTTGCGCGATCCAATGACCACCACATCGGCGTTCAGCTCTTCGCCCAACTCGTTGACTACATCACGTACGCTACCAAAGCGAACGTGCTGTTTGATGCGAGAAGGATCAATACTGAAGTGACCGACCATCGTTTGCAGGCGGGTTTCCGCTTCGTGCTGCAGATGTTCCTCAAAACGGCGAACGTCAGCAGCAAAACGATGCAGGCTCAGGCTGGCGGAGCCAGGAAGCACATGCAGAAGATGGATAATCCCATTTTCCTGTGCCAGAAATTCTGCATGGCGAACAGCCTTGTCGCTCAGTTCCATTTCGAATACATCAACAGGCATTATGATTGTGTTGTACATAAACATTCTCCTTGTCATTACATGAACACATAACAGCATAGTATTAAAAATGATTCTGTCAGTCACGACACAGATTTATGTTTTGCGAGCAGGAAAGGGAAAGCAGCAATAATGTCAATGAGGGGCGGGGATATCATCGGAAAGAGGATGCGTAAGCATCCCCTGTAAGATAAAGCGAGTAGCTTTGCTATAACAGAGTTAGCGCAGGTAGTCGCCCGCAGCTTCAGGCTGGTACTCAAGTTCGATGACTTCGAGATGGGTTGATGTACCACCTGGCAGTTCCCAGTGGATCGTGTCGCCAACGCGCAGACCCAGCAGGGCAGCACCTACCGGGGCCATCACCGACAGTTGAGTACTGCTGTCGGTCATCGTGGCCGGATACACCAGGGTACGCACTCGGACTTCACCATCGCTCAGATTGCGGAATTTCACGCGGCTGTTCATGGTGACGACATCGTGCGGCATGGTTTCTGGAGAACACATTTGGGCGCGATCCAGCTCGGCGTTTAAGGCGTCAGCAATCGGTAAACCCGCAAACGCAGGTTGCTCCAACAGGCGGTCAATGCGCTCAGCATCGAGGTCGTTAATGATGATAGTTGGTCTGGACATTTATTACTCCATGTCGTCGATACTGCGGGTGCGCAGGTAAATAATCCCAAAAGAAAACCCTCACCGTCAGGCGGCAAGGGTTTAGCTTTTATGATGATACTGAGACTTACCCCAGGTTTGAAGTGATTTAGTTCACATTCAGGCGATCAATAACCGACTTTGTCGAGGATAAACTGCTTGCCGCAGTTTCCAGGATGCGCTTGCGGCAGGAACGATGCTGCGGAAAGCGGGGCATTAATGGTGGCTGCCTTGAGCGTAAACTGGATTTCAGTCAGGTAGGCCGGATTACCGTGACAGCTTAACTTCACTGCCTTCACGCTTTCTTTACCCCAGGTTTTCGCGACGGCGGCGTCAAATGCGTTGCGGCTGACGGTTTGTCCGTAATTGTCGGCAATAAATTTGCCGAGTTCGGTATTTTTTATCTCGCTATTCATTCGCACCATAGTGCCAAAGTACGCGTCCGGATCGAAACCAAAACAGGCGCCGTGTTTGGCATATTCGTAACGTTCGAGACACGATGTTCCGCCAGCGCCGGGCATCACAGCGCTCAGTTTTGCGGCGCTTTCCAGCGAAAGCCCCGTTTCTGGCGCGGCGCATTTGCGACTGGCACGAGCCTCCGGCAGGTTTGGTATAGGGCGCGTGGCGCAGCCAAAGCGCATCCACCGACGATTATCTACACCGCGGGCAGCAATCGATTTTGGTAGGCCAGGCCACAGACCGTGAACGGTCAGGAAATCAGCTTTATTTGCGGTTTCTTTTTGCAGGCGGCATTCGTCGGGTTCCTGACGATTACGTTCGTGTTGGCTCTGACAAAAACCGGTTTGCCAGGAGAGCGCCAGCACATAGCGATCAAAGTCACCGTACTGTTTTGCCTGAAGTTGTTCGGCCTGGGCCGCAGAAACCGGCAGCAGAAGTGCCGCCAGCAAAGAGCAATAACGCCATGTCGATGTCATGATGAATTCGGATACTTATATAATTTCTGAATGTCATCTATTAAATCATAAAAAAAGCCGCTCAGGTTTAGCTGAGCGGCATCATTTTCGTTACGCGTTTTTGCTAAGGACTAAGAAGTACGATTAGCTCCACATTGCCAGAATCGGCCAGCCGACCAGCAGAAGCATGGCGATATAGATAACGCCGAAGATGGCGCCCAGACGCCAGTAGTCTTTGGACTTCACATAACCACAGCCGTAGATGATCACGCCAGGGCCGGTGGCATACGGTGTCAGACAACCCATGATACCGATGGACAGCACCAGCAGAATACACAGATGTTCCATTGGCACGCCCGGGATCCCTTTACCGACCGCCAGAATTACTGGCAGCATGGTCGCGGTATGCGCAGACAGGCTGGCAAACAGGTAGTGAGCAAAGTAGAACACCAGCACCAGCACGATCACGGTCGCGTTAGGCGAGAAGCCTTCCAGGTGTGAGCTCATGGTGTTAGCGAACCAGTCGATAAAACCGGAACGGGTTAAGCCGTTGGCCATTACCACCAGGGTGGCAAGGTTGACCAGCGTGTTCCATGCGCTGTTATAGCGGGTGATGTCTTTCCACGGTACCACGTGCAGAGCCAACATCAGAGAAACCGCCAGCAGACCCACGGCGGTGGCATCAATCAGCTTGCCGCCGAATACCCACAGACCCAGGCTCAGCAGCACCAGACCGATCAGGGTCATCTCTTTACGGGTCAGTTTACCCATGGTTTTCAGTTCGTCACCGGCCCATGCGGCAACTTCTGCACTGTGAGTGACTTCGGGTTTGTACAGAACGTAGGATAACCACGGCGCAACGATCAGCAAAATAATACCGACTGGCAGGAAGCTGAGGAACCATTGCAGCCAGCTGATTTGAATACCGGCAATTTTGTTAACGAATTCCAGACCCAGTACGTTTGGTGCAGCGCCGGTAACGAACATAGAGGAGCTCAGGCTGGTACTGATCACCATCATCCACATCAGATAACCGCCGATACGGCGAGCTGACGGATCGTTCGGGAATGATTTAAACAGCGGCGGCAGGTTCTTGATAACCGGGAAAACGGTACCACCGGTACGCGCGGTGTTCGACGGTGTAAATGGCGCCAGCAGGATGTCGATAATAACAATCGCATAGCCCAGTGTCAGGGTACGTTTCCCCATGAACTTCACCAGGAACAGCGCGATACGACGACCCAGACCGGTGACTTCATAACCCAGTGCGAAGATGAACGCACCAAACACCAACCAGACGGTGGTGCTGGAGAAGCCAGCCAGACCCCACTTCAGCGCCTGTTTGCCGGCGTGAAAGGTGGGGTCCGCCAGTTCTGTGGCATCAAACAGCAGGTAGTTGCTGCCGATAACGCAAATTGTCACGGCGATAAAGCTGATCGCTGTTGCCGGGATAGGCTCGAGGATCATACCGACAATCATGGCCACAAACACGGCAAAGTAGTGCCAGGCCTGCGGGGGCATTCCATCAGGAACGGGGATAAGAAACATGACACCCATGACGACCAGCGGGGCCAGTAACTTCCATATACTATCTTTTGATAAAGACATGAATGATTCTCCGGAAAGGATCTTTAATGGTGATAATGATGAACTTGTGAAATCTGAGCTAAGAACCAGGTGACAATCAGCAGATCGGCACAGCCTCCAGGACTGAGGTTGCGTTCAATGCACTGTTGGTCGAACTGGTGCAGGTAATTGAGATCGGCGGGGGTGCGAATTCCCCCTTGCTGCAATAATGTGGCAGATTGCTGCTGTAACCAGCGCAGACCCTCAGCGCCACCGCGGGAAGCTACGTTGGTATCGCCGTTGATTGCCATAAGCAGCAGTAAGGTATCGAGCAATGCCAGTTCAGGATCGCGACCCTGAGACAGCAATGCGCGGTAGTGCGGTAGTGCGTGGTGGATCACTAATGGATAGCCCGCTTCGGCTTCACCGCGAGCCCCGGTTAATCCCAGTTGTTGATACAGACGTTGGCCAGCCGTGAGTTGTTGATTGTTCTGGCGCAGTTCGCGCTCGGTCAGGCCGCGGCAAAAGGCTGCTGCTGTAGAGCAAATGGTTTCAGGTGTGACGGTCTGGCTGAGCTGGTGCAGGCGACCAATGGCGGCGCACAGCAATCCCAGCGAAAAGATACTGCCTTTATGGGTGTTCACCCCGGCAGTGGCGCGAAACATCTCGGCCTCGCAGGCCATCCCCACCGGACGCAGTCCTTTCAGCACATCTTCAGGTACCAGTTGCGCGCTGAAGGCCCCGTATTCGACGAAACGCGGCAGCCAGGCGTGGATCGCCTCGGCGCTGCGGTGAAAGTCATCCAGCGCCATGTCTTTGTGCGCGCCGTTGTTAATACGATCCACCAGACCGGGTTTGGGAGACAGGTTGACTTCCGTCAGCATGGCACGCCACGCGAGCGTCGCGTACGCTTCTGGTAAATCCTGAGGAAGAACGGCGGATTTAGTCGATGTTGCGGGAATCGGCATCATGCAGCAGTTCCTCCATGCGAATAAGTAACTCGGAAAGCGTGTGGGTTTTACCCCGCGCGCAGTCGGCTGCGCTTTGCTCGCACAGCAGGCAGCGGCGGGCAGGGAGCGTGAAATGACGGCGAGACAGGATTTCTCCTTCCGGAGTCAGGACATCGAGGTCCCATAACCGTCCCAGCGGGTGTGAATGCTCAAGCTCTATGGTGGCGAGCTTGAGGTCGTGTGCCGGGGCCTCTATAGACAACAGACCTTCCGGCCCGCTGGCAGAAACCCGCGTAGATTGCTCCCTGACTATCCAGCCCGATTTTTCCGCCAGCGTGAGCAAGGCAGTGATACCGTGATTAAAAATGCGACGAGTGAGTTCGCTGTCTTTAATCGGACCCGGTGCGACCACGGTAAAAGAGACCAGTGGCGCGCAGTGGCGGGTGAGCCAGGCATGCTGCCGTGCTTGTCTCTCATCGCGGCTGGCGAGCAGCTCGGGAATAGAAACCGCGTGGCAGGTGGCATGTTCAGGGAGCAGGTGCATGGCTTATTCCTTCACCTGATGCACAACATCAATCACTGAACCGTCGCGGTAACGCACAACGGCAATCACCCGGTCGGTGAATTCGATGGCGCGTGGCTGACCGGTAAGCTGCTGTGCACGCTCGCGCAGCCAGTCGATGGAGACCACTTTCATCCCCGCTTCCTGCAAACGTTCAGCCAGTTCAGGACGTGCAGGGTTGACGGCGATACCGTGGTCAGTGACCAGGATGTCAATGCTGGAGCCAGGGGTGACGCAGGTCAGCACGTTATCAACCAGCGTCGGGATGCGACCGCGAACCAGTGGGGCGACGATAATCGACAGTGCAGCACCGACAGCGGTATCGCAGTGGCCACCGGATGCGCCGCGCAGCACACCGTCGGAGCCGGTCAGCACGTTGACGTTGAAGTTCGTATCCACTTCCAGTGCGCTCAGCACTACGACATCCAGACGGTCAACCGATGCGCCTTTCGAACCCCAGTTAGCGTACTGGTTAGCGCTGATCTCAATATGGTTTGGATTGCGGGCCAGGGATTTTGCGGCGGCACTGTCGAAGCTCTGTACATCCAGCAGTTTGCGGATTAACCCTTTTTCATGCAGGTCAACGATGGTGGCAGTGATGCCGCCCAGTGCGAAGTCGGCGCGGATGTCGCGGCTGCGCATTTTGTCTTCCAGGAAGCGGGTTACGGCCAGCGAGGCGCCACCGGTACCGGTCTGCAAAGAGAAGCCCTCATTGAAGTAGCCGGAGTTGGCAATCACCTCTGCCGCGCTGCGAGCGATCAGCAGCTCACGCGGGTTGGTCGTCATGCGGGTTGCATCGGCGCCAATTTTGTCCGCATCACCGACCTGCTCGATCTGCACGATCAGATCCACCTGATCCTGGGTGATACTGGCCGGATTATGCGGGTAGCTCAGCAGTTGTTCGGTCAGCAGGACCACCTGTTTAGCGTTATCGGCATCGACACGGGCGTAGCCGAGTGAGCCACAGCAGGCTTTACCGGTGTAGCCGTTAGCATTACCAAATTGGTCGCAGGACGGTACGCCGAGGAAGGCTACGTCAATGCTTAACTCACCGCTTTGCACCAGGTGTACGCGACCGCCGTGAGAGTGGACCTGCACAGGTTCAGCCAGTAAACCGCGGGAGATCTCTTCCGCCAGCGGACCACGCAGACCGGAAGTATAAATGCGGCTGACGACGCCCTGACGAATGTGTTCCACCAGCGGAGCGTGACAGTCGCTCAGGGAGCTGGACGCCAGCGTCAGGTTTTTAAAGCCCATGGCGGCAATGGTATCCATCACCAGGTTAATGGTCAGGTCGCCACCGCGGAAAGCGTGGTGG
Source organism: Citrobacter gillenii (assembly GCF_013337685.1). GTDB lineage: Bacteria > Pseudomonadota > Gammaproteobacteria > Enterobacterales > Enterobacteriaceae > Citrobacter > Citrobacter gillenii. The sequence continues at coordinate 403,216 of NZ_SUQN01000002.1, forward strand.
AAAGAGATAGTCATTCCATCCTGTAAACCTGAACGGCGAATAGCGTCTTCCAGGTTAGCGCACAGTTTTTTGTCGCGGGGTTTTTGTGCCTGTAACGCGACTTTTGCGCTGCTGTGGAAAGCGGAAAGGTCGCTTTCAGCATGACGGCTCCAGGTCGCCACGCGATCCTGTCGTTGAGACTGTTCGATTTTCTGCGTCATTTTTTTGCCTTATTCTTCGCGAATGCCGGAAAGTTCTGCACGGGAGATAACCAGAAGGGCGCGCTCGATAACCGGGCTGTCGACCATCTTGCCGTTCAGGGAGACAACGCCACGGCCTTCGCGAGCGGCGGCTTCAGCGGCTTCTACAACCAGACGGGCGTGCGCCAGTTCTTTGCGCGTTGGCGCATACAGGTTGTGCAGGAGGTCGATCTGGCGCGGGTTGATGAGCGATTTACCGTCAAAACCCAGTTGCTTGATGTGTGCGGCTTCATGCAGGAAACCGGCTTCGTTATTGGCATCGGAATAAACGGTGTCAAATGCCTGAATGCCCGCAGAGCGTGCCGCCTGCAAAATAGAGCAGCGGGCAAACAGCAGTTCGGTGCCTTCCGGCGAACGCTCGGTGCGCAGGTTACGCACGTAATCTTCTGCACCCAGGGCAATACCGATCAGACGTTCAGAGGCGTGAGCGATTTCAACGGCGCGAGTGATGCCCAGCGGTGATTCAATAGCAGCGAGCAGACCGGTGCTGCCAGGTTCGCGACCGCAGGCGTTTTCGATACGCAGAATTTCGCTTTCGATGTCGATAACATCCTGCGCAGTATCCGTTTTAGGTAAACGCACGATGTCAGCGCCACCGCGAACGACCGCTTCGAGGTCATTGATACCCCATTCAGAATCGAGGGCATTTACGCGAACAATGGTTTCAACGTCGTGATACAGCGGGTGCTGCAGCGCGTGGTACACCAGACGACGCGCGGTATCTTTCTCGCGCAGTGCGACGGAGTCTTCCAGGTCGAACATCAGCGCATCTGCCGGGTAGATAAACGAGTTGCTGATCATTGCGGCATTGGCGCCCGGTACGAACAGCATGCTACGGCGTGTGCGGGATTTACGTTGTTGCAAAGATTCAGAAATCACTGGCAATCCTCCCATGGCAGTGCCGGAATGCCGCTGGCGCGGGCCAGTAATGCTTCCAGTCGCGCGCGTAAAATGCAGTCCAGTGCGCCTTTATCATCAACATTTAATTGCACGCCGCGTACGTTGTAGCGGGACAGAACGTCGAGGATGGTGGTGCGAATGGCATCACCAAATTGTTTTTCAACGCTACTGTTAACCTGCAGGTCGATATCCTGCGTATCGAGCGGGGCGATGCGAATCATCACATCACCGGACTCGAGAGTGCCTGCGACGGCTGCCTGCTTTATTTTCATTTTTCACCTGTTGCTAATGCGGGGGTATTTTGGCGGACTACCGCGCCTGGCGAGGTTCTCTCAAGCATGTTTTGCAGGTAGTGCAACGTGGCTTCAGGAACCAGAGGGGCGATAGCCGTGAGATCTTTTTTAACCAGCAGCTTGCGTACCCAGGAGGCGGAAATCGGCATCTCCTGGAAGCACAGCCGCTCAATTTCCACCAGTTCAATCGGTGGGGCGGGGAGCGTTGGGGTCTCCAGCCAGTAGCGCATGTCGTTGTTGTACTGGGAGGTGACGGTGCAATACGGTTCGGTACCGACGAAGCGGTGCGTGACGCCAAGTGCCGGGGCCAGATACTGGCGGAAGATTTTCAGGTCTATTTCGGTGTAGCAGTGGTTAATGACGCTCTGCTCTTTAATGAAGTAGCACGGGAACGTGGCGCGAGAAATGATGTATTCCGATCCGCGATGCACGGTTAAATGCGGAATATCTTTTGTTCCCTTAAGTACCAGATCCAGACGGTCTTCATACGGAAAGCGTGAGGTGTCTTCTTTTACCAGAAACAGATGTAGCCAGTCGCACTGTGCCGCTGCCTGTTGGATCAGAAAACGATGACCGTTGGTAAAAGGGTTGGCGTTCATGACGATACAGCCAATTTTTTTTCCTTCGCGACGCTGTTTTGTCAGCGATTCGGCGTAACGCTTCAGACGCGTGGTGCTGTTTTCCATCAGCACCATAATGCCCGGTACGCTGGTCAGCGTAGAGAAGCCACACTGCTTAAACAGCGCTTCGTATTCGGTTTTGGTATAAATGAAGAGATGCGTACAGTGACGCTCATACGCGAGATTGATCAGCTCAGTGGCGAGCGTCAGGGCTAAGCCTTCGCCGCGCACGGTTTCGCTGATAGCCACGCATTTAATGATATTTCCGGCAATACCGCCGCAGGCAATCAGGCGGTCATCACGGGTGACGGTGATAAATATTTCAACGGTCGTATCCACGCTCAAATCATTCTCTTTCAGAAATTGAGCGATAGCCGCCATCTTTTTATTTTCTGAGCGCTTCACGTGCGAGAATATATTATTACCGAACATAGTAAAAAGTGTCCTGATGGTATATTTGTTACTGGCTTTTAGGTTTTGTTGCCAGGCTTAGCAACCTGATAACGTTTTGTTTGCAAATGAAGGGAAGTTTTTTTTATTACGGAGTATTTCTTTTTTTCCCTACTGCATACATCGTAAGGGGTATTTTAGAGGTAAATTTTGATTTATTTCACAATACGTTAGAAGGTTTTTATGTGTTTTATGGTTTTAAGTTTTTTAATTAATTTAACCCTGAAATAGCGCGTGGTTTTAATTTGTTTAATTGATTTAAGGTGGGGAATCTGTAACGATCCTATTTTATGCCGTGACTTGTAAATAAAACATTTTCATTACAAATACAAAAAAATAAGTTGCGGTTAACGTCGTTGAGGAAAAATTATGTCACAACATAAAAATAAAACACGGTTTTCTTTTTTCCGCAGACTGGCGTTTCCATTGCGTATTTTCCTGCTGATCCTGGTCGTTTCCATTTTTATCATCGCCGCGCTGGCGAAATACTTCACCGCCAGTTTTGAAGACTACCTGACAACGCACGTCCGTGATATGGCAATGAACCAGGCGAAAATCATCGCCTCTAACGACAGTATCATCACTGCGGTGAAGCATCGCGATTACACGCGTCTGGCGACCATTGCCGACAAGCTTCAGAGCGGGACTGATTTCGATTATGTGGTGATCGGTGATGAGAACTCTATTCGCCTCTACCATCCGAATCCGCAAAAAATTGGCTACCCAATGCAGTTCACCAAGCCCGGTGCGTTGGCAAATGGGGAAAGCTACTTTATTACCGGGACGGGATCTATTGGGTTGGCAATGCGCGCTAAAACGCCCATTTTTGATGATGATGGCAAGATTATTGGCGTGGTTTCGATAGGTTATTTGATCAGTAAAATCGACAGTTGGCGATCGGATTTTTTACTGCCGATGGCGGGTGTGTTTCTTCTGCTGCTGTTGTTACTGATGCTGCTCTCCTGGTTTTTTGCCGCCCATATTCGCCGCCAGATGCTGGGAATGGAGCCCAAACAAATTGCCCGTGTGGTGCGCCAACAGGACGCGTTATTTAGCTCGGTATACGAAGGCTTGATTGCCGTTGACCTGGACGGGTGCATAACTGCTATCAATCGCAGTGCGCGAAAAATGCTGGGGCTTCCGTCGCCAGGGCGGCAGTGGTTGGGGAAACCCATTGATGAGGTTGTTAATCCGTCGGACTTTTTTACGCAGCAGATTGCGGAGCAACGTCAGGATGCGATGGTGAATTTTAACGGGCTAAGCGTTATCGCCAACCGTGAGGCTATTCGTTCCGGCGATGAATTACTCGGGGCGATTATCAGTTTTCGTAGCAAAGATGAAATAGCCACCCTCAATGCCCAGCTGACACAAATCAAACAATATGTTGAGAGCCTGAGAACACTGCGTCATGAACATCTGAACTGGATGTCGACCATTAATGGCCTGCTGCAAATGAAAGAATACGATCGCGTGCTTGAGATGGTGCAGGGGGAATCCCAGGCCCAGCAGCAGCTGATTGATGACCTGCGCGGTGCCTTTGCCGATCGCCAGGTTGCCGGTCTGCTGTTTGGTAAAGTCCAGCGTGCGCGGGAATTGGGGCTCAAAATGACGATTGTTCCCGGAAGTCAACTTCATCAACTTCCCGAAGGGCTGGATAGCACAGAGTTTGCAGCAATTGTTGGCAATCTGCTTGATAATGCATTTGAGGCCAGTTTACGTACCCAGCAAGGGAATAAGGTTGTTGAACTGTTTCTGAGTGATGAAGGGGATGAGGTCATCATTGAAGTTGCCGACCAAGGGTGTGGCGTACCGGAAGCGTTACGTGAAAAAATATTTGAACAGGGTGTGAGCACCCGTACCGATGAACCAGGTGAACATGGCATCGGTTTGTATCTGATTGCAAGTTATGTGAGGCGCTGTGATGGGGTTATTACGCTTGAAGATAACACCCCCTGCGGCACTTTATTTTCTCTATTTCTTCCGAAAGTGAAAAAAAACGATGACGGAACCATTAACGCTATTGATCGTTGAGGATGAAACGCTGCTGGCGGAGATGCATGCTGAATATATCCGCCATATACCCGGTTTCAGCCAGATTTGGTTGGCGGGGAACCTGGAGCAGGCGCGGATGATGATCGCGCGTTTTAAGCCCGGTCTGATTCTTCTGGATAACTATTTACCGGACGGTAAGGGCATTACCCTTCTACATGAGTTGACTCAGGCACGCTACCCTGGCGGCGTGGTGTTTACTACGGCTGCCAGTGACATGGATACGGTGTCAGAGGCGGTGCGCGGCGGGGCGTTTGATTATCTGGTCAAACCGATTGCCTACGAGCGACTGGGGCAGACGCTAACGCGCTATCAGCAGCGCAGACGCATGCTGGCGGGTAACGACAGTGCCAGTCAAAAGCAGATTGATGAAATGTTTAACGCTTATGCGCGGGGTGAACCAAAAGGGGATTTGCCTACGGGTATTGATGCGCTAACGCTGAATGCGGTGCTGAAATTATTCGCTGATCCGACGGTACACCATACTGCGGAGACCATTGCACAGGCGTTGACCATCAGCCGCACAACCTCCAGGCGTTATCTGGAGTACTGTGCCAGCCGGCATTTGATTATTGCGGAGATTATTCACGGGAAGGTTGGGCGGCCGCAGCGTATTTATCATGGCGGCTAAATGCGGATTTCTGACGTAGGCCGGATAAGATGCTTTAGCATCGCCATCCGGCAACGTGCGGTTGCAATGCCGGATGGCGGCGTAACCGCCTGATCCGGCCTACATTTTGTTCGCTATCAACCTCCAATCACGGCGGTTGTAGCGGGCACCATCACTTCCGTGGCGATAATGACAATCAGTAGCCCGACCATCACCGGCACAGACGTGCGCTTGACCACTTCAAACGGTGAAATCTTCGCCATACCCGCAACGGCAACGACCACACCAGAGACCGGGGAGATCGTACGCCCCAGGTTCGACGCTTGCAGCATCGGGATGGAGAGGTAAGCGGGGTTAATGCCTGAAGAGTGCGCCAGTTTTGGGATCATCTCAACGAAGGCATAGAACGGGGCATTACCGGAGCCGGTGGTCATTGCTGCCAGCATGGTCAGAATAACCAGCACCAGCATCAGAATAATGCTTGCGGAGCCAAACGAGGTGGCGATCGATATCAGGCTCTGAATAAAGCCGATAGTGCTCAGACCCTGGGCGAAAACACCGGCGGCAACTAACAGCATTACCACGTTAGCAAAGGCATCAGCCATGCCGCGGTAGGCCACTTCCAGACCTGAGAAAACCTTCTGGGTATTGAACCCGCGGACAAACTCCAACACTGCGGCAATAAGCATGCACAGCACCAGAATGGTAATGATGTGCAGTTGCGGTCCCCACTTACCATCAAAAATGAGAACCCCGACAATCGGAGTAAACGGCAGGATGGCGTAAAACGATGGCGCGGTGGTGGTGATTTCGGCCACGTCTAACATTTCGTGAGAAACGTTCTCTTTTTTGTCCAGATAGCGCTGCCAGAAAAAGTGGGCAATCGCCATGCCGATAATGGCGGCAATGGAAATCGGCAGCGTGGTTTTAAATGCGAAGTCGATCAACGGCATTTCTGCGGCTTTGGCGGCGAGAACCACATCACCAGAAGTGGGGGATAGAATGATGGCGGCAGGGGAGGCGCAAATGGCCGCCGCAGCACCACGGCTGATACCCACGTTAACCATGACCGGAAAGAGGGTTGCCATCAGCAGTACGCCCAGCCCCGTCGCTGAAGAAACCGCCAGTGACATCAGGCAGGCGACAAAGTAGGCGGCAATCATTAACACATAGGGTGAGTTGATATATTGCAGTGGTTTGGAAGCCAGTTTAACCACCATATCGTTTGCACCAATATGCGTCATGTAGGCGGCAAAACCACACAGCATCATGATCATCATGCCGAGATCGCCACCGCGGCTCATCAGCAAAATTTTAATGTATTCAACGATGTCTGTTGCTGTGTAGCCCGTGCTTTCAGCACTACCGGGCAAAACTTTATGACCCATCAGGGCGCTGATAATCAGTAAAACCAGGCCACCGACAAACAGTACGCCGGTCGCGGAATAACCTTTAATGATGTAGCGCGCTACACCCACAATAACCATAACTCCGATAAGGAGTTCTATAAATGTCAACATTATTTCCCCTGTCACATTGACGCCCAGAAAGTAAAAAAACTAAAAAAAGCATAAAACGGTGAGAGAATGTGCCTAATAAACGGATAACCCTCGCTGATTGAAATCAATAAAAATACGGATTAAACCAATGGCTGAGCCATTTTTTCAACATAGCGGATGGACCGGGAATGCTGCAATCAAAAAGTGTGAAGTCGTCTGTGGTTGTGTGGGATTTGACATTGAATTGATCTTGTTTTGTTTTCTAATTGTTAATTTATTTAACTTTTGCATGTAAAATGAACAATTTATTGATATTAATAGAGTAATGACCGTTTCAGATAAGGCTCGGGAAATATAAGGGAAATAAACTACGCGCATACGAAGGGAATATTCTGATTTTTAACCCTAAGCATTTTCGTTAAGTTAACATTAAGGATGGCTTTGCTACAATTAATGCAGAACCCCAGAATGGTAATTACGTTGTGATTGTCGCGAAGCGCTATTTCCTGTTTATTTCATTTGTTTTTATTCAGTTGGCTGTTATTCCACAGGCCACAGCTGAAGATAAAGGTTGGTTTGATACCTTCACAGATAATGTCAGTGAAACCTGGCAGCAGCCGGAGCATTATGACCTGTACGTGCCCGCCATTACCTGGCATGCGCGATTTGCCTACGATAAAGATAAAACAGATCGTTACAATGAACGCCCCTGGGGAGCGGGATTTGGTCAGTCCCGTTGGGATGATAAAGGCAACTGGCACGGGCTGTATATTATGGCCTTTAAGGATTCCTACAATAAGTGGGAACCCATCGGAGGATATGGCTGGGAAAAAACCTGGCGCCCGCTGGCCGATGATAACTTCCATACTGGTCTGGGCTTTACCGCCGGTTTCACCGCGCGTGATAACTGGAACTACATTCCTGTGCCGGTGATACTGCCACTGGCATCGATAGGTTATGGTCCGGCAACGTTTCAGATGACCTACATACCCGGTACGTATAATAACGGGAATGTCTATTTTGCCTGGATGCGTTTCCAGTTTTGATGAACGATGTGTATTGTTATACAGCTAAGTATAAACCATTAAAAAACAATTGGTTACGAACGTTACTGCAAAAATAACGCGACATTTATCACTTTTTGGCAAAGTTCGACTGGACAAAGTCCACCACAATTGTTGTACTGATACCCGACACAGCATTTGTGTCTATTTTTCATGTAAAGGTAATTTTGATGTCTAAGATTAAAGGTAACGTTAAGTGGTTTAATGAGTCCAAAGGATTCGGTTTCATTACTCCGGAAGATGGCAGCAAAGATGTGTTCGTACACTTCTCTGCAATCCAGACCAATGGTTTTAAAACTCTGGCTGAAGGTCAGCGTGTAGAGTTCGAAATCACTAACGGTGCCAAAGGCCCTTCTGCTGCAAACGTAACCGCTCTGTAAGCATACGACAGCAAGAATTCAAAACCCGCTTAATTGCGGGTTTTTTTATCTTCAGTGTGCCGAAGAAGCGGAAACCAGCCAGAACGCCAGGGCGGTCATCGCAAAAGACCCCAACAGATTGATCAGTACGTTCACCATTGCCCAGCCAAAACGTCCGTCTTGCAGTAAAAACACTACCTCTGCTGAGAATGTTGAGAAGGTGGTCAGCCCGCCGCAAAAGCCTGTCGTAATCAATACCTTCCACATAGGGTCAATGTGGGTCATGCGATTGAACCACGCCAGCCCCATACCAATGATAAACGCCCCAATTAAGTTTGCAGCCAGCGTGCCGAAGGGAATCGCTTGATGAAGGGGGTTAAATCGCATACTCAACAGCCATCTGGCTACGCTACCTGTACCACCGCCAATAAAAACCGCTAAAAGGAGTTGTGACACTGCATAATCCTGCTATTTGATTGTATATAGTGTGAGTGTAACGCTGAATAATCATTATTGGCGAGCCTAACCGTTTTTTCAGGAGGGAGTATGTTCGTTGCTGCAGGGCAATTCGCCGTGGGTCCCTCATGGGAGAAAAATGCCGAAACGTGCGTATCATTGATGTCCCAGGCCGCGGGCGAGGGCGTCTCATTGTTGGTCTTACCCGAAGCGTTGCTGGCCCGTGACGATCTTGACCCTGACCTGTCAGTGAAATCTGCTCAATGGCTGGAAGGGGGATTTCTGACGCGATTACTGCGAGAAAGCGTGCAGAATGAGATGACAACGATCCTGACGATTCATGTTCCCTCGCTGCCGGGACGGGCGTTTAACATGCTGGTGGCGCTACGAAGAGGTCAGGTTGTGGCTCATTACGCCAAATTACATCTCTATGATGCTTTTTCGATTCAGGAGTCGCGTAATGTTGATGCAGGCGATGTCGTACCGCCGCTGTTGGACGTGGAAGGTCTTAAAGTCGGTTTGATGACCTGTTACGATTTACGCTTCCCTGAGCTGGCATTAGCACATGCTTTGCAGGGGGCAGATATTCTGGTACTCCCTGCGGCCTGGGTACGCGGTGCGCTAAAAGAACATCACTGGGCTACGCTGCTGGCGGCCAGAGCGTTGGATGCGACCTGCTATCTGATTGCTGCCGGTGAGTGTGGCAATAAGAATATTGGTCAAAGCCGGATAATCGATCCGTTTGGCGTGACGATTGCCGCTGCCGCAGAAACACCCGCGCTGATTGTTACTGAGGTTTCTGCCGAGCGAGTGCGACAGGTCAGGGCGCAACTTCCGGTGTTACGCAACCGACGCTTTGCGCCACCGCAATTATTATGACGTTTTTTTAAACAAGACTTGATTCACCTTGTTACAGATTGCTATTGTGTGCCCGCGTCGAAAGGCCGTTAAAATTCTCAGGTTAATATGGCGCTTTATGCAGCCTGGTTTAAGTGAAGAAGGTATCTATGGGTGAGATTAGTATTACCAAACTGCTGGTGGTTGCCGCACTGGTCGTTCTGCTGTTTGGTACCAAGAAGTTACGTACTCTGGGTGGAGACCTGGGAACGGCAATTAAAGGCTTCAAGAAAGCGATGAACGATGAAAATGCCGATGCGAAGAAAGATGCAGATGGTAGCGTTCAGGCTGAGAAGCTTTCTCATAAAGAGTGATGTCAGGAGCATGATGCTCGTACTGCAAACTCTGCATGAAAAAAACCGGCAATTTGCCGGTTTTTTTATTGCTGAAATGTAAGTGAGTATTACGCGATTACTTCACTTCCAGCCCTTTTGCCTGCATGTCTGCATGATATGAAGAACGTACAAATGGACCGCAAGCTGCATGGGTAAAGCCCATTGCCATAGCTTCCGCTTTCATTTCATCGAACTCATCCGGGCTAACATAGCGCTGAACCGGCAAATGGTGACGGCTTGGCTGTAAATACTGCCCCAGCGTTAGCATGGTAACGCCATGACGACGCAGGTCACGCATGACCTCAATGATTTCCGCGTTGGTTTCACCCAGACCCACCATCAGACCTGATTTGGTTGGGATCTCCGGATGGGCTTCTTTGAAACGCTCCAGAAGCTTCAGTGACCAGTTGTAATCTGCACCCGGACGTACATTGCGGTAAATACGCGGTACGTTTTCAAGGTTGTGGTTAAACACGTCTGGCGGCGTTGCGGTGAGGATATCCAGCGCGCGGTCCATTCGACCACGGAAGTCAGGTACCAGCGTTTCGATTTTAATCGACGGGCTTTTCTCACGGATAGCTGTGATGCAGTCCGCAAAGTGTTGAGCACCGCCATCGCGCAGATCGTCGCGATCGACGGAGGTGATGACGACATAGCGCAGCGCCATGTCCGCAATAGTTTGAGCCAGTTTTAACGGTTCGTTGACATCCGGGGCAACCGGACGACCATGGGCAACGTCACAGAATGGGCAACGGCGGGTACAAATCGCGCCGAGGATCATAAAGGTTGCGGTGCCGTGATTGAAACATTCAGCCAGGTTAGGGCAGGACGCTTCTTCGCAGACAGAGTGCAGGCCATTTTTGCGCATTGCCGCTTTGATGCCCTGGATGCGAGTGGAGTCCGCTGGCAGTTTTATTTTCATCCATTCCGGTTTACGCAGCAGGGCTTCACGCTCTGTTGCCACATTTTTTACCGGGATAAGAGCCATCTTATCGGCATCGCGGTATTTAACACCGCGTTCCATCACAATGGGTTTACTCATAGCTTGCGTGTTCCAGTTGCGAATAACGAAGGAAAGCGTTTCAATTCAAGGGAATGTTGTATTTATCAACTATTTTTGAATTAGTGATACGCAGTATATCATTGAAACGGGCCAGAAAGCAGCCTGACAGGCTGGCAAAATGTAAAATAGTTGTTGTTTTGTGCCATTTGCCACAACATATGCTGCGGCAATGTCTGCCCCGTTTTTAGTCTGCGACGTACTCGTGTGGTGGGTTACCGAGTAGCGCTAATATGTTTGCCAGCAAACGAGGACGAACGCTTTCGGTGGTGGCATGACTGTCCCACTGTGAAACTTTCGCCATCTCCATTCCGGCGTAGCCGCAAGGGTTGATGCGCAGGAAAGGCGACAAATCCATATCCACGTTAAGCGCTAAGCCATGGAATGAACATCCTCTACGAATCCGTAACCCTAACGAACAGATTTTCTTTTCACCGACGTAAACGCCTGGCGCATCGGCTCGTGGGTGTGCATCGATACCCATTTCTGCAAGCGTGTTTACCACGGTTAGTTCCAGCAACGTGACCAGTTCGCGAACGCCCAGTTTTCGGCGTTTGAGGTTCAACAGGACATACATCACCTGTTGCCCTGGGCCGTGGTACGTTACCTGACCGCCACGATCGCTCTGAATAACGGGGATATCACCCGGCACCAGAACGTGTTCTGCTTTGCCTGCCTGCCCCTGAGTGAAGACCGGATAATGCTCTACCAGCCAGATTTCATCATGACTGTTTTCATCGCGGGTATCGGTGAATTCGTGCATGGCCTGAGAGACGGGCTCGTAAGGCTGAAGACCGAGCTGGCGGACAAGAATTTTATCCTGATACAAAACGGTATCTCCGTAGATACTCACATCGAGTAGAGAATATAAAGAGGGGAAAGTATATCACAGGGGAAGGAGAGAGAGGTTACCCGAGCAGAATGCAACGGGTAACCGACAGGCTGTTACAGCACCATACGTACGATGTCGATGTTGCCTAATTCTTCGTACAGGGTTTCAACCTGCTCAATGTGCGTAGCAGTGATGGTGATAGAGACCGAGTGGTAGTTGCCTTTGCTGCTCGGTTTTACTGTTGGAGAGTAATCACCTGGCGCATGGCGCTGTACCACTTCAACCACCTGATCAACCAACTCCGGCAACGCCTGCCCCATTACTTTGTAAGTAAATGGAGTAGGGAATTCAAGCAGTTCGTTAAGTTTGGTTTTCATGTCAGCTCCGGCGTTACATCAAAAAATAATAACTCCCACGCTGAGTGGGAGTTATCTGGATACCTAGTATATGGGGACGTAAATCACACTTTCAAGTGCTCAATTTTTAGCCAAACCAGTGATGAAACATTAATTTAATGTAATCAATGATTTTACCAAAGAAGTTGCCTTCAGGGATTTCCTGCAGGACCACCAGCGGGCGCTGTTCAATGGTTTTGCCGTCGAGCTGGAAATTGATGGTGCCGACAACCTGGTTTTTCTGCAGCGGCGCGTGCAGTTCAGTGGTGTTCAGCACATAGCTCGCTTTCAGATCTTTCATACGGCCGCGCGGAATGGTCAGGTAGACATCTTTATCAACACCTAACGAGGCACGATCGGTATTACCAAACCAGGCCGGTTCAGAGGCAAATTCTTTGCCGACCTTCAGTGGGTTCACGGTTTCAAAGAAACGGAAGCCCCAGGTCAGCAGCTTTTTGCTTTCGGTTTCACGACCTTTATAGGTACGACCGCCCATGACGGCAGAGATCAGACGCATCTGACCTTCGGTTGCGGATGCCACCAGGTTATAGCCCGCTTTATCGGTGTGACCGGTTTTAATCCCGTCAACATTCAGGCTGTTATCCCACAGCAGGCCGTTACGGTTTAACTGACGAATGCCGTTGAAAGTGAACTCTTTTTCTCGGTAGATAGAGTATTCGTTAGGCACGTCGCGAATCAGCGCCTGACCAATCAACGCCATGTCACGTGCTGAGCTGTACTGACCTTCAGCATCCAGACCGTGGACGGTCTGGAAGTGGGTGTTTTTCAGTCCCAGCGCATTAACATAGCTGTTCATCAGGCCGACGAAAGCATCCTGACTACCGGCAGCAAAGTCAGCCATTGCCACGCAAGCGTCGTTGCCGGATTGCAGGTTAATACCACGGATCAATTGTGAAACGGGAACCTGCATTCCCGGTTTCAGAAACATCAGCGATGAACCTTTAAACACCGGGTTACCGGTAGCCCACGCGTCATTGCCCACGGTGACCAAATCGGTTTCTTTGAATTTCCCGGCTTTCATGGCCTGACCGATGACATAGCTGGTCATCATTTTGGTCAGGCTGGCGGGGTCGCGGCGAGTGTCCGCATTCTGTTCGGCCAGAACCTTTCCTGAATTGTAATCAATCAGGATATAGGACTCCGCGTCGATCTGCGGAACGCCCGGGATCATGGTTTTAATATTCAGGTCATCGGCATGGGCAGCAGAGAGAGAGGCTGCGCAGAGAGCCGCGGTGAGCGCGATGCGCTGCACGAAACGAGCGGAAAAAGTGGTCTTCATGGTCTGAACTACGACGTCCGTGATGAAAGTAAAAAAAGTGCCCTACTATAGCAAATGCGTAACTTACAGGCATCCGACTTTCCACATGACTTTGTTAATGTCATTGACAGAAATTGACAGAACGGGTGCCTGCTTTACGTTACTACACGCCAGTGATGAAGGACTGTAATTGCGCTTCGGATTGCAGGCGCTGCTGCAATGTACTGGCTTCCGCTTTGCTGGTGAACGGCCCCATCTGGATACGCCATACGGCACCGTTTTGTACCACGCGGCCCGGCACGCCAAACTGCTGGCTCAGTCGTTTTTGGTACTGCTGCGCACGGGCCTGCTCGCTGACGGCACCCACCTGAACGACATAACGGCCATTGGTTGCAGCAACGGATGTAGCAGCGGCCGGAGCAGATACCGGTGCTGACACTGTTGCAGGCGCTGTTGTTACGGGCTGTGGAGCCGGTGTGGGTTCGCTGCCTTCGAGCACGCCTGCGGCGAGCGTAGTTGGCGCACCAAGGAAACCATTGCTGTTAACTGGCGCACCGGTAGCGTCATCGCTTTTCAGCGTTGAATTACTGATAGGACGAATATCGCCTTGCGGCTGGCCTGCGTCCGGTGCAGAAGGCATAGTGTTACCCCCGCTTAAATCAGGACGAGACGGCAGGGCGTAAGTCTGTTTTGCAACCGTCGTACACGCCATACCGGGGCCTGACAACGAACCGTCTTGCGCGACGATTATCGGATCAATACGCACTTTCGTATTGTTCGAGGTGTTCAGACGATCGGCCGCAGCGCGTGAAAGTGAAATCACGCGATCGTTGCCATAAGGACCACGATCGTTAATCCGTACGACGATCATCCTGCCGTTTGCCAGGTTGGTAATTCGGGCGTAGCTGGGAACCGGTAATGTCGGATGCGCAGCGGTGAGCTGCATGGGATCAAATGCCTCACCGGATGCGGTTAAATTGCTGCCGGGTTCCGCATCATAGATTGCGGCCAATCCGGCCTGGCTAAAGCGAGAGGGATCCTGAACAATTTTATAGCTTTTACCATCACGCTGGTAATCCTGATTAGCCGTTGGGTTCAGGGGTTCAAAACGCGGATCGGCTCCGCTGATTTCAACAATCGGACCATTACACACCGCTGGTTGCGGCGCGACAGCACCCTGTTGCTGACCATCATCATTCGAACACGCCGCGAGCATTCCTGCTGCGATGCAGATTCCAAGCCACTGCTTACGCATTGCGTACCCCTTACACGCTTTTCGACAACATTTTTCTATGGGTGTGGATCGACATCACAATCCCGAACCCGGCCATCAGCACAATCAGTGCAGAGCCTCCGTAACTGACCAGCGGGAGTGGAACCCCTACTACGGGCAGAATACCGCTCACCATACCAATATTTACGAAGACATAAACGAATAATATCAACATTAAACCACCGGCCATGACGCGACCAAAAGTGGTTTGCGCTCGGGCGGCAATCCATAGCCCACGCATAATCAGCAAAATGTACAGCGCCAGCAGAATTAAGATCCCTACTAGCCCAAGCTCTTCGGCTAACACCGCAAAGATAAAGTCGGTGTGGCGTTCGGGTAAAAATTCAAGCTGTGACTGCGTACCGTGCAGCCAGCCTTTGCCGCTCAAACCGCCGGAACCAATAGCAATTTTAGACTGAATAATGTGATATCCCGCGCCTAGTGGGTCGGTTTCAGGGTCGAGAAGCATCATCACGCGCTGACGCTGGTAATCATGCATCAAGAAGAACCACAGTATCGGGATAAATGCGGCGACCAGAACCACAGCCACGCCGATTAAGCGCCAGCTTAAGCCCGACAGGAACAGTACAAACAGGCCGGAAAGGGCAACAAGGATAGAGGTCCCGAGGTCAGGTTGCGCGGCGACTAGTAGTGTCGGCATGAAAATCAACACCAGCGCAATAGCGGTATTCTTCAGCGACGGCGGACAAACATCACGGTTGATAAAGCGTGCTACCATCAGCGGGACTGCAATTTTAGCAATTTCAGATGGCTGAAAACGCACAATGCCGAGGTCCAGCCAGCGCTGTGCGCCTTTAGAAATGGCCCCAAAGGCATCTACCGCTACCAGCAGAATAATACAGACAATATAGAGATAGGGGGCCCAGCCTTCGTAGACCCTGGGAGGGATCTGCGCCATCACCACCATGATGACCAGACCCATGGCTATTTGGCCGACCTTACGCTCCATCATGCCAATATCCTGGCCGCTGGCGCTCCAGATAACCAGCGAGCTGTAAACCAGCAGTGCCAGCAAAATAAGCAACATCGTGGGATCGATGTGAATTTTATCCCAGAACGTTTTTTTGTTCGGATTATCCGTCACGATTATTGGTCCTCAGCTGCGGTAGCCACCGGGTTTTCCGCAGGCAGATTGGTGTTGTTGTCGCCCAACATAATATGGTCAAGGATCTGGCGCATGATGGTACCTACAGGCGCACCGGCCCCGCCGTTTTCGAGGATAATCGCGACAGAGACCTCGGGTTTATCGTAGGGCGCAAATGCGATCATCAGCTTATGATCGCGTAAACGTTCGGCAATTTTATGCGCATTATAGGTTTCATTGGCTTTCAGACCGAAGACCTGAGCGGTACCGGATTTTGCCGCAATTTTATACGGTGCACCGGCAAAATATTTATGCGCGGTACCGTTAGGACGGTTTGCAACACCGTACATACCGTCTTTGGCAATTTCCCAGTAACCGGAATGAATGTCACCCACCGGCGGCTCATGCGGCTGAACCCATGGCACCTGCTTGCCGTTTTCCGTGGTGCTCATCAGCAGATGCGGGACTTTTACCACGCCGTCGTTGATAAGAATCATCAGCGATTTGCTCATCTGAATAGGGGTTGCTGTCCAGTACCCCTGACCGATACCCACCGGAATAGTATCACCCTGGTACCATGGCTTTTTAAACCGTTTTTGCTTCCATTCACGCGTTGGCATATTACCGGCTCGCTCTTCGGCCAGATCGATCCCCGTATAATGGCCATAGCCGAATTTACTCATCCACTCTGAAAGACGGTCTATCCCCATATCATAGGCGATTTGGTAGAAAAACGTATCCGCAGATTCCTCCAGTGAGCGGGTTATGTTCAGATGACCATGCCCCCACTTTTTCCAGTCGCGATAACGTTTTTCAGAACCGGGCAACTGCCACCAGCCTGGATCGAACAGCCCGGTATTACGGGTAATCACGCCCGCGCTTAGTGCGGATACCGCCACGTAAGGCTTAACGGTTGAGGCAGGGGGGTAAACACCTTGCGTCGCGCGGTTAACCAGTGGGGTATTGGGGTCATTGAGCAACCCTGCATAATCTTTGCTGGAGATACCGTCCACAAACAGGTTGGGATCGTAGCTGGGCATAGAAACCAGCGCCAGCACGCCGCCGGTACGCGGGTCAGTGACCACCACGGCGGCACGACTGCCGGCCAGCAGGGTTTCAATATATTGCTGGAGCTTTAAATCCAGCGTTAAATAGATATCGTGTCCGGCCTGAGGCGCCACTTCTTTCAATTGGCGAATCACGCGACCACGGTTGTTGACTTCAACTTCTTCGTAACCGGTCTGACCATGCAGAACGTCTTCGTAATAACGTTCAATACCCAGCTTACCGATATCGTGGGTAGCGGCGTAGTTGGCGAGCTTGCCGTCTTTGTCCAGGCGTTCAACGTCTTTATCGTTAATTTTTGAGACGTAACCAATGACGTGAGTTAGCGCAGAGCCATAGGGATAGTAACGGCGCTTATAGCCTTTGACTTCCACACCGGGAAAACGATATTGATTGACGGCAAAGCGTGCTACCTGCACTTCCGTCAGATTGGTTTTCACCGGAATGGACGTAAAGCGGTGGGAACGTGCTCGTTCTTTTTTAAAGGCGGCAATATCGTCGTCATTGAGATCAACCACTTCCCGCAGCGCATCCAGCGTTTGCTGAACGTTATCGACCTTCTCAGGCATCATTTCTATCTGGTAAATGGTGCGGTTGAGGGCCAGGGGAATGCCGTTACGGTCATAAATGATGCCGCGACTGGGGGCGATCGGCACCAGTTTGATGCGGTTTTCGTTTGAACGGGTCTGATAATCGGTGAAACGAACGATTTGCAGGTTATACAGGTTGGCGATCAGCACGCCAGTGAGCAGCAAAATCCCCAAAAAAGCAACCAGCGCCCGACGCACAAACAGCGCGGACTCAGCCGTATAGTCGCGAAAAGAATTCTGTAGTTTCATCCGCTGCTTAATCTACTCAAGACTCAATGATCACTCACGGTGATAAGGGTGGTTGGTGGTAATGCTCCACGCTCTGTACAGACTCTCTGCCACCAGAACCCGAACAAGAGGATGGGGAAGGGTTAATGCAGAGAGTGACCAGCTTTGCTCCGCGGCAGCCTTACAGGCTGGAGACAATCCTTCCGGTCCGCCAATCAGCAGACTGACGTCACGACCATCCAGTTTCCAGCGTTCCAGCTCGGTTGCCAGTTGCGGCGTGTCCCAGGGTTTTCCTGGGATATCAAGGGTGACGATGCGATTTTTGCCAGCGGCAGCCAGCATCTGTTCACCCTCTTTATCGAGTATGCGTTTAATATCCGCGTTCTTGCCGCGTTTTCCTGCTGGGATCTCGATAAGCTCAAAAGGCATGTCTTTTGGAAACCGACGGAGATACTCCGTAAAACCGGTTTGCACCCAGTCAGGCATTTTCGTACCCACAGCGACAAGTTGCAGCTTCACGCATTAACTCCAGAGTTTTTCCAGTTCATACAGGCGACGGCTTTCTTCCTGTAAAACGTGGACAATCACCTCGCCGAGATCGACGACGATCCAGTCGGCCACGTTCTCACCTTCAACGCCAAGCGGCAGCAGGCCAGCGGCGCGAGATTCCTGAACAACGTGGTCAGCGATAGACATGACATGGCGGCTGGATGTGCCGGTGCAGATAATCATGCAGTCAGTGATGCTGGATTTGCCCTGAACGTCTAAGGCGATGATGTCTTGACCTTTAAGGTCATCAATTTTGTCGATTACAAAATCCTGAAGTGCTTTACCCTGCAAGTGTTCCCCCTGGGTGAAAAGAGTTAAAAAGGCTTGTTAGTATACCTGAACCAGAGGCGATATCGGGACAAATGTCTCCGAAAGCGCTTTTGAGGTGCGCTATCATCCCACCCCACGCAACAGAATGCATCGCCATTTTTGTAAAACAATTTCTGCAAAGCTCTGAAAGGCGGGAAAAGTCAGGCTGCGGAGAATAGCAGCCTGTCATGGGGTGTCAATGGGCACGAGCCCCTTCGACAGAAAAAACCGCGTATTCACTCCCCCTCGCGCCATATGGCCCGGCTGTTTAACACTTTCAGCACCGCAAAATCGTCGCAAAAATCAATTGCGCTCCAGCACCCCTGTTCAACGCGGAAATGCCACATTGATGCCGCGGGCATTGACATGAGCCGGGCGATCAGCACGCTGAGTACGCCCTGATGGCTGACCACCAGAAGGTTCTGCGAATTTTTATAATCAGCAAGTTGGGCAATGAAGCGCTCAACTCGCTGTGAAAATGCCTGAAAACCTTCGCCGTTGGTGGGGGTCGCATTCTGCCAGTCGTTACACCACAGCGCATAGTTTTCTGCGTCCTCACGCGCCAGATCGCGATGGTGGCGCATTTCCCAGTCGCCAAAGAACATTTCATTAAGCTCGGGCATGATCCGCAGTGGAACGTCGCGCCCTGCTAAGAGCAACTGCGTGGTATGGCGCGCGCGTTCAAGCTCGCTGCAGAGGACGTGGTCGAAAGGAACGTTGTGTAACAGTGCGGCCAGTGTTTCAGCTTGGGTTATTCCCCGCTGAGTGAGCGATGTAGGGGCATGACCGCTGTATAACCCGGCAACGTTGGCGTCGGTCTCTCCATGACGTACTAACCAGAGTCTCATTTTTCCCTCGTGAGGCTATTCGCATAAAACATGATGTTTGCCCTGATTACGCAGAGATTTTTCAATAAAATACCCTTTTTAAACTGGAGCGGCACGATGTCTTTATTGAAGAGCGCGCATGGCGGTAACACCCGGGAAGCCGCCGCATTGTTGGGTATCCCGCCTGAGCAATTGCTGGATTTTAGCGCGAATATTAACCCGCTGGGTATGCCGGCAAGCTTAAAACGCGCACTAATCGACAATTTGGACCGTGCTGAGCGCTATCCGGACGTGGATTACGCCCACTTGCATGCCACGCTGGCGGAGCAACATCATGTTTCTGCGTCGTGGATCCTCGCCGGTAACGGGGAGACGGAGTCGATCTTTACGTTGGTTGATGGTCTTAAGCCGCGTCATGCGATGATCGTCATTCCCGGATTTGCGGAATATCGCCGGGCACTGCAATGGGGCGAATGCGCAATACACGAGTTTGCGCTGCGCGAAGAGGACGGTTGGCAGCTGACCGGAGAGATTCTCGATGCTCTTACCCCGGAGCTGGATTGCCTGTTCCTGTGTACACCTAACAATCCCACCGGGCTGTTGCCCGAACATCACCTGTTGCAGGAGATAGCTCGGCGTTGTAAACAGCTCGGGATCGCATTGATCCTCGATGAAGCGTTTATCGATTTTATCGCCGGGGAACAGGGGTTTATTCCGCTGTTGCAAGAGAATCCGCACATCTGGGTTTTGCGTTCACTCACCAAATTTTATGCGATACCCGGCCTGCGCCTGGGATATCTGGTTAACAGCAACGAGCAGGCGGTAGCACACCTGCGCAGCCGGCAAATGCCCTGGTCAATCAATGCCTTTGCCGCACTGGCGGGCGAAATGATTCTCCACGATAGCGTCTATCAGCAGGCGACATGGGAATGGCTGGCGCATGAGGGGAACCGATTCGATCAACAACTGCAAAATCTGCCTGGCCTGACGGTGTATCCCGGACGGGCAAATTATCGCCTGTTACGCTGCGAAAGACCGGGTTTAGATTTGCAAAAATCATTGCTGGAACAGCATGTGTTGATCCGCAGTTGCGCTAACTATCCGGGGCTGGATGCGCGTTACTACCGGGTGGCTGTCCGTGGCGCTGAAGAGAACAACCGCCTGCTGGTGGCATTACGCTACGCGCTTAGCGGTACAACCCTTGCTGATTGATATAGTCCAGCACGGAGTCTGGCATTAAATCGTCACACGGCTCACCGTGTTCCAGTCGTTCGCGGATAAGGGTAGCGGAGATATTGAACCAGGGGGTTTCTGCCAGGTAAATTTTCCCGGCAGGAAGCTGGTGCAGGTCATCTGGCGAATGAGTCAGATGACGTTCGAGCCACTGCTGGTGCTGCGCCTGCGCCATCTCCAGCGGATACCCCGGTCGTCGGCAGACGATGAGATGGGTATTGTCCAGAATGGTGTCGGAATCATGCCAGGAAGGAAAGGTGAGTAGTGAGTCCTGACCAATAATAAACGCCAGCGGCGCGAGTGGCCCTTGTTCCTCGCGCCACTCCTTGAGAGTTTGGGCGGTGTAAGAGGCCGTATCTCGTTTTAGCTCACGTTCATCCAGGATAAACAAAGGCTTGTCAGCAATTGCCAGCTCAAGCATCTGTTTACGCTGTGCGCTGGAGGCTTCGGGTTGCGCACGATGCGGCGGCACATTATTAGGCATGATAATCACCCGTGATAGGCCAATCAGATTAGCCAGAATTTCCACGGGTTTAAGATGACCATAATGCACCGGATCAAAGGTGCCACCGAACAAAGCCTGTAATGATTTCATATCAACCATCAATAAAAACATCTGCCAGTGATTTATGGCAGAGCAGAAGAGAAAGTCCCTCAAGCTCGGCCCATACTGACTGACCATAATCTTGTTTAAGCGTAATTTCCGTGCGCGTTAACAACTGTACCGCCTGGCGTAATTGCTCAGATGACAGCCGGTTTAGCGCATCACCCATCATGCCGCGGCGGTTTTGCCATACCCGATGCTTATCAAACAAGGCGCGTAATGGTGTGTGGGCTGATTGCCTTTTCAGGTTGACCAGTAACAGTAATTCACGCTGTATCGTGCGCAGCAGAATAACCGGCTCACTGCCTTCAAGGCGCAGTTGCTGCAGGATATGTAGCGCGCGTTTACTTTTGCCCATCAACAGCGCATCGACCCAATGGAAGGGGGTAAAGTGCGCCGCATCGTTAACCGCTTGCTCCACACGAGGCAACGTGAGTTTTCCATCAGGCCACAGCAATGATAACCGCTCCAGCGCCTGCGCCAGGGCTAATAGGTTACCTTCATAGCAATAACATAATAGCTGATTGGCGGCTTCGTCCAGTTGCAGGTTGCTTTGTTTCGCTCTGGCGGCAACCCAGCGAGGGAGCTGCGCCTGCTCTGGCGTCTGGCAGCTCACCTGAACAGCATGGCTCGCCAGACTGGTATACCACGTGGCATTTTCCTGTGCTTTAGTCAGCTTGTTGCCGCGAACAATCAGCAGCAGATCGTCATGCAGCAGGGTAACCAGCGTGGCGAGTTGTTCGTTAATGGCGGCATTAGGGCCGTTTTCAGGCAGTTGTAGAAGTAATGTCTGCCGGCTGGCAAATAGGCTCATGGCCTGGCAGAGGGAAAAAATAGCCCCCCAGTCAGTGCTGGTATCAAGGGTGAACGTGTGGTGTTCTTCGAATCCTTGCACAGTGGCGGCCAGACGGACGGCATCCTGGCTTTCCTGCAACAAGAGGGGATCGTTGCCCAGTAATAAGTACGCCGCGCGCAGCCCTTCTTTGAGCTGTGCGCGGAGTTGTTCAGGGTACAACTTGAGCATCAGTTACCCAGCGTGGTGGAAACACGTGCCGGAGAAGACGTTGGCGCGGCTGTTTCATTCTCAGCAGGCTGTACGTCATCACTGGATGACTGAGTATCAGCAATATGTATACTTGGCAGCTTACGAATCAACTGTTCGGCCGCTTTGTCATACATTTCTTTAACGATCATATCCTGCTCGTTATCCTTCGCCAGTGCAGCCTGCGGGTTGTCAAAGAACGAACGATAGACCTTGGCACTGATCGGATAAATGTCATGGCCTGGAATCAGAACGGAGGCACTGACCGACATCACCATCTGATATTCAGCCGTTTGACCGTTCTGGAATACAGATGCCGTATCCTGAGAAATGCTGACCGCACCCAGACGTAGGGACGGTACGTCTTTACGCATAGAACCTGTTTCGAGCAGTTCGATGTTGTTCAGACGTAACTGGTTGCGTACCGCGCGGCTTAACGGGCCGTTCGGATCGCCAGAGTCCAGGATCATAGTTTTCATTGTGGGCGGTACCTGCGTAGTACTACGCAGATGCCAACCACACCCAGCGGTGACCAGCACCACCAGGGATAACAACAGAGTTGTCAGATGTCGCACGCTTCCTCCCGCGCTTAGCCAACGACCAGATTGAGGAGTTTACCCGGTACATAAATCACTTTACGTACGGTAACGCCATCAAGATATTTTGCTACCAGATGCTCCTGGCCAGCACGCTCACGAACTTGCTCTTCGGTGGCGTTGACTGGAACGGTGATTTTGCCACGTACTTTACCGTTCACCTGCACCACAACCAGCGTTGAGTCTTCGACCATTGCGCTGTCGTCAGCAACCGGCCACGGTGCGTTGTCGATATCGCCTTCGCCCTTCAGCGCATGCCACAAGGTGAAGCATACGTGCGGGGTGAACGGGTTGAGCATACGCACAACGGCCAGCAACGCTTCCTGCATCAGGGCTCTGTCCTGCTCGTCTTCCTGCGGTGCTTTCGCCAGCTTGTTCATCAGTTCCATAACCGCCGCAATCGCGGTGTTAAAGGTCTGACGACGGCCGATATCATCGGTCACTTTCGCAATAGTTTTGTGAACATCGCGACGTAGCGCTTTCTGATCGTCGCTCAATGCGTCAACGTTCAGGGCCGCAACATCACCTTTGCTGGTGTGTTCGTAAACCAGTTTCCAGACACGTTTCAGGAAGCGGTTAGCTCCTTCAACACCGGATTCCTGCCATTCAAGCGTCATATCAGCCGGAGAGGCGAACATCATGAACAGACGCACGGTGTCTGCGCCATAACGCTCAACCATCACCTGCGGGTCGATACCGTTGTTTTTTGACTTGGACATCTTGCTCATGCCGGTATAGACCAGTTCATGACCTTCGGCGTCTTGCGCCTTCACGATACGGCCTTTTTCATCGCGCTCAACGATAGCATCAACCGGAGAAACCCAGTTACGCTCGCCGTTGGCACCGACGTAGTAGAAGGCATCCGCCAGCACCATGCCCTGACACAGCAGCTGTTTAGCCGGTTCGTCAGAGTTTACCATGCCCGCGTCACGCATCAGCTTGTGGAAGAAACGGAAATAGAGCAGGTGCATGAT
Source organism: Citrobacter gillenii (assembly GCF_013337685.1). Lineage (GTDB taxonomy): Bacteria > Pseudomonadota > Gammaproteobacteria > Enterobacterales > Enterobacteriaceae > Citrobacter > Citrobacter gillenii. Next base: position 426,948 of record NZ_SUQN01000002.1, read on the forward strand.
GGCGTGTTCGATACCGCCAATGTAGATATCAACCGGCAGCCAGTAGTTGGCAGCCTTAGAGTCCAGCATGCCTTCCTGATACTGCGGGCAGGTGTAGCGCGCATAGTACCAGGATGATTCCATAAAGGTATCAAAGGTGTCGGTTTCACGCAGAGCCGGCATACCGTTAACGGTGGTTTTTGCCCACTCGGGGTCGGCTTTAATCGGGCTGGTGATACCGTCCATCACCACATCTTCCGGCAGAATAACCGGCAGCTGATCTTCTGGGGTTGGCAACACGGTGCCATCTTCCAGCGTGACCATTGGGATTGGAGCGCCCCAGTAACGCTGACGGGAAACGCCCCAGTCACGCAGACGGTAGTTAACTTTACGCTCACCCACACCTTTTTCGACAAGCTTGTCGGCAATGGCGTTGAAAGCCGCTTCGAAATCGAGACCGTTAAACTCACCAGAGTTAAACAGCACGCCTTTCTCGGTCAGTGCCTTCTCAGACAGATCCGGCTCTGAACCGTCCGCCGCCAGGATAACTGGCTTGATGCTCAGACCATATTTGGTTGCGAACTCGTAGTCGCGCTGATCGTGACCCGGCACGGCCATCACGGCACCTGTACCGTATTCCATCAGCACGAAGTTTGCAGCCCAAACCGGGATCTCTTCACCGGTCAGCGGATGAATCGCTTTAAAGCCAGTGTCGACGCCTTTCTTCTCCATGGTCGCCATTTCAGCCTCGGCAACCTTGGTGTTGCGGCATTCGTCAACAAACGCCGCCAGTTCCGGGTTATTCGCCGCGGCTTTCTGCGCCAACGGGTGACCTGCGGCAACGGCCAGATAAGTGGCACCCATAAAGGTGTCCGGGCGGGTGGTGTAAACGGTCAGCGTGTTGTCATAACCGTTGACATCAAAGGTGATCTCCACGCCTTCAGAGCGGCCAATCCAGTTGCGCTGCATCGTTTTTACGGTGTCAGGCCAGTGATCCAGACGGTCCAGGTCGCGCAGCAGTTCGTCAGCGTATGCGGTGATTTTGATGAACCACTGCGGGATCTCTTTCCGCTCAACTTTGGTATCACAACGCCAGCAGCAGCCGTCAATAACCTGTTCGTTCGCCAGTACTGTCTGGTCATTAGGGCACCAGTTAACCGCAGAGGTTTTCTTGTACACCAGACCTTTTTTGTACAGTTCAGTGAAGAACTTTTGCTCCCAACGGTAATATTCCGGGGTGCAGGTCGCGAACTCACGGCTCCAGTCATAGCCGAAGCCCAGCATTTTGAGCTGGTTCTTCATGTAAGCGATGTTGTCGTACGTCCACGGAGCAGGCGCGGTATTGTTTTTCACCGCCGCGCCTTCAGCTGGCAGGCCGAATGCATCCCAGCCAATCGGCTGCAGAACGTTTTTGCCCAGCATACGCTGATAGCGGGCGATCACATCACCGATAGTGTAGTTACGTACGTGGCCCATGTGTAGTCGACCAGAAGGATAGGGAAGCATAGACAGGCAGTAATACTTCTCTTTGCTCTCGTCTTCGGTAACTTCAAATGTGCGCTTCTCATCCCAGTGAAGCTGTACTTTGGATTCTATCTCTTCCGGGCGGTATTGCTCTTGCATGGCAGCCAGTGGTCCTGTTTTCAATACAGCTACAAACGTAGCTTTAGATGTGGTGTTTCAGATCCGCATAGCATAGCCCAAACGTCCGCGTCAAAACAGCCTTTCGCGCATTCAGCATTGAATTCCCGCAAGGATAAATATTGCACGAATTTACATACTCTGTGGACAGTCTTGCAAAGCGTAGTGTAAATAACGTCTATTATTATAGACAGTTAACGACCCAGGAGGCGAAGCGATGAACAAGGTTGCTCAATATTACCGTGAACTGGTGACGTCACTTAGCGAACGTCTGCGCAATGGTGAACGCGATATCGATGCGTTGGTGGACCAGGCACGTCAGCGAGTTATGCAGACCGGGGAGTTAACGCGAACCGAGGTAGAAGAACTCACCAGGGCCGTCAGACGCGACCTTGAAGAGTTCGCGATCAGTTATGAAGAGAGTCTTGATGAGGAGACTGACAGCGTTTTTATGCGGGTCATCAAAGAGAGTATCTGGCAAGAACTGGCAGATATTACCGATAAAACCCAGCTTGAATGGCGCGAAGTATTCCAGGACCTGAGTCATCACGGGGTTTATCACAGTGGTGAGGTGGTCGGGTTGGGGAATCTGGTCTGTGAGAAATGCCACTTCCATTTAGCCGTTTACACGCCAGACGTGCTGCCGCTATGCCCGAAATGTGGTCACGATCAGTTCCAGCGCAGACCATTTGAGCCGTGATTTTTGTGCCGGATGCGACGCGACGCGTCTTATCCGGCCTACGCACTTAATGATAAATGTCAGGCGTAAAACCTGAGCCGTTCGGCCAGCAGATCGACAAAACCTTGCCGGTCAACGTCAACCATAACCGTGGCGTTGGGTTTATTTCCGCTCAGGAAATAGTAATCCACTACGGTCATGCCCTGCGTGTATTTTCCCTGCGTCTCTACGCCGACCCAGCGTTCAACGGTGGTAAACAGTTCGGGCTTCAGTAACCAGGCAATGGTGCATGGATCATGTAGCGGTGCGCCTTTGAATCCCCATTTCTCGTCTTTGTGATATTCGAAGAAGAAATCCAGTAACTCAGCGACAATGCTCGCCACAGGATTGCCAATCGCGCGCAATCGCTCGGTGTCTTCACGATGAATTTGTGCTTTATGTGTGACGTCCAGCCCGGCCATCACTACCGGAATACCTGATTGAAACACCATCTCTGCCGCTTCGGGATCAACATAAATATTGAACTCAGCAGCCGGTGTCCAATTTCCGAGTCCCATCGCGCCGCCCATAATCACAATACGGGCGATTTTCTTATGCAACTCGGGGTGGCTATTCAGCAGCAGTGCTACGTTAGTTTGGGGGCCAGTTGATACAATCGTGACCGGTTCCGGACTTTCGCGCAGGGTTTTCGCCATTAACTCCACGGCTGTACAACTTTGCGGGGCAAATGCCGGCTCCGGCAGTACGGGGCCGTCCAGGCCACTTTCTCCGTGAACGTTATCGGCAATTATCAACTCGCGCATCAGGGGCTTCAACGCGCCTCCGGCAACGGGAATATCCGATCGGTTGAGCAGCGTTAACATACGCAACACATTACGCAGGGTTTTATCAGGCGTCTGGTTGCCCGCTGAGGATGTTATGGCTTTAACATCAAGTTCCGGTGAGGCGAGGGCGAGAACCATTGCGATAGCGTCGTCATGACCTGGATCGCAATCAAAAAGGATCGGAAGTGCCATTGTGACTCCTTGTGGGTGGGACTTCGTGACAAGGTTAACGCCGGGCTGTATGTGATTCGAGATGCGAAGAAAGAAAGCGTGATTTGGCGCGCACTTTGATGTGCGCGCCGGAAAGATTAATGCAATATTTTGGCGAGGAAGTCTTTGGCGCGGTCTGATTTTGGATTGGCAAAGAACTCTTCTTTCGGCGAGTCTTCCACAATCTTACCCTCATCCATAAAGATTACCCGGTTCGCCACTTTCCGAGCGAAGCCCATTTCGTGGGTGACCACCATCATGGTCATCCCTTCATGAGCCAGCTCGACCATGACGTCCAGCACCTCGTTGATCATTTCTGGATCGAGCGCTGAGGTGGGTTCATCAAACAACATGGCGATAGGATCCATACACAGCGCCCGGGCAATGGCCACGCGCTGCTGCTGTCCACCAGAAAGCTGGGCCGGAAACTTATCGGCATGGGCCGACAGTCCTACGCGCTCAAGCAGTTTTTGTGCTTTGTCGCGAGCAGGCTTTTTATCGCGTTTAAGTACTTTTACCTGGGCCAGGGTCAAGTTTTCGATGATCGACAAATGTGGGAACAGTTCAAAGTGCTGGAAGACCATGCCCACGCGAGAACGCAGTTTGGCCAGATCGGTTTTTTTGTCATTCACGACGGTACCGTCAACGGTGATCACACCCTGCTGCACTGGCTCCAGGCCGTTTACCGTTTTGATCAGCGTCGATTTACCGGAGCCTGACGGACCGCAAACTACCACCACTTCACCTTTTTTAACTTCCGTGGAGCAGTCGGTCAGAACCTGAAAGTGACCATACCATTTAGAAACATTTTTCAGGGTAATCATTAAACTGTCCTTTTCTTCAAATAGCTGACCAACAACGATGCGCTCAGACTGAATACAAAATAGACGGCGCCAGCAAACAGGATCATCTCGACCTGTGTGCCGTCACGCTCGCCAATGGTGGAGGCGGTACGGAAGAAATCTGCCAGACTTAATACGTAGACCAGCGAGGTGTCCTGGAATAGAACGATGCCCTGGGTCAGCAGCAACGGCACCATCGCGCGAAATGCCTGCGGCAGAATAATGAGCTTCATCGACTGCCAGTGGGTCATCCCTAACGCCAGCGCGGCGCTGGACTGTCCACGAGAAATACTCTGGATCCCGGCACGGATAATCTCTGAGTAGTACGCCGCTTCAAACATCGAAAACGCCACCATCGCTGAGATCAGACGAATATCGGTTTTCGGTGACAGGCCTAATACGTTCTGTAAGAACCCTGGTACAATCAGATAGAACCACAGCAGCACCATGACCAGCGGAATAGAGCGGAATACGTTCACGTAGATCTTCGCAAACCAGGCAATGGGCGCGAAGCTGGACAGACGCATTACCGCAAGGATAGTTCCCCAAACGATGCCAATAATGACCGCCGTAACGGTAATTTTCAGCGTGATCATCAGCCCATCCAGCAGATACGGTAGGGAGGGGACAATGGAACTCCAGTCAAATTCGTACATTATTTGCCTCCCAAATTGCCAGGCAGGCGAGTTTTATGTTCAACCAGATTCATCACCAGCATAATAAAGGCGTTAATCAAGACGTAGGCAAGGGTGATAGCCGTAAACGACTCCCAGGCGTGGGCAGAGTAATCCAGCAGCTTGCCTGCCTGTGCTGCCATATCGACCAGACCGATGGTTGAGGCGATGGCGGAGTTTTTCACCAGGTTCATCATTTCTGATGTCATCGGCGGTACGATCACGCGGTAGGCGTTGGGCAGCAGAACATAGCGATAGGCCTGCGGTAGCGTCAGCCCCATCGCCAGCGCGGCGTTTTTTTGTCCGCGAGGCAAAGACTGAATCGCGGCGCGCACCTGCTCACAAACGCGGGCGGCGGTAAACAGCCCCAGGCAGAGCATTGAGGAGAGGAAAAACTGGATGTTGGGATCCAACTCAGCCTTGAACCACATGCCAATGTTTTCTGGGAGCAGTTCCGGGATCACCAGATACCAGGTAAAAAATTGTACGATCAGCGGAACGTTACGAAACAGTTCAACATACAACGTGCCTATCCCGGAAAGGAAACGGTTGGGAACGGTGCGTAAGATGCCGAATAGGGAACCTATCAGGAAAGCAATAATCCAGGCGGTGATTGAAAGCGCGACGGTGACCTGGAAACCACTCCAGAGCCAGCCGAGATAGGTGGTGTTGCCGAACGGGGCTTCTTGTAAAAAAATCCCCCAGTTCCAGTCTATAGACATAAATCTACTCCAGAAAAAAAAAGGGTAGCAGCGCTACCCTCGAAGATTGTTGAGAAGCTCATTTTTCGCGCTGAGTGGGGAACGGCCACTCAGCGTATAGTCTGTCCATGCTTCCCGACAATCGTGAGGGCCAGGTGAACTCGCCCCATTTATTTTAGTTAGTTGAGTGCTTTATCATTTGGTTCTTTGAACAGGGCCTTCATCTCGCTCGACAGTTCGAAATTCATATTCAGGTTCTTTGGCGGAATAGGGTTTTTAAACCATTTATCAAACCACTTCTCTGCTTCACCTGAAGTTTGTGCCTGCGCAATGGTGTCATCCATCAGCTTTTTGAACGCGACGTCGTCTTTACGCAGCATACAGCCGTACGCTTCCTGAGATTGTGGCTTGCCGACGATCTCCCAGTTGTCCGGTTTCTTCGCCTTCGCGCGTTCACCAGCCAGCAGGGCGTCATCCATCATAAAGGCGACGGCGCGACCGCTTTCGAGGGTACGGAAAGAGTCACCGTGGTCTTTCGCACTGATGATGCGCATATCCATTTTTTGTTCTTCGTTCAGCTTATGCAGCAGCACTTCCGAGGTGGTACCGGAAGTCACAACCACCGCTTTGCCTTTCAAGTCAGCGAAATCTTTGATGTCGCCGCCTTTTTTCGCCAGCAGGCGGGTGCCGACAACGAAAATGGTGTCAGAAAATGCCGCTTGTTTCTGGCGTTCAACGTTGTTGGTGGTTGAACCACATTCAAAGTCGAAGGTGCCGTTTTGCAGCAGCGGAATGCGGTTCTGGGAGGTAATCGGAATCAGCTTCACCTGCAGGTCAGGTTTGTTCAGCTTTTTCTTCACGGCCTCAACAATTGCGTTGGAGTAATCCTGTGAATAACCGACCACTTTCTGCTGATTATCGTAGTAGGAAAACGGGACCGAGGATTCACGGTGTCCGACGACGATGACGCCATTTTTAGCGATCTTGTCCAGGGTGCTGCTTGCCGCAGGGGCGGCATCTTCCGCGTGCGCCAGACCGGCAGACATTCCCACGACCAGCATGGCAGTGGCGAGCTTACGTAATTGCATATCCAACTCCTTTATCGTCTGCGTCAGGGACGCATTGATACCCATTGTGATGTTGTTATTGTTTGCTACTTAAAAGTGCAGTCTTGTATGTGTTTGTTAACATTTAGTTTGGATGAATGTAAAGAATTTGCTGTGTTATTGTTTATTTTTGCGAAGTGCGCCGCACCGTTTGAGGGCAAAAATATCTTGTTGCACATTTCAGGTGCTACCTGTGCTCAAATTTGGTGCGACCAGGTTGCACATTCAACCAAAACAGCGTTTGCCTTGTATAACAAAGCAATAGGCGTGCCAGAATGGGAGTGGAGAGGGGATGTGTTAGCCGGACAAGGCGCGTGAGCGCCAACATCCGGCAATATGACGAGAGCAGAGATTATTTACGACGCTGGCGCAGACTCATGATGATCGCGCCAAAGCCTAACAACGCGGTAATCAGCCATAACGGCCAGTTTCCGGTACGCGCATACGGCGTGAGACCCGTTGTCGGGGTAACGCTGGTGGTCAGTACCTGTCGGGTAAACTGCGGGATCATGGCCTGCACTTCACCTTGCGGGCCAATCACCGCCGTGATGCCATTATTAGTGCTACGCAACAGCGGACGCGCCAGCTCCAGTGACCGCATGCGCGCCATCTGGAAGTGCTGCCATGGACCGATGGATTTACCAAACCAGGCATCATTGGAGATGGTCAGCAAGTAGTCCGTATCCGGGCGGAAGTTATCCCGTACCTGTTCGCCAAGAATAATTTCGTAGCAGATTGCCGCCGTCAGCTTAAAGCCGTGTGCCTGCAGCTGTGGCTGCACATACGGCCCTCGGCTGAAGGATGACATGGGTAAGTCAAAGAACGGCGCCAGCGGGCGTAGAATCGATTCCAGCGGCACAAACTCACCAAACGGGACAAGGTGATTTTTGTTGTAACGATTGCTGGAGTCATAGCTGTACGGACTGTCTTTACCCAGCGTGATGATGGTGTTGTAAGTATCGTAGCGGTTTTGCTTGTTAAGGCGCGCGTCAACAATACCGGTGATTAGCGTGCTGTTTTTAGATTTTAGCAGGTCATCCATCATGTCGAGGAAACGCTGCTGATTGATCTCCAGATCAGGAATAGCGGACTCTGGCCAGATGATCAGCTGTGATTTGCCCATTTCAGGCTGCGTGGCATCAAGGTAAATCTTCAACGTGTTGATGAGCTGACCTTCATCCCACTTCAGCGACTGCGGAATGTCACCTTGCACCATCGAAACTTGGGTTGTTTTTTCTGGCTCCAGCGTATACCACTGGATGTAACGCAGCGGGAAGGGCAGAGCGAACAATACCACGGCAGCAACCAGAGGACGCCAGTTACGTGTGACTAACGCCAGCGCCAGCAGGCCGCTGACCATCATCAGCAGGAAGTTAATCGCCTCGACGCCCATTACCGGCGCCAGGCCTTTCAGCGGGCCGTCAATCTGGCTGTAGCCAAACTGTAGCCATGGGAAGCCGGTCAGCACCCAGCCGCGCAGGAATTCGGTTATCTGCCAGACTACCGGGGCAGCAATCGCCACCCGCAGCCAGCTGGTTTTTGGACACAGGCGCGACAGAACGCCCGCAAACAAACCTGTGTACAGCGAGAGGTATGCCGCAAGCAATACCACAAGGAATACGTTAACCGGGCCTGGCATACCGCCAAATTGCGCAATGCTGACATAGACCCAGTTGATGCCGGAGCCAAAAAGACCCATTCCCCAGACATAGCCGATAGCGGCAGACTGGAGTGGGCGACGGTTGAGAGTTAAGGCCTGCAGACCCATCAGCGAAATAATCGCCGCAGGCCAGATGTCATACGGAGAGAACGCCAGCGTCCCGCAGGCACCGAATAATAACGCCAGCAGCAGGCGAATGCGCTGGCGTTCAATTAAGGGGGCAAATGCCATGTAGTCTTTGATCCAGTTTCGGGTTTATTCGTCCAGTTTTGGCTGGGGTGAGTCGTCCGGAATTCTGACATGAACCTGAATAATACGACGGCTGTCGGCCATGGCAACTTTGAACTGGTAGCCATCAATGTCGATAGTCTCTCCACGTGCGGGCAGATGACCAAAGGCCTGCATCACCAAACCGCCAATAGTATCGACTTCTTCGTCGCTAAAGTGGGTGCCGAAGGCTTCGTTGAAGTCTTCGATCGGGGCCAGCGCACGAATGGTCCAGGTGTGGCGACTGAGCTGACGGAAATCGATATCGTCTTCTTCGTCGTATTCATCTTCGATTTCACCGACGATCAGTTCAAGAATGTCCTCAATGGTCACCAGACCCGAGACACCGCCGAACTCGTCGATAACGATAGCCATATGGTACCGCTGAGAGCGGAACTCTTTCAGCATGCGGTCAACACGCTTGCTCTCAGGTACGACAACCGCCGGGCGTAACACTTTTTCCATGCTGAAAGCTTCGGCATCACTGCGCATAAACGGCAGCAAGTCTTTCGCCATCAGAATCCCTTCAATGTGATCTTTGTCTTCGCTGATCACCGGGAAACGCGAGTGGGCGGACTCGATGATGACATCAAGACACTCATCCAGAGTCTGGTTGCGTTTCAGTGTGATCATCTGGGACCGGGGGATCATGATGTCGCGAACACGTTGGTCCGCAATGTCCATCACCCCTTCGAGCATATCGCGCGTATCTTCATCGATAAGGTCGTTTTGCCCGGAATCACGGATCAGCTCCAACAGTTCGTCGCGGTTTTTTGGTTCACCGTGGAAAAGTTGGCTCAGTAACAGGGAAAAGAATCCCTTTTTGCTGTGTAAGGTGTCACTACTGTGTGAATTGTCGTCGCTCATGGCGTCGTATGGGTTCTCATGTTAGTTAATAGATTGCTCAAGGCACGTAAACTCAGTGCCCGGCGTGGTGACCTGTCACCGGCTTGACCGGTAGCAGGTTATTCCTTCTCGGCAATGTACGGATCCTCATAGCCCAGAGCAAGCATAATCTCTGTTTCGAGGGATTCCATTTCTTCCGCTTCGTCGTCTTCGATATGGTCGTAGCCTAAGAGATGCAGGCTACCGTGTATAACCATGTGTGCCCAGTGGGCTTCAAGAGGCTTACCTTGCTCCTGCGCTTCTTTTTCGACCACCTGACGACAGATGACCAGATCGCCCAGCAGCGGCAGTTCGATGCCCGGTGGGGCCTCAAACGGGAAGGACAGCACATTGGTTGACTTGTCTTTCCCGCGATAGGTCAGATTCAGTTCGTGGCTTTCAGCGTCATCGACCAGGCGAATGGTGACCTCTGACTCTTCCTGAAACTGCGGGATCACCGCATCCAGCCATGCCTGAAACTGGCGCTCATCCGGTAAACCGGCGTTATCTTCACATGCCAGCTGTAAATCGAGAATAACCTGACTCATTTTTGTTCCTGTTCCTGGGCTTCACGCTTGCGTTCCGCTGCCTGTTCGGCTTTACGTTTTTGTTCTGCTTCTTCCCAGGCTTCATACGCCGTCACGATACGGGCAACCACCGGGTGGCGTACCACGTCTTCGCTATGGAAGAAATTAAAGCTAATCTCATCGACCTCAGCCAACACTTCGATGGCATGACGCAGACCGGATTTGGTGCTGCGCGGCAGGTCAATTTGGGTAATGTCGCCGGTGATCACCGCTTTGGAGTTGAAGCCAATACGGGTCAGGAACATTTTCATCTGTTCGATAGTCGTGTTCTGGCTCTCATCAAGGATAATGAACGCATCGTTCAGCGTACGGCCGCGCATATAAGCCAGCGGGGCGACTTCAATGACGTTACGCTCGATAAGCTTCTCCACCTTCTCAAAACCGAGCATTTCGAACAGCGCATCATACAGCGGACGTAAATAAGGATCGACTTTCTGGCTGAGATCGCCCGGCAGGAAGCCCAGTTTTTCACCGGCTTCAACCGCCGGACGGGTCAGCAGAATACGGCGAATTTCCTGACGCTCGAGCGCATCGACCGCGGCGGCTACCGCCAGGTAGGTTTTACCCGTCCCTGCAGGACCGACGCCGAAGGTGATGTCGTGGTCGAGAATATTGGCGATGTACTGCGCCTGATTCGGCGTACGCGGTTTGATCACGCCACGCTTGGTTTTGATATTCACCGCTTTGCCAAACTCCGGCACGCTGTCTGCGCTCTGCTCAAGGACACGCGCTTCTTTGATTGCCAGGTGAATTTGTTCCGGCTCGATGTCCTGCGTCTTGCCGCGCATTGGCGCGGTATCGACGTACAGGCTGTGTAAAATATCTGCCGCAGCGGTAACGCAAATCGGGCGACCGGTCAGCTTAAAGTGGTTGTCGCGGCGGTTAATTTCGATACCAAGGCGACGTTCAAGCTGTTTGATGTTGTCATCAAAAGGACCGCACAGGCTCAACAGACGGGCATTGTCTGCGGGCTCAAGGGTAATTTCGCGAGTGTCTATGTTCAAACCGTTCCTCTTATGCAGATATCGCCGGACGTCGAACATTTACCGGCATGTAGGGAAATTATTCACGCCACAGGGAAAAGGCGCAAGCATTGCAATGAAGATGGGGGCGTAGAGAGGAAATACAAGACCCTCCCCGTCATACTTCAAGCCGCAGAGGCGTTGCCTGCACTCGCGCACCCCAGTCACATAGTTATCTATGCTCCTGGGGATTTGCTCGTTTGTCGCTTTAGGGGATAGAGGAGGGGTTATGGTAATTACGGCTGATAAATGCCGACACCCAGATCGTTTTCTTTGCGGGTACGCGCAATGACCGACTCCGGACTTTCTGCGATGCGCAGGCCCATTTCGTCCTCGGTACGCACGACTTTACCGCGCAGGGAGTTAGTCCAGACGTCGGTAATTTCAACATCCACAAACTTACCGACCATATCCGGGGTGCCTTCAAAATTCACCACACGGTTATTTTCGGTACGACCCGACAGCTCCATTACGCTTTTACGCGACGTGCCTTCGACCAGAATACGCTGGGTGGTGCCGAGCATACGGCGGCTCCAGGCCATGGCCTGCTGGTTGATGCGATCCTGCAGGATATACAGACGTTGCTTTTTCTCTTCTTCCGGGACGTCGTCAACCATATCGGCGGCAGGCGTGCCAGGACGAGCTGAGAAGATAAAGCTGTAGCTCATGTCGAAGTTAACGTCGGCAATCAGCTTCATGGTCTGCTCGAAATCTTGTGTGGTTTCGCCAGGGAAGCCCACGATGAAGTCGGAGCTAATCTGAATATCCGGGCGTGCAGCGCGCAGTTTGCGGATGATCGCCTTGTATTCCAGCGCGGTATGGGTACGTCCCATCAGGTTTAGTACGCGATCTGAGCCACTCTGTACCGGCAGGTGCAGGAAGCTTACCAGCTCCGGGGTGTCGCGATAGACTTCAACGATATCGTCGGTGAACTCAATTGGATGACTGGTAGTGAAACGGATACGGTCAATGCCGTCGATCGCCGCCACCAGACGCAGTAAATCTGCGAATGAGCCGGTCGTGCCGTCGTAGTTCTCACCGCGCCAGGCGTTAACGTTTTGCCCCAGCAGGTTGACTTCACGTACGCCCTGCGCCGCAAGTTGGGCAATTTCAAGCAGGATATCGTCCGCCGGACGGCTGACTTCCTCACCGCGGGTGTAGGGCACCACGCAGTAAGTGCAGTATTTGTTACAGCCTTCCATGATGGACACAAACGCGCTTGGACCTTCAGCACGCGGTTCCGGCAGGCGGTCGAACTTTTCGATTTCCGGGAAACTGATATCCACCACTGGGCTACGGCTGGTGCTACCGCGCACTTTGTTGATCATTTCCGGCAGGCGGTGCAGGGTTTGTGGCCCAAAAATAATGTCGACGTAGTGTGCACGTTGACGAATATGGTCGCCTTCCTGGGAGGCGACACAGCCACCCACGCCGATAATCAGATTCGGGTTTTTCTCTTTTAAGAGTTTCCAGCGACCTAACTGATGGAAAACTTTTTCCTGAGCCTTCTCGCGAATTGAGCAGGTATTCAGCAGCAGCACATCCGCTTCTTCCGCCACGTCGGTCAGTTGATACCCGTGAGTGGCATCCAGCAGATCGGCCATCTTCGATGAATCGTATTCGTTCATCTGACAGCCCCAGGTTTTAATATGGAGTTTTTTAGTCATCGACTTGCTCTTGCGAAATTGTGGCTGAAATGCAGGGCGCATAGTGTACTGCGTTGGCGCGGTTGTGACCAGTATGACGGATGTCAGCCTCAAGGGGTAAAAAATCCTGTAAACTTACACAATACATGTAACAGGATGATTGACCATGACAAATCAACCAACGGAAATTGCCATTGTCGGCGGGGGGATGGTCGGCGGCGCGCTGGCGCTGGGACTGGCGCAGCATGGATTCAGGGTGACGGTAATAGAGCACGCCGCGCCCGTGCCGTTTGTGGCTGACAGTCAGCCCGATATCCGTATTTCAGCCATTAGCTCCGCGTCTGCATCGTTGCTGAAAGGGTTGGGTGTCTGGGATGCGGTGCAGGGCATGCGCACTCATCCATATCGTCGTCTGGAAACCTGGGAGTGGGAGAATGCCCATGTGGTGTTTGATGCGGCAGAGCTAAAACTCCCATTGCTGGGCTATATGGTCGAAAACAACGTCCTGCAACAGGCGTTGTGGCAGGCGATGGAGGCGCATCCCAACGTGACCCTGCGCGTGCCGGCATCACTGATTTCTCTGCATCAACATAACGATCGGCATGAGCTTGAACTGACTGGCGGTGAAAAGATAACGGCAAAACTGGTGATTGGTGCCGATGGCGCGAATTCTCAGGTACGTCAAATGGCCGGGATTGGCATCCATGCCTGGCAGTACGCGCAATCCTGCATGCTGATTACCGTGCAATGTGAGAATTCACCGGGAGACAGTACCTGGCAGCAGTTTACCCCTGACGGACCGCGGGCGTTTTTACCGCTGTTCGATAACTGGGCTTCGCTGGTGTGGTATGACTCTCCGGCCCGCATCCGCCAGTTGCAGAGTCTCGATATGGCGCAGCTCCAGGCGGAAATCGCAAAATATTTCCCTTCACGTCTGGGTGACGTTACGCCTGTTGCCGCAGGGGCGTTTCCACTTACTCGTCGCCACGCGTTGCAGTATGTACAGCCAGGACTGGCGCTGGTGGGCGATGCTGCGCACACCATTCATCCGCTTGCCGGGCAGGGGGTGAATCTGGGGTACCGTGATGTCGATGCGTTAATTGATGTGCTGGTGAACGCCCGTAGCTATGGTGAGCAGTGGGCCAGTCAGCGGGTACTGAAGCGCTACCAAACGCGTCGTATGACCGATAACTTCATCATGCAAAGTGGTATGGATCTGTTTTACGCCGGATTCAGCAACAACCTGCAGCCGCTGCGTATTATGCGCAATCTTGGTCTAATGGCCGCCGAGCGTGCAGGCGTGTTAAAACGTCAGGCGCTGAAGTATGCGTTAGGGTTGTAGCTCAAGTGGTGCCTGATGGCGCTGCGCTTATCAGGCCTACGCGTCATGTAGGCCGGGTAAGGCTTGCCGTCACCCGGCGTTAGAAAAGCAAAAAGCTCGCCGAAGCGAGCTTTTCTAAAATGGCTGGGGTACGAGGATTCGAACCTCGGAATGCTGGTATCAGAAACCAGAGCCTTACCGCTTGGCGATACCCCAACGGGTGCACCCACAAAGTGGACGACTTTTTGAAATTGGCTGGGGTACGAGGATTCGAACCTCGGAATGCTGGTATCAGAAACCAGAGCCTTACCGCTTGGCGATACCCCAACAATTTTTTGGATTTACCGAATTAAATCGATACGCCCTTAATATGGTGGCTACGACGGGATTCGAACCTGTGACCCCATCATTATGAGTGATGTGCTCTAACCAGCTGAGCTACGTAGCCAAATACTATCATATTCTTCGATGGCTGGGGTACCTGGATTCGAACCAGGGAATGCCGGTATCAAAAACCGGTGCCTTACCGCTTGGCGATACCCCAATGACCGTTGCGGTGAACCGCTATATCGAAGAAAAGTGGCTGGGGTACCTGGATTCGAACCAGGGAATGCCGGTATCAAAAACCGGTGCCTTACCGCTTGGCGATACCCCATCCGTGCAACGCTTACGGGTGAATGGTGCGGGAGGCGAGACTTGAACTCGCACACCTTGCGGCGCCAGAACCTAAATCTGGTGCGTCTACCAATTTCGCCACTCCCGCAAAAAAGATGGTGGCTACGACGGGATTCGAACCTGTGACCCCATCATTATGAGTGATGTGCTCTAACCAGCTGAGCTACGTAGCCATCTTTTTTTCGCGTTACCTTATCGGCGTTGCGGGGCGCATTATGCGTATTGAGCCTTGAAGCGTCAACCCCTTTTTCATTGAAAATAGCTGGAATGTGACTGTTTGGTTAGGTTGCGAACAGCGTGACGCAATATTCGGCAATTATTCGTTATTAATTGTTTTTCCGCACGTAAAACCGACATAAAAAAAGAGCCCCTCAGGGCTCTTAGTGGATGATGGGCTTACTTATAAGCCGACTGGTGCACGCCAACCGCACGGCCTGATGGATCGTTCATGGTTTTGAACGCTTCGTCCCATTCGATGGCTTTGGCAGAAGAACAGGCGACGGACGGGCCACCCGGCACACACTCGGCGGCGCTGGCTACCGGGAACAGCTCTTCAAAAATCTCACGGTACAAATACGCTTCTTTAGACGATGGTGTGTTGTACGGGAAGCGGAAGCTGGCGGTTTCCAGTTGTTGATCGGAAACGTGCTCTGCCGCCACTTCTTTCAGCGTGTCAATCCAGCTATAACCGACGCCGTCAGAGAACTGCTCCTTCTGACGCCATGCAATGCTGGCTGGCAGGTAGGATTCAAAACATTCACGCAGGACATGTTTTTCCATCTTTCCGTTACCGCACATTTTATCCTGTGGGTTGATGCGCATCGCGACATCGAGGAATTTCTTGTCGAGGAACGGTACGCGGGCTTCAACGCCCCAGGCCGACATGGCTTTGTTGGCTCGGGCGCAGTCGAACATATGCAGTGCCTGCAGTTTACGTACTGTTTCTTCGTGCAGTTCTTTTGCGTCCGGCGCTTTGTGAAAATAAAGATAACCGCCAAATACTTCATCAGAACCTTCGCCTGACAGCACCATTTTAATGCCCATCGCTTTGATTTTTCTTGACATTAAGTACATCGGTGTTGAGGCGCGAATGGTGGTGACGTCATAGGTTTCAATGTGATAAATCACATCGCGGATGGCATCCAGGCCTTCCTGTACGGTGAAATGGATCTCGTGGTGTACGGTCCCCAGGTGGTTGGCGACTTCCTGAGCGGCTTTCAGATCCGGTGCGCCTTTCAGGCCCACGGCGAAGGAGTGCAGTTGCGGCCACCAGGCTTCACTGCGCTCTTGATCTTCAACACGGCGCGCTGCATATTTTTTGGTGATAGCGGAAATCACGGACGAATCCAGGCCACCAGACAGCAGCACACCATAAGGCACATCTGACATCAGATGGCTTTTAACCGCATCTTCCAGCGCCTGACGCAGTTCGTCTTTATCCGTCACATTGTCTTTTACGGCATCGTATTCGAACCAGTCGCGCTGATAGTACTGACGGATTTCCCCGTCTTTGCTCCACAGGTAGCTACCGGCCGGGAATTCTTTAATGGTGCGGCAAACAGGAACCAGCGCTTTCATCTCAGACGCCACGTACAAGTTGCCGTGTTCATCATGACCCATGTACAGAGGGATAATCCCAATGTGATCGCGGCCGATCAGATACGCATCCTGCTCGCTGTCGTAGAGTGCGAAGGCGAACATGCCCTGCAGGTCGTCAAGGAATTCAGGCCCTTTTTCCTGGTACAGCGCAAGGATAACTTCGCAGTCGGAACCGGTCTGGAACTGATAGCGATCGCCGTATTCAGCACGTAACGCCTGATGGTTATAAATCTCGCCGTTTACCGCCAGGATATGCGTCTTTTTCACGTTGTATAGCGGTTGAGCACCGGCGTTAACGTCGACAATGGACAGACGTTCATGTGCCAGGATCGCGTTATCACTGGCGTAAATACCCGACCAGTCCGGGCCGCGGTGGCGCATCAGACGAGACAGCTCGAGGGCTTTTTTACGCAGCTCAACTGCGTCGGTTTTAATATCAAATACGCCAAAAATAGAACACATAACCTTCTCCGTTAACCCGTTGCGTGATGCTTTTTATGTTTGCTTAATAAAGAAAATGCCGTAAAGCCGCAGAGGGCGCAAGGAGTTTGGTGAGGAGAAAAGAAAAAACTCAATGATGATTGTTGAATAGTGAAAAAAGAGTATGTAATGAGCGTATTTATTGATGAATCGCCAGAAAAATGGCGGTTTTATTAGATGGGGTTATTTAGTGTGCCGGTTAACGTGTTCTTAGGGTTATCCGGCACAGCGTTGCTTAAATAACATCTATCTCGGCAACGGACGGGTAGATCCAGCTTGGTCGGAACGGCATGCTGTCGATATCATCAAGGGTGGAAATGCCAGACAGCACCAGGATAGTTTCAAGACCGGCCTGGAAGCCAGCCAGAATATCGGTACGCAGGTTGTCGCCAACAATGACGGTCTCTTCCGAGTGCGCCTGCATTTTGTTGAGTGCCGCGCGGATAATCCACGGGCTGGGTTTACCTACGTAGAAGGGCTCACGGCCTGAAATCTTCTCAATACCGGCGCACAGCGCACCACAGGCAGGATAAAAACCGCGACCGTGCGTATCCGGGTTGGTGGCAATGAAACGTGCGCCATTGGCCACAAAGTATGCCGCTTTATGCATCATGTCCCAGTTGTAGGAACGCGTCTCGCCGACGATCACAAAATCGGGGTTAACGTCGGTAATGGTGAAGCCCGCTTTGTACAGTTCGTGGATCAGTGCGCCTTCACCGACAACATAGGCTTTTTTTCCTTCCTGGCGACGCAGGAAATCGGCGGTAGCCATGGCGGAGGTATAAAACACGCTGTCAGGAACATTGACACCTGCGGTGGCAAAGCGGTTTGCCAGATCCTGTCCGGTCTGCGAAGGGTAGTTAGTCAACAGGACTAACGGCAAGCCTTTCTCCATCACGCCGGTCAAAAATTCTGCCGCACCCGGTACGGCAACATTGTCGTGCATCAGCACGCCGTCGATATCACAAATTACATTCTTAATGGCCATGGACAATCCGACATCAAAATAAGAAGGCGTTACTATACATAAAATACACTCAATTATTCGAGTTGCCTCAGCGATACAGAGGCAGCTTGAAGAGTGAGGTGTATTAGCTTTCCAGCAAACGTTGTAGCAACGTTCCGTTGAGCATGGCGCGTTTCACCAGCGCAAATGCGCCAATGGCGGAACGGTGGTCCAGCGTGGAGCGAACCACGGGTAAATTGTGGCGAAATGCCTTCAACGCTTGGGCATTAATGCAGCTTTCGATCGCTGGCAGCAGGACCTTATCTGCCTCTGTAATCTCACCAGCAATAACGATTTTTTGTGGGTTAAACAGGTTGATGGCTATAGCGATAGTTTTACCCAGGTGGCGGCCCACGTGCTCAATCACTTCCGATGCCAGGTTATCGCCTTTGTTGGCAGCCTTACAGATAGATTTGATACTGCAATCATCAAGCGTTAGCCGACTTGGATAACCTTGCTTGAGTAAGTTTTGCACGCGATGCTCGATGGACGCGTTGGCCGCGATAGTTTCCAGACAACCAAAGTTACCGCAGTGACAGCGCTCGCCCAACGGCTCTACCTGAATATGGCCAATCTCGCCAACGTTGCCGTTACGGCCAATAAAAATGCGGCCATTGGAGATGATCCCGGCACCGGTTCCGCGATGCACTCGCACCAGAATGGAGTCTTCGCAGTCCTGACTTGCCCCGAAATAGTGCTCGGCAAGTGCCAGACTACGGATATCGTGACCAACAAAGCAGGTCACCTGGAACCGTTTTTCCAGCGCCTCGACCAGCCCCCAGTTTTCAACCTGAATATGCGGCATATAGCGAATGACGCCACTTTCTGGGTCAACCAGGCCTGGCAGAATAACGGAGATGGCAATTAGCTCACGGACTTTCCGTTGGCAGCTGTCCATAAAGGTGGCAATGGTATTGAGTAGCGCATGTTCCAGCGTTTCCTGGGTGCGCTCGGGTAAGGGGTAGTGCTCCTCAGCGACGGCTTTGCTGCTCATATCGTACAGCGTTAGCGTAGTGTCATGACGGCCAAGACGCACGCCAATGGCGTGGAAGTTGCGTGTTTCAGTGACGATAGAGATAGCGCGGCGGCCCCCGGTGGAGGCCTGCTGATCCACTTCTTTGATCAGCCCGCGTTCAATAAGCTGGCGCGTAATTTTAGTTACGCTGGCGGGAGCAAGCTGGCTCTGTTCGGCAATCTGGATGCGCGAGATTGGCCCATGCTGGTCAATCAGGCGATAAACTGCCGCGCTGTTAAGCTGTTTTACGAGATCAACATTACCTATTTGAGCTTGTCCGCCTGGTGTCATTCTTTCTCTTACTCTGTAATGACCTCGTTGCCATTAACGATGGTCTTGATGATTTTAAAGTCGTGTGTGAACGCGGTCAGGTTGGCGACTTTGCCTGGGGCGATACTGCCGAGTTGCTTGTCCACGCCGATGGCGCGAGCGGGGTAAAGTGTTGCCATACGCAGCACTTCATCCAGCGCAATGCCGCAATGTTCAACCAGATTACGTACACCTTCAATCATGGTTAATGACGAGCCGCTCAGGGTGCCATTCTCATCCACACACAGTCCATTGCGGTAGTATATTGTTTTACCAGCGAAAATGAACTGTTCAATATTTGCACCCGCCGGCGCGGTGGCGTCGGTCACCAGGCACAGCTTGTCACCTTTCAGGCGTTTAGCGTTACGGATGTTAACGTAATCGACGTGCAGACCATCGGCGATGATACCGCAATAAATATCGGCTTCATCAAGGATGGCACCAGCCAGACCCGGTTCGCGGCCAGTAATGTAAGGCATGGCGTTGAACAGGTGTGTTGCAAAGGTAATGCCCGCACGGAAACCGATTTTGGCTTCTTTTACCGTCGCGTTTGAGTGACCTGCTGAAACGACAATACCGGCATTGACCAGTCGGGTGATC
The DNA here is from genome assembly GCF_013337685.1 of Citrobacter gillenii. Lineage (GTDB taxonomy): Bacteria > Pseudomonadota > Gammaproteobacteria > Enterobacterales > Enterobacteriaceae > Citrobacter > Citrobacter gillenii. The sequence goes on from NZ_SUQN01000002.1 coordinate 446,676, forward strand.
ACGTCAGCAGGAACCATTTCTGGTGCCAGCGTAACTTTGGTGATCACATCGGCATTATCGCACAGGAAGTCGACCAGCGCAGCGTCAGGCTGACGAACAAAACTTGGGTTATGGGTACCTTTTTTCACCAGATTCAGCCATGGGCCTTCAAGGTGAAGTCCTAATGCCTGATTCGGGTGTTTTGCCAGGTATTCACGCATCACGCGAACGCCTTGTTTCATCAACTCATCGCTGGTGGTGATAAGCGTAGGCAGGTAGTTAGTGCAGCCCGATTTCTCGTTAGCTTTCTGCATGATTTCCAGCGTTTCAACGGTCACAGCTTCTGCCGTATCGTTGAACTGCACGCCGCCGCAGCCGTTTAACTGCACATCAATAAAACCGGGGGAAAGAATGGCCCCATTCAATGAGCGTTGTTCAATCTCCGGCGGTAATTCAGCCAGTGGGCAAACGCTGGCTATCAGGCCATCAGCGACGACAATCGCATGGTCATCAAGAATTTCGTGACCGGTAAAGATCCGGCCCTGGGTTAAAGCATACATTCCGACCCCCGATTTCAAAAAAATGCCGCCCTGCAACGCTTTCGGCTGGGCGGAAACAGCATTACAGACCTTTAATATTTTCGGCTTCTAACTCGTTAAAGTATTTCAGCGTCTTCACTTTCAGTTCCATTGTGGAAGGTTCATCGCAAACCACAACGGCTTTTGGATGCAGCTGCAGGCAGCTGATGGTCCACATATGGTTGACGTTACCTTCAACGGCAGCCTGCAGAGCCTGCGCTTTTTGGTGGCCCAGCACCAGAATCATCACTTCTTCGGCATCAAGCAGTGTACCCACGCCAACGGTCAGCGCATATTTCGGCACCTGGCTTACGTCACCGTCAAAGAAACGAGAGTTCGCCACGCGTGTGTCGTGAGTCAGCGTTTTGATACGCGTACGAGAGGCTAAAGACGACGCCGGTTCGTTAAATGCGATGTGCCCGTCGTTGCCTACACCACCCATAAACAGGTGGATTTTACCGTAGGAACGGATTTTTTCTTCATACTGACGGCATTCTGCATCGATATCTGGTGCGTTACCATTGAGGAGGTTGATGTTTTCTGCTGGAATATCAACATGATCAAAGAAGTTGCGATGCATGAAGCTGTGGTAGCTTTCTGGATGCTCTTTCGGCAGGCCAACATACTCGTCCATATTAAATGTGACAACATGTTTGAAGCTAACCTGGCCCGCTTTGTGCATTTCGACTAATGCTTTATAGGCTGTCAGTGGGGTGCCGCCAGTCGGCAGGCCCAGAACGAACGGACGATCTGCCGTTGGTTTGAACGCGTTGATACGGTTAACGATATGGCGAGCAGCCCATTTGCCGACTTGTTCAGCGGTATTCAGGGGGATCAGTCTCATTCTTCACCTCAGTAGTCAATGTAAGCAGTTGGCGGATTGAGTCGCTGTGCAGTATTAAGCGTAACCTGGTTTTGCATCGGTAAGGATCAATCCGTTTCGATTTTTTGAATGATAAAATAAGTTTTCGTAGTTAGCCAGTGGAAGGGAGGGTTAATAACGATATTTGGTGACTGTAATCACAAAAAACACGCTTTTAATTTGCGATACGAATTAATTTTCCACACACTCTGAATGTAGATGAATGGTTAATATCGTTGTTCCAGAATATCTTGCTGTCAGAATTGGTCGCACAATAAAAATATGGCTTCAAAGGAGCCTAATCGGGGTCTCGTAGGGGGAATAAAATGAATATTTTAGGTTTTTTCCAGCGGCTGGGTAGGGCGTTACAGCTCCCCATCGCTGTGCTGCCTGTCGCGGCACTGTTGCTGCGATTTGGCCAACCAGATTTGCTTAACGTCGCCTTCATCGCGCAAGCGGGTGGGGCCATCTTTGATAACCTCGCGTTAATATTTGCCATCGGTGTGGCATCCAGCTGGTCTAAAGACAGTGCGGGTGCGGCAGCGTTGGCAGGTGCCGTTGGTTATTTCATATTGACCAAAGCAATGGTTACCATTAACCCGGCGATCAATATGGGTGTGCTGGCAGGTATCATTACCGGTCTGGTCGGCGGTGCCGTGTATAACCGCTGGTCTGGCATCAAACTGCCTGACTTCCTGAGCTTCTTCGGCGGTAAACGCTTTGTGCCAATCGCCACCGGTTTCTTCTGTTTGGTTCTGGCGGCTATCTTCGGCTACGTATGGCCGCCGGTACAAAATGCCATCCATGCGGGTGGTGAGTGGATCGTGGGCGCTGGTGCGCTGGGTTCCGGTATTTTTGGTTTCATCAACCGTCTGCTGATCCCAACCGGTCTGCATCAGGTTCTGAACACCATCGCCTGGTTCCAGATTGGTGAATTCACCAACGCGGCAGGTGCGGTCTTCCACGGTGACATCAACCGCTTCTACGCGGGTGACGGCACTGCAGGTATGTTCATGTCCGGCTTCTTCCCGATCATGATGTTTGGTCTGCCGGGTGCGGCACTGGCAATGTACTTTGCCGCTCCGAAAGCGCGTCGTCCGATGGTTGGCGGTATGCTGTTGTCCGTGGCCATCACCGCGTTCCTGACCGGTGTGACCGAGCCGCTGGAATTCCTGTTCATGTTCCTGGCACCATTGCTGTATCTCCTGCACGCATTGTTAACGGGTATCAGCCTGTTCGTTGCGACATTACTGGGGATCCACGCGGGCTTCTCCTTCTCAGCAGGTGCTATCGACTACGTGTTGATGTACAACTTGCCGGCTGCAAGTAAGAACGTCTGGATGCTGGTTGCGATGGGGCTGGTGTTCTTCGTCATCTATTTTGTGTTGTTCAGCGCGGTTATTCGTATGTTTAACCTGAAAACGCCGGGCCGCGAAGATAAAGACGATGAAATTGTTACTGACGAAGCCAACAGCAACACTGAAGAAGGTTTAGCCCAACTGGCCACCAGCTACATTGCTGCGGTTGGCGGTACCGATAACCTGAAAGCCATTGATGCCTGTATCACTCGCCTGCGTCTGACCGTTGTCGACTCCGCGAAAGTGAGCGATGCAATGTGTAAACGCCTGGGTGCTTCCGGTGTGGTTAAGCTGAACAAGCAGACTATTCAGGTCATCGTCGGCGCGAAAGCGGAATCTATTGGCGACGAAATGAAGAAAGTTGTCGCACGTGGTCCAGTTGCCGCAGCGTCTGCTGACAGCGCGCCTGCAGCAGCCCCGGCTGCAAAACCGCAGGCTGTGGCGAATGCTGTCACCGTTGAAGCGCTGGTTTCTCCGATTACCGGTGACGTGGTTGCGCTGGAGCAGGTGCCTGATGAAGCCTTCGCCAGCAAAGCGGTCGGCGACGGCGTGGCGGTGAAACCAACCGACAAAATCGTGGTTTCTCCGGCAGCGGGTACCATTGTGAAAATCTTCAATACCAACCATGCGTTCTGCCTGGAAACGCTGAAAGGCGCGGAGATCGTGGTCCACATGGGTATCGATACCGTGGCGCTGGAAGGTAAAGGCTTTACGCGTCTGGTGGAAGAAGGTGCGGAAGTCAAAGCAGGTCAGCCAATCCTGGAAATGGATCTGGAATACCTGAACGCCAATGCTCGTTCAATGATTAGCCCGGTTGTCTGCAGCAACAGCGATGACTTCGGTGGCCTGGTGATTAAAGCCGAAGGCCATGTGGTTGCCGGTCAAACGCCACTGTACGAGATTAAAAGTAAGTAATCGCGCGTAGGCCGGAGAAGGCGTAAGCGCTGCCATCCGGCAACATGAAATGCGTCACCAGCGGCGGGGAGCAATCTCCGCCGCTTTTTTTTGCAGCAAATGCCCGCATAATGACTGTCTGATACGTATTTTGCGTAACTAAAGGTTGTCAGTCAGTCCTGCTTATAAGATCATACGCCGTTATACGTTGTTTACGCTTTGAGGAATCCACGATGAGTGAGGCTGAAGCCCGCCCGAGTAACTTTATTCGTCAGATCATCGATGAAGATCTGGCCAGTGGTAAGCACACCACTATCCATACCCGTTTTCCGCCGGAGCCAAATGGCTATCTGCACATTGGCCACGCGAAATCCATTTGTCTGAACTTTGGTATTGCGCAAGATTACCAGGGCCAGTGCAACCTGCGTTTTGATGATACGAACCCGGTTAAAGAAGACATCGAGTACGTTGAATCCATCAAAAATGACGTTGAATGGTTAGGTTTCCACTGGACTGGCGATATTCGCTACTCGTCGGATTACTTCGACCAGCTGCATGCCTATGCGGTAGAGCTTATCAACAAAGGCCTGGCGTACGTCGACGAACTGTCAGCTGACGAGATCCGTGAATACCGTGGCACCTTGACGCAGCCTGGTAAAAACAGCCCGTACCGCGATCGTAGCGTTGAAGAGAACCTCGCGCTGTTCGAAAAAATGCGTACCGGTGGTTTTGAAGAAGGGAAAGCCTGCCTGCGCGCGAAAATCGATATGGCCTCTCCGTTTATCGTCATGCGCGACCCGGTGCTGTACCGCATTAAATTTGCCGAGCACCACCAGACCGGTAATAAGTGGTGCATCTACCCGATGTACGACTTTACCCACTGCATCAGCGATGCGCTGGAAGGCATCACGCATTCCCTGTGTACGCTGGAGTTCCAGGACAACCGTCGTCTGTACGATTGGGTACTGGACAACATCACCATTCCGGTTCACCCGCGCCAGTACGAATTCTCGCGCCTGAATCTGGAATATACCGTGATGTCCAAGCGTAAGCTGAACCTGCTGGTCACCGACAAGCACGTTGAAGGCTGGGACGATCCGCGTATGCCGACTATCTCTGGCCTGCGTCGCCGTGGTTATACTGCTGCCGCTATCCGTGAGTTCTGTAAACGTATTGGCGTGACCAAGCAGGATAACACTATTGAGATCGCCTCTCTGGAATCCTGTATTCGTGAAGATCTCAACGAAAACGCACCGCGCGCGATGGCGGTTATCGATCCAGTGAAACTGGTTATCGAAAACTATCCGCAGGGTGAAAGCGAACTGGTTACTATGCCGAACCATCCGAATAAACCGGAAATGGGCAGCCGTGAAGTGCCGTTTAGCGGTGAGATTTGGATCGATCGCGCAGATTTCCGCGAAGAAGCCAACAAGCAGTACAAGCGTCTGGTGATGGGCAAAGAAGTGCGTCTGCGCAACGCGTATGTTGTTAAAGCCGAGCGTGTTGAGAAAGACGCAGAAGGCAATATCACCACTATTTTCTGCACCTATGACGCTGACACGCTGAGCAAAGATCCGGCCGATGGGCGTAAAGTCAAAGGCGTTATTCATTGGGTCAGTGCGGCACATGCACTGCCAATTGAAATCCGTCTGTACGATCGTCTGTTCAGCGTGCCGAACCCAGGGGCGGCGGATGACTTCCTGTCCGTTATTAACCCGGATTCACTGGTTATCAAACAGGGCTATGGCGAACCATCGCTGCAGGCTGCCGTTGCGGGTAAAGCCTTCCAGTTTGAACGTGAAGGGTACTTCTGCCTCGATAGCCGCTATACAACGGCGGATAAGCTGGTGTTTAACCGTACTGTGGGTCTGCGTGATACGTGGGCTAAAGTGGGCGAGTAAGCTGCAATACCCCCTGTCAAACGCCGCGCTCTGCGGCGTTTTTTTTATCTCGACATCCTGCATTACTGGCTCTGTTTGCAGAGCGAATTAATTATTATTACGTCGTGTCCTGAGAATTAGTTAATTACCTATCAAAACCTTATGCCCGAGGACGACTCTGACTGTAACTGCTTTCATCCATATGGAAAACAAGCATTTTTTTCATTTTTCAACGTTTTTATATCTGCACATGAAAATGTAACAGAAAGCAATCAAATATGTGCGGTTGCTCATATTCTTACATACTGGTTACAAAAAGAGATTGATAATTCGCGTCGCGAAAAATAGTCTATTCATTGTAGTCAATGAGGTTTTCTCAGCGCTACTTTTTTTACTTTTTGTTTTTTCGCTGACCGCTTTTACCGGCAGCATTTTATACCCAATGGATTTCGAGTTGCATCAAGGCGGCGACGCAGCGAATTCCCAAGAGCGTACATCAGTACGTGACTGGGATGAGCGAGGAACGCCAACGCAGATGCGGCTTGAAAGACGAAGGGTTATACGTCAAAGAGGATTAACATATGCGTACGTTTAGTGGCAAACGTAGTACGCTGGCGCTGGCTATCGCCGGTATCACAGCAATGTCGGGTTTTGTTGTCGCTCCCCAGGTACATGCCGAAGGATTTATTGATGACTCAACCTTAACCGGCGGCATCTATTACTGGCAGCGTGAGCGTGACCGTAAAGATGTGACCGATCATGACAAATACAAAACCAACCTTTCGCACTCCACCTGGAACGCCAACCTCGACTTCCAGTCCGGTTACGCGGCTGATATGTTTGGTATTGATATCGCTGCATTTACCGCTATTGAAATGAACGAAAGTAGCGAAAGCGGTCATCCAAACGAAATCGCATTCTCTTCCAAAAATAAAGGCTATGACGAAGATTACTCCGGCGATAAGAGCGGGATTAGCCTTTATAAAGCAGCAGCTAAATTCAAATACGGCCCAACCTGGGCGCGCGCTGGTTATATTCAACCCACCGGGCAGACGTTGCTGGCTCCGCACTGGAGCTTTATGCCGGGTACTTATCAGGGTGCTGAAGCCGGTGCTAACTTTGACTATGGTGATGCCGGTGCGCTGAGCTTCTCCTACATGTGGGCCAACGAATATAAAGCACCGTGGCACATCGAAGTCGATAAATTCTATCAGGCCGATAAAAAGACCAAGGTAGATTACCTTCATTCGGTCGGCGCGAAATATGACTTCAAAAACAACCTGTTGCTGGAAGCGGCATTTGGTCAGTCCGAAGGCTATGTCGATCAATACTTCGCGAAAGCCAGTTACAAATTTGATTTAGGCGGCAATCCATTCACCACCAGCTATCAGTTCTACGGCGCACGCGATAAGGTTGATGACCGTACCGTTAACAATATTTATGACGGTACCGCCTGGCTGCAGGCGCTGACCTTTGGCTACAAAGTGGCAGAAGTGGTTGATCTGCGTCTGGAAGGTACCTGGGTGAAAGCGGACGGACAGCAGGGCTATTTCCTGCAGCGTATGACGCCAACCTATGCCTCCTCAAACGGTCGTCTGGACGTGTGGTGGGATAACCGCTCTGACTTCAACGCCAACGGCGAAAAAGCGGTTTTCTTTGGCGCAATGTATGACCTGAAAAACTGGAACCTGCCGGGTTGGGCTGTGGGTGCCTCCTATGTTTACGCCTGGGACGCGAAGCCATCGACCTGGCAGACTAACCCGGATGCATACTACGACAAAAATCGTACCATCGAAGAATCGTCTTACAGCCTGGATGCGGTCTACACCCTGCAGGACGGTCGTGCGAAAGGCACGATGTTTAAACTGCACTTCACCCAATACGACAACCATTCAGACATCCCAAGCTGGAGTGGTGGTTACGGCAACATGTTCCAGGATGAGCGCGACGTGAAGTTCATCGTGATTGCACCATTCACCATCTTCTAATGCCAACCGCGGCAGGCCAGGTGCCTGCCGCAACGTTGAGGACTGTTCTATGAAAAAACTGATACTCATCGCCGTCATGGCATCTGGGCTGGTGGCCTGCGCACAATCTCCGGCGCCAAAAGAAGACAGCCGTTTGAAAGAAGCCTACAGCGCCTGCATCAACACCGCACAGGGATCGCCAGAGAAAATCGAGGCCTGCCAAAGCGTGTTAAACGTGCTGAAGAAAGAAAAGCAGCACCAGCAGTTTGCCAATGAAGAAAGTGTTCGCGTACTGGATTATCAGCAGTGTATCCAGGCGACGCGTACGGGCAACGATCAGGCCGTTTCGGCTGATTGCGACAAGGTATGGCGGGAAATCCGCAGCAAGAACACAGCGCAGTAAAATGACAGGTAAAAAACGGGCGGATAGTCTCCGCCCGTTGCTGTTTTTGTTAACCCAGAATATTCAAATAGGCACCCAGTATTGATACGACAACGATGCCAATAAGAATGCGGGAAATTTGGATGTTCTTCCCTAACAGATAATACATTACGCCAAATGCCCCCATCGGTAACAGACACGGCATAATATCGTTTAAAATCTTTTGTAACGGCACGGCATAAGCACCTTCGCCAATCACAAAGGGAACGTTCAATGAGACCATGGTGGCGGTCATTCCTCCTATGACCATCAGCCCCAATATTGCCGCACCGTAGGTGATTTTCTGCATCATTCCCGACTCCTCCATTTTTTTGAAGAAATCAGCACCCAGTCGGTAACCGCCCATCAAACAGAAGTAGCGGATAAAGTAGTGGGGAATGTTAAACACCAGCAGGAACAGTAGCGGTCCCAGAATATTGCCGGATGATGCTAATGAAATCCCCAACCCCGCGGCGATAATACGCAGCGTTCCCCAGAAGAATGAATCACCAATACCCGCTAATGGACCCATCAGCGATGCCTTCACGGCGTTGATTGAGCTGGCGTCGAAGTCATCGTCGAGCATCCGGCGCTCTTCCATGGCTGACGTAATCCCCAGCGGCAGCGTCGACAAGTGAGGCGTGGTATTAAAAAACTCCAAATGCCGGACCAGCGCGTCGGAGATTTCCTGGTCGGTTTTACACGTTTTACGGATAATGGGCACCATCGAAAAGGTATAACCCATATGCATCATACGCTCATAGTTCCACGACGATTCCATGGTCAATGAGCGGAAATAGACGCTCCAGAGATCGCGTTTGGTAATTTTGACATCAGAATTCGTTGTCATCGATGACCTCTTGTTTTTTTGCTTCGTTATTAACGAGTACGATTGCGAGGAACAGGCCAAACAGGGCGATCCCGACCAGCGGTAGTTTTAAATATGCCGCTAGTAGAAAACCAAAGAAGAAATAGGGGAATACTTTTTTGTTGATGATCATTCTCGCCAGCATGGCAAAACCGAGCGCCGGTAAGATGCCCGTGGCGATAGTCATTCCCGTCATAATATCTTTGGGGATCGATTCGAGAATGGCATTAACCACCGGCGTCCCAACATAAAAAGCAAAACCAACCAGAATCGCAAACGGCACGGAACAGGCGAGGGTAGAGTAAATATGCATGCGGACCACGCCGCTGATATTGGCATTTAACGCATGTTTGTCTGCGCGACGGCAAAATATCGGCAAGACAAAGATATACACGGCGTTTTGTAATACCAATACCAACGTAGCAATAGGTACCGCAAGAGCTACGGCAGTGGCCACGTTTTGCCCAGAGGCAATGGCAAAGGCGGTGCCTAAAATACCGCCAGACGTCACATCAGGGGGATTAGATGCGCCAATCTGGAATGCGCCTAACAGCACAAGTTCAATGGCCGAACCAATAATGATGCCATTGGTGAGATCGCCCATAATTAGCCCCACCAACGGCCCCATTACGATCGGACGTCGGAGCATGGCGGTACCGAAGATGGAGTCCAGGTAACCGACACAGGATAAACCACCCAATAAAAAGGATTGCATTAGTAAGCTCATATCCACTACCTCATCCCAGTAAGGCGATAGCTTTCAGTCGGGTATCGTTCGGTACTTGCCTGATCTCAAGTTCGACACCTTTGTTATCCAGTTCTTTTAATTGTGTAACGTCGTGGTCGGTAATAAATATGGCTTTTGATATTTGACGCGTGCCCGGTGCAGATTTAATCCCACCCAGATTGATACTGACAATTTTTTCGTATTCCATTGCCAACGCGTGTGCATCATTAATCGATGCAACAACAATAAAGAGGTTATATTTTTCTGTCGCGCCGCTTTGTAAGGCTTTGATCGAATCTGCAATATTTTTAATAACCAATTTAACGTTATTCGGTCGCGCCAGGCGCATGGCCGTCATTTTTAACTCATCATTGATGATGTCATCATTGGCAATAAGAATGCAATCGGCCTGCAGCGCCGCAGTCCAGGCAAAAGCTACCTGGCCATGTAATAAGCGATGGTCTACACGTAATAATTTAATCATTTTGTTTAACCTTTTGCATTAGCTGTGAAACGTGTTCGGCACAGACATCGCCGGTGTCTTTATAGGTATCTTTGAAATAACTTCCTACCACTGCACCTGAACCCATGGTCAACTGATGCTGACAATTGTCGAGGGTGATCCCGGCACCAATAATTAATGGAAAGTCACCAATGATGGCCCTGAATTCGCGGATTTTATCTTCATCTGTTTCCTGTCCGGTGGCATCACCGGTGACGACAATGGCGTCACAGCGTTGCATCCCTAGCGTCAGGTCTTCCTGCAAGCTGCGTCCAGATTTGTAGGGTTGATACTTGAAACGTACACCACCGAATACGGCAAAAGAAGCATTGCGACGATTTTCCTCAATAAATTGGGCAAATGAGAGGTCTTCATCGAGAGGCAAATGTCCGGCAACAGAATCTAACTGGATAAAGCTGGCGTGATATTTTTTGGCTAACTCAAACCCTTTCTTATCATCGTCTAACAGATTGACGCCGTAGGTAATACCCGGTTGAGTGCTGTCGAGGTAATGCAGCACGCTTTCAACTTGTGCAGGGGTGCCAAAATAGTTTTCAACAATCACCGCATCTACGCCATTTTGTTGATAGATAGCGATCTCTTTTTTTGCATTTTCGAGGACATCACGGTCGTTTTCACCTTTCAAATGCAGCATGGCAAGAATGAATTTATTGTCACCAAATAACGTTTCAACTTTATTTTTCATGTTCGCTCCTGGCATTAAAAATCATCTGATTTTGGGGTGCTGTTGAATAACACATCATTGCAGTACTGGATGGTTTCTTTGGATTCCAGAACGGCGGTTCTAATTAGCGCTTGGGTGTCGTCGGTATCGGGGTTTTCCAGAATCAATGCAATCAGTAACGGTAAATTGAGTCCGGTGATTAAATGCAGGCGCGGATCGTCAAGATGAGTAATAAACTCGTTAGTCACGCTTCCCTTAGAGATATCGGTGATCACAATGGCTTCATCTTGGCTGCCCAACGTGCTCATGAATTTTTGTACGCTGAGTTTGATATCAGGCACATCCTCGGTGTAGGCACACAGCGTGGAAATATCTTCATTTTTACCCACGACCATTTCCAGTGAATCCCTGATTCCATCAGCAAATCTGCCATGACTGGCGAACAAAAACTTACGCATACCGCTCCATGCTCCACAATGAGTGACGACACTACAGGTGTCGCCATAAATGATGAGACTGAATTGAGATAGCAGGAATCATGCCAGCTAATGTCAAAGCGGAAGGAGGTGAGAGGGGGGGGGGTTAATCCATCATTATGATTTTAAAGGATTAATTTGATTTTATGATATCGTAAATATAGCCAATTTCGCTGAACGGAATGGTGACACTATAGGTATCTTCTATGACACTAAAGGCATCCTGAATCATGCACAGTGTTTCTTTATCACTTTGACTAAGCGTCTGCTGTGCCGGGTAGTTCTCAAGAGGAATCTGACGAATCAAACGTTCCAGCATGCAGCTGGCATGGACATACAGGTTAATCTTCGTCTCATTGGCTAAGCGTTTTTTGAGTAATCTTTCGAGAGTACTGATACAGATATCAAGGTGCTCAAGGATTTTTCCGGTATCCAGAATCGTCAACTGAGCGATGACCCGCTTGAGCGAAAAGTTATGTACCAATCTGTCGTTGATGGTCTGAATCATATCGGTATCAGCAATGCCCTGGAAAACCGTTTCCAGGCGAACATCACCCCGGCCGCTGATCAGGTCATCCAATGAAATATAGGGAATAAAGGGGATATCCGGATTAGCTGTTCCGACAACAGCAATAATGTCATAGAACTGAGACAGTGACTGGCGGGAGGACTCTGAAAGCAGTAGCTGGTGGTCATAGGCGATAACATCCACCCCTGCTTCTTTCGGAATACTGTCTTCCAGCAATGTCTGTATTCGCTGCGCCGTACCCATTCCGGTATAGCAGCTGGTAATGATTACTGGACGTTTGACCTGCTCTGAATAGATGATTTTACTGTCATTCTTTTGGTAAGAGGTGACGTTCTCAACAATGCTTTCCAGCGGAGCGTTATCTAATAATAACTCACCGACGTGTAGCGCCATTGCCGTGGAGACATTATTAATAATGGCGACAGGGAAATGGATGCTTTTATTGAACTCAGAGTAAATATCCGTTAACGACCCCATATCTACCAGAATGACCAGCCCATTGGACATATCATTATCATTAATGTACTGCAGTATATTACTGGCGATATCTTTGATGGCCGTGTCGATAGGCATATCGAAGGAGGCAAAAAGGGTTTCACCCAACATGCGGTTCACGACATTGGCAATACTGCTGGCCGTTGCATAGCCATGTGCCAGAATGACCGCTTTGGTTCGTGGTGCAACGGTCACCATCTTCATACTTTTCAAATATAGCGTGAAGAAAACGTCATCTTCCTGGGTAATCTTGAGATCAAATCGCTGGGCGATCTGTGTTGATAACATACTCGCAATCAGGTTCTCTTCTGCCAAATGTTGGCTAATATACTGATGTAAATTTTTGAGCGTTTTTTTATGCGCCAGGATGCCGTCATTACCCTGCTTATTTTTAGTAAATAAATACCATGCTAAGCCGTACAGTCGATTACCGTTAAATTGGACCGAATGTTTGCTTTCTATCTGCTGAACAATATCCTGGATAGTATTGAGATGTGAATAAATGGCCGGGTGATCGTTTTGTGCCGTTGGGTTAAATATGATCTTATCGAACAGCGTATCGATTTCACGAGAGACTTCTGGGAGCAGTACATTTTCGCTATTTTGCTGAAACAGGCTGAAGATCTTATCCCAGAATTCACTAATAAAATGGTTCAACGGTACTACAGGGAGAACCAATTGCTGTAGCGTCATCGAAGGGGTAAATACGACAGCGGTTCCTACAACCTGGTGATTAATTTGCACACCATGCGGCATAAAGCTGTCTGGTAGATCGTCTAAGTGTAAAGAGAGGCACTGATCTGCTTGAGACTTTGCAAAACGCGTGGCACTCAGGCAGGTGATGGTATTTTTTAATTCACCGATATTTCCGCTGTAGATGTGTCGTTTTAAGACGTTCAGCACCTGTGGGGACAGTTTGATATTGCGCTTGAGCAGTTTCGACTCATGCAGGAAAAAGGCATAAATAAACTGGATTTTTTCCGCTTCACCGCGCTGTTCCAACGAAGGAATGGCAATATTCAGCGGGATACGACGTATAAACGTTTCCAGAAAATACTCTTTGGGCGAGACGGTTGTGGCGAAAACCAGTCTGACCTGAGCGCTGATTTCTTTTTCGCTTTCCCCCATGCGACGAAAACGCCCGGTATCCATAAAGGTGAATAACTTTTCCTGACCCTCCGGATGTAAGCGGTGGATCTCATCCAGAAATAGCACCCCTCCATCGGCTTTTTGCAGAAGTCCTTCGCTGGTTTTATCTGCCCCTGTAAATGCACCTTTGATATAGCCAAAGAGGTGACTCGAAAGTAATTCAGGGTTGTTGGCATATTGAGCACAATTGAACGCAATAAATGGCGCGGTGGGGGGCAGGATTTTCTTCTCCACAGCTCGCTGCCAGGATAATTGTGCCAGCATGCTCTTACCGCTGCCGGTCGGGCCATACAGCATTACTGACAGACCGTGAGGGGGATAACAGATCGCGGTATTCAATTTTTCTATAACGGGGACTAAACTTCCCTGGGAACCGATCAATCCGGCAAACGTGTCTTGTTGTTTATATTGATGCTTTTTTAGCTCAGCGGCGCCTGAGAAGACGGACTGACTGACACGAAAAAACTGTTCTTCAAAAACGGCTTTGTGCAGAAAATAGACGGGCCGGGTATTCAGTTTTATGACCAGATTATCGTCAATGAGCTGATTCAGATAGTGGCTGATGGTATTACGCTTCACATTGAAGTGTTCTGCCATCGTTTGGGCCGTATGAAAGTCGTCCAGCGAGTCAAAAGAAAAATGACGGGTCTCTTCTGCCAAAAATGCAAAGATCTCTTCTTTTAACACCGTGAGCCTCTTAACTGTTCCATGCGGGTTCTAACGTCTGGTGCGCATATAAAAGTAACAAAAATAAAATGTTGTGGGACATAATGGCTCATTTGGAGTTTTTGAGTCATCACGTTTTCTACGCGTGTTATTTTGATTTAGCCGCGGGGGAGGTTATCACATTTTGCGGATAGTCGGCGGATGGTTGGCGGTGATTGTGACTATTTCGTACTTAAATTTTACTGATACGTTAATCCCCGGCTCAACGTTGAGCGGGGGACTGACGTGATTCAAAACTTATTTTGCAACACCGTCGTGCGCATGCTCATCTTCGCGGCAATCGCCTTCAGCGCAGTGGCCGTAAAGATAGAGGCTATGATTCGTTAAACGAATACCATGTTTAGTGGCAATCTCACGCTGGCGCGCTTCGATAGAGTCATCGCTGAATTCGACCACTTTGCCACAGTCGAGGCAAATCAGGTGATCGTGATGATGCTGTTGAGTCAGTTCGAAGACGGATTTGCCCCCTTCGAAATTATGTCGGGTCACGATACCGGCATCATCAAACTGGTTCAGTACGCGATACACGGTCGCCAGACCAATCTCTTCACCCATATCGATCAGGCGTTTGTATAAGTCTTCCGCACTGACGTGATGGTTATCCGGTTCCTGAAGAACTTCCAGAATTTTTAAACGAGGAAGCGTTACTTTCAGGCCAGCCTTCTTTAATGCGGTATTGTTGTCAGTCATGCGGAATCTGTCCTGTAGCTAAACGGTTCACTTCATTAAAAGAAGTGACAGAAATTGCACTTGAGATAATGCGTATCATTATAGAACTGCCACGCCTAAATGAAAACTGCAAGCCTCTGGCAAATATTGTTAATCAAAACGTGGTATCGCCAACAAACACACTGTGCAATACCCGATTGGCATCCAGCCATTGTACAGGGTCAGGCGAGAAAGTTACAAATTTGTAGCAATTATTTTGATTGGTTTTATCTATTGATGCGGCACAGATGAAGATCTGCGCCGCACGAAATTAGGCGTTAATAATCTCGTCGAGATGCAGTTCCGCTGAAATCTGCTTAACCCATTTTTCAACGCGTTCTGCGGTCAGTTCAGGCTGGCGATCTTCATCGATAGCCAGGCCGACAAAGTGGTCGTCGTCAGCCAAACCTTTGGATGCTTCAAAGTGGTAACCCGCCGTTGGCCAGTGACCGACGATGGTTGCGCCGCGCGGTTCGATGATGTCGCGAATCGTGCCTAACGCATCGCAGAAATATTCTGCGTAATCTTCCTGATCGCCACAGCCAAACAAAGCAACCAGTTTGCCGTTAAAATCAATGTCTTCGAGGGTCGGGAAGAAGTCGTCCCAGTCACACTGCGCTTCACCGTAGTACCAGGTCGGGATGCCGAGCAGCAGAATGTCATACCCTTCCAGGTCTTCTTTGCTGCTTTTTGCAATGTCATGTACATCGGCAACGTCTTTACCAAGCTGTTTTTGAATCATTTTTGCGATGTTTTCGGTATTACCGGTGTCGCTGCCGAAAAAGATGCCAGTGATTGCCATGAGTAAAATAACCTCTTGAAACTTATTGAAATGGTGGTGGCGCATTGCCCACGGATAAGGGCAATCATAGCAGAACAGTCAGGCATGCGGAAACAGCAAACACGCTGGACTGCACTCTGTGCTACACGATTTATGATTTATACCCGTCATACTTCAAGCTGCATGTGCGTTGGCTTTCCTCGCTCACCCCAGTCACGTACTTATGTACACTCCTGGAGATTCGCTGCGTCGCCGCCTTGATGCAACTCGAATTATTAGCAGAATTTCAGACTATGCCTGACCACGCAATGTGGCGAGTTGGATCATCAGCATTTCTTCAATGAGTTCACTGCGGCTCATATTACGCGCATCAGCCAGCTCATTCAGCGCGTCAACGGCGTCGGCGTTCAGTTTCAGTTCGACACGCTTAAGCCCACGAACTTTGTCGCGTTTAAGCTGATTACGTTTGTTAATACGTAACTGTTCATCACGCGAAAGCGGATTGGTTTTGGGTCGTCCCGGGCGACGCTCCTGCGCGAACAGATCTAATGTCGTACGGTCCGTTTGTTCTTTGGCCATGATCTTGGTGACTTCGGGGAAACAATCAGCCAGGCGTCTGCCCGGATGGATAGCGCGCCATCATACATCAGCAGGGGAGGCGCGCCAACGCCCACGCACGTAATCGCGCGCGGACGCTGAGTTTTTAATCAGTTAGCCTGTTCTGTCAGATAACGACGGATGGCGCGCAGCACGGCTTCGGGTTTTTCTGCATGCACCCAATGGCCCGCGCCGGCAATGACATGTGCCCGTGCCTGGGGAAATTGCGCCAGCAATGGGGCTCGATACGCTTCAGTAACGTACGGTGAGTTCCCCCCAGGGATGAACAGCGCCGGGTGATCCCAGGCCGGAATGGTTTCCCAGCCGACAATATGCGGATACTGATCCCACAATACCGGGACGTTAAAGCGCCATTCACCGTCTATAAATGATTTCAGCAGAAACTGGATCACGCCTTCTTCTTTAAGATGTTGGCGCATCACGCTAGCCGCCTGCTGGCGCGACGCGGCTTCTGCATCCGTCACCGCATTAATCGCCGCAAATATCTCATCGTGACGGCGGACCTGGTAATCAACCGGGGCAATATCGATAGCCACCAGCTTATCGATACGTTCCGGTGCCAGGGCGGTTAGCGCCATCACGGCTTTGCCCCCCATTGAATGGCCAATAAAGGTGGCTTTTTCTATCTGTTGGGCATCCAACGTATCCAGCAGATCTTGCGCCATCGCCGGGTAGTTCATCTCCGGAGAACGGGGTGAGAGGCCATGATTTCGCATATCAACCTGGATGATATTGTGATCGACAACCAGAGAGCGGGCCAGTATGCCCAGATTGTCCAGGCTGCCAAACAGCCCGTGCACCAGGACGATGGGAGAATTATTGTGCAGGTTTTGTGCAGATTGCGCTCGGATATTCAATTTCATGGCAAAGTTCTTTTTTTCACGCTAGCGGGTTAGGGTATCATGTTGACCATTCTGCCACACGGCTGCAACAACTACGGTTACTCCGAGTTTTTCCGGCCATCGGGCTTGACGCTATCCGCTGTTGGGATTTGCCTTTACACTACGCGTGTACAGTCCCAACAACTTGTATTCAGCTAAACACCGCACTGGATTAAGATGAAAACGATTGAAGTTGATGATGAACTCTATAGCTATATTGCCAGCCATACCAAGCATATCGGCGAGAGCGCATCCGACATTTTACGGCGTATGTTGAAGTTTTCCGCTGCATCACAGCCTGCCACGCCGGTGGTGAAAGACGTCCGCGCCGTGCAACCTGTCGTGGAAGCCAAGCCGGTTAACCCTGTAAAAGACAAAGTGCGCGCCATGCGTGAACTGCTGCTTTCCGATGAATATGCGGAACAGAAAAAAGCAGTGAATCGCTTTATGCTGGTGCTGTCTACACTCTATTCACTGGATCAACACGCGTTTGCCGAGGCAACAGAATCGTTGCATGGTCGCACGCGCGTCTATTTTGCAGCGGATGAACAGACGCTGCTGAAAAATGGTAATCAAACCAAGCCGAAACACGTGCCAGGCACGCCGTATTGGGTGATCACCAACACGAATACCGGCCGTAAATGCAGCATGGTTGAACACATCATGCAGTCAATGCAATTCCCTGCGGAATTGATTGAAAAGGTTTGCGGAACAATTTAATCCTTGCATTAGAAGGACCAGGCAATGGCAATCCACAATCGTGCAGGTCAACCTGCACAACAGAGTGATTTGATTAACGTCGCCCAACTGACGGCACAGTACTATGTACTGAAACCAGAAGCAGGGAATGCAGAGCACGCCGTTAAGTTCGGTACGTCCGGGCATCGCGGCAGTGCAGGTCGTCACAGTTTTAACGAACCGCATATTCTGGCTATCGCTCAAGCGATTGCTGAAGAACGTGCGAAAAACGGAATTACTGGCCCTTGTTATGTGGGCAAGGACACTCACGCGCTGTCTGAACCGGCATTTATCTCTGTACTGGAAGTGCTGGCGGCAAACGGCGTTGATGTCATCGTGCAGGAAAATAACGGCTATACGCCAACGCCCGCCGTGTCTAACGCTATCCTGGTCCACAACAAGAAAGGCGGCCCGTTGGCTGACGGTATTGTGATCACACCGTCCCATAACCCGCCGGAAGATGGCGGGATTAAATACAACCCGCCAAACGGTGGTCCGGCAGATACTAACGTCACTAAAGTGGTGGAAGACAGGGCCAATGCACTACTGGCCGATGGCCTTAACGGCGTGAAACGTATTTCACTGGATGCGGCGCTGGCGTCGGGTCACGTGAAAGAACAGGATCTGGTGCAACCGTTCGTTGAAGGATTGGCAGACATCGTCGATATGGCCGCGATCCAGAAAGCGGGCCTGACGCTGGGTGTTGATCCGCTGGGTGGCTCCGGTATCGAATACTGGAAGCGTATTGCTGAGCACTACAAACTGAATCTGACCATCGTTAACGATCAGGTTGATCAGACCTTCCGCTTTATGCATCTCGACAAAGATGGCGCCATCCGTATGGACTGCTCCTCTGAGTGTGCCATGGCGGGTCTGTTGGCGCTGCGTGATAAGTTCGATCTGGCGTTTGCCAACGATCCGGACTACGACCGTCACGGCATTGTTACCCCGGCTGGGTTGATGAACCCGAACCATTATCTGGCGGTGGCAATCAACTACCTGTTCCAGCATCGTCCGCAGTGGGGCAAAGAGGTTGCTGTCGGTAAAACGCTGGTGTCCTCCGCGATGATTGACCGCGTGGTGAATGACCTGGGTCGCAAGCTGGTGGAAGTGCCGGTTGGCTTTAAATGGTTCGTTGACGGTCTGTTTGACGGCAGCTTTGGCTTTGGCGGTGAAGAGAGCGCGGGCGCGTCATTCCTGCGTTTCGACGGTACGCCATGGTCGACGGACAAAGACGGGATCATCATGTGCCTGCTGGCGGCGGAAATTACCGCGGTTACCGGTAAAAATCCGCAGGAACACTATAATGAACTGGCCGCGCGCTTTGGTGCGCCAAGCTACAACCGTTTACAGGCTCCCGCGACGTCTGCGCAGAAAGCAGCGCTGTCTAAACTGTCTCCGGAAATGGTTAGCGCCAGTACGCTTGCCGGTGACCCGATCACTGCACGTCTGACCGCTGCACCAGGTAACGGTGCCTCCATTGGCGGTCTGAAGGTGATGACCGACAACGGCTGGTTTGCCGCACGCCCGTCCGGCACCGAGGACGCCTACAAAATTTACTGTGAAAGCTTCCTCGGCGCTGAGCATCGCCAGCAGATTGAGAAAGAAGCGGTTGAGATTGTCAGCGAAGTGCTGAAAAACGCATAAGGCGTAGACCGGATGACGATGCTCGCGTCGCCATCCGGCATGAATTATAAAAGCCGGATAGCTTATATGCTGATCCGGCTTTTTTATTCAGCATCTGTTCACGGCATAAACCGATAGCCGATCCCGGTTTCGGTAATAAAGTGACGTGGACGGGCCGGATCCAGCTCGAGCTTCTGGCGCAAGTGCCCCATATAGATTCGCAGGTAGTGGCTGTGCTCGACGGCATTGGGTCCCCATACCTGGTTTAACAACTGGCGTTGGGTGAGCACTTTACCCGCGTTGTTCAGCAGGACCGCAAGCAGGCGAAACTCAATCGGCGTCAGATGTATTTCCTCTTCACCACGGTGTACCAGCCGCGCGGCAATATCCACTTTAATGTTTGAGAATTGAACCACCGGTTCGGGCGTTTGCCCGGTTGCGTGGCGGCGTAAGGCCACGCGTAAACGCGCCTGCAGCTCGCCAATACCAAACGGTTTGCTGAGATAATCATCGGCACCGGCGTCCAGCGCGGCGATTTTGTCGCTCTCCTCACTGCGGGCAGAAAGCACAATCACCGGGATGGCACTCCATTGTCGCAGGTCGCGAATAAAATCGATGCCGTCACCGTCCGGCAGGCCGAGATCGAGAATGATGAGATCGGGTTTTCGCGTGGCCGCTTCCAGCAGGCCACGTTGCAGCGTTTCTGCTTCGTAAACGCGCAGGCCATCGGCTTCCAGCGCGGTGCGCAGAAAGCGGCGAATGGCCTGTTCATCTTCAACAATCAGTACGTTTGTCACATATCCTCATGAAAATCTTCAAGTTCAGGGGGCGTTTCCTGCGGGAGTGTAACACGGAAGCATGCGCCACCCTGCGGTCGATTGTGGGCGGTAATCGTCCCGCCGTGTACGTTCACAATCGCCTGACAAATAGCCAGTCCCAGCCCTACGCCCGGTACAGAGGATTCTTTGTTTCCCCGGGAGAACTTGTCGAAAATAGCGTGCTCCTGGCCCGCTGGAATGCCGGGGCCATTATCCCATACATCCAGAAACAGATGCTCACCTTCTACCTGCGCATCAATGCCGATTTGCGCCTGTGGACCTGCGTACTTAATGGCGTTTTCCAGCAGGTTAATCAGCACCCGTTCAAACAGTGGACCGTCAACGTGAATCAGCGTCAACGGCGCCGGAAGCGACAGATTAATCGGCGCGGCTAAGCCAGGTTCCAGCATTTGCAGGGCGCTACCTACTACTTCTTCCAGCGTTAACCACTCCTTCTTAAGATTAAAGCCGCCAGATTGGATCCGCGCCATATCCAGCAAATTATTGACCAGCCGGGTGGTATTGAGCACGTGCTGGCGAATTTCGCTGGCCTGGCGGGCGTGGGGAGAACCTTCGCTGGCGAGATCCAGCGTTAAAATCTCCGCCTGACCGAACAGCACCGTGAGTGGTGTGCGTAAATCATGGGAGAGGGCCGCCAGCAGGGCATTGCGGATGCTCTCTCGTTCGCTGGCCAATCGCGCCAGTTCTTCGCTGGCGGTCAGCGTCAGGCGTTCGAGCGCACTGGCAACCAGCAGGGTAAAGGTTTCCAGCAGACGCTGCTGTTCCGGGATCATCAACTGACGCAGGTTTCCCGGCTCCACTACCAGCAGCCCGTGCGTTTTGTCAGCGCTTTTCAGCGGCAAGATTTGATACGGCACGCCGGGGAGGGTATCGGTGCCGGCACCTGCCGGTTGTCCTTTATCAAAACTCCATTGGGCAATGGCGTCATCCCACGGCGTCATGCCCTGCTGCTCTGTCAGCGGTGCCAGTTTTCCGTGCTCATCCGGCAATAACACCTGGCTGCGGGCCTGAAAGGTGGAGGCGATAAACTGTTCGCTGGTGGTGGCGATATCTTTCTGGCTACGTCCCACGGCCAGCGCTTTGGACATCTCATACAGATGACGCGTTCGCTGCTCCCGATAACGCGCGACCCGCGCCTGATAGCGCACGCCTGCGGTCAGATTCCCAATAACCAGACCAACCGTTAACATGACCGCAAAAGTGAGCAGATACTGGACGTCTGAGACGGCAAGCGTCCCGCGTGGCGCAATAAAGAACAGATCGAAGCTGGCGACGTTGATCATGGTCGCCACTACCGAGGGCCAACGACCATAAAACAGGGCGATAACCACCACGCCTAACAGATAGAGCATCACCAGATTGGCGGCATCAAAAGTAACCAGCCATTGCATGGCAATCAGCGTGGTGATGGCGCACAGCGTGGCGGCCACCACACAGCCCTGAATTTGTACCCGCCATTTATCCTTAAAGGTGCGGGTATCCATGGTTTGGGCTGCTGCGCGTGGTGGAGGCTCGTCCAACGCGACAATCATCAGATCGAGATCCGGGGCACGATGAGCCAGCTTGTCGGCAAAGGAATCGCTGCGCCACCAGCGGCGCGTGGTTGGCCGTCCCAGCACAATTTTTCCCAGGTTATGCTCCCGGGCGTAGCGAATCACCGCCTTGTCTTCGGCGGGATCGGAAAGGGTGGCGGTTTCCGCACCCAGTTCCTGTGCCAGCCGTAGCGCGCTTAAGATCGCACGGCGCTGTTTTTCCGGGAGCTGATGCAGCGCCGGGGTTTCGACATACACCGCGTGCCACACGCTGCCAAGGCGAGCAGCCAGACGTGCGGCGGCGCGTACCAGCTTTTCACTGCCGGTATTGTGTCCAATACACAGCAAAATAGCGTCGCGGGTGTGCCAGACTTTTTCCTCTCCCGGTCGTCCTCGCCAGGCGCGCATTTGATCGTCTACTCGATCGGCGGTACGGCGTAGGGCCAGTTCGCGCAGGGCGATTAAATTACCTTTGCGAAAGAAATGTTCGATTGCCCGTTCCGCCTGACCGGCGATGTAGACCTTGCCTTCGTTGAGGCGCTGGCGTAAGTCGTCAGGCGGCAGATCGACCAGCACCACATCATCGGCAGCATCGAAAAAGGGATCGGGGACGGTTTCACGCACCTGAATACCGGTCACGCCGCTGACCACGTCGTTCAGGCTTTCCAGATGCTGCACGTTAACGGTAGTAAAGACATCAATGCCCGCTTCCAGCAGCTCTTCAATGTCCTGCCAGCGGCGGGGATGGCGCGAGCCTGGCGCATTACTGTGCGCCAGTTCGTCCATTAATATCAGCGCCGGGCGGCGGGCGAGGGCCGCATCAAGATCGAACTCGCTGATGCGTCGCCCGCGGTGAGTCTGACGTTTTAACGGCAGCACGGCGAGACCGTCCAGCAGCGCGGCGGTCTCTTTGCGTCCGTGGGTTTCCACCACACCGATCAACACATCCAGGCCTTGCGCCCGCAGCCGCTGGGCCTCTGCCAGCATGGCCCAGGTTTTACCCACGCCGGCACAGGCACCGAAGAAAATTTTCAGTTTTCCACGATGCGGGGCGGTCGTTTGTTCCAGTAAACGGTCCGGATCGGGGCGTAAGGGTTCGCTATGCATGTCCTTTGTCTCAGTGCTTATCCAGCGCTAAATTAAGTTCCACCAGATTCACCACCGGTTGACCGATAAAACTGACCAGCGGCTTTTGCGTGTATTGTGCAACCAACTGCGTAACCTCTTCAACGCTGAGGTTGCGCGCATGTGCCACGCGTGGAATCTGCCAGGCAACGGCCTCTGGCGTCAGGTTATTATCCAGCCCGCTGGCGGATGCGGTTACTAACTCCACAGGAACGACAGGGCTGGCCTGCGGGTTGGCGGCACGCAGCGCGGCGATCCGGCTTTGTAGTTGCTTATCCAGCTCCGGGTTGCTGGCGGCCAGATTACTGCCACCCGAACCCATTGGATTATAGGGTATTTCCGCCGTTGCTGACGGGCGTCCCTGAAAATATCCGGCGGCGGTGAAGTGTTGCCCGATGCGTTCAGAACCGCGGATCGTCTGACCTTCGCGGATGAGCGACCCGTTGGCCTGATGGGGAAACCACCACTGCCCCAGTGCGGTGGTCAACAGCGGGTAGACCCCGCCGGTAATAAGCATCAGGAAAAATAATGTTGATAATGCAGGACGTAATCCACTCATCTGAAACCTCACACCAGACCCAGCAGGGTCAGCAGTAAATCAATCACTTTAATGCCGATAAATGGCACGACCAGGCCGCCGAGGCCGTAAATCCACAGATTGCGGCGTAACATGGCGGAGGCGGACAACGGTTTGTAGCTCACCCCTTTCAGTGCCAGCGGGATCAGAAAGACAATTACCAGCGCATTGAAGATAACCGCGCTGAGGATTGCCGAATCCGGCGAATGCAGGCGCATCACGTTAAGCGCGTTGAGCTGCGGATAGGTGGCGGCAAACGCCGCCGGAATAATGGCAAAATATTTGGCGACGTCGTTGGCAATACTGAAGGTGGTCAGTGAACCGCGCGTCATCAGCATCTGTTTGCCAATGTGGACCACTTCGATAAGCTTGGTGGGGTTAGAATCAAGGTCCACCATGTTGCCCGCTTCTTTAGCCGCCTGGGTCCCGGAGTTCATGGCGACCGCAACGTCTGCCTGCGCCAGTGCGGGGGCGTCGTTCGTGCCGTCACCGGTCATTGCCACCAGACGGCCTTCCGCCTGGTACTGACGAATCAGCGCCAGCTTAGCTTCCGGTGTGGCTTCGGCTAAAAAGTCGTCAACCCCGGCCTCCGCTGCAATCGCGGCGGCAGTCAGACGGTTATCGCCGGTAATCATCACCGTTTTGATACCCATTTTGCGTAGCTGGGCAAACCGTTCTTTGATCCCGCCTTTGACGATATCTTTCAGGGCAATGACGCCCAGAACGCGCGAACCTTCGACAACCACCAGCGGCGTCGCGCCAAGACGGGCAACGTTTTCCACTTTCTGTTCGACATCTGCAGGGAAGTGTCCGCCGTTGGCCTCAACGTGACGACGAATGGCGTCGACCGAGCCTTTACGGATCATACGGTTGTCGATGTTAATGCCGCTCATCCGGCTTTGCGCGGTGAACGGCACAAACGTGGCGTGCAGCGATTGCACATCGCGTATGCGCAGATTAAAGCGCTGTTTTGCCAGAATCACGATGCTGCGACCTTCCGGCGTTTCATCCGCCAGTGATGAAAGCTGCGCCGCGTCGGCCAGCGTTTTTTCGTCGACACCGTGGGCGGGAATAAAATCTGATGCCTGACGGTTACCCAGCGTAATGGTGCCGGTTTTATCCAGCAACAGTACGTCGACGTCACCTGCTGCTTCGACCGCCCGCCCGCTGGTGGCGATCACGTTCGCGCCGAGCATTCGGCTCATACCGGCCACGCCAATCGCCGAGAGTAGCCCACCAATAGTTGTCGGGATCAGGCACACCAGCAGGGCAACCAGCACCGTGACGCTAACTGCACTGCCGCCCCAGGCCGAGAACGGCCACAGGGTGGCGGTTGCCAGTAAAAAGACGATGGTCAGGGCTATCAGCAGGATTGTCAGCGCGATTTCGTTGGGCGTCTTACGCCGCTGGGCGCCTTCAACCATGGCGATCATCCGGTCGAGGAAGGTTTCACCGGGGTTCACGCTGCATTCGATAACCAGCCAGTCGGAAAGAATGCGGGTCCCGCCGGTTACGGAAGCAAAATCACCGCCGGACTCACGGATAACCGGCGCAGATTCCCCGGTAATGGCGCTTTCGTCCACCGATGCGCCGCCTTCAATCACCTCGCCGTCGCAGGGAATAATATCGCCTGCTTCCACCAGTACGATATCGCCTTTGCGTAGTGCCTCTGCGGGAACATGATCCATTTCTGCACCGTATTTCGGTTCACGCAATTTACGGGCAAACGCTGTCTTCTTAACGCCTTTCAGGCTGTTGGCCTGAGCTTTACTGCGTCCTTCCGCCAGCGCTTCGGCAAAATTGGCGAAAAGGACGGTGACCCACAGCCAGAGGCTTATCGCACCGGTAAACAGGGGATTGCCTGTCATGTGCCCGGTTGCCATTGCAACGGTTAACAAGGTTGTCAGCAGGCTGCCCAGCCAGACGATAAACATCACCGGGTTGCGCCACTGAGTATGTGGGCTTAACTTTTTGACTGCGTCCATCAGCGCGTGTGCGACCAGAGACGGTTCGAACAGTGCCAGTTGTTTGCGACTCATAACAATGTGCTCCGTATCGCTCAACGTAAAGAGAGGTATTCTGCGACCGGGCCAAGCGCCAGTGCAGGAATAAAGGTAAGGGCGCCAACCAGTAACACTGTACCGATCAACAACCCGACAAACAGTGGGCCGTGAGTGGGGAGCGTCCCCTGGCTTGCCGGTTGGCTCTTTTTAGCCACCAGCGAACCGGCAATGGCCATCACTGGAATAATGACCCCGAAGCGGCCGAAGAACATGCACAACGCCAGCAGGCAGTTCCAGAAGGGGTTGTTAGCGCTTAACCCGGCAAAGGCGCTGCCGTTGTTGTTGGCGGCAGATGACACGGCGTACAGTACTTCGCTGAAACCATGCGGGCCGGGGTTGAGCATGGCGCTGCGTCCGGCGTCGCTCATCATGGCTATCGCTGTACCGAGCAGCACCAGCGCAGGCGTCACCAGAATCGCCAGCGCGGTCATTTTCATTTCCCGCACGTCGATTTTCTTACCCAGATATTCCGGCGTGCGCCCGATCATCAGTCCGGCAATAAACACCGCCAGCAGGACGAACAGCAGCATGCCGTACAAACCGGAGCCCACGCCGCCGAACACCACTTCGCCAATCTGCATCAACCACATCGGTACCATCCCGCCCAGTGCGGTGAAGGAGTCGTGCATCGCGATGACCGCCCCACAGGAGGCCGCCGTTGTGACGACCGCAAACAGACTGCTGACCAGTACGCCAAAGCGGCTCTCTTTCCCTTCCATATTGAGACTACTGTCTGCGCCAAATGCCAGCAGATGTGGGTTTCCTTGAACTTCCGCCCACATCACAATCGCCACGCAGATGACAAAAATCAGCGACATGGCCCACAGTAAGGTGCGTCCCTGACGGCGATCGCCCACGACATCGCCAAAGGCAAAGCACAGGGCGGCAGGAATGCAAAAGACAGCCAACATCTGCACCATATTGGTCAAGGCGGTTGGGTTTTCAAACGGATGCGATGAGTTAGCATTAAAGAAGCCGCCGCCGTTGGTACCGAGCATTTTAATGGCCTCCTGCGAGGCAACCGGTCCCATTGGTAACAGCTGTTTTACGCCTTCAAGGGTAGTAAATGACTGATAGGGCAGCAGGTTTTGCAGCGCGCCTTGCTGAATAAAGAACAGGGCGATAAGCAGAGAAAGAGGGAGCAGGATCCACAGCGTAATGCGCACCAGATCCACCCACGCATTGCCCAGGGTATTCATACTCTGGCGCGTAAAGGCGCGGATTAGGGCAAAAATCACCGCAATACCGGTCGCCGCAGACAGGAAATTCTGCACGGTTAAGCCAGCCATCTGACTAAAGTAGCTTAAGGTGGTTTCGCCACTGTAAGACTGCCAGTTGGTATTGGTGACAAAGCTCACGGCGGTATTCAGCGCAAGATGCCATGACAGCCCCGGTAGCTGCTGAGGATTCAGTGGTAACAAGTTTTGCGCCATCAGCAGGGAAAACAGCACCAGCAGACCCAGGATATTGAGCATCAGGATCGCCAGCAGGTACTGTTTCCAGTTCATCTCATGTTGTGAAACGCCTAACCCGCGCCAGAGAATACGCTCAACACCGGTTACGCCCGGAAGGGGGATGTTGGTGATGAGTCGTGCCAGCACGGCACCCAGCGGTCTGGCGATGACAAATAACACCAGTAAGAAACTGGCGATGAGTAAAAATCCTTGTGCCGCCATCAGAACGCCTCCGCCTTAATCAGGGCATACACCAGATAACCGAGTAATAAAAAAACCAGCACAATGCCAGTTATCACGCCTGCACTCACGGTGCACCTCCTGTGACATCAATGTGATAACCAGAGCGTAGGTTTTTGGTTGCAAAGATTTCGCAAAAATTGGCGGGTGGGGTGTAAAAAAAGTATAAAAATGGCAAAGACCGTTATTTAACTAATGATTAGTATTAATTTAACTTTTATGTAACCTAATTACAGTTTCAGGCTAAACGGAGCATCAATAGATAAAAATAAGTGGTCGGATGAGTAGCAAAATTACACACAAGGCGGTATTATTTTCATCAGTTAACCAAATTTATTTTCCGGTGCTATTCACCGAACAGATATAGGGGAGAGGATTATGGACTTGTATAAAGAATATCCAGCGCACATTGTCTTATTACGCCGTACTTTCGCCGTCGTGGCGGGCGTGCTGGCGCTGCCGGTCATGCTGTTCTGGAAAGACCGTGCCCGTTTTTACAGCTACCTGCACCGCGTCTGGTCGAAAACCAGTGATAAACCGGTGTGGATGGATCAGGCTGAAAAAGCGACCTGCGATTTCTATTAAGTCATCGTAATTGCTAAAAAAACCGCCAACAGCAATGTGGCGGTTTTTTTATGCACGGACGTCTACACTTACCCGAATAACGGATAAGGAGTCGTGATGAGCAAGAGAATTCCTGTGGGTATCCACACCTGTGTTACGGCACCTGCGGTTGGTTGTTCTGCCAGAGAAGCCTGCCCGTTTGACGACAGTACCCTGGTGCGTATTTATGCATTGCATGAACTGTATAAGCTTCACCAGCGGGGGCTAACGCGCGGAGCGTTGATTGACTATCACACCCGCTACAAACTGATCCTGCTGGCGCATTCCCAGCCAGAGTATCGTGAACTTGGCCCCTTCGTTGCGGCCATCCACGAATGGCAAAGTCTTGAGGCGTTTTTTAATGAGTACCGCTTACGACTGACGCATTTGCTGTTCAATAATGCAACCCGACGTAATCACACCAATGTCCTGATGCACGTTCAGGGTTATTTCCGCAATCAACTCGATCTGCATCAACGTCAGGAACTGACCTCGATAATCGATAGCTATCGACGTGAAGCGCAGCCACTGCTTGCACCGTTAATGCTCATCAAACACTATATGGCCGAGCATCCGAACACCTGGCTGTCCGGGCAACGTTATTTTGAACTCTGGCCGGCAATTCTGGATTTGCGCGGCAAAAATTAATTTATCTGCGGGAGTTTTATGACCACGCATCTGGTCTGGTTTCGGCGTGATTTGCGCCTGCATGACAATCTTGCTCTTGCGGCGGCGTGTCGGGATCGTTCAGCCCGGGTGCTGGCGCTATATATCGCCACCCCAGAACAATGGGCGGCGCATGATATGTCTGCGCGTCAGGCGGCGTTTATCAGCGTGCAGTTGAATGCGCTACATGCGGCGTTGGCAGAAAAAGGGATCCCGCTGCTGTTTCATGAAGTTGCCGATTTTGCTGCCAGCGTGGAGACAGTAAATCGTGTTTGCGCGCAGCATGACGTCAGCCGACTGTTTTATAACTATCAGTATGAAATCAACGAACGGCAGCGTGATGCAAGGGTCGAGAAGCAGTTGCCTGACGTCGTGTGCGAAGGCTTTGACGACAGTGTGATCTTACCCCCGGGCGCGGTTATGACCGGCAATCATGAAATGTATAAAGTCTTTACGCCGTTTAAAAATGCCTGGCTGAAGCGAATTAAAGACGGCATTCCGGAATGTGTTAGCGCGCCAATGGTGCGGGATAGTGGGGCGCTCACCGCGCCGTTAACGCCACTCACGCTGAATTATCCGCAGCAGGATTTTGATGCAGCACTTTTCCCGGCGCAAGAAAAACGGGCTATCGCGCAGTTACGCCAGTTTTGTCAGCAGTCAGCGAGTGACTATGAGCAACAGCGTGATTACCCGGCCATTGAAGGCACCAGTCGCTTGTCTGCGAGTCTGGCCACGGGCGGGTTGTCGCCGCGTCAATGCCTGAACCGTCTGTTAGTCGAACAGCCGAAGGCGCTAGAGGGCGGTGCCGGGAGCGTTTGGCTAAATGAACTTATCTGGCGTGAATTTTACCGACATTTAATGACCTGGTATCCGGCGCTGTGTCGGTATCAACCGTTTATTCGCTGGACTGACCGCGTGCAATGGCAGAACAACGCGGCGCATCTTCAGGCGTGGCAGACGGGAAATACGGGATACCCCATTGTTGATGCTGCGATGCGCCAGCTTAACGCTACCGGCTGGATGCATAACCGTTTACGCATGATCACCGCCAGCTTCCTGGTAAAAGATCTGCTGATTGACTGGCGTAAAGGGGAGCAGTACTTCATGTCGCAACTGATCGACGGCGACCTGGCGGCCAATAACGGTGGCTGGCAGTGGGCTGCGTCTACCGGAACCGATGCTGCACCGTATTTCCGCATTTTTAACCCTACAACTCAGGGGGAGAAATTCGACCGCGACGGTGAGTTTATCCGCCGGTGGGTTCCCGAGTTGCACGAGGTACCTGGTAAAGCAATCCACGACCCGTGGACGTGGGCAGAAAAAGTGCAGGTTACCCTCGATTATCCCCGTCCGATTGTAGATCATAAACAGGCCAGGCTAGCGACGCTGGCGGCCTACGAGGCGGCACGCAAGGGGTGAGCGTGCGGTTTATTTCTGCGTACTACCATCCGGTAGCATGAATGCGTTGCTGCCGGGCGCATTTAGAATTGGAGCGTGTACGCAAGGCTGTGAATGCCTGGATGCACGCGTCACGCTCGGGCAGTAAAGTCCCGTCATCTTCTTTCAGGTGACGGAACACGATGACAACGCCAGCGACGTCCACACCGCATGATGCGGTATTCAAAACATTTTTACGCCATCCCGAAACAGCGCGCGATTTCCTCGACATTCACCTTCCGGCTTCTCTGCGGACGCTTTGCGATTTATCCACGCTGAAACTGGAGTCAGAGAGCTTTATCGACGCTGATTTACGTTCCCGCTACTCCGATGTGCTCTGGTCTTTACACACACGCGAAGGCGATGGTTATGTTTATGTTGTTATAGAGCATCAGAGTTCAGCCGATCCGCATATGGCTTTTCGTCTGCTGCGTTATGCGATGGCAGCTATGCAGCGCCATCTGGACGCCGGGTACAAGGAATTACCGCTGGTTATTCCGATGTTGTTTTATCATGGCTGTCGAAGCCCGTACCCGTATTCACTATGCTGGCTGGATGCGTTCGCCGATCCCGTGGCGGCAAAGCAACTTTATGCCAGCGCATTTCCGCTGGTGGATATAACGGTTGTGCCAGATGACGACATCATGGCTCACAGGCGAATGGCGTTGCTGGAACTGATGCAAAAGCATATCCGTCAGCGGGATTTGATGGGGCTGGTAGAGCAACTGAGCACACTGCTACTAACAGGTTGCACTAATGACACGCAGCTACAGGCGATGTTTAATTACATTCTGCAATCCGGCGATGAATCTCGTTTCACTGAATTTATGCAAGAGATGACGCAACGGATCCCCCAACACAAGGAGAGGCTGATGACTATTGCGGAGCGGTTACGGTTAGATGGAGTACAGGAAGGACTGCAACAAGGGCTGCAACAAGGACTACAGCAAGGTAAGCAAGAAGCCGCGTTGCGTATTGCGCTAACCATGCTGGCACAAGGAATAGATCGCGAAATGGTATTACTGATTACCGGTTTGGCTGAAGAGGATTTGGCAGCGAATAATGCGTAACCGTCTGATAAAAAACAGGCCCGACTCATATGACATCATCGGGCCTGTTAACTCAGGACTCTAGCGCCAGCGCGCGTTTTTTAAATTTAAGTGACTGGTACAGCCAAATCAGCAGCACCAGCGCCACGCAGGCCAACGCACCCCAGGTAATTTCGCTAAAGACGTCAATATACGCGTTGATGGAATAGTTGATGGCCCTGGAGGCATCAAACGCGCCTTGTGACGTCTGGTCGGCAATCACCCCCGCCAGATAGTTGGCAATAGCGCCGGACAGCAGCATATAGATTCCGGTTAACACGCCTGTGACGCCAGGGATCTCAATGCGCGTAATCTGCGACATGGCGACCGGGTCGATAAACAGTTCGGCAAATCCCATTACCGCCAGCCCCAACACCATCAGCGGCATCGAGGAGTGGCCGTAAGCGGCGGACCAGCGGGCGCTTAAGGTCAGAATACAGAATCCGGCGCTCATCAACCCCAGGCCGAGGGCAAATTTTCCCCAGATGCGCACGGTACGATTACCACTGACGCTTTCTTTGACTACCCAGGCCAGCACGATGCCGCACAGCATCACGGCAAAGGCGTTAACCGACTGGAACATGGCGGTAGGAATGGAATATCCCAGAATATCGCGATTCACAAAGCGGTCGATATACAGGCTGATGGAGCTGCCGCCTTGCTGTGCAAAGGCCCAGAATAACAGACTGAAGAATGTTAACGTGACGATAAGCCCCAGTTCTTTGCGCTGCTTTTGCGTTTGTGCCTGACGGTAAATTTTAGCCAGAACGACCAGACCAATGACGGTGGCGACGATTAGCGCATATACGGACCACTCTTTCCAGAACAGAACGGTAATTAGCAGCGGTGCGGCGACCAGCAGCACTAACAGCCAGGCCCAGTTTGGCAGAACAAACGTTCTGGCACACAGGACCGTTTTGTTGACGCCGGTTGTATGGGCGAAATGCCGGTTGCCGCACAAGAAAATCACCAGTCCTGCCAGCATACCAATTGCGGCCAGCGCGAAGCCCATCGCCCAGCTGTATTCTTCCTGCACATAGCCACAGGCAATGGGGGCGATAATCGAACCGATATTTCCGGCGGCGTAGAGCAGTGAGAACCCGCCGTCGCGGCGCGGATCGTCGGTGTGATACAACTCACCCAGCAGGCAGCTAATGTTGGATTTAAACAGACCGTAGCCGCAGACAATGATCGCCAAAGATAAATATAGGAACGCTGGCGCCATTTCACTGGCACCCAGTACCAGGTGTCCAACCGCCATTAACAATGCGCCAATCATCACCGCCATACGGTTACCAAGGACCTTATCCGCCAGGTATCCGCCAAGAATAGGCGTGACATACACCAGCGAACAGTAAGCGCTGAACAACGCATACGCATGAGTATCGTTGTACTTGAGTTGGTTGGTGAGATACAGGATCAGCAGGGCGCGCATGCCGTAAAAACTGAAGTATTCCCAAATTTGCAGCGCGACGACGTAATAAATTGCGCGTGGCTGAGATGCGTGTTTATTCATTCTATTCTCGAAGTAAATGCCTCACGCCAGGATGAACGTACTGCGTGAGCGTGTTTCCTTGAAGTTATAACTTTGATACAGATCTGATTATTTTTGCAATATGCTGTCTGATTGCATAAATATACATGAATAAAATCACGTAGTGGTAAGCAATTTACGTTCAAACGGCGAGTGAGTGTTTCTTGATGTGTCAGTGAAATGGTTATCGACGAATGGAGGCGGGGACGCTATTTTACATAAGCAGTATTGCTGATTGGACAGGCAGAAATTATGACAACGAGGGCGATGATGAAAAACACCGAGCTGGAACAACTGATCAACGACAAACTGAACAGCGCCGCGATTAGCGACTATGCGCCGAATGGTTTGCAGGTTGAGGGCAAAGAGACGGTGCATAAAATCGTGACCGGCGTGACAGCAAGCCAGGCCTTGCTGGATGAGGCTGTGCGCCTGGGCGCTGATGCGGTCATCGTTCATCACGGTTACTTCTGGAAAGGCGAATCTCCGGTAATTCGTGGCATGAAGCGCCATCGTCTGAAAACGCTGCTGGAAAATGACATCAACCTGTATGGCTGGCACCTGCCGTTGGATGCTCACCCGGAGCTGGGTAACAACGCACAGCTGGCGGCGCTGTTGGGCATTACCGTGATGGGTGAAATCGAGCCGTTGGTACCGTGGGGTGAACTTGCCATGCCGGTGCCGGGGCTAGAATTTGCCTCGTGGATTGAGGCGCGTTTAGGGCGTAAACCATTGTGGTGTGGCGATAGCGGGCCGGAAAAAATTCAGCGCGTTGCCTGGTGCACCGGGGGAGGGCAGAGCTTCATTGATAGCGCGGCCCGTTTTGGTGTTGATGCATTTATTACCGGCGAAGTCTCAGAGCAAACTATTCACTCAGCCCGTGAGCAGGGGCTGCATTTCTATGCCGCCGGACACCATGCCACCGAACGCGGCGGTATCCGGGCGTTAAGTGAATGGCTGAATGAAAATACCGAGCTGGATGTATCGTTTATCGATATTCCTAACCCCGCCTAATGAATCAGGTTGTAAAAAGAGGGACGAAAGTGCAGCGAGCGCGTTGTTATCTGTTAGGTGAAACTGCGGTGGTTCTGGAACTGGAACCCCCTATTACGCTGGCGACCCAGAAACGTATTTGGGGTTTGGCTCAGCGCCTGGTTGATGCCCCGAATGTGCTTGAAGTGATCCCGGGTATGAACAATATCACGGTGACGCTGCGTAATCCGCAAACCCTGGCGCTGGATGCCATTGAACGTCTGCAACGCTGGTGGGAGGAGAGTGAAGCACTGGAGCCAGATTCGCGCTTTATTGAAATTCCGGTGACCTACGGCGGAAAGCAGGGACCGGATCTTGCCGATGTCGCACAACACAGTGGATTAAGCGAAAAGCAGGCCGTTGAATTGCATGCTTCTGTTGACTATGTGGTCTGGTTTTTAGGCTTTCAGCCAGGGTTCCCCTATCTCGGGAGCTTACCGGAACAACTGCATACCCCGCGACGTGCGGAACCGCGTCTGATTGTTCCGGCAGGTTCGGTCGGTATCGGCGGTTCACAAACCGGTATCTACCCGCTCGCCACGCCGGGGGGATGGCAGCTGATAGGGCATACCGCCATTAAGTTGTTTGATCCCCGCCGGGATGAACCCATCCTGTTACGACCAGGAGATACTGTGCGCTTTGTACCGCAGAAGGAGGGAGTATGTTAACTATCATTCGTGCCGGTATGTACACTTCCGTCCAGGACGGCGGTCGTCACGGTTTTCGCCAGTCAGGAATCAGCCACTGTGGGGCGCTGGATAAGCCCGCATTGAACGTTGCCAACCTGCTGGTGGGCAACGATGCAAATGCCGCCGCGCTGGAGATAACGCTCGGCCAGTTGGTTGTGGAGTTTGATGCAGATAGCTGGTTTGCTTTGACCGGCGCGGGGTGTGATGCACATTTAGACGGTAACCCGGTGTGGAGCGGATGGCGACTTCCGGTGAAGGCTGGGCAACGCCTGACGCTAAAACGTCCGCAACATGGCATGCGCAGTTATTTGGCAATAGCGGGTGGCATTGATGTTCCCGAGGTCATGGGTTCGTGCAGCACCGACCTGAAAGTCGGCATCGGTGGTCTGGAAGGGCGTCTGTTACGCGATGGCGACAGGCTGGCGGTGGGCGTTTCCACGCGACGGTTCAGCGGACCGCAGGGGGTAAAACAGCTCATGTGGGGGAACCGCATTCGTGCGTTACCCGGACCTGAGTATCATGAGTTTGATGAAGCTTCGCAGGCGTCATTCTGGCGTTCGCCATGGCAACTCAGCCCGCAGAGTAACCGCATGGGGTATCGCCTGCAGGGACAACCGCTAACGCGCACTACCGATCGAGAACTGTTGTCGCACGGTCTGCTTCCCGGCGTGGTGCAGGTGCCGCATAACGGCCAGCCTATTGTGCTGATGAACGACGCCCAGACCACGGGGGGCTATCCACGCATCGCCTGTATCATTGAGGCGGATATGTACCATCTGGCACAAATTCCCCTCGGCCAGCCAATTCATTTTGTTCAGTGCTCGCTGGAGGAAGCGCTAAAGGCGCGTCACGACCAGCAGCGTTATCTGGAACAATTAACATGGCGACTTAACGATGAAAATTGATCTGAATGCAGACCTCGGTGAAGGCTGCGCAAATGACGCCGCGCTGCTGCAACTGGTGTCTTCTGCCAACATTGCCTGCGGATTTCACGCCGGCGATGCGCAAACCATGCTGGCAAGCGTGCGTGAAGCGTTAAAAAATGACGTAGCAGTGGGGGCGCATCCCAGTTTTCCGGATCGGGAAAACTTCGGCCGTAGCGCCATGACCCTGCCCGTCGACACGGTTTACGCCCAGACGCTGTATCAAATCGGTGCGCTGGCGGCGATAACCCGGGCGGAAGGTGGCGTGATGCGCCACGTCAAACCGCACGGCATGTTGTACAACCAGGCCGCCAGGGATCCACAGTTAGCCGATGCCATCGCCAGGGCGGTACATGCCTGCGATCCGTCGCTGGTGCTGGTGGGGCTGGCGGGTAGCGAACTGATTCGGGCCGGCGAGCATTATGGTCTGCAGACGCGTCAGGAGGTGTTTGCCGATCGCGGCTATCAGGCGGATGGCAGTCTGGTTCCGCGTAGTCAGCCGGGGGCGCTGATTGAAGACGAAGAGCAGGCGTTGGCGCAAACCTTACAAATGGTGCGGTCCGGGAGAGTAAAAAGCCAAACCGGAGAATGGGCCAACGTCACGGCACAGACGGTCTGTATTCATGGTGATGGTGAGCACGCACTCGCTTTTGCCCGCCGTTTGCGCAGCGCGTTTAATGCATGCAATATTGAAATTAGCGCATAAGATTTACCATACAAAACAATAATATATTACACAACAACATAAACTCTAAATAATTCGAGTTGCAGGAAGATGACCAGTGAGTGAGTTCCCAGGCGCTTACAGAAGTAAGTGACTGGGGTGAACGAACGCAGTCAACGCACCTGCAGCTTGAAGTATGACGAGTTTTAACAGGAATGAATTATGGAAGAGGTAATTTCTCTTTGGCCATTGACGGGGATCGCCGTCATCGTGGTCGGATTTCTTTTACGTTTTAACCCGGTATTGGTGGTTATCATTGCCGGGATCGTCACCGGGTTGGCGGCGCATATGCCGATCGCCACTATCCTCGAAAAACTGGGTGAAGGTTTTCTCAACACCCGCAACCTGCCGTTTATCTTATTGATTCCACTGGCGGTCATCGGCCTGCTGGAGCGCCATGGCCTGAAAGAACGCGCCCAGGCGTGGATCGCGAAAATCCGTAGCGCCACCAGCGGCCGTTTGCTGATTGTCTATCTGTTTATTCGTGAAGCGACCGCCGCGCTGGGACTAACCAGTCTGGGGGGGCATCCGCAAATGGTGCGTCCGCTGCTGGCGCCGATGGCAGAAGGGGCCGCTGAGAAAAATCACGGTGAACTGCCAGGCTCTGTACGCTATCGCCTGCGTGCGATGTCAGCGGCGACCGATAACGTTGGGCTGTTTTTCGGCGAAGATATCTTTGTTGCCTTTGGGGCAATCATCTTCATGCACAACTTTATGCTGGAGTCCGGCGGGATCCAGACCGAGCCGTTGCACATTGCCCTGTGGGGGATCCCAACGGCGATTTGTGCCTTCCTGATCCACGGTGCGCGCTTGTGGCGGCTGGATAGCTATCTGCAACGAGAAGTCGCGAAAGCGAATGCCGCAGCGAAAGGAGAAGCGAAATGAATTTTCAGCAAAGCTATCTCTACTGGTTGGCGGGTGCGGTCTTGTTGATTGTGGCCGTGATGTCTTGGCAGGACAAAGCGAACCCCCGGCGTTTAACCACCGGTCTGTTCTGGGGCGTGTATGGTCTACTGTTTTTGCTGGGTGACTGGACCTATTCACTGTTTGGCGATAAACGTACGGTGCATATCGCGGTGGGTATCGCGGTGGTCGTACTGGCGCTGATCGCCGGTTTTGGCGGCGTGAAGCTCGGCAGCTACCATCAACGTACGCAACAACAGCGTGAAGAAAGCGCCAGTCGACTGGGCAACCGGCTGTTTTTCCCGGCGCTGGCGATCCCGGTGGTCACTGTTGTCGGCGTGCTGATGTTCAATCATATTCCGGGTTTACAGAATGCGCTGTTTGGGCCGGGGAATCACGCCACGCTGGTGACGCTGTTTTCAATGACCGCCGGTTCGCTGATTGGTCTGGCAATGGCGGTTAAAATGACCCATGAGCGGGCACATCAGCCGATTCAGGAAGCGCGTCGTCTGCTGGACTCCATCGGCTGGGCGTTCATTCTGCCGCAAATTCTTGCCACGCTCGGACTGCTGTTTACGGCGGCGGGCGTCGGCAGCGGCATTTCGTATCTGACGCAGGAATATCTGGCAGTGGACAGCCGCTTTATTGCGGTGGCGGTGTATACCATCGGTATGGCGTTGCTGACCATGATTATGGGTAACGCTTTCGCCGCCTTCCCGATTGTGACCGCCGGGATTGGGATTCCAATCCTCGTCTTGCAGCACGGCGGCAATCCGGCGGTGATGGCGGCAATTGGTATGTTCTCCGGGTATTGCGGAACGCTGATGACGCCGATGGCGGCAAACTTTAACATCGTGCCAGCGGCGCTGCTGGAGCTGCCGGATAAAAACGCGGTGATTAAAGCGCAGGTGCCGACTGGCATCCTGCTGTTGCTGGTGAATGTGTTCCTGATGTATTTCCTGATGTTCCTGTAAGGAGGAAGGATGAAAACGGTATTAATCACCGGATTTGAACCCTTTGGCGGCGAGTCAGTTAACCCTTCCTGGGAAGTGGTCTCGGGGCTCGACAATGCTATCATCGCTGGATGCCGCGTCGTGGCGCGCCAACTGCCGTGCGTATTTGGTGAATCTCTGGCAGTGCTCAATAGTGCGATTGATACGCTGTCACCGTCGCTGGTGCTGGCGGTCGGTCAGGCCGGAGGTCGTACAGACATCACCGTTGAACGCGTTGCTATCAACGTGGACGATGCGCGTATTGCGGATAACCGTGGCCAGCAACCGGTAGATGAACCGATTGTGGCCGATGGCCCGGCGGCGTGGTTCAGCACACTGCCGATCAAAGCCATGGTGGTGGCCATGCGCAGCGCTGGTATTCCGGCATCGGTTTCGCAAACCGCAGGTACCTTCGTCTGTAACCACGTGATGTATGGGCTGCTGCACAAACTGCGAGATACGCCGACGGTGAAGGGGGGATTCATTCATATCCCTTATCTTCCACAGCAGGCCGCAGCCCATCCCGGTGCGCCAAGTATGGCGAGTGATACGGTGCGTCGTGCGCTGGAAATCGCCATCGTCACGGCGTTACAGGTGGAGCGCGATATCGCCGTGACGGGCGGTGCAACACATTAACAAAGGACAGTATTATGCCTGAAGGCCCGGAGATCCGCCGCGCGGCGGATACCCTGGAGGCGGCAGTCAAAGGCAAACCGTTGACGGATGTCTGGTTTGCCTTTGAGCAGTTAAAACCGTATCAATCTCAACTGATTGGGCAGCGTATTACCCAGCTCGAAACGCGGGGTAAAGCCTTACTCACCCATTTTTCCAATGGTCTGACGTTATATAGCCATAATCAACTGTACGGCGTCTGGCGGGTAGTGGACACGGGGAATATCCCGGAGACTACCCGCGTGTTGCGCGTCAGGTTGCAAACCGCCGATAAAACTATCCTGCTCTATAGCGCGTCGGATATCGAAATACTGACGCCAGAACAGCTCACTACCCACCCTTTCCTGCAGCGGGTAGGGCCGGACGTGCTGGATCTGCACTTAACACCCGCTGAAGTCAAAACGCGTCTGCTGTCACCGCGTTTTCGCAATCGGCAGTTTTCCGGTCTGCTGCTGGATCAGGCGTTTCTCGCGGGATTGGGTAACTACCTGCGGGTAGAGATCCTCTGGCAGGTTGGGCTGACGGGGCAACATAAAGCGTCGCAGCTGAGCGAACAACAGTTGGACGCGCTGGCGCAGGCGCTGCTCGATATTCCGCGTTTATCCTATAACACTCGTGGACTGGCTGATGAGAATAAGCATCACGGGGCGCTGTTTCGCTTTAAAGTCTTTCACCGCGACGGTGAAGCCTGCGAGCGATGCGGCGGGATTATTGAAAAAACGATGCTGTCGTCAAGACCATTTTACTGGTGTCCGGGTTGTCAGAAATAACATAACATGACGCGGTCCCGGTGATGCAGAGGGATATGTCGAATAAGGTCACCTGAATCTCTCAAGGTGATGAGCAGGAGTGGAATATGGATGTTAATCGTTATTTTTGTACCGCCTTACTTATCGCAACAGCCGGTTTCTTTGCCGCGTCGGCCAGTGCTGCTGAATCGGTAGCCCCTCAATGTGAGTCCGGACCGCGGGATATGGAATATATTTATGAACACGGAGCCCAGACTCGTTGTTTTTATCCTGCCATGACGCTGGAAGAAACGTATCAGGCACTGAGAAAAGCACGGTCGGACCGTCAAAACCTGACACCCACGTTGACCCCAGGTAAGGATCGTAAAATAGAAAATCTTGGGGATACGGATCTCGTGGAATATGTCTGGAAAGGCAAAAACAATCTGCATATTACGCAGAATTTTCCGGGTGGTATGACCGAGTTTATGTTTACCGTGGATAAATCCGGAACGACCGTGACGGAGATTGGGCACCCGGATTAACGCCCCGCGTTAAGACGGCGGTTTTCTCAGCGCATGTGCCGAGATAAAGCGGGCGATGGCCGGCCCGGTGAGCAAAATGCTGAACAGTCGCAGGGTTTGCATCGCCATGATCAGCGCCATATCGGCGTGGCTCCCTGCGGCAATTACCGCGACGGAGTCCACTCCGCCTGGGCTGGTCGCCAGATAGGCAGTGAGAAAATCTATCTGCATGTAATGCGCCAGTCCCCAGGCCATAGCGGCGCAAATCGCCATCAGTGAAAAAATGGACAACAGGATCTGTGGCAACGGGCGCAGCGCCATAAAAAAAATCTGCTTGTCAAAACCGAGACCAATTTGCCAACCGATGGCCATATAGGCTATCGCCAGCAGCCATTCCGGCAGTTCAATCACCATCACGCCGCCTGCGTTCAGCAGCGCGCCAGCCAGCATCGGCAGCAGCATCACGCCTGAAGGTATACGCAGTAAGCGTCCGGCAGTACCAGCCACCACGGCCAGCAACAGGGTGCTGAACAAATTGCTGCTCAGCGGCGGAAACCAGACCATTTGCTCGCTGACCGCTTGCGCCCGATCGCCCATTACCAGTCGGGTGACCAGTGCCGCAGCGCCAACCACCAATAGCACCCGCAGATACTGCATAAACGCCACCAGACGGATATCGGCGCCATATTCCTGGGCCATAGCAACCATTGCCGCCGCGCCGCCAGGTGAAGATCCCCACGCGCCGGTATTGCCCGGCAGCTTACTGTAGCGAACCAACAGCCAGCCTATTGCGGTGCTGGAGATAAGGGTCGCCAGCAGGATGGCAATCACCACCGGCCAGTGTGCCGCCAGCGTTGTAAAAATGGAGCCGGTGAGGTTTTGCGCAATCATGCAGCCGAGAATGGCCTGCGCAGCAAGAAAGGTACAGCGAGGCGGGTGCAGGGCAATGCCACGCAAACTGAACAATATGCCAACGATCATTGAACCGAGCAGTAGCGGTCCCGGGAGATGGATAAACAAAAAGAGCAGGGAAAGAAGTAATGACAGCACAAACAATGCGGCCCACTGCAAAACAGGCATCCCATGCTCCTGAGTATCATTAAGTAACACTCAGTAAATCATAGAGAAAGCTGGATGAAAACAACGGGAGTCAAGAAAAAGAAAGAATGTGCCGGGCATAGCAAGATGCGGATTATCCGGCCTACGGAAATAAAAACGTAGGCCGGATAAGCGATAGCGCCATCCGGCAGAGAATTAGCGCTTAATATCAGCCTTAAAATCACGCTTGTCGTAGCCGGTGTACAGCTGACGAGGACGGGCGATTTTCATGCCGTCGGTGTGCATTTCGTTCCAGTGAGCAATCCAGCCAACGGTACGCGCCATGGCAAAGATTACGGTGAACATGGAAGACGGAATGCCCATCGCTTTCAGAATGATACCGGAGTAGAAGTCGACGTTCGGGTACAGTTTCTTCTCGATGAAGTACGGGTCGTTCAGCGCGATGTGCTCAAGCTCCATCGCCACTTCCAGCAGATCATCTTTAGTGCCCAGTTCTTTCAGCACTTCATGGCAGGTTTCACGCATCACGGTGGCGCGTGGGTCATAGTTTTTGTAAACACGGTGACCAAAGCCCATCAGGCGGAAAGAGTCATTTTTGTCTTTCGCGCGGCGCACAAATTCTGGAATGTGTTTAACCGAGCTAATTTCTTCCAGCATCTTCAGTGCGGCTTCGTTTGCGCCGCCGTGTGCCGGTCCCCACAGGGAAGCAATACCGGCAGCGATACAGGCAAACGGGTTAGCGCCAGAAGAGCCCGCGGTACGTACGGTAGAGGTTGAGGCGTTCTGTTCGTGGTCGGCGTGCAGGATCAGAATACGGTCCATTGCGCGTTCCAGGATCGGATTCACTTCATATTTTTCGCACGGCGTGGAGAACATCATGTTCAGGAAGTTACCGGCGTAAGACAGGTCATTGCGCGGGTAAACAAACGGCTGGCCGATGGAGTATTTGTAGCACATTGCGGCCATGGTCGGCATTTTGGACAGCAGACGGAAGGCGGCAATTTCACGATGGCGCGGATTATTCACGTCCAGAGAATCGTGGTAGAACGCAGCCAGCGCCCCGGTGACACCGCACATCACGGCCATCGGGTGGGAGTCGCGGCGGAAACCGTGGAACAGACGGGTGATCTGCTCGTGGATCATGGTATGGCGAGTGACCGTGGTTTTGAACTCGTCGTACTCTTCCTGCGTCGGTTTTTCACCGTACAGCAGGATATAACACACTTCCAGATAGTTAGATTCGGTAGCCAACTGGTCAATCGGGAAGCCGCGATGCAGCAAAATACCTTCGTCACCGTCGATGAACGTAATTTTGGATTCGCAGGATGCGGTAGAGGTGAAACCTGGGTCAAAAGTAAACATGCCTTTTGAGCCAAGGCTACGAATATCAATAACGTCCTGACCGAGCGTGCCTTTTAGCACATCCAGTTCGATAGCAGTATCACCGTTTAGAGTGAGTTTTGCTTTAGTATCAGCCATTTACGGTCTCCTTAGCGCCTTATTGCTTAAGACTACTCAGGTGAGATCTGTTTCAACTCATCAATTAACCGTTACCACTTTGTTATTCGGCTCGCCGCTCTGCGAAGAGGAGAAAACCAGGGTACAGAGCAATGGGCGCTTGCAGGTAAATCAGTTAACTCATGGTGAATTAGCAACAAATCAACAACTTAGCAATCCGAATTATTAAACCTGTCTACACTAATAACTGTCCTGAATTCATTGGTCAACCTTTCCACACTGTTACATAACTTACTCATCGGTGAAAGAGTGACCCCATAACTTTTACGCATTATATGCTTTTTCTGGTGTCGTTTGTAACAAGTTTGTTTAATGATTGTCAAATCAGATGATTAAAAATTAAAATAATGTTGTTATCGTGACCTATGTCACTGTTCGGGATAAAACCCGACAAACTATATGTAGGTTAATTGTAATGATTTTGTGAACGTCCTATACTGCCGCCAGGTCTCCGGAATACCCTGCAATCCCGAGCCAACCAGCGTTGTAACGTGTCGTTTTAGCAACTGGAAGCAGTGTTTTATATGACGCGTAGTTATAGTAAGGACGCTGTCTGACCCGCACGCAGACCGGAGGAAGGAAATCCCGTCGTCTTTCAGGCAACAGGAGTCTTCATCTTCTGTACCCGAAGTCTAAAGGGAATAATAAGAACAGCATGTGGGCGTTATTCATGATAAGAAATGTGAAAAAACAAAGACCTGTCAATCTGGATCTGCAAACGATTCGGTTCCCAATCACGGCGATAGCGTCCATTCTCCATCGCGTATCTGGAGTGATCACCTTCGTGGCGGTCGGGATACTGTTGTGGTTATTGGGTACCAGCCTTTCCTCCCCTGAAGGTTTCCTCGCGGCGTCTTCCATTATGAATAACTTCTTTGTGGAGTTAATTCTGTGGGGAATTCTGATAGCGCTGGCCTAC
This sequence comes from Citrobacter gillenii, assembly GCF_013337685.1. Taxonomy (GTDB): domain Bacteria; phylum Pseudomonadota; class Gammaproteobacteria; order Enterobacterales; family Enterobacteriaceae; genus Citrobacter; species Citrobacter gillenii. The sequence continues at coordinate 489,965 of NZ_SUQN01000002.1, forward strand.
CACGCCGTCATGGGCATTCGCCATCTGTTGATGGATTTTGGCTACATCGAAGAAACCCTCGAAGCAGGGACGCGTTCTGCCAAAATTTCTTTTGTTATCATTGTCGTGCTTTCACTTCTCGCAGGAGTCCTCGTATGGTAAGCAACGCCTCCGCATTAGGACGCAACGGCGTACATGACTTCATTCTGGTCCGTGCTACCGCTATCGTTCTGACGTTATACATCATCTATATGGTCGGCTTCTTCGCCACCAGTGGCACGCTGACCTGGGAAATCTGGACCGGTTTCTTCTCATCGGCATTCACCAAAGTCTTCACCCTGCTGGCACTGTTTTCTATCTTGATTCATGCCTGGATTGGCATGTGGCAGGTGTTGACCGACTACGTTAAACCACTGGCTGTGCGCCTGATTCTGCAACTGGCGATTGTCGTTGCACTGGTGGTTTACGTCATTTATGGATTCGTTGTGGTGTGGGGTGTGTAATGAAACTGCCAGTCAGAGAATTTGATGCTGTTGTGATTGGTGCCGGTGGCGCAGGTATGCGCGCGGCGCTGCAAATTTCCCAGAGCGGCCAGACCTGTGCGCTGCTCTCCAAAGTGTTCCCAACCCGTTCCCATACCGTTTCCGCGCAGGGTGGCATCACCGTTGCGCTCGGTAATACCCATGAAGATAACTGGGAATGGCACATGTACGACACCGTTAAAGGGTCGGATTACATTGGTGATCAGGACGCGATTGAATATATGTGTAAGACCGGCCCGGAAGCGATTCTGGAACTGGACCATATGGGCCTGCCGTTCTCGCGTCTTGACGATGGCACTATCTATCAACGTCCGTTTGGTGGCCAGTCGAAAAACTTCGGCGGCGAGCAGGCGGCACGTACTGCAGCAGCAGCTGACCGTACCGGTCATGCGCTGTTGCACACGCTGTATCAGCAGAACCTGAAAAACCATACCACCATTTTCTCTGAGTGGTACGCGCTGGATCTGGTGAAAAACGCCGATGGCGCAGTGGTCGGCTGTACCGCCCTGTGTATCGAAACCGGTGAAGTGGTTTACTTCAAAGCCCGCGCCACCGTGCTGGCAACCGGCGGCGCAGGCCGTATTTACCAGTCCACCACCAACGCGCATATCAATACCGGTGACGGCGTTGGCATGGCAATCCGTGCCGGTGTACCGGTGCAGGATATGGAAATGTGGCAGTTCCACCCAACCGGTATCGCCGGGGCAGGGGTTCTGGTCACTGAAGGTTGCCGTGGTGAAGGCGGTTACCTGCTGAACAAACACGGTGAGCGCTTTATGGAGCGTTATGCCCCGAATGCGAAAGACCTGGCGGGTCGTGACGTGGTGGCGCGTTCTATCATGATCGAAATCCGTGAAGGTCGTGGCTGTGACGGTCCATGGGGCCCACACGCCAAGCTGAAACTCGACCATCTGGGTAAAGAGGTTCTTGAGTCCCGTCTGCCGGGCATCCTTGAACTCTCCCGTACCTTTGCTCACGTTGACCCGGTGAAAGAACCTATCCCGGTTATCCCAACCTGCCACTACATGATGGGCGGCGTGCCGACCAAAGTGACCGGCCAGGCGCTGACCGTGAACGAGCAGGGCGAAGACGTGGTGATTCCTGGGCTGTTTGCGGTGGGCGAAATCGCCTGCGTATCGGTTCACGGCGCCAACCGTCTGGGCGGCAACTCGCTGCTGGATCTGGTGGTGTTCGGTCGTGCGGTGGGTCTGCATCTGCAGGAATCTATCGCCGAGCAGGGTGACCTTCGCGATGCAACAGAAGACGAGATTGATGCTTCTCTGGAACGACTGAACCGCTGGAACGGCAACCGTGACGGCGAAGATCCTGTGGTCATCCGTAAAGCGCTGCAGGAATGTATGCAGCATAACTTCTCGGTATTCCGTGAAGGTGACGCGATGGCGAAGGGTCTTGAAGAGCTGAAGGTGATTCGCGAGCGCCTGAAAAATGCCCGTCTGGATGATACCTCCAGCGAGTTCAACACCCAGCGCGTTGAGTGTCTGGAGTTGGATAACCTGATGGAAACTGCTTACGCCACGGCGGTGTCTGCAAACTTCCGTACCGAAAGCCGTGGCGCGCATAGCCGCTTCGACTTCCCGGAACGTGACGATGAAAACTGGCTGTGCCATTCCCTGTACCTGCCAGAATCGGAATCCATGACACGACGTCAGGTCAACATGGAACCGAAACTGCGCCCGGCATTCCCGCCGAAAATTCGTACTTATTAATGCGGAGACAGGACAATGAAACTCGAGTTTTCAGTTTATCGTTATAACCCGGACGTAGACGATGCTCCGCATATGCAGGATTACACCCTGGAAGCGGAAGAAGGTCGCGACATGATGCTGCTGGATGCGTTGATGCAGCTGAAGGAAAAAGACCCGTCACTGTCGTTCCGTCGCTCTTGCCGTGAAGGCGTTTGTGGCTCCGACGGCCTGAACATGAACGGCAAAAATGGTCTGGCCTGTATCACACCTATTTCTGCGCTGAATCAGCCGGGCAAAAAAATTGTCATCCGCCCGTTGCCGGGTTTACCGGTGGTGCGCGATTTGGTGGTAGACATGGGGCAATTCTACGCACAGTATGAGAAGATTAAACCTTACTTGTTGAATAATGGGAAAAATCCACCGGCTCGTGAGCATTTACAAATGCCTGAGCAGCGTGAGAAGCTCGATGGGCTGTATGAATGTATTTTATGTGCATGCTGCTCAACGTCCTGCCCGTCATTCTGGTGGAATCCGGACAAGTTTGTTGGCCCTGCAGGTCTGCTGGCTGCGTATCGCTTCCTGATTGACAGTCGCGATACCGAGACCGACAGTCGCCTGGAAGGTTTAAGTGACGCTTTCAGCGTATTCCGCTGCCATAGCATCATGAACTGCGTCAGTGTATGTCCTAAGGGGCTGAACCCGACGCGCGCTATCGGCCATATTAAGTCGATGCTGCTGAAGCGTAGTGCATAAGTCGTTGTTGCCGGATGGCGACGTAAACGTCTTATCAGGCCTACAGGTACAATCCCGTAGGCCTGATAAGTGAAGCGCCATCAGGCAAATCGTTAATGCAGGAAACCTCTAAAAACTGCCTCTTATCTCTGACAGTTTTTAAAGGTTCCTTCGCGAGCCAAACAAAAAGAGCTCGCAAGTGAACCCCGGCACGCATACGCGTATGCGTGGTAGTATCCACGGCGAAATACTCGTCATAGTTCAGGTTGCATGTCCGTTGGCTGCACTTGCTCACCCCGGTCACTTACTGGCTGTAAGCTCCCAGGGATTCGCAAGCTTGCCGCCTTCCTGAAACGTGAACTATTTAGAGTATTAAATAAGCAGAAAAGATGCTTAAGGGATCACGATGCAGAACAGCGCTTTGAAAGCCTGGTTGGACTCTTCTTACCTCTCTGGTTCGAACCAGAGTTGGATAGAACAGCTCTATGAAGACTTCTTAACCGACCCTGACTCGGTAGATGCTAACTGGCGTTCGACGTTCCAGCAGTTACCTGGTACCGGAGTCAAACCGGATCAACTCCATTCAAAAACGCGTGATTATTTCCGTCGTCAGGCGTTGGCTACCCCACGTTACTCTTCTTCTATTTCCGACCCTGATGCCAATGTGAAGCAGGTTAAAGTCCTGCAGCTCATCAACGCATACCGTTTCCGCGGCCATCAGCATGCGAATCTCGATCCGCTGGGACTGTGGCAGCAAGAAAACGTGGCCGATCTGGATCCGTCTTTCCACGATCTGACCGAAGCCGATCTTCAGGAAAGCTTTAACGTCGGTTCTTTTGCCGGTGGCAAAGATACGATGAAGCTGGGCGAGTTACTGGAAGCACTGAAGCAAACTTACTGCGGCCCGATTGGCGCCGAGTACATGCACATCACCAGCACCGAAGAGAAACGCTGGCTTCAACAGCGTATCGAATCCGGTCGCGCGGCGTTCAGTGGCGAAGAGAAAAAACGTTTCCTCAGTGAACTGACCGCAGCTGAAGGTCTGGAGCGCTACCTGGGGGCCAAGTTCCCGGGTGCTAAACGCTTCTCGCTGGAAGGCGGCGATGCGTTAATTCCGATGCTCAAAGAGATGATTCGCCATGCCGGCAACAGCGGCACGCGTGAAGTGGTTCTGGGCATGGCGCACCGTGGTCGTTTGAACGTGCTGGTGAACGTGCTGGGTAAACGTCCACAAGAACTGTTCGACGAATTTGCGGGCAAACATAAAGAACACCTCGGTACCGGTGACGTGAAGTACCACATGGGCTTCTCATCGGATATCGAAACCGAAGGCGGTCTGGTTCACCTGGCGCTGGCGTTTAACCCGTCGCACCTGGAAATCGTCAGCCCGGTGGTTATCGGTTCCGTTCGTGCGCGTCTGGACAGACTGGATGAGCCGAGCAGCAATAAAGTTCTGCCGATCACCATTCACGGTGACGCAGCGGTAACCGGGCAGGGCGTGGTTCAGGAAACCCTGAACATGTCGAAAGCGCGCGGCTACGAAGTCGGCGGCACCGTTCGTATCGTTATCAACAACCAGGTCGGATTCACCACCTCTAACCCACTGGATGCGCGTTCCACGCCGTATTGCACCGACATTGGTAAGATGGTGATGGCGCCGATTTTCCACGTCAATGCGGATGACCCGGAAGCGGTCGCTTTCGTGACGCGTCTGGCGCTGGATTTCCGTAATACCTTTAAACGCGATGTGTTCATTGATCTGGTGTGCTACCGCCGTCACGGCCATAACGAAGCCGACGAGCCGAGCGCAACCCAGCCGCTGATGTATCAGAAAATCAAAAAACACCCGACGCCGCGCAAAATCTACGCTGACAAACTGGAAACCGATAAAGTTGTTACGCTGGAAGACGCGACCGAAATGGTCAACCTGTATCGTGATGCGTTAGATGCGGGTGAATGCGTGGTGAAAGAGTGGCGTCCAATGAACATGCACTCCTTCACCTGGTCACCGTACCTCAACCACGATTGGGATGAGAACTACCCGAGCAAGGTTGAAATGAAGCGTTTGCAGGAACTGGCAAAACGCATCAGTACCGTACCTGAAGCGGTTGAAATGCAGTCGCGCGTCGCCAAGATTTACGGTGACCGTCAGTCAATGGCTGCCGGCGAGAAGCTGTTCGACTGGGGTGGCGCTGAGAATCTGGCCTACGCCACGCTGGTAGACGAAGGCATTCCGGTTCGTCTGTCGGGTGAAGACTCTGGTCGCGGGACCTTCTTCCACCGCCATGCGGTGATCCACAACCAGGCGAACGGTTCAACCTACACCCCATTGCAGCACGTGCATAACGGTCAGGGCACGTTCCGCGTATGGGACTCCGTTCTGTCTGAAGAAGCGGTGCTGGCATTTGAATACGGCTACGCCACGGCTGAGCCGCGCACGCTGACCATCTGGGAAGCACAGTTTGGCGACTTCGCCAACGGCGCACAGGTGGTTATCGACCAGTTCATCTCCTCTGGCGAGCAGAAATGGGGCCGCATGTGTGGTCTGGTGATGCTGCTGCCGCACGGCTATGAAGGTCAGGGGCCGGAGCACTCCTCCGCGCGTCTGGAACGTTATCTGCAACTCTGCGCCGAGCAGAACATGCAGGTTTGCGTCCCGTCTACCCCGGCTCAGGTGTACCACATGCTGCGTCGTCAGGCGCTGCGCGGTATGCGCCGTCCACTGGTGGTGATGTCACCGAAGTCATTGCTGCGTCATCCGCTGGCAGTGTCCACGCTGGACGAACTGGCTAACGGTGCGTTCCTGCCAGCCATTGGCGAGATTGATGAACTGGATCCGAAAGGCGTGAAGCGCGTTGTAATGTGTTCTGGTAAGGTTTATTACGACCTGCTGGAGCAACGCCGCAAGAATGGTCAGAAAGATGTTGCCATTGTGCGCATCGAACAGCTTTATCCGTTCCCGCATAAAGCGATGCAGGACGTGTTGAAACAGTACGCTCACGTACATGATTTTGTCTGGTGCCAGGAAGAGCCGCTCAACCAGGGCGCATGGTACTGCAGCCAGCATCATTTCCGTGAAGTGATTCCATTTGGGTCTGCTCTGCGTTACGCAGGTCGCCCGGCCTCTGCCTCACCGGCAGTAGGGTATATGTCCGTTCACCAGAAGCAGCAACAAGATCTGGTAAATGACGCGCTGAACGTCGATTAAATAAAGGATAAATAATGAGTAGCGTAGATATTCTTGTTCCCGACCTGCCTGAATCTGTGGCTGACGCAACCGTAGCGACCTGGCATAAAAAACCGGGCGATAGCGTTAAGCGCGATGAAGTGCTGGTAGAAATCGAAACTGACAAAGTGGTACTGGAAGTACCGGCATCAGCGGACGGTATTCTTGATGCGGTTCTGGAAGATGAAGGGACAACCGTCACGTCTCGCCAGATCCTCGGTCGCCTGCGTGAAGGTAACAGCGCCGGGAAAGAGACCAGCGCCAAGTCTGAAGAAAAAGATTCTACTCCGGCGCAGCGCCAGCAGGCCTCGCTCTCCGAGCAGAATAACGATGCCCTGAGCCCGGCGATTCGTCGCCTGCTGGGTGAGCATAACCTCGAAGCCAGCGCCATTAATGGTACCGGTGTCGGCGGCCGCATCACTCGTGAAGATGTTGAAAAACATCTGGCTAAAGCTCCGGCAGCGAAAGCGGAAGCCAAAGCACCGGCAGCCGCACCTGCCGCTCAACCTGCACTGGGTGCGCGTGGTGAGAAACGTGTTCCGATGACCCGTCTGCGTAAACGCGTGGCCGAGCGTCTGCTGGAAGCGAAAAACTCCACCGCGATGCTGACGACCTTCAACGAAGTCAACATGAAGCCAATCATGGATCTGCGTAAGCAGTACGGTGATGCGTTTGAAAAACGTCACGGTATCCGTCTGGGCTTTATGTCGTTCTACGTGAAAGCCGTGGTTGAAGCGCTGAAACGCTTCCCTGAAGTCAACGCCTCTATCGATGGCGATGACGTGGTGTATCACAACTACTTTGATGTCAGCATGGCGGTCTCTACGCCGCGCGGCCTGGTGACTCCGGTTCTGCGCAATGTTGACCTGCTGGGTATGGCTGACATCGAGAAAAATATCAAAGAACTGGCAGTGAAAGGTCGCGACGGCAAGTTGACGGTCGAGGATCTGACGGGCGGGAACTTCACTATCACTAACGGTGGTGTGTTCGGTTCCTTGATGTCTACGCCGATCATCAACCCGCCGCAGAGCGCCATCCTGGGTATGCATGCCATCAAAGACAGGCCGATGGCGGTAGACGGCAAGGTTGAAATCCTGCCGATGATGTATCTGGCGCTGTCTTATGACCACCGTCTGATCGATGGTCGTGAGTCAGTGGGCTTCCTGGTGACCATTAAAGAGTTGCTGGAAGATCCAACGCGTCTGCTGTTAGACGTGTAACTATAAAGAGTATCACCTGCCCCGTAGGTCTGCGGCCTTATCAGGCCTACGGGTTATAAGATAACGATTACCTGAAGGATGGACAGAACACATGAACTTACATGAATATCAGGCAAAACAACTTTTTGCCCGCTATGGCTTACCGGCACCGGTGGGTTATGCCTGTACTACTCCGCGTGAAGCCGAAGAAGCTGCCTCTAAAATCGGCGCAGGTCCATGGGTAGTAAAATGTCAGGTTCACGCTGGTGGCCGCGGTAAAGCGGGCGGTGTGAAGGTCGTTAACAGCAAAGAAGACATTCGCGCTTTTGCTGAACACTGGCTGGGTAAACGTCTGGTCACTTACCAGACGGACGCCAATGGCCAACCGGTAAATCAGATTCTGGTTGAAGCTGCGACCGATATTGGTAAAGAACTTTACCTCGGCGCAGTGGTTGACCGTAGCTCCCGTCGCGTGGTCTTTATGGCCTCTACCGAAGGCGGCGTGGAAATCGAAAAAGTCGCGGAAGAAACCCCGCACCTGATCCACAAAGTCGCACTGGATCCGCTGGCGGGCCCAATGCCGTATCAGGGACGTGAGCTGGCATTCAAACTGGGTCTGGAAGGTAAACAGGTTCAGCAGTTCACCAAAATCTTTATGGGTCTGGCGACCATCTTCCTTGAGCGTGACCTGGCGCTGATCGAAATCAACCCGTTGGTTGTCACCAAGCAAGGCGACCTGATTTGCCTCGACGGCAAACTGGGTGCTGACGGCAACGCACTGTTCCGCCAGGCTGACCTGCGCGAAATGCGCGACCAGTCTCAGGAAGATCCGCGTGAAGCGCAGGCAGCACAGTGGGAGCTGAACTACGTTGCGCTGGATGGCAACATCGGTTGCATGGTTAACGGCGCGGGCCTGGCGATGGGCACCATGGACATCGTTAAGCTGCACGGCGGCGAACCGGCTAACTTCCTCGACGTTGGCGGCGGCGCGACCAAAGAGCGCGTGACCGAAGCGTTCAAAATCATCCTTTCTGACGACAATGTTAAAGCCGTTCTGGTTAACATCTTCGGCGGTATCGTACGTTGCGACCTGATCGCTGACGGTATCATCGGCGCGGTAGCGGAAGTGGGCGTTAACGTACCTGTTGTTGTCCGTCTGGAAGGCAACAATGCCGAACTCGGCGCGAAAAAATTGGCTGACAGCGGCCTGAATATTATTGCAGCGAAAAGTCTGACGGATGCAGCTCAGCAGGTTGTTGCCGCAGTGGAGGGGAAATAATGTCCGTTTTAATTAATAAAGATACCAAGGTAATCTGCCAGGGCTTCACCGGCAGCCAGGGGACATTCCACTCAGAACAAGCGATTGCTTACGGTACACAAATGGTCGGCGGCGTTACGCCGGGCAAAGGCGGCACCACCCATCTGGGTCTGCCGGTGTTCAACACCGTACGTGAAGCGGTAGAAGCGACCGGCGCGACTGCGTCAGTTATCTACGTACCGGCACCGTTCTGCAAAGACTCCATTCTGGAAGCTGTCAACGCGGGCATCAAACTGATCATCACCATCACCGAAGGTATTCCGACGCTGGATATGCTGACCGTGAAAGTAGCGCTGGATGAAGCAGGCGTGCGTATGATTGGCCCGAACTGCCCAGGCGTTATCACCCCGGGCGAATGCAAAATCGGTATCATGCCGGGTCACATTCACAAACCGGGCAAAGTGGGCATCGTTTCCCGTTCCGGTACGCTGACCTATGAAGCGGTTAAGCAGACCACTGACTACGGTTTCGGCCAGTCCACCTGTGTGGGCATCGGTGGGGATCCAATCCCTGGTTCTAACTTTATCGACATTCTGAAGCTGTTCCAGGAAGATCCGCAAACCGAAGCGATTGTCATGATCGGTGAGATCGGCGGCAGCGCGGAAGAGGAAGCCGCAGCCTACATTAAAGATCATGTGACCAAACCGGTTGTCGGCTACATCGCTGGCGTGACCGCGCCGAAAGGCAAACGTATGGGCCATGCGGGCGCGATTATCTCTGGTGGTAAAGGGACGGCGGATGAGAAGTTCGCTGCACTGGAAGCCGCTGGTGTGAAAACCGTACGCAGCCTGGCCGATATCGGCGAAGCGCTGAAGACCGTGATTAAGTAATAAGTAAAAAAACAGCCCTGACTATCAATATGGTCAAGGGCTGTTCCCGTTTCGACATGGTTGGCCATCTGATGATGGCCTTTTTTATTTTCTGCAATCCACTATCTTGAAATTTGATCACAATCATCTTCACAAATGAGATTATTTTTTGCGGTCAGCATCATTCTTTCTTTAGACTAAATTCTGCATATTACCGGCTTTAATATCAACATTGCCGGAGGATGGCGTGCCGCTGAAAATTAAGGATGACGACTTACAGTGTTTTTTCTCCATCGCCGATGTTTTTGCCAGAGCGACAGGATTAGCGACGGTAGTGATTGATGTTACAGGCAAGGTGATATCGGATTGCCATAATTTTAACGCATTCTGTACACTCATGCGTACCAATGAACAGTACCGAGCGAGTTGTCAAAAGTGTGATAAGTATTGCGCTTTTGAAGGGTTAAAACAGCTAAAACCAAGAATACTCTGCTGTTATGCAGGATTAAGCCTCTTCTCAATGCCACTCATTAATGAAGGGAATCTTTGCGGTTTTATTATCTGTGGCCAAGTACGAGCCAAATATCAGGAATATAAAACGATAGTTATAGATGAGCAATCACAATGGATGAACGACCCTGAAATAAAGGCTGCATGGGATCGCGTGATTGTTGTGGATAATAATATATTGACCGCGTCGGCAAACTTACTGAACTTTATTGTTAATAATTATGAACGAAAGAATACGGTAGATGAAATGGTTAATAACCCTAAAGTAAGCGCCCCGCAGATTTATTTTACTGAGCTTTCCCGGCATGAAAAGAAACTCATGGAAGCGCTACGTTATATTGATGAGAATTTATATAGTGAGCTATCTCTTGAATCCGTGGCAGCGCATGTATGTTTGAGTGCTAACTATTTTAGCCGCTTCTTTAAGAAACGTCAGGGAGTGAATTTTAAAACATGGGTGAATCAGAAGAAAATGCAAAAAGCGGGCGAATTATTGCATGATCCTGTGCATTCAATAGACAGCATTGCCCGGAAACTTCAGTACGCGCAAACTAGTTACTTTTGCCGTGTTTTCCGGGCGGCGCATCAAACGTCACCCCAGTCTTTTCGTCACGCGAGACTTTCGCAGTAGAGGCTTTCCGGTAGCGTGAGGGCTTCAGGAATAAAAGACAGTCTGTCGCTTAGGGTTACAACCTCACCGATAACGATCAGCGCGGGTGGCACGATGTTCGCTTCCTGCGCTTTGTTCAGTAATGACCCCAATGTACAAGTCAGTCGGCGCTGATTCTCCCGCGTAGCGGACATGATAATAGCGGCGGGGGTGTCGGCAGATTTTCCCCCCATGAGCAACTCTTCACAAATAAACGCCAGATTGGCGATCCCCATCACGATAACCAGCGTACCGTTGAGTTTGGCCAGCTGACGCCAGTCCTGCTGCTGATTTCCTTCACGCGTATGACCGGTGACCACGTGAAATCCTGAAGCATAATCGCGATGCGTGACTGGAATACCGGCGCAGGTCAGGCCGCCAATAGTGGAACTGATGCCGGGTACGACTTCAAAAGGTATGCCGATTTCCACGAGATCCTCAACTTCTTCAGCCCCCCGGCCAAACACGTAAGGATCGCCGCCTTTTAAGCGCACGATATGGTGATGGGTTTCAGCATACTGGACCAGCAGCGCGTTGATTTCATCCTGTGGCACACAATGAAAGCCCGGATTTTTGCCGACATTGATGAGCTTGCAATCAGGTACCGCCCATTCCAAAATTTTAGGATTGACCAGCCTGTCGTAAATAATGACATCGGCTTGCTTAATGCACATCATTGCTTTGAGGGTGAGTAACGATATATCACCGGGACCGGCGCCAACGAGCCAGACCTTTCCGAAAGTTTTCACATTGTGTCCTTTATCACGTCTAACATTAGAATGGCAGAAACTACATCAAGGAATGATTAAAAGCAGTCGTTTGCCGGGTGGTTATAACACTAAATTATCCTAAAATATCGCAGCAATAATATTGATTAAACTCGCATAGTTTTTTCTGCAATAAACAAGATCATTTGAAAAATTATTAAGAACTTATAAGCACTATTTGCCCATATTTAACCTTATTTAAATTGTGTTTACTGCCCGGCTTGCGTATTATTGGTTAATATTTATCCGCCTCAGTGTGAGTAAATCATGGATTGGATCAATGACATCAATGGACAAAATAAAATATAACTTTCGATGCTTGTCTGGGTGTAATGAAATTTATTTTATAAATTAAACTTATTTTGTACGCTGCATATGGAAGAGGTTATGAGAGGAAAAATACCGAAGACGGAGTTGCTGGTAACTTTTGAAGTGGTTGCGCGTCACGAAAGTTATACCCGGGCAGCAGAAGAGCTTGCGTTGACACAAAGTGCTGTTTTTCGCCAGGTGAATGCGCTGGAGGACTTTCTAAATACAGCGCTATTTAATCATGCCAAAAAGCGAATTTTCTTAAATGCGGCAGGGAAGCATTATTTAACTATCGTCAAGGAAACGCTTAACAAACTGGAACGTGACACCACCACCATAATGACCTGGCAACCGACCGTGCAGGTTATTGAGTTGGCGGTTAATCCTACGTTTAGTACGCACTGGCTGATTCCTAACTTACGTGAGTTCAATAAACTTAACCCTGATATTATCGTTAATATTCACTCTTTGGCGAATATCGGCGATTTTCTCAATCGTGAATACGACGCGGCAATCATGCGGGAAGATTTTTACTCGCCATGGTCTGGGGTGGAGTACCTTTTCGAAGAGGAAATTTTACCCGTATGCAGCAGATGCCTGCTGAACGAAGCCGATCGCAAGCTGGCGGTAACCGATCTGCTGAATGAGTTTCCTCTGTTGCACCAAAGTACGCGTATCAAAGGCTGGCAGGAATGGTTTGCGTTGTCTGATGTCAGCAGTCCGTTAGTCAATAAAGGTCCGCGCTTTGATTTGCTCTCGATGCTGATCGCGGCAGTACGCTCGAATTTGGGCGTCGCGTTGTTACCCCGATTTGCTATTCAGCACGATCTGGACTGCGGTGATATGGTGATTCCCTGCGATGTCCCGATGCGTACCGGTAACCGGTTCATTATGACGTGGCGTGAAGAGAAGGCGGAATCTCCGCATTTACAGACATTCCGTAACTGGTTACTCGGTAAATCTGTGGTGTCAGTGACGTGATGACAACGCCGGCCTACAATGTTGTAGGCCAGCGTGTTTTTCCTACCAGTCAATCCCAACTTGTGCCTGAATACCGCTATCAAACGCGTGCTTGACCGGACGCATCTCACTGACCGTATCGGCAAGTTCCAGTAAAAGCGTGTGGCATCCGCGGCCCGTGACAATTACGCTCTGTTCGGCTGGACGATTCTCGATGGCAGCGATCACTTCCTGAGTATCCAGATAGTGATACGCCAACATATACGTCAGTTCATCCAGTACGACCAGATCGTAGTGCGCATCGGCGAGCATGCGCTTACTTTCCTGCCAGACCACCGTTGCTGCCGCAATGTCCGCTTCCTTGTTCTGGGTTTCCCAGGTGAAGCCGGTGCCCATAATATGGAATTCAACGCCGAGCGGTTGTAACGTGTTGTATTCGCCATTATCCCACTGGCCTTTAATAAACTGCGCGACGCCAACGGTTTTTCCATGGCCGACCGCGCGCGTCGCGGTACCAAAGGCGGCAGTGGATTTTCCTTTACCGTTGCCGGTGAAGACAATCAAAATCCCTTTCTTTTCCGTTGCCGCCGCCACGCGGGTATCAACCTGATCTTTCAGTTTCTGCTGACGCTGGCGGTGCCTGTCGTCATTGGCTCGCACTTCCATTGTTGCTCCTTAATGTCCTGCAGGGCAGGTTGTGCAGCGATGCTGCTGCTCAAACTGACTAAAGAAGTTGTTGCCTTTGTCATCCACTAATACAAAGGCGGGCATATTTTTCACTTCCATCATCCACACCGCTTCCATACCCAGTTCAGGATATTCAAGACAATGCAGGCTCTTCACATACTGCTGGGCCAGCAGGGCCGCTGCGCCGCCGATGCTGCCAAGGTTAAATCCACCATGCTTCTGACAAGCATCGGTCACCTGCTTGCTGCGATTGCCTTTTGACAACATGATCAAACTGCCGCCTGCTGCCTGGAAAGCATCGACATAACCGTCCATGCGCCCGCCGGTAGTGGGGCCCATTGAACCGCAGGCCAGATTGTTAGGCGTTTTGGCGGGACCGGCGTAATACACAATGTGATTTTTCATGTATTCCGGCATCGGTTCGCCGTTATCCAGACGTTCTTTGATCTTGGCATGGGCGATATCGCGGGCAACGACAATTGGGCCGCTGAGTGACAGTCGGGTGCCAATCGGCAGTGCGGACAGATCCTGCATGATCTCGCGCAGCGGACGATCCAGATTCAGTTGTACGGTCTGACCGCTGTTTTCTACGCGCTGAGAATCGGGAATAAATTTTCCCGGATTATGTTCAAGTTTCTCCAGCCAAATACCGTGCTTATTAATTTTGGCTTTAATATTGCGGTCTGCAGAGCAGGAGAGGGCCATGGCGATAGGGCAGGAGCCACCGTGGCGTGGCAGGCGAATGACGCGAATGTCGTGCGCGAAGTATTTACCGCCAAACTGTGCGCCAATACCAAACTCGCGGCTGGCATTGAGCAACGCCGTCTCCAGTGCGGTATCGCGGAACGCCTGACCCAGTTCGTTGCCGCTGGTTGGCAGGTTATCGTAATATTTTGTTGAAGCCAGCTTCGCCACTTTCAGCGATTGATCGGCAGAGAGCCCGCCCACGACGAACGCAATGTGATACGGCGGACAGGCAGCGGTGCCCAGTGATTTCATTTTCTCGATCAGGAAGGCGGTGAGTTTTTCTGGCTGCAGAATGGACTTGGTTTCTTGATACAGCGCCGCTTTGTTGGCCGAGCCGCCGCCTTTATTGACGAACAGGAAGCGGTATTCGTTACCCGGAGTTGCACTGATGTCGATTTGCGCAGGCAGGTTCGTTTGGGTGTTGACCTCGGTGTACATATCCAACGGGGCATTTTGCGAATAGCGCAGGTTATTTTCCGTGAAGGTGGTATACACGCCTTTGCTTAATGCTTCCGCGTCATCGCCGCCGGTCCAGACCTGCTGTCCTTTGCTGGCAACAATCGTTGCGGTGCCGGTATCCTGGCAGTTGGGCAGTACGCCTTTGGCGGAAACTTCCGCATTGCGCAGCAGTTGGAGTGCGACATATTTATCGTTACTGCTGGCCTGCGGGTCGTGCAAAATGCTGGCTACCTGCTTCAAATGTCCGGCGCGCAGGAAAAAGGACGCTTCATAAAATGCCTGCTGTGCCAACAAGGTTAACGCCTCAGGCGCCACCTTGATCACTTCCTCTCCGTCTAACTCAGTTACCGTAACGTATTGGTTAGTGAGTAATTCATATTCTGTATTATCTTTACTCTGAACAAAGAGTTCCTGCCAGACAAATGGTTTAGACATTTTTACTTCTCACCTTTAGGTTTTTAGGTAACGTCGGTTCCGGCCAACAAAAAAGCAAACTTTGCTGGCCGGAGAAGTTTTAGCGAGGAGGCCGGATACGCGTTAGCGCTATCCGGCACGGGCTTATTTCGCTAAAAAGACGTTGGCTTTTGTCGCTTCGGCGACATATTCGATAGTTTTCTGGGCACGAACGCTGTTACCGGCTTCATCCAGCGGCGGAGAATAAACAGCTATCGCATATTCACCCGGGACAACAGCAACCATTCCGCCGCCAACGCCGCTTTTCGCCGGCAGGCCGACGGTATACAGCCACTTGCCACTGCCGTCGTACAACCCGGCAATCGCCATTTCAGCCAATACTTGCGGCACATATTTTTCGTTCAACAGCTGCTTGCCGTTAAACGGAGACTTTCCTTTGTTGGCGAGGACAGCACCCATTTTGGCCAGTTGCTCAACGGTGATATCGACTGAGCATTGACGGGTATAAATTTCAACGGCTTCGTCGGTGTCGCCATAGAAGCTGTTGTAGGATTCCATCAGCTTCGCCAGCGCCTGGTTGTGCTGGTTGGTATCCATTTCAGATTTGAACACCGGTTCGTTCACGGTCAGTTTGGCATCTGCCCAGACGTTCAGGTTATCGAGGATTTTGTTCCAGCGATCGGTTTTGTCTTTGGCTTCAATCAGGCTAACGGTGCTCATTGCGCCGGCATTAACCAGCGGGTTTTCCGGTGCGCCTTTGGTCAGTTCAACGGCTAAGCCTGAGTTGAATGGCATGCCGGTGGCATTGGCGCCGAGTTTATCCAGAACCACCTGTGGGCCATGCTGCTCCATAGCCAATGCCATGGTGAAGACTTTGCTCAGGGATTCCATCGGGAAGGGTTTGTTGACATCGCCAACCTGGTAGATTTTGCCGTCAACGGTGGCAATGGTGATGGCAAAATTTTTCGGGCTATAGGTCGCCAGAGCAGGGATATAGTCGGCGACTTTTCCGTCATTGTTACTTTTAAATTTCTGGTGTGCCTGTTCGATCAGTTTGGCGTAATCCGGCGTGGTTTGCGCGAACGTGGTTGCGCTAAACAAGACGCTGAAAGAAAAGAGACTTACGCCGAGAAGTGTTTTATTCATTGTGTTTTCCTGGTGGTGTTGTGAAAAAAGATCCGTAGACCGGAAAAACCTTATCGACCTGGTAAGACGCTTCGCGTCGCCATCAGGTGTGGCTCTCTTGTCGGATAGCGGCGTAAACGCCTTACCCGGTCTACAGATCGCAGTTATCAAATGATTAAGACAAAGCAACTTCCGTTTCAGTAACCGGACGATCCTGTTCCGGGGTTTTCACTGGTGCAGTTCCGCGACAACCCTGGCCGAAGTGTTCACCTTCCCAACGACCCACGATGGCAGCACCCATGGCATTACTCATTACGTTAGTGGCAGAACGACCCATATCGAGGAACGGATCGACGCCCATCAGCAGGATCAGGCCGGCTTCCGGAATGTTGAATTGGTTCAGCGTAGCGGCGATAACTACCATTGACGCACGCGGTACACCCGCCATCCCTTTAGAGGTCAGCATCAGGATCAACAGCATGGTGATTTGCTCACCCATGCTCAGTTCGATATTGCACGCCTGGGCAATAAAGACGGTGGCAAAGGAGCAGTAGGCCATGGAGCCGACCAGGTTAAACGAGTAACCGATAGGCAGTACGAAGCTGGCAATTTTGGAAGAGACGCCAAACTTCTCCAGTTTATCCAGCGTGCCTGGGAAGGCCGCTTCAGAACTGGAGGTGGTAAAGGCCAGCAGAGCCGGTTCGAGAATGGATTTGGTCAGACGGCTGATGCAAGGACCAATCAGCAGCGTTGACAGACCAATCAGGATGGCCCACAGCATACCCAGCGTCAGGTAGAACTCACCCATGAAGATCCCGGCGCTCACCATCACACCCAGACCACGTTCGGCAATCAGACCGGAAATCGCAGCAAAAACGGTCAGCGGTGCGAACAGCATGACGTAGCCAGTCAGCTTCAGCATCACGTGTACCAGCGAGTCCAGTACCTTCACGATAGGATCGGCTTTTTCGCCAATGGCGGCCAGGCTGCAACCGAGGAAAATTGAGAACACCACGATCTGCAGGATTTCGTTACGTGCCATCGCGTCAACGATACTGGTCGGTACCGCGTGCGAGATAAATACTTTCAGCGTGAACGGCTCTGACTTAACGGCTGCGACAGCACCGACGTCATGCGGAACAAAGTTGATGCCCGCACCTGGCTGGAAGATGTTAACGATAACCAGACCCAGCGCAATTGACACCAGAGAGGCGCAAATAAACAGGAAAAAGGTTTTAGAAAATATACGTCCCAGCGTTTTGGCATCGCCCATTTTGGCAATACCAACAACCAGTGTGGAGATAACCAATGGCGCGATAATCATTTTCACCATACGTAAGAATATAGTGGTGAAAATAGAAATATCCGCTGCATAAGATTTTGCTGTTTCAGCCGCGGCCATATTATTTATGGCCACCCCGGCAATCATGCCGAGTATCAGGCCTAATATGATCATCTTCGTTAAACTAATTTTCTTCATGTGTACTCCATCGGATAAAGGCTGGTAATGAAAATTGTGTAGGGTGGCGGGCACCTGAGCTGGAACAGTAGCTCAGGCGCACGCCTGTTGTGACCAACCGCATGAATACTTCGAAGCACTGTGATACTGCTGAATTCTGTGCTCCAATGGTTGTTATTTTGTTTTTTATTACAAATCGAACTCAATACTTAATAATGGAGCATGTTGCTGCGCGCCATAAACATCATTGTCACCGACGTTGCCGGAAATAATATCGCGAGGCATGACGATCTTTACCGCATTTGCCGGGTCAAACCAGACAATGTTATGAATAAAGTCAGGCTCGACATTATATAATCCAGCAATCAGTTGCGGTGTTAATTGCTCGGACGCTTTTACTCGTTGATAGTCTTCCTTGGTTTTAAATAAAATATCTAAAACCAGTTCGTACGGTCCGGCATTTTTGGAACGGATGACCTGCGCCAGTGAACAAATTGAGTGTTTCATGCCTGAACTCCTTCTGGCGTGACCTGTTCAATGTGGAAATCAAAACGCAGTGCATCGCTTGCTTCAATCAGGTGATAGATTGAGAACTCATACACCGGACCACTCTGAATATCAGATGGCGAGAACGGGAAAGCGAGGTTGCCCGCAGTCGCAATGCGATTTTCATAGCCGTAGTGCAGCAGGGTAGAGCGCACCAGCGAGCAGACGCTGTTGGCGATATCCTGCGTTGGTGCGACCACGTCCAGTAAAATCCCCAGTTCGTGACCGGCGGTTTTAATCGGCTCATGATTGCCCATCACACCGTTCTTCCCGTACAGGTGGAACGTCATGCGGATACTGTCATCATTCAGTGAAAGGTTACGTGCTACGCTTGCCTGTACCTCTTCAAGAATGGTGTCAATTCCGGCAATCATAATCGGGTCGCGTGTCCCGGCGATGGTCAGGCAGCGGAAGCCAACCTGACGTGCACCTTCCAGTTTCAGCGCATACGGCGTCTCTTCATGACGTGAGCCGCTGACATACACTTCGCCGTCGTTTACCTGCGTGAAGGTACACGCCTTCAGGTTCAGCACGCCGCCCGGTCCCGGCAGGAAGTACGGATCGGACTTCTCATACAGAGTGTGCGCTGCGGCGGAAGTTTCAGTGAACTTACGCTTTGGATTGAACGCTTTCAGCGTAAAGCCGTTGTCGTCAATGATCCCCATCGCACAATCTGAGCCGGAGCCCGGGGTGGCGGCAATAGCAGCACACTCAAGGATCTTACCGCAGTGAAGCGCCAGACCTTCATCAAAGCCCTGCATAATCGGCAGTGCGGCGAAGCAGGCCGGATCGTAGGCTCGTCCGCCCAGTACCACCTGCGCACCGGCTTCCAGCGCACGCTGGAAAGGCTCAACGCCCATCTGTGCGACGATGTAGGTGCTCTCTTCAATCGCCTCGTGAGTCAGTTCAGGGACAAAATCCAGGGCGGTGATTTTGCCGTTATCCAGCGCCTGATGAACGACCTCTTTGTCAACATCAGACGGGATCAGCGCCATAGAGAAGGACAGTTTTTCTTCCTGCGCAATCTCATGGATAATCTGGCGACACCACTCCAGATGCGGAGCAGCACCTGAACCACCGGCTGTGCCGATGACCACCGGGATGTTGTTCTTAACGCCTGCTACGATCATATAGCGCAGATCGCGTTTTACGCCGGCCCTGTCGGTAAACGGTTTACCTGCCCCGAGGTAGTGGGGGCCAGGATCGGAGGAACCCGCGTCAACAGCAATAAGATCCGGTGACTCTTCCATGGCTTTACGAAAACTTTCTTCCGGGAAGCCATAACCCAGGATAGCCGTAGGCGATAAGATCTTAAATGTGCGTGCCATCTCTTAATCCTTAGTCTGCAACAGCGCGATGGTGCGGTTCATTTCGTTAAACACGATGTTGAGACCTTCATCGAAACCCATACCCGGTTTGATCAGCATGCGCATTGGACGCGCGGCCAGCGCGACGTGTACGCAGGTACGTGCACTGATCTCGGTTTCGTTACAGGTGCCGCCCTGATAGGCTTCCATTCCGTGTTTGTTGCAATACAGCACTGCATCAACGATGTTGTGAACACCACCCAGATCCGGGGTCTTGATTTGCACCATGTGGCAACTGCCCGCATCGGTGAAGTCGACGATATCCTGATAGGTGTTACACCATTCATCGGCCACGATTTTCACGCCGGAGCCCAGACGAGCCAGCTCGTTGGTGATCTCAGTCAGCATGCGGATCTGATCCGGTTTGTTACCGGCATCAACCGGACCTTCGATGTACAGCGGCAGGCCCTGTGCTTCAACTTCCAGGCTGGCGATGTATTCGGCGCAACGAACCGGATCCATATCGAAAATCAGACCGATGGTGCCGTACACATCAATGTGCAGCGTAGGCTGATACGCTTCGTTGGTGCGCAGGGTTAAGATGCGGTTGGATAACCAGCGCACATACTCGCGCAGTTTTTCACCTTTAAAGCCCAGCTTCTGCTCGACGTTGTTGATCAGCGCGTGCGGCAGAACGTCCACACCTTTGAGGATCATTTTGTCGACGGCGATATAACGGTCATCGCCGCTCTGGCCGAATAAAGGAATCGCTTCCGGAACGCATGGCAGCTGCCATTCGTCACAAACGACTTCTGCTTTCAGACGACCGGTCGCCAGCGCAGCGGCATCCAGCAGCGCCTGAGACAGGCCGTAGCGAACGGCGGTATGCAGCAGACGACCGTCAATGCTCAGTTCGTCGAAGAAACGGGCGTTTGGCAGGAACGCATCGACATCGCGGCCTTCCAGCAGCGGTTTGATGTGATCGTTGAGGAACGGAATGAAGTTCTCTGCCAGGAACAGCGGGTCACGACCGCCCGCACCGGAATACTGTACAGCTGCACAATCACCGACCGCTACCGCGCCGTTTTCCAGAATCAGCTGAACCGAAACGCATTCACCCGCCTGGCGAACAGAAGTAAATCCAGGCGTTACCGGCGTGCCGGTATAGATGAACCCATCGTGACCTGCGCCGTCTTTAATGGCCTGCTGGTCGTCAAAATAAAATGAGGAGTAGCCAGCTGTGAAAAGGGCCTGTTTAATTTTCATTATGGTCTTCCTATTAATTTACTGTGGGATACGGCGTTGATGTCATCAATGACCATCTGGAAAGAAGGCTTGCGGCCTTCAAAGTGGGCGCGCTCTGCGACGTAGTCGTGGTGCAGGGCGAGAATATCTTTCGGCAACGGTACGGAGCCGGCTTCAAGAATACGGATTGCGCCTGAGTTATCGCGAACCGGCAGGATTTTGCCAGCATTACAGGCTGCAGGTGCGAAAGGCACATCCAGTACGCCTGCTTCAAAGGCCAGCACGGTACCGCGTGCAATGTCGCCATTACCCAGTTCGAAGACTTTCTTCAGCACTGCGTGGACTTCGCTCTTAATCAGTTCTACTTCTTGCTCCACGGCTGCGCACTGCGGGAATTTCTGGTCGCTAACCATGTTCAGCATCTGACGTGACGCTTTGAGGCCTTGGGCGTTTGCTGCCGCAGTCGGGATACCAAATGCTTCATGCGGGCTCTTGGTGATCACTTTCGTTGCGCCAGACATGCCAGCCACTGCCGCACCCCAGGCGATGACGGAGAAAGCTTTCGCTTCGTCTTCCGGGAATCCGCCCATCCACTGGTGGAATACGGTGCTCAGCTCATAGTCGTCGAAGCCGTAGTTATGGAAGTATTCGTGTGACAGTTCACGCAGCGCTTGAATCGCAGCAATGTCCTGCGTCAGGCTACCGACCTGGCCGTAGCCCACCGTAATGGACTTCACGCCTTGCTCCAGCGCCAGCAGACCTTCGATGATCGCGACGGAGTGAGACATGAATGGCGGAATCAGGGTGCCGGTCAGCGGACCAAAGGGTTCACGGTTAATGCGAATCCCGTTTTCTTCGTACAGTCCCATCAGACGGTCGCAGTACTGCCAGTCACGGATGGATTTTTCCAGGGTGACGCGCTTGGCGTAAGGGATGTTGTAAGAGATACCGCCACCTTCGTAGCTGGTAAAACCACTGGCCATGGCAATTTCTGCCAGCAAGCGCGCATCTGGCGTACCGTGGCGAACCTGGATAGGTTTCTCCAGGGATTCCGTCATCCGGCGGCAGGCAGCAACCCCGTGGTTGACGACCGGTAAACCATTCAGCTTGGACGTACCCGCTTCGATAGATTTCTGGATCCCGACGGCGGCTTCTTCATAACGGTTCAGACGGGTATAAGCATCGATGGTGCTGGGCAGCAGGTCGCACTCTTGCTGCAATGTTTTGAGCAGCGCAATGTGCTCATCCATTAATGCAACGCCTGCACGCGGCTGGCTCAGGGTTTTACCTTCCTGATCGGCCTTCAACAGCGCGAGGGAGAAGCGCTTCTGGTCTGGAATTGTTTGTTGGTACTTCACGCCATCTTCGAAGTTCTCAACGTCTTTGCCGGTTTCCCAGGTTTGTAACACCTGCAGCCTTTCGGTCATAAATTCGTCATGGGTCAGTTTTTTATTTCGAAGTTCCATTCGTAGCTGCCTTAAGTTTTATAGGGTTAAACACTGAATGCTGGTGCGAGCAGCGGCTTGCGGGTACAGCCTGGCGACGTTTGCCAGTAGAGGGAGCAGGCCATGTGAATCGCGGTAATACTCAAACTGATTCGGTAACAGAATTCTTTTACCCTGGTCGTCCAACTCCCGATATTTGAGCCAGTTATGAATATCAAACTGGCTGGCGCGCGAGAGCCATCCCCCTGAACCGACAACTTTGCGTACGGTGGTGAGATCGCGACCCATCTGTAAATCCACGTTACCTACGCAGGTGCAAACCTGCTTTTTAGTGCCCGCGTGGCGCTCAGTGGCATAGCCCACGCACAAACCTGCCAGCAGGGTGTCGAAATATTTCTCTTCCTCGCTGAGTGGCAGGTAATCCGGTTGCCCAACCAGATGGCGCAGATAGCGGTAAAACGCCTCTTCGCGCTGTGGCTGTTGGGCAAAGATAACTTTCACCATTTCCTGCGTGCTTTCTCCGACGACAACGGCGGAAACTCGCATCCCCAGATCGCCTTCAACAGTACGTTTGACGAAGGGTTCTGGGACGCCGTGCAGAACGGTGTCAGGGGAGAGGGTATTCGCGCTGGCTGAATAGACATCCGTGGTGGCGCCGCCCATGTCGATCAGCATGAATTCCTTCCATGCGCTGTCGTAGTCGCTAATCGCTTTTACCAGTTCATACACCGTCCACGGCGTGGGCATCGGCTCTTCGCCGGTTTCACCGACAATAACGTCCAGTCCTTTGCCTTTGACGATACGGGACAAAAACACATCGCAAATGGCCTGACGAGCAGCAAACGGATTAGGGTGGTCGAGATCGGGCAGGATGTTATCTACCGTAGTCAGATCTTTATGTCCCAGGAGAGTTTGCACATCGTCCTGAATGTCGCGGTTACCAGCGTAGATAATGGCGCAATCAAGCTTTGACTCGGCCAGCGCACGCGCATTAGCCAGACCGTAGCTTTCTTCACCGCCATCCGTGCCGCCGGTAAACAACAGGATGTCTGGTGGTGATGATTCCAGCTCCTGAATGTCATGGCGGTTAAGTTTGTACGAATAATATTGCGCGATTTTTGCGCCAGCCGAATGGGCGGTTACTTTGGCCGATTCCAGCGTAATGGAAGGCACCAGCCCCATTGCTGCAACGGCGAGTCCACCTTTGGCTGACGAGGAGTATTTCAACTGCACTTCACCGCTTTTCAGTAACGGGCGAGCATCGGCAACATTTAGCACCTGATTCAGGCTGGCAAAAAAACCGTCTGCCAGATGATGTGTGGTGGTTGGGGTCAGGACATGGTTTACCAGCGTTAATTCTTCACCTTCATGTGCGAAGAGGGCTGCCTTGGTCCATGTCGAGCCGATATCGACAGAAACTGTTTGCATCAGATAGCCTCTTCCAGGCAACGCTGCTCGAGGCCATTGTGTTGGTGAATGTCATTGGTGATAAGCGCACAAACATCTTCCAGGTCGTGGCTTGGTGCAAAGACGCGGTTAAAGCCCATTTCTTTAAACTTCACTTCGACGTCTGCAAAGTCATGTTTACCCACAACCAGGTTGCCGCCGACATAGAGCAGAATATCGCCGAGGCCACGTTCGATGCAGCGCTCACGCAAGCCGAGGCAGTCGATATCACCGTGGCCATAGATAGATGACACCACGATGGCATCCGCGCCTGTTTCAATCGCGGCATCAATATATTCATCCTGACTCACCATCACCCCGAGGTTGATTACGTGAAAATCGTGGGAGGTAAAAACGCGATCCAGAACTTTATTGCCTACTGCATGGCAGTCAGCACCGATAACGCCAATAACAAGTGTAGATTTCTTCATGGGGAATCCTCTGTAGGGCTGATGGTCAATAAGTAAAAATTATTTTTTAATATTTAGAACATGGATTGTGACAACCTCTTAATAGAGTCGGAGTTTCTGTGGAAGCTGAAAAGGAAGCAATTGATCTATTTTCAAAATATCCTGATTAAAATGATTGTTATAATTGAATTTTGGTAAATCTGTGATGATTCAATGAGTTGCGTTGTCGTTTTTGTCGCATTGTCATTTTGTTAGTAAATTCACTAATAAATGACTTGCCATCTTTGTGATCAAAATCTTATTTTGTTATGCGAGGTTTTAATGTGCGATTTTTAATAATATAAAAAGGTAGGTTCACTAAATAACTTGTGAACGACATAACGTTTTTTTATTTATATATCTTATATGGCAGAAATATTTTTTGTTAAATTTAAGATAAAAATGATAATAGATTGTTCGGAACATATTTAATCTTTGCCGCATAAGCATAGAGAAGGAATGACCTATAACTTATAATGATGATTCGGGCGATGATGTTTGGGTTTCGGCGCGCAGCGGTGATCCCGCTTCGTAGAGTCACTGAATGCAGCCGCATTTCACTTCTGATTGAGATAGTTACATCTCGGTGTTAATTATAAGTGAAAATAAAATGAATTATTTGTATAAAATAACAATGTTATGGCTTGCTAAAAAAAAACTGTGAGCTACCCAGCAAGAGTGACTCTTTATCTACCTCCTGACCGTTGCCATCTTGATGGCTTAAAAGATCGTGTGGATTTTAATTAATAATCTATCATTTATGGTAACTATGATTACTTATTGTAAAACAAGAAATTAACATGAAATTCACTAGTCATGTTATCGGTAAACATCATTAACATTAAATCTGTAAATTGATTTAAATCAATGTTTAAAACTTGGTAAACCTCATCAAATGAGGTTAAATTGCTGCAGATCAAATTGGTCTGAAAGTGGTAAATTAGCTATAAATTGATCACTATCGAAAAATGCAAATTTGTCTCGATAAAAACCTGTTTATTGTAAGGATTTTACGGCGTAATATAATTGCGGGATCAATTTGAGTGTTTTATTAACATGTTTGTAACTTTTCATCATTGTCCTTTCTTCAAATGAGAAGAAAGAGCGACGGTGGAAGGACGCAAATAAATTTGTATTGGGGCATGCGTGTGACCCTTTCTAACGGGGTTCACTCTCGGAGTCTTCATGCGATGAGCAAGGAGTCATGATGTTAGATATAGTCGAACTGTCGCGCTTACAGTTTGCCTTGACCGCGATGTACCACTTCCTTTTTGTGCCACTAACGCTGGGTATGGCGTTTTTGTTGGCCATCATGGAAACGGTCTACGTCCTTTCCGGCAAACAGATTTATAAAGATATGACCAAGTTCTGGGGCAAGTTGTTTGGTATCAACTTCGCTCTGGGTGTGGCTACCGGTCTGACCATGGAGTTCCAGTTCGGGACTAACTGGTCTTACTATTCCCACTATGTCGGGGATATTTTCGGTGCGCCGCTGGCGATCGAAGGTTTGATGGCCTTCTTCCTCGAATCCACCTTTGTAGGTCTGTTCTTCTTCGGCTGGGACCGTCTGAGTAAAGTCCAGCATATGTGCGTCACCTGGTTGGTGGCATTGGGTTCTAACCTGTCTGCGCTGTGGATCCTCGTGGCGAACGGCTGGATGCAAAACCCAATTGCAGCGGATTTCAACTTCGAAACCATGCGCATGGAGATGCTGAGCTTCTCTGAACTGGTGCTTAACCCGGTTGCACAGGTGAAATTTGTTCACACTGTAGCGTCTGGTTATGTCTGCGGCGCGATGTTCGTTCTGGGTATCAGCTCTTACTATATGCTGCGCGGTCGTGACTTCGCATTTGCTAAGCGTTCTTTTGCCATCGCTGCCAGCTTCGGTATGGCTGCCATTCTGTCTGTTATCGTTCTGGGTGATGAGTCCGGTTACGAAATGGGCGACGTGCAGAAAACCAAACTTGCCGCGATTGAAGCAGAGTGGGAAACCCAGCCTGCACCGGCATCCTTTACGCTGTTCGGTATTCCGGACCAGGATGCGCAGGAAAACCATTTTGCGATTCAAATCCCTTACGCGCTGGGCATCATTGCCACCCGCTCTGTTGATACGCCGGTCATTGGTCTGAAAGACCTGATGGTGCAGCACGAAGAGCGTATCCGTAACGGGATGAAAGCGTATCAGCTGCTGGAAGAACTGCGTGCGGGTTCCACCGATCAGGCCGTTCGTGACCAGTTCAACAGCATGAAGAAAGACCTGGGATATGGTCTGCTGCTGAAACGCTATACCGACAAAGTGACCGACGCGACCGAAGCACAAATTCAGCAGGCAACGAAAGATTCTATTCCTCGTGTCGCTCCGCTGTACTTTGCGTTCCGTATCATGGTGGCGTGCGGCATTCTGATGCTGGCTATCATCGCGGTTTCCTTCTGGACCGTCATTCGTAACCGTATCGGTGAGAAAAAATGGCTGCTGCGCACGGCGCTGTATGCGCTTCCGCTGCCATGGATTGCGATTGAGTCCGGTTGGTTTGTTGCAGAGTACGGGCGTCAGCCGTGGGCGATAGGTGAAGTGCTACCGACAGCCGTGGCGAACTCGTCACTGACTGCGGGCGACCTGATCTTCTCGATGCTGTTGATTTGCGGCCTGTATACCCTGTTCCTGGTGGCTGAACTGTACCTGATGTTCAAGTTCGCACGCCTTGGCCCGAGCAGCCTGAAAACCGGTCGTTATCACTACGAGCAGTCCACTGTGACTTCTCAGCCGGCACGCTAAGACAGGAGTCGTCAAATGATCGATTATGAAGTATTGCGTTTTATCTGGTGGCTGCTGGTTGGCATTCTGCTGATTGGTTTTGCAGTCACTGATGGTTTCGACATGGGGGTGGGCATGCTCACCCGTTTCCTCGGTCGTAATGATACCGAGCGTCGAATTATGATTAACTCCATCGCCCCACACTGGGACGGTAACCAGGTTTGGCTCATCACCGCGGGCGGCGCATTATTTGCTGCCTGGCCGATGGTGTATGCCGCTGCGTTCTCCGGCTTCTATGTGGCGATGATTCTGGTACTGGCGTCCTTGTTCTTCCGTCCGGTCGGTTTTGATTACCGCTCTAAGATTGAAGACATGCGCTGGCGCAACATGTGGGACTGGGGCATCTTCATTGGTAGCTTCGTACCGCCGCTGGTCATTGGTGTGGCGTTCGGTAACCTGCTGCAAGGGGTTCCGTTCCATATGGATGAGTACATGCGTTTGTACTACACCGGTAACTTCTTCCAGTTACTGAATCCGTTTGGTCTGCTGGCCGGTGTAGTAAGCGTGGGCATGATCATCACTCAGGGAGCGACCTATCTGCAGATGCGTACTGTAGGTGAACTGCACCTGCGTGCACGTGCTACTTCACAGGTTGCCGCGCTGGTTACTCTGGTGTGCTTCGCGCTGGCCGGTGTCTGGGTGATGTACGGTATTGACGGTTATGTTGTGACCTCTGCACTGGATCACCACGCTGCCTCTAACCCGATGACCAAAGAAGTCGCGCGAGTTGCGGGCGCATGGATGGTGAACTTTAACAATGCACCTATCCTGTGGCTGGTTCCGGCTCTGGGTGTAGCCCTGCCGCTGCTGACCATCCTGACGTCTCGTATGGAGAAAGGGGCCTGGGCGTTCGTCTTCTCTTCACTGACGTTGGCCTGCATCATCCTGACTGCGGGTATCGCAATGTTCCCATTTGTGATGCCATCCAGCACCATGATGAATGCCAGCCTGACCATGTGGGATGCTACCTCCAGCCAGAGAACATTGAACCTGATGACCTGGGTTGCGGCGGTGTTTGTACCGATCATTCTGCTCTACACCAGCTGGTGTTACTGGAAAATGTTCGGTCGTATCACCAAAGAAGATATTGAAAACAACACCCACTCTCTGTACTAAGTAAGGAGCTTAAAATGTGGTATTTCGCATGGATTTTGGGAACGCTTCTTGCCTGTGCATTTGGGATAATCACAGCGCTGGCGCTTGAGCATGTCGAAGCAGGCAAAGCAGGGCCAGAAGAAAGCTAATGACCAACGTTATCGCGATGTTATATAACGCGATGGATAAGCGCCCCTTGCGGGCGCTTTCTTTAGTCATGGCGTTAGTGTTGGCAGGATGTATTTTTTGGGATCCCTCACGCTTCGCAGCAAAAACCAGCGAGCTTGAAATCTGGCATGGCCTTCTGCTGATGTGGGCGGTCTGCGCTGGCATTATCCATGGCGTCGGGTTTCGTCCTCGCGCGGTGCACTGGCAGGGCATCTTCTGCCCGCTGATAGCCGACATCGTGCTGGTGGTTGGTCTGATTTTCTTCTTCTTTTGAATAAGAAACATCCTTAAATATTTATGGGCTTGCATAAGCCCATAATTTTTTACTCTCCGTTTACTTTCCCCCATTCCAAAGCATCATTCCCGCGCGTATAGTAGCACCGGTTAAAAGCTCTAACTTTTGTTGCATTACCGGGATGTAAAGTGAATACAACGCGATATACAAACGACATTCTTGAAGCATCGCGGCGGCAAGAACGCGAGTCACTTGGCGCTTACAAAAGTAAGTAACCGGTGTGAGTGGGCGAAGCCAACAAAGAGGCAGTAAGAATGAATAAGTATATTTTTCGATGGCCGGTTCGTGTCTATTATGAAGACACCGACGCCGGTGGGGTGGTTTACCACGCCAGTTACGTCGCTTTTTATGAACGAGCACGCACAGAGATGCTGCGTCATCATCACTTTAGTCAGCAAGTGCTGCTGGCCGAACGTGTAGCCTTTGTGGTGCGCAAGATGACCCTAGAATATTTTGCGCCAGCCAGGCTCGACGACATGCTCGAAGTCCAAACCGAAATTACGTCAATGCGTGGCACCTCATTGGTTTTCACGCAACGCATTGTCAACGCAGAGAACACCGTGCTGAATGAAGCCGAAGTTCTGATTGTTTGCGTTGATCCACTCAAGATGAAGCCTCGTGCGCTTCCCAAGTCTATTGTCGCGGAGTTTAAGCAGTGACTGACATGAATATCCTTGATTTGTTCCTGAAGGCAAGCCTTCTGGTTAAACTTATCATGTTGATTTTGATTGGTTTCTCAATCGCATCCTGGGCCATTATTATCCAGCGGACCCGTATACTGAATGCGGCTTCACGTGAAGCAGAAGCGTTTGAAGACAAGTTTTGGTCCGGCATCGAATTATCGCGCCTGTATCAGGAAAGTCAGGGGCGTCGTGATAACCTGACGGGTTCTGAACAAATTTTCTATAGCGGATTCAAAGAATTTGCGCGATTGCATCGGGCTAATAGCCATGCACCGGAAGCGGTGGTTGAGGGGGCATCCCGTGCGATGCGTATCTCCATGAACCGTGAGCTGGAAACACTGGAAACGCATATTCCGTTCCTCGGCACCGTCGGTTCCATCAGTCCGTATATCGGTCTGTTCGGTACCGTTTGGGGGATCATGCATGCGTTTATCGCCCTCGGTGCGGTAAAACAGGCAACCCTGCAAATGGTTGCTCCGGGTATCGCAGAAGCACTGATTGCCACCGCAATCGGTCTGTTTGCGGCAATCCCGGCGGTAATGGCGTACAACCGACTGAATCAGCGTGTGAATAAGCTGGAACTGAATTACGACAACTTCATGGAAGAGTTCACCGCGATTCTGCACCGCCAGGCGTTTACCGTTAGCGAGAGCAACAAGGGGTAAACCATGGCCAGAACGCGTGGACGAGGTCGTCGCGAACTTAAGTCCGAAATCAATATTGTACCGCTGCTCGATGTACTGCTGGTGCTGCTGCTGATCTTTATGGCAACGGCGCCGATCATTACCCAGAGCGTGGAAGTCGATCTGCCGGATGCGACCGAATCGCAGGCCGTCAGCAGTAACGACGAACCACCGGTCATTATTGAAGTTTCCGGTGTTGGGCAGTACAGCGTGGTGGTTGAGAAAGACAGAATGGATCAACTGCCGCCGGAGCAGGTTATCGCGGAAGCGAAAAGCCGCCTGCAGACCAATCCGAAAACGGTCTTCTTAATCGGTGGTGCGAAAGACGTGCCTTATGATGAAATAATTAAAGCGCTGAACCTGTTACACAGCGCAGGCGTGAAATCGGTTGGCTTGATGACGCAGCCAATTTGATGTCTGCGTATTCCTGGCTTGAAAGATAGCGCGTAACAGGCGAACAGTTTTTTGGGAACCCAGAGTGTCAAAGGCAACCGAACAAAACGACAAGCTCAAACGGGCGATAATTATTTCAGCGGTGCTGCATGTCATTTTATTTGCGGCATTGATCTGGAGTTCGTTCGATGAGCACATTGATGCTTCAGGCGGCGGTGGCGGTTCGTCTATTGACGCCGTCATGGTCGACCCTGGTGCCGTTGTTCAACAGTACGACAGGCAACAGCAGCAGCAGGCAAGTGCGAAACGCGCAGAAGAACAGCGTGAAAAGCAGGCGCAGCAGCAGGCCGAGGAACTTCGTGAGAAGCAGGCGGCCGAGCAGGAACGACTGAAGCAGCTAGAGAAAGAACGTTTAGCCGCGCAGGAAAAAGTGCGCGAACAGACGGAACAGCAAAAACAGGCTGAAGCTGCGGCCGCGAAAGCGCAGGAGCAACAGAAGCAGGCTGAAGAAGCGGCGGCGAAAGCTGCTGCAGACGCCAAAGCCAAGGCGGACGCTCAGGCGAAACAAGCTGCAGATTCTGCGAGGAAAGCCGCCGCTGACGCGGCGAAAAAAGCAGAGGCTGACGCCGCAGCAAAAGCCGCCGCTGATGCGAAGAAAGTTGCCGAGGCGCAAGCCGCCAAGGCTGCTGCAGATGCAGCGAAAAAAGCACAAGCAGAAGCCGCTAAGCAAGCTGCTGCCGAGAAGGCCGCAGCAGAGAAGGCCGCTGCAGCTGCAGAGAAAGCTGCAGCCGCGAAAGCTGCCGCCGCTGAAAAGGCCGCTGCTGATAAGAAAGCAGCAGCCGAAAAAGCGGCAGCAGACAAGAAAGCCGCCGCTGCAGAAAAGGCAGCAGCCGATAAGAAAGCGGCTGCTGATAAAGCTGCAGCTGCTAAAAAAGCCGCGGCGGAGAAAGCTGCTGCCGCCTCTGGCGTTGACGATCTGTTAGGTGATTTAAGCTCCGGTAAGAATGCACCGAAATCAGGTGGTGGCGCGAAAGGTAGCGGACAACCGTCGAAAGACAGTGGTACAAGTGGTGCGAATGGTGGCGCAACAGGTGCTGATATCAGCGCTTACGCGAAGCAAATTCAGGTCGCGATTCAGAGCCGTCTGTTTGATGCGGGCCTCTACCAGGGTAAACAATGCGTACTGCACATTAACCTGGCACCAGATGGACGATTAAAGAGTGTGACATCTGAAGGTGGAGATCCTGCACTATGCCAGGCCGCGTTAGCGGCGGCGAGATCGGCAAGTATTCCTAAACCGCCTAACCAGGCTGTTTACGAAAAGATAAAAGACGCCAAACTGGATTTTAAACTGTAACCGTTTTTCCGTATTTTCGGACGAAAACAGTCTAAGGTTGAGACAGAGTTCTGGTAGTTTTGTGTATTTGAGTTTGTTAACATTCTGCTAAATTATCGTGGGCTTTTGGTCCAGATAAGGGAGATATGATGAAGCAGGCATTACGAGTAGCATTTGGTTTTCTGATGCTGTGGGCAGCGGTGCTGCATGCAGAAGTACGTATCGAGATCACCCAAGGGGTGGACTCGGCGCGCCCGATTGGTGTTGTCCCGTTCCAGTGGGCAGGGCCGGGTGCTGCACCTGAAGATATCGGTGGTATCGTGGGCGCTGACCTGCGTAACAGCGGTAAATTCAACCCATTAGACCGGTCTCGTCTGCCTCAGCAGCCGGGCACTGCGGCAGAAGTTCAGCCTGCGGCATGGTCTGCGCTGGGTATTGATGCCGTAGTAGTCGGTAAGGTTACGCCGAATCCGGACGGTTCCTACAGCGTGGCTTATCAGCTGGTGGATACCGGTGGTGCACCGGGTACCGTACTGGCACAGAACACCTACAAAGTGAACAAGCAGTGGCTGCGTTACGCGGGCCATACTGCCAGTGACGAAGTGTTTGAAAAACTGACCGGTATTAAGGGCGCATTCCGTACCCGTATCGCGTACGTTGTTCAGACTAACGGTGGCCAGTTCCCGTATGAATTACGCGTGTCTGACTACGATGGCTACAACCAGTTTGTGGTTCACCGCTCTCCGCAGCCGTTGATGTCTCCGGCATGGTCTCCGGACGGGTCTAAACTGGCCTACGTAACCTTTGAAAGCGGTCGTTCTGCACTGGTTATCCAGACGCTGTCTAACGGCGCAGTGCGTCAGGTTGCGTCGTTCCCGCGTCACAACGGTGCGCCAGCATTCTCTCCGGATGGCAGCAAACTGGCATTTGCTCTGTCTAAAACCGGTAGTCTGAATCTGTATGTGATGGACATTGGCTCTGGCCAAATCCGTCAGGTCACTGATGGTCGCAGCAACAACACGGAACCAACCTGGTTCCCGGACAGCCAAAACCTGGCCTTCACGTCTGACCAGGCCGGGCGTCCGCAGGTATACAAAGTTAATGTCAACGGCGGTGCTCCGCAGCGCATAACCTGGGAAGGTTCGCAAAACCAGGATGCGGATGTCAGCAGCGACGGTAAATTTATGGTAATGGTAAGCTCAAACAGTGGGCAGCAACACATTGCCAAACAAGATCTGGTAGCGGGTGGCGTACAAGTTCTGTCGTCAACGTTCCTGGATGAAACGCCAAGTCTGGCACCTAACGGCACTATGGTAATCTACAGCTCTTCTCAGGGGATGGGATCCGTGCTGAATTTGGTTTCTACAGATGGGCGTTTCAAGGCGCGTCTTCCGGCAACCGATGGTCAGGTTAAATTCCCTGCCTGGTCGCCGTATCTGTGATAATAAATAATTGATTAATAAAGGAATCATTGAAATGCAACTGAACAAAGTGCTGAAAGGGCTGATGATTGCTCTGCCTGTTATGGCTATTGCGGCATGTTCTTCTAACAAGAACGCCAGCAATGACGGCAGCGAAGGCATGCTGGGTGCCGGCACTGGTATGGATGCAAACGGCAGCGGCAACATGTCCTCCGAAGAGCAAGCGCGTCTGCAGATGCAACAGCTGCAGCAGAACAACATCGTTTACTTTGATCTGGACAAGTA
This sequence comes from Citrobacter gillenii, assembly GCF_013337685.1. GTDB lineage: Bacteria > Pseudomonadota > Gammaproteobacteria > Enterobacterales > Enterobacteriaceae > Citrobacter > Citrobacter gillenii. Next base: position 523,174 of record NZ_SUQN01000002.1, read on the forward strand.
CGATATCCGTTCTGACTTCGCTGCAATGCTGGATGCGCACGCTAACTTCCTGCGTAGCAACCCGTCTTACAAAGTCACCGTAGAAGGTCATGCGGACGAACGTGGTACTCCTGAGTACAACATTTCCCTGGGTGAGCGTCGTGCGAACGCCGTTAAGATGTACCTGCAGGGTAAAGGCGTTTCTGCTGACCAGATCTCCATCGTTTCTTACGGTAAAGAAAAACCTGCAGTACTGGGTCATGACGAAGCGGCTTACTCCAAAAACCGTCGTGCCGTACTGGTTTACTAAGAGAATTGCATGAGCAGTAACTTCAGACATCACCTGTTGAGTCTGTCGTTACTGGTTGGCATAGCGGCCCCTTGGGCCGCTTTTGCACAGGCGCCAATCAGTAGTGTCGGCTCAGGCTCGGTCGAAGACCGTGTCACTCAACTCGAGCGTATTTCTAACGCTCACAGTCAGCTTTTAACCCAACTCCAGCAACAACTCTCCGATAACCAGTCCGATATTGATTCCCTGCGTGGTCAAATTCAGGAAAGTCAGTATCAACTGAATCAGGTTGTTGAGCGCCAGAAGCAGATTTTGACGCAGATGGACAGTCTTAGCAGCGGTGGTACGCCAGCGGCGCAGCCCGCAGCGGGCGACCAGAGCGGGGCTGCGGCCCCTGCGTCGGGTGCAGGCGCAGCAGCGACGTCAGGCGTTCCAGCAAGCTCTGGCGATGCGAATACCGATTACAATGCGGCAATTGCGCTGGTGCAGGATAAATCCCGCCAGGATGAAGCGATTGAAGCATTTCAGAACTTCATCAAAAATTATCCTGATTCCACCTACCTGCCGAACGCGAATTACTGGCTGGGACAGTTGAATTACAACAAGGGTAAAAAAGATGATGCGGCGTTCTATTTTGCATCGGTAGTTAAAAACTTCCCGAAATCACCGAAGGCTGCAGACGCGATGTACAAAGTTGGCGTCATCATGCAGGACAAAGGTGATAAAGAAAAAGCCAAAGCGGTTTATCAACAGGTTATCACTAAATACCCTGGTACTGATGGCGCGAAACAAGCGCAAAAACGCCTCGGCGCGATGTAATGCGCACCATGCGACCAGAAATCGTGTTATTTCTGGTCGCGTCGTGTGATTCCTAAGCAGTTGAGTTATTTACATCGAAATTTTTGTTGCGCTAAAATCTGAAATCAGTAATATATGCCGCCGTTGCCAAGGGATATCAAACAGCCCGAAAGCGGCAAAAAAAGTGGGGCGTTAGCTCAGTTGGTAGAGCAGTTGACTTTTAATCAATTGGTCGCAGGTTCGAATCCTGCACGCCCCACCACTAACTTAGCAGTAAGCAGTATCCAGCGTAGTATCGGGTGATTAGCTCAGCTGGGAGAGCACCTCCCTTACAAGGAGGGGGTCGGCGGTTCGATCCCGTCATCACCCACCACTCGGGGCGTTAGCTCAGTTGGTAGAGCAGTTGACTTTTAATCAATTGGTCGCAGGTTCGAATCCTGCACGCCCCACCAATTATTTTTGGTGGTTCCGAGTAAAAAATATTTCAGGCAACACCCGTATGGGGCGTTAGCTCAGTTGGTAGAGCAGTTGACTTTTAATCAATTGGTCGCAGGTTCGAATCCTGCACGCCCCACCAATATCGCGGTGGGTTCCTGAAAAGAGTAAAGCAGTAAACCCCATATGGGGGCGTTAGCTCAGTTGGTAGAGCAGTTGACTTTTAATCAATTGGTCGCAGGTTCGAATCCTGCACGCCCCACCAGTGTAAAAAGGCGCCCTAAAGGCGCCTTTTTGCTATGTACGGAATTCAAAGATTCGAACCTGCAGCAGGTTCGGGTCGCCAGTCGCCATCCGGCATTGTCCAACGCAATTATTGTGACTTTTTTACGCCAATCCGCTATCTTGTTTAGCATATAAAACAAATCTAACCGATTATGGCGTACGTCACGCTTTTACTCGGTTATTTCGTTAAGCCAGTAAAACGAGAAAGCATGATGAGCGTGATGTTTGACCCTGAAGCCGCAATTTATCCGTTTCCGCCTAAGCCGCTGCCGCTGAGCGAAGATGAAAAACAATTTTATCGCGAGAAAATCAAACGCCTGCTAAAAGAGCGCGATGCTGTGATGGTGGCGCACTATTATACCGACCCAGAGATCCAACAGCTGGCTGAGGAAACCGGTGGATGCATTTCTGACTCGCTGGAGATGGCGCGGTTTGGCTCAAAGCATTCGGCCTCTACGCTGCTGGTGGCTGGGGTCCGATTTATGGGCGAAACGGCTAAAATCCTCAGCCCGGAAAAGACCATTTTGATGCCAACGCTGCAGGCGGAATGTTCCTTAGACCTGGGCTGTCCAATCGACGCATTCAGTGCATTTTGCGATTCGCATCCTGACCGTACCGTCGTGGTGTATGCCAACACGTCGGCGGCAGTGAAAGCGCGTGCGGACTGGGTGGTGACATCCAGCATTGCGGTTGAACTTATTGAGCACCTGGATAGTTTAGGTGAAAAAATCATCTGGGCTCCGGACAAGCATCTGGGCAACTACGTGCAAAAACAGACCGGAGCCGATGTTCTTTGTTGGCAAGGGGCCTGTATCGTCCATGACGAATTCAAAACACAGGCATTAACGCGCATGAAAGGGTTATATCCCGACGCAGCCGTGCTGGTACACCCTGAATCGCCTCAATCAATAGTCGATATGGCCGATGCCGTGGGGTCGACGAGTCAGCTCATCAACGCGGCAAAAACGTTACCGCATAAGCAGCTTATCGTGGCGACTGACCGGGGTATTTTTTACAAAATGCAGCAGGCTGTGCCGGACAAAGAGTTGCTTGAAGCCCCGACGGCCGGCGAGGGGGCAACCTGTCGCAGCTGTGCGCATTGCCCGTGGATGGCGATGAACGGCCTCAAAGCGATTGCAGAGGGCCTTGAGCAAGGTGGGGCAGCCCATGAGATACAGGTTGATGACGCGCTGCGAGAAGGGGCACTATTGCCGTTAAACCGCATGCTGGAATTTGCGGCTACACTACGAGCTTAAATAAATTATTGCTCTGGGGGAAAAGATGGATTTTTTTAGCACGCAGAATATTTTGGTTCATATCCCGATTGGCGCGGGGGGATACGACCTGTCATGGATTGAAGCAGTGGGGACCGTTGCCGGTTTACTGTGCATTGGTTTGGCAAGCCTTGAGAAAATCAGCAACTACGTCTTTGGTCTGATAAACGTCACGCTGTTTGCGATCATCTTCTTTCAGATCCAACTCTACGCCAGCCTGTTATTACAGGTGTTCTTTTTTGCCGCCAATATCTACGGCTGGTATGCCTGGTCCCGACAAACCAGCCAACATGAGGCTGAGCTGAAAATTCGCTGGCTGCCGTTGCCGAAAGCGCTAAGTTGGCTGGCGGCTTGCGTGGTGGCGATTGGTCTGATGACGGTATTTATCGATCCGGTCTTCGCGTTTCTGACCCGTATGGCCGTGAACATTATGCAAGGGCTGGGATTACAGGTTGCCGCACCTGAGTTGCAACCCGATGCATTCCCGTTCTGGGATTCCTGCATGATGGTGCTGTCGATTGCGGCGATGATCCTGATGACGCGGAAATACGTCGAAAACTGGCTGCTGTGGGTGATCATTAACGTCATCAGCGTGGTGATCTTCGCCCTGCAAGGTGTGTATGCGATGTCGCTGGAATACATGATCCTCACCGTTATTGCGCTTAACGGCAGCAGGATGTGGATGAACAGCGCGCGCGAACGTGGCTCACGCGCGCTCTCCCATTAGTGATGGTGATGTGAATGGCCGGACAGTCCCTGATACAGGTGGCAGTCCGGCCCGTTGCATGGCTGATATTCCATCTGGATCGTTGCGTGTTCAATCTGATAATGATGCGTCAGGAAATGTTGAATGCGTTCCAGTAATGCGTCGTGATCGTGCGGGGGAACCACCTGCACATGTAGCGTCATCACCGGTTTTTCACCCACCATCCAGACGTGCACATGGTGCACGTTGCGAACTTCAGGAATATCCCGGCTGAGGTGGCGCTGTAGCGCGGGAATATCCAGTGACAGCGGTGCGCCTTCGAGTAATTCGTTCACGCTATCTTTCAATAACCGCCAGGCGCTACGCAGTACCAGCACGGAAACCAGAATCGACAGGATCGGATCCGCTGGCGTCCAGCCGGTCCAGATGATGATCAACGCCGCGATGATCGCGCCAACCGACCCCAGTAAATCGCCCATTACGTGCAAGGCCGCGGCGCGAACATTGAGGTTCTTCTCCTCGCTCCCGCGATGCAGCACCCAAAAGGCAAGAACGTTAGCCAGTAAACCTGCCACGGCAATCACCATCATCATGCCGCCAGCTACCGGTCGTGGGGTATAGAAGCGCTCTATCGCCTCCCAGACGATTAAAATGGTGATCACCACTAGCGCGATAGCGTTCACAAACGCGGCCAGCGTCGTGAGCCTCAGCCAGCCGAACGTGTGTCGGATGGTCGGCGGTCGGCGAGCAAACCTGACAGCCAGCAGTGCAAAAAGCAGAGCGGCTGCATCTGTCAGCATATGGCCGGCGTCCGCCAGCAGCGCCAGCGAGCCTGACAGGATCCCGCCGACCACCTCCACGAACATAAATCCCGCCGTAATGCAGAAGGCGAACAGCAGTCGACGGGCGTTATTATCTTTGGGCAGGTCAGGGGAAGTGGGGGTATGTGAGTGCGCCATAATGTCATCCCTTTGTTATTCTCATCATTACTGTATGACATCATACCGGGTTTGGGCTGACAAAATTAAAAAGGAGAGCTTTTGCTCTCCCGTTATTAGCCATATTTTTAGCTTTACTGGGTGGTGCCGTCGGTTTTGGTGTCTACGTCATTGTTGATACCGTTTCCGGTCTCTACCTTCTTGTTGATATCCGGACAACGACCGTCTTTGCACATTGAGTTTTTGTGCATCTCGTCTTTGGTCATCCCTTCATGATTCATTGATGAGCCGTTCGGATGGAGCATGGTGCCGCCCGAATTAACGTTGTTGTTGTCGACATTATTCGGTGCCACGTTCTCGCGTGCGTCCGGTGCGGTTTGCCCGGCATCCGCCGAAGAATTCGCCTGACCGTTATTTGACTGCGTGTTTGCGTCTGCAGCCAACGCCCCGCCGCTGGCGAGGCTAAGAGTGGCAGTAAGAAAGAGTGAGGCCAGCTTTGTCATTTGCATAATATGCTCCTGTTATGGTCGATATGTCGGATAACCTCTTCCAACAGTGCATGTGCCAGTTAAATCCTCAGAAGGTAGTTAACTATTTCAGTATGAAAATTAAAACCAGCATAGAATATTGAAATTAATAAAAAAATAAGCTGTTGCAGTTATAAATTGTAGTTTGGATCTCGTTTATCGCTACTTTATTGCGTTTTTTTGGCTTATTCCAGGATTAATCCGTCCAAAGTGTAAAACCCCGTTTACACTTTATAACTGAAGATATAGATTGGAGGGATTGCATTCATTTATATAAGTATGGCAACGCTGGAATAATCATGAATTATCAGAACGACGATTTACGCATTAAAGAGATCAACGAGTTACTCCCCCCGGTCGCACTGCTGGAAAAATTCCCTGCTACTGAAAATGCCGCAAATACGGTTGCTCACGCCCGCAAAGCGATTCATAAAATTCTGAAAGGCAGCGACGATCGCTTACTGGTTGTGATCGGGCCGTGCTCGATTCATGATCCGGCAGCCGCCAAAGACTATGCCGCTCGCCTGCTGGCGCTGCGTGATGAGCTTAAAGACGAGCTTGAAATTGTCATGCGCGTCTATTTTGAAAAGCCGCGTACCACCGTAGGCTGGAAGGGGCTGATCAACGATCCGCATATGGATAACAGCTTCCAGATCAACGATGGCCTGCGCATAGCGCGTAAGTTGCTGCTGGATATTAACGACAGCGGCTTGCCAGCAGCGGGTGAATTCCTTGATATGATCACCCCACAGTACCTGGCCGATCTGATGAGCTGGGGGGCGATCGGCGCACGTACGACGGAGTCCCAGGTTCACCGTGAGCTGGCGTCCGGTCTTTCCTGCCCGGTTGGCTTTAAAAACGGGACTGACGGTACGATCAAAGTGGCCATTGATGCCATCAACGCCGCTGGCGCGCCGCACTGTTTCCTGTCGGTGACCAAATGGGGTCATTCAGCCATTGTGAATACCAGTGGTAATGGTGACTGCCATATCATTCTGCGCGGTGGTAAAGAGCCGAACTACAGTGCTCAGCACGTTGCAGACGTGAAGGAAGGGCTGGTTAAAGCAGGTCTGTCCCCGCAGGTGATGATTGACTTTAGCCATGCAAACTCCAGCAAGCAGTTTAAAAAGCAGATGGATGTCGCGAAAGACGTTTGCGGACAGGTTGCTGGCGGTGAGAAAGCGATTATTGGCGTGATGATTGAAAGTCATCTGGTTGAAGGTAATCAGAATCCGGATAGCGGCGAGCCGCTGACCTACGGTAAGAGCATTACCGATGCCTGCATTGGCTGGGAAGATACTGATGCGGTGTTACGCCAGTTGGCAAACGCGGTCAAAACGCGTCGCGGCTAACCGAGTCTCGTAGGCCTGATAAGCGTAGCGCCATCAGGCTTTTCTGCGCAGACTGCCTGGTAGCGGCGAAATAAAAAAAGCGCGGATAATCCGCGCTTTTTTATATTCAGCGAAGAAATTACTTCGCTTTACCCTGGTTGGCAACGGCGGCCGCTTTTGCCGCGATCTCGTCAGCATTACCCAGATAGTAACGTTTGATCGGCTTGAAGTTTTCGTCGAACTCATACACCAGCGGTACGCCGGTCGGAATGTTCAGTTCCAGAATTTCATCTTCGCCCATGTTATCCAGGTATTTAACCAGCGCACGCAGGGAGTTACCGTGAGCAGCGATAATCACGCGCTCACCGCTTTTCATGCGCGGCAGAATGGTTTCGTTCCAGTAAGGGATAACACGCTCGATGGTCAGCGCCAGGCTTTCGGTAACCGGCAGCTCTTTGTCAGTGAGTTGAGCATAACGCGGATCGTGCCCCGGATAGCGCTCGTCATCTTTGGTCAGCTCCGGCGGTGTTACCGCGAAGCCACGACGCCATTGTTTAACCTGCTCGTCACCGTATTTTTCAGCGGTTTCGGCTTTGTTCAGACCCTGCAGAGCGCCGTAATGACGTTCGTTCAGCTTCCAGGATTTTTCAACCGGAAGCCACGCTTGATCCAGTTCATCCAGTACGTTCCACAGGGTGTGGATGGCACGTTTGAGCACAGAAGTGTAAGCAAAATCGAAGCTGTAGCCTTCCTCTCGCAGCAGTTTGCCCGCCGCTTTTGCTTCGCCTACGCCTTTCTCGGACAGATCAACATCGTACCAACCGGTAAAGCGGTTTTCGTTGTTCCACTGACTTTCACCGTGACGTACCAGAACCAGCTTAGTTACAGCCATACACTCACTCCTATAAACCATATTGAATGATAATAGTTCTCATTATATTGCCGTAATGCGTCAGCGGCAATGCTTACGCATAACCATAGCGAAAATAGCTGCACAGTGTAAGGTTCTTGTGAACTCAAGGTTGCGATTTTGGCTTTTGGTGGTGAGGCTTTGAGTAGGTTGGGGGAGGGCAATAAACGACGAGCCCGATACTGGACTCGTCATGGTTAGTCGTCAGGCCGGAATAAACCGGTATTCCGTCACGCTGGCGTACTCTTCGCCCGGGCGCAGGAAGCAGTCCGGCTGCGGCCATTCCGGATGGTTCGGGCTGTCCGGCAGAAACTCGCTTTCCAGCGCCAGACCTTGCCAGTCGGCGTACGCCTCTGGGCCACGGGACGGCGTGCCGCCGAGGAAATTCCCGGAGTAGAACTGCAAAGCCGGGGCCGAGGTGTAGACCTCCATCTGCAATTTTTCATCCTGCGACCACAGCAGCGCGACCGGCTTACGGACATCACCTTGTGCCTGTAGCAGGAAAGCGTGATCGTAACCTTTTACGTGGCGCTGATCGTCATCGGTCAGAAATTCGCTGGCGATAACTTTTGGCGTACGGAAGTCAAAAGAAGTGCCCGCCACCGGCTTTAGGCCCTCGTGTGGGATACCCATCGCATCAACCGGCAGATACGTGTCGGCGAGGATCTGCAGCTTATGCTGGCGGACATCGGTTTTATCACCGTCGAGGTTGAAATAAACGTGGTTGGTCAGATTCACCGGGCAGGGCTTATCGACCGTCGCGCGATAGGTGATTGAAATGCGATTGTCGTCGGTCAGGCGATACTGCGCTGTCGCGCAAAGGTGGCCTGGGAAACCCTGGTCGCCATCGTCAGAGGTCAGTGCGAACAGCACCTGACGATCATTCTGATTCACTATCTGCCAGCGACGTTTATCGAAACCGTCCGGCCCGCCGTGCAGCTGGTTTTCACCCTGGCTTGGCAGTAATTCAATGGTTTCACCAGCGAAGGTGTAACGGCTGTTGGCGATACGGTTCGCGTAGCGGCCAATCGATGCCCCCAGAAACGCAGCCTGATCAGGATATTGCTCCGGGCTGGCGCAGCCGAGCAATGCTTCACGCACGCTACCATCGCTCAGAGGAATGCGGGCCGACAACAGCGTTGCGCCCCAGTCCATCAGGTTGACCACCATCCCTGCGTCATTACGCAGGGTCAGCAGACGAAACGGCTGGCCATCGGGGGCCATGACGGGAATTTCGTTTAGCACTGTCCGGCTCCTTGTGAAGGTTTACACACATAGAAGGTTTCTTTGATACCGGTTTTCACTTCGTACTGCGCAGCGACAGCCTGCTGTACCGCAGGAACCAACGCTTCAGGGATCAGCGCCACAATGCAGCCGCCGAAGCCGCCGCCGGTCATGCGCACGCCGCCCTGGGAGCCGATGGTCGCTTTGACGATCTCCACCAGGGTATCAATTTGCGGCACGGTAATTTCAAAGTCATCGCGCATGGAGGCGTGAGATTCCGCCATCAACTGGCCCATGCGCAGAAGGTCACCTTTTGCCAGGGCATCAGCGGCTTCCACGGTACGGGCATTTTCGGTGATCACGTGGCGGACGCGTTTGGCGACGATCGGGTCCAACTCATGGGCGACGGCGTTGAATGCCTCAAGGCTGACATCACGCAGCGCGGGCTGCTGGAAGAAGCGCGCGCCGGTTTCGCACTGCTCGCGACGGGTGTTGTACTCACTGCCGACCAGCGTACGCTTAAAGTTGCTGTTAATGATCACCACGGCGACGCCCTCAGGCATGGAGACCGCTTTGGTACCCAGCGTACGGCAGTCGATCAGTAGCGCATGATCTTTCTTGCCCAGCGCAGAAATCAGCTGATCCATGATGCCGCAGTTGCAACCGACGAACTGGTTTTCGGCTTCCTGACCGTTCAGGGCAATCTGCGCGCCGTCGAGCGGCAGGTGATAAAGCTGCTGGAATACGGTGCCGACCGCCACTTCCAGCGACGCTGAGGAGCTTAAGCCAGCGCCCTGCGGTACATTGCCGCTGATCACCAGATCGGCACCGCCAAAGGCGCTATTACGCTTTTGCAGGTGTTTTACCACGCCGCGGACATAGTTCGACCACTGCTGGCTGTCATGGGCGATAATCGGCGCGTCGAGAGAAAACTCATCAACCTGATTCTCGTAGTCAGCGGCAATCACGCGCACGATGCGATCGTCACGCGTCGCACAGCTGATCACGGTTTGGTAGTCGATGGCGCAAGGCAGAACGAAGCCGTCGTTATAGTCGGTATGTTCGCCAATCAGGTTGACGCGACCGGGCGCCTGAATCGTATGGGTGGCAGGGTAGCCAAATGTTTCAGCAAACAGAGATTGTGTTTTTTCTTTCAGACTCATTTTTTAAACTCCGGATTCGCGAAAATGGATGTCACTGACCGCACGCAAACGCTCGGCGGCTTGTTCTGCCGTCAGGTCGCGCTGGGTTTCCGCCAGCATTTCATAACCGACCATAAATTTACGCACGGTCGCGGAACGCAGCAGGGGCGGATAAAAATGCGCGTGCAGCTGCCAGTGTTGATTCTCTTCGCCATTAAACGGTGCGCCGTGCCAGCCCATGGAATAAGGGAAAGAACACTGGAACAGATTGTCGTAACGGCTGGTCAGTTTCTTCAGCGCCAGCGCCAGGTCGGCACGCTGCGCGTCGGTCAAATCGGTAATACGCAGCACATGTGCTTTAGGCAGTAGCAGCGTTTCAAACGGCCATGCCGCCCAGTAAGGCACGACCGCCAGCCAGTGCTCGGTTTCCACCACCGTGCGGCTGCCGTCTGCCTGTTCACGCTGGACGTAATCGACCAGCATCGGTTTGCCTTGCTCAGCGAAATAGTCTTTTTGCAGGCGGTCTTCACGCTCTGCTTCATTGGGCAGGAAGCTATTGGCCCAAATCTGACCGTGCGGATGTGGGTTCGAACACCCCATCGCTGCGCCTTTATTTTCAAACACTTGTACCCAGGGATAGGTTTTCCCCAGATCGGCCGTTTGTGTCTGCCACGTTTTCACAATCTCCGTCAGCGCAGGCACGCTGAGTTCCGGCAGCGTTTTGCTGTGATCGGGTGAGAAGCAAATGACACGGCTGGTTCCACGTGCACTCTGACAGCGCATCAACGGATCGTGACTGTCCGGTGCGTCCGGGGTGTCGGACATCAGCGCGGCAAAATCATTGGTAAAGACGTAGGTGCCGGTGTAATCCGGGTTTTTATCACCGGTTACGCGCGTGTTACCTGCACACAGGAAGCAGTCCGGGTCATGTGCAGGGAGAACCTGCTTAGACGGTGTCTCCTGCGCCCCTTGCCAGGGGCGTTTGGCGCGATGTGGTGAGACGAGGATCCACTGCCCGGTAAGCGGGTTAAAGCGGCGGTGTGGATGATCGACAGGATTGAATTGCGTCATGACGTGTCCTTAATCCGAATATCCTTGCGGATGGCGTGACTGCCAGTGCCAGGTGTCTTGTGCCATTTCGTCCAGCGTGCGGGTTACGCGCCAGTTTAATTCGCGATCGGCTTTGCTGGCATCTGCCCAGTAGGCGGGAAGATCGCCGTCACGACGCGGTGCAAAATGGTAGTTAATCGGTTTACCACAGGCTTTACTGAAGGCGTTGACCACGTCCAGTACGCTGCTGCCGACGCCCGCGCCGAGGTTATAAATATGCACACCTTGTTTACCCGCCAGTTTTTCCATAGCGACAACGTGCCCGTCGGCGAGATCCATCACGTGGATGTAATCGCGAACGCCGGTACCATCTTCGGTAGGGTAGTCGTTGCCAAATACCGCAAGCGACTCGCGGCGGCCAACGGCAACTTGAGCAATGTAAGGCATCAGGTTGTTGGGAATGCCCTGCGGATCTTCGCCCATATCGCCTGACGGATGTGCGCCAACCGGGTTGAAGTAGCGCAGCAGCGCGATGCTCCACTCTGGCTGGGCTTTTTGCAGATCGGTCAGGATCTGCTCGACCATCAGTTTGCTTTTGCCGTACGGGCTTTGCGGGGTTCCGGTTGGGAAGCTTTCAACGTAAGGAATTTGCGGCTGATCGCCATAGACTGTGGCTGAGGAGCTGAAGATGAAGTTCTTGACGTTGGCGGCGCGCATCGCGTTTACCAGACGCAGGGTACCGTTGACGTTGTTGTCGTAGTATTCCAGCGGTTTGGCAACAGACTCACCTACGGCCTTCAGACCGGCAAAGTGAATGACCGTATCAATGGCGTGATCGTGGAGAATTTCGGTGATCAGCGCTTCGTTGCGGATATCCCCTTCAATGAAGGTCGGATGCTTCGTGCCTAAACGCTCGATAACGGGCAGTACGCTGCGCTTACTGTTGCAGAGGTTATCAAGGATCACTACGTCGTGACCGTTTTTCAGTAACTGCACGCACGTGTGGCTTCCGATGTAACCGCTACCACCTGTAACCAATACTCTCATAATTCGCTCCGTTAAGCCTATGGTATGGAATGATCCTAGCATAACAAAGATGCGAAAAGTGTGACATGGAATAAATTAGTGGAATCGTTTACACTTCAGTGTTTTCACCGTTTAGCGTCTTTTTTTTAATTGTAAATCATAGGGTTTGTTCACGACTGCGCCATTTATCCGAAAAAGCAGGTAAAAAAATGGGCGTCCAATGCGTACAGCACGTCAGTTAGACATGTATGGAAAATGTATTAGCCCGGAGCAGGATGTCGCTTCAGCGCTCTGACTTTCAGTCAAATTAATTTCTCTGTTCAGGTAAGTTCAAATAACAACACCGGTGGTTAGGTGTGGGCTGGTCCGGCTGAAAATTGCCGACGAGTTTCCGTAAGGCCGGGAGAACCCGCAGGGATGTGGGTTCAGGGCGCGTTTTGCATGGACGCTTCCTCGCGCCCGGCCCGGTAGCCTGGAGGAATAAGCGGAGGGGACCACGAAGTGGCAATTTTCCCGCCGGGAGCCGGGATTGTAAAGGGGGTGGCGGAGAACGCCCTTTACCCGTTCACGGGTAGTGTGGCATCGGAGAAGCTATATACATGAGGTGAACGGAACAGCTTGCCTGAAATAACATGTTTATTATTCCAGGGACGTTTGTCGATAGCCATAGATCTCGCCGTCAGGCACAAACTCCAGTCGATGCGTAATACAGGCTGGCGCATCCTCGGCGTGGTGAGAAACGAACAGCAACTGGGTATCACCTTCGCCGATCAGCACATCAACAAAACGGCGGATCAACTGGCGATTCAGCGGATCCAGCCCCTGCAAGGGTTCATCGAGGATTAACAGAGTAGGGTGCTTAACCAGCGCGCGAACAATCAGCGCCAGTCGCTGCTGACCCCAGGAAAGGCTGTGAAACGGCGCGTCGGCAGTACGCTTATCGATGCCCAGAATGTCTAACCACTGCTGTACCAGCTTACGCTGCCGGTCAGAAACCGCCTGGTAGATACCGATCGAATCAAAATAACCGGAGAGGATCACGTTGCGTACCGTGGTACTGACGCGGTACTCGAGGTGCAGGCTGCTGCTGACATAGCCAATGTGTTTTTTAATATCCCAGATGGTTTCACCGCTGCCGCGACGACGACCAAACAGCGTCAGGGCGTTGCTGTAACCCTGTGGGTGATCGCCGGTGATTAAACTGAGCAGGGTGGATTTCCCTGCGCCATTTGGGCCGACAATTTGCCAGTGTTCGCCTGGATTCACCTGCCAGCTCAAGTGATGCAGAATAGGGCGATCGTTATACGAGACCACGCCATCGTTGAGCACAATACGCGGTTCGTGATCGGCCAACGTACGGCGAACAGAGGGTTCATCTGGTTCGGGTAATGTAATCCCGGCCAGCTGTTCGCTATGCGCAAGCTGGGCTATCAATGCCTGTTGCAGTAAACCGGCTTTCTCGCCGGTTTCAGTCAGGGTGCAATCCGCGAGGACGCCAGCAAACTGCACGAATTCTGGAATCTCATCAAAGCGGTTGAGGACCAGCACCAGCGTAATACCTGCCTGATGCAACGTGGCGAGCAAATCCGCTAACTGATGACGTGACGCAACGTCCAGTCCGTCAAACGGTTCATCCAGGATCAGCAATTCCGGTTCCGACATCAGCGCCTGACAAAGCAGGGTTTTACGTGTTTCGCCGGTAGAGAGGTATTTGAAACGCCTGTCGAGCAGATGCGTAATGCCAAACTGCTGCGCCAGCGCTTTGCATCGCGCTGGATTTTTGATTTCATCGAGAATGATTTCTGCCGTCGTGCGTCCGGTGTCGTCTTCGCCGGGGCTGAGGAGATCGGTGTTATTACGCAGCCATTCGTCGCTGACCAGTTGTTGCAACTGCTCAAAGGAGAGTCGGGTGATACGCGTGAACTGACAGCGGCGCTCGCCTTTTAACGGCGGCAATTCCCCCGCCAGCGCACGCGCTAACGCGGATTTCCCACTGCCGTTAGAACCGACAAACGCCCAGCTATCCCCCGCGTTCAACGTCAACGTATTCAACTGGAGCGTTTTTGTGTCGCTCAGACGAAACGTGCCTTGCGAAATTTGCAACGATGACATTTTATATCCCATTTTTTGCAGCAATGAACAACAGGGATACGTGTTCTGCGAGCCGATGTCAATCGACTCAACACAACGTGGCAATAATCACTCTGTCGGCGTTGAAATACGCGGTGACGTTAGCGCCTTCTTGCAGCGTCGCGGCGTCTTCCGACGGAACCGTGGCGCACAGCGTCTGGCCATCGGGCAGCGCCATTAACACTTCGCACTGTTCGGCGCCGCGCTCAATATGGCTGATGGTCCCCTGTAGTTGGTTATCAGCCGCCTGGGCGATAGCGTCGTCCTGGGTGATCCCCACCCATGGCGCCTTCAGCAGGACCAGCACTTCTTTACCCTCATCCAGCCCTAAACGTTCGCCACTTTGCGCCGTCAACGCGACTTTCAGCCGCGTTTCGCCATCGGCCAGCAGGACATCAACATGCTGCTGAACCTGAGAGTGGTCGCGTGCGGTAATGGTGCCAAACCACTGGTTACGGGCGCTGGTTTGCAGTGAAAAACGGGAGATGGCTGCCAGCAAACTGTTCAGCGGCAGGGCGTCGTCATCGCTTAGGACATCAAACGCTTTCTGCTGAATTTGTGCCAGCAAATCGTAAAGTTGGATTAGGCGCTGGCCATAGCGGGTTAATACCGCGCCGCCGCCGCCTTTGCCGCCGGTGGCGCGCTCTACCAGCGTTTGCTCACTGAGCTGGTTCATCTCATTGATGGCATCCCAGGCGCTTTTATAACTGATGCCCGCATCCTTCGCGCCCTGACTAATAGAGCCGGAAAGCGCAATGTGCTTAAGCAGCGAAATGCGGCGGGGATCGGCAAACAGCTTTTGCTGAAGTTTCAGGGTAAGAAGGATTTCGGCCTGCATATCAAGCTCCTGGCAAAAAGGATATTGTGACGGAAAACCGCGCGCGCGCAAAGTCGACCGCACAAAAGGGGAGTGCAATTCTGCGTTATGGGGTTAAAATACAGCTAAGGACTATATCTGGAGTTGATCATGTTAGAGTTATTGAAAAGTCTGGTATTCGCCGTAATCATGGTTCCTGTGGTGATGGCCATCATTCTGGGGCTGATTTACGGACTGGGTGAAGTGTTCAACATTTTCTCCGGTATCGGTCAGAAAGATCAGTCCAAACAGAACCATTGATTCCCCAAACGCCCGCTCAGTCGGGCGTTTATCTTTTTCGCCTTCCAGCTCGTTTTCGGTGCCTGTAGTTTCTCAAGATCCTGCTTTTCCTGCCGATAATTTCTTTATATAACCTTTGATGGGTACGAATAACCACTGGGAAAATCCTGAATTAATCGTTATATTGCTTCGTACATAACGAAGCTCAAAGGAGTTACAGATGGTACGTACATGGTTACGCTTGTTTGCAGGGGCAACACTCTCTCTTTCTGTTGCCGGGCATGCATTGGCGGATGAAGGCAAAATTACGGTGTTCGCCGCGGCGTCGCTGACGAATGCGATGCAGGACATTGCAGCCCAGTATAAAAAAGAGAAGAACGTGGACGTCGTCTCCTCTTTTGCCTCGTCTTCTACGCTGGCGCGCCAGATTGAAGCCGGTGCGCCCGCCGATCTGTTTATTTCCGCCGACCAGAAATGGATGGATTATGCGGTAGACAAAAAGTCTATCGACACCGCATCGCGTAAAACGCTGCTCGGTAACAGCCTGGTGGTCGTGGCGCCAAAAGCGAGCGAGCAGAAAGCGTTTGCCATCGACAGTAAAACCAACTGGACCAGCCTGTTGAACGGTGGGCGTCTGGCGGTCGGTGACCCGGAACATGTTCCGGCGGGCATTTATGCCAAAGAAGCGCTGCAAAAACTGGGCGCATGGGATACTCTGGCGCCGAAACTGGCCCCAGCTGAAGACGTACGCGGCGCACTGGCGCTGGTCGAACGTAACGAAGCGCCGCTGGGGATTGTTTACGGTTCCGATGCCGTCGCCAGCAAAGGCGTCAAAGTAGTCGCCACGTTCCCGGAAGATTCACACAAAAAAGTCGAATACCCTATCGCGATTGTTGATGGGCATTCTAACGCCACGGTCAGCGCGTTCTATGATTACCTGAAAGGACCGCAGGCTGCTGATATCTTTAAACGTTATGGATTTACGACCAAGTAATGATACTCAGCGATCCTGAATGGCAGGCCGTTATACTGAGCCTGAAAGTTTCTTCCCTGGCCGTGCTGTTCAGCCTGCCGTTTGGGATCTTCTTTGCCTGGCTGCTGGTGCGCTGCACGTTTCCAGGTAAAGCTCTGCTCGACAGCGTGCTGCACTTGCCACTGGTACTGCCACCGGTGGTGGTCGGTTATCTGCTGTTAGTGGCCATGGGGCGACGCGGATTTATCGGCGAGCGGCTGTACGACTGGTTTGGTATTACGTTTGCCTTCAGCTGGCGCGGCGCGGTGCTGGCGGCGGCGGTGATGTCTTTCCCGCTGATGGTGCGGGCCATCCGTCTGGCGCTTGAAGGCGTGGACGTCAAGCTGGAACAGGCCGCCCGTACGCTGGGGGCCGGTCGCTGGCGCGTATTCCTGACCATCACCTTGCCGCTGATGCTACCGGGCATTATTGTCGGCACGGTGCTGGCATTTGCCCGCTCGCTCGGCGAGTTCGGCGCGACGATCACCTTCGTTTCCAATATTCCTGGCGAAACCCGCACTATCCCTTCGGCGATGTACACCCTGATCCAGACTCCTGGCGGTGAAAGCGCGGCGGCGAGACTTTGCATGATTTCTATTGTGCTGGCGTTAATTTCGCTACTGATTTCTGAGTGGCTGGCGCGCATCAGCCGCGAACGGACGGGGCGATAATCATGCTGGAACTGAATTTCACCCAGACGTTAGGCTCGCACTGTCTGACGCTCAACGAAACGTTACCCGCCACTGGCATTACCGCGATTTTTGGCGTGTCCGGGGCGGGCAAAACCTCGCTGATTAACGCCATTAGCGGACTGACGAAGCCGCAGTCCGGGCGCATTGTGCTCAACGGTCGGGTGTTGAACGATGTAGAAAATGGCATCTGTTTAACCCCTGAAAAACGCCGGGTCGGCTACGTTTTTCAGGATGCGCGCCTGTTCCCGCATTATAAAGTGCGCGGTAACCTGCGCTACGGCATGGCGAAAAGCATGGCCGGGCAGTTTGATAAGCTGGTGACGTTGTTAGGGATTGAACCGCTACTCGAGCGCCTGCCTGGTAGCCTTTCCGGCGGTGAAAAACAGCGCGTGGCCATTGGTCGGGCGCTGCTGACCGCGCCTGAGTTGCTGCTGCTTGACGAGCCGCTGGCGTCACTGGATATTCCGCGTAAGCGTGAACTGCTACCCTACCTGCAACGCCTGGCGCGCGAAATCAACATCCCGATGCTGTATGTCAGCCATTCGCTGGATGAGATTTTGCATCTGGCCGATAAAGTGATGGTGCTGGAGAACGGCCAGGTAAAAGCGTTTGGCTCGCTGGAGGATGTCTGGGGCAGCAGCGTGATGCACCCCTGGCTACCGAAAGAACAGCAAAGCAGCATCCTCAAAGTCAGCGTGCTGGAACATCATCCGCATTATTCAATGACCGCGCTGGCGCTGGGCGACCAGCATCTGTGGGTTAATAAACTGGAGCAGCCGCTGCAAACCGCGCTGCGTATTCGTATTCAGGCCTCGGATGTATCACTGGTATTACAACCGCCGCAGCAGACCAGTATTCGCAACGTGTTGCGCGCCAAGGTCGCGCAGTGCTATGACGACAACGGGCAGGTGGAAGTGCAGCTTGAGGTCGGCGGTAAAACGCTGTGGGCGAGGATCAGCCCGTGGGCCAGGGATGAACTGGGCATCAAACCTGGCCTGTGGCTGTACGCGCAAATTAAGAGCGTGTCGATAACCGCCTGATTACAGCAGGTGAGAATAAATAAATTTGGCGATGCTGTCGGTGGTGTTGTCACCAATCACGATATTGGCGCGGGCTTTGACCGCGTCGTCTGCATTGCCCATCGCCACGCCGGTGCCTGCGGCTTCCAGCATACTGATATCGTTAAAGTTGTCGCCAAAGGCGATGACATTCTCCATTGACCCGCCCTGCGCTTCAATCCACTGGGTCAGGCGTTTTCCTTTGCTGTTGCCTTTGCGGGCCACGTCGACCTGATCGTGCCATGACCATTCGCACTCCAGCCCCAGTTGTTGCTCAACGTGCTTGCCAAAATGCTGCAGCTTAGGAATATCTTCGTCGGTCAGGGCAAATTTCCAGACGGCGTTAACGTCCTGTGCGGCCTGCGCCAGTGAGGGGACCTGGGTAAAGGTGGGACGCTGCTCCGGCGGCAGGGTTTGCGCCCAGTTTGCGGTACGTACCACATGCCCGGTCGGGCGCTCATACAGCATGGCATCGTCAACATACATCAGACCGTGGATCTGATGTGCCTCCAGCAGATCGATCAGTTGCAGTGCCTGATCAACGGGAAGGGGATCGGATTGCAGAACCTTTTTTGCCTGATAATCATACAAGTAAGTGCCATTACAGCAAATTGCAGGTGTATCCAGCGCCAGTGCCTGATAAAAAGGATGAATAGCAACGTGATGGCGACCTGTGACAATGATAAGTTGGTAGCCGGCTTCTCTGGCGCGCGAGAGCGCTTCGAGAGAAGAGGGCAGTAAGGTTTTTTTCGGGGTCAGCAACGTACCGTCTAAATCCAGGGCAATCACGCGAGTGGTCATCAGTTATTCCAGATTAAGGTTGAGAATTGTGTCTTTGGGCATGGTACACCGAGTCGGCAACCGGACAAAATTCTGAGTCTTAATTAAGCATTCACCGTTAAAAGCGTCTACCTTAGGCGTGTGTCAGGCAATTGCAGCCACTTGCCAAAAAGTAAAAGGAGCATTCATGAAGCAAACCGTTTATACCGCCAGCCCTGAAAGTCAGCAGATCCACGTCTGGAGCCTGAACCACGACGGTTCACTGACGCTGACGCAGGTGGTTGATGTACCGGGTCAGGTGCAGCCGATGGTCGTCAGCCCGGATAAGCGCTATCTGTATGTTGGCGTGCGTCCTGAGTTTCGCGTGCTGGCCTACCGTATTGCGCCGGATGACGGTGCGCTGACCTTTGCCGCAGAATCTGCGCTGCCGGGCAGCCCGACGCATATTTCGACCGATCATCAAGGTCGTTTTGTGTTTGTCGGATCGTACAACGCAGGCAGCGTGAGCGTGACGCGTCTGGAGGATGGCCTACCGGTTGAGCTGGTGGACGTAGTAGAAGGTATGGACGGGTGCCACTCGGCCAATATCTCTCCGGATAACCGCACGCTGTGGGTTCCCGCACTGAAGCAGGATCGTATCTGTCTATTTGGCCTCAGTGATGATGGCAAGCTGATCGCACAGGATCCGGCGGAGGTGACGACCGTAGAGGGCGCGGGACCGCGTCATATGGCGTTCCATCCGAATCATCAGTACGCCTATTGCGTCAATGAGCTGAACAGTTCGGTTGATGTCTGGGAACTGAACGATCCGCACGGCAAAATTGAGTGCGTACAAACGCTGGATATGATGCCAGCTGATTTCTCCGACACCCGCTGGGCGGCAGATATTCATATCACGCCTGATGGTCGTCATCTGTATGCCTGTGACCGTACCGCCAGCCTGATTACGGTGTTTAGCGTGTCAGAAGACGGCAGCGTGCTGACCAAAGAGGGCTTCCAGCCTACCGAAACCCAGCCGCGTGGTTTTAATATCGACAGCCGTGGAAAATACCTGATTGCCGCCGGGCAGAAATCGCACCACATTGCGGTGTATGACATTGCGGGTGAGCAGGGACTGCTGACCGAGAAAGGTCGCTATGCGGTCGGACAAGGCCCGATGTGGGTCGTGATCAACGCATACTAAGACTTTATGCCAAATGGCCTACGATAAGCACACGCTTCGTAGGCCTGATAAGGCATTAGCCGCCATCAGGCACTCTGTTTCCCCTGGAGATCGGAAATTGGTCGCCACAAGTTGTCCTTCTCTTCGGCCCACAGATTTAACAGCAGAGAAAAAAAGCGTTCAGCGGGAGGAGAGAGCACCGCATCTTTACGCCGAATAACGCCTAACGTGCGCCTAATCACCGGCTCAACCAGCGGGATGCCGATCAGCGTTGGATGCGACGTGTGCGGCATGGCCAACCCTGGCAACGCGGAAACCCCCAGCCCAGCCTCCACCAGGCCAAGCGAGGTGGATAAATGGCGAACCTCGTAAAACCAATCCAGCTTCCACGGTTTATCTGCCAGGTGTTGCTCAATCAGCAATCGGTTACCGCTCGACGAACGCACGCCTATTAATTTGCAATTCACCAGTTCTTGCCATTCGACCAGCTGTTTATGGGCGAGCGGATGATCGCGCCGACATGCCAGAACAAAGGGTTCGTTAACCAGCGGGGTGAATTCAATGGAAGAATTTGTGATGTTGTTCATGTTTATGCCAAAATCAGCCTCGTTGCAAAGTACGGATTCCATACAATTATTCGTACCTTGTTCAATAATTCGCACCTTAATATTGGGATATAGCTCATTAAATTTGCCGATCGCCAACGGTAAAAAATAGAAAACGGCGGTAGGGATACAGGATAACGTTACCATCCCGTGATAATGTGTATTCATTTTGCTTATATTAAAGATTGTTTCATCTAGGGTTCTAATTAATTCACGGGCTTCTGGTAATAACAACTGGCCTGCTTTTGTTAATGTGACTTTGCGGGTTGTTCTCTCAAATAGTTGAGTGTGTAAATACTCTTCCATTTTCTTTATTCTACGTGTTAATGCAGGTTGCGTAATATTAAGTAACTTAGCCGCATTGTTAAAAGAATTGGACTCTGCCAGCGTGACAAATGCTTTCATGCTCGATAATTCATGTTTCATTCCGACTCCAGACAAGGTTAAGGGACGTTCTGTCCTGATAGAGCGACCAGTTTACCTGCCATTGTTAATCTTGAATTAATAAAAAAAAGTCACTAATCACGACAACAAAGTCATTAGCCAGCGTATTTCACGCATGTAATCCTGTCTTTAATATGAATAATATAGTTGAGGACATTGGCGTGAAAAAAATACCTTGCGTTATGATGCGTGGAGGAACCTCCAGAGGCGCATTTTTATTAGCAGAACATCTACCACAAGAGAAAACGCAGCGTGATGATGTATTGATTAAAATTATGGGTTCCGGGAATGCGCTGGAAATCGACGGTATTGGTGGGGGTAATCCGCTAACCAGTAAAGTGGCGATTATCAGCCGTTCAACCGACCCACAGGCAGATATTGATTATTTATTTGCTCAGGTTTTGGTGCATGAACAACGTGTCGATACCACGCCAAACTGCGGCAATATGCTTTCCGCCGTCGGGGGATTCGCCATCGAAAATGGGCTGATTGCCGCCACAGCGCCGACGACGCGCGTACGGATTCGCAATATAAACACCAATACATTTATTGAAGCCGATGTGCAGACGCCGCAAGGTGTTGTTGAATATGAAGGCCCGGTAAAAATAGACGGCGTACCGGGTACGTCAGCGCCTGTAGCACTCACGTTCCTGAATGCCGCGGGGTCTAAAACAGGACGTATTTTCCCAACGGGAAACCATCGTGATTGTTTTGATACCGTTCCGGTGACCTGTATGGATATGGCGACACCGGTGGTGATTATTCCCGCTGAATATCTGGGCAAAACCGGTTATGAATCACCGGAAGAACTGGATGCTGACTCAGAATTATTAGCACGCATGGAATCTATTCGCTGTCAGGCAGGGCTGGCTATGGGGTTAGGGGATGTTTCCAATATGGTCATTCCTAAACCTATCCTTATTTCAGCGCCGCAGCAGAGTGGTGCAATTACTGTGCGCTATTTTATGCCTCACGCTTGCCATAAAGCGCTGGCGATCACTGGCGCTATTGCCATTGCCAGCAGTTGCGTGATTGCTGGGACGGTAACTCAGCAGGTAGCACCGGGGGTAGGGTATGGAAATATCAGCATTGAACACCCCGGTGGCTCACTGGATATTTATTTGAGTAATGAAAGTGATGATGCTACGGCTATTCGTGCCTCGGTGATTCGCACCGCCCGGAAAATATTTTCTGGTGAGGTTTACCTTCCCGCATAACGTTAATTAAAACGGTTATGCATCGCGGATACTGGATTTATTTCGCGAGATTGCCTGTACGTATAAATCAGGAATACCACATGAATGTGAAATCATTATGGAAGCTAATCGTTATATTGGCGATCCCCTGTATTATTGGCATTATTCCTGCGCCAGCAGGATTAACGGAACTGGCCTGGGTTCTTTTCGGTATTTATCTTGCCGCTATTGTCGGGTTGGTGATCAAACCTTTTCCTGAGCCGGTAGTGTTGTTGATTGCCGTCGCGGCATCAATGGTCGTGGTCGGTAATTTAGGTCACGGCGTACTAAAAACCAGCAGCGTTCTCAGCGGTTATGCGTCAGGCACCACGTGGCTGGTTTTCTCTGCATTTACGCTAAGTGCCGCGTTTGTGACTACCGGTCTGGGCAAGCGCATTGCCTATATTTTGATCGGCAAAATCGGGAATACCACACTGGGGCTAGGCTACGTCACTGTTTTTCTGGACCTGGTTTTGGCGCCAGCAACACCATCTAACACCGCGCGAGCGGGAGGGATTGTGCTGCCAATCATCAATAGTGTGGCGGTGGCATTGGGGTCTGAACCAGACAGAAGCCCACGCCGTGTTGGCCACTACCTGATGATGACGGTCTATATGGTCACCAAAACCACCAGCTATATGTTTTTTACCGCCATGGCAGGCAACATCCTGGCATTGAAAATGATTAACGATATCTGTCACCTGCAGTTAAGTTGGGGCGGATGGGCGCTGGCGGCGAGTTTACCTGGTATTGTGATGTTGCTCCTGACTCCGTTAGTTATCTACTTTATGTATCCGCCTGAAATTACCAAAGTGGATAACAAAACCATCGCCAAAGCCGGGCTCCAGGAACTGGGGCCGATGAAAGGGCGAGAAAAAATGCTGTTGGGCATTTTTGTTCTTGCACTATTAGGGTGGATCTTCAGTAAAAGCCTCGGCGTTGATGAATCAACGGTGGCCATTGTAGTGATGGGCGCGATGCTCCTCTTGGGCGTAGTGACCTGGGATGATGTGGTAAAAAATAAAGGGGGCTGGAATACCTTAATTTGGTACGGCGGAATTATTGGCCTGAGTTCTTTATTATCGAAAGTGAAGTTTTTTGACTGGTTAGCTGAACTGTTCAAAAATAACCTCTCTTTTGACAATCATAGCAATGTAGCCTTCTTCGTTATTTTGTTCCTGAGTATTATTGTCCGCTATTTCTTCGCTTCCGGTAGCGCTTATATTGTGGCGATGATGCCCGTCTTTGCCATGTTAGCGAATGTCTCTGGTGCACCACTGATGTTAACGGCTCTGGCATTACTGTTCTCTAACTCATATGGCGGAATGGTAACCCATTATGGCGGCGCGGCGGGTCCGGTTATTTTCGGTGTGGGCTATAACGACATTAAATCGTGGTGGCTGGTTGGCGGCATGCTGACATTCTTAACTTTTATTGTGCATATCACCCTGGGCGTATGGTGGTGGAGCATGTTGATTGACTGGAATATGTTGTAAATAACACGTCAATCTTCAGCCTATTAAATTTATTGATTAACAATGCCTTTGTGCACGG
Organism: Citrobacter gillenii; assembly: GCF_013337685.1. GTDB lineage: Bacteria > Pseudomonadota > Gammaproteobacteria > Enterobacterales > Enterobacteriaceae > Citrobacter > Citrobacter gillenii. The sequence goes on from NZ_SUQN01000002.1 coordinate 546,856, forward strand.
TATTTGTGCGGGCGTTGTACCATGGAGTATGTGATGATTAAATTATATGAGAAAGGCGTCTTTCTCTCCGAAAACAATGAACTGTTAACCGAGGAACATTGTTCCGGGCATATCGAAAAAGATCACGCGAAAAAAGGGACTATCGCCTGGTCGATTCTGTCGGCACACAATACGTCGGGAGATATGAACAAGCTTAAAATTAAGTTTGACTCATTAGCGTCACACGATATTACCTTTGTCGGCATTATTCAGACAGCGAAAGCTTCAGGTATGGAGCGTTTCCCGTTGCCTTACGTGTTGACCAACTGCCATAACGCATTATGTGCGGTAGGCGGGACCATTAACGGTGACGATCATCTGTTCGGGCTGTCCGCGGCGCAACGCTATGGGGGCATTTTTGTGCCTCCACATATTGCGGTGATCCATCAATATATGCGTGAGATGATGGCCGGCGGCGGAAAAATGATCCTCGGCTCAGACAGCCATACGCGCTATGGCGCACTGGGCACAATGGCAGTCGGTGAAGGTGGCGGCGAGCTGGTCAAGCAGCTGTTAAACGATACCTGGGATGTTGATTATCCTGACGTTGTTGCGGTCTATCTGACCGGAAAACCGGCACCTGGCGTGGGGCCGCAGGATGTCGCGCTAGCTATTATCGGCGCGGTGTTTAAAAACGGCTACGTCAAAAATAAAGTGATGGAGTTTGTCGGTCCGGGTATTAAGTCTCTCTCCACAGATTTTCGCAACAGCGTTGATGTGATGACGACAGAAACCACCTGTCTGAGCTCCGTCTGGCAAACGGATGACGAAACCCGCAGTTGGCTGGCGCTACATGGCCGTGAGCAAGACTATCGCCCGCTGAACCCGCAGCCGATGGCATATTACGATGGCTGTATTTATGTTGATCTGAGCGCCATCAAGCCGATGATCGCGCTGCCTTTCCACCCCAGCAATGTCTATGAAATTGACACCCTCAATGAGAATCTCACCGATATTCTTCGCGGGATCGAAATTGAATCTGCGCGTATCGCGCAAGGGAAAGCCAGCCTCTCACTGCTCGACAAAGTTGAGAATGGGCGTTTAAAAGTACAGCAGGGGATCATTGCCGGGTGCTCGGGCGGCAACTACGAAAACGTGATTGCCGCCGCCAGTGCGCTACGCGGTCAATCCTGCGGTAGCGACACCTTCTCGCTGGCGGTCTACCCCTCATCACAGCCGGTGTTTATGGACTTAGCGAAGAAAGGCGTGGTGGCGGATTTGATGGGCGCGGGTGCCATTATCCGAACTGCGTTCTGTGGCCCTTGCTTCGGTGCGGGTGACACACCAGTCAATAACGGGCTGAGCATTCGCCATACCACACGTAATTTCCCTAACCGCGAAGGCTCGAAGCCGGGCAACGGGCAAATGTCAGCCGTGGCGCTGATGGACGCGCGTTCCATAGCCGCAACGGCGGTAAACGGCGGATTCCTGACCCCGGCAACCGACCTGGACTGTTGGGACGAAATTCCGGCCTATGCATTTGACCCTGCGCCTTATAAAAGTCGTGTGTATCAGGGCTTTGTGAAAGGTGCCACGCAGCAGGCGTTAATCTATGGTCCCAATATTAAAGACTGGCCGGAGCTGGGTGCACTGACTGATAATATTTTGTTGAAGGTCGCCTCGAAAATTCTTGATGAAGTGACCACGACCGACGAGCTGATTCCATCAGGAGAGACGTCGTCCTATCGCTCAAATCCTTTAGGGTTGGCGGAATTTACGCTTTCACGGCGGGATCCCGGTTACGTGGGGAGGAGTAAAGCTACTGCTGAGCTGGAAAAACAGCGACGGGCTGGTGGTGTAAACAGCGCATTGTCACCCATCTTCGACCGTATTCGTCAGATTGCCGGTCAGGAAGATGTTGTGCCACTGGAAACGGGGATTGGCAGCATGATTTATGCCGTCAAACCGGGAGATGGTTCCGCGCGTGAGCAGGCGGCAAGCTGCCAGCGCGTGATTGGTGGGCTGGCGAATATCACCGAGGAATATGCCACCAAGCGTTACCGTTCCAACGTCATCAACTGGGGGATGCTGCCGCTGCAGATGACCGGGAAGCCGTCTTTCGAGGTGGGTGATTATATTTACATTCCCGGTATTCGCCGCGCGCTGGACGCATGCAGTCGCGAGATTACCGCATACGTACTGTATGAGAATGGGTCGGTTAGTGAAATTAGCCTGTATATGGAAAGTCTGACGGCGGAAGAGCGTGAAATCATCAAGGCAGGAAGTTTGATTAACGCGAATAAAGCGCGTTTGATGTAAGGCTTACTGTAGGCCGGATGGCGGTTTTCGTCGCCATCCGGCACATTGCCCGGTGGCGCATGCGCTTACCGGGCCTACATAAGAGAATGACGTTTACTGCTTCGGCTCGGCAACCACTTTGCTACCCACACCGCGGTTGTTGTATTCCCACATGCGGTTAAAGTTGGTGTCGTTCAGGTTACGCTGGATTTCACCTTTGTCGTCTTCCGCACCGGTGTTGCCGGTAAACGGATGCTTACCGATTACGCTGTCACCCCATGGCTTCGCCATGTTAAAGCCTTCGTTGATCACGCTGTCGCGGATCACCACCTGACCGTTGGTATTAGCATCGACATCCAGTGAGCGGCCTAACTGCGCCACGCCATCACCGGCAGCCGTAAAGCGGCTGTTGACGGCAAGGAAACCGTAATAAATGTTCGACAGCGTGGCAGGTGCGAACACGTAGGCTTCCTGCTGGGTGCGAGAATTGACGACGCGGAAATCGGTGTTTTCGAATACCACCGCGCCGCGACCAGAAACAATATCCACATCGCCTTCAATGTAGCTGTTTGTCACCAGCGTACGCGGTTGACGATCGTTTTCCAGACGGTTTTGTACACCGCTGTTGGTTACGAAGAAGGTGTTCTGACGACCCAGAATGTTGACGTTGTTGATCTGTACTTTATCGCCATCGGTACGAAGAGCAACGGCCGGGTGGTTACCTGCATCCACGCTGTCGCCGAGGTTGTTTTCGATGGTCAGGTTCTGTAACTGCAGACCGTTGTTTTGTGACCAGACGACCGCAGAACACAGTACGCCAATGTTGGTACCGCGCTTGCTCTGGCAATTATCAAACATATACCACGCAGGTTTACCCGGCATATATTTACCGCCTGGGTTGACCGTACGACGCCAGTCAGCGGTGCTCATCTCTCCGTCAATTGCCTGGCCAATTTTCACATCAAGCGGTTTTTCGCCCATGCCGTACAGCGTCAGGCTGCCCGTTGCTGCCGGGATATAAACCGTGCCCTGATATTCACCCGGCATGATCGCAATATATTGACGCTTGTTGGTGCGTTTAATGATTGCTGCATCCACCGCCGCCTGAATGGTGGTGTGGGTGACGCCCTGAGTCCCTGCCGGGCCGACAACAAAATCAGGCTGTGCGGGCAGAGAAATCGCAGAAGGGGACCACGGCGCGGTGTTTGGCGTCAGTGCAGAAAAATAATGAGCCGCGACAAAATTGCTGGCTTCATTGGCCGACAGAATCGGGCGCGAGGAGGTGCCTGGCGCGGTCTGGTCGGAAGGAATTTGATCGGGCGAGGTTGCGCTACAGGCGGTCAGCGTCACGCCAAAAGCCATTACCAGCGCCAGACGGGAAACTGATGAAATGTTCACAGGTTGCTCCGGGCTTTGAAATTTATCCATTGAAGCCTGCTTTTTTATACTAAGTTGAGCGAAACGGAAAGGCGAAAAGGTAAAAAGTTGTTTTTTATAGCAGCAATGTCGGATGCAGAACGTCCTGATATCACAATTAAATAACAATTATCGCCCTTCAGGTTGACAACATCCGCAGGATCTCAATAAATGTCTATACAACCTATGACAAGTGGTGAGTGGAATGCAGCAATTTTTCCCTGATGATGCCATCTGGCGTAACGTCCGCCTGGCGACCATGGATCCTGAACGTAATACCCCGTATGGGCTGGTGGACGGTCACGCGCTGATTATTCGACAGGGCAAGATTCGCGCCATCGTGCCTGAATCCTCGTTATACCGTACACATGACAATACCTTTGATATGCAGGGTCGGCTGGTTACGCCAGGTTTGATTGATTGCCACACGCATCTGGTTTTTGGCGGAAATCGTGCAGGCGAGTGGGAGCAGCGGCTGAATGGTGTGTCTTACCAGCAAATCAGCGCCCAGGGTGGGGGCATAAACGCCACCGTGTCGGCGACCCGCCGCGCATCTGACGATCAGCTCCTTGCCGTGGCGCGCGCGCGCATGGAACGGCTGATAAAAGAAGGCGTCACGTTGCTGGAAGTGAAATCAGGCTATGGTCTGGATTTGGCGACAGAAGAGAAAATTTTGCGCGTGGTCTCTGCGCTGGCGGCGGAAAATACCCTTGAAATCAGCCCCACGCTGCTGGCCGCGCACGCGACACCGGCAGAATACCGTGACGATCCTGACGGCTATATTACGCTGGTGTGCGAGACCATTTTGCCGCAGCTGTGGGAACAGGGACTGTTTGAGACTGCCGACCTGTTTTGTGAAAGCGTTGGGTTTAGCCTGGCGCAAAGTGAACGGGTATTTCAGGCCGCTCAGGCGTTGGGCATTCCGGTTAAGGGCCACGTTGAACAGCTGTCGTTGCTCGGTGGCGCGCAGTTGGTGAGTCGCTATCACGGATTATCGGCCGATCATATTGAATATCTTGATGAAGCGGGCGTGGCGGCGATGAGCCACAGCGGCACGGTAGGGGTCCTGCTACCCGGGGCCTTTTATTTTCTTAAAGAGAAACAGCGCCCGCCGGTGGAGTGGCTACGTCAATATAACGTGCCAATGGCGGTGGCGACGGATTTCAACCCTGGTACCAGTCCGTTTATCAGTTTGCACTGGGCGATGAACATGGCCTGCGTGCAGTTTGGCTTAACGCCGGAAGAAGCGTGGGCGGGCGTCACGCGTCATGCGGCGCAAGCCCTTGGTCGTCAGGCGACCCATGGGCAATTGAAGGCCGGGTTCGTGGCGGACTTTGTGGTATGGGACGCCCACCTTCCGGTTGAGATCCTGTATGAACCTGGCCGCAACCCGCTGTATCAACGCGTATTCCGAGGACAACCATCATGAGTCACTGGCATCCCGCATCTCCCGCGCTTTGGCAAGGTCGCGATGATCGCGCTGAGTCACCCAACGCGCTGCGCCTGTTTCAGACCATCACGCTCAGTGCAGCGTTTAGCCCGGAAAACTATCGTGAACAGATAGCGCTGCTGGGATTCGCCTGCGATGAAGGCGTAAAGCGTAATCAGGGACGCACGGGGGCGGCTGGCGCGCCTGATGCACTGCGTAAAGCGCTGGCGAATTTAGCCAGCCACCAAGGCCATGACCGGCTGGTGGATCTGGGCAACATTGTGGCGCAAGCCCCCGATCTCGAAGGGGCGCAGCAGGCGTTACGCCATGCGGTACAGCGTTGTCAGCAGGCTGAGATGCGCACTTTCGTGCTGGGGGGCGGGCACGAAACCGCCTTTGCCCACGGTGCAGGTGTGCTGGATGCGTTCCCACGCTTAACCGTGGGCATCGTCAATCTCGATGCCCACCTCGACTTACGCCATGCCGATCGGGCCACCTCCGGTACGCCGTTTCGCCAGTTGGCGCAGCTTTGCGACGTGCAGCAGCGTGAATTTCATTACGCCTGCTTTGGTGTTAACCGGGCGGCTAACACCCAGGCGCTGTGGGATGAAGCGCAGCGGCTTGGGGTTACAGTGGTGGAGGATCTGCACTGTCAAAACGCGCAGGCACAGATGGCGCAGTTTATTTCCAGCGTAGACGTCATCTATCTGACCATCGACCTCGACGTTCTACCGGTCTGGGAAATGCCCGCTGTGTCCGCACCCGCCGCGCTGGGCGTGCCGTTGTCGACGCTGCTGAGGCTGATTGAGCCCCTGTGCCGCTGCGGTAAGCTGCAGGCGGTAGACATGGTTGAATTTAATCCCCGTTTTGACGATGATGGCAACGCGGCGCGCGTTGCGGCGCGTCTTGGCTGGCAAATCGCACACTGGTGGCACTGACGTGTCGAATAGCGTTACGCCGCCATTTTTCCACTCTCATTTTTCAGCGTAAGGAAGGCTAACGCATGCTCCCATCCCACTCCCGTTCTGCCCCGGCACCTTTTTACGAAAAGGTAAAACAGGAGATCAGTGAAAAGATTGCCAGCGGTATCTGGCAACCTCACGATCGCATCCCGTCGGAAGCGGAGTTGGTCGCGCAGTATGGTTTTAGCCGTATGACTATTAATCGGGCGCTGCGTGAGCTTACTGACGAGGGGCTGCTGGTGCGTTTGCAGGGCGTCGGTACGTTTGTCGCCGAGCCGAAAGGTCAGTCCGCGTTGTTTGAAATTCGCAGCATTGCCGATGAAATTATCGCCCGCCAGCATCAGCATCGGTGTGAGGTGCTGAAGCTGGAAAGCACACGCGCGAACGCGCAGCAGGCCACGGCGCTGAACGTTAAAGAAGGTACCTTTATTTATCACTCGATTATGGTGCACTTTGAAAACTCCCTACCTGTACAAATTGAAGATCGCTGCGTCAATGCGGAGATTGTGCCGGAGTACCTGACACAGGATTACAGTCAGACCACGCCGCACGCCTATCTGTCGCTGATCGCCCCGTTGACCGAAGGCGAGCATATTGTCGAAGCGGTTCGCGCCAGCGCGGAAGAGTGCGCGCTGCTGAATATTAAAGAACACGATCCCTGCCTGCTGATCCGTCGCAAGACCTGGTCCGCGTCATCCATTGTCTCTCATGCTCGTTTGCTTTTTCCGGGTTCCCGCTATCGTCTGCAAGGGCGCTTCATGTCCTGAAAATCGTGATTGCTGCCGCAGTATGACGAAAATGTAGATTACTTGTTAACTATAATCTTGCGTTTGATTGTATAGACAAGTATATACTTTTAACCAATGTGACCGTTCATCGTAGGCCTGATTAGACGCGTTAGCGTCGCCATCAGGCGCTGTGCCGGATGGCGGCGTATACGCCTGATCCGGCCTACATTCAGTCTGAGGAGTTTCCGTCATGTCTCACAGCAAGTATCGTCAGCAGGATATTCGTGCCCCACGCGGCACCACCTTAACGGCCAAAAGCTGGCTGACCGAAGCGCCGCTGCGCATGTTAATGAACAATCTCGATCCTGATGTGGCGGAAAATCCCCATGAGCTGGTGGTGTACGGCGGGATCGGTCGCGCCGCGCGTGACTGGGAATGCTATGACGCCATCGTCAAGGCGCTGACCAAACTGGAGGCCGATGAAACGCTGCTGGTCCAGTCGGGTAAACCAGTCGGCGTCTTCAGAACCCACGACAATGCGCCGCGCGTGCTGATTGCCAACTCCAACCTGGTCCCGCACTGGGCGACCTGGGAACACTTCAACGAACTGGATGCGAAAGGGCTGGCGATGTACGGCCAGATGACCGCCGGGAGCTGGATTTACATCGGCAGTCAGGGCATTGTGCAGGGGACGTATGAAACCTTCGTTGAAGCCGGACGTCAACATTATCAGGGTAGCCTGAGTGGACGCTGGGTACTGACCGCTGGTCTTGGCGGTATGGGCGGGGCGCAGCCGTTAGCCGCGACGCTGGCGGGGGCGTGTTCGCTGAACATTGAATGTCAGCAAAGCCGTATCGATTTCCGTTTGCGTACCCGCTATGTGGATGAGCAGGCCACAACGTTGGATGACGCGCTGGCGCGTATCGACAAATACACCCGTGAGGGTAAAGCCGTTTCTATTGCGCTGTGCGCGAACGCGGCCGACGTTGTTCCGGAACTGGTGAAGCGTGGTGTGCGTCCGGATATGGTCACCGATCAGACCAGCGCTCATGACCCGCTACACGGTTATCTGCCGTCCGACTGGAGCTGGGAAGAGTACCAGGCAAAAGCGGTATCCGATCCGCAGGGTACGGTGCAGGCGGCGAAACGTTCCATGGCCACACACGTACAGGCAATGCTGGACTTTAGCAAAATGGGTGTGCCGACGTTTGATTACGGTAATAACATTCGCCAGATGGCCAAAGAGATGGGCGTGGAAAATGCCTTTGATTTCCCTGGCTTTGTACCCGCCTATATTCGTCCACTGTTCTGTCGCGGCATTGGTCCCTTCCGCTGGGTGGCGCTTTCCGGCGATCCGCAGGATATTTATAAGACCGATGCCAAAGTAAAAGAAATTGTTGCCGACGATAAACACCTGCACCACTGGCTGGATATGGCACGTGAGCGGATTAACTTCCAGGGCTTGCCAGCCCGTATCTGCTGGGTGGGTCTGGAGTGGCGGCAAAAACTGGGGCTGGCGTTTAACGAAATGGTGCGCAGCGGTGAAGTCTCCGCGCCAATCGTCATTGGACGTGACCATCTGGACTCTGGCTCTGTTGCCAGCCCAAACCGTGAAACCGAAGCCATGCGCGACGGTTCTGACGCCGTGTCCGACTGGCCGCTGCTGAACGCGCTGCTCAATACCGCCAGCGGGGCAACCTGGGTGTCGCTGCACCACGGCGGCGGGGTCGGCATGGGCTTCTCGCAACATGCGGGGATGGTGATTGTGTGTGACGGCACCGATGAAGCCGCCGCGCGTATTGCTCGGGTTCTGCATAACGATCCGGCCACGGGCGTCATGCGTCACGCAGACGCCGGGTATGACATCGCGGTGGAATGTGCCGTTGAACAAGGATTGAATTTACCGATGATTGCCGGGACGCAGGGGAAAGACTGAAATGACTAAGCTTACGTTAACACCAGGTCATCTGAGTTTTACGCAGCTACGGGAGATCTGGCAGCAGCCGGTACAACTGAGTCTGGACCCCAGCGCGGTTGATGCCATCAACGCCAGCGTGGCCTGCGTGAATAATATTGTTGCCGAAGGGCGAACGGCCTACGGCATCAATACGGGATTTGGCCTGCTGGCCCAGACCCGTATCGCCACGGAAGATCTGCAAAATCTTCAGCGCTCACTAGTGCTTTCACATGCTGCTGGCGTTGGCAACGCGCTGGATGATGCCATGGTGCGTCTGATCATGGTGCTGAAAATCAACAGCCTGGCGCGCGGTTTCTCCGGTATTCGCCTGAGCGTGATTGAAGCGTTAATTGCGCTGGTGAACGCCGAAGTTTACCCGCTGATCCCAGCGAAAGGTTCTGTCGGCGCATCGGGCGATCTGGCCCCGCTGGCGCACATGTCGCTGACTTTGCTAGGTGAGGGGAAAGCACGCTGGCAGGGGGAATGGCTCCCGGCGACGCAGGCATTGAAAAAAGCCGGACTGGAGCCGATTACGCTGGAGGCAAAAGAGGGGCTGGCGCTGCTGAACGGGACTCAGGCGTCCACCGCCTTTGCTCTGCGTGGGTTGATTGAAGCCCAGGAGCTGTTTGCTTCAGCGACGGTGTGCGGCGCGCTGACGACCGAAGCGGTGCTGGGCTCACGTCGTCCGTTTGACCCTCGCATTCATGCCGCGCGCGGACAGCGCGGGCAGATTGACGCCGCTATGTTGTATCGTCATGTGCTGACCGACGCCAGTGCGCTGTCGCAATCCCATCATAACTGTGAAAAAGTGCAGGATCCGTATTCCCTGCGCTGTCAGCCGCAGGTGATGGGCGCGTGCCTGACGCAAATGCGCCAGGTGATGGACGTACTGTTAGTTGAAGCCAACGCTGTGTCGGACAACCCGCTGGTGTTTGCCGAAGAAGGGGATGTGATTTCCGGCGGTAACTTCCATGCCGAGCCGGTGGCGATGGCGGCGGATAATCTGGCGCTGGCGATCGCGGAAATTGGTGCGCTATCAGAGCGGCGTATTGCGCTGATGATGGATAAACACATGTCGCAGTTGCCGCCATTCCTGGTCAAAAATGGTGGGGTTAACTCTGGCTTTATGATTGCGCAGGTCACTGCCGCCGCGCTGGCCAGTGAAAACAAAGCGCTGGCACACCCGCACAGCGTAGACAGCCTGCCCACGTCGGCCAACCAGGAAGATCATGTTTCCATGGCACCTGCGGCTGGTCGCCGACTGTGGGAGATGGCGGCAAATACGCGCGGTGTGATAGCCGTGGAGTGGCTGGCGGCCTGTCAGGGGATCGATTTACGTGAAGGACTGACCTCAAGCCCGCTGTTGGAACAGGCGCGTCAGGCCTTGCGCGAACAGGTTTCACATTATACCCAGGACCGTTTTTTCGCTCCGGATATCGAGTGTGCGACCGAGCTGTTAGCGCAAGGAACGCTGTTGAAATTGTTGCCTGAATTTCTGTAGCAAATTGCCTGATGGCGACGCTGATGCGTCTTATCAGGCCTACGGTCTGCCTGGTAGGCCGGATGAGGCGAAACCGACATCCGGCACTACGCTTAACTGAACATCGCGGTAATTGACGCGCTGGCGAGCGAATGGAAATGGACGTTAAATCCGACCATCGCGCCGCTGGCGCCTTCATCGACATCAAGACGCTCCACATCCAGCGCGTGAACCGTAAAGATATAGCGATGCGTTTCCCCTTTTGGCGGTGCCGCGCCGCCGTAGCCAGCTTTACCGAAGTCCGTGCGCGTTTGCAGCACGCCTTCCGGCAACGCAACCAATCCGGAGCCGTACCCTTGCGGCAGAACCCGGGTATCTGCAGGCAGGTTAACCACCACCCAGTGCCACCAGCCGGAGCCGGTTGGTGCATCAGGATCGTAACAGGTCACGACAAAACTTTTGGTCCCGGCGGGTACATCGTCCCACGCCAGATGTGGGGAAATATTGTCCCCGTCATACCCCATGCCGTTTAAAACGTGGCGATGCGGGAGTTTGTCCCCGTCGCGCAGATCGTTACTGATAAGTTTCATGCCGACTCCTCTCGTTAGCCAAAAAGTGTAGCCAGAAAACGCACAGTTTACCGCCGATTAATCGCTAAAAAATGTTGCATTGCGCACGGCGTCGTTCACCGCCTGGGTCAGACGACGCAGTTGTTCGGGCTGGATAATATACGGTGGCATCAGGTAGATAAGCTTGCCAAACGGTCTGACCCATACGCCCTGATCGACAAAGAACTTCTGCAACGCCGCCATCTTCACCGGGTGGGTGGTTTCTATCACGCCGATGGCACCGAGAACGCGCACGTCGGCGACATACGCCGAATCCGCCGCTGGTGCCAGTTCGCGGCGCAGTTGCGCTTCGATTGCAGCCACCTGTGAGCGCCACTCGCCCGACTCCAGCAGAGACAAACTGGCGGAGGCGACGGCACAGGCCAGCGGATTGCCCATAAACGTCGGACCGTGCATAAAGCAGCCCGCTTCGCCGTTACTGATGGTTTCCGCCACCTGGCGAGTGGTCAGGGTGGCAGAAAGGGTCATTGTCCCGCCGGTTAACGCTTTGCCGAGACATAAAATATCCGGTGTAATGTCGGCGTGTTCACAGGCAAATAGCTTACCGGTGCGGCCAAAGCCGGTGGCGATTTCGTCGGCAATCAGCAGAATACCTTCGCGATCGCACATCTTACGGATGCGCTTTAACCACTCGGGATGGTACATGCGCATGCCGCCAGCACCCTGAACGACAGGCTCCAGGATCACTGCCGCAATCTCGTGGCGATGGGCCGCCATCAGACGGGCAAAGGGCACCATATCCAGCTCATCCCACTCGCCGCCCATCCGGCTTTGCGGGGCTGGGGCGAACAGGTTTTCCGGCAGATACCCTTTCCACAGACTGTGCATTGAGTTGTCAGGATCGCAGACCGACATCGCCCCGAAGGTGTCACCGTGATACCCGTTACGGAACGTCAGGAAACGCTGGCGAGATTCGCCTTTTGCCTGCCAGTACTGCAGCGCCATTTTCATCGCTACTTCCACGGCAACGGAGCCTGAGTCCGCGAGGAAAACGCATTCCAGTGGTTCTGGCGTCATGGCAACCAGCTGGCGGCACAGTGCAATGGCCGGGGCATGGGTAATACCGCCAAACATCACGTGTGACATGGCGTCGATTTGCGTTTTCATCGCGGCGTTCAGCTGCGGGTGATTGTAACCGTGGATCGCCGCCCACCAGGACGACATCCCGTCAATCAGTCTCTCGCCGCTGGCTAAAATCAGTTCACAACCTTCAGCGCGCGCTACCGGATACACCGGCAGCGGGGAGGTCATCGAGGTGTAAGGGTGCCAGATATGGCGTTGGTCAAAGGCAAGATCGTCCGTTGTCATAATCGACTTGTAAACCAAATTAAAAAGATTTAGGTTTACGAGTCTACACGAAACTCAAAATGAAACGAACACCAATATGGCTCATTCTTCTCGCTGGACAATGTCGCAAGTTACCGAATTATTTGAAAAACCACTGCTGGATCTGCTGTTTGAAGCGCAACAGATCCACCGTCAGCACTTTGACCCGCAGCAGGTACAGGTCAGTACGTTGTTGTCGATAAAAACCGGCGCTTGTCCGGAAGACTGCAAATATTGCCCACAAAGTTCCCGCTATAAAACCGGTCTGGAAACCGAGCGTTTAATGGAAGTTGAGCAGGTACTGGACTCTGCGCGTAAGGCCAAACAAGCCGGTTCAACGCGTTTCTGCATGGGCGCTGCGTGGAAGAATCCACACGAGCGCGATATGCCTTACCTGGAACAAATGGTGCAGGGCGTGAAAGAACTGGGGCTGGAAGCCTGTATGACGCTGGGTACGCTGGACGAAACGCAGGCGCAGCGTCTGGCCAGCGCGGGTCTCGACTACTACAACCACAACCTCGACACCTCGCCGGAGTTTTACGGCAATATCATCACTACCCGTTCATATCAGGAACGCCTGGATACGCTGGATAAAGTGCGTGAAGCCGGGATTAAAGTCTGCTCTGGCGGCATTGTCGGCTTAGGCGAAACGGTCACTGACCGCGCCGGGTTGCTGCTGCAGCTGGCAAACCTGCCCACTCCGCCGGAAAGCGTCCCCATCAATATGCTGGTGAAGGTGAAGGGCACGCCGCTGGCGGATAATGACGATGTGGATGCGTTTGATTTTATCCGCACCATCGCCGTGGCGCGCATCATGATGCCGACCTCGTATGTCCGTCTGTCTGCAGGACGCGAACAAATGAACGAACAGACCCAGGCCATGTGCTTTATGGCCGGGGCTAACTCGATTTTCTACGGCTGTAAACTGCTGACCACGCCGAACCCGAACGAAGATAAAGACCTGCTGCTGTTCCGCAAGCTGGGCCTGAATCCCCAGCAAACGGCGGTGCTGGCGGGCGATAACGAACAACAGCAGCGTCTGGAACAGGCCCTGCGCACTCCAGACACTGACGATTACTACAACGCGGCAACTGTATGACCTGGCAGCAAAAAATTGACGATGCGCTGGCGGCGCGTCGTTCTGCCGATGCTCTGCGCCGTCGTCATGCGGTGACGCAGGGCGCCGGGCGTTGGTTGCAGGCAGATGGTCGTCAATATCTGAATTTTTCCAGTAACGATTACCTTGGGCTAAGCCACCATCCGCAGATCGTCTGTGCGTGGCAGCAAGGGGCCGACCGATTTGGCGTCGGCAGCGGCGGATCAGGGCATGTCAGCGGTTATTCCATAGCGCATCAGGCGCTGGAAGACGAACTGGCACAATGGCTGGGTTATTCACGCGCGCTGCTGTTTACCTCCGGGTTTGCCGCCAATCAGGCGGTGATTGCCGCGCTGATGGGTAAACAGGATCGCATTGTTGCAGACCGACTCAGCCACGCTTCGCTGCTGGAGGCCGCCAGTCTGAGCCCGGCCATGCTGCGCCGCTTTACCCATAACGACACTCAGCATTTAGCTCGTCTGCTGGCGGCTCCCTGTCCGGGGCAACAGCTGGTGGTCACCGAAGGTGTATTCAGCATGGACGGCGACAGCGCGCCGCTGGCGCAAATCCACGCCGAGGCGCAGCGCCAGGAGGCGTGGCTGCTGGTGGATGATGCCCACGGTATTGGCGTCACCGGTGAGGAAGGACGCGGCTCGTGCTGGCAGCAGCAGGTCAAGCCCGAGCTGCTGATGGTGACCTTCGGCAAAGGCTTTGGCGTCAGCGGGGCGGCCATTCTCTGCTCTGACAGCGTGGCCGATTATCTGCTGCAGTTTGCTCGCCATCTGATTTACAGCACCAGTATGCCCCCGGCGCAGGCTCAGGCGTTGCGCGCCGCGCTGGCGGTGATCCGCAGCCCTGAAGGCGACGAGCGCCGGGAAAAGCTGGCGATGCTTATCCAGCGTTTTCGTGCCGGTATGACGAACCCTGATTTGCTGCTGGCACAGTCAGACAGCGCCATTCAGCCACTGATCGTCGGCGATAACCAAAAAGCGTTGCAGCTGGCGCAGACGTTACGCGATCGGGGTTGCTGGGTGACGGCAATCCGGCCACCTACCGTGCCGGTTGGTACTGCCAGACTGCGACTGACGCTGACTCAGGCGCATGAAGCTCAGGATATCGACCGCTTGCTGGAGGTGCTGCATGACGCAGGTTGATAAGCAGGCCATTGCCGCCGCGTTCGGACGCGCTGCCTCCCACTACGAACAACACGCTGAATTACAGCGTCAAAGCGCCGATGCGTTACTGGCGCGGCTGGCGGGGCGGCAGTATGCCCGCGTGCTGGATGCCGGCTGCGGGCCAGGTCGTATGAGTCGCTACTGGCGAGAGCAGGGGAGCGAGGTCAGCGCCCTGGATTTGTCTGCGCCTATGCTAGCGCAAGCCCAGCGGCACGATGCGGCGCACCATTATCTGCTGGCCGATATTGAGGCCATTCCGCAAGATACCGCGACGTTTGACCTGGCCTGGAGCAATCTGGCCGTGCAATGGTGCGGCGATTTACGCCACGCATTAGGCGAACTCTACCGGGTCGTGCGCCCCGGCGGGACGGTGGCCTTCAGCACCCTGGCGCATGGCTCGATGCCGGAACTGCGTCAGGCGTGGCAGGCGGTGGATAACCGGGCGCATGCCAACCGTTTTTTACCCGTCGAACAGCTGGAAAACGCGCTGCACGGCTGGGAGGTTGAGTATCAGATGCAGGCCGTCACGCTGTGGTTTGACGATGCGCTGAGCGCCATGCGTTCGCTCAAAGGCATTGGCGCGACGCATTTGCATGAAGGTCGCGAACAGCGCGTGCTGACCCGCTCACAGCTGCAACAGTTACAGTTAGCCTGGCCCCAGAAACAGGGGAAATACCCGCTGACGTACCATCTTTTTTTGGGAGTGATTCAACGTGACTAAAACGTATTTTGTCACCGGGACGGACACCGAGGTTGGTAAAACCATCGCCAGCTGTGCATTGTTACAGGCGGCAGGACAGTTGGGCTACCGGACCCTGGGCTACAAGCCGGTCGCCTCGGGCAGTGAAATGACGGCAGACGGCCTGCGTAACAGCGATGCCCTGGCGTTGCAGCGGAACAGTTCGTTGGCAGTGGACTATGCGGCCATCAATCCGTATACCTTCGCCGAACCCACGTCACCGCATATTATCAGCGCCGATGAAGGGCGACCGATTCAGGCCCCGGTGATGTCTGCCGGTTTACGCGCCCTGGAGAAACAGGCCGACTGGGTGCTGGTCGAAGGGGCAGGGGGATGGTTGACCCCGCTTTCGCCTACGCTGAGCTTTGCCGACTGGGTGCAAACGGAACAATTGCCGGTGATTCTGGTGGTGGGCGTGAAGCTCGGCTGTATCAATCATGCCCTCCTGACCGCGCAGGCGATACGCCAGGCCGGGCTGACGCTGGTCGGCTGGGTTGCCAATGACGTAACCCCGCCAGGGAAGCGTCACGCTGAATACATGGCGACGCTGAGGCGCACACTTGCGGCACCGCTGCTGGGCGAGATCCCGTGGCTGTCAGCGACGCCGGAGCGGGCAGAAACCGGACGCTATATCGATCTGAGCACGCTGCCTTAGGCGCCATTCTGGTGCGGATAGGCTGCTGTGGCCTGCCCGTGTTAACGCCCTGGGCAGGCAAAAAAATGATGAAAATGCGAGCAGGATCTCGACTGCTCCAGCCCGCTTCGTTAGCTGATAAATATCAAAATTTAGCGATAATTTTTTTTTATTCGACCAAAAAAGGACATCGATACGTTTCTGCCAGGCGGCAGTCAGCACGGGCTGGAGACAGTTATCCACTATTCCTGTGGATAACCTTGTGCATTAGAGTTAGAAAACACTATGTAAGCGAGAGAAGACGCGGCCTGCGACTAAATTGCTGCGAAAGACGGCTTGAGAAAATAGTTATTCAAATACAGATTGTTAGATAAAAGCAATGGCTGTCGCGGAAGTGTCATCTGTTGCCATAAAACTTTCATCTCCTGGCTTGACAAATGTTAAAAAAGTCATAGGTCTGGGGATAACACATTTTTGCTGGTGTTTTATCTTGCCTGCGGTGAAATTTTAGCCCGCAGTGATGGGGGTTAAGGGGGCGTAACAGAAATATTGTGGTGTGTTACTGTTTTTCCATCCAGTATATTTTACTGGCAAAATCTACTGCTGCGAGTAAAATTAGACACCTGCCCGCCCATTGCTTCAGGTAGCTGCTCATGAGTAAACCGTTCAAACTGAATTCCGCTTTTAAACCCTCTGGCGATCAGCCTGAGGCGATTCGTCGCCTGGAAGAAGGGCTGGAGGATGGTCTGGCGCATCAGACGCTGCTGGGCGTAACGGGTTCGGGGAAAACGTTCACCATCGCCAACGTCATTGCGGACCTCCAGCGGCCAACCATGGTGCTGGCACCCAACAAGACGCTGGCGGCCCAGCTTTATGGCGAGATGAAAGAATTCTTCCCGGATAACGCGGTAGAGTATTTTGTCTCCTACTACGACTATTACCAGCCGGAAGCGTACGTACCGAGTTCTGATACATTCATCGAGAAAGATGCGTCGGTCAACGAACACATCGAGCAAATGCGACTGTCGGCGACCAAGGCGCTGCTGGAGCGTCGGGATGTCATTGTGGTGGCCTCGGTTTCCGCGATCTATGGTCTGGGCGACCCGGACCTGTATTTGAAAATGATGCTGCACCTGACGGTCGGCATGATCATCGACCAGCGCGCCATTTTGCGGCGGCTGGCGGAGCTGCAATATACCCGCAACGATCAGGCATTTCAGCGCGGGACGTTCCGTGTGCGCGGTGAAGTGATAGACATCTTCCCGGCAGAATCTGACGACATTGCGTTGCGCGTGGAGCTGTTTGATGAAGAAGTGGAGCGTTTGTCACTGTTTGACCCGCTGACCGGGCAGGTTGAATCTAGCATTCCACGCTTTACCGTCTACCCTAAAACGCACTACGTTACGCCACGCGAACGCATTGTGCAGGCGATGGAAGACATTAAGGTCGAGCTTGCCGAGCGGCGTAAAAACCTGCTAGCGAACAACAAGTTGTTGGAAGAACAGCGCTTAAGCCAGCGTACGCAGTTCGATCTGGAGATGATGAACGAACTGGGCTACTGTTCGGGCATTGAAAACTATTCCCGCTATCTCTCCGGGCGCGGGCCTGGCGAGCCGCCGCCGACGCTGTTTGACTACCTGCCAGCCGATGGCCTGCTGGTGGTCGATGAATCCCACGTGACTATTCCGCAAATCGGCGGTATGTATCGCGGCGACCGGGCGCGAAAAGAGACGCTGGTCGAGTACGGTTTTCGTCTGCCGTCAGCACTGGATAACCGCCCGTTGAAGTTTGAAGAGTTTGAGGCGCTGGCCCCGCAAACCATCTATGTTTCCGCCACGCCGGGCAACTATGAGCTGGAGAAATCCGGCGATGACGTCGTTGATCAGGTAGTACGACCGACCGGCCTGCTGGATCCAGTGATTGAAGTGCGCCCGGTGGCAACACAGGTCGATGACCTGCTGTCTGAAATTCGTATCCGCGCGGCGATCAACGAACGTGTACTGGTGACGACGCTAACCAAGCGGATGGCGGAAGACCTCACGGAATACCTCGAAGAGCACGGCGAGCGGGTGCGTTATCTGCACTCGGACATCGACACCGTGGAGCGTATGGAAATCATTCGTGACCTGCGTCTGGGCGAGTTTGACGTGCTGGTGGGTATCAACCTGTTACGAGAAGGTCTGGACATGCCTGAGGTCTCTCTGGTGGCGATTCTGGACGCCGACAAAGAAGGGTTCCTGCGTTCTGAGCGATCGCTGATCCAGACTATCGGGCGTGCGGCACGTAACATCAACGGTAAAGCGATCCTCTACGGCGATAAAATTACGGCCTCAATGGCAAAGGCGATCGGCGAAACCGAACGGCGTCGTGAGAAGCAGCATCAGTACAACGAAGAGCATGGTATTACGCCGCAGGGGCTGAACAAGAAGGTGGTCGACATTCTGGCGCTGGGGCAAAATATTGCCAAGACCAAAGCCAAGGGCCGAGGCAAGTCGCGTTCCGGCGCGAAGTCCGAGGTGGTTGAATTGGATATGACGCCGAAGGCGCTGCAGCAGAAAATCCATGAACTGGAAGGGCAGATGATGAAGCACGCGCAGAACCTGGAGTTTGAAGAAGCTGCTCAAATCCGCGATCAGCTGCACCAGCTGCGCGAGCTGTTTATCGCGGCATCGTAAGTGGGTGCCGGATGCGGGATAAATCCCTTATCCGGCCTACGGGATAGAGCGCGTTGGTAGGCCTGATAAGCGCAGCACATCAGGCAGTGTTTGGTGCCGGATGGCGGAACAGAACGCTTCGGTAGGCCTGATAAGCGTAGCGCCATCAGGCAATTCCACCTAGCCTAACGCTTGCACCGCTTTTTCCAGCGCGTCGTGCAACAGCTGACGGTCGTGGCGATACGGAATATCGCTGGCTTCCAGCACGTCCTGAATCACGATGCGGTCACTCACGGCTGAAGCATCGACTTTTGGCCCGACAACCACCGCATCAATCACTTTTTTCCCGACATATTGTTCGATGATAGTCAGCTTATCGTTAAGCGTCAGACTGGCGGCAGGGAGGCTTAATTCACGCCCCAGATTGCCGATGTAGACCATCGGAGCCGGTGTGCGACGTAAGGCCTGCGCCAGTTCGTCGAGCAGCAGGATAGGCATCAGGCTGGTGTAAAAACTGCCCGGCCCAATCAGAATCAAATCGGCTTCAGCGATAGCCTCTACCGCTTCGCGCGTGGTCGGCACCTTTGGCGACAGCATCAGTTCCTGAGGTGGGATAGTGAGCTGATCGATATTCACCTCGCCATAAATCTCATGTCCCTGATCGTCGATAGCCATTAAATCGACCGGCAGCTCGGACATCGGAATTAAATGCGCGTCAACTTTCAACAGGCTGCGAATTAAATTGATTGCTTCCAGAGGCCGTACGCTGAGGTGATCTAATGCCTTTAACATCAGATTTCCGAGGTTATGCCCGGAAAGTTCGCCATTACCGCCAAAACGATACTCAAACATCGCGGATGCGACGCTGGGCTGGGTAATTAACTGGTTCAGACAGTTACGCATATCTCCCCAGGCAATACCTCCCTCGGAGCGGCGAATTCGACCGGTAGAGCCGCCGTTATCGGTGGTGGTGACAATGCCCGTCAGGCGTGAACCTAAAGGAGAAAGTGAAGAGAGGACGCGTCCCAATCCATGCCCTCCGCCGAGAGCGACAACGCGATCCAGATCCGCCAACGTGCGAGTGCGCATAGTTATTCCTGATATTAATTGATCGCCGTTACAGTAGCGTAAATTACGGGTTTTCAGCAATTATCTGGCGGTGTTGTGTGAAAATAAATTTAGGCGATCTGTACCCTAAATAATTCGAGTTGCAGGACAAAACGGTTAACCGTTTTGAACAGCGCTTGCGCTGGCCCCGAAGGGGTGAGGCCGAAGGGCGAATCACGCGGCAAGGGAATGAATCCCCAGAAGCTTACTGAAGTAAGTGACTGGGGAGAACGAGCGCAGCCAACGCACATGCAACGTGAAGTATGACGGGTATACCCCTTTTTGACGACATCCACCTGATAGCAAGATGATGTATATCAATGCAAAACTGTGATTTTTGCTTATTCTGTAGCGAAATTGCACGATCATGTCGCTATGTATAGGATTATATAGCGAAAGTGTACATGGCAAAACTGTTATTTACACGCTAGTATCGGCATAACCAACATGTACTCGACGTATGACGAGTATAAACACTCTAGCCTCTGCACCTGGGTCAAATGATACGGTGCTTTGGCCGTGACAAGGCTTACATCAGATTGTCACCAGGGCGCAGGAAGAAATGACTCCGCCTCCCGTATTTGGAAAGGTGTACATGGGCTCTCAACTTACCGATGCTTTCGCACGTAAGTTTTACTACTTACGTTTGTCGATTACCGATGTGTGTAACTTTCGTTGCACCTACTGCCTGCCGGATGGCTACAAGCCCGGTGGGGTCACCAATAACGGTTTTTTGACCGTTGATGAAATTCGCCGCGTCACGCGTGCGTTCGCCAATCTGGGAACGGAAAAAGTGCGTCTGACCGGGGGCGAGCCGTCATTGCGTCGTGACTTTACCGACATCATCGCCGCCGTGCGAGAAAATGACGCCATCCGCCAGATAGCGGTGACCACCAACGGTTATCGTCTGGCACGGGATGCCGCCACCTGGCGTGAGGCGGGGCTCACGGCGCTGAACGTCAGCGTCGACAGCCTTGACGCCCGTCAGTTTCATGCCATTACCGGGCAGGATAAATTTCAACAGGTGATGGCGGGCATTGATGCCGCCTTTGATGCCGGTTTTGAGAAAGTCAAAGTGAACACCGTGCTGATGCGCGATGTAAACCACCATCAACTGGACACCTTTCTCGCCTGGATCCAGCCACGTCCGATTCAATTACGCTTTATTGAGCTGATGGAAACCGGCGAAGGCAGTTCTCTCTTCCGTAAACACCATATCTCCGGCCAGGTACTGCGCGATGAACTGCTGCGTCGCGGCTGGATCCATCAGCTACGCCAGCGCAGCGACGGTCCGGCGCAGGTTTTTTGTCATCCCGATTATGCGGGTGAAATCGGTCTGATCATGCCGTATGAGAAAGACTTCTGCGCCACCTGCAACCGTCTGCGCGTCTCTTCTGTCGGCAAACTGCATCTGTGCTTATTCGGTGAAGGCGGGGTCAGCCTGCGTGATTTGCTGGAAGATGACGCTCAGCAGTCTGCGCTGGAAGAACGTATCTCAAGCGCGTTGCTGGAGAAAAAGCAGACCCACTTCCTGCATCAGAACAATACCGGTATTACGCAAAACTTATCTTACATTGGCGGCTGATCGCTAAAAGGAGTTTTTCATGAGTCAGGTAAGCGCTGAATTTATCCCGACACGCATTGCTATTCTTACTGTTTCCAGCCGTCGTGGCGAAGAGGACGATACCTCCGGCCATTATCTGCGCGACAGTGCGCTGGAGGCGGGTCATCAGATTGTAGACAAGGCGATTGTTAAAGAGAACCGCTATGCCATCCGCGCCCAGGTTTCCGCCTGGATTGCCAGTGACGATGTGCAAGTGGTGCTGATTACCGGCGGTACCGGTTTGACCGAAGGCGACCAGGCACCAGAAGCGCTGCTGCCGCTGTTCGACCGTGAAGTCGAAGGGTTTGGCGAAGTGTTCCGCATGCTCTCCTTTGAAGAGATTGGCACCGCGACGTTGCAATCACGCGCGATTGCCGGTGTGGCCAATAAAACGCTGATTTTTGCCATGCCGGGGTCGACCAAAGCGTGTCGCACTGCCTGGGAAAATATCATTGCGCCGCAGCTCGATGCCCGTACGCGTCCGTGTAACTTCCACCCCCATTTGAAGAAATAAGTATGTCGCAACTGACTCATATTAACGCCGCTGGCGAAGCGCACATGGTGGATGTTTCCGCCAAAGCCGAAACCGTACGTGAAGCGCGCGCCGAAGCCTTCGTCACTATGCGTAGCGAAACCCTGGCGATGATTATCGACGGCAGCCACCATAAAGGCGATGTTTTCGCGACCGCACGTATTGCCGGTATCCAGGCCGCCAAGCGTACCTGGGATCTTATCCCGCTGTGTCACCCGCTGATGCTCAGCAAGGTTGAAGTTAATCTGCGCGCCGAGCCGGAACACAGCCGTGTGCGCATTGAATCGCTGTGCCGACTGACCGGGAAAACCGGCGTCGAAATGGAAGCGTTAACCGCAGCATCGGTGGCGGCGCTGACCATCTACGACATGTGCAAAGCGGTTCAAAAGGATATGGTGATTGGTCCGGTACGCCTGCTGGCGAAAAGCGGCGGCAAGTCGGGTGATTTTAAGGTGGATGCAGATGATTAAGGTGCTTTTCTTTGCCCAGGTGCGAGAACTGGTGAACGCAGATACGTTAGAGGTCGAGGCAGATTTTCCCACGGTGGAAGCCTTGCGTCAGCATCTGGCTGCGCAAAGCGATCGTTGGGCGCTGGCTTTAGAAGATGGCAAGCTGCTGGCGGCCGTCAACCAAACGCTGGTGAGCTTCGACCATCCCCTCAACGCAGGTGATGAAGTGGCCTTCTTCCCACCGGTAACCGGAGGCTGAGATGGCTGAAACGCGAATTGTTGTTGGGCCTGCGCCATTTAGCGTGGGGGAAGAATATCCCTGGCTGGCAGAGCGCGATGAAGACGGCGCGGTGGTCACGTTTACCGGTAAAGTCCGTAATCACAATCTCGGGGACAGCGTGCAGGCATTGACGCTGGAACATTACCCGGGCATGACCGAAAAAGCGCTGGCGGAAATCGTCGATGAGGCGCGTGAACGCTGGCCGCTGGGCCGCGTGACGGTTATCCACCGTATTGGTGAGCTGTGGCCAGGAGATGAGATAGTCTTCGTTGGCGTGACCAGCGCGCATCGCAGCAGTGCCTTTGACGCCGGACAGTTTATTATGGATTATCTTAAGACCCGCGCGCCGTTCTGGAAACGCGAGGCCACGCCGGAAGGCGACCGTTGGGTTGATGCCCGCGACAGCGATAAGCAAGCAGCAAAACGCTGGTAGAGTACAATTGGTTTAGGTACATACTAATTCTGGAGATTGTCATGGACCGATTCCCACGAACCGATTCTATTGTGCAGGCCCGTTCCGGTCTGCAAACCTATATGGCGCAAGTCTACGGCTGGATGACCTGCGGGTTGTTACTGACGGCGTTTATTGCCTGGTATGCGGCGAACACGCCGGCGGTGATGACGTTTGTCTTTTCCAGCAAAATCACTTTCTTTGGGCTGATCATCGCCCAACTGGCGCTGGTGTTTGTCCTTTCCGGCATGGTGCAAAGGCTCAGCGCCGGTATGGCCACCACACTGTTTATGCTCTATTCGGCATTAACCGGGCTGACGCTGTCGAGCATCTTTATCGTCTATACCTACTCGTCTATCGCCAGCACGTTTGTGGTCACTGGCGGGATGTTCGGTATCATGAGCCTGTACGGGTACACCACCAAGCGCGATCTCAGTGGTTTTGGCAACATGCTGTTTATGGCGTTGATCGGCATCGTGCTGGCCTCGCTGGTTAACTTCTGGCTGAAGAGTGAAGCGCTGATGTGGGCGGTGACCTACATTGGGGTGATTGTGTTTGTCGGCCTGACCGCCTATGACACGCAGAAGCTGAAAAACATCGGCGAGCAAATCGATCTGCGCGACAGTTCCAACCTGCGTAAATACGCGATCCTTGGGGCGTTAACGCTGTATCTGGACTTTATCAACCTGTTCCTGATGCTGCTGCGTATTTTCGGCAATCGTCGTTAATTTCTGCTGCCGGATGGCGCTGCGCTAATCCGGCCTACCGTGTTGCGTCGAAAGTAGGCCGGATAAGGCGTTACGCCGCATCCGGCAATAACCTTCACGGTTATTTCGCCATTGCCTTCTCGTTTTTTGCCCGCAGTTTTTTCGCCCGGCTCTCCAGCAGCAAGTAACACATCAACGCCAGCAGCAGCGGGATAAAA
Source organism: Citrobacter gillenii (assembly GCF_013337685.1). GTDB lineage: Bacteria > Pseudomonadota > Gammaproteobacteria > Enterobacterales > Enterobacteriaceae > Citrobacter > Citrobacter gillenii. Next base: position 570,705 of record NZ_SUQN01000002.1, read on the forward strand.
TAATACAGTACGCGATACGCGAGCAGGGCGGCGATGATCGTGCCTTGCGAGGTATTTTCGCCCGCCAGCAGTGCCATGAATACCGCTTCCAGCACGCCGATACCCGCCGGAATATGTACGATAACCCCGGCGATACTGCTGACCAGTAGCACGCCCAGCACGAAGAAATAATGGATATCCTGGCCTAATAACAGCCAGATAATCGCTCCCATCACCATCCAGTTTGCCCCGGAGATGGCCATCTGCGCCAGCGCGAATTTCCACGATGGCAGCACCAGTTTTTGCCCTTTAATCGTGATATGCCGATGTTTAGCGAAGGCGCAACACCACAGATAAATGACAATAATCAGCAGCAGTACGATACCCAGAATGCGCAGTGTGGCCTCGTCGATATACCAGTGTGCGGGCAGTTGAACGACGCCGAAGGTAAAAATAAACCCGCCGAGCAGAATATAGCCCAGCCAGTTGGTGGTAATGCTGAGTGAGAAAATGCGCGTGATCGTGCTACCCGGTAATCCGAGGCGGGAATAGAGTCGATAGCGCATGCCAATGCCGCCCACCCAGGTGCTTAACGTCAGGTTGAAGGCGTAGCAGATAAACGACACCAGCATCACCTGACGTTTTGCCAGCTTGTGTCCGCAGTAATAGCGTCCGAGCAGGTCATAACAGCCGTACAGCAGATAGCTGACGATGACCAGACCAATGGCGCTGAGCAGGGCGAGGCGGTTGTAATCCCGGATAACCGACCAGACCTCTTCCCAGTTGACCTTGCTGGCATACACCACCAGCAGTACGATCACCGCGATAAAAAACAGCCAGGTGAGGATCTTTTTTGCTAACCGCCAGCGGGGAGATGCTTTCGCCATCAGGGTTTCCCTCCTGCATCTTCAGCCTGAATGCGGTCCTGCGTTTCCAGAGTCGGCTGCGCGGGAGGCGCGACTTCGGTAAGGTGCGGCGTGTGCGCCGGTAGCCAGCCGACCAGCGCCGGAAAGTGGCGTAAAAAGTGGAACGCCAGCACGCTCTTGGTCAGGTTCCACCAGGTGCGTCTGGGCAGCATCGATTCATCTACCTGCTGGCAATCCTCGGTAATAATGGGATGCAGATTGTCCCGCAGGACCTGGTTAAATGCGCGGTCATGGATAATGATGTTGGCCTCCAGATTCAGCGACAGGCTGAGCGGGTCGAGGTTGCTGGAGCCCACCGTCGCCCAGTGATCGTCCATTAGCGCGACTTTGCCGTGCAGGGGTCTGCGACGGTATTCATACACCTGGACGCCGCCTTTCACCAGATAGTTGTACAGCAGGCGAGCGCCGACTTTCACAATCGGCATATCCGGCTCACCCTGCACTATCAGTTTGACCCGCACGCCGCGTCGCGCCGCTTTGCGCAGCGCATGCAGCAGGCGATAGCCGGGAAAGAAATAGGCGTTGGCAATGATCACTTCGCGTTTGGCCTGGGTGAGCATTTTCAAATAATGGCGTTCAATATCATCACGATGTTCTTCGTTATCGCGCCAGACAAACAGCGCCTGCGCCTCGCCGGGCTGGCGATTTTCGATTGCCCGATGATGACGTCGCCACCAGCGGCGCACGGCGCTTTGCCCCGGCAGGTTTTCCAGCACGAAGGTCAGGATGTCTGCCACGATGGGACCTTCAATACGCACGGCGTAGTCCTGCTTGGCCTCTGGGCCGTAATCGGACATATGCTCGGCGGAATAGTTAATCCCGCCGATAAAAGCGACACGGTCGTCAATCACCACAATTTTGCGGTGCATGCGGCGAAAAAGGTTGGTCCGCATGCCGAACAACCGCGGGCGTGGGTCGTAATAGCGGAAAACCACGCCCGCGGTGGTGAGTTCGCTGACAAACTCCTCGCTGAGATCCGGTGACCCGTAGCCGTCGAGCAACACTTCGGCTTTAACACCACGCTGTGCCGCACTGAGCAGTGCCGCATGCAATTGTTTCCCGACCGCATCTTCAAACCAGATAAAAGTCTCAAGGATGATTTTTTGCTGCGCCTGTTCAATGGCCTTAAACACGGCGGGGTAGTACTGGTCGCCGTTTTCCAGCAGCTGAATTTGATTGCCATCACGCCAGCCATATTTCATAAATGAATCTCCGCGCTCAGGGGGGCGTGGTCGGACAAATGTCGCCAGTGACGTAGCGCCAGCGCCGTCGGAATACTGGCATTGGCGTTTTTCACATAGATCCTGTCGAGGCGCAGCAGCGGCAAACGTACCGGAAAGGTACGCGCCGGGCGTCCGTGGGCGCGGGTAAAAATCTCGTCAAGACCGGCCTGCGTTTTCAAAGGATGATTGGCCTTTTGCCACCAGTCGTTGAAATCCCCGGCCACCACCACGGGTTCCGTTTCAGGCAGGGCATTGACCCAATCCGCCAGCATGGTCAACTGCGCCTGGCGGTGGGCTTCACGCAAACCAAGATGTACACACATCACATGGATGGGGTGAGGGAGCATCGGCGGCACGATGCGGCAGTAAAGTACACCGCGCTTTTCACTGCTGCCGACGGAAACATCACGATTCTCATAATGTTCAATGGGATAGCGCGACAGCACCGCGTTACCGTGATGCCCCTGCGGATACACGGCATTGCGTCCGTAGGCGAAGTCGCTCCACATGGTATCTGCGAGAAATTCATAGTGCGTGGTATCTGGCCAGTTCTCCACGTGCAGAGGGTGAACCTCGTGCGCACCCATCACTTCCTGCAGGCACACAATGTCCGCACCGACCGTTCTGACGGCATCGCGTAGCTCAGGCAAAATAAATCGCTTATTAAAGGCGGTAAAACCTTTGTGAGTATTAATTGTGAGCACATTGAATGAAAATCGAACTGTTTGTCCGCTCATGATTCTCCTGTCGGCGTCATTTTTCCTTTAAATAGTGTAGTCGGCGTCACAAAAGGATGCGGTGTTACGGAATTTTCCGTAAAGTCCGGTACTCTGAACAATTAGTTAAAGATCCTTCAGGAGAAAAGCCATGAGGTGGCAACAACGTGTTCGTGTCGCAACAGGTCTTAGTTGCTGGCAGATTGTGTTGCATTTACTGGTAGTGGCATTGCTGGTAATGGGCTGGATGAGCGGCACGCTGGTGCGCGTCGGCCTGGGATTATGCGTCGTTTATGGCGTCACGGTTTTATTAATGCTGGCGCTGCAGCGTCATCATGAACAGCGCTGGCGTGATGTCGCCGACGTACTGGAAGAGCTGACTACCACGTGGTATTTCGGTGCGGCGATGATCGTGCTGTGGCTGCTGTCCCGCGTGCTGCAAAACAACGTCTTACTGGCGTTAGCGGGACTGGCGATCCTTGCCGGACCCGCAGTGATTTCGCTGCTGGCGAAAGACAAAAAACTACATCACTTTGCGTCTAAACATCGCATACGCCGCTGATCCGGTCGTGGCCGCTATCACCAACAGTGGCCACAAACTTCCCCAGACAATCTTCAGGCTCGCATCCTTCAGGTAAATCTGTTTCGTGATGTCCGTAAAGTGACGAATTGGGTTTATCCACGTCAGATTCTGCAGCCAGACCGGCATGTTTTCGACCGGAGAAACGTATCCTGACAGTAAAATTGCCGGCATCATAAAGACGAACACGCCGATAAACGCCTGCTGCTGGGTTGAACACAGCGATGAAATCAGCAGACCAAAGCCCACCAACGACAACCCGTAAATCACCATCGTGAAGTAGAACAAGCCCAGCGAACCGGCAAACGGAATGTGATAGGCCCAGATGCCAATAGCCAGCACGATAGTGGCCTGAAAGGTAGCCACGATCAGCGCAGGCACCGCTTTGCCAATGAAAATTTGCCAGGTGGTGAGCGGAGAGACCAGCAGCTGATCCAGCGTGCCCTGCTCACGTTCGCGGGCTACCGACAGCGAGGTGACGATCATCACACCGATGGTGGTGATCATGGCGATCAGCGACGGAACGACGAACCATTTGTAATCCAGATTCGGGTTATACCAGTTACGCACCACCAGTTCGCTGTTGTTCGGCTTCGCTTTGCCGTCCATCAACTCTTGCTGGTATTCCTTAACGATCTGTTGCAGATAATTCGCTGCGATCTGCGCGCTGTTTGAGTTGCGCCCGTCAAGGATCAGCTGCATAGGTGCTTGTTGGAAGGTATCCAGATTACGCGAAAAGTCGGCCGGGAAGCGCACCAGCAACAGGGCTTTTTGCGTGTCGATGGTCGGTTGGATCTCCTGCGGGCTTTTCAGCAGCAGGATATGGGTAAAGGCGCTGGCGCGGGCAAAGCGCTGTGTTAATTCCACTGAATGCTTGCCGTTGTCTTCGTTATAGATGGCGATAGTGGCGTTGGTCACTTCTAACGTGGCTGCAAACGGAAACAGGATCACCTGAATCAGCACCGGTAAAATCAGGATCGCCCGCGTCTGCGGCTCGCGTAACAGCGACTGCAGCTCTTTGCGAATTAATGTCCATAAACGATGAAACATGGCCGTCCCCTCAATCCAGCCGACGTTTGGTTTTAAGCCACGTCAGACCAATAAACATCACCGCCGAAGCGATTAAAAACAGCACGTTGATGATCAACACTACCGGAATATTTCCCGCCAGAAACAGGCTTTGCAGGGTGCTGACGAAATAACGTGCGGGAATGATATACGTCACCGCGCGAATAATGGCGGGCATGCTGTCTATCTGGAAGATAAAGCCCGACAGCATAATAGATGGCAGGAAAGCGGCGTTGAGCGCCACCTGCGCGGCATTAAACTGGTTGCGGGTGATGGTGGAGATCAGTAATCCCATGCCAAGCGTACTGAGCAGAAACAGGCTGGTGATAAAAAACAGGATCAGCAGAGAACCGCGATAGGGCACGCCAAGAATAAACACCGACACCAGCATACACAGCAGCATCGCCAGCATGCCGAGAAAATAATAGGGGATCAGTTTACACAGCAGCAATTCGACGCGGGTGACTTCGGTCGACAGCAGCGCTTCCATGGTACCGCGCTCCCATTCACGTGCGACCACTAATGAGGTCAGGATCGCGCCGATGACCGTCATAATAATGGTCACAGCTCCTGGAATAATAAAATGCTGGCTGATCGCCGCCGGGTTGAACCAGTAGCGGGTCTGCACGTCGATCAGCGGTTCGAACGATTCGCCGCGGTCTTCTGCCCGCTGCTTTTGCCAAATCTGCCAGATGCCTTCCACATAGCCTTGCACAAAGTTGGCGGTGTTCGGTTCGCTGCCATCGGTGATCACCTGAATGGGCGCAATATCGTTTGGCCGCGCCATCTGCTGGGCAAAATCCACCGGGATCACCACCAGTCCGCGAATACGCCCGGCCTGCATTTTCTCAACTAACTCCTGGCGGTTGTCGCTGATGGTGGCGTCAATATACGGCGAGCCGGTCATGGTATGGGTAAAATCCAGCGCCTCTTCGCTCTGTTGCTCGAGCAAAATCCCCACCCGCAGCTTGCTGGAATCGAGGTTAATCCCGTAGCCGAAGATAAACAGCAACAGTAATGGGATCACCACGGCAATCAGCCAGCTACTGGGATCGCGCACGATCTGCCGCGTTTCTTTAATGCACAGCGCGCGCACGCGTCGCCATGAAAGCGCGTGATTACTCATGTGCGTGCTCCTTATCCCAGTCATTGATAAGCGTGATAAACGCCTGCTCCATAGTCGGGTCCGGCGTGTCGTTATCGGCCGCCTGCGCTTTCAGGTCGTCCGGCGTGCCGCTGGCGATTAGCTTACCGCGGTACACCAGCCCGATACGGTCGCAATATTCCGCCTCGTCCATAAAGTGGGTCGTGACCATTACCGTCACACCTTTTTCTACCATGCTGTTGATATGCAGCCAGAACTCGCGACGGGTGAGGGGATCAACCCCGGAGGTCGGTTCATCGAGGAACAGGATGTCGGGTTCATGCATCAGCGAACAGGCCAGCGCCAGACGCTGCTTAAAGCCTAGCGGCAGTTCGTCGGTGGCATGAGAGGCTATGCTCTTCAGGCCGAACGCCTCGCTCATACGATCGATTTTTTCTTTCTGTGCGCGTCCGCGCAGGCCGTAGACGCCGGAGAAAAAGCGCAGATTCTGCTCCACCGTCAGGTTACCGTACAGGGAGAATTTCTGCGCCATATAACCCAGATGCTGGCGTGCTTTTCCGGAACTGACCTTCAGGTCCATGTCCAGCACCAGCGCTTTACCTGAGGTGGGAACCAGCAGGCCGCACATCATTTTAAACGTGGTCGATTTACCCGCCCCGTTGGGGCCTAACAGGCCAAAAATCTCACCGCGTTGGACGGCAAAATCCACATGGTCGGTGGCGGCAAAATCACCGAATTTTTTGGTCAGCGCTTTGGCTTCAATCACCGTTTCACCGGCGGTACCTTCTACGGTGTGCAGGATAGCGCCCAGCGGCGATTCAGAGGTTCCCGCGCCGCCGAGTAAATCGATAAACGCATCTTCAAAGCGCGGCGCTGTACTGGTGATGGTGATTTCCGGCATGCCTTCAGCTTTGCGAATATCGTCCGCCGTGGCCGCTTTTTTCAGGATCAGGCGCACGGATTTCCCCTGAATCATGCCGTCGCTGACCTGCGGTAACTTGAGCGCGCGTTGTAGCAGTTTGCGGTTATTTTCCTGCGGGCTGCTCATTAAAAAACTGCGCCCGGCCATGGTTTGCGTCAGCTGAGTCGGATCGCCTTGATAGAGCAATTCACCTTCGTTCATCAGCAGCACATCGCGGCACTGCTCGGCCTCGTCCAGATACGAGGTGCTCCAGAGGATCAACATGCCATCCCCGGCCAGTTCATGCACCATTTGCCACAATTCGCGGCGGGATATTGGGTCTACGCCCACGCCGGGCTCATCCAGCAGCAGCACTTTGGGTTCGCCGACCAGCGTACAGGCAAGACCCAGTTTCTGCTTCATGCCGCCGGAGAGTTTCCCCGCCAGACGTCCGGTAAACGGCCCCAGCGAGGTAAACTCCAGCAGACGGGCAAAGGTTTTCTCCCGCGCTTCACCGGTAACGCTGCGTAAATCGGCATAGAGATTGAGGTTCTCCATGACGGTCAAATCTTCATACAGGCCGAATTTCTGTGGCATATAGCCCAGCACCGCATGCAGGGCGCTGTCGTTGATGATGGGGTCAAAGCCAATCACCGTCGCGCTGCCGCCATCCGGCTTCAACAGGCCCGCCAGCATCCGCATCAGCGTGGTTTTCCCTGCGCCGTCGGGACCTACCAGACCGGTGACATAACCTGCGTGAATCGTGCAGTCGAGCGGGGCGACCGCCGGTTTTTCCATCCCGGCAAAGCGCTTAACCAGCCCGTTGAGGGTAATGACTGCGTCATTCATGCCGCGCCTCGTCACCGAACTTCACCGTCACCGGCATTCCCTGACGCAGCGCATCGTCGGCATCGGTCACGACAATACGCAGGCGGTAGACCAGGTCGGTACGCAGGTCCGGGGTCTCTACCGTTTTCGGTGTAAACTCTGCTGTTGGCGACACAAAGCCGATTTTGCCGTGGTACGGTTTATCCGGGCGGCCATCGGTATAAAGCAGAATTTCACGTCCTGGCTGCGCCTGGCTCAGATTGCGTTCGTCCACATAGGCGCGGACCCACACCGGCCGGGTAAGCGACAGCGTCAGCACCGTGCCGCCCGCGTTCAGCATACTGCCGGGCTCGACCGCACGGGTAAGCAGTGTGCCGTCAGACGGGGAGGTCAGCGTGGTGTCATGCAAATCGAGTTCAGCCTGCGCCAGCTGCGCCTGAGCTTGTTCGAGCGTCGCTTTCGCCTGGGCGATATCCTGCGGACGATTACCGCTGCGGTATTGACTGAGTTTATCCTGCGCGGATTTCAGCGTTGCCAGCGCCTGGTCGCGTGAAGAACGGGCGTTTTCCAGATCGTTGGCTGAGATAGTGCGGCTTTTCCATAATCCGAGCTGGCGATTATAAAAGTTCTGCGCGTAGTCATACGCTGCCTGGGCCTGCTTCACGGCCGCCGCGGTTTGTGCGATTTCTTCTTCACGATACCCGGCCAGCATCAGGTCGTACTGCGCCTGCGCGGCGGCAACGTTAGCCTTCGCCTGCATCAGCGCGTTTTCGTAGGGGGCGTGGTCCAGTTCGCCCAGTACCTGACCGGCAGTAATCGCATCACCTTCGTCAACCGCCAGCGAGGCCAGCCTGCCGCCTACGCGAAAACTTAAATTGACGCTGCGGATATCGACGTTGCCGTACAGGGTCAGGCCGTTATCTTGTTGGCTTTGATACCACCACGTTCCACCAGCAATCACGGCAACGAGGGCCGCGATAACCAGCCCGAGAACGACAGGTTTTTTCATGACTCCAGACTCCTTTGCGTTAAACCTTGCAGAATAAGATCGATGTGACAGGTGATCGTGTGTTCAATTAGCGCGGTTTTATCCGCATCAAATTGTGACCAACCCGTGCGCAACAGAATAGTTTCTTTACCCAAACGGAAGGCCAGCACTTCACCCAATATGGCGTGGGTATGCAGGATCATTTGGGTGTCATTGGCATCGCGACCCGTATAAGCGGCAATTAAGCGGGTCAGGTGGCTATGCAGCGGGTTGATCACCTGGTCATGCACCAACTGATAGGCTGCAGTGGGGGAGAGCTGTTCGCGCGAAATAAATTTGCTCAGGTTCACCGTGTCATCCTGGGTTAACAGCGTGATCATGTTTTTGCAGGCACGCAGGATCAGTTCGCGCATGGCGGCCCGGTCCGGCTCGGGTTGGGTAAACAGACGCTCGGCTTCTTCAGCATGAGGGCGAAACTGTGAACCGATAAAATCCGCGATCCACTGGGCGCAGGCGAGATATAAATCCTCTTTTGAACCAAAATAGTAGGTAATCGCGGCGATGTTTTGTCCGGCCTGAGCGGCAATATCGCGCGTAGTGGCATGCAGTCCGTACTCACCAAATTGTGCGAGCGCGGCGGCAATCAGCTGGTTCTTTGCCTGTTCACCTTTAGTTGTCATGGTGGATGTATTCATGGCATGCCTAAATTATTAATCAATCGATTGATTAAGATTATGACTGATTTCTGCACTTGTCTAGTCTGGTGGTTTATTTTGTTTTTCGCGGCTGGCGGGATAATTTATGCGGTACATCACAAAAACTGCTACACTCCGCCCCTTCATGACATTGTGGTTTTTGTCATCTCTTTTGCGAGTATCGTCCTGAAAACGACACCGGTAACGGTCAGGGCGGTTCGGAGTAGTTATGTCTTTTGATTCCCTTGGTTTAGATCCTGAAATCTTGCGCGCCGTTGCCGAGCAGGGTTACCGTGAACCTACCCCTATTCAGCAGCAGGCAATCCCCGCCGTGCTGGAAGGCCGTGATCTGATGGCCAGCGCCCAGACCGGCACGGGGAAAACGGCAGGTTTTACCCTGCCGCTGTTACAACACCTCATTACCCATCAGCCGCATGGCAAAAGCCGTCGTCCGGTGCGTGCGCTGATCCTGACGCCAACCCGCGAGCTGGCGGCACAAATTGGCGAAAACGTCCGCGATTACAGCAAGTATCTGAACGTCCGCTCGCTGGTGGTTTTCGGCGGCGTAAGCATTAACCCGCAGATGATGAAACTGCGTAGTGGCGTAGATGTGCTGGTGGCAACGCCGGGCCGTTTGCTCGATCTGGAACATCAAAACGCGGTGAAACTGGATCAGGTTGAGATCCTGGTACTGGATGAAGCGGACCGTATGCTGGATATGGGCTTTATCCATGATATTCGTCGCGTACTGGCTAAACTGCCCGCTAAACGTCAAAACCTGCTGTTCTCCGCAACGTTTTCTGACGACATTAAGTCGCTGGCAGAAAAACTGCTGCATAACCCGCTGGAAATTGAAGTTGCGCGTCGTAATACCGCGTCTGAGCAGGTCAGCCAGCTCGTTCACTTTGTGGATAAAAAACGTAAACGTGAATTGCTGTCACAGATGATTGGCCAGGGTAACTGGCAGCAGGTGCTGGTCTTTACCCGTACCAAACATGGCGCCAACCACCTGGCAGAACAGCTGAATAAAGACGGTATTCGCAGCGCGGCGATCCACGGTAATAAATCGCAGGGTGCGCGTACGCGTGCGCTGGCCGATTTTAAATCCGGCGATATTCGCGTGCTGGTGGCGACCGACATCGCGGCTCGCGGGCTCGACATTGAAGAGCTGCCGCACGTGGTGAACTATGAGCTGCCAAACGTCCCGGAAGATTATGTTCACCGCATCGGACGTACCGGTCGTGCTGCGGCTACCGGTGAAGCGCTGTCTCTGGTGTGTGTTGATGAGCACAAGTTGCTGCATGACATCGAAAAACTGCTGAAAAAAGAGATACCGCGTATTGCGGTTGATGGCTACGCGCCGGACCCGTCGATTAAAGCCGAGCCAATCCAGAACGGACGCCAGCAGCGTGGCGGCGGCGGTGGTCGTGGGCAAGGTGGAGCAGGCCGTGGTCAGCAGCCGCGTCGCCAGGATGGTGGTGCGCCAAAAGCGAAACCGCGTAACAGTGAAGGCAAACCGGCAGGCGACAAACCGCGTCCACCGCGTCGTCCTCGCAGACCGTCTTCTGCACAGTAATTGCGAGCCCGGCCGAATAGCCGGGCTTTTTTTTTGCGACGCGTATCAGAAAGTGCCACAATAGTGGCTGTTTATACAGTATTTCAGGTTTTCTCATGGCATTAACCGCAGCGTTGAAAGCGCAAATTGCCGCCTGGTATAAGGCGCTTCAGGAACAGATCCCCGACTTTATCCCCCGTGCACCGCAGCGGCAGATGATTGCTGATGTCGCGAAAACGCTGGCTGGGGAAGACGGGCGACATCTGGCTATCGAAGCGCCGACCGGCGTCGGGAAAACGCTGTCCTATTTAATTCCGGGGATTGCCATTGCCCGTGAAGAACAAAAAACGCTGGTGGTCAGTACCGCCAACGTCGCGTTGCAGGATCAGATCTACAGTAAAGACCTGCCGCTGCTGCGCAAAATTATCCCTGATCTGCGATTTACCGCCGCGTTTGGGCGAGGGCGCTATGTCTGCCCGCGTAATTTAGCGGCCTTGGCCAGTACCGAACCCAATCAGCAGGATTTGCTGGCGTTTCTCGACGATGATCTGACGCCCAACAACCAGGAAGAACAAAAACGTTGCGCCAGGCTCAAAGGCGACCTCGACACTTACAAATGGGATGGGTTGCGCGATCACACCGATATCGCCATTGATGACGGGCTCTGGCAGCGTCTGAGCACTGATAAAGCCAGCTGTCTGAACCGTAACTGTCATTACTACCGTGAATGCCCATTTTTTGTTGCCCGCCGTGAGATCCAGGAAGCCGAAGTGGTGGTGGCAAACCACGCGTTAGTGATGGCGGCCATGGAGAGCGAAGCGGTGTTACCGGAACCGAAAAATTTGCTGCTGGTGCTTGATGAAGGCCACCATCTGCCGGACGTCGCGCGCGATGCGCTGGAAATGAGCGCCGAGATTACCGCGCCCTGGTATCGGCTGCAGCTGGATTTATTCAGCAAACTCGTGGCGACCTGCCTGGAGCAGTTTCGCCCGAAAACCACGCCGCCGCTGGCTAATCCAGAGCGCCTGAACGCCCACTGTGAAGAGCTGTATGAGCTGATCGCCTCACTAAACAACATCCTCAATCTGTACCTGCCCGCCACGCAGGAAGCCGAACACCGCTTTGCAATGGGCGAGCTGCCTGCGGAAGTGATGGAGATTTGTCAGCGTCTGGCGAAGCTCACCGAGATGCTACGCGGTCTGGCGGAACTGTTCCTCAACGATCTCAGCGAAAAAACCGGCAGCCACGATATCGTTCGTCTGCATCGGGTTATTTTGCAGATGAACCGGGCGCTGGGTATGTTTGAAGCGCAAAGTAAACTGTGGCGGCTGGCTTCGCTGGCGCAGTCATCAGGCGCGCCGGTGACCAAATGGGTGACGCGTGACGTGCGTGACGGACAGATGCATGTCTGGTTTCACTGCGTGGGGATCCGCGTCAGCGATCAGCTTGAACGCCTGCTGTGGCGCAGCGTGCCGCATATTATCGTCACCTCTGCCACCTTACGCTCGCTCAACAGTTTCTCGCGCCTGCAGGAGATGAGCGGCCTGAAAGAAAAAGCAGGGGACCGTTTTGTTGCGCTGGACTCGCCGTTTAATCATGTCGAGCAAGGCAAAATTGTCATTCCGCAGATGCGTTACGAACCGTTGATGGAGAACGAAGAGCAGCATATTGCCGAAATGGCGGCTTATTTCCGCGAACAGGTGGAAAGTAAAAAACATCAGGGCATGCTGGTGCTCTTTGCCAGCGGTCGGGCAATGCAGCGTTTTCTTGAGCACGTAACCGATCTGCGTCTGCTGTTGCTGGTGCAGGGCGATCAGCCGCGCTACCGACTGGTGGAACTGCACCGCACGCGGGTGCAAAACGGTGAGCGTAGCGTGCTGGTTGGGCTGCAGTCTTTTGCCGAAGGCCTCGATTTGAAAGGCGACCTGTTGACCCAGGTTCATATTCACAAAATTGCGTTTCCGCCCATCGACAGCCCGGTGGTGGTGACTGAGGGCGAATGGCTGAAAAGCCTGAATCGCTATCCCTTTGAGGTGCAGAGTTTACCTGCGGCATCGTTCAATTTGATTCAGCAGGTTGGGCGACTCATTCGTAGTCACGGTTGCTGGGGCGAAGTGGTGATTTACGATAAGCGTTTATTGACCAAAAACTATGGTCAGCGTTTACTGAATGCGTTACCCATATTTCCGATAGAGCAACCTGGTGTGCCAGACGTTATAGTAAAACCAAAAGAAAAAGCGAAACCCACACGCCGCCGTCGGCGTTAACGATGTGAGCAACAGGCAAGGAGTTATCGATGGATTACCGCAAAATCATCAAAGAGATTGGGCGAGGTAAAAATCACGCGCGTGACCTGGACCAGGATACCGCTCGCGGACTGTACACCCACATGTTAAACGGCGACGTACCTGACCTTGAGATGGGCGGCGTACTGATTGCGCTGCGTATTAAAGGGGAAGGTGAGGCAGAAATGCTGGGCTTTTATGAGGCGATGCAAAACCATACCCTTCGCCTGACGCCGCCCGTTGCCAAACCGATGCCTATCGTCATTCCCAGCTACAACGGTGCGCGCAAGCAGGCTAACCTGACGCCGTTGCTGGCTATTTTGCTGCATAAGCTGGGTTTCCCGGTCGTGGTGCACGGGGTGAGCGAAGATCCAACCCGCGTGCTGACGGAAACCATTTTTGACCTGATGGGGATTGCACCTACCCTGCATGCCGGACAGGCACAGGCCAAACTTGAGGGACATGAGCCGGTGTTTATCCCAGTGAGCGCGCTGTGCCCGCCGCTGGAGAAACAGCTGGCGATGCGCTGGCGGATGGGCGTACGCAACAGTGCGCATACGCTCGCGAAATTAGCCACGCCGTTTGCTGACGATGCCGCACTGCGTCTTGCCAGCGTTTCGCATCCGGAGTACGTGTCGCGGGTAGCGAAATTCTTTGGTGATATCGGCGGGCGCGGCCTGCTAATGCACGGCACGGAAGGGGAGGTGTACGCCAACCCACAGCGTTGCCCGCAGATCAGCCTGATAGACCATTCTGGTGTACGAGTGCTGCAGGACCGCCAGAGCGAGATGCCTGACGAGCCAGTGCCGCTGCCGGTGGCAAAAGATCCGGAAACCACCGCGCGCTGGATAGAGCGTTGTCTGGCCGGAAGTGAGCCGGTACCGGCCTCGTTGAGGATTCAGATGGCCTGCTGCCTGGTGGCAACCGGCGAAGTCGCTACGCTGGCTGAAGGATTTACCCGCGTCGACCAGTGCTTCTGATGTGCTCATCACCCGGCGGGCCTGTTCTACAGGTCCGCCCGTTCCCGCCTTTTCTGCTATTCCTGCTATTTCTGCAATGTGAAATTTCTGCACGTTTATTGACCTCCTGAGCGTCGTGGCGCAGCATAGTTTGTTGAAAAATAAGAAACACAACAAACACGCAACATAACAGGAGATAACCATGAACAGTGGACACCGCTTTCATGCGCCTACGCTGCACGCCTTTATTCAGGCCGTTTTTCGTCAGATGGGCAGCGAAGAGCAGGAAGCGCGCTTAGTTGCCGATCATCTGATCGCCGCGAACCTTGCCGGGCACGATTCTCACGGCATTGGCATGATCCCAAGCTATGTTCGTTCCTTTTCGCAGGGACATTTGCAGCTAAACCGCCACGCGAAAGTGGTGAAAGACGCAGGGGCGGTGGTAACGCTTGACGGTGACAGTGCGTTTGGTCAGGTTGCGGCACATGAAGCTATCACGCTGGGAATCGAGAAAGCCCGTCAGTTCGGTATTGCCGCGGTGGCGCTACACAATTCCCATCACATCGGACGCATTGGCTATTGGGCAGAGCAATGTGCAGCCGCAGGCTTTGTCTCCGTTCACTTTGTGAATGTGGTCGGCATCCCGATGGTTGCGCCTTTTCAGGGGCGTGACAGCCGGTTTGGCACTAACCCTTTCTGCGCCGTGTTTCCGCGTAAGAATGATTTCCCCCTGCTGCTGGACTATGCGACCAGCGCCATTGCTTTTGGCAAAACGCGCGTTGCGTGGCATAAGGGTGAGCCAGTGGCGCCAGGATGTCTGATTGATGCTGACGGCGTTCCGACTACCGATCCCGCCGTGATGCAGGTGTCTCCGCTGGGCTCGCTGCTTACCTTCGCTCAGCATAAAGGCTATGCGCTGGCGGCAATGTGCGAAGTTCTGGGTGGTGCGCTTTCCGGGGGGAAAACTACGCACGAAGACAGTTTGCAGGACAGCGCTGACGCCATCATTAACTGCATGACGACGATCATTCTAAACCCGGAATTATTTGGCGCGCCGGATTGTGACCATCAGGTCGCCGCATTTGCGAAATGGGTCAAAGCGTCGCCGCATGGCGAGGACGCCCCGGTTCTGCTACCGGGTGAGTGGGAAGTGAATACGCGTGAGGCGCGACTGGCGCAGGGCATCCCGCTGGATTTAGGAAGCTGGCAGGCAATTTGTGAGGCGGCGCAGTTCGTGGAGATGCCGGAGACGGTGTTGCAAGAATTCCGTCATCGGTTGGAACAGTAAGCAAAAAAAAGCCCGTCCAGTGGACGGGCAAACAAAGGGTAACAAACAGGGTCAATGAGGGTTGGAGCATTGGGTCTTGCAGGTAATTCGTCGGTTATTTGTAGATAACCGCAGTGCCGCTCATTTTGTCTTTGCCGACAGCGGACGTAATGCTGTAGCCACTTGCACCTGCAGCGGCAGCTTTTTCAGCCAGTTTGGCTTCCAGGCCGTCCAGCGTGCTGGCGCCATCAGCAGATACCACGCCCACTTTATTCATGCTCTGTGCCTGAGTGGAAGTAACAGGCTCGGCAGCGAAAGCGCCAAATGACAGGGTAGACAGGGCGATGGCAGCAACAGCATATTTGATATTTTTCATGATTAATCTCTCGCAGGTTATTCTGTTAGTCAGTGTTTTGTTCGGTAGACGTTGTTTTGTCGATGTGAGAAGTATCACGTTTTTTTAGGTGAGAGAAAATCGAATAGAATTGACGACATCAATCAAAAAAATTGAATGACAAATAACTTATTGAATATTAATAAATTCGGAAGGCGGATTTACAGTTCTTGTCATTGCGATTTACAGAGCCAGCGACAACGGCACATTTTGCTACACTCATTGCAAAAAACCGTGCTCGTAAAGGAAATCGTATGCGCTGAAACTTTTGGTAAAGAAGGGTCAACGTAGCTGGCTGTCTTTCGATCCTCTACGATTATATCCTGAGTATGCGGTGTTATGTGAATCTTTATCCTGCTGACAGGCGATGCATAAACGTACCCCAGGTACCGCCTCGCGCCGGGCCTGAGGGATAGGATTGCCACATTCTTCGCATTCATACAGACTTTCACCCGTGGGTAACTCACCACGGACGCGGGCGACAGCATCTTCAATAGTATTGTTGATCTGTTCGTTCACCGCGTCGTCATTTGCCCATCCGGATGCCATAGCCCCTCCGTACATTCAGTTTGTATAATAATTATAGTGAATGATATGGATGGAAAACGAATGCACAAGCGGACCGTCAGATTTCAGACCATTCGCGCAGCAGATTATGGTAGAGATTGAGCAGCGATGGGATCTCGGCGCTTTCACCGTGGCGGGCCTTCAGGGACTGGATGTTCTTATCCAATTCAAAGAGCATGGCGCGTTTTTTATCGTCGCGGATCATCGACTGGATCCACATAAACGACGCTATACGAACGCCGCGCGTCACCGGTGTAACGCAATGCAGACTGCTGGAAGGGTAGAGCACCAGGTCGCCAGCCGGGAGTTTGACCGCATGCTGACCGTAAGTGTCATTGACCCGCAACTCTCCCCCCTCATAGCTGTCGGGGTCACTTAAGAATAATGTGGCGGAAAGGTCGGTACGCATCCAGCCGCTTTCCGGGTGGCTACGCACCGCGCCATCAACGTGAAAGCCGTAGGTCTCTGCGTTCTGATAACGATTGAACAACGGCGCGGAGATAGTTTTTGGCAATGCTGCAGCAAAGAACAGCGCGCTGCTGTTCACGGCGGCCAGCACCTCTTTATGTAACGCAGCATAGCGCTCGCTCTGCGTATCAACCTGCTGGTTATTTTTGACCTGAGCGCCCTGAACGCCTGTGGTAGCACGGCCATCTATCCACTCGGCTGAATCCAACTGTTCGCGAAACCAGGCAACGTCCTGCGGCGATAAGACGCCAGGAATGTGGTACATCATCAGTGTTTCTCCTGAAAGTGGGGCTTACGCCCCACGTGATACATTAGAAATGCATATTGGCGGTGAGCAGGAAGGTTCTCGGCTCACCCGGATGGTAACGGTATCCGCTCTTGTTGATCGAGGAGACATAATCGGTGTCAAACAGGTTATAGACGTTAAGCTGGAAATCGAGGTTGCGGTTTACGCGATATCCCAGTTTGGCATCCGCTACCCAGTAGCTTTCAGTAAAGGATGGCGTGCCCACCGCGCCGTCCGCGCCGCGATGCATACTGCCCACGTAGCGTGCGCCTGCGCCAACGGAGATATCATCCGTTGCCTGATACTGACTCCACAGGGTGAATGCATGTTCCGGTGTATACGGCAGGGAGGATGAACCATCCTGAGCGACGTCTTTACCGTTATGGACCGTGGCGCGCTGCTGGGTGTATCCGCCAATCACCTGCCATGCCGGGGTAATGTTGCCGGCTACCGACAGTTCGTACCCTTCAACGCGTTTCTCTCCATACTGGGACCAGGTACCGTCATCGTTCTGCTCGACCTCGTTCTCAATGTCGGTGCGGAAAATCGCGGCGGTTAACAGCAGGCGCTTATCCAGTACTTCCCATTTGGTGCCAATTTCGCTGGTCTTTGCTTTTTGCGGTTTAAAATCAGTACGGTTGGCGCTGTTGCCGGTACCGCTCTGGGCGAGGGCAAAATTGCTGCCACCCGGCGGTTGCTGAGAGACCGCATAGTTAATGTAAATGTTGCCGTTATCTGTCAGATGATAAAGCGCACCCGCTTTCCAGTTCACCAGATTACCAGACTTAGCGGTATCGACGGTGGTGACCGGCGATCCTTTGGCTACGCCTGCCGGGCAGGCGACAGCACCGCGCCCGGATGCACCGCATGCCGTGGCGCTGTCATACTCGGTGCGGTAGTTATCGAGACGAATGCCGCCGTTCAGCTCAAACTCACGGGTAATTTGCAAGGTGTCAAATGCATAAATGCCGAAGGTGTCGGTCTGGCCGTTGGCGTTGGCACCGTTACGGTTTAATCCACCCACGCTGACATTGCTGTTGGGATGGTAAATATTCACCGGCGGTGGCGTGATCGGCACTACGCCGTAGTTGGTCTGCGTTTCACGCGTAAACTCTACGCCGGTGCTGATGTCATGGCCAATGGCGCCGGTATAAAATTTTGAGGTCAGGTTGGTCTGGTTGGTGAGGATTTTGTTGCTGACATCTTTGGTATTGGCCAGACGCGACCAGGTCCACGTGTCTACGCTGCTGGTTGGCTGCGTGATATTTGACGCGCCGCCCATCACCGCCGTCATCAGGTAATCTTGTTTGACTCGTGACCAGCGCGTGGTATTGCGCACGGTGGTGCTGTCGCTCAGATCATGCTCAAAGCGCATCGTCGCGGTATCGGTCGTCGAGTCGTCGTAATCCGAATCGGTGCCATAGAAATTATGCGTATCCACTTTCCCTGAATGATTCAGGGCAGAAGTCCCCGCAGAAGGTGCAGAGTACCCCGGCAGGCCGATGGTGGGAACACCGCCGTCCGGCGTGTTGTGCTGGGTGACGTGCAAGTAGTTCAGATACAGACGATTTTCGGTGCCTAAACCAAAGGCGATGGACGGGGCCACGCCGTAACGTTCATTTTTAACGTTATCGCGTCCGGCATCGTGCGTCTTTTCGCCCATCAGGTTTAATCGTGCGGCGGTGGTCTCGCCAATGACCTGATTGATGTCCAGCGTACCGCGGCGGAACCAGGCGCTGCCGACGCTGGCAGAGGCATCAATGCCGGAGTCAGTGCGCGGTTGCTTGCTGATCATGTTGATAGAGCCGGTCGGCGCGCTGCGGCCATAATCGGTACCGGAAGGACCTTTAATTACTTCAACTTGTTCTGTATTGAAGGTATCGCGCGTCACGCTGCCAATATCGCGAACGCCGTCGATGTAAATGCTGTTCGAGGTATCGGCCCCACGCATATAAATCGCGTCACCGGTGGTGGAGTTGCCGTTTTCACCGGCGAAAAATGCGCCTACGCCCGGCACGTTCTTTAGCGCATCGGTCAGATTTGTTGCCCCTTGATCCTTAATGACCTGCTCAGAAATCACCGTCATGGTGCGCGTCGTATCAGCAACAGGACGGGAGAATTTCGGATCGGCAGAGTGGGTGGGGGCGTACAGCGACGGTTTGGCGGCTTCTACGACCAGCGTATCTTCTTGTTTCTTATCCTGATCGCCTGCGGCGACTGCCTGAGCGACCGGAGACAGGCCGATGCACAGACCGGCAAAAAAGGTGAGTGAATGGAAACTACTGGACGGCAGGTTGCGATTTTTATCCATGTTAATGAGTAGCTTATTATTTTTTGAGTAGAAGGTTTCACTCGTGCGAAGGGACATCTCTTTGGATGTTACGCCTGCAGGTCTCGCCGTAATGAAATGCGTAATTGATAATGATTTTGATAAGCATTATTAATCAGTGCGACTTTTTAGCATTCATTAATTCAAAAATAAATACATTTATTTACATTGGATTCAAAATTCCAACATGATGGTTACAAATTGTGCAGGGAGTACGGAGAGCAAAAAAGAAAACTGCATTCAGGACGAATGCAGTTAGGCTGAGGGAGATTACTTGTAGATAGTTGCGGTACCGTACATCTGATTTTTACCGCCAGCAGCATTAACCACAAAGCCTTTTGCGCCTTGCTCTTTCGCTTTTTCCGCCAGCTTGTCTTCAAGATCGGTCAGGCTTGACGCGCCGGTAGCCGACACGGTTCCGGAAGCCTGTAGCGGGCCGGTGGCAGGACTGGTATTAGGCGGTGCAGCAAAAGACGCAAATGTCATGCCGGTGAGTACGGTAGCGGCAAGGAGTGTGAGGCATTTCTTCATAATGATATCCTCTGAGAAACAACGGGTAGTGCCTGATAAGTTTAGGACGTCATTGCCGGACGTTTACCGCAAAAAATTGATGGACAACTGAGTGTTTTTTGAACGATTTGTTTTGTGGAAATCCAGCACAAATTATCGATTTTCCGTGCCATGCGTGTTTACCGCGTGGCGTTATGCGGGTATCTTACGCCGCTGTTAATAGGAGAATGTTATGCCCCCCCAGAAACCGGGATTACACCCACGCAACCGCCACAATGGCCGTTACGATCTTGCCACGTTATGCCAGGTTACGCCCGAATTGACGCAATTCCTCACCATTACGCCAGGCGGCGAGCAGAGCGTTGATTTTGCTAACCCATTGGCTGTGAAGGCGCTGAATAAAGCCCTGCTGGCGCATTACTATGCGGTGGCTAATTGGGATATTCCGCAAGGTTACCTGTGCCCACCGGTACCGGGTCGGGCGGATTACATTCATCATCTGGCCGATCTGTTGGGCGAAACGACGGGAACTATCCCGGCGAATGCGAGCGTGCTGGACGTCGGCGTTGGGGCAAACTGTATTTATCCGCTGATTGGCGTGCACGAATATGGCTGGCGGTTTACCGGCAGTGAGACCAGCCAGGAAGCATTGAGCAGCGCACTGGCGATCGTTAACGGTAATCCTGGGTTAACCCGTGCTATTCGCCTGCGCCGTCAGAAAGATTTGTCGTCTATCTTCAACGGAATTATTCATAAGAATGAACAGTTCGAAGCGACACTGTGCAATCCGCCGTTCCATGATTCAGCAGCTTCTGCCCGCGCCGGAAGTGAGCGTAAACGTCGTAACCTGGGACAGGACAAAGACGATGCGCTGAACTTTGGTGGGAAACAGGAGGAGCTCTGGTGTGAAGGTGGCGAAGTGGCGTTTATCAAAAAAATGATCGCCGAAAGCCAGGCCTTTGGTCGCCAGGTGATGTGGTTCACCACGCTGGTTTCACGCGGTGAAAATCTGCCACCGCTGTACCACGCCCTGACGGATGTGGGGGCGGTGAAAGTGGTCAAAAAAGAAATGGCCCAGGGGCAAAAGCACAGCCGCTTTATTGCCTGGACCTTTATGGATAACGATCAGCGTCGCCGTTTTATGGCGCGTCAGCGCTAAATCGTCGGTTCTGTCGGCGGCAGCGGATCGGCTGCTGCCGTGGGGCCATTCACCGGTGCGGGCAAAACCTGGTAGGTCTGTACCGGCGCGCGCACGTTGGCCAAATCAAAGTATTTTTTCACCTGACTGTCGAGCGCAAAGCGTACCGCCCACTGCTTCAGCGGTAAGGTGGTGAACGACACCCGCAGCGTAAACGCCGTATTGGTTAACCCGACAATGCCCGCGAATGACGGCTCGCCAATAATGAATCCGCGAATATCTTCTCGTTCCATCACCGCCGTAACGGCATCCTTCAACGCCTGATTGGCTTTATCGGCATCCTCATGGCGGTCCACGTCGTAATTGGCGACGACCGATCCAATGCCCCGTACAAAGTTGGCGAAGGTGGTTATCGATGACCACGGGATAATATGGTACGCCCCGGTGTCCTGGCGCACACCGACTGAGCGAATCGACATGCGCTCAACCGTGCCGGTTAGCGGACCGATGGTGACCAAATCACCGGTGTTCATGCCATTTTCAAACTGGATAAAGATCCCGGTAATAATATCTTTTACCAGTGTCTGCGAGCCGAAGGAGATAGCCAGCCCCAGCGCGCCCGCGCCTGCCAGTAACGGGGCAATATTGACCCCAATTTCCGACAACACGATCATGATAGTGATGGTGCTGATAATCACCGCCAGCGCGTTGCGAAACAGTGTCAACAGTGTACGGGTACGTGCGCTGGGCAGGGGCCGGCCGTGGATATCCGAGGTCAGACGGTTTTCAATCAGGCTGGCGAGCAGGGTCCAGCCGATAGCGGAGAAGAATAAAATCAGCGCGATACGGATCAGAATATCCACTGTTTTTTCTCCCGCGCCGTAATGCAGCCAGTTCCAGAAGTCGAACAGCCCCCAGGCGTTGAGCAGCAACATGATGGCGACACAGACCGTCAGGATCCGCGCGATGCTTAACGCCGTCGACAACCAACCATTCAGGCGTTTTTGCAATTCCGGATAACTGCGCTGGGTGTGTGGTGAAAGCGTAATGGTTTTGGCGATCCAGCGGGAAAACATACCAGAAATAAAGGCGGCGATGCCGATAATCACCAGGCTGCGCAGCGTTGCTCCCATCATAAACTTCAGGCTGTTGCCCGGATCAAACAGCGAGAAGAAAAACAGCACGATGAAATAGGCGCTGGCCAGCCAGTGCCAAACCAGCGCAAAGGCGCGGATAAACAGGCTGAAAAAAGCCAGCGACCTTTCTGCCAGACTCTGCAAATGCTCGGTGATCTCTTTCTTGTTCCTGAAGATCAGATACAGCGCCCACAGCGTAATGCACAGCATGATGATGACGTTAGCCATGGCGCCAACCTGTACATTGACCTGATTCGAGACGATGGGCACCACCACGATCAGCCCGTAGCCAATCAGGCTGCTGAGTGAGCTCAGGCGACGATTCCAGTAGCGTGCGCTTGCAGTCTGAATGTTGAACGGACGCAACTCGGCTACTGTCGGGCAAAATATCAGGCGTAAAATGGCCTTAAAGAACTCAATCAACGCGAAGGCATTAAGAAACAAACTTTGCTGGAAAGCGATAGTGCGGCTGCCGGCGTTCATGCGATCGCTTAAGATCTGCCCAACAAACAGCGTCAGGGCCAGCAGCAATAAATCGATGATGAACGCGCCAATAATCATGGCGGGAAGCTGTAGCCAGTTGCTGCGGTCACGATTTTTTTGCCGCGCCCATTGCCCCATTTTGCGATACAGCGGCAACGCACATAAGCGTACCAACCAGTAAAATCCGAACACGGATACCGCCAGCATAAAAAAGTGAGTCAGGGCATTGGTGAACGATTGCGGATTAAAAGTTTTGTGCGGAGCGTCGGTGATATTGCGATAAAGCTGGGCGAATCGGCTGGAGAGAGCTTCCCCGTAGTGGCGACTGACATCGGTCACGTTCTCGAGTACCGTTTTTTCTTCCGTCAGCGTGGGAGGGACGATAGTGGGGACCGGTTCAGGAGGCGGCGTTGCCGCTACTTTACGCAGTTGACCTATCAACTCCTGGCGTGAGGCATTATTCTCCAGCACGTCTGCCAGGGCACCGTAGGCGGCTTTTTTTTGCTCAACGTCAGGTTCAGCAGCGGGCTCCGCTGGTGGGCTGGCGGAGGCGGTGGACGTTACGCCGGGTATCGTGACCGCCTGAACGGGGACGCTCAGTAGAAAAAAACAGATGAATAAGATCCACCGCATGACTCCTCCCATGAGAAACAAACACAAAAGGATAAGTATAGATGCCCGGACGGGAGGGTCATGAAATCAGAACATTCTGGGGGAGAACCTCCCTTCGGGGAGAAGGGAGGTGTCAGCATCAGGAAACGTGCTGTAAAAATTCCTGCAGACGCTGGCTGGGCGGATTTTCAATCAAGGTTTGCGGATTACCGTCTTCGGCAATACGGCCCTTATCAATGAAGATCAGGCGTGAGGCCACTTTTTCGGCAAAGCCGATTTCGTGGGTCACAATCACCATCGTCATACCTTCTTCCGCCAGATCCTGCATGACTTTCAGCACTTCGTGACGCAGTTCCGGGTCAAGGGCTGAGGTCGGCTCATCAAACAGCATCATTTTTGGCTTCACCGCCAGCGCACGGGCGATCGCCACACGCTGTTGCTGGCCGCCTGAAAGCTCAGAAGGGTAGTGATGCGCACGCTCGGCGAGGCCCACTTTAGCCAGTAACTCTTTGGCCTGTTTCTCAGCCTGATCTTTCTTCGCCCCGCGCACGCGCAGCGGCCCAAACATGACATTCTCCAGCGCGGTCAGGTGTGGGAACAGATAGAACTGCTGGAATACCATCCCGGCTTCTTGGCGTATTAACCGCTCGTCGACCTTCGGATCGTTGACCTTCAGACCATCGACAATCAGTTCGCCGGAGGTTATCTCTTCCAGCTTGTTAATGCAGCGCAGCAGGGTCGACTTACCGGAGCCGGAAGGCCCGATAATCACCACGACTTCGCCCTGACCAATATTCAGATCGATGTTATGCAGCACCTGGGTAGGACCAAAATGCTTAGAGACGTTTTTAAATTCAATCACAGGATTTTCATCCTTCTTTCCAGACGACGCAGAACGAAGCTCAGCACCAGCGTAATAATCAGATAGAACACCGCAACGGCGCTCCAGATTTCCAGTGCGCGGAAGTTACCGGCAATGATTTCCTGACCCTGACGGGTCAGTTCAGCGACGCCAATGACAATAAACAGTGAGGTATCTTTAATGCTGATGATCCACTGATTACCCAGCGGTGGCAGCATACGACGCAGCGCGAGCGGTAAAATGACGTGACGAATAGTCTCTGTGCGTGAGAGACCCAGCGCCAGCCCGGCTTCGCTGAAACCTTTATGAATTGAGAGCACTGCGCCACGGGTGATTTCCGCGATGTAGGCACCGGAGTTAATCATGATGGTGACGACGGCGGCGCTGAAAGGATCAATGCGTAAGTCGTTAAACGCCATCGGCAGGGCGAAGTAAATAAACATCACCTGCACAACAATGGGGGTGCCGCGGATGACTTCGATAAATACCAGCGCAACGTGGTTGGCTATCCAACCGCCGAAGGTACGTGCAAAACCTGCTGCCAGCCCGATTACCAGGCCGCCAGCCAGACCGAGGACCGAAATCCACAGGGTCATTTTGGCGCCTTCAATCAAGAGCGGAATGGCGGGCCAAATGGCACTCCAGTCAAACTGCATATGTCGTTCCTGTTACCGTGGTGTAAATATTCAAATGCCTGTTTTGCCGGATGCGCCAGGCTTATCCGGCCTACAGGTCTCAAATCTGCTGGTGTAGGCCCGGTAAGCTTCGCGCTACCGGGCAACATCGCGAGTTATTATTTAGGTTCAGTACCGAACCATTTTTTGTAGATTTCGTTGTATGTGCCGTTCTCTTTCAGCGTTTTCAGCGCGCCGTTCACTTTCTCACGCAGTTCGTCGCTGCCTTTCGGGAAGGCAATACCGTACTGTTGGGCTTCCAGAGAATCGCCTACGGCTTTGAACTGGCCGTTGCCCGCAGTTTTGATGAAGTAAAGAATGTTTGGTGTGTCGTGCAGGACGGCATCTGCGCGGTTAGTGCCCAGTTCCATATACGCGTTATCGATGTTCGGGAACTGACGCAGATCTTTGGTTTTGATGTTTGCTTTCGCGTAATCGACAGAACCGGTTCCGCCTTTAACCGCAACCACTTTGCCATCCAGATCTTTCACGCTTTTCACGTCGTTATTGTTAGCTTTAACCATCACTAACAGGCCGCTTTTGTAGTAGCCGTCAGAGAAGTCGATCGCTTTTTTACGTTCTTCGGTGATGGTGATACCTGCCAGCGCCAAATCGATATTTTTGGTTTGCAGCGCAGGGATGATGCCGCTGAAATCCATCGGTTTCAGTTCATAATCCAGCTTCAGCTCTTTGGCCACGGCAGCCCACAGATCCACATCAAAACCGACGTATTTGTCACCCTGCTTGAATTCAAACGGAACAAAAGCGGTGTCAGTTGCGACAACGAGTTTCTTATCCGCGGCATGAGAAGACACCGCAAAAGCCAGGGTAAGTGCAGCCAGTGAAACTTTTAATACAGACTTCATAGGATTTCCTTTTATATCCACGGGGCGATCCCCTGCGAGAACATATGTCTTAATGAAATAATCGTGCCAATTTTGCAACTTATTGTTTTAACAAGAAGGTGTTACGTTTTGCTGCACAATAAGTAGGGCAAAGTGGGCAGCCTGCACCGTTTCGGGGCACTCATTTGGTGCGTGAAGGGGGCGGCACAAACGATATGACTATTTAGCGTAAAAATTGTTGATAAAACAATCTTTCGTTAACGATTGTGTGAGGTGATTATTACAAATATTTTACTTTACAGTGATAATCGATCAATGTTATGCACTAAAAAAGTGCAAAACCCCCGCCGGAGCGAGGGTTATATAGGAATTTCTTATCATGACCGTTATTCGATGTTGGCTTCGATAAACCACAAGAATTTGTCGAGATCGCGTGACGCAGCGGTGAAAATATCGGCGGTATCTTCATCTTTGGCTTCACTAATAGCTTTACGCACGCTGTTAGCGACCACGGCATAGCGTTCAGCCAGCTCTTTTAAGTGATCCTGCACGCTGTGAATATCCAGCGGGTAACTTTTCAGCGACGTTTTGCTGTTAATAACCTGCGTTGTCCCCAGCGCTACGCCACCTAACTGCACGGCGCGCTCGGCCATGGTGTCGAGGTGGTCGGTTAACGCGGTACGAAAGCCATCCAGCATTTCATGTACGGCAATAAAATTAGCGCCGCGCATGTTCCAGTGCGCTTGTTTGGTGATGAGTGACAGGTCGATGAACTGGATCACCTGCTGATTCAACAGCTCCACGGTCGCTTTCTTATCACTGTCGGATACATCGTTACGGGTATAAAGAAGGGGGGACGCTTTTGTTTTTACCAGTTTTGCGGTACTCATAATCTCATATCCTCTTGATATCTATGTTCCAGGTCATTCAACGAGAGTAAGTATAGACCTAAAATTAGTTTTAATTTTCTGGCCTTACCTATCACTTTAATAGTGAACAGGATGGAAAATATAAATATTCAATTAGATCATGCGCATAAGTGCAATTGTAATCTGTTGTCAGCTATTTTTTCTGGATGTTTATATTCGTAGGAAATAGGAATTGAGAAACAATGTCGGTATAAGAATAATAATCACTGAGATAAACAAAAGGCTATTCTGCATGATTATGCAAACCATGCAGAATAACGACAGGTTAATTCACGTCAAGTTGCTTAATTTGCGGCTCTTTACGGATGGTGAGCGTAGAGCCCATTGACGCGGCAATAATGGCTCCCAGCGCCAGCATTTGTACCATCGTCAGCGTTTCTCCGAGGAAGATCATGCCGGAAACAGCCGCCAGCGCAGGCTCCATGCTCATCAGCGTGCCAAAAGTGCGCGTAGGCAGGCGCGTTAAGGCGATCATTTCCAGCGAATAGGGCAGCGCCGTAGAGAGGATGGCGACCGCTAAGCCCAATGGCAGAATCGACCAGTGCCACAGCGCATCTCCGGCCTGAATCGCGCCCAGCGGCACGAAAATGATCGCTGCAATCAGCGACCCTACCGCCACGGTTGCCGGGCCATGCTCTTCACCAGCACGCTGGCCGGTAAGAATATAGACTGCCCAGCAGGCACCTGCGCCCAGCGCCAACGCGGCACCGGTTAAGTCGACGTGCGACACGTCCTGACCCAACGGCAGCAGGAACCAGAGCCCGAGTACGGCCAGTGCGACCCAAATGAAATCCACTGGGCGTCGGGAAGAGAACAGCGCGAC
The DNA here is from genome assembly GCF_013337685.1 of Citrobacter gillenii. GTDB lineage: Bacteria > Pseudomonadota > Gammaproteobacteria > Enterobacterales > Enterobacteriaceae > Citrobacter > Citrobacter gillenii. The sequence goes on from NZ_SUQN01000002.1 coordinate 597,836, forward strand.
TGCCAGCGGTCCGGTGAACTCCAGCGCCACGGCAATACCGAGCGGGACGGTCTGAATCGACAGGTAGAAGAGATAGTTCATCCCACCCAGCGACAGACCATAAAACAGCAGAGGAAGACGCTGCTCTTTGGCAAAGCGTAACCGCCAGGGTTTAAAGAATGCGATGAGGATTAGCGTTCCCAGTGCCAGACGTAGCGCGGTAACGCCTGGTGCGCCGACAACAGGGAATAGCGACTTCGCCAGTGATGCTCCGCTTTGTATAGAGGACATTGCAATCAGCAGAACCAAAATAGGTAACCAGACTGGCGTTTTACGTGACGACCCCAGCATCCTTTCTCCTGTCAATTTAAGTAAAAGAGCGAGTGTACTGGAAATACACGCAGGTGGTTGAGTATTCGTTGAAAAAAAAACTGCACAGATCCGTACAATGGCCTGAAAGTGATGGATTAATAATCTGCGTGATTAGGAATTTTCCGGATGAATGTGCCGTATTGTGCGCGCAATAATGGCATTATTCGTTATAAAAGTGATGTTAATTGAAAGAGATAGCGGGTGTTTGAAATGTTCTGTTACATGAAAACCCCCGTTAGACATCGCTAATCGCAAAGAGTTTCCCATCAATTTTTGGTATATTTAAAACTTAAGATTTACTTGAAGCACATTTGAGGTGGTTATGAAAAAAATTGCATGTCTTTCAGCACTGGCCGCTGTTCTGGCTTTCTCCGCAGGTTCCGCTGTTGCGTCTACTTCTACCGTGACCGGTGGTTATGCTCAGAGCGATGCTCAGGGCGCTGCGAACAAAATGAACGGTTTTAACCTGAAGTATCGCTACGAGCAGGACAACAACCCGCTGGGCGTAATCGGTTCTTTCACTTACACTGAAAAAGATCGTACCGATGCTTCTGGCGACTACAACAAAACCCAATACTACGGCATCACTGCAGGTCCTGCTTACCGTCTGAACGACTGGGCAAGCATCTACGGCGTTGTTGGTGTTGGCTACGGTAAATTCCAGAACGCAGCATCTCCTGCTGACAACCACAGCACCAGCGACTACGGTTTCTCTTACGGTGCGGGCCTGCAGTTCAACCCGATCGAAAACGTTGCTCTGGACTTCTCTTACGAGCAGAGCCGTATTCGTAGCGTTGACGTTGGCACCTGGATTGCTGGCGTGGGTTACCGCTTCTAATCACTTCGGTGATATGAAAAATCCGCCTCTAGGGGCGGATTTTTTTTGTCTGTGATTTGCACGGTTAGCGTGATTTGGTCTCGAAGATATCGGTACCAAGATGGTTGTAGTCCACCTTCTGTAATTTAAAGTTGGTGATATACACCGGTCCGGCCTTTTTCTCCGAGATAAAGCGGTAGCGGTTGGTAATTTCTTTCGCGCTGATCCCAGTCCACTGTGAGAAAAAGCTCAGGAAGTCATTCGCGGAACGACGGGCTTTAATCACTCGGTGTGCTTTATCGTCGCTGGATATCACCATAAACGGCACCTGGAAATTCTGCTGGAACTGATCGTCGTGTGCCAAATACTGCACTTCTTTACCGCGTTCTTTAAAGGCGAGCCCATGATCGGAGAAGTAAACCATCGAGAAGCTGTCGCCGCTGTTATGCAGCTGATCGTAGAGCTGGCGCAGCAGGTCGTCGGTCTGCTTCATGGTGTACAGATAACACGATGTCTCTCTCGACTGAACGAAGGTCTCGTATTTTCCCTGGGTACGATCGCAGGCCTGCGGATGCGAACCCATCAAGTGCAGCACGATGAGCTGGGGTTGAGTTCGCTCCGTTTCTAACACCTGAGCAGTCATCTTCAACAGCGCTTCATCGCGGGTGTTCTTATCGGCTTCGAAGTCACCGTTTTTCAGGAAATGAACTTCGTCAGCGCGTTTGGCGATACTGGCGATTGCCGTATCGTATTCACCGATCTGTCCCTGGTTAGAGAACCACCATGTCTGGAATCCGGCGCGGTTGGCGAGGGTGACAAAGTTATCCTGGAACTGCGGCTTATCATCGACCACCCGATTCAGCGTTAAGCCAAGTGATTTCTGCGTTGATCCGCTGGCCGCGATGTAATCTGCAAAAATATAGCCGTTAACGCTGCTGGCAAACGGTGTGTTGTCCCAGTGGCCGCCGAACGCGCCTAGCGCATCGCGACGGGCGCTTTCACCAATCACCACGACATAGGTGTGGTACTTAGGTTTCACCGCCGTCACAGTCCAGGTGTCTTTAACGCTCGCCAGCTTTGCCATGCGGTCTTGTTCATCAAGAACCTCGTAATTATTGACGATAACGTCCTTGGCAAAGCGAAACACCGGATAGCCGGTATCTTTTAATTTGAAGACGCCGCCCCAGGCGAGGTTTTGCACCGGCGTCACAAAAAACGCCACGATGCTGACCAGCAAACACAGACTGTCGAATTTGTTCCAGCGGCGTTGCGTCGCGACTTTTTTACGCCGTACAGCGAGCACGCCGAGGGCAAAGATAAACACGCCAACCAGGTAGTTGTACCAGGGGAAGATGGTCAGGATTTCGGTGGACTCTTCCATGTTGGTCGAGTGCAGCGCCAGCAGGGTATTGAAGTTGGGCGAGCCGTAAGCCTGACCAAATGGAAAATACATTGCTGCAATCAGTGAACAAATGCCGATCAGCGTTTTTTGCGTGCGCGGTGCATATTGCCACAACAGCAGCAGTATGCAGGTAAAGGCGACGCTATAAAGCAGGCTAAGCGGGTAGCCCAGTGCGAGGTTGATCAGCAGAGACTGTAAGAAATAAAAGCCAGTCCACGGGCTTAGCACCCGGCTACGAGCAATAAGCGAATCTTTGAGGGTTAAATTCATATGCCACTGTTGCAAAAACGCCATGTGCTTACCCTGGCGCAAAGGGTCATTGCCTGCCTGAGAGAGCGAGAAGAGGGATGAGGTCCGCATCTGCGAGCCGCAATATACGCAGGGCTGCGAAAAGATAGAGTGTGTACGGGAGAAGGTCAACTACTACAAAGAAAATGTTTTGCGAAGGGGATGGCAAAACGGACAAAAAGAAGGGTTATTGGGAGACAAACTGACCACCGTATCGAGGAGACGGCAGGAAAAAGAAGCGGCGTACCGCGACGCCGCATTATTTTCCGGAAGGTTTATCCTGCTCCGGTTTGCCGTTGATCATGTCGCACAGCATCGCGATCAGCATTAACCGTACTTTAAAGGGAGAGTGACTAAACACGCGCATACACCTCTTGAATTCATTCATATGAACCTCCTGACTTCACATTCCCATCAGTCCTTGAGGGATGTCTTTATTATATACAGATATAGCACAGGCTATATTATATAGCTATTGCTAAAACGTTAAATTTTTGTGCCCAAGCAACTCTGGTTTACAATGGCCGCTCTCTAATCAGATGCTGTTAACGCGTCACAGGAACGAGGAAGCAGAATGAGTCGTCGCGCAGGTATGCCAACAACAAAAAAAGTGACGCAATTGGTGAATGTTGAGGAACATGTTGAAGGGTTTCGTCAGGTCAGGGAGGCACACCGACGTGAACTGATCGATGATTACGTGGAGCTGATTTCCGATCTCATTATTGAGGTGGGAGAAGCGCGTCAGGTGGATATGGCCGCCCGGCTTGGCGTTTCCCAGCCCACCGTTGCTAAGATGCTCAAGCGTCTTGCTTCTGTGGGGTTGATTGAAATGATCCCATGGCGCGGGGTGTTCTTAACCGCAGAAGGCGAGAAGTTGGCGCAGGAGAGTCGCGAGCGTCATCAGATCGTCGAAAATTTCTTGCTAATGTTAGGCATCAGCCCGGAAATCGCCCGCCGCGATGCGGAAGGGATGGAACACCACGTGAGCAAGGAAACGCTGGAGGCGTTTAGCCGGTTTACCCAACAGCAAGGCACCGACTCTGAATGAGTTTTCCTTTATTACGCGCATTGCAGCGCGATCGTTTTTTCCAGCTACTCATTATTACCGGGTGTGTACTGAGTCTGTTCGCGCCGTTTGCGCCCCGGAACTGGCCGGGGGCCATTGACTGGCACACGATTATTACGCTCGCAGGGCTGATGCTTCTGACCAAAGGTGTGGAGCTAAGCGGTTATTTTGATGTGCTAGGCCGCAAGATGACCCGCCGCTTTAAAACAGAACGTCAGCTGGCGATATTTATGGTGCTGGCGGCGGCGTTACTGTCGACGTTTCTTACCAACGATGTTGCCCTGTTTATTGTGGTTCCGCTCACCATCACCCTGAAAAAACTGTGCGCGATCCCGGTGAATCGTCTGATTATTTTTGAGGCACTGGCGGTCAACGCTGGATCGCTGCTGACGCCGATCGGTAATCCGCAGAACATCCTGATGTGGGGGCGATCCGGGCTGTCATTTACCGCGTTTACCTGGCAAATGGCGCCGCTCGCCGGTGCGATGATGCTAACGCTGGTGGCGCTGTGCTGGTTTAGTTTTCCGCGTAAAGCGTTGCACTATCATACCGGCACGTCTGCACCTGACTGGCAACCCCGACTGGTGTGGAGTTGCCTGGCATTGTATCTGGTCTTTTTAACGACGCTGGAACTCAAGCTTGAGCTTTGGGGGCTAGGGATTGTCGCTGCAGGCTTTATGGTGCTGGCTCGCCGTGTGATCTTAAGTGTGGACTGGACGCTGCTGCTGGTGTTTATGGCGATGTTTATCGATGTGCATCTGTTGACACAGTTACCTGTACTCGGGGGCATTTCGGGCCACGTTGGTACGCTTTCGCAACCCGGTCTATGGTTGACGGCAATCGGCCTGTCGCAATTTATCAGTAATGTGCCCAGCACTATTTTGCTGCTGAACTACGTCCCGCCAACGGTATTGCTGGCTTGGGCGGTCAATATTGGTGGTTTTGGACTGTTACCGGGATCGCTGGCGAACCTTATTGCCTTACGTATGGCAAACGATCGACGTATCTGGTGGCGTTTTCATTGGTATTCTGTGCCGATGCTGATCTGGGCGGCGCTGGTGGGATATGGTTTGCTGCAGATGATGTGAGGATTATGCCCGATGGCGCTAGCGCTTATCGGGCCTACTTAATCTGTAGGCCGGATAAGGCGACAGCCGCCATCCGGCATTTTTTGATGCTTAGTTCAGACGAACCGGCATACCAGAACGGTTCTGGACTGCCTGCTCAACGACGGCTTGGTCGACATCCGGCTGAGCGGTGATGCTCTTAATGCTCTTGGTCAGCGTAATCGGTACGATTTCCCCGCCTTCGAACTGTTCTTCGGTAGTAGACAGTGGGTTATGCACCTCAATGTAGCGACTGCCGTCTGGCTCGGTCGTCGCTTTTACCGGTTCATCGATAAACTGGACGCGCGTGCCGACTGGAACGTTTTCAAACAGGAACTTGATATCTTCATTACGCAGACGCACGCAGCCGTGGCTGACGCGTAAGCCAACACCGAAGTTCGCGTTGGTCCCGTGGATGGCATACAGGCGACCGATATACAGCGCGTACAGACCCATCGGGTTATCCGGACCGGCCGGAACAACGGCTGGCAGCGGTTCGCCCGCAGCGCGGTATTCTGCGTGCATCTTGGCGGTTGGCGTCCAGGTCGGACCGGCTTTCTTACGTTCAACTTTGGTGGTCCAGTTAACCGGCGTGTCTTTACCTAACTGGCCGATACCAATCGGTAAAACGATCACGGTGTTGGTGCCTTTCGGGTAGTAGTACAGACGCATTTCAGCGCTGTTGATAACAATACCTTCATGCACGGTATCCGGCAGGATCAGCTGCTGAGGAATGTTCAGCACGGTGCCGCCCTTCGGCAGGAAGGTATCCACGCCCGGGTTGGCTTCCAGCATGTTGGACAGACCCATCTGGTATTCAGCCGCATAGTACTCCAGCGGTTGGGTGTTGCCTTCAGGAATGGTGATGACTTGGTTCTGGCCAATCAAACGGCTACCATCGGTAGGCAGCGGGTACGTGACGGCTGAGGCAGTGTTACAAAAACCAACTACTGCGAGCGCCGCCGCGAAAAGCGTTGTCAATTTCATATTCATTTTTGCGAGATTCTGAAGCCAAGCAGGCTAGTGGGTTGAGATTTATGTAGTGTTGGGCACGCATTATATGTGCATTCGGAGCAACAAGGAATTCGGATGTGTACTAAATCACATTTTTTTCCCTTTGCTTTCACTTTAACCCTCACGCACGAGAGGCGCGATCTTATTCCAGACTTATGGCATAATAAGCGGTTCGTCACATATTTCTTCTTTCAGGATACGCCAGTGTTAGTTTCCAGCAACGTCACCATGCAGTTCGGCAGTAAGCCGCTGTTTGAAAATATTTCCGTCAAATTTGGCGGCGGCAACCGTTACGGCCTGATTGGCGCCAACGGTAGCGGTAAATCCACTTTTATGAAAATTCTCGGCGGCGACCTCGAACCGACGCTGGGTAACGTTTCCCTCGATCCGAACGAACGCATTGGTAAGCTGCGTCAGGATCAGTTCGCTTTTGAAGAGTTCACCGTTCTGGACACCGTTATTATGGGTCACGCTGAACTGTGGGAAGTGAAACAGGAACGTGACCGTATCTATGCGCTGCCGGAAATGAGCGAAGAAGACGGCTACAAAGTTGCCGATCTTGAAGTTAAATACGGCGAGATGGATGGCTATTCGGCGGAGTCTCGCGCCGGTGAACTGCTGCTGGGCGTCGGTATTCCGGTAGAACAGCATTACGGCCCGATGAGCGAAGTGGCACCAGGCTGGAAGCTGCGTGTGCTGCTGGCGCAGGCGCTGTTCTCTAACCCGGACATCCTGCTGCTCGATGAACCGACCAACAACCTGGACATTGATACCATTCGTTGGCTGGAGCAGACGCTGAACGAGCGTGACAGCACCATGATCATCATTTCGCACGACCGTCACTTCCTGAACATGGTCTGTACGCATATGGCGGATCTGGACTACGGCGAGCTGCGTGTTTATCCGGGTAACTATGATGAATACATGACGGCAGCAACCCAGGCACGTGAGCGTCTGTTGGCCGATAACGCCAAGAAAAAAGCGCAAATTGCCGATCTGCAATCCTTCGTCAGCCGCTTTAGCGCCAACGCTTCGAAATCTCGTCAGGCGACTTCTCGTGCGCGTCAGATTGATAAAATCAAGCTCGACGAAGTGAAAGCATCCAGCCGTCAGAACCCGTTTATCCGTTTCGAACAGGATAAGAAACTGTTCCGTAACGCGCTGGAAGTCGAAGCACTGACCAAAGGTTTTGATAACGGCCCGCTGTTTAAAAACTTCAATCTGCTGTTGGAAGTGGGCGAAAAGGTTGCCATCATCGGGGCTAACGGCGTGGGTAAATCGACCATGCTGAAAGTGCTGGTCGGCGACATGGAGCCGGATAATGGCACCGTTAAGTGGTCTGAGAATGCGCAAATCGGCTACTACGCGCAGGATCACGAATATGAGTTCGAAAACGATATGACCGTTTTCGAATGGATGAGCCAGTGGAAACAAGAAGGCGATGACGAGCAGGTTGTTCGCAGCTTCCTTGGTCGTCTGCTGTTCAGCCAGGACGATATCAAAAAGCCTGCTAAAGTGCTGTCCGGTGGTGAAAAAGGGCGCATGCTGTTCGGTAAGCTGATGATGCAGAAACCGAATATTCTGGTGATGGATGAACCTACCAACCACCTGGATATGGAATCTATCGAATCGCTGAACATGGCGCTGGAAATGTATCAGGGCACGCTGATCTTTGTTTCTCACGACCGCGAATTCGTCAGCTCGCTGGCCACCCGCGTGATTGAGATTACGCCGGAACGCGTGATCGACTTCACTGGTAACTACGAAGACTATCTGCGTAGCAAAGGCGTCGAATAATTTTATCCGTCGTCTTTCGCGTTACAGGTGTGTTGGCTGCACCTGTAAATCCTCGGTCACTTACTTATGTAAGCTCCGGGGACTTACAGGCTGGCCGCCTTCCTGTAACGCGAAATACTTAGGAAAAAGGGTGTAAGTTACAAATTAAATAATCCCCAGCGCGCGCTTACCGTGGATATTCAAATCCCCCAGGGTAAAGCGTCCTTCCCAGTTTGTTTCATAGTCTTCACGCGGGAAATCCCCCGGTGAGGCACCTTTCTCCAGCGCGGCCTTCACCTTGTGGGCATAGGCGAGATTTTTTTCGCACATTGGTGCGGCGGGAATATACATCACGTTGCCCCAGCCTTGTTGGTTCTCCACCGGCGCAACGGCGTGGATCACATCACAATGCCACCATACGGAATCGCCGGCTTCCAGTTGCGGAATGCTGGTTAACGCCTCGATGAGTAAGGGATGCCATTGCGCTGAAACCGGCAGCACTCTTCCTGGCGCGACGCCGCACAGTTCATCTTCCGGAACATCATCCAGCAGTGGGCGTAACAGCACATAAGCCATCGCTTCAGGAATGGGAACCACATGTAGCAACCCCTGGCCCGGTAACATATCGGAAAGCGCCGTCCAGCCCTGGAAGGTGCGAAACACCGAACATTTGGTGGTGTTATCGACCGTATACTCTTCGACGTCAGTGCGATGCGCCGCCTGCCACGGATCGTACTCAGCTACATTACCGTTAAAGACTGAGGCAAAAACGCGCTGATACGCCGGGAGCAGCCAGCGCTCCAGCGCGCCGGAATCCGTATGTGCGCCCAGCCCTTTAGAGGTGGTTCCCGGCGGACGGCGGCGAATACGATCAGGATAGATGACGCTAACATCCGGGTTAAACCACTGTTTACCTTCGCTTTCAAAGGTCCACAGACGATTGAGAAACGACTGTACGCTAGCCATCTCTTCACTCTGGCGGGCCTGCATTTGTGCCTGCGACCAGTAAATCGGGTAGATTTCAGGACGTGATGCGCTCAGGGTGCCAAAGAAGTTGTCTCCCGGCCCTTTGTAGACTTCGTCAAAGCGGTTGCGGTCGAGATAGTCGAGCATTGAGCTATCCCAGCCCAGGGCCCGTTCACGAGGGAAATGACCTTTAATGACCGCACACCCACGACGTTTAATCATTTCGCGCTGCTCTGCGGTGACGGTGCCCGCCTGAATATCGGAGTATGACAGTACCGGCCAGACAGCGTCACTCTGTGCTTTAAGCGCGTTGATCTCCGCCACACGGGTGGCGATGGTCTCGCTAAGCTGGCTGAAGATCTGCTGGACGTCGCCAAGCTGCGCCCGCAGTTCCTGCTTCATCTGACGGATTGCTGCTTTGTGATCGGCAGGCAACGTGTCGCTGGTAAAAGTAAGAGCCATAACCACCTCGCATGAACTTTCATTCGAAACTAAATTTGATTGCAAATGATAATATAAGTTAAAAATTAGTTAATGCAAGTTTAAAGTTTGTGAGGTGTTGCGACGAAGGGCTGCGATCGTTTTGCCTGAAAAATTCTGAATTTGGCTGGGGCGGATAAAAACGTTTACCTGTAATAAGTTGGGCTATCTATACTTCTCTCCTCAACGGTATCCCGCCAATTCAAAGACCAGAACCACGTGGGTGCTCCAGGTCGAATACAAGGACTTTGTTCAATGGAAAGAAAAGGAACACTTCATCTCTTTGCCGTTCCGACTGGCATCCTGATTTATGCGCTATGGCAGTGCTGGCGAGCCGGCTATTTTAATGATGGCAACGCAGAGGCGGTGCTGCGGCTGATGCTGGCCCTACTGGCGATAACGCTTGCCGGTGCGGCTTTACTTATTGTGGGGGCGGCTGTAGGGCTATGTACAACCAGCGCCCGCGCTTCGCGCCATTCCCAGAGCAGCCTTATTCGCACATTTACGCGTTGCCGTCGGCTGTTGCCCTTTATGATGGCCGCGGAGATTGTCGCTTGTGGTCTGGCGGTTATTGCTCTGGCGTTGTCAGAGATTATCTGGATTGCATCTCATATCGGTGGGGAGGGTGGTTTCAAACTCGCGGTGATTATCCTGATGACCATCGGCGCTATTGTCTGGATGTTATTCAAAAGTTTGTCCTCGATCAGACGATGTTTCGCTCTCTTCCAACCCGACGATACGGAGATTTGCGGGGTGAATGTCACCGCCGCGAATAACCCGGCGCTCTGGCAATGGATAGGTGATATCACCCGGCGCGCGGAACTGACGGTGCCCGATAATATCGTGGTTGGATTTTTTGACGGCTTCTTTGCCACCGCCAATGCCGTTCAAATTGAAGAGGGCAAGCGGCTAACGGGTAATACGCTCTACTTGCCGTTAACGTATATGGCATTGCTGGATGAAGCGGAAGCGGCTGCGGTGATTGGCCATGAGCTGGGACATTTTACCGGCGAGGATACGCAGTACAGCCTGCGTTTTGTTCCTCTGTATGCCGGGATGCAAAACAGTCTTGAGCAGATGGCGAACAGCTCGCAGGGATTTTCGTGGCTTGATCGCATCGTACTGCGCCCGTCGCTGGATATGGGGTTATGGTTTTTGCAGACCTTCCATGAAACGGTCAGTGACTGGAGTCGGCTCCGGGAGTATGCGGCCGATGAGACAGGTGCAAAGGTGTCTTCTCCTGCGGCGTTCGCGTCGGCGTTACTGCGTATATCGGCGCTGGAAGTACCGGTATCTCAATTTTTTGCCGCGATTTTTCGTGGGCGTGAAGCCAGCGCGAACTGGCTTGCCTACCTGGTTGCTGAACTGCAGGGGGGCGGGCAGTTTGCGCTGCATAATAGTATCAATAATGAAATTGCGCATCCGATGGACAGTCATCCGACGACGCGCGATCGCATTGCATCGCTGGGGGTGGCACTGGATGACGAGCTTCTGGCGCGGGCAGCGCGCCCGGTTGTCGAGGGTGACAACCCTTTTTTTCGCCGGTTATTCCCCGACGCAGATGCCCTGTGTACATCGCTTTCACGCATGATGTCGGCAAACGTTACCTCACAACGGGAGAATTATCGTCAGGCTCTTGAAGCTGAAGCTCAACAGGCAACGGATTCGGTCGCGCTATGGATGAGTGCGAAACCGGCGTGGTACATGATGGCTGCAGGTCTTTTTCTGCTGCTGGGGGGCGTGGCTCTGGTGGTGTTCAAGACGGTTAGCGTCTGGTGCTGGTTGATCCCCTTCGGCGGAATTGCCTTTGGGCTGTTGGGCATTATCACCTTACGACGAACGCGACAGCCGCTGCTGGTGCTGATGCAGGACGCGATCGCCAGCCCGTGGTTGCCTCAGCCGCTACCGCTAAAAAATATTGCCGACTATAACCTGACGATTATTTCCAGTTCGATGACGATTGAATTCTTCATGGACGATGATTATCAACCGAATCTCACCACCAAACGGTTTATGCAGGTTATTCGCTTTAACCCGCGAAAACATGCGGTTGCAATCGTGGTGGCCGGCGATGTGTTACGCCAGCAGGAAAATGGAAAGGTTAAGCTGGATGCGCAAGCGCTGCTGACGCTTATCGGGCAATACATTGTTTCTGCCCACGCTCGCGCTGAGCTGGAGGATTTCTGATGGGGATGTAAAACCCGGAGTACGGACTCCGGGTTTATGTCAGCCGTTAAACGGTGAGGTGTTGTCGAGTACGGCCTGAATCACGTTCAGTGCGCCCTGATGATTGTTGTCATCGGTCTGGTAGCGGGCAATTGCTTTAATGCTGTCGGCGGCATTAGCCATGGCAAAGGAATAGTGTGCCATTTTCAGCATTTCCGCATCGTTGCCGCTATCACCAATGGCAACTACATTCTGCGGTGACAGGTTCCAGCGTTTAAGCAGGCGGCTGATACCGTTGGCTTTATGTAAACCTGGGATTATCAGATCGATAAAGCCAAACCCGCTGGTCACCGGCTTCATGATACCGTCGAGGGCTGTATGCAAATGGTCAATAACCAACGGGATTTGCCCATCAGGTAAATTCAGTGAGAACTTGAACAGCACATCATCGATGTCCTGAAAGTCCTTAACCGGTTTCAGGCGATGGTAGTGTTTTGACATCAGCGCCACAAATGCCTCCGGGGCATTTTCGCTGATGTAGGCGCTTTGCAGTCCGCAGGCGACAAAATTCAGCTGCTTATCCTTCAATAACTCGCCGATGACAATACGGGATTCGTGGCGGGTAAGTTCACCATGAAAAAGTTGTTTGCCGTGTTCATACACCAGCGCGCCGTTCTCTGCGACAAAAGAGATTTCGTCTTTGAGTTCAGGGAAAAAGGAGATCAACTGGTAATACTGGTTGCCGCTGGCCACGACAAATTCAATATCTCGTTTTTTCAATTGCTGATACTGCGCCATAAATCGCTGGCGATCGTACTGCTTGGCATCGTCGAGAAAAGTACCGTCCATGTCGGTGACGATAACGTTGATGGTCATATATGCTCCTGGCTTTCACTGCAACCAGAAACATTCTAATAACAATGTGACCTGTGGCACAAATTTAATTTCGAATGAAAGTTTCCCCGTCGCCTATTACAGCACAGTTGTAGGCCGGATAAGCGTCAGCGCCATCCGGCATTGAGGCGGTATCGCTGCCGGATAGCGACGCAAAAACATCTTATCCGGCCTACGGGAAATTACAGCATATGCTCTGTTCGGGCGATGATATCGTCCTGCGCATCCGGAGACAGGGCAGTGAAGAAGGCGGAGTAGCCAGCTACACGCACCACCAGGTCACGGTACTGATCTGGGTGTTTTTTCGCTTCCAGCAGCGTTTCACGAGAGACAATGTTGTACTGAATATGCCAGCCTTTGTGCTCTTCAAAGAAGGTACGCAGCAGGATCATTAACTTTTGCTTATCGGATTCATTTTCCAGTGTAGCCGGATTCAGCTTCTGGTTTAACAGCACCCCGCCGAGGATCGCGCCGGTCGGCAACTTGCCCACTGAGCCAATCACCGCCGTTGGACCGAGATGGTCGGTACCGGAGGCCGGGCTGGCGCCTTCTGCCAGTGGGGTATGCGCTTTACGGCCATCCGGCGTTGCCATTGTTGCCGCGCCAAACGGTACGTTTGCCGAGATGGAGGAAGTTCCGGCGTAATAGTTACCACCGATCGGACCGCGACCGTAACGCGGATTATGATATTGCTTCAGTTCGTCGATATAGGTCTGGTAAGCGCGGGCCAGCAGGGTGTCGACGCTGTCATCATCGTTACCGTACTTCGGTGCGCCGTTGATCAGACGCTGGCGTAATTGTTCATGCGTGAGGCCTGCAAAGTCATCTGCCAGGGCTGCCGCCAGCTGCTGCTGACCGATAACACCCTGATCGAAGACCAGCTTTTTCACGGCAGCCAGACCGTTGCCAAGGTTAGCAATCCCGACCTGCAAACCGGATACCCAGTCATATTTTGCGCCGCCCTGTTTAATGCTCTTCGCCCGCTCAATGCAATCATCCACCAGCGCAGAGCACAGGATGTCGTGGACGTTTTCTTCCAGCATGGTATCAACCACATACTCAATCTCGATGGATTTACGCGTGTAGTAGCGGATCTGAGTATCCCAGGCGGTCATCACCTCGTCGAAGTTGTGGAAGTTACCCGCAGAGAGCGCCTTTTCCTGCGGCAGGAACACCTTACCGCTGGTGGCATCGCGACCACCTTCCAGCGCGGCCAGCATCACACGGGCAAAGTTAATAAAGCTCATGCCGGTGCAGCGGTAACCCCATTTCCCGCCCACGGCGGTTTCGATGCAGCCAATGGCTGCGTAGTCGTAGGCATCCTGCGGCTCAATACCCAGCTTAATGAATTCCGGGATAACAATTTCATCGTTGTTAAACGCCGGCATGCCAAAGCCGCAGCGAATGACCTGCACGCAGGCATCAAGGAAATCGTTACTCATCCCGGCGTGATAACGCACGCTGAGATTCGGCTGGGTTGAACGCAGACGACCGCAGGACTCCAGAATGGCATAGGAGAGCGGATTGACCGCGTCCATTGGCTGGCCGTTGACCAGATTCTGACCACCGATAGTGACGTTTTGATACAGCGGGCTGCCCGCGGATGCTTTCGAGTGGGAGCCGGAGCGGATTTTGTTCACTTCCAGCAGCTTCAACCAGCAGCTGTGCAGCAGCTCAATGGCGTGCTCGCGGTCCAGCGTCTGGTTCAGCTCCACGTCGCGACGATAGAACGGGTAGAGATACTGGTCCATGCGGCCAAACGACACCGAGTGACCGTTCGATTCGATTTGCAGGATAAGCTGGATGAAATAGCACAGTTGCAGTGCCTGCCAGAAGGTTTTTGGCGGTTCGTGGGCGATGACATCGCAGTTTTCTGCCATTGCCAGCAGCTCATCGCGACGGCTTTCACGGGTTTCAGTTGCTGCCATTTTACGTGCCAGGCTGGCGAAACGTTCGATATGCAGGCTGACGGCATCCAGTACGATATCAATGGCTTTCAGGAACTGATCGCCATGGAGATCGTCCAGGCAGGTCAGGTTAATGCGCGAACGACGCTCGTCGACTTTATGACGCAGACCATCAAGGCCTTTTTCCAGCAGCAGCGGAAAGTTCACTGCCAGGTGCGCATCGCCGGAAGTCATGTTGCCTTCGGCTTTGATGATGCCGGTTTCCAGCAGGCCTTTTTGTTCGTCGGTAAACATGCCGTAGCAGCGATCCTGTACGGTCTGACCGCGCCACCATGGGCAGATTTCATGCAGTACGTGCTTGTTCTCTTCGCTGACCGCAAAGCCGGCTCCTGGCCGGTCGGCCAAATCGTCGATCTCTTTTTCAATCCACGATACGGTGTATTCCGGGAAGATTGGTGCGGCGCGGACTTCGCTTGCCTGATTACCGATAATCAACTCGTCATGTTTGATCCAGATAGTCCGTTCCGCCAGATGATGCGCCAGCGCCAGCGCACGGCGTACCGGGATCGGTTTGTCCAGATGCTGCTGATACATCTCGGTATAGTGCTGGGCGCGCTCGGTACACACCGGCGGCTTCACAATGTGGATCAGGGCTGTTTTGTGTGCGTTGATGCGGTCGCTGAGTGTATCCAGTTTCAGTGTGGTCATGGCGGTTATCCTCGTAGGGTCGCGGTTAAACCTTTATGGCTGGCATACTGCTGGGCAAATTCGAGCAGTGCAGGCGCATCCAGCGGTTTGTCCGGGGCGTTGTAGGGTTGGCTGAGTAAGTGGTATTTGTTGATGCCCAAGGTGTGGTAGGGCAAAAAATGAATCTCACCGACGTGAAGTTCATCGGCGGCAAAATCGGTAATGGCTTTAATGGCTTCTTCGTTGGCATTGAAGCCCTGAATCAGCGGCACGCGAATAATCATTTTTTTTCCGGCAGTGGCCAGTTTTTTCAGATTATCCAGCACGCGAGCGGCGTTGCCGTCAGTCCACTGCTTAAACGGCACATCGGCGATGTGTTTTAAATCGGCAAGAAACAGATCGATGTACGCTAATGAAGGTTCAATGTACTTCCACGGTACGTGCAGGCAGGTTTCGACCGCAGTATGAATACCCGCCTCATGGCTGGCTTTGAACAACGCCGCAGCCAGCTCCGGCTGCATAAATGGCTCACCGCCGGAGAGCGTTACCCCACCACCGCTGCGATCGTAGAAGGGTTTATCGCGCAGCACGGTGGACATTATCTCCTCTACGCTTTTTACTTCACCACAGACGGTAAGCGCCTGGGTCGGGCAGCAGTGGGTCAGTGCGGTGAGCGACTTATCGGTCAATTTTTCACGATGAATAAGCAGGCCGTTGAGGGCGCGCTGAATGACGTCAGGCGCAGCCTGAACACACAGGTCACAGCCCTCCAGACACAGACGCGCGTCATACAGCAGATCCTGCGTACGGGCACGACTCTCCGGGTTCTGGCACCAGCGACAACCCAGAGAGCATCCCTTAAGGAAGACTACCGTGCGGATACCGGGACCATCGTGGGTGGAATAGCGCTGGATATTGAAAATCATAAGCGGCCTCTCCTCTTTCGTATAAAGATTAAATTACTTTCGAGTGAAAGTTATATTGACGTGAGTCAACTAACCGCGCGGTTTCGTCGTGCTACCGTTGATTCATGCTAACGATCAGTTTGAGGAACGGTTATGGAACTCTATTTAGATACGTCTGATGTGGATGCGGTGAAAACCCTGGCGCGTATTTTTCCGCTGGCAGGTGTCACCACAAACCCGAGTATTGTGGCGGCAGGTAGAAAGGCGCTGGAGGTGTTACTCCCGGAACTGCATGACGCGATTGGCGGGCAGGGGCGTTTGTTTGCTCAGGTGATGGCAACGACCGCTGAGGGCATGGTCAGCGACGCGCATAAACTGCGGGCAATGATTCCCGATATCGTGGTGAAGGTACCGGTGACCGCAGAAGGGCTGGCGGCGATTAAGCTGCTGAAGAAAGAGGGGATCCCAACGCTGGGCACCGCGGTTTACAGTGCAGCACAGGGGCTGTTAGCTGCGCTGGCAGGGGCCGAATACATTGCGCCGTATGTTAACCGCGTGGATGCGCAGGGCGGGGATGGTATTCAGACGGTGGTTGATTTACAGAACTTACTGAAAATGCACGCGCCGCACGCCAAAGTACTGGCTGCCAGTTTTAAAACCCCGCGTCAGGCGCTGGACTGCCTGTTAGCTGGCTGTGAAGCCATTACGCTACCGCTGGATGTGGCGCAGCAGCTAATTAGCTCCCCGGCCGTGGATGCCGCCATGGCGAAATTTGCGCACGACTGGCAGAGCGCATTTGGACGTACGTCGATCTGATTCTGTTGCCGGGTGGCGCTAACGCTTACCCGGCCTACGTTCGAGCCGTTGTAGGTCGGGTAAGGCGAAGCTGCCACCCGACTTTTTTACCGACTACAAACCTCACACCCCGGGTTGCGCATCAGCTTCATCTCCCGGAACTGGCAGGTCATCGCATCGTACATCACGATTTTACCGCTTGCCGGTTTACCGAAGTTTGCCAGTAACTTGATGGCTTCCATCGCTTGCAGCGACCCGATCACGCCAATCAGCGGTGACATCACGCCGGCCTCCACGCAGGTTAAGGCGTTTTCACCGAACAGGCGGCTCAAACAGCGGTAGCAGGCTTCACCCTCCTGATACGTAAAGACGGTGATTTGTCCTTCCATACGAATGGCCGCACCGGACACCAGTGGCACTTTTGCCGTAAAGCAGGCGGCATTCAGCTGATTGCGCACGGCGACGTTATCGGTGCAATCCAGCACCAGGTCATGCTCTACAACCAACGCATGCATCGCAGCATCGTCAAGCAGCGCATTCACCGGTGTGAGGGTGATATGTGGATTAATCCGCGCCAGCGCATCGCGTGCCGATTCCACTTTTGGCTGCCCGACGGTCGCGTCGCTATGCAACGTCTGGCGCTGAAGATTGGAAACCGACACGGTATCAAAGTCGAGCAGGGTTAAATGCCCGATGCCTGCGCCCGCCAGATACTGAGTTGCGGCGCAGCCAAGTCCTCCGAGTCCTACGACCAGCACCCGCGCTTCTTTTAACGCTTCCTGACCGTCAAAGTCGAAGCCGCGCAGGATGATTTGCCGGTTATAACGCAGCATCTCCTGGTCGCTGAGTTCTGCCATTACAGGCCTCCAAACAGCGCGTTAAATGGCTCGACGTCTACCCACTCTCCGGCTTCAACGTTGCCGCGATCGCATTCCAGAATGATAAAGCAGTTGCCAAGGCTAAAGGAGCTAAAAATATGCGAGCCCTGATGACCCGTGGTGGTGACCTCCAGTTCGCCGTCAGCCGTACGCTGCAATACGCCGCGCTGGAAATCCAGACGGCCAGGCGTTTTCTTCAGGCGTGATGCGGTCCGTACGCGCTGGCGTGGGGGTAATCCGCTGGCGGTATTTCCGCTCAGTTTTGCCAGCAGCGGTTGCACCAGCTGATAGAAGGTGAGGGCTGCAGAGACTGGATTACCTGGCAGGCCACAAAACCAGCTGTTGCTCAGTTTACCGAACGCGAACGGTTTACCCGGCTTAATCGCCAGTTTCCAGAAGGCAATTTCGCCGAGTTCTTCGAGAATGGTTTTGGTGTAGTCCGCTTCCCCGACCGATACACCGCCGGAGCTTATCACCACATCGGCCTGACTGTCGGCTTCGATAAACGCCGCGCGCAGGGCGTGAGGATCGTCGCGGATAATACCTAAGTTGATGACCTCACAGCCCAGCTGTTGCAGCATCAGGTGTACGGCCAGGCGGTTGGTGTCATAAATCTGGCCGTCACCCAGCGGTTGGCCTGGCAGCTGTAGCTCATCACCGGTAGAAAATAGCGCCACGCGCACTTTACGCACAACCTGCACATCGGCAATACCGAGCGAGGCCAGCACCGGGAGCTCAGCGGTTGTCAGACGCGTCCCTGCGGCAAACACCACCGCGCCGTGAGCAATATCTTCACCGCACAGACGAATATTTTGTCCGGCGCGAACTTCTGCGGTAAAACGAATACCGTCATCAGTTTGTTCTGTTTGTTCCTGCATCACCACGGCTTCGCAGCCGGCGGGCACCGGTGCGCCGGTCATAATGCGGATGCAGGTTCCCGCAGGCCATTCCCCATGAAAAGGCTGACCGGCAAAGGCTTTACCTGCGACAGCAAGCGGCAGACCGGATTGCAAATCCGCTAAACGCACCGCGTAACCGTCCATTGCCGAGTTATCGAATCCCGGCACATCAATCGGTGAGACGACGTCGGTTGCCAGCACGCGACCAAAGCATTCCACCAGCGGCAGTGTTTCAACGGCGGTGAGTGGGGTAATCGACGACAGCATTTGTGAAAGTGCCGTTTCGAGCGGCATCAGTCCGGCGGTAAATTCCATGAGAAGACTCCTGCGAGGCAAAATCGAATCCGATCATTATGTCAGAAAACAGACGCAGACAGTATGCCACCTCAGTCTTAGGTGCAGGCCTTTATCTTTACATGACGTCTGCATCTTTCTATATTCGAAAATCGAATCAATAACTCACCGAAATTCTGCTATTTATAACCACGTTTCCTGCCACCTAAATGGACGATAAAAATGGGCAAAGCAGTCATTGCAATTCACGGCGGCGCTGGCGCAATCACCCGCGCGCAGCTGAGTCAGGAACAGGAATTGCGTTATATACAGGCATTGTCAGATATCGTTGAAGTAGGGCAACGAATGCTGGAGGCGGGCCAAACCGCGCTGGATGTGGTGACTGAAGCCGTACGCTTACTGGAAGAGTGTCCTCTGTTTAATGCCGGAATCGGCGCCGTATTTACCCGTGATGAAACCCATGAGCTGGATGCCTGCGTGATGGACGGAAATACGCTGCAGGCGGGCGCCGTCGCTGGCGTCAGCCACCTGCGTAACCCGATCCTCGCGGCCCGTCTGGTGCTGGAAAAAAGCCCGCACGTTATGATGATAGGCGAAGGGGCAGAGAATTTTGCCCATGCGCAGGGCATGGATCGCGTGAGTGTGGATATTTTCTCGACGCCAGAGCGGTATGCTCAGCTACTGGCCGCACGTACAGCGGGGGAAACGGTGCTCGATCACGGCGGTACGCCGCTGGATGAGGGCAGCAAAATGGGCACCGTTGGCGCGGTGGCGCTGGATAAGTACGGTAATTTGGCGGCGGCGACCTCGACCGGTGGCATGACCAACAAACTGCCGGGGCGCGTCGGGGATAGCCCGTTAGTAGGTGCCGGTTGTTATGCCAATAATGCCAGCGTGGCGGTCTCGTGTACCGGAACCGGGGAAGTGTTTATACGCGCGCTGGCAGCATATGACATTGCCGCGCTGATGGATTATGGCGGGCTGAGCTTGTCAGAGGCCTGCGAACGCGTAGTCATGGAAAAATTACCGGCGCTCGGCGGTAGCGGCGGGCTTATTGCCGTCGATCATGAAGGTAACGTGGCCTTACCGTTTAACAGTGAAGGCATGTACCGTGCCTGGGGATACGCTGGCGATACGCCAACCACCGGTATTTACCGGGAGAAAGGAGATACCGTTGCCACACAGTGATGAGCTTGACGCCAACGATGTACTGGCGGTTAGCAATCTGAACATTGCGTTTGCGCAGGAGCAGAAGCGGGTCAGTGCGGTACGCAATTTGTCATTTCGCCTCAAGCGTGGGGAAACGTTGGCGATTGTTGGCGAGTCCGGTTCAGGAAAGTCGGTCACCGCGCTGTCACTGATGCGCCTGATTGAACAGGCGGGCGGAGAAGTGAGCTGCGATGAGATGTTGCTTCGGCGACGCAACCGGCAGGTGATTGAACTGGGCGAACAGAGCGCGTCGCAGATGCGTCATGTGCGCGGGGCGGATATCGCGATGATCTTCCAGGAGCCGATGACGTCGCTCAATCCGGTGTTCACCGTCGGCGAGCAAATAGCCGAGTCGATTCGTTTGCATCAGGGGGCTAGCCGTGAGGCGGCGATGGAAGAGGCCAAACGGATGCTCGACCAGGTGCGGATACCGGAGTCGAGGGCCATTTTATCGCGCTTTCCGCATCAGCTTTCTGGCGGTATGCGCCAGCGGGTCATGATTGCGATGGCGCTGTCGTGCCGTCCGGCGGTATTGATTGCCGATGAGCCGACCACCGCGCTGGATGTCACCATTCAGGCGCAGATCCTGCAGCTGATTAAAGTATTACAGCAGGACATGGCCATGGGGGTGATTTTTATCACCCACGATATGGGCGTGGTTGCCGATATTGCCGACCGCGTCCTGGTGATGTATCAGGGTGAAGCTGTAGAAACGGGCAGCGTGGAACAGATTTTTCACGCCCCGCAACATCCCTATACCAAAGCGCTGCTGGCTGCCGTGCCGCAGCTCGGGGCCATGAGCGGACATGAACTGCCGCGCCGTTTCCCGTTGATTTCGCTGCAGGACCCCGACCACCGTGAACCGCAGACTGAACAGGACACGGTGGTGGCGGGCGAGCCGATCCTGCAGGTGCGTAATCTGGTGACGCGTTTCCCGCTGCGCAGCGGCATTCTCAATCGCGTGACCCGCGAGGTGCACGCGGTGGAAAACGTCAGTTTTGATCTGTGGCCAGGCGAAACGCTCTCGCTGGTCGGGGAGTCCGGCTGTGGTAAATCTACTACCGGACGGGCGTTGTTGCGACTCGTGGAGTCTCAGCACGGGGAGATTACCTTTAACGGTCAGCGGATAGACACGCTGGCCAGCAGCAAGCTTCAGCCGCTCCGTCGGGATATTCAGTTTATTTTCCAGGATCCCTATGCGTCGCTCGACCCGCGTCAGACGGTAGGTTATTCCATTCTCGAGCCGCTGCGGGTGCACGGGCTACTGCAAGGGGACGCCGCGGCAAAACGGGTCGCCTGGCTGCTGGAGCGGGTGGGGCTACTCCCTGAACACGCCTGGCGCTATCCGCACGAGTTTTCCGGTGGCCAACGTCAGCGTATCTGTATTGCCCGGGCGCTGGCGCTCAATCCAAAAGTGATCATTGCCGATGAATCAGTTTCGGCGCTGGATGTCTCGATTCGTGGGCAGATTATTAATTTGTTGCTCGATCTCCAGCGGGAAATGGGCATCGCCTACCTGTTTATTTCTCACGATATGGCGGTGGTCGAACGTATCAGCCACCGTGTGGCGGTGATGTACCTGGGGCAGATTGTCGAGATTGGTCCCCGTCGGGCGGTGTTTGAAAATCCGCAGCATCCGTATACCCGCAAATTAATGGCGGCGGTTCCGGTTGCCGATCCCTCTCATCAGCGGCCGCAGCGGGTGCTGCTGTCGGATGATATCCCCAGCAATATCCGCAAACGCGGAGAAGAGATTTCCCCGGTTTCACTCCAGTTAGTGGGGCCGGGGCATTATGTTGCGCGTCCGCAGGTGGAAAATGCGCTTTCGCGTCTATAACAGGCAGGGTTCAGGAGAATAACATGAGACAAATTGTTGCTCGTAAATGGCTGGTTGCGCTGGGGGTTGCCTCTGCACTGGCTGCGTCCCCTGCCTGGTCGGCTAAAGACGTGGTGGTGGCGGTAGGGTCTAATTTTACTACGCTCGATCCCTATGACGCGAATGACACGCTGTCGCAGGCGGTGGCGAAGTCGTTTTATCAGGGGCTTTTCGGTCTTGATAAAGAGATGAAGCTGAAAAATGTGCTGGCAGAAAGCTTTACCGTTTCCGATGACGGCTTAACCTATACCGTCAAACTGCGGCAGGGGGTGAAGTTTCAGGATGGCACCGATTTCAATGCAGAGGCGGTGAAAGCTAACCTTGAGCGAGCCAGCAATCCGGAAAATCATCTTAAACGCTATAACCTGTATAAAAATATCGCTAACACCGAGGCCGTTGATGCGACGACGGTGAAGATCACGCTGAAACAGCCGTTCTCGGCGTTTATTAATATCCTGGCGCACCCGGCAACGGCAATGATATCGCCGGCGGCGCTGAAGAAATACGGTAAAGATATCGGCTTCCATCCGGTGGGTACCGGGCCTTATCAGCTTGAAACCTGGAATCAGACCGATTTTGTGAAGGTGAAAAAGTTCGCTGGTTACTGGCAGCAGGGCCTGCCGAAGCTTGATACGATTACCTGGCGTCCGGTGACCGACAATAACACCCGTGCGGCGATGTTGCAGACCGGCGAGGCACAATTTGCCTTCCCGATCCCTTACGAGCAGGCCGCATTACTGGCGAAGAACAAAAACCTGGAACTGGTTGCCAGTCCGTCGATCATGCAGCGTTATATCAGCATGAACGTGACGCAAAAACCGTTTGATAATCCGAAGGTGCGTGAGGCGCTGAACTATGCCATTAACCGCCAGGCGTTGGTAAAAGTGGCATTTGCCGGTTACGCCACACCGGCGACCGGCGTGCTGCCGCCTGCGATAGCCTACGCGCAAAGCTATACGCCGTGGCCTTACGATCCGGCGAAAGCCCGTGAGTTGCTGAAAGAGGCGGGTTATCCCAACGGCTTTACCACCACGCTGTGGTCATCGCATAATCACAGCACCGCGCAGAAAGTGCTGCAATTTACCCAGCAGCAGTTAGCGCAAGTCGGCGTGAAGGCGCAGGTGACGGCGATGGATGCCGGACAGCGGGCGGCAGAAGTTGAAGGTAAGGCGCAGAAAGAGAGCGGGGTACGGATGTTCTACACCGGCTGGTCGGCGTCGACGGGCGAAGCTGACTGGGCATTATCACCGTTGTTTGCTTCGCAAAACTGGCCGCCAACGTTGTTTAATACGGCGTTTTACAGTAACAAGCAGGTGGACAGCGATTTAGCCGCGGCGCTGCAAACGAACGATCCGAGCGAAAAAGCGCGATTGTACAAAGATGCACAGGATATCATCTGGAAAGAGTCGCCGTGGATCCCGCTGGTGGTGGAGAAACTAATCTCTGCGCACAGTACCAAGTTGACCGGATTCTGGATTATGCCGGACACCGGATTTAGTTTTGATGATGCGGATTTGCAATAAGCTATTCATTCGGCCCCTGAACAGCGGGGGCCGCCGAAGGGAGTCTGATGCTTAATTATGTTTTCAAGCGCCTGCTGGGGTTGATTCCAACGCTACTTATCGTCGCGGTGCTGGTGTTTTTATTTGTTCATTTGCTGCCTGGCGATCCGGCCCGGTTGATTGCCGGACCGGAGGCCGACGCTGAGGTGATTGAGCTGGTGCGCCAGCAGTTGGGTCTGGACCAGCCTCTGCATATTCAGTTCTGGCATTACATGACGAACGTGTTGCAAGGTGACTTTGGCACCTCGATGGTGTCGCGTCGTCCGGTTGCTGAAGAGATTGCCAGCCGCTTTATGCCTTCATTCTGGTTGACGATTGCCAGCATGACGTGGGCGGTCTTGTTTGGCATGACGGCAGGGATCATCGCCGCCGTATGGCGAAATCGCTGGCCGGACAGGTTGAGTATGACCCTTGCGGTCACTGGGATCTCCTTCCCGGCGTTTGCCCTCGGCATGCTGTTAATGCAGATTTTTTCCGTGGAGCTCGGCTGGTTACCCACCGTGGGCGCGGATTCCTGGCAGCATTATATCCTGCCCTCTATCACGCTGGGCGCGGCGGTGGCAGCGGTATTGGCGCGTTTTACCCGTGCCTCGTTTGTCGATGTGCTCAGCGAAGATTACATGCGCACCGCGCGGGCAAAAGGGGTGAGTGAAACCTGGGTGGTGTTAAAACACGGTTTGCGTAACGCGATGATCCCGGTCGTCACGATGATGGGGCTGCAGTTTGGCTTTTTGCTTGGTGGCTCCATTGTGGTTGAGAAAGTCTTTAACTGGCCAGGGCTCGGACGATTGTTGGTGGACTCGGTTGAAATGCGAGACTACCCGGTGATTCAGGCCGAGGTGCTGTTATTTTCTCTGGAGTTTATTCTTATTAACTTAGTGGTGGATGTGCTCTATGCCGCCATTAATCCGGCTATCAGGTACAAGTAAGGATGCGATTTTTTAACTGGCGCCGACAGGCGATTTTAAATGCAATGCCGCTCGTTAAGCCTGAACAGATCCGCACGCCGTGGCACGAGTTCTGGCGGCGTTTTCGTCGCCAGCGTGTGGCGATGATCGCCGGGTTATTCGTGCTGGCCTTGATCCTGGTGGCGATATTTGCCCGTTGGTTGACGCCGTTTGATGCCGAGAATTACTTCGACTATGACCGCCTCAATGATGGGCCGTCGATGTTGCACTGGTTTGGCGTCGATTCGCTGGGGCGGGATATTTTTAGCCGCGTGCTGGTTGGCGCGCAAATTTCGCTGGCGGCAGGGGTGTTTGCCGTATTTATTGGCGCGGCCATAGGTACGGTGTTGGGTCTGCTGGCAGGTTATTACGAAGGCTGGTGGGATCGGTTGATTATGCGTATCTGCGATGTGCTATTCGCTTTTCCGGGTATTCTGCTGGCGATAGCGGTGGTGGCGGTGCTCGGCAGCGGCATTGCTAACGTGATAATTGCCGTCGCTATCTTCTCCATTCCAGCCTTTGCGCGACTGGTGCGTGGGAATACGTTGGTGCTCAAACAGCAGACGTTTATTGAGTCGGCGCGCAGCATTGGCGCCAGCGATACGACCATTATCTTCAACCATATTTTGCCGGGGACGGTCTCGTCGATCGTGGTCTTTTTTACCATGCGCATCGGGACGTCGATCATCTCCGCCGCGAGTTTGTCGTTCCTGGGATTGGGTGCTCAGCCACCGACGCCGGAGTGGGGCGCGATGCTCAACGAAGCGCGGGCGGATATGGTGATTGCTCCACACGTGGCGATATTCCCGGCGGTGGCAATATTCCTGACGGTGCTGGCGTTTAACTTATTGGGTGATGGCCTGCGCGACGCGCTGGACCCGAAGATTAAAGGATAAACAGTGGGCCGGATGACGGCGTAAATGCCTTATCCGGCCTACTGTTGGGTGACGATGAGTTAAACGCGGCTGCCCCACAGATCGTATTCGTCTGCGTTTTCGACTTTCACGCGGATGATATCGCCAGGCTTCACGTTGGTTTCGCCATTCATATACACCGCGCCGTCGATTTCCGGGGCGTCTGCCATGCTGCGACCAATCGCGCCTTCTTCGTCAACTTCATCGACGATGACCAGAATTTCGCGGCCGACTTTCTCCTGCAAGCGTTCAGCAGAGATCTGCTGCTGCAATTGCATAAAGCGGTTCCAGCGTTCTTCTTTCACCTCTTCCGGGATTTGATCCGGCAGCGCATTGGCCCCCGCACCTTCTACCGGGCTGTATTTAAAGCAGCCGACGCGATCCAGACGCGCTTCTTTCAGGAAATCGAGTAGCATCTGGAAGTCTTCTTCGGTTTCACCCGGGAAGCCGACGATAAACGTTGAACGCAGGGTCAGTTCAGGGCAGATTTCACGCCACTGCTTAATACGCGCTAACTGGCGGTCTACCGAACCTGGGCGCTTCATCAGCTTAAGAATACGCGGGCTGGCATGCTGCAGCGGGATGTCCAGATACGGCAGGATTTTGCCTTCCGCCATCAGCGGGATGACATCATCGACGTGCGGGTACGGATAGACGTAGTGCAGACGAGTCCAGATACCCAGTTTTGACAGCTGCTCGCACAGATCAACCATGCTGGTTTTCACTGGCTCACCGTTATGGAAGCCGGTGCGGTGCTTCACATCCACGCCGTAAGCGGAGGTATCCTGGGAGATAACCAGAATCTCTTTGACGCCCGCATCAACCAGACGCTTGGCCTCGCTGAGTACCTCGCCGATGGGACGGCTGACTAAATCGCCGCGCATGGACGGAATGATGCAGAACGTGCAGCGGTGATTGCACCCTTCAGAGATCTTCAGATAGGCGTAATGACGCGGCGTCAGCTTGACGCCCTGCTCAGGAACCAGGCTCTGGAACGGGTTATGTTTTGGTTTTGGCACGTAATGGTGAACGTGTTCCAGAACCTGCTCGTAACTGTGCGGTCCGGTGATTTCCAGCACCTTCGGGTGAACTTCACGGATCTGATCGACTTTCGCGCCCAGACAGCCGGTGACAATCACCTTGCCGTTCTCGTTCAGCGCTTCGCCAATCACTTCCAGTGATTCTTGTACCGCGCTGTCGATAAAGCCGCAGGTGTTAACGATAACCATATCCGCGTCGTCGTAATTCGGCACCACGTCATAACCTTCGGTACGAAGTTCAGTCAGGATGCGCTCAGAATCAACGAGGTTTTTCGGACAACCTAGTGAAATAAAACCAATTTTTGCCATTTTCTTATACTGTACATTGCTCGTAATCGGGGGATTATACAGATGCCATCGCGTGACATCTATCTCTGATGTTCATAAGTCGGACGCTCTAAATGGGGAGTGCCGGTAATTGGCTTATCGGCAGGAGCAAGGTATTTAGAGAGTCTAATTCCGGCTTTAAGTGTCACTTCTTGGCTATAGAGAAGAAGTCTTCTAAATTTAATATGTCGAGCGTTATTCATGAGGTTAAATTTGAAAGATATTGCTTTGCAGTCAAAACTTAAAATGGCGAGAACCCTTTATGCTAATGGCGTGAGCTTGTATTATATTTCGCTCGCCACTGGTTTAAGCTGGCGCTTATTAATGAATGAACTTCATTCTATTACTCGTCATGAAGTGAGTCCGCAAAAGAATCAACGCTCATAAATTTATTTGTGTTTTATTTTTATTTTATTTTTCTGCCCCTGTCCGATTCTGCGAGGTCACGCTGATATGTATATTTCCCCACTTCCTACAGCCGCCGAAATTGATGTTGATAAACTCAGGGATGATATTGCCAATAAACTCTTATTTACCATTGGTAAAGATCCGGCCATTGCCACTAAACGTGAATGGTTAAACGCTACGCTATATGCCGTGCGCGATCGCATGGTCGAACGCTGGCATCGTTCAAACCGGGCGCAATTCTCTCAGGATGCCCGCCAGGTTTATTACCTGTCGATGGAGTTTCTGATTGGGCGTACATTGTCGAATGCGCTGCTGTCTCTGGGGATTTATGACGAAGTGAACAGCGCGCTCGAGGCCATGGGGCTGGATCTGGAAGAGCTGATTGACGAAGAAAACGATCCAGGGCTTGGCAATGGTGGTCTCGGACGTCTGGCGGCCTGTTTCCTTGACTCGCTGGCCACGTTGGGTTTACCGGGATGCGGTTACGGTATCCGTTACAACTACGGTATGTTCAAACAAAATATCGTTAATGGGGTGCAGAAGGAGTCGCTGGACTATTGGCTAGAATACGGAAATCCGTGGGAATTTAAGCGTCATAATACCCACTATAAAGTGCGCTTTGGCGGTCGTGTTCAGCAGGAAGGCAGCAAAGTCCGCTGGATTGAGACCGAGGATATTCTGGCCGTAGCGCATGACCAGATTGTCCCAGGTTATAACACCGACAGCACCAATACATTGCGCTTGTGGAATGTGCAGGTTAATAGTGAAGTTAATTCAGGCAAAGTAAATCTGAATGATGATTTTACCGTTGAAGTGGAAAATAAATACCATTTTGAAAAGATCTCGCGGGTGCTGTACCCGGATGACTCCACCGACGCCGGGCGCGAGCTGCGCCTACGCCAGGCTTATTTTTTGGCCTCAGCGACCATTCAGGACATATTGAGCCGGCATTATCAACTGCACAAAACTTATCATAATCTGGCTGATAAAATCGCGATTCACCTTAATGATACCCACCCGGTTCTGGCGATCCCGGAATTGATGCGTCTGTTAATCGACAATCATCAATTTGCATGGGATGATGCGTTTGACGTGACTTGTCAGATTTTCTCCTATACCAACCACACCTTGATGAGTGAAGCGCTGGAAACATGGCCGGTAGAGATGCTGAGCCGGATCCTGCCGCGCCATTTGCAAATTATTTTTGAAATTAACGATCGCTTCCTGAAATCCGTGGCGGATAAATATCATGATGACAGTGAGCTGCTTAAACGGGTCTCGTTAATTGATGAATCGCATGGCCGGGTGGTGCGGATGGCCTGGCTGGCCGTCGTGGTCAGTCATAAAGTGAACGGCGTGTCGGCATTACATTCAAAATTGATGACGGAATCACTGTTTGCTGATTTTGCGCGTATCTTCCCGATGCGGTTTACTAATGTCACGAATGGCGTGACGGCCCGTCGCTGGCTGGCATTGGCGAACCCGCCGCTGGCAAACGTACTGGATGAGAATATCGGTCAGAACTGGCGCACTAACCTGATGCAGCTTGCTGATCTGAAACAGTATATTGATTATCCAAGCGTGAACGACGCGGTGCATCGCGCGAAGCACAAAAATAAACAGCGGCTGGCGCACCATATTGCCACCCAGTACGGGGTGGTGGTGGATCCTGCGGCCCTGTTTGATGTACAGGTGAAGCGTATCCACGAGTACAAGCGTCAATTATTGAACGTACTCCACGTGATTACACGCTACAACCGTATTAAAGCTGCACCGGATGAAAACTGGGTTCCTCGTGTGAATATCTTTGCCGGTAAGGCTGCTTCGTCGTACCACATGGCGAAACAGATTATTCGCTTAATAAATGACGTGGCACAGCGGGTGAATAACGATCCACAAATCGGCGGCAAGCTGAAGGTGGTGTTTATCCCGGATTACAGCGTCAGCCTGGCGCAGCTAATTATTCCGGCGGCTGACCTTTCCGAGCAAATTTCACTGGCAGGGACCGAGGCTTCCGGTACCAGCAATATGAAGTTTGGCTTAAATGGTGCGTTGACCATTGGCACGCTGGACGGGGCGAATATTGAAATGCAGGAATATGTCGGCGAAGATAACATCTTTATCTTTGGTAATACGGCGCAGGAAGTCGACGCCTTACGACGTGACGGCTATAACCCAAGAACGATTTTTGAGAATGATGCCGAACTGCATCAGGCACTGACGCAAATTGGCACCGGCCTGTTTAGTCCACAGGAGCCTGGGCGGTATCGCAACATCCTCGATTCATTGATCAACTTTGGTGACCATTATCAGGTGTTAGCGGATTATCGCCGCTATGTTGATTGCCAGGACTCTGTGGATGAGTTGTATCGTACTCCCCGTGAGTGGACGACGAAAACGCTGCATAATATTGCCAATATGGGGTACTTCTCGTCGGACAGAACGGTACAGGAATACGCCGATAATATTTGGCGTATTACCCGGATCCATGTCTAACCCTTAATCACAACGGGTGTTCTCCCTGGTTTTCAGAACAGGGAGGATGCTTGTAAATCGGCGAGAATTGGTGCCAGGAGCTTATGGGTATTGGTTTCTTTGCGCGATGAGGCAAAAATACTGAATTGCGGTAACGGGAACGGCGTATTGATTTTTTTCAGGCCATAAAGTGGCGCATGCGTGGCGAAGACTTTTTCCGGGATCACCCCTAAACATTGGGTATTCGCGACAATCGTGAGTATCGCGGTAAAAGAAGAGGTTAGCAGGCAGCGATCCCCGGTTCTGAATTTTTTATCCACGATGCTGCGGTGATAAATTATTTTCTCGTTTTTAGTGTTGTAACCCACCAGATTGGCACTTCTGAACATTTCCTCACTGATCGAATGACCATACAACGTATTATTTTGTGACGCTGCCAGTACTAGCCGCATATCACATATTTTGTGACAGGAAATACTGCCTGATTCCACGGAAAAGGTAGAAAAAACAACATCAGCCTGCCGCATCGTGAGCAGTTCGATAATACTCTGCTCATTTAAATCAGCGGTAAGATGCAGGAGACTGATATCCGCGTTATTGTTGATTATTTTTTCCGTAACGTCGGGAATAACGATCGGTGAAATAAACGATTCCGTATACAGCGTGAGCCTTTTTCTGGATGCCGGGGAAGTATGTGGCATTAGCAGCGACAGTTTATCAATAATCGGGATTGCATTGTCGTAAAGCTCGTCGGAATAGACGGTTGGTAATAACGCATTGCCGCTGCGGACAAAAAGATTATCTCCCATCAGTTCGCGCAGTTTTTTTAACGACTGACTGACAGCCGAGGGAGAAATATTCAGCATATCGGCGACGCGGGTAATGCTCCCTACGCTATAAATCAAACAGAAAATGGTGAGCAGATTCAGGTCTATCTTTGATAGCGTGCGTATCTTCTCGGCATCATTTGCTTTTGACATAGACCCCTCATCATCCGTGTCGCGACAGTAACCCCATCAGGTATAGCAAAAAATTATCGCTACGTCAGAAACAGACGGTTTCTCTGTGCGTTGTAACATTGTAAATAATGTTAATCAATTAGGGTTTATTGACGTGGAGCATCAATTTGTTCAAAAAACGACCATACTATTAAGTTGCACCATGGTTGGAAAGAGGAGGAACAAAGTATGGTCGTTGACAGACTGAGAACCGATCTTCTCAACAAGTTGATAAACGCCCGTATCGATCTCGCCGCTTATCTGTTGTTGAGGAAAGCGAAAGGCTATATGTCAGTGAGTGAGAGCGATCGTCTGCGTGATAATTTTTTTGCACTGAATCGCGAACTGCATGATGACCAATCACAGCTCCACGGTATGCATCTTGACCAGGAAGAGTGGAATGCCCTGCGCCGTGCTGAAGGCGCGTTAGCCGCCGCGGCTGTTTGTCTGATGAGCGGACATCACGATTGTCCGACCTTTATCGCCGTTATCGCAGAGAAACTGGAAAACTGCCTGACAACGCTGACGCTGAGTATCCAGTGTTTGCAAATGTACTCAACGCTGGAACATGTCTGAATCCGGGGGAGGGCGCTCCCCCTTTTCGTTAAGATTGTGTAAAAGTTGCGGGAAATTGCCCCTTGCTGGCTACGCTTTATGCAGAGCCATTAAGGAGGTGTTATGCGGCGACTCTTTCTCTGTGCGGCCCCACTGTTACTGTTTGCCCCTCACGCCAGTGCTGAACCGTCTGCGCTGAAGGTTGAGGTGCTGCAAACCAAACTTGATCACCCCTGGTCCTTGGCCTTTTTACCTGACAACCGCGGCATATTACTCACGCTGCGGGGTGGACAGTTGCGACTATGGCAGGCGGGGGAAGGACTTTCCGATCCGCTAACCGGGGTACCAAAGGTTTGGGCGCACGGTCAGGGGGGGTTACTCGATGTGGTGCTCGCCCCGGATTTTGAACGTTCCCGGCGGGTTTGGCTCAGCTTTGCTGAAGCCGACCATGAGGGTAAGGCCGGTACGGCAGTCGGTTATGGACGACTGAGCGACGATCTCAAACATCTGCAGGCGTTCCAGACGGTTTTTCGCCAGATGCCAAAACTTTCAACCGGCAACCATTTTGGTGGACGCATGGTGTTTGACGGTAAAGGCCACCTGTTTATTGGTCTGGGTGAAAATAACCAGCGCGCTACCGCTCAGGATCTGGACAAGCTGCAGGGTAAGGTGGTGCGACTGACCGATGAGGGCAGCATTCCGCCGGATAATCCATTTGTGAACCAGGCCGGTGCTCGACCTGAGATTTGGTCCTATGGCATCCGTAATCCACAGGGGATGGCGATGAATCCCTGGAGTGACACGCTGTGGCTCAACGAACATGGCCCGCGCGGTGGCGACGAAATTAATATCCCCGAGAAAGGCAAAAACTACGGCTGGCCGTTAGCGACCTGGGGGATGAACTACAGCGGTTTAAAAATACCGGAGGCTAAAGGTGGAATTGTTGAGGGTACGGAACAGCCTGTTTTCTACTGGGAAAAGTCGCCGGCGGTCAGCGGGATGGCTTTTTACAATAGCGATACCTTTGCGCAGTGGCGGCAGAAGGTGTTTATTGGCGCGTTAAAAGACCAGGATGTGATCGTTTTAAGCGTTAACGGGAATCAGGTTACTGAGGACGGGCGTATTTTACGCGAAAGAGGACAGCGGATCCGCGATGTGCGTGTCGGACCAGACGGTTATTTGTATGTGTTAACCGACGAGTCCGACGGGCAACTACTGAAGGTGAGCCCCCGGTAGCCGCAGCGCTACAGCATCAGCTGACCGGGATCATCACCGCTTTTTGGAACGCTGGACGTTCGGTAAGCTGCTGGTACCAACGCTCAAGGTGAGGACGTTCGGTCCAGCTCAGGCCAACGTTAAATAGGTTGTAGATAAACGGGGCGATGGCGATATCGCCGGTACCAAACTCGTCCCCGGAGAACCACGGTTGGTCGGCCAGCGCGTTGTCGAGCATGGCAAACAGGTTGTCGCAAACCTTCGCGCCTGCGTCAATGGCCGCCTGGTCGCGTTGTTCTGCCGGTGTTCTGACCAGACCAAATAAGATGACCCGATGAGCAGGGCTTAGCGTCTGGTTAGCCCAGTCCATCCATTTTTCGCCTTCTGCACGTTTTGCCGGGGCATCGATCCACAGCCGTTTTTGCCCGTATTGGGCGGCCAGATAGCGGACGATGGTATTGGATTCCCACAGTAAAACGTCGGTTTCATCATCGCGTAGCAGGGGGACCAGACCGTTTGGATTCATCGCCAGGTAGTCAGCATCTCGGTTGATACCGTGCTGCCCGCCCGCCAGTATTTGGTTATACGGTAGTTCCAGTTCTTCGAGCGTCCACAACACTTTTTTCACGTTGGTCGAGTTATTGCGACCCCACAGTGTAATCATAGTAACCCCGCGTAATCATTGAGCAGCTTGATGGCTGCATTCGGTATTAAACCCGTTACATGGTGGGGTAAACCTAATATTTACGCAACAACACGTAAAAAAATCGTGATGAAAGCGGCGCAGCGCAGTGTTATTGCATAAACTTTAAAAACTTTACCAACTTACGGTTTCTTTAAGCTCGTTAGTGCGTTATTACTCACCGCACTTATTTTACACGTCATCCATCAGGCCGCTTCTGCGCGGGTTTGGCCGATGCAGTTTGTGTAAACATGGTGTGTTATGACGTGGTTTTTTGGAATGGATACTCGGGTGGCATTTATGACGCAATACTTCTCTTCCCTTCGCAGTTTCGCCGCAGGTTCAGCGCTGTTATTCCTTTTGGCACCGACCGCACAGGCGGTAGAGCAACCCACCGCGCCGCCGAGCGTGGATGCGCGCGCGTGGATCTTAATGGATTACGCCAGCGGCAAGGTGCTGGCGGAGGGCAATGCTGATGAGAAATTGGATCCAGCCAGTCTGACCAAGATCATGACCAGCTATGTGGTTGGCCAGGCGCTGAAGGCCGGGAAAATTAACCTGAACGACATGGTTACCGTAGGAAAAGATGCCTGGGCGACGGGCAACCCGGCTCTGCGTGGGTCTTCAGTGATGTTCCTGAAACCCGGCGATCAGGTAGCGGTCTCCGATCTGAACAAAGGCATTATTATTCAGTCGGGTAATGATGCATGTATCGCGCTGGCAGATTACGTGGCTGGCAGCCAGGAATCCTTTATTGGTTTGATGAACGGCTATGCGCAAAAGCTGGGACTGACGAATACCACCTTCCAGACGGTGCATGGTTTGGATGCGCCGGGGCAGTTCAGTACCGCGCGCGACATGGCCTTGCTCGGTAAAGCACTCATCCACGATGTGCCGGAAGAGTACGCCATTCATAAAGAAAAAGAGTTTACCTTTAATAAAATTCGCCAACCGAACCGCAACCGCCTGCTGTGGAGCACCAACCTGAACGTGGACGGGATGAAAACGGGCACCACGACGGGCGCGGGTTATAACCTGGTGGCTTCCGCCACCCAGGGCGATATGCGCCTGATCTCGGTAGTGCTGGGAGCGAAAACCGACCGTATTCGATTCAATGAGTCAGAGAAGCTGCTGACGTGGGGCTTCCGCTTCTTTGAAACGGTCACGCCGATTAAACCGGATGCCACCTTTGTGACCCAGCGCGTCTGGTTCGGCGATAAGAGTGAAGTTAACCTGGGCGCAGGCGAAGCCGGTTCGGTGACTATTCCGCGCGGTCAGCTTAAAAATCTGAAAGCCAGCTTTACACTGACCGAACCGCAATTAACCGCGCCACTGAAGAAAGGCCAGGTTGTCGGGACGATCGACTTCCAGCTGAACGGGAAATCCATTGAACAGCGTCCGCTGATGGTGATGGAGGCCGTTGAAGAGGGCGGTTTCTTTAGCCGGATGTGGGACTTTGTGATGATGAAATTCCACCAGTGGTTTGGTGGCTGGTTCTCTTAATCACCGTTATTGCCGGACAGCGTTTGTGCGTCCGGCAATGTCATTTCAGTACACCAGTTTAATGTGCTGCGCTTTTGCGTAATCAACAAACTCATCGTCAGGACGGGTATCGCTAATGATGCTATCAAAGCGTTTCAGATTACCCATCCGAGCGGGACGCACCTTACCAAACTTGCTGTGATCCACCACCAGTACATGATACTGCGCCATCGACATCGCCCAATGCTTCACCGGTAGTTCTTCCAGGTTAAAACAGGTTGCACCTTTGTCAATGTGTACGCCAGCCGCAGAATAAAACGCGATATCCGGGCACAGGTTGTTCAGCGTTTCCTGGAAATCGAGTGGTTTGAAAATAGCGTTGCTGGCGTGGAATTCACCGCCACATAGGATGACGCGACACAGCGGTTTTTCCTGGAGTACCAGAAAGGTATTCAGCGAGTAGCAAATCGCGGTGAAAGGCAGATCGTTATCAATAGCTTCAATGATCCACGGCGTGGTGGTGCCGCAGTCAAAAAAGATCGTCTGATGCGCTTGAACGAGGCTCGCAGCTTGTTGGGCCGCGCGACGTTTCTCATCCACCAGCCGGGACTTTTGGTCGCTGATTAAGTAATGGCTGGCGCTACGGGGTTCCAGAACAATATATCCCCCCAGCAACACGACCGGGGCATCGTTATTATTCAGGTCGCGACGGATGGTCATCTCAGATACGCCAAGTAGCGTCGCGGCTTCTTTAAGGTGTAATTTATCGCTGCGTTTCAGCGCCTGCAGCAATTGACCAATACGCTCGTCGCGTCGTGTTTCCATAGTTCCCCTGGTGAGTAGAATAAGCGTTTCATATCGCGCGCTTAATACTACTCTTTTTACCGTGGATTAGTCACGCACCCAGCCTTTACGGATCGGCAGGGCGAAGCAGGTGCGATAGCAGGCCTGCAACGCGGAATACAGCGAGGTGCCGAACCGTTGCCAGATCATCTGGGCGCTCAGGCAGCCGATTAACGCTGCCAGGAACCCACCCAGCATATCCAGCGGCCAGTGTACGCCGAGGTACACCCGTGACCAGGCGATCGCCACGGCAATCGCCATAAACAAGGCGCCAGACCACAGGCGATGCCAGAATATAAAGGCCAGTGCAAAGGTGAAAATAACGGTGCCGTGATCGCTTGGGAAAGAGTCATCAGGTGCATGGTGCAAGAAGTTGTAGCCGATGTGGTTAACAAACGGGCGATCGTGCGGGAACAGATGTCCTATCAGCCATGAAATGACCAGGCTTACAATTATTGCCAGCGCCATTTTGATCACCAGTTTGCGCTGAGTCGTCACGTGGTCACGCGGGCCCCAAAGCCACAGGATTACAGCTAACAACGGCACGATGCTGATCAGATCTTTAGCAATAAAGACGGCAAACGCGATCGCCCATTGCGCAGAGTCCGGCGTGGCGTTGATCAGGTAAAATA
Source organism: Citrobacter gillenii (assembly GCF_013337685.1). Classification (GTDB taxonomy): domain Bacteria; phylum Pseudomonadota; class Gammaproteobacteria; order Enterobacterales; family Enterobacteriaceae; genus Citrobacter; species Citrobacter gillenii. Next base: position 633,692 of record NZ_SUQN01000002.1, read on the forward strand.
GCGAGTTGTTCAGATTTTCCAGCATAACATCCAGATTCACGACAGTAGTTAAAAGAGTCCCATCAGGCAGAGCATAAGTTCGCTTTAGCGGGATAAAAAGCGGTGTTGTCTTATTTGTCAGCTAAATGACTATTTTTAAGATAATTAATGACGTCTATAGAGCATGATAACGGGTTCAACTTAAATTAACCTTAAAGCAAAAGTGCATTGTGAAACTGAGTGTAAAAATGTGCGCATTTTGCGGCCAAATCACATAATTCACTATCACCAGTCCGGCGCATTTATTACACTTTGCGCGTTTTTTCATTGGTTAAGAGACTTCATGCACAACCGTTTATCTTCAGGCGCCCGACTGGGGCGTCAGGCATTACTTTTCCCTCTCTGTCTGGTGCTTTACGAATTCTCTACGTATATCGGCAACGATATGATCCAGCCCGGTATGCTGGCGGTGGTGGAGCAATATCAGGCCGGATTAGACTGGGTTCCCACCTCCATGACCGCGTACCTGGCAGGCGGCATGTTTTTGCAGTGGTTATTAGGACCGCTGTCGGATCGTATTGGTCGTCGGCCGGTGATGTTAACCGGTGTGGTGTGGTTCATTGTTACCTGCCTTGCGACGCTGTTTGCGCAGAACATTGAACAATTCACTTTCCTGCGCTTTTTGCAGGGCATTAGCCTGTGCTTTATTGGCGCGGTGGGCTATGCCGCGATTCAGGAATCCTTTGAAGAGGCGGTATGCATTAAAATTACCGCCCTGATGGCGAACGTGGCGCTGATTGCCCCGTTGCTGGGCCCGCTGGTCGGCGCGGCCTGGGTGCACGTGCTGCCGTGGGAAGGGATGTTTGTGCTGTTTGCGGTACTGGCCGCCATCGCCTTTGTTGGCCTGCAGCGCGCGATGCCTGAAACCGCGACCCGACTCGGTGAAACGCTGTCGATTAAAGAGCTGGGCAAAGACTACAAGCTGGTGCTGAAGAACGTGCGTTTTGTCGCCGGTGCCCTGGCGTTGGGCTTTGTCAGTCTGCCGTTGCTGGCGTGGATCGCTCAATCCCCGATTATCATTATTAGCGGTGAACAGCTGAGTAGCTATGAATATGGTCTGCTACAGGTGCCGATTTTTGGTGCGCTGATCGCCGGTAACCTCGTGCTGGCGCGCCTGACCGCACGACGCACGGTACGGTCGCTGATTATTATGGGCGGCTGGCCAATCGCCGTGGGGCTGATTATTGCCGCGGCGGCCACGGTGGTTTCTTCCCATGCCTATTTGTGGATGACGGCAGGGCTGAGTGTTTATGCGTTTGGGATTGGCGTGGCGAATGCCGGGCTGGTACGCCTGACGCTGTTTGCCAGCGACATGAGCAAAGGGACGGTTTCCGCCGCGATGGGCATGCTGCAGATGCTGATTTTTACCGTTGGTATTGAGCTGAGCAAACATGCTTATTTACTCGGCGGTAACGGCCTGTTTAGCCTGTTTAATCTGGCCAGCGGGATACTGTGGCTGGCGCTGATGTTTATTTTCCTGAAAGATAAGCGAGTAGGGGATTCACGGGAAGGATAAAGCCCGGCTATCCGTAATACCGTTCAGTTAACGTCTCGGTATCAGAAAGCATCAACATGTGTTGGCGGCGGGGGGGATGAATATGCTCTCTCAGAGAAAGGGTTCCGTTCACCTCATGTTCATCGTTTCTCTGAGGCACTGATTCCTGTGAACGTGTAAAGGGCGTTCTTCGCCACGCCCTTTACAATCCCGGCTCCCGGCAGGAAAATTGTTGCTTCGCAATCCCCTCCGCTTATTCCTCGAGGCTATCGGCCCGGGCGCGAGGTAGCGTCCCTGCAAAACGCGCCCTGAACCCGCATCCCTGCGGGTTCTCCCGGCCTTGCGGAAACACGTCGGCAATTTTCAGCCGGACCAGCCCACACCTGACTACCTGCGCTTTTACTTGAATATCTCTGAACAGCAAAACGGATATAGCTGAAAGCCAGAGAGCTGAAGCGACACCCTGGTCCGGCTGAAAATCGATGAGGCGTTGACGGCTGCCCGGGCTTTACGCGAACTTAGTGGTGATCGTCAATCTGATGCTCAATAACCATCCCTTCGCCTACGCTGGCGACATGCCGTGCATAAGGATGTACACGATAAACGGGTGCCGGCGCAGGAGCCGGAGCAACATAAACCGTTTGTGGCGCGGTGGTCATGCTGACCGCCTGCGGCACGCTCACGGAAGAAGGAACCACGACAACTTTATAACCGCTTGGTACATCAACGGTGACGCTTTGCGCCAGTGCAGTTCCCGCAAACCCCAGCAATATTGCCACTATTAGTACACTTTTCTTCATCATCAGATCACCTGAAAATATTCACTGGAGATATTTATCCAGCGGATTAATGTGACGCGGATTATGAAGAGATCATGCCATTCTTTTGTTGCCGTCTGTGCTGAGGTGTTATTGCGTAAACGGTGCGTCGTTTTTTAGCACCCGGTCGATAATATCCAGTACGCCTTCTTCGTTATTCGACCCCGCACGATATTTTGCCGCACGGGCCACGGTATCGTTGGCATTGGCCATCGCAAAACTGAACCCCGCCTGACGCAGCATCTCAATATCATTACCGCCATCACCAAACGCCACGACTTCCTCATCGCGAATATTCCAGCGCTGTTGCAGCAGACGCAGACCGTTTGCTTTATGTACGCCAGGGATAATTAAATCGATGCTGCCGTAGCCGGTATGCACTGGAACCATAATGTCGCCAATCGCGTCATGCAGTGCAGACTGAACCTGCGGGATCTGTTTTTCAGAGATATTCAGCCCGAATTTGAAAAATACATCGTTGATGTTGTTGAAATTATCAACAAATTCGAGGCGGTGGTAGTACATGGAGGCGACGGATTTTAGCTCGTCGCTGTAGTGCTTCAGGGTGTAGGCGCTGTTTTTTCCGCAGGCAATAATGTCAATGTCGGTGCGCGTTAGCAGATGATCCACGATGGTCTGAAAATCGTCTTTAGCCAGCTCGCCGTTAAACACATCTTCCCCTTCGCTAACGACCCAACCGCCGTTTTCCGCCACAAAGGAGATTTCATCGGCCAGCTCGGGGAAAAAAGAGATCAGTTGGTAGTACTGGTTACCGCTGGCGACCACAAAGCGGATCCCCTGAGCTTGCATCTGGCGGTACTGCGCCATAAACCGTTCACGGTTGTAGGTTTTTTGGTCACTTAAAAAGGTGCCGTCCATGTCGACTGCAATTAACTTAATAGCCATTAGCTGTTCTCCGTCACAGGGGTATTTTTAACGTCTGGTTTGGCGACAGCCTTCGCGACGATGGCCGCAACCAGCACCAGCGCCAGCACCACCAGCATGGCGCTGCGCAGGCCATAGTGTTCACCCAGATAGCCCAGCAGCGGCGGCCCGACCAGGAAGGCCAGATAGCCGGTGGTTGCCACAACGCTCACGCGGGTTGGTGCATCGGGGCCGGTATCGCTGGCGGCTGAAATGGTCAACGGGAAGCCCAGTGACGCGCCGAGTCCCCACAGGATAACGGACACACCTGCGACCCACGAACTGTCGACAAAGATAATCAGGCTAATACCCAGCGCGCCCATTAACGCACTGGCACGTACGACCGCGACGCGGCTGTAGCGATCGATAAACCAGCCGCCGGTAAACCGTCCGACGGTCATGCCCAGCGTAAACCCGGCATAAATCAGGGAGCCTGAGGTCGGGCTAAATCCGTGTCCGTCTACCATCAGGAGCGGAAGCCAGTCATTGGCGGAACCCTCGGCAAATGCCATCGCCAGTACCACGACGCCGATGAGCAGCAGCTGGATATCGCGGTAAAAGGGCAGCCCTTTTTCGGCTGAGTGAGAACCGTCAGCGGCATTTTTACCGGTGCCGTCAGGAATCGCTTTGATGGCGATAAATATTGGCGCAATAGCCACCAGTGCCGCCAGCAGAATATGCGCATTGGCGGGAACGCTAAAGGCGGTGAGCACCATCCCGACGCCTGCGCCTGCCAGGGTGCCGAGGCTATAAAAACCATGCATCATCGGCAGCACGGTTTTGTTCATCTCACGCTCAACCGCTGCACCTTCGACGTTAATGGCAACCTCTGCGGCACCAAAGCTGGCACCAAAAACCCCCAGCCCAAACGCAAATAGCCAGGCGGAATGCAGCCATAGCGCCACGCTAAGGATCGCCATACCAACAACCGCACATGACATGGTGGTGCGGATCACTTTCCGCGTGCCAAATCGTTTCACCAGCCAGGCCGAACAAAGAATGCCACTCATCGAACCAATAGAGAGTCCAAATAATACTGCCCCCATTTCAGCGGTAGAAACGGAGAGGATATCTCTGATGGCTGGGGTACGCGTTGCCCAGGAAGCCATTAATAATCCTGGTAAAAAGAAAAACATAAACAGCGCCCAGGTTCGGCGTCTTAAGGCTTTGCGTGATGAGATGCCAGTCATGAATTCGAGCCAAAGAAATGAGGAAAGGAGACAACATTAGCAAGGTTGTGTACATTTGTACACAAATGCAAGAAGAGGAAATGCGGTGCGACGCGCGAACGATCCACAACGGCGGGAAAAAATAGTTCAGGCTACGCTAGAAGCGGTAATAACTTATGGTATTCATGCAGTTACGCATCGTAAGATTGCAACGATTGCGCAGGTGCCGTTGGGTTCAATGACCTATTATTTTTCGGGAATCGATGAGCTTCTGATGGAGGCATTCGGTCATTTTACCGAAACTATGTCGCGGCAATATCAGGCATTTTTTATGGACGTGATGGATGCGCCACAGGCCTGTCATGCCATTACCGAGATGATTTACAGTTCGCAGGTCACCACACCGGATAACATGGAGATTATGTACCAGTTGTACGCGTTCGCCAGCCGTAAACCGGCGTTGAAAACGGTGATGCAAAACTGGATGCAACGCAGTCAACAAACTTTAGAGCAGTGGTTTGACCCCGCCACGGCCCGTGCGCTGGATGCCTTTATTGAAGGCATGACGCTGCATTTTGTGACCGATAAAAAACCGCTGCAGCGAGACGATATCCTGGTGATGGTTGAGCGCATCGCCGGGCTGTCGTAGTACTGACACAGCTTATCAACTGACGGTTGCGCCCCCGGTGACATTTACTACCGTCGCGGTCATCGCACTGGCGTGGTTTGATGCCAGAAACGTTGTGACCTCGGCGATTTGTGCCAGCGTTGGCAGACGCTTAAGCATCGTACTTTGTGCTGCTCCACCAAGCCATAGCTCGACGGTTAACCCCATTGACTGCGCTTTTGCGGCGAATATTTCCCCGGTATAAGACCCTGCTTGCATTGCATAACCTGCTCAGCTGTCGACTGCTCGTCGAGCACATCGATGATAAAGGTGTCGGCCGAGCCACCTGACGCGCGAATGCGGCTCGCTGCCTGATTGAGATTTTGCTGGCTACGTGCACCCAGGAACACATGTGCCCCTTCGCGTGCCATCACCTGCGCAACCGCACACCCTATTGCACCGCTGCCCCCGAAAATCACCGCGACTTTGCCTGCAAGTAACATTGCGCACCCCATCACCAAAAGCACCGTGTAAAAGTATGTGCCATAACCGGCATGATGCAAATTGGTCGAAGGGCCAGGAAGGGCGGCAAATTTCAGGCAACAAAAAACCCATCAACCTTGAACCAAAACGGCGGGGTTGATGGGCTCCACAAATTGGGGACATCAAAGAAAAGCAGTGGCAATAGTTATGACTGACACCTTGAAGAAAAGTTCTGCTTATCTGCAAAAAAATTTCATAAAAGGGTAAATTTTAACCGAGGCCAGGCCAGACGATGACGATCAGTGTCCCCGCCAGCGTCAGTAAGACGTTGGCAATAGCATAGGTGCCTGCATAACCTAAAGCAGGGATGTTGCTGCGCGCGGTGTCGCTGATGATTTCCATCGCCGGTGCACAGGTTCGTGCGCCCATCATGGCGCCAAACAGCAGGGCGCGGTTCATGCGCAATACGTAAGCGCCGAACAGGAAACAGATAACCACCGGCACCAGGCTGACAATCAGGCCCGCTATCAGCATTTGTCCGCCGACTGCGCCGAGGCCGTTGCCAATACCGCTGCCTGCGCTTAAGCCGACGCCCGCCATAAAGACCATCAGGCCAAACTCTTTCACCATATTCAGCGCACCCTGTGGGATGTAGCCAAACGTCGGGTGGTTGGCGCGCAGGAAGCCAAGCATAATACCGGCAAACAGCAGGCCAGCTGCGTTTCCGATGCCAAAGCTGAAATTACTGAACTGGAAGGTGATCATCCCAATCATCAGGCCGATGATAAAGAAAGCGCAGAAGGCCAGCAGGTCGGTGACCTGGCTGTGAATTGAAATAAAGCCGATACGGTCTGCAATGGTCTTTACGCGGCGGGCATCGCCGCTGACCTGCAACACATCACCTTTATTGAGCACGACGTTGTCATCAATCGGCATTTCAATCTGGCTACGGATCACGCGGTTAAGGAAGCAGCCGTGATCGGTCAGTTTTAACTGCGCCAGACGACGACCGACGGCATTGTGGTTTTTCACCACAATCTCTTCGGTGACGATGCGCATATCGAGCAGATCGCGATCGAACACTTCTTTGCCGTTACGGAAGCTAGGGTCGAGGCGGGCATGTGCATCCGGGTAGCCCACTAAGGCAATTTCATCGCCCATCTGCAATACAGCGTCGCCGTCCGGGTTAGCCAGAATGCCGTTGCGACGGATACGCTCGATATAACAACCGGTCTGGCGATAGATACCCAGCTCACGCAGATTTTTACCATCAGCCCAGGCAACCAATTCCGGACCGACACGATAGGCGCGGATCACAGGCAGATAGACCTTACGGTTGGCGTCGGTGTCGAGGCCACGTTCACGGGCGATTTGTTGGGCGCTGGTTTGCAAATCCTGATGCTGCAGTTTTGGCAGGTAGCGTGCGCCGACAATCAGGCTGACCAGTCCGATCAGATAGGTCAGTGCGTAACCGAGGCTCAGGTTATCAAGAGCCGTTGACAGCTGTGTTCCTGTCATCCCTGAATGGCGCAATGTGTCACCCGCGCCGACCAGCACCGGCGTGGAGGTCATTGAACCTGCCAGCATGCCAGCTGTCAGGCCGATGTCCCAGCCAAATAGCCTACCCAGTCCCAGGGCGATCAGCATTGCGCTGCCGACCATGACCAGAGCAAGCATTAGGTAATTTTTCCCATCGCGAAAAAAAATCGAAAAAAAGTTGGGACCAGCTTCGACGCCGACGCAAAAAATAAACAGCATAAAGCCGAGATTTAAAGCATCAGTGTTAATACTAAAGTGCTGCTGGCCTAATAATAGGGAGACTACTAAAACGCCAATGGAATTACCGAGTTGGACTGTACCCAGGCGTAATTTCCCCAGACACAGCCCCAGCGCCAGGACCACAAATAATAACAGGATGTAATTCCCATTTAACAAATCTGCGACGTTTATATTCACGGAGACTAACTTCTTGTTTACTAGTAAGCTATTGAAAGAAATGGCAATTTACGCTAATGTTTTTGCCAGAAATTAAGGGGCGACAGCATCGTACACAGCCCCAAATAAAGCAGCATGACGATATATGCGGCTAGTTTAATCTCATTACGTTTCAACGGCTATAAGAATCGTGTGAGTGCGTTTTTGGCATGGAATGCCGAACGACTTTATCTGACTGGACGCCTTTGGGCGAAAAGAGTGTTCGATAGAGAGTGTCAGGAGGAACGATTGAAACATAGGCAAGGTTGGGCGGGTGCGATCTGCTGCTTTGTGCTTTTTATTGTGGTGTGTCTTTCATTGACGCTGAACGTGAAAGGAGCATTTAAGGCGGCTGGGCATCCTGAGGTTGGGTTGTTGTTTTTTATATTGCCAGGAGCAGCGGCCAGCTTTTTTTCCCATCGTCGTGAGGTGCTTAGACCTCTTCTCGGTGCAATGCTGGCGGCACCGTGTTGTTTGTTATTGATGCGATTTGTGTTTATGCCTACGCGTTCGCTGTGGCAAGAGCTTGCATGGTTGTTTAGTGCGGTGTTTTGGTGCGCGCTTGGCGCATTGTGTTTTCTGTTTATCAGTAGCCTATTTAATCAGCATCAGCAGCGGAAAAAACACTGATTACGCCCTCCAGTGGAGGGCGTAGAGACGGCAATCAGGCGAACAGATTCACATTCTCTTTTGCCCATGCTTCGAAATCCGTGCAGCCGCCGATGTGTTTCTGATCGACAAAAATCTGCGGTACGGTCTCTACCGGCTTACCAACCGTCTTTTCCAGATCGGCTTTTGAGATCCCTTCAGCATGAATATCAATGTAGCGGAAGTTAAAATCTTCATGCTCATTGCTTAATTTTTCTGCCAATTCTTTTGCGCGCACGCAATACGGGCACCCTGGGCGACCAAAAATAACAGCAAACATCTCACTCTCCTCGAACTTATCAGGCCAGATGGCGAATGACTGTATGATGCCGCGATTTATGTCGGATGGAAAGTAGGTTCGGCCTGTTGCTTTGATACATCTACGCTATATCTGTTAAACATGAGAACTCGGAACGTTTTATACTACGAGCCACTTCGCCGGGAGGCCACGTATGCGCACTGTGGGTGTGTTACCTAAAAGCATATTGATTCTGGAAACGATCGGTATGGTGTCGTTAGCGCTGGCGCTATTGTCGCTTAACGATTATCTCACCTTACCCGCGCCGCTTAACAGTCCATTGGCCTGTGTGGTGATGATTTTTCTGGGGGTTTTGTTGATGCTTCCCGCCGCTGTGTTTTTAATGTGGCGCATTGCGCAACTGTTGGCGCCGCAGCTGATGTCGCGAACATCCAGCGTATCTTCCCGTTCAGCCAGAGAAAAAAGAGATGACTCCAACCATTGATTTACTTCGCAGCCACCGTTCTATTCGCCATTTCACCGAGGCGTCGATTTCGGATGCGCAGCGCGAGGCGATTATAGCTGCCGCGCAAGGCACCTCGAGCTCCAGTTTTTTACAGTGCAGCGCGATTATTCGGGTGACGGATAAGGCCCTGCGAGAGTCGCTGGTGACGCTGTCGGGTGGGCAGCCGCACGTGGCGAAGGCTGCCGAATTCTGGGTGTTCTGCGCTGATTTTAACCGTCATTTACAGATTTGCCCTGACGCACAGCTGGGACTGGCAGAACAACTGCTGCTGGGCGTGGTTGATACGGCGATGATGGCGCAAAATGCGCTGACGGCTGCAGAGTCGCTGGGGCTTGGCGGTGTATATATTGGCGGACTGCGCAACAATATTGCGTCTGTAACTGAGTTACTGAAACTGCCGCAGCATGTTCTGCCGCTGTTTGGTCTGTGTCTCGGTTGGCCTGCAGATAATCCCGATATCAAGCCACGGCTGCCTGCGGCCATTGTGGTGCATGAAAATCAATACCAGCCGCTCGATAAGGACGCCCTGGCTCACTATGATGAACAGCTTGCGCAGTATTATCTGACCCGTGGCAGCAACACGCGTCGTGATACCTGGAGCGATCATATTCGCCGCACCATCATCAAAGAAAATCGCCCCTTTATTCTGGAATATTTGCACAAACAGGGATGGGCTACGCGCTAAAGATTTTAACCCGGTGTATGATACGCCGGCTTTCAGCAGGTCTTTCAGAGAGGTGCAGGGTGAAAATTGCCATTTTGTCCCGGGACGGAACGCTCTATTCTTGTAAGCGCCTGCGTGAAGCGGCGATGCAGCGCGGTCACCTGGTTGAAATTATCGATCCCCTTTCCTGTTATATGAACATTAGTCCGGCGGCGTCTTCGATTCATTACAAGGGCCGCCAGCTCCCTCATTTTGATGCGGTCATCCCACGAATCGGCTCGGCGATTACCTTTTACGGTACGGCGGCGTTGCGCCAGTTCGAGATGTTAGGGAGTTATCCGTTGAATGAGTCAGTGGCGATCACCCGTGCGCGCGATAAGCTGCGCTCATTGCAACTGCTGGCACGTCAGGGAATCGATCTCCCGATTACCGGAATCGCGCACTCACCGGACGATACCAGCGACATGATTGATATGGTCGGCGGCGCACCGTTGGTGGTGAAACTGGTAGAAGGCACCCAGGGTATCGGTGTGGTGCTGGCCGAAACGCGTCAGGCCGCGGAGAGCGTCGTGGATGCATTTCGAGGACTGAACGCACATATCCTTGTGCAGGAATATATTAAAGAGGCCAAAGGGCGGGATATTCGCTGTTTTGTCGTAGGGGACGAGGTGGTGGCTGCTATTGAGCGTCGGGCTAAAGAGGGCGATTTTCGTTCTAATCTCCATCGCGGTGGCGTGGCCAGTATTGCCAATATTACGACGCGTGAAAGGGACATCGCGATAAAAGCCGCCCGAACCATGGGCCTGGATGTGGCTGGCGTTGATATTTTGCGCGCAGACCGCGGGCCGCTGGTCATGGAAGTTAACGCTTCTCCGGGGCTTGAAGGCGTGGAGAAAACCACGGGGGTTGATATTGCCGGACGGATGATCAAGTGGATCGAACGTCATGCAACTCCGGAATTTTGTCTTAAAATCGGCGGCTGAACGCAATATCGATGGCGATCGTGGTATGACGCGGTCTTTTTGCGTAAGCTGTGCCGGTAATTTTTTCATCGAAAGAGGTCGCACATTATTATGACATCACTGGTCGTTCCCACTCTGGATACGTTGCGTCAATGGCTCGACGACCTGGGCATGAGTTTTTTTGAATGCGATACCTGTCAGGCGCTGCATTTACCCCATATGCAAAACTTTGACGGCATCTTTGATGCGAAAATTGATTTGGTGGATAACGTCATTCTGTTCTCTGCGATGGCGGAAGTCAGGCCATCGGCGTTGCTGCCGTTGGCCGCCGATCTGTCATCCATTAATGCCAGTTCGCTGACGGTGAAAGCCTTTCTGGACATGCAGGATGATAATCTGCCAAAGCTGGTGGTTTGCCAGTCTTTATACGTTGTGCCGGGCGTCACGTTTGAGCAGTTCGAATGTTTTGTTCGCCAGAGCGAAGAGCAGATATCCATGGTGATCCTTGAGGCCGGGGCGCATCAACTGTTATTTAACGCTGAAGAAGATGTGCAAAACAGCGGTACTGAGACCCATTTCCTCCATTAATATTTCCTGAGCAATGATGCCAAAAGCGCAGCCGCTGCCAGAGCGGTTGCGTATTACCCTATTTTTATTCTGAATTTAACCTTTTATTAAAGAATTATTCACCTAACTTCCACGCCTTCTGCCTTATGTCATAGATAAATCCTGCATAAAAAATTGATAAAAGACGTTTTTTTAACTGGGCTATATCCTCGAATCCTGGCTAAAGTTATTCTGGTGAGGCTTATAAACGTCATCCTTCAATGAACCCTTTATGGGCTGCATGCGACCGCAATGCATGTTGAATGATTCCGTGATTATTAGCGAGCCATAGCGGCACAGGGGAAGCCTCTTTTCTTATTTGTGCTGAATGAAAAAATATGCACGTTTCTTGCATATCATAGAGTGTGAATTTTTTGTTCGTTTGTTAACGAACTTTCAGAAGGAAAGAGATTATGACCGCCTTAAATAAAAAATGGTTATCAGGCCTGGTTGCGGGTGCTCTGATATCCCTCTCTGCCGGCACGCTCGCTGCTGAACAAAAAACGCTGCATATTTATAACTGGTCTGATTATATCGCCCCCGACACGGTGGCTAATTTTGAAAAAGAGACCGGCATTAAAGTGGTTTATGATGTGTTCGACTCCAATGAAGTACTGGAAGGTAAGCTCATGGCGGGTAGCACTGGCTTTGACCTTGTCGTTCCTTCCGCCAGCTTCCTTGAGCGTCAGCTTACTGCGGGTGTTTTCCAACCGCTGGACAAAAGTAAACTGCCAGACTGGAAAAACCTCGATCCCGAATTGCTGAAGCTGGTGGCGAAACACGATCCAGACAACAAGTTTGCGATGCCGTATATGTGGGCAACCACCGGTATTGGCTACAACGTGGATAAAGTGAAGGCGGTGCTGGGCGCGGATGCGCCGGTCGACAGTTGGGATCTGATCCTGAAGCCGGAAAATTTGGAAAAACTCAAAAGCTGCGGCGTCTCGTTCCTTGATGCCCCCGAAGAAGTGTTTGCCACCGTGCTGAATTACTTGGGTAAAGACCCCAACAGTACCAAAGCGGACGATTACACCGGACCGGCAACCGATCTGCTGTTGAAGCTGCGTCCGAATATTCGTTATTTCCACTCTTCTCAATACATTAACGATCTGGCAAACGGTGATAGCTGCGTGGCAATTGGTTGGGCAGGGGACGTATGGCAGGCCGCTAATCGCGCGAAAGAAGCGAAAAATGGCGTCAATATTTCCTTCTCAATTCCAAAAGAAGGGGCGATGGCGTTCTTCGATGTTTTCGCCATGCCTGCGGATGCTAAAAATAAAGACGAAGCGTATCAGTTCCTCAACTATCTGCTGCGTCCGGATGTGATTGCCCATATTTCCGACCACGTGTTCTACGCCAACGCGAACAAAGAGGCGACGGCGTTGGTCAGCCCTGAAGTTCGTGACAATCCGGGGATTTACCCGCCGGCCGATGTGCGAGCCAAGTTGTTCACTCTGAAAGTACAGGATCCGAAGATCGATCGTGTCCGTACCCGTGCCTGGACCAAGGTGAAAAGCGGGAAATAACCCGCGTCAGGGAGATGACCCGGCGGCGCGTAAGTCCGCCGGGACACCCGAACCCTGAACACTCATAACCCGGCAATACGCACCATGCTGGTGCGTTATTTGCACTGTTTCTTTGTTTTATGCCGGAGAGCACTCACGTGAATGATGCGACCCCCCGCCCACAGGCGAAAACCCGTAAAGCGCTAACCCCGCTGCTTGAAATTCGTAATCTGACCAAGTCTTTCGATGGCCAGCACGCCGTCGATGACGTCAACCTGACTATCTACAAAGGCGAAATATTTGCCCTGCTAGGGGCCTCCGGCTGCGGCAAATCAACCCTGCTGCGCATGCTGGCGGGCTTTGAACTGCCGACCACCGGGCAAATTATGCTCGATGGTGTCGATTTAGCACACGTCCCGCCGTATCTGCGCCCGATTAATATGATGTTTCAGTCCTACGCGCTGTTCCCACATATGACGGTGGAGCAGAACATTGCCTTTGGCCTGAAGCAGGACAAGTTGCCGAAAGCTGAAATTACCAGCCGGGTCAACGAGATGCTGGGCCTGGTGCATATGCAGGAATTTGCCAAACGCAAACCGCATCAGCTTTCCGGCGGTCAGCGACAGCGTGTGGCGCTGGCGCGCAGCCTGGCAAAACGTCCTAAACTGCTGCTGCTGGACGAACCGATGGGGGCGCTGGATAAAAAGCTACGTGACCGCATGCAACTGGAAGTGGTCGATATCCTCGAACGTGTGGGTGCGACCTGTGTGATGGTAACGCACGATCAGGAAGAAGCCATGACGATGGCGGGGCGTATTGCGATCATGAATCGCGGCAAGTTCGTGCAAATCGGCGAGCCTGAAGAGATTTACGAGCACCCGACCACCCGCTATAGCGCGGAATTTATTGGCTCGGTAAACGTGTTCGAGGGGCTACTGAAAGCGCGTCAGGAAGACGGCCTGATCATTGACTCTCCGGGGCTGGTCCATCCGCTGAAAGTCGATGCTGATGCCTCCATCGTTGATAACGTCCCGGTGTACGTCGCGCTGCGTCCGGAAAAAATTATGCTCTGTGAGACTCCACCGGCAGATGGCTATAACTTTGCGGTGGGGGAAGTAGTGCACATTGCCTATCTCGGTGATTTGTCGGTGTACCACGTGCGTTTAAAAAGCGGCCAGATGTTGAGTGCCCAGCTACAAAACGAACATCGCTACCGTAAGGGGCTACCGACCTGGGGCGATGAGGTGCGTTTGTGTTGGGATGCGGACAGTTGCGTAGTGTTGACGGTTTAAGGAGTGAAAATGCGTACACTTGAACCTCCGGCGCGCGTGGACAACGCGAGCCGTTTCACGCTGTTTATGTCGCGGATGCAGATGAGGCATGGGCGCAAGGTGGTGATTGCGCTGCCGTATATCTGGCTGATTCTGCTGTTTTTGCTGCCATTTTTAATCGTCTTTAAGATCTCTTTTTCTGAGATGGCGCGGGCGATACCCCCGTATTCTGACCTCATCTCATGGGCAGACGACCAGCTCTCCATCACGCTCAATGTTGGCAACTTCCTGCAACTGACGGCTGACCCGCTGTATGTTGATGCTTACCTGCAGTCGTTGCAGGTGGCGGGGATTTCTACGATCTGCTGTTTGCTACTGGGATATCCACTGGCATGGGCTGTGGCACACAGCAAACCGTCAACGCGGAATATTCTGCTGTTGCTGGTGATCCTGCCTTCCTGGACCTCGTTTTTGATTCGCGTGTATGCCTGGATGGGGATCCTGAAAAATAACGGGATCCTGAATAATTTTCTGATGTGGCTGGGAGTTATCGATCAGCCGCTGACGATCCTGCACACCAATCTGGCGGTCTATATCGGGATTGTTTATGCATATTTGCCGTTTATGGTACTGCCGATCTACACCGCGTTGACACGTATCGACTATTCGCTGGTGGAAGCGGCGCTGGATCTTGGGGCCCGACCGCTGAAAACGTTCTTTAGCGTGATCGTGCCGTTGACCAAAGGCGGGATCATCGCAGGCTCAATGCTGGTGTTTATCCCGGCGGTCGGGGAGTTTGTGATCCCTGAACTGCTGGGCGGGCCGGACAGCATTATGATTGGCCGTGTGTTGTGGCAGGAGTTTTTCAATAACCGCGACTGGCCGGTGGCGTCGGCTGTGGCCATTATTATGCTGCTGTTACTGATTGTGCCGATCATGTGGTTCCATAAATATCAGCAAAAAAGTGTGGGGGAACACGGATGAATAATTTACCCGTCGTTCGCTCACCGTGGCGTATTTTTATCCTGGTCATAGGGTTCACTTTCCTGTACGCGCCGATGCTGATGCTGGTTATCTATTCGTTTAACAGCTCCAAACTGGTGACGGTCTGGGCAGGGTGGTCGACGCGCTGGTACGGTGAATTGCTCCACGATACTGCCATGATAAGCGCTGTCGGGATGAGTTTGACCATTGCTGCTTGTGCGGCGACGATGGCGTCGATCCTCGGCACGATTGCTGCGGTGGTGCTGGTGCGCTTTGGTCGTTTCCGGGGTTCGAATGGCTTTGCCTTTATGATAACAGCGCCGCTGGTTATGCCGGATGTCATCACTGGCCTGTCGCTGTTGTTGCTGTTTGTTGCCATGGCGCATGCTATTGGCTGGCCGGCAGATCGCGGGATGTTAACCATCTGGCTGGCGCACGTCACTTTCTGTACGGCGTATGTGGCGGTCGTTATCTCCTCGCGTTTGCGCGAACTGGATCACTCCATCGAAGAAGCGGCGATGGATCTTGGTGCCACGCCGCTGAAGGTCTTCTTTGTCATCACGCTGCCGATGATTATGCCGGCGGTGATTTCCGGCTGGCTGTTGGCTTTCACCCTGTCGCTTGACGATCTGGTGATCGCCAGCTTTGTTTCCGGTCCTGGGGCGACGACGTTGCCGATGCTGGTGTTCTCCAGCGTACGTATGGGGGTTAATCCAGAAATTAACGCGCTGGCGACGCTGATTCTTGGCGTGGTAGGAATTATCGGATTTATCGCGTGGTACCTGATGGCCCGGACAGAAAAGCAGCGGTTGCGCGATATCCAGCGTGCAAGACGCGGCTGAAAAAACTAAAATCTGCCAACCTCTACTCGGTGCAGCATGTGGCGCTGCACCGTTTTCACGGAAGACGACGCGTTGGGATTTTTTAAGAAATCATCCACATCACATGCTCGCTTAAACGTTCCTGCTTTAGTGCAGGTGGCGGCGCTCGCTATTATTATGATCCGCGGCCTCGATCTGTTGATGATTTTCAATACGTTGGGTGTGAGCGGGACAATGGCATTTATCCAGCGTAGCGTGCAGACCTGGAATTTAACGCTGGTGTTTTTAAGCAGTCTGATACTGGTGTTTATCGAAATTTACTGTGCCTTTTCATTGGTCAAAGGACGTAACTGGGCGCGCTGGATTTATCTGTTTACCCAGGTGGTGGCCTCCGGTTATTTGTGGGCGGCATCGTTAGGTTATGGTTATCCCGAGCTGTTCAGTATTGCGGGTGAATCGAAGCGTGAAATTTTTCGCACGCTGGTGATGCAGAAATTACCGGATATGCTGGTGCTGTTGTTGCTGTTTGTTCCGGCATCCAGTCGACGGTTCTTCCGTCTGCAATAATGTGTATAATCTTCGCCCCGGTTAATTTGAAGGTTTTCTTATGCAGTGCGCTCTTTATGACGCCGATCGCTGTCGTTCCTGTCAGTGGATAACACAGCCCGTTGGCGATCAACTCCGTGCAAAAATGGCCGATCTCCAGACTCTTCTTGCCGACTATTCGGTCAGGGAGTGGTGCGCGCCCGTCGTTGGCCCGGAGAGCGCTTTTCGTAATAAAGCCAAAATGGTGGTGAGCGGTAGCGTGGAAAAACCGCTGTTGGGCATGCTGCATCGTGACGGTACACCTGAAGATTTGTGCGACTGTCCGCTTTATCCTGCCTCATTTGCGCCGGTATTTTCCGCACTAAAACCCTTTATCGCCCGTGCCGGGTTGACGCCTTACAACGTAGCGCGTAAGCGGGGCGAACTGAAATATGTGCTGTTAACGGAAAGCCAGTTTGACGGCGGTATGATGCTGCGTTTTGTCTTACGCTCAGAGGCCAAGCTGAGCCAACTGCGCGCGGCGTTGCCGTGGCTGCAGGCGCAGTTACCGCAGTTAAAGGTGATAACGGTCAATATCCAGCCGGTGCATATGGCGATTATGGAAGGGGAGACAGAAATCTTCCTGACGGAGCAGCAGGCGCTGGCTGAACGTTTTAATGATGTACCGCTGTGGATCCGCCCGCAGAGTTTCTTTCAAACCAACCCGGTAGTGGCTGAGCGTTTGTATGCCACGGCTCGCGATTGGGTGCGTCAGCTTTCGGTCAACCATATGTGGGATCTGTTTTGTGGTGTTGGCGGTTTTGGCCTGCATTGCGCTACGCCGCAGATGAAACTGACGGGTATCGAGATCGCACCAGAGGCGATCGCCTGTGCGAAACAATCTGCGCAGACGTTGGGGTTACAGAATATGCACTTTCAAGCGCTCGATTCGACCCAATTCGCGACGGCACAGGAAGACGTTCCGGATCTGGTGCTGGTGAACCCTCCGCGTCGGGGCATTGGTAAACCCCTGTGTGATTATCTTTCCCACATGGCACCGCCGTTTATCATCTACTCCAGCTGTAATGCGCAAAGCATGGCGAAGGATATTGGCGAGCTGCCAGGCTATCGCATAGAACGGGTTCAACTTTTCGATATGTTCCCGCACACCGCGCACTATGAAGTATTGACGCTGCTCAGCCGACAATAGTTTCTTTTCTTCGCAGGGAATGCCTGATGACGCTTCGCTTGTCAGGTCTAAGGATGGATGCGGGTTGTTGGCCGCATTCGGTAAATGCAATAGACGAAAAAAAAGCCCGTACTTGCGTACGAGCTCTTTCTCAAATGTGGCGGTGAGAGAGGGGTTCGAACCCTCGATACGTTGCCGTATACACACTTTCCAGGCGTGCTCCTTCAGCCACTCGGACACCTCACCGTATTGTATTGCTGCCTGACCGCTTGGGGGGCAACGGGGCGCTACTATAGGGAGTTGCGCTAAAACGGTCAAGCAGAATTTACGTCTTCACTCTCGTTTGGTTACGCAATAGACATATTCTGCGCCCGGACAGGCGCAGAGAACATGATTAGCGCTGAGAGTCCAGTTTTTCACCGTTGGTGACGACTTCCTGAGCCTTGCTGTAGCTTTCGATCAGCAGCTGATAGGCTGGGAAGATTTTGGTATACACTTCCGCCCATTCAGCGGCATCTTCCCGGTTCCAGGTCCGCTGTATTTCAGACGCAACGGCTGCGGTATCCATTGGCACCACGCCTGCCTGTACCACTCGCGCCAACGTGATTTCCTGCGCCATCTTGCTGTAAGTGCCGGAAGCGTCAATGACGGCAAACACTTTATACCCTTCCGCTACCGCGCTGATGGCCGGGAAAGCCATGCAAACGCTGGTAATGGTACCGGCGATAATCAGCGTTTTACGACCTGTTGCTTTGACGGCTTTAACAAAGTCTTCGTTATCCCAGGCGTTGATCTCGCCTTTGCGCGCCACGTACTGAGCATGGGGCGCATTGGCGTGGATTTCCGGAATCAACGGGCCGTTGGGTCCCTGTGGAACGGAGGCGGTGGTGATCACCGGCATCTTCGCCAGGGTGGCTATTTTTGCCAGCGCAGCGGCACGGGCACGCAGTTCGGGCATTGGCATATCACCGACGGTCTGAAAAAGACCGCTCTGGTGATCGATAAGCAGCATCACGGCATCATCTACGTCGATAACCGGGCGTGAACCATTAAAATTTGCAGGACTGGACATCGTATTCTCCTTCGCTTTAGATTTGGCCAAAACGGCCGGAGTTGAAATCGCGTACGGCTTCGGCGATCTCTTGTTTTGTGTTCATCACAAACGGACCGTAACCGACAATGGGTTCATTTAACGGTTCGCCTGACAGCAGCAGCACGCTGGCGTCGCTACTGGCCTCGATATGTAGGGTTTTACCCTGCTGGCTTAATACCACCAGCTGCGCTTCACCCGCGGAGGTGGCACCGTTGATGGTGATCGTGCCTTTCAGCACCACCAGCGCAGTGCTCCATCCTTCCGGCTGGGACAGCGTGACCGGGCGATTACTTTGCAGGCGCATGTCCCACACATTTAACGGTGAGAAGGTATGTGCGGGGCCTTTCGTATCCTGATAGCTGCCCGCAATCACGCGCACGGTACCTGCGTCATCTGGCAGGTCGACGGTGGGAATAACGTCGCTGCTGATGCCCTGATAACCCGGCACGGTCATTTTGTCTTTGGCTGGCAGGTTGACCCACAGCTGGACCATTTCCAGCTCGCCGCCCTTACGGGTAAATTCCGGCGAATGAAATTCTTCGTGTAAAATCCCGGCCCCTGCTGTCATCCACTGCACATCGCCTGGACCGATAATGCCGCCGCGCCCGGTTGAGTCGCGATGCTCAACTTCACCGCTGTAAACAATGGTCACTGTTTCAAAACCACGGTGCGGGTGCTCACCGACGCCGCGCTTTTCATTACCCGGTGTAAAGGTATGCGGACCCGCGTAATCCAGCAGCAGGAACGGACTGAGCTGCTCAGCATGAGACTGGTAAGAGAACATCGAGCGAACTGGAAATCCATCGCCAACCCAGTGTGGGCGAGGTGCGGTATAGACGCCTGTTACGTGTTTCATATGTATCTCCTCAGTGGCGTTATCTTGATGTGAATAAGCTTATATCCATGACAGCGAGCTGAGTAGTGGCTAAAATAGTCCTCACCGTCTCATTAATAGGACAATAAGATGACGAAGTTGGATCTCAATGATTTCGCATGGTTTGTGCATGTTGTCGAAGAGGGAGGATTCGCAGCGGCAGGCCGTGCGCTTGATGAGCCCAAATCCAAACTCAGTCGGCGTATTGCGCAACTGGAGGAGAGACTGGGGGTGCGTTTGATTCAGCGAACAACCCGGCAGTTTAATGTCACGGAGGTCGGGCAGACCTTTTACGAACACTGTAAGGCGATGTTGGTGGAGGCGCAGGCGGCACAGGATGCCATTGCGGCGTTGCAGGTTGAGCCACGTGGCATTGTTAAACTGACGTGCCCGGTGACGCTGTTGCATGTCCATATCGGTCCGATGCTGGCCCGATTCATGGCGCGTTATCCGGATGTCGCAGTACAGCTTGAAGCTACGAATCGCCGCGTCGACGTCGTCGGAGAAGGTCTGGATGTGGCGATTCGCGTCCGACCTCGTCCTCTTGAAGACAGTGATTTGGTCATGCGGGTGCTTGCTGACAGGGGGCACCGGCTGTATGCCAGCCCGCGATTGGTTGAGCAGATGGGGACATTACACGCCCCGGCAGAGCTGACCCGTTGGCCTGGGCTGAGTTTGGCGGCGGGGAAACATGTTCATCGTTGGGAGTTGTTTGGCCCACAGGGGGCCCGCGCGGAAGTACATTTTACACCGCGTATGATCACCACAGATATGCTGGCGCTGCGCGAGGCCGCGGTTGCCGGGGTAGGCGTGGTGCAACTCCCGCAGTTAATGGTCAAGGATCAATTAGCCGCAGGGGAGCTGGTGGCATTGCTGGATGGCTGGGAACCGAGGCGGGAGATTATTCACGCGGTCTTTCCATCACGTAGGGGGTTATTGCCCTCGGTGCGCGCATTAGTGGATTTCCTGACGGAAGAATATGCACGCATGATTGAGGACTAAAGCCTCAAATTTGGCCCACAAAAAAGGCCGGATATACCGACCTTTTATTATCTGGACGCCAGTCTGGCGTGAAAAAAATCAGCGACTACGGAAGACAATGCGGCCTTTGCTCAGGTCGTACGGGGTCAGTTCAACAGTCACTTTGTCTCCCGTCAGGATGCGGATATAGTTTTTACGCATTTTACCGGAGATGTGTGCAGTAACCACGTGACCGTTTTCTAACTCTACGCGGAACATGGTATTAGGTAACGTATCGAGAACGGTACCCTGCATTTCAATATTGTCTTCTTTGGCCATCTAATCCTCTGGGGTATCACTACCGTAATTTGAACCGGCAAGATAATGCCGAAGTTCTTTTAATAAGTAAAGATTTGCGCGATTAAAATACAGCAAATCAAGTTTGGCGCATTACTCTATCCACACACGGCAAAGCCGCACTTAAAGCGCAACGTGTAAGGGAACGATGAGATAAACGATAGGCGTTGCCTGACGCGAACTGTTCCTTAACGGCGGCGGGGTAATGGGCTAAACCAACTCTGCGACGCAATTATAACACCCCGACAAAAAATGTGCCGAAAACATTCACTCCTGAGGTAAAAATAACGTCCGCGGTACCCAAAAATGGCTGGGTAACCGCTGCTGGCGCAGTCTGCTCAAGTGTTCAAGGTACTCCCGACGCGGCGTTTCGACGGCGCCCAGCGACGCTGTATGTCCATTTAACACCTGACAGTCAATTAACTTCCCACCCTGCTGGCTAAATTCAGCGCAAAAAACAAGCAACGCGGTTTTTGAGGCATTTTCCTGACGACTGAACATTGATTCACCGCAGAAGAGCGTGCCTTGCGAAACGCCGTACATACCGCCGACTAATTCATTGTGCCGCCACACTTCAATGGAATGCGCGTGCCCCAATTCATGCAGGCGGTGGTAAGCGTCAACAATATCACGCGTTATCCAGGTCCCTTCTTCGCGGTCATTGGCACAACCTTCAATCACCTGACCAAAGGCGTAATTTAACGTGACACGATAAGGTGAGTGTTTATGAAAACGCTTCATGCTACGGCTAAGATGAAATGTCTCAGGCCACAAAATGGCGCGCGGATCGGGCGACCACCAAAGAATTGGGTCGCCAGGAGAAAACCACGGAAAAATACCGCGCTGGTACGCCATAAGCAGACGGGCAGGGCTCAGATCGCCACCCAGTGCTAACAAACCGTTAGGTTCGCGTAACGCGCCTTCCGGTGACGGGAAGGCGATAGAATTGCGGGACAGTTGCACCAGGCGCATGACAGCGAAACTCCACTACGCGAGTCGATCGTTCAATAATAGCTTACAGACGTTGCTTAAACTGGTAATAACGCCCCTGCCTGGCTAACAGATCTGCGTGATTACCTTGCTCAATAATGTGTCCGTTGTCCATCACTATTATTTGATTAAAACGCGATAGCCCGCGCAGGCGATGCGTCACCATCAATACCGTTTTATCTCGCATGACATCACTAATCAATTCAAGCATTTGACTTTCGGTGGTAGCGTCCAGTCCTTCGGTAGGTTCATCCAGCAGCATCAGCGGGGCATCGTGGAGTACCGCGCGAGCGATTGCCAGACGGCGGAGTTCGCCGCCGGAAAGCTGACGACCCCCTTCACCTAACCAGGCGTTGAGACCATCATCTTCCAGCAGTTTTTCCAGACCAACGCGGCACAGTATTTCGGATAATGCGTCATCACTGGCCTGCGGCGCGGCCAGCAGCAGGTTGTCGCGTAATGTGGCGCTAAAAAGGTGCACACGTTGCGGCACGACGCTGATGCTTTGACGCAGCGTTGACTCACTCAGAGTTGAAATCGGACGGTCGTTAAACAAAATTTCACCGTGTTGCGGGTTCCAGGCGCGGGTCAGCAGTTGTAGCAGGGTGGACTTTCCACAGCCGGTGCGGCCGAGAATCGCAACATGCTCGCCGGGTTTTGCTTGCAGGGAGAGGGTATCCAGCGCATTTTGCGCCTGGCCCGGGTAGCTGAAACAAACGTCGCGCAGCGTGAGGGTAATCGGCTCAGAAACTGTCGATCCTGCGTCGGGGAAAGTGACTTCCGGTTTTTGTTCCGTCAGTTCTGTAATGCGCAGGGCAGAGGCGATCACTTGACCGAGGTGCTGAAATGCACCCGTTACCGGGGCCAGGGCTTCAAATGCGGCCAGTGCGCAGAACACAAACAGCGCAATCAGCGCACCTGGCTGGGTATTGCCTCCCACGCCGCCCGAGGCCATCCAGAGCATCACGATGACGGCCAGTGCGCCAATCAGCAGCATTAGGGCCTGAGACAGCGCCGTTAATTCGGACTGGCGACGCTGAGCTTCGTGCCACTGTAACTCTGTGGCTTCCATTTGTGCTCGATAGCGAACACTTGCGCCAAAAATGGTCAGCTCGGCCTGGCCCTGCAGCCAGGATGTCAGCTGTTGGCAATATTGCCCGCGCAGGTGCGTCAGGTTTTGCCCGGTGCGTTTTCCGGCCTGATAAAACAGCGGAGGCAAAATAAACAAGGTCAGCAGCATGATGCCACCGAGGGTGATGGCCAGCGTGAGATCGAGCACGCTCAGACCCAGCGTCACCACCATAATCACGACAAATGCCCCAACCAGCGGAGAGATGACGCGCAGATAAAGATGATCAAGCGTATCGACATCCGCAACGATGCGGTTAAGCAGTTCACCCTGGCCATAACGGGCCAGACCCGCCGGAGAGAGTGGCAGCAGCTTACTAAATGTATAAATACGCAGGTGCTGCAACACGCGGAATGTCGCGTCGTGACTGACCAGTCGCTCGAAATAACGACCTGCGGTACGGGTGATCGCCGCACCGCGCACGCCGGCAGCGGGGAGCATATAGTTAAAACTGTAAATCCCGGTGACGCCAACCACCGCGGAAGCGGAGAGGAACCAACCGGAAAGTGTCAGCAAGCCGATACTGGCTAATAGCGTGATGATCGCCAGAATAATTCCCAGCGTTAACATCCATTTATGACGTTTATACAGCGTCAGATAAGGTAGCAAAGCGCGCATTTAGATGTCCTCCTGACGGTGAGCCAGCAGTGTTGCAAAAGCCCCGTTGGCTGCGCTCAGTTGAGCATAAGTGCCTTGCTCGACGATCTGTCCGTCCTGCATGACCCAAATGGCATCCCACTCGGCAAGGTCTTCAAGCTGGTGCGTGACCATCAGCGTGGTCTGGCGGCGTGATGCTGCATTCAGCGCCTGCATGACGCGCTGCTCGCTGTGCGCATCGAGGCTAGCGGCGGGTTCGTCCAGTAGCATTAGCTGACACGGATTGAGCAAGGCTCGGGCGACGGCAACGCGCTGCGCTTGCCCGACGGAAAGCCGGGCGGCCTGATCGCCGACCGGGGTATCCACGCCCTGAGGCAGCAGGGGTAAAAACTCACTTACCCAGGCGCTGTCGAGCGCGGCCTGAAGCTGTTGCTCACTGGCATCTGGACGTGCCAGCAGCACATTATCGCGCAACGTTGGGGCAGGAAGCTGTGGGTTCTGTCCTACCCACGACAGCTGTTTTCGCCAGGAGTCAGGGGCCAGGGAGCGAAGCTCAAAACCATTAATTCTCAGCGAACCCTGATACGAGAGAAAACCAGAAAGGGCATTCAGCAGCGAGCTCTTACCGGAGCCGCTACGTCCCACCAGTACCGCGCGCTGACCGGCTGGCAGCGAGAAGTTAAGTGGACCAGCAAGCACTTTACCTTCCGGGGAGGTGATAACCAGATCTTCTGCGGTAATCGAAACCGGCTCTTTTACGGCCAGCTCAATGTCGCCACGTTCAGGATGCGCCAGCGGCGTTTCCATGAACGTTTTCAGGCTGTCTGCGGCACCGACGGCCTGGGCTTTGGCATGATAAAACGTGCCCAGATCGCGTAAGGGCTGGAAAAACTCAGGCGCAAGAATCAGTGCCAGGAATCCAGAGGCTAAGGTAACACCAACGCCATAGTGGCCGAAGTTGAGTTCGCCGAGGTACGAGAAGCCAAAGTAAACCGCCACCAGCGCGATGGACAGCGAGGTGAAAAATTCCAGTACGCCGGAGGAGAGGAACGCGAGGCGCAGAACTTCCATGGTGCGCTGGCGAAAATCTTGAGACGCCGCGCGGATGCTTTCTGTTTCCGCTTCGCCGCGACCAAATATTCTTAACGTTTCCATGCCGCGCAAGCGATCGAGGAAATGCCCGCTGAGTCGGGCCAGCGCCTGAAAGTTACGTCGGTTAGCGTCGGCAGCGCCCATACCGACCATCGCCATAAACATGGGGATTAACGGCGCGGTTCCCAGCAGGATAAGGGCGGCTATCCAGTTAGACGGGAAAATAGCCGCGACAATTAAAATGGGGACGCAGACGGCAAGCGCCATTTGCGGCAGATAACGCGCGTAGTAATCATGCATATCGTCAATCTGCTCGAGCACCAGCGTGGCCCAACTTCCGGCAGGTTTACCCTGGATCCACGCGGGGCCTGCCTGCTGCAGACGGTCCAGAACCTGGCGACGAATTTCAAAACGGATGTGCTGTCCCGCATGAAAACCGACCCGCTCACGTAGCCAGACCACCCATGCACGCAGGATGAAAATCAGTACTAATACGATGAAAGGGAGCAGAAGGGCTTCGCGGGGAATATTATCCATGATCATGTGATCAAGAATGCGTGCCAGGAGCCAGGCCTGAGCGACAATTAACAGGCCGCTGACGAAGCCTAACAGGCGTGAAATATTCAGCCAACGCTGGGAAATGACACTTTGCTGTTTTAACCAGCGTGTTAGCTCTTTTTGACGGGTTTTATTCATTGCTCGCTTAGCAGGTGAGTTATAGGAATTTTTAGGCAGGACAATGTTACAACGGGGCAAAAATAAAGGCGACTGATAGTCGCCTTTTTTACTTTTGTTACTGATTTGTAAAACTTATTTGCAGGCGTCAGCCAGACCGTCGAGATAACGCTCTGCATCAAGGGCTGCCATACAACCCGTACCTGCAGAGGTAATCGCCTGGCGATAAATATGGTCCATCACGTCACCGGCCGCGAACACGCCTGGAATGCTGGTTTGCGTCGCATTACCGTGAATGCCGGACTGAACTTTGATGTAGCCGTTTTCCAGCTCAAGCTGGCCTTCAAAAATCGCGGTGTTCGGGCTGTGACCAATGGCGACAAACAGTCCTGCAACGTCCAGAGACTCGACGTTATCGGTGTTTTGGGTATCACGCAGACGCAGTCCGGTGACGCCCATTTGATCGCCGGTCACTTCTTCCAGCGTGCGGTGCGTGTGCAGAACGATGTTGCCGTTTTCGACTTTATCCATCAGGCGCTTGATAAGGATTTTTTCTGCACGGAAGCTGTCGCGACGGTGAATCAAATGCACTTCAGAGGCGATATTCGCCAGATACAACGCTTCTTCTACAGCCGTGTTGCCACCGCCGATAACCGCCACCTTCTGGTTGCGATAGAAGAATCCGTCACAGGTCGCACAGGCAGAAACACCGCGACCTTTAAACGCTTCTTCAGACGGTAAGCCAAGGTAGCGAGCGGAAGCGCCGGTGGCGATAATCAACGCATCGCAGGTGTACTCGCCGCTGTCGCCGGTCAGACGGAACGGACGGTTCTGCAGATCAACCTTGCTGATGTGATCAAAAATGATTTCCGTCTCAAATTTTGTCGCATGCTCATGCATACGTTCCATCAGCAGTGGGCCCGTAAGATCGTGCGGGTCGCCAGGCCAGTTTTCGACTTCCGTCGTCGTGGTCAACTGACCCCCTTTTTCCATACCGGTAATCAGTACCGGTTGCAGGTTTGCGCGTGCAGCATAGACCGCAGCGGTATACCCGGCAGGGCCTGAACCCAGAATAAGAAGTTTACTGTGTTTGGTCGTGCCCATGAGATCCCCATAGTTGTTGGCAGGCAATGACTGGATTGTAGGGAATTTGCAGGCGTAAAAAAAGAGTATGGCAATTTTGTTAACAATTTGTGCAATAGCGGGAGCCGATGATCGGCCAGACAGGCGGCAAGGACGTCAATCAACGCACAGGTAACATGAAGTATGACGGGACATAACGATTTCTACTTAAAATCGGCCAGTTATAAGGCGATAAAATGACGATTTTCCATCACTCCCAATGAATAACTGGCATGTTGTACTAAAAATCGATGTTTTGCTTTGACAATCCCCTGCTGTTTTGCGAAAACATTCAAGGAAGAAAAAAACTGTGTCGTGTGTGTGCTGCATAATCATGCATCCAGATACCATGTTTACCGAGTTAGCGAAATCTACGCATGGTGTGGACAGATGCCATTCGTGATGTCGATAGCCGCCGACAGGCAACGGTCTTCTCACCATAAACCCAGACATTTCACACCGTAAATCCCTCTGGGTTTCGGGTATTGTGATGGGTAGCGACTCTGAACAGTGATGTTAGAAGGGTCAGGCAGGAGTAGGGAAGGAATACAGAGAGACAATAATAATGGTAGATAGTAAGAAGCGCCCTGGCAAAGATCTCGACCGTATCGATCGTAACATTCTTAATGAGCTGCAAAAGGATGGGCGTATTTCTAACGTCGAGCTTTCTAAACGAGTGGGACTTTCACCAACGCCCTGCCTTGAGCGTGTGCGTCGGTTAGAAAGACAGGGATTTATTCAGGGCTATACGGCGCTGTTAAACCCGCATTATCTGGATGCATCACTTCTGGTTTTTGTTGAGATTACTCTGAATCGTGGCGCACCGGATGTCTTTGAGCAGTTCAACACTGCAGTGCAAAAACTTGAAGAAATTCAAGAGTGTCATTTGGTTTCCGGTGATTTCGACTACCTGCTGAAAACACGCGTACCGGATATGTCAGCATACCGCAAGCTATTGGGGGAAACCCTGCTGCGTCTGCCTGGCGTGAATGACACACGTACTTACGTGGTAATGGAAGAAGTTAAACAGAGCAATCGTCTGGTAATTAAGACGCGCTAACACGGAACAGGTGCAAAATCGACGTAGTTTGATTACACTCCTGTTAATCCATACAGCAACAGTGCCGGGGCAACCCGGTGCTGTTGTCCGTTTTAGCATCGGGCAGGAAAAGCCTGAAACCTGGAGAGCCGTTTTTGAGCCAGGAATACACTGAAGACAAAGACGTCACATTGACGAAGTTAAGCAGCGGGCGCCGACTTCTGGAAGCGCTACTGATCCTTATTGCCCTTTTTGCCGTCTGGTTGATGGCTGCCTTACTCAGCTTTAACCCTTCGGATCCCAGCTGGTCGCAAACCGCGTGGCACGAGCCTATCCACAATCTTGGGGGAATACCCGGAGCATGGTTGGCGGACACGCTGTTCTTTATTTTTGGCATCATGGCCTACACCCTACCTGTGATCATTGTTGGGGGCTGTTGGTTTACCTGGCGACATCAGGCCAGTGACGAGTACGTTGACTATTTCGCCGTATCGCTGCGCATCATTGGCGTTCTGGCGCTCATTCTCACCTCTTGCGGACTGGCGGCAATCAATGCCGATGATATCTGGTATTTCGCGTCTGGCGGCGTGATTGGCAGTCTGCTCAGTACCACGCTACAACCTCTGCTGCATAGCAGCGGGGGAACACTCACACTATTGTGCATCTGGGCGGCAGGTCTGACGTTGTTTACCGGTTGGTCATGGGTGAGCATTGCGGAAAAACTGGGCGGCTGGTTACTCAATATCCTGACCTTTGCCAGTAACCGCACTCGTCGTGACGATACCTGGGTCGATGACGAAGAATATGAAGACGATGAAGAGTCCGTCGACATCGCCGAAGGAAAACCGCATGAATCACGCCGGGCGCGTATTCTTCGTGGGGCATTAGCACGTCGTAAGCGGCTGGCCGAGAAGTTTACCAATCCGCTTGGTCGTCATACCGATGCTGCGCTGTTCTCCGGTAAACGGATGGACGACGAAGATGAAATTGAATACAGCGCCCGTGGTGTTGCCGCCGATCCAAATGATGTTCTGTTCTCGGGTAATCGCGCGACGCTGCCTGAATATGATGAGTTCGACCCGCTGCTTAGTGGTCACTCGGTGACTGAGCCTGTGACAGCCGCCGCAGCAGCCACGGCGACCGCGCAGGTCTGGAGTGCGCCAGCCGATCCTTTAATGCAAGCGCCGCTGGTTTCCGGTGGCGTTCCTGTTCAGCCTGCACCGACTGCTGCATGGCAACCTGCGCCAGCGCCACAGGTGGCTGAGCCGGTTGTGACTCCTGCCTACGAAGGTTATCCGCAGCCTGCACAATATACTCAACCGACGGCACAGCCTTATGAGCCGTGGCAGCAGCCCGCACCGGTTGAGCCTCAGCCGCAATATGCTGTGCCGCCCGTTGTCGAACCTCAATACCAACAGCCGGTAGCTCCGCAGCCGCAAATGCAGCCGCAGTGGCAGCCGCCTGTTCCAGAACAAAGCTGGCAGCAACAGCCGGTACAGCAGCCGGTTCCTTCACCGGATCCTGTTTATCACCCGCAGCCGGCTTACCAGCAGGAATCCACATTCCAGCAGCCTGCGTATCAGCAGCCGCCAGCTTTCGTGCAGGAGCCTGTTGTTGAGCAACCGCCGGTTGTCGAGCCTGAACCGGTTGTGGAAGAGACGAAACCGGTTGTGGAAGAGACGAAACCGGCGCGTCCGCCACTCTATTACTTTGAAGAGGTGGAAGAAAAGCGCGCGCGTGAGCGTGAACAGCTCGCGGCCTGGTATCAGCCCATTCCTGAACCACTGCAGGAACCTGAGCGAATTAAACCGTCAATGCCATCAATGCCAACTGCCGCATCTATACCGCCGGTTGAATCCGTCGAGGCCGTCGCGCCGCTGGCTGCCGGAGTGAAAAACGCCGCAATGGGCGCTGGGGCCGCTGCTGTTGCTGCACCTGTGTTTAGTCTGGCGGGTAGCGGTGCGCCGCGTCCACAGGTGAAAGAAGGCATTGGTCCGCAGTTGCCGCGTCCAAATCGCGTCCGTGTGCCAACGCGTCGTGAGCTGGCTTCATATGGTATCAAACTACCGTCGCAACGAATGGCCGAAGAGAAAGCGCGAGAAGAGCAGCTTGATACGGATTATACCGACGATGAAATTGAAGCGATGCAACAGGATGAGCTGGCGCGTCAGTTCGCCCAGTCGCAGCAGCATCGTTATGGTGAAGAGTATCAGGACAATACGCATCAGATTGAGGACGAAGAGTCTGCAGCAGAAGCGGAGTTGGCCCGTCAGTTTGCCTCTTCCCAGCAGCAGCGCTATTCCGGCGAACAGCCTGCGGGCGCTAATCCGTTCTCGTTAGATGACTTTGCTTTCTCGCCGATGAAAGCACTGGTGGATGATGGCCCGCATGAGCCGCTGTTTACCCCAAGCGTTATGCCTGAACCGGAGCCTGTGCCGCAGCAGCATTATCAGCAGCCGCCACAGCCTGTTGCACCGCAGCAGCATTATCAGCAGGCGCCACAGCCTGTTGCGCCGCAGCAGCATTATCAGCAGCCGCCACAGCCTGTTGCACCGCAGCAGCATTATCAGCAGGCGCCACAACCTGTTGCGCCGCAGCAGCATTATCAGCAACCGTCACAGCCTGTTACACCGCAGCCGCAGGATAGCCTGATCCATCCATTATTGATGCGCAATGGCGACAGTCGTCCTGTTCAGCGTCCAACCACGCTGCTGCCATCGCTGGATCTGCTCACCCCGCCACCGAGTGAAGTTGAACCGGTGGACACCTTCGCGCTGGAGCAAATGGCGCGACTGGTGGAAGCGCGCTTAGCAGATTTCCGTATTAAGGCTGATGTGGTGAACTATTCACCGGGCCCGGTGATAACCCGTTTTGAACTGAATTTGGCTCCGGGTGTTAAGGCCGCACGGATTTCTAACCTCTCCCGAGACCTGGCGCGTTCACTGTCGACCGCTGCGGTTCGTGTGGTGGAGGTTATTCCAGGTAAACCGTATGTTGGGTTGGAATTACCGAACAAAAAACGTCAGACCGTCTACCTGCGCGAAGTGCTGGATAACGCGAAATTCCGTGATAATCCTTCTCCGCTGACCGTAGTGCTCGGTAAAGATATTGCCGGCGAACCGGTTACGGCTGATTTGGCGAAGATGCCGCATCTGCTGGTGGCGGGTACCACGGGTTCCGGTAAGTCTGTTGGGGTCAATGCTATGATCCTCAGCATGCTGTATAAGGCACAGCCGGAAGATGTGCGATTCATTATGATCGACCCAAAAATGCTCGAGTTGTCGGTTTATGAGGGCATTCCGCATCTGTTGACGGAAGTGGTTACAGATATGAAGGATGCTGCCAACGCGTTGCGCTGGAGCGTCAATGAAATGGAACGCCGCTACAAACTGATGTCAGCGCTGGGCGTGCGTAATCTGGCGGGTTACAACGAGAAGATCGCAGAAGCGGATCGTATGGGGCGTCCGATCCCGGACCCGTACTGGAAACCGGGCGATAGCATGGATGTTACCCATCCGGTGCTGAAAAAAGAGCCTTATATCGTTGTCCTGGTCGATGAATTTGCTGACTTGATGATGACCGTCGGTAAAAAAGTGGAAGAACTGATCGCTCGTTTGGCGCAAAAAGCGCGTGCGGCGGGAATCCACCTGGTGCTGGCGACCCAGCGTCCGTCGGTTGATGTGATTACCGGGCTTATCAAAGCCAATATCCCGACCCGTATTGCCTTTACCGTGTCGAGTAAAATTGATTCGCGTACCATCCTTGATCAGTCAGGTGCTGAATCACTGTTAGGGATGGGGGATATGCTTTATTCCGCACCAAACTCGACAATTCCGGTGCGTGTTCACGGTGCCTTTGTGCGTGATGAAGAAGTTCATGCCGTTGTTCAAGACTGGAAAGCGCGCGGCCGTCCGCAATACGTTGAGGGCATCACTTCTGATAGCGAAAGCGAAGGCGGCGGCGGTGGTTTTGACAATGGGGAAGAACTGGATCCGCTGTTTGATCAGGCGGTGAATTTTGTTACCCAAAAACGCAAAGCCTCCATCTCCGGCGTCCAGCGTCAGTTCCGCATCGGTTACAACCGCGCGGCACGTATCATCGAGCAGATGGAAGCGCAGGGGATTGTCAGTGAGCAAGGGCATAATGGTAATCGTGAAGTGCTGGCGCCGCCGCCCTTCGATTGATTGCAAAGTTAAGTAATTCAGTATTTTCTACTTTCCTCATGCTGATTTTTGGCCTGGAATGGATAGCAGAGGGATCTCCCCGTCGGGAGTGACGAATTTTGAGGAATAACGATGAAAAAGATCGCAATCACCTGTGCATTACTGTCGAGCTTTGTGGTGAGCAGCGTCTGGGCTGACGCCGCCAGTGACCTGAAAAGCCGTCTGGATAAAGTCAGTAGCTTCCATGCCAGCTTTACTCAGAAGGTGACTGATGGTAGCGGCGCAGCGGTACAGGAAGGTCAGGGTGACCTGTGGGTTAAACGTCCGAACCTGTTTAACTGGCATATGACACAGCCTGATGAAAGCATTCTGGTCTCCGACGGTAAAACGCTGTGGTTCTTTAATCCGTTTGTCGAACAGGCCACGGCAACCTGGCTGAAAGATGCCACGGGTAATACGCCGTTTATGCTGATTGCGCGCAACCAGTCCAGCGACTGGCAGCAGTACAACATCAAGCAAAACGGTGATGACTTCGTGTTGACTCCGAAAACCAGCAGCGGCAATCTGAAGCAGTTCACCATCAATGTGGGACGCGACGGCACTATCCATCAGTTTAGCGCCGTCGAGCAGGACGATCAGCGCAGTAGCTATCAGCTGAAATCTCAGCAGAATGGCGCAATCGAACCATCCAAATTCACCTTTACCCCTCCGCAGGGTGTCACGGTAGACGATCAACGTAAGTAGAGGCGTGTGAGTGGGTAATCTGTCGCTCGATTTTTCTGATAATACCTTTCAGCCGCTGGCCGCGCGTATGCGGCCAGAAAATTTAGCGCAGTATATCGGCCAGCAGCATTTGCTGGCTGCAGGTAAGCCCTTGCCACGCGCCATCGAGGCCGGGCACCTGCACTCCATGATCTTATGGGGCCCTCCAGGCACGGGTAAAACGACTCTTGCTGAAGTGATCGCCCGCTACGCGAACGCAGACGTTGAACGCATTTCGGCCGTCACCTCGGGTGTGAAAGAAATTCGTGAAGCGATTGAACGTGCGCGTCAGAATCGTAACGCCGGTCGGCGCACTATATTGTTTGTGGATGAAGTCCACCGCTTTAATAAAAGTCAGCAGGACGCCTTTCTCCCGCATATTGAAGATGGCACCATTTACTTTATAGGCGCCACGACTGAAAACCCCTCGTTTGAACTGAACTCGGCATTACTGTCGCGTGCGCGCGTCTATCTGCTTAAATCGCTCACTACCGACGATATCGAGCAGGTACTGGATCAGGCGATGGCGGACAAAGCGCGAGGCTACGGCGGCCAGGATATTGTTCTGCCGAATGAAACCCGTCGGGCCATTGCCGAGCTGGTGAATGGCGATGCGCGTCGGGCACTAAATACGCTGGAAATGATGGCCGATATGGCGGAAGTCGACGCCAGCGGAAAACGCGTTTTACAACCCACATTGCTGACAGAGATTGCCGGAGAGCGTAGCGCACGCTTTGATAATAAAGGCGATCGTTTTTACGATCTTATCTCGGCATTACATAAATCAGTACGCGGAAGCGCGCCGGATGCGGCCCTCTACTGGTACGCACGCATCATTACTGCAGGGGGCGATCCGCTGTATGTTGCACGCCGATGTCTGGCGATCGCTTCTGAAGACGTGGGTAATGCCGATCCCCGAGCCATGCAGGTGGCGATTTCGGCATGGGATTGTTTCACCCGCGTTGGACCTGCGGAAGGTGAGCGGGCGATTGCCCAGGCGATCGTTTATTTGGCCTGCGCACCGAAGAGTAACGCGGTGTATACCGCCTATAAAGCGGCGTTGGCAGATGCACGCGATCGTCCGGATTACGACGTACCCGTGCATCTGCGTAATGCGCCGACGAAGTTAATGAAAGAAATGGGCTACGGCCAGGAATATCGCTACGCGCACGACGAGCCGAATGCGTATGCTGCCGGCGAAGAGTACTTCCCGCAGGAACTGGCACAAACACGCTATTATCGCCCGACAAACAGAGGTCTTGAGGGTAAGATTGGCGAAAAGCTCGCCTGGCTTGCCGGACAGGATCAAAATAGCCCTATAAAACGCTACCGTTAGCGCGATCGTTGCGGTAATGTTGGCAATGTATCCCTGTGACTGCAGGCTGTGGTCACTTTCTCCCATTTTAATTCGATAAGCACAGGATAAGCATGCTCGATCCCAATCTGCTGCGTAATGAGCCAGACGCAGTCGCTGAAAAACTGGCAAGCCGGGGCTTTAAGCTGGACGTAGATAAGCTGCGCGCTCTTGAAGAGCGTCGTAAAGTTCTGCAGGTACAAACTGAAAATCTGCAGGCAGAGCGTAACTCTCGATCGAAATCCATTGGCCAGGCAAAAGCGCGCGGGGAAGATATCGAGTCTTTACGTCTGGAAGTGAACAAACTGGGCGAAGAGCTGGATGCCGCGAAAGCTGAACTTGATACCTTGCAGGCTGAGATTCGCGATATTGCGCTGACCATTCCTAACCTGCCAGCGGACGAAGTCCCGGTCGGTAAAGATGAAAATGACAACATCGAAGTCAGCCGCTGGGGCACGCCGCGTGAGTTTGATTTTGACGTTCGCGATCACGTTACGCTGGGCGAAATGCACGCGGGGCTCGATTTTGCCGCCGCTGTTAAGCTGACCGGCTCGCGTTTCGTGGTCATGAAAGGGCAGATTGCGCGTATGCACCGTGCGCTGTCCCAGTTCATGCTGGATCTGCATACTGAACAGCATGGCTACAGTGAAAACTACGTTCCGTATCTGGTTAACCATGACACGCTGTACGGTACGGGTCAGTTGCCGAAATTTGCCGGCGATCTGTTCCATACCCGTCCGCTGGACGAAGAAGCCGACAGCAGCAACTATGCGCTGATCCCAACGGCAGAAGTTCCGCTGACCAACCTGGTGCGCGATGAGATCATTGACGAAGATGCGCTGCCAATCAAAATGACTGCGCATACCCCATGCTTCCGTTCAGAAGCGGGATCTTATGGTCGTGACACCCGTGGTCTGATCCGTATGCACCAGTTCGATAAAGTTGAGATGGTGCAGATCGTTCGTCCTGAAGATTCGATGGACGCGCTGGAAGAAATGACCGGTCATGCCGAGAAAGTCCTTCAGTTGCTGGGTCTGCCGTACCGTAAGATCATTCTGTGTACTGGTGACATGGGCTTCGGCGCATGCAAAACCTACGATCTGGAAGTGTGGATCCCGGCGCAAAATACCTACCGTGAAATCTCTTCCTGCTCCAACGTGTGGGATTTCCAGGCGCGTCGCATGCAGGCACGTTGCCGCAGCAAGTCCGACAAGAAGACCCGTTTGGTGCATACGCTGAACGGCTCTGGTCTGGCGGTTGGTCGTACGCTGGTTGCCGTAATGGAAAACTACCAGCAGGCCGATGGCCGCATTCAGGTTCCGGAAGTACTCCGTCCGTATATGAATGGCCTGGAATACATCGGATAAGTTAGCTTTCCCTGCTAAAAAAGCGCCTGCGGGCGCTTTTTTTATGCCTGCTTGACGTCGAACAATAACCCTTACCCCATTAGTGGTAATACTACCTTCGAATGAAAGTCAGTATTTATCTCTGTCTTTACGCAAATTCACTATTTATCAGTCTGTATAACGATAATATCGATATATAAGTATCTATACAGCGTTTGTTTATTTATTGTGAGCAGCAGAGTGAGCCACTATGAAAACTAAGATCCCCGATGCCGTGCTGGCAGCTGAGGTGAGTCGTCGCGGTTTGGTCAAAACGACGGCGATAGGCGGGCTGGCGATGGCCAGCAGCGCGTTTACCCTGCCATTTACCCGTATTGCCAATGCTGCAGAAGCCATTAATCCGGCGCAGATCAATGAGAAAGTGATCTGGAGCGCCTGTACGGTGAACTGCGGTAGCCGCTGTCCGCTGCGTATGCACGTGGTGGACGGTGAAATCAAATATGTTGAAACCGACAACACCGGCGATGACAATTATGACGGCCTGCACCAGGTTAGAGCCTGCCTGCGCGGCCGCTCTATGCGCCGTCGTGTCTATAATCCGGATCGGCTGAAATACCCAATGAAGCGCGTGGGTAAGCGCGGTGAAGGTAAGTTTGAGCGCATCAGTTGGGATGAGGCCTATGACATCATCGCCACCAACATGCAGCGCCTGATCAAAGACTACGGCAACGAGTCTATCTACCTGAACTACGGCACCGGTACGCTGGGCGGAACCATGACACGCTCATGGCCACCGGGTAAAACGCTGGTCGCTCGTCTGATGAACTGCTGTGGTGGTTATCTGAACCACTACGGGGATTACTCTTCTGCACAAATCGCGGCTGGTTTGAACTATACCTACGGCGGCTGGGCGGACGGTAACAGTCCGTCTGATATCGAAAACAGTAAACTGGTTGTTCTGTTTGGTAATAACCCTGGTGAAACCCGCATGAGCGGTGGCGGGGTGACGTATTACCTTGAACAGGCACGGCAGAAATCCAATGCGCGAATGATTATTATCGATCCGCGCTACACGGACACCGGTGCGGGTCGTGAAGATGAATGGATCCCGATTCGTCCGGGCACCGATGCGGCACTGGTCAATGGCCTGGCGTACGTGTTGATTACCGAAAATATGGTTGATCAACCGTTCCTCGATAAATACTGCGTGGGGTATGACGAGAAAACTCTCCCGGCGAGCGCACCAAAGAATGGCCACTATAAGGCTTATATTTTAGGTCAGGGTAAAGACGGTATCGCGAAGACCCCGGAATGGGCCGCGCAGATAACCGGTATTCCTGCGGAACGCATCGTTAAGCTGGCACGTGAAATTGGCAGCGCCAAACCTGCCTACATCAGTCAGGGTTGGGGACCACAGCGTCACGCCAACGGTGAAATTGCCACCCGTGCTATTTCTATGCTGGCTATCCTGACCGGTAACGTCGGTATTAATGGTGGCAACAGCGGTGCGCGTGAAGGCTCTTATGATCTGCCGTTTGAACGTATGCCGACGCTGGAAAACCCGGTTGAAACCAGTATCTCGATGTTTATGTGGACGGACGCCATTGAGCGCGGCCCGGAAATGACGGCACTGCGTGACGGTGTTCGCGGTAAAGATAAGCTTGATGTGCCCATTAAGATGATCTGGAACTATGCTGGTAACTGTCTGATTAACCAGCACTCTGATATCAACCGCACGCATGAAATCCTGCAGGATGATAAGAAGTGCGAGATGATTGTCGTCATTGATTGCCACATGACGTCCTCGGCGAAATACGCGGATATTTTGCTGCCAGACTGCACAGCGTCTGAACAAATGGACTTCGCGCTGGATGCCTCCTGCGGGAATATGTCGTATGTGATTTTCACCGATCAGGCCATCAAACCGCGCTTTGAATGCAAGACCATCTACCAAATGACCAGCGAACTGGCGAAACGCCTTGGCGTTGAGCAGCAGTTTACGGAAGGCCGTACTCAGGAAGAGTGGATGCGTCATTTGTATGAACAGTCGCGCAAAGCGATACCTGAACTGCCTACGTTTGAAGAGTTCCGCAAGCAGGGGATCTTTAAACAGCGCGATCCAGAAGGACATCATGTGGCGTACAAAGCGTTCCGTGAGGATCCTCAAGCCAACCCGCTCACAACGCCATCGGGCAAAATTGAAATTTATTCTCAGGCGCTGGCAGACATTGCGGCCACCTGGGAATTGCCTGAAGACGATGTGATCGATCCATTGCCAGTTTACGCCCCGGGCTTTGAAAGTTTAAGCGATCCGCTGGCGGATAAATTCCCACTGCAGTTGACGGGCTTCCACTACAAATCTCGCGTCCACTCGACCTATGGCAACGTGGATGTACTGAAAGCGTCCTGCCGCCAGGAAATGTGGATCAACCCGTTGGACGCGCAACGACGCGGTATTAGCAACGGCGACAAGGTACGCATCTTTAACGAGCGTGGCGAGGTGCATATCGAGGCGAAAGTGACGCCGCGTATGATGCCGGGCGTGGTAGCGCTAGGTGAGGGAGCCTGGTATGACCCGGATATGAAACGTGTGGATCAGGGCGGCTGCATCAACGTGCTGACGACCCAGCGTCCTTCTCCGCTCGCGAAGGGGAACCCGTCACATACGAACCTTGTTCAGGTTGAAAAGGTGTAAGGAGTAACCGATGACAACCCAGTATGGATTTTTTATTGATTCCAGCCGTTGCACCGGTTGCAAAACCTGCGAACTGGCCTGCAAAGACTACAAAGATTTAACCCCGGATGTCAGCTTCCGCCGTATTTACGAATATGCCGGTGGCGACTGGCAAGAAGACAACGGCGTTTGGCACCAGAACGTCTTTGCCTATTACCTGTCTATTGCGTGTAACCATTGTGAAGACCCGGCGTGTACCAAGGTATGTCCGAGTGGCGCGATGCACAAGCGTGAAGACGGTTTTGTGGTCGTCGATGAGGATGTGTGCATTGGCTGTCGTTATTGCCATATGGCCTGTCCTTACGGCGCGCCACAGTACAATGCGGCCAAAGGGCATATGACCAAGTGTGATGGCTGCCACGACCGTGTGGCCGAGGGCAAAAAGCCGATTTGCGTCGAATCTTGTCCATTGCGCGCGCTGGATTTTGGTCCGATTGATGAACTGCGCAAAAAACACGGTGAGCTGGCGGCGGTTGCGCCACTACCGGGCGCACATTTCACCAAACCTAGCATTGTAATCAAACCTAATGCCAATAGCCGCCCGACCGGGGATACCACGGGTTATCTGGCTAATCCGAAGGAGGTGTAAGATGGGAAGTGGATGGCATGAGTGGCCGCTGATGATCTTCACGGTCTTCGGGCAGTGCGTGGTTGGCGGTTTTATTGTTCTGGCGCTGGCATTGATGAAAGGGGGCTTACGTCCCGACGCACAGCAGCGCGTCGTTGCCTGTATGTTGGGCCTGTGGGTGTTAATGGGCATCGGCTTTATTGCCTCCATGCTGCACCTGGGATCGCCGATGCGTGCTTTTAACTCCCTTAACCGCATCGGTGCCTCTGCACTGAGTAACGAAATTGCCAGCGGTTCGCTGTTCTTCGCGGTGGGCGGTATCGGCTGGCTGATGGCGACGTTGAAAAAAATGCCGTCTGCGTTACGTACTCTGTGGCTAATCGTCACTATGGTACTGGGCGTTGTTTTCGTTTGGATGATGGTGCGGGTGTATAACACTATTGATACGATCCCAACCTGGTACAGCCTCTGGACGCCGCTGGGCTTCTTCCTGACGCTGTTTTTGGGGGGGCCGCTGTTAGGTTATCTGCTGCTGCGCGTGGCTGGAGTAGACGGCTGGGCAATGCGCCTGCTGCCGGCGATTTCCATATTTGCGCTGGTGGTGAGTGCTATCATGGCGGTGATGCAGGGCGCTGAACTGGCGACTATTCACAGTTCTGTTCAGCAGGCATCTGCATTGGTACCGGACTACGGCTCGCTGATGGCGTGGCGTATTGCGGCACTGGCTTTGGCGCTGTGCTGCTGGGTTGTGCCGCAGGTTAAAGGCTACCAACCGGCCGTACCGTTACTGTCAGTGGCGTTTATTTTGCTGCTTGTCGGTGAACTGATCGGGCGCGGTGTGTTCTACGGCCTGCATATGACCGTGGGCATGGCGGTTGCCAGCTGACCTAAAGAATGCCGAATGGCGCAGCTAACGGCGCCATTCGGCAAATAAAAAATGCGATACATCCATGAAATATTTCGACTGAACGAAACGCGATAATTTTGTTTTAGATCAATTAAAACAAACAGATGTGTTTTCCTCTTTTTTATCCATTCATATTAAGAATCAGTAATACGAATCGATCGTCATGAAAGCGCCTCAGGCCCCTGATTGCGCCGATTGACAATGTTTTTGGCAGTGGCATGATGCGCATGAAATTTGAACTTCCTCACGGTTTTTATTCATGTCTACCTATACCCGACCCGTTATGCTATTGCTGTGCGGGCTACTGCTGCTGACCCTGGCGATCGCCGTGTTAAACACGCTCGTCCCGCTTTGGCTCGCCCATGAAAATCTCCCGACCTGGCAGGTGGGTGTGGTCAGTTCGTCTTATTTCACCGGTAATCTGGTGGGGACGTTGCTGACCGGGTATTTAATCAGACATCTTGGCTTCAACCGCAGCTATTACATTGCCTCGTTTATCTTCGCCGTGGGGTGTATTGGGCTGGGTGTGATGGTGGGATTCTGGAGCTGGATGACCTGGCGTTTTATCGCCGGTGTCGGCTGTGCCATGATTTGGGTGGTGGTGGAAAGCGCGCTGATGTGCAGCGGGACCTCTCGTAACCGCGGACGCTTACTGGCTGCCTATATGATGGTCTATTACGTGGGAACGTTTTTAGGGCAGCTGTTAGTCAGTAAAGTCTCGACAGATCTCATGAGCGTTTTGCCGTGGGTTACTGGCACGATTCTGGCAGGCGTATTACCACTGCTCTTTACCCGCATTATGAATCAGCAAAGCGAGGAACAACATTCGACGCCGATAGCATCGATGTTGAGACTTCGTCAGGCGCGACTGGGCGTGAATGGCTGCATTATCTCCGGTATTGTGCTGGGCTCGTTGTATGGCTTGATGCCGCTGTACCTTAATCATCAGGGGGCCAGTAACGCCAGCATTGGTTTCTGGATGGCGGTGATGGTCAGCGCTGGTATTCTGGGACAATGGCCGATTGGTCGTCTGGCGGATAAATTAGGTCGCCTGCTGGTTTTACGCGTTCAGGTCTTTGTGGTGATCCTCGGTAGCATTGCGATGCTGAATCAGGCGGCAATGGCCCCTGCGTTGTTCATGTTAGGTGCGGCCGGTTTTACGCTCTATCCAGTGGCAATGGCCTGGGCCTGCGAAAAAGTGGAACATCATCAACTGGTTGCCATGAACCAGGCATTGTTATTAAGCTATACCGTGGGGAGCCTGCTGGGGCCGTCATTTACCGCGATGCTGATGCAGAACTTCTCAGATAGCCTGTTGTTTATCATGATCGCCAGCGTGTCGTTTATTTATTTACTGATGCTGCTGCGTAAAACAGGACACAAGCCCAATTCCGTGGCACATATCTGAAGCTATTTAACGATTACGGTGGGTTTCCATTCATACAAATTATGTATGTTTGGTGAGAATCCACCGTATTTAATTCCCCCTCATCTTTGCTGAAAAATAAACTGTGCAGAAGGTTATAGTTTTACATTCTGCCATTTCCGCCCGTTCATTTTACCGCGCATAATCCATCGCCTCATTTATTGATATTTAAAATAACCCCACGAAGGATCGCGTATGGCCGGTGCACAGGAAAAACAGTTGCGATGGTACAACATCGCCTTGATGTCGTTTATTACCGTTTGGGGGTTTGGCAACGTTGTAAACAACTATGCTAATCAGGGATTAGTCGTTGTCTCCTCCTGGATTTTTATTTTTGCGCTCTATTTTATCCCTTACGCACTGATCGTCGGGCAGCTTGGCTCCACGTTTAAAGAGGGGAAAGGTGGTGTCAGTACCTGGATTAAACACACCATGGGTCCGGGGCTGGCTTACCTTGCCGCATGGACTTACTGGGTCGTGCATATTCCTTACCTGGCGCAGAAACCGCAAGCTATCCTGATTGCCCTGGGCTGGGCGCTGAAGGGGGATGGGTCACTCATTAAAGAATACACTGTCGTGGCGTTACAGGGGCTGACGCTGGCACTGTTTGTCTTCTTCATGTGGGTTGCATCCCGTGGGATGAAGTCACTGAAAATTGTGGGTTCCGTGGCGGGAATTGCGATGTTTGTGATGTCGATTCTGTATGTCGTGATGGCGGTAACCGCACCGGCAATTACGGATGTTGAGATCGCTACCACCAACATCACCTGGGAATCGTTCATTCCGCATATTGATTTTACCTATATCACGACGATTTCGATGCTGGTCTTCGCGGTGGGTGGCGCGGAAAAAATTTCACCTTACGTTAACCAGACTCGCAATCCAGGCAAAGAATTCCCGAAAGGGATGTTGATTCTGGCGATTATGGTGGCGGTATGTGCAATTCTCGGCTCGCTGGCAATGGGGATGATGTTTGACTCCCGGCATATTCCCGATGATTTAATGACCAATGGTCAATATTATGCTTTCCAGAAACTGGGCGAGTATTACGGGATGGGTAACACGCTGATGGTCATTTATGCGGTTGCCAACACGCTGGGGCAGATTGCTGCGTTGGTGTTTTCTATCGATGCGCCGCTTAAAGTCCTGCTGGGTGATGCGGACAGTCGATATATTCCTGCGCGTTTGTGCCGTACGAATGCGTCCGGCACACCGGTGAACGGTTATATATTGACGTTAGTATTAGTCGCGATTCTGATTATGTTGCCGACGCTGGGTATTGGTGACATGAATAATTTGTATAAATGGTTGCTGAATCTCAACTCAGTTGTTATGCCATTGCGTTATTTATGGGTGTTCGTGGCATTTATTGCCGTTATTCGGCTGGCGCAGAAATATAAGTCAGAATATGTCTTTATTCGCAACAAAACGCTGGCATTAACCGTCGGAGGATGGTGTTTTGCCTTCACTGCATTTGCTTGCGTTACCGGGATTTTTCCAAAAATGGAAGCCTTTACCCCGGAGTGGACTTTCCAGCTGACGCTGAACATTGTGACACCGTTTGTACTGGTCGGATTGGGCTTAATTTTCCCGCTGCTGGCGAGAAGAAAGAGTTAAACGAGCGATAATAAGAAGGAGATAGCCAGGCTATCTCCTTCTGGCGGCTCAGGACAGCGGGGCAAGTTCGTCGGGAATGGTATATTGGTGACCGTCATAGCGCAGTAACCAGTTGGCTTTACCCGGTTTATCTTTCGCTGCGCATTGCTCATTGGCATCAACATAGCTCGTGGATGCCACGCTTTTCTCGGTTACCCGAATATCAACATACCCATTCTGCGAACCGGTATCCAGCGCCAGGCTGCGTTTACTGTCGCTGAAGGTTCCCTCGCAGTTGCCATCCCATTCTCCGCTGCTATTTTCCAGCACGATACCGTTTAGTATTGGCCGGAGCTGATTATTGTCGATGACATACAGCGAAAGTGCCGTTTCACTAAATGGATTGACCCGAGAACTGCCGGTGCGGGAGATACGCAAGCCGAATGCGGTCTGTTCAGGCGTAACCTTCCAGCGAGCGGTATCAAGTGCCAGGCCGGTGATGCGAATGGCATCGTCGCTCATTCTCTCTGTCAGGCGTAATCGTTGTTTCACGTCGAGTGTGGTGGAATCGAGCACCAGAAGCTCCAGATCGCCGACGTTATCGTAATCGCTATACTGCTGTGTCATTAATGGTACAGCGGCGAGCGTCAGCTCAGGGTGCGCTGGCCAGATGCGGCAAATCGCGCTTTTGGGTGAATCACTGTGGGTGGTAATGACCCGGTTATCTTGAGTGATGGTGCCTTGCGATGTTGTCCTGGCATCCGGCCAGGCGTACTGGATGATGGCATTAATATCGCAGTTGCTGGCGGCATTCGCGGCCTGGGCAGACAACAGTAACACTCCTGAGATGAATAACCGCATGACGTCCTTTCCTGTGTTGTGACCCGTTTGCCGAAGAGGTAAGTGCAGATAACAAAACGGCCACCATGTTAGGCAGCCGTTTTACAAGGATGTAAACTCAATACATCACTTTATGACCATACTGTTCCAGGATACCTTTCACGCGATCCATGGTTTCTTTCTTCGGTGGCTTAACGCCATCCAGCTTATATTCTTCGCCCATCGCCACCCATTTGTGTTTACCCAACTCATGGTAAGGCAGTAATTCGATTTTTTCGACGTTGCCCATATCACGGGTAAACTCGCCCAGACGGTGTGCTGAGTCGTCATCGTCAGACCAGCCTGGTACGACGACGTAGCGGATCCATACCTTGATGTCTTTGTTAGACAGATAGCGTGCGAACTCCAGCGTACGATGGTTAGACACACCGACCAGGTTCTGGTGAATTTCGTCGTTCATCTGTTTGAGGTCGAGCATCACCAGATCGGTGACTTCCAGCAGTTCATCAATCACCGGATCGTAGCGGCGGACAAAACCGTTGGTGTCGAGACAGGTATGAATACCTTCTTTTCTACAGGCGCGGAACCAGTCACGAACGAATTCGGCCTGCAGAATAGCCTCACCACCGGATGCCGTTACTCCGCCACCGGAGGCGTTCATAAAGTGGCGATAGGTTACCACTTCTTTCATCAATTCTTCGACGGTGACTTCTTTACCACCGTGCGTGTCCCACGTATCACGGTTATGGCAATACAGGCAGCGCATCAGGCAGCCCTGGAAGAAGGTAATAAAGCGGATGCCCGGGCCGTCTACGGTGCCACAGGATTCAAAGGAGTGAATGCGACCAATAACTGACATTGCGGTGTATCTCCA
The DNA here is from genome assembly GCF_013337685.1 of Citrobacter gillenii. GTDB lineage: Bacteria > Pseudomonadota > Gammaproteobacteria > Enterobacterales > Enterobacteriaceae > Citrobacter > Citrobacter gillenii. The sequence goes on from NZ_SUQN01000002.1 coordinate 677,638, forward strand.
GATGTGGCCCATCCGGGGCCAGAGTGAGTGCACAGTTATTAACTGTGTCGAGTCTGTTTTGGCAGTCATCCATAAGTATAGATAGCTGACGAAAGAGACTTAGTTGCTAAAAAGGCCCCACTTACGTGGAGCCTTTATTGTACGACATTTAACGCGTGATTTCAGTCAAAACCAATTACATGGTCTGAGTGAAAGTACGGGTAATAACATCCTGCTGCTGTTCTTTAGTCAGGGAGTTAAAACGTACTGCATAACCCGATACACGGATGGTCAGCTGAGGATATTTCTCAGGATGTTCCATCGCGTCCAGCAGCATTTCACGGTTCATGACGTTCACGTTCAGGTGCTGACCACCTTCGATGGACGCTTCGTGATGGAAGTAACCGTCCATCAGGCCTGCCAGGTTGGTCTTACGAACTTCGTCGTCTTTACCCAGTGCGTTCGGAACGATAGAGAAGGTATAAGAGATACCATCTTTAGCGTAAGCAAACGGCAGTTTAGCAACGGAGGTCAGAGAGGCAACAGCACCTTTCTGGTCACGGCCGTGCATTGGGTTAGCACCCGGTCCGAACGGTGCGCCAGCACGACGGCCATCTGGAGTGTTACCCGTTTTCTTACCATACACAACGTTAGAGGTGATGGTCAGAACAGACTGAGTCGGGATAGCGTTACGGTAAGTAGTCAGTTTCTGAATTTTCTTCATGAAACGTTCTACCAGGTCAACCGCCATGTCATCAACGCGAGAGTCGTTGTTACCAAACTGCGGGTATTCGCCTTCGATTTCGAAGTCGATAGCCAGACCGTCTTCGTCACGAATCGGTTTAACTTTCGCATATTTGATTGCAGACAGGGAGTCAGCAGCAACGGACAGACCTGCGATACCACACGCCATGGTGCGAACAACGTCACGGTCGTGCAGCGCCATCAGAGCGGCTTCGTAGCTGTACTTGTCGTGCATGTAGTGGATGACGTTCAGTGCAGTGACGTACTGTTTAGCCAGCCAATCCATAAAGTGATCCATACGTTCCATCACTTCGTCGAAGTTCAGAACGTCACTTTTGATTGGTTCAGATTTCGGACCAACCTGGATTTTCAGTTTTTCATCAACGCCGCCGTTGATTGCGTACAGCATGGTTTTCGCCAGGTTTGCACGCGCACCGAAGAACTGCATTTGTTTACCAACAACCATCGGGCTTACGCAGCAAGCGATAGCGTAATCGTCGTTGTTGAAGTCCGGACGCATCAGGTCATCGTTCTCATACTGCAGAGAAGAGGTATCGATAGACACTTTAGCGGCGAATTTCTTGAAGTTCAGAGGCAGTTTTTCAGACCACAGAACGGTGATGTTCGGCTCCGGAGAAGGACCCATGGTGTACAGGGTGTTCAGGAAGCGGAAGCTGTTTTTGGTAACCAGAGTACGGCCGTCAACGCCCATACCGCCGATTGATTCAGTTGCCCAAATCGGGTCACCGGAGAACAGTTCATCATATTCAGGTGTACGCAGGAAACGAACCATACGCAGTTTCATGACCAGGTGGTCAATCATTTCCTGAGCGTCTTGCTCGGTGATTTTGCCTGCTTTGATATCACGTTCGATGTATGCATCCAGGAAGGTGGATACACGACCGAAGGACATTGCTGCACCGTTCTGAGACTTAACAGCGGCCAGGTAGCCGAAGTAAGTCCACTGGATAGCTTCCTGAGCGTTGGTAGCCGGACCAGAGATATCGCAGCCATATTTAGCCGCCATTTCTTTGATCTGACCCAGTGCGCGGTGCTGTTCAGCAATTTCTTCACGCAGACGGATAGTTGCTTCCAGGTTTACGCCATTTTCCAGATCGGACTGCAGAGAGACGAACTGAGCGTACTTGTCTTTCATCAGGTAGTCGATACCGTACAGCGCAATGCGACGGTAGTCACCGATGATACGGCCACGGCCATACGCATCTGGCAGACCAGTCAGAATACCGGATTTACGGCAGTTCAGAATGTCTTTGGTATAAACATCGAATACGCCCTGGTTGTGGGTTTTGCGGTATTCGGTGAAGATTTTTTTCAGCATCGGGTCCAGTTCGCGATTGTACGCTTTGCAGGAACCTTCAACCATTTTGATGCCGCCAAACGGAATGATCGCACGTTTCAGTGGAGCTTCAGTCTGCAGACCAACGATTTTCTCAAGCTGCTTGTTGATGTAGCCAGCGTCGTGAGAAGTGATGGTAGAAGCAACGGAGGTGTCAAAGTCAACAGGCGCGTGAGTACGGTTTTCCTGTTTAACGCCTTCCATCACGCTGTCCCACAGCTTGGTGGTCGCGTCAGTTGCGCCAGCCAGGAAGGACTCGTCACCCTCATACGGAGTGTAGTTTTTCTGAATGAAGTCACGGACGTTTACTTCATTCTGCCAATCACCTTTGGTAAAACCTTCCCAGGCTGTGGCTAACTTTTCATTAAGCTCGGACATGTAACACCTACCTTCTTAAGTGGATTTTTTATTTACTACGTGTAATGGGCATCAACAAATTAGTGATGATCGTTACCACGTAGGTAAATGACCCAGTATGTCAACCCGACTAACAAACCGCCGCCGATAATGTTACCGATCGTAACCGGAATCAGGTTATCGGTGATGAAATTCATCACGGTCAGGTGTGAAAAATTCTCCGGAGAAGAACCGACAGCGGTCCAGAATTCCGGTGTGGCGAAATCGCGTATTACGATACCCATAGGGATCATAAACATGTTTGCGATACTGTGCTCAAAACCGCTGGCAACAAACATTGCGACCGGCAATACCATGATAAACGCTTTGTCCATCAGGCTACGGCCTGAGTAGCTCATCCATACGGCCAGGCACACCATCAGGTTTGCCAGAATACCGAGGCTGACGGCTTCAACAAAGGTGTGATGCACTTTGTGATCGGCGGTTTGCAGGACATTTAGCCCCCATGCGCCGTTAGCGGTCATATATTCGCCGGAAAGCCACATCAGTAGCACAAAGAGCAAGCAACCCACCAGGTTGCCAACATAAACGTTGAGCCAGTTTTTTGCCAGTTGGCCCCAGGTAATACGTCCACTGGCCTTAGCGACGACAATCAGTACGGTTGAAGTAAAGAGGTCAGCGCCGCAGACAACACAAAGAATCAGTCCCAGGGAAAAGCAGATACCACCGATCAACTTGGCCATACCGAAAGGCATTGTTCCAGTACCGGTCGTGGCGGTGATATAGAAAACAAAGGCAATTGAAATGAACACACCGGCAGTAATTGCCAGATAGAACGTCTTAAGCGGATGTTTCGTTGCTTTATAGACGCCTGCTTCTTCGGCAACTTTGGCCATAGCAGCAGGAAGTATAAGATCAAAAGGGTTGTCAGCTTTCACACTAACTCTCTCTTTATTAAGTCGGCGACGAGATACTAACAAAGCATTATAGATGAGAATTTGATATAGATCATATCTCGCCTGGCTTATAGGCCCGCAAGACGCATGGTTTTTATGCGATTACGGAGTAACTTTTTGATTATTATAGTAAAAATAAATTTTAAAAATTATAAAGTGAGTTGAATTTTTTCCTTTCGCCTCCCGTTGAGCGGTTAATTAAAATGGAGTAATTGAGATAAAATGCAACACTATCAAGCTATTTTTTTTAATATCAACTACTAATTTTTAACCTTGTTTTTACATTTATTTTTGATTAAGCAAAAATAAAAAAAACGGGGCACAAAATGCGCCCCGTAATATAGCGTAGTCAATTGTTGAAGCCTACTCAGAGCAGGCTAATTGCCATTATTTTGACCAGTATGCTGCTTTTGCGCGCTGCAGTTTTTCATAGGCTTTCAGCAGAGACTGATGCGCCGGGAAAGCCTGCAGATCGCTGTCGACGGACTGGAGGCCATAAAACGGCGCTTCTCCGCTTAATGCCGCACTCGCCGCTTCAACCGCATCGGCACCGTACATACGGACAAAAGCGTTCAGATACTGCAGCGGCTGGCGATCGTCTTCCTGCGACAACAGCAGCAGCGTTTGCAGGCAACGGTAGTAGTTGGCGCGTTCGGCGCTAAAGACCGATGCGTTAAACTCCATTGTCCATTCGGTCCAAATCAGTGCCTGCTCCAGGTCACCGCCGGCCAGTGCCAGCATCACTTTCAGCTCACCAATACGCAGCGTAGACCAGCCGTTGTCTGAACCTGTTGCCAGACCCAGCAGCTCACGTACGCGGGTAAAGTCGTCAAAACCTTCTTCATCCAGTTGTTCGAGCAGGCTGAGATAGTCTTCTTTATCCCACTCGCTGCCCGGCAGAGAAAGAATGGTTTCACGCAGATGTGTGCCCATACCGTTGTTCGCTAACCACAGATCTTCAGCCGGATAGATATCGGACATCCCCGGAACGATGATGCGGCAGGCGTACACGCCCAGATGCTCGTAATCAGCGATATACACTTCTTTATCTTCGGTTTTGAAGATAGCCATCAGGGTGGCGAACTCTTCTTCCGTGGTGCCGGAGAAATTCCAGTCAACGAACGGATAATCGGCATCTTGCTTGAACAAATCCCAGGAGATCAGACCGCTGGAATCGATGAAGTGGGTTTCGAGGTTGGTATGCTCAGCCACTTCTTCATCATCAAAGGTCGGGGGCATAAAGACATCAAGATCTTTCAGACCGCGGCCCTGCAACAGTTCAGTGACGGTACGCTCCAGTGCCACGCCGAAGTCCGGGTGGGCGCCAAATGACGCAAAGCAGGTCCCGTTAGCCGGGTTAAACAGTACTACGCAGATAACCGGGTATTTACCGCCCAGCGAGCCGTCATAGGCGAAAATTGGGAACCCTTCGGCTTCCAGTTTGGCGATGGACTCGACCACAGCCGGGTAACGCGCCAGCACGTCGGCTGGGATTTCCGGCAGACTGATGCTTTCTGCAATAATGCGGTTCTTCACATAACGTTCAAAGACTTCAGAAAGCCCCTGAACGCGTGCTTCATTTGGGGTGTTACCGGCAGACATTCCGTTGGAAACGTACAGGTTGCCAATGATATTCATCGGAATGTACACGGTTTGGTTATCAGACTGGCGGGTAAACGGCAGACCGCAAACGCCGCGTTCTTCATTGCCTGACTGCAGGTCGATCAGCATGCTGCCGGTCAGTTCATTTTCCGGATCGTAGAACGCGCGCAGACGGGCATCCAACAGACCTTCTGGAACGTCATCCTCTTCGGTTAACGGGAACCATTTTTCGTTCGGATAATGCACGAATGGACCGTTAGCGACAGTTTCACCCAGCCAGAAATCGGCAAAAAAGTAGTTGGTGGACAGACGCTCAAAATATTCGCCCAGCGCGGAAGCCAGCGCCGCTTTTTTCGTCGCGCCTTTACCGTTGGTGAAACACAGTGCGCACTCTTTATCGCGAATATGCACAGACCAAACGTTAGGAACGGGGTTTAACCATGAGGCTTCTTCAATCTGGAAACCAAGGTCGAGTAATTTTTGCTGGAAGCGGGCGATGGAATCTTCCAGTGCGGCATCTTTGCCGGGAATAAATGTTTGCGTCATGAAAATCACTTTTGTCGTACGGAAAGCGCGCAATGATACGGGTTTTATATGAATGGCGCTATCGCCGCCACTGCGGTGACGCAAATAAAAGCGTTGACTATGCTTTCACACGATAACCCACGTTAAGAGTACAAAATGAAAGCATTCGATTTACACCGTATGGCGCTGGATAAAGTGCCCATGGAGTTTCTGGGTGAGGTGGCGCTGCGCAGCTTGTATACCTTTATATTGGTTTTTCTGTTTTTAAAGCTCACGGGGCGGCGTGGTGTACGCCAGATGTCGCTTTTTGAAGTGTTGATTATCCTGACGCTTGGGTCGGCCGCGGGGGATGTGGCGTTTTATGACGATGTTCCGCTGCTACCGGTGCTGGTGGTATTCATTACCCTGGCGCTGCTGTATCGCTTAGTGATGTGGCTGATGGCACACAGTGAAAAGCTGGAGGATCTGCTGGAGGGTAAACCGCTGGTGATCATCGAAGACGGCGAACTGTCATGGTCGAAGCTCAATAACGCCAATATGACGGAATTCGAGTTTTTTATGGAATTGCGGTTGAACGGTGTGGAGCAATTAGGGCAGGTGAAGCTCGCTATTCTGGAGACAAACGGGCAAATCAGCGTCTATTTCTTTGCCGATGAAGACGTCAAACCCGGTCTCAGCATTCTGCCTAAACACTGTACGCAACGCTTTAAGGTGGTACCGGCGGCAGGGGATTATGCCTGCGTACGCTGTAGTGAGGTTATTCACATGCGCGCTGGGGATCATCAATTATGTCCGCGCTGTGCAAATCCAGAATGGACGAAGGCCAGTCGGGCAAAACGGGTCACCTGACAGCGAAAATATCGGTTTTGAGCCGTCAATCCGATAGATTCTGTTGTGTGACGAATGACACATTTTTCCCCTGACCCGTATTACCCATTGCGGCGCGTGTCGCTGAATGATAAAACCGATATCCACAGGAAAAACATATACCCAATGTCTGTCACAGGAATTATTGCCAACGACAGGATGTTGACCGGATAACAACACAACGTGGTGAGGGGAAATGACTCAGGTCTTCAATTTTAGTTCAGGCCCGGCAATGCTACCGGCGGACGTACTTAAACTGGCTCAACAGGATCTCCGCGACTGGAATGGTCTTGGCACGTCGGTGATGGAAATTAGCCACCGTGGTAAAGAGTTTATCCAGGTCGCAGAGGAAGCAGAGCAGGATTTTCGCGATCTCCTCAGCATTCCCTCCAACTACAAAGTGTTGTTCTGCCATGGCGGTGGTCGCGGTCAGTTCGCCGGGATCCCGCTCAATATTTTAGGCGATAAGACCACGGCAGATTACGTCGATGCCGGTTATTGGGCAGCCAGCGCCATTAAAGAAGCGAAGAAATACTGCACACCAAACGTGATTGATGCCAAAGTCACTGTTGACGGCCTGCGGGCGGTCACGCCAATGAGTGAATGGCAGCTTTCTGACAATGCGGCTTATCTGCACTATTGCCCGAACGAAACCATTGATGGTATTGCAATCGATGAGACGCCGAATTTTGCCAGTAACGTTGTGGTGACCGCTGACCTGTCTTCCACCATCTTGTCTGGGCCGCTTGATGTTAGCCGCTATGGCGTAATCTACGCCGGCGCGCAGAAAAACATCGGCCCAGCGGGTCTGACGATCGTCATCGTACGTGAAGATTTACTCGGCAAAGCGCACGTGTCCTGCCCGTCGATCCTCGATTACACCGTCCTGAACGACAATGACTCGATGTTTAACACGCCGCCGACATTTGCCTGGTACCTCTCTGGTCTGGTCTTTAAGTGGCTGAAAGCGCAAGGCGGCGTCAGCGCAATGGACAAAATTAACCAGCAAAAAGCGGAACTGTTGTACGGCGTCATTGATAACAGTGACTTCTATCGTAACGACGTTGCGAAGTCTAACCGCTCGCGCATGAACGTTCCTTTCCAGTTGGCTGACAGCTCACTGGATAAACTGTTCCTGGAAGAGTCTTTTGCTGCTGGTCTGCATGCGCTGAAAGGGCATCGTGTGGTCGGTGGGATGCGCGCGTCTATCTACAATGCAATGCCGCTTGAAGGTGTGAAAGCGTTGACCGATTTCATGATCGATTTCGAGCGTCGCCGCGGCTAATCTGCTGTTATTTTTCATCCCCACAGCCAGCCTGTGGGGTTTTTATATCTGTTTTTGAGAGTTAAGTTTCATGGAATCCCTGACGTTACAACCCATTGCGCGGGTAGATGGCACCATCAATCTGCCTGGTTCTAAAAGTGTTTCTAACCGCGCTTTGCTGCTGGCTGCATTAGCAAATGGCACCACTGTCCTGACCAACCTGCTGGACAGTGATGATGTCCGCCATATGCTTAACGCGCTGAATGCGTTAGGGATTAGTTATACCCTTTCTGCCGATCGTACCCGCTGCGAAATCATCGGTAACGGCGGCGCGTTACAGGCCGAAGGTGCAGTCGAACTGTTTCTTGGCAACGCCGGCACCGCGATGCGTCCGCTGGCGGCTGCGCTGTGTCTGGGGCACAACGATATTGTGCTGACGGGTGAACCGCGTATGAAAGAGCGCCCGATTGGCCATCTGGTCGACGCGTTACGCCAGGGGGGCGCAAACATAGATTACCTGGAGCAGGAAAACTATCCGCCTTTACGACTGCGCGGTGGTTTTATCGGTGGCCAGGTTGACGTGGACGGCAGCGTGTCCAGCCAGTTCCTCACCGCGTTGCTGATGACCGCGCCGCTGGCGCCGCAGGATACGACTATCGCAATTAAAGGCGAGCTGGTATCAAAACCTTACATCGATATTACGCTAAACCTGATGAAAACCTTTGGCGTTGAGATTGAGAACCAGAACTACCAACATTTTGTTGTCAATGGTGGACAGCAGTACCAGTCCCCTGGCGCATACCTGGTGGAAGGGGATGCGTCATCGGCCTCGTATTTCCTTGCAGCCGGAGCGATTAAAGGCGGTACGGTGAAAGTCACCGGGATTGGCCGCAACAGCATGCAGGGCGATATTCGCTTTGCCGATGTGCTGGAAAAAATGGGCGCGACCGTGACGTGGGGAGATGACTTCATTGCCTGTACGCACGGGGAATTACACGCCATTGATATGGATATGAACCACATTCCGGATGCGGCGATGACGATTGCTACCGCGGCGCTGTTTGCGAAAGGCACCACGATTCTTCGCAACATCTACAACTGGCGAGTCAAGGAGACAGACCGTTTATTTGCGATGGCGACGGAGCTGCGTAAAGTGGGCGCTGAAGTGGAAGAGGGGCATGATTTTATCCGTATCACGCCACCTGCTACGTTAACATTTGCTGATATTGCGACCTATAACGATCACCGCATGGCGATGTGTTTCTCGCTGGTGGCGCTGTCTGACACGCCAGTCACTATTCTTGACCCTAAATGCACGGCCAAAACCTTCCCGGATTATTTCGAACAGTTGGCACGTATTAGTACACCTGCCTGATTTGATGGCCGCACTACCACGTGCGGCACATTCTGACATCCTCTATTGCCCATTTATTCTACACTCAGCTTCAATGATTCTGTATTTTTCACACAAAGATAACGATCGTTGACGTTGGCGCGTATAATGCGCGGCGTTTACGTTAACGTATGCCTGTTTAAGGAGAAAAAGATGACGGCAATTGCCCCGGTTATTACCATTGATGGCCCAAGCGGTGCAGGTAAAGGCACCTTGTGCAAAGCAATGGCGGAAGCATTGCAGTGGCATCTGTTAGATTCTGGCGCGATTTATCGTGTACTGGCGCTTGCGGCGTTACATCACCATGTTGATGTCGCCTCTGAAGATGCGCTGGTCCCGCTGGCGTCACATCTGGATGTGCGTTTTATCTCAACAGACGGCAATCTGGAAGTTATCCTGGAAGGTGAAGATGTTAGCGGTGAAATCCGCACTCAGGAAGTGGCAAACGCCGCCTCTCAGGTTGCTGCGTTTCCCCGTGTGCGCGAAGCGCTGTTGCGTCGTCAACGCGCCTTCCGTGAAGCGCCGGGATTAATCGCTGACGGACGCGACATGGGGACCGTGGTATTCCCTGACGCGCCGGTGAAAATTTTTCTGGACGCTTCCTCGCAAGAACGTGCGCATCGACGTATGCTACAGTTGCAGGAGAAGGGCTTTAGTGTTAACTTTGAACGCCTTTTGGCCGAGATCGAAGAACGCGACGACCGCGATCGAAACCGTGCGGTAGCGCCGTTAGTTCCTGCTGCTGATGCCTTAGTTTTGGATTCAACCCGATTAAGCATTGAGCAAGTGATTGAAAAAGCGTTACAATACGCGCGCCAAAAACTGGCACTCGCTTAAGTGCGACCGAATTTGCAGTACCCCCGTAGCAATGGAGTGTTAGCGGGTATGTTAAACAACCCCATCCGGCATGGAGCCAGGTGGACGTTAAATATGAAACCTGAAGATTAAACATGACAGAATCTTTTGCTCAACTATTTGAAGAATCCTTAAAAACAATTGAAACCCGTCCGGGTTCCATCGTTCGTGGTGTTGTTGTTGCTATCGACAAAGATATCGTACTGGTTGACGCCGGTCTGAAATCTGAGTCTGCCATTCCGGCAGAGCAGTTCAAAAACGCCCAGGGCGAGCTGGAAATCCAGGTTGGTGACGAAGTTGACGTTGCTCTGGATGCAGTAGAAGACGGCTTCGGTGAAACTCTGCTGTCCCGTGAAAAAGCTAAACGTCACGAAGCTTGGATCACGCTGGAAAAAGCTTACGAAGAAGCTGCGACCGTTACTGGTGTTATCAATGGCAAAGTCAAGGGTGGCTTCACTGTTGAGCTGAATGGTATTCGCGCGTTCCTGCCGGGTTCCCTGGTAGACGTTCGTCCGGTCCGCGACACGCTGCACCTGGAAGGCAAAGAGCTTGAATTCAAAGTAATCAAGCTGGATCAGAAACGTAACAACGTCGTTGTTTCCCGTCGTGCCGTTATCGAATCCGAAAACAGCGCAGAACGCGATCAGCTGCTGGAAAACCTGCAGGAAGGCATGGAAGTTAAAGGTATCGTTAAGAACCTCACTGACTACGGTGCATTCGTTGATCTGGGTGGCGTTGACGGCCTGCTGCACATCACCGACATGGCATGGAAACGCGTTAAGCATCCAAGCGAAATCGTAAACGTTGGCGACGAAATCACTGTTAAAGTGCTGAAGTTCGACCGCGAGCGTACTCGTGTATCTCTGGGCCTGAAACAGCTGGGCGAAGATCCATGGGTAGCTATCGCTAAGCGTTATCCGGAAGGTACCAAACTGACTGGTCGCGTGACCAACCTGACCGACTACGGCTGCTTCGTTGAAATCGAAGAAGGCGTTGAAGGCCTGGTTCACGTTTCCGAAATGGATTGGACCAACAAAAACATCCACCCGTCCAAAGTTGTTAACGTTGGCGACGTAGTGGAAGTTATGGTTCTGGATATCGACGAAGAACGTCGTCGTATCTCCCTGGGTCTGAAGCAGTGCAAAAACAACCCATGGCAGCAGTTCGCGGAAACCCACAACAAGGGTGACCGTGTTGAAGGTAAAATCAAGTCTATCACTGACTTCGGTATCTTCATCGGCCTGGACGGCGGCATCGACGGCCTGGTTCACCTGTCTGACATCTCCTGGAACGTTGCAGGCGAAGAAGCAGTTCGTGAATACAAAAAAGGCGACGAAATCGCAGCAGTTGTTCTGCAGGTTGACGCAGAACGTGAGCGTATCTCTCTGGGCGTTAAACAGCTCGCAGAAGATCCGTTCAACAACTGGGTTGCACTGAACAAGAAAGGCGCAATCGTAAACGGTAAAGTGACTGCAGTTGACGCTAAAGGCGCAACCGTAGAACTGGCTGACGGTGTTGAAGGTTACCTGCGCGCTTCTGAAGCTTCACGTGACCGCGTTGAAGATGCAACTCTGGTTCTGAGCGTAGGCGACGACGTTGAAGCTAAATTCACCGGCGTTGATCGTAAGAACCGTGCAATCAGCCTGTCTGTTCGTGCTAAAGACGAAGCTGATGAGAAAGATGCAATCGCAACTGTTAACAAACAGGAAGATGCAAACTTCTCTAACAACGCAATGGCTGAAGCTTTCAAAGCAGCTAAAGGCGAGTAATATCGAGTGCTTCAAATCCTTTGTGCTATTAACAGCACAAAGGGTAACGAGTAGCTTGACAGATTACAGGATTCGTCCTGTAATCAATGACAAAGGGCGGCTACGGCCGCCCTTAATCAATGCAGCAGCTAATTTTGCCTTTAAGGAACCGGAGGAATCATGACCAAGTCAGAATTGATCGAAAGACTTGCAACCCAGCAGCCTCACATTCCCGCGAAAGCGGTTGAAGACGCGGTAAAAGAGATGCTGGAACATATGGCCTCGACTCTGGCGCAGGGCGAGCGTATTGAAATCCGCGGTTTCGGTAGTTTTTCTCTGCATTACCGCGCACCACGTACCGGACGTAATCCGAAGACTGGCGATAAAGTGGATCTGGAAGGAAAATATGTTCCGCACTTTAAACCGGGTAAAGAGCTGCGCGATCGCGCCAATATTTACGGCTAAGTTTTTCACAAAACTTAACGTCGAGAAAAGCACCTGTAGGGGTGCTTTTTTCATTTCTGCTTGCCCATATTGGAACCCGCCTCTCAGTTAAATTGCACATTACATCCTTCGCGTAATAACAGCAGAACACACGCCGGAAAACGAAAAATTGCTGCCAGACAACCGCTGCGTTGTCCTGCACACTTCCTGTAACAGGGAGGTGTTTTGTGAAAATAACAACGGTCAGTTCGTGTGCATTGTGCGGTATTCTCCCGCTTACGGTATTACCCTCACTGCCCGAAATGCTGTACGTCAGCGGCCTGTTTTGCCTGGCGTGTGTGCTCTGTCTTATTCCGCACAAGTATCTGCATTATGCCGGGTTAACGCTGTTGTTCTTTCTCTGGGGAATACTGGCGGCGAAAGACGCTACTTGGGCGGGCAATACGCTCCCCGCTAACACTCAGCAGGCCATAGTACAAATAACCGGCACTGACCATATGACCACGCACTATGGACAAATTACCCACCTGCAGGGGAGACGAATATTTCCGGCGCAGGGGATCGTACTGTATGGACAATACTTACCAGGTGAGGTTTGTGCGGGTCAGAAATGGGCGATGACGCTTAAGGTTCGCGCGGTACACGGCCAATTAAATGAAGGGGGATTTGATAGCCAGCGCTATGCGTTAGCACAGCATCAACCGCTGACGGGACGCTTCCTGCAGGCAAGTGTCATTTCGCCACAGTGTAGCCTGCGTGCCCGTTATCTCTCTTCGTTGAATACAACGTTATCCGCTTATCCCTGGCAGCAGGTGATACTGGGCCTGGGAATGGGGGAGCGACTCTCTGTTTCGCAAGAGGTGAAAACCATTATGCGCGACACCGGAACGGCGCATTTGATGGCTATTTCCGGGCTACATATTGCCTTTGCCGCGCTTTTAGCCGCCGGGCTAATTCGCGGTGGGCAATTTTTTATGCCAACCCGCTGGATCGCCTGGCAGGTTCCGCTGGTGGGCGGAATCGCCTGTGCGACGTTTTATGCATGGTTAACAGGGCTACAGCCTCCCGCATTACGCACCGTGGTTGCACTGATTGTCTGGGGTGCGCTTAAACTGAGCGGGCGGCAGTGGAGTGGGTGGGCTGTCTGGACATGCTGTCTGGCTGCAATTGTGATGGTTGATCCCGTTGCTGTTCTCTCACAAAGCCTGTGGTTGTCCGCGTTTGCCGTTGCGGCACTGATATTCTGGTATCAATGGTTTCCACTGCCCGAATGGTCACTCTCCCGTGTGGGACGCGTAGTTCTCGAGCTGGCGCATCTCCAGTTAGGTATCACGCTCCTGCTTCTGCCAGTGCAAATCGCCCTGTTTCACGGTATCAGCCTGACCTCATTTCTGGCCAATTTGTTTGCCGTACCGTTGGTCACGTTTGTTTCTGTCCCGCTGATACTCGCGGGTATGATTGTGCACTTAACCGGGCCGCTGGTTGTCGAGACCGGGTGCTGGTATCTGGCCGATCGTTCGCTGGCACTCTTATTCTGGGCGCTCAATAGTCTGCCAGAAGGTTGGATCAACATTGACCAACGCTGGCAATGGCTTTCGTTATCGCCTTGGGCGATGCTCGTTGCATGGCGACTGAATGCATGGCGTACCTTACCGGTGGTCTGCATTTCGGCAGTGCTTTTGTTGAGCTTGCCATTCTGGCGACCTGCGCGAACGCAAGTGTGGCAGGTGTATATGCTGGATGTTGGGCAAGGACTGGCAATGGTCATCGCCCGTAATGGTAAAGCAATCCTCTACGATACCGGGCTGGCATGGCCTGGGGGTGATAGCGCACAGCAGTTGATCATCCCCTGGTTACGCTGGCACAACCTGACACCTGAAGGGATCGTGTTGAGCCATGAACATCTGGACCATCGGGGGGGAATGGACTCGTTACTGAAAACCTGGCCAGCAATGTGGGTGAGAAGCCCGCTAGGATGGAAAGGCCATTTACCCTGTTTTCGCGGCGAGAGCTGGCAATGGCAGGGATTAACGTTCAGCGCTCACTGGCCGCTCCGTGGGACTAACGATCGGGGGAATAACCATTCCTGTGTGGTGAGAGTTGACGACGGCAAGCGCAGTTTTCTGCTGACCGGTGATATTGAATCTCCTGCAGAACAAAATATGCTAAGTCATTACTGGCAGCATCTGCAGTCCACTTTTATTCAGGTACCGCATCATGGCAGCAATACTTCATCGTCATTAGCGTTTGTTCAGCGGGTTGGTGGGCAGGTGGCGTTAGCCTCAGCTTCACGCTATAACGCCTGGCGTCTGCCTTCCTGGAAAGTGAAGCAACGCTATCAGCAGCAGAGTTACCAATGGCTGGACACGCCTCATCAGGGGCAGGTTACGCTGGACTTTTTCCCGAGAAATTGGCGGATACGCAGTTTGCGGGATCAGATTTTACCTCGTTGGTATCATCAGTGGTTTGGCGTGCCGGAGGATAACAGGTAGAATATACGGCTATTCTAACAAATGCTGGTTTTTTGAATGCATAACGATAAAGATCTCTCTACGTGGCAGACGTTTCGCCGACTATGGCCGACCATAGCGCCTTTTAAATCGGGTCTGATCGTGGCGGGTATAGCGTTAGTCCTGAACGCGGCCAGCGATACCTTCATGCTATCGCTCCTTAAACCATTACTGGATGATGGTTTTGGTAAAGCCGATCGCTCGGTGCTGATGTGGATGCCACTGGTGGTCATTGGACTGATGGTAGTACGTGGCTTAACCAGCTACGTCTCCAGCTACTGTATTTCCTGGGTGTCAGGCAAAGTGGTAATGACCATACGCCGCCGCCTGTTTGGTCATATGATGGGCATGCCCGTCGCTTTTTTTGATAAACAATCAACCGGTACGTTACTGTCTCGTATTACCTATGATTCAGAGCAAGTTGCGTCATCGTCTTCTGGCGCACTGATCACCGTAGTGCGTGAAGGGGCCTCGATTATTGGCCTGTTTATCATGATGTTTTATTACAGCTGGCAGCTGTCATTAATTCTGATCGTGCTGGCACCCATTGTGTCGATTGCGATCCGCGTGGTTTCCAAGCGTTTCCGTAGCATCAGTAAGAATATGCAAAACACTATGGGGCAAGTGACGACCAGTGCGGAGCAGATGCTGAAAGGCCACAAAGAAGTCTTGATTTTTGGTGGTCAGGAAGTCGAAACCAAACGTTTTGATAAAGTCAGTAACAAGATGCGTTTACAGGGCATGAAGATGGTTTCCGCGTCTTCTATCTCCGATCCAATCATTCAGTTGATTGCGTCGCTGGCGCTGGCTTTCGTATTGTATGCAGCCAGTTTCCCCAGCGTCATGGAAAACCTGACGGCAGGGACCATCACGGTGGTCTTCTCCTCAATGATCGCCCTGATGCGTCCGCTGAAGTCTCTGACTAACGTCAACGCCCAGTTCCAACGTGGTATGGCGGCGTGCCAGACCTTGTTCACTATTCTGGATAGCGAACAGGAAAAAGACGAAGGTAAACGCGTTATCGAACGTGCGACCGGCGATTTAGAGTTCCGTAACGTCACCTTTACCTATCCGGGTCGTGAAGTGCCTGCACTGCGTAACATCAACCTGCATATTCCGGCAGGAAAAACCGTTGCGCTGGTTGGGCGTTCAGGTTCAGGTAAATCCACCATCGCCAGTCTGATTACGCGCTTCTATGACATTGATGAAGGGCAAATTCTGATGGATGGACACGATCTGCGTGAATATACCCTGGCGTCCTTGCGCGATCAGGTTGCGCTGGTCTCGCAGAACGTGCACCTGTTTAACGACACGGTTGCCAATAACATCGCTTACGCACGTACGGATATCTACAGCCGCGAACAGATTGAAGAAGCGGCGCGTATGGCCTACGCCATGGACTTCATCAACAAGATGGATGATGGTCTGGATACGGTCATCGGCGAGAACGGCGTGCTGCTTTCCGGCGGTCAGCGCCAGCGTATTGCTATCGCCCGTGCCTTGCTACGCGACAGCCCGATCCTGATCCTGGATGAAGCGACGTCGGCGCTGGATACCGAATCCGAACGCGCTATCCAGGCGGCTCTTGATGAACTGCAGAAGAACCGCACCTCGCTGGTCATTGCGCACCGTCTTTCGACCATCGAACAGGCGGATGAGATTGTCGTTGTGGAAGACGGGCTGATTGTTGAACGCGGCACCCATAGCGAACTGCTTGAACAGCGCGGTGTGTATGCGCAATTACACAAAATGCAATTTGGTCAATGATCGCGCGTATCTGGTCCGGTGAATCGCCGCTGTGGCGGTTGTTACTTCCGCTCTCCTGGCTATATGGTCTGGTGAGCGGGGCGATCCGCTTATGCTATACGCTTGGGCTTAAACGTGCATGGCGCGCACCGGTGCCGGTTGTGGTAGTTGGAAACCTTACAGCTGGCGGCAATGGTAAAACGCCAGTCGTTATTTGGTTGGTTGAACACCTGCAGCAACGCGGCATTCGTGTGGGCGTAGTTTCTCGCGGCTATGGCGGAAAAGCGCAGGCGTACCCGCTGTTGCTGACGGCGGACACCACGACGGCAGAAGCGGGCGATGAACCGGTACTGATCTTCCAGCGTACCGGCGTGCCGGTTGCTGTTTCTCCGGTAAGAGCCGATGCGGTAAAAGCCATTCTTGCTCATCATGACGTGCAGATTATCGTCACGGACGATGGTCTGCAGCATTATGCCCTGGCGCGCGATGTTGAAATCGTGGTGATTGACGGTGAACGTCGGTTTGGCAACGGCTGGTGGCTTCCCGCGGGGCCTATGCGGGAGCGAGCGGGTCGGCTTAAATCGGTGGATGCGGCTATCGTCAACGGTGGTATTCCGCAGGCGGGAGAAATTCCGATGCGCCTTGAGCCGGGGCTGGCCGTTAATTTACGCACCGGCGAGCGCTGCGACGTTGCGCTGTTACCCAATATTGTTGCTATGGCTGGGATTGGCCATCCCCCGCGTTTCTTTGCCACCCTGGCGGCATGCGGGGCTAACCCACAGAAATGTGTCCCATTGGCAGACCATCAGTCTCTGACCTACAGTGACGTCAGTGCATTATTAGTTGCTGGACAAACGCTGGTGATGACGGAAAAAGACGCGGTGAAATGTCGCGCCTTTGCCGAGGATAACTGGTGGTACCTCCCTGTTGGTGCGCGTCTGTCGGGTGACCAGCCTGACGTATTACTTGATAGATTAACCTCGCTGGCTCGTTAACGGTTTCACGCTGCGGCAGCGACTGATTGATGAGGTTATCCATGTCGTTGCCGCACCTTTCTCTGACGGATGCTCGTCATCTTCACCTGGCAGCACAGGGCCTGCTGAAAAAAACACGTCGTCGGGCGACCCCGGCAGATATTCTCGCGATCATTACGCGCATGTCTTTACTGCAAATAGACACCATTAATATTGTCGCGCGTAGCCCTTATCTGGTGCTGTTCAGTCGCCTGGGCGACTATTCCCCGCAGTGGCTGGATGACTCGCTACTACGTGGCGAGTTGATGGAATATTGGGCGCATGAGGCGTGCTTCTTACCGCGTAGCGACTTTATGCTGATTCGCCATCGTATGCTTGCCCCAGAGAATATGGGCTGGAAGTACAAAGCCGCCTGGATGCAAGAGCATGTCCATGAGATTGAACAATTGCTTCATCACATTCAGCAAAATGGACCGGTGCGTTCAGCCGATTTTGAGCATCCGCGCAAGGGAACCAGCGGGTGGTGGGAATGGAAGCCGCAGAAACGTCATCTTGAAGGACTGTTCACCGCCGGTAGGGTGATGGTGGTGGAGCGGCGTAATTTCCAGCGGGTCTATGATGTAACGCATCGGGTTATGCCGCACTGGGATGATGAACGAGACTTGCTTTCGCAGACGCAAGCGGAAACGGCCATGCTGGACAACAGTGCGCGCAGCCTCGGTATTTTCCGCGAACCGTGGCTGGCGGACTACTATCGATTGAAGCGTCCAGAACTCAAAAACTGGCGTGATGTGCGCGCAGAGCAACGGAAAATCATCCCTGTCGATGTCGAAAGGTTGGGACCTATGTGGCTCCATAGCGATCTTCTACCATTGCTTGAACAGGCAAAGGCGGGCAGATTAACCGCCACCCACAGTGCTGTGTTATCTCCCTTTGACCCGGTGGTCTGGGATCGTAAACGCGCGGAGCAGTTGTTTGATTTTAACTATCGGCTGGAGTGCTATACGCCAGCGCCGAAACGGCAGTACGGCTATTTTGTTTTGCCTTTGCTGCATCGTGGGCAACTGGTGGGCCGTATGGATGCTAAAATGCACCGTAAAACGGGCGTGCTGGAGATTATCTCACTATGGTTGCAGGATGGCGTCAAACCGGGAATTACCCTGCAAAGGGGCGTGTTCCAGGCCATCGATGATTTTGCGCGCTGGCAACAGGCGACACGCGTTACGCTGGGACGCTATCCTGACAGTTTATTTGTCGACTGCCGTGATGGCTGGGAAATAGCCCCAGCCCGCTAAACGAATATGTTAATATTTACGGATTCACAATCCGGTCCATCTGGAGGAACTATGGATCATCGTCTGCTTGAAATTATTGCCTGCCCGGTATGCAATGGAAAACTCTGGTACAACCAGGAAAAACAGGAACTTATTTGTAAGCCGGATAACCTGGCGTTCCCACTGCGAGACGGTATTCCCGTGTTGCTGGAAACGGAAGCTCGCGCCCTGACGGCGGATGAGAGTAAATCATGAGTTTTGTGGTCATTATTCCCGCGCGCTATGCGTCTACGCGTCTGCCCGGTAAGCCACTGCTGGATATCAACGGCAAACCGATGATCGTGCATGTTCTGGAGCGTGCGCGCGAGTCCGGTGCCGATCGCATTATTGTTGCTACCGATCATGAAGATGTTGCTCGCGCAGTCGAAGCGGTGGGTGGGGAAGTGTGCATGACGCGCGCCGATCACCAGTCCGGAACGGAGCGCCTGGCGGAAGTCGTCGAGAAATGTGGTTTTAGCGACGATACCGTTATTGTGAACGTGCAGGGTGATGAGCCGATGATCCCGGCGGTCATTATTCGGCAGGTAGCAGAGAACCTGGCGCAGCGGCAGGTCGGTATGGCAACGCTTGCCGCGCCGATCCACACCACGGAAGAAGCCTTTAATCCTAATGCGGTAAAAGTGGTACTGGATTCGGAAGGTTATGCGCTCTATTTCTCACGGGCAACTATTCCCTGGGATCGCGATCGTTTTGCCAAAAGTCTTGAAACCGTCGGTGATACTTTCCTGCGTCACCTGGGGATTTATGGCTATCGCGCCGGTTTTATCCGTCGCTATGTTAATTGGCAGCCGAGCCCGCTTGAGCATATTGAAATGCTGGAGCAGCTCCGCGTGCTGTGGTACGGCGAAAAAATTCACGTTGCTGTGGCAAAAGAAGTACCCGGCACAGGTGTTGATACCGCCGAAGATCTCGAGCGCGTTCGCGCCGAAATGCGTTAGTTTTTCTAATCACACTCCCCTCACTACAGATTGATATCTGACGAGTATTAGTGGGAGGAGTGTCGTATCTTGATTCTTTTCTTCCACTTTTCTGTTCATCAATTGATCTCATCCGGGTGACATCCGTCTGCACGACGCTCATTATGAAAGCAGTCGCATTTATGAGGGCCATCTGAAATGGAACAGTTGCGTGCCGAACTCAGTCATTTACTGGGTGAAAAACTCAGTCGTATAGAATGCGTGAATGAAAAAGCGGATACAGCGCTGTGGGCATTGTATGACAGCCAGGGAAACCCGATGCCGCTGATGGCGAGAAGTTTCACTACGCCGGGTATGGCACAGCAGCTGGCATGGAAAACGTCCATGCTGGCGCGCAGTGGTACGGTACGTATGCCGGTCATTTATGGTGTCCTGACGCACGAGGAACATCCTGGCCCGGACGTGCTGCTACTTGAGCGCTTGCGCGGCGTGCCGGTGGAAGCACCTGCCAGAACGCCCGAGCGTTGGGAACATTTAAAAGATCAGATTGTAGAAGGTATGCTGTCATGGCATCGCCAGGACAGTCGCGGATGTGTTGGTGAGGTGGATAATACCCAGGAAAATTTCTGGCCATCCTGGTATCGTCAACGTGTGGAGGTGTTGTGGAGCACCCTCAACCAGTTCAGCAATACCGGGTTAACGATGCAGGACAAACGGATTTTGTTTCGTACCCGAGAGTGCCTGCCCAGCCTGTTCGAAGGTTTTAACGATAACTGCGTTCTGATCCACGGCAATTTCAGTTTGCGCAGTATGCTCAAAGATGCTCGTAGCGATCAGCTCCTGGCAATGGTCGGGCCGGGATTAATGCTCTGGGCGCCAAGAGAGTTTGAGCTGTTCCGGCTGATGGATAATGCGCTGGCGGAAAGCCTGTTGTGGCAATATCTGCAACGCGCGCCCGTGGCGGAGTCGTTCATCTGGCGACGCTGGCTGTATGTGTTGTGGGATGAAGTCGCCCAGTTGGTCAATACCGGGCGTTTCAGTCGGTCTAACTTTGATCTGGCAACCAAATCACTGTTGCCCTGGCTCGCCTGATGAGCCCTTCAACCACTGCCAGATCCTTCCCAGCGTTTCGTAGCCGACGCGATCGCTGTGCATCAGCCAGACGGGGGACGGAATGGCGCGCTCCCACGGGTTCAGCGGAGAGTCTATCGCCAGTTGATTAGCGGGTGCTGGTAGCGGATGCAGTCCGGCCTGCTGGAAGAAGATCATCGCGCGCGGTAAATGTGATGCGGAGGTCACCAGCAGGAATGGCGCGTCACCGATTGTTTTTTTCACTGCGGCGGCTTCTTCTTCGGTATCTTTAGGTTCATCCAGGGTAATTATCTCACTGCGGGGAACCCCCAGTGATTGCGCCACTCGGGCACCAACTTCAGCAGTGCTGACGGGATTGGTCTTAGCTGCAGCACCAGTAAAGATAAGTTTCGATCCCGGATTGGCTCGCCACAGGCGCAGACCTTCATTGAGGCGCGGAAGGCTATTATTGATAAGATTTGAACTCGGCGCCCATTGCGGGTTCCAAGTATAACCTCCGCCCAGTACCACAACAAACTCGACTTTCTGCGTATCCTGCCAGGTGGGATAGGTATCCTCAATCGGTTTTAGCAGACTATCGGCGACGGGCTGCAAGCTGAGCAGCAAAAGTGCCAGCCAGCTAAGGCTAATACACACTTTCCCTGTTTTCTGAAAGCGACTAAACCACACTAGCGCCAGCCCTATCCCCATCACCAGCAGCATCAACGGAAGCGGCAGCATCATACCGCCAATCACTTTCTTCAGCGTAAAAAGCATCCTTTTTGGTTCCTTTTTTAACCATACAGCAGAAGATCAGCAGGGATATTACACCAGAAAGGTTCATTCTCGGCGTGGGTGTGACAAAATAGCGGTTTTACTTAGTCACCCTTAAGCCAGCATGTGGAGTGCGCGATGCGGGATCGCAATTTTGATGATATTGCCGAGAAGTTTTCCCGTAACATTTACGGTACCACCAAAGGTCAGCTTCGTCAGACGATCCTCTGGCAGGATCTGGACACGCTGCTTGCCGACTACGCGGGCCAAACGTTGCGTGTGCTTGATGCGGGTGGCGGAGAAGGGCAGACAGCCATTCTGATGGCGCAGCGGGGCCATCACGTCACCTTGTGCGATCTTTCTGCTGAAATGGTGGCGCGAGCGCAACGAGCGGCAGAAGAGCAAGGTGTGAGCGACAACATGCATTTTATACATTGTGCCGCTCAGGACATTCCGCAGCATTTGGATTCTCAGGTTGATCTGATATTGTTTCATGCTGTGCTGGAATGGGTGGCTGACCCGCAAGAGGTCTTAAAAACACTGTGGTCGATGTTACGCCCGGGCGGTGCTTTATCGCTGATGTTCTACAATGCAAACGGTCTGTTGATGCGTAATGTGTTGGTCGGTAATTTTGGCTATGTACAGCAGGGAATGTATAAAAAGAAACGGCGCACGTTGTCTCCCGATTTCCCGCGCGACCCTCAGCAAGTCTATGGCTGGCTGGAGGAGATCGGCTGGGAGATAACCGGTAAAACGGGCGTGAGGGTGTTTCATGATTATCTGCGTGATAAACAAAAACAGCATGACTGTTTTGACGCTTTAACAGAAATAGAAACGCGCTATTGTCGCCAGGAGCCGTTTATCAGCCTTGGGCGTTATATTCATGTCACCGCGCGCAAACCGCAGATGCAAGGATAACCTATGAGTGAATTTTCCCAGACAGTCCCCGAACTGGTTGCCTGGGCCAGAAAAAATGACTTTTCCATCTCTCTGCCGGTAGACAGACTTTCTTTTCTGCTGGCTGTGGCTACGTTGAACGGTGAGCGGCTTGACGGTGAGATGAGTGAAGGCGAACTGGTGGATGCATTCCGCCATGTCAGTGATGCGTTTGAGCAAACCAGCGAAACCATCGGCGTGCGCGCCAACAACGCGATCAACGATATGGTGCGTCAACGTCTGCTGAACCGCTTTACCAGCGAGCAGGCGGAAGGAAACGCCATTTATCGTCTGACGCCATTGGGGATTGGCATCACCGATTATTACATCCGCCAGCGTGAGTTCTCGACGCTGCGCCTTTCCATGCAGCTCTCAATTGTGGCTGGGGAACTGAAGCGCGCGGCAGATGCGGCCGAAGAAGGCGGCGATGAGTTCCACTGGCACCGCAATGTGTACGCACCGCTGAAATATTCGGTGGCGGAAATCTTCGACAGCATCGACCTGACGCAGCGCATTATGGATGAGCAGCAGCAGCAGGTGAAAGACGACATTGCCCAATTGCTGAATAAAGACTGGCGGGCGGCGATTTCCAGCTGCGAAATGCTGCTGTCTGAAACCTCCGGCACGCTGCGTGAACTGCAGGACACGCTGGAAGCAGCGGGGGATAAGCTACAGGCTAACCTGCTGCGTATTCAGGACTCCACCATGACCCATGACGATCTGCATTTCGTTGACCGTCTGGTGTTCGACTTACAGAGCAAGCTTGACCGTATTATAAGCTGGGGTCAGCAATCCATCGATCTGTGGATCGGCTACGATCGCCACGTGCATAAATTCATCCGTACCGCGATTGATATGGATAAAAACCGCGTCTTTGCTCAGCGTTTGCGCCAGTCTGTCCAGACTTACTTTGACGATCCGTGGGCGTTGACCTATGCCAATGCCGATCGTCTGCTGGACATGCGTGACGAAGAGATGGTGTTGCGTGATGAAGAGGTCACTGGGGAACTGCCGCCGGACCTTGAGTATGAAGAATTTAACGAGATCCGTGAACAGCTGGCAGCGATCATCGAAGAACAGTTGGCTATCTATAAATCCAGACAAACGCCACTGGATCTCGGTTTGGTAGTGCGCGAGTATCTGGCGCAATATCCGCGCGCGCGTCACTTCGACGTTGCGCGTATTGTTATCGATCAGGCGGTACGCCTTGGCGTAGCGCAAGCAGATTTCACCGGACTGCCAGCCAAATGGCAGCCGATTAATGATTACGGAGCCAAGGTACAGGCGCATGTCATTGACAAATATTGAAAAAGTGATGCCGGTTAAGCTGGCGCAGGCGCTGGCGAATCCGTTATTTCCGGCGCTGGACAGCGCATTACGTTCGGGTCGACATATCGGGCTGGATGAGCTGGACAATCATGCCTTCCTGATGGACTTTCAGGAATATTTTGAAGAATTTTACAGCCGCTATAACGTGGAGCTCATTCGCGCCCCGGAGGGTTTTTTCTACCTTCGTCCGCGCTCGACCACGCTTATTCCGCGCTCAGTATTGTCTGAACTGGACATGATGGTTGGTAAAATTCTTTGCTATCTCTATCTCAGCCCGGAACGTCTGGCCAATGAAGGGATTTTTACCCAGCAAGAACTGTACGACGAACTGCTGACGTTGGCGGACGAAGCTAAATTGCTCAGGCTGGTGAATAACCGCTCCACCGGCTCGGACGTTGACCGTCAGAAGCTGCAGGAAAAAGTACGTTCTTCATTAAACCGCCTGCGCCGCTTAGGCATGGTGTGGTTTATGGGCCATGACAGTAGCAAATTCCGCATTACGGAATCGGTGTTCCGCTTTGGCGCGGATGTGCGCAGCGGTGACGATCCGCGCGAAGCGCAGCGTCGTTTAATTCGTGATGGTGAGGCGATGTCGGTCGAGAATAATCTGCAACTCAACGATGAGCCAGAAGAGAATCAGCCGGACAGTGGAGAGGAAGAATAATGATTGAACGCGGTAAATTTCGCTCACTAACGCTGATCAACTGGAATGGTTTTTTTGCCCGCACGTTTGACCTGGATGAACTGGTTACCACGTTGTCCGGCGGAAACGGTGCCGGTAAATCCACCACTATGGCGGCATTTGTTACGGCACTGATTCCGGACTTAACCTTACTGCATTTCCGTAATACCACCGAAGCCGGTGCGACTAGCGGATCGCGTGATAAAGGCCTGCACGGTAAGCTCAAAGCGGGTGTCTGTTACTCGATGCTCGACGTCCTGAATTCGCGTCATCAACGCGTAGTGGTTGGCGTGCGCTTGCAACAGGTCGCCGGGCGCGATCGTAAAGTGGATATCAAACCGTTCGCCATTCAGGGGCTGCCGATGTCGGTACAGCCAACCGAACTGGTCACAGAAACGTTGAACGAGCGTCAAGCGCGCGTCCTGTCTCTTGCAGAGCTGAAAGATAAGCTTGAGGAGATGGAAGGCGTCCAGTTTAAGCAATTCAACTCGATAACGGATTATCACTCGCTGATGTTCGATTTGGGCATCATCGCTCGTCGTCTGCGCTCCGCTTCCGATCGAAGCAAATTCTATCGTCTGATTGAAGCCTCGCTTTATGGCGGGATTTCCAGCGCCATCACCCGTTCGCTTCGTGACTACCTGCTGCCGGAAAACGGCGGGGTGCGTAAAGCGTTCCAGGATATGGAAGCCGCGCTGCGTGAAAACCGCATGACGCTGGAAGCCATACGCGTGACCCAGTCTGACCGCGACCTGTTTAAGCACCTGATCAGCGAAGCGACCAACTACGTGGCGGCGGACTATATGCGCCATGCCAACGAACGTCGTATTCACCTGGATAAAGCGCTGGAATATCGTCGTGAGCTGCACACGTCACGTAAACAACTGGCGGCAGAGCAGTATAAGCACGTGGATATGGCGCGTGAGCTGGGCGAGCATAATGGCGCCGAAGGCGACCTTGAAGCCGATTATCAGGCGGCCAGCGATCACCTGAATCTGGTGCAAACCGCGCTGCGTCAGCAGGAAAAAATTGAACGTTATGAAGCGGATCTCGAAGAGTTACAGATCCGTCTCGAAGAACAAAATGAAGTGGTGGCGGAAGCCGCCGATCGCCAGGAAGACAACGAAGCGCGGGCGGAAGCCGCCGAGCTGGAAGTGGATGAGCTGAAAAACCAGCTTGCCGATTATCAGCAGGCGCTGGACGTCCAGCAAACGCGTGCGATTCAGTATACTCAGGCGATTCAGGCACTGAGCCGGGCCAAAGAGATCTGTCATTTACCGGATCTGACGCCAGACTCCGCAGCGGAGTGGCTGGAAACCTTCCAGGCGAAAGAGCAGGAAGCCACGGAAAAACTACTGACGCTCGAACAAAAAATGAGCGTGGCGCAAACCGCGCACAGCCAGTTCGAACAAGCCTATCAGCTGGTGGCGGCGATAAACGGCCCGCTGGCGCGCGGCGAAGCCTGGAGCGTGGCGCGTGAGCTGCTGCGTGAAGGCGTTGAGCAACGGCATCTGGCGGAGCAGGTTCAGCCGCTGCGCATGCGGCTGAGCGAGCTGGAACAGCGTCTGCGCGAACAGCAGGAGGCCGAGCGTTTGCTGGCTGAATTCTGTAAGCGTCAGGGTAAACACTTCGACATCGACGAGCTGGAAGCCCTGCACCAGGAGCTGGAAGCCCGCATCGCGTCCTTGTCTGATAGCGTGTCGTCTGCCAGCGAACAGCGTATGACCCTGCGTCAGGAGCAGGAACAACTGCAATCCCGTATTCAGCATTTAATGCAACGAGCCCCTGTCTGGCTGGCGGCGCAAAATAGCCTCAACCAGCTCAGCGAGCAGTGCGGTGAAGAGTTTACCTCCAGCCAGGAGGTCACCGAATATCTGCAACAACTGCTGGAGCGCGAACGCGAAGCCATTGTTGAGCGTGATGAAGTCGGCGCACGTAAAAACGCGGTAGATGAAGAGATAGAACGCTTAAGTCAGCCGGGGGGCGCAGAAGATCAGCGCCTCAACGCACTGGCCGAACGTTTTGGTGGCGTGCTGCTGTCAGAAATCTACGATGACGTCAGCCTTGAAGATGCCCCGTACTTCTCCGCGCTGTATGGCCCGTCGCGCCATGCCATCGTGGTCCCGGACCTGTCGCTTGTCACCGAACAGCTGTCTGGACTGACGGATTGCCCGGAAGATCTCTATTTCATCGAAGGGGACCCGCAGTCGTTTGATGACAGCGTCTTCAGCGTGGATGAACTGGAAGGCGCGGTGGTGGTGAAAACCGCCGAGCGTCAGTGGCGTTATTCTCGCTTCCCGACGGTACCGATTTTTGGTCGCGCCGCGCGGGAAAGTCGCATAGAAACCCTGCATGCCGAACGTGAAGGGCTGTCCGAACGCTTCGCCACGCTCTCTTTTGACGTCCAGAAAACGCAACGTCTGCACCAGGCGTTTAGCCGCTTCATCGGCAGCCATCTATCGGTGGCGTTTGAATCCGATCCCGAGGCGGAAATTCGCCAACTGAACAGCCGCCGTGTTGAGCTGGAGCGTGCGCTGACCAATCATGAAAATGATAACCAGCAGCAACGCATGCAGTTTGAACAGGCGAAAGAGGGCGTCTCAGCCCTTAACCGCCTGTTGCCGCGTTTGAATCTACTGGCCGATGACACCTTAGCTGACCGCGTAGACGAAATCCGCGAACGTCTGGATGAAGCCCAGGAGGCCGCGCGTTTTGTTCAGCAGCATGGTAATCAGCTTGCCAAACTGGAGCCGATGGTTTCGGTTCTGCAAAATGACCCCGAGCAGTTTGAACAGTTAAAAGAAGACTACGCATACTCGCAGCAAATGCAGCGTGACGCGCGTCAGCAGGCGTTTGCGCTGACTGAAGTCGTCCAGCGCCGCGCGCACTTTAGCTATTCCGACTCGGCAGATATGCTCAGCGGTAACAGCGATCTGAACGAGAAGCTGCGTGAACGTCTGGAGCACGCAGAAGCTGAACGTACCCGTGCTCGTGAAGCCTTGCGCAGTCATGCTGCACAGCTAAGTCAGTACAGCCAGGTAATGGCGTCGCTGAAAAGCTCGTATGACACCAAAAAAGAGCTGCTCAACGATTTACAGCGCGAGCTGCAGGATATTGGCGTTCGCGCCGACAGCGGAGCGGAAGAACGAGCGCGTATCCGTCGTGATGAGCTGCACGCGCAGCTCAGCAACAACCGTGCGCGCCGTAACCAGCTGGAAAAAGCACTGACCTTCTGCGAAGCGGAAATGGATAACCTGACCCGCAGGCTGCGTAAGCTGGAACGTGATTATTTTGAAATGCGTGAGCAGGTGGTCATGGCGAAAGCCGGATGGTGCGCCGTGATGCGCATGGTGAAAGACAATGGCGTTGAACGTCGTCTGCACCGTCGCGAGCTGGCTTATCTTTCCGGGGATGAATTACGTTCAATGTCGGATAAGGCGTTGGGTGCGCTACGTCTGGCGGTGGCGGATAACGAACATCTGCGTGACGTACTGCGCATGTCCGAAGATCCGAAGCGTCCGGAACGCAAAATCCAGTTCTTCGTGGCGGTCTACCAGCATCTGCGCGAACGTATTCGTCAGGATATTATCCGCACCGACGATCCGGTGGAAGCCATCGAGCAAATGGAAATTGAGCTTAGCCGCCTGACGGAAGAGTTAACCTCGCGTGAACAGAAGCTGGCGATCAGCTCCCGCAGCGTGGCGAACATCATCCGTAAGACTATCCAGCGCGAGCAAAACCGTATTCGTATGCTGAACCAGGGTCTGCAAAACGTCTCCTTTGGTCAGGTTAACAGCGTTCGTCTGAACGTTAACGTGCGTGAAACCCACGCCACGTTGCTGGATGTCCTGTCCGAGCAGCACGAGCAGCACCAGGATCTGTTTAACAGTAACCGCCTGACCTTCTCGGAAGCGCTGGCGAAGCTGTATCAGCGTCTGAATCCGCAGATTGACATGGGGCAGCGCACGCCGCAAACCATTGGTGAAGAGCTACTGGACTACCGCAACTATCTGGAAATGGAAGTTGAAGTTAACCGTGGTTCAGACGGCTGGCTGCGTGCTGAGTCCGGTGCGCTGTCAACGGGTGAAGCGATCGGTACCGGGATGTCGATTCTGGTGATGGTGGTACAAAGCTGGGAGGATGAAGGACGTAGACTGCGTGGGAAAGATATTTCCCCGTGTCGTCTGCTGTTCCTTGATGAGGCCGCACGACTGGATGCACGCTCTATCGCGACCCTGTTTGAACTGTGCGAGCGTTTGCAGATGCAGCTTATTATCGCCGCGCCGGAGAACATCAGCCCGGAGAAAGGCACCACCTATAAACTGGTGCGTAAGGTCTTCCAGAATACTGAGCACGTTCATGTAGTGGGTCTGCGCGGGTTTGCACCGCAGCTTCCTGAACCGCTGCCCGGAACGGAAGATGCCTCATCGCAGGCAAGTTAAGTCAGGAAGGCGGCTAAAGGGCCGCCTTCTTCTTTTCTGAAAAGTACTCAATGCCAGGTGTAATTTCTTTATATTTCTTTACATTAGGTTAGGCAAAAACGATTTGATGTTTATATACTGAAGATAAGCCCGACGCGTCACCGGGCTTGCTCGTCATACTTCAGAGCGTATTGGCGTTTTACAGGCCCGCCCCGAGATAATCGGGAGAATACAGACGGCCTGGCTATTTAAGTATGATAAAGAAAACAGGGGGCAAGGGATGTTGCTTAATAAAATGTGTGGTCGTCGGCTGTCGGCAATCAGTTTGTGCCTGGCCGTAACATTCGCTCCGCTGTTCAATGCGCAGGCCGATGAGCCTGAAATGATCCCTGGCGACAGCTCAGCGACCGTCAGCGAGCAGCCAACCGCGTTATCGCAGCCGCAGGGACAATCTTTAGCCACAGCCGTGATGGCGGGTATTCAGGCGCTGCCGGATGGCGCGTCTGTGGATAATGCCCGCGCAGAATTACGTTCTCAACTTCCAGTAGGTTATACGCCGGTTTACATGAGCCAACTGGAGTTGCTGTACGCCGCCCGCGATATGAAACCGATGTGGGAAAATCGCGATGCGGTCAAAGCCTTTCAGCAACAGCTCGCCGAGGTGGCGATTGCCGGTTTTCAGCCGCAGTTCACTAATTGGGTGGCTTTATTGACCGACCCAGGCGTAACGGGCCTGGCGCGGGATGCCGTTCTTTCTGACGCGATGATGGGCTACCTTCACTTTATTGCCAATATCCCGGTCAAAGGTAATCGCTGGCTCTACAGCGACAAGCCTTACGCGCTGACTACGCCGCCCATTTCAGTGATTAATCAATGGCAGGTGGCATTGGATAACGGCCAGTTAACCCCCTTTATAGCCAGTCTGACGCCGCAGCACCCGCAGTACGCGGCGATGCATGAATCGCTGCTGAAGCTGGTGGGCGATTCACGTCCGTGGCCACAGTTAACCAGCACAGCCACGCTGCGCCCAGGTGAATGGAGTAATGATATTCCGGCCCTGCGCGAAATTTTGCAGCGCACCGGCATGCTGGATGCGACAGTCAGTACATCTGCCCGAGAAGGGCGTAGTGCTTACGACAGTGAACTGGTTGCGGCGGTAAAGCGTTTTCAGACATGGCAGGGATTGGGGGCCGATGGTGCAATTGGTCCGGCAACGCGTGACTGGCTGAACGTGACGCCCGCGCAGCGCGCGGGTGTGCTGGCACTGAATATCCAGCGTTTACGCCTGCTGCCGGGTGAGATGTCTACCGGGATTATGGTTAATATTCCGGCTTACTCGCTGGTCTATTATCAAAACGGTAATCAGGTGCTGGATTCACGGGTTATTGTGGGACGTCCTGACCGTAAAACGCCGATGATGAGCAGCGCGCTGAATAACGTCGTCGTAAACCCACCGTGGAACGTTCCGCCGACGCTGGCGCGCAAAGACATTTTGCCTAAGGTATGGAACGATCCGGGCTATCTCGAACGTCACGGGTATACCGTGATGCGTGGCTGGAACAGTAAAGAAACTATCGATCCGTGGCAGGTGGACTGGGCGACGATTACGCCGTCAAATCTGCCGTTCCGCTTCCAGCAAGCGCCGGGTGCGCGCAACTCGTTGGGACGTTATAAATTCAATATGCCGAGTTCAGACGCTATTTATCTGCACGATACGCCGAATCATAATTTGTTCCAGAAAGATACGCGGGCGCTTAGCTCTGGTTGTGTGCGCGTGAATAAGGCCTCGGAACTGGCGAATATGCTGCTACAGGATGCGGGCTGGAATGATTCGCGGATCTCGGATGCCTTGAAACAAGGGGATACGCGCTACGTGAATATTCGCCAAAATATTCCGGTTAATCTTTACTATCTGACCGCATTTGTTGGACCCGATGGGCGTACGCAATATCGTACAGATATTTACAATTACGATCTTACTGCGCGATCCAGTGCACAAATTGTGTCAAAAGTGGAACAATTAATCAGATAAATGAAGCAGTTCGAGGAAAATGATTGTCGTAAGTTATGTTGGAAACGGGGTGAAATGGCTACAGGCCCCGTATTTCCTGGGGTTGGGAGCCTTGACGCAGACTAGTTAGCCCGGTAAGGTTTCCCGCGTGCGCTAGAGCATACATACGATAACATTGACCTTGTAGACCTTAATACCATGGACAAATTTGACGCTAATCGCCGCAAACTGCTGGCGCTTGGTGGCGTTGCCCTCGGCGCCGCCATCCTGCCCACGCCTGCGTTTGCTACACTCTCCACCCCACGTCCGCGTATATTGACTCTGAATAACCTGCATACCGGTGAGTCAATTAAAGCTGAGTTTTTTGATGGCAGGGGCTATATTCAGGACGAATTAGCAAAACTTAACCACTTTTTCCGTGATTTTCGCGCGAATAAAGTCAAGTCCATCGATCCGGGATTGTTCGATCAACTCTTCCGTCTGCAAGGCCTCCTCGGCACGCGTAAACCCGTACAGCTGATCTCCGGCTATCGTTCTGTCGATACCAACAACGAATTACGCGCGCGCAGCCGCGGTGTGGCAAAGAAAAGTTACCACACCAAAGGGCAGGCCATGGATTTCCACATTGAAGGCGTTGCATTAAGTAATATTCGCAAAGCTGCGTTATCTATGCGCGCAGGTGGTGTAGGATACTACCCACGCAGTAACTTTGTGCATATTGACACCGGGCCTGCACGGCACTGGTGAGCCGTCGCTTAATGAAACAGGAGCTGTATGAACTATCGTATTATTCCGGTCACTGCATTCGCTCAGAACTGCTCGCTGATCTGGTGTGAACAAACGCGTCTTGCCGCGTTGGTCGATCCCGGCGGCGATGCCGAGAAAATCAAACAGGAAGTGGATGCCAGCGGTCTGACGCTTATGCAGATCCTGCTCACACATGGTCATCTTGACCACGTGGGCGCGGCGTCTGAACTGGCGCAACATTATGGTGTACCGGTTATCGGTCCGGAAAAAGAAGATGAGTTCTGGCTACAGGGACTGCCTTCGCAGAGCCGCATGTTTGGCTTGGGTGATTGCGAGCCGTTAACGCCCGATCGCTGGCTAAACGAAGGCGATCGCATCAGCGTTGGCAACGTGACGTTACAGGTGTTGCATTGTCCGGGCCACACGCCGGGGCACG
Organism: Citrobacter gillenii; assembly: GCF_013337685.1. Taxonomy (GTDB): domain Bacteria; phylum Pseudomonadota; class Gammaproteobacteria; order Enterobacterales; family Enterobacteriaceae; genus Citrobacter; species Citrobacter gillenii. The sequence goes on from NZ_SUQN01000002.1 coordinate 709,617, forward strand.
TGGTCTTCTTTGATGAACAGTCAAAGCTGCTGATTTCAGGCGATGTGATTTTCAAAGGTGGAGTCGGACGCAGCGACTTCCCGCGCGGGGATCACAGCCAGCTGATCGACTCGATTAAACGCAAGTTATTACCCTTGGGCGATGATGTGACGTTTATTCCTGGTCACGGTCCGCTTTCAACGCTGGGGAATGAACGCCAGCACAATCCGTTCCTGCAGGATGAAATGCCGGTCTGGTAAATCCAGTCCGTAGGCCGGATAAGGCGCTAGCCGCCATCCGGCAAAAAAAAGCCCGCACGAATATGCGGGCTTTCTCTTTTCAGGTGAGCTTACAGCACGGCAACAATCGCTTCGCACAGCGGCGCCATGTTGTCAGGCGTCATACCCGCGACGTTCACGCGCCCGGAAGCGACAGCGTAAACGCCAAACTCCTCACGCAGACGCAGAACCTGTTCTTTCGTCAGACCGCTGAAGGAGAACATGCCGTTCTGTTTGATGATAAAGCTGAAGTCACGGTTCGCCCCTTTCTCCTGCAATGTATTCACAAACAGCAGACGCATACGCTGAATGCGCTGACGCATGTCGGTCAGTTCCTGCTCCCAGATTGCACGCAGGGCATCATTGCTCAGAATGGTGGCGACAACCGATGCACCGTGGGCCGGTGGGTTGGAATAGTTGGCACGAATGACGGACTTCATCTGGCTGAACGCACGGTCAACGGTGTCGGCATCGGCAGCAATCAGCGTACAGGCACCCACGCGCTCATTGTACAGGCCAAAGTTCTTGGAGTAAGAGCTGGCGACAATAAGCTCTTTGTGCAGCGCGGCGAATGCACGCAGGCCTTCGGCATCTTCTTCCAGACCACGAGCAAAGCCCTGATAAGCGAAGTCGAACAGTGGTAACCAGCCTTTTTCTACCGACAGCTGTGCCAGCGTTTGCCACTGCTCCAGCGTAGGGTCAATACCGGTAGGGTTATGGCAGCAACCGTGGAACAGTACCACGTCACCTGCCTGTGCTTCACTGAGGCTTGCTAGTAGCGCATCAAAGTCTAATGAATGGCTGGCCGCGTCGTAATAATTGTACTCACGAACTTCCAGACCGGCGGAGTTAAAGACGCTTTTATGGTTCGGCCAGCTTGGGTTACTTACCCATACGCGCTGCGTTGAGGTATTTTTTGCCAGGAAATCAGCCGCCACACGCAATGCACCGGTGCCACCAGGGGTTTGCGCGGTACGTGCGCGTTTGTCGTTAATCAGTGCGTGACCTTTACCAAACAGTAATTCCTGAGTGCAGCGACCAAACTCCGGAATACCGTCAATGCCAAGGTAGTTTTTGGTGGTTTCATTTTCCAGTATATATTGCTCGGCTTTTTTCACGCTGGTCAGCACCGGCGTTTTGCCTGTCTCATCTTTATATACACCGATCCCGAGGTTGATTTTCCCTGGGCGGTCATCGGCACGAAACAAATCAGCCAGGCCCAAAATTGGGTCGGCGGGAGCGGCGGTAATGTTCTCAAACATGACGAGGTTCCATTGTGGTTACAGAAGGGAAGTCCGCTATCAGGTTAACGGTAGATTTACAAAATGCCAACCGTTAGTGACGAAAAGATAGAGTGTTTTTTGAAGACGCAAGAATCCGCTGATGGACATAAAAAAACAGGACCGAAGTCCTGTTTTTTAGGCATTTAGCAAAGAGGTCTGCTATTAGAACTGGTAAACGATACCGAGTGCCACGATGTCGTCAGAGTTCACGCCCAGTTTGTTGTCAGAATCGATCTGGTTGATCTTGTAGTCAACATAGGTGGACATGTTTTTGTTGAAGTAGTAGGTTGCGCCTACTTCGATGTAGTCCACCAGATCTTCGTTGCCGATACCTTCTACGTCTTTCGCTTTAGATTTGTTGTAGGAGATGGACGGACGCAGGCCGAAATCGAACTGGTACTGAGCGACAACAAAGAAGTCTTGAGTTTTGTTAGCAAAACCGCTCACGTTGTTGATGCCGTTGGTGAAACGGGTAGCGTTACGGGTTTCACCGTAGTTTGCTGCCAGATAGATGTTGTTGGCGTCATATTTCAGACCGGTCGCCCACTGCTCAGCTTTTTTACCGCCGTTAGCGTAGGCAGAGTTTTCCTGCGCGTTGGTGCGGTCAGCTGCGCCGTAAGCACCGACGATACCGAAGCCATCCATTTCGTAGCTTACAGAACCGCCCACACCGTCGCCGTTAGAGCGGCTGGTGTTACCGTCACGCTCGTTTTTGCCCAGATACTGAACACCAAAGTTCAGGCCGTCAACCAGACCGAAGAAGTTGGAGTTACGGTAGGTTGCAACGCCACCAACACGACCTACGAAGAAGTTGTCGCTGTATGCAGTATCACCACCAAATTCTGGCAGCATATCGGTGTAGCCCAGTGCATCGTAAACGATACCGTAGTTACGACCGTAATCGAAAGAACCTGCGTCGCCATATTTCAGACCCGCAAAGGCCAGACGGGTTTTGTTGCCGTTCTGAGCGTCACTGCCGCCTTCAGAATTGTTACCGGCAAAGTTGTATTCCCACTGACCGTAACCAGTCAGATCGGCATTAATCTGAGTTTCCCCTTTGAAACCAAGACGAGCATAAGTCTGATCGCCATCGTCACCAGCGTTGTCAGTAAAATAGTGCAGACCCACGGTTTTACCGTACAGATCCAGCTTGTTGCCATCTTTGTTATAAACTTCTGCAGCGTTAGCTGCCCCGGCTACCAGCAGAGCAGGGATAACCACTGCCAGAATATTGCGCTTCATCATTATTTATTACCCTCATCGGTTTTTATATGACACCTGCCACTGCCGCCAATAAATTCCGTCAATCAAAATTTACGGAACTATTGATGAGAGTTTGGTGTCTTTATGTGTCTGACAGGCATCTTTCCATTCAAACAACCGTTTCGCTACCGTCAAAGTGCTACAAAGATAAAGATTTGGTTTCAAAAAGAAAAAATGTGTAACTAAATGTTATTTTTATGCAACTTTGTGAACAACTTCAAACTTCAGTTGTCTCCGCGCTAAAAAACAGCACTTTCATTTCTATTTATATGATTTTCTTATATTTAATTATCATAACGGCGTTTTTCTGTGCGAATAATGGAAAGTTCGATTTTTACAGTTGACTATTTTTGGCCATCCAGAATGCCATGTGAGTGATTAAAAATGGTCTATTTAATCAGAAAATGCTAATCCACAATAAAAGAACTGATTATTTTTTGTGCATATGTATTGCAGAGAAACATTACGTAACAGGACAAATGGAGTAAGAGGTTGTATTCAGGAAGAATGGCGAGTCTGTCTTAAGTGAAAAAACGGTGTATGGGTGATGGATATAAAAAAGGCCAGCAATGCTGGCCTTTGGCAGAATCATTCAGGATCAGAAGCTGGCGTTACGCGGTGTACGCGGGAACGGAATAACATCACGCACGTTTTGTACGCCAGTAACGTAGGCTATCAGACGTTCAAAGCCCAGACCGAAACCGGAATGCGGAACGGTGCCGTAGCGGCGCAGATCGCGATACCACCAGTAATCTTCTTTGTTCAACCCCATCTCCAGCATACGGGCATCCAGCACGTCCAGACGTTCTTCACGCTGGGAACCACCGATGATCTCACCGATTCCTGGAGCAAGTACGTCCATTGCCGCGACGGTTTTACCGTCTTCGTTAAGGCGCATATAAAACGCTTTAATGTCTTTCGGGTAGTTTTTAACCACCACCGGCGCTTTAAAGTGCTCTTCCGCGAGGTAACGTTCATGCTCGGAAGACAGGTCCACGCCCCAGTAAACCGGGTTCTCGAACTTTTTACCGCAGTTTTCCAGAATGCTTACCGCGTCGGTGTAATCCACCTGCGCGAAGTCAGCCTCAATGAAACGCTCCAGGCGTGAAATCGCGTCTTTGTCGACACGTTCAGCGAAGAATTTCATGTCATCTGCACGCTCATTCAGTACGGCTTTGAACGCGTACTTCAGCATGGCTTCAGCCAGACCCGCAACATCGTTCAGATCGGCAAACGCAACTTCCGGCTCCAGCATCCAGAACTCAGCCAGGTGGCGGCTGGTATTGGAGTTTTCTGCACGGAAGGTCGGTCCAAAGGTATAGATTTTGGACAGGGCACAGGCGTAGGTTTCGCCGTTCAGCTGACCTGAAACGGTCAGGAACGCTTCTTTACCAAAGAAGTCTTTATCGAAATCGACTTTACCCTGATCGTTACGCGGCAGGTTTTCCAGATCCAGAGTTGAAACGCGGAACATTTCACCGGCGCCTTCGGTATCGGAGGCGGTGATCAGCGGAGTGGATACCCAGAAGAAACCCTGCTCGTGGAAGAAGCGATGCAGCGCTTGCGCCAGCGTATGACGAACGCGCGCGACTGCACCAATCATGTTGGTGCGCGGACGCATATGCGCCACTTCACGCAGGTACTCAATGCTGTGACGTTTAGCGGCCATTGGGTAGGTATCAGGATCGTCAACCCAGCCGGTCACTTCAACTTCGGTTGCCTGGATTTCAAAGCTCTGTCCCTGTCCTGGAGACGCAACGACTTTACCCGTTACGATAACCGAGCAGCCCGTCGTCAGACGTAATACGTCTTGATTGTAATTGGGCAGAGAATTATTGATGACGGCCTGTACAGGATCAAAGCAGGAACCGTCATAAACGGCGAGGAAGGAGATGCCAGCTTTTGAATCTCGGCGGGTACGCACCCATCCGCGCACGGTGACTTCGCTGTCAACGGCTACGCGGCCCTGGAGTACGTCGGCTACAGGCACTACGCTCATAATAGTCTCTCTGTTAATAGTCGGATATATAAACACATGTCCACCCGTAAATGGGGGGGATACCTATGTTACCTGGCATCTGCAATCAGACAAGCAGAATTCGTAGCTGGAGTGAAAGATTTCGGAAATAAACGCGAAAAGGGAGTCGAAACGACTCCCTTGAGAGATTAACTGGCTTTTTTGATATGCGGAAGATCGAAGGCTTTGCGCAGCGCGCGGACAAACGCTTTATCATGGCAAATGGTTTTACCCGGGCTGTCGGACAACTTCGCCACCGGTTTGCCGTTGCATTCGACCAGCTTGATAACGATATTCAGCGGCTTGACCTGAGGAATATTGCAGGTTAAGCGCGTGCCAATCCCAAAACTCAGCTGCACGCGAGAAGAGAAGTGGCAATACAGTTCGATTGCTTTCTTCAAATCGAGATTATCGGAGAACACCAGCGTTTTGCTCAGTGGATCGATACCCAATTTCTCGTAATGCGCGATGGCTTTTTCACCCCATTCCAGCGGATCGCCAGAGTCATGGCGCAGACCCTGATAGCGGGTCGCAAACTCAACGCCGAAATCGCGTAAAAAGGCGTCCATGGTGATGCAATCGGTCAGCGCAATGCCGAGTTGATTAGGGTACTCGTGCAACCAGGCGGCAAGTGCGACGCGCTGACTGGTGGCAAGTTCAGGGCTAATTTGTTGATGAGCCTGGAACCATTCGTGTGCCTGAGTCCCCATTGGAGTTAATGACAGGCGGCGGGCGAGATCGTAGTTACTGGTGCCCACAAACCATGGCTCTTGCTGGAGACGTTTAACAATCGCCTGCTGCACGTCACGAGAAAAACGACGGCGCGTACCAAAATCCATCAGATGGAAGCGGGACATATCGACATCTTTCGTTAAAGCAGAGAATTCGACTAGTTTGCCTTCCAGTTCATCCAGCGCCTGCGGCACCCCAACTTCTGGCGAACGGTAGCGGTGCACCAGCTCGCTAATCACTGCCAGCAGCGGGACTTCCCACATGATGACTTCACGCCACGGGCCGGTTAAACGAATATTCAGCTTACCGTTATCGTTGGTGATGCATACCTGCTGCGGGTTATAGCGGAAATCGCGAAGCCAGCTGAGGTAATCAGCTTTAAAGAAAGGCAGGCCGGAGAGCCACTGGTACTCGTCCTCCTGCAGTTGCAGGTGCTGCATAGCATTCACCTGCTCGCGAATAGAATCGGCATAAATACCGAGCAGGTCATCGCCACGGCAACGAAATTCAGCCGCTACTTGTACATCATAGTAGTGGTGAAAAACGGCTTGCTGCATATGCAACTTATAAGCATCTGTATCCAGCAGCGAGTGCAGAACAGGAGAAGCGAATTGTGTCATAGGTGCGCAGTAGCATCCTCTCACGGGAGCGTTTAGTACAATAAACAACTAAGAAAACCGCTGGAGTATACCCTGTTTAGCGATTTATTGAACCCCGATCACACCATAAGCTGACTTTCTGGTCGAGGGCAATTCGTGCCTCGTGTTATACAAATGTAGCAAAAAGGGTGTTTGTGCCTGAAAAGATGAACATTCTGCGTAGCGCGATTTACGCAACAGGAATAGACTGAACCCGAGACTCTACCATAGATGCTAAAGGTTTTTTATGACACAACAGCCACAAGCCAAATACCGCCACGACTACCGTGCGCCGGATTACCAGATTACTGATATTGATTTGACCTTTGACCTGGATGCTGAAAAAACCGTGGTCACTGCCGTGAGCCAGGCTGTCCGTCATGGTGCGTCTGATGCACCTCTGCGCCTGAATGGCGAGGATCTGACCCTGGTGTCAATCCACGTGAACGACGAACCGTGGACAGAGTATAAAGAAGAAGAGGGGGCGCTGGTCATCAGCCACCTGCCGGAACGTTTTACGCTGCGTATCGTGAATGAAATCAGTCCGGCGACGAATACCGCACTGGAAGGCCTGTATCAGTCCGGCGAAGCGCTGTGCACGCAGTGCGAAGCGGAGGGTTTCCGCCATATTACCTGGTATCTCGACCGTCCTGACGTGCTGGCACGGTTTACCACTAAAATTATCGCCGATAAAACCCGCTATCCGTTCCTGCTGTCTAACGGTAACCGCATTGCTCAGGGCGAGCTGGACAACGGTCGTCACTGGGTACAGTGGCAGGATCCGTTCCCGAAACCATGCTACCTGTTTGCCCTGGTAGCCGGTGATTTCGACGTTCTGAGTGACACCTTTACCACCCGTTCCGGGCGAGAAGTGGCGTTAGAGCTGTACGTCGACCGCGGCAATCTGGATCGCGCACCGTGGGCGATGACCTCGCTGAAAAATTCCATGAAGTGGGATGAAGAGCGTTTTGGCCTTGAGTATGACCTCGATATCTACATGATTGTCGCGGTGGACTTCTTTAATATGGGCGCGATGGAGAATAAAGGTCTGAACATCTTTAACTCCAAATACGTGCTGGCGCGTACCGATACCGCCACCGACAAAGATTACCTCGATATTGAGCGCGTGATCGGCCACGAATACTTCCACAACTGGACCGGCAACCGTGTGACCTGCCGCGACTGGTTCCAGTTGAGCCTGAAAGAAGGCTTAACCGTGTTCCGCGACCAGGAGTTTAGCTCCGACCTTGGCTCTCGTGCCGTTAATCGGATCAGCAACGTGCGTACCATGCGCGGTCTGCAGTTTGCCGAAGACGCCAGCCCGATGGCGCATCCTATCCGCCCGGATAGTGTCATTGAGATGAACAACTTCTATACCCTGACCGTGTACGAAAAGGGCGCAGAAGTGATCCGGATGATCCACACCCTGCTGGGTGAAGCGAATTTCCAGAAGGGAATGCAGCTCTATTTTGAGCGCCATGATGGCAGCGCAGCGACCTGTGATGATTTCGTGCAGGCGATGGAAGATGCGTCTAACGTCGATCTCTCGCATTTCCGCCGTTGGTACAGTCAGTCCGGTACGCCGATTGTGACTGTACGTGATGACTATAACCCGGCCACCGAACAGTACACGCTGACGATAAGCCAACGTACGCCGGCTACACCGGATCAGGCAGAAAAACTGCCGCTGCATATTCCTTTTGCCATTGAGTTGTACGACAACGAAGGCAAAGTGATCCCGTTGCAAAAAGGCGGGCATCCGGTGAATTCTGTGCTCAACGTCACCCAGGCGGAACAAACCTTTGTCTTTGATAACGTCTACTTCCAGCCGGTTCCGGCGCTGCTGTGCGAATTCTCTGCACCGGTAAAACTGGAATATAAATGGAGCGATCAGCAGTTAACCTTCCTGATGCGTCACGCGCGTAACGATTTCTCTCGTTGGGATGCGGCGCAAAGCCTGTTGGCCACCTATATCAAGCTGAACGTTGCTCGCCATCAGCAAGGGCAACCTCTGTCGCTGCCGGTGCACGTGGCTGATGCGTTCCGTGCCATTTTGTTGGATGAGAAAATCGATCCGGCGCTGGCGGCAGAAATCCTGACGCTGCCTTCGGCGAATGAAATTGCCGAGCTGTTTGAGATTATCGATCCAGTGGCGATTACCGACGTGCGCGAGGCGTTAACCCGTACGCTGGCTGCCGAACTGGCAGATGAGTTCCTGGCCGTGTATAACGCCAACCATCTTGCAGAATACCGCGTTGAACATGGCGATATTGGCAAACGCACGCTGCGTAATGCTTGTCTGCGTTTCCTGGCTTTCGGCGAAACGCATCTGGCAGATACCCTGGTGAGCAAGCAGTACCGTGAAGCCAATAACATGACTGATGCGCTGGCGGCCCTGTCTGCGGCGGTAGCGGCGCAGTTGCCGTGTCGCGATGCGCTGATGCAGGCGTATGACGACAAGTGGCATCATGACGGTCTGGTGATGGATAAATGGTTTATCCTGCAATCCACCAGCCCGGCGGACAACGTGCTGGAAACGGTACGCGGCCTGTTGCAGCATCGTTCCTTTAGCATGAGCAACCCGAACCGTATTCGTTCTTTGATTGGCGCTTTCGCGGGCAGCAACCCGGCGGCGTTCCATGCGGAAGACGGTAGCGGTTATCAGTTCCTGGTCGACATGCTGACCGAGCTGAACAGCCGTAACCCGCAGGTGGCCTCACGTCTGATTGAGCCGCTGATCCGCTTGAAACGTTATGATGCCAAACGCCAGGCGAAGATGCGTGCGGCGCTCGAGCAACTGAAAGGTCTGGAGAATCTGTCCGGCGATCTGTTCGAGAAGATAACCAAAGCGTTAGCCTGAGACGTTGACCTGTCGTTTTGTAGGCCGGAGAAGGCGGTAAAGCCGCCATCCGGCAAAATGCCCGGTGGCTCAAACGCTTACCGGGCCTACAATGTCCTGAATGTTTATCCATGCAGTCGGATTGACTGTTCTGCCTCGCCACGCTGCATCACCCGATTCAATACTTCTGCTTCCAGTTCTGCCAGGCGCACTGAACCTGGTCGGCGTGGACGTGGAATATCTACCGTCAAATCCAGACCAATTTTTCCATCTTCAATCAGCAACACGCGATCGGCCATCGCCACCGCTTCGCTGACATCATGGGTGACCAGCAGTACGGTAAATCCCTGCTTTTGCCACAGCGAGACAATCAAATCTTGCATTTCCAGACGGGTTAACGCATCCAGCGCGCCCAGTGGTTCATCCAGCAACAGTAATCCGGGACGATGAATCAGTGCCCGTGCCAGCGCCACGCGCTGTTTTTGCCCACCGGAAAGGGCGGCAGGCCATTCCTGCGCCCGATTTTCCAGCCCAACAGACGTCAGCGCATCCCGGGCTGCATCTTGCCAGTGGCCATTAAGGCCCAGTCCTACGTTATCAATGACTGATTTCCACGGCAGCAGGCGTGCGTCCTGAAACATCATTCGCGTATCATGCTGAATATCTGCCAGCGGCGCGGTGCCGGCGAACAATTCCCCTGAGGTGGGCGATTCCAGACCGGCCAGCAGACGCAGCAGGGTACTTTTCCCGCCACCGCTGCGGCCCACCACGGCAACAAATTGCCCCGCTGGAACAGGCAAATCTAGCTGATTGAGCACCGTATTGGCGCCGTAGCGTTTTGTTACGCCGCTTAGCAGTAGCGGAATTCCCTGATTTAAACGCGTGGTATTCATACGGTGACCTCCTTCGCATGGTAAGCCGGGTTCCAGCGTAGCCAGCTACGTTCCAGTAGTTGCGCGCTGATGTCGGCCAACTTGCCGAGCAGGGCGTAGAGAATGATGGCCACCACGACCACATCCGTTTGCAGAAATTCGCGGGCATTCATTGCCAGGTAGCCGATGCCAGCGTTCGCTGAAATGGTTTCCGCCACGATAAGCGTCAGCCACATCAGCCCAAGGGAAAAACGTACGCCGACCATGATCGAGGGCAGAGCGCCGGGCAGGATCACATGGATAAACAGTGAAATACCGGATAACCCATAGCTGCGAGCCATTTCCACCAGCCCGCGATCGATATTGCGGATCCCGTGCCAGGTATTGATGTAAATCGGGAACAATGTACCCAGGGCAACGAGAAAGATCTTGGCGGATTCATCAATACCGAACCACAAAATGACCAGAGGGATCAGCGCCAGATGCGGTATGTTACGCAGCATCTGCACCGAGGTGTCCAGCAACCGTTCCCCCCAGCGTGACAGGCCGCTTATCAGCCCCAACGTCAGGCCAATCGATCCGCCAATAGAAAAGCCGATCGCTGCCCGCCAGGTGCTGATCGCCAGATGCTGCCAAAGCTCGCCGCTGACGGAAAGCGTCCAGAAAGCTTCTACTACACCTTCTGGAGAGGGCAGGATGCGGGTGGACAGCCAGCCCATGGATGATGCCAGCTGCCAGAGCGCCACCAGACCAATCGGTAAAAACCACGGAGCAAAGCGAAGTAACCACTTATTTTGCGGCGTTGCCATCATCGGGCTCCTTAGCGTTGCGCGACGCTACGCGGAATAAATTCGTTCGCCACGGCTTCACCTTGTTGATGCAGGCGTTGCGGCTGCGGTATTTCTGGGATCGAGACATCCAGATGCGGGAACAGTAGCTCGCCGACCTTGTACGCCTCTTCCAGATGTGGATACCCGGACAACACAAAGCTGTCGATACCCAGCGCGGCATACTCATTAATCCGTGCCGCCACTGTTGGACCATCCCCCACCAGTGCGGTCCCGGCCCCGCCACGTACCAGTCCAACGCCCGCCCACAAGTTCGGGCTAATTTCCAGTTGGTCGCGCTTGCCGTTGTGCAGCGCTGCCATTCGGTGCTGGCCCACAGAGTCGGTTCTGGCGAAAGCCGCCTGGGCTTTGGCAATGGTCTCATCATCCAGATGGGCAATCAGGCGATCCGCTGCCTGCCATGCCTCTGCGGTGGTTTCGCGCACAATCACGTGCAGGCGAATGCCAAAACGGATCTTACGCCCAAGCGCCGCTGCTTTTGCCCGTACTTGCTCTATCTTTTCTTTCACCAAGTCGGGCGGCTCACCCCAGGTCAGATACAGATCAACCTGCTCTGCGGCCAGTTCCTGCGCGACGTTGGAAGACCCGCCGAAATACAGTGGCGGATGGGGTTGTTGCACGGGCGGGAAAAAGAGTTTTGCCCCACGGACGTGAACGTGTTTACCGTTAAAATCCACGGTGTCGCCCTGTAGCAAGCGTCGCCATACCTGGGTAAATTCAGCGGAGGCTTCATAACGCTCAGTGTGATCGAGAAAAACACCATCACCTGCTAACTCTTGTGGATCGCTGCCGGTTACCAGATTAAATAGCGCCCGACCGTTGGACAGTCTGTCGAGCGTCGCCGCCTGGCGTGCCGCCACAGTGGGGGACGTCACGCTGGGGCGCAGCGCGACCAGAAATTTTAACCGCTGGGTGACCGGGATCATTGAGGCGGCAACCAACCAGGCATCTTCACAGGAGCGGCCTGTCGGGATCAGTACCCCGGTAAATCCCAGGCGGTCGGCCGTTTGCGCGATTTGTTGCAGATAACCATGATCGACCGGGCGTGCACCTTCTTCTGTTCCCAGATAATGGCCGTCACCGTGCGTGGGTAAAAACCAGAACATATTCAGACTCATAATTTTGCTCCTGTCTGCTGAGTGGGTTGCCAGATTCGCTGGCGAATGTCGATTTTTTTCGGCACCAGCCGATTGTCATAAAACAGATCGGCAGTTTGTTGCTGCAATGCGGCAACAGAAGCGCTGACGGGCGTAATGGAGGTTGGCGGGCGATGGTCCAGATAGGACGCTATGACCGGCTCAGGTAGCCCCATCGTTTTCGCCAACAGGGTGATGCTCTGCTGGCGTTGGCTGAGTGTTAAGGCATCGGCCTGGCTGAAGGTGTCCAGCACGCCAGGAATAAATGCGCTGTTTTTCTCGGCATAAGGGCGTGCGGCGAGATAAAACGATCCGGTCTGTTTAAGGTCGGTACCGTCTTTGAGTACGCGTACATCACCCTGCAGCAAGGCGGCGGAGTAGTAAGGGTCCCAAATTGCCCATGCATCCACATTCCCCTGTTGGAAAGCGGCACGCGCATCGGCGGGCGTCAGATAGGTGGCCTGGATATCGGTAAACTTCAACCCGGCCTGCTGCAGGGCTCTCAGCAGCAGATTGTGCGCGCTAGAGCCTTTCTGGAAGGCGACTTTATGCCCTTTAAGCTCAGCGACGGTGTGGATGGGGCTGTCTTTCGGTACCAAAATCACTTCCGCATGCGGTTTTGGCGGTTCGACGCCGACATAGACCAGATCGGCCCCGGCGGCCTGAGCAAAAATCGGCGGGATATCACCAGTGCTGCCCAGATCGATGCTGCCGATATTGAGCGCCTCCAGCATTTGCGGGCCGGCTGGGAACTCTACCCAGGAGATTTTTGTTTGCGGGTAGCGTTTTTCCAGCAACTGATGGCTTTTAGCCAGCACCATGCTGACGCTGCCTTTCTGATAGCCAATGCGCAGGGCGTCTGGCGCGGTCTCTGCGGCGTGAACCAGCGTGGATAAAGACAGCAGTCCGGTCAGCGCTAGCCACGATGTATGGCGTTTGAGTAAATTAAGCATGGGCGGTACCCCGCAGCGTGTTCACGTGCACAAATTGGACATCACGACGCTGCAACGCCTGCCAAAAGGTCTCGAGTGCATTGTCCAGGCGTAATTGCAGGTTCGGCGTAAACTGCGGCTTATGTTGATAATCAATAACCTGCGAATCATCGGCGAAAACGCCGTGCAGGATCTCCTGGGCCTTCAGTGCGCTGAGTACTGGTTTCAGGGCGTAATCGACGGCCAGCAAATGTGCCACGGTGCCGCCGGTGGCCAGTGGCAACACGACTTTGCCTTCCAGTGCACGTTCGGGGAGCAGGTCAAGCAAGGTTTTCAATGCGCCGGAATAGGCCGCTTTGTAGACCGGCGTGGCGACAATCAGTCCGTCTGCATCCTGCAACTGTTCGATAAACGTCTTCAGTGCCGGACTGTCGAAGCGCGCATAGATCAGATCCTCGGGCTCAAAATTGTGCAGATTCCAGTGATAGACCTCGACATCCTGTCCATGCAGTTTTTCTCGCGCATATTCCAGTAGGGCGCTGGAGCGAGAGGGGAAGCGTGGGCTACCCGCCAGAGTGATAACGCGCATATTTATATTCTCTCCTTATAACCAAATATTCGTTTTTATTTAACATTGATAACAATTTGTGCAGTCTGGCAGAGAGATTTTGTTTATCGAAATGATTTATGCGGGATAGAAAAGCTGAAAACTGCATAAAAGGAGGAGAAGAAAGAAAACGTTTGCGTTTTATTGCCGCAGGTCAATTCCCTTTTTGTTCACGATCGCACATAATACGCCCCCGGTTTGCACACCGGGAATCCAGGAGAGTTCATGTACTACCCCTTCGTTCGTAAAGCCCTTTTTCAGCTCGATCCAGAGCGCGCTCATGAATTGACATTCCAGCAATTACGTCGCATTACGGGCACGCCGCTCGAAGCGCTTGTCCGCCAGAAAGTACCGGCAAAACCGGTGACCTGCATGGGGCTGACGTTTAAGAATCCGCTCGGTCTTGCCGCCGGGCTGGATAAAGACGGGGAGTGCATTGATGCACTCGGTGCAATGGGGTTCGGCTCAATTGAGATAGGCACCGTGACGCCACGTCCTCAATCGGGTAATGATAAGCCACGTCTTTTCCGTCTGGTTGACGCAGAAGGTTTGATCAACCGCATGGGCTTCAATAACCTGGGCGTTGATAACCTGGTAGAGAACGTTAAGAAATCGCATTTTGACGGCATTCTGGGGATCAATATTGGTAAGAACAAAGATACCCCGGTAGAGAATGGCAAAGATGACTATCTGATTTGTATGGAAAAAGTCTATGCTTATGCTGGCTATATTGCGATTAATATTTCCTCACCTAATACGCCAGGGTTACGCACGCTGCAATACGGCGAAGCGCTGGATGATTTGCTGACGGCAATTAAAAATAAGCAAAACGATCTCCAGGCGATCCACCATAAATATGTTCCGGTGGCGGTAAAGATCGCCCCGGATCTTTCTGAAGAAGAACTGATCCAGGTAGCCGACAGTTTAGTTCGCCATAATATTGATGGCGTCATTGCCACCAACACCACGCTCGATCGCTCCCTGGTACAGGGAATGAAAAATTGCGATCAAATGGGTGGCCTGAGTGGTCGACCGTTACAATTAAAAAGCACCGAAATTATTCGTATGTTGTCCCGGGAATTAAAAGGGCAACTGCCGATTATCGGGGTTGGCGGTATCGACTCAGTCATCGCTGCGCGTGAGAAAATAGCCGCAGGGGCTTCCCTGGTTCAGATTTATTCAGGCTTTATTTTTAAAGGCCCGCCGTTGATTAAAGAAATCATCACCAATATCTGAATACTACCTTAATCACAAACCAGGGCTTTATTTCTGGCCCTGGTTGTTTTATATTCCTTTACTGTTGCTTATTTAAACATTCTGAGCTTTTATTATTAGGGCAATAAACGAAGCGGCAAAAGGATACTGTCGTAACGACGATGATTAAGGAATGGAGAGATACTGATGCGAATTAAACCCGACGATAACTGGCGCTGGTATTATGATGAAGAGCACGATCGTATGATGCTCGATTTAGCCAATGGCATGTTATTTCGTTCGCGTTTTGCGCGCAAAATGCTCACACCCGATGCATTCTCTCCGTCCGGTTTTTGTGTTGATGATGCCGCGCTTTATTTTTCTTTTGAAGAAAAATGCCGTGATCTGGATTTAGCCAAAGAGCAAAAAGCGGAGCTGGTACTCAATGCGCTGGTGGCTATTCGTTATCTAAAACCGCAAATGCCAAAAAGCTGGCACTTTGTGGCGCACACTGTTAGTTGGTCACCGAGGATAGGTGACGCTGCCTGCGTGTATTTAAGCGATACCGAGGAACAGGTCAATCTGTTAGTGGTTGAGCCGGGGGAAAATGCGGCCCTGTGTCTGTTGGCACAGCCGGGCGTGGTTATTGCCGGGCGCACCATGCAGCTTGGCGACGCCATTAAAATCATGAATGACAGACTGAAACCGCAACTCCCTGTCGACAGTTTCAGCCTTGAGCAGGCCGTTTAACTCTCCAGCCTGACCGCTGTTTTTGGCACACAACTGCAGCAAAGAATCGTCCCGTCATCACCAATCGCTGATTTTTTCAGCGGACTGACTTCGCCCTCTACCAGCCGAATCCGGCAGCATCCGCAGATCCCCGCCCTGCACGAATAAGGAACCCGGATCCCCTGGTTTTCCAGTTGTTCCAGTAACACCTGTTGATTGTTGCCACGAAAGGTGTGCCCCTGCCAGTCGATAAGCACACTGGCGTCAGGCTGCTGCTGTTGTGCAACAGTGTCATCGGAAGCCACCGCGCCGTAAGCTCGGGCGGGCCCGGTGGACAAAATTTCAACTTCATCGCCAACGCGGATCACGCCGCTGTTGCGGGCGATGAGATTCTGACCGAAATCGACATCGCCGTTATCCACCGCGCTGCGGAAGGTTTGCAGCGTTGCCAGCGGTTCACCGGACGGATGTTTCTGGCCTTTTTCAGGGCTGATAGTGGTGAAAATACAGCGGCTGCAGGGTTTTGCCACATCAAAGATGACCTCGCCAATGCGAATCACCTTCCAGGTGTCTTCCTCCCAGGCGCTAGCCCCTGAGACCACCAGGTTGGGGCGAAACTGCTCCATTCTGATACTGGCCGGGCAGCGTTGCTGCACATCGCGCAGTGAGGCTTCATTAGTCAGAAGGTAAGGAAAACCATCGGCGAACGAGAGCGGTACGCCGTCGTGGCGTTTGACCCGGCGGGTTAACTGTGGGCCAACCCAGCGTAACTGTACATCGCGCGAGAAAAAACCGCTGAGCCACTGATTGATAGCTGTTGGCGCGATACGTGCAGTAAAATGGTTTCCCCAGACTTCTGTTGGCGCATCCTGGGTGGCGAAGTCGGCAAAACGGACCAACGCACTGCTGCCGTCGGGTGCGGTTAAGTGCAACCCATCGTGTAAAGGGGAAGGGGTAAAACGGACCATCTGGGGGAACTGCCGGGCGGTGATGAACGTTCCGTCGGGTTCGGTAACCATAAAGATGCGGTCAAAGGCCAGACCGCTAACGTCTGCCAGGGCGTGCGTGAGCCCAATACCGCGCATTGATTTAACCGGATGAACAAAAAGTCGGGTTAACGTTACCACTGTACAGCCCCTCGAACGAAAATAAGCCTTCAACTTTATGACAAGGGCGCGAGATTAGCTATAATGCGCAGCAATTTTATTGGAGTAAAAGTGACATTATGAATTCTCTGTTTGCCAGTACGGCCCGTGGGCTGGAAGAGCTGTTAAAAACTGAACTGGAAAACCTCGGCGCCGCGGAGTGCCAGGTGGTTCAGGGTGGGGTCCATTTTAAGGGCGACACGCGGCTTGTTTACCAGAGCCTGATGTGGAGCCGCCTGGCCTCGCGCATTATCCTGCCGATGGGAGAGTGCAAGGTCTACAGCGATCTTGATCTGTACCTCGGTGTTCAGGCAATCGACTGGACAGAGATATTTAACCCAGGAGCGACGTTTGCCGTGCATTTTAGCGGCTTAAACGACACCATTCGTAACAGCCAGTACGGCGCATTAAAAGTAAAGGACGCGATTGTCGATTCCTTTACCCGTAAAAATATGGCCCGTCCGAATGTGGATCGCGAATCCCCGGATCTGCGTATTAACGTCTGGCTGAACAAAGATACCGCCAGCATTGCCCTCGATCTTAGCGGTGATGGTCTGCATCAGCGCGGCTATCGCGATCGTGCCGGTCAGGCGCCGATCAAAGAGACGCTGGCTGCGGCTATCGTGATGCGTTCTGGCTGGCAGCCGGGTACGCCGCTGCTCGATCCGATGTGTGGTTCCGGTACGCTGCTGATTGAAGCCGCGATGTGGGCAACCGATCGCGCACCCGGTCTGCACCGTGGCTACTGGGGCTTTAACGGTTGGGCGCAGCATGATGAAGCGGTCTGGCAAGAGGTGAAAGCGGAAGCACAGGTTCGCGCGCGTAAAGGGCTGGCGGACTATACGTCGCACTTCTATGGCTCTGATAGCGACGCCCGAGTGATTGAAAAAGCGCGCAGCAACGCCCGCCGCGCTGGGATTGCCGATCTGGTGACATTTGACGTCAAAGACGTAGCGAAACTGAGTAACCCGCTACCGCAAGGTCCGTATGGTACCGTTATCAGCAACCCGCCGTACGGTGAACGTCTGGATAGCGAACCGGCGCTGATCGCACTACACAGCCTGCTGGGCCGCACGATGAAAAACCAGTTTGGCGGCTGGAATCTGTCGCTGTTCAGCGCCTCACCGGATTTGCTCAGCAGTCTGCAATTACGCGCTGACAAGCAGTTTAAAGCCAAAAACGGCCCGCTGGATTGCGTACAGAAAAACTATCACGTCGCGGAAACCACCGCAGACAGCAAGCCTGCCACGGTGGCGGAAGACTACGCCAACCGTCTGCGTAAAAATATCAAAAAGCTGGAAAAATGGGCGCGTCAGGAAGGCATTGAATGCTATCGCCTGTACGATGCTGACTTGCCAGAATACAACGTCGCGGTCGACCGCTACGGTGACTGGGTTGTGGTTCAGGAATACGCGCCGCCGAAGACGGTTGATGCCCAGAAGGCTCGCCAGCGTCTGTTTGACATCATTGCCGCCACGCTGTCGGTACTGGAGATTGCGCCGAATAAACTGGTGCTGAAAACCCGTGAACGGCAGAAAGGGAAAAACCAGTATCAGAAGATGAATGAGAAGGGTGAATTCATTGAGGTGAGCGAGTACAACGCGCGCCTGTGGGTTAACCTGACCGACTATCTTGATACTGGTCTGTTCCTGGATCACCGTATTGCGCGCCGCATGCTGGGCCAGATGAGCAAGGGTAAAGATTTCCTCAATCTGTTCTCGTATACCGGCAGCGCCAGCGTACACGCCGGGCTTGGCGGTGCGCGCAGCACCACAACGGTCGATATGTCTCGTACTTATCTGGAGTGGGCGGAACGTAACCTGCGACTCAACGGGCTGAGCGGCCGCGCGCATCGTTTAATTCAGGCCGACTGCCTGGGCTGGCTGCGCGAAGCCAATGAACAGTTTGATCTGATCTTCATCGATCCACCGACCTTCTCTAACTCAAAACGTATGGAAGACTCGTTTGACGTGCAGCGCGATCATCTGGCGCTAATGAAAGATCTGAAGCGTCTGCTGCGTAAAGACGGCACGATCATGTTCTCTAACAACAAACGTGGATTCCGTATGGATCTCGACGGACTGGCTGAACTGGGATTGAAAGCACAAGAAATTACCCAAAAAACGCTTTCTCAGGACTTTGCCCGTAACCGTCAGATCCACAATTGCTGGCTGATTACCGCAGCCTGAAAGGAAAAATAAATGTCATTAATCAGTATGCATGGTGCATGGCTGTCGTTCAGCGATGCGCCGCTTCTTGATAATGCTGAACTGCATATCGAAGATAACGAGCGCGTTTGTCTGGTTGGCCGTAACGGCGCGGGCAAATCGACGCTGATGAAGATCCTCAACCGTGAACAGGGTCTTGACGACGGACGTATTATTTATGAACAGGATCTGGTTGTGGCACGTCTGCAGCAGGATCCGCCGCGTAACGTGCAGGGTACCGTCTACGATTTCGTTGCCGAAGGGATTGCAGAGCAGGCGGTGTATCTCAAGCGTTACCATGATATTTCGCATCTGGTGATCACCGATCCGAGTGATAAAAACCTGCAGGAACTGGCGAAGGTTCAGGAACAGCTGGATCACCACAATCTGTGGCAACTGGAAAACCGCATCAATGAAGTACTGGAACAGCTTGGGCTGGAGCCAGACATGGAACTGGCATCGCTTTCCGGCGGTTGGCTGCGTAAAGCCGCACTGGGCCGGGCGTTAGTCAGCAATCCACGCGTATTGTTGCTGGATGAACCGACCAACCATCTGGATATCGAAACCATCGACTGGCTGGAAGGGTTCCTGAAAACCTTCAATGGAACGATCATCTTCATTTCTCACGACCGTTCGTTTATTCGCAATATGGCAACGCGTATTGTCGATCTCGATCGCGGCAAGCTGGTGACCTATCCGGGTAATTACGATCAGTACCTGCTGGAGAAAGAAGAAGCGCTGCGTGTAGAAGAGCTTCAGAATGCGGAGTTTGACCGCAAACTGGCGCAGGAAGAGGTTTGGATCCGTCAGGGCATTAAAGCGCGCCGTACACGTAACGAAGGCCGCGTGCGTGCGCTGAAGGCGATGCGTCGTGAGCGTGGCGAGCGTCGTGAAGTGATGGGTACCGCGAAGATGCAGGTCGAAGAGGCGAGCCGTTCGGGTAAAATCGTCTTTGAAATGGAGAATGTTGATTACCAGATTAACGGTAAACAACTGGTGAAAGACTTCTCGGCGCAGGTACAGCGTAGTGACAAAATTGCGCTAATTGGACCTAACGGTTGCGGTAAAACAACGCTAATCAAGCTGATGTTGGGTCAGTTACAGGCTGACAGCGGTCGTATCCATGTCGGTACCAAGCTGGAAGTGGCTTATTTTGACCAACACCGCGCGGAGCTGGATCCGGATAAAACCGTCATGGATAACCTGTCGGAAGGTAAGCAAGAGGTGATGGTCAACGGTAAACCACGTCACGTGCTGGGCTACCTGCAGGACTTCCTGTTCCACCCTAAGCGAGCGATGACACCAGTGCGTGCACTCTCCGGTGGGGAACGAAACCGTCTGTTACTGGCGCGTCTTTTTCTGAAGCCCAGCAATCTTTTGATTCTCGATGAACCAACGAACGATCTCGACGTCGAAACGCTGGAACTTCTCGAAGAGTTGATTGACGGTTATCAGGGAACCGTGTTGCTGGTCAGCCACGATCGTCAGTTTGTCGATAACACCGTTACCGAGTGTTGGATCTTTGAAGGCGGCGGCAAAATTGGTCGTTATGTAGGCGGTTACCATGACGCACGTGAGCAGCAGTCACAGTATGTGGCGTTTAAACAGCCTGTTGCCAAAAAAACAGAGGAAGTTGCTGCCCCTAAAGCAGAAATTGTAAAACGCGGCACCAGCAAACTAAGCTATAAACACCAGCGCGAACTGGAGCAGCTCCCTGCGCAGCTTGAAGAGCTGGAAGCTAAACTGGAAACGTTGCAGGCCCAGGTTGCTGATGCTTCTTTTTTCAGTCAGCCACATGAGCAAACGCAGCAGGTATTAGCTAATCTGAGCGAAGCGGAACAAGAACTTGAGCAAGCCTTTGAGCGCTGGGAGTATCTTGAGTCTTTGAAGAATGGCGCATAATTAAAGGAGCGCATATGTGCGAACATCACCATGCCGCGAAGCATATTTTGTGCTCGCAGTGTGACATGCTGGTGGCATTACCGAGCCTGACGCATGGTCAAAAAGCGGCATGTCCAAGATGTGGCACGACATTAACCGTTGCGTGGGACGCGCCAAGACAGCGTCCCACCGCGTATGTTATCGCAGCATTGTTCATGCTGCTTTTATCGAACCTTTTTCCCTTTGTGAACATGAATGTCGCAGGGGTGAGCAGCGAAGTCACGTTGCTGGAAATCCCCGGCGTTCTGTTTTCAGAAGACTACGCCAGTCTTGGCACCTTCTTTTTATTATTCGTGCAGTTGGTTCCTGCTTTTTGCCTGTTCACCATCTTATTGCTGGTGAACCGGGTTGAGATGCCCTGGCGGCTGAAAGCGTGGCTAGCGCGGATTCTGTTTCAGTTAAAAAGCTGGGGAATGGCAGAAATTTTCCTCGCAGGCGTGTTGGTGAGCTTTGTTAAGCTGATGGCTTATGGCGATATCGGCGTGGGGAGCAGCTTTATCCCGTGGTGCCTATTTTGCGTTCTTCAGTTGCGTGCCTTTCAGTGTGTCGATCGTCGCTGGCTGTGGGATGATATCGCGCCAATGCCGGAGGTTAAGCAGGTCTTAAAACCCGGTGTACCCGGTATTCACCAAGGGTTGCGTTCCTGCTCCTGTTGTACCGCGATTCTTCCCGCTGACGAGCCGGTCTGCCCGCGCTGTCAGACAACGGGCTACGTGCGACGTAAAAACAGTCTGCAATGGACGCTGGCACTCCTGTTCACGTCGATCATGCTGTATCTGCCCGCCAATATTATGCCGATCATGATTACCGATTTGTTAGGGTCAAAACTGCCATCAACCATTATTGAAGGCGTTGTTTTAATCTGGAGCGAAGGTTCTTATCCGGTGGCAGCGGTCATCTTTATTGCCAGTATTCTGGTGCCGACGCTAAAAATGATCGCCATTGCCTGGCTGTGCTGGGATGCCAAAGGGCACGGCAAACGCGACAGTGAACGTATGCATTTCATTTATGAAGTTGTGGAATTTGTCGGTCGTTGGTCAATGATCGATGTTTTTGTTATTGCGGTACTCTCTGCGCTGGTGCGTATGGGAGGGTTGATGAACATTTATCCTGCAATGGGTGCATTGATGTTTGCTTTAGTCGTCATTATGACAATGTTTTCTGCGATGACGTTTGATCCACGTCTGTCGTGGGACCGTGAACCAGAACCAGGCCATGAGGAGTCCTGACAGCATGGAATCTAAAAGTGGGGAAGCCAAAGTGCAAAAGGTTAAAAACTGGTCGCCCGTGTGGATATTCCCAATCGTCACCGCACTCATCGGCGCGTGGGTCCTGTTTTATCACTACAGTCATCAGGGGCCGGTCGTCACGCTGATTACAACCAATGCTGAAGGTATTGAAGGTGGCAAAACCACGATCAAGAGCCGCAGCGTGGATGTCGGCGTCGTTGAGAGTGCCACGTTGACCGACGATTTGACGCATGTGGAAATTAAAGCACGTCTCAATTCTGGTATGGAAAAGCTGCTGCATAAAGACTCGGTCTTTTGGGTAGTGAAGCCGCAGGTGGGACGTGAAGGTATCAGTGGCTTAGGCACGCTGTTATCCGGGGCGTATATTGAACTGCAGCCGGGTAACAAAGGCAGCCAGCTCGCCAATTATCAGTTGCTGGACTCTCCACCGCTGGCACCGCCAGATGCGAAGGGGATCCGCGTGATTTTGGACAGCAAAAAAGCCGGTCAGCTTAGCCCGGGAGACCCGGTGTTGTTCCGCGGGTATCGCGTAGGGTCAGTTGAGACCAGCACCTTTGATGCGCAAAAACGCTCCATCAGCTATCAGCTTTTCATTAATGCGCCAAACGATCGCCTGGTCACCAGCAACGTACGTTTCTGGAAGGACAGCGGTATTGCCGTCGATCTCACCTCGGCGGGGATGCGTGTAGAAATGGGATCGCTAACCACGCTGTTTGGCGGTGGAGTCAGCTTTGATGTGCCGGAGGGGTTAGAACAAGGCCAGCCGGTTGCACAACAGGCCACGTTTAGCCTGTATGACGATCAAAAAAGTATTCAGGACTCGCTGTATACGGATCACATTGATTACCTGATGTTCTTTAAAGACTCGATTCGCGGGTTGCAGCCTGGTGCGCCGCTGGAGTTCCGTGGTATTCGCCTCGGTACGGTTAGCAAGGTGCCTTTCTTTGCCCCGAATATGCGTCAGGTGTTCAATGATGATTATCGTATTCCGGTGCTGGTGCGCATTGAACCAGAACGCCTTAAGGCGCAGTTGGGTGAAGATACTGATGTCGGTACCCATCTGGCCGAATTGCTCAAGCGTGGATTAAGAGGATCCCTGAAAACAGGGAATTTGGTCACCGGGGCGCTGTATGTCGATCTGGACTTCTATCCGAAGGATCCACCGATTACGGGCGTGCGCGAATTTAATGGTTACCAAATTATCCCGACCGTGAGCAGTGGTCTGGCGCAGATCCAGCAACGTTTGATGGAAGCATTGGATAAGATTAATAATCTGCCACTGAATCCGATGATTGTGCAGGCGACCACGACACTTTCAGAAAGCCAGCGCACGATGAAACATCTGCAAACGACGCTGGATAACATGAATAAGATCACCGGTAGCCAGTCGATGCAGCAGCTTCCTGCGGATATGCAGAATACACTGCGCGAACTGAATCGTAGCATGCAGGGCTTCCAGCCAGGTTCTGCGGCCTATAACAAGATGGTGGCAGATATGCAGCGTCTTGATCAGGTTCTGCGTGAGCTGCAGCCGGTATTGAAAACGTTGAACGATAAGAGTAACGCGCTGGTGTTTGAAGCGAAGGACAAAAAAGATCCAGAGCCGAAGAGGGCGAAACAATGAAAAAGTGGCTAGTGGTGATGATGGCGGTCTGGCTGACGTCATGTAGCTCCAGCGGAGAGAATAAAAGCTATTACCAGCTCCCTATCGCCCAAGGGGGCGTACAGAGTAGCGCTAACCAGGGTAACCGCCTGTTGTGGGTTGAGCAGGTGGCGGTACCGGATTACCTGGCAGGTAATGGCGTGGTGTACCAAACCAGTGATGTGAAGTACGTTATTGCCAACAGTAATCTGTGGGCCAGCCCGTTAGATCAGCAATTGCGTAACACTCTCGTCGCCAACCTGAGCACGCAGTTGCCAGGGTGGGTGGTTGCCTCTCAACCGTTGGGCAGTACGCAGGACACGCTCAATGTGACGGTAACCGGCTTCCATGGCCGCTACGATGGTAAAGTGATCGTCAGTGGTGAATGGTTGCTGAATCACCAGGGACAACTGATTAAGCGCCCGTTCCACATCGAAGCCATGCAGACGCAAGATGGCTATGATGAGATGGTGAAGGTACTGGCCAGCGCATGGAGTCAGGAGGCGACGGCTATCGCTCAAGAACTGAAACGCATTCCTTAAGCTTAAATAATTGTAAATTACACCGCCTTCGGCTCAGCGCCCTGGGCGGTTTTTTTTATTTTTTTCACGACTGATATAACTGTTCTGACTCATGATTTTTGTATAGATGATTTACCGGGTAGCTCACAAATATGACACTGGCGTGAATTTTGCGCATTGACGAGTCTGATGTTTCGGGGTATTCGTTTAGTGTGATTGCACACTTAGTAATCACTGTTTTCTTTTCCACCAGACCCAAAGATGAGGGAAACGAGGCATGAAGAGACAAAAACGAGATCGCCTGGAACGGGCACATCAACGTGGATATCAGGCCGGCATCGCCGGACGCTCAAAAGAAATGTGTCCCTATCAGACGCTGAATCAAAGGTCATACTGGCTGGGAGGCTGGCGAGAAGCCATGGGGGATAGGGTGTTAATGGCCTGATTCTGTCTCTTTAGATAAAAGAAACCTCCGCATTGCGGAGGTTTCGCCTTTTGTAGCATCTTATCAGGCTAACAGATGTCCGCAATTAGAACGCAGACGTATCCTGGAAAAGGCCTACTTTCAGATCGTTCGCCGTGTAGATCAGACGACCATCAACCAGCACTTCACCATCTGCCAGGCCCATGATCAGGCGGCGGTTAACGATACGTTTGAAGTGAATGCGGTAAGTGACTTTCTTCGCGGTCGGCAGAACCTGACCGGTGAATTTCACTTCACCCACGCCCAGTGCACGGCCTTTACCTTCACCACCGAGCCAGCCGAGATAGAATCCAACCAGCTGCCACATGGCATCCAGACCCAGGCAGCCTGGCATCACCGGATCGCCAATAAAATGGCAACCGAAGAACCACAGGTCCGGGTTGATATCCAGTTCAGCTTCAACATAACCTTTGTCAAAGTTGCCACCGGTTTCGGTCATCTTGATGACACGGTCCATCATCAGCATGCTTGGTGCAGGCAGTTGTGGGCCTTTTGCGCCAAACAGCTCACCGCGACCAGAGGCAAGAAGGTCTTCTTTTGTATAGGATTCGCGTTTATCTACCATGTTCTCTGTAAGCCTTATCTTATTGAAGCACGCAGGATAGCTAACACGTGTACGCTGAACAAGTCCGATCAGTTCGGAATAATCCAGTTCAGCCAACGCAGCGGCCATGGAAAACGGTGACGACCTTCCTGTTGCGTTGCCGCAGCAATACGCTCCTGGATAGTTTGCATCAACGTTGTTTGGCCTTCGCCATCCCACACCAAATTTAACAACAGTGGTAACGCATCGGTCACGTCATCCACCGCCCAAATAGTGAACTTTTCTTCTTCAACGGCCTGTAACAGGGCTGGCGGTAGGCTCAGGTGCCTGACGTTGGCTGAAGGGATAATCACGCCCTGCGTACCGGTTAATTCACGCTGCTGGCAGATAGTGAAGAAACCTTCAATTTTCTCGTTCAGGCCACCGACAGGTTGTGCCCGGCCAAACTGATCGACAGAACCGGTAATCGCGATGCTTTGATTGACAGGAACATCGGCAAGGGCGCTAATTAATGCGCACAGTTCAGCCATGGATGCGCTGTCTCCATCTACTTCGCTGTAGGATTGCTCGAAGGTTAGCGAGGCAGAGAAGGGGATTTGCTGTTCGAGCTGCAGTTCCGACATCAGGAACGCCTGCATGATCATCATACCCTTGGCATGAATATTTCCGCCCAGTTCGGCTTTACGCTCAACATCGGTAAATTCGCCATCGCCAATATGCACAACGCAGCTGATACGAGAAGGTTCACCAAACGCGCGAGGATGCCCTGGAAACTCAATCACCGACAGCGCGTTTATTTGTCCAATTTGCTCGCCTTCCGTCTCGATAAGGATCTGCTCTTGCAGGATCTCATCCTGCATGCGTTCGGCCAGGAAACCTTCCCGCCATTCGCGTTGCGCCAGCATCAGACCCAGCTGTTCTGCGCTGCAGGTTTCGCCTTCACAAAGGGGGGCCACTTCCTTGAACTGGCGGATGATCCACAGCGGATTAAGCGGTAATGTCGCCTGATCGCCGGTATAACGAACGGCCTCACGCACCAGCGTTTGCCAGGCGTCAGGGGCGGGATAGGGAAGATTGTTGCGTATGGCGGTATGCGTGACCCACTGACACCACTGGGTCATGGTTTCAGCATCCACTATCTGCAGATTATCTTCAAACTCGCTGTAAATTGCCTGTTCAGCTAATTCTGGTTCCATTTCCTGGAAATCGGCCAGCGACTCACGCTCACCGACTAACACCACTTTCAGTTTCAGCGGCATAGACGGTACGGAGACAGGAAGTGGACGAGATTCGTCGAAAGCTACCCAGTCAAAGCGCTCGTGGCTGACAATGGCTTTCAGGCGCATCCACAGCAGGGGTTGAGCCAATAGGGTGCGTAATGAGATAACCAGCACGCCCCCGTTTGCCTGATGCACCAGTCCCGGTTGCAGCGTAATTTCACCATTGAACTGACGCAAACAGCCAAACAGTTGTTCGGCTTCAACCCAGTCAGCATTGACTACCTGAGTTAAGGTCGCAAAATTGTCTTCTGCGTGCTGTGCTGCACGGTAACGGATAGTGTGCCCAGAGATGTCGTAATGACCTCCGGTTAAGCTTCCGGCATCCGTATGTAATGAGCGCGCAGCCGTGGCGATAAGATTGAGATACTCAAGCTCTTCCGGCGCTTTCACCAGCATAAAGGAGGACGTCGCCCATTGCTGAAGCAGTTGCTCAAGCGCAAATTGTAAGCGTGGTTGAGTATCACTGAGTAAGGTATCGGTTTCGTCAGTGACGTGCGGCTGTGCAAATATTTCCTGATAACTGTCAGTATCAGGAACCAGATCACGCCATGCAAGTTTCGTAATGGTCAAAGTTGATGTTTTTTAGTCTGTTGTAAAAAACGAGATTATACCGTAACCGTCAGCACTGCACACGTGGAATGCACCGCTAAACGGGGATGATGACGCGCGACAGTTCACAGGCTGGATATTCTTTTCTTCAGATGCCCAAAAAGCTGATATTCTGATAAGAGTTACACGGTAACATTGAGATCGCAATGAAATATCAACAACTTGAAAATCTTGAAAGCGGCTGGAAATGGAAGTATCTGGTGAAAAAGCATCGTGAAGGGGAGTTGATTACCCGTTACGTGGAAGCCAGCGCTGCCGAAGAAGCCGTTGATTTATTGCTAACCCTCGAAAATGAACCGGTTCGGGTGAATACCTGGATTGAAGAACACATGAATGCCGCGCTGCAAAATCGTATGAAGCAAACCATACGCGCGAGGCGTAAGCGGCACTTTAATGCAGAGCATCAGCATACGCGTAAGAAATCTATCGATCTGGAGTTCATGGTTTGGCAGCGCTTAGCAGGGCTTGCGCAGCGGCGTGGAAAAACGCTTTCTGAAACCATCGTGCAGCTGATTGAAGACGCTGAGCATAAAGAGAAGTACGCGAACAAAATGTCCACATTGAAGCAGGATTTACAAGCGTTGCTGGGAAAAGAATAGCCTGATGTCGGCTTCGGTGTGCTGAGCACCCACGTTTTTATGGTGAACCACAGGTGAAAAAAAACCCCGCATCGCGGGGTTTTTTATTAGACGAGAACTTAAGCCTGAGGCTGAGTTACAACGTCTTTGATGCCTTTAACTTCGATCTCAACACGACGATCCGGAGCCAGGCAGTCGATCAGTGCAGCGCGAGCTTTCACGTTGTCACAGGTGTTGCCAGTAACTGGGTTAGATTCGCCCATGCCACGTGCAGAGATTTTGTCAGAAGGAATACCTTTAGAGATCAGGTAATCAACAACGGACTGAGCACGTTTCTCAGACAGGCTCTGGTTGTAAGCGTCAGAACCGATACGGTCAGTGAAGCCCAGAACCACAACGGAACCGTCTTTCGGATCCAGGTTGCTCAGCTGGCTGTACATCTGATCCAGAGCCTGCTGGCCTTCTGGTTTCAGAGTCGCTTTGTTGAAGTTGAACAGAACGTCAGACTTCAGAGTGAAGTGCTTGGTCTGGACTTCTGGAGCCGGAGCCGGAGCTACAACTACTGGAGCTGCTTCTTCCTGCTGGCCGAAACGGTAAGAAACACCAACGCTCAACAGACCGTTATCCGGACGACCACCAACGGTGTTCGCATCACCGATGTTGTTGGTCCACTGGTATTCCAGACGGGTAGCGATTTCAGGAGTAATTGCATACTCTACGCCGCCAGCGAATACTGGGGATACGCCAGTGTCGTGGTCTTTAAAGCCTTCGTTGTTTTTAGCGTCAGCACGCCAAACCATACCACCCAGACGGGTATAAACGTCCAGATCGTCAGTGATTGGGTAACCCAGTTTAGCGGTCAGTTGAACGCCCTGAGCTTTGAAAGCGCCGTTTTGATGAGTGCCGTCGGTGTAGCCTTTGTACGGCATACGACCTAACCAGTCGTAACCCATTTCAAAACCAACGTACGGGTTAACCTGATAACCACCGAACGCACCAGCACCCAGTTGGCTTTCGTGGGTAGGACCGGCGTTGTTGATCTGGTTGTTGCCTACGTCATGGAACTGAGACCAGCCCATTTTAGCACCAGCATACCAGGTGTTATCTTTCGGAGCGGCCTGCGCCACGGTAGCGAAACCAGCCAGTGCCACTGCAATTGCGATAGCTGTCTTTTTCATTTTTTGCGCCTCGTTATCATCCAAAATTCGCCATGACTATCTCCAGAGAGATAACACGGTTAAATCCTTCACCCGGGGATCAGTTCAATAGTTACTCTACCGATATCTGCGGCTTAAGCCGAGCACCCCTGGCGATGTAAAGTCTACAACGTAGTTGAAAACTTACAAGTGTGAACTCTGTCAGGCATATGAAAAAAAAAGGCTTGTATACACAATATTTAACATTTATGGCTGATTAATTGAACTCAAAACTTCTCTAAAACCGCTTCTGACAGGCGTTCACACAAAATATGCGTTATATCTCAATGGCAGATTGAGGTATGAAAAAAAATTCCAGGATTAATCCTAATTTTACTTAATGATACAAATTCGAGTGAATTTTTAGCCCGGAATGCTGTCTCCCCGCAAGTGCCTGAGCGCGAACAGGACGCATAATAAATCCCATTGCATTCCCTTCATCTGCAGCTTTCACCAGTTCTGCATGTTCATCTTCTGTTAATTCTTCAGTCAGCCAGCCGATAACCACGCTGTAATTGCCGGTGCGCAGCGCGCGAACCATCGATTCTAACGTGTGGCAGGGAGAGAGTTGACTAATTTGCATAACTTTCGTTAATGGAAGCCCCGCTGATTGCACCCATTCACGGCTCAGCTTTTGTTGTGGCGTAAGCCAGAGCTGCCAGCGTGATTGCTGTCCTAACTGCTGAAGCAGGGGTAATAGCAGTAATTGCGTCATCATGGGCTGGTCCTCGCGATAGACCACTTCACTGATAAGCCCGGCAGTCGCATTTTCTGAAGAAACGCGCGCACTATTGCTTGATGTTGAAGAGAACGACGAAGAACGATTTGCGTAGCCTGAAGTGTACATAATCAATCCAGCCCTGTGAGTTACTGTATGGATGTACAGTAACTCTGCTATCACTAAAGATCAACCTTATTTTCGGAAACAGACTCGCAATTTTTAGCCGTCGTGGCGGGAAATATAAAATTCATCTTGCCCCTTGGGGCTAAGTTGCCTATCGTCGTCATTAACGGATCTGTTACTGGAAATCATTCCATTATCTTATGATTTAAAAGGACTTTTATGAAAAACCTCTCTTATGCCAGGATCTATAAATCACAAGAATATTTGGCCTCTTTAGGTACAATTAGCTACCGCTCTTTATTTGGCAGTTATAGCCTGACGGTGGGCGATACGGTCTTTGCAATGGTTGCCGACGGTGAGTTATACCTGCGGGCCTGTGAGCAAAGCGTACAGTACTGTGTCAAACATTCCCCGGTCTGGTTGACGTTTATGAAGCGGGGACGTCCCGTGATACTCAACTATTATCAAGTTAATGATGCGCTGTGGCGAAACCATCCGCAGTTGGTGTCTTTATCACGATATTCGCTGGATGCCGCAGTAAAAGAAAAGCAGACGCGTGTTTCGCAACACCGGTTACGGGAACTGCCGAACATTTCCTTTCATCTGGAGACCCTACTGAGTGAAGCCGGGATTAACGATGAGAATACATTACGCACCCTGGGTGCTCAAATGTGTTGGCTAAAGCTTTTGCAAATTAACCCATCGCTGACAGTGAAAATTCTTTATGCGCTTGAGGGTGCAATCAGTGGGATACATGAAGCTGCACTCCCGACGGTTCGCCGCCGGGAGTTGGTTGAGTGGGTGAGTTCACTTAAGCCTGAACCGGGTTACTAATGGGTAATGCCGCGATTTGTTGCTGTAACCGACTGATTTCTGGTAACAGCGCAATCAATAATCCAACCTGTTGTACGACCAGCGGTTCTTTTGTGTCCTGGCTCGTTTCAAGATGTTGAATCCGTTGTTTAAGACTTTCCAGAGCCTGGTATACGCGCTGCTCGTCAGCGGGTTGATGATGAAGCGCATCATCAACATAGCAGACCGCGTCGTCCAGTAATGCCAGGACTTCCGGGTTAGTCAGCTGTTCCCGGTGAGCGCCGAGAGCGGAAATATAGCTGGTGAAGGTATGGTTGAGGCACAGCAAACGGAATGCCATTTCGCGCGTTTGGGCTGTAACATCTGGTTCACTCGACATGTTCGACACCACGGAAGCAAGCTCCGCATCACGGTTATGTGCATCACGGCGGGCAATTCGGTATGCCAGACGGTTATCACGGCCCTGATGATATTGCTCAAGGATAGCGTCCAGATAGCGGCAGTTAGCATCCGTTGCTCGTTCGATGACCCGTGGTAAATTACGAAAACGCCAGTCTGGCCAGATAAAACTGACGGCAGCCCAGGCAATCGCACAGCCGATCAGCGTATCGATGACTCGCGGCAGTGCGACCTCGAACCCTTCTCCCAGCAGGTTAAAGCATAATAATACCAGCAGGGTGATAAATATGGTCGCATGGGCATACTGTACGTTGCGAAAGGCGAAAAAGAGCACGCCGGTAATCACCAACAGGATGAGCTGCCCTTCCAGAGAGGGGACGAACCACAAAATGGGTAAACCAATCGCTATTCCGACTAAGGTACCAATAATTCTCAGGGCCAGGCGATGTCGGGTGGCGTTGTAGTTTGGCTGACAGACAAACAGACTGGTTAGCAGGATCCAGTATCCATGGTTCATACCGGTTATCTGGATGATGGCGTATCCGACACAGAGCACCAACGACATGCGGATAGCATGGCGAAATAGGGCTGACTCGGGGGTGAAGTTACGGCTCAGACGCAACCAGATATCGCTGAACCCATGTGGGCTGTCATCGGCAAGCTGATTTTCGGACTCATTGCGCGAAATGACCTGCGCCTGCTCGGACTCAATTGTTGCCAATTGCGCGTCGATAGCACGCAGGTTAGCGAGCAAAAATCCCAATGTTTTAAGCAAGTCTGCAGGCGCACCATTAACACGCATGCGCTCAAGTGCGGCATCGATATGGGTGAAAACGCGCTCAAAATGTGGGTCATGTTGGTAGGGTGCGCGCAATAAAATACAGCGTGACAGCTGCATACAGGCTTGCCCCTGCATAGACATCAGGCGCTGGAAGCGAAACATCACGTCGCTGTGACGGAAGTGATCGCGTAGCGTTTGGTATTGAATATGCGAAGAGCTTGCGCGTTCGTGTATATCCTGCGCCACAAAATAGTAGTGTAACGTGCGACGTGTTCCCCGTTGCCCACGGTCACCGCGCAGGCGGGTTAGCAACGACACTTTGGTTTGGTTTAGCGTCGCCATCAGTTGCCCATTGGCCAGCGCTAAATCGTAGAGCGGTGCCTGGCTTTCATCTTCAATGTCGGGATCAAACAGACGGGATTTCAGCTCCAGATAGTGCGCTAACTGCTCATAGCTGCGCGCCAAATTATCCTGCAATGGACGGATTGGGAACAGGAGATGTCCGGTCAATGTCAGCAGGTTGTACCAGATAGCCCCGGCGAGCAGTAGTATCGGCTGCTGATACCACTGATCGTACAGTGACGTGCCCAGCATGGTGTAAATAGCGATAAGCAATGCGCCGAAGGCGATCGTCGCATAGCGCTGGCCTAATCCGCCAAGCAGAATAAAGCCGCTGGTTGAAAGCGTTAATCCAATGGCAAACAGCCACGGCCATGGGAAGAGAAGCTCGACGGACGCTGAGGCAATAAAAAAACAGATCAGCGTAATGATCAAATTGCGCAAGCGACCAGCTAGACGATCGTCGAGGTCGGTTAACGCGGCGGCCACCATGCCCAGCGTCAGCGGGATAGTCAGCTTGACGTCGCCCAGCCACCAGGGCAGCGCGGTGGTGCCACAAAGTGCAATAAAAATTCGCACGTAGTACAGCCAGGTGCTGTTCCAGGTATAGCGTTTGAGCAGAGGACTTAACATAAAGGCCATCAGTCCTGGTTATTCAAAGCGGCGACGCGCATTGGCTTCACGTGCTGCGCGGGCAGTTTCTACCGAGACCACGCGCCGACCGACGGGCCAGAGTGCAATTGCGGCAATCTTAAAGTTAGCAATCCCCACCGGAATACCAATAATCGTGATGCACTGGGCAATACCGGAGACAATATGCATCAGGCACAGCCACCAGCCGAAGAAAATCAGCCAAAAAATATTCAGTAATGTTCCGCCGGTGTTCAGAAGAACATTTTTACCTGCCGGGTTGAGTTCATCAACATGAATGGCTTCGTTGCCATAGGGAAACAGAGAAAGGCGCGTTATCTCCCAGCATGAGCGGGTTAATGGCAGGGTAAAAATAAGCACGATACTGACCAGCGTTGCCAGTAACCAGGCTAAGGTGGTGGCGAACCCCCCGAGCACAAAATTTAAAATATTCAGAACTGTACGCATAAACTCTCGGTTAACTCTGGTTTTTGGTGAATTCGGCAATTGTAACGTTTTTTTGGGCTGGAGCACGTTTTCTCTGGCGGTTACACTGATAAGTAAACCTCTTCGTGTGGATCCGCTTAAGCCTTATGGAACTGAAAGCTACTTCTATTGGAAAACGTCTGGCGCAACACCCGTACGATCGGGCCGTTATTCTTAATGCCGGGATTAAAGTTTCCGGCGATCGTCACGAGTATCTTATTCCATTCAATCAATTACTGGCTATTCATTGCAAACGGGGCCTCGTATGGGGGGAACTCGAATTTGTACTCCCGGGCGATAAGGTTGTGCGACTTCATGGGACGGAATGGGCAGAAACTCAGCGTTTTCATCGCCATCTCAACATGCTTTGGCAGCAGTGGAGCCAGGAAATGAGCGAGGTCGCCGCCACGGTTTTGCAGGAGCAGCTCGAGACGATTGCGGCCCGTACCCATGAAAATAAATGGCTGACACGCAACCAAACGGCAGGCCTGCAACAGCAAATCCGTCGCGCTTTCGCGGCGCTGCCGTTGCCGGTTGAAAGGCTGGAGGAGTTTGACAACTGTCGCGAGGCAATACGCCAGTGTCAGGCATGGTTGCAGGATATTGAAGCCTGCCGGTTGCAGCATAATCAAGCCTATACCGACGCAATGCTGACAGAGCACGCCGAGTTCTTCCAGCAGATTGAATCTTCGCCGCTGAATCCGGCTCAGGCCCGGGCGGTGGTTAACGGTGAGCAATCGTTACTCGTGCTTGCGGGTGCGGGAAGTGGCAAAACATCTGTGCTGGTGGCACGTGCAGGTTGGCTACTGGCAAAGGGAGACGCGATGGCCGAACAAATTCTGCTGCTGGCGTTTGGTCGCAAAGCGGCCGAGGAAATGGATGAGCGGATTCGTGAGCGACTGCATACAGAAGACATCACCGCCCGGACGTTCCACTCGCTGGCGCTGCACATCATTCAGCAGGGCAGTAAAAAGGTCCCAACGGTAAGCAAGCTTGAAAACGATACCCCCGCGCGCCATAAACTTTTTATTACCGCCTGGCGTCAGCAGTGTAGTGAGAAAAAGGCGCAGGCCAAAGGCTGGCGGCAATGGTTAGAAGAAGAGATGCAGTGGTCAGTACCTGAAGGTAATTTTTGGGATGATGAAAAACTGCAGCGTCGCCTGGCCCCGAGGCTGGATCGTTGGGTTAGCCTGATGCGTATGCACGGGGGGGCGCAAGCGGAAATGATTGCCAATGCGCCGGAGGACATTCGCGATCTATTCAGTAAACGTATCAAGCTCATGGCGCCGTTGCTTAAAGCATGGAAGAGCGCCCTGAAAGAAGAAAACGCCGTTGATTTTTCCGGGCTAATTCATCAGGCCATCGTCATTCTGGAAAAGGGGCGTTTTATCAGCCCGTGGAAACATATTCTGGTTGATGAGTTTCAGGATATTTCCCCCCAGCGCGCAGCGTTGCTGGCTGCGTTGCGACAGCAAAATTCACAGACCACCTTGTTTGCTGTAGGAGACGATTGGCAGGCTATTTATCGCTTTAGTGGCGCACAGCTTTCGTTAACTACTGCCTTCCATCACACCTTTGGCGAGGGCGATCGCTGCGATTTGGATACCACTTACCGCTTCAATAGCCGTATTGGAGAGGTAGCCAACGGTTTTATTCAGCAAAACCCGCATCAACTTGCAAAACCGCTTAACAGCCTGACGGTTGGTGACAAAAAAGCGGTGACGCTGTTGGATGAAAGCCAGCTGGATGCGCTGCTGGATAAGCTGTCTGGTTTTGCGAAAGCCGAGGAGCGAATTCTGGTACTGGCGCGCTATCATCATCTGAAACCTGCCAGCCTGGAGAAGGCGGCGACCCGTTGGCCCAAGCTACAGCTTGAGTTTATGACTATCCATGCCAGTAAAGGGCAGCAGGCGGATTACGTCATTATTGTCGGGCTTCATGACGGTAATGATGGTTTCCCGGCACCGGCCCGCGAGTCAATTATGGAGGAGGCGCTGCTGCCGGCGGTAGAAGATTTTCCTGATGCAGAAGAGAGACGCTTGCTTTACGTGGCGCTTACGCGTGCACGGCATCGGGTATGGCTGCTGTTTAATAAAGACGCGCCGTCGTGTTTTGTCGATGAGCTTAAACAGCGGGATGTGCCAGTTAGCCGTAAACCTTGAAAGCAGGCGGCGACAGCCGCCTGCTGGCTATTATTTGAGGCGCTCAGCCAGGTAGCGGGCGTAATCGGGGATCAGGATCTCCGTCTCGTCGCTGAAATTCGGCGACTGGATAATAAAGTCGGCCGTCGACACGTTGGTCGCTACCGGAATATTCCACACCGTTGCCAGGCGCAGAAGGGCTTTGACATCAGGGTCGTGAGGCACGGCATTGAGCGGATCCCAAAAGAAGATCAGCACATCAATTTTCCCTTCAGAGATCAGCGCTCCCACCTGCTGGTCGCCGCCCATCGGGCCGCTCAGCATAGCGTTAACGTCCATACCGGTCGCGCGCTGGATTAAATTACCCGTTGTGCCTGTCGCATAGAGAACGTGTTGTTCCAGCAGTGGCTGGTGGCGTTCAACCCAGTTCATCAACATCTTTTTACAGTGATCGTGTGCAACCAGCGCAATATGCTTGCGCGCTGGCAATGTGCGAGTCGTCAATTCCATAGTACCGCTCCCAAGTTAACCTTGCTACAGAGTACTGGAAGCACTTGACGCTGCAAGAGAAAGACAAAAAAAATGCGTACGTGGACATAAATGTCATGAGGGGGGCTGCTTCTCTGCCCATTGCAGGAAGTTACTTCGCGTTTGCGCGTCGGCCTGCTGAAACCAATATTTTAACCTCTGCTCGGTGAGCGCTTGCGATTGAGGTGGCACCCGATCCAGTTCAGAAACCCCGGAGAGTAACGAACTGTCATCGGCCATCATGGTGGCAAATTGTGGTAATGAAGCATGCTTAGCCGCTTTGTTGTAGCGTTCGGTCTCCAGTTCATAATCAACGGTTTTCGCGGTGGATGTGATGGTCATCACATCCAGCTTGACCGGAATCGGCATGGCGTCACCATCCAACAGTTCCACACGAGGGGTTTCATCGAAATGTGCCGCGTCACGCTCATTGCCCAAACGCGGAAGATGAAAATTAACCTGACTGACTAATTGGGTATCGAAGCTGATGACCAACGGGGGGGAGATATACAGCCGTTCTTCATGGCTGGACAGGCGAATGGTTTTCTCGACGCGAAAAACCAGCTGATGCCGACCATTTTCCAGCTCAATGCTTTCGGCACCGCGTAACAATGAGCTGGAGACTTTTTTTCCGTCCAGTACCAGCAGGTCAATGTCGCTTGACAGACGCAGTGAGGTCGCATAAACGGATACCGGCAAACACAGGGCAATCAAGGCTGTCACAATGCCGGCTCTCATAGGGTTCTCCTGTCCAGAAAATACCTGAGTAAGATGTATCAAAAGTTTTCGACAATCATGTTTACTAACATATAGACATAATTTCCAGTTTAGCTCTCATGCGCCGGTATGGGATGAATGGTTGCAACGTCAGGTTTGTCGTACACTTTGCAAAACAGCCTGGAGGAAGATGATGAAAGAGACCGATATTGCTGGCATTTTGACATCCACCCGCACGATTGCTTTGGTAGGGGCAAGCGATAAACCCGACCGCCCCAGCTATCGCGTGATGAAATATTTGCTCGATCAGGGCTATCACGTTATTCCTGTTTCCCCCAAGGTTGCCGGGAAAACGTTACTGGGACAGCAAGGGTATGCGACGCTGGCGGATGTGCCGGAGAAGGTGGATATGGTGGATGTCTTCCGTAATTCAGAAGCGGCCTGGGGTGTTGCGCAGGAGGCGATTGCCATCGGGGCAAAGACATTATGGATGCAGTTGGGCGTGATCAATGAGCCGGCGGCGGTGCTGGCGCGTGATGCGGGTCTGGCTGTGGTGATGGATCGCTGCCCGGCTATCGAGATCCCGAGACTGGGGCTGGCGAAATAAGAATGAGCCGTTGCCGGATGAGTTTATCGTCATCCGGCAACGGCTAAAGTCAGTTGCGCAGGCGTGGAGCCTGAAGCTGTTTACGGATGGTCCGTGCCAGTTCATCCATCGATGGTTGCTCTGGATGTTCTTCCTGTAGCTCACTGCTCAACTGTGCTTCCGCCAGATACGTATGCACTGGCAGGCCATTATCGTCTTCCATCACCACGTGATACCAGGGAGCGGCGCGGAGTTCGTCGTTAACCGCCAACTCATCAGGTGACGGGTCATCAAGCGAATATTCCGGGTCGATATCCACGACCACTCCGAGGTAACCTAACAGGGAATGGCGGACCTGCTGGCCGATACCGAATTTGCTGGCAATCATAGTCACCTCCCGGGAAATAGATACCCTCTATGTAAGGGCAATATTCCACTTTTCAAGTTACATGATGCGACAGGCAAACCCTTTCAGATACAGCCCTTCCGGGTAGGTAGCGATCACCGGATGATCGGCGGCCTGACGGAACTGCTCTATAAATTGTACATCACGACCCGCATCTAATGCGGCATCAGCGATGATTTTCTGAAATAAATCGGTCGTCATCAGTCCGGAGCACGAGAACGTCAGCAGTACACCGCCAGGATTCAGTAGCTGGATAGCCAGCATATTGATGTCCTTATAGCCACGACAGGCGCCCATTAGCTGGCTTTTGTTTTCCACAAACTTCGGCGGATCCATCACGATGACATCAAACTTCTCACCGCGATCGCGATAGGCGCGCAGCAGTTTAAAGACGTCATCGCGGACAAATTCAGCTTTGCTCAGATCCAGCTTATTCAGTTCGACGTTTTGTCTGGCGATGTCGAGCGCTTCCTGCGAGGTATCAACGCTGACGACCTGGCTGCATCCGCCCATCAGCGCAGACACCGCGAAACCGCCGGTATAGGAGAAACAGTTCAGGACACGTTTGTCTTGTACATAACGACGCGTGGCCAGACGGCTGTCACGCTGATCCAGGTAGTAACCTGTCTTATGACCGTGCTGAATATCGACCAACAGCTTCATGC
Source organism: Citrobacter gillenii (assembly GCF_013337685.1). Taxonomy (GTDB): domain Bacteria; phylum Pseudomonadota; class Gammaproteobacteria; order Enterobacterales; family Enterobacteriaceae; genus Citrobacter; species Citrobacter gillenii. The sequence goes on from NZ_SUQN01000002.1 coordinate 747,696, forward strand.
CGTGTTCTTCAATCGGCAGCAGGGCCGGAGGCAGTTCGCCCGTGACGGGCCCCTGGGTCAGCTCCATACCTTCTTTTTTGCGCACTGCAACATCGCTGCGATCATAAATGGCGCATTCAGGGAACACCGTTTGCAGGGCGCTAATCAGCGCGGCACGCTGATATTCAGCCCCGGCGCTGAGCAGTTGCAGGACGAGGAAACGGCCAAAACGGTCAATGGTGATACCCGGCAGGCCGTCGGATTCTCCGGCGATCAGACGGTAGCTGTCCAGGCCGTCTTTCTTCGCCAGCCAGTCGCGCCACGTCTTTGCTTGCTGCAAACGGCGGGTGAAGAAGTCAATATCAATGGATTCGGACTTGTCGAATGTCCAGACGCGTGCACGGATCTGCGACGCCGGTGACCAGGCTCCGCGTGCTAACCATTTACCCTGATGGTCAACAATATCGATGGTTTCACCCAGACTGGCTTTACCTTCCATACGGGCGACTGCACCGGAAAATACCCACGGATGGCGGCGAAGTAATGATTTTTCGCGCCCTTTGGCTAACACTAAACGTACACTCATAATTTGCTATTCTGTCGATTCAAAGAAATGGGCGCCATTGTCCTGAGTTTTTCGAGGATTTGCAACGCGCAACGCGATGATAAGGAGAACCGCTATGTCTAAAGTCTGCATCATTGCCTGGGTTCACGGCCGGGTACAGGGCGTGGGTTTTCGCTACACCACTCAGCATGAAGCACAACGGTTGGGATTAACCGGATACGCAAAGAACATGGATGACGGTAGCGTAGAGATTGTCGCCTGCGGCGAAAGCGACCAGGTGGAACAACTGATGAGGTGGTTAAAGGCTGGGGGCCCGCGTAGCGCCAGGGTAGACAGAATTCTCAGCGAACCCCACCGTCCTGGCGATGATTTAAAGGGATTTAGTATCCGCTATTAAATACATTTTACCGGTTTAGGCAGGCCCGCGATTTTGGTTGCCTGTTTAGCCGGACCTTTCGGAAACAGACGGTAAAGATAACGGCTGTTACCTTTGTCTTCGCCAAACTTGTTGGCCATCGCTTTTACCAGCATGCGGATTGCCGGAGACGTATTAAACTCCAGATAAAACTCGCGTACAAAGCGCACCACTTCCCAATGCTCGGGCGTCAGGGTAATACCTTCGTTTTCGGCAATGGCAGCGGCCAGCGGCTCACTCCACTCGGTAGTGTCTTTTAAATAGCCTTCGCTGTCGGTACTTATTTCTCTACCTTCAAAGATCAACATAATCCTTCACTGCGTTAGTCAAACTGGCGGCAGTTTAGCAAAAAAGAAAGCCCCGCATAAGCGGGGCTGGATAATGCGAGTTGACAACTTAGTCGCGGCTGGCGAAGCCCAGAATGCTCAGCAGGCTGACGAAGATGTTGTACAGCGACACATACAGGCTGACCGTTGCACGGATGTAGTTGGTTTCACCGCCACGGATGATATTGCTGGTTTCGAACAGGATAGCGCCTGAAGAAATCAGAATAAACACCGCGCTGATAGCCAGATGCAGAGCCGGCAACTGCAGGAAAATATTGGCAACCATACCAATCAGCACCACCACGATACCCGCCATCAGCATACCGCCGAGGAAGGACATGTCTTTACGGGTGGTCAGCACGTAGGCAGAACAGCTGAAGAAGACCAGCGCGGTACCGCCCAGCGCCATACCGATGACATCACCCATGCCCGCAGACAAGTAGGCATTCAGCATCGGTCCCAGAATGTAGCCCAGGAAGCCGGTGAAGGCGAAAGCTGACAGAATACCGACCGGCTTATCTGCCGTTTTATAGGTCAGGAACATCAGGCCATACATACCGACCAGCGTCAGGATAAGACCCGGGGATGGCAGCATCAGCACGGTGCTAGCCGTTGCGGTGATGGCAGAAAACGCCAGCGTCAGGCTAAGCAGAAAATAGGTATTACGCAGCACTTTATGCGTGCTGAGTAGCGATGTACGGTCGCGCGATGAACTAATAATACGATCCATGAGTCACTCTCTTATGACAGATGTAATTAATGACGGAGGATAATGAAATCGCGGGTAATGACACAGCGGTTTTACCCATCTTTACGCATTTTAACCCGCCAGACTTAAGCATTTTATTTCAGCAAAAGTGCCTGAATCAGATGTTACCACTTAATGTTTGAAAATGTCAGATCGATATCTGATAGGTAACTGAAAAATATTGCGTTATCCCCTACATCCCTTTAAGAGTGACTGCGGTGTCATCATAAAACAGAACAATAAGGTGCAGGGAATGACTCAACAAAAATCGAAGGTATTTACGTTTTCGCTGTTGACCGCTTGTTTGATATCGATAAACGGTGCGGTATGGGCTGCCAATGTTCCTGCAGGAACAACATTGGCCGAAAAACAGGAACTGGTGAGAAATAACGGGAGTGAACCTGCATCGTTGGATCCGCATAAAGTTGAAAGCAACGTTGAATTTACTTTAATCAGCGATATGTTCGACGGTCTGGTTGCCGTCAGTCAGGATGGGGCTATCGAGCCTCGATTGGCGGCATCCTGGGAGAATAAAGATAACACCGTCTGGACCTTTCATTTACGACCGGGTATTACCTGGTCTGATGGCTCTGCCATTACCGCACAGGATGTTGTCTGGAGCTGGCAGCGTCTGGTTTCACCGCAAACAGCTTCACCGTATGCCTCTTACCTTGGCAATATGCATGTGGCCAACGCTGTAGATATCGCACAGGGGAAAAAAGACCCCACCACGCTGGGTGTAAAAGCACTGAATGATACCACGCTGGAAATTACCCTGACGCAACCGACGGCGGCGTTTCTGGCTATGCTGGCGCATCCGTCACTGGTGCCGCTGGATAAGGTACTGATTGGCCGTTATGGCGATAAGTGGACCCGACCAGAGCATTTTGTCAGCAGTGGGCCGTACGAACTGTCGCAGTGGGTGGTGAATGAGCGAATTGTCGCGGTGCGCAATACGCACTACTGGGATAACGCGCACACGGTCATTGATAAAGTCACTTATCTGCCTATTAGCTCAGAAGCGGCAGATGTTAACCGCTACAAGGCCGGTGAAATCGATATTGTCTTAAGCGTGCCGGTGAATCAGTTTGCCCAGTTGAAAAAAACAATGGGTAATGAGCTTCACGTCTCACCGTTGTTATCAACCTATTACTACCAGTTTAATACGACCCGGGCGCCGTTTAACGACTCGCGCGTGCGTCGGGCGCTGAATATGGCGCTGGATAAAGACATCATTGCCCAAAAGGTGATGGGGCAGGGGCAGAGGGAAGCCTGGGTTATCAGCCAGCCTGAAATTGGCGGGGTGACGTTATCCGCGCCAGAATACGCGTCGTGGCCGCGGGATAAACGTATTGCGGAAGCGAAAAAACTACTGGCAGAAGCCGGTTTTGGCCCTGAACATCCGCTTTCATTAAATTTGCTCTACAACACCTTCGAAACGCATCAGCGGATTGCGATTGCGGCATCGTCGATGTGGAAGAAAAATTTGGGTGTCGAGGTGACGCTGCAAAACCAGGAGTGGAAAACGATGCTGGACACCATGCACACCGGTAATTTTGACGTGGTGCGCTATGCGTGGATCGCTGATTACGATGATGCTTCAAGCTTCCTGAATATTTTCCGTACCGGCGATAGTGAGAACACGACCCAGTACAGCAACCCTGCCTATGATGAGGCGATGAGTCATGCGGCGAAAGCAGGTTCAGTGGAAGAACGTGGCAAGTATTATCAGCAGGCGGAAGCGCTTTTGGCTGAGGATGTGCCAGCCATTCCGATTTATCACTATGTTCGCGCACATCTGGTGAAGCCGTGGGTAGGGGGATTTGCGCCGGATAACCGGGGCTATTACTACACCAAAGATATGTTCATCAAAAAACACTAAGTGGCAGAAGAGCATATTTGTGCTGAATAAACGTTCAATCTGTTGTTATTTCAGTCGATTAACAATATTTTGACTGTTTTTCAGGCAAACAAACACATTGGTGCTTTACAGGTCCGTTCGGGATGTTTATAGTGCGCCTCATTGGAAGCGTGGCCGAGCGGTTGAAGGCACCGGTCTTGAAAACCGGCGACCCGAAAGGGTTCTAGAGTTCGAATCTCTACGCTTCCGCCAAATACAAAACCCAAGTCGTTATGCGACTTGGGTTTTTTCGTTTTATTCGGTTCTAGTTGCGGCATTTAACGTGTCAGGCAAACAGATTCAGCGTGTTAGTCATGTAAGCCGTGGCTTAGCCCCATGAAACCGAGTCCTGTCGCCAACACGTCGAGCCAGGATTGACCGAGATAACGTGTTTGCGACAGTAAACCACTGTTTGTGTCGCGGATTAGACGTCGAGCTTACGGCCAGCCAGCCATTCCACTCTGGCCGGGTCGCGATGGGAAAAGAATGCGCTGGTTGCGGTGTCGATCGCGGTGATGTGCAGCATGTCTTCCGCGCTCAGTTCAAAATCGAGGATGTTGATATTCTCTTCCATACGTTCTTTACGCACCGATTTTGCCAGTGACACGATGCCACGCTGGAAGATCCACCGCAGGACAACCTGACCGACGCTTTTGCCGTATTTCTGGCCTATCGCTGTTAACTCAGGATGCTGGAACAGACCGTTTTTCCCTTCGGCAAACGGGGCCCACGCTTCAGGTTGAATACCACGACTTTGCATCCACGGCACGGCATGCAGCTGCTGATTGAAAGGGTTCACTTCAATCTGATTCACCGCCGGGGTGACCTTATTAAAGGCAATAAGATCGGCCAGTCTGTCGGGATGGAAGTTGCTCACGCCAATAGCACGAATTTTACCTGCCTGTTGCAGCTCTTCCATGGCACGCCATGCGCCGTGGACATCGCCGTAAGGCTGGTGAATCAAATACAGGTCAACATAGTCGAGCTGTAGTCGGTTCAGTGACCGCTCGAACTGGGCCTTCGCACCTTCGTAGTTTGTATCGTGTAACCACAATTTGGTGGTCACAAAAAGCTCATCGCGGGCGACGCCGCTTTGTTTTAGCGCGTTGCCTACCTGAGTTTCATTCAGGTAAGAGGCTGCGGTATCAATCAGGCGATAACCCGTTTCGATGGCGTCAATCACCGCCCGCTCGCACTCGGCGGCATCCGTCATCTGGAATACACCAAAGCCCAACAGGGGCATATTAATACCGTTGTTCAGTGTGACTGTTTGCATGACGTTATCCTTCAACTGTTGTCCCGTAACAGCATAACGCAAACTGATTTATTTGATTAGGTGGAGTAATTCACTAAGCTTTATTAGATGGATTCATTAATCTTATGGAACAACGCTGGTCGGCTTCGAGCCGGAAACGGACTTTATCTCTCCGGCTCCACCCGACCATCCATCAGGATATACTGCGCCGCTTTACGTGCGTATTGATCAATCAAAGGAACAAGCCGAGTAAAATGCTCGCTGGCACAGTGTGCATCGAGTGCTGCCCGGTCTGGCCACTCTTCAATGAAAATAAAATGCCCCAGATCCTTTTCATCCCGGTACAAATCATAAGCAATACACAGAGGCTCTTTCTTCGTTGCCGCGATGAGTTCGCGGTATAAAGGGAGAACGTTGTCGACGCATTCAGGTTTGATAAAATCTTCGGCGATGACTTTTAGCATGCGAACTCCTTCATTAAAAATGGTACAAGGTTTTTTACGGATAATGCCAGCCTCAAGGGCCGGTCAGAGCCAGAAACAGACGCTCAGATTTAATAAATCAGCCGACAAATGGCCAGCAGACTTTTTAGAGTATTAGTTGCGTGCAGCGATAGCCGCAGCGGCACCGCCCATAGCAACAGCGCCTATACGATTGGCAAATCTCACCGCTTTAGGAGTCCGTAATAAAACGCGTGCTCTGTGTGCAAGGAACGTCCAGCTCAGATCGATCGCGGCCAATGTCACCAGCGTAATGCTGGCAAGGATTGCCCATTCACTTACACCGGCTTTTGACAAATCGATAAACGACGGAAGAAGAGCCAGGTAGAACACCATGATTTTGGGGTTACCCAACGTTAATGCCATACCCGCGCTAAACATTGACCATGAAGATGTCCGTTGCGGAAGTTCGTCTGTTTTCTCATTCACAGGCTTGCGCCACATTTTAAACGCAAGCCAGCAAAGGTAGGCGATGCTTACCCATTTCAGAATATGAAAACCGAACTGGAATGTTTGCGCGAGGGTAGTTAGCCCGGCCATAGCCATGGAGAGCCAGATCACTTCACCTATCCACATTGCAGCGATGAAAGGTATGACATTTCGCCAGCCATTCGTAATGACCCGTGACACAAGGGCAGCAATACTGGGTCCTGGAACGCCGGCATTAAGAAACAGCGCACCGGCAAATAAAAAATAAGGAATAAATTCCATCGTTAACCTCAAATTAAAGTGCCCCGAAAGGCTTATTGTACCTGCTGTGCACGTCCTGGAAGTCGGTGATAGCCCAGTCCTAATCTATCAGAATTTCAACCAACGATAATCTGGATACCAGTACAGTGGCCCCCATTGGTCGGGTGGAAATCAACAGAACAGGCAGTAACCATCACATAGAGATCTGTTTCCGCGAGTAATAGCACATTTCCTCCGGGGGGATTGTTCGAAGCCAATACCTCAAGCTTACCGTTAGCCTGCGGTTCTGAGCGTTGGAAAAAATTGACCGGATCGGGAACGATGGGGAGTGATATGTCTGCCGCCTGCAGTGCTCTCAGCATGTTGTCACGACAGTTCGGGTGATCATACAGGCCTGCTCGTTCGTAAAGTCCAGGGTTGCAGGCCGGGAACAGCATATCATGCGGGCATGGTGAGTTATCTTGCACTAATGTGAGTAAGGGTTTGGCTTTTTCACTGTAAAAAGACTCTCCCGGTGCGGGGAATAATCGCTCTGTTATATCTCGCGTCTGAGATGTGCTTAGCCAGTCAATTTCACCAGCGCTGATAGACATTGCCCACAAGTCCGCAACCTGCTGTCCTTCAGGGTCAATAACACTGAATGTTTGACCTTTAGCAACCCAAAAGCCACGACCTTCCTGTGGCGGAATATCTATCTTTATCTGCTCGCTCATTTCCTGACATCCATTCTGATTACCAGTAACGAAGATTAACAAAATGGCAGTGGCGTAACTAATGAATGATGAGGAAACGGATATTGCTCGTATAATAGGGTGTTAATCAATGGGGAGCCGGATCTCCTCGCCACGACCCGCGACGATTACCCCAGCAGCAACCCGCTGCATGGCAATGTCGACGTCTGCTCTGAGGATCCCGACATGACCACTTTTCATCAACTTACTGCCACCAGCCTGCAGGGTCAGCTCATCTCTATGGCTGACTACGCTGGCAAGCTGGTTCTGGTCGTTAACACTGCCAGCCATTGTGGCTTTACGCCACAATACGCAGGTCTTGAGGTGCTTTACAAGAAGTACGCTGCGCAGGGGCTGGTGGTGCTGGGGTTTCCCTGCAACCAATTTGGTAAGCAGGAACCCGGCGGTGCCGACGAAATCGCTCAGACCTGCCACATCAACTACGGTGTGAGTTTCCCGATGTTCGAGAAAGTGGAGGTCAACGGCGGTGCAACGCATCCGGTATTTCGCTACCTGAAAGACGAATTGCCAGGCGTGCTGGGTGGGCGGATCAAGTGGAATTTCACTAAGTTCCTGATTGGACGCGACGGTAAACCGCTCAAGCGTTTTGCACCGTTTACCACCCCAGCGAAAATAGAAGTCACAATTCTTAAAGCACTGTAAATCTAAGTGTTTTGCCATTCTCTGGGGGAATAGCAGTATCTCGTGCTACTGCGGATTTTTTACCTGAATGCTCAGTGCCATAACGGCGCTGGCTGTCGTAAATACCGCAATGACCCAGCTCATTGTCCAAGGTGTGCCATCGCTAAAGAGTGCCAGCAACAGCGAGGAGATGATGCCGCTACCGTATTGCAACGCGCCCATTAGCGCCGATGCGGAACCGGCGACATTCGGCGCGGCGTCCAGTGCACATGCCGTAGACGTCGCGGCGATGATGCCATTCATTGAGAAGAACACGAATACGGCTCCGACAATCACGGTGATCCCTCCCGCGCCCAGGCCCGTTGTAACAGCCAGCACGATGGCGGCAACGGTAGCGATGAAGACAGCAATCTTAAGTAACACCTCCAGTGGGTAGCGATAAACCAGGCGTCTGTTGACCATGCTCACGGCCATCAGTCCCACAATGTTGATGGCAAATAACCAGCCATAATGCTGCGGATCAACGCCGAAGTACGTGATGTACACAAACGGGGAACCGGTGATAAAGGCGTAGGCCGCGATGTAGTAAAACGTCAGGCATAGCGTAAAGCGCATATATCTGGTGTTGGTCAGTAATGCGGAATAATGATGAAAGGCGTTGGAGATGGAAGCCTGGGAACGTTTGTCTTCCGTCAGGGTTTCCGGTAGCCAGAATAGCGACAGCAGCATGAATGTACCGATTATCGCCAGTAGCCAGAAAATGGTGTGCCACGAGGTGACCTTAATCATTTGCCCGCCAATCAGAGGACCGGCAATCGGCGCGATAGCCATGATGATCATCAGGGTCGACAGCATTTGTGCTGCGCGAGTACGGCTAAACAGGTCGCGGATCATTGCGCGCGCCAGCATCGGGCCGGTACAGGCACCTAGCGCCTGAAAAACACGCCAGAAGACAATATGTACAATATCCGTTGATAACGCGCAGCCGACTGAACCTATAACGAATAAACTCAAACCAATGAATAGCGGCAGACGCCGCCCATAACGATCGCTAATCGGTCCCCAAATCAGTTGTGCAATGCAAAAACCCATGAGAAAACCGGTGATGGTTAACTCAGCATCGCCGTGTAAATCTTTTGCCATTATGGGCATTGCCGGCAGATAGATATCGGTTGATAAGGAGGTCACGGCCATTAAGGCGCTAAGGATAAGGATAAAGGTAAGACCGGTTTTTTTAGCCGTCGCTGACTGCGTTTGTGCTTGTAGGTTAAGCATGCTGAACCATCTGGATATTGAAAGACAGGACCATGTTAACGGGTTTGTGCTTGCAGATAATGGTCAGCAGGAGGATAGGCGCTATGAGTGGTATTCATTAATAATGTGAAGTTTAATTTTCAGGTAAGTGGATGTTAGCTAATAACGCTTTGTTTTTAACGATTTATTGATGGCATACGTTATATATCCAGTAAAACCAAAATTAATAGGTTTCTTTTTTTGCAACTATACTCACTAAGCCTTACGCAGGTTCATTCGCGTTGATGTGTAACATGCTGGTAAGACGTTGCGCGATCAATGTGGTATCAACGATCTTTAGGCGGAATATCCTCTCGAGGGAAATACAACTATGTCATTTGTAAAAACAAAAGATGGTGTAAACATTTTTTATAAAGACTGGGGTGCGAAAGATGCGCAACCTATCGTATTCCATCATGGCTGGCCGCTGAGCGCAGATGACTGGGATAACCAGATGTTATTCTTCCTTAATCACGGTTATCGTGTTATCGCCATCGATCGTCGCGGGCATGGACGTTCAGATCAGGTGAGCGACGGTCATGATATGGACCACTATGCGGCAGATGCGTCGGCCGTGGTAGAGCATCTTGACCTGCATAATGCCGTGCATATTGGTCATTCCACGGGAGGGGGGCAGGTGGCAAGATATGTCGCTCAATACGGACAACCGCAAGGTCGCGTGGCGAAAGCCGTGCTGATCAGCGCCGTGCCACCGCTGATGGTTAAGACAGATAATAATCCGGGAGGGACACCGCTCAGCGTTTTCGATGGATTCCGCCAGGCGCTTGCCGCCAATCGCGCGCAGTTTTATCTTGACGTGGCAACCGGGCCTTTTTATGGATTCAATCGGGAAGGGGCAGAGATATCCAATGGAACTCTTCAAAACTGGTGGCGACAGGGCATGATGGGGAGTGCAAAAGCGCACTACGAAGGAATTAAGGCGTTCTCTGAAACCGATCAGACCGATGATTTAAAAGCCATTACGCTACCCGTTTTGGTGATGCAAGGAGATGATGATCAGGTCGTCCCTTATAAAAATGCAGCGCTGTTGCAGGATAAATTGCTCGTTAACAGCGTTCTGAAGATTTATCCAGGTTATCCGCATGGGATGCATACTACCCATGCCGAGGTGATTAATAACGATCTGTTGCACTTCATTCAGGCCTGAAAATATTCTGAAGTTGCGGTGAATGTTCAGAATAAGCATTAAATCATTGTTAATCGATTATTTAAAAACTCTGGGATTACATAATGTAACCCCAGAGTTTTTATCATATACGGATATATTATATTTATTTATATCAGCGCGATATTTTAAATCGCGCTAACGTGTTTTCAACGAGCACAAAGAAGACCGGGACAAAATAAATCGCCAGTACGGTCGCCGCCAGCATGCCCCCGATTACGCCGGTACCGACGGCATTTTGTGCACCAGAACCCGCGCCGTTGCTAATAGCCAGTGGAATTACACCTAAAATGAAGGCCAGTGAGGTCATCAGAATAGGGCGCAGACGCATTTGCGCCGCGTCGACCGCAGCCTCAAGCGGTGTTTTACCTTCCTTTTGCATAATCTCGACGGCAAACTCAACGATCAGAATGGCGTTTTTAGCCGACAGGCCCATCGTGGTGAGCAGGCCGACCTGGAAGTAAACATCATTGCTCAAACCACGCAGGTCGGTAGCCAGCAACGCACCGGCGATGCCAATGGGCACTACGAGCATCACGGAAAAAGGAATGGACCAGCTTTCATACAGTGCTGCCAGCGCAAGAAAGACTACCACGAGCGAAATGGCATATAGCATGGGGGCCTGGTTGGTGGATAACGCCTCTTGATAAGACAGACCCGTCCACGCGTAGCCGACGCCGGCAGGGAGTTTATTAATCAGGGATGCCATAAAGTTCATTGCATCACCGCTGCTTTTCCCGGCAACCGGCTGTCCCAGAATTTCCATCGCAGGCTGCCCGTTGTAACGTTCAAGACGGGGTGAACCATAGGTCCATTCGGTGGTTGAGAAGGCGGAAAGCGGGGTCATAGAGCCGGAGGCGTTGCGCACGTACCAGTGGTTTATATTGCCAGGTAGCATACGGAACGGCGTATCAGCCTGGACATACACTTTTTTAACGCGGCCCTGGTTAAGGAAATCATTGACATAGCGGCTACCAAACGCTGTGGAGAGGGTCTGATTAATATCCGCGAGTGAAACGCCCATGGCCTCAGCTTTTTTGGCGTCAACATTAACATGGAACATCGGTGTGTCTTCCAGCCCGTTAGGACGCACCCCGGCGACCTCTCCGGATGACTGACTGGCCAGCTCCAGCAACTGATTGCGTGCCTGCATCATTTTTTCGTGTCCGAGATTACCGTTATCCAGTAGCTCCATATCAAACCCTGAAGCGGTTCCCAGTTCTGCTACCGCAGGTAAATTGAACGGATAAATCACGGCATTATTAATGGCGCTTAAAGCCACCATTGCCCGTTGAATAATGGAGGTAACTGCATTTTCTTCACCAACACGTTCTGACCATGGCTTCAGGCTGATAAAGGCCAGCCCGTTGTTTTGCCCCTGGCCGCTGAAGCCAAATCCACCAACGGTAAAAACAGACGCGACATTTTTCCTTTCTTTCGTCAGGTAGTAATCTGTTATTTCGTCGAGGACTTTGCGGGTATTGACCATCGTTGAACCTGAAGGCAATTGTGCCGTGGTCATGAATACCCCCTGATCTTCTTCAGGTAAAAAGGAGGTTGGGGTGCGTAAAAACAAGCCAATCATGCCTGCCCCGATCACCAAATAGATAACCATATAACGGCCTGTGCAACGCAAGAGTTTACGCGTGCTGTCCGTGTAGTGCCGGGTGCACTTCTCCATGAAATGATTGAAATGGGTGAACAGAAAATGTGTTCTTGTGTTCTCCTCCTCAGGCGCGGGTTTCAACAGCGTGGCGCAAAGTGCGGGTGTCAGGCTCATCGCCACGAATACCGATAGCGTCATAGAGGAGATCAAGGTGATGGAAAACTGACGGAAGATTTCACCTGTCGCGCCGCTCATAAAGGCCATCGGCATAAATACGGCAGATAACACCACGGCAATACCGACCAGCGCTCTTTGCAACTGGCTCATCGCTTTATGCGCTGCCGCTTTTGGCGGCAATTTTTCTTCGCAAATAATACGCTCAACGTTCTCGACCACTACGATGGCATCATCGACTAAAAGTCCTATTGCCAGCACCATGCCAAACATCGTCAGTGTATTAATCGTAAAACCGGCGACAGACAAGATGGAAAATGTGCCGAGAATAACCACGGGAACTGCGATTGTGGGGATAAGCGTCGCGCGGAAATTTTGCAGAAATAGATACATGACGAGGAAGACCAGGATAATTGCCTCGATCAATGTTTGGAAAACACCCTGAATTGAAATCTTGATAAACGGGGTGGTGTCATAGGGGTAAACGGTCTTCATGCTGGTCGGGAACCAGGCCGATAATTTGTCCAGCTCTTTTTTGACCGCCTGGGATGTTTCCAGGGCATTTGCGCCGGCGGCAAGCTTAATCGCGATCCCGGCGGCAGGTTTGCCGTTATACCGTGCGACCGTCGAATAATTTTCCGCCCCCAGCTCAATTCGCGCAACGTCACGCAACAGAACCTGAGAACCGTCTTGCTGGACTTTCAGAAAGATCTTGCCAAATTCATCGGTACTTTGCAGGCGAGTCTGAACAACGATCGACGCATTCAACTGCTGGTCTGCCGACTGAGGCATCCCCCCCAGTTGTCCCCCCGATATCTGATTATTCTGTATCTTAATTTGCGCAATAACGTCCTGCGGTGTGAGGCTATATTTGTTGAGTTTTTGCGGATCCAACCAAATGCGCATGGCGTATTGTGAACCGAATAATTGCACGCTCCCCACCCCGGCAGTACGACTGAGAGGATCTTTAATGTTTGAGGCAACATAGTCAGCAATATCATATTGGCTCAGGCTGTTGTTATCCGAGATAAAGCCGGCAACCATTAAGATATTGCTACTGGATTTATCCACGCTGACCCCTTGTTGCTGAACCTCCTGCGGCAAGGAGGGCATCGCCAACTGCAGTTTATTCTGCACCTGAACCTGTGCAATATCGGGTGATGTGCCGGTTTTAAACGTCAGGATAATTGACGCATTGCCTGCCGCGTCGCTGGTGGACGACATGTACATCAGGCCATCAAGACCATTCATATTTTGTTCAATCACCTGAGTGACGGAGTCTTCTACGGTCTTTGCGTCTGCGCCAGGGTAGGCGGCGTTAATCGTAATCGTCGGGGGCGCTATTTGCGGATATTGGGCGATCGGCAGGTTCATAATAGCGATCCCCCCGGTAAACATCAGAATAATCGCCAGCACCCAGGCAAAAACCGGGCGCTCAATAAAAAAGTTAGCCATGAAGAAGGTGTCCTTAATACCTGAAATATTACTGTTCGGTTACCGTGTCAGGGCTGTTTGATGGCGAAGAGAGAACCCGGGCTTTCATTCCCGGACGGATTCGTTGTAATCCGGAAACAATAACCCGGTCGCCGGGACGTAATCCTGCGGTCACTAACCATTGGTTACCGACAGCTTTTACTGCGTTGATTTGGCGCAGTTGCACCCTGTTTTTCTGGTCGAGGATCAGGGCAGTCGCCTTTCCCTGCTCGTTATGGGTAACCCCTTGCTGAGGAACCATTAGAACGTTCTGCTGGCGACCTTCATCCAGTAAAGCCGTAACGTACATACCGGGTAAAATCTCGCCGTCAGGATTCGGGAAGATGGCGCGCAGGGTCACGGAGCCAGTGACTTTATCGACGGCGGGATCGGAAAACTGCAGCGCCCCGGTATAGCGGTAGGGTTTGCCATTTTCCAGCATCAATTCAACCGGGATCTGGCCTTTTTCCTGGGCGATTTTTCCACTGGATTTTTCTTCTTTCAGGCGTAAGAAGTCCTGCACCGACTGGGTTAAATCGACGTAAATTGGGTCTAATTGCTGAATGGTGACCAGCGCGCTTTCCTGATTCGCGGTGACCAGTGCGCCAACGGTAACGGAAGACGTGCCGCTAATGCCATCGATAGGCGAGGTGACATTGGCGTAATGAAGGTTAATGGCGGCCTGCTCGACGTCCGCTCTGGCGACGGCAACATTAGCGTCAGCTTCATTAAGCTGTGAACGCGTGGTGTCATAATCCTGACGACTGACGTAATTGGATTTTAATAAAGCTGACTGGCGCTGGAATGTTAAACGTAGATTATTGGTAGTGGACAGCGCTTTTGCCAGAGCGCCTTTGGCCGCATCGAGTTTTGCCTGCAGAGGCGCCGGATCAATTTGGTAGAGCGATTCACCTTTGCTGACTTTATCACCCTCAATAAAATTTCGCTTAATAATTATACCGCTGACCTGCGGTCTTATCTCAGCAATTTCGAACGATACGGCCCTGCCCGGAAGTTCACTTTTAATATCAACGGAAGAGGGTTTCAGAGTAATAATCCCAACTTCGGGTTCTCTGGTGATGTTTTTTTCTGAGGATTGATTGTCACACGCGGTGATAATTGCGACACTAAAAAACAATGGTATCAGCAGTAAGCGTTTTCTGTTCATAGTAATCCCTGAATAAATTTGACGTACACTGTAATTTGCATTGTATGCAGGGGAGGGATGTCATCGATAAATAGCATGAGGCGATCAGGCATAAGAAGGATAAAGCCTATTTTTGGCTAATGATTTAGCAAGTGAATTACAGGTAACAGAGTGCGTTATTTAAATTCAGGTTCACCCAATGTGTGATGGCGAGTTATACTTGCACTATCGTATTTAAAGCACACGCCGACAGGGCGAATGTCAGGGGCAGAATCATTACGCCTTTTGTTTTGTTCATTTTAATTCCCTGCTAAAAAAGACAGGTTTATAGTAAACCTTTGCACATTATTGTCATCAAGCGCGCAGCTGATTATCTAAAAGTAATATAATTGTAGCTCATGGTTATAGATGGTTTCTGGTGTACAATATTAATCATGTCAGGCGAAGAATATAGGGAGAGTATGATGATAAAAATTGGTAGCCTGCTGGCAGTTGGTATCCTGTCACTGCCCGCGTACGCCGCGACGACCGGACCATACAGCCCTGTCGCGGGCGTACTGTGCGACAAATATATCTGTGCGGATGAGCACGGCTTGTCGGTGGCGCTGACCACGAAGTATGTCGGAAAGAAGCAGGGTGATAAACTGGCAGCGGCCGGACAATTTGACACGACGGCCTTTACCTTCCAGGGCGGTCTGTTCTGCGACACCACTGAGCGTCTGTGCCGGGATGACCGATATTTTGGACCAGACGGTAAACGCAGTGGCAAAGTGAACACCCACTACACGGCGTTGCTGTTCGGCAAGACGGATAAATCCTGACTACACGGGTAAGCGCTGAATTCGTCGCTTACCCGTGGTATTTCACGTTATCAATCGGGCGTTAATCTCAATTCGTTATAAATGCGTGACAAAGCGCGACAAACGCTGGCGCAGCAGGTGATTTTCCTGACGCAACTGCGCATTCTCTTCCAGTAACGTGAGCGCAACGGCTATCCCCGGCCAGTCAAGCGCCAGTTCCTGACGTAAACGCAAAGCCCGCCGTACGACGCCTAACGCGCGATCGTCAAACTGCCAGTGGGCGCTTTCATCTTCGCGGGGTTCAATCATCCCCAGGCCGACAATCTCAGTCAGCTCCTCGGCGGAAACGCCGGTATGCAGGCAAAACTCGGTAATGGTAAAGGTGACGGTAACGTTAGCCATTATGCTTTCCCCCACTCTTTGCGTGGATCAAAGGTCTTCTGCGCGTCCGCCAGCTGTTGCCACAATGCGGCGCTGTTGTCGTCAGGTTTGGGTGGCATCACAATTTTGATCACCGCGTACAGGTCGCCGGTTTGTTTTTTACTCACCAGCCCTTTGCCCTTGATGCGTAATCGTTGTCCGGCCTGGCTGCCAGGTGGGATCGTCAGCAGGATACTCTCTGTGAGTGTTGGCACGGTCACTTTTGTGCCCAGTGCGGCTTCCCATGGGGCAAGGGGCACGACAATTTCCAGGTCCTGATTGACGATATCAAATAGCGGATGCGGCGCGATATGAATCACCAGCCACAAATCACCGTTCGGGCCACCGTTCTCGCCGGGCGTGCCCTGGCCTTTCAGCCTGATGCGCTGGCCGTTGCCTACACCTGCTGGAATTTTCACATTCAGCGTTTTGGGGATCTCTCGCTCTACCAGGCCAAACGCATTGTAGACCGGCAGGGAGTAACTGATGGTGCGGCTATGCTCAGCAAGGGTTTCTTCGAGGAACACGGCCACATCGATTTCGATATCGT
Organism: Citrobacter gillenii; assembly: GCF_013337685.1. GTDB lineage: Bacteria > Pseudomonadota > Gammaproteobacteria > Enterobacterales > Enterobacteriaceae > Citrobacter > Citrobacter gillenii. The sequence continues at coordinate 764,096 of NZ_SUQN01000002.1, forward strand.
GCCCACGACGGGCGTGGCGCTGTTGCGACTGGCGAGCGTGTTGACCAAAAATGGAGGAGAAAATATCGTCAAAATCTTCGGCGTTGTAGCTCTGACCTTCACCTTGCTGGAACTGACGGCTGAACTGCGGATCGTTGCGGTGCTGCCACAACTGATCGTATTCGGCACGACGTTGTTCATCGCTTAGGACTTCCCAGGCTTCAGCAACCTCTTTAAAACGTGCTTCGGCGTCGGTTTCTTTGCTGACGTCAGGATGGTATTTGCGGGCGAGTCGACGATAGGCGGTCTTGATGGTTTTGAGATCGTCCGTCGGTTTCACGCCCATGATGGCGTAATAATCCTTTAATTCCATAGTGTTATCTCGTATGAATCAACCCATGAAGAAGGATACCCCTCGGGAAAGGCATCACCGTAAGTTTAGGGTAATCCTGAAAAGTGCGAATGCCAACTATGAAAGGGACGAAAACAGTGACGCCTGACGGCATGAATCGGACATTTTGCACCACCAACGGTAGCCGACGGTTTCTGTTGGTGGTGCGTCGTGCAATATTAATGATCAGGATTTGGTAATAAGAAAACGGACCGTCTCTGCGTAGTTCTGCACAAAGGCATTTACGTTATCGGAATTTAATCCTTTCGGGTTAATCATATATTTGCCGTTAATGAAGATAGCCGGTACGCCTTTCAAATCGACGGCTTTGGCCAATTCTTGCTGTTTGGCAGTCAGTGATTTCACCGCAAAGCTATTCCACGCGGCATCATAATCGCTGGCGCTCACGCCTGCCTGGATAAACACGTTGCGAATATCATCAGCGGTTTTAATCGACTGTTTCTTCTGTACGGCATCAAAAAGTAAAGGTTTAACCTTATCTTCTACATTTAACAGCATGGCGACAGACCAGGCGTGCGTCATATCGGCTCCCAGAGGACCTAAAAAGTCGACGTGGTACTCGGTGAGTTTAACATCCTCAGGTAAGGCTTTTTTCACATTATCAGTAACTTCCAGGACCTCATCGTATTGATAGCAAGAGGGGCAGTAGAAGGAGAAAAACTTCAGTGCAGCAGGCGCTGACGGTACGGCTTTTTCCAGCGTGATAAATTCTTTTCCATCGGTAAATGTTGCGGCCTGAGCACTCACGGTAAACAGCAACCCGATCAGCGGGAGTAGATATTTTTTCATTTTCATATACTCTAAATAACATATTATAAACAAAGATGTTTATAATGAACGCGATGTCCATTACGCCATCATTATAATAAAGCATTTATTTTATAATGCGCTGCTCCTTACTTTGATTTACGCATGGATGCTTTTTAATAACGTATTTAAATGCCTGGGTGAATTTTTTGGAGTTATCGGAAATAGCGAAATATTTCCCTCGTTATATTTTACGGTGGCGATTATTTGTTTCCATAACATACAAGCAGGGCGAATGAATGTCCTGCACCGACATAACTTTACAGCGTAAAGGTTGCCAAAACCTCGCCAGTAGCTAAGATAACCGCGTCAATCAGTGAGGGTAAAATGGCAAAACGTCAACGGATGGGATGGTGGTTCCTGTGCCTGGCATGTGTTGTGGTGATGGTATGCACCGCGCAGCGCATGGCGGGTCTGCACGCGTTGCAGATGAACACCACTGCCGCAACCGTTGTTGCCAGCGCGCAAACAGAGGCTGATGACGCCTCACCCGTGACCCCTTGCGAACTGAGTGCGAAGTCATTGCTGGCTTCGCCTCCGGTGCTGTTTGAAGGTGCCATTCTGGTGCTTTGCCTGCTTCTGTCGCTACTGGCGCCGGTGCGGGCTTTTCGTCTGCCGTTTTTCCCACCGCGAGCTATCTCGCCGCCCACTCTGCGGGTTCATCTCAGGTTTTGCGTCTTCCGTGAATGACAGAGCAGCCGTTGCTGACTGTTAGATAATTATTCACGGAGAAAAAATATGATGACTGTTTTCAGGCAGGCGCTGCTCTGTCTGTTATTGCTATGGCTGCCCGTATCCTGGGCGGCTGATATCGGCTGGCTGCGCTCAGCCGAGAACGACCATGCCAGTGTGCGACTGCGTGCCGATACGTCCGCCGAGGGGGAAACCCGGCTGCTGCTGGACGTCAAACTGGAGGATGGCTGGAAAACCTACTGGCGCTCACCGGGCGAGGGCGGCGTCGCGCCGTCTATTGCCTGGAAGGGCGCTATGCCAACCGTGGACTGGTTCTGGCCCACGCCTGCGCGTTTTGAGGTCGCCAACATTACCACCCAGGGCTATCACGATCGGGTGACGTTCCCGATGGTGGTGCGCGGTACGTCACCGGCTACGCTGAACGGCGTTTTGACGCTGTCGACCTGTAGCAACGTCTGTCTGCTGACAGATTATCCCTTTTCTGTGACGCCTTCTGTCCAGGACGCCACTTTTGCCCATGACTATGCACAGGCCATGGGGCAGATCCCACTTGCCAGTGGTCTGACGGATTCTCTGCACGCCGGGGCGCGCGCCGGAGAACTGGTCGTCGAGGCGCAGCGTAAGGGCGGCTGGTCTACACCGGGATTGTACCTGGATACTGTCGATGAGGCGGACTTTGGCATGCCGACAATGCGCGTGGAGGGTGAAACGCTGCGCGCCACGATCCCGGTGCATGACAGCTGGGGTGAGGGTGCGCCGGATCTGCGCGGTAAATCGCTCACGCTGGTGCTGGTAGATAACGGTGTCGCTCAGGAAAGTCGTCTTGTCATTGGTGACGCGCCGGCAGCAGAAAGCGCGGCGCTTCCGCTGTGGCAGGTGGTGTTGATGGCGCTTCTGGGCGGGCTTATCCTCAACCTGATGCCCTGCGTGCTGCCGGTTCTTGGGATGAAGCTGGGTTCAATTTTACTCGTCGAGGAGAAAAGCCGTCGCCAGGTTCGCCGCCAGTTTCTGGCTTCGGTGGCCGGAATAGTGGTCTCCTTTATGGCGTTGGCCGCGCTGATGACGGTGCTGCGGATGACCAATCAGGCACTCGGCTGGGGGATCCAGTTCCAGAGTCCGTGGTTTATCGGCGTGATGGTGCTGGTGATGCTTACGTTCAGTGCCAGCCTGTTCGGGCTGTTTGAATTCCGTTTACCTTCAAAGATGACCACTACGCTGGCGACTCACGGTGGCAATGGCCTGGCCGGTCATTTCTGGCAGGGCGCGTTTGCGACGCTGCTTGCCACGCCGTGCAGTGCGCCGTTCCTGGGTACGGCTGTGGCGGTGGCGCTAACGGCTTCACTACCCACGCTGTGGGGGTTGTTTCTGGCTCTAGGACTGGGAATGAGTTTACCGTGGCTGCTGGTGGCGCTGCGCCCGGGTCTGGCGCTGCGTTTACCGCGTCCGGGACGCTGGATGACTATCCTGCGGCGTTTGCTCGGGGTGATGATGCTCGGTTCAGCCATCTGGCTGGCAACGTTGCTGCTCCCGCATCTGGGGTTTACCAGCCAAAGTGCTGCCAAAGAGAGCGTCAACTGGCAGCCGCTAAGTGAACAGGCCATCACCGACGCGCTGGCTCAGCATAAACGTGTTTTCATCGATGTGACCGCCGACTGGTGTATTACCTGTAAGGTCAACAAATTCAACGTCTTGAATAAAGAAGACGTGCAGGCCGCCCTGCAGCAGCCCGATGTGGTGGCACTGCGCGGTGACTGGACGCTGCCCTCTGAAGCAATTACCGAATTTCTAAAAAAACGCGGCCAGGTTGCTGTGCCGTTTAACCAAATTTATGGCCCCGGCATGCCGGAAGGCCAGGCGTTGCCGACGCTGTTAACCCGCGATGCGGTGTTAAACATGCTGGTAGATGCTAAAGGAGTCACGCCATGAAACTGTTGATTGTTCTGCTGTTGTCCCTGTTTTCTGCCGTCAGTGTGGCGCAAGAGCCCGCGCCGTTTACCCCGGAGCAGGAAAAGCAAATTGAAGCGTTAATTCAGGAAGCGCTGTTTAACGATCCGGACAGTCCGCGCATTGGCGCGAAGCAGGCAAAACTGACGCTGATTAACTTTACCGATTACAACTGCCCGTACTGCAAGCAGCTGGATCCGATGCTGGAAAAAATTGTGCAAAAGTACCCGGACGTAGCCGTAGTGATTAAACCGCTGCCGTTTAAAGGTGAAAGCTCGGTGCTGTCGGCGCGCACCGCACTGATGACCTGGCGTGAGCACCCGCAGCAGTTCCAGGCGTTACATGAAAAACTGATGCAGAAAAGAGGCTACCATACTGCTGCCAGCATCAAACAGGCGCAGGAGAAATCGGCGGCAACCCCGGTCACATTGGATGATAAAAGTATGGAAACGTTGAGCACCAACCTGCAACTGGCGCGGCTGGTAGGTGTGCGCGGTACGCCTGCCACGATCATCGACGATGAACTGATCCCAGGTGCCGTACCGTGGGAAACGCTGGAAGCCGTGGTCAAAGAAAAGCTGGCGGCGGCCAATGCTAAGTAAACTGCGCCGCTGGCTGCGCGAAGGGCTCATCTTACTGGTGCTGATTGCGGGCGCGATGTTGCTGATGGATGCGTGGCGAGCGCCCACGCTCCCCACCGCTTTTGACAGCACGCCATTGCAGACGCTGGAGGGTGAAACCGTTACCTTGGCGGCGCTCAGTCAACAAGAACCTGTGCTGCTCTATTTCTGGGCCAGCTGGTGTGGCGTTTGTCGCTTCACCACACCGGATGTTGCCCGGTTGCAGCGGGAAGGCGAGAACGTGATGACCATTGCGTTACGCTCCGGCAGTGAAGCGGAAGTGTCTCGCTGGCTGTCGCGCAAAGGCGTGGACTTCCCGGTCATCAATGACGCCGATGGCACGCTCTCCCGCAGTTGGGAGGTTAGCGTCACGCCGACGCTGGTAGTGATGTCGCAAGGCCGCGTGGTCTCCACAACCAGCGGCTGGACCAGTTACTGGGGCATGAAATTGCGGCTGTGGTGGGCAAAAAAGTTCTGAATATCGTGCCGGGGAAACCCGGCATTTTTTTACAGCTGAGATAAACCCTTAACTACACCTGCATTTTGCGAAAGCGTTCCCGGAAAAATGTCTTGTTTCTGTCACACTCAGTGGTGATTGATAACAACAAGAGGTCGTAGGGATGAATAAATCGCTAATCGCCGCAGCCGTGGCAGGGGTCGTATTACTGTCATCCGCCGCACAGGCGCAGATCGCGCCGGAGGGCTATCAACTCCAGCAAGTATTGATGATGAGCCGACATAACTTACGTGCACCTTTAGCCAATAATGGCAGTGTTCTGGAGCAATCAACGCCGAAGCCGTGGCCACAGTGGGATGTGCCGGGCGGTCAACTCACCACCAAAGGCGGGGTGCTGGAAATCTATATGGGCCATTACATGCGTGAATGGCTGGCAGAGCAGGGGATGGTGAAATCCGGTGAATGTCCGGCCCCGGACTCGGTGTATACCTACGCCAATAGCCTGCAGCGTACGGTCGCAACGGCGCAGTTCTTTGTGACCGGCGCGTTCCCGGGCTGCGATGTTCCCGTGCACCATCAGGAAAAAATGGGCACCATGGATCCCACCTTCAACCCGGTAATCACTGACGACTCTGCCGCATTTAGTCAGCAGGCCGTGCAGGCGATGGAAAAAGAGCGCAGCAAAATGCAGCTTAGCGACAGCTACCAGTTGCTAGAGCAAATGACAAACTACAAAGACTCACCGTCCTGTAAAGAAAAACAGCAGTGCTCACTGACCGACGCCAAAGACACGTTTACTGCGAAGTACCAACAGGAGCCTGAGTTTCAGGACCGCTAAAGGTTGGTAACTCGCTGGTGGATGCGTTCACGTTGCAATATTACGAAGGGTTCCCGCTAAATGAGGTGGCCTGGGGTGAGATCAAATCCGATCAACAGTGGAAGGTGCTGTCAAAGCTGAAGAATGGCTATCAGGACAGCCTGTTTACCTCGCCAGCCGTGGCGCAAAATGTGGCCAAGCCGCTGGTGAAATATATCGATAATGCACTGGTGACCGGGCGTACAAAAGCGCCGAAAATTACCGTGTTGGTCGGTCACGACTCCAACATTGCGTCATTACTCACCGCGCTGGATTTCAAACCGTATCAGCTGCATGACCAGAACGAACGCACGCCGATTGGCGGGAAGATTGTCTTCCAGCGCTGGCATGACAGTAATGCTAACCGGGATCTGATGAAAATCGAGTATGTTTATCAAAGCTCGCAGCAGCTGCGTGATGCACAGGTGTTGACGTTGAAATCACCCGCGCAGCGCGTGACGCTGGAACTGAAAGGCTGCCCGATAGATGCGAATGGCTTCTGCCCGATCGATAAATTCGATAGCGTGCTGAATGCGGCGGCAAAGTAGAGTGAAATAACAAGAAACTCCCCCGTACAGACGGGGGAGTCATGATGCTAGACGTTTTTACGTTCGATAGTCTGTTCACCCCAAAAGAGTGAGTCTTTGTCCGTTTTCTCGAAGGCTTTGATCAGCACCTCGTCGCTGCCTTCTTCCCAAATTTTCTCCGCCAGTTTCTCGTCATAATGGGCGACTTCAAAAATAGCCTCGGCGATTTCCGACGATGTATTGCGCAGACGCGCCCATTCACCGACGCGATGGGCTTTCGCTTCTTGAGTTGGCATACGAATCCTCCTGTTGCAGATTAGCCGTTGAGTTTTACTGCCAGACCGGCGACATATTCACCCTGATAGCGGGCGATAGACAACTCTTCCTGACTTGGCTGGCGAGAGCCGTCGGCCCCGGCAATGGTGGTCGCGCCGTACGGTGTCCCGCCGCGAACTTGCGAGACGTCAAACAGCTCTTGCGCGGCGTATCCAATAGGAACGATGACCATCCCGTGGTGGGCAAGCGTTGTCCAGGTTGAGGTAATGGTTTGTTCCTGACCGCCGCCGGTTCCTGTTGAGCTAAATACGCTGGCGAGTTTGCCGTACAGGCCGCCAGAAGCCCACAGGCCACCGGTCTGATCCAGGAAGGTACGCATCTGACCGGACATATTGCCAAAGCGGGTAGGGGTGCCGAAAATAATGGCGTCGTAATCAGCCAGTTCTTGCGGGGTCGCGACAGGGGCATTTTGTGTTTTACCGCCCGCCTTCAGGAAGATCTCAGGCTGCATCGTTTCTGGCACACGCTTAATAATGACTTCCGCGCCATCGACCTTATTTGCACCTTCTGCGACTGCATGGGCCATCGTTTCAATGTGTCCGTACATGGAATAATAAAGCACCAGAACTTTTGCCATTTTACACTACTCCTCGAGTTAACCGTCTGTGTAGCGAATCGCTACCTCTCTTTAAAGATATGACGTACTGCCAGGAGTGCAAATTTCACCATCATTTCTTTGATTTATAACAATTTTAATGGCAGTTCTATTTTGTCGCAAAATGATACATTTTTGAGTAGGTTGGATTTGCTAGTCATAAGAAAGGGTTATTGATTTCCGGCGGTGATTATTCGCCAAATACCGACAAACCTGTTGCAGAATATTACCGTTAGCCGGTTGTCAGGCCAGTCTTCACTATGCTTAATCCCACGCAGCGAACATAGGGCATTGCCCACAGCTTGCGTGAGGTATCACTCCTCAGTACCTATGCAATATGATGTCTAATCAATGACGGAGGTCAGTAATGGCAAACCATCGAGGCGGTTCCGGCAACTTTGCGGAAGACCGCGAAAGAGCATCAGAAGCAGGTCGAAAAGGTGGCCAGCACAGCGGGGGGAATTTCAAGAATGACCCGCAACGCGCTTCAGAGGCAGGCAAAAAAGGGGGCAAAAATAGCCACGGCAATAACAAAACGTAATTGCCAGGCTGTCTGTTAACTATATCGTGACGTCTGAGCGTTCAACGACAGACGTCGCAAAGCCACCGCCGCCGGATTATCCGGCGGTTTTTTTGTTTGAAGGATGCACGGTAACTACTTCCCGTGGCCGCTTTAATTTATCCATTCACCGTATGATTTGTTATGCTGACGCCCTCAGAACAAGGAGAGGGCGGATGGCTCAAGGCGTAGAGAAAAAAACAGGTAAACGCTCGCAGGCGGTCAACGCGAAACGCCAGGCCATTTTAACTGCGGCGCTAAATATCTTCTCCCAGTTTGGGATCCACGGAACGCGTCTTGAACAGGTGGCTGAGCAGGCGGGCGTGTCAAAAACCAATCTGCTCTATTATTACCCGTCAAAAGAAGTGCTCTATATTGCCGTGTTACGCCAGATCCTCGACATCTGGTTGGCGCCGCTGAAGGCCTTTCGTGAAGACTTTGCGCCGCTGGTGGCGATCAAAGAATATATCCGCCTCAAACTGGAAGTTTCCCGCGATTACCCGCAGGCATCACGGCTGTTTTGTATGGAGATGCTGGCAGGCGCGCCGCTGCTGATGACCGAGTTGACGGGAGATCTCAAAACGCTGATTGATGAGAAATCCGCGCTGATTGCCGGGTGGGTCAGTAGCGGCAAACTGGCTCCGGTCGATCCGCATCATCTGATTTTTATGATTTGGGCTTCAACCCAGCACTACGCCGACTTTGCTCCACAGGTGGAAGCAGTGACGGGTGCGACACTACGCGATGAAGCCTTTTTTAACCAAACGGTTGAGAACGTCCAGCGGATGATTATCGAAGGGATCCGCGTGCGTTAACCGGCGGGCGGTAACGGGCAGCTTAAATCACCTTCTTCACACTGCAGCAGCGAGGCGAGAAACGCTTCGCGCTCGTGGGTTTTATCGGTCAGACACTGGCTCGCGATCATCGATTGCACGCTGCCGCCTTCCGTACCTGAGCTGATTAACGCGCAGTCAGCATCGCGCAGAGTTATCCACGCGACTTGCGCCTTTTTCAGTAATTCACGTTGAGCGGGCGCTGCACGCTTAAGCGCATTCTGATAGGTATCATTGAGCTTTGCATCCGCCGTTTTAAACTGCTCAGCGGCGCAGGTGTTCATCTCAGTTTGGGTGTTCGCGCTGGTGCAGTCTTCTGCCAGCGCCGGGCTGCTGAGCAGCAGTGCCGCACATGTCAGTACAATTCGTTTCATGCTTCTCTCTGACTCCATAAAAAAGGCCCCGTTACCGGTAATACTGTTCATTCAACGACTCAGTTTCAGAAAGCATCAACCAGTGTTGGGGAGGTGATGAACATGCTATCTCAGAGAGAGGTTCCGTTCACCTCATGTTCATCGTTTTTCTGAGGCACCGATTCCTGTGAACGTGTAAAGGGCGTTTTCCGCCACGCCCTTTACAATCCCGGCTCCCGGCAGGAAAATTGCCACTTCGTGGTTCCCTCCGCTTATTTCTCCAGGCTATCG
>NZ_SUQN01000020.1 GCF_013337685.1 Citrobacter gillenii
CCCCGTGACACTACCTACGTCATCACTTCCACTGACAATCTTCACCGAGTTTTCGATTACACTGAAGTCAGTGCTTGCCTGGCTTTGTTCACCTGTGACCGGGTTTTCCACCCGGGCAGTGAGTTTATGCTCGCTGCCCGCAGCCAGAGCTGGGGTACTGAAGGTCCATGCATTGCCGGTAATTACCGCCTCACCCAGACGCGTGGTTCCATCGTACACCGCGACCACCTGACCGGCGGTCAGCGGGGCAGATACACTACCCGCTAATGCCAGCATGCCGTCATCGGTCGTCTCACCATTCACCAGGGCCCCGGTCCGGGCACCCACGTCGTCAGTGACCGAATCAATAGTCGCCGTTTGAGTCGGAGATGCTGAGGTGCTATCCACACTGAACACAAACTCCTTGGAGGCAATATGTACAGTCCCATCAGTTGCTTCGATTTTTGCGGTCAAAGCATGTTCACCGTCCGTCAGTGCAGTGCCTGGTGTAAAACTCCAGCTCGTCCCAACGATGACTGCATCCCCCAGGTAGGAGGAACCGTCGTAGATACCAATCTTCTCCCCGGCGGCAAGAGGCACACCAAGATTGCCGTTAAGGGTCGGCGTACTGTCATCTGTTACATCGTTTGCGGCAAGAACGCCCACAACCTTCCCTGCATTATCGCTCACGCCGCAGTTGTTCAGTGAGTTTTCAATAACAGTGAAAGCCGGACTCGAAACCCCTTTCTCGCCAGTAACACCGCTTTCGACCCGTGCGGTAAAACTATGCTGAGCACTTCCTGAAAGAACCCCTGTGGTGTAACTCCAGGTAGAACCCGTTATTGTTGCTGCACCGAGTCGAGTAATCCCATCATAGATAATCACGGGCTGACCTGGCTCGAGGTCAGACACCGTACCCGACAGAACCAGAGTGGTGTCGTCGGTGGATTGACCATTCACCAGTGACCCGGACTGGGCACCCACATTATCTGTGACTGAAACAATGGTTGCAGTCTGAGTCAGTGGTAAAACATCCACCACAGTAAGCACAAAATCACCAGAAGCGATTCGGGTAGTACCATCTGCCGCCTCAATTTTAGCAGTGAAGGTATGCAGGCCAGCGGATAAATTACTATTCGGCGTAAAGGTCCATCCATTACCCGAGATTAAAGCATCTCCCAGCTTCAGGGTGCCTTCATAGATGGAAATAATTTCCCCGGCGGCGAGTGATGTACCCAGCGTGCCACTGAGGGTCGGCATGCTGTCATCTGTAATACCATTGCTGGCAAGCGTTCTCACCACGGCCCCAACATCATCTGTCACAATACTGATGGTCAGTGAGTTTTCATTCACATTGAATGCAGGACTCGCAGGTCCCTTTTCTCCACTTAAGTTATTTTCAACTTGTGCCGTGAGTCCGAGGTGGGCATTCACACTAAGAGCACCTGTGGTATAGCTCCAGCCAGTACCTGATACAATGGCCTCGCCCAGACGTACTAATCCATTCGGTGAGGTCGCATAAATTGCCACCACCTGACCTGCTGCCAGTGGGTCAGAGATCGTACCTTTCAGCGCAAGTGTGGTGTCATCGGTGGACTGACCATTCTCCAGCACCCCGGTCTGAACGCCCACATTATCGGTAACCGAATCAATGGTCGTTGTCTGGGTAACGGGTAAAGCTTCCACCACTGTGAGAGCGAAATTACTGGAAACGATACGTGCAGTACGATCGGCTGCCTCGAGTTTAGCAGAGAAGGTATGCAGGCCAGTGGACAGAGCCGCATCCGGGGTAAAGGTCCACCTGTTACCTGCCACCACAGCCTCACCCAGCCTTTGAGCCCCCTCATATATGGCGACTTTTTCACCTGAAGCAAGAGCCATGCCCAGAGTGCCCGAAAGCGTCGGTGTAGTGTCATCGGTGACGCCGTTATTGGACACAACCCTCACCAGACCTCCCATATCATCACCTGCATTACTGATGACCAGCGAGTTTTCATTCACAGTGAATACGGGACTTGCATTCCCCTTTTCGCCACTAACGATATTTTCAACTTTTGCCGTGAGGTTGTGCGGGGTATTAACACTCAGAGCAGCTGTGGTGTAGCTCCAGCCCGTACCTGAAACAGTGGCAGTGCCCAGACGTGTGCCGTTCGAATAAATTGCCACCACCTGGCCTGATGTTAACGGTTCAGAAACCATTCCCGTCAGTGCAAGCGTGGTGTCGTCAGTTGACTGGCCGCTCATCAGGGAGCCTTGCTGAGCACCTACATTATCGGTGACCGAGTCAATGGTCGCCGTCTGAGTCAATGGAACAATGTCCACCACGTTAAGGGCGTTACTACCCGACGCTATGCGCACGGTACCATCGCCCGCCTCAATTTTGGCGGTGAATGTATGATTCCCTGCAACCAGTGCAGTCCCCGGCGTAAAGCTCCAGCGATCGCCTGCTACTACGGCCTCACCCAGTTTCAGCGTACCGTCATAGATTGCAACCGTTTCGCCTGCAGCAAGAGTTGTTCCCAGAGTCCCCGTCAGGGTCGGTGTTGTGTCATCAGTCATGCCATTGCTGGTCACCGCCCCTACAACATTACCCTGATCATCAGTGACTGCGATGACAGCAATAGAGTTTTCAATCATCGTAAACGCAGGGCTTGCAGACCCTTTCTCACCACTGACAGGGTTTTCAACCTGTGCAGTAAAGCTGTGCCCGGTGTTGACTGCCAGAGAAGCCGTTGTATAACTCCAGCCAGAGCCTGATACCGTAGCTTCACCCAGACGGGTAGTGCCATCGTAAATCACCACTACCTGCCCTGCAATTAACAGGTCAGACAAAGTGCCCGTCAGCGTCAGAGTGGTATCATCGGTGGACTGACCGTCCAGCAGCTGTCCGGTCTGGACGCCAACATTATCGGTCACCGAATCAATTGTTGTCGTCTGGGTCAGTGGTAAAACATCCACCACAGTTAAGTTTAAATCAGCAGATGCAATACGTGCAGA
>NZ_SUQN01000021.1 GCF_013337685.1 Citrobacter gillenii
GTTGCACTGCTCTTTAACAATTTATCAGACAATCTGTGTGGGCACTCGAAGATACGGATTCTTAAACGTCGCAAGACGAAAAATGAATACCAAGTCTCTGAGTGAACATACGTAATTCATTACGAAGTTTAATTCACGAGCATCAAACTTAAATTGAAGAGTTTGATCATGGCTCAGATTGAACGCTGGCGGCAGGCCTAACACATGCAAGTCGAACGGTAGCACAGAGGAGCTTGCTCCTTGGGTGACGAGTGGCGGACGGGTGAGTAATGTCTGGGAAACTGCCCGATGGAGGGGGATAACTACTGGAAACGGTAGCTAATACCGCATAACGTCGCAAGACCAAAGAGGGGGACCTTCGGGCCTCTTGCCATCGGATGTGCCCAGATGGGATTAGCTAGTAGGTGGGGTAACGGCTCACCTAGGCGACGATCCCTAGCTGGTCTGAGAGGATGACCAGCCACACTGGAACTGAGACACGGTCCAGACTCCTACGGGAGGCAGCAGTGGGGAATATTGCACAATGGGCGCAAGCCTGATGCAGCCATGCCGCGTGTATGAAGAAGGCCTTCGGGTTGTAAAGTACTTTCAGCGAGGAGGAAGGGGATGTGGTTAATAACCGCATTCATTGACGTTACTCGCAGAAGAAGCACCGGCTAACTCCGTGCCAGCAGCCGCGGTAATACGGAGGGTGCAAGCGTTAATCGGAATTACTGGGCGTAAAGCGCACGCAGGCGGTCTGTCAAGTCGGATGTGAAATCCCCGGGCTCAACCTGGGAACTGCATCCGAAACTGGCAGGCTAGAGTCTTGTAGAGGGGGGTAGAATTCCAGGTGTAGCGGTGAAATGCGTAGAGATCTGGAGGAATACCGGTGGCGAAGGCGGCCCCCTGGACAAAGACTGACGCTCAGGTGCGAAAGCGTGGGGAGCAAACAGGATTAGATACCCTGGTAGTCCACGCCGTAAACGATGTCGACTTGGAGGTTGTTCCCTTGAGGAGTGGCTTCCGGAGCTAACGCGTTAAGTCGACCGCCTGGGGAGTACGGCCGCAAGGTTAAAACTCAAATGAATTGACGGGGGCCCGCACAAGCGGTGGAGCATGTGGTTTAATTCGATGCAACGCGAAGAACCTTACCTACTCTTGACATCCACGGAATTTAGCAGAGATGCTTTAGTGCCTTCGGGAACCGTGAGACAGGTGCTGCATGGCTGTCGTCAGCTCGTGTTGTGAAATGTTGGGTTAAGTCCCGCAACGAGCGCAACCCTTATCCTTTGTTGCCAGCGGTTCGGCCGGGAACTCAAAGGAGACTGCCAGTGATAAACTGGAGGAAGGTGGGGATGACGTCAAGTCATCATGGCCCTTACGAGTAGGGCTACACACGTGCTACAATGGCATATACAAAGAGAAGCGACCTCGCGAGAGCAAGCGGACCTCATAAAGTATGTCGTAGTCCGGATTGGAGTCTGCAACTCGACTCCATGAAGTCGGAATCGCTAGTAATCGTAGATCAGAATGCTACGGTGAATACGTTCCCGGGCCTTGTACACACCGCCCGTCACACCATGGGAGTGGGTTGCAAAAGAAGTAGGTAGCTTAACCTTCGGGAGGGCGCTTACCACTTTGTGATTCATGACTGGGGTGAAGTCGTAACAAGGTAACCGTAGGGGAACCTGCGGTTGGATCACCTCCTTACCTTAAAGAAACGTTCTTTGTAGTG
>NZ_SUQN01000022.1 GCF_013337685.1 Citrobacter gillenii
ACCATCGCAGATGAGTCGCTGTAGCCTTTGTCACCGACCTGGACGCCCACGTTACCCCACAGATTCAGGTGGTCGTTCAGCTTGCCTTCCACGCCGGTTTTGATTTCTCCGAGATTGCGCGCCCCGTCCTGATACACGCTCACCCCGTCCATCTTCGTACCAAAATCATGCGTGTTGTGCAGCCAGTTCACTTCCACAAACGGCTGGAAGGTCCGCGCTTTACCGTCATCTATTTTACTGTGTCCTTTCAGGTAGGTGCGTATGCCCAGACGCGTCTGAAGATTACCTTCACCTTCCGCACTGACCCGCGTGCCGTTGCTTTCACGGTGGTCGTCCGCCCTGACGCCCATCCAGACAGCCTGCGCCTGCGGCTGGATATACCACTCGTTCAGCGAGCCCTTACTGCCGGTAAACTCGCCGAGCTTGTGCGTGTACCCGGCTTCCAGTGAGGCGGTGATACCACTTGAGTCATAGGATTCACCCTGAATATTCTGACCCTTCACGTCATTGTTAAACCAGCCATACTGCGCCCAGCTGTCCAGATACAGTCCCTGTCGGGTCTCGTCATTCTGGTACCAGGTCGCGTAAAGTCCCGCACTGTAACCGCTCACCGAGCCATCTGCACGGTAACCGGTCACATGTGAGCGGCTGTTGCTGTCATCATTGCCGTAACCGGCCATCACTCCCAGGTGCAGGCGCTGCAGGCCATCCGTACTCCACTGTGCAATATCGCCGCCCAGCTGGATAACATAACGGTTGCTCTGCGTGCTCATCTGCCCGCTGCTGTCCTTCCAGCGATTATGCCCGCCCACCTGGCGCAGCCACATACTGGTAACCTTCTTCTCGCCGGTCAGTGCATCGGTGTACTGCGGTTCACCCAGACGGTCATGCAGCCGGGTGATGAACATCGTGTTGGCCGCCGCCAGGTTGGCGGTATAGCTGGCCGACTCCGGGCGCACCACCCGGATACCCGGTTCATCAGGTGTGCGTGGTGTAACAGGAACTGCAGGTGTAACAGGAACTGCGGGCGTTTCCGGCCCCACCGGCGGCGGAACATACAGGCTGGTCAGGAACCAGTCCGTGCCTTTTTTCACCAGGCTGTAGTCATAAGCCCCGGCCACAATACGCCCGGATTTGGTAAAGGTGCCATCAGATGCCCCATGAACCTCCACCACACGGATACCTTCCACCGTCTGTGCGCCGCCACCGCCGGCATTGTTCACCTTCATAAAGGTGTTGCCGCTGGTATCGCCATTGACCACAATCTTGTCGGTTGTCGAGGCGTCGTCACCCAGCACGGTATTCAGCACCACCGTACCATCCTGTCCGTGCCAGCTGGTCGCGGTCAGGGTCCGTCCGGCGTTCATGGGCAGCGAGGACGGGGCCGCAAAATTAATGGTCCCGGCAAGGTTAACTTCATCGACCAGCGAGTCCGCAGTCATATTCCAGCGGCTGGTGGTGTCAATGCTGACGTCCGTCGGGTCAATCCAGCCGGTCAGGGTGGCACCGTTACGCAGGGATAACGCGGTGTTATCCTGACCGATGACGTTGCTGACCAGCTGCGCGCCGCCGTTGCTGCCATCCAGCACCAGTTCACCGCCGTCGATATGGGTGTCCCCGGTCCAGAGGGTGTTGCCGGACAGCGTCAGGGTGCCATCGCCGGCTTTGGTCAGACTTCC
>NZ_SUQN01000023.1 GCF_013337685.1 Citrobacter gillenii
TAATTTAAAGAAAGATATAAAAAAAGCACAAACTAATAAAGAGCCTAAAAAAATACTCACATCCCATTTAATTACAAAAGGAACTATTAAGTAAAAAAGTATAAATGGTACTAAAAGGAAGGCAAAAATATCACCGCCGCCCCATGAGATCTGATTCTCATAACGGGGGATTTCCAGCCAGATATCATTCTTTTCATTCAGCCAGATGGCATTGGGTTCAACATCGTGTTCCAGCCACTGAACCGGCAGATCCTCCTGCCATCTTTCCGCCTGCGGGATCAGTATGGAACGGCGATAGAAAGGGTTTTTGGGGCGTTGCGTTTCAACGTTTTCTGTATGCTGTTCCTTTTTTTTATTCTCAGAGGCGGAAAGTGATGCGCGGCGTTTTACTTTATTGCCTGGCTTTTTAGCCATAATATTCATTCATCCTTTTACATTAAGCGTTAATGAAAGCACATCCTCACCGTTATATTTATTTTTCCAGTCGCTTACGGTGCCGTCCGTGATTCAACGTCAAGCGCTTCCGGCCAGTGGATATGACCCCATTGCTGCGGGTGTTCTGCAAAACGCGCCGTCTCAGGCACCGGGCGGTGCTGCATATAGTGGCAGCAGTAGCACCACAGCTCTTGCAGCGCCTCTTTATCACCTACCGTCCACGTCAGCGCAAACCGCTCCCGGACATGGTTGGTTCCCGGCTGGCACACCGCGCCGTGCAGCTGGTAACCCTGGTGAGAACGCCCGGCTTCATAGGTGATTTCTCCACGCACGTCATCCCAGTTAAACACCCGGACCTCCACCGGCCAGTCTATCCACGGATTCCAGCTGCTGCGGTGATGTTCGTAAATATAGACTTTCTGCCGCTTACGGTTTAGACGTACGGGCGTACCGCGAGGAGAATGATAGGTCATTCTGACCATAAGCTTAAATAGAGAGAGAAAAAAAAGAAATGCTATAATCGCCACGAGAGTAGCACCGTCCATACCATAGAATATAAATGGTACTAGCAAAAAATAAATCATAAAAAGAACAGAAATAAAGGAAAAAATATTACCCCAACCCCATGAGATCTGATTCTCATAACGGGGGATTTCCAGCCAGATATCATTCTTTTCATTCAGCCAGATAGCATTGGGTTCAACATCGTGCTCCAGCCACTGAACCGGCAGATCCTCCTGCCATCTTTCCGCCTGCGGGATCAGTACGGAACGGCGATAAAAAGGGTTTTTGGGGCGTTGCGTTTCAACGTTTGCTGTATGCTGTTCCTTTTTTTTATTCTCAGAGGCGGGCAGTGATGCGCGACGCTTTACTTTATTACCTGGTTTTTTAGCCATGTGATTATATTCATCCTTTTAC
>NZ_SUQN01000024.1 GCF_013337685.1 Citrobacter gillenii
ACCGTACTGGCTAAAACCTACGGCGGTTCTGCTCGTGCATTCGATCAGATCGATAACGCACCGGAAGAAAAAGCACGTGGTATCACCATCAACACTTCTCACGTTGAATATGACACCCCGTCTCGCCACTACGCACACGTAGACTGCCCGGGCCACGCCGACTATGTTAAAAACATGATCACCGGTGCTGCGCAGATGGACGGCGCGATCCTGGTTGTTGCTGCGACTGACGGCCCGATGCCGCAGACTCGTGAGCACATCCTGCTGGGTCGTCAGGTTGGCGTTCCGTACATCATCGTGTTCCTGAACAAATGCGACATGGTTGATGACGAAGAGCTGCTGGAACTGGTAGAAATGGAAGTTCGTGAACTTCTGTCTCAGTACGATTTCCCGGGCGACGATACTCCGATCGTTCGTGGTTCTGCTCTGAAAGCGCTGGAAGGCGAAGCTGAGTGGGAAGCTAAAATCGTTGAACTGGCTGGCTACCTGGATTCTTACATCCCGGAACCAGAGCGTGCGATTGACAAGCCGTTCCTGCTGCCTATCGAAGACGTATTCTCCATCTCCGGCCGTGGTACTGTTGTTACCGGTCGTGTAGAGCGCGGTATCGTTAAAGTTGGCGAAGAAGTTGAAATCGTTGGTATCAAAGAGACTGCTAAGTCTACCTGTACTGGCGTTGAAATGTTCCGCAAACTGCTGGACGAAGGCCGTGCTGGTGAGAACGTTGGTGTTCTGCTGCGTGGTATCAAACGTGAAGAAATCGAACGTGGTCAGGTACTGGCTAAGCCGGGCTCTATCAAGCCGCACACCAAGTTCGAATCTGAAGTTTATATCCTGTCCAAAGACGAAGGCGGCCGTCATACTCCGTTCTTCAAAGGCTACCGTCCGCAGTTCTACTTCCGTACTACTGACGTGACTGGTACCATCGAACTGCCGGAAGGCGTAGAGATGGTAATGCCGGGCGACAACATCAAAATGGTTGTTACCCTGATCCACCCGATCGCGATGGACGACGGTCTGCGTTTCGCAATCCGTGAAGGCGGCCGTACTGTTGGTGCGGGCGTTGTTGCTAAAGTTCTGAGCTAATT
>NZ_SUQN01000003.1 GCF_013337685.1 Citrobacter gillenii
GTCGACTCAGGAAGACAAGCGGAAAAATGCATTTTTGTTTCAACCGCTCACCTTTTATCCATAACGCTTACTTTTGCTGCTTTTTTATCGCCAATGGCAGGTCAGCCAGGCTATTTATCACTAAATCAGCCGCATTTTCTGCTTCTGGCGTGACAGGCTTACCCGTGCGCACCAATACTTTGGTCCCAACGTTAGCAGCGGCTGCTGCCTGCATATCTTCTATTTTGTCGCCCACCATATAGGAAGCCGCCATATCTATGTGCAGGAACTCTTGCGCAGAGAGAAGCATTCCTGGATGCGGTTTACGACAGTCGCAAACCTGGCGGTACTCTTCTACCGTTCCCTGCGGGTGGTGAGGACAATAGTAGATGCCATCCAGATCAACATCACGATCGGCCAGCGACCAGTCCATCCACTCCGTCAGCGTTTCAAACTGCGCTTCAGTAAATTTACCGCGGGCAATACCCGACTGGTTAGTCACGACGATAAGTGCATAGCCCATCTGTTTAAGTTCACGCATGGCATCAATAACGCCGTCGATAAACTCGAACTCGTCGATCTCATGTACGTAACCGTGGTCCACATTAATGGTACCGTCACGGTCGAGAAAAATTGCAGGTACAGACTTTGCCACCTTTTATAGCTCCTGAATAAGGCATGTTGCTCTAGTATCGCATGTTTCGGCAGGCAAGAAAGTGCTCATCGTGCAAAGCCAGATTGATTTAGACGTCTGGATGCCTTAACATCCATCTTATTAACGACGTCGACCGTACCAGACAGACGAAAATGCCACGGCTAACTTAATTACGATAATAAATAACCCATGATTAAACTTTCGAATATCACCAAAGTGTTCCAGCAGGGGACGCGCACCATTCAGGCATTGAACAATGTCAGCCTGCATGTTCCTGCCGGACAGATTTATGGCGTTATTGGCGCCTCAGGTGCCGGTAAAAGTACGCTCATCCGCTGCGTTAACTTACTTGAACGCCCAACGGAGGGCAGTGTACAGGTCGGCGGTCAGGAGCTCACTACGCTTTCTGAATCCGAGCTGACCAAAGCTCGCCGTCAAATCGGCATGATTTTCCAGCACTTTAACCTGCTGTCTTCCCGCACGGTATTTGGTAACGTCGCGCTTCCACTGGAGCTGGACAACACCCCAAAAGAAGAGATCAAACGTCGCGTTACCGAGCTGCTGGATTTAGTGGGCCTTGGCGATAAGCACGACAGCTATGCCGCCAACCTTTCAGGCGGCCAGAAACAGCGTGTCGCCATTGCCCGTGCTCTGGCAAGCCAACCGAAGGTATTGCTGTGCGATGAGGCCACCAGCGCACTCGATCCGGCAACGACCCGTTCGATTCTGGAATTATTGAAAGACATTAACCGCCGTCTTGGGTTAACCATCCTGCTGATTACCCATGAGATGGACGTCGTAAAACGTATTTGCGACTGCGTGGCGGTTATCAGTAACGGTGAACTGATCGAGCAGGACACGGTGAGCGAAGTGTTTTCACATCCGAAAACGCCGCTGGCGCAGAAATTCATTCAATCCACGCTGCATCTGGATATTCCAGAAGATTATCAGGAACGCTTAAAAGCAGAACCAGAAGCCGATAGCGTCCCGATGCTGCGTATGGAGTTTACCGGCCACTCTGTCGATGCCCCACTGCTTTCCGAAATTGCTCGCCGCTTTAATGTGAACAACAACATTATCAGTGCGCAGATGGATTACGCCGGTGGCGTCAAGTTCGGCATCATGCTGACTGAAATGCACGGCGCACAAGAAGATACACAAGCGGCCATCAACTGGCTGCAGGAACACCATGTAAAAGTAGAGGTACTGGGTTATGTCTGAGCCAATGATGTGGCTGCTAGTTCGCGGCGTATGGGAAACGCTGGCAATGACCTTTGTGTCCGGTTTTTTTGGCTTTGTGATTGGCCTGCCCGTCGGCGTACTGCTGTACGTCACGCGTCCGGGGCAAATCATCGAGAACGCGAAGCTCTATCGTACGCTGTCAGCGCTGGTCAATATTTTCCGCTCCATCCCATTCATTATACTGCTGGTATGGATGATTCCATTTACCCGCATGATTGTCGGCACCTCGATCGGTTTACAGGCCGCTATCGTCCCGCTGACCGTGGGTGCCGCACCGTTTATTGCCCGAATGGTAGAAAATGCGCTGCTGGAAATCCCGACCGGGCTGATTGAAGCCTCAAGAGCGATGGGCGCTACGCCGTTACAGATCGTGCGTAAAGTGTTACTACCAGAAGCGTTGCCAGGCCTGGTGAATGCGGCAACGATCACGCTGATTACCCTGGTCGGTTACTCAGCAATGGGCGGGGCCGTCGGTGCGGGCGGTCTTGGGCAGATTGGCTATCAATACGGTTACATTGGATACAACGCTACCGTGATGAATACAGTACTGGTATTACTTGTCGTTCTGGTTTATTTAATTCAGTTATCCGGCGATCGCATCGTCCGGGCGGTCACGCACAAGTAACGTTACACACAACACAGAAAAACTCATTAAGAAAAGGAAATAAGCATGGCGTTCAAATTCAAAACCTTTGCGGCAGTTGGAGCCCTGATCGGTTCTCTGGCACTTGTGGGTTGCGGTCAGGATGAAAAAGATCCAAACCACATCAAAGTGGGCGTTATTGTTGGCGCAGAGCAGCAGGTTGCCGAAGTCGCACAGAAAGTGGCGAAAGAAAAATACGGTCTGGACGTTGAACTGGTCACGTTCAACGATTACGTCCTGCCTAACGAAGCGCTGAGCAAAGGCGATATCGATGCCAATGCCTTCCAGCACAAACCATACCTGGATCAGCAGATCAAAGATCGCGGTTACAAACTGGTTGCTGCAGGCAATACGTTCGTCTACCCAATTGCTGGCTATTCCAAAAAAATCAAATCACTGGATGAACTGCAGGACGGTTCTCAGGTAGCGATTCCAAACGACCCGACTAACCTCGGTCGTTCCCTGCTGCTGCTGCAGAAAGTGGGCCTGATCAAACTGAAAGACGGCGTTGGCCTGCTGCCAACCGCGTTGGATGTGGTTGAAAACCCGAAAAACCTGAAGCTGGTAGAGCTGGAAGCACCACAGCTGCCGCGTTCACTGGACGACGCACAGATCGCGCTGGCGGTTATCAATACCACCTACGCCAGCCAGATCGGCCTGACCCCGGCAAAAGACGGTATCTTTGTTGAAGATAAAGACTCCCCGTACGTAAACCTGATCGTAACTCGCGAAGACAATAAAGATGCTGAGAACGTGAAGAAATTCGTTGAGGCGTATCAGTCTGACGAAGTTTACGAAGCGGCAAACAAAGTCTTCAATGGCGGCGCTGTTAAGGGCTGGTAATTTTAGGCTGTTTCCAAAATCTGTAATATCATCAGGACGGGCGCTTGCCCGTCTTGTCATTTATGCAAGCACCTGATTCAATATCTGACGTTTAGATCATTCATTGAGGAAATATTATGCGTGCTTTACCGATCTGTTTAGTAGCACTCATGTTGAGCGGCTGTTCTATGTTAAGCAGATCCCCTGTTGAACCCGTTCAAAGCACTACGACCCCGCCGAAAGTGGAGCCAGAAAAACCAAAAGCACCGCGTGCCACACCGGTAAGAATTATCACCAACGCTGAAGATCTGGTCGGTAAACCATTCCGCGATCTGGGTGAAGTCAGCGGTGAATCCTGCCAGGCATCAAACCAGGATTCTCCTCCAAGCATTCCAACCGCACGCAAACGCATGCAGATTAATGCCTCTAAAATGAAAGCGAATGCGGTATTGCTGCACAGTTGCGAAGTGACCAGCGGAACACCGGGTTGCTACCGTCAGGCTGTTTGCATTGGTTCTGCACTGAATATTTCGACGAAATGAGCCACTTTCAGTTCGAGCAAATAGGCGTTATCCGCTCTCCCTATAAAGAAAAATTCGCCGTTCCACGCCAGCCAGGTCTGGTGAAAAGTGCCAACGGCGAACTGCATTTGCTCGCACCGTATAACCAGGCCGATGCCGTTCGCGGCCTGGAAGCGTTCAGCCATTTGTGGGTGATTTTTGTTTTTCACCAGACAATGGAAGGTGGATGGCGGCCAACCGTACGCCCGCCCCGACTTGGCGGCAACGCCAGAATGGGCGTCTTTGCCACACGTTCGACCTTTCGCCCTAACCCTGTCGGCATGTCGCTGGTCGAACTAAAAGGCATTGTCTGCCAGAAAGATAACGTTGTCCTACAACTGGGCAGTCTGGATCTGGTCGACGGAACTCCGGTGGTCGATATCAAGCCCTACCTGCCGTTTGCTGAAGCACTACCCGATGCCACCGCCAGCTATGCACAGCATGCGCCAGTCGCGGAAATGGCGGTCGGTTTCACCCCTGAGGTTGAGCAACAACTTCTGATGCTGGAAAAACGTTATCCGCTGCTAAAAACATTTATTGGTGAAGTGCTGGCACAGGACCCGCGTCCTGCGTATCGTAAGGGTGAAGAGACAGGCAAAACGTACGCCGTCTGGCTACACGATTTCAACGTGCGCTGGCGCGTGACGGCAGAGGGTTTCGAAGTCTTTGCGCTCGAACCCCGGTAATTTCGCGCCCTTCTCTTTTGACATCCCTTTCTCGCTGGTAAACTAAACCACTTTTTTTGTGTCAGGCTCGCGTTGAGCCTGTTCGATCGTTCAACTGGAACCGTAACAACATGCGTACTAGCCAATATCTGCTCTCCACTCTGAAGGAGACACCTGCCGACGCCGAGGTTATCAGCCACCAGCTGATGCTGCGCGCCGGGATGATTCGCAAGCTGGCCTCCGGGTTATATACCTGGCTGCCGACCGGCGTGCGCGTCCTGAAAAAAGTCGAAAACATCGTGCGTGAAGAGATGAACAACGCCGGTGCTATCGAGGTGTTAATGCCGGTAGTTCAGCCTTCTGAACTGTGGGAAGAGAGCGGCCGTTGGGAACAGTACGGCCCGGAACTGCTGCGTATTGCTGACCGCGGCGATCGTCCATTCGTACTCGGCCCAACGCATGAAGAAGTGATCACCGACCTGATCCGTAACGAGCTCAGCTCCTACAAACAGCTGCCGCTGAACTTCTACCAGATCCAGACTAAATTCCGTGACGAAGTGCGTCCACGTTTCGGCGTCATGCGCTCCCGTGAATTCCTGATGAAAGATGCGTACTCTTTCCATACGACTCAGGAATCTTTGCAAGAAACCTACGACGCAATGTATGCCGCGTACAGCAAGATCTTCAGCCGTATGGGTCTGGATTTCCGTGCGGTACAGGCTGACACCGGTTCTATCGGCGGTAGCGCTTCTCACGAATTCCAGGTTCTGGCGCAGAGCGGCGAAGATGACGTGGTGTTCTCTGACAGCTCCGACTTTGCTGCCAACATCGAATTTGCAGAAGCCGTAGCGCCAAAAGAACCGCGCGGTGCCGCCACGCAGGAAATGACGCTGGTCGATACGCCAAACGCGAAAACCATCGCTGAGCTGGTTGAGCAGTTCAATCTGCCGATCGAAAAAACCGTTAAAACGCTGCTGGTGAAAGCGGTCGAAGGCAGCAGCTACCCGCTGGTTGCGCTGCTGGTTCGTGGCGATCACGAACTGAACGAAGTCAAAGCAGAAAAACTGCCGCAGGTTGCCAGCCCACTGACCTTCGCCACCGAAGAAGAAATTCGTGCCGTAGTCAAAGCAGGTCCTGGCTCGCTCGGTCCAGTGAACATGCCGATCCCGGTAGTTATCGATCGTACCGTTGCGGTCATGAGCGACTTCGCAGCAGGTGCTAACATCGACGGTAAACACTATTTCGGTATTAACTGGGATCGTGATGTCGCCACGCCAGAAGTGGCTGACATCCGTAACGTCGTTGCCGGCGACCCGAGCCCGGACGGCAAAGGCACACTACTGATTAAACGCGGTATCGAAGTCGGTCACATCTTCCAGCTGGGTACCAAGTACTCTGAAGCAATGAAAGCTTCCGTTCAGGGCGAAGATGGTCGTAACCAGATTCTGACCATGGGCTGCTACGGTATCGGGGTGACTCGCGTTGTTGCTGCCGCTATTGAACAGAACTTTGACGATCGCGGCATTGTATGGCCAGATGCTATCGCGCCGTTCCAGGTGGCGATTCTGCCGATGAACATGCACAAATCCTACCGCGTGCAGGAACTGGCTGAGAAGCTTTACGCAGAGCTGCGTGCGCAGGGTATCGAAGTGCTGATGGACGATCGTAAAGAACGTCCAGGCGTGATGTTTGCCGATATGGAACTGATCGGTATTCCGCACACCATCGTGCTGGGCGACCGTAACCTCGATAACGATGATATCGAATACAAATACCGTCGTCACGGCGAGAAACAGCTGATTAAAACCGGCGACATCGTCGACTATCTGATTAAAGCCATTAAAGGCTGATACAGCAAAAGGCCCTGATCATCAGGGCCTTTTTTTCAGAGATTAATTACACCCTTTACCGGGTATAAACTTCGCGTCTTTATCCGCCATCAGCGTTTTCACCTTCTCGCCCGTATCCGGGTTCGCCTCCTGCGTGAAATGCCCTTCAAGGGTCAACAAGACCGATTGGCCAGTTTCCGTGCGAGCAGCTAAATAGCCGCGTTCAAGCTGGGCATTATTTGCTACCGGCATACGCTTGCCCGTCGCACAGTCGGTAAAGACAGCCGCATCCGCCATGTAGAAATACATCCCACGCATCGGCATTGGCGTGACGGGCAAACTGGCTGACACCGGCTCAAGGGTATAGTTGAACTGCGATTCGATCGGATTACCTTCACGATCGAGCATTTCCAGCGCCTCGCCTTTTGCCCGGTAGTAAGACTTCTCACCTTTGCTGTCGGTCAACACCAGCTTATCCGCCGTGCGTGCCCAGGTGCCATAGGAGGCAAAGGAAGACGGTTCATCCCGTACGCCCTGATACCGTTCGTTCATCACCCAGGTCCCGTCTTTTTCCAGGAACAGCGAGGTTTCAATCCCTTCGCAGTCGGCGCAGGGCAAGATGCCACGCCAACTTTGCTGCATCGGTTTTAATTCTGCCGCCCGCGTCGACTGCAATGCTTCGACGTCAGTACGATTATTACAGCCGATCAAGGAAAAGAGCGTGCATACAGCGACCACTGACAATATTGCTGTTTTCACTATAAAATCCTTATGATTTTTTTATTCCTGTTCGTCAGTCCTGCGAACGACGAACTTTCCCGCGCAGCGCCTTCACGGTGGATTTTTGCGCCTTCGATGACAACCGGCGCTCTTTCGAGGCGCGCGTAGGACGCGTTGCCTGGCGGCTTTTTTGCACTGCGGTTAATTCTTTAATCAACGCCACCAGCCTGGCCAGAGCCGCTTCCCGGTTGAGTTCCTGACTGCGATATTCCTGCGCCTTAATGATGATGACGCCATCGGCAGTGATCAGATGATGACTGGCCGCCAGCAAGCGTTCCTTGTAATACTCTGGCAGGCCAGAGGCCCGAATGTCAAAGCGCAAATGGATGGCCGTCGAGGTCTTATTAACGTGCTGCCCACCCGCACCCTGTGCCCGGATAGCCGTGATTTCCAGCTCATTATCAGGGATAGAGACGTTTCGGGAGAGAACGATCATCAACGCTGCTGCCACGCGGTCAGATGAATTTCCAGATTGTTCTGAGAGTCTGACAACCAGATAGCCCCATCCTGGATGGTCGCCTGCAGCGTCATAGTACGCCCGGCAAAGTCGCTCAACTGCGCCAGCTGTTCGTCATCCAGATACCAGACAGTCAAATTTTTAAACTGTGCGCACTTATTCTGGTTTTGCTGCCACCAGATTTGCGCCGCCCGACTGTTATAGGTAAACAGAGCAACTTCCCCAGACTGAGTACAGGCCTTCTTAATCCGACGCTCATCCGGCAGGCCGAGTTCAATCCATAAATCAATGCCCAGATGATCGTTACGCAGCCATGCTTCTGGCTCATCTTCTGCGCTCAAGCCCCGCGTAAACTGTAACCGCTCATTGGCATATTTAATCCATGCCAACAGGCGCAGCATCATGCGTTCCTGGGTTTCAGAAGGGTGACGCGCCAGCGTCAATGCCGCGTCAAGAAACTGGTTGCGGTCAAGATCCGCCACGTTGACAACGGCTTTATAAATTGTCGCTTTAAGCGCCATGAGAGAACTCCTTTCGAATCAGGCGCACATTGTAGCGAAAACTACGCCAAAAGGCTGCTAACAGCTCTTCTATCAAGGCGCTGATATTGCTTGAATGAGTATGGTATAGTCACCTTGCTAAACAGAGTTTATCTTCGTAGGCTTAGACTTGCATCCACGGTTAAGTCAGAGTACTGACAGGAGGGCATGTGGAAAAATATTGTGAGTTAATACGCAAGCGGTACGCGGAAATCGCCAGCGGAGACTTAGGGTATGTCCCGGATGCGCTGGGTTGCGTATTGAAAGTGCTGAATGAAGTGGCGGAAGACAGCGCCCTTTCAGAGTCGGTCAGAGAAAAAGCGGCCTATGCTGCCGCGAACTTACTGGTGAGCGATTATGTCAATGAATGAAACGTATCAACCCATTAACTGTGATGATTACGACAATCTTGAGCTCGCCTGCCAGCACCATTTATTACTGACGCTGGCGCTGAAAGATGGCGAAGTGCTGCAGGCGAAAGCCAATGACCTGGTTTCACGCAAAAATGTGGAATATCTGGTTGCAGACGTCTCTGGAGAATCACGTGAGCTTCGTCTCGACAAGATTGCCAGCTTCAGCCACCCGGAAATCGGTACCGTGGTGGTTAGCGAATCCTGATTATTTTGTTGCCGGATGGCGGTGCAAGCACCTTATCCGGCCTACTTTCCATGCGATACGTAGGCCTGATAAGCGCAACGCCATCAGGCATGCCATACCAGATTCACGCCTTCTTCCCCTTCCGCCAGTCCTTCCCGCGTAACAAAGACACCGGCTGCCGCAATCAGCGTTTCGCCGTAAAACAGTAACGGCGTGGTATCGCGTCGCCAGGGCGGAATTCCCTGCTCCTGCCATATTTTTTTGAGCTTACGCCCACCGTTACGCCCGACAATGTGTAATAACCCGGGCGCTTTAAAGCGAATACTGACCGGTTCACCCACGTGCGGCATACGTAATTTTCCCGTTGGGAGTAACTGTACTTCTCCCAGCCCGGCAGGCAGCGTCAGCGGTGTTTGCCAGCATGACCACGGGATGACAGTTTCACTTTGCCCGGTAACGGATTTCACCCACCACAGCTGTGACTGATAGCGGCGGATTTCATATTCGCCTACGCACAAGCACGGCGCAGCATCTTCCCGTGCCAGCACCACTTCCTGCCAGATTCGCGCCAGCGCATCCCGGGATGGCATCGGTGCATTCAGCCCTGCCAGCCAGCGACGAAGCAGCGCTGCACGTCGTACATCGCTCATCGTCATTAATGGCTCAACTAAAAGGGTGTCCTGCTCGGTGACACACTCCGCTAAATCATTGGCAAGTAACTCATCCAACAAACGTTCCTGCTCAGCACACAGCACCGCACTGCGGGCCGCCGCTTCAGCAAAGTGCGGCCAGCGCTGTTGCAGTTGCGGGATTATACGTAGCCGCAGAAAATTGCGATCGTAGGCATCATCCTGATTACTTTCATCTTCAATCCAGCGTAGTCCATGCTCCAACGCCCAGCGTTCAAGCGCGTCACGCGTTTGCGCCAATAGCGGGCGAATAAGCTGGGTCCCAGCAAACGGTGAACTTTCCCCCATTGCAGAAAGTCCGGCCGGGCCGCTGCCGCGTTTGAGCGCCAGCAAAAAGGTTTCACACTGGTCATCAAGATGCTGGGCGGTCATCAGCACTTCACCCGGCAGCAGCGTCCGGGCAAAAGCCTGATAGCGCGCCCGCCGGGCCTGCGCCTCTATCCCCAGCCCGTCATCCTGAAGATGCACCCGTTCAACCACCAGCGGCACCTGCCATTGTGCACAAACCGATTCGCAGTGCGTCACCCATTCGTCTGCGTGCGGACTCAATCCATGGTGGATGTGGATAGCGCGTAGCACGACGTCGGGGTGTTGTTTTCGCCACAGCACCAGTTGGTGCAACAGCACGGTCGAGTCGAGGCCACCGCTAAAGGCCACCAGGATATGGGGAGATGTCAGAAGTGAAGTGTTTAGTGTGAGTGTCGTCATGATGAGTACTTACTAGGGTATTGCCCGGCACGTTACCGGGCTACCGTTACAATGACAAGCCTTACTGCTCGTATAATTCAAGCGGTAATCCATCCGGATCGTTGAAAAAAGTAAAGCGTTTGCCGGTAAAGGGGTCGACACGTACTGCCTCACATTTCACATTATGATTTTCCAGATGGGCTATCGCCTTTTCCACATCATCCACGCTGAACGCCAGATGGCGTAACCCGCAGGCTTCCGGTCGACTGGGACGGCAAGGTGGAAATGGAAAAGAAAAAAGCTCAATCACGTACTGCCCGTTCAGCGCCAGATCGCCTTTCCAGGAGTCGCGCTCTTCCCGGTAGACCTCGTTCATCAGCGTAAAGCCCAGCACGTCGCAGTAAAATGCCTTACTCATCGCGTAGTCCGTCGCAATAATGGCAATATGGTGAACCTGTTTTAATCCCAGCATAGCGTCTTAGCCTCTTTAGTTTTCTTTTCGCACGTTACTCGTCCGCGGTCGGTTCAGGCAAGCTGCGATGCCATTTTTAGGACTCTCACACGGTACACGCCGTCCTCACCCAGTTTAGCGCCATGAATATCCGTGTCGAATCCGGGATAATGATGGCCGACAGAACACAGCATCAACAGGAAATCGAGCACCGCCCGGCTGTCTTCGGTGATCATTTCCCCCGGCATCAGCAACGGTACGCCGGGAGGATAAGGCAGGATCATATTTGCAGAAATGCGCCCCACCAGTTGGTCAAGCGCCACCGTCTCCACCTCGCCTTTGATCTGCCGCTGCCAGGCCTGATGTGGCGTCATTTTCATTTCCGGTAGGGTGTCAAATGCCCGTAGCATTAGCCCGGAGAGATCGTGTTGGCGGATCAGATTGTGGATCCCCTGTGCCAGATCCTGAATACGCATATTGCGATAGAAATCCGGATCTTCAGCATACAAATCTGGCAGCATATTCTTCACACGCAAATTCAGATCGTATGAACGTTTGAACTCTGTCAGCCCGCGCAGCAACCCCATCGCCCGGGTTTTATCAATGCCAATGCTGAACAAAAATAACAGATTATACGGACCCGTTTTCTCCACCACGACACCGCGTTCGTCGAGGAATTTCGCCACCAGCGCCGCCGGGATCCCTTCGTCACTCATGTTTCCCTGTTCATCCATCCCCGGTGTCAGAATAGTCACTTTCACCGGGTCGAGGAACATGTGGTCGGCGTCGGCATCGGTAAACCCATGCCAGTCTTCACCCGGCGCTACGGGCCAGCATTCCGCTTCATCCACCTTTTCCGGCTGCCAGATATCAAAGAACCAGCCGTCCGATTCTTCCCGCAGTCGCTGTACTTCTTTGCGAAAATGCAGCGCACGCTCAACGGAGCGATTGATTAAGCGCTTGCCTGAGTTGCCGCGCAGCATTGCCGCCGCCGTTTCTATTGACGCGACAATCGGGTAGCTCGGCGACGTCGAGGTATGCATCATAAAGGCTTCATTAAAGGTCTCTTCATCGTAGTCACCTTTAATGTGGATCAGAGAGGCCTGCGACAGCGCCGCCAGCATCTTGTGGGTCGACTGGGTTTCAAAGATAACCTTACCAGGTACTCGTTCGCCGCTCATGCCGCTTTTCCCCTGATAGATCGGGTGAAAATGGGTGTAGGGCACCCAGGCCGAGTCAAAGTGAATAGACGGCACGTCCAACGTCTGTTTGATCCAGTTGGTGTTATACAGCAGACCGTCGTAGGTAGAGTTGGTGATCACCGCATGTACTGGCCACTGGGCCTGGGCGGTCTCTCCGACTTTGCGCTCAATACTCTCACGGGTAAATTCACGTTTAGGTATGCCGCCAAGAATACCCAGCGCATTACGCGTGGGCTTCAGCCAGATGGGTACCACGTCGCTCATCATCAGCAAATGCGCCAGTGATTTATGACAGTTACGATCGATCAGTAACGTACTTCCGGTCGGGGCAGCATACATACCGACAATTTTATTCGACGTCGAGGTGCCATTCGTCACCATATAGCTCTGCTCTGCCCCAAAGGTGCGGGCGATATACTCTTCGGCCTCCAGGTGCGGGCCAGTATGGTCCAGCAGCGAACCCAATTCGGTCACGGAAATGGAGACGTCGGCCTTGAGCGTATTGCCGCCAAAAAAGTCATAGAACAGGCAGCCCACTGGGCTCTTTTGGTATGCCGTCCCCGCCATGTGCCCCGGCGTACAGAAGGTATACTTCCCTTCTTTCACGTAGGTGAACAACGCCCTGGTAAACGGCGGAGTGATGTTATCGAGGTATTCATTGGTGTACTGGCGAATACGGGTGGCAATATCGTCAGACTGGCCTAGAGCATACTCGAAAAACCACAGCGCCATGCGCAGGTCGTGTGCGCTGACATCCATCGTCGAATGGGTATTGATAAAGGCGTAAAGTGGCAGGTATTCGTTAAGCTGGTTGATATCGCTACACAGCTCCAGGCTGTACTCATCCCAGTCAAAAATGACGCCGCAAATTCGCGGGTTATGCTCAATAAATTTCAGCAGGTCGACGCTATTCTGCGGCCAGATAATCTGAAATCCCTGCTGCAGTAGTGCACGTTCAAGTTCCTTGATGGGCTCATCTTTATAAAAGACGCCATGCGGTCCCATGATGGCAATGATATTCATGCGTTCCTCCTGGAAAAACCTTAGTTAATCATAGCCTGGTCAAACCGCAGGTAAAAAAAAGGGCCACAGCGTTGTGGCCCTTTTCAGAATATATGCAGTTTACGCGTAACCGTAGCTCATCAGTCGCTGGTAACGGCGATTTTTCAGCTCTTCCGTACTTAACACATCGAGATCGGCCAGATCGGCCAGCAGCTGTGCTTTCAGCGACGCAGCCATGACTTCTGGATTACGATGCGCCCCGCCCAGCGGTTCCGGTACGATAGAATCGATCAGCTTCAGCTCTTTCAGACGCGGGGCAATAATGCCCATCGCTTCTGCCGCCAACGGCGCTTTGTCTGCGCTTTTCCACAGAATGGATGCACAGCCTTCCGGGGAGATAACAGAATAGGTGCTGTATTGCAGCATATTCACTTTATCGCCCACGCCGATCGCCAGCGCGCCACCGGAGCCACCTTCGCCGATAACGGTGCAGATAACCGGTACGCTCAGACGTGACATTTCACGCAGGTTACGCGCAATCGCTTCAGACTGACCGCGTTCTTCCGCGCCCACGCCCGGATAAGCCCCAGGGGTGTCAATGAAGGTAATGATCGGCATCTTGAAACGTTCGGCCATTTCCATCAGGCGCAGCGCTTTGCGATAGCCTTCCGGTGCTGGCATGCCGAAGTTACGACGAATTTTTTCTTTAGTCTCGCGGCCTTTCTGATGACCAATGATCATCACTGGACGACCATCAAGACGCGCGATGCCGCCGACGATAGCTTTATCATCCGCATAGGCACGATCGCCCGCCAGCTCATCAAATTCATCAAACGCCAGGCGGACGTAATCCAGGGTGTACGGACGCTGTGGATGGCGAGCCAACTGGGCTACCTGCCATGCGCCAAGATCGGCAAAGATTTTGCGCGTCAGTTCTACGCTTTTTTCACGCAGGCGATGCACTTCTTCATCGATGTTAATATCCAGTTTCTCATCCTGACGGCTCACCGCAGTCAGAGAATCGATTTTTGCTTCCAGCTCTGCAATCGGCTGTTCAAAATCAAGGAAATTCAGACTCATAGTATTCCTGTATTAGTCAAACTCCAGTTCCACCTGCTCCGAACCAATAAGGCCACGGAGATCGTTCAGTAAACGATCGCTCGGAGAGACACGCCACGTTGCGCCAAAACGCAACCGCGCACGTGCATCCGCCCTCTGATAGTAGAGATGTACTGGAATTGTCCCCGAGCGGTGGGGTTCCAGAGACTGACGGAGTCGGTTTAAAAGCTGGTCATCAATTTGCCTGTCCGTCAGCGAGATAGCAAGCCCGCGAGCGTATTTTTCCCGGGCTTCGTCAATATCCATGACTTCACGGGCCATCATTTTAAGCCCACCGCTGAAGTCATCAAAGCTGACCTGTCCGCTGACGATAAGTATGCGGTCTTTTTCCAGCAAATGCTGGTATTTATCCAGGGCATCGGTAAATAACATCACTTCCAGACGCCCAGAACGGTCATCCAGCGTGCAGATGCCGATACGATTGCCGCGCTTGGTGACCATTACCCGCGCAGCAATGACGAGCCCCGCAGCCGTGGTAACTTTACCACGTTCTGTCGGATGCATGTCTTTCAGCCTGTGGCCTCCGACATAGCGCTCAATTTCTTTTAAATACTGGTTGATGGGGTGTCCCGTCAGGTAAAGCCCTAACGTTTCACGCTCACCATCTAATACCACCTGCTCCGGCCACGGCGTGCAGTTGGCATAGGATTGTTCAATTTGTTCCGGCTCTTCGGCCAGAACGCCAAACATATCGGCCTGACCGATGGCTTCGGCTTTGGCGTGCTGATCGGCGGCTTTAAGCGCGTCGTTCAACGAATTCATCAGTGCGGCGCGATGTGGGCCAAGGCGGTCAAACGCCCCGGACATGATCAGTTTTTCCAGCACCCGGCGGTTTAGCTTTTTGATATCCGTACGGGCACAGAGATCGAACAGCTCGCGGAAATAGCCACCTTTGTTACGCGCTTCAATAATAGCTTCAATGGGGCCTTCACCCACGCCTTTTATCGCGCCGATGCCATACACAATCTCGCCATCATCATTTACGTGGAAATGATACAGCCCGGAGTTGATATCCGGCGGCAGGATTTTCAGTCCCATACGCCAGCATTCATCCACCAGCCCGACCACTTTCTCAGTGTTATCCATATCGGCGGTCATTACCGCGGCCATAAACTCGGCGGGGTAATGCGTTTTCAACCATAGCGTCTGGTAAGACACCAGCGCATAGGCTGCGGAGTGCGATTTGTTAAACCCGTACCCTGCGAATTTCTCCACCAGGTCAAAGATTTTGATCGCCAGCTCACCGTCTACGCCGCGCTTTCTCGCCCCTTCTTCAAAGGTGCCGCGCTGCTTGGCCATTTCTTCCGGCTTTTTCTTACCCATCGCACGGCGCAGCATATCCGCGCCGCCAAGAGTATAACCAGACAGCTCCTGGGCAATCTGCATGACCTGTTCCTGATACAGGATAATGCCGTACGTCGGCTCCAGAACAGGTTTCAGGCACTCATGCTGCCATTGTACATCCGGGTAGGATATCTCTTCTCGCCCGTGCTTACGGTCGATAAAGTTATCTACCATTCCCGACTGCAGTGGGCCTGGGCGGAACAACGCCACCAGGGCTATCATATCTTCGAAGCAGTCAGGCTGCAGGCGTTTGATCAGATCCTTCATGCCGCGAGATTCAAGCTGGAAGACGGCGGTTGTCTCCGAGCGCTGCAGCATATCAAAACATTTTTTATCGTCGAGCGGGATGGCGGCGATGTCAATCGGCTCCAGTCCCTGCTTTGCCCGACGCGGGTTGATCATTTTCAGCGCCCAGTCAATGATCGTCAGCGTACGCAGACCCAGGAAGTCAAACTTAACCAACCCGGCGTATTCCACGTCGTTTTTATCAAACTGAGTGACCGGATGAAGACCTTCTTCATCACAATAGAGCGGAGCAAAGTCGGTAATTTTAGTGGGCGCAATAACCACGCCGCCCGCATGCTTACCGGCATTACGCGTGACGCCTTCCAGCTTACGCGCCATGTCGATCAGCGCCCTGACCTCTTCGTCCGCTTCGTAGATCTCTGGCAGCTGCGGCTCTGCCTCAAAGGCTTTTGCCAGCGTCATCCCCGGATCGGGTGGCACCAGTTTAGAAATCCTGTCGACAAACCCGTACGGATGCCCCAGTACGCGGCCCACGTCGCGGATAACCGCTTTTGCGGCCATCGTACCAAAGGTAATAATCTGTGATACCGCGTCACGACCATACATTTCCGCCACATGTTCAATCACCTGGTCGCGTTTCTCCATACAGAAGTCAACGTCGAAGTCAGGCATCGAGACACGTTCCGGGTTAAGGAAACGTTCGAACAGCAGGTCAAATTCCAGCGGATCGAGATCGGTAATTTTTAGCGCATAGGCCACCAGTGAGCCGGCACCGGAACCACGGCCAGGTCCGACCGGCACGCCGTTGTCTTTCGACCACTGGATAAACTCCATGACGATCAGGAAGTAGCCCGGGAACCCCATCTGGTTGATAACCTGAAGTTCAATGTCCAGGCGTTCGTCGTAAGGTGGGCGCTTCTCTTTGCGTTCGGCTTCATCCGGGAACAAAAACGCCAGACGCTCTTCCAGACCTTCTTTCGATTTTTTAACCAGATAGTCTTCGGTGGTCATATCTCCGGTCGGGAACTGCGGCAGGAAGTATTCACCCAGACGCACCGTCACGTTACAGCGCTTGGCTATCTCGACGGTATTTTGCAGCGCTTCCGGAATGTCGGAAAACAGCTCGCACATCTCTTCTTCGCTGCGCATATACTGCTGCGGCGAATAGTTGCGCGGACGTTTCGGATCATCGAGTGTGAAACCATCATGGATCGCCACGCGGATCTCATGCGCGTCAAAATCTCCGGTTTCAAGGAAGCGAACATCGTTGGTCGCCACCACCGGCAGACCCCGCGTTTCGGCCAGCGCCACTGCGGCATGCAAATAATTCTCTTCGTCCTGCCTGCCGGTACGGATCAGTTCCAGAAAATAACAATCGGGGAAATGTTCTTCATAAAACGTGACGCACTCATCAACCAGCGCGCTGTTACCGCGTAGCAAGCTCCGTCCGACGTCGCCCATGCGACCACCGGAAAGTAAAATTAAGCCTTCTTTTAAATCAAGCAACCAGTCTCTGTCGATGACCGGTCCTTCGGATCCATAGCCACGTTGATAGGCTTTTGATATCAACAACGTCAAATTCTGGTAGCCCGTATTATTGGCCGCCAGCACCGTTAGTTGCGTCAACTCGTCGCCAAACTGCTCGCTACGGACATGAAAATCAGCACCAACAATCGGTTTAATGCCAGCACCGTGACCCGCCCCGTAAAACTTCACCAGACCACACAGGTTGGTAAAATCGGTGATCGCCAGTGCAGGCATGCCCAACGCGGCCGCCTTTTTCACCAGCGGCCCCGTTTTTGCCAACCCATCAATCATGGAGTAGTCGCTGTGCACCCGCAGGTGGACGAAACGTGGTTCAGACATCTTCAGATTCCGGTTTACTTATTCTTGCCACAAGAATCAGGACGTGAGTCCCAGTGCGCGTTTAACAGGGCCAAAGCTGCGACGGTGGTGTTCTGTCGCGCCATGCTCTATAAGCGCCGCCAGATGAAAAGCTGTTGGGTAGCCTTTGTGCTGCGCAAAGCCGTACTGCGGGAAAACCGTATCCAGCGTCGCCATCTCCGCATCGCGGGTGACTTTCGCCAAAATAGACGCTGCGCTGATTTCCGCCACGCGACTGTCCCCTTTCACCACCGCCATCGACGGCATCGGCAATACCGGGCAACGATTACCGTCAATTAGCACGTATTCAGGCGTAATGTGCAAACCGGCCACCGCTCGCTGCATGGCCAGCATGGTGGCATGCAGAATATTCAGCTCGTCGATTTCATGTGGTTCCGCCCGTCCCAGGCTCCAGCTTAACGCTTTTTCTTTGATTTCATCGTAAAGCGCCAGACGACGCTTTTCAGAGAGTTTTTTGGAGTCGTTCAGACCGACTATCGGACGCGCTGGATCAAGAATAACAGCAGCTGTCACCACAGCCCCGACCAAAGGGCCTCGTCCTACTTCATCCACACCCGCCACTAAATGCGTATGTGGATAAACAAATTCAATCATTGTGCTAACTCCAGGACTGCATCCGCCGCCTGCTCATCAGCATTACAACGGATCTGCTGGTGCAGGTCGCGGAACGTATCGTGCATCGCATGGCTGGTTTTGCCATTCGCCAGCAACGGCTGCAGCGCTTTCGCCAACGCCTGCGGTTCGCATTCATCCTGCAACAGCTCTTTGACTAATTCTCTTCCCGCCAGCAGGTTCGGCAACGAAACATAATCGGTTTTCACCAGACGTTTCGCCAGCCAGAACGTGAAGGGTTTCATACGGTAGCCGACAACCATCGGGCACTTCGCCAACATACACTCCAGCGCTGCCGTGCCTGAAGCCAGCAGCGCTGCATCGCTGGCAACCATCGCTTCGCGTCCCATCCCATCAAGCAGATGTACGGAAAGTTCCGGTGCTACCTCAGCTTTAATGCGCTCAAACTGTTCTCGTCGTTTGGCATTCACCAGCGGCACGACCACTTCGAGATCGGGATACTGCTGGCGTAGCAACTGTGCTGTTTTCAGAAAATCAGCGCTAAGCATCTCCACTTCAGCGCCCCGGCTTCCTGGCAATAGTGCCAGGCAGTGCGCATCATGGGGAATACCCAGCACGTCGCGAGCCGCGTTTTTATCCGGATCCAACGGCATGGCGTCCGCCATGGTGTGGCCGATAAAGCGGCACGGGACATTAAATTTGTCATAAAACGCTTTTTCGAAAGGCAGAAAGGCCAGCACCATATTGGTGGATCTGCCTATTTTGAAAACACGTTTCTGTCGCCATGCCCACACGGAAGGGCTGACGTAATGAATGGTTTTAATGCCCTGTTTTTTCAAGTTCCCTTCAAGGGTAATATTAAAATCAGGTGCATCAATGCCAACGAAAACGTCCGGCTTGAGATCGGTAAAACGACGAGTCAGATCGGCGCGAATATGCAGTAAACGGCGCAGGCGTCCGAGCACTTCAACAATGCCCATCACCGCCAACTCTTCCATTTCGTACCAGGCTTCACAGCCTTCGGCCTGCATCAGCGGACCTGCCACGCCAACAAAACGGGCATTGGGTACACGCGCCTTGAGTGCGCGAATTAATCCTGCACCAAGAATATCGCCGGAGGTTTCTCCGGCGACGAGGGCAATCGTTAATGGACGCTGCTCAGTCATTAACGAATCAGGCCACGCGTTGAGCGTTCAAAGAAATCACTGAAAGCCTGAACATCCGGGTACTGCTTCGCCAGCTCGGCGATTTCCGGCTTCACTTCTTCCAGAGTTTTACCACTGCGATACAACGCTTTATAGGCGTTACGGATCGCGGTAATCGCTTCACGGGTGAACCCGCGACGCTTCAGACCTTCGATGTTGACGCCAAATGGCGTGGCATGATTACCTTGGGCGATAACGTACGGCGGAACGTCCTGAGCAACACCAGAACAACCACCAACCATCACATGTGCGCCGATGATGCAGAACTGATGCACCGCCGTCATCCCGCCGATGATAACGAAATCATCCAACGAAACGTGTCCGGCAAGCGTGGCGTTATTCGCCAGAATACAGCGATTACCAATCGTACAATCATGCGCAACGTGCGCGTTGATCATCAGTAAGTTATCGCTGCCCACCTTCGTCAACCCACCGCCTTGCACTGTGCCACGATGAATGGTGACGCTTTCGCGGATGCGGTTGCGATCGCCAATTTCCACGCGGGTCGGTTCGCCAGCATACTTCAGATCCTGGTTTACTTCGCCGATGGAGGCAAACTGATAGATCTCGTTATCGCGACCAATTTTAGTATGGCCATTCACGACAACGTGAGACTTCAGTACGGTACCCTCACCAATTTCAACGTGGGGTCCAACAATACAAAAAGGTCCAATGTGGGCATTGGCACCAATACTGGCGCCCTCTTCCACAATGGCGGTCGGGTGAATAAAGGCGGATTTATCAATCACGTATTAGGCCTCCCGGCTACGGGCACACATCATCGTTGCTTCGCACACAACTTTACCGTCAACCAGTGCAACCCCTTTAAAACGGGTCAGGCCACGGCGCGTTTTCTCGAAAGTGACTTCCATGATCATCTGATCGCCAGGTACGACAGGACGCTTGAAGCGTGCTTCATCGATACCAGCGAAATAATACAGCTCGCCTGGCTCCAGTTTTCCTACGCTTTTAAACGCCAGAATACCCGTTGCCTGGGCCATTGCTTCCAGAATCAGCACGCCAGGGAAAATCGGTTTACCCGGGAAGTGGCCCTGGAAGAAAGGCTCGTTAACGGATACATTTTTCACTGCGCGCAGAAAACGACCTTCTTCAAAATCCAGCACACGATCAACCAGCAAAAACGGAAAACGGTGCGGCAGAAGTTCTAAAATCTCTTCAATTTGCAGAGTATGAGTGTTAGTAGTCAAAATACTCTTCCTGTCAAAATATACTAAAAGGCAATAATAACACGGCCTGTCGCAATCGTATGAATGGGACAGGCCGAAAAGTCAGACGTGCAAAAAAGGTGCTTTAGTCTTGTTGATTAACCTTGCGCTCAATTGCTTTGAGGCGCTTGCTCATATCATCAATATTCATCACCAGTGCAGCTGTTTTACGCCATACCTTGTTGGGCTGTAGCGGAATGCCTGAGGAATAGACGCCTGGTTCGGTGATAGGACGCATCACCATACCCATACCAGTGACCGTGACTTTGTCGCATATTTCCATATGCCCATTGATCACACTGGCGCCGCCAATCATGCAGTAACGGCCAATCTTCAGGCTGCCCGCCATAATGACGCCACCGGCTACCGCCGTATTGTCGCCAATCACAACGTTATGCGCAATCTGGCACTGGTTATCAATGATAACACCATTGCCGATCACGGTATCGTCCAGAGCGCCACGATCGATGGTCGTGCAAGCGCCGATCTCGACACGATCGCCAATAATTACGCGACCAAGCTGTGGGATCTTCACCCAATTACCACGATCGTTCGCATAGCCAAAGCCGTCAGATCCTACAACGGTGCTGGACTGGATCAGGCAATGTTCACCGATCTGGATATCGTGATAAATCGTCACATTCGCCCACAAGCGTGAACCTGCGCCGATTTTTGTGTTTTTTCCGACGAAACAGCCTGCACCGATAACCACGTTATCGCCCAGTTCTACGCCAGACTCGATGACCGCATTTGCGCCAACAGAGACATTGCTACCCAGCTTTGCCGTCGCATCAATCACTGCACTGGGTGCAATGTTCTGTGCCGGCTGAGGCGTGGTATCTAAAATTTGCGCCATTCGCGCATAGGTCAGGTAGGGGTTCTTCACTACCAGCGCAGCACTCTTAGCAAAAGGAAGATCGTCCTGCGTCATCACAACGGCAGAAGCCTGGCACAGGCTTAAATGCTCACGGTACTTAGGATTCACCATGAACGTAATATTGCCAGTTTGCGCAGATTGCATGGACGCTACGCCGGTGATGACGATATCGCCATCACCGTGTAATTCTGCATCCAACTGCTCTGCTAAATCAGCCAGTCGAATTGAAGGCATTACTTATTTAACCTGTTTCAGTACGTCAGCGGTGATGTCTTTAACATCGCTGCTGTTGTAAGCAACGGTGTTTGCGTCAACGACCAGATCGATGCTCTGGCTGCTAGCGACAGATTTCACGGCTGTCTGGATACGCGTAACCAGTTTGCCACGTTCTTCGTTGGAACGACGTGCACGATCCTGCTCAAAAGCTTGCGCTTTCTGAGAGAAAGTCTGGCGCTGAGCCATAACGTCTTTTTCCAGCTTAGTACGATCGCTACCTGCTTTCATGGATTGCAGACGCTGCATTTTAGATTGCAGATCGGATTCCATGCGCTGCAGTTCGCTGGCGCGGCCTTTGAACTCGTTTTCCAGCGTATTAGAAACACCAGTCTTCTGTGCAACCTGTTGGAACAGGCTACCCATATTGACGATTGCAATTTTGTCAGCAGCCTGTGCGGACGTTGCCATCGCTAAACCGAGACCTGCAGCTAATAACCACTTTTTCACAATAAACTCCTTACCATCCCATTTGCACCCGAAGGTACAGTTCTTTGCGTGGCCAGGCGACCCCATTCAGGATCGCCTAAAGTCATCGCTACACTACCACTACATTCCTTTGCGCAGAACAATTACCAGGTTTTACCAATGTTAAACTGGAACTGTTCTGATTTGTCTCCATCGTACTTTTTGAACGGCTGGGCGTAGGAGAAGACCAACGGCCCTAATGGGGACATCCATTGTAACGCGATACCCGCAGACATACGGATATTGTTCGGATCGCTGTAGTCTGGATAGCCAGAATACTTCGCAGAATCCCAGTTGGTATCCCAGACGGTACCCATATCCCAGAAGAAGGAGGTACGGACCGAGTTAGCATACTTGTCGCTAATAAACGGCGTTGGGGTAATAAACTCCAGGCTGGCGACAGCCATGGCGTTACCGCCCACTGCATCGTCTGATTTACACGGTGACGTATTGGTGGTGTCACATTCGTTGTCATAATCGTCATCATCATTATAACGATTTGCTGGTAAATAGACGGCTTTTGGACCAATGGTGTTGGACTGGAAGCCACGCACGGTGCTGGAACCACCGGCATAGAAGTTCTCATAGAACGGCATTTCTTTGCCGCTTAATCCATCACCATAACCCCACTTAGTACGACCCAGAACAACCCATTTATGGTCGTCATCGATCGGTACGTAGGTCGCGGTATCCAACGTCGCTTTGTAGTATTCGTTATCAGAACCCGGAACGGTGACTTTACCGTTCAGGTTGATACGCGTACCTTCCGTTGGGAAATAGCCACGGTCCAGTTTGTTGTATGTCCAACCGTAGTTGAAGGTGAAATCGTCTGATTTGAAGCTATCCGCATCAGGGCTCTCACCCATGGAAACCAGATAACGTTGCATTGCAACCTGTGGATCCATGTTAGACAAGGAGTTATGCACGTAACCCAGACCCGCACGCAACGTGTTGTATTCGTTGATCGGGAAGCCCAGCGTGACGTCTGTACCATAACTTTTGTTGGTGTAGTCAGACAGGTCTGCGTCATCCGCTTCAAAGTCGTTATAGAAGACGCGGCCACCAAGGCTCACACCATCCACGGTGAAGTACGGGTTGGTCACAGACAATTCAGTATAGGTCTGGTAATCGTTTTTGGTGCCGTTAATACCAACAGAATACCCGGTGCCTAACCAGTTATCCTGCTGAACGCCCGCCTGGAAGCTCACGCCGCTTTCGGTACCGTACCCGACGCCGAAGTTAAAGCTACCGGTGTTACGTTCTTTCACCTTGTAGACCACATCAACCTGATCAGGACTGCCCGGAATACGCTGAGTATCGGTGTCGACTGTTTCGAAATAGCCCAGACGATTCAGACGCTCTTTACCTTGATCGACCAGATCGCTACCCAGCCAGGCACCTTCCATCTGGCGCATTTCACGACGCAGGACGGAATCTTTAGAGGTATCGTTACCTTCAAAGCGGATCTTACGCACATAGAAACGGTTACCCGCATCCACGTTTACGCGCAATTTAACCGTCTTATCGGCATCGTTGATTTCAGGCTGCGACTGTACGCGCGGGTAGGCATAACCATAGCGACCCAGAAGCTTCTTGATATCATCTTCCATTTTGGTCACTTTGGTGCCGTTATAGAGTTCACCCGGTTCGATTTTCGTCAGGCTCTCAATTTCGGCAGAGTGTCCAGCCAGGTTACCGCTCACCTGTACCCCAGAAAGCTTGTACTGCTCGCCTTCTGTAATGTTGACGGTGATGTAGATACCTTTCTTATCCGGCGTCAGGCTGACCTGCGTGGAGTCGATATTGAAGCGAGCATAGCCGCGATCCAGATAGTAACTACGCAGGGTTTCAAGGTCGCCCGCCAGTTTCTGTTTCTGGTATTTACGATCGCCCACCACGTTCCACCACGGCACTTCATCGCGTAGTTGGAAGTGAGAGATCAATTCGTCGGTTGTAAAGGCATGGTTACCGACGATATTGATCTGTTGGATCTTCGCCGAGACACCTTCCTGGAACACCAGTTTGAGGTCAACGCGGTTACGCGGCAACGGCGTCACCACCGCTTTCACACTGGCGCTGTACTTACCGACGCTATAGTAAAAATCTTCCAGGCCTTTTTCGATATCGGCAAGCGTGGTGCGATCGAGAGACTCGCCAACACGCACGCCAGACGCCTCGAGGTTTTGCTTCAGCATGTCATCTTTAACCGATTTGTTACCGGAGAAAGTGATGCTGGCAATCGTCGGGCGTTCTTTTACCTGAACCAGAAGGGTATCACCATCGCGCAGGACGCGGACATCCTCAAAGTTACCGGTGGCGAACAGAGCACGAATGGTATTACTGATATCTTCATCATTAACCGTGTCGCCTGTGCGCACCGGCATACTGAGGAGAGCCGCACCAACGGCGACTCGCTGTAGGCCTTCGAAATGAATGTCCTTCACGACGAACCCTTCAGCACCGTATACGGTGGCGCTGCTAAACAGCAGCGACGCTATGAGCAACTTTTTCATCGCCATCGTTATTATGCGTTCTTCCTAACACTCTCTTACAACCGAGAGAAATCATTGAAAAGTGCAAGCCCCATTAACAACACCAGCAAAATCGAGCCAATGCGATAACTAAAGTCTTGAACCCGCTCGGATACCGGACCGCCCTTCAGCTTTTCAATCGCCAGGAACAGCAGATGCCCCCCGTCAAGAACGGGCAACGGAAACAGGTTAATTATCCCTAAGTTCACGCTGATAAGCGCAAGGAACATCAGGTAATAAATCCCCCCGAACTCCGCTGACATCCCAGCCCCCTGGGCGATAGAAATCGGCCCACTGAGGTTGTTCAGTTTCACATCACCGGTAATCAATTTTCCCAGCATACTGACCGTCAACTTCATCAACTGCCACGTTTTATCCGAGGCTTCGAGGATGGCGCCGAATGGTCCATACTGGCGTACAGTCTTATACTCATCAGGCAGAGGAATAATTTTAGGCACGACACCCGCAAATCCCTCTTCCTGACCGTTACCCGGTTTTGAGTCCGGAGTTAACGTCAAAGACAAGGAACTCCCCTGCCTTTCAATTTCTAGCGCTAACGGCTTATTCGGATTATCACGCACCAGCGTCACGAACGTCATCCATTGCGTGAGCGGCTGACCATTGACTTTAACGATCCTGTCGCCAGCTTGCAAACCCGCCTTACTTGCTGCGGAGTTAACCTGTACTTCTGACAGCACCGGTTCAATCTGCGGACCGCGTGGACGAATCCCTAAACTCGTAACGGGATCCTGTTTGTCTGGCTCAAATGCCCATTGGCGCAAATCCAGCGTTTTGTCCTGTCGCTGGTTGCTGCCAAACGGCGCCACGCTAAGAATGGTCTGCTCATCGCCAATTTTAGCGACCAGCTGCAATCTCACGGTATCCCAATCAGGGGTTTCGATACCATCAACCGCTTTTAGTTCCGTACCTGGCTGAATTTGCGCCTGTGCGGCAATCGAGTTGGGTGTTATTTCACCCACAACCGGACGAACACCAGGGACGCCGATGATAAACACCAGCCAGTAAGCAAAAATAGCGAAAAGGAAGTTTGCAATCGGACCTGCGGCAATAATGGCCGCACGCTGCCCAACCGTTTTGTTGTTGAACGCGTGGTGGCGCAGTTCCGGCACCACCGGTTCTGCACGCTCATCCAGCATTTTGACGTAGCCGCCGAGAGGGATCAGGGCGATGACGTATTCGGTACCCAATCTATCAGTGCGCCGCCACAGCGCCTTTCCAAAACCAATGGAAAAACGCTCAACGCGAACACCACAGCGCCGGGCAACCCAGAAATGACCAAATTCATGCACGGTGATAAGCACACCGAGTGCGACGATGAATGCAGCCAGATTCCAGAGAATACTCAGCATAAGACCATCCGTTAAAGCGTCCTGAAAACCAGTAACAGCAAGCAAGCAAAGACCGGTACCGCAGCCGTCAGACTATCAATACGATCCAGAATGCCGCCGTGCCCTGGGATTAAGTGGCCACTGTCCTTAATACCTGCTTCACGCTTAAACATACTCTCAGTCAAGTCACCCAGCACCGAAGCCAGGACCGCAACAATAGAGCAAATGAGCAAGGTGACAGGCGCGACATCAAGATTCGCCCACATACCATAACCCCATGAGATCACAGCCGCAGTGGCGAGTCCGCCAATAAAACCTTGCCAGGTTTTACCCGGAGAAACCTTCGGCGCCAGTTTATGTTTACCAAATAACTTGCCAAACATATACGCACCGGAATCCGCTCCCCAGACGAGGATCATGACATACAGCAGCCATACTGCGCCACTATAATGATTCTCATCATAATGCCAGGCACGTAGCGCCAGCATTCCCCAAAAGAAAGGGATAATGGTTAAGATGCCGAAAATGATGCGTAATATCTTTGAATTACGCCAGACAGTCGCCGAACCTGGGTAAAATAACACCAGCAATAGTGCAACGCCCCACCAGCCCAACGACGCCCAAAGCGACACTTCGACCAACGGTTGATGAATATTATGATGATATTCAGGCAGTAAAAACAGCATCAGTGCCAGCAAAAGCCCGCACAGAACCGCCAGCCAGACTCGCTGTGTGCGAGTGGTGAAACCGCTTAACTGTCCCCACTCCCACGCGGCCAACATACATACGACCAGCGTAACAATGGCGAACCCCACCGGCGGCAATAAAAACAGCGCCGCGATGACAACGGGTATTAAAACAAAAGCAGAAATCA
Source organism: Citrobacter gillenii (assembly GCF_013337685.1). Taxonomy (GTDB): domain Bacteria; phylum Pseudomonadota; class Gammaproteobacteria; order Enterobacterales; family Enterobacteriaceae; genus Citrobacter; species Citrobacter gillenii. The sequence goes on from NZ_SUQN01000003.1 coordinate 26,790, forward strand.
GGCGATACTTCAGCAAAAGCGACCCCCATCAGGCTTTTTCATCACCGGGTTCGGTCCCGCCGAAACGACGCTCTCGATTAGCAAAGGCATGCAGCGCACCTTCAAAGTCTTGTTCATCGAAATCGGGCCAGAGAACATCCGTAAAGTAAAGTTCAGCATAGGCAATTTGCCACAGCAAAAAATTACTGATGCGATGCTCTCCCCCAGTCCTTATCACTAAATCCACAGGAGCCAGTTCATTCATACAAACTTGCTGACCAAGCATTTCTTCGTCAATTTGCTCAGGGCGCAGCAGACCGTCTTGCACCTGTTGCGCCAGTTGCCTGACTCCCTGGACAATGTCCCAACGTCCGCCGTAATTCGCAGCAATATTCAGCGTTAACCCCGTATTCTGGGCTGTAAGCGCTTCCGACTTGCGAATCCGTTCTTGCAAACGTGAGTTAAATCGACTGATATCCCCGATAATACGCAGACGAACGTTATGGCGATGCAGGTTTTTCACTTCACTATCAAGTGCCCACACGAATAATTCCATTAACGCGCTCACTTCCTGCGCAGGTCGGTTCCAGTTCTCACTGCTAAAGGCATACAGCGTTAACGCATCAATACCGTTATTGGCAGCAAAAGAGACAGCCCGGCGGACGGATTTTGCTCCGGCCTTATGCCCAAAGGCGCGAATCTTCCCTTGCTTTTTCGCCCAGCGGCCATTGCCATCCATAATAATGGCTACATGGCGACAGCCATGTGCTGGCAAATTTTCGCTTAATGGTTGAGTTGCAGACAACATAACGCGTTTTTAGTCCCTGAAAGGATTTAACGGTACTCAGGAATACTGAAGCCTCTACACAAAAAAGCCGTGTCAAACCACGGCTTACCCGACCGAAAAAATGCCAATACCTGTGATCGGGTGGCGCAGACTATATCACTGAAGCCCAACGCTAACAAATAGCACGAATCTCTGTAGAGGGATTATCATCAGCTTGAGAGTCGCATCACTTGTTTTCTGGCGACGTCCCGTGCAACGGCATCAACCCTCAACACGTCATCAACGTTCTGGGGTTCCTGCAAATCCATCTTATCCAGTACCGATAAATTGAGCTCGGCAATATCGGTAAATCGAATTTGTTGCGCCAGAAATGCGGCAACGGTAATTTCATTCGCAGCGTTCAGCGCGGTAGTCGCCGCTTGCCCTTGCTCAAACGCATCCATCGCCAGTTTCAGGCACGGATAGCGTTGGTAATCCGGCGCGGAAAACGTCAACGCGCTCAGTTTGCAAAAGTCGACAGGCTTCACACCAGATGTGACGCGTTCCGGCCATGCCATAGTATGGGCAATAGGCGTGCGCATATCAGGCTCACCCAGTTGTGCCAGAACGCTACCATCCTGATACCGAACCATCGAATGAATCACCGACTGTGGATGAATCAGCACTTCCATCTGGCTTGCACTGGCATTAAACAACCAGCGCGCTTCAATGTATTCCAGACCTTTATTCATCATAGTGGCAGAGTCGACGGAGATTTTTCGTCCCATCGACCAGTTCGGGTGACGGCATGCTTGATCGGGGGTCATTGACACCAGATCGTGCAATGGCGTTTCACGGAAAGGGCCACCAGACCCGGTAAGCAGAATGGACATGACGCCATTTTGCTCAAGGTCAGCGTATCCCAGATTGTGCTGAATAGGTTGGGGTAAACTCTGAAAAATCGCGTTATGTTCGCTATCTACCGGCAAAAGCTGCGCTTTGTGGCGCTTCACGTCATCCATAAACAAACGACCGCAGGTCACCAGCGACTCTTTATTCGCCAGTAAAATGCTTTTGCCTGCACGGATTGCCGCCAGCGTAGGCAGCAGCCCCGCCGCGCCGACAATCGCGGCCATCACCTGATCGACATCATCCAGCGCAGCCATATCACAGGCCGCCTGTTGTCCGCTCATCACCTCGGTACGACTTCCCTGCTCCAGCAGAGCCGCTTTCACCTGCGCAGCGCTTGTTTCATCATCCATTACTGCATAGCGGGGAGAGAACTCCAGGCACTGCTCGACCATACGGGCAACATTTTTACCCGCGACCAGCGCAGTAACACGAAACGTTTCCGGGTTATGGCGTACGACATCCAGCGTACTGCAACCAATAGAGCCGGTTGAGCCGAGAATGGTTAATTGCTTCATCAGACATCCTGAAGAATTTTACCCTTTAGGGGATAGACAGAAAAAAGCAAAACGCCGCCATCCAGCCTTTGCAGACCTTCTGAGCGGCGTTTTAAGCGTACAGGCGAATCAGAACTGCATCAGTTCCGCTTCTTTCTCTGCCAGCGCCGCATCCACTTTCTTGATAGCGGCGTCAGTCATTTTCTGCACGTCGTCCTGAGAACGGCGATCGTCATCTTCGCTGATCTCTTTATCTTTCAACAGCGCTTTCACTTTGTCGTTAGCATCACGACGAACGTTACGCACGGCAACACGCGCGCCTTCTGCTTCGCCACGCACGATCTTGGTCAGATCTTTACGACGTTCTTCGGTCAGCGGCGGCAGCGGAACGCGGATGTCAGAACCCGCAGAGCTTGGGTTCAAACCGAGGTCAGAAGCCATAATCGCTTTCTCAACGGCCGGGCCCATAGAACGGTCAAACACGTTGATTTTCAGAGTACGGGAATCTTCAACCGTTACGCTTGCCAGCTGACGCAGCGGAGTTGGCGTGCCGTAATATTCCACGATAATGCCATCCAGCAGGCTGGGAGAAGCACGACCCGTGCGAATTTTGCTGATTTGATTTTTGAATGCTTCGACGCATTTGTCCATGCGTACTTCAGCATCTTTTCTGATTTCGTTGATCACGTTACGAATCCTTGAAAGCTTGTTTCAGTCAGACCATATCCACCACGCAAGATGCGACAAGTATAGTCTTGATTAATTTTGAGGGACGTATCCCGCGACATTAAAGCAGAATATTACCTGCATTTAGCCGCAACGGGAATTATTCCGTGATTAACGTCCCTTCTTTTTCACCCATCACCACACGGCGCAGCGCACCCGGTTTGTTCATGTTGAAGACACGAATAGGCAATTTGTGGTCACGAGCCAGCGTGAACGCCGCCAGATCCATCACTTTCAGTTCTTTATCCAGAACTTCAGTATAGGTCAGTTGTTCGTACATGGTCGCGGTTGGATCTTGCGCCGGATCTGCGGTAAATACGCCGTCAACTTTGGTGGCTTTCAGCACTACATCAGCTTCAATTTCAATACCGCGCAGGCAGGCTGCAGAGTCTGTCGTGAAGAACGGGTTGCCGGTACCGGCCGCCAGGATAACAACACGGTTGTTGCGCAGCAGGCTGATAGCCTCCGCCCAGCTGTAGTTATCGCACACACCGTTCAAAGGAATTGCGGACATCAGGCGAGCGTTCACATAGGCGCGGTGAAGCGCATCGCGCATTGCCAGACCGTTCATTACGGTGGCCAACATGCCCATGTGGTCGCCCACAACGCGGTTCATTCCCGCTTTCGCCAGACCAGCACCACGGAACAGGTTACCGCCACCAATCACTACGCCAACCTGAATACCCAGCTCAACCAGTTCTTTGATTTCCTGAGCCATACGGTCAAGTATGCTTGCATCAATACCGAAGCCTTCTGAACCTTGCAGCGCTTCGCCACTTAACTTAAGCAGAATACGTTTGTAGACGGGTTTTGCATTGGTAGCCATGTTTCTTTCCTGAGACTGTCAACGAATGAGATGAGTTAATACCAGCGACATTGTATGTCGCTTTTCAACGTAGCCACTATAGCGGTTCGCTGAATTTACAAGCCAGACACAAAAAGAAGCCGCCCTCAGGCGGCTCCTTTAAAAAATTAAGACTGCTTGGACATCGCAGCAACTTCTGCTGCAAAGTCAGTCTCAACTTTCTCGATGCCTTCACCCACTTCAAAGCGGATGAAGCCTGTTACGTCAGCGTTGTGCTCTTTCAGCAGCTGAGCAACAGATTTGCTCGGATCCATAACGAAAGGCTGACCCGTCAGAGAAACTTCGCCGGTGAATTTCTTCATGCGGCCTTCAACCATTTTCTCTGCGATTTCTTTCGGCTTACCAGACTGCATCGCGATATCCAGCTGAACCTGGTATTCTTTCTCTACCACTTCAGCAGATACGTCTTCTGGCTTAACGAATTCAGGCTTGCTTGCAGCAATGTGCATTGCCAGCTGTTTAACCAGCTCTTCGTCTGCGCCTTTAGCCGCAACCAGAACACCGATACGCGCACCGTGCTGGTATGAACCCAGTACGTCGCCTTCGATGGAAGCAACACGACGGATGTTGATGTTCTCACCGATTTTAGCAACCAGCGCAACACGTTCTTCTTCGAACTGTGCTTTCAGAACGTCAACGTCAGTGATTTTGCCCGCGATTGCAGCATCCAGAACTTTGTCTGCAAATGCCTGGAAACCACCATCTTTAGCAACGAAGTCAGTCTGGCAGTTAACTTCCAGAATGATGCCGTAGTTGCCGTCGATTTTGGTTTTGATCACGCCATCAGCAGCAACGTTGCCTGCTTTTTTCGCCGCTTTGATCGCACCAGATTTACGCATGTTTTCGATTGCCAGCTCTATGTCGCCATTAGCTTCAGTCAGTGCTTTTTTGCAATCCATCATGCCTGCGCCGGTACGCTCACGCAGCTCTTTTACCAGGGATGCGGTAATTTCAGCCATTCTAAAATCCTCGGAAGATTTGATCTGCCCGGCGTCAAACCGCACAGATTTAAAAGTGAAAAAGGGGCCTAAAGGGCCCCTAACCAAACGTGATACAACCTGGTTTATAAGGGGGCTCTAACGAGCGTGCCTTATTATTCAGCTTCTACGAAGCTTTCTTCCGCCTGGGAAGCCAGATCCTGAGAACGGCCTTCACGAACGGTAGTAGCTACAGCGCCCAGGTACAGGGTCACAGCACGGATTGCGTCGTCGTTACCCGGGATAACGAAGTCAACACCGTCCGGATCAGAGTTGGTATCAACGATTGCAAATACCGGGATACCCAGGTTGTTTGCTTCTTTGATAGCAATGTGCTCGTGGTCAGCATCGATTACGAACAGAGCGTCCGGCAGACCGCCCATGTCTTTGATACCGCCCAGGCTGTTTTCCAGTTTCTCAAGCTCACGGGTGCGCATCAGCGCTTCTTTCTTGGTCAGCTTTTCGAAAGTACCGTCCTGAGACTGAGTTTCCAGATCTTTCAGACGTTTGATGGACTGACGAACGGTTTTCCAGTTAGTCAGCATGCCGCCCAACCAGCGATGGTTCACGAAGAACTGGTCGCAGTTGTTAGCAGCTTCTTTCACCGCTTCGCTTGCAGCGCGTTTAGTACCAACGAAAAGGATTTTACCTTTACGAGCAGAGATCTTGTTCAGTTCAGCCAGAGCTTCGTTGAACATCGGTACAGTTTTCTCAAGGTTGATGATGTGAACTTTGTTACGCGCACCGAAGATGAAAGGCTTCATTTTCGGGTTCCAGTAACGGGTCTGGTGACCGAAGTGAACACCAGCCTTGAGCATGTCGCGCATGGAAACAGTTGCCATGATTAAAACCTCTATATATAAAAGTTGGGGTTAAGCCTCCACGCATCCCATATTACCGACCCAAAAGGGCACCCCGGAATATGTGTCGATACGTGTGTGTTGTTACACAAAGTGAGATTTGTCGCTCCCGTCCATCGTGTGTAGTCTTCGAATGGATCGGAAGTCCGGCGCGCTTTATACCACAAATACGCCATAGACACCAATAATAGTTGGCGGTCTGTGCTGTTAATGATTCTCAATTTGGCAGGGTACACCCCTGACTGATACCATTAGCAGCACTTACACAATTATTGTCGAAATCATCGACACTGATGGACAGAATTTATGGCTATCTCAATCAAGACCCCTGAAGAAATCGAAAAAATGCGCGTCGCTGGTCGTCTGGCCGCCGAAGTGCTGGAAATGATCGAACCGTTTATCAAACCGGGCGTCAGCACCGGCGAATTGGATCGTATCTGCAATGACTACATCGTGAACGAGCAGCAGGCGATCTCCGCGTGCCTGGGTTATCACGGTTATCCGAAATCCGTCTGCATCTCCATTAATGAAGTGGTATGCCACGGGATCCCGGACGACGCCAAGCACCTGAAAGACGGCGATATCGTCAACATCGACGTTACCGTGATTAAAGACGAGTTCCACGGTGACACCTCCAAAATGTTTATCGTCGGCAAGCCGACGATTCTGGGCGAGCGTCTGTGCCGCGTCACGCAGGAAAGCCTGTATCTGGCGCTGCGGATGATAAAACCGGGTATTCGTCTGCGCACACTAGGCGCAGCCATTCAGAAATACGCGGAAGGCGAAGGCTTCTCTGTGGTACGCGAATACTGCGGCCACGGCATCGGTCGCGGCTTCCATGAAGAACCTCAGGTTCTGCACTACGATGCAGACGATGGCGGCGTAGTGCTGCAACCGGGCATGACCTTCACCGTTGAACCGATGCTCAACGCCGGTGATTATCGTATCCGCACCATGAAAGACGGCTGGACGGTAAAAACCAAAGACCGTAGCTTGTCTGCACAGTACGAGCATACTATTGTGGTGACGGAAAACGGTTGTGAAATTCTGACGTTACGCAAGGATGACACTATCCCGGCGGTCATCACACACGACGAATAATGTTTTGCCTGATGGCGCTGTCGCTTATCAGGCCTACAAATGGCACTCTCCCGTAGGCCGGATAAGCGTAAGCGTCATCCGGCTTTTTTATGGGTGGCGCACAATGAATACTCTTCCTGAACAACACGCAAATACTGCCCTCCCCACCCTGCCGGGCCAACCGCAAAACCCGGGAACCTGGCCTCAGCACGATCTCAACTGTCGCGGCATTAAAACGCATATCGATTCGTTTCAGAACTGGTTAGGTGAAGCCTTTGACAGTGGTATTTCCGCAGAGCAGTTGATCGAAGCGCGCACCGAGTTTATTGACCAACTGCTGCAACGCCTGTGGATTGAAGCCGGTTTCGGTCAAATTGCCGATCTGGCGCTGGTCGCCGTCGGCGGCTATGGGCGTGGCGAACTGCACCCGCTTTCCGATATCGACCTGCTGATTCTGAGTCGTAAAAAACTGCCTGATGCGCAGGCCGAGAAGGTCGGCGAACTGCTAACGCTGTTGTGGGATGTGAGACTGGAGGTGGGGCACAGCGTGCGTACGCTGGAAGAGTGTCTGCTGGAAGGCCTGTCCGATTTAACCGTCGCCACTAACCTGATTGAAACACGCCTGCTGATTGGCGACGTGGCGCTGTTTCTTGAGCTACAAAAACATATTTTTAGCGAAGGCTTCTGGCCCTCCGATAAATTTTACGCCGCCAAAGTGGAAGAGCAGAACCTGCGCCACCAGCGCTATCACGGCACCAGCTACAATCTGGAACCGGATATCAAAAGTAGCCCCGGCGGCCTGCGCGATATCCACACCCTCCAGTGGGTAGCCCGCCGCCACTTTGGCGCCACGTCGCTGGATGAGATGGTTGGATTCGGCTTCTTGACGCTGGCGGAACGTGCTGAACTGAATGAGTGTCTGCACATCCTCTGGCGCATTCGCTTCGCACTGCATCTGGAAGTCACGCGTTACGATAACCGTCTACTGTTTGACCGTCAGCTTAGCGTCGCGCAACGGCTACACTACGGCGGTGAAGGCAACGAGCCTATCGAACGGATGATGAAAGACTATTTTCGCGTCACGCGCAGGGTCAGTGAGCTGAACCACATGCTGCTACAGCTGTTTGATGAGGCCATCCTCGCTCTATCCGCAGATGAAAAGCCGCGCCCGATCGATGACGACTTTCAGCTACGCGGCACGTTAATTGATTTGCGTAACGACGATCTATTTATCCGCGAACCGGAAGCCATTCTGCGGATGTTTTACACCATGGTGCGCAATAGCGCGATCACCGGGATTTACTCCACTACGCTGCGCCATTTGCGCCATGCCCGCCGCCATCTGACACAACCGCTGTGCTACATCCCGGAGGCGCGTTCGCTGTTTCTCAGCATGTTACGCCATCCGGGGGCGGTGAGCCGTGGCCTGCTGCCGATGCATCGTCACAGTGTGCTGTGGGCCTATATGCCGCAGTGGTCGCACATTGTCGGCCAAATGCAGTTTGACCTGTTTCATGCCTATACGGTGGATGAACACACGATTCGCGTGATGCTAAAGCTGGAAAGCTTTGCCAAAGAAGAGACCCGTCAGCGTCACCCGCTGTGTGTCGATCTCTGGCCACGTCTGCGCCAGCCGGAGCTGATTCTGATTGCCGCGCTGTTCCACGATATCGCCAAAGGTCGCGGCGGCGACCACTCGGTTCTCGGTGCTCAGGATGTCCTCAAGTTTGCCGAACTGCACGGGCTGAATTCCCGCGAAACACAGCTGGTCGCCTGGCTGGTCCGCCAGCATCTGCTGATGTCGGTTACCGCCCAGCGCCGCGATATTCAGGACCCCGAAGTCATCAAGCAGTTCGCCGAAGAAGTGCAAACGGAACACCGCCTGCGCTTCCTGGTGTGCCTGACGGTGGCGGACATTTGCGCCACCAACGAAACGCTGTGGAACAGCTGGAAACAAAGCCTGTTGCGCGAGCTGTACTTCGCTACCGAAAAACAGCTACGTCGCGGCATGCAAAACACGCCGGATATGCGCGAACGCGTGCGTCATCACCAGCTGCAGGCGCTGGCGCTGCTGCGCATGGACAACATTGATGAAGAAGCGCTGCACCATATCTGGTCGCGCTGCCGCGCCAACTATTTCGTGCGCCACAGCCCAAACCAGCTGGCCTGGCATGCGCGCCATCTACTGCAGCACGACATGAGCAAGCCGCTAATCTTACTCAGCCCACAGGCCACGCGCGGCGGAACGGAGATTTTCATCTGGAGTCCGGACCGTCCCTATCTGTTTGCCGCGGTTTGTGCCGAACTGGATCGGCGAAACCTTAGCGTCCACGATGCGCAAATTTTCACCACTCGCGATAACATGGCGATGGATACATTTATCGTACTGGAGCCGGACGGCAGTCCGCTGTCGTCGGACCGCCACGACGCCATCCGTTCAGGACTGGAGCAGGCGATCACCCAACGCAGTTGGCAGCCACCACAACCGCGCCGCCAACCAGCAAAACTACGTCACTTTACCGTCGAGACCGAGGTGACTTTTCTACCGACCCATACCGACCGAAAATCATTCCTCGAGCTTATCGCGCTCGACCAGCCCGGCCTGCTGGCGCGGGTCGGACAGATTTTTGCCGATCTGGGAATTTCGCTGCATGGCGCCCGAATTACAACCATTGGCGAGCGAGTAGAAGATTTATTCATAATAGCAACGGCCGACCGGCGCGCCCTTAATAATGCGCTGCAGCAGGAAGTACATCAACGGTTGACAGAGGCCCTCAATCCAAACGATAAAGGGTGATGTGTTTATTTATTATGGAAAGAGTTTAACAATGCAGCAGTTACAGAACGTTATTGAGTCCGCTTTCGAGCGCCGCGCCGAAATTACTCCGGCAAATGTAGATACCGTAACCCGTGAAGCGGTAAATCAGGTTATTTCTCTGCTGGATTCCGGTGCGCTGCGTGTTGCAGAAAAGATTGAGGGTCAGTGGGTCACACATCAGTGGCTGAAGAAAGCGGTACTGCTCTCTTTTCGTATTAACGACAACCAGGTTATCGATGGCGCAGAAAGCCGCTATTTCGATAAAGTCCCGATGAAATTCGCCAACTACGACGAAGCGCGCTTCCAGAAAGAAGGCTTCCGCGTAGTTCCCCCTGCTGCCGTGCGCCAGGGTGCCTATATCGCACGTAACACCGTCCTGATGCCGTCTTACGTCAACATCGGTGCTTACGTTGATGAAGGCTCCATGGTGGATACCTGGGCAACCGTCGGCTCATGTGCGCAAATCGGTAAAAACGTTCACCTGTCCGGTGGCGTTGGCATCGGTGGCGTGCTGGAACCGTTACAGGCGAACCCAACCATCATCGAAGACAACTGCTTCATTGGTGCGCGTTCTGAAGTAGTAGAAGGCGTGATCGTCGAAGAAGGCTCCGTTATCTCCATGGGCGTATACCTGGGCCAGAGCACCAAAATCTACGACCGCGAAACCGGCGAAGTTTTCTATGGCCGCGTTCCGGCGGGTTCGGTTGTGGTATCGGGAAATCTGCCGTCGAAAGACGGTAAGTACAGCCTGTACTGCGCGGTAATCGTCAAGAAAGTCGACGCCAAAACGCGTGGCAAAGTCGGAATTAACGAGCTATTGCGTACCATCGACTAACGGCAATTTGAAAAAGCGGGCTTAGCCCGCTTTTTTTACATCTGCGAGTGGCATAAACAAGGCTTTTCGTTAATTATTCAATGGTTATAGTGAGCTTAAGGGTACCGCTATGTATGACAATCTGAAAAGTCTGGGCATTACCAATCCTGAAGAGATCGATCGTTACAGCCTGCGGCAAGAAGCCAACAACGATATCCTGAAAATCTATTTCCAGAAGGATAAAGGCGAGTTTTTTGCCAAGAGCGTTAAGTTTAAGTATCCCCGTCAGCGTAAAACCGTGGTTGCCGATGGTATCGGCCAGGGTTACAAAGAGGTGCAGGAGATCAGCCCGAACCTGCGCTATGTGATTGATGAACTGGATCAGATCTGCCAGCGCGATCGCAGTGAAGTCGATCTCAAACGCAAGATCCTCGATGACTTACGACATCTGGAAAGCGTCGTCACCAACAAGATCAGCGAAATTGAATCCGATCTGGAAAAACTGACGCGTAAATAACCGTGGGTGGATGTATTCGTAGGCCGGGTAAGGCGAAGCCGCCACCCGGCATTTTGCCTGATAAGCGTAGCGCCATCAGGCAATCAATCAATGCTGTTCATCCAGCTGTAACGCCACATACAGCAATAACCTGTCGTCGAAATTTCCCAAATCCAACCCGGTAAGCTCAGAGATACGATTCAGACGATATTCCAGCGTATTGCGGTGGATAAACAACGCTTTTGACGTCGCCAGCGGCTGCACGTTATGGCGAAACCATGCCGCTAACGTCCGACGCAGTAACCCATTATTATCCATTGCTTTTAGCCGTACCAGCGGACGCGCCAGCTCGTTGGCCTGCCAGCCGCCGCGCAGGCTGTCCAGTAACACCGGCAGCATCAAATCCTGATAGAAATAGCTGCGGTTTTCCGGCATACGCTGCTTACCGACCATCATCGTCGTCCGCGCCGTGCGGTAAGAACGGGCAATGCTGCCTGGTCCAGTAAAGAAGTTACCCAGCGACACGCGAAAACGCAGCTGTCCGTTCTCTTTCATGCGAGCGATAAGCTGCTCTACGCGCTTGCGGTGATCTTCCGCGTCCCAACGGCCAAACTGATTAAGAGCGGGTTTCAGCACCACCATCTCGGTCAGTGACACAATCGCAATCAGGTTGTTACGCTCTGGCGTGGTCAATGCATTCTGTAGCTGCTGCAGTTCTGCCATCGCGCTGTCAACGCCCAGTTGGCCGCTATCGACTTCCAGCACCGCTACCACGCGCGGCTGGTTCAAATCAATGCCTAAACGCTGTGCCCATTCCATCAGCGCGGGCGTATTTTCCTCCGCCTGAATCAGGTTCATGACCAGCTCTTCACGCAGACGGCTGTCCTGCGCCAGCAGGTGCATCAGACGCGACTGCTCCAGCATCATTTCGGCGGTCATACACACCAGCTCGCCGTATTTGCGCAGATGCTCCGGCTCGCCGGTTAAGCCAATGACGCCAACAATTTCACCTTCGAGTCGTAGCGGCAGGTTTATCCCCTGTCGTACGCCGTGCAAATGCTTCGCGACCGCATCGTCAATATCTACCACCCGGCCCTGTGAAAGCACCAGCAGTGCACCTTCGTGCAATTCACCAATACGCTCGCGATCGCCGCTACCAATGATCCGCCCACGGGCATCCATTACGTTGATATTGGTATCGATGATGCGCATCGTGCGCGCCACAATATCCTGCGCCATTTTGGTATCAAGATGCCAGCCAGCCATAAACCCCTCCTGTGAGCAATGCTCAGCATAAGGAAGATAATAATCGGCGGCATTGTGCAGATGCACAAACTGAAGGAGAGAAGTATGGAGTTGTGGGAGGGTTCACAAAAAGAAACCCCTCCCCGCTGCCGGGAAGGGGTTTAGAGAGGCTTACTGCATCAACAGATAGATGGAGCTGTCACCACGCTGAATATTCAGCGCCAGAACAGCCGGTTTGCTGTCGAGGATTTTGCGCAGTTCGGCAATGTTTTTCACCGGCTGCTGGTTAGCTCCGATAATTACATCCCCTTTCTTCAGGCCAATCATCGCTGCCGGCGTTTTTGGTTTTACATCGCTGACCACGACACCTTTGTCCTGACCTTTGTTGCTCATATCCGCCCCTTCAATACCTTTGAAGATGGAGCTGGAATCAACCTGAGTCTGGCTGCTCTGCTGCAGTTCCAGATTCACCGTCACAGGTTTACCGTCACGCAGCAGGCCAAGGCTGATTTTGCTGCCTACCGGCATCGTACCCACCTGCGCACGCAGCGCGGCGAAGCTGCTGATCGGCTTACCGTTCAGCGAGGTAATCACGTCACCGGCTTTAATACCCGCCTTCGCTGCGGAAGAGTTCGGCATCACCTGGCTGACGAATGCCCCACGCTGGGCATCCACTTTCATCGCTTTCGCCAGCTCAGAGCTCAGCTCTGTCCCCATAATTCCCAGCTCACCGCGTTTCACCTGACCGAACTCAACCATCTGCGAGGTCAGGTTTTTCACCATGTTGCTTGGGATAGCAAAACCGATACCGATATTGCCACCGTCCGGCGCGAGGATCGCGGTGTTAATACCGATCAGTTCACCGTTCAGGTTGACCAGTGCGCCACCGGAGTTACCACGGTTGATCGCCGCATCGGTCTGGATAAAGTTTTCATAGTTTTCTGCGTTCAGGCCGCTACGACCCAGTGCAGAAACAATACCGGAGGTCACCGTTTCACCGAGTCCAAACGGGTTACCAATCGCCACGGTATAATCACCCACGCGCAGCGCATCGGAGTCTGCCAACTTGATTGCAGTCAGGTTCTTCGGATCCTGAATCTGAATCAGCGCAATGTCAGAACGCGGGTCTTTGCCGACCATTTTCGCGTCAAATTTACGCCCGTCGCTCAGTTGGACTTTAATCACTGTGGCGTTATCCACCACGTGGTTGTTAGTCACAACATAACCTTTTGCAGCATCGATAATCACGCCGGAACCCAGCGCCATAAATTTCTGCTGCTGACCGCCGCCATTACCCGCGCCCGGTGCGCCTTCCTGACAGAATGGGGAACTCTGGAACGGAGAACCGTCCTGGCAGAACGGGGAGTTATCCCCAAAGAACTGCTGGAAATTACGCGGCATACGCGGCGTATTCACCGTCGTGCTCCCCTCGACATTAATACTCACCACCGATGGCATCACTTTTTCGAGCATCGGGGCCAGACTTGGCATCTGTTGAGCCGTGGTTGCTGAAGACGCAGTCTCAGCCGCCGTTGCAGACAGAGGGGACAACGCCAAACCTAAACTCAGAGCCAGTGCACTCATTGCTAATGTGGTTTTTTTCATGTGTTTCATTCTCGATTAACTGATAACGCAAAATTGCTGTATACGTCAGAGTCGTTTTATCGCGCTAAGTTCCAGAATAAACTTTAAGGAAAAAGTAAAATTTTATTGTCCGTCTTTACAAATGGATGTTTATTGTTCTACCGCCATCAACCGTCGATATTCATCCCAGGCATACAAATCGGTCATCCCGCTGATATAATCCTGGATCAGGCGGCAGCGATAATAATATTCCAGTACCGGGTACTCGGCAGACGTCGGTGATATTTTACTGACCACTTCGACATAAGCAAGTCGATGGCGCGTAGAGAGCTTTTGAAATAATCGTGACTCAATGGGGAACTGTTTTAATCTTTCGTTTTGAACAAGTGTAGAAAAATCGGCAAGCGCCATCTTTAATAACGGCTGATAAATCTCCAGCAGGCCACTGATCACCCGATACCCCTGTAATTCCAGTTGCTCGACATCAGGATGGCTAAATACATGTTTCATCGCCACATTTTTATAGACTCCCAGCAATTGGCTGAAGCTGCTGGCGTCTTCTAACAGGGCGTGATTAAAGCTACCCTCAAAAATCTGCGGTAAATTATCAATAAAACGCTGCGCGGCGTAGGGCACAAGTTTATTTAGCGTGTTGACCCGCAAATACATAAAGAACTGATCTTCTGTACTACGACTTAATGTATTTGAGCGCGATTTTTCCCACGCGTTCTCCACGACCTGACTAAACAGGGAGCCTTTTTCATGTTGTCCCCAGGCCTCATACAGATGATGATACAGTTGCTCGACACTGAAGATTCTTTTCTCCACGGCATCTTCAAGATCGGCCACGCAATAAGAGATATCGTCAGCGGCTTCCATAATCCAGGTTAATGGAAAACGACTGTAAGGTGCTAATGATAACTCTTTACGTAACCGCTCAATATACGGTTCCTCGGAAAGGTAATAGCCCGGTTTCTTCATTAAATAGTTATGCGTTGCTGGCGTCTCTCCACGCCACCACGCCGGACGAGTATATTTTAAAATACCGCCGACCTGCGCCCACGTCAGATTCATTCGCATCAAAGTGTGCACAAGACGAATACCCTGCGCATTTCCTTCAAAATGGCACAGATCCTGACGCACCTTGCGGCGAATGTCATTGAGCGACTCTTCACCTTCACGCAAACGTAGCGCCGCGATCAGGCAGCGATCGTCGCTGAGAGGCTGGCTTTCCGCATCGGCGGGGAAAAGGCGCTGGCGAAACCAGTCGTTAATCGCCGCTTCACCAAAGTGACCAAACGGTGGATTACCGATGTCATGCATCAGGCAGGACATTTCGACCACGCTTTCAAAAGGACCGGTTAATTCATCCAGGCCGTACTGCTCTAACAGTTTTAGCTCTTTCAGTCGGCTGAGGATCTCTTTGGCGATGTAGCGCCCTACCTGCTGAACTTCCATCGAGTGCGTCAGACGTGTCCGCACTGCGGCGTTGCGCTCCAGCGGAAAGACCTGGGTTTTTTGCTGCAGTCGGCGGATAGCCGGAGAATTGATAATACGTCCACGATCGCTTTCGAAAATTCGCAGGATCTCATGCTCAGATTTTGCACCCTGCGGCGAACGGTAACGACGATGCCAGTTTATTTTTTTTCGAAAATCGATCTGTGCCATGTCCTCTCCCGCCTGAGAAATGCGCTACCCCTTAAGCGCATGATAGACTATGCCCTCAAATCTGGCTTATCGCGAGTAAATCTATGAAAATCGGCATCATTGGTGCAATGGAAGAAGAAGTTACGCTGCTGCGTGACAAAATCGAAAACCGTCAGACTATCACCCTTGGCGGTTGTGAAATTTACACCGGCCAACTGAACGGGACTGAGGTTGCGCTACTGAAATCGGGCATCGGTAAAGTGGCTGCGGCGCTGGGCGCCACGCTGCTGCTGGAACGCTGCAAACCGGATGCCATCATTAATACGGGTTCTGCGGGCGGCCTGGCTTCTACGCTGAAAGTCGGCGATATCGTAGTCTCTGACGAAGCGCGTTATCACGACGCCGACGTCACTGCATTTGGCTATGAATTCGGTCAGTTACCAGGCTGCCCGGCAGGTTTTAAAGCCGACCCTGCGCTTATCGCCGCAGCGGAATCCTGCATTGCAGAACTGAACCTTAACGCCGTTCGTGGTCTTATCGTTAGCGGCGACGCCTTCATTAACGGCTCTGTTGGCCTGGCAAAAATTCAGCATAACTTCCCGCAGGCGATTGCCGTAGAAATGGAAGCCACCGCGATTGCACATGTTTGCCATAACTTTAACGTTCCGTTCGTGGTGGTTCGTGCCATCTCCGACGTTGCCGATCAGCAGTCCCACCTGAGCTTTGACGAATTCCTGGTGGTTGCCGCGAAGCAGTCAAGCCTGATGGTCGAAACGCTGGTACAGAAACTGGCGCATGGCTAAATTCATCTCCAGGGCGCTGGTCGCCCTGCTTTTTACGCTTCCGGCGTGGCTTTATGCCGCTCCGCGTGTGGTTTCCCTCTCCCCTGCTAACACCGAACTTGCCTTTGCCGCCGGCATTACGCCCGTTGGCGTCAGCAGCTACTCAAATTATCCGCCCGAGGCCGAAAATATTGAAGAGGTCTCCACCTGGCAAGGCATGAATCTGGAACGCATCGTGGCGCTCAAACCGGATCTGGTCATCGCCTGGCGCGGAGGCAATGCCGAGCGGCAGGTGAATCAGCTAACCGCACTGGGGATTAAGGTTATCTGGGTGGATGCCGTCACCATCGAGCAGGTTGCCGACGCACTGCGCCAGTTGGCACCGTGGAGCCCCAAGCCTGAGCAAGCAAAACAGGCCGCGCAAACATTGCTTGATGAGTATGCTTTACTAAAATCTCAGTATGCCAATAAACCAAAAAAACGGGTGTTTCTCCAGTTTGGTGCAAATCCTCTGTTTACCAGTGGAAAAGGCTCCCTTCAACACCAGGTTCTTGAGGTATGCGGGGGAGAAAACATCTTTGCTGGCAGCCGGGTTCCCTGGCCACAGGTCAGCCGTGAACAAGTACTGGCAAGAGCCCCCCAGGCAATCGTCGCCACCGGTGGTTCGGGCGAAAATCTTAAAATTGAGCAATACTGGGGAGAACAGTTAAAAATCCCGGTTATTATCCTTAATAGTGACTGGTTTGAACGCGCGAGCCCGCGTATTATCCTCGCCGCAAAACAACTCTGTAATGCGCTTTCACAGATAAATTAGCGTCGGCCCCCCACCAGGTATGTTGTGAGGATTTAAGCATGCTCGTCTATTGGCTGGATATTGTCGGTACTGCGGTATTTGCTATCTCTGGCGTATTACTGGCCGGGAAATTACGTATGGATCCGTTCGGCGTTCTGGTCCTCGGGGTGGTTACCGCAGTCGGCGGCGGCACGATCCGCGATATGGCCCTGGATCATGGGCCGGTATTCTGGGTTAAAGATCCTACCGATCTGGTGGTTGCCATGATCACCAGCATGCTGACGATCGTATTGGTACGCCAGCCCAGACGTTTGCCTAAATGGATCCTTCCGGTGCTGGACGCCGTGGGTCTGGCGGTATTCGTCGGCATTGGCGTCAATAAGGCGTTCCTCGCCGGAACCGGTCCGCTGGTGGCGATTTGTATGGGGGTCATTACCGGCGTCGGCGGTGGGATCATACGCGACGTGTTGGCCCGTGAAGTGCCGATGATATTACGTACAGAAATCTATGCCACGGCCTGCATTATCGGCGGCATTGTTCACGCAACCGCGTTTTATACTTTCGCAATACCGCTGGAAAACGCCAGTATGATGGGGATGGTTGTCACGCTGGTTATTCGACTGGCCGCTATTCGCTGGCACTTAAAGCTACCGACATTTGCGCTGGATGATAACGGACGTTGATGTAACGATGCAGAACATGTAGGCCGGATAAGGCGTTTACGCCGCCATCCGGCACATTGCCCGGTGGCGCTACGCTTACCGGGCCTACACCATCAGACCATCGGTATTGCAGACAGCAATCAGATGCTGAAAGAAGAACCACACCCGCAGGTGCTTTTGGCGTTAGGGTTAGTCACCACGAAGCGGGAACCTTCCAGACCTTCGGTATAGTCAACCGCGCCGCCCACCAGATACTGCAGGCTCATCGGATCAACCACCAGGCCAACGCCCTGTTTCTCAATAGTCATATCGCCATCATTCACCTGATCATCAAAGGTGAAACCATACTGGAAACCGCTGCAACCACCACCGGTGATATATACGCGCAATTTCAGATTCGGGTTATCTTCGTCAGCGATCAGGCTTTTTACTTTATTGGCTGCTGCTTCAGTAAATTGCAGTGGCAGCGCTACATCATCACTCATATTTTGCTCCAAACGACATTGGCAATTGGGCAAATTATAACCCAATAGTTAAGGCCATTATCTAATACCCTGGTATTTCGTTCAAGTATTCTCGCCAGCGGCTGTACTCTGGCTTTTCGCCGCCTGCTCCGCTTCCTGTTTTGCCAGCGTACGGGCAAGGATAGTCGAGTATAGCGGCTTTCCGCCCATAAATTGGGCTAATAGTGTTGCGCCAAGACAGGTAATAATCATTGGCAAAATGAGCTGATAGTTATCGGTCATCTCCAGCACCAGCACGATGCCGGTGAGTGGCGCACGTACCGACGCCGCCAACAACGCCCCCATTCCGGCAATGGCAAACGTCCCAGCCTCCAGATGATACTGCGGAAATGAGGCCGCGGCCGCCATGCCGAACGCGGTACCGAGCAGTGTCCCCAGCGCCAGCATCGGGGCGAAAATCCCGCCCGGCGCACCGGATGAGAAGCACAGCAGCGTGGTGATAACCCGGGCAATAAAAATAAACAGCAGGATACCGACGCTGAAATTGCCCGCGGCGGCGATAGGAATCAGGTTGAACCCACCGCCTGCGGCTTCCGGTTTAATTAAGCCCAGGATCCCACACAGGCCGCCAATCGCCCCGCCCATCAGCACCCATTTTTTAATGTCACCACCGTGAAACCGCTGAAACATATCCTGGGTGCGTAACACCAGGGTATTGAACAACGGTCCGACACAGCCAAAAATAATCCCAAGGATCAGATACAGCCACAGGGTATTCACCGGCGCATTGGAGAGCTTCCCAACTTCAATAATCGGGGCCTCGCCGTTGAAAATACGAAACACAATGCTCGACATGATAACGCCGGTAAACACGGCTTTGATCGACACAAGGTTATAGCGAAACTGCGGACGCATCTCTTCCAGAATGAACAGGATGCCGGCCAGCGGCGCATTAAACGCCGCCGAAAGACCGGCAGCCGCACCGGTTGCCAGCAGGGTATGCCGCGCTTCAGCGCTGCGCATACGAAAGACATCCAGCACCATGCGCCCGATGTTACCGCCAATTTGCACCGTCGGCCCTTCACGACCGAGCACCATACCGGCCCCCAACGTCCCCATGCCGCCGATAAATTTTACCGGCAATACGCGCCACCAGCGCACCGGGCGCAGCTCTTCCAGCGCGCCTTCAATCTCAGGGATCCCCGAACCACCGGCCTCGGGTGCGAATTTACGCACCAGAAAATAGCCCACCATGGCCAGCAGCGCCGAGAGAATAAAGGCCAGCGGCCATACCAGAATGGCATGATCGGCAACCTGTACCAGTGCGCCAATGCGCAGGTTCTGTACCCAGGTGACAGATTTCTCAAACGCCACGCCCACCAGCCCGGTCACGGTGCCAACCACGGCCGCCATAAAGAGGATCGCCAGCGGTGTCTTGTCCCGATCAAGGAGTCGACGGATCTGATCCCTGCGCCGTAAACGCACAATTTGCTGTGCTTCAAAAGAGGGAGAGTCTGTTTTCATCGGATGATCATTAATTGGTAATACAAATACGGAGTCGGCATTCTACTCGCTCATTTTGTGAAAATCCCCTGCAAATCGTATTGTTTCCAATGCACAAAACTTTCATAACCTTCACTGAATAACTAGAATAGCCCGCATTCACTTTTTCTACGAACCAGGACCCCATCCATGAGTAAGTCTGAGAACCTCTACAGCGCAGCACGCGAACTGATCCCCGGCGGCGTTAACTCCCCTGTTCGCGCCTTTACCGGCGTGGGTGGTACTCCGCTGTTTATCGAAAAAGCAGATGGCGCGTATCTGTATGACGTCGATGGTAAAGCCTACATCGATTACGTCGGATCCTGGGGCCCGATGGTGCTGGGTCATAACCACCCGGCGATCCGCAATGCGGTGATCGAAGCCGCCGAGCGCGGTCTGAGCTTTGGTGCACCGACCGAGATGGAAGTCAAAATGGCGGCGCTGGTTACCGAGCTTGTACCCACCATGGACATGGTGCGTATGGTCAACTCCGGTACCGAAGCGACGATGAGCGCCATCCGTTTGGCGCGTGGCTTCACCGGGCGCGATAAAATCATCAAATTTGAAGGCTGCTATCACGGTCATGCCGACTGCTTGCTGGTAAAAGCAGGTTCCGGTGCGCTGACGCTGGGCCAGCCGAACTCACCGGGCGTTCCGGCAGATTTTGCCAAGCACACCCTGACCTGTACCTATAACGATCTCTCCTCGGTGCGGGCGGCATTCGAGCAGTATCCGCAGGACATTGCCTGCATCATCGTCGAGCCGGTCGCGGGCAACATGAACTGCATCCCGCCGCTGCCGGAATTCCTGCCTGGCCTGCGCGCACTGTGCGACGAGTTCGGTGCGCTGTTTATCATCGACGAAGTGATGACCGGTTTCCGCGTCGCGCTGGCTGGCGCGCAGGATTACTACGGCGTAGTGCCGGACCTGACCTGTCTGGGCAAAATCATCGGTGGTGGCATGCCTGTTGGCGCATTCGGCGGTCGTCGTGATGTGATGGACGCACTGGCACCTACCGGCCCGGTTTACCAGGCGGGAACGCTGTCCGGTAACCCGATAGCCATGGCAGCAGGATTCGCCTGTCTGAACGAAGTTGCTCAGCCGGGAATTCATGAGACCTTAGATGACCTCACCACGCGTCTGGCAGAAGGTCTGCTGGAAGCCGCTCAGGAAGCCAATATTCCGCTGGTGGTGAACCATGTGGGCGGGATGTTCGGGATTTTCTTCACCGATGCCGAAACCGTGACCTGCTATCAGGACGTGATGGCATGTGACGTTGAGCGCTTCAAGCGCTTCTTCCACATGATGCTGGATGAAGGTGTTTATCTGGCACCGTCCGCGTTTGAAGCGGGCTTTATGTCCGTGGCGCACAGCATGGAAGATATCAATAACACTGTCGACGCCGCGCGCCGGGTGTTTGCGAAGCTGTAAAAGATAACGTCCAGAAACAACGTAGGCCGGGTAAGGCGAAGCCGTCACCCGGCTTTTTTATTGCCGGATAGCGACGCAAAGCGTCTTATCCGGCCTACATGAAAGGGGTCCGTCCATAGGCCGCCATCCGGCAAACTCAGCGACTCTGCTTTCTCAACAAATAGATAAAATACGGCGCACCAATAAACGTCGACAGTAATCCCGCCGGGATCTGATACGGAAACAGCACCATTCGCCCGCACCAGTCGGCAAACACCAGCAACACGCCTCCCGCCAGCGCCGAGATGACCATATGCGGCATCGTGCGCCGGAAACCTAACATCCGCGCAATATGCGGCGCCATAAGCCCAACAAAGCTCAGCGGCCCGATGGTCATGGTGGCTGTCGCCGTCAGACCCGCAGCCAACATCAGTAACGCCACGCGCGACGGCGTCAATGCGATACCCACCGCCCGCGCAGTTTCTCCGCCCAGCGGTAAAATCGTTAACCAGCGACGGCACAGCGGCGTAACCGCCAGCAGAATCACCATCACGATCCCGGTCCGTAGCACCTGTTCGCCAGTGGCGTTGTAGGTCGAGCCGGAGATCCAGGTCAGCACGCTTGCCATCCGCGGATCGCCGCTGGCCTGCAACATCATCAGCAGCATCGTGAACGCGGTGCTGAGCGCCATCCCCGCCAGCAGCATGCGTTGCGGCGAGAAGCCGCCGCGCCCGGCGGCAATCATAATAATCAGCAGCGTTACCGCCGCCCCGAGACTTCCGGCGGGCAGCAGCCAGCCAAACGCATCACCCGGTACGAGGAACAGCATCAACACCACGCCAAACGCGGCACCGGAGCTAATCCCAAGGACTTCCGGACTGGCCATCGGGTTACCGGTCAGGCGCTGAATAATACAGCCCGCCACCGCCAGCATCACCCCGGCAATCATCGCCGCCAGAATACGCGGCCAGCGCCAGGGCATCAGTTCATCCAGCATTGCGCCGCTGGCCCAGGTCCAACCGTGGGCATCACGACCAAACGAGAGCGCCACGACGGCAGTCAGTAGCAATATCGCTCCACCCGCCAGCGCGAACATCAGCACGTTCTGACGTTCTGCTGCGACGTGGTTATTGGCATTCATATCCGGCGCGCTCATGCTGCGCAGGCGCGGCAGCAGCCACAGCAGCAGCGGCGCACCAATCAACGCGGTCACCGAACCGGTGGAGACTTCCATCCACACGCGGGTCAACCACAGAATAATTTGATCGGAAAGCCAGAGGATCAGGGCCCCAATCAGCGGGGCCAGCATCAGGCGCGCCAGCAAACGCCGTGCGCCGAGCATTTTCGCCAGCAGCGGGGCAAACAGGCCGATAAAGCCGATAATCCCCACCGCGTTAACCAGCAAGGCACTGAGCACAATCGCCAGCGTTAACGCCGCCAAACGCGCCAGCGACAGCGCCAGCCCGAGATTACGCGCTACCCCGTCATCCAGCCCCATCAGCGTCATTGGACGCAGTAACAGCAGGGTCAGCATCACGCCACCCAGCAGCTGTGGCCACAGACGCTGCACGCCGTTCCAGTCGGTTTGGGTGAGCGTTCCGCTGCTCCACATAAACATGCTTTGCAGCTGATCGTGGTGGAAGAGGACCATCAGCTGGTTAATCGCACCGCAGTACAGGCTGACCACCAGACCAGCGAGGATCAGCGTCACAGGTGACAAACGCTTGCCCCAGGCAACGCCAAACACCAGCGCCCCGACGATACACGCCCCGGCCAGCGCTGCGAATTGCGTGGTCAACGCGCCGGGAATGGCCCACAGCGTGGTGACCGTAATGCCCAGTTGCGCACCGGTTGCCACACCCAGCGTGGTCGGCTCCGCCAGCG
The DNA here is from genome assembly GCF_013337685.1 of Citrobacter gillenii. Classification (GTDB taxonomy): domain Bacteria; phylum Pseudomonadota; class Gammaproteobacteria; order Enterobacterales; family Enterobacteriaceae; genus Citrobacter; species Citrobacter gillenii. The sequence goes on from NZ_SUQN01000003.1 coordinate 49,590, forward strand.
GGTTACGTAACACCTGCTGAAACAGCACGCCAACCAGGCCCAATCCGGCACCGACCAGTAACGCAATCGCCAGTCGTGGCAGCAGGCTGTAATGGAAAACCATCTGTTCGATGGCGTCGATATTCGGTGACCAGATAGCCTGCTGCCACTGGTCACGCGGCAGGGCAATGGAGAAGTTAATCCAGGTCAGCCAGATCGCAACAATAAACAGCGCCACCAGCAGCAACGCCGGATGGCGGCCTCGTCTTATCCAGCCAACAACGCGCCCGAACCGTAGGCCGGATAAGGCGCTTTTAGCATCGCCGTCCGGCATTTCAAGTTTCCTGCTCACGCTTTGCCTCCCAGCGCAGTGTCCAGAATGCGGGCAAAATGCATCGCCGACAGCGTGGCGCCATAAAACCAGACCGCGGGTACCCGCTGAAAGCGACCGGCGCGAACAAACGGCATCGCCTGCCACAGCGGCGTGGACATCAGCGCGTCCATTTCTTTATCGTTACCATGATCGAAGCACAGCACATCAACATCTTTATACGCGGCAAGCCGGTCAATCCCCACGGCAGTGCTGCCCCAGAAGTTGGTTTCTCCCTGCCAGGCGTTAGGGATCCCGTATTCGTCCAGCACGTCCTGGAACAAACTGTTCGGGCCAAATACCAGCATATGCCGCGAGTCAAGCAGGGATGTCAGGAGCACGGGACGCGCGCCGCGGTGAATAAAGCGCGGTTTCAGGCTGGCAATCACGGTATCGTATTGCGCCAGATGACGTTCAGCAGCCGTTTGCAGATTCAGCAGTTGCGCCATCTCCTGCAACGACTGGCGAGCGACCGCCAGCGGTTTTTTGCCGTCGCTGAAGCTAAATCCGCGACCCGGCGCAATGCGCGCCAGTTTTTCTGGCGCGGGGCCATAGCCTGCCGACCAGACCATAAACGAGGGTTTCATTTCGGTCAGCAGTTCGAGATTGGGTTCTGTGCGTAACCCGACGTCAATCACCGAGTCCGGCAACGGGGGTTGATTGACCCACAGCCTGTAGTTAGGAACATCGGCGACGCCATAGGGAGTGATTCCCAGCGCCAGCAACAGTTCTACCGGCAACCATTCCAGTGCCACAATACGTTTTGGATCAACCGCCGCCGCCTGCGCCGAATTCATCTGCCAGAGCAGCGGTGACAGCGCCATCGCCGTTAATAAACGTCGACGGGTGATATGATGTAATCCGACCATTAATAGACAAAACTCACGGGTGCGGCACCGCCCGGATGCGGCAAAATGCCCATCGGGATGCCATAAATCAGTTCCAGGGTTTCACTGCGCATCAGCTCCGCGGGCGTTCCCTGAGCAATCATTTCGCCACCGCGTAGCGCCACCAGATAATCGCAGTAACGGGCCGCCATATTGATATCATGCAGTACGGCGATCACCGTCAGTCCGCGCTGCTGGCTTAAGCGGTGCACCAGCGCCAGTACATCAACCTGATGCGCGATATCCAGCGCCGAAGTCGGTTCGTCAAGCAGCAGGCAGCGACTGTCCTGCGCCACCAGCATGGCGATCCACGCGCGCTGACGCTCGCCTCCGGACAGGCTATCAACCAGTCGATGCGCCAGCGGCTTTAACCCCACAAGCGTGATCGCCTCTTCCACTTTTTCTCTGTCAGCCACGCCAAAGCGTCCCAACGCGCCGTGCCACGGATAGCGACCAATCGCCACCAGTTCACGCACCGTCATCCCTTCCGCCTGCGGCAACTGTTGCGGTAAATAGGCGACCTTACGGGCAAATGCTTTACTGTTCCAGCTCTCCAGCGGCTGCTCGTCGAGCAGGATTTCGCCGTCTGACGGCGGCTGATGACGTCCGAGCATTTTCAATAAGGTTGATTTACCGGAGCCGTTATGACCGATAAGACCGGTCACTTTTCCCACGGGAAACGTTAACGAGAGGGGATGTAAAAGCGTGCGGCCAGGCACACGAAAGGAGACGTTACTTAACGCAAAAGTGGTGTCGGGATGGGATCTGTTTTCCTGCATAGCGGCCAACTTGTAAAACGGGCACGCAAAGCGTGCCCAAAGAGAAATTAGAAACGGAAGGTTGCAGTTGCAACGACCTGACGTTCCGCGCCCCAGTAGCACGCGTATTCACTATAGCAACTGGAAACGTATTCACGATTAAACAGGTTATTGACGTTAACCGCAACGCTGGACCCCGCCATGCCGAAACGGGCCAGATCGTATTTGACCATGGCATCAGCAACGGTATAACCACCGACGTTAAACGCGTCATTTTTCTTCGCTGCGTCGTTTTTATAGTAGCTCACCGTTGAACCGGTGTAACGCACACCTGCGCCAACGGTCAGACCGCTCAGGGCAGTGTCATAGAACGTGTAGTCGGTCCACAACGATGCCTGATTACGCGGAACTTCTGCCGGGCGTTTACCTTTGAAGATAGTGTCCTCAGTATATTCCGCATCCGTGTAGCTATATGCCGCCGTGACGTTGATATTGGCATTGACTGCTGCTTTGGCTTCCAGCTCAATACCGCGTGAGCGAATTTCACCACTCTGAACGCTATACAACCCGGTTGGATCGTTCGGGTCTGATGTCAGGTTTTTATTTTTCGTCAGTTGATACACCGCTGCCGTCAGCACGACCGGCATATCCTTCGGTACATACTTCACACCGGCTTCGTACTGCTTACCGCGTGAAGGATCGAACGGTTTCCCTTCTTTCGTTGCACCGGAGGTCGGCTCGAAAGATTCGCTGTAACTGAAATACGGTGAAATACCGTTGTCAAACAGGTAGTTAATGCCACCACGCCAAGTAAACTGCTGATCGTTCACTTCTGCCAGAGAATTGCTGGAGCGGGTCAACGTAGAGGTTTTCGCAAAATCGTAGCGACCACCGAGCGTCAGCACCCACTTATCCCATTCCATCTGGTCCTGGGCATAAAGCCCGGTCTGCTCCATGCGGTTGAGCACAGCGTATTTCGCATACGGCCCACTCACATCGATATTCGGATTGCCATACTGTGGATCCTGCATATCCAGCGGATCGGCAGAACCATACAGAGCATTCACATCGTTACGCATACGTGAGTAATCAACGCCTGTCAGCAGGGTATGATCAACATCACCGGTCGCAAAAGCAGACTGCAATTGGGTATCAACGGTGAACGCGTTGAGATCTTCGTCAGAACGCACGTATTGGCGGTTAATCTTACCCGGTGCACTGTAACCGTAGCCATAAACAGAACGATAAAGCGTTTTCACCTGGTCATAACGCAGATTCTGGCGCACGGTGAAGGTATCGTTGAACGCATGCGAGAAGTTATAGCCCACCATCTGCTGGCGGCGCGCCATCTTGTTATCTTCTTCACCTTCGTTGAAATCGGTCGGCAGTTTGTGCGGATTGCCATTCGCATCGTAATACGGAACGAGTGTACCTTCACGCGGCAGCCAGCCATAGTATCCTGCGTACGGATCGTTCTGGAAGTTGCTCAGGAAAGTGAAATCGGTTTTGTCATCAGGACGCCAGCTAAACGCAGGTGCAATCGCGTAACGCGTTGATTTTGACATCTCTTGCTGAGAGTCCTGACTATTCCCTAACCCCGTCAGGCGGTATGACCACACGCCGTCATCATCGATAGCATCGCTAAAGTCGAACCCGGTTTGCCAGAGGTTGTTAGTCCCCATCTTAAACTGAACTTCTTTCAGTGGCTCCGTGGTCGGACGCTTGCTCACCATGCTGACAATACCGCCAGGGTTGCTATTGCCGTACAGCACTGATGTTGGCCCGCGCATCACTTCTACGCGTTCCAGGAAATATGGGTCCATCGACACTTCAGAATAGTTATTGCCCTGAAGTTTCATACCATCCAGATATTGGTTGGTATTGACGGTGGTAGGCGCGGTGAAACCACGAATCGTCACCACATCATAGGTGGTGGAACTACCACGCGTAGCAAAAACGCCGGGGGTGTAAGCAATCGCTTGTTTCACGGAAGCCGGCTGTTTGGTATCCATCTCTTCACGCGTCACGACCGAAACAGACTGTGGGGTCTTTTCGATAGGCGTATCAGTCTTGGTTGCCGTGGCGGAACGCTTGGCAGCGATGGTTGGAGCAGGTCCCCATGCGCTTTCTTGTGCGGCGGGTGCTGCGGTGACAGTGATGGTTTCTTCTTTTGGTTCAACCGCCGCCTGTGCATAGACAGACATGCCGCTAACCGCTGTGGCTACCAGCACTGCCATTTTACGCAGCGAGGAATTTGGCTGAGCAGTTTTATAACGCGCCATTGGTATATCTCTGATGAAAGTGAATGATAACGTAAACGAGAATTATTATTATAACGGCAGCATAATATTCGAAACGCTGGCGAGATAGCAAGCGATACACATCCCTACTAAAACTGAGGGGTCAAGAAATAACCAGATGAAAAGAAAGGGTTAATGAATTACGCTGAAATGTTGTTTGGTCGGAGTCTGGGATGAGAAAAGAAAAACCCGCCGAAGCGGGTTTTGGGAGAGATTAGTTACTGCCAAACATATCTTTGATCCAGCCTGCGACACCGTCGCCGTCTTTCTTCTCTTGCTGCGGCGGTTGTTGCTGTTGCTGCTGTTGAGGCTGCTGCGGCGGCGTTGACTGATCAAACGGATTGCCAGACTGTTGCAGCATCTCACCTTGCTGACACAGCGAATCCGGATCGCTGGTCCACACCGGGAGCGTACGCATCCCGCCGCTGCACACGAAGTTGCCGTCGTAATCCACGCCCATGTCGACAATATCTTCCGGCGGCGTCAGCGTTAACGGCGTTGGCGTCTGGTTTGCCAGATAGCGCTGGTAAATCGACATCGCCCCGCTCGCACCGTACAACTTGGTAGGCTGGTTGTTATCGCGACCCACCCAGGTAATGGTCACCTGACTGCCGTCAATACCGGCGAACCAGGTATCAACGTTGTTGTTGGTGGTCCCGGTTTTCCCCGCCAGATGCAGCCCCGGATACTTCGCGCCAAGCTGACGGCCGGTACCGCGTTGCACCACCTGCTGCATGGTCCACAGCGTCATATACGCGGCCTGTGCTGGCACAGCGCGTTCGGCCTGCGGGAAGCTTTGATACAACACCGTACCGTCTTCGGCAATTACCGAGCGCAACGCTGATAACGGCGCGCGGTTACCGCCGCTGGCGATGGTCTGGAACGCCTGCGCCACTTCAATTGGCGTCAGGTTCAATGCCCCCAGCAGCATAGCTGGCACCGGGTGCAGCTGATCTTTCGGCGCGCCCAGTTTTTCCCAGGTCTCGGTGACCGCTGGCAGCCCCAGCGCCATGCCCAGATTGACGGTCGGCACGTTCATGGAACGGGTTAACGCATCCACCAGCATCACTTTACCGCTTTCGCTGTAGCGACGGTCATCGTTTTGCGGGGACCACACCTGACCGTTTGGCTGACGCAGCGCAATCGGCGCATCGGCAATCCAGGTATTGAGGCGGTACAGCTTCGGCTGGCTCAGGGCGGTCAGATAGGTCGCGGGCTTCGCCAGAGAACCAATTGAACGACGCGCCTGCATAGCACGGTTGTAGCCTGCGAACTGCGGCTCCGACCCACCGACCATGGCGCGAACCTCACCACTAAAGCGGTCCACTACCACAATCGCCGTTTCCAGATCGCTCAGCTTACGCTGTTTCTTCAGCACCGGAATGCCTTCCACCGCCGCTTTTTCTGCGGCGTCCTGCGCCACGGAATCAAAGGTGGTGAAAATCTTCACGCCGGAAAGATCTTTAACTTTGTCGCCCAGCTTCGCCTGTAGCTCCTGACGCACCATCTGCATAAACGCGGGCTGTGGAGAGATCACCCCACCGCGCGGCTGCACGCCTAGCGGACGCGCACTCAACATTTCATACAGTTCCTGGTCGATAATCTGCTGCTGTTGCAGAAGACGCAGCACCAGGTTACGTCGCTCCAGCGCCAGTTTCGGGTTACGCCACGGGTTGTAGATCGACGCCCCTTTCACCATCCCCACCAACAGCGCCTGCTGATCGAGGCTCAACTCTTCAACCGGACGGCCAAAGTAATACAGGCTCGCCAGCGGGAAGCCGCGGATCTCGTTGTCGCCGCTCTGGCCGAGATAGACTTCGTTCATGTACAGCTCAAGGATCCTGTCCTTGCTGTAACGGGCATCCATCAACACGGCCATGTACGCTTCGTTGGCTTTACGCCAGTAAGAACGTTCGCTGGAGAGGAACAGGTTTTTCACCAGCTGCTGGGTCAGCGTACTGGCGCCCTGCACCGTGCGACCTGCCGTCAGGTTCGCCAGCACCGCACGACCAATGGAATACAGGCTAATGCCGTCATGCTCGTAGAAATGACGATCTTCGGTTGCCAGCAGCGTGTCCACCAGCAGATCCGGGAAACCGCTACGCGCCACGAACAGACGCTGCTCGCCATTTGCCGAAGAGAGCATGGTGATCAGGCGTGGATCGAGACGGAAGAAACCGAACTGGCGGTTGTTATCCAGATTCTCGATGGTGTCCAGATGATCGCCGTCAAAGGTCAGACGCGCACGCACCTGCCCTTCTTTACTGTCCGGGAAGTCAAACGGACGACGGATCATCTCAATGCTGTTCGCCTGCACGGTAAACTCACCGGGCCGCGTCATCTTCGAGACCTGACGATACTGCGTAGCCTCCAGCAGCTTCACCATCTCTTTTTTGCCGATGGGCATTTCTGGCTCGAGGTTAACCATCCGGCCATACACGGCCGCAGGCAGCTGCCAGACTTTGCCATCAATACGGCTACGGATTTTTTGATCCAGATAGACGCCGTAAATGGCAATCAGCACCAAAAAGACAATCGACAGTTTTACCAGCAGCCAGAACCAGCCGCGTTTACCACGAGGCTTACGCCCTTTGCCTTTACCTTTACGCGGCATCGGTTCTTCATCCTCATAGTCATCATCATAATCGTCGTCATACTCATCATCTCTGAGCTGACGACGGCTCACCTTTTGTTTCGCCGGACGCGTCGGTTTCCCTTTACGTCCAATTGGCTCGCGGTCATTCCCCGCCATGCTTTTTCTCCGCAACATTCAGGCGTAAAGGCCTGATTCTCTGTTCTTCCGTCAAGCGACAGAAGAAGAAATCTCTCAATTTTTTTGCCTGATGGCGCTTCGCTTATCAGGCCTACCACTACAACTCATGAATACTTTTTGGTGCGCCGCGTCGGCGCGGTATTCGCCGGGTCGTCCGGCCAGACATGTTTGGGATAACGCCCTTTCATCTCTTTTTGCACCTCACGGTACGCCCCCTGCCAGAACGCGCTCAAATCACGGGTGATTTGCAGCGGTCGCTGCGCCGGGGAGAGCAGTTCCAGCACCAGCGGGACGCGCCCCTGTGCGAGGGTCGGCGTATTGGCCTCGCCAAACATTTCCTGCATCCGGACCGCCAGCGCCGGTGGGTTATCCTCGTGATAGCGAATGGCTATCCGGCTTCCCGTCGGCACAGTGTAATGTGTGGGCAATTCACTATCCAGACGTTGCAGCATTGACCAGTCCAGTAACCCGCGCAATGCCTGGCCCACATTTACTGCTTTAAGCGCGCGTAAAGCGTGCACACCGCTCATATGCGGCAGCAGCCAACTCTCCAGCGTCGCCAGCAACGACGCGTCGTCCATGGCAGGCCAGTCGTATTCCGGTAGCCATTTTGCCGCACATTGCAGACGCAGTCGGAACTGCTCTGCTTCCGGCGTCCAGTTGAGCACACTTAGCCCTTTATCGCGAATACCATTCAGCATCGCCTGATGCAGTTCCTCTTCCGAGGGTTTGGCCAGCGGCTGCACTTTTAGCGTCAACTGACCTACCTGCGTGCGGCGCAATGCCTTTAGTGTCCCCTGATTTTCATCCCATTCGATAGTGTCGGACTGCTGCAGCAACTCAGGAGATGATTGTATCAGCGCATCGATATCCAGCGGCAGGGCCAGCAAAATACGCGCATCCGGCGAGGCGCTGCCTTGCAGCAATAAAGGCGCAATAATCCATTCATGACGCCCTGATGCGTCGTCGGCATCCAGCATCGCCCCCATCCCGTTAGCCAGCTGATACCGCCCCTCCTGACCACGACGTCGGGCAATGCGATCGGCGAAAGCCGAAGCCAGTAACGGGGCGATCAGCGCGCTATCAGACTGCCCACCTCGAATGTTCAGGCGCTTCAGCAATTGCTGGCTACGCTGCTGCCAATTCGGCTGATTGCGTGAAAACGCCACCGTCAGATCGGTACTGCCACCGCGCGGGGGCTCTTCGAGAATCGCCGCCAGTTTTGCTGCCGTTGCCGCTTCATTGTCATCTGTGGCACGGACCAGCATCGCCGCCAGACGCGGATCGTTGCCGAGCGCCGCCATTTTCTGCCCCGCCGCACTGAGCCTGTCGCCCTCAAGTGCGCCCAGCATGTGTAGCAGCCGTTTTGCCGCCTGCAAATTGACCGTCGGCGGCCTATCCAGCCAGCTTAACTGCGCTGGGTCAGTGCATCCCCATTGCAGCAACTCCATTAGCAAGCCGGACAAGTCGCTTTGCAGCATCTCCGGCTCGCCCTGCGCCGCCGCTCTTTCGGCCTGCTCTTTCGCCAGCAGATGCAGGCAAATACCGGGTTCCAGACGGCCTGCTCGCCCGGCTCGCTGGGTCATCGACGCCTGGCTAATACGCTGGGTAATCAGGCGCGTCAAACCGGTGCGCGGGTCGTAACGCGCCACGCGCTCCTGCGCACAGTCCACCACCAGCCGGATACCTTCGATAGTTAAACTGGTCTCGGCAATATTGGTGGCCAGCACCACTTTGCGCGAGCCTGGCGGCGCGGGCAAAATCGCCTGACGCTGTTCGGTAAGCGATAACGCACCGTATAGCGGGCAAAGCAGAACATCATTACCTACGCGCGAGGTCAGCTGTTCCTGCACTCGCTGAATCTCCCCCACGCCCGGTAAAAAAAGCAGCAACGAGCCGCTTTCCTGGCGCAATAGCTCCGCCGTTGCCACCGCCACAGCTTCATCAAAGCGCTGATGCGCCGCCAGCGGCTGATAGCGTCGTTCTACGGGAAAGGCGCGGCCTTCAGAGACAATCGTCGGCGCATCGGGCAACAGCTGCTGTAAACGCCCGTTATCCAGCGTTGCCGACATGATCAGCAGTTTTAAATCATCCCGCAGCCCTTGCTGTACATCCAGCAATAGCGCCAGCGCCAGGTCAGCCTGCAAGCTGCGCTCATGAAATTCGTCGAGGATCACAAGGCTAACGCCGTTTAGCTCGGGATCGCGTTGGATCATGCGCGTGAGCACACCTTCTGTTACCACTTCGAGCCGGGTATGCGGTCCAACGCAGTGTTGAGCACGCATGCGGTAGCCCACGGTCTCACCGGTTTTTTCGTTCAGCAACTCGGCCAGACGCTGCGCCACGTTGCGGGCCGCCAGACGACGCGGCTCCAGCAGAATAATCCGCCCCTGAATGCCGTTGTGCGCAAGAAGCTGCAACGGCAGCCAGGTCGATTTCCCGGCGCCGGTCGGTGCGGTCAGCAGAACCTGCGGTGAGGTATCAAGGGCGGTAAGCAGTTCAGGCACTACGGCGGCAACGGGCAACGTCGTCACAAATGGCTCCAGAGGGTTAACATTCTTCGCGCTGCATTGTAGCATCGCGTTAATTCATAACCGAGTATCCATCATGTCTGAGCCAAAAAGGCTGTTCTTTGCCATTGAATTGCCAGCCGAGGTTCGGGAGCAGCTTATCCACTGGCGAGCCGCACAGTTCCCGCCTGAAGCGGGTCGCCCCGTCGCGGCTGACAATCTGCACCTGACACTGGCCTTTTTAGGCGAGGTCAGCGCTGAGAAGCAGCAGGCGCTGTCACAACTTGCCGGGCGTATTCGCCAGCCGGGTTTTACGCTAACACTGGATGACGCCGGACAATGGCTGCGCTCACGCGTGGTCTGGCTAGGAATGCGCCAGCCGCCACGCGGGCTGTTGCAATTGGCGAGTATGCTGCGGGCGCAGGCCGCGCGCAGCGGGTGTTACCAAAGCCCACAGCCGTTTCATCCGCATATCACACTGTTGCGCGATGCCGGCCATGCGGTCACGATCCCGCCGCCGGGTTTTTGCTGGTCATTTCCGGTCACCGAGTTTGCGCTTTACGCCTCTTCATTTGCACGCGGTCGCACACGCTACACGCCACTACAGCGCTGGACGCTTGGCGAAAAATAAAAGGACATTTCCATGGAATTTTCTCCGCCACTTCAGCGCGCGACTTTAATTCAGCGCTACAAGCGTTTTTTAGCGGATGTGATCACACCCGACGGTACAACCTTAACGCTACACTGCCCGAATACCGGCGCGATGACCGGATGCGCTACACCGGGTGACACCGTCTGGTATTCAACATCAGAAAATACTAAACGGAAATACCCGCATACCTGGGAATTAACGCAAACCCAATCCGGTGCGTTTATTTGTGTTAACACCCTGTGGGCTAACAGATTAACGAAAGAAGCTATTCAGAATGCGTTAATTTCAGAACTTTCGAACTACAGCATATTGAAAAGTGAAGTAAAATACGGCGCCGAAGGCAGCCGCATTGATTTTTTGTTACAGGCGGATTCCCGCCCTGACTGCTATATTGAAGTGAAATCAGTCACGTTGGCGGAAAAAAATCAGGGTTATTTTCCCGATGCCATCACTGAACGAGGTCAGAAACATCTTCGGGAATTGATGAGCGTAGCGGCCGAAGGCAAGCGAGCGGTGATATTTTTCGCAGTGCTGCATTCAGCCATTACACATTTTTCACCCGCGCGCCATATCGATGCAAAATATGCGCAATTATTAGTCGAAGCACGGCTTAAGGGGGTAGAAATTCTGGTATATAAAGCGGAACTTTCTGCCCACGGAATGACTCTTAAAGAGCCATTAGCCATTACGTTGTAATGGCATATACAAACGGGTTAATTAGTATTCTGGCCGCGTGCGCAAATACGCTTTTCCTCACAGGGTTGTCAAGTGTAACGTTTAGATAATTGCTATCCGGAAAAGCATCTGCTATTTATAGCGACCTGATTTTTCCCCCGAACATGGGGATCGATAGTGCGTGTTAAGGAGAAGCAACATGCAAGAAGGGCAAAACCGTAAAACATCGTCCCTGAGTATTCTCGCCATCGCTGGGGTGGAGCCGTACCAGGAGAAACCGGGCGAAGAGTATATGAACGAAGCCCAGCTGTCGCACTTCAGGCGTATTCTTGAAGCATGGCGTAATCAACTCAGGGATGAAGTCGATCGCACTGTGACTCATATGCAGGATGAAGCAGCTAACTTCCCCGATCCGGTTGACCGTGCCGCACAGGAAGAAGAGTTCAGCCTTGAGCTGCGTAACCGTGACCGTGAGCGCAAACTGATCAAAAAGATCGAGAAGACGCTGAAGAAAGTAGAAGACGAAGATTTCGGCTACTGCGAATCATGCGGCGTAGAAATTGGTATTCGCCGTCTGGAAGCGCGTCCGACAGCCGATCTGTGCATCGACTGCAAAACGCTGGCTGAGATTCGCGAAAAACAGATGGCAGGTTAATCCCGTCATTTGTACCACGTTGACTACAGGCGGGAGTTTCTCCCGCCTTCTTCTTTTATGCTATCCACCGACATGACTGACAAACGCTATATTGGCCGTTTCGCCCCATCCCCTTCCGGCGAACTGCATTTTGGTTCATTGATTGCCGCTCTCGGCAGCTACCTACAGGCTCGCGCACAGCACGGGATCTGGTGGGTGCGCATTGAAGATATCGATCCCCCTCGTGAAGTTCCCGGTGCTGCAGATACGATTCTGCGTCAGCTGGAACATTACGGACTGCACTGGGATGGCGAGGTACTGTGGCAATCTCAGCGCCATGACGCGTACCGTGAAGCGCTGGCCTGGTTACAAGAGCAGGATCTGAGCTATTACTGCACCTGCACCCGTGCCCGTATTCAGAGTATTGGCGGCATTTACGACGGTCACTGTCGCACATTACGCCACGGACCGGACCACGCGGCGGTGCGTATCAAGCAACGCCACCCGGTCATGCAGTTTAACGACCGACTGCGCGGCGAGATTCAGGCCAACCCTCAGCTTGCTCGGGAAGATTTTGTCATCCACCGACGCGATGGGCTGTTTGCCTATAACCTGGCGGTGGTGGTTGATGACCATTTTCAGGGCGTGACGGAAATCGTGCGTGGCGCGGATCTTATCGAGCCCACAGTGCGCCAAATTTCGCTGTATCAGCAGTTTGGCTGGCCGGTACCGGACTATATTCATCTCCCGCTGGCGCTCAATGAACACGGGGCTAAACTTTCTAAGCAGAATCATGCGCCTGCCCTGCCGCAAGGCGATCCGCGCCCTGTTCTCATCGACGCGTTGCGCTTCCTCGGACAAGACATAGCAATACCGTGGCAAGCGCTAAGCGTGGAAGAATTACTGCAAACTGCGGTGCAAAATTGGGTGCTTACGACGGTGCCGGGTTCAGTGAATGTAAATCCGGCATTCTCAAATGCCTCTTGCTGAGCTATGATTAGCCGCTATTTTTACACAGCAACACTTGTTCTGACTGAAGTTTGACACTACCGAGGTGTACTATTTTTACCCGAGTCGCTAATTTTTGCCGCAAGGTGCTAAGCCGCGAGGAGCGCGAGGCCGAGCTTGCCGTCGCCCGTCCACATATGACGGTAATCCCGCGTGAGCAGCACTCTATCTCCCGCAAAGATATCAGTGAAAATGCCCTGAAGGTAATGTACAGGCTTAATAAGGCTGGATACGAGGCATGGCTGGTCGGCGGGGGCGTACGCGATCTTTTGCTGGGCAAAAAGCCGAAAGACTTTGATGTCACGACCAACGCGACCCCCGATCAGGTTCGGAAACTGTTCCGTAACTGCCGTCTGGTAGGACGTCGTTTCCGTCTGGCCCATGTGATGTTTGGCCCGGAAATTATCGAAGTGGCAACCTTTCGCGGACACCATGAAGGCAGCGAAGCCGACCGTGCAACCTCACAGCGCGGTCAAAATGGTATGCTGCTGCGTGACAACATCTTCGGTTCCATCGAAGAAGATGCGCAACGCCGCGATTTCACCATTAACAGCCTTTACTATAGCGTAGCGGATTTTACCGTTCGCGATTACGTCGGCGGGATGCAGGATCTGGAAGACGGCGTCATTCGCCTGATCGGTAATCCTGAAACTCGCTATCGTGAAGATCCCGTGCGTATGCTACGCGCCGTCCGCTTTGCAGCAAAACTCGACATGCGTATCAGCCCGGAAACCGCCGAGCCGATCCCACGTCTGGCAACCTTGCTGAACGATATTCCGCCGGCACGCCTGTTTGAAGAAGCCCTTAAACTGTTACAGGCGGGCTACGGCTACGAAACTTATAAGAAACTGCGCGAGTACAGCCTGTTCCAGCCGCTGTTCCCGACCATTACCCGCTATTTCACCGAAGAAGGTGACAGCGCAATGGAACGCATTATTGCCCAGGTACTGAAGAACACCGATACCCGTATCCACAACGATATGCGTGTCAATCCGGCGTTCCTGTTTGCCGCCATGTTCTGGTACCCGCTGCTGGAAGCCGCGCAGAAAATTGCTCAGGAAAGCGGTCTGGCCTACTACGATGCTTTCGCTCTGGCGATGAACGACGTGCTGGACGAAGCGTGCCGCTCGCTGGCGATTCCTAAACGCCTGACATCGCTCACCCGCGATATCTGGCAGCTTCAGTTACGCATGTCCCGTCGTCAGGGAAAACGCGCCTGGAAGCTGATGGAGCATCCGAAATTCCGCGCAGCCTACGATTTACTGGCGCTGCGTGCCGAAGTGGAAAACAACGCCGAACTGCAGCGTCTGGCGCAGTGGTGGGGCGAATTCCAGGTTTCCGCGCCACCAGAGCAAAAAGGCATGCTGAACGAGCTGGATGAAGAGCCAGACGCACGCCGTCGCCATCGTCGTCCGCGTAAACGTGCGCCGCGCCGCGAGGGAAGTGCGTGACCCATCGCGTATACCCAACGGATTTCGGGTTGCATCAAGACGGCGACACAGCGAATGCCCTGGAGCGTACATCAGTACGTGACAGGGATGAGCGAGGAAAGCCAACACAGATGCAGCCAGAAAGACGACGGGTATATATCGCACTCGGCAGCAATTTAGCCTCTCCGCTGGAACAGGTTAATGCTGCCGTACAGGCACTGGGAGAAATCCCGGACAGCCGGATCGTCGCCGTATCCTCCTTCTACCGCACGCCACCATTGGGTCCTCAGGATCAACCTGATTACCTGAACGCTGCCGTTGCGCTGGAAACCACGCTCGCGCCTGAAGAGTTGCTCAACCACACGCAGCGTATCGAGTTGCAGCAAGGGCGAGTACGGAAAGCCGAACGCTGGGGTCCGCGCACGTTGGATCTCGACATCATGTTGTTTGGCAACGACGTGATTAATACCGACCGTCTGACCGTTCCGCATTACGATATGAAAAACCGGGGCTTTATGCTGTGGCCGCTGTTTGAAATCGCGCCGGAACTGACTTTCCCGGACGGTACCCGTCTGCATCAGCACCTCACCCTCCTTGGCGCAGAAAAACCTGCCCACTGGTAAATTTTCCCCTCCCCTTTAGCGTTTACTGCTTTCGCGCCAAACGGTTGCTTAAAACCATTGCCCCCCTGAATGTGACTGCTAGAATGCCGGTAAATATGACTTTCACACTCAGGAAATGTTATGAAACCGACGACCATTTCCTTGCTGCAAAAATGCAAGCAAGAGAAAAAGCGCTTCGCGACGATTACGGCCTACGACTACAGCTTCGCTAAACTCTTTGCCGACGAAGGCATCAATGTGATGCTGGTCGGCGACTCACTGGGAATGACAATACAAGGGCACGATTCCACCCTACCGGTCACCGTTGAAGACATCGCCTATCACACCCGGGCAGTGCGTCACGGTGCGCCAAATTGCCTGCTGCTTGCCGATCTACCGTTCATGGCCTACGCCACGCCGGAGCAAGCCTTTGCTAACGCGGCGGTGGTGATGCGCGCTGGCGCAAACATGGTCAAGATTGAAGGTGGCGCGTGGCTGGTTGATACGGTGAAAATGCTGACCGAACGTGCGGTCCCGGTGTGCGGCCATCTGGGCTTAACACCCCAGTCGGTGAATATCTTTGGCGGTTATAAAGTGCAGGGCCGTGGCGATGCTGGCCAAACGCTGCTCGACGATGCGCTGGCATTAGAAGCCGCAGGTGCGCAGCTGCTGGTGCTGGAGTGTGTTCCGGTTGAGCTGGCAAAACGCGTGACCGAAGCGCTGTCCATCCCGGTCATCGGCATCGGCGCAGGCAATGTCACCGACGGTCAGATCCTGGTGATGCATGATGCGTTTGGTATTACCGGCGGTCATATTCCGAAATTTGCCAAAAATTTCCTCAATGAAGCGGGCGACATGCGCGCCGCGGTGCGGCAGTATATTACCGAGGTTGAATCCGGCGTTTACCCGGGTGAAGAACACAGTTTCCATTAAGGAGTCAAGGTGTGCTAATTATTGAAACCCTACCGCTGCTGCGCCAGCACGTTCGTCGTCTGCGTCAGGAAGGTAAGCGCGTCGCGTTAGTTCCCACCATGGGCAACCTGCACGATGGTCATATGAAGCTGGTCGATGAAGCTCGGGCTCGAGCGGATGTAGTGATCGCCAGCATTTTCGTTAACCCGATGCAGTTTGACCGCCCGGACGATCTGGTGCGCTACCCGCGTACGCTGCAAGAAGATTGCGAAAAGCTGAACAAACGTAAAGTCGATTACGTCTTTGCTCCAGCCGTAGAAGAAATCTACCCTCAGGGTCTGGAAGGCCACACTTTCGTTGATGTTCCCGGCCTCTCCACCATGCTGGAAGGTGCAAGTCGTCCAGGTCACTTCCGCGGTGTTGCCACCATCGTTAGCAAGCTGTTCAACCTGATCCAGCCTGATATCGCCTGCTTTGGCGAGAAAGACTTTCAGCAGCTGGCGCTAATTCGCAAAATGGTGGCCGATCTGGGTTACGACATTGAGATCGTCGGTGTGCCGATTATTCGCGCCAAAGACGGTTTAGCCCTCAGCTCACGCAACGGCTACCTGACGGCTGAGCAGCGTAAAATCGCCCCAGGCTTGTACAAAGTGATGAGCCGCATTGGGGAAAAATTACAGGCCGGTGAGCGCGATCAGGAAGAGATCATTGCCATTGCAGAGCAGGAGCTGAACGAAAAAGGCTTCCGTGCCGATGACATTCAGATTCGCGATGCCGATACTTTGCTGGCGCTAAGCGAAACCAGTAAACGTGCAGTAATTCTGGTCGCTGCATGGCTGGGCCAGGCGCGTCTCATCGACAATCAAAGCGTTACATTAGCCCAGTAGACAGGGGCTAAAAATCGGGCAATACTGCCTAAAAATTTCTCAAAGCAGGTCGTTTTTGCCTGCTTTGCCAAGGTAAACGACAGGGTATAGACGTTATGATTCGCACCATGCTGCAAGGCAAGCTTCACCGCGTGAAGGTCACTCAGGCGGACCTGCATTACGAAGGCTCCTGCGCTATTGACCAGGACTTCCTCGATGCTTCCGGTATTCTGGAAAACGAAGCGATTGATATCTGGAACGTGACCAACGGTAAACGTTTCTCTACGTATGCCATTGCGGCTGAACGCGGCTCGAAGATCATCTCCGTGAACGGTGCTGCGGCGCATTGCGCTGAAGTTGGCGACATCGTGATTATCGCCAGCTTCGTGACGATGTCTGATGAAGAAGCGCGAACCTGGCGCCCGAAAGTTGCCTACTTCGAAGGCGATAACGAAATGAAACGTACTGCGAAAGCGATTCCGGTACAGGTTGCCTGATAATATAATAGCCTTGAAATATTTTTCAGGGCTATTATTCATAAAATATATAAAAAGCGCAGAATAATAAATATCACAAAATATATTATATTTTATTAATTAATCCTGTAAAACTTATTTTCGATTTTAACATATTCACCTAAGTCATTCAAACGCTCAATTCTACATTCATTATCAACAATTCTTAATTCCCCCTACAGTCCTTTCAAGAATAAAATGCCCAGACCTAAAATTCTTTAGGCTCCCTCCATTTATTGCCGGGAATATTTAATTTTATATGGATGTTAACAAATGAATAAGTTGAGCATTGCTGCGGCAGCAATTGTTTTCGCACTGGGTTCAGCATCTGCATTCGCAGATGATGTAGGTCTGATCACTTTTGATGGTGCCGTTACTGACACCACCTGCACCATCACCACTAACAACGGTGTTGACGCCAACAACGTCACCATCACCATGCCAGTGGTAAAAGTCAGCGAAGTTGAAGGGGCGACCACTGACACTGGCGGCGTTGGTTCCAAAGAATTCGAACTGCATCTGAGCGGTTGCCCGACAACGCTGACCAAAGCGTCAGCCACCTTCACCTCTCAGCAGTTCGCTGAACTGTCTAACGGTACCCTGAAAACCGATCCGAGCGTTTCTGGGCATGCCGATAACGTAAGCCTGGCGCTGTATAACAACGGTTCCAGCAACACTGACCGCATCGAGGTTGGCCTGCCGGCGAACAACACTCAGACAGCAACGCTGGACGAAGGTGTTGGCGTACTGGCTTACCGCGTGGCTTACGTTCCAAGCGCAGACTGGGTGAAAGGGACGACTGATATCACCGCCGGTAAAGTCAGCAGCAACGCTACCTTTACTATGTCCTACGAGTAATCACGCCGTAGTTGGATTATGCGCCTGCCTTTTCCGCAGGCGCATCGCAGGGAGCATATATGCATCGTTACACCCAATTGACCCTCGCTGCTCTGGTATGCGCCAGCGCTGCGTTAAGCACATTTAGCGCCAGTGCGGACATCGTTATCTCCGGCACTCGCGTTGTGTATCCACAGTCATCCAAAGACGTTACCGTCAAGATGGAAAACCGTGGCAACAAACCGCTGCTGGTGCAGTCCTGGCTGGACGACGGTCGTGATACGGTTAATCCACAAGAGCTGAAATTACCGTTTATCGTCACGCCACCGGTCTCGCGCGTTGATCCGTCAAAAGGCCAGACCGTCCGTATTACGTGGACCGGGCAGGCCCTGCCTCAGGATCGGGAATCTCTGTTCTGGTTTAACGTGCTGGAAGTTCCGCCAAAGGCAAAAGACGCCAATGCCCAGAACGTCCTGCAGCTCGCGTTCCGTACTCGTATTAAGATGTTTTTTCGCCCGGACGGTTTACAGGGCGATCCGGCCACCGCGGCGGGAAATCTGAAATGGTCACAGCAGGGCGGAACACTGGTTGCCAATAATAGCAGTCCTTATTACGTATCGATGGCAAGCGCCACTATTACGGCAAGCGGTAAGAAAATAAATGTCGATTCCCATACGATCTCACCGCTATCAAGTGAAGTTATTCCGCTAAAAAACACGCCTAATATATCAGGTGGAAAAATAGAATATGCCGCAATTAATGATTTCGGTGGGATAGAGAAGCACCAGGCCAGCATTAATTAATTACCGCGCTGAAGGATATCAGCATCCAGAAGAGATAAGGGAACTATGCTTTTTCGTCGATCATTATTGTGTACAGCTATTTATATTGCACTCCAGTCTCCAGTAATGGCAGAAGAAGCATCTCCAGTTTTAGCGGATGATGTTGAATTTAACGATCAATTTCTCTTCAATACTGGCTCAAACATCGACGTAAGTCGTTATTCAAAAGGCAACCCAGTCCCACCGGGTACCTATAAAACGCAGATCCTGCTGAATGGTCAGCGTAAATTGCTGGGCGATTTTACCTTCAACGATAATGGCACGCCACGCGCTACGCCCTGCTTCACTAGCAAGTTATTGACGCAAATTGGCGTCAAAACAGCAGGGATGGATCTCGAGTCTGCTGAATGTGTCGATCTTGCCAAACAGTTCCCGCAGTCCTCATGGAATTATGATATCGGCACTCAGGAACTGTCACTCTCCATGCCGCAGATTTACGTCCTCAAAAACCCTAACGGATACGTCGATCCTTCGTTATGGCAGGATGGTATTCCGGTGGCAATGTTTTCTTATGATCTCAACAGCTGGCATTCGGAAAACAGCGGTAGCAGCTCTGACTCGGCCTATGCCGGATTAAAATACGGTGCCAATTTTGGCGCATGGCATCTGCGTGCCAGAGGTAACGCGAACTGGGACAAAGACAACGGCAGCGAATACTCTAGCCAGGATATTTATCTACAGCGTGATATCACGGCATTGCGCTCGCAGTTTCTGGTTGGCGACTCCTTTACCCGCGGTGATGCCTTTGATTCCTTCAGCCTGCGCGGCGTTCGTTTTTATAACGATGACCGTATGCTCCCCGGCGGGGCGTCAACCTTCGCCCCGGAAATTCGCGGCGTGGCAAAAAGCAACGCCAAGGTCACGATTAAGCAAAGCGGCAGTAAAATTTATGAAACCACGGTGCCGCCCGGCCCCTTCGCTATCAACGATCTCAGTACCACCGGCTATGGCAGCAATCTGGATGTTTCTATTGAAGAAGCCGACGGCAGCGTGCGCACCTTCTCGGTGCCCTACTCCTCCGTCACACAGATGCTGCGTCCTGGCTATGGTCGCTGGGACGTTGGCGCAGGCGAACTGCACGACAATGGCTTAAAAGAGAAGCCTCGACTGGGCTACGCCAGCGGCTACTACGGCCTGAATAATACCTTCACTGTTTACACCGGTGCTCAGTACATGGACGTCGGCTATTACGCTGGCTTGCTGGGTATCGCCACCAATACGCCAGTGGGTGCCTTCGCTTTTGACGTTACGCACTCAAATACATCGGTCGACGATCTGGACACCCTCACCGGGCAGAGCTATCGCATCACCTGGAGTAAGCTGATTGAAGATTCGCAAACGTCTTTCAACATTGCCGCCTACCGTTTCTCGACTGAAAACTACATGTCGCTGCGCGATGCCGCCACGCTAAACGATAACGTGAAGCACAACGGATCGGATGCAAACAATGAGTTCAGCAATTTCCAACGCATGAAAAACCAGTTCCAAATCAATATCAGCCAGCCGGTCTCTCTGTGGGATTCCAGCAGCGGGAACCTGTATGTGAACGGGAGTTGGGAGGACTACTGGAACAAGTCGTCATCGACCTCGCAATACAGCATCGGCTACAGCGATTCCTTCTCATGGGCCAGCTACAGCCTTTCCGTTCAGCGCACCTATAACGAATACGGTGATAAAGACGACAGCGTTTACTTAAGTCTGAGTATTCCGCTGGAAAACCTGTTCGGTCGTAACAAAAGGCCGCTCGGTTTTTCCACCGTCAACATGAGCGTCAACAGTGATCTGAAGTCGAACAATAACTTCGCCACCAGCGCCAACGGTAACACTGACGACTATCGCTTTAACTATAGCGTTAACACCAGCGCCAGCCGTAGTGACAGCGGCTCAATTAACCAGGTTGGCGGCTACGGTAGCTACAACAGCTCACTGGGGCCACTCAGCGTGTCGGCTTCCGCATCCGACGATAACAGCCGTCAATATTCATTAAGTTACAGCGGCGGCATGTTGCTGCACTCCGGCGGCCTGACGCTGGCGCCGAACAGCATCGGCGATACCGACACGCTGGCACTGGTTCACGCTTCGGGTGCCAAAGGCGCGCGCTTAACCAATGGCGACGGCGAAATTAACCGCTTTGGCTATGCCATCCAGCCTTATCTGTCCGCTTACCGGGAAAATAATGTAGGCATCAATATCGACAAAATGGAACACGACGTCGAGGTGAAAAACACCAGCTCCGTGGTGATTCCGCGCAGCGGCGCCGTGGTACGGGTGGATTTCGAAACCGATGAAGGACGTTCACTGCTGCTGGAGTTGCAACGTACCGATAACGGCTTTATCCCGCTCGGCTCGGATGTGCAAAACGAAAAAGGTGAATCTATCGGGACCGTCGGGCAGGCCGGTATGGCGTACGTTCGCGGTGTCGTTGACAGCGGCAAACTGCTTGTCATCTGGGGCAGCGGCAGCGACGGACGCTGCACCGTCAACTATCAGCTCGATAGCGAGAAAGCTGAACAGAAAGTTGGCCTTACCCGTCTACTGAGTAACCAACGTTGCCAGATGTAATGGCATTATTTTTACAGGGATTATGAAGATAATGAGACTGAAAAAACTCTACCTACTGGGCTGTAGCGGACTGCTGTTCGCAACCGCATACCCAACCCAGGCGACATCACTGGATGTCACCTTTACCGCAACGCTACGCGAAACCACCTGTGATATGGCTATCGAAGGCGGCAGTGGTACTGGTCTAGACAACACCATTCCCATTGGCTCGGGAGGAACCGTCAGCCTCGATAAAATCGTCAACGGCGACAGTGCAGCACAGGCAACTTTTAAGCTGAAAATCAACGAATGCCCGGACAGCTTACAAGGGCTAAAAACCACCATAACGGGCACCAAGTCTGGCTATTCCGACTACATCATAGTTAACGGAGCAGGAACGGCTGATGCCGCAAGCTACCTCGGTCTTACTATCGCCAGGGGTTCCGCAACCGATGCGCCTTTCATCATTAACGCCACTACTGATACGGGCCGGATAGTCTGGAGCAGCGCGGAAATCAGCGCTAAAGAAGTGTCGTTAGTCGCCGCATTAGCGGAAACCAGCAAAGGCAAAGGCACCACAGGTGACTTTAGCGCCGTGGCGACCTTCAACTTCACCTACGAATAATCATCAGAAAAGGGATCTCTTGATGAAAAAATTATCATTTCTGGGCGGCGTTGCCGGTGCAGTGCTTTTTTCTGCTCACTCTTTTGCCGCAATAACCGGTACCGCCAGCGTTTCGGCAACCTTTACCACGACCGTCTCGGCAGGCACCTGTACGGCACAAATTCAGAACACCGGTGGTCAGGCTATCAGTACATTGGATTTCGGCGAGGTCTTTAAGTCAGATCTGGTCAATCAAAGCCGCAGCGAGCCGTTCAAAGTGGCCTTTACCGACTGCGCGGGCGTCAAAACCGCCAGCTATCAGGTCGTCTCCGGTACCGGGGGCGGGTGTTCAGGGCCAAGCACTAACGGAGATTCATTCTCTGCTGGTAACGCCACCGGTTTTGAAGTCTGGCAAGGCGTAGCCGGAACAGGAACGCTGCTAAGCTGCAATACCAAGCCCGCGCAAACGCTCACCATGAGCGGCAGTACGCTCGATGTTGCTTTTGCCTCCCGTATTGTTATCGCCAAGGATAGAACGATTTCCAACGTCACGGCAGGCAGCGTCAGCGCGCCGGTCACGTTTGTTGTCACCTATCAGTAAACCTAGAGGAGTAGAGCCGTCATGCCATTCAACATCCAAATACTCTCTTCACTAGGGAGAGCACTACTGATAATGGGAGTGACTGGCGGACTCTACACTGCCCCCTGCTTTGCGGATGAGGACGCGGGAGGTCTGGACGTCACTCTCACGGCTAACGTCGTGGAGAACACTTGCCAGATCTCCCTCTCAGATAACGGATTGGTTCATTTACCGATCGTTTCACGGGGTTGGTTTTACAACGGCGACGGCACAACACGTCTGCAGCCGGGCGATGCCGACAGCGGCACGCAGTTTAGTGTCAACGTTGAAAGCTGCACTAATGATACGGCAACGGTTAACGCAATGGTGTTCCGCTTTCAGCCGCAAAACGGCACCTGGCCTGCCGAGAGCCAGCAGGTATTTATCAACGACACACCCGCGGCCACTGGCGGGGCGGAAAACGTCGGCATCGTGATTTTCTCCAGCAGCGATAACCGTAACGTCGTCAATAGCGACGGCAGTTCATCCGTCGCCATTGATGTTTCAACATCAGCCAACTATCTGACCCGTTACGACTTTTACGCCCGCTACCAGAATACCGGCATCGTGAGCGCCGGAAAGATCACCAGCCATGTGCTGGTTGATGCTATTTATCAATAATCAAGGAAGATGACATGATTAAATATCTACTACTCCCGGTAGCGCTATTGGCCCTGAGTTTTAATGCCAGCGCAAGCACAGAATGCCGCCTCTCACAGAGTGGCAAAAGTGGCACTATGGCGCTGAATGGCGGAGGGACAAACCCGATTTCATTTCACTATGTGAGCGACGACGTCTCAGGCTCCATCTATGAACTCACCTATTTTGATCCCTCGCTTGACCGTGATCTCTGGACCTATTGCAATAACGGAAAGGACGGCGTGGCATTTTATATGAATACCACCGAAGCCTCGAGGGTCAATATGACCGATGGCAGAGCGCTTTATCCTACCAATGTCGACGGTATTTACTATGCGGTAAAAATGTATAGCACCGGCGGAGGCGGCGGTTATTTTCCGTCGTCTAGTGGAGGCTCGTGGGTCATGGTCGACAGCGGTAGCATAGACTACTGGGACAGCAAGCAAATGAAAGCTACCGTAACGCTATATCAGGGTAGCGGGTTTGCTGGAAATGTTAACAACGTCAGCGCGATTACACCAAAAGATTCACGCACGCTGGGGCAAATTCGCATCGGCACCGCAGATTCTGATGATAACAACCCGTGGACCATCAACGTTACGCCGACCAGCTTTAGCGTGCCGGTTTACGCAGCAACCTGCACCGCGGTATCGGCCAATAACGGCACCAATAACGTTGATTTTGGCGAGATCATGATGTCATCGCTCAGAGATGGCTACTGGCCATATCAGAATTTTACGTTGCAGATGAAGTACTGTACCAACACCGTGTGGATGCGTTTTAAACTGACTTCAACGGCCAGCACCACCAATGGCACTGGTTATATGCTCCTCAAAAACACGCTGAGTGGCAGCAATGCGGCGAAAGGGATTGGCGTTTACGTGCAAACCAATGTGATAACTCGCGAGGGAGACGGAGGCTTTAAACCCGGAGCTGAAATCTGGAGTCCAATGACGAGCGTCGCGAATAGCCTCTCCCTCGACCTGCCTTTTTATGCACGTATTTACGAGCTCGATGATGGTAGTACAGTGACCGCCGGTGAATTTAAGGCCATTGGCACCTTCACCATCGACTACTTTTGATTTTACCCCTGCGGCTGGTTACTGATCAGCCGCGACATCGTCTCTAGCGAATCCGTTCTTAAAATATAAAGCCTTTTCAATAAGAACGGATTATCCCCCGGTTTCACCTTCCCTTTCACCGTCGTCACCGCTAAGTGAAACCCCGCCTCTCCTGCCGCTGTCACCGCCGTAGCGTTATAACTGCCAAAGGGGTATGAGAGGTACAGCACATGCGGATTAAACTGCGCCAGCGCGCGCCGCGAACGGGCAAAATCAAACAGGATATTATGGTGGCTACGACTCAGCAGGATCGGCCGACGGTAACCATCTACCCGATGTAAAAAATGGGTATGTGACTGAAAGTCAAACACATCCCTGATGCCATTCAATTCAGAGACGCTCATAAACTGCAGCGATTTTGGATCCCACTTTTGCGGATGCCGCTTAATACGCGATGAGATAATAAACGCCGTTGCTTTCATGCCGTATTGTTTCAACACCGGATACGCATAGCGGCTGACCGACTTCAGGCCATCGTCAAAGGTTACCACCACCGCGCGCGCGGGCAGATTAGCGCGGTTACGCACGTAGTCTTCTAACTGGTACATCGTCAGCGTGGTGTAGCCCATATCACGCAGCCAGGTCATCTGGTTGCTGAAAGCACGTACGGAAGTGGTCGTCGAGGTATGGCGAAAACGGGTGTTCTCTTCATCACGCAGAATGTGATGGTAAGTCAGCACCGGGATCCCATTATCGGTCTGAGCATCTAAGGCGCTGATATAAGCCAGCCGGTCGCCGATACGGATTTGAAACCACGTCTGGTTCAGCCTGTCTTTCAGCTTGTTTATTATGGGATAGCGCAGATTGTCCGCCAGCACGCCAAACGGCGCACTCCCGGCGTCGGGGGCGTTATAAACCGGCGTATCTTTCCAGGTGATCAGGTTCTGATTGCTCAGGGGCTTATTGAGATCGCCCAATCCATCTTCGACCTTCTGTCGCCCCTGAACGCGCTCCAGATGGCCTTTATCGATAAATCCCTTACCGAAGCCAAAGGTAAACGCGTAATAGTCTTCGCCACCGGGAATGACCGAGAGGATCTGGCCCGCACGAATATTCCCTACCGTCACCATTTTATTGCCAACCTGCGCCCAGACAGCAGCATCTTCAGTGGTTTGCATATAGCGCGCAGGCAACGCCGCAACCGCAAAACCAGAAAACAGGAACATCAGAATAAGCAGAGCACGCATAACCATATGGGATAACCGAGGCGAAAAACCTCGGTTATTGTAGCAAAAGCATCATCAATACCAATGCTTAATACTCATACAAATCATGCTTCAACACAAAGGGGGGATTTTTCTGTTGCTGATGCCACAGGCTGGTGACATCAGGACCGCCGAGGGAAACAATTTGATTGCGAAACGCCGCGCTGCTCATCGATTCTCGCGACAAAAGCATTCGCTCAAGCAATGGATACGTCACGCCTGAGATCACTTCACACTGGGAATGTTTATGGCTCATCAATGCCGCCGCGCGATAAGGCGCAGCACCTGGAATATCCGTCAGGAATATCACACCCTCGCCAGAATCTGTGTCATGCAGGGCATCGCACATCATCCGACTTAACATATTTGAACTCAGTCCACGCCAAAACCCTACCGCCCGGCATTGCGCCTGCGAGCCGAACTTTTTTTCCAGACGATGCAGCATATCCTGTGCCGTATCGTCATGACAGGTAATCACCCAACCTAACATTGCCTACCTCCTTAGCAGACAAGTAGTTTATCAGGGTGATAAATACATAACGGTGATAAACATCAAAAGTCTTCCTCTCCCGGTCCGGGAGAGGAAGAAAGAATCAGCTACGTAACCCACGTCCGCGTTGAATCAGATACCAGCAGAGTAAATAAAAGGCGGCAATAAACACCACCAGCACGCCAAAGGTCGTGACCAGCGGTACATCATGAATGCCGAGGAAACCGTAGCGGAAACCACTGATCATGTAGACAATCGGGTTCAGGTGCGACAGTCCCTGCCAGAACGGCGGCAGCAGCGTTAGCGAGTAGAACACGCCGCCCAGGTAGGTCAGCGGTGTCAGCACAAAGGTCGGGATCAGACTGATATCGTCAAAGGTTTTGGCAAAAACCGCATTCAGCAATCCGGCCAGCGAGAACAGGACCGCCGTCAGGACGAGCGTAAGCGCCACAAAGACCCACGAATGTACCTGAAACGGCACAAAGAACAGGGAGATAGCGGTCACCAGAATACCTACGCACAGCCCGCGCGCCACGCCACCACCGACAAAACCGGTAATAATGACGTGCGTCGGTACCGGCGCGACCAGCAGTTCTTCAATGTTGCGTTGAAACTTGGCGCTGAAAAATGACGACGCGACGTTGGCGTACGAATTGGTAATGACCGCCATCATAATCAGCCCCGGTACGATGAACTGCATATAGCTAAAGCCGTGCATTTCGCCGATGCGTGAGCCAATCAAATTACCGAAGATAATAAAATACAGCGTCATGGTAATGACCGGTGGGACCAGCGTCTGGATCCAGATCCGCATAAAACGGTGGATCTCTTTCGCCCAGATGCTTTTCAGTGCGACCCAGTAAAGCTGCATCATGTGCGATCTCCTTGTTTGTCATGCACCAGAGAAACAAACAGTTCCTCCAGTCGGTTCGCCTTGTTACGCATACTCAATACCTGAACGCCCTGGGCGCTCAGCTGGGAAAACACGCTGTTTACCCCCTGCTCTCTCAGCACTTCGACTTCCAGCGTGGAAGTATCAACCAGACGGTATTGATAGCCCTCCAGTTTGGGCAACGGGCTTTTCGCTGCTAAATCGAGAATAAAGGTCTCGGATTTCAGTTTGGAAAGCAGGTTTTTCATCGACGTATTCTCCACCAGCTCACCATGCTGAATAATACCGATATTACGGCACAGCATTTCCGCCTCTTCGAGGTAGTGGGTGGTCAGAATAATCGTCGTGCCTTTGTCGTTTAAATCTTTTAAAAATCCCCACATTGAACGACGCAGTTCGATATCAACGCCCGCCGTCGGTTCATCGAGGATCAGTAGCTTCGGCTCATGCATCAAGGCACGGGCGATCATCAAACGTCGCTTCATACCGCCGGACAACATACGCGCCCGTTCGTTACGTTTTTCCCACAGATCGAGCTGTTTTAGATAAATTTCGCTGCGTTTTACCGCCTCTTTATACTCAACGCCGTAATAGCCCGCCTGGTTCACCACGATCTGCTGCACGGTTTCAAACGGGTTAAAGTTAAACTCCTGCGGCACGAGCCCAAGCTGGCGTTTAGCGTTAACCGTATCTTTTTCAAGATCGTAGCCAAAGACGCTCACCCGCCCTGAGGATTTGTTCACCAGCGAGCTGATAATCCCGATGGTGGTGGACTTTCCTGCGCCGTTAGGACCTAAAAGCGCATAAAAATCACCCGCTTCGACTTGCAAATCTATGCCGCGTAGCGCCTGAACGCCACCGGGATAAGTCTTTTTAAGTTGTTGAAGTTCCAGAGCAATGGTCATGGTTTTTTACTTACCTTACATTCTAATACTTGATATTTGGTTTTAATAAATCAGGAGTTACCCTATATTAGCGCAACGCAATTTACTGGGTTACAGCCTCCATGAAAGACATAGATACACTTATCAGCAACAATGCACTATGGTCAAAGATGCTGATAGAAGAGGACCCCGGATTTTTTGAAACGCTGACGCATGCGCAGAATCCGCGCTTTCTATGGATTGGATGCTCCGATAGCCGCGTTCCCGCGGAACGTTTAACCGGTCTTGAACCGGGCGAATTATTTGTTCACCGTAATGTTGCCAATCTGGTAATTCATACCGATCTGAACTGCCTCTCAGTGGTTCAGTATGCGGTTGATGTGCTGGAAGTGGAACACATTATTATTTGTGGGCACTACGGTTGCGGTGGCGTACAGGCCGCCATTGAAAATACAGAATTGGGACTGATTGATAACTGGTTGCTGCATATCCGCGATATCTGGTTTAAACACAGCTCACTGCTCGGGGAAATGCCGCCGGAGCGTCGTATTGATACACTGTGCGAGCTGAATGTCATGGAGCAGGTCTACAACCTGGGCCACTCCACCATCATGCGTTCAGCCTGGAAGCGTGGTCAGAAGGTCACTATTCACGGATGGGCCTACGGTATTCATGATGGCCTACTTCGCGATCTGGACGTGACCGCCACCAGCCGTGAATCCCTGGAACAGCGCTACCGACAGGGGCTGTCGAACCTCAGCCAAAAGCACAGTAACCATAAGTAACGCAACATTGCCGGGGGGCGGCTACGCCTTACCCGGCCTACAAAACGCTCACCATCAGGCACGTTCGCAGTTTTACTCGTCCAGCAGTACCACTTTGCCAACATACGGCAGATGGCGATAACGCTGGGCGTAGTCAATGCCATAACCGACAACAAACTCATCCGGAATGGAAAAGCCGATAAATTCGACTGGAACATTCACTTCACGACGGGAGGGTTTGTCCAGCAGCGTACAAATAGCCAGAGATTTCGGCTCGCGCAGGCTGAGGATTTCACGCACTTTTGACAGCGTGTTACCGGAGTCGATGATATCTTCGACAATCAGTACATCTTTACCACGAATGTCTTCATCCAGGTCTTTGAGGATTTTAACATCACGGGTAGTCGACATGCCGCTGCCGTAGCTTGAGGCGGTCATGAAGTCGACTTCGTGGGAGACATGCACTTCACGGCACAGGTCTGCCATAAACATAAATGAGCCGCGTAACAGACCAACCAGCACCATGTCACTGCCGCTGTCCTTGTAACGTTCGTTAATCTGACGCCCGAGTTCAGCAATGCGCGCTTTGATCTCCGCTTCCGGGATCATGACTTCTACAGTATGTTTCATATCTCTAACCATATGATTTAAAAACAAATCACTCAATGCTCACTCTTAATAAGACAGCATCTAAGCGCAAGGTACGAAGTATACCAGTAAAAGCCTTTATTCGCGGCATCTGTTGTCCTATGACGGTATCTTTACCCCACATCAGAACAGAGAACATGGGTCTTCCCTGGCCGCCCTGGGCAAGACTCAATAAAAATACCCGCTATTTACTGCGGGTATTTTATTGCTCTCAGATTTTTGACAACAATCACTTATCAAATTTAAGCGACATTAACGATGCTTTCGCCACATCCTGATATTGTTCAACCAAATCTTTGGTCATATTAAAAGCGACCTGCACGGCTTTATCTTTTTCCGACGTTACCAGCATCATATTCAGGATTTCGGTATCCGGCGCCTGGGAGCGGAAGGTAATTAGCCAGGCTTTATGCCCATCCACGGTCACGGCTTCCGCCTGCGGTTTGAAGTTAGTCAGCATTTTTAGCATCGCATCTTTCGCTTGATCCAACTGTGATGCGGGCAACGCGCTGCGCCCGGCGGTCATCCCTAAAGAGGCCTTGCCACGCTCGTCGCCATAAATAACCTGCGGACGATTTTCCGAAGGGTATTTAATTTTCGCCATTTCGTCGGACATTGGCGTCAGCGTTTGCGGAATTTCGATACTCAAATTGAGCTGCGGGATATTCTGGCGTTGCATTTTCATTTCGGCATGCGCTGAAATCGCCACCATCATGACAAAAGATGCGGTGAGTACCTTGCGGAAAAGATCCATTCTAACCTCATGATTTATTATTAATCATATCAGTATATCCGCCGCGCTAATGAATGGAACGGTAAATGCCCATTTTAAGAACATCCTGTTTTACCGGATGGCAAAAATGCCATCCGGTCATTTTGTTACACGGTAAAGCCGAGCATCATGCCGGTGTCTTCATGCTCTAACAGATGGCAGTGCGCCATATAGGCATGCTCTTTCGGTGCATCGTGATCAAACTTCACTAACACTTCGCTGACGCCGCCTTCAACACGAACAGTATCCTTCCAGCCCGCACGATGCGCGGCCGGTGCTTTACCGTTCTCAGACAGAATGCGGAATTGGGTGCCGTGAATATGGAACGGATGCAGCATCATGTCGCCCTGCCCGGAAATCACCCAGCGTTCGTGCTGACCTTTCGTCGCGGCAAACATCGGTTTATTCATATCAAATGCCTGGCCATTAATGCGGTTGGCATTATGGAAATCGAACGTCCCGCCGTGGTCCATGCTGCCCATATTGCCGTGATTCATATTACCGTGATTCATGTTGCCATGATTCATTTTACCGTGGCCCATCTCGCCATTATTCATATGCCCCATCATCTGCCCATGCCCCATGCCTGCCATGGCCTGGTCGCCATATTTCTGCATCAGCATCTGCATGCCCATCATGTCGAGCATCGGGTCCATAGACAGCTGCAGCCTGCGCACCGTCAGTCCTTCCAGTGAAGGCAAGGCTGGCAGGGTGGTCAACGTGTCCGGCAGCGTACCGGAAGCGGTGATACGCAATGGCTGGATGCGCATCACCGGATGCGGCTTATCAAAGGGTGCAATCGCCATCCCCATCTGACTCACCGGCAGCGTGACCAGATCAAAAGCTTTGCCATCGCTGATATCCACCAGCACTTCAAACCGTTCGCCCATCAGCATGGGCAGCTCGGAGACTTTCACCGGCTCTGCCAACAGTCCGCCGTCGCTGGCAATGACGTAAAGTGGACGGTTGTCGCTGGCCGCCACGTTAAGTGAGCGGGCGTTACAGCCATTCAGCAAACGCAGACGCAGCCAACCGCGCGGCGCGGCATGCTGCGGATACATCGCCCCGTTAGTCAGCAGCGTATCGCCAAACCACCCGACGGCGGCGGTCATCATATCCAGCTGATAGTTAATTTGTCCGTCTGCGGAGAACTGTTTGTCCTGAATAATCACCGGAACATCATCAATGCCCCACTGTTTCGGCAACAGCAGTTTGTGGATGTCCTCATCTTCAATCAGCACCAGTCCGGCCAGCCCCATCGCCACCTGACGACCGGTTTTGCCGTGCTGATGTGGGTGGAACCAGCAGGTCGCTGCCCGTTGTTCGGGCGTGAAGGTCACAGAACGTTTCCCGCCCGCCTGAATAACCCCTTGCGGTCCGCCATCGACGTCACCGGGAATTTCCAGGCCGTGCCAGTGCAGCGTCGTCTCTTCGGCCAGCTGATTATGGATATCAACGGTGACCGCTTTACCTTTCTGCAGTTTCAGCGCCGGTCCCAGTAAATTACCGTTATATCCCCAGGTGGTCGCGGTTTTACCGGCAAAGGTCGACTGCCCGGCTTGAACGATCAACTGTATACGATCGGCAGCATCTGTCGTTAACAGGTCAGGGATAGGTAACGCAGGACGCTCAGCAGCGAAAACCGAACGGCTCCAGAGAGGTAACGCTGACGCGACGCCCAGCGCCACGGAGTACTTTAAAAAGTCACGACGTTGCATAATCACTTCCTTATATTCAGCAGCTTAAGCAGGCTATCTTTTAAGCATAAGCCTTCCCCTTACGGGAAGGTCAAGTGAACCGCTGATAATAAAGGTCGTCGCTTCGCTCGCAGTGTGCTAACGTTTAAATTCCGTGATGCAGTGGTAGAAGCAATGAAGACGTTTTTCAGAACAATTTTGTTCGGCAGCCTGATGGCCGTATGCGCAAACAGCTACGCGCTCAGCGAGTCCGAAGCCGAAGATATGGCCGATTTAACGGCAGTGTTTGTCTTTCTGAAAAATGACTGTGGATACCAGAATTTGCCCAATGGGCAGATCCGTCGCGCACTGGTCTTTTTTGCCCAGCAGAACCAGTGGGACCTCAGTAATTACGACACCTTCGACATGAAATCACTCGGTGAAGACAGCTATCGCGATTTAAGCGGTATCGGGATCCCGGTTGCCAAAAAGTGCAAAGCGCTGGCGCGTGACTCCCTGAGCCTGTTGGCCTACGTTAAATAATGTGATGCCGGATGGCGTTGACCGGCAGCGTCAGCAAAACCGACTTCACCGCGTTATCCCCCTGTGTCACCCGTAGTACCGCTTCGCCCAACTGTCGCCCGACCTCTTCGTGATCGACGGTAAACAGGCAGGCGGACGACATCACCCGTGACGAAAAGTCGCTGCTCGCCGTGGCGCACAGCATCGACTTTTCATCCAGACCGCAATCAGGCAATCCAGCCAGATAATGGCAGGCGCCCATCAGCAGAAAGTCGTTAATAAAAATAATAAAGTCAGGCTTTGCATTTTGCTGCATAAACTTCTGCATGGCCTCCTCACCAGATGACTCAGCAACGGCACCAAAGAAAATCAGCCCGTCGTTCGGCGTTTGTCCACTTTCACGCATTTCCTCCAGACAGCCGTCAAGAAACTGCAGCCCATGCATGCTGTCAGCACCTAGCGTCGCAACAGCAATACGCTTTGCCCCCTGACGCAGCGCAAAACGCACGCACTGCCGCCCCATCTCTTCATGGTGGAAATCGACCCAGTTAAAATGCCCTTTCAGCACCCGACTTTGTCCCATCGTGACGAAAGGAAACCGTCGATCGTTCAGCAATAAAATCCGCTCATCATCAATACGCGTATCCGTCAGGATGACCGCATCCGCACGGTTTTGCTCAATGATTTTTTGCAACAGTTGCTGCTCCCCCTGCCGATCTGTGGTGATGTGGATGACAGGATCGATACCGCTGGCTTTCAAGCTGGACTGTAGCCCTCTGGCAATACGCATAAAAAATGATGCGGTATGAACGTTGCCGCCGTCTGCGGCAGGCAGCAGCAGCGCCACGGCCCCCACCTTACCGCTGCGCAGATGCCGGGCGGAAGCATTCGGCCGATAGCCCAGTTTTTCCGCCGCCTCCAGCACTTTTTTCCGCGTATGGTTACTGATATCGCTTTTGTTATTCAACGCCTTCGAGACCGTCGCCGTAGAAAGATTCAGAAACTCAGCAAGTTCTTTAATATTCATTTTTCCGCATGGACTAAATTGCTTCAGACAAGGATATTTCTGCAATCTAAACCATTAATTTCCCGATGACAATAAAAAATCATTTTAACACAACATGATTATGTTGAAGAGATCACAATTACGTAGGAAAAGCCATTGCTATCGTTATTTTTCAGATCTAGCATAAAATAATACGAAATCGATTAAGTATTTTTTTAAGACACCTACAAACAAAACTAACAAAGGTAATCCCTATGCAATTAGATAGCCCGCTTCCTGTTGCGGCATCCGTCAATAAAACACGGCCACAGGTGATTTGGATTTGTCTGTTAGCGGCTCTCGCCGGTTTGTTATTCGGCCTGGATATTGGCGTCATCTCCGGCGCACTCCCGCTTATCGCCAAAGAATATCATCTACTTGATAACCAACAAGAATGGATCGTCAGCTCAATGATGGTCGGTGCCGCAGCTGCAACCCTGTGCAGCGGCTTTCTGGCGTATCGATTAGGGCGTAAATATGCCCTGCTCATTGCCGCTGGCTCATTCTGTATCGGTGCCATTATCTGTACCTGTGCCGTCAGCGCGGATATGTTGATCGCCGGTCGCTTAATTCTCGGTGTTGGCCTCGGCGTCGCCTCTTACGCAACGCCGCTTTATCTTTCTGAAATCACGCCAAAAAATATCCGCGGTGCGATGATTTCCGCTTATCAGTTAATGATTGCTCTCGGAATTTTAATCGTCTTTCTGACCAATACCGCCTTCAGCTACAGCGGCAACTGGCGTGGAATGCTGCTGGTTGTGGCTATCCCATCACTGGTTTTCCTGTTTGGCGCTTTGTTCCTGCCTCGTAGCCCACGCTGGCTGATGATGCATGGCAGAGAAGAGGATGCCAGAGCCGTATTGCTGCGCCTGCGCAACAGCCGCGAAGAGGTTGAAAGCGAGCTGCAGGAAATTAAAGAACAGCTTAAAGTTAAACAACACGGCTGGCATTTATTTAAAGAAAATAAACACTTTCGCCGTAGTGTCGGATTAGGGATCGTCCTGCAAGTCATGCAACAGTTCTCCGGCGTCAATGTGATGATGTACTACGCGCCGCGTATCTTCCACGAAATTGGCTTTAGTTCTACAGCAGACCAAATGTGGGGAACGGTAATCGTTGGCCTGGTGATGACGGTGGCGACCTTTATCGCCGTCGGTTTTGTCGACCGTTGGGGACGTAAGCCTATGCTGTATGTTGGTTTTATCACCATGGGCATTGCGATGAGCGTGGTAGGCTCACTACTGGGTGGTGATGCGTTATCGGTGATGGAGAAAGGCGTCACCGTGGCGATGCTGCTACTGTTTATCGTCGGTTTTTCTATGTCAGCAGGCCCGCTAATCTGGTTATTATGCTCCGAAATTCAGCCATTAAAAGGGCGTGAATTTGGCATTACCTGTTCCACATTTACCTGCCATATCGCCGGGATGATTGTCAGTGCAACCTTCCTGTCGCTACTCAATACATTAGGTAGCGCCCACACGTTCTATCTATATGCCTTATTAAACCTTACTGCCATTATCATTATTTATTTCTTTGTTCCTGAAACAAAAAACATTTCACTAGAAAAAATTGAACAGAATCTAATGGCAGGAAAAAAATTACGCAACATTGGCCGATGATAAAATGGAGTATCGGACATGAGTTTTATAGAATTTACTGAAGATAATTTGTATATTTCTTTTTCGCTTAATGAAAAACAGCAAATTTATATTAGCCGGTTTTCAACAACCAGAGATTGCGCGGTGCACGGGGAGTTTCCGCTGGTACAGGTACATGCCAGCGGCTACAACCAAAACGATCACCATGCCCGCAAACATACCGGCAGCGAGCCGGGTTCATCGTTACGCTACCAGTCCCATTGTTTTAGCGAAAATGAGCGGGGAAAGAAGCTTGAAATCAGCCTTAACGGTGATGCGATAGCCGTAAGCTGGCACCTTCAGCATTTTCGCGACACGCGTACGGTGCGAGTCTGGTGCGAGGTACGCAATGATTCCCCTGAGCACCTCGGACTGGAATATGTCAGCTCCTTAACGCTGTTTGCCATCAATAGCCAGCAATGGGAAAAAACAGCACTTCTGCACTTGCCGCATAATAACTGGTACGGCGAGGCACAGTGGAAGAGTCGCTCACTGCCGGACCTCGGACTGGATAAAGTGAACCATTTTTCACTCGATCGTCTCTCGGTTGAGAGTACCGGAACCTGGTCCAGCATTGGCTATTTGCCCTGCGCCGCTTTTGAGGATACCGCAGCTGGCACCACGCTACTATGGCAGATTGAACACAGCGGCTCATGGCAGTGGGAAATTGGCGATTTCCGCGACCATCTCTATTTGCAAGTCAGCGGCCCCACCGAGAATGAAAGTCATTGGTGGAAAAATCTCGCTCCGGGAGAAACCTTTACTTCCGTACCGGTCGCCGTTGCGCTGGTTCAGGGAGGGTTGCAAGAAGCGCTACGGGAAATTACCCGTTATCGACGAAAAATACTACGCCCGTCGGCGGATAACCAGTGGCTCCCGGTGATATTCAATGACTATATGAACTGTCTTTCCGGCGATCCAACCACCGCGAAGCTGCTGCCACTCATTGACGCCGCCGCAAATGCGGGATGTGAGTACTTTTGTATCGACTGCGGCTGGTACTCTGATGGTGAATGGTGGGACGGGGTCGGCGAATGGCTTCCCGCACCAACACGCTTTCCCGGAGGGATCCGTGAACCGCTCGATTATATTACCGCCAAAGGCATGAAATCGGGGTTGTGGCTGGAACTGGAAGTGATGGGGATTGCCTGCCCGCTGGCGCAATCCTTACCTGATGCGTGTTTTTTCCTGCGCCACGGCAAACGGGTTATTGACCATCAGCGCTATCAGCTGGATTTTCGCCATCCTTTAGTGCTGGAGCATGCCGATCGGGTTATTTCCCGTCTGGTCGAGGAATATGGCATCAGCTATATCAAAATGGATTACAACATTAATGCGGGTATCGGGACAGAGTACGCAGCCGACAGCCCCGGCGACGGATTGCTACAGCACAATAGGGCTTATCTTAGCTGGCTGAAAAACATCATGGCTCGCTACCCGCAACTGGTGATTGAAAACTGCGGCAGTGGCGGCTTGCGCATGGACTATGCGCTTTTGCAGCAGCACAGCATTCAATCCGTTACCGATCAGACCGACTATCGCTTAATGGCCTCGATTGCCGCCGCTGCGGCCTCGGCGGTAACGCCTGAACAGGCCGCCATTTGGTCTTATCCCTTACGTGAAGGCGACCGTGAAGAAGTGGTGATGAACATGGTGAATAGCCTGCTGCTGCGGGTTCATCAAAGCGGGCATCTGGCGGAACTGAGCGAAGAGCGTTTCGAACTGGTTCAGGAAGGGATCGCACTGTATAAATCGTTTCGCCAGCAGATCCCTCACCTCGAGCCGTTCTGGCCTCTTGGCATTCCCTCTTTCGCGTCACCGTGGCTGGCATTTGGTCTGCGTAACGAAAATGAAGCCTGGCTGGCGGTCTGGCGTATGGAAAGTGAGCAGAGTTCAATCACGCTACCACTCGGTGGCGTCACGCAGGCAAGTTGCGTTTACCCGCACTTCGCCAAAGTGCTCTGTCAGCCAACGATCAACAAACATGAATTAATGATTTCACTACCGGAGAAACTGACCGCCAGATTGTTTCATCTCACTTTTGCCCACTAAATGAAAACCGCCTCCCGACAGGGAGGCAGTCATTATTTCTGCTGAACAAACTCGCGGTATGCCGCCACCACCTGCAGGAAATCTTCGACGCCGCACAGAGACAAACTCTCTTCGTCGTAGTAGTTCATCCCTTCTTCCATTTCGTCGCCCGTAAACTCCAGTTGATTGGCACGCACCATGACTTCTTCGCCATCCAGCCAGAGCGTGTACTCATGCCCTGCCCGCTGCCAGGAACGCTCACTGCCTTTTACCGCACGCGCTGCCTGTTCCACTTCATCCAGTAAGGCCAGGTTCTCTTTCACTTCTTCATTAAACCAGTGCCCTACCACTTCGTGGCCCATGGACATTCGCACTTTTACCACTCCGGTAATATCGCGCAGAAATTCGTAATCCATAATGTGTTCCTCTGCTCCCGGCAGTGCGCCAATACCGCACTGCACCTTGCTGTAATTATCGCAGCAGCGCGGCAGAAAAAAAGCGTAACGGGTATAAGGAATAGAAATAAAAATGCCCGAAGAAGCTGACCTCTCCGGGCATTGATGCGTTTTTGTGCAAAATCCGCTAGCGAATTATACCGCCGTCTGGAAAATCACGCTGTCCGCTTTCTCGGTGTACTGAGAGAGCTGGTCAAAGTTCAGATAACGGTAGGTATCCACGGCGGTTTTATCCACCTGGGCAACATAGGTCTGATACTCTTCCGCCGTTGGCAGCTTACCAATCAGCGCCGCCACGGCCGCCAGTTCCGCAGAAGCCAGATAAACGTTCGCGCCGGTACCTAAACGGTTCGGGAAGTTACGCGTTGACGTTGACACCACGGTCGCACCGTCGGCCACACGCGCCTGGTTACCCATGCACAGTGAACAGCCCGGGATCTCAATACGCGCCCCGCTCTTACCAAAGACGCTGTAATAGCCCTCTTCGGTCAGCTGTGCGGCATCCATACGGGTTGGCGGTGCCACCCACAGACGGGTCGGCAGCTGGCCTTTATGCGCATCCAGCAGCTTACCTGCGGCACGGAAGTGACCAATGTTGGTCATGCAGGAACCGATGAACACTTCGTCGATCTTCTCACCCTGCACGTCAGACAGCAGACGCGCGTCGTCAGGATCGTTCGGCGCACACAGGATTGGCTCTTTGATATCCGCCAGATCGATGTCGATCACTGCCGCATAGTCTGCGTCAGCGTCGGCTTCCAGCAGCTGTGGATCCGCCAGCCATTTTTCCATGCCCTGGATACGACGTTCCAGCGTACGGCGGTCACCGTAACCTTCGGCGATCATCCACTTCAGCAGGACGATGTTAGATGTCAGGTACTCAACGATCGGCTCTTTGTTCAGCTTAATGGTACAGCCAGCAGCAGAACGCTCAGCGGACGCATCGGTCAGTTCAAATGCCTGCTCGACTTTCAGATCCGGCAGGCCTTCGATTTCCAGGATGCGGCCGGAGAAGATGTTTTTCTTACCTTTCTTCTCAACGGTCAGCAGGCCCTGCTTGATCGCGTACAGCGGGATCGCGTGGACCAGATCGCGCAGGGTGATACCCGGCTGCATTTTGCCTTTGAAGCGCACCAGCACTGACTCCGGCATATCCAGTGGCATCACGCCAGTTGCAGCGGCAAACGCTACCAGACCAGAACCCGCCGGGAAGGAAATACCGATCGGGAAACGGGTATGCGAGTCACCACCGGTACCGACGGTATCCGGCAGCAGCATGCGGTTCAGCCACGAGTGAATAACACCATCGCCCGGACGCAGCGAGACGCCGCCACGGTTCATGATGAAGTCAGGCAGCGTGTGGTGCGTGGTCACGTCAACCGGCTTCGGATAGGCGGCGGTATGACAGAACGACTGCATCACCAGGTCTGCGGAGAAGCCCAGGCACGCCAGGTCTTTCAGTTCATCACGGGTCATTGGACCGGTGGTGTCCTGAGAACCTACAGAGGTCATTTTCGGTTCGCAGTAAGCACCCGGACGAATACCGGTAACACCGCAGGCACGCCCGACCATTTTCTGTGCCAGCGAGTAGCCGCGGTTGCTTTCCGCCACGTCTTTCGCCTGACGGAATACGTCGCTGTGCGGCAGACCCAGCGCTTCACGCGCTTTGGTGGTCAGGCCGCGACCGATGATCAGCGGAATACGGCCACCGGCGCGTACCTCGTCAATCAGCACATCGGTTTTCAGCTCAAAGGTCGCCAGCAGTTCATTGGTTTCATGGTTACGCACTTCACCTTTGAGTGGGTAAACGTCAATCACGTCGCCCATGTTCAGGTTGTTTACGTCCACTTCAATCGGCAGCGCGCCTGCATCTTCCATGGTGTTGAAGAAGATTGGCGCAATTTTACCACCGAGGCACAGACCACCGCCGCGCTTGTTCGGCACGTTCGGGATGTCATCGCCCATGAACCACAGTACGGAGTTGGTCGCAGATTTACGTGAAGAACCGGTGCCGACAACGTCGCCAACGTAGGCCAGTGGGTAGCCTTTCTTCTGCAGTTCTTCAATCTGTTTGATCGGACCAACGGCACCCGGTTGATCCGGCTCAATGCCTTCGCGGGCGTTTTTCAACATCGCCAGCGCGTGCAGCGGGATATCCGGACGCGACCATGCATCCGGAGCCGGAGACAGGTCGTCGGTATTGGTTTCGCCGGTCACTTTGAACACGGTAACGGTCATTTTCTCAGCGAGTGCTGGACGGTTCAGGAACCATTCGGCATCGGCCCAGGACTGCATTACCTGCTTCGCGTAGGCGTTGCCCGCTTTGGCTTTTTCTTCTACGTCATAGAAGTTATCGAACATCAGCAGCGTATGGGACAGTGCTTTAGCGGCAATCGGCGCCAGTTTCGCATCGTCCAGCGCGTCAATCAGCGGATGAATGTTGTATCCGCCTTGCATGGTGCCCAGCAGTTCAATGGCTTTCTCTGGTGTCACCAGCGGGGACATAGTGTCGCCTTTCGCGACGGCAGCAAGAAAACCCGCTTTAACATAAGCGGCTTCATCTACGCCAGGAGGAACGCGGTTGTTCAACAGGTCTAACAGGAATTCTTCTTCGCCCACAGGCGGGGTCTTCAGCAGCTCGACAAGTGCGGCCATTTGGGTTGCGTCTAACGGTTTTGGCACAATCCCTAAGGCGGCACGCTCAGCTACGTGCTTACGGTATTCTTCTAGCACGACGGTATCTCCTCGCTCTCATTGTCATATGCGGTAGGCGATTCTCTTCACGCTCCTGTGAGACAGCAGTTTGTAGGGTAAATGCCCGGTACCGCATAAGGCACAATAACAGGATTTTCACTAAGTGTTAATCCGTTTACAAAAAAGCAACATAAAAAATTGGCTGAATCGTTAAGAATGGTATAGCAAGGAGGCGAGGCAAATTTGTGTCCCCTCCCACTCTCTTAAAGCGATTGATTTAAAACGGCCGCATCAGAATATTTCAACGCGTTTTCAGGCATCAGATATAATTGTGTAATAAATGTTCACACTCTTTTTCCGGACATACCGGGCGGTTACCCAATAAAAGTCAAAACTGTAAAACACGGGTGAATAATACTCGCGGCAACAGAAACGCCTTACGGCACAGCGCTTGTCTCGTTGGAGTCATTTTATGAAGTTGCCCTTTAAGCCACATCTGCTCGTCCTTCTGTGCAGTGCCGGGCTGTTTGCCGCCTCTGGCGTGATGTTCGTCAAAAGCCGCACAACGGAACCCGTTGCACCGGCCCCTGTCGCACAACAACCTTCAGCACCTGCTCCAGCGCCCGTAGCTGCACCTGCCGTGCAATCCGCGCCTGCTGTCGCACCAACATACACTGCCGCACAAATCGATCAGTGGGTTGCGCCAGTCGCGCTGTACCCGGATGCATTGCTGTCGCAAATTTTGATGGCGGCGACCTATCCGGCCAACGTTATCCAGGCCGCGCAGTGGTCTAAAGACAATCCTAAAATGCAGGGTGACGCCGCTATTCAGGCCGTTGCCGGGCAGCCCTGGGACCCTAGCGTAAAATCACTGGTCGCGTTTCCTCAGTTGATGTCACTGTTAGGTGAAAATCCTCCGTGGGTACAAAGCCTGGGGGATGCTTTCCTCGCGCAACCACAGGACGTGATGGATTCGGTTCAACGCCTGCGCGCACTGGCGCAGCAAACCGGGGCATTACAATCCACACCACAGCAGACGGTCACAACTAGTGTGAAAAATGTGCCCCCACCTCGTACCCAAACTCAAGAAGGTGTAACAGTTCAATCGACGGCCCCACCGGCTCCAACGGTTATTAAAATTGAATCTGCCGATCCACAGGTGGTTTACGTTCCGACCTATAACCCGAATACGGTGTACGGCACCTGGCCAAATACCGCCTATCCTCCCACCTATCTGCCGCCATCGCCCGGTGAGCAATTTGGCAGCAGCTTCGTTAACGGTTTAGGCTTCAGTCTGGGGGTAGCGACAACCTATGCCATCTTCAGCAACATCGACTGGGATGACGACGACGACTGGGACCACCACCATAATAATGATGACTGGGATAATCATGGCGGTTATAACCGCAACGGCGATAACAACATCAATATCAACGTTGATAACTTCAATAAAATCAGTGGTCAACGGCTGACTGACGCCAACCGTACCTGGCAGCATAACCCGGCCTATCGTGAGGGTGTGCCCTATGCAAATAACCAGCTCAATAACCGCTTCCACGCCACAAACACGGCAACCGGGCTCAGTGCGACCCAGCAAAACCCGCAAAGAGCGGTCAACCGCGATAGCCAGCGTCAGGCAGCCATGAGTCAGATGGAGAAATCGACGGGTAAAACGCTTTCTCAGACCGCGCGTCCGGGAACGAAAGATGCTCAGCGCCAGGCATCAAATCAACAGTTGAAGCAGATTTCTCAGCGCAACAACTACCGTGGCTATGACACAAAACCACAAACCGCGAAGCGGACAAGCACGCAACAACGAGAGACTCGCCAGACGACCGCGCAGAGACAGGAGAAACGGGTTTCGCAACCTGCACAGCAACGCAACGTGCAACAGCGAAATACTCAACAGCGCACCAGTCAGCCGCGCGCCAATGCGCTGAGCGGTAACGATAGTCGCTCAGGCAGCTGGCAAGCACAGCAGCAGCGAGGCGCTCAGAGCAGGGAAATATCCCGCAACCAACCATCGCGCCAGGCATCCGGCGGGCGCGCTGAACACCGTGAACTCCGTCATCGTTAAGGGAACCGACATGAAAATGAAATTACTCAGTGGAATGGTGTTGTTCATGGTTTCGGCCACCGCGATGGCACAGCAATCTTTCAGTACACCAGACCAGGCAACCGACGCACTGGCCAGCGCGATAGGTGAACAAAATGAAAGTGCGATGAACAACCTGCTTGGAGAAGACTGGCGCGATTTTCTGCCGCCAGAAGGTGTCGATCCTGATGCCGTTGATCGCTTCTTGCGTGACTGGAAGGTCCATCATAATACCGTCGTCGAGGGCAATACCGCGCACCTTGTTGTCGGGGACAGCGGCTGGCAGTTGCCAATCCCGGCGATCAAAACCACATCCGGCTGGCAATTTGATATGCAGCAGGCCGCCGAAGAGATCCAGACTCGCGAAATTGGCCGCAACGAACTCGCCGCCATCGAGGCATTACACGCCTATGTGGATGCTCAGCAGACCTATTTTGCGATGAACCAGAAGTATGCGCAGAAGGTTGTCAGCACGGAAGGGAAAAAGGATGGCCTGTACTGGCCCGTTGCACCAGGCGAAGCGCCAAGCCCTCTGGGACCGGCCTTCAGCCCGCAAGAGCCTGGCACGGGTTATCACGGTTATCGTTTCCGCATCCTTCCCGACAAAACCAGCGGCTTTGCGATGGTGGCCTGGCCCGTCAGCTACGGTCATACGGGCGTGATGAGCTTTATGATTAACGGCGATGACACCGTCTACCAGGCAGATCTTGGTGAAGCATCACAAGAAAAAGCGCAGGCGTTGACCACCTACGCCCCGGATAAAAGCTGGCAACCCGTCACGCAGTAAAACCGAGTAAACCGTAGGCCGGGTCAGCGCGAGTGCTACCCGGCAGGTTATCTGAAATTACAGCTCGTTACAGGCAAAAAAAACGCCTCCGAAGAGGCGTTTCTTACAAAGTCAGAAGATTACTTCTTCTTCGCTTTCGGGTTCGGCAGGTCGGTAATGCTACCTTCAAAGATTTCTGCCGCCAGGCCCACGGACTCGTGCAGAGTCGGGTGTGCGTGGATGGTCAGCGCGATGTCTTCCGCATCACAACCCATTTCGATCGCCAGACCGATTTCGCCCAGCAGCTCGCCGCCGTTGGTACCGACAATCGCACCACCGATAACACGGTGAGATTCTTTGTCGAAAATCAGTTTAGTCATACCGTCTGCA
Organism: Citrobacter gillenii; assembly: GCF_013337685.1. Lineage (GTDB taxonomy): Bacteria > Pseudomonadota > Gammaproteobacteria > Enterobacterales > Enterobacteriaceae > Citrobacter > Citrobacter gillenii. Next base: position 92,630 of record NZ_SUQN01000003.1, read on the forward strand.
CAGTCAGAAGCGATAGCACGGCCAGAAGCAGCCCACGGGAAGGTGGCGGTTTCGTAGCTGATGCCTTTTTCTTTCGCTTCTTTCTCGGTCAGACCGACCCAGGCAACTTCTGGTTCAGTGTAGGCAATGGACGGAATCACTTTCGGATCGAAGTAGTGTTTCTTACCAGCGATAACTTCAGCGGCAACGTGGCCTTCATGAACACCTTTGTGCGCCAGCATCGGCTGACCGACGATATCGCCGATAGCAAAGATGTGCGGTACGTTGGTACGCAGCTGTTTGTCCACGCGGATAAAGCCACGGTCATCAACTTCAACGCCCGCTTTGCCTGCATCGAGGTTTTTACCGTTCGGTACACGACCAATAGCAACCAGTACGGCATCGTAACGCTGTGCTTCAGCAGGTGCTTTTTTGCCTTCCATGGAAACGTAAATACCGTCTTCTTTCGCTTCAACGGCAGTCACTTTGGTTTCCAGCATCAGGTTGAATTTCTTGCTGATACGTTTGGTGAAGACTTTTACCACGTCTTTATCGGCAGCAGGGATAACCTGGTCGAACATTTCAACCACGTCAATCTCTGAACCCAGCGCATGGTAAACGGTCCCCATTTCCAGACCGATGATACCGCCACCCATAACCAGCAGGCGTTTTGGTACGGTTTTCAGTTCCAGTGCGTCGGTGGAGTCCCACACACGCGGGTCTTCGTGCGGAATAAATGGCAGTTCAATCGGACGGGAACCCGCCGCGATGATAGCGTTGTCGAAGTTGATCACGGTTTTACCGTTTTCGCCTTCAACTTCCAGGGTGTTAGCCCCAGTAAATTTACCCAGACCGTTTACCACTTTCACTTTACGGCCTTTAGCCATACCAGCCAGACCGCCGGTCAGTTGAGTGATAACTTTTTCTTTCCAGGTACGAATCTTGTCGATATCGGTTTTCGGCTCACCGAAGACGATACCGTGATCGGCCAGTGCTTTCGCTTCTTCGATAACTTTTGCTACGTGCAACAGCGCTTTAGAAGGGATACAGCCGACGTTCAGACAAACACCACCAAGGGTGCTGTAACGTTCTACGATGACGGTCTCCAGACCTAAATCTGCGCAACGGAAGGCAGCAGAGTAACCTGCCGGGCCTGCCCCAAGTACCACGACTTGAGTTTTGATTTCAGTGCTCATCATGACCTCTTAATTTATACCCGTCGTCCACCGGGTCGTTCTATCCGCCGGTATTTTACAAAATTGTTAACAATTTTGAAACAACAAACGGCAACCGATTTGTCTTTCGCACAATAACCTCACTGACTTCATGAGATTACCAGAAAAAAGCCGGCCGTCGGGCCGGCTTTTTCGCTTACATCACCAGACGGCGAATGTCAGACAGCGTGTTGTTGATGATGGTAATGAAACGAGCACCATCAGCACCGTCAATCACGCGGTGGTCAAAGGAGAGAGAAATCGGCATCATCAGACGCGGAGTAAACTCTTTACCATTCCACACCGGTTCAATAGCCGACTTGGACACGCCAAGGATAGCCACTTCAGGCGCGTTCACAATCGGTGCGAAGTGGGTAGTCCCCAGGCCGCCGATGCTGGAGATAGTGAAGCAACCGCCCTGCATTTCGCCAGCCGTCAGCTTACCATCACGCGCTTTCTTAGAGATCACCGTCAGTTCACGAGACAGCTCGGTAATGCTCTTCTTGTTCACATCTTTAAAGACCGGAACAACCAGACCATTTGGCGTATCGACCGCAACACCGATGTTGATGTATTTCTTCAGCGTCAGCTTCTGCCCATCTTCGGACAGGGAGCTGTTGAAGCGTGGCATCTGCTCAAGAGCCGCTGCGACCGCTTTCATGATGAAGACTACTGGGGTGAATTTCACATCCAGTTTACGCTTCTCAGCTTCGGCGTTCTGCTGTTTACGGAACGCTTCCAGATCGGTGATATCGGTTTTATCGAAGTGGGTAACGTGCGGGATCATCACCCAGTTACGGCTCAGGTTAGCGCCAGAGATTTTCTGGATGCGACCCAGTTCCACTTCTTCGATTTCACCAAACTTGCTGAAGTCCACTTTCGGCCAAGGCAGCATGCCCGGGATACCGCCGCCAGCCGCAGCTGCCGGTGCAGATTCAGCGCGTTTAACCGCGTCTTTCACGTAAGCCTGAACGTCTTCGCGCAGGATACGACCTTTACGGCCAGACCCTTTCACTTTCGCCAGATTCACACCGAATTCGCGCGCCAGGCGACGAATCAGCGGCGTTGCATGGACGTAAGCGTCGTTTTCTGCGAAGTCAGATTTGCCTTCAGCTTTTGCGGCCTGAGCCGGAGCTGCGGCAGGTGCAGGTGCTGCGGCCTGAGCCGGAGCAGCCGCTTGCGCAGGGGCAGCAGCCGGTGCCGCGCCTTCAACTTCGAAGACCATAATCAGAGAACCGGTTTTCACTTTATCGCCGGTGCTGATTTTGATTTCTTTCACGGTACCCGCGAACGGTGCCGGCACTTCCATCGACGCTTTGTCACCTTCAACGGTGATCAGTGACTGCTCAGCGGCAATTTTATCGCCCACTTTGACCATCACTTCAGTGACTTCAACTTCATCACCACCGATGTCCGGTACGTTAACTTCTTTAGAGCCAGACGCTGCCGGAGCCGCTGCGGCTGCCGGTGCAGCAGCCTGAGCTGGTGCCGCGGCTGGCGCGCTACCAGCGACTTCGAAGACCATAATCAGGGAGCCAGTAGACACTTTGTCGCCGGTGTTGATTTTGATCTCTTTCACGGTACCCGCGAACGGTGCCGGGACTTCCATAGAGGCTTTGTCGCCTTCTACGGTGATCAGAGACTGCTCAGCCGCAACGGTGTCGCCGACTTTGACCATAATCTCGGTGACTTCAACTTCGTCGCCGCCGATGTCCGGTACGTGTACGTCTTTCGCTGCTGCCGCAGCAGGTGCAGCTGCCGGAGCGGCTGCTTGCTTCTCTTCTGCCGGAGCAGGTGCAGCAGCTGCTGCACCGTCGGCGGAATCGAAAATCATGATCAGTTTGCCGGTCTCAGTTTTGTCGCCAACAGAGACTTTGATCTCTTTAACGATACCCGCATGAGGGGACGGAACTTCCATAGAGGCTTTATCGCCTTCTACGGTGATCAGCGACTGTTCAGCTTCAACTTTGTCGCCTACTTTGACCAGGATCTCGGTGATTTCAACTTCATCAGCCCCGATGTCCGGTACATTGATTTCGATAGCCATGTTTCTTTTACCTCTTACGCCAGACGCGGGTTAACTTTATCTGCATCGATATTGAATTTGGTGATAGCGTCAGCAACCACTTTCTTATCGATTTCGCCACGTTTAGCCAGTTCGCCCAGTGCCGCTACAACCACATAGGAAGCATCAACTTCGAAGTGGTGACGCAGGTTTTCACGGCTGTCAGAGCGACCGAAGCCGTCAGTACCCAGTACGCGATAATCATCAGCCGGTACATAAGTACGAACCTGTTCGGCAAACAGTTTCATATAGTCAGTAGATGCTACAGCCGGTGCGTCGTTCATCACCTGAGCGATGTACGGAACGCGCGGAGTTTCCAGCGGATGCAGCATGTTCCAGCGCTCACAATCCTGGCCATCACGCGCCAGTTCAGTGAAGGACGTGACGCTATACACGTCAGAACCTACGCCGTAGTCGTTCGCCAGGATCTGCGCTGCTTCACGGACGTGACGCAGGATAGAACCAGAGCCCAACAGCTGAACTTTACCTTTCTTACCTTCGAGGGTTTCGAGTTTGTAGATACCTTTACGGATACCTTCCTCAGCACCTTCCGGCATTGCCGGCATGTGGTAGTTTTCGTTCAGCGTGGTGATGTAGTAGTAAACGTTCTCTTGTTTCTCACCGTACATACGCTCCAGACCATCGTGCATGATGACCGCAACTTCGTACGCGTAAGACGGATCGTAAGAGATACAGTTCGGAATAGTCAGAGACTGAATATGGCTGTGACCATCTTCGTGCTGCAGACCCTCACCGTTCAGCGTCGTACGACCAGAAGTCCCGCCGATCAGGAAGCCGCGCGCCTGCTGGTCACCCGCCTGCCAGCACAGGTCACCGATACGCTGGAACCCGAACATGGAGTAGTAGATGTAGAACGGGATCATCGGCAGATCGTTGGTGCTGTAAGAGGTCGCAGCCGCCAGCCAGGATGCACCAGCACCCAGTTCGTTGATACCTTCCTGCAGGATCTGACCTTTTTCGTCTTCTTTATAGTAAGCAACCTGCTCACGGTCCTGCGGGGTGTACTGCTGGCCGTTCGGGCTGTAGATACCAATCTGACGGAACAGACCTTCCATACCGAAAGTACGTGCTTCATCGGCGATGATCGGCACCAGACGATCTTTGATCGACTTGTTCTTCAGCATCACGTTCAGGGCACGAACGAAAGCGATAGTGGTGGAGATTTCTTTGTTCTGCTCTTCCAGCAGCGCACCGAAGTCTTCCAGCGCCGGCAGCTCCAGCTTCTCAGTGAAGTTAGGCTGACGAGCCGGCAGGTAGCCGTGCAGTTTCTGACGCTGAGCGTGCAGATAGGTATGCTCTTCAGAACCTTCCGGGAAGGTAATGTAAGACAGGTTTTCAACCTGCTCATCGGTAACTGGAACGTTGAAACGGTCGCGGATGTAACGCACGCCGTCCATGTTCATTTTCTTAACCTGGTGAGCGATGTTTTTACCTTCGGCGGTGTCACCCATGCCGTAACCTTTGATGGTATGGGCGAGGATTACAGTTGCTTTGCCTTTGGTTTCCTGCGCTTTTTTCAGTGCAGCGTAAACTTTCTTCGGATCGTGACCGCCACGGTTCAGCGCCCAAATCTGCTCGTCAGTCCAGTCAGCAACCAGTGCTGCGGTTTCCGGGTATTTACCGAAGAAGTGCTCACGAACATACGCGCCGTCTTTGGATTTGAAGGTCTGGTAGTCGCCGTCAACGGTTTCGTTCATCAGCTGGATCAGTTTACCGCTTGTGTCTTTACGCAGCAGCTCATCCCAACGACCGCCCCACATGACTTTGATAACGTTCCAGCCAGCACCTGCGAAGATGCCTTCCAGTTCGTTAACTATCTTGCCGTTACCGGTGACCGGGCCGTCAAGACGCTGCAGGTTACAGTTGATAACAAAGACCAGGTTGTCCAGTTTTTCACGGGTCGCGATGGTGATAGCGCCTTTAGATTCTGGCTCATCCATCTCGCCATCGCCCAGGAAGGCATAAACGGTCTGCTTAGAGGTATCTTTCAGGCCACGGTGTTCCAGATACTTCAGGAATTTAGCCTGGTAGATAGCACCGATTGGACCCAGACCCATGGATACGGTCGGGAACTGCCAGAATTCCGGCATCAGTTTCGGGTGCGGATAGGAAGACAGGCCTTTGCCATGAACTTCCTGACGGAAGTTGTTCATCTGCTCTTCAGTCAGACGACCTTCCAGGAATGCACGTGCATAGATGCCCGGAGAGATGTGGCCCTGGAAGTAAATCAGGTCGCCGCCATCCTGCTCGTTGCGTGCACGGAAGAAATGGTTGAAGCACACATCATATACCGTTGCGGAGGACTGGAAGGATGCCATGTGGCCACCCAGCTCGAGGTCCTTTTTAGACGCACGCAGTACGGTCATGATGGCGTTCCAGCGGATAGCAGAACGAATACGACGTTCCAGCTCCAGATTGCCCGGGTATTCCGGCTCATCTTCAACGGCAATAGTGTTTACATAATTGCTGGCCCCTGTACCTGCCGCTACTTTCACGCCGCCTTTGCGGGCTTCTGAAAGCAGTTGGTCGATCAGATACTGAGCACGCTCAACACCTTCTTCACGGATGACCGATTCGATCGCCTGTAGCCAGTCGCGAGTTTCGATCGGATCCACGTCATTTGGGAAACGTTCTGACATGGGGGTATTCCTTATCTATCTAATACGTTGAGTTATCTGGAACCTGTCCCATTACGTTCTCGCCAGAGAGCGTAATAAGACAGGTTCTGCGTTTAGTTGCCGCGCACTTTAAATGGCGCTTGATTTACAACATCTTCTGGTTAACTTGCTGCCAGAAAAATCACTAATTCTTTCGTTGCTCCAGGCGGCGTAAGGCGCGTTCACGACGGCTTTCCTCACGGCTTCTGTCCAGGAGAATTTCTTCGATAAACGCCAGGTGACGGTGGGACGCTTCGCGCGCCTCTTCCGGCTTCCCGGCGATAATCGCTTCAAAAATACGCGTACGGTGACTGCTTACCAACGGCAGCATATCCCGACGCGAATACAGCAATTCAAAGTTTTGACGAACGTTCTGGGCCAGCATCGGCTCCATACAACGGAGCAAATGGAGCAGTACCACATTGTGCGCCGCTTCGGTGACAGCAATTTGATACTGGAGAACGGCATCAGATTCGCCGTCAAGATCGCCGGACTGTTGGGCAAGCTCGATCGCATGGTGGAGTTCACGGATACGCGTTTTATCTTCATCCGTGCTGCGTAGTGCGGCGTAATAAGCAGCAATACCTTCCAGCGCATGGCGCGTCTCAAGCAGGTCAAACTGGGATTCAGGATGGTCGGAGAGCAACTCTACCAGTGGGTCGCTAAAGCTCTGCCACAGGCTGCTCTGAACAAAAGTGCCACCGCCCTGACGACGAAGCAGCAAACCCTTCGCTTCGAGACGTTGGATCGCCTCGCGCAAGGAGGGACGGGAGACGTCGAACTGTTTTGCCAGTTCACGTTCCGGTGGGAGTTTTTCTCCGGGGCGAAGTGTCCCCTCAAGAATTAAAAACTCCAGCTGCTGCTCAATCACATCGGAGAGTTTTGGTTGGCGGATTTTGCTGTAGGCCATGATTTCCTGTCTTAAGCCATTTGCCCGGAGTTAATTGGTCTTACCAATTTCATGTTCTTGACGCTAAAGTAACAAAGTATTCACCTTCTGTCCATACAGGTTTTGATTGAAATCAGTAAAGGAGGCATATTTTAACAACATTACAGAAATAACGTTTCAAACATGTAACTATGCACAAATGTTAAATTTACCCACCACGAGGTAGTTTTAACGTAATTGAAACGAAAAATTATCCCATCTGAACCGATTCACCTGCTTAAATATCGATTTAAAAAGCAAAATTAACGAATAAAAATTCAAAATGGAAATTTTGTGGTAGATAAACTCGCGCTTACAAATGGTTTCTTTTTATTCAACTCGTCATCCTCCCTTCATAAAGCAGGTGCATTCGCGCTCGCATAACATTATTCTGATCAAGACAAAAGTATTTAGGCAACATTTTACTAAGCATCACCGTAAACAAATTAATACAACAAACGGAATTGCAAACTTACACACGCGTCACTGCGTGGTTCAAAATATAAGTACTCGAAAGATGAAGAGTAAAACCACACACGAGGTTTCATGATGGAAAGTCAACAGCATGGCGATCAGCTAAAGCGCGGTCTTAAAAACCGCCATATACAGCTTATCGCGCTGGGTGGCGCGATAGGCACCGGGTTATTCCTCGGTAGCGCGTCCGTTATCCAGTCTGCAGGGCCAGGGATTATCCTGGGTTACGCTATCGCCGGTTTTATCGCCTTTTTAATTATGCGCCAGCTAGGTGAAATGGTGGTTGAAGAGCCGGTAGCCGGTTCCTTCAGCCACTTTGCCTATAAGTATTGGGGCGGGTTCGCTGGATTCTCCTCCGGCTGGAACTACTGGGTGCTGTACGTTCTGGTTGCCATGGCTGAGCTGACTGCCGTCGGAAAATACATCCAGTTCTGGTACCCGGAGATCCCTACCTGGGCCTCTGCCGCCGTCTTTTTCGTGGCCATCAACGCTATCAACCTGACCAACGTAAAAGTATTCGGTGAGATGGAGTTCTGGTTTGCCATTATTAAGGTTATTGCGGTCGTGGCGATGATCCTGTTCGGTGGCTGGCTGCTATTTAGCGGCAACGGTGGCCCGCAGGCCAGCGTCAGCAACCTGTGGGATCAAGGTGGCTTCCTGCCACATGGCTTCACCGGTCTGGTGATGATGATGGCCATTATCATGTTCTCCTTCGGCGGGCTGGAGCTGGTCGGAATCACTGCGGCTGAAGCGGATAACCCGGAGCAAAGCATTCCAAAAGCGACCAACCAGGTTATTTACCGTATCCTGATTTTCTATGTAGGTTCATTGGCCGTCCTGCTCTCCCTGATGCCGTGGACGCGCGTAACGGCAGATACCAGCCCATTTGTCCTTATCTTCCACGAACTGGGCGACACGTTTGTGGCTAACGCACTGAACGTCGTGGTGCTGACCGCCGCCCTGTCTGTCTATAACAGCTGTGTGTATTGCAACAGTCGTATGCTGTTCGGTCTGGCTCAACAGGGCAACGCGCCAAAAGCGCTGATGAACGTGGATAAACGTGGCGTTCCGGTGAATACCATCCTCGTCTCCGCGCTGGTCACCGCCCTGTGCGTCCTGATCAACTACCTGGCACCGGAATCTGCCTTTGGCTTACTGATGGCACTGGTGGTCTCTGCGCTGGTGATCAACTGGGCGATGATCAGCCTTGCACACATCAAGTTCCGCAAAGCGAAACAACAGCAGGGCGTCGCCAGTCGCTTTCCGGCGCTGTTCTATCCGCTGGGTAACTGGGTTTGCCTGATTTTCATGGCGGCAGTGCTGGTGATTATGCTGATGACGCCGGGCATGGCAATCTCCGTTTACCTGATCCCGGTGTGGATTGCTATTCTTGGCGTCGGTTATCTGTGTAAGCAGAAAACAGCCAGAGCGGTTAAAGCACATTAATTTTCACCCCCTGCCTGCAAAGGCAGGGGGTGTTACCTGCCTCACACTTTCCCACAGACGACTATTTCATCCATATCAGCGGCGCTATCCTGCAACGCAAAAACACGTTCACCAGACAATAATTCTCTCCATATCTTATTTATGGAGCGCAGTTGATGGAAACCAGTAAACTGTCGGTGAAAGAAAAAATCGGCTATGGTATGGGCGATGCCGGATGCAACATCATATTTGGCGCTATCATGCTGTTTGTTAACTATTTTTATACTGACATATTTGGCCTCGCCCCTGCATTGGTCGGCGTTTTATTACTCTCAGTTCGCGTTATTGATGCCGTAACTGACCCTATAATGGGCGCAATGGCCGATCGCACACGCAGTAAATATGGTCGGTTTCGTCCATGGCTTTTATGGATGGCTTTCCCCTACGCATTATTCAGCGTACTGATGTTTACCACCCCAGAGTGGACGTACAACAGCAAAGTTATCTATGCGTTTGTCACTTACTTCCTGCTGTCTATCACCTACACGGCGATCAATATTCCCTACTGCTCACTCGGCAGCGTCATCACCAACGACCCGAAAGAGCGTGTCGCCTGCCAATCTTATCGCTTTGTGCTGGTGGGCATTGCCACTCTGCTACTTTCTCTCACTTTGCTGCCGATGGCTGACTGGTTCGGTGGAGAAGACAAAGCGAAGGGCTATCAGATGGCGATGGCCGTGCTGGCCTTTATTGGCATGTGCATGTTCCTGTTTTGCTTTGCGACAGTACGCGAGCGCGTGCGTCCTGCCGTCCAGACCAACGACGATTTAAAAGCCGATCTGAAAGATGTCTGGAAGAACGATCAGTGGGTAAAAATCCTGTTGTTAACCCTGTGCAACGTCTGCCCGGGCTTTATTCGCATGGCTGCCACCATGTACTACGTCACCTGGGTTATGCAACAAAGCACGCACTTTGCCACCTTGTTTATTAGCCTCGGCGTTGTCGGCATGATGATCGGCAGTATCCTGGCGAAGGTGTTAACCGACCGCTGGTGCAAACTGAAAGTGTTCTTCTGGACCAATATCGTACTGGCGATTTTCTCTGGCGCGTTTTACTTCTTCGATCCAAAAGCTACCGTGATGATTATGGTGCTCTACTTCCTGCTCAACATCCTGCATCAGATCCCTTCTCCGCTGCACTGGTCGTTGATGGCCGATGTCGATGACTACGGCGAGTGGAAGACCGGAAAACGCATCACCGGTATCAGCTTCTCCGGCAACCTGTTCTTCCTGAAACTGGGTCTGGCGATTGCCGGGGCAATGGTCGGATTCCTGCTCTCCTGGTACGGTTACGACGCAGGTGCTAAAGCACAAAGCGAGTCCGCCATTAACGGTATCATGCTGCTGTTCACCCTTATTCCGGGCGTGGGCTATCTGATTACTGCTGGCGTAGTTCGTCTGCTGAAAGTTGACCGCGAGTTTATGCAGCAAATCCAGTCAGACCTGGAAAAGCGTCGCGCCAACTACCGTGAATTGAATGAGTATCACGACATTAAATCTCCTGAAAATGCAAGGAAAGCCTGATGAATCAGTGGCCTAACCCCTTTATCGAACAGCGTGCCGATCCGTTTATTCTCCGTGACGGCAGCCACTATTATTTCATTGCTTCTGTACCGGAATACGATCGTCTGGAGATCCGGCGGGCTGACTCCCTGGAAGGACTACGCACCGCCGCTGCGGTGGTTGTCTGGCGCAAACCAGACAGCGGCCCGATGAGCGAACTGATCTGGGCACCGGAGATCCATCATATTGCTGGCAAGTGGTACATCTATTTTGCCGCTACGCACACTCAGGCACTCGACAAGCTGGGAATGTTCCAGCACCGCATGTTCGCCCTCGAGTGTGCTGATGCCGACCCGCTAACCGGCACCTGGACAGAGAAAGGCCAGATTAAAACGCAGTTTGATACCTTCGCCCTGGACGCCACCACTTTTAACCACCAGGGAAAGCAGTGGTATCTGTGGGCGCAAAAATCCCCCGATATTGCCGGGAATTCCAATATTTATCTCGCGGAGCTGGAAAATCCGTGGACGATTAAAGGCGAGCCGGTAATGCTCAGTCATCCAGAGTACGACTGGGAGTGCCGTGGCTTTTGGGTCAACGAAGGCCCTGCCGTGATGGTGCACGGCGACAAACTGTTCATCAGCTATTCCGCCAGCGCCACCGACGAAAACTACTGCATGGGGTTACTGTGGATTGATCTCAGTGCCGATCCACTGAACCCGGATAACTGGCACAAATCTCCGCGTCCTGTCTTTACCACCAGCTACGAGAATCGTCAGTTCGGACCGGGACATAATAGCTTTACGCAAACGCCGGAAGGGGAAGATGTACTGGTGTACCATGCGAGGAACTACACCGAGATTGAGGGCGACCCGCTATACGATCCCAACCGCCATACACGTTTGAAACTCGTACGCTGGGACGAAAACGGCATGCCGGATTTCGGCATCCCGCCTGCTGATACATTCTAAAACCATTGCCCGGTGGCGCTGCGCTTACCGGGCCTACATATGGTGTAGGCCGGATAAGCGTTAGCGCCATCCGGCATAACGCTATACTAATGTCCCATAAATGGTCAGTAACGCAATAATCACCACCACCACAAACGATGTCTTTTTCGCCAGCGCCACGGCGGCTTTTGGCGTTTCGACTTTATCGGTGTGCGGTTCGCGCGCCAACGAGAACTGCGCCAGACGTGTTAACACCTGATACTGCGAAGTATGCAAATCCGCCAGAGAAGCAAACCACGCAGGCAGCGCCTTCTCACCATGCCCCAACAGCGCATAAACCACACCCGCCAACCGCACGGGGATCCAGTCCAGCACATGCAGGATCGCATCAATTCCTGACTGCAAACGCTGATGCGGTGTCTGATAGCGTGCCAGCCAGGACTGCCATGCACGTAAAAAGGCATAACCGACCAGCGTCACCGGACCCCACGCGCCGCCGACAATCAGCCAGAACAGCGGTGCCAGATAAAAGCGAAAGTTATTCCACAACAGCGCATTTTGCAGCTCGCGTAAATACTCACGCTCATTGCACTCCGGCGGGACGCCATGGATCAGCGTTAACTCACTGGCCATCGCCTCACGGGCATGGGCATCATTGCGCAACGCCGCATTCAGGTACGCATGATAATGCAGACGCACCTTACCCGCGCCGATGCACAGCACGCCAATTAAGATCCACACCACCAGCAGCGGAACGTTAAACAGCAGCCCGTACAGCGCACGCAGCAGCAGGAATGTCACCCCCATCGCTATCATTGTCATGCCAAGGGTTCGGGCCATAGAAAAATGCTTAATCCGGCGAAAAAAGGCTTCCGTTCGGTGATCGAGCTGCCAGTGTTCACCCAGCTTAAACAAGCGCTCAACGATCAGCACCAGTAATGTTGTAAACAGCGTCATGTCATCTCCTTGTGTGACGAGGGGGTGACCAGAGCGCGAAACCTTTCCCAGTCAAAAGACGCGCCAGGATCGGTCTTACGCTCGGGCGCAATATTGCAATGCCCAGTTATGTTATTGGCAATCGCCGGATAACGCTGAATCAGGACATGCGTTACAGCCGCCAACTGCTGGTACTGCGCATCGGTATAGGCCAGCGTATCCGTCCCTTCCAGCTCAATACCGATCGAAAAATCATTACAACGCTCACGTCCCTGATAGTTCGACACGCCCGCATGCCAGGCACGTTTATCAAAAGGGACATACTGGACGATTTCACCATCGCGGCGAATCAGACAATGGGCCGAAACGCGCAAATGGGCGATTTCAGCAAAAAAAGGATGGGCGTTAGGATCAATTGTTCCCGTGAATAACGCGTCGATCCACGGACCACCAAATTCACCCGGCGGCAGGCTAATATTATGCACTACCAGCAAAGAAGGGTTTTCGTCATCCGGGCGGCAATCATAATGAGGAGAAGGAACGCGTCGCGCCTCCGCCAGCCAACCCTTATCTAACAACATGCAGAATCTCCTTATTGGTGGTGCTCATATCGGGTTCAGGGTAGCATGTTTCTCTCTTATGATTCGTTAGCTATTTGGAGTTTTATCATGCCGCCTCGCCGCTATAACCCTGACTCCCGACGTGACGCGCTGTTGGAACGCATCAACCTGGATATCCCTGCCGCTGTCGCTCAGGCGCTGCGTGAAGATTTAGGCGGCGACGTTGATGCCAGGAACGATATCACTGCACAACTTTTGCCAGAGGATATGCGCTCCCACGCCACCGTGATTACCCGCGAAGAGGGCGTTTTTTGTGGAAAACGTTGGGTGGAAGAGGTCTTTATTCAACTTGCTGGCGATGATGTAAAAATCAGCTGGCACGTTGAAGATGGCGACAGCATTAAAGCGAATCAGCCATTGTTTGAACTGGACGGCCCCTCCCGCGTATTGCTGACCGGCGAACGCACTGCCCTTAACTTTGTGCAGACGTTGTCCGGCGTCGCCAGTGAAGTACGCCGCTACGTCGACCTGCTGACAGGGACAAAGACGCAGCTACTGGATACGCGTAAAACCCTGCCAGGGCTACGTACCGCGCTAAAATATGCCGTGCTGTGCGGCGGTGGCGCGAATCACCGTCTGGGACTTTCTGACGCTTTCCTGATTAAAGAAAATCACATTATTGCCTCTGGCTCGGTGCGTCAGGCCGTAGAGAAAGCCTTCTGGCTGCATCCGGACGTTCCTGTTGAAGTGGAAGTGGAAAGTCTGGATGAACTGGACGACGCGCTGAAAGCCGGGGCGGACATCATCATGCTCGACAATTTCGAGACCGACCAAATGCGCGAAGCGGTAAAACGGACCAACGGCCAGGCGCGTCTGGAGGTTTCAGGAAACGTCACCTATGAAACGCTGCGTGAATTTGCCGAAACCGGCGTGGATTTCATCTCCGTCGGTGCTCTGACCAAGCATGTGCGCGCGCTCGATCTCTCCATGCGTTTTCGTTAATTGCTCATGGTAATGCCCGATGGCGCTTCGCTTATCGGGCCTACAACCCCAGCCGGATAAAGCATTTACGCTGCCATCCGGCAGTTTCTTCGCATTCCCTCGCAAATACGTTGTCTGCTTGTGTAATTTCGTAAAAACCCTCTGAACCTGCCTTCCCGTTCTATTTTTTGCCCCTCGCCTAAGTACCTTCCGGTTTGCCACAGTAGCGTCAGCTAACTCAAGGAGCGAACTATGGACAAGCAACGAGGCTTCACGCTTATCGAACTGATGGTGGTCATTGGCATCATTGCCATTCTCAGCGCCATCGGTATTCCGGCTTATCAGAACTATCTACGTAAGGCGGCACTGACCGACATGCTGCAAACCTTTGTCCCCTATCGTACTGCTGTCGAGCTCTGCGCGCTGGAGCATGGTGGTACGGATACCTGTGATGCCGGGGCCAATGGTATTCCCTCTCCTGCCACCACGCGCTATGTCTCCGGCATGAGCGTCGAAAAAGGCGTCGTCAGCCTCACCGGGCAGGAAAGCCTCAACGGTCTGAGCGTCACCCTGACACCCAACTGGGACAATGCCAACGGTATTACCGGCTGGAGCCGTAATTGCAACATCCAAAATGACGGTGCTTTGCAGCAGGCCTGTGAAGACGTTTTCCGTTTTGATGCCAACTAAGGAACAAAGATGAATACCACGCAACTGACGGCACTATGCCAACGCTATCAAGGAATATTACTGGATGCAGACAATGACGTGGTTCACATCGCCGTCGTGGATGCGCCTTCCCACGAACTGCTGGATGCACTGCATTTTGCCACGACCAGACGCATCGACATCGTGTGCTGGACGCGCCAGCAAATGGAAGGTCATGCGCACAAACCGCGGCAAATGCTGCCAGCGGTCATCCCTGAAAGCAGCGCGACAGCAGCAGAATTACTCACACAGACGCTACAATCCGCGCTGGTAAAACGGGCATCTGATATTCACATTGAGCCCGCACAACATCACTATCGGATACGGCTACGCGTAGATGGCGTGCTGCACACGTTACCGGAGGTGTTGACGGAGAGGGGTATTGCGCTTACCGCAAGGTTAAAAGTGCTGGCCAGTCTGGACATTGCCGAGCACCGACTACCGCAGGATGGGCAATTTACCGTTGAGATTTCAGGTGCCCCCATCTCATTTCGCATTGCGACACTCCCCTGTCGCTACGGAGAAAAAGTGGTGTTACGCCTGCTGCATCAGGTTGAGCAGGCGTTGGAAATTAACGCGCTGGGTATGCAGGACGCGCAGATGGTCGCCTTTGCGCAAGCCTTACAGCAGCCTCAAGGGTTGATTCTGGTCACCGGTCCGACCGGAAGTGGCAAAACGGTCACGCTTTACAGCGCGCTACAAACCCGAAATACCCCGGAGGTGAATCTGTGTAGTGTAGAAGATCCGGTTGAGATCCCGATTGACGGGGTAAACCAGACGCAAATTCACCCACGCGCAGGCCTGACGTTTCAGGGTGTATTACGTGCACTGCTGCGCCAGGATCCCGACATTATTATGGTGGGTGAAATCCGCGACGGTGAAACAGCAGAGATCGCCCTTAAAGCCGCGCAAACCGGTCATCTGGTTCTTTCAACGCTGCATACTAACTCCACCAGTGAAACACTGGTACGCCTGCAGCAAATGGGCGTCGCCCGATGGATGATCGCCTCCGCGCTGACGCTGGTTATCGCCCAGCGATTAGTCAGAAAGCTGTGCCCCCATTGTCGGCAGCGCCTTGATGTCCCGGTCACGCTGCCAGCATCGCTCTGGCCCACGCCGCTTCCGCGCTGGCAGGCTCCAGGCTGCGAACACTGCTATCAGGGATTTTATGGCCGCACGGCGCTGTTTGAAGTTCTGCCCATCACACCCACAGTGCGCCAGCTCATCGCTAACGGTACCACTGCTGACATAGTGGAATCCGGCGCCCATCAGGCGGGAATGAATTCACTTTTCGAGAACGGATGTCAGGCGGTTGAAAGAGGGTTAACGACGTTTGAAGAGCTCATCCGTGTACTGGGCATGCCCCATGCCCGTTAAGCAACTCTGGCGATGGCAAGGCATAAACGCTCAGGGTCAGCCAGCAGAAGGGGCGCTATGGTCGGACGATCGCCCCTCGCTGGTCTATGCGCTGCAACAACTGCACATTACGCCAACTCGTATTAAGAGTATGCGTGTTAAAACCTCGCACTGGCGTAGAGAACAAAGCACGGAAGTCATACACCAGTTAGCCACATTACTGAAAGCAGGGTTGACGCTTTGCGACGGATTAACACTGCTTGCCGACCAGCATCCCAGCAATCAGTGGCAGGCACTACTGCGCTCGCTGGCTTACGACATGGAACAAGGTATGTCACTGTCCGCCTCGCTGTCGCGTTGGCAACACGTTTTTCCGCCACTTTACCAGGCGATGATTCGCACCGGAGAGCTTACCGGCAAACTGGACGTCTGCTGTTTTGAACTGGCCCGCCAGCAGACACAACAGCAGCAGCTGACCGATAAAGTTAAAAAAGCACTGCGTTACCCAGTCATCATTCTCACCATGGCGGTAATGGTCGTCATCGCGATGCTGCACTTTGTACTACCTGAATTTGCCGCCATCTATCGTACGTTCAACACCCCGCTACCGGCGTTAACGCAGGGGATTATGACCCTTGCCCATTACAGCAGTCGATGGGGATGGATGATCGGATTACTCGGCCTGGTGCTGGGGGTGACATATAGCCTGATACAGCAAAAACCGTCCTGGCTTATTCTGCGTCAGCGTTTTTTGCTGCGCTGTCCGGTTATGGGACCGCTGGTCAGGGGCCAAAAACTCACGCAGATCTTCACCGTTCTGGCGTTGACGCAAAACGCGGGAATTCCCTTTCTACAAGGTCTGGAGAGCGTAGCGGAAACCCTCGCCTGCCCTTTCTGGTCACAACGATTAGCGCAGGTACACCGAGACATCAGTGCCGGAAAACCGGTCTGGCAAGGGCTGAAAAATGCAGGAGAATTTAGTCCACTGTGTTTACAGCTGGTGAGAACCGGTGAAGCTTCCGGCTCGCTGGATGCGATGTTGCATAATTTGGCCCGGCATCATAGCGAAAACACAATGTCTCAGGCCGAGAATCTGGCTGCGCTGCTTGAGCCTGCATTGCTTGTGATTACGGGATTAATTATCGGCACGCTGGTAGTGGCGATGTATTTACCGATTTTTCATCTGGGAGATGCGATGAGCGGAATGGGGTAAATTCAGATGCCGGATGGCGGCGTAAACGCCTTATCCGGCCTACGAAAATCATGAACGTAGGCCTGATAAGCTGAGCGCCATCAGGCATTTTACAGCGTGCTATGTGTTCTTACAGGCTATTGAAAATACGGTTTTCTTGTTCCTGCACACGAATAAAGGTTGTACGTTTGGTCAACTCTTTCAGACGAGACGCGCCGACGTAAGTGCAGGCAGAACGCAGGCCGCCGAGGATATCACGGGCGGTATTCTCAACCGGACCGCGCAGTGGCAGCTTAACGGTTTTACCTTCTGCTGCACGGTACTGGGCAACACCACCCACGTGACGCGTCATGGCGGACTCAGAGCTCATACCGTAGAACAGCATAAATTTCTCACCGTTCTCTTCCACCACTTTACCGCCGCTTTCTTCGTGACCGGCCAGCATACCACCCAGCATGACGAAGTCTGCACCGCCGCCAAACGCTTTTGCCACGTCACCCGGCATCGTGCAACCGCCATCGCTGACAATCATACCGCCCAGACCGTGTGCAGCATCCGCACATTCGATAACCGCTGACAGCTGCGGATAGCCCACGCCGGTTTTTACTCGTGTGGTACAAACAGAACCAGGACCAATACCGACTTTGACGATATCCGCGCCAGAAAGCACCAGCTCTTCACACATTTCACCGGTCACCACATTACCGGCACAGATTGTTTTCGTCGGCCATGCTTCGCGTGCTTTCGACACAAACTGAACGAAATGCTCTGAGTAGCCATTTGCCACATCAATGCAAATGAAGTTCAGCGCAGGATTCAGCGCCAGAATTTGTTTGGTTTTTTCGAAATCGGTGTCAGATGTCCCAGTCGAAACCATCACGTGTTTGATGACATCAGCAGATGCATTCGCAACGAAAGCAGACCAGTCTTCTACGGAATAGTGTTTATGTACAGCAGTCAGAATGTCGAAAGAGGCAAGCGCGGTTGCCATAGCAAACGTTCCGACAGTGTCCATATTTGCGGCGATGATTGGCACGCCGGACCATTTCTGACCTGAATGTTTAAAGGTAAATTGACGTTCCAGCTCAACATCGGAACGGCTTTTGAGAGTAGAACGCTTAGGGCGGATAAGAACGTCTTTGAAACCTAACTTCAGATCTTCTTCGATACGCATGTGCGGATTCCTGGGGTTAATGGCGAAAAATCGAAACTCACAACTCCAGTGACGCTATCATACGCACTAATCAATACCGCGCAAGACTGCGAAATTCTCTTTTTTTACGCTACAATCCCATAAATTTACCTGGCGCAGAGTAGGTCAATCCTGCAGCAGCCTCGCCTTCGCATGCTTAACTTTTAACTGTTTGATAATCAAACTTAAACTCCAGGATCCGGATCTATGAGGTATACGGTAGCCTTAACTGGCGGTATTGGCAGTGGTAAAAGTACCGTTGCCAATGCGTTCGCTGACCTCGGAATAAACGTGATTGACGCCGATATTATTGCGCGTCAAGTTGTTGAGCCTGGTACGCCTGCCCTTAACGCGATTGCTGAACATTTTGGCAGTGAACTCATCGCCGCAGATGGCACGTTGCAACGGCGAATTTTACGCGAACGTATTTTTTCCGATCCTGATGAAAAATCCTGGCTGAACGCCCTGCTCCATCCACTGATTCAACAGGAAACTCAGCGCCAGTTTCAGCAAGCGACATCTCCTTATCTGTTATGGGTTGTCCCCCTGCTGGTTGAAAACTCACTGTACAAAAAGGCCAATCGCGTACTCGTGGTGGATGTTACTCCCGAGACCCAGCTCAGACGAACCATGCAGCGTGATGATGTGACACGCGAACATGTTGAACAAATTTTGGCAGCCCAGGCAACACGTGAAGCTCGTCTTGCCGTGGCTGACGATGTTATTGATAATAATGGCGCACCGGATGCCATCACCTCGGATGTCGCCCGCCTGCACGCGCGCTATTTGCACTGCGCGTCGCAGTTTGTCTCACAGGAAAAACCGTAATGCACACCCAGGTCCTTTTTGAACACCCTCTCAATGAGAAGATGCGTACATGGCTGCGCATTGAGTTTCTGACTCAGCAACTCTCCGTTAACTTACCCATTGCCGATTATGCAGGCGCACTGCATTTTTTTAGAAATATTGGGGATTTACTGGATGTATTTGAACGCGGCGAAGTCCGTACCGAACTCCTCAAGGAACTGGAACGACAACAGCGTAAACTTCAGGCCTGGGTTGAAGTTCCCGGCGTCGATCAAAGCAGAATAGATGCCCTGCGCCAGCAGTTAAAAAGCGCAGGCAGCGTTTTAATTTCAGCACCGCGTATTGGACAAACACTACGTGAAGATCGCCTGATTGGTCTTGTACGCCAGCGTTTAAGTATTCCTGGTGGATGCTGCAGTTTTGATTTGCCAACTCTGCATATCTGGCTGCATCTGCCTCAGTCGCAGCGAGATGTGCAGGTTGAAAACTGGCTTGCCAGCCTGAATCCACTGACTCAGGCGCTGACGCTGGTTCTGGATCTAATCCGTAATTCGGCACCGTTCCGTAAGCAAACTAGCCTGAACGGTTTTTACCAGGATAACGGTGACGATGCGGATTTGCTACGTTTGCATCTGCCGCTTGATTCACAGCTCTACCCGCAGATATCCGGTCATAAAAGCCGTTTTGCCATTCGTTTTATGCCGCTGGATAGCGAAAATGGCCAGGTACCAGAACGCCTCGATTTTGACCTGGCGTGCTGTTAAGGAGTAAACATGTCTGAACAAACCATCGTCAACTGCCCAACCTGTGGTAAACCCGTCGTCTGGGGGGACGTGAGTCCGTTTCGCCCATTTTGCTGTAAACGCTGTCAGTTAATCGATTTGGGCGAATGGGCCGCAGAAGAGAAGCGTATTCCCAGCTCCGGCGACTTATCAGAAAGCGATGACTGGAGTGAAGAGCAGAAGTAATTCTGCTAAAGCGTAGGCCGGATAAGGCAACGCCGCATCCGGCATTTTTATGCCATTCTGCCGGATGACGCTGCGCTTATCAGGCCTACGAATACCGTTCATTATCCCGCAATCAGCTTGTTAATCACCGGTTCATTGGCCGGCGGAAAATCCTCTGCATTCAGTGCAGACTGCGCAACCCACTGCGCCGGTTGCCCCTCTTTACCCCATGGCTCACCTTCCCAGCTGTCGACCAGCCAGAACCACAGCGTGATGTGTCGGTCCGGGAACGCGTACTCCAGCTTTTCGAACAGCGTACTATGAACGGGTGTAATCCCGACTTCTTCCTGTAGCTCTCGAATCAGCGCCTGCTCAGGGGTTTCGCCTGCTTCAATTTTGCCACCGGGGAATTCCAGCTTATTCGCCATGTGGGCATCCGCGGCACGCTGAGTAATAAAAATCTCTTTTTGCTGATTACGAATAATCCCAACGGCAATTTGCAGTATTTTCATTTTGTTTATCCATAAAAAAGGCGCAGAATTCTGCGCCTTTTCAGTGAGTTATTTGCTTAGCTCAATCGACCATGGCACTGCTTGAATTTTTTACCGGAACCGCAAGGGCACGGATCGTTACGACCGACTTTACGATCGCCGGTCTGCGCAGCAAGTTCTTCTGCTACAGCAGATTCATCATCTTTGTGGCTCAGTTGCTGCATCTGCGCTAAACGCTCAGCATCTTCGCGACGCTGCTGCTCCATTGCTTCGACTTCTTCAGGCATACGCACCTGAACTTTGCTCAGAGTACTGATCACTTCATATTTCAGCGACTCCAGCATCGATGCAAACATAGAGAAGGATTCACGCTTGTATTCCTGCTTCGGATCTTTCTGCGCATAACCACGCAGGTGAATACCCTGACGCAGGTAGTCCATTGCTGCCAGGTGCTCTTTCCACAGGGAATCGAGGGTTTGCAGCATCACGCCTTTTTCGAAGTGGCGCATCATTTCTGCGCCCACAACCTCTTCTTTACGCTGATACACTTCAATGGCGTTAGCCAGAATACGTTCACGCAGCGTCTCTTCATGCAGCTCAGGTTCTTTATCCAGCCACTCTGAAATCGGCATCTCGAGGTCGAAATCGTTTTTCAAACGTTCTTGCAGGCCCGGAATATCCCACATTTCTTCCAGCGACTGAGGCGGAATATAGGCATCAATAGTGACTTTGAAGACGTCTTCACGGATGCTGTTAATCGTTTCGCTAACGTCAGTCACATCCAGCAGTTCGTTACGCTGGGTGTAGATGGCGCGACGCTGATCGTTGGCAACGTCATCGTATTCCAGCAGCTGTTTACGAATATCGAAGTTGCGGCTTTCTACTTTACGCTGCGCGTTGGCGATGGCTTTGGTTACCCACGGGTGCTCGATCGCTTCGCCCGGCTTCATACCCAGTTTACGCATCATTCCTGACACACGGTCAGAGGCAAAAATACGCATCAACGCATCTTCCATCGACAGGTAGAAACGAGAAGAACCCGCATCCCCCTGACGGCCAGAACGACCACGCAGCTGGTTATCGATACGACGAGATTCGTGACGTTCGGTACCAATGATGTGTAAACCACCGGAGGCTAATACCGCGTCGTGACGCACCTGCCAGTCGGCTTTAATCTGCGCGATTTGCTCTTCGGTCGGGTTCTCCAGCTCGGCAACTTCTGCCTGCCAGCTCCCGCCCAGCACGATATCCGTACCACGACCCGCCATGTTGGTGGCGATGGTCACGGCTGACGGATAACCCGCCTGTGCAACGATCGCCGCTTCGTTGGCGTGGAACTTGGCATTCAGCACGTTGTGCTTAATACCGGCTTTGGTTAGCTCGTTAGAAACCACTTCAGATTTTTCGATGGAGATAGTCCCCACCAGCACCGGCTGACCGTTAGCGGTACGCTCTTTAATATCTTCAATAATAGCCTGAATTTTTTCCGCTTCAGTCATGTACACCAGATCCGGTAAATCCTTACGGATCATCGGACGGTTGGTCGGCACGACAACGGTATCCAGTTTGTAGATAGAGCTGAACTCAAACGCTTCGGTATCCGCTGTACCGGTCATACCGGCCAGTTTTTCGTACAAACGGAAGTAGTTCTGGAAGGTGATGGATGCCAGCGTCTGGTTTTCATTCTGGATATCCACGCCTTCTTTCGCTTCAACGGCCTGGTGCAGGCCATCGGACCAGCGACGGCCCTGCATGGTACGTCCGGTGTGTTCGTCGACAATGATAACTTCGCCGTCTTTCACAATGTAATCAACATCGCGAGTAAACAGGACGTGCGCGCGCAGCGCGGCGGTTACGTGATGCATCAGCATAATGTTGCCCGGAGAGTACAGTGACTCGCCTTCATCCATAATGCCTTCATTCACCAGCAGTTCTTCGATCAGTACCAGACCTCGTTCGGTCAGGTTCACCTGACGCGCCTTCTCATCGACAGAGAAGTGGCCTTCGCCCTGGAAGGTGTCAGAATCGTCTTTCTCCTGACGCACCAGATGCGGGATGATTTTGTTCACTTTTTTATACATTTCCGAGCTGTCTTCAGCCGGGCCGGAAATGATCAGCGGCGTACGCGCTTCATCGATCAGGATGGAGTCAACTTCATCCACCAGCGCATAGTGCAGTTTACGTTGAACGCGCTCTTCCGGGCTAAACGCCATGTTGTCGCGCAGGTAGTCAAAACCGTATTCGTTGTTGGTACCGTAGGTGATATCGGCGGCATAGGCTTCACGCTTAGCAGGCGCGGGCAGGCCAGACATGTTGATCCCTACGGTCATACCGAGGAACTCGAACAGTGGGCGGTTATTCTCGGCATCACGCTGTGCCAGATAGTCGTTGACGGTCACCACGTGTACGCCTTTACCGCTTAACGCGTTCAGGTATGCCGGCAGCGTCGCGGTCAACGTTTTACCTTCACCGGTACGCATCTCTGCGATGCAGCGCTCGTTGAGCACCATACCGCCCAGCAGCTGCACGTCGAAGTGGCGCATACCAAATACGCGTTTACTCGCTTCACGTACCACCGCGAATGCTTCAGGGATCAGGCTCTCAACGGTCGCGCCTTTTTCCAGACGCGCGCGGAACTCAGCGGTCTTCGCTTTCAGTTCATCATCGGAGAGTTTTTCCATCTCCGGTTCCATGGCATTGATGACGTTGACCACTTTGCGCATACGACGCAGTGTACGTTCGTTACGACTACCGAATACTTTTGTTAATAATTTGATTAGCATAATAAAATCTCAAACGCCCCGCAGCGCGGAGTCAAAAATTATAGTTGGAAGGTTCTTTTTTTAGCTGAGGCGTTGAGGACCGGCGCGGATCCCCTGCAGCTGGCTTATCCAGACAGGAACGCTAAACGCGGCTTGAGAAGTAAAATGGGCATACGTCACGCGACTTACGGTCGCCGGCGGGTTGCCTTCCTGCGTCAGCATCGCGCTGAGCGTATTCAGTAAAGCAAGATGATGCGCCTGATTCGGCAATGGATCTTCGGCAACGGGTAACGCCTGAGGAGCCATGGCAAAAGAAAGGTGGCGGATAACCGTACGAATAGCATGCTGATGCCAGTAATCGACGGTAAAATTCGGGCGACGATTGCTCGCCTCCAGCAACGCCAATTGGCTAAAATTGACCTTAGCTGATTGATCGTGATTACGGGTGGTCGCCTTGGCGGGGGTATTCGGTTCAGCGGCATTACCAATCGCGGGCAGGCCAAAACTCGCCGCGACCATCCCCAATAAGAGATGCGGCCAGAAGTACCGTCTGCCTAACTGTCGCCAGCGCGTCAGTATTCCACTCACGTTTTTGCCACCTGATATACCCTGCATTTGGGGTTATAAATTCAAAACGATTTTTGCGCACGGATCTTATCATTAAAGCGACCGCTCCACAGCAGTAATGACAACCCGCCATGGGAAAATATGCTCAACAAAGCAGCGATCGCACACTATTTTAACGTTACGGCAGGGAAAAGTTTGCGTTGAGAAAGGCTACGTTAGTGAGTATATAAAAAAAACGACTGGCTTACCTGGCCGGAGAGAGTACCAGATTTACCAGTCGAATTTTGCGACAACGGGTGTCGTTACGCCAGTACGGTCGAAGGTGCTTTGAACGCCAGCGGCAGTTCTGCATCGTCCTGGAAGGTCACAAATTCCCAAGCTTCCTGTTTTGCCAGGACAGCCTGCAACAATTTATTATTCAATGCATGACCGGATTTATACGCGGTGAATGCACCAATAATGTTGTGACCACACATGAACAAGTCACCAATCGCGTCGAGCATTTTGTGACGAACGAATTCATCTTCAAAACGCAGGCCGTCTTCGTTCAATACGCGATAATCGTCAACAACGATGGCACAATCGAAGCTACCGCCCAGGCACAGGCCACGGGACTGCAGATATTCGATATCACGCATGAAGCCGAAAGTACGCGCACGGCTAATCTGGCGCATAAACGCATCCGCAGAGAAGTTCATCGCATAGCGCTGGGTGCTGGAATCAATCGCCGGATGGTTAAAGTCGATGGTAAAGTCCAACGAGAAACCATTGTACGGTTTGAATTCAGCCCACTTGTCGCCATCTTCGACACGAACGGTCTCTTTGATGCGTACAAATTTTTTGGCGCAGTTCAGTTCTTCAATACCTGCGTCAAGCAGCAGGTAAACGAACGGAGCAGCACTGCCATCCATGATCGGGATTTCCGGGGCATTAACCTCAATAACGATGTTATCGATGCCTAAGCCCGCCAGAGCAGCGTTGAGGTGCTCAACGGTTGAAATCCGTACATCATGCTCATTGACCAGACACGTACAGAGCATGGTATCACGCACAGATTTGGCATCGGCCGGGAAATCTACCGGAGGATTCAAGTCGGTGCGACGATAGATGACCCCGGTGTTGGCCGGCGCAGGGCGTAATGTCAGGGTGACTTTTTTGCCGGTATGCAAACCGACGCCAGTCGCCTGAACGATACGTTTAAGAGTCCTTTGTTTGATCATCGTATAATCTCGCCAAATTACCTATCCAACCGAAGTGTACTATACATTCGGTGGGCCAGTTTAGCACAAAGAGGCACAATTCCCAAATTCCAGCTAATTCTTAATCAGCTTGCTTACGCAGGAATGCGGGGATATCCAGATAATCCGGCTCTTTGGTGGTCTGCGGCGTATTGTCGTTGACCACTTTTGCTACCGGTTTCTGCTCTTGCGTCAACGGCGCCATACCGTGCTGCTGGTAACGATCCATTACCGGCTGCTGTACCTGCTTGTTGGTCACCAGAGTGATTTCCGGACGCTTGTCCATACCAATTCCAGTGGCCACCACGGTGACGCGCAGTTCGTCGTTCATATCCGGGTCCAGAGAGGTACCGATAACCACGGTCGCGTTATCCGAAGCAAATGCACGGATGGTGTTGCCGACGGTTTCGAACTCATCCAGACGCAGGTCGAAGCCCGCAGTGATGTTGACCAGCACGCCGCGTGCGCCAGACAGATCGATGTCTTCCAGCAGCGGAGAAGAGATCGCCATTTCAGCGGCTTCTTCTGCACGGTCTTCACCGCTCGCCACGCCAGAGCCCATCATCGCGTAGCCCATTTCGGACATCACGGTGCGTACGTCTGCAAAGTCAACGTTCATCAGACCCGGACGGGTGATCAGCTCAGCGATACCCTGAACCGCGCCTTTCAGCACGTCGTTCGCTGCGCCAAACGCGTCCAGCAGTGAAATACCGCGACCCAATACTTTCAGCAGTTTGTCGTTCGGGATAGTGATCAGAGAGTCCACATGTTTGGACAGCTCGGTGATACCCTGCTCCGCGAATGCCATACGCTTCTTGCCTTCAAAGTTGAAAGGCTTAGTCACGACAGCAACGGTCAGAATACCTAAATCTTTTGCTACTTCAGCAACCACTGGCGCTGCACCGGTACCGGTACCGCCGCCCATACCTGCTGCGATGAACACCATGTCTGCGCCGTCAAGCGCTGCACGCAGAGCTTCACGATCTTCATCAGCCGCATTGCGACCGACTTCCGGGTTTGCACCCGCGCCCAGACCTTTGGTAATACCGCTACCAATCTGAATGGTCTGTCCAACCGCAGTCTTACGCAACGCCTGAGCGTCGGTATTCACCGCGAAGAATTCAACACCTTCGATGCGCTCGCGCACCATGTGTTCAACGGCATTACCGCCGCCGCCACCGACGCCGATGACTTTAATCACCGCGTCGTTGGTTAGTTCCATAGGTTCAAACATAGTTTCTCTCTCCGTTTTACACTTCATCCTTCAAGCCGCCTCTTTGTTGGCTGCCTTCACTCACTCCCGTCACATAGTAAACTATGCTCCAGGTGATTCGCTCAGTTGCCGCCGCGATGCAACTTGAATGATGTTGTGTATGTGCCTGTCGCCTGAGACCGTAATTGTTGCCGGTCTCATAAAAATTAAAACTCTTTTCGCAGCCAACTGTTGAGTCGTTTGATCCACGATCCAACCGATGCTGTTACACGTTTTTCAACTTCAGCCTCACCACTCAAATGGGATTCTTTCCCGTAGTGAAGCAACCCCACTGCCGTTGAATAATACGGCTCTTGGGCATAATCTGTCAGACCGGTAATGTTCAGCGGTGCACCAATTCGCACCTGCGTGTGGAACACGCGTTGAGCGCAGGCCGCAAGGCCTTCAATTTGTGCCGCACCACCGGTTAATACAATCCCCGCCGCCAGATGATGTTTCACACCCTGCTGGCGAAGCTGTTCCTGTAATTGCAAAATCTCTTCGTTGACCAGGTTGAGCAGCTCGGTATAACGCGGCTCAATCACCTCTGCCAGGGTCTGACGCTGCAGACTGCGCGGCGGACGACCGCCCACGCTTGGCACCTCAACGCTTTCATCTTTACCGACGATAGATCCCAGCGCGCAGCCATGGCGCACTTTGATGGCTTCGGCATCGCTCGGCGGCGTACCAAAGGCATACGCGATATCGCTGGTTACCACATTCCCTGCGTAAGGGATCACTTTGGTGTGGCGCAACGCGCCGCCAGTATAAACGGCGATATCCATTGTACCACCACCAATATCGACTACGCAGACACCCAGCTCACGTTCGTCTTCCGTCAAGACAGAATAACTGGCTGCCAACCCGGCAAATATGAGTTGGTCAACTTTCAGGCCACAACGTTCAACAGCTTTAACAATATTCTTCGCCATGTCGTTGTGGCAGGTAATCAGATGCACTTTAGCCTGCATGCGTACGCCGGAAAGCCCTACCGGATTTTTAATGCCTTCCTGGTAGTCAATGGCGTATTCCTGCGGAATGACATGCAGAACACGATGCTCATCGCGTACGCGTACGGATTTCGCCGTATGCACCACGTTCTCTACGTCTTCCTGTGTCACTTCCTCTTCGGAAATGGGCACCATACCAATTTCATTCTGACAGCTAATATGTTTACCAGAAAGCGCCAGATACACCGAGGAAATCTGGCAATCCGCCATCAGTTCAGCCTGGTCAATGGCGCGCTGTACGCATTTCACCACTGACTCAAGGTCATTCACCCCGCCTTTATCCATACCTCGCGATGGGCAACTGCCCACGCCAATGATATTGACCATACCGTCGGGCAGAACTTCCCCTACTAAAGCGGCTACCTTCGCGGTGCCTATCTCCAGTCCAACTACCAGTTTTCTGTCCGTCGCCTTGATCATTGTTGTTCTGCCTGTGCCTGATTCTGTTGCTGATTAGATTCCTCAGGAGGCAAGGGAACCCAGCCTACTGCCGCT
The DNA here is from genome assembly GCF_013337685.1 of Citrobacter gillenii. Taxonomy (GTDB): domain Bacteria; phylum Pseudomonadota; class Gammaproteobacteria; order Enterobacterales; family Enterobacteriaceae; genus Citrobacter; species Citrobacter gillenii. Next base: position 120,399 of record NZ_SUQN01000003.1, read on the forward strand.
CCTGAGTCATAACGCAAATCAACGTAGCTAATCCTTTTGCCATCGGTTTGCGCCTGCTGCTGTAAAACCGGGTAGAGTTCCACAAAGCGAGCCAAACGTTTTATCGTGTCGCCCCTGCCCAGATTCAGCTTAATATCGTTATTCAGCGTCAACTGCCAGGAACGACGCGCGGTCATTGCCGCTTCCTTCAGGGTGAATCTGTCCTTAGCCAGCACCTGCCCCATATCGCGGAACCCTTGCAGCACTTCACTTGCGCTACCTTCCGGGCCATACAACATCGGTAATACCTGCTTGTTGGAGCGACCCGTCGGTATGCTGAACGTATTTCCGTCTGCATCGACCATATGCTGATCATTCCAACGCGCTATTGGCACATATTCAACCAGATGAATCTTCAATTCATCAGGCCATTGCTTCCTGACGCTCGCCTGTTTAATCCATGGCAGGCGTTCAATCTGGCTCTGGATGATGTTGACATCCTGAGTCATAAAGGTTCCTGGTGCGCCCAGCGCCAGGATGGACTGACGAATATCATCGTTGCGCGTGTAGTGACGCTCGCCGGTCAAAACCAGTTTTGACAACGGCAAACGCTGCGCATCTTCCATCCATCCCAACACTACCCAGCCGCTGACAAACACGGTGCACAGCACTGTCAGCAGGAAAATAATTCCTGCAAGACGCGTTCCATTGTTGCGGCGTGAGGAGAGAGCTTCTTCTTCATCATCACCGTTTCGCGTGTTCAGCGCAGCCTGCGACATATCAGTCCGCCAACTCCAAAATTCGTACCACCAACTGCGAGAAGCTCAGGCCCGCCTGACGTGCCGCCATCGGCACCAGGCTGTGGCTGGTCATACCCGGAGAGGTATTCGCTTCCAGCAGATAAAACTGGTCATCACTGTCCAGCATGACGTCAATGCGACCCCACCCCTTACAGCCCAGCGCGGTCCATGCTTTCAGGACTAACGCCTGTAAAGCAGCCTCTTGTTCAACTTCCAGACCAGCAGGGCAGAAATATTGTGTCTCATCAGACAGATACTTCGCCTCATAATCATAGAAGGTTCCGGCCGGTTGGATACGTATTGACGGTAAAATTTCTTCGCCAAGTATTGCAACGGTAAATTCCGGGCCACTCAGCCATTTTTCAATCAGTACTTCTTCATCATGCTGAAAAGCCAATGCTAATGCAGCCTGCAAAGCATTTTCTTCTTCAACTTTTGACATCCCAACGCTGGAGCCTTCGCGGCTTGGCTTCACAATCAGCGGCAAGCCTAACGCAGAAATCTGCGTAACCACTTCATCGCTAAGCCCTTTTTCAAACTCAGCGCGGGTCAACGCCACCCATGGTGCAACGGGTAACCCTGCCCCCTGCCACAGCAGCTTGCTGCGCAGTTTATCCATTGAGATAGCGGAAGCCATCACACCACTACCGGTATAGGGCAAGCCTATCAACTCCAGCATGCCCTGCAAGGTACCATCTTCCCCACCACGGCCGTGCAGCGCAATAAACACCTTCTGAAAACCCATTGATTTCAGAAGAGTGACATCGACCTCTTTCGGGTCAACCGGGTGCGCATCCACGCCGCCTTCGCGTAAACCGGCCAGCACCGCTGCGCCTGAATTCAACGACACTTCTCGTTCTGCAGAGGTTCCGCCCAACAGGACCGCGATTTTATCAGCCATGTTGCTCTTCCTCCGGGTTTTGCGGCTTCAGTTTGATTTCAGCTAAGGAACGCGCGATTTTGCCGATATTTCCAGCGCCCTGCACCAAAATCAGATCGTTACCCGTTAACACCGATGCCAGCATTTCAGCCACCTGTGCCGGATCGGACACCAGGATCGGGTCAACCTTGCCGCGGCCACGAATGGTACGGCACAGCGAACGGCTGTCAGCCCCCGGGATCGGCGTTTCACCTGCGGCATACACGTCCAGCATCAACAGCGCGTCAACCTGTGTCAGGACGTTAGCAAAGTCATCGTACAGATCGCGGGTACGCGTATAGCGGTGCGGCTGGAACAACATCACCAGATTTTTGTCCGGCCAGCCCGCACGTGCGGCTTTGATCGTGGCATCCACTTCCGTCGGGTGATGCCCGTAGTCATCCACCAACATTGCGCTACCGGCTTTACCGTTGACGGGCTCCAGCGGGAATTCACCAAGGAAGTCAAAACGACGCCCAGTACCCTGGAAACTTTCCAGCGCGCGCAGAATAGCGTCGTCTTCAATACCCTCTTCGGTCGCTACCGCAACCGCGGCTGCCGCGTTCAGCGCATTGTGACGGCCTGGCGCATTTAACGTAACGCGCAGATCGGCCATCCCCTGACGCAACAGCGTAAAGTGACCCTGCGGGCCAATCTGCTGGTAATCTTCTATGCGTACGTCAGCATCATCGCTGAAACCATAGGTTGTGGTCTGACGACCGACGCGCGGTAGCAATTCACGGATCACCGGATCGTCAACGCACATCACTGCACGACCATAAAACGGCAGGTTATGCAGGAAATTAATAAACGTCTGCTTTAAATTTTCGAAGTCGCCCTGGTAGGTATCCATGTGGTCAGCTTCGATATTGGTGACAATCGCCACCATCGGCTGCAAATGCAGGAACGACGCATCGCTCTCATCCGCTTCCGCAATTAAATAACGGCTATGGCCTAAGCGCGCATGTACGCCCGCCGCCTTCACCAGCCCACCGTTGACAAACGTCGGATCCAGCCCTGCTTCTGCGTAAATGCTGGAGACCATCGCGGTGGTCGTGGTTTTACCGTGCGTCCCGGCAATGGCGATACCATGACGAAAACGCATTAACTCAGCCAGCATCTCTGCGCGACGAATTACCGGAATACGCGCTTCATGCGCCGCCACAATTTCCGGGTTATCCGCAGAAATGGCGCTGGACACCACCACCACGCTCGCATCACGCACGTTTTCCGGGCGATGGTTGAAGAAAATCGTCGCGCCCAGATTACTCAGCTGTTGCGTGACCGGATTCGGCGCTAAGTCAGAACCGCTGATCTGATACCCTTCATTGGCCAAAACTTCGGCAATACCACCCATACCAGCACCACCGATGCCGACAAAGTGAATGTGCCGAACGCGACGCATTTCGGGCACGATGGAACGCAGTTTTGCCAATTGTTGTGTATTCATTCTTTAGCCATTAACTTCTCAGTTCATGCGATGCAAAAGGCATCGCCACAATTACGCCCGGGCAGCCCGGCTCACTGCATTTGCAACCCATTCGGTGGAATTCGGTATGGATGCATTGCGAGCACGTTCTGCCATGGTTAATAAGGTTTCTCGCGACCACCCTTCAAGGGTGCTGGCGACGGCATCCACAGTAAACTGCGGCTGCTCTAAAATTTTGGCGGCGCCCGCTTTTTCCAGCGGCAACGCATTCCAGTACTGCTGTCGGTCTTTATGCTGGAACGGCACAAAAATCGCTGGCAGGCCCGCTGCTGCGATCTCGCTCACCGTTAGCGCGCCTGAGCGACAAACCACCACATCTGCCCACGCATAGGCGGCGGCCATATCATCAATAAATTCGGTGACCTTATGCTGCGCCTGTCCGGCATCAACATAGGCCTGTTCCACGGTCTGCTGTGCGCCTTTACCGCTCTGATGCCAGATAGTCACCGCGTCGCCAAGCTTTGCAGCAACCTGCGGCAGCGTTTGGTTCAGCACGCGCGCGCCCTGAGACCCCCCGACCACCAGCACGCGAACCGGACCTTCACGTCCAGCCAGGCGTTCTTCAGGTAATGGCAGCGCCAGCACATCGGTACGTACCGGGTTGCCCACCACTTCCGCATCCGGGAAGGCGCCGGGAAACGCCTGCATCACCGTCGTGGCAATCTTTGACAGCCATTTATTGGTTAAGCCTGCGATGCCGTTCTGCTCGTGCAGCACGACCGGAATGCCTAACGACCAGGCCGCCAGACCACCGGGGCCCGAGACATAACCGCCCATCCCCAGCACCACGTCAGGTTTAAACTGCTTCATGATGGCGCGAGCCTGGCGCCAGGCATTAAAAATACGCACGGGTGCGGCCAGCAGTGCGTTGAGGCCCTTGCCACGCAAACCAGAGATACGAATAAAATCAATGTCAATGCCATGCTTCGGCACTAAGTCCGCTTCCATACGATCGGCGGTGCCCAGCCAACGAACCTGCCAGCCCTGGGCCATTAAATGGTGCGCAACCGCCAGTCCCGGGAACACATGCCCACCGGTACCGCCTGCCATCACCATTAACCGCTTCGGTTGACCACTCATCGTGCACCTCGTGTAAACGCCTGTGCTTTTTCCAGACGCGTTTCATAATCAATACGTAACAAAAACATGATGGCCGTCGACATGATCAACAGACTTGAACCACCATAACTAATCAGCGGCAGCGTCAGACCTTTCGTGGGCAGCATACCTGCCGCAGCCCCAACGTTAACCAGTGCCTGAAAACTAAACCAAACCCCAATCGAGCAGGCTAAAAAGCCTGAAAAACGGTGGTCAATTTCCAGCGCTTTACGGCCAATCGACATCGCGCGAAAAGCGACGAAGAATACCATTAAAAGTGCCAGTACCACACCGATATAACCCAGTTCTTCCCCAATAATGGCGAAGATAAAGTCAGTGTGCGCTTCCGGCAAATACTCCAGTTTTTGTACCGAATTCCCCAGCCCCTGCCCCCAAATCTCACCACGACCAAAGGCCATCAGGGATTGCGTCAGCTGGTAGCCGCTACCAAACGGATCCTCCCAGGGGTTCCAGAAAGAGGTTACGCGACGGATACGATACGGTTCGGCGAGGATCAGCAGCACCACCGCCGAGATCCCCATGCCGATGATAGCGATGAACTGCCACAATTTTGCACCAGCCAGAAACAGCATCGCCAGCGTGGTAACAAACAGCACCACCACCGTACCGAGGTCAGGCTGCGCCAGCAGTAGCACCGCCAGCACCAGGATTACGCCCATCGGTTTTAAGAAGCCGCGCAGGTTGTTACGCACCTCATCCACCTTACGTACCAGGTAGTTGGCGAGATAACAGAACAGCGACAGCTTGGTAAATTCCGCCGGCTGAATACGCAGCGGGCCCAGTGCAATCCAACGTGATGCCCCGTTAACCGAGCTGCCTACCACCAGTACGATCAGCAACATGATGATCGAGGCGATCAACATGGTGGTGCTGTACTTTTGCCAGAATTCCATCGGCAGACGTAGCGTGACCATCGCCAGACAGAACGCCAGGAAGATATACAGCGCATCACGTTTGGCGAACAGGAAAGGATCGCCCGCCAGACGTTGCCCAACGGGCATTGACGCCGATGTCACCATCACAAAACCAATCGCTGCCAGACCAAACGTCAGCCACAGCAACATGCGGTCATACATGATCAGGCTGTCCGCGTCTTTATCACGCGACGCCATCACCCAGCCTTTAAGCGCCGCGAAGATCCACGCCAGGACACCCCATCCCGGTATGCGCGGCATTCTCAGACGAGGGAGAGATAAACGCATCAACCCAACTCCTTCGCCAGGCGGGTAAAGACATCGCCACGCTGCTCAAAGTTTTTAAACTGGTCGAGGCTGGCGCAGGCCGGCGACAGCAACACCATATCGCCCGGTTTAACGCGCGGCGCGAGCAGACGCATCGCCTGCTCCATGGTTTCAGTTTGCTCGGCAACGTCTGGTCGCAGAGCGGCAAGCTGCGCCCCATCGCGACCAAAACAGTACAGACGAATACGATCGCCAACCAGATAACGACTGAGCGGAGAAAAATCAGCGGATTTCCCGTCCCCGCCCAGCAGCAGATGCAGCGTGCCGTCAACGTGCAGGCCATTCAGCGCCGCTTCAGTACTGCCGACGTTGGTGGCTTTAGAATCGTTAATCCAGCGTACGCCGTTATGTTCCAGCACAACCTGAAAACGATGCGCCAGTCCGGTAAAGGTGGTTAGCGCTTTCAGACTGGATGCCCGCGGCAGGCCCGCAGCATCCGCCAGCGCCAGCGCTGCCAGAGCGTTGGTATAGTTATGCTGACCGGAAAGCGTCATCTCTTTCACGTTCAGCACTTTTTCGCCCTTCACCCGCAGCCAGGTTTCGCCCTGCTGACGATTCAGGTGATAGTCACCCATATTGATGCCAAAGCTCACGCAGCGTTCATCAGCCCCGCGAACCGGCATCGTCAGCGCATCATCGGCGTTAACCACGCACACTTTCGCGTTCTCATAGACGCGCAGTTTCGCTGCACGGTACTGCTGCAACCCAAACGGGTAGCGATCCATATGATCTTCAGTCACGTTCAGAATAGTGGCCGCCACAGCCTGCAGGCTGGAGGTGGTTTCCAGCTGGAAGCTGGAGAGCTCCAGAACGTACAGCTCGCGTTCAGCATCCAGCAGCATCAACGCAGGCAAACCAATATTACCGCCGACGCCGACATTCACCCCGGCCGCTTTCGCCATTTCACCGACCAGCGTGGTGACGGTGCTTTTACCGTTAGAACCGGTAATCGCCACGATCGGCGCCTGCGCTTCGCGACAGAACAGCTCAATGTCACCCACAATTTCAATACCAGCATCAGCGGCCGCACTCAGCGCTGGATGCGCCAGGGCAATACCTGGGCTGGCGACGATGAGATCGGCGGCCAGCAGCCAGTCATCATTCAGGCTGCCAACATGGCGCTCAACCGCTTCCGGTAATTTATCCAGCCCCGGTGGCGTCGTGCGGGTATCCATCACCCGCGGCGTAACGCCACGCGCGAGGAAAAAATCCACGCAGGACAGCCCAGTCAGCCCCAGACCGATAATGACGATTTTTTTACCCTGGTAATCAGCCATGATTAACGTACCTTCAGCGTTGCCAGGCCAATCAGCACCAGCATCAGCGAAATAATCCAGAAGCGCACGATCACGCGCGGCTCCGGCCAGCCTTTCAATTCATAGTGGTGGTGGATCGGCGCCATACGGAAGATGCGCTGTCCGCGCAGCTTGAAGGAGCCAACCTGCAGAATCACCGACAGGGTTTCCACCACAAACACACCGCCCATAATCACCAGCAGGAATTCCTGGCGCAACAGCACGGCAATAATGCCCAGTGCGCCACCCAGTGCCAGCGAACCGACGTCGCCCATAAAGACCTGCGCCGGATAAGTGTTAAACCACAGGAAGCCTAATCCTGCCCCGACAATCGCCGTGCAGACGATCACCAACTCCCCCGCATGGCGTAAATACGGAATATGCAGATAGTTGGCAAAGTTCATGTTCCCGGTCGCCCACGCCACCAGCGCAAAGCCAGCAGCAACAAACACGGTCGGCATAATAGCCAGGCCATCAAGGCCGTCGGTCAGGTTGACCGCATTGCCGGTACCGACAATCACGAAGTAGGCCAGCAGAACGTAGAACAGGCCCAACTGCGGCATGACGTCTTTAAAGAACGGCACCACCAGCTGCGTGGCGGGCGTATCTTTGCCCACCAGATACAGCGCGAAGGCCACACCTAGTGCAATCACCGACATCCAGAAGTACTTCCAGCGGGCGATCAGGCCTTTGGTGTCTTTACGCACCACTTTGCGGTAGTCATCGACAAAACCGATAATGCCGTAACCCACCAGCACCACCAGCACGCACCAGACGTACGGGTTAGACGGGTAGGCCCACAGCAGAACGGAGATAACAATCGCGGTGAGGATCATAATGCCGCCCATGGTCGGCGTACCGCGCTTGCTGAAATGCGATTCTGGGCCGTCGTTACGCACAACCTGACCAAAAGACATTTTTTGCAGGCGGGCGATCATGCGCGGGCCCATCCACAACGAGATGAACAGCGCGGTCAGCAGGCTGACGATGGCGCGAAACGTCAGATAAGAGAAGACGTTAAAGCCGGAATAATATTTGACCAAATGTTCGGCCAGCCAAACTAACATGTTGCATTCTCCTGTAATGCGCGTACTACCTCTTCCATAGCGGCACTACGTGAACCTTTCACTAAAATCGTCATCACCTGATGCTCGGCAATCAATGTCTTAAGATGCGCGGCCAGCGCGGGTTTATCCGCAAAATGTTCGCCAACACCGCTGGCATCGCTGATTGCCTGACTCAGTTTCCCTGTACTCAATACGCGGTCGATACCCGCCGCCTTCGCAGCCTCTCCTACCTGTATGTGACAGGCTTCGCTTTCCGCGCCAAGTTCTGCCATATCGCCCACCACCAGCACGCGATAGCCCGGCATTTCAGACAACACCTGTACCGCGGCGGTCATCGAACCGACGTTGGCGTTATAGGAGTCATCCAGCAGCAGCTGATTTTCGGCGAGCGGGATAGGGAACAGGCGTCCCGGCACTGCGTGTAAATCTTTCAGGCCGGTTTTAACCGCCTCATGCGTCGCGCCAACCGCCATAGAGAGCGCGGTGGCAGCCAGGGCATTGGCAATGTTGTGACGCCCCGGTAACGGCAGCAAAACATCAATGCTGCCCGTCGGCGTGTGCAGCGTAAACTCGGTGCCGTGTGACGTAACATGAATGTTGGTAGCAGAAAAGTCGCTGTTGGCCGCATTCGGCGAGAAGCGCCAGACGGTGCGATCGCCAATAATGCTCTGCCAGTTCAGCCAGTCGTTGTTATCGGCATTCATAATGGCGATACCGTTTTCCGCCAGGCCGGTAAAGATTTCGCCTTTTGCTTTGGCGACACCCGCCAGAGAACCAAAACCTTCCAGGTGAGCCGCCGCCAGGTTATTCACCAGCGCCGCTTCCGGTCGAGTTAATCCGACGGTCCAGGCAATCTCGCCCTGGTGGTTGGCACCAAGCTCAATCACCGCATAGTCATAATCGTTGTTCAGTCGCAGCAGCGTCATTGGTACGCCGATGTCGTTGTTCAGATTGCCCGCAGTGTATAACGTGTTCCCACACTGGCTGAGAATCGCGGCTGTCATCTCTTTGACAGAGGTTTTACCGGATGAACCGGTCAGTGCCACCACACGGGCCGGAACCTGAGCGCGCACCCACGCCGCCAGCTCGCCAAACGCCAGGCGTGTGTCCTTCACAATCACCTGCGGCAGAGAAACATCCAGCGGACGACTGACCAGCAGCGCTCCCGCCCCGTTCTCCTTCGCCGTTTCGGCAAAATCATGGGCATCGAAGCGTTCGCCTTTCAGCGCCACAAACAGGCAACCCGGCGTGACTTTACGCGTATCGGTGGTCACCGCATCAAGGGTCAGATCGCCCCCTTTCAGTTCGCCACCGAGGATCTCCGCCAACTGGCTGAGCGTTACGCTAATCATGCGATCACCCCCAGCAAACGAGCGGCCGTCACGCGGTCAGAATAGTCGAGGCGATGCGCGCCGACGATCTGGTAATCTTCGTGGCCTTTACCGGCCAACAGTACAACGTCGTTTTCTTTCGCCTGCATAATGGCGTTGGTGACCGCTTCAGCACGACCTTCCATCACCTTCGCGTGCCCGGCATCCAGCATACCTGCCAGAATGTCGTTAATGATGGCGCGCGGCTCTTCAGTGCGCGGGTTGTCATCAGTGACCACCACAATATCCGCGAACTCTTCCGCGATGGCGCCCATCAGCGGACGCTTGCCTTTGTCACGATCGCCGCCGCAGCCAAAGACGCACCACAGCTTACCGTTGCAGTGCAGACGTGCCGCCTGCAGCGCTTTTTCCAGCGCATCCGGCGTGTGGGCATAATCCACCACCACCGTTGTTTTGCCCGGCGCACTGAACACTTCCATACGCCCACAAACTGGCTGCAAAAGTGCCGCCGTTTTCAGTAAATCCGCCAACGGATACCCTAATGCCAGCAGCGTTGCCAGTGCCAGCAGCAGATTACTGACGTTGAAGGCGCCCATCAGGCGGCTTTCAATTTCACCGTCGCCCCAGGATGAGGTAAAGCGGATCGTCGCGCCGCTGTCGTGATAATTCACCTCAACCGCTTTCAGCCAACGACCGTGGCAGTTCGGGTTAATATGGTCTTCCATCGAAACGGCGACCGCATCCGGCAATTTTGCCAGCCAGCGACGGCCGACTTCATCATCTGCATTGACGATGGCCTGACCGCAATGGTGCGTGGAGTACAGCAGCCACTTCGCGGCTTCGTAATGTTCCATATCACCGTGATAGTCGAGATGGTCACGGCTTAAGTTGGTAAATACCGACGCGGCAAACTTCAACGCTGCCACGCGATGCTGAACCAGACCGTGGGATGACACTTCCATCGCGCCTAACGTGGCGCCCTGCTCAACCAGCCCCGCCAGCACATGCTGGACGTCAACGGCTGAACCGGTGGTATTTTCGGTCGGGATCACTTTGCCCAGCAGGCCATTGCCAACGGTCCCCATTACGGCGCTGGTTTCGCCCAACAGCTGGCTCCACTGCGCCAGCAGTTGGGTGGTCGTGGTTTTCCCGTTGGTGCCGGTGACCCCCACCAGACGCATAGTGTCAGAAGGCTCGTGGTAAAAGCGGCCCGCCAGTGCTGATAAACGTTCGTTAAGCTGGCTCAGATAGATAACCGGTACGCCGTGCATTTCACGGATTTCACCGTCGGTTGCCTCATCTTTTGCCTCTGCAATAATGGCAGCCACACCTTGCGCTATCGCCTGCGGGATATATCGACGCCCGTCCGCCTGATGACCTACCACTGCCACAAAGAGATCGCCCGATGCAGCCACACGGCTGTCGAGCGTCATCTCCCGCAGTGCTCGCTCCGGTGCACCCGGCACCCATGGAGCAAGAAGGTCGCGCAAATTACGATCTGCCACCTGTCGCCTCGCCTTGATTATTCACAAAATCACTTTTATCGCTCGTTGTCAGCGCATCCGGCTCGATGTTCATGGTGCGCAGTACGCCGCCCATGATGGCACCGAAGACCGGCGCGGAAACGGCGCCACCGTAGTATTTACCCGCCTGCGGATCGTTGATAACAACCACCAGCGCGAAGCGCGGCTGACTCGCAGGCGCAACGCCTGCGGTATAAGCAATGTATTTGTTGATGTAGCGACCATCCGGCCCTACTTTTTTCGCCGTACCGGTTTTAATGGCGATGCGATAGCCTTTAATCGCCGCCTTCACGCCGCCGCCGCCGGGCAGCGCCACGCTTTCCATCATATGAACGACGGTACGTACGGTAGATTCCGGGAAGATACGCTCACCCGGAACAGGAGGATCAACTTTGGTAATCGACAGCGGGCGATAAACGCCATAGCTGCCGATCGTTGCGTAGACTCGCGCTAACTGTAACGGGGTTACCATTAGCCCATAGCCGAAAGAGAAGGTGGCCCTCTCTATGTCAGACCACCGTTGTTTTTGAGGATATAAGCCACTGCGTTCTCCGACCAACCCCAAATTGGTCGCTTTTCCCAGCCCAAAACGTGAGTAAGTATCTACTAACGCTGAGGACGGCATCGCTAACGCCAGTTTGGAAACACCGACGTTACTCGACTTCTGTAGTACCCCGGTCAGGGTCAATTCGCTATAACGCGCCACGTCTTTGATTTCGTGGCCATTAATTCGATAGGGAATGGTGTTCAGCACGGTATTTTCACGCACCACGCCGCGCTGCAGTGCCGTCATCACCACCATCGGTTTAACCGTTGAGCCCGGTTCAAATACGTCAGTGATGGTACGGTTACGCATGACATCTTTTTGCGTACCGGAGAGATTGTTTGGGTTGTAGGATGGGCTATTCGCCATCGCCAGCACTTCGCCGGTGTTGACGTCTACCAACACGGCGCTACCTGATTCCGCTTTGTTAAACGCGACGGCGTTGTTCAGTTCGCGATAGACCAGTGCCTGCAAGCGCTCATCAATACTCAGCGCCAGGTTATGTGCCGCCTGACTGTCTGTTGAAGAAATATCTTCAATCACGCGGCCATAGCGGTCTTTACGCACCACGCGCTCGCCCGGCTGACCGGTGAGCCATTTATCAAAACTCTTCTCAACGCCTTCAATGCCCTGGCTGTCGACGTTGGTAAAACCGATGAGGTGAGCGGTCACTTCCCCGGAAGGATAGTAACGGCGGGATTCTTCGCGCAGATGAATCCCCGGCAGCTTGAGTTTTTTGATGTAGTCGGCCATGTCAGGGTTGACCTGGCGTGCGAGATAGATAAAACGCCCTTTCGGGTTGGCATTGATGCGAGAAGCCAGTTGGTCGAGCGGGATGTTCAGCGCAGTCGACAGCGCTCGCCAGCGTTCGCCAACGCTTACGCCACCCGCATCATGCACTTCTTTCGGATCGGCCCAGATGGCCTTCACCGGCACGCTCACCGCCAGCGGACGGCCGGAACGGTCGGTAATCATGCCACGTGACGTGGAGACTTCCTGGACGCGCAAGGAGCGCATGTCGCCCTGACGCACCAGCATGTCAGGCGCAATAATTTGCAGCCACGCAACGCGTCCCAGCAGGAAGCACAGCGCCAGCAAAATACAGCCGCACAGTAACGCAAAACGCCAACTGATAAAGTTGGCTTGTTCTTCCTGGCGTTTTGGTTTGAGCGTCTTTGCCGCTGCTTTCATGCGTCGCGTTTATCCTTATTTTTGTACAACGATATTTTCTTGTGAGGGATCGACATGCTGCAACTGCAGCTTTTCCGTTGCGATCCGTTCAACACGGCTATGGTCACCGAGAGCGTTCTCTTCGAGGATCAGGTTACGCCATTCGATATCCAGTGCATCGCGTTCCAGAACTAACTGTTCACGCTGTGCGGTCAGTAACCGCGTATGGTGCGCGGTCGTCACGACGGTGACCGCCGTCAAAATAATGCAAATGAACAGGCAGAGTGGCAGCTTCCCGAACCGCAAAAGATCGTCACCGATCACGCCAGGCAAAGCATGGCGCTCGTTACTTCCTATCGATCCTTTAACTTTGCTGAGGGCTTCTGTCACTCTGCTGATCATGCGTTCGTCCTCTCTGCAATGCGCAGAACTGAACTACGGGCACGAGGATTTTCTGCGACCTCTTCTTCACCCGGCATCAACTTGCCTAATGCTCTCAACTCACGGCCGCCCAGCTTTTGGATCTGCGCTTCGGTCATCGGGATCCCCGCCGGAACCTGAGGACCACGACTTTGTTCGCGCATAAAGCGCTTCACAATACGGTCTTCAAGCGAGTGGAAACTGATGACAGAAAGGCGACCACCTGGAGCCAGCACGCTGAGCGAGCTTTTTAGCGCCTGCTCTATCTCCTCCAGTTCACTGTTCACCCAAATGCGCACCGCCTGGAAGGTACGGGTCGCGGGATGTTTGAATTTGTCTTTTACCGGCATGGCCGCCGCAATGACTTCCGCCAGTTGTTTGGTGCGGGTCATCGGTTCAACGCGGTTACGCTCGACAATGGCGCGAGCAATGCGTTTGCCAAAGCGTTCTTCGCCAAAGGTTTTAATGACCCAGGCAATATCCGCTTCATCTGCAGTTTGCAGCCACTCGGCGGCTGACTGGCCGCGCGTTGGGTCCATACGCATGTCCAACGGACCGTCACGCATAAACGAAAAGCCGCGCTCCGCATCGTCTAATTGCGGAGAAGAGACGCCAAGATCGAGAAGGATGCCATCGATCTTACCGGTTAGCCCGCGCTCACTCACGTACTCAGCCAGCGCGGAGAAAGGTCCATGAATGATGGAGAAGCGGGGGTCGTTAATGCTCTGAGCCACCGCAATGGCCTGCGGATCGCGATCGATAGCCAGCAAACGCCCCTCTTCGCCAAGCTGCGAGAGGATCAGTCGTGAGTGACCGCCGCGACCAAATGTCCCGTCAATGTAGATGCCGTCCGGACGAATATTCAGACCGTTTACGGCCTCATCCAGCAACACCGTTGTATGTTTAAAATTTTCCATCATCTTATAGAGACAAATCCTGCAATCGTTCCGACAGCGCGCCGGTAACAGATTGCTCAGCGTCGATATCTTCCTTGACCTGTTGATACCAGGTCGTTTCATCCCACAGCTCAAATTTGTTGAACTGCCCAACCAGCATCACTTCTTTTGTTAACCCTGCATGTTGCCGCAAAATGGGTGCTATCAGTAATCGACCGGCGCTATCCATCTGACATTCACTGGCATGCCCCAACAGCAGGCGCTGTACGCGGCGCTCGACCGGATTCATGCTGGACAGACGAGATAGCTTCTGCTCGATAATTTCCCATTCAGGCAGGGGGTAAAGCAGCAGGCACGGGTGATGGATGTCAATGGTGCAAACCATTTGACCGGTAGCACTCTCGAGCAGTTGATCCCGATACCGGGTAGGCACTGATAAGCGCCCTTTACTGTCGAGATTAACTAACGTCGCTCCCCGGAACATGCCAGTCTCACCCCCGATTACCACTTTGTCCCACAAAATCCCACTTATAAGGAGTTTACGGAGCGGAGGAAAACCTTGTCAAGCAAGTCACGGCGCTTAGCGGAGCAAAAAACCCAATGTTTACGGCCAATATCAGCGTTGAACAAATTCCGTACAGCTAACGAAGCAAATTAACGTCATGAATATTTGTAAGAAAAAAATCCAACAACTCATCATTGTTTAAAACAACTCAATATCATCTCGAGAAAATATAAAGTGTCAGTTTGCGACGCGAGCGGCATTTTAGGACAATATGCAGCGAGATAACAGTACCAGTTAATCGGTCTGTATGCCTTGTACGACCAAGGCAGGCGAGAAAAATCTGCAATACAGAAGCAAAGTGTTTGTTAATTCGGCAATTCCCTACAACGATGTAACAAATTAATACAATCGTAACGCGTCGTTACGTATCAATAACGTAAAAATGGTGGGTTGCGTTTTTAATCACGATATATAGAAATTGAATTTCAGACAATTCTAAAGAATATTCTTAAATATAATGAGGTTATTTCTGATAATTGAATAAATGACCGCGCCAGAAGGTTATCGCCTTCCAGCGCGTCCAGCAGAACACCTTAACTCCGACTGAGAATACCGCGGCGATACAGGTTACGCTTGATGCGCGTTAAGCCTGGTTTTGGCTTACGCGGCTCATCCAGACTGGCCAACACGATTTCCAGTACGCGCTCTGCAACGTCGCGATGACGTTGCGCCACCGCCAGTACCGGGCACTGTAGGAAGTCGAGCAATTCATGATCGCCAAAGGTAGCAATCGCTAAATCAGACGGTAGCTGCCCGTCACGACGTAATGTCACATCCATCACGCCCTGTAAAAGCGCAAAGGAAGTGGTAAACAACGCCTGTGGCATCGGGTGCGTTTCCAGCCATTTATCAAACAGCTGCGCGGCGGCTTCCCGCTCATAACTGTTGGCATACAGGAAATTCACTTCACGCGGATCGTCCTTCCACGCGGTACGAAAACCCTGCTCGCGCAGGAAACTCACAGATAATTCCGGCAACGCACCGAGATAAAGGACGGTATCAGCCGGGAACTTACGCAATTCTTCCGCCAGCATTTCTGCATCGTCCTGATCGGCCCCGACAACGCTGGTGAAATGTTCACGATCCAGCGCGCGGTCTAACGCCACAATCGGGAATGCGCTGTTAGCCCAGCGCTGGTAAAACGGATGCTCTGGCGGCAAAGAGGTCGACACAATAATGGCATCAACCTGGCGTTGTAATAGATGTTCAATACAACGCATTTCGTTATCTGGCTGATCTTCAGAGCAGGCAATCAGCAGCTGATAGCCACGCTGACGCGCCTGGCGCTCCAGGTAGTTGGCTATCCGGGTATAACTTGTATTCTCCAGATCCGGGATCACCAGCCCGATAGAACGTGTGCGTCCAGCACGTAGCCCGGCTGCCACAGCATTTGGGTGGTAATTATGCTCGCGCACCACCGCCATGACTTTTTCAACCGTTTTGTCGCTTACGCGATATTGCTTTGCTTTGCCATTAATAACGTAGCTTGCAGTCGTTCGCGAAACGCCGGCCAGCCGAGCGATTTCATCCAGTTTCACAATTGCCCCTTGCGTAAAATGTACCAACCATAACCTTTGAGATGGCATGGGTTAAACTCTTAACATCTAAGCGCAGAATAATGACCGCGGCAACCGCTTTTGTCTCTGGTTACCGCTGATTTCTCAAAAAAAAGCCCAACCGGTAGCATTGGGCTCACGAATTAATAACTGGGCCATGATTAGCGCATGATTTTATCACCGCGAGAAAGCCCCACCACGCCGGAGCGCGCAACCTCGACGATTTTCGCCACTTCACGCAATGTAGCCAGGAAAGCATCGAGCTTATCGCTGGTACCTGCCAATTGTACGGTGTAGATGGACGGCGTGACGTCAATGATTTGCCCGCGGAATATTTCCGTATTGCGCACCACTTCTTCACGACCGTAACCGCTGGCCTGAATTTTCACCAGCATGATCTCTCGTTCAACATGAGCCCCCTGTCCCAACTCGCTTACGCGCAGGACATCCACCAGTTTGTGCAGCTGCTTTTCGATCTGCTCAAGGACCTTTTCATCACCCACCGTCTGGATCGTCATTCGCGATAACGTCGGATCGTCCGTCGGTGCGACGGTCAGGCTTTCAATGTTGTAACCGCGCTGAGCGAAGAGACCAATCACTCGTGACAATGCACCCGACTCGTTTTCCAGTAATACTGATAATATCCGGCGCATAATCAGGTCCTCTCCGTTTTGCTTAACCACATTTCATCCATACCGCCTCCGCGAATCTGCATCGGGTAGACATGTTCACTGCCATCAACGGTGACATCGACAAACACCAGACGATGGTTACGCACGTGTTCCAGCGCCTCACCCAATTTGCTCTCGAGTTCATCCGGATGGTTTATCTGGATACCAATATGACCATATGCCTCGGCAAGACGTACAAAGTCGGGCAGCGACTGCATGTAAGACTGCGAGTGACGCCCGGAGTAAATCATGTCCTGCCACTGTTTAACCATGCCGAGGTAACGGTTGTTAAGATTGAGTACCAGCACCGGCAGCTCATATTGCAACGCCGTCGACAGCTCCTGGATATTCATCTGAATACTGCCATCGCCGGTGACGCACACCACCGTTTCATTCGGTAGCGCCATCTTTACGCCTAATGCTGCAGGTAAACCGAATCCCATGGTGCCGAGGCCACCGGAGTTAATCCAACGACGCGGCTTATCAAACGGGTAGTACAGCGCGGCAAACATCTGGTGCTGACCAACGTCCGAGGTTACATACGCATCCCCTTTCGTCAGACGCCAGAGGGTTTCAATGACAGCCTGCGGCTTAATGCTCTCACTTTGCGTGTCATATTTCAGACACTGGCGCGCACGCCACTGTTCTATCTGCTGCCACCAGTCGCGGTTATCATCAAGCGGTTGCTGCGATTTCTCCTGCGGTAGCAGTTCCAGCATCTGATCCAGCACCAGTCGGGCGTCGCCGACAATCGGAATATCCGCAGTGACGGTTTTCGAAATAGAGGTCGGATCGATGTCGATATGCAGTACGGTCGCATTTGGGCAATATTTTGCCAGGTTATTGGTTGTGCGATCGTCAAAGCGAACACCAACGGCAAAGATCACGTCGGAATGATGCATGGTCATATTGGCTTCGTAGGTGCCATGCATCCCCAGCATGCCCAGCGCCTGACGATGCGTGGCCGGAAACGCGCCCAATCCCATCAACGAAGAAACAACCGGCAGGTTAAGCGCTTGTGCAATCTGGCCAAGTTGTTCATGACAGGCCGCATTGACCGCACCGCCGCCAACATATACCACCGGTTTTTTAGCCGCGACCAGCGTTTGTAGCGCGCGCTTTATTTGCCCCTTATGTCCGGTTGTCGTCGGATTATACGAGCGCATACTGACCGACTCCGGCCAGCTATACGGCAGTTTCTTTGCCGGATTCAGAATATCCTTTGGCAAATCCACGACCACAGGGCCTGGGCGACCGCTTGCCGCCAGCCAGAAGGCCTTTTTCAGGACCTGAGGAATATCTTCCGTTTGCTTAACGAGGAAGCTGTGCTTCACCACCGGACGAGAGATACCGACCATGTCGCACTCCTGAAAGGCATCGTAGCCAATCAGCGACGTCGCCACCTGCCCGGAGAGGATCACCAGCGGAATGGAATCCATATACGCCGTAGCAATACCGGTAATCGCATTGGTTGCGCCCGGCCCGGAGGTCACCAGAACTACGCCGACGTCACCCGTGGCACGCGCCAGACCATCGGCCATATGTACGGCGGCTTGTTCATGACGGACCAACACATGATCGATTCCCCCGACCGTATGCAGCGCATCATAAATATCGAGGACCGCGCCCCCAGGATAACCAAATACCTGCTTCACACCCTGATCGATGAGCGATCGCACGACCATCTCGGCTCCAGACAACATCTCCATGGCTTGCCTCCACTCTTATAATGAATAACGGTTTAACAACACATTAACCGCTGAGGATGACGCATGGCAATTGACACCTAAGAGGGGGAATTCGCATGAATAAGAATAAAAAGGAGGTAAGCGCAGAATAAATGGAGATTTAAACCAGCATCCGCTAATGAAATGAGAAATAATCGCTTAAAAATGGAGACTTACAGCGATTAGTCTATTTTTTTACACTTTTGGACAGATGCAGAAAGACAAGTTCAGCACAAAATCTTAGATAAAAAGCCAAAAGCAGAATAAACCAGACGTCTTGCCCGATTTATTCTGTCGAATACTACTGCTTACAGACGGAGACTAATAATTCTTCCATCCATTGGTGGCCTTTATCCCTGCCCGCAGCTTCATGCCAGGAAAGATAGCATGTACGGCTATTCAATTTTAATGGTAAAGGCAATATCTGTAGATCTAACTGCTCAGAGAATTCTTCCGCTAACCAACGTGGTGCAATAGACACCAGATGCGTTTGCGAAACAATATTCAACACGCTGATTAACGCCATACCTTGATAAGCGACACAAGATTGTTTATCCGCAGTGTCATACCAGGGTTGGCTAAATGATGCAAAGCGATCGAGAGATACCACCGCATGCTGTTCATTATAAACATCGTTTTCCAATAATGGGCCACTAATACGGGGGTGTTTTCTGCTCGCGACTAACACCATCTCATCATTGAACAAGGGAATACTGGTGAATTCAGGGCGACGGAACTCTTCATAACTAATAACGAACTCAGTCTCCTGATAGCGTAATTGATGTTCGGTATTTTGATTGAGTGAAGATTTAAATACGACATTAATGTTTGGCGCAACTTGCTCAACCCGATTATAAATCAAGGAAGTCAGAATATTATCCAATGGGCTGCATACGCAGAGGTTGAATACGCGCTCGCTGCTGGCAGGCTCAAACCCCGAACCCGGCAGTTCATTCTGTACCAGTTGCAATGCCTGACGGACGGAGCCAAAGAGTTGGAAGGCCCGCGCTGTCGGCTGGATCCCACGGCCATAACGAACAAAAAGTTCATCATTGAACATAATTTTCAAACGCGCCACAGCATTACTGACTGCAGGTTGCGACATCCCCAGAGTATGCGCAGCGCGGGTAATATTTTGTTCCTGCATTACCGCGTCAAAGACGGTTAATAAATTAAGATCAACCATGCGAAGCTGCGGCTTTCCCATTGTTATAGGATTTGGTTTATCTATTATTTTCACTTCTGGCATATTTAACTCCACTGTCACTCTAAACTCCCTTTTCCCAGACGGAGTGAAGAAATAACCTCCGTTAATATGATTTACCATGCATATAAAATAAGAAAAAGGAAAAACATTAAAATTAGGAAAACATAAAGGTACGAACCTAAATGAACAGAAACCCAATGCGAGCGCAGTGTGGCGGATGTCACTGCACGATGATTCATATGTTTAAATTTCACGAACAATATAACCATAAGCACGACGAATACACAATCATACGTACGGTGAATATATATTTAAAATTTGATTAAATTTTTATATTATTAATACATTAAAAGTTAACATTAATTTATCAATCATTGATAAGCGTGCCCCCTGTACTCATTCATGGTCACTATAAAAACTGATAAATCATAAAGATAAAAAGTGTATCTACACCCCATCTCATCAGCATGCTGTCACAATAGTTGCAAACAAATATGCTCAAATATGTCAAAGCATGAAAAGTATGTACGAACGCACACTGATTTATTTTATGCTCCTCTAAAAATTCAGCACAATTCGCTTAGATTGCAGAGGTGTTTTTCTTCTGAATACGGACGTTTACCGGGAGCGGGGTTGACATCAGCTTTCATATCCAGTACCACTAAAGCATATCGCATTCGCCTGGAGCCTGATTGATGACTTACATTGTTCGTTTTAACGGTCTACTACTACTAAACGCATCTTCGTTGCGCGGTAGACTGGTGAACGACATTTAGCATTACGTCAGCTCCAGTTAAGACAAAAACCCGCGCCGCTGCGCGGGTTTTTTTATGCTCGAAGCAAGGCGCCAAAAAAGACAAAGGACCTAAACCATGAGCCAGCAAGTCATTATTTTCGATACCACCTTACGCGATGGTGAACAGGCGTTACAGGCAAGCCTGAGTGTGAAAGAAAAACTGCAGATTGCTCTGGCTCTCGAGCGTATGGGCGTTGACGTGATGGAAGTCGGTTTCCCTGTGTCTTCGCCAGGTGATTTTGAGTCGGTACAGACCATTGCCCGACAAGTTAAAAACAGCCGCGTCTGCGCCTTAGCCCGCTGTGTGGAAAAAGATATCGATGTGGCCGCTGAATCCCTGAAGGTGGCTGAGGCTTTCCGCATTCATACGTTTATCGCCACCTCGCCGATGCATATCGCCACCAAATTACGTAGTACGCTGGATGAGGTTATCGAGCGGGCTGTCTATATGGTTAAGCGTGCGCGTAATTACACGGATGACGTGGAATTCTCATGCGAAGACGCCGGCCGTACCCCTATTGCCGATCTGGCTCGCGTGGTAGAAGCGGCGATTAATGCCGGTGCCAAAACCATTAATATCCCCGATACCGTCGGGTACACCATGCCCTTCGAATTTGGCGCAATCATTTCCGGCCTGTATGAACGAGTGCCGAATATCGACAAAGCGATCATTTCCGTGCACACCCACGACGATTTAGGTCTGGGCGTCGGTAACGCGCTGGCCGCTGTTCATGCCGGTGCGCGTCAGGTCGAAGGGGCGATGAACGGGATTGGTGAACGCGCCGGTAACTGCTCGCTGGAAGAAGTGATCATGGCGATCAAAGTCCGCAAAGATATTCTGAACGTACAGACCCGCATTAATCATCAGGAAATCTGGCGTACCAGCCAGTTAGTCAGCCAAATCTGCAATATGCCGATTCCGGCCAACAAAGCGATTGTCGGTAGCGGCGCCTTTGCCCACTCCTCCGGTATTCATCAGGACGGCGTACTGAAAAACCGTGAAAACTACGAAATCATGACCCCGGAGTCCATCGGTCTGAACCAGGTGCAACTGAACCTGACGTCCCGTTCCGGACGTGCTGCGGTCAAACACCGTATGGATGAGATGGGCTATAAAGAGAGTGAATACAGTCTGGACAACCTGTACGACGCCTTCCTGAAGCTGGCGGATAAAAAAGGTCAGGTATTTGATTACGACCTGGAAGCGCTGGCCTTTATTAACAAACAGCAAGAAGAACCCGAACATTTCCGCCTGGATTACTTCAGCGTGCAGTCTGGCTCCAATGATATTGCCACCGCCTCCGTCAAGCTGGCCTGTGGCGAGAATGTGAAAGCCGAAGCCGCCAACGGTAACGGCCCGGTCGATGCTATTTATCAGGCCATCAACCGTATTACCGACTACGACATCGAACTGGTGAAATACAGCCTGACCGCAAAAGGCCACGGTAAAGATGCGCTGGGTCAGGTGGATATCGTCGCCAACTTTAACGGCCGTCGCTTCCACGGCGTAGGCCTGGCAACGGATATTGTCGAGTCCTCCGCGAAAGCCATGGTGCATGTACTGAATAACATCTGGCGCGCCGAAGAAGTCGAAAAAGAATTGCAACGCAAAGCTCAAAACAACGAGAACAACAAGGAAACCGTGTGATGTCGAAGAATTATCATATTGCTGTTTTGCCGGGTGACGGTATTGGCCCGGAAGTGATGGCGCAGGCTCTGAAAGTACTGGACGCGATTCGCACCCGTTTCGCTATGCGCATTACCACCAGCCACTATGACGTGGGCGGCGTTGCCATCGACAACCACGGTCAGCCGCTGCCACCTGCAACAGTTGACGGCTGTGAGCAGGCCGATGCCATTCTGTTTGGCTCCGTGGGCGGCCCGAAATGGGAAAACCTGCCGCCAAACCAGCAGCCGGAGCGTGGTGCACTGTTGCCGTTGCGTAAACACTTCAAATTATTCAGCAACCTGCGCCCGGCTAAGCTGTACCAGGGGCTGGAAGATTTTTGCCCGCTGCGCGCCGATATTGCCGCCAACGGTTTCGACATCCTGTGCGTACGCGAACTGACGGGTGGGATCTACTTCGGTCAGCCAAAAGGCCGTGAAGGTAGCGGTCAACATGAAAAAGCCTTTGATACCGAGGTCTATCACCGTTTCGAGATCGAACGTATTGCGCGCATTGCATTTGAATCTGCCCGCAAGCGTCGCTGTAAAGTGACGTCGATTGATAAAGCCAACGTGCTGCAAACCTCGATTCTGTGGCGTGAAGTGGTCAATGAAATAGCCAATGAATACCCGGACGTTGTCCTGACGCATATGTATATCGACAACGCCACCATGCAGTTGATTAAAGATCCGTCTCAGTTTGACGTGCTGCTGTGCTCCAACCTGTTTGGTGACATCCTGTCCGATGAATGCGCGATGATCACCGGCTCCATGGGCATGCTGCCGTCTGCCAGCCTGAATGAGCAGGACTTTGGCCTGTACGAGCCCGCCGGCGGCTCAGCACCGGATATCGCCGGTAAAAACATTGCCAACCCGATTGCCCAGATTTTGTCACTGGCTCTGTTGCTGCGCTACAGCCTGGACGCCAATGATGCAGCAGCAGCCATTGAAAGCGCCGTTAACCGCGCATTAGCAGAAGGTATTCGCACCGGTGATTTAGCCCGTGGCACAGCCGCAGTCAGTACCGATGAGATGGGCGATATCATTGCTCGCTACGTCGCAGAAGGGGTGTAATCATGGCTAAAACGTTGTATGAAAAGTTGTTCGATGCGCACGTCGTGTATGAAGCGCAGGACGAAACGCCGCTGCTGTATATCGACCGCCATCTGGTGCACGAAGTGACCTCACCGCAGGCATTCGACGGCCTGCGGGCGCATAACCGTCCGGTTCGCCAGCCGGGTAAAACCTTCGCCACCATGGATCATAACGTCTCGACGCAAACCAAAGACATTAACGCCTCCGGTGAAATGGCGCGCATCCAGATGCAGGAGCTGATCAAAAACTGCAATGAGTTCGGCGTCGAACTGTACGATCTGAACCACCCTTTTCAGGGTATCGTCCACGTGATGGGACCCGAGCAAGGTGTGACCTTACCGGGTATGACCATCGTCTGCGGTGACTCCCACACCGCCACACACGGTGCGTTCGGCGCGCTGGCGTTTGGTATCGGGACCTCAGAAGTCGAACACGTGCTGGCCACGCAAACCCTGAAGCAAGGGCGCGCCAAAACCATGAAGATCGAAGTCAATGGCACGGCAGCACCAGGAATTACTGCCAAAGATATCGTGCTGGCGATTATCGGTAAAACCGGTAGTGCAGGCGGTACCGGGCACGTGGTTGAGTTTTGCGGCGATGCCATCCGCGCCCTGAGCATGGAAGGTCGTATGACCCTGTGTAATATGGCAATCGAAATGGGGGCCAAAGCGGGTCTGGTCGCACCGGATGAAACCACCTTCAACTATGTACAGGGACGTTTGCATGCCCCTAAAGGTCAGGATTTTGCCGATGCCGTCGCCTGGTGGAAAACGCTGAAAACCGACGACGGAGCGACGTTTGATACCACCGTCACCCTGCAGGCAGAAGAGATTGCTCCGCAGGTCACCTGGGGCACTAACCCAGGCCAGGTAATCTCCGTAAACGATAACATTCCCGACCCCGCGTCGTTTAGCGATCCGGTTGAACGCGCATCAGCGGAAAAAGCGCTGGCCTATATGGGGCTGAAGCCGGGCATTCCGTTGACGGAAGTGGCTATTGATAAAGTGTTTATCGGCTCCTGCACCAACTCGCGTATTGAAGATTTACGTGCCGCAGCTGAAATCGCCAAAGGCCGCAAGGTCGCGCCGGGCGTGCAGGCACTGGTGGTACCGGGTTCAGGTCCGGTTAAAGCCCAGGCTGAAGCAGAAGGCCTGGATAAGATTTTCATTGAAGCCGGTTTTGAATGGCGCTTACCGGGTTGCTCAATGTGCCTGGCGATGAACAACGACCGTCTGAATCCGGGCGAACGCTGTGCTTCCACCAGCAACCGTAACTTTGAAGGTCGTCAGGGCCGCGGAGGGCGTACGCACTTAGTCAGCCCGGCCATGGCCGCCGCAGCCGCCGTTACCGGTCATTTTGCCGACATTCGCCGCATCAAATAAGGAAACTACCATGGCAGAGAAATTTACCCAGCATACCGGCCTGGTTGTCCCCCTGGATGCCGCCAACGTCGATACGGATGCAATCATTCCCAAACAGTTTTTGCAGAAGGTGACGCGTACCGGTTTTGGCGCACACCTGTTTAACGACTGGCGCTTTCTCGATGAGAATGGTCAGCAGCCTAATCCGGAATTCGTACTGAACTTCCCGGAATATCAAGGCGCGTCGATTCTGCTCGCGCGCGAAAACTTTGGCTGCGGATCCTCGCGCGAACATGCGCCGTGGGCGCTGACCGATTACGGTTTCAAAGTGGTGATCGCCCCAAGCTTCGCCGACATTTTCTACGGCAACAGCTTTAATAACCAACTGCTGCCGGTGAAATTAAGCGACGACGAAGTGGATGAACTGTTCACGTTGGTACAGGCCAATCCGGGGATCCGTTTTGAGGTGGATCTGCAGGCACAGGTGGTGAAGGCTGGCGATAAAGCGTATCCGTTTGAAATCGACACCTTCCGCCGCCACTGCATGCTGAACGGTCTCGACAGTATTGGGCTGACGTTGCAGCACGAAGACGCGATCTCGACTTACGAGAACAAACAGCCCGCGTTTATGCGCTAGTGCTTGTTGTTGCCGGATAAGCATGCCGGATGACGACGCAAAAGCGTCTTATCCGGCCTACGGAAAGATTTGTAGGCCGGATAAGCGCAGCGTATCCGGCACACCCACTACACATCCTTCACTCGTCCGGTCATCACCAGCGTAACCACCGAAATTCCTGCAATCACCCAGTAGACGGCATAATGCCCATAACTTTGCGCCACCGCCCCCTGAATGACCCCCGCCAGAATCACCCCCGTGGAGATACTATTGGTAAATAAGGTGGTAGCTGAACCCGCCCTGCCCGGCATCAGATCCTGAAACCACAGCATGCCTATTCCGGCAACAATCCCGATGAATACCGCATTAAACAGCTGCAGGACCAGTAGCGCCGTATGGCTATGGAAGAAGATAAGCCCAAGGTAAAACAGCACGCCTGCCGCCACGGCGGTTATCATCATCCGCCGCTTACCAAAACGCTTCACGTAGTAACCCGCCAGAATCATTGCCGGAATTTCCAACCCGGCGGCGGTGCCCATCAGGATCCCTGCCAGTTTGTCCGGTAGTCCCAGTTCAAGGCTAATCCACAGCGGCATATCGATAATGTACATGGTGTTGCAGGTCCACATCAGCGTGGAGGCAATAAACAACATGCGCACATTTTTGTCCTGCCAGCCGCCGGTCTGCTCAAGCGGGACATCGACAGGCTGCTCGACCCGCGCCACCGACGGCAGTATCAGCGCGATCAGCACCAGGCTAATGGCAAATATCCCGGCAGCAATCGAAAACATCATCGTGAAGCCGTAATTTAACGCCAGCATAAACGCCAGCGGCGGCCCAATCACCCACGCCAGCGAAAGCTGCGCACGCATCACCGAGCTGAACATCACCACTTCTCGCGCCGAGTTATCGGCATACTCCCGCGCCAGCGCAAACAGCTGCGGCATGGCGGTATTTGCCAGCGAAGCCAGCAGCACCCCGCAGGTGATCAGCGTTAAATAGTGGCGGTTAAAGGCAAACAGCAACGCGTTGCCAATCGCCATCAGACAGCAGAACATGATCAGCTTACGCCGATCGCCCCGACTGTCGGATCGTTTCGCCAGACCAAGGCTGACCGCGATCCCGGCGATCGCATTGACGGTGTAAAACAGCCCAACCCAAAATGGCTGTGCCCCCACCTCGCGACTCAGAAACAGGCTCAGCGTGGGTGCCTGTAACGCGCCCGCCACGCCCATCATAAAGGCAACCAGCATAAACGCCGCATACACGCCGTTGAGGCGCCGTCCCATGGTCATAATCCAGAGCATATCTTTCCTTTTAAGCGCAGCGGAAACGAAAAAAGCCAGCAGATAATACCTGCTGGCGCGGCGATTAACACCAATACTCAGTCACACATGATGTCTGCAATTCCCAATTCAGAGGTCAGTCTTGCAACTCCCACTGCATCAGTTCATCGAGCATCTTTAAGCGCTGCGGCGCACTCAGGCAAGCCAACCAGGACAAACGCGCTGTCGAGGTAAAGTACTTTAAATAGAACTGACGCATAGATGACCCCTTCGTTGTCTCATCGCTTCATCGGAATTCATTATTGGCTTAATATGGGGATAATAAAATTGCTGAGTTTTCCGTGGGAGTTCCCCTTTTATGTCTTCTGGTCGTTTGCAACAACAGTTTATCCGCCTGTGGCAATGCTGCGACGGCAAAACGCAAGACACCACGCTGAACGAGTTGGCAGAGTTACTCAGTTGCTCGCGCCGCCATATGCGCACCCTGCTCAACACCATGCAGGAACGCGGCTGGCTAACGTGGGAAGCCGAGGTCGGTCGCGGCAAACGTTCACGCCTGACCTTTCTCTACACCGGGCTGGCGCTCCAGCAGCAGCGGGCGGAAGACCTGCTGGAACAGGATCGCATTGATCAACTGGTGCAACTGGTCGGCGATAAAACAGCCGTGCGACAAATGCTGGTTTCTCATCTGGGCCGCAGCTTTCGCCAGGGGCGGCACATCATGCGCGTCCTTTACTATCGCCCGATGCGCAATCTGCTCCCCGGTACGGCGCTGCGCCGTTCCGAAACCCATATCGCCAGGCAAATCTTCAGCGCCTTAACCCGCGTAAATGAGGAAAATGGGGAACTGGAAGCCGACATTGCCCACCACTGGCAACAAATTTCGCCGCTGCACTGGCGCTTCTTCCTGCGTCCTGGGATCCATTTTCATCATGGTCGCGAGCTGGAAATGGAGGATGTGATCGCCTCACTGAGGCGGATCAACAGCCTGCCGCTGTACTCGCACATTACGCAAATTGCCTCTCCCACGGCCTGGACGCTGGATATCCATCTGGCGCAATCTGATCGCTGGTTGCCGTGGCTACTGGGACAGGTCCCCGCCATGATCCTGCCGCGCGAATGGGAAACGCTGAATAACTTTTCCAGCCACCCGATTGGCACCGGTCCCTATGCGGTCGTCCGCAATACGAGTAACCAGCTAAAAATTCACGCTTTTGATGATTACTTTGGTTACCGGGCGCTGATTGACGAAGTGAATGTGTGGGTGTTACCGGACATCGCCGAAGAGCCTGGCGGCGGACTCACGCTCAAAGGCCCGACGGAAGATGAAAAGGCTATCGAAAGCCGGCTGGAGGAAGGGTGTTATTACATGCTGTTTGATTCCCGCGCCCATCGCGGAGCCAATCAGGAGGTGCGCGAATGGGTAAGCCGCATACTCTCGCCGACGAATTTAATTTTTCAGGCTGACGAGCAGTATCAACGACACTGGTTCCCCGCATACGGATTACTGCCTCGCTGGCATCACGCCAGGCCAGGACTCGGTGAAAAACCGGCGGGACTGGAAACACTGACGCTCACCTACTATCGCGATCATATCGAGCATCGGGTGATTGCGCAGATCATGAAAACATTGCTGGCGGAGCATCAGGTACAGCTGAATATTCAGGAGATCGACTACGATCAATGGCACGCAGGCGAGACCGTCAGCGATATCTGGCTCAACAGCGCCAACTTTACCTTACCGCTGGACTTCTCGCTGTTCGCCCATTTGTGCGAAGTCCCGCTGCTGCAAAACTGTCTTTCTCTGGACTGGGAAAGCGACGCCGCCCGCTGGCGCACCGGCGAGATGAGCCTCGCAGCATGGTGTCAGCAACTGCTTGCCAGTAAAGCCATTGTACCGCTGATCCATCACTGGCTGATCATTCAGGGGCAGCGCAGTATGCGTGGGTTACGCATGAATACGCTTGGCTGGTTTGATTTTAAATCAGCATGGTTTGCACCACCGGATCCTTAACGCCTTGTTCAGTAGGCGTAATCGGTGAAGACAGTTTGAACACGGACAGCGCGGAAAAACCGGAGCGTACACGTAGTACGTGAGGATTTTGAGCACTGCCCAGGTTCAAACTGGCAAACAAGATAGCCTAATGGACAAGGCTCTTGATTGCCGCATAGCAACAAAATCATTACACTAACGCCGTTCTCAACGGGGTGCCAATAAAAAACATACACAAAATCATTCATGATGCATCAAGGCGGCAAGCAAACGCAGCCAACGCAGAGGCAGCTTGAAGGATGAAGTGTATGAGGCTGAGAGATACCCGTCGAACCTGATCCGGATAATGCCGGCGAAGGGATTTGAGGCTGTAGCTCAAGTCCTTTGCCACCTAACTCGTCATACTTCAAGCTGCAGATGCGTTGGCTTTCCTCGCTCACCCCAGTCACGTACTACCTGTACGCTCCCGGGGATACGCTACGTCGCCGCCTTCCTGCAACTCGAATTATTGAGAGTTTTACTTTATGAGGTGCAAAGTGTTTAAAAAATGTCTTCCGCTTTTACTGCTGTGCGCAGCGCCTGCCTTCGCCAAACCCGTTCTGACCGTCTATACCTACGACTCGTTCGCCGCCGACTGGGGCCCCGGCCCAACCATCAAAAAAGCCTTTGAAGCCGACTGCAACTGCGAGCTAAAGCTGGTGGCGCTGGAAGATGGCGTCTCGCTGCTTAATCGCCTGCGCATGGAAGGAAAAAACAGTAAAGCCGACGTCGTGCTCGGACTGGATAACAACCTGCTCGACGCGGCAATGCAGACCAAACTGTTTGCCAAAAGCGGCGTGGCGAGCGATGCCATCAACGTTCCTGGCGGCTGGAAAAACGACACCTTTGTACCGTTTGATTACGGCTATTTCGCCTTTGTGTATGACAAAAACAAGCTGAAAAACCCACCGAAGAGCCTGAAAGAACTGGTCGAAAGCGACCAGAAATGGCGCGTAATTTATCAGGACCCACGCACCAGCACGCCGGGTCTGGGACTGCTGCTGTGGATGCAGAAAGTGTACGGCGATAAAGCGCCGGAAGCCTGGCAGAAACTGGCGGCTAAAACCGTCACCGTCACCAAGGGCTGGAGTGAAGCCTACGGTCTGTTCCTGAAAGGTGAAAGCGATCTGGTGCTGAGCTATACCACCTCTCCGGCGTATCACATCATCGAAGAGAAGAAAGATAACTACGCCGCCGCCAATTTTAGCGAGGGACACTATTTGCAGGTGGAGGTCGCCGCACGTACCGCCGCCAGCAAACAACCCGAACTGGCGGAAAAATTCCTGACATTTACGGTTTCTCCGGCGTTCCAGAACGCAATCCCCACCGGCAACTGGATGTATCCGGTAACCCAGGTCACGCTTCCTCCTGGCATTGCACAACTGGAAAAACCGTCCACCGCGCTGGAATTCACCCCACAACAGGTGGCAACTCAACGTCAGACATGGATTAACGCATGGCAACGCGCCGTCAGCCGTTAATTCCCGGCTGGCTGCTCCCAGGGCTTTCGGCCGCTACGTTGATAGTGGCCGTCGCCCTGGCGGCGTTTCTGGCGCTGTGGCTGAACGCCCCTCAGGGAGACTGGCTCACGCTGTGGCAGGACAGCTACCTGTGGCACGTGGTGCGTTTTTCCTTCTGGCAGGCATTTTTATCCGCTGCGCTGTCGGTGATCCCGGCAATCTTCCTCGCCCGGGCGCTTTATCGTCGCCGTTTCCCTGGGCGTATAGCGCTGCTGCGCCTGTGCGCAATGACGCTGATCCTGCCGGTGCTGGTCGCCGTCTTTGGCATCCTTAGCGTCTACGGTCGTCAGGGCTGGCTGGCCTCACTTTGGCAGGCTCTCGGCCTGGAGTGGACGTTTTCACCGTACGGTCTGCAGGGCATTCTGCTGGCACACGTCTTTTTCAACCTGCCGATGGCCAGCCGTTTACTGCTGCAGTCGCTGGAGAATATTCCCGGCGAACAGCGGCAGCTCGCCGCGCAGCTAGGTATGCGCGGCTGGCATTTCTTCCGCTTCGTTGAATGGCCGTGGCTGCGCCGCC
This sequence comes from Citrobacter gillenii, assembly GCF_013337685.1. GTDB lineage: Bacteria > Pseudomonadota > Gammaproteobacteria > Enterobacterales > Enterobacteriaceae > Citrobacter > Citrobacter gillenii. Next base: position 150,808 of record NZ_SUQN01000003.1, read on the forward strand.
AGATCCCTCCGGTAGCGGCGCTCATCTTTATGCTGTGCTTCGCCAGTTTTGCTACCGTGCTGTCGCTCGGCGGCGGGCCACAGGCGACCACCATCGAGCTGGCTATCTATCAGGCGCTGAGCTTCGACTACGATCCCGCCCGCGCCGCCATGCTGGCACTGATCCAGATGATTTGCTGCTTAGGACTGGTGCTGCTCAGCCAGCGCATGAGTCGAGCGATAGCCCCCGGCACCACGCTGGTACAAGGCTGGCGCGATCCCGACGACCGCCTGCACAGCCGAGTGACCGACACCCTGCTGATTATTCTGGCGCTGCTGCTGTTACTCCCGCCGCTGCTGGCGGTGATTGTCGATGGTGTTAACCGTCATATTCTGGACGTTCTCGCGCAGCCTGTATTGTGGCAAGCCCTGTGGACTTCGCTGCGTATTGCGCTGGCGGCAGGCCTGCTGTGCGTCATTCTCACCATGATGCTGTTGTGGAGCAGCCGCGAGCTGCGGGCACGGCAGCAAGTTTTAGCCGGTCAGGCGCTGGAACTGAGCGGCATGCTGATCCTCGCAATGCCGGGCATCGTGCTGGCAACCGGGTTCTTCCTGCTGCTCAATAACAGTATTGGACTGCCGGACTCTGCCGACGGCATTGTGATTTTTACCAATGCACTAATGGCCATCCCTTATGCGCTGAAAGTGCTGGAAAACCCGATGCGTGACGTAACGGCGCGCTACAGCATGTTGTGCCAGTCTTTAGGCATTGAAGGATGGTCGCGGTTGAAAGTGATTGAGCTGCGTGCGTTGAAACGCCCGCTGGCGCAAGCCGTGGCCTTCGCCTGCGTCCTGTCGATTGGCGATTTTGGCGTGGTAGCCCTGTTTGGCAACGAGGACTTCCGCACGCTACCGTTTTACCTCTATCAGCAGATTGGCTCCTATCGCAGTCAGGATGGTGCAGTCACCGCATTATTGCTGCTGATCCTGTGCTTTACGCTGTTTACTGTTATTGAGAAATTACCGGGTCGACATGTTAAAACTGATTGATATCACATGGCTGTATCACCATTTACCCATGCGCTTTACGCTGTCGGTCGCGCGCGGTGAACAGATCGCCGTGCTGGGACCCAGCGGCGCCGGGAAAAGTACGCTATTAAACCTGATTGCCGGTTTTCTGGCACCGGCCAGCGGCACAATGATGATTGGTGGTGAGGATCATACCCGCACGCCGCCTTCTCGCCGCCCTGTCTCCATGCTGTTTCAGGAAAACAATCTGTTCAGCCACCTGAGTGTGCAACAGAATATCGCCCTCGGCCTTAACCCTGGGTTGAAACTGAACGCGCAGCAGCAGGAGAAAATGCGCCACATTGCTCAACAAATGGGACTCGACATGTTGCTGGAAAGGCTTCCTGGCGAGCTTTCTGGCGGGCAACGCCAGCGTGTAGCCCTGGCGCGCTGCCTGGTGCGGGAACAACCCGTGTTGCTGCTTGATGAACCGTTCTCTGCACTCGACCCCGCCCTGCGTCAGGAAATGCTCACACTGGTGGCTGACGTGTGTCGTGAAAAGCAGCTGACGCTGCTGATGGTGTCCCACAGCGTAGAAGACGCCGCGCGCATTGCGCCACGTTCAATCGTAGTCGCCGACGGGCGCATTGCGTGGCAAGGTAAAACAGATGAGCTGTTGAGCGGTCACGCCAGCGCCTCGGCGCTGTTGGGTATTAAAGCATAGTGGCGCAATTTGCGGCCCGTAGGCCGGATTAGCGCCAGCGCCATCCGGCAAAATAAGCCCTAATAGCCCACCACTTTGCGCAGGATATCGATATACACCGGCATCAGCGGATGGCGGATCAGTGCGACCAGCGCCACCACGCCGATCCCGAGAACAAGCGGCGCCAGATACAGCAGTCGACCTCGCGGCAAATAAACGGTTAAGCGATCAACAGCCGCTTTGCCGCTACGCCATAGCCGCCAGCACAGCCATCCCCCGACCCACAGCAATAGTGCGGTCGCCAGCAATAGCCATTTGAAATCGCCGCTCTGTACATCTGAGGGAATATCAATTGCCGCGCCCGCCAGGATACCCGGCAGAAAATAAAACGGCGGCCACAGTACGCAGCCAATGATATTAGGCACAATAAATTTAGCGACAGGCAGATCAAGCATCCCCGCCACCATTGGCACCAGCGGACGCGTCGGACCAACAAAACGACCTACCAGAATAGTAAACATGCTGTGCTGATGAAGCGCATGTTCAGTTTTATCCAGTAACGCCTTGTTCTTTTTCATAAAAGACCAGCGGTGCAGCGGCTTTTTAAAACGCCAGCCCAGCCAGAAGGAGATCCAGTCACCCATCAGGCAGCCGACAATGCCCGCAAGCCAGGCATGCCAGAAGTTCAGTTCACCGCTACCAATCAGCGCACCCAGTCCGGCCATCAGCACGGTACCGGGTAAAATTAAGCCCACCAGCGCCAGCGACTCCAGAAAAGCCACCAGCAGTACGGCTATCAAAGAGTATACGGCGGACTGGAGAATAAAATGTTCCAGCAATGCTTGCATAATGTGTCCGTCAGATTTACGAAGCAAGGATTCTGATAACCCTTCTCAACTTCGTCAAGCCATCATTCGTATGAATAGTTTGCGAGATATGACAACTTTTCGGACACATCATTCACTTTTTATTCACAGCCAGCGCGAAACTCGCTCGGGCTGGCGCCGGTACATTTTTTGAAAACGCGGGAGAAATAGAGCTGATCGTCAAACCCGACGTTGCGCCCGACGGTGGCGATCGGCATGCGCGTGGTGCTCAACAGGAGCTTCGCCTGGCTGATTCGCTGATCCTCACGCCAGCTGAGTACGCTGATGCCGAGCTGCTGGCGGAACAGGTGCGACAAACGAGACGGCGACAGGCAGACATGCTGCGCGACGCTGGCAATATCAAAATTGCTGTCCGCCAGGTGATCGCTGATGTACTGACAGGCATCACGCACGCGGTTATCCATGGGGGGATGCAGCGATTCATTAATTGCTTCCATACGTCTGAGCAGCAGTTGTTCCAGCAAATTGATCGCCAACAGCTCAGAGTAACGACCCTCCCGTTGCCCGGCGCTGATTATCTGGCCGAACAGTTCGTTGAAGTGTGGCTGATGCGCTTCATCCGGGCGGAAAAAACCAGTCTGTGCAAAAATCGCCGGCCAGGTAAGCCACTCCTGCCAGTAGGCGCGAGGTCGAAAGTAGACCCACTGGTGGTACCATTCACTGGCATCGGGATGGCGGCCGTAATGGTGAACTTCACCCGGCGGAAACAGCAAAATATCACCCGGTCGGCAAACAAACTGCTTACCTTGATTGTTGATGACCCCTTCCCCGCGAATGGTCAGGTTCAGGATATAGCCCTTCATTCCCAGCGGTCTGTCGATAAAAAAATCCAGGTATCCGTTCGCCTCAATAGGGGTTAATCCCGCCACTAAATGCGCGTTAAACGAGTAGCCCGGCAACAGGGGATCGTTTTGCGGTTCAGCCATAAATTCAATACTCCCGGTGTTCTGATAAGAAACAAATCGTCCATATTATGCAAGATATCGTCACCGTCGCCCCTGTAGACCGTTATGGTTTCAGTGATGGACCATCAACCCCGCATGCGAAAAGCATTTTGTAAAAAACATGTCCTGCGCCAACGATAAAAACGGCTAACAAAAGTGTCTATAACTACGGCAGAAATGTCCACATTGAATATTTGCACGGCGTCACACTTTGTGATGCCACAGCATTTTAGTCCATAAGATTAGCGGATCCTGCCTGACGGTTTTTACCCCCATTATCTACTGTTTATCCATACCCGTATTTTTGGATGGAGTAAGACGATGGCGATTGCAATTGGCCTCGATTTTGGAAGTGATTCAGTACGCGCTTTGGCGGTGGAATGTGCCACCGGCGAGGAGATTGCCACCAGCGTAGAGTGGTACCCACGTTGGCAGGAAGGGCAATATTGCGATGGCCCAAACAACCAGTTTCGCCATCACCCGCGTGACTACATTGAATCCATGGAAGCCGCACTGAAAACGGTCCTCGGCGAACTGAGCGCAGAACAGCGTGCGGCAGTGGTCGGGATTGGCGTTGACAGCACCGGTTCAACCCCTGCGCCTATTGATGCCAACGGCAACGTCCTCGCACTCAGAGAAGAGTTCGCCGAGAACCCGAACGCGATGTTCGTCCTGTGGAAAGACCACACGTCAGTCGAAGAAGCCGAAGAAATCACCCGCCTGTGCCATACGCCGGGCAAGGTCGATTATTCGCGCTATATCGGCGGCATTTATTCCAGTGAATGGTTCTGGGCGAAAATCCTGCACGTTACCCGCCAGGACAACGCAGTCGCGCAGGCTGCCGTGTCCTGGATTGAGCTGTGCGACTGGATCCCCGCCCTGCTCTCTGACACCACGCGCCCACAGGATATTCGTCGCGGACGCTGCAGCGCCGGTCACAAATCCCTGTGGCATGAAAGCTGGGGTGGCCTGCCGCCAGCCAGTTTCTTTGATGAACTCGACCCCCTCATCAACCAACATCTGCAATACCCGATGTTTACCGATACCTTCACCGCAGACCTGCCAGTGGGCACGCTCTGTGCGGAATGGGCACAGCGCCTGGGTCTGCCGGAAAGCGTGGTCATTTCCGGCGGTGCATTCGACTGCCATATGGGCGCAGTCGGCGCGGGCGCACAGCCAAACACGTTGGTGAAAGTCATTGGCACCTCGACCTGCGACATTCTGATTGCCGACAAAGCCAGCGTCGGCGAGCGCGCAGTGAAAGGCATATGCGGCCAGGTTGATGGCAGCGTGGTGCCGCACTTTATTGGCCTGGAAGCCGGTCAATCCGCCTTCGGCGATATCTATGCCTGGTTTAGCCGCGTGCTGAGCTGGCCGCTGGAGCAGCTTGCTGCGCAGCACCCGGAACTCAAAACGCAGATTAAAGCCAGCCAAAAACAGCTGCTGCCTGCGCTAACCGAAGCATGGGCAAAAAATCCGTCGCTGGATCATCTGCCGGTAGTACTCGACTGGTTCAACGGGCGTCGTACACCCAATGCCAACCAACGTCTGAAAGGGGTCATTACCGACCTTAACCTCGCGACCGACGCACCAGCGCTGTTTGGTGGATTGATTGCCGCAACGGCGTTTGGTGCACGCGCCATTATGGAATGCTTTACCGAACAAGGCATCGCAGTGAATAACGTGATGGCGCTCGGCGGCATCGCACGTAAAAACCCGGTCATCATGCAGGCCTGTTGTGACGTCCTTAATCGTCCGCTGCAGATTGTCGCCTCAGACCAGTGCTGCGCGCTTGGTGCGGCAATTTTTGCCGCCGTTGCCGCAAACGTGCATGCCGATATCCCCGCCGCCCAGCAAAAAATGGCGAGTGCCGTGGAAAACACACTGCACCCTCGTCCTGAGCAGGCTCAACGTTTTGAACAACTGTATCGCCGCTACCAGCAGTGGGCAGTAAGCGCCGAACAACAATACCTTCCGACTGCCGCACCGGCGCACAAAGCCCCGGTAGATCTGGCAACCCTGACACATTAAGGACACGACAATGACGATTTTTGATAACTATGAAGTGTGGTTTGTGATTGGTAGCCAGCACCTGTATGGCCCAGAAACCCTGCGTCAGGTAACCCAGCACGCCGAGCACGTTGTTAACGCACTGAATACTGAAGCTAAACTGCCCTGCAAACTGGTGTTAAAACCGCTGGGAACATCGCCTGACGAAATCACGTCTATTTGCCGCGATGCCAACTATGACGATCGTTGTGCGGGCCTGGTGGTCTGGCTGCATACCTTCTCACCGGCCAAAATGTGGATCAACGGCCTGACCATTCTCAACAAACCGCTGATGCAGTTCCATACCCAGTTCAACGCCGCCCTGCCGTGGGACAGCATTGATATGGACTTTATGAACCTGAACCAAACTGCACACGGCGGCCGTGAGTTTGGCTTCATCGGCGCGCGTATGCGCCAGCAGCATGCCGTGGTCACCGGTCACTGGCAGGATAAGCAAGCGCACGAGCGTATCGGTTCCTGGATGCGCCAGGCCGTGTCCAAACAGGATACCCGCCATCTGAAAGTATGCCGTTTTGGCGACAACATGCGTGAAGTTGCAGTCACTGACGGCGATAAAGTGGCTGCTCAGATCAAATTTGGTTTCTCGGTGAACACCTGGGCCGTGGGCGATCTGGTACAGGTAGTGAACGCGATTAGCGATGGTGAGATCAACGCGCTGATCGACGAATATGAAAGCACCTACACCATGACGGCAGCAACGCAAATCCACGGTGACAAGCGTCAGAACGTGCTGGAAGCCGCCCGTATTGAACTGGGCATGAAGCGTTTCCTCGAACAGGGTGGATTCAATGCCTTTACCACCACGTTTGAAGATTTGCACGGCCTGAAACAACTTCCGGGTCTGGCCGTACAGCGTCTGATGCAGCAGGGCTACGGCTTTGCAGGCGAAGGTGACTGGAAAACTGCCGCGCTGCTTCGCATCATGAAGGTGATGTCAACCGGCCTGCAGGGCGGCACCTCATTTATGGAGGATTACACCTACCACTTCGAGAAGGGCAACGATCTGGTGCTTGGCTCGCACATGCTGGAAGTGTGCCCGTCGATTGCCGTAGAAGAAAAACCGATCCTCGACGTGCAGCACCTGGGCATTGGCGGTAAAGACGACCCTGCTCGTCTGATCTTCAACACCAAAACCGGCCCGGCCGTGGTTGCCAGCCTGATCGATCTCGGCGATCGCTATCGTCTGCTGGTCAACTGCATTGATACAGTACAAACCCCGCACGACCTGCCGAAACTGCCGGTGGCGAACGCGCTGTGGAAAGCCCAGCCGGATCTGCCTACCGCGTCTGAAGCCTGGATCCTGGCCGGTGGCGCACACCACACCGTCTTCAGCCATGCGCTGGATCTGAATGACATGCGTCAGTTCGCTGAAATGCACGATATCGAGATCGCGGTGATCGACAACGATACCCGCCTGCCGGCCTTTAAGGACGCGCTGCGCTGGAACGAAGTGTACTACGGGTTCAAACGTTAATTATCGAAACGGATTGCCCGGTGGCATTTCATTTACCGGCCTACAAATCACCGTAGGCCGGATAAGCGTAACGCCATCCGGCATTCAGGAGTTAACATGCTAGAAGATCTTAAACGTCAGGTCCTGGAAGCGAATCTGGCGCTGCCAAAGCACAACCTGGTGACCCTCACCTGGGGGAATGTCAGCGCCGTCGACCGTGAACATGGCGTGTTCGTGATCAAACCTTCCGGTGTTGATTACAGCGTAATGACCGCGGACGATATGGTAGTGGTCAGTATTGCCACCGGTGAAGTGGTGGAGGGGCAGAAAAAACCGTCTTCCGATACGCCCACTCACCGTCTGCTGTATCAGGCTTTCCCGAGCATTGGCGGTATTGTCCACACCCATTCACGTCACGCGACGATCTGGGCACAGGCGGGTCAGTCGATTCCAGCCACAGGAACGACCCACGCAGACTATTTCTACGGCGCTATTCCCTGCACGCGAAAAATGACCGATGCAGAAATTAACGGTGAATACGAGTGGGAAACCGGGAATGTGATCGTTGAATCCTTTGAAAAACAAGGTATTGATGCGGCACAAATGCCAGGCGTACTGGTACATTCTCACGGCCCGTTTGCATGGGGTAAAAACGCCGAAGATGCCGTTCATAACGCGATTGTGCTGGAAGAGGTTGCCTATATGGGGATCTTCTGCCGCCAGCTCGCACCGCAGCTACCGGATATGCAGCAAACGCTGCTGGACAAGCATTATCTGCGTAAGCACGGTGCTAAAGCCTACTACGGACAATAATCTTCTTTATAAGCGCGTAGATAAACTACGCGCTCCAGTATCATTATTCGCTGAAGTATTCAGCAAAGGAAGCTTGATATACGCAATCATTTGAGCAGAGATAGTCAATTACAGTATCACAATGCCCATTATCTTGATCGCCCTCCACACAATGGAAAAAGACATAATCTGAAATTGTAGTCTGCCACTTCAGACCATTCACCACGTAATTAATAACCGTATCACGATGACCGTTACTTTTATCACTACCCTGCCAATGGAAAAAAGCATTGCCATCATCAATAACTTCAGCATTCCACAGTTGACCGTTCCATGTTTTATATAAAATAAATTTACTCACGGTCTTTACAGCAGGGTTAGCCAGCAATGTATTAACAAACATATAGTTACTGTACTTGACGCTAAGTTGCTGTTTAGAGAAAATATTCATAAAGACTCCATTCTCATATTAATTACATGAAATATAATAAACATTTGAAGTATCCCAGTTAGCGCTAGAAATAAAATTATATTAAAATAAAAATCAAATAACACAGAGAGATAACCCGACGAAATCGAACTGAAATCCGTTTTTATTCAACAATAGAATCCCAGTTAAATATATTATATTTAACCTGCTAGCCCGAACACTTCGAATAAAATTCTTACACCAACCTGTAATAAACACAAATAGAAAAAACATAATTTTCCATTTCCGAGAAATTAGTTGCATAATTAAATAAGCACAATTCCTAAAAATCGACAAAAATCCGGAAATGGACTTGAATTCAACTCGCAATATATAAATCAGATAAGTAATAAAAAATTAAAAAAGTAAGCCTACGAATAAAATAATTCATCCACCCAAATCTTCATCCTCGTATTCATGAATCAAATTCGTCATAAGCTGTATAAAAAAACAGTACAACCAGATAAACCAGGCTATAATCATGCCGGGTTTTTTGATGGGTACGCAGCGTGGCGCAGGCAGGTTTTATTTTAACCCGGCACTGGCGGGATACCCCACAGGGGACAGAGGTTTCATTCTGGCTGGCAACGGACGACGGGCCATTGCTGGTCACGCTTGCGCCGCAGGAGTCAGTTGCCTTCATCCCAACCAGCCAGGTTTCCCGCGTTACTTCACTATTACGCGCAGAAAACGGCTTTCGGCTGGCTCCGCTTAACCTGCAAGATTTTCATCGCCAGCCCGTTTCGGGGCTGTACTGCCAATCCCATCGCCAGTTGATGCGTCTTGAGAAGCTGCTACGCGAAAATAGCGTCACGGTCTATGAGGCCGACGTGCGTCCGCCGGAACGTTATCTGATGGAGCGCTTTATCACCTCCCCCGTTTGGGTGGATGGCGATCGGTATAACGACACGCTGATCAACGCGCGGCTGAAGCCAAACCCGGACTATCGCCCCCCCTTAAAATGGCTATCGCTGGATATCGAAACCACGCGGCACGGCGAGCTTTACTGCATTGGTCTCGAAGGCTGCGGACAGCGTATTGTCTATATGCTCGGCCCGGCCAACGGTGATGCCTCACAGCTTGATTTTGAACTTGAATATGTGGCGAGCCGTCCGCAGTTGCTGGAAAAGCTCAACGCGTGGATAGCCCACCACGATCCTGATGTCATCATCGGCTGGAACGTCGTGCAGTTCGATTTACGTGTCCTGCAAAATCATGCCGAGCGTTACCGAATTCCCCTGCGTTTTGGCCGTGACAACAGCGAACTGGAATGGCGCGAGCACGGTTTCAAAAACGGCGTTTTTTTCGCCCAGGCCAAAGGCCGCCTGATCATTGACGGCATTGAGGCCCTCAAATCCGCGTTCTGGAACTTTTCCTCGTTTTCGCTGGAAACGGTGTCGCAGGAGCTACTGGGTGAAGGGAAATCAATTGATAATCCCTGGGACCGCATGGACGAAATTGACCGCCGATTCGCTCAGGATAAGCCCGCGCTTGCCACTTATAATCTCAAAGACTGTGAACTGGTCACGCGCATCTTTCATAAAACCGAGATCATGCCGTTTCTGTTGGAGCGCTCAACGGTCAACGGTCTGCCGGTCGACAGGCACGGTGGCTCGGTTGCGGCATTTGGTCATCTCTATCTTCCGCGCATGCACCGTGCCGGTTACGTTGCGCCAAATCTCGGGGAAGTCCCCCCCCATGCCAGCCCCGGCGGCTATGTGATGGACTCGCGTCCTGGTTTGTACGACTCGGTGCTGGTTCTGGATTACAAAAGCCTGTACCCGTCTATCATCCGCACCTTTCTGATCGATCCGGTGGGACTTATCGAAGGTATGGCGCAGCCGGATCCTGAACACAGCACTGAAGGATTCCTTGGTGCCTGGTTTTCGCGCGAAAAACACTGCTTACCGGAAATAGTGACCCAGATCTGGCACGGGCGTGACGAAGCAAAACGCCAGGGAAATAAGCCGCTCTCGCAGGCGCTCAAAATCATTATGAACGCCTTTTACGGCGTGCTCGGCACCACGGCATGTCGATTTTTCGATCCCAGACTGGCCTCGTCGATCACCATGCGCGGGCATGCGATCATGCGCCAGACCAAAGCGCTGATTGAAGCGCAGGGTTATGACGTTATCTATGGCGATACCGACTCAACGTTTGTCTGGCTCAAAGGCGCACACGCGGAAGAGGATGCGGCAAGGATTGGTCGGGAGTTGGTCCATCATGTCAACACCTGGTGGGCGCAGTCGCTGCAACAACAAAACCTGACCAGCGCGCTCGAACTGGAGTTTGAAACCCATTTTCGCCGCTTTTTGATGCCGACCATTCGCGGCGCGGATACGGGCAGCAAGAAGCGCTACGCCGGACTCATTCAGGACGGGGACCAGCAGCGCATGGTCTTCAAAGGACTGGAAACCGTACGCACTGACTGGACACCGCTGGCACAACGGTTCCAGCAGGAACTCTATTTGCGGGTCTTTCGCCAGGAGCCGTATCAGGATTTTGTCAGGGAAACCATCGACCGCCTGATGGCCGGTGAACTGGACGATCAGCTGGTTTACCGTAAGCGCCTGCGCCGCCCGTTAAGCGAATACCAGCGTAATGTCCCGCCCCACGTTCGCGCCGCGCGGCTTGCCGATGAACAGAACGTCAAGCGAGGCCGTCCGCCGCAGTATCAAAACCGTGGCACCATAAAATATGTCTGGACGATAAACGGCCCGGAACCTGTGGATTATCAGCTCTCTGCGCTGGATTATGAGCATTATCTCACACGCCAGATACAGCCGGTTGCCGAGGGAATTCTTCCCTTTGTTGATGATAACTTTGCTACACTACTCACAGGGCAACTGGGGTTATTTTGACGCGTGACGAAACCGTCGCCATCCAGTACCATAGCGCCCTTTCCATTCCTGGACCCATTTAACACCACTACCACTGATTCACTAGCCTGGTAGCGGGGTCGTATGCTCTGAAAACTCGGGTTACCCGATACATGACGAGTATTGCCTGCAATTAAAGATATAGAGCCGAACACATATGCCTTTTACACTTGGTCAACGCTGGATCAGCGATACAGAAAGCGAATTGGGACTTGGTACCGTTGTCGCCATGGATGCGCGAACCGTCACCTTACTTTTCTCATCGACGGGTGAAAACCGTCTGTATGCGCGCAGTGACTGCCCTGTGACCCGCGTGATGTTCAATCCTGGTGATACGATCACTAGCCATGAAGGCTGGCAATTGCATGTCGATGAAGTAAAAGAAGAAAACGGACTGCTTGCCTATATCGGAACCCGCCTTGATACCGAAGAAACCGGCGTCGTGCTTCGCGAAGTCCTGCTCGACAGCAAGCTGGTGTTCAGCAAACCTCAGGATCGTCTGTTTGCTGGCCAAATCGACCGTATGGACCGCTTTGCGCTGCGCTATCGTGCGCGTAAATTTCAGAGCGAACAGTATCGTATGCCGTGGAGTGGTCTGCGCGGTCAGCGTACCAGCCTGATCCCCCACCAGCTTAATATTGCCCATGATGTCGGTCGTCGCCATGCCCCTCGCGTTTTGCTCGCAGATGAAGTGGGCCTGGGAAAAACCATTGAAGCCGGGATGATCCTGCATCAGCAACTGCTGTCCGGTGCCGCCGAACGCGTGCTGATCATCGTCCCTGAGACGTTACAGCACCAATGGCTGGTCGAAATGCTGCGCCGTTTCAACCTGCGCTTTGCGCTGTTTGATGATGAGCGCTATGCCGAAGCGCAGCACGATGCCTACAACCCGTTTGAAACCGAGCAGCTTGTCATCTGCTCTCTGGATTTTGCGCGTCGTAGCAAGCAGCGTCTGGAGCATTTGTGTGAAGCAGAATGGGATCTGTTGGTGGTCGATGAAGCTCATCACCTGGTGTGGAGCGAAGATGCGCCAAGCCGCGAGTATATGGCGATCGAACAACTGGCCGAGCGCGTACCGGGCATCTTGCTGCTGACCGCAACGCCGGAACAGCTGGGTATGGAAAGTCACTTTGCGCGTTTACGCCTGCTGGACCCAAGCCGTTTCCACGATTTCGAGCAGTTTGTTGAAGAGCAAAAAAATTACCGTCCGGTAGCCGATGCCGTCGCCATGCTGCTGGCAGGCAACAAACTGAGCAACAATGAGCTGAACATGCTCGGCGATCTGATTGGCGAGCAGGACATCGAGCCGCTGCTGCAAGCTGCTAACAGCGATCGTGAAGATGCCCAGAGCGCGCGGCAGGAACTGGTTTCCATGCTAATGGACCGCCATGGCACCAGCCGCGTACTGTTCCGTAACACCCGTAATGGGGTGAAAGGTTTCCCGAAACGCGAACTGCATACTATTAAGCTGCCGCTGCCGACCCAATACCAGACAGCAATCAAAGTCTCCGGCATTATGGGCGCACGTAAAAGCGCAGAAGAGCGCGCCCGCGACATGCTCTATCCGGAGCAGATTTATCAGGAGTTCGAAGGCGATACCGGCACCTGGTGGAACTTCGACCCACGCGTTGAATGGTTGATGGGCTACCTGACCAGTCATCGTTCGCAGAAAGTACTGGTTATCTGTGCGAAAGCGACCACCGCGTTGCAGCTGGAGCAGGTGCTGCGCGAGCGTGAAGGCATTCGCGCTGCCGTATTCCATGAGGGTATGTCGATCATCGAACGTGACCGTGCTGCCGCCTGGTTTAGCGAAGAGGACAGCGGTGCGCAGGTGATGCTGTGCTCGGAGATCGGCTCTGAAGGCCGTAACTTCCAGTTCGCCAGTAACCTGGTGATGTTTGACCTGCCGTTTAACCCGGATCTGCTGGAACAACGTATTGGACGTCTGGACCGTATTGGTCAAGCGCACGATATTCAGATCCACGTCCCGTACCTGGAAAAAACCGCCCAGTCCGTGCTGGTGCGCTGGTACCACGAAGGTCTGGATGCGTTTGAGCATACCTGTCCGACCGGGCGTACGATTTATGATACGGTCTATAACAACCTGATTGGTTATCTGGCAGAGCCGGAAAACAACGAAGGATTTGATGATCTGATCAAAGCCTGCCGTGAACAGCATGACGCACTGAAAGCGCAGCTGGAACAAGGGCGCGACCGTCTACTCGAGATTCACTCCAACGGCGGCGAAAAAGCGCTGGCGCTGGCTGAGAGCATTGAGGAGCAGGATGACGACACCAGCCTGATCGCCTTCGCCATGAACCTGTTTGATATCGTCGGTATTAATCAGGACGATCGCGGGGACAACTTAATTGTGCTAACGCCGTCCGATCATATGCTGGTCCCGGATTTTCCGGGGTTGCCTGAAGACGGCTGCACCATTACCTTTGAGCGAGATATTGCACTGTCGCGTGAAGACGCCCAGTTTATCACCTGGGAGCATCCGCTGATCCGTAACGGTCTGGATCTTATCCTGTCTGGTGATACCGGCAGCAGCACCATATCTCTGTTGAAAAACAAAGCATTGCCGGTTGGTACCCTGCTGGTTGAACTGGTGTACGTGGTCGAAGCGCAGGCACCGAAGCAACTGCAGCTCAACCGCTTCCTGCCACCGACGCCGGTGCGCATGTTGCTGGATAAAAACGGTAACAACCTCGCCGCTCAGGTGGAGTTTGAAACCTTTAACCGCCAGCTCAGTGCCGTTAATCGCCATACCGGTAGCAAGCTGGTCAACGCCGTGCAGCAAGATGTCCATGCGATTCTGCAGTTGGGTGAAGCGCAGGTTGAGCAATCTGCCCGCGCGCTGATCGACGCCGCGCGTAAAGAAGCGGATGAGAAGCTGTCTGCAGAACTGTCGCGTCTGGAAGCGCTGCGCGCCGTTAACCCGAACATCCGTGATGACGAACTTGCCGCGATTGAAAGCAACCGTCAACAGGTGATGGAAAGCCTGGATCAGGCCGGCTGGCGTCTGGATGCCTTACGCCTGATCGTCGTGACGCATCAGTAACGGAGCCATACATGGGGATGGAAAACTACAATCCGCCGCAGGAACCCTGGCTGGTTATCCTGTATCAGGATGAACACATTATGGTGGTCAACAAGCCGAGCGGCTTGTTGTCCGTGCCGGGTCGCCTTGAAGAGCACAAAGACAGCGTGATGACGCGTATTCAACGCGACTATCCACTGGCAGAATCAGTGCATCGCCTGGACATGGCCACCAGCGGCGTGATTGTAGTGGCGCTGACCAAAGCGGCAGAGCGCGAGCTAAAGCGTCAATTTCGCGAGCGCGAACCGAAGAAGCAATATGTCGCACGCGTGTGGGGGCATCCCTCACCCGCCGAGGGACTGGTGGATTTACCGCTGATTTGCGACTGGCCGAACCGACCAAAACAGAAAGTCTGTTATGAGACGGGCAAAGCCGCGCAGACTGAGTATGAAGTAGTGGAATTCGCGGCGGATAATACCGCGCGGGTGGTGCTGAAACCCATTACCGGGCGTTCTCATCAGCTACGCGTGCATATGCTGGCGTTAGGGCATCCGATTCTGGGTGACCGCTTCTATGCCCCGCCGGAGGCCCTGGCGTTAGCGCCACGCCTGCTGCTGCATGCCGAGATGCTCACCATTACTCATCCCGAGTACGGCAATAGTATGACCTTTAAAGTCCCGGCAGATTTTTAAATTTTGTGCTGCTCTGTGCCGGGGGCGCTACGCTTGCCCGGCCTACATTCTTCAACGTAGGCCGGATAAGGCGCTAGCCGCCATCCGGCAACTTATTCTGCCGCTTACTTGAAGCCTTTCTGTTCTTTAATTAACTCATAGGCCTTTTGAATTTCCTGCGCTTTCTGCTTGGCCATTTCCATCATCTCCGGCGGCAGTCCTTTCGCGACCAGCTTGTCGGGATGGTGCTCGCTCATCAGTTTACGATAAGCGCGCTTAATAGTAGTGGCATCGTCGGTCGCTTTAACACCCAGCACATTACACGCATCTTCCAGCGTCGGGCCACGCTGCGCCTGCTGCCAGCCACCGCCAGACTGTTGCTGATATCCACCACCAAACTGCGCACCACCCTGCATCATGCGCAGATACTGATCAAATTGCGCGCGCGAGATCCCCAGCTCTTCAGCAATCACATACAGCACTTCACGTTCGTTAGGATGCAGCGACCCGTCCGCAAACGCCGCCTGGATCTGGATCTCCAGAAACATACGGATCAGGTCGAAGCGGCCAAAACAGACACTGCGAAACTGGCGCATTTTTTCACGTAATGGGTAATTGTCTGATTTTCCCACCCGGAAGGCATGCTGCGCAGCGGTTCGTGAGTCACCGTGTAAATTCATCCGGTCCATCAGTTGGCTGGCGATATGAATATCGGCTTCCGTGACACGTCCTTTTGATTTGGTCAGGTGTCCCATCACCTCAAAGGTAGTGGCAAAAAACAGCGCCTGACGTTCACGTTGATTGGCAAACCACGCCATTTTGCGCATGCGGGCTTTGTCGAACATATGACCCACAAGCAGGCCTAAAACCACGCCCCAGAAGCCGCCGCCCATCATTAAGGCCACGGCGACACCAATAATCTTTCCCCAATACTGCATAGACTCCCCAAATCTTTACGCTGCCAGCCGGGCTATGTACCACAATATAAGGTGCTTTTACCGTTTTACGGCAGCGGTCAATTGTGGGACATCGCCTATAATTTGCATTATCATACCTGTCATTCAATGCCGTGCCTAACACCACGGATGCCTAAATGGGCAGGATTAACACTAGCGCAGTGAAGATGAGATAAGTTAGGCTGTGACCGTTTGTCACGCGCGACGCTACTGATGATGGAACAATAAATACAACGTATGAAAAAACGTATTCCCACTCTTCTGGCCACCATGATTGCCAGCGCCCTTTATAGTCAACAGGGTCTGGCAGCCGATCTCGCCTCACAGTGCATGTTAGGCGTGCCAAGCTATAACCGTCCTCTGGTGCAGGGCGAGACCAATGAATTACCTGTTACCATCAATGCCGATCACGCGAAAGGGAATTACCCGGATGACGCCGTGTTTACTGGCAACGTGGATATCGCACAGGGTAACAGCCGCCTGCAGGCTGACGAAGTGCAGTTGCACCAGAAGCAGGCCGAGGGTCTGCCGGAGCCGGTCCGTACCGTCGATGCGCTGGGTAACGTCCATTATGATGACAATCAGGTCATTCTGAAGGGGCCGAAGGGTTGGTCAAATCTGAATACCAAAGATACCAACATCTGGGAAGGTGACTATCAGATGGTCGGTCGTCAGGGACGCGGTAAAGCCGACCTGATGAAACAGCGTGGTGAAAACCGCTACACCATTCTGGAAAACGGGAGCTTCACTTCCTGTCTACCGGGTTCCAATACCTGGAGCGTTGTCGGTAGCGAAGTGATCCACGATCGCGAAGAACAGGTCGCGGAAATCTGGAACGCCCGCTTTAAACTGGGTCCGGTTCCGGTCTTTTACAGCCCGTATATGCAGCTGCCCGTCGGCGATAAACGCCGCTCCGGTTTCTTAATCCCGAACGCAAAATACTCCAGCAATAACTATTTTGAGTTCTACCTGCCGTATTACTGGAACATCGCGCCCAATATGGACGCCACCATCACGCCGCATTACATGCACCGTCGTGGCGGCGTGATGTGGGAGAACGAATTCCGCTACCTCAGCCAGGCCGGCACCGGTTTGATGGAGTTCGACTATTTGAACTCCGATAAAGTCTACGACGATGAACATCCGAAGGATGACAACTCACGCCGCTGGTTGTTCTACTGGCAACACGCTGGTGTGATGGACCAGGTATGGCGCTTCAATGTCGACTACACCAAGGTTAGCGACACCAGCTACTTTAATGATTTTGATAATAAATACGGGTCCAGCACCGACGGCTACGCCACGCAGAAATTCAGCGTCGGCTATGCGGTGCAAAACTTTGATGCGACAATATCGACTAAGCAGTTCCAGGTCTTTGATGCGGCAAATAGCAACAGTTACTCTGCGCAACCACAGTTAGACGTCAACTACTATCAGAATGACGTCGGACCGTTCGATACCCGAATTTATGGGCAGGCAGTACATTTCGTCAATACGAATGACAACATGCCGGAAGCGACGCGCGTTCACCTTGAGCCGACCATCAATCTGCCGCTATCGAACAATTGGGGAAGCATCAACACTGAAGCGAAGCTGCTGGCGACGCACTACCAGCAGACAAATGTGGATTGGTACAATAATAATCCTGCGAATGTGAACAAGCTGGATGAGTCAGCCGATCGCGTGATGCCGCAGTTCAAAATCGACGGCAAGATGGTCTTTGAACGCGATATGCAAATGCTGGCACCTGGCTATACCCAGACACTGGAGCCGCGTGCGCAGTATTTGTACGTGCCGTATCGCGACCAAAGCCATATCTATAACTATGACTCCTCTCTGCTGCAAGCTGACTACAGCGGCCTGTTCCGCGACCGCACCTATGGTGGTCTTGACCGTATTGCCTCTGCCAACCAGGTGACGACCGGGGTCACATCTCGCGTATATGATGACGCTGCCGTTGAACGTTTTAACATTTCTGTGGGTCAAATCTACTATTTCACCGAGTCTCGCACCGGCGATGACAACATTAAATGGGAGAATGATGACCAAACCGGCTCACTGGTATGGGCAGGCGATACCTACTGGCGTATCTCCGATCGCTGGGGTTTACGCAGCGGGATCCAGTACGATACCCGTCTGGATAGTGTCGCCACCAGCAGCAGCAGCATCGAATACCGTCGCGACGAAAACCGTATGCTGCAGTTGAACTACCGTTATGCCAGCTCGGAATATATTCAAGCTACCCTGCCGTCGTACTACTCTACGGCAGATCAGTATAAGAACGGGATTTCTCAGGTAGGTGCAGTGGCCAGCCTGCCGATTGCTGACCGTTGGTCAATTGTCGGGGCGTACTACTTCGATACCAATGTGAACAAAGCAGCAGACTCCATGCTGGGCGTACAGTACAACTCCTGCTGTTATGCCATTCGCTTTGGCTACGAGCGTAAGCTGAACGGTTGGGATGATACGCAAAAACACGCGATTTATGACAACACGATCGGCTTTAACATCGAACTGCGCGGTCTGAGCTCTAACTATGGTCTCGGCACCAACCAAATGTTGCGTTCGAACATTTTGCCGTATCAAAGCGCTTTATGATCTGATTGATTTAAAACGTAATCCGCATTGCGGTTAATTAATAATGGAAAAAGTATGAAGAACTGGAAAACGCTGCTTCTCGGTATCGCCATGGTCGCGAATACCAGTTTCGCTGCCCCACAGGTAGTCGATAAAGTCGCAGCCGTCGTCAATAACGGTGTCGTTCTGGAAAGCGACGTTGATGGCTTAATGCAGTCAGTAAAACTTAATGCGGGTCAGGCGGGTCAGCAATTACCCGACGACGCAACGCTGCGCCATCAGATCCTCGAACGTTTGATCATGGATCAAATCGTTCTGCAGATGGGTCAGAAGATGGGGGTGAAAATCACTGATGAGCAGTTGGATCAGGCCATCGCCAACATCGCTAAGCAGAACAATATGACGCTGGACCAGATGCGCAGTCGTCTGGCCCACGATGGTCTGAGCTATTCGACCTATCGTAACCAGATCCGTAAAGAGATGACCATCTCTGAAGTGCGTAACAATGAAGTTCGCCGTCGCGTCACCATTCTGCCGCAGGAAGTGGATGCTCTGGCTCAGCAGGTTGGCAATCAAAATGATGCCAGCACTGAGCTGAACCTGAGCCACATTCTGATTCCGTTACCGGAAAACCCATCCTCCGACCAGGTTAATGAAGCAGAAAGCCAGGCGCGTGCTGTCGTCGAAGAAGCGCGTAACGGTAGCGATTTCGGTAAACTGGCGATCACCTATTCCGCAGACCAGCAGGCGCTGAAAGGCGGCCAGATGGGATGGGGACGTATTCAGGAACTGCCGGGCATCTTTGCACAGGCACTAAGCACTGCGAAAAAAGGCGATATCATCGGCCCGATTCGTTCAGGTGTCGGCTTCCACATTCTGAAAGTCAACGATATGCGTGGCCAGAGCCAGAGCATCTCCGTAACGGAAGTTCATGCCCGCCATATCCTGCTGAAACCGTCTCCGATCATGACCGATCAGCAGGCGCGTCTGAAACTGGAGCAAATCGCGGCTGATATTAAGAGCGGTAAAACGACCTTTGCCGCCGCGGCTAAAGAGTTCTCTCAGGATCCTGGCTCTGCAAACCAGGGCGGCGATCTGGGTTGGGCGGCAGCGGATATTTTCGATCCGGCCTTCCGCGATGCGCTGACCCGACTGAACAAAGGTCAGATGAGCGCTCCGGTGCACTCCTCTTTTGGCTGGCACCTGATCGAACTGCTGGACACGCGTAACGTTGATAAAACTGACGCCGCGCAGAAAGACAGAGCCTACCGCATGCTAATGAACCGTAAGTTCTCAGAAGAAGCGGCGACCTGGATGCAAGAACAGCGTGCCAGCGCGTACGTTAAAATTCTGAGCAACTAATGGTCCGTACTCAACGCGTTGTCATCACTCCCGGCGAACCCGCCGGGATTGGTCCGGACCTGGTGGTCCAGCTTGCGCAGCGTGAGTGGCCGGTTGAACTCGTCGTCTGCGCCGATGCCGCATTACTTTCGAACCGAGCAGCTATGCTCGGTTTACCGCTTTCGCTCCTCCCCTACTCTCCTGATATCCCAGCCAAACCACAAGCAGCGGGCACATTGACGCTGTTACCGATTGCGCTGCGGGCCCCTGTCATTGCGGGGCAACTGGCGGTAGAGAATGGACCGTATGTGGTTGATACGCTGGCTCGCGCATGCGACGGTTGCTTACACGGTGAATTCGCCGCGCTGATTACTGGCCCGGTTCACAAGGGCGTGATCAACGATGCCGGCGTGCCGTTTACCGGACACACTGAGTACTTTGAAGAACGCTCGCAGGCGAAAAAAGTCGTGATGATGCTGGCGACCGAGGAGCTGCGCGTTGCCCTGGCAACCACGCACCTGCCGCTCAGAGACGTTGCCGATGCCATTACGCCCACACTACTGCGGGAAGTGATCGGCATTCTGCACCATGATTTACGCACCAAGTTTGGCCTGAACGATCCGCAGATTTTGGTCTGCGGCCTGAACCCACATGCGGGGGAAGGCGGTCATATGGGGACGGAAGAGATCGATACGCTCATTCCAGTACTGGATGAAATGCGTGGTCAGGGAATGAAATTACGCGGTCCACTGCCCGCAGATACCCTGTTTCAACCTAAATATCTCGATAGCGCGGATGCCGTGCTGGCAATGTACCACGATCAGGGTCTCCCCGTGCTAAAATACCAGGGATTTGGTCGCGGTGTGAATATCACACTGGGCCTGCCCTTTATTCGCACATCCGTTGATCACGGCACCGCACTCGAACTTGCGGGTCGTGGGCAAGCAGATGTCGGCAGTTTTATTACGGCGCTTAACCTCGCCATCAAAATGATTGTTAATACTAATGAATAATCGAGTCCATCAGGGCCATTTAGCCCGTAAACGTTTCGGGCAAAACTTCCTCAACGATCAGTTTGTGATCGAAAGTATTGTCTCTGCGATCAACCCGCAAAAGGGTCAGGCCATGGTCGAAATCGGTCCGGGCCTTGCGGCATTAACCGAGCCGGTAGGTGAACGTCTGGACAAGCTCACGGTCATTGAACTGGACCGCGATCTGGCCGCACGCCTGCAAACGCACCCGTTTTTAGGGCCGAAGCTGACTATCTATCAGCAAGATGCTATGACCATGGACTTCGGCGAGTTGTCGCAAACCCTGGGTCAGCCGCTGCGCGTATTTGGTAACCTGCCATACAACATCTCCACGCCGCTGATGTTCCATCTTTTTACCTATACTGATGCCATTGCCGACATGCATTTCATGTTGCAAAAAGAAGTGGTCAACCGTCTGGTTGCAGGGCCAAACAGTAAAGCGTATGGTCGACTAACCGTTATGGCACAATATTACTGCCAGGTGATCCCGGTACTTGAAGTACCGCCATCCGCGTTCACGCCTGCGCCTAAAGTTGATTCCGCCGTTGTACGCCTGGTCCCTCACGCGACGATGCCGTACCCGGTCAAAGACGTTCGCGTCCTGAGCCGCATTACGACCGAAGCGTTTAACCAGCGCCGTAAAACGGTACGTAACAGCCTCGGTAATCTGTTCAGCGTTGAAGTGCTGACGGAACTGGGTGTTGATCCGGCGCTGCGAGCGGAAAATATCTCTGTCGCCCAATACTGCCGGATGGCTAACTATCTGTCAGAAAAAGCGTCATCGAAGGAGAGTTAAGCATGATCAATTCGCCCCGAGTGTGTATTCAGGTACAAAGCGTCTATATTGAGGCGCAATCCTCACCTGATGATGAACGTTACGTTTTTGCCTATACCGTAACCATCCGCAATTTGGGGCGAGCGCCGGTGCAACTGTTGGGACGTTACTGGTTGATTACCAATGGTCATGGCCGTGAAACCGAAGTTCAGGGTGAAGGTGTGGTTGGCGTTCAGCCCCACATTGATCCCGGTGAAGAGTACCAATATACCAGCGGCGCGGTGATTGAAACCCCGCTGGGCACCATGCAGGGTCATTACGAAATGATCGATGAGAAAGGCGTTGCCTTTACCATCGATATTCCCGTATTCAGGCTCGCCGTTCCAACGCTCATCCACTAAAACAATAGCTATGGCAACATACCTCATTGGCGACGTTCACGGTTGTTACGACGAACTGATCGCATTGCTGCATCAAGTCAATTTTGCCCCTGGGAAAGATACCTTGTGGCTCACAGGCGACCTGGTCGCGCGTGGCCCCGGCTCGCTTGACGTACTGCGTTATGTCAAATCGCTTGGCGACAGCGTAAGGTTAGTCTTAGGTAATCACGATTTGCACCTGCTGGCCGTATTTGCAGGCATCAGCCGGAATAAACCCAAAGACCGGCTCACGCCGCTACTCGATGCCCCGGATGCGGATTCGCTGCTGAACTGGCTACGTCGCCAACCGCTGTTACAGGTTGATGAAGAGAAGAAGCTGGTGATGGCGCATGCCGGGATTACACCACAGTGGGATCTCCAAACCGCGAAAGACTGCGCCCGCGATGTCGAAGCCGTGCTGTCGAGCGACTCGTACCCGTTCTTTCTTGATGCCATGTATGGCGACATGCCAAATAACTGGACGCCGGAACTGACCGGATTGGCACGCCTACGTTTTATTACTAACGCCTTTACCCGCATGCGTTACTGTTTCCCGAATGGCCAGCTGGATATGTACAGCAAAGAGTCGCCGGAAGACGCGCCCGCTCCACTGAAACCGTGGTTTGCCATCCCAGGACCGGTCAGTGACGCCTATAGCATTGCCTTTGGGCACTGGGCCTCGCTGGAGGGTAAAGGGACGCCGGAAGGGGTTTACGCGCTGGATACAGGCTGCTGTTGGGGCGGGGATCTCACCTGTCTGCGCTGGGAAGACAAACAGTACTTTACTCAGCCGTCAAATCGCCATCTGAAGCTGGATCCCGGTGAGGCGGTAAACGCCTGAAATGTTTATGCCTGATGGCGCTACGCTTATCAGCCCTACTCCAGTGCCGGATGTAGGCCTGATAAGGCGTTTCGCCGCCATCCGGCAATTACATGATTAACGACGTTCCAGAACTTCGAAGCAATAGCTGTGTGAGTTTTGCGCGTCGGCATCGTGGAATTCGCTAAAAACGGATTCCCAGTCATCCGGCTCGTAGTCCGGAAAATGCGTATCCCCTTCGACTTCTGCATCGATATGCGTCAGATACAGCTTCTGTGCTTTAGGCAGGAACTGCTCATACACGCGCCCACCGCCAATCACCATAATCTCGGGTTCATCGCCACAGGCAGCAATCGCCTCATCAACAGACTTCACCCACTGCACGCGATCGTCGGTGCCCGGCTTGCTGCTGATGACGATATTTTTACGCCCTGGCAACGGTCGGCCGATGGATTCCCAGGTATGGCGCCCCATAATAACCGGCTTATTTAAGGTGTTACGTTTAAACCAGGCGAGATCGGCAGGGAGGTTCCACGGCATGGCGTTTTCCATACCGATGACGCGATCTACCGCTAACGCCGCAATCAGACTGATCATTGAATAATTCCCGGATACAAAAAAATTGTCGCCACTATACGGAAAGCGCATTCTTTCGTCGACTAGCCAAAGGAAGATGTGCAGGAAAATTTTCTGTTCTGCTGGCGAGTCCGTGACTTCTTAGTGGGCTGCCAGCATTACAGTAGTTCAAAAACAGTCAATTAGCAGTAAAGTTTGCAGAACATCACATTTTTTACCCTATGTTGACGGTTTCACTTCCGGCTCATCTGCGACGTCTCCCGTATGTTTACCTTCATCCGTGCCTTGCCAGCCATGGCGTTGAATCAGAGACAAATGCTGACGATCCTCGGTAATAATTTCACTCAACATGGCGCTGGTGCGCTTATATACCGCCGCGCGTGAAATCGCGTCGTTTTCACCTTTCACCATTTCCTCAACCATCAGCGTATTGAAACGACGGAATAAATCGGCCCGCTCACGTGCTTCATAGCGCCCAAGCCCCAGACCCTCCAGCGCCAGGCGCCCGGTTTTCAACGCGCCTTCAAAGGTTTCACGCTCAGGCATCTCAACCCCCGCCTGACGCAAGCGAATGTAATGATCAACATCGCGCGCCCGGGCAATAATTTGCAAGTGCGGGAAATGTGCTTTCACCATTTCGGTCAGTTGCAGACTGGTTTGCGGATCGTCAATGGCATTAATGATCACCTCCGCTTTCGCGGCCCCCGCAGACTCCAGTAGATCCATCCGTGTTGCATCGCCATAAAAAACCTTCATCCCAAATTTGCGCAGCGTTTCGATATGGTCCGGGTCATGATCAAGTACCACCATCTTCACCCCGCTCGACAGCAGCAAGCGACCGGTTATCTGGCCGAATCGACCAAACCCGGCGATAATCACCCGGGGTTGCTCCTCATCGATTTCATCCGCCTCACGCGCTTCACCGGTGGACGATTTTTCCAGCCGCGTCAGGACAACCAGCAAAATGGGCGTGGCCGCCATCGACAGTGCCACCGCCAGCGTCAGCGCTTTTGCCCATTCAGGATCAAGCACATTGGCCATTTGCGCCGCACCAAACACCACGAAGGCAAACTCACTCCCTTGTCCTAATAATACGGCAAACCAGCGACGTTGCTTGTTCGGCACCTGCAACGGCTTAGCAATCACCCACAGCATGATGGTTTTGATTGCCAGGAAACCCGCCAGCAGAATAATAATACGTAGCGGATTATCAATTAGCGTGCCGAAGTCGATAGACATCCCGACGCCGATGAAAAACAGCCCCAGCAACAACCCTTTAAACGGTTCGATATCACTTTCCAGCGCATGACGATACTCCGAGCTTGCCAGCAAAACGCCCGCCAGGAATGCGCCCATCGCCATCGACAGGCCCACCTCTTCCAGCAATAAACCGAATCCAAAAACCAGGAACAGGGCGACGCCGCTGAACACTTCCCGCAGTCCGGAGCGCGCGACAAAACGCAGGGCCGGTCGTGTGACATAACGACCCAGAACCACCACCAACGCCAGTGCACCGGCCACTTTCAGCGCCGACAGCGCAAACGCTCCGAGCGTGGTTGACGCCCCGCTCGCCGCCAGCAGCGGGATCATGGCAACCAGCGGAATGGCGGCAATATCCTGGAACAACAGTACGGCAAACGCACTGCGGCCCATTTGCGACACCATCAGGTTGCGTTCATTCATCGCCTGCATGGCGATAGCCGTCGAGGAGAGAGCCAGCGTCATGCCAATAAGTACAGCCACCTGCCAGCGCAGGCCGAGGAACATACAGAACAAACCAATTAATCCGCCGCAGACCACCATTTGCAGCGCGCCACCACCAAACACCGATGTCCGCAGCTTCCATAAACGTTGTGGGTCGAGTTCCAGACCGATGACAAACAGCATCAGCACCACACCGATTTCCGCAAAGTGCAGGATAGATTCGGCGTCCGTCACCAGCCTTAAACCCCACGGGCCGATGATGCACCCTGCAATGAGATACCCCAGCACCGAGCCTAACCCCAGTCGTACCGCAATCGGCACAATCAACGCCGCTGAGCCAAGATATATCAGCGCCTGTATCAGCGTGTGGCTATCCATGATGTGCCTCCTGCCATTCCATTAAGCGCTGCTTGTAATGCCGCGCCTGCGCCTGCAGCGTTTCGTCATCACAGATGAACGTACAGTGCATCGCAAACGGCGGTAACCACTTAAGGCCGCAATATAACGCCGTGGCCTGCAACGGTTGAGAAAGCACGTCAAAACCTGGGTGTGAGCCGATATCAAAATGATTTTCACCGCCGCCGGTGGTGACCGCCCACAACAAATGTTTACCGCGCAGCGCAGTGCCACCATGACCATACGCCCAGCCGTGGGCGAGGACTTTGTCCATCCACAGTTTGAGGAGAGGCGGTGTGCTGTACCACTGCATGGGATGCTGCCAGACGATGAGGCTCGCGCGTGAAAGCGCGTCCTGCTCCGCGGCGATGTCGATATTGAAGTCGGGATAAAGCTGGTAGAGCGAACGAACCTCTACGCCCTCCAGCGTCCTTGCCTGCTCAAGCATCCGCTTATTCGCATGCGAGTGCTGCGGATAGGGATGTGCATAAATGATGAGAATCATGATTAGCCTGCTATCACTGCATTATTGTAATACCAGTGAGTTTAGTCAGTTAATCAGCAGGCTAAAAGTCAATATTATTGAGTAGCTGAATGGAGAAAACTGAATTAGTTGTCGAGTTCGCTCATATCTTTCACTTGATCGCGGTTAATTTGTTCCGTTTTACCGGTTTCCGCATTTTCATACGACACCAGGCCTGTATCATCATCCACCTGCGGCTTGCCGTTGGTGACAATGGTTTTACCGTCGGTTGTTTTAACCGCCTGGTTGGAGGAACAACCGACGACGGTGAACAGCGCTGCTGCGGTAAAAATGGTGGTGATCAGAATATGTTTTTGCATGGTGTTCTCCCTGCTTTTCAGTCATTTTCAGTGATATACCGTTTAAGTTTAGGCTAACTGACTGAGTAACAGGGAAAATACAGAACACTCCTAATGGCTGGCTCTCGACGCTGGCTTACTGCGGATCGTCATTTGGCTGGTCTGAGCCAGCGTCAGCCCCCGCGTTTCTGGCGCAAAGGCAATGGAAACCAGCAGGCCAATCAGCGAAATCCCGGCCCCCATCAGCATCACATGGCTGATCCCGTATTTGGTGATGAATACTGGCAGCGCCCAAGTAGACACAATGGTTCCTACCCGGCTTAGCGACATGATCACCCCGACGGCGGACGCGCGAATATCGGTGGGGAACAGCTCATTGGGGTACAACCACTGAAGGTTCCCCGGTCCTCCTGAGAAAAACGCATACACGGCAAACGCCAGCACCACCAGCCAGACGCCCATATCAGGAATCAGCCCTAACACCGCCAGCGCCAGCGTCATCATAATAAAGCTGCCGATCAACAGCGGCCTACGACCAGCACTGTTGAGCCAGAACATCGGTGGAATACAGCCCAGCATAAAGCACAGGCTAATCACCACGTTACCCAACGCGGCGCTTTTCCCAACGCCGAGGCCGAGCAGCCCGACAATTTGTGGACCGAAGGTGTAAATGGCGAACATCGGGATCACCTGACAGGTCCAGATGGCGGCGACAAACAGGACAAACGGGAAATGGCGGCGATTAAACAACTGGAGAAAGCGTGTTTCCTGCGGTGCTTCTTCGTCGAACACCACCGGCTCGCCGAACAGCTTGATCATCATCGCGTCACACTCTTTTACCCGCCCTTTACGCAGTAGCCAGCGCGGCGATTCGGGAAGATCAAAGCGACCGATGAGGATCAAAATGCAGGGGATCACCGCGCTGCCCAACATCCAGCGCCATCCACCCTCGACATCATACAGCCAGTAGCCGACCAGATCGGCGCAGGTCGCACCGACATACCACATGGCAGCGATAAAACCGATGGAAAAGGCGCGCTGTCGGGTATTGGAAAACTCGGTGATCATCGAAGTGGCTATCGGATAATCTGCGCCGATGACCACCCCGATCAACACCCGCATCACCAGCAGCTCTACGGGAGAAGAAACAAACATCGTCGCCGCCGATATCACGCCAATGGCGATGATATCGATGATGAACATTTTGCGCCGCCCGACTTTATCGGAGATGTAGCCAAACAGCGACGTGCCGACAAACAGCCCGGCCAGCGTCCCGGCACCTAACAGACCAATCCACTCCGCATCCAGCTTCAATGCCGGTGTGAGCTGCTCCAGTGCAACGCCAATCATCACCAGCACATAGCCATCCAGAAACGGTCCACCGCTTCCCCACAGCATTATTCGCCGGTGAATGGAGGTGAATTTGATGTCATCAAAGTTCCTGGGCTGCTGCATGGTGATGTCCTGTTTTATTTAACTTAATGCCTGATGGCGCTGCGCTTATCAGGCCTACGTACTGTGCCTGTAGGCCGGATAAGGCGAAGCTGCCATCCGGCACCAGGTTTAGCCGTAGCGGAACTCCACACCAAAGGTGCCGCGTGGGTATTCCCATTTCTCCAGCGCCGTATCGAGTCCGAGAATTCGACAAGTGCCGCATTCCAGGCAACCGGCGTAATCAAAGCGCACGCTGCCGTCATCCTGTTTTTTGTACAAGCCGGCCGGGCAGGCTTTGATCAGCACCTCCAGCACCTGTTTATCGGGCTGAGTTTTCAGAATGATATGCGGGCTTTCTTCATCGACATTGAATTTATTGACGCCCAGTTTGACGTCTACATTGACGGGAGAAGTCATAATACGGTCACTCCTTTAAGGCCATCCTTCATCAGGTTGATGAAGCCCACTTTCTTCGCATGACGCAGCAATGTTTTACGCATCGGGACCGGCGCTGAACCATCCACGGTAAACAGGTCGCGGGCGATATTCACTACCATTTCTGGATAGGCGGTAAACATGCGGGGGTTATCGAGGAACGCGGGCAGCTTCTGATACATGCGCATATCGCGCATCGGGCCGTCGTCCAAATGCTGGTGATATTCGGCAAGCGCTTGCTTGCTAAAATCGTCACGCTTCATGGCTGAAAGTACCGTTTTAGCGGCCGCTTCGCCTGCCGAGATAGCCAAATCCATACCGCGAATGGTGAAGCCAAGGTTCATACACATTCCGGCAGCATCACCAGCAATCAGTACACCGTCGCCCACCAGTTCCGGCTGCATATTCATCCCGGCTTCCGGCACTACGTGAGCGGCATATTCCACCAGCTTGCCACCAGCAATCAGTGGGGCAACGGCCGGGTGCTGTTTGAAATCTTCTAGCATTTGCGGGACCGATTTTTTCGCGTCCTTCAGGTGATGAAGGCCGCATACCAGCCCTAAAGAAACAGTGGTTTCATTAGTATAGAGGAAGCCACCGCCCATCAGGCCGTCAGTTGGCGACCCAGCAAACAGACAGGCTGCGCCTTCGTTACCCTGCAGATGAAAGCGGTCTTCAATCACCGATTTCGGCAATTCAATAAGCTCCTTCACACCAACGGCCACATGTGCCGCATCAACGCGCTTGGCCATACCCAACTTTTCTGCCAGAAGAGAATTCACGCCGTCAGCGAGGATCACCACTTTTGCTTCAAGAATATCGCCATCGGCCTCCACACCCACGACCTTGCCATCACGCTGGACGACATTATCCACGCGGATACCGGTAATCAGCTGGGCGCCCGCCTCTTCAGCCTGCTCCATCAGCCAGGCGTCAAATTTACTGCGCAATACGGAATAAGAAACCTGCGACGCCGCCGCCTCTTCTCCGTTGCAATAATCCATCGTCATCGCCCCTTTTTCAGTCATAAAGGCGAGTTTTTCGTGGGTGATCATGCGTTCAATGGGAGCATGCTCAGCAAAGCCGGGGATGATACGCTCCAGGCTGTGCGCATACATGCGCCCACCGGTGACATTCTTCGCGCCAGCAGAATTGCCGCGCTCGATAACCAGCACCTGTGCACCTTCACGAGCGAGCACCAGCGCCGCAACCGAGCCAGCCAGCCCTGCACCCACGATGATGGCATCAAAGATATCTTCGGACATATACAACTCCTCTCAGCGGCAGAGTACTTTCGTACTCTGCCCGGAATGGTTTAGCGCGCTAATGCGGCCGTCAGCGCAGGCAGGATCTTCAGCGCATCGCCAACGATGCCAAAGTCGGCGTACTGGAAAATCGGGGCATTCTTATCTTTGTTGATGGCAAAAATCGTCTGTGCGCCGTTCGCGCCAACCATGTGCTGGATCTGCCCGGAGATCCCCACAGCCAAGTACAGGTCGGGCTTGAGCATCAAGTTGGAGATCCCAACGTAGCGTTCGTGCTCCATCCACTTCTCGTTTTCAGCCACCGGACGGGAGCAAGCCAGCTCAGCGCCCATGGCCTGGCACAGCGCTTCCGCCAGCGAGATATTCTCTTTGCTGCCAATACCGCGTCCCACGCTGACCACCAGTCGCGCTTTGTCGAGATCGACGCTGTTGCTCTTGCGCGCTTGCGTGGCGGTACGGGTGACCGCGACGGCCGGAGCCTGCCACTGCACCTCATGCTTCTCACCGATGCGGGATGCCTCTGGCTGCATCGCGTCAAACGTTCCGCTGCTGAGCGTGATCACCGCAAATGGCGAGGCGATGGTTTCCGCCCCCATTGCCAGACCGCCATACACCATATGTTTGACCGCCACATTGCCGTCCTGCAACGTCACCGAGCTGGCATCGTTAGACACCGCAGCCGACAAACGAAAGCCCAGCTTTGCTGCCAGCAGTTTACCGCGACGAGTATTCGGCAGCAGTACCGCGCCACCTTCACTGTGCTGACGAATGGTCTGGGCCATCACATCCGCATAATCTTCGATCATACGGTCATCGGGTTTACCGCTGAGCAGCCAGACATGGTTGGCGCCCAGCTGGATTGCTGCCGCACTGTCAGCCTCGCTCAGTACGAACGTGTTGATTGACTCACCTAAAGCCTGCGCACCCTTCATCAGCTCCGGCAGACGAGAAGGGGTATCGCTGAATACCCAGACACTGGAAAACTTGTTCATAACATCCCCTGATAATTAAATGATTTTGCGCAGGTTCTCGACAAACGCGGCGATCTGTTCTTCACCGTCACCTTCAATCACAACGCGCTGACGCTCGCGTTGCTTCGGTGCAGCAACCTGTTGGGCGGAATACACATCCACGCTATTTAGCGCAATATCCGCTGGCGACCAGACCTGAACCGGTTTTTTCGCCGCGCCAAGAATGGCTTTCATGGAAGGGATTTGTGGGGTGTTGATGTCGGTAGAGACCGCAATCACCGCTGGCAGCGGGATGCTCAGAGTTTCAATTTCATCTTCCAGCTCGCGTTCTACCGTGAGGGTGTTATCCGCCAGTGAGAGGATCTTGCTCACACCGTTAATCGCCGGGATATTCAATGCTTCGCCCACCAGCAGACCGACCTGCTGGGCATAAAGATCGGAAGATCCATCACCACAGATAATCAGATCAAAACCGGATTTTTGTGCCGCGGCAGCCAGTGCTGTCGCCGTCTGCTGAGGCAGCGCCTGTTCGAATTGATCGTCAATCACCACGATCAGCTCATCCGGACCGCGAGAAAGCACATCTTTGCGCCCTTTAGCATTGGTCAACGCTTTGCCACCCACGCTCAGTGCAACAACCTGAACCTCTCCCAGCTGCTGTTTTAACTGGCAAGCAGCCTCAATCGCATTCAGGTCGTACTGACTGATTTTGGCATCAGCCTTGCTGAGATCCAGCGAACCATCAGCATTATTAATCGCAATATCCTGTTCGTCAGGCACGCATTTGTAGCAAGTAATTATCTTCATTGCATCTCCAGAAATCATGAAGGAAACGTTATTCATATCGGCTGTGTTAAATACAGATATCACGCTCTTTAATTCGGAAATAAAACATTAATCACCAATATTGAAAATGTCACACATTCATATTTGTAACTTTCAATAGTGTTATGCATCTCAACAATATTGAAAATCACCTGTCAAATATGAAAGTTTTCAATATTGTTTGCTGGTTCAACAATATTGAAAGACAACGACTTATAAAACTTAAAAAACCAACATCAAGATACTGATTTAAAACAATAAATGACAAAAAATCCAACAAAATAGCCAGCATAAAAAAGTGTGACGCACATAACAGAACCACCGCTAACGAATACCCATTATGAGTTACTCACAGAGGCGCCCCAGAGGTTAAATAGTTATCAACAAATTATTAATAATAAATATACAAAACAGCACAATCGGGAACGCTAAATAAATTTCGTTTTCACACTGGAATTCACTTATGAAAAATGAAAAGAAGAAATCGGGAATAGAACCAAAGGTTTTTTTTCCGCCATTAATAATTGTCGGAATACTTTGTTGGCTAACAGTAAGAGATCTTGATGCCGCGAATGTGGTTATTAATGCGGTATTCAGTTACGTCACCAATGTCTGGGGCTGGGCATTTGAATGGTACATGGTGATCATGCTGTTCGGCTGGTTCTGGTTGGTCTTTGGCCCGTATGCCAAAAAGAAATTAGGTGATGAAAAACCGGAGTTTAGCACCACCAGCTGGATATTTATGATGTTCGCCTCCTGTACATCGGCTGCCGTGCTGTTCTGGGGTTCAATAGAGATTTACTACTATATCTCCACCCCACCCTTTGCTCTCGCGCCTAACTCCACCGGCGCGAAAGAACTCGGTCTGGCGTACAGCCTGTTCCACTGGGGGCCGCTGCCGTGGGCAACCTATAGCTTCCTTTCTGTGGCCTTCGCCTACTTCTTCTTTGTGCGCAAGATGGACGTCATCCGTCCCAGCTCCACACTGGTACCGTTAGTTGGCGAGAAACACGCTAAAGGGTTATTCGGCACCATCGTCGATAACTTCTATCTGGTCGCGCTGATCTTCGCGATGGGGACCAGCCTCGGTCTGGCTACACCGCTGGTGACCGAGTGTATCCAGTATCTGTTCGGCATTCCGCATACCCTGCAATTAGACGCCATCATCATTACCTGCTGGATCATTCTGAACGCCATTTGCGTGGCCTGTGGTCTGCAAAAAGGGGTGAAGATCGCCAGCGACATTCGTAGCTACCTGAGTTTCCTGATGCTGGGCTGGGTGTTTATCGTCAGCGGTGCCAGCTTCATCATGAACTACTTCACCGACTCCGTCGGCATGCTGATGATGTATTTACCGCGCATGCTGTTCTATACCGACGCTATCGGTAAAGGCGGCTTCCCGCAGGGCTGGACTGTCTTCTACTGGGCATGGTGGGTGATTTACGCCATCCAGATGAGCATCTTCCTCGCCCGTATTTCTCGCGGCCGTACCGTACGTGAACTGTGCTTCGGCATGGTACTGGGTCTGACTGCTTCCACCTGGATCCTGTGGACGGTCCTTGGCAGCAACACGCTGCTGTTGATGGATAAAAATATTGTCAACATCCCACAACTGATTGAGCAACACGGCGTGGCGCGCGCCATCATCGAAACCTGGGCCGCATTGCCGTTCAGCACCGCCACCATGTGGGGATTCTTTATCCTCTGCTTTATTGCCACCGTCACGCTGATTAACGCCTGCTCTTACACCCTGGCGATGTCCACCTGCCGCGAAGTTCGCGACGGTGAAGAACCGCCGCTGTTAATCCGTATCGGCTGGTCGGTACTGGTCGGCGTCATCGGTATTGTTCTGCTGGCGCTGGGCGGACTGAAGCCCATCCAGACGGCGATTATTGCCGGAGGATGCCCGCTGTTCTTCGTCAACATTATGGTCACGCTGTCCTTTATTAAAGACGCCAAAGTGCACTGGAAAGACAAGTAAGTTTAATTAACCCATTACTGAAGAGGCTTGAAGATGGATTTCAATTTGAATGACGAGCAGGAACTGTTTGTCGCAGGTATTCGTGAACTGATGGCCAGTGAGAACTGGGAAGCTTACTTTGCCGAGTGCGATCGTGACAGCGTCTACCCAGAACGTTTTGTAAAAGCGCTGGCGGATATGGGCATCGACAGCCTGCTGATCCCGGAAGAACACGGCGGTCTGGAAGCCGGTTTCGTCACCGTTGCCGCGGTGTGGATGGAATTAGGTCGCCTTGGCGCACCGACTTACGTGCTGTATCAATTGCCGGGAGGTTTTAACACTTTCCTGCGTGAAGGCACCCAGGAACAAATTGATAAAATCATGGCGTTCCAGGGCACCGGTAAGCAGATGTGGAACTCCGCTATCACAGAACCGGGAGCTGGATCGGATGTTGGCAGTCTGAAAACCACTTATACACGCAAAGATGGTAAGGTTTATCTTAATGGCAGTAAGTGCTTTATCACCAGTAGCGCCTATACCCCGTATATCGTGGTGATGGCTCGTGATGGTGCATCGCCGGATAAACCGATTTACACCGAGTGGTTTGTTGACATGACGAAAGCCGGTATCAAAGTCAATAAGCTGGAGAAACTCGGCCTGCGCATGGACAGTTGCTGTGAAATTACCTTTGATGACGTCGAACTGGATGAAAAAGACATGTTCGGTCGGGAAGGTAATGGCTTTAACCGCGTGAAAGAAGAGTTTGACCACGAACGTTTCCTCGTCGCCCTGACCAACTACGGTACAGCAATGTGCGCCTTTGAAGATGCGGCGCGCTACGCCAATCAACGCGTCCAGTTTGGCGAAGCAATCGGTCGTTTCCAGCTCATTCAGGAGAAGTTTGCGCATATGGCGATCAAACTGAACTCCATGAAAAACATGCTGCTGGAAGCCGCGTGGAAAGCAGATAACGGCACCATTACCTCGGGTGATGCAGCAATGTGCAAATACTTCTGCGCTAACGCCGCGTTTGAGGTCGTGGACACCTCCATGCAGGTACTCGGCGGTGTGGGTATTGCGGGCAATCATCGCATCACGCGCTTCTGGCGTGACCTGCGTGTTGACCGTGTTTCCGGTGGCTCTGATGAAATGCAGATCCTGACGTTGGGTCGTGCGGTACTCAAGCAATACCGCTAAGTGGGATGCCGGATGGCGCTTCGCCTATCCGGCCTACAACTAACTGCCAGGAGTTACATTATGGACCATTTACCAATGCCTGCATTTGGGCCGCTTGCCGGCGTACGCGTTGTCTTTTCAGGGATCGAAATCGCCGGGCCGTTCGCCGGACAGATGTTTGCCGAATGGGGCGCTGAGGTTATCTGGATTGAAAACGTCGCCTGGGCCGATACCATCCGCGTGCAACCCAACTACCCGCAGCTGTCACGCCGCAACCTGCACGCCCTGTCACTCAATATTTTCAAAGATGAAGGCCGGGAAGCGTTTCTGAAGCTCATGGAAACCACCGACATTTTCATTGAAGCCAGTAAAGGTCCGGCCTTTGCCCGCCGCGGTATTACCGATGAGGTTTTATGGGAGCATAACCCGAAGCTGGTTATCGCTCACCTCTCCGGCTTCGGCCAGTATGGCACCGATGAGTACACCAACCTCCCGGCGTACAATACCA
Source organism: Citrobacter gillenii (assembly GCF_013337685.1). GTDB lineage: Bacteria > Pseudomonadota > Gammaproteobacteria > Enterobacterales > Enterobacteriaceae > Citrobacter > Citrobacter gillenii. Next base: position 185,696 of record NZ_SUQN01000003.1, read on the forward strand.
TCGCCCAGGCGTTCAGCGGTTATCTGATTCAAAACGGCGACGTTGACCAGCCGATGCCAGCCTTCCCGTACACCGCCGATTACTTCTCCGGCATGACAGCCACCACGGCAGCCCTGGCTGCTCTGTATAAAGTGCGCGAAACGGGTAAAGGCGAAAGTATCGATATTGCCATGTACGAAGTCATGCTGCGTATGGGCCAGTACTTCATGATGGATTACTTCAACGGCGGTGAAGTTTGCCCGCGCATGACTAAAGGTAAAGACCCCTACTACGCCGGTTGCGGCCTGTATAAATGCGCCGACGGCTACATCGTGATGGAGCTGGTTGGCATTACGCAAATCAACGAATGCTTTAAGGATATTGGTCTGGCGCACATTCTCGGAACGCCAGAAGTTCCGGAAGGCACACAGCTCATCCATCGTGTTGAGTGCCCCTACGGCCCGTTAGTCGAAGAGAAACTGGATGCCTGGCTGGCAGAACACACTATTGCAGACGTTCAGGCGCGCTTTGCCGAACTGAATATCGCCTGCGCGAAAGTACTGACGATCCCGGAACTGGAAGACAACCCGCAGTACGTAGCCCGTGAATCTATTACCCAGTGGCAAACGATGGACGGTCGCACCTGTAAAGGCCCCAACATCATGCCGAAATTCAAAAATAACCCAGGGAAAATCTGGCGTGGCATGCCGTCACACGGCATGGATACCGCCGCCATTCTGAAAAATATCGGTTACAGCGAAGCAGACATTAATGAGCTGGTCGGCAAAGGTCTGGCCAGGGTTGAGGATTAAACGCGATGCGCTGACCGGCTTTGCGGGTTAGCGCTCACGCCTGATTTCAGTGGATAAGGTAAAATGGATATCGTTGGCAGACAAAACTTACGTCAGATGTGGGACGACCTGGCCGGGGTGTACGGAGATAAAGCAGCACTTATTTTCGAATCCTGCGAAGGAAACGTTCGGCAGTTTAGCTATGCCTCACTTAATGAAGAGATTAACCGTACGGCGAACCTTTTTCATTCATTGGGCATACGCAAAGGCGATAAGGTCGCATTACATCTGGATAACTGCCCGGAGTTCATTTTTTGCTGGTTTGGGCTGGCAAAAATTGGCGCCGTGATGGTACCGATTAACGCCCGCTTGCTGGGGGAAGAAAGCGCCTGGATCCTGCAAAACAGCCAGGTCAGCCTGCTGGTCACCAGCGCTCAGTTTTATCCAATGTACCGCCAGATAAAACGGGAAAATACCACCCCGCTTAATCACATTTGTCTCATCGGAGAGCAGGTTCCGGCTGACGATGGCGTGAGCCATTTTTCTCAGCTCAAGGACCAGCAGCCGACAACGCTGTGCTATACACCACCGTTATCCACTGATGACACGGCAGAAATTCTGTTTACCTCAGGCACCACCTCGCGTCCCAAAGGGGTGGTGATTACCCACTATAACCTGCGTTTTGCCGGTTACTACTCCGCCTGGCAGTGCGCCCTGCGCGATGACGACGTCTACCTGACGGTCATGCCCGCTTTCCATATTGACTGCCAGTGTACGGCAGCCATGGCGGCTTTTTCCGCAGGCAGTACCTTTGTGCTGATAGAGAAATACAGCGCCCGGGCCTTCTGGGACCAGGTACGTAAATATCAGGCGACGGTGACGGAATGCATTCCGATGATGATCCGCACCCTGATGGTACAGCCCGCAAGCCCGACTGACAGGCAGCACAAGCTGCGCGAAGTGATGTTCTACCTCAATTTATCGGTGCAGGAAAAAGATGATTTTATCACGCGCTTTGGCGTTAGGCTGCTGACCTCCTACGGCATGACGGAAACCATCGTCGGTATTATTGGTGACCGCCCCGGTGACCAACGGCGCTGGCCTTCCATTGGCCGCGTGGGCTTTAGCTATGAAGCCGAAATCCGCGACGATCATAATCAGCCGTTACCTGCCGGAGAGATTGGCGAAATCTGCATTAAAGGCGTGCCGGGTAAAACGATATTTAAAGAGTACTACGCACAGCCACAGGCCACGGCCAACGCGCTGGAGCCGGACGGCTGGTTGCATACCGGTGATTCCGGCTACCGGGATGAAGACGGCTTTTTCTATTTCGTTGACCGGCGCTGCAACATGATTAAACGCGGTGGGGAAAATGTTTCCTGCGTCGAGCTGGAAAATATAATCGCTGCTCACCCTAAAATTCAGGACATTGTCATTGTCGGTATTAAAGACGCTATCCGCGATGAGGCGATTAAAGCCTTTATCGTATTGAATGAGGGGGAAACATTAAGCGAAGCGGAATTTTTCAGTTTCTGCGAAGGCAATATGGCGAAGTTTAAGGTTCCCTCGTTTTTGGAGATAAGAACCGACCTGCCGCGTAATTGTTCCGGAAAAATAATCAAAAAAAATCTGAAATAAATCCTCCGCCAGGAATGCCTCCTGTCGGCAAATCTATTTTTTGGAGATGAGCTATGAGTGAATCATTACATCTGACCCGTAACGGCCCGATTCTGGAAATTACATTAGACAGGCCCAAAGCGAATGCCATTGACGCCAAAACCAGTTTTGCCATGGGTGAGGCTTTTCTTCATTTCCGCGATGACCCGGAATTGCGCGTGGCGATTATCACCGGCGGCGGCGAGAAATTCTTTTCTGCCGGCTGGGACCTAAAAGCGGCAGCAGAAGGTGAAGCGCCGGATGCCGATTTTGGTCCCGGTGGTTTTGCCGGTTTAACGGAAATATTTGATCTCGACAAGCCGGTCATCGCCGCAGTAAACGGCTATGCCTTCGGCGGCGGATTCGAGCTAGCGCTGGCGGCAGATTTTATCATCTGTGCGGAAAACGCCAGCTTTGCGCTACCGGAAGCCAAGCTTGGTATCGTGCCAGACAGCGGCGGCGTGCTGCGTCTGCCGAAGCTGCTGCCGCCTGCTATCGTCAACGAAATGGTGATGACCGGCAGACGAATGAGCGCCGAAGAAGCACTGCGCTGGGGGATTGTGAACCGCGTCGTCAGCCAGGTTGAACTGATGGACAGCGCCCGCGAACTGGCGCAGCAGCTGGTGAATAGCGCCCCGTTGGCCATCGCCGCGCTGAAAGAGATTTACCGCGCGACCAGCGAAATGCCGGTAGAAGAAGGCTACCGCTACATCCGCAGCGGCGTGCTGAAGCATTACCCATCCGTACTGCACTCTGAGGATGCGCTCGAAGGACCGCAGGCATTTGCTGAAAAACGCGATCCGGTGTGGAAAGGTCGTTAATGTGCTGAGGCCGGATGGCGCTTTGCTTATCCGGCCTACAAAAAATGCACACTCGTAGGCCGCGTTATCCGGCAAAAACAACTGAGGAATATCGTGAGTTATTATGCGTTTGAAGGCCTGATCCCGGTGGTACACCCACAGGCGTATGTCCATCCTAGCGCAGTGCTGATTGGCGATGTGATCGTCGGTGCTGGCGTATATATCGGTCCTCTTGCCTCGCTGCGCGGCGACTATGGCCGCCTGATCCTTGAAGCAGGCTCGAATCTTCAGGATGGTTGCATCATGCACGGCTACTGTGACACCGACACCATCGTGCATGAGAATGGACACATCGGACATGGTGCAATCCTGCACGGCTGCGTCATTGGCCGGGACGCGCTGGTTGGCATGAACAGCGTCATAATGGACGGCGCAACAATTGGCGAAGAGAGCATTGTCGCCGCCATGAGCTTTGTTAAAGCCGGATTTACCGGCGAGGCAAGGCAAATGCTGGTCGGTTCACCTGCCCGCGTGCTGCGAGAGGTGACAGACCAGGAGCTGCACTGGAAGCGGCTGAACACCAAAGAGTATCAGGATCTCGCGGTTCGCTGTCGGGTAGGGTTACGCGAAACACAGCCGTTAACGCAGATTGATAAAAACCGCCCGCGTCTGAAAGGCACAACGGATGTGAAGCCCAAATCAGCACAGTAATTGATGCCGGATGCGCTCACGCTTATCCGGCCTACGAGTCAATTACCGTTTATGCCGCCATCAGGCAAACTTACAATTAGCGACGCATACTTTTTGACAGCATCATCTGCCATTTCTGCTCGCGATTAAGCTCTGTTGGCGGTACAGCCGACATACGCGGCATTTTCCCTACGCTCACTTTTTTATCCTGCAAATTGTGATTCAATCTGCTGTAGAGATGAGAATCAATACTCACGACTTTCACCAGACGCTGGCACTGACAGCCCCGGCCTGCAATCTGGTTAGGGATCATCTTAACTTCACAAACAATTTCTCCCACCTCAGACAGAATATAGGAGAGCGTATTAATTGCTTTGCAGTGTTCAATATTAAAATGGAGGGAGATTTCTTTTGCCGTGACCCAACGATCTTCAGCCCTGATCCAATCGGCAATTAACAAATAAAGCGGTCTTTCAACATACTCTTCACACATAAGCACACCATTTCACAAATTAAAAATCTGGCTACGGCCTGTCTGGATAAATAAAAACAAAGCCATATTAAAATTGTGTATATGAGAGATAGTATGCGACTTGAATGTTGATTAGTGTGAGCAACATCTTGCTTATTACATTGAAAATGTGGTTATCACAGCGCTATTTGCCCGTAATGACCTTAATAGATAAAAAAAACGGTTTCTTTACAGAAACCGTTTCTTATTAAATTGCAGACCCGACCAGCTCAGAAGCGGGTGGGTCATTGTCGATTACTTCGCGATCTGTGCGTGCATTTCCTGAACGGAGGTCACCTTCTCGGTAGCATCCGCATTCAGCGCCATCGCCGTGGCGAAACCGCCGTTCAGCGTGGTGTCATAATGAACTTTGTACTGCAGCGCGCTGCGGCGAATCAGCTTGGAGTCTTCAATCGCCTGACGACCTTCAGTGGTGTTGATGATATAGGTATATTCGCCATTCTTGATACGGTCCTGAATATGCGGACGACCTTCATGCACCTTGTTTACCAGACGCGGGTTGATACCGGCTTCCCCCAGTACAATTGCCGTACCGTGGGTTGCGTCCAGCTCGAAACCAAACTTCAGCAGCTTCGCCGCCAGGTCAACGACGCGCTCTTTATCGCCTTCACGCACGGAGAGCAGTGCGCGGCCCTGTTTCTTCATGGTGGAGCTGCTGCCCAGCTGCGCCTTGGCGAATGCTTCCGCAAAGGTGCGACCTACGCCCATCACTTCGCCGGTAGAGCGCATTTCTGGCCCTAACAGGGGGTCAACGCCCGGGAACTTGTTAAACGGCAGCACCACTTCCTTCACCGAGTAGTACGGCGGGATAATTTCTTTGGTGACGCCCTGCTGTGCCAACGTTTGACCGACCATCACGCGCGCCGCCACTTTTGCAAGCGCAACACCGGTGGCTTTGGAGACAAACGGTACGGTACGCGCCGCACGCGGGTTGACTTCAATCAGGTAAACTTCGTTGTTCTTCACCGCAAACTGGACGTTCATCAAACCACGAACCTGCAGTTCGAAGGCCAGTTTCTGCACCTGCTGGCGCATCACGTCCTGAATTTCCTGGCTCAGCGTGTAGGCTGGCAGGGAACACGCGGAGTCACCGGAGTGAACGCCCGCCTGCTCAATGTGCTCCATGATGCCGCCAATCAGCACCCTTTCGCCGTCGCAGATAGCGTCCACGTCCACTTCTACTGCGTCATCCAGGAAGCGGTCCAGCAGCACCGGCGCGTCGTTGGAGACGCTGACCGCGGTCTGGAAGTAGCGACGCAGGTCGGCTTCGTCGTACACAATTTCCATTGCCCGACCGCCAAGCACGTAGGACGGGCGCACCACCAGCGGGTAGCCAATCTCTTTTGCCTTCTCGACCGCCATTTCAATGGCGGTAACGGTGGCGTTGGCCGGTTGTTTTAGCTTCAGACGGTCAACCGCCTGCTGGAAACGCTCACGGTCTTCAGCGCGGTCAATCGCGTCCGGGCTGGTGCCGATAACCGGCACGCCTGCGGCTTCCAGCGCACGCGCCAGCTTCAGCGGAGTCTGCCCGCCGTACTGCACGATAACGCCTTTCGGCTTCTCGATACGCACGATTTCCAGCACGTCTTCGAACGTTACCGGTTCAAAGTACAGACGGTCGGAGGTGTCGTAGTCGGTAGAAACCGTTTCCGGGTTACAGTTGACCATAATGGTCTCGTAACCGTCTTCGCGCAGCGCCAGCGACGCATGTACGCAGCAGTAATCGAATTCGATACCCTGACCGATACGGTTCGGGCCACCGCCCAGCACCATAATTTTGTCGCGATCCTGAGTCGGGTTCGCTTCGCACTCTTCTTCATAGGTGGAGTACATATAGGCAGTGTCAGTGGAGAATTCTGCGGCGCAGGTATCCACACGTTTATAAACCGGGTGCAGCTTATACTGTTCGCGCAGTTTGCGGATTTCCGCTTCGCGCACGCCAGCCAGTTTTGCCAGACGCGCATCGGCAAAGCCTTTACGCTTGAGCTGGCGCAGGAAATCAGCGTCGAGGCCGTTAATCCCCAGCTCTGCAACTTTTTCTTCCAGACGCACCAGTTCTTCAATCTGTACCAGGAACCAGCGGTCAATGTTGGTCAGGTTGAAGACGCCATCAACGGACAGACCAGCACGGAACGCATCGGCGATGTACCAGATACGCTCAGCGCCTGCATCTTTCAGCTCGCGACGAATTTTGGTCAGCGCTTCCGGGTCATCCAGGCTCACCTTCGGGTCGAAACCGGTGGCGCCCACTTCCAGACCGCGCAGCGCTTTTTGCAGCGATTCCTGCTGTGTGCGGCCAATCGCCATCACTTCGCCGACGGACTTCATCTGCGTCGTCAGACGGTCGTTAGCACCGGCAAACTTCTCGAAGTTAAAGCGCGGGATCTTAGTCACAACGTAGTCGATAGACGGTTCGAACGACGCCGGGGTGCGACCACCGGTGATGTCGTTCATCAGCTCATCGAGGGTATAACCGACAGCCAGTTTCGCCGCCACTTTGGCAATCGGGAAACCGGTCGCTTTCGAGGCCAGCGCCGAGGAGCGGGAAACGCGTGGGTTCATTTCAATGACAATCAGGCGGCCGTTTTTCGGGTTCACCGCAAACTGCACGTTAGACCCGCCGGTTTCTACGCCGATTTCACGCAGTACCGCCATCGAGGCGTTACGCATGATTTGATATTCTTTGTCGGTCAGCGTCTGGGCAGGCGCTACGGTGATGGAGTCACCGGTATGAATGCCCATGGCGTCGAAGTTTTCGATGGAGCAGACAATAATGCAGTTATCATTTTTGTCACGTACCACTTCCATCTCGTACTCTTTCCAGCCAATCAGCGATTCATCAATCAGCAGCTCTTTCGTTGGGGAAAGATCCAGACCGCGTTCGCAAATCTCTTCAAACTCTTCGCGGTTATAGGCAATACCGCCGCCGGTACCGCCCATGGTGAAGGACGGGCGGATGATGCACGGGAAGCCGACGTCAGCGGCAACCGCCAGCGCTTCTTCCATGGTGTGGGCGATACCAGAACGCGCGGTGTCGAGACCGATTTTCTTCATTGCGATGTCGAAGCGACGGCGATCTTCTGCTTTATCAATCGCATCGGCGGTGGCACCAATCATGGTCACACCGAACTCTTCAAGTACGCCCTGACGCTCCAGCTCCAGCGCGCAGTTCAGCGCCGTCTGGCCGCCCATGGTAGGCAGTACCGCATCCGGGCGCTCTTTTTCGATAATTTTGCGTACCACTTCCCAGTGAATTGGCTCGATGTAAGTGGCATCGGCCATTTCCGGGTCGGTCATGATGGTCGCCGGGTTGGAGTTGACCAGAATAACGCGGTAACCCTCTTCACGCAGGGCTTTACACGCCTGCGCGCCGGAATAGTCAAACTCACACGCCTGGCCGATAACAATCGGACCCGCGCCCAGAATCAGGATACTTTTTATGTCTGTACGTTTTGGCATGGCTCTTTTAACTCCTGATTATTTCGCGGACTGACGGTATTGCTCAATTAACTCGATAAAGTGGTCGAACAGCGGCGCAGCATCGTGCGGCCCCGGGCTCGCTTCAGGGTGGCCCTGGAAGCTAAACGCCGGTTTGTCGGTGCGATGGATACCCTGCAGGGTGCCATCGAACAGTGATTTGTGTGTGACGCGCAAGGTAGCAGGCATCGAGGCTTCATCCACCGCAAAACCGTGGTTCTGCGCGGTAATCATCACGGTGTTGTTATCGATATCTTTCACCGGATGGTTGCCGCCGTGGTGGCCAAACTTCATCTTGATGGTCTTCGCACCGCTCGCCAGCGCCAGCAGCTGATGGCCGAGACAGATGCCAAACACCGGAATATCGGTTTCGAGGAATTTCTGAATCGCGGCAATCGCGTAGTCACACGGTGCCGGGTCGCCAGGACCGTTGGACAGGAAGATACCGTCCGGATTCATCTTTAATACGTCTTCTGCGGAGGTCTGCGCAGGCACAACCGTCAGGCGGCAGCCGCGATCCACCAGCATACGCAGAATGTTGCGTTTCGCGCCGAAATCGTAGGCAACCACGTGGAACGGGAGTTCTTCAGCGGATTTTGCTTCCGGCAGGTCGCCTTCCAGCGTCCAGCTTCCCTGGGTCCAGCCATACGGTTCTGCCGTAGTGACTTCTTTCGCCAGATCCATGCCGTTCAGGCCCGGGAAGGCTTTCGCTTTTTCCAGCGCCAGCTGTGCATCCAGGTTATCCCCTGCGATGATGCAGCCGTTCTGAGCGCCTTTCTCGCGCAGCAGACGGGTCAGCTTACGGGTATCAATATCGGCAATCGCCACGATGTTATGGCGCTTCAGGTAAGAAGAGAGGTCTTCGGTATTGCGGTAATTGCTGGCAATCAGCGGCAGGTCGCGGATGACCAGACCTTGCGCATGTACCTGAGAAGATTCTGCATCGGCTTCATTGGTGCCGACATTGCCGATATGAGGATAAGTAAGGGTGACGATTTGGCGGGAATAGGAAGGATCAGTGAGGATTTCTTGATAACCGGTCATTGAAGTATTGAAAACGACTTCCCCAACCGCCGAACCTGTTGCCCCTATGGCCCGACCGTGAAACTGGGTTCCGTCTTCCAGAACCAATAGCGCTGACTTAATCAAAACACCCTCCAGAGAATATTCACTCACTTTATTTGCATATTAATTCATTAACACAGTATGAATCAATGCAAATTTGCTTACCTATGGATTTCTGGCAAACGGCGGCATTCTAGAGACAGCCCGGGGAAAAGTCTACCCAAAAGGGGATTTTTTATTATTATTTTACGCCACTGGGACAAATCATGTGATTTAACAGGCAAAAAGATCAGCTAAGTAACGGTAGAAAACGCTTGCGGGAGGTCAAGAATGTAAAAATGAATCATGACAGACAAAAAAGTGGACCATTTGGTCAAAATTTACATTGAGGCAACAAAAACACATTACAAAACATCTTAAAATAAGCATTTTAATTGAAAATTATAAAAACAATGGAAAAATAAAAGGGCAATAAAATATTGCCCTATGTAATCAATAAATTATGATTACAATAACCACATCACGAAGGGTAATAAAACCTTATAAACTGCCTAAATCAAGCACATCTTTCATATCAAAAAGACCATTTGACTTACCTTTCAACCACATCGCCGATCTTACCGCACCGTTGGCAAACGTCATACGGCTGGACGCTTTGTGCGTAATCTCGATACGTTCGCCAATATCGGCGAACATCGCCGTATGTTCCCCGACGATGTCACCAGCACGCACCGTGGCGAAACCGATAGTGCCAGGCACACGTTCACCGGTGTAACCTTCACGCGAGTAGACGGCACAGTCCTTTAAATCTTTGTCCAGCGCCCCGGCAATCGCCTCCCCCATCGCCAGCGCCGTCCCTGACGGTGCGTCGACTTTATGACGGTGGTGCGCTTCAATAATTTCGATGTCGGTGTAGTCGCCCATCACCTTCGCCGCTTTCTCCAGCAGTTTAAGCATCACGTTCACGCCGACGCTAAAGTTGGCGGCAAACACAATGGCAATATCCTGCGAGGCATCGCGAATGGTCTGCTTACCGGCATCATCAAACCCGGTCGTGCCAATCACCATGCCTTTTGCATGCTGCCGACAAAATGCCAGATGCGTCAGCGTGCCTTCCGGGCGGGTAAAATCGATAAAGACATCGAAATCGTCTTTTACCGCTTCGAGGCTGCTCTGAACGGTTACGCCAGATTTTCCAACGCCCGCCAGCTCACCAGCATCGCTGCCCAGTAAAGAGGAGCCATCACGCTCTAGTGCCGCCCCCAGTTGTACTCCTTCCATCGCCATCGTGGCCTGAATTAACTGCCGTCCCATGCGGCCACCGGCGCCTGCAATGGCGACGCGGATTTGTGCATCATGCATAGCTATTCTCTTTTGTTAAAATTGCGTAAATCGTTTTCAGAGTAACCAGCCCGCGACAGGGTCGCCAGCCGAAAACGTCCATAATTAGAAATTAATGATAAACAGAGAGGAATATCAGTAAAAGACATGATTCACCCCGCAGGATGAATCATTGCCGCAGACGGGGAAAGAAGTCAAACTCGCTCAGAATGGCGACAGACGATAAGAAAAGCACTTTAAAACCCAACGGTAGGTAGCCAATTCGCGTGACCGTTTCTGCCAGCCCATTTTCAGGCCGCTAGAGTATAGCTCACCACCATCTGCCCTTTTTTCAGCTTAACCTGTGTAATGATCACCTCACCCAGCTCGGATAAACGGGCCACGTGCGTACCGCCACAAGGATATCCCGGTAGGTCACCAAAACCGACCTGGCGTAAGCCGCCGTCAAAGGTAATTCGGCGCGCAAGATTGTCGGTCTGCCATTGGCCAATTTTCGCCATCAGTTGTGCCGCTTCCGGCAAAGTGCTGCCCTCACCTATCGCAAAAGTAATGCGCCCTTCATTCGGCCAATGGTGCGCTTTAACCGGTCGCCAACCAAATATTTCACCGGCCTGACCAATCATGTGCCCGGCTGAGTGCAGACGGGCGTGAAGATGGCGGACAGCAGCATCAATATGCAGCGTCGTTTCGCCAGGCGGCAGCGGTTGCGCCACAATATGCACCACCTCTTCACCGCGCGTCATCACGCCTTCAACCGGGACGCCACCGATCGCGCCACTGTCCGAGGGTTGTCCGCCGCCCTGTGGATGAAACAGCGTGCTATCGAGCGTAATCGCATAGCGCCCATCGGGTTCTGCCGTGCAGTGTGTGATCGTCGCATGGCCTCGGGTGTCATCGCTGGTGTAATAAAGACGTTCAGTCATGGTTGTTCTCCTCTTGATGAGCAGAGTATATTCACTTTACCAGCACCGATAATCCCATCAACATTCAATGCATCTTTGCCCGGTACGCACAAATGAATCCCAACCTGCTTCCTGACCTTGCCACCTTTGTGTTGATTGTCGACCAGGGGAGTTTCTCCGCCGCCGCCAAAATATCCGGCGCAACGCCTTCCGCTATCAGCCGCAGCGTCTCGCGGCTTGAGCAGGCATTAGGCAGCAAACTGCTGCACCGCACCACCCGTAAGCTGGCGCTAAGCGAGACCGGGAAGATGGTTTATGAACACGCGCAAGAGATGCTAAACGCCGCGCAAATGGCGGTAGACTCCGGCAGCAGCCGCCAGACCATTGCCCAGGGGAAGCTAACGGTCAGCGTGCCAAAGGCGGTCGGGCGTTTTGTTATTCACCCTTTAATGGCGGAGTTTTTCACCCGCTTCCCGGACGTGGATGTCTGTCTGAGGCTGGAAGACCGCTATATGGACTTGATTGATGATGGCGTGGATCTGGCACTGCGCATCAGTCAGTCGCCGTCGCCGGGTTTGTACGGCAAGCCGCTGATGCCGGTCAGTCACGTTATCTGCGCCACGCCGGAATATTTGCGCCAGCACGGTACGCCCGATACCCCACAAGCCCTGCGCGATCATAGCTGTATTAGCCTTGGCGAAACGCCCGCTGATTCGCGCTGGAAGTTTCGCCGTGGGGATAAAATTGAAACTCTGCAAACTCATGGGCGTTATGCTGCCAACCATACCGGCGTGCGGCTGGACGCGGTAAAGCATCATCTGGGGATTGGCAGCCTGCCGCTGTTTACCGCCCGTGAAACGCTTGCCAGCGGCGAGATTGTCCAGGTATTACCGGAGTGGGAGTTTATCAGCGATTACAGCGGCGATCTGTGGCTCTTATGGACACGCAACCAACATATGCCCGCCAGAATGCGGGCCATGATTGATTACCTTAGCGAGAAATTGCCTCAATCTGGCCGTTGATTATGGCGCGCGTGACAGCACCTCAGCGACCCACTGGCGGAAGCCGTCAACATCCAGCGCCAGCGCGACCTGCGCGTTGGCGGGCTGCCCAAGGCGACCCTCGATATCCACTACCGTCGTTCCCGAGGTGTATTCCCCCTGGGTTTCCACCGCCACAAAGCAGGGCTGGAGCGTGAACAGATCCGGGCGGACCAGCCAGGCAATGGCGCAGAGATCGTGCATACGCAGACCGGTATTCATGCTGCCGCTACGATAATGACTGAACAGCGCGTGCAGCATTTTCCCCGTCTGATTAAGTGCGGGTAATGTTGCCAGGTACTCTGGTGCCAGCATGGCCTGGTTGGTGACATCCAGCCCGCACATGACTATCTCCAGCCCACTGCGAAAGACCTTCGCCGCCGCTTCGGGATCGACAGCAATATTAAACTCCGCATTGGGCGTAAAGTTACCGCGCCCGGCTGAACCGCCCATCATCACCAGGCGGCGAATATTGAATACGCATTCAGGATAGTGGGTAAGCAACAGAGCAATATTGGTCAACGGGCCAATTGCCACCAGCGTAACGGGCTGCGGGGCATGCATCAGCGCATCTCGAATTGCCTGGAAGGCGGGTTTCGCCAGCGGCTGTCGATTGTGTTCGACAAAATCATACCCTGCCATACCGGACTCACCGTGCACTGAAGCCGCATCACGCAGCGGCCGCACCAGCGGCATAGCTGCCCCCTGCACCAACGGAATATCCGCATTCCAAAAGTGCAGCAACTGCAACGCATTACGGGTCGTTTTTTCCACCGACACGTTGCCTGCCACCGTCGTCATCAGCTGCAGATCCAGCTCAGGGGAAAACAGTGCAGCGGCAATCGCCGCCGCATCATCAATGCCGGGATCGGTATCAAGAATGATCGGTAAGCGCATGGTTTCTCCAAAAAAAATGCCAGACGTTAAGTCTGGCATCTTCTCATAATCATGACGCGAAAGAGTTACTCTACTTCACGAACATCCACACGCAGCTCTTTCGGCACTTCGAAAACGATGTTCTCTTCACGGCCTTCCAGTGGGATAGCATCCCCACCGCCGAGCTCCTGCAGACGGACAATCACGTTCTGTACCAGAATATCCGGCGCAGAAGCACCGGCCGTCACGCCGACGCACGCCGCATCTTTCACCCAGGCTTCCTGGATATCGGTCGCATCGTCAATCAGATACGCGGCCTTGCCCATACGCTGGGCCAGTTCTGCCAGGCGGTTGGAGTTAGACGAGTTTTTCGAGCCGACAACCAGTACCACATCCGCTTGCTCCGCCAACGCACGAACCGCTTCCTGACGGTTGGTGGTGGCATAGCAGATATCGTCTTTGCGCGGCCCAACAATTTTCGGGAAGCGTTGACGCAGGGCATCAATCACATCAGAGGTGTCATCAACCGAGAGCGTAGTCTGGGTCATGAAGGAGAGCTTACCTTCATTTTTGACATTCAACGTCAGGACGTCTTCCGGCGATTCCACCAGGTACATCCCCCCCTGCGGGTTGCTGTACTGGCCCATCGTACCCTCAACCTCCGGGTGTCCGGCGTGACCAATCAGAATCGACTCTTCGCCACGGCGGCTGGCGCGCGCGACTTCCATATGCACTTTGGTCACCAGCGGGCAGGTGGCATCAAAGACCGTCAGATCGCGGCCTTTGGCTTCGTTACGCACGGCCTGAGACACGCCGTGGGCGGAGAAAATCAGGATCGCACCGTCCGGTACTTCACTGATTTGCTCAATAAAAATTGCACCGCGCTCGCGCAGGCTATCCACCACATAGCGGTTATGCACCACTTCATGACGGACATAAATCGGCGCGCCGTAGATAGCCAGCGCGTTTTCCACAATGCTGATAGCGCGGTCTACGCCAGCGCAAAATCCGCGCGGGTTAGCCAACAGGATCTGCATTTTACGCCTCCAGTGCCGGTTCGACTTCCAGCACTTCAATATCAAAATGAACGGTATGCCCAGCCAGCGGATGGTTGAAGTCAACCGTGATGGAATCACCGTTGATTTCGCGGATAACGCCTGGCATCTCACTGCCGTCCATTGCGGTAAAGAGCATGATAGCGCCAATTTCTGGCTCACCCGCGTCCATAAACTCCCGACGCGAGAAATACTGAATGAGGTCCGGGCTTGATACGCCAAAAGCAGCATCAGGCTCCAGAGCAAAAGTGGTTTTATCGCCCTCTTTTAACCCCAGCAGGTGTTGTTCCAGTCCTTCAGACAGAGAACCGTCGCCCAGGCGAAACAGCGCAGGCTTGCCGTTGCTGCGGGTTGACTCTGCGGTGGAGCCATCGTCGAGCTTTAAGGTGAAGTGCACCAGCACCGCACTGTTACTCTGTACTGATTTAGACATGCAGGTTGCTCTTTAAAAGTGCTGCCGCCTGTTTGCCCGGTGGCACTACGCTTACCGGGCCTACAAGATTCGCAGTAGAATGTAGGCCGGATAAGCATAGCGCCATCCGGCATATTTTTATGCGGCTTTTTTCTCTTTCGCCGGTAAGAAGCCTTCCAGCACAATCAACGCCGCACCGATACAAATCGCCGTATCGGCAAGGTTGAAGGTGGCGAAATGCCAGTCACCTACGTAAAAGTCAATCATATCCACGACGAAGCCGTGCCACAGGCGGTCAAACAGGTTGCCCAGTGCACCGCCAATGATTAACGCATACGCGATGTTATTCAGCTTCTGCGTCGCCTTCGAGCGATACATCATCACCATTAGAATGACGCAAATACCGATCGCGATACCGGCAAAGAACCACCGCTGCCAGCCACCGCTGTCAGCCAGGAAGCTAAACGCCGCGCCATAGTTACGCGCATAGTGCAGATTCAGTGACGGGAACAGCGACACCGTATCCCCCAGAGCAAAATTCTGGAGGATCAGGTACTTGCTGCCCAAATCAATAATCAGCACGACTACCACCAGCCACAGCCAGCGGAGTCCTGTTGAACAAAGAGGCTGACTCATCAGGCAAACTTACGTTGTTCGCCATCACCGGCGATGTTGCTGACACAGCGTCCGCAGATTTCTGCGTGTTCCGCCACCTGACCCACGTCGGTCGTGTAATGCCAGCAGCGCGGGCATTTCTCGCCTTCGGCTTTGCTCAGAGCAATTTTCAAGCCTTTGAGCAGTTCGCTCTGCTGAGCATCGGCCGGTGCTGCAGCATAGTCCGCAACGGTCGCACCCGAGGTCAACAGAACAAAGCGTAACTCTTCGCCCAGCGCTGTCAGCTTGGCAGCCAGTTCAGGTTCAGCGTACAGGGTCACTGCCGCTTCCAGAGAACCGCCCACTTTCTTGTCTGCACGTGCCTGCTCGATGACCTTGTTCACTTCGCCACGCACTTTCAGCAGCTCGTCCCAGAACGTATCGTTCATCGCTTCGGTATCGGCCAGGCCAAACAGCCCCTGATACCACTCACCGGTGAAGACATACTTCTCGCGGGAACCCGGCAGGTAGCCCCAGATTTCATCTGCGGTGAAGGACATGATCGGCGCCATCCAGCGCACCAGTGCTTCAGCAATATGGAACAGCGCGGTCTGGCAGCTACGACGCGCCACGCTGTCCGCTTTCGCGGTGTACTGACGGTCTTTAATGATGTCGAGGTAGAACGAACCCATTTCGACGGAGCAGAAACGCATCAGGCGCTGTACCACTTCGTGGAAGTCATAGGCTTCGTAGGCTTTGAGGATCTCGTCCTGCGCCGCTTGCGCACAGCCCACAGCCCACCGGTCCAGAACAACCATCTCTTCCGGTTTCACCATGTCTTTCACCGGATCAAACCCGTTCAGGTTTGCCAGCAGGAAGCGCGCGGTGTTACGGATACGGCGATAGCTGTCAGCAGCACGTTTCAGGATTTCGTCAGAAACAGCCATTTCACCGGTATAGTCGGTAGACGCCACCCACAGGCGCAGAATATCCGCACCCAGCTTGTTCATCACGTCCTGCGGAGAAACGGTGTTACCGATGGACTTGGACATCTTGCGGCCCTGACCATCAACAGTAAAACCGTGGGTCAGTACCTGACGGTACGGCGCTTTGCCCTTCATCGCAGTGGAGATCATCAGCGAAGACATGAACCAGCCACGATGCTGGTCAGAGCCTTCCAGATACATATCTGCCGCATGCCCCGAAAACTCAGGACGCACGTCGACGACGGATGAGTGGGTAGAACCAGAGTCGAACCATACGTCCAGGGTATCCGGTACTTTGACGTACTGATCGGCTTCATCACCGAGGATATCTTTGGGATCGAGATCCCACCACGCCTGGATACCGTCAACTTCAACGCGTTTAGCCACTTCTTCCATCAGTTCGATGGCGCGCGGATGCAGCTCTTCAGTGTCTTTGTGGACAAACAGAGACATCGGCACACCCCACGTACGCTGACGGGAGATACACCAGTCAGGGCGGTTGGCGACCATCGATTCAATACGCGCCTGGCCCCAATCGGGGATCCACTGCACGCCTTTGATCTCTTTCAGCGACTGCGCACGCAGGCCTTTCTGATCCATGCTGACAAACCACTGCGGGGTGGCACGGAAGATGATCGGTGACTTGTGACGCCAGCAGCACGGATAGCTGTGCTGCATCTTCTCAACGTGCAGCAGTGCACTTTTTTCAGTCAGCAGCGCCACGACAACATCGTTCGCTTTGAAGACGTTAACCCCATCCAGGGTCGGGTACGTACCCGGCAGATAGGTACCATCTGGCCCTACCGGGTTTGCGACTTCCAGGCCGTATTTCTGACCAATCACATAGTCATCCGGACCGTGGCCAGGCGCGGTGTGTACCGCACCGGTACCGGCATCCAGCGTCACGTGATCGCCCAGGATCGCCGGAACATCAAAGCCCATGAACGGATGGGTAAAGCGCAGCAGTTCCAGCTCAGCGCCTTTTACCGTGCCCAGAATGGTGTAATCCGCCGCGCCGAGGCGCTGCATCACACTTTCGACCAGGTCTTTTGCCAGAATCACGGCCTGACCGTCAATCTGCACCAGTGCATAGTCAAAATCAGGGGCCAGAGAAATCGCACGGTTAGCCGGCAGGGTCCACGGAGTGGTGGTCCAGATAACCAGAGAGATCGGGCCATTCACGTCAGAAACGCCAAATTTCGCTTTCACCGCATCCTGATCGGCGGCGTGGAACGCAACGTCGATAGACGGGGAGGTTTTGTCGTAATACTCAACTTCCGCTTCCGCCAGCGCGGAACGGCAGTCTACACACCAGTGCACCGGCTTCGCGCCTTTATGCAGGTGGCCGTTGCCGATGATTTTGCCCAGCGCGCGAATGATGTTGGCTTCGGTTTTGAAGTCCATCGTCAGGTACGGCTTCTGCCAGTCACCCAGCACGCCCAGACGGATAAAGTCTTTACGCTGACCGTCAACCTGCGTTGCGGCGTATTCGCGGCACTTGGCGCGGAACTCTGCGGCAGTGAACTTTTCACCCGGCTTGCCGAACTCCTGCTCTACTTTCAGTTCGATAGGCAGGCCGTGGCAGTCCCAGCCAGGGATATAAGGGGAGTCGTAACCGGAAAGCCCTTTGGACTTCACGATAATGTCTTTCAGAATCTTGTTAACGGAGTGACCAATATGAATGCTGCCATTCGCATAAGGAGGGCCATCATGCAGAATAAAGGTTTTTTTGCCTTTTTTAGCCGCACGAATGATGCCGTACAGGTCATCATCGGTCCAACGCGCCAGCATTCCCGGTTCACGCTTGGCGAGATCGCCGCGCATCGGGAACCCTGTTTCCGGCAAATTCAGGGTTGATTTAAAGTCACTCATCAGATTCTCGGTTCCGTATTTAAAACTCGTATAGGCGTTAAGCCGGTTTTGATAGCCCAAAAAATTCGCGGGCAGTTAACTCATCACGCGCAATCTGCGCTTTTAGTTCATCCAGCGAGGCAAATCGCTGCTCGTTGCGTATTTTTTTACGCAGCACGACATCTATATGGCGACCGTAGAGGTCCATTACAACATCCAGTAGATGCACTTCTAACTGCTGGCGTACACCGGCCACCGTTGGGCGGGTTCCGATATTCGCGACACCGGGTAAAGGCGTTTCGCCCAAGCCCATCACCTCAACCGCGTACACCCCTTTAACTGGAGAAACCTGGCGACGAAGCGGTAAATTCGCCGTGGGGAACCCGATGGTCCGCCCTAACTCGTCGCCGTGTACCACCCGTCCTGAAATGGTAAACGGATGGCCCAGTAAGCTTTCGGCTAACAGCAGATTATCTTCTGCTAGCGCCTGGCGCACAGCAGTGCTGCTGATTCGCACCCCGCCCTCACAGAAGGTCTGGGTGCTGGTGATATCAAAGCCATACTCCGCGCCCGCTTCCTGTAATAACAAGAAATCGCCCGCGCGGCTAGCGCCAAAGCGGAAATCATCACCTACGGCAAGAAATTGTACGCCAAGGCGCTTCACCAACAGGTCGCTGATAAAGTTCTGCGCCGTTAATGCGGCAAAACGCCGGTCAAAACGCACGCACAGCACGTAATCAACACCACATTCCGCCAGATAACGCAGCTTTTCCCGCAGGCGGGTCAGTCGCGCAGGTGACTTTTCAGTCGCAAACAGCTCCAGCGGCTGCGGCTCGAAAATCATCACCATGACCGGTAAATTTCGTTTGCGCCCTTCTTCCTGTAAGCCCTGCAACAACGCGCGATGACCACGGTGCACGCCGTCGAAATTACCAATAGTCAGCACACACCCATGCGGGGCCTGACTGAGATTATGTATGCCTCGTATCAGCTTCATGTCTGGCTCAAAACAGTGAAAATCGTGAAAGTATACCCTGTACAGCGGTCAAGGTTAACCGGCGATTGGTTCTGCGAAACAGAAAGAAGATTGTTTTCATTGTTATGAAACAAAATGCGGTCCTCCGCTGACCAATCAATTCAACTTTTCTCGTGGAAAAGCTGTATTCACAGCACGCAAGCTGGTAGAATCCTGCGCCATCACTACGCAACGAGTGCTGCAATTTAAACGGCGCTTATTTGCACAAATCCATTGACAAAAGAAGGCTAAAAGGGCATATTCCTCGGCCTTTGAATTGTCCATATAGAACACATTTGGGAGTTGGACCTTGGCTAATATCAAATCAGCTAAGAAGCGCGCCGTTCAGTCTGAAAAGGCCCGCAAGCACAACGCTAGCCGTCGCTCTATGATGCGTACTTTCATCAAGAAAGTATACGCAGCTATTGAAGCTGGCGACAAAGCTACTGCACTGAAAGCATTTAACGAAATGCAACCAATCGTGGATCGTCAGGCTGCTAAAGGTCTGATCCACAAAAACAAAGCTGCACGTCATAAAGCAAACCTGACTGCACAGATCAACAAACTGGCTTAATCGCCTGCTTGCTGTCGCTTTGTGAAAAAACCCGCGTAAGCGGGTTTTTTTATGTCTGTTTACTTACTCCCCGGCGCAAACAATGCCGAGTAGTTAGCATTGCAAATACGCTGCACCGCCGGATGCTGGATCATCCTCTCCGCAAAAATGGCATGGTACTCCTCCATCACATTCTCCACGCGTCCAATCTCAATGATGGAATCATCAGCGTAGAAATTGTTCGAATAGAGCGTAGGGGCGACGAAAATAGCATTGTGCGTAGCGCCAAAGGCTTTCATCAAGGCGGCATCGTCAAACTCCCCGAGGATCTCAACGTTCAGTCCCTGCGAGTTAATCCAGTTCAGCAGCTTGCGCCCGAGCATTGAGCGACGTCCTGGTATCAGCAGGCGACGCTCCTCAAGGCAGGCTGGAAACGGCTTCTCCGGCAGCGGATTGGTGCACCAGAAACTCACGCAACACTCGCCGATTTTTACCGAGAACAGCCCTTCCTGCTGCGTTGAGTCGATTGGGCAGTCGGAGATAATCATATCCAGCTTGTGCTGGCTGAGCTGCTCCAGCAGCATCTCATGCGTGGATTCAAAGCAGCGTAGATGGATTTGTTCATCGTCAACGACGGCAGCGTCGAGCACGCTACTGACCAGCTGTTTAGATAACGCATCCGCCACGCCCACATCGAACAGCAAGTTAGACTCTTTGCGGTAGTTCACGATATCCAGCATCTCCTGGCTTAAAGTGAACATTTTGTCCGCATAACGAAAAACTAATTCGCCTAGCTCACTAGGCTCCAGCCCTCGCCCCTTACGCTTAAACAACTTCCCCTGTAAGCGCTCCTCCAGCGCTTTGATCTGCCCGGTAATGGTTTGCGGTGTCAGATAAAGCGCTTCTGCGGCCCCCACCACCGAACCTTCTTTATACACATGCCAGAAGTAATACAGGTGGTTGTAATTTATATGAGACATACTCTCTCCCTGAAAATTGTCACCAAAGGGTTATCGGCTCAGGCTGACGCGTTTAACCGGGTACGCAGCCAGCTATAACCGATCACCGCCGATAGCAGAGAACCAATCAGGATCCCCAGTTTCGCCCAGTTAATCAGCTCCGGATCAACGTTACCAAACGCCAGGCTGGCGATGAAAATAGACATCGTAAAGCCAATCCCGCAAAGAATACCCACCGCCATGATTTGCTGGAAGTTCGTGCCTTCAGGCAGCTGCGCCACCTTGAGGCGTAATGCCAGCCAGCAGAACAGGCTAATCCCCAGCGGTTTACCGATAAGCAGGCCGGCGATAATCCCTAGCGGCAGGATGGAGGTCAATCCGTCCATCGTCACACCCTGCAGTGGAACCCCCGCATTGGCGAAGGCAAACAACGGCAGAATCAGATAGGCCACCCACGGATGCAGCACATGCTCCAGACGTTTCGCCGGAGAACGGCCATGCTTTTCCTTCAACGGGATGAAGAAACCGACAATCACACCCGCCAGCGTCGCATGCACCCCTGACTTCAGCACTGCGGTCCATAACACGACGCCCACCAGGATATAAATACCGGTACGTCTGACACCACACAGGTTCAACGCCGCCAGAATAAGAATCGCTAATGCGGCAACCCCCAACGACAGCAGAGAGAGATCGCTGGTATAGAACAGTGCGATGATCACAATCGCGCCAAGATCGTCAATAATCGCCAACGCCATCAGAAAGATTTTCAGCGCCAGCGGAACACGGCTGCCCAGCAGCGCCAGTACGCCGAGCGCAAAAGCGATATCCGTTGCCGCCGGGATCGCCCATCCTTCACGTGTGATGGGGTCGGCATAGTTGAATGCCAGATACAACAGCGCCGGGACAATCATCCCGCCAATCGCGGCAATCACCGGAAACGCTGCCTGGCGTAAACTAGCCAGCGATCCCTGCATCAGCTCACGCTTAACTTCCAGACCAATCAGCAGGAAAAACACCGCCATTAAGGCGTCGTTGATCCACAGCAGCATATTTTTATTGATCTCAAGCGCGCCGACCCGCAGTTGAACCGGGGTCTCCAAAAAGTCGTGGTACCATCCACTGGTTACGCCGATATTGGCCATCAACATTGCTACTACCGCAGCGATGATCAAAATAATGCCTCCCGAGGCATCGCTACTAAAAAAACGATGTAGATGTTTCACTTTTATTCTCTCTATTGGGTGAATACTTCGTAATTACTATCTTACTCCGCATAACTCATCGTTAATATTAGATTATTCATGATAAATAGATCGGTTTTTACGATCTAACAATTTGGGATTGTTTCGTTCCTGTTCAGGACGGATCCGACAAAATAAAAAAGCCTGAGACTCTTCAGTCCCAGGCTTTTTATCAAATTTATGGCGGTAAATTAACGCGTCAGGTCGTCAAAGAATTTCTTCACGCCGTCGAAGAAGCTTTTAGAACGCGGGCTGTTTTGTTCCCCCGTCGGGCCACCAAAACTGTCCTGCAGATCTTTCAGCAACTGTTTCTGCTTGTCGTTCAAACCAACCGGGGTTTCAACCACCACGCGACACAGCAGATCGCCCTGAGCACCACCGCGTACCGACTTAACGCCTTTACCACGCATTCGGAAAAGTTTACCAGTTTGCGTTTCGCCAGGGACTTTTAACTTCACGCGGCCATCCAGCGTCGGGACTTCAATCTCGCCGCCCAGCGCAGCCATCGCAAAGTTGATCGGCACTTCACAGTACAGGTTATTTCCTTCACGTTCGAAAATCGGGTGCTGTTTCACCTGCACCTGAACGTACAAATCGCCTGACGGTGCGCCATGCTCACCCGCTTCGCCTTCACCAGATAAACGAATACGGTCACCGGTATCAACCCCAGCCGGGATTTTAACGGACAGTGTTTTGCTCTTCTCTACGCGGCCATGCCCGTGACATTTGTTGCACGGATCTTTAATCAGCGTACCGCGGCCCTGACAGTGTGGACAGGTCTGCTGTACGGCAAAGAAACCCTGACGCATCTGCACCTGACCGGAACCGTGACAGGTCGGACAGGTCTGCGGCTGAGTCCCGGATTTCGCGCCGCTGCCGTGGCAAACGTCACACTCTTCCAGCGTAGGAATACGGATCTCTTTGGTGACGCCACGCACGGCTTCTTCCAGAGTGAGATCCATGTTGTAACGTAAATCCGCACCACGTGAGGCGCGCTGACGGCCACGACCACCGCCAAAGATATCGCCAAACACGTCACCAAAGATATCGCTGAAGTCAGCACCGCCGCCGAAACCGCCACCGCCGCCCATACCGCCTTGCTCAAACGCAGCATGACCGTACTGATCGTAAGCCGCGCGTTTTTGCGCGTCGGTCAGGATCTCGTAGGCTTCTTTGATCTCTTTGAATTTGGCTTCGGCCTCTTTATCACCCTGGTTACGGTCCGGGTGAAATTTCATGGCCAGGCGCTTATAGGCCTTTTTGATTTCACGCTCTTCCGCTGTTTTGGAAACGCCCAAAATCTCGTAATAGTCTTGCTTAGCCATCTCTTTTTATCTGCCCCTAACATGCGTGCACGGGCGGAGAGGAAACCTCTTCGCCCGTGCCAGTGTTTTACCCGTTCAAAGGGCGATTATTTTTTGTCTTTCACTTCTTCAAACTCAGCGTCGACAACATCGTCATCTTTCGCGTTGTTCGCGGAAGCATCAGCTGAACCCGCCTGCTGCTGTGCATGCTGCTGCTGAGCGATTTCCATCAGTTTCTGGGAAACCTGTGCCAGCGCCTGCATTTTCGCTTCGATATCTGCTTTGTCTTCGCCTTTCAAAGACGTTTCCAGCGCAGTCAGAGCGGACTCGATAGCAGTTTTGTCGTCAGCCGGCAGTTTATCGCCTGCTTCTTCAACCTGCTTGCGAGTGCTGTGCAGCAGATGGTCACCCTGGTTACGGGTCTGGACCAGCTCTTCAAACTTACGGTCAGATTCTGCGTTCGCTTCTGCTTCGCGAACCATTTTCTGAATTTCTTCTTCGTTCAGACCAGAAGACGCCTTGATGGTGATCTTCTGCTCTTTACCGCTGTTTTTATCTTTCGCAGAAACGTGCAGGATACCGTCAGCATCGATATCGAAGGTCACTTCGATCTGCGGCATACCGCGCGGTGCCGGGCTGATACCATCCAGGTTAAACTGACCCAGATCTTTGTTATCAGCAGCACGTTTACGTTCACCCTGCAGCACATGGATGGTTACCGCAGACTGGTTGTCTTCAGCGGTAGAGAACACCTGGCTGTGCTTGGTCGGGATAGTGGTGTTTTTCGCGATCAGCGGAGTCATCACGCCGCCCATGGTTTCGATACCCAGAGAAAGCGGGGTAACGTCCAGCAGCAGTACGTCTTTAACATCACCGGTCAATACACCACCCTGAACAGCAGCACCGATTGCTACAGCTTCGTCCGGGTTAACGTCTTTACGCGGTTCTTTACCGAAGAACTCAGCAACTTTCTTCTGTACCATCGGCATACGAGTCTGACCACCGACCAGGATAACATCCTGAACGTCAGAAACAGACAGACCAGCATCCTGCAGAGCAACTTTCAGCGGCTCGATAGAACGGTTAACCAAGTCTTCTACCAGGCTTTCCAGTTTCGCACGAGTCACTTTGATGTTCATGTGTTTCGGACCAGACGCATCTGCAGTGATGTACGGCAGGTTAACGTCGGTCTGCTGCGCAGAAGACAGCTCAATTTTCGCTTTCTCTGCGGCTTCTTTCAGGCGCTGCATTGCCAGCGGGTCGTTACGCAGGTCAATGCCCTGATCTTTCTTAAATTCATCAACGAGATAGTTGATCATGCGGCTATCGAAGTCTTCACCACCGAGGTGGGTATCACCGTTGGTTGCCAGAACTTCGAAGGTTTTTTCACCGTCAACTTCGTCGATTTCGATAATAGAGATATCGAAAGTACCACCACCGAGGTCGTAGACCGCGATAGTACGGTTGCCGACTTCTTTGTCCAGACCGTAAGCCAGTGCAGCAGCGGTCGGTTCGTTGATGATACGTTTGACTTCCAGACCTGCGATACGGCCGGCGTCTTTCGTTGCCTGACGCTGAGCATCGTTGAAGTATGCAGGTACGGTGATAACCGCTTCAGTTACCGGTTCGCCCAGGTAATCTTCAGCCGTTTTCTTCATTTTTTTCAGCACTTCAGCAGAGATCTGCGGCGGTGCCAGTTTCTGACCTTTTACGTCAATCCATGCATCACCGTTGTCAGCACCGATGATTTTGTACGGCATGATGGCTTCATCACGCTGTACTTCTTCGTCCTGGAAGCGGCGGCCAATCAGGCGTTTAATCGCAAACAGGGTGTTTTGCGGGTTTGTCACTGCCTGACGTTTAGCCGGCTGACCAACCAGAGTTTCACCATCCTGGGTATAAGCAATGATAGAAGGCGTGGTGCGATCGCCCTCGGCGTTCTCCAGCACACGTGCAGTAGTGCCATCCATAATCGCTACACAAGAGTTGGTAGTACCCAGGTCGATACCAATAATTTTACCCATCTAAACGTCTCCACTAAAAATTCTGTCATCAGGTGGTTGTGAATCTGTAATAAGGGCGAAACGTGCGGTTTCAACTACCCTGAATCGTTTTTTTTCAGACTCACCACTGCGGTTGTCTACAAGATGGGGTCGTAACCCACGTCATCAAGGGGGGCATGCAAATTTTTTTTAGCCCGATCGCAATAAAATGAGAGATAACGGGCAGAAAAACAGGAAAGTAAATAGTCACCACCCCAAAATAATTCATAAAACCAATATTAAAAATACCAGTCATTCACTTGAAAATTGTAATAAAAAGAAAAGATTACCTGCATGAACCGTTTTTCCAACGGCGGTATTATGGTCACTCGTCACTCACTTTTGAACCCGTCAAAGAGAAATTTCATGAAATCCCTGTTTACCCTTCCCGCCAGCCTGTTGATAGGTCTGCTGCTGAGCAGCACTGCACAGGCTAACGATCATAAAGTTCTGGGAATGATTGCCATGCCCAGAAATGCAACCAACGATCTCACGCTAAGAATCCCTGTTTGTCGTGTCGTGAAGCGTATTCAACTGACGGCAGACCGTGGTGATATCACACTAAATGGCGCTTCCGTTTATTTTAAAGCCGCGCGCATGTCCAGCCAGAGCCTGAATGTTCCTTCCTCCATCAAAGAGGGGAAAACCACCAACTGGATTAACATCAATAGCGACAACGACAACAAACGCTGTGTGTCTAAAATCACCTTCTCTGGCCAGTCAGTAAACTCCTCCGACATGGCGACCTTAAAAGTCATTGGTGATGACTAACCCCCTGACTTCTCGGCCATGATATTCAGTACTGGGGAAAAAAATTCATTTTCCCCTCATCAGATCATAGACAGCCCCCTCTCCCCTGATTATCATGCCGCGCCCCGAAGTCCGTGATCGTTTTTCGGGGAAATTATTTCACCATTCAATCAATGATGATTTTGAGGAATTATGGGCAACACTAAGTTGGCTAATCCGGCACCACTGGGCCTGATGGGCTTCGGCATGACCACCATTTTGCTTAACCTGCATAACGCGGGTTTCTTCGCCCTTGACGGTATTATCCTGGCGATGGGACTGTTCTACGGCGGTATCGCGCAAATTTTTGCCGGTCTGCTGGAGTACAAAAAAGGCAATACCTTCGGCTTAACCGCCTTCACCTCTTACGGCTCGTTCTGGCTGACGCTGGTCGCGATCCTGTTAATGCCGAAAATGGGCCTGACAGAAGCACCGAACGTGCAGTTCCTCGGCGTGTATTTGGGTCTGTGGGGCGTGTTCACCCTGTTCATGTTCTTCGGCACACTGAAAGCAAACCGCGCGCTGCAGTTTGTCTTCCTGAGCCTGACCGTGCTGTTCGCCCTGCTGGCTGTGGGCAATATTGCAGGTAACGAAGCGATTATTCATGTTGCTGGCTGGATTGGCTTAGTGTGTGGTGCAAGCGCCATTTACCTGGCGATGGGTGAAGTGCTGAACGAACAGTTTGGCCGCACCATCCTGCCAATTGGTGAAATGCACTAATTCTGTCTGTATCCCCCCGCAAGGGGGGATAATCCTTACAGACGCTGTAATTCTCCCTCAGCGTCCGTATCACGATGATAAATATCCTGTCGTAGCCAAATCCCTAGCCCTAAACCCACCAGCGAAAGCGCCAGCACATACCAGGCCGGAGCCATCGGCGACACACTCATCAACATCGTGACCGCGATTGGCGTCAAACCACCGAAAATGGCATACGAGACGTTATAGGAAAAAGAAATACCGGTAAAACGGACTTCCGCCGGGAACGCCCGTACCATCACGTAAGGCACCGCGCCAACCACGCCAACGCACAGCCCAACCAGACCGTACAACAGGAACAGGTGCTCAGGATGACTGCCGATCAGGTGATAGAAAAACCAGCTGGAACAGGCCAGCAGCAGGCTACCGACAATAAAGGTTTTGCTGGCACCCACTCTGTCGACCACGAATCCCGCCAGCAAGCACCCGATGCACAGCATAATGGTGGCCACGCTGTTGGCCTGTAACGTCAGCGCAGGTGCAAAACCATACTGTTTTTGCAGCCAGACGGGCGACATCAGGATCACCACCACAATCCCAGCCGAGAGCAGCCAGGTCAGTAGCATCGACACCGCCACTGCTTTTTTATGCTTGCTGACGACCGACTTCACCGGCAGTTCCTGCGCCAACGCTTTGCGCTGCTGCATCTCGAGAAAGATCGGCGTCTCCTGCAACCAGCGGCGCAAATACATTGCCACCAGCCCAAACGCACCTCCCAGCAAGAAAGGTATACGCCAGCCGTACTCATGTACCGCCTGCTGCGTCAGGCTGGTATTCACCAACGTGGCCACCACCGAGCCCAGAAGGATCCCCACCGTTAACCCGGCAGTCAGCGTTCCACAGGCAATGCCGATACGGCGCTCCGGCACGTGTTCGGCAACAAACACCCAGGCCCCCGGCACTTCTCCTCCAATGGCGGCACCTTGCAGAATACGCATCAGCAACAGCAACAGCGGGGCCAGGATCCCCATCGAGGAATACGTCGGCAGCAGACCTATCGCCAGCGTCGGTATCGCCATCAGTAAAATGCTCAGAGTGAACATTTTTTTGCGCCCGACCAGATCGCCAAAATGCGCCATGATGATGCCGCCTAACGGGCGCGCCAGATAGCCCGCGGCAAAAATACCGAAGGTTTGTACCTGACGTAGCCATTCGGGAATGTCCGCGGGGAAGAACAGCTCACCCACAACGGCGGCAAAGAAGACAAAGATAATAAAATCATAAAACTCGAGCGCCCCACCGAGAGCAGCGAGCGAAAGGGTTTTATAATCCTGGCGATTCAGCGGTCGAGAATGTTGTGACATAGCAAACCATGCGTCAGTGGAGTGATTGAAGGTGTTTAGCGATACGTGTAAATCAAAAATTACTATATCGTAAACAATTCAATACTCCACCGGCATTACGCTTTATGTCACGAAAAGGCTACTTTCAGGCATTTGTATCGCGTATCGCGCTTTTAGGCCGAAAAGATGCTACCACTTCCGGGGCGGTTTCCACATACGGCCCATCCAGCAGCTGTATACAATATGGTACACTTGCAAAAATACCCGCCACAATAACGTTACCGTCGGCGTCTTTCACCCCTTCCAGCGTTTCTTTGATCGATTTCGGTTGGCCAGGCAGGTTGAGGATCAGTGCCTGCTTGCGAATAACCCCAACCTGACGGGAGAGGATCGCCGTCGGCACAAAGTGCAGGCTAATCTGGCGCATTTGTTCACCAAAGCCGGGCATCTGCCTGTCGGCTACCGCCATCGTAGCATCTGGGGTTACATCACGACGCGCCGGGCCGGTGCCGCCGGTGGTCAGCACCAGGTGACAGCCCATTTCATCAACCAGTTCACACAATGTTTGTTCAATGATCGCCTGCTCATCCGGGATCAACCGGGTTTGCAGTTCAAAAGGCGTTGTCAGGGCGGACGCTAGCCACTCTTCAAGTGCGGGAATACCCTTATCCTGATAAACACCGCTGGAGGCACGGTCAGAAATAGAAACTAAGCCAATGCGTAAAGTATTCATGATTATTCCGTTTAAACAGTCTCGTTAAACAGAATGATACACTGCGAAGGGAAGGACAGACAGATTTCAGAAGAGGTAGCGTGACCCCCGTCAGGGCCACGCGCAAATGATTACAGCAGATCGCCGATCATTTTTTCCAGTTTGCCCTGGTCTACAGCAAACTTACGGATACCGTCCGCCAGTTTGTCTACAGCCATCGGATCCTGGTTGTGTTGCCACAGGAACTCAGCTTCAGTGATACGTGCAGGACGCGCTTTCACTTCGCCAGAGAAGGACAGTTTACGTTCGAGCGCGCCTTCGCTTTCAGCCAGCTCTTTCAGCAGTGCCGGGGCAATAGTCAGACGATCGCAGCCCGCCAGCTCAATGATTTCGCCGATGTTACGGAAGCTCGCGCCCATCACCACGGTTTCGTAACCGTGCTGTTTGTAGTACTCATAGATTTCCGTGACGGAAACCACACCCGGATCTTCTGCCGGTGCGTACTCTTTCTTATCGGTGTTGGCTTTGTACCAGTCCAGAATACGGCCAACGAACGGAGAAATCAGGTAAACGCCTGCTTCTGCACATGCACGCGCCTGCGCGAAGGAGAACAGCAGAGTCAGGTTACAGTTGATGCCTTCTTTTTCCAGCTGCTCCGCGGCACGGATACCCTGCCAGGTAGAAGCTAGTTTGATCAGAATGCGATCGTTGCTGATGCCAGCATCGTTGTACATTTTGATCAGACGTTTCGCTTTCGCGATAGACGCTTCGGTGTCGTAGGACAGGCGCGCGTCAACTTCAGTAGAGATACGACCCGGGACCAGTTTCAGGATCTCCAGGCCGATGTTTACCGCCAGTTTGTCCGTCGCGTCGACGACCTGCTGCGCGCGGTCGTTGCTCTGCTGCTTAGCCCAGGCCACAGCGTCATCAATCAGCTTGCGGTATTCCGGGATCTGCGCTGCGTTAAGAATGAGAGAAGGGTTAGTTGTGGCATCCTGAGGCTGATACAGCTTCATTGCCGCGATGTCTCCGGTGTCGGCCACTACAGTGGTGAACTGACGAAGGGAGGTCAATTTGTCCGTCATGATAGCGTTTCTCTTTAAACAGCGTGTTAGGGGGATGTAACCGATCTTTCCTGATGATAGCACGACGCACTCTCAGCGCAACCGCCGGGAGTGCCTCACCTGCCGTTCAGCCCTGATTACGCATCTCAGAGCCTATAGTGCGCAATTAAAGAGTCGACCTGATGTTATGGTAAACTCCCGCTATCAATCTCATTACAAGGTTTATACTGTTCGATAATTGGTAGCGCTTACATCAGGATATTAGCGCGTGCCGGCATCAACAAGAGGGATGTTAATGCCTGATTTTTTCGCATTTATTAATGAAATACTGTGGGGCTCGGTGATGATCTATCTCCTGCTGGGCGCAGGATTTTGGTTCACTTACCGTACCGGTTTCGTCCAGTTCCGCTACGTTCGCCAGTTTGGCAAAAGTCTTAAAAATAGCATCAACCCACAACCTGGGGGTTTAACCTCATTTCAGGCTCTGTGTACCAGCCTCGCCGCCCGTATCGGCAGCGGAAACCTGGCAGGCGTAGCCCTGGCTATCGCGGCTGGGGGGGCGGGTGCCGTCTTCTGGATGTGGGTCTCGGCGGTGATCGGCATGGCAACTTCATTTGCCGAATGCTCACTCGCCCAACTGTATAAAGAACGCGACAGTAAAGGCCAGTTTCGCGGCGGACCCGCGTGGTATATGGCGCGCGGGCTGGGCATGCGCTGGATGGGCGTTCTGTTCGCCATCTTTTTACTCATTGCCTATGGCTTAGTTTTTAACAGCGTCCAGGCGAACTCGGTCTCGCGTGCGCTGGAGTTTGCTTTCGACATCCCGCCCCTCGTATCCGGGATCTCGCTGGCAGTGCTGTCTTTGCTCGTCATCGTCGGCGGTATTAAAGGCGTTGCCCGCCTGATGCAATGGATCGTGCCCTTAATGGCCCTGCTGTGGGTCGGCTGCAGCATCGTCATCTGCCTGTGGCATATCGGACAGATCCCTGAGGTCATCGTCACCATTGTGAAAAGCGCGTTTGGCTGGCAGGAAGCCGCCGCCGGCGCCGCCGGGTATACGCTAAGCCAGGCCATTGCCAGCGGCTTTCAACGCGGTATGTTTTCTAATGAAGCGGGCCTGGGTTCAACGCCTAACGCCGCGGCCGCGGCCGCGTCATGGCCTCCGCATCCCGCCGCACAAGGCATCGTGCAGATGATTGGCGTGCTGGGTGATACGTTGGTTATCTGTACGGCCAGCGCAATGATTATTCTACTGGCAGGCAATGGCACCACGTACGTTCCAATGGAAGGTATTCAACTGGTCCAGAAGGCCATGGTAACGCTCACGGGGGAATGGGGTGCCGGGTTCGTTGCGCTGATTGTGGTTCTGTTCGCCTTCAGCTCTATTGTCGCTAACTACATTTATGCAGAAAATAATCTGATCTTTCTGAAACTGGACACCATTCGCATCATCTGGATTTTGCGTATTACCACCGTCTGCACCGTGATCGGCGGAACACTACTCCACTTTCCGCTGGTGTGGCAGCTCGCCGACATTATTATGGCCTGCATGGCCATCACGAATCTGACGGCGATTTTGCTGCTTTCCCCGGTTGTTCATACTCTTGCCAGCGACTACCTGCGCCAGCGAAAACTCGGCGTGCGACCGGAATTTGATCCGCAGCGTTATCCTGATATCAGACAACAGCTTGCACCTGATACCTGGGATGAGCCGCCGCGCAGCTAGCGCGGCAATCGCAACCATCGATCAATTCTGTCGTTTTTTTTGCTACAGTCGCAGTAAATCTCCCGCAAGGACTGGATATGCTGATTCTGATTTCACCTGCAAAAACGCTCGACTACCAAAGTCCACTGGCCACCACGCGCCATACGCTGCCCGAGCTGCTGGACCATTCCCAGCAGCTTATCCACGAAGCGCGTCAGCTGTCTGCACCGCAAATAGGTAAGCTGATGGGGATAAGCGACAAGCTGGCGGACCTGAACGCCACTCGTTTCCACGACTGGCAACCTGACTTCACGCCCGATAATGCGCGTCAGGCCATCCTGGCGTTTAAAGGCGACGTCTACACTGGGCTGCAGGCAGACACCTTCAGCGAGGCCGATTTTGATTTCGCCCAACGGCATTTACGCATGTTGTCCGGGTTGTACGGCGTGCTGCGCCCGCTGGATCTGATGCAGCCTTACCGCCTCGAGATGGGCATTCGCCTTGCCAACACCAAAGGCAAAGATCTCTACCAGTTCTGGGGGGACATCATCACTGACAAGCTGAACGAAGCGCTGGAAGCACAAGGCGACAACGTGGTGATTAACCTCGCCTCGGATGAGTATTTTAAGTCCGTGAAACCGAAAAAACTGAACGCGGAGCTGATCAAACCGGTCTTCCTCGACGAGAAAAATGGCAAATTCAAAGTGATCAGTTTCTATGCTAAAAAAGCGCGCGGTCTGATGAGCCGCTATATCATTGAAAACCGCTTAACCCAGCCAGAACAGCTGACCGCCTTTAACAGCGAGGGCTATTTCTTTGATGAAGAAGCTTCCGATAAAGGCGAGTTGGTGTTTAAACGTCACGAGCACTAGTGTACATGCCGGATGGCGGCTAACGCCTTATCCGGCCTACGACACAAAACGAATGCCCGTAGGCCGGATAAGACGCGCTAGCGTCACCATCCGGCACAACAATTATCCGCGGGTCATCATCAGTTGACGCAGCGCGGCAAAATCAGCCGGTAGATGATGCGACAGCAGCGGCAAGTCCGCACGCTCCGCCAGCTCTTTTGGTAGATCCAGCGTCACATCAAGGATCTGTTCAACGCTTTCTTTAAACTTCGCCGGGTGCGCGGTCCCAAGGAACAGGCCATATTCGCCTGGGTTCAGTTGATCACGCAGCGCGCGGTACGCCACCGCCGCGTGCGGCTCTGAGGTGTAGCCAATCGCCTGCAGCTCACGCATCGTTTCCTCAGTGGTCGCATCGTCAACGGCCGCATAGCCCAGTTCGTTCAGACGCCAGATTTTACGACGGAACAGCTCTTCCACGCGCGGCCAGTTGTTCGGCTGGCTGACATCCATGGCATTCGATAAGGTCGCCTGGGTGGCTTTCGGCGCCCACTCGCCTTCTTCAAGGAAACGCGGAACCGTATCGTTGACATTGGTTGCCGCGATAAAACGCTTCACCGGCAAACCGAGTGATTTTGCCAGCAGTCCAGCGGTCAGATCGCCAAAGTTGCCGCTCGGTACAGAAACCACCAGCTGATTGCGCGCCTCCTGCGGCAGTTGCGCCACGGCCTCAAAGTAGTAGCAGATTTGCGCCAGCAACCGGCTGATGTTGATCGAGTTAGCCGAATTTAATCCCAGCGCCACCTTTAGTTCTTCGTCATCAAACGCCTGTTTCACCAGCGCCTGGCAGGCATCAAAATCACCGTCAATGGCGACAGTTTCAATGTTTCCACCCAGCGTACAGAACAGTTTTTCCTGTAACGGGCTGATCTTACCGTTAGGATAGAGGATCACCACGCGCACATTTTTCAGGCCATAAAAGGCATGCGCGACCGCCGCCCCGGTATCGCCGGACGTGGCCGTCAGGATGGTTACCGGCTTATCGCCGCTGATGTGCGTCAGCATCTGCGCCATAAAGCGCCCACCAAAGTCTTTAAAGGCCAGCGTCGGGCCGTGGAACAGCTCCAGACAACCGACATCCCCCGTCACCTGAGCAACCGGCGCAGGGAATGCAAACGCCGCGCGCACGCGATCTGCGAGGACGTCATTCGCTATTTCATCACCAATAAAGGCGGACAGGATCTTTGCGCTACGGCTGACAAAATCCAACTTCAGCATTTCATCGATTTCGGTCAGGCTAAATTCCGGCAGATCGTGCGGAAAAAATAACCCCTGTTTTCTACCCAACCCTTGGGTGACGGCCTGCGCGAAACTGACCTGCTCGTTATGATCTTTTAGATTGTAGAGTTTCATTTATTTTCCCAGTACCCGTGCGCCCGCCGTGTCCAGCCGGCAAATATGAACAAAGCCTTCCTGATTTTGCAGGTAATTTTTACCCAGCCAGTCTGCAACCCGCTGCGCCGTCTCCGGTTTATCGCACAGAGCAAACAGCGTCGGTCCAGAACCGGAAATACCACTGGCCACCGCGCCGATTTCCGCCACCGCCTGACGCGCCTGGCTGAAGCCTGGCAGCAAGCGGGTGCGATATGGCTCGGCAATCACATCTTTCATCAGCTTTGCCGCTAACCCTGGCTGACGGGAATAGCAAGCATGAATGAAGCCCGCCAGATGTCGCCCGTGGGCGATACAGTCCTGGCGACGGTATTGCGCCGGTAAAATCGCCCGCGCTTCAGCCGTTGAAACCTTAATTCCCGGATAGGCCAGCACCCACAACCACTCATCAAAGCCTGGCACCTGTTGGCTGATAATGCCGTTTTCCTCAATCATCAACTGCATACCGCCCAAAAAGCAAGGCGCCACATTATCGTAGTGAACACTGCCGGAGATACGCCCTTCCAGCTCACCCATGATCGCCAGCAGGCGGGTGTCGTTGAGCGGTTTACCGCAGTGCTCATTCATTGCCACCAGCGCGGCCACAACAGAACAGGCGCTGGAGCCTAAGCCGGAGCCAATCGGCATATTTTTTTCCAGCGTCATCGTCACCGGAACGGCTTTCCCCAGCTCCTGACAAAATCGCTCCCAGCACTGGTAGACGATATTTTCCCGCGGCTCTGACGGCAGTTTGCTCGCAAAGCGCCCCAGGTTGTTGAGGCTAAAGCTGTCAGCGGCTTCCACAGAGACAACATCACCTAACAAAGAACCATCAACGGGCGTGACCGCCGCCCCAAGCACATCAAACCCGACGCTCATATTGGCACTGGAAGCCGGGGCATAAACTCTCACCATGTTAAACTCCTAACTTCCATGAAAGGGTGCGTAGCAGATCGGCAAAGACGCCCGCCGCCGTGACATCATTACCTGCACCGTAACCACGCAGTACCAGCGGTAATGGCTGGTAGTAGTGACTGTAGAACGCCAGCGCGTTTTCGCCATTTTTCACTTTATACAGCGGATCGTTGCCATCCACTTCGGCGATTTTCACCCGACACACACCGTCTTCTTCGATATTGCCAACATAGCGCATGACTTTCCCCTCATCACGGGCTTTCGCCACGCGCGCGGCAAACGCATCATCGAGCTGCGACAGCTTAGCCATAAACGCAGAGACATCGCCAGAATCATCAAAATCTTGCGGTAACACCGGCTCAATAACGATATCGCTAAGCTCCAGCTCGCGACCGGTTTCGCGGGCGAGGATCAGCAGTTTGCGCGCCACATCCGTCCCGGAAAGGTCATCGCGTGGATCGGGCTCGGTATAGCCCATTTCGCGTGCCAGCGTGGTGGCTTGCGAGAAGCTCATGCCTTCATCCAGCTTGCCAAAAATAAACGACAGCGAACCGGACAGAATCCCCGAGAAGCGTTGCAGTTCATCACCTGCACTGAGCAGGTTTTGCAGGTTTTCGATAACCGGTAAGCCTGCGCCAACGTTGGTGTCATAGAGGAATTTACGTCGGGACTTCGCGGCGGCAAAACGTAGCTGATGGTAGTAATCCATCGACGAGGTATTCGCCTTTTTATTCGGCGTCACGACGTGGAAGCCTTCGCGCAGGAAGTCCGCATACTGATCTGCCACGGCCTGACTTGACGTACAGTCCACAATCACCGGGTTAAGCAGATGGTATTCTTTCACCAGGCGAATTAAGCGACCGAGGTTGAAAGGTTCCTTGGCTTCCGCCAGCTCCGCCTGCCAGTTTTCCAGATTCAGACCGTGAACATGGGTCAGCAGGGCCTTCGAATTCGCCACCCCGCAAACGCGTAAATCAATATGCTTGCTCTTCAGCCAGGTTTGTTGCCGCTTAAGCTGTTCAAGCAGCGCAGACCCGACGCCACCGACGCCTATGACAAAGACTTCTATCACCTGATCGGTATTGAACAGCATCTGATGCGTCACGCGCACGCCGGTGGTGGCATCATCATTGTTCACCACCACCGAAATAGAGCGCTCAGACGAGCCCTGGGCGATAGCCACGATATTGATGTTGGCACGCGCCAGCGCGGCAAAGAATTTCGCGGAGATACCGCGCAGCGTACGCATACCGTCGCCAACTACTGAGATGATCGCCAGGCGCTCAGTGACCGCCAGCGGCTCCAGCAGTCCTTCTTTCAACTCGAGGTAGAATTCATCCTGCATCGCACGCTGTGCACGCGCACAGTCGCCCTGCGGGACGCAGAAGCTGATGCTGTATTCAGAAGACGACTGGGTGATCAGTACCACCGAAATCCCTGCGCGAGACATCGCGGCAAACACGCGGGCCGCCATGCCGACCATCCCTTTCATTCCAGGACCCGACACGCTGAACATCGCCATATTGTTGAGATTCGAAATGCCTTTTACCGGCAGATCATCTTCATCGCGGCTGGCGCCAATCAGCGTACCCGGCGCTTGCGGGTTACCGGTATTTTTAATCAGGCAAGGGATCTGGAACTGGGCAATCGGGGTAATGGTGCGCGGGTGAAGCACTTTGGCGCCGAAATAAGACAGCTCCATCGCTTCCTGATAAGACATTGACTTCAGCAGTCTGGCATCGGGGACCTGACGCGGGTCGCAGGTATACACGCCGTCAACGTCCGTCCAGATCTCACAGCAGTCTGCACGCAAACAGGCAGCCAGCACGGCGGCGGAGTAATCAGAGCCGTTACGTCCCAGCACCACCAGCTCACCTTTTTCATTCCCGGCGGTAAAGCCTGCCATCAACACCATATGGTCTGCCGGAATACGGCTGGCGGCAATTCGACGCGTAGACTCGGTAATATCAACGGTCGATTCGAGGTAATGACCCACCGCTAACAGTTTCTCAACCGGATCAATAACCGTCACTTTGTGGCCACGTGCTTCCAGCAGCCCGGCCATAATTGCGATCGACATTTTTTCACCACGGCAGATAAGCGCGGCGTTGATGCTGTCCGGGCACTGTCCCAGCAGGCTGATGCCGTGCAGAACATGCTTAATTTGGGCAAATTCTTGTTCAACAAAGGCTTTGAGTTGCGCCAGCGGGAAACCGGGCTGAACCGCGGCAAGACCGACCAAAAGCTCAGAGAAAATACGTTCGGCGTCGCTGATATTGGCTAAAGCATCCTGGCCACCGATGGTCTTCTCAATCATCGCCACCAGATGGTTAGTGATTTTTGCCGGGGCAGAGAGGACGGTCGCAACCTGCCCCTGCCTGGCATTGCTTTCCAGAATATCGGCAACCCGCAGAAAGCGCTCTGCATTTGCCACTGATGTACCGCCAAACTTCAACACTCGCATGGTTTACCTCGTTGCCTCTGGTCGAAAAAAAAGCCCGCACTGTTT
Source organism: Citrobacter gillenii (assembly GCF_013337685.1). Taxonomy (GTDB): domain Bacteria; phylum Pseudomonadota; class Gammaproteobacteria; order Enterobacterales; family Enterobacteriaceae; genus Citrobacter; species Citrobacter gillenii. The sequence continues at coordinate 222,875 of NZ_SUQN01000003.1, forward strand.
AGGTGCGGGCTTTTTTCTGTGTTTCCTGTACGCGTCAGCCCGCACCGTTACCTGTGGTAATGGTGATGGTTGTAGTAATGGTGGTGCCGATGCGTTTCATGATGTTGTGTGCTCTGTAATTATTATCTGTCTGTGCTCTATTCTTTTAGGGTTAAAGTATCTCGTGACCTAAGTCAATAAATTTCTAAATTGATCACGTTCCGAAACTTGTTCACGAGTCACTGCTTACCGTTTTACTTTCAACCAATACGGCGCGTCAGGCACGCTTGAAGTTAGAATAAAAAACCCACAAAGAATAGATTGGCAATATTTTATTTTGTGATATTTTTTTCAATATCATGTAAAAAACGGTGCAACATTGCCGTGTCTCGCTGTCCTAACAGGCCCATTCGTTGTTGCAACCAGTCCGTGAGTTTGATGTCATCGGCAACATCCAGCGTGGTCAATAAACGTAAAACACGCGTCCGTAATGCCTGGAGCTGAAGCTCATCCGTCACCTCAGCGGTTTTAGCGGGCTGTTGTATTAAACCGGCTAATTGATAGCAATACACCATCACCGCCTGCCCCAAATTCAGTGAAGGATAGTCAGCCACCATCGGTACGCCGGTCAACACGTCTGCCAGCGCCAGTTCTTCATTCGTCAGGCCAGAATCCTCACGGCCAAAAACCAGCGCAGCGTGATCCATCCACGCCGATTTTTCCTCCAGCAACGGAACCAATTCGACCGGAGTAGCGTAATAATGAAACTTTGCGCGACTGCGCGCCGTGGTAGCAACGGTAAAATCCACGTCGTGCAACGCCTCGGCTAACGTTGTAAAAACGTTAATATTATCAATAATGTCACCCGAACCGTGGGCCACCCAGCGCGTGGCCGGTTCCAGGTGTGCCTGACTGTCAACGATCCGCAACTCGGTGAATCCCATGGTTTTCATCGCACGGGCTGCCGCACCAATATTTTCCGCTCTGGCAGGGGCCACCAGAATAATTGTTAAACGCATTTTGCTACTCTTTTTGGTCAGTTTGCCGATAATAATGTGATGCACATCAACATATTACGCAGCGCGAATTTACATATTTTTAACAGAGATCACTGAAAAAGCATTTTACATTAAGTAAAAAATGCTAAACTGTTTCGTACCTGTACTATTGCTTTTTATGTTAACAGAAGTTGCATATCCTTCTGTTTATTCATGATAATTTAATTTAAAATGGATCTCATTCGTAGGATTCATTACATTTATTAGTTAGCACGTGCAACTAGTTGTATTATTGCAATTTTGTGATGAAAGCTAACATTTGGATACGATGATTTCATCAAACTGTTAACGTGCTACAATTGAACTTGATATATGTCAACGAAGCGTAGTTTTATTGGGTGTCCGGTACGTCTTAGCCTGTTATGTTGCTGTTAAAATGGTTAGGATGACAGCCGTTTTTGACACTGTCGGGTCCAGAGGGAAAGTGCCCACGACCAAGCTAATGATGTTGTTGACGTTGATGGAAAGTGCATCAAGAACGCAATTACGTACTTTAGTCATGTTACGCCGATCATGTTAATTTACGACATGCATCAGGCAGGTCAGGGACTTTTGTACTTCCTGTTTCGATTTAGTTGGCAATTTAGGTAGCAAACATGCAGACCCCGCACATTCTTATCGTTGAAGACGAGTTAGTAACACGTAACACGTTGAAAAGCATTTTCGAAGCGGAAGGCTATGATGTATTCGAGGCGACAGATGGCGCGGAAATGCATCAGATCCTCTCTGAATATGACATCAACCTTGTGATTATGGATATCAATCTGCCAGGTAAAAACGGTCTTCTGTTAGCGCGCGAACTCCGCGAACAAGCTAACGTTGCGCTGATGTTCCTGACGGGCCGCGATAACGAAGTCGATAAAATTCTCGGCCTCGAAATCGGCGCGGATGATTACATCACCAAACCGTTTAACCCGCGTGAACTGACTATCCGTGCTCGTAACTTGCTGTCCCGTACCATGAACCTGGGCACGGTCAGCGAAGAACGTCGTAGCGTCGAAAGCTACAAGTTCAATGGTTGGGAACTGGACATCAACAGCCGTTCTCTGATCGGTCCTGACGGCGAGCAGTATAAACTGCCACGCAGCGAATTCCGTGCCATGCTTCACTTCTGTGAGAATCCGGGCAAGATCCAGTCTCGCGCAGAACTGCTGAAAAAAATGACCGGTCGCGAACTGAAGCCGCATGACCGTACCGTTGACGTGACTATCCGTCGTATTCGTAAGCATTTCGAATCTACGCCGGATACGCCAGAAATCATCGCCACCATTCACGGTGAAGGCTATCGTTTCTGCGGCGACCTGCAGGATTAATCTCATCCTTGCGGGAACAAAAACGGCGCGTAAAGCGCCGTTTTTCATTTTATCTCCACCCTACTTCCACAAACGAAATTCATCGTTTTCCACGGGTTGCGTCTCTTTTGCTTTGGGCCGAGCCAGTGCGTGCCAGTCAAGATGACGCGTCAGGAACATAATCCCGCACAGTGCCAATAACAGCACGCCGGTTCCCAGTAGCAAAGAACTGTCCTGCGAACGCAGTAACACCCACATCACCCCGTCCAGTGCCAACAGCGCCAGGGTGAACAGAATACTGTTACGCCACCCTTGTAATACCGCCTGTAAATACACGCCGTTCATCAGGGCACCAATCAGGCTGGCAATAATCCACGCCGCGGTAAAACCAATATGTTCTGACAGTGCCAGCAACAGCAGATAAAACATCACCAGCGATAACCCTACCAACAGATACTGCATGGGGTGCAGGCGCAGGCTGGTCATACTCTCAAGCACAAAGAAAGACATAAAAGTCAGCACGATCAGTAAGATGGCATACTTCGTTGCTCTGTCGGTCAGCTGATATTGATCGGCCGGTGTAGCTACCGCCACGCTAAACGCTGGCATTCCCTGCCAGCCAATTTTTTCCCCATCAAAACGATCACCGAGGTTATTGGCAAACCAGCTGCTTTGCCATTGGGCCGTAAACCCTGATGCACTAACTTCACGCTTCGTGGGCAAAAAATCCCCCAGAAAATTGGGATGCGGCCAGTTACTGGTTAGGGTCATTTCGCTGTTACGTCCAATGGGGACAACGGAAAAATCCCCGGTACCGTTCAGATTAAGCGACAGCGCCAGACTAAGGTTTTGCTTCGTCCATTCCGCATCCGGCAGCGGAATGTGGATCCCCTGCGCACGCCCATCAAGCCCCGTTCCCGGCTCAACGGCCAGCGACGTCCCGTTAATCTGCGGCACTTTCACCACGCCAATCCCGCGTGCGTCGCCGACGCCAACCACAATAAACGGTTTCCCTAACGTTATATTAGGGTGATGCAATTCACTCAGCCGTTCCGCATTGAACTCCGCGTTCAACGACACATCGTTATGCCAGACCTGGCCCTCATAAATGCCGACTTTACGTCCTTCAACATTTTGATTGCCCTCAACCATCAACGACTCCGGCAGCCAGAAATGGATATAGCTGCGCTTTTGCGAGACTTCTTTACCGTCTTCCAGCGAGGTATAAAGTTCGGTCACGGGGATAGCAATTAGCGGCCCAACTAACTTCTGCGGCCCACTGGTACTCTGCCGGATAGCATCTTCGACCTCATTACGGTAATCCGATCGCTCAACGATTATCTGCCTGACCATCGTCAGAGGAATTAACAGCAACAGCATGGCGCCACCTAAGGTGACGATTTTCCAGAACAGGGGGGATTTCAACATAGCGTTCTCCTTTGCAATGACGACAAGGTAGAACGGCTATGTGCGCAGAATTTGAAGTTATGTGAAGTGACGGTGAAGTGTGAACGACGCCTGTACTCCGCCTTCGGGGCGATTACTCAGTGTCACATCGCCGTCAAACAGACGGGCAACTTCGCTGACAAACGCCAGCCCCAGACCGCTGCTCTTGTGACCATTCTTGCGGGGCAGTGAATAAAATCGTTCAAAAATGCGCGGTAACGCAAAATCAGGGATCCCGCTGCCGCAGTCCGTCACCTGCAATGAGACCTTTTCTCCTTGCTGCTGCGCACTCAGGACAATGGTCCCCTGTTCAGGGGTAAAGTCGATGGCGTTATCCAGCAGATTACCCATGGCCTGCTCCAGCAGCGCAGGTTCAGCCGCAACCACCCATGATGAGGGCACAATGTTGAGCGTGATATGTTTAGCAGCCAACTGGACGCTACGCGACTCGCGCAACTGAGCAAACAGTACATCAACCGCAACGGGCGTAAACGCAACATCCTGCCGGTTTTCCAGCCGCGCCTGGCGCAACAGGGTTTCGACCAGTGCCTGCATACGCGCATTTTGCGTCAGAATATTTTCGGTAAAACGTGCCACCACGTCAGGTGGCGGCCCTTCACGTAAAATCTCCGCCGCGCCACGAATAGCCGCCAGCGGGCTTTTCAGTTCATGGGTTAAGGCATACACATACTGCTCAATGTAATTCTTACCCTCCAGCTTCAGGCGCATACTTTCCAGCGCCTGCGCCAGTTTTCGCAATTCACTGCTGCCTAAATCCGGTAACGCGACGGGCCGATTCTCGGTCACCGAGTCAGCATAGCGCGCCAGCCGGGCAATAGAGCGGTTGATCCACCATACCATTCCCACGCCAATCACTAATGCGATCCCCAGCAACACCGCGCTCGCCCACAGCATCCGCCGCTCGCTGCGTTTAATTACCGGTGCCATTGCCGCATTGGGCTTCCCGACGCTAAGCACCCCAATAATGCGCTCACCGTCGATAATCGGTGCCGCAACGTACATCACCGAGCTTTCCGGGTCAGCCGGATTTTGCAGCGTACTGCGCGCACCATATTGCCCGCGCAGCGTTAACCACACGTCGTTCCAGCGGGAATAATCTTCCCCTACTGCTTTATTGGCGGAATCAAACAACACCTTGCCCTGAGCATCAGTCATGTAGACGTGATACTCATTGCGCACTTTGTTAATGCCGCTGATGTTGGCACGAAAAGGGCGGTTATGCAGTTGCGAGAAGGCCTGCGCCAACTTACCGTTGGCAGCAGAGCCAGAGAGTACGTCGTCGCGTGCCAGCGCCGCTAACAGCGTGGCGGTGTCAATCAGCGTGCCTTCGGTGGCCCGGCGTACGCCAGGTTTAATCTCCTGCACAAAAATAGACAGAACAAACCAGGCGGCAACGGCGACAATCAAAAAGTAGCCCAGCAGCAGTCGCATGCCAATGCGCATCAGGCGTTCCTCAGGCTGTATCCCATCCCGCGATGCGTGTTAATCGGCGAGAGATCCGGATTAATAGCCCGCAGTTTGGCGCGCAGTGTTTTGATGTGCGTGTCCACCGTTCTGTCGTAGGTATCCTGCGCATCGGCCCAAACTAAATCCATCAGTTGCTGGCGCGAGTAGATACGCCCCGGCGACATCAGCAAGGTTTTCAGCAACAGGAACTCATAGCGCGTCAGGTTTAACGGACAGCCAAACCACGCAATCTGCGCGGCGGGTTCATTGAGTTCAAAATTGCCAAAACGCGCTGCCGATGGCGGTGCTGCAAATTTCCTCACCCGCCGCAGCAGCGTGCGCACCCGGGCGCACACCTCGCGCGGCGAGAAGGGTTTGGCGACGTAATCATCCGCGCCAATCTCCAGACCTAACAGGCGGTCCACTTCATCGCTGCGGGCGGTCAGAAAAAGAACCGGCAGCGCCGGGTGGCGCTCCAGCAGACGTCGGCACAGTTCAAAACCGCTGATATCAGGCAGTCCGACGTCGAGGATTATCGCATCCGGGCATCGCTGACGCGCGCTTTCCAGCACCGGCAGTCCACGCTCAAACGCTTCCACGCTAAAACCTTCCTGTTGCAGCATGTAGATAAGCGTATCCGCGATACCCTGCTCATCCTCAACCAACCAGATCAACGCCTGTTGCATTTTGCTTCCTTGTTACTGCCGCCACGGCATGATGGGCACCGCGCTGATGGCATTTTTCGGCGAACCGTCGACAACCTTGTCGGAATAGGCCAGATACGCCAGCGTGTTGCGTTTTTCATCATAAAAACGCACCACCTGTAATGATTTAAACACCAGCGACGTCCGTTTCTTAAAGACGACTTCGCCCTGCGCTTTACCGTTCTTGATTCTGTCGCTTAGCTCAACCGGCCCCACTTGCTGGCAGGAAATGGCGGCATCGGAGGTATCTTCAGCCAGCCCTAACCCGCCCTTAATGCCACCGGTTTTTGCGCGGCTAACATAGCAGGTCACATTGGTTACATCGGGATCGTCAAACGCTTCGACGACGATTTTATGATCCGGTCCAAACATTTTAAATACCGTATCGACAGAACCAATCTGCTCCGCATGGGCCACCTGCGCCAACAACAGCAAAATTGAGGAAATGACTAAGCTCTTATATTTCATATTGTTACCATTTTTAAAAGTTGCCCTGAGCAATTATTCAACATTCTAAAATAAAATGTATACAGATCACAGGATTACAATAATCACGCTTTCGTATGTCCGAAAACAGCATTTATGAGCAAAAAAAACACTGAATGCTAAAACAGCAAAAAATGCTATTATCCTCTTACCTGACGTCAGGTACTCGCTGTTGAAAGGATGAGGATATTTTATGGATCAGGCTGGCATTATTCGCGACCTATTAATCTGGCTGGAAGGTCATCTGGATCAGCCTCTGTCGCTTGACAATGTGGCGGCAAAAGCAGGCTATTCCAAGTGGCATCTGCAGAGAATGTTTAAGGACGTGACGGGCCACGCTATTGGTGCCTACATCCGCGCCCGTCGTTTATCGAAGTCCGCTGTGGCGCTACGCCTGACTGCGCGTCCGATTCTGGATATTGCCCTGCAATACCGTTTTGACTCTCAACAGACGTTTACCCGTGCGTTCAAAAAACAATTCGCTCAGACGCCTGCACTGTACCGCCGCTCGCCGGAATGGAGCGCTTTTGGTATTCGCCCACCGATGCGACTCGGGGAATTTGCGATGCCAGCGCATCAGTTCGTGACGCTGGAAGACACGCAGTTGCTCGGCACCACGCAAAGCTACTCTTGCTCGCTGGAACAGATTTCCGACTTCCGTCATGAAATGCGTATTCAGTTCTGGCGCGACTTCCTGAGCCAGGCTCCTGCCATTCCGCCGGTGCTGTACGGACTCAACGAAACGCGTCCGAGTTTTGAAAAAGATGACGAGCAGGAAGTCTTCTATACCACCGCACTCACACCGGAACAGGCCAGCGGCTATGTACCGTCCGCGCAGCCAATCCTGTTGCAGGGCGGCGAATATGTCATGTTTACCTATGAAGGCCTGGGAACGGGCGTGCAGGAATTTATTCTGACAGTGTATGGCACCTGTATGCCAATGCTGAACCTGACTCGTCGTAAAGGTCAGGATATAGAGCGATACTACCCGGCAGAAGATGCCAAAGCAGGCGATCGCCCTATTAACCTACGCTGCGAATTCCTGATTCCTATTCGCCGTTAACGCTGTAGCTCATCCAACGCAGGGGCGTCCAGATGCGAGATGTCCCCTGCCGTTTCGACCACCCAACCCGGCGCAAGCCATAAACTTTCCTGATAATCGACGCGGGAAATCGAGCAGTTGCGCAGACGCAGCCGACGCTCAGCCCAGGCGGGCAGTCCCAGAATCGTACTCACCAGGCAACCCAGCGCAATACCGTGGCTTACCAGCAATGGGCGGCTCCCTTGCGGCAGTTCCAGACAAGATGCCAGCGCGGCGTTAACACGATCGGCCAGTTCCTGCATGGATTCCCCATCCGGAATACGACCATCAACCGTGCCGTTGACTAACTGGCGACGCCAGCCCTCTTCCTCTGGCGTCAGAGAGTCGATGTGGCGCTTTTCCAGCACCCCCATATTCAGCTCGCGCAGGCGGGCGTCGAAGGTGATATCACAGCCACACGCCTGGGCGATGATTTCTGCGGTGCGTCGTGTACGACCTAAATCGCTACTGATGACGTGAGTAATGCCAAGCGAGCGGGCGCGTTCGCCAACCTGCATAGCTTGCTGTTCACCTTTAGCGGTCAGCGGGCTGTCTGACTGGCCTTGAATACGTCGCTCGGCGTTCCACTGCGTTTCACCGTGGCGAACAAGGTATACCTGTAACATGCGTTTTTTCCGTTATACTGCGATGCGATGAATTTTCAAACTGAGCTTAATTATGCACAAGGTTATCTCTGCGACCACCAATCCTGCCAAAATTCAGGCAATTCTTCGGGCATTTGAAGAGATTTTCGGTGAAGGATCCTGCCATATTGAACCCGTCGCCGTCGAGAGCGGTGTGCCGGAACAACCTTTTGGAAGTCAGGAAACGCGCACTGGCGCACGAAATCGCATAGATAACGCACGCCGCCTGCATCCGCAGGCCGATTTCTGGGTGGCCATTGAAGCCGGCATTGACGATGACGCGACCTTCAGCTGGGTGGTGATTGATAATGGCGTTCAGCGCGGTGAAGCGCGTTCCGCTACGCTACCGCTGCCGGCGGTGATTCTCGACAGAGTCCGTCAGGGAGAAGCGCTCGGTCCGGTGATGTCACAGTACACTGGCATTGACGAGATAGGCCGTAAAGAAGGGGCGATTGGCGTGTTTACCGCCGGGAAGTTAACCCGTGCCAGCGTCTATCACCAGGCGGTGATCCTGGCGCTCAGCCCGTTCCATAACGCGGTGTATCGGTAATTATTTGCGCTACGTTATAGGCCTGATAAGCACTGCGCCATCAGGCAATTCAATCTTTTCCGAGCAGCACCTGTTCCAGCCACTGACGCAGCTCGACCGGCGCAGTTTTGAGGCTATTGGACCCACGCGTTATGGTCGCAATACCGGCCCCAAGCTCGTTTTTCAACTCGCGTTGGCTCATCTCGCCGCGCAGCAGTTCTTCAATAATGCGCACGCGAGTCCCCAGCGCTTCGCGCTCATCAGGCGTTAACATCAAATTGAGCAATGGCTGGTGTAAATCTTGCTCATAAGCGTGTTTAAGCAGGTCGACAAAACGTAACCACTCCTGGTGACGCTGTTCTGCCATCTCTGCTGAATAGGGTGATTGCTGAGTCATAAGATATCGCCATCGTTGCGGGGGAGGCGCGATTGCCTCCCCCTTTGTACTCTTTAACGAGTACGATAGCATAACACACTCACCACGATCAGTAACGGCGTTGCCATTCTGCGTCGTTCATCAATTCCGGCTTATCACCGAGGAAGTAACGATAGTAGGCATCGTAAGCCAGCACGTTTTTCACGTACCCACGGGTCTCGGAGAACGGGATGCTTTCTACAAAGGCCACCGCGTCAATGCGCCCTGCACTGTTGCCAAGCCAGGTACGAACGCGACCCGGTCCGGCGTTATAGGCTGCTGAAGCAAAGATGCGGTTATTGCCAAACTGTTGATACACATACTGTAAATAGCTGGTGCCGATGTTGATATTGGTCTCAGGATCCAACAGCTGATTCGGACTGCTGTAACCCGGAATCGAGAACATCTTCACTGTATGCGTCGCCGTACCCGGCATAATTTGCATCAACCCGCTGGCACCCACCGGCGATTTTACCTTCGGGTTCCAGGCACTTTCCTGACGGGCAATGGCCATCGCGTAGCTTGGCTGAATGTCTTTCCCGCTGGTGTAACGGGTAAACAGATCTTTGTAGGCCAGCGGGAAACGCTCTTCCAGATGATCCCAGAGTTTGCCAGCGATCGTGGCCTGCACGCTCAGATCCCACCAGTGGTTGTTAAACGCATAACGCGCCAGCTGCGCCTGCTCAGACTTGGTGCGGCTGGTGACCAGATTCGCCCACTCGCTGCGCGCGGTGTTGTCCATGTTCCAGTACATCAACTCACGTACGCGCGCCATCTCCGGTCCCTGCGTCAGGGCAGCGTCAACATCCGCAGGCGCTTTGTCTATTTTCAGCGTGTATTCTTCACCAAGGCGCTGTGCTGCCACCATCGGATAGAAGCCACGCTGCTGCATCAGCGCATGCAGGATCTCTTTCGCTTCGGCGTCACGTCCGCGCTCCAGCAGCAGATCCGCCTGCCAGTAACGCCATTCATCTTTTTCCTTCGCGTCCATCGGCAGACGCGCCAGCCAGGTATTCAGCCCTCGACGATCGCCAGTTCCCAGCGCCATCCGCACGCGGCGCTCCACAAGCGTGGTGGATTGTGAGCGCATAATCGCGTCATCGCGCCATTTGGCCTGCTCGTCAGTAACGTCGTTGCCCATCAGACGCCAGGCGACGATATCGCGCAGCTCCTGAGTTTGATCGTCATTTAACTGCTGCGCCTGCGCCAATGAAGGGATCATCAAACGTGCATTTTCCGCGTCCTGACGCGCTACGCTGGCAAACGCCACCGCCGCCATCTGACGGGTAAAATCCGTAGCGCCGGTGGTGCGCGCAAACGTCATCACCGAATTAGGGTTATTTGCCAGTGCAATAATCGCTGAAGCAATGGTCTGATAATCCGCTGGCATTTGTCCGGCCAGCGCGGTAACCAGTCCGGTATTACCCGCCTTCATCGCCAGGCGAATACGTTCAAGATACGCTAACGGATCCTGAGTCCCCGATGCCCGCCATACGCCGAATAATTTGTCACAGGCGTTGGGCTGACTCTTCCCGGTCAGCCAAAGATCTTTTGCACCTTGCCAGGCTTCTTCGGCCTGCCCGGTACTCCATTTCGCATAGTAGTAATTACATTGCGCTTCGGTGGTGCCGGGCTTATCCGGGCTGAATGCTAACAACCCTCGCCAGTCTTCCCGACGTGCCAATTCGTTCACGAAGCGCGATTGCAACGTGCGTGCAGGCGGCAGCGTTGGATTAGCGCGCACAAAATTGGTGACGGTAACGGTGGGCTGATTCATCAGATCGTCAGTAATCTGGCGATATTCAAGGTAGGGATACAGAGGGTAGCTTTTCAGGCCCGGCATCATCTGCTCGACGACGTCCATCTGCCGGTTATCCCAGGCCTGCTTAATTTGTGCATAGCGATTGCGCTGTTCATCCAGAGAATCCGCTCGCGCCACTTGACTGACCGTCAGCAGACATACGCTGGCTGCCAGCAGGCGCCAGGCTACGTGTTTGGCTTTGTCCACAAGCTCTTCCTCTTATCGTGTTACGACTGTGCAGCATCATGCCGCTTAATAGATTCATGCTAATCAGACATTGCAGAAAGTGCCACGTTCCGGACACTTTTTTACTTTTGTTGCGAGTGAGATCTGCTGGCTGGGATTGAGCAATGAAAAAGGCTACACTTCGCCTTTGATAACTATTCATCACCCTACTCAAAATCATTCTGGCTGCATCAAGGCGGCAAGAGAGAAAATCCCTGCAAGCATAGATGGCTATGTGACCAGGGTTTTCGAATGCAGCCAACACAGAGGCAGCCTGAAGGATGAAGAGTATATAAAAGAGGCGAAGTCCAACGTGGCTCAATTCGTTTATACCATGCATCGTGTCGGCAAAGTCGTTCCGCCGAAACGTCATATTCTTAAAAACATCTCTCTGAGCTTCTTCCCGGGTGCCAAAATCGGTGTACTCGGTCTGAACGGCGCGGGTAAATCCACCCTGCTGCGCATCATGGCCGGTATTGATACCGACATCGAGGGCGAAGCTCGTCCACAGCCGGGCCTCAAGATCGGTTACCTGCCTCAGGAGCCGAAGCTGAATCCGGAACATACCGTGCGTGAGTCCGTTGAAGAAGCGGTCGCCGACGTGGTTAACGCCCTGAAAGGCCTGGATGAAGTGTACGCGAAGTACGCCGAGCCGGATGCCGACTTCGATAAGCTTGCCGCACAGCAGGGTAAATTCGAAGAAATCATTCAGGCACACGACGGCCACAACCTGAACGTGCAGCTGGAGCGCGCCGCTGACGCACTCCGTCTGCCGGACTGGGATGCCAAAATTGAGAAGCTGTCCGGGGGTGAACGCCGCCGCGTCGCGCTGTGCCGCCTGCTGCTGGAAAAACCAGACATGCTGCTGCTCGACGAACCGACCAACCATCTGGATGCAGAATCCGTGGCATGGCTGGAACGCTTCCTGCACGACTTCGAAGGGACCGTGGTGGCAATTACCCACGACCGTTACTTCCTCGATAACGTGGCTGGCTGGATCCTGGAGCTTGACCGCGGTGAAGGTATTCCGTGGGAAGGTAACTACTCTTCCTGGCTGGAGCAGAAAGATCAGCGTCTGGCGCAGGAAGCCTCTCAGGAAGCGGCTCGCCGTAAATCCATTGAGAAAGAGCTGGAGTGGGTACGCCAGGGTGCAAAAGGCCGTCAGTCGAAGGGTAAAGCCCGTCTGGCACGCTTTGAAGAGCTCAACAATACCGAATACCAGAAGCGTAACGAAACCAACGAACTGTTTATCCCACCAGGACCTCGTCTGGGCGATAAAGTCGTTGAGGTTACTAACCTGCGTAAATCCTACGGCGACCGCGTCCTGATCGACGACCTGAGCTTCTCGGTACCGAAAGGCGCTATCGTCGGGATCATCGGTCCGAACGGCGCGGGTAAATCCACCCTGTTCCGCATGCTCTCCGGTGAAGAACAGCCAGATAGCGGCACCATTGAACTGGGTGAAACCGTGAAACTGGCCTCCGTTGACCAGTTCCGTGACGCAATGGATAACAGCAAAACCGTGTGGGAAGAAGTATCCGGCGGGCTGGATATCATGAAGATCGGCAACACCGAAATGCCAAGCCGCGCTTACGTAGGCCGCTTCAACTTCAAAGGTGTTGATCAGGGTAAACGCGTCGGCGAGCTGTCCGGTGGTGAGCGTGGTCGTCTGCACCTGGCGAAGCTGCTGCAGGTTGGCGGCAACATGCTGCTGCTCGATGAACCGACCAACGACCTGGATATCGAAACCCTGCGCGCGCTGGAAAACGCCCTGCTGGAGTTCCCGGGCTGCGCAATGGTTATCTCGCACGACCGTTGGTTCCTCGACCGTATCGCCACCCACATTCTGGATTACCAGGATGAAGGCAAAGTCGAGTTCTTCGAAGGTAACTTTACCGAATACGAAGAGTACAAGAAACGCACGCTGGGCGCAGATGCGCTGGAACCGAAGCGTATCAAGTACAAGCGTATTTCTAAGTAATTGCCGTTAAGTGCCGGATGGCGCTGTGCGTGTCCGGCCTACGAGGTGAGTGCAACTTGTAGGCCGGACAACGCGTTTATGCCGCCATCCGGTATTAAAATCTACCCCTGCTCACCCATCAATTCTTTCACCAACTCCACGCAGCGCAGGAAGCGACCGTCATAGTCTGGCTCCTCGACGTGGACAAAATCGATGTTATTTTCCTGCAGCATTTCCACCAGCAGCGACTGAAACGCCTTCCGGTCAACCGAACTGCCCAGACTGCGTAGTCCATCTGCCACCCACGGCGTGTTATTTTCCAGCAGAATCACCAGGTCAAAGCGGTACTCGTCGATCAGCGCCTGCACAAACGGGTGCTCACGCCCTTCATACTTTTTACAGAACGCCTGCGTCGTGACAAAGTCGGTGTCGATAAATGCCACTTTATTAGCATATTTAACTGCAAAATCAATGTATTGCGCTTGTCCAAGCGCGATTTTATCGTAATCGGAATACTGCAGAGCCATCTCATCGCCGCCCAAATGGGAGAAGACGTAATCACGGCCATATTCCCACGCACTGGTGGTGTTGAAGATATTGGCGAGTTTGTTCACCAGCGTCGATTTTCCGCTCGACTCACCGCCAAGGATCGCCACGGTGCGCACGAAAAACGGTTTCACCTCGGTGGGAATATACTCCCAGTAGCGAAACGGGTTCTCACGGATTTGCCCGCCGCTGATGCTCATGAATGTGCGCTTGGGATCGACCAGCACCGTTTCGATTCCCAGATGTTCCAGATACTGCGGCGCATCGGCTTCTTCAGAGGTGTAGATCCAGTTTGGCTGGATCCCTTTCTCCTGCATAAACGTTTTTATGCCGTTACTCCAGACATCCCAGCCGTGCGGATAGGGCTCCATGCCTTCTTCATTAAAGGCATGAATACGGATATTTTTCTGATATTTGAAGGTTTGCAGCAGCCAGCGAAGACGGTCAGAGACTGTGGGCTGCTGTGACATGGCACTGTCTTCAAACAGGCTACGGTCGCGCGTTTCATCATAGCCCATGATGATATGCAGCTCGTCAACCTGGCTACAGGCGCGCTGGATCAGATAAATATGCCCGGTATGCAGCGGATAAAACTTACCGAATACCACACCGATATTTTTCTGCTGACGGGGAAACTCAAGCCCGAGAAAACGGTGCAGCGCCTCCAGCTTTTGCGCGCTGGGGCTTTTGATTTTGGCATTCAGCAGTTGGCTTAAATATCCCTTGGTCATACCACTGGCATCCGCCACCTGTTGCAAGGTACAGCCCTTTTGCTTAATGGCGGTTTTGAGATAGTCGAACGATGACACAAGAGCCTCCTGCTGGAAAAATCGCGTAACACTGCCTGATGGCGCTTCGCTTATCAGGCCTACAGGGTGAAACAAATAATTACCCTATGGATTTCTGGTGGCAGCCAACATACCTGCCGACAGAAAGACGACGGGTAATGAATTATAAGTCGTCAAACACGTTTAACGCATCCGCGAGCTTTTTAACGCCAAAAACCTGCATTCCTTCCGGCACCTTTTTCGGCACATTGGCGGCAGGAACAATCGCCCGACGGAAACCGTGCTTCGCCGCTTCAGAAATTCGCTCCTGGCCGCTGGGAACCGGGCGAATCTCCCCCGCCAACCCCACTTCGCCAAAGACCACGAGATCGTGCGGTAGCGGCCTGTCGCGCAGGCTGGAAACCATCGCCAGCAGTAACGCAAGATCGGCACTGGTTTCGGTGACTTTGACGCCGCCAACCACGTTAACGAACACGTCCTGGTCAGACATTTGCAGGCCGCCGTGACGGTGCAACACTGCCAGCAAGATCGCCAAACGGTTTTGTTCCAACCCGACTGCTACGCGCCGAGGATTCGCCATCATCGAGTGATCGACCAGCGCCTGAATCTCCACCAGCAGTGGACGCGTCCCTTCCCAGACCACCATCACCGAGCTGCCGGAGGTCACTTCATCGCCACGACTTAAGAAAATAGCGGAAGGGTTACTGACTTCGCGCAGGCCCTGTTCGGTCATGGCGAAGACGCCAAGCTCATTCACCGCACCAAAGCGGTTTTTATGGCTACGCAGGGTACGGAAACGAGAATCCGCATCGCCGTCAAGCAGCACCGAGCAGTCAATGCAGTGCTCCAGTACTTTTGGCCCAGCCAGAGAGCCATCTTTGGTGACGTGACCGACCATGACAATCGCCACGCCGCGCGTTTTAGCAAAGCGCGTCAGGTATGCGGCGGTTTCACGCACCTGCGCCACGCTGCCCGGCGAAGACTGAATATCCGCCATGTGCATCACCTGAATGGAGTCGATGACCATCAGCTTTGGCTGCTCTTCCTCTGCAATCAGGCAAATCTGCTCAATGCTGGTTTCTGACAGCATATTCAGATTTGCCGTCGGCAGACCGAGTCGATGGGCGCGCATCGCCACCTGTTGCAGCGATTCTTCCCCGGTGACGTACAGGGTCTTCATCTGCTCGGCAAGCTTGCACAGCGTTTGCAGCAGCAGGGTGGATTTCCCGGCGCCTGGATTACCGCCGATCAGAATGGCACTGCCGGGCACCACACCGCCGCCCAGCACGCGGTCAAACTCTTTAAAACCGGTAGAAAAACGCGGCAGCTCTTCCAGACTGATATCCGCCAGCTTTTGCACCTTAGCGACGCCTGCATTACCGGCATAGCCGCTGAGGCGCTCGTTACGTGCCACCGTCGGTGACGCCGCAAGACGCACCTCGGTGATGCTGTTCCAGGCCTGACAGGCGCTACATTGCCCCTGCCAGCGCGGATAATCGGCCCCGCATTCATTACATACAAAGGCGCGTTTAGGAGCTTTTGCCACGTTTTACCTCGTTATTTCTGGTTCATGCTACCGGAGAGAATGCAGAACACCCCCATCAGGTCAGCGTGACGGATAGTAATCTCTGTCTTTTCATTCACTTTCGGCTTAGCATGGTAGGCGATCCCCAGCCCTGCCGTTTTGATCATCGGCAGATCGTTAGCGCCGTCGCCAATCGCCACCGTTTGCGTCATTGGGATTTCATATTCCTGCGCCAGTCGGGTCAGGGTGGTGGCCTTGTACTGAGCATCGACGATATCGCCAATCACGTTGCCGGTAAATTTCCCGTCCATGATCTCCAGCTCGTTCGCCACAACCGCCGTCAGGCGCAGCTTTTCGCGCAGATATTCAGCAAAGAAGGTAAAGCCACCGGAGGCTATCGCGACTTTCCAGCCCAGCGTTTCCAGCTTCAGCACCAGTTGCGTTAAGCCGGGCATCAGCGGGAGATTTTCACGTACCTGCATCAAAATATTGGCATCCGCCCCCTTCAGCGTGGCGACGCGGCTGCGCAAGCTAGCGGTAAAATCCAGCTCCCCGCGCATCGCGCGTTCCGTCACTTCTGCGACCATCTCGCCGGTTCCAGCCAGTTTGGCGATTTCATCAATGCACTCGATCTGGATCGCCGTCGAATCCATGTCCATCACCAGCAGGCCTGGCGTGCGCAAATGCGGGATTTTCCCCAGCGGGGCAACATCCAGTTTGGCATCATGCGCCAGTTTTGTTGCCCGCGGTGTTAACGATCCCGCGAGGCGAATCACCTGATAATCCTCGACGCACCAGGCCGCCACAATCACCATCGCCGCCCCCAGTTTGCTCTGGTATTGCGTTAAGCGTTGTTTATCCAGCCCACGACCATACAGCAGCCAGCCGCTACGGCCCGCGTGGTAATCCAGTGGCATCACTTCATCACCACTTAAAGAGAGGGGCAGACCTGGCCACAGAGAGACATCTTCAGGTAGATCGCACCAGGTAATGTTAGGCATTAAAGCTCCTGTAAAATCGTTCGGGTCGGAATCATCAGGGGAAAATAACGCATGAGGCTACCCTGTAACCAGCGCTTCTGGCAACATTAAGTCTCAAATTTTCAGCAGGTGGAATATGGCTCGCGCAAAACTGAAATTCCGACTTCATCGTGCAGTGATTGTATTGTCCTGCCTCGCGCTGCTCGTCGCCCTGATGCAGGGCGCGTCGTGGTTTAGTCAAAACCATCAACAGCAGCGAAATCCGCAGCTGGAAGAGCTGGCCCGCACGCTGGCCCGCCAGGTTGCATTAAACGTCGCGCCGCTGATGCGTACCGAAACGCCGGATGAAAAACGCATCGCTGTCGTGCTGCGCCAACTCACCGACGAGAGCCGTATTCTCGATGCGGGCGTCTATGATGAACAGGGCGATCTCATTACGCATGCCGGTGAGAGCGTGAATGTTCGCGACCGGCTGGCGCTGGACGGTAAAAAAGCCGGGGGCTATT
Source organism: Citrobacter gillenii (assembly GCF_013337685.1). GTDB lineage: Bacteria > Pseudomonadota > Gammaproteobacteria > Enterobacterales > Enterobacteriaceae > Citrobacter > Citrobacter gillenii. The sequence goes on from NZ_SUQN01000003.1 coordinate 240,307, forward strand.
TTAATCAGCAAATTGTCGAACCCATTCAGGGCAAAAATGGTCCGCTGGGCTACCTGCGCCTGACGCTGGATACCCACACCCTTGCCACCGAGGCCAAACAGGTGGATAACACCACCAACATTCTACGCCTGATGCTGCTCCTGTCACTGGCGATTGGCGTGGTATTAACCCGGACATTACTGCAAGGTAAGCGCACCCGCTGGCAACAATCGCCGTTCCTGCTGACCGCCAACAAACCGGTGCAGGAAGAAGACAGCGAGAAAAAAGAGTAATTCACCAGGAAGGAAATCAACCATGACCACATTACGCCTGCTTATCTCCGACTCTTACGATCCGTGGTTTAATCTGGCGGTTGAAGAGTGCATTTTTCGTCAAATGCCCGCCACGCAGCGCGTGCTGTTTTTATGGCGCAACGCCGATACGGTGGTCATAGGCCGGGCGCAAAACCCGTGGAAAGAGTGCAATACCCGACGCATGGAAGAGGATAACGTCCGGCTGGCTCGCCGTAGCAGCGGCGGCGGCGCGGTGTTTCACGATCTCGGTAATACCTGCTTTACCTTTATGGCAGGCAAACCGGAATACGACAAAACCATCTCCACCACTATCGTACTCAATGCCCTGAACGCACTGGGCGTCAACGCTGACGCCTCCGGGCGTAACGATCTGGTGGTCAAAACGGCCGAAGGCGATCGCAAAGTTTCAGGTTCGGCGTATCGAGAAACCAAAGATCGCGGGTTCCACCACGGTACGCTGTTGCTGAATGCCGACCTCAGTCGTCTGGCGAATTACCTCAACCCTGATCAGAAAAAGCTTCAGGCGAAGGGGATCACCTCCGTGCGTGGTCGGGTCGCGAATCTGGTTGAACTGCTGCCTGAGATCACTCATGAAAAAATCTGTGAAGCCGTGACCGACGCCTTTTTCCAACACTACGGCGAACGCGTAGCGGCTGAAATTATTTCCCCGGATAACACGCCGGATCTGCCCAACTTCGCCGAAACGTTTGCCCGCCAGAGCAGTTGGGAGTGGAACTTTGGTCAGGCCCCTGCCTTCTCTCATCTGCTGGATGAGCGTTTTACCTGGGGTGGCGTCGAGTTACATTTCGACGTGGAGAAAGGCCATATCACCCGCGCGCAGGTCTTTACCGACAGCCTCAATCCCGCGCCATTAGAAGCGCTGGCGGGCAGCTTGCAAGGGTGTCTGTATCGGGCGGACAGGCTGCAACAGGAGTGCGAGGCGTTGATTGGCGATTTCCCGCAACAGGAAAAAGAGCTACGAGAACTGTCGGCGTGGATAGCGAGCGCGGTACGTTAATAAAAAAGCCCGCTGGCGCTGTGCTTAGCGGGCTTACAAAACCGTAGGCCGGGTCAGGCGAAGCCGCCCCCCGGCACTAAAGATATTACTCTTTATCGCCCAGCAGCACGGATTCCAGCGCGATTTTGATCATGTCGTTGAAGGTCGTCTGACGTTCAGCAGCAGTGGTCTGCTCGTGAGTACGGATATGGTCGGACACGGTGCAAATGGTCAGCGCTTTCGCACCAAACTCAGCCGCAACACCGTAGATACCCGCCGCTTCCATTTCCACGCCCAGCACGCCGTATTTTTCCATCACGTCGAACATTTCGCCGTCCGGAGAGTAGAACAGGTCAGCGGAGAACAGGTTGCCCACGCGCGCGTCTACGCCCAGCGCTTTGGCCGCATCAACAGCATTACGCACCATGTCGAAGTCAGCAATAGCGGCAAAGTCATGATCTTTAAAGCGGATACGGTTAACTTTGGAGTCGGTGCAAGCACCCATTCCAATCACCACGTCACGCAGTTTGACGTCCATACGCACAGCGCCACAGGAGCCTACGCGGATGATTTTCTTCACGCCGAAATCGGTGATCAGTTCTTTGGTGTAGATGGAGCAGGATGGGATACCCATACCATGACCCATGACGGAGATCTTACGGCCTTTGTAAGTCCCGGTGAAACCTAACATGCCGCGAACGTTGTTCACTTCACGGACATCTTCGAGGAAAGTTTCAGCAATGTGCTTCGCACGCAGCGGGTCGCCAGGCATCAATACGACGTCAGCGAAATCACCCATTTCTGCATTAATATGTGGAGTTGCCATCTTTTATCCTTATTTCGTTGTTATTGCCTGATGGCGGCTACGCCTTATCAGACCTACAAAACCGTAGGCCCGGTAAGCTTGCGCCACCGGGCAATTGCATTACAGCATGTTTTTACCGTAGTCCATCGGCGACGTACCAAAGTAGCTCGCCAGCGTCTGACCGATATCCGCGAAGGTTTCGCGGTGACCCAGTGAACCCGGTTTGACTTTCGGGCCATAGATCAACACCGGAATGTGCTCACGAGTGTGGTCAGTGCCCGGCCAGCTTGGGTCACAGCCGTGGTCAGCGGTCAGGATCAGAATGTCATCTTCCCCCACCAGCTCCATCAGCTCAGGCAGGCGGCGGTCGAACAGCTCCAGGCCTGCGGCATAGCCGGCGATATCGCGACGATGGCCCCAGGAAGAGTCGAAGTCGACGAAGTTGGTGAAGACGATGGTCTCATCACCCGCTTCTTTCATCTCTTTGATGGTGGCGTCGAACAGCGCGTCCAGACCGGTCGCTTTCACTTTTTTAGTGATACCGCAGTTCGCGTAAATGTCAGCAATCTTACCTACAGAGACAACATGGCCTTTTTTCTCGTCGACCAGTTTCTGTAGAACGGTCGCCGCTGGCGGTTCTACGGCCAGATCGTGACGGTTACCGGTACGTTGGAAGTTACCGGCTTTATCACCAATAAACGGACGGGCGATCACGCGACCAATGTTGTAGCCGCCTTCGGTCAGTTCTTCACGGGCGATTTCGCACAGCTCGTAGAGTTTATCCAGACCGTAGGTCTCTTCGTGACAGGCAATCTGGAACACGGAGTCAGCGGAGGTATAGAAAATCGGCTTGCCGGTTTTCATATGTTCTTCGCCCAGTTGATCCAGAATGACCGTACCGGAAGAGTGGCAGTTGCCGAGGTAGCCCGGCAGGTTGGCGCGCTTAACCAGTTTGTCCAGCAGCTCCTGCGGGAAGCTGTTTTCATGATCGGAGAAGTAACCCCAGTCAAACAGCACCGGCACACCGGCGATTTCCCAGTGACCAGACGGCGTGTCTTTGCCGGAAGAGAGTTCATGCGCCCATGCGTAGGCACCGATCACTTCCGCATTACCGTCCATTCCGGCGGCAATTTTACCTGTAGAACCTTCGTGAGCTTTCACCAGGCCCAGACGGGTCAGGTTAGGCAAATTCAGCGGACCTTTGCGACCATTGTCAGCTTCGCCTTTCGCACAGGCTTCTGCAATATGCCCCATAGTATCGGCGCCAACGTCGCCAAAGCGGTCAGCGTCTTCAGTCGCACCTATACCAAAGGAGTCCAGCACCATAATAAATGCACGTTTCATATTATTCTCCGTACCTTTTGCGCCGCAAAAAAGCGATCAGATCAGTATACAGTTATTCGGTTATACGACGATAGACTGTCGGTGTAATTTCTGGCGCTTTGTCGTCAAGACTGATTGCCGCTTTGACCGCTTTCGCCGCTTCCTGCCAGCTGGCTTCATCTTTGGCATGGATCACCGCCAGCGGACGCTGCCCGTCTACGCTGTCGCCCAGACGCGCCATGTCGCTAAAGCCGACGCTGTAATCAATGGTGTCCGATGCCTGACGACGACCGCCGCCCATGGAAACTACCGCCATCCCCAGCGCACGGGTATCCATTGCGCTAACAAAACCTTCGGTATCAGCATATACCGCTTTGCTGAGCATTGCCGTCGGCAGATACTTCGCATAATTTTCCACGAAGTCGGTCGGACCTTTTTGCGCCGCGACCATGCGACCAAAAATTTCCGCCGCTTTACCGTTATCCAATACCGCCTGCAGCTTGGCGCGGGCTTCGGCATCGTCTTTCGCCAGTTTGCCGGAGATCAGCATTTCCACACTCAGCGCCATGGTGACGTCTAACAAACGTGGATTGCGGTATTCACCGGTCAGGAACTGCACGGCTTCGCGGACTTCTACTGCGTTACCGGCGCTGGAAGCCAGCACCTGGTTCATATCGGTTAACAGTGCGGTGGTACGCACGCCTGCCCCGTTCGCCACGCCGACAATTGCTTCAGCAAGGGCTTCTGAAAGTTCGTAGGTTGGCATAAAGGCGCCGCTACCAACTTTCACGTCCATGACCAGCGCATCCAGCCCTTCCGCCAGCTTTTTCGCCAGGATCGAACCGGTGATCAGTGGAATGGAATCCACCGTCGCGGTAATGTCGCGGGTGGCATAAAAACGTTTATCCGCCGGTGCGAGCGAGCTGGTTTGCCCAATAATCGCCACACCCACGTCTTTAATAATTTCACGGAAACGCGCGTCATCCGGGAAGATGTCAAATCCCGGGATCGCTTCCAGTTTATCCAGCGTACCGCCGGTATGACCCAGACCCCGCCCGGAAATCATCGGAATATAGCCGCCGCATGCTGCAACCATTGGACCTAACATCAGTGACGTTACGTCACCCACACCGCCGGTAGAGTGCTTATCCACAATCGGGCCGTTCAGCTGCAGACTTTTCCAGTCCAGCACGGTTCCTGAATCACGCATTGCCATGGTCAGCGAAACACGCTCAGGCATTGTCATATCGTGGAAGAAAATGGTCATCGCCAGGGCGGCGATTTGCCCTTCAGAGATGGTGTTGTCGCGAATACCGTTAATAAAGAAACGAATTTCTTCATCACTCAGCGCATGACCATCACGTTTTTTACGAATAATTTCTTGTGCGAGAAACAAGGGAACCTCCCGATTATGGGCCGGGTAAGCAATGCGCCACCCGGCAAGTCGTATTCATGCCGGATGGCGGCTTGCGCCTTATCCGGCCTACGATGGGCAATAAAAACTTAGTAGCTGCTTGCGCTCTTGCCGTCGCCGTGACCCAGCGCCTTCAGCAAGCTTGCCAGCAGGCTGGATGCGCCAAAGCGATAGTGACGGGAATCCGCCCAGTCTGCGCCAAACAGTTCATCAGCAATGGCGAGGAATTGCTGCGCGTCTTCCGCAGTACGCACGCCACCAGCCGGTTTGAAACCAACGGTTTTCGAAACGCCCATATCGCGGATCACTTCCATCATGATGCGTGCGCTTTCCGGCGTCGCATTAACCGGGACTTTACCGGTAGAGGTCTTGATGAAATCAGCCCCTGCTTTGATGGAGATTTCAGATGCTTTGCGAATCAACGCTTCTTCTTTCAGTTCACCGGTTTCGATGATCACTTTCAGCAGCACGTTTGCCGCTGCACACGCCTCTTTACAGGCTTTCACCAGGTCAAAACCGACCTGCTCATTACCGGCGATCAGCGCACGATACGGGAATACCACATCAACTTCGTCTGCGCCGTAGGCAATCGCTGCACGGGTTTCTGCCAGCGCAATATCGATGTCATCGTTGCCGTGCGGGAAGTTGGTTACCGTTGCAATACGGATATCCGGCGTGCCCTGCTCGTTCAGCGTTTTACGCGCAATAGGGATGAAACGCGGATAGATACAGATTGCCGCCGTGTTACCCACTGGGGTTTTTGCCTGATGACACAGCGCGATCACTTTTTCGTTGGTGTCGTCATCATTCAGGGTGGTCAGGTCCATCAGTTTCAGGGCACGCAGGCTGCTTGCTGTTAAATCGGTCATAACATTCTCCAACGGCATCGCCGTATAAAATTTCACCTTGCGAGTTTGTTAGTATTCTAACATCCGCTCGCTATTACACTTCGATATACATCACAGTTAATGAAAACCACATACAGATTTGCATTACTCTAATGAGATCTACTTCAAATAATTGAGCTTTACTGGCGAGAAGCGATGGCATCAGGCGCATCCGGATCAAAGGTTAAGGATCGGTTGCTTCCTACAATGTTGCTTAACCTTCGGCACATAAAGGAATCGACGATGCCCACTTCAAGCGAACTCGCGCTGCAACAGCGCTGCCAACAAATCGTGACCAGTCCGGTGCTCAGCCCTGAGCAGAAACGCCACTTTCTGGCGCTGGAGGCAGAAAACGCACTGCCTTATCCGCAGTTGCCTGCTGAAGCACGCCAGGCGTTGGATGACGGGGTTATCTGCGATATGTACGAAGGTCATGCCCCGTTCAAACCACGTTATGTTTTGCCCAATTATGCGCATTTTCTGGCCAACGGTTCAGCCTGGCTGGAGCTGGAAGGTGCACAGGATCTTGATGACGCCTTATCCTTGCTCACCATTCTGTACCACCATGTTCCATCAGTGACATCGATGCCGGTGTACCTTGGTCAGCTCGATGCCCTGCTGCAACCGTATGTTAGAATTCTAACACAAGAAGAGATCGATATTCGAATAAAACGTTTCTGGCGGTATCTCGACAGAACCCTGCCAGACGCCTTTATGCATGCCAATATTGGCCCGGCCGATACGCCGATCACCCGCGCCATTTTACGTGCAGATGCAGAGCTAAAGCAGGTCTCGCCTAATCTTACCTTTATTTATGATCCACAAATCACACCTGACGACCTGCTGCTGAACGTGGCACAAAATATTTGCGAATGCAGTAAACCACATATTTCCAACGGTCCTGAAAATGATAAAATTTTCACAAAAGGCCATTATGGCGTCGTCAGTTGTTACAACTCGCTGCCGCTGGCGGGCGGCGGAAGTACGCTGGTTAGGCTGAATCTGAAAGCCATCGCAGAGCGCAGCACGTCTGTCGATGACTTCTTTACGCACACCCTACCGCACTATTGCCAGCAGCAAATTGCCATCATTGATTCACGGTGTGAATTCCTCTATGAGAAATCACATTTCTTTGAGAATAGCTTCCTGGTGCAGGAAGGGTTGATTGATCCCGAACGTTTTGTGCCGATGTTTGGTATGTACGGCCTGGCGGAGGCGGTAAACCTGCTGTGTGAGAAGGCCGGGCTGCACGCACGCTACGGCAAAGATGAGAGCGCTAATGAGATGGGCTATCGGATCAGCGCCCAGCTTGCCGACTTTGTGGCCAACACTCCGGTGAAATACGGCTGGCAGCAGCGGGCGATGCTGCATGCGCAGTCGGGGATCAGTTCAGACATTGGCACCACGCCGGGCGCGCGTCTGCCGTATGGCGACGAGCCGGATCCTATTACTCATCTGCAAACCGTGGCCCCGCATCACGCGTATTATCACGCCGGGATCAGCGACATCCTCACGCTGGATGAAACCATCAAGCGTAACCCACAGGCGCTGGTACAGCTTTGCCTGGGCGCGTTTAAAGCCGGAATGCGTGAATTTACCGCCAACGTCAGCGGTAACGATCTGGTCCGCGTCACCGGTTATATGGTGCGCCTGTCGGATCTGGAAAAATACCGTGCCGAAGGCTCACGCACCAACACCACCTGGCTGGGCGAAGAGGCCGCTCGCAATACTCGCATTCTGGAACGTCAACCTCGCGTGATGAGTCATGAACAGCAGATGCGCTTCAGTAAGTAGGCTGATCCCTTTCTCCTGCGTCGACGGGCCGGGCAGTCGCCTGGCCCTGTTCCTGCAAGGGTGCAATCTGCGCTGTAAAAATTGCCACAATCCGTGGACGATGGGGCGCTGCAACGATTGCGGGGAGTGCGTACTGCATTGTCCACATGACGCCTTAAGTCTGAGTGCGGGAAAAGTGTGGTGGCAGTCCGATGTTTGCCAGCAGTGCGACACCTGCCTACAAATGTGCCCGCAGCAGGCCACGCCAATGACGCAGACGATGAGCGTCGATGAGGTGCTGCATCACATTCGTAAGGCATCGTTGTTTATTGAAGGGATAACCGTGAGCGGCGGTGAGGCGACAACGCAGCTTCCTTTCGTGATTGCGCTGTTCTCAGCGATCAAAGCCGATCCGCACCTGCAACACCTGACCTGCATGGTGGACAGCAACGGCATGCTGCGTGAAACCGGCTGGGAGAAGCTGCTGCCGGTTTGCGATGGTGTCATGCTGGATTTAAAAGCCTGGGACAGCGCATGTCATTTGCAGCTCACCGGGCGCGATAACGCGGCAATCAAGCGCAGTATTCTCTTTCTGGCCGAGCGGGGAAAACTGGCGGAGCTTCGCCTGCTGGTCATTCCCGGACACGTTGATTACCTGCAGCACGTTGATGCGCTGGCCGCGTTTATTCACCGCCTGGGCAACATTCCCGTGCGGCTTAACGCGTTTCATGCGCATGGCGTGTATGGTGAAGCCAAAGCCTGGCCGAGCGCGACGCCAGAGGACGTGGAGCAACTGGCGCAAGGACTGCGCGAACGCGGTGTGAATAATGTGATTTTCCCGGCGCTGTACCTGTGAAATGCCTGATGCGCTTCGCTTATCAGGCCTACGGAGCTCACACTTTTGTCGGCCGGATACGCCATCCGGCACTCAACAATCACACCGTAAACAATGCCGTCGTATTGCGATACAACGCCTCGGCGATGACCTCTGCGGGCTCCGGGCGCAGCTCACATAATACTTCAAACACCCTGGTGACCTGCTCCGGGCGATTGGGCTGACCCTGAAAGCCGTTGAGCGGCATATCCGGCGCATCGGTTTCCAGCAGCAAGGATCCCAGCGGCAGCCGCGCCATCACCTCGCGCGTTTTGCTGGCTCGGGGATAGGTAATGGTTCCGCCCACGCCAATTTTGTATCCCAGCTGCACAAAGCGTTCCGCCTGCTGCAAGCTTCCGGCAAAGCCATGCACTACGCCGGTACGCGGTAGCGCATGGCGCTTAAGGTGCATCGCCAGTTTGTCATGAGTACGTCGTGAATGCAGGATCACCGGCAGTTCGTAGCGCTTCGCCAGTTGAAGCTGCGCGTCCAGCATCCTTTCCTGCTTGTCGAACTGCGGATCGTCACGATACAAATCCAGTCCTATCTCTCCTACCGCCACCACCTTCTGTACACGCTTTTCCAGCGCCTGTTGCAACTGGTCAAGGGCATCATCGTCATGATGCTCAATCACAATCGGATGTAAACCCAGAGCTGCAAATAGCGGGGGGTAAGTTTGCGCCAACGCCAGCACGCGGGAAAAGTTCGCCGCCTCGGTCGCCGGCATAATAATGCGGCTCACACCGGCTTCAATTGCCCGCTGAATGCTGGCAGGTTCGTCGCCGGTGAACGGCGGAAAATCAAAATGACAATGCGTATCGATAAACCGATAGCTCACGCCAGATCCTCATGGCTAAACGTCGTGTCGTTGGCCTGAGGTGCATCGGCCACCACGGGTATAAGGGCATCGTTGGCAACCGGTGCCGGAGGGACCACCACCGGTCCAGGCACCATAATCTTCGGCGTCTGGCGGGGCAACGGTGTGTTTTTCGCCAACAGTTTACCGACGGTCGCCAAAAAGTAACGTCCGCACAGGCGTCCGGTTTTATAGTCTTCCCGCAGGGCCGGAATTCGGCTTCCCAGCGCCATACTGTGGAGCGGCTTGGGCGGATAGATCTCAAAGATACGCAGCTTACCCGGCGGTTTTTCAATAAAACTCTGAATGGCGCGGTAGCTGGCCTCATGATGCTGCACCAGATTGACCAGCGGTTGCAGGCTGCTTTCCCCCAGCCAACGTTCCATGCGTTTGAACCACTGCGGGGTGTAGTACATTTGCGAGGGCACGGTGCGGATCACCACCAGCGTTTTGGCCCCCTGTTTTACCGCCTGCTGAACGGGGATGGCGTCACTGACCCCACCGTCCAGATAGTTCACGCCGTCCAGCGCTACCCCGCTACGATAAAATCCAGGAATGGCGCTGGACGCACGCAGAAGGTCGAGCCAGTTTTGTCGGTTCGGCGAAAAATAACCCGGCGTGTAGTCATCTCCGCGACAGGCGCACATGTAAAACGCTTTTCCCGCGGCAAATAACTGTTCGGCATGGTCTATCGCCAGCGGCATCTGCGCGGCGGTGGCCTCTACCAGCCAGTCGAGATCGATGAGATTTCCCCCGCGCACAAACCGCACCGGGTCAAAGAATTCACGTCGGGTGGTGTAGCGCATAATCACTTTGCGCCCGTAACCTGGCTGGTTACAGAGATAGGCCGACAGGTTTTGCGCACCAGCGGACGTCCCGTAAAAGAGATCAAAAGGATTAAACTGCGCGCGCATAAACTCGTCCAGCACGCCCGCGGTAAAAATGCCTCTTTGCCCTCCGCCCTCGCACACCAGCGCCATGCTGCCGGGTTGAAACGGACGTAACGATAACGGCGCAATATTACCGAGCGTGACGGGTATTCTCTGCCCCACCTCTGCCTTCCTGTTTTTTTTATGATAGAGCGACAAAGTAACGCAAATTACGTATCACTAAAACCGTAAAAGCCAGTCCGCTGGACTGGCTGAGTAGCAATTTTTCTTTACGGTTTACCAACTAGGGTCGTTTACGCCCGGTAAACAGGCTGACCAGGAACAAGATAATCCCCACCACGAAGACAATTTTCGCTGCACCTGCAGCGGTACCCGCCAGTCCACCAAAGCCCAGAGCGGCGGCAATTAACGCGATAACCAGAAATATGATGCCCCAACGAAACATACGCTTCTCCTTTACCATAGTTAATGTCAACCGCTTGATATGGGCGCTCAGGCCGCCCATTGCGATATTTTAGTGTGGTGCACAACGCGCCTTCCGACAAATATCAGGTTGGCGAATTAAGTCGAATTACTGAGTTTTGAGGTCGTTTTTAACGCTTTTCACGCCATCAACGGCTTTGGCGATACTCTCAGCGCGCTCGATTTGCGCCTGTGAGTCAACGGTGCCTGAAAGCTGAACCACGCCATCGGTGGTCTCCACTTTCACTTTGCGAGAAGGAACGATGTCATCAGCCAGCAATTTGGCTTTGACTTCACTGGTGGTTGCCGTATCGCCCGCATAGCCTTTTACAGAAGTGCTTTTGCTGTCACGCACGTGCAGTTTGTCGCTCACGGAGGTAACTCCCTCAACGCCTTTCGCCACTTTTACCGCTTCTTCTGCCTGCGCCTGGCTTTCAACAAATCCGCTTAACGTGACCACTTTCTGGTCTGTTTTAACCGAGATATCGGTGCTCTTAATGCTTTCGTGATCGACCAGCGCGGCTTTCACTTTTGCGGTAATGGAGCTGTCATCCATGAAATCGCCGACTTTATTCATCGAGCTATCAACTTTCTGCCCTGTGCTTTCAAGACCGGATTGCCCTTTATCGGTGGTCGCGTTTTCTGCAAATGCAGACCCCGTGGCAACAGCAGACGTCAGCATCACAGCCAGCAGCGTTTTTGAGATCTTCAGTTTTGTCATTGTCATCGATTTAATCCTTTTTTTGCTCATATCGATGCTCTGCCGCTTATCGGGCTGAGCCAGCAACTAATCTCGTAATCAAAATAAATATCAGCTAAAACAACTAAGATGAGAAAGTAACGTAGAATTTAAAGCCGATATTTATGTCATCACATTGTTAAATATAGATCACAATTTTGATGTCGCAGACAAATATGGTCAAAAAATAGGCGAAATGAGGAAAAAATGCGGGATTTAAGAACATTCCGTAAGGGATTAATAAGGCAGGGAAAGTCGCAGGGCACGGCATAAGCCGCACCCTGGAAGGTCGATTAGTGTTCGCGAGTTTTACGGAACGTCACGTCCGGATAACGTTCCTGGGTGAGGTTCAGGTTAACCATGGTCGGGGCGATATAGGTCAGGTTATCGCCGCCATCCAGCGCCAGCTGAATTTCGTTTTTACGCTTAAACTCTTCGAATTTCTTCACGTCTGAGCATTCTACCCAGCGCGCGGTCGCCACGTTGACCGATTCGTAGATCGCTTCAACGTTGTATTCGCTTTTCAGGCGGGAAACGACGACGTCAAACTGCAGCACACCAACGGCACCGACGATCAGGTCGTTGTTGGCAATTGGACGGAAGACCTGCACCGCACCTTCTTCAGACAGCTGTACCAGCCCTTTCAGCAGCTGTTTTTGCTTCAACGGATCTTTCAGGCGAATACGACGGAACAGTTCTGGCGCGAAGTTCGGAATACCGGTGAACTTCATCATCTCACCCTGGGTAAAGGTGTCGCCAATCTGAATGGTGCCGTGGTTGTGCAGACCGAGGATATCGCCCGGGTAGGCTTCTTCCACGTGAGAGCGGTCACCCGCCATAAAGGTCAGCGCATCAGAGATCACTACGTCTTTACCAATGCGCACCTGACGCATTTTCATGCCTTTCTCGTACTTGCCGGAAACCACACGCATGAACGCCACGCGGTCGCGGTGTTTCGGGTCCATATTGGCCTGAATTTTAAACACAAAACCGGTGAATTTCTCTTCAGATGCCTCAACGATGCGGGTGTCGGTTTTGCGCGGCATAGGCGCAGGCGCCCACTCCACCAAACCGTCAAGCATATGGTCAACACCGAAGTTACCTAACGCGGTTCCGAAGAACACCGGAGTGATTTCACCGGCGAGGAACAATTCCTGGTCGAACTCGTTAGACGCGCCCTGCACCAGTTCCAGCTCGTCGCGCAGCTGCTGCGCCAGGTCTTCACCGACGGCGGCATCCAGCTCCGGATTATTCAGGCCTTTAACAATACGGACTTCCTGAATAGTGTGACCTTTACCGGTCTGGTACAGATAAGTTTCGTCTTTATACAGGTGGTAAACACCTTTGAACAATTTACCGCAGCCAATCGGCCAGGTAATTGGCGCGCAGCCAATTTTCAGTTCGTTTTCGACTTCATCCAGCAGCTCCATCGGATCGCGGATATCACGGTCGAGTTTGTTCATGAACGTCAGGATCGGCGTATCGCGCAGACGCGTTACTTCCATCAGCTTACGGGTACGGTCTTCTACACCTTTCGCGGCGTCGATAACCATCAGGCAGCAGTCCACCGCCGTCAGCGTACGGTAGGTATCTTCCGAGAAGTCTTCGTGCCCTGGGGTATCCAGCAGGTTTACCAAGCAGTCATGATACGGAAATTGCATCACAGAGGTGGTAATAGAGATACCACGCTGCTTTTCCATCTCCATCCAGTCTGATTTCGCGTGCTGGTTAGAGCCGCGGCCTTTAACGGTACCGGCGGTCTGGATTGCCTGTCCGAATAACAGCACCTTTTCGGTGATCGTCGTTTTACCGGCATCCGGGTGAGAAATAATGGCAAAGGTGCGGCGTTTGGCCACCTCTTGCAAATAAGGAGACAACGTCATAGTTCAATCTTCTTGAGTAAGCGCGGCTCTACGTCACGCATGTTGAATACGAAAAATTGCGGCTATTTTACCCATCAATGGGGGGGAGGCAATCAGTGTTTACACAGGAGTTGTTCCAGTTCGCTTAATGAAGCCACGGTCCAGGTCGGTTGAATGCCCGCCGGCTGTTCGCGTTGGTGCGCATTTAACCAGCAGGTTGATAGCCCGGAATTGATGCCACCCAGAATATCGGACTCCGCCGTGTCACCCACCATCAGCACGCGGGAGCGTTCGGGATTGCCCGCCTGCTCCAGCGCATAATCAAAAATACGCGGGTCGGGTTTTGCTACACCAACCTGCTCAGAAATAACCATCAGGTCAAAGTAATCGCGCAGACCGGTGCGTTCAAGACGGATTTGCTGCAACGCGGTAAACCCGTTGGTAATAATACCGATTTTCGTTTTGCCACGAATCGTATTCAGCAGCGACACCGCACCTGGCAACGGAGAGCAGATTTCTGCCATCGCATTAATAAACGCATCATTGAGCGACCCAGGCGGCACGTTCAGACGCTCAGCCCAGCTCAGGAAACGGGCATGCTGCAGTTGTAATGAGGTGATCGCACCGTTTTGATAATCCACCCACAGCGGTTTATTCACGGCCTGGTAGTCCTGAAAATCCTCAGCGGTAAAGGTAATGCTGTAGTCAAGAAACATCCGCTGTAGGCCGGTAAACGCGTCAAATGTGAACAGCGTTTCGTCGGCATCAAAGAAAATCCAGTCCCACTTCTTCATCATTACACCTTGTCTTACATACTGATTGGCAATGCCATAATAATGGCGTCTTCGTGGCCGTCGGCTGTCGGGTAGTAATTGCGGCGGATCGTCGCCTCGTTAAAGCCCAGGCTTTCGTACAGCGCAATCGCCGCAGCGTTCGAGGCGCGAACTTCTAACCACAGCGTCAGAATGCCGCGTTTTTCCAGCTCGTCGATCAGGTACTCCAGTAGCTCACGTCCCAGTCCCCGTCGCTGAAAATCAGGATCGACGGCAATGTTGAACAGCGTGGCTTCATCCAGCACGACCTGCGTTATCGCAAAGGCGGCCATCGTTCCATCAACGGTTAACTGATAGTTGAGATAGCGATCGCCCTGGTTGCTGGCAAATGTTTTTTCGCTCCATGGAAAAGCATGGGCGCGTTTTTCAATCTGAAATGCTGCGGGTAAATCAGTCGGATTGAGGGAAGAAATCGTGTTCATATGCGCAGATTTGTTGCCATAAGGCGGCGCGTGCCGCTGGGTTTTCCCGTAATTCATTAAACGCAGGACTGGTGACCTGAGCGCCATCCAGTTGCAGAGGCTCTTCGGTTCCCAGCCGCCAGCTATTACAGCGACTGCCTTGCGGCAGCATGGCGACACGGTCTGGCGTCAGTTGTAAAACCTGATCCGCACTGACGGTCAATGCGCGTAAAATATCGTTCATCAACGGTTCGGTTAACGCGGGTGGCTCCGCCGCGACCATCACCAGACGGACGTGCGCAGGAATGGAAATCGCGATCTCCCCTTGCAGTGCGCCAGGACGGCGCAGCGACCACTGCGTAATGCCCAGTTGCTGTAACTGCCAGTCTCGTCGGGATGTCATAGCGAAACACTCCTGTCTATCAGGGGCGCAAATATAGCAAATCTGTCGAATCTACGCCAACAAACAACGATACACGACATCCCGCAGGCCGCCTTGATTCAGCTTGACTGATTTTGTGTATATAATCGCAACCTGTATAAATTGAGGAGCATTCCATGTCTGCTTTTACCCCGGCAAGTGAAGTCTTGCTGCGCCACAGTGATGATTTCGAACAAAGCCGTATTCTGTTTGCCGGTGATTTGCAGGATGACCTGCCTGCCCACTTCGAAAGTGCCGCCAACCGCGCGCATACCCAACAACTCCACCACTGGCAGGTGTTAAACCGCCAGATGGGCGATAACGTACGCTTTAGCCTCGTAGCCCAGGCCGAAGACGTTGCGGACAGCGATACGCTGATCTATTACTGGCCGAAGAATAAGCCGGAAGCCCAGTTCCAACTGATGAACATTCTGTCGCTGCTGCCGGTCGGCACCGATATTTTTGTCGTTGGCGAGAACCGCAGCGGTGTACGCAGCGCGGAGCAGATGCTGGCCGAATTCGCACCACTGAATAAAATCGACAGCGCACGCCGCTGTGGTCTCTATCACGGTCGCCTGGAAAAACAGCCGGTCTTTGATGCCGAAAAATACTGGGACGAGTACAGCGTCGACAACCTGACCATCAAAACGCTGCCGGGCGTGTTCAGCCGTGACGGCCTGGATGTCGGCAGCCAACTGCTGCTCTCAACCCTGACGCCGCACACCAAAGGTAAAGTGCTGGATGTCGGTTGCGGGGCGGGTGTTCTCTCCGTAGCCTTAGCCAGTCATTCACCGAAAGTGCGACTGACCCTGTGTGATGTCAGTGCATCCGCGGTTGAAGCCAGCCGAGCTACGCTTGCGGCAAACGGAATTGAAGGCGATGTCTTCGCCAGCAACGTTTTTTCTGACGTGACCGGTCGCTTTGACATGATCATCTCCAACCCGCCGTTCCACGACGGGATGCAAACCAGCCTCGATGCCGCACAAACTCTGATTCGCGGCGCGGTGCGTCATCTGAACAGCGGCGGTGAACTGCGTATTGTGGCCAACGCCTTCCTGCCGTACCCGAAAATTCTGGATGAGATGTTTGGCTTCCATGAAGTCATCGCCCAGACCGGTCGTTTTAAGGTGTATCGCACGGTAATGACCCGCCAGGCAAAGAAAGCCTAACGGAAATCACTCACGGCCATGTACGTGGCCGTTTTTGCGCCAATCAACCCAGACCGCGTAATTAGCTATTGACGAAAAGTTGAAAACCACTAGAATGCGCCTCCGTGGTAACGATACTTTTTGAGTGTCGATGGTATGCGAAGGTGGCGGAATTGGTAGACGCGCTAGCTTCAGGTGTTAGTGTCCTTTCGGACGTGGGGGTTCAAGTCCCCCCCCTCGCACCATAATCCACGTTTGATATTGCTCGCACTGGGCGAAGGTGGCGGAATTGGTAGACGCGCTAGCTTCAGGTGTTAGTGTCCTTAGGATGTGGGGGTTCGAGTCCCCCCCCTCGCACCAACGAGGCGATATCAAAAAAAAGTAAGATGACTGTGCGAAGGTGGCGGAATTGGTAGACGCGCTAGCTTCAGGTGTTAGTGTCCTTAGGATGTGGGGGTTCGAGTCCCCCCCCTCGCACCAATTATCTTATTTTCCTCTCGATTATCTTCCTTGCTTTGTTCATCCCTGATTCCAGTTCATCATCATCAGAACCACACCGGCGATCACTGCTGCGCATGAAGGCAGTAAAACAAAATGCCGTAAACGCTTGTGGTACAGCATCAGTGAAGTTAACAGTAATCCTAATACAATCATCGCTTTCCATGCGTGAACTGACAGGTCAGTAAAAGCCAGACCCGCAATGAATATCCCCGGCAGCAGCACACCCCATCCACTGCCCAGCGCACGTTGCAACATGGTTTCACCTATGACATTGATAATGATAACCAATATCATATGATATATTTTCTCATTTGTCAGCGGGGAGGTACTATCAATTATATGAGTTTTACTTAACGATTGATGACATGAATAATTTAAGGTGATAAATTGCTCGCCGGTTAGCTTTTCAACTAAAAACAATAAAGACCCCGGCTAATGATACCTCGTTCGTTATTTGTTTTATTTACCAACACACCTTCGTATATAGCAGATAAATAACAACATTTACCTATGACAGTACAATCCTGGCGAACGCTACGCACCAAAAAATATCAACTCTCTTTACGACTGTTTCTGCTGCTCAACGCAGTCTCCGCACTGTTTACACTCTTTTTTCCACTTTTTGCCGTTAAAGCGTTATCAGAACCGGCGTTGACGATACTCGTGATGAGTACACTGTTGCTGGCATGGCATGGGAAATATGCGGATAAACGAATTAATCTTCCTTTTATTTCACTCGCTTTTGGCTTGTTGTGGGCATTACATATTTCCTTGAAATATAACGCACTAGGTCATAATGATTATTCTTTTCTATTGATAGCGCTGCTCAGCGTACTGTTTATTGGATCAATTGCTTTTGCCAATAATATCATCGCCTTTACCTTCCATTCACTCCCCTCCGTTGCCGTCTGCTTGTGGCTGAACGGCAGCGAACATGGACTGCGCGTGATCTATTTTATGGCGCTGCCGATGGCCGGGATCGCCATTCAGCACGTGATACAAAAGCGCTATGACGGTTTTGCTCAGCAACTGATGTACAAGCTACTGGAAGAACGGGAAACGCTAAACGGTCTCAGTATGCTCGACCCGTTAACCGGGTTGTATAATCGCCGGGGACTGCAACACCGACTCGATACGCTGCTGGCCCTGAGCAACGCGAAGCATTACGTGCTGCTGCTGGATATCGACCATTTCAAAGCCTATAACGACCATTACGGGCATATGATGGGTGACCAGGCGCTGATCCGTGTTTCTGCCGCCATTCGGGATTCCGTACGCTCACGGGATGTGGTGGCACGTTTTGGCGGCGAGGAATTTATGGTTTTACTGACAGCAGTCGATCCGCAGCAGGCACAGGCCGCCGCCGAGCGTATTCGCCAGAAAGTCTACGATCTTAAAATTCCCCACATGTTTAACGAAAACGTGGCCACCAACGTGACCGTCAGCATCGGCATTGCGCCGTTGGTGGATCAGGATATTGATGCCGCAATAAGCAAAGCGGATAAAGCCCTTTACGAAGCCAAAAATCAGGGACGCAATAACACGCTAGTCAGCGATGAACTGCGGATAAACTAACCCCTGCCTACGCTATCCGTGCGCTGCCTCCCGACACCACGACAAAGATCTTGCCATAGCCAGCCCTCGCCTATAGGATTAGCAATCATTATCATTTAGATTAACATCCTTATATAGCTATGGCTTATCGTTCCGCACCGATCGTTGAAATCGTTGAAGATGTCATCTGGCGCAGCCACCTCCCTACGGAGATGCCGTCGCTGGCCGATTCAGTGCGTGCAACCCTTGCTCAAACCCGTGAGCACCTACTGGATTTCATTCGTCTCGATGAAACACCGCCACAAGGTGCCATGACGCTGCATGAATGGGCCCAACCCGCCACGCTGCGTTCACTCCTGGCAGTTTATTCCGATCATATCTATCGCAATCAGCCCACGTTAACTCGTGAAAACAAACCGCTGATTTCACTCTGGGCACAGTGGTATATCGGCCTGATGATGCCCCCGCTGATGGTGGCGCTGCTGACGCAAAAAGACGCCATTGATGTTGCACCCGAACATATGCACGTCGAGTTTCACGAAACAGGTCGTGCAGCCTGCTTCTGGATAGACGTTCACCCCGACAGGCAGACCACCGCCCGCTCACCACAACAGCGGATGGAAACACTGATTCTTTCTGCACTGACGCCGGTTGTCCGGGCGCTGGAAGCAACGGGAGAGATTAACGGCAAGCTTATCTGGAGCAATACCGGATACTTAATTCACTGGTATTTGACAGAGATGAAGCCGCTGCTGGGTGATGAACTACTGGCAGCGTTGCGCCAGGCCTGCTTCTTTGAGAAACAACTCACCTGTGGCGAGGATAATCCACTCTGGCGCACCGTGGTGCCACGTGACGGGCTGTTAGTCCGCAGAACCTGCTGCCAGCGCTACCGTCTGCCAGACGTCCAGCAATGCGGCGACTGTACGCTGAAATAAGCGAGAATCCTCCCCCTCGCCGCTCGTCTTAAACGTCCTGCTGATGTTGCTTTGTTGTAACAATAAAATATTTACAGCCACGCTTCCCCTGTGACAAATTACGCCATGCGGTTTTCTGCCGTGCAGAACTGCGCGTACGCTATCGGGAGAGAAGAATGAGTTTGCAATCAGTACGGCAATTTTTGGCGGAACATGCCCCGGATATTGAAATCATTGAACTGGACCAGAGCACGGCCACCGTCGATCTGGCAGCGAAAGCCCACAATGTTGAACCCGGACAGATCGCTAAAACGCTTTCTCTAAAAGTAAAAAATGACATTATCCTGGTCGTCGCCAAAGGCGATGCCCGTCTGGATAATAAGAAGCTAAAAGGTACGTTTGGCGCGAAAGCCCGCATGCTGAGTAGTGATGAAGTGGTCAACGCAACGGGACATCCGGTTGGTGGCGTCTGCCCTTTTGGACTGGAGACCCCCATTTCAGTCTACTGTGATATCTCCCTGAAGCATTACGCTGAAGTCCTACCCGCAGCTGGTGCCACGCACAGCGCAGTGCGTATCACGCCAGACAGAATGGCTGAACTGACTTCTGCTACCTGGGTTGATGTCTGTCAGTAACGAATACCCACCCTGGTGCCGGAGAGTGAATCCGGCACACGCGTAATCGCCCCGTTACGAAACCGCATGGAGAAAAGGCGCTGGCTCCCCGGCACGCAGGTACAGCAGAATATCAGCGGCATCCAGGAGTCCGGCGTCAGAATTCACACCCAGTTTAGACATCACGTTAAATTTATGCGCCCGAATGGTTTTAATGTTCCGTTCAAGCTGAATGGCGATCTGCGGCATCGAGTATCCATTCGACATAAAACGCAGTATTTCGCGCTCAGTAGGGCTTAACATACGGTTTTGGTTAACAAACCAGTGATTTTTTGTCCCTTCGACTCCCCGTTTGGCGCAATTCAAGGCTGCGAGTAGCCCTTCCTGTAATACATCCAATGATGATGCTTTGCTGATGACCCCATCCAGCGGCAGCGGGGAAAGCGAGCTAATTAATCGCACTTCAGCATCATCATCAGCGATCACCACGCGCCGGATACGCGGGTAATTGACCGCCAGTTCCGTCAGGTAGACCAGCCCTGCGCGGCGATCCGCTCTTAACGCTGAAAGTGAAAAAATGACCGCAGAAAAAGATGTTTTTAACATTTCCTGGCTAAAGGTCGGCTGATTAGAAAACTGATAAAGATGGTATGGGCTATCTGGCATGGTATTAAATAAACTCTTAATACCTACACGACTCATTGCGCACTTTTCTACCAGTGCGACATTGCTTTTGTTATTTCTGCTTTCCATTCCGTGGTCTCTCCATAAACTGAAGGTAAGTTCAGCTCTCGTGCTCCTTGAGAACTGTTTATCCATGCATACATTTCTGCATTGCTATGGATTGATAAACGACGCATCGCGCTATTTTTTTGCGCGCTAATTGTTTTATTACTTTTCTTTAGTAACATCGCAATCTGGTTAATTCCCCAACCTTTTCCGAGTAGCCGTAACACTTTTCTTTCAGAAAGGGTGAGCACAATTGACCGAGCGCTGTGATCCTGTAATTCAGGGATAATTGGCGGAGAGAGCAGCACCTTACTGATTCTCTCGGCCCGGGTATTTCCCGAATGAATAACATTCACCAGACTCTCAATGGGTTCCGCATCAGATAAGAGTGAGCTGACAGGACACATGAGCAACTCAACAGCCAGAGGATAAAACAGGCGTGAAACGAGAAAAACCCAGTGGATATCGCGATATTGAGACAGTAAAGAATAGTATTGATCGCAGATTGCACGCGGATTACTACAGTCCCTGGTTAAGTCGGCTATCACCAGGTCAGAGCAGCGCAACTGCAGCAAAGTTAGTTCTTCTACGGAGCGACAATACGTCAGTTCATAATCAGAGAACTGCCCTTGCATCACCCCTTTAAGCCCAGTTTGTATGATTGGTAATTTACTAATGATAATTGCGTTCTTGCAGCGTCCTGGCAACATAAATCCTCCATATTCACCTGTCCGCAATCTTGTTCACCTGAAATTCTTTCATAAATAAAAAAACAATAAGACAGCAGGTAAAAAAGATAGACAGTATGAATTGTTTATCCTTGGTTTTTATTTTAAATATATGAAAAAGTGATGACACTACAATCCTAATAGCATCACACTATAAAACCATCCTGACATAATCACTTAGAGGAACATTAATTGTACAATTAAAATATCTACATTAATTTATTAGCGCTACTTACGTAATTGCTGCACACAGGAATAACCGCACCAGGGAAGTTAACCCTATAGCATAGAAAAGAGAGCCGTACATCGGCAAAACTCACCGCTCTGCCTCTTTTTTCAACACAAAGATTGATCTTAGCCAGAGCCAGCGGGATCATGCTTCATGATAAAAAGAAGACAGTCGTTATCCAGAGTGCATCTTTTCAGTCAGAGCGAGCCATGCAAACAGAGCAGTCGTCACAGCGAACGGTTACACGGTTATGTATACAATGCGGACTATTTTTATTGCAACACGGAGCGGAAAGCGCGCTGGTTGACGAACTCTCTACCCGCCTCGGCCTGGCGCTTGGTATGGATAGCGTAGAAAGCGCCATCTCCTCTAACGCTATCGTCCTGACCACCATTAAAGACGGACAATGCCTGACATCGACCCGAAAAAATCAGGATCGCGGCATCAATATGCACGTCGTAACCGAAGTTCAGCACATCGTCATTTTGGCCGAGCATAAGCTGCTGGACGGCAAAGGCGTGGAGAAACGCTTTAGTCAGATTAAACCGCTGCGCTACCCTCGATGGCTGGTTTCATTGATGGTCGGCCTGTCCTGCGCCTGCTTTTGTAAGCTGAATAATGGCGGATGGGATGGGGCGGTTATTACCTTTTTTGCCAGCATGATTGCCATGTATATCCGCCAGATTCTGGCCTCCCGGCATTTGCATCCACAAATTAACTTTTGCGTCACCGCTTTTGTCGCCACCACCATTTCCGGTCTGCTGCTAACGTTGCCGACGTTTAATCACACGCCGACGGTTGCCATGGCGGCCAGCGTGCTGCTGCTGGTTCCAGGTTTCCCATTGATTAACGCGGTCGCAGATATGTTTAAAGGGCACATAAATACCGGGCTGGCGCGCTGGGCCATTGCCAGCCTGCTCACGCTGGCAACCTGCGTTGGTGTAGTGATGTCGATGACTCTGTGGGGGTTACGCGGATGGGTGTAATTGATTTCATTTTTGCCCTGCTGCAGGACATGATCCTGTCTGCAATTCCGGCTGTCGGATTCGCCATGGTCTTTAACGTACCGCATCGGGCGCTCCCCTGGTGTGCCCTGCTCGGCGCGCTTGGGCACGGTTCACGCATGGTGATGATGACCGCGGGGCTCAATATCGAATGGTCAACCTTTATGGCATCATTAGTGATTGGCTGCATCGGGATCCAATGGTCACGCTGGTATCTGGCGCACCCGAAAGTCTTTACCGTCGCGGCAGTAATCCCCATGTTTCCGGGGATCTCCGCATACACGGCGATGATCTCTGCGGTAAAAATCGGTCATTTCGGTTACAGCGAAGAGCTGATGATTACCCTGCTGACTAACTTCCTGAAAGCCTCGTCCATCGTGGGGGCTTTGTCCATCGGGCTTTCCGTACCTGGATTATGGCTGTATCGCAAACGCCCGCGCGTGTGACGGTGCACCTGCTTAATACCATAGCGGATGGGGAATCACCCTCATCCTGCTTCTCTCCTTCTTCTCTGTGTTACTATAAAAGCAGTCCCCTTCTCGGTTGTTGTTCAGTATTGAGAAACATTATGCCCTGTAAAATTTTGACTCCGGACGTCGTCGGTATTGACGCCTTATTACACGATCACCAGGCCGTGCTGGCAAAGTCAGCAGGTGGCGCAGTGGCCGTTTTCGCCAATAATGCGCCCGCGTTTTATGCCGTAACCCCTGCGCGTCTGGCCGAACTACTGGCGCTCGAAGAGAAGCTGTCACGTCCGGGAAGCGATATCACGTTGGATGCGCAATTTTACGAAGAGCCGCAAGCGGCACCTGTTGCCGTACCGATGGGGAAATTTCCGATGTACGCTGACTGGCAGCCCGATGCTGACTTTCAGCGACAGGCCGCGCTATGGGGCATCGCGCTCAGAGAACCGGTCACCGCCGAAGAGCTGGCCGCGTTTGTGGCCTACTGGCAGGCAGAAGGTAAGATCTTTCACCATGTTCAGTGGCAGCAAAAACTCGCGCGTAGCGTACAAATTGGCCGGGCCAGCAATGGCGGAATGCCCAAACGTGATGTTAACAGTGTCAGCGAACCTGACAGTCATATTCCACCGGGTTTTAGAGGATAACGATGAAAAACGTTGGCGACCTGATGAAACGTCTGCAAAAAATGATGCCGCCCAATGTCGAGCCCGCATTCAAAACGGGCGAGGAACTGCTGGCGTGGCAAAAAGAACAAGGTGAAATTCATGCCGCGGCGCTGGCGCGCGAGAACCGGGCCATGAAAATGCAGCGCACGTTTAACCGCTCCGGTATCCGTCCGCTGCACCAGAACTGCTCGTTTGAGAACTATCGGGTCGAGTGCGAAGGACAAATGAATGCCCTGAGCAAAGCCCGTCAGTACGTCGAAGAGTTTGATGGCAATATCGCCAGCTTTATCTTCTCCGGCAAACCTGGCACCGGAAAAAACCATTTGGCTGCCGCTATCTGCAACGAACTGCTGCTGCGCGGCAAGTCAGTGCTGATCATTACCGTGGCAGACATTATGTCGGCAATGAAAGAGACGTTCAGCAATCGTGAAACCAGCGAAGAACAGCTGCTCAACGATCTCAGCAACGTAGATCTGCTGGTGATCGACGAGATCGGCATGCAGACCGAATCGCGCTATGAAAAAGTGATCATCAACCAGATCGTCGATCGCCGCTCTTCCTCCAAGCGACCGACCGGCATGCTGACAAACAGCAATATAGATGAAATGAACAAACTGCTGGGTGAGCGCGTGATGGATCGTATGCGGCTCGGCAACAGCCTGTGGGTGATTTTTAACTGGGAAAGTTATCGCAGCCGAGTGACAGGCAAAGAGTATTGAGACCATTCCTAACATCAGCAGCGCTATACTGCGCTGAAAAGGCATAACACGAGTTACCTATAATGATAATGATGAAAGCAACAAAACGATTTCTGTGCTGTGCGGTTGCCGCCAGCACGCTGATCTCCACCAGCGTTTTCGCCGCCTCCTGGCAGGATTCACTCTCCAGCGCGGCTGGCGAACTGAGTAAGCAAACCTCTGGCTCTCAGAGCAGCAGCTCACTTTCTTCCCTGACCAGCCTGCTCGGCAGTAATCAGTCGCTCACGTCCAGCAGTATGAACAACGCAGCCGGGATTCTGGAATATTGTGCGAAACAGAAACTGGCTTCGGTCACCGATACCGAAAACGTCAAAAATCAGGTGCTGGATAAACTAGGCCTGGGCGCAACGGAGCAGAAAAAAGACACCAACTATCTGGACGGCATTCAGGGCATGCTCAATGCCAAAGATGGTCAACAGCTTAATCTGGATACGATTGGTAACAGCTCACTGGCAAAGCAAGTCAAAACCAAGGCCTGCGATCTGGTGTTAAAACAGGGTATGAACTTCATTTCCTGATGTACAAATGCCGCGCACGGTTTTTCACAGCCTGCGCGGTATCAATTTATGTCCCGCAAACATTCCTCAAAATAATCAGTAATCCCCTTAAACACCCTGCATATCTAAACCAATTCTGAATAACAACGTAATTAAATGTCACTACAATTGCAGCAATGTAACAACGCTATTACATTGTACTTTTCAGAAATGATTAGCCTGCCAGGTATTTACCCGGCTTACTGAGGATCGTCCGTTGTCTGAATTATTCTCCATCACTCTGTTTCTCGCGTCGGTGTTGATTTACGCCTGGAAAGCGGGTCGCAACACCTGGTGGTTTGCCGCCACGTTAACGGTGCTGGGGATTTTTATTGTCCTGAATATCACGCTGTATGCCAGCGACTATTTCACCGGCGACGGCATCAACGATGCAGTTCTGTACACGTTGACCAACAGTCTGACCGGCGCGGGCATTGGCAAATATGTTCTGCCCGGCATTGGGATTGCACTGGCGCTGGCCACCGTGTTTGGCGCGCTGGGTTGGGTGCTTCGCCGTCGTCGCCACCATCCTCATCACGTGGGTTACAGCCTGCTGGCTCTGCTGCTGGCGCTGGCGTCTGTGGATGCCAGCCCGGCGTTTCATCAGATAACCGAACTGGTGAAATCCCAGTCGCGCGATGGCGACCCGGATTTTGCGGCGTATTACAAAGAGCCGTCAAAAACCATTCCCAACCCGAAGCTGAACCTGGTATATATCTACGGCGAAAGCCTGGAACGCACCTATTTTAACAATGATGCATTCCCGGATCTGACCCCGGAGCTCGGGGCATTAAAAAACGAAGGGATGGATTTCAGCAATACTATGCAGCTGCCGGGAACGGATTACACCATCGCCGGCATGGTCGCTTCACAGTGCGGCATTCCGCTGTTTGCCCCGTTTGAAGGTAACGCCTCGGCATCAGTTTCCAGCTTCTTTCCAAACAATATTTGCCTGGGCGACATCCTGAAGAACTCCGGCTATCAAAACGTCTTTGTACAGGGCGCAAATCTGCGCTTTGCCGGGAAAGACGTGTTCCTGAAATCCCATGGTTTTGATCATCTGTACGGCGCAGAAGAGTTAAAAGGCGTAGTAGCGGACCCGGCCTATCGTAATGACTGGGGCTTTTACGACGATACCGTCCTTGATGAAGCGTGGAAAAAATTCGAAGAGCTTTCACAGTCTGGTCAACGTTTTTCACTGTTTACCCTGACGGTCGATACTCATCACCCGGATGGATTTATTTCGCGCACCTGCAACCGCAAACGCTATGACATCGATGGCAAAGCCAATCAGTCATTTAGCGCAGTCAGCTGTAGTCAGGAAAACATTGCCGCGTTTATTAATAAGATCAAAGCGTCACCGTGGTTTAAAGATACCGTTATTGTAGTGTCCTCCGATCATCTGGCGATGAACAACACCGCCTGGAAATACCTGAACAAGCAGGATCGTAACAACCTGTTCTTCGTGCTACGCGGCGACAAGCCGCAGCAGGATACGCTGGCGGTGAAACGCAACACGATGGATAACGGCGCGACCGTCCTGGATATTCTCGGCGGCGATAACTTTATCGGTCTAGGACGCAGTAGCTTGTCGAGCGAGTCGGTGTCAGAAGTATTCCTGAACATCAAAGAGAAAATGCTGGCCTGGAAGCCCGATATTATTCGCCTGTGGAATTTCCCCAAAGAGATGAAAGCATTCACCGTCGACACGGACAAAAGCATGATCGCGTTCTCCGGCAGTCACTTCCGCCTGCCGCTGCTGCTGCGCGTGTCGGAGCAACGCGTTGAGCCACTGCCGGAAAGTGAATACTCTGCCCCGCTGCGCTTCCAGCTGGCGGATTTCGCCCCGCGCGATAACTTTGTCTGGATAGACCGCTGCTACAAAATGGCCCAGCTGTGGGCACCGGAACTGGCGCTCTCCACCGACTGGTGTGTATCACAAGGGCAACTGGGCGGGCAGCAAATTGTACAACACGTCGATAAAGCCAAATGGCAAGGTAAAACCGCGTTTAAAGACACGGTGATCGACATGGAGCGCTACAAAGGTAACGTCGATACGCTGAAAATTGTTGATAACGATATTCGCTACAAGGCCGACAGCTTCGTCTTTAACGTGGCCGGCGCGCCAGAAGAGGTGAAACAATTTAGCGGGATTTCGCGCCCCGAATCCTGGGGGCGCTGGTCCAACGCGCAGCTGAGTGACGAGGTAAAGATCGAATACAACGCCCCGTTACCGAAGAAATTCGATCTGGTGATCACTGCCAAAGCGTTCGGTGACAACGCCAATCGTCCCATCCCGGTACGCATCGGCAACGAGGAACAAACGCTGGTGTTAAGCCATGACGTCAGCACCACCACGCTGCATTTTGATAACCCAGCAGACGCCGACACGCTGGTCATTATCCCACCCGATCCCGTCGCTACCAACGAGGGCAACATTCTGGGCCACTCTCCGCGTAAGCTGGGGATCGGAATGGTTGAAATCAAAATCGTGGACCTGCAAGGATAAAAAAAACAGCGCCCAACACACCTCCGGGCGCTGCATGGCAACCTTATCAGAAGGTGATCACGCCCTTAATCAGTTCACGGTTGTTGATCACATCCCGCTCGTAGATCTCTGCAAGCGTGGCAAACGCGTAACGGTGAGTCAGCATCATGTCCGCCGTCAGCTTACCTTCCGACATCAGGCGACCGACTTTGGCAAAGTCTTCCGGCGTGGCGTTGCGACTGCCCATCATGGTGGTTTCTTTCTTGTGGAATTCTGGGTCAGAAAACTGCAAATCACCTTTGAACAGCCCAACAAACACAATGCTGCCGCCGTGACGAATCAAATTCACCGTGTTGTTCATTGCATGCTGATTCCCCGTCGCATCAATCACTTTTTGCGCCAGAGAACCGTCAAACTGCGCGCGTAGCTGCGCGTCAAAATCCTCAGCAGAGGGATCGATAACCGGTAATCCTAAGCGGGAGACTACATGCTCCCGCCTGGCAGGGCTGGTGTCCGCCACCACCACCTGCGCGCCATCGGCTTTGGCAATCGCCGCTGCGCCAAGACCAATCGGCCCCGCTCCCACCACCAGCACCTGCTCGCCAGGCACCACGGCAGCCCGACGCACAGCATGCGCACTGATGGCATACGGTTCGATCAGCGCCGCCGCCTGCGGATCAATGCCCTGCGCATCCAGCAAGTTGGTCTCCGGCACGGACAGGTATTCGCTGAAGCCCCCATCCTGGTGCACGCCAATCACCGAAATCTTCTCGCAGCAGTTGGTGCGCCCGCTCTGGCACGCCGGGCACTGTTGGCACGCAACGTAAGGAATAACCGCAACCTGCTGGCCTATTTCCAGATTTTGTATATTCCGCCCCAGACTGACAACTTCCCCACATATTTCATGGCCTAATACGCGTGGATAGCTGAAAAAAGGTTGATTGCCACCCCATGCATGAATATCGGTCCCACAAATCCCGACAGACTTTATTTTTATTAATGCTTCGCCATTACCCGGAATAGGTATATCACGTTCTTTCCAGACTAATTTTTTGGGTTCCTGGCAAATCAGTGTATTCATCGTAGACATGATTCTGCTCTCCTGTTTTTTTGTTGCCTCAGATATCGATGAAAATAAAAATACTGGCGCAAGCAGAAACATAATCTGTGAAACCCAACGCATAAAAATGTTTTAAATCGGGTTTTAATAGGTAAAAAGGAGACGCCATGAGCCGTTCACAGAATCTACGCCACAATGTGATTAACCAGATAATTGATGATATGGCGCGGGGTCATATTCCTTCCCCACTTCCTTCGCAAAGCGCGCTGGCAGAGATGTACAACATCAGCCGCACCACCGTGCGCCATATGCTGGGCCATTTAGCTGAATGCGGTGTGCTGACGCAGGTGGGTAGCCACTACGTAATCGTACGCAAACCGGATCATGACGACGGTTTTGATTGCACTACGGCCTCCATGGCTGAGCAAAATCGTATTTTTGAACAGGCCTTTTTCACTATGATTAACCAGCGCCAGTTGCGCGCAGGCGAAACGTTCTCCGAGCTGCAGCTTGCCAGAGCAGCGGGCGTCAGCCCGGTCGTTGTGCGGGAATACCTTTTAAAATTCGAACGTTACAACCTGATTAAAAACGAAAAACGCGGTCAGTGGAGCATGAAGCAGTTCGACCAGGCCTATGCCGAACAACTGTTCGAACTGCGCGAAATGCTGGAAACGCATTCTTTGCAACATTTCCTGAATCTGCCCGACAACGACCCGCGCTGGCTACAGGCCAAAACGCTGCTCGAGCGCCACCGGATGCTGCGCGACAGCATTGGCAGTAGCTTTCGTATGTTCTCGCAGTTAGACCGCGAGTTCCACGCCCTGCTGCTTTCCGCTGCTGATAATATCTTTTTCAATCAGTCACTTGAGATAATTTCTGTGATTTTCCACTTCCACTATCAGTGGGACGAAAGCGACCTCAAGCAGCGCAACATCATTGCCATCGATGAGCATATGACCATTCTCAGCGCGCTGATCTGCCGCAGCGACCTGGATGCCACCCTGGCACTCTGTAACCATTTGAATTCAGCCAAACAATCGATGATTCGCTCTATCAATCAAACCAGTGACAGCACCCATTAAGAACGGATAAAAAACAGCAAACCACTACCGGGAGCACGATTTTATAAAAATAAAAACGCCAGAAAAAACCTCTTGCCTATGCTCACGCTAAGTCGACTGCATTAAAAAAATTTCGTGAGCGGTGATGAATAACGTGATTTATCACTGGTATTTTTCAATACAGCACGGTCTGGCACCGTGTAAAAATAAATTATTGAGGTTCAGGAGTCCGGCGTGGAAAAAAATAATATTACCCTCGACCCGAGTTCTTCGTTTGGCACCTCGTCATCTGCGGATATTAATGTCCCGCCAGACGGCATGGTGCAACGCAGCAGTCGAATAAAACGTATTCAGACCACAGCAATGATTTTATTATTTTTTGCGGCGGTCATTAATTATCTCGACCGCAGTTCACTGTCAGTAGCTAACCTGACAATTCGTGAAGAACTGGGACTCAGCGCAACCGAAATCGGCATCCTGCTGTCCGTGTTCTCTCTCGCTTACGGTATTGCGCAACTGCCCTGCGGTCCGCTGCTGGATCGCAAAGGCCCGCGCATTATGCTGGGGCTAGGCATGTTCTTCTGGTCGCTGTTTCAGGCGATGTCCGGAATGGTACATACCTTCACTCAGTTTGTGCTGGTACGTATCGGGATGGGGATTGGTGAAGCGCCAATGAACCCGTGCGGCGTGAAGGTGATCAACGACTGGTTTAACATTAAAGAGCGCGGCCGCCCAATGGGATTATTCAACGCTGCCTCAACGATTGGTGTCGCCATTAGCCCACCGATTCTGGCCGCGATGATGCTGGTGATGGGCTGGCGCTGGATGTTTATCACTATCGGCGTACTGGGTATTTTCCTCGCCATCGGCTGGTACATGCTGTATCGCAACCGCGAGCAGATTGAACTGAGCGCCACCGAACAAGCGTACCTGAACGCCGGTAGCGTCAATGCCCGCCGCGATCCGCTGAGCTTTGCCGAATGGCGCAGCCTGTTCCGTAACCGTACCATGTGGGGCATGATGCTGGGCTTTAGCGGCATCAACTACACGGCATGGTTGTATCTGGCCTGGCTGCCGGGTTACCTGCAAACGTCCTATAACCTGGATTTAAAAAGTACCGGGCTCATGGCCGCGATCCCGTTCCTGTTTGGCGCAGCTGGCATGCTGATTAACGGTTTTGTCACCGACTGGCTGGTGAAAGGCGGCATGGCGCCGATTAAGAGTCGTAAGATTTGTATCATTGCCGGGATGTTCTGCTCTGCTGCATTTACCTTCGTGGTACCGCAGGCGACAACCTCAATGGCCGCCGTGTTACTGATTGGGATGGCGCTGTTCTGCATCCACTTCGCCGGCACGTCCTGCTGGGGTTTGATCCACGTCGCAGTGGCTTCCCGTATGACCGCGTCCGTGGGCAGTATTCAGAACTTTGCCAGCTTTATCTGTGCGTCGTTCGCACCGATTGTCACCGGATTTATCGTGGATACCACCAACTCTTTCCGTCTGGCGCTGATTATCTGTGGTTGCGTGACGATGGTAGGGGCGTTCGCTTATATCTTCCTGGTTCGCCAGCCGATTAGCGACCCGCGTCAGGAGTAATGACGTGTAGCCCGATAGCATCGGGCTACACATACCTTCCCGGTAAGCCGGATGAGCAATAGCACCATCCGGCATCACAGGCTTAGAACGTTTCCCAGTTCTCACCCGCATCCGTCGCCACGGCTTTACGCGGCTGGGTGGTTGTCGATGCCGGTTTTACGGCAGCAACATCACGCGGACGCTTTTGATCGTGCTGAATACGGAACACGGCAACGGCCTGGGTCAAACGGCTGGCTTGTTCTTCCAGCGCCGCCGCGGCGGCAGCGGACTCTTCCACCAGCGAGGCGTTCTGTTGGGTTACACGATCCATCTCGGCAACGGCCAGACCGACCTGATCGATACCGCGGCTCTGCTCGTCAGATGCTGAGGCGATTTCCCCCATGATATCGGTCACGCGGGTCACCGCATTGACGATCTCATCCATGGTTTCACCGGCGCTTTCAACCAGCGTTGACCCGACATCCACGCGGCTGACCGAGTCTTCAATCAGGCTCTTGATCTCGCGCGCGGCCTGCGCACTGCGCTGGGCCAGGTTACGTACTTCACCGGCGACCACCGCAAATCCACGGCCCTGCTCACCTGCGCGTGCCGCTTCTACTGCGGCGTTCAACGCCAGAATGTTAGTCTGGAAGGCAATGCCGTCGATCACGCTAATAATGTCGGCGATTTTCTGCGAACTGGAGGCGATGTCACGCATGGTTTGCACCACATTGTCCACCACTTTGCCGCCTTTCTGCGCCGTTTCGGAGGCACTCAGCGCCAGATGGCTGGCCTGACGGGCGTTTTCGGCGTTCTGCTTCACGGTTGCCGTCAACTCTTCCATGCTGGCCGCGGTTTCTTCCAGCGAAGCCGCCTGCTGCTCAGTACGTGACGAGAGATCGTTATTGCCCATCGCAATCTCGCTGGCACCGCTGTAAATGGCGTTAGCACCGTTACGCACATCACCCACGGTGCTCATCAACTCACTCTGCATGTGGCGCAGGCTCTCGGCCAGTTGCCCAATCTCGTTGGAGCCTTCCACGTCAATGCGCTTCACCAGGTCACCGCTGGCAATATGACGAATGCTGTCAATCAGGCGGTTCATCGGGGCGATCAGCGAGAACTTAATGCCAAACCAGACGGCGATAATGGCCGCCAGCACGGTAATCAGCACGCAAGCCAGCACCCACATCGCCTGGCTGTAAGAGCTGTTGTTATCTTCAACCGCAATGTCATACAGACGATCGTTCTGCTGCATGTAGTTCATATACTGCTTCTCAAAGCCATCCTGATAGCTTTGCGTCGGCTGATCAAAGAACGCATTGATCTTGCCGTCGCCCAGCAACTGGATCAGCTCCGCCAGCGCGCCGTGGTAGATGTCATAGGTACGATTGATCTCCTGGAACGCGGCTTCGCTTTGACGCGGATCGCGCGGCAGCGATTCATAGGTTGCCCAGTTTTTCTCGGTCATTTTCAGCGCAGTGCTCGCCACCTGCATCAGCTCCGCCACGGTGGCGCCGCTGCCGATATTGCTCTGATCCATCATGTAGCGGATCCCTGCCCTGTTCAGGGTATTTCGCGTTTGCAGCAGTTCAACCCAGGTCGCATTCAGCGCAGACTGCTGCTGGCGAATGGTTTGCAGAACGGTAAAGTTCTCCTTGTCATTCTTCAGTGAATTAAAGAACAACCCGCCCGAGGCCAGTTGTAAAAGGCCAAACAGCGCCAATACCAGCAGTAAGCTGGTAACAATCTTCATTCGTTTTAACATGTTTTCTCTTTCCGCTAGACAGATGTCAGAATTTTCGGCCTGAAAAGAGAAAACTTTACGGAATTCGTGCTTCCTGAATCGATCGCAGCATCGACGAATCGGCGATACCGCCTTCCGTAAGGGCTCTAAAGGAGTTTTTTAGTGATCTCAATCACATAATCATCCGCATTTACCGCTCCCCGGAACCGCTCACTGACACTTGGGACCGCTTAAGCTGACATATAACCACTCACATATTTACCTTACTTTACGCGCGTAATTCTCTGGCAAGATCCTCCCAACATAGCAGTCAACTTATCTCCTCAAACACACACTCAAACTCACGCGGCTTCGGCCAATTATTAATTAGATACCAGGTTTTACTATGGATACGAAAAAGATATTCAAGCACATACCCTGGGTGATTCTCGGAATCATCGGTGCATTTTGCCTCTCGGTAGTGGCATTACGTCGGGGTGAACACATCAGCGCCCTGTGGATCGTGGTCGCCTCTGTCTCTGTTTATCTGGTGGCCTATCGTTACTACAGTCTGTACATCGCCCAGAAAGTGATGAAACTTGACCCCACGCGAGCCACGCCGGCGGTCATCAACAACGACGGTCTGAACTACGTCCCAACCAACCGTAACGTCCTGTTCGGTCACCACTTTGCTGCTATCGCCGGGGCAGGTCCGCTGGTTGGACCGGTACTGGCCGCGCAAATGGGCTACCTGCCTGGTACGCTGTGGCTGCTGGCGGGCGTAGTGCTGGCCGGTGCAGTGCAGGACTTCATGGTGCTGTTTATCTCTTCTCGTCGTAACGGCGCGTCTCTCGGTGAGATGATCAAAGAAGAGATGGGCCCGGTACCGGGAACCATCGCGCTGTTCGGCTGCTTCTTAATCATGATCATCATCCTGGCAGTGCTGGCGCTGATCGTGGTGAAAGCGCTGGCGGAAAGCCCGTGGGGTGTGTTCACCGTCTGCTCAACCGTACCGATCGCGCTGTTCATGGGGATCTACATGCGCTTCCTGCGCCCGGGACGTGTGGGCGAAGTGTCGGTGATTGGTATTGTTCTATTGGTTGCCTCCATTTACTTCGGCGGCGTGATTGCCCACGACCCGTACTGGGGCCCGGCACTGACCTTTAAAGACACCACCATTACCTTTACGCTTATCGGCTACGCGTTTATCTCTGCGCTGCTGCCGGTATGGCTGATCCTCGCCCCGCGCGACTATCTGGCCACCTTCCTGAAAATCGGCGTTATTGTTGGTCTGGCTGTCGGTATCGTTATCCTGAACCCAGAGCTGAAAATGCCGGCGATGACCCAGTACGTTGACGGTACCGGTCCGCTGTGGAAAGGGGCACTGTTCCCGTTCCTGTTCATCACCATCGCCTGTGGCGCGGTGTCTGGCTTCCACGCGCTGATCGCCTCCGGTACCACACCGAAACTGCTGGCCTGTGAAACCGATGCGCGTTTCATTGGTTATGGCGCAATGCTGATGGAATCCTTCGTCGCAATTATGGCGCTGGTTGCCGCCTCCATCATCGAACCGGGTCTGTACTTCGCGATGAACACCCCGCCTGCGGGCCTTGGCATCACCATGCCAAACCTGCATGAAATGGGTGGCGAGAACGCGCCGCTGATTATGGCGCAGTTGAAAGACGTGACCGCGCAGGCAGCGGCAACCGTCAGCTCCTGGGGCTTCGTGATTTCGCCTGAGCAGATCCTGCAAACCGCGAAAGACATCGGTGAACCGTCCGTTCTGAACCGCGCCGGTGGCGCACCGACGCTGGCTGTCGGTATCGCGCACGTGTTCCACAAAGTGCTGCCGATGGCTGACATGGGCTTCTGGTACCACTTCGGTATTCTGTTTGAAGCGCTGTTCATCCTGACCGCACTGGATGCCGGTACCCGTTCTGGCCGCTTTATGCTGCAAGATTTGCTGGGTAACTTCGTCCCGTTCCTGAAGAAAACCGACTCTCTGGTTGCCGGTGTTGTGGGTACTGCGGGTTGCGTAGGCCTGTGGGGCTACCTGCTGTATCAAGGCGTGGTTGACCCGCTGGGCGGCGTGAAGAGCCTGTGGCCGCTGTTCGGTATCTCTAACCAGATGCTGGCCGCCGTGGCGCTGGTTCTCGGCACCGTGGTACTGGTTAAAATGCAGCGCACCAAATACATCTGGGTTACCGTGGTTCCGGCAGTATGGCTGCTGATCTGCACCACCTGGGCGCTGGGTCTGAAACTGTTCAGCACCAACCCACAGATGGAAGGCTTCTTCTTCATGGCAAGTCAGTACAAAGAGAAGATTGCTAACGGCGGTGAACTGACCGCGCAGCAAATTGCCAACATGAACCATATCGTCATCAACAACTACACCAACGCCGGCCTGAGTATTCTGTTCCTGGTGGTGGTGTACAGCATCATTTTCTACGGGTTCCGTACCTGGCAGAAAGCCCGCGCCATCAACGGCCGCTCTGATAAAGAGACGCCGTATGTACCGGTGCCGGAAGGCGGCGTGAAGACCTCTTCACACCACTAACCTGATGCCGGGAGGCGCGCAGCGATCCCGGCCTACAGAATGCAGTTAACGTAGGCCGGATAAGGCGCAAGCCGCCATCCGGCTTTATTCATTAACAGGACGGCAGAATGTTTGGTACTTTAGGTCAGGCAAAAAAGTATCTCGGTCAGGCGGCAAAAATGCTGATTGGTATTCCGGACTACGACAACTACGTCGAGCATATGAAGACCAACCATCCCGATAAGCCGTACATGACCTACGAAGAATTCTTCCGCGAGCGCCAGGAAGCCCGCTACGGTAGCGGCGGAAGCAGTTGCTGTTAGAAGGAGAAATGAATGACCCCGATTGCAGTCACCCTACTCACCGGTTTTCTCGGCGCGGGTAAAACCACCCTGCTGCGCCATATTCTCAACGAGCAGCACGGTTACAAAATTGCCGTTATCGAAAACGAATTCGGCGAAGTCTCGGTGGACGATCAGCTAATTGGCGACCGCGCCACGCAGATCAAAACCCTGACCAACGGCTGCATCTGCTGCACCCGTTCCAGTGAACTGGAAGACGCCTTGTTAGACCTGCTCGACAACCTCGACAAGGGTGCGATCGATTTTGACCGTCTGGTGATTGAGTGCACCGGCATGGCCGATCCCGGCCCGATTATTCAGACCTTTTTCTCCCATGAAGTGATTTGCGAACGCTACCTGCTGGACGGCGTGATCGCGCTGGTTGACGCGGTGCACGCCGACGAACAGATGAACCAGTTCACCATCGCCCAGTCGCAGGTTGGCTACGCCGACCGCATCCTGCTGACCAAAACCGACGTAGCAGGTGAAAGCGAGAAACTGCGTGAGCGCCTGGCGCGCATCAACGCCCGCGCGCCGGTGTATACCGTCACTCATGGCGACATCGACCTCGCGCAGCTGTTCGACACCAACGGTTTTATGCTGGAAGAGAACGTGGTCAGCGCCAAACCGCGTTTCCACTTTATCGCCGACAAACAAAACGATATCTCCTCGATCGTCGTCGAACTTGATTACCCGGTGAATATCAGCGACGTATCCAGGGTGATGGAAAACCTGCTGCTGGAATCTGCCGAGAAACTATTGCGTTACAAAGGCATGTTGTGGATCGAAGGCGAACCCAACCGCCTGCTGTTCCAGGGCGTCCAGCGTCTGTACAGCGCCGACTGGGACCGCCCGTGGGGCGACGAACAGCCGCACAGCACGCTTGTGTTTATCGGCATTAATTTGCCGGAAGATGAGATTCGGGCGGCGTTTGCGGGGTTGAAGAAGTAATCCCCTGCTGAATTGCCCGGTGGCGCTACGCTTACCGGGCCTACAAAGCCTTCTCCCGTAGACCGGATAAGGCGCAGCCGCCATCCGGCACTCACAACCTCGGTATAGGGCTATTTCTTGTTTTGCTCTCTCAGCATAGCCTCGCGCAAAATAGCATTTAGCCGCGTCTGGTAACCCTTCCCGGGACGCTTTAACCACTCCATCACATCGGCATCAATGCGCACCGATGCCTGAGTTTTCAACGGACGGAAAAACGTACCGCGATTAGCCTCTGACCACTGCTCATCCTCGGTCACCGGAATGTCGCTGTAATCAATATCATCATCCGGTTTATTCGCCAGCGCCTTCAGTTCCGCCTCATGCTGAGCACTCAGCGCGGATGCGCTGCCACGTTTATGTTTAATCATGCTCATAACGATTCCTCTCTTTACGATCTGCCTTTCTGGCACTGATGATACGAATGACTTCAAAGCCACTTTCAAACCTAACGCTATGGGCAACAAGAATAACCACAATGCCATGAACAAGACCGATGGTCTGCCACCGGTACTCACCGTTCTCATAACGATCCTGTCTGGACAAATGCCGGGGATCGTCGAAAACGAGTACCGCGTCCTCAAAGCGAACACCATGTTTACGGTGGTTACTTTGTGCCTTGTTTGCATCCCACTCAAACTCCATTGGCATGTATTTTATCCCTAATTGTATATACAAAAATGTATCTACAATTATCTTACGATTATACCTGGATTGTTGGAAATAGCTTCACAACTTGACGATCAGGGATTAAATTTTGTAGGCCGGATAAGGCGGTTACGCCGCCATCCGGCACTGACAGCCTCTGTCGATGAAAGAACAATTACTCCACCTGATCGCGTCGCAGCCCGACATCCTTTAGCCGCTCATCGCTCATCTGTTGCAATACGCGCCGCGTTTGCGCCCGCAGATGCCAGCGTTTAATCGCCCTCCAGACCTGCACCAAACCAATAAATGGCTGCTTTGCTCTGTTCTCATGAAATTCCATACCCGCCTCCCCGTCTTATCTGAGACGTTATCTTCGCGGATCCAGGGGGATACAATACAGATTCACAAAGTACTTTTATTTAACATACAGATTGGTTAAAAAGGATCCTGCATCGCCTTTTTCACGCCAGTCTGTACTGGTTTTTTGATCTGTATGGTACCCATGAGGGATACAGCATGACGCGTTACCAATATCTGGCCAGTCTGCTGGCCGAACGCATTGAGCAGGGGTTGTATCGCCATGGCGAAAAGCTGCCGTCGGTGCGTAGCCTGAGTCAGGAACATGGGGTCAGCATCAGCACCGTACAGCAGGCATATCAGATGCTGGAACAGCGACAGCTGATCACCCCGCAGCCGCGCTCCGGCTATTTTGTCGCCCCGCGTAAAGCACAGCCGCCGGTGCCGCCAATGTCGCGTCCGGTACAGCGTCCGGTGGAGATAACCCAGTGGGATCAGGTGCTGGACATGCTGGCAGGTCACGCAGACACATCAATCGTCCCTTTCAGCAGCGGCGTTCCCGATATTAATCAACCCAGCCTAAAACCGCTGTGGCGCGAGTTAAGCCGCGTGGCGCAGCATAATCTGCGCGCGGTGCTGGGTTACGACGAGCTGCCCGGCTGTCGGGAACTGCGCCAACAGATAGCCCGGCTGATGCTGGACGGCGGTTCGGTGGTCAGTGCGGACGATATCGTAATCACCAGCGGCAGCCAGAGCGGAATGTCGCTGGCGCTGCTGACGGTCTGCCAGCGCGGCGATATCGTCGCCGTGGAATCCCCCGCCTATTACGGCACCATGCAACTGCTACGCGGTCTTGGCATCAAAGTGATTGAGATCCCGACCGATCCGGATACCGGGATCAGTATTGAAGCCCTGGAGCTGGCGCTGGATCAGTGGCCGATTAAAGGGGTGCTGCTGGTTCCCAACTGCAATAATCCCCTCGGATTTATTATGCCGGATGCCCGCAAGCGGGCGGTACTCACCCTCGCCCAGCGTCACGACATTGTGATTTTCGAAGATGATGTGTATGGCGAACTGGCTACAGAGTATCCGCGCCCGCGCACGATCCACTCCTGGGATAGCGACGGTCGAGTGCTGCTGTGCAGCTCATTTACCAAATCCGTGGCGCCGGGTCTGCGCGTGGGTTGGGTGGTTCCGGGTCGCTATTATGACAAACTGCTGCACATGAAATACGCCGTCATCGGCACCAGCGTTCCCGCCACGCAGCTGGCGGCGGCAACCTTTGTGCGCGAGGGTCATTATCATCGCCATGTCCGGCGCATGCGCCAGATTTACCAACGCAATATGGAAATCTACACCTGCTGGGTACGGGAATACTTCCCCTGCGGGATCTGCGTCACCCGACCAAAAGGCGGCTTTATGCTGTGGGTCGAATTGCCACCACTGGTCGACATGGTCTGCGTCGCCAAACAGCTCTGCCGCCTGAAAATCCAGGTCGCGCCAGGTTCGCTGTTCTCGGCGTCAGGAAAGTATCGCAACTGCGTACGTATCAACTGCGCACTGCCACCAGACGAAAAGCACCGGGAAGTGATGCAGAAACTCGGAGAGGCGGTGATGGTGGCGATAGAGTAAATCGGCACACCCGGCTTCGCCTCTATCTAATGGCTTAAACCCTGGATATCCTCAGCGGACAGTCGGGTAATTTTTTGTATCGTGTTGATATCGATACCGTCGGTCAACATGGTGCGGGCAATACGCAATGCTTCATCACGCCGCCCCTCCATCAGCCCTTCCTGTTTACCTTCCTGTTTGCCTTCCTGCCACCCTTTTT
Organism: Citrobacter gillenii; assembly: GCF_013337685.1. GTDB lineage: Bacteria > Pseudomonadota > Gammaproteobacteria > Enterobacterales > Enterobacteriaceae > Citrobacter > Citrobacter gillenii. The sequence continues at coordinate 279,534 of NZ_SUQN01000003.1, forward strand.
TAAATCCCGCCTCATGCAATCTGTCCGCGATCGTCATCAAATGCTCCTTATGCTGCGGTGAACGTTCGGCAATCGCACTGATAAACGTATTGAAGCGAGGTGCATCACCGGTTCGCAAAATATAATTAAACAGCGTCTTGAGCTGGCTGTCATTAGTGGACCCGGTAACTAACAGAGAAACAATGTTCTCGACCAATCCCATAAGATCGCGCTGACGGATATGTTTTTGTATTAATTCCAGCAGCGCCATACGGCGATGCTGCACAATCTCATCGTCCGGAATAACTGTAATATCGACCAGCGGAAACGCTGCGGCATAAAGCCGACGAGCCAATGTTGGATTGGCAAATTCATCCAGCCAGCACAGTGACCAGGGATACGGACTTTTAGCGCCGTGATAAAACAGCATCGGCACCACCAGCGGTAATTGCGGGTGTCCGGCATCTAAATGTTTTTGCATGGCCGCTATCGCATAGCGCATCAACCTGAACGCCATATGCGCATCCGGTGTACTCTGATGTTCAATCACTACGTAAATATATCCATCCCCTTCCGTCGTTTTCAGCGACCACAGCACATCGGAGTAATACGCGCGTAAATCCCCCTCAATAAAACTGTCAGACTCGAGCTTTAGTGTCTGCAGGTCACATATTTCGCGTAACGCATCAGGGAGATGAATCTGTAGAAAATCCCGGGCAGTCTCCGGATGACGTAAAAATGTTTTAAAGACCGCATCATGCGGGGTTGAGGTCGGTGTTTTTTTCATGGAGATCCATCGTCCGAGGAAAAAGATGGCGCGACTATAACGGCTAAATTTATGACTCTCATTCAACACGTTTTATGTCTGCGAGGCACTATCCACAGTAAATACCGCCCTCTGCAAGGCAGACATTTTCTCAGAACACTCCCCGCAAAAACGCGTTTGCTTACGCGCCCATTCGCATTACACTGCGGATGTCTATTTTCCATTCAACTGACGCCACCCGAGGTGCGATCTCGCTATTCCCGTTGAGGGTTTTCTCCCGACAAGGAGCTGTTTTATGCAACGGATTTTCGCGTTTTTCTCGCAACGCGCCACGACGCTTTTTTTCCCCATCGCGCTGATTCTGTACGACTTCGCCGCCTACCTGTCAACGGACCTGATCCAACCCGGCATCATTAATGTCGTGCGGGATTTCAACGCCGATATCAGCCTGGCACCGGCTGCGGTTAGCCTGTATCTGGCGGGTGGGATGGCGCTACAGTGGTTGTTAGGTCCGCTTTCCGATCGAATTGGTCGCCGACCGGTGCTAATTACCGGCGCGCTCATCTTCACCCTTGCCTGCGCGGCTACACTGTTCACCACCTCAATGACGCAGTTTCTGATTGCTCGCGTTGTGCAGGGCACCAGCATCTGCTTTATCGCCACCGTCGGCTACGTCACGGTGCAGGAGGCATTTGGCCAGACAAAGGCCATCAAGCTGATGGCCATCATCACCTCCATTGTGCTGGTGGCACCGGTAATTGGCCCGCTCTCCGGGGCGGCGCTGATGCACTTTGTCCACTGGAAGGTTCTGTTTGCCATCATTGCCGCGATGGGCCTGGTCGCCTTTATTGGCCTGCTGTTGGCGATGCCAGAAACGGTGCAGCGCGGCACGGTGCCGTTCAGCGCACGCGGCGTACTGCGGGATTTTCGCGATGTATTTCGCAACCGGGTGTTCCTGTTTGGGGCCGCCACGCTGTCGCTGAGCTACATCCCGATGATGAGCTGGGTGGCGGTATCGCCGGTGATCCTGATCGACGCGGGCGGCATGACCACCTCGCAGTTTGCCTGGGCGCAGGCTCCGGTATTTGGAGCGGTTATCGTCGCCAATATGGTGGTGGTGCGATTTGTGAAGGACCCGACAAGGCCGCGCTTTATCTGGCGGGCGGCACCTGTCCAATTGAGCGGGCTGGCGATACTGATTGGCGGCAATTTACTCTGGCCACACGTCTGGCTGTGGTCGGTGCTGGGCACCAGTCTGTATGCCTTTGGTATCGGGATGATTTTCCCGACGCTGTTCCGTTTTACGCTGTTTTCCAACAACCTGCCGAAGGGCACGGTCTCCGCATCGCTGAATATGGTGATCCTGACGGTAATGGCGGTTTCTGTCGAGATCGGGCGCTGGCTGTGGTTTAACGGCGGCAGGATTTCGTTTCACCTGTTGGCGGTTGTCGCAGGTATTGTCGTGATATTCACGCTCGCCGGATTGTTGAAGCGGGTACGTCAGCACGAGGCCACGACGTTAGCCACGGAAAACTAACCTGCCATGCTTATTCGCCCTACGCCATCGTGGTAGGCCGGATAAGGTGCTGGCACCGCATCCGGCATTTATCACATCACATTACGCGATACGCGCGAACCCGGCGTCCAGATCGGCAATCAAATCACCGACATCTTCCAGGCCAATATGCACCCTGACCAACGTGCCGCTGAAGTCGACATCCCCGGCCGGGCGAATGCTGTTCAGCTCCTCCGGCTGATTAGCCAGAATCAGCGACTCGAATCCGCCCCACGAATAGGCCATATGGAACAGCGAGAAGTTATCGAGGAAATTCGCCATCTGTTCATCAGTCAGGCGCTTTTTCAGGATAAACGAGAACAGGCCCGAGCTACCGGCAAAGTCGCGCTGAAAATACTCATGGCCCGGACACTCCGGTAACGCCGGATGGTTCACCCGCGCCACCTCCGGTCTTGCCGACAGCCAGCGGGCAATATGGATACTGCTTTCCTGATGCTGTTTCAGACGTACCGCCAGCGTACGCAGTCCGCGGCTGCCGTTATACGCCGTGTCGGCATCCAGCGTTTGCCCCATCAGATACGAGTTCTCACGCAGACGATCCCAGCAGCGGGCGTTGGACACCGCCGTGCCCAGCATGCCGTCCGAGTGGCCAATGGTGTATTTCGTCCCCGCCTGAATGGAAATATCCACGCCGAAATCCAGCGCCTTAAACAGTACGCCCGCCGCCCAGGTGTTGTCGATCATGATGACGATGTCAGGGTTCACTGCGCGGATCGCCTTCACCATTCCCGGCACATCCTGGACTTCCATGGTGATTGAACTGGGCGATTCCAGAAACACCACTTTCGTCTCAGGGCGCAGAAAATCGACGATACCTGCGCCAATCAGCGGATCGTAATAGGTGGTTTCCACGTTGAATTTACTCAGGATCTTATTACAGAAATCCTGGGTTGGCTCATAGGCCGCGCCGGTCATCAGGATATGATCGCCGCTTTGTACAAACGCCAGAATCGCGTTGGTAACCGCCGCGGCCCCGCACGGGTACAGCGCACAGCCCGCACCGCCTTCCAGATCGCTCATCGCCTTCTGAAAAGCGAAGTGGGTATACGTACCGCGACGACCATAAAACAGTTCCCCGTTAGCGCGATTGGCGGTAGCGAATTTTTTATCCTTCACGGTATCAAACACCAGCGAAGAAGCGCGTTGGATAACCGGATTCACCGCCCCCTGGGTGTAACGTTTGTCACGTCCGGCGACGACCAGTTGGGTTTCAATCTTCATTGCGTCTTTCATAACATCTCCTGTTTCTTAATCCGTGTGCAAACCTATACCGCAGCGGCGGTCGCGTTGATTTCAGCGTCGTTCTGCTTTTTTCCAGCAAACCGCTCAACAATTTGTGCCGCGTTCAAATCATGGATCACGTTGATAAGCGTGGCGGGCGCATCGGTAATCGTACCCAGCACCACCAGCATCGGGATCGCTTCCATCGGCAACCCGAGCGTGGTGACAATAAAGATCTCACCCAGAAACGCGCCGCCCGGTACGCCGCCGACGATAATGGCCGAGAGCACGGCAATCAGCATGGTCAGGAAGAAGGTCTCGGTGGTGAACGGCATGCCGAGCACGGAATAGATAAAGACAATTTTCAGCGCGGCAATCATCGCCACACCGCCTTTATTCAGGTTAACCAATAACGGAATAGAGACATCGACGATTTCCGGGTTAATCCCCATCGCCTTACCGGCGCGCAGCGTGACAGGTAACGTGCCCAGTGAAGAACAGGTTCCCAGCGCGGTGGCGGAAGGTTCAATCGCATTACGCCAGAAGGCTCTGACCGCCGGAACACCGCCACCAATATACGAATAGAGAATTGAGCCGAAAACAAAGTAGACCAGCGTGGCGACCATAAACAGGCCAATGGCGCGGGCAAAGGTTAACAGCAGCGCGGAATCCTGGCTGGCCATGGTCGCAGCGAAATAGCAACCAAGACCAATCGGCGCCACTTTCATAATGATAGAGACGATCTTCATGATCACGGTATTGGCATCTTCCAGCAGTGACGCAATGCGTTTCCCCGCCTGATCTGATTGCCCAATCGCCACACCGGCAATGATCGCCATGACGATCAGCGCCAGAATATTGGACTTCGAAAACAGTCCGATAAAATCATTGGTGGTGATCATGCTGACAAAATCCATCTTGCCACTGCCCGCCTGCACGGACTGCGAGAGATCGATAGTGACGCCCTGCGCCGGGTTGTACCATAGCGCCAGCGCCACAATCCCGGCAGCCGGAATAAAGGCCATCGCGATCGAAACAATAAAGATAATCGCCATAATGCGTCCCAGCCTTTTCAGGTCGGTCATACTGGCGATAGAAGACATGACGCTGATCCCCACCAGCGGCACGATGATCATAAATAACAGGTTTAAGAATATCTGACCGACTGGCTGGAGTGTGCTGGCAAACGTCGGGGCATAAATACCTAATAAGCCGCCAATAACCAGAGCAAATAATAAAATAATCGACGATCTGTAGGGTTCGAGTCGTGACCACATAATGGGTACCTTTTAAATTATATAATTTTTAATGAGACTACATTCACAACTTGATGCGTTTCAGGCCTGCCTCCTTATATTTTGTGATGCAACTCACTTAACCTGTTATTTTTTCATTTTGCCAGCGAGTTGTTTCCTGTGATTCAATAGTTGCATGTTTAAAATGCGAATGTAACGGCCTATTCGTACCGTTTTTGCAAATCACTTGTGAATTAAAGGAAATTATGGGTACGCCGATTTCACTCAAGCATTTGGAATTTTTCGTCAAAATCGTTGACTGCGGAGGGTTATCGGAGGCCGCCGCGCAGCTCAACGTCTCGCCTTCCGCGGTAAGCAAAAGCCTGACGGCAATGGAAGACACGCTGGGGACAACGTTAATTAAACGCACCACCCGCAGTATTACCCTGACCGATGCCGGGCAATATTTATTTAACCGCGCCAATAAGCTACTGACAGAGTTTGATGAAACGCTGAATACTACCTCCGGTTATTACCACAGCCCGCAGGGCGAATTACGCATCACCTGTTCCATTGCCTTTGGTTATTCGCGACTGGTAAACCTGGTGGATAAATATCGCACCCAGTTCCCGGATGTGAATCTGTACATCGATCTCAACGATAACTTCGTCAATCTGAACGAAACCGATTTCGACATCGCCCTGCGCATCTCCACCGCGCCGCCGCAGAATTACGCCATGCGTAAACTGGTCCCTATCCGCTGGGCGTACTGCGCGTCGCCGGGATACCTCGCAAAAAAAGGGATGCCCCAGCGTCGCAGCGACTTGGTGAATCATGATTGCCTGGTTTACCCCGGCCTCACGCCAGTGCTTAAAGTGGCAGACGAGCAGGATCGTTTGCACCAATTGAAGCTCCATATGCCGATCCAGGCCAACAGCAGCCTGGTGTTATTGAAGTCGGTGTTAGAAGATCAGGGCGTGGCGTATTTACCCACCTATCTGATTGGCGATCATATTCAAAAAGAAGAGGTCACGCCGCTGATGCTCGACGGCACCATCACCTGTGAAACCCACGCCCTGTATGCGCTGTATTTTCCCAGCAAGTACAGTAATCCGAAGGTACGATCGTTTATCGATTTTCTGGTGGCGGAACTCGGTCCGTTACCCGCGTGGGACAACTGGATCCCAGGATAAGATCATTCAGTCTAAAAATGGGAGGCGTGCCACAATTTTTGCACGTTCCCCCCGTCTGGCTCTATCCTTAAGTCTATGAATAAAATTGCTGAACTCAAACGCGCCAAGCGACTGGCGCTCTCTCTGCTGCTGATTGCTGCCGCGACCTTCGTCATCACGTTGTTTCTGCCACCCAACTTCTGGGTGCTAGGGATCAAAGCGATTGCCGAAGCGGCGATGGTAGGCGCGCTGGCGGACTGGTTCGCCGTGGTCGCGCTTTTTCGCCGGGTACCGATCCCGTTTATCTCGCGCCATACGGCGATTATCCCGCGTAATAAAGACCGCATCGGCGAAAACCTGGGTCAGTTCGTGCAGGAAAAATTCCTCGACACCCAGTCACTGGTGGCGCTGATTCGCCGCCATGAACCGGCGCTGCTCATTGGCAACTGGTTCAGCCAACCAGAGAATGCCCGGCGCATCGGCCAGCATCTGCTGCAGATCATGAGCGGATTTCTCGAACTGACCGACGACGCCCGCATCCAGCGGCTGATCAAACGCGCGGTGCATAAGGCTATCGACAAGGTCGATCTCTCCGGCACTAGCGCATTAATGCTGGAAAGCATGACCAAAAACAACCGCCACCAGGTGCTGCTCGACACGCTGATTACGCAGCTGATCGCCCTGCTACAGCGCGACAGTTCGCGGGCGTTTATCGCCCAGCAGATTGTGCGCTGGCTGGAGACCGAACATCCGCTCAAAGCGAAGATCCTGCCAACCGAATGGCTCGGTGAACACAGCGCCGAGCTGGTCTCTGATGCGGTCAACTCCCTGCTGGATGACATCAGTCACGATCGGGCGCATCAGATCCGCCACGCCTTCGATCGCGCCACGTTGAACCTGATCGATAAGCTCAAACACGATCCTGACATGGCCGCACGTGCAGAAAGCCTCAAAAGCTACCTGAAAGAGGACGAAGCCTTTAACCGCTATCTCGGCGAATTGTGGGCGGATCTGCGTCAGTGGGTGAAAACCGACATTAACGCCGATGATTCTCGCGTGAAACAACGCATTGCCAGCGCCGGACAGTGGTTTGGCGAAACGCTGGTTGCCGATGGTGCCCTGCGTGCGTCGCTGAATGAACACCTGGAGCAGGCTGCGAAAAAAGTCGCTCCGGAGTTCGCTACCTTCCTGACGCGCCACATCAGCGACACGGTCAAAAGCTGGGATGCACGGGAAATGTCGCAACAAATTGAGCTCAACATCGGCAAAGATTTGCAGTTTATTCGCGTCAACGGCACGCTGGTTGGCGGTTCTATCGGGCTGGTGTTATATCTGTTGTCGCAACTACCGTCTCTGCTCACGCTGCCGAATTTTTAAGGAGAAAAAATGGCTGAAATCACCCTGTCATCCGCGGAGCGCGATCGCCTGCGCAACGAACTGGAAACGTATTGCAGCGACCACTTCGATCTCGACCTTGAGCAGTTCGATGCCGAGTTCTTTATTGATTTTATTATCGAAAAACTGGGACCTGCGTTTTACAACGCCGGTATTGAAGAGGCGATCCGCACCCATATCGCCTACAGCGAACGGATCCAGGAAGAAATGGACCTGAAGAAAATCCTCTGACGGTAAAACCTGCATCATTTAACTTTAAATTATCATTTGCATATGTAATATAACAAATATCCACATAACAGCGTGAAGTGAGCGTCTGCATGCCGCAGGGAAGTCCTGGTTCAAATCATCATTCCATCCGCATCGCGCTGTTTGGCCTGCTGGTCTTGACGCTGGGCATGGGGATTGGCCGCTTTCTGTATACGCCAATGCTGCCGGTGCTGTTGACTGAAGGTCAGTTTACCTTTAGCCAACTCTCGTGGATTGCCAGCGCCAACTACGCCGGGTATCTGGCAGGCAGCCTGCTGTTTTCCTTCGCCTTGTTCCACCAGCCCTCACGCCTTCGTCCGATGCTATTAGCCTCTGCGCTCGCGACCACCGGACTTATCCTGGCGATGGCGTTTTTTACTCAGCCCGCACTGATGATGGCGATCCGCTTTCTGGCAGGTGTCGCCAGTGCCGGTATGATGATCTTTGGTTCGATGGTGGTTCTGCAGCATACCCGTCATCCGTTTGTGATTGCGGCCCTGTTCTCCGGTGTCGGGACCGGCATTTTTCTCGGTAATGAGTATGTCATCGCTGGTTTACGCTTTGCGCTGTCATCGCACACGCTGTGGCTGGGTGCCGGAGTCCTTTCTGGCTTACTCCTTCTGCTGCTGGTCGTGCTGCTCCCCTCTCGTGACCGCGTGCTGCCCGCCGTACCACTGGCAAAATCCGCGCATCAACCGATGTCATGGTGGCTGCTGGCGTTGCTTTACGGGCTGGCCGGTTTTGGCTACATCATTGTCGCCACTTACCTGCCGCTGATGGCGAAAAATGCCGGTTCGCCACTGCTGACCGTACACCTGTGGTCGCTGGTTGGCATCGCAATCATTCCGGGGTGTTTCAGCTGGCTATGGGCGGCGAAACGTTGGGGAGTCCTGCAATGCCTGACAGCCAATCTGCTGACCCAAAGCGCCTGTGTGGTGTTAACACTTGCCAGCGACTCGTTGTTCCTGCTGGTTCTCAGCAGTATCGGTTTTGGCGCAACCTTTATGGGAACCACCTCACTGGTGATGCCGCTCGCCCGCCAACTCAGCGTGCCGCGAAACATTAACCTATTGGGACTGGTGACGCTGACGTACGGCATTGGGCAAATTCTCGGGCCGCTATTAACCAGCCTGCTGGGAAGCGGTGCTGTCGCCATTATCAACGCTACGCTATGTGGTGCTGCGGCGCTATTTTTTGCTGCACTGATTAGTGCAGTACAATGCTATAAACAGCGCTCTCTTACACCTAAAGAAGTATAAGCACCCCCTCTAAAAAATATTAAATTCGGATTACTCCGTAATTAAATGTCAACATTTCATAATCCACAAATAACCAATAATTCATTTCCCAGACACTTTATAATCCGTCTTAACTCATTTGTAAAATAAACATAAAATGAGTAAAAATGGACATATCCATACAACATCAACAGCATATTCAGGAACAGTACATGTCGTGGTTTAAAAAAATCATACTTGGGTTAATTATTATCATCAGCTTATTTAGCACCATGAAGGATTATAAAGACTTCGGCTTTTTCGGGGCCGCAGGGCTGTTTATTATATTTGTACTCACCACGATTTTTCTCTGGCAGTGGGCTGCCGGAAAGTGGCCAGAGATAGGCACCATCAAAGCGATTCTTATTTTGCTGGCCAGTACCATTGCCTCTATATTCGTCATTAATATGGCCATCGCCGGAAATTTACATGTAGATCTGATGGAAGTAATGCGCGTTTCGATTACGCATAAACCACTTTTTTATCTCATTTTCTGCGTGGTGGCATGGGTAAAAGTGGGGATCTGGAAGTGGTTATTTAGCGAAGTGCGTGGCAACCCACAGCAGCCAGTCTGACAGGAAAAGCAATGTAAAAAAGGCGTCTGACTAGAGACGCCTTTTTCATGACATAACAAAAACTTAGAACTGGTAGGTCAGGCCAGCAACAACTTCGTTGTCACCGTCCTGGCCATTGAGCAGGTTAAACTTGTAACCCACATCGGCCACGATGTTTTTGTTGAAGTAGTAATCGGTACCCAGCGCCACGTACTCGGTCAGGTCAGTGTTGTCAGTGTCACGTGAGTGGACGTAAGCCACGTTCGGACGCAGACCAAAATCAAACACATAGGCCGCCATCGCTTCAAAGTGCTGCGCTTTGTTGGCATTCTGGATCAGGTTGTGGGATTCACCGTACATCGTCGCCACATAGACAGCATTGGCATCATACTTCAGGCCCGCACCCCAGAATTCAGCGTTATCACCTTCCCAGCCCTGCTGTTTCTGCTCAGCAGTTACCGCGCTGGTAGAGTAAGCCGCGATGGCAGACACGCCAGAGTCCGCGATGTTGTCATAACCCAGAGAGAAGCCATAGCCATTGCCGTGCTGTTTAGCCGGGTCCGCATCGGTATCATCCTGACCCTGGTATTGCGCCGCCAGGTTTACACCATCAACGGCACCAAACAGATTTTTGGTACGGAGTGTTGCAACGCCAGAAGTGCGTGTAGTAAGGAAGCGGTCAGTATTTTCATAGGAATCACCGCCGAACTCTGAAAGAACGTCAGTGTAAGATCCCACGTCATAAGCGACACCGTAGTTACGACCGTAGTCAAAGCTAACGTCGTGACCGTAATCCAGGCCAGCAAACGCGAGACGTGTTTTAATACCATCCTGAGAACCTTCTGCTCCAGCGGCATCAAACTGACTTTCAAAGTGGCCATAACCGGTCAGCTGATCGTTAATTTGTGTCTCACCACGAAAACCCAGACGCGCATAAGTACCGTCGGCGTCGGTGCCGTCAGTCCAGGTATGTACGGCTTTAACTTTGCCGTACAAATCCAGTTTATTGCCATCTTTGTTATAAATTTCCGCTGCATGAACGGACGTTACCCCTAATGCCATCACGGCTAATGCCATTGCTGTCTTTTTCATTTTTTACTCACTTTTAATTGTGAATTTTGCTATCAACTTTGTTATGCGGGCGGCGCGCCAACATAAAAAAGCCCCCTATTGAACAAGGGGAAAACAAATAACACACCAGTAAAATTATTAAGGACGTAGCAAGGCATATATCATTATTGGGAATATAAATAAAACCCAGGCAGAGCGTGATAGCATGTATTACTGAGAGTCACTCTCATTAATAGAGCGATGTAGCATTAATGCTTCAGCAATAATATCTTGTTTGCTTTTTCGTGTTTCAAATGCCAGCGTGCGAACGTATTCCCACAAAGAGGTATCGACACGCGCACTTAAAAGAACCATATCTTTCGAGCGGGTACCTCTGGCTTTTCGACTATCGGGATAATCTCGAGAAGGCATTGTCATCTCCTGAACGCAATAATACGCTTATGGCGATGAAATATGCATCCAGTGTAAAAACATGTCAACGGCAAAAAAAATGCACAATAGTAATGAAACTGTTAATAAATCACTTAAAAGTGGAACGCTATTTCAAATGAAAGATAACTTGATTGTAGAATAATGTGTAATTTTTACTTTACGCACATTCATTGTGACTCATTAGATTAAAAAAAAGACGTCTACCGCGTGGCTAACAATGTGCCATCAAAACATCATTCCAGCCAATAGGTTACATAACGTGTTTAATGTCTACTTTTACCTAAAACCCCTGTTTTTATATGCCTTTTTGCGTTGATTTTCGGTGCTATCCGCTGCGTAAATCGCGTTGATTCTCACTGCGTTGTCGCCTGCGTTGTCGAAAAATAAGCACGGAAAGGTAAAATTTTAGTAAACATTGCATTCTTTCGCTTTTAAAAATAAGTCGATTTAAATTGATTTAGATCAATTTTACCAGCCACGTAACGGCGTAAAAATCGCCACTTGCGGTGACTGGAAACAATGTTGTACACCGATTTTATCAGCAGAAAAAACAGGTGCAGGGACGTTAAACCGCAGAGGAAAGCGCGGACCAGGACGCCATTTTCAGGCGATCCCTTGCGAAAGGAGAGTCCGCAGAGTGCGGAATGTCATCCCGCTCTGGGCTACAACGCCAGAGCGGTCTTATTCACGAATCTCAACAATCTTCAATAATCAGATACACCGCCTTCACCGGACCATGCACCCCGACCACTTTGATAAGCTCAATATCCGCCGTTGAGCTGGGCCCGCTGATGATGTTAATGCACGACGGCATACGCTCACCGGCCTGCGCTTTCTGATGCAGAACCTGCGCCAGTTGCGCCACACGCGGCAGGATGCTGCTTTTACGCAGCACGAAAATAGAGGACTCGGGCAACAGGCTGATTGAACGCCCGCGCTCCGGAGCGGAAAACAGCACCACGCCCCCGGACTCCGTCAGGCCATACTCGGCATACACCACGCCAACTTTCGCCTGCTCGGCCTGAACAATATTCTCGGCTCCACGCACCGGATCCCAGACCACAGCATTACACTCTCGCTGCAAACGATCGGTTATCCCCAGTTCTGCCAGCCGACTGTCGCCGCTAACCACCACCGGCTGCTGCCCCAGCTGTTGGCACAGACGTAACGCCGCCTCAGGGGCCTGCGCCTCATGGGTCAGTTCGCACTGCGCCAGCATCACCTCGCTGGCAAACTGCACAAACGCATCGCAGCGCTGCTGCGGGCTGAGTTCGGTCAGCCGCTCGTTCGCATAGTTGTTCACCGGCGCGGCTTCGGCCTGCGGTTCCCGCCGCAGCGGACGGCCCAGCGCCTGGGCAACGGTGTTTAAAAACGCGGTACGGTTATCCATTCTTTTTCTCCTGCGCCTGATGTTTCTTAAACCAGCTACGGAAACTCTCTCCGTCAGCATCAGGAAGATCGCGCGCTTTCATCCAGTCGCCAATCGCGCCAACCTTGAGCGGCGTTTTACCGCCATTGATAAACCAGCTCGCCGCGTGGGCACCGGCCATCATGCCGACCTTCCACAACCCTGGATGGCTGTTGGCATAAGCGAACATTTTGATCGCCCGACGTTCCGCTTTCGGGGTAATCCCTTCCTCGGCCATTACCCGGCGATGGCGCAGGATCAGTTTTGACAGCGGGATCTGTACCGGACAAACGCTGTCGCAGGCCGTGCACAGTGAACAGGCGTAAGGCAGGTCTTTAAAATCTTTATAGCCGCCGAGCAGCGGAGAGATCACCGCCCCGATAGGCCCTGGATAAATAGAACCGTAGCCGTGCCCGCCAATATGGCGATACGCCGGGCAGGTGTTCATACAGGCTCCACAGCGGATGCAGCGCAGCACATCGCGAAACTCAGAACCCAGCACCTGCGAGCGACCGTTATCCACAATCACCAGGTGAAACTCTTCCGGCCCGTCGACGTTATCCGCCTCGCGCGGCCCGGTAAGCCAGGTGTTATAGCCCGTCAGACGAGCGCCCACCGCACTGCGTGCCAGCATAGTGATCAGCACGTCCACGTCGGCAAACGTCGGCGCGATGCGCTCCATGCCCATCACCGCAATGTGCGTTTTCGGTAACGTGGTACACATCCGCGCGTTACCTTCGTTGGTGACCAGGCAAACCGAGCCGGTCTCCGCCACCGCGAAGTTACAGCCGGTAATGCCAATTTCAGCGCTGAGGAAATCCTCGCGGATCTTCTGGCGGATGAACAAGGTCATCGCTTCCGGCGTTTCCGGACCGTCATAGCCCATCTGCTCATGCAGCACGCGACGGATCTGATAGCGATCTTTGTGGATAGCCGGGACCACCACATGCGAAGGCGGATCCTGATCCAACTGGAGAATATATTCGCCCAGATCGGTTTCGATCACCTGAATACCGGCATCCTGCAGCACGTGGTTAACGCCGATCTCTTCGGTCACCATCGACTTGGACTTCACCACCTTCTTCGCATTTTTCGCTTTCGCGACCTGCAAAATATAGCGGGTAGCCTCTTCCTTGGTCTGCGCGAAAAACACCTGACCGCCGTTTTCCGTCACTTTCTCGGAGAGTTGATACAGGTAGGCGTCGAGGTTACTCAGAACGTGGTCGCGGATCTGGCTGGCACGGTCGCGCCATTCTTCCCAGTGCCCTAACTCATCGACCATTTTTTGCCGGTTCGCGCCGATGCGCCCCTGCGCGTTCGCCACGGCTTTACGCATAATCGGATCGTCAATTTGCTGGCGAATGCGCGTTTTAAACTCTACATCGCTGGTTTTTATCGACATCTCTTTCCCCTCAGCGGCTCATCAGCACTTCAGCAATATGCATTACTTTGACCGGCTGGCCTTCACGCTGCAGTCGGCCGCCAATGTTCAGCAGGCAGCTGACGTCGGCACCAATCAAATACTCCGGTTTCGCATCCATGAGATGCAGGACTTTCTCTTTCACCATCTCGCCGGATATTTCGGCCATTTTGACCGAGAAAGTGCCGCCGAATCCGCAGCAGGTGTCCTGATCGGCAAAGGTTAACAGCTCCAGACCGCGTACGTTTTTCAACAGCGTGAGCGGCTCTTCTCTCACGCCCAGCTTGCGAGTCAGGCTGCACGAAGGGTGATAAACCGCTCTGCCCTGCAGGCTGGCACCGACGTCCACGACGCCCAGTTTGTTGACAATAAAAGAGGTGAGATCCTGCATACGCGCGGCAACCTTTTCGGCGCGCAATGCCCATGCAGGTTCATCGGCCAGATACGTCGGGTAGCTTTTGACCGCATAGGTGCATGAACCTGCCGGAGAGATAATCGGATCGTCATTATCCTCCAGCGCAGCGATCATGTTTTTCATCCCCGGGATGGCTTCTTTGATATAGCCACTGTTAATGGCGGGCTGACCGCAGCACCCCTGCTTCTCGGGGAAATTAACGCGGCAGCCGAGCTTTTCCAGCAACAATACGGAATCACGTGCCATCCGTGATTTCAGCGCGTCACCAATACAGGTGACAAAGAAATTTACATTCACAATAAATACCCCATTGCTTCATTGCCTTTTAAAACCGGCGGCACATCGCCGCCCGGTAATAATTCAATAATAAAAACTGGCCATTAATAAAACGGTGATACCTGACCTTTACTGTTTTATTGTCTGTTTGTCAGGCCCAGTTTTTACGTTTACTGGTTTTACCAATGCCCGGGTTCATGCTGTTGGTCGGGTCATTTTCCTGATAAAACCGCGCCAGATTTTCAGGCGCTTTATAAAGGTGGCCAACATTATGTTCTGCCGGATATTGCGCCCCGCGTTGGCGCAACAGTTCGAGCATCTGTTCTTTTAACGCGTGCGCATCAACGCCTTTTTTAACGATATAATCCTGATGGAACACATGGCACATAAAGTGGCCATAATAAAGTTTATGCACCAGCTGACTGTCAATTTCAGCCGGCAGATGTTCATACCACTCGGTATCATTGCGGCGTAGCGCAATATCCAGCGCAAGAATATCCTCAACCTCATCAGAATGAACGGCCTGATAGCGAATGGCGGCTCCCGCTGCAGCAAAGCGGTGCAGAAACGCCTTGCTGCCCTCTTCCGGGGTACAGGCAAAGAAATCTCCGTCTGCCGTTTTAAAGTACTCGGTTAACCATGCCTGCGCTTCGCCGATGCCGTCCCCTGCCATTTTCAGCATCAGATGATGCTCGTAGTTGTCACGCCAGGTTTTCATGCGTGGCGGGAGATGGCTCGGGAAAAAATGACTGAATGTCTGCATTGCGCGGTCGGTAAAGTGCGGGCGGAATATCTTCACCTTCTCCAGCATGGCCTCGGTGCGCCCCTTCAGATTAAAGAAAAACGGCATTTTGTCGGTGCCGAGTTTGTCGATCATCAGGAAGGTGTCTTTGCTGTATTTCTCTGCAACATCATAGATATCACGATGCATATACTCACCGGCGACCGGTAAGTGTGTAAACGTCGCCAGCATATGGCGGCGTATGTCCGTCAACACCGAGGTCTGATTGGTGCCAATATAGAAAACCTGCTGATTCTTCTCAGCTTCAAAGGTGTCCAGACGCACGGCAAACACCGCCAGTTTCCCCGCGCAGCCTGAGGATTCGAACAGGCGGTCCGGGTCGGCGTTGTAGCGCGCCGGGGTGTCGGCATCAACGTCTCTGACGCGGGTCACGTAGTCGTGGTCGTGCGCGTGACGCCCGTCATGACTGACGTCAGCACGCGCAATCGCGTTGTTATCCAGGCGGGCGAGGATCTGTTCCGGCGTCTCGCCCAGTTCGATGCCCAGATGATTAACCAGTTGTAGCTGTCCCTGTTCATCCACGCGGGCAAACAGTGACATCTCGGTGTACGCCGGGCCACGCTGAACCAATGCACCACCAGAGTTATTACAGATACCGCCAATCACCGACGCACCAATGCAGGAGGAGCCAATCACCGAATGCGGCTCCCGGCCAAACGGCTTCAGCGCCTTCTCCAGCGAATACAGCGTGGTGCCCGGATACGCCAACACCTGCTTGCCCTCATCCAGCACATGCAGACTGTCGAGGCGCAGCGTGCTGATGATAACGATGTCGCGATCGTAGCCCTTGCCGTTCGGCGTGGAGCCTTCCGTCAGGCCGGTATTTGAGGCCTGCATCAGAATGATTTTATCGGCCTCCACGCAGGCCTTGAGCACCTGCCACAGTTCAAGCAGAGAGCCGGGGATCACCACCGCCAGCGCCTCGCCCTGACCCGAGCGGAAGCCCTTGCGATAACGCGCCGTTTTGGACGGATCGGTAAGGACGTAGGCGGGGCCAACCCGTTGGGTAAGTGCAGTCAAAAAGGATTTATTATCAGTGTTTTTCATGGAGGGCGGCTCTCCGCTCCTTATATCAAGGCAATCGAAAATGGCGATAGATTCATTTGTATGACAAAACAAAATAATCCCCCAATCATTACTTACATGCAATACCCTGGTTTATTTCTTTCGGCCTCGCTCACATTTTTATATTGAAAACCACAATTATCAGAAATCAAAAAACCGTTTAAAATGACTTACCCGCCCGTCTCTATCATTATTACACAGACCATTATATAACTATTTATAGGTACCCATTTTGCGCCCAAAGATATTTACAGAGCATTATTTCTCAATTAAAAGCTTACAATAGTTACAAAACCATTAATCATAATTACTTTATCCACTGAAGCGATTCAGTTTGCATATTTTATTTATCCAGCAATGTAACTTTCCCGCCATAAATACAAATAAGGTTTAATAAACCCATCAGGAATAGTAATGAACGAATATATTATGTTTGTTTTAGCCCTCTCTCCTTTGCTGCTTATGGTATTTTTAATACTAAAATTAAAAATGCCGATTCATTATTCAGTCTTGATTACGCTGGCCTTTACCATCGCGCTGTCGGCGATATTCTGGGATATGCCGTTACAGAATTTGAAAGCCTCCGTGGGCTATGGTGCCCTCAAAGGGTTATGGCCGATTGTGATTGTGATCCTCGGTGCGATATTCAGTTATAACGTGATGCAGGCCACCAAAGCGCTGGATATTCTGCGCGATATTCTCGCCAGTATTAGTGAAGATAAACGCATCCAGGTACTGCTTATTTCGTGGTGTTTTGGCGGGTTTCTTGAGGCCGCCGCTGGCTACGGCACCGCGGTTGCCATTCCTATCGGCATCCTGATCGCACTGGGATTCAATCCGCTCAAAGCGGCCATCGCCTCACTCGTCGCCAATACCGTGCCGACGGCATTCGGCGCGGTGGGTATTCCGGTTTCAATTCTCGCTGAACAGGTTAACCTGCCGGTTTTCACCCTCGGCGGAACCATTATTATGCAGCTGGCGCTGTTTAATATTCTGCTGCCGTTTGTGATTATTTGTATTATCGGCGGTGGCCTGAAGGCGATTCGCGGCGTGTTCTTCATCACACTAATTTGCGGTATTACCACGCTGGTGCCGCAGTATTTTGTCGCTATCCACCTTGGCGCAGAACTCCCTGCATTTGCCGGCAGCCTGGTCAGCCTGTTTGCCGTCGCCATTCTTGGTCGCCTGCGCAACGGCAAAACCGCTCCCGAATGGCGCATTGAAACCAGCCATACCCGGGAAACCACACCGCGCTCGGCGAAGGTGCTGTTCCGGGTCGGCTCCATCTACCTGTTTATTTTTATCTTTATTCTGCTGTGCTCGCCGCTGTTCCCGGCGGTAAAAGCGGCAGCATCGCAGCTGGCTTCGGTACTGCATTTCACCCTCGCCGACGGTAAAACGCTGGCGCTGAAAATCGAGTGGGTCACCACGCCGGGGATGCTGATCATCTTTGCGACCCTAATCGGCGGTTTTATCCAGGGGGCTTCGGCGCGCGGGATGCTGGAAGTGTTTGTCAAAACCATTTTCCAGTTGAAGAACTCGATCGTCGCCATTATGGCGATTGTTGCGCTGGCCACGGTGATGGATCTCAGCGGTATAATCGCCACGCTGGCTCAGTCGATTGTTGACCTGACCGGCGGCTCGTATGTCTTTCTCGCCCCGGTCATTGGCGCGCTGGGTACGTTTGTCACCGGCAGCGACACCAACTCGAATATTCTGTTTGGTAAACTGCAAACCATTGCTGCCAGCAAGTTGAATATTGACCCGAACTGGCTGGCGGCGGCCAACACCTCCGGCGCGACGGGCGGGAAAATGATCTCCCCACAGAGCATCGCCATTGCGGTTTCCGCCACCAAAATGGAAGGCCAGGCGAACCAGATTATGTCTGGCACCATGAAATACTGCTGCGCCTACATCGTGATCCTCGGCTTAAAGGTCGGCCTCTTTTACTACTGGTTTATGGCGTAACGCATTGTCAACCCCAGCCATATTCTGGCAAGCGTGTTTGACAAGACAGTGAACAAAAAGGTTTACAGCCACCCGGTCAGGAGAACGCCGCGGCTGGCTTTACGATTTGTCGGCGCTGACTAAAATAGCGCCGATATTTCAAAGAGAGGATTGTTGTTATGTTGTTCTGGAAAAAGATGGTGAAGAAGTTCGACGCCTTTTCTGCGTTGATCCCACCACGCTACTTCCGCGTGTAATGCCTGGCACTTATGCCTGATGGCGCTTCGCTTATCAGGCCTACGTTTCACGCACATTTGTAGGCCGGATAAGGCGCAAGCGCCGCATCCGGCTGCTACAGCAGAGTAAAACACTCACCCCTTTCTCTTACGCATTCCGCACGTTCTTAACACCACCACCCGTAAACGCAGCCACGCAAAGCGATAAACCAGCGGATGCTGAAACCGTAGCAATGTCAAAAACATAGCGCCTCCCGTTACCGGAACGTAGGCAGCAGGCCAAACACGTCCAGCACCACCGTCAGGTAGACAACCGCCCCGCAGACGATCACCAGGTTAAGCACCGTGTTATTGCAGGGTGCAGTGTAGCTGGCCGTAGGGAAACGCTTACGCGCCGCTTTTACCAGGAACGGTGGCAGGATCACGCTCCAGATGGTGAAGGCCAGACCGGCATAGCCAATCGCGTGAACAAAACCATTCGGGAAGAAAAAGCACACAGCAGCCGGTGGGAAGTAGGTTACCAGCGCAGTTTTCAGACGACCGACGCCATTATCCGGGAAGTGAAACAGGTCAGCGATATAGTCAAACAGGCCGAGGGTTGCCGCCAGCAGGGAACTGGCTACCGCAAAGTTGCCGAAGAAGGTCAGGATCAGATCCATATAGCGGCTGGTAAACAGCCCGCTGATGGCCTCGACAAACACGTCGATATTGCCGCCTTTAGCGATAATCGGCGGGAATTCCGAACGGCTAATGTTGCCCATCGTCACGCCCAGCCAGAAGACATACAGCAGTAGAGCAAACAGCGTGCCGATGATTATCGAACGCGTAATATGCGGGATCCCACTCTTACCGTACAGTTTGACCAGGCTCGGCACGTTGCCATGAAAACCAAATGAGATAATACAGAACGGCAGCGTCATCAGGATATACGGCAGGTACTGCGACCCTGGGATCGCCACCGCGACACTGTCGACCAGTTTCGCCACTTCAATATGGCCGACTAGTCCGGAGAACGTGGCAAAGAAGGCGATAAACTTACCGATGATCAAAATAGTGGTGATGCGTCCGACCAGCAGCGAACTGTACCAGGCAATCGCCCCGACCAGCATACTGACAATCACCACCGAGACATTCGCCGGAAAGCGCACGCCGCTGTATTTGAACACAGTTTGCGCCATCACCGCCGATGACCCGGAGATATAGGCGTAGGTCAGAATATACAACACAAAGCCAAACGCGATACCGACCACGATATTCCACTTCTGGCCTAATAAATCCTGAGTAAAGGTATTAAAACTGGCACCTGCGCCGTAATGCAGGTTAACTTCAACCAGCATCAGGCCGGTTAATAACATCATGATGGCAACAAAAAGCAGAATGACAGAGGCGCCGGGAAACCATACGCCGGCCATCGCAATCGGCAGGGAAAACATTCCACCGCCCACGACGGTTGCGATAACCAACATGGTTCCGCTAATCAGTCCGGGGGTACTACTCTGTCGCTCAATGGCATTAATATCCATGATAAATGTTCCTGTAGACTATTCGTTATAATTACAGCTGTCATTTGTACATCATGCGGATAATAAAAATGTCGGAGTCAGGGTTTGCAATTTTTTCGTTATATTGCGGTAACGGGCACCGCAAAGGCTTCCTGTTCATGGAAAAGGAATACAAAAAAGCCCCATCACAAGATGGGGCCTGAATAACATTTAAATATAGTCAAAGCGTGCGGTAAAGAAGCGCAACTGCTTAGGCTCGTAAATAAACTTCAACCCGCGAATATCTTCTTTATGCTGGTAAAGTTTAATGATGCCGTCTGCCACAACATCCATATGCGCATAGGTATACACGCGACGTGGAATAGTCAGGCGTACTGTTTCCAGTTTTGGTCTGTGGTGCTCACCAGTGGCATTATTACGGCCCGCAGAGATAATTCCACGCTCCATACTGCGCACGCCGGTCTCGACATAAATGCTGGCTGCCAGACTCTGCGCCGGGAACTCGTCCTGGGTCAGATGCTCGCAGAAGCGACGCGCATCGAGGAATACCGCGTGTCCGCCCACTGGCTCAACAATCGGCACACCGGCAGCTTTCAGCTTGTCGCCGAGGTAGCGAACTTGCTTCACGCGGTGCTCGATGTACTCATACTGCATGGCTTCGCGCAGGCCAATCGCCATCGCTTCCATATCGCGTCCGGCCAGACCGCCGTAGGATGGCATGCCTTCATAGACCACCACTAACTCTTTGGCAGAAGAGAACATTTCGTCGTCGTTCATGCACAGGAAGCCGCCGATGTTCACCAGACAGTCTTTTTTACCACTCATGGTACAACCGTCGGCATAGCTGAACATTTCATGGACGATCGCGGCGATGCTCTTGTCCTCAAAACCCTGCTCTTGCTCTTTGATAAAGTAGGCGTTTTCTACGCAGCGGGTGGCATCGTAGAACACTTTAATGCCGTGAGCTTCCGTCAGCTCGCGTACCGCACGCATGTTAGCCATCGAGACCGGCTGCCCGCCCGCGAGGTTAACCGTCACCGCCAGGCAGATATACGCAATATTCTCTGCGCCTTTTTCATCAATCAGCTTTTGTAATTTTTTAAGATCAATATCACCTTTAAAAGCAATATTCAGACCAGCATCGTGTGCTTCGTCACGCACGATATCCACGAAGATGGCACCGTTTTTTTCCTGGTGATAACGCGTGGTGGTGAAATACATATTCCCGGCAACATATTGCCCCGGCTTAATGGCCAGCTGCGATAACAGGTTTTCTGCACCGCGTCCCTGGTGAGTCGGAACAATATGTTTAAAGCCAAACAGTTCCTGCACGGTTCTTTCCAGATGATAGAAGTTTTCGCTGCCCGCGTACGCTTCATCACCCATCATCATTCCGGCCCACTGCTTGTCGCTCATCGCGTTAGTGCCGCTGTCTGTCAGCAGGTCAATATAAATATCTTTCGAATTTAACAGGAAAGTATTGTAACCCGCTTCTTGCATTTTTATCAGGCGTTCATTACGCGGGATCATAGATACAGTTTCAACGCTTTTAATACGGAAGGGTTCTGCCGGATAATTCATGTTGTTTCTCCAGTAACAGTGGTCGTGTACGTATTAATGTGAAGTAAATCATATCGAGTTCATCAACAGAGGCTGATGAAATATTACTATTCTCCGCCTGATACAGGGGGTGAAATAATGTGGAAGCACTATGCAAGATTTGATTGATTATGGAAATAGCCCAGTCAACATTAATCACTGCCAATAATTTAAAAAGCTGTAAATGTGAGTGATGCAAATCACACGTCTTTTTTTTACCCGTTCATATTCAACAAGTTTTTTTCTGCGTGTTGATTTGCTGTTTGCCGTTGTGTGTCTGTGGAAAGTGGAAATACTGAAAACTTAACTTTCCACGCTGTTCTCACAATCTACGGGTGAATAAGTACACGCCATTTTGTGAGAGTCGGATCACTTCACGGGGTTATATTTGTGATTCATATCACTAAAAGTGTAAACCAAAGTGTACAAACCGGTGTAGTTTCAGAGTTTGCTATTTGCTTCAGTGAGTTAGATCGCATTTTTAGCCCAACTCAGAGCCATGATATTTTCTGGAAATAATCGGTCTTTGACGGATGAAATGAGAATGAATTTATACGCTGAATAATACTGGTTTTATTGGCGCAGGGAGATGTTCTATTTATTCCGAATAGCATGCTAATCGCGCTTATTTCATTATATTTACATCTGGACTTCCCCCATTCTACTGGCGTAATTTACAGGGGTTTTATTAGCGCGACGCGAAGGTGCTACCAACACCTCCGCATCGCTAATCACAGTAACTATTTCACGAGAATAGCCATCATGACTGATACGCATTGTATTGCAGTTTCGTTTGATCCAGAAGTCCACGCCGCCGATAACCGCCATTTGAAGGTGGGATATGCGAGTCGTTATCCCGATTACAGCCGTATTCCGGTGAAGTACGTTCGCTTTCCGTCCATCGTGATGAAGGGGATGTGGTTAAAAGCCGCCGGATTCGACACCGGCACCGACGTAAAAGTACGGGTGATGGAAGGCTGCATCGTGCTCACCGCCCAAACGCCCCAGCCCGAAGAGTCAGCGCTGATGACGTCGCTGCGCAAAGTGGAAAAGCTGTCGGCGCGCAAACAAAAGCAGGTGCTGGAGTTTATCGCGGTAATTGCGGGGAAAGCGTCGAAGGGGTAACGGTCTTGCTAAAGGCGCCTGCGGGCGCCTTTTTAGAGTGGGCTGCGCCATCATTCCATTATGCCGTGGCGCGTTCGTTCCAGGAATCATGCGCTAAAAGATTACCGTCTTTATAGAGATGAGTGATCTTCTCGTAATTCATTGCAACTTCTTCCATATGACCCGTACCCGGACAACCTCTCGTGTCATGCATAACCGGACTGACTGAAATGACCTTTACGTTTTCCAGCGTGATCCGATAATACTCCACCTCCTGCCCTGCATCATTGATATGGTAGAAACGAAAGTCAGCAGTTTTAAACGTCTGGCCCGTTGCTGTCGCCTTGAAAAGATAGGGAGACGAACTATCAAGTTCTTTGGTGAATTGGAATGGCGAATGCTGACGGGTGCCAGTAACCTTGCCGGTCATTGGATCTGTCGGGATGTTTAAATTATGGTACAAACCCCGTAGTTCAATGCTTCCCTCACGAGCAGCAACATCAGAAGAACCGCGGATAACTGCACCGCCATCATCAGTCAAAAATAAGTGTACTGGTACAGCCATTTTTTGCACTCCTTACCACTTAGTCGTATAACCATTTCCCGGCTTTTGCCGATGCAATCAACATCCCGATAGTGAAGTCAGGCACAGGAACAGGTCGTAACTTCTTGAAGGGATTCCATGAGAAAGGCTCAACAGGATAGTAAGTTTCAATCTTAAAATTCCCTCTGGCGACCTGAAATTCTTCAAAGAACTCATCCATTAGCTCTTCTGCTTCACTAACATCAAACTGCATGTCAGTGTCAAAATCACTGTCCATCGTTAGCAAGCTTTGCTTCTTTTCATTATTGAATAAATAAACACCGTTGTAGCGTCTTACCAGTGCAAAAACACGTTGCTCAATATCATCTACCATAACTTATCATTACCCCGCGCTATACGATTGTAATCGCGTATTGAGCAGTAAGTGATTATCGAAACATCAGCGAATAAAATCACCTCCCCTATTAGGGGAATCGTCCGACCTACGAATGTACTTATTTTCGTAACCATTCGTCGTTTTGCCGTCCAGGGAGTATAGCCGCCAACCCAGGTTGGTAATTTTATGCCAAAAGGAAATTTGGCAGTTTTAAAATACCTCCGCATTGCTTTAGAAATCCGTGACGTACCTTCCTTTGCCCCTTTAGGCTTGGCTCTCGTTTTCTGATTGTTAACGCCGCTGTAAAGTGCAACCATTGCTAACACATCAACCCCAAAGTGATCTGCTGTGGTTTCGCAGAAAATCATGAAAAACAATTCAGACGCGGTAAGGTTAGAGCGACCGGCATAAAAGTATGTTCCGTTGAGTTCCTCTACTGTGTCCATCAGCACCCCTTCTTCCCTCAATGATTAGCTTGCTTATCGTACTCCTGAGGAATCACGAAGAATAAGGTTGACTACCATAAAAATTCTATTTTCAGATAAAATAAAATTCATGTCGCTGGTAGTAAGATAACAGACGACAGTAATATAGTAATTGAGTGTAATATCTGGCAAGGAAGACATTCATAACAGTAATATAAATAAAAATACTGAGGCAGTGCAATATGAGTAAGCTTACCATTTTGATAATAAATATAATTCTTAGCGGTTATTTGGCAACTGTATATTTAATTTACTTATTCGACTTTCCATTATTATCACCGCCAGGAGTGATTATATTTCCACCTTTATAGTCAACAGGTTATTATCCTCGAAGATACGCCTGTTGGGTGGAGTACTTGATATATTCTCCGTCACCATACGCGATT
Source organism: Citrobacter gillenii (assembly GCF_013337685.1). GTDB lineage: Bacteria > Pseudomonadota > Gammaproteobacteria > Enterobacterales > Enterobacteriaceae > Citrobacter > Citrobacter gillenii. The sequence continues at coordinate 304,026 of NZ_SUQN01000003.1, forward strand.
TCCCTCTCTGCATAGATCCTGGCAGTACGACTTTACGCTCGAAATACGGTGTGAAAAAGAAATACGTAACGAAAAACGTATAACAGGAGGGACATTATCCCGCCTGTTATAGCGATAATTATTTCACTAACGCAGATATATCCTTGAAAAGTGAATGGGCGATTTCCACACCGTCTCGAATTGTACGCGTACGGGAATGGTAGCGACGTTCGCCCGGCAAACGCGCCCCTTGCCGCTGCATCCCGGCAAAGAGCATCTCGGCACGCGCCAGATGCCGCGGGGCATCCAATCCCAGAAAGCGGACCGGATCCAGGGCCAGGATCAGCTCACCACCATAGGGCAACCCGCCAGCGCCGTTATCCCACGCCAGTGATTCCGCACTGGTCATATCACCGATTAGCGGTCCGGCAAGCAGTTCCACCATCGCCGCCAGAGCTGACCCTTTATGCCCGCCAAACGTCAGCATCGCACCGTCGAGGATCGCCTGCGCGTCGGTGGTGGCCTGACCGTCACCATCGATCCCCCACCCTTCCGGCACCGCTTTTCCTGCCCGTTGATGGAGCTGGATCTCACCCCGTGCCGCTGCACTGGTCGCCATATCAAAGATAAACGGTGGTTTTTCTTCACGCGGCCAGCCAAACGCTATCGGGTTAGTGCCAAAAAGTGGCTGCGTCCCGCCAGCAGGGGCAACCCATGCATGGCTGGGCGTCGTCGCCAGCGCCACCAGCCCAGCCTCCGTAAGCGGCTCAACATCGGCAAACAGCGCCGAAAAGTGCACGCAGCGGTTAATCGCCAGTGCTGCAATACCACTGTGGCGCGCCTTTTCCATCAACAGCGGAAGCGCGCGCTCGAACGCCAGCAGGGAAAATGCCCCACCGGCGTCCACCTTCACAATGGCCGGAGCGGTATCGGTGATAACCGGCTCGGCGTCGGGTGACACCTTCCCTTTACGTAGGGTCGCCACAATCCCCAGCAACCGCCACAGACCATGCGAGGCACAGCCATCACGCTCGCCGTGGGTAACGTTTTTCGCTACCACTGCGGCATGCGCTTCACTGAATCCGTTCCCGCGCAGCACCTTATATGCCAGCGCATAAGCCTCTGTTAACGAGAGGTTTACCATCTCCATGACCGACTCCTTTACTCTTCTTCATCACCGGTAAAGTTAGCCTGCGGCAGACAGGTTCGCTCACCCCAGTAGTAAATCCCCAGCGACATCACCGCCACCACGACCGTATCCCACGGATGACCAATGACCCCTGTGCCGCCAAAACTGCCCAGCCAGGAGAAGAGCATAATCAGCGCGTAGAAGGCGATAAGCCACAGAGACGATTTCACCTGTTGTGCCAGACTCACGGTGTGCACCGGCACTTTTGACTTGCACAGCACATAGACGACAAACATCACAATCTGCAGCCCCAGCAGCCATGACAGCGTGCCCCAGCCGGACCAAAATACAATCAGCGCCGAAATCACAAACGACACCGGGCCGATGATCCCGAAGGCACGCACGCGGAATGGGCGCGGCAAATCCGGCGCATTACGACGCAGACCCGCCGCCGTGACCGGAGCAATGGCGTAGCTCAGCACCAACGCCGCCGACACCACGCTAATCAACTGTTCCCATGACGGGAACGGCAATGTCCAGAAGATAGACAATGCGAAGGTCAGCCACAGCGCCGGACGCGGAATGCCGGACTCTTTATCAATGTGGGTAAACGCCTTAAAGAAGGTGCCCGCTTTGGCCCAGCCATAAATCACGCGCGGCGTGGCGTTCATGTAGATATTGCCGGTACCACTTGGGGAGACAATCGCGTCGCACACCACCATAAACGCCAGCCATCCCATACCGAGTGTAATGGCGATATCTCGGTACGGCAGCGAGAATTGCTTGCTGATCTCCGCCCAGCCCCCTCCCAGCATATCGGTCGGAATACTGCCAAGAAACGCCACCTGCAGCAGCACGTAAATAATCGTCGACAGCACCACAGATAAAATCAGCGCCACCGGAATGGTACGCTGCGGATTCTTTACTTCACTCGCCACCGAAATAATTGGCGTCAGCCCCAGGTAGGCAAAGATGATCCCACCGGCGCTAATCGCGGCCTCAACGCCCGACATGCCAAAAGGGGCAATGCCCTGAACGTGCAAGTTCTCCGGTTTGAAAAAGGTAAAGAGCGTCACAACCACCGCCAGCGGTACCAAAAACTTCAGAATACTGATGATGTTATTGGAGCGGGCAAACGTTTTTACACTGTAGTAATTCAGCGCGAAGAATAAACACAGCAGCAAAAACTGCACCACCCATCCCAGCAGCGTTGGGTCGCTCGAGCCAGGTTGAGTCAACATAGGGAACCAGGCTGCCGCATACTGCCGCGCGGCAACAATCTCAATGGAGATGAGGCTTGAGAACGCAATCAGCGTAATAAATCCAAGCAGGTATCCCATCAATTCACCGTGGGAAAAGACCGGATAACGGATAATCCCCCCGGCGCGAGGCAGCGCAGCGCCCAGTTCACAATAGACAATCCCCAACAGCAGAACGGCAATCCCGCCGATGACCCACGAGGCAATGCCCGCAGGTCCGGCAATGGATGCGACATGGCTTGCGGCAAACAGCCAGCCGGAACCGAAGATGGCCCCGAGCCCAATAAACGTCAGGTCAGTTAGCGTAAGCTGCTTTTTAAATTTCCCCACCTCGACAACGCGGGACTGTGTTTGGTGCGTAGAGTGAATCGTCATGGTCATGCCCTTTAGTCAACAGAGGGGGAAATGGCTTCCCGGGTCCACTGCCCGTTAATCAGGCGCAGCAGGTTCAGAGGGTTGTCATCCTGGACAGCAGGCGGAAGCAGCGCGGCAGGCACATTTTGCAGGCATACCGGGCGTAAAAAACGATCGATAGATTGGGTTCCTACCGAGGTACCGCGAGAGTCGGTGGTGGCAGGCCACGGGCCGCCGTGCACCATGGCATCACAGACCTCGACACCGGTCGGATAACCGTTAAACACGACGCGTCCCGCTTTTTCACTGAGGGCGGGCAGCAGGCGCTGCGCCAGCGGCCCATCATCAGATTCAGCGTGAACCGTTGCCGTCAGTTGGCCAGGAATGGCGTGCAGAATGGACTGCAATTCCCCCTCATCTGCCACCTCGACCAACACCGCCAGCGGGCCAAACACCTCATGCTGCAGAAGTGGATCCTGTGCCAGCAGCAGCGAAGCCGGTGCCCGATACAGCCGGGCCTGCGCGCGACCGATAACCCTTTCGTCCGATCCTGCCAGACGCTGAATATTCGGATGCGCCTCAAACGCGCTGACCCCTTCTTCGTAATGGGCAAGCGTCGGGGCATTCAGCATGACTTGTGCCGGCACCTGGCCCACCGCGTCTTTCAGTGCCTGCGTGAAGCGGGACATGCCCTCGCCGCGCAAGGCAAGGATCAGCCCCGGCTTGGTACAAAACTGGCCACATCCCAGGGTGAAAGAGGACACCAGCTCATGTGCCAGCGTTTCTGCCCGGGCAGCGACGGCCTGCGGCAGAATAATCAGCGGGTTAATGGCAGACATTTCCGCAAAGACGGGGATCGGCTGTGGACGCTGCTGCGCCAGTTGCCAGAGCGCCTTGCCACCGCGCAGCGAACCGGTAAACCCCACCGCCTGAATCGCCGGATGGCGAACCAGCTCCGCGCCAATATCGGTGCCGAAAATCATGTTAAAAACACCCGCAGGCAGGCCAGAGGCCGCGACCGCACGCACTATCGCCTGGGCAGTCAACTCCGCCGTCGCCATATGCCCAGGATGGGCTTTCACCACCACCGGGCAACCGGCCGCCAGCGCGGAGGCGGTATCGCCCCCCGCCGTAGAGAAGGCCAGCGGGAAATTGCTGGCACCGAACACCGCCACCGGGCCAAGCGCGGTCAGATACTGACGCAGGTCCGGGCGCGACAGAGGCTTACGCTCAGGGAGTGCGGTATCAATGCGTACGCCAAATGCATCGCCCCGACGCAGCACCCCGGCAAACAGACGCAGCTGATTGCTGGTACGCGAGCGCTCTCCCTGTAACCGTGGCAGCGGCAGCGCCGTCTCCTGATGGGCAATCGTGAAAAAGTCCTCACCGAGCAGATCCAGCTCGTTGGCAAGCGTGTCGAGAAAGTGGGCACGCACATCGGGCGATGTCTGTGAATAGACCGGGAATGCCTGCTCAGCCGCCACCGCGGCGGCGGCGGCCTCCTCGCGGGAGGCCGGGTAAAAATGGTATCCAGTCAGTTCGCCATCAGCGGCGCGCAGGCTCGGCAGTGTCGCCTCACCGCTTGCCACGCGGCGACCGGCAATAAACTGCTGCCCCGATACAGAGAGAGGTAATGTCATCATCGCTCCTTTACTTAAAGGCCGACATCCGGCAGCTGTGGTCGGGTCGCCAGCGCCTTCTCAACAATCGCCACCACTTGCGCACGGGTATCCCCTTCCAGCGCCAGACGCGGTGGGCGGGTAATGGCGCTACCGCGCCCCAGCAATTCTTCACAGAGCTTGATGCACTGCACCAGATCCGGACGCACATCCAGATGCAGCAGCGGCATAAACCAGCGGTAGAGCGCCATCGCTTCCTCATAACGCTGCTGTTTTGCCAGGCGGAACAATGTCTCTCCTTCACGCGGGAAGGCGTTTGACATCCCGGAGATCCAACCTTCTGCCCCAACGGCGATACTCTCTACCACCACATCATCCAGCCCGGCGAACAGCACAAAGCGGTCGCCAACGGAATTACGCAGGTCGATAAAACGGCGGGTATCGCCGGAGGAGTCTTTGAAGCAGACGATGTTGTCGCAGTCGGCGAGCGTGGCCAGAATGTCCGGCGTCACGTCGTTTTTGTAAATCGGCGGGTTGTTGTACACCATGATCGGCAGGTCGGTAGCCATAGCCACACTGCGGAAGTGGGCCGCCGTTTCATGTGGTTTTGAGGAATACACCAGCGCAGGCATCACCATAATGCCGTCAACGCCCACGTGCTCAGCCTCTTTCGCCATCTTCTGTGCAAACGCGGTGGTGAATTCGGCCACCCCCGCAATGACCGGGATCTGACCGCCCGCAGCGTCTTTCGCCACTTCGATGATCTGCAGCTTTTCCTGCGTGGTCAGAGAGGTGTTCTCCCCCACGCTGCCGCACACCACCAGGCCAGAAACACCATCCTTGACCAGGTTTTTCATTACCGTGTGGGTGGCATCCAAATCCAGGGAATAATCGCTGCGAAACTGGGTGCTGACTGCCGGGAATACACCGCTCCAGTGAATGGCTTTCTTACTCATGTTCGGTTCCTTGTCGTCAATTTGTTAATTTAAAGTGAATGAATGGTGAATATTCACTGACAGATTGACGTTTCAGGCGACCGACTGCTTGGTGGTTTTCTTCCTCTTTGATGACGAAATTAGCACAGTGCGCGTGTTTTACCCGGCGAGCGTGAGGCGGAAATCACGCGGTGTAGAGCCCGTCATCGCCTTAAACTGGCGGCTAAACGCGCTGTGATCGGTATAACCACACTGCAACGCAATATCAGTAATCGGCGTATCGCCCGCCAGCAGTTCGGTGGCTTTTTCCAGTCGAACTTTGTGGATCATCTGGCGCGGTGTGAGATGAAAAATACGCTTGCAGTAGCGTTCAATTTGCGCGACCGACATGCCACTCAGGGCGGTTAGCTCTTCCATCGCAATGGGCCGGTGGTAATGGTTGCGGATATGATCATCGACGATCGCCAGCCGCTGCCACGCCGGGTGACGCGCCTGCGCTTCCTGCAGATCGTGTGAAATTCCTGCCATACCGATGACCTGGCCCTGCGTATCCCGCAACGCCAGTTTCTGGGTCAAACACCAGCCACGTTCGCGACCGTTGTAGAGATGCATTTCCAGCTGATCGCGCAGCGTTACCCCTTCGCGCAGCACCCGCATATCCTGCTCGGTATAGCCCAGCCCAAGCGCCGAAGGGAAAACATCGGCAGAGGTTTTGCCCAGCAGGGAGACCACAGTCTTAAACCCGCAGCGACGTGCCAGGGTCATATTGACCATCAAATAGCGAGCCTGCACATCTTTGATAAAAAAAACCACATTCGGAATGGCATTAAGCAGTGGCGCAATCAATGCCATCGCATGGAGCAACGTCTGGATATTGTCCGGACGCTGCCGCGCCAGCCCTTCACATATCTGGCTAAGTTCAGCCACTTCCAGCACCGGCGACAGGGCCCGCACATCATCAATCACACAGGACATCATGCTTCCTCCCGATTAGTGACCTGAATATTTATTAACTTTTTGTTAACTGAGCAAGTGTCCTTACCGCGTTTTGCGATCCTGCCGTAGGTTTATAATTTCCCCTTTTCCAACCACTGGCGCGGTTGCCTTTTTTGGTTTACCACACCACTAACCAAATGATTAATAAAAAAATAAATATGACAAAGCCCTAACAATGATGCCGGCCATTATGCTGATTTCGTCATTTGGCGTGACGAAAGCGATCAAGCAAGAACGCAAGGCTTGCGTCAGCATTTAGCAACAAAGTATTAACCTTCTGGAGATCCTATGACAGCGCAGTACAGTGAACTGAGAGTGATTGATTCCCACACCGGCGGTGAACCTACTCGCCTGGTCATTGACGGTTTTCCGGATCTGGGTACGGGGAACATGGCCGAGCGTCGGGCGCGTTTTTCCCGCGACTACGACGACTGGCGTAAAGCCATTATTCTTGAGCCACGCGGTAACGACGTCCTGGTCGGCGCATTACTCTGTGAACCTGTTTCGCCACAAGCCACGGCAGGGGTCATCTTCTTTAACAACTGCGGCTTTCTGAATATGTGCGGCCACGGCACCATCGGGCTTATTGCCTCGCTGGCATGGCTTGGCCGCATTCAACCCGGTAAACATCTGATTGAAACGCCGGTGGGCGATGTGACCGCCACGCTGCACGAAGATGGCAGTGTCTCGGTCGAAAACGTTCCGGCATACCGCTGGCGTAAGCAGGTACAAGTTGAAACCGTTCACGGTACGGTAACGGGTGACATCGCCTGGGGCGGCAACTGGTTCTTCCTCGTCAACGATCATCCGTTCGCGGTCACGCCGGACAAGATCCCTGAATTGACGGCATACGCATGGGCAATCCGTGAAGGGTTAGATCGTGCAAGCATCCGTGGCGAACATGAGGGCATTATCGATCATATCGAACTGTTTGCGGAGGATGATCACGCGGACAGCCGCAACTTTGTACTCTGTCCAGGTAAAGCCTGGGATCGCTCCCCCTGCGGCACCGGCACCAGCGCCAAGCTGGCCTGCCTGGCAGAGGACGGTAAACTCAAATCCGGAGAGTCCTGGCGGCAGGCAAGCATCATCGGCAGTGAATTTACGGCGCATTTCGTGCCGCATGGCGACAAGATCGTCCCGACGATCCGCGGAGAAGCATGGGTCTGCGGTGATAACCGGCTGATCCTCAATCCTGACGATCCGTTCTGCTGGGGGATCGTGCTGTGACCGAAAGTGACGTTATTGTCATCGGAGCCGGGATTATCGGTGCCGCCTGCGCCTGGCAGTTGGCCGCTCGCGGGCAGCGCGTCACGCTGGTCGATGACGGCAACCCGGGCGCGACGGCGGCAGGCATGGGCCACCTGGTGTGCATGGATGACGATCCTGCGGAGCTCGCCCTCTCCGCCAGGTCTCTGGCGAGCTGGCGCAAACTGACGCCCCGGATGCCGGAAAGCTGCGCCTGGCGCGGATGCGGCACGCTGTGGCTGGCAGAAACGCCGCAAGAGCTTGCGCTGGCAGAAGAAAAGAAACAACGGATGGCACAATACCAGGTTGTCAGCGAAATGCAGACCCGCGATCAGCTTGCCGCACGTGAACCGCTGCTCACCGCCGGGCTCACCGGCGGGCTGTGGGTCCCCGACGACGGGATAGTTTACGCCCCAAACGTCGCCCGCTGGTTCATTGACGATGCCGATTTAACCCATCTTCGTGATAGCGCCCTCTCTGTTGATGCCCCCTACGTCACCCTACGCAGCGGCAAACGACTGCGCGCACGCGCCATCGTCATCGCCAATGGTCTGGGGGCCAACACGCTGTTGGATGAACACTGGCTCAGGGCAAAAAAAGGCCAGTTGGCGATCACCGACCGTTACGGCCCCTTGCTCAGCCACCAACTGGTAGAGTTGGGATACGGTGCCAGCGCCCATGCAGGCGGCACCTCTGTGGCATTTAACATTCAGCCGCGCCCCACCGGACAGCTGCTGATTGGCTCCTCCCGCCAGTTCGATAACACCGACCGCGAGGTTGATCTCCCCTTGCTGGCACAGATGCTGGCGCGAGCGCACCATTTTTTACCGTCTCTGGAGACGCTTAATATCATCCGCTGCTGGAGCGGTTTTCGGGCAGCATCCGCTGACGGCAACCCGCTGATTGGCCCACACCCCACTCGTCCGGGTATATGGCTGGCGCTGGGGCATGAAGGTCTGGGCGTCACGACCGCACCGGCAACCGCCGAGTTACTCTGCGCCCAGATCCTGGGTGAACGCCCGGCGATATCTCCGGATGCCTGGCTCCCCGCACGCCTGCACAAGCAGGAGGCCATCGCATGACAACTCTGAACGTGAAAATCGACGGCCAGACCTGTGAGGTTCCCGTCGGAATAAGTATTGCGGCAGCACTGGCCCTGATGGGCAACGGCGTGACCCGCCGTTCGGTCAGCGGCAAACTGCGCGCGCCCTTCTGCGGAATGGGTGTGTGTCAGGAGTGCCGCATCACGGTGAACGGGCGCCGGGTGCTGGCCTGTCAGACAGAATGCCAGCCCGAAATGGTGATTGAAAGGAGCCATCATGCAAAGCGTTGACTGTGAGATCCTGATCCTTGGCGCAGGGCCAGCCGGATTGTCGGCGGCACTGGCTGCCGCACGTTGTGGAAAATCGGTGGTGATCCTCGATGACAACCCGCGCCCCGGCGGGCAAATCTGGCGCGACGGGCCGCAGGTTTCGCTCCCCCGGCACGCCCGGCAGCTTCGTCAGGCGGTGGCGGAACACCCCCGCGTTACGCTGCTGAACGGTGCCCGGCTCATTGCCCGTCCCACCCCACATTCCGTTGTCTTCGAAACCGCAGACGACTGCGGCGAAATCCGCTGGCAGCGACTGATTTTATGCTGCGGTGCCAGAGAGCTCTCGCTACCTTTTCCCGGCTGGACGCTACCCGGCGTGACGGGTGCCGGAGGCCTGCAGGCCCAGATAAAACACGGCCTGCAGGTCAAGGGGGAACGCGTGGTCATTGCAGGCAGCGGTCCACTTCTGCTGGCGGTCGCCAGTACGGTGAAACGCGCTGGCGGGAATATTGTGGCCATCATCGAACAGGCACCGATGACCACACTGGCCCGTTTCGCGACAGGGCTTTGGCGTTGGCCGGAAAAATTGCGCCAGTTGGGCGAGCTCTTTCCGGCCCGCTATCACCCGGCAAGCCAGGTCATCCATGCGCAGGGGGATTCCTGTCTTCAGTCTGTAACCGTACGTCACCAGGACAGAAACCGGGAGATCGTCTGCGACAGGCTGGCTATCGGCTACGGACTGGTACCGAATATTGAACCCGGCGCAATCTTTGGCTGCAAAACAGAAAACCAGGCGATTTGGGTCGATGCAGAGCAATGCACCAGTGTGCAGAATATCTATGCGGCAGGGGAATGCACAGGTTTTGGCGGCAGCGAGCTGGCGTTAGCCGAGGGAGAAATTGCTGGCTACGTCGCAGCAGATTGTCCGGAAAAGGCCCAAACCGCCATAGCCGCGCGCGCGCGCTGGCAGCGTTTTGCACAGGCACTGCATGCGACATTTGCGCTGCCGGAGTCGCTCAAAGCCGCGATCACCGCGGATACGCTGCTGTGTCGTTGTGAGGATATTCGCTGTGGAGATGTACAAAATGCTGAAAACTGGCAAACAGCAAAGCTTGCGTCACGCTGTGGTATGGGTGCCTGTCAGGGAAAAGTCTGCGCCACCAGCGCCCACTGGCTGTACGGCTGGCCGCTACCGCAACCGCGCGAACCGCTCTCCCCCGCGCGAGTCGACACGCTTATCCATCTCGCAAAACCAGAGGGCTGATTTATTTGTTCCCGCGCTTTGCAATATGGCGATTCACACTCAGAGCGATGATGAGTGTCCTTTCAACGATTCTGCGTGGGTACAAATATTATCGAACCGGGATATACCTGCAGATGTACCTACATCAGCAGGTTGATGTAAATTGAATCAGGTTGACTTAGGTTGAGTGAAAAAGCGTGGAAAGCCTTGCGGATACTGGATTTCAGGCATAAAAAAAGACGTCTGTTGACGTCTGATTTTTCGCTTTTGGTGCGAAGGCCGGACTCGCATTTTCAACATAACCATCTGAATAATATAAATATAAAAACAAAACGAATCGCTTTATATACTCACTTATATACTCAATAAATTTTAGTTTACAACCATTAAGAATCAATGAGTTAAGCCAAGTGGTATATTCCCAGCTTTAAGCCGTTTTTGCTAGTAAGAAACAGCGGCAAAAGACTAGTTTCAACGGGGCGTAACTAACATCCCCGATATCCTCTTTGGTGATATGTGCAGTATTGCACTGGCTCCCCCTTAATATTACCGTTGGGGGGCAACGGCGAAACGACATGAACATGCCCGGGTTCATCAGCAATGTGAAAGGTTCCGTCGTTAGTATTTACGGCATCAATCAGCTCAGTCAGTTCCCCCCCCCACCAACGTCTACGGCTATTTCCATATTGAGCACCCAGAACACTGATATTGTCAGCGTTAACTCTCAGACCAATTTTCATCGTTTGGGCTCCAGCAGTTTGTTGCCACCAGTGATATCGGCCACCATTCTGTAACTGTTGCGGGTCATCAGGCCGCAGGCTTTACGGGCAAGTAGGATATCGATACGGGTAACAAGTGCTGACTGCTCAGTGAAACTGAATCCCGGGCAGTCGGTGCGCACCAGTTCGTATTTTTCAACGATAAAATTGACGGCATCGCACAGCGATATACCAGCGTCAATGTGTGCCTGAATGATGCGCTTGTCGGCAAAGGGGGTGTCATTCAGTGCCAGGCCATAGTGCTGCGCCAACAAATGGGTCAGTAACATCTGCCAGACTTCGGCTGGTGACGGGCAGGCGCGAGCCGCCCGTTCTGGTGAAACAGGTAAGGTTTGCATGCTAATACTCTCATTTGTAGATGAAGAAAAGGGGGAATAAGAGGGACAGTGGTAACGGTGTGTTATGCGTTTATCGTGGGGGTGGGATAAATCGAAATATACAGATAACCGCAACTACCCCTCGTGTCTGCGTCGCAGGTTAATCCTTTCGCATGCATCGTGACACAGTGCGGGTGGCGGGGATTAAGCACCCCGCTGCTCAGCATTAGTTCTAACTGTTTCAGCAGCAGCGGGAAGGCCTGGTCGAGGTGACGCAAATCTTCATTACTGAATGTACCGGTGATACTGCCGCGGTCAGCCAGGTAGTGCAGACGGTTGCCTTCCTGCACCAGACGTGCGCCAAAGCACGGGGTGATATCGCGCTTCAGCCCCCACCAGGGCTCTGTGACGTCATGATTTACGGCGGGTGTAGCTGGTGTTGTTTGCGACAAGGTAGTGCTCCTTAAATAAGGTTAATTGAGGGTGACGCTGCGCAGGACCACATACGGGCCATGGCGGTCCTGACGACGTTCAGCAAAGACCGCCAGCACCCCACGGATGTCCTGGACCTCACGACCGGCATAATGGCAGACGCTGCCGGACCATTTGTATTTTCCAGTACAGAAGCGAAACAACCGGGATTCGGGATGCTGACGGTATATCGTCATCGCCTGGCGTTTACTGATAATTTTCATTCCCCCTCCCTACAGCCAGCCACGTTCGGCAAAGGAGACGATACCCATCCCGCCGATGACCAGGTGGTCCGGCAGGCGAACATCAACAAGGGTGAGTGCAGTTTTCAGGCGCGCCGTAACCTGGCGGTCGGCATCACTGGGTTCGGCATGCCCTGACGGATGATTGTGGGCAAGGATGACGGCAGCAGCGTTATATTTCAGCGCTGCCTTCACCACCTCACGGGGATGCACCTCTGTGTGGTTGATTGTACCGGTGAACAGTGTTTCGTGAGTAATGAGGCAGTTCTGATTGTCGAGGAACAGAACCATGAACACTTCGCGCTCTTCCCTTGCCAGCTGCAGGCGCAGCCAGTCCCGGACTGCACTGCTGGAGGTGAAGACCACACCGGGTTCACGTAGCTGGCGTTCCAGGATGTTCAGCGCGCTCCGCAGAGTTCGCTGTGCATGCGGGGACAGGACAGATGGTGGGTGAGGATGAATTAATGAAGGGAACATATCGGATTGTGACGGTGCGGGTAACAATGTGGTGTTCGTCATAGGCAGCAATTCCTAATCAATGATGCGCATAATCGCGTGACATTCTGGGTGGCGGAGTGCGTAGTCGCGCAGACGGTAATAATGCTCAGTCATGGTGTCGCATTCGGTACGACAGGCATGATGACTGTACTCAATGAGACAGACCGCAATACCAGCGGCTTCAGTGCTCATTCCTGCATCGTTACCGTTCATGTTGTTGAACAGTATCCATTTTTCTTCATTGCCGCTGCTGGCCTCCGGTGCCATAAAGGCTCCACCGTTGCTCAGCGTGTAAAAACTCCAGATACCGCCGCCGTAATCCTCACAGAAGCGGTCCATCCAGGTGAAGATGCGGGGTTCCAGCGTTATCCACTGCGGAATGGTGCCGAAGTGTTGCGGCCAGAAGCCGATGCGTTGTTCATCGGGTACTGGCGTGGCGGTGATAATTAGCTGTGGCTCGTTAGCCGGGGTGAGGGTGTGTTGTGTCATGGTGCTCTCCGGGAATGAAAACGCCAGCGACTCAGGCTGGCGTGATGGCGAATAAATGATGTGGTGTGAAGAGTGTTGTTGTGCTATCGGGTTAAGTGCGCGAGGAATTAGTGTGCTGATGGCTCCTTCAGAATACCGTACTGCCGGATATAAGGGTTAAGCCCGGCTCCGGCGTCAGACTCAAAACTCCATGCCCGCCAGGCCATCCGGCCTTCGCGGTCACGAACGACCAGGCGGAAATGGCTGTGCTGGTCATCTTCAATGGTGATATTGCGGTACGTTGCCGTGACAGCTTCCGCCTGTGCCCGGGTGAAAGGACCCGGTGGCAGTAACACTGACTGGAACATTTCAGGCTCCTGATGAAAGAAAACCCCGGCAGCCTGGTGGCTGTCGGGGTTGGATTGCATGTCGAAAATGAATGTATCAGTCGTTAGTGCAGTTCGCTAACGTTGGCAGGACCTTTTGTGCATTCTGCACATCAGATTTAAACGTTCCAACTTTCCTGTCATTGATGTAGACATCAAACTGCGAGGCCTTGCGAATATCCATGATGAAGCCGTACCAGGCGTTATCCCCGTTACGCCAGCCCAGGCTGGACGGAATGGGGTATTGCTGATGGTTCATCACCACCGTGATGTCGGTACCGTCATCATGCGAACTGACCGTTTTGTCTCCCGCGAGGGTAAGAAAAACCGAGTGCTGGTAGATACCGTTCTGGTCCGGATTTTCCGTACAGTTGATGGTAAACATCTTCCCACTGGCGTCCGTCACGCTGTATTCCGCATTGCCCTGGCCGTAACCCTGCTGCCAGAGTCCGGGAACCGCAGAAGCATTAAAGCTCGCGAGCAGTACGCCTGCCAGCACAAACCGGCTGAGTGAATGTGTTTTCATTCCTGTTTCCTTTATCTTTGTTTTTATTCCTGATTATCAGGATTTGACGGTATCAGCAGCCGCCCCATCAGTTTGCCGTCATGGGAGTATTCGAAGTATTTTTCCTTCGTATACGGGTCCGTGATCTCGTGGTATTCCAGTTTGATGTTGTCGGCAATACACAGCGCATTCATCAGCGGCTGCACGGTTTTTTCCTCCATATCCACCAGGTAGTAATAACTGCCGCCCTCGCAACCTTCCGGCGACTGACGGGTACGTAAGACCTGCAGAGTGAGACCTGTGGAGAAGCCAATCTGTGCCCATTCCTCACTGACATCATCCTGGCGGCTGACCACGTCACTGAAGCGCGGAGGCGTGAGGTCCTTGAATTTGCTGATGGCTTTCAGGTCATCACTCCTGTCATCGCAGGCGCTCAGCAACAGGGTGGTGGCAACCAGTGTCAGCAGAGGGAGTGTTTTACGTTTCATTATTTTTTTCCTGAAATCAGACGAACGACTTTGGCAAAGACATAAATCCCCACGAAAATGCCTACCGGAACACCGACGAACGGCGTCAGCGCAACACTGGCAGCACCGGCTGCGCCACCGCCTGTCAGCAGTGCGGCAACGGTGCCAAGTGTCAGGGCCGTGAGGCTGTCAGACACCCCGGTTTTGTTCAGAATGATGACGATGACAACAATGGCGATAATGGCAATAACGGGCATAGGGTTCCTCCCTGTTGCCGGGTTGATAACAAAGCCTGTGCTATTCCGGTGGGTTGTCAGCCGGAACAAACGCAAGCAGTGACTGCTGGATAAAACGAAAATGGGGCAAGGCCTGAATGAACACCGGTTCTTCAGCCAGGCGGCACAGACTGTCATTACGGCGGAACGTCTCCTGCAGGGGCTGAACCAGATGGATTTCATCCAGGGTGAATACGGCGATATGTCCGCCGTGCTCACCCACCAGGTACCAGGCCTGCTGGTGGATGAGCAACCGACAGGGAGCCAGTCGCTCACAGCGCTGTCCATCCGCAATCAGCATCACCCGCCTGCGCCCGGTAATAGCCTGAATCAACCGCCAGAAAGACAATGAGCCAGACGGTGAAGGGAGCGGACTGGCGGGCGATATCACGCAAGGAGACTCGTCACACATCAGCAGTGCGTTCACCAGGCGTCGGTCAAGGCCAGGGAAAAGCCCGGCCAGCCCGCTCCGGTGGGCAAAGATAAGCACATCTGGCACCATCTGCATCTCACTGCCAGCAGTACGTAAGCGGCAGTAGCCGGACTGATATTCCAGGTCCAGATACATCAGCCGCTCACGAAAATCCCGCCGCAGTGTGCGCACTGACACGCCAAACTCAGCGGCCAGTTTGCGTATGCTCAGCGTTTCCCCCGCCACCAGACGGCTGATTATCAGTGACAGCCTGACAGCCAGCCGGTCATGGCGGCGTTCTGCCTGTATCATGAATGGTTCTCCGTGAAAGTTAACTGACTGAAAATGATGTGAATATTTTAAAGAGGGGTGTGGACAGGGTATGGACACTGCAGAAACTATTTTTCATTTCTGCAAAAGTCAGATGTGGTGGGGGTTACAGGTCATCTTCGAGGGAGTGAGATCTGTCAGTACGTTGCAATGCGGACAGGTGGTGTCCGATATTAACAACATGGCAACAATGGGAATGACTACTGCAGTTGTGTAAGCAACGTTTCCGCCATCACCCACAGTGCCCGGTTAAGCTTCACATCCCCGTCAATGCCACGTACCGCACGGGTGTGCGTCCGCCCGCCTTTAACATTACGGCCACTGAGTCCGCCCTTAATCAGGTTTTCCTGCACGCGCTGATAAGTGGTCCACAGGTCATTGCTCTCATCCTGCCAGCGGCGCGGGGAGAGTATCTGCGATTCGGTCACGGGCTGGTGGTCCTCGCCAAAGCGGTAGGTGAGCGCAGCCTTTGCCAGTGCCCGCTGCGCGGGAGGCGGCAACAGTAGTGACTGCATGGCATCGCGCTTTTCTTCCACCCGGTCAAAAATCCCCAGCACCTCATAGGCCCCTTCAATCACCTGACTCACCACGTCCCCTTTGTGTGGCACCCTTACTTCACCAAACGACTCGCCGCAGACAAGGCCGTTCTGACACACGGCACGAAATAACCCCGGAAGCATCTGATACGAACTGGTGCCATCGTGAGAGTTGAGCAGGATAATTTCCGGTACCTGTTTACCGGTAATCTGTCCCTCCCGACGCAGGCGCAGCATATGCTTCGTATGCTCCCGACGACCCGGGTCACGCACCCGGGTCTGACAGGCAAAGAACGGCTGAAAACCTTCCCGCTGCAGACTGTCCAGCAGAGAGATGGTCGGTATGTACGTGTATCGCTCACTGCGGGATGCGTGTTTATCCTCGCTGAATACGCTGGGCACCACCCGAAACAACTCTTCACGGGTTAACGGACGGTCACGACGGATAAGGTTTGCTGCGCCAAAGCGCGAAGCCAGACGGGTCATAGCTAAACTCCTCATTACTGGAAAAATAGATACAGGAAAACCCTGTCGCTTAAGCGACAGGGCCTGGGGAATAACAGGAAAGGGTTAAATACTCAGAAGAAGAAATCCCAGACGGCGCGGGCCACGGACACCACTGTGGTGCGCACGGCCTGAATGATGGCCCGCACCGGGGCAGGTATCAGGGGAAAGGCGCTGACTGAATCAAGTACTGTACCTATGGTTTCACCAAAATCATTCCGGGCCTGCTCCTGGACTACCGTTGTGTGAAAGGGGCGCTGCAGATGCACTACTACCGGGCTGCTGGCCTCGCGTGGCAGGCACTTAATCATCTGCTCTGCCATCACCCGTACTCCCCACTGCAGACGGACCGATATGACACACACCGGATGCACGGGCTGGAACAGTTCGTGCAGCAGGCAGATTTTACGGCTGATATTTTGTTTCTGCTCTGTGGACAATTTATCTCCACCGCTGCCAGGCTCGGCCTTGTCCGTCTGACTGATTACGAACAGCACCTTATGCCGGTATGCTTCACCGATCACCTGCTGGTAAAAATGCTCATCTGTTACCAGTGCCCGGTCATCGGCCTTAATCAGCCACAGCACCAGGTCAAGCCGGGGAAGCTGGTCTCGATACAGCGCAGCATACTCGTTGTCACGTGCACCACTTTCGCCTACACCGGGCAGGTCCACCAGTGTCATAAACCGTTCGCCAACCTGCAGGCGAAATCGCAAAGGTTCACGGGTACAGGCCGCCACATCGCTGACCGGCGATACTTCACCGGCAAACAAAGCATTACAGAGTGACGATTTCCCCGCTCCGGTTTTTCCCATAATGCCGATCGCTGGTTCATAATGGGTTAACTGATTAATCTGCTGCAATATACGTTCAGACACCCATTGCGGCAGGCCGGAAAGCGAATGGTTTAATGACTGTAAACCTCGAGAGGTATTCATGGAAACTCCTGCAATTAATAAAACTAAAACGGCAGAACCGTGAAGTTCTGCCGTTATGCTGGTATGTTCATGAAGATGATATATATCTGAGATTTGTTTAAATTACGTAACGCTCACCAATAATCAATCTAAATACTTCCAGTATTCATAAGGAAAGTTGATAGTGACATTGGGTGGGTAAAGTTGATGGGACAAAGCTTTATCAATGGGCATAGCAGCTATAAAAATAAAACCATCCCGAAAGGCAGTTACAGGAACCCATGAAATGTAAGCAGCGTTTAAATGTTTTTTATTTCTGCGCATGTAGTCATCAATCCCAAAATTACAAAAATCAATAGCGCGTACATAACAAATCGATTGAATATCAAACAAATATTTATCAATAACAAATAATGGAATTTCCACCTCAATTAAATCAAATTCAAACCTCTCGACAACCTTACTTTTTATGCATAAATAAACATAATTAGATTTTTCATCCCCTTCTCTCCTGTGAGTTTTTATAATTCCCTCTATCTTTTCAATAAACCCCTCTCTGTAAGAATTCCATTCATCTAACACAGGAAGTGAAAAATTAGTTATAGGTTCATGGCGGACGCAGAAAACAAGTTTTCCGGAGAGAGAGTGAAGATATTTAAGTGTGGAATTATCTTTATGCTGCTGTGTTTCGAAGTGACGAACCTCATGATAAAACATGCTAAAAAGTCTGTTTTCAACCTCCTGAGTAATTCTATTTTGATATGTCACAAAATCAAGAATAGGTGCAGTGGAACGCAATAACTCACATATTACTTTAGAACGTGATGTGCCATTGGATTCGGCATACCTGTCGATTGAATCAATCGTTAAATTATCATCGGTATTAAATGTTATTCTCTTTATCATAATTGTTATGCATTTTATTGATTATGCATAACAACATATCACGAAGGACCGTAAAGCGCCAGATCGCACTGCAATACTTCAGATTTCGCGCACACATTTCTTCCTGTGTAAGGCCACCATGCGAACCTGCGATAGAATCCTTGAAACCATCAGTTCTTACTGATTTAAGGTTAATTAGTATTATCACCCGGAGTTAACCATCTTCCTCCTGTAATCAATACTCATCCCTGTATAAAAAATACATCACACATCTATCTATTGAACCCCGTTTAGTTTGAGGATAGATCATGAAAGAACCCTACAATGCTAACCCTAATTACCCTATGCATCGTTTACTTCTCGAAGATATAAACCACCACCTGGATGAAATGTTTGAGCGTTATTCCCGCTTACTGGCTTTTCGTATGGATTTTGGCTGGAAACAAGGAAGTGAACGCTCGCAGCGTAATCTCATGGATGAGATGGAGGGCGAGATACAGCACCTGATGGACGTGGTAATTGGCCGAAAGATGGTTATTGGGTACTACTGGGTAATTGAATACAGACAACGTAAGGGGCTACATGTACATGCCATGATTTATCTTGATGGGCAGAAGCATCGGAAATGTTATCCGACCTCGCGTGCGATAGGTGAAGAATGGCGCAGCTTAACAGACGATGAAGGTCTCTTTCATCTGTGTTCCAAGAAAAAGCATTTCGTTGCAAGCTCCGGAACAATAGTGGATCACCGCAATAGGCAAGCAGTTGATGAACTACGTTACGTAATCAGTTATTTAGCCAAATCTGAGCAAAAGTCACGAGGGGTTATTGCAGGTATGAATGCTATACCTCCCCGCAGCCGTAGAGGCAGGCCCAGGAAGGAATAGCGACAAGTAAATATTGAGCCGAAGTTTTTTTACAACAGAAGCCATTGATGTGGAGGAGCTGACGGTAATGATTGGTTTACTAGCAGCTCCGGTTATTCATCTTTAACCGGAACACATCACCATGTATACAAAACCTGCACTGCTTGAAGATCAATTCATTGATATGAAATTCATTACCCAGCTTACTGGCCTGAGCGATAAATGGTTTTATAAGCTGATACAGGATGGATTATTTCCTAAACCGATTAAGCTAGGCAGAACGTCCCGCTGGCTAAAGAGTGATCTGGAAGAATGGCTATATTACCGTATTTACGAATCTCGTAATTAAACCCTATGGCCCGGAGAAAATGCTTTCATCTGTAATCAAGATTAAGCGTCCCCTTCCCTCCTTGTCAAAGCCAAGACTAATCAATACACAAGCGTTTACGTGACTTACTGTTCGTGAGATCATACCTTCAAAATCTAAATCATGGGCAGCTTCAACAGATTAGCTTGGAAATCGTTATAAGTTAACACCTAAACTCAGTGAAAACGCCGGCGAAGTTAAGCCGAAATGAGATAAGTACATGATTTCATTAACAGCTAGTCAGCTGATTTCCTTTAAGAACGAGAAGATTATTAGATGAAGAAAGTATCTTGTGTTGATTTATTTTGTGGTGCAGGCGGGTTGACACATGGTCTTGTGCTTGAGGGAGTACCTGTTGTCGCAGGTATTGATATTGATCCTGCCTGCAAGTTTCCCTATGAGACTAATAATCAAGCAAAATTTATTGAAAAAAGTGTAAGCGATTTTACATCTTCAGAATTAAATGAGCTTTACGCTGATTCAGATGTGAGGATTCTTGCAGGTTGTGCACCTTGCCAACCGTTCTCAAGCTACGCAAGACGCTATGAGCATGGTGGTAAGGATGGGAAATGGGGGCTATTGTACGAGTTTTCTCGCTTGGCTGAGGAAACGTGCCCAGATCTGATCACCATGGAGAATGTCCCTTCCGTTGCAAAACATGAAGTTTTCAACGACTTTGTCGATACCTTAAAACGCATTGGCTACCATGTGTGGTATAGCGTGATCGATTGTACGCATTATGGTGTTCCCCAAACGCGCAAACGCATGGTTCTACTCGCTTCACTACATGGCGAAATTAAGCTAACTGAGTCAACTTGCATTCAACCCATTACAGTACGGGAAGCAATTAGAAATTTACCTGCTATAAAAGCTGGTGAGTCAGACATTGGGGACAAGTTGCATGTTACTTCAACGTTGTCAGTGAAAAACCTACAACGTATCAAAGCTTCTAAACCCGGTGGGACGTGGCGTGATTGGCCAGAGCATCTAGTTGCTGACTGCCATCGCACCGATAGAGGCAAAACATACTCAAGTGTCTATGGCCGTATGGAATGGGATAAACCAGCTCCCACAATGACCACGCAGTGCTATGGCTTTGGGAACGGCCGCTTTGGCCATCCAGAACAAGACCGGGCAATCTCTTTGAGGGAAGCCGCTATCCTACAAAGTTTTCCTCAAGACTATGTATTTGTTCCCAAAGAACAAAAAGTAAGTCTTAGAATTCTGGGGCGTATGATAGGTAATGCTGTTCCTGTGAAGCTTGGTCAGGCAATCGCTCGTAGTATCAATGCACACCTTAGTGATGTGAATTTAGCCTGAACGAAGTGAGAACGTTTAACCAGCTACTGGGCATAGTGAACCGGAATCTGAATAATGTATGGATATTTCGAATAAAATAAACCAGGTCCAAAGAAGTACTCCTGAGCCAGGACAGCTCGTTGAAGTTCGCCGACGCCAATGGATCGTTGTAGAAGTCGCATCCTCTCAATTACCAACTGCTTCATCTCAGCAGCATGCAGTGACTCTTTCTTCTATTGATGAAGATGGTTTAGGGGAATTACTTGAGGTCATCTGGGAAATTGAACCAGGGGCTCAAGTAATTGAACGCGCTGGTTTGCCATCAATTACTGGCCTTGATGACTCTGACACCCTGGAAGCCTTTCTTGATGCTGTGCGCTGGGGGGCAGTGACCAAAGCAGACCACCGTAATTTCTTACAAGCACCATTTCGTAGTGGAGTCAGCATTGAGGACTTCCAACTGGATCCTTTGGTTCGTGCAATTGACATGGCTCGTGTCAATTTACTCATCGCCGATGACGTAGGCCTTGGTAAAACCATTGAGGCTGGGTTA
Organism: Citrobacter gillenii; assembly: GCF_013337685.1. Taxonomy (GTDB): domain Bacteria; phylum Pseudomonadota; class Gammaproteobacteria; order Enterobacterales; family Enterobacteriaceae; genus Citrobacter; species Citrobacter gillenii. Next base: position 325,177 of record NZ_SUQN01000003.1, read on the forward strand.
ATCATTCAAGAGATGTTACTTCGACATCGTGCTCGTACGGTTTTGATTGTCTGTCCTGCATCGTTGCAGGAGAAGTGGCGTATGGAAATGCTGGAAAAATTCGGTCTAGAATTTCATATCGTCGATACCAGTTATATCAAGAGATTAAGGCGTGAACGAGGAATTCATGCCAACCCGTGGACATCGCATCCACGGTTAATCACTTCGATGGACTGGGCCAAGAGCGGCGAAGGCCTACGCGCCATGCGTGATGTTCTCCCCCTAAAGACCAGCTATCCACGCAAATTTGACATGCTGGTCATTGACGAAGCACACAACATCGCACCAGTAGGTGGAGCAAGCTACGCCATGGAAAGTCAGAGGACTCGATTCATCCGCTCGATCAGCCCTCACTTCCAGCATCGTTTGTTTCTAACCGCTACACCACATAATGGCTATACCGAATCTTTCACTTCTTTGTTAGAACTGCTGGACGATCAACGCTTTGCCAGGAACGTACTTCCAGACGAGAAACAGCTGAATCAGGTGATGATACGTAGACTCAAAAGTGATTTGGTCGATTCAGAGGGTAAGCTGCTCTACGCTCAACGCAAACTCGAAGCCTTATCCGTCGCATACTCAGCACAAGAGCGCTCTATCCACGATAAACTAAATGAATACTGCAAAAGCAGAGAACAAGATGCAGAGAAATCTAATAAAATCTTTGGGACTGCCTTTGTCAATCAGCTGCTGAAGAAACGACTATTTTCCTCACCTGCAGCCTTCGCATCCACGCTTGAAAAACACATAGCAACTTTAACACATGGCAAGCAAACCAGTGACAAGAACGCTATGGCAGAGCGTATTCTGCGCAAAGCAATTCTTCGGGCTGAAGAGGATTACGCCAACGATCAAGAGGTAGAAAATGCCCAAGCAGAGGCCGTTGAAGAAGCCTCTCGTCACACCCTACCGCTCACGCCCGACCAGAAAGAATTATTGAATGATCTGCGCCAATGGGCACAAATAGCCAAGTACCAAGTAGATGCTAAAGCTAAGGGTGTTCTTGATTGGATTGACACAAATTTAAAAACACATGGTCATTGGAATGAACACCGGGTGATTCTGTTCTCCGAATATCGAACCACTCATCAATGGATGCACGAGATTCTTGCCAGCCATGGACTTGGTGGCGAGCGCTTGGCTATTCTTCATGGAAGCATGGCGCAGGATGAACGCGAGAAAGTCAAAGCAGCATTCCAGACATCACCTAAAACATCTGCCGTTCGCATCCTACTTGCTACTGATGCTGCTTCAGAAGGTATCGATCTGCAGAATTACTGTAATTACCTGATACATCTAGAGATTCCTTACAATCCCAATGTAATGGAACAACGCAATGGACGTATCGATCGCCACGGACAGCGCCAGAAAGAAGTCGTGATCTGGCATCCCGTGGATGGAAGTGAAAACGGTGATCTTCGTATCGGTGGTCACGGTGACGACATCCTTCGAGCTCTACGGAAACTCGAATCAATGCGAGCAGACATGGGCAGTGTCAATCCAGTCATCGCACCACAAATGTCAGGTTTGATTGAAGGCTCTATCAAAGAAATTGATACTCGTCTAGCAGAATCCAGAATCGCAAAAACCAGACGCTTCATTACTGCTGAGCGCGAACTTAAAGAACGAATTGCTAAGCTACATGATCGACTCTTGTCTGCTAAGCATGATTTTCATCTTACTCCTGAACATATCCACATGGCCGTTAATACCGGTCTCACACTTGCAGGCCGTCCAAATCTAGAGCCTTTTGAGCTACCGGATTTGCCTGCTGGCTCTATATTCAAGATGCCTGCACTGTCAGGTACATGGGCACGCTGTCTTGAAGGATTGCGACACCCCTACACCCAGCAGATTCGCCCCATAACATTTGATCACTCAGTGGCTAAAGGTCGCGATGATGTCGTATTGGTCCACTTGAATCACCGTTTGGTGCAGATGTGCCTGCGTTTACTACGAGCCGAGGTGTGGGCACATGATGATGTAAAGAACTTGCATCGAGTTACAGTACGCTCAGTACCAGACACATTACTTAATAGTCCTGCTGTGGCCGTCGTCTCACGATTGGTCATCACTGGGGGTAATCACCATCGACTTCATGAAGAGTTGACAGTAGCGGGGGGCTATCTTGGTGACAAAGCCTTTCGACGTGAAGAAGGCGTCAACAAAATTCAACAATGGTTCGAACAAGCTAAATCATTGACCACTGAATTTGCGCTATTTGATGCCTTCCGCGTTCGTTTTAATCGTGCACAAAACAGCATTCTTCAGTCTGTTGAGGCAAGATCAAAAGACCGTCTGCAAAACCTAACTAATACCCTTCAGACCCGTAAAGATCGTGAATTGGCTGATATCAGTAATGTTCTCAACGAACTTGAAAGAACTATTACTGCTGAGTTGGCGAAAGATCAACAACCTATGCAGTTTTCACTGTTCTCAGAAGATGAACGAATACAACTCAGACGTGATAATGCTGCCTTGGAAGCTCGTCTTGCACGCATACCGACAGAGCGCGAACAGGAAATACAAGCAATTGAAACTCGCTACACCAAAATTGATGACCGCACTTTCCCAGTTGCAGTCATTTTTCTCGTTCCTGAATCTACTATTCAGAGGGGTGTAGCATGAGTTTGACTAATTTACACGCCGATTGGCTATCACTGATCGACATTTCAGGACCCTTTCTCGCAATTCCCGTACTGATGGAAGCCTTCCCTCAGGGGCTAGAAGAACTCAACGGAATCAAACGCAAACGGGTACGCCAGGCCTATGATGAATGGCGTGAAGCGCTGGAACAGGAAGATCCTCTGTTAATTGAATTGCACTATGCATGGCTTGATGAGGTCCTATCTCGAGTCCTTGATCTTGATGAAGATGGTAAAAGTGATGTACTAAAACGCGTTGAATGGTGCGCAAACCATCTGGAATCTGTGCTACCGGATCATGGTGTAGCCCAGTACCCAGATTTAGCCGTTGTTGATGAGCAACGTGCAAACAAGCCATTGATGCTCATACACACCTATACACCGGACGTGGATCTTGAGGCCACGATGAAACAGGATGGATGGCTAACTACCCCGGCAGACCGCATGGTCCAGTTATGCCGCTCTCTTGATTGTCGTCTCGGGTTAGTGACTAACGGTGAACGCTGGATGTTAGTAGATGCGCCAGTTGGTGCGGTTACCTCCTTCGCCAGCTGGTATGCACGCCTATGGAACCAAGAGCCAATTACATTGCAAGCTTTTGTGCACCTGCTCGGAATCCGTCGTTTCTTCGTTAATGAATCCGAACAATTACCAGCATTGTTCGACTGTTCGCTGAAATACCAAGACGAAGTGACCGACGCTTTAGGTGAACAAGTCCGCCGCGCCGTAGAAGTATTAATACAGTCCCTCGACAAAGCTGATCAAGATCGTAATCGCGAACTACTGCACAACGTTATAGAGACCGAGCTTTATGAAGCCGCACTGACTGTCATGATGCGTCTAGTATTCCTTCTCTCGGCTGAGGAGCGCGGACTACTACTCTTGGGCGACGAACGCTACGAGACCAACTATGCGATTTCCACTCTACGCATGCAGTTACGTAAAGAGTCTTCAGAAATCCTCGAACGACGTTGGGATGCCTGGTCACGCCTGCTGGCAATCTTCCGTGCAGTTTACTGCGGCGTAGAGCACGAGAACTTGCGTCTACCCGCATTGGGTAGCTCACTGTTCGATCCCGACCACTTCCCTTTCCTTGAGGGAAGGGCCAAAGGTTCTAATTGGCGAACAGATACAGCTAAACCATTGCCAATTGATAACCGTACTGTTCTGCTCCTACTGGAAGCTATTCAACAGTTCCAGGGACGCACACTTTCCTATCGCGCATTGGATGTGGAACAGATCGGTTATGTCTACGAAGGTCTGCTTGAACGCACAGTCAGGCGCATCGGTGAAGTCACGCTAGAACTAGATGCAACAAAAAAAGCGCAATCACCTTGGGTCAAATTGGCTGAGCTGGATTCTGCAAACATGGATGGTATCGAGTGCTTGGTCGAATTGCTGCAAGAACGCTCTGGTAGTTCTGTCAGTAGGGTGCGAAAAGATCTGACTAAAACAGTCGATGACACCTTAGCCGATCGCCTCTTAACAACTTGCCAAGGCGACATACAACTACGCGACCGAATCAAACCCTACGTTCACCTACTTCGAACCGATCCTTGGGGTTATCCTTTGGTCTATCCTGCCGGGGCTTTCATCGTCACCAGCGGTTCTAATCGACGCGAGACTGGCACTCACTACACACCGAAATCGCTTACCGAAACCATCGTTACTGAAACGCTAACACCGATGGTCTATATCGGGCCAGTGGAAGGTACTCCACGTGAAGCGTGGAAACTTAAATCCCCCGTCGAACTTCTTGATATTAAGATCTGTGACCCTGCAATGGGCTCGGGTGCTTTTCTTGTACAAGCCTGCCGCTGGCTGGCCGATCGTCTCGTTGAGGCTTGGTCGCTGGCTGAAGAAGCAGGAAAAATGGTGAGTGAGGACGGCTACGTACTGGAGATGCCTGACACAAAAGAGCTACTGCCACGCGATACCGATGCTCGCATCGTCATCGCCCGCCGCCTTATCGCCGAACGCTGCCTTTATGGTGTTGACTTGAATCCACTGGCAGTTGAGCTTGCTAAGCTTTCCATCTGGCTAGTAACGTTAGCTAAGGGTCGACCATTTGGGTTTCTTGACCACAATTTACGCTGTGGTGACAGTTTGCTTGGTATCCATCGGATTGATCAGCTTACCCAGCTTTCGATGAGTCCTACAACTCAAGGACAGCTGCGTCTGTTCGGCAAAGATATTAAGCAGGCTGTACACGAAGCCATTGCGCTGCGCCAGCAATTACGTGAGACATCTATTCGCGATGTGCACGACGTGGAGTCTATGGCACAACTGAACACCAATGCTCAATTCAGACTAGATGTGCCGCGACGTATTGCAGATGCGTTTATCGGGGAAGTATTTGCAGCAAACGGCAATGCCGTAGCATTGGAAACCGCTTTAGTATCTCTTGCCATCCAAGCCGAGCAAGCGATGGAAGGTGATAACGAACAACTTGTGTTAATACAACAAAGGACAATCACTGCTTTTTCTACTGATTTGCTCACCGACAAGCTATCTCGTAAGCCTTTCCATTGGCCATTAGAGTTTCCAGAGGTGTTTGAGCGTTGCGGAGGATTTGACTGTATAGTCGGTAATCCACCATTTTTAGGTGGACAAAAAATTACTGGTACCATGGGTGATTGTTATCGAGAGTATTTGGTAAACGCAATCGCTGGCGGAAAACGGGGTTCTGCTGATTTGGTTGCCTATTTCTTTATTAAAGCTAATTCTTTACTTGCTCCTCATGGATTCTTTGGGTTGATCGCGGTGAATACCATATCAGAAGGAAATACCAGAGAAGTTGGGCTTGATTCAATACTTAATTTAGGCTCAGTAATTTATAGCGCAATCCCAAATTTAGTGTGGCCAGGTAAAGCTAATGTTGTTACTAGTAGTGTGTTTATTTCAAAATCAAAATGGAACGGCCCTTTATACATTTCAGATCATCAAGTTTCAGTCATTAGTGCAGCATTAACGCAGCGAGAAAACTGGCGACCTGTCAAGTTGAAGGATAGTTGTGGTCTAGTATTTCAGGGAGTTATAACTCTTGGCGAAGGATTTTTAATTGACAACGAAACTTATACAAATTGGGTTGATGAAAGGGACAAATCCTGTGAGATAGTTTTTGACTATCTGATAGGGAAAGAGGTGAATCAATCACCAACACATGCACCAAGTCGAAGAGTGATTAATTTCTTTGATCTTGATGAAAGTGCTGCTACGCAATATTCATCTGCATTCAATTTAATTGAAAAATTTGTCAAACCGGAAAGACAGCGTCAGAAAGATGGTGAGTATGTGCTTAGAAGCCCTCTACCACAGCGGTGGTGGCAATATGGAGAAAAAAGACCAGCTTTATTTCATAAAATTGGAAGAGGTTCAAACTTCATTAGCCATCCTAAGGGCTGGAGTAATGATATTAAACCGCTTAAGCGAGTTATTGTTTTTGCAACAGGTGCAACAAAATATCCCTGTTTTACACTAGTACCGAATACATATATCTATGCTAATACACTCTGTGTAATTGCTAGCGATAGCTATTCACTATTTGCTTGCCTGTCATCCGATATTCACGCGGTTTGGGCTTGGGAACATGGTTCTCGAATGAAGCAAGACTTACGTTATACGCACGGAGATATCTTCGAAACATTTCCTTTTCCTCCAGATGTTATAGATCAAAACGATCAATTACTATCTTCTTTGGGAGCAAAATTTTTCGAAGAAAGAGCGACATATATGGTGAATGAAAATCAAGGGATGACCAAGTTCTACAATGCCTTCCACAATCCAGAAAGATCATCTCCATCTCTCAGCGAATTACGCAAACTGCAAGTAAAAATAAATCTAGCTGTGTTACATGCCTATGGTTTCGATGACTTGGACTTAAGCCATGATTTTCATGAAGTGGCGTACTTACCAGAAGGAAAAAATATTCGCTATACCATCAGTGAGTTTGCCAGAGAAGAATTGCTCTATCGCTTGGCTAACCTGAACAGAATCCGGCATGAGGAAGAACAAAGAAAAGGATCAAAGTAATAAGAGAAAATAGGTCCCCAAACCAATAGACCATCGGAACCGTGTATAAGGCAGTATTTTGGGTAAGGAGCCCGTATGACAGAGAAAAGCAAATCAACTATATCGCCTAATGCATGGTTCGCTATTGACCGTGACCGAGTGAAAGATCCCGCCTTAGCCTCCTTTGCACTGCTATTAAAAGGTGGACGTCCCCTTAATCAAGGTATATCCAATGACGATTGGGTATTGATCCTGGACAAAACAGGTCATATCACCCGAGTGGGGCGTATTCTGCGTATTCGTTCTGATCTCGAAACCACCACACTCTTTTTCGATCGAATGTTGCAGGTTGAGCCATCGGTTTCAATTGGTATGACCTCCATCAAATTACCTGCTAAAGGAAGCTCTGGTCGCATTCAATGGAAAGATTTCATTGAAATGCTCCCCGAGGTACTGCACACGAGCATTGCTGAAATACCAACGATCGAAGATCAGACATACATCCGTGAATTACTGCAGTTGGCTGTGATGGATGACTTGCTCGGTCCGGCAGCCGGTCCTAATGAACTTATAGTCGATATGGGAGTGAGAGACCGCTATTTGGTTGGTAAGCTTGCGCCACGTGAAGCAGCCGAACGCGGCTCAGAGTTTCCAGTAGATCCAGAAAATGCAGACGATGATGCTGGAGACCAGATTGTTAAAGCTCAGACGACAAAAGTTAATTCTCCAACAGTAGCTGGTCGTGGAGAACCTGACGCACCGGAAGAAATTGATGCCGCTAGCAACCAATCATTGATACCAAGTAGCCTCGGAATGACTTTCTGTGTAGACGGCGATGTTGCTCAAATCGAAATCGAAGCTCGTTGGGGACGTTACGAACGCAGCGAAGATCATGAGATCTACAGAACTCGCAAAAACAAGGAAACAGGAGTCGAAGAGCAGACAAAAGCCAAAGTCTGGCAGCGCATCCCTTGTGGTGGGAAAAGAGTATTATCGCTTACCGAAGGGGTTATTTCACCAGAACCGCTAGACTGCACCACTCCAGAAGTCCTGATACAAGGTACCATCCGTCCCAAAAATGAGAATGGCGATCGGCTAGTCACACTATTCCTTGTCAATAATCAGGAAGAACCGCCTTCTAACCGTGACTCGGCATGGGTTTTCCAACCTGAATTGATTGCTCGACCAATACAAGATGCTGTCGACCCATTTGTTTTTAGGCGTAAACCTGTTCTGAATGCTGACGGTGTGGATCCTGAACGCGAAGCATTAGAAATGATTTACCAGAACCGCGTAGAATTTGCAGTAGGGCATGGTGTTGCGGTACATGCTGAAACTGCGGATAACGTAGAACTAGCGACAGAAATTCGTACGACTGTGATGCCTCAGTACGAGGTACAAAGAACTGAGACGCCTGGTCTTGATATATCTGATCGGCCAGCGCTGCAGAAAATGGTAAGTAGTGGTTTCCTTGATATGCAGACACTGGCGACTTTGGATATAGATTCGCTCGTTAATGCATTGAGTATGCTGACCAAGGACTACGATGCGTGGATAAGTGAGCAGTACTCAAGCATGGGAACCAAGGCTACAAGATTTGACGCTCAAGCCCAAGCAGCCATGGATAGATGCAAAGAAATTCTTATCCGCCTGCAACAAGGTATTGACACACTTAAACATAATGAAAAAGCGTTGCTGGCTTTCCGTTTCGCTAACCGGGCAATGGCAGCACAGCGCATACGCAGTTTATACGCACTGGATAAACGTCGTGGAAAAGATGTTACGGTCGAAAAATATAATAAAGAAAAAAACCGTACCTGGCGCCCTTTTCAGTTGGCATTCCTGTTGCTTTCCATCCCATCGTTGGCAGACCCGTGCCATCCCGATCGAGTACAACCTGTAAATGCTTATGCTGACCTACTGTGGTTTCCTACTGGTGGCGGCAAGACTGAAGCCTATTTAGGTGTAGCGGCCTTCACTATGGCCATACGGCGTCTACAGGGTAATTTAGGCGGGTATGATAGCTCACGCGGCTTAGCCGTTATCATGCGATACACACTTCGCCTGCTAACACTGCAGCAGTTTCAGCGTGCGACAGCTTTGATTTGCGCAATGGAAGTATTGCGCCGCGAAGCACAAGATAATGGAGATAAATCCCTTGGTATAGAACCTTTCACTATAGGTCTTTGGGTCGGAAATAAGGTGACTCCGGGTTCTACCGATGACAGTCATCGAGCCGTTGAAGATGCCCGCAATCCAGGTAAGTACAATGCAGGTGCAGCTTCACCCGCCCAACTAACCAGTTGTCCTTGGTGTGGTACCGAAATAGCACCAGGACAGGACGTAGAGGTTCACAAGGACAAATCGGGTGGCCGAACTTTCGTTTACTGCGGTGACAAAAAGGGGCGTTGTGACTTTTCAAAGGGCAAATCAAGCAATCAATCACATCCCGGTATTCCAGTATTGGTAGTGGATGAAGAGATCTATCACCGCCCTCCAACGATGATGATTGCCACAGTGGACAAGTTCGCCATGATGGCGTGGCGCGGTCAGGTACGGACACTCTTTGGCCGGGGGGGACAGGAATGTACGCGGCATGGTTTGCTCTGGCCAGGAGCCAACTGCAACGGCAATCACCCAGCCTCCAAGGGGCAACCTTCCACTAAGGCGAAAACTATCGGCCCTATCCGACCACCAGACCTTATTATCCAAGATGAGTTCCATCTCATCAGCGGGCCTCTGGGCACGATGGTAGGGTTATATGAAACCGCTGTTGATGAGTTGTGTAGTTGGACACTTGATGACAAGACCGTCAAACCGAAAGTCATCGCTTCTACAGCAACCGTCCGCAAAGCTAAAGAACAAGTAAACAGCGTCTTCATGCGCAAAGTAGCAGTGTTTCCGCCGCATGGATTGGATGTTGAAGATAACTTTTTCTCGGTTCAACGTGCAATAAAAGAGAAGTATGGTCGTCGTTATCTCGGCGTATGTTCACCCGGTAGCTCAAGACCTGCAATGTTAATTCGCGTTTACACCGCTTTCCTGACCGCGGCACAAGAATTATTTAACCACTTTGGTGAACCAGCCGATCCCTACATGACTATGGTCGGTTATTTCAACTCGCTACGTGAATTAGGTGGGATGAAACGACTGGCAGAGGATGATGTGCAGACACGTTCTTATCGGGTCCAAATGAGTATGGTTGAGCGGCCCGCATTGGCACAACGCAGTATAAGCAACATTCGCGAACTAACTTCCCGCGTATCTAGCCAAGACATTCCTAAATACCTTGATAACTTAGAGGTTAAATTCAAGTCTGAATTTGATACAACTACCGGTAAATATGTTACCAGATGGCAGGAAGGTGATACTCGAGCCATTGATATCGTACTCGCCACCAACATGTTGTCAGTAGGTGTTGATATCAATCGACTTGGTCTCATGGCAGTGAATGGTCAACCCAAAGGAACAGCGGAATATATTCAGGCTACCAGTCGCGTGGGGCGCTCATTTCCTGGTTTGGTTTGTACCGTACTCACATGGGCTCGTCCGCGAGACTTATCTCACTATGAAACATTTGAACATTATCACGCCACTTTCTACAAACATGTAGAGGCTCAATCGGTCACCCCATTCTCTCCTCGAGCTATGGATCGCGGTTTAACAGGGACTCTGTTAAGCCTTGTACGTCTGGAGAATGACGCATTCAACCCGAATGAAGGCGCAGGCCAATTGAGTACGTCTAATCAATTCGAGATCAGCAATGCCATCAAAGTGCTGGCAACAAGAGCAGGTAATGTTGCGGAAGACAACTCGCGTAAAAAATTAGCAGAGAATGAATTGAAAGAGCGTGCCGACGAATGGGCAAAAAAAGCATCTATGGGCGGAAGAATTCTCGGATATGAAAAGCGTGGGCCTGAAAAGGATAAGACAGTTAATTTAATTGAATCTCCAGGCCTGAAGCCGTGGGATAACTGGACGGTTCCAATGTCAATGCGAGAAGTCGAACCGGGCGTACGACTGATAATGAACAAAAACCATATCACTGATGATAAAGATTGGAAGCCACGTCCCGCAACGAAGGGTGAGGATTGAATATGAATAGTGATGAGAAAACACCTGTGGGTGAAGTACGCCCCAGCCAATTACTTTGGACCTATGGGCCTGGAGCGCTAATTGATCTTCCAAATCTATCTGTCGTAACGCTTGGAATAGACCGGTGGGAAAAGAACCGTTGCCAGCCAATCCAGGAAATCCGGCTGCTTGAAGCAGTTCGGAAGAAATTGGGAGATCAAGTTGAAAGTTTGCGTATGCCACCATTTCAGAAAGGTGAAGTGGTCGATATGTGGTCTGCTGAAGCAAATATAGGAGTTCCCGTTCGTCCTTTCCCACGGTGGCTACGTTGCGTAAAGTGCGGGCTTCTTTCACCTTATGATGCTGGATTATTTGAGATCAAAGAAAATCGGTATAGACCCGAACGCACTCGCTTTCTCCATAAAGGCTGCCGAGGTTCTAAAGGAGATCAGCCTGCCAGGGACGCGGATGCCGTACCTGCCCGTTTCCTGTTGGCCTGCCGTGATGGTCATCTTGATGATTTTCCTTGGCATTACTTTGTTCACGGCGGCAACAGCTCGTGCAAAGGGACGCTGCGATTCTTTGAAAGTGGAGCCTCGCTACAAACCGAAAATTTATGGGTAAAATGCGATGAATGCGAAGCCTCAAGGAGTATGGCACATGCGTTTGGTAAGGCAGGCAAAGAGAATCTTCCTGCATGCAGGGGACGTCATCCTCACTTGGATTACTTCGACACCGAATGCGATGTGGAACCACGTGCAGTATTGTTAGGAGCCACTAATAGTTGGTTTCCGATGACGCTGTCTGCACTCGCGATCCCTCTGTTGCATGTATCACCATTACATCAGATTATTATTGATTATTGGGATGATCTCGCTGATGTGGAGGATCGTTCTGAGCTGAAGGGGATACTCAAAGCGCTCAAGAAAAGGGGTGAGGCTCAAGGCATTGAGAAACACGACCCAGAGACAATTTGGTTAGCTATTGAAGCACATCGGTCGGATAATTGTGAAGAATCTGTCGGTGAGATCGATATCAAAGGGCCAGAGTGGGATGTTCTAATAGAACCAAATCCCCCTGCAGACTACCCACATTTCATGAGTAAGAAGACCTGTACTCCTCCACGATTTTCACCATTTATCGAACGAGTATTACTCCTAGAACGGCTACGTGAGGTCAATGCATTAGTCGGATTTACTCGAGTTGAAGCGCCTGAAGAATCTGACGATCCGAGTGAACGTGTTCAAATGGCTAATCTATCGCGAAACAGACCTGACTGGGTGCCAGCCAGCCAAGTACATGGCGAAGGTATTTTCCTCCAATTTAATGAAGAAGTCTTAGTTGCTTGGGAGTCGCTGGATGCGGTCAAAAAAGTGGACAAAATGCTTCGTGATGGGCATACCGGATGGCGAAATTCACGTCATCTAGATCCCAATGAGGGCTATCCAGGTATTCGCTTTGCCATGCTTCACACACTTTCACACGTGCTGATTCGTGAGCTGGCACTGGAATGTGGATACAATGCCGCAAGTATTCGTGAACGCATCTATGCCAATACAACCTATGATAGTCCGCAGGCTGGTATCCTTATCTACACAGCTGCCGCCGATTCAGACGGTACTCTGGGAGGTCTAGTCGATCTTGGTAAACCGGAAAATCTAGGTCGGTTACTAGTACAAGCGCTGAATCGCTCAACGGTTTGCTCCTCTGACCCTCTATGTTCTGAACATGATCCAGCGAAGGATCGCTCGTTGCATGGTGCCGCATGCCATGCATGCAGTTTAGTAGCCGAAACCTCTTGCGAGAAGGGAAACCGCTACTTGGATCGAGCTCTGCTTGTGCCAACACTTGAGTACGCTGATGCAGCTTTCTTCAAGGATTTATTAAATGGATGAACTTCTGGAAGCCATTTCAGCATTGATCTCTCTTGTCTCATCCGAGAAGGTAAGATCCATCGCTGAGCACATGCGTCGCATTAACGCCAACAAATCTATGACCACACTAGACAGTGTGGTCAGTACCCCGATAGCTGCGACAGTGGTCAAACAACTCGCGATCGCTTGGCAGAAGACTTCCATCAGTCCAAATGAGTTAGCAGCTATGCTTCTTGCTGCCAGCCACATATATTCCAAAGTTACTTCAGAGCAATCTACTGAATTAGTGTGGACCGGGCCAACTACACCATTTGTTTCAGCGCGCCGCACCGAGCAGGCATTACTGCAGGTTATTAGCGCAGCAGAGCGAACTCTGTTCATTACTAGTTTTGTCGCTTATAACGTTCCGACTATAGCGAAAGCACTAAACGCAGCAAATGAGCGTGGAGTTATGATCTCAATTTTACTTGAATTATCCCAAGACCAAGGTGGTAGTGTAACTTTCGATACGATCGCAAAGATGAGGATACAAGTGCCGTCTGCCAAGCTTTATACATGGCAAGATAAGGACAATGAATATTATGGCGGATGTGTCCACGCAAAAGTTGCAGTTGCTGATGCCAAGGAGTGTTTTATTACCAGTGCAAACCTAACCGAACATGCTATGGAAAAGAACATAGAAGCAGGCGTGCTTATTTCAGGTGGAAGCATTCCAAAGCAACTTAATGAGCATCTTTTTTCACTTGTTAAAACAAAAATAATTAGTTTAGTGTGACCAAATTATATGCATTGCTCAGGTTTGAGATTAGATATATTAGTCGCAACCAGATCTAACTACGTGCTATACAATCGGGGAAAAGTGGACATAGTACCTGAAAATAGCATTCGTAGCAGCGCCCTGGATACTCCTAAATTGTTTGTGGCGATTCATTGTAATGATATCAAAGCAACTATACTTAAATCACGATATGAGTCACATACAATCATTCCCCCACAATAAACCAACAATGCTTTAATATTGTTGATTTATTGTGATTTTTAATAATTCAGATGTTTTATATTACAATTGAATAGTGCAATTTATCTCTGAACAGGACCTCAAAATGTCAATTAACACTCAAGCAACTGAGATAAATTTTCAGCTTCTAGTACAACGCCATCTACAGCAACGACTTCTGGCGGCGCCAAGCGAGAAATGAACTTGACACAGCCCCCCAGATCTTACCGATGAAAATAACATACCAATGAGATAAAGAGAATCACGCAACGAGTTATTTTCAAAAACCTTATTTAATAATCTCTTGGTAACTACTTAGAGCTCTTTTATATATTAAATCGCTTCTATTACCTAAATTATCAATCACATATTCATATCCAAATTTTAAATCTAAATCTCTAACGAAATTTTCAGTTTCAGACGAGATGATATCAATTGTACTAGCTAACTGAACTCGCCCCAAAGTAGACGACGAATTCCATGCATATTTTGGAGAATGTTTCAGCATGGCTATAAGTTTTATTACTTCTTCCACAATGAAATTTTCATCTAATTTATCATATGATGATTTAATAAAACTAGGGTATCGATACCACTGAAACTCATCTATTATAGAAAAATCAATTAGACTTTTTCTTGGAATAAATGCAGCAAAGGGTATTTTTTTTAACTCAGAGACTAGCTCTTGTTTGATAAATATTCTTGCGCCTTTACCTGCTCCCTCGAGTTTCACCGCATCTGTTACTGCACCACCACAAATAAACATTCCGAGCTTAGTATTTATTTTTTCGGGTTCAACAATCTGTCCATTTGCGAGCCCCCCCCTACAAAGGAGTCCGCCCAGAACAGACCTCCACATTATATCACGAGCTACATTAACAACCACATTCGGGTCTTCTGACCAAATAAAAGCACAATCAGATAGTTGTGCCACCTTGACGTTTTTTAGGTCTTTTGTAGCAGATACTAATATTCTTCTGAATTTTAATAATAATTTTGCACAAAACTGATGTTCTGAAAAACCACTATTATAACTAAAGTTATGCGCCAGAAAATCCTTTTCACTAATGTCTACTTTTCCTTGAGTCAAAGCGCCAACGCCAAGAATATCTACAAAAAAAACCGCTCCAGTGTATTCTTTCAAAGAATCCCCCAATAGTATCCTTAATCACAATCCGACATAGGCTTAGGAAGAAGCAATTCTTCTTATCATGCCAGTGATTCTGCCTAATTTAAGTTCAGTCGAAACTGAAATCAATAGCAGTACTAAATTAGCAATATCCGATTCTTGCACAGGCTGTGTGAAAATTCAGACTAAGAACTGAAATGCGTGAAGCTATGCAAAATCTGAAACTGAACGACTGGACAACTACGCAGAGACACAGTTTTCAGCTCTGCTTTTTGCCGCATCGTTTTCACACTGCCTGTGCACAAAGAGAACGTAATGCGTATGTAATGCTTTGCCATCTACTATAACTTACTAACTCAAATGAGATGACACGTGCTTAATGGGTTAGGCGTTTCTTTGGCACGTACATCATGACCAAGGATATCGCGGCGCAAAAGATAAGTAGGGAATCAGGTGCGACGTTGCGGTACTACCGCCCTTTCTGAGCGCTGGTAAGAGCAAATCTGCCGGAAAAGTGTATACTTTAAACATAAACAGGCAAAAATGGTTTGAAGCAATTAGTAGTTATATTCTTTATTATTTTCACAGGTGGGTAGTATGAGTTTTTCGCAAAAAGAAATCGAAGAACATGAACATTATGAATCATATTATTTCTGTAATGTTGTCAAAAATGTATTGAGCAATCAAAGTGCTTATATGAGAGGTCTAAATGATTATTATGGCGATGGTCGATCTCTTGTATTCAACAAGGCTTTTCCAAAATGGTCGCACTTTCATTACTTCATTGAATTTATTATTGATTGTGTGTATCTTGAGAGTTTAAACTATAATGAGCTTGAGACGCGTCTGAAAGCATTCAAAAACCACGCAAAAGATTTTGGCGCAAACTCTAGTGATGCAGTTGTTTCTTTCAATAATATGCGACAATCATACTTGCTGTATCTTAATAAGATAAATGTATCTTTGAGTGTAAGTACCGCAACTGAATTAGATGGTTTTTTAAACGATTTTTATGAGAGCTTGGAGTTTGAAGAATATAAAGAAAGAACGATTAAAGAGGTGTTTTATATTTTATTTGGGGATCGTTTTGTTTTACAGTTATATAATGAGATGATCGCTGAGGTTAGAGAGGGAGATTGGGATTCTATAAATTGTAAGGAAAGTGTCACTACAAAAAAGGGATATCTCAAAAGATCAGCGATCCCAAAATGGGTACAAAAAGCTGTATATCATCGAGATAAAGGTCGCTGTGTGCTATGTAAAAAAGATTTGACTGGATTGATAAATATTTATAACAAATCTAATTACGATCACATCGTTCCATTAGCTAGGTTTGGAATCAACGATGTTTCTAATATCCAATTACTCTGTGAAGCATGCAATCAGAAAAAAAATGCAAATAACAATCAATCTTCAAAAGACTACTTCCCTTGGTATGTCATTGGAAAGAATTAGCATTTAGACTCATGGGTAAATATTAATGGCATATCGAAAATAATCACCTAAATTATCAGCATTAGCCACATTACGCTACAGTGCCTATATCGCGGTATAATGATCGGAATTTTACCTTGATATTTTTCAGATAAAAGAGAAACCGTATCGTATACCTCCACCTAACAAATGCAGCTTTTATTTCTGAGTAAGACATAGTGGTAAAACGAAAGACGCTTATGACAAGACGAACGTAGACCTTGCTTCATCAAGCGATTCTTACCAAAGAGGAGCAGGTTACCACAAAAGATTAAGTATGAGCCAATGCAGATAATTGTTGCTGGATATTAAATCAGCATTCACCATCCAACCATAGGTGAAAAAGACATCTGACTATTGATACTGCCAAATGCCTTTATGACGAATACTATGCATTAGCCGCGAAATCTCATGCAACCAATTTATTATTTTTATCTATTTTCCAACATTGATTTTCGCAAAATCAAACGGGCTAACCCCCTTCTCCCGATTCGCATCCAAATAATCCGCCCACCACTGCACCATCAGCCTCCGCTCCCCTAAGTGTTCAGCCTTATGAATATAAGCCGCACGCACAGAGTTACGCTCTTGATGACTCATCTGCCGTTCTACAGCATCCTTCGACCACAATCCCGACTCAATCAATGAACTACAAGCCATGGTTCTAAAACCATGTCCGCAAACTTCAACTTTCGTATCGTAGCCCATCACACGCAAAGCCTTGTTAACCGTGTTCTCACTCATCGGCTTACGAGGATCATGATCGCCAACGAAAATTAGCTCGCGATTCCCACTCATACTTTTGATCTTTTCCAAAATCAATAGAGCTTGCCGCGATAAAGGAACAAGATGAGGAGTCCGCATTTTTGATCCTCGATGTGAATGCTTCACACCTTCCAGTGGCTCACGCTCCCCCGGAATCGTCCACATTGCGTTTTCAAAATCGACTTCTGACCAGCGAGCAAAACGCAACTCACTAGATCGAATGAAGACTAACAACGTCAGCTCGACAGCTAAGCTTGTTAATGGTCTGCCGGTATATGTGTCGATACGATGAAGTAGTTCAGGAATGCGATTAAGTTCTAGCGCAGCACGATGCTGTCGTTTAGCTGTGGCAACTGCTCCAGCGATCTCTTGTGCGGGGTTGTAATCAATTAAACCGCTTTGCACGGCAAATCGCATAATTGCTGTTGTTCGTTGCTGTAGACGCGCCGCCACTTCAAGACGTCCAGACATCTCTACGGCTTTGATGGGAATAAGTAAATCTCTGGTTTTTAACTCAGCGATATTCCGCTTACCAATCGCATCGAACAGATTATCTTCCAGACTTTTAAGGACACGGGCACTATGGGACTCAGACCACTTTTGATTGCTAGCGTGCCAGTCTCTGGCAACAGATTCAAAAGTGATGACCTCTTTAGCCTGTTCTTCTTTTACTGCACGCTTATGCTCACGAGGATCGACACCGGCAGCAACAAGCCTCCTGGCCTCTTCCCTCTTTTGACGAGCATCAGCCAGTGAGGTTTCGGGGTAAACACCAAAAGCCATCAGGTGTTGTTTACCGCCAAAGCGAAAACGAAACCGCCAATACTTTGAGCCATTTGGGTGAACAAGCAAAAACATGCCGTCGCCATCGACGAGCGAGTATTCCTTTGCCTCAGGTTTTGCCGAACGCACCTTGGTATCAGTCAGGGCCATGATGGTATTCCTTCCATATGCTGCCGTGAGTATATAAGCATTATCGAACCAGCATATATACTCGGTTCTATACTCACAAGCATGTTGATGTGGGGTAACTCAGATTGACGTCAGTTGACTGAAAAGCGGGGCAAAGCCTTGCGGGGACTGGATTTTAGCCATAAAAAAAGACGTCCGTGGACGTCTATTTACATACATATGGTGCCGAAGGCCGGACTCGAACCGGCACGTATTTCTACGGTTGATTTTGAATCAACTGCGTCTACCGATTTCGCCACTCCGGCACGGAAGGGATGCGGAAAACGTTGTGGATTATACCTGTCGCACGCCACCATGCAAGCGGCAGCGCACGATAGTCGCGCTAAGTGTTGAAAAAAACAGCGCCATTGCGGTTCGATCGCCCACGCGCCCTTCTTCCTCCCGCTATTCTCATCTCTAACCTGAATTTTTCCGGAATTTACCTCGCAAAAAAATGCAACGTGACCCGCTCGGTTTACATTTGCTGCTGTTTACTATGAGATATCGTTACTGAATCCAGTAATAGCAGTTACCAACCGTTCTCAGGACACCGTTATGCGTTTCTATCAGGTTGAACCCACGCTGGAAAACTACTGGCGCGGGATTATCCTCTTTGGCAAGAATGTGGCTTCCTACAAGTTTGCGCTCGCCCATGCCTTGCACGAACTCAAACCTGATGGCAGCGATCTCATCACACTTGAAGATCTGGCTGTACCGTTCAGCAGCCATTTGTGCCGCCATCTCAGACATGCGCCAAAGCAGATAACCTCACGCAGCAGCCAGTTTATTACCGCCTGTACGCAATTTAATAACGGCGAGATCACGCGTGATGAACTCACCGCCATCACGGTCCGGCAAGGGTTTAATAACGTGATTGATGCCTTTCATAATGTGAATCAGGGCGAAATTGAAAAACGCTTTTTTATTGATGAGCGTAAAACGCATAAAGGCATCCGGATGACGGATAATTTCTACAATCTGGGTGAACGTCTGCAATACCGAAACCTTATTTTTGAAACAGATGCGCGCTGGAACCTCGTCGAACAAGCCTGGGCAATGAATATCTCCAGCCACCTGATAAATGTCGAGTATGACAACGATGACCAAATGCTGTTTAGCAGGAACAGTGACCGGCGGGTGACGATCTCCAGCTGTCGTGACAGCCTTAACGGTTATCAGAAGGGGCGCTGCTTCTACTGTTTTGCGCCTATTAGTTTGCTCCCTGGCGACGACACCTTTGCCGATGTTGATCATTTTATCCCGTGGAAAGCTCGGGGACAGGTCGCAAATATCGATGGCGTCTGGAATCTGGTACTCGCCTGCAAAGAATGTAACCGGGGTGGGAAAGGCAAATTTGCCCAACTTCCCTCACCCAGGCTACTTCAGCGTCTTCGGGACAGAAATGAATATTTCATAAACAGCCATCTTCCACTGCGTGAAACATTGATTCGCCAGACGGGCGCGACCCCGACGCTGAGAAACACATTTTTGAACGACAGCTGGAACGAGGCGCTTAAAATACTCTTTCACCAATGGGAACCCCTTGCACAAGGAACGGATACATTCTGATGACTCTCGAATATTACCAGCGCCACGCGCAGGATTTTTTTAGCTCTACGGTTAATGTCGATATGGAATCGCTTTATCTCCCCTTCCTGCGACACCTCCCGCAGAGCGGACGTATTCTGGATGCAGGCTGCGGCTCCGGCCGTGACAGTAAGGCCTTCCTGGAAAAAGGTTATCAAGTCGAAGCATTCGATGCCTCTGCAGAAATGGTTAACCTTGCCAGCCAGCATACCGGACTGTGCGTCAAACAGATGACATTTAACGATATCGCCGACACCGAACGCTATGATGGTATCTGGTGCTGTGCATCGTTGCTGCATGTGAGCGCCGAAGCGTTACCCGGTGTAATGAGCAAACTCGCTCACGCGCTTAAAACCGGGGGGATATGGTATGTCTCGTTCAAATACGGCGAAACAGAAAGAGTGAAAGACGGCCGTCACTTTACCGATCTCACCGAGCAGGGACTGGAAAAGCTGATCGCACCGCTGAGCGATATCACGCTAATCAGCAGTTGGACGACGCTCGATAAGCGTCCTGACCGCGACGAAATGTGGCTCAACGCATTGCTGCAGAAAAGGCCCTAATCCCCCCTTCTGCGAAGCACCCTATTTCCCCATGCTCTACACTTCCTGTTCAACACCACACTGAGGGAAACACGATGTCGATGATAAAAAGCTACGCCGCAAAAGAGGCGGGCAGCGAACTCGAACTCTATGAATATGATGCGGGCGAGCTAAAGCCGGAAGATGTCGAAGTACAGGTCGAATACTGCGGTATCTGCCATTCCGATTTGTCGATGATCGACAACGAATGGGGGTTCTCTCAGTATCCGCTGGTTGCCGGGCATGAGGTGATTGGTCGCGTGGCGGCGCTCGGCAGTGCGGCGCAGGATAAAGGTCTGAAAGTGGGCCAGCGCGTTGGGATTGGCTGGACGGCGCGCAGCTGCGGGCACTGCGATGCCTGTATCAGCGGTAATCAGATTAACTGTCTGGAAGGCTCCGTTCCCACGATCCTCAATCGCGGCGGCTTTGCCGAGAAGCTGCGCGCAGACTGGCAGTGGGTGATCCCGCTGCCGGAGAGCATCGATCATGCGGCTGCCGGTCCATTGCTGTGCGGCGGCATAACGGTGTTCAAACCGCTGCTGATGCACCACATCACCGCCACCAGCCGCGTCGGGGTGATTGGTATCGGCGGCCTGGGGCATATCGCCATTAAGCTGTTACACGCGATGGGGTGCGAAGTCACCGCGTTCAGCTCCAACCCAGCGAAAGAACAGGAAGTGCTGGCGATGGGGGCCGATAAAGTGGTTAACAGTCGCGATCCGGAGGCGCTGAAAGCGCTGGCGGGCCAGTTCGATCTCATCATTAATACGGTTAACGTCGATCTCGACTGGCAGCCCTATTTTGAAGCGCTGGCCTACGGCGGTAATTTCCACACCGTCGGCGCGGTGCTGAAGCCGCTGCCGGTGCCGGCGTTTACCTTAATTGCCGGCGATCGCAGCGTCTCTGGTTCGGCAACCGGCACGCCGTTCGAACTGCGCAAGCTGATGAAGTTTGCCGGGCGCAGCAAGGTATCGCCAATCACCGAGCAGTACCCGATGTCGAAAATCAATGAAGCTATCCAGCACGTGCGCGACGGCAAAGCCCGTTACCGCGTGGTGCTGAAAGCCGATTTCTGATGCGGTGGCTCAGTCCCGTAAGGGGCTGAGCTTATTGCCCATGACGAAATGCGAGCACAGCCTGGCGGCACTGTTCCGTCACATGCTCGATGTCATGGTTCACGTCGATGCGGGCAATATCGCGTTCATCTTCCTGCGGGCACTCCAGCGCGTCGAACTGGCTTTTTAGTAATCCCACCGGCATAAAATGCCCTGCCCGACGCTGCATGCGCGCCAAAATAGTCTCGTAATCGCCATCCAGCCACAAAAAATGCACATTCGGGCTGCCCTGGCGCAATATATCGCGATACTGTTTTTTTAATGACGAGCAGACAATAAATCCGGTTTCATTCTTTTTATACAGGCTGTATGACGCGTCATTTAACCGTTCTAACCACGGCAGCCGGTCTTCATCAGTTAATGGAATACCTTCCGACATTTTATCAATATTTTTGGCGGGATGGAGATCGTCACCATCTATGAATTTAGCGGATAATACGGCGGCAACTTTGCTGCCAATGAGTGATTTACCGCTACCAGAAACGCCCATCAAAATATAACTTTCCCCAGCCATCTAAAAAACTCCAGATTCATATTCCATGGCGCGATATTACGCCTTGCTGATGAGGGAATTCACGCTTTTTCAGTACCACTGAGCAGATTTATAAGGCGCATCACGTTATGCGTAACATTGTAGTGTAACAATTTTCCAGCGTGATCCTCATCACAAATAATAACAATTAAAACCGTTTAAATGCTGCCGAGGTTACTACCTGACCAGTGAGGAATTTATGCAAGTCAAAACCCAATCCTGCGTTGTCGCGGGTAAGAAAGCTGTTGCCATTACCGACCAAAATATTGAATGGAATAATAAAGGAACGTTAGTGCAAATTACCCGCGGGGGAATTTGTGGTTCCGATTTACATTATTATCAGGAAGGCAAAGTCGGTAATTTTACCGTTAAAGCACCAATGATTTTAGGCCATGAAGTTATTGGTAAAGTGGTCCAGAGTGATTCACCTGAATTACATGAAGGTCAGTCGGTGGCGATTAACCCGTCGAAGCCCTGCGGCCACTGCAAATACTGTCTGCAGCATGAAGAAAATCAGTGTACGGAAATGCGATTTTTTGGCAGCGCCATGTATTTTCCCCATGTTGACGGCGGCTTTACCCGGTTTAAAACCGTCGATACCGCACAGTGCATCCCCTACCCGCAGCAGGCCGATGAAAAAGTCATGGCCTTTGCCGAACCGCTGGCGGTAGCAATCCATGCAGCGCATGAAGCGGGCGACCTGCAGGGTAAACGCGTGTTTATCTCCGGCGTTGGGCCAATTGGCTGCCTGATCGTCAGCGCAGTGAAAACGCTCGGCGCAGCAGAAATCGTCTGTGCAGACGTCAGCCCGCGTTCGCTTTCGCTGGCGCAACAGATGGGCGCAGACACGCTGATTAATCCGCAACAAGACTCGCTCGACGCGTGGAAAAAAGAGAAAGGCTATTTTGACGTCAGCTTCGAAGTCTCCGGCCATCCTTCCTCAATCACCACCTGTCTGGAAGTCACCCGCGCGAAAGGCGTGATGGTGCAGGTCGGCATGGGCGGCGCGGTACCAGAGTTCCCGATGATGATGCTGATCGGCAAAGAGATCGCGCTTAAAGGCTCGTTCCGCTTTACCACCGAATTCAATACCGCGGTGTCGTGGCTAGCAAATAACGTTATCGATCCGCTGCCGTTACTCAGCGCCGAATATCCGTTTACCGACCTTGAACAGGCGCTGATCTTCGCC
Organism: Citrobacter gillenii; assembly: GCF_013337685.1. Taxonomy (GTDB): domain Bacteria; phylum Pseudomonadota; class Gammaproteobacteria; order Enterobacterales; family Enterobacteriaceae; genus Citrobacter; species Citrobacter gillenii. The sequence goes on from NZ_SUQN01000003.1 coordinate 348,139, forward strand.
GGGGATAAAACCCAGGCGGCGAAAGTCCAGCTCGTTTTTGAAGACATAAAATAAGGAATAGCATGATGAACGATCTTTTTTCACTGGATGGCAAAAATATTCTGATCACCGGTTCGGCGCAGGGTATTGGTTATTTACTGGCGACCGGGCTGGGCAAATATGGCGCGCAGATCATCGTCAATGATATTACGCCGGAACGCGCAGAAGCCGCCGTGGCAAAACTGCAGCAGGAAGGGATCCGCGCCGTTGCCGCGCCTTTCAATGTTACGCATAAACAGGATATCGACGCCGCCATTGACCATATCGAAAAAGATATTGGCCCGATTGATGTGTTGGTGAATAACGCCGGTATCCAGCGCCGTCATCCGTTCACCGAGTTCCCGGAACAGGACTGGAACGACGTGATTGCGGTGAACCAGACGGCAGTATTCCTGGTGTCGCAGGCGGTCACTCGTCGCATGGTGGAACGCCAGGCCGGGAAAGTCATCAACATCTGCTCCATGCAGAGCGAACTGGGCCGCGACACCATCACGCCATATGCCGCCTCAAAAGGGGCGGTAAAAATGCTCACCCGTGGGATGTGCGTTGAGCTGGCGCGCCACAATATCCAGGTCAACGGCATCGCGCCGGGCTACTTCAAAACCGAGATGACCAAAGCGCTGGTCGAAGACGAAGCCTTCACCGCCTGGCTGTGCAAACGGACGCCGGCCGCGCGCTGGGGCGATCCGCAGGAGTTGATCGGCGCGGCGGTCTTCCTCTCGTCCAAAGCATCCGATTTTGTTAACGGACACCTGCTGTTTGTCGATGGCGGCATGCTGGTCGCCGTCTGATACAACACAACGCAACATCACGCAGCGCCCTGGCGCTGCATTTTTGGCACACCACTCTACATAATTTATAAGAGAAAAGATTATGCCATTAATTATTATTGCGGCAGGCGTCGCGCTGCTCCTGGTCCTGATGATTGGCTTTAAAGTTAACGGCTTTATTGCTCTGGTCCTGGTAGCGGCGGTCGTCGGTTTTGCCGAAGGGATGGATGCCCAGGCCGTTCTGCACTCAATACAAAATGGGATCGGCGGTACGCTTGGCGGGCTGGCGATGATCCTCGGGTTCGGCGCCATGCTCGGAAAGCTAATCTCCGATACCGGCGCAGCCCAGCGCATCGCCACTACGCTGATTGGCACGTTCGGTAAAAAACGCGTGCAGTGGGCGCTGGTCATTACCGGGCTGGTCGTCGGTCTGGCGATGTTCTTCGAAGTCGGTTTTGTTCTGCTGCTGCCGCTGGTGTTTACGGTGGTGGCCTCATCCGGACTGCCGCTGCTGTACGTCGGCGTGCCGATGGTGGCGGCGCTGTCCGTGACCCACTGTTTTCTGCCGCCTCATCCGGGACCAACGGCGATTGCCACGATCTTCGAGGCCAACCTTGGCACCACGCTGCTGTACGGCTTTATCATTACTATCCCGACGGTGATTGTCGCCGGGCCGCTGTTCTCCAAGCTGCTGACCCGCTTTGAGAAAGCGCCGCCGGAAGGCTTATTTAACCCTCACTTGTTCACCGAAGAAGAGATGCCGTCGTTCTGGAACAGTATCTTTGCCGCGGTTATCCCGGTCATACTGATGGCGGTCGCCGCAGTGTGCGAAATTACGCTACCGAAGACCAACAGCGTGCGGGTGTTCTTTGAGTTTATCGGTAACCCTGCTGTCGCCTTGTTTATTGCCATCGTCCTCGCCATTTTCACCCTTGGCCGTCGTAACGGACGTACGATCGAGCAAATAATGGATATCATTGGCGACTCTATCGGCGCCATCGCCATGATTGTGTTTATCATCGCCGGCGGTGGGGCGTTTAAGCAGGTGTTGGTCGACAGCGGCGTGGGCCAGTATATCTCGCACCTGATGACCGGTACCTCACTCTCTCCGCTGCTGATGTGCTGGACGGTCGCGGCGTTGCTGCGCATCGCGCTCGGTTCAGCCACCGTGGCGGCGATTACTACCGCGGGCGTGGTGCTGCCGATTATTAACGTCACCCATGCCGATCCGGCGCTGATGGTGCTGGCAACCGGTGCGGGCAGCGTGATTGCTTCCCACGTTAACGATCCGGGATTCTGGCTGTTTAAAGGCTATTTTAATCTCAGCGTCGGCGAAACGTTGCGCACCTGGACAGTCATGGAAACGTTGATTTCCATTATGGGACTCCTTGGGGTTCTGGCGCTTAACGCCATTCTGCATTAGTTCGGCATTACCGGGGAGCACAAGCCAGCGCTCCCCGGCTCAGGAGAGAAGATGAGGAACCACAGAATTTCTTTGCAAGATATCGCCACCCTGGCGGGTGTGACCAAAATGACGGTGAGTCGCTACATCCGCTCGCCGAAAAAAGTCGCAAAGGAAACCGGCGAGCGCATCGCGCAGATAATGGAGGAGATTAACTACATCCCCAACCGCGCGCCGGCAATGCTGTTGAACGCGCAAAGCTATACGCTCGGCGTGCTGATCCCCTCGTTTCAAAACCAGCTGTTTGCCGACATTCTGGCGGGGATTGAATCCGTGACCTCGGACCATAACTATCAAACGCTGATCGCCAACTACAATTACGATCGGGAGTCCGAGGAAGAATCGGTTATCAACCTGCTGTCGTACAACATCGACGGCATTATTCTTTCCGAGAAATATCACACTTTACGTACCGTGAAGTTTCTGCGTTCAGCGACTATTCCGGTGGTTGAGCTGATGGATATCCAGGGCGATCGTCTGGATATGGAGGTGGGATTCGATAACCGCCAGGCGGCGTTTGATATGGTCAGCACCATGCTGGATAAACGCCCGCGCCACAAAATCCTGTATCTGGGTTCGAAAGACGACGTCCGTGACGAGCAGCGCTATCGCGGCTATTGCGATGCCATGACTCGCCGGGGTCTGGAACCACTGCGCGTGAATCCGCGCGCCATCTCCTCCATCCATCTCGGTACCCAGATGATGCGTGACGCGCTGGCTGCGCACCCGGATGTAGACGGCGTGTTCTGTACCAACGACGATATTGCGATGGGCGCGCTGCTGCTGTGCCGCGAGCGCGATCTGGCTGTGCCGGAGCAGATCTCGATTGCCGGATTCCACGGGCTGGAAATGGGCAGGCAGATGATCCCAAGCCTCGCGAGCGTGATCACCCCACGTTTCGACATTGGTCGCATGGCGGCGCAGATGTTGCTCAGTAAAATCAAGAACAACGACCATAACCACAACACCGTAGATTTGGGATATCAGATTTATCACGGCAATACGCTTTAAGTCATTTTCTCTCCCCTGCGCATATTCTCTTTCATCGACATTGCCTATACTCCAGGCAGGATAAATGGAGGAAATCTCAATGAGCGCACCCCTGTTAATTGCCCGCACGCCGGACACCGAACTGTTTTTACTGCCTGGCATGGCCAACCGCCACGGGCTGATTACCGGCGCGACCGGGACCGGTAAAACCGTCACCTTGCAGAAGCTGGCCGAATCGCTGTCGGAGATCGGCGTGCCGGTGTTTATGGCCGATGTTAAAGGCGACTTAACCGGCGTGGCGCAGGCAGGACAGGCGTCTGAAAAGCTGCTGACCCGTCTGAACAACATCGGTATTACCGACTGGCAGCCGCATGATAATCCGGTCACGGTGTGGGATATCTTCGGTGAGAAAGGTCACCCGGTGCGCGCCACGGTATCGGACCTCGGCCCGCTGCTGCTGGCCCGCCTGCTGAACCTGAACGATGTGCAGTCCGGCGTGCTGGATATTATCTTCCGCATTGCCGATGACCAGGGGCTGTTGCTGCTCGATTTCAAAGACCTGCGAGCCATTACCCAGTACATCGGTGATAACGCCAAATCCTTCCAGAATCAGTACGGCAACATCAGCAGCGCCTCGGTCGGGGCTATCCAGCGCGGGCTGCTGTCGCTGGAGCAACAGGGCGCGGCGCACTTCTTTGGCGAGCCGATGCTGGATATCAAAGACTGGATGCGCACCGACGCCAGCGGCAAGGGGATAATCAATATCCTTAGCGCAGAAAAACTGTACCAGATGCCCAAACTGTACGCCGCCAGCCTGCTATGGATGCTCTCCGAGCTGTACGAGCAGTTGCCGGAAGCGGGCGATCTGGAAAAACCCAAGCTGGTGTTCTTCTTCGACGAAGCCCATCTGTTGTTCAACGATGCCCCGCAGGTATTGCTGGATAAAATCGAACAGGTGATCCGCCTTATCCGCTCGAAAGGCGTCGGCGTGTGGTTCGTGTCGCAAAACCCCGCCGATATTCCGGACAACGTGCTCGGTCAGTTGGGTAACCGCGTGCAGCACGCCCTGCGCGCGTTCACGCCCAAAGACCAGAAGGCGGTGAAAACCGCGGCACAAACCATGCGCGCCAATCCGGCATTTGATACCGAAAAAGCCATTCAGGAACTGGGGACCGGCGAGGCGCTAATCTCGTTCCTCGATGCCAAAGGCAGTCCGTCGGTGGTGGAGCGGGCGATGGTCATTGCGCCGTGCTCACGCATGGGACCGGTAACCGACGATGAGCGCAATGGGCTGATTAATCACTCCGCGCTGTACGGTAAATATGAAGAAGAGGTTGACCGTGAGTCGGCCTATGAGCGCTTACAGCAAGGCGTGCAGGCCAGTACTGAGCAGCAAAACACACCTCCCGCCAACGGCAAAGCAGTCGCAGTGGACGACGGTATTCTCGGCGGGCTGAAGGATATCTTGTTTGGCAGCACCGGGCCGCGCGGCGGCAAGCGTGATGGTGTGGTGCAGAGCGTGGCGAAAAGCGCGGCGCGTCAGGTCACCAATCAGATTATTCGTGGCATGTTGGGAAGTTTGATGGGCGGAAGAAAACGCTAGTGCCTGTGTTACTTTGCCAGATAAGGCGTTAACGCCTTATCTGGCCTACGGGTCCTGAGTAGGCTGGATAAGCGCAGCGCCATCCGGCACTGCGTGTGACGTTGCCGGATGGCGGGCTGTAATTACGATTTACGCAGCATCAGCCACAGGCTTATCAGGAAGAAGCTGGCACTTGGCAGCAGCGCCCCGATAATCGGTGGAATACCGTATACCAGCGTCAGCGGACCAAAGATCTGGTCCAGCACGTAGAACACGAAACCGAAGCTAATCCCCGTCACTACACGCACGCCCATCGGCACACTACGCAGCGGGCCAAAGATGAACGACAGCGCCATCAGCATCATCACCGCCACGGACAGCGGCTGGAAGACTTTGCTCCACATGTTGAGCTGGTAGCGTCCGGCGTCCTGGCCGCTGGACTTCAGGTACTTCACGTAATTATGCAGACCGCTGATCGACAGCGCATCCGGATCCAGCGCCACGACACCGAGTTTGTCTGGCGTGAGGTTGGTCTTCCAGGTGCCGCTCACGGTTTGTGAACCGGTAACCTGCTTCGGATCCTGCAGGTTGGACTCATCCACCTGCGACAGACGCCAGACCTTATTGTCTTTATCAAATTTGGCAGACGCCGCATAGCGCACGGACTGCAAACGACGCTGGTCGTTAAAGGTATAAATACTGATACCCCCTAACTCTTCGTCGCCTTTCACCCGCTCAATGTAGACAAAGCTGTCGCCGTCTTTCGCCCACAGCCCTTGCTGGGTAGACAGCAGCGAGCCACCGTACATCTGCTGTGCGCGGTAGTTACGCGCCATCTGTTCACCCTGCGGCGCAACCCATTCCCCGATGGCCATCGTCAACAGCACCAGCGGAATAGCGGTTTTCATCACCGACAGCGCAACCTGCATGCGGGTAAAACCAGACGCCTGCATCACCACCAGTTCACTGCGCTGGGCCAGCATGCCCAATCCCAGCAGCGCGCCGAGCAGCGCCGCCATCGGGAAGAAGATCTGAATGTCTTTAGGGGCACTGAGCAGCGTATACAGCCCGGCCCCCATCGCGTCGTAGCTCCCCTGCCCGGCCTTTTTCAACTGGTCAACAAACTTGATGATGCCGGAGAGCGACACCAGCATGAACAACGTCATCATGATGGTGGTGAAAATGGTTTTACCGATATAGCGGTCAAGTACACCAAAGGGCTGCATTATACCGCTCCTTTACGCAGAAAACGGGCACGCAAGCGGCGCACAGGCACCGTATCCCACAGGTTAAGCGCAATCGCCAGAGCCAGATAACTCAGGTTAACCGTCCACATCCAGAACACTGGATCCAGTTTCCCTTTGCCGCCGTTCGACTTCAGTGAGGTCTGGATCAGGAAGAACATCAGATACAGCAGCATGGCGGGCAGCATCGACAGTACGCGTCCCTGACGTGGATTCACCACACTCAGCGGTACCACCATCAGCGCCATCATCGCCACCGTGAATACTAACGTGATACGCCAGTGCAGCTCCGCACGGGCGCGATCGGTGTCGGTCGTCCACAGCGTGTGCATGTCCATCTGGTCGGTATCGTTCGGATCCAGCGCCACGGCCTGATGGCCAATAATTGCCTGATAGTCCTTGAAGTCGGTAATGCGGAAGTCACGCAGCAGCGCGGTCCCTTCAAAGCGCGTACCTTCGTTCAGCGACACCACCTGGGAGCCATCGCGCAGTTGCGTCAGATGTCCGGAATCGGCCACGACCACGGAAGGACGGGCGTTACCTTTTGGGCGGATCTGCGCGAGGAACACATCTTTGAAATTACTGCCATCGACGCTTTCGATAAACAGCACCGAGCTGCCGTTAGTGGCCTGCTGGAACTGTCCCTGCGCGAGTGCCGCCATGCCGGGGTTCGCTTTCGCTTCCGCCAGCACTTCGTCCTGATGCTTTGAAGACCAGGGCCCCGCCCACATCACGTTGATCGCCGCAAAGATACTGGTAAACAGCGCCAGCACCATCGCCGCTTTCACCAGTACGGCCTTACTCAGCCCGCAGGCGTGCATCACCGTAATTTCACTTTCGGTATACAGTTTGCCCAGCGTCATGAGCAGCCCGAGGAACAGGCTTAATGGCAAGATAAGTTGCGCCATTTCTGGCACGCCCAGCCCCAGCAGCGAGAGCACCAGATTTGCCGGGATGTCACCGTCAACCGCCGCACCGAGGATCCTGACCAGCTTTTGACAAAAGAAGATCAACAGCAGGATGAATAGGATCGCAAGTTGGCTTTTGAGCGTTTCCCGTACCAGATATCTTATGATTATCACTTTAAATACGCCCGTAAAAACCCGTCTTTTGCAGGAAAATAGCTTGTTTCATGGCTTAAACGTCATTTATTCTCTTGAGTCGTCGAAATCGTCGCTAAGATCATTATACTCAACGGATCCACCTCTCAGAAATTGTTCTGACGTGCCAATGCCGTAATAACGTTAAGATTAACACGAAGTCACCGCAACAGCGGGTATGAGTTACGAAAGCTTGCAATTCTATCCGTAGCCACCGCCGTTGTCTTTAAGATTCAGGAGCGTAGTGCATGGAGTTCAGTGTAAAAAGCGGTAGCCCAGAGAAACAGCGGAGTGCCTGCATCGTCGTGGGCGTCTTTGAACCACGCCGCCTTTCTCCGATTGCAGAGCAGCTCGATAAGATCAGCGACGGGTACATCAGCGCCCTGCTGCGTCGTGGCGAACTGGAAGGCAAACCGGGTCAGACCCTGTTGCTACACCACGTTCCTAACGTTCTGTCTGAGCGCATTCTTCTCATTGGTTGTGGCAAAGAGCGTGAGCTTGATGAGCGCCAGTACAAGCAGGTTATTCAGAAAACCATCAATACTCTGAATGATACCGGCTCCATGGAAGCCGTCTGCTTCCTGACCGAACTGCACGTTAAAGGCCGTAACAACTACTGGAAAGTGCGTCAGGCTGTCGAGACAGCACAAGAGACCCTCTACAGTTTTGATCAGTTGAAGACCAACAAAAGCGAGCCACGTCGCCCGCTGCGTAAAATGGTGTTCAACGTCCCTACCCGCCGTGAACTGACCAGCGGCGAGCGCGCCATTCAGCACGGCCTGGCGATTGCCGCCGGTATTAAAGCCGCGAAAGATCTCGGCAACATGCCGCCGAACATCTGTAACGCAGCGTACCTGGCTTCTCAGGCGCGTCAACTGGCCGACAGCTACAGCAAAAATGTCGTCACGCGCGTCATTGGCGAGCAGCAGATGAAAGAGCTAGGTATGCACTCTTATCTTGCCGTCGGCCAGGGTTCGCAGAACGAGTCCTTGATGTCGGTTATCGAGTATAAAGGCAACCCGTCAGAAGACGTGCGCCCGATTGTGCTGGTCGGTAAAGGGCTAACCTTTGACTCCGGCGGTATTTCCATCAAGCCTGCCGAAGGCATGGATGAAATGAAATACGACATGTGCGGCGCGGCGGCAGTGTACGGCGTGATGCGCATGGTGGCGGAACTTCAGTTACCCATCAACGTTGTCGGCGTGCTGGCGGGCTGTGAAAACATGCCAGGCGGGCGCGCGTATCGTCCGGGTGATGTGTTAACCACCATGTCCGGGCAGACTGTTGAAGTACTGAACACCGATGCCGAAGGCCGCCTGGTGCTGTGCGACGTGTTAACCTATGTCGAGCGTTTCGAACCTGAAGCGGTCATCGACGTCGCCACCCTGACCGGTGCCTGCGTGATTGCGCTGGGTCATCACATCACTGGCCTGATGTCGAACCACAACCCGCTGGCGCACGAGCTGATTGGCGCGTCCGAACAGGCGGGCGATCGCGCATGGCGTTTACCGCTGGGTGATGAGTTCCAGGAACAGCTGGAGTCCAACTTCGCAGATATGGCGAACATCGGCGGACGCCCTGGTGGCGCGATTACCGCTGGCTGCTTCCTGTCGCGCTTTACCCGTAAGTACAACTGGGCACACCTCGACATCGCGGGAACCGCCTGGCGTTCAGGAAAAGCCAAAGGTGCAACCGGTCGTCCGGTGGCGCTGCTGTCGCAGTTCCTGCTCAATCGCGCCGGGTTTAACGGCGAAGAGTAAGTTTGCTTGATTGCCGGATGGCGCCGCATACGCGTCTTATCCGGCCTACAGTGAGTATTTAACCGTAGGCCGGATAAGCGTAGCGCCATCCGGCTTTGCATTTAAATCCACAACAAGAAGCCCCATATTATGAGAAACGCAACGTTCTATCTTCTGGATAACGACACACAACAAGATGGCTTAAGCGCCGTTGAACAACTGGTGTGTGAAATTGCCGCAGAACGTTGGCGCGCGGGCAAGCGCGTACTGATCGCCTGTGAAGACGAAAAACAGGCTATTCGGCTGGATGAAGCGCTGTGGGCAAGACCGGCAGAAAGCTTCGTGCCGCATAATCTGGCGGGGGAAGGTCCGCGTGGCGGTGCTCCGGTCGAAATTGCCTGGCCAGAAAAACGCAACAGCAGCCCACGCGATCTGCTGATCAGTTTGCGCGTCGGCTTTGTAGATTTTGCCACCGCTTTCACAGAAGTGGTAGACTTCGTCCCTTATGAAGATTCTTTGAAACAATCGGCACGCGAGCGCTACAAAGCTTACCGCGTGGCTGGTTTTAACCTGAATACGGCAACCTGGAAATAATGGAAAAGACATACAACCCACAAGATATCGAACAGCCGCTTTACGAGCACTGGGAAAAGCAGGGCTATTTCAAACCTAACGGCGATGAAAGCAAAGAGTCCTTCTGCATCATGATCCCGCCGCCGAACGTCACCGGCAGTTTGCATATGGGTCATGCTTTCCAGCAAACCATCATGGACACCATGATTCGCTACCAGCGCATGCAGGGTAAAAACACCCTGTGGCAGGCCGGTACTGACCACGCGGGTATCGCCACCCAAATGGTGGTTGAGCGTAAGATTGCCGCTGAAGAAGGTAAAACCCGTCACGACTACGGTCGCGATGCGTTTATCGATAAAATCTGGCAGTGGAAAGCGGAATCCGGCGGCACCATTACCCGTCAGATGCGCCGTCTGGGCAACTCCGTGGACTGGGAGCGCGAGCGCTTCACCATGGACGAAGGTCTTTCCAATGCCGTGAAAGAAGTCTTTGTTCGCCTGTACAAAGAAGACCTGATTTACCGTGGCAAGCGCCTGGTAAACTGGGACCCGAAACTGCGCACCGCCATCTCCGATCTGGAAGTAGAAAACCGCGAGTCAAAAGGCTCAATGTGGCACATCCGCTATCCGCTGGCTGACGGCGCAAAAACCGCAGACGGGAAAGATTATCTGGTGGTCGCCACCACGCGTCCGGAAACCGTGCTGGGCGATACCGGTGTGGCCGTCAACCCGGAAGATCCGCGTTATAAAGATCTGATCGGCAAATTCGTTATCCTGCCGCTGGTTAACCGCCGTATTCCGATTGTTGGTGATGAACACGCCGATATGGAAAAAGGCACCGGCTGCGTGAAGATCACCCCGGCGCACGACTTTAACGACTATGAAGTCGGTAAACGTCACGGCCTGCCGATGATCAACATCCTGACCTTTGACGGCGACATCCGCGAAACCGCGGAGGTGTACGACACCAAAGGCGAAGAATCTGACGTCTATTCCAACGCGATCCCGGCTGAGTTCCAGAAGCTGGAGCGCTTTGCCGCACGTAAAGCGGTGGTTGCCGCTATCGACGCGCTGGGCCTGCTGGAAGAGATTAAACCGCACGACCTGACCGTGCCTTACGGCGACCGTGGCGGCGTGGTTATCGAACCGATGCTAACCGACCAGTGGTACGTCCGTGCCGACGTGCTGGCAAAACCGGCGGTAGAAGCGGTTGAGAACGGCGACATTCAGTTCGTGCCGAAGCAGTACGAAAACATGTACTTCTCCTGGATGCGTGATATCCAGGACTGGTGTATCTCCCGTCAGCTGTGGTGGGGTCACCGCATCCCGGCCTGGTATGACAACGACGGCAACGTCTATGTCGGCCGTACCGAAGACGAAGTGCGTCAGGAAAACAACCTCGGCGCCGACGTTGCGCTGCGTCAGGACGAAGACGTTCTCGACACCTGGTTCTCCTCCGCGCTGTGGACCTTCTCTACGCTGGGTTGGCCGGAAAACACCGACGCGCTGCGTCAGTTCCACCCAACCAGCGTGATGGTTTCTGGCTTCGACATCATCTTCTTCTGGATTGCCCGCATGATCATGATGACCATGCACTTCATCAAAGATGAAAACGGCAAGCCGCAGGTTCCGTTTAAGACGGTCTACATGACCGGTCTGATTCGTGACGACGAAGGCCAGAAGATGTCCAAGTCCAAGGGTAACGTTATCGACCCGCTGGATATGGTTGATGGTATTTCCCTGCCGGACCTGCTGGAGAAACGTACCGGCAACATGATGCAGCCGCAGCTGGCTGAGAAAATTGCTAAACGTACCGAGAAGCAGTTCCCGGACGGCATCGAGCCGCACGGTACCGACGCCCTGCGTTTCACCCTGGCGGCACTGGCCTCAACCGGTCGCGATATCAACTGGGATATGAAGCGTCTGGAAGGTTACCGTAACTTCTGTAACAAGCTGTGGAACGCCAGCCGCTTTGTGCTGATGAACACTGAAGATCAGGATTGCGGCTTCAACGGCGGCGAAATGGCCCTGTCACTGGCGGACCGTTGGATTCTGGCGGAATTCAACCAGACCATCAAAGCGTACCGCGAGGCACTGGATAACTTCCGCTTCGATATCGCCGCGGGCATTCTGTACGAGTTCACCTGGAACCAGTTCTGCGACTGGTACCTGGAGCTGACCAAGCCGGTCATGACCGGTGGTTCTGAGTCTGAGCTGCGCGGCACCCGCCATACGCTGGTAACCGTGCTGGAAGGTTTGCTGCGTCTGGCGCACCCAATCATCCCATTCATCACCGAAACCATCTGGCAGCGTGTGAAGGTTATTTGCGGTAACACTGCCGACACCATCATGCTGCAGCCGTTCCCGGAATACGATACGGCACAGGTTGATGAAGCCGCGTTGGCCGATACCGAATGGCTGAAGCAGGCAATCGTGGCCATCCGTAACATCCGTGCGGAAATGAACATCGCGCCGGGCAAACCGCTGGAGCTGCTGCTGCGTGGTTGCAGCGAAGCCGCGATGCGTCGTGTGAACGACAACCGTAGCTTCTTGCTGAACCTGGCACGTCTGGAAAGCATCACCGTGCTGCCTGCTGATGATAAAGGTCCGGTTTCCGTGACTAAAATTATCGACGGCGCCGAGCTGCTGATCCCGATGGCTGGCCTGATCAATAAAGAAGATGAGCTGGCACGTCTGGCGAAAGAAGTGACCAAAATCGACGGTGAGATTGGCCGCATTGAAGCCAAACTGTCCAACGAAGGCTTTGTCGCACGCGCGCCGGAGGCGGTTATCGCTAAAGAGCGTGAGAAGCTGGAAGGTTACGCGGAAGCGAAAGCGAAGCTGATTGAACAGCAGGCGGTTATTGCCGCGCTGTAAAGCTGTTTGCCGGATGGCGCTACGCTTATCCGGCAAACAGGCACCGTCATCGTAGGTCGGATAAGCGTAGCGCATCCGACACCGCAGACGATAAAAGCCTCTGACGCACTCGCCCAGAGGCTTTTTATTGAATTATCCTCGCTTGCGCTTTCCCTCTCCGCAGTGGTATTAACTGCATATGTCCCACTTTTACGTCATGAGTTCGCTATGAGTGTCATTACACCTGTCTCGGCGACGCTGCGTCGCATTGCTGCCGACGATAACACCGCCATTGCCCACGTGATCCGCCAGGTCTCCGCCGAATACGGTTTGACCGCTGATAAAGGTTACACGGTGGCTGACCCTAATCTCGATGAGTTATTCCAGGTATACAGCCAGCCGGGTGCGGCCTATTGGGTGGTTGAACAAAATGGGCAGGTCGTCGGTGGCGGTGGCGTTGCGCCATTAGGCTGTAGCGAGCCGGATATTTGCGAATTACAGAAGATGTACTTTCTGCCGAGCGTGCGTGGTCAGGGACTGGCGAAAAAGCTGGCGTTGATGGCTCTCGATCACGCCCGTGAGCAGGGATTTAAACAGTGCTATCTGGAAACCACCGAATTTCTGACCGAGGCGATTCACCTCTATGAACGTCTGGGCTTTGCGCATATTGCCGAGCCGCTGGGCTGCACGGGGCATGTAGATTGCGAAGTGCGGATGCTAAAACCCCTCTGACGTTAGGCAAAGGGGCAATACTGCGTTATTGCATTTCGGCTGAGAGCATCAGACGAATCACGCCGGCGGCGCGAGCGGTCGGCAATTTGAGAACCTGCGTCCACAGATCCTGAACCATATCGCAAGCCAGTTGCTCTTTACCCACGCCTTTATTCGGGTCGGCCATGATTTGAATATCCGGCCCATAGCGCTGCACCAGTCCCGGACTCATGGCTTGCAGATCCTGAAGCGCCAGCTCTTTTTCTTCCGCCGTAACTGTATGTTTTCCCGGGCCATAAGCCGCCTGCAGCATCGTCATGTCATTCGCCATACGGCGACTCATAATTTCACGTGGAATAAGCTGTACCGGGTTGATACCGCCCTTTACCGCCGGGAACAGGAAGCGAAAGCATTCGTCACCGCCTACTTTCGCTATCGCGTCAATTTGCGCGAGGTTCACCTGCATATAGGCAATCACGTTGGCATCGGGTGCCTGCTGTAAGCGCGCCATCTGGAACGTCAGGATCTGCGGCTGTATGGTGTCAATAATCTGCTGCTCGCTTTTCCCCGCCGTTTTCATCTCCACCGCCTGGTTGAGAATCGTCTGCCATAGCGCGGGTTCCTGCTCCTTAATGACCTCATAGACGGGCATTGTCAGCATTGCTTTCTCGAATTTCTGCGTTTCAGTCAGCCCATAGTCCGGACTTTCGCGCGGGATGAGATAGTGCGTATCAAACAGATTCCAGCCGATAATCGCCACGACAAAAATCACCGCACCGGAAACCTTACCTACCCAGCCCTTTTTACGACAGACGCCCACCACGGTTGCAATCACCGCCCCGATATAGCCTGCCAACAATACGTGTGCCCAGTTCATTCACCATCCTTTTTCATATCAATGCATATGGCGGGGATATATTCCCCCTTCAAGTGGTTTGATTATTGCGGCAGGCGCGATCGATTTCTAGCCACCAGATTTTAGCTACCGGGAAGGAGGAAGAGAGACACCGTACCAGAGAGTGGAGCTAGGCTGGCACGCCGCTATGAAAACGAAACTCATCGTCCGGTGATAAGATCAGGGATGCTTCCACCTCACCAAAAAACCGTACCCGGTCACTGATGTCATGGTCGGCCGCCTGCTGTGCCAACGCCAGATAATCCTGATAATGGCGCGCCTCTGAGCGCAGCAGCGACAGATAAAACGCCTGTAATTCATCATCCAGATACGGTGCCAGCGCGGCAAAACGCTCGCAGGATCGCGCCTCAATGTAGGCGCCGCAGATCAGCTTATCAATCAGCGTTAACGGCTCATGGGTACGGACTTCTTTAAGCATACCCTTGGCGTAACGACTGGCGGTCATTTTGATATACGGAATTTGGCGGCTTAGCATCGCTTCACGCACTTGCCAGAAGTGGTGTAGCTCTTCTTTGATCAGCAGCACCATGCTGTCGATAAGCTGTCGCCCCCACGGGTCGTCAGTCTGGGGCATGATGCTTTTGCTGATTTGCTTGTTCAGCAAGGTGAAATCCGGCTCTTCCCCTTCTCGGAAGGCAAAGGCTTCATAGGGTTTCAGCCACTCCAGCATCGCCTGCGATCCCTGCTTATCCGCAACATATTTACGCACCAGCAGCATCGCGGTTTGCGCCGCTTTCAGCTCGCAGACCAGATGGTCAGTCAGCAGCAGGGGAAGATTTGCCGGGTCGCGCGCTTTATCAAGCCAGGCCTCGGGCGTTTTGCAGTGCAGGAAATCCAGAATCGGGGAGAGTATTTGCGGGTAATCCATACGTTGTCCTTGCCCTACGGCAGCATGCGCCGCCGTAGGTCAGCAGATGACTTAGTGACGCACGCCGTCATCATCTTCGTCGACGAGATCGTCATCGTCGCCGTCTTCACCTTCTTCGCCGTTAGGGTCTTCAAAATAAGTGCCCCATCCGTCGTATTCCACGTCAAATTTTTCAGCCAGGTTCATCAGTTGTTCAACCTGAGTGTCAATCAGCTCGGCGTTCAGCGCACATTCACTGAGGATGTCACAGCAAATGACCGTGTCGCCTTCTTCCACTTCCAGCTCTTCCGGCTCGGTGACTTCATAACCCAGCTTGAAGGCTTCTACCGCTGCTTTTTCCAGGGTTTCAAAGTCATCCGCGGAAAGGTGATGCTCAATGGTATACAGCGCGTCAGGATCGCTACCATCTTCAAGTAACTCTTCAATAATCAAGCGTGTTTCTTCACGCTGTTCTTCCAGGTGTTCCGGGTTTGCCATGGCTCATATCCTCATAATGTCCTGCCGATACTCTTATTGTCACATACCGCTGACATTGCCTCCACCTTTCCAGGAAAGATTTGTTAAACAAGGTTGCAAATGAATAAACATACATATAAATTGAATTTTAATTCAATAAATGGCCTAAGCCATGTGAGGGAACCATGTCTGCATTTTATCAGAAGCACTTCTTGAAACTGCTCGATTTTACCTCTGCTGAACTCACGTCACTGCTGCAGCTCGCCGCCCAGCTCAAGGCGGACAAGAAAAACGGCACAGAGGTCGCTATGCTGACCGGTAAAAATATTGCGCTCATCTTCGAAAAAGACTCGACCCGTACTCGTTGCTCTTTCGAAGTTGCCGCTTACGATCAGGGCGCGCGTGTGACCTATCTGGGGCCAAGCGGCAGCCAGATTGGCCATAAAGAGTCGATAAAAGACACCGCCCGCGTACTGGGCCGCATGTATGACGGTGTCCAGTATCGCGGCCACGGCCAGGAGGTGGTGGAGACGCTGGCCGAATATGCCGGGGTTCCGGTATGGAACGGATTGACCAACGAATTCCACCCCACCCAGTTACTGGCCGATCTGCTAACCATGCAGGAACACCTGCCGGGCAAAGCGTTTAATGAGATGACGCTGGTGTACACCGGCGATGCCCGTAACAACATGGGCAATTCAATGCTGGAAGCCGCCGCGTTAACTGGGCTGGATCTGCGCCTGGTGGCACCACCGGCTTGCTGGCCAGAAGAGAGCCTGGTAGCCGAATGCAAAGCGCTGGCACAGAAAAACGGCGGTAATATCACCCTGACCGACGATATTGCGACAGGCGTGAAAGGTGCGGACTTCATTTATACCGACGTCTGGGTATCCATGGGTGAAGCCAAAGAGAAGTGGGCCGAACGAATTGCCCTGCTGCGTAACTATCAGGTCAACAGCGCGATGATGGCACTAACCGGCAATCCGCAGGTGAAATTCCTGCACTGCCTGCCAGCATTTCATGATGACCAAACCACGCTGGGTAAACAAATGGCGCAAGAATACGGTTTGCACGGTGGGATGGAAGTAACCGATGAGGTCTTTGAGTCACCAGCCAGTATTGTCTTTGATCAGGCAGAAAACCGCATGCACACCATTAAAGCGGTGATGGTGGCGACATTAGCGAAGTGAGTACGTCGGTAAAAAGAATGCCGGATGGCGATGCTACGCATCTTATCCGGCCTACAACCGTGCTCCCGTAGGCCGGATAAGACGCTATTGCGTCGCCATCCGGCATCATAAAATCACTTATTCGACCAGCATTTTTACCACGGCTTTGCGCACCAGCGCAGGCGTACCTACCGCGCACAGCGGCTTATGCACTTCGCCCGGATAGAACACCACAAAATCACCTTCATTCAGCACCACCGTCTTCTCTTCCGCCCCTTCCGGCAAGAAAGCGATATCTTTGTCCGCCAGCCAGTCGGTTTCCGGCGTGCCCGCAGGCAGCGTGCTGAAGGTCATCCCTTCCTGCCCTTTTAGCAGGATCTGAATATCCAGATAACGGGCATGATACTCGGCGCGACGCTGCTCAAACGGCTCGGTCATATCTTCGGCGATCAGATAAAACAGGCGGTTACCGTCGATTTCATGTTTCCCTTTTTCGGTTGTGTCCGTCACGTGCGCTTTAATGTGTTCAATTGCCTGACGCAGCTCTTCCGGCAGCCATGCTTCCAGGTGATGAATATTGCCGATAATCATTTCAAACCCCTTAATTAAAACATTGTTTCATTTTAGTTGTTATACGAAAAATCCGTCTGCCATACCACTGCTATTTACCGATATTTTGCGTCAACGCATGTTTATCGCCTGCGGCGGTTCCCGCGGGCTTGGGTGAATGAATATTCATGAGAATCGTTTGCGATGAATAATTTGTGCATTATTCGCTTGATCCTATAACGTAGCTGAGTATAATCGCCGACAATTTGCCGGGAGGATCTATGGTTCAGTGTGTACGACATTTTGTCTTACCGCGTCTGAAAAAAGACGCTGGCCTGCCGTTTTTCTTCCCGTTGCTCATCATTCTAAGCCCCTCAATTGAGGGGCTTTTTTTTTGCCCAGGCGTCAGGAGATAAACATGGCTAACCCGCTCTATCAAAAACACATCATTTCCATAAACGACCTCAGCCGCGATGACCTCAATCTGGTACTCGCGACGGCGGCGAAACTAAAAGCCCACCCGCAGCCGGAGCTGTTGAAGCATAAGGTGATCGCCAGCTGTTTCTTCGAAGCCTCAACCCGCACCCGTTTATCTTTTGAAACCTCAATGCACCGTCTGGGCGCCAGCGTGGTGGGATTCTCTGACAGCAGCAACACCTCACTGGGCAAAAAAGGTGAAACGCTGGCTGACACCATTTCCGTAATCAGCACCTACGTAGACGCCATTGTAATGCGTCATCCGCAGGAAGGCGCCGCGCGTCTGGCCACGGAGTTCTCCGGCAATGTGCCGGTACTGAACGCGGGAGACGGCTCTAACCAGCATCCGACCCAGACGCTACTGGACCTGTTCACCATTCAGGAAACGCAGGGTCGCCTGGACAATCTGCAAATTGCGATGGTAGGCGATCTGAAATATGGCCGTACCGTTCACTCTCTGACTCAGGCGCTGGCGAAGTTCGAAGGCAACCGCTTCTACTTTATCGCCCCGGATGCGCTGGCAATGCCGCAGTACATTCTGGACATGCTGAATGAAAAAGGTATCGCCTGGAGCCTGCACGGCACGATTGAAGAAGTGATGGCGGACGTAGACATCCTCTACATGACCCGCGTGCAAAAAGAACGCCTGGACCCGTCCGAATACGCCAACGTGAAAGCACAGTTCGTTCTGCGCGCCAGTGACCTGGAAGGTGCCAGAGAGAACATGAAGGTGCTGCACCCGCTGCCGCGCATCGATGAGATCACTCCCGACGTCGATAAGACGCCACACGCCTGGTATTTCCAGCAGGCAGGCAACGGCATCTTCGCCCGCCAGGCGTTACTGGCACTGGTACTGAATAGCGAACTGGCACTGTAAGAGGACATGACGATGACACACGATAACAAACTGCAGGTTGAAGCCATCAAACGTGGCACCGTGATTGACCATATTCCCGCACAGGTGGGTTTTAAGCTGCTGACACTATTCAAACTGACAGAGACCGATCAGCGTATCACCATCGGCCTGAACCTGCCGTCCGGTGAGATGGGGCGTAAAGACCTGATCAAAATTGAAAATACCTTCCTGACCGACGAGCAGGTCAACCAGCTCTCGCTGTACGCCCCGCAGGCCACGGTAAACCGCATTGATGACTATGACGTGGTGGGTAAATCACGTCCCAGCCTGCCTGAGCGTATCGATAACGTGCTGGTGTGCCCGAACAGTAACTGTATCAGTCATGCCGAGCCGGTTTCCTCCAGTTTTGCAGTGAAAAAGCGTGCCGATGACATCGCACTCAAATGCAAATACTGTGAAAAAGAGTTTTCCCATTATGTGGTGCTGGCCAACTAATTGGGGTTGGTTATGAGATCCCGGCTCCCTATAATGAGCGGGAACATTCTATTACCGCTGTAATTCAGGAGAAATCATGAGCAAGACTATCGCGACGGAAAATGCACCAGCAGCAATCGGCCCATACGTTCAGGGTGTTGATCTGGGTAGCATGGTAATCACTTCCGGTCAGATCCCGGTTGACCCAAAAACCGGTGCCGTATCGGAAGACGTGTCCGCTCAGGCGCGTCAGTCGCTGGAAAACGTTAAAGCTATCGTAGAAGCAGCAGGCCTGAAAGTAGGCGACATCGTAAAAACTACGGTCTTCGTTAAAGACCTGAACGATTTCGCCACCGTCAACGCCACCTACGAAGCGTTCTTCACCGAGCACAACGCAACCTTCCCGGCACGCTCTTGCGTGGAAGTGGCCCGTCTGCCAAAAGACGTGAAAATCGAGATTGAAGCGATCGCCGTTCGTCGCTAAACCTTCTTGTGCCGGATGGCGGCTTAGCCTTATCCGACTTGGGGAAGCGTAGTTTGCAGGCCCGGTAAGCGCGAGCGCCACCGGGCATTTATCACATTACACCAAACAGTTTCGGCAGGAACAACGAAATCGCCGGAATATACGTCACCAACATCAGCACCAGGAACAGCACCGCATAGAACGGCAGCATCGCCTTCACCACCTGCTCAATCTTCTGCTTACTCACCGCACTGGCGACAAACAGCACCGATCCTACCGGCGGCGTAATCAGGCCAATCCCTAAGTTCACCAGCATGATCATGCCAAAATGCACCGGATCGATACCCAACGCGTTGGTCACCGGCAGCAGGACCGGAGTCAGGATCAGGATCAGCGGCGCCATGTCCATTAGCGTACCGATCAGCAGCAGCATGATGTTAATGCACATCAGAATGACGTATTTGTTATCCGAGATGCTGGTAAAGGCTTCGGTGATACGCATCGGCAGCTGCATATAGGTCATTACCGCGCCGAAGGCGGCGGCAAAGCCGATCAGGATCATCACGATAGTGACCGTTTTCACCGTGCGGAACATCAGCTTCGGCAGCTCAGACCATTTGTAGTCACGATAGATAAACATGGTGACAAAGAAGGCCCACAGACAGGCGATCGCCGCGGATTCCGTCGCGGTGAAGATACCCGAGAGGATCCCTCCCATAATGATCACTACCGTCATCAGGCCCCACAGCGTGTCGACAAAAATCTTCAACGCCTGGCGAAACGGTACGCGCTCCCCTTTTGGATAACCGCGTTTGTGCGCAAACGCTACGCACATCACCATCAGGCTAAAGCTCAACAGCAGACCCGGTAAGATGCCGGCAATGAACAGCGCGGCAATAGACACCGTACCGCCGGTCGCCAGCGAGTAAATCACCGAGTTATGGCTGGGGGGCGTCAGGATCGCCTGTACCGATCCGCTGGCGGTCACCGCCGCCGCAAAGTCACGCGGGTAGCCTTTTTTGTCCATCTCCGGGATCATCACCGAACCAATAGAGGCGGTGTCGGCTACGGACGATCCGGAAATCGCACCAAAAAAGGTGGAGGCCACAATATTCACCAGCGACAGTCCGCCGCGAATAAAGCCCACGAATATGTAGGCAAAATTCACCAGCCGACGCGCAATCCCGCCTTCGGCCATAATCGCTCCGGCCAGAATAAAGAACGGGATCGCCAGCAATGAAAATTTATTCACCCCGCTGGTCAGTTGGATCATTACCGCTTCCAGTGGAATATCAATGTACCAGGCGCCAATGATCGCGCTAATACCCACCGCGTACGCTACCGGTACCCCAATCGCCAGCATAATGCCGAGCGTAAAGACGAGAATAAATGCATCCATCTGCTTTCCTTTCTGAAATGGGGGCGGTAACTAGCTGGTCGAACCCAGCATGACAACAGGACGTTGGTACTGCGGACCACGGCAGATCTTCTCAACAATAAAAAGCAGCGTGATGGCAGAGCCAATCGGTAACGGCAGGTAGTTTTGCCCGGCGCTTAACAGCGGGAATTCCGCAACGGGTTGTTCCCACAGTTCAAGACACAGCGTGGTGCCGTACCAGAGAATAAACAGGCTAATCGCCGTCAGCATAATATCGGCGATAAGAGAGCAGTAACGGCGGGCGGTTTCACCCAAACGATCGGTCACCATGCTTACCGCGATATGCGAACCTGCGCGATAACTCACCGCGGCGCCAATAAAGGTGAATGTCACCATACAGAGAATAGCGACAGGCTCAGGCCATGACAGGGCATTGTTCAGAACATATCGTGCAAATATCCCAATTGGTATGATGGCGACCATCACTAATAATGCCATCCCGGCAATCCACATTGAGACCCGGTAAAAAAAATCCATTACCGATGAATAGCATTCACCCATAATCATCACCTCGAATTAATCAAAAGACTCAGGCAGATGGTGGATGCCATCCGCCTGATGAACTACTTCACATCCTGAATACGTTTGATCAAATCTTGGTGATCTTTACCGTAATTATCCCTTACCGACTGCGTGGCTTTATAGAAAACATCAGTATCAATATCATGGAACTGAACACCATTGGCTTTCATAGTTTCCAGTGATTTCGCATTATAGGCTTCCCACAATTTACGCTGTTCTACCTGCGCTTCTTTCGCGAGCTTAATAATGAGATCCTGATCTTCTTTTTTCAATTTATCCCATTTCGTTTTCGAGAACAGGAATAGCTCAGGAATAATAAAATGTTTGCTCCAGGTGTAGTTTTTAACCACCGGTAAATAGTTGTGCGCCACAAACGTTGGTGGGTTATTTTCCGTGCCATCAATTACGCCGGTCTGCATGCCGCTAAACACTTCGCTGACCCCCATCACAATGGAGTTCGCGCCCATCGCTTTTAAGGTATCCAGCGCGATTGGGCTGGCCTGCACGCGGATTTTCATCCCGTGTAAATCTTCTGGCTTGATAACCGGATTTTTAGTGATCAGGTTGCGCGTACCTGCATCCATCCAACCAAGGAATACCAGTCGTGATTTACTGTTTGCGGTCAGACGGTCGCCAATCTCCTGGCCAATCATCCCGTCCAGCACCTTATGCATATGGTCTTCATCGCGGAAAATATACGGCAGGGTAAAGACGTTAATTTCAGGGAGTATGGCGGCAACTGGGGTCATTGAGACGCGAATAATATCGATGGCGCCTAATTGCGCCTGCTCAATCATCTGTTTCTCATCGCCTAATACGCCACCGGGAAAGGTTTTAATCTCCAGACGCCCGTCGGTCGCTGCACTGAGTTTTTCCCCCATGTGCTTCACGGCAACAACGTTCGGGTAATCAGCCGGATGCACATCGGCGGCACGGAAGGTTTGGGCTAACGTGGTATGACTGGCCAGCAAGACTGACGCGCCAATACACAGGCTTAACAGGTTTTTTGTCAGTTTCATTTGTCCTTCTCCAGAAGTTCATAATTTCCATTAATAGAAATGGTATGCAGAGCAAATGACTGCCGGAATTAAAAATGGGCAGCGAGAAACTTTTTTAACGACGTTACCTGCGCAGACTAGCTGGTGTAACAATTTATTTCGATGACTGCCTTCACAAAAAAACGTCAATGATAATAATTTTTAGCACACTGTTTCATTTTTGCAACGGAGATCGTTTTATTGAGAAAAAACAAAAGGCGAGAACGGGATATGTTAATACTTTACCCCGTTAGTATTTCAATAAAATTAAAACACAAATATTGCGAGGGAATATCTTCGAATGAAAAAGAAAAATGCCGAATGGCTGTACCCGCACCATTCGGCAGAGAAACGAAACGGTTATTGCCAGCCGTAACGGCGGCTATAAAAACCTTTCACTAATTGGGTCAACGTCATGTAACCCGCCAGAATCGCAATCAGCCACGGGAAGTAGCTCAGCGGCAATGCCTGCAATTGCAGGTAGCTCGCCAGCGGGGAGAATGGCAGCGCAATCCCCACCACCATCACCACCAGCGTCATCAGCATCAGCGGCCATGCGGCGCGGCTCTGGATAAACGGTACGCGGCGGGTACGGATCATATGCACAATCAGCGTTTGTGACAGCAGACCCACCACAAACCAGCCCGACTGGAATAACGTCTGATGCTCTGGCGTATTGGCATGGAAGACAAACCACATCAGGCAAAAGGTCAGAATGTCGAAGATCGAGCTAATCGGTCCAAAGAACAGCATAAAGCGCCCCAGTTCGGCGGGATTCCAGCGCTGTGGTTTTTTGATCTGCTCTTCATCGACGTTATCAAACGGAATTGCCACCTGGGATACATCGTACAGCAGGTTCTGGATCAGTAAGTGCAACGGCAGCATTGGCAGGAACGGCAGAAATGCGCTCGCCACCAGCACGCTAAAGACGTTACCAAAGTTGGAGCTGGCCGTCATTTTGATGTACTTCAGCATGTTCGAGAAGGTTCGACGCCCTTCGATCACCCCTTCTTCCAGCACCATCAGGCTCTTTTCCAGCAGGATGATATCCGCCGCTTCACGGGCAATATCAACCGCACCATCGACGGAGATACCAATGTCCGCCGCGCGCAGCGCCGGGGCATCGTTGATGCCATCGCCCATAAAGCCGACCACGTGGCCTTCGCGTTTGAGCAGGGTCACTATGCGTTCTTTGTGCATTGGCGTCAGGCGGGCAAACAGCGTGGTGCGCTGGGCAAGCCGGGCCAGCTCGTCGTCGCTCAACCCTTCAATGTGGCTACCAATCACCACCTCACCCGCGTCCAGACCGACTTCATGACACACTTTTGCCGCCACCAGTTCGCTGTCGCCGGTGAGGATTTTTACCGTAATGCCGCTGGCCTTCAGCGCCTTCAGCGCCGGGGCGGTGGTCTCTTTCGGTGGATCGAGGAATGCGATGTACCCTTCGAGGATCAGATCGGACTCATCAATACGCTGGTAGTCCCCTTCACGCGCGGGCAGGTATTTGGTTGCCACTGCCACCACGCGTAGCCCCTGACGGTTCAGCGTGTCGGTCACGCGCTTCACCCGACGCAGCATGTTGTCGTCCAGCGGAACAATTTCACCGTTGTGGCGCACCTGGGTACAGACGTTGAGGATCTCCTGCAGCGCGCCTTTGCACACTAACTGGTGAACATCGCCCACTTCTGCCACCACCACCGACATGCGGCGGCGTTCGAAATCAAACGGGATCTCATCGATTTTCTGCCAGCGGGTCGAGAGTTGACGCGCCGATTCTTCATCCACACCGTCCAGCACCGCCGTATCCAGCAGGTTCTTCAGCCCGGTCTGATAATGGCTGTTCAGCCACGCAGAATGCAGAACGTGCTCGCTGGGTTTACCGGAGATATCGGTATGATTCTCCAGCACAATTTTATCCTGGGTCAGCGTACCGGTTTTATCGGTACACAGAATATCCATCGCACCAAAGTTCTGGATGGCGTCGAGGTGCTTAACGATAACTTTTTGTTTTGACAGCTTCACCGCCCCGCGCGCCAGCGTTGAGGTGACGATCATCGGCAGCATTTCTGGCGTTAAGCCTACTGCCACGGACAGGGCAAACAGCGCCGCTTCCCACCAGTCGCCTTTGGTGTAACCGTTGATAATCAGCACAATCGGCGCCATCACCAGCATAAAGCGGATCAGCAGCATGCTGACGCGGCTGATCCCTTTCTGGAATGCATTCTGCTCGCTATCCTGCTCGGTCACGCGACCCGCCAGCTGTCCAAACCAGGTGTTCGCCCCGGTAGAAATGACGATCGCCTGCGCCGTACCGCTCACCACGTTGGTGCCCATAAAGCACAGGGTATCGCACTCCAGCGGGTTGCTTTGCTGCGGGTCACGGCTGGTCGCCACCTTCTCGACCGGCAGTGACTCACCGGTCAGCGAGGCCTGCGCGACAAACAGATCGCGCGCCTGAACGATGCGTAAATCCGCCGGGATCATATCCCCCGCCGCCAGCTTGATAATGTCACCGGGCACGAGCTGATCGATAGGCAGCTCAACCCAACCGTTTTCGCCGGTCTCATTAATCACCCGCAGGACCGTGGCGGTGTTGCTGACCATCGCTTTTAGCGCATCCGCCGCTTTGGTGGAGCGCGCCTCCTGCACAAAGTTCAGCAGCGTCGAGATAATCACCATCAGGGCAATCACGCCTGCGGCAAACAGATCCTCGGTGGCATAGGAAATCCCGCCCAGAATGGTGAGCAGAATATTAAACGGGTTGCGGTAACAGACCCACAGATGTACCCACCACGGCGACGGTTTCTGCGCCGGCAGCTGGTTTTCGCCATGCTGCTCACGGGCGCTTTCCACTTCCGCGGCGTTCAAGCCTTCAGGGTGGGTATTAAAGGTTTTCCACAGCGTCTCTTCGTTCATCAGCGCCATCTTCAGGCAATGTTCACTCAGAGAAGGCGGAATAGGCGTGCTGGCAACGGTCTGGGCGTTCGGCAGCGGATCACGATGCACCAGACGATGCGGTAAATGGCGGTTCAGCCGGGCAAACAGCTGGCGGGTGATATTTTTAAACATAGGCAGTCCCTCTGCGCCGGTATCAACAGGCGCAGTAAATCCTTCAGGCGTGGCAAAGCCTTGCCTGATGGCAATCATAAAATCACAACAGGGACGTCAGAACGTCACTGTCTTACGTTTCCGGTAAGACAGTGAATGCAGGCTTACCGGAAAGGGGTTTTTCTCCGTTTCGGGAGAGGGGTGGGATCGGGATCCATACAGCCTCCGGTAAGTGAATGATTTGCCCCGCGCATTATAGGGATAAATCTATAAGGTTCGTGGCAATTATGGCGGTATGATAAAGCACAGAAACTAAACCAAACGTATACCAGACTTTGCCCATTGCGCTGAGCATGAGTAAAGTTATTCTCTTTTGGCATAACTTCACACGCGACACGGGAATACAGGATGCAAAATCGGCTGACCATTAAAGACATCGCCCGCTTAAGCGGTGTGGGAAAATCAACCGTTTCCCGCGTCCTCAACAATGAAAGCGGCGTCAGTGAGCGCACCCGTGAACGCGTTGAAGCGGTGATGAATCAGCACGGTTTTTCCCCTTCCCGCTCTGCCCGTGCCATGCGTGGGCAAAGTGACAAAGTGGTGGCGATTATCGTCACGCGACTGGATTCGCTTTCCGAGAATCTGGCCGTGCAGACCATGCTGCCCGCCTTCTATGAGCAGGGCTACGACCCGATTATGATGGAAAGCCAGTTCTCGCCCGACCTAGTGGAAGAACACCTGGGTATGCTCCGACGCCGCAACATTGACGGCGTGGTGCTGTTCGGTTTTACCGGTATTACCGAAGCGATGATCGCCTCCTGGCAGGACTCCCTGGTGCTGCTGGCAAGGGATGCTAACGGTTTTGCCTCGGTTTGTTATGACGATGAAGGCGCAATCCATACCCTGATGCAGCGTTTATACGATCGCCAACACCGCCATATTAGTTTTCTTGGCGTTCCCCACAGCGACGTCACCACCGGTCAACGGCGTCATGCCGCCTACCTGGCCTTCTGTAAAAAACGTCAACTGCATCCTGTTGCGGCCCTGCCGGGTCTCGCCATGAAGCAGGGCTACGAACACGCTGCCGATGTCATTACCCCAGAGACCACCGCCTTAGTGTGCGCCACGGATACTCTGGCTCTTGGGGTCAGCAAATATTTGCAGGAGCAGCGCATTGAACATCTGCAGCTGGCGAGCGTGGGCAGCACACCGCTGATGAAATTCCTCCATCCGGAGATCGTCACCGTCGATCCCGGTTACGCCGAAGCCGGTCGACAGGCGGCGTTGCAGTTGATCGAGCAGATCAACGGCCGCAGCGAACCCCGACAGATCGTCATTCCCGCCACCCTTTCCTGATCGCTTTCTGAGCGCTAATTTGTGATCTTCGCTGTGTTTCGGGAACGTTCCCATTTTTAAATATCCAGCGAAGATATACTCTGGCGCCAACAACAAGAACGTTGCCGGATGGCGACGCTAACGCCTCTTATCCGGCCTACGGGGAAGACACTTCATCATGAGCAAAGTAAAACAAGCAGACATCGACCGGCTGGTAGAGCTGGTTGGCGGGCGCGACAATATCGCCACGGTGAGTCATTGCATCACGCGCCTGCGTTTTGTGCTGAATCAGCCCGCGAATGCCAGACCGAAAGAGATCGAGCAGCTGCCGATGGTCAAAGGCTGCTTCACCAACGCCGGGCAGTTTCAGGTAGTGATTGGCACCGAGGTGGGCGACTACTACAAAGCGCTGCTGGCCACCACCGGACAGGCCAGTGCCGACAAAGAGCAGGCGAAAAAAGCCGCGCGACAGAACATGAAATGGCACGAGCAGTTGATCTCGCACTTCGCGGAGATCTTCTTCCCCCTGCTGCCCGCGCTGATCAGCGGCGGCCTGATCTTAGGTTTTCGCAATGTGATCGGCGATCTGCCGATGAGCAACGGTCAGACGCTGGCGCAGATGTACCCGTCGCTGAAAACCCTCTATGACTTCCTGTGGTTGATCGGGGAAGCGATCTTTTTCTATCTGCCGGTCGGCATCTGCTGGTCAGCGGTGAAGAAAATGGGTGGCACGCCGATCCTCGGCATCGTGCTAGGCGTCACGCTGGTTTCACCGCAGCTGATGAACGCCTATTTGCTGGGCCAGCAGGTGCCGGAAGTGTGGAACTTCGGCCTGTTTACGATCGAAAAAGTCGGCTACCAGGCGCAGGTTATTCCTGCTCTGTTGGCAGGTCTGGCGCTGGGATTGATTGAAACGCGCCTGAAACGCCTCGTCCCGGATTACCTGTATCTGGTGATCGTCCCGGTGTGCTCGCTGATCCTCGCGGTGTTCCTCGCCCACGCGTTTATTGGTCCGTTTGGTCGCTGGATTGGCGATGGCGTCGCCTTTGCCGTGCGTCATCTGATGACCGGCAGCTTTGCCCCGATTGGCGCAGCGCTGTTTGGCTTCCTGTACGCCCCGCTGGTGATCACCGGCGTGCATCAAACTACGCTGGCCATTGATATGCAGATGATCCAAAGCATGGGTGGCACGCCGGTGTGGCCGCTGATTGCACTGTCAAATATCGCCCAGGGCTCGGCGGTAATAGGGATTATCATCGCCAGCCGCAAGCAAAACGAACGTGAAATCTCGGTACCTGCCGCTATCTCCGCCTGGCTCGGCGTGACCGAACCGGCAATGTACGGGATCAACCTGAAATACCGCTTCCCGATGCTGTGCGCAATGATCGGTTCCGGCCTCGCCGGTCTGCTGTGCGGCCTGAACGGCGTGATGGCGAACGGGATTGGCGTCGGCGGTATACCTGGCATCCTCTCCATCCAGCCGACTTACTGGCAGGTATTTGGCCTGGCGATGGTCATCGCGATTGTTATCCCGATGGTACTGACCTCGTTCGTCTACCAGCGTAAATACCGTCAGGGCACGTTACAAATTGTCTGACTCTTTTTTGGGGTGCCATTGCACCCCTCCGCATTTGCAGGAAACCACAATGACTATTCCACACTGGTGGCAACACGGCGTTATCTATCAGATTTACCCCAAGAGTTTTCAGGACACCACCGGCAGCGGCACCGGCGATTTGCGCGGCGTTACGCAGCGTCTCGACTATCTGCAAACGCTGGGCGTTGATGCGATATGGTTGACGCCGTTCTACATTTCGCCACAGGTTGATAACGGCTACGACGTTGCAGATTATATCTCCGTTGACCCGGCCTACGGCACGCTGGATGACTTCGACGAACTGGTGGCGCAGGCGAAAGCGCGCGGCATACGCATTATTCTTGATATGGTGTTTAACCATACATCGACGCAGCACGCCTGGTTTCGTGAAGCGCTGGATAAAGACAGTCCGTATCGTCAGTTCTATATCTGGCGTGACGGTACGCCAGAGGCCTGCCCGAACAACTGGCGCTCCAAATTTGGCGGCAACGCCTGGGACTGGCACGCCGCAAGCGAACAGTATTATCTACACCTCTTTGCCCCGGAACAGGCCGACCTGAACTGGGAAAATCCGGCGGTTCGCGCCGAGCTGAAAAAAGTGTGTGAGTTCTGGGCCGATCGCGGCGTAGACGGACTGCGCCTCGACGTGGTGAATCTGATCTCCAAGGATCAGGACTTCCCGAGCGATCCTGACGGTGATGGCCGCCGTTTTTACACCGATGGTCCGCGCGTGCATGAATTCTTACGCGAGATGAACCGCGATGTCTTCACCCCACGCAGCCTGATGACAGTGGGTGAAATGTCCTCCACCACACTCGAACATTGCCAGCAATACGCCGCACTGGACGGCAGCGAATTGTCGATGACCTTTAACTTCCACCACCTGAAAGTCGATTACCCGAATGGTGAAAAGTGGTCGTTAGCCAAACCGGATTACGTGGCGCTGAAAACCCTGTTCCGCCACTGGCAGCAGGGGATGCACAACGTCGCGTGGAACGCGCTGTTCTGGTGTAATCACGATCAGCCGCGCATCGTTTCACGTTTTGGCGATGAAGGACAATATCGCGTGCCGGCCGCCAAAATGCTGGCGATGGTGCTGCACGGGATGCAGGGCACGCCTTATATCTATCAGGGCGAAGAAATTGGCATGACCAACCCACATTTTCGCCAGATTACCGATTATCGCGACGTCGAAAGCCATAACATGTTTGCCGAGCTGAATGCTAGCGGGCGTGATGCCGACGAGCTGTTGGCGATCCTCGCCAGTAAATCCCGCGATAACAGCCGCACGCCGATGCAGTGGGACGGAAGCAAGCACGCGGGCTTTACCCAGGGGGAGCCGTGGATCAACCTGTGCGACAACGCGGCGGAGATCAACGTTGCTGCAGCGCTAAGGGATTCCGATTCGGTGTTTTACACCTATCAGAAGCTGATTGCCTTACGCAAAACAGAACCGATTCTCACCTGGGGCGATTATCAGGATCTGTTGCCGGACAGTCCGCATGTCTGGTGCTATCAGCGCGAATGGCAGGGACAACGGCTGCTGGTCGTTGCTAATCTGAGCAACGCCTTCCAGCCCTGGCAACCGGCGCACACTCGCGACAACTGGCAGGTGTTGATGCACAACTATGACGAGGTCGCCCGCCAGCCCGGCGCGATGACGCTACGTCCTTTTGAAGCTATCTGGTGGCTGCAAAAATAGCTTGCAATTGGCATCAAGCCCGGCGCGTATAGCGCTGCCGGGCTTCACGGCATACGCTCAACTTACCCGTCTGTTTTTGCTGAATAATTAATCAGAATTTTCTACGGGCAATTTACAATCGCTGTACTGCCCGTCATCTGTACGCTCTGGTTTTTACTTTGAGCTACATCAATAAAATCGCAAACATCCTTGATGCAAATCACTACATATAGAACTTAAAATGCACGCCGACCCAATATGTTGTATTAATCGACTACAATTGCTACAACGCCATTTCCCTCGGTAGCGGTGGAAATGTGGATAAATGGGGTCTGAATTACGGGAAGTCATTGACCAGAGAGATGAATAAACCAGTGAGTGCTTCCCACCCTCTGTGGATAACCTGTTCTTATAATGTTCTTATAAATATGGAGTGATCATGACACCGCATGTGATGAAGCGTGATGGCTGTAAAGTGCCGTTTAAATCAGAGCGCATCAAAGAAGCCATTCTGCGTGCAGCTAAAGCAGCGGGAGTCGATGACGCAGATTACTGTGCCACCGTCGCAGAAGTCGTTAGCAGCCAGATGAATGAGCGCAACCAGGTCGATATCAACGAGATCCAGACAGCGGTGGAAAACCAGCTGATGTCTGGCCCGTACAAACAACTCGCCCGTGCGTACATCGAATATCGCCACGACCGTGATATCCAGCGTGAAAAACGTGGTCGCCTGAACCAGGAAATTCGGGGTCTGGTTGAGCAAACCAACTCCGCGCTGCTGAACGAAAACGCCAACAAAGACAGTAAAGTGATCCCAACCCAGCGCGACCTGCTGGCCGGTATCGTCGCCAAACACTATGCGCGCCAGCACCTGTTGCCGCGTGATGTAGTTCAGGCACACGAGCGCGGTGATATTCACTACCACGATCTCGATTACTCGCCGTTCTTCCCGATGTTTAACTGTATGCTTATCGACCTGAAAGGCATGCTGACGCAGGGCTTTAAGATGGGTAACGCGGAGATTGAGCCGCCAAAATCCATCTCCACGGCGACCGCGGTCACCGCACAGATTATCGCCCAGGTTGCCAGCCACATTTACGGCGGCACCACCATTAACCGTATCGATGAAGTTCTCGCGCCGTTCGTCACCGAGAGCTTTAACAAGCACCGTAAAACCGCAGAAGAGTGGCAGATCCCGGATGCCGACGGCTATGCGCATTCCCGTACCGAGAAAGAGTGCTACGACGCATTCCAGTCCCTCGAGTATGAAGTGAACACGCTGCATACCGCCAACGGCCAGACTCCATTCGTTACCTTTGGCTTTGGCCTGGGAACCAGCTGGGAATCACGATTGATTCAGCAGTCTATTCTGCGCAACCGCATTGCCGGTTTGGGTAAAAATCGTAAAACCGCCGTGTTCCCAAAACTGGTGTTCGCGATTCGTGACGGTCTGAACCACAAGTTTGGCGATCCGAACTACGACATCAAACAGCTGGCACTGGAATGCGCAAGCAAGCGTATGTATCCGGACATCCTGAACTACGATCAGGTCGTAAAAGTGACCGGTTCGTTCAAAACCCCGATGGGCTGTCGCAGTTTCCTCGGCGTATGGGAAAACGAGAACGGCGAACAGGTTCACGACGGGCGTAACAACCTTGGCGTGATTAGCCTCAACCTGCCGCGTATTGCGCTGGAAGCACACGGTGATGAAGCCACTTTCTGGAAACTGCTCGACGATCGCCTGGTGCTGGCGCGTAAAGCGCTGATGACCCGCATCGCGCGTCTGGAAGGCGTAAAAGCGCGCGTGGCGCCAATCCTGTATATGGAAGGTGCCTGCGGCGTGCGTCTGAAAGCCGACGATGATGTGTCTGAAATCTTTAAAAACGGCCGGGCGTCGATCTCTCTGGGCTACATCGGTATTCACGAGACCATCAACGCGCTGTTTGGCGAAAAGCATATGTACGACAGCGAGCAGCTTCGCGCCAAAGGCATCGCCATTGTTGAACGCCTGCGTCAGGCCGTCGATAAATGGAAAGACGAAACCGGCTATGGCTTCAGCCTGTACAGCACGCCAAGTGAAAACCTGTGCGACCGCTTCTGCCGTCTGGATACCGCCGAGTTTGGCGTAGTGCCGGGCGTGACCGACAAGGGCTACTACACCAACAGCTTCCACCTCGACGTGGAGAAAAAGGTTAACCCGTACGACAAAATCGATTTCGAAGCACCGTATCCGCCGCTGGCGAACGGCGGCTTCATTTGCTACGGCGAGTACCCGAACATTCAGCACAACCTGAAAGCGCTGGAAGACGTCTGGGATTACAGCTATCAGCACGTGCCGTATTACGGAACCAACACGCCGATCGATGAGTGCTACGAGTGCGGCTTTACCGGTGAATTCGAATGCACCAGCAAAGGCTTCACCTGCCCGAAATGCGGTAACCACGACGCTGCGCGCGTGTCGGTCACCCGTCGCGTCTGCGGTTATTTAGGCAGCCCGGACGCACGTCCGTTTAACGCCGGTAAGCAGGAAGAAGTGAAGCGCCGCGTGAAGCACTTAGGTAACGGGCAGCTCGGTTAATTTCCGTTTGCAAAGACCGTAGTCCTGATAAGGCGCAATCGCGTCGCCATCAGGCATCACAATGTTGCCGGATGGCGGTGCAAGCACCTTATCCGGCCTACATTCTTTCTGGACATCCTCTATGCGATATCATCAATACTACCCCGTCGACATCGTCAACGGCCCCGGTACGCGCTGCACCCTGTTTGTGTCTGGATGCGTGCATGAATGCCCAGGCTGCTATAACAAAAGCACCTGGCGTCTGAACTCCGGCGAGCCGTTTACCAAAGAGATGGAAGATAAGATCATTGCCGATCTCAACGATACGCGGATCCCTCGCCAGGGGATCTCACTGTCCGGCGGCGATCCGCTACATCCGCAAAACGTGCCGGATATCCTGAAACTGGTGCAACGCATTCACGCTGAGTGTCCGGGGAAAGACATCTGGGTATGGACCGGCTACAAGCTTGATGAACTCAACGCCGCGCAAATGCAGGTGGTGGATCTCATCAACGTGCTGGTCGATGGCAAATTTGTGCAGGATCTGAAAGACCCGGCGCTGATCTGGCGCGGCAGCAGCAACCAGGTGGTACATCATTTGCGTTAACACGCGCTCTGGAGAAGCTTTTTCACAGCTTCTCCGTCCATTTGCTCATTCGCGACTGCGCTTTACCCGTGGCATCGATGGCGCGCCCATCCGGTAGCCAGCGTTCCGCTTCTCCCTTGATCATTCCCTTTTCATAAGATACCCGTTGGGCAAGCGAGCCGTCAGGGTAATACTGTTCGCTGAAAGAGTGACGCAACCCTTGCTGCCACTGTTCACACAGTTGCAGTTGCCCGGATGGGTAAAAGCTGCGGCATTCGCCGTGCAGTTGACCGTTAAGCCACTGCTCTTCACGTATCAGCACGCCGTCCTCCGAGAAGTAGCGGGCCGCGCCGTCCGGCCTGCCGTCGCCATATTCCTGCTGCATGGCAAGCTGGCCGTTAGGGTGCCAGCGCTCCATCATCCCGTTCAGCGCACCCTGCTGGTAACGCAGAACCGCCAGCAGCCGCCCGTTTTCTTCAATCCGCGTTTCGCCGTTTAGCTGATCGTTTGCGAAATTTGCCCGTAGCAGGGTGCCATCCTGTTGATACTCCAGCGTATCGCCCATCAGTTAATTTTCACCATCCCGCCTTTAATCACCAGCATCCCGCCGCCATCCACGGTCTGAGTGGCGCTGGCTTTGCTGGTGAGCGTGGCTTTCGCTTCGTGGCTGATGGTGGCGGCTTTTTGCGTCAGTGAGGCTTTGGCTTCACTGGCGATGTTGGTGGCATCCAGCTTCATACTTGTCGCCGCGCTGGCGTTAAGGCCCGCCCCGCTCTTGATATCCAACGTTTTGCCGCTCTCCAGGGTTAGCGTACCGCTGACCTTAATCGTCAGGTTGCCGTCGACGTTCAGCGTGTAGTTGCCCTTTACCTTATGCGTCTCGTTGCCGTCGATGGCGTGTTCCTGATCGCCTTTCACCGTCACGCTGCGTTTATCTTTCACCTCCAGCGTGTCGCTGCCCTTTTCGATTTTCACCGAACGATTGCCCTTTTTCAGGGTGACGGTTTCGTTGCCCTCTTCAACGGTGCACGTACGATCGTTTTTGACGCTGTGAATGTCGTCATGGCTGATAGTCGTTTTGCTGTCGTTCAGCACGGTGAGCTGGAAGTCTTTCTGCGCCTGCATCGCCAGCAGTTCGGCGTCTTTTTTATCGTCGAAGCGCAGTTCGTTAAAACCTTTTTCGCTGTGGGTTTTTATCCCGGATTGGGTCTGATTCGCTGGCAGCGCATACGGCAACGCATTCGCGCCGTTGTACACACAGCCGGTAATGAGCGGTTTATCCGGGTCGCCGTCGATAAAGCTCACCACCACTTCCTGACCAATGCGCGGGATAAACTGCGCGCCAAAGCCGTTGCCGCTCCAGGCGGTGGCGACCCGCAGCCAGCAGGAGCTGGTTTCGTCGTTTTTACCCTCTCTGTCCCACGGGAACTGCACCTTCACCCGACCAAGCTTATCGGTCCAGATCTCTTCTCCCGACTTGCCAACCACCGTCGCCGTCTGGGTATGCATAAACGGTACTGGCGTGCTGCTCTGCGGGCGGTATAGCGTGGCTTTTGGAATAGCGGTAAAGCGGTTGCGGTAGTGTTCGCCGTCGTACTCGTGGCTGACGGCGGTGATGAGCCAGTCGATGTTGAGCGCCTTGTCGTCGTGATCGGTTAAGGTGAACCAATGTCCGGCCATCAGCGCCGCGCAGTCGCTTTCACCGACCAGCTGTTTCGCCTGCGCCTTCAGGGCGTTAACCTTCCACGCCGCCAGCGCGTCGCCTTCGGCTTTAACGCTAAACCTGCCCGGATGCTGATACTGCATGCCGCCCTTCTTCTCCCCGGCCTGCGCAAACAGCGTAGCTTTCGGCTGTTCATAGTTATAGTCGCTGCTCTGGAAGCCCTGCGCGGTGGCCTGCAAACGCAGCTGCGCCGAACGAATCGCCCCGGTTTCCCGTGCGCCGCTTGCTTCGGCCTGATACTTGACCTTTTTATCGCCAGTAATCGGCGGGAAGGCGCTGTTATCATCCGCCAGCACCAGCGTGTGCTTGCCTGCTGCGTGTGTGAAGAACCAGAAGATCCCCTCCTGCTCCAGCAGCCGCGAGACAAAATTAAAGTCGCTCTCGTTATATTGCAGGCAGTATTCGCGTTTTGTCGGTTTGGTTTTGAGCTGGAATTTGTAGTCGGTAAAACCGCCGTCTTTAAACACCTGCTCGACGATCTCCTGCGCGCTGAGGTTCTGAAACACGCGGTTATTGCTGGAGAGCGTCAGCCACCACAGCCACGGGCGCAGCACAAACTGGTAGCGATCGGCATTGCTGGTCGCCGGAAGCTGGTGCGCCTCGGCAATCAGCCCGTCGTAGTCGGCATTGTTGATAGTGGCAGTCAGATGGGTTGCCAGGGCGCTGTCTAAGGTTAGCGGCGCGGAGGTGGTGGCGGCGATGGTGGAGGTGGTCAGGGCGTTAAGTTGCGATTCGGTTTGCGCAGCTATAGCATTGAGAACTATTCGATCTGAAACAGTGAAATTGATGCTGATATCAGTCATAGAGGATCCTTTTTTATTCGTAGCAGTACTTATTGCCGAGTAGCAATAGCTGTAAATAATTAAGTGTATTTTTTGATTTGATATACTCAGCTTAATCTACAAATGCAGGTGTTATTTTGGAAAGAACCAGTCCCACCTCTTACCTGTCCATCCCCAATATGCGTGACAACCAGCTCTTTCTAACCATATCTGACAATTCCTGCAAGGGGGGACGGGTACACCTTCTTTATTAATACTTATGAACACTAGGTCATTAATTTTTTCATCATAGGAAAGTGCAATTGTAAGTGCGCAAGCCTCAGCGCAATTATAAAAAGTACGATCAAATTTAGGGGTTTCCCCTACTAACGAGGAGCCAACTACCGAATGAAAGCGATCTATCCTTCTATCTTTTTGATATTTATCTGCTGAAAAACACGATGGATCTTTCATTCCGCCAGCAGTTCCACTATACCCAACATAAAATTCTTCACTAGTAATAGAATAGGCATAGCAAAGCATAGCTAACGGCCTGTATCCTGGATCTGGCACATCTTTTCGTGGCGTCGTTGATATAATTTTATCATTTTCCCTTCTATCCTTTGCCCTACTAATTATTTTTTTATATAAATCATCCCAAAATGACATATTTTCTCCGAATGATGTTCGATTCATTTAATTAACGTTTAATAAAGAGGGAGTGAAAAATTCACATGTACCCCCCCATCACTTCCCCAACCACCAGGTTCTCAACATCTCTGGCCCCAGCTCCCTTACATTTCTCCATTACCCTTTCCACCAACCCATCTTCCATATTCAACTTCTCCCCCGTCGCCACGAAATACCGTTGTGATAATTTCTCTAATTTAGCCCGCACAATTCCCTTCAATATTTCTTCATCCAACGCCCGATAGGCCACCGTGGTCATCCTTGCCAAAAAAGCTGGGCGGAAATGAGTTAATAATTCCTCGCGCAGCGCCTCGTTAAAGCGTTCGCTATTTAATTCAGCCGCAGGCGTGTCGAGAATTAATTCCGCGCCGACGTTGCTGGTCGCCAGCATCACCGTGTTTTTGAAATCGACAATCAGCCCGGTGCCATCTTCCATTAACCCTTTATCGAAGACGTTATAAAACGTCTCCAGCACGTCCGGGTGCGCCTTTTCGATTTCGTCGAGCAGCACTACCGAATAGGGGCGACGGCGCACGGCTTCGGTTAACGCTCCGCCGCTGCCGTAGCCGACGTAGCCCGGCGGCGCGCCTTTGAGCTGGCTGACGGTATGCGCCTCCTGGTATTCGGAAAGATTGATCGTAATCAGGTTGCGTTCACCGCCGTACAGGGCGTCGGCCAGCGCGTACGCTGTTTCGGTTTTGCCCACGCCGGTTGGCCCCACCAGCAGGAACACGCCGACCGGTTTTTGCGGGTCGGTCAGACCGCTGCGATAGGCGCGCAGCCGCTGGGCGATGGTCTCCAGCGCGGCCTGTTGCCCCATCACCCGCTCGCTCATCCGTGCGACCAGCGTGCGCAGAGCGTGGGCTTCGTCAGTGAGCATCTGCCCGAGCGGAATGCCGGTCCAGCCGCCGATCACCGCCGCCACAGTGGCAGGATCCACGCAGTCCGGCACCAGTGGTACCTCATCGCGCAATTGCGCGGCGGCGGTTTCCAGCTTGCCAATCAGCGCTGCGCACTCCACCAGCTCCTGTTCCAGCTCGTCGTCATCGTCCAGTTGTGCGCTGAGATCCAGCATCCGCTGACGGGTCGCCAGTAGTTCGCCGACCCGCTGACGCTCATCCTGCCAGCGACCTTCTACTTCCCGCGCCTGCAGACGCAATTTCTCTGCCATCACTTCCAGTTCACACAGTCGGTCGTGATGATCGACGCCCACCAGCAGCTCGCGGTTGAGGCGTTCACTCTCTTCTTCGATGGCCGCCTGCTGCTGACGGATCTCCTCAAGCTGTGGCGGCACATCATGCTGCGCCAGCGCCACTCTTGCGCAGGCAGTGTCGAGCACGCTGATGGCTTTATCCGGCAGTTGGCGCCCGGAGATGTAGCGCTGCGACAGACGCACCGCCTCGCGGATCGCGGTATCGAGAATTTGCACGCCGTGGTGCGCTTCCAGCTTATCGGCCACCGCCCGCAGCATTACCACCGCGCGGTTCTCATCCGGCTCTTCAATCTGGATGCGCTGAAAACGCCGGTCCAGCGCCGGATCTTTCTCGAAGTATTTTTTGTACTCCTGCCAGGTGGTGGCGGCGATGGTACGCAGTTCCCCACGTGCCAGCGCCGGTTTCAGCAGGTTGGCGGCATCACTGCCGCCCTCGGCGCCGCCTGCGCCAATTAGCGTATGGGCTTCGTCGATAAATAAAACGATCGGCTGCGGGGATTTCTTAACAGCATCAATGACACCTTTAAGCCGCTGTTCAAATTCCCCTTTCACCCCTGCGCCAGCCTGTAATAACCCCAGATCCAGCGACAACAGCGCGACATCGCGCAGCGGCGGCGGCACGCTGCCTTCGGCAATACGTCGCGCCAGCCCCTCAGCGACGGCGGTTTTCCCCACGCCTGGCGCACCGACCAGAATCGGGTTGTTTTGTCTGCGGCGCAGCAGGATGTCGATACACTGGCGGATCTCCGCGTCGCGCCCGATGATCGGATCGATCAGCCCTTCCCGCGCATCACGGGTCAAATCGTGGGTGTATTGATCCAGCACGCCGCCTTCACGCTCCGGGTTTTCTCCCGTATGCGTGTCGCTTAATTCTTCAACGGAGCCACGACACCAGCTCTGCCACTGGCTTTCCATCACCCCCGCCGGAAGCTGCAACAGCAGCGGCATTCCCTGCGCCAGCTGGGCGCGCAGACGTTCTCGGGTGAGTAAGGCCTGCAGCAACAGCGCTGAACGGACCTTCAACAGGCGCTGGAAAGCCGCCAACAAAACCGCCCCTTCCAGCAATTCCACCAGTTGCACGGAAAACACCGGCATCCGCGTGCAGCCGGATTTAAACTGCGCCTGGGCGCTGTGGATCTCTTCGCGCAGCGTGTCGACGGAAATCGCCGCGCCGCTCAGGCAATAAGCGAGATCACAGTGTTCATCATCGAGTAATGCCAACAGCAGATGCTCCGGCTCAACAAACCAGTGTCCCTGCGCCCGGCTGCGTTCGGCGGCCTGCTCCAGCGCACGAAAGCAAACCGGATTCAGTCGTTGTACCAGCGCTTTTAAGTCCATGCGTTGTTCTCCTCAAGTTGCTGTTGGCAATGAAACGCGGCGGGTTTACGCCCTGCCAGTTGAGCGGTATAGCCCAAGCGCGGCGGGGTATCCCGGCTCAGGCAGTGATCAAGATTTAGCGTCCCACGCATCATCAGTTGCAGCGTTATCCCTGGACCAAACCACAGTTGCCCCAGTTGGCTGAGCTGAATAAAGGCTTGCCCATCGGATAAAAACGCCCGCCACTGGGCGGCGCTTTCAGCATGCAGATGCACCCGCAGCGCCGCATGCTGATTCCAAATCCGTCGCCCGGCAACGCTGTTGCGCCCCAGCCGACATCCCGTCCGGCTTACGGATGCCTGCGGCAAAGGCTGCCAGCGGCCGATAAACTCTTCGACATGCACGGTGACGTTCAGTGCGGCCTCCACCAGCGCCACAAATCCAGCCGTAGAACGCCTGCGATTCGTCAGGCTGCCGCATTGCATCAGCAGGCTCTGCACCTGTGCAGACTCATGCTTTTCCATGGCATCAAGCCTGAAACCACACAGCGTCCGCATCACCGACAGCCCCGGCGCATTCTCGCGGCGCGCATAGGGCGTAGCCAGCCGATACAGGCTCAGGCTGCGGTAGTGATGCTGAATAAAACGCTGTTGAAACATAAAGATAAAATCCTGCGGTGCGCTGTTTTTATCCTGTGTCGCCTGCTGCAGCCATTCCAGCCAGCCGTAGGGCAGTACGCCATCCGCGCCTCCCGGTCCGAGGCTACGAATCTGGAGAACGCCTTCACTCAGCGCACCGATTTCTGCAGGCGCAAACGCCAGCCCCAGCTCGCCCCACAGCTCTGGCGTTTCGCCGCTTGCCTGTAAAATCCGGAGGCATTGCTCCAGCGAAAAACGCCACGGCTCGCCCTTAAGTTGCGCCATTACGCTATCAGCGCAGTCTGTTCGACGTCTGTCCATAGCGACAGCTCCTCCCCCTCATCCAGCAATACCGTATGAACAAAGCAGTTGGCGGTAGCGTTACGCGCCAGAAAACGGGCGACGATCCCCGCAAATAACAGCCGACTGTTGCCCGTAAATGCCAGTGGGTCGAGGGTTAACGTTACCCGGATGCCGTTATGCCAGCCGCGCCAGGCATCGCCTCCGCGGTGCTCACTAACCCGCCGGCAATGCATCTCGCGGATACCATTTATCTGTTGCCAGACAGCGGGTGATGCAGAGAAAGGGGCATACAGCGCCAGTAGCTCTTTCAGCGAGTCCAGTGCCCTCTCACCTTCGGTCAATGAAAGGTGATTGAGCGCCAGAGAAGAAAGCAGTTTCCAGCGAGCATCTCGCTGTAAGGCAGGCGCGGAAGGTGTGGTCGGCGTTCCCAATAAATGCACCTGCGCAACCGGACCAGGCACTTCAAAGGTCAACGGCGTTCCCGCACAAAGCTGTGCGGCCTTCTCACCGTTGCCGCACCAGAGCGTCGCCGTCAGGCTCGCCTCGTCAACCGGGGCAAACGGATCGAAACAGCTGTCCACCAGGGTTAACCACAACGCACTGCTCTGCTGGGGGTTGCGCCGCGCATGCCAGAACCAGCGGGACTCGCTATGCCCGTGGGCCGAGTAATATGCAGGCACGCGCCAGGCCTCCTCACGGCGACTCATCCACATCGTCTGTACACGGTAGATCTGTACATGTTGATCATGGTGATCGGCCACCAGCCGGTACTCGCTGCGCGTATGCTCAGCAATCAGCGGCTCAGAGGTTCGGGTGAAAAGGTTAACTATTGGCACACAGCCCAGACGAATATCACCCAACTGAATATGCTGCGCCCCCGGCGGCGCGCGATCGAAAGGAATGCACAAGGTCATGCCATCGCCAT
The DNA here is from genome assembly GCF_013337685.1 of Citrobacter gillenii. Taxonomy (GTDB): domain Bacteria; phylum Pseudomonadota; class Gammaproteobacteria; order Enterobacterales; family Enterobacteriaceae; genus Citrobacter; species Citrobacter gillenii. The sequence continues at coordinate 388,803 of NZ_SUQN01000003.1, forward strand.
CCTTCGTCGTTGGCAGCGGCAAATCAAAATACATTAGCGCCTGCGGGCTGTTCATCCAGGCACTGAGCGCCAGCACGCTGGACTCTACGCCCGGTTCGCAGGGCAAGATCTTTTCGGCATTCAGCAAACCAATGGGATGTGGGCGCAGCGGCCCAATGACATGGGCGTACAGCAAATCAAACAACGTGGCGTTGATTTGCGGCGAACCGCTGAGATGAATGCGCAACGGTGTTATCGCCAACGTCGAAAACTGATATGGCGGCAGACAACGTAGCTGAATACGCAACGCGCCACGCGCCTGCACCAACCCGCTCAACTGCTGGGCCTGCGCGGCATCACACCAGGCGACATCCTCAATCACCAGGGGCCATAGCGTTTGCGCCAGCGCCGTACGCCACCAGATTGTTTCTCCGCTTTCCGTTAGCGCATAAAGCGGCGTTCCGGCAGGAAGCGTATAGCCATGACTCAGCTCGCCCGCCAGCGGATCTGGGGTAAAACAGGCGGTAGCGCAGGAGGGAAAAGGTCGTATTGCATGGGGAGAAAGCTGCTCCAGTAGCGATTCGCACAGTTCACCAAAGCCGTCGTCAAGGCGCTGATGCAGTCTGGCGCTTTGCAGAGCGAAGCCTTCTAAAAGCCGTTCAACGTGGGGATCCGGGCAATCAAATTCGCTCAGCCGCAGACGAGAGGCTACGTGCGGGTGCCGATGGGCGAACTCCCCGCTGGCTTTTCGCAACCATCGCAATTCCTGCAGATAATTTTCCAGCAATCGATCGTCCATTGATCTCCTCCTGCGATGGTCATCGCCAGTTGCCGTGCAAATACATGAGATCCAGCTCCAGCAGCTCGTCATCGTTCCACAACATCGCCTCAAGACGCAGCGCCAGCGTCTGATGATGCGCATCTTTCACGCTGACAGTGAGTGCTTGAATCCGCGGCTCGTTGCGTAAAATGGCTGCGCGAAGCCGGCGACAATACCAGCTAAGCACTCGTTCATCGCCCGCGTTCAGCCCATGCCATTCCGGGACACCCCAGGCAAGCAGCAGCGGTAACGCGTCATCATCCGCAGGAGCACGGGAGTTGAACAGTCTTCTCAACTCCCGGCACACCGATTCGCGCGGCGTAACGTCCTCATCCATCAGTCTGTCGAGCAGCGCGACGGGCAGTGACATGGGCATCACCTCAGGTTACGGTTTTTTGTTCATCGCCATATCCCAGACGGAAGAAACGTTGCCCTCTTTCTGGCCTCCCAGTTTCTGAGCGGTGATTTCCCATTTAATCTTGGTGAAATTCAGCGACATTGTTTCCACCGGCTTACCACCGGAACCGCCGCTGACGCTCAGATGCGAGATAATCACGTTATCCAGGGTATAGACGATAAATGGCAGCATTTTTCCGTCATCATTACGGCACAACGTCAGCACGGCTTCTTTAACCATCTTCCCGCTGCAGCAGTACTCGTTAAGCTTCGGCGTGGAAAGGTCGACAAACTTGGTCAGCGACATTTCCCCAACGTGCGCTCGTCCAGAGGTGCGTTCCGTGTTACTGACGTCGTTGGTGACCTGCATCGCCACGTTGTGGCTGAAGGACATGATCTCTATCTGGTCTTTGAATCCTTCAGCCTGACTTTCACCTTTGATATCGTCGAGCTTTAAAAAAATCGCATCCATGGTTTATCTCCTTATTAATCAGGCTGCAGCCGGCGGCGGCAGTTCAGCGACCAGGCGAATAGAGGTGGTCAACTCTTCTAACTGGAAATGCGGTCGCAGGAACACGACGGCACGATAGGCTCCCGGTTTGCCTGGCACTTCACTCACGTCCACCCGCGCTTCGCGCAGCGGATAACGCGCTTTGATCTCCTGCGGGGCGCTGTCGGTCAGCAGCACATAATCAGCAATCCAGTTGTTGAGGTAGCTTTCGACATCATCACGGCTCATAAAGCTGCCAATTTTGTCGCGCATAATGACCTTCAGGTAATGCGCAAAGCGGGAGGCGGCAAGGACGTATGGCAGCATTGCCGAGATCCGCGCGTTGGCGTTGGCTTCCGGGGTGTTATAAATTTTGGCCTGATTAGTGGTTTGTCCGCCAAAGAACGCGGCAGTATTGGTGTTCTTTTTATGGCACAGGGCGATAAACCCAAGATCGTTCAGCTCTTTTTCGCGCCGATCGGTGATGGCAATCTCCGTCGGGCAACGTAAACTGATATCACCGGATGGCGTGGAGAAAGTATGCGCCGGGAGATCTTCCACTAGTCCGCCACCTTCCGCGCCACGAATCGCGGCGCACCAGCCATATAAGGCAAACGCCTCGGTAATGCGATTGGCCAGCACCCATGCGGCATTCCCCCACAGGTATTTGCTGGCATCCAGGCCATTGACGTCCTCGATAAAGTTCACCCCGTCTACCGGCACCGTCTCCGGTCCGTAAGGCAGACGCTGTAATACGTGCGGCAGCGCCAGCGAGACATAGCGCGAGTCGTCGCTGTCGCGGAATGCTCGCCATTTGATCATTTCGGTGCTTTCGAAGATCTTCGCCAGATCGCGTGGCACGCTCAGCTCAGCGAACGATCCCATATCAAACAAGCGCGGACTGGCAGCCGCAATAAACGGCGCATGAGCGGCCGCCGCAACCTGAGATATTTTCTCCAGCAGCGCCACGTCCTGCGGATGACGGCCAAACTCAAAATCCCCCACCAGCACACTGTAAGGGTTACCGCCAAAGGTGCCATATTCATCTTCGTACAACTTTTTGAACAGCGTGCTCTGGTCAAACTCAACCGCTTTTTCCAGATCGTCCTGCAGCTCTTTGCGCGAGACGTTCAGCAGCCGTAATTTCAGTCGCGTACTGGTTTCAGTATTCATTACAAACTGATGCAACCCGCGCCAGGATGCTTCCAGTTTTTGCATATCAGGATGGTGTAACACTTCATTCAACTGGCCGCTGATAAGTTGATCGATCTGCGCAATACGGTGGTTGATCATTGCCACCGTGTCACCTTCTATCGCCATCCCTTCGTCGAGGATTTGCGTTGCCAGCTCTTCCAGCATGTCACGCGCATAGGTCTGTTGCAGCTCATCACGCGCCATCCGGCCTTCCTGAATAATACGATCCAATACGCTCAGCGTGACCGTCTGTGCACCGCTTTCCGCTTGTTCCTGAACATTCTCCATTGCTCTTCTCCTTCTCAGTTACGCATCTTCAGTCGGTTTTTCTTCAGCAGAAGGTCTTAATGCCTGAAGCTCGGTGTTATCGTTTACCACCTGCTGTAACAGAGCATCCAGTGAGTCGTTACCATCCAATTTGGTCAGGAGATCGCGCAAGCGTTGGCGGGCAAGGAAAAGACGCTGGAGGGGTTTAACCTGATTGATAATATTGAGCGGCGAAAAGTCGTCGAACTCGTTAAAGCGCAGCTCAACGTTCAATTTGCTGCCATCATTAGCCAGACGATTTTCTACCTGAACCGCCAGACGAGGTGAGATGGAGGAAAGCACATCATCGAAATTATCACGATCGATTTCGACGAATCGACGCTCACGTAATTTAGCGGGTGGGGATGCGGGATGTCCGGATAAATCAGCCAGAATACCCACGACTAACGGAAGTTCTTTCTTCTCAATCGCGCCCCCCGTTTCTACGTCATAGGTTATTTGAACGCGCGGTGGTCTAATGCGGTTGAGTTTATGCTGAATGCTCTCGGCCATATTCAATCCTTTTTATTGCAATAGTATCCCTGGTACGATATTTGCCGCACCATTATTTATTCTAAGAACAATATTCACGAATAATCACATGCAATATAAAAAACACAACGCAAAATAAATATCAACTTAATTCTTTATTTTTACACAAAAATACAACATTTGATTAAAATCAATAAACCAAAAAATAACACATAAAAATCAACAAGTTAAATATAGAATTAGTTTTTATAAATACTTTTCACTGAAGTCATTCATTTAATGAATATTTTATATGTTAACGAATTTATTACACCAGATGAACCCAATAATGATTTAAGTCAAAAAACAAAACGTCACCATTAATTACCTTCTTAATAACGATATAAAGGGATTTTATATGACAAACGGCCTACGCCATTCAGCCAACATAATATTATTCGGTGTTTTAATTTTATTGAGTAGCAGCTGTTCATTGTGGCAAAACCGCGTAGCATTTAATGACGTGGTCATTGAAACGGTTCCAGATGCCAATGATAACACGCCAGTTGCAGTAGATATTGTCGCCGTTGCCGATAGCGCACTGCTGCCAACTGTACAAACGCTTAGTGCAGCACAATGGTTTAACGCCAAATCACAGCTCCTGCGCGATAGCCCTGACGGGCTGCACATCTGGTCCCTGGAGCTGGTGCCAGGCTCGCGCTTTGTGACAAAAAATTCTCCCCTGCACGGCGTTAAAGCAGAAACAACCCTGGTGTTTTCCCACTATATCAGTGCAGGGGAACACCGCTTAAGGCTGGATAAAGCAGATTCGCTGCATCTGTTGCTGATGACCGATGAGGCAATCCTCGCCCCCTGAACAAGGAAGATACGATGAGCACAATTCCGGCAATGGTTTGCTGGTATGAAGGGATGGCAATGCTGCCGCAACATTTTCAGTTGCAAGCATTGCGCAATGAAACGCTTTCCGCCGCGCTCACAAGATGCGCTAATCCCTGGTTCTGGGGCGTCAGTCAGCTACAGATTGACGAAGCGGCATTATGTGCAGGAACGCTACGCATATTGCGCCTGGAGGCTATTATGCCAGACGGGACGCCGGTGGATTACGACATTGGCCGCGAACCGCTGCTGGAGTTTGACTGTACTCGTTTACTGCCTGCCGCACCGGACAGTGAGCATATCCTCTGGCTGGCGCTGCCGCCGCTAAACCGTGCCGGACAGTGGCAATTAATGAATAGCCGCTATCGCTCAGTTAACAGCCCCCCGCTGCCTGACCTGAGTAGCGGTGAATTTCCCGACAGCATTTCACAATGGCAGCCCGTACCGCGTCTGGTTCGCCAGCATGACCTTGCTGATTTCATCTGTCTGCCGCTGGTTCAGGTGGTGTATACCGAAGGTGGATTTCGTCTGAGCGAATGGTTTCCACCGACTCCCGCCGTCGGCGAAGAGAGCTATCTTGTACGCCGCACCCGTCAACTCTGCCTGCAAGCGAGAGAGAAAAACCTGTTCCTGAGCCGGGAAATGCAGTTGGCGCAGCAAGGTCAACGCCTGAATGACTGGCTGTGGTTAGCGTTATCGCTACACAGTATTCAGGGCGCACTGCCGCTGCTGGAAAGCCTTATCAATAGCGGAAAACCACATCCCCAGGACCTTTACCGCGCACTGTGTCTGTTTATCGGACAAACGGCAATACTGACTCAGGATAAGACACTGCCCCTGCTGCCAGCCTTTAATTATCAGAATATGCTGCCCGCATTTTCTTCCCTTTTCACCGTGTTAAAAAACCAGTTGGCACATATTCATCGCCGCTATCAGCGGCTCAACTTCAACAAACTGGATAACTCTTTTTCGCTGCAACTCCCTGCGGATATCCATGCCGGAGAGCCGGTGGTAATTGGCCTGCTGATGCCTGCTGGCAACACATCCAGAGCAGAAAACTGGTTACAACATAGTCTCATCGCCAGCCAGCCTTTCCTGCCGATTCTGCGCCGTCAACGCATGCACGGAATGACGCTTACACCGCTGGCAGCAGAGCAGCGCAGTGACTGGGAAATAGACAACAGCGTAGCCTTATTCACGCTAACCCTTACCACCCAGTGGTTTGAAAAAGAAACGCCGCTGGTCATCGCCTCATTGCACGAAACAGAGGATATGCCGCAGCGGATCATGCTTTACCGGCAGGAGGATTATCATGACGCCCGTGGATCCTGATATGCCAGCTTGCCGCCTGTTTGATGAGATTTATTCCCGCTGGTTGGCGCAGTTCGAACGTTGGAAAAGTACCATGTTGCCACCGAATGAACTGCATAATCAGGCCGTTGAATACGCCAGCCAGACGGTGGCGGAATATAACCGACGCCTGAGCCGCGAACTGGGTACGCCGTTTCAGCAGCAGATTGACGCCGCCGTTTATGCCCTGGTCGCGCTGATTGATGAGTCCGTACTCTACGGTGACTGGCCCGCACTCTCCCTGTGGCAGTCCTGCCCGCTGGAGTATCATCTGTGGCAAACCCACAGCGCAGGGGACCAGATCCCCCGCAAGATCACCGCCCTGCTCAATGAACGCAACCCAGGTCAGCGCGATTTAGCCGCCCTGTATTTGCGCTGTCTGACGCTGGGTTTTGGCTCCCGGCGAGATGATTTTTCCCCGCAGGTACACCAGGAAACCTGCCGCCTCCTGTGGCATTTTGCCTTTCAGCATGATGCTCAATTCAACGATATTGCCCAACGCATGGCTTCCGCTGCGCTGGGTTCACCATTACAGCTTCCGGCGCATCGTCGTCTACCGGATAACTCACGCCTGCACCTGATTGCTGTCATCATACTTCTGGCGCTACTGTTATTGAGTCAGCGCTTGTGGCTGAGTATTGAAGACGCCATCGGCGTGACTGCACTACCTGACTTCCCAGTGACTCAGTCCTGCCCGGGAGATGCCAAGTGACGCAGCCCTGGTTTACGCTACTGATTATTATGTTGATGCTGTTGGCGATTACCCTCTGGTGCGTCTGGTGGCAGTGGGAATACCGCAACAATACGTTTACCCGCGCGCAAAAGGAGATCCAGCGCGCCTGCGGCGGTCAAGATCCCTACGACAGTATGCGTATCCTGATGCTGGGTAACGAAGAAGATAACCGCCTGCTCTGCCGTAGTTGGTCACTGACCGACGGTCAGGAACACTGGTTCGGGCAGTGGTGGTTTAACTCCCAGTGCAGCATTCTGTGCTTGCCGCAAACACTGCAAACCGCAGGGAGGAAGCGGCTTATTCGCCAGAACGACTGGCAAAAAATACTGGCTGCGCTAGTGAAAAGCCGCCCGCAGCGTCCGCTGGACGCGCTAATCATCACCCTGCCACTGGACGCGCTGAACGGTGATGATGTCACCCGCGCTAGCCTGCTGAACAACTGCCAACAAATTCAACAGGTGTGCGGGCTGAGTCTGCCCGTCTACCTGCTGATAAGTGGCATGGAATCTCTGGAAGGAACCGCCGCTCTGCTGGCGATACTGCCGGAGGATGCCCGCCGCAGCCCCATTGGCAGCGCAATACCTACTGCCAGAGAAGCTATCTGGAAACCACAGTGGATTGACGACGTGTTGGACAATGCCCGGATGTCGCTGCGACGACTCATCACCGAACTCGGTGCTCTGCAAGGGAGCACGCCGGAAACACTGTTCCAGTTACCAGAAAACCTCCCGCAACTTGCCACGCCGCTACATGATTATTTCGATACCTTGTTCAACAGCAATGCTCGCGATGAACCGCCGCTGCTGAGAGGGATCTGGTTTGTTGCGCGAACGATGGCAGAGGGCAAACCGCAGATGCAGTTTTGCCAGACGCTGCTGAGCGGGAAAATTGCCGCTGAACGCGGCCTTGCATTGCCCGTGCGTCGCCTGCTGCGCCTGAACCTGCGCCGCCATTTCATTACCCTTGCCTGCTATAGCTGTCTTTGTGTTCTGTGGCTGGCGGCAATGACCTGGAGCTGGCGATACCAGCACACCAACGCCGTACTATTGCACGATCGTCTGCAGGTTCTCGCCACAGGCGTCCGAGCCGATATTACTGGTGAGCGTTCTACCACGCTGTACTGGCGGGTACTCAACGGTATTCCACAGTGGCAGTTTCGTTCCGTCGTCTGGCCAGGCTCGCTGTTCAGCCACACCGATAAAAAATTGCGGGAGACGTTTAACAACGTCACCCTGATCAGCCTGTTGGTTCCCGCCACCAACAGTATCTGCCTGCAAAATCAAGATGAAAGGGGTTCGGAGCAGGACGATCTGCTACCCGAAGAGCGTTACCAGCAGATTCAGCACTTGCTCGCTCAGGCAAAACAAATGGAGTCGCGCTATTTGCCGTTGCTACAATTGATGCAGATGAAGCAACCCACCGTGCAGACGTTGGCAAACGTCAGCGCCAGCATTTGGGACGTGACAGTTGACACCGACTCTTTGCCCTCGCAGGAGAAGCTCAACGAGATGTTTGCCACACTCAATCTCTCACGTCTGAAATTACCCGACGCCAGTGAACTGACTCAGCGCAACAGCGTACAATTTTCTCACGAAACTATGCGCTGGCTGGAGCAAAACTATGGCAACACCAGCCTGGATAGCAACGAAGAGCAGCTCGAACAACTGCTGGCGCTATTCGGCAATGGCTCCGGGGTTACCCCATTATTCGTCCGCTCACTGGTCCGGCAGGTTAGTCGCTTACAGGCAACGCTGACGACCATCAATAACTTGAGCCGCGATGCAACGAACTCGCCAATCAGACTGCCACTGGATGAACTGCTCACTCAGGCACGAACCCTCAGGCTTATCGACAACAGCGTGGTTCAGGAACTGCTTCGCCACGAAACCCTACTACGCCAACGCTTTCTGGCGCAGGTTGATGGTTCCAGGCTGCACTTCTCCTCGTTAACTGAGCAATCCCCGGAAGGACAATTCAGCGTATCGACGGATATTCTGGCACTACAAAAAAGCTTGCGTGATTTACTTAATCAGCCCTTCTGGCAACAGGGAGCAAGTCAGCCTACCGAGACCTCCGTCGGTTATCCCGGTAATCTGCAACTTCAGCAAGCTCTGGCGCTGTATGGCGGATATGAGCGCTTTATACAGCAGCTTTCGGACAGCATCTGGCGGCCTAAACTCACTATGCTGGCGCAACAGGCGGCGGAAAACGCCATGCGTCAGGCACTCTACGCAGGCGCACCTGAGGCGCCGGATCGCAGTAATATCAGTACCGCCAGCGCGGATCGGGTCATTGACGCCTTTAGCCAGCTTAACCGCCCTCAGTTTGCCATTGTATTACGCCAGCAAACTGCCGCCCAGGTGATTAGCCGGGTACGTCAGGACGGTGGCGCGTTACTTCCGCCGATTAACCCTCCGGCGGTCAATTACGCTACGACAGAACAAGCTCAGGCTAGCGGGCAGAAAATTGTCGGGTGGGCTAGCGCACAAGCAGAGCAAATCTCCGGCGTACTGGTCCGCTATCAGCAGGATATTGACTGGCTCGACAAGCAGCGCCCATGGCTAACGGCAACGGATAACCAGATTATCGTTCGCTGGAGCAGTTCACTGGCGGCCATGCAACGACTTCAACAACAGGATCCTGGCAGTCCGCCGATGCAGATGGCGACCCTTGCCGCCGTGCTACCGACGCTCTCCGCACAGAACTGCCAGAGTGAATTGGCGCAGTTTCGCAGCGATGGCAGTAACGATTTTTACGGTCAATCGCTAAACGCTTTGGTAAACGCATCATTGCAAAAATGTCAGCAGTTACGCCAACAGGCCAGCATCGGCGCGGTACAGAAGATCTTCAATCTGTACAACATCTGGCTTGCGGGGCGCTTTCCCTTTACCGCTGTGCCAAACGCGCCGGATGCTGATGTCGATCGGGTGCGCGAACTGACTCTTTTGCTGGCGCAACTCCCCGCTGAAACGCTATCCGAACAACCGCCACTGATTCAACAACTGGCAGCAGCACAACCGTTACTTTCGGCGTTGGTCAGCCCTGAAGGCGTGACGTTACGGGTCATCTGGCGAACCTCACGCAACCATGAGGCTGGCGCGGATCAGATTGCCGACTGGCGGCTTGTCGGCAATCAACAATCGATCAGCTACCCCGGCGGCTCGACGGACCTGCACTGGCGCAGCGGCGATAGTCTGAGCTTTAGTCTGCGCTGGGCAGCCAATTCCACCTGGCGTCCAATGCCAGGCCTGTCACAGACAGGCGTAACGGTAAGCGGTGATACTGGTCGTTGGCGCTGGCTGGGGGCATGGTCGCTGCTCAGGATGATTGAACAACAGCGCGTCGATGGCGCGCTGACGCAACCGCTGCCGCTACGCTTTTCGCTCCCCGTAAGCGATGGTCAGAAGCCATTGCAGTCGACGGTATTTTGGCAGGTCACGTTGTTAGGTGCCCAAAGCAAAGCGCCGCTACCATGGATACCGCTTACCGAGCAGGGATTATCAAGAGGAAAATGATGGAACATATTCAGGCATTACTGGCCCCCATTCAGGCGGATAATCCGTGCGGGGACTCTATCCGTTATTCACCCGAGTTCGACAGGCTGGTCGCCGCTCGCCAGCAGGATGACGAAACGCTGCCCACCGGCGTCTGGCAGAGTACGCCACGCCGTGCCGACTGGGACGAAGTTGCCAACATTGCCACTCTGCTGACGAAAACGCTCAGTAAGGATCTGGTGATTATGGGCTGGCTGGGGGAAGCGTGGATTAGGATTCGCGGCTTAGCTGCCCTACCCGATGCATTGGCATTAGTGACTCTGGCGCTTGAACATTACCCGGAGGAATTGCATCCCCAAATTAAAGAAGGTGACTATGACTATCGCGCCGCGCCACTGTGTTGGATAGCGCAACATTACGCCACGCTGGTCGCTGAAGCCTCGCTGTTTATCGCCCATGGGGAAACCGTCTCACTGACGCAGTGGCAGCAGGGAAAATTTTCTGACATTCCGCTACCCGGCGCAGACGAAGCGCCCCTTCAGCCTCTGGCATCCAGCATCGAGTGGCTCAAACGTCTCAATGCCGTCTGTCAGAGTTGGCCCGAAGCTTCAGCCCCCTCCTTCAGCTTGCTTGAACAAAAAATCAAAACTTGCCTGCAGGCGTTAGGAGGCAGCGCATTGCCAGTGCAACCGCAATCTGTCAGCGAGGAAAGCGCCCCAACATTCAGCAATAACGCCACATTTACCCATCGGGAGGAGGCATATCTGATGATTAAACAGGTCGCAGACTACCTGGCGCGCACCGAACCACATAGCCCGGTACCCTATTTGCTGTACCGCGCCTTTGCCTGGGGGCACACACCGCTGCCGGAACTGCTCTCAGAACTGATTAATAGCGATGAATCCGCTCGCCGACTGTGGCGGCAACTGGGGGTGTTACCATGAGTTGTCCAGGAGTCTGTACCGGCGCACTGCTACAATGTTCCTTTGGCATCGCGCCTGGTACGCTGAACGTACTGCCCACCAGTCGAACCATCGTCAGTAACATGCCAATGGCGAATATTATGGACAACAAACCATTTGTGAATATTCTACCGTTCGCGATGTGCAACAGCATCGCCAACCCGACCGTTGCTGCCGCGACCGCCGCAGCGCTGGGCGTGCTGACGCCAATGCCGTGCATTCCCGCCACACCGGCACCCTGGGCGCCGGGATCACCCACGGTATTAGTGGGAAATATGCCCGCCCTTACCGCCCAGTCAACATTGATCTGCATGTGGGGCGGCGTGATCCAGATTAGTTTTCCTGGGCAGATGACGACTGTTGTGGCGTAATGTTATGCCCTTGAAATTAAGGGTAACGATTGCAGGAGACTACGCTGCAAGGTAATTGCGGCGTCTTTAAAAACGACTGACGCACTCCATGGCAACCGTTTTGAACTCGGTAAAATTCTGACACGCACAGAGCCGCGTCATAGCGCGTTCACGCAGGAAGGTGACGAAAATATCGTAGATGGCCATCGCTTCTTCATACTCGCTTTTACTAATGGCCAGCAAGAAGATCACATGTGCGGTTTCGTCTCCCCAGGCGATGCCCTGCGGGGCGAGCACCGTATAGACCACCGTTTTTTTAGCCAGCAAACCGAGGGAGTGCGGCAGGGCAATGCTATCACCCAGCAGGGTGCTGACGATGGCCTCGCGCTCAACGACGGAGTCGAGAAACTCCGCATCGACAAAGCCTTCATCGTGCAGCTGGCCGCATAACGTGTTGAACAGCGTCTGTTGATCCATCGGTTCGTCAATAATGCGAAAATGGGCGGCGTCGAAGAACTTGTTCAGCATCCACGGGCGGGTGCGATCCACCAGCACCAGCTTACCAATTTGCTCCAGCTGATAATCAGTGGGGAACGGGGCGATCATCACCACAGGCTTATCTTTTTCATTTATTCGTGCGGTAGAAATCACGAAGTCTTCGCTGATGGCGTCCCGTTGTTCGTAGTCGCGCAGCGTCACGGTGCCGACAATCTCAATCTGCGGATATTTACGCGCCAGCACCGCTTCAATCATTCGCGCCATGGCGTTTCCTGCGTCACAAACCAACAGCACACGAGGCTGTCGCTGGTAACCGATGTTGTAACTACGTTCCAGTCCAACGCCAATGTGCAGCACGAGGAAGCCAATCTCATTTTCGCTAATGGTATACGGGGTGTATTTCCCCCAGCCTGACACGGCGGCCAGCGTCATATCCCATGCCATCGGATAGTGCTGTTTAATATTTTCCAGCAGCGGATTGGGGATCATGATCTGGTAGCGTACCCGGGTGATCATGGTCTTAATATGAGTCAGTAGATCGGCATGCAGTTGCCGATCGTTCATCAGGTTGTAATTGTACTGCGTGTTGATAAAACGCAGGATGTAATTGACCAGCGCTTCGTCATCATCGGCGTTAATCGCGCTGGGGGCGATATCCTGTACCTGACGGGCGGCGATATGTACCTTCAGCCAGTTCTCCTCAAACACGGAGAGTGGTTTGTCTGCCAGTTGGTGCAGGACCGAAGCAATTTCCCGCGTCGCCAGGCACACCTCATGTTCCACCTCTTCTGCGGTAAATTCCGGCAGCGGATAGCCCTCGCTAATCCGGCGTACCGCCACCGCACAATATAAGCGCAGAAAGAGCTCTCCTTCGTCGGTCAGGCGAATATGAAAGCGGGTGAAAATATCCTGTAAAACCGGCTGCAGCTGTTGCGGGACGCCCGCATTGAGCGCCTCTTCCATCACCAGCGGATGGGCCGGATCCTGCTGCGCCAGCATCCACAGAAGATCGGTCAGACAGGCGCGGATCGCCATCTCACTGCCAAACAGCTTCATCCCATGTCGGGGGCGCGTTTCCAGCGTCAGTCGATAGCGTTGCAGGTGCTCACGCACGTCTGCCATGTCGTTTTGCAGCGTCGCCCGGCTGATGAACCATTCATCAGCTAAATCTTCCAGCTTCAGCGAAAAAGCCGATGTCAGAAAACGAACCACCAGCCAGTGTACCCGCTCCTGGCTGGTACGCGGAATGCGCAGCAACCGCTCGGGCTGCTGCGTTTGTAACGTCTGGTAGCGTGCCGGATCGTCAATTTTCAACTGATAACCGTTGCCCCGGCTAAGGACAAACTGCGCGCCATACGGGGTGAGAAGCGCGTTCAGCGCGGTAATATCCGCCCTGACCGTGCGTGTGGAAACCGACAACCGCTGCGCCAGCTCATCCTGCGGCAGCGCCTCGCTTTGCAGCATGCCAAACAGCTGCGCTAAACGTTGGTTGGGGAATCGCACGTCAGTTTCCTCACTAATCAGTTAACCTACGCAGGCCCGGGTCATTGCCAACAGCTGGCGCACATCGTCAGGCCGGGTGTTGCCGCTCACCTTATCAATAATAGAACTATAAATGTGAGGAATGATTTTGCTCACGCCGGCATCAAGGGCAATCTGCAGAATCTCAGTAAAGTTGTCCAGGTCGATACCGCCCGTAGGCTCCAGCCAGAAGTCATGCCGGGCGCAGGCTTCAGCCACCGCCTGATATTCGTCGCGGCATTGCAGACCGCCCATCGGAAAGTATTTAATCGAGCTGCCGCCCATGTCTTTCAGCAGTGCAATGGCGGTTGCCACCGGTACCACACCATCTGCTGACTGGCTGCTGAGCGGGCCGGTGGAGATCTTCACCCAGCCCGGCGTACCGGTTGGCGAAACCAGACCGTTGACCACCGTTTGAGATTGCCCCAGCAGCGCCCGACTGGTCGCCACGCCGGTAAACACCTGATTGACGTGCTGCGGCTGCACCTGACGGGAAATTTCACTAACCATCGCCGACTGGTTCGGATCGCCCGCCCCGAGACCAACGGACAGCGCATTGTCGATAAGCGCCGCGTATTCACGCATATCCGCCACCGCGCTTTCAACGCTCGGGTAATTTTTGGACAGCACACCGACCAGCACATGGCCTTCGGCCGCCGCGTAAATATCACTGGCGTTCTCTTTTGACCCCGCCAGCACGTTCAGGCAGACGCGATCGCGATAAAAGTTAGGCGTCAGTTTCATACTTTTTTCTCCTGCCCGGTCACGTCCGCAATACGACGCGCCACTATCTCCAGCTGCGCGCGGTCTACACTGCGCACGTCCGCTTCAATAATGCCTTCGTTGGCTTTGTAGCCGCGGAAGTAGATCGCATACTCGCCCTGCTTAAGCGCCTCAACCAGCTCGCCGGTGGCGATCCCGGTTACCGCTTCGTCAAACTTAATTTCGGTACGCGCAATGTCGCGCCCTGCGCTGTCCCACACCACCCGCGCACTGACGCCATTGAAGGTATTCAGCGTATTAATAAACGGCGTCATTTTTTCGACCATCTCCGCGCCGCTCTCTTTCTGCGCGCTGAGGTACAGTTCAATGGCGCAGGTCAGCCCGAGAATGCCCTCTTTGCCGACCTTCATCGCCCGGCCAATACCTGCCGTCTGGCGTTTCACCCACTCCACATATTGTGTTTTACCAATCACCAGGCCGCTGGTTGGCCCTTCGATCGCCTTGGCGCCGCTGTAAATCACCAGGTCCGCACCGACACGGTAGTAGCACTGCAAATCTTCTTCCGCCGCTGCATCCACAATCAGCGGCAGATTATGCGTACGTGCGACCACGGCGGCCTGCTCTACGCTGAGCATGCTTTTTTGTACGCAGTGGTGCGATTTGATATACAGAATGGCCGCCGTGCGCGGCGAGATGGCGGCTGTCAGCTGCGCCGCCGAGCATTCATTGGCGTAGCCGGCCTCGACTAACTTGCCACCGCCAAGCGCCACCATGCTGCCAACCGGTGCGCCAAAGTTGACGTTATGGCCGCGAGGCAGCACGATTTCGTTGTTGTCGATTGGTGTGGCGTGCAGGTTTTCCAGCAGCCAGTCGCTGTCTTTTACCAGCACAGCCGCCACTGACAGGGCAATCCCCGCCGAGGCACAGGACACCACCGTGGCGCCTTCCACCTCGAGCAACTTCGCGATGTAGTCTCCGGTTTTATTGACCAGATCTTTCATTTCGAAGTACTGATTCATCCCCGCCATCGCGGCCTGTACCACTTCGGGTCGCGGCGTAGAGACCCCAAGCGCAGTCATGCGCCCAGAGGTATTAATAACCTGTTTTAAATGGTATTTCTCAAAAATCGAAGGCATGTTCCACGCTCCCTTGTTCGGTCATATAGCCCTTGCCTGCACGTATTGCAGCAAGCGGTACCAGCAGTTGTTCAGCCTGCAGGCTGTCGTTTTCGGCATCGACCAGCACGGCGGGCTGGCGCTTCAGCGTAAAGAGGGTGAGATCGGCATCCAGACCGACCTGAAGTCGGCCTTTATTTTTCAGGCGCAGGCCGTCGGCGGCACTGGCGGTCACGCACTCAATGACCTGCGGGAGCGACATACCGATGGCGAGAAATTTCGACATTACGTTGGCCAATGAATGCACCGGGCCACTGATGCGGTTGCGGCAGTAAATATCTGAGCTGATGGTGTGCGGCAAAATGCCTAAGCTGATGGCGCGTTTCGCCACCGCAAAGCTCAGACTGGCGGTACCGTGTCCAACATCGAGGCGTACGCCGCGCGAAATCGCCCGCGTTACCGAGGCCCGTAACTCGCCTTCTGGCGTCAGAATACGGTTCGGTTTGCCGTTATAGCAGTGGGTAATAATGTCGCCCGCCGTCAGGCGTTCGGCGACCTCATCCAGATCCGGCGGGTTGTTACCGATGTGCACCATTAGCGGCAGGTCACCATTCTGCGCTTGCATCGCTTTGGCGTGGTCCAGCGGGATAATGCCATTTTCACCGACCACGCTGCTGCTCATCCGCGCCTTCAGGCCGACAATAAAATCCGGGTGACGTTGCACCGCCTGCTTCACCGCGTCAGCGTCGATATTAGCCATATTGGCCAGCTCGTTTTGCGCAATCAGCCCCACGCGGGAAATATTCAGCAAGGCATAAACATCGGTGGTCGCTTCACGGGTTAAGGTATAGAAATCATCAATATCATCAGCGCCGGTGCTACCGGCATCCACCACCGTGGTGACGCCGGTGGCAATCCCGATGCTGTCAGGCTGGTCATGATAAATCGGGGATTTCGGGTAGCAGTGGACGTGAGAATCAATCCACCCGGCGCTGACGTAGCACTCACCGCGTAAATTGACGGTTTTCACCGCCGGATCGGTTATCTCGCCCAGCGCCGCAATTTTGCCGTCCTTGACCGCAATATCGCTCACCGTATCGTCTACCAGACGCGCATGGCGCAGGAGTAAATCAAACATCACACTCTCCTGTAGAAAGAGGAAATCGGTTGCCGGATGGCGACATAAATGTCTTATCCGGCCTACAACGAGTACGATGCTGTAGGCCTGATAAGCGCAGCGCCATCAGGCAATTAGCTAATCGCAATCGGGAAGATGGAACCGAGGATCATGGCCCCAAGGATCGCACCGCCGGTGATCGGTTTCTGCCACAGGTAAAACAGCAGCGCCCCGGCCAGAGAACCGACGCCGATAGGGATGGAAGCCGTCATCGCGCTGAGGATGATCAGCGGTCCAAGGAAGCGACCTGAGGCGTTACCGGCTCCCATCATCACGTCCGCCCCGTAGGTCGAATCGCTCTGATTGATGGTGAACTTACGCGCCAGAATGATGATGTAGCCAATTGCCAGGCCAATCACCAAACCGGTGACCAGCGAGGCAGCAAAGTTAGCGACCGGGAAAATAATGCCAGCCCCCAGCAGCAGTGCCGGCACGCCCAAACCAACGCCGGTCTGGATGGCCCCGCCGATGTCCAGGATACCCACCAGCGAACCTTCAATAATGCGGGCAAACAGGAAGCTCGCACCAAACGCCGCTACCGCCCCGTAAGAACCGGTGTCCATTCCCGCTTTCAGCATTGCCACAAAGGCCACTTCGTTAAACGCACCGATGCCATACAGGTAGTACATGTGCGTGCCGGCAAAGACGCCGGAGGAGAGCAGTCCCACGAAGATCGGGAACGACCAGTCGGCGAACCAAAAACCTTTATTCTGTTCCATTGTGGCCTCCGTTATTTGCCGCTGAGTGAGTTGTGGATCAGTTCCAGCCAGTTAGGCACGGTCAGATGGAAGGATTCGATCATCTTCATATCGAAGCCGCGGAAGAAACCACTCAGCACGAACAGCGCCACGATCGCCACCATCATCACTTTAGTGACGTGGTTCCAGCCGCTCTCTTCGACGCCTTTACCAATCAAAATACCGAGCACCAGACCCGGTACGGCGTTGCCCATTATCAGCTGCGCCGCGCCGCCAAAGACGGTCGCCCAGAAACCCGATTTCTTCCCGGCATCGATTGCCGCCAGCCAGAAGATCACCGGCATCACGGTGTTGACCAGCAGGTTTGCCGCCGGTACCAGCACCTTCACGGCAGTAACCTGCAGCGCCGCCGGTACGGATGACGCGGTCAGGTTCAGGAAGGTCACGACAATCATGCCAATCACGCCACAGGCAATCGCCATGCGTCTGGGGTCATGCAGCGTCTCACCGACATTACGGTTTTTGAGCATCAATGCCGCCGCACCCCAGTTAGGGATGATGCGGTGGTCAACGTCCTGCGTGAACGCCCCCGCCGCAACGGATGAAGCCCAGGCGTTAAAGAAGAAGCCCAGGCCGAATGAGAAGTGAGAAGCAGGATCCCCTTCACAGGAATTCAGCTCCCCCAGAGTACGAAACGCGCCCATCCCCTGAGAGGTAGGCGCATGAAACATGCGTGCAGCCCCAGCGCCGACACCTACGCCAACCAGCGCGCCGATGATGAGCGATTTTATTAATATTATCAGGAACATAATTATGCCTTTTAATAGTGAATCAGCGTTGCGTGACGAAATCCACCTTCTCAAGATTGATGGCAGTCACGTTGACGGTCACATCCAGCTCCACGCTGAAAGTGCGTCTTTCGCGGCGCAAAAAGAGGAATAAAAACGCCTCTTTACGCACCGTTTCACGCGCTTGAACAACCTGCACATCCTGTGGCTCAATACGCAGTAAGATATGCGGTGACCCTTTCATCACCGCGGCCTGAACGTGGTTCAGGGCATCGGCAAAGGCGCGCGCTTTGGCGTCACCCTTACCCGTGACTCTCACCGTTGTGGTGAATTGCTCTTTCATACTTAAGCGCCGTATTTCTTTTGCCACGCCTGCACCAGGCGCTCGCCGAGCTCTTCTTTGTCCATAAAGCCGAATCCCAGCACGTTACAACCTTCGTTGATGGCGGTGACGCCCTCTTCAACCGAGCGCATACCGTATTTGGCTTTGTAACCATATTTGGTCTGCGCGGTGATAGCCCCCGCGCCGCCGCTGCCGCAAAACGAAATGCCAAAGGTGGCGTTTTCCGCTTTCATCATGTCACCCAGCTTCATATCTGCCGCCACGCCCGGTACCACGACCGCACGTCCGCCTGCTTTCTCAACGCCTGCCGCCACTTTCTGGCCTTTACCCAGACGATCGCCAATCACCACAGTAATCTGTTCCATCTTGTGCTCCTTAAAGGTTCTCTTTTGCGACTTCGAAATGTACCGACAGCAGCCAGGCCTCTTCTTCAGGAAGGTTGCCAAACTCCGCCACGATGTCGCGGGCAAGTGCCATTGATTCGGCAGATATTTCATCAAATAAGCTGGCATCGACTTCAGGTAGCGGTTCACCCGTCACCGAGCGGTGCGCCATGGCGCGAACATGCGATGTCAGCATTTGTTCCTGTACGGCATTGGGAATGATGTGGCGTGCGCGCAACAGGGCATACACCTGCGCCAGCATGCGTTCGGCCAGTTCACCAGACGGTGTCACCGATTCCCCCCTGTCATTCATTACCGCTCCGTTATTCACTCGTCATACCCCACTAATGGCTCTAAGCGTAAACTAACGGTGGAGGTTAAAAGTTTGTAGCGAGTTGTTTTCCACTTCGAAGTGGAAAGGTGAGCAACGATAGTGATCTGTGCCGCAAAAAGGGCGGGATTGGCTATTTATCGCCTGGATAACGTGATGGGGATCGCACGAGATAGCAGGGAAACCGCAAGCGGCAGGAAAAACGGGTTGGCGTTAAAAGTTAAAAAATGTGATGGGTATAGCGTTTACTTATGGGGGCGGTGCCGGATGGATACGCTGTCGCGTCTTATCCGGCCTACGACGTCGCGCAGGCCGGATACATAAATTAACGGTACTTCTTATGGTAAGCGTTACGGGTGGTTTTTAGCTCCTCCGCTGCCGCTTTCGCCTCTTTGACTTTACCTTCGTTCGCCAGTTTTAACGCGCCGTCGATCTGGCCGATCAGCGTGTCAAAGCCGTGACGGAAATCTTTCATCTCCGGGCTGTCCGGGGATTTAGTTTCCAGCTTCGGTGGCGTTCCTTTTTGTGCATCCTGCGCGGCTGCACGCATTTTGGTTAACGCGTCTTTCAGTTCAGTTGCGTTATCCGTTTTTTCCACGATTTTCAGGTTGTCGTTGAGGATCCCCATATCGTCTTCGAGATCGGCTGCAAACGCAGATGAACCTAAAACCAGCGTTGAAGCCGCGACGATCGCTAACAGGTGTTTACGCATTGCTCACTTCCTTTTTTATTATTAAGAATAACGCCAGATACCCGTAATAATTCACGCCGCAGCTCGAAGTATGACGGGTATTACTGCCCGGCGATTTTCATCTCCGGCAGTAGCACAGAACCACACTGTATATTACTGCGCGTTTCAATATCGTTACCGACGGTGACAATATTGCGCCACATGTCTTTCAAGTTACCGGCGATGGTGATTTCACTCACCGGGTACTGAATTTCACCGTTTTCGACCCAGAAACCCGCCGCGCCGCGCGAATAATCGCCGGTGATACCACTCACGCCCTGCCCCATCAGCTCGGTTACTACCAGACCCGTGCCCATCTCTTTGAGCAACTGCTCGAAGCTTAGACCTTGTCCGGGAATACGCCAGTTATGAATACCACCGGCATGACCGGTGCTTTTCAGTCCCAGCTTGCGGGCAGAATAGTTGGTCAGCAGCCACTGAGTCAGGACGCCGTCTTTGATAATATCGCGACGTTCCGTACGCACGCCTTCGCTGTCGAACGGCGAAGAGGCCAGCCCTTTCAGCAGATGCGGGTGTTCTTCAATGGTCAACCATTCCGGCAGAATTTGTTGGCCCAGCGAGTCCAGCAGGAAGGTAGATTTACGATACACCGAGCCACCGGCAATGGCCCCGACCAGGTGTCCGAACAGGCCGGTCGCCACTTCATTGGCGAAAATAACCGGTGCTTTCATTGTGGACAGTTTACGCGGTGACAGACGGGATAAGGTGCGGCGCGCACAGTCGGCCCCCACCCATTCCGGCGTTTGCAGATCGCCGATTGCGCGGCCAATGGTGTAGGCGTAGTCGCGTTCCATATCGCCATTTTCTTCGGCGATCACGCAGCTGGAGAGAGAATGACGCGTGGAGCAGTAGCCCTGCAGCATACCGTGGCTGTTACCAAACACTTTGATACCGTAGTGGCTGTTAAAGCTGCCACCTTCGGTGTTAGTAATGCGCTTATCGGCCTGCAACGCCGCTTGTTCAGCACGTGCCGCCAGTTCGATGGCTTCGTCAGGCGAGACTTCCGCCGGGTGGAACAAGTCTAAATCTGGCGCATCAAAGGCCAGCAGTTCTTTATCCGCCACGCCTGCGCACGGGTCCGGCGAGGTGTAACGAGCAATATCCAGCGCAGCCTGCACGGTACGCGCAATCGCCTGTGGACTTAAATCGGTGGACGACGCACTACCTTTACGGTTCTGGTGATACACCGTAATGCCCAGCGCCCCGTCGCTGTTGAATTCTACGTTCTCCACTTCACCATAACGGGTGCTGACGCTAATACCCGTCGTCTTGCTTACGGCGACTTCTGCACCGTCCGACTGAGCTGATGCTAATTCCAGTGCTGTCGAGACTGCTTCTTCCAGAATCTTACGCTGCGCTTCAACTTGTGAGATTACTTTCATCGCAAATGCCATAATGTAGAGAGAGTTTCTCTGAAGTCTAACAGAGAACCGTTTTTCAGTGCGCATCTTAACTGGTAACATTAGCCTCTTTTTTTAAGGAGCCTGACATGACTAAGCAGCCCGAAGACTGGCTCGACGACGTTCCCGGTGATGACATCGAAGACGAAGACGATGAAATTATCTGGGTCAGTAAAAGTGAAATAAAACGTGACGCCGAGGAGTTAAAGCACCTGGGCGTGGAACTGGTAAAACTGGGGAAAAACGCGCTGGATAAAATCCCGCTCGATGCGGATTTACGTGCCGCCATTGAGCTGGCTCAGCGTATTAAGATGGAAGGCCGTCGCCGCCAGCTGCAGCTGATTGGCAAGATGCTGCGTCAGCGCGATGTCGATCCTATCCGTCAGGCGCTGGATAAGCTGAAGAACCGTCACAACCAACAGGTTGTAATGTTTCATAAGCTGGAGCAGCTGCGCGATCGTTTGATCGTTGAAGGTGATGATGCGGTAGCGGAAGTCCTCAGACTGTGGCCGCACGCCGATCGCCAACAGCTTCGTTCTCTGGTTCGCAATGCGAAGAAAGAGCAGGAAGGCAATAAGCCGCCGAAATCAGCACGTCAGATTTTTCAGTATTTGCGTGAGTTGGCAGAAAACGAAGTCTAATTTCTTCGTATGCTGAAAGTGCCGGATGGCGGCGTAAACGCCTTATCCGGCCTACAGTCGATCGTAGGCCCGGTAAGCATTGCGCCACCGGGCATTTTTTTACTCTTCGGCTTGTGCCTGTGCTTTCTTCGCCAGGCCGTCCAGCAGTTTTTGATGAATACCGCCAAACCCGCCGTTGCTCATCACCAGAATGTGATCGCCAGGCTGCGCGGTTTTCACCACCATGTCCGCCAGCGCGTCAACATCACCGCTCCAGTGAGCAGGCTGCACGCAGGCTTCCGCGACTTCCGATACCAGCCACGGAATGTGCGGCGGTTGCAGCAGGAACACTTCATCTGCACGACCTAACGACGGCGCCAGATCGTCTTTGCACAGTCCCATTTTCATGGTGTTAGAACGTGGTTCCAGCACGGCAATAATGCGCGCCGTGCCACCGACTTTTCCGCGCAGCGCGGCGAGCGTTGCCAGAATCGCCGTCGGGTGATGGGCGAAATCGTCATACACCGTCACGCCATGGGCTTCGCCGCGCAGTTCAAGACGTCGACGTGCGTTAATGAACGAACCCAGCGCATTGGCGGCATCCGCAGGCTGAACACCAACGTGGCGAGCGGCAGCAATGGCCATCAGGCCGTTGTGCATGTTGTGTTCGCCGACCAGGCCCCACTTCACTTCGCCCACTTTTTCACCGTCTAACAACACTTCCCATTCGGAGGCATCGGTCGTCAGTTTCTTCGCCTGCCAGTGACCTTGCTCACCAACCAGTTCCTGTTCGCTCCAGCAGCCCATCGCCATCGTCTGTTTCAGATTGATGTCGTTTTCCGGGTAGATGATGCGTCCCTGACCCGGCACGATACGTACCAGATGGTGGAACTGTTTCTGAATGGCTTTCAGATCGTCAAAGATATCCGCGTGATCGAACTCAAGGTTGTTGAGGATCAGCGTACGCGGGCAGTAATGTACGAATTTGGAACGCTTATCGAAGAATGCGCAGTCGTACTCGTCCGCTTCAATAACGAAAAAGTCGCTTTCACCCAAACGCGCAGAAACCTCGAAGTTCCCCGGCACACCGCCGATGACAAAGCCTGGCTTATAGCCGCAGACTTCGAGGATCCAGGTCGCCATTCCAGCCGTGGTGGTTTTGCCGTGAGTTCCCGCCACTGCCAGCACCCAGCGATCGCGCAGCACAAAGTCATGCAGCCACTGCGGGCCAGACATGTACGGAATGTTCTTCTCCAGCACCGCTTCCACGCACGGATTACCGCGTGTCATGGCATTGCCGATGATCACCAGGTCCGGTTGCGGGTCGAGCTGGCTGGCATCGTAACCCTGAATCAGTGAGATGCCCTGCTTCTCAAGTAAGGTGCTCATCGGCGGATACACATTGGCGTCCGAACCCGTTACTTCATGACCGAGCGAGCGAGCCAGCATCGCCAGACCGCCCATGAAGGTGCCACAAATTCCCAAAATATGAATGCGCATACGTCACTATCCTTTTTTAATCTGGGGGTCATTTTACGCACATGTCAGGCAACTGAGAAACGCATTTCAGGATAATCCGCAGTTTGCTGGCGCGATTCACCTAAGCGCGAGGGCTGAAATATTTGTTAAGATTATGGCGGTCGCTTTACTCCATACAATTTGCAGGGAAAGTGTTATGAAAACGTTAGGTGAATTTATTGTCGAAAAGCAGCACGAGTTCTCTCATGCTACCGGTGAGCTGACTGCTTTGTTATCGGCAATAAAGCTGGGCGCCAAGATCATCCACCGCGATATCAACAAGGCCGGTCTGGTCGATATCCTGGGTGCCAGCGGTGCTGAGAACGTGCAGGGAGAGGTTCAGCAGAAGCTCGATCTGTTCGCGAACGAAAAACTGAAAGCTGCACTGAAGGCACGCGATATTGTGGCGGGCATTGCCTCTGAAGAAGAAGATGAAATCGTCGTCTTCGAAGGCTGTGAACACGCAAAATACGTTGTACTCATGGATCCACTGGATGGTTCATCGAACATCGATGTTAACGTCTCTGTCGGCACGATCTTCTCGATTTATCGTCGTGTCACCCCTGTCGGTACGCCGGTAACGGAAGAGGATTTCCTGCAACCGGGCAACAAGCAGGTGGCGGCGGGCTACGTCGTTTACGGTTCATCCACCATGCTGGTGTATACCACCGGTTGTGGCGTACATGCGTTCACCTACGATCCTTCTCTGGGCGTATTTTGCCTCAGCCAGGAGCGCATGCGTTTCCCGGCCAAAGGCAGCACCTACTCCATTAACGAAGGCAACTACATCAAATTCCCGAATGGCGTGAAGAAGTACATTAAGTTCTGCCAGGAAGAAGATAAAGCCACCCAGCGCCCGTATACCTCGCGCTACATTGGCTCTTTGGTGGCGGATTTCCACCGCAATCTGCTGAAAGGCGGGATCTATCTGTACCCGAGCACCGCCAGCCATCCGGATGGAAAACTGCGCCTGCTGTACGAATGCAACCCAATGGCCCTTCTGGCCGAGCAAGCGGGCGGCAAAGCAAGTGACGGTAAAAACCGTATTCTGGATATCATCCCGGAGAGCCTGCACCAGCGTCGTTCATTCTTCGTCGGTAACGACCATATGGTTGAAGACGTTGAACGTTTAATCCGTGAGTTCCCGGACGCGTAAGACTCAGACGCCGGAGCAATCCGGCGTCCTTTACGTGCTTAGTTGACGAAGGTCAGTTTGACCCGTTTTGATACGCGGAAATACGGTATCCAGATAAGGATCTGGGCCGCGCAGGAGACAAACGCTTTTATATCGTCAGTGCTCAGCCCCACGCCATAGAACATGGCACCCAACCAGCTGTCCATCGCGTAGTAAAGCGTGGTGCCTAAAATGAAGGCAGTATAAAACTTGGGTAGCTGACGTTTCTTTTTGAAAAACAAAAACGTCGTGTAAACCAGCAGCATTAAGAGAACGGCCATACAGACGAGTTCAAAAATAACCAGCGCACTCACGTCCGTTTCAGTGTGCAAAACAAACATCGCCACACCGAAAAAGCCAATGACCCCAGAAATGACGGACATCACCAGCGTCACCGCCGGTAAATAAAGCCAGCCGCCAATTCCCGTATATTTTTTATTCTCACAACGCGTGCAGTGGGTATCCGGAGGCAGTACGTTCTCCCCACAGCTGGCGCATGCTGTCGGTAGCCCTTCGCCTTCGATTCCTTTCATGCTTTTGATTCCATTAAGTAAGTGTAGCCTCCTAGTGTATACGCATTACCCGCTATACGCGAAAAACAGCCCACGACATCATTTTGACGCGCTCGTGGTATTCACCCGTGTGACCGGTGAACTTTGGCGGTTTTCCCATAGCACCGTCAGACCGCGCTGTAAGGCGATAAAAACAAACAGCAGAATACCGATGGCGATCTTCGTCCACCATGAGCTTAATGTGCCGTCAAAGTTAATGTAGGTCTGAATCAATCCCTGGATTGCCACGCCAAACAGGGTGCCCAGCACCGTGCCCACGCCACCGCTCAGCAACGTACCGCCGATCACCACCGAGGCAATGGCATCCAGTTCAACGCCGACGCCTGCCAGCGCATAACCGGCTTGGGTATAAATGGAGAAGACAATCCCGGCCAGCGTCGCCAGCCCAGTAGAAAGCATATAGATGCGGATTGTCGTGCTGCGGGTCGAGATCCCCATCAGGTTAGCTGACGTCGCGCTACCGCCAATGGCGTACACCTGATTGCCAAAGCGTGTACGGTGCGCAAGGAAGATACCGATCACCACGACGCCCAGCATAAACAGTCCCATGGCGCTCAGACGACCACCGCCGGGGATCTTCCAGGCAAGGCTGGAGAGCGTGTCATAAATCGGGTGGTTGATCGGGATAGACTCTTCGGAGACCAGATAGCTGACGCCACGCAGAAAGAACATTCCCGCCAGCGTAATAATAAACGCCGGGATCTTCAGGGCATCAATCAGTAACCCCATAAAGGCGCCAAACGCGCAGCCCATCGCCAGAACCAACGGGAACGCCAGCAGCGGGGAAATCCCCCAGTAACCAATGGCTTTTGCCAGAAATACGCCGGTAAAGGCAATCACCGAACCGACGGAAAGATCGATGCCGCCGGAGAGGATCACGAAGGTCATACCCACGGCGATAATGCCTAAAAAGGCGTTGTCGGTCAGGATATTGCAGATCACGCGCGTCGAGGCAAAGGCCGGGAACTGCGTCAGGCAGTAGAGGTAGCCCAGCACAAAGACGCCAAGGGTGATCATCAGCGGTAAGTTACGTTTTATCATGACCACGCACTCCTTTTATCAGGCTGATAAAGCGTTGCGACTGGACGACCAGCACGCACAGCACCACGATGGCTTTAACCACCTGGTTGAGCTCCGGCTGGAAGCCGGACAGTAAAATCCCGGTGTTCATGCCCTGAATAATCAACGCCCCCACCACCGACAGCAGCAGGTTAAATCGCCCGCCCATCAGCGAACCGCCGCCGATCACTACCGCCAGAATGGCATCTAATTCCAGCCATAACCCGGCGTTGTTGGCATCGGCTCCGCGAATATCCGCCGTGACGATAATCCCGGCAATGGCCGCGCACAGACCGCTCAGCACATAGGTGAGCATCACAATAACGCGGGTATTCACCCCGGCATTTTTCGCCGCCCGAATGTTGATGCCGACCGCCTCAATAAACATACCCAGCGCCGTTTTACGCGTCAGCAGCCAAAAAGCGACCAGCGTTAGCAGCGCGATGATCACCGGCGTCGGGAACAGCAACAGCGATCCGCTACCGAACCATGACAGATCGGGCGAGTTAAACGTGACGATCTGCCCGGAGGTGATCAACTGCGCTACCCCGCGCCCGGCCACCATCAGAATCAGCGTGGCAACAAACGGTTGGATCTTAAGGATGGCCACCAGAATCCCGTTCCACAATCCCGCCAGGATACCGGAGCCTAACGCCGCAAGCAGGACCACCGGGAGGCTGTGCCCGGCAACCGTCATCGCGGCGGTGGTTGCCCCCGCAATGGCCATCACCGCGCCAACGGAAAGATCGATACCACCGGTGGCAATCACCAGCGTCATGCCAATCGCCAGCAGCGCCACGGGTGCGGCGCGGTTGAGAATATCAATCGGGCTGCCGAACAGACGGCCATCCTGCAAAATCACCTGATAAAAGTGCGGGGCGACCAGGCTGTCAACCAGCAGCACCAGCAGCAGCGCCACCAGTTGCGGCATGCCCTTCGGCCAGCGAAATCGTCGTTTCGTGGTGTTGGATTGAGGGAGAGATTGAGGCATCACAACAGTCTCCTTAGGCCGCAATGGCGTTCATGATTGCCGGTACGGACAGTTCAGCCAGCGGGATCTCGGCCACCTGTTTGCGATCGCGCATGATAATGACCCGATCGGCGTAACCCACCAGTTCTTCCAGTTCAGAAGAGATCACCAGCAGCGCCAGACCGTCGGCGCACAGTGTCTCGATCAGGCGAATGATCTCGGCGTGTGCCCCAACGTCGATCCCACGCGTGGGTTCATCAAGGATCAAAAACTGCGGTTTGGTCAGCAGCCAGCGCGACAGCAGTACTTTTTGCTGATTACCGCCGGAGAGAAACTCGATCGGCTGTTCGGCATTGGGGGTGCGGATACCCAACTGGCGGATAAAACGCTCGGCAATGTCATTTTGCTCTTTGCGCGGAATCGGCCGCAGCCAGCCGCGCTGTGCCTGCAGGGCCAGGATGATATTTTCTCGCACCGAGGCGGCAGCAATAATGCCGTCCGTTTTCCTGTCTTCCGGGCAGAAGCCGATCCCCAGACACGAGGCCTGATGCGGCGATCGCAGGGTCTGCGGTTTGCCTTTGATCAGCGCACTGCCGCTGTCGGCAGGTTTAATGCCAAAGATCACTTCTGCGGTTTCTGTACGTCCCGATCCCAGCAACCCCGCCAGGCCGACGATCTCGCCGGGACGGACCTGCAGATCGAACGGTGCGATCGTGCCTTTTTTGCCAAAACCACTGAAGGCAGCCACCGGTTTGTCACTCAGCAACGTGCGGCCCGCACGCTGCAACGCGTGGGTATCCAGTTCCCGACCGAGCATCATCTTCACCAGTTCGATCTGCGGCAGTTCGCGGGTTTCGCGACAGCCGACAAAGCCGCCGTTACGCAGAACGGTGATCCGATCGCTGACTTGATAGACCTGATCGAGAAAATGGGTAACGAAGATCAGGCTGACGCCGCGATCGCGCAGATGCCGCATCAGACCGAACAGCATCTCGACTTCCTGGGTATCCAGGCTGGCGGTGGGTTCGTCGAGGATCAATACTTTCGCCGACAGATCGATAGCCCGGCAAATGGCGACAATCTGCTGCATCGCCACCGAAAAACGGTTTAACGGCTCGCGCACATCAAGGGAAAAACCGTAGGACGCCATCAGCTCCGTAGCACGCTTTTCCATTTGCTTGCGCTGCAGCAGGCCAAAGCGTCGCGGCTCGCGGCCAATAAACAGGTTATCTGCCACCGACATATTGGGCAGCAGGTTCACTTCCTGATACACGGTGCCTATCCCCAGCTGCTGGGCATGGGCGGTATTCTTGGGTGAGATAGCCTGGCCTTCAAGCCAGATGGTGCCGCGATCGGCGTGGTAAACGCCGGTCAGCGCTTTGATCAGCGTCGATTTACCGGCTCCGTTTTCACCGAGCAACGCCATAATCTCGCCACGCCGCAGGCTGAAATCCACGTTATCCAGCGCTTTGACGCCAGGAAAAAATTTACTTAACCCTTCGGTGCGAAGGATTTCCTGATGTTGGTCGGTGGTCATGGCTCCCCCTGCATTACGCCGGATGGCGCTACGCTTATCCGGCCTACAAAAGCGCTTAATGTAGGCCGGGCAAGCGCAGCGCCCCCGGCATTTTCATGAAGGCTTAGTAGCCCATGTTTTTCTTCTTCTCTAACTCTTCTTTCGCGGTATCCGGCAGATAGAGGATAGATTTGGTAATGGTCAGCTTCTCAGGCATGGTGCCGTCTTTTTTGAATTTCTCCAGCGCGTCAAAGGCTGGACCGGCCATGTTCGGCGTCAACTCGACGCTGGCGTTGGCTTCCCCGTCAATCATCGCTTTATAGATATCCGGCACGCCGTCGATAGAGCCGGTCAGAATATCTTTGCCCGGTTTCAGACCCGCTTCTTTGATTGCCTGAATCGCCCCGATCACCATGTCATCGTTGTGGGCGTAAACCATACAGATGTTCTTGCCGTTGTTTTCCGCTTTGATAAAGCTCTCCATGACTTCTTTGCCTTTACTGCGGGTAAAGTCGCCGGACTGAGAGCGGATAATTTTGATGTTTGGTGCCTTTGCAATGGCTTCAGCAAAGCCTTTTTTACGGTCAATCGCCACGCTGGCACCGACGGTTCCTTGTAGCTCCACAACGTTACACGGCTTGCCGTTCACTTCTTTAATCAGCCAGTCGCCAATCAATTTGCCTTCCAGCACGTTGTCGGCCGTCACGGTGGTCATATAGAGAGATTTGTCTTTAACATCGATGGAACGATCGAGCAAAAAGACCGGGATCTCGGCATCTTTTGCTTCTTTTAATACCGGCTCCCAGCCTGTTGCTACCACTGGCGCAATGAAAATAGCATCCACGCCCTGCGCCACGAATGAACGTACCGCTTTAATCTGGTTTTCCTGTTTTTGCTGGCCGTCGGCAATTTTCAGCGTAATGCCGCGCTTCTCGGCCTCGCTTTTCGCTACGTTGGTTTCTGCTGCACGCCAGCCGGATTCAGACCCGACCTGCGAAAATCCTACGGTTAAAGGGGCGGCCATCGCCATAGATGACATGGCTGCCGAAACTGCTGTGACTAAAAGTAAGCGCTTCCACATAAGTGCGTCCTCGTAGGGTGATTATTGTTGATTAATAAACCGTCGCGAAAAAACTATAGACAATCGAGCATGTAACGGATTGCGTTACATCACACTTCAAAAAAGTAAATAAAACGTTAATCACAAGTTTGTAATCGCTTTCATTACCCTATGAAAAATGCAGCTGAAGTTATGGATTTTTCTGTCATCAAGACAGGGAGAAAAAGCGAAAATCCGAGGTGGCAAATCGAAAACAAGCGGAGACATTCAGCGCGAGTTGGCTATAATACCCGCCACTTGTTTGCCATAGCATATTTAAAGGAAACAGACATGAGCTTACTCAACGTCCCTGCCGGTAAAGATCTGCCGGAAGATATCTACGTTGTTATCGAGATCCCTGCGAACGCAGATCCGATCAAATACGAAGTTGACAAAGAGAGCGGCGCCCTGTTCGTTGACCGCTTCATGTCCACTGCGATGTTCTATCCGTGCAACTACGGTTATATCAACCACACCCTGTCTCTGGATGGCGACCCGGTCGACGTTCTGGTCCCGACACCGTACCCGCTGGAGCCAGGTTCAGTGATCCGCTGCCGTCCGGTTGGCGTACTGAAAATGACCGACGAATCCGGTGAAGATGCGAAACTGGTTGCGGTACCGCACACCAAGCTGAGCAAAGAATACGATCACATCAAAGATGTGAACGACCTGCCGGACCTGCTGAAAGCGCAGATCACTCACTTCTTCGAGCATTACAAAGATCTCGAAGCAGGCAAATGGGTGAAAGTTGACGGTTGGGACAACGCTGAAGCCGCTAAAGCTGAAATCGTTGCATCCTTCGAGCGTGCGAAGAAATAAGTTCGCCTGAGCTCAAAACCCTGAACGCCAGCGTCTGGTTAGTAAGGGTTTTTTACTTCTCATTTTCCCTCTCTTCGTTTTTCCTTTCTCCGCTGTTTTCTTTTTGACCTACCAGATTGGGTAGTCACATTTTGCTCATCTTATTTGCGAATGAGACTAGATCTCATTATCATTCGCAACACGTAAATAAATGTGAATAAACGTCAATGAACCTCCACACTGTGAAGTCCCTGAAACACTATTCCGCCGTGGCCCTCGCCACAACATTGTTATTTACCAGCCTGCCCAGCGTGGCAGAGACGCTGTCTGAGAAAGATTTCCTGACCCGCGACGTCGGTAACGGGGTGTATGAGTTGGCGGTTGATGGCCAGCAGAAGGCGCTTTTTGCCGCCTCTTCACCGTCGTTTGATAAAGACAAAACCCGCGGGGTTATCTACAAACTCGATCTGGAGAAACTCACCACCACCGAAGTCATCGAAACCAGCCGCCGGGCGTTTGCTACCGCGCTGGATGAAGAAAATCAGGTGCTGTATGTCGGTAATACGCTGGAAGGTTCGGTGACGATTATCGATACCCGCAGCGGTAAAGAACGGGCGATACTGCAACTGAGCGATACCAGCAACCCGAAGGAAATCATCCATACGCGTGAAATGGTGCTGGATAAGCAACATCACCGCCTGTACGTTTCCGGCGTGGCTGAAAAAGGCGTTATCTGGGTGGTGGATACGCAAAAGCGTGAAAAAATAGCCACCCTTGAAAATATGGGCGAATACCCGACCGGCATGGCGATTGATGCTACAAACGATCGTCTGTACGTGGTGAACGGCAGAAACGAGCTGATTACGCTGGATACCACCCGCCACAAAATAATTAACCGTTTTTCCGTTGAACCCGCTAAAAAGCATTTCTTCCTGAATATCGCCCTTGATAGCAAAAATAATCGCGCATTCCTGACCGATCCTGATTTAGCCGATGTTCTGGTTGTCGATATTCATACCGGAAAAGTCATTGCCCCAATCAAAGTCATTAATTCACTGGCCGTTCTCTATAACGAGACGCGTCAGGAAGTTTATATTACACACCGCAATGCCAAGCAGGTCAGCATTGTCGATAGCAACACCTATCAGGTAAAACACAGCATTGAAACCAATGCGTTACCTAACAGCCTGGCGCTTTCACCGGACGCTAACACCTTGTATGTCAGCGTAAAACAGCCGGAAAAAATGATTGGCGTCAAGCCCGACTACGTGCTGAAAATCGATTTATCTCAATACTAATAATCAAAAACTATTTTGCACCTTGTCGCCATGTTGCGCGGCAAGGTGGCGCTTTTATTTTTTTACTTTTCAGGTGTCTTATATTATGAAAACGCGTCAACTTATTACGCTGACAGGGATCGTTGCATTCTCAGGCGGGGTTATTTTTCCCGCGCAGGCCGAAGAATTAACGGAAACCTCACGCAATAGCGAAGATGAAATGGTGATTACGGCGTCCGGTTTCTCGCAGCAAAAGCGTGAAGCCCCGGCGACTATTTCAGTTATCGACCGTAAAACGCTGGATATTCAGCCGGACCGCAACGTGGGGGAAGCCATTAAAAATATTCCCGGCGTCTCGGTGTCGAACAGCAGCGGCATGAATGCTGGCAGCATTATGATCCGCGGCATGGACCCGTCCTATACCGCCTTCATGGTGAACAGCGTCAAACAAAATACCGGCCAGTCACGCCCCTATGGGCACGACATCGGCACCGAAGCCAACTTCTTACCGCCAATGGAAGCCATTGAGCGCATCGAGGTTATTCGTGGGCCGATGTCATCATTGTACGGTTCCGATGCCATCGGCGGCGTGGTTAACGTCATCACCAAAAAGCCGTATGGGGCGAAAGACTGGACGACGGCAATTGCCGCGAATACCTGGCTTCAGGAACACCAGTATCTCGGCAATACCAGTCAGATGAATCTGTTCACCATGGGGCCAATTATTCCCGATGTTCTCGGCTTAAGCGTGGCTGCCGACTGGCTCGACCGTCGCGACGACGATCGGAATAATTACTTCGGCAAACATAACCGCAAATCCGTGGATATGACGCTGGGTCTGGCCGCCAGCGAAAATAACCTCTTCGATCTCAACGTTGTCACCGGCGAGCAGGAGAAAAACCGCACCCAGAAACGCGGTGCGCCGTGGTCATGGTTATATGATCGTAACGCCGCCACCCTGACCCATACCGGCTGGTATGCCGACGATACGATCGCGACAACTAACTACCTTAACTACGAAAAAGGCCGCTCCAAATACGTTTATGACGGGCAGTCACCGCAGTATGTGCAGATGGAAAACTACGTCGCCAATTCACAAACCACCTTCACGCTCGACACCCATAAGCTGACCGTTGGGGCGAACTTCACCCGCGAAGAGTTAAACGACCGGTTTGATGTCGCCAACAAAACGCTGCCAGGCTCGGAGCCTGTTACCAAAATCAGCCGCAACGGTTGGGCGTTGTTCGTGGAAGACGGCTGGAGCATCAACGATTTCATCCTGACGACCTCCGCGCGTATGGATCAGGACGATAACTTTGGTACGCACATTACGCCGAAAATGTACGGCAACTGGGCATTCAACGATGCCTGGGCGCTGAAAGGCGGCGTCTCCGCCGGGTATAAAAAGCCGGAACTGCGAGCCACCTCCAGTAACTTCGTCACCCCTTACGGTTCAACCGTGCCCTATCCCTTCCTGACGGTCGGCAATGACGACTTAAAACCGGAGAAAAGCGTTAACTCTGAGCTGGGTCTGTACTGGACGGGCGATGTGTTGTCGCTCGATGGCACCGTGTTCTATACGCAATTCAAAGACAAGATTGCGGAACAAACCATTTGTGAAACCACGGCGACCAACCAGTGCTCAGTCAATGGCTACAACGCCGACTCGGTGAGTAAATACTTTAACGTCAGCGAAGCCGATGTGTACGGCGTCGAGCTCAACGCCGACTGGCAAATTAGCACCGACGTCAAAGCCAATGCCAACTACACCTACAACCACAGCGAGCAGAAAAGCGGCGTCAACAAAGGCTACGCGCTGAACGATTACCCACGCCATATGGCGAACTTGTCGCTGAACTGGGCGGCGACGCAAAGCCTCGACGTGTGGAGTACGGTGAACTACCGCAGCAGCAACCGCAACAGCGGTAATAACAACAAGTACGATGATTACACGATGGTGGATGTGGGCGTACGCTACCAGTTGAATAAGCACACACAGCTGATGGCGGGGGTCTACAACGTGCTGGATGAGGATCCGAAACTCACGACCGCATGGAGTGAGTCCGCTCAGGTGGAAGGACGCCGCTATAACCTTGGCGCGCGCGTGGAGTTCTAAATCCTAAAAAACAACGCCACCCGAGGGTGGCGTGTTATACCTGTCGTCTTTCAAACTGCCTCTGCGTTGGCTTTCCTCGCTTACCCCAGTCACGTACTGATGTACGTGACTGGGGATTCTCTGCGTCGCCGCCTTGATGCAACTCGAAATCCATCAGGTATATGTTAGTACTTGTCGCGGTCTAACCAGTTACCGCTTTCTATCAGCGTTAACCCATCTACCGGACGTTGATATACATACATCCATGCACTTCCGTAAGGCGTCTGAATTAACTGGCGTGCGTACTCTCCGCCGCGCGAGCGCAGCGCATCAAGCTCTGCCAGCGTGGCGTTATCAATACGATAAACTTCCCCGTGTACCGTTCCGTTTCCCGGAACCGCGCCTGGATAGTGGCCCAGACTGTACAACTGGTAGTTATCGATGCTGAAATTACCCAGCAACTGGGCGTTGGTCATCCAGTGGCTGTTACCTTGCTTGGTACGTAAACTACCATAAACAAATATTCGCATTGCTAAAACTCGAACTGATAGAGCAAATCAAGTGCCTGATCAACGCCAGACACAGCTTCCAGATATAGCTTAGGCATCAGACGATAACGTAGCGTGAGTGTCGCTAAAGAGTCAAATATACCCACACCATATTTCACCTGCAGACCTGGCAGTACATATCCGCTGACAACCACCTGAGATGAATCGCCCACCCCTTGCGTGTCCAGCGCCAGATTGCTTACGCCAAACGTCTCCCCGATTTTACCCACAATCTGACCACTTTGTGCAACCCCTAAGCCAATAAGCATAGACGTCATTGCCGCACTATCGCTCTGTTCGCTGTCCAATCCTTGCCCGCGCAGCAGGTAAGAGAGCGCCATTTGCTGCGACATCGCCGGGTCGGAGAAGATTTCCGCTTTCGGTTCATCTGCCGTACCCGTTACGCGAACACCGGCGATCACGTCGTCTTCGGTGGCATCCGGGTTACGAATAGCCTCGATATTGAGCAGCGGCTGATCCGGTGGACCGGAGAACAACAGCTCACCTTTACGTACAATCAAATCCTGACCATACGCATGGAAGCGGCCGCTTGGGATATTAATCTGCCCGTTGAGGCCCAGCCCCTGCTTATCCTGTGCCACTTTGAGATCGCCCGTCAAACGTGCTTTCAGACCAAAGGCATCGATGCGCACGTTGTTGCCGACGTGGATGTTCAGGTTGCTGTTGATCGGGATCCCGGCGCTCTGCGGTTTCTCCGGCTGTAGATTGTCATTGAGCATCACCATATCACTGGAAACACCGACTGCGCTTTCCGGCAGGTCGTGCACCACAATACGCGCCCACGGCACATCAACATTGCCGTTCAGAGTAAACAGGTTCGGTGTGGCTTCAAATTCCACATCCGGCGAGACATCCAGGCGCACCATTGGCGGCACGGTGATACGCACCCGGCTGCCTTTGGCCGCAATGCGCGCTCGCCAGTTGTCTAGCTGACTCCAGTCGGCGTCACCGCTCAGGTTTATCTCTCCCTGCTGCGTGCGCACCACGCCCGCAATTGTCGAACGGGTCCCGGTGAAGTTAACGGCCAACTGGCTGGGTTGCATGTCGAACGGCATAAAGTTGCCGTCAACGTCCAGGCCGCTCAGCTGCAACTGGCCGAGCAATTGTGGACTTTGCAGGTCACCTCCGAGGCGCAGGTTGGCGTTTAGCATTCCGGCGGCTTTTTCGCCGCGCGAGAAGATAGGGTTCACCATCGCCAGATTGAAATTGCGGATATTGACGTTCCCGCCCAGATTGCGTCGTCCTTGCGGGTCACTTATCTGCACCTGACCGTCAAACTGGCCGTTATTGGTCAGGCGGATCAGCCAGCCCAGTTCGGCACGGTTGTTGTGCAGGTCGGCGGTGAGATTCAGCGTGTCAAACGCCACCGGCAGCGGGGCATCGTTGACACTTTGTGTCACCTTCACATTACGTCCATTCAGCGTCACCTGCCCCTGCGGCAGTCCTTCTTTGGTGGTGTCCCAGCTCACATCGGCCTTGCCTGTGAACACGCCGCTGGCCTGGGTGGCATCCGGCATAAACGGTTTCAGCATCGCCAGATCGAAACGGTTAAGGTTCACCACTGCGCGACCTTCCGCTCCGGCATCTATCGTCTGCGGTACGCACAGTTCCGCATTTGGGTTGTTCCAGCAGTGCGGCCCGATGCTGATTTTCTGTTCCTGATTGCGGTAATCCAGCGCAATGGCGCGGTTCAGCGACCACGGACCAAGCGGGGTCTGGAAGCGGGTATTGCTTAATTCCCCTTTCCAGCGCTGCTCTTTGCGATCAAAACTCCCGGCCAGATCAAGCTGTCCCGAAACCGGCTCGCCCTGAATACGTAGCTGCAGCTCATGCTGCTTTTCGCTTCCTTTGGCGTTCAGCGTAACCAGATTGATGTTCACATCAGGTTGCACAATCCGCTCAACGCGCACGTTGAGGTTACCGGCAATCTGCTCCTCTGATTTCACATCGCCTTCAACACGCACCTGAGCCACGGACAGTTCCTGCCAGCGCAGGCCACGGGCAGTGATATCCGCCAGCAGTTCCGGCGCCTCTACCGTACCACGCACCTTGACCTGCCCCTTCGCCGTGCCGCCCAGCCCCGGCAGCGCGTTATCCAGACTTGGGGCATCAATCGTCGCGTCGAGATTGAGATCTTTGACGCCCAGCTCACCTTTCACCTCAGCGCTGTTGCGCCCCAGTTCCAGATGCAGGCCGGGGATGGTCCACTGCAGGTAGCTGTTACCCTTCAGCGAGCCGTTCACATTGACCTTGTTCTGCTTCACGTTACCGCTCAGCTTCAGCTCTGGCACCTCCATCTGCCAGCTTCCGCCGTACAGGCTACCGCGGGTTTTGATCACACCATTCAGTTTCGAGGGCCATTCCGGCACCTCTTTCGCCGTATTGATGCCGTCCAGCGTCAGCTCCCCGCGCCAGCTAATGGCTTGCTGCCAGTCCACCAGCGCTTTCAGCTCGGTTTTACCTTCCAGCGCGGCAACGCTAAGTTTGTCGAGATTGATCTGCTGCTCATTGCCTTTGGCATCCAGCGTGATGATCGCCGGAGGAATATCCTGGCCTTTCACGGCGGCGTGCATCGAGAGCGTATAGTCGGTCATCTTGCCGGTCAGCTTGAGCTTGATGTCATCGGCCTGGAACTGCTTGTCGCCGGTAAATGGCCAGTAAACCTGCTTACTCACCACCTCCAGATTGAGCGGTAATCCCGCTTCCGCCAGACGTGTCTGTGCACGCAGATCCATGTCCACCGGACCAGACAGATTGACACCCACTTCCAGCTGGTCACGCAGCGCGCCGCCAACCTTCAGCTTCACCTTCTCGCCTTTTAACGGTTCGATGTTCAGCGTGCTGTTGAGGGTAATATCAACCGGCCATTTGTCGGTCAGTTGCGCCGTACCGCTGGCCTTCACTGCCCCCTGGCTGGAGTCGATATCCAGCGCGTCGAGCTTCATGTTGCCGTCAATGCTGCTCACCTTCAGCAGCATGCTGTGCACCGTTAAATCCGTATCACCGGTGACGCGCAACTGCTCACCGCGAAATTCTTCGATATTAAGATTCAGCGGCAGATGAACGTCGGTCATTTCCGGCAAAACAGGTTTTGAGAACAGATCTTTCAGCGTTTCGCCCAGCGGTTTTTCATCCGGCTGCGGGTTTTGGATCTTCGGTTCCACCACCTCTTCCTGCGCCACGTCCGCCACTTTTGGCAGGGCGATTAACAGCCCCTGCAATGACGTAGGTTTCAGGGTCAGCGTTTTTTCCTGCCAGTTCAGTCCGGAGGTAAAATCCAGCACCGACACCGTGGTGTCATCGATTTTGATATTGATGTTGTTAAGCGCCACGCGGGAAAGCGTGATCGGGTAAGGCGTGGAGAGGTTTAGCGGGCCGCTGTCTTCTTCCTCAACCGGCGCAGAAGGCGGCATCTTTTTGCTGTCGATCGCCACGTTGATGTCTTTCAGCGACAGATCGTTGACGCACAGGCTGCTGTCCCACAGGCAGTTAAGACCAACGGCCAGATGCACTTCACCGGCATTCACCGCCACACCAGGTTGGTCGTAGCGAATATTTTTAAGCGACAGATCCCGCCAGCCGCCGGTGACCTGGCCAATCTCCAGCCCTGGAACCCAACGATTAGCGGCCTTGAAGACCAAATGCAGGCCCGAGGTCGTGCCGACGAGGAACGCCACGGAGCCCAACAACAGCAGGATAACAATCAATACGCCGAGGCTTATCTTCTTCCATAAACTCATAATTCAGGCCCCAGACCGATGTAAAACTGTAAACCATGTTCATCTTTGTCGCCGATCGGCGCAGCTAAATCGAGCTTGATCGGCCCGACCGGTGACTGCCAACGAACGCCAACCCCGGCACCGGTTTTGAAATCGCTGCGGCGGATATCGCTCACCGCTTCACCGCTATCCACAAACATCGCCCCCCACCATTTACCGGTTACGTTGTACTGGTATTCCAGCGATCCGGTCGCCAGCTTGGAGGCCCCTTTCAGCTTGCCGTCACTCCCTTCAGGCGAAATAGATTTGTATTTATAGCCGCGAATACTACGATCGCCCCCGGCGAAGAAACGCAGGTCCGGCGGGACTTTGTCAAAATCGCCGGTTTCAATCCAGCCGAGGTTGCCACGCATCACAAAGCGATGGCTGTCGTACAGCGTACGGATCCAGACGTTTTGCGCCTGAAAGACGGAGAAGTCGACGTCAGAGCCCCAGGCGGTATTGGAGTAATCAATGGAATAGCGCTGGGAATCGCCCCAGACGGGCATCAGGCCGCCGCGCGAGCGCGTCCGGCTGATCATCACGCCCGGATACAGCAGCATCGTGGTGTTGGTGACGTTACCCTGTGTAAAGTGGTCGAGGCTCCAGCGCAGGTTGATCGCACGCTGCCAGCCGCTGGAGAGGTCCCAGTAGCGGGAGACGGCAAGCGTGGTTGAGTCCTGCTCGGTGTCGTTCAAATCGGTACGTTTAAAGCCCCCCTGCACCAGGTAATACTGCTCCAGCGGGTTCTTTAACAGCGGCATTTTATAGCTGAAATCCAGGACCTGCTCCGGCGCAGAGATACTGGCACTGGTGGTCAGGCTATGGCCGTAGGAGTTCATCCACGGCTTTTTCCACGTGGTTTTTAACCGTGGTCCGACGTCG
Source organism: Citrobacter gillenii (assembly GCF_013337685.1). Taxonomy (GTDB): domain Bacteria; phylum Pseudomonadota; class Gammaproteobacteria; order Enterobacterales; family Enterobacteriaceae; genus Citrobacter; species Citrobacter gillenii. Next base: position 427,883 of record NZ_SUQN01000003.1, read on the forward strand.
GTTGAATAGCCCACCCCGGTTTCAATGGTGTTTTCCGTGCGTGGTGAGACCACACCTTTCAGCGGTAACACTTTGGTTTCGCGGGCTTTGTCGAACTCTGGTGCCACCACGACAGAATTAAACCAGCCGGTTGCTGAGAGACGGCGGTTCAGCTCCGCCAGGTCTTTGGATTCGTACTCTTTGCCCTCTTTGAACGGCACCAGGTTTTGCAGGTACTCATCGCGAATTTGCGAACCTTCAAAGGTGACATGACCAAAGCGATAGCGCTCACCGCTGTTGTAATCGATATCCCAGAACGCCTGTCGACGATCGAGCGCAATCCCCAGCTGGCTTTTATTAAATTCACTGTCAAAGTAGCCTTTGCGCAGCGCCACGCTGGTTAATGACTTTTTGAAGCTGTCATAGTCTCCTTGATTGAGCACCGTGCCGATTGCCGGACGCGTTTTCAGCAGATCCAGGTAATCGCTATCGGTGCGCGCCCCGCCGCGTAAAACAACGTCGGTGCCACCAATAAGTACCGGCTCTCCGGGCGTCACTTTAGCGATTAATACCTGACGTCCCTTCGCCGGCGGCGGACGCAGTTCAAAATCAATGGTCGGCTCAAAATAGCCCAGCGCTTTTAACCCTTCGCGAATAGCGTCATCAACGCGCGCACGAAAACGTCGGTCCGGTGTGACTTCATCACTTTGAATCGTGGACAACTGCGCACGGACGTTTTTCTCCAGCGGTCCCGATAATCCTTCGACCTGTAAGCGAACATTTGCGGCGACGGCCGGGCCGCTTAAGCACAGCAACCCCACCCAACACAACTGACGGATATGTGGCACATTTTCTCCTGAATATCCTTTTTTCCCACCCCTGGAAAAAAATACTCTGCCGTTCCTCGGCTTAACAAAAAATCAACAATAAGAGTTGAAAAACAGACGGCAACCCAAATATTTCTTATGTTTAACTCTAGACGTATTCACGCCAGTTATTGTGGGCAAAGACGCGTCTTGTTACAACCTTAACCCAAATGACTGATTTCGGGAGAACGGCCATGAGTTTATTTGATAAAAAGCATCTTGTTTCTCAAGCAGATGCTCTACCTGGACGCAACACCCCGATGCCCGTGGCAACGCTGCATGCGGTGAACCAACATTCGATGACCCACGTACCCGAAGGGATGGAAATCGCCCTGTTCGCGATGGGCTGTTTCTGGGGCGTGGAGCGTTTGTTCTGGTCTTTACCCGGCGTTTACAGCACGGCTGCCGGGTATACCGGCGGCTACACGCCTAACCCAACCTATCGGGAAGTCTGTTCTGGCGAAACGGGCCATGCCGAAGCGGTGCGTATCGTTTATGACCCGCATGTTATCAGCTACGAGCAACTGCTGCAGGTGTTCTGGGAGAATCACGACCCGGCGCAGGGCATGCGTCAGGGCAATGACCAGGGCACGCAGTATCGTTCGGCCATTTATCCGCTCACGCCGGAGCAAAAGAGTGCAGCAGATGCCAGCCTCGCGCGTTTTCAGGCGGCGATGACCGCTGCGGGCGATGACCGCCACATCACGACAGAGATTAATACCGCCACGCCGTTCTATTATGCCGAGGACGATCACCAACAATATCTGCATAAAAACCCTTATGGATATTGTGGTATTGGCGGCATTGGCGTGTGCCTGCCGCCGCAGAACTAATCTGCTGCTGCCCGATGGCGCTACGCTTATCGGGCCAGTCGGGTCAACTATTGTTCCCGCGCCAGCGCGGCATGGCGTGTGGCATTGGCGACGGTTCCCCTTTCCGTCACTTTGCCCTTGAGCAGCAGATTAAACACCGGCGCAGCCGGGCGATTGAGGCGGTTTTGCAGCAAATGCACCGCTTCTACGCCTAATGCCCGACAGGGAATGGTAATGCTGGTGACCGCAGAAACCACATGGCCATCCAGTTCTTTGACGTCCGTGGTCATCAGCGAGATATCATCGGGAATGCGTACCCCCAACGCTTCCAGCACGCGACGAACGCCGCTGGACATTGACGCCCCGGCACAGAAAATCACTTCCGGCCATTCGCTCTGCGGCAGTTCACGTAGCCGGTCGCTAATCGCCTGTATCGCCTCTGGTTCAGAAAATCCTTCCGTCACCAACAGATCGCGCCGGGCATCAAACGGCACCTGATACTGCCGATAAATCTCCTTTATGCCTTCCAGACGCCAGTACAGGGTTTCACGTCGTAGGCTGGTGACGTGGAGAATGCGCCGATGCCCCTGCTCAAAAAGATACTGCACCGCCTGGTTGCCAATCGATCGGTGATCGGGCGAGACCGCGTCCAATACCCCTTCTTTATCCTGTGAGTTGATCAGCACGCAGGGTTTTCCCAGCGACTGCGCCAGCTTATGCACGGTGGGGTCATCAATGCCGATGAGAATAATGGCGTTGATATTCTTGCTGTTGGCCTTTTGCAGAAAGAGCTTGATGTCGGCTCGCTGCTCATCTAACCCGCAGTAGCTCAGATAGACATCATGCGGCGCAATAGCTTCAGCAATGCCGCGCGTCACTTCGAGGTAAAACACATCGCCCTGCGCAATGAATGTGCGCTGTGGAGCGAAGACCGCAATCCCGTTGATCAGCAGCCGCCCGCAGGCCAGCGTATCAAGCACCCCTAGCTGGCGCGCGCATTTCACGATGGCTTCCCGAGCTTTATCGCTGGTACAAGACTTCCCGCTCAGTACCCTCGACACGGTACTCACGGAGAACCCGGTTAAGGCAGCGATTTCATCCATTTTTAGCTTGCCTGACATTCTGTGACCTCGCTCGCAATCTATCTTTGCAAGTTTTTGCAAACCTAGTTCATTGACTCTAAAACACTTTTTCAATATCTGTGCGAACTTCTTCCTCATCCTGCAACCGCTCTCACAAAATCACATTGTCGATATTCCAGGCGTTTCTTATGGTCCGCTTATCCCTTATTTCTGATGAAAAGGCCTGACATGAAAAAATTACGCTTTGGCATTATTGGCGTGGGAAATATTGGCACCGTCCACGCCCGCTATCTGCTGGCTGGGACCGTAAAGGACGCCTGCCTGACGGCGGTCTGCGATAATAACGCCGACAAGCATGCCGCTATTCGCCAGTTAGTAAGCGATGCGGTTGCACTGTTTATCAGCGCTGAGGAGATGCTGAACAGTGGGCTTGTCGACGCGGTTATCGTCGCTACGCCGCACTATGCGCATCCGGGTTTATCGATGATGGCGATGCGTCTTGGCATTCATACGTTGTGCGAAAAACCTGCCGGGGTCTGTACCGCGCAGGTCCACGAGATGAACACCTGCGCCCGTGAATGCGATGTGGTGTTCGGCATGATGTACAACCAGCGCCCGAACCCGCTGTATCAGAAAGTAAAAGATCTGATCGACAGCGGCGAGCTGGGCGAATTGCGCCGCTCCAACTGGATAATCACCAACTGGTATCGCTCACAGAGTTACTACAACTCCGGCGGCTGGCGCGCGACATGGAAAGGCGAAGGCGGCGGCGTGCTGCTCAATCAGGACCCGCACCAGCTTGATTTGTGGCAATGGCTGGTCGGTATGCCCATACGCTTGCGCGCGTTTTGCCAGTTTGGCAAACACCGCCAGATTGAAGTAGAAGATGAGGTCACCGCCTACGCGGAATACGCCAACGGTGCAACCGGCGTGTTCATCACCACCGTCGCCGAAACCCCCGGCACCAACCGCCTCGAGATCGTCGGCGATCGCGGAAAAGTGGTGGTGGAAGAAGGCCGCCTGCGCTTCTGGCGACTGCGTGAATCCGAAACCGACTTCAACGCCCGCTGGCAAAACGGCTTTGGCGAGCCGGAGTGCTGGGAAGTGACTATCCCTACCGCACCAGAATGCAGTGAGCATCATGTCATCACCGCCAATTTCACCGCCGCGGTCCTGCACGGCGAACCGCTCATCGCCCCTGGTCTGGAAGGCATTCGCGGCCTGACGCTGTCCAACGCCATGCACCTCTCCACCTGGACCGATGACTGGGTTGAGCTGCCAATTGACGAGCAGCGCTACGCCCGGTTGTTGCAGGCGCGTATCGACTCATCGGTCGAGAAAACCACCGCCAGCCGCACGCTGGACGCCTCCGCAAGCTGGCAGCGTTAAGGGGATGACCATGCTGAATATTGCCATTGTCGGCACCGGAAACATCTCCCATAACCACATTCAAAGCTATTTACAGTTTGCGGATCGCTGCCGGATCGTCGCGCTGGTCGACATCTGGCCGGAAAAAGCCGAAGAGAAGAAAACGCGCTACGGCCTAAGCGAAGCACGGGTCTACAACAGCCATCAGGCCATGCTGGACGCGGGTATTAATGTGGACGTTGTCGACGTCTGTACTCCGCCGTACGTCCACGCCGACATCAGCATTGATGCTCTGCACGCGGGCAAACACGTGCTGTGCGAAAAACCGATGGCCGCCTCGCTCGCAGAGTGTGATGCGATGATTGCCGCGCAGAAAGCCAGCGGAAAAATGTTATCGGTCATCGCACAAAACCGCTTTACCGATGCCTTCTGGCGCTTAAAAGCCGCCGTTGATTCCGGCCTTGCGGGCAAAATTTGCCACGCACAGGTGGACTCGTTCTGGTGGCGCGGGCATTGCTATTACGATCTGTGGTGGCGCGGCACCTGGCAGAAAGAAGGCGGCGGCTGCACGCTGAATCATGCGGTACACCACATCGATGCAATTCAGTGGATGCTCGGCTTCCCGAGCGAAGTGGTAGCGATGATGAGCAATGTCGCCCATGACAACGCGGAAGTGGAAGATCTCAGTGCGGCCATTTTCAAATATTCAGACGGGGCGCTGGCTCAGCTCACCGCATCCGTTGTGCATCATGGTGAAGATCAGAAAATCGTTATTCAGGGCGAAAAGGCGCGGATCTCCGCCCCGTGGAAGGTGTATGCCAGCCAGTCGGCGGATAACGGCTTTCCACAAGCGGACAATCATCGCGAACTGGAAGAGCAACTGGACGCGCTGTTTCATGCCACGCCTGCGCTTCAATGGACGCTGCATAGCGGACAAATCGACAACCTGCTCAGCGCCATCGAACAACAGACGCCCCCACTGGTCGACGGGGAACAGGGTAAACGTTCGCTGGAGCTGATTACCGCTATCTACAAATCCGCCATTACCCGCACGGTGGTAACGCTGCCCATCCCCAGCCACGACGATTTTTATCGTACCGGCGGCCTGATGGCAAAAGCCCCGCATTTTTATGAGAAATCCACCTCCGTGAGCAATTTCACGGAAGTCGGTGCTATCCCTCTGGGTAAAGACTTAGATTCAGGAGCAGAGTAATGAACAAGACAGATGGAATGAACTACGCCCCGACCGGCAAACCGCAGCCGGTGGTAAAACCTGGTGAGTTTGTGATTGCCGCTGCCACGCTCGACCACGGTCATATCTACGGGATGTGCAACGGGCTGATCGAAGCCGGAGCCACCCTGAAGTGGGTGTACGACCCGGACCCGGCGAAAGTGGAGAAATTCCTGCAACAGTACCCGCAGGCGCAGGTGGCTGACTCACTGGAGACTATTCTCAACGACCGCGATGTCAGACTGGTCGCCGGGGCGGCAATCCCCTCTGAACGCTGCCCGCTGGGACTAAAGGTGATGGCGGCGGGTAAAGATTATTTCACCGACAAAGCACCGCTGACTACTCTCGAACAGCTGGAAGACGCCAAAGCCATGGTGGCCAGGACCGGGCGCAAGTACGCGGTTTACTACAGCGAGCGCCTGCACGTTGAAAGCGCAGTTTTTGCGGGCGATCTGGTCAAGCGGGGGGCAATAGGCCGGGTGATCCAGACCCTGGGCACCGGCCCGCATCGTGAAGGCAGCGGACGTCCGGACTGGTTCTACGATCGACGCTATTTCGGCGGCATTCTGTGTGATATCGGCAGCCATCAGATTGAGCAGTTCCTGTTTTACACCGACAACCTCGAGGCGCGTGTGGTCGCAAGCCAGGTGCGCAACGTCAATCATCCGCAGTATCCACAGTTTGAAGACTTTGGCGATGCGATGCTGGCGGGCGAGAACGGCGCAACGGGCTATTTCCGCTGCGACTGGTTCACGCCGGACGGCCTCAGCACCTGGGGGGACGGACGCCTGACGCTGCTGGGCACCGAGGGCTATATCGAGATCCGCAAGTATGTCGATATTACCCAAGGTGAACAGGATGTGGTGTATCTGGTTAATAAAGAGGGGGAATTCCGCTATCCGGTCGCCGGTAAGGTAGGGTTCCCGTTCTTCGGCGAGTTTATTCTCGACTGCCTGAACCGTACCGAAAACGCCATGACCCAGGCCCATGCGTTTAAAGCCGCCGAGCTGTGCGTGAAGGCGCAAATGCTCGCCAATGCGCATGCATAATGGGGGCAGCATGAAAATGTTAAATGCCGCCATTATTGGTGCCGGTGCCATCCACCGTAGTCACGTCAACGCCCTACGGCTCTTGCCGGGGGTGACGCTACGCGCGCTGGTCGACACCGACAGCGTCAACGGGCTACAGCAGGCGATGGCCTACAACTGCCGCTTTTATCCCAATTACCGGGAAATGCTGCTGGATAACGACATTGACGTCGTGCATATCTGTACGCCGCATTTTGAGCATAAAAATATGATTCTCGCCGCCCTTGCTGCCGGGAAGCATGTGTTTTGCGAAAAACCGGTAGGCATGAATGGAGGGGAAGTTGCCGACATCGCTGACGCCGCAGCCTCGGCGCCGGGACTGCTGGGCGTGTGTTACCAAAACCGACTGAATCCCACCAGCCTACGCATACGCGATGAACTGGCGAAAAATACGCTTGGCAAAATGCTCAGCATGAAAGCCGTGCTGACCTGGTCACGCTCCGGGGCGTACTACAGCGACAGTCCGTGGCGCGGGCGTTTTGCCCGCGAAGGCGGCAGTTTGCTGATTAATCAGGCCATTCATACTCTCGATCTGATGCAGTGGTTCGCCGGGGGCGTCACACGCTTAAAAGGCGTGGTGGATAGCAGCGAACTGGCAGCGGTGACGGAAGCAGAAGACAGCGCGATGGCAACGCTGCATTTTGCCAACGGTGCACGTGGCCTGTTTTACGCCAGCAACTGCAATACGCTCGATTCGCCGCTGCTGCTGGAGATCCACTGTGAAAACGGCATGCTTCAGCTAACTGACAACGCGCTATGGCGCGTCACAAAGGACCAGCGCCTGAAGCTGGAAAGCGATGGTTCACCAGACGGCAGCGCCAAAAGCTACTGGGGTCTTGGTCACCAACTGGCCATTCGCCAGTTCTATCATGCTATTACCCATCGCGGTCAGACAGAATATATCGATATCCATCAAGCCCAAAAATCGCTGTTGATGGTGGACGCTATTTATCGTTCATCTCTGACGCGACAATGGATAAATATTAATAATTAAAATTCATTAAGCATTCCATAAGTAAATAAATAAGCCGGGTAATACCGGCATACAGATACCCTATACACAAAATCATTCAAGATGCATCAAGGCAGCAAGTCTGGTAACGCCCAGGCGCTTACATAAGTAAGTGACTGGGGTGAGCAGGCGTAGCCAACAAAGAGGCTGCTTGAAGGATGACGTATATATACACTGGAAAAATAATTATGGTTAAACCAACTGAACGCAGAGTCGGTTATGGCGTGGCAATTGGCTACGGCATCACTGATTTATTTGGCGGCGGGGCTTTCGCTATTATCGGCACCTGGCTGTTATTTTTTTACACTACCTATTGCGGTTTAAGCGTCCTGGAGGCAGGTTCCATATTTGCTATTGCCCGCGTGATTGATGCTTTACTCAGCCCGATTATGGGCTACGTCACCGATAATTTTGGCAATACCTGGCTTGGGCGGAAATTTGGCCGTCGCCGCTTCTTTTTATTACTCAGTTCGCCGCTCATGTTTCTCTATGCCCTGCTGTGGCTGACCGATATGGGTTACTGGTATTACCTGGGAACCTATTTGTCGATTGAATTGCTGTCGGCCATGGTACTGGTACCGTGGGAAACCCTGGCAGCAGAGATGACTAACCGTTACGAAGAGCGCAGCCGCCTTTCCGGCGTGCGCATGATCTGCTCGCAGCTCGGCGGCTTTCTGGCCGTCTCAGTTCCCGGCATTCTCATGCAGTTTACGGGCAAAGATAATCCGTTTACCTACACCCTGACCGGGATTATCTTTTCCGTCGTTTTCTGTATCGCCGTGTTTATTACCTGGCGCTGCACATGGGAGGCCAAAGATGTGCAAGAGGAGACATTTAAAACGGACCTTCAGCGCAGTAGCGGATTGTTCAATCATCTGAAGTACCTGGTACTCGATCTCTTCTCCTCGTTCAAAATTCGCGCCTTTCGTTTGCATATTATTATTTATATTTTCTCTTTCACCGCGATGGATGTATTCGGTTCAGTATTTACCTTTTACGTTATCTATTGTTTGAATCAGGATGCTGCATCGGTTTCCGGCTGGTTAAGCATTGCCGCGTTTGCGTCGGTGTTTGGCACCTATGGTTTTATGCTATTACTGAATAAACTCAATATTACGCCGTCCGCGGCGCTGCGACTCTCTTATAGCTGTATATTTGCGGTGCTGGCATTTTTATTTATTATCTATTACACCCAAACTCAGGTCTCCAACGTGTTGTTCTCCGCCGTCTTTATTCTGCTCGGCATGGCGCGCTCGGGTCTCTATTATATTCCGTGGAATATTTACAGTTTTATCCCCGATATCGACGAGATGGTGACCCAACAGCGGCGCGAAGGCATTTTTGCGGGCGTAATGGTACTCACCCGCAAGAGTACCGTGGCTATCGCTATCCTGCTGATCGGCATGGTGCTGGAGGAGTCGGGTTTTGTGAAAGGCAGCGGCGCCCAGCCTGCAATGGCGCTGCACGCCATTATCGGCTTGATGATCTTTGCTACCACCGCGCTGCTGGCCGTCAGTTTCTACACCACCTACAAATTCAAGCTCACGCGTGAGACGCATAAATTGCTGCTCAAAGAGATAGCCCGCCGCAAGCTGGGAGGCAACTATCGCGACTGCGATGAGGAAACACGGGTGGTGATAAAGCAGCTCACCGGCTACGAGTACGATGAAGTCTGGGGTGGCAGTGCAACGCAGCGGGCCACGGGGCGCGTCAGTCTTTCAGAAGCAGAATAAGGAGCGCATCATGTATAAACCCTGGAGCAAAACGCAGGCACAGCGCTGGCATCAGCAGCAACCCTGGGGCTGTGGTTTTAACTATTTACCACGTACAGCGGTCAACTGGCTCGACATGTGGCAAGCCGAGAGTTTCGATATCCACACCATCGAACAGGAACTTCGCTGGGCCAGCCAGTACGGCTATAACCAGCTGCGAACGAACTTACCGTTTACCGTCTGGCAGCATGACCGCGATGGCCTGATTGGCCGTATCGACACCTTTCTAAGCATTGCACACGCCCACGGTATCAAGGTGATGTTGACGCTGCTCGACGACTGCGCGTTTTCCGGCGATGAACCGTTTATCGGCCTGCAAAAAGCCCCGGTTCCCGGCGTGCATAATAGCCAGGCGGCGGGCAGTCCGGGACGGGCCTGCGTAATGGACAGAACCTGCTGGCCACACATTGAAGCCTACGTTCGCGATATCATTCGATACTATCGTCATGACTCGCGCATCTGCGTCTGGGATCTCTACAATGAGCCCGGCAATGGCGGGATTTTCTGTAGCACAGGTGAATTTGCCCGTTACGACGACCGGCTGGAAATTTACGCCTTGACCCTGCTAACCCACCTGTTTAGCTGGGCGCGACAGGAGTCGCCGTCTCAGCCCCTAACCGTCGCCGCCTGGCATATTGACGATCGCGCAGCATGCGGGAACGCCTTTACCCATCCGATAGATGTTGCCGCACTGCGACTTTCAGATGTCATTAGCTACCATGCGTATGTTGATACCCCAGGCCAACTGTCTCTTTTGTCACAGCTCGCTGAGTTTGGCAGACCGGTTTTCTGTACCGAATGGCTGGCCCGCCACGTTGGTAGCCGAATAGAAGAACAGCTGCCGCTGTTTAACGCGCAGCGCGTTTCCAGCTATCACTGGGGGCTGGTGCAGGGCAAAACGCAAACCTGGCTACCGTGGCCGGATATCGAGCTCAACGACAAGACCGCACAGCTATGGTTTCATGATGTCCTGAAGCCAGACGGTTCACCCTATTGCGAACAAGAGATGCAGACCGTACGCCGGATTAACGCCGTTGGATAAGCCGCAATAATCCCCCTCTGGCGACTTTACAGTACCTTACGCTATACTAGCTTCTGAATTTACCGGCTCACTTCCACGAGCCGGTCTTTAGTTTGAATTCAATATAGATTCATACGGATTTATCCATTTCCCTTCCGAGGATCTGGCCTTAACGGCTGGATAAGATATGTTAAACAGTATTTTAGTCATTCTCTGCCTGATCGCCGTGAGTGCGTTTTTCTCGATATCCGAGATCTCGCTTGCCGCATCACGCAAAATTAAACTTAAGCTGCTTGCCGATGAAGGCAACATTAATGCGCAACGCGTAATGAAGATGCAGGAAAACCCCGGCATGTTCTTCACGGTGGTGCAAATTGGCCTTAACGCCGTCGCCATTCTTGGCGGTATCGTGGGTGATGCGGCATTTTCCCCGGTCTTTTACGGCCTTTTCTCAAAGTACTTTGCTCCAGAACTGTCCGAACAACTGAGCTTTATTTTGTCGTTCTCGCTAGTAACGGGTCTGTTCATCCTGTTCGCGGATTTAACCCCGAAACGCATCGGTATGATTGCGCCAGAAACTGTGGCTTTGCGCATCATCAACCCGATGCGCTTCTGTTTAATGGTGTTCCGTCCGCTGGTGTGGTTCTTCAATGGGCTGGCAAACAGTATTTTCCGGCTGTTCAAGATCCCAATGGTGCGTAAAGATGACATCACCTCCGATGATATCTATGCCGTATTTGAAGCCGGTGCGCTGGCGGGTGTCTTGCGTAAGCAGGAGCATGAGCTGATCGAAAACGTGTTCGAACTGGAATCCCGTACCGTACCGTCATCCATGACCTCACGTGAGAACGTCATCTGGTTCGATCTGCACGAAGATGAGCAGAGCCTGAAGAACAAAGTGGCGGAACATCCACATTCCAAGTTTCTGGTGTGTAACGAAGATATCGATCACATCATCGGCTACGTGGACTCCAAAGATCTGCTGAATCGCGTGCTGGCCAACCAAAGCATGGCGCTGAACAGCGGCGTGCAGATCCGCAATACGCTGATCGTCCCGGATACCCTGACGCTGTCTGAGGCGCTGGAAAGCTTTAAAGCCGCAGGCGAAGACTTTGCCGTTATCATGAACGAGTACGCGCTGGTGGTGGGCATTATCACACTGAACGACGTGATGACCACGCTGATGGGTGACTTAGTCGGTCAGGGCCTGGAAGAACAGATTGTGGCGCGTGACGAGAACTCCTGGCTTATCGACGGCGGTACGCCCATTGATGACGTGATGCGCGTACTGGATATCGACGAGTTTCCGCAGTCCGGCAACTATGAAACCATCGGTGGTTTTATGATGTTTATGCTGCGTAAAATCCCGAAACGTACCGACTCAGTGAAGTACTCAGGCTATAAATTCGAAGTGGTGGACATCGATAACTACAAGATCGATCAGCTGCTGGTGACGCGTCTGGACAGCAAACCCACCGTTTTGGTGCCAAAGCTGCCGGATGCGAAAGAAGACGGCGCGGCATAAGTTTGCCGACCTGAAAACATCAACGGCTCCTGTTACAGGAGCCGTTTTTTTATAGACTACGTAAACTACCGCATAGCACTTTGATCAAGCCATCTCAGTTTGCAGACGCAAGACCTGACGGTTAACTTCGGACATAACAGAAAAATGCAGTTTGTCCTTCACTTTTGGGATAAGAATCTTACCCTTATCAAATTCAAAAGCGCCTACGTCCTTGATATATAACCGTCCACGAAACAGGATCTTCACGTACTTCGCCACCTGCAGCGGGTTGTACCGTTGGAAAATTTTCATTGTTGTCTCCTGCTGAGCATTACGCCTTTGCGGTACCACAATCGGTCCGACAATCCTCAGGCGCAAATTTTAATGCCATATGACTATAGACTATCTCTACGTTGTTTCCAGCGTGTATAAGTTTATTTACCTTCAGGTTACAATTATTCAGAATTATCTTTTCAACGTTTCGCTGTCCTCAGTATAAGCCTTCATTTTTCACAGGATTTGTGCGCTCGTCCGCAAACTGGCATTGCGCTTGCGGGAAAAAGCATCAATCGCACATATGCTTAAACTCCACACCCAAGTGGTCGGATCACCTGCAAAATAAGAAAGAAGGAAACACCATGACCTTACAAAAACTGCTGGCACTGTCGTGCCTGTTGCTGCCGATGATGGCCTCTGCCCATAAATTTGAAACCAACCAGCGCGTGCCGCCGGTCGGGATCGCCGATCGCGGCGAACTGATTCTTGATAACGATAAGTTTAGCTACAAAAGCTGGAATAGCGCGCAGTTGCCGGGGAAAGTTCGCATTGTGCAACACATCGCCGGACGCACCTCGGCAAAAGAGAAAAACGCCACATTGATTGAGGCCATCAAAGCGGCGAATCTGCCACACGATAAGTATCAGACCACCACCATCGTTAACACGGATGATGCCATTCCCGGCTCCGGCATGTTTGTACGCAGCAGCCTTGAGAGCAACAAGAAGCTTTACCCGTGGTCACAGTTTATTGTCGACAGCAACGGCATCGCGCGTAAAACCTGGCAACTGGACGAAGAGAGCTCAGCCATCGCGGTCCTCGACAAAGACGGTCGCGTTCAGTGGGCGAAAGACGGGGCGTTAACGCAAGAAGAGGTGCAGCAGGTTATCGCCCTGCTGCACAAATTGCTCAGTAAATAGAGACCCGGAAGCCGGGGTTAAGGAACGATTCACGCGGGGTGTAATCCAACGGTTTACCCTGCCAGTCGTGAACGTGCGCTCCGGCTGCCGCGGCAACGGCGTGGCCTGCTGCGGTGTCCCAGACGTTGGTCGGCCCAAAACGCGGGTACAGCTGTGCCTGCCCTTCTGCCACCAGGCAGAACTTCAGCGATGAGCCAATCGACGTGGTCTGGTGCTCACCGAGCTGTTGCAGATACTCTTTTAGCTCGTTGTCGGCATGCGAACGGCTTATCACCACCAGCGGTGGACGCGCGTCGCGCACCTGGATTTGTTTGTGCACGCCGCACTCTTCTTTCCAGGCTTTACCTTCGGCCGCGCTGTACATCACCTTCATTACCGGGGCATATACCACGCCCAGTACCGGTTTTCCTTTCTCGATCAGCGCGATATTAACGGTAAATTCACCGTTACGTTTGATGAACTCCTTGGTACCATCCAACGGATCAACCAGCCAGTAACGCTGCCAGTGCTGGCGGATATCCCAGCCCGGCGGGTCCTCTTCTGACAACACCGGAATATCCGGCGTCAGCGCCTGTAATCCTGCAAGGATCACCGTGTGCGCGGCAATATCCGCCGCCGTGACCGGAGAATCATCCTGCTTGCTGGTGATTTCTATCGGTTTGATTCCATCGTAGACCTGCATAATGGCATCGCCCGCGTTCCGTGCAAGCTGGCATACATGTTCTAGCATTCTCCACCTCATTTATAGCAGCGGTGTTAACTCGTTGTTTTACTTATACCCGATCGTCAGAGGATCCGCCAACTGTGATAGCGCCTGCGGTTTTAAACGCTCTATTCATGGCATGATTCACACTTCTGTAAGCAATAAGCTGTATATACATTTTCTTTTGTGGCCTGGTTCTAAAAAGGATGCCCTCTGATGATTAAGTTTAGTGCAACGCTTCTGGCCACGCTGATAGCGGCCAGCGTGAATGCCTCAACCGTCGATCTGCGCATAATGGAAACCACTGATTTGCATAGCAATATGATGGATTTCGATTATTACAAAGATACGCCAACGGAAAAATTCGGTCTGGTACGTACGGCAAGTCTGATCAATGCCGCCAGAAATGAAGTCAAAAACAGCGTACTGGTCGATAACGGCGATCTGATTCAGGGCAGCCCGCTCGGGGATTACATGGCGGCGAAAGGGCTGAAAGCCGGCGAAACGCACCCGGTTTATAAAGCGCTGAATACGCTGGATTACGCGGTCGGCAACCTCGGCAACCATGAATTTAACTACGGTCTGGACTATCTGCATAAGGCGCTCGCAGGCGCGAAGTTCCCTTACGTTAACGCCAATATCATCGACGTTAAAACCAAAAAACCGCTTTTTACCCCCTATTTGATTAAAGACACCGAGGTGGTCGACAAAGAGGGTCACAAGCAGACGCTGAAAATTGGCTACATCGGTTTTGTGCCACCGCAAATCATGACCTGGGATAAAGCCAATCTCAGCGGCAAAGTGACAGTGAATGACATCACCGAAACCGCACGTCAATACGTACCGGAAATGCGGGCCAAGGGCGCGGATGTGGTCGTCGTGGTGGCTCACTCGGGCCTTTCTGCCGACCCGTATCAGGCTATGGCGGAGAACTCGGTTTATTACCTCAGCGAAGTACCGGGTGTTGATGCCATCATGTTTGGTCATGCTCACGCCGTGTTCCCGGGGAAAGACTTTGCCAACATCAAAGGCGCAGATATCGCTAAAGGTACCCTGAACGGCGTTCCGGCAGTAATGCCAGGCATGTGGGGCGATCATCTGGGCGTGGTGGATTTGGTGCTGAATAACGACAGCGGGAAATGGCAGGTCACCCAGGCGAAAGCTGAAGCCCGCCCGATTTATGATGCGGCGGCAAAAAAATCCCTGGCCGCTGAAGACACAAAAATCGTTGAGATCCTGAAAGCCGACCACGACGCCACGCGCGAATTCGTCAGCAAACCAATCGGTAAATCGGCCGATAACATGTACAGCTATCTGGCACTGGTGCAGGACGATCCAACCGTGCAGGTGGTGAACAACGCGCAAAAAGCTTACGTTGAACGCTTTATTCAGGGCGATCCGGATCTGGCGAAACTGCCGGTACTTTCCGCCGCCGCACCGTTTAAAGTGGGCGGCCGTAAGAACGATCCGGCCAGCTTTGTTGAGGTGGAAAAAGGCCAGCTCACCTTCCGCAACGCCGCCGATCTGTACCTCTATCCCAACACGCTGGTAGTGGTAAAAGCCAGCGGTAAAGAGGTGAAAGAGTGGCTGGAATGTTCCGCAGGACAGTTTAATCAGATTGATATTCAC
The DNA here is from genome assembly GCF_013337685.1 of Citrobacter gillenii. Taxonomy (GTDB): domain Bacteria; phylum Pseudomonadota; class Gammaproteobacteria; order Enterobacterales; family Enterobacteriaceae; genus Citrobacter; species Citrobacter gillenii. Next base: position 443,146 of record NZ_SUQN01000003.1, read on the forward strand.
AGCAGCAAACCGCAGTCGCTGATCAACTGGGATGGCTTTCGTACCTATAACTTCGACGTGATCGACGGCGTAGACTATCAGATTGATGTGTCACAACCCGCCCGCTACGACGGCGAATGCCAGACGATCAACCCGCAGGCAGAGCGTATTAAGCATCTGACCTTTAACGGTAAACCTATCGACCCGGACGCTACCTTCCTGGTAGCAACCAATAACTATCGCGCCTACGGCGGTAAGTTTGCTGGTACCGGCGACAGCCATATCGCCTTTGCCTCACCGGATGAAAACCGCTCGGTGCTGGCCGCATGGATAGGGGCCGAGACGAAGCGTGCCGGTGAAATTCACCCGGCGGCGGATAATAACTGGCGTCTGGCGCCGATCCACAGCGAGACGAAGCTGGATATTCGTTTTGAAACCTCGCCGTCCGATAAAGCCGCCGCGTTTATCAAAGAAAAAGGACAGTATCCGCTGCAAAAAGTCGCCACCGACGATATCGGTTTTGCGATTTATCAGCTGGATTTGAGTAAGTAATTTTAGTGCCGGATGCGACGCAATAGCGTCTTATCCGGCCTACGCATGAAGCCGACTTGTAGGCCGGATAAGCGCAGCGCCATCCGGCACATCGTTCACCCCGGGATCCGCTGCGCCAAAACCTGCGGTAAATTCATTTCTATCCAGTCCGCCAGTGCGGCGACTTTATCACTCACCTGCTCACCCAACGGCGTCAGACTGTATTCCACGTGCGGCGGTACCACCGGATACGACACCCGATTGATAAACCCGTCCTGCTCCAGCGCCTGTAAGGATTGCGCCAGCATCTTTTCACTGACACCGCCCATCTTACGGCGCAGATCGCTAAAACGGTGCGTGCCGTCGCGCAGCGCCACCAGAATCAATACTCCCCAACGGCTGGTAACGTGTTTTAACACCTCGCGGGAAGGACACTGTTCAGCAAATAAGTTGCCGTCGCGCAGTTGCTGAGAAAGCGTCGAATCTGTCATTTTCATACTTACCTTTTTGTGCGTACTTACTAAAAGTAAGTTTAGGTGTTAGCGTGAGTCAACACAAGACAAAAACCTGGAGTTCCTCATGATTGCGATTACCGGCGCCACTGGCCAACTGGGCCAACACGTTATTGAAAACCTGCTGAAAACCGTTCCCGCCAGCCAGATTGTGGCGATTGTGCGTAACCCAGCTAAAGCCGCTACCCTCAGCCTGCAGGGTATTACCGTCCGCCAGGCGGATTACACCGACGAAGCCGCCTTTACCACCGCGTTGCAAGGCATCGACAAACTGCTGCTGATCTCCTCAAGCGAAGTCGGACAGCGTACCCCACAGCACCGCAACGTGATCAATGCGGCGAAATCTGCACGTGTGAAATTCATCGCCTACACCAGCCTGCTGCATGCCGATACCTCCCCGCTGGGGCTGGCAGATGAACACGTGGCAACCGAGAAGATGCTGGCAGAATCCGGCCTCGATTACGCGCTGCTGCGTAACGGCTGGTACAGCGAAAACTATCTCGCCAGCGCCCCCGCAGCCCTCGAGCACGGCGTGTTTATTGGTGCCGCCGGAGACGGCAAAATCGCCGCCGCCACCCGCGCGGACTACGCTGCTGCCGCCGCGCGCGTCATCAGTGAAGAAGGCCATGCCGGGAAAATCTACGAGCTGGCGGGAGATGAAGGCTGGACGCTGAGCCAGTTGGCCGCCGAACTGGCTCAACAGAGCGGCAAAAAAGTGGTGTATCAGAACCTTAGCGAGGCCGATTTTGCCGCCGCGCTGAAAGGGTTTGGCCTGCCTGCCGGACTGGCAGAAATGTTGGCCGACTCTGATATCGGTGCCTCAAAAGGCGGGCTGTTTGACGACAGCCATACGCTGAGCACACTGATTAAACGCCCGACCACATCGCTGGCGGAGAGCGTCAGCGGCATCGTATAACTGTTAAAATTTGGTTAATTACGGTGGCATCCCCGCGCATCCTCTCTGATAATGATAAGACGATGTGTGGGGAGAGATAACGTGCAGGGTGTACCTGAGCAGTTTATTGATGAGAAAGACAGCGCCCGTTTTCGCCATCTGGCGCAGATACCGGGCGTTGAGCTGTATCATGCGCATATCTCGCGTTACGCGTTTGAGCCTCATACCCACGAAGCGTTTGGCATTGGCGCGATCGAAGCCGGCGCCGAGCGTTTTCGCTATCGTGGCACCCAGTACGTGGCACCGGCCCATTCCGTCGTGACCATGAATCCCGATGAGCTGCACACCGGCGAGGCTGAAACCGCCGACGGCTGGCGCTACCGGATGATTTATCTCGAGCCCTCTCTTCTGCAAGAGGTCACTGGGATCCGCCACTGGTGGTTCCATGATGTGACGCGCCACGATCCCCACCGTTCACGCCAGATCTGTTCGCTGATCCACGGGATGTGGAACACCGAGGATCCGCTGGCACAAAAAGGATTGCTGCTCGATCTGATCGACACCTTCCAGCCACTGGCTCGTCATGCGCCGGTGTCGCAGGAAGGCTCGCATCGCTTTGATCGCGTGCGCGAATATCTGCATGATAACTACATGCACCCGGTTACGCTCGACGAACTGGCTCGCGTGGCTGCGCTCAGCCCCTGGCATTTTCAGCGCCAGTTCAAACTGCACTTTCACGTCACCCCGCATCAGATGCTCATGGCTGTTCGCCTGTGGCGAGCCAAAGACTTTCTCACGCGCGGTATGCCCGCCGCCGACGTTGCTGCGGTAACCGGCCTGACCGACCAGTCGCACCTCACCCGCGCGTTTACCCATCGCTACGGTATTACGCCTGTGCGTTATCAGAAGCAGGTTTATTCGCGCTAATGCGCAATCTCATACAATACAGCGGCGTTTTCCCTGCCTACACTCGGCGCAATGTTCAATGATGTGGATGTCAAAATGATTAGCGGTGTGTTGTACGCCCTGCTGGCGGGGTTGATGTGGGGGCTGATTTTTGTCGGGCCGTTGATCGTGCCGGAATACCCGGCAGTATTACAGTCGATGGGACGCTACCTGGCGCTGGGGCTGATTGCCCTGCCGCTGGCCTGGCTGGGTCGCGGACGTCTGCGTCAGCTATCGCGCAAGGATTGGAGAACCGCGCTGGCTCTGACGATGATGGGCAACCTGATTTATTATGTTTGTCTGGCCAGCGCCATTCAGCGCACCGGTGCGCCGGTCTCGACGATGATCATCGGCACGTTACCGGTAGTGATCCCGGTCTTCGCCAATCTGCTCTATAGCCAGCGTGACGGTAAATTATCCTGGTGGCGTTTGGCCCCGGCGCTGGTGCTGATCGGCATTGGCCTGCTGTGCGTGAATATTTCTGAGTTGAATCAGGGGTTACCTGATTTTAGCGGCTGCCGCTACGGGTCGGGTATCGCCCTGGCACTGGTTTCCGTGGTGTGCTGGGCATGGTATGCGCTGCGTAATGCCCGCTGGTTGCGTGAAAACCCCGATAAGCATCCGATGATGTGGGCCACCGCCCAGGCACTGGTGACGCTGCCCGTTTCTCTGCTCGGTTACATTGCGGCCTGCCTGTGGCTGAACGGGCAAACGCCGGACTTCTCCCTGCCCTTCGGCCCGCGTCCAGGCGTATTTATCGGCCTGATGGTCGCCATTGCGGTGCTGTGTTCGTGGGTGGGGGCATTGTGCTGGAACATCGCCAGCCAAAAGCTGCCAACGGTGATCCTCGGGCCGTTGATTGTATTCGAGACGCTGGCGGGACTGCTGTATACCTTTATCTTGCGCCATGAAATGCCGTCGGCGCTGACGATTAGCGGCATCGCGTTATTGGTTATCGGTGTGGTGGTGGCCGTCAGAGCCAAGCCGGAGAAACCGAGCGTCGTCGTGGTTCCACAATCATAATGTGCCGAATGGCGCTGCGCTTATCCGGCCTACGAGATAATAGGCCGGATAAGGCGTTTACGCCGCCATTCGGCGCGACACTTTAAATACCGCAACGGTCTGATTCAGGCGTGCCGCCTGTTCTTCGAGCGCCGCCGCCGCTGACGCGGATTCTTCCACCAGCGAGGCGTTTTGCTGCGTCACGCGATCCATCTCGGCAACGGCCTGACCAACCTGATCGATTCCCCGACTCTGCTCATCAGAGGCCGAAGCAATCTCACCCATGATATCGGTCACGCGGGTGACGGCGCTGACGATCTCCGCCATTGTTTCACCCGCCTCATGCACCAGTGCGGTACCGGCGTTGACCCGATGACCAGAATCATCAATCAGGGCCTTAATCTCTTTAGCCGCCTGCGCGCTGCGCTGCGCCAGAGTGCGCACTTCTCCTGCTACTACCGCAAAACCACGCCCCTGTTCACCGGCCCGTGCGGCTTCTACCGCCGCGTTCAGCGCCAGAATATTGGTCTGGAAGGCAATACCGTCAATAACAGTGGTAATTTGCGCGATTTTGCTGGAACTGGTGGCAATTTCATCCATGGTACGCACCACGCCATCAACCACCGTGCCGCCTTTTTGCGCCGTCTGCGAGGCATTTTTTGCAAGGCTAGTCGCCTGTCGTGCATTATCCGCATTCTGTCTCACGGTAGCGGTGAGCTGTTCCATGCTGGCTGCCGTTTCCTCCAGCGATGCGGCCTGCTGTTCGGTACGCGAGGAGAGATCGTTGCTGCCCGCGGCGATTTCACCCGCCCCGGTGTAAATCGTATCGGCCCCGTCACGCACCACGCTAACCGTGTTCGCCAGCGACTGCTGCATATCGCGGACGTTACGTGCCAGCAGCGCCATTTCATTGCTGCCGTCAGCACTGATGCTGTGGGTCAGGTCACCCGCGGCAATATGGCGAATATGTTCCATCACCTCGCGCAGTGGCTTCAACAGTACGCGCTGCATGGCTATCCAGCTAACGACAATCACCGTGACCACAATCAGCATGACGGCAGACAGCAACCAGATAATTTTCTGGTAGTCATTCTCGTTATCCTGCACGCCCGCATTTGCCAGCGCGGATTGTGCCGCACGCCATTCCTGATACACACCCTGCATTGCCGTCTGCTTTTGTTCAGCATTCTGTTTGAACATCTCTTCCAGTTTGCCTTCCGCCAGCAGCGCGTTCATTTTGGCAAGCGTGGTCGAATAAATGCCGTACTGCTCTTCCAGTCGATCAGCCAGATGTTCATCCAGACCCGGCGTTTCCGGCAACGCATAGTATTTATCGTAATGCTCTTTCGCTTCTGCCAGCAGTCGATTTGCCGTGCTTACCAGCGCTGTTAGCTGCCCGCCGTTCACCTCGCTGGCCATCGTGCCCTGCAGACGCAGCATGCCCCGGTTGAGCGTGACGCGCGCCTGGTTCAGGCTAATCCACGCATCGGTAAACTCGGCCACGTTCTGGCTGGAAAGCTGAGACACGTTAAAATTTTGCTTATCGTTGTTGAGTGCGCCAATAAAGACGCCTGCGGAGATGAGCTGCATCGCGCCCAGGGAAAGTAACACGGTGATAAGTAAGGTTATCACTTTGATTCGTTTGAACATCTGTTGCCTTTTTATTATGCAGGTATTGTCTGAGGTCTAACTATCGGCAGCCGCGCCCGCTTATTTAATCTTCTGACGCGGCTTTTTTCGCCGTTTTACGCCTTTTCAATAAGATTCAGCAGGTTAACGGTATAAGAAATTTTCGTGACAGCCATCACAAATCCCACCACCCCGAAAGGGGTATATCCTTCGCTATAAGTTGCATTTAAAATACATCTTATATTATTGAGAATGAGGTAACGGCTATGTCTTATCGCGATCAACCTTTAGGTGAACTGGCGCTCTCTATTCCTCGCGCTTCGGCACTGTTTCGTAAGTACGATATGGATTACTGCTGCGGCGGTAAGCAAACGCTGGCACGCGCTGCCGCACGTAAAGAGCTGGATGTCGAGGCTATCGAAGCCGAACTGGCAAAACTGGCTGAGCAACCGTTGGAAAAAGACTGGCGCAGCGTGGCACTGGCAGAAATTATCGACCATATCGTCGTTCGTTATCATGACCGCCACCGCGAACAGCTGCCGGAACTGATCCTGCAGGCCACCAAAGTTGAACGCGTGCACGCAGACAAGCCAAACGTACCACGCGGTCTGGCGAAAAACCTGACCATGCTGCATGACGAGCTGTCCAGCCACATGATGAAAGAAGAGCAGATCCTGTTCCCGATGATCAAACAGGGAATGGGTAGCCAGGCAATGGGGCCAATCAGCGTAATGGAAAGCGAGCATGACGACGCCGGTGAGCTGGTCGAAGTGATCAAGCACATCACCCAAAACGTGACGCCGCCGCCGGAAGCCTGCACCACCTGGAAAGCCATGTATAACGGCATTAACGAACTGATCGACGACCTGATGGAACACATCAGTCTGGAAAACAATGTATTGTTCCCGCGTGCCCTCGCTGGTGAATAAAAAGGGCGCCTGAGAGCGCCCTGATTGATGAAGCATTAGAGCCGCGTCGCGGCTCTTTTTTTATTAACGTACACCTGCCATACGTTTCTTACCGATAAACAACCAGCCCAGCCCCAGCGCAATGAACCACAGCGGCGTGACGATCAGCGCCTGACGGGTATCTTCTTCCAGCGTCAGCAGTACCAGCACGAACACGAAGAACGCCATGCACACCCAGCACATCACCTTGCCCCACGGCATTTTGTAAATCGACTTCTCATGCAGCTGCGGACGCTGTTTGCGGTACACCAGGTACGAGCAAAGAATGATGGTCCAGACAAACATGAACAGAATCGCCGATACGGTGGTGATCATGGTGAACGCACCGATCACGCTCGGATTAACGTACAGCATCACCACACCGCCCAGCAGGCAGATACAGGAGAAGGTTAAGCCTTTCGCCGGAACAGCACGTTTGGACAGCTTGGCGAACGCTTTCGGTGCCACGCCTTCCTGCGCCAGACCGAACAACATACGGCTAGTCGAGAACACACCGCTGTTCGCAGAAGACGCCGCAGACGTCAGAACCACAAAGTTAATCAGGCTCGCCGCCGCCGGCAAGCCGACCAGCACGAACAGTTCGACAAACGGGCTCTTGGTTGGAACCACCGAGCCCCACGGGGTGACGGACATAATCACAATCAGCGCGAACACGTAGAACATGATGATACGGATTGGAATCGAGTTAATCGCACGCGGCAGGGATTTCTCCGGATCTTTGGTTTCCGCCGCTGTCGTCCCGACCAATTCAATACCCACGAACGCAAACACCGCAATCTGGAAGCCCGCAAAGAAGCCGCTCAGACCTTTCGGGAACCAGCCACCGTCATTCCACAGGTGGGTGAACGATGCCTGAACGCCAGTAGGTGACTGGAAGTGCGTCAGCACCATCACCAGACCAACCACGATCAGGCCGACGATGGCGACAATTTTGATCATCGCAAACCAGAATTCCATCTCACCAAACATTTTCACCGTGGCGAGGTTGAGGACCAGCAGCAGAATGATTACCGCCAGCGATGCCACCCAGTCGGATAGCCCAGGGAACCAGAATTGCGCATACGCGGTAATGGCAACGACGTCCGCCATTCCGGTCACGACCCAGCAAAACCAGTAGGTCCAGCCGGTAAAATACCCAGCCCACGGCCCGAGCAGGTCAGAGGCGAAATCACTAAAAGATTTGTATTCGAGATTCGAGAGCAGCAATTCTCCCATTGCGCGCATCACGAAAAACAGCATAAAACCGATGATCATATAAACAAAGATGATCGACGGCCCGGCGAGGCTGATGGTTTTCCCGGAGCCCATAAACAGGCCGGTACCGATAGCGCCACCAATGGCAATAAGTTGAATATGACGGTTTGTGAGATTGCGCCGCAGCGACTGTTCAGACGAAGCCTCTTCGTCGGCAACGACTTTTACCTGATCTACCATGTTTTTTTCTTCCTGTACCTGTCTGTGTTGTTCAGGCTCTACGGCCTTTGGTGTGTCTATGATACGACGATCCCGTTATCAGGACTCATCGATATTAGGTAAGAATTGGCGGGATGAATACTAAGATTTAGATATAATGTTAATTTTATGTTTAAAGTGAGTGTCATATCACTCTGATAGCGCGAATCAGCTCACAAAAATACGCGTAAGTGCGCTATTTGCAAGATAAAATATCGACATCGGTATAACTATAGCTTTTCACGCTATTTTTCTGCTCCCCCCAAGGCTGAGGGGAACAGAAGTCACTGCTTACAGGATTTCAAGCAGCTCAACGTCGAATACCAGCGTGCTGAACGGAGGAATGGACGCACCCGCGCCACGCTCGCCGTAGGCCAGTTCCTGAGGGATAGTCAGCTCCCATTTGGAACCCACCGGCATCAGGGTCAGCGCTTCAATCCAGCCAGGGATAACGCCGTTAACCGGGAATTCAGCCGGTTCACCACGGGCAACGGAGCTGTCGAACACGGTACCGTCGATCAGTTTACCGGTGTAGTGCACGCGTACACGGTCGGTACGTGCCGGAATAGCCCCTTCGCCCTGCGTCAGAACGCGGAACTGCAGACCGGATTCAGTGCTGTTTACACCGTCTTTCTCACGGTTTTCTTCCAGATATTTGACGCCATCAGCAGCCATAGACTGGAAACGCTCGCGACGGACCGCATCAGCACGTTCGTGGATTTCACGCAGCGCACGGTGCACAACGTCAACCGGCACAGCTGGATGTTTGCCTTCCAGCGCGTCAGCAATACCCGCAACCAGCGCTTCAGGCAACAGCCCTTCCAGACCGGATTCGCTCAGCTGCTGTCCTACCTGCAAACCAATGCCGTAGCTTGCTTGCGCTTCGATAGTGTCAAAAGTCGGGGTGGCCATCATATTTCCTTTCATCGGAGGTAAAGTAGCGGGCAGCATAGCAGCCATGCCGCATCCGGTAAAACTTTGTCTCGGGAACAGATGACAAATCGCGAGGAAACATAAACAATAGGAATATCCCGCGTTGACGTCACGAAAGCGGGCATGAAGGCAAATATCATAGAATCAGGCATCTATACTCTATGATTCAGGAACGAGACGCGGAGCAGGAGGAAAGCCATGCCCGGGCGCTTTGAATTAAAACCAACCCTGGCGAAAATCTGGCATGCACCGGACAATTTTCGCATTATGGACCCGCTACCGCCTATGCATCGCCGCGGCATTATTGCTGCCGCTATCGTGCTGGTGATAGGTTTCCTGCTCCCTTCCAACGATACCAGCGATACTCCTGCGGTCACACGTGATGCCCAGTTGGATCTCCAGTCGCAATCGCAGCCACCCACTGAAGCTCAGCTGCAGGCGCAGCTGGTCGCCCCGCAAAACGATCCGGGTCAGATGGCACCGGTCGCACCGGAACCCATCCAGGAAGGCGATCCCGATGCGCAGCCGCAAGCCCAGCAGTCCCAGCCTCAGACGCAGCCTTTTCAGCCCGATAGCGGGATTGACCAACAATGGCGTACCTACCGTGTAGACTCCGGAAAAACGCTCGCCCAGGTGTTCCGTGACCATAATCTTCCACCGACCGATGTGTATGCCATGGCGCAGGTTGAAGGTACCGGAAAACCGCTGAGCAACCTGAAAGACGGTCAGATGATACAAATCAGGCAGAATGCCAATGGCGTGGTCACGGGGTTAACCATCGATACCGGCAACGGCCAGCAGGTGCTGTTTACCCGCCAGCCTAACGGCAGCTTTATTCGCGCACGTTAAATGTACTGATTGCCGGGTGGCGACTTCGCCTTACCCGGCCTACGGCTCCCGCGATTGTAGGCCTGATAAGCGGTAGTGCCATCAGGCGTTACCGCTTCACCTTATTCACCCACCAAATCCCCGAACAGACCAGCACCAGCGCCACTGCGTATTTCCATTCGAGAATGTTCTCACCAAGAAAAATCGACGACAGCACCGCACCAGAGACCGGGATCAGGAAGTTAAACGGCGCGATCATTCCCACGCGGTTGTATTTGAGCAGAATACTCCACAGTGCGAACGCCACTGAGGAGAGCAGCGTCAGGTAGCCCAGAATCGCCACCGATGCAGAGCCGTGGACGGTAAGTGTTCCGCCAAAAGCGTAGCCACCGATAACCAGAGCCAGACCGCCCATCCCCAGCTGATACCCCGTCATTACCGTCGGGTCAACCGTCTGCGAAATACGTTTTCCGTACAGCGTAGCGGCAGAGAGAATAAAGGCCGCCAATACCACTGAACCGTCTCCTAACAGGGTAAAGCTAAAATCCATCAGCCCACTGTTAAAATTCACCACCATCACGCCAGCAAAGCCCAGAATGCAGCCCAACGCTTTGTTGTAGCTCAGCTTGTCGTTCTGATAGATAAAGTGGGCCAGCAGCACACTAAAGAACGTTCCGGTGGCGTTCATGATTGAGCCTTTCACACCCGTGGTGAAGGCCAGACCGATATAGAAGAAGATGTATTGCAGCGAGGTTTGCGTCAGCCCCAGCAGCGTAAGCTGACCAAATTGACGCGGACTTAACCTGCCAATGGGTTTGCGCTGCGCCATCGCCAGCAGTAGCAGCAATAACCCCGCAAACAAAAATCGGTATCCGGCAAAAACAATCTTTGACGGAATATCATCGGTGGCAATCTGGAAAATCTCATATCCGCTTTTAATCGCCGGATAGGCGCTCCCCCACAGCAGGCAGCAAAATGCCGCGCTCAGGTAGACCACGTTTTTACGCGCGAACAGAGGTTGGTGCGTTGTGTCCATGCCATCACCACTTTGAAATTGTGTTTTATTTTTATGATTATCGCGAAAAGGATAAAGAATAGCCAGAGCGAAAAACAGGAGGGCAGAAAAGCAAAACGCCGGCACAAGGCCGGCGCTTTTACGCGGTTTTTAGAATAAAAACTTATTCTGCAACTACGTTTACAGTCAGCTTAGCAAACACTTCGCTGTGAACCTGGAAGCTCACTTCGTGCTCGCCAGTGGTACGCAGAACGCCGTTCGGCAGACGAACTTCGCTCTTAGCTACTTCAACGCCAGCTGCAGTTACAGCGTCAGCGATGTCGCGAGTACCGATGGAACCGAACAGTTTACCTTCGTCGCCTGCTTTAGACGCGATGGTTACGGTTTCCAGTGCATTGATTTTCTCAGCGCGAGCTTCAGCAGCAGACAGAACGTCAGCCAGTTTGGCTTCCAGTTCAGCGCGACGTGCTTCGAAGAATTCAACGTTTTTCTTGGTAGCAGGAACAGCTTTACCCTGTGGTACCAGGAAGTTACGAGCGTAGCCCGCTTTAACGTTAACCTGATCACCCAGGCTACCCAGGTTTGCTACTTTATCAAGCAGAATAACTTGCATTACCTTATCCTCTTAAAGTCGTTAATAGACAGCGGCCGATTACTGATGACGATCGGTATACGGCAGCAGGGACAGGTAGCGAGCGCGCTTGATGCAGCGAGCCAGCTGACGCTGGTATTTTGCACGAGTACCGGTGATACGGCTCGGGACAATTTTACCGCTTTCGGTAATGTAGTTTTTCAACGTTGCGATGTCTTTGTAATCAATCTCAACAACGCCTTCCGCGGTGAAACGGCAGAACTTGCGACGACGGAAATAACGTGCCATATGGCTAGTCTCCAGAATCTATCAATTCAATCTGCTCGGCATGCAGAACCATTTTGCTCAGGCCGTTCTTTGCCTTGTGGCAAGAAATGAACCCCTGAACAGTTACTGCGCTACCGACCGTTATACTGTGAGTAATGGCCTGGTTTTCGTGTCCGCTAATAATAACGGGCATTTGGCACCACGCCTGCCGGTGGAAACCGGCTTCCTCCTGCACAGAACGATGCTCAAGCACGAACTGGCAATGAGGAATTCCTGATGGGCTGACCTTGCGAAGCGGCGTCCTGCACACTGTGCCAGATAACACCAAACGGTTGGTCATCAGAAATTACTCTTCAGAATCCCCAGCTTCAGCATCATCTGCGGTTTCGTTAGCGAAATCATCGCGACGTTCACGACGCTCGTCTTTCGCTTTAACCATCGGAGATGCTTCGGTAACAGCGTGCTTAGTACGCATTACCATGCTACGGATAACGGCATCGTTGAAGCGGAAGTTTGTTTCCAGCTCATCGATAACTTCCTGCGGCGCTTCAACGTTCAGCAGAACGTAGTGAGCTTTGTGCAGTTTGTTGATCGGGTAAGCCAGCTGACGGCGGCCCCAGTCTTCCAGACGGTGGATCGTGCCTTCTGCTGCAGTGATTGCACCAGTGTAGCGTTCGATCATACCCGGAACCTGTTCGCTCTGGTCAGGATGGACCATAAAAACGATTTCGTAATGACGCATCGAATTGCTCCTTACGGATTATTCAGCCTCCTGTCTGGGTCAGCCGAGGCCCATGGAGGCAAGGAACGTGTTAAAGGTCGGCTGAAAAATGACGCGTCATAATACTGGCGGTAGCAGGTAAACTCAAGGTGATTGTATGAATATTTATCAAACCGTCATTAATACATATCCACCAGCATTTTGACACTGATGCAAATCGAGACAATCACAATCATCGGTCGGATGACTTTCTTCCCACGCGTCAGTACCACCGAGGCTCCAAGACGCGCACCGAGAGATTGCCCAACGAACATCACCAGTCCCAGCGACCAGATCATTTTACCGCCGAAAATGAAGAACAGAATCGAGGCGATGTTCGACGCCAGGTTAATAAAGTTGGAGTGAATTTGCGCCTTATCGATGCTGTATCCCCATAACGTGATATAGCAGAGCGTATACAAGGAACCGGCCCCTGCGCCGAGAAAACCGTCATAAAAACCTACGCACCCACCGCCGATAAGTGAAAAGAGAAACAGCGATACCTGCTGCTTTCTTTTTGGTTCGCTCAGGTTAGGGGCAAAAATAAAGTAGATGGCGACGGTAATTATCAGCACCGGCAGCAGCTTTTTTAGCAGGTCCGGCTCAATGAACTGAATCAGTGTGGTACCCAGCGCGGAACCGATAAAGGCAGATAAGAACACATACTTGTGTTCCTGCACGTTGATATGCCCCCGGCGCAAAAAGTAAATCCCAGAGGTGAGTGAACTACCCAGAGCCTGAATTTTATTGGTCGCCAGCGCATTGGCCGGCGGTAAACCGGAGATCAACAATGCGCCAATTGAAAGAAACCCACCGCCCCCTGAAACCACATTAATAAAACCCGCCACCAGCGCAACCATAAACATAATCACGAAGTAGCTGAAATCCATGAATGAAGTATCCATAAGCTTTTGCCTTATAATCATGAAGTTATATTCTTTTTCAGCTCACTATAAACGGCGTACCCTTCCGGTTAAATTGACCATTTGGTAAGAGCTTATGCCGGGGAAACAGGAATTTTTTAACCGTAGCGGAAGGTATCAGTTGATTGTTAATTAAAGAAAAGACGGCTATGCGGTAATTTTTTGAACAACTGCATCAGAAATGGTCGCTATCGACTCTGTCGGTTGTGGTTAAAATTAAATCAGAAGTTATCCACTCACAGGAGAGCGCTAACCAGAGACCGCGGTCGAGGAGGTACCTATGCGAACCCGTGTGTTGACCCTTTTGGCCGTGCTATTGCTCAGTGCAAATGCAATGGCAGCCATTGAAATTACCCACCGTCAGGCCAGGAATATGGATGATGTGCAGAGCTTAGGCGTGATTTACATAAACCATAACTTCGCCACTGAAAGTGAAGCAAATCAGGCCCTGAATGAAGAAACAGATGCGCAAGGCGCCACCTACTACCACGTGATCCTCACCAGGGAACCCGGAAGTAACGGAAATATGCACGCCAGCGCGGATATTTATCGCTAGCTACCCAGAAATAACCAACGAGAACATTGCCACAGTTTGACTTGCCCCCTTGATTGGGGGCTTTTTTTTGCAGTAAAACGCCGCCGAAGCCAGACCGATAACATCCCCTTAAAGATTTAGCTCCGGGGCATTTTTCTTACTTCTGCCCGTAATAGGCGTTCGGACCGTGCTTACGCATGAAGTGTTTATTCATCAGGTAATCGTCGATGGGGTTAAGCCCGGGGTTAATGCCGCGCGCAATCCACGCCATCTTTGCCACCTCCTCCATCACCACCGCATTATGCACCGCATCCTCGGCATCTTTACCCCAGGCAAACGGGCCGTGCTGATAGACCACAATGCCCGGCGTATGTAACGGCTCAACGTCGGCTAGCGTTTCTATGATCACCTTTCCTGTGTTCAGCTCATATTCGCCCTGCACTTCTTCTTCCGTTAATGCCCTGGTGCAGGGAATATCGCCAAAAAAGTAATCCGCATGGGTGGTTCCCAGCGCCGGGATCGCCTGCCCCGCCTGCGCCCATGCTGTGGCGTGGGTAGAGTGGGTATGCACTACGCCGCCAAGCGATGGATAACGCTGATACAGCGCCAGATGAGTCGCGGTATCAGAGGAAGGGCGATAGCCACCCTCCACCACGTTCCCTGACATATCCACCACCACCATATCGTCTACTGTCATATGCGTATAGGCGACACCGCTGGGCTTGATTACCACCTGCCCGCGTTCACGGTCGATAGCGCTGACGTTGCCCCAGGTAAAGGTCACGAGGCCATAGCGCGGTAGATCCATATTGGCTTCGAACACCTGCTGTTTGAGTTTTTGCATTACGCCGCCTCCACCAGACCTGCGCTTGCCATTCGGGCCTTCACCCAGTCACGCGCTTTCGCCACTTCCGCCGCCGGGTCGTCAGTGGTTTCACTCCACATCTCAATCAGATAGGGTCCGCAATAGCCACTCTGCTTGAGCGTCTCAAAACAACGCTCGAAATCGACAACGCCCTCGCCAAACGGTACGTTCTTGAATACGCCGGGTTTAGTGTCTTTCACGTGTACGGCGACGATGTGTCCGATTCCGGCCTGTAGCTCCATCTGTACGTCGTTATCCCACGCCGACAGGTTGCCGATGTCTGGGTAGAGCTGGAACCACGGGTTATTCAGGTAGTGCGCGTAGCCTAGCGCCTTGCTGATCGAGTTCATCAGCGGGTAATCCATGATCTCCATCGCCAGCGTCACCTGTGCGCGGCTCGCCATCTCGACGCTCTCTTTCAGCCCGTCGCGAAAACGCCGACGCGTCTCGTTGTTGGCTTCTTGATAGTAAACGTCATAGCCCGCCAGTTGGATGACTCGAATGCCGACGTCCTGGGCGAACTGGATCGCTTTACGCATGATCTCCAGCCCCTGCGCACGTACCACGTCATCTTCACTGCCGAGCGGGAAGCGACGATGGGCGCTCAGGCACATCGACGGTACCCGCACGCCGGTTTCGGCAACGGCGTTAACCAACGTCAGACGCTGCTCACGGCTCCAGTCGAGACGCGCCAGGCGAGCGTCGGTTTCATCTACTGACATCTCAACGAAGTCAAAACCCAGCGTTTTCGCAAGCTGTAGCCGCTCCATCCAGCACTCTCCGGCGGGGAGTGCTTTCTCGTAGATGCCGAGCGGAATTTGTTTCGACAGCATAATTGCTCCTTAGCCCCACAGCTGGGCAATAGAGCGTTTAAACTGACGCGCGGCTTCAACCGGGGAAGCGGCATCGCGAATGCTGCGACCCGCGATAAAGACGTGAATCGGAATGCCTTTGAACAGCGGCAGATCTTCCAGCGCCAGGCCACCGGTCACCGTGACCTTAAAGCCCATATCAGACAGACGTTTGATCGCGCTGATATCCGCGTCACCCCACGCCACACCTGCTGCCTGTGCATCGCGACTGCGGTGATACACCACCTGTTGAATGCCCGCTTCACGCCACTCCTGCGCTTGCTCCCAGGTCCAGTAGCCGGTCAGTTCAATCTGCACGTCGCCATTGAACTCTTTCGCCACGTCCAGCGCACCTTTGGTGGTATTGATATCTGCACAGCAGATAACTGTCACCCAATCCGCGTTGGCTTCAAAACACATGCGGGAGAGAATTTTTCCCGCGTCGGCGATTTTGGCGTCTGCCAGCACGATTTTATGCGGATACAGCGCTTTCAGGTCGCGAACCGCACGCACGCCTTCGGCAACACAAAGAATGGTACCCACTTCAATAATGTCTACTTCATCGGCAATCAGGCGTGTCGTTTCATACGCGGAAGACATGGATTGGTTATCCAGCGCAACCTGCAACATAGGTAATGACATTTTGGTGTTCCTTTTAAACAGCCGCCGCGGTGGCGTTATCAATTAAATCCAGCACTTCCTGCGCGGTGCGGCAGGCACGTAAACGGTCGAAGTTAGCTTCATCGTCAAACAGGTTAACGATCTGCATGATGCCCACTTCTTGATGGGTGTTGGCGTCAACAGCCGCCATCGTTATCAGGATATCGACAGGGTCGTTATCTTCATGGTTGAAGACCAGCGGCGTTTTCAGGGTCACCAGCGCAAAACCGGTTTTCTTCACACCTTCTTCTGGGCGCCCGTGCGGCATCGCCAGACCCGGCGCTATCACAAAATAGGGACCATGTTGGGCAACGCCATCCAGAATGGCCTGGTAGTAGCGCGGCTCAACCACATCAGCCTTAACCAGCAGATCAACGCCCAGCTTGACCGCCTCCTGCCAGGTGCTGGCCTCGGCCTGTAATAGGATTGCGTTATTGTCCGCCAATGAATCTCGTAATTTCATATGGCGTCCTTACTTCACATCTTGTGGGAAATGCGCGTTGATCACTTCCAGCAGCTTTGGACCAAAGTCAGCGGGCGACAGCATGTTACGTACACCCACCACGTATTTATTGCCGGTAACGGTAATCTCACCGGCGATGTGGGTGGAGGCGATGATGATATCCGCGCCGCTCAGTTCACTTTTGTATTCACCCACCGCGCAGCTGTTCACCGTGTGGTCGATATTTGACTGGGTTAAAAACTGGTCCACTTTCATTTTCATAATCATGGAGCTGCCTTGCCCATTACCACATACAGCCAGAATACGTACGGTCATAATCGGAACTCCTTATTAAGCAGACTGTTCTGCCAGTTGTTTTTCTGCGTCTTCCTCAGCACGCAATGAGCGTCCTGCGAAAAACATATAAGCCAGTGCAATCACAATAATGACGGCCATAAAAATCAGCCCTATGGAGGCGAAGCCCTGCATCATCGGCGGTGCCAAAATTGACCAGTCCGCCATACCCATCCAGGCGCTCATACCGGTGAGTTTCACCGCCCAGACGCAGCCGAAGATTTCAATCATCCCCATCACCAGGCAAATCTTGAGCGCAGCACGCCAGCCGCCAAAGTGATTAGCAAACACGCCGATAGTGGCGTTAGAGAAGAACATCGGGATAAAGCCCGGAATGATCAGAATGGAGGAACCTACGCCGACAAGGATGCCGACGGCGATCAGCTGACCGATGGTGCCCCACATAAAGCCCCAGACCACAGCATTCGGCGCGAAGCTATAAATGGCCGCACAGTCGATGGCCAGTACCGCCCCTGGGATTAGACGCTGGGAGATACCGTTAAAGGCTTCAGAGAGTTCGGCGACAAACATGCGCACGCCCTGAGTAATAATGAAAATGGCCACCGCAAACGAGAAGCCGGTTTGCAGGATATAGACCGTCCAGTGGGTTTTTCCCGCCATCGCCTGCACCACATCGATACCGAAAGAGAGCAGGATCGCACCGAAGAAAATGGTCATCACAATCGCTGTCGAGACGATGTTGTCGTGGAAGATATTCAGCCAGCCTGGCAGCTTGAGGTCTTCAACGCTTTCCTCCTTTTTGCCCAGATACGGTGCGATTTTATAAGCAATCCACGACGCAAACTGCTGCTGGTGCCCGATAGAGAAGCCGCAGCCATCAGTCACTTCCTGCGTCGGCTTGTACATCATGTTTGAAGTGATGCCCCAGTAAAGCGACACCAGCACCGCAGTGCAGATAATGGTGGTCCACATGGAATAGCCGAAGATATAGAACGAGACCGCAATCAATCCCGCCTGCTGAAACATGATGTGCCCGGTCAGCATGATGGTGCGAATACCGGTAATCCGTCGTAGCAACACGTAACAGATGTTCAGCGCCAGCGCTAACAGCACCGCATAGCCCACCCAGCTATAAGCGTCGCCCATGCGTTCAATGGTTGCCATCATTGAGGCGTAGGTATCGGAAATCGCCCCGTTGATGCCATAAACCTCAGACATCTTCGCCACGACCGGTTTGAACGTGCTGGTGAGAATGCCGGACCCGGCCTGCAGCAGCATAAAGCCGATGATCGTTTTGATAGTGCCCTTGATGATAACGCTGACACTTTTACGCAGCAGGATGTAACCGAGGCAGGTCACAATACCCAACAGCAGCGGGGCGTTGGTCATGACCTGATTAAAGAACACGGTAAAGATGTTGTAGAGGATCTCCATAACGATCTCCAGTAGACGAAGTTGCTGAACATTCATTACAGATGCCCAGGATATTGTGCCCTCACTTTAGTTTTCAAAAGTAATCACATCAAGATTGAATTTGATTAAATGTGATGCAGTACGCAAATTATTCACTTACGAATGAAATGGTTTTTCCCACATTCAATCAAACGAAAATAAAATCAATAAAAACAATTAAATATGATTATTAATTAATGAGATGGCACTTTATCTTATTGCAATATTTATCGAGAGCGTCTCTTTTTGTTGAAAAAACACGCATTGCCATTTTGATAAAATGGTGTCAGGATTAATCAAAATAAGTCACAATTTGATTCAACTTGAACAAACCTGAAGGTAAATGCGATGAGTAAAGTAAAAAGTATCACGCGTGAATCATGGATCCTGAGCACATTCCCGGAGTGGGGCAGCTGGCTAAACGAAGAGATCGAACAAGAACAGGTTGCACCAGGCACCTTTGCGATGTGGTGGCTGGGCTGTACCGGAATTTGGCTGAAATCGGAAGGCGGGACTAACGTCTGCGTTGATTTTTGGTGCGGAACAGGCAAGCAGAGCCACGGTAATCCACTGATGAAAACAGGCCATCAGATGCAGCGTATGGCAGGCGTGAAGAAACTCCAGCCAAACCTGCGCACCACGCCGTTTGTTCTCGATCCTTTCGCTATTCGCCAGATCGATGCCGTTCTCGCCACCCACGATCATAACGATCATATCGACGTGAACGTTGCTGCCGCCGTCATGCAGAACTGTGCCGACGATGTGCCGTTTATCGGACCACAAACCTGTGTGGATCTGTGGGTGGGTTGGGGCGTGCCAAAAGAACGCTGCATCGTGGTGAAGCCAGGCGACGTCGTTAAAGTAAAAGATATTGAAATTCATGCGCTCGACGCGTTTGATCGTACGGCATTGATCACCTTGCCTGCGGATCAAAAAGCGGCAGGTATCCTGCCTGACGGCATGGATGCACGTGCGGTTAACTACCTGTTCAAAACGCCGGGCGGTACGCTATATCACAGCGGTGATTCTCACTACTCCAACTATTATGCAAAGCACGGCAACGAGCATCACATCGACGTCGCACTTGGCTCCTACGGTGAGAACCCGCGCGGTATCACCGACAAAATGACCAGTTCCGATATGCTGCGTATGGCAGAAGCGCTGAACACCCAGGTGGTTATCCCCTTCCACCATGATATCTGGTCAAACTTCCAGGCCGATCCACAGGAGATCCGTGTTCTTTGGGAGATGAAAAAAGACCGGCTGAAGTATGGCTTCAAACCGTTTATCTGGCAGGTTGGCGGCAAGTTCACCTGGCCGCTGGACAAAGATAATTTTGAGTATCACTACCCGCGCGGCTTTGAAGACTGCTTTACCATTGAACCGGATTTACCGTTTAAATCCTTCCTGTGATTGCAGTTAAATGCCGGGTCTTCCCGGCATTTTTACCCATTTATCTTAGTATTTTCAGGCTATTTCAAATATCATCTTTTCAAATCAATTTGTATCGGAATAGCTCATGACTGAAGCACAAAGACATCAAATATTGCTGGATATGCTGGCGCAATTGGGCTTTGTTACCGTTGAGAACGTGATTGAACGTTTGGGAATCTCACCCGCCACAGCGCGCCGGGATATCAATAAACTCGACGAAAGCGGCAAGCTCAAGAAAGTCCGTAACGGTGCAGAAGCCATTACCCAGCAGCGCCCGCGCTGGACCCCAATGAATCTGCATCAGGCGCAAAACCACGACGAAAAAGTGCGGATTGCCAAAGCCGCTTCCCAGTTAGTGAACGCAGGTGAAAGTGTAGTGATCAACTGTGGATCAACGGCGTTCCTGCTTGGCCGCGAAATGTGTGGCAAACCGGTGCAAATCATCACCAACTACCTGCCGCTGGCGAATTTTCTGATCGACCAGGAGCATGAAAGCGTGATCATCATGGGGGGACAGTACAACAAAAGTCAGTCCATCACGCTGAGCCCACAAGGCAGCGAGAATAGCCTGTATGCCGGACACTGGATGTTTACCAGCGGTAAAGGACTGACCGCTGACGGACTGTATAAAACCGATATGCTCACCGCGATGGCTGAACAAAAGATGCTTAACGTGGTCGGCAAACTGGTGGTGCTGGTCGATAGCAGCAAGGTCGGTGAGCGCGCGGGCATGCTGTTCAGCCGTGCCGATCAAATCGACATGCTGATTACCGGCAAAAATGCGAACCCTGAGATCCTGCAACAGCTGGAAGCACAGGGCGTGACTATTCTGCGCGTTTAGAGGTGTTGGCGGAAAAACGCGACTGTCGCCGCCAGCGCTTCTGGCGTGATGCGATGCCGTACGCCTGCTTCCCACAGGCAGGTCAGAGAGTTGTCCAGACCTGCCTGGATTAGCGCCTGTTGTAAGCGGAAGGTTTCCACTGCCGGCACCACGTCGTCATCCTGGCCATGCCACAACAGCAACGGTCTGTCGGCAAGGCGCTCCAGTTGATGCGTTACCTCCCAGTCAGCCAGTGGCGCGACAATCGCATCAAATTCCGCCTGCTGCTCCGTCGTCTGTACCAATACTGGCGGAAAAAGCGTATGGGCAAGTCGGGTAAAATAGCCCGATCCCATCAGGCAGGCTGCACATTTCACCTCGGGATGGCGCGCCATAATGCCCAGCGTTGTCATGCCCCCCATAGATGCCCCTGCCACGGCAAGACGTTCATCCAACAGCCAATTTTCAGCCACCAGCGCCGCACGTAACGCCGTAAATTCCTGCATGTTTTGCTGCAATATCTGCCAGAAGCGGTGCATTCTTTCCTGCGCATTACCGTGGAAGCGCGTGCCATGATCGGGCGCATCGGGCATGATGACCCGAAACCCGGCCTGTGCCAGTGCAACGGCAAAATAGCTGTAGACCAGACTGGAAGAGGTAAACCCGTGATAGACGATAACGCAGGGGAGTGAAAGGTCGTGTTTATTCGTGGGAAATGCGTGCAGGACAGGGATCCCCGCCAACTGTCGTGTTTCAATTTCTATCATATGTCGCCTCTTTTTTTCTGGTATGCCATGGCGAAATACTTAACGCAAGTGAATGTGTGCGGCAATGATTCATAATGTTGAGAACTGGGTTACGCTTTCGCAACATTTTCATTCGAAAATCGCGTGAGAGATAACAATTCGGGAACATTCCCCCTAAAGGGAAATTAATAAGGCACTACACTATGGCTATCAGGAAACGAGATAGAGTTATGCGTCGGTTTGCCTCTTTGATGCTGGTGATGATGTTAAGCGCCTGTAGCGTGCTGCAGGGCACGCCACAACCGGCACCGCCCGTCGCCGATCACCCACAAGAAATCCGCCGTGACCAGAGTAATGGGTTACAGCGATTGGGGGTTGTGAGCGCGTTGGTAAGAGGTTCTCCAGATGATGCGCTGGCAGAGATCCGCGCCAAAGCCGCTGCGGCTAAAGCTGATTATTACGTTGTCTTATTAGTCGATGAGACCATCGTAACAGGCCAATGGTATTCACAAGCCATTTTGTATCGTAAATAACATTGGGTTGAAATTTAGTCAGTTTTACATTGCTTTGCGCCCCTATGCGTTTTCCTGTGCACAATAAACCAACAGCAGGGAGCTGGAGGTTTATTCTCGCGATGGAATGCCCTGCCACGTGTAGGGGTACGAATAATGGAGCTGACGATGAAACAATCACTAGCCTTATCCTCACTGCTGCTTTCTGCTGGAATGGTGGATACCACGGCACAGTCTGCCGAGTTCGCCAGCGCTGACTGCGTAACGGGTCTCAACGAAATTGGCCAGATATCTGTCAGTAACATTGCGGGAAATCCGCAGGATGTGGAGCGTGTTGTGGCGTTAAAAGCGGATGAGCAAGGTGCCTCATGGTACCGGATTATTCAGATGTACGAAGAACAGCAGCCCGATAACTGGCGCGTACAGGCCATACTTTATGCATAACAGATTGCCGGATGGCGTAAACTTATCCTACCTACAACGAACGTAGGCAGGATAAGACGCGCCAGCGTCGCCATCAGGCATATTATTACCGTAATCCCCCCGTTGCCCGCAGTAGCAAATCATTCTGTACCTGTTCAGACAACTTCATCCCGCCGCGCGTATCCAGCATCATCTGACACCAGGCCTGCGCCACGGGCGGAGACGCATAACGCAACATCTGCGTCCCGCAGCCGAGCAGGAACAGTTGCTGGGTAATTTCCCGTCCCAGCGCTTCACTGGGTTTGTGTAAATGCGGCTGTAGCTTACGCACCATTCGATCGTAATGCCTGTCTTGCCCTTTGACCTCGGCAAAGGCCTCGCTGAGCATGTCGACCATACCAGGTTGTTTCGCCAACACCCGCAACACATCAAGGCACATGATGTTGCCAGACCCTTCCCAGATGCTGTTGACCGGCATTTCACGGTATAAACGCGGCAGCTCACTCTCTTCGCAATAGCCTGCACCGCCGAGCACCTCCATGGCCTCTGCAACAAATGGCATACCGCCTTTGCAGATGGAAAACTTGGCTGCCGGGGTGAATAACCGGGCCCACAACGCTTCTTTCGCATCCGTTCGACGATCCCAGGCCCGCGCCAGGCGAAACAGTAGCGCGGTTTGACCTTCCAGTTGAAGCGCCATGCGGCTTAATACCTGTCTCATCATCGGTTGATCAATCAACGGCTTGCTAAATACCTGGCGTTGATGCGCATGATAAATGGCGACAGAAAAAGCGCGTCGCATCATACTGTGGCTCCCCAGCGCACAGTCAAAACGCGTCATGCCGCCCATTTTCAGAATATGGCGAATACCTTCACCTTCTTCTCCCAGCAACCAGCCCATCGCGTCCTGAAATTCAACCTCACAGCTGGCATTAGAGCGATTGCCTAGCTTATCTTTCAGGCGCTCAAGACGGATGGAGTTACGCTGGCCATCAGGTAAAAATCGCGGCACAAAAAAGCAGGATAAGCCGCCTCTGGCCTGCGCCAGCACCAGATGGGCGTCACTTTGCGGTACCGAGAAGAACCATTTATGCCCCACCAGCCGATACGCGCCATCCGCCAGCCGTTCTGCCTGAGTGGTATTGCTCAGCACATCCGAGCCACCCTGCTTTTCCGTCATCCCCATACCAATCAGCAGGCCGCGTTTTTGCCCGCCGGGCAGAAGATGAGAATCGTAGCGATCGCTACGCAGCGGCGTCAGCCAGTCATGAAATTGCGAAGGTAACATCTGGAGTAACAACGGCGTAGCGGCAAAGGTCATGGTCACCGGGCATAAGGTTCCCGCTTCCACCTGTGCATGCAGCATAAAACGTGCAGCTCGGGCAACAAACGTTCCCTGCCGCGCATCCTCTTCCCAGGCAAGATTATGCACGCGGTTGGCGCACAATCCCTGCATCAGTAAATGCCAGGCGGGATGAAAGCGCACATCATCCAACCGCTGCCCCTGCGGATCGTATCGCAGCAATTCAGGCGGATACGCGTTAGCCAACCTACCCAGTTCAAGCGATTCTGCAGTGCCTAATTGCTGACCAATACTGGCGAGGAGATCGCTATCCCAGGCAGCGCCTTCGCGGTTGACTGCTTCACACAGTGCTCCATCCGATAGGTATAAGTTGCTGTTATTGAGTGGTACAGGTTGGTTAAAAACGGTATGCGTTTGCCAGTGCATTGTGTCTCCCTCCATCAATGGCCATCGCCTTAAGTATGGTCAGAACCACACTCTCTGCGAAGGAGGGAGATCACAAAAGTACGTTTAGCCAGCAATGTAATGAGGAATAAACCGAGAAGTATCTTTCGTAATCAACGTATTGTCTTCACGGATCCCCATGCCGCAGGCTTCATCGTCGACGATCCAACTACCAATCAGCGTGTAGCTATCGCCAAAACGCGGCAGCGGCTGAAACGCCTGATAGATCATCGGTTCTTCTGCGTAGTCGCCATCAGCATGTTCAACAATCTGCTGCTGACCATTAAAAATGGTGACGTTGCCCCCCTCACGGGAAAATATCGGTTTGCGTACATAGCTTTCGCCGGGTGCAATTTTTGACGTTTCACCTTCGAACCAGGCTGGCAGGAGGTTTGGATGGTTGGGGAAGTATCGCCACAGCAGAGGCATCAACCCTTTGTTACTGAGCACGCTCTTCCACAGTGGTTCGACCCACTGTTCCCGGCGATGACGTAGCAACGGACCGTTATCGTCACGCATCATCCACTCCAGAGGATAGAGCTTAAAGGCGCGACGAATGACGTTGTCATCAAGATCCGTCAGCACACCGCCGACGCCAAGCCCCAGATCCTCAACATAAATAAACCGCGACGCTTGACCTGCCTGCTGCGCACAATCCTGCAAATACAGCACGGTGGTGCGATCTTCGTCGGAATCTTCGCAGCAGCAGAAGTAAAACGGCTCCGGACTGTAAAGCTCACTAAAACGGGCGATCAGACGTTCCTGGATAGCGTTGTACTGGTCAGTGTCCCGCGGGATCGCCCCACTGCGGCGAGCATCTTCCAGCCATAGCCACTGGAAATACGCCGACTCGTACAACGACGTTGGTGTATCAGCGTTGTATTCCAGCAGCTTGACCGGCGCATTGTTGCCACACCAGACAAAATCCATTCGCCCATACAGCGAAGGATCGCGATTGCGCCAGCTCTCAGCAATAACATCCCAATACAGTGGGGGGATCGCCAGTTGCTGGAGGATCTGCTCATCCTTAACCGCCCGCTCAACGACGTCCAGACACATTTGATGCAACTCAGCAGTAGGCTTTTCGATCTGCTCTTCAATTTGCCGTAGCGTAAAGCGATAAGCCCGGCTTTCATCCCAGTAGATTTCGTTGTCGATAATGTGAAAATCAAAACCATGATCGTAGGCGATCTGGTCCAGATCCTGCCGAACAGGAATACCATGTCGTAACATCGTTAGCCTCCCCAGTGCCCGCGCGCGCTGGACGAACGCCCGTAACCCCCGCGAGAAACCGTCGAGACTTTCTTCGTCGTGTAGGCATGCGTCGTGGCGGTATCGTTTTTTCCGCTACCGGAACGCCAGGCATAGTCGCCTGAGGTCGTACGCCAGACGGGGCGGGAAACGTATGATGAGCCGCCACTGCTGTAAACATACTGCTCGTCACGATCTTTGCGAATCACCCGACTGAGCAAAAAACCGGTAAACACCGGCACCCAACTCTGATCGGTGCTATCGAGGTAGCAATCGCCAAACTGGGTCTGACAACTCGCCTTACTTAATTGCGTTGGCACTTTGCCATAGAACTCTGTCTTGGCATTGTTCCAGCCGTCCGCACACACGGTAGCGGTATTACCGTCATCAATACATTCGCTCACCGTGGAGTAAAACCGGCCGTCGCCGTCGTTGTCCGAGCCTGTATCATCCCCGCATCCCTTGAGGATAAAAAATGCTGCGCCGCCCATAATCGCCAGCGTCAGATACTTTCCACTGTAGCGACTGCGTTTTTTCTCAAAGGGATTCACCGGGCGATTCATTCGGGCGATCGCCGAATGACCTGTTCCCAATTTCTTTTGTCCGGATTTACGTTTTCTAGCCATGATCGTCCATTACCATGTCATACAGGCGGCATTAAAAATCCCGCCAGCCAGCGCAGCGGTTCCCATAAACAGTCCCGCAGCGGTGTTGTGGTTAATAATTTTTTCACTCAATGCTGGCATATATAAGCGTACACCACCGTAGATAATAAGCTGTATCACCAACGCAATACCGCCCCAGGCAAAATAATCAGGAATACTGACCGCGTTGATTGCTGCGCTGGATAAAGGAATAACGTAGCCTAGCAGCGTGCCGCTAAATGCCAGCGAGGCTGCCGTATTGTTATTTTTAATCAACTGCCATTCATTGTGCGGTGTTATCTTTGAATAGATAATAAGAAAAATTATCACCATGGCCGCACCAATAAAAAAATAGGCACAAAAGGCCAGTAATGATTCCAGGATATGCATTGTTTTCGTCCCTGACGTTAACCAATAATATTAAGAGATGTTAATGGGATATCGACACCCAGCGCCCGTGAGAATATCCACTCTGGCTCGCCTTGCTCATTAAACGACTCTTCGCCGTTCAACAGCAGATATTCCCAGGTATCTGCTGTTACCTGTCGTTGGTAGCCCATGGTAAAGTTATGCACTTCCCACTTTGCATGCTGCTGATTCTCGACCTTTTCCAGCATGTAGACTGGCTCAATATTCCCCGGTTCTTCGTCATTAAAAAAACGCTGCCAGTGCTGACCCTGCCAGAAAAGCGCTGGCATGCCGATCTCTGCCGGGCTAATGGCGGACTGCCAGTGTTTTTTCTGAGTTAAGCCATAGCTTTCTTCATACACAAACAGTTTGATATCGTCGATATCATCCATATCTGACCCGCCGGTGGTATTGATTTGCAGAAATTCCTCGCCCGAGGTGTAGTAGCGGAAAATCTGGCTTCCACCGCCCAAATTAATATGGCTGATTGCCGCAACGGTATACTCCTCGCCGGGCAACACCACCAACAAATCCTCTTCTAACAGGCGAAACGCCAGTGTGTCGAGCGTAAACCCTGCGCTCAAATGTAGGCCCAATGGGCCACGAACGGGCGTAGCGGCCTCTGCAGTGCCAAATATACGCTGTAAAAAAGTCGACATCGTTATCCCTTACTAACCTGCCAGCTAGCAATCTTTGCGGGCAGGCTTTGCCGTATAATTACTCGCCTTGCTGGCGTTGTAGTCGCGCCAGCACATCCTGGGCAGAACTTTTGTTGGCAGCGCCAATGCCGACTTCAGCCAGTTTCTCGTCCAGATTACGTCCGTCAGCCACTTTCTCCAGCTGTGTTGCCGCATCCAGCCGGGCCTGTCGCTCTGCCTGACGTGTTTGCAGACGTTTAAGTGACTCTGCTGCCGTCGATACGCTGGAAGAAGCCCCGACTGTAGATGTAGTCACGGCCTGTTGAGCGCGCTGCATCGCTTCCGTTGCCTTAACCACCTCAAGCTGCTGTTCAAACTGGGCAATCCGCTGGCCCGTTGCGGTAACGGCCTTTTCAACGCCATCACGTGAGATTTCTAAGTTAGTAAGCACTTGCTGTTCAGCCGCAATCACGTTCTCCAGACGCGCGATCTCTTCGGCGACTTCGTTAATTAACGACGGATTGACGTTTTTACTTAGCGCTTCCAGCGCCCGCGCTTCAAGAGTGGACTGACGTTCGCGCAGATCTTTCAGTTTGTCATTGCTCAGTTTCACGCGTGCCAACAGGTCAACTCGCGATTTCCCGGCTTTTTCCAGTTCATTTCTTGCGTCACGAATGTGTTGCTCCAGCATTCTGACGCCCTGTGCTTCTTCGATTGACTCTTCTGCCTGAGAAAGCACAGATTTGCCGAGGGTAAACAGGCTTTTCAAGATTCCCATCAACAGCGTTCCTTGTTATTTGTGAGTATATTCTTCAGTGATTTCCGCCAGATCTAGCGCGTTATCCACGAGCGTTGTCATTTCAAGCACCACGTCCTCTAATGTGGAGTTCAGCGACAGCGCACCAAATGCGACGTAGTATTCATCCTGCCGCACACGAGAAATGCCTACAGACGACAGTGGAAGCAGCTTTTGATTGCGTAATAAGAAAAGATTAAATGCATCCTGATGCTGAATATTATTCACTGGGCAAATAACAGTTTCGATAATCATCTGGCGGGAGGTAAATAGAATACTGAGAAGTAAGTCTCCATAATCATTCATTTTAATAATCAATGACTGCTCATTACTTATAATATCTATATTTAAACCATGAGAATTAGTGAGCGCTTTAGTCAGCACCTGCGGGGTCCATGCCATATATAAATCCTGTATGTTATACTTAAATAAATATAAAAATATTTTCCTTCTCTTATTAGAATATCAGTTTTAGATAAAAAAAAACCATCCGAAATTGGATGGCTTTTTCTGAAAATTAACGTTTATCCACGCTGGCGGACGGCCTCAAACAAGCAAATCCCCGTCGCAACAGAAACGTTAAGCGATGAAACGCTCCCCGCCATCGGAATACTGATCAGCTCATCACAATGTTCGCGGGTCAGACGACGCATACCTTCGCCTTCTGCGCCCATCACCAATGCCAGACGACCGGTCATTTTACTCTGGAACAGAGTATGGTCCGCTTCACCGGCGGTTCCGACGATCCAGATATTCTCTTCCTGCAGCATACGCATGGTACGTGCCAGATTGGTCACGCGGATCAGCGGTACGTTTTCAGCAGCACCGCAGGCTACTTTTTTCGCCGTGGCATTCAGCAGCGCAGAACGATCTTTCGGTACGATAACCGCGTGCACACCGGCAGCGTCTGCGCTACGCAAGCAAGCACCAAGGTTGTGCGGATCGGTGACACCATCGAGGATCAAAAAGAACGGTTGATCAAGTGAGGCAATCAGATCCGGCAGATCGTTCTCCTGATACTGACGACCCGGTTTCACGCGGGCAATGATTCCCTGATGAACTGCACCCTCACTTTTCTCATCCAGGAACTGGCGATTCGCCAACTGGATGACAACACCCTGGGCTTCCAGGGCATGGATCAGCGGCAGCAGGCGTTTGTCTTCACGCCCTTTGAGAATAAAGACCTCCTGAAAGCGCTCAGGCGCACGCTCAAGCAGGGCCTGCACCGCATGGATGCCGTAAATCATTTCACTCATGAATGTACTCGTTAAGATAGTTTAAGTGTAACGCCGGGCAACGCGTGGTCGCCCGGCTTACGGTTTATGGCTGTTATTGCGCGACGTTCTTTTTCGCCGCGCGCTTGGCTTTGGTGGCGGCCGCGATTTTAAGCGTTTTTGTCGAGGGCTTTTTCGCTTTTTTATCGCCTTTTTTCTCAGCCGTTTTTTTATCCGCCTGAGGTTTAGCTTTGCCTTTTTTCTCGCCGCGGAATGCGCTATCCGGTTCGAAATTCACCTTTTTTCCCGCCTGACGACGTCGGCCGGTGCTTTTACCCGTATCGCCTTTCTTCGCCTTTTCACGCGCAGTTTTACCCTCGTTGCGCGGGGCACGTTCGCTGGAGATCAGGCTAAAGTCGATTTTACGCTCGTCCATGTTGACGGCTTCCACACGCACTTCGACGCGATCGCCCAGGCGATACATCTGACCGCTTGATTCACCGGTCAGGCGTTGCCCAACCTGATCGAAGCGATAGTAGTCGTTATCCAGCGAGGAGACATGCACCAGGCCGTCAATAAACAGTTCATCCAGGCGGACAAAGAAGCCAAAACCGGTCACACTGGCAATGACGCCTTTAAAGACATTACCGACCTGATCCAGCATGAAGTCACACTTCAGCCAGTCAGATACATCGCGCGTAGCTTCATCAGCACGACGTTCTGCCATAGAACAGTGCTGACCCAGTTGCAGCATCTCTTCCATCGAATAGTGGTAGCCACCGGTTTCCGTGGTATTGCCTTTGTGGCCCTGCTCCTGCGCCAGCAGATACTTGATCGCACGGTGCAAAGAGAGGTCCGGGTAACGACGGATCGGCGAGGTAAAGTGGGCATAAGACTGCAGCGCCAGACCAAAGTGACCGCGGTTTTCGGGATCGTAAATCGCCTGCTTCATCGAGCGCAGCAGCATAGTTTGCAGCATTTCTGCGTCAGGTCGATCGGCAATCGACTCCAACAACTCGGCGTAATCGCGCGGCTCAGGTTTGTTGCCGCCCGGCAGCTCCAGTCCCAACTCCGCCAGCACGGAACGGAAGGAGGTAATCGCTTCAGTCGTCGGCTTGTCATGGATACGGAACAGTGCCGGCTCTTTGGCTTTCTCAACAAAACGTGCCGCTGAGATGTTCGCCAGGATCATGCACTCTTCGATCAGCTTGTGTGCGTCGTTACGCTGAGTCTGCTCAATGCGTTCAATACGGCGTTCGGCATTGAAGATAAACTTCGCTTCTTCGCTCTCAAACGAGATACCGCCGCGCTCTTCACGGGCTTTATCCAACACTTTGTAGAGATTGTGCAGCTCTTCAATGTGTTTCACCAACGGTGCGTATTGCTCACGCAGTTCCTCATCACCCTGCAGCATGTGCCAGACCTTGGTGTAGGTCAAACGCGCGTGGGAGCTCATCACCGCTTCATAGAATTTGTAGCCCGTCAGGCGCCCTTTCGTGGAGATGGTCATCTCACAAACCATGCACAGCCTGTCTACCTGCGGGTTCAGCGAGCATAACCCGTTGGAAAGGACTTCCGGTAGCATCGGTACAACCTGCGACGGGAAGTAGACGGAAGTCCCGCGGCTGCGCGCTTCCTGGTCCAGCGGGGTAGGCGGACGCACGTAATAACTGACGTCAGCGATAGCAACCCACAAACGCCAGCCACCGCCGCGTTTCTTCTCACAGTAGACTGCGTCATCAAAGTCACGCGCATCCTCACCATCAATTGTCACCAACGGCAAATCACGCAGGTCAACACGACCGATTTTGGCCTCTTCCGGTACTTCTTCTTTCAGCCCGGCGACCTGTTTAACGACTGCATCAGGCCAGATATAAGGGATTTCGTGCGTACGCAGGGCCATATCAACGGCCATGCTGGTACCCATATTGTCACCCAGCACTTCAACAATTTTACCCACCGCTTTAGTGCGACGAGTCGGGCGCTGGGTCAGTTCAACCACCACCACGAAGCCCATGCGGGCGCCCATCACCTCTTCTGGTGGGATCAGGATATCAAAGCTGAGACGGCTGTCGTCCGGAACGACAAAACCTACGCCCGCATCGGTAAAGTAACGACCGACAATCTGACTGGTTTTCGGCACCAGTACACGCACAATACGCGCTTCGCGGCGGCCTTTACGATCCGCGCCCAGCGGTTGCGCCAGTACCTGATCGCCATGGATGCAGGTTTTCATCTGCTCACTCGAGAGATACAGATCGTCTTTACGTCCTTCGACGCGCAGAAAGCCGTAGCCATCACGGTGGCCAATAACGGTACCTTTCAGCAGGTCAAGACGCTCCGGCAGTGCGTAACACTGCCGGCGGGTGAAGACCAGTTGCCCATCACGCTCCATCGCGCGCAGGCGGCGACGAAGCGCTTCGAGCTGCTCTTCGCCTTCAATGTTGAGTTCAACGGCCAGCTCATCGCGGTTGGCCGGTTTTTCACGTTTAGTTAAATGTTCGAGGATAAATTCCCGGCTCGGGATGGGATTCGCGTATTTTTCTGCTTCGCGTTCCTGGAAAGGATCATGTGACATCGAGGTTCCTCCATTGTCAGCTCTGATGAAGATTTTCGTCACTCCACCAGCAATAATTTATATAGCGGTTGATTCTTTTCAACCAAATCAGCAAGTGTGTAGTTGTCCAGTTCCGTGAGAAAACTTTGCACTGCCTTAGAAAGCGCCTGTTTGAGTCGACAGGCAGGGGTAATGTGGCAAAACTCGCTGCTGCAGTTGACCAACGTCAACGGCTCCAACTCGCGGACCACATCACCAATACCAATATCCTTTGCCGCTTTGCCCAAGCGGATACCGCCATTTTTTCCACGGATAGCAGTAACGAAGCCAGCCCGGCTAAGTTGATTAATTATTTTGACCATATGATTACGGGACACGCCGTAGACTTCTGTCACCTCAGAAATACTGGTCATACGTCCTTCGGGTAGCGACGCCATGTAGATTAGCGCACGTAATCCGTAATCGGTGAAACTCGTTAACTGCACATCAACCTCTGGAAAAAGGATAAAACGGATAAGCCTGGTAGTATTAATTATATTGATGATAAACCAGCCACCAGCCAGGTCGCTAATTTATTTCAATTCGGGAAGGAAAAAAGCGAGGAACCTACATGATTTTAAGCCAGATACTGATACAAAGCCTTGCATCCGGCTTGCTTTAAAGCAAGCGCAGCGCCATCTGACGCTACGCTACAACCTACATTATGCGTCGAACGGGTCGCGCAGAATCATGGTTTCAGTACGGTCTGGGCCAGTTGAAATGATATCAATCGGCACACCGGTCAGCTCTTCAATACGCTTGACGTAGTTCAGCGCTGCCTGCGGCAGACCGCTACGCTCTTTCACACCGAAGGTGGACTCAGACCAGCCAGGCATGGTTTCGTAGATCGGCTCGATGCCTTTCCAGTCGTCAGCTGCCAGCGGGGTAGTCGTGACTTCACGGCCATCCGGCATACGGTAAGCGACACAGATTTTCACTTCTTTCAAACCGTCCAGGACGTCCAGTTTGGTCAGGCAGAAGCCAGACAGGGAGTTAATCTGTACTGCACGACGCACAGCAACGGAGTCCAGCCAGCCGGTACGACGACGACGACCGGTGGTTGCGCCATATTCGTTACCCTGCTTGCACAGGAACTCGCCGACATCATCAAACAGTTCGGTCGGGAACGGACCCGCACCTACACGAGTAGAGTAGGCTTTGATGATACCCAGAACGTAGTCCACATAACGCGGGCCCAGGCCGGAGCCGGTCGCCACGCCACCTGCGGTGGTGTTGGAGGATGTTACGTACGGATAGGTACCGTGGTCGATATCCAGCAGCGTACCTTGCGCACCTTCAAACATGACGAAATCGCCACGCTTACGCGCCTGGTCCAGCAGATCGGAGACATCAACAACCATAGAGGTCAGGATGTCGGCAATCGCCATCACATCATCCAGCACTTTCTGGTAGTCAACGGCTTCAACTTTATAGAAATTCACCAGCTGGAAGTTGTGATATTCCATCACTTCTTTCAGTTTTTCAGCGAAGGTTGCTTTATCAAACAGATCGCCAACGCGCAGACCGCGACGTGCTACCTTGTCTTCATAAGCTGGCCCGATGCCACGACCGGTGGTGCCGATCGCTTTCGCGCCACGTGCTTTCTCACGCGCATTATCTAACGCAACATGATAATCAAGGATCAGCGGACACGCTTCAGACAGCAGCAGGCGCTCACGGACAGGAATCCCGCGGTCTTCCAGTCCTTTCATCTCTTTCATCAGCGCGGACGGAGACAGCACAACACCGTTACCGATGATGCTGATGACGTTTTCGCGAAGAATACCTGATGGAATAAGATGGAGGACGGTTTTTTCACCGTTGATTACGAGAGTATGGCCTGCGTTGTGACCACCCTGGTAGCGCACAACATATTTAGCCCGTTCAGTCAGGAGATCGACGATCTTCCCTTTACCTTCGTCACCCCATTGGGTGCCCAGTACGACGACGTTGTTACCCATTTTTCAAAATCACCGTTTGCTTAAAAATGGATTCTACCACCGCTTTTTCAGATATACAGCACTTTTTGCATGCGGAAATCCGTAAATTAGTCTACTTATTGGTCAGCCAATCGTTTTCTTCAACATGTAGTAGACCACCACGCCTGCAACCACAAGACCTCCACCAAAACGCCGCAAAATATTTTCAGGAAGTTGCGCCATTGCCCCGATCATTTTCTTCCAGGCACTGGGATATAGCATCGGACCCAGTCCTTCCAGCACCAAAACCAGCGCGAGTGCCAACAAAATTGTTGAGTTCATCCGTTGTCCTTATCTAAAAAGAAAACCACCGCATCCTTGGGGATGCTGGTGGTTTTGCTGGTTTAAAACCGCGGGTGCGAGTTTAGCGTGTTGCGTTGCTCGGCGTCTTCATGTAGCGGAAGAAATCGCTGTCCGGGCTCATGATCATCACGTCCTGATTGCCTTCGAAGCTCTTCTCATAAGCACGCAGGCTACGGATGAAGGCGTAGAAGTCAGGATCCTGACTGAATGCATCAGCAAACAGTTTAGCGGCTTCTGCATCGCCTTCACCGCGCATAATACGGCCCTGACGCTCAGATTCTGCCAACGTTTTGGTGACTTCATAGTCCGCTGTTGCACGCAGTTTTTCCGCTTCTTCCTGACCCTGTGAACGATGGCGACGTGCTACGGCTTCACGCTCAGCACGCATACGGTTGTAGATCGCCTCAGACACTTCAGCAGGCAGGTTGATTTGCTTAATACGCACGTCAACCACTTCGATCCCCAACGCCGCCATACTGTTCGGGTTGATGACCGGTACTTTACCGTTGGTTTCAGCCTGAACGCGCTCAGCCGCTTCGGCAATCGCGCTATCCGCTGCCGGCGTTGCGACTTCGTCTTCCGTACCTGCAGAACCCGAGTTCAGCGCGTCACGGACTTCCAGCGTTAAGCGACCACGAGAGTCGGTAACGATGTCTTTTACGTCCAGACGACCAATTTCAGAACGCAGACGGTCAGAGAACTTACGTTTCAGCAGAACTTCTGCCTGAGAAACATCGCCACCGCCCGTTGCCAGGTAGTAACGGCTGAAGTCACTGATACGCCACTTGATGTAGGAATCAACGATCAGGTCTTTCTTCTCTTTGGTGACAAAGCGATCGGCCTGGTTGTCCATGGTCTGAATACGCGCATCAAGCATCTTCACGGATTCAATAAATGGAATCTTGAAGTGCAGGCCCGGTGCAACAACCAATGGTTTGTTGTCATCGTCACGTAAAACTTTGCCAAAGCGCAGAGTAATACCACGCTCGCCTTCTTTGACCACAAAGAGAGACATGAACAGCACTACCAGAACGATGATGATAATCGCAATAACTGACTTACGCATCGTTATTCCCCCTGACGCTGGTAGTCGTTACGCTGCGCGTTAACGCGGCGTTGGTCCATAATATCGCCCTGACTGGTGGACGAAGTGTTGCTTGCTCCCGTGCTGGAAGAGGATGCTGGCGGCAGAGTCAGCAGGTTTGAGCTGCTCTGACTCTTGGCTGCCGGAGCGTTGCCGCCTTTTAGCATTTGATCCAACGGCAGAACCATCAGATTGCCACCCTTGTCGTTAACCAACACCTTACGGGTATGGCTCAGCACTTTTTCCATGGTCTCGATATACAGACGCTCGCGAGTAATTTGCGGTGCGGCTTTATATTCCGGCAGAATTTTGGCAAAACGCGCCACTTCACCCTGAGCTTCCAGGATGGTTCGTGTTTTGTATGCACGCGCTTCTTCAAGAATACGCTGCGCCTGACCATTAGCACGCGGCTGTACTTCGTTGGTGTACGCTTCTGCTTCACGAATGTACTGCTGCTCGTTTTCACGCGCCGCAATGGCATCGTCAAATGCCGCTTTCACCTCTTCCGGCGGACGAGCAGCCTGGAAGTTGACGTCCAGCAGGGTAATACCCATGTTGTATGGACGAATGGTCTCTTCCAGTTCACGCTGGGTATCGCTACGAATAACGGTACGCC
The DNA here is from genome assembly GCF_013337685.1 of Citrobacter gillenii. Lineage (GTDB taxonomy): Bacteria > Pseudomonadota > Gammaproteobacteria > Enterobacterales > Enterobacteriaceae > Citrobacter > Citrobacter gillenii. The sequence continues at coordinate 478,708 of NZ_SUQN01000003.1, forward strand.
CTTCGGTCAGGATACGGTCCATGGTGTATTTACCGATAACCCCACGCAGTGCACTGTCGGTTGCCTGACGCAGGCTGTCATCAGCACTGGTCACGCTAAACAGATATTTCTGCGGGTCGGTCACGCGGTACTGCACGTTCATCTCAACGCGCACGACGTTTTCGTCAGAAGTCAGCATCACACCGGAGGCTGCCAGTTCACGCACGGCTTCAACGTTTACCGGCGTAACGGTATCCACAAATGTCGGTTTCCAGTTCAGACCCGGCTCAACCAAATGGCTGAATTTACCGAAGCGTGTCACTACGCCGCGTTCCGCTTCTTTAATGGTGTAGAAACCGCTGGCTGCCCAGATAATGACAATAGCGGCTGCAGCAATAGTAAAGACTCGACCGCCCAGTTGCGGACGCGGGCCTTGCGATGAACTACCGCCACCACCAGAGCCTGTACCTTTACCGCCACCCAGACCACCGAGTTTTTTACTCAGCTTGCGGAAGATATCATCAAGATCGGGAGGCCCCTGCTCGCGACCACCTTTGTTTCCATTTCCCTCAGGGTTGCCGCCAGGTTTGCTGCTTCCCCAGGGGTCGCGGTCTTGTCCGTTATTACCGGGCTGATTCCACGCCATGTTTGTGCTCCATATTTGTTATGCGATGCTATACCTGCGTCTTTTGCGTTGCAGATGCGTTGGCTACGCCCTTCACTCCCAGTCACATAGTTGACTATGCGTTTGGGGATGCCGGGACTTGCCGCCTTCCTACCGTACAAAATCCACGAGGTATAGAGGCGAAAAAATCTTCAGGCCATATCCGACAGGTCAGACAACATAGTCTTCCAGTGCCGGTTCTTGTTTACAGAGGCGACGCCAGTCCACGATCGGCATACGTACTTGCAGACCTACGCTGCCGTCTTCCTCCATCCACTCTCTTTCTATTGCCTGAAGTTGGTAAAACCGGCTTCTCAGACGCCCTTCCTGCGGCGGCAAACGCAGCGTATGCTGCGCAACCTCACCAGAAAGACGCTCTGTTAAAGCCTGAAAAAGCTGTGGTATGCCAATACCGGTTTGCGCTGAAACCCAAACGCGGATTGGTTTATTTTCTTCATCTCTGTCGATACGCGGTTCAAAATCGTCCAGCATATCGATTTTATTCATTACCAGCAGAGTCGGGATCTCATGCGCATCGATCTCTTCGAGTACCGTATCGACGGCCTCAATGTTTTCCTGCACACGAAAATCTGCCGCATCAATAACGTGCAGCAGCAATGTCGCCTGACGAGTTTCCTGTAAAGTGGCTTTAAATGCCGCTACCAGGTCATGCGGTAAATGACGGATAAACCCTACGGTATCCGCCAGCACGGTTTCGCCGACGTCCGCCACATCGATACGACGTAGCGTCGGATCCAGGGTCGCAAACAGTTGATCTGCTGCATAAACCCGGGCTTCGGTTATCTGGTTGAACAGGGTGGATTTTCCGGCGTTGGTATATCCCACCAGTGATACGGTTGGGACATCCGCTTTCTTGCGCGACTGCCGCCCCTGCTCACGTTGCTTTTCAACTTTTTGCAGGCGCGACTGGATCTGCAAAATACGATTACGCAGCAAACGACGGTCGGTTTCGAGCTGGGTTTCACCCGGACCGCGCAAACCAATCCCGCCCTTTTGCCTTTCAAGGTGGGTCCAGCCACGGACCAGACGCGTAGCCATATGGCGCAACTGCGCCAGCTCAACCTGCAACTTACCTTCATGGGTACGCGCACGTTGGGCAAAAATATCTAAAATGAGACCGGTCCTGTCGATAACAAGACACTGGCATAACTGTTCCAGGTTACGTTCCTGGGCAGGGCTCAAAGCATGATCAAAAATCACCACCGCAGCGCCAGTCGCTTTTACGGCTTCCGCAATTTCGATTGCCTTACCTTCACCAACAAAAAACTTCGGGTGCGGTGCTTTACGGCTCCCGGTAATCACCTGCATTGCTTCGACACCGGCGGAAGAAACCAGAGATTCAAACTCCTGGAGGTCTTCCATATCTTTGTCTTGCGAAAAATAGATGTGTACCAGTACCGCCTGCTCACCGGCATCATAACGGTCAAACAAGCGTCAACCCCTTAATATATATCAACGGGGAACGCAGGATCTCTGGCTCCCCGTGTGTAAAACAGCCCAAAACCTTATTCGGTTTCTTCGCTGTCCTGTTGCGCAGAAGAACCCTGCGCGCTGCTACCATGATGGTAGTTACTGCTACCTGTGCCGCCGGTGGCATTATTGCTGTGATGAGATACCGGGCGAGACGGGACAACAGTAGAAATCGCGTGCTTGTAAACCATCTGGCTGACCGTGTTTTTCAACAGGATCACGAACTGATCAAAAGACTCGATTTGACCTTGCAGTTTAATACCATTCACCAAATAAATAGAAACTGGAACACGTTCCCGACGCAATGCGTTCAGGAACGGATCTTGTAAAGATTGCCCCTTAGCCATTCTCTCTTTTCCTTATATGCTTATTTGTACTTTGAACCTTTCGATTCTGAAAAATTGCGCACGATACGTTTCAATTGTACACATTCAATTCGCGATAGCACCAACAACCTGTAATACTTCGTTTCGCGCCTGGTCAGGCTTTTCACTGTCAAGCCAGTGCCCCCCTTCCCAACCACGTAACCAGGTTACCTGCCGCTTCGCCAATTGCCTCGTGGCGCAAACACCTCTATAAACCATTTCATCGTATGAAATTTCGCCTTCAATGTACGACCACATCTGGCGATACCCAACACAACGAATGGAAGGCAAATCCGTATGCAAATCTCCTCGGGCAAAAAGCGCCCGGACTTCTGCTTCAAAACCTGAAGCTAACATCTGATGAAAACGCTGCTCAATTCGCTGATGGAGCAGTTCACGGCTCGCCGGGGCGATTGCAAACTGATGCACCTGATACGGCAAAGCATCTCCTGACGTTTGCGTCAGCTCCGTTAAAGTTTTACCCGAAATGAAAAAAACTTCCAGTGCCCGGGAAAGTCTTTGCGGATCATTTGGATGAATCCGCGCCGCAGCAACCGGATCGATCTCCTGAAGCTGTCGGTGTAACGCATCCCATCCACGCTCTGCCGCCTGCTGCTCAATGCTGGCTCTGACCTCCGGGTCCGCCGACGGTAACGGCGACAACCCTTCCAGCAAGGCTTTGAAATATAACATTGTGCCACCCACTAACAGCGGAATTCGTCCCGCTGCGGTGATATCGGCCATCTCCGCTAGCGCATCGCGACGAAAATCCGCCGCAGAATACGCCTGCGCTGGATCGCGAATATCCAGCAATCGATGCGGCGCAGCCTTTAACTCTTCAGCATCCGGCTTAGCTGTACCGATATCCATCCCCTTGTAGATAAGGGCGGAATCAACGCTTATCAACTCTACTGGCAAAACTTTACGCAATTCAATTGCTAATGCTGTTTTACCGGAGGCCGTCGGCCCCATCAAAAATAGTGCCTTTGGCAGGCTCGCCTTACTGATATCACTCATGTTTCAGGGCGTTCATTACCGAATGTAAGTCAACAGGTTGTAACAGACCACCCGGCGGCGCCTTCACTAATTGTGGGCATAGCCGCTCAACATCCGTTAACAGCGTAATGGCCTGAGCCATGCTCCACTGCGGATGTTCACTCGTGACGTTTCGCGCAATCCACTGTGCAATATCGCCAGGTTCGGATACGGACTGCAGCGCCAGGTAGCCTATCAGTTCAGGAATCAAGATTTGTAAATTTTGTTGGCGTAAGGGTAAAGGCACCGCTCGGATGGTCACATGCTGCGCATCCAGTTGAAATTCAATGCCCAACTCAGCCAACTGACTCTGTGCTTTTTCCAGTGCCGTCTTCTCATCATCGGTCACTTTCAAACGCAAAGGGATCAGTAACGGCTGGGCGCAAACGGGTCCTTGCGCTGGCGTTAACTGCGCCTGACGCAGCCAGCGCTCGGCCACCGGCAACGCCAGCAGGCGAATATGACCGTCACATTCCAGTAATGCACAGTCAGCCCCCACGATCGTCAATACACGACCAAAACTTTGGCTATTTCCGGTAAGCGGTGCCGCGGGTGTTTCAGGCATCGTGGTTTTATGCGTTGGCGCAGGTGTCTGCAGCAGTTGCTGATAAACTTCCCCCTGCTGCTTTTGATACCCAGGCTGAGCATGTGGCCAACTGGCACTCGCCTGACGGCCACCACCACCACCACCACCACCGCCTGCCGATACGGAATAACGCGGCGTAGCCGGTTCACGCGCGGGGGCAGGTTCGGCAAAGTGGTTTCGTCCAGCCGCAACCCGGTTCTCCGGGATATGCCTTGGCGCAGGCGTGTCGTCATCGGCCAACGGCAGCGACGTTTCAAGCTGCTGTTGCAATACGCTCAACACCCCCTGATAGATAAAGTCATGCACCAGCCGGGACTGATGGAAACGGACTTCATGCTTGGCAGGATGCACGTTAACGTCCACCTGATGCGGGTCGATTTCTAGGTACAGGACAAACGCAGGCTGTTGATCGGCCCCAAGTTTGTCTTCACAGGCCTGACGGATAGCATGGTTGATCAGCCGATCGCGCATCATACGGCCATTCACATAGCAGTACTGTATTTCGGCCAGCGCCGTCGTGGTGTGATTCGGGTCAGCGACCCAGCCACGCAGCGTTAAATCTCCATGCTGCCACTCAATCGCCAGCGCATGCTCCAGAAACGGCGTGCCGCAAATCGCGCCCAGACGACGCTCTTTCTGCCCATCGGCGGCGACTGCACGGTACTGACGCACCATTTTACCGTTATGCGACAAATTTATGGTCACATCAAAACGCGCCAGCGCAATGCGGCGGATTATCTCGTCGATATGGTTAAATTCGGTTTTCTCGGTGCGCATGAACTTACGCCGTGCTGGCGTGTTGTAGAACAGATCCAACACTTCCAGCGTGGTGCCCACCGGATGTGCGGCAGGTTTAATCGTCACATCCATATCGCGCCCTTCGGCATAGGCCTGCCAGGCTTCGGATTGTTCTTGCGTACGTGACGTCAGGGTTAATCGAGAGACCGAGCTGATGCTGGCCAGCGCTTCCCCGCGAAATCCGAGGCTAACAATAGCTTCGAGATCGTCAAGGGAGGCAATTTTACTGGTCGCATGACGCGCCAGCGCGAGCGCCAGCTCGTCTTTTTTAATGCCGCAGCCGTTATCACGAATACGGATCAGCTTGGCGCCACCACGTTCGATATCAATATCAATGCGCGTTGCACCCGCATCGATACTGTTTTCTACCAGTTCTTTAACCACTGACGCAGGCCGTTCTACCACTTCACCTGCGGCAATTTGGTTCGCCAACTGTGGCGGTAGAACCTGAATCGGCATGGCTAATCCTTAATTGGTTAACGTGTCGCCCGGCGAGATGGCGCTAGCAGTTTGCGCCGGTGCGCCCTGTGGCCCGGTTTGCATCGGATGCGACTGGAAGTAATTACGCAATCCTTTGTAAATCGCCTCGGCCAGCTGCTGCTGATAATCATCGCTCGCCAACAAACGTTCTTCGCTGTTGTTACTGATAAAGCCGGTTTCAACCAGCACAGACGGGATATCCGGAGAACGCAATACGCCAAGGCTGGCGTGCTCCGGGCGGCGCTTATGCATCGAACCAATGCGCTCCAGCTGGCCGATCATACTGGTTGCCACATCATACCCTACACGCTGTGAATGACCGAACTGCAGGTCCAGCACCGCCTGACTCAAATACGGGTCGGACTGACTGTTGGCCAGCACATCACCCGCGCCACCCAGCAGCTCCGATTGCTTCTCGTGCTGTTCCAGCCAGCCAGCCATTTCAGTGTTGGCTCGACGGTTTGACAACACCCAAACGGAAGCACCCGTGGCATCCCGGTTGGGTGCCGCATCCGCATGAATGGAGACCAGGAAGTTGGCATTTTGTTTACGCGCCACATCAGAACGTCCCATCACTGAGATGAAGTAATCGCCGTCGCGAGTGAGTACGCCCTTAAACATCGGATCGTCATTGAGCAGACTGCGCAGCTTACGCGCGACGGCGATGGTGACGTTTTTCTCACGCGTGCCGCCAGGACCAATCGCGCCAGGATCTTGTCCACCGTGCCCGGCATCAATCGCAATGACCACTTTATCGCCATTATTGTTGCTCACCGCCCGAGCGGCAGGCCGCGTGGCCGTATTACTGTTGATGACGGCGGTCGTGCGATTATTTTCCGTTTTAAACGGGTTACGCGCAGGTTCTGACGGACGCGGAGCGACAACGGGTGCTTCAACGCGCTTCACCACCACAGGAGGTGGCGGTGGCGGCGGAGGTGCATCAGCATTGATGGTAAACACCACGGTATAGTTACCGCCGTTTTGCCGTTTTACAGCGGCGGCTTTTCCGTTCTCGGTTAAATCGACAACCAGTCGCAAAGACTGTGGATCGTTCGGTGTACCCGCACGGATGGCCTTAACCAGGTTATTACCGCTAAACAGCAGCGGCAGTCCCTGAATCACGCCGGTTTGTTTAATATCCAGCGCAACGGTGCGCTTCCCGTCCTGCGAAACAGCATATTCAGGCTCGCCAATAAAACTGAGCGTAATCCGCGCCTGCTGTTCGCCGTTAGAAACCTGAAGATCGGAAAGGCTGGCGGCCCCTGCCTGCGCGCACAGCAGGACCAGGGTTGCCATCAGCCAATTTCTGATGCGATAAATCATCCCGCCACCCTTTAAGGTTATTCGGCTAAACGCGCCAGCAATAAATTACCCGATGAGGAGACGGCACTTACGCGCGCCTCTCGACCTTGCGCCTGGTATTCGATGTGTATTTCGACGTCCGGGTCCGGGAGCACACCTTTACCTTGTTGTGGCCATTCCACCAGGCAAATTGCATCATTGGCAAAATAATCACGGATCCCCATAAATTCGAGCTCCTCGGGGTCCGCAAGTCGGTACAGATCGAAGTGATATACCATTAAATTTTCAAGCGAATAGGGTTCGACCAGCGTATAGGTGGGGCTTTTTACATTGCCTTTATGACCTAGCGCCTGCAGGAATCCCCGGCTGAAGGTGGTTTTACCCGCGCCTAAATCGCCGTACAAATAAATAACCGTTGCGCCGTCACAGGCCTTCGCGACCCGCAGTCCCAGGTCTAATGTCGCCTGTTCATCCGGTAGCGGAATTACTCTATTCATCATGATAAACGTCAATCACATCAGGGTTAACAATACGCTGTAGCGTGGTAAAGAGATCTGTCGCCAGCATGCCGCGCGTACCAAATCGCGCCGCCAGCACATCCGCTGCCGCGCCGTGCGCCACACATCCCGCACACGCAGCATCATACGGGGTAAGCTTCTGTCCGAGCAATGCGCCAATGATTCCGGAAAGGACATCACCCATACCGCCGCTGGCCATTCCTGCGTTACCGGCATCGATAATGGCTAATGCATTGTGCTCCGAGGCCACTACCGTACCCGCGCCTTTCAGCACCACCACACCTCCGTACCGTTTTACCAGACGTTGTGCAGAAAGTAAGCGATCGTCTTCAATTTCTGTAATGGAGCAGCCCAACAGTCGCGCAGCCTCGCCCGGATGCGGCGTGATCACGCGATTGTGACGTTTATCGGGATTGATTGCCAGCAGGTTAAGCGCATCGGCATCCCACAGCATCGGTTTGCGAAAATTCTCAACTTTTTGCAGTGTTTTTTTTCCCCACTCTTGCTGCCCAAGTCCGGGACCGATGACCACGACATCCGCCCACACCAGACTTTCCTCCACCGCGCGAGGCGTCAACTCATCGACCATCAGTTCCGGACGGGCGGTCAGGATCGGTGCAATATTTTCACTGCGCGTGAGCACCTTAACCAATCCGGCACCAGCGCGAAGCGCCGCTTCACCGGCCATGCATATGGCACCTGCTGTGCCATAGTCACCCCCGATGATCGCCAGTCGACCATGGTCACCTTTGTGCGATGTTGCGCGGCGTGGTGTCAGCCAGCATCTAAGCTGTGAGGCATCAACGCGCTGAATGGGCGCGTCCTGCCCCGCCAGCCAGGTATCCAGCCCGAGCGCGTTAAAATGGATACGCCCTGTGACATCACGCGCTTTGCCCGTGATCAGACCGGGCTTCAATGCAATAAAGGTAACGGTATGGGTAGCATGAATCACCGCTCCGGGCGTTCCCCCCGTCTGCGCCAGCAGACCGGAAGGAATATCAATAGCCACTGTGGGAGCAGAATGCGCATTCGCCTGTTTGATTAATGTCGCCAGTGGGTCGCGAGGTGCATGTTTTAAGCCGGTGCCGAGCAGCGCATCGATAATCACATCCACCTCTTGCGGCCAGATAATATCCGGGGCGTGGATAACGCCACCTGCGTTCAGCCAGGCATGACGAGCATGTTCTGCCTCCTGTGGGAGCGGTTTGTCGCTTTCTTGCGCTAATAGCGTGACGTGAATCCCCGCGGCTTTGGCAAGTCTCGCCACGACATAGCCGTCGCCGCCGTTATTACCGTGGCCACAGAGCACCAGCCAGTGCCGAGCGGCAGGATATGCATTGCGAGCAACCTGGAACGCCGCCTCTCCCGCACGTTGCATCAGCTCATACAGCGTCAGCCCAAGGCTGTCTGCCGCCTCATGTTCCATCCGTTTGATGTCATCGGCGTGCCAGATGGAGTGTGGTATACTTGCGGGGTTTTTCTTCATTGTATGGTCCGTCATGTCAGAGCCCCTCGATCTCAATCAGTTAGCACAAAAAATTAAGCAGTGGGGGCTGGAACTTGGCTTTCAGCAGGTCGGTATTGCCGATACAGACCTTAGCGAAGCCGAACCCAAACTGCAGGCCTGGCTGGATAAACAATACCATGGCGAAATGGACTGGATGGCCCGTCACGGTATGATGCGCGCCCGCCCCCACGAGTTATTACCCGGAACTTTACGCGTCATCAGCGTACGGATGAATTATCTCCCCGCCAACGCCGCGTTTGCCAGCACGCTAAAAAATCCGTCGCTAGGCTACATCAGCCGTTATGCACTGGGCCGTGACTACCATAAGCTGCTGCGTAACCGTTTAAAAAAGCTGGGAGAGTTGATCCAGCAGCATTGCGTTTCGCTGAATTTTAGACCTTTTGTCGATTCTGCGCCCATTCTGGAGCGTCCGCTGGCGGAAAAAGCCGGACTTGGCTGGGTTGGTAAGCACTCACTAATTCTTAGCCGTGAAGCCGGGTCATTTTTCTTCCTTGGTGAACTGCTGATCGATTTACCGCTTCCGGTGGATCAGCCTGTAGAAGAAGCCTGCGGCAAATGCGTGGCCTGTATGACCATTTGCCCCACGGGCGCCATCGTTGAACCCTACACCGTTGATGCCCGCCGCTGTATTTCCTATCTCACGATCGAACTAGAAGGCGCTATCCCGGAAGAGTTTCGCCCACTGTTGGGCAACCGAATCTATGGCTGCGATGACTGCCAGCTCATTTGCCCCTGGAATCGCTATTCGCAGCTCACTGTAGAAGATGACTTTAGCCCACGTAAACAACTGCATGCCCCGGAACTGATTGAGCTGTTTGGCTGGAGCGAAGCGTGGTTTTTAAAAGTGACGGAAGGTTCGGCTATTCGTCGCATCGGACACCTGCGTTGGTTGCGAAATATCGCCGTCGCGCTGGGAAATGCCCCGTGGGATGAAACCGTAATAAATGCGCTGGAAAATCGCAGAGGTGAGCACCCACTTCTCGACGAGCACATAGAATGGGCGATTGCGCAGCAGATTGAGAAAAGAAATGCCTGCGTGGTTGAAGTGCAGTTACCGAAGAAACAGCGGCTGGTCAGGGTGATTGAAAAAGGTCTGCCGCGTGATGCTTAAGTCATCCACAGCTTGTGCATAAAAATAAAAACACATTGATATTCAAGAAGGAAAAAATCGTCAAGTGATCACATTAACAATTTGAAATGATAATTAACTCATTAAATTCAAATGGTTATAAAGATACTATTCACCAAGCGAAGTTTTTTGCATTCCAGGAATATTACTCTTACCTGTGGATAAGTCTGTTTACAAGAGTATGTCAAAGACAAAAGAAAACAGCCCCAACGCGATTATTCGTTGTGGATATGTTTATTGAGATAAGAATTTGGAGCGGGAAACGAGACTCGAACTCGCGACCCCGACCTTGGCAAGGTCGTGCTCTACCAACTGAGCTATTCCCGCTTGGGTGGTGCGTATCTTGCGATACTTTTCAAATTTTGGAGCGGGAAACGAGACTCGAACTCGCGACCCCGACCTTGGCAAGGTCGTGCTCTACCAACTGAGCTATTCCCGCTTAATCTTCGTCTTTCGAAACGCTACTGCGTTGGCTGCCTTCATTCACCTTAGTCACTTACTCAAGTAAGTTGCCAAGGATTCATTCAGTTGCCGCCTTGTCGCAATTCGAAATCCTGCGATTGGTGGTCTGTGCTTAGAAAGCACTTTTCAAATTTTGGAGCGGGAAACGAGACTCGAACTCGCGACCCCGACCTTGGCAAGGTCGTGCTCTACCAACTGAGCTATTCCCGCAAATCTGTACTGCTTTTGTTGCTGTCGTAACGCGTAAATCTCTGTCGTTACGGGAGGCGCATTATACGAGAAATTCGTTTAGCTGCAACCCCCTTGAATACGATTTTTTTGAAAACTCGTTCAAGTGATTACTTTACAATCAAGCTGGACAATTTAGCGTCAAAAAGCCGGTGACGCAAGCCACCGGAGAACAAAATCAAAGCTTAATAAAATGCTCACGGTAGTAAGCCAGCTCAGCGACGGACTCACGAATGTCGTCCATCGCCTGGTGTGTCCCCTGCTTCGTGAAGCCATCGAGGATCTCCGGCTTCCAGCGACGGGCCAGCTCTTTCAACGTGCTAACGTCCAGATAGCGATAATGGAAATACGCTTCCAGTTCCGGCATGTATTTGAACAGGAAACGACGATCCTGGCCGATGCTGTTGCCACAAATCGGGGATTTCCCTGCCGGAACCCACTCTTTTAAAAATGCCAGCGTCGCCAGCTCCGCTTCACGATCGCCCATGGTGCTCGCCTTCACGCGCTCCACCAGACCACTTCCGGTATGCGTACGCACGTTCCAGTCATCCATTAGCGCCAGCTGCGCGTCGGACTGGTGGACGGCAATCGTCGGTCCTTCAGCCAGAATATTCAGATTGGCGTCAGTCACCAGCGTCGCGATCTCAATAATGCGATCGCGCTCGGGATCCAGACCTGTCATCTCCAGATCGATCCAAATCAGGTTGTTTTCATTGCCACTCATGCTATTTTCCACCCTTCAGACGTCACATTCAGTGTGACTATATTCATCTAAAATTGCGTGTATCATAAATGTTTTGCCCATCATGGGCGACCAGGAGTCAGTACGATTGAGTAAAAATAAACTCTCCAAAGGCCAACAGCGCCGCGTGAACGCCAATCACCAGCGTCGTCTTAAAACGTCCACGGAGAAGCCCGACTACGACGACAACCTGTTTGGCGAGACCGCTGAAGGTATTGTTATCAGCCGCTTTGGCATGCATGCCGACGTGGAGTCTGCCGACGGCGATGTCCACCGTTGCAACATCCGTCGCACAATTCGTTCGCTGGTAACCGGCGATCGTGTAGTCTGGCGTCCAGGTAAGGCCGCAGCCGAAGGCGTGAACGTTAAAGGGATCGTTGAAGCGGTACATGAACGTACCTCGGTGCTAACGCGTCCGGACTTTTATGACGGTGTAAAACCCATTGCGGCCAACATCGACCAAATCGTCATTGTCTCAGCCATCTTACCCGAGCTGTCACTCAATATTATCGACCGATATCTGGTTGCCTGCGAAACGTTGCAGGTTGAGCCCATTATCGTACTCAACAAAATCGATCTGCTCGACGATGAAGGCATGGTCTTCGTGAATGAGCAGATGGATATCTATCGCAATATTGGCTATCGCGTGTTGATGGTCTCCAGCCATAAAAAAGACGGCCTGCAGCCGCTTGAGGAAGCGCTGACCGATCGCATCAGCATTTTTGCTGGTCAATCAGGCGTGGGCAAATCCAGCCTGCTCAACAACCTGCTCGGCCTGCAGAAAGAGATCCTGACCAACGATGTCTCCGATAACTCCGGTCTTGGGCAACACACCACCACGGCCTCTCGCTTGTACCACTTCCCGCACGGCGGTGACGTCATTGACTCCCCCGGCGTACGTGAGTTTGGGTTGTGGCATCTTGAGCCGGAACAAATCACCCACGGGTTTGTCGAATTCCATGACTTCTTAGGTCATTGCAAATACCGCGACTGTAAGCATGATACGGATCCAGGCTGCGCTATCCGTGAAGCAGTAGAGAAAGGGGCTATCGCCGAAACTCGGTTTGAGAATTATCACCGCATCCTTGAAAGCATGGCGCAGGTAAAAACGCGTAAAAACTTTTCTGATACGGACAACTGACAACTAAGCTAAGCATCGCTAGAATCGTCCCCCTTTTTTCAGGATCCGGCCCGCATGCCGGATCGGGAACAAATTATGGCCTGGAGGCTACCTTGTTAAATTCATTTAAGCTTTCGCTACAATACATTCTGCCGAAACTATGGCTCACTCGCCTGGCGGGTTGGGGTGCAAGCAAACGAGCAGGATGGCTAACTAAACTGGTTATCGATCTGTTCGTGAAATATTACAAGGTCGATATGACAGAGGCGCAGAAGCCGGATACCGCCAGCTATCGCACCTTTAACGACTTCTTCGTGCGCCCACTGCGTGACGATGCCCGCCCAATTAATACCGACCCGAATGTTCTGGTTATGCCAGCTGACGGCGTGATTAACCAGTTGGGGAACATCGAAGAAGACAAACTGTTGCAGGCCAAAGGGCACAGCTACAGCCTTGAAGCACTGCTGGCAGGTAACTACCAGATGGCGGACAAGTTCCGTAACGGAACGTTTGTCACGACGTACCTCTCACCGCGTGATTACCACCGCGTACATATGCCGTGTAACGGTATTCTGCGGGAAATGCTGTACGTGCCCGGCGATCTTTTCTCGGTCAACATTCTGACCGCGCAAAACGTGCCCAACCTTTTTGCGCGTAACGAACGTGTTATTTGCCTGTTTGACACTGAATTTGGCCCGATGGTGCAAATTCTGGTCGGTGCAACCATCGTCGGTAGCATCGAAACTGTCTGGGCTGGCACCATCACGCCACCGCGTGAAGGCGTAATTAAGCGCTGGACATGGCCTGAAGGTGAAAGTGAAGGTTCAGTGGCGTTGCTGAAAGGCCAGGAAATGGGCCGCTTTAAGCTTGGTTCAACCGTCATCAACCTGTTTGCGCCAGGCAAAGTTAATCTGGTCGAGCAGTTGCAGGATCTTTCGGTCACCAAAATCGGTCAACCGATGGCAATCTCTACCGAAACGTTCGTGACGCCAGAGGCCGAACCCGCCCCGCTTGCGCAAGACGAGATCGAAGCAGAACACGCTGCCAGCCCGCTGGTTGACGACAAAAAAGACGAAAGTTAAACATAGGAATCGCTGCTGTGCGCCTGATTATCACTTTTCTGATGGCCTGGTGCCTCAGCCAGGGGGCGTACGCTGCGACGGCCCCCGATACCAAACAAATCACCCAGGAACTGGAGCAGGCCAAAGCGGCAAAACCCGCTCAGCCAGAAGCCGTCGAGGCGCTCCAGTCCGCGCTGAATGCCCTTGAAGAGCGTAAAGGCTCTCTCGAGCGCGCCGAACAGTATCAGCAGGTTATTGATAACTTCCCCAAGCTGTCCGCGACGCTACGCGCGCAGCTTAGCAACCTGCGCGATGAACCTCGCAGCATCCCCACGGACCTCTCGGCTGACGCCTTAAACCAGGAGATCCTGCAGGTCAGCAGCCAGTTGCTGGAAAAAAGCCGTCAGGCCCAGCAGGAGCAGGATCGCGCCCGCGAAATCGCCGATTCATTAAACCAGCTCCCTCAACAGCAAACCGATGCTCGCCGTCAATTAAATGAAATTGAACGACGCCTTGGCGCAGCCAGCGGCAATACGCCGCTCAATCAGTCGTTGCAAGCTGAATCCGCCAGACTCAAAGCGCTGGTCGATGAGCTGGAGCTGGCACAACTTTCCGCCAACAATCGTCAGGAACTGGCGCGTATGCGCTCCGAACTGGCCGAAAAACAGAGCCAGCAGCTCGACGCTTACCTGCAGGCATTACGAAATCAGCTCAATAGCCAGCGGCAGCGTGAAGCGGAGCGGGCGTTGGAAAGCACCGAACTGCTGGCAGAAAACAGTGCAGGACTGCCGGAAGGCATTGTCGATCAGTTTAAGGTCAACCGCGAACTGTCACAGGCGTTAAACCAACAGGCACAACGTATGGACCTGGTGGCGTCTCAGCAGCGTCAGGCCACCGGTCAAACGTTGCAGGTACGTCAGGCATTGAACACGCTGCGCGAGCAGTCACAGTGGCTGGGGGCGTCGAATATGCTGGGCGAAGCTCTTCGCGCGCAGGTTTCCCGTCTACCTGAAATGCCTAAGCCGCAACAGCTCGATACCGAAATGGCGCAGCTGCGCGTACATCGCATGCGCTATGAAGACCTCCTCAACAAACAGCCGCAGCTACGCCAGATCCATCAAGCGGATGGACAGCCGCTTACCGCAGAGCAGACCCGTATTCTCAATGCCCAACTGCGTACCCAGCGTGAGCTGTTGAATTCCCTGCTACAGGGCGGCGATACGCTGATACTCGAGTTAACCAAGCTGAAAGTCTCCAATAGTCAGTTGGAAGATGCGCTGAAAGAGGTTAACGAAGCCACGCACCGCTATCTGTTCTGGACCTCTGACGTCAGCCCGATTTCACTCTCCTGGCCGGTCGATTTGGTTCAGGATCTGCGTCGTCTAATCTCATTAGATACGTTTAATCAGCTTGGTAAAGCCAGCGTCATGATGCTCACCAGTAAGGCCACGCTGCTGCCGTTGTTCGCCGCGCTGGTGCTGGTAGGGTTTAGCCTCTATTCGCGTAAGCACTTCACCCGCTTTCTTGAGCGATCGTCTGCGCGGGTCGGTAAAGTCACCCAGGATCACTTCTGGCTGACGATACGAACGGTATTCTGGTCAATTCTCGTTGCCTCGCCGCTGCCGGTGCTGTGGGCGACGCTGGGTTACGGCCTGCAGGAAGCCTGGCCCTATCCGCTGGCCGTCGCCATCGGCGATGGTGTGACCGCCACGGTGCCTATGCTGTGGGCGGTGATGATTTGCGCTACCTTTGCGCGGCCGAATGGTCTGTTCATCGCGCACTTTGGCTGGCCGCGCAACCGCGTCGCTAAAGCTATGCACTATTACCTGATGAGCATCGGACTGATTGTTCCGCTGATCATGGCGGTGATCATGTTTGATAATCTCAATGACCGGGAATTCTCCGCTTCATTAGGACGCCTGTGCTTTATGTTGATTTGTGGCGCACTGGCCATCGTCACTCTGAGCCTCAAACGCGCCGGGATCCCGCTGTACCTCGACAAAGAGGGCAACGGCGACAACATGGTCAACAGCATGCTGTGGAATATGCTAATGGGTGCCCCGTTAGTTGCCATTCTTGCGGCCGCGGTAGGTTACCTGGCCACAGCACAGGCGCTACTGGCCCGCCTGGAGACGTCTGTTGCTATCTGGTTCTTGTTGCTGGTGGTTTATCACGTCATCCGCCGCTGGATGCTTATCCAGCGCCGTCGTCTGGCTTTTGACCGCGCCAAACACCGACGCGCAGAAATGCTGGCGCAGCGTGCACGTGGTGAAGAAGAACCCGCGCACTCCACCAGCCTGGAAGGAGCGATAGATATCGATGAAAGCGAAGTCGATCTGGACGCGATAAGCGCGCAGTCGCTGCGCCTGGTGCGGTCTATCCTGATGCTCATCGCCCTGCTTTCAGTCATCGTGCTGTGGTCAGAAATTCATTCCGCATTCGGCTTCCTGGAAAATATCTCACTATGGGATGTGACGTCCACGGTGCAGGGCGTAGAAAGCTTAGAGCCGATTACGCTGGGCGCAGTGCTTATTGCCATTCTGGTGTTTATCATCACCACCCAGCTGGTGCGTAACCTGCCTGCACTGCTGGAACTGGCGCTGTTGCAGCACCTGGATTTAACACCAGGTACCGGTTACGCCATCACCACTATAACCAAGTATCTACTGATGCTAATTGGTGGCCTGGTGGGCTTCTCAATGATTGGTATTGAGTGGTCGAAACTGCAGTGGCTGGTTGCTGCTCTCGGTGTTGGTTTGGGCTTTGGTTTACAAGAGATCTTCGCCAACTTTATATCCGGCCTGATCATCCTGTTTGAAAAACCAATTCGTATTGGCGACACGGTGACCATTCGCGACCTCACCGGCAGCGTGACCAAGATTAACACCCGCGCGACCACCATCAGCGACTGGGATCGTAAAGAGATCATCGTGCCCAACAAGGCGTTTATCACCGAGCAGTTTATCAACTGGTCGTTATCCGACTCAGTGACTCGTGTGGTATTGACCATTCCTGCACCGTCAGAAGCCAACAGCGAGGAGGTCACGCAAATCCTGCTCACTGCCGCCCAGCGCTGCTCACTGGTTATCGACACACCGGCGCCGGAAGTCTTCCTGGTTGACCTTCAGCAGGGGATTCAGATCTTTGAGCTGCGTATCTATGCCGCAGAGATGGGACACCGTATGCCATTGCGCCACGAGATCCACCAGCTGATTCTGGCGGGCTTCCGTGAGCACGGTATTGATATGCCATTCCCACCGTTCCAGATGCGTCTGGAGAGCCTCAGCGGAAAGCAAACGGGGAGAACGTTAAGTTCTGCGGGCAGAGGTAAGCGCCCGGCGGGAAGCTTGTAAACGTGAGTGGTGCCTGATGGCGGCTTCGCCTAATCCGGCCTACGAAGATGCTTCTTTAGTAGGCCGGATTAGGCAGGTCGTTTATTCAACCGCCCATTCAGGCTCATTGGCTATACGACGGCTGTAGTTCTGGTAAATCGCCATGGCTAACAACGAGAAGAAAATCGGCCCGCCGGTCATCCACAGTGCACTGTTCCAGTCGCCAGCTTCAATCACCGGCTGGATAATGGTGAACACGTTGGCGAACGTCACCACCAGCACCACGACACTCGTTGCCAGTAGCGTTGCGGCTCGGGTTTTAAATATCACAAACGGTCTTTCCAGACCGACGCGAGATTTAAAGAAAGGGAACGCCAGCGCGAGGAACAGATACGGCAGCGTCATCGAGACGTTCGCCATCAGCGTCAGCTTGTTATAGAACGCTGAGGCCGTATCGCCGCCAAACGACACCAGAAGAATAAACAGGCTCACCAGCAGACACTGCATCCACATCGCCGTCGTCGGCATCCCCATAGCGTTCAGTCTGGTCATCGGTGCAGGCCACAGTGCTTTTGGCGTCCCCTGAATAATCGCTTTCAGCGGCGAGTAGCTGAGCGTGAAGAATGCCCCGGTATAAGCAAGGAACATAGACAGGCCGGTAATACGCGCAAACCAGACGCCTGTAGTGATAGCCGCCTCAGGTGAAAGATGCAGCGCATGGCCCAGAGTCATCCCCAAACTCTTCATCAGGATATAAGTAATATTACCCAAGTTCACTGAACTATTACTTAATACATCCTGCCAGTTGGTACTCACGCCCCATAAAAAGATGGCCAGCGAATAACCCACTGAAATGACAATCGCCGCGAAGACAATGCCTTTCGCGAAGTTCTTTTCAGGTTTCTCTGTTTTATCAACCAGTCCACCCACGGCTTCTATTCCGCCATAGGCAAAAATAGCAAACACCACAAATGACAGCATGGCCAGACCGGACTGATATCCCGGATTCGGTGAAGAGACAAAATTAATATCCTGTGCAAAGTGGCCACCGGTTAATAACAAAATAGCGATACTCACTAACAACAGAACTAAATTAAGACACATGACGGCAATTCCGCCAACCGCCGTAATGCGAGCAATCTTATTAATACCCCGTGACGCTACGCCAGTCACCAACACCATCCAGCCAACAGCAAGCAGTCCGACGACCTGCGTGGGCTCAAACCCGGCGATACGCCAGGTCTGCGTCATATCCGCGCCGAATATAAAGGTGGAAAAAGGCACCCAGACTTTCGCCGCGGTGCTCACCATCCAGATAACGTAGGAAGAGAACCACATAAAGGTGCCGATAAACGCATAACGAGGTCCGACGCTATTATTCATCCACGAATAGATCCCACCCTCTTCTTTCCGATAGGCAGACCCCATTTCAGCCATCATTAAGGCAAATGGGATAAAGAATAATAATGCAGAAAATACATACCATGGAATGGCACTGTATCCCATTAAATAGAAAGCCGAGGGGCTATTAGCAAATCCAAAAACAGACGTAAATATCATCAGGATGAGACCAGTCAGGCTCATCTTTTTTATTGTTTGGGTCATTAAACTATCCCTTACTCTGGAGAGTGTTTATCAAACACCACTCACCGGTGAATACTGCCCCCTTGCAGAGATCAGCAATAAGAAAATCAACACAGGATTGATACCTGAATGCTAACAAAATTCCAGAGTTAAATTGTGGCTATTAGAGGGGAAATGAAAAAAGATGCTACAAAGTGGCGACTATGCGCCACTTTGCAATGCGGAGACGTGAATTACGCACGATCGACGGTAAAGGCGATAACATCAGCGAGGCTATCGGCCCCCAGTGCCAGCATAACCAGACGGTCGACGCCCAGCGCCACGCCTGAGCAATCCGGCATCCCAACTTTTAGCGCTTCAAGCAGATTGTTATCGATAGGCTGTTGCGGTAAGCCACGGGCGGCACGTTTGCGGTTATCCTGTTCGAAGCGTTGCTGCTGCTCGCGCGCATCGGTCAACTCATGGAAACCATTCGCCAGCTCAATACCTTTGTAGTACACCTCAAAACGTTCGGCCACGCGGTGGTCTTCAGTACTGATTTGCGCCAACGACGCCTGGCTGGCCGGGAAATGATATACAAACGTCGGTTTATCTTTGCCAATGTGCGGTTCGACGCCCATCGCAAACAGCAGTTGCAGCAAGGTATCCCGGTCTTCTTCGGTGTCCGCGATATTGCTGAGATCCAGCTTAGCCGCCGCTTCGCGCAACTGTGTTTTATCCGCTGACAGCGGGTCGATTTCAAGATGACGCTGGAAGGCTTGCTGATAAGAGAGGCTTTCCGCCGGAGAGCAGTCCAGCACTTGCTGGAGCAAATCATCCACTTCATTCATCAGACGGTACATGTCGTAATGAGGACGGTACCACTCGAGCATGGTGAACTCGGGGTTATGGTGACGCCCCATCTCTTCGTTACGGAAACTGCGACACAGTTGGTAGACCGGACCACACCCTGCCACCAGCAGGCGTTTCATATGGTATTCCGGGCTGGTCATTAAATAGAGGTTCATGCCCTGAGAATGACCCGGGCCAACGAAACGCGTTTCGAACGGGAACAGATGAATATCCGTAACCGTCGCCTGACTCATACAAGGTGTCTCAACCTCAAGCACGCCACGGTCGGCAAAAAAGCGGCGGATTTCCGCTATAATTGCTGCACGTTTTAACAGATTGGGGATGGACGCGCTCGGCTGCCAGGTTGCCGTTTCGCTCATGGTTGTTTCTCCGATTTAAGACAAGGGCACGAAGTCTACTCGTAACGCGTTAGCGAGACAAATTTCGGGAGGGAATAACAAACACGGACAAGTTGATAAAAAAAGCAACATTGGGTGGTTTAGTAATTAAATTAATCAAAATCAATGATAATTCCCCCCTGTGATACGCTAAAAAAATCGAACACGTCAAATTTCCCGCTCCTCCCTGAGACTATACTATTGTACCTATAAAGGAGCAGTGGAAACGCGTTCATAACCCGTTTGACTCAGATGAAGCATCTGATTACGGGCGGGGATGAAATAACAACAATCTGGAGGAATGTCGTGCAAACCTTTCAAGCCGATCTTGCCATTATAGGCGCCGGTGGCGCGGGATTACGTGCTGCAATTGCTGCCGCACAAGCAAATCCCAACGCTAAAATCGCACTGATCTCAAAAGTGTACCCAATGCGCAGCCATACCGTTGCTGCCGAAGGCGGCTCTGCTGCTGTCGCGCAGGATCATGACAGCTTTGACTACCATTTTCACGATACGGTAGCTGGCGGAGACTGGCTGTGTGAGCAGGATGTCGTGGATTACTTTGTCCACCACTGCCCAACTGAAATGACGCAACTGGAACAATGGGGTTGCCCATGGAGCCGTCGTGAAGACGGTAGCGTCAACGTACGTCGCTTCGGCGGTATGAAAATTGAGCGCACCTGGTTTGCCGCGGATAAGACCGGCTTCCACATGCTGCATACGCTGTTCCAAACGTCTTTGCAGTTCCCGCAAATTCAGCGCTTCGACGAACACTTCGTCCTGGACATCCTGGTTGATGACGGTCAGGCTCGCGGCCTGGTTGCGATGAACATGATGGAAGGCACGCTGATGCAAATCCGTGCTAATGCGGTTGTCATGGCAACAGGCGGCGCTGGCCGTGTGTACCGTTACAACACCAACGGCGGCATCGTTACCGGCGACGGTATGGGCATGGCACTGAGCCACGGCGTTCCGCTGCGTGATATGGAATTCGTTCAGTATCACCCGACTGGTCTGCCAGGCTCCGGTATCCTGATGACCGAAGGCTGCCGCGGTGAAGGCGGTATTCTGGTCAACAAAGATGGCTATCGCTATCTGCAGGACTACGGCATGGGTCCGGAAACCCCACTGGGCGAGCCGAAGAACAAATACATGGAACTGGGTCCGCGCGACAAAGTTTCTCAGGCCTTCTGGCACGAATGGCGTAAAGGCAACACCATTTCCACACCACGTGGCGATGTGGTTTACCTCGACCTGCGTCACCTCGGTGAGAAAAAACTGCTCGAGCGCTTACCGTTCATCTGCGAACTGGCGAAAGCCTACGTGGGTGTCGATCCGGTTAAAGAACCGATCCCGGTACGTCCGACCGCGCACTACACCATGGGCGGTATTGAAACCGATCAGCACTGTGAAACCCGCATTAAAGGTCTGTTCGCCGTTGGTGAATGTTCCTCTGTTGGTCTGCATGGCGCTAACCGTCTGGGTTCTAACTCTCTGGCAGAACTGGTGGTCTTTGGCCGCATGGCGGGTGAACGTGCAGCAGAACGCGCTGCAACGGTAGGCGCAGCAAACGGTGCCGCACTCGACGCACAGGTTGCTGGCGTTGAAAAACGTCTGAAAGATCTGGTGAACCAGGAAGGTAACGAAAACTGGTCCAAAATCCGCGACGAAATGGGTCTGTCCATGGAAGAAGGTTGCGGTATCTACCGTACGCCGGAACTCATGCAGAAAACCGTTGATAAACTGGCCGAACTGCAGGAACGTTTCAAGCGCGTACGTATCACCGATACCTCCAGCGTCTTCAACACCGACTTGCTGTACACCATCGAACTGGGTCATGGTCTGAACGTTGCTGAATGTATGGCGCACTCTGCGCTGGCACGTAAAGAATCCCGCGGCGCGCACCAGCGTCTGGATGAAGGCTGCACCGAGCGTGATGACGTTAACTTCCTCAAACACACTCTCGCCTTCCGTGATGCTGACGGCACAACTCGCCTGGAATACAGCGACGTGAAAATCACCACTCTGCCGCCAGCTAAACGTATGTACGGTGGCGAAGCGGAAGCAGCCGATAAGAAGGAGAAGGCGAATGGCTGAGATGAAAAACCTGAAAGTTGAGGTGGTGCGCTATAACCCGGAAACCGATACCGCGCCGCACAGTGCTTTCTATGAAGTTCCTTATGATGAAACCACATCTCTACTGGATGCGTTGGGTTACATCAAAGATAACCTGGCACCGGACCTGAGCTACCGCTGGTCCTGCCGTATGGCAATTTGCGGCTCCTGCGGCATGATGGTCAACAACGTGCCTAAACTGGCGTGCAAAACCTTCCTGCGTGAATACACCAACGGTATGAAGGTTGAAGCGCTGGGCAACTTCCCGATCGAACGCGATCTGGTCGTCGATATGACGCACTTTATCGAAAGCCTGGAAGCGATCAAGCCGTACATCATTGGTAACCCGCGTACTCCGGATCAGGGTCCAAACACCCAGACTCCGGCGCAAATGGCGAAGTATCATCAGTTCTCCGGTTGCATCAACTGTGGTCTGTGCTATGCCGCGTGCCCGCAGTTCGGCCTGAACCCAGAGTTCATTGGACCGGCTGCAATCACCCTGGCGCATCGTTATAACGAAGATAGCCGCGACCACGGTAAGAAGGAGCGTATGGCTCAGTTGAACAGCCCGAACGGCGTCTGGTCCTGTACTTTCGTGGGCTACTGCTCCGAAGTCTGCCCGAAACACGTCGATCCGGCTGCGGCCATTCAGCAGGGTAAAGTTGAAAGTTCAAAAGACTTTCTTATCGCTACCCTGAAACCACGCTAAGGAGTGCACGATGACGACTAAACGCAAAGCCTATGTGCGGCCAATGACGTCCACTTGGTGGAAAAAACTGCCATTTTATCGTTTTTACATGCTGCGTGAAGGCACGGCAGTTCCGGCAGTCTGGTTCAGCATTGAACTGATTATCGGCCTGTTTGCACTCAAGCATGGTGCAGAGTCCTGGATGGGTTTTGTCGCCTTTTTACAAAACCCGGTGGTGGTAATTCTTAATATTATCGCCCTGGCTGCAGCGCTGCTGCATACCAAAACCTGGTTTGAGCTGGCGCCAAAAGCTGCCAACATCATCGTAAAAGACGAAAAAATGGGGCCAGAGCCGATCATCAAAGGTCTCTGGGCAGTTACTGTGGTTGCGACAGTAGTAATACTGTTTGTTGCCCTGTTCTGGTAAGGAGTCCGGAATGATTAATCCAAATCCAAAACGCTCTGACGAACCCGTATTCTGGGGCCTGTTTGGTGCAGGCGGTATGTGGAGCGCTATCATTGCGCCGGTGATGATCCTGTTGGTAGGCATTATGCTGCCGCTGGGCTTTGTTCCTGATGCTTTCAGCTATGAACGCGTACTGGCATTTGCTCAGAGCTTCATCGGACGTGCGTTCCTGTTCCTGATGATCGTTCTGCCGCTGTGGTGTGGTTTACACCGTATGCACCACGCGATGCATGACCTGAAAATCCACGTGCCGGCTGGCAAGTGGGTATTCTACGGTCTGGCTGCGATCCTGACCGTTGTAACGGCGATTGGTATTCTGACCATCTAATCGCTCCGCCCTCTTATCATCCGGTAAGAGGGCGTTTTTTCGCTCTCTCTTCCCTTAATTCCCCGCCAGGTTCTACACTTAGGAAAAACCTTAAAAGGAAAATCCTATGCGCTTGCTGCCTGTAGTTGCTGCCGTTACGGCTGCATTTCTGGTTGTCGCTTGCAGCTCCCCTACGCCGCCTGCAGGCGTGACCGTTGTCAATAACTTTGACGCTAAACGCTATCTCGGAACCTGGTACGAAATCGCGCGCTTCGATCATCGCTTCGAACGAGGACTGGAAAAGGTCACTGCAACCTACAGCTTACGCGATGACGGGGGTATCAACGTCATCAACAAAGGCTACAACCCCGACAGAAGCATGTGGCAAAAAACGGAAGGCAAGGCTTATTTCACTGGTGATCCTACGCGAGCGGCGCTGAAGGTGTCGTTCTTCGGTCCATTCTACGGTGGGTATAACGTGATTGCTCTCGATCGGGAGTATCGCCACGCGCTGGTTTGTGGCCCGGATCGCGACTACCTGTGGATCCTCTCACGTACCCCCACTATTTCAGACGAGATGAAACAGCAAATGCTGGCAGTCGCGGCCCGGGAAGGGTTTGAAGTGAACAAGCTAATTTGGGTAAAACAGCCTGGCGCTTAGTGGGTACTGAGCTTCAGACCAATAATTCCGGCGACAATCAGACCCAGACTCAGCAAACGTGCCGGACTGGCGGATTCCCCCAGCAGCAGGATACCGGTAATGGCCGCCCCTACCGCACCAATACCGGTCCAGACCGCATAAGCTGTTCCAACGGGCAACGTTCGCATCGCCCAGGAAAGCATGGCGATACTGACGATCATGGCCACAATGGTAATAATGCTCGGCGTCAGACGGGTAAAACCGTGGGTATATTTCAGGCCAATTGCCCATACGACTTCAAGCAGGCCAGCAATCAATAAAACGATCCAAGACATATCAGGCTCCAGAATAACAATGGGGCCGTCCCCGGTGAGAGAAGCGTTTGCAGGTCGTCCTACAACGCTGAAGTATGAAAAAGCATTTTTGCCCGAAAGAAAATGAATTTCAACATTTTTATCCATTGCCTGCTTAAAGCAAGAATTGAGCACAAATAGCAGCGTAGTTCACGCATTTGGCTGCCATTGGTCTTATCTATGATAAATGGCTTTCTGAAGTCAGGAAGCCGTTTTTCCCACTTCTGAATGCGAAAAGTTTATGCATAAAATTTTAGTGATTGACCGGTGCCACTTTACCCGTACAGGGGTCGAGGCCTTGCTTAATCATTCTGGTAGGTTTAATTCGTCGTTTCTGGTATCAGGAATCAATAACCTCTTACTGGCAAAAGAACATATTTCGCAGTGGAAACCGCATCTGGTGATTGCAGATTTATATGGTTTTCTCAGCGATGTACATGCCAGTCCGCCGATTGCGCCTTTTTTTATGAGCTGTGGTCTGATCCCCCTGATTTTACTGCAATCAGGAGACAGAAAGCCTGTACCCGCTCACAACCCGCAATACGCCGTCCATTCGGTATTATCCAAACGCACTACGCTCTCTGAGTTGTCAGACAGTATTCAGGATGCTCTCTGCGTTCGTCCTGCGCTAAAGACCACTAAAAACGCGACACCGCTGCTTACGCCGCAGGAAGAGAAAGTACTGTCGATGTGGATGGATGGCGTGAGTAACACTGCGATAGCCTCGGCCCTCGGCATTCATGGCAAGACGGTTTACACCTATAAACGCAACATTCGCATCAAGCTGCATTTAGGAAACCGCTTTTCACCGTTTCTGTCGCTACCGGGGAAAATGAATTAACGGTACGACAGAGCGTCGTACCGTTCATGATTATTGCTGAGCTTTTGTCGCTGCACCAGAGATTGCGCTACCGCCTTCAGAAATATCCTGCCCAACACCTTTTGTTGTATTACACGCAGTCAACACTGAAGAAAGAACCAACACAGAAAAGAGCGCTGCAATTGTCTTTTTAACCATAACGTCTTCCTTTTCTAGCCAATATTGTTTGTGTATAGCTACTTAATGATAGACAAGATCCGGAAGGATGACGGAAAAACGCAGATTTTTAAGACAATATGACAGGCTCAACTGGCCGCGTGAGAGATTGAATTACCAAGATGTTTGATGTCTTCACCGAAGCCACGTGCGGTATTACAGCCCGTCAGGAGTGTGCTGGTGAACAGGATAAGCATTACAAGACCGAGAAGACGTTTCATCATTCCTGCCCTGGAAAAGTATGGCGCAGCAGCCTGCGCCATCGATCAAATAGGATGTATTACTTAACGCGGGAAACGTATTCGCCTGAACGCGTATCCACTTTGATCACTTCGCCGATCTGTACGAACAGCGGAACTTTAACAACTGCGCCGGTGGACAGCGTCGCTGGTTTGCCACCCGTACCCGCGGTGTCACCTTTCAGACCCGGGTCAGTTTCAACGATTTCCAGCTCAACAAAGTTCGGTGGGGTCACGGAGATAGGCTGACCATTCCACAGGGTCACGATGCACTCAGCCTGATCCAACAGCCATTTAGCGCTATCGCCTACCGCTTTCGCGTCAGCAGCCAGCTGTTCGAAAGTGGAGTTGTTCATGAAATGATAGAACTCACCGTCGTTGTACAGGTAAGTCAGGTTCATATCTACAACGTCTGCGCCTTCAGCGGAGTCGGTGGATTTGAAGGTTTTCTCTACACGAGTACCGGTCAGCAGGCGGCGCAGCTTAACGCGCGCGAAAGCCTGGCCTTTACCCGGTTTAACGAATTCACTGGCTTCAACCGCATAAGGTTCGCCGTCCATCATGATTTTAAGACCGGCACGAAAATCGTTGCTATAGTAAGTCGCCATAAGGCCCTCTGAAATTGTTAACTGGTAGCTTAGCCACAAAATGGCGCATATTGTAACCCTAAACACCCCATCCAGAGAAGATTGGTTAGTACAACTTGCCGATGTTCTCACCGATCCGGATGAACTATTACGTCTTTTGAATATAGACGCTGATGAAAATATGCTCGCAGGTCGTGAGGCAAAACGTCTTTTTGCCCTGCGCGTCCCGCGATCGTTTATCGCGCGGATGGAAAAAGGCAACCCCAACGATCCGCTGCTGCGCCAGGTACTCACCTCCCAAGATGAATTTGTCGCCGCGCCAGGATTCTCGACCGACCCGCTGGAAGAACAGCACAGCGTCGTGCCGGGATTACTACATAAGTATCGTAATCGGGCGTTGCTGCTGGTAAAAGGCGGATGCGCGGTCAACTGTCGCTACTGCTTCCGTCGCCATTTCCCTTATGCCGATAACCAGGGGAATAAGCGTAACTGGCAGATTGCGTTAGATTACATCGCGGCGCACCCGGAGCTGGATGAGATTATCTTCTCCGGCGGCGATCCGTTAATGGCCAAAGACCACGAACTGGACTGGTTGCTCACGCAACTGGAAGCCATCCCACATATTAAGCGCCTGCGTATTCACAGCCGTTTGCCGATTGTCATCCCGGCGCGAATTACCGACGGATTGGTCGAGCGTTTTGCTCACTCTTCTCTGCAAGTTCTGCTGGTGAATCACATTAACCACGCCAACGAAATTGATGAGACATTTCGTCAGGCGATGGCAAAACTGCGTCGGATTGGCGTCACACTGCTCAACCAAAGCGTGTTATTGCGCGGCGTGAACGATAACGCCCAGACGCTGGCGAATCTTAGCAACGCGCTATTTGATGCCGGCGTGATGCCCTATTACCTGCACGTGCTGGATAAGGTGCAAGGGGCCGCACACTTTATGGTCAGCGACGATGAAGCGCGTCAAATCATGCGAGAACTGTTGACGCTGGTGTCTGGCTATATGGTCCCCAAACTGGCGCGTGAAATTGGCGGAGAGCCCAGTAAAACGCCGCTGGATCTGCAATTACGTCAGCAATAATCCAAATGAGTGTCCGTTTTCGGACACTCACTGCCAAATAATATAATTTCAATTTATTCAGTCCTTCTCTGACTTTTAATTTATGTTATTTTAGCGATAGCTATCTTTTAATGTATTTATAAATCATATAAATAAATCAATATTTAGTTTTCCGTTGAATATTAGGTGAGAGAGAGAACCGCCGTGGCTATAACGATTAAAGGTATTAATACGGGCATTATTCGTCAAAAAAATGAGTTCATTGCGCTGGCATTAAAGATAAAGGAACCCAGAAATAAAGAGTCGCTGTTTTTTCTGTCACCATTCGGGCTACGAGACCTGCTTATCGCGCTGGAGAGCAGACTGCATACCAAGCACCTGTTGGGCGAGGATGCGCGTCTGCAGTATGAAAAAGCACGTGACAAAGTCAGTCAAAAAATGCATGAAAACATGCCATTAATTCAGGAGGATGAACTTAAAAATGCGGATATTAATCGTCGGATAAATTCACTGGTATTAGTAAGCGACGAAGGCGAAAACTTAACGCTCTCTCTTACACTGCATAATGGTCGAGTTTGCGAGCTATTAATTAATGAACTACAAATTACGGTACTGGCACATGCAATTATTCACGCAATAAATAATGCAGGGATGCGCGAATTAGCACTGCGTATCACATCGTTATTAGATTTCCTGCCTCTGTACGACATTGATTGCCTGGATAACGATAATCTTGAATACGATGCCTATACACAATCAGAATGGAAACATAATCTGTTTAATCATTATCTGGCTGTCATCTATCGCTATCAAGATAAAGCAGGGAAAGTTCGGTTCTGTGGTTCAGTGGTGAAAACTCGAGCCCCTTCGGATGATAAAGACGTAGAAGCGATCTCTCGTCGGCTTATCGACTTCAGCCCACGGCTAAAAAAACTGGCCGGTGTACCGTGCAAAGTGTTTGTCAGAACACTCACGGGGGATAAAACACAAAAGCTGACACAGGATCAGTGCCTGCGCGCGCTGCATCATTTACGCCTACAGTCTGCCAGTAAAGCGCAGAATGCCTGATGGCGCTGCGCTTATCAGGCCTACGCTCATGTGTACCGTAGGCCGGATAAGACGCTTCAGCGTCGCCATCCGGCATCAACAGCGTTTATCAATTAGGGCACTTATAAACCTGACCAATCATCTCGCTGGCGGTTGGGACAAAACTCGACAACATACCTTGTGATGGGCTGCTTACACCATAAATCACATTACCGCCCATTGCCGCAGCCTGGTTACGCAGATCGTTCGCCGCGCCGCGCATAGAGCCGCCCTCTTCGCCGTGCTGACCAGAAAGCCAGTTGCTCTGCTTACCTGTTGCGGTACCAATCAGCTGGCACTCGGCACCTGGCTTCTCTTCAACGAAGCGTACGCTTTGTCCGGCTGAACTCAGTTCGTTGCTGGAGCTACAACCCGCCATCAGTAGCGCGGCACCAACGATCCCTGCTAAATATTTCACGTGCATGTTATTCCCCATAATCAATGCGCTGGACGTTTTGTCCGTAGCTGAATCATATACTAAAAAGATGACCAAAAGAAAAACCCCCGGACATTTCTGCCCGGGGGTTTCTCATTTTTCGCGAGATGCGTATTTAATCAAATAATTCAAGTTGCAGCCAACGAACCTGCGGCTTGAAGTATGAAGATTAAATTACATCATGCCGCCCATTCCGCCCATGCCGCCCATACCACCAGCAGCACCTAAGTCAGCGGAATCGCCTTTCGGCAGGTCGGTTACCATGCACTCGGTGGTGATCATCAGACCCGCAACAGAAGCCGCGTACTGCAGAGCAGAACGGGTTACTTTAGTCGGATCCAGGATACCCATGTCGATCATGTTGCCGTATTCTTCAGTTGCAGCGTTGTAACCGTAGTTACCGTCACCCGCTTTCACGGTGTTAGCGACAACAGACGGTTCTTCGCCGCAGTTCAGAACGATCTGACGCAGCGGGGATTCCATTGCGCGCAGCGCAACTTTGATACCCACGTTCTGGTCTTCGTTCTGACCACGCAGTTCGCTCAGTTTGGATGCTACGCGGATCAGCGCAACACCACCACCAGCAACCACGCCTTCTTCTACCGCAGCACGGGTCGCGTGCAGGGCATCTTCAACGCGTGCTTTCTTCTCTTTCATTTCAACTTCGGTAGCAGCACCCACTTTGATGACTGCAACGCCGCCTGCCAGTTTCGCTACGCGCTCCTGCAGTTTTTCACGGTCGTAGTCAGAAGTTGCTTCTTCGATCTGCTGGCGAATCTGGGTTACACGACCCTGGATTGCCGCTTCTTCGCCCACACCATCGATGATGGTGGTGGTGTCTTTGTTGATCACAACGCGTTTTGCCTGGCCCAGATCTTCCAGGGTCGCTTTTTCCAGCTCCATACCGATCTCTTCAGAGATAACGGTACCGCCGGTCAGGGTCGCGATATCCTGCA
Organism: Citrobacter gillenii; assembly: GCF_013337685.1. GTDB lineage: Bacteria > Pseudomonadota > Gammaproteobacteria > Enterobacterales > Enterobacteriaceae > Citrobacter > Citrobacter gillenii. Next base: position 508,319 of record NZ_SUQN01000003.1, read on the forward strand.
GCATAGCTTTACGGCGGTCGCCGAAGCCAGGTGCTTTAACCGCAGCCACTTTCACGATGCCACGCATGGTGTTAACGACCAGGGTAGCCAGCGCTTCGCCTTCAACATCTTCAGCAATGATCAGCAGCGGTTTGCCTGCTTTCGCAACGGCTTCCAGAACCGGCAGCATTTCGCGGATGTTGGAGATTTTCTTATCAGCCAGCAGGATGAACGGCGTTTCCAGTTCTACTGCGCCCGTTTCCGGCTTGTTGATGAAGTAAGGAGACAGGTAGCCACGGTCGAACTGCATACCTTCAACTACGTCCAGTTCGTCCTGCAGACCGGTACCGTCTTCAACGGTGATCACGCCTTCTTTACCGACTTTGTCCATCGCTTCTGCGATCAGTTTACCTACGGTTTCGTCGGAGTTAGCGGAGATGGTACCAACCTGAGCAATCGCTTTAGAGTCGGAGCACGGTACGGACAGGGCTTTCAGTTCTTCAACCGCAGCAGCGACAGCTTTGTCGATACCACGTTTCAGATCCATCGGGTTCATACCCGCAGCAACAGCCTTCAGGCCTTCAGTGATGATGGACTGAGCCAGTACGGTCGCAGTAGTCGTACCGTCACCTGCAGCGTCGTTCGCTTTAGAGGCAACTTCTTTCACCATCTGCGCGCCCATGTTTTCGAACTTGTCTTCCAGCTCGATTTCACGTGCTACGGAAACACCATCTTTAGTGATAGCTGGGGCACCGAAAGATTTATCCAGAACCACGTTACGGCCTTTCGGACCGAGGGTAACTTTTACTGCGTCTGCCAGTACGTTCACGCCGCGCAGCATTTTCACACGAGCGTCGTTACCGAATTTTACGTCTTTAGCTGCCATTTTCTCTTTCCCTTAAATTCGTATGTTCAGTGTCGTTCGCGGATTAAGCTTCAACAATCGCCAGGATGTCACTTTCAGACATGATCAACACTTCTTCATTGTCGATCTTCTCAGATTTAACACCGTAGCCATCGTTGAAAATGACGATATCGCCAACTTTCACGTCCAGCGGCTGTACGGTACCGTTGTCCAGGATGCGACCCTTACCGACAGCGATGATTTCGCCACGAGTTGATTTACCCGCTGCGGAACCGGTCAGTACGATGCCGCCAGCAGATTTGGATTCAACTTCTTTACGTTTGACGATCACACGATCATGTAACGGACGAATACTCATTGATAGCTCTCCTTTGAGAAAGTCTTTATCAGTTATGGGTGGCGCCGGCCCGTGAACGGTTTACCGGCTAGTGACCAGAGAGATGGGGATGGGGTTTTCTCCCTTCAAGGGGGCAAGCGAAAAATTTTTTTTATCAGGAGAAAATCCCGCCAAAACACCGACACACCTCACATTTAATACCGATTTCAGTCACGTCGTCATAAGCAAATCCGATTGTGATACCATCGAAAATCTGCGCTGTAGCCTATTTAACGGGCATAATCGGATAACAATTTATGAGTGGACTGAAGCAAGAGCTGGGGCTGGCTCAGGGCATTGGCCTGTTGTCGACATCATTGTTAGGGACAGGCGTTTTTGCTGTTCCCGCATTGGCTGCCCTGGTGGCGGGTAACAATAGCCTGTGGGCCTGGCCGGTCCTCATTCTTCTAGTCTTCCCCGTAGCGATTGTCTTTGCCGTGCTCGGTCGCCATTACCCCAGCGCCGGCGGTGTGGCACATTTTGTCGGCATGGCCTTTGGCTCTCGCCTGGAGCGTGTTACCGGCTGGCTGTTTTTATCGGTGATTCCGGTCGGGCTGCCAGCGGCATTGCACATTGCCGCCGGATTCGGTCAAGCCATGTTTGGCTGGCATGGCTGGCAGCTTTTGTTGGCAGAACTCGGTACGCTGGCGTTGGTTTGGTATGTGGGTTCCCGCGGTGCCAGCTCCAGTGCAAACCTGCAAACGGTCATCGCCGGGCTGATTGTTGCCCTGATCGTTGGCATCTGGTGGGCGGGTGAACTTAAACCCGGCGAAATCCCCTTTCCTGCCATTACCGATATTGAACTGCCTGGGCTATTCGCGGCGCTGTCGGTGATGTTCTGGTGTTTTGTCGGTCTTGAAGCATTCGCACACCTGGCCTCGGAGTTCAAAAAACCGGAGCGAGACTTTCCCCGTGCACTGATGATCGGCCTGCTACTGGCCGGTTCAGTCTACTGGGCATGTACGGTCGTGGTACTACATTTTGGCGCCTATGGTGAGCAAATGGCTGCGGCGGCATCGCTACCTAATATTGTCGTACAACTGTTTGGCGTACAAGCTCTGTGGGTCGCCTGCATCATTGGTTATCTGGCCTGCTTTGCCAGCCTGAACATTTATATTCAGAGTTTCTCCCGCCTGGTGTGGTCGCAAGCGCAATATAAGCCGGAGAGTTACCTGGCTCGCTTGTCCCCTCGCCATCTTCCGCGCAATGCTTTGAACGCGGTGTTAGCTTGCTGCGTGGTCAGCACATTGTGCATCTATATACTGCAAATCAACCTCGATGCATTAATCATCTATGCCAACGGCATCTTTATTATGATTTATCTGCTGTGCATGCTGGCAGGGTGCCGACTGCTAAAAGGACATTATCGTGCGTTGGCGGTGATTGGCTGTCTGTTGTGCCTGTTGCTGCTGGCAATGGTTGGCTGGAAGAGTCTGTATGCACTGGTTATGCTGGCAGGACTGTGGTTGTTTTTACCCCGCAGGCCGGATAAGGCCGTTACACCGCAATCCGGCAAGTAAAGCCTCGTTGCCGGATGATGCCGCTCACACGGCGTATCCGGCCTACAACGTCATTAATCCCGACGGTCGTCGTCTTTATGATCAAGGCGGTTGCGCTCATCATCTTTACGCTGGAACTCACCGTCAAAGGTCTCGCCCCCACCAGTTCCTGCACTAAAGCCGCCCCCCGGCATACGAGAAAAGCGCAGGTGCGGCAGCAGCTTCATGGTCAGATGCTTCTGCACCGGAGGTAATAAAAGAAGAAGACCAAGGAAATCGGTGAAGAAGCCCGGCAGCACCAGCAGCAAACCAGCAATAATCAGCGACACGCTCTTGATCATTTCTTCAGCAGGACTTTCACCCGCCGCCATTTTTTGTTGCATCAACAAAAAGTTCTTAAACCCTTGGTTACGAACCAGAGACATACCGATAACCGAGGTAAAAATGACCAAAATCAGCGTCATCAGAACACCCATAACATGGGCAACCTGAATGAAAATAGATATCTCTATGTAAACATAGAGAAAAATGGCAAGTAATGGTATCCAGCGCAAAGGACTCTCCTGTAAATAACAGCCGTTTTCGCCACGTCTGTCCGAATGGTTATGTGACTCGCATCGGAAAGATGTGGGGGGAATTAGCAAAATTTCAAGCGGGTTCTACACTTATTTTTGGTATTAATCCTAAAGGGGTGATCCATTTCACAGAATAATAATTAAGGGGTAATTTCCGCGTTTTAAGTGATCCAGATTACGGTAGAAATCCTGAACCAGCATATGATCTCGGGTATCAGACCGATGCAGGGGATAATCGTCGGTCGAGAAACAATCGAAATCACATATATCCTGTGTGTTTAGTAAAAAATCATTGGCAGCTTGAAAAAGAAGGTTCACATGTTAAACAACATTCGTATCGAAGAAGACTTGTTGGGTACCAGGGAAGTTCCAGCGGACGCCTACTACGGTGTTCATACTCTGAGAGCGATTGAAAACTTCTACATTAGCAACAACAAAATCAGCGATATCCCTGAATTTGTTCGCGGTATGGTAATGGTGAAAAAGGCAGCGGCCCTGGCCAACAAAGAGCTGCAAACCATTCCTAAGAGTGTGGCAAATGCCATCATCGCAGCATGTGATGAAGTTCTGAATAACGGAAAATGCATGGATCAGTTCCCGGTAGATGTTTACCAGGGTGGTGCGGGTACCTCCGTCAACATGAACACCAACGAAGTGCTGGCCAATATCGGTCTGGAACTGATGGGTCACCAGAAAGGTGAATATCAGTACCTGAATCCGAACGACCACGTGAACAAATGTCAGTCTACCAACGACGCTTATCCGACCGGCTTCCGTATCGCTGTTTACGCATCCATCATCAAACTGATTGATGCCCTTAACCAACTGCGTGAAGGCTTCGAACAAAAAGCTGTTGAATTCCAGGACATCCTGAAAATGGGTCGTACCCAGTTGCAGGATGCTGTACCGATGACTCTCGGTCAGGAATTCCGTGCTTTCAGCGTTCTGTTGAAAGAAGAAGTGAAGAACATTGGCCGTACTGCTGAGCTGCTGCTGGAAGTTAACCTCGGCGCAACCGCAATCGGTACAGGTCTGAACACCCCGAAAGAGTACTCTCCGCTGGCTGTACAGAAACTGGCTGAAGTGACTGGTTTTGCCTGTGTTCCGGCTGAAGACCTGATTGAAGCAACGTCCGACTGTGGCGCATACGTTATGGTGCACAGCGCACTGAAACGCCTGGCTGTTAAGATGTCCAAAATCTGTAACGACCTGCGTTTGCTCTCCTCTGGCCCACGTGCCGGCCTGAACGAGATCAACCTGCCGGAACTGCAGGCGGGCTCTTCCATCATGCCAGCAAAAGTAAACCCGGTTATCCCGGAAGTCGTCAACCAGGTGTGCTTTAAAGTCATCGGTAACGACATCACCGTCACCATGGCGTCTGAAGCAGGTCAGCTGCAGTTGAACGTTATGGAACCGGTTATTGGCCAGGCGATGTTTGAATCTATCCACATCCTGAGCAACGCTTGCTATAACCTGCTGGAAAAATGCGTTAGCGGCATTACGGCTAACAAAGAAGTGTGTGAAGCATTCGTGTATAACTCTATCGGTATCGTGACCTATTTGAACCCGTTCATCGGTCACCACAACGGCGATATCGTCGGTAAAATCTGTGCCGAAACCGGTAAGAGCGTGCGTGAAGTTGTCCTTGAACGTGGCCTGCTGACCGAAGCTGAGCTGGACGATATCTTCTCTGCTCAGAACCTGATGCACCCTGCTTATAAAGCAAAACGTTATACTGATGAAAGCGAACAGTAATCGTGTAGGGTAGTACCAGAGAAGGCACGTCAGATGACGTGCCTTTTTTCTTGCACGAAGTTACTTAAAAACAACAATTTAATATCAACTTGTTAAACAACAAGGAAGGCTAATATGATAGTTTTAGAACTTATCATCGTTTTGCTGGCAATCTTTTTAGGTGCCAGACTTGGGGGTATCGGTATTGGATTTGCAGGTGGGCTGGGTGTTCTGGTTCTCGCCGCTATTGGCGTAAAACCGGGTAACATTCCGTTCGATGTTATTTCCATTATCATGGCGGTCATCGCTGCCATTTCTGCTATGCAGATTGCAGGTGGTCTGGACTATTTGGTTCACCAAACTGAAAAACTGCTGCGTAAGAACCCAAAATACATCACGATCCTTGCACCGATCGTGACCTATTTCCTGACTATCTTTGCAGGTACAGGCAACATCTCTCTGGCAACGCTGCCGGTTATCGCTGAAGTGGCGAAGGAACAAGGCATCAAACCTTGCCGTCCGCTGTCTACTGCAGTGGTTTCTGCACAGATTGCGATTACTGCGTCGCCAATCTCCGCAGCTGTGGTGTACATGTCTTCCGTCATGGAAGGTCATGGCATCAGCTACATCCACCTGCTGTCCGTGGTCATTCCGTCCACGCTGCTGGCGGTACTGGTGATGTCCTTCCTGGTCACTATGCTGTTCAACTCCAAGCTGTCTGACGATCCGGTTTACCGTAAACGTCTGGAAGAAGGCCTGGTCGAACTGCGCGGTGAAAGACAAGTTGAAATCAAAGCGGGCGCAAAAACTTCCGTATGGTTGTTCCTGCTGGGCGTAGTTTGCGTGGTGGCTTACGCCATTATCAACAGCCCAAGCCTCGGTCTGGTCGCTAAACCGCTGATGAACACTACCAACGCCATCCTGATCATCATGCTGAGCATCGCGACGCTGACCACGATCATCTGCCGCGTTGAAACGGACTCTATCCTGAACTCCAGCACCTTCAAAGCCGGTATGAGCGCCTGTATTTGTATCCTGGGCGTTGCGTGGCTGGGTGATACTTTCGTTTCTCACAACATTGACTGGATCAAAGACACTGCAGGTAGCGTTATTCAGGGCCATCCGTGGCTGCTGGCTGTCATCTTCTTCTTTGCTTCTGCACTGCTGTACTCTCAGGCAGCAACGGCAAAAGCTCTGATGCCGATGGCTCTGGCGCTGAACGTTTCTCCGCTGACCGCTGTCGCATCTTTCGCGGCGGTTTCTGGCCTGTTCATTCTGCCAACTTACCCTACGCTGGTTGCGGCGGTTCAGATGGATGACACCGGGACAACCCGCATCGGTAAATTCGTCTTTAACCATCCGTTCTTCATCCCGGGTACGCTGGGTGTGGTACTGGCTGTCTGCTTCGGCTTCCTGCTGGGCAGCTTCATGCTGTAAGCTTTACCTGCAGGGCGCCTGTGCGCCCTGCAGTTCCTCTCTCCCGTCTCGCTTTGACTAACATCCTTCTTCCGTCCGTTGTATAGTGACTCCTCTCTTGCTGGTTACTCTGTGCTTTCGAGGTGTTTATGCTTGATGTAAAGAATCAGGATATCTCCATCCCCGATACCGTTGTCGTGCTCTGTACCGCCCCGGATGAAGCAACCGCTCAGGATCTGGCCGCTAAAGTACTGGCGGAAAAACTGGCCGCCTGCGTCACACTGCTGCCCGGCGCTACCTCCCTCTATTATTGGGAAGGCAAGCTGGAGCAGGAATATGAAGTCCAGATGATCTTAAAAACCGCAGTTTCACACCAGCAAGCACTTCTCGATTGCCTGAAGTCACATCACCCGTACCAAACACCTGAACTTCTGGTTTTACCCGTCACTCACGGAGATTTTGATTACCGCTCATGGCTCAACGCATCCTTACGCTGATCCTGCTGCTCTGCAGCACATCAACTTTTGCTGGCTTATTTGACGCACCAGGTCGCTCGCAGTTTGTCCCGGCCGACCAGGCATTTGTGTTCGATTTTCAGCAAAACCAACACGATCTGAACCTCTCCTGGCAGGTCAAAGACGGCTATTATCTTTATCGTAAACAGATAAGCATAACCCCATCTCAGGCCGAGACTGCCGAGGTAAAATTGCCGCCCGGGGTCTGGCATGAAGATGAGTTTTACGGCAAAAGTGAAATTTATCGTCAGCAGTTGACTATCCCTGTCACCGTCAAGCAGGCTGCTGCGGGTGCGACGCTAACGGTTACCTACCAGGGCTGTGCCGACGCCGGGTTCTGTTATCCGCCTGAGACAAAAACCGTGCCGTTACGTGAAGTGGCGGCCAGTGCAGAAGCACCACCGACGACCTCTTCAGCAACGGTATCGCCAGAAGAACAACCACAACCCACGACCCAACTGCCGTTCTCCGCATTGTGGGCACTGCTGATCGGGATTGGTATTGCCTTTACACCTTGCGTCCTGCCGATGTACCCGCTGATTTCCGGTATCGTGCTAGGTGGAAAACAGCGTTTATCAACCGGACGAGCACTACTGCTAACCTTTATCTATGTCCAGGGAATGGCGCTCACCTACACCGCGCTGGGTCTGGTGGTTGCCGCTGCGGGGTTACAGTTCCAGGCGGCGCTACAGCATCCTTATGTCCTGGTTGGCCTTGCTATCGCCTTTACGCTGCTGGCTTTATCGATGTTTGGCCTGTTCACGCTACAGCTGCCTTCATCACTGCAAACACGCCTCACGTTAATGAGTAACCGTCAGCAAGGCGGCTCTCCCGGCAGCGTATTTACAATGGGGGCGATTGCCGGTCTGATCTGTTCGCCTTGCACCACCGCCCCACTGAGCGCAATTCTGCTGTATATCGCTCAGAGCGGAAACATGTGGCTAGGCGGCGGCACGCTGTATCTGTACGCGCTGGGAATGGGACTGCCCCTGATGCTCATTACCGTCTTTGGTAACCGTCTGCTACCGAAAAGCGGCCCGTGGATGGAGCATGTCAAAACCGCCTTTGGTTTTGTCATCCTGGCGCTTCCCGTATTTTTACTGGAACGTATTATCGGTGACGAGTGGGGGATCCGCTTGTGGTCGTTACTCGGCGTCGCGTTCTTTAGCTGGGCCTTCATTACCAGTCTGCAAGCCAAACGCCCATGGATGCGCCTTGTGCAAATAGCCCTGCTCGCCGCCGCTCTGGTGAGCGTACGTCCCTTGCAGGACTGGGCATACGGTACGCCGCATGCCCAAACGCAGGCGCATCTGAACTTCAAACCCATCGCCACGGTTGATGCGTTAAATCAGGCGCTGGCAGAGGCAAAAGGTAAACCGGTGATGCTGGATCTGTACGCCGACTGGTGCGTGGCCTGTAAAGAGTTTGAGAAATACACCTTCAGCGATCCGCAGGTTCAGCAGGCATTAAGCAACACGGTATTGCTGCAGGCGGACGTCACGGCCAATAACGCTCAGGATGTCGCTCTGCTGAAACATTTGCAGGTTTTAGGGCTCCCCACGATCTTGTTCTTTGATACCCAGGGGAAAGAGCAGCCTAACGCGCGGGTAACCGGCTTTATGGATGCCGCAACTTTTAGCGCACATTTGCACGATCGCCAACCGTGAGCGACACTTGCAAAAGGAAAACGGAGGAGAATACCGTGCAACGTGAAGATGTCCTGGGAGATGCCCTGAAATTACTTGAGGTTCAAGGGATAGCCAATACCACGCTGGAAATGGTGGCCGACCATATTGATTATCCGCTTGATGAGCTGCAGCGCTTCTGGCCCGATAAAGAGGCCATTCTGTACGATGCTCTGCGTTATCTCAGCCAGCGGGTAGATATCTGGCGGCGTCAGTTACTGCTTAATGACACCCTGAGCGCTGAGCAGAAGTTACTGGCTCGCTATAGTGCCCTGGCAGATTGTGTGAGCAATAACCGTTACCCCGGCTGCCTGTTCATCGCCGCCTGTACCTTCTACCCTGACCCTGGCCACCCTATCCATCAACTTGCGGATCAACAAAAAAAGGCGGCACATGATTTTACCCATGAACTGCTGACGACGCTGGAAGTTGACGACCCGGCGATGGTCGCCAAACAGATGGAACTGGTGCTTGAAGGTTGCCTGAGCCGCATGCTGGTCAATCGTAGCCAGGCCGACGTGGAAACGGCACACCGGCTGGCGGAAGACATCCTGCGCTTCGCCCAATGCCGACAGGGTGGTGCGCTGACCTGATTCGGATTTCGTAACTTGTCTAAACCGCATATAATTTCGGCAACACCGATATATTAAAAGGAATTATATGCGTCTTGTTCACTGCATCCTCCTCGCAGGTTTTATCTCTGCTCCCCTGTATGCCAATCCATTAACCGGTTTTTCGTTTGCACATAAAGACTGGGAAGTTGCGTGTGATAATACGGGGACCTGCCGAGCGGCGGGTTATAGTGACCATGCGGTAAGCGTCCTGCTCACTCGTGCGGCGGGTCCTGATACCCGCGTTTATATCGAGGTAGCTTTTGCACAGCGCGCGACGGATCAGCCCGCCCTGAAAGACGCCACGCTTTTTATTGATGGCCAAAAGCAAGGCGGATTAACTTTTTCCGCAGAGGGGTATTTCAAACTCGACTACCAACAGCGAAAGGTGTTTCTGGACGCCTTACGTCAGGACGATACTATTGAGTTTGCAGTAGGAGGGGAACGGTTACCGCTTTCTAATGCAGGTTCAAACGCTGTGCTACTGAAAATGGATGAATTCCAGAAACGCATCAATACCCAAAGCGCTCTGCTGCATCCAGGAAATAAAAGCAATAATGATGTGCTTAACGCTGAGACTGCCCCACTCATCATCACCCAACCTGTCATCCGCGAGCCGGACGTAGAACCGTTAACGACCGCACAGCGACAAAAAATAGAATCCCAAATCAGGGTCACTCCCGAGATGAATTGCCGCGAACTAGCAGAGGGTCAGGAACACATTTACTACCGCATTCCGGTGGATAAACAACATATACTCATTCAAACCGAATGCTTTGATAGCTCGCGTACCATCTTTTGGCTAACCAATACTGGGCTAACGGCTTCGCCTAAACTGATCACCAGTGATGCCAGTGAATATGAAAACGGTGAGATAGCCCGTTTCAGCGGTCCCATTCAGCGCTGGGTCTGGGATGGTAACAACTTCACCTTACGCGACGAATACCGCAGCGGCGGACAGGGAAACCTTTCTGTCGGCGGTGTCTGGACGCTCCCTACGTTCGTCAGCAACGTACGTTCTCAGTCTGATATCGACACGGATAACACAGCTTTAAAAACGCTACGTAGCGCCGTAGAGAGGATGCAAAAAAGCGCTCCGGACTTAGAGCTGAGCAAAATCGCCAGTCAGTTCCCATTAACCGGCCAAATCACTGATTTCAGGATCTCTTACGCTGAAGATTCAACAGAACCAACCGCAAAACCCTCCCCTGAGATTAGCGATGATGAGTGGCAGGCCTTTTCCTGCACAACGATTAGCGCCGATTCGGAAAATGGTGACGTAAACTTTACGCTTATTGATCTGGATGGCGACGGTAAACGCGATCTCATCATCGACAGTTACGTCGGCGGCACAGGGCTATTCAGCTACACCGGCGTACTCAAGCGCGGTGATGATGCCTTTTTCGTCGTTAATGGCAAACAGGATGACGATGACTTTGGCGTACCCGGGGCGCTATTTTCGGAAAATGGACGCGGCGCCAACCAATGGAGCCAATGGGTACGTATCAACAGTAAGGTTTACGCTCTCTGGTACAACGGCTTATATAATGAAGAGAAGCTTTATCTGTTACGTCCATTTATCGCAGACGATAAGGCTCCTGTCATAACTGTCCACTATCGCTATGAATACGATATGAATTCAATCCAGCCACAGGAAGAAGGACACCCCCTAATCCCGAAATTGAATGCCAAAGACAAAACAAAGCTCATTAACGAACTGAATAAAATGCAAAGCATGCTTTTACCAAACCAACAGGCAAGTGACAGCGTTTCCTCAATCTGCCCAATCCCGGCCGGTACGCTGCCGGAAGACGCGGACAATTACAATGCGGGGATTGCAGGGAATTACACGTCTGAACCTGTTGCTGCCATTCCTGTATGGGTAAATGGAGACTGCCTTATCGGTTCTGTCGAGAGTTATTTTGGTAGAGGGGAGTTCATCATTCTCCTTTCACCAAAAGATCAGGATATTGTCGGAGAGTACTCGGTCACAGGCACGCGCCATGTAACGTCCATAAAAAGTGGCTGGAATCCCCGCGAAGGAGATAACGGTGTGCTGTAATTTTGAGCAAAACCCCCGAGAAAACAGCGAAATCGTCGCATAGTTAAGCAACTAAATGGAAAAGCAAGAAATTTGGTTGACGGGATGTCCAGATTACGGTTTAATGCGCCCCGTTGCCCGGATAGCTCAGTCGGTAGAGCAGGGGATTGAAAATCCCCGTGTCCTTGGTTCGATTCCGAGTCCGGGCACCACTATTTAGAAAAACCAGCCTAAGGGCTGGTTTTTTGCTTTCTGGGGTTACGGTAGATTTCTGGTCACTTTGACCGCTGATGTCATTACCTAGCTTTCGCCATCCAGTCTGAGGATATTGATGGCACTGAAAAATTTGTGACCTTTTTTAAGTTGTCCACTCAGGATTTCTGTAACTTCTTTGCGCTTCCTTTCCTTGTGGCTCATTCAGATTTAATGGAGAGCATTAAACTATATTGCTTTCGGAATAAAATAATCCTGAACGCCTTATCTTGATAGCCTCGATTTTGGGTATAGAACCTATTCACATCGGTAGAGGCGCCAGCATAAGCAAATGGATAACGCGACTAAAAAAATAGCGTTATAAAGGTAGCTTTCGTTCCCTTTAATAACTTATTTAGTGTTGTTGGCGTATGCTGGCGCGACATCGTCGTCTCCTTATCCGATTAGAATAAAATCATCAATATTGACGCTTTTAGAGTTTACGTTTTCTAAAGTAATGACATTGGCATTAACAGGATCGCCGATGGTAATTACGGTACTGTTACCGGTTCCCCCGGCAATCTTGACGCTGCTGGCAAAATTCGCCACACCAATGCCGAATAAACTCACATCGAGGTAATCCTGTCCGCCGCTGGGGTTACTGTCGAAGCCGCTGGTAATACGGTCTCGCCCAAAGCCTGCGCTAAAGACGAAGGTGTCATTTCCGGCACCACCGGTCATGATATCGTCACCCTGGCCCCCCTCGAGTCTGTCGTTACCCGCTCCACCTGTCAGTTTATCGTTACCGGCCCCGCCCTGAAGGTTATCGGCACCGTCACCCCCATCAAGAGCGTCATTTCCTGCCCCACCGTTGAGCGTGTCGTTTCCTCCCATCCCATACAAAAAGTCATTACCGCTGCCACCGGTGATGGTGTTGGCAATGGCATTACCTCTGCCGGTAAACGCGCCTGTCCCGGTGAACACCAGGGTTTCAACGTTATTGGTCAACGTGTAATTGTGGAGGGTGGTCTGGACAGCATCTGTCCCGCCATTAAGACCTTCTGTGACGACGTCTCCATTATTATCAACAATATAGGTGTCATTGCCGAGGCCGCCCACCATCACATCAGCCCCTTCGCCACCGTCAAGTCTGTCGTTACCCGCTCCGCCTGTCATTTTATCGTTACCGGTCCCGCCCTGAAGGTTATCAGCACCCTCCCCCCCATCAAGGACGTCATTTCCTGCCCCGCCATTGAGCGTGTCGTTTCCTCCCATCCCATACAAAAAGTCATTACCATTGCCACCGGTGATGGTGTTAGCAATGGCATTCCCTCTGCCGGTAAACGCGCCTGTCCCGGTGAACACCAGGTTTTCAACGTTATTGGTCAACGTGTAATTGTGGAGGGTAGTCTGGACAGTATCTGTCCCGCCATTAAGACCTTCTGTGACGACGTCGCCATTATTATCAACAATATAGATGTCATTGCCGACACCGCCCACCATCACATCGGCCCCGAGGCCGCCGTTGAGAATATCGTTGCCAGCCCCACCGTTGAGCGTATCGTTGCCGCCCCCGCCATTCAGGACGTCGTTGCCGAGCCCACCATTCAGGATGTCAATGCCGTTCCCACCATTCAGGACGACGTTATTGTGGGCAATGACCGGCGGTTTATCGAGCTGACTCGTCCCGAAGATGTTCTCGGGAAGATTGGTCAGGCCCGTGTTGCGTGCCACGATCCCGGCAAAACCCTGTTCCTCGATAACCTCGTAGAGGTCCAGATGCTCCACGCGATCGAGATAATACAGCCGGTCACCTTCCTGGATGCGGTCAAGTTGTTCGTGGATGATGACCCAGAAGGTCTGGCCAACCACACCACCATTGATGTGCTTCTCGGCGAGTCCGCCAACGAACAGATCCACTCTGTCGATACCTTTGACGGTGTTTCCGTTGACCAATTTATAGCCAGGATTCGCCGCCAGGAAGTCTGCAATTTGACTATCCTCTAGTACGAGGTCGGGATAGGCCTTCTTGAATTGCGCAATGACGGTGTCGCTGAGATTGTTCCGTGCCTGGAAGTCTTCCCATGAACCGTAGGGTGTGAGATCACCAGCAAAGCTGACCGCCTCTTTGACGTACGGATCGAGAGAGGCCATCAGGTCGGCCCGGATCTGGTTCATCGAACCCAGACCAACGTCCCACTCGCGGGCGACGTCGAAGGCGAACACGTCAGCACTCATACGAACAAGGTCGTTGCGCACAGCATCGACGATATTGACGTCGACTTCTTCCGCAGGCTGGACAACACCCCCGGCAATGATCCCGGCGGCACCCAGTTGCTCATAGCCTGGCTGTGGAGAGTAAGGCAATTGCGATTTGGGGAAGTTAAACGCGCTCGTATCGTTGGTCGGGTTGAGGAACGCGTCGAACAGCGGCACCTGCGTTGCATTGCCCTCAGCGTCGAGCACCGTCAGCGTCTGCCCTATCAGCGAATGCCCGAACCGGTAAGCGGCAACCGCGAACTCGTGCGAGACTCGTGCATCCACTTCCGGATTGTACTCGGCGAAGCCGTGATCGCCCTCACCTCTCATGCCACCAAGCAACTTGTCGGCAAAGTCGGTGTAAATAACGCGCTGATATTCAGCTTCGTTAATGATCTTGGCAGCCTGGAACAGCTCTTCAGCTGTTCCATTAAATCCGGCTTCGAGCAATGCGTTGACATGGAAGTTGTGATTCCGTTCCCAGATGTTGTGGATCGCGGTTAGTGCGATGTTTTCGTTCGCACGTCCATCACCCGCCACGTAGTGGTCGAGCAGGTTGATAAAGGGGTTGGTGTCGAGCAGCAGTGCAAAGCCACTTCCCATGAAATTAGAGGTCATGGCAGGAAGCATCGCTTGGTTGATAACGCCATTGCTATCGACCAGTCCGGCGAAGTACTCCCGGAAGGCTACGCGGTGGTCGCCCGGCAGCGAGCTGTCGGTGAACAGCGTGTTGTTGTTCCAGTGATGCAGGATCAGTTCACTCAGCGTGGGCAGTAGCTTGAAATTTGGATTTGATGGATCCACTCCGCCCTCTAACAGCTTGCCCGTAAACCCGCCCAGTCCATCACCTTCTCGCAGGAACTGGCCGACGAGTTCGTTAGAGCCATAAGTTTGGTTCTGGTCAGCGAATGGCGATGTCTTATTGAGATGCTGCGGGATTCCATTGGCATCAATACTGTCAACGGTGCCACGAGTCAGGTCCGCGGGGTTTGGAACCGAGCCCGGAGCGCCAATCTGGATCGTTCCATGACCTCCCTTACCGAGGAAATCGAGACCGTGATCGAAGTACTGACCGAAGGCCGTGAATAAGCTGTTCACGCCAGCGGCATTGCCGGACAGGTTTGCTTCCTGTGCACCAAGGGCATCGCTGATGGCTCGCGGATCCAGCCCGGAGAACAAGGGGTTGATGTCGCGGTTTTGGGTCGTCTCATTCCAGGCGCCGTAGTGCGCGTCGGTGAGCCGTATGAACGGCTGATCGGCTGATCCATAGTCAAGGTGAACCCGGTTATTACCGGTACCTTCGAGATCTCGGATCCCGAGCGCATCGTTGTCTTCCCCTCCTTCAAGCCCTTTGACGAGATTCTTCAGGTTGGCGACATCACTGGCGGTGAGAGGGAAAGCACCGTCGCCGCCGACATCGTCATTGTCATCGTCATCGTCATCGGCTTCCGTCGACGTTTCCTTGCGTGCTAAGACAATGGGATCGGTAGGTTTCAACTTGGTGTTTATGCCATCATGCACCGTGATCTTGTCCTGAGTTAGCGTAGAAGCCTTGGATCTCGGTGCCAGCTCAATCACCTCCTGCGGCGTCGGCGTGCCAAACACATCATCCAGACTTATGCCGAGCACCGGATCGGTCTCTTTGTTCACTTCAACTGCGGATAAGAAATTGGCGGTCCGGTTGCTGATAATCCATGACGGCGGATCTATAACCGACCATATCCCAGCGTATCCCGCCTGAAATGAGGAATCAAAAAAGCGCAGGAAGGAAAAGTCTGTAACACCAAACTTGCCTTGCCCTGTGACCAGGTTGTTAAAGCTAGCATCGAAGGTTCGCATACTGAATGGCACAAGATGGTTAGATAATATATTGAAGTTGAGATCGTCGACATCCATTTGTGCTATAGATATTTGTTTGAGGGTATATTTCAGGTCAGGTTTTATGACATTCTTCATTTTCATTTCTCTCAGTAATGATTATGAAAGGCACGAAAAGGCGAAGCCGGTAAGCGGCACTCGAATTACGCGCCTGGAATTGCTAACTGAGCGAATAGGTAGAGCGACTTCGAGCTCCGGGTGGACGCACAACCTATATATCACCCTTTAACGTCACAAAAGACCCTATGATAGATATGCTCAGCCCCCACTGGAAAATCGCGACGACTTACTTTGCCAAACTGATAGCAGGCTTCAGACAAGCGACCCCTTAATATTGAATAAAGCCAAAAAAATAACATCCGTCAATTAGTAGCAACTATTTTTAAATTTCGAATGGCAAAAAAATCATCAATATTACATAGCTAATACATCACCCAGAATTTAATCGATCATTACTGTGTTAACAGTCGCACATTAATTTCCTTTAAATTCAATATCCTACAAAAACCCATTCAGACAAGTATTGAATAAATCATAAAGAAAAAATTGAACACCCATCAAGCCGCACTAATAAAAATGATATAAAAGTTTAAATGGCGACAATAAAAATAATACATCCTCATTACCGCGCTGCTGAAATTCCGGAGCTAAACTATTTTAATATATCATTACCAACATAAATGAAGTCATTATATGTAATGTTAAATTTTCTTATGCGGTTTAAATTATGATTTTCCTGACTGGATTATACGGAATAGCCTCGGATTTCCTGGAGGTTTTACTGGATAACGTCGGAATGTAAGGACGCGCGGAAAATTCAGATGACTTCCTTGAAAGAAGTTATGTCGCGATAGGATCGAAGCTAAATAGGGTACACTGGCAAGATGGACATTTAACAGCCAAATTTGACATGAGTTTTGATAATCCCCGTGTCCTTGGTTCGATTCCGTGTCCAGCACCACTATTTAGAAGAACCAGCCTACGGGCTGGTTTTTTGTTATTGTATTTCCCAAGGCTTTTCAGCCAATCCCAAGCCATCTCCTTATCAATTACCCGCAACCGTCGCTGCTACCCCCCATAAATTAATGGGCAGTTAGATTTTATAATTAAAGAAGAATGCTTTGTCGTTCACGGGCAGGATAAAGGACATTTTACGCGGACAGAAGAGAGGCTTTCGCTGGACAGATACGGCGCTGACGCGGCCATCCACCCGCTTTCACAT
>NZ_SUQN01000004.1 GCF_013337685.1 Citrobacter gillenii
GGGGATGAAATACAGCTTCTAGGTCATAAAGTCATGGCAGGCCTCAGGAAGAGGCTTGCCATTGTTTCATACAGGTTTTGTCAGCCGGAGCCTGTCAAATTTCTGGCGGCAGTGAGGTTACTTTGCTGTCTGCCAACTGAACCTGAACGTCATGTTCAGCATCTGATAAGTTGCGCAAACTTCAGAGGCATCAGCCCCGTTATCGTCGTGATTGTCGCGATCATCCGGGGCTTTTTGCTGTTATGGCGAGTCGTTACAGCCGGTATCTTTATGTCTGGCCCAGTCGACCATGCCCTGAAAGTCAACAATGACCACCGACTCATCCCCGACGACCCAGGCATCGTGCCCTGGAGGGATGCGTGACAGATCGCCGGGGCGGCAATCAAATTCACTGCCATCGTCCATTTTTACCCGCAGCACCCCAGCTACATGGTATTGAAAATGCGGGGCTTCACAACTCTTTGTTCCCGCTATCGACTGGATCGATGTCGCCCATCGCCAGCCGGGCTCCAGCACCGCACGTCCGACGATGGCTCCGCTGATATTGAGAAGTTCCAGTCGTCCATTCGCAAACTCGCGAACCTCATCGGGTATATCGAATGATTTCACATCTGCTTTGTCCATTGCGCACCTCCTTAGCTTGATTACGCACATGGCCGCTCTTCAATTATATCAGCCTGGTTGTTTTTTGTTCGGTTTCACCATGGGGAATTCTGCAACAGGACCTACCCGTAGACCGGGTTTAAGCCGTGCCCGGATTAGCGTAAAATGTCCGCTTTCTGCCGCAACGCTACTGGCTAACTCAACCAAGTGAATTTTTGATGAAAAATAATCCGACGCTCTCCCTGATGTGTTTTCAGATGCTGGAATCTGGCGCGAGTCGCCGTACGGTGAAAAGGGCTCTGACATCCCGCCGTGTCAAGGGACGTCAGGCTGTGGTGCTGCTCTGCAAGCAAGAGATGGCGCTGCTGAGAAGCGGGAAATTGCGCGTGTCAGAAAACGGGTAATCCCAGCCCACACTTCACTTCCCTTACTGTTTTCTGCGTGACGTCGTGCGCCCGCTCGCTCCCTTTTTGCAATAGCGCCATCAACATGCCCTTATCCTGGATGTAGGTCGCACGGCGTTCTCGCATGGGGGCAATGAGTTCTTGTAAACACACCTCCAGCTCATTTTTACAGGTTTTATCCCCCAGCCCGCCTTGTTGATAGTTCGCTTTCATCTCCGCAACTTTTGCTTTGTTCGGGTGAAATGCGTCCAGATATGTGAACACTATATTGCCGTCTATCTGCCCCGGGTCGGTCACTTTTAAATGGTGAGGGTCGGTGTACATGGCGCTGACCGCGCGATGAATGGCCTCTTCGCTGGCAGAAAGGAGCAACGTATTGCCAAGTGATTTCGACATTTTGGCGTTGCCGTCGATACCCGGGAGGCGGCTGGTTTCGCTGAGCATTGCCTTACAATGCTGTAAAACGGGAGTCGGTAACAGGTTATTCATCTTATGTACAATTTCGTTAGTCTGCTCGAGCATCGGTAATTGATCGTCGCCGACGGGAACAACGTTGGCTTTGAAGGCCGTAATATCTGCCGCCTGGCTGATCGGGTAAACCAGGAAACCAACCGGCAAAGAGCGGGCGAACCCTTTTTGCATAATTTCATTTTTTACCGTTGGGTTACGCTCTACGCGCGCCACGGTAACAATGTTCATATAAAGCGCAGTCAGTTCAGCAAGTGCCGGTAGAGCAGACTGCAAGCAAATTGTCGTGAGTGAAGGATCAATCCCTGCGGCAAGATAATCGGCGAGCACTTCGGGGATGTTATTGCGGATCTTTTGCGGATTGCTGCCGTTATCGGTAAGCCCCTGAAGATCCGCGACCAGCACAAACTGTTGATAGTCACGTTGCAGGGCAACACGCTGGCGTAGCGAGCCAACAAAGTGGCCGAGATGTAATGGGCCGGTTGGGCGATCGCCAGTAAGAATAATGGTTTTGTTGTTCATGTCAGACTCCTTAGTCATCAAACCGAAAGGGGTCTTTCAAATGCAAATAACCGCCTTTCGGCGGTTATTTAAAATGGGGAAAACACATTCTGGCCGCCTTTAAGAAGGCTGCCACCACAGGTTGTTATTAACGCTGTTTACATCGTGTTTTGTATTCATTTAATGAACATATCATGGTGTGATGAAGAGGTAAAGCCATGCACGCTGCGAGCTGACTGGCGTGACAACCGTTGTTATCGCGCGTTCTCACGCAACTGTACTTTACCTGTCAGATACGTTGTGGCTTGACCACCAATATGGACACGATCGCCCACTAACTTGCAGCGTAAATCCCCGCCGCGCTCGGACACCTGGCGTGCCAGCATCTGTGTTTTGTTCAGTTTCTCAGCCCAGTATGGAATGAGCATGCTATGTGCCGAACCTGTGACAGGGTCTTCCGCAACGGCCTCGCCTGGGCAGAAGAAACGACTGACAAAATCGTATTCCCCATCGCCTGGCGCCGTAATGCAGACCATTTTTCCCAGCGGAAGCATGGCGTGAATATCCGGGCGTACTGCTGCAATCTGCTGCTGATTCTCCATAACGACCATGTAATCACGTGCCACGCGGACTTCTTTGTATTCCGTGATACCCAGCGTTTCCAATAGTAAAGGCGGCGGTATAACCGATTCGGTATTCCAGGCGGGGAAATCAAGCGTCAGCCATTCGCCACTGCGGGTCACGGTCAGCGGGCCAATAAATCGGGTTTCGAAGTGAATTGTGGTGTCCGGGTAGTCAAGATGTTCAAAGATGACGTGTGCAGCAGCCAGTGTGGCATGCCCGCATAAATTGATTTCACCCTGAGTGGTAAACCAACGTAGCTCAAAGCCGCTATCGGTGGTGACAAAGAAGGCGGTTTCTGACTGGTTATGTTGCTGAGACATTTTTAATAATATCTCATCGGGCAACCATTCTGTAAGAGGACACACTGCGGCGGCATTGCCACCAAAAGTGGTGTTGGTAAAGGCATCTATCATGTAAAAATCAATGTGCTTCATCGTATAGTCCTCTTGTTGTTCTCCGGTCATCTCACGCTCTACCATGCCATGACAACGTGCAATTTCGTATTGGTTTATGCTCTTGCAGGCAATAACATATCGCGATATGCCCGCGTTTAGCTCGCTTGCAGCATACCGAAGCTCACAATTCGTGACCGGCCCAACTCTTTGGCGCGATACAGGGCCACGTCAGCGGCGCGCAGCAGGTTGTCGCTTTGGGCGTGCTGTGGGTAGCTGGCAACGCCAATAGACACGTCGATATGGCTGATGTCCGACGTCCCAAAGCGCAGCGTAAGCGCATGCACGCCGTTGTAGATGTCCGTCGCCATGCGGTTAGCCTCTTCTTCACCCATGCCGCTGAGCAGGACCAAAAACTCTTCACCACCGTAGCGGAACGCCATCCCACTGTCGCGTATGGCGCGCTGAATAATTGCGGCAACGCCCTTGATAACGCCATCGCCCGCCTCGTGGCCGAACCGATCGTTGACATCTTTGAAGTGATCAATATCAATCATCAGGCAACTGATGGGTGTCTGATTATGTATCGCCTGGCCCATCTGGGTGCGCAAAGTGTCTTCCAGATGATGGCGATTGCGCAGACCGGTCAGCGGGTCGTAGAGTGCTTTTTCCAGTAACGCATCGCGCAGACGCTGATTGGCTAATGCCAGACCGAGCGCTTCTGCCATCAGTTCCAGATACGCGCGGGAAGGCGCGGTATCATCGCTGAGATTCTGAAATGAGAGCAGGCCGATAGCCTCACCTTGAGCAATCAACGGCACACACAGCGTGTGATCCTGACATGACTCTGGCAGATGGTAGCAGGCGATGTCCGGCTCGCCGTGGACCGGGGGATGACTCTGCCCGCGACGCACGGCCCAGCATTCGTCCGGGTGGAAGGCATCCGCTTTTCCCTGCGGAGAAAGCCACTCAGCGACGCAGCGCATCTGCCATGGTTCCCGGTCAAGAATGTAGAGGCGTCCGGCGACGCCGGGAGCAATATTCGGCGCGAACAGTTGTGCAACATTGATAACGTCAGCGAAGTTCTCACACCCCTGTAAGCGCTGAGTCATCCGTGCCAGCAGTTCGCGTATCGCCCAGTCGGCGTCACGCTCTTTCTCCAGCCGCTGCCGTACCAGGCCGTTCTCGCGAAAAATGCGGATGGCCTGTGCCATATCGCCGATTTCATCAATCTGGTTAAAGTTAGGTGTTTCAACCGCGTAATCCTGCGAGGCCAGTCGATGAACGACGTCGCTCAGTCGCACGACGGGGCGTAGCACCCGACGTTTTAAAATAAAGCCGAGGACAAACAAAAACAGCAGTGCCGTCAGTCCGACCATCACTTCAGACAGCGTGCGCAGTGTACGGGACGTCTGCGTGGCGTCCTCAATGGCGTTGCGGGCGCGGCTGTCGAGCATCTGGCGGAAATGGTCTATTTTATCCTGCGTCCGTTCGAGCTCCTGCTCATAGGATTTACCGAAGAGCAGGGCGATAGCCTGCGCCTGCTCTCCGCGCGCGACGCTTTCGATCGCCGTCTGTTGTTCGTTCTGTAGCGTATCAACAATTTGCAATCCCTCGTGCAGGAGCGCCAATTCTTCCCCTGATGCTCCGGTATCCTTCAATTTCGTCAATCGGTGCTCAACGGCTTTTAGCGAGGTCTCTTTCTGTTGGTAGGCTTGCAACGCATCAGGATCTTTACTGACCACATACAGGCGCGCCAGATCGGACAGTGACCAGGCGTCAATTTCAACTTCTTCGGTCAGCTGATCGAATATATACCGCTGTTCTACCGCCTGTCGTTCGGTGTTATCGGCGTTTGACGCCATTAGCATGACCACGCCGGAGGCGAGGGTCAGGCATACCGTCGCACTGTAGGCCCAGTTGGTGATTGTGGCTATTCGCACCTGTTTATTCCTTTTGCGACGAGTAATGAATGTGCATGATTGAAATTATAGAAAACGTATGATTTTGCGTGACAATAAAAAGGCGACCCCGTGGTCGCCCTTTGTTATCGTCATACCGTTATAAATCTGGAGGATTTTTTCCTTCTTCCATAAAGTCTTTATCGATCTCCTCCACGTTGCCCTCGTGATCGCGCCCGGATAACAGATTCCAGCAGGCAAGGAACAGTGCCGCGATCAATGGGCCAATGACAAACCCGTTAATACCGTAAATCTCCATCCCGCCGAGGGTGGAAATCAAAATTAGATAATCGGGCATCTTGGTGTCTTTGCCCACCAGCAATGGGCGCAAAATATTGTCTACCAGCCCGACGATAATGACGAAGAATCCGACGATAAACAGTCCTTGCCACAACTGCTGTGTGGCAAAGAGGAAAATTGCCGCGGGTACCCAGACAATGGCTGAACCCACTGCAGGCACCAGTGAGAGAAACGCCATCAATGCGCCCCACAGAACGCTGCCGTCGATGTCCACAATGGCAAAAGCAATGCCACCGAGTGTGCCCTGAACCACCGCGACCACCGCTGTGCCTTTTACCGTGGCACGGGTGACACCGACAAATTTGGCAAACAGGTGCTGTTTAGCGAAATCGGTCAGCGGTAAAGAATCCAGAATCTGACGCACCAGGTACGGCCCGTCCTTGAGCAGGAAAAACAGCAGATACAGCATGATGCCAAAGCTGATGGCAAAGCCGAATGTCCCTTTGCCAATCAGGAATGCACTGCCGGCGAGGTACTGCCCGCCCTGTAATGCAACATCGGAGAGCTTTTGCTGAATTTGTGCCACGTTATCCAGATGGTGGTCCGCAAGGAATCCTCTGGCCCAGTCAGGGAGATACGACAGGATCGCGGTGACGACTTCCGGGAACTGCGTGTTGTTCTGTTGCAGCTTGCTGTACACCACGTTCAGTTCGATAGCCAGTGATGACAGGATCACCATCAGGGGAATAAAGACAATCAGGCAGATAATGCCAATGGTGATAAGCGACGCCAGCCCGTTGCGATCGCCCAGCGCGCTGCGCAGTTTGTTTTTCACCGGATTAAAAATAGTGGTTAATATCGCGGCCCACAGAATGGCGGAAAAGTAAGGGGACAGCACATCAAAGAACGCCCACGTCACTAGGGCGAGAATGAAAATGAAAAAACCTTTGGTCAGTCCGTTAAAACGCATTAGTGGATCCTGTAAATAAGAAGCAGTCCCGACTATAGAACTGTTCAGCGGATTTACCAACCTGCAACTGTCGGCGTGCCAGGGCACGCTGAGCGAAATGGACGTGAGTCTACCGGGGTTTATTCATGTCCGGTGTTTACTCGTTTACCAATATCTTTGAGCTGAGAATACTTTTCCAGCAACTGCGGAGCATCATCCAGGCTCATGGCAAACATCCACATATAGGTCATCACAGAGTAAATGTGACCCGCATCAGCCCCGCCGCCGAGCGTCATGATGAGGATCGTCATGCCAAATAACAGAGCGACCACAATGCCAATGGACAAGTAACCCAGCGCTTCACGGTCGGATAAACAAATACGCAGCCTGGACAACAGGCGGTAATGTTTGCCGAGCGGGGAGGCGGCGGCACTATTGACCATGGCTATCTCTTTTTCGAGTCGATTATTTAATCGCAGGAAAAGCGCTTCGTTTTTGCGTGTATAGCTGCTCAGGAACAGTGAAAAAAAACCAAGAATGACAAGACAGGCCACACCCGTCCACAACTCTATAACCAGCAGCATGATGGCAGCCCCCAGAATAGAGGCGATCGAGGTGATAAGCGCAGGCAGATGCTTTTCAAAAAAATCGACGAACTCGCGGGAAAGCGCGACCCGTGCCGCAATGGTCGAGGTATTTTGATTGTCCCGACGTTGAGCGAGAATGACGGGAACAGACAACTCAGCATAGATCCGGGTAAATGTACGGGTATCAACACTCCGACGAGCCGCCCCTATGGCCCACATAATAAAGACCACAACGGCATAAAAAACCGCGTGTAAGGCGTTACCCGCAATAATTGCATTGATGGCAAAGCCGGCCATTAGCGGATACAGCAGATACGTCAGGTTCTCGGCAACGACGAGAAGAAATGTGACCAGGAGTTTTTTACGGTGGCGGCGGGCCAGAGACTTAAGCGTGCCAACTGCACTGTATAAGGATGTGGATTTATCGTGACTCTTCAGGCTTATCATTATCTGTGATTCTGTTAAAATTAATAATTGAGCGGTTGCTCAATTATTGCAGGTCGAGTGTATTTGAGCGGTTGCTCAAAGTCAATGCGGGGTGAATTGATGAAAAAAAAGACAGAAGAGTTGAGAGTACGAATTCTGGATGGCGCGGTGGCGCTGTTTATCGAAAAAGGGATAGAGAAGGTGACAACCCGGGAGTTGACGGAATATCTCGGCCTTTCTCGCAGCCATATCTATCACTACTTTAAGGACTGGCAGTCACTGTGCCTCGCCGCGCTGGAAAGATTTATGCAACAAGAGCTGGACGATTTAGCCGAATCGTTAGCCGGGCGCGAACCTCACGAAAAGTTAAGCGTATTGATCAAATACTACCTTCCTGAAGGTCCGGATGCCGTCTGGCAGCTTTATGACTCTTTATGGCGTCTGGCGAGCCATGACGCCGCTTACGCAGAGCTTGCAGAGCGCAATATGAATTGCTGGATGGAAATGATCGCCGACATTATTCGTGAAGGTGTGGGGTTGAAAGCGTTCCGGGCGCTGGATGCCGAACGTGTTACACGCCAGTTCGTTGCCATGCTTAACGGGTACTCAGAGAACCTGATTATTCATCCTTCACCTGAAAAATGTCAGTTGGCCAGCGACGATCTCCACGACTTTATCAGGCAGATGTTGTAAAGCTGTATAGTTCGCGCGTAGCCAATGTTCAGAAAGGCGAAAAAGGATAGAGCTGATACACCGCTACCATCACGGAGATGCTCAATAATACGCTGATGATAAAGTAGGTTTTGAATGGCTGTTTTTGTGTTTTGTGGCGAAAGAGTTGCTGACCTGCTATCGCGCCGGGCCATCCGCCGACAACGCCAAACATCAGTAATGTGAACTCTGGCACTCTGCGCCAGGCTTTTCGCGCCGCCATTTTGTCCATGCCGTAAATCACCAGCGTCAGTACGTTGGCGAGCAGTAACCATATAATAAAGGGATGAGATGTAAACAGGCTGCCGATCGCGGCGAGGATCAGCAGCAAATAACAACCGCGATTGAGATTCATAGTATTCGCCACAGCCATTTCCAGAGAGTATCGACCCTGCATTGTACGCAATACCCACGGTGAGCTGAACCCCTGTCGGAAGCCGTAACCATAACCTGTTACTCATAAACCTTACTGGAATAATGTTCTATTCTAAAATTTGTCTTTTTAATACCAGACTTGTGCGCAAGGACGCTCACAAATAAAAATACGCGATGCCAATTGACTTACATCAATCTTTAGTCCTATTTTTACTACTCCTTTAGAGATAAATACGCATCCCTCTTTAAGGGGTTGTTACAGATATGGACAGAGATGATAGAGGGTTATTGCTAAGAGGAAAGGCTTGATGAGTGGGGAAATTGAAAAGTTAATGACTGGGAAGGTGTGAATGTCTACATTAATATATTATAAACCGATTTTTATTATATATCGTAATGTATTGTCAGTGCTTATAATTAAAGTGAGCATAGTGTAATGCAGATTCACTTTTATGTATTCAATGCCACCATATTTTCCTTTCAATATCACTGTGTCTTCTCATCGTTCTTCTGATTTCCCACTTGTTATGATAACTTTCATATGAAGTAAATGCGCTAAATAGATGCTGCTTTTAACATTTAACGAACAAATTTCAAGGTGTTTTCAGCCGTTGACTTGAATTTACCAGACGGTCATATTTCAACACGCGAAATATCACTACCGCCCGTGGACGCGGTGCAACGGATTTAACGAACTGGAAACCAAAGAATGAAAAAAGTACTCATCGCTAGCCTGACCTTAGTCGCAATGACCACCGCACCAGCGCACGCCATCAACGCACAGTACCGTGCCCAGTTGGAGCGTTCCGGCTGCAACGAGATGAATGCTGGCAAGGGGTGCGACATCCACAAAACAAAGGCAGAGAATGCAAAAAACGCCGTGAAGCATACACCTAACTCGGTAAATGAATCCAACGTGCCGCAGTACGTTAAAGAGGCTGAGAATATTATCAACCTCAAAGGGATCGCCGCAGAAGAATATTTGATAGAGCGTGGCTGGCGTCAGCAGGCAGATGGCGACTGGAAAAAAGGCGCTCACCTGATGCGCGTCATTGAGGATAAAAAAGGATTTGTGGCAAATGCCCAGATCATCAAGTAATAAAAGACCCCACACCGGGGGCCAGCCTTCGGCTGTTCAAACTCGTTCCTGACGAATTTATCACACAATTACTGACTTTATGAAATTCGAATTATTTTGGATATAGGGGGGATGTTCTTCAGAAATATGTAGTTTATCGCCATGGATAAAGAAAAGCTTTTTAAAGCATAAAATACGTGGCGGTATGATTGGGTGAGCTGTAAATAAAAACATTGACGATATACACAAAGGGTAAATGTAATGAAAGCAAAATTAATTATGGTGTTGCTTTGTTTGTCTGTGGTGGGTAATGCTAACGCTATTAGCGCCTCATACCGAAGCCAGCTTGAGAAATCAGGTTGCACACAAGTTACTGATGGTAACGGCACATGTGATATTCATAAAAGTAAACGCGAAAACATGAAACACCATCACGCGGAATTAGCCCCCGCTGAACGCACTATAGATCAGGCTGTAGCCGGTAAAAAATTGAGTGAGGTTGTTCCCCTACTGGTTGCTAATGGCTGGAAACAGGATGATAACGCACCTTTAGAATTTGTCTCAAAAGAAGGTGTACGGATGATTTTAGACGTTAATCAGTCTAATGATCAGGTACAGGGCGTAAATTTAAAATAATGAATAATCCTATTTTTATACTGTGGGCGGTAGTCTGTTTAGTAGGTTACATCATAACACTTCATCTTTATCGAGTTGATCAATGAAAACTATTTTTAAAATTCTGATGGTTTCTGCGGTTTGTGGTTCCCTCTATGGCTGTGTGGTACCTCTTGCAAATGATGATTATCAGGGAGCTGGCCACCATCATCATAAAAACAATAAGGGTTATAATGAAGAAGCAGGAAATCATAGCCATTATGTGACTCGAGACGGATTCACTCTGCCGCCTTGTGATGAAATCCCCGATGCCTCCCAGGCAGATAATGGCAACCGTTGCTGGTTCGAATGATAAACGATACGCAACTGACAGCATTGTCGTGTTAGCGCATTGATAGTGCTCGCGTTCAATACTTCAAGGGAGGCGATACGTCTCCCTTTATCATCTTATATATTAAAGGGTTATCATTTCCTTCCCTTATTTACAAGGATGCGCTACTCTCACGAATGCGTTCGCAACCAAAATGGTTCGGGTCTGTATGCGTGCTTATTAAAGGCTACTAAAAATGAAAAAAACAATCCCAGAATATACGCCAGTTGACTTATCTTGTTGGGCAAGGAAGGAGCATTTTGAGGTATTTCAGACCTTTGCACAAAGCACATTTAACCAAACAGTTCTCTTAGACATTACCGCGCTGTTAAAACATATAAAAGAGGTTGGCTGGAAATTTTATCCTACTATTATTTTCCTGCTCTCTAAAGTCGTAAACAGACATACAGAGTTTCGTATGGCGATAAAGGACAATGAGCTTGTCATATGGAATGAAGTTCATCCAAGTTATACGATTTTCCATAATGAAACGGAGACCTTTTCATCATTATGGAGTCACTACGATGGCAATATTCATCACTTTCAACATGTTTATGCAGAAGACATGGCACGCTATGGTAATAACCTTTCTTACTGGCCTAAGGGAGAGTCGCTGGAAAATATATTTTTCGTGTCGGCCATTCCTTGGGTAAGTTTTACCAGTTTCAATATCAACGTTGCCAACATGCAGAACTTTTTTTCCCCCATGTTCACTATTGGGAAATACTACAACCAGGATGGAAAAGTAATGTTACCTCTCGCTGTTCAGGTACATCATTCCGTGTGCGATGGTTTTCATGTGGCAAGATTGATCAATGAATTACAAGAGATTAGCGATAACATATTGCACCATTCAGAAGAACGCAATGCTTGATGTGCCTGACGATCTCTTATTACCAGCAAAGATAGCAGTCATGTCTGCTAAGAGTACATAACCTCCCGCTACAGGGCAGCTTGAACGTAAAGCCGCCCTCTATTTTGCCTGTGATAAAGCAACAATGTTACTCAGCCATGCCGTGGTTAATGCGCGTTAACGGTTCATTGACATTAAAGATTTTGAATTGCACGTTTTGCACACCCAGCGGCTTCAGACGGGCTGTATGCTTTTTAACATATGCCAGCGCAGTTTCTTCGTCCTGGAACAGGTAGATGCCGCCGGCTTCCTGGGTTGCTTCGTTTTCTGTCCAGATTTTCCAGATAAAGCCAGGCTCCTGGTTAATGGATTCTGCCAGGTCGACAAGCTGGCGTGACATCTCTTCGCCAAACGGGCCCTGAAAATCAAAGTGCAACTGCAATAGTGTGTTTGACATAATTCCTCCATGGATAACGCTGATGCGGGTAAGTCAGTATCTTATTTTTAATTTATTGCACAATAAACGGCAAAAGATCGCTGATTCGCCAGTCGGTTGAAAATTCGTTATGATCCGCTCCCGTACTTTATCATGGCTGCCTGATGTCTACTCTCTTTGATACCTTTATTGCTCCGCCGTGCCATGACGAGATAGAGGTCCTCTATCAGGACGACCATCTGCTTCTTATCAATAAACCCACCGGTTTGCTAAGCCTGTCGGGAAAAAATCCGCAAAATATTGACTCGGTACATCACCGGCTGGTTCAGATTTATCCCGGCTGCACGCTGGTGCATCGACTTGATTTTGGCACTTCCGGGCTGATGGTGATTGCCCGCAATAAGGCTACCAATGCTGCGCTGTGCCAGCAATTCAGCCTACGCGCTGTTACCAAGGTGTATAGCGCCTTGCTCTGTGGGCATTTGAGCGAGGATGAAGGGGTGATAGACGCTGCTATTGCCAAGGATCCTGCGCTGTTTCCGCTGATGTCGATATGCGCCATCAGCGGCAAACCCGCGCGCTCCCGCTATCGGGTTGTCGAGCGCTTTAATCATCCGCTGAAAGACGGGACTGTACTGCCATTAACGCGGGTACAGCTTTTCCCCGAAACCGGTCGCACCCATCAGTTGCGTATTCACTGTCAACATCTGGGATACGCCATTTGGGGCTGCGATCTGTACGGGGGGCGTCTGTTGCCGGGTACAGAACGGACGCCACGACTGATGCTGCATGCCAGCGAACTGCATTTTAAGCATCCTGTCAGCGGAGAAGCGATCAACGCCCACAATGGCAGTCCGTTCTGAATAGGGTGGAGAGAATAGCCGCCGGGGGACGGCTATTGCGGGGTGTTATCGCGCCGCGCGTTGTAAAATAATGGCGGACGGCTGGCGTTGCAGATAACGCATGCGCAGCATCATCATTACTGCAGCAGAGGTCAGACCGATAATAAAGCCGATCCAGAAACCTGCTGGACCCATGCGTTCAACTACCAGGTCGGTCAGTGCGAGGATATATCCGCTCGGTAAACCCAACACCCAGTAAGCGATAAAGGTGATAAAGAAAATGGAGCGCGTATCTTTATAACCACGCAGGATCCCACTGCCAATGACCTGAATCGAGTCAGATATCTGATACACGGCGGCCAGCAACATGAGCTGGGCAGCCAGCGTCACCACTTCAGGATTATTGTTGTAGAGCAGGGCGATGTGCTCACGCAGGGTCACGGTGAACACTGCGGTTAACACCGCCATGCAAACACCGACGCCCAACCCGGTTCTGGCTGCAGTTTGGGCATCAAGCGTTGACCCCTGGCCCAGACGATAACCCACGCGAATCGTTACGGCGGCTGCCAGCGACATCGGCAGAACGAACATGAGCGAGCTAAAGTTGAGCGCGATTTGGTGTCCGGCCACGTCCACAATCCCCAGCGGGGAAACCAGCAATGCCACTACGGCGAACAACGTTACTTCAAAGAATAATGCCAGCGCAATCGGTAAGCCCAACTGGATCAGGCGCTTCATCACCGCGGTATCGGGTTTCTGGAAACCGCGGACGTTGCGAATATCACGCATTGAGCGCGCACGTTTAACGTAGGACAACATGGCGAGAAACATCACCCAGTACACCGCCGCAGTGGCAACACCGCAGCCTACGCCGCCGAGTTCTGGCATGCCAAAATGCCCATAGATGAAAATGTAGTTAACCGGGATGTTGACCAACAGGCCGAGAAACCCCATCACCATCGCCGGTTTGGTTTTGGCCAGACCTTCACACTGGTTACGAGCTACCTGGAAGAATAAATAGCCAGGCGCGCCCCACAACAACGCGCGCAGGTAGCCGACGGCTTTATCGGCCAGCGCCGGATCGATATTATGCATGGAGCGGATAATGTATCCCGCATTCCAGAGCACCACCATAATGAGCACAGATACGCTGCCCGCCAGCCAGAAACCCTGGCGTATTTGATGAGCAATGCGGTCGCGGCGACCCGATCCGTTAAGTTGCGCAATGACTGGCGTCAATGCCAGCAGGAGTCCGTGACCAAATAAGATGGCCGGGAGCCAAATGGAGGTCCCGATAGCGACGGCAGCCATGTCCGTCGCGCTGTATCCACCCGCCATGACGGTATCGACGAACCCCATTGCGGTTTGGGCGATTTGCGCAAGAATCACCGGAATTGCCAGAGCTAATAACTGACGCGCTTCGATTACATACTTTTGCACGTTTACACCATTATATTGTTGTTATTTGAGAGACTAAAAAAGCCGCCTGAGAGGGCAGCAAGAAGAAAATACAGGGGAAATTGCAGTCTATTGTAGCGAGGAATACGTAATTCTCCAGTGAAAAAACAGGTGGGGGCGGTGCATTGCTGGCAACCGCAATTTTCACCTGCTATTGTGCACAACAGATATGTCTTAATTACGTTCAGGAGTTAGAGGTATGTTTACGGGTATTGTGCAGGGCACCGCGAAACTGGTGTCTATTGATGAGAAACCAAATTTTCGTACGCATGTAGTGGAGTTACCTGAATACATGCTGGATGGCCTGGAGACGGGTGCATCAGTTGCACACAATGGTTGTTGTCTGACGGTGACCGACATTAACGGCAATCACATCAGCTTTGACCTGATGAAAGAAACGCTGCGTATTACCAACCTGGGCGAGCTTAAAGTGGGCGATCGGGTCAACGTAGAGCGCGCGGCAAAATTCAGCGATGAGATCGGCGGGCATTTAATGTCAGGCCATATTATGACTACCGCTGAGATATCAAAAATTCTGACCTCAGAAAATAATCGTCAGATCTGGTTTAAGGTGCAGGATGCGTCGTTGATGAAATATATCCTGTACAAAGGATTTATCGGCATTGATGGTATCAGCCTGACGGTTGGCGAAGTAACACCGACGCGTTTTTGCGTGCATTTGATCCCGGAAACGCTGGAGCGTACGACGCTTGGTAAGAAAAAACTGGGGGCTCGGGTCAACATCGAAATCGACCCACAAACGCAGGCGGTCGTGGATACCGTTGAGCGCGTGCTGGCGGCAAAAGAAAGTGCAGTAAATCACGTCACCGGCGAAGTCTAAGCCGGCGCGTTTCCAGGCCCCCGTTGAAGGCGGGGGCGAGAATGACTAGCGTGGAACGCGCAGACCGTGTTCTACGCCACGTGAGAACACCACCTGCCAGAGCTGAATATCACGGGCGCGAAATGCGCCGGCACAGGCGTTGAGGTAGTAGCTGAACATACGTTTAAAGCGCTCGGTGTAGTGATCGGTGATTTCAGGCCAGGTTGCCATAAAGCGCGTATGCCAGGCCATCAGCGTAGTATCGTAATCGGCGCCAAAGTTGTGCCAGTCTTCCATCACAAAATGCGGCTCGCTGGCTTTCGCAATCTGGCGCACGGACGGCAAGCAACCATTCGGGAAAATATACTTATTGATCCACGGATCGACGTTATTGTCGGTTTTTCTGGATCCAATGCTGTGGAGCAAAAACAGACCCTCTGGTTTTAAATTGCGATCGACAACATCAAAATAGGTGTTGTAGTTTTTTGGACCCACATGCTCAAACATGCCAACGGAGACAATGCGGTCGAAATGATCGTGCAGGTCGCGGTAATCCTCAAGCAAAATAGTGACATCCAGCCCTTCACACCGTGTTTGTGCCAGTTTCTGCTGTTCGGCAGAAATGGTCACCCCCACGACGCTGACGCCGTAATGGGCGGCCATAAACTGGGACAAGCCTCCCCAGCCGCAGCCAATGTCCAGCACGCGCATCCCCGGTTTGAGCTGTAATTTTTCGGCGATCATATTGAGCTTCGCCTGTTGGGCTGACTCCAGGGTCGTGGCGTCCTTCCAGTAGGCACAGGAATATTGCATGTAGGGATCAAGCATGCGGGTGAAGAGATCGTTGCCTAAATCGTAGTGTTCTTTTCCGACAACCCACGCGCGTTTTTTATTCTGTAAATTGAACAGGCGCGCGGCGGCGATTCGCAGCGTGTCTTTAAAGTGGCGGGGGAGTTGGCCTTCAAGGCCGGCACGTAAAACCTGAGTAAAAAACATGTCCAGCCGATCGCATTCCCACCAGCCATCCATATAACTTTCACCTAAACCCAGCGAACCTTCCTGTAAAACTCGCTTGTAAAAATCGGGGTTGTTAACGCGAATATCTGCCGGTGCAGTACCATTAATGGTAATGCCCGCACGGTTTAATAATTCACTGGTGATTCGATACCAGTCATCATCTGGTACGCTGACGTCTTCTATACACGATGAACTCATAGCTTCTCCATCACAGGTCGGTGATCAGAACCTTAAAACAGCGTAGACGCTTTTTTGGGCTTTGTGAGAAATCTCACGGAATGAATCCGCGAATCTGTTTTCCGACGTAGAACAGAGGAAGGGAGAACCCCTTACCGAAAAGGCCATCCGTGGTTAAGCGGGAACATGCGTGTTCCCGTTAACACATAAAAATTATCGTTTTTGTAACAACTAGAAATCAGTATAGGCCTGAATTTTTGTGGGTTCAATCAAAAAATATTAGCCCGCTAATTAATTATTCAAGCGCTATGAATGTGATTCGCCGGGCGCAGCAGTAGAAACCTCATCAGCGTGAGAGCGACATTCTTTCTGCGACTGCATTTTGTACCCCAGCGCGGCCAGCAACACCGTAGACAGCATGACGCCGGTGGTGGTGAATAGCGGCGTGCTGATCAACCACGACACAACCAGACTTGCCAGGAAGCATAAGCCCAGTTGAAGCGTATTCTGCAGCGCTGCGGCACGTCCTGTTGCCTGTGGGAAGGGACGCAAAGCCTGAGCAACGACAATCGGATAGATAGCACCGTTCGCTATTGCCATCACGCAGAATGGGATCAGGATTTCGGCCAGCGCAACGTGGTGAATAAAGCCGACCGCCCAGGTAGCGATAACGCTCACCGCATACAGAATGAGCAGCCACGGCAGTAATTGACGACCTTCCCATTTTTGCAGGGCGGCACGACAGCCGTATCCGCCGATCAAAAAGGCGATGGTTTGCGGCACATAGCTCAGGCCAATGACGGCCGGGCTATAGCCCATCTCGCTCAGGATAAACGGCGAGCCGGTCAGCCACGCGAAAAAGCTCGCGGAACAGGCCGCATAAATCAGCACGTTGCCGCGGTAGGTTCTGGAGCGCAGCAGGGTGGCAAAGGTGAGCTTATCCTGGCTATCGTCACGCGCTTTAGCCGTGGGCTTCAGGCGCAGGGCCGGCAGCATCAGGATCAGGGTGATGGCAAACAGGGTGGCAAAAATAGCCTGCCAAGAAAAATGCATCAGGATCCAACTGCCTAATAATGGCGCGAGCGCGGGAGATAACCCGACCAGCGGCATAATGGTGGCAAAGATACGGTTCACTTTTTGCGAGGGATAATAATCAGCAACCAACGCCTGCCAGATAACCGACGCCGCACAGACACCCACAGCCTGGATAAAGCGCAGCACCAGCAAGCCGGTGGCGTTTTCGACCCAAAGCATGCCAAGACTGCTCAGCGCGAAGATGGAGAGGCCCAGTAGCAAAATAGGCTTGCGGCCATAATGGTCGGAGAGTGGCCCCCACAGAAGTTGCGCGATGGCAAAACCCGCTAAGAACAGGCTAAGGCTGGCGCTGACGGCTGATGCTGGGGTTTGCAAATCGGACTGAATAGCCGCAAATGCTGGCAAATACATATCCGTTGCCAGAAAACCGAGCACGCTAAGACCTGCCAGCCAGACTAAAAACCCTTTTCCAGGTTGCATCATTATTTCTCTTTATAAGCAATAGAACAGTGTCGCTGAGTGTAGTGAGTGAAATTCTTGCTGTGAAACGCTAATATTTGCTTATTGATTTCAAATTTTTTGCAGGCAGAGTATGTGGTCAGAATATTCCCTTGAAGTGGTGGATGCAGTCGCACGCAACGGCAGCTTTAGTTCTGCCGCCCAGGAGTTGCACCGCGTGCCTTCGGCGGTGAGCTATACCGTGCGTCAACTGGAGGAGTGGTTGGCTGTGCCTCTTTTCGAACGTCGCCATCGGGATGTGGAATTAACCCCCGCCGGGGCGTGGTTTTTAAAAGAAGGGCGTTCTGTTATCAAAAAAATGCAGATCACTCGCCAACAATGTCAGCAAATTGCCAACGGCTGGCGTGGGCAACTGGCGATTGCCGTCGATAATATTGTCAGGCCGGAGCGGACCCGGCAGATGATTGTGGATTTCTACCGTCATTTTGATGATGTGGAGTTAATCGTTTTTCAGGAGGTGTTTAACGGCGTCTGGGATGCGTTATCGGACGGGCGCGTGGAGCTGGCGATTGGCGCGACGCAGGCTATTCCGGTAGGGGGGCGCTATACGTTTCGCGATATGGGAATGTTGAGCTGGAACTGCGTGGTGGCAAGTCATCATCCGCTGGCGTCGATGCCGGGACCGCTCAGTGACGATACGTTGCGCAACTGGCCGTCGCTGGTACGAGAAGATACCTCCCGTACGTTGCCAAAACGTATTACCTGGCTACTGGATAACCAAAAACGGGTGGTAGTGCCTGACTGGGAGTCATCTGCCACCTGCTTATCGGCTGGGCTCTGTGTTGGGATGGTGCCGACGCATTTTTCCAAACCGTGGATCGACAGCGGAAAATGGGTTGCACTACAGCTTGAAAATCCCTTTCCTGATGCCGCGTGTTGCCTGACCTGGCAGCAAAACGATACGTCACCCGCACTGAGATGGCTGCTGGACTATTTAGGGGACAGTGAAACGTTGAATAAAGAGTGGTTGCGGGAGCCAGAGTAAGGCTCCCGCACAACAGATTAACGACGATAATCGCGGAACGGACCATCGGCCACGGAGCGACGTTCTACCAGGCGCGGGTGCACCTCAATAGACTGTGACTCTTCGCGTTTATTCACGATACGGTCTAACAGCATGTTAAAGGCCGTTTCACCGAGCGAATCTTTTGGCTGATGAATGGTGGTTAATGCCGGGGTGAAGAAGCGGGCGTTACGCACGTTGTCGTAACCAATCAGCGACACATCTTGGGGGACGCGCAGGCCCATCTCGTCAGCGGCGCAAAGCGCGCCCATCGCCATGATATCACCACCACAGAAGACGGCGGTCGGGCGGTGCGACTGGGAGAGGATCTGCTGCATGGCGCGATACCCGGATTCAGGCTCAAAATCGCCCTGGACAATCCAGTTGTCAGGCACTTTAATCAGCGCTTCTTCCATCGCCTTCATAAAGCCCGCCAGGCGTCCGGCGCCGGTGTTACGCTCCATAGGTCCTGGGATCACACCAATCTCGCGATGACCGCGTTCAACCAGATAACGGCCTGCCATATAACCGCCTTCAAAGGCGTTATCGATGACCGTATCGGTAAAATCGGCTTTGGCTTCGCCCCAATCCATCACCACCATCGGAATATGGCGATATTCTTCGAGCATGGAAAGCAGAGGTTCCGGGTATTCAGAACACATCACCAGCAGACCATCTACGCGCTTCTGCGCCATCATGGAGAGGTAGGCCTGCTGTTTCTCGAGGCTGTTCCACGCGTTGCCCAGAATCAGCGTATAGCCTTTCTGGAAGCAGTTCTTCTCAACGGCTTCGATGATTTCCGCAAAGTAGGCGGCTTCGCTGCTGGTCGCCAACAAGCCAATCGATTTAGTGTGATTCACCTTCAGACTGCGTGCCACCGCGCTTGGGGAATAATGTAGTTCTTTAATTGCTGCCCAGACGGCATTGCGCGTTTCTTCCGCGACAAAGCGTGTTTTGTTAATTACGTGTGATACGGTTGTAGTGGAAACGTTTGCTCGCTTCGCTACATCTTTAATTGTTGCCATTACATCTCACTCCAGACCATATCCTAAGTTCCTGAGAATACTCCAGGTAAACGTTTGCCTTCACACACCCTTCGCGCAACATCAGGGTTGCGGTACGCCAGGAAAACGACACGGAACGTCAGGAAGGGGTCAATGGCCGGTACGCTAATCAAGTAAGCGTGGAATTTTGTCTGATCTTTACGAAAAGGGGAAGAGTTAAAAGCATTTATCAATATAAATCGTGAGAGATTTTTACCTTCAAGTGTGCAAAAATGCGCAATATCACTTTTTGTGTGGGAATAAAAAGGAGAAAACTTGATGAGCACCGATCTGAAATTTTCGTTAGTCACCACCATTATTGTTCTGGGTTTGATTGTTGCCAGTGGTTTAACCGCCGCGCTGCATTGATGTATCGCCGAGGGAGAGCTATCTCCCTCATCCCGCCAACCCGTCCTCCCACTGCTATTGTTTGCAAATAAGCAAAAGTCTTTTGCATTTTTGTTAACTTTATTATTTTTGCGATCAATGTCATGCTTTTGACTCTTATTCTGTGTCGTGCCACGGCTCGACGTTACGGAGTCGCTGTATGAAAATAAATTATCCACTACTGGCGCTGGCGATAGGGGCGTTTGGTATCGGCACGACAGAGTTTTCTCCGATGGGGTTATTACCCGTCATCGCTAAAGGCGTCGATGTCTCGATTCCGGCGGCAGGGATGCTAATTAGCGCCTATGCGGTAGGGGTGATGGTCGGTGCACCGTTAATGACCTTATTGCTTTCTCATCGCGGGCGCCGCAATGCGCTGATTTTTCTGATGGCGATTTTTACGCTCGGCAACGTGCTGTCGGCGTTATCTCCCGATTACACTACTCTGATGCTGTCGCGTATTCTGACCAGTCTTAACCATGGGGCCTTTTTTGGTCTCGGCTCGGTTGTAGCGGCAAGCGTGGTGCCAAAGCACAAACAGGCCAGCGCTGTCGCCACCATGTTTATGGGACTCACCATCGCCAATATTGGTGGCGTTCCTGCAGCGACCTGGCTGGGTGAAACCATCGGCTGGCGCATGTCCTTTATGGCAACGGCGGGTCTGGGGGTTATCTCGATGGTCAGCCTGTTCTTCTCGTTGCCGAAAGGCGGAGCAGGGGAGCGCCCGAACGTGCGCAGAGAGCTGGCGGTGCTCATGCGCCCGCAGGTGGTGTCAGCGTTGCTGACTACTGTGCTGGGCGCCGGTGCGATGTTCACGCTCTATACCTATATTTCACCGGTGCTACATAGCATCACCCATGCCACGCCTGCCTTTGTAACCGGAATGCTGGTGCTGATTGGCGTCGGGTTCTCAATCGGTAACTATCTGGGCGGCAAGCTGGCGGACCGCTCAGTCAACGGCACGCTGAAAGGCTTCTTACTGCTATTGATGGTGATTATGCTGGCAATCCCGTTACTGGCGCGTAGTGAATTGGGTGCAGCCATCAGCATGGTAGTCTGGGGTGCGGCAACCTTTGCGGTAGTTCCGCCGTTACAGATGCGTGTGATGCGCGTTGCCAGCGACGCGCCGGGCTTATCATCCTCGGTCAACATTGGTGCGTTTAATCTGGGGAATGCGCTAGGTGCGGCGGCGGGTGGCGCAGTGATATCGGGTGGTTTAGGTTACAGTTTTGTCCCGGTGATGGGGGCAATTGTGGCTGGGATGGCGTTGCTACTGGTCTTTGTCTCCGCGAGAAAACAGCCTGACGAGGCCTGCAGCGTCACGAACTAACGCTAAAACGCAGAAGGGAGTCCCTTCTGCGTTATCATTTTTATGCTGCGAAGTTTTTCGCAACAAACTCCCAGTTCACCAGCGCCCAGAAATGTTCCAGGTAGCCAGGACGCGCGTTGCGATAGTCGATGTAGTAGGCGTGTTCCCACACATCAACGGTCATCAGCGGCGTTGCATCGGTGGTCAGCGGTGTTCCGGCATTTGACGTGGAAACGATAGCCAGTTTGCCATCAGTACCTTTTACCAGCCAGGTCCAGCCAGCGCCGAAGTTTTTGATCGCCGCATCGGTGAATCGCGCTTTGAAGTCAGCGAAGCTACCAAAAGATGCAACAATGGCTTCAGCCAGTTCACCGGTCGGTTCGCCGCCCGCGTTGGGTGCCAGGCAGTTCCAGTAGAAGGTGTGGTTCCAGACCTGAGCCGCGTTGTTAAACACACCACCTTCAGAGCTACGTACGATCTCTTCCAGTGATTTGCCTTCAAACGCCGTGCCTTTGATCAAGTTATTCAGGTTAGTAACGTAAGTCTGGTGGTGTTTGCCATAGTGGTATTCCAGCGTTTCAGCAGAAATGTGCGGCGCCAGAGCATCTTTGGCATACGGTAATGCAGGTAATTCGAACGACATTGCTTCTCTCCTTATTATTTATATTGAGTACACACAATAGCCTCATTGTGAGTAAGGATAGGGTAGCAAATTGAAAGGTTATGCAAAAGAAGAACTTACCCTACAGCATATACTGTAGGGTAAGATTTTAGCGAATTGTTTTTGGCGTCATGACACGACGAGCGCCCACATAGTGGCGCTGCCAGTAATCTTCACTCAGGGAGGTGATTTGGATCTCCTGACCGCTACGTGGTGACTGAATAAACTTACCGTTGCCAACGTAGACACCAACGTGATCGGCGGTGCCGCGGCCCTGGGTACGGAAGAAGACCAAATCGCCGTTTTTCAGTTCATCGCGGTCGATCGGTGCCGCGTCGCGCAGGTGGTACATTTCATTGGCAGTACGCGGAATGCGGAACTTCACCAGGTCCTTATACGCGTAATAAACCAGACCACTGCAATCAAAACCGGTTCTCGGCGAAGAGCCACCCCAGCGGTAGGGTTTACCGATCTGGTTCATCAGAGTAGACATCGCGGTTTTGGTCGCTTTTTGCACTTTCACTTTATGGGCATCAGCGAGGGCTACCGGGGCTGTTGATTTTACTTTTACACAGCGCGGCTTGTGACCTTTGCGCGGGGTGCATTTTTCAGTCCAGGTGACCGCAGCGGTTTGTGTTGTTGCGACTTTACTGCGACGGTTGACCGTTTTGGTTGTTTTTGCAGGTGTCGCGGTGCGTTTTTTGGAAGAGGAAGCGGTTTTGGTGCTGGATTTACTGGTGGTTTTTTTTGCCGTTTTCTTGCTGGTTTGTGTGACTTTTTTACTGGCTGTCGCGCTTTTCTTTTTATCTACCGTTTTGAGCGTATGGGAAACGGCAGGTGTCGTCCTGGCCTGCTTGGAAGCATGGGCCACTGACGTAAAAGGGAGTGTGGTAAAAAGCAAAGCACAGAGCGTGATCGAGATCCGGTTTATCCGCGCCACTGAGCAGTCCTCTGTTAGGGCAGGTCTATCATGCCTGCGTGTGATTTTCAAAACTTGATGATTCTAATCTATAGAAACGGGGAAAGTTAATAGCTTTTTTTGTTTAAAATAGTGTTTCGTTACCGACCGCAAAAAAAAACAGCAATCAACGCCAATACTGGCGAAGGGATAATCAATTCCTTGTGCATAAAAGGGATAAGTAAGATTCTGAATGCAACTTATGGCGACTGGCGATAAAATAATAACCGTAAGAAAAATGTTATTTTCCGTTGTCAGTCAGACCCGTTACAATGTCAGACTACTGCCGTAAAAGAAGTTAAGGAAGCAAGATAATGAGCACCACTATCGAAAAAATCCAGCGCCAGATCGCTGAAAACCCGATTCTCCTGTACATGAAAGGTTCTCCAAAACTGCCAAGCTGCGGTTTTTCCGCTCAGGCTGTGCAGGCGCTGTCTGCCTGTGGTGAACGCTTTGCTTATGTTGATATTCTGCAAAACCCGGATATTCGCGCCGAGTTGCCGAAATACGCAAACTGGCCAACCTTCCCGCAGCTGTGGGTTGATGGTGAGCTGGTTGGCGGCTGCGACATTTTAATCGAAATGTACCAGCGCGGTGAATTGCAGCAGCTTATCAAAGAGACTGCGGCGAAGTACAAAACCGAAGAGCCGGACGCTGAGTAATCAGCAGAAACGAAAAAGCGACCAGTCTGGTCGCTTTTTTTATGGTCCGCTTATGCCTCTTCAGGCATTGGCAGGGGCCACCCACCAAGGCGTTTCCAGCGGTTAACGATTTCGCAAAACAGCACTGCCGTCCGTTCGGTGTCATACAGCGCAGAGTGCGCCTGGTTGCCATCAAACTCCATTCCTGCAGCCAGACACGCTTTAGACAGTACGGTTTGCCCGAGCGAAAGACCGCTTAAGGCCGCAGTGTCAAAGGTCACAAACGGGTGAAATGGGTTGCGCTTCAGCGAGGCGCGTTCGGCGGCTGCCATCATGAAGCTGTGATCGAAGGTGGCATTATGCGCAACCATAATCGCCCGATTGCAGCCGCTGTCTTTGATGCCTTTACGCACCATTTTGAATATGGCGTGCAGGGCGTCGTATTCGCTGACCGCGCCGCGCAGCGGGTTGCTCGGATCAATACCGTTAAACGCAAGTGCTTCTGGTTGCAGATTTGCCCCTTCAAACGGTTCGACGTGGAAATGCAACGTCATGTCCGGCATCAGCCAGCCTTGTTCATCCATTTTCAGCGTGATGGCTGCAATCTCGAGCAGCGCATCGGTTTTGGCGTTAAATCCTGCTGTTTCTACATCAATGACGACAGGATAAAAACCACGAAAACGGTCACACAGACCGGAAAGTTGAGCGTTATCGGACATCTGGGTCTCTTAATACGGGAAAATTGCAGCGCGTATTATGACAAAATGATGAGTATAAAACTACGGGCACAGACGATCTGCGCCCGAGGGGAGGTTAGTCACCCAGGCCGCGGCCTGCGTCTTTCTCTTCGATCAGTTCGATTTTGTAACCGTCCGGATCTTCTACAAATGCGATAACCGTCGTCCCGCCTTTGACCGGACCCGCTTCGCGCGTCACGTTGCCGCCGTTCTGACGAATGCGCTCGCAGGCTTCTGCGGCGTTGTCTACGCTCAGAGCAATGTGGCCGTAGGCAGTGCCCAGGTCATATTTGTCGACGCCCCAGTTGTAGGTCAGCTCAATGACGGCTTCATCGGTCTCAGGACCGTAACCGACAAAGGCCAGAGAATACTTGTATTCAGGGTTTTCACTGGTACGCAGCAGCTTCATGCCCAGCACGTTGGTGTAAAATTCGATGGAACGCTGCAGGTCACCTACGCGCAGCATGGTATGAAGTAAACGCATCTTTTTCCCCTTCAAAAATGGCTAGTACATTCAATATGTTGTTTTAGTATAGCGGCGTTGTTGCGCCGCTATCAATGCCAGAACGGAGATTGCGCAATTACAGGGTCGGATAATCCGTGTAACCCTCTGCACCGCCGCCGTAGAAACTCTCTGCGCGCTGTGGGTTCAGTTCTGCTTTGTGCTGCAAACGTGCGACCAAATCCGGGTTGGCAATATAGGCGCGGCCAAAGGCGACGGCGTCGATCAACCCTTTCTCAATCAGCGCTTCTGCTTTTTCCGGGGTGTAGGCACCAGCACCAATAATCGGACCGTGGAAACGCGCGCGAACTTTCTCGCGGAACGCATCGCTATACGGCTCTCCGCCGGCCCAGTCTGGTTCGGACATGTGCAGATAAGCGATACCACGTTTACCCAGCTGTTCAATCAGGTACAACGCATCGGCTTCTTCATTCGGGCCGTTATCAACGTTCTGGAAAGAGCCGATTGGGGATACGCGGATGCCAATCCGGTCTGCGCCCCATTCTTTGATACCGGCATCAACGACTTCCAGCACCAGACGTGCACGATTTTCGACGCTGCCGCCGTACTGATCGGTACGCTGGTTAGAGGTGGGTGACAGGAACTGGTGTAGCAAATAGCCATGGGCAGAGTGCAGCTCAACCATGTCAAAGCCAGCCTCGCGTGCGTTGGCGATGGCCTGACGGAAATCATTGACGATGCCCGGGATTTCGTCGGTTTCCAGGGCGCGCGGCATTGAGGTGTCGGCACGCGTTGCCAGACCGTTTTCATCGCGCAGCGAGGTACGGGTACCGGCGCTGATGGCGGAAGGGGCAACTGGCGGTTGTCCGTTCGGCTGCAGGCTGACGTGAGAGATACGACCGGTGTGCCACAACTGTACGGCAATATGACCTTGTTCAGCGTGGACGGCGGCGGTGATTTTTTTCCAGGCTTCAATTTGTGCTGCGCTGTGTAATCCCGGCGCACCGGCGTAGCCTTTTGCCTGAGCAGATATCTGAGTGGCCTCGCTGATGATAAGACCAGCGCTGGCGCGTTGGCGATAGTACTCGGCCATCAGCGGAGTTGGGATGTCGCCAGGTTCAATGCTACGCAGGCGCGTCAGTGGGGCCATAAATACGCGGTTGGCCGCCGTGATGGCTCCTACTTTCAGCGGGGAAAACAATTTTTCAGATGACATATTAACTCCAGGTATGAATAGACCGGTCGTCTAGCGATTGGGTAAATAAAAACGCCTGTTAAACGACAGGCGTTGCAATAATGTTTTTAACGTGTGCCAGCGCATTTTCCAGTGGGGTGGCACTGCGAGACATCTTGGCCTGCAGGTTGGCCCCGAGCCACAGCGCATACAGCACCTGCGCTTGCTGCAGCGGTTCGCCGCTAAACGACAGGCAGTGTGTGTCGCGACCTTTTTCCAGCGCTTGCGCCAGCAGGGTAATAATGTGCCGAGCGCCTTTATCCATCGCCGTACGCATATCTTCAGAGAGATCGCATACTTCAGCCGACAGTTTGACCGTTAAGC
This sequence comes from Citrobacter gillenii, assembly GCF_013337685.1. Lineage (GTDB taxonomy): Bacteria > Pseudomonadota > Gammaproteobacteria > Enterobacterales > Enterobacteriaceae > Citrobacter > Citrobacter gillenii. The sequence continues at coordinate 26,222 of NZ_SUQN01000004.1, forward strand.
AACCGCTAATAATGCCGTGTTGACTAAACTGATTCAGGGTTTCCTGATAGTAGGCGAGGATTCTGTCGCGGTAGTTACCGGCACCCGACGCTAAATGTGTGGCCAGCCGAAGGTGGTAGGCCGCGTAATGGCGTTCAAGCATGGAAACACCGAACGCTTCTTTAGAGCGAAAATAGTGGTAAAACGACCCTTTGGGCACCTCGGCGGTTTTCAGCAGTTCGCTTAAACCCATACCGGTGAAACCGCGCTGCATGCAAAGCTGCTCGCCGGTTGCCAGAAGATGTTCGCGTGTGTCGTGTTCAGTTGCTTTGTTCATGGCACGGAGTGTAATAGACCAGTCGGTCTAATGCAATAGCGCTTGCCAGAAATTCAGTTAGCGTCTTCAATAGGTATAACTATCTTACGTAAGGAGGGGATGTGGCCGAACAGCTGGAGTTTTTCCCCGTCCAGAGCCCGTGCCGCGGGATCTGCCAGTCCGACGAACGCGGCTTTTGCCGTGGATGTTTTCGTAGCCGGGATGAGCGCTTTAACTGGCAGAAAATGAGCGATGCCGAAAAGCAGGATGTGCTGCGTCTTTGTCGTCAGCGTCTGATGCGTAAATTACGTGCAAACAAACCCAGCCCGTCAGAAGAACCGCAACAACCTTCACTCTTTTAAAAGCGTAATTGCGTATACTCGATGCACACTCATTGTTAAGGAAGCTGCTATGGTTCAGCGTATTACTATTGCGCCGCAAGGCCCGGAATTTTCTCGCTTTGTCATGGGGTACTGGCGGCTGATGGACTGGAATATGTCCGCGCGCCAGCTCGTCAGCTTTATTGAAGAACATCTTGACCTGGGCGTAACCACCGTCGATCACGCTGATATTTATGGTGGATACCAGTGCGAAGCGGCGTTTGGCGAGGCGATGAAGCTGGCTCCGCATCTGCGTGAAAAAATGCAGATCGTGACCAAATGCGGTATTGCCACCACGGCACGGGCGGAAAATACCCTCGGTCACTACATCACCGACAGCGACCATATTATTGCCAGCGCGGAGCAGTCGCTGAAACTGCTGGCGACCGACCATATTGATCTGCTCTTGATCCATCGTCCCGATCCGCTGATGGATGCCGACGAAGTGGCTGAGGCGTTTAAGAAACTGCATCATAGCGGCAAAGTGCGTCATTTTGGCGTGTCTAACTTTACGCCTGCGCAGTTTTCCCTGTTGCAATCACGTCTGCCGTTTACGCTGGCAACCAATCAGGTTGAGATTTCCCCGGTGCATCAGCCACTGCTGCTGGATGGCACCTTAGATCAGCTGCAACAACTGCGTATCCGGCCAATGGCCTGGTCCTGTCTGGGTGGTGGACGACTGTTCAATGATGATGCTTTCCAACCGCTGCGCAATGAACTCGCCGTCATTGCGCAAGAATTGAATGCGCAGTCCATTGAGCAGGTGGTCTATGCGTGGATCCTCCGTCTACCGTCACAGCCGCTGCCGATTATTGGCTCAGGGAAAATTGAGCGTGTTCGCGCTGCTATTGAGGCCGAATCGTTAACCATGTCCCGCCAGCAATGGTTCCGTATCCGTAAAGCCTCGTTGGGTTACGACGTACCGTAATCGCGTTTTCGGCGTTCCGTCGCTCAAAATTGCGTCACTGGTTTACACTTATCAGTCAGACACATAGTGACGGAGGTCGTATGAAGCGTTTGAGTATCGCCATAATCACCTTACTGGCCTGTGCGGGCGCACAGGCTGCCAGTGAGCAAGTTGAGATGAACCTGGTGACTTCGCAAGGGGTAGGTCAGTCGATTGGTTCAGTAACTATTTCTGAAACTGCGCAAGGGCTGGCGTTTACGCCTGACCTGAAAGCACTGCCGCCAGGAGAACATGGTTTCCATGTCCATGCCAACGGCAGCTGTCAGCCTGCGATTAAAGAAGGCAAAGCTTCTGCCGCTGAATCGGCAGGGGGACATCTTGACCCGCATAAAACCGGAAAACATGAAGGTCCGGAGGGGGCTGGGCACATGGGCGACCTACCGTTGCTGGTGGTCAATGCCGAAGGTCACGCCACAACGGCTGTTACCGCCCCACGCCTGAAATCACTGGATGAGGTCAAAGGTAAGGCGCTGATGGTCCATGTGGGTGGCGATAACATGTCCGATCAGCCAAAACCTCTAGGCGGTGGCGGGGCGCGTTACGCCTGCGGGGTTATCAAATAATCAACGGCTCAGCGTGCCTGGCGGCGGAGCCTGTTCAAGCTGAGACAACGAACAGTGTAAACGCCAGATAAGCGCCGCCAGCTCTTGTGCGGCAGGCTGATGATGATGGGCAAGCGTATCGCAGATGCGCTGTAACTCGTTAAGCGTGGCATTCAGTGGACGCTGCTGGACGCCACGCTCGTTCATCACATCGCGCAGCAGTGAAATACACACATCCCTGACGCGGGCCAACGGATCGGAGCGCGCTTCCCAGGCGCGCAGCTGCCACACCACATGCGAGCAGTTCAGCAACACGACGCCCCAGCGTAATAACCACCGCCGCGCCAGCGCATCCTGGCTGTTACTGAGCTGGCTGACATGATGATAGGTTAACGACTCAAATTCATGTTCGCTGTGTGCCGGATGCCGACTGAGCTGATCGACAAAATCCCGGCGCAGGGCGCGAATATGACGACGACTCTTTCTCGCGTCTGAGCCTGGCCGCAGGATAGCAAAGGCCAACCAGGATAACGCTACGCCGGTTATTTTTGCCAGATTATCATTCAGGAAATCGGCGAAGTCATACACCGGCGGATTGGTTACGGCGATAAACGATCCCATAAAGACGATCAACTGCCCCCAAAGCCCCGCCAGAGCAGGCATTTGCAGCTTTAGCAGTTGCATGGTGGCGAGCAGTGGGAAGAGAAACAGAATGAATTGCCACAGGTCGGTAATTTGTACCATCAGACCGAACTTCACCACAAAGCTGAACAATGATAGCAGCACCAACGTGCGCATCAGCAGTGAGAGTGATTTGAACGGGGTGGCAACGGCGGAATACAGTACGCAGCTAATCGCCGCCAGCGTCAGCGCACCCGCGCCGGATTCCCATTGTGCGCCGATGCTCCACGCGCCAATCACCATCAACGTGATGAAGGTACGTAACCCACTCCAGATGGCTTCCGCGTTGTCGGTATGGCGGGCCAGGCCCGGCGTGCGGTTCACGCTGATGCGCTCGGCGGTCACGCCTTTTTCCAGCAAATGCAGATAATGGCTGCTTTGCAGGTAAATTCGGCAGAAATAACGTAGCCGTTGCCAGAAGGCGACATGCCGGTAGTCGTGGGAATCCTGCGGACGCAGGGGGGCAATAATGCGGGCTACCGTGTAGCTATTGGTTTCGGATTTCACCAGTGCACTGAGTAGCTGTTCGATGACTTCCCGGGTGTGAGCAGGAGGATCTGGCCAGTTAAGCAGCATTCTGCGCAGGCTGGAGATCACGCTGGTCAGACGCAGTTGCTGATGCAGCAGTGAATTGAGCAGGGCATTCTGCCGTCGAAAGCGATAGTGGCTCCAGAATGCCTGAATACGCAGCAGATTCATGGTCAGAATCTGGCCGATTACCCCTTCGTGGGCTGAGCGGATCGCATCGGTGGTTTCGGGTTGCCAGAGTAAGCTGGCATGTTCCAGCAAACGCGCGTGCATGTTTTTCAGCGCCGTCAGCAACGCTGTACCATCAGACGTGCTGGGCAGGATCATCATCATCATGCCCCCGCAGAGTATCCCGACCATCACTTCGCACACGCGCGCCTGGGCAATATCCCACAGTTGCGTAACCTCAATGGTGTTGACCATCGGAAACGCAATAATAGCCGCGGTGTAGCCTGCCAGTTGAAACGCGTAGGCCACGTTGTTGGTAAAGTGCGCGCAGGCCCAGGTGCATAAACCAATCCAGGCCGACATGCTGAGTAAAAATAACCACGGTTCATTGAGGGTGTGGCCAGCAATAATCAATGCCGCCGTGGCACCAAGCAAACTGCCTGCCACGCGGCCCAGACTTTTGCTGATGACACCGCCCACGGTGGGAAAACTAACCACCGCAGCGGAGGTCATCGCCCAGTAGGGTTCATCCAGATTTAGGTAATAGGCGAATGTTAACGCCAGGCACATCGCGATGGTGTTTCGCAGCGCGTAACGCCACTGTGCCGCGTTGGCTTTCAACCACGGTAAATTGCCCGGCGTCAGGTGAAGCCGTTTCATTTTTTCTGACCAATCGACACGCTGCAGGTGGTACCTGAAACCAGTGTGACATCGTGCGGTAGTGCGTCAAATTCGATACGCACGGGCACCCGTTGCGCCAGACGCACCCACGGTACGTTGGGTTTGATGTCAGGAATCAGACCGGAATCACTCTCTACACTTTGATCGTAAATCGCACGACCAATACTGGAAACGTGACCCTGTAACTTTATATTGCCGCTGTACAATGTAATCAGCGCCGGTGCGCCCTCGCGAATATGGCGGAGCTTGGTTTCTTCAAAATAGCCCATCACATAAAATGAACGACTGTCGACCAGCGCAAACAGGGGTTTACCGGTACTGGCATAATCGCCACCGCGTGTAGAAAGATTCGTCACCCAACCAGCGACAGGAGCTTTAACTTCCGTTTGGGTCAATTGCCACTGCGCTTGCCGTAATTGGGCCTGAGCTGCCTCCACGCTTGCCTGCATCGCTTTCACGTTGAGGTTGGCCGTGTCCAGATCCTCGGCAGAGATATAATTTTGCGACAGATGACGGCGGCGATTGGCTTCGTTATTAGCCTTTGCCAGATCGGACTGTGCTTTCGCCAGCTGCGCCTGTGCATTCAGTTCAGCAATATGAAACGGCGTCTTATCGATAACAAACAGCACGTCGCCTGCATTAACAAACTGATTATCTTTAATATTGAGTTGGGTAATGCTGCCGGAAACCTGTGGGGTGATACTGACCTGCTCCGCACGAACTTTGCCATCGCGCGTCCAGGGAGACTGCATATAATAATTCCACATCCACCAACCCGCGAGAACGGCAACAACTGCGACTATAATAGTGGAGAAGTATTTAACGGTTTTGAGCGACATAATCACCACACAATCAGCATAACAAAGCCCAGACACACGCAAAGCGCAAAGAGCGACAGATCCATTAACAAGGGATGCCAGATTTCGCCGGAGTACATCCAGTCGCGCAGTACGCGATGAACAACCAACCAGAAGATAAATCCGCAGATAAACGCTTTGAAAAGTGGAGGGAAGTAGACAGATGCACCGATCATTAAATCTTGTAGGGGCAATCCTGTTGCATTAAACATAAACTTCACGGGCAAAATCCTTGACGGAAGAGAGCATTGCTATAGGTTTAGCAAAAAAAGGGACAATCAGTCTCTTTAACGCATAATGTCTGAAAAAATGTCATCCGGTAAGCAAATTTGGCAATACATTTGTTTTGGGAATACAAATGCTGCACACTATTCTAAAATCAGCATAACAACTTAGCAAGCTAATTATAAGGAGATGAAATTGGAATCGCCACTAGGTTCTGATCTGGCACGGTTGGTGCGCATTTGGCGTGCTCTGATTGACCATCGCCTGAAGCCTTTGGAGTTGACGCAGACGCATTGGGTGACGCTGCACAACATTCATCAGCTGCCACCGGATCAATCGCAGATCCAGCTGGCTAAAGCGATAGGGATTGAGCAGCCTTCTCTGGTGCGTACGCTCGACCAACTGGAAGAAAAGGGACTCATTTCACGACAGACTTGCGCCAGCGATCGTCGAGCAAAGAGAATTAAACTGACGGAGAAAGCCGAGCCGCTGATCGCTGATATGGAAGCGGTTATCAACAAAACGCGTGGAGAGATTCTGGAAGGGATTTCAACCGAGGAAATTAATCTGCTGATTAAACTGGTTGCCCGACTGGAACACAATATTATTGAGCTACAGTCTCAGGGCTGATGCGAAAATCTACGTGTGGCCAGTATCTGACTGACCACACGTAAATTCGATTAGCGCGGAGAAACGGTAACTTCTTTGCCGTTGCTGGCCATCACAACACGCTGACCTGAAGCGAATTTGGTCGCGCCTTGTTTCTGCACCACCATAATGGTGTTCCCGTCATCCTTACGGATTTCCAGTTCCACACCCTGTGTTTTATTGATCGCACCCTGGACGCTTTGACCTGCTACGCCGCCTGCAACCGCACCTGCCGCCGTAGCTAATGAACGACCAGAACCGCCGCCGACGGTGTTACCAAGGAATCCACCGAGTACAGCGCCGCCGATCGCACCGATGACGTTGGCATCATCGCCACCCTGAATTTGCACCGGACGGACATGAACGATCGTACCGTAGGTTACGTTCTGTACCTGTTTCGCTTCGGATGCGGTATACACGTCACCTGAAAGACTATCACTGTTAACACAACCCGCTAAAGATAATCCCATTAATGAAACAATCAGTGCACGTTTAATCATTTATAACTCTCCTTTACACCACGAAACGCTAATAAAGCACCCTTCATGGTTAAATTATATGGCATTTGTGAGCCTAAGGTCACATGTTCTACTGGAACAATATGAAAATCTTAACCGAAATCAGGTTAACTGAGTATAAACGAATCATTCATCAAATTGATTGAATAGATGGCAGCTTGTCATGATTAGCCATCAAAAATCATCAACGAAGCATGGAATTAATCAGCACTTTATGGTTGAGTGTCAAGGCTAACGTGTTTAAAAGGATGACGTATGAAATCGGGCCGTTTTATCGGTGTTATGTCTGGAACCAGCCTTGATGGTGTTGATGTTGTGCTGGCAGCAATAGATGAAACGATGGTCGCGCAGCAGGCGAGTCTGACCTGGCCCATCCCTCTCCATTTGAAACAGGCCATTCTCGATATCTGCCAGGGGCAGCAACTCACCCTCTCGCAGTATGGGCAACTGGATACACAATTGGGGCGTTTATTCGCCGAGGCGGTAAATGCGCTGCTGGCGCAGCAAAAATTAAAGCCGCAGGATATTGTCGCAATTGGCTGCCACGGACAAACCGTCTGGCATGAGCCGACAGGCAGTGCGCCGCATACCCTGCAAATTGGCGACAACAACCAGATTGTGGCGCATACCGGCATCACCGTAGTCGGCGATTTTCGCCGGCGTGATATCGCGCTAGGCGGGCAGGGTGCACCGCTGGTTCCCGCTTTTCATCAGGCGCTGTTGGCGCACCCAACTGAGCGTCGGATGGTGTTGAATATCGGCGGTATAGCTAATTTGTCACTGCTTATTCCTCAGCGCCCTGTACGAGGTTATGATACCGGGCCAGGTAATATGCTGATGGATGCCTGGATCTGGCGGCAATGTGGAAAACCTTACGATAAAGACGCGCAATGGGCCTGCGAAGGTACGGTTATTCTTCCGTTGTTGCAAAGCATGCTGAGCGATCCCTATTTTGCCGCGCCGGCACCTAAAAGCACCGGCCGCGAGTACTTTAATTATGGTTGGATCGAACGTCATCTGGCGCAGTTCCCGGGACTGGCCGCACGTGATGTGCAGACGACGCTTGCTGAACTGACGGCGGTGACGATATCCGAGCAGGTCCTGTTGAGCGGTGGCTGCGAGCGCTTGATGGTCTGCGGCGGTGGAAGCCGTAATCCGCTGCTGATGATGCGCCTGGCGGCACTGTTGCCCGGCACGGAAGTGACCTCGACCGATGAAGCCGGTATTAGCGGGGATGATATGGAAGCGTTAGCTTTTGCCTGGCTGGCATGGCGCACGCTGGCGGGATTACCGGGCAATTTACCCTCAGTTACCGGTGCGACGGAATCCAGCGTTTTAGGCGCTATTTTTCCCGCAAACCCACGAACTCAGAGTTAACTGAAATTATCCTGGCGACGATGCCGGTAAACTAGGGATGTTAGGGAGGGGGTTATTCCCCTCCGGGACCAGGAATGTCTTCAGGATAGGGCTATGAAAAAACTGTTATTGGTATGTTTGCCGGTACTGCTTACCGGCTGTAGTGTCTACAACCAATTTGTCGAGCGTATGCAAACGGATACCCTCGAATATCGCTGTGATGAAAAACCGCTGACCGTGAAATTGAACAATACCCAACAAACGGCAAGCTTTGTTTACGATAATCAGTTAGTGAATCTTAAACAGGGTGTATCAGCATCGGGCGCGCGTTACACCGATGGCATCTATGTCTTCTGGTCTAAAGGCGACAGCGCGACGGTCTATAAACGTGACAGAGTTGTGTTAAATAACTGTCAGTTACAGAACCCGAAGCGTTGAGATTTTCACCTGGGCGGCGCACAATAGCGTCACCCACTGACAATCCGTAGCCCAAACATCATGTCTGATAACGACGAATTGCAGCAAATCGCGCATCTGCGCCGTGAATACACGAAAGGCGGTCTTCGCCGCCGCGATCTTCCCGCCGAGCCGCTTGCGCTTTTTGAGCGCTGGCTCGGACAAGCCTGTGACGCCAAACTCGCCGATCCGACTGCCATGGTAGTGGCCACCGTTGATGAAAACGGCCAGCCGTACCAGCGCATCGTGTTGCTCAAACATTATGATGACAAAGGTTTGGTATTTTATACCAACATGGGCAGCCGTAAGGCGCACCAGATAGAGCATAACCCCCGCATTAGCCTGCTGTTTCCGTGGCATACGCTGGAACGGCAGGTGATGGTGATTGGTAAGGCCGAACGTCTTTCTACGCTTGAGGTAGTGAAGTACTTCCACAGTCGCCCACGCGACAGCCAAATTGGCGCCTGGGTATCAAAACAGTCCAGTCGTATCTCCGCACGCGGTATTCTCGAAAGCAAATTTCTTGAACTGAAGCAGAAGTTTCAGCAGGGGGAAGTCCCGCTGCCAAGTTTCTGGGGCGGTTTTCGCGTGAGTATTGAGCAAATGGAGTTCTGGCAGGGCGGCGAAAACCGCTTACACGATCGTTTTTTATACCAGCGTGAAGACAACGCGTGGAAAATCGATCGCCTGGCCCCCTAAAGATGCAAAATTCTTGTTTTAAGCGCTGGCACTGATGAATCCGGCGCTTTATTCTATGTCTCTTTCGCATCAGGCGAAAAGTCGTGTACCGGCAAAGGTGCAGTCGTTTTATACATGGAGATTTTGATGGCAAGCAGTAACTTGATTAAACAATTGCAAGAGCGGGGGCTGGTGGCCCAGGTGACGGACGAAGAAGCGTTAGCAGAGCGACTGGCGCAAGGCCCGATCGCGCTCTATTGCGGCTTCGACCCTACCGCTGACAGCTTGCATTTGGGGCATCTGGTTCCATTGTTATGCCTGAAACGCTTCCAGCAGGCAGGCCATAAGCCTGTCGCACTGGTAGGTGGTGCAACCGGTCTGATTGGTGACCCGAGCTTTAAAGCCGCCGAGCGTAAACTGAATACCGAAGACACCGTGCAAGAGTGGGTGGATAAAATCCGCAAACAGGTTGCACCGTTCCTCGATTTCGACTGTGGCGACAACTCCGCGATTGCTGCGAACAACTACGACTGGTTTGGCGGTATGAATGTACTGACTTTCCTGCGTGATATCGGCAAGCATTTCTCTGTGAACCAGATGATCAACAAAGAAGCGGTGAAGCAGCGTCTGAACCGTGACGATCAGGGCATCTCCTTTACCGAGTTTTCTTACAACCTGCTGCAAGGGTATGACTTCGCCTGCCTGAACAAACTGCACGGTGTGGCGCTGCAAATCGGGGGTTCTGACCAGTGGGGTAACATTACCTCCGGTATCGATCTGACCCGCCGTTTACACCAGAATCAGGTGTTCGGCCTGACGGTTCCGCTGATCACCAAAGCAGACGGGACCAAGTTCGGTAAAACGGAAGGTGGCGCAGTCTGGCTGGATCCGAAGAAAACCAGTCCGTACAAGTTCTACCAGTTCTGGATTAACACCGCCGATGCTGATGTCTATCGCTTCCTTAAATTCTTCACCTTTATGGACATTGAAGAGATCAATGCCCTGGAAGAAGAAGATAAGAACAGCGGTAAAGCGCCGCGTGCCCAGTATGTTCTGGCGGAGCAGGTTACGCGTCTGGTTCACGGTGAAGAAGGTCTGGTGGCGGCAAAACGCATCACCGAATGCCTGTTCAACGGGAACTTAAGCGATCTCAGCGAAGCCGATTTCGAGCAGTTGGCGCAGGATGGCGTGCCGATGATCGAAATGGAAAAAGGTGCCGATCTGATGCAGGCGCTGGTGGACTCAGAACTGCAGCCGTCTCGCGGCCAGGCGCGTAAGACCATTGCGTCGAATGCGGTAACCATCAACGGTGAAAAACAGTCAGATCCGGAATACTTCTTCCAGGACAGTGACATTTTGTTTGGGCGCTACACGTTACTGCGCCGCGGCAAAAAGAACTATTGTCTGATTTGCTGGAAATAATGCGTTAAGGAATGGGAGTGAGAAATCACTCCCTTATTTTTGTTCAGGTAAAAAAATGAAGAATATCCTCGCCATCCAGTCCCACGTTGTTTTTGGTCATGCGGGCAACAGTGCAGCAGAATTTCCGATGCGCCGTCTTGGCGCCAACGTCTGGCCTCTTAATACCGTTCAGTTCTCTAACCATACCCAATACGGCAAATGGACCGGCTGTGTGATGCCGCCCAGCCACCTGACCGAAATTGTCCAGGGTATTGCCGATATCGATAAACTTAAAACTTGTGATGCTGTGCTGAGCGGCTACCTCGGTTCAGCAGAGCAGGGCGAACATATTCTGGGAATTGTCCGTCAGGTAAAGTCGGCTAATCCACAGGCGAAGTATTTCTGCGACCCCGTGATGGGACATCCGGAAAAAGGCTGTATTGTCGCACCGGGCGTCGCCGAGTTTCACGTGCGCCACGCGTTGCCGGCCAGCGATATTATCGCGCCTAATTTGGTAGAGCTTGAGATCCTTTGCGAGCACGCGGTGACCAACGTGGATGAAGCGGTATTAGCGGCGCGTGAGCTGATTGCTCAAGGGCCTGAGGTGGTGCTGGTGAAACATCTTGCTCGCGCAGGGATGAGTCCCGACCGTTTCGAGATGCTGCTGGTCACCGCTGAGCAGGCGTGGCATATCAGTCGTCCGCTGGTGGATTTTGGTGCGCGTCAGCCTGTGGGTGTGGGTGATGTGACCAGCGGTTTGCTACTGGTAAAACTGTTACAGGGCGCGACGGTGCAGCAGGCGCTTGAGCATGTAACGGCGGCGGTGTATGAGATTATGATTGCGACCAAAGAGATGCATGAGTATGAACTGCAGGTCGTTGCTGCACAGGATCGCATTGCAAAACCAGAACACTATTTTAGCGCTACGCAGCTGTAATCAATGCCCGATGGCGCTCACGCTTATCGGGCTTACGTTTGTTTGGCTGTAGGCCGGGTGAGCATGCGCCACCCGGCAACAACCATTAATTTAACCCTTCTGCCTTAAGCGCCGCTGCCACTGCCGGGCGCTCAGCCATCCGCGCCATATAGGCTTCGATATGGCTTAATCCTGCCATATTCAATTTCACGGCATACGCCCAACGCAGTACGGTGAACAGATAAGCATCTGCAATGGAAAAACGCTGGCCGCAGATCCACGGGTTGTCCTGCAGTGAATCGTTCACATACTGCATTTTTTTCTCCAGCAGTGCGCGTACGGTCGGCTTGTACTCTTCCGGCGTATCGGGACGGAATAATGGCGTAAAGCCTTTATGCAGTTCTGTCGCAATATAGTTAAGCCACTCCAGCGTTTTGTAACGCGAGAGGCTGCTGGTTGGGGCAAGAAGCTGGCGATCGGGTACCGAATCGGCCAGGTACTGCATGATGGCCACGCCTTCGGTTAGTAGCGTACCATCGTCCAGCAGCAGAGCAGGAACTTGTCCCTTTGGGTTTACCGCGAAAAAATCATCGCCGTTTTCCAGGCGTTTCTTCATCAGATCAACACCATCAAGGGTGAAATCTTTACCGCTTTCGCGAAGCGTGATGTGCGAAGCGAGAGAACACGCGCCCGGTTTGTAGAACAGTTTCATCGGTAACTCCTTTTGGCTGAGGTATATCGTATGGTAGTGCGACCTCAGCCAAAAAAAAAGCCGCTAACATCAGTTAGCGGCCTGAAAAGAAGTTTCCCTGAGAATTACGCTGTTGCGGTCTTAGAGGCTTTCTCGCTGACATCATCGTCCTGAGTCATACGGTTCAGCTTCGGTGCTGTCAGCAGCATCAGAACAGCGATAACTGCCGTTGCAATACCGATTTGCAGGAACACACGGCCATAGACTTCCAGAGACATCAGTGGGTCGGTCACATTCTCCGGTACAGCCATCATGTTAGCAACATAGCCACCGATGATGTTTGCACCGGCAGTGGTCAGGAACCAGCTACCCATGATGAAGCCCATCAGACGCTGTGGTACCAACTGCGCAACCATTGCCAGACCCAGACCAGAGATCATCAGTTCACCGATACTCTGCAGACCGTAGCAAATGATCAGCCAGTTAACGGAAACGATACCCGCATCGGTGGCAAATTTCGCACCCAGCGGCAGGATCAGGAACGCACCGGAACACAGCACCATACCGATAGCAAACTTGGTCGGCATTGGCAGTGTGTCACCCATCTTGTTATAGATAGCGGCAAGGATTGGGCTACCAATGATGATCCAGAACGGGTTCAGTGCCTGATACTGCTCAGGTTCGAACGCGATGCCCAGAATAGAGTGCTCAACGTTACGGATTGCAAAGAAGTTCAGTGATGTCGGCATCTGGCTGTACAGCACGAAGAAGATAATCGCTTCCAGCATCAGAATGAAGGCGACGATCATTTTACGACGCGCGGCACCTTTCATGGCGAAGGCTTCTTTACCGAAGATAAACACGATACCCATAGCCACGACGCCCAGAACCATACGTGCAATGCCCTGGTTGTGCAGTAACCATGTTGCGATAACAATCAACACCACCACGCCAACAATGGTCAGCAGCAGGTTGCGGAAGTTGATCGGCTCAAAGTCTGGTTTAGACCCGTATTGTTTAACCCAACGCTGGCAGAATGCGAAGTTTACGACGGTAATCAGCATCCCGACGACGCTCAGTGCGAACGCGGTGCTCCAGCCGTATCGTGCCGCCAGCCATGGAGTAGCAAGCATTGAGAAGAATGAACCGATGTTGACGGACATGTAGTACATAGTAAATGCACCATCAAGACGCGGGTCATCTTTGGCATAGCAGGTAGAAAGCAGGGAGGATGGGTTCGCTTTAAACAGGCCATTACCGACCGCGATGGCCGCCATACCCATATAAACGATACCAGCATCATGACCGGACCATGCGACCAGCGCATAACCGATAGCCAGTACAATGGCACCCAGCATAATGACACGCTTAGTACCCAGAACTTTATCACCTAACCAGCCGCCAATAGCCACCAGGCCGTAAACCAGGGCACTAAAGGAGGAGAAAAGGGTGATGGAATCCGCTTCTGACATACCCAGTTGTTTCACCAGGTAGACGGCCATAATCCCTTGCAGGCCGTAGTAGCCAAAACGTTCCCACAGCTCAATTGAGAAAATGAGATAGAACGCTTTTGGTTGTTTGAAGGCGTTTAAGCTCACGCTTTCAGTTGGTTTATTGTTTGCAGTAGACACTTTTACCTCTTTTTTTACATCCCATATCTACGGGGGTGTTCAGGTACGTGATGAGTCAAGTTCATCCGTCCGATTGTTATAGTGGGAGGGGAAACGGCAAGTAATGTTCACTATCTTGCCCCTTCAGACAAGAGGTTTGTAATACTCTGTTACATATATCCAGGATGGTGAAATCATCGGGGCAGGTAAATGTTATCTAGCGTTAAATTTCTTCAATTGAAAAATGGCAGTTTTTTTCACTGTTCAATGGGGGCGAAAATGGCAAAGCGGCGATATGTTCTGCTATTCAGTGTTGAATCCAGTGATATAGGCCATTATCTGAAAAATACCCAGTGTAATGTTTTGTATCGAATCGACGAGAATAGGTCATCTGATTGTCATTTTAACTATAAAAATAAGAAAAATTAACATCACATTATCAATGTGATCTTGATCACGTATGAATAGAAATTTCTACTACTAAAAAAACGATTAACCTGCTCAGGTGTTAAAGCACAAGAATATTGCATTAGATATACGCAATAGCATGGCATCATTGTCGGGGATTAAGCGATTGGAGAGTGCATAACTAATCGTTATGGTAATAAGGGGCAACGAACGTTACCCCTATTGCATTAGATGTCGACTTTTTCTTTGAATTCACAGAGATCCTCAATGATACAGGAGCCGCAGCGCGGCTTCCTGGCAATGCAGGTGTAGCGACCATGAAGAATTAACCAGTGATGGCAGTCGACTTTAAATTCACTGGGAACGACTTTCAGCAGCTTTTCTTCGACCTGCTCGACGTTTTTCCCTGGGGCGAATTGTGTTCGGTTACACACCCGAAATATATGAGTATCGACAGCGATAGTGGGCCAGCCAAAGGCGGTATTGAGCACCACGTTGGCGGTTTTACGCCCGACGCCAGGCAACGCTTCCAATGCTGCTCTGTCCTCCGGAACCTCGCCATTGTGCTGTTCGAGCAAGATACGGCAGGTTTTAATCACGTTCTCCGCTTTGCTGTTGAACAATCCGATGGTCTTAATATAAGACTTTACGCCGTCGACCCCAAGTTCCAGCATCGCGGCTGGGGTGTTAGCGACAGGGTACAGTTTTGCGGTGGCTTTATTGACGCTGACATCGGTCGCCTGCGCCGAAAGCAGCACCGAAATCAGTAGCTCAAACGGCGACGTAAAATTGAGTTCGGTGGTGGGGTGCGGATTGTTACCGCGCAGGCGCGTCAGTATTTCCAGTCGTTTTGCTTTGTTCATGACACATTCCCTGTTTCACCCGCCGGAACGTCTGTTAACGCAGCCTGCGCGCGACGTTTCTTCATCTTCTCGTCAATAAGATACTTGATGGCCAGCATCAGCCCCAGCCCGATGAACGCACCTGGCGGCAGCATGGCTAACAGGAACGGCGTGTCTGTATGGAAAATCTCAATGCGCAGCACTTTTGCCCAGCTACCCAGCAGACCATCAGCGCCATCAAACAACGTGCCGTTGCCGATAATCTCGCGCAGTGAGCCCAGCACAAACATCGCACCGGTTGCCCCCATTCCGATGGAAAACCCATCCAGCGCGGAGAGTGCGGGGCCTTTTTTTGCCGCAAAGGCCTCGGCACGACCAACCACAATACAGTTGGTCACAATCAACGGGATGAAGATCCCCAACGACTGATACAACCCGAAGGCGTAGGCGTTAATAAGCATCTGTACGGCACTGACTACCGACGCGATGATCATGACATAAATAGGAATACGAATCTCAGACGGCGTCCAGCGGCGCAGGGCAGAGATGGTCAGGTTGGTTAGCGTTAAAACCAGTGTGGTAGCAAGTCCCAACCCAAGGGCATTGGTTGCGGTAGAGGTGACTGCCAGCAGCGGACACATGCCAAGTAACTGTACCAGTGCGGAGTTGTTTTTCCACAATCCCTGAACAATAACGTCTTTAATTTCGCTCATGGTTTATTCTCCACAGGCGGGAAGTTGAGGAAGTTGTGCAGGCAATGTCTGTGCATACAGGCCCGCGCGTTTCACCGCATTGACGACTGCGCGGGGGGTGATGGTGGCACCGGTGAACTGGTCGAAGTCACCGCCATCTTTTTTCACCGCCCAATGAGGATCGTTTTCAGCAGAGATCGTTTTGCCGCTAAAGTGCGTTATCCAGTCGGACAGTCGAAGCTCGATTTTATCGCCCAGACCTGGCGTTTCATGATGCTCCGTGACCCGCGTACCCAGCACGGTACCGTTAAAATCGACACCAACCAGCAGTTGTATCGCGCCGGAGTAGCCGTCTGGCGCGGTGGCTTCGAGGATGGCAGCGACCGGTCGCTCGTCCTGGCGGGCGATATAAACACGGTGTATCCCTTTACCCAACGCCGGAGCCGTGACCAGATAACAGCTGTCGCGCAGATTATTATTGTAGCGGTCAGTTGGCAGAACCTGATCAAACAGCGCTTTTTGCTGCAGCGTTGCCTGCTCGTCAATCGTAGACTTAGTCAGCTGATTGATTGCCGCTGTTAAGCCCGTAGAGCCAGCGGCAAAGAGTGCCAGAGTGATACCGTGTTTACGAATCGTTTTCAGCATAGGGTGTCCTTAGCGATGTCCGTACACGCGAGGGCGGGTGTAATAATCAATCAACGGGACCGTGATATTTGCCAACAATACCGCAAAGGCCACGCCATCCGGATACCCACCAAAACTGCGAATCAGCCATACCAACAGACCGGCAAGTGCACCAAAAATCAGCCGACCGCGATTGGTTGTCGATGCCGTAACGGGATCGGTAAGAATAAAGAACGCACCGAGCATGGTTGCGCCAGAGAGCAGGTGCAGCTGTGGTGACGCCAGCGACTCGGAAGAGAAAAGCCAGCCTAACGTCGCACAGATAGCGAGCGACAGCAGGAAACTGACCGGAATATGCCAGCGAATAGCATTTTTCCACAATAGCATGACGCCGCCCGCCAGCCAGGCCAGGTTTACCCACTGCCAGCCTGCTCCTGCAAGCATCCCGCTGTAAATGGGGTACTGCATAACCTGTTCTACCGTGCGTCCGGCGTGCAACGATGTCTTGAACGTATCAAGCGGCGTCGCCTGGCTAATGCCATCGATACCCATGCGTAAGGTGTTCATATCACCGCCGCTTGAGGTATGTCCGGTAAAAATGACGTTAATGGCGTCAACAAATCCCGGTACCGTGGCCGCAATTTCATGCGGGGGAAGCCAGCTTGTCATCTGCACCGGGAAGGAGATAAGCAGAACCACATAGCCGATCATCGCCGGGTTAAACGGGTTTTGCCCGAGGCCGCCATACAGTTGCTTGGCAATGATCACGGCAAATACGGTACCCAGGACCACCATCCACCAGGGGGCCAGCGGCGGAAGGCTGACGGCAAGCAGTAGCCCGGTGAGCAAGGCAGAGTTGTCTTTTAAAATAGCGACAACCGGCTGTTTACGCAGTTTCAATACGCCTGCTTCAGCGGCAATGGCGCTGATGGCGGCGAGAAAAATCTGTACCAACGTGCCCCAACCAAAAAACCAAAGCTGAGCGGCAATCCCCGGTAACGCGGCAATTAACACCAGCAGCATAATACGCGATGTCTGGCGCTGGTTATGGGTATAGGGAGAGCTTGCGATTCTGAATACCATTTATTCCTCGTTAACAACCTGCTGCTGGGCGGCCTTTTTAGCCTGAGCGCGTGCAATAGCGGCCGCAACGGCGGCTTTGCGTGGATCAACTGGTTCGGTGGTCTCGGCGACAACCTGCTGCTCAAGTTTGCGTGCTTTAGCACGGGCAATGGCGGCTTCTACCGCGGCTTTACGCGGGTCAACCGGCTCGGCAGTCTCGGCGATGGCCTGTTGCTGCTCAAGCTTGCGTGCTTTGGCGCGGGCAATGGCGGCTTCTACCGCGGCTTTGCGCGGGTCAACCGGTTCGGCAGTCTCGGCGACGGCCTGTTGCTGCTCAAGCTTGCGTGCTTTGGCACGGGCAATAGCGGCTTCTACCGCGGCTTTGCGCGGATCGGTATCGGTGGTGCTGTCGTTAGCAGGCACATTTTCCGCCTGTTTGGCCCGGGCCTGTGCTTTCCGTGCTTCTCTGGCGGCAATGGCTGCACTATTATCCGGTTTCTCTCCGGCCTGAATAACAATCGGTTGTAAAGCCTGTGCTTGTTTCTCTTTCACCCGTGCAAGTGCGGCAGCAATGGCATCGTTGTCCTTCGCGGCAGGCTGAACGGCGGCGCTTTTATGACGTTCAAGACGCGCGGCTTTTTCACGCTCCAGGCGTGCCTGTCTGGCTTCGAATCGTGCTTTTGCCTCTGCGGCGCGTTTTTCTTCCTGGCTTATGGCGTAAATCTCAGCTTTTTCCTGACGGAAATACTGCACCAGCGGAATATTGCTGGGACATACCCACGCACAGGCACCGCATTCAATGCAGTCAGCGATATTGTGACCGATTGCTTTGTCGTGCTGCTGTCCTTTACTGAACCAGTAAAGCTGCTGAGGCAAGAGATCGGCCGGGCAGGCGTCGGCGCAGGCGCTACAGCGAATGCAGCCTTTTTCTTCCTGCTGTTCACTCATTTCACTGGCAGATGGCGCCAGCAGGCAGTTGGTGATCTTCACTACGGGGACATCAAGCCAGGGGAGGGTGAAGCCCATTAGCGGGCCGCCCATGATGACCATTTGCTCTGCGGAAGGGCAAAAACCTGCGTCATCAAGCAGGTGGCGAACAGGCGTGCCTAAACGTGCCCAGACGTTGCCCGGACGGCTAACGGCTTCGCCGGTCAGCGTTACGACGCGTTCGGTGATCGGTTCCCCGTCGATCACGGCGCGTTTGATAGCATAGGCCGTACCGACGTTTTGCATCAGGACGCCGATATCCGAGGAGCGTCCACCGTGTGGGACCTGTTTTCCGGTCAGAATTTGGGTCAACTGCTTCGCGCCGCCGGAAGGATATTTGGTTGGGATAACGCGCAGGCTGATATCATGTGAGTCCGCCAGCACCGCGCGCAGCATTGATATCGCTTGCGGTTTGTTATCTTCAATCCCCAACAGGATCTCGCGCGGTTGAAGAATGTGGGCCAGAATGCGGATGCCTTCCACCACCTGAGCTGCACAATCCTGCATCAGGCGATCGTCAGCGGTAATGTAGGGCTCACATTCCGCAGCGTTGATGATCAATGTTTCAATTTTATCGCCGCCGCCCTGCAGTTTTACGCCAGTAGGGAAACCAGCACCGCCCAGTCCGGCAACGCCGAACTGATGAATACGGGCAATAAGCTCTTCTCGGCTGCGGGAACGATAGTCAGCCCAGCCTTCACGCTCAATCCAGCGATCTTCGCCATCAGCATCGATTATGACGCTGAGCTCGGCCAATGCTGAAGGGTGCGCAGTGGAGTGCGGAGCAATGGCCACAACGGTGCCGGAGGTTGGCGCGTGCACTGGCAGCATTTTGCCTCGTCCACGCGTCAGCGCCTGGCCGCGCAGGACGTGGTCACCGACGTTTACGCACAGCTCACCCTCAGCACCAATATGCTGTTTGAGCGGAATCACCAGACGCGGCGGCAGTGGTACTTGTCGCAGCGGCGTGCCGTTTGACTGGGCTTTCATTTCGGGCGGATGAATGCCGCCTTCGAAGTCCCAAATTTTGTTTTTTCTGAATGCAGAGAATAGCTTAAACATGTTGTTCCACGGGAATGATGCGCACGGGGATAGTGTTCAAATCCCACTTCCAGCTATCAGGCGTTTCGGCAACCGGACGTAATTCAATACACTGAGTCGGGCAAGGATCAACGCACAGGTTGCATCCGGTACAGAGATCGCTCATGACTGTGTGCATCGCACGCGTCGCGCCGACGATGGCATCAACCGGGCAGGCCTGAATGCACTTTGTACAGCCAATACAGTTATTTTCATCAATGACCGCCAGCATTCTCACCGGCGTAACGTCCTGTTCATCACCATCAATAGGCTGCGGATCGACGTTCAGCAGCGTCGCAATTTTTAGCATCACCGCTTCACCGCCGGGGGCGCAGCGATTGATTTTTTCGCCCTGACAGCCAATCGCTTCCGCATACGGGCGACAGCCAGGGTAACCGCACTGGCCACATTGACTTTGCGGAAGGATCTCATCGATTTTTTCAACGACCGGGTCGTCCTCAACGGCAAAACGTCGGGAGGCATAGCCTAAAACAGCGCCGAATGCCAGACCCAGTAGACTCACTGCAGCAACGGCAATCCAGATAGCATTCATTACAGCTTCACCAAACCACTAAAGCCCATAAAGGCCAATGACATTAAACCGGCGGTAATCAGCGCAATCGCATTACCGCGAAAAGGTGCCGGAACATCAGCCACGGCGAGGCGCTCGCGAATGGCGGCGAACAGTACCATCACCAGCGAGAAGCCGACGGCAGCGGAAAAACCGTACAGCGCCGACTGTAAAAAGTTATGACCGAGGTTGATATTCAACAACGCGACGCCCAGTACCGCACAGTTAGTGGTGATCAACGGTAAGAAGATCCCCAGCAGGCGATACAGAGCAGGACTCGTTTTGCGCACCACCATTTCGGTAAATTGCACGACCACGGCGATGACTAAGATAAACGCCAGCGTACGCAGGTAGATGAGATCGAGCGGGATGAGGATCCAGGTGTCAATCAGCCATGCGCAAATCGATGCCAGCGTCATTACAAAGGTCGTGGCGAGGCCCATGCCTATCGCCGTTTCCAGTTTTTTGGAAACGCCCATAAACGGGCAGAGACCCAGAAACTTGACCAGTACAAAGTTATTGACCAGTACAGTTCCGACAAACAGCAGCAGGTAATCAGTCATTTTTCGGCCTGAAATAAAAAAGCCGCCTATTATCTGACAATCTACAACAGGCGACAACAGGTTAACTGTAGGGTTATTACGGGTTCACAAACGTCGATTTCACGCGCTGCGAACGCTTGAAATAGGGCACCAGCAATGCAGCTGCCAACAACGGGAACAGTAGCTGGCGGACGGCAAAGGCATCCGGAACAGGTGAAAACGCAAAGGCTTTAATAGCCAGTAACACGGAGATCAGTAACCATAAAATGTAGTGCTTAGGTACACAGCGTCGGCGTTTGAAAAACGCGATAGTCAGCCACAGCGTGTAGTACCACATGGCGATAGCGGTAATAAAGGAAACGCCCCATAACAGCAAATTAGTGGCGCTTTGTTCGCCGAGCGTCTGAAACGTCTGCGGAGTTGCCAGCGCAGTTACATACAACAGGATCGCCAGCGAAGCGCTCAACAACGCCACTAACAGCCAGGCCAGTGGACCAAGTAGCCAGCCTCCGATACGTTGTGCCGGTGTCGTCGTCATCTCTTCTCCAGATTTACGCGTGCAAACAAACATGCCATTCATTTTGGGGCGATTATTATAAAGCTTTTAACGATGAGCGCTACTTTCTTATTTATTGCACATAATGCCAGACGGATTTTGGCACCTGGCCGATATCAAACAGGCGTCCCCCAGAGATAAGCTCCGCCCGGCGGTGATCCGCCGCGCGATACATATTGATAATGTCGCGATCGTCGGTGAGCGTGTAGTTAAGATGATCGAACAGTTTTTCCAGGCTTTCGAGGGAATTGATTTTGCGGAATTTTAATAAGTAATCCTGAACAGTCATATGTGGAGATCCATATTAAGAAAATAACACCAACGGAGTAGTTAATATTAAAAAATAAACAAGGTTGCACAGATAAAAACGCAGGGTGTGCAAAGATACAAATAAGAGTGTTCGTACTGATAGATACGCAGGCACGCTGAGCACCCGGTCAAAGGGTAACGCGCTTCGCTATCGCAGGCAATAAGTGCCAAGGTGGGGGACTGCACAATTCGCTATTTTTGATAGAAATGACGCTGTTACAACCTAACCCAGCATGACTGCTGGGTTAAAAAAGGAGGCCGTGGGTTATTTTTTCTGCACCGCATGCACCGAAGCCGTTGGTTCTGGTGGCTGGTAGTTGTCGATATGCGTGGCAATACCTAAAAGGATGACGGAAACCGCGAGAACAATCCAACCTGTTAACTCAATAAGACGATTCATTACTGACGACATTTGCTTTGATTTATCCTTAAACACAGGAGGCAAATGTTACTTATCAATAAGTAAGACGGCAAGAGCATTGGGAACGATTTCGACGACTTTTTCGCAGCAAGTTATCACTAAGTGGCATATGTTTGACTTAAGTTAAGAAACAACCTTTTCCCTGCAAAGGTTATTAAACTGTTGTGACGTTGCGATGTATGGTGTGAAATAGGTCGGTCCTGAATTGAGAGGCAATAACATGAGTGACAACATCCGCGTTGGGCTGATTGGCTATGGCTATGCCAGCAAAACTTTCCATGCCCCTCTGATTGTGGGCACCCCGGGGCTGGAGCTGGCCGCGGTATCCAGTAGTGACGAAGCAAAAGTGAAGGCGGACTGGCCTTCTGTTACGGTGGTGAGTGAGCCTAAGCATCTGTTTAACGATCCCAGCATCGACCTGATTGTGATCCCCACGCCGAATGACACGCATTTCCCGCTCGCTAAAGCAGCGCTGGAAGCGGGTAAACACGTGGTTGTTGATAAGCCATTTACCGTGACACTGTCACAAGCTCGCGAACTGGATGCGTTGGCGCGTAGCCTGGGTCGTGTGCTGTCTGTTTTCCATAACCGCCGCTGGGACAGTGATTTCCTGACGCTGAAAGCCCTGCTGGCAGACGGAGTGTTGGGTGAAGTCGCTTACTTTGAATCCCACTTCGATCGTTTCCGTCCGCAGGTCCGCGACCGCTGGCGTGAACAGGGCGGTCCAGGAAGCGGTATCTGGTACGATTTAGCGCCTCATCTGTTGGATCAGGCCATTAACCTGTTTGGTTTGCCCGTCAGCCTGACGGTGGACCTTGCGCAGTTGCGTCCTGGCGCACAATCGACAGATTATTTCCACGCCATTTTGACTTATCCTCAGCGTCGGGTGGTTCTGCACGGCACGATGCTGGCTGCCGCCGAGTCGGCACGCTACATCGTGCACGGTTCGCGTGGGAGCTATGTGAAATACGGTCTTGATCCGCAGGAAGAACGTTTAAAAAATGGTGAACGTTTGCCGCAGGAAGACTGGGGTTACGACATGCGCGATGGCGTGCTGACGCGGGTCGAAGGCGAAGAACGTGTGGAAGAGACCTGGTTAACCGTGCCGGGTAACTATCCGGCTTATTATGCGGGTATCCGTGATGCACTGAACGGCAATGGTGAAAACCCGGTTCCAGCACGACAGGCCATTCAAATTATGGAACTGATTGAGCTGGGTATTGAATCGGCAAAACATCGTTCTACGTTGTGTCTTGCCTGATTACGGAAATGCCGGATAAGCGTTAGCGCTATCCGGCACTATCATCGTTATGCCGCTGCGACTTTCTCACGCAACGCACGTTTCTCTTCAGTACTCAAAAACGCCATTTCCAGACCATTAATTTGCGCCTGACGGATCTGCTCGCGGCTCAACCCTGCAGCTGGAGCAGCAACGGTATATTCGTGAATAATATCCACGCCCTGAACCGCGGGATCGTCGGTGTTTAGACTGGCCAACACACCCTGTTCGAGGAACGTCTTCAGCGGATGTGCAGCCAGTGAAGCAACGGTGCTGGTCTGGATGTTGGAGGTCAGACAGGATTCGATGCCAATTCGCTGCTCGGCAAGAAAATCCATCAATGCACGATCTTCCACAGCTTTAACGCCATGGCCAATACGTTCAGCGCCCAGTTCTCTTATTGCCTGCCAGATGCTTTCAGGGCCTGCTGCTTCACCAGCGTGCACGGTAATGTGCCAGCCTGCATCGCGCGCCCGATTAAAATGAGACAGGAACAGACTGCCTGGGAAACCTAGTTCATCGCCCGCCAGGTCCAGTGCGGTAATGTGGTCACGGTGTGCTAACAGTGCATCCAGTTCCTGCAGGCAAGCGGCTTCGCCAAAAGTACGGCTCATAATGCCAATTAAGCGCGCTTCCACGCCATAAGCCTTGCAGCCTTCACGTACGCCCGCAATCACTGCTTCAACCACGCCCGCGACGGGGAGTTGATGCGCCATCGCCATATAGCCGGGCGAAAAGCGCAGTTCCACATAGTGCAGCCCGTTACGGGCGGCATCTTCAATATTTTCAAATGCCACGCGGCGGCAGGCATCCAGTGAGGCCAGTACCTTCACGCCCCAGTCGAGCTTCGACAAAAAACTGACTAAATCCGGTTCTGTCGAGGTGACCTGCACGTGCGGGATCAGCGTTTCCAGCGTTTGAGCGGGAAGCGTTAAATTGAACTGACGGCCAAGATCGAGAATGGTTTGCGCACGAATGTTGCCATCAAGGTGGCGATGGATGTCGGTTAAGGGGAGGGATTTATCAATCATGGTCGCACTCTTTGTTTTTAGTAAAAGTGCGCACCATTATACAACAGAAACATCATCCGCTAAAACCATCCAGAAAGTAGGTATTCGCTTTGTAATAGCCTAATTTAGGCGTGATATTTGCTGAAATTATAGATGACAGATGTCGTGAGATTCGGAGTGATGATTTATGCTGTGATAACCGCAATTCATGATAATTGTTTTGAGCAGCGGTTATCTGAATAGCAGTTTACGCGACGAGTTTGGTATCGGCCTGGAATAGTTTATTGCACTGCGGGCAAATCAACATGGCACCTTTTTGTACGCGAGAAAAACTGTGTTCAGAATGCGCGGTGCAGTTAGGGCAAGGACATTTGATAAGAAAATTACGGCGGGATTTCACATTTTTACGTTCAGACATAGGCTCTTCCTGATTTGAGTGGAAGCCCACTATACACGGTTAGCTGAAAAATACTGTTTTTTCTCACATTGCCCTATTGTGCAATGGTGAGAGAGTAACAAAGAAGGCGGATTCCCCAGCAGGTAAAATTTGCGCAATGAAAAGGCTCATTGCGCAAATACAGTCAGCGTAGCGAACGAATAGCGTTTATTAACCCATTCACACCTTTTTCCAGTTTTGCACGCGGACATCCGGCATTCAGACGGACAAAACCGCGACCTTCTTCACCATAGGTATATCCCGGCATGATCGCGACTTTTTGCTGATGGATGAGTACATCCTGCAACGCATGATCATCAATATTGAGCGGACGCAGGTCAATCCATGCCAGATAAGTTGATTGTGGGATCTGCCAGTTTAACTCAGGGAACGCAGCATTAAGCTCATGTGCGACATAGTGCAGATTAGCGGCCAGATAATCGCGTAACGCATCTAACCACGGGGCGCCGTGCTGATAAGCAGCAATATGCGCGGTAAGCGCCAGTACTGCAGGTGAGGAAAGGCCATCTCGGCCTTTTAGCGCCGCAAGGTAGTGGTTACGGCTATCGGCGTCTTCAACGATTCCGTAAGCCCCGGTTAGCGCCGGAATATTAAAACTCTTGGAGCCGGATGTGAGCAGCGCCCAGTCGCCTCGAGCAACCTGATTCCATGGGATATGAGGTTGTTGATCCCATACCATGTCCATATGAATCTCGTCGGAAATGACCTTCACGCCGTGCCGTTGGCACATGCTAGCCATGGTTTCCAGTTCATCTCGGGTCCAGACCTTGCCGGTCGGATTCTGCGGACTACAGAGCAGAAGAATTTTGCTTTCAGGCCGCGAGAGGGTTTCTTCCAGCTTAGCCATATCGCAATACCAGCCGTGCGCACGTTTCTCCAGTGCAACAGGGTGCACTGTACGCTGGTTGCCTTTGATGGCGTTGTAAAACGCATCGTAAGCTGGAGTATGGATAACCACCGCGTCACCCGTTGATGACCACTGGCGGATCAGCTCCGACACCATATAGATGACGGAGGGGCCATAAACTACAGATTGCGGATCGATTTGGGTGTTATGGCGGGTCAGGAACCAGTGGCTAATTGCCGCCAAAAAATCATCATTTTTCCAGCGACTGTAGCCCAACACACCGTGTGACAGGCGCTGCGTCAGCGCCTGGAGAATGCATGGTGCGGTGGCAAAATCCATATCTGAGATGGTGAATGGTAGCAGGTCGGCTGAACCAAACCGGTCGGCGACATAATCCCATTGGGTGCACCAGGTACCGTGCCTGTCCACTTCAGTTGAGAAATCAAACATATTGTTGCCCTTATGCCTGTACGGTATTCATCAGAACCGTCATTTCGTCCTTCACCGACTGGACCTGCGGACCGATGACGACCTGCAAGTTATGCTGATTGAGTTGAACGACACCAATCGCGCGATTGTCCTTCAGTGCCTGCACGTTCACAAGCGACATATCTTTCACGGAAAGACGCAAGCGGGTAATGCAATTATCCAGGCTGACGATATTCTCAGCGCCACCCAGCGCCGCCAGAATAGCCGGGACGTTATAGCCTGATTTGCCCGGCGTTCCTGCCATGACTTTCTCAATATTGCTGGCAATTTCGACATCACGACCCGGTGTTTTCAGATTAAAGCGGGTGATGGCGAAGCGGAAGATGACGTAGTACACCGCGAACCAGATAGCAGCGACAACCGGTACCAGATACCACTTGGTGGACAACCCGTGCAGGATGCCAAACACCACGAAGTCAATCAGGTTGCCATCGGTATTGCCGATAGTGACGCCAAGCACAGCCATGATAGTGAAGCCCAGTCCGGTCAACAGTGCGTGAATAACATACAGTACCGGTGCGACGAACAGGAATAAGAACTCCAGAGGTTCGGTGGTACCGCCAATCACGCAGGCGATCAGGCCGGAGATTAATAATCCCTTAATTTTGTGACGATTTTCAGGGCGAGCACAGTGGTACATCGCTAACGCAGCGCCCGGTAAACCGCCGAGGAACGCCGGCATTTTGCCCTGGGACAGGAAACGCGTGGCACTTTCAGAGAAGCCCTGAGTGGTAGGGCAGCTCAATTGGGCCTGGAAAATAGTCAGCGCGCCGCTAACGCTATGACCACACACCTCCTGCGTACCGCCAGCTTCAGTGAAGCGAATTAAGGCCACCAGAATGTGATGCAGGCCAAACGGCAACAGCAGACGTTCACCGGTACCAAACAGCATCGGACCAAAATCACCGGCGCTATTGATGATGTTACCCAAGCCAGTGATACCCATGGCGAAGAACGGCCAAATCAGCGGAATGACCAGCCCGACCAGTCCCATCACTACCGACGAAATAATCGGCACAAAACGGGTACCACCGAAGAACGCCAGCGCATCCGGCAGGCGAATGTTGTGGAAACGTTCATGCAGCATCCAGACAATGATCCCGGCGATTACCGCACCGAGGATCCCAGTGTCGATCGACTGGATCCCCAGAATGTTTTGCACGTTGTTAGCTTTGAGGATCGCCGCATCCGTGGTGGGCAATATTCCCTTGGCCGTTAACCAAAAGTTGACGGCCAGGTTCATTACCGCATAGCCGACAAAACCGGCAAAGGCCGCAACGCCTTTGTTTTCGCGCGCCAGGCCAAGCGGGATAGCGATACAAAACATCACCGGCAGAAAACTAAATGCGAAGGATCCGACTTTGCTCATCCAGGTAAACAGCGCCTGCAACATCGGGTTCCCCAACGCGGGGAGCAGCGTAATGACATCATGGCTGCTTAATGAGCTGCCGATCCCCAGCATGATCCCGCAAAACGAGAGCAGTGCTACGGGCAACATAAAGGTTTTGCCCAACTGCTGGAAAAATTCCCATAACGTGACTTTTGGTGTGCTTCTCGTCGTCATCTAACGACTCCTTGTAAAAAATCGACCAACGAATGATGGCGAGAAGATAAAACGTTTTACCTAATTTTAGTGCGTTACAAATCACATTATCGAAGGATAATAGGGCGTATAAATACGGATGATTGATAAAACGTTTTATCCATCACGTTATCAGGGAGCTTTCTGGTTTTATGGCTATAGCCAAAAAAATAACCATTCATGATGTAGCGCTGGCGGCCGGTGTCTCAGTCAGTACCGTCTCATTGGTTCTTAGCGGCAAAGGGCGTATCTCATCAGCGACCGGAGAACGGGTCAATGCTGCCATCGAACAACTGGGGTTCGTACGTAACCGCCAGGCATCGGCGCTGCGTGGCGGGCAGAGTGGGGTTATTGGGTTAATCGTTCGCGATCTCTCGACGCCGTTTTATGCCGAACTGACGGCAGGACTGACGGAAGCCTTAGAAGCTCAGGGGCGGATGGTATTTTTACTGCATGGCGGTAAGGACGGCGAACAGCTGGCCCAGCGTTTCTCGATGTTACTCAATCAGGGTGTTGACGGGGTGGTGATCGCCGGAGCCGCAGGCAGCAGCGACGCGTTACGGCAGTTGGCCGGTGAAAAGGGTATTCCGGTAGTGTTTGCTTCACGCGCCAGCTATCTGGATGATGCTGACACCGTCAGACCCGACAATATGCAGGCTGCGCAGCTGTTAGTTGAGCATCTTGTCGGGCATGGTCATCAACGAATCGCCTGGTTAGGGGGACAGAGCTCCTCTCTGACCCGTGCAGAACGCGTGGGGGGATATTGCGCCACGCTGCTTAAATTTGGACTGCCTTTTCACAGCGATTGGGTACTGGAGTGCGCCTCAAGCCAGAAGCAGGCCGCAGACGCCGTGACGGCGCTACTACGGCATAACCCGACCATCAGTGCGGTGGTGTGCTATAACGAAACTATCGCCGTTGGGGCTTGGTTTGGCCTGATGAAAGCAGGGCGACAGAGTGGTGAAATTGGCGTTGACCGTTATTTTGAACAGCAGATCTCGCTAGCCGCCTTTGCCGATGTGGCAGAGAACGCTCTGGATGATTTACCGATTATTTGGGCCAGCACGCCTGCGCGTGAAATGGGATATACACTGGCTGAACGCGTACTCCAGCGAATCAGCAGTGATGAGGGGCATTCGCGCAATCTGACGTTATCCGCCAGACTGGTGACGCAAAAGTAATGCGCCAGAGGTAAAAAAGCCCGATAAATTGCTTTATCGGGCTGTGGCGGACATCACGCAGATGGAAATTACGGCTACGGCATGGCCGGGGCATCTGGTGCGGAAAGTGTTGGCATACCAAACATGCCGACAAACTCATCCAGCGGCATTTTTTGGCCGTTGAGCGTCACCTGACCGTTTGCGTACTGCAGGCTGGAGCCGATGGTGTTGTCCTGTACCGTCGTGATGCGGAACATTTGACCCATCGCAGCAAGACCATTGACCTGCTGTTTCGCCATACCTGCCGCTTCTTCCTGCTGATACCCTTCCAGTTTGGCAATCTGGGTCATGAACTCAGTTGCCATATCCATCGGGATCGCCAGCTTCGCGTCCAGTGATTTCACTGAGCGATCCACTTCCTGTGCCAGCGTTTTTGGTTCTTCCTGGTTCGCATTCGGGTCTTTCAGGAACAGGGACAGATTAAAGCTGGTCTCACCCTTGGCATTTTTCCAGCTCAGTGGCGCAACGGTAATAACCGGCTCACCCTTCATCAGAATAGGCAGAGCGCTGAAGAACGCTTCGGTCACTTTCTGCTGATACAGCTCCGGGTTTTGCACTACGTCAATCTGTGACATCAATGCTTTGGTTTGGGCACTATACTGCTGGCTGAACTGATGTAATGCTTCGCCATCAATCTGGCCTACTTTCAGCGTCAGCTTACCGCTACCCAAATCTTGACCCTGCAATTTCAGGCTGTTGATCGTGTAATCCAGCTGGCTGTTGACGGTTTTACCCTCGTTAACCAGGTCTGATTTACCGTCGATGCCCATGCCTTCCAGCACCGCCAGCTCTTTGCCTTCGACGGAAATAGACAGCTTATCAAGGGACAATTTCTGATCGCCAATACGCTCACCAAAGCTGGCAACCGAGCTTGAGCCATCCGTCTTCAGATTATTAAAGGTAACTTGTACTTTTTGGTCGTACTCGTTAACCGCATTGACCACGCCGCTTTGCGCTTCACCGGTCAGGGAAACCGCGTTACCGTCTTTGTCGGCGCTGAGCTGGAATTCGCCTCCGCTAAAGGCCACTTTCTCATCGCCTTTTTCGTAACTCAGCGGCTTGAGAGATATGTCAGAGCGGGTATCGCCGCTATAGCCCACGCGGGAATTGATGATGAAAGGAGACTCACCCTTGGCAATGTCAAATAACGGTTTGGTGACGTCATTATTCACCAGCGTGGTTTTCACTGCGGCCATCGCGGGTACCAGGTTGAATGACTTAAGCTGGGCTAGCGGGAAAGGGCCATGATCGACGGATTCATCCAAAATGATGCTTTGCCCTGGCTTCAGCCAGGCATTTTCCTGACCGGCAACAGGTTTTACCACCAGTTGCAGCTGGCTGCTGAACACGCCGCGCTGGTAGTTCTCATAACTCAGCTCAATGCCTGCCTCGGGCGAGAGGCGTTTGAGCTGATCGTTTGCCTGCGTCACCATCTCAGCAAGATGGGTTTCCAGTTTCTTTCCCGTGAACCATGCACCGCCCGTCCAGACGATTCCCAGTGCAACCACCACACCCGCAGCTACCAGCGTTTTTTTCATTTCGATATCCATAAAATAAATCCAGGCGTTTGAAGACGCCTGGAGGGGTGACATGTCTTTAACTCACTACTAGCTTAGCAAGAGTTGTTAAAAATATCAGTATCTTGCTACAGCTTGTTATAAACCCGCGCTAAACGACCGGTGCCGCTGACGTTCACCGGCGACTCATTGGCGCTGATAAATGCCGATTCACCTGCTTTCAGTACCAAGCGTTGCTCGCCCTTGCTCAGCACGGCTTCGCCCTCAACGCAGAACAAAATGGCGGCGCTGTGCTGGCTGATAGTGGCTTCACGGGCAGACAGTTCATGTAGGGAGAACGCGAAATCGTCAACCGGGATTGGGAAATCAAGTTCACTCTCTGTTTTGACTGGGGTTGTCAGCAGTTGATTCGCCGGTTTAGCGACAAACTGAACGTTGGCGACCAGTTCTGGAATATCGATGTATTTCGGCGTCAGTCCGGCGCGCAGTACGTTATCGGAGTTGGCCATGACCTCGAGCGCCACACCTTGCAAGTAGGCGTGTGGGGTTTCGGCAAACAAGAACATCGCCTCGCCTGGATTCAGCTTCACCACATTGAGCAGCAGCGGAGAGAACAGGCCGCTATCATCCGGATAGACATCCGCTATCAGACGGATAGTTTGCCACGGCTCACCCTGTTGGCTGTTAAGGGCAGATTTCAATACGGCCAGCGCACGCGATTTCTCTTCGCCCTGCATATTCAACAAGCTGGCGAAAAGGTGGCTCAGACGCTCGGCGTTGGGTTCCTGCAGGAAGTGAGCGATGGCCGGATGCGCACCAGACACTGGCTGTAGCAGTGCCACAATCTCGGAGAACTCGCGAAACGCATTCATCGCCAGGAAAGGCGTCAGGGCAAACACCAGTTCGGGCTTGTGATTAGGATC
Organism: Citrobacter gillenii; assembly: GCF_013337685.1. Lineage (GTDB taxonomy): Bacteria > Pseudomonadota > Gammaproteobacteria > Enterobacterales > Enterobacteriaceae > Citrobacter > Citrobacter gillenii. Next base: position 57,238 of record NZ_SUQN01000004.1, read on the forward strand.
TTTGTAATTACGCTCGGCGGCGTCCATTGGGATCCCTGCAGCGTTTTCTTTGGCAAAGCCAACCTCAGAATTGTGTTTGTTCGGGTGGACCTGAATCGAAAGAGGCTGGGCAGCGCAGAGCACTTTAAACAGGAAAGGCAGTTCACCAAAGCGTTGTGCTACGGCATCACCTAACAGTGCTGACTTATCGTGCTCGATCACGTCACGCAGGGAAACTGTCTGGCCGTCGGCGTTCTGAACCCGAGAACTGCTTTTCGGATGGGCGCCCATCCACAGCTCTGCCATCGGTTGCTGGGTCGGATTTTCAATGCCATAAAGTTCCGTTAAGGCAGTTTTGCTTCCCCAGGCATAGTTCTGCACTGAGTTGATGAGTTTTTGCATTATCAAGCCCTGTTTCAATGTGGAATTATCTCTGACTATTAAACCAAGAAACCCACGGGGAAGTAACCTGCGCATGTAAAAAGTCGTACTTGTCTCAGTTTTTGTTAAAAAATTGTGTAGGATATGGTGACTCGCTTTTAATACCCTGAGCAATTCTGGTTGCACAAAGGCCGTTGCTGGCACAACCGGACCCGCGACAGGGAAGCAGGGCAATGGAACATCTGCCCAGAGAATAACCAGACCGAGCAGTAAGTGAGAGCACAATGTCAAACAAACCCTTTCATTATCAGCATCCTTTCCCCCTCAAAAAGGATGATACCGAATACTATCTGTTGACCAGCGACCATGTTTCCGTTTCCGAATTTGAAGGCCACGAAATCATTAAAGTTGATCCGCAAGCCTTAACCCTCCTTGCCCGCCAGGCATTTCATGATGCCTCATTTATGCTGCGCCCGGCGCATCAGCAGCAGGTTGCGGATATTCTTTGCGACCCGGATGCCAGCGAGAACGACAAATATGTGGCCCTGCAATTCCTGCGTAACTCCGACATCGCGGCGAAAGGCGTGTTACCGACCTGCCAGGACACCGGTACGGCGATTATTGTCGGTAAAAAAGGGCAACGTGTCTGGACCGGCGGGGGTGATGAAGCCGCTCTGGCGCGTGGGGTGTATAACACTTATATCGAAGATAACCTGCGCTATTCGCAAAACGCCGCGCTGGATATGTATAACGAGGTGAACACCGGAACCAACCTGCCTGCGCAGATAGACCTGTATACCGTGGACGGTGACGAGTACAAATTCCTCTGCATCGCCAAAGGCGGGGGATCGGCGAATAAAACCTATCTGTATCAGGAAACCAAAGCGCTGCTCACGCCGGGTAAATTGAAAAATTATCTGGTCGAGAAAATGCGTACGCTGGGAACCGCAGCCTGTCCGCCGTATCACATTGCTTTTGTGATTGGTGGAACCTCGGCAGAAGCAACGCTGAAAACCGTTAAGCTGGCGTCGGCAAAATATTATGATGAATTGCCGACTGAAGGTAATGAGCATGGTCAGGCGTTCCGCGATGTCGAGCTGGAAAAAGAGCTGTTGATTGAAGCGCAAAACCTTGGACTGGGCGCGCAGTTCGGCGGGAAATACTTCGCCCACGATATTCGCGTGATCCGCCTGCCGCGCCACGGTGCGTCATGCCCGGTTGGCATGGGTGTCTCCTGTTCAGCGGATCGTAATATCAAAGCCAAGATCAACCGCCAGGGGATCTGGATTGAGAAGCTGGAAAATAATCCCGGCAAGTACATCCCGGAAGCGTTGCGTCAGGCCGGTGAAGGCGAAGCGGTGCGCGTCGATCTTAACCGCCCGATGAAAGAGATCCTGGCTCAGTTGTCGCAGTATCCTGTTTCCACGCGTCTGTCACTGAATGGCACAATCATCGTCGGACGTGATATTGCGCATGCAAAACTGAAAGAGCGTCTGGATAACGGCGAAAGTTTGCCGCAGTATGTTAAAGATCATCCAATCTATTACGCGGGTCCGGCGAAAACGCCGGAAGGTTATGCTTCGGGTTCGCTGGGCCCAACCACCGCCGGACGCATGGATTCATACGTTGATCAACTGCAGTCTGCGGGTGGCAGCATGATCATGCTGGCAAAAGGCAACCGCAGCCAGCAGGTTACTGACGCCTGCCATAAACACGGTGGCTTCTATTTAGGTAGTATCGGCGGTCCTGCGGCAGTGCTGGCGCAAGGCAGTATCAAGAGCCTGGAATGTGTGGAATACCCGGAACTGGGGATGGAAGCCATCTGGAAAATTGAAGTGGAAGATTTCCCGGCGTTTATCCTGGTGGATGACAAAGGTAACGATTTCTTCCAACAGATTCAGACGTCGCAGTGCGCACGCTGCGTTAAGTAACGTCAGCCGCCCCTCGGGGCGGTTTTTTTTTACCGCACGAACCACCAAACGAGGGTTCCATCCTCGTCAATACTCATAAGACCAATGGCAAATGGGCAATGTCGAAACATAACCTAATCAATTGTTAATATAAGGAGCAGGTCATGGTAACGGTACGCCGCGAAAATGATTCAATGGGGGCGATTGAGGTTCCGGCCGATAAACTCTGGGGCGCACAAACCCAACGATCGCTGGAGCATTTTCGTATCTCTACGGAGAAAATGCCGGTCTCGCTGATCCACGCGCTGGCGCTCACTAAACGTGCCGCCGCGAAGGTAAATCAGGACCTCGGGCTGCTGGCGGCAGAAAAAGCGAACGCCATCATGCAGGCGGCAGATGAAGTGCTGGCTGATAAACACGCTGACGAGTTTCCGCTGGCTATCTGGCAGACCGGTTCCGGTACGCAAAGCAATATGAACATGAACGAGGTGCTGGCGAACCGCGCCAGCGAACTGCTGGGCGGCGTGCGGGGGATGGAACGTAAAATACACCCCAACGATGACGTCAATAAAAGCCAAAGTTCAAATGACGTGTTCCCCACGGCGATGCACGTTGCCGCACTGCTGGCTCTGCGTAAGTCACTTATTCCACAATTGAATGTTTTAATTGAAACACTGAGTAAAAAATCCCACGCGTTTGCAGATATTGTCAAAATTGGCCGTACGCATCTGCAGGACGCTACACCGTTGACGCTGGGTCAGGAAATTTCTGGCTGGGTGGCGATGCTGGAACATAACCTGAAGCACATAGAAAACAGCCTGCCGCATGTGGCTGAACTGGCTTTGGGAGGAACGGCCGTCGGCACCGGACTGAATACACATCCTGAATATGCTCGCCGGGTCGCGGATGAACTGAGAGTGATCACCTGTGCACCGTTTGTCACCGCGCCGAATAAATTCGAAGCGCTGGCCACCTGTGATGCGCTGGTACATGCCCATGGTGCACTGAAAGGTCTGGCCGCATCGTTAATGAAAATTGCCAACGATGTGCGCTGGCTGGCATCTGGTCCGCGCTGTGGTATCGGCGAGATAGCGATTCCTGAAAACGAGCCAGGCAGCTCCATCATGCCTGGTAAGGTCAACCCCACACAATGTGAAGCCTTAACTATGCTGTGCTGTCAGGTAATGGGCAACGATGTGGCTATCAACATTGGCGGAGCCTCCGGTAATTTTGAGCTTAACGTCTACCGACCGATGGTTATCCATAATTTCCTGCAATCAGTTCGTCTGCTGGCAGATGGTATGGAAAGCTTCAATGCGCACTGCGCGACCGGCATTGAGCCCAATCGCGAGCGCATTGACCAGTTGCTCAACGAATCCCTGATGCTGGTGACTGCCCTGAATACCCATATTGGGTACGATAAAGCCGCAGAGATCGCCAAAAAGGCTCACAAAGAGGGGCTGACGTTAAAAGCCTCGGCGCTGGCGCTGGGCTACCTTAGCGAAGCCGAGTTCGACAGTTGGGTGCGCCCGGAACTGATGGTCGGAAGTATGCGACCGGGACGTTAATCTGCCACATACAGGTGCAGCCGGGGAATAATCAACCTCAGCGGCTGCGCCTGCGGTTTGAAACGGTGTTGCACGTTGTCGGCATCGTAATTCAGCAACTCGCCGATGTCCGGCACACTCATACCATTATCGTTATTAATCAGTGCAATCAGCGGTGTCGGACACGCATATTGCACTTGCTTTTGCTGCCCTTTGTACCAGACGCGGGCGATGGGCTGGACTTTCACCGGTCTTTTTATCTTCAGTTTCGCCTGTTGCGGCAGGGCGGCAATGTCCTGATACTCGCGCTCCAGACGGGCCTGCCACTCTTCGCGCGTCCATGGATGTACGCTGCGCGGTGAATTCAGGCTCTTTTCCAGTTGTTCCAGTACCTCATCGCGTTTCAGGTTTTTAATAATGTGTTTATTGGCCCAACCGAATCGCAGGGTCGCAGGTTCTCTGACCACCGTCAGCGTTCGATAAGCATTGAGGGTGATGAGTCCTGGTAAATGGCGATGCACCCATTCGAAACGTGCGGCGGGTGGCAGACCTGAATCCACCGTCACAATATGCTCAAAGGTTGTTTTCAACTGGTTGATACGCTGGATTTGCGCTTCCAGCGTCGCCTGAGAAGGGCTGTCGACCTGATAGCACAACACGCCGGGTAGGCGCACGGCAGCTTTGCTGCTGCGATTCTCGGACTGCTGCTGAATAAACAGGTGGCGGTAGTGGCGCAGCGCCAGACTTTCAGCTTCTTTACCTAAATGTTGTTTAACGTCGATGGCCTCCAGCGGGGCGTGCTCCGACTCTTTTGCGATTTCTGGCAAGGAGAACACACGGGCAATCAGTAGCGTGTGCTGCTGCAGATTTTCAGTGAATTGCGCCAGTTCTTGTTCCATCTGGCGAAAAGTGCTGTTCAGACGTTCAACGAGATCGTAACGAGCCATAGAGTTACCATTTTAGTTACAACATACTTTTTTATAGCACACCCAACGTTACCTGACCACCGAGCCGTAGGGGTCAAGTAGCGGAAAATTCAGGAATGTTATGCCAGAGGGGCCAGCTAAAGGTGAAACGCGCGCCGCCGAGTTCGCTTTCGTCACACATCACCGTACCGCCCATGGCCTGCGCAATCGAGTGGACGATGGCCAGCCCGAGTCCGCAGCCGCCGGTGGCCCGGTCGCGGCTGGGATCGAGACGAACAAACGGTTCAAAAACTTGCGCACGGGCGTCAGGTGGAATGCCGGGGCCATCGTCTTCGACGATCAGCATCGCTTGATTACCCTGAAGCAGCAGACTGGCGTGAACCGTAGACTGGCAGTAGCGCAGGGCGTTGTTGAGTAAATTATCCAGGACGCGCTCCATCAGGCGCATATCCAGCGCACCGTAATCACCGGAGGTTAGATGGCGCAGGCGCACCGTGCGGTCAGGATTAACGCTTTGTACATCGTCCAGATGGGTGGTGAGCCATACCGGTAGGTTTGGTTCCGTGAGGTTTAACTCATTCTGTGGCCGGTCGAGTCGCGCATAGGTGAGTAACTCTTCGATGAGCGCTTCCAACTGGCTAATATCACGATTCAGCGCCTGGGATTCCTGTTCGCTGAGGTTATCGCTCATCTCCAGCCGGTAGCGTAAACGCACCAGCGGTGTGCGCAGCTCATGGGCGATGCCATCAATCAGCTGTTTTTTGCTGGCAATGAGCGCATTGATATTGTCCGCCATTTGGTTGAACGCCACGCCGAGCCGCTCAAAACTGGAACCGCTGTCAAAATGCAGCCGTTCACTCAGGTGTCCTTCACCAAAACGTTGCGCCGCCGCTTCCAGCCTCAACATCTCCTTCCAGTGCGGACGCATCCAGATAAGCACCGGGAAGGCCAGCGAAATGGCGATGAACGCCATCAGCGCGACGTCCAGCAAGCGCATTTGATGCAGAAAATAGAGATAGGGAACCGGGCCGACGGCAAGGACATAATGGCTGCGAGGAATACGCTGAATAAAGGTGTACTGGTCGTCGAGTGCCACAATATCGCCCTCGCGCAGACGCTGCTGGGTAGGGGCATCCAGATGGTATTTATTCAGCGGCTCCACGCGCAGATCAAACGAGAGGTTTAAATCCATCTCTTTCAGCGTCTTCCCCCACTCATGGGGCGGGATCTCGCGAAGTTCACTGCGCATCAAATACAAGGAGCTTTTCATTAAATCATCGAGCGACTGCCTGCCGGCGCGCTCTGCGGTGAATTTATATACCAAACCGACCAGCAGGGTCATCACCAGAAAGCAGACGAACAGCAACAGGTAAAACTGTACAAACAGCTTCTTCATAACAAATCACCGGACGCTCAATAAGTTAGCTAATACGCTTTTGCCACTCGGGGCTGGCGGGGGATTGCTGTATCCACCGAGACGCAGATTCAGAAATTCAGTCTGACCATCGTCAATCGCGCTTATCCCGGCAGAGTACACTGTATAAACCCTTTCTGCATTCTCATGGCCCATGAGGCCCGTAATAAATACAGCATGTCTGGAACGTGCGAGGGCAGTTGGGCCCGGTAAACAGTCTCGTCTTAACAGAGTAATTGCTGCTGGCGGTTGTCTTTGTGCAAGGTGAGTGCGCGATATGAGGGGAGCATCATCTAGAAAGCCCGTACTGGATGCGGGCAAAAATACTGAAAGTCATGCTTCAGCAATAATCACTGAACTATAATTAACCAGGAAGTTGAACAGTCTCTACCCGTGGCGATAACACAAAAATCTCTTATAACTCCTTCGTATTGAATACCCTTTCCCTCACGGATTCTTTATTTTCACACACAGCGTATGTTGATGATTCCCATTGATAATGACATGCCATGCGATTTTTATAGCCTGGTTATCAATGGTTCAGCATTGCCATACGACCACGAATGGATTGATTAAAATGAAGAAATTATTTGGTCTTATTGCTTCACTGACCCTTCTGTCTGGCCCGGTTTTTGCGGTGTCGGCACCTGACTGCGTGAAGGTCGATAACGCTCAAATCGAAGCGCTATTTGATAAGTGGAACGCATCGTTAAAAACGGGCAACGCGAAGACGGTTTCAGAAAACTATCTCAGCGATGCGGTGTTACTGCCAACGGTATCCAATAAAGCCCGCTTAACGGATGCTGAACGCATTGATTATTTTGAGCATTTTCTGGCGAAGAAACCTACCGGAAAAATTGATACTCGCACTATTCGTCTGGGGTGCAACAAGGCGATAGATACCGGTACCTACACATTTACCTTCGCCGATAAATCTACCGTTTCAGCACGATATACGTTCACTTACGCATGGGATGGAAAAGAGTGGAAAATCTCCACCCATCACTCTTCGGCGATGCCTGAGGGGTAAAAAAAGTGCAGGGGGCGAGAATTCAGCGCTCCCTGTTTTTATCGATGATGTGATTTTATTTTATTCTGAATTCTATGGCGCAATTGACCGTAAAGCAGCATAAACGATCTGTTTTTGAAGCTGGCGTTTGCCTCTTTCTCGAGGGCTGTATTTTTCAACCTAGCATAAAATTCTGTATAGATGTAGGTGTCGCCCTGACCCGTCATCGTTATAATGCGGTAAAAATCTCGCTAATGTTCCACCAGCGATTCACTCAGGCTGAAGAGGGTGGTATTACTTTGGAAAGCATATGTTCAGTACCTGGTTAAGCCGCTGGAAACTCATCCCTGATGGTGCTCCCATCGTGACTCATACATCGTATCTGCTACCCGTGACAACAATTCACGGTGGCAAGAAAGCCATTCTTAAACTCACGGATGATGACAGTGAGCGAACCGGTTGTCAGTTGATGACCTGGTGGAACGGGAACGGGGCGGCGAGGGTGCTGGCTCATGAAAATGGGGCGATTCTGTTAGAACGTGCCACAGGGACACAATCGCTGACGGATATGTCCCGGGAAGACCAGGATGCGCGAGCCTGCCGCATCATTTGCCAAACTGCCCGTCGACTCCATGTTGCGGCAAATACCTCAACACCGGTGCTCACGCCACTTGAACATTGGTTTCGCGATCTTGAGCCGACAGCGCAACGTTTTGGTGGGATCATGCTTCGTTGCGCGCAGGCAGCCAATGTGCTTTTCACCACTGCGCAAGATGTCGTGGTGCTGCACGGTGATTTACACCACGGTAATGTGCTTGATTTTGCAGAGTCTGGATGGCTGGCTATCGATCCGAAAGGGTTGTTGGGTGAGCGTGGGTTTGATTACGCCAATATTTTCACCAATCCCGATCTTGCCGATCCTGGTATTGGCATCGCCATTGATCCATCGCGGTTCACCCAGCGCGTCAACATCGTTTCAGAGGCTGCCGGACTTAAACGCGAGCGTCTTCTTCTGTGGATCGCGGCATGGTGTGGGCTTTCATCCGCCTGGTTGCTGCAAGACGGGGGCACTGCGGCAATAACCCTGCGGGTGGCGGATCTCGCGTTTGCTGAACTGGACTCAGGGTCTCTGCAACTTTGATCTACGACACGCGTCAGCAATTTTAAACCGTTATCATTAGGCTGATAAATATTTAGATTACCAATCAGTAAATGGCGGGTTAGGTTGTGTCTCTTATGAATAAGTTAATGGGCCGAAAACAATGAACACGTTGTTTTCAGTGTGCAAAAAACGTCCGGATATTATGCTGCTGGTGGCGATTTTGGTCGGGGCAAACATTGTGGCGTGGCTGTGGGCTTTCACGGTATTTAGTCATCATACCTCGCTTCTGGCGCTGAGCCTGGTCGCCTGGTGTTACGGTTTGCGCCACGCCGTGGATGCCGATCATATCGCCGCCATCGACAGCGCAACCCGCAAACTGATGCAGCAAAAAAAGCGCGCATTGACCACCGGGGCATGGTTTTCTCTCGGACATTCCACCATTGTGGTACTGGCAAGTATTGGCATTGCCCTCACTACCAGCGTGTTTAAACATCATATGGCGTGGTTGCAGAATGTTGGGGGCGTGATCGGTACGGCCGTTTCTGCAGCGTTCTTGCTGATTCTGGCGACCATCAATCTGATTATCTTCTGCCAGGTATGGAAGGCATTCCGCCATTTAAAACGTACGGGCACCTATTACGGAACCGCGGAAGAAATCACGATTTCAGGGCCTCTGAGTTGGCTCTTCCGCTCGGCCTTTAGGCTGGTGGGGAAAGACTGGCATATGTATTTTGTCGGCTTTTTGTTTGGGCTGGGTTTTGATACTGCCACAGAAATTTCGCTGTTAGGCATTTCTGCTTCAGGTGCTTCCAGTGGGATGTCCATCTGGTCCATTCTGGTGTTTCCGGCATTGTTTACCTGTGGCATGGCGTTAATTGATTGCCTCGACAGTATTCTGATGGTCGAGGCCTATGGCTGGGCCTTTAATAAGCCGCAGCGAAAGCTGTATTACAATATGACCATCACCGGAACCTCGGTGATTGTGGCGGTATTTATTGGCGGGCTGGAAGCGTTAGGATTACTGTCCGATGCGTTTTCACTTCAGGGCGGAATGTGGGATACGGTAAGCAATATGAGTGACCACATGGGTAATGTTGGTTTTATGATTATTGCTGTATTTCTCGGTTGCTGGATCCTCTCCGCGCTGAATTATCGCTGGAAAAACTATGACAGGTTGATGCTCAGCTAACCTAAATAAAGCCTTCCTGTCAGCGGGAAGGCTATTATCTGGCACTGCTCTGAACGGTTATTCAGCGTTGCTGAGCGATGTGGACGGTTGCTGCGCGGACGTTTCTTTACGCAAAATTCGGTTAGCCAGCACGCCCGACATCATCGAGCCGTTGACGTTTAATGCAGTCCTCGCCATATCGACAATCGGCTCAATAGCAATAAAAATCCCCACCAGCGCGACCGGAAAATTCAGCGTGGAGAGCACAATCAGTGCGGCAAACGTCCCACCACCACCGACGCCCGCCACCCCAATCGATCCCAGCGCAATCGCCGGTAGCATCGCGAGCAGAAAATGTACCGACAGCGGATCGATGCCCATTGTCGGTGCAATCATTGCCACCATAATCGCAGGGTAAATCCCGGCACAGCCATTCTGGCCCATGCTGGAACCAAATGAAGCCGCGATATTGGCAATGGTATTTTGTACGCCAAATTTTTCCTGCGCGGTAATGGCCAGTGGAATAGAGGCAGCGCTGCTGCGCGAAACAAACGCAAAGGTTAAAACCGGCCACACGGTTTTAAAATAGCGCACAGGATTGTTTCCGCTAAGCAGCAAAATTAGCGCATGCACGATAAACATCATCAGCACGGCAATGTAGCAGGCGGCAATAAAACCTAACAAACTGGCAAATTGTTCAAACCGATAAGCGGAAAACACGCCAGCCATTAATGCCATCACGCCATAGGGGGTGAGGGCAATAACGATGCGCACCATTTTCATCACCCAAATCTGGATGGCGTTAATGCCCGCGCTTAATTTTTCACCTTCTTGCGGTGCATCTTGTTTTACTTTTAATAATGCTACCCCGGCAAGCAGAGTGAAAATCACAATACCAATAACAGAAACGCTTCTGGCCCCGGTAAGATCGAGGAAGATATTGGTGGGGATCAGCGAGGTGACTAGCTTAGGCAGTGAAACTGCGGCTGTTTTACTCACATCCTCAGCCGTCAACGTTGACTGCATATGGCCAAACGCGCTGGCATCCAGACCTAAAACGTGGGCGGTGAGCAGGCCAACAAATCCGGCGATCATCACCAGGCAGAGCATGCTCCCTACGATAGTGAGTGACATTTTGCCAATTCCGGCGCTGTTTTCGAGCTTATTAATCGCCGACAGGATAGAGATAAAGATTAGCGGAACCGCAACCAGTTTGAGTAAATTGACATAACCGTTACCGATGACGTTATACCAGTCGATAATTGTTTTGCTGTTGTCGGCTGCAATAAAATGCAGGGATAAGCCAATAACGGCACCGATAAAAATGGCAATGAAAACGCTTTTGGACAGGGAGTGACTTTTTTGGTCGATTCTGAATACAGCCCATGAACAAACCAAAAATAACGCGATATACGCGAGAGTAACGAACATAATGTAGCCTCTTGCCTCATTCAGCACCTGAAATGCCGGAAAGAGAGTGTATTTTTGAAATAAAACGCTGAGCCATAGTGGCTCAGGACCGGGACGGATTATAGGGAGGGGGACCACTGACAGCCACACAAAAAGTGTGGTTCAGACCGAGACGAGGTCTTTATGCTTATCCTGTAGACGATTTGCGTGACAGTGTAACGTTAAATGGCGAATTTGGCTGGGTTAAAACCAGCCTGGCGGGGTTATTTGCGTGGTTCATCATCCCAGGCGTGCGGGGCAAACAAATAGCCTTTATTACGGATGGTCTTGATGCGGTACGGCTCTGTGGCGTTATCCAGCAGTTTTTTGCGCAGTCTGGAAATCGCCACATCAACGCTGCGATCCATCCCGTCATAACTCACACCACGCAGATTTTTCAGCAACGCATCGCGATCCATAATGTGTCCCGCATGGGTTGCCAGCTCCCACAGTAGTTCGAAATCGGCGGTAGACAGCGAAACGGGGTCACCAGCAAGTAGCACGGAACGATTGGTTGGATCGATAGTTAGCGTACCAAAGCGCAGTATGGTATGCGGCGTAAGGGTGGCCGCCTGAATACCTTTTGACTGCGTCGAATGTTCGTTCTGGCGTAAATGCAGGCGCAGGCGGGCCAGCAGCACCGCCGGCGGCGTCGTTTTCAGAATGTAGTCACAGGCTCCCATTTCGAGCGCCAGTATATGGTTCATATCGCTGTCGAGAGACGTCAGCAGAACAATTGGACCCCGCCAGCGCCCGCGCAAATCACGACAGATGGTCATTCCGTCTTTACCAGGCAGCATAATGTCTAACAACACCAGGTCGGGTTGAACCTGCAGGACCTTCTCTTCGGCTACATCGCCGCGCGGTTCAAGGATGACCTCGATATCGTGCCGGGCCAGGTAAGCGGCAATCAGCGAGCCGACTTCAGGATCATCTTCAACAAATACGATGGTGTTCATATCATTCATTTTGATTATAAAGTGCCAACATACACCGCCCCTGTTTTTCCTTCCATTAATCTTTTCTAAACGAGAACGCTTCCGTTATGCTAGGGACTGATGTTATTGATGTGTTAAGGCAAAGTGATGGGGTTACTTATAAAAGCGGCGCTGGGTGCGCTGGTGGTGGTGTTGATTGGCGTGCTGGCTAAAACAAAGAATTACTATATTGCCGGATTAATTCCGCTGTTCCCGACTTTTGCGCTGATCGCTCACTATATTGTGGCCAGCGAGCGCGGTATTGAAGCGTTACGCACCACAATTGTCTTCAGTATGTGGTCAATTATTCCCTATTTTGTCTACCTTGTTTCACTGTGGTACTTCACCGGGTTTATGCGCCTGCCCGTCGCGCTCGGCGGGGCGGTAGTCTGCTGGGGCCTGAGCGCGTGGTTGCTGATTATTTGTTGGGTAAAACTGCACTAACGCAGGTGGCGACCGCCATCCAGGGCAAAACTACGCCCGGTGACAAAACAGCTGGTCAACAGATAATCGATTAACTCAATGACCTCTTTCTCGCCGGGCGCGGTTTTCATCAGTGACTTGTTCAGAGCCTGCTGACGATATTCGGCGTCGTCATCTTCGTTAAACAGAATAAGCGATGGGGCGATGGCGTTCACTTTGACTTCTGGTGCCAGTTTACGCGCGAATGAGCGGGTCATGTTGTCCAGTGCAGCCTTGCTGGCGGCATACGCGATATGTTTGTCGCTGCCGCGCTCGACGACGTAATCTGTAAAATGGATGATGTCGCCGGCGGCGTGGCCGTGGCCGCGCAGCAGGCCTTCCAGCGCGTGGTTTAGCAGGTAGGGCGTGTTGACATGGATCTGCATCATGCTGGACAACACGTCAGACAGCGGTTTACCGGGTTTTTCTGCAACCCAGGCGCTGGCATTGTGCACGATGGCGCGTAATCCATCCGTTCGGTTTTTTACGTCATCAGCGAAGGCCAGCACGCCGGCATCGGTCGAAAAATCGGCCTGAATGCACACCGCGCCGGCTTCTTGCAGACCATCAATCGATGGATAATGCGTACGATAGCTGATAATTACCGGCTGTTTTTGATTCAAAAAATGCCATGCAATTGCGAGGCCGATGCGACGGCCTGCGCCGGTGATAAGTACTGGCAGGGGCTTTTTACCCATCGTAATCTCCATTAACATCAAACGATGGGTATGACGTTTACCCCATCAACATCCAGGTAGCCGGAACGGCGGCGACCAGCAGCAGGCCGATCAAAACCAATTCCTGGCGGTTCAGCACGTTATCGTGCGTGTGCGTTTTTCTGGCGTAAAGAAAGACCAATAATCCTGGCGCATACAGCACCACAGACAGCAACAGGTGCATTGGGCCAGAAGCATATAATAACCATAAGCCATAAATGCAGGCACCGACACCAACAGCCTGATGAATCGGGCGGGTGGCGATTTTCAGCAAAAATGCGCCAACGAGAAAATAAGGCACCAGAATCATCTCGGAGGCAATCGTCAGCAGCGTATTATAGTCAGAGCCTGTGAGCCAGATCAGCACCAGACACACCTGTACGCAGATATTGGTGAGCCACAGTGAAGACGACGGTGCACCTTGCGCATTTTGACGTGAGAAAATGCGCGGGAACGCTTTGTGCGTCGATGCCAGAAACGGCACTTCGGCTGCCATAATCGTCCAGCTTAAATAGGCACCACAGACGGAAACTATCAGACCGGCCGCAATAATAATTTCACCCCATGGCCCCATCATTTTGACCATCAGTCCGGCCATTGACGGGTTACGGATTTCAGCCAGTTCCGGGCGAGCAACCACGCCAAGGGAAAGCAGGGTAACCAACAGATAAACACCCAGTGCGGCCAATACCGCCAACAGCGTGGCGCGACCGACATCGCGTTTATTGCGGGCACGTGCTGACACTACGACCGCGCCTTCTACCCCGATGAACACCCACAGCGTGATGAGCATGGTGTTTTTGACCTGTTCCCAGACCGGAACACCCAGCGCAATACCGGTAAAATCCAGGGTAAAGGTATCAAGCTTAAACAGCATAAAGGCCAGCACGACAAACAGACCCAGCGGCAATAATTTCGCCAGTGTCGCTACCAGGTTAATGCTGGCGGCGGTTTGTACACCGCGTAATACCAGAAAATGGACCACCCACAGCAGCACTGAGGCCCCGACGATAGACTGCCAGGTATTTCCATCGCCAAATAAACGCAATTCAGGCGTATCGGTGAAGAAGCTGAGTGCGGAAAAAACGATCACCAGATAAGAAACGTTGGCGATAACGGCGCACAGCCAGTAACCCCATGCCGAGCAGAAACCAATCAGTTCGCCAAAACCTTCACGGGCGTAGGTAAAAATACCGCCGTCCAGATCGGGACGGATGCGCGTCAGGATGAGCATGGCAAAGGCCAGCAGGAGAATTCCCGCGCCGGTAATCGCCCAACCAATCAGTAATGCGGCCGGGCTGGCAACCGCTGCCATATTTTGTGGCAGGCTGAAAACGCCCGCGCCGAGCATTGAGCTTAAAACCAGCGCGGTCAGTGCGCTCAGACCCAATTTCTTTTCCATTTGTATCCAGTGACAAAAACGAGAGTGAGAGAATAATTATTTTGGCAAACCGCATAAAAATGGAGGAAGCCACTAAGGCGCGGAATTTTACGGAGAGAAGGGAGCGCATGCAATGGGCATGGGGAGATTTGTGACTAAAAATGCGAAAGGCGGCAAAAAGCCGCCTTATATTGTTACTCGTGACCGTTATTTATACAGATCGGCACTGATGGTCACGTTGTTACCACGTTCCTGCCACTGGCGGGTAATGTGGTAGTACTTGGCGCCTTTTTTCGCGGCACGTTTAGCAACCTGATAAGAAACTTCAGTCATGTTGCCGTAGTTACCGGTGAACTTGATGCTGTCAAACGGCACCATCATGGCGGCGGTTGCTTTGTTCAGTTCTTCTACTTTCGTACCGTCCGGAAGCGTGACAGTGTAACGTCCACCTTTGGTTGACTGCGTTTCGAAGAAACGACCCACTTCTGCACTCGGAGATGCGGTGGTAGCTACGCCCGGGATCTCAACTTTCTTCGCGGCTTCGCCACCGGCTGCTAATGCTGCACGTCCGGCATCAGAATCAGCTGGGATGGCGTCAGGGCTTTGTACAACACGTTTTTTCGCATCGGCTTTATAGACAAATGCGGTAATACGCTGGTTGCCACCCTGGTTAGCATCGACCTGACGGACAATATAGAAAGAGTAAGCCCCTTTCTCTCTCGCCGCTTTGGTGATGGCGTCGTTGACTTCAGGCTGGCTACGGTAGAAACCCTGCACCGTGACGGTATCGTACGGTTCCAGCAACACGGCCTGATCTTTGGGTAATTCTACAACACCGTTGATGACGCGATTTTTGTTAGCTTCCGCTTTTTCTGCGTCGGCTTTATAGACGTCGGCAACAACACGCCAGTTACCGCCGCTGCCAAAATCTGAGGTATCAACAACGTAAAAGGAGGCTGCACCGTCTTTATCTGCACGGCGGGATACGGCGGCAACCGCATCACCGATAGCATTAAAACGGCCGGTCACCACAATGCGGTCATAGGGTTTCAGGGCAGCCGCTTGCTCCGGCGTCAATTCTGTCGCTGCATTTACAGAAAAAGCAGTCGCAGAAAGAAGTGCGGACGCCAGGAGAGTGTTCTTAAGCTTCATAAAAATAATCCTTCGCCTTGCGCAAACCAGGTACTGGTATTGTTATTGACTAGAAACGTGGCTGATTATTGCATTTAAATAGAGTCAGTGTCTGCGTCATTTTTCACTCATCGTGCCAGCCGTCGTAACAACATCGATAACATTTAGTGATATGTCTAAAAATTCGGCATTTCAGCGCTAAAACTGATAAATCGGTTGAATTTCATAAGTTAATTTAATGTTAATCAATTGTTCCGTGGTGGCGCTTAATCATGTTTTGCCGCTTGGCTTGAGCGATTTATCGGCCTTTGCGGGCTATTTCAAGGGCATTATCCCTGTCTGCGGGTTAATTCATCCCGGTTTTGCGAATTTCATAATAAATACTGTTTTTTGGCGCTAGATCACAGGCGTTAATTTCAGTAGGTTATACAGAGTTTGTTACTGTTTTATTTTGTTGGGGTAACACTTACCTCTTACGTAAGTGCGCGCAGGCCGCTTGCGAACATTGATAAACCATCATCAAAAATACAGATGGAAGGGAACATTATGCGAATTGGCATACCAAGAGAACGGTTAACCAATGAAACCCGCGTAGCAGCCACACCGAAGACGGTTGAGCAGCTGCTGAAGCTGGGTTTTAGCGTCGCGGTTGAAAGCGGCGCGGGTCAACTGGCAAGTTTTGACGACAAGGCGTTTGTGCAAGCGGGCGCGGAAATTGTTGACGGGGATGCGGTCTGGCAGTCAGAGATTATCCTGAAGGTCAACGCACCAGAAGAATTTGAGATTCCGTTGTTGAATCCGGGGACCACGCTGGTCAGTTTCCTCTGGCCGGCGCAAAACCCGGAGTTACTGCAAAAACTCGCCGAGCGCAATGTCACCGTGATGGCAATGGACTCCGTACCGCGTATTTCGCGTGCGCAGTCGCTGGATGCCCTCAGTTCGATGGCCAACATCGCCGGATATCGCGCCATTGTTGAAGCGGCGCATGAGTTCGGTCGCTTCTTTACCGGACAAATTACCGCCGCGGGCAAGGTCCCGCCAGCCAAAGTGATGGTGATCGGTGCCGGGGTGGCGGGTCTTGCGGCCATTGGTGCGGCCAACAGCCTGGGGGCGATTGTTCGCGCCTTCGATACGCGCCCGGAAGTGAAAGAACAAGTGCAAAGTATGGGCGCTGAATTCCTCGAGCTGGATTTCAAAGAGGAAGCGGGCAGCGGCGATGGTTACGCCAAGGTGATGTCCGAAGCGTTTATCAAAGCGGAAATGGAACTGTTCGCCGCGCAGGCGAAAGACGTCGATATTATCGTCACCACCGCGTTGATTCCGGGTAAACCGGCCCCGAAACTGATCACCCGTGAAATGGTTGACTCCATGAAAGCGGGCAGCGTGATTGTCGATCTCGCTGCGCAAAACGGCGGTAACTGCGAATACACCGTGGCGAATCAGGTGACCACGACCGAGAACGGCGTCAAGGTTATTGGTTATACCGACCTTCCGGGCCGTTTGCCGACGCAGTCTTCCCAGCTATACGGGACCAACCTCGTTAACCTGCTGAAGCTGCTGTGCAAAGAGAAAGACGGCAATATCACCGTGGATTTCGACGATGTGGTGGTGCGCGGTGTGACGGTGGTTCGCGAAGGTGAAATCACCTGGCCTGCGCCGCCGATCCAGGTTTCCGCTCAGCCTCAGGCGGCAGCAAAAGCTGCACCTGCACCGGTTGAAGAGAAAAAACCAGTCTCACCGTGGCGTAAATACGCCCTGATGGCGTTGGTGGTTATTCTGTTTGGCTGGCTGGCCGATGTGGCGCCAAAAGAGTTCCTTGGCCACTTTACCGTGTTCGCGCTTTCCTGCGTGGTCGGTTACTACGTGGTCTGGAACGTGTCGCATGCGCTGCATACGCCGCTGATGTCTGTGACGAACGCCATCTCCGGGATCATCGTTGTGGGGGCATTATTGCAGATTGGCCAGGGTGGCTGGGTGAGTTTCCTGAGCTTTATCGCGGTACTTATTGCCAGCATTAATATTTTCGGTGGCTTCACCGTGACTCAGCGCATGCTGAAAATGTTCCGGAAAAACTAAGGGGTAGCACATGTCTGGAGGATTAGTTACAGCTGCATACATTGTTGCCGCGATCCTGTTTATTTTCAGTCTGGCGGGGCTTTCTAAGCATGAAACGTCCCAGCAGGGTAATAACTTCGGTATCGCCGGGATGGCGATTGCGCTGATTGCCACGATCTTTGGTCCGGATACCGGCAACGTCGCGTGGATTCTGGTTGCCATGATCATCGGTGGCGCGATTGGTATTCGTCTGGCGAAGAAAGTCGAAATGACCGAGATGCCGGAGTTGGTGGCGATCCTGCACAGCTTCGTTGGCCTGGCGGCGGTGCTGGTTGGTTTTAACAGCTACCTGTATCACGAAGCGGGTCTGGAACCGATTCTGGTGAATATTCACCTGACTGAAGTGTTCCTTGGCATCTTCATCGGTGCGGTGACCTTCACGGGTTCTATCGTGGCGTTTGGTAAACTGCGCGGCAAGATATCCTCTAAGCCGCTGATGCTGCCGAATCGTCACAAGCTGAACCTTGCGGCGCTGGTGGTTTCGTTCCTGCTGCTGGTGCTGTTCGTGCGTACTGAAAGCGTGGGTCTGCAGGTTCTGGCGTTGCTGGTGATGACCATTATCGCGCTGGCGTTTGGCTGGCATCTGGTGGCGTCTATCGGCGGGGCAGATATGCCGGTTGTGGTATCGATGCTGAACTCCTATTCAGGATGGGCGGCAGCGGCGGCGGGCTTTATGTTGAGCAACGATCTGCTGATCGTTACCGGTGCGCTGGTGGGTTCTTCGGGTGCGATCCTGTCTTACATTATGTGTAAGGCGATGAACCGCTCCTTCATCAGCGTCATTGCCGGTGGTTTTGGTACCGACGGTTCTTCTACTGGTGACGATCAGGAAGCGGGTGAGCATCGCGAGATTTCCGCGGAAGAAACGGCAGAAATGCTGAAGGATTCGCACTCGGTGATTATCACTCCAGGCTATGGCATGGCGGTGGCGCAGGCACAGTATCCGGTGGCCGAAATCACCGAGAAACTGCGTGCGCGCGGCATCAAGGTGCGTTTCGGTATCCACCCGGTTGCCGGGCGTCTGCCGGGGCATATGAACGTGCTGCTGGCGGAAGCGAAGGTGCCTTACGATATCGTGCTGGAAATGGATGAAATCAACGATGATTTCGCCGATACCGACACCGTACTGGTCATCGGCGCGAACGATACCGTTAACCCGGCGGCGCTGGACGATCCGAAAAGCCCAATCGCCGGTATGCCGGTTCTGGAAGTGTGGAAGGCGCAGAATGTCATTGTGTTTAAACGTTCAATGAATACCGGTTATGCCGGCGTGCAGAACCCACTGTTCTTTAAAGATAACACCCATATGCTGTTTGGCGATGCCAAAGCCAGCGTGGATGCGATTCTGAAAGCGCTGTAATTATTACTAGCATGTCATACGGCCTCCTCGGAGGCCGTTTTTTTATGGCACATTCCGCTTATTAGTGAGAGAGGCGGCTTCACGCTTTATTGAGATCGCCCAGCAAAACGGCAATGCTTTGGCCGCCTTCAGTTTGCTCAAGTGCAATTTTAACGATGATGGTGAGTGGGACAGAAAGCAGCATGCCAACCGGTCCCAGTAACCAGCCCCAGAATATCAACGACAGAAAAACCACCAGCGTCGATAGCCCCAGTCCGCGTCCCATGATGCGCGGTTCGAGAATGTTACCGAATATCAAGTTAATCGCCAGATAGCCCGCCAGCACCACCAGGGCATCGTAAAATCCGCTAAACACCAGTACCTGAGCAATAGGGGGGATCGCCGCCAGCACGGATCCGATATTGGGGATGTAGTTCAGCGCGAAAGCCAGCAGTCCCCAGACAAATGCGAAGCGGACATCCAGTGCGGCCAGCATGCCCCAGGCGACCAGACCGGTGACAATACTGATGGCCGTTTTGAGGACCAGGTAGTGTGACACGCTGTCGATTGCGCGTTGAATAGCGGCCATTCCCTCAACGGGTCTGCTCATCATTTGTTTGAGTTTGCCGGGTAACTGTGGCACTTCCAGTAGCATAAACACGACGGTCAGCAGCAGTAAAAAGATAGATGACATGGCATTGGACAATTGCGTCAGCAAATTGGTCACCAGCGTCATCGCCGCATTAGGGTCGATATACTTCACGAGTTCGTCGACGGAAACACCAATTCCCGCGCGCTGCAGCCACGGTTCGATATTTTTCAGCGGGATAACCAGTGAAGAACGGTATTGCGGTAGCGTTCTCGCTAATTCATTTAAGGATGTCCCTAAATATGCTAAAAGCAGCACCATTAGCATCACAATAATAACCACCAGCAATGACACGGCTAATACTCGCGGAATGCGAAGTTTGACCATTCGCTGGACCACGGGATTAAGCACCACGGCAATAAATAACGCCAGAATAAAGGGGACAATGATATCGGCCGCAAAGCGGACGCCGGTCAGAATGATCACCAGCATGCCCAACATAATGACTAATTTTAGACCGCTAAGCGTGATAATGGGTTTCGCCATGTTTATTCCTGAAGAGTTATCCTGAACCTGGATAATAGTGTGATCTGCCTCGAGTCGTTATAACAAAAATCAAACGAACCAGGTAAAGAAGTGAAAAGATTTTGAGTTCGCCTTGAACCTATGATACAAATTGCGTGTGTTTAACTACCGAGGACAATTATCATCCGCGATGACGAGAAGCAACACTGCGGATAATTGTAATATTATGGACAATACGTTCAGGATGTTTTTGCGTTTACCTACACTTCTTCGTACCTCTTCTACTTTCCTGCTTGCAGGTGAGCAACTCTGGCGCAACGCGCTTTAGT
Source organism: Citrobacter gillenii (assembly GCF_013337685.1). Taxonomy (GTDB): domain Bacteria; phylum Pseudomonadota; class Gammaproteobacteria; order Enterobacterales; family Enterobacteriaceae; genus Citrobacter; species Citrobacter gillenii. Next base: position 77,687 of record NZ_SUQN01000004.1, read on the forward strand.
CCCTTCTTCTGCCTGAGCTGGCGTTATGCGCTGAGCTATCTGATTTTATTTTTTGGTTTGCTGCATGCAGTAAGCCCAAAGGACTTTATTCTCTAGCAGGAGAAGTATCATGTTTTACTGGATTTTATTAGGTCTGGCCATTGCGGCTGAAATTACAGGTACGCTGTCGATGAAATGGGCAAGCGTAGGTAATGGTAATGCGGGCTTTATTTTAATGCTGGTAATGATCGCCTTATCGTATATTTTTCTCAGTTTCGCCGTTAAAAAAATCGCCCTCGGCGTGGCCTACGCGTTATGGGAAGGTATCGGTATTTTATTTATTACGCTGTTTAGCGTGCTGTTATTTGACGAAACCCTGTCGGCGATGAAGGTGGCCGGATTAGTCTCGCTAGTGTTCGGTATCGTGCTGATTAAATCAGGCACACGAAAGCCAGCAAAAGCGAGGGGCGAGGTGACCCATGCAGCAGTTTGAATGGGTTCACGGCGCCTGGTTGGGGATGGCCATCGTGCTGGAAATTGTCGCTAACGTCTTTTTGAAATTTTCCGATGGTTTTCGTCGTAAAGTCTATGGCGTGCTGTCATTGGTCGCCGTGCTGGCAGCCTTTAGTGCGCTGTCTCAGGCGGTAAAAGGCATCGACCTTTCCGTTGCTTATGCCCTGTGGGGGGGGTTCGGGATTGCCGCCACGTTGGCCGCAGGCTGGGTGCTTTTTGGTCAGCGCCTGAATAATAAAGGCTGGATCGGCGTGGCATTGTTACTGGCCGGTATGATAATGATTAAACTCGCCTGATAAAAATGCTGCCTGTATCTGCGGGCAGCATGTTGTTATCCCTTCGCTAACGCGTCCAGTTTATCGCGAAAACCGGTGACCGAAATCGCGCGGTTATCGGCCCGCCAGCGATCTTTCGCCGCCGGAGCGGAGCTCTGCACACCAATCAATTGCCAGCCCGCATCTGTCTTCAGCATCAATGGGGAACCGCTGTCACCCGGGAGCGTGTCGCACTGATGGGACATGACGGTGTTTTGCGCCCAGCCGGTCACCACACAATCCTGATGCGCATACAGATCGTCCAGATGGTCTTCCGGGTAGCCTGACTGAGTGACTTTGCGATCGGCGGCTTTCAGCGCAGCGGTTAATGCGGTTTTATCGCCTTCATACAAGGGAAGCGGTGTAATTCCTGATGGGGGGTAACGCAACACCACCAGACCAAAATCCCAGGGTGCCGCAGAAGGGGGCACAATCCAGCCGTCGCCATCCGCTTTTAAGCGCTTGCCAAGTGAAGGATCAACCCGTGCCTCAATGCCGTGGATTTCATAGCGCCAGACGCCTTTTTTTGACACAAAGCGCAGCGCAACGGCTTTATCCGGCTTGCCTTTAGGGGGCGTTAACAGACAGTGCCCGGCGGTCAAGGCCAGATGCGGAGAAATGAGCGTGGCCGTACACAGGTTACCGCTGGCGGTTTCCAGTTGTCCGATGGCGTCCCAGGGCGATTGAGTCGGGTCTGGGATCTGTACGCGATCGTCATGACCAAAGAAGAGCGTTTTAATGTCTTCAGCTTCAGTAGCAGGCGTTGCTGGCCGATCCGCATGCGCAACGACAGGAGAAAGACAAATAGAACCCAGTAATACCGCAATGGTTTTATGCATATCACACTCTGGTGGGGAATTATGATTATTAAAAGCAAACCCTCAATGAATACTATAGACGGGACGGTGGGAAAGTGGGAGTAAAATCAGGTAACTACACTCAGGAAAGATAAAAGTGCGTGGCAATAAGGCCGCAAATTATCAGTGTAATAAGAATGAACTCAAAGCGGTAATGGGACACCCTTTTACCCTCCGAAACGCGGCGCTAAACCGACAAGAGCTAGCGCCGTAGGCGCTGGCGTGGGGGACGCCAGCGTTATTTCTGACGGATTATGCCGCTGGCTGAGCCGCAGGTTTAGCTGCGTCGTGTTTTACGGCTTTTTTGCTGTGCTTTTTAGCTGCCTGTGCTTTTTGCTCTGGTGCTTTTTGTTCTGCAGCAGGTTTAGCGGTGGTTTTTTTGGTGTGTTTCTTGGCAGATTGCGCTTTCTGCGGTGCCGCCTTGTGCTGTTTTTTATGATGTGTGGTTTTAGCCGGGGCTGCTTTGGTGGTGGCTGCAGCGGCCGGAGTCGTGGTGGCCGTTGTTTCAGCAGCAAATGCAGCAGAAGACAGACCCATAGCAGCGGCAACAACCAGAGCTAATACTTTTTTCATTGTCATACCCTCGATTTGGTTTTTCATTCAACCCCACTGCGGGGCCGTTGAAATAACTATATCGCTGTAATATCAAGGCTTCCGTGAGTCATTGGTTTCGGCGTGTAACCATATGTACAATGACTCACGGTAAGCAATTACAGATAACGGGCTTCAAGATGCGCGCGGAAATAGCGGCTACTGAGTGGTTCACCGGTGGCCTGCGTAATCAGCTGTTCGGTGGTAAAGCGGCTACCGTGCTGCCAGATGTTCTGGCGTAACCAGTCAAACAGTGCGCTGAAATCACCCTGAGCAATGGCCGTTTCTAACCCCGGCAACGCGCGATTTGCCGCACTAAACAACTGTGCTGCATACATGGCACCAAGGGTATAGGAAGGGAAGTAGCCAAAGCCACCGTCGGTCCAGTGGATATCCTGCATACACCCATTACGGTAATTGCCGATGGTTGACAGCCCCAGCCACGCCTGCATTTTCTCATTCCATAAGGCCGGAATATCATCGACTTCAATGTCGCCGTTAATCAGTGCTCGCTCGATTTCGTAGCGCAGGATCACGTGGGCGGGGTAGCTCACTTCATCGGCATCAACGCGGATAAAGCCCGGCTTCACCTGCTGGTTCCAGGCGATAAAATTGCTTTCTTCAAAGGCGGGTTGATCGCCAAAATGCCGCTTCACCGCCGGGATTAACCGCGTCAGGAAGGCGCTGCTTCGACCCAGCTGCATTTCAAAGAACAGGCTTTGGGATTCATGAATGGCGGTCGAGCGTGCCAGGGCGATAGGTTGACCGGACCAGTTACGCGGCAGGTTCTGCTCATAGCGGGCATGGCCGGTTTCATGGATAACGCCAAACAGTGCGCTCAGCAGTTCGTTTTCATCATACCGTGTGGTGATACGCACATCTTCCGGTACGCCGCCGCAGAATGGGTGGGCGCTAATGTCCAGCCGTCCGCCCGCAAAGTCGAATCCCAACTGCGCCATGGTCTCAAGGCCTAACTCGCGCTGCACCGCCGTCGGGAAAGGGCCAACCGGCGCGATTAACGATTGCCGGGACTGTTTGGCGACCACCTTGCTTAACAGGTCCGGGAGCCAGCCTTTGAGGTCGGCGAATAACACATCCAGGCGGGCGCTGGTCATGTCTGGTTCAAACACATCCAGCAGCGCATCATACGGTGAACAACCTTTGGCCTCGGCACGCAGCCTGGCCTCTTCGCGGCTGTACTTCACCACATCCTTCAGGTTCTCAGCAAAACCTTCCCAGTCATTGGCCGGGCGCTGGCTGCGCCAGGCGTGTTCGCAGCGGCTACCCGCAAGGGATTTGGCTTCAACCAGTGATTCCGGCAACAATGATGCCTGATGATGCAGACGCGACATTTCTCGCAAATTGGCCTGTTCAACATCATTCAATTCTTCGTGTTGCGCGCCGGCAATCCAGGTGGCGACCTTAGGATCGGTTAACAGCTGATGTTCCAGGACGTTCAGTTCCGCCAGCGCTTCGCCACGGGCCTGGCTGCCACCAGGAGGCATCATGGTGAACATGTCCCAACTGGCGATAGCCGAGAGGTGGGAGAAGCGAGAGAGCCGCTGGAACGCGCGGGTGAGCTGTTGGTAATTCGTACTGTTACTCATTATTTTCGTTCTCGTTCTGTTGGACCAGACCTGTGAGTCTAACGTGATTTACCGCATTTACCCATTCCTCGGCAGAGAATGCGAAATGTTGGTAGCTTGTAAGTGATAATGATACTTTTTATCATAAACAAAATTTGATGTTTTAAACTATGGCGTAATCTTTTAGCAGGGAGCCGGTATGCAACAGGAAATCAGTAGTGACTATATCGCCAGAACTCGGGCAGTATCCGGTTGTTTTTCGATGTTTATTCTGATGTTTGGCCTCACGTTTGTCCCCCTTTTTTTTGCTGAAAGCGCGCTGTTACAGGCGCAGGGATTACTGTTCCCACTGCTGTTTGCTGCGGAGTTCGTTGTGCTGGTACCGCTGTATTATTTCTTCTTTAGCAAAAGAGCAGGTCTGGGAAAGGGCACGTTTAACGTGACGTGGTTTGGTATTTTATTTGTCGCACTTTTGCTGGTGCAGTTTGCCGGGCCCTGGCTGCTGGGAATAAGACAAAATGAAGAATGGGTGACAACCCAGGTATCACTACGTAGTTACGCGCTGTGGCTGTCGAGTTTGTCGCTGATATTTATTGCCCCGGTTTATGAGGAAATGATTTTCCGCGGCTGCCTGTTCAATGCCTTTCAGTACTGGTTCAAGGATAAAACCTGGTTGACGTCTGCGGTGGTGTCCGCCATTTTCGCGCTGATGCACACGCAGTATGTGGATTTTAGGACGTTATTGCTGTTGTTTATCGTGTCACTGGTTCTGATTTATGCCCGAATTAAAAGTAACGGCATACTGATGCCAATTATGCTGCATATCTTGATGAACGGGACGGTGGTGGGCATGCAAATCGCGGCTCAGGCATTCGTGCCGTCCACGTAATGCGGTGTGCCCGGCGATACCGGGCATCACAATCAGGCGTGCAAACGGTGATGTAAACGGGACCCCACCAGTAGCGCAAGGATCAGCATCAACGCAATAAACCCGCCGACGCCGTTCCAGCCGTAGTTATGCCAGAAAACGCCACCCAGCGTACCCGCAATGCTCGATCCCAGGTAATAACAGAACAGATACAACGACGAGGCCTGACCTTTGGCGCGTTTAGCGCGCGGACCAATCCAGCTGCTGGCCACCGAATGTGCGGCAAAGAAACCGGCGGAAAAGAGCAGCATCCCGGCAAAAATCAGCCACAGTGAGGTGAACAGCGTCATCAACAAGCCTACGAGCATCACGCCAGTCGAGAACAACATCACCGGGCCACGACCGTAGCGGGTGGTCATTGACCCTGCTTTGGGGGAACTCCAGGTACCGGTAAGGTAAGCCACGGACAGCAGGCCGACCACCGCCTGACTGAGTTCCCAGGGCGACAGCATCAGGCGGTAGCCGATGTAGTTAAACAGCGTGACAAACGACCCCATCAATAAGAATCCAACCACGAAAAGTAGCGGCAATCCGGGGTCACGCCAGTGCAGGCGGAAATTAATAAACAATGACTTAGGCCGCAGTGACGTCGGTCTGAAGTGGCGCGATTCGGGTAAGATTTTCCAGAACATCAGCGCGGAGGCCAGCGCAAAACAGCCGATAGCCGCCAGCGCAATACGCCAGTTAAAAAAGTCGGTAAATACTCCGCTGATCAACCGGCCACTCATGCCGCCAATCGAGTTACCGCTGATATACAGCCCCATAGAAAAGGCGACAAAGCTAGGGTGGATCTCCTCGCTGAGATAGGTCATACCTACCGCGGCGACCCCGCTTAATGACAGGCCAATCAATGCACGCATGATCAGGATACCGTGCCAGCTGGTCATCATCGTTGAAAGTAAGGTGCAGCAGGAAGCCAGCAGGAGCGCGGTGACCATTACCGGCTTGCGGCCAATGGCGTCGGAAAGCGGGCCGGTAAACAGGAGACCGATTGCCAGCATGGCGGTGGAGATAGACAGTGAAATACTGCTGCTGGCAGGCGATACGCCAAACTCATGGGACAGTACCGGCAGGATCGGTTGTACACAATACAGCAGGGCAAATGTCGCCAGACCGGCGGAAAACAGAGCCAGCGTGACGCGCATAAAAGAGGCGGTGCCGCGTTTTATAAACGCATCTGGCGGGGAGATAATCTGTTCATCAACATCGCTTGTCGGGGCAGTATCGACAGTAGTTGTACGGCTCACATGAAATCCATTGGGTATACAGGACTAGTCTTTAGAGTATGAAAAACACAATATTCTGTCTAATATATTAATAATCTCAAATAATATTTTAAAAATATGAATATTGAACTGCGTCACCTGCGCTACTTTGTGGCGGTTGCGGAAGAACTCCATTTTGGCCGTGCGGCGGCGCGGCTGAACATTTCCCAACCTCCGTTGAGCCAACAGATCCAAATCCTCGAGCAGCAGGTGGGTGCCAGATTGCTGGCGCGAACCAACCGCAGCGTGGCGCTGACCGCCGCAGGCAGGCAGTTTCTGGCCGACAGTCGGCAGATCCTCGGGCTGGTGAATGAAGCCGCAGCAAGGGCCGAACGTCTGCATTTGGGCGAAGCGGGTGAGTTGCGTATCGGATTTACCTCCTCAGCACCGTTTATTAAGGCGGTGTCAGATACGCTGTCCTTTTTTCGCCAGGCTTACCCCGATGTGCATATGCAAACCCGTGAAATGAATACCCGCGAGCAAATTGCCCCATTAAGCGAAGGGACGCTGGATATGGGACTGCTGCGCAATACGCAACTGCCTGACACTCTGCACCGGGAGGTTATCCTGCACGAACCGCTGATGGCGATGATCCCGCGAGCGCATCCATTGGCACAAAAGCCGGTTGTTACTCTGGCGGAACTTGCCCGCGAGCCGTTTGTCTTTTTTGACCCGCACGTGGGGACCGGATTGTATGACGATATTCTTGGCCTGATGCGTCGCTACGACCTGAAGCCGACTATTACTCAGGAGGTCGGGGAGGCGATGACCATTATCGGCCTGGTGGCGGCGGGGTTGGGGGTGTCTATTCTGCCAGCCTCCTTTAAACGGGTACAGCTGTATGAAATGTGTTGGGTACCGATAGCAGAAGAGGATGCTGTATCTGAAATGTGGCTGGTGTGGCCTAAACATCGCGAGCAAAGCCATGCTGCGCAACGCTTTCGCCAGCAGCTTTTAGCGGCGGTACAACGTGCTTAAATTAGTTTAAAAACCGGTGAAAATGTGCGGTAAATCACACGGCTAAGTAAAAAGTTGACGGAAACCATTGAAGTACTTCACCATAGCCTACAGATTATTTCGGAGCGCGAAAATAAAGGGAGTAAGTGGTGGTTGCTGATAGTCAGCCTGGGCATATCGATCAAATTAAGCAGACCAATGCGGGCGCGGTTTATCGCCTGATAGATCAGCTCGGACCGGTATCGCGTATTGATCTCTCTCGCCTGGCGCAATTAGCGCCTGCCAGTATTACCAAGATTGTCCGCGAAATGCTCGAAGCACATTTGGTGCAAGAACTGGAAATCAAAGAAGCCGGGAGTCGTGGGCGTCCGGCCGTTGGCCTGGTTGTCGAGACGGAAGCCTGGCACTACTTATCTATTCGTATCAGTCGTGGCGAAATTTTTCTCGCACTGCGCGATCTCAGCAGCAAACTGGTGGTTGAAGATTGCCTTGAAATGGCGCTGGTCTCCGAGATCCCGCTGCTCGATCGTGTGATTGCGCAGGTCGATCAATTCTTCATTCGTCATCAGCAAAAGCTTGAACGCTTAACGTCCATTGCCATCACCATGCCGGGCATTATCGATACCGAGAATGGCATCGTTCATCGCATGCCGTTTTACGATGACGTTAAAGAGATGCCACTGGGTGACGCGCTGGAGAGTCATACCGGGGTACCGGTATACATTCAGCACGATATCAGCGCCTGGACCATGGCTGAAGCGCTTTTTGGTGCATCGCGCGGTGCCCGCGACGTGATTCAGGTAGTGATTGACCACAACGTGGGCGCGGGGGTGATCACCGACGGCCATTTACTGCATGCGGGCAGCAGCAGTCTGGTCGAGATTGGCCATACGCAGGTGGACCCGTATGGCAAGCGTTGTTACTGCGGGAATCATGGGTGTCTGGAAACGATAGCCAGTGTAGACAGCGTTCTTGAACTCGCACAGGTGCGTCTGAAGCAGTCGATGAGCTCCTCACTGCATGGCCAACCGTTGACGGTGGATTCAATATGCCTTGCCGCCATGCAGGGTGATTTATTGGCGAAAGATATTATTAACGGCGTCGGTACGCATGTGGGACGCATCCTGGCCATCATGGTGAATTTATTCAACCCGCAAAAGATTTTGATCGGTTCTCCGCTCAGCAAGGCCGCAGATATTCTGTTTCCGACCATTGCTGACAGTATTCGCCAACAGGCGTTGCCAGCCTACAGTAAGCACATTGTTGTTGAGAGCACACAGTTTACCAATCAGGGAACGATGGCGGGGGCCGCACTCGTGAAGGATGCGATGTATAACGGTTCTTTGTTGATTCGTCTATTACAGGGTTAACATTTTTTAACTGTTGTACAAAAAATTGCGCTATCTCAAGCTGATTCAGGTTCTCTTACCTTAGACTTTCTCCACTGTATTATTTTCCTGGCTTATATTTTCAAAGCATAACGGTGGAGTTAGTGATGCTGAAGCGTTTCTTTATTACAGGTACAGACACTTCTGTTGGGAAGACAGTGGTTTCCCGCGCATTACTACAAGCGTTAGCGTCAGGGGGTAAATGTGTTGCGGGTTATAAACCCGTGGCTAAAGGCAGCAAAGAGACGCCGGAAGGCTTGCGGAACAAAGATGCGCTAGTGCTGCAAAGCGTTTCTTCCCTGGAATTGCCTTACGAGGCGGTCAATCCTATTGCGCTGAGCGAAGACGAAAGTAGTGTGGCGCATAGCGGCCCGATCAACTACACCCTGTTGTCCAATGGACTCGCCAGCCTGAGCGAAAAGGTTGATCACGTGGTGGTCGAAGGGACCGGCGGGTGGCGCAGTCTGATGAACGATTTGCGTCCGTTGTCGGAGTGGGTGGTTCAGGAACAGCTACCCGTGCTGATGGTAGTGGGGATTCAGGAAGGCTGTATTAATCATGCCATCCTTACGGCGCAGGCGATTGCCAGTGACGGACTGCCGCTGATTGGTTGGGTAGCGAACCGCATTAACCCCGGATTGGCGCATTACGCTGAAATCATCGACGTGCTCGGCAAGAAATTACCTGCCCCGTTGATCGGCGAGTTACCGTACCTGCCGCGCGCAGAGCAGCGAGAGCTGTCTCAGTATATCCGACTGTCAATGCTCGGCAGCGTGCTGTCGGTAGATAGAGTCATGGCGTAACGTTCGCGACAGCACGGAAGCCACGACGCAAGCAATCAATAAGCCGGGGAGTAGACGATACTCCCCGGTCATTTCACAGACCATCAACGTAGACATAATCGGTGCGTGCGTTGTCGCCGCCAACAACGTCGCCATCCCGGTTAATCCCAGCAGCACCGCAATCTCATCTGTACCGGGAAGCCAGAATCCCCACAGACGACCCAACAGCATACCAACCGACAGGCCGACAAACAGGGTCGGTGTGAACACACCGCCCGGCGCGCCAGAACCACTGCTGGCCAGTACAGCCAGTAATTTGCAGATAAAAATCCCGGAGATAACCGAAAGCAGCGGCGGGGAGAGTAAAAACGACTGCACCACGCTGTAGCCATTTCCCCAAACGGTTGGTGTGAATATCGACAGCACGCCAACGATCAATCCCCCCAGCGCCAGTTGCCACGGTGGTGAAAGTTTCAGGCGTAAAAAACCGGTGTGGCTGGTGGTCATCAGCCACATAAAGAGAGGGCCGCAGATCCCTGCCGCCACGCCGGTACTGACAATCATCAGATAGTCCAGCGCGTGCAGCTCTCGCGACAAATGCACGGTATAAAGCAGCGCGTTGCTGTCACTGAGTAAATGAGTGGTGAGCAAGGCGACAACGGCGGAGACGACAACCGGTCCCAGCGATGCCAAAATTAACGTGCCAAACAGGACTTCAGCAATAAACAGGCTGCCGGCCAGTGGCGCATGGTACGCACCGGCCATGCCGGCGGCAGCACCGCAGGCAATCCATAACTTCCATTCCGTGCGTGGGGTAAAGCGTTGTGCAAAACAGGATGCTGCCAGCGCCGCCAGTAAGATCATGGCGCCTTCACGTCCGATGGCACTCCCGCTGGCGACCACCAGCAATGACGCCAACGACTTCACCAGGCTGGCGCTAACGTCAAACTGGCCGTCAGTTTGCAGTGCTTCCATATAATCCGTAGGCGCCTGCGGGCGCTGCCGGTTAAATTTCTGCCAGCCCCACAGCAGTAAGCCTGCGGTAAGGCCGCCCAGAGCCGGGGTCAGCATGCGTCGCAGTGGTGACAGACTGGACGCCGCATTAACCAGACTGCCGGTATCATTACTCAGGAAAAGCCACTCCAGGAGCAGCATGGCGTGGCGGAACCCGGCCACCGCCAGTGCTGCCAGGATACCAATCAGCGCAGCGAACACCAGACGGCGAAGCATCGCGCGCAGGTCGGGATAGGCGTGCAAATGATGCATTAACGAAATAATGGCTTCACAGCGACGGGGATCAGCAACTGCGACTGCCAATGCGCCAGCGTGAGTCGGGCCAGTTCCCCCAGGGCCTGATAAAACGGATGATCGGCTTTCTCGATAAAGACTTCGAGGAAACGGCCCGACCAGGGTAACAGATGCCAGGCCAGCAGTTGTTCGCACGCGTTGTGATGGCCATTTTCAGCAAGCCAGGCAGTTAATAGCAGCAGAGAGCCGAAGTGATCTTCGGGTTCGTTTTGCTGCATGTCGAACTGGATACCGTTGTCGCGCATCCACTGACGCAATGCCAGCGTGGATTCACCAAACAAGACGTTTTCACGATCCAGCCAGACGGAACCCCATGGCGGAGAAGGCAGTGCGTACGGACCAACGAACAAACGCTGCCAGGCCTGTGAGAGTGATTCATCGGCTTCAATCTGAAACTGGCTAACCAGTTCGCACAGCGTATCGTCAGACAGTGGCCATTGCGTCTGCCAGCCATTGGCTCTTAGCGCACTAATGAGCGGGGCCGCTTCTGCGCTGTCTGGCGCATAGTAAAATAGTGCACCCAGCACGCGCGCGGCGGTGGAGAAGTTGTCACGTTGAGAAAAAGAGGTCATGCAAACAATCCTGAAAAGTGCGGGCTTCCCCGCACTCGTGAGTTAACCTGCAACAGCCATACCGACTGTCATATGCAGACCGTAAAACAATCCGCGGCCAATGATTTCACCGCCAAGCAGGAGAATTAAGCCGAGCGCCAGACCTGTAATATGAGGTTCTTTGCGGCGGATCAGGGGGCAAATCCAGCAACCCAGACCGGCGGCGAGCAACAGGATGCGCCAAACCTGCAAACGGCCATACTCGGGTACCAGCGTCGTTGCGTGTTGCACCGAACTGTGAATTTCACCGAGCGACACGCCCTGTAGAGCAATAACCCCAATGCAAACCAACAGGGCCAGAACGCTAATGCTGGCGTATGTAGCGGCGTTAAATGAGACGCGAACGGTACGCAGTAGCAGGGCAGCAAACAGCGGGCCACTCAGCAACACCGTCATGAAAAAGGCCACGGTGGTGTAACCATTATACCAGGTCGGCACGGTCTCTATCTGGTAAACCTGGGTCATCGCCCAGACAAATACAACGCCGAGGAGCATGCTCACCAGCAGCCAGATTTTACCCAGCGCTGCGGGCATTTTACCGAGAAAAGCCACCAGCCACCAGACGCCACCGATGGCGAAAAATAACGATCCGCTGGCTATTTCGTTACTCAGCGCCGAGGCACCGACCCGGTTTAGTGAATTAAGTGCCCGCAGTGGAGAGCCCAGGTGCATTACCGAGGCGAGAAACCCGATGCCCATCACCACCCACAGAAAGAACATGCTGCGAACGAGACGCTGTCTTGTCGCATCATCTTTGGCGGAGAGCCAACATAGCCCGCTCACAATCAGTGCGCCAACGACGCATTGTCCTAGTACCGTAAACAGTACCAGCGGCCATTCATGCCATCCATTGCCCATGTTACACCTCCCTCGGGTTTGCCAGATAACCGGTGGTATCCCCGGTTGGACGGCTGTTGGCGTTGGGTTTAATCACAATGTTCGGTTTGGTAAAGTGTGCACCCGGTAGTGGAGCCACCGCCGCCAACGTCCCGTGCTTTTTGCGCAGTTCATCAATGGGGCCAAAGTCCAGCGCGCGTAACGGGCAGGACTCAACGCAGATGGGTTTTTTACCGTCGGCAACGCGGTCATGGCAGCCGTCACATTTGGTCATATGTCCTTTGGTCGCGTTGTACTGCGGAGCGCCGTAAGGGCAGGCCATATGACAATAGCGGCAGCCAATACACACGTCCTCATCAACAACGACAAAGCCATCTTCACGTTTATGCATGGCTCCGCTCGGACACACCTTAGTGCAGGCCGGATCTTCGCAGTGGTTACATGAGATCGACAAATAATAGGCGAAGACGTTTTGCTGCCAGACGCCGTTATCTTCCTGCCAGTCACCCCCTGCGTATTCGTAAATACGCCGGAAGCTAACATCCGGGGTTAAATCTTTATAGTCTTTACAGGCCAGTTCGCAGGTTTTGCAACCGGTGCAACGGGCGGAGTCGATAAAAAATCCGTACTGCGCATTCATGAGCTATTCCTTAAACCTTCTCAATCTCAACCAGGTTAGTGTGCTGCGGGTTACCTTTGGCTAACGGTGACGGGCGCTGGGTGGTCAGCGTGTTAACACAGGCACCATGGTCAATTTTGTCGCCAGACATATCGGCATCGTGCCAGGCACCCTGGCCCATTGCGCTAACGCCGGGGAGAATACGCGGGGTCACTTTTGCGGGAATACGCACTTCGCCACGATCGTTATAAACACGCACCATATCGCCATTGGAAATACCACGCTTTTGCGCATCCAGTGGGTTAATCCAGACTTCCTGGCGACAGGACGCTTTGAGAACGTCGATGTTGCCGTAGCTTGAGTGGGTTCGAGATTTATAGTGGAAACCAAATAGCTGTAGTGGGAAATGACTGCGTTTGGGATCGTCCCAGCCTTCAAAGGTCGATGCGTAAACAGGCAGCGGACTAATCACGTCATCTTTCTCTAGTTCCCAGGTACGGGCAATTTTTGCCAGTCGACTCGAGTAGATCTCAATCTTGCCTGACGGTGTCTTCAGTGGATTGGCATCAGGGTCTTCGCGGAACTTCTTGTAGGCGACATAGTGCCCGTTAGGATCTTTACGCTTATAGATCCCCATTTTTTTTAGCTCATCATACGAAGGCAGTGCAGGGTCTTTAGCCAGCATTTTGGCATACAGGTACTGCAGCCATTGTTCTTGCGTGCGTCCTTCGGTAAACCGTTGGTGGATGTCGTCTCCAAGACGTTTCGCGATTTCGCTCATTATCCAGTAGATGGGTTTACGCTCGAATTTTGCGGAAGTCGCGGGTTGAATAAAAATCAGGTATCCCATATTCCCGGCGTAATCGTTCGGAATAATGTCTTCTTGTTCAACGGTCATCAGGTCGGGCAGCAGAATATCGGCATATTTGGCGGAGGAGGTCATGAAATTCTCAATGACCACAATCATTTCGCATTTCGAATCATCCTGCAGGATCTCATGCGTTTTATTGATATCCGAATGCTGATTGATAATGGTATTGCCCGCATAGTTCCAGATAAATTTAATCGGTACATCCAGCTTCTCTTTTCCGCGCACGCCGTCGCGGGTGGCAGTCATCTCGGTTCCACGTGCGATAGCGTCGGTCCAGCTAAAACAGGATATTTGCGTCTTGATGGGATTGTCGGGCAGCGGCATGCGCTCAATCGTAATGGTATAGGTGGATTCGCGTGCGCCACTGTTACCGCCGTTGATGCCCACATTACCGGTCAGGATGGGTAACATGGCAATGGCGCGGGAAGTCAGCTCACCGTTTGCCTGGCGCTGTGGCCCCCATCCTTGACAGATGTACGCTGGTTTGGCGCTCCCAATCTCTCTGGCCAATTTAATAATGCGCGCGGCTGGGATCCCGGTGATGTGCGATGCCCATTCTGGTGTTTTTGCAATGCCATCGTCGCCGTCACCCATTATATAGGCTTTATAATGTCCGTTTGCGGGAGCGTCGACCGGAAGGGTTTTCTCATCATAACCAATACAGTACTTGTCGAGGAACGGTTGATCGACAAGCTCCTCAGTAATCAGTACCCAGGCAATTCCTGCCACCAGTGCGGCGTCAGTGCCCGGACGAATCGGGATCCACTCATCTTCACGACCCGCTGCGGTATCGGTATAACGAGGGTCGATAACAATCATTCTGGCATTTGAGCGTTCCCGGGCTTGCTCCAGGAAGTAAGTAATACCGCCACCGCTCATACGCGTTTCGGCAGGATTATTGCCGAACATAACGACCAGTTTCGTGTTTTCGATGTCTGAAGTGCTATTGCCGTCGTTTGAGCCGTAGGTGTAGGGCATTGCGGCTGCAATTTGGGCCGTACTGTACGTCCCATAGTGGCTGAGGAAGCCGCCATAGCAGTTCATCAGGCGCGCCACTAGCGAGGCATAAGGGGAAGAACGGGTAATGTTGCCACCGACAATGCCGGAGGTGTAGTTAATGTATACCGCTTCATTGCCGTATTTCTGTATGGTATTTTTTAGACCGGCGCTGATGGTGTCCAAGGCTTCCTGCCAGCTAATACGTTCAAATTTACCTTCACCACGTTTACCAACACGCTTCATAGGATAATTAAGCCTGTCAGGGTGATTAATACGTCGGCGGATAGAACGACCGCGCAGGCAGGCGCGGACCTGGTGATTACCATAGATGTCATCGCCGGTATTGTCGGTGTCTACCCAACAAACTTCGTCATCTTTGACATGTAACTGCAAAGCACAGCGACTGCCGCAGTTAACTGAGCATGCGCCCCAGACGATTTTTTCTTCAACCGGCGAGATTGATTGCTGTACCGCAGCGGCGGCGGTACGCATCCCGAAAGGCAGTGATACGCCACCTGCGGCAAGCGCGAGTGTACCGATAGCCGAGGACTTCACTAACGTCCTGCGGCTAATACCTCCATATTGGTCAACTTCAGACATAACCCACTCCATTATAGTTATCGCTATATATTACGTGTCACAACGAAATTAATAGCATGCTAATGATGGGCTGAGTTTACCTATTCTGGGGTAGGGCTTATTAATGCATATCAAATTAAGCGTAACCCTCCGCGAACGGAGGGCAGGTTTATTGCGGTTCGGCGGGGTGACCGTCCTGAGATGGCGTACTATTGGCGGGGGCGTTGCCGCTGCTGGTACGCGCGTAAAGGATTTTATGCGTGTCGTTGGCACAATGTCCCACGACCAGAGAATCCGGTCGATCGGCCTGGTCGTTTGGCACGATACTTAAGGTGAAGCTGTCTTGTGCAACGCCATTATTAATAATACGCTGCTCAATATCGCTCCTGACTCTCTCGCACGATTCAGGTGCCGCCAGAACCTGTGGGGAGGCGAGGATAAGCAAACTTGTGACAATTCCTGTAGAGAATTTCATCACCAACTCCTTTCATGACAGACATTTATTAAGATTAGCATTTCTGGTGTAAATAACTGTATTTGCTAATATGATTGAGAATAATCTCTTTATGCCGGTGAAAAATGTGAAGAAACAGACCTTGTTAGGTTTCCTGTGCGTCGTGTTGAGCGGCTGTGATAACGGCAAGGCGTTGGTTTCCTTCACGCCGGAAATGGCCAGTTTTTCCAATGAATTCGAGTTTGATCCGCTGCGTGGTCCGGTAAAAGATTTCAGCCAGACACTGCTGAATGAGAAAGGTGAAGTGGCCAAGCGTGTGCGTGGCACTCTCTCGCAGGAAGGCTGTTTTGATACGCTGGAATTACACGATATTGAGAGCAACAGCGGAATGGCGTTAGTGCTGGATGCTAACTATTACCTGGACGCCGAGACGCTGGAAAAAAAGATCCGTTTACAGGGGAAATGCCAGTTGGCGGAATTACCTGCTGCCGGGGTGGTGTGGGACACAGATGATAACGGCTTCGTTGTTTCAGGAACAGGGAAAGAAATGCAGGTGCAGTACCGGTACGACGCGGAGGGCTATCCGCTGGGAAAAACCACCATCAGTAAAGACAACACGTTACGTGTTAATGCGAAACCGTCAGCCGATCCGCTGAAAAAACTGGATTATACGGCAGAGAGTCTATTGAACGATCGTTCGTTGGGAAACGTCACGCAAACGTGTGAATACGATGATCATGCGAATCCGCTCAACTGCCAGCTTGTCATCGTTGATGATAGCGTGAAGCCGGCAGTTGAACACCATTACACGATTAAAAACACCATTGATTACTACTAACCGCGTTACTGTGCAGTAGCCTGCAACAGGTTGGAACCGGGTGTTTTATGTTCCGCCAGATACTGATGCTGGAAGATACACATGCGGATGGTGTTACGGTACTGTCCGTTAATAAAGAACTCGTGAATCAACTCGCCTTCCACCATAAAACCAAGTTTGCGGTAGATGTGAATGGCTTTTTCATTCTCTTTATCAACGATCAGATACAGCTTATATAAATTGAGTACGGTGAAACCGTAATCCATTGCCAGTTTTGCCGCGCGAGTGGCGAGACCTTTGCCCTGGAAATCTGGCGAAATAATGATCTGGAATTCGGCACGGCGGTGTACATGGTTAATTTCCACCAGTTCCACCAGACCGGCTTTTTCACCGTTGCACTCCACCACAAAGCGGCGTTCGCTTTGGTCATGAATATGCTTGTCATACAGGTCCGACAGCTCAACGAACGCTTCGTACGGTTCTTCGAACCAGTAACGCATCACGCTGGCATTGTTATCAAGCTGATGGACAAATCGTAAATCTTCACGCTCCAGCGGGCGCAGCTTAACACTGAGGGCGCTTGTCATAACGTATCCTTTCCATTTCCTTTATTGGGCATAAAAATCATGGCGCGACGGTACGGCCGGTGCGGCGGTCAAGGCAGCGCAGGGTGTTCGGTTCCCAGTAGGCATTAATGTTGGCGCTTTGCTCGCATTTATCGCGGCTGTCAAAGGCCACGTCGGCTTTATCCCACTCTTTCTCAGTGCGCGTATTTACTTTCTGGCGTAACTGACGCGTGTCGTTCCACTGTTCCTTTTCCATCGCCGCCTGTTGACGACTTTGGGCACTGTCGCCGGACTCAATGACCAGTTTGCTGGTTTCAGCAAAGGCGGAGGAGGTGTATACAACTGCCGCCAGCGTCAACATGGCCGTCAGGCACAGGCGTTTGCTCAGTGTGTTGTTCATGGTGGATTCCTTTAATGAGAAAGGCAAAAAACGATAAAACAGGGTTAAATTCTACACCATTCCTGTTCCGGGTCATACCCGCCTGACGGATATGGATAAACTGCCCGCATTCTGTCGTATCATGTTTAAACCAAACGTCACTGAATACTGTCCATGCTTAAAACGACATTACTTTTTTTTATCACCGCGCTGTGCGAAATTATCGGCTGCTTTTTACCCTGGCTCTGGTTAAAGCGAGGCGCAACGGCCTGGTTGCTTCTTCCGGCAGGGGTGTCACTGGCCTTGTTTGTCTGGTTGTTGACGCTGCACCCGACCGCGAGCGGGCGCGTATACGCGGCGTATGGCGGCGTGTATGTGGTAACCGCACTGATGTGGCTGCGCATTGTTGATGGTGTAAAACTGAGCCTGTACGACTGGTCTGGCGCGCTGATCGCGCTGTGCGGGATGTTGATCATCGTGGCTGGATGGGGGCGCGCATAGCGCCTTTTTTTGTGATCAGCTAGCGATTTTACGATCATTATACTTGTATGGTAGTAGCTCAGTTGAGTAGATTTCCTGCATCAGACACAGCGATGTAAGGAATAGAGAATGAAGATTGTAGGGGCTGAAGTTTTTGTCACCTGTCCAGGGCGTAATTTCGTCACGCTGAAAATTACCACTGAGGACGGGATCACGGGGTTAGGTGATGCCACGCTGAACGGACGTGAGTTATCCGTTGCGTCCTATCTGAAGGACCATGTGTGTCCGCAACTTATTGGCCGCGACGCGCACCGCATTGAAGACATCTGGCAGTTCTTCTACAAAGGCGCGTACTGGCGTCGTGGTCCGGTCACGATGTCGGCGATATCTGCCGTTGATATGGCGCTGTGGGATATCAAAGCGAAAGCCGCGAATATGCCGCTTTATCAGCTGCTGGGTGGCGCGTCCCGCGAAGGCGTGATGGTTTACTGCCATACCACTGGCCGTACCATTGATGATGTGCTGGAAGATTACGCACGCCATCAGGAGATGGGCTTTAAAGCGATTCGCGTCCAGTGCGGCGTGCCGGGTATGAAAACCACCTACGGTATGTCAAAAGGCAAAGGCCTGGCCTATGAGCCAGCGACCAAAGGGCAATGGCCGGAAGAGCAGTTGTGGTCGACGGAAAAGTACCTTGATTTTACCCCTCAGTTATTTGACGCCGTGCGTAATAAATTCGGCTTCAACGAACACCTGCTGCACGACATGCACCATCGCCTGACGCCGATTGAAGCCGCGCGGTTTGGCAAAAGCATTGAGCAGTATCGTTTGTTCTGGATGGAAGATCCGACGCCAGCTGAAAACCAGGAATGTTTCCGACTGATTCGCCAGCACACGGTGACGCCGATTGCGGTAGGGGAAGTCTTCAACAGTATCTGGGATTGCAAACAGCTGATCGAAGAACAGCTGATCGACTACATCCGCACCACTATTACCCATGCGGGCGGCATCACCGGCATGCGTCGCATTGCGGATTTTGCGTCGCTGTACCAGGTGCGCACCGGCTCTCACGGACCTTCTGATTTGTCACCTGTCTGCATGGCTGCTGCGCTGCACTTTGACCTGTGGGTGCCAAATTTCGGCGTACAAGAATATATGGGTTATTCCGAGCAGATGCTGGAGGTCTTCCCGCATAACTGGACGTTCGATAACGGCTATATGCACCCTGGTGACAAACCGGGTCTGGGTATTGAATTCGACGAAAAACTCGCGGCGAAATATCCGTACGATCCGGCCTATTTGCCCGTCGCGCGCCTGGAAGATGGCACTTTGTGGAACTGGTAAGGAGTGGTTTGCTATGAAAAGTATTGTGATTGAAAAAGCGAATACGCTGGTGATTGAAGAAAGAGCAATTCCTACTCCAGCGTCGGGCGAAGTCAGGGTCAAGATTAAGCTGGCAGGAATTTGTGGCTCCGATAGTCATATCTATCGTGGGCATAATCCCTTCGCAAAATATCCACGCGTCATCGGCCACGAGTTCTTTGGCATTATTGATGCGGTAGGCGAGGGTGTTGATCGTTCGCGTTTAGGCGAGCGAGTATCTGTTGATCCCGTGATCAGCTGTGGACACTGTTACCCCTGCTCAATAGGTAAACCGAACGTCTGCACGTCGTTGGTGGTGCTGGGCGTCCATCGTGATGGCGGTTTCAGTGAATTTGCTGTTGTACCGGCAAAAAATGCCTGGCCGATCCCGGACTCAGTGAAAGATGAACATGCCGTTATGGTTGAGCCTTTTACTATTGCGGCAAACGTGACCGGACAAGTTAAACCCACAGAAAACGACATTGCGCTGATTTACGGTGCGGGGCCGATGGGGCTGACGACCGTTCAGGCACTTAAACGTGTTTATAACGTAAAAACGGTGGTGATTGCCGACAGGATTGAAGAACGTCTGGCAATGGCTAAACAGTGTGGTGCTGACTGGACCATAAATAATGGTCAGCAATCGCTACAGGATTTTCTGGCTGAAAAAGGGTTAAAACCCACAATCATCGTTGATGCAGCTTGTCATCCATCTATTTTACAGGAGGCTATTACGCTGGCGTCGCCGGCGGCACGGATTGTGTTGATGGGATTCTCCAGCGAACCTTGCCAGATTGTACAGCAGGGCATTACCGGGAAAGAACTTTCCATTTATTCATCACGGTTAAACGCGAATAAATTCCCGGTGGTTATTGATTGGCTGGTTAAAGGGCTTATCGACCCGAATAAATTGATTACCCACACTTTTGACTATCACCACGTTACAGACGCAATCGAATTGTTTGAGAAAGACCAGCAGCACTGCTGCAAAGTTTTACTCACATTCGCTGAATAATATTAATTACTGCGAGTAAGTGGTACGCATCTTACCTCTTAGAGATAGCCAATATGAATCAAGAAAAACACGAAAGATCAACGAAAGATCTGGTGAGAGCCGCCATTTCAGGATGGTTAGGCACGGCTCTCGAATTTATGGATTTTCAGTTATATTCTTTGGGTGCCGCACTGGTATTCCATGAGATATTTTTCCCGGAACAATCAGCCGCCATGGCGCTCATTTTAGCGATGGGCACGTACGGAGCTGGTTATATTGCTCGTATCGTTGGGGCATTTATATTTGGAAAGATGGGGGACAGCATCGGGCGTAAAAAGGTGCTGTTCATTACCATTACCATGATGGGGATTTGTACCACGCTAATTGGCGTGCTGCCGACCTATGCGCAGATTGGTATCTTTGCGCCAGTGTTGCTGGTGACGCTGCGTATTGTGCAGGGATTGGGTGCCGGTGCTGAAATTTCTGGCGCGGGAACCATGCTTGCAGAGTATGCGCCAAAAGGAAAACGCGGCATTATTTCCTCCCTGGTTGCGATGGGAACAAACTGCGGGACGCTCAGCGCCACGGCCATCTGGGCGGTGATGTTCTTCGCGCTTGATCGCGAAGAGTTGTTAGCCTGGGGCTGGCGTATTCCGTTCCTGGCTAGTGTGGTGGTGATGATTTTCGCCATCTGGTTACGTATGAATCTCAAAGAAAGCCCGGTATTTGAGAAAGTAAATGATGGGGAAAATGCACCTGCATTGAATGACCCTTCAGAGAGTTCGCTGGGTGCGATGTTCAGCAGTAAATCTTTCTGGTTGGCAACCGGATTACGCTTTGGTCAGGCGGGTAACTCAGGTTTAATTCAGACCTTTCTTGCCGGTTATCTGGTACAGACGTTGTTATTTAATAAATCAATACCCACCGATGCGTTGATGATAAGTTCGGTTATTGGATTTATTACTATACCGCTTCTGGGGTGGTTGTCTGATAAATATGGTCGTCGTTTGCCTTATATCATCCTGAATATATCAGCCATCATTCTGGCTTATCCAATGCTGTCTATTGTGGTTGATAATTCGTATAGTCCTGGCGTCATCATGACCGCGCTGATTGTTATCCATAACTTTGCCGTATTGGGGTTATTTGCCCTCGAAAATATCACCATGGCTGAAATGTTCGGTGCTCGTAATCGATTTACGCGCATGGCCATTTCAAAAGAGGCTGGCGGATTAGTGGCCGTTGGTTTTGGTCCCGTGTTAGCCGGTATTTTCTGTAACATGACCCAGTCCTGGTGGCCTATTTTAGTGATGGTCATTATCTACTCACTGATCGGTTTAGTTTCAGCACTCCTGATGCCTGAAGTTAAAGATCGTGACCTGAGTGTTCTGGAAGATGCGGCTGAGGTGAGTAAAACCGAGAAGATCCGTGCCGGTGCGACTCAGGTCAGTTGATGCGCTAATCAGCATGGTCGGGAATTCGGCCATGCTGTCACATAACTTCAAATGATGTCATACCAATAGTAAAAAGTTTAATGCAAATCAAAACATACAACCATACAGGCGTTACTCTGAGACAGTCCTGATTTCATTGATAAGTAGGTCATACCATGCAAAACAAACTCTTGGCAGCTAAGGCTGCACTTCCTGACTACGATCGTAGCAAACTGGTCCCACGTATTGTTCATCTGGGGTTTGGTGCGTTTCACCGTGCACATCAGGGCGTTTACGCGGATATCCTGGCGGCCGAGCACAACAGTGACTGGGGATATTGCGAAGTTAACCTGATCGGCGGCGAGCAGCAGATTGCCGACCTGAAACAGCAGGATAATCTGTATACCGTCGCGGAAATGTCGGCCGATGCCTGGACGGCGAGAGTGGTTGGCGTTGTCAAAAACGCGCTGCATGCGCAGGTTGATGGTCTTGAGGCTGTTTTTGCCGCCCTGTGCGAACCGCAGGTGGCTATCGTTTCTCTCACTATTACCGAGAAAGGATACTGCCACTCCCCGGCAACTGGACAACTGATGCTGGAAAACCCGCTGATCGCCGCCGATCTGCAAAATCCGCATCAGCCCAAATCTGCGCCGGGCGTCATTGTTGAAGCGCTTGCTCGCCGCAAAGCTGCCGGTCTGGCCGCATTTACCGTGATGTCCTGCGATAACATGCCTGAAAACGGTCATGTCATGCGTAACGTGGTTACTGCGTACGCGCGTGCGGTGGACGCCGGGCTGGCAGACTGGATCGAACAGCATGTGACGTTCCCGTCGACCATGGTTGACCGTATTGTTCCTGCCGTAACGCCCGATACGCTGGATAAAATTGAACAGCTTACCGGCGTGCGCGATCCGGCGGGCGTGGCGTGTGAACCGTTCCGTCAGTGGGTAATTGAAGACAACTTTGTTGCCGGTCGTCCACAATGGGAAAAAGCAGGAGCTGAGCTGGTGGCCGATGTTATCCCGTTCGAAGAGATGAAGCTGCGTATGCTTAACGGCAGCCACTCTTTTCTCGCCTATCTCGGCTATCTGGCGGGATACCAACACATTAACGATTGTATGGGGGACGACAATTATCGTGTTGCCGCCCGTGCGCTGATGTTGCAGGAGCAGGCCCCGACGCTGAAAGTGAAAGGCGTTGATTTACAGCAGTATGCCGATCGTTTGATTGAACGTTACAGCAACCCGGCACTGCGTCACCGTACCTGGCAGATAGCAATGGACGGCAGCCAAAAACTTCCGCAGCGTATGCTCGATTCCGTACGCTGGCATCTTGTGCACGGCAGCCGTTTCGACCTGCTGGCGCTGGGTGTGGCGGGTTGGATGCGCTACGTAGGTGGCGTGGATGAAAAGGGCGACGCGATTGAGATTAGCGATCCGTTACTGCCGGTTATCCAGAATGCGGTGCGGAGCAGTAAAGAGGGCGAAGAACGTGTTCAGGCGCTGCTGGCAATCGATGCTATCTTTGGTCGTGAGCTGCCGCAGGTTGAGTTGTTCAGAACCCGAGTTACCGAAGCGTATCTGGCCTTACTGGCGGAAGGGGCGAAGGTGACGGTGGCGAAGTATGCCGCGAAATTGAAGTAACGACGTAAAACGTTGATGTCGCCATCCGGCTTATACTCCAGCCAGATGGCGCGTTATTTTCTGGTACTCACACCAATCAGTTCATACCCAGACGAATCAATTCCAGAGGGGCGTATTTACCTTCACAACCCTCGATTTCCACTGTTTTCCCGCGGCGAATTTGCTCTGCGGTCAGGCCATCGGAATCAATAGCCTTGATGCGGCCAGTAATGCCAGTGTCACTGATCATGACGCGGCTGCCGGTGGTGATTGCGTTACGGTTACGATCGTATGTTTTCATGGTGGTTTCTCCTCTCCAACTTACCGTCAAAGCCCGTGGGCTTTTAGACCCACGTAACGGGCGCAATATAAATACGCTTCTCGTTAAAGAATTTTTTTGTTTTCGATCAAAATCACAGCTTTTTTTTGGCGGTTCAGAGGGGGAGATAAAGGGATGCATAAACTCACCCCGGAACGAGGTGAGGGAGTGATTAATCTTCGCTAAACCAGTCGCTATTTTCCTGACGAATCAGCTGAACAGATTCACCGATTTCCTGCAGGTGCAACATCATCGCGCGCTCAACGGCATCGCTGTCATGCTTCTCCAGCGCGGCAAAAATGTCGTGATGCTGACGCAGGAGCATTTCCGGCGGGGAGACGTGATCGAGGCTCATATAGCGAACGCGATCGATGGTTGCCTTGATGTTTTCCACTGTGTCCCAGGCGAGCTGACAATCCGCTATTAACGCCAGCTTCTGATGAAACTCATCGTCCAGCAGGAAAAAATCGTTAAGCTGTTTACGATCAATAGCGATGCGCTGCTGATGCAGATTCTGCTCGAGCTGATAACACTGGTTGTCAGTGATCATCGACGCGGCGCGACGGGCAACCGCGCATTCAATTGCCTGGCGAACAAAACACCCATTTTGCACCTGCGACAGCGAAATCTTGTTCACGTAACTGCCACGCTGAGGACGGATCTGAATCAGGCCGTTCTCAGCCAGTTTGATGAATGCTTCGCGTACTGGCTGGCGTGATACATTAAAGCGGACGGAAACCTCTTTTTCTGAAAGCGGCGTACCGGGCGCAATCAGACACTGCACGATGTCGCGACGAAGAATACGATAAATCTGCTGATTTACCGGCTGTGTAGGGTTGAGTTGCGTTTCTACGGTCATTCATTCTTACTTTTTAGAGAGTTAACCCGAATACTTTATCACTTATTCGGTGGTATCTATACCCGGCACAAGGCCGGGTATAAAAATTAACCCCGGTGGACGCTCAAGCCTGCAAAAGACTGTGCAACAGGCATCATTTCAAGGGTGTTAATGTTGACATGCGCAGGTAATGACGCCACCCACCACACGGCTTCAGTGACATCTTCCGGCGTCAGCGCGGTGGTGTTTTCGTAGGCTTTGACGGCTTTATCATCGTCGCCTTTGAAACGCACGTTAGAGAACTCCGTACCGCCAACCAGGCCCGGTTCAATATCGGTCACGCGCACGGCAGTGCCATGCAGGTCGGTACGTAAGTTCAGGCTAAACTGGCGAACAAACGCTTTTGTTGCGCCATACACGTTACCTCCGGCATAGGGCCAGCTACCGGCGGTTGAACCGATATTGATAATATGACCACGATTACGTTCGACCATACCCGGCAGTACGGCACGGGTCATATAAATCAACCCTTTGTTGTTGGTGTCGATCATGGTTTCCCAGTCGTCAACGTTAGCCTTATGGGCCGGTTCAAGACCCAGCGCCAGACCGGCGTTGTTGACCAGAATATCTATGTTGCGCCATTCGGCTGGTAGGGCGGCCAGCATCTCTTCAATTGCGGCACGGTTACGTACGTCAAGTTGTGCGGTATACAGGTTATCGCCCAGCTCGTCTTTCAGCTCTTGCAGACGCTCATGGCGGCGTCCGGTGGCAATAACTTTATGCCCATTCTCAATAAAACGACGCGTAATGCACTCACCAAAACCTGCGGTTGCTCCGGTTACTAAAACGATCATCTCACTGTTCCTCAACGCTTTTTATGTGCTATTACCATACCACGTCAATAAATCGTTTTCAGGAGTGAAAGATGTCGTTAACGAATCCTTTTTTACGTCAAAGCACTTTGCCTTATCAGGCTCCGCCATTTGATCGCATAGACGTTCATCATTACCGTCCCGCGTTTGACGAAGGTGTTCGGCAAAAGCGTGCCGAAATCGATGCCATTGTGCAAAATTCACAGCCCGCAAATTTTGCTAATACGCTGCTGGCACTTGAGCAGAGCGGGGCACTGTTAACGCGCGTCACCAGCGTGTTCTTTGCCATGACGGCAGCGCATACCAACGATGAATTACAGCGTCTTGATGAAGCGTTTTCCGCTGAGCTGGCGGCGCTGGCGAATGATATTTATCTTAACGCGGCACTTTTTGCGCGCGTAGAGGCCGTCTGGCGACAGCGTGCCGTGTTAGGACTGGATGCAGAGTCCTTACGGTTGTTGGAGGTCGTCTATCAGCGTTTTGTACTGGCTGGTGCCCAATTGAATGAAGAAGACAAAGCGCGTCTCAAATTGCTGAACACCGAATCAGCCACGCTGACAAGCCAGTTCAATCAGCGCCTGCTGGCGGCGAATAAATCAGGTGCCCTGGTGGTGGATAATGTCCATCAACTGGATGGATTAAGCCCGGAAGAGAAAGCCATGGCGGCTGCAATTGCCAGGGAGAAAGGGCTTCAGGGCCATTGGGTTATCCCGCTGTTGAACACGACACAACAGCCTGCGCTTGCCGCGTTACATGACAGGCAGACCCGTGAGACGCTGTTTACCCGTGCATGGACGCGGGCTGAAAATAATGATGCCAACGATACGCGCGCCATCGTTCAGCGGCTGGCGGAAATCCGAATGCAGCAGGCGAAGTTACTTGGTTTTGCTCATTATGCAGCGTGGAAAATTGCCGACCAAATGGCAAAAACGTCGGAAGCAGCGCTCACTTTTATGCGCGCTATCGTTCCGGCTGCGCGTCGGAGAGTCCATGATGAACTGGCTGAAATCCAAAATGCCATAGATAAAGAGCAGGGCGATTTTAGCGTGCAGGCCTGGGACTGGGCCTATTATGCCGAACAGGTTCGCCGTGAAAAATATGCTCTTGATGAGGCACAGCTGAAACCCTATTTTGCGTTAGATACGGTGCTGAACGATGGTGTGTTCTGGACGGCAAACCAGCTCTATGGCATTACGTTTATCGAGCGTTTCGACATCCCTGTATATCACCCGGATGTACGGGTATGGGAAATTTTTGACCACGACGGCACGGGGCTGGCGTTGTTCTACGGTGATTTCTTTGCCCGGGAATCAAAAAGCGGTGGCGCATGGATGGGGAATTTTGTTGAGCAATCGATGCTTAACGAAACCAGACCGGTGATTTACAACGTCTGTAACTACCAAAAACCTGCCCAGGGTCAGCGCGCCTTGCTGCTGTGGGATGACGTCATTACGCTGTTCCATGAGTTTGGACACACGCTGCACGGCCTGTTTGCCAGTCAACGTTATGCCACACTCTCAGGAACCAATACCCCGCGTGATTTCGTTGAATTTCCTTCGCAAATTAATGAACACTGGGCGAGTCATCCACTGGTCTTTGCCCGCTACGCGCGCCATGTTGAAACCGGGGAAAGAATGCCAGAATCGCTGCAGGATAAGATGCAGCGGGCCAGCTTGTTTAACAAGGGCTACGATATGACCGAGTTGCTCAGTGCCGCATTACTGGATATGCACTGGCACACGTTGGAAAACGGCGAGAGGATATTGTCAGTAGCGGAGTTTGAGCAGTGTGCGTTGACTGCGGAAGGGCTGAATATTTCTGCTGTGCCGCCGCGTTATCGCAGCACTTATTTTGCTCATATTTTTGGTGGTGGCTATGCCGCGGGATATTACGCCTATTTATGGACGCAAATGTTGGCCGACGATGGCTATCAGTGGTTTGTCGAAAACGGTGGATTAACCCGTGAAAACGGCCAGTATTTTCGTGAGGCAATCCTCTCTCGCGGTAATAGTGCAGATTTGCATGGTCTGTATCCCGCATGGCGTGGGCGTGAACCAGGAATTAATGCAATGCTGCGCAACCGGGGATTAGAACAGTAGCCGGGATAATACGGTCAGCTTACAATCTGACCGTATTATCAGTGGCCGAGACTGCGGCATATTAATTACTATTAATAAATTTACATAAATTTTCTTTATAGCCGCTAAACTATTGTCTATCAGCAATACTCACACAGGGAAAGGATTCGTGATGATGAGAGAAACGGCAGAAATAGATTCAATCTTGATGGAGTTGAATCACTCGATTGATGCGCACTATAAATGGCTAGTCAAAATGTTTCACTGCGTGGTGTCATCTGATGTCACTCAGGCGGATATTTCAGGTAAGAATTCGCACTGTGCCTGTCAATTCGGACAGTGGCTTACCCCGCGTCTGGTCAAGGATGACGCAGATTATAGTTATTTGAGTAAGATAAATGCGGCCCATGAAAAAATGCATTTATTAGGCAAGGACTTGCTATCGGTAATAGTAGAAGAACGCAGTCAGTCATGGCATTTCGACAGTTTTCAGGATGCGCTTCTGGCTTTTACGTCGGCGGTGATGGATTATAAAATACATTTACTGACTATCCGCAGTAATATCGATGTATTAACCGGCTTACCTGGACGAAGAATGCTGGATGAGTCTTTTGACCAGCAGTTACTTGACGCGCAACCGCTTAATTTATATTTATTATTGCTGGATATCGACCGTTTTAAATACGTCAATGATACCTACGGCCATCTGGTTGGTGACGTCGTACTGCGCAATCTGGCATCAAATTTATTGTCATGGACTCGTTATGATGAGATCGCGTATCGCTACGGTGGCGAAGAGTTCATCATTCTGATCAGAACAAAAACGGATGAGCAGGCATCTCTCGCGGGCTTGCGCCTGTGTCATCTCATTGAACAAAAAAAGATCCCTTACCCGCAGGGGGAGATTGATATTACGGTAACGGCCGGGATCACACGAGTTCGTCAGGGCGAAACGCTGGACACGGCTCTCGGGCGTGCTGACCGAGCCATGTATGAAGGGAAGCAGACTGGCAGGAATCGCTGCATGTTTATGGATGAACATGAGCAGATCACACGGGTGGGTGCCAAAGAGCGGATAACGACGCTGGTCTGAACAATGAGTCTTGTTGAGATGATTTGGTTTCGTTTAACGTTCATTGGGGTTGTCGATGCTATGTTGGGTGACTATTCGCTATCTGTGCAGGGAATTGCCTGATAGCGTATAAAGCAAAACACAAATCTATCCATGCAAGCATTTACCGCTGGTTTATCCGGCGGTTTTTTTTACCTGTCGTTCAGGTAGTCGGCATTCAGGACAAAAAAATGGCCCCTTGAGCAGTGATGCTACAAGGGGCCGGTTCGGTGCAGGACTATCGTCGTTCATCAATCATCCCATCTGTGGCTAAAGTAGGCGGCCAGAAAACCAGAAAATAAAATAATTCCCAGAACGGCCATAAAAACATTCATATTACCCAGCATTGTCTATGCTCCTTTATTTGTGAGTTTCCTCTCTTACCTTAATTTCACCTCGTTAAGGACCATACTAGCAATTTAATCTTAAACAAAGATTGAACCAGGTGAATTATTTCGTCTGAATAGTAAAGTTATCGCGTTATTGGCAGAGAAAAATAAATAAGGATGTCAAAATATGCGGAGCAGGGAAAATATATCGGGGTTTTCTGAAAAAACGACAGGGCAGCACATGCTCTGTCGCCAGAGAAATTAACAGACTACAGGCTGGCCCCAGGGTTTAGCTCGCATGCCTTTTAGCATCAGCGCCCAGGCCAGAATGATGGCAATCATCAGCACCACAAACAGCGACCATGACGGCAGGGTCGTCAGAATAACGCCGCTGACTAACGGGTTAAATGCCGCGCCAAGCCAGCCCAGTGACTGGGCGGAGAAATAGCTCGCTTTCATCCCCGCGGGGGCAATGTTGTCGATAAGCATATATTCGCCCGGTGCGTAAATGATTTCGCCGATGGTAAAAAACGCTGCAGAAATGCCCCACATTAGCAGACTGTTGCCGGAAAAAATAAAACCCACTAATCCCAGCACAAAGAATAATGTTCCGCCGGCCATTAACGGGCGGATGTTGGCGCTGGAAAGACGGCGCCCGACGACATATTGCAATGTAACCACCATTGCCGCGTTGACGGGCAGGACCACGGCCACCACTTTTTCTGCGAAATCACCGTCAGCAACCACCATCACGTACTGAGAAATACAGGACGCAAATGCGCCGCCCACAAACGAGGCCAAAAACGCTGACAGGGTAAACCAGCATAACGCTTTATCGCGCAGCAGTACCGAGGGGGACCAGACGGATACGTTCAGTCCCTCGGATGGCACTTCTGAACGTTTCACCCACGTCTGGATAAATACCAACGGGAAGGCTGAGCAAAGCGCTGCCAGCCAGAACGGCAGGTTGATACTTTGCATCACCAGCAGCGTGCCGAGCGGCGGACCCACGGTCCAGCCAATGTTGAGTACTGTATAGTTAAGTGAGAAAATTTTGGTCTTGTTGGTGGCAGAGAGGTTATCGGCAAACCAGGCTTTCAGCACGGTGGCAAAGACGGAGTAGGCGCAGTTGATCAGGGCAAAAAGCAACACCACTACGATAACATTATGCACCAGAGGGATCGCGATAAAGCCAGACGCAAAACCGGTAATCGCCAGCAGCATATAGCGTTTTTTATCGAACTTATCGGCCAGAATACCGAAGCCCAGGCTGAAGATAACGCCAATAGTCAGGGCGACCGTCATGGCGTAACCAATCAGATCGACGCTCAGGCCGTACTGTCGGTTGAGATAGATGGTCATAAACGGGAGCGTGGCACCCCGCCCAATCGTCAGTAATAGTGAGGAGGCGAGTAAAGCGAGGGTGGATCTTCTCAGAGTGGTATTCATTTTCTTGCCCGACAATGCATGTTGTTATGTTTTTATTAAATTTCAGACAGAAATAGCACGGCAAAAGTGTGATGTACACTCAAAAAGTTGTCTGAAAATGCCCAGTTATACCTACCTGTATTAATGATCTGTTACCCGGCAACGATTTCCGCTACTTTAACTTGTTTACAAAAATTTAATAATTTCAGGGGCGGGTGAATGTCACGTAAAGACGGGTTGTTAGCACTACTGGTCGTGGTGGTATGGGGGCTAAATTTTGTCGTCATCAAAGTGGGCCTGCACAATATGCCGCCGCTGATGCTGGCAGGGCTACGTTTCCTACTGGTGGCATTTCCGGCTATTTTCTTTGTTCCCCGCCCGAAAATCCCTCTCTCATTGCTGCTCGGTTATGGCCTGACCATCAGCTTTGGCCAGTTCGCGTTTCTGTTCAGCGCCATAAAATTTGGCATGCCCGCTGGACTGGCGTCACTGGTATTGCAGGCGCAGGCATTTTTCACCATTGTGCTGGGCGCATTCGCTTTTGGTGAGCGTTTACAGGGCAAGCAACGGGTCGGTATCGCGCTGGCAGTGTTTGGCGTGCTGGTGTTGATCGAAGCCAGCCTGAATGGACAGCACGTGACGATGCTCGGCTTTATGCTGACGCTGGCGGCAGCGCTGAGTTGGGCCTGCGGCAATATCTTCAACAAGAAAATTATGCAACATGAATCCCGCCCGCCAGTGATGTCGCTGGTGGTGTGGAGTGCCTTGATCCCTATTTTACCGTTCTTTCTGGCATCGCTCGTCCTTGATGGCCCAGGTCTCATCGTACACAGCCTTATTGCTATTGATATGACGACTATTCTCTCACTGGTCTATCTGGCATTTGTGGCGACGATTGTGGGGTACGGCATATGGGGTACGTTGCTGGGACGCTATGAGACCTGGCGCGTGGCCCCGCTGTCTTTACTCGTGCCAGTGGTTGGGCTGGCGAGTGCGGCAGTGTTACTGGATGAAACGCTAAGTGGGCTGCAACTTATCGGCGCGCTGTTGATTATGGCGGGGCTGTACATCAACGTGTTTGGTTTTCGTTTGCGCAGGACCGCTCAGGCGAGGGGATAACAGTAGCCCCGCCGTGGCGGGGCATCATGACTTATAAACTGCGCATGTTGTAATAAGGCACACCCAGTTCGTCGGACTTGTCGCTGCCGGCACCCATATGATTAAAATCAAACGGGGACTGTTCCTGCGTAGGAGGCATAATTATTGCGTCGCGATTATTGGGTGTTATGGGCTGCGCGGTTTGTTCCGCCATGCTCTGGCCCGAAACAACAAGCAGCAGGGCCAGCATTGCAGATGACAGAAGTTTCATGATTTCCTCGGTTACGTCTTTATCAGGCGATTAGCAGTTACATTGATTCAGCGGATGCAAATACCGGGATTCGCCGTGCATATTTGTCATACGGTACTTATGGGGTGGCACATCAAAATAGTTTTTGAAGGTCCGGGTCAGCGTCTGCTGAGACTCAAAGCCATAACGCTCCGCCAGGTAGAGGATCGGTTCGTTACTTTCTTTTAATTTTTGCGCTATTTCAGTCATTTTGCGGCTGCGGATGTATTGACCTAATGAATGGCCGGTTTCTTTTTTAAACATCCGTTGCAGGTGCCATTTGGAGTAACCTGAACGCTCTGACACCTTTTCCAGTGACAGCGGTGATTCAAGGTTATTCTCGATCCAGTCCAAAATGCTATGAATAGTGATTGTGTCAGTATTGCGTCTGGACATCGTCATACCTCTTTCTGTTTACGGCAGGATTTTCTTAAGCAAATGCTCAAGTGTTGCCACTTCGTCCGCCGTTAAGTTTTTTGTTAGTTCCTGGTGCAGGTCTTGCCCGACTAATTGATGGCACTGCTCACAAATTGTCGCGCCATGCTCGGTGAGTTTCACCAGCACGCCGCGTTTGTCATGTGGATTAGGAAGTCTTTCAATCCAGCCTTTACAGGCCAGTCTGTCGAGCATACGCGTCAGCGCACCAAGATCGACAGACAGCACTTTTTTCAATTCAACAGGGGTGATGCACACCGCGCAGCGGATGGAGCAAAGCACCTTAAACTGCGATGCCGTGATATCCAGCGGTGACAGGTAGTCGTTTAGCAAACGATCTTTTTTCTGATTAACCATATAGATCAAACGGCCCAGTGGGATGATTTCGTTGAACAGATCACTGGTGTTTTTCACAATGGTTGCCCTGGCAAGTAGTTAGTCACGGCTGATATTATTGCTTAGGCAAATATAAGTCAAATGAATGGGTCGGCAAATGCCACGTTTTGCTAAAACGTCAGCACCTGGCTAACCGAACGTTCGTTTCAATATTTTGATTTCACAGGCTTATGCGTAGAGGAGAAAAATGAATCCTTACATCGCGAAAATGGCTTAAACGGGTGTTTTCACCGTATACTTGCCGTTGACGATTAACGCACAGGAAAGAT
The DNA here is from genome assembly GCF_013337685.1 of Citrobacter gillenii. Classification (GTDB taxonomy): domain Bacteria; phylum Pseudomonadota; class Gammaproteobacteria; order Enterobacterales; family Enterobacteriaceae; genus Citrobacter; species Citrobacter gillenii. The sequence continues at coordinate 110,240 of NZ_SUQN01000004.1, forward strand.
GAATTATGATGGATTTGTTTAAGGCCATAGGTCTGGGACTGGTAGTCCTGTTACCGTTGGCGAACCCGTTAACCACCGTGGCGTTGTTCCTCGGCCTTGCCGGCAATATGAACAGCGCAGAGCGTAACCGTCAGTCATTAATGGCGTCTGTCTACGTGTTTGCCATCATGATGGTGGCGTACTATGCCGGGCAGGTGGTGATGAATACCTTCGGGATTTCGATTCCCGGATTGCGTATTGCGGGTGGGTTAATCGTTGCGTTTATCGGCTTTCGGATGCTGTTCCCGCAGCAGAAGGCGCACGACTCTCCGGAAGCGAGAAGTAAGTCAGAAGAACTTGTAGACGAACCGACGGCCAATATTGCCTTCGTGCCGCTGGCAATGCCCAGTACTGCCGGTCCGGGTACCATTGCGATGATCATCAGTTCGGCCTCGACCGTACGTCAAGGCTCTGAGTTTCCGGACTGGGTTATTATGGTCGCTCCACCGATCATTTTTGCGGTGATCGGGGTCATTCTGTGGGGCTGCCTGCGCAGTTCAGGCGGAATTATGCGTCTGGTCGGCAAAGGGGGCATTGAAGCGATTTCCCGTCTGATGGGCTTTTTGCTGGTGTGTATGGGCGTGCAGTTTATTATTAATGGCGTACTGGAAATTATCAAAACCTACGCATAAAACCTACGCTTAAAAAAAGGGTCCGGTATAGTCTACCGGACCCTTTTTTATGGCTAGTTAGGCTGTTCTTCCAGCGCGACCGGCCACTTGCGAAAGATAATCACGGACCATATCAGCGCAGCCAGTGCGGGTATCGCACCGATGTAACCGATTGTGGACATCGACCAGTGCAAACTGACCTGATTTCCCACCAGTGCGCCCGCGCCGATACCCAGATTAAAGATCCCGGAAAACAGCGCCATGGCGACGTCGGTAGCATCGGGTGCCAGCGCAAGCACTTTCACCTGCATCCCCAGACCTATCACCATAATGGCCACACCCCAGAAAATACTCAGTATGGCGAGGTGCATCTCGCTGTCAGCGGCTGGTAATAGCAGCACCAGGCACACCGTCAGTAACGCGATAGCCGCACTTATCAGCCCGGATGCATGCTGATTACCCAGCTTGCCAAAGATGAGGCTGCCGATAATGCCCGCCGCACCCAGAACCAGTAACAACACGGTCGCAAAATTGGCACTCAGTCCGGCAACGGTCTGAACAAAGGGTTCTATATAGCTGTAAGCCGTGTAGTGCGCGGTGACCACAATGACCGTCAGTAAATAAATGCTCATCAGCGCCGGACGGCGAAACAGCAGCGGCAGGCTTTTTAGCGAGCCTGAATGCTCACTGGGTAGTTTTGGCAGCAGTTTAATCAGACAGAGCAAGGTGACTAATGCGGCGACGCCGATAGCGAAGAAGGTTGTGCGCCAGCCAAAATACTGGCCGACGATACGGCCAATAGGCAGACCCAGCACCATCGCCAGCGCGGTCCCGGTAGCAATCAGGCTCAACGCCTGCGCACGTTTGCCGGCGGGTGCCATGCGAATCGCTAATGACGCGGTAATCGACCAGAAAATGGCGTGTGCGAAGGCAATACCAATACGGCTAATGACCAGCACGGTAAAGTTCCATGCCAGGAAAGAGAGCACATGACTGGCGATAAACAGCGCGAAAAGGCAAATCAGAAGTTTGCGTCGCTCCACCTGACTGGTAAGCAGCATAAACGGCAGTGACATCAGGGCAACGACCCAGGCATAGATGGTCAGCATGATCCCGACCTGCGCTGTTTGCATATTAAAGCTTTGCGCGATGTCGGAGAGCAAACCGACGGGAACAAACTCCGTGGTATTGAAAATAAAAGCGGCAATAGCCAGCGTAACGACCCGTAGCCACGCGACCTTGCGGGAAACAGTGTGTGTTGTCATATCAAATAAATTGGATTAGCTGCGAAAAGGTGAGGTCACGATCTTAAAACGGTTACTGGTGAAAATACAATCATTTCGTGATTCAAATCACATTTTTATGCCTGATGCCTGGAAGGTAGGGCCGGGTGAACTTGCGTCACCCGGCGTCAGCTAATCTGCATTCTGCACCAGTTGGGGGTTCAACACCTCAATAAATGCTTCCAGCTGTCGCGTCATCGCTCCCCGACGCCAGACCAGCCATGTATTGAGCCAACGCCAGTTTTCACTCAACGGCCAGGCGTTAACTTGATGGTGTCCCGGCATACTTTCCAGCATCGATCGCGGAATCAGCGCAATTCCCGCCCCGGCAATCACGCAGGCGAGCATTCCGTGATACGACTCCATTTCATGGATGGTGCCCGGCATTGCGCGATCGGCGTGAAACCAGCTTTCAAAATGGCGGCGGTAAGAGCAGTTCGCGCGAAAGGCATAAATACTGCAGCCGTTAACGTCGCTGGCCCGCTGTATGGGGGCGTGTCCGTGAGGGGTAACGATCATCATCTCCTCAAGGTAGACCGGCATGCCTTCCAGTCCCGGGTGGGTGATCGGGCCATCGACAAAGGCGGCGCTCAGCGTCCCCTCCAGTACACCGTCCAGCATGGTGCCTGAAGGCCCTGTAGCCAACGCAAACTGGATTTTAGGGTAGCGTCGATTATATTCAGCCAGCGTCGCGGGAATGCGTACGGCAGCGGTGCTTTCCAGCGAACCGAGAGAGAACAGTCCCTGCGGCTCATCGCCAGCAACGACCATACGTGCTTCCTCTACCAGGGCAAGGATCCGCTGGCTATAGCGCAAAAAATTGTGCCCGGACGGGGAAAGTCGCAGGCGCTGGTTTTCACGAATAAACAGATCGACGCCAAGGTCGGCTTCAAGCTGGCGAATACGCGTGGTGAGATTGGACGGCACACGATGTACCTTCGCAGCGGCCTGCGTAATGCTGCCGGTTTCCGCCACCGCATTGAACATTTCCAGTTGCGTCAGATCCATTATTTTTCTCTATTCGTGAATGGTGTAGTTAATATTATTCATTTTTCAGAAAGAGTAAATACGCTCATGATATGACCATACCCTGCAAAAAGAGAGACAGCTATGACCATCACATCAGCAACACATGCGATTTCCGTCAATCCTGTGAACGGCGAAAGGTTAACGGCGATGCCGTGGGCTAGTCGGGATGAGATTGCCCATGCGCTTGATCTGGCCGCCAGTGGATTTAATGAATGGAAACACACCACCGTGGCGCATCGGGCGCAGATGCTGCGCAAGGTTGGGCACGCTCTGCGCCAGCGTGCGGAAGAGATGGCGCAGTGTATCTCACGGGAAATGGGGAAACCGATAAAACAGGCTCGTGCAGAAGTGGCGAAATCCGCGGCGCTGTGTGACTGGTATGCAGAGCATGGGCCTTTGATGCTTAATCCTGAACCAACACAGGTGGAGAATAACCAGGCGGTGATCGAATATCGTCCTTTGGGCACTATTCTGGCCGTTATGCCGTGGAACTTCCCGCTGTGGCAGGTCATGCGCGGTGCAGTGCCTATTTTATTGGCCGGGAATGGTTACCTGTTAAAGCATGCACCGAATGTAACCGGGTGTGCCGGTATTATTGCGCAGGCGTTTGCTGATGCCGGTATCCCGCAGGGGGTATATGGCTGGGTGAATGCCGATAACTCGGGCGTTAGCCAGATGATCAATGATCCGCGTATTGCCGCCGTTACGGTAACGGGAAGTGTGCGAGCCGGGGCGGCAATTGGTGCTCAGGCGGGGGCGGCGCTGAAGAAATGCGTGCTTGAACTGGGTGGATCCGATCCGTTCATTGTCCTTAACGATGCTGACCTCGATCTGGCCGTGAAGGCGGCAGTCGCCGGTCGTTATCAGAATACCGGGCAGGTTTGTGCGGCAGCGAAACGTTTTATTGTTGAGGAAGGGATTGCGGCAGAATTTACTCAGCGTTTTGTTGCGACGGCCAGTGCGCTAAAAATGGGCGATCCTCTGAATGAGGAAAACGATCTCGGCCCAATGGCACGCGTTGATCTGCGTGATGAACTGCATCAGCAGGTTGAGGCTTCGATGGCTCAAGGGGCGACGTTGTTACTCGGTGGCGAAAAAATTGCCGGAAAAGGTAACTACTATGCCATCACGGTTCTTGGTGACGTGACACCTGAGATGACCGCTTTCCGCCAGGAATTGTTCGGCCCGGTAGCAGCAATTACCGTTGCGAAGAACGCAGAGCATGCGTTAGTACTGGCGAATGAGAGTGATTTTGGCTTGTCGGCAACGATTTTCACCGCTGATGAGACGCTGGCGCAGAATATGGCTGCACGCCTGGAATGTGGCGGGGTATTTATCAATGGTTATAGTGCCAGTGATGCCCGCGTTGCGTTTGGCGGGGTGAAGAAAAGCGGTTTTGGTCGGGAGCTTTCGCACTTTGGCCTGCATGAGTTTTGTAACGTGCAGACCGTCTGGAAAAACCGTATCTAATCTTCAGGGTGTCTCCACACGGGACACCCGTCCACGCATATCATCTGCATCCTGACGCGGTGCATTCAGCTCTGTTATACTCGCAGGCCTTTCAGACCTGCGAGCAAGGAGCATGTTGTGGCCAGGGCCATGGACAATTCAATCTTAGAAACCATTGTGCAGCAGGTTCGCCCGCTGATTGGTCAGGGGAAGGTCGCTGACTACATCCCCGCATTAGCCTCCGTTGATGGTTCCAAACTGGGTATTGCCATTTGTACCGTTGATGGTCAGCACTATCAGGCGGGTGATGCGCAAGAACGTTTTTCAATTCAGTCGATCTCGAAGGTGCTCAGTCTGGTGGTGGCGATGCGTCATTATCAGGAAGATGAGATCTGGCAGCGAGTAGGCAAAGATCCGTCAGGACATCCGTTTAACTCTCTGGTACAGCTGGAAATGGAGCAAGGAATACCGCGCAACCCGTTTATTAATGCCGGGGCGCTAGTGGTTTGCGACATGCTGCAGGGGCGTCTGAGTGCGCCACGTCAACGCATGCTCGAAGTCGTACGGGCGCTAAGCGGTGTGCCGGATATCGCCTATGATGCGACAGTTGCCCGCTCTGAGTTTGAGCATTCGGCACGTAATGCGGCCATTGCCTGGCTGATGAAATCCTTTGGCAATTTTCAACATGATGTTGCCACCGTTCTGCAAAACTATTTCCACTACTGTGCGCTGAAAATGAGCTGCGTGGAGCTGGCGCGTACCTTTGTCTTTCTGGCTAATCAGGGGCATGCCTTTCATCTCAATGAACCGGTGGTCACGCCGATGCAGGCCCGACAAATTAATGCGCTGATGGCGACCAGTGGTATGTACCAGAACGCCGGTGAATTTGCGTGGCGAGTGGGGCTGCCGGCAAAATCCGGGGTGGGGGGGGGTATCGTGGCGATCGTGCCGCATGAAATGGCGATAGCGGTCTGGAGCCCGGAACTGGATCCGGCAGGGAATTCACTGGCAGGTATTGCGGTGCTGGAACAGTTAACCCAACAGATGGGGCGTTCGGTTTACTGATGAACTCGCTCGAACCGCTGTTTTCCCGACTGGCGAAATCGACCTTTCGTTCACGGTTTCGCCTTGGTGACAAAGAACGACGCTATTGTATGGAGAAAGGCGCGCCGGTGATTGAGCAACATGCCGCCGATTTTATTGCCAAACGCCTGGCGCCTGCATTCCCGGCCAACGACGGTAAGCAGACGCCGATGCGCGGGCATCCGGTATTTATTGCCCAGCATGCGACGGCAACCTGCTGTCGCGGCTGTCTGGCAAAATGGCATGATATTCCTCAAGGGCAGGCGCTAAGTGCAGAACAGCAACGTTACGTTGTCACGGTAATTTATCACTGGTTAGTGCGGCAAATGAACCAGCCATAGATAACATAATCCTATGATAAGACCCCTTGTGTTGCGAAAAAGTTAAACGCACTATCATGGGGACTATCTGAGGAGAAAAAAATGGCCACTGGTACCCCCTGCATCGTGCTGAGCGCACAACAGATTGTGTCGAGAATCGACGAGCTTTGTGACGTTCTTGAACAGTGCGTGAATGACGGTGCATCTGTAAGTTTTATACACCCCTTCAATCGCGATAAGTCACTGCCATTCTGGACGGGCGTTGCGCAAAGCGTTGCCCGTGGCGAGAGAATTGTGCTGGCGGCTGAAAACACGCAGGGTATCCTGGTGGGAACCGTCCAGCTTATTGTCGATCAACCTGAAAACCAACCGCATCGTGCCGACGTCGCCAAATTACTGGTGCATCCGTCTGCACGACGAACGGGTATCGCCCGGGAATTGATGAACGCGCTGGAAACGTGTGCGCGTCAACAGCATAAAACTACGCTGGTGCTCGACACGGCCACCGGTAGCGCTGCGGAGTTGTTCTACCACAATTGCGGCTGGCAAAAAGCGGGCATGATCCCCAACTACGCCCAAATGCCGGACGGAACGCTGACGGGCACCACACTTTTCTATAAATCATTGTAATTTGTTACCAGGGATTGATCAAAACAGGGTTTCAAGGTATTAAAGTTTGCTAACCTATTGGACCAATTCAATCAGGTTGTATGACTAATCAAAAAGGGAACCCATTGTGCAAACACTAAATCGTCGCGATTTTCCCGGTGCTCACTATCCTGAACGCATCATTCAGTTTGGTGAAGGAAACTTCCTGCGCGCCTTTGTTGACTGGCAAGTTGATTTACTGAATGAACATACCGATCTGAATTCTGGTGTGGTCATTGTTCGTCCTATCGAAAGTACATTTCCGCCATCACTGAGCACGCAGGATGGTCTCTATACCACCATCATTCGTGGTCTGAATGAAAAGGGCGAAGCCGTCAGCGACGCGCGTTTAATTCGCTCGGTTAACCGTGAAATCAGCGTCTATAGCGAATACGATGAGTTCCTGAAACTGGCGCATAACCCTGATATGCGTTTTGTTTTCTCCAATACAACGGAAGCCGGGATCAGTTATCACGCGGGCGACAAGTTCGACGATGCGCCTGCGGTAAGCTATCCGGCCAAGTTGACCCGCCTGCTGTTTGAGCGTTACAGCCATTTTGACGGCGCGCTGGATAAAGGCTGGATAATCATTCCTTGCGAACTGATTGATTACAACGGCGATGCGCTGCGTGAACTGGTGCTGCGTTATGCGCAGGAGTGGGCGTTGCCGGACGCGTTCGTGCAGTGGCTGGACAAGGCTAACGCATTTTGTTCTACGCTGGTGGACCGCATCGTTACCGGTTACCCGCGTGACGAAGTGGCCACGCTGGAAGCCGAGCTGGGTTATCACGATGCTTTCCTCGATACTGCAGAGCACTTCTACCTGTTTGTGATTCAGGGGCCGAAGTCATTAGCGACTGAACTACGTCTGGACAAATATCCGCTGAATGTACTGATTGTTGATGACATTAAGCCGTACAAAGAGCGTAAAGTTGCCATCCTTAACGGTGCGCACACCGCGCTGGTACCGGTAGCCTACCAGGCAGGGCTAGACACGGTGGGTGAGGCGATGAATGACGCAGAGATTTGCGCTTTTGTCGAAAAAGCCATTTACGAAGAGATCATTCCGGTGCTCGATTTACCGCGTGATGAGCTGGCATCATTCGCCAGCGCGGTGACCGGACGTTTCTGCAACCCGTACATCAAGCATCAGCTGTTGTCGATTGCCCTGAACGGAATGACCAAATTCCGCACGCGTATTTTGCCGCAGTTGCTGGCAGGGCAGCAGGCCAATGGTCAATTGCCGGCGCGTCTGACGTTTGCGCTGGCGGCGTTGATTGCTTTCTATCGTGGCGAGCGTAACGGTGAGTCTTATCCTGTTCAGGATGATGCCCACTGGATTGAGCGCTTCCAGCTGCTATGGAGTCAGCACCACGATCGTCAAATAAGCACGCAAGCGTTGGTCCACTCGGTACTGGCGGTCAACGAGCACTGGGAGCAGGATCTGACGCAGGTTCCCGGTCTGGTTGAACAGGTTTCTGCCGATCTGGACGCCATTCTGTCCAACGGTATGCGCGAAGCCGTGAAGCCACTGTGCTAAAATAGTCACATAATTACCCGGTTTAGGCCGGGTTTTTTATACCTGTTTATTAGTTACAACATACAGTGTGCTTCTTAAATACAGTTACCGTCTGAGACTGTAGCGCCTCATTTGTTCAGACAGGTAAAAAGGCGGGATTTAGTGCGGTGAGGTGCTTGCAACATTGATCGCGATCACGTTTAATGGCGCGGCTTTCACATTTTCCGAAGATAACTATGATTGTTCGACCTCAACAACACTGGCTGCGTCTGATATTCGTCTGGCATGGTTCAGTGTTATCGAAGATTTTCTCGCGCCTGCTGCTGAATTTTCTGCTTTCCATTGCCGTTATCATCATGCTGCCATGGTATACGATGCTGGGTATCAAATTTACCCTGGCGCCATTCAGCATCCTGGGCGTCGCCATTGCTATCTTTTTAGGCTTTCGCAACAATGCCTGTTACTCGCGCTACGTTGAAGCTCGACACCTGTGGGGACAATTAATGATTGCCTCCCGTTCGCTACTGCGTGAGGTAAAAAACACATTACCGGACGACGTCGAGCTGGGGCAGTTTGTACGTCTGCAAATCGCCTTTGCCCACTGTTTACGCATGACCCTGCGTCGTAACCCGCAGGCGGAACCATTAGCGAAATATCTCAGTGCCGCAGATTTGCAAACTGTCTTTGCCTGCCAATCACCGGCCAACCGTATTCTGCTGTTGATGGGGGAGTGGTTAGCCGTACGCAGGCGTAATGGCGAGCTATCTGACATATTATTTCACAGTTTAAACAATAGATTAAATGATATGTCGGCGGTACTTGCAGGTTGTGAGCGGATTGCTAATACACCGGTGCCATTTGCCTATACCTTGATCCTGCATCGCACGGTCTATCTGTTTTGTATCATGCTGCCATTCGCATTGGTGGTCGATCTGCACTATATGACGCCGTTCATTTCCGTGCTGATTTCATATACGTTCATTTCTCTCGACACGTTGGCAGAAGAGCTTGAAGACCCGTTCGGCACGGAAAATAACGACTTGCCGCTGGATGCGATTTGTAATGCGATTGAAATTGATTTGCTGCAAATGAACGATGAAACGAATGTACCTGCTAAACATATGCCCGATAAGCACTATCAACTGACATAACCGAATCAATTTTCGCCATGTCCTTTTTGCCACCATACCGGCATCATATCGGAAAAAGAGTGAAACTGTGGCGCCAGATTCTCATCATCGGGATCGTCAAATCCCCCGGCTAACAGGGCAATAATCGGGGCGTCATCGATGGCGCCCACGGAACTACCACACTGTGGGCAAAAGGCTCGGCTGGATATTTCTGATGATCGCCAGGTAGCAGGTTGACCCGCAATGCCCGTCCATTCTACGTTTTCAGCGTTAAATTCAATCCACACTACGGTGGGCGCACCCGTATGTCTGCGGCAAATATCACAGGAGCAGGAATGTGAGTTGTTGGGATTCGTTGCGGTAAAGCGTACCGAACCACACAGGCAACCGCCAGAATAGATTTTAGACACGACGACTCTCTTCAGCGAAACGTTATCTGACACTAGCAGATGACAAGCCTCGCCACTAGAAGCACATCTTAAAAAAGCGATGGCACGCATATGCGATACCCGGTGTAAAGATAAAACAGACCATTAAATGAACGACAACCTGTGATTGTCAATACGAAGGCTTATTTATCTCCGCGGAGCGTAAGGCCATTCACAGAATAGATCATTGTCTCGATAAAACCGTTGAAAGTGTAATCATGGCGTTCGTATAAAAAATCCATGTCGTCAGGGGGATTAACCTGCTGACGCTTTAAAAGGATGTACGCACGATAATCAGGAGGATTATCTATGAAAAACTTTCAGCTAATGCCTGCAAAACGCCCCGGCCGATTAGCGATTATTCCCGGACTGCTGTTAGCGTCAACAGGTCTGCTGGTACCTGTAGACGCCATCGCAGAAGAACGGCTATGTGAACGTGAATCAGCCGCGTTATGCACGGAAAATAAAAGTAAAACTACACTGCAAGCCAGCCGCATATTATTGGCGGCCCAACCGTATACACCCGCCAATGCCACCAGTGATGCGATCATTAATAATAACGCCAGTGTTCTGTTATCAAATACTGAAAATACTGACGACGTCTGGAATACTTTTCGTGGCCTGATTGTTGGTAAAGATTCTGCAGGTGCGTTGGTCATTGATGGGCGCCAAATTTCTTCGCTTACAGGCTCAATTGGTCGGGGAAGTGCCGGCATTGTGACCCTGACCAATGGGGCAATCTGGATACTGAGAGGGGGAGATCTCGTTTTAGGGACTAACAGCGGCAGTGGCCGCTTATTGGTGGAGCTTGGCAGCCAAATAAGCGGAATTAATGAACTCCGCATCGGCGAATTTTATGCCGGCGCCTACGGCAGCGTCATGATTGACGGAACGGGATCTACTGTTAAAACGAACTGGGTCGTGGTGGGCGATCAGGACACTGGTAAGCTCGATATTCTTAATGGTGGGCAGCTGGTCGCAACCGAACACATGAATATCGGCTATGTTGGTAAAACAGATCGCAATAACTTGTTTGGTAACGGTGCCGTCAGGGTTGATGGTGAGGATTCGTTACTGGATATCGCTAAGCCGATTTTGTTAGGGGGATACGGAACCGGCAACAATGATGCACGCGGCGTGCTAACCGTGAGTAATGGTGGCACGGTAAAATCTGGGAAATATTTATGGTTAGGCGTCGGTAAGGGAAGTACAGGCATTGTCAACGTAGGGTCTGAAGAGGGGGACGTCGCGCAGCGCGCTGGCGTCATTAACGTTCCGTGGATCTATCTTGGCGATACTGCCGACAATACCAGCACCGTTCAACTGAATTTTAATCATAACAGTGACGATTTTTCACTCGCAGCAGATATAACCGGACGTGGTCAGGTCAATCATAATGGTCCGGGAACGACATTATTATCGGGAAATAATGCCTACACGGGCACCACGTCGCTACGCAACGGTACGCTGCGGGCTGGCAGCACGGATGCCTTTAGCCGCAACTCAGATTTCACTGTGAATGAGACGGCGACTGTCGATCTGAATGGTTTTAGTCAGACTATCCGCTCGCTGTCGCTCGACGGTATGCTCAGTTTTGGCCAGCCGGGAACGGACGAGGCACTAAAACGTTCCAATAGTATCCTGACCGTTAGCGGTAATTACAGCAGCAACAACGGTCTTCTTATCCTCAATACAACAGAAGATGCCGTGCAACACAAAGCGGTGGTGAACCAACTTCATGTGATGGGGAATACATCAGGGACCACCCGTGTCGCTTTGCAGGCACTGGGCAGCCAGACAGTCAGTAATCTCAATGGTGCACGGGTAGTGCGGGTGGACGGCGAGTCAGGTGGTGAGTTTGTTGCAGTTGGCCGTTTGACCGCGGGCGCCTATGATTACGCACTACTGCGGGGAAATAATACGGATGATTCCGCACTCATTCCTGATTCGAATCATTGGTATTTGACCAATACGTGGACTCCTTCTGAAGAACCGATACGCGATCCAGAAGAACCGATACGTGACCCAGAAGAACCGGCTATTGATCCCGACACACCGGTGTTACCTGTCCAACAAGAAGAACCCGCATCTCACGATTCGGTTTTACGCCCTGAATTAGGCGCCTACCTTGCGAATAAATCGGCGGGAAATACGCTGTTTACGACACGTTTGCACGATCGCCTGGGCGAAAGTCACTATATTGACCCCATAACGGGTGAGTCAGACGTGACCAGCATGTGGTTACGCAACGTCGGTGGGCATACCCGGTTTCGTGATAGTAGCGGGCAGCTGAAGACGCAAAGTAACCGTTATGTTCTGCAAATAGGTGGTGATGTCGCACAATGGAGTTCAGACGAGGTTGAGCGCTGGCATCTGGGCGTCATGTTCGGCTACGCAAACAGCCAAAGTAATACGCGGTCAGACGTCAGCCATTACCGCGCTGACGGTTCGATATCAGGTTACAGCGCCGGATTGTACGCAACCTGGTATGCCAACAATGTGGAGAAAAGCGGGGGATATCTTGACAGCTGGATGCTTTATAACTGGTTTGATAACACCGTTCGCGGTGAACAACTGGCGACAGAGAAATATCGTTCACGGGGGGTGACCGCCTCGCTTGAAGCAGGATATGCCTTTAAGTTGAAGGAGACGGCACGCCTGAGTTACTGGCTACAACCCCAGGTTCAGTTGACCTGGATGGACGTATCGTCTGACGATCATCAGGAGGCAAACGGCACCGTGATCCGAGATAAAGGCAAAGGGAATCTGCAAAGCCGGTTGGGGGTTAAAGCGTATTTGCGAGGCTATAACCAACGCGATGAAGGAAAAGAACGGCTTTTTCAGCCATTTATTGAAACTAACTGGCTTCATAATTCCCGAAATTATTCGATATCAATGAATGAAATACAGGGTGACGTTGATGGCGCAAAAAATATCGCTGAACTCAGAGCAGGTGTTGAAGCGAAAGTAAATACGCGTCTGCACCTTTGGGGAAACGTAGGTCAACAAATTGGCGACAGTGGTTACAGTGATTCTCAGGCAATGTTCGGTGTGAAGGTGTTATTCTGACAACACCCCGCATCCTAAATCAGGATGCGGGGTGTTTATTTTGCCACTACCATTCGCACGCGGAAAATGTATTAACCAAAAGTGTTAATTCACAAATCGCATAATAATCTTACGGTGTGAAAATATACCGACAGGCGTGTTACAAGGTTATTTCATCTAACTAAAAGACAGTGGTTAAGATCAATTGATTCCTGCGTACTATCATGTAAAAAAGTAATGGCTTGTCGAATCGCTAATATCTCTTTATTGATCATCTTAAAATCAACACTGCATTAACCCATGAGATATATTTCATTCCCGCTTTTTACAATAAAGCATTTGACGTTGCTTATCCTCTCTTTATGAATAGTGAATAAACAGGTTAATTTTATGATAAATCAGTCAAATAGGGCAGGTGAACAGTCCCAACAAAAACACCATGGTCATTTTCATATTCCAGACGAGATCCGCCATCTTGGTGATATGTCGCTTTACAGGGCGGTAGCCTGGTGGGGTTTTCTGCGTAAAACTGAGTTTACTCGGGATGATATTAGCCAGGCGTTTCAGATAGATTTGAGACGTTCCAGTGGCATACTTAGCTATATTTGTCATCGACATGGGTATGATGATATCACATTTGAAATGCGTAAAATCCCAGTACAGGGCGGTTGTTGTCAACTTGCCGTACGAATTCTCAAGGTAGCAACGTCCCCGAAATCGGTAAGAAAACCAGAAAAAAGCAGCAATACCAGAAAGGACGTGAAAACAAACAATCAACTGGACCAGCTTATGGCCCGTTGGATGTTATCAAGGCCGACTGGTAATAATGCAACACAATTGGAAGCATGGAAAGCGGGGTGCCCAATTTATGATAATATCAAATTCACCGAAGAGTAATTGTTGAATAGTCACTTTTCGAAATAAAATAATACCAACTAAATACTATTTCTATTTACCTACATTAGCCTCTACAATGAAAGGCCAATGCAGGTATAAGGGGATTAAAAATCGCGTCTGGCAACAATAAACAAGCGTGGGAATGCCAGCAGGATTTTGCCATTTTCCTGCAGCGGATATTGCTCCTGTAGAAGTTCATGGTATCGAGCCAGATACTTTCGTTGCTCACTTTCGCTCAGATCTTGCAACCAAGGACGTAAGCCTGTCGCACTGACCCAGTCGATAATCGACTGATGTGAATCCATAATGTGGTAATAGGTCGTGCGCCAAATATCAACGTCACATCCCGCTTCAGTCAAAATATCATAATAAGCATGCACGCCGGGAAGAGGCGAACGACCGCGATCGGGATAATCCTGCTCATAGGCGACTTCACGCATTAAAATATGTGTCGGCTCCAGCCAGTTATCCGGCATTTGCACAGCAAGTACGCCGTTACGGTGTAACTGCGAGACAAGATATGGGAATAATTCGTAGTGATCGGGTACCCACTGTAATGAAGCATTCGCATAAAGCAGATCAAGAGGTTGCTCCGCCCGGAACTCGCTGATATCTGTTTCAACAAAATGACAGTTCGGTAAGGTTGCACGCGCCTCGTTGAGCATATTTGGCGAAGAGTCCACGCCTGTTATGTTGGCCGAAGGCCATCGTTGATACAGTAATGACGTGCTATTTCCCGGACCGCACCCCAGATCGGCGACTGAACGAACATTTTCTAACGCTACTCTGCTCAATAATTCTGCTGCGGGTCTTGAGCGTTCGCTGCCATATTGCAGATAAAGTGCAGGGTTCCAGTCGGCCATGTAGCTATCTCCTGTGTAAGATGAGATCGTATTCAATCTTCACGTTAAGCGTACGACATTATGGCTGTATTTGCTGAAGCGGGAAGGGCGCAGAAAAGTGTCTAGCGCGTAGAATAACGCTGAGTGATGATGTAAACATAATGGTAAGGAATGCAATATGATTGAAACATCAAGGCTCATTTTAAGGCAGTGGGGAAAAACAGATATGGCAGCCTTTGCCGATCTGAATGCTGACCCAGATGTGATGCGCTTTTTTCCGGCACCGATGACGAGACAGGAGAGCGACAGTCTGGCAGAGAGATTCAGGGACGGAATAGAACAACGCGGCTGGGGTTTTTGGGCCGTTGAATCCAAAGAAACGCATGAATTTGTTGGCTGTGTCGGTCTGCACCCGCAGCCTGATAAATTTCCATTTTCTCCCTGTACCGAAATAGGCTGGCGTCTCAGCAAAACGTACTGGCATCAAGGGTTAGCCATGGAGGCTGCTGAAGCCTGTCTGCAATATGCTTTTACGGTTCTGATGCTGGATGAAGTCGTATCGTTTACATCGGTACTCAACAAACCTTCAGAACACTTAATGAAACGGCTTGGTATGAAAAAAGTGGAAGAGTTTCCGCATCCAGCGTTGCCGGCAAATCATCGGCTGTCCCTGCATGTTCTGTATCGAATCCAAAAGATTTCTGTATTGGTTAATTCTGAAGGCCAAGGATGAAAATGAGAGACAGTATTCGAGCAAAGATAGTGAAGGTATGTGAAGCCAAGATTGCAGCTAAAGGACCCGATGTGGGAGTCTCATTTTATGCTTTTTTTGCCAACAAGAATGATGACCCTGAATTGCTCATGGAAGTAGCCCAATGGTGGATTATGGAAATGAAACTGGATCACTTTGAGAAAGCCCGAAAAGTTATAGCGCTTGTATTGTAGAGCGTACTTGAGGTCATGGATTTGTCTGTGAATCGTACAATGACAGACATCATAACTATGTGAGGGCCGCACTGGAGAAATAGCGTTCAGAGTCTATCAACAACCAGACCAAGGATGACCATAAAGCGCTGGATTTTGTCTTATTCCACATTGGTGCGCATAATGTATATTATGTTAAATGCAAAGGAACATGTAAAAAAGACGTGTTAATGCAGTCTGAATCGTGCCTGTCCGTTTGATCCCTTCCCTGTCGTGACGCTGCGTGAATTCTGCAGATTTTCACCAGTAATCCTGCACACGATTTCACGTAGCACACCACGCAGACATAAAAAAACCGGCCATTGTGGCCGGTTCGTCGTGACGGTTTCTGACTTAATGGATTTTTGCCCGGGCCGCTGCTTTCTCTGACTGGCGTTCTGCAGCTCTGACAACAGCCATAAACGCTTTGACACCCGGATCCACATCCGGCGACAACATGCGCATAATTGATTTTGAATTCCTGCCGACCTCGTCAGAAATCGCTGGATAACCGCACGTGACCTTAATCAGCGTGCGTAGCATTCCTTTTGCGACTTCGATTTCACCGGCCAGGATTAACTCGTGGATCTCCTGGATAATCTGAACACGTGACCCGATGTCCTCTTTAAGCAGGTTTTCCCACATTTTTTCGATGTCATGCGCGGCCATGTTTTTTACTCCTCAGATAATCAGCCCGATATTTTTCGGCGGCGTCCAGGTCGTTATTTTGCCGGTCCTTGAAACCGGCACACAGTAAAATGACAATCTCGTCGCCGTCCTGCATCAGATACACCCGAATGGCAATGCAGGCAAATTATTTATCGTCTGAAATCGTTTTGCATTCACACTTGCCACCTACACTGGCAGCGGTCAGACATAATTCACCGGTTATCGGTTCGTATTTTAGCGTTGCACCTGGCATGACCTGCGCGTGTGTAACCGTGCCGCCGCCTGACCTGTTTGTTTTTGTATACGACGCCGCCGAGAACCCAAAAAAGTGACAGTGTAAGTTTTCCAGAATGTATTTACTGACCATCAGTGACCCTGCCAGCGCGTGCGACTTTTTCGGACGTCAACATGTGTGAATGTCGGATAAATACCGATCCCGCCTGTAGGTAAAATAGTTTCGGTCGATTTTTTCCCGATGATTCTTTCCCGCTCGCGCTTGCATCGCCGGATTTATTCTTCGCCGGTGGCGCGTTTTTTTGTATATGCAAACGTTACTGTTTTTACTGATTGTACGCCGAAAAGAATTCCCCGCTATCCCATATCGCCTGCATATTCGCCACGGCGGCTGCAGCGGCGACAGAATCCCACACCCGACGCCCTGACAACCCCCGTCTGATAAACGCTTGTGACGATGCCCTCGAAACTGATTTCAGGCTGATTCGTTACGATACCGTCAGCAATTTTATAACCTGTCTCCAGTGCCGCTTCCGCCACGTCGCGCGACAGCTCGTAACCCTCGCTCGTCTTGGCATCAAAGGTGATGGCAAGCCCGGATTCGGTGACAATATTGCAGTGTTACTTTGTGGGGGTTTAACCCGCCGTTGCTGATTGCCGTCATATTTAATTAACGAATCAATTTAAATGTGTTTATATCCTAGACATGATGCTTTAAAAAACATTTGCTATAGGTGGTGTGCGTAGGTGTATGATGACCGCACTTTTAATATTTCAAAGGGATTGATTATGGCTTTTAAAGAGTTTGCAACGTTTGGTACTTTAATAACACCAAAAATACTCGTCGCCGTTTACTGGGTATTAACTATTATTTATATTATTGCTGCTGTTATATTTGCATTTAACGGTAATTTTAACGTCAGTGGTTTAAGTATTCTTGTTTTGGTTATTACTCGCATTTCATTTGAACTGATAATGATTTCGTTTAAAAATAACGAATTTCTGTTCCGCATTTGTAATGCACTAGAAAAAGACAAGCAATAAACATCAGCCCCGCATTGACGCGGGGCTTTTTTAGTCTGACACAGCGCCCGCTGTTTCTGCCAGATTAAAAGGTAGCTGCCGAACATGGAAGAAAATATACTCCCGCCGTTCCCGTCCATCTATGATTTGAAATCACTTATCACTTCACACACAAGCCACACTGCCGCCCCAACCCACATCCACCACTCTTATGAATTCCATTCATAGCGTCTATTTAAGCAGCGTAATTATCTTTAACCGCAACTTCGTTAATCTGGGTCTATCGCGTGAACACGCAAGCGGAAAGTGGCGACAGCTGATGGACATACCCCAGCCTGCAAGGCTGGGGCTTCATTAGAGGCTAACTAAATATTCTTATCGAAGAAGACGTCTAACTTTTGCATTGCCTGGTCAACGTATTTGGGCACCCAATACGTCTCGATATGGGTAGCGCCATCGATCAGGAAGAGTTCTTTGTCCTTCGTACCGGTGGCTTTCGCGAACGCATCTTCAGTCATATAGAGCGTATCCGCTTTTGTACCGGCAATCATCAGCAGCGGTTTATTAATGAGATTGATATGGTCCGTGACGTCAAAGCTCATCAAATCCAGAAGACTACTGGTGGTGTATTTAAACGTGGAGTTTGGGTGCGCGTGGGTTTTCCAGTAGTACTCGTAGCCCTGGCGATACAAGGCGAAAGGTAATTTAGCAATCTGTTCATCAGTCAGGTTGGCATCACCGGAGTAAAGCACTTCTCCTCCGGCAGCTTCCTGAGCACGTGCATCGGAAGCCTGCTGAAGACGCTGCTGGATAGTATCCAGCTGTGAATCCTGCATACCGTTGCGGCGCACAAGGCCTGAATTAAACATGCTGATGGTGGCTATCGATTTAAACCGCTTGTCAGTTTCAGCCGCAACAAGTGAATACCCGCCGCCACCGCAAATACCCAGCAGACCAAGGCGGGCGGTATCTACACCAGGATACTGGCTGATGTAGTCAGCCATACCGTGGATATCCTCAATGCGATAAGCGGGTTTATCCACGCTGCGCGGCATCCCACCGCTGGCGCCCTGATACGCCGCGTCGGCGGTAATTGTGATGTAACCCTGCTCGGCTAGACGCTGGGCATACAACCCGGCGACCTGTTCTTTTACGCCGCCATTAGGATGCGCGACCACCACGGCAGGGTATTTTTTGGCGGGATCGTAGTTTGGCGATATTTTCGCCCGCGATAACCTCGACTGGCAAAGCCGCGAGCTGGCAACGGTTGGCGCATTAGCCGCCACGCCGGGCGTGGAATCACAACTGCTGTCACATACGCGAGCCAGCATGCGGGTCGGCCTGACGGCAGCGCAGTTGCGCCAACTGGCAAAGGTGCTGCGTGAACATGGCGAAAGTGATGCAGCAACGCGAGCTGAAAAGGCGCTACAGCAGGCGCTCGATAGCAAATAAGTTAAGTTGGCTAGAGACGATACGCAGTTAATCGTCCGCATTCATGAGTCTGCCAAATAAGGGCAATCAGGGGTGCTAAATAATTAACGCTGACAACTCAGATATGATTGAACGGCAAACATAACAGAGGATGTAATATTGAAGACAATCTTAAAAACGCTGGCCATCTGCATCATGGCGGGTGGCCTGGTGGCTCAGTCGGTCTATGCCGAGCCGCTGGTCATTCAGGAACAGGGAAGCTTTTCTGCAGGTGGCACTATCATCACCGCGCCTGGAACATTTG
Source organism: Citrobacter gillenii (assembly GCF_013337685.1). Classification (GTDB taxonomy): domain Bacteria; phylum Pseudomonadota; class Gammaproteobacteria; order Enterobacterales; family Enterobacteriaceae; genus Citrobacter; species Citrobacter gillenii. Next base: position 129,190 of record NZ_SUQN01000004.1, read on the forward strand.
ACGCGAAAAAGCCGCTGGATTCTGCTGGCCAAACCTATCATGGCGATCATGCATCTGTGTTCTACCAAATTCCGGAAAATCCGCATAAATACCCTATCGTCATGCTGCACGGCGCAGGTCAGTTCTCCCGTACCTGGGAAAGTACCCCGGATGGTCGCGAAGGGTTCCAGAACATCTTCCTGCGTCGCGGGTTCTCAACTTATCTTGTCGATCAGCCTCGCCGGGGCAGCGCCGGTCGCACGACTGTAGAAGGTACTGTTACGCCAAAACCGGATGAACAGATGTGGTTCAACCAGTTCCGCGTTGGCGTGTGGCCAGAGTATTTTAAAGGCGTTCAGTTCTCTCACGACAAAGAAGCACTGAATCAGTATTTCCGTCAGATGACCCCAAATACCGGGCCGTTTGATATCAATGTCATCTCTGATGCGATGTCCGCCGTCGTGGATAAATCCGGCCCCGCTATCCTCTTCACCCACTCTCAGGGTGGCGGACCAGGCTGGTACACGGCGATGAAAAATGACAAGGTCAAAGCCATTGTCGCCTTCGAGCCAGGCAGCAGCTTTGTCTTCCCGGAAAAAGAACTCCCTGCCCCTATGCCAAGCGCATTCGACACGCTGAAGGGTGAGTCTGTGCCAATGGCGCAGTTTATGGCACTGACCAAAATCCCGATTCTGATTATTTACGGCGATAACATACCGGATAAACCTGTCGCCATGCCCGCGCAGGACAGCTGGCGCGTACGTCTGGCAATGGCTCGTGAGTGGCGTGACGTGGTGAACAAACATGGCGGGGATGTGACAGTGACGCATCTGCCAGAAGTGGGAATCAAAGGGAATACCCACTTCCCGTTCTCTGATTTAAATAATGTGCAGATTGCTGATTTGGTGAGTCAGTTTTTGAAAGAGAAAAATCTGCAATAGAAAGAAGTCGTATTGAGCCTTCATTATTGAAGGCTCAATACTAATATCAGCATTAACGATCGTGAATTTTTACACCAAGACAGCCACGCACAAATTCAGGATTAAAGTGTTTCACGGCATCACCAACATAGCCTAAATCGAGTGAGCTGATTTGTGCCATTTCGCGCTCAGTCAATGAGAAATCCCAGATGGCAAAGTTCTCTTCAATACGTTCCTGACGGGTGGATTTAGGGATGACAGTGACACCACGCTGTACATTCCAGCGCAGGACAACCTGAGCAACCGTTTTTTTGTGAGCATCGGCAATTTGTTGCAGCAGTTCATTCTCATAGGGCTTATGTCTTCCGCCACCTAAGGGTGCCCAGGCTTCCGGCTGAACGTTGTAATACTTCATGGTTTCAAGTGCAGCAGGCTGAGCAAAGTAAGGATGCAATTCAACCTGATTCACCATTGGCTTGATTCTGACGGTTTCGCAGAAGTTTGCTAATACATGAGCATAGAAATTGGACACCCCAATTGCCTTAAGCTTACCGGCATCATAGGCATCTTCCAGTGCACGCCACGCGCTGAAATAATCACGCATGGCCTGATGCAGTAAATAAAGGTCAAAATATTCCAGCCCAGATTTTTCTAACGACGCTTCAATCCCGGCTTTGGCCATATCGTAATTGGCCATGTCTTGTACCCACAGTTTTGAGGTAATAAATAGCTCTGCGCGGCTACATAACCCTTCGGCAATGGCCTCGCGCACTGCGTCACCAACGGCATCTTCATTACCGTAAACTGCTGCGGTATCGATAAGGCGATAGCCAGCACGAATAGCAGTCAATACAGACTGTTTACATTCTTCTTTATCTGTTACCTGAAAAACACCAAAGCCAGCCATCGGCATTTTCAGGTTGTTGTTTAATAATGAATAATCCACTATTGAATTCCTCTGTTATACCTAATCAATCATTCTAGAATAAAAAGACAGACATGAGTAAGGCGCGAAATCTGATATGACTTATGCACGATTTTCATAAATTACGCCCTCTGAAGCCGACCCGGTTAAAATCAGTAAATTGCCCATCCATTAAGTGCCCCTTCGCTATGCATTACGCTACACTACCCCTTCACTCTCTTTTGGCAGTAAGGGGCACAGGTTGGCACGGGAAAACCTTAATGATTTAATGGCGTTTATAGTCGTCGCGCGTGAAAAGAGCTTTACCAAAGCAGCGGCGCATTTAGGCGTTTCACAATCAGCCCTCAGCCATACCATTCGAACCCTCGAATCCCGTCTTGGGATGAAACTTCTGACCCGAACCACGCGCAGTATTTCGTTGACCGATATAGGGCAATCCATGTTGGATGACCTCGGCCCTTATATCGATGGGATCCAGGGGAGAAAAGAGGGTAAGAGCCTGAACGTCAAAGTTAGCGGTCAGCTTGTGTTTAGCCGTATCTATCAGAATCTACAGGCTGCCATAGAAGGATACGGACTGGCATATGTTCCCCGTGATATCGCTGAGAAACAGCTCGCCCACGGCGAACTGATTAGCGTCCTTGAAGACTGGTGTCCTTACTGGGATGGTTATTACATTTACTACCCGGAAAACAGAAATCACTCGAAAGCTTTCCAGCTCGTTATTGACGCGCTGCGCCACTACAAACATCCCTGAGTATTCCCTGGCAGGATTAACGACATATGACTCCAGGGAGAATAAAGCCAGCACCTGTTCAGGTCCTGGCTTTTGCTCATCGTCATCCGTCAGGTGTGATTTCTGCCTGTAAATACCTCTTTAAATACGGGTAATGCCGAGAAAATGTTTGGCCAGCCCGCCACAAAGGCCAGCTGTGTCAAGACCTCTGAGGCCTGAGTCTGGGTCAAACCATTATCCATCGCCCGATTAAGATGATACGGCACTTGCGCCACTTGTCCGGCGGTAACCAGTGCGCTGACGGTTATCAAGCTTCGGTCCCGTGGTGCCAGACCCGGCCGCAGCCACAGGTCAAGGAATAGCGCATCCGTGGTGTATTTCACTACACCTGGTGATACCTTGCCAAAGTTTGACTCAACCATCGTGGCTCGTTGGTTTTCCGACGCTTTATCAAGAGGCAGGAAATCCACTTTATCCCCTGACAATGACGCCGTATCGATATGGCGTTGCGCAAAGACGTTGCGGGCAACCAGCGCCGCAGAGGTGGCATTTGGCCAGCCAGCATAAAATGCCAGATGGGTAATTACTTCAGAGATTTCAGCAGGCTTAACGCCGCTATCCAGCGCCACGTTAAGGTAGTGCGGAAGCTCAGCCGTATCATTGCGGCTGATGAGTGCAGCAACTGTGACAAGGCTGCGGTCGCGACGCGACAACTCCGGACGATTCCAGAGATCCTTTTCAATAAGTCGTTCAGCATACGCAGCCATAGCGGGCGCGACTTGAGCGACAGCACCATGTGTATCTTCTGGTGTCATTTTCAAACTCCTGTTTTGCGTGGTTTGGGAAACGCATCCGCTCATCAATAACAGAGAAACAATCGCCAGGAATGCCCTGTTTATCATTCATGTTCTCCCGCCGAGTGACGATTATTCTGTCATCAGTTCAAATCTGGCGCTGTAGGCATCAGGGGGGACGGGCAATGCGTCAGGCTCATCTAATTGCCCCAGTTTAATTAAGCCAGACACATAACTATGGGATTTATAAAAAATAGCCAGATTTCCCCATGGGGCATAAATCGTTATATCCCTTTTTTTGCTGTCGTTCTTTCGGGTGAACCTTCGGTGGTCAACCGGGAAGGTAAGTCACTTATTTTCTCCTCCCCTGCAGTATCTGCTTACTCTGCGCTCAGCGAGGCCATATCAATGACGAAACGGTGGGCCATGTCTCCCTGTGCAAGGCGGGTGAAAGCATCGTTTATCTGATCGATACTAATCATTTCGCACTCAGGATAGATATCATGCTTCGCACAGAAATCCAGGACTTCCTGAGTTTCCGCAATGCCGCCGATCAGCGAACCCGCAACGCGACGGCGTCCCATGATCAGAGGTACCGTGAGCGGTTCATCCATCAGACCAACCTGGCCGACAATGACTAACGAGCCATCAATATCTAATAATGGGGTATAGATATTCAGGTCATGCTTAACGGGAGCAGTATCAATAATTAAATCGAATGCGCAGGCTGAATCCTGCAATGACTGTGGATCAGAAGAAGGCAGAATTCCTTTCGCACCCAGTGCTTTTGCCTCTTCCTCTTTGTTCTTATTGCGGCTGATGACGGTCACCTCGGCCCCCATCGCCACGGCCAGCTTAACCGCCATATGACCCAGGCCACCTAATCCGATCACGCCAACGCGACTTCCCAAACCCACATTCCAGGTACGCAGCGGAGAGAAGGTGGTGATACCAGCGCAAAGGATCGGTGCGGTCTTTGCCAAGTCCATATTTTCCGGTACGCGCAGTACAAACTCTTCGCGGACGACAATATGTTTGGCGTATCCACCCTGAGTGATTTCACCGCTCAAGCGGTCCGGTGCGCCATAGGTTGGCGTCATCCCGTTACGACAGAATTGCTCTTCGCCATGCTCACACTGATCGCAGTGCATACAGCTATCCACCATGCAGCCAACGGCGACATGGTCGCCTACATGATATTTTTTGACGCGCGGTCCCACGGACGTGACGACACCCACAATTTCGTGGCCCGGGATCAAAGGATAAGGCTGCGGGCCCCAGTCCCCATTGACCGTATGCAAGTCTGAGTGACAGACGCCGCAGTAAAGTATTTCAATGGCGACATCGTTTTCACGTAAATCGCGACGCTCAAAATGATAAGGAACCAGTTTCGCGTCATCAGTGTGCGCTGCATAACCAACCGTTTTCATAACTACCTCATATCGTGACGGAAAAATGGCGTTGTTTTAATATGCAATCAGATAATTTTGACAGATGAAGCCGTATCGCCTGTTAACGATTGTTAATAACAACGCCCTTTTTCAATTTCAGAATCAGTAAAGCCTCTGGTTAGCGCGTGCAGTTATCTGGCAAGAGACGCGCCAATTAATGAATTGGTGCCATTTTGATGCGAAGATTATTCATCAAAACGTTCATAAAGGTAACAACAACGACTTTCTCCGCACAACAGCACAATTGTGATATCAATAATGAACATAATTAATAAATCGCAGAGATCATCATAAACGTCCACGAGATTCATCGCTCTGTACTTAACAGTGGATTGCTGGTTTTTATCACACCGTTGTGGCTATCAGAAAATCGATCAGCGCTTTCACTGTTTTGGTTTTACCCGCGTTTTTATCCTCATCGCAACGTCTCCCCTTGATTAAGCCAATGAAAAGCTGGTCTCATTGCTGGGTGAACTGGCGGCAGAGAAAAGTGTGACGTCTGCACAAATCGCGCTGGCATGGCTGCTGGCACAAAAGCCGTGGATTGTTCCTATCCCTGGTACCACCAAGCTACACCGGCTGGAAGAAAACCTGGCGGCTGCCGACATTGTTCTTTCACAGGATGACTCACGGCAGATAACCCAGGCGCTTGAAACGATTAAAATCGTCGGTGAACGTTATTCTCCTGAACACCAGGTACGCGTAGGCCGTTAATACCCAAACGGGTCCACAGCAAAATGCGGGCCCGTTACTCTGAATAGCGAAGTGCATCGATCAACAGCGCAAAAGCCGGCGGATGCTGCTTACGGCTCGGGTAGTAGAGGTAATATCCGGGGAAAGATGGGCACCAGTCCTGCAAAACCTGAATAAGCTCTCCTGACTTGATATAATCCTGCACCCTGTCTTCAGGTATACAGGCGATGCCAAAACCGGATAACGCCGCATCAATCCTTTCTGCCTGCAGATTAAATGTGACCTGCCCTTCCACTCTGACCCGTAACGGTTTCCCTTCCTTCTCAAACTCCCAGTGGTAAAGCCCACCGGCTGTCGGCAGGCGCATATTGATACACCGATGATTTTGTAGCTCGTGCGGCGTTTCAGGTGCAGGGTTTGTAGCGAAATAAGATGGGGCTCCCACTACGGCCATTCTCATGTCCGGCCCAATTCTTACCGCAACCATGTCCTTATCCACGCTTTCACCCAGTCGGATCCCGGCATCAAAACGCCCCTCAACAATATCGACAAAGCCGTTATCCACCACCAGCTCGAGATTAATTTCCGGATATTCTCTGAGGAAGGGTTTTAGCTTCGGCCAGACCAGACTTCGCGCGGCATGCTCCCCGGCAGATAAACGGATATTGCCGGAGGCAGTACCGTTCAGTTGAACCAGCGATTCCAGCTCCTGTTCAAGATCGGCAATACGCGGTTCAAGGCAGGCAATAATTCTCTCACCGGCCTCTGTAGGGGCAACGCTTCGAGTCGTGCGGGTCAGAAGGCGGATATTCAGCCTTTCCTCCAGGGCCTTCATCGCGTGGCTGAGTGCTGACTGAGAAACCCCCAGTTTACCCGCTGCTTTGGTAAAACTTCGCTCCCTCGCTACCACAAGAAAGATTTGCAGTTCGTTGAAGTTTTCTTTGAGCATAGGCGATTTCCTTATGGAGGCATTCCCTTCATCGCACACTCATGAAGGGTGTTCATAGACACAATCATTTTAGCCCTATTACTGACAATAATGATAATTGATATTCTGGCTGTATCGAAAATAAGTCTGCATTATCAGAAGGTTTATCATGAAAATACTCGTTGCCGGGGCGACAGGAAGTATTGGTCTTCATGTCGTCAATACCGCTATTGAAATGGGTCATCAGCCCGTGGCGCTGGTCAGAAATAAACGCAAAGTAAAATTGCTTCCTCGGGGAACGGATATTTTTTACGGCGATGTTTCAATGCCTGAAACACTCACCGAATTACCGAAAGATATTGATGCCATCATCTTCACACTCGGTTCTGATGGTCAGGGTCGAATTGGTGCCCGCGCTATCGATTACGGCGGAGTACGCAATATTTTACGAATATTCAAGGATGTACCTGTTCGTATCAACCTGATGACCACGATTGGCGTGACTGAACGGCTCAGCACCTGGAATCAGCGCACTGAGGTTCATGACTGGAAAAGACGTGCCGAGCGTCTGGTCAGGGCCAGCGGTCATCCCTATACCATCGTCAGGCCCGGCTGGTTTGATTACAACAATGATGATGAGCACAGAATCGTAATGTTCCAGGGAGATCGTCGCCATGCGGGAACGCCGGAAGACGGTGTGATATCTCGAGAGCAAATCGCCCAGGTCCTGGTCAGTGCCCTGACCAACGACGAGGCAAAAAATAAAACATTCGAGTTGGTGGCTGAACGAGGCGAAGCACAGCAGGATCTTACGCCACTGTTTGCAGACCTGCAGACTGATGATCCACAAAAAAATGATGGGGTTTTAGACATGGACAATATGCCTCTGCGTGAAGAACCTGACTGCATTATTAACGAGCTGAACCTATATTAGATTTTAGAGGAGGTTATACCCTGCCGTTTTGACTTTCAGGACTTTCATTTGTAGTGGTCAAGTAATACGCATTCTGGCGATTCGGGAACAATGCGGTTGCTTAAATTTTGTAGAACAACGTATTTGCCGCTATTGGGGACTGAACGAAACCAAAATATTCATAGAACGCTCTGGCCTTGCCATCAATAGCATGTACCATGATGGCTTTGATACCCACTTGATCGGCTAAGTTGGAAATGCGCAGTACAGCATCATTAAGCAACCATTTTCCAAAACTATGACCTTGCGTACTGGCATCAACAGCAAGACGGCCCAACAGAACAACCGGAACAGGATCGGGCATATTCTGACGTAAACTACGCCCTAAGTCAGCGTGGCTCACGGATCCAGTTGCAATGGAATAGTAACCCACTACGCGCTGAGTAGACTCCAGACAAATGACGAATGTGCGCGATGCGTTGAGGTACTGATTTTTAATCGCCCGGCGACGTAGCCAATCATTTAACACCTCATTACCGCAATCGAATGGCTGCAGCTCATGCCCTTCGGTCAGCAACGCCGGCGCCGTGACGTTTATTTCCATTCTGGCTTCACATCCATCAGGCGTTGACGCCCCTCAACATTTTGTACAGGCGCTTCAAGCTGCTCAATGAAAGACTGATATCGGGTATCGTCCAGAACGAACACACGCTGATCCAGAATGATATTCTGGGCCTCATGCACGGCCTTCTCAATGATAAAGTCAGTGCGGTTTTTATTAACCAAACTTGCGGCATAATCAATCACTGCGCGTTCCTCATCAGTAGCGCGGATATTAATTTGCTTATCGCGAGTTGGCTTACGAGCGCTGGTTTGCATAAGTTTCTCCATATGGTAACAAATTGCTATACACAAACCTTAGCTCAATTGGTAGCAGATTGCTATACGAAACTTGAGTTGCACCCGCCTGATTCGGCGGGTTTTAACTTCACCTTCTACATAATCAAGGTGTTACAATATTAAACCAGAAATCGAAGCTGTCTAAATAGCCGAGGAATTCGTCAAGTTTTGCGTGATTACCGCTGACGTGTAACTCGCCCTTTTCTTCTGCTTGTTTTAGTGACTCCTCTTTGAGGATGATTTTGTTCAGGGTCGCGCGGTTCAATACAATTGAAGCATCAGCGTTACTGGCCTGCACGTTAGCACTATGATTAAGCACGCCATTTTCCAGCTCCAGCTTATAGTTGCCACCGTCATTGCCTAAATCGACATTAAAGACCGCTTTTGCATTTGCTGCCTTTTCGCCGTTGATGTGCACCGCCAAATAATCAAAGAACATCTCCGGTGACATAGCTTTAACCGTATCTGGGCTGGCCGTATTTGGTGTCGCACCTTTCACCACGCCGTTGCGTAACTCCTGGGCACCGGTCAGATAAAAATTCCGCCACGGACCTGATTCAGCCTGATATCCCATTTGCTCCAGGGCATCGGCCTCGAGGTTGCGTGCCTCTTTGTTGTTAGGATCGGCAAAGACGATATTGTTCGTAACTTGCGCCACCCAGCGATAATTGCCCTGGGCATAATCTGCTTTTGCTTTTTGCATAATGACATCAGGGCCGCCCATGTAATCAACATATTTCTTTGCCGCTTCGACGGGTGGCAATTCATCGAGGGTTGCCGGGTTGCCGTTGAACCAGCCGAGGTAAAAAACATAGGTTGCTTTCACGTCATGGCTGACAGAACCGTAATAACCGCGGCTGGCCCATGATTTTGCCAGACCGGGCGGCAACGTGAAGTTCGCCGCGATTTCATCACGGGTCAGTCCCTGGTTAGCCATGCGTAAAGTCTGATCATTAATGTAGCGATACATATCGCGCTGGCTCTTCATTAGCGTCACGACATTTTCATTGCCCCATGTTGGCCAGTGGTGTTGAGCAATAATAATGTTTGCTTTACCGCCCCAGCGACCAATCACGTCGTTGATATATTTTGACCATGCCAACGGATCGCGAATTTTTGCACCGCGTAGCGAATAGGTATTATGCAGCGTGTGAGTCACATCTTCTGCCGCTTCAATCATGCCCTTCTCTTCTACATACCACAGCATTTCTGATGGAGCTTCCGAACCTGGAGCCATCATAAAATCGTAGGTCAGCCCGTCGATAACTTCTTTCTGCCCGGTGTGGGTGATGTAGTTGGTAGGTTCAATCAGCGTCACCGTCCCGGCGGAGGTTGTCGTCCCAAGCCCCGCCCCAACCTGTCCTTTCGCATCGGGCTGTAATAAGTTGCCATACATATAACTGGCACGGCGACTCATGGCATTACCTGCCATAATATTTTCTGATACCGCTTCTTTCATAAAACCAGCCGGTGCATATACCTTCACTTTCCCGGATTTTACGTCGGATTCATCAACGACGCCGCGAACACCACCATAATGGTCAACATGGCTGTGAGTATAAATGACCGCCACGACGGGTCTCTTTCCACGATGTTGATAATAGAGATCCATCCCCACTTTTGCGGTCTCAGCGGATACCAGCGGATCAACCACGGTAATACCCTCTTTACCTTCCATTATGGTCATATTTGAAAGGTCCAGATTTCGGATCTGATAAACCCCTTCGGTTACTTCAAAAAGTCCACCGATATTGATCAGTTGTGACTGACGCCACAGGCTTGGGTTCACTGTATCGGGCGCTTTTTCACCTTCTTTAATAAACGCATACTGCTGCGGATTCCAGACTATATTGCCTTGTTTTCCTTTAATCAGGTCAGCCGGAAGCGGAGCAATAAATCCTTTGTGAGCATTAGAAAAATCAGTTTTATCATTGAAAGGTAACTGCCCGTACAATGCATCGTTTGCACTTTTCGTTTGTGCCGTGGCATCTTTCGCTCCCTCTTGCGCCATAACTGGCAGCGACATTAATGATGTGGAACACACACCAGCGATGACCATATAACCCACTATTTTATTAAGTTGCATAAATCCTCGGCTAATATACTTTATGAGCAGGGCTTCCCTACTCTTTTGAATGTTGAAACATTGTATAAGGGTGAAAATGTAAGTCTGTATTATTCGATAATAAAAGACTAACACCAAAAACCAATGGGGTTAATTAAAAAGATGTTTAATTATAAATTTTCATTTACTCTTAAATGAGTGTGATGATTGTCTTTTTCATATCTTACCTATTGTGGAAATACAGCCATGGTTGATGGATATAACGTACCACCACAATAGAATATTCAAGCCCTGCTGATAACTGATATTTAATTTATTTTTGGATTTACTCAGAACCTCTCAGGTAATCTGCTGATTGATGTCAGATACCCCCCACGTTCGAAATCAATATAACCACCTTTTTTTAACGCGGAGACAACATTCAAAATGCTGCTACGCGATAAGTGCGTACGCTCTTGAATATAATCTAAAATAGCGACTCGCTGGCGTGTCTCCTCGGGTAAAAGCATCATCTCCTCCAGATGATTGCGTATTACTGAATAGGTACGCTGCTGTACCACTAAATCATCACGATAGAAGAGATAACCGGTATGGTAGGAAACTATGGAGGCAACGTCTTCCCATAAACCATTTTTATGAAACAGCTCTCGCGCTTTATGCGCATCGACGCGTAGTATTGTTGACTCTGTTTCTGCACGTAATAAATGACCGTGAATTGGTTGGAGCATCTCCGCGAGACCGAACAGATGAGGTTCATAGACCGTGACGATCAGTAGGCCATCCGACGAACGCAAAATAGAAAGCTCTCCTTGCAGAAAAAGATACAACTGAGGCTGATTTTTGTGCATCCAAAGGATACGCCGACGTGGCACAACCTTGAGTTTTTCGGCTATGGGTTCAAGCGCTTGCGTCAAGCGTTGGATACTTTGTTCAGGACGTACCGGTGGTAAAATTTGCATGATAAAACCCGTACTCTTTCAATTGAGCTAACGATGTAAACCAAGATAACTTCAATGAAGATAGACCATATTCCAGCCATAGGGTTCCTATTAATAAAAGAACAAATTTATTTTTATTAGGCTATGTCATATGGAAAAGGCCACCAGCTGGTAGCGACAGACGATTAATTATGCCGCTGTACGCTCCCTGTATGACACGGGAACAGATGTTGTGAATTCAATAGTCCACAACCGTTACTATTAGCATCACTCTAAAGCCGGGTTTATTAAAATGATGCGCTAAAATTGATAGCTGTAATTAACGCTGGCAAACCAAAGCCACGGTTTTTTATATTCGCCCGCAAAAGCATCTGATTTAACCTGAGAAGACTGCATATGCAAGTACTCCACGGCAAACCCAATATTACTGGCAGGTGTAATCTGGTATTGTGCCCCGGTGCCAAATCGCCATTCGTCGCCGGTAGGTAACGACAGAGCAACATCACTTTGTGTTTTGTACGGCGAACTGTCAAACGCAACTCCCGCATTAATTCGCCACTGCTCATCAGGGCGATACTGTACGCCTAACGCGGTATGCCATGTATCTCTCATACGATTGGCGTGTTCGTTCGATTGACCATTAACGGTTATTTGTGGGCTACCAAACTGACTCCAGTCCTGCCAGCCAAGATCGCCCATCACCGACCACTGCGTGTTGATATCGTGAACCAGACTCAACATCACCTGCTGCGGTGCACGAACTTGTGCGGAGATCGGCAGGTCATACTCAACATTTGGCAGGTTTGGGAAACGCGCTTTTCCATCGATATTGAAATGATAATCGGTCTTACTGGTCCAGGTAATACCTGCTCGGGTGCGATCGGTTAAATCCATTAGCAAGCCAAGACGGTAATTCGTCGCCCAGTCATGATCGTTTTGTTTCTCATCATTACCCCCGACATTTCGGGTTAGCGATAGAAAGCCATAGTTTAGCCCCACAGCCGCACCCACTGAGACTTTATCATTCAACTTCCAGGCCATCCCAGGGCTGAGGGTCATTGCTACCATCGTACTTTTTTTAATTAGCCGATCCCCTGCCCAGTTGCCAAAATCGATACCCAGTCCATAGTTGCCATATAATCCAATCCCCGCCGAAACGGAATCACTGAGTTGCTGTGTATAAAACAGACTGGCATTAGGAAAAATTGTCATGACGTTGCCGGGGCTTTGTCGATCCGCCGATTCGTTATTCAACGAATAGGGAATATCTCCCCCCATTGCCTGCAATCCTGTGGTAACCATGTGGTCAGGTAAGCGAGTCATGCCTGCGGGGTTAGTGAATAGCGTTGACGCATCCTGGGCCCGGGCAGCCTGCCCGGCTCCCGCTAGCGCGGTATCCTCCGTACCTATTTCGTAAAAATAGAGCGCACTTGCATGACTGAGCGTTGAAAATAGCATCCCGGAGATGAGAATGATTTTTTTCTTCATTTGGTTACCTGCATTGATGGATAATCTTTTTGTGTAAGGAGTATGGCCAACAACGTGCCCGTCTCTCTAAAAACTATAGAGTTACCCCTCTGTTTCGCAAAGATTGTCTTATTGTTTTCGGTAACATCATAATCAGGGGACTGGCGTGGTGTCGTGACAAAATCGATCCAATATTAAATTTTCAAATTCAGTACTACGACTTCACTATTACAAAACACATTTAAATCATCTGTTTTACGTAGAGTATTAAGAATAAGACTACATTGACGATCGTCACAGGGTTTGCATACCCTCAGTGGCTTAGTTTGTTAAATAATGACCAAAATGCTTAAAGAATCATAGGTCCTCATACCTTACCACTCCTCAATACATATTGGTCTCTGAAGCATTATTTAATGGTGGGCGCCAGCACCGCGCGGTGATAATTAACTCAAGTGTAAAGAAATGAAAATTTAATATTTTCATTATAAAGTATGAGTGAAGTCGCCACAGGAAAATCCATAGTTATGATCATAACAAAAATGTCATGTGAGATAAAAACGCCACTTTTAACCCTTGCGAAGACGTCGTCTTCGCAAAACTGTGTGCCCTGAGTATGTGATTAGATTCAATAGGTTAAACATACTTCCATTTTTTCAAACCTAATCAATAAGTGAGGTGAATATATTAGCACGCAAACCAGGAGAATAACTTTAATAATGACGCCAGTATTTTAACTATTTGAAGAATGGAATCTGTACACGTAATAGCACACGAGAATCAAATAAGACTCATTCTCATATCTGTTTTAGTTAGTAACAGAGATGACAGATGATAGCTAATCCAAAGTAAAGATAGGGGTAATTATTTATGGCCTCACAATATGACTTTACTGTCACACTCCACGATCTCGCTTTTATTCTTAAGCAGATCAAAATATCTGAAGCAGCAACTAATCCGGATGGTTCGATCAATGGCGATGCCCTTCGAGAGTCAGTATCCAGCCCGCTATTACCCTATGGACTGCGCACGGTAGACGGTTCGTGGAATAGCCTTTTGCCCGGCCAGGAGTTATACGGCTCTGCCGACCAGACAATGCCGAGGTTAACCGCATTGAATTGGCAGGATGCCGATGAGGGGTCCAGCTACTTCCAACTTGGTGGTACGGTTACTGATGCAGACCCCAGAATCATCAGTAACTTGATTTCGGACCAAACAGCCTCTAACCCTGCCGCTCAGGAGGTGTTTGACGCATTAAAGGGTGTGCCTGGTGGTGGGACCATCACCGGGGAAGGCAATACCTTAACCATCCCTAACCAGTCTCCGGATGTGGGACTCTCCCCTGCTTTTAACGGCTGGATGACGTTCTTTGGTCAGTTTTTTGATCACGGCCTGGATCTGATCCCCAAAGGTGGCAACGGGATTGTTTTCATTCCCTTGCAACCCGATGACCCGTTGTACGAGGAAGGTTCACCAACTAACTTTATGATCCTAACCCGGGCCACGGTTGATGAAAACCGTGAAACGGTCAACACGACGACGCCATTTATTGATCAAAACCAAACCTACACCTCTCACCCTTCGCATCAGATTTTCATCCGTGAATACGTATTAATTGACGGTAAACCTGAGCCTACCGGTAATTTGTTGGGCGGTGCTAACGGTGGTCTGGCGACCTGGGCTGACGTCAAACAGCAGGCTGAGACCTTACTCGGTATTACACTCACCGATCAGGATGTCTTTAGTGTTCCACTGCTGGCGACCGACCGTTACGGTAATTTGATTTTAAGTGACAGCGGTAAAGTACAAATTGTCACTAAAGGTGGCCTGGTTGAGGCTAACGGTGGCGTGTTACCCACAGATACGTTCCGGACGGGGCATGCGTTCCTCGATGATATTGCCCACACGGCTGCACCAAAAGCGGGTCTGATCGCAGATGATGATGATGTCATTGGCGGCGAACAAGCTCCCGGAACGTATGATGATGAGCTTCTCGATCGCCACTTTATCACCGGCGACGGGCGTGGTAATGAAAACATTGGCCTGACTGCCGTCCATGCGGTGTTCCACAGCGAACATAACCGCCTGGTGGAACAATATAAAACCACCCTGCTGGAAACCGGCGATGTTGGCCTCATCAATCAGTGGTTAATGCCCAAACACCAAATAACCGAACTGCCCGAAGATACCAGCACCCTGGTCTGGAATGGTGAGTACTTATTCCAGGCAGGACGTTTCTCTACGGAAATGCAGTACCAGCACCTGGTGTTCGAGGAATTTGCCCGTACAGTGCAGCCTGCCGTCGACCCGTTTGTCTTCTCTAACACGGCGGATATTAACCCGCTGATCTTTGCCGAGTTTGCACATGTGGTGTATCGCTTTGGCCATTCGATGCTCACAGAAACCGTGGCGCGTATCGATATCGACAACGAAAACGGCGATCTCGATTTAATTACTGCGTTCCTCAACCCGGTGGCATTTAATCAAATCAACGGTGTGGGTGTTTCTGATGATGCGGCCATCGGCGCAATTGTTCGCGGCATGACGCGTCAGGTGGGCAACGAGATTGATGAGTTTATTACCGATGCCTTGCGCAATAACCTCATCGGGTTACCGCTGGACTTAGGTGCACTCAACATTGCGCGCGGTCGTGATACCGCAATGCCGACGCTGAACCAGGCTCGCGAGCAGTTCTTTGAACTCAGCGGTGACTCGCAGTTGCGCCCCTATACCAGTTGGGCCGATTTCACCACCTACCTGAAAAACCCGGCGTCCATTATTAACTTTATGGCCGCCTACGGTCAGCATGAGCTGATCCTTAACGCCACCACCCTCGTCGAAAAACGCGCGGCGGTTAACTTCCTGTTGTTTGGCGATAAAAACAATGCCCCACCAGCAGATGCGCTCGATTTCTTCAACAGCACCAACTCATGGGCTACCAAAGAAACCGGCCTGAATATGGTCGATTTCTGGATCGGCGGCCTGGCCGAGCGCAAAAACGAATTCGGCGGCATGCTGGGTTCGACCTTCAACTTTGTGTTTGAAACGCAGATGGAAATGCTGCAGGACGGCGACCGGTTCTACTACCTGAGCCGTGTTCAGGGCCTGAACCTGCTCAATGAACTGGAGGCAAACTCGTTCTCCGCACTGGTGATGCGTAACAGCGACCTTGGCGAAGCGAATTCCTCTCACCTGCCCGCTAACCTGTTCCAGACGCCGGATCATATCTTCGAAGTCAATACCGTGTTGCAAATGGAAAGTGATCCAACATGGGGGAATCCGCTGAAAGACCTGCTGACACCTTTGCTGGTGCGACGGGCTCCGGGGAATGATGTGGATGGTGATACCCATGCCGACGGCGGCTACCTGAAATACATCGGCGACGGACATGTGGTACTCGGCGGCACTGCCGGAAACGACACGTTAATTGGTGGTAAAGGTATCGATAGCCTGTGGGGTGACGGTGGTGATGACCGTCTGGACGGTGGCGACGAAGCCGATGTGGTCCACGGTGGTGATGGCAATGACATTATTACCGACACCGGGACACCGGTTGGCGATGCTGATTTCCTGCACGGCGATGCCGGGCATGATGTCATCTTCTCCGGTAACGGTAACGACCTGGTCTTTGGCGGCAGCGGTAGCGACTTCGTGGTGGTTGGCGAAGATGCACAGGAGGTCTTCGGCGGTCTGGATAACGACTTTGCGCTGGGCGGATCCGGGGCTGATACCCTGATGGGTAACGAAGGTGACGACTGGCTGGAAGGCGGCGACGGCTTCGACACGCTTGCCGGTGATAACTCTGAGCTGTTCTTCAACAGTACCATTATTGGTCATGATGTGCTGAACGGTCAGGGCAACGATACCGACTACGATGGTGAAGCTGGCGACGATATTATGGTTCAGGGTGCGGGTATTCAACGCAACAATGGCATGGCCGGTTTCGACTGGGCAATCCATAAAGGCGACCCGAACGGTGCGAACTCCGATCTCGGGATCCCGATTTTCGTTAATCAGCAGGAATTCATTCTGCGTGACCGCTTTGACCTGGTCGAAGGGCTTTCAGGATGGAAGCACAACGACATTTTGACCGGCACGGAACAGCCGATCGGCACTGCGCCGGTTCAGGGCACCCCGCTCTCCAATAACCTGACGCAGGAAGGTGCGGACAGGATCAACGGCCTACAGTCCATTCTCGGCGTCGAGCGTTCCTCTAACCCGAATGCGGTGTTGCTGAATCCGGATGACGGCAGCGACATCATCCTCGGCGGTGGCGGCAGCGACCGTATTATGGGTAAAGCGGGTAACGACATCATTGATGGCGATGCCTGGCTGAACGTGCGTATTGCCGTCACCGGCATGGCAGGACTCACCAGTGCAGAAAGCATGGCTGAGCTGAAGTCGTACATGCTGGCCGGCACCCTGAAACCGAACCAGTTGTCGATCGTGCGTGAGATCTTGCGTGAAGGTAACGGCACCGAAACTGACGTTGCGGTGTATCGCGATATCAGCACGAACTATGCCTTTACCCGTATGGCGGACGGTAGCCTTCGGGTCGACCACGCAACGCCGAATGCCGCCCTCAACCTGGATGACGGCACTGACCGCCTGCTGAATATCGAAAAACTGGAGTTTGGCGACGGTCAACAGCTGTGGGTCACCGCACAAAAAGCGACAGGTAACGTCAACATTAGCAGCGCGACACCTTCGGTCGGTGACTTGCTGCGCGTTAACGTGGCCAACTTGCTGGATGGTAACGGACTCGCGGCAAATACGGTGATCACCATGACCTGGCAGGCTCTGGTCAACGGACAATGGCGCGATCAGGCAACCGGCGTAGAGTTCAGAGTACCGGGCTCTATTCAGGGCGCTCCGCTGCGTGTGGTCGCCAGTTTTAACGACCAAATGGGCGATGCGGAAACCTTAGTCTCAGCACAAACCCAGGCCATTATGCCACGCAATCAGGCGACCACCGGCGCACCGGTGATTAACGACCTGACGCCGACTGAAAGCCTGACGTTGACCGCAGTGGTCTCCGGCATTGCTGATGCTGACGGTCTGAGTGGCGGCAACTTCAGCTACCAATGGCGAATGAGTTCCCCGACAGGGTTCATCAACATTGTTGGTGCAACATCGGCAACCTATACCCCAGGTCAGGCCGCTGTGGGACGCACGTTGCAGGTAGTGGTCACCGTCGTTGATGACGAAGGCAACCCCCCTGTTGTTCTGACATCAACCACCACTCAACCGGTGGGGGATCTGATTGTTGGTAATAACGGAAACAACACGCTGAACGGTACCGCATGGAGTGACATTCTGCGCGGTGAAAATGGCAATGACAATTTGTTTGGTGGTGCGGGTGATGACCTGCTGGTCGGAGGGGCCGGAAACGACAGCCTGTCTGGTGACGCGGGACAAGATACGCTGCAAGGCGATGCCGGAGATGACCTCCTCGATGGTGGTTTGGGGGCAGATAGCATGACCGGGGGTGCCGGTAATGACACCTACATCGTGAATGACGTTGGTGATGTGGTGATCGAAGGTCTGAACGGCGGGACGGACGTGGTTCGCACCAGCCTCAGCAGCTACGACATGACCGGTAACGTTGAAGAACTGGTGTTCACCGGCAGCGGCAGCTTTATCGGTACCGGTAATGGACTCGCCAACATCATTACCGGTGGTGCGGGCAACGATCAGCTATTTGGTATGGGAGGCAACGATCAGCTGTTCGGTGGGATCGGGAATGACTTCCTGGATGGCGGAGACGGCAATGATAACCTGCAAGGTGGAAACGGCAACGACGTCATGATTGGCGGCGCGGGCGTCGATACCCTCACCGGCGGTAACGGTGACGATATCCTCAATGGTCAGGAAGGCAATGACAATCTGGATGGCGGTACCGGGAATGACATCTTCGCCTTTGCCGCCAACTTTGGGCGAGACCGCATCACCGGTTTTGACAGTAATCCTAATGGTGGTCAGGACTATCTTGACCTGGTTCAGTTGGGCATTAATGCAGGGAATTTTGCCAGCAGCGTGTCCATCACCGGCAGCAACGGCAATACCATCGTCACTATCGGGGCTGACAACATCACGTTGGTCGGCGTCAATTCAAGCACCGTCACGATAGGTGATTTTTATCTGGAAACGCCGAACACCCTTGCCAGTAATAACGGCAACGGTTCATTGATCGTATAAGGAGAAGACTATGTCGCGCCAGCATACGCCAACAGAACTGAATGATGCATTAAAAGGAACGAAACCTACTTTTCTTATCCTGTTATTTTTTAGTTGTGTGATTAATATGCTTATGCTGGCGCCGGCAATTTATATGCTACAGGTTTATGACCGCGTTCTGGTGAGTAAAAACACCACCACACTGTTAATGTTAACCTTACTCATTGTCGGTTTATATACTGTCATTGCCATGATTGAATCAGCCCGTGCTAAGGTCATGGTTCGTTTGGGAAATCGGCTGGATGTGAAGTTAAGCCAGCTGATTTTTAACTCAGCGTTTAAAAGAAAGATTGCCACCGGAGAGAACAATCCCGCGCAGTCAATAGCAGAACTTGACCAGGTTCGTCAGTTTCTTTCTGGCAATAGCCTGTTTGCTCTGCTGGATATTCCGTGGACCCCCATTTATTTATTCATCGCCTTTCTTGTCCACCCTTTATTGGGATATCTCTCCCTCGGCGGGATATCCATACTGTTTATTCTCACCATAGTGTCTGAATTATCGACGAAGCGACC
Source organism: Citrobacter gillenii (assembly GCF_013337685.1). GTDB lineage: Bacteria > Pseudomonadota > Gammaproteobacteria > Enterobacterales > Enterobacteriaceae > Citrobacter > Citrobacter gillenii. The sequence continues at coordinate 148,649 of NZ_SUQN01000004.1, forward strand.
TATTCAGCAAGCCCATGCGTTGACCATCAACAATGCCACAAAACTCAATAAGCAGTTGCAAAACTCCGATGCCATTGAAGCGATGGGGATGCTCTCTACCCTCAAGTCCAACTGGCAAACCCAGCATGACAAGGTGCTGGTATTACAAACGCAGATCGCCGACAAAACGGCAGGATTAAGCAGCCTGAGCCGCTTCGTGCGAGTGTTATTGCAGTCCATCGCGCTGGGCGCCGGTGCGCTACTGGTGATCGGGGGACAAATTACCCCCGGCCTGATGATTGCCGCCTCGATTATTCTGGGGCGCGTTCTGAACCCGGTTGAACAGGTGATCGGCAGCTGGAAGCAGTTTGTGCAATTTCGCAGCGCGTGGCACCAGTTATCAAACCTGCTGAAGGAGTACCCGGCACCGAAAGATGTCCTGACTCTGCCAAAACCCAAAGGCAATATCAGCGTCGAAGCCGTCTTTGCGGCCGCCCCCGGTCAGCATACTCCGCTGCTACGCAATATTTCATTTCAGCTTGAACAAGGCGAAGTACTGGGGATTATTGGCCCGTCAGCCTCAGGCAAAACGTCGCTGGCTAAAGTGCTGGTCGGCGTGTGGAAACCGTTATCGGGTAAAGTCAGGCTCGACGGCGCGGATATTTGTCAGTGGGATAAAGAACTGCTGGGCCCGTCCATCGGCTACCTTCCGCAGGATGTCGAACTGTTTGACGGCACAATCGCGCAAAACATTGCCCGTTTTACGAAAAATGACAGTGAACTTATCGTGACGGCCGCGCTGCTTGCGGGTGTGCACGAGATGATCCTGCGCCTGCCGCAGGGGTATGACACTTTACTGGGTTCAGGTGGATATCAATTATCAGGTGGTCAGCGTCAGCGTATCGGGCTGGCGCGCGCGGTGTATAACAACCCCGCATTTCTGGTCCTTGATGAGCCAAATGCTAACCTGGATGATGCCGGTGAATTTGCCCTCATCAAGGCGATTAATACCCTCAGAACCCAGGGGCAAACCACCGTGATCATCTCCCACCGCCCCACGCTGCTCGGTGTGGTGAACAAGGTTTTACTGCTCAATGAAGGGGCTATCCAGGAGTTTGGTACCCGTGATCAAGTCTTTACCACGTTACGCCAGGCCAATGTATTAAAACCAGTGGCGACAGCGTCTTCATCCAACAATGAACAAAAACGCGAGGCATGAAGATGAAAAAGAATACAAAAGGTTCTGGAAATCCGGGGTCTTCAGGTGTGGATACCAATATCTGGGCACCGATTGTTCGGGGAATCGTCGTCATCGTGCTCGGCGTTGGCGGCTTTCTGCTCTGGGCGGTACAAGCGCCGTTGGATGCCGGGGTGGTCGCGGATGGCACGGTGACGGTATCAAGCAACCGGAAAACAATTCAACATCTGAGCGGCGGACGTGTAACGGATATCTTCGTTAAAGAAGGTGACCAGGTCAAAAAAAATCAGGTCCTCATCCGTCTGGATAAAATGCAGCTCGATATGCGTTTCAGTGCCTTAAACGCGCAGTATATTTCAGCAAAAAGTATTGAAGACCGGCTGATGGCAGAGCGAGACGGCCTGGAGGAGATTGCCTTCAATAGCGCGCTGACTCAGCAATTTTCCGGGAATAAACGTCTGACAGAAGTCAGAAATTTGCAGGCCAAACTCTTTGATACCCGGCGTAAAACGATTCAGGATGAATTGTCGATGATTCAGGAAACGCTTGATGGCCTGATCGGGCAGACAGAAAATCTCAACAAAATAAAAGGTTATCGCGATCATCAGTTCACGCTGATTAACCGCGAGCTCGGCGCAATTCGTGCATTGAGTGAAAAAAACTACTACCCGAAAGCGCAATTACTGGTGCTTGAACGTGAGGCCGCTGAAATCTCCAGCAGTGTATCCGAAGATATTCTGAACATTGCCAAACTCAAATCTCAGCAAAATGAGTTGAAAATCAAAGCATATCAGGCGCGTCATCAATACCTGCGTGAGGTAGAGTCTGAACTGACCGAAAACCAAAAAGAAGTCGCCATGCTGGAAGATGAACTGGTATCTACCCGTCATGAGCTGGATAACACAGAAATTCGCTCCCCCATTAACGGTGTGGTACTGGACGTTAAGGTCAGTACCGTTGGCGGTGTAATTCAGCCGGGCGAACATCTGATGGATATTGTTGCCGCCGGACAACCGATGCAAATCGATGCCAAAATACCGGTACATGCCATTGATAAACTGGCGCCAGGGTTAACCGTGGACGTCCTGTTCCCGGCCCTTAACCACGCGTTGCTGCCGTCAGTACCTGCGCATGTATTAACCGTCTCCGCTGACCGGTTAATTGATGAAGCCACTCAACAGCCCTATTACCTCGCCGAAGTGCAGGTTTCCTCTGAAGGTGCGCGCTTGCTGGGTGATTACAAGATTAAAGCCGGGATGCCCGCCAGCGTAACGATAAAAACCGGCGAGCGGACATTTTTAAGCTACCTGTTTAAACCCTTACTCGCCCGTCTGGAACTGGCGTTTAAAGAGTACTGATCGTCAATTCATTACCCTGACAGGAACCCTGGTGCTCATTGGCGAGCATCAGGCCTGTTTATGCCATTGCTGGTCGCCCTGCTTTCTTGTAACCTTCCCCTTCGCAAGCCTACTGCGTGCGTGAATGATTAATTTGCACCCCTGAACTGGACTTCATATGAATGCTCATACTTCGAAAGACCCTTTACACGGCGTAACGCTTGAAATGCAGGTCACTGCGCTGGTTGACCGCTTTGGTTGGGCTGAGCTGAGCCAACTCATCAACATCAACTGTTTTAAAAACGATCCCAGCGTTAAATCCAGTTTGAAATTTCTGCGCCGCACGCCCTGGGCGCGCGCTGAAGTAGAAGCGTTGTATCTTGATTCCCTGAATGATGACGCCCCGGAAAATACCGAGTCACCGGACTTCGATCCCTGGGCTAATAGTCGCGCTAATAAGAAATAAGAGCCCTTTCAGATGTCTGCACCCGGTTTTATTTCAGGTCATTACCAGAAAAAGCTGGCGAATCTCGTCGCCCGTTCTCGCAACATACTGCCAATAACCAACGTGAAATGGTTCGCCGTGCTCGTCGGCAGCATGCTCTTACTCGGCAGTTGCTCTTCCGAGCCGCCGGTGCCGAAAACCTCGCCACAGCCGCCGTTAACCAAACCGCAGCGTAGTCAGGAGCCGATGCGTGGTGTCTGGCTGGCAACGGTTTCGCGCCTGGACTGGCCGCCGATCTCCTCGGTTAACGGCAGTTCGTCCGCCATCCGCATTAGCCAGCAGAAAAAAGCGCTGACGGATAAGCTGGATAATCTTAAGCGTCTTGGGATCAACACCGTGTTTTTCCAGGTCAAGCCAGATGCCACCGCGCTATGGCAATCCAAAATTTTGCCGTGGTCAGATACCCTGACGGGCAAAATTGGTGAAGATCCGGGTTACGATCCGCTGCAGTTTATGCTCGACGAAGCCCATAAGCGTGGGATGAAAGTCCATGCCTGGTTTAATCCGTATCGCGTTTCTGTCAACACCAAACCCGGAACGGTAACGGAATTAAATAATACCTTGTCCCAGAATCCATCCAGCGTCTTTGTTCTGCATCGGGACTGGATCCGCACGGCGGGTGAGCGTTTCGTCCTCGACCCGGGCATTCCTGAAGTCAGGGACTGGGTAACCAGCATCGTGGCGGAAGTGGTTGAGAATTATCCCGTCGACGGCGTGCAGTTTGATGACTACTTCTATACCGAATCACCCGGTTCTGCGCTAAACGACAGTCAGACCTTCAGAAGATATGGTCAAGGATTTGCCTCGAAAGCGGACTGGCGACGCCATAACACAGAAAAGCTCATTGCGCAGGTCTCGCAGACTATCAAGAAACTGAATCCTGAAGTGGAGTTCGGCGTCAGCCCGGCAGGCGTATGGCGTAACCGTTCGCACGACCCGGCGGGTTCCGACACGCGCGGTGCGGCGGCCTATGATGAATCCTATGCAGATACACGCCGCTGGGTTCAACTGGGCCTGCTGGATTACATCGCCCCACAGCTTTACTGGCCTTTTGCCCGGGATGCCGCGCGTTACGATGTGTTGGCAAAATGGTGGGCGAACGTGGTCAAGTCAACCAACACGCGCCTGTATATCGGGGTTGCGCTGTATAAGGTTGGTGAGCCGTCAAGAAAAGAGCCCGACTGGGCGGTTAACGGTGGTGTTCCGGAACTGAAAAAACAGCTCGATATGAACGAGACTGAACCGCACATCAACGGTACGATCCTGTTCAGAGAGGATTACCTTAATCAACCCCAAACCCAGGATGCGGTAACCTATATCCGCACCCGCTGGGGGCAGTAATGTTGCCACTGTCCGCCGCTATGGCATCAAGCGGCGGATGTTAGTCGATACAGATGCACACCAGATGACCGCGCTGAAGCTGGATTGCCCCCTGCCGTTTGAGTCTGGCAAGGGTATCCATAACCGTGCTACGCGAAAGTCCGGTACGATCCCGAATGTATTGTGCTGCAGAGATCCTTTGTCTGATCTCCTCAGGTTCTTGTTGCAGCAGTTCGAGGTGTCCCCAGACCATATCTGTGGCACTCCGGCTGGTGATAAGGCGATCGCGTTGGCTCATTACCTGGATAATGTAGGCTTCAACGACCGCTACCGACTCCCATAACTGATCGCGATTCACGACCGTCATAAAATCTGTTTTCTTGATAACGTGTGTCGTACAAGGACTGACGGCCTCAATATCATAAAAATTTTGCCCGGTAGGAAGAAAAAACTCTGCCATTCCCAGCATTATTGGCGCCTGCTGGCTTGCCAGAATAAGACCATCAATGCGACGTCTTATCACGATTCTCCCCTCTGTCAGCAGCCAAATTCCGTTCTCTCCCTGCGAGTCCATAATAAAAGACCCACTGCGATATAAGGATTGTGGTTCGGAAAGTGGTAATAATGCGTTGAAAAGTCTGGAAATATTTACCGCCAGAAGTTCTTCACTGCGACCTGATTGTTCGGGGGGATTTGTCATAGCGTTCTCAAGATTATTTATATTGCCTCTCTTCAATAATTATCCTTCTGAACGGAAAAAGCAAATGAGGAAAATCCAATTTTGGATTGGCTTATATCGGATAATTTTCGAGGAAGTCTTATTTTATACTTTTAACATATTAACACTCTTTGCCATTAAAAATATGGCGATAATGTATCGCTAACAACGGGAGTTTTTATGGTACTCAATTATATTGCATTAGCGATGCTCATTTTCGTGTTCTTAGTTATTTTTTATGGCGTACTGATTTTGCATGACATTCCCTATGAAATTGCCAAAAAGAGAAATCACCCACATCTGGATGCGATCCATGTAGCTGGTTGGGTAAGCCTGTTTACGCTACATGCGCTCTGGCCATTTCTGTGGATATGGGCAACGTTATACAGTGATAAACAGGGTTGGCATGGTCATGTCTCGCGTAATGACACGCAGGAACTTACCGCGCGGATCGCCTCGCTGGAGAAAACACTCGAAAAAATAGCACCCGGTAATGTGCAGGAATCGAAGGTGAATTGATCGTGGAAACATTATTAGTATTAAGTTACGCCGCTATTGTTTATGCCATTTTCAAGATATTTAAAGTACCGTTAAATAAATGGACAGTCCCTACAGCGGTTCTTGGTGGGATAGTTATGCTGGGCGCGTTAATTCTCACCATGAATTACAACCATCCCTATACCGAGGATGCGCAAAAACTGGTAGTGGGTATTCCTGTTGTCCCACAGGTTACGGGCGTGGTGTCTGAAGTCACGGACAAAATTAATACACCGATCAAAAAAGGTGAGATTCTGTTTAAAATTGACCCTACCCGCTACAAAGCCAAACTGGAAAAACTGGAAGCGGACATTGTCACGGAAAAGCATGACGTTATGGCGCTGGAAGAAAAACGCAACAGCGCGCGTCTTCAGTTTGAGCAGGCGAAAGCAGAGCGCGATAAGTATTACAAAAATTATCAGCGCTACCAGCAAGGAAGTCGGGCTAAGGTTAATCCCTTTACCGCCAATGATATTGATACCGCGCGTCAGGATTATCTGGCGCAGGATGCGGCGATGGATGCCGCCCATGCTGAATTGAACAGCATTCAAAAAGAACTCGACAGCAGTATTAATGGTCAAAATTCACAGATTGCCAGTTTACAGGCACAAATTGATGAGGCGCGATTCAATTATGAACAAACGATTGTTCGTGCTCCAAGTGACGGTTATATCAGTCAACTCCTGGTGCGGCCCGGAACCTATGCCTCGAGGCTCCCTTTTAAACCCGTGATGGTATTTATTCCTGCCCACAAGAATCAAATTGTGGCGGCTTTCCGTCAGAACGCTATTTTACGTCTTAATGTAGGCGACGATGCAGAGATTGTTTTTAACGGGTTGCCGGGACAGGTGATCGAAGGAAAAGTGGTGAACGTGGCCCCGGTAATCCCTACCGGAGCCTATTACGCCCAGGGCACGTTACAATCGCTGAATATGGCGCCAGGAAGCAACAAAGTGCTAGTGAGCATTGATGTCGGTGAGAATCAGGCGGAACAGCAGTTGCCAGATGGCGTGGCCGCGCAGGTTGCGGTCTATTCCGCACACCATTTTGAAGCCTTGTCGTTGCTGCGAAAAATACTGTTGCGTATGACCAGTTGGATGCACTACCTGTATCTGGATCACTAATGGCGTATTCGGGCGCAGGCGTTGCGCCCGAATACCAGTTTTGCGGAATCAGGCCGCGGCTGGTTCAGGCAATTTGAATGTCGAAACCAGCAGCGCTAACTGCTCGGCCTCTTCTTTAAGCACCTGGGTACGTGCGGCAGCGTCATCGATTAACGACGCATTCTGCTGCACGGTGCTGTCCATTTCAGTTACCGCCAACGTGACTTCTGAAACACCTTTGCGTTGTTCTTCCCCCGCTACGCGAATTTCACCCATCAACTGGCGTACCTGCCGCACATTGCTGACCAGTTCTTCCAGCCGTTCGCCGGCAGTGTGAATTTGCTGACTGCTGCTGCCCACATGAGACACCGACTCATCAATCAACGCTTTGATTTCCTGAGCGGCTGTAGCACTGCGCTGTGCCAGCGTACGAACTTCAGAGGCGACAACGGCAAATCCTCTCCCCGCATCGCCCGCGCGGGCGGCCTCAACGGCAGCGTTCAAGGCCAGAATGTTGGTCTGGAAAGCAATGCTATCGATCACCGCGACAATTTCTACCATTCTGCCGGATGAACCGCTGACGTTATCCATGGTGGAGATCACCCCCTGCATCACATCGCCGCAGCGGTTGGCCGTTTGCGCGGTATTGTCGGATAACTCATCTGCCAGCTGCGTATTGCTCGCATTTTGATGAACGGTCGCATTTAACTGTTCCATTGCCGCTGAACTTTCTTCCAGCGCCGCTGCCTGCTGCGTCACCCGTGAAGAGAGCTCCATATTGCTGTCTGCCAGGCTGACCGCGTTATTGGCGACCACCACGCTGCTGCTTCTGACGGTAATCAGGATGGCCGCGATTTTATCGACAAACAGATTAAACGCCTCCGCGATGGCTGAAATCTCATCTTTGCCGCGGACATCGAGACGACGGGTCAAATCACCTTCGCCCTGCGCAATATCATCCAGAGCGCGACGCGTATCGTCCAGACGCGAGATCAGTCTGCGCACCACCAGCCAGGAGCCCACCAGCAGAACCGTCATAATCGGGATCAACACTTCCAGGACGTCCTGCATCATCACTTTTGCAAGGCCAACAATGCGTGATTCTGGCGTGACCAGGCCCACCACCCAGCCGGTGTCCGCCATCGGGAACAGCATCACCCGCGACGGTGTGTTCAGCACGCCATCGTTTTCCAGCGTAATGGTTTTCACCCCGTCGGCAACGCGAAGCGACTTCAGGCCATTTTCGACCGGAGCCAGCCATTGCGCACTGCGGGACAGATCGCTAAATGTTTTCTGTTTTGCGTTATCGGCCTGCGGGAAGTACAGGATTTGTCCCTGTTTATCGACCACAAACGCATAGCCACCGGTGCTGTTGCCCTGCTGCTGCATAAAGGTCGCGACGTTATCCAGACGAATATCGGTGGTCGCTACTCCGGCAAACGTGCCCGAGTGCAGGTATGGGATACTGCAGGTCACCATATTGACGCCAGAACTGGCATCCTGATAAACATCAGACCACAAACAACTGTTCTGCGAATGCCCTTTGGCATGCTGATACCAGCTTTCGTTGTGATAGCCATTTGAACCTTCGGCGTTATAGTCGTTGGAAAAATCCAGTTTTCCCTCCGCGTTACGCGCCCAGAAAAAGCTGCGCTTCTCCACGCCCGGAGTGAAAGCATTTGGCTCCGGCCAGATCCCGCCGCCGGTAATAATCGAATTCTTATCCTCGCCAATCAGGTGCGGCACCACGCTTTGGTACAGGGATTCATCGTTAGGTAATACTTCAGCCAGACGTGACAGACTAACGGTCTCGCCCTCAATACGCGATAACACGGTACTCAGTTGGCGGGTTAACCCTTGCCCCGTCTCTTCGATCAGGGCGGTATTGATCTCAACAACCCTGGGCTGACCGCGCCAGAGCATAATCGCGACAATCACCAGGGTGGTGACGGCAAGCAGCAGAATGCCGCCAATGGTTAAACGCGTGGAAATACGAGTAGGATACCAGGCCATACAAACTCCTTCTGCAAAAGGCTAACTTTTAAGCAGTATCGGCACGGGTGTTTATATCTTTATGATGATTTATCAGAGGATGTGAAAATATATATGTGACACTGTCACGTATAGCAAAACCCAGCACTGTGGCTGGGTTTTAATAAGTGTTTAATCTTATTTAGATAATTCTTTTTTGATCTCGGCTTTTATTTTACTTAATTCACTCTGTGGATTTTTTTTGCACATTTCAATGGTCAGGGGAACCGCAGTAGTGATCGTTTCGTTATAGTCTACGTAGTCACCCCCTTTGAAGTCTTCATCTTCGTTCAGCACCCAGAAGGCAACCGGCGCCATGGTTTGTGGGTTCAAATCAATAAACTCCTGGCAGCTCATTCCTTTAGGCGTCACTTCAGTTTTTGTGGTCTCGGTTGCTGCATTGACGCTGACACTGGTTAACAACGCGGCAACCAGAATACCTGCGGTAGAAAGGGAGAATTTATTCATTGTAGTACTCCATTTATAATATAGATAATATCTACACTTGCGCTTTAAACCGTTAATGTAGCTCGGGAAAAAATAATACCCCTACTATTAAAAGAATAAAGATGATGGTCGTTGATATGGCTGAAATTTATATTTCGGGTTACCAATTCTGATGTCAGTGGGGAAAATATCGCTCACAATGTGATCGTCCCGACGAAATCCACCGATTCATACCCCGCTTTCCCTACCGTTGCACCAAAACTGAACTACGCTGCACAAATGTTGATCATTGGTTAATAAAATTACGCATTATTTAACAAATGACGCCAGTAAACCGGGGGGCAGACATGGCACGCGTCCTGCATTGTTAATCCAGTAACAACGACACGGCATCTGACAGGCAACTAACAGCGAGACGGTAATGACATCAAAACCTGAATTATTCGCCCGCGTAGAACATACCTTCAGCCAGCTTACGCCGAGTGAAAAGCGTGTTGCCGGTTGGCTGTTAGCACACGCTGCGCAGATCCCGTTTGAAACTGCAGACGGCATTGCTAAGGCCACGGGAACCAGTGGCATTACCGTTGGACGCTATCTGCGCAAGCTGGGTTTTCGCAATCTGGAAGATGCTAAAGCCAGCCTGCGCGAACTGCCTGTTATCCCCTATCAGCCTTGGGGAATGAATGAACGGCTTGATTCCTGGCACCAGCAGCAACGTCTGCCGGACCGGGCGCAGCAGTCGCTGCTGCTGGAAATTGATGCCATTACCCATGTTTATCAACTGGCGCAAAGCGAGACATTTTTACGCATTGCGCAACAGCTGGCACACGCCGAGGCCGTGTATATCCTCGGCATTCAGTCGACCCGCGGGATTGCCAACGCCTTTTTCAGCCATCTGGAATACCTGCGACCCAAAGTCAGTTACTCCGAGGGCTTGTCCGGAAGCTGGGTTGAGTCACTGAATTCAGGGTTTGACCAGCCGTATGTGGTGATAACCGATATGCGCGCCTACTCTGCAACATCACGACAATATTGCCGGGTCGCCCGCGACCGCCACATTCCGCTGGCGCTGATAACCGATGTCTGGTGTCCGTGGGCCAGAGACTACGGTATTGATTTACTCCAGGTGAAAACCGACACCGGGCATTTCTGGGACTCCCTTGCCCCCGTCAGCTGTCTGTTCAACTTATTACTCTCCGCGGTGGTGGCGCAACTGGGCGACGCTCTCGCCGGGCGCCTGCAAACCAATCGCCAACTCCAACAGCAGTTTGGTCAATTCGAACAATAAACAGGAATCGTGCTATGCCAGAAACCTCTGTTCTGGTCGATCTGTCGGTGATCTTTCCGTCACTGCATATCGATCTCAAATACGCTACCCGCGATAACATTACCGGCGCACCTGTCTACCGGGAAGCGCGCTGCCTGTTACACACCGATGCGGTCACGGGACTGGCCAAAAGCATCAGCATTGCGAAACTGGCGGGCCTGAATCTGGTGGTGTACGACGCTTATCGCCCGCAGCAGGCGCAGGCGATGCTATGGAATGCCTGCCCGGATCCGCAGTACGTTGTCGATGTCGCGATTGGCTCCAATCACAGCCGTGGCACGGCCATTGACGTCACGCTGATGGACGAACGTGGCAATGTCCTCGATATGGGGGCCGATTTTGATGAAATGCACGATCGTTCCCACGCCTGGCATCCTTCCGTTGCGCCACCCGCACAGCGTAATCGACTGATGCTGAATGCCATTATGTCCGGTGGCGGTTTTGTCGGGATCAGCAGCGAATGGTGGCATTTTGAATTACCAGACGCAGCTCGTTACCCCCTGCTTGATGACTGTATTGCGTGTTTCCCTGCCCCCCAAATAACAACACCACACCCCCTTTAATTTCTGGAGCCTGGTTATGAAGACAACACACGCCTTAACATCGCTGTTTCGCCCCGCGCTGATTGCTTTAGCATTAGCGGCAGCCCTGCCCGCTGCACAAGCCGCGGTACCTAAGGATATGCTGGTGATCGGTAAAGCCGCCGATCCACAAACGCTCGATCCTGCCGTCACGATTGATAACAACGACTGGACGGTAACCTATCCGTCTTATCAGCGTCTGGTGCAGTACAAAACTGAAGGTGATAAAGGCTCCACGGAAGTAGAAGGCGATTTAGCCAGCGGCTGGAAGGCGTCTGACGATCAAAAAGAGTGGACCTTCACCCTGAAAAGCGAGGCCAAATTTGCCGATGGCACGCCGGTAACGGCTGAGGCGGTGAAGCAATCTTTTGAACGCCTGATCAAAATTGGTCAGGGACCTGCCGAAGCGTTCCCGAAAGATTTGAAGGTAGAGGCCATTGATGCCAGTACGGTGAAATTTACCCTCAGCCAGCCGTTCGCGCCTTTCCTGTACACGCTGGCGAATGACGGCGCGTCAATAATCAACCCGGCGGTGTTAAAAGAACATGCCGCCGACGATGCGCGCGGTTTCCTTGCCCAGAATACGGCGGGCTCGGGTCCTTTTATGTTAAAGAGCTGGCAAAAAGGACAGCAGCTGGTTCTGGTGCCGAACCCGCATTGGGCGGGCACCAAGCCGGTGTTTAAGCGCGTATCGGTGAAAATCATCGGTGAAAGCGCCTCCCGCCGTCTGCAGCTGTCGCGCGGCGATATCGACATCGCTGATGCACTGCCCGTCGATCAGCTTGCCGCCTTAAAGCAGGAAGGCAAAGTCAAAGTAGCGGATTACCCGTCACTGCGCGTGACCTACCTGTACTTGAACAACAGTAAAGCACCGCTCAATCAGGTGGATTTACGCCGCGCTATTTCGTGGTCAACGGATTATAAGGGCATGGTGAACGGGATCCTCAGCGGCAACGGTAAGCAGATGCGCGGCCCGATCCCCGAAGGCATGTGGGGCTTTGATGAAAAAGCCATGCAATACAGCTTTGATGAAGCGAAAGCCAAAGCCGAGTGGGACAAAGTCGCAAACAAACCAGACAGCCTGAGCTTCCTGTACTCGGATAACGACCCGAACTGGGAGCCGATTGCCCTCGCCACGCAGGCCAGTCTTGGCAAGCTGGGGATCAAGGTCAAGCTGGAAAAACTGGCCAACGCCACCATGCGTGACCGCGTTGGTAAAGGTGATTACGACATCGCCATCGGCAACTGGAGCCCGGACTTCGCTGACCCGTACATGTTTATGAACTACTGGTTTGAGTCGGATAAAAAAGGCTTACCAGGCAACCGTTCATTCTATGAAAACAGTGAGGTCGATAAGCTGCTGCGCAGCGCGTTGTCAACGACCGACCAGGTGGCCAGAACCAACGATTACCAGCAGGCGCAAACCATCGTGATTGATGAAGCGGCCTACGTCTATTTATTCCAGAAAAACTACCAGCTGGCGATGAACAAAGACGTCAAAGGATTTGTATTTAACCCAATGCTGGAACAGGTCTTCAACATCTCCACCATGAGTAAATAATCTCACCACGTTTATGCGGAGCCGTATTGGCTCCGCAAGGGGAAGCCAATGACTTTCTGGAGCATTTTACGCCAGCGCTGCTGGGGACTTATCCTGGTGGTGGCCGGTGTTTGCGTCATCACCTTTATTATTTCGCACCTGATCCCGGGCGACCCCGCGCGGCTGCTGGCGGGCGATCGCGCCAGTGATGAAATTGTTGAGAATATTCGCCAACAGCTGGGTCTTAATCAGCCGCTGTACGTGCAATTTTTTCGCTACGTCAGCGATGTGTTTCAGGGCGATTTAGGCACCTCGATTCGTACCGGACGTCCGGTGATGGATGAGCTGCGCGTGTTCTTCCCCGCCACGCTTGAGCTGGCCTTTTGCTCCCTGCTGCTGGCGCTAATTATCGGGATCCCGCTGGGGATTTTATCCGCAGTCTGGCGTAACCGCTGGCTCGACCACCTTGTGCGTCTGATGGCAATCACCGGTATTTCGACGCCGGCGTTCTGGCTTGGTCTCGGGGTTATCGTACTGTTTTACGGTCATCTGCAAATATTACCCGGCGGTGGACGCCTGGATGACTGGCTGGATCCACCGACGCACGTTACCGGGTTTTACCTGATAGATGCGCTGCTGGAAGGCAATGGCGAAGTGTTTTTCAATGCGCTCCAGCATCTGATCTTACCGTCCCTGACGCTGGCCTTTGTACATCTTGGCATTGTCGCCCGCCAGATCCGCTCCGCTATGCTCGAACAGCTTAGCGAGGATTACATCCGCACTGCCCGCGCCAGCGGTTTACCGGGCTGGTACATCATTTTGTGTTATGCGCTGCCCAACGCGCTCATTCCGTCCATCACCGTCCTGGGGCTGGCGCTGGGCGATCTGCTCTACGGCGCGGTACTTACCGAAACGGTATTCGCGTGGCCAGGCATGGGCGCCTGGGTCGTCACCTCCATACAGGCGCTCGACTTCCCGGCCGTCATGGGATTTGCCGTGGTGGTGTCATTTGCCTATGTGCTGGTCAACCTGGTGGTGGATTTACTCTACCTGTGGATTGACCCGCGCATCGGACGCGGAGGTACACAATGATGCTCTCACAAGAAACGCCCGCCACCGCGCCGAGCGCTCACCGTCGCCGCGACTGGGCCAAACTGTTCTGGATGATGAAAAGCAGCCCGCTGACGCTGATTGGTGGAGCGATCATCGTGCTGATGTTGTTGATGATGGTGCTGTCACCGTGGATAACGCCTTACGATCCCAATGCGATCGACCTCACCGCACGTCTGCTCCCCCCGTCAGCTACTCACTGGTTTGGTACTGATGAAGTGGGACGCGATCTGTTTAGCCGTGTACTGGTCGGCAGCCAGCAGTCGATCGTTGCAGGACTGGTGGTAGTGGGTATCGCCGGTGGGATTGGTTCACTGTTGGGCTGCCTGTCCGGCGTGATGGGCGGACGGGCGGACGCGATTATTATGCGCGTGATGGACGTGATGCTGTCGATCCCCTCGCTGGTGCTGACTATGGCGCTGGCCGCCGCGCTGGGGCCCAGCCTGTTTAACGCCATGCTGGCCATTGCGATTGTGCGCATTCCATTCTACGTACGTCTGGCCCGGGGACAAACCCTGGTAGTCCGCCAGTTTACCTACGTACAGGCTGCCCGTACGTACGGCGCGTCCCGCTGGCATCTGATTAGCTGGCATATCTTACGTAATTCGCTGCCGCCGCTGATCGTGCAGGCCTCGCTGGACATCGGCAGTGCGATCCTGATGGCCGCCACGCTGGGGTTTATCGGGCTGGGTGCGCAGCAACCGAGCGCGGAATGGGGAGCCATGGTGGCAATTGGCCGCAACTACGTGCTTGACCAGTGGTGGTACTGTGCGTTTCCCGGTGCTGCCATTCTGATCACCGCCGTGGGTTTCAATCTCTTTGGAGACGGTATTCGTGACCTGCTGGACCCGAAAGCCGGAGGAAAACAGTCATGAGCCAACCCGTCCTGGAAATTGAAAATTTGCACCTGAGCTTCCCCGGTTATAAAGCTGACGTGCATGCGTTGAACCATGTCTCGTTGCACATCAACCGGGGTGAGATTGTCGGCGTGGTCGGCGAGTCCGGCTCCGGGAAATCCGTTACCGCCATGCTTGCCATGCGCCTGCTGCCGGAGGGCAGTTATCGCATTCACCAGGGGCGCGTGTCGCTGCTCGGTGAAGATGTGCTGAACGCCAGCGAGAAGCAAATGCGCAAATGGCGCGGGGCGCGCGTGGCAATGATTTTTCAGGAGCCGATGACGGCCCTAAACCCGACCCGGCGCATTGGCCAGCAAATGGTAGAGGTGATCCGCCATCATCAATTACTCAGCCGCACGGATGCGCGACAAAAAGCCATCGCCTTACTGGAGGAGATGCAAATCCCGGACGCCTCCGAAGTCATGTCGCGCTTCCCGTTTGAGCTTTCCGGCGGTATGCGCCAGCGGGTGATGATCGCGCTGGCTTTTTCCTGCGAGCCGGAGCTGATTATTGCTGATGAACCGACGACCGCGCTGGATGTGACGGTGCAACTGCAGGTACTGCGCTTGCTGAAGCATAAAGCGCGGGCCAGCGGCACGGCGGTGCTGTTTATCAGCCATGATATGGCAGTGGTTTCGCAACTGTGCGACCGGGTGTATGTCATGTATGCCGGAAGCGTGATCGAAAGCGGCCCGACGCAGACGGTGATTCAGCACCCGACGCATCCCTACTCCATTGGTTTGCTGAAATGCGCGCCAGAACACGGAGAGCCCCGCGCGCCGCTGCCCGCAATCCCGGGTACCGTGCCGAACTTAACCCAATTGCCTGCCGGATGTGCATTCCGCGACCGCTGTTATGCGGCCAGGACACAGTGTGACGCGGTCCCGGCATTACGCAGTCAGGGGCATGCGGATCAGCAGTCCGCCTGCTGGAATCCCCAACTGGAGACTCGTCATGACTGACATTTTGCTGTCGCTTCAGGATATACATGTCAACTTCCCGGCCCGAAAAAACTGGCTTGGCAAGGTCACCGAGCGCGTGCACGCGCTCAACGGGTTAGATTTACAGATTCGCCAGGGGGAAACATTGGGTATCGTTGGTGAGTCTGGCTGTGGCAAAAGTACGCTGGCTCAACTGCTCATGGGGATGCTCAGGCCGAGTCAGGGGCAATACGCTCGCAGCACAGAAAAACACAGCGGCATGCAAATGGTCTTTCAGGACCCACTCTCGTCGTTGGATCCGCGCTTGCCGGTGTGGCGGATCATTACCGAACCGGTGTGGATCCAAAAGCGCAGCGCCGAACGTCACCGCCGCGCCCTTGCGGAAGAGCTGGCGTTACACGTGGGGATTCGTCCGGAATACCTTGACCGCCTGCCGCACGCGTTTTCCGGCGGGCAACGCCAGCGCATTGCCATTGCCCGCGCGTTGTCCTCTGAGCCGGATGTGATTGTGCTTGATGAACCCACCTCGGCGCTGGATATTTCCGTACAGGCGCAAATCCTCAACCTGCTGGTGGCGCTACAGGCACGCAGAAACCTGACCTATGTGCTGATCTCGCATAACGTGTCGGTCGTGCGGCATATGAGCGACCGGGTGGCGGTAATGTACCTCGGGCAAATCGTCGAGCTGGGTGACACGCAGCATGTATTAACCTCTCCCGCGCACCCGTATACACGTCTGTTGCTGGACTCGGTCCCTAAAACCGGAGCACCGCTGGCGGAAGATCTGGTGTTACGTAAAACCGAGTTGCCGGGGAATCGAACCCTACCGCAGGGATGTTATTTCCGCGATCGCTGCCCACTGGCGACTCAGGGATGTGAGAAGAAACAGGCATTATTGAACAACGAGACCGGGAGTGAAGTCCGCTGCTGGCGGGCAGTTAGCGAAATCTGACCTCACGGGCGTAGTGTGCCTGGTGTATCAGGCGCAATATGCCTTTTTCAGCGCATCCACCAGCATTTCGGATGCAGTCGACAACTTATGATGCGAGGAACGTAGGATCCCAATACGACGCTGGATAACCGGGCCGTCCAGCTCAATACAGGTTGCGCCAAGTTCGGTCATCTGGGTGCGGCACAATGCAGGCACGGCACTGCCGCCTAAACCATTCGCCACCAGGCGTCCAATGGTCACCAACTGGTGACTCTCCAGCGCCACTTCCAGCGCATGGCCGCTTTGTACCAGTTGCTCTTCCAGCATCAGACGTACGGCAGAGGGACGTTGCAAGGTAATAAAATCCAGCGTCAGCAAGTCCTTCCATGCGATGCGTTCCCGGCCAGCCAGACGACTGGTCGGAGGGACGATGGCGATAAAACGATCCATCCCGAGCGGGGTAAAATGCAGGTGTCCGGAGTAGTCCGGTTCAAAGGCAATCCCCATCTCGACCCGCCCTTCGCTGACCATTTCAATCACCTGCTCGTTAATTACGTCGTGCACCGTGACATTGACACCGGCATAGCTGTCGCGAAAGGTCTTGAGCACCGGCGGCAGCACATTCGCGGCAAATGACGGCATCGCAGCAATCGAAATTTTGCCACGTTGCAGTGTAAAGCGCTGGCGCATGGCTTCTTCGGTATTTTCCCAGTCGGCAAGCAGCTGTCGCCCCATGGTCAGCAGCGTTTCGCCCTCCTGCGTCAGGGTCACCTTGCGGGTGGTTCTTAACAGTAAAGCGCCCCCTAACGACTCTTCCAGTCCTTTGATCGCCAGGCTTAACGCGGGTTGCGACATATTCAGCCGTTCACTGGCATGAGCAAAATTCAGAGTGTGAGCTACCGCTAAAAACGCGCGTAACTGTTTGATGCTCATTCTCATTACTCATTCCTTTAACTTGTTGAATACCTTTAATTAACATTAAATTGATAAAAAAACCCAATGAGTGAGTCACAAATTTAAAATTAACAAATCATTTTTCACCCCTAATGATGTCGCCAGGAACAACTGGAGGGGCAAGTGTATGGCTGGACTGGATAAACGGGTCGCCACGTATCAACAGGCGTTGGAAGGGCTGACTGACAACATGACACTGCTGGCAGGCGGTTTTGGCTTATGCGGTATTCCTGAGAATTTGATTGCAGAAGTGCGCCGTCGGAACGTTCAGGGACTGACCGTGGTGTCGAACAACTGCGGCGTGGACGGGTTTGGCCTCGGCGTGCTGCTGGAAGCACGCCAGGTACGCAAAGTGGTGGCGTCCTATGTCGGTGAAAATGCCCTGTTCGAAAAGCAGGTGCTGAGCGGAGAGCTGGAAGCCATTCTGACGCCACAGGGCACGCTGGCGGAGCAGCTACGAGCCGGTGGTGCAGGCATTCCCGCCTTCTTCACCGCCACCGGGTACGGTACCCCTGTCGCCGAAGGCAAAGAGGTGCGCGAGTTTGCCGGCCGGCCTTACATCATGGAGCAGGCGATTACCGGTGATTTCGCGCTGGTCAAAGGCTGGAAAGCCGACTGGTACGGCAACGTCATCTACCGCCATACCGCACAAAACTTTAACCCACTGATGGCAGCAGCCGGACGCATCACGGTAGTCGAAGTGGAA
The DNA here is from genome assembly GCF_013337685.1 of Citrobacter gillenii. GTDB lineage: Bacteria > Pseudomonadota > Gammaproteobacteria > Enterobacterales > Enterobacteriaceae > Citrobacter > Citrobacter gillenii. The sequence goes on from NZ_SUQN01000004.1 coordinate 166,810, forward strand.
GAAATTGTCCCTCCCGGCGAGCTGGATCCCGCCGCTATTCACACCCCCGGAATTTTCGTCAATCGCATTATTCAGGGGCAGTTCGAAAAACGTATTGAACAACGCACCCTACGCCATCAAGGAGCCTGACCATGTTAACGCGTGAACAAATGGCGATGCGTGTCGCTCGCGAGCTGCGCGACGGTTATTACGTCAATCTCGGTATCGGTATCCCGACCCTGGTGGCCAATTATATCCCCGACGGCATGGACGTGATGCTGCAATCAGAGAACGGCTTGCTTGGTATGGGGCCGTTCCCTACCGAGGACGACATTGATGCCGACATGATCAACGCCGGTAAGCAAACCGTGACGGCGCGTAAAGGCGCGGCAATTTTCGACTCCGCACAATCCTTCGCCATGATCCGCGGCGGCCACGTCGACCTGACGGTTCTTGGCGCATTCGAAGTGGATACCAATGGCAATATCGCCTCGTGGATGATCCCCGGAAAAATGGTGAAAGGTATGGGTGGCGCGATGGATCTGGTCGCTGGCGCTGAAAACATCATCGTTGTGATGACGCACGCCTCGAAAAGCGGTGAGTCCAAACTGCTTCCCAGTTGCACTCTGCCCTTGACCGGCGTGGCCTGTATCAAGCGCGTGCTGACCGACCTGGCGCTGCTGGAAATTGCCGACGGCGCGTTCATTCTGCGCGAACGGGCGCCGGGCGTCAGCGTGGACGACATTGTTGCCAGAACCGCCGGCAAGCTGATCGTTCCCGATCATGTCCCCGAAATGCACTTCAACTAAGGATCTGACCATGATGGATGTTGTTATTGTCGCAGCAACGCGCACGCCAATTGGCAGTTTTCATGGTGCCCTTGCCCCGCTTTCTGCCGTTGAGTTAGGGACAACGGTCATCCGCGCTCTGCTGGAAAAGACCGGGGTTGCACCAGAACAGATAGACGACGTGATTTTAGGTCAGGTTTTAACGACCGGCTGTGGGCAGAATCCGGCCAGACAGACGGCAATTCGTGCCGGTTTGCCGGTAACCACCCCAGCGATGACCCTCAATTTACTGTGCGGTTCAGGACTAAAAGCGGTTCATCTGGCGGTGCAGGCCATTCGCTGCGGCGATGCGGACATCGTGATTGCCGGCGGTCAGGAAAGCATGAGCAATGCACCCTATTTTCTCGACGGTGCCCGCGCAGGATTACGTCTGGGTCATACCAGCCTGAAAGACAGCGTGGTGCATGACGGGCTGTGGGATGCGTTCAACGACTACCATATGGGTATTACCGCCGAAAATCTGGCGGATAAATTCGCCATCAGTCGCGAGCAACAGGATGCCTTCGCCCTGCACTCCCAGCAAAAAGCGGCCGCCGCCCTCGAAGCCGGTCGGTTTAACGCAGAAATCACCCCAGTTAGCGTTCCGCAAGGGAAAAAAGCACCGCGCGTGGTGGAGCGTGATGAGCAACCTCGCCCGGAGACTCAGGCGGAAAAACTGGCGCAGTTGAAACCGGCATTTCGTCCCGGCAGCGGCACGGTGACGGCGGGCAATGCGTCTTCCCTAAACGACGGTGCGGCGGCAGTAATGGTAATGAGTGCCGCCAAAGCCGCTGAATTAAACCTTCCGGTGTTGGCAAAAATCACCGGTTACGCCGTCTCGGGCGTTGATCCAGCCATTATGGGGATCGGCCCGGTGGAAGCCTCGCTGAAGTGCCTGAAGCGCGCCGGGTGGACGCTGGATGACGTTGATCTGATCGAAGCCAACGAAGCCTTTGCCGCCCAGGCGCTGGCGGTCGGCGAATCGCTGAATTGGGACAGCAGCAAGGTTAACGTTAACGGCGGTGCAATTGCGCTGGGCCACCCAATCGGGACCTCAGGTTGCCGCATTCTGGTTACCTTGCTACATGAAATGGCGCGGCGCAATGTGGCCAAAGGGCTGGCCACGCTGTGTGTGGGTGGTGGCCATGGCGTGGCGCTAACGGTGGAACGTCCAACAGGAGCACACTATGCAGACTAATCACATTAGCGTACTGGGCGCCGGGCTAATGGGCATCGGCATCGCGACCCACTTTGCCCGTTTTGGTCATCCTATCTGGCTGTTTGATACCGACAGCAACCGTATTGCCGAGATAACGGCTGTTGCCAGCAGCATTCTGGACGAGCTGATTGTCACCGACCAGTTTGCCGCCGCAGATAAAGCATCGGTTCTCGCGCGACTGCACGGCACAACCTCTCTGGCGGATATCGCCGCGTCTGGATTATTAATCGAAGCGATCCCGGAACGGCTAGAGCTGAAGCACGCGCTGTACGCACAGCTGGAAGCCGTTATCTCACCCGAAGCGATTATCGCCAGCAACACCAGTGGCCTGCCGCCGGATGCGCTGGCGGAAAAACTCGCGCACCCGGAGCGGTTGCTGATCGCACATTTCTGGAATCCACCGCACTTTATTCCGCTGGTTGAAATCGTGCCGGGCACAGCAACCAAACCAGAATATCTCAGTGAATTGCAGCAATGGCTGGTCGCGATGCAGCTTGAGGCGGTGGTGCTCGATCGCGCCGCACCGGGCTTTGTCGGCAACCGCCTGCAGTTTGCCCTGCTGCGTGAAGCGCTGCATATCGTCAAAAGCGGTATTGCCAGCGCCGAGGTGGTAGACCAGGTGATGCGTGCGTCGCTGGGCCGCCGTTACGCGATGGTCGGCCCGCTGGAAGCGGCGGACATGACCGGACTTGCCACGGTGCAGGATATTTGTCGCCATCTGCTTCCAACACTCGCCACCGGCAGCGACATGATGTCGCTGGTCGCCGACAAGGTTGCTCGCGGTGAAACCGGTTTACGCAGTGGTCAGGGGTTTTATCACTGGGATGATTCGCGCAAGGAATACATCCAGCAACGCAGAGAGCATCAGCTGCGTTTTGCCCTGAAACCGTAACTTCTCTTTCTGTACCCCACTATAACAATGATATTGAGGAGTCATGATGAGTGTATTAATCGCCCTGGCCGCGCTGGGCCTGCTGATGCTGGCAGCCTATCGCGGATACAGCGTCATCCTGTTTGCCCCCATCGCGGCATTAGGTGCTGTTTTGCTGACTGAACCCAGCGCCGTCGGTCCTGCCTTTACCGGCCTGTTCATGGAAAAAATGGTCGGTTTTGTGAAGCTGTACTTCCCGGTGTTCTTACTGGGTGCAGTGTTTGGCAAGTTAATCGAATTATCGGGTTTTTCCCGTTCAATCGTCGCCGCCGCCATCAACATCCTCGGGCGGCGTCACGCCATTCCGGTGATCGTGCTGGTGTGCGCGCTGCTGACTTACGGCGGTGTCTCGCTGTTCGTGGTGGCGTTTGCGGTGTATCCGTTTGCCGCTGAGCTGTTCCGTCAGAGCAACATTCCGAAGCGACTGATCCCGGCAACCGTGGCGCTGGGCGCCTTCTCTTTCACCATGGATGCACTGCCCGGTACACCGCAGATCCAGAACATTATCCCGACCAGCTTCTTTGGCACCAACGCCTGGGCCGCGCCCTGGCTGGGGCTGATAGGCTCGCTGTTTATTATCTTTGTCGGCCTGATTTACCTTGAGCGTCAGCGCCGAAAAGCGCAGGCAAAGAACGAGGGCTATGGCACCGAACTGCTTAACGAACCGGAAACGCCGGATAATATTAATCTGCCAAACCCGATTATTGCGATTTCGCCGCTGATTCTGGTGGGGGTGTTTAACCTGTTGTTCACCCGCTGGATCCCGGTGTTTTATGGCTCGACTCATCAACTGGAGCTACCGGGTCTTGCCAAACCGATTACCACTGAAGTCGGCAAAATTACCGCTATCTGGGCGGTGGAAGCCGCGCTGATTGCCGGGATCCTGCTGGTCGTGATTTTTGGTTTTCGCAATATAAAAGGTCGCCTGGCGGAAGGCAGCCGAACGGCGGTGGGCGGTGCGATCCTCGCGGCAATGAATACCGCTTCAGAATACGGTTTTGGCGCAGTGATCGCCGCGTTGCCGGGCTTCCTGGTGCTGTCAAAAGCGCTAGCGGCCATTCCCGACCCGTTGCTCAACGAAGCCATCAGCATCACCACTCTGGCCGGGATCACCGGTTCAGCATCCGGCGGGATGAGTATTGCGCTGGCGGCAATGTCCGACACCTTTATCGCCGCCGCACATGCCGCCAACATTCCACTGGAAGTCTTTCACCGCGTGGCCTCTATGGCCAGTGGTGGCATGGATACTCTGCCGCATAACGGGGCGGTAATCACGCTGCTGGCCATCACCGGTCTCAGTCACCGTCAGGCATATGGCGGGATCTTCGCCATCACCATAATCAAAAGTCTGGCCGTTCTGTTTGTGATCGGCGTCTTCTACACCACCGGCATTGTTTAAGGAGAATCATCATGAACTTAACGGGAAAAGTGGCCCTGGTTACCGGCTCCACCAGCGGTATTGGATTAGGCATTGCGCAGGTGCTGGCAAAAGCCGGCGCCACTCTGATTCTTAACGGCTTTGGTGATGCTGAAGCGGCAAAAGATGCCGTGGCGAAGTATGGCAAAACACCGGGGTATCACGGGGCGGATCTCAGCGATGCAGCGCAAATTACCGAGATGATGCGCTACACCGACAGCGAGTTCGGCGGCGTGGATATTCTGGTCAACAACGCCGGGATCCAGCATGTTTCACCGCTGGAGACGTTCCCGGTCGATAAATGGAATGCGATCATCGCGATTAATCTGTCCTCCGTTTTTCACACTACCCGTCTGGCGCTGCCCGGCATGCGTCAACGCAACTGGGGCCGCATCATTAATATCGCCTCTGTGCACGGGCTGGTGGCGTCAAAAGAAAAATCGGCCTATGTCGCGGCTAAACACGGCGTGGTGGGGCTAACCAAGACCACCGCACTTGAGACGGCGCAGACCGGCATAACCTGTAACGCACTGTGTCCCGGCTGGGTGCTGACGCCGCTGGTACAACAGCAGATCGACAAGCGCATTGCCGAGGGCACCGCGCCGGATGTTGCGCGCGATGCTCTGCTCGCGGAGAAGCAACCGTCACGCGAGTTTGTCACCCCGGAACAACTGGGAGAGCTGGCGCTGTTCTTATGTTCAGACGGTGCGGCGCAGGTGCGCGGTGTGGCGTGGAATATGGACGGCGGTTGGGTGGCGCAGTAAGTTATGTCAGCCGGATGCGCTCTCGCATCCGGCACATCATCGTTAAGACTTCAGCTGGTAATCCAGCGTAATTTCCGCGTTCAGAACCTGTGACACCGGACATCCGGCTTTCGCTTTCTGGATAATACCGTCAAAGGTTGCGGCATCAATGCCGGGCACGGAAACGTCACTGTGCAGCGCCACTTTGGTGATGGCAAAACCCGCATCCACCTTATCCAGAGAAACATCGGCAGTGGTATCAATGGCGTCTGGCGTGAAGCCCGCCTCACCCAGCATTAACGAAAGCGCCATCGAGAAGCAGGCCGCATGAGCCGCGCCAATCAACTCTTCAGGATTGGTGCCTTTCGCACCTTCAAATCGCGTATTAAACCCATACGGCTGCTGGTTCAACACGCCACTTTCGGTCGACACGGTCCCTTTACCGCGTTTAATGTCGCCTTCCCAGTGTGCCTGACCTTTCTTATGGATAGTCATTACCGCTCTCCTGTGTTGTCGTCGGAGTAACAAGTATAGGACGCTGAGGGAAACACATGACGCATATTGGATAGTTCTGTATTAACTGCTTAAGCATTGACCTTTCAGATGAAATGACCGACCATCCAGAAAGCCGTTATTTTAGACACCGGCTGTTAATCAGGTTGTATTTCGTCCGCGCTTACGCGGGCTCGCCCTTGAAACCAGTAACAGGATTAAGGAGTTAGAATGAAATCGAACCGTCAGGCCCGTCATGTTCTCGGACTGGACCACAAAATCTCCAATCAACGTAAAACCGTAACCGAAGGCGACAAAACCAGCGTGGTCAACAACCCTACCGGAAGAAAACGCCGCGCTGACGCCAAGTAATACCCCGCACGTTATACTGAATAATGATGATATACACCATTGCAACCGCAGTGGTGTTTTTGCTTATAAAACCCCTTAACCCATTCACAATGCTTTATACTTCGGCCGTTTCCCTGGCGGAAGGCAACCTACGATCATAAACAGTGCCAGGGAGGGTTATTCAAAAAAGAGTGAGTGACATGGAAAACGAAACTAACAAACTGCGTTCCCTTTACATCCCTTACGCTGGCCCGGTACTGCTGGAATTTCCCTTACTGAACAAAGGGAGTGCTTTCAGTGTGGAAGAACGCCGTAACTTCAACCTGCTGGGGTTACTGCCGGAAGTGGTCGAGACGATTGAAGAACAGGCTGAACGCGCCTGGATCCAATATCAGGGATTCAAAACGGAAATCGACAAACATATCTACCTGCGCAACATTCAGGATACCAACGAAACTCTGTTTTACCGACTGGTACAAAACCATCTTGATGAGATGATGCCGGTTATCTATACCCCGACGGTGGGTGCCGCCTGTGAGCGTTTCTCCGAGATTTATCGTCGCGCGCGCGGCGTGTTTATCTCCTACCAGAACCGCCATAACATGGACGATATCCTGCAAAACGTCCCGAACCACAATATCAAAGTTATCGTCGTGACCGACGGTGAACGTATTCTGGGTCTTGGCGACCAGGGGATCGGCGGGATGGGCATTCCTATCGGCAAACTGTCGCTGTACACCGCCTGTGGCGGCATCAGCCCGGCCTACACCCTGCCGGTAGTGCTGGATGTCGGTACCAACAATCAGCAGTTGCTGAACGATCCGCTGTATATGGGCTGGCGTAATCCGCGCATCACCGACGATGAATACTACGAATTTGTTGATGAGTTCATCCAGGCGGTGAAACATCGCTGGCCCGAAGTGCTGCTGCAGTTTGAAGACTTCGCGCAGAAAAACGCCATGCCGTTGCTGACCCGCTATCGTGATGAAATTTGCTCGTTTAATGACGATATTCAGGGCACGGCGGCGGTTACCGTCGGGACGCTGATTGCGGCCAGCCGCGCGGCGGGCAGCCAGTTGAGCGAACAAAATATTGTCTTCCTTGGTGCGGGGTCCGCCGGTTGTGGGATTGCCGAGCAGATCATCGCGCAGATCCAGCGTGAAGGATTAAGCGAAGAGGCCGCGCGTCAGCGCGTGTTTATGGTTGACCGCTTTGGTCTGTTAACCGACAAAATGCCGAACCTGCTCTCGTTCCAGACCAAACTGGTGCAAAAACGCGAAAACCTGCAGCACTGGGATACGAAAGAAGATGTGCTGTCTCTGCTCGACGTGGTTCGCAACGTGAAGCCGGACATTCTGATTGGTGTCTCCGGTCAGACGGGCCTGTTTACCGAAGAAATTATTCGCGAGATGCACAAGCACTGTCCGCGCCCAATCGTCATGCCGCTGTCTAACCCGACATCGCGCGTGGAAGCCACACCGCAGGATATTATTGCCTGGACCGAAGGCAATGCGCTGGTGGCTACCGGTAGCCCGTTTGCCCCGGTCGCCTGGAAAGATAAAATCTACCCGATTGCCCAGTGTAACAACGCCTATATCTTCCCGGGTATCGGTCTTGGCGTGATCGCCTCTGGCGCCAAGCGCATCACTGATGAAATGCTGATGTCGGCCAGCGAAACGCTGGCACAATATTCACCGCTGGTGTTGAACGGCGAAGGGCTGGTATTACCGGAACTGAAGGATATTCAGACCGTTTCCCGCGCCATAGCCTTTGCCGTAGGTAAAATGGCCCAGCAGCAAGGCATGGCAGTGAAAACATCGGCTGAAGCCCTGCAGCAGGCGATTGACGAGAATTTCTGGCAAGCAGAATATCGCGACTACCGTCGTACCTCTATCTGACGGTTTACCCGGCGGCGCCCTGCCGCCGGGTGTTCAACACTTGCACAATTCAGCGACTTGCGATTACACTTTCACCATCGATTAACATTCGGGAAAAACTAAGGAGGATACTTATGCTGTACTGTGAACGTTTGATCGTTTCACATGCTTTTGGCGATCGCCAGTGCTCAAGCGTTATCGGTATCGTGCTGCGATAACTTCTGCTTGAGCGAAGCTAACTTCTAAATCCCCTTCTCTCGGGCTTACCGGGTTATCGTCAGCGATGTTTGACGAGGCGTTTTTACGTCTGTAACTCTTGAGTAAGCAACAATGAGCACATTACTAACCGCACAATCCTTACACGTTGATACGGCATTTGGCACGCTATTCGACGATCTCACTTTTACCCTGAAAAAAGGCGACCGCATTGGGCTTATCGGCTACAACGGCTGCGGCAAAAGCACGCTGTTAAAACTGCTGGATGGCACGATTTCTCCCACCAGCGGATCCATTGCCCAGGCACATCACTGTCATCTTGCGCGCGTAGAACAGCATTTGCCGGATGAGATCCTGCCGCTAACACTCCAGGAAGCCGTACTGGCACAACTTCCCGAGCATGAACGCGCGGGTCAGCAATGGCGGGTTGAGTCACTACTCGCAGAAATGGGCTTTACGCCGGAGAATTTGCACCTCACCGCACAAACGCTGAGCGGCGGCCAGCACACGCGCCTGCTGCTGGCCCGCGCGCTGATGCGCAATCCCGACCTGCTGTTGCTGGATGAACCGGGTAACCATCTGGATTTGCCCACATTGCTGTGGCTGGAGCAGTTTTTACAGCGCTGGTCCGGCAGTTTTGTGGTGGTGTCTCACGATCCACAATTGCTGGATGCAGTGACGCACGGAACGTGGATCCTCCGGGATCATTCCCTGCATGCGTTCGATCTCCCCTGTAGTGCGGCGCGCCAAGCGTTGGTGGACAGAGATGCCAGCGATGCCTTGCGCCATAAGGCAGAACAAAAGGAAATCGATCGCGTTACTGCCAGCGCCAAACGTCTGGCCACCTGGGGACGGGTCTACGACAACGAAGATTTGTCTCGCAAAGCCAAACAGATGGAAAAACAAGTGCAGCGCCTGAAGGATGACCAGACGGATGTCACCGCCGGAAGTCAGTGGTCACTAACATTGAATGGCGATGCCCTGCGTGCCGACCGCTTGCTGGGAATGACAGACCTCCCCGTCTCTCCGGCAGCGGATGCGGCAACGCTGTTTTCCATTGCCGGTATTCGCATCAAAAGCGGCGATCGCGTGGCGATTGTCGGGCGTAACGGCTGTGGAAAATCGTCGCTATTAAAGCTTATCTGGCAGCAATATCAGACGCAAATGACCTCGACATCGCTGGTGCTGCACCCGCGGGTGACGCTGGGGTATTACGACCAGTCGCTCAACCAGCTTGCGGATAACGATTCGTTGTTCGAGGCTCTCGAGCCGTTTGCCCCGCAGCCGGATGTGCGCAAAATGGCACTGATTAGCGCGGGGTTCCCGTGGATCCGCCACGCTCAACGGGTCAGCACCTTAAGCGGCGGCGAACGTTCGCGCCTGCTGTTTATCGGGCTGACGCTTGCCCGCTATAGCCTGTTGATGCTCGACGAGCCGACCAACCATCTGGATATGGAAGGCAAAGAAGCGCTGGCGCACACGCTGCAACACTTCAGCGGCGGCGTGCTGCTGGTCAGTCATGACCGTCAGCTTATCCGCCAAAGCTGCAACCGCTTCTGGTTTATTGATGAGGGTGAACTTAGCGAATGGCACGACCTGGAAGCGATTAACGCCCGCATTCAGGAAACCGCCAGTGAGCTAGCGGCGAGCAAAACGGTGGCAGAGGTTGTTCCTGATCCTCATCATCATGGCGACGAAATACTGGAGAAACTTCTCGAACTGGAGCAGCGGCTGTTTGATGACCTGGCACGCAAAACCAAACATCAAAAACCGCAGTTGCAGGCACAATGGCGCAAGGAGATTGAGCATCTGAATTCACTGCTGGAGTAAAACGGTTGCCGGATGGCGGCATTATGTCGCCGTCCGGCGAATCTTGCGCGCCGCTTTCCATTTATCCCCCTGCCCGCTTTTCCTTTTACCGCACTCGCTGCACACTTTGGCAAAATTCGGCTATTAGTGTTGCGTTCAGCGGAACATTAATGATAATGTTCCTTTTGAGGGAACAAGTAAGTTATGGATGATCATGAACTTCAGACACAAAGGATTGCGCGACTTGTTTCTTCAGGGGCGAACATCAGGCGTGACGGCGAAGCATGTCCGGCGATTGCGGCACCGACTTGCCGTTATTGATGCAGCGAGCCATGTAACAGATATCAATATGCCTGGTTATAAACTGCATGCGTTAACGGGCGATCGCGACGGCGTTTGGTCGATTTCTGTTTCAGGCAACTGGCGTATTACGTTTGAATTCGTTAATGGCGATGCATATATACTGGATTACGAGGACTATCATTGATGAAAATGGCTAATCATCCCCGTCCGGGGGATATTATTCAGGAAGCGCTGGATGAGTTAAACGTCAGCCTGCGCGAATTTGCCAGAGCAATGGAGATTGCCCCCTCAACCGCGAGCCGACTGTTAACGGGCAAGGCAGCATTAACCCCGGAAATGGCGATCAAACTTTCAGTGGTGATCGGCAGTTCGCCCGAAATGTGGTTGAATCTGCAGAATGCCTGGAGTCTGGCTGAAGCGCAAAAAAGCGTGGATATCTCACGTCTGCGCAAACTGGTAGCACAGTAACGGTATTGTAGGCTGAATAAACCTGCGCTATCCGGCAGGTCTTAATGGACAAAAAAATGGCGCTACATCGGTAGCGCCATTTTTATCAGCAGAACGTCAATGGGTTATTGCAGCCCTTGCTCGTTCTCTTTTTTGGCTTCGGCTTTTTCGACTTCGCGATACCAGCGTGGGTGATGCTTCTTCGCCCAGCGGCGGCTGACCTTCCCTTCGACCATGCCTTTAATCGATCCTTTCACCCAAAATGCCATGTACATATGGATGAGGATGGCGTGCATCAAAATAATACCCGCCGCAGCGTGGATCAGCAGGCTGTAACGCACAACCTGCATTGGGAAGAACTGCGCAAAGTACGGACGCCAGATAATCACCCCGGTAATCAACAGTACAAAAATCATGCTCATGATCGACCAGAACATCATTTTTTGTCCGGCGTTGTACTTACCAACGTCCGCCACCTTGTGTTCATTGCCCTTCAGCACTTCCACAATGTTTTTCAGCCACGGAATATCTTTCTTATCCGGGATGTTGTGGTGCACAAAGCGCACAAACATGAACATCAGCGCGACGAAAATCAGCAGACCGAAGAATGGGTGCAAAATGCGGCCCATTTGCGGTGTACCGAAGGTCTGCGTCAGCCATTGCAGCGTCGGGAAGAAAAACGAAATCCCCGACAACGACACCAGAAAGAAGCAGATCACCACTGTCCAGTGACAGGCGCGGTCGATAAACTTCGTGCGCACAATCATTTTCGACTTACTCATGATGATCCTCCTCGTCGTCGTCCACTTCCTTGTTCGGGCCAATACCGATGTAGTGATAAATCAGCCCGGCGAAGGTGGCGATAAATCCGGCGGCGGCCAGCGGTTTCAGTGCCCCTTTCCACAGATTGATAGAAGTATCTATCTGCGGATCTTTTGGCAAACCGTGGTACAACTCCGGCTGGTTGGCGTGATGCAGGACGTACATAACGTGCGTTCCACCCACACCCTGCGGGTTGTAGACACCGGCATGTTCGTAGCCGCGCGATTTCAGTTTTTCCACGCGCTGCTCGGCCATTTCCAGCATCTCTTGCTTGGTGCCGAAATGTATCGCCCCGGTCGGACACGTTTTCACGCAGGCAGGTTCCTGCCCGACGCTCACGCGATCCACACACAGCGTACATTTATACACGCGGTTATCCTCTTTATTGAGGCGCGGAATATTAAATGGACACCCGGCAATACAGTAACCGCAGCCAATGCAATGCTCTGACTGGAAATCAACAATCCCGTTGGCGTACTGGATGATGGCTCCGGCAGACGGGCACGCCTTCAGGCAGCCCGGATCTTCACAGTGCATACAGCCGTCTTTACGAATCAACCATTCCAGCTTGCCATTCTGTTCGGTTTCGGTAAAACGCATCACCGTCCAGGATTTGGCGCTGAGATCGGCAGGGTTGTCGTACACCCCGACGCAATGGCCGACTTCATCACGGATATCGTTCCACTCTGAACATGCCACCTGACAGGCTTTACACCCAATACAAGTGGAAACGTCAATCAGCTTCGCGACTTCTGCTTTGTAATCACGTGCCTGAGGAGGCGGCGTGATGGAGTTGGTAGCGGACCTTTTGATGATGTCCTGCGTTTCCATAGACATATGATCGCCTCCCTTACGCCTTCTCGATGTTAACTAAAAACGCTTTGTATTCCGGCGTTTGCGAGTTTGCATCACCGACATTTGGTGTCAGGGTGTTGGCGATAAAGCCTTTACGCGCGACTCCTTCAAAGCCCCAGTGAATCGGGATCCCCACCGTCTCTACCTGCTGACCGTTGACGTTCAGCGAGCGCAGACGACGCGTCACCACCGCAACCGCACGAATGAACCCGCGCTTGCTGCTGACTTTCACGTGATCGCCGTTGGCAATCCCTTTCGCCGCCGCCAGCGTTTCGCTGATTTCCACAAACTGCTCTGGCTGGGCAATCGCATTCAACAACGCGTGCTTGGTCCAGGTGTGGAAATGTTCGGTCAGACGATAGGTCGTACCAACATATGGGAAGTCATTCTTGTTCCCCATACGTAACGCATCCGCTTCGTACAAACGTGCTGCCGGGTTAGAGATGACGTTCGGGTGCAGCGGGTTTGTACCCAGCGGCGTTTCCATCGGCTCGTAGTGTTCCGGGAACGGCCCTTCCGCCAGCTTGTCGATGGCGAACAGACGACCCAGACCTTCCGGTTGCATGATAAACGGATTGGTCGCGCTACCTGGCGGTGCGTTGTTGAAGTCCGGGATATCGTTACCCGTCCACTTCGTTCCGTTCCACTTGATCAGCATACGCTTCGGATCCCACGGTTTACCCTGCGGATCGACCGATGCGCGGTTATACAGCACGCGGCGGTTCAGTGGCCATGCCCATGCCCAACCCAGCGTATTCCCCAGCCCTGACGGGTCAGAGTTATCGCGGTTAGCCATCTGGTTGCCCTGCTCGGTCCAGCTACCGGTGTAAATCCAGCAGGAGGATGCCGTGGTACCGTCATCACGCAGCAGCGCAAAGCTGTTCAGCAACTGGCCTTTCTTCGCAACCAGCACGCCGTTGGCATCATAGAGATCTTCCAGCGCATAGCCGTTGTTCTCCTTCGCCACTTCTTCTGAATGCGGTTCGTCCGGCTGCTTGTAGCTCCAGCTCATTTTCAGTACTGGTTCTACGCCTTTACCACCTTCAGTGCGATACATATTGCGCAGACGATGGTAAATACCGGCCAGAATTTCGCCGTCATTGCGCGCTTCGCCCGGTGCATCCTGACCTTTCCAGTGCCACTGCAGCCAGCGTCCGGAGTTGGCAATGGAGCCGTCTTCTTCCGCAAAGCAGGTTGATGGCAGACGGAACACTTCGGTCTGGATAGTCGACGGATCGACATCGTTCGATTCGCCATGGTTTTGCCAGAACGTTGAGGTTTCTGTCACCAGCGGATCGATAACCACCAGATACTTCAGTTTGCTCAGCGACTGCACCACTTTGTTTTTGTCCGGGAAGGACGCAACCGGGTTAAAGCCCTGACAGATGTAGCCGGTGACTTTCCCGCTATCCATCATGTTGAAGTATTTAATGACGTCGTAGGACTGATCCCACTTCGGCAGCCAGTTAAAGCCCCAGTCATTGTCTTTCTGCGCCGCATCGCCGTAGAAAGATTTCATCAGGCTAACGAAGAACTTAGGATAGTTACCCCAGTAGTTCACCTGATCGGCCAGCGTTGCTTTTGGCGTATTCGCCGTCAGATACGTTTGCAGATCGGTCTGTTTCTCAGACGGCAGCGTCAGATAGCCCGGCAGGCTGGTAGACAGCAGACCTAAGTCGGTTAACCCCTGAATGTTGGAGTGACCGCGCAAAGCGTTGACGCCGCCACCGGCCATCCCCATGTTACCCAACAGCAACTGGATCATCGCCATGGTGCGGATGTTCTGCGCGCCCACGGTATGCTGAGTCCAGCCCAGTGCGTACAGGAAGGTGGTGGTACGATCGGCCGCGCTGGTAGAGGCCAGCACTTCACACACTTTCAGGAAGTCGGCTTTTGGCGTACCGCAGATGTTTTCCACCACGTCCGGCGTATAGCGGGAAACGTGCTGTTTCAGCAAGTTCCAGACACAGCGCGGATGGGACAGCGTTTCATCGCGTTTGGCGTAGCCGTTTTCATCGAACTGGTAGTTCCACGACGATTTATCGTATTGACGTTTTTCTGCGTCGTAGCCGCTGAACAGACCATCTTCGAAAGCAAAATCATCCCGCACCAGCAGGCTGGCGTTGGTATAGTGCTTAACGTATTCAGCGTTAATTTTGTTGTTTTCAATCAGGTACAGCAACACACCGGAAAGGAACGTAATGTCCGTACCGGAACGAATCGGCGCGTAAATATCCGCGACGGAGGCTGTACGTGTAAAACGGGGATCGACAACAATCAGCGTGGCATCATTGTTGTTCTTGGCTTCCATCGCCCAGCGGAATCCCACCGGATGTGCTTCAGCGGCGTTACCGCCCATCACCATCACGACGTTAGCGTTTTTGATATCAACCCAGTGGTTGGTCATCGCACCGCGACCAAATGTTGGAGCAAGACTTGCTACCGTTGGTCCGTGTCAGACGCGCGCCTGGTTATCTACCGCCAGCATGCCGAGTGAGCGCACAAATTTTTGCGTCAGCATGCCAGTTTCATTACTTGCCGCAGATGCGCACAGCATCCCGGTTGAAAGCCAGCGGTTTACCGTTACGCCCTGCTCATTCTTCTCAATGAAGTTGGCGTCACGGTCAGCTTTCATTAATTTTGCAATGCGGGTGAATGCTTCATCCCAGCTAATGCGCTGCCATTTATCGGAACCCGGTGCACGATATTCAGGATAACGTAAACGGTTTTCACTGTGTACGTAGTCCAGCAATCCTGCGCCCTTCGGACATAATGCCCCACGGCTCACCGGATGATCCGGATCCCCCTCGATATGGTAAATCGATTCTTTGGCATTTTTTGCTCCATCACCCAGGCTATACATTAATAGCCCGCAACCTACGGAACAGTATGTGCAGGTGTTTCGGATCTCTTTCGCGCGTATCAGCTTGTAATTTCGCGCCTGAGCCAGAGCCATCTTGGGTGCAAAACCCAGTGCGGCTACCGTTGTTCCCGCCATACCGCCCGCGCAGATTTTAAAGAATTGTCTGCGGCTGACGTCCATTGCTTTCCTCTTTTTTGCAGGGATGCGTACACTGGCACCTTCTCGTTGCACTAAAGCGGCAGCTTGAAAGGTGATGTGTACAACTTCGCGACGAAACTAACAGCTATATCCATAAATTTTTTGCGTCAAATCAATAACGAAACGGTTCCGCTACTAAATAGTGCAGTTTATTTAACCCTCATACCCACAAGGGGTTAGCCAAAAGCTAATTCGTTAGCGTGCTACGACCTAAAAGTGCTATACATTTCAGCTCCATTTTTTTGCCAGTACTATGGACAGACAAACCGAATGACAAAACAAAAAGCAACGTTGATTGGGCTTATCGCCATCATACTCTGGAGCACCATGGTTGGGCTGATCCGTGGCGTTAGCGAGGGACTGGGGCCTGCAGGCGGCGCTGCCATGATCTTTTCTTTAAGCGGTCTGCTGCTAATATTCACCGTGGGCTTCCCGAATATCCGTCAGTTTCCTGTTCGCTATTTAATCGCCGGCAGCGTACTGTTCGTTAGCTATGAAATATGTTTAGCGTTAGCGCTGGGCTATGCCGCCACCCGCCACCAGGCGATTGAGGTCGGTATGGTTAATTATCTCTGGCCCAGCCTGACCATATTGTTTGCGATATTATTTAATGGTCAAAAAACAACCTGGCTGGTTATCCCCGGATTAATCGTGGCATTGACCGGCGTTTGCTGGGTATTAGGTGGAGATAATGGACTTAACTTAGGTGAAATTGTCAGCAACGTCGCCAGTAGCCCGCTCAGTTATTTTCTCGCTTTTCTTGGCGCATTTATCTGGGCGACCTATTGCACTGTGACCAATAAATATGCAAAAGGCTTTAACGGCATCACCGTGTTCGTTTTACTGACGGCCACCAGTTTGTGGATTTATTATTTTATTACGCCACAACCTGAGATGGTATTCAGCACGCCGGTGACCATTAAACTGTTTACCGCCGCATTAACCTTAGGATTTGCCTATGCAGCGTGGAATATCGGTATCCTGCACGGGAATGTCACGGTTATGGCCGTTGGCTCTTATTTCACACCGGTCCTCTCTTCAGCACTTGCCGCCGTGCTGCTGAGCGCCCCGCTGTCATTTTCGTTCTGGCAAGGTGCACTGATGGTCTGCGCTGGCTCTTTGCTGTGCTGGCTGGCAACACGCCGCGCCTGAAAAAAGACGCCGGGTGGAGCCTAAAAACGAAGTCCGGTTATATTATCGTCACATTAATGGATATTTATTGTTCATTCTGCTTGTGTTTTATGTTTTATTTTGTTTAATTAAATGTTAAATATATGGTAATTAATTAACCCATGAAAATATTGCATGGTTATCTATATCCCTCTAAATGTATATATTACACATGCGTAATTAACGCTAATTAAACCATAGTCAGCATAATAGTTCCTTGTGTAAATATACCCATATCGATAAATCACATATTACGACTAATATAATCAGTTGTATTAAGTAGATCTAGATCACACAACTTCAAATATTCTGCAATATTATGAAACTTATTATTGAACTCATACCACAAGGTCATTTAAAAATAGTTCGCCATTGACGAACCCCTTCGTTTAGCAATGGTTTAGGAATCACACCAAGAAGAAAATTATAAGGATTATTTAGAATGAAACTTAAATTAGTTGCAGTGGCAGTGACTTCCCTGTTGGCAGCAGGTGCGGTAAACGCAGCTGAGGTATATAACAAAGACGGCAACAAACTGGATCTGTACGGTAAAGTTCACGCTCAGCATTACTTCTCTGACGACAACGGCAGCGATGGCGACAAAACTTACGCACGTATGGGCTTCAAAGGCGAAACCCAGATCAACGACCAGTTGGTTGGTTATGGCCAGTGGGAATACGAATTTAAAGGCAACCGTTCTGAAAGTCAGGGTTCCGAAGCAGACAAAACCCGTCTGGCATTCGCTGGCCTGAAATTCGCTGAATACGGTTCTTTCGACTACGGCCGTAACTACGGCGTAGCTTACGACATCGGCGCATGGACCGACGTTCTGCCTGAGTTCGGTGGTGATACCTGGACCCAGACTGACGTGTTCATGACCCAGCGTGCTACCGGCGTTGCAACCTACCGTAACACCGACTTCTTCGGTCTGGTTGAAGGTCTGAACTTTGCCGCGCAGTACCAGGGTAAAAATGACCGTAGCGACGTTCAAGAAGCGAATGGCGACGGTTTCGGTCTGTCTACCACTTATGAGTACGAAGGCTTCGGTGTAGGTGCAACCTATGCGAAATCTGACCGTACCGACGAGCAGAACAACCGTAACAACATCTTCAAAGCTAATGGTGAAAACGCTGAAGTATGGGCTGCTGGCCTGAAATATGATGCGAACAACATCTACCTGGCAACCACATACTCTGAAACCCGCAACATGACCACTTATGGTTCCAACGTTGCCGGTATCGCTGAGAAAGCGCAGAACTTTGAAGCTGTGGCTCAGTACCAGTTCGACTTCGGTCTGCGTCCGTCCATCGCTTACCTGAAATCCAAAGGTAAAGACATTGCCGTCTTCGGCGACCAGGATCTGGTTGAATACGTAGACCTGGGTGCGACCTACTACTTCAACAAAAACATGTCCACCTTCGTTGATTACAAAATCAACCTGCTGGATGACAACAACTTCACACGTATTGCTGGTGTAAGCACCGACAACGTTGTGGCTGTTGGCCTGAACTACCAGTTCTAATTTTGTTGTAAGTGAAATACAAAGCCAGTCCTCTACGGGCTGGCTTTTTCTCTTGAAGTAGACTCGGTCATAAGGAGTATGACGTGCAGACGTTCACAGGTCGTTGTCTTTGCGGACAAAGTCATTTTACCGTTAACGTCGACATGCTTGATGTCTATGCCTGCCACTGCACGCTGTGCCAGAAGTGGTCTGGCGGCATCGCCATGTATCTGGAAGCCAGCGGTCATCCGCTGATGTCGCCAGAATCTGCGGAACCTTCGCACTTTCCTTCTTCAAATCGTGGTGAACGTTTCTTCTGTTCCGGTTGCGGGTGCCCGCTGTGGTTTACGCTGACCGACAGCGAACGCTACTTTATTCCGTGGACATTGCTGGAACTGAACGAAGTAGACCGCCGCCGCCTGATTTTAGCGGCAGAGATCTACACCGAAACACAGCCTGCGTTCTGGAGACTGACGGGGCAATACGCTCGACTGAGTGGAAAAGAAGTCGAAGAGATGGATTACCCCTGCCATTTAGCCCACTAGTTATTGCTGTTTCACTTTTGCCAGACTGAACCACATTCCTACCGCCAGGACGATCAGCATGCTGCCCGCGCTGCTCAATGCCACGCTATGCGACCAGGTAAAGGCGTCTCTGGCGGCCGTCAACAGCGCCTCACTGAGTGAGGGCGGAAGCGAGTGCGCCAGCTGTACCGCTTCCCCCATCGATGATGAGGCGCGCTCAAGCTCCTGCGGGTTAAGTCCTGCAGGCGGCAGAATTGACGCGGAAAAACTGCGGCTTAGCAGTAAACCAAAAATCGCGATCCCCAGACCCGCACCCAACTCGTAGGCCATGGTTTCGATAGCCCCGGCAGCGGCCGCTTTTTCTGCGGGTGCCGCCGCCATAATGGCCGCCGTGGAGGCTAACAGCGCGCTGGCGGCACTGAAGCCCAACAGGGCCATTAATATCCAGGCCTGGATCTGCTGGGTGCTAAAATCGGTCATCGCCAGCCCATAGAAGCTGACGGCACTCAGCGCCATGCCCGCGGTAGCCACGCAACGTAGTCCCAGGCGCGATACCAGCATCCCGGCAATCGGCCCGCTGAATCCACTGGCCAGCATCACTGGCAGCATAAAGAGACCCGCCTGATACGGTGTTAATCCGTGCACAAACTGCAGTTCCTGGGCCATTAATAGTTCAAAGCCTACCAGGGTTATCATCGCAGTCATTGCCATGACAACGCCGCTTAAGATAATGCGATGGGTAAACAGTCGCATATCGATCATCGGGCGCGATGCGGCAAGCTGGATGCGCACGAACTGCCCCAGCAGTAAAGCGCCCACCAACAGCGTCAGCACAATCACGCCCGTCGCGATGTGTCCCTTCAGCGCCGTTTTCGCGCTATACACCAGCAGCAGAATGGCGACAATCAGCATAATCGCATGACCGAAATTTAATGACTGATCGCGACGACCGGTTTGGCGCGGAACGTAACGCGCGGTCAATGCCATCACCACTAACACAATCGGCACATTGATTAAGAATACAGAACCCCAATAGAAGTGCTCCAGCAGCATACCGCCAACCAGCGGACCAAATGCTGCCCCGCCGGAACCGACCGCCGCCCAGACGCCAAGCGCCATATTACGGTGGCGCTGTTCAGCAAAGGTCGCACGAATACCGGCCAGCGTCGCCGGGACGATCATTGCCGCACCAATTGCCAGCACGGCGCGCGTGGCGATAAGCCATCCGGCGGTATGGGCAAAGGCTGCAGCCAGCGAGGCCAGACCAAACAGGCCTCCGCCCAACAGCAGCAGGCGTTTAAAGCCAATGCGATCGCCCAGTGCCCCCATCGGCAGCACCATCCCTGCCATCACCAGGGAATAAATATCAATGATCCACAGCAGCTCGTTACCACTGGCACCCAGCGTCATACTCAGCGTGGGCGCGGCAACGTGCAGCACCGTTGCATCAATCGCAACAGGGATGTAGACTAGCACAATAATCACTAACGTTAACCACTGACGAAACATAAAACTCCCTACAAAACTTAAACTGGACACATGTCCAGCTTTAACGATCCTACGGAAAATTGAACATATGTCCAACTTTTTGTTAGACTGCCTTCAACGTAGGTAGAGGGGGATGTATGAGTTATTTGAATCGGGATGAACGTCGGGAAGTGATCCTGCAGGCGGCAATGCGCGTCGCGCTGGAAGAAGGGTTTAGCGCCATGACGGTACGACGCATTGCAACCGAGGCGAAAGTGGCGACCGGCCAACTGCATCACCATTTCACGTCAGCCGGTGAGCTTAAGTCTCAGGCGTTTGTTCGTCTGATTCGTACCCTGCTTGATGCGGAACAGGTCAGCGAAGGTGCGACCTTCCGCGAGCAACTCCACGCTATGCTTGGCAGTGATGACGGCGGGTTTGAGCCGTACATTAAACTCTGGCGAGAAGCGCAGATTCTGGCTGACAAAGACCCCGAAATCAAAAGCGCTTACCTACTGACCATGCGCATGTGGCATGAAGAAACAACGGCGATCATTCTTCGCGGCCAGCAAGAAGGTGAGTTTTTGGCCGAACCGGATGCCGCCGACGTCGCCTGGCGCTTGATCGGTCTCGTGTGTGGCCTCGACGGTATGTATGCGCTGGGGATGTCAGAAATGGCGGATCCGGCCTTTACACGGCATCTGGATCGAATGATTCGTCTGGAGCTGTTTAGTTAATGTTATTGATACATTAATAATATATCTTTTATATTTACAATTAGTAACACATAAGCAACGCTTAATTCTCCACTCACTCCGCACTATTGCGCTTTTTTATCTATCCTTTCATTCAATATTCTTAACGCTTTTCAATAATTTCTAATCAGGGCCAGTACGGCTCTGTATGCGTTTATTTCTTGAACGACGTGCGCATGTGAGGATAATATGTCACCATCAAATGAGAAAAATAATCGTTATCTTTTAACCGACTGGAAACCAGAAAATGCCGCCTTTTGGGAAAATAAAGGTAAGCATATTGCCCGAAGAAACCTCTGGATATCAGTCAGTTGTCTCCTTCTTGCGTTCTGTGTCTGGATGCTATTTAGCGCCGTAGCAGTAAACTTAAATAAAATTGGTTTTAATTTCAGCACCGATCAACTTTTTTTATTAACCGCATTACCGTCCCTTTCTGGTGCAATATTACGCGTCCCCTACTCCTTTATGGTGCCTATATTTGGCGGCCGCCGCTGGACGGTTTTTAGCACTGCGATTCTTGTTATCCCGTGCCTGTGGCTCGGATTTGCGGTGCAAAATACAGCTACTCCGTTTGGCGTATTTATCGTTATTGCGCTGATGTGTGGTTTTGCTGGCGCCAACTTTGCCTCTAGCATGGGCAATATCAGTTTCTTCTTCCCGAAAGCGAAGCAAGGCAGCGCACTCGGCGTTAACGGCGGTCTCGGCAATCTGGGCGTCAGCGTGATGCAATTGATCGCTCCACTGGTGATTTTTCTGCCTATTTTTACCTTCCTCGGCGTCCAGGGCGTGCCGCAACCTGATGGTTCGTTACTGTCATTGACCAACGCCGCCTGGATTTGGGTGCCGTTGCTGCTGCTCTCCACTCTGGCAGCGGGCATCGGCATGAACGATATCGCCAGTTCCAAAGCCTCTATCGCCTCACAGCTGCCGGTACTGAAGCGTTTTCATCTGTGGCTGTTAAGCCTGTTGTATCTCGCCACCTTCGGTTCATTTATCGGTTTTTCCGCCGGGTTTGCCATGCTGGCCAAAACCCAGTTTCCTGACGTGAATATTCTGCAGCTGGCGTTCTTTGGGCCGTTTATCGGCGCACTGGCGCGCTCTGCGGGCGGCGTTATCTCGGACAAGTTTGGCGGTGTGCGGGTGACGTTAATCAACTTTATGTTTATGGCACTGTTTAGCGGCCTGCTGTTCCTCACCTTGCCGGGTTCGGGTTCTGGAAACTTCACCGCCTTCTACCTGGTGTTTATGGGACTGTTCCTGACCGCCGGTCTGGGCAGCGGCTCAACTTTCCAGATGATTGCGGTGATCTTTCGCAAAATAACCATTTACCGCGTGAAATTGCACGGTGGTACGGAAGAACAGGCCCAGCGCGAAGCAGTAACCGACACCGCAGCGGCCCTTGGTTTTATCTCGGCCATTGGCGCAGTGGGTGGTTTCTTTATTCCGAAAGCCTTCGGTACCTCGCTGGCGCTGACTGGATCACCAGTGGGCGCCATGAAAATATTTTTAGTGTTTTACATCGTCTGCGTGCTGGTGACCTGGCTGGTCTATGGCCGCAAATCACAAAAAAAATAACAACTATTTGGCCTGCAGATCGTAGGCAGCGTCCATTAGGAGCAGGAGAAATGTCATGAGTAAACTGTTGGATCGCTTTCGTTACTTTAAACAAAAGGGCGATACGTTTGCCGACGGGCACGGGCAAGTCATGCACACCAATAGGGATTGGGAAGACAGCTATCGTCAACGCTGGCAGTTCGATAAAATTGTCCGCTCGACCCACGGCGTCAACTGTACCGGCTCATGCAGCTGGAAAATCTACGTTAAAAACGGCCTGGTCACCTGGGAAACCCAGCAAACTGACTATCCACGCACCCGCCCGGACCTGCCCAACCATGAACCTCGCGGATGCCCGCGCGGTGCCAGCTATTCCTGGTATCTTTACAGCGCCAACCGCCTGAAATACCCGCTGGTGCGTAAACGCCTGGTCGAACTGTGGCGCGACGCCCTTTCCCGCCAGCCCGACCCGGTGCTGGCGTGGGAATCCATTATGCACGATCCGCAAAAGTGCCAGAGCTACAAACAGGTACGCGGACGTGGCGGATTTATCCGTTCCAACTGGAAAGAGTTAAATCAACTGATCGCCGCCGCTAACGTCTGGACGGTGAAAACCTACGGCCCGGATCGCGTAGCCGGATTCTCCCCCATCCCTGCCATGTCGATGGTCTCCTACGCAGCGGGGACACGCTATCTGTCGCTGCTCGGCGGCACCTGCCTGAGCTTCTATGACTGGTACTGTGACTTGCCTCCGGCCTCGCCTATGACCTGGGGCGAGCAGACTGACGTGCCGGAATCCGCTGACTGGTATAACTCCAGCTATATCATTGCCTGGGGCTCAAACGTTCCGCAGACCCGTACGCCAGATGCTCACTTCTTTACCGAAGTCCGCTATAAAGGCACCAAGACCATCGCTATTACGCCGGACTACTCGGAAGTTGCCAAGCTGTGCGATCAGTGGCTGGCACCGAAGCAAGGCACTGACAGCGCGCTGGCGATGGCCATGGGTCACGTTATCCTCAAAGAATTCCACCTTGATAAGCCCAGCGACTACTTCATCAACTATTGCCGTCGTTATACCGATATGCCGATGTTGGTGCTGCTGGATGCCCGGGAAGACGGTAGCTTTGTACCCGGACGGATGATGCGCGCCTCGGACCTCGTCGACGGACTGGGTGAAAGTAATAACCCTGAATGGAAAACCGTGGCCTTCAACAGCGCCGGTGAACTGGTGGTACCGAATGGTTCTATTGGTTTTCGCTGGGGCGAAAAAGGCAAATGGAACCTCGAGTCGCTGGCTGCCGGCACGGAAACAGAACTGTCCCTGTCATTACTCGGCCAGCATGATGAGGTGGCGGGTGTGGCGTTCCCCTATTTTGGTGGTAACGAAAATCCGCATTTTCGCAGCGTGAAGCAGGAGCCGGTGCTGGTGCGTAAACTACCGGTTAAGCACCTTACCCTCGCTGATGGCCGCCGTTGTCCGGTGGTCAGCGTGTACGATTTAGTCCTGGCGAACTACGGGCTCGATCGCGGACTCGATGATGACCTCGCGGCCCGTGATTACAGTGAGATTAAAGCCTACACCCCGGCCTGGGGCGAACAAATCACCGGCGTGCCTCGCCGTCATATCGAACAAATTGCCCGTGAATTTGCCGATACCGCGCACAAAACCCATGGTCGTTCGATGATCATCCTCGGGGCAGGCGTCAACCACTGGTACCACATGGACATGAACTACCGTGGGATGATTAACATCCTGGTGTTCTGTGGCTGTGTCGGTCAAAGCGGCGGCGGCTGGGCGCACTATGTCGGACAGGAAAAACTGCGCCCGCAGACCGGCTGGTTACCGTTGGCCTTTGCGCTGGACTGGAACCGCCCTCCGCGTCAGATGAACAGCACCTCGTTTTTCTACAACCATTCCAGCCAGTGGCGCTATGAAAAAGTCACCGCCCAGGAGTTGCTCTCTCCGCTGGCCGACGCGTCGAAATTTACCGGACATCTGATCGATTTCAACGTCCGTGCCGAGCGTATGGGCTGGCTGCCTTCTGCCCCACAGCTCAACCTGAACCCATTAACCGTTAAAGCCCGAGCGGAACAGGCGGGATTGTCTCCAGCGGAATACACCGCGCAGGCGCTGAAGTCCGGTGATATCCGCATGGCCTGTGAGCAACCGGACAACGGCAGTAACCACCCGCGTAACCTGTTTGTCTGGCGTTCGAACCTGCTTGGCTCCTCCGGCAAAGGGCATGAATACATGCTCAAATATTTGCTGGGTACCGAAAGTGGTATTCAGGGTGAAGCGCTGGGCGAAAGCGAGGGTATTAAACCTGAAGAGGTGGAATGGCAAACGGCGGCCATCGAAGGCAAGCTTGACCTGCTGGTCACGCTTGATTTCCGTATGTCCAGCACCTGCCTGTTCTCCGATATCGTGTTGCCGACCGCCACCTGGTATGAAAAAGACGACATG
Organism: Citrobacter gillenii; assembly: GCF_013337685.1. Classification (GTDB taxonomy): domain Bacteria; phylum Pseudomonadota; class Gammaproteobacteria; order Enterobacterales; family Enterobacteriaceae; genus Citrobacter; species Citrobacter gillenii. The sequence continues at coordinate 191,597 of NZ_SUQN01000004.1, forward strand.
AATACCTCGGATATGCATCCGTTTATTCACCCCCTGTCAGCGGCGGTTGATCCGGCCTGGGAATCCAAAAGCGACTGGGAGATTTACAAGGGCATTGCCAAAGTGTTCTCCGAGGTCTGCGTGGGGCATCTGGGTCAGGAAACCGATGTGGTGCTGCAACCGCTCCAGCATGACTCTCCGGCAGAGCTGTCGCAGCCGTTTGATATTCAGGACTGGCGCAAGGGTGAATGTGACCTCATTGCCGGTAAAACGGCGCCCAATATTACGGTTGTCGAACGCGACTACCCTGCCACTTACGAACGCTTTACCTCGCTCGGTCCGCTAATGGATAAACTGGGTAACGGCGGGAAAGGCATTTCGTGGAACACCCAGGCTGAAGTCGATTTCCTCGGTAAGCTGAACTACACCAAGCGAGAAGGCCCGGCGAAAGGCCGACCGCTGATCGACACCGCGTTGGACGCGTCTGAAGTGATCCTCGCGCTGGCACCGGAAACCAACGGTCAGGTGGCGGTGAAAGCCTGGCAAGCCCTGGGGGCGATGACCGGGCGTGATCACACGCATCTGGCTCTGAACAAAGAAGACGAGAAGATTCGTTTTCGCGATATTCAGGCACAGCCGCGCAAAATCATCTCCAGCCCAACCTGGTCGGGTCTTGAAAGCGAGCATGTCTCCTACAACGCCGGCTATACCAACGTACACGAACTGATCCCATGGCGCACCCTGTCCGGTCGCCAGCAGTTGTATCAGGATCACGCGTGGATGCGTGCCTTTGGCGAAAGCCTGGTGGCTTATCGACCGCCAATCGATACCCGTAGCGTGACGGAAATGCGTGAGGTTCCACCGAACGGCTTCCCGGAAAAAGCGCTGAATTTCCTGACGCCGCACCAGAAATGGGGCATCCACTCCACGTACAGCGAAAACCTGCTGATGCTGACGCTGTCGCGCGGCGGGCCGATTGTCTGGATCAGTGAAACCGACGCCAAAGAGCTGGGGATCGAGGATAACGACTGGATCGAAGCCTTCAATGCCAACGGCGCGTTGACCGCCCGTGCGGTGGTCAGCCAGCGTGTGCCGCCGGGAATGACCATGATGTACCACGCGCAGGAGCGAATCATGAATATCCCCGGTTCTGAAGTTACCGGCATGCGCGGTGGTATTCACAACTCAGTGACCCGCGTGTGTCCGAAACCGACGCACATGATCGGCGGTTATGCGCAGCTGTCCTACAGCTTTAACTACTATGGCACCGTCGGCTCTAACCGCGATGAGTTCATCATGATTAGAAAAATGAAAAATATTGACTGGCTGGATGATGAAGGTCGCGATCAGGTACAGGAGGCGAAAAAATGAAAATACGCTCACAGGTAGGCATGGTTCTTAATCTGGATAAGTGCATCGGCTGCCACACCTGCTCCGTCACCTGTAAAAACGTCTGGACCGGACGTGAAGGTATGGAATACGCATGGTTTAACAACGTCGAAACCAAACCGGGGATTGGTTACCCCAAAAACTGGGAAGATCAGGAAGAGTGGCAAGGCGGCTGGATCCGCGACGTTAACGGTAAAATCAGACCGCGCCTGGGCGGCAAGATGGGCGTGATCACCAAAATTTTTGCCAACCCGGTGATCCCGCAAATTGATGATTACTACGAGCCGTTCACCTACGATTACCAGCATCTGCATAGCGCACCGGAAGGCAAACATCAGCCCACCGCCCGTCCGCGTTCGCTGATTGATGGCAAACGGATGGACAAGATTATCTGGGGGCCAAACTGGGAAGAACTGCTCGGCGGCGAGTTTTCTAAGCGCGCACGCGACCGTAACTTCGAGAAGATGCAAAAGGAGATGTACGGCCAGTTCGAAAACACCTTCATGATGTATCTGCCGCGCCTGTGTGAACACTGCCTGAACCCGAGCTGTGTGGCGACCTGCCCGAGCGGTGCCATCTACAAGCGTGAAGAAGACGGCATTGTGTTGATCGACCAGGATAAATGCCGCGGCTGGCGTTTGTGTATCAGCGGTTGCCCGTATAAGAAAATCTACTTTAACTGGAAGAGCGGCAAGTCGGAAAAATGTATTTTCTGCTATCCGCGCATTGAATCCGGCCAGCCGACGGTGTGTTCAGAAACCTGCGTCGGACGCATTCGCTATCTCGGCGTCCTGCTGTACGACGCCGACCGCATTGAAGAAGCGGCCAGCACCGAGCATGAAACCGATCTCTACGAGCGCCAGTGCGACGTGTTCCTCAACCCGAACGATCCAGCGGTCATTGAAGAAGCGCTGAAACAGGGTATTCCGCAAAACGTGATTGACGCTGCCCAGCGCTCGCCGGTCTACAAAATGGCAATGGACTGGAAGCTGGCTCTGCCGCTGCATCCGGAGTATCGCACCCTGCCAATGGTCTGGTATGTGCCGCCGTTGTCACCGATTCAGTCGATCGCCGACGCCGGTGGCCTGCCGCACAATGGCAATATCCTGCCCGCGGTAGAATCGCTGCGTATTCCAGTGCAATACCTCGCCAACATGCTCAGCGCGGGCGATACCGGCCCGGTGCTGCGCGCGCTGAAACGTATGATGGCGATGCGCCACTACATGCGCTCGCAAACCGTTGAAGGTGTCACCGATACCCGCGCTATCGACGAAGTCGGGTTGAGCGTGGAGCAGGTCGAAGAGATGTATCGCTATCTGGCGATTGCCAACTACGAAGACCGCTTCGTGATCCCGACCAGCCACCGCGAAATGGCCCGTGATGCCTTCCCGGAGAAAAACGGCTGCGGCTTTACCTTCGGCGATGGTTGCCACGGTTCAGATACCAAATTCAACCTGTTCAACAGCAGCCGCATTGATGCTATCGACATCACCGAAGTGCGCGATAAAGCGGAGGGTGAATAATGCAGATCCTCAAGGTTATCGGGCTGTTGATGGAGTATCCGGATGAATTGCTGTGGGAATGTAAGGACGATGCGCTGGCGCTGGTCGCCAGTGATGCACCGATGCTGAGCGAGTTCACCCGAGAACTGTTAAATGCCCCGCTGCTGGATAAGCAAGCCGAATGGTGCGAGGTGTTTGACCGGGGGCGCGCCACCTCGCTGCTGCTGTTTGAACATGTTCATGCGGAATCACGCGATCGCGGTCAGGCGATGGTTGACCTGCTGGCACAGTACGATAAGGTCGGGTTACAGCTCGCCTGCCGTGAGCTGCCTGATCACCTGCCGCTGTATCTGGAGTATTTGAGCGTGCTGCCGGAGGCAGAGGCTAAAGAGGGATTGCAAAATGTCGCGCCGATCCTGGCGCTGCTTGGCGGGCGCTTAAAGCAGCGTGATACCCCATGGTATCAGCTGTTTGACGCCCTTCTCATGCTGGCGGGCAGTCCGCTTTCAAGTGACAGTGTCACGAAACAGGTCGGCGCAGAAACCCGTGACGATACCCGCCAGGCGCTCGACGCTGTATGGGAAGAGGAACAGGTGAAGTTCATTGAGGATAACGCCACCGCCTGTGACAGTTCACCGTTGCAAAGCTACCAACGGCGCTTTAGCCAGGACGTGGCGCCACAGTATGTTGACGTCAGCTCGGGAGGCCCGAAATGATACAGTACCTGAACGTCTTTTTTTACGACATCTACCCGTATCTGTGCGGGACAGTGTTTATCCTCGGCAGCTGGCTACGCTACGACTACGGCCAGTACACCTGGCGCGCCTCCTCCAGCCAGATGCTGGACAAACGCGGCATGGTGTTGTGGTCAAACCTGTTCCACATCGGCATTTTGGGGATTTTCTTCGGCCATCTGTTTGGCATGTTAACCCCGCACTGGATGTACGCCTGGTTCCTGCCTATCGCAGTGAAGCAGCAAATGGCGATGATTGCGGGCGGGATTTGCGGCGTGCTGACGCTGGTAGGCGGCGCGGGTTTGCTGGTTCGTCGTCTGACGAATTCGCGAATTCGCGCGACATCCTCTACCGCTGATATTCTGATCCTGTGTGTTCTGCTGGTTCAGTGTATCCTCGGTCTGACCACCATTCCGTTCTCAGCACAACATCCGGACGGCAGTGAAATGCTGAAACTGGTGGGCTGGGCGCAGTCGGTGGTGACCTTCCAGGGCGGTGCGTCTGCGCATCTGGATGGCGTGGCGCTAATTTTCCGCGTCCATCTGGTTCTGGGGATGACCATCTTCCTGCTGTTCCCGTTCACCCGTCTGGTCCACGTGTGGAGCGCGCCGGTCGAATATTTCACCCGTCGTAACCAGATCGTCCGTTCTCGCCGATAAATTCGCGTTGTATTGCCAAATCCGGCCTACAGGGAGATTCCGTAGGCCGGATAAGACGCAGGGCGTCGCCATCCAGCATTTTGCACGTTATGATGCTTCTCCACTCCAGGGAGAACGCCAATGAAACCACAGGTTTACCACGTCGATGCCTTTACTCCACACCCGTTTCGCGGCAATTCCGCAGGCGTTGTGCTGCATGCTGACGGACTGAGTGAGGCGCAGATGCAGCTGATTGCGCGTGAACTGCGTCATTCTGAAACCGCTTTTCTGCTCACCAGCGACGACAGTGACGTGCGTATTCGCTATTTCACGCCAACCGTCGAAGTACCTATCTGTGGGCACGCCACCGTCGCCGCACACTATGTTCGCGCCAGCGTGCTTGGACTGGGCAATACGACCGTCTGGCAAACGTCGTTGGCCGGGCGTCACCGCGTTGATATTCATGCTGAAGATAACGGCTATCGCATCAGTCTGGAACAGGGTACGCCGACTTTTGAGCCGCCGCTGGAGGGACCCACGCGTGCAGCCATCATCGCCGCCCTGCATCTGACCGAAGACGATATACTGCCGGGACTGCCGCTCCAGATTGCCTCGACCGGGCATTCGAAAGTGATGATCCCGTTGAAACCAGAGGTCGACCTCGACGCCCTGTCCCCGGACCTGTCGGCATTAATCGCGATCAGCCAGCACATTGGCTGCAACGGCTTCTTCCCGTTTCAGATTCGACCATGGGAAAATGCCACTGATGGTCGGATGTTTTCACCGGCGATTGGCATTGTGGAGGATCCGGTCACCGGCAATGCCAATGGTCCAATGGGCGCATGGCTGGTGCACCACAACCTAATGGCTCATGACGGAAAAATCTTGCATGTTCAGGGGCATCAAGGCCGTGCGCTGGGACGCGACGGCATTGTCGAGGTGACGGTGGCAATCCAGGACAATCAGCCGCAAAAAGTGACGATTACCGGTGCGGCGGTGATCCTGTTTCATGCCGAATGGGCGATAGATTTTAATTGAGTCGGTAGGCCGGATAAGACGCATCGCGTCGCTATCCGGCAAATCATCACCCTATTTACCCGCCTCCGGATGCGTATCAAACGCCGCCATCACCGTTGCCAGTTCCGCCTCGGTAAAGCCGTGTTTGGCATCATCAACTCCCAGACCAAAGCGGTCCTGTAACAGGGCATACAGGCTCGCGACGTCAGGTAAGTTAATCTGCTCTACCGCATGGCCCGCTTCATAGTGCGTAAAATGGAAGTTGGTCAGGGTCAGCTTACCGCCGTCTGGCAGATGACGACACATCAGCAAGTGATGGCGAAAATGCGACTGTGGCCAATGCGCGGACCAGAAGTTACCTATCAGATGATCGCTCTGATGCTGAGTGACCAGATCGAAGTGGTACATCGATTGCCAGTGCTCATGATGACGGAACTGCAGGATCCAGTCCTCGTCTTCCCGAATCAGCCGATATTCACCGTGCGGTGTCTGCTGTTCAATGTCGGCCTGCAGACGAATCGGCGCGGTTAGCGTTTGTCCGCCAAAACCAACATCGGCAATCCACGCTTCACCTTGCAATTCGACCAGTAACAGTCGATGCGTGCGCGGCGGCAAGCTGGGCGGATTTGCCAGCACCACCCGCCCAAGTAAACTGCGCACGGTAAAGCCAATCTCCCGCAGCGCACGCTCAAATACCCCATTCTGCTCAAAGCAATAGCCGCCGCGACGCGCGCCCACCAGTTTCTCTTCCAGCGACTGCTCGTCGAGCTGCATTTCTCGCGGCAGCAGCACATCGAGATTTTCAAACGGAATCGCACCGTTGTGCAGTAAATGCAGCGCCTGCAAAGTGTCAATGTTGACGTTAGCCGTACCTGACCAGCCAATACGGGAAAAATAAGCGGTTAAAAAAGGCGTCATACCGGATCCCTGTGCGTTGAATGTTGTACTTATAACGCATTTTTCATTTTCCGCCGTCGATTTTGTGCGCTCCCGCCGTATGCCGGGCGACAAAATCGCTAATCCCGTTAATATCTATATTAATTGTGTGCACTATCCACTCAACTGAGGATCCACCATGAGTCATTTCCGTCCGGTTGAATTACACCATGCCAGCCGACTGTTAAATCACGGTCCAACGGTCTTGATAACCAGTCGTGATGAAAATACGCAGCGGCGAAATGTGATGGCGGCGGCGTGGTCCATGCCCGTTGAGTTTGACCCGCCGCGTATTGCCATTGTGGTGGATAAGACCGCCTGGTCGCGTGAACTCATTGAACGTAGCGGCATGTTTGGCATTGTCATTCCCGGCGTGGCGGCAACTAACTGGACCTACGCGGTGGGCAGCGTTTCTGGTCGCGTGGAAGATAAATTTAACTGCTACGGCATTCCGGTAGTCAAAGGTCCGGTGCTGGGCTTACCGCTGATAGAGGCTAAATGCCTGGCGTGGATGGAGTGTCGCCTGCTGCCTGCAACAACTGCGCAAGAGAAATATGACACCCTGTTCGGTCAGGTTGTTTCCGCTGCAGCGGACGATCGCGTCTTTGTCGACGGACGCTGGCAGTTCGATGATGACAAACTCAACACCCTGCATCATCTCGGTGCGGGCACCTTTATCACCAGCGGAAAACGCATTACTGCAGGTGAGTGATCGGAACGGATGACAGCCCCCCTGTCATCCACGTTTTTTTATTCTACTTTTTCTTAAAACTTCCAAAAAAAACAATTGGATAAAACAGCCACCGTGACCTTGCCGATTCATTCATGTGAATTATAGTTAAGTTTGCTCTAATTCAAATATTTAACCAAAACGCTATCCGTAGACACCGCACGTCCTGAAGTCTCTGAGAGGATTTACGATGCAACTTAATAGAATCGCACAAAGTTTACTCCTGGCTGGGTTATTAACATCGTTTGCCGTCCCTGTTATGGCTGCTGAAGCGCCAAAAGACGCCACTGCCGCCACGCAACAGGCCAACAATGCGCTATACAATCAACTGCCCTTCTCTGATAACACCGACTTTACTGACGCCCATAAAGGCTTTATCGCCCCGATTCCTCAGGAGGTGATTAAAGGTGAGCAAGGTAACGTGGTCTGGAACCCGCAACAGTACGCCTTTATTAAAGAAGGTGATAAATCACCGGATTCGGTTAACCCAAGCCTGTGGCGACAGGCTCAGCTAATCAACATCAGCGGACTGTTTGAAGTAACGGATGGCGTCTACCAGATCCGTAACCTCGATTTGTCGAACATGACGATTATCGAAGGTAAAGAAGGCATCACCGTGGTTGATCCGCTGGTCTCTGCTGAAACAGCTAAAGTAGGGATGGATCTTTACTTTAAAAACCGGGGTAACAAACCGGTTGTAGCGGTAATTTACACCCACAGCCACGTTGACCATTATGGCGGCGTACGCGGCGTTGTTGATGAAGCCGACGTGAAAGCGGGCAAGGTGAAGATTTATGCGCCAGCTGGCTTTATGGAAGCCGCGGTGGCGGAAAATATCATGGCCGGTAACGTCATGAGCCGTCGCGCCAGCTATATGTACGGCAACCTGCTAAAACCGGACGCCAAAGGCCAGGTCGGCGCGGGACTCGGCACCACCACCTCTGCGGGCACGGTTACTCTGATTGCACCCACCAATATCATTGAGAAAGATGGGCAAAAAGAAGTTATCGACGGTCTGACCTATGATTTCATGTTGGCACCAGGCTCTGAAGCCCCGTCGGAAATGCTGTGGTACATCGAAGAGAAAAAGCTGATTGAATCTGCCGAAGATGTCACCCATACCCTGCACAACACCTACTCGCTGCGCGGCGCTAAAATTCGCGAACCGCTGCCGTGGTCCAAATACATCAACGAAGCAATTGTGCGCTGGGGGGACAAAGCTGAAATCCTGATGGCACAGCACCACTGGCCAACCTGGGGTAACGACAAGGTCATGACACTGCTGAAAAGCCAGCGTGACTTGTACCGTTACATCAACGATCAGACGTTACGTATGGCCAACGAAGGTCTGACCCGCGACGAGATCGCCGCGAACTTTAAACTGCCGGACTCGCTGGCACATACCTGGGCCAACCGGGGCTACTATGGCTCTGTTAGCCACGATGTGAAAGCCACCTACGTGCTGTATCTCGGCTGGTTTGACGGCAACCCGGCAACGCTTGATGAATTGCCACCGGAAGAAGCCGCGAAGAAATTCGTCGACTATATGGGCGGTGCCGATGCTATTTTGCAAAAAGCGAAAGCCGACTATGACCAGGGTAACTACCGCTGGGTGGCGCAGGTCGTGAGCAAAGTGGTGTTTGCCGATCCGAACAACCAGGCCGCGCGTAATCTGGAAGCCGATGCGCTGGAACAATTAGGCTACCAGGCTGAATCCGGACCGTGGCGTAACTTCTACCTCACCGGCGCACAAGAGTTGCGTAACGGCGTGATCAAAGGGCCAACCCCGAATACCGCCAGCCCGGATACCGTCCGCGCGATGACGCCAGAAATGTTCTTTGACTATCTGGCCGTGCATATTAACGGGCAGAAAGCGGGCGACGCGAAATCGGTATTCAACATCGACCTCGGTAGCGACGGCGGTAAATACAAGCTGGAGCTGGAAAACGGCGTGCTAAACCACACCGCCAATTCTGAAGCCAAAGACGCAGACGCAACTATCACGCTCAACCGTGACACGTTGAACAAAATCATCCTTAAGGAAGTGACGCTGAAACAGGCTGAACAGAGTGGCGATGTGAAGGTGACCGGCGACGGCGCTAAACTTGATTCTATGCTGGGCTACATGGATAAATTCGAGTTCTGGTTCAATATCGTTACCCCTTAAACATAACGTACAACGGGCGGATTATCCGCCCGTTTTCTCTCACATACTGTAACCCGGTTTTTTAATCAGCGTATCCATGTGCGGTGCGATTTCCCTATCCCACACCTGCTGCCAGGCTTTGGGGTCAACCTCATTGAGCGCGACGCTCACCGAGCTGTCTTTACTTTGCAGATGGCGAACGATCACCTCGGTAATCTCCGCCGCCAGCGCGGATTTTTGTTCGTCATTCAAATCGCGGGGAAAACATTTAATATCAACGTGCGGCATAGCAGGTTCCTTATTATTGTCTTTACGCGGACTCGCGTACGATAAGATGAAATCCGACATCGATAATATCGTCTTCACGAGGAATGTGCTCAATTCTGTCGGCGAGCAGCGAGGCGGCACGCTGTCCAATGGCGCGGCGGTCTACGCTGACGGTGGTAATTGCCGGGCGATTGCTAGCGGCAAAATCAAGATCGCCAAAGCCCACCACAGCTAAATCGTGTGGTACCGCCAAACCACGGCTTTCCGCCTCCATAATTGCCCCCTGCGCGAGGGTATCCGAGCTACAGACAATCACATCAAATTCGCTGTCGGCAAAAAGCTGCGTCAAGCCACTGCGTCCCAACGCCAGCGAAGCCGGAAGCGGCACATCCACCTGCGGCACCGTGGTAATGCCATGGCGACTCAACACATCACAGAGTCCGTGTTTACGCTGACCGGCGCGGCGATCGGCGGTCCATAACAGGCCCGGGCGACGATAACCTTTTGCAAGGAGATAGTCAGCCACCGCCTGCCCAACTTTTTCGTGCGAGAACCCCACCAGCATATCGATGGGGGTTGGCGTCAAATCCCAGATTTCCACCACCGGAATGGCGGCGTTGAGGATCACTTTTTTCAGCTCAACGGTGTGGTGGATACCCGTGAGCACCACGCCGTCCGGTCGACGAGAAAGCAGCGTCGCTACCAGCTCGGCTTCGGTTTGCTGCGTATACCCAGCCACGCACAGCAAGATGTGATACCCACGATCAGCCAGTTCGTCGCTCAGCGACTGAATGGTATCGACAAACATATTGTTGTTAATTTGTGGGACCACTACCGCAATCAGTTTGCTGCGACGTGAGGCCAACCCCCCCGCCAGTGCGTTGGGAATATATCCGGTGGCGCGAACGGCCTGCATCACCTTTTCTACTGTTTTCGGGCGCACCATTTGCGGGGTATTCAGCGCCCTGCTTACGGTCATTGGCGATAATCCCGCGGTGCGGGCAACATCTTCCAGCGTTGGTGCGCGGGGAGGTCTGGAATTTTTCACGGTTGATGCCTTTGTAAAAATCGCCGATGGATTTGTGCATTATTCATCATGATTTCAGCCATTGCCAGCATCCCTGGTGCATAACGCTGAGAAAACAGCAGCTTAGTGAAATAACACCTTGTAAAATGTTAGCGCCATCATAATGATTTGTGCATTTTCACACAATGCATTGGAATGTGATGCTGTTTATAAAAACAGCCCCTGTTATCTCCGCATTTGTGATCGATTGTTCAAATCAGAAGCAATTTACTGGCGTAATGATTGCGCCATCATTAGAAATGTTAGCGCAATCATTTTGTAACCACCAGGAGAGAACAAGATGTCACTAAGTGCGAATTCCGATGCCGTAACTTATGCCAAAACGGCCAACGCAAAAACAGCGGCTGAAACAGGCGACCGTATTGAGTGGGTAAAACTGTCTCTGGCCTTTCTGCCGCTGGCAACGCCAGTCAGCGATGCTAAAGTGCTCACCGGTCGCCAGAAACCGTTAACTGAAGTCGCCATTATCATCGCTGAGATCCGTAGCCGTGACGGATTTGAAGGGGTGGGATTTAGCTACTCGAAGCGCGCAGGCGGTCAGGGTATTTATGCGCATGCCAAAGAGATCGCCGATAATCTGCTTGGCGAAGATCCGAACGATATAGACAAGATCTACACCAAATTGCTGTGGGCCGGCGCTTCCGTTGGCCGCAGTGGGATGGCGGTCCAGGCCATCTCCCCTCTCGACATCGCCCTGTGGGATATGAAGGCCAAGCGCGCGGGCCTGCCGCTGGCAAAACTGCTGGGCGCACATCGCGACTCCGTTCAGTGCTATAACACCTCCGGAGGATTCCTGCATACGCCGCTGGATCAGGTGCTGAAAAACGTGGTTATCTCCCGCGAAAACGGCATTGGCGGCATCAAACTGAAAGTCGGTCAGCCAAACTGCGCCGAAGATATTCGTCGCTTAACCGCGGTGCGTGAAGCGCTGGGCGATGACTTCCCGCTGATGGTTGACGCCAATCAGCAGTGGGATCGGGAAACCGCCATTCGCATGGGACGCAAAATGGAACAGTTCAATCTGATCTGGATTGAAGAGCCGCTGGATGCCTATGACATTGAAGGCCACGCTCAACTGGCTGCTGCGCTTGATACACCGATTGCCACTGGCGAAATGCTGACCAGTTTCCGCGAGCACGAGCAGTTGATCCTCGGCAACGCCAGTGATTTTGTGCAGCCCGACGCCCCACGCGTGGGCGGTATTTCTCCATTCCTTAAAATTATGGACCTGGCGGCAAAACACGGGCGCAAGCTGGCTCCACACTTTGCCATGGAAGTGCACCTGCATCTGTCCGCCGCTTACCCACTTGAACCGTGGCTGGAGCATTTTGAATGGCTGAACCCGTTATTCAATGAACAACTGGAACTGCGCGATGGTCGGATGTGGGTTTCAGATCGCCATGGTCTGGGATTCAGTATTAGCGAACAGGCACGCCGCTGGACGCAGTTAAGCTGTGAATTTGGCAAGCGCCCTTAACGTATCTGGCGGGGAATAATACCCGCCCTCTTTCCCTACAGAAACGCTCTCAAACCTAATAACAGGAGTGGGTGATGAACACAATAATAAAGCGCACTAAAGTGCGTTACAGTATTTTGATATTTCTGTTTCTGGCCACCGTATTTAATTATGCCGATCGTGCAACGTTATCCGTTGTCGCACCGATTATGAGTAAAGAGTTGGGTTTTGACCCTGAAGCAATGGGGCTGGCCTTTTCTGCATTTGGTATTTCATACGTCATTATGCAATTGCCAGGCGGCTGGTTACTGGACCGTTACGGCTCTCGCCTGGTGTACGGCTGCGCGCTGATCGGCTGGTCGCTGGTGACCATGTTTCAGGGCACCATTTATCTGTATGCCAGTCCGCTGATCGTATTGATTATCTTACGTCTGATGATGGGCGCTATCGAAGCCCCCGCCTTCCCCGCCAACAGTCGCCTGAGTGTACAGTGGTTTCCTAATAACGAGCGCGGGTTTGTCACCTCAGTTTATCAGGCAGCGCAATATATCTCGCTAGGCATTATTACGCCGCTGATGACCATCATATTGCATAATTTGAGCTGGCATTTTGTCTTTTATTATATCGGGGCAATTGGCGTTATTCTGGGTATATTCTGGCTGGTTAAGATCAGAGATCCGATGCATCACCCGAAAGTGAACCAGCAGGAACTTGATTACATTCGTAATAGCGGTGGCGAACCATCGTTGGGAAATAAGAAAGAACCACAAAAAATCACCTTTGCGCAGATTAAAAGCGTTTGCGTCAATAGGATGATGATCGGGGTTTATATCGGGCAGTTCTGTGTCACATCCATTACCTGGTTCTTCCTGACCTGGTTTCCGACTTATCTGTACCAGGCTAAGGGAATGTCGATTCTCAAGGTCGGGTTTGTCGCCAGTATTCCTGCGATTGCCGGTTTTATCGGTGGATTGTTAGGTGGCGTATTCTCTGACTGGTTATTGAAACGCGGCTACAGCCTGACGGTTGCCCGTAAGCTGCCGGTCATCTGCGGGATGCTGCTTTCCTGCGTGATTGTTATCGCCAACTACACCTCTTCAGAATTTGTGGTGATTGCCGCCATGAGCCTGGCATTTTTCGCCAAAGGTTTTGGCAATCTGGGCTGGTGCGTACTCAGCGATACCTCACCAAAAGAAGTGTTGGGCATTGCCGGAGGTGTGTTCAATATGTGCGGCAACATGGCCAGTATCATCACCCCACTGGTTATCGGCGTCATCCTTGCCAATACCCAGTCGTTTGATTACGCCATTTTATACGTCGGCTCGATGGGGCTGATTGGGCTGTGTTCGTATCTGTTTGTCGTCGGACCGTTGGATCGGATTACCCTGACGCCGTCCGTCGCGTGATTTAACCGTATGGCGATATTTCGCCCGCTGTTCCGGGACTTGCACTCCTGCGGAACAGCGTTTTTTTACGGCTAGGATTTGCTCAGCGCTCGCTGCATCGAGGTTAGCCATTTTCCCGCGGCACATAGCGCGCCCCGGTTCACAGCACCTTCGACAAAAACTGCTGCGTGCGCGTATGACGCGGATGATTCAGTACCTGCTCGCTGCTGCCCTGCTCGACGATTTTACCATCAACCATAAACACTACCTGATCCGCCACCTCCCGGGCAAAACCAATCTCGTGCGTCACCACCACTAACGTGGTACCGGACTTTGCCAGGGCTTTAATGACATCCAGCACTTCGCCCACCAGTTCAGGATCAAGCGCGGATGTCGGTTCATCAAACAGCATCACACGCGGGTTCAACGCCAGCGCACGAGCGATGGCGATACGCTGTTGCTGCCCGCCAGATAAGTGTCGTGACCAGGCATCGGCTTTATGCCGCAAACCTACCGCATCCAGCAGGGTTAATGCCCGCTCGGTAGCGGATTTCCGTGACGCGAGTCCGTGAGCCACTGGCGCTTCAATCAGGTTCTCCAGTACCGTTAAGTGTGGGAAGAGATTAAAGTTCTGAAACACATAACCCACGTTAATGCGCTGGCGCAGAATGTCTGCCTCTTTCAGTTCATACAGTTTGTCTCCCTGACGGCGATAACCTATATAGTCGCCGTCGATCTGAATGAAGCCTTCATCGACGCGCTCCAGATGGTTGATGGCCCGCAGTAACGTGGATTTTCCCGAACCCGATGGCCCGAGAATAACCGTTACCGTACCAGGCGGGATCTCCAGCGACACGTCATCCAGCGCTTTATGGCGGCCGAAGGACTTGCTGACGCCAGTAATGGAAATATGGCCTTCAGGCGAGTGGGACATGGACGACCTCCTGAGGCGTAAGTTGACGGCGACCTTTAACTGCGCGGCTGACGCGGGTGGTATTGATGGCTGAGCGCCGTTCGCTGCGGGCCAGCGCGCGTTCAACCAGGTGTTGAATCAGCGACAGAACGCTGGTGATCGCCAGATACCACACCGCCCCAACCATCAGCAACGGGATCACCTCCTGGGTACGGTTGTAGATCATCTGGATGGTGTAAAACAGCTCCGGCATCGCCAGCACGTAAACCATCGCCGTGCCTTTCGCCAGGCTAATAATTTCATTGAAGCCGGCAGGCAAAATGGTGCGCAGCGCCTGCGGCAGGATAATGCGCAGCGTGCGTCGCCAGGCAGGTAAACCCAGCGCTGCCGCAGCCTCATACTGGCCGTGATCGACACCGAGAAATCCGCCACGAATAATCTCGGCGGTATAGGCGCTTTGCACCAGCGTCAAACCCACTACCGCGGTAGAAAACTGACCCAGTACATTGATGGTCGCGAAGCTGCCCCACTGAACGTGGGTGAAAGGAATGCCAATCGTCAGCGTGTCGTACAGATACGAGAAATTGTATAAGATTATCAGCACCACGATCAGCGGCAGCGAGCGAAACAGCCAGATGTATCCCCAGGCCAGGCTATTCAGCAGCCACGATGATGAGAGACGTGCCAGTGCCAGCAATCCACCGAACACCACACTCAACAGTGTGCCGATAAGGGTCAGCAGCAACGTTTGCCCCAGACCGGACAAAATCACCGGGTCGAAGAACCAGCGGGCAAACACGCCCCACTCCCAACGCGGATTAAACGCCACCGACTGGATAATCACCGCCAGCACAAACAGCGCGACTATCGCACCTGCCGTGCGCATCGGATAGCGTGCCGGGACGACTTTGATGGTTTCCGTCGTTTTCATTTTTTCTCCTCAGGCAATTTTTGCCTGACCTGCGATGGTCAACAGTTTGGTAAAGCGCAGCCGACCGTCAAACGGCGGCAGGCTGTACTCTTCCGGGTTACGTGCAATATCAAATTGTGGATCGTACCCCTGACGCAAATAGAGCTGAACGGCCTCCGGTTGGCGAAACCCTGTCGTCAGGTAGATACGGCTGTAGCCCGCCAGTAGCGCCCGTCGTTCCAGTTCCTGTACCACGTGCGCCGCCAGCCCCTGCTTACGCAGGGTGCTTTGGGTCCAGATGCGTTTAATCTCAGCCGTGTCTTTGTCGTAAGGTTTGTAGGCCCCGGTGGCGATAATCTCGCCGTCGCGCTCCAGCACCACAAAGATCCCCTGCGGCGCCAGATACCATTCAGTCAATTCAACTTCAACATCACGGGAAAAATAATCGCCATAGAGCGCGGCATATTCGGCAAACAGACCGTTCAGAATCGGCTGCAGTTCTGCCGCCTCCGGCGAGACCACGCGGAATTGATCGCTCACGTTACCTCCTTAGTCGCCTAAACCGGCCGGGTTGATTTCAGATTGTGGAATGCGTTCCACCCCCTCTCCCCAGCGATTCAAGACTTTGTCGTAGTCACCGTTGGCGATCACACCGTTAAGCGCGGTTTGCACCGGCTGCACCAACCCGCTGTCTTTTTTCAGCGTTACGGCGATATGCGCGGCCTTTGGCCAGCCACCGTCGACGCTACCCACGAGTTGCGTTTTTCCATTGAGCGCTGCTTTCCACGCGCCGATAACGTTAGGGCCAAAATAGGCATCGGCGCGGCCTGACTGTAGCGCCAGCGTCTGGGCGGCATCATCCTTGGTATAGACTGGCGTAAACGCCGGTAACCCTTTCTTCAGGTTCTCTTCATTCCATGCCAGAAGAATGGCTTCTTGGTTGGTCCCGGAGCCGACAATAATGCGCAGCCCGGCGATATCTTTTGCCTGTTCAATTTTGGTCAACTTACTGCCGGTTTTAACGTAAAAACCGAGTGAATCTTTACGATACGTGGCGAAGTCGAACTTTTCTTTGCGCGCTTTGGTGACGGTAATATTGCTTATCGCAGCATCATATTTGCCGGAAGCTACGCCCAACGGCCAGTCTTCCCATGACGTTGGCACCACGTTCAACTCCAGCCCCAGACTGTCGGCCACCAGACGGGCGATATCCGCCTCGCTGCCGATCAGCGTTTTATTGTCATCTGCAAACACCGTCAGCGGCGGCTGGCTCAGTCCGGCAATCGCCACCGTGAATTTACCCGGTACGGCCAGCTGCAGCCTGGCGGGCAACTGCGCGATCGCCTGGGCGTTTTTCACCGTGTTAATCGGCGTTTTATTGGCCTCCAGGCTTACGCCCGTGCCGTTGATGGTGACATCGTTTGCCCAGACGGAAGCGCTGAAAGCCAGGGACAGCGCCAAAAGTAATGATTTTTTCTGCATCGTATTTGTCTCTTATTGTGTGAATTGATTGGCAGGTGTCGCTAAGCCAAGGCTGGCACGCAAAGTCGTGCCGGGGTAGTCAAGACGGAACAGACCGCGCGCCTGAAGTAACGGGATCACCTGTTCAACAAAGCGTGGGAAGGTGTCCGGCGTGCCGCCCTGAATGATAAATCCGTCGGCGGCTCTCTCATCGAACCACTGCTGCAGGCCGTCAGCCACCTGTTCCGGCGTACCGCTAAAGCGGGGGCGTGGGCTGGCCGCTTCCAGCGCAGCCTGGCGCAGGGTTAACCCGCGCTCACGTGCATTGCGCTTGATTTCATCGGTGGTGCTGCGAAAACTGTTTTGCCCGAGATCGCCGAGCTCCGGGAACGGCGCATCAAGGGAATATTGCGCGAAATCGTGATGTTCAAAATAGCGGCCGAGGTAATTCAGCGCGTCGTTAATGGAAACCAGCGCTGCGGTGGTTTGATATTGCTGTTCAGCATCCTGCTCGTTGTCACCCACAATGACGCTGATGCCCTGGAAAATATGCAGATCATCGTCACCCCGCCCCGCTATTTCCAGCTGGCTTTTCACATCCTGATAAAAAACTTTGGCCTCTGCCAGTGATTCCTGATGGGTGAAAATGGCGTCAGCGTGTGTTGCTGCTAATTTCTTGCCATCCTCAGAAGCGCCAGCCTGAAATATAATCGGCCTGCCCTGCGGTGTACGGGCAATATTTAAGGGGCCGGCAACCTGGAAATAATCGCCATGATGATTGAGCGTATGCAGTTTCTGCGGATTAAAGAATTCACCGCTCGTTTTATTGCGGGTAAACGCATCCTCTTCCCACGAATCCCACAATCCTTTGACCACCTGCAAATATTCATCGGCAATACGGTAGCGTTGAGCATGTTCCGGGTGCTGCGCGCGAGAATAGTTCTTTGCTGAACCTTCCAGGGGCGATGTCACCACATTCCATCCAGCGCGCCCCTGGCTGAGATGATCGAGGCTGGCAAATTGCCGCGCGGTGGTAAACGGTTCGCTGTATGACGTTGAAACCGTGCCCACCAGTCCCAGATTGTTGGTGATGCTCGCCAGTGCCGACAATACCGTTAGCGGTTCAAAGCGATTTAAAAAATGTGGGATGGATTTCTCATTGATATACAAACCATCGGCAACAAAAATAAAATCCAGTTTGCCTTTCTCGGCAATTAATGCAGTGTCTTTGACAAACTCAAAATTAATACTGGCATCGGCAAGTGCTGCCGGATGACGCCATGCTGACATATTTCCGGAGGCACCATGCAGAATAGTGCCCAACCGTAATTGCCTTTTTTTAGCCATAGTACCCCCTACCCAACAGGTAAAATTAAAGGTGTGTGAATGCCGTTTTCGCTAAATGCGTAAAGTACTGCGCGGCGGGTTCAATTAATCGTTCGTCAGGATTAAATCCCGGATGGTGTAATCCGTATTCGCTGGCGCTGCCAATACTGACAAATGCCCCGGGCGTATTTTGCAGATAGACGGCAAAATCCTCTCCCCCCATATGCAGATCGGCATAGTGCGTCGTGTACCCGGAGGTTTTTGCCACCTCGGTGGCAATCTCTGCCCAGCGCGAATCGTTGACCAGCGCCGTGGGGCCCGCGTGCCAGATAACATCAATTTGTGCGCCAAAGGCGTGGGCAAATCCGGCGGCGATGTCATTCACCCGTGATTTGACCTGCTGCTGAACGACTGTGCGATGGGTTCTGAGCGTCCCTTCCAGCTCAACGGATTCTGGCAGCACGTTCCACGTGTTGCCGCCCTGAATACGGGTCACGCTCAGCACCACCGAATCCAGCGTGTTAACCTCCCGGCTGGCCACGCCTTGCAACACCGTCACCAGTTGGCTGGCAAGCAGAATGGCATCTTTGCCTTCATGTGGCCGAGCGGCATGTGCGCCTTTGCCATGGATACGCAGCACGACGCGATCGACGTTGGCATAAAATGCGCCGCCACGCGTGGCAAACTCACCCACCGGTAACCCAGGCTCGTTGTGCATACCGAAAATCGCCGCTACGTTTTGTAGCGCCCCGGCGCGGATTAACGCTTTCGCGCCACCAAAGTTTTCTTCCGCAGGCTGAAACAGGATACGAACCCGCCCCGGTAATGCGCTTTCTTGCTGTTTCAACAACAGCGCAGCACCGAGCATGACGCTGGTATGCACGTCGTGTCCGCAGGCGTGCATGACCCCCGGCGTTACGGAGCGAAACGCCACATCGGCATTCTCTTCTATCGGTAAGGCGTCGATATCGGCCCGCAGGGCGATAACATCGTCTCCTCGCCCAACCTCAGCCACCAGACCGGTGCTCAGTTCAAAGGGCAAAATGTTGACGTCGGCAGCACGCAACCAGTCGCGAATACGTGCTGTAGTCGCCACCTCCTGTAAGGACAGCTCCGGATACTGGTGCAGTTCACGGCGCCAGCCGATAAGCGTCGAGGCCAATGACATCAGACGACCTCCACAGCGGAATGGGCCTGCGCCAACAAATGCAGCGATGTCAGACGCGCATGACCTTCTGCTAGCGGGGTATCGATAATAAATTCATCAATGCCGTACTGCGCGTGCAGGCTGTTCAGCTTTGCGACCACATCTTCGGCCGTTCCGTGCAACAACGCCTGCGCTCGACGGGCAATTTTTCGTGGCACGCTGCCCGCCTGTGCGGCGAATGCCAACGCCTGCTCTTCACTGGCCACCGTCACGCGTTGACCATCTTCCAGCTCAACGCCCCATATTTGTACGTTCTCCGCCAATTGCGCGGCAGTCTCCGGATTGTTCGCCACAATCACCTGCACGGCGACAATCGTCGGGCGCACACTGCTGGCTTGCCAGTAAGTCAGAACATCGCGTAGCAGCGCCGGATCACCGTTCAGGTGCGCGGCAAAGATGAAATTCCAGTCAGACTCGGCCGCCAACTGTGCGCTTGGCACGCTGGCCCCCAACACGAATCTTTGCGGCGGAGAGGGCGGGATCGGCGTCGGAAATACCGCGTGCCCGGTTTCCGTCCCGGTCAATGCCAGCCAGGCATCGAGCTGCGAAAGCTGCTCGGCAAAGCTGCCCTTTTCACTCTGATGTAGCCCCTGCTGGAGCGCCTGCGTTGACAGCGGTAGACCGCCTGGGGCTTTCCCCACGCCGAGATCAACGCGCCCTGGGGCCAGTGATGCCAGTAAATTGAAGTTTTCCGCTACTTTATACGGGCTGTAATGTTGCAGCATAACGCCACCAGAGCCAACGCGGATACGTTGTGTTTGGCCAAGGATCCAGGCGATCACCAGCTCCGGTGACGGACTGGCTAGCTGCGGCGTATTGTGATGCTCCGCTATCCAAAAGCGGTGGTATCCCCACGCCTCTGCCAGCTGTGCCAGCTGTAGCGTACGGGCAAGCGCAATGGCGGCAGTTTCGGTTTCCCCTATGGGGCTTTTATCGAGAATACTCAGGCGATATGACATGTTACAGGCTCACGATTGTTAACATGTCGTCATTATTAAATTATCAAACAACCATTCAGAAACATTTAATTCACATTTACTCAGCTAAAAAATCGCTAACCAACCTTACTTCTACTACGGGTAAGGTCTCTCCTGGGCAGGTATAAGAAGCAGAAAAAACATACCCTACAAAATATAATAGGGTTACTGTTTACGCCAGAAACCCAACAATATCATTTTGCGATAGTTTTATTTTTGCTCACTATATTTATTCTGAATTTAATTTAAGTCAGCTGAAGTATCTCTTTAGGTTATACACTTGTATTTATTGTTTCATATTTATGACCATTAACAAACTGCATACAACAAAAATTTTATTTGAAATACTTTCGTCAGGCTAATGATTAGTAGAGAATGCAGCGTTTCTTATTAAAAATGGTTTAAAACAGCTTTTTAATATCCCCTGGTATTATTCCGGGGATTTTTGTATGACTTGAACATACCACCAGGGACCGCTATGAAAAGTAACATGCCCGTTACACAAGTTGAGCACACACTTAACGCAAAAGCGACGCTGCTGTCGACGACGGATAAAGAAAGCCATATTACCTATGCCAACACGGCTTTTATTGAAGCCAGCGGCTTTAATGAAACCCAGCTCATGGGCGAACCCCACAATATTATTCGCCATCCTGATATGCCCTCTGCCGCCTTCGCCGACATGTGGCACACTCTCCAGCAGGGTGACAGCTGGACCGGGATGGTGAAAAATCGCCGGGAAAATGGTGACCATTACTGGGTTCGCGCCAACGTCACCCCCGTCTGGCACCGTGAAAAATTAACCGGCTACATCTCTGTGCGTACCGTTCCATCACGAGAAGAAATAGCCCAGAGTGAGCAGCTGTATGAAAAAATAAATAGCCAGCAATTTAAAGGTTTCCGACTGTTTAAAGGCATTGTTATTCGTCATGGCATACTGGCATGGACATCTGCGTTTAAATGGTTAAGCATAAGTCAGCGAGTCAATTATGCTTTAGGGGTAGTAGCCCTGCTCTGCGTATTATTAACACTCGCACCGGTGAATTCATTTATTCAGGCTGGCGGAATGATCGTGCTATTTCTGCTATTTGGTATTTACCTTAAGTGCCAAATTTGTCAGCCAGTTAATACGCTGCTCAGTCAAATGAAAAAGGTTGTCTCCGGCCGTAAACCCGATAACTGTCATTTAAATCGCGTAGACGAAATCGGGATGCTGATGCGACTGGTTAATCAATCCGGGCTGAATCTAAATTCTCTGGTGGATGATGTCAGTACACAAATCGCCGGGATCCGCGAAATCAGTCAACGGGTATCAAAAGAAGGCGTTGCACTGCATACACGTTCCGAAGAAACCTCCGCTGACCTGCAGCAAACCGCTGCCGCCATTGAAGAAATTGGCAGCGCGGTGCAACAAACCGCCGATACCGCCGCGCAAACGATGACCATGGCCGATAAAACCAGCGTCAACGCGACGGAAGGCGGCGATATCATGAAACAGACCATCGGCATGATGCAGGCTATCTCGCGTGATAACAGTCAGATCGTCGACATCATCGGTGTTATCGACAGTATCGCCTTTCAGACCAATATTCTGGCGCTGAATGCTGCCGTCGAGGCCGCACGCGCCGGGGAGTCCGGTCGTGGTTTTGCCGTTGTGGCGGCGGAAGTACGCAACCTGGCTCAGCACTCAGCCTCAGCCGCCAAAGAGATCAAGCAGCTAATTGAGAAGAACGTCGCGAACGTCAACTCCGGCGTAAAAATGGTGGAGCAGACGGAAACGCATCTCACGGGCATGATCGGTGACGTATTGCAGATGTCGATGATGATTAAAGACATCAGCCTCGCGACGCGGGAACAAACCCAGGCGCTGGATCTGATCAATGACTCGATTTCACGCGTCGGCACCATGACCCACACTAACGCCGAGATGGTGGAACGTGTCACTGATGCCACCGCCGATTTAACTCAGCGTTCCTCACGACTGCAGCAGGCCGTTCAGGTCTTTGGCGTATCGGCATAATGCAGGCTTTGCGTCACTGATTAATTGACTGTAGGATGCTCGGCCGACAGTTTTCCCCTCTAACACAATGAAGGGTAACGCTGTTTTCGCCGCTGCACGGGCGGCAAAAAGGATTTTGTTAATTTGTCAGGCCAACAGGAAACGCAATGAACACACACAACACGCAAGCCGCAGAACAACATGCGGCGAAACGACGCTGGCTGAATGCTCACGAAGAGGGGTATCACAAAGCGATGGGCAACCGACAGGTACAGATGATCGCCATCGGCGGCGCGATTGGTACCGGGTTGTTTTTAGGGGCCGGGGCACGTTTACAAATGGCTGGACCCGCTTTAGCGCTGGTGTATCTGGTATGCGGTATTTTTTCATTCTTTATTCTTCGTGCGCTCGGAGAACTGGTTCTGCACCGCCCTTCCAGCGGCAGTTTTGTCTCCTACGCCCGTGAGTTCCTGGGAGAGAAAGCGGCCTATGTGGCTGGCTGGATGTACTTTATCAACTGGGCGATGACCGGGATCGTCGATATCACTGCTGTCGCGCTGTACATGCACTACTGGGGGGCGTTTGGCGATGTGCCACAGTGGGTATTTGCCCTTGGTGCGCTGGCGATTGTTGGTACCATGAACATGATTGGCGTGAAATGGTTCGCCGAGATGGAGTTCTGGTTTGCGCTGGTCAAAGTGCTGGCAATCGTGATTTTTCTGGTGGTTGGTACGGTCTTTTTAGGTACCGGACAACCGCTGGACGGTAACACCACCGGGTTTCATCTGATCACCGATAATGGTGGCTTCTTCCCGCACGGTCTGTTACCCGCGCTGGTGCTGGTACAAGGTGTGGTCTTTGCTTTTGCCTCTATTGAACTGGTGGGTACGGCCGCCGGAGAATGCAAAGATCCGCAAACCATGGTGCCAAAAGCGATCAACAGCGTGATTTGGCGCATTGGCCTTTTCTACGTCGGCTCCGTCGTACTGCTGGTGCTGCTGCTGCCATGGAACGCCTATCAAGCGGGCCAAAGTCCGTTTGTGACCTTCTTCTCGAAACTCGGCGTGCCGTATATCGGCAGTATCATGAACATTGTGGTGCTGACCGCCGCCCTTTCCAGCCTCAACTCGGGGTTGTATTGCACCGGGCGAATTTTACGTTCGATGTCGATGGGCGGTTCAGCCCCCAAATTTATGGCGAAAATGAGCCGTCAGCAGGTCCCCTGGGCTGGGATCCTCGCCACGCTGGTGGTGTATGTGGTTGGTGTTTTCCTCAACTATCTGGTGCCTTCGCAGGTGTTTGAGATCGTGCTGAACTTCGCGTCGTTAGGGATTATTGCGTCGTGGGGATTTATCGTGGTGTGCCAGATGCGTTTGCGTCAGGCCATTAAAGACGGCAAAGCGGCAGACGTCAGCTTCAAGCTACCGGGCGCGCCGTTTACCTCATGGTTAACGTTGCTGTTCCTGCTAAGCGTGCTGGTGCTGATGGCCTTTGATTATCCGAACGGCACCTACACCATCGCGTCGTTACCGTTGATTGCTATTCTGCTGGTTGCCGGATGGTTTGGCGTGCGTAAACGCGTGGCGGAAATCCAGCGCACCGCGCCGTAATCGCATTCAGGCCTGACAGCGTATCCCCGTCAGGCCTGCTTTCTTAGTTGGCTTCGATTAACTGCGCAACATCATTGCTGTTAATTTCCCGCGCGTTGCCATCCTGATCGGTATAGCTGGTCATCCCGGTGTCTTTATCCAACTGCGGTTTGCCCTGGGTGACGATAGTTTGCCCACTTTTCGTGGTCATGACGTAATCCGTTGAACAACCTGCCAGAGTAAACAGCATTACGCCTGCGCAAAGGCAGATAAATGGCTTTTTCATGATATTCCTGTGTTATGCAATGAGCCGATAAGGACCTAGTGTAAGTCCCTGATGTTTATCAGGCCAGCGATGGGGTGTAACGAGGCGTATCGTGGGGTATGGATAAATAACAGGAGGGGTTTCCCCCTCCGGGTAAATTACAGCGCGATGCGAATCACATCATCCGGCTGTGTGGCTTCCTGCTCACGTGAAGATTTTTGTTTCACGCTAACATACAGGGTTTTGCCATCAGCGGAGAGCGCCAGGCTGTTCGGGAACGTCGGGGTGTCGAATGTTTTGACGACTTTATAGCTTTTCGCGTCAATCACGCTGACCTTACCGGCCTGACGATGCGTCACGTAGGCTTCATTGCGCGCAGGGTTGAACAGCACAGCCAGAGATTCCGGCGCGGCGACTTTCGCCAGTACTTTGCCGTCACGGGTATCAATCACCAGCACTTCTGCCGCTTTAGAATCGGTAATAAACGCGCGGTTACCAGCGGTATCCAGGCTCAGGTTGATAAAGAAATGCTCTTTGCCGTCATCCAGCAGCTTTTTGCGGCTGAGAATTTTATTGTCTGCGGTATCGATGGTAATAAACTCACCGTCAGCATTGGTGGTGTACAAGCGTTTAGCCTTGCTGTCGACAGCCAGACCGGTGCTCATTTTACCGGTGTTAGCAATGGTGGTTTTCAGTTTGATGGTTTCACCGTCGACCACCCAGATCACGCTCTCTTTACCAATCCCGCTGATGTAGACCGTGTTGGTGGCGTCATCGGCTACCAGCTGACGCGGCTGCAGCGGACGGACATCTTCCGAACGTTTACGCGCATCCAGTACCAGACGGCCTTTTACGTCGCCGGTTTTAGCATCCATCGCGGTGACTGCACTGTTGACAGTATTACCAAACCACAGGGTCTGTGTCGCATTATTGATGGTGGCGCCAAACGGTTTCAGGTCGTTATGAATCGCCTGAGTCACTTCCAGCGTGATCGGATCGAGACGGTAAACCACCCCGCCCTTATCCAGCTTACGACTCTGGGAGGTGGCAAGCCACAGCGCGTTTTCCTGTTGGCTGTACGCCATTTCGTAGGCGCCTTTGCCTACCGCTTTGCGCAGCAGTTCTTCCGCAGCCTGCGTACTAAAAGAGGATGCAACAAGCAGTGAACCTAACAGTAAAGAACCACGCAGACGCGGTGAAAACAGATGACGTAAAGACATGACGACTCCCTTTGATAAATTCATTTGTTACTGCTTCACAATGCTTCAATCAGCAAAATCATGGTTTTGCCTTTTTAAGAATGAGAATAGTAATCATTATTTATCTCAAAGTGGAGTGTTTATTCGCTTTCTGGCAACAACCTTCTTATTTTCTCCATAAATGCTTAACGTGCCGCTCACAAACAGAGCGGCACAGCGGATTTTCGCGATTAGTCTTCAGCGAGCCGGATCACAACCTTGCCAAAGTTTTTCCCGGTCAGCAGACCAATAAAGGCTGCCGGAGCATTCTCCAGCCCCTCCGTAATCTGTTCCCGGTACTGGATTTTGCCTTCTTTGACCCAGCGTCCCATCTCCTGCTGGAACTCATGAATGCGATGACCGTAATCCTGACCAATAATAAAGCCCTGCATCCGGATGCGCTTTTTCAGTATGGTGGCCATCAGCAGCGGTAAACGGTCGGGACCTGCCGGTAACGCCGTGGCGTTATAACCACTGACCAGCCCACACACCGGAATGCGCGCAGAGGTGTTGAGTAACGGCAGCACCGCGTCGAAGACTTTGCCGCCAACGTTTTCATAATAGATGTCGATCCCCTGCGGACAAGCCTGCGCCAGCTGTTGCGCGAAATCAGGCGCATGGTGATCGAGGCAAAGATCAAAGCCGAGCACCTCGGTGGCATGACGGCATTTTTGCGCTCCACCGGCCACGCCGACTACCCGACACCCATTGAGTTTGCCAATTTGCCCGACGGTTGCGCCTACCGGCCCGGTGGCTGCTGCCACCACCAACGTCTCTCCGGCTTTAGGTTGGCCGATATCCAGCAGCCCCATATACGCGGTAAAGCCCGGCATGCCTAACAGACCTAACGCCCAGGATGGATGTTCAGGGTTATCGCCTAATTTTACCAACCCGCTACCATCGGAGATGTCGAAATCCTGCCAGCCGCTGTAGCTCAACACCCATTCACCAACGTGATAATCAGGATGATTTGATGCCATCACCCGGCTGACGGTACCGCCGACCATCACCGCGCCAATCTCCACCGGGGGAGAATATGAAGGCTCATCGCTCATGCGACCGCGCATATAGGGATCGAGAGACAGATACACGTTGCGCAGTAAAACTTGCCCTTCCCCGGGAGTGGCGACAGCCCCCTCTTCCAGACGGAAATTACTGAGTACCGGAGCGCCATGGGGGCGTGAAGCCAGTACCCAGCGGCGATTGCGTTGCAGTTGTTGACTCATTGATGTTCTCCTCTGCTTTTGACATGAATCCATCAATAGTAGACGCCCCGCGCTAGCGATGCTTTCACATTAATTGCCGACGGCGTTTAACCGCACAACCAGATAAACACAGGGTTGCGCGGTTTCATTAATAAATCGGCAGTCATTCGGCGGGCCGAGTTCCAGACAATCACCGGCCTTCATTTCGTGGCGCGTGTCCCCTTCGACAAACACTAACTCCCCCTGCTGCAGCCAGATAAGCTGTCTGGCCTGCACGTAGGACGAAGCGG
Organism: Citrobacter gillenii; assembly: GCF_013337685.1. Lineage (GTDB taxonomy): Bacteria > Pseudomonadota > Gammaproteobacteria > Enterobacterales > Enterobacteriaceae > Citrobacter > Citrobacter gillenii. The sequence continues at coordinate 218,243 of NZ_SUQN01000004.1, forward strand.
GCATGGGAATGTCGCTCCCGGCTGGCAGTTCTATCTGCACCAGATCGATGGGCAGATCGCTGCGCGGGGAGACGTGGCGGCGCAGATAATGGCTTTGCGGATCGTGCCAGACTGGCTGGTTGGCGAAGCGCAGCAGCTTGCCCTCCTGCATTTCAGCCCGTGCCATCAGCGTTGACATGCTGATGCCAAATGCCCCGGAAAGCCGCCCCAGCAGCGTTGCCGTTGGACTACTCTCGCCACGCTCAATTTTATGGATCATGGCCCGCGACACGCCCGCGCGCTCGGCAAGTTCCGTCAGCGACCAGCCGCGAGATTCCCGTTCTATGCGAATTCTTGCACCGATCCGTTGATTTATGCTGTCTTCAATAGTATTCATATTGTAATACTATAGTGAACAACACCTGAGGTTCAACATGTCAATTCGCTTTGCCAGTAAAGAAGACTGCGCCGCTATTGCAGAAATCTACAATCACGCGGTGCTGCATACGGCGGCTATCTGGAACGATCAAACTGTCGATGCCGAAAACCGTATATCCTGGTACGAAGCCCGGCAAATACTGGGGTATCCGGTGCTGGTGAGTGAAGAGAATGACGTGGTCACCGGGTATGCGTCTTTCGGCGACTGGCGTAATTTTGATGGTTTTCGTCATACCGTTGAGCATTCGGTGTATGTGCATCCGGATCATCAAGGCAAAGGCCTGGGGCGCGCATTACTCAGCCGGTTGATTGATGAGGCCCGCAGGTGCGGTAAGCATGTGATGGTCGCGGGCATTGAGTCGCAGAATCAGGCATCGTTGCACCTGCACAGCACGCTCGGTTTTGTCTTAACCGCGCAAATGCCGCAGGTAGGGACGAAGTTTGGCCGCTGGCTGGATCTGACCTTTATGCAGCTGCAACTGGACGATCGCCGCGATCCGGACGCACGCGGATGAACTCGACGCTAACCCTCTCCTTTCTGATTGCCGCCGGCATTGGTCTGGTGGTGCAGAATACCTTAATGGTACGTATTACTCAGACCTCTTCAACCATTCTGATTGCCATGCTGCTCAATTCGCTGGTGGGGATTGTGCTGTTTGTCAGCATTCTGTGGTTTAAGCAAGGTATGGCGGGGTTTGGTGAGCTGGTTTCCAGCGTACGCTGGTGGACGTTAATTCCCGGTTTATTGGGTTCGTTTTTTGTCTTCGCCAGTATTAGCGGCTATCAAAATGTGGGGGCTGCCACCACCATTGCGGTGCTGGTTGCCAGTCAGTTGATTGGCGGTCTGCTACTGGATATCTTGCGAAGCAACGGCGTACCGCTGCGTGCGCTGGTGGGGCCAGTTTGTGGCGCGGTGTTGCTGGTAATCGGCGCCTGGCTGGTGGCCAGACGCGCGTTTTAACTGCCTGATGGCGCTTTGCTTATCAGGCCAACGGAATATGCCTGTAGGCCTGATAAGGTGTGAGCACCGCCATCCGGCAAGGAAATATCAGAGAATAGTGCCACCTTTGGTGAGCTGCTCGCGGCGGGTTTCCATATCCTCTTTATACTGACGACCATGATGCGCAATCGCCGTGCGCAGACGCTGTTGCTGGGTGTAGCGATCTTCCCGGCTCAGTTCTGCATCATCGCTGAGCGCAATCAGCAGTTCGTTCATATGCGTAATGACGCTCTCTTCAATGGCGGCGTCGACGCGAGCGCTGACCTCATCCAGGTGCGACATACTTTCTCCTTAACTGATTAATTTAATTTAGCTTTTGAAAAATCACTGCCCATCAGGCTAACGCTGTATCCGCTGACGTTACTGCGTGTGGCATAGAACGTTTTGCCGTTTGCCAGCGCAATCCACGGTGCCTGTTGGTAGAAAATCTCTTGCGACTGCTGGTAAAGCGCGGCACGTTCTTGCGGCTTGCTCACCTGTTTCGCCTTTTGCACCAGCGCATTATACGCTTTATCGCACCAGCGTGCGGCGTTGGATCCGGTTTTAATGCTGTTGCAGCCCAGCAGGACATCAGCGAAGTTATCCGGATCGCCGTTGTCAGACATCCAGCCAAACAGCGCGGTGTCGTGCTCGCCCTTACGCATTCCGGAGAGGTACTCACCCCACTCCCAGGAAACGATTTTCGCCTTCACGCCAACCTTCGCCCAGTCACTTTGGATCATCTCAGCGATCCGACGGGAGTTCGGGTTGTACGGACGTTGAACCGGCATCGACCATAGCGTCGCCTCAAAACCGTTCTCCAGCCCAGCTTTCTTCAGCAGTTCTTTCGCTTTTTGCGGGTCGTAATCGTAGTCTTTCAGATCGTTGTTGAAGCCCATCATATTCGGCGGAATCGGTGATTTTGCCACCGTACCTGAACCTAAAAAGACGGCGTTAATGATCGCTTTTTTATCGGTCGCGTAGTTCAGCGCCTGACGTACCAATACGTTATCAAATGGTTTTTTCTCGGTATTAAATGCCAGATACCCGACGTTCAGTGCGTCGACCGAATGCAGCGTCAGGTCGCTGTTTTTCTTAATTTCCTCAAACTGCACCGGCGCAGGCGCGGGAATTATCTGGCACTCATTGGTTTGCAGTTTTGCCAGTCGCGTTTGCACGTTTGGCGTAATGGCGAAGATCAGGTGTTTGGTCGGAACGTCACCATCCCAGTAGTTCGGGTTGGCCAGATAGCGGATCTGTGAATCCTGCTTATACTGTTGCAGCACGTAAGGTCCGGTGCCAATCGGCCAGGTATCGACGTTTTCCGGCGTACCTTTTTTCAGCATCTGGTCGGCATATTCCGCAGAGAGAATGGACGCGAAGTCCATCCCCCAGTCAGCCAGAAACGCCGCATTAGGTTCGTTCAGCACAAACTGGACATGATAATCATCAACCTTCTTCACCTCTTTGATCAGCTTGTCCAACCCGACATCGTTGAAGTACTCATAGTTACCCTGCGAGACGTTATGGTACGGATGATCGGCATCTTTCTGACGTAATACCGAGAACAGCACGTCATCCGCGTTGAAATCACGGGTCGGTTTGAAGAATTTATTGCTGTTGAACTTCACGCCCTGACGCAGGGTAAAGGTATACGTCAAGCCATCCGGGGATATCGTCCAGTCGGTAGCCAGAGACGGCACCGGGGTGTTTTTCACCGGATCAAAGTTAATCAGTCGGTTATACAGCACCTGAGAACTGGCCACAAACGACGGACCGGAGCTGGCGATTTGCGGGTTAAAGGATTCGGGAGACGCTTCAGAGCAGTAGATAAGGGTGTCGGTATTGGCAGCAAATGCAGCACCGGTTGGTAATCCCGCGCTGAGCGCCAGCGCGAGCAACGTTTTCCTTGCAATCATTGTTGTATGCCTTCTTATTTTATTATTCATCTCATTATCAGAGCATAGCTGACAAAAACTGACTAATAACAAATCACTATCAGGTTATTCTTATCCGGTGGTTTTCGCTGATTAATTCGACAGCACCGGTGAAATAATTTCCCTTAAGTCTTTTTCAAAACGTCAAGATTTTTCCCCGTGCTCTATGCCATGAAAATTCGCCCCTTTTTGCCTCTCTTCCACCGTTTGCTCGCGTTTATAAGCCGTAAAGTAGATGTGTGAAGAAGTCTAAGGGATAACAACGTGGCAAAAACTCTCTTGCGCAGCGGCAATTTGGATGACTATCAGGCCGTGGGCGGCGGTGGTCAGGCCGTTTTTGATTCAGCATTGCAAATTCGTGAAACGCTTCGTCTGCGAAAACAGCAGGCCATGGCCGATTGTCTGGCGATCCCGCAAGTCAATGATAATGGCGATAGGGTTGACTGGTACTCCCCGATTGAAGGACAAGCCGTCGCCTGGAAAGCCGCTGATGAAGACGCGCGCTTTCGGGCATTACGCTATCTGGCCAGCACGCTGGACAGCGCGGCGACTCTCAGTCGTAAAAGCCTGCAATCGGGTAAAACCTCGCTGCAATTGTTTGGATCTCTGCTGGAAAAGGCAGTTCAGTTTCCTGGGGAAAATCACGTTTTTCTGGTTGATGGCAAACCGGTGATAACGTTCTGGGGATTCGTCAATCTGAACGAAAACACGCGTGACGATGTGCTCGACTGCTTGCGGATTGCCGATGTTCCTCCGGTCATGCCCGCACCGCAAGCCGAACCTGAAGAAGATATGGTCGTCCCGGAAATCACCTTTGCCGAAGCCGATGCACCTTTACTGACTCCGGTCGTGGAAACACCCAAGTCCGCAGAACCTGAACCGCAGCCCCCGGTCATCGTAAATGAACCCGAGGCCTCACCACCGCCCGTATTGCCAACACCTGCGCGTAAACTGCCGCTGTGGAGCCTGCCGGTTGCCGCGGTCATTATTGCCGCTATCGTTGGACCGTTACTGTGGAAACAGCAGGCGACACGCCCTGCGCCCGCGCTGCAGCCGATTGAGGTTGCGAAGGTCGACATCAAGCCGCTACCCGTACTGACACCTTCGCTGCCGCTGCATCGCGCAGAAGTTGTCCCGGTGGTAAAAAAAGAGAAGCCTGCCGAGGGGCCGGTGGTGATTGCCGCGATCCCGAAAGATGCGCTGGTCATGGACGCGAACCAGATGAAGGTCGGCACCACCCGCTTCCTCAACGGTAACTGGCGCGTGATGGTCGACATCAAAGATCCGGTCAGCGGTAAAGCGCCCTCGCTGCGTTATCAGATCCAGACCAATAAAGGCACTGCGCGAGTCGTCCACGGCGACAATGTGGTGTGTCGTGCGGAGATTTTCTCCGGTCTGCACCAGTCGGGTGAATTAATGATTAAAAGTCGTGGGAACGCGCGTTGTACGGACGGCTCGCGTTATCCGATGCCGGAAATCACCTGTAAAGCGGGAACCAACGACGTAGCCGCCTGCACCGCACGTTATGACGATCACGCGGAGATCCCCATGACCATCAAAAAGATAGGTGCCTGATTTTATGTTGGTGAATCTGTGTGATTACAAACAGAGTGTGACGCTCATTGCCAATAGCGGCGTACAGTTTCTGGATTTTGGCCTGACGCCGCAGGAATCCGCGCATCACGGGCGCTTTGTGCGCAAAACGGCCAACGGCCCGCTGCTGCGACTGGATTTCGACCTGACAACGGGCCGCTATACGTTACCAGGTAGCACTGGCGGGCAACCCGAAGTGGTCAAGCCAGAAAGCACCCAGACATTACATTATTCACTGGACGTGCTCGACGGCGTCTGGCTGCCGCTGCCATTCCTGCGCTTTAATCCGCCGCGCACGTTTGTCGAAGGCCCGGATAACTGGGCGCGCGTACAGGTGCGCAAGCTGGCACAACCGGACAGTGCGGGCAACACGCACCGTGTGACCGTGGCGCTGGACAGCCAGTTAACCGAGCATGCCCCCGCCGTATTGACGCCAAATGAAAACGATTTGCTCAACGGCACGCGATTTGCGCTGGCCTGGCACGATAAAGAAATCGCTGATTTCCTCGACCAGACGTGGATTGACGGCTGGCTGCGCGAGTCTTTTTTGCACTATGTGACGCAACAAGAAAACCGCGCCGAACAAGAGATCCAGCTCGCGCTGCGAAATTTCGAATATCAGGCGCACTGGCTGAATGTGCTGACCCTGTTAGGCGAGCAGCTTGCCATTCCGGAAGTAAAGCTGGTGACGCACACCCTTAGCACCCCGGCCATCCCCGTCGATCTGATCTTGGATATCGGCAATACCCATACCTGCGGCGTATTGATTGAAGATCACGGTGACGCCAATGACGGGCTACGCCAGACGGCAGAATTACAGGTCCGTTCATTAAGCGAGCCGCAATACCTCAACGATCCGCTGTTCACTAGCCGACTGGAGTTTTCCGAGGCGCGTTTTGGGAAACAGCACTTTTCCGTGGAGAGCGGTCGTGACGATGCCTTCATCTGGCCGTCGATCGTTCGTGTCGGCGATGAAGCCCGCAAACTGGCCATGCAGCGCGTCGGCACCGAAGGCAGCAGCGGGATCTCCAGCCCGCGTCGGTATCTGTGGGATGAAACACCGGTGTTGCACGACTGGCGCTTTAGCCAGATGAATGGCAAAACTCAGCGCGAACCGCTGGCAACTGCCTTCCCGCTGATGAATCTGATGAACGATGATGGCCAACCGCTGTTTAGCCTGCCGCAGGATGACCGGCTGCCGGTATTCTCACCGCAGTACAGTCGCAGCACGCTGATGACTCATATGCTGTGCGAAGTTCTGGCGCAGGCGCTGGGGCAAATTAACAGCGTGGCGACACGTCTGCGCCTTGGTTTTCCGGCCTCGCCTCGCCAGCTGCGTACGCTGATCCTGACCCTGCCGTCGGCGATGCCAAAACAAGAGCGTGAGATCTTCCGCCTGCGCATGTTTGAGGCTATTGCATTAGTGTGGAAAGCGATGGGCTGGCATCCGCAGGATGACGATTTTACCACCCGCAAGCAGCAGGAAAAAAGCGTAGTCCCCGTCCCTGAGATCCAGATGGAATGGGATGAAGCCAGCTGTGGGCAGCTGGTTTGGCTATACAATGAAGCGATTTCACACTACGACGGGCACACCGAATCGTTCTTCAACGCCCTCGCCCGCCCGGACCGCCTGCCGGAACCGGGTGAAGTCAACGGTCGCGCCCTGCGTGTGGCATCAATCGACATTGGCGGCGGCACCACGGATATGGCCGTGGTCCATTATCAGTTAGATGATGGCGTGGGGGCGAATGTCAAAATCACGCCGCATCTGTTGTTTCGTGAAGGATTCAAGGTTGCCGGGGATGACTTGCTGCTCGATGTTATCCAACGCTGCGTGCTACCTGCCCTGCAAACCCGCTTACAACAGGCGGGGGTTACCGACGCCGCCGCCCTGCTGGCCACGCTGTTTGGCGACTCCGGGCGCATCGACACCCAAGCGATTTTACGCCAGCAAACGGCGTTACAGCTGTTTATGCCGCTCGGGCATGCGGTGCTCTCCGCGTGGGAGCAAAGCGATGTTAACGACCCGGTAGCGGGGCTACATGCCACCTTTGGTGAACTGCTGGCCCAGCCGCCAACGCGCAACGTGATGAACTATATCCAGCAGGCCATCGATCATGCGTTGCCTGCGGGCTCGCCGGTTTTTGACGTGCTGAGCGTGCCACTGCAAGTGCAGTTCAGGCCATTACAGGAAGCCTTGCTGGCCGGGCAGTTTACCCTGACCTCTCCGCTGCACGCCGTGTGTGAAGCCATCTCGCACTATCGTTGTGACATTTTACTGGTAACCGGCAGACCCGCCTGTTTACCAGGCGTACAGGCGCTGATTCGTCATCTGCAACCCGTTCCGGTTAATCGTATGATTTGGATGGACAGCTACCGCGTGCATGAGTGGTATCCGTTTAGCCAGCAAGGGCGCATTGGCAATCCGAAGTCCACCGCCGCCGTGGGCGCCATGCTGTGCAGCCTGGCGCTGGATTTGCGTCTGCCGCGTTTTAACTTTAAAGCCGCCGATATCGGCGCGTACTCGACGGTACGCTATCTCGGCGTGTTAGATAACACGGTTAATACGCTGCGCGATGAGAATATCTGGTATCACGATATCGACCTCGACAAGCCAGGCGCAAAGCTGGACGCGCGCCTGAATTTCCCGCTGCGTGGCAATGTGACGTTAGGTTTCCGCCAGCTGGAGAACAGCCGCTGGCCCGCCACCCCGCTGTATACGCTCAGTATCAACTCTGCTGAGCTGGCGAAAACCATCGCCGGTGATGGCGTATTAAATGTGCGTCTGCAATTACGTGGCGGTAGCAAAGAGACCGGCCCGGAATACTTCGTCCTCAGCGATGCCTGGCTGCAGGATGGCACACCCGTTGCCGCTAACGCCTTAACCTTAAAACTGAATACGCTGGCAGACCGCCGCCACAGCGGCAGCCATTACTGGATTGATAGCGGGAGTGTGTACCTGAAATGAGCAAGACGTTAAACACCGCACAGGCCGCCATCGAATGGGTAACGGACGTACGTACACGCGCGGCACGCCTGGATGATGAAGCAGATTCCCTGCTGGCTCAGCTCACGTTAGCCGCGGTCAATGAAACCGCGCTCAATGAGACATTCGCCGCGCCGGGTTGTGTGGGATTGTACGGCCACTCACAGGCGGCGAAAGCGCATTTGCTCTGCGCATTGTGCAGCGATTCGGGTGGCAAACTGAACATCACCACGCCGGATCGCAGCATCGATTACTTTACGCACATTAACCCCGGCCATGCGCCAACCAACATGGCTATTCGCTTCACCCGCGACGAAACACCATTGGACAGCGCATGGCCGCTGCGCCTGCGGTTGATGAGCGAGGCGGATCTGGTTCAGCTGTTTATCGCCCAGTTCTGTGCGTTACTTGACAACCGTCAGGTTGAAAAAGCGATCATTGAGACGCGGTTAGAAAAATGGCAGACGCTGCGCCAGCGCCATCCTGTGCCGGGGATCTGCGCACAAGACGTGGCCACCATCGCGCGTTTCTGGCGTTCTCGTGTTCCCTCAAACCAGCAGCAAATTGACGATGCGCTGTGGCACCAGTTTGCCATGCTGCTTCCGGCACTGGATCTCACCACCCGGGCACATGCCTGGGCATTACTGTGGGGAGAACAGCCAGAACTCACGCAGCAGTTTCTGGCACTGGCGCATACGCTGCAACAAACCGGGCATGCCAAAGAATTAGCTGCGCCGTTTAGCCTGTTGGTCGACCATTTCGGCTTGCCCGCCGAAAGCTTTCTCACTCAGGCGGCACTGACCGGGCACGACGCGCCAAGTGATGTGGTGGTGCATCCCATTGCCGACAATCAGTTGCTTAATGCGGTCAGCCTGTCGCTGGAATCACTGGCGCTGTTGACCCGCGAACTGGTACTGACGGTAGAAGACACAGTGCTGGAGAGCACGGACCTGCTGGATATCCCCCTGGCACCGGATGCGCATCCACACCCGCTATGGCAAGCAAAATTAGACTGGATGCTGGAGCATTACCGCCAGTGTCTGCAACCCGATGTGTTAGTCATCTGCAACGCGGTATCCACCCGTTCGCAGACGCCGACCGTCACCCGCACGCTACTCGGTTGGATCAACGATACCCAACCGCTGCACGATGCTGCGTTACCGGGCGTGGTGTGGGCCATTACCCCACAGGATGCGCGTTTTAGCACCCAGCAGAACCTCGATGAAGCCGTTCAGCAATTACTGGGCAAACCCGGACTGCACTGGGGCACGCTGCAGGCGCTGGATAAGCACAGTTTACAGCGGCTGGTTGAATGGTTGTCGCAGGCCACTTCGCCCGCTCAGCGTCAGGCTCGGTTTATCTCTCTGCACGAACAGCTCCAGCAGCGAATTCGCGCCACGTTAATGAGCTGGCTACACACGGATGACGAGACGACTGGGGCGAGTGAATCACTTATTCGCCAGTTGCAAGCTCAGGCGGCAAAACATGGCGAGCTGCTGGAGGGACTACTGCCGCCTATGCGCAGCGTGGAGTCGTTGTTACGTATTCAACAACCGCGTGAGGAGCAGGTTAGCGGCTTATTTAATGATGCGATCGACCTGTTTGCTGACGCGCGAGATACGTCTCACCCGCAAGAGAGTGAAGAGACCGGATACCTGGCGCATAAAATGTGGATCAACCATGTGCGCCAGTGGTGTCGTAATGAGAATAACGCGCGTCGCCTGCACCTGGAGCCGGAAACTTTAAGGCAGGTTGCTGACATCCTAGTGACCACCAGTTACCGGCTGGAGATGCCGCAACGCCTGCACGCTATTATGCAGCGCGAGAACGTCTGCGCAGCGCAGCTGCACGCGGATATCGGTGATTTTATTACCTGGCTTGGGTTTGCTCGCGTTGCCGAGGAACAGCGCCCTGCCAGCAGGATCCTAAAAGGTGCCGCTATCTTTAGCGCCCCGCCGCAACAACCGATGCGTCGACTGGCAAAACTGGACGAGCAACCTCGGCATGGTGCCAGCCGATACGTGTATGACTGGTTGGTTGCCCTGTACACCCGCGCCAATGAAAACGTCGGCTATCAGCATCCGCTGGACGTGACTGACGCTGACAGGTTGCGATTAATCGCGCTGCTAAAGGCCTGACGACGTCATTAGAAAAGAGAAAACAGGAGTGCGACGGGAAAGCTCATCGGCCACGTCGCCCCGACTAATACCGCGCTGAGAAAGCGAATACGCTTTTTATCGCGCGATAGAAACCAGGTGATGATAGCCGCGATGGCGGCCATTACCGCATAAAAAACCAGCATGTTTTGGTACAAAGACATTTAGGGCATCCGGGCCAGAAGGGAAAATCGAGCGCAATATGCTCTTTTTTATGACACACATCAAGTTTTATTCATTTTTTTAAGAAAACTGGCGAGAAAACAACCGTTCTCCGTAATGTTCAGATTTCGTACTATTGCGGATAGTTTTAACCCGTACTATACCCATAAGGGTTAAATCGAAAGGTGGCAAAAATGAATGTTTCCAGTAAAACCGTAGTACTGATAAATCTCTTTGCTGCTGTAGGACTTTTCAGCCTGATATCCGCAAGGTTTGGCTGGTTTGCTTGATGTGACTCTTGTTGATTAATTGCAGCGTCTGCTGGCAGAGAGAACATTCTCTCTGCCATTGATGTGCGATCTTCCCACTGCTTCACCTGCCAGTAAATTATCCTTAGTGTGTAATAGCCCTAACCTTTCTGCGGTAATGAGATAGCGAAACCCGGCATGCATTGCCCCCTAAACTGTTCCGTATGAAGTGGTCTACTGAATTTGGACCCCTTTCAGGAATTGTGTCGCTGGGATGGTACATCACCGTCGGATTCGCCCTCACCCGCACTCTCTTTGCTTTGAATGAACCGGAGTGCCAAATAGAGGTCTGGAGCCAGAAGCATGTCATCATCATTCATTGTTGGTCGGCTTTCTTTAAACCAGCGTGTTAATTCCGTTTTCCGGCCCGCAAGGATTAACGTAATCTGTCGACTTTTCAGGTCACGCTTTAACTCATTAATGGTGGCCAGGACACTTATATCTGAATAGGTGAAGCAGGCAACGGCATCAATAACCACCCATTTAGGTTGTAATGTTGTACCATCAACTAAGTTCAATACCCGACGTTTAAAATAAGCCACATTAAAATAGGTCAACGGGGAGTTAAATCGATACATCAACACGCCCGGAACCATTTTAATATCGGTTGAATTACCTAATGAGTGAATCATTCCATTTTCGTCAGTTCCCAGTAAGTGCTCAGAAGGACGAAAGACTGTACGCAGGAACTGTAACAGACCGAGCAACACGGCAAGCCCGATTCCCTGGATTACACCGATAATTAACACACAGCCAAAGGTGAAGAAGGCCAAACGAAATGCCTGTTTATTTCTTCGCCTCAGGTTCCATAGCCCACGTAAATCAATCAATGACCACGAGGCATACATTAGAACAATACCTAATGCAGAAACCGGAATAAACTGTAATGGCTGAGTAAAAAATACGACTATGATACCGATGAGTAAGGCTGCGACCACGGAAACCAGCTGACTTTTCCCCCCAGTTGAATCATTAACAGCGGTTCGGGAATCGGCTCCACTGATAGCAAACCCCTGAGATAATCCAGACATGAGATTCGCAATACCCAGAGCTCTAAACTCAGCATCAGCATTAATGTCATAGCCATTTTTCGCGGCGAAACTACGGGCGGTCAGCATAAGACTGACAAAACTGACCAAAGCCAGGTTCAGCGCCGGGATCACTAAATCACGCATCAGACCTGGCTGGAACGCCGCCCAGTTAACGACGGGTAAACCAGGCTGAAAACCGTCGCCTCCAATAGTGGCAATCCCATGATTTTGTGCTGATGTTCCCCATACCAGCGCCGTTGTTATCACAATGGCAATCAACGGTGCTGGCCAGTGGCTGCGATACGTTTTGATAACCATTAAAATAACTAACGTTAAAAGTGATAGTCCTAAGGTTAATAAATGGCTGTCTGCGATTCGGCCTGGCAAGGCAATTATTTTTTCAATAACCTGCGCCTCATCAAGTGTGATCCCTAAAACCTTACCTAATTGCCCGACAATAATCGTCACGGCTACGCCATTAAGCAAACCAGTAAGAATGGGATGAGAAAGCAGATCGGCAAGTGCGCCCAGGCGAAATTTACTGGCAAGCAGGCACCATCCGCCCATCATCAATGTCATGATGATCGTCAGTTGCCAGTGCAGTTCGGGATTACCTGCAGAGAGGGGAAACACGACGGCCGCAATCACCGCGCAGGTTGTAGCATCAGGGCCAACAATAAGCTGACGTGAATGTTTTACGTACTTTCGCGAGTCTGGACCCATTCTTCATGGATCTTCTGTACTTTAACCCACAGTTTTTTAAGCGATATCTCAGGAACGTTTTCGAAAGTCAGACCGAATTCTTCATCAAGCACTTCCTGCCACTCTGGTAAAGACGTTGAGATGTGAGTCGTAACGACTTCGCCATCGGTTTTTGTTAAAACGCAACCTCGCAGTATCGTTTTGCCGTGTGGCTTCCGGAGTTGTGCAGTAACAACTTTTGCATATCCGGATTCAGGGGAATGCATATTAAAGTGATGACGGTCTACGAAATCACTCATAGAAGCGGGTTGCTCAGCCATATTCACGCCTGCGATCCAGCACGATGGATCGGCAATGAGATGCCAATCGCCCACGCCGTCCTTGTCCATGGCTTCCATGCCAAACTGCATCGAGTCTTGGTTAACGGTAGTATTCATCAGAGGCATTTGCTCATGAAGCGCATCGCCAAGACCGACATCCACCCACCATCTCCCGTTGGGATTATTTTCACTCGGCAACCCCTCAGCGATGATAGCTGCATGGTTTTCCAGTTTTATATGCTCAGGGCCTTCAGCGCCGTGGACGTTTGCTGGGTGAATACTCACACGATAACCAAGGTGGGTGAGTAGCGTATGTAAGCCGCCATTGAGCTGAAAACAATAACCACCTCGTCGGGTTGTTGCCGCTCTTCTGAAACTTTCCATGGCGTCAATTCCCCAATCCTGACCAAGGTGGATCCAGAATGTTTCGTAAGGGATCCGCTCTACATGAGCTTGATGTAAACGGGTAAGTGCCTCAATGGAGGGTTTTTCTGCGTCAAGGCCAAGGCGAGCCAGATAGGCTTTTACTAAATCGTTCATGTTAATGTCATATTCCTAAGTCTGTACATGTTTCATTTTTGAGAGTTTATCAGAGGGAAGGTTTGGAGCTTTAAAAAGGACTGATGGCGTCAGATAGATTCTAAATCTGCTCCAGGCAATACATTTTCTCTATAATTACGGGCATTTCTAACTGAAAGTGGCTGTATTTTATTACCCACATTCAGTACTGTGTAGCGTCTAAATTGAGAATAATGTTTTCATATTTGAGAGGAGTCGATGGACTTAAATGCCTTAAAGATGTTTGTTCTGACAGCCCGCTGCGGTAGCCTTTCTGCAGCAGCGCGGGAAAACAACATACCGCTTCCGACGCTAAGCCGTAGGATCGCTGAACTTGAGCATGAGCTGGATGTTGTTCTGCTAGAACGCACTGTGAAAGGTTGCAGAGCAACAGAGGCGGGTAAAAAATTGCTGGATCAGGCCAGTTCGGCTATTGATACGCTTAATGATGCCGAGCAGTTCCTCACCACTGCCGATTCCCGCATTACAGGCCGATTACGCCTGACAATGCCTCAATCACTTGAACCGTGGTGGGAAATCATCAGACAGTTTCAGCGTATATATCCGGGTATTGCCATTAACGTTTATACGACTGAACGTCGAGTGGATTTAGTTTCTGAAGGTATTGATGTCGCGCTGAGAGTTGGAAGCATCTCTGATGATGATGTCGTTGCGAGCCATCTCATGGATTTCAGGCATATTCTGGTCGCCAGCCCGGCGCTTTTTCAGGGCAGTGAGCCCCCCAAAGAGCCATCAGACCTGATGAAGTATCCCTGTGCCGCCTGGGGTTCGGTGATAGGCGCGCGTCCGGTGTGGATGCTCGGTGAACATACCTACGATGTTCCAGCAACCTTCATCGTCAATGATTATCTTCATTTGCGCTCTGGAGCCCTTGCTGGCGACTACATTACTGAGTTACCTGCTTTTTTTGCTGCGGAATACATTAATAGTGGAAAACTGATTGAGGTTTTACCCCAGACACGTTTGCCCTACTCATCATTGCATCTGGTTTATAAAAAACACCGACATGTTTCCACGGCGGCCAGAGCCTACATAGAATTCTGTAAGGCTAATGTACACATACTAAAAGAAAAAAGCCGCGTACCCTCAGATGATGAAAGTATGTATCCATGAATTTGAATTATCAGTCAAACCGATAGCGTATGTAGGTAAGGCGGTGACCGACAGGAAACAGCTGAAGCTACGGGCTATAGCCGCTCACAAGTCTGCCGTATACAGTCCCTTTACCGACAGGAAGATAAAGAATTATGAATAAATACAAGTTCGAACCCTGGCTGAGTCGCTGGAAACTCATTCCAGACGGCTCACCATTATTAACACATACATCGCAACTCCTCCCTGTTAAAACGTCAATCGATGGCATAAATGCGATGCTAAAAATTACCGATGACCAAGAAGAACAAAGAGGTAATGCACTTATGGCATGGTGGGGAGGGAATGGAGCTGCGCAGGTTCTTTCCCATGAAAATGAGGCAACTCTTCTTGAGAGTGCCACGGGGCCCGCATCTCTGTCCACGATGTCAAGAGAAGGTCAGGACGCAGAGGCTTGCCGTATTCTGTGCCTTACAGCAAACCGACTGCACATATGTCAGAAGCAGCCAATACCACAACTAACTTCCCTTCACGTCTGGTTCCACGATCTTAAACCAGCCGCCCGGATATATGGGGGGATTCTAAAGCGGTGCGCAGAAATATCTGAAGAACTGCTATCTTCACCACATAATGTAACCACTCTACATGGCGATTTGCATCATGCTAACGTCCTTGATTTTGGGTCATCAGGTTGGCTGGCAATTGACCCAAAAGGATTGAAAGGTGAGCGAGAATTCGATTATGCCAATATTTTCACAAATCCGAATCTTGGTAATTCAGCTTCTGAAATAGCCGTTATTCCTGAAATATTTAAACAACGACTTAATATCGTGACCGAAACTGCTGGCTTGGACAGAGAGAGGCTCCTGATGTGGATCTGTGCATGGTGTGGATTATCCGCGGCATGGACGTTGAAAAGTAACGGCACGATCTCTGTTACAACAAGAATAGCAGAACTTGCAATATCTGAACTAAACAACTGTACGGGAAGTTAAGGTTACATTTTGTGATTATTATTGAGCCTTAACGTACAATGTTTTCCGTTTCTCAAACGGAGCCCTTCCTGTACACTATCGTTCATAATTTGAATGACTTAGGGGTATCAGTTTATGGTTAGCACAAAAGAGATGATGGAGTATTATGTCATCGATCCTCAGGATAGCTATTTTGTTAATGGTGTACCGCCGATTGAGAATATAGAGGTTGTTGCTTATGATCACTCATGGCCGCAAATATACTCAGCCCTAGAATCTAAAATTAAGAATAAATTAGGTTCGAATCTACTAAAAATTGATCATGTGGGTTCTACGGCAGTACCTGGTCTGGCCGCTAAACCCGTGATTGATATTGATGTAACGGTTGCCGATGCTGAGGATGAAGAAATATATGTATTAGCGCTTGAAAGCCTTGGGTATAGATTAATTGTGCGTGAACCCCGCTTCCATGGTCATCGTCTTTTCCATTATGAAAATCCTAGAGTTAACCTACATGTTTTTACTCAGCATACCCCTGAAACAGCACGGCATTTGCTTTTCCGAGATTGGCTTAGACTGTCAGAAAATGACCGCAAACTATATGCTGACGCCAAGCTTGAGGCAATTAAAGATTGCAGCTTTGACATTCAAAAATATCATGAAAATAAAAAGAGAGTGGTTCATGATATTTATAGAAAAATTTTCCAATCTCTTGGTTATTTAGATAGCGAAGACGCATAGCGTGTCCATAGATAATCCAGACGTATATTTATATCTGGACGATCAGCCCGCCATGATTATCCGATTTAGCGCTGCCTGGTGTCTTATGATCCAGGCTGCACTGCGAGTTCTCCACGATATCCCCCAAAGCGGAGCAATTTCTTTGCTATCCATCGTCACTCGCGCCGAAATAGCTTCATTCGCAGCACTGAAAATCACAAAATCCCTCACTTTCTCAATAAAGCCAACGCGCTGAAAGCGTGGGACGCCATATCCATCAAGTAACATACGCATTTGATGTGCACGAACCTCAACAGAAGGGAGTCCTTGCTTTTCAGCAATATCATCATCGACTAACTGAGCATTTAGCCAGCAGGTTTGTGCAAGTTCGATCAATGGGTCAACAGGGCCGGCCTCTTCCCAATCAATGAGGGCAAAGGGTAATTGATTATGGCAGACTATATTCCAAGGCCCCATGTCGCAATGGCCTATCACTGAAGCTGTCCCTAAATCTCGACCGAACCATGGACGCCATTGAGCGTTTTCTGGCGGTAAAAAAGAACTGGTTGCCTGATGCAACTCTTTCAATATCTGCCCCAGTAACGGTAGAGCCTCGTTTTTCCACGGCTGAGGATGGACAAAATCACCCTTCAAAAACGAAACCATTTCTCGCCCTTCTGGATCGAACCCAGTACCGACAATCCTTGGTGAGTATTTGAAGCCAACTTTTTCCAGATGTCTGAGGAGTGCAATGGTTGTCGTTGACCAAGGAGTAGAGGCGCGGAAAACCACATCTCCCTTCTTTGTTACCAAAGATCGCCCACCTCCTTGAAGAATAATCTCACTGTCGCCCAAAACTTATTCCTTCCTATGTAAAACAAACGTTTTTTCAGAATACTGATGAATTTATCGCCATTAGGTCATGGATATATCAATCAGGCTCTTGATTATATTTACCATTGAAACTGGATGCCAGCCAGGTTCAGGTAAGTTTCGCCGCTAGCGACCAGCTAAAGTTGAAAAGTACAAGAAACATCCTTAACGAACCTACGATTGCAAAGTAGCTTTTTCAATGACTGGAATGGTTAAAAAATAGTCTTAACGTACAATATTTTCCGTTTCCCAAACGGAGCCCATGTAGGTAAGGCGGTGACCGATTCACGCTGTGAGTTCAAGGGGTAGATGCAACGCTATCCTTAATCGAAGGGATGTTGCCATGAAACCCAGATACCGGGCATCAGCGAAGTGATGTTCATTAAGAGAACGGAACGCGACTCCAATGTATGTAAATTAGCCTGACCTCGCGGATATTTCCAACTTACCGCCGTCCGATGGCGACGAGGCCAGTGCCGCGCATAGTATAGACACCCTTCTACTAGTAATTAGCTATCCGTGCGTCTATGGCCATGCGCGGGTACTGATTTTACTCGTGTTTAATCATCACATGGCGGATAACGGTGTAATCCTCGAGTCCATAAACCGACATGTCCTTACCGTAACCGGAGAGTTTTTGCCCGCCGTGCGGCATTTCGCTCACCAACGTGAAGTGGGTGTTGACCCAGGTACAGCCATACTGCAAGCGGGCGCTGAGGCGATGGGCACGACCGACGTCTCGCGTCCAGACCGAAGATGCCAGCCCGTATTTTGAATCGTTAGCCCATGCCAGGACCTGAGCCTCATCATCAAACTGGGTGATGCTGACCACCGGGCCGAAGACTTCCCGCTGAACGATAGCATCGTCCTGCTTCGCGCCCGCCAGCAGCGTTGGGGCAAAATAGTAGCCTGCACCCTCTACTTTTTTACCGCCGGTGATGACTTTGATGTGCCCGAGCGCTTTGGCCTCATCCACCGCTTTGGTGATGCGATCCAAATGAGCCTGAGAGCTTACCGGCCCCAACTCTGTTGATTCATCATTCGGTGAACCGGTTTTCAGGCTGGCGACCGCCGCACCCAATTTTTCGACCAGCGCGTCGTAAATGCCTTTCTGCGCGTAAATGCGACAGGCTGCGGTGCAATCCTGCCCGGCGTTGTAATAACCGAACGTGCGTACGCCGCTCACCACCGCATCGAGATCGGCATCATCAAAAATAATAACCGGGGCCTTGCCGCCCAACTCCATATGCGTGCGCTTAATCGATGGCGCAGTATGCCCAATGATGTGTTCACCGGTAGCAATAGAGCCGGTCAGTGAAACCATGCGCACTTTTTCATGACCGGTCAGCGGATCGCCCACGGTTTTACCACGACCAAACAGCACGTTAATCACGCCTGCCGGGAAAATATCTTTCGCCAACTCCGCCAGCTTCAGTGCCGTTAATGGGGTAATTTCGGATGGTTTAATCACCACGCAGTTACCTGCCGCCAGCGCCGGTGCCAGTTTCCACGCGGCCATCATCAGCGGATAGTTCCACGGTGCGATAGACGCCACCACCCCCAGCGGATCGCGACGGATCATGGACGTATGCCCTTCCAGATACTCCCCGGCCGCCAGGCCGTTGACCGTACGTGCGGCACCGGCAAAGAAGCGGAAAACATCCACAATCGCCGGAATTTCATCATTTAGCACGCAGTGAAAAGGCTTACCGCAATTCAAGGATTCCAGCTCAGCAAATGTCTGCGCGTTTTCGGCGATAGTGTCCGCCAGCTTCAGTAACAGCTCTGAACGCACTTTCGGTGTGGTTTGCCCCCAGCTGGCAAAAGCCTCATCGGCGGCACGGACGGCTGCATCAACCTGCACGGTTGACGCCTCGGCAATTTCCAGGATCACGTCACCGGTAGCAGGGTTATAGACCGGCTGCTTTTCACCTTCACCGTTGACCAGTTCGCCGTTAATCAGTAATTGATGTTGCATAGCAATTTCCCATATTGTCGTTTATTTACCGTTTCCGGCGAGAGTGTCGCCTTCACGCGTCAGCCACCAGGCCCCTAAAATCGGCAGTGTTGTGACCGCCATCACCAGCAATGCCACTACGTTGGTCACCGGGACATCACGCGGACGTCCGAGTTGATTGAGTAGCCACAGCGGAAGTGTTCTTTCGTGTCCGGCCGTGAACGTTGTTACGATGATTTCATCAAACGACAACGCAAACGCCAGCATGCCTCCGGCCAACAGCGCCGACGCAAGATTCGGCAGCACCACATAGCGGAAGGTTTGCCAGCCGTTTGCACCCAAGTCCATTGACGCTTCAACCAGACTCCATGATGTGCGACGAAAACGGGCCACAACGTTGTTAAATACCACTACCACACAAAACGTCGCATGCCCCACCACGATGGTCAGGAAGCCGGGTTCCAGATTGATGGTTTTAAATGCAGTCAGCAGTGCCAGACCGGTGATAATGCCCGGTAGCGCAATAGGCAAAAGCAACAACAGCGATATTGCGTTCTTGCCAAAGAAATCCCGCCGCCACAGGGCCGCCGCCGCCAGCGTTCCTAGCACCAGTGCGATGGCCGTCGACAGCGCGGCGATCTTAAGTGACAGTGTCACTGATTCCAAAATATCGCTACGCTGTGCCGCCACGCTAAACCACCGCAGCGTAAGCCCCTGCGGTGGAAAGCTAAAAGCGGCTTCCTCGGTATTAAACGCATAGGCGGCGATGATGAGGATGGGAAAGTGCAGGAAAATCACGCCACCCCATGCGGCCAGTTTGAGTAAAAACGGTGCGCGTTCAGAGTGCATCAAACGCTCCCAGACGCTTCACGAACGCCAGATACAGTGCGATTAATACAATCGGCACCAGGGTGAATGCCGCCGCCATTGGCATGTTGCCGATAGCCCCTTGTTGCGAATAGACCATGTTGCCGATGAAAAAACCCGGCGGCCCCACCAGTTGCGGCACAATAAAATCACCCAGCGTCAGCGAGAAGGTAAAGATTGAACCCGCAGCAATACCGGGGATAGCCAGCGGCAGCACTACATAGCGGAAGGTCTGACGCGGGCGGGCACCCAAATCCGCCGAAGCCTGCAGCAATGACGGCGGTAACCGTTCCAGCGCAGCCTGTACCGGCAGGATCATAAAAGGTAGCCAGATGTAGACGAAAACCAGAAAACGCCCTAATCCTGAAGTCGACAGCGTATTCCCGCCCACGGCTGGCAGCGTCAGAAACGCGGTCAGGATCGGCTCCAGCCCGAGATGGGTTAAAAACCACTGCGCCACGCCGTCTTTAGCCAACAGCAACGTCCACGCGTAGGCTTTGACGATATAGCTGGCCCACATTGGCAACATGACGGCGATGTAAAAAAAGGCTTTCATCTTGCCGCTGGTGTAACGCGCCATATACCACGCCATCGGAAACGCCAGAATGGCGCTGGCAATAGTCACCGCTATTGCCATGGTCAACGTGCGTAAAATGATGTCGTAATTCGCCGGGTTAAACAGCGCCTGCAGGTTCGCCAGCGTCAGATCTGGCGTAACGGACATGGTGAAATCGTCAAAGGTATAAAACCCTTGCCACAATAGCGTCAACAATGAGCCAAAGTAGACAACACCAAACCACATCAGCGGTCCGAGCAGCAGTAAAAACAGCCCCAGCCCCGGATTACGCCAGAAATAACCTGAGATTTTGTTCAACCTGGTGGTCTGGGGAGGTGAATGTAAAACGTTCATCGCCATTCACCTCTCCTCAACCAGCGGGACCATCACGTCACGTGACCACGAGGCCATGACCTGCTGCCCCGGCGACAGCGTTGACGGCAGCGTTTCTCCCGTCAGGTTCGCCTGGCTGACCAGCAACTTTTCGCCACCAGCCAGTTTTAGCTCAAACCGCGTCGCGGCCCCCTGATACTGCACCGCCTGAATAACGCCCGGCGCCTGCACTTCCGCGCCAGGATCATTCAAGCGAATGTGTTCCGGGCGCAGAGAGAACATTCCCTGCAGGCCGCAGACATTCGCCGACATGGCGGTATCAAAGACGTTGGATGTCCCGACAAAGCTCGCCACAAACGGCGTGCGTGGGCGCATATAGAGTTCACGGGGAGAGTCCACTTGCTCAATGCGGCCGTTATTAAACACCGCCACGCGATCGGACATCGACAGCGCCTCACCCTGATCGTGGGTAACAAAAATGAAGGTGATGCCCAGCGCCTGCTGTAGTTTTTTCAATTCCAACTGCATCTGTTCACGCAGTTTAAGATCCAGCGCCCCAAGCGGTTCATCCAGCAGCAGCACGCGTGGTTCATTAACCAGCGCGCGAGCGATCGCCACGCGCTGGCGCTGTCCACCGGAAAGCTGCGACGGTTTACGCTCATAAACGAAGCCGAGCGCCACCTTCTCCAGCGCTTCTCGCGCTTTGGCATGGCGCTGTTTTTTATCCATCCCTTTGACCATCAACCCATAGGCCACGTTATCGAGGATCGACATATGCGGAAACAACGCGTAATCCTGAAATACCGTGTTGACGTCCCGCTCCCAGGGCGGCAACTCGCTGGCCTGCTTGCCAAAAATGCTAATTGCACCGCCTGACAGCTGTTCAAAACCAGCTATCAGGCGCAGACAGGTAGTTTTGCCAGAGCCGGATGGCCCCAGCATAGAGAAAAACTCACCATCGTTAATCGCAATACTGACCCCATCGACGGCACGAACGTCCCCGTACAATCGCGAGACATTGTTAAATTCCACTGCGTACGTCATAAAACCCCCAGCGGAATCAGCGACCGCCCATAATGGCTATGTAATCTTGCGTCCAGCGACTGTAAGGAACGAACTTGCCCCCTTCGGCGATCGGCGTTTTCCAGAAGGCGATTTTGTCGAAATAGCTATAGCCATTGGTTTCACATCCTTTTTCACCCAGCAGCGGGCTGGCTTTGCATCCCTCAGGCACGACCGGCAGCGATCCAAACCAGGCGGCAACGTCGCCCTGCACTTTCGGGGTTAATGACCAGTTCATCCATTTGTAAGCACAGACCGGATGTTTTGCTTCGCTGTGCAACATGGTGGTATCCGCCCAGCCGGTAACCCCTTCTTTTGGGAAGACGGTGGCGACAGGTTGCCCTTCAGCCTTCAGGGCGTTAGCTTGATAAGGCCATGCGCTGGAAGCGACAACACCTTCGTTTTTAAAATCACTCATTTGCACGGTGGTGTCATGCCAGTAGCGATGGATCAGACTATGCTGATCTCTCAGGACCTTAATGACGGCCTGATACTGTTTCTCGGTCAGCTGATAGGGGTCGGTAATGCCCAGTTGTGGTTGGGTGGCTTTAACAAATAACGCCGCATCGGCGATATAAATCGGACCGTCGTAAGCCTGGACGCGCCCTTTATTGCTTTTGCCGTCTTCCAGGGTTTGCGCTACAAACACCACTTTCCAGCTATCCGGCGGCGTTGGGAAGGTCTTGGTGTTGTACATCAGCAGGTTTGGCCCCCACTGATACGGTGTGCCGTACACTTTTCCCCCGACATTAAACCATTCGCCGTTGACTACACGCGGATCGATGATTTTCCAGTTCGGAATAAGTGCAGTATTAATAGGTTGAACACGTTTCCCCATAATTAAACGCAGTGACGCGTCACCGGATGCCGTGACCAGGTCATATCCGCCTTTTGCCATCAGGCTAACCATTTCGTCTGAGGTGGCCGCCGTTTTCACATTCACCGCGCAGCCCGTTTCCTTCTCAAACTGTGAGACCCAGTCATATTGTTTATCCGTTTGGCCACGTTCGATATACCCCGGCCAGGCAATAATATCCAGGCGTCCTTCTGGTTTATCTAATGATGTTGGGGGTTCAGCTGCGTGGGCGGTCATCAGTGTCATACTGAGCGCACACAGGCTCGTGAGGGCAAATTGCTTGCTCATAACGTCTTACTCCTGTCGAAAAAAAATAATGAGCGGCAGCCTTGCCGTAAATATATGTCCTTTCCTAAAAGTAGTCGGGGTGTTGGCAGCGTTCCTGCTGGCGCAAGGAAATTTAATCAGGTTGTGAGCTAACGCTCATTACGCTGTCAGTTATTGCAACGTTATTTAATCTTCTGGAGTATAGACAACGAGTTAGATGCACTGAGGGGAATAATTAGAGGTATTGATATTTTGTATGGTTGCACCTGAAGAAATAACATCGTGATTTTACTGGTGCTATTTCAAAAATAAGAATGGGCTATTCTTTTATATTGAATAGCCCATTCATTATTATTTCATCATCTCGCGAATTAATTTCCCAAGTTGTTTCACGGCCTGCTCTTCGCGTTCTCCCCAGTGCCATGCGGTATTGAAGCGAAAGAAGCGTGTCCAGGTTCCTGACGTCGAGAACATTTTCCCCGGTGCAATGCTGATATGGTGCGCCAGTGCCTGCGTGCTGAGCTCGCCCGCATCAAGCGGTTCAGGCAGTTCGAGCCACAGAAAATAGCCGCTATCGCTATGATGAATTTTGACTTCCGCCGGAAGATGGCGCAGCAGCGTTTGCCAGGCTTGCTGTTTGCGTTCTGCCAGTTGACGACGTAGCCGACGCAAATGCGCGTCATAACGCCGGGTAGAGAGGTAATCCACCAATGCGAGTTGCATCGGGGAACTGGTTGATAAGGTGCTCATCAACTGAAGCCGCTGAATGCGCCGCGCATGCTTCCCCGCCGCCACCCAGCCAACGCGAAATCCGGGTACCAGGCATTTTGAAAACGACGAACAGTGTAGCACTCTGTCGCCACGATCCCAGGCTTTGGCGGGCAGCGGTTTTTCACGGCCAAAATACAGCTCGCTGTAAACATCATCCTCGATCAGCATCACGTTGTATTTTTCCAGCAACGCGACCAGATGGGCCTTTTTCTCTGCGCTGAGCGTAAACCCCAACGGGTTTTGGCTGTTGGTCATCAGCCAGCAAGCCTTCACCGGATACTCTTGTAAAGCCTGCTCCAGTGCAACGAGATCGATCCCGTCCTTGACGTCGGTGGCAACAGACAGCGCTTTTAAACGTAGCCTTTCAAGCGCCTGCAAGGCGCCGTAAAAACAGGGATTTTCGACAATCACCCAGTCGCCAGGTTCGGTCACCGCTTGCAGGCTCAGGTTGAGGGCTTCCAGCGCCCCGGCGGTAATCACAATGTCATCCGGCGAAATAGTGATCCCCTGCTGTGCATAGCGACGTGCAATGGCATTACGCAATTCGGCATTACCCGGCGGCAGGTTTTCAATCACGCTCATTGCCGTCGCCGTTTTGCTCACCTGCGCCAACGAACGGTTAAGCTGCTGCAGGGGAAATAAACGGGGGTCGGGAAATGCGGACGCAAACGGCATCACCGAAGCATCCCGGCTGGCCTGCAGCATGTCAAAAATATACGTGTTGATATCGACCGCTTCATCGCGCACAACCTGCGATTGCGGGGTTGCCGACTCACGTTCGGGCCGCGCGGCAACATAATAGCCGGATTGCGGCCGCGCAATGATCCGCCCCTGACTTTCCAGCAACTGATAAGCATGGCCGACGGTCATAAAACTCATCCCACTGGTCGCCACCTGTTCACGTAAAGAAGGTAGACGATCGCCGGGTTGCCAGACGCCAGAGGCGATTTGATCGCGAATTTGTTCCGCCAGCCGTTGATATTTTTTCATGATGATTCTCGGGAGTCAGATGCAGGTGACGCTCGCAGTGTATATCAGTCAATAAAATTAACAACATTCTGACAACTGTTATGGGATTGTGTTTTTACTGCATTGTGAACGAAAGCGGTTAACCACATGCTCACACCGCGAGCCTGCACAGCATCAATTTTCGTCGCGTGCTTTAAATAGAATAAATAATTGATTTTATGGGTGTTTAAAAAATGAAGTTTTCATATCAGTACCACTAACAAATAACAGCACAGCAACTGTTATGGTTAAAAAGAACTGTTCTGTTTCTGCCCCCCACTGTTCCTCAGGCATAGAATTGCGCTAAATCAATTTTGCCTGCGGAGTTAAGCATGTTCGGTCTTGACGCGTTTCACCTGGCGCGCATCCAGTTCGCGTTTACGGTGTCGTTTCACATCATCTTTCCGGCCATTACTATCGGTCTTGCCAGCTATCTGGCGGTGCTTGAAGGTCTGTGGCTGAAAACCAAAAATCCCACCTGGCGTTCGCTGTATCATTTCTGGTCTAAAATATTCGCCGTCAACTTTGGTATGGGCGTGGTTTCGGGCCTGGTAATGGCCTACCAGTTCGGTACCAACTGGAGCGGTTTTTCCGAGTTCGCCGGGAGTATCACCGGGCCGCTGCTGACCTATGAAGTACTGACCGCCTTCTTCCTCGAGGCAGGATTCCTTGGCGTGATGCTGTTTGGCTGGCAGCGCGTAGGTCCAGGTCTGCACTTCTTCGCCACCTGTATGGTCGCGCTGGGCACCATTATTTCAACTTTCTGGATCCTCGCCTCCAACAGCTGGATGCAAACACCGCAGGGTTACGAAATTATCAACGGACAAGTCGTGCCGGTGGACTGGTTTGCCGTCATCTTCAATCCGTCCTTCCCCTATCGTCTACTGCATATGTCCGTCGCCGCATTCTTGAGCAGCGCCCTGTTTGTCGCGGCGTCGGCGGCCTGGCATCTATTACGTGGAAATAATACGCCGGCAATTCGTGCCATGTTTTCAATGGCCCTGTGGATGATGCTGATCGTCGCCCCATTACAGGCGTTGATTGGTGATATGCATGGACTTAACACCCTGAAGCATCAACCCGCCAAGATTGCCGCCATTGAAGGCCACTGGGAAAACGTGTCCGGTGAACCGACCCCGCTGTTGCTGTTCGGCTGGCCGGATATGGAACAGGAGCGTACCCGCTACGGGCTGGCAATACCCGCGCTGGGCAGCCTGATTTTGACCCACAGTCTGGATAAACAAGTTCCGGCTCTGAAAGAATTTCCGAAAGAAGATCGTCCTAACTCCACCATGGTGTTCTGGTCGTTTCGCATTATGGCGGGGCTGGGGATGTTGATGATCTTGCTCGGCACATTTGCCCTGTGGCTGCGCTACAAACAACGCCTGTATACCTCGCGTCCTTTCCTGCGCTTCGCACTATGGATGGGACCCTCCGGTCTGATTGCCATTCTGGCCGGATGGGTGACCACCGAAGTTGGTCGTCAGCCGTGGGTTGTTTACGGCCTGCAACGGACGGCGGATGCGGTTTCCGCACATGGCGATTTGCACATGAGCATCAGCCTGATGGCCTTCTTTGTGGTTTACAGTTCGGTCTTCGGTGTGGGCTACAGCTACATGATCCGCCTGATCCGTAAAGGACCGCAGGAAGATGACCCGACGAGTCCGCCAACGGGTACTCCTGCACGACCGCTTTCCGCTGCGGTCCTCGATTCTCAACCGGAGGCACATCGCTAATGGGTATTGATTTATCAGTTATCTGGTTCGTTATCATCGTGTTCGCCACCCTGATGTATATCGTGATGGATGGTTTCGACCTTGGGATTGGCATTTTATTTCCGGCCATTCAGGACCCCGACGATCGCGATGTGATGGTCAACAGCGTCGCGCCGGTCTGGGACGGCAATGAAACCTGGCTGGTGCTGGGGGGCGCAGGCTTGTTTGGTGCCTTTCCGCTGGCCTACGCGGTGATCGTCGATGCGCTGACCATCCCCTTAACCCTGATGCTAATCGGCCTGATTTTTCGCGGTGTGGCCTTTGAGTTTCGTTTCAAAGCAACGCCCGCACACCGGCCATTCTGGGATAAAGCGTTTATATGCGGTTCAATCCTCGCCACCTTTACCCAGGGCGTTGTCGTCGGTGCGGTGCTTAATGGATTTTCAGTCAGCGGACGCAGCTACAGCGGCGGACCTTTCGACTGGCTCACCCCTTTCACGCTGTTTTGCGGCGTGGGCCTGGTGGTGGCCTATGCGCTGCTGGGTGCGACATGGCTGGTGATGAAAAGCGAAAATCCACTGCAGGATAAAATGCGCAACGCCGCCAAAAAACTGCTGCTGGCGTTGCTGGTCGTCATTGCCATTATCAGCCTGTGGACACCGCTGGCGCACAGCGCCATTGCCGATCGCTGGTTTAGCCTGCCAAACCTGTGGTTCCTGATGCCGGTTCCACTCCTGGTCGCACTGATCAGCCTGTGGTTGTGGCGTTCGCTGGGCCAGCAGCACAGCCATGCACTGGCGTTTATCCTGACGCTGGGGCTAATTTTCCTCGGTTTCAGCGGACTGGGGATCAGCATCTGGCCGCATATCATTCCACCGTCCATCACCCTCTGGCAGGCGGCAGCCCCGCCACAAAGTCAGGGCTTTATGCTGGTAGGTGCCTTGTTGATTATCCCAATAATCCTCGTCTACACCTTCTGGAGCTATTACGTTTTTCGCGGCAAAGTTCAACCTGGTGAGGGGTATCATTGATGCAACAATCAATCTGGAAACGCCTGATGTGGCTGGTGATCTTGTGGGGCGGCAGCGTGCTGGCCCTGGCCGCTGTTGGCATGGTCTTCCGTGTGCTGATGACGGCAGCAGGTTTTAAGTCCTGAGTCTGCATTCATATTGGTCGGGTAGCGTAGCGTTACCCGACAGCTAAAATCCCAACGTTATATAAACAAAAATGCAATAACCGGCGAATTGATGAAACATCGATTGCCTTTAACTCGATTAAATAATGAAATAGTCACAAGACGAAATTACCGCAATTTTTGTTAAAACGTACCAGAGGGTGAATGATGTTTAAGAAAGGGTTAACGGTGTTATTGCTGAGCAGTGCGCTTTTTTCTGGCCAGCTTTTCGCTACTAATCAGGGACATGAATATCTTCAGGTGCAGGATGCCGATCACTTATTACGTCACACGGCTGACAGCGATGAACTGCGTATGACGGCGGAAGAATCCGCCGCCGATCTCCGCGAACACCATCACTGGCAAAAATCACGCAAACCCGATACCCATCAAAGTTAACGCTTAGCCTTTACGCTTCGGCAGCGTTTTCATCAGTTCATCCGGACTGACGGAAGCCACGATGCTGCCCGGCAACGGCATTTTCAGAATGTGATGTTTCATCTTGCCGATGACGTGCATTTCGCACGGTCGGCAATCAAATTTCAGCGTCAGCACATCGTCACCGTTGACCAACTGCATTGGCGTCGCTTTCCAGCTTTTGATGTTACCTTTAGCCTGTTTTGGGCATAGATTAAAGGCAAAACGCAGGCAGTGCTTGGTGATCATCACCGGCACCTCGCCTTTTTCCTCATGCGCTTCATAAGCAGCATCAATCAGCTGAACACCATAACGGTGATAAAACGCGCGCGCTTTATGGTTATAGACGTTTGCCAGAAAACTCAGATGCGTTTGCGGGTAAACCGGGGCCGGGTCGGCTACCGGTTTGCGGCGGCCACGCTGGTAACTGGCCAGTCGCGCTGCGTCCAGCATTTCAACGGCGTCACGACGCAGCTGATTAAGCTGACCGTTCGGCACAAACAGTGCGCCCGGCAGATTCACCTGAATATCACGGGCGTAATACAGCGTCTGCCCAAGCTTTGCCAGCCCCTCCTGCAAATTGCTCAGCGCTTTTTCCGCGTTGTTCGCTTCCTCAAACTGGCCGTCCAGCGTGTGGGTGATGCTCACGCCCTCTTCGCTGGTGAGCGTCAGGATCAGCTGTTCCTGCCAGCCGCCCAGTTCAATATCGACCGCCACGCGACGTTCGCTGGACGTTTTGGTCAACGCCTGCTGCCAGTTATGATCGAGGTTACGATTCAACGGATGATGCGGACGCACTTTATGCAGATCGGCCGGCATTTCATTCGGCCAGACCCGATAGTGGTTGTTCCCCGTTTTCTCGACGGTATTGGCGCGAAATCCAACCACATCGCGTTTGATCAACACGTTCAGGCCATCGCCGTTAGCCAGCGGCTCCGTCACTTCAACATCAAGGTAATCTTTACCTACTTTCAGCACTTCGCCTACCGGCAAGCCGATAAACTTCGGCGAGTCAAATGCACCGATATCCCCTTTGCGGGCGGTGACAAAGTAATCTGTGCTGCCACGGTGGAACGTTTTGTCCGTTGAGGGGGTAAAGAAATGTTCTGTACGACCGGCTGAGACACGGGCCAAATCACCGCGCTGTTCGATAATCGCATCCAACATCTGGCGATAATGGGCGGTGATATTTTTCA
Organism: Citrobacter gillenii; assembly: GCF_013337685.1. Classification (GTDB taxonomy): domain Bacteria; phylum Pseudomonadota; class Gammaproteobacteria; order Enterobacterales; family Enterobacteriaceae; genus Citrobacter; species Citrobacter gillenii. Next base: position 247,251 of record NZ_SUQN01000004.1, read on the forward strand.
CGTAGCTCATGTCTTTGTAGCGGCCTTCAATTTTGAAGGACCGCACGCCTGCGTCGATCAACGCGCCCAGATTAGCGGTCTGATCGTTATCTTTCATCGACAGCAGGTGTTTTTCGTATGACACCACCCGCCCCTGATCGTCTTTCAGGGTATACGGCAGGCGACAAGCCTGAGAGCAGTCACCACGGTTAGCGCTGCGCCCGGTCTGGGCGTGGGAAATATAGCATTGGCCGGAATACGCCACACACAACGCACCGTGAATAAAAAACTCAAGGGTCGCGTCGGTAGCCTGATGGATGGCGCTAATCTGTTCCAGACTCAGCTCGCGCGCTAGTACAATCTGGGTAAACCCCACATCGCCGAGAAACTTAGCCTTCTCGACGCTGCGAATATCACACTGGGTGCTGGCATGCAGCTCAATGGGCGGAATATCCAGCTCCAGAATCCCCATATCCTGTACAATCAGGGCATCAACGCCGGTCTGATACAGGTCGGTAATCAACCGCTGAGCGGGTTCCAGCTCATCATCGTGTAAAATCGTGTTCAACGTCACAAAGATTTTTGCCCCATAGCGATGGGCGAAAGGCACCAGTTCAGCAATATCCTTCAGGCTGTTACTGGCATTATGACGTGCACCAAACCCCGGTCCACCAATGTAAACGGCATCTGCGCCGTGCAAAATGGCTTCGCGCGCAATCGCGGTGTCACGGGCCGGGCTTAACAATTCAAGACGATGAGGTTGCTGAGGCATACGGTTGTTACCATCCAAAAGCGGTAAAATGGCGGCTATTGTAGTCAGAAGCGCGACGTTGCGAAATAGTTTTCCCTATTAACTCCGTGGGTAATGGATGAGCGAATGAAAGTGAACCGGCAGTTCACTGCTGTTCCGATAACTGTGTGCGGTATCCCCGGCAAAACGCACTCCCTCACCGGTTTTTAACGTTCGCCATTTGCCGTCAATGTCCATATCCAGCAGGCCATTAATCACCACCACATGTTCAATAACGCCGGTCTCATGCGGGGTAGATTCGCTAAGCGCTCCCGGTGCCAGCAGTATCGAAAAATGGTCAAAGCAGAGCTGTGGATCCCACGGGAACAGCGGCGTGACGATCATCGCCTGCTGCTGCGGGTCGAATGCGGGCGTGCTCTCCGCTTCCGGCGGCGTGATAAAGCTCGAAAAGGGAACGTTCAGTCCGGTGGCGATTTTCCATAATGTCGCCACCGTTGGGCTGGATTCGTTGCGTTCAATCTGCCCCAGCATGGCTTTTGACACGCCGGTCTCCTGCGCCAGACGTGCAAGGCTCCATTCCCGCTGCTGACGTAACGCCCTGAGCGTGGTCGCCAGATAGTGGGTAACATTGTCCATTCGTTATCTCCCTCGATCTCATGTGGCAAAGCACTAGACTATCACTTGTACGCTATAGCGCACAGTGCTACAGTGACCGACCGTTATAACGCACGCGGAGTCGCTATGCGCACATATTCACTCCCTCTGCCTACCGTACTGTCTGGTTTTGTTGCTGTGCTGGTCGGCTACGCCAGTTCAGCGGCGATTATCTGGCAAGCGGCGATAGCCGCCGGGGCAACTACCGGGCAAATTGCCGGCTGGATGACCGCGCTGGGCATCGCCATGGGCGTCAGTACGCTGGCATTAACGTTATGGTACCGTGCGCCGATATTAACCGCGTGGTCAACGCCCGGTGCAGCGCTGCTGGTCACCGGTCTGCAGGGTGTCACTATTCAGGAGGCAATTGGCGTATTTATTGTCGCCAATGCGCTGATTGTCCTGTGCGGCGTGACGGGATTGTTCGCCCGACTGATGCAAGTCATCCCTCACTCGCTGGCGTCAGCGATGCTGGCTGGGATCCTGCTGCGTTTTGGCCTACAGGCATTTAATAGTTTGAACAACGAGCTGCTCCTGTGCGGCAGCATGCTGCTGGCGTGGTTGGTGCTCAAAGTTGTCGCCCCGCGCTACGCGGTCATTGCTGCGATGTTGGTAGGAATAATGATTGCCTTGATAAAAGGTGACGTTGTCACTAACAACATCACTCTCTCACCGGTGATGCCGGAATTTATCGCCCCCCACTTTTCCCTCGCCCACAGCATCAGTATTGCTCTGCCGCTGTTTCTGGTCACCATGGCCTCGCAAAATGCTCCCGGCATTGCCACCATGAAGGCCTCCGGCTATTCATTACCCGTTTCGCCGTTGATCGTGTTCACCGGCCTGCTGGCGCTGTTGTTTTCCCCGTTTGGCGTCTACTCCATCTGTATTGCCGCCATCACCGCCGCGATATGCCAAAGCCCGGAAGCGCACCCGGACGCCCAGCGACGCTGGTTAGCGGCCGCTGCCGCGGGGGTTTTCTATCTGCTGGCAGGCGTATTCGGCGGTTCAGTGACCGGGTTAATGGCGGCCCTGCCGGTGAGCTGGATCCAGATGCTGGCCGGTCTGGCGCTGCTGGGGACGATTAGCGGCAGCCTGTATCAGGCGCTGCATCAAGAAGCCGAGCGTGACGCGGCGATAATCACCTTTCTGGTCACCGCCAGTGGTTTGACGCTGCTGGGGATTGGATCTGCATTTTGGGGATTAATTGCCGGAGGGGTGTGCTACACGGTGCTGAGATTAGCGCGCCGCACGTAGCTGCGAGGGCGTTTTGCCCGTCACCTGCTTAAAACGGTTGCTGAAGTGGCTGGCGGAGCTAAACCCGCAGGCCATCGCGATATCAGACAAGCTGCGGGAAGAGTAACAAACCAGCTGCTGCGCCAGCGCCATACGGCGCTGCATTACATATTGATGGGGCGCCATGTTCATCGACTGGCGGAACATTCGGGCGAAGTGAAAATCGCTCAACGCCGCTTCACCTGCCAAATCGCTCAGGGTGATGGGGTATGCCAAATGCGCGTCGATATAGGCCAGCACATTACGCAAGGTGACAGGCGCGAGTCCGCCCGTCACCACCGGCGGTCGCCATTGTACGTTACTGTAATGCTGGATCAGGTGCGTTAATAACAGCGAAGATGCGGCGCTCAGCGTGAGATGGTTAGCAGGCTGTTGCCAGTCATTACCAAGCAGAAACTGGCGGTACACAGCGGTGATCCCCGGATCGCTGCCGAAAGTATGTTCGTCCAGCGTGACGCTATAAGGGCTCTTATCCCAGACTTTCTCCCCCACATCACGCAAATGCGCGTCGGTGCAGTAGAGATGCACAAACGACAGATCGTCGCGGATATCCCAACTGGATTCACTCTCTTTGGGCATCAGGCAGAAGCGGTCCGGGCCACCGCCGTTCTTCCAGCCGCCCGCCGTTTTGTGGTAACTCTCATAGCCATCTGCCACATACAAACTGAGCGTATGGTGATCGCAATATTGGGTGATGGTATCGCGTTTGTTCGACCACGCCGCCAGCTGGATCCCAGAATGTAACGCAACCGATTCATGCAGCACGGCATTATGTTTGCGTAAGTTTTCAAAGGCATCGTAGGGCTGAGGCATACCATCACTTTCAAAGACGTTGTGAGCAGACTTTCAGTCTATCTCAGCAACAGGGTGTTAACAGCTCTCTTTTCCGCTTTGCATAAAAAAAGCGCAAGATTTTGCAAGTCTCCCGCAATCGGATGAAAGCGCCCTCGGAAGTGGCGTGGCACAGTCTGCCTTTGAATAGGCAAAATGAGAGCGATGTATGAACGCACTGTTGTACAGTCTGGTAGTGGTGATATGGGGCACGACATGGATTGCCATTTACCTGCAACAAGGCCCGGTTGCCGCCCCTGTTTCTATCTTCTGGCGCTTTGCCGTTGCCAGCACGGTGATGATAGTCATTCTGCTGGTCAGCGGAAAATTGCGTAAGCTTTCCGCACGTGACCATCTGTTTTGTTTGTTACAAGGCGGCTGCGTTTTTTGTTTTAACTTCTGGTGTTTTTACACTGCCGCCGCATGGATCAATACCGGACTCGAATCGGTTATTTTCTCAATGGCAGTCCTGTTCAACGCGGTTAATAGCTACTTGTTTTTTGGTCAAAAACCGCCGCGACGTTTTTATGTCGCCGCCGGACTGGGCCTGACAGGCATCGTCACCTTGTTCTGGCAAGATTTAGTCAACAGCGGGTTAAATCATTCACTGCTTCTGGGCATTGGCTTGAGCGCCCTCGGCACGTTTGGTTTCTCACTGGGCAACATGATAAGCCTGCGCCATCAGAAAAATGGCCTCGAGGTGATGACCACCAACAGCTGGGCGATGTTATACGGCACCGTGTTGATTGCTATCATTGCGCTGGTGCGCGGCGACAACTTCACACCTCAGTGGACCTTCAGTTATCTTAGCGCGCTGTTGTATCTGGCAATTTTTGGTTCGGTGATTGCCTTTGGCGCCTATTTCACGCTGGTCGGACGTATCGGTCCCAGCAAGGCGGCCTACAGCACGCTGCTTTTTCCACTGGTGGCACTGACGCTGTCTACGCTGTATGAGGGGTATGTCTGGCAGATTAATGCCATTGCCGGATTAGTGCTGATTTTACTGGGGAATTTGGTGATGTTCACCCGCCCGGAAATGCTGATGGGGAAACTGCTGTACCGCCGCCGGGTCGCCTGAAAAAAATCGCACCATCCGCAGAAAGCAGACGGTGCGTTTTTCATTATTGCTTTTTATTTACGTCAAACATGGAGGCATCGGTCGCCATGTCATCAACAACTTTCTTCAACGTTTCGAACGCCATCGGCGTACTCTCGTTATTCAGATCTTTGCCTTCGCCCTTACGGACAACTTTAATTACCGGCTTATTGGTTGCCGCATCGATCAACTCACCCTCAAAATAGAGGTGGGTATCCATGGTACGGTGCCCTGTTGCCATTTGTGTACCGGCAACAACCAGTGCAACCGGAACCACTTCATAGAATTGCAGCCCTTCTTTACTGGTATCAACACCAGTGATCGCCCCGCGGAAAATCAAAGTACGTGGGCCAGGCGTTGTCACCAGCGGCTTACGCTTACCAATGGAGGTTTTCATTTGAGTATTGGTATAGCTCAGCAGCCTATCAAGAACCTGTTGTCCAACCTGAGTGGTTGGTTTAGGAACCGGATAATACGTAATCGGGTTATAAACGATATTGTCGTATTTAGATTCATTAAAGCTAGGGTCAACCCAACGAAGCACCGGTTGCCCCGTTGCTGATTTAGTTTCCTTCAGGCCAGTATAGTCTTTTAAAAACCCAGAGTATTTCTCCGGCTGAGTCACTTTTGATGCACAGCCAGATAATGCCAACAGGCCAGTAAGCACTGCAACTTTAAATAAAGTTTGAGTACGCATGAAACGGTCCCTTTAGTTTTCGCAATGGTGCCTGAAAAGAATAGCAAATCAGAATCATTTTGGATGCACTAAAAATGGTAAGGACCGCACAATTTTATCTTAACGTTATCTTAACGTTCAGCACAAAAAAAATGCTGAACGTAGAAAGGCTTATCACAAATGGGTAGGTTAACCAGCTTTACGCGCCAACATTGTTGCAAAGCGCAGTTTAATACGGTTGCCGTTCTCATCCGTACGATGAAGTTCACCCACATCTTCGTTATATTTCAGCAGATCCCATCCGGTGTAATAGCGGCGTAATTCTCCGGCTTTAAACGCAAACGGGAACCCAACGGTGCACGGAAAATCATCGGTATCCATTGCCGCGACGATCAGGTTATATCCACCCGGTTTGGTGCAGCGTTGCATATTTTCAATCAAGCCCGGGATAGTTTTTGCTTCGAGGAACATCATCACCACGGTTGAAAGAATAAAATCATATTCACCGTCAAAGCGTAACGCATTGAGGTCCGCTACCTCAGCGTGCAGATTGGTCAGCCCTTCCGCGTCTTTAATGCGCTCAAGGTTGGCAATGCTCATTGGGTTTTTATCCCACGCCGTCACGTCATAACCGTTAGCCGCCAGGTACAAGCTATTACGACCATTCCCACAGCCTAAATCTAATGTTTTGCCTGGCGTAACAATTTTTGCCGCCTCGACAACATCGGAATGCGTGCGGGTTAAATCATATTTCTCAGTAAAGTAGTTTTCGTCACAACGGGTCATTATTTATCCTCAGATTTCAGTAATGCTGCACGCTCCGTGCGAATAAGCAGTTTTCCCTGCATCAGCAATGCAAACGTGCGTATCAGTAATAGCGCAATGATAAAATTGGTAAAAATAAACAGCGGGATCGCCAGCGTATGAAAAAAACCTGACTCGCTGCCGTGGCCTAAATGCAGCCCCGTCGTTGCCAGCGCCGAGACACCGAACGAGAAGCTCCAGAATGATGCATTAAACGGCTGAGACAGATACCACGGCATGAGGCGCAACATGAACAGCAGTTGCAGCAGGCCATAGCCGAACAACATTTTTGCCAGCGTATCGCCTTCGCCACCGTTGACGCTGAGCCAGGCACTACAGGCCACCAGCGCCGGAGCCAGTTGAATACCCAGCGAGGTACGTAATACCGCCGGCAGTTCACCAGAACTGCGTAAACGCTGCAGAATAACCGGCTCAAGACTTAACCAGGAAAAGACGCCCGCCCCGAGAAACACCAGCCCGGCATCAGTGTAACCAAGCGCGCCGCAGGCCATGGCGCTGATAAAGTTATTGGCCACGGTCGGCAGATACAAACCCGGCGTGGTAGCTTCTTCCGGATGAGAACCCCGCCACAGCCCTGCCGTTTGCCAGGCTGCGTACGACAGCTGGATCACCACCCCAATACCAAACAAGACCACGGCTAAGGGCCGGCACCAGGGAACAAAACCAATCGCCACCAGCATGGTGGTGGCAGGGAAAAGACTGACAAAGCTGCTCATCACCGGGTGGCGTATTTCCGCCAGCACGCTGTGGGGAAAACGCACCAGACGGGTCATAAATGCCAGCGTCAACAGCCCCCAGATGACCATCGCGAGGATCACCAGACCGTCACCTATCCAGTGACTCACCGGCCATATCTGACTGGCATATCGCCAGGCAAAACCCATCCCGATGGTTCCCAGTACCATGCCAAAATAACCGGCCGGAAGATTAAGAACTCGCTCACTGTATTTGTTATTACTCATTTTGTTTATTTTTTAAAGTATATTTGAAATACATTTTATGGAATTTACGGCTGTTTAGCCAGTGCTGAAAACTTTGCTACGTTTAACTAAGGTGCGCAACTGGGAAATTCTTTATGACCAAATACCGTCTGAGCGATGAGCCACGTTCCTTCAGTTATCAGGATAATGGCCACAAAAAAAACGTATTGCTACACCAGGTCATCGCCCTCACCGACTTTAATGATGTGCAAGCCGGTACGCCAGGCGGCTGGATTGACGACGAAAGCGTGCTGGCGCAAAACGGTGATTGCTGGATTTACGATGAGAATGCCATCGCCTTTGCCGGGGCGGCTATCTCCGGCAACGCCCGCATTACCCGTGCAAGCGTGATCAGAGAGGGGACGCAAGTTGGCGATAACGCATGGATTGACCAGGCAGAAATCAGCCATGGCGCAGAAATACGTGACAACGTCACGGTCAAAGATTCGACTGTCCGTGGGGAATGCCTCCTTTCCGGTGAGGCTCGCGTGTTGAGTGGTTCAGAAATCATTGCCGCCAAAGGATTAACCCGTGAAAGCGACCAGATTTTGCACATTTACGACCGCGCAACCGTCAGCAACTCGCGCGTTGTGCATCAGGCGCAAATCTATGGCGACGCTGTCGTCAATTATGCCTTTATCGAACACCGCGCCGAAGTTTTTGATTTTGCGCGAATAGAAGGCAATGAAGAAAATAACGTCTGGATCTGCGATTGCGCGAAAGTTTACGGCCATGCTCGGGTTACCTCCGGAACTGATGAAGATGCCATTCCTACCCTGCGCTACAGCTCACAGGTGGCGGAGCACGCCGTGATCGAGGGTAACTGCGTCCTGAAGCATCACGTGCTGGTTGGGGGGCATGCGCGCCTACGCGGTGGCCCAATCCTGCTTGACGATCGCATTCTCATTGAAGGCCACGCCTGTATCCAGGGCGAAGTGCTGATCGAACATCACATTGAGGTAACCGGCCAGGCTTGCATCGAGGCCTTTGAGGGCGACGCGATTCACCTGCGCGGCCCGAAAGTGATCAACGGCGAGCAACGTATTACCCGCACGCCTCTGGCAGGCTTATTCTGAGGCGCAATCAATGATACGGGCGTAGAGATTCACATCATGGTACTCACCGTTGAGGAACTCTGCCTGCTTCAGACAACCTTCCAGCAGGAAACCATTGCGCTGTGCGACCTGATTGCTTTCACGGTTATCTACCCGGCATTTAATGATAAAACGGCGGATCTCACCGCGCTGCGCGTAATGTTGAATAAACGCCTGTAGCGCCCGGGACAGTATGCCTTTCCCCTGATGTTCTTCATCCAGCCAGTAACCAATATAGGCAGCTTTGTTCAACGGTTCGATCTGGTTAAACGAGATCACCCCCACCACGTTCTGCTGTTCAAAAATAAGGAACATTTTGGCGTAGCCGCGCTGGTGCAGCATCATATTGCCCTGCACGTTCTTGCGTGTGTCATCCTCGGATTCGACAAACTGTGGCCAGTTCAGCGACTGCTGCAGCCAGCGCTTATTTTTGAGTACCAGTTGATGCAATGGCGTGACGTGTTGCTCTTCGACTGCCCGCAGTTCCAGCGTGTCGCTGACGGGGATGACTTCTGGCATGTTTATCTCCTTCACTTTCGTTAACGGGGCATTTCTGACTGGCATCCGCAGATATTAATCTATTTATCACCCCGGACATCATACTTTTATGCTGTAACAGCAATCACTTAGCGACAATCTACCGCGCTGAACCCGCTACTCTGATTAACCGGGCATCCTCATGGGGATGATCCGCAATGATGACAATAATACCGCTATTTTTTTGCTAAGGAGCAAGCATGGCAGCACCTTTGGGTCGTTTAGCACTTATCCCGCTGTTTCTGATCACCGCCTGTCACCAACCCGTTCCCACCTCGCAGACCGGTCCCGTGCCTTATGCAGTCAGCAAGCAGGTGGTGGTGGATAATACCACCCTGGAGATCTCCCGCAGCGCGCTGGAATATAATGTCCACAAAGTTCAGCAGTTGCTGGGAGATAAAACTCGCTTGTGCGCCATTCTCAAAGGCGACGCGTACGGGCACGACCTGTCTCTCGTCACGCCGGTGATGATGCAAAACGGCGTGCAGTGTATTGGCGTCGCCAGTAATGAAGAAATCAGCATCGTGCGTCAGGCCGGTTTTACATCACAACTGATGCGCGTGCGTAATGCCACGGAAAAAGAGATGCGTCAGGCGGCAGATTTTGATACTGAGGAGCTGATTGGCAATCTGGACATGGCGAAACGTCTGAGCGCCATTGCTCAGGAGAAAGGCAAAACCATCCGTATTCATCTGGCGTTGAACTCTGGCGGGATGTCGCGCAACGGTCTGGAAGTCAGCACGGCGGCCGGACTGGAAGAAGCCCGCGCTATTTCGGCCTTACCCGGACTGAAAATTGTCGGCATCATGTCGCATTTCCCGGAAGAAGATGCCGCGGTGGTCAAGCGCGATTTGGCCCGCTTCAATATCCAATCAGCACAGGTTCTCAAGATTACCGGGCTGAAGCGCGAAGACGTGACGTTGCATGTGGCCAATACCTTCGCCACGCTGACCGTGCGTGAATCATGGCTGGATCTGGTGCGCGTTGGCGGGATTTTTTATGGTGATACCATCGCCAGCACAGAATACAAACGCGTGATGACGTTTAAATCTTCGATTGCGTCGGTAAACCATTACCCGAAAGGTAATACCGTCGGCTATGACCGTACATATACACTCAAACGCGATTCCGTTCTCGCTAACATTCCGGCAGGTTATGCTGACGGCTATCGTCGCGTGTTCAGCAACGCAGGACATGTGTTGATCCGCGGCCAGCGGGTACCGGTGCTGGGTAAAACGTCAATGAATACGCTGATTGTCGATGTGACCGATTTGCCGCTGGTGACCTCTGGTGATGAGGTGGTGCTGTTCGGTAAACAGGGCAAGGCACAGGTTAGCGCAGAGGAAGTGGAAGAAATCAGCGGCGCGCTGTTCACCGAAATGTCGATTCTATGGGGCGCGACGAACAAACGGGTTATGGTCGATTAAGTCTTAGACAGGAAGGGCTTCCCATTTTTTGCGGAAAGCCCTTTTACACAGTGAGAGCCGTACTATTTAGCTCTCACTGACACTCTCTTTTTGCAGGATTTTGAGCAGATCTTCCTTCAGGTGAAGTTTCTGTTTCTTCAGGCGAACAATATCCAAACTGTATCCCCGACCATCCGAACCTTCCAGTCTGGAAATCTCATGATCAAGGCTGTTGTGTTTTTCGAATAAAGACAGAAAGCGAGGGTTCTCGGATTTCAGTCGGGAAATGAGGTCTCTGTATTCTGGAAACATACTTTCTCCCTGTTAGTGGACAAAAAGCGTGTATAAGAAATACACACCTTCAGCTTACCCATTTGACATAGGGAAAAATGCGAACAGGATCGAGTAAATAGCGTACAGAATGTTTCAGCAGAGATGAGGTCTGTGACTCCCCTTCAGGAGAGCCACAGACCGTGCGATTAACGCATTTCGCGGTCGTCGACGTACTGACGTTTATCCGGTGCTGGCGGGAAATACTGATACAGCCAGGTCTCGCTGATCGCATCGCCCTGACAACGCAGGAACATGCGCATATCTACCGGTTCGGTTGAGTCAGAGGTCGGATACCAGTCAAACTGAATACGATAGCCATCGATCGGCTCAACGTAGAGGATTTCAATCTGCTTCGCTTCGCCGCTTGAGAGCGTAATCACCGGCTCAATACCTTTCGGCGCAGCGGCTTTCAGATCGCCACCGACGAAGTCAACGGCAAAGCGGCGCGCCCATTTTTCCGGGTAATGCTCGCCCGGTGCCCACCCTTCCGGGAATCCTCCCATGCCAGTGCGGGTTGCCAACACACGCGCCAACGGTGAGCGTACCGGTGGCTGTGCGCTCCAGTACAGGCGATATTTGAACTCCAGATCGTCACCAGCTTTGATCGCCTTCTCCGGCTGCCAGAAGCAGACAACGTTATCCAGCGTTTCACCGGTGGTTGGGATCTCCATCAAGCCAATGGTCCCCTTGCCCCACTGGTTACGCGGCTCGACCCACAGGCTTGGGCGCTTATTGTACCAGCCCATGATGTCCTGATAGTGGGAGAAGTCACGATCCAACTGCAACAGGCCAAAGCCGCGCGGGTTGTTATCGGTGTAGGCATTGAACTGCAGTTTTTGTGGATTGTTCAGCGGACGGCAGATCCACTCCCCGTTGCCGCGCCACATTGCCAGGCGGTCGGAGTCATGGATTTGCGGGTGAATGGTATCGCACATCCGACGTTCGTTATTACCGCAGCTAAACATGCTGGTCATCGGCGCAATGCCGAGCTGTTTGATGTCTTTACGGGCGTAGACATGGTTCTGCACATCCATGATCACCTGCGTTTTCTCACAGTGGATCACAAATTTAAACGCACCGGTTACGCTTGGGCTGTCGAGTAGCGCATACACCGTAAAGCTGGTCGCACCCGGTTTGACCGTTTCGAACCAGAACGCGGTAAAGTCAGGAAACTCTTCTTTGCTGTCGGTATAGGTATCCACCGCCAGGCCACGCGCAGACAAACCGTACTGATAGGTGTCATCGACGGCGCGGAAATAGCTGGCACCGAGGAAAGAAACCACATCACGACGGGCCAGTTCTGGCGCTTTAAACACGCGGAAACCAGCGAATCCGAGATCGGTTTGCCCTTCGAGCTGTTTGGTATCTACGCCCGCATCGTTGTATTTGAACAGTTCAGGGCGGAAGTGGATCTCACGCGCCAGATGCGTACTGTCATCAACCGAGAACATGCGCACGCGGCGACGAAACCCCATGCCGACATGGAAAAACTGCGCGTCCAGCTGACGATTTTCAACGTTATTCCACAGCGACTGCTCGGCGTCGTACTGAATACTGTTGTAAGCCTGAGGCGTGAGTTTCGCCAGCGTATCCGGCAACGCGCGCGGCGCACCGCCCCACGGTTTTTGTGCCAAATCATGGGCCATTGATTGCAGTACGGAAAAATCAAAACGTACGGTTTTTCCGTCTGCAATGTCAGACTCTGCCGCATAGGCAGCACGGGAAAAGAGTGATGCAATACCACTGGTTCCGCACACGGCGGCCATTGCCATTGAACCTTTAATAAATCGTCTACGATTCATGCCTGAAAGTAAGTCCTTCTGGTCGTGTGAATGGTCCCGCGCCGGTCAAAATCTGCGGCAAGAGAGTGCACATTTCTGACCGCTCACTCTAGACAAAATTCATTAATAATCCAATTGTTGGTCGCCGATTATCTGTACAAAATCGAAAATATATTATGTCGATGGGAACAGACCGAATCCCGTGTAAATTCCATTAAAGTAAACCACAGCGCCGTTTACTGCGCTCTTCAGCCTCCCGATACAGCACAAACTCATCATAAACCGCACAGCCCAGTGCCTGTTCAAACGCATCCCGACTGGCGTTACCATGACTGCGCGCCTGGGTTTCATTGCCCAGATTAGACTGGAAAATGCCCGCAGCGCTCACCGGTAAGAAATCTTCGTAGGTGATCGGTTGAGCCACCAGCCAGCCTCGTTCGATCAGCGGCTGCGGGTCATCCTCCGGTCGGATCGCCTGACGATGCGCCTCGCCCGACGGCGTTAGTCGATAGCGGAACCAGGCCAGCCCCTGCTGGCGTAGCAAAAACTCACTGTCAGGGAAGGCTTTAAACACCTCTTGAAGATGCAGCTGGTGCGTCAGGTTGTCTTTACCCGTTCCCGCGTGACTCAGAAGTTCATCATATAACTGCCTGCCTTTTGGGGTCAGCGCCACGCCACGCTGTTCAATCTCGCCAAAACGTGCGGTGTGCGTACCACGCATTTCACCGGCAAACAGCACCGCCTCCTCCAGCGCTTTAAAGCTGGTCTGGCGCAGCAGAATAGGCACCTCGCGCCGCGGCGGCCCTTCAATAAGGATTTTCGGTTCAATGCCACATTCCGGCATCATCGACTGCACACGGTCGATATCCAGCGTGCGTGGCGTCAGGTGGTTAATGTGGCAACCGGGGAAACACACCACATCAGCAATCAGTCGATGTTCGTTGTGTAGCGCGTGATAGGTCTCTTCATCTACCGTAGCGTGCTGATGCCAGCGGAAGGTTTCCAATGCTTCATGCACAAATTCCTGAGTCTGGGCAGATGTAAAACTACCCTGCGCATCAAACTCATCCAGTAATTCGTGGCAACGGCGCGTAAAAATATCGCGTTTTGCGAGAATATCCGCAGCCCGCTGGCGTAATGTTACGTTATCGATCAACTCGAGGCGCAATAGCGAGGTAAACACCCGAAACGGATTACGCGAAAGCGAAGCATCATCGATGGGGCGAAACGCCGTGGAATGGACGGGAACGCCCGCCTGGGAGAGATCGTAATAGCTGACCGGGTACATGCCCATAATGGCAAACATCCGCCGCAGCGTGGATAATTCCTGCGCGGTCCCTACCCGGATCGCACCGTGGCGCTCAACGTTAAGACGCGCTAACTCATCCGCATTGGCCAGTTTTTCATGCAGCGTCGGGTTATTTTCCAGTACCGCCAGATTCACATCAGCGACAAGTTCCAGCAACGTGCCGTACTGCGGGACTTCCTGCTGGTACATTGCTGACATTGCCTGCGAAAATTGTTCCCGAATCTCATCTGCCGTGATGGTGTTCGCCATAATGTCATGCCTCCAGTGAATATTACCTGGAGTGTAGAGAACGCTACCGAGTCCGGTGGGAAGAATTTACAAACTGTGATCCCGCATGAATTCCCCCCACCCGCGTAGACGATGAACGGTGCTTACTGGCGTGGTTTCAAATGGTTTTCCAGCCACGGCAGCATCTGTTTTTTACGACTCAGCATCCCTTCAACCTTGCAGGGCTGCGCGATATCTGTCAGTTCTTTTCCGGCAAACCACAGGCTGGTGTCGCCTTTGTTGATATCCGTCAGCATCAGCACGACCAGCGCAGCGTGGCGTTCCTCAGCATAGCGCACCATTTCCGCACGCAAATCGTCCAACACCGGCGCCACCTGATCCAGTGCGTAAAGCTCGAGCTGCGCCACGCAGACCTGGTGCCCATGAATCGTGAACGTTTTGCAATCTTTATTGAGAAGTTGCCGGGCGCTCATCCCCTCCACGCTGGTTTTAGCTGATAGCAGGTCGCGGCAGAATGCCTCCCGATCAACTCCCGTTTTTTCGACCAACGCGTCTACCGCCTGGCGGTCATCTGCCGTAGTGGTAGGTGAGCGTAGCGTGACAGTGTCACTCAAAATGGCCCCCAGCAGCAACACGGCCTCGGAGGAAGAGATCTGGCGACGCTCCTCTTCCGACATCAGTTGCCATAACAGCGTCGCGCTACTGCCGACCGGTTTCACCCACACTTCCGGCGGTAAACTCGTCATCAAACCCCCGAGGCGGTGATGATCGATAATACCAACGACATTACTCTCAGCCAGAGAGTCTGGACCCTGAGCGGGTTCAGTAAAATCCACCAGCCAGACATCTCTGTCGGTCAACGGAAACGTCAGCAGTTCGGGCATCGAGAGTCCCGCGTGCTCAAAGATAAATTGTGTTTCACGGTTAGGTTCACCCGCGCGCCATGCCGTCGCCTGCTGGCCGCGTAAGGTTAACCAGCGCGCAGTCATCGCGGCGGTGCAGATGGCATCGCTATCGGGATTAAGGTGCCCTATGACATGTATCATTAATCAGTGCCTTGTAATGTGAAGAGAACAATAACCAAAGTATAACGATCGGGTACATTCCCTTCCATGATCCCGCTGCGCAGTCAGGCAGTACAAAACATAAGCAAAATAAATCAGTTGTAAGTAAAATACGATAAATGTTAATAATATTTTGCTATCAGGTTATCAAAAACCAACAACTTTACTTGCTACCGATACGGCTCTGTTTTTAACATCGCTTATGGAAAAAAATGTTCTGTTCAATCAGCGTATTCGCTTGCGCCATCTTCACACTTTTGTCGCCGTTGCCCAACAGGGGACGCTGGGGCGCGCGGCTGAAACCCTAAACCTGAGTCAACCGGCTCTCTCCAAAACACTCAACGAACTGGAGCAACTGACCGGGACACGCCTCTTCGAGCGCGGTCGCCTTGGTGCGCAGTTAACGCTACCCGGCGAACAGTTTCTTACCCATGCGGTAAGAGTGCTGGACGCACTCAATACGGCCGGTCAGGCATTAAATCGTCGGGTAGAAGCACATAATGATGTCGTGCGCATCGGGGCACTACCGACGGCTGCACTGGGTATTCTTCCCGCCGTCATTGGTCCGTTCCACAAGCAGCAAATGGAGACCACGCTGCAAGTTGCCACCATGAGTAACCCGATGATCCTCGCTGGGTTAAAATCCGGGGAAATCGATCTCGGCATTGGCCGGATGGCCGATGCGGAACTCATGGTCGGGCTAAACTACGAATTATTATTTCTCGAGTCGCTCAAGCTGGTAGTACGCCCTAACCACCCGCTGTTGCAGGAAACCATCACGCTAAGCCGGGTGATGGAGTGGCCGGTCGTGGTATCGCCAAAAGGTACCGCGCCGAGGCAGCATGCGGAAGCCCTGCTGCTAAGCCAGGGGTGTGAACTGCCGCGAGGTTGTATTGAAACGCTGTCGGCATCGCTGTCGCGCCAGTTGACAGTGGATTACGACTACGTATGGTTTGTGCCGTCAGGCGCGGTGCGGGAAGATTTACGCCAGGCCACACTGGTGTCATTACCGATACCGTCGCAAGGATCCGGCGAACCCATTGGCATTTTGACCCGTAGTGACGTTCAGCTTTCTACCGCCGCACAGATCCTCATCGCCGCGATCCGCAAAACTGTCCCGTTTTGATCTTTCCCGCCGCCAAAAATAAAGGGACCCGCGGGTCCCTTTATCGTTAAAACGTTTCCCAATTCTCACCGTGGGATGGCGACGTTTGCGGCGACGAATAAACCGGTGTGGCAGCAAGGGGCGCGCGTTTTTTCACGCTGCCGCCCTGCAAGCGAAAGGTGCCAACCGCCTGGGTTAAACGTGCAGCCTGCTCCTCCAGCGAGGCCGCGGCAGCAGACGCTTCTTCGACCAGCGAAGCGTTTTGCTGCGTGACTTTGTCCATCTCTGAAATCGCCTGGCTCACCTGCACGATGCCCCGACTTTGCTCATCGGAGGCGGCAGCAATCTCCAGCATAATATCGGTCACGCGTTTTACCGCATCGACGATATCCGTCATGGTATTGCCTGCAGCCACCACTTCCCCGGAGCCTTGATCAATCAGCCGTACGGATTCGCTGATTAATCCTTCAATCTCTTTTGCTGCCTGGGCACTACGGCTTGCCAGTGTACGCACTTCGCTGGCCACCACCGCAAAGCCGCGCCCTTGCTCGCCTGCTCGCGCCGCTTCCACCGCCGCATTCAGCGCCAGGATGTTGGTCTGGAAAGCAATGCTGTTGATGACGGCGGTAATTTCAGAGATTTTCTTCGAGCTGGTCGAAATGTTGCCCATGGTATGCACCACGCCAGAAACCATCTGACCACCCCGACTGGCTTTTCCGGAAGCATCTTCCGCCAGTTTACTGGCATGATGTGCATTATCGGCGTTCTGTTTCACCGTAGCCGTCAGCTCTTCCATACTGGCCGCCGTCTGTTCAATCGCCGCAGCCTGCTCTTCTGTACGCGATGACAGGTCCGTATTCCCCATAGAGATTTCACTGGTCCCGCGATAGATTTCTTCTGCCCCCTGACGCACGGTTCCCACGGTTTTCACCAGTGAATGCTGCATAGTCTGCAAATGACGGCTCAAACGACCAATCTCGCTGCGCCCGGTGGGCTCATCCTGCATGGTCAGATCGCCCGCTGAGATTTGCTCAATGCGTTGGGCGGCGCGCAGCAGCGGATGGATCACGGTACGACGCAGCACCATAAACGTCATCAGCGTCAATGCCAGTGCCAGACCGAATGCGCCCAGCATAAAGACCATGCCAATTTGTGTCCGATGATGGGCCTGCTCACTGAGCTGGTTTGCCCTTGCGGTGCGGATCTCAATGGCCTTCAGCAGCGCTTTGTTGTAGGCGGTATCCAGCGGTCTGGCCTGTTCATTTTCATGGTTAATGATCGCTTCAAACATGCCGTTTTTGGCGTACTTGAGCATCGGCTGCAAACCGTCGATATAGGCTTTGAAACTGGCGCTCAGTTCAGCGTCCAGCGCTTCATCTGCCGGCGTTTTCACCGCCCGAGACAAATAGGCATTAAAGCCCTCCTGCGACTGCTTAATCCGCTTTTCCGCCTCCGCGATATTGGCCTTCATATCGTCCATTTCGGCAATACGACTCGCCGCACCAGCATGGATCATATTGATACGCGAGGTGCGCAAGTGGTTAGAGCTGTTCGATAACCCCATCCTGACCTGAATTTCATCAGTCACATCGCGCTGATCGCGGTCGGCCTGCATAAGAAAATAGCTCGCCAGCCCGGAACTTAAGGCGAACAGCAGAAGGATGCCACCGAGAATGGAGGAAAACAGCGGAACCAGTCGGATTTGATGCAGGAAGCCCAGTTTATGCTGGGCCTGCATCGATGTTGTGTTGTCCATGACCGTCGACTCTCTTGTAGGGTTTATGCGTGAAAACACGCCCGATAGATAGTCATCGGCAATCCGCCAGGATTGCTTACCGCGAAAAGCGCCGGTTTCGTCACACTTTCACAACATCATTCTAAAAAATTCAGGAAAGTGCCAGCGGAGAGTTCCGCTGGCGGATGGATCAGTTATCGCCAAAGTGGATAACAGTACGAATAGACTTACCCTGATGCATTAAATCGAACGCCTCGTTGATCTGCTCCAGCGGCAGGCGATGCGTAATAAACGGATCTAACTGAATTTTCCCGCTCATTGCGTCTTCGACCATGCCCGGCAGCTGCGTACGCCCTTTCACACCACCAAATGCGGAGCCGCGCCAGACGCGTCCGGTCACCAGCTGGAACGGACGTGTTTTGATCTCCTGCCCAGCTCCCGCCACGCCAATGATGATGCTCTCGCCCCACCCTTTGTGGCAGCACTCCAGCGCAGCACGCATCACGTTCACATTACCGATGCATTCAAAGCTGAAGTCCACGCCGCCGTCGGTAAGCTCAACAATCACGTCCTGCACCGGCTTATCGTAATCGTTCGGATTGATGAAATCGGTCGCACCCATTTCACCGGCCAGCTTGAATTTCTCCGGGTTGGTATCGACCGCTAAAATGCGCCCGGCTTTCGCCTGTACCGCGCCCTGGATCACCGCCAGACCGATACCGCCCAGACCAAACACCGCCACGGTGTCGCCTTCTTTTACTTTTGCCGTGTTATGGACGGCGCCTATCCCGGTGGTAACGCCACAGCCCAGCAGACAGACTTTGTCCAGCGGTGCCTGTGGATTGACCTTCGCCAGTGAGATCTCTGCGCACACGGTATATTCACTGAAGGTGCTGGTGCCCATATAGTGATAAATCGGCTCGCCGTTGTAAGAAAAACGCGTTGTGCCGTCTGGCATCAGACCTTTACCCTGGGTCGCGCGCACGGCCTGACAGAGGTTGGTTTTGCCCGATTTACAGAACTTACACTCGCCACATTCGGCGGTGTACAGCGGGATCACATGGTCGCCCGGTCGCAGGCTGGTGACGCCTTCGCCCACTTCAACCACAATGCCGCCGCCTTCATGGCCCAGTACTGCCGGGAATACACCTTCCGGATCGTCGCCCGAGAGCGTAAATGCGTCTGTATGGCACACACCGGTGTGGGTGATTTTAACCAGCACTTCCCCTTTTTTTGGCGGCGCGACGTCGATTTCAACAATTTTTAACGGTTGGCCGGGGCCAAATGCAACTGCAGCACGTGATTTCATTTGTCTCTTCCCATTATTGCGAGGTGATGGTGTTATTTTAGATAAGCGCGCAGAAGATGGCCGATTTCAGCCATACGCACGGCACGCTGGTCCGGGGTGGTCTCCCCACTGACCAGTTCATCCTTCAGGTGGATCTCAACCATTTCGCCCATCAGGCCGTTGGATGCACCGCGTACGGCGGCAATTTGTTGCAGGATCGCCAGACAGGGTTCGCCTGACTCCAGCGCGCGCTCGAGCGCATCAACCTGCCCACGAATACGTCGTACACGAGTGAGAATGCGTTTTTTATCTTCAGGTGAATGCGGCATACGCCCTCCGGATACTATAGGGGGGTATTGTATCTCTTAAGGCAACTTTATGTAAACATTAAGTTTTACATGGTTATCAGGCATTTACGCGGTATACACAAAAGGCACTATCGGACATAAAGAGACTTTTTACTGCCCCCAAATTGCCCCCAAACCGTATTTTGCCCCCAAATTTGCCCCCAAAATTCACGCTATTGCGTAGCTCCTTCCAGTTTCACAACACGCCTCTTTACGCATCTCAAGCTGATCAGCATAATCACCACGAATCCGTTTGTAAGACTTAACCAGCGCGCGCTACTTTTTCTCTCTACCCTATACTTTCAGTCTGACATCCGACTGGAGGTTTCTATGTGTGGACGTTTTGCACAAGCCCAAACCCGCGAAGAATATCTGGCTTATCTAGCCGACGAAGCCGATCGTAATATCGCGTATGACCCGGAACCAATTGGCCGGTACAACGTAGCGCCCGGAACAAAAGTCTTGCTGTTGAGCGAACGCGATGAGCAACTGCACATCGATCCTGTTTACTGGGGCTACGCGCCCGGGTGGTGGGATAAACCCCCACTGATTAACGCGCGTGTCGAGACGGCGGCTACCAGCCGAATGCTCAAGGCTCTGTGGCATCATGGCCGGGCAATCTGCTTTGCGGATGGATGGTTTGAGTGGAAAAAGGAAGGCGACAAGAAACAGCCCTACTTCATCCACCGTGCCGACGGCCAACCCATATTCATGGCGGCGATCGGCAGCACGCCTTTCGAACGCGGCGATGAAGCGGAAGGCTTTCTCATTGTGACGTCTGCAGCCGACAAAGGTCTTGTTGACATTCATGATCGTCGGCCGCTGGTTTTGTCGCCAGAAGCGGCACGTGAGTGGATGCGGCAGGATATAGGCGGAAAAGAAGCTGAAGAGTTAGCAGCCGACGGCTCAGTGCCAGCCGACAAGTTTGTCTGGCATGCTGTGACGCGCGCCGTTGGAAATCCGAGAAATCAGGGAGCCGAGTTAATCGAGGCTTTCCCTTAACCCTGTAATAATATCAGGTATCCTCCTGCTAAGTGCGGTAAACTAATCAACATAGAGTTATATCTATTTTTAGATAAATCTCTAAATATATTAAGCATGACACGGTAATCCCCCCGAAAAACCGGTGTGTTCATAAGTAGAATTTTCTCGTAATCTGAACCGGGGAGATCTCTATGAAAAAATCACGTTTTACTGACAGCCAGATCATGTCCATTCTGAAGCAAGCCGAGGCCGGAACACCGGTGGCGGAACTGTGTCGTGAACATGGCATGAGCAACGCCAGTTTCTATAAGTGGCGTTCGCGTTTTGGCGGGATGGATGCCTCCATGATGACCCGTCTGAAAGAGCTGGAAGACGAAAACCGCCGCCTCAAAAAAATGTATGCTGAAGAGCGCCTCAAAGCCGAAATCATTCAGGAAGCCATGGCAAAAAAGTGGTGAAGCCATCGCGTCGAAAGCTGATGGCGCAGGATGCGGTCAGGAGCCGGAATGTCAGCATACGTTTTGCCTGTCACCTGTTTGTTGTCAGCGAAAGTTGCTATCGCTATCAGCCTCAACTGAATGAGGAAAATGAGGTCATTGCCGACTGGCTACTGCGCATTACGGGCAGTCAGCGCAACGTAAAAGGCTTCCGCTTCAACCACAAAAGGGTGTACCGGATTTACTGCGAGCTATCGCTGAACATGCGCATCAAGCCGAAAAAAAGACTGAAACGGGATAAACCTGAACCGCTGGCAGTGCCTGAAAGCAGCAACGAATGCTGGTCGATGGACTTCATGCACGACCAGTTATCGGATGGTCGCTCAGTCCGTCTGCTGAATGTTATCGATGATTTTAACCGTGAGGCACTGGCGATTGAGGTCGATTTTTCTCTGCCGACCAGTCGGGTAGTCAGAACACTTGAGCAACTCATCGCATGGAAGGGAAAGCCCGCAGCCATTCGGTGTGATAACGGACCGGAATATACAGGGAGGATACTGATGTCATGGGCCGCACAGCAGAATATAAGCCTTCGTTTTATTCAGCCCGGCAAACCTCAGCAGAATGCCTATATTGAGCGATATAACCGGACAGTGCGTTATGACTGGCTGGGGCAGCATCTGTTTTCATCGCTGGATGAATTGCAGAGCTATGCCACGCAGTGGCAATGGTTTTATAATCACGAACGACCAAATATGGCGTTGAATGGCTACACACCGATGCAGCATATACAACGCATGGCCTGACTCTACTTATTGCCTCCGTTAAAAATGGGGGGATTACCCATGCTCTTGACCTTCGATAGTTGCAATATCGTTGATAATATTCATTTGATTAATAGCCTCAGCGTTTCAGTAGAGTTAAATTAACAAGATAAATTATCGACCATATGCCGGAAAACTTTAACGTCATCATCAGCGACTACACATACTTAGTCTCGGCCATTAGCTCATCACAGCATTAGAATTTTGAAGGGGCAACCCAAAAAAACCCGCTAAAGCGGGTTTGCCGATCAGTCGCGACCAAAAGAGGAACAAAAGCCATATTAAAAAAGCGATAAGCTTTGCCCAGTGTCCACTGGTGGTGGAGTGAAAGTGACGACGCGAATTTGATCCCCGAGCAGAAGAAACTTATCCAAGGAGAGCGGCGGTATGGTAGCAAAACCTGCGCGCCCCTTCCTTCTTGCAACGTCTCTCGCGTCCATAAGGATACGGCCTAACACGTTCATGCCATAAAAGTTACCTTCGGAGTCTTTACTCGCCCCCCAAAATTGATCCTTCTCTGAGTGTTCAACGATGTCATGTTCACCAGTGCTATCCAAAAGAGCGAAAAATGTTTCCCAGTTCTGGCAAAGCTTAACGCAAACGCACCACTTCATAATCGAAACTCGATTCTTTTCCCAGCCTAAACGGGTCTTAGCTTCAAAGGATCTGGCAGTCTGCTTGGCTTCGTAGGGGTTGCCTTGAGTAATGATGGCTTTTTGGATCTCCGGGTAGTCTGGGTACCGGCATGCTTGATACAGTATTTCACTCGATTGGATTGGCAACCCATTGATTAACAATGGGTAACCTTTAGCCATGTTGGAAAGACCACCCCATTTTTCGGTGGTTTTCCTGAAGGCTACTGTGTTCTTCAGTGGGTATAATCTATAGCTCATGTCACACATTATACCCATTACGTCTCATAAGTGGATACCAGCAATCCAATGCTGGTTGCCGGGTTTCTTGATAAGTACCCCACCAAAAAGCCAGCGGTGCATTGTTTGGACAATTTCTGAAAGTAAATATTGTGCCGCCAAACCCAACACCTCTAAATGTTGAAAAACCTAAAGGTTTTATCACAGGCCTTGGATTTTGGCTGTATCCAAGGATCGTAAATCCTATTCTAGTTAGAATAGCTTCAAACCTGTCACGTCGGTTTTCATCTGGAAAGATATTATTTGCTTCATATCCATTCCGATAGGTCCCTGTATAATTTTGTGTTTGTGTTGCCCATAAAGGCAAAGAAACACTTTCTGCTTTTGGCCAAAAAACTCCCGACCGATAGGAGTTACGAAGCTGATTCTCTATGCATACGAAATCCGCTTCAACGACACCAATCCGGATATTCCTATCGGAAAAATCACTTTCAAGTTGATCTTTAATTTTCCATTCGGAAAATGTGTGCATCGCCATAAAAGAAACATATATGCTTATATTTTCTAAATTGAAATGCTCTATAAACCAAGATAAATCATGTATCGCTTTTGCTCCTGAGAAGGAAACGTCATCTATATATACAAATTCGCTAAAAGAGTGAACCCATTGTTCGTTGGAATTTCTATATACGATGTTGATATCATCTTCTCGATAAGATTGAAGCAAATCCAAGTATTCATGCTGACTTGAGCCCTGCACTTGGATATCGAGAAAAGCTGCGTCGCTGAAAATTTGTTCGTTTCCATGATTATTAGCTGTATGACTCGCTGCGTTGTGATAATCGCTCTCGCGAATATAAGCTAGCTCCAATAACCGATCAGTTTCTTCTAAAACAAACCGCCTATCGGCTGGATCGAATTGTTGGATCCAGCGACTCACATGCGCAATATTCATACCGCTTTGTGGCGGATGTCGATAGTCAGTGAGTTTGCTTGCAATTTGACCCATGAGATCTTCATCGGTGATACCATTGTCACACATCGACTTTTCCTATCATTAAAGTTCAAAAATTCAGAATACTCCTAAAATAAATAAATAAAACTACTAGAATTCATTATGTTAACAAAAATCACATTTTGTAATCTTCATCAGTGTTTATGGAGCGAGCATGGCTCAGAGCCACAACAGGAGATTCACATGATCAGACCATGCATCGAAACCGTGGAGAGCTTTTTGGGCGAATAGCTTTGTGCGCGGGACATAGCCTGGCAGTCGAATCGGTAATTCCTTTACATAGTCGTGTTTACGTGAACGCTCATACGGCGGCGCGGAGAAGTGCAGGATGGTCGAAGCAACCTGCCGCGTTGATCGCTTCCCATTAATCGCTAACAGCCAATCTATACTGTTCGCCCATGCAGGGGTTAGTCAGTTCACATATGAACTGCCGGCAGATATCCTCTACCACCAAAAAAACCCGCAGAAGCGGGTTCAAAATTATGGACAGATTCAGCCAAACGTCCGCAAGTGTTCTATGAACTGCACAAAATTCATTATTACAAATACAATCTGTTGAGTATCACTAACTTTATTAGCTAATCATGTTCGGGCTTACTTCGAAGAGGTGAGAGAACATCGCCATTATGAGGCGCACCGCATTGCACACCATAATCTACTAAAGCTGTATATCCATCTTCAGTTGTCAACTCATACTCAACGCCTTCAGGTATAAGTATCCAGTCACCCTCTTCGTATTTAACCCCATTTAATAATACTGATCCTTTCAAGAAAAAACGAAATACAGGCTCATCATGTGAGTGTGGTACGACCTTCACACCTGGAGCCACAGTCGTAACAGAAAGCAATCTAAACATTTTAAAATCTATCGGGATTAGAGATTTATCAATACGATTAGGTATGACAGTTAATGGGTGTAATTTTGCCCAATTAGTTATTGATTTGCTTGATATAATTTCTGTGACTTTTTTTGGGTCATACATCATTTTCCAGTTAATTTTATCAACACGATCCTTCATACTCGGCATAGGACGCCCTCTTATCAGAATTTTATGATATATGCTGTGAATAGTTGTTGAGGATATAACATCCTCAAAATAAGTATCATCTATATTTATAAAACTTCAACTATATGCTAACAAATCACGTCACTATATTATTAGCTATTATGAAATGTGACACTACGCATCGTTTATTTGCGTTCTTCTGGATAACTCCTGCCCACCTATCCATCACCGAGTTACTGGCTTGCTTTCGCATTCAGGTAGTGCAGGAGCTGTAATGTCTTTTCCAACTGGTGTTGAAATCCATAACGGCAAAATCCGTATAACTTTCACCTACCGCGGCAAGCGTTGTCGCGAGGTGCTGAAAGGTTGGGTGAACACCCCTGCAAACATCAAAAAGGCCGGAAACCTGCGAGCGCTGATCGTCAGCGAAATCCAGATGGGAGAGTTTGACTATTCCCGGCGGTTCCCTGAGTCGAAAGCCGTTCAGAAATTTACGTCTACCCGCGTGGCGTATACCTGGGGCGATCTCAACGAAATGTGGCTGGCCGCCAAAGAGGAGGACGTTTCAAGGAATACTATGACGCGACTGCTTGCCCAGCTCAGAACGATAAATCGAATTATCGGGGAGAATACGCTGATTGCAGACATAACCCACAGCGACATGCTGCGGTACAGGAAGGAACTTTTACGGGGAGAGAGCTTTTACGCGGAAGGAAACAAACGGAAAAAAACGGGCCGCAGTGTTAATACAGTTAACGACTATATCTCTGTGGTCTGCCAGATGCTGCGCTTTGCTCATCGCAGCCGGTTCATTACCGATAAGCCTTTCGAGCACATCACGAAACTGCACAAAGACAGGAAAAAGCCTGACCCGTTGCAGCGGGATGAATACGCCACCATGATGCTGGCGATAAGTGGACAGGATCGGAATCTTTGGCAGTTCGCGATGAACGCCGGACCGCGCCACGGTGAGATTGCTGCGCTCGCATGGGATGATGTTGATCTTGAATCAGGTAAGGTTCATATCCAGCGCAACCTGACTGCACAGGGCGATTTTGTCCCACCCAAAACAAAAGCAGGCGACCGGGTGCTCAACCTTATCGCCCCTGCTCTCGATGCGCTGCGTGCACAATATGCGCTCACAGGCCATTTGCCAGAAACCGAAATCGTACAACATTTCAGAGAGTACGGAAGCACGAAAGTTCAGAAACATCGCTTCGTTTTTCTGCCTGGCCTGAAAACAAAAAACCCGGGGAAATTTTTTTCCACGCAGTCGATATCAGACCGATGGGATGTTTGCGTTGAGAAAGCGGGCATTCGCCGCCGGGCTCCGTATCAGTCCCGACATACTTTTGCATGCTGGTCTCTGGCCGCAGGCGCAAACCCGTCGTTCATCGCCAGCCAGCTCGGGCACGAAGATGCAGAAATGGTCTACCGCGTGTACTCAGCCTGGATCAAGGAATTCGACGGCGAACAGGTCGAGCTGCTAAACCAGCGTTTAGGGTTTGCCCCCAATACGCCCCAGGAAAGAAAAATCATAAAAATAAACGAGTAGAATCAGCAACCTGAGAGACTCACCCTCTACTATAGGGGGGTATGGTATTTCATTTAATAGCCCCGTGTAAACGGTGAAATTTATGGGGTCATGAGGAGAGGCGCCATTGACCACCAGTATCGGGTAATTAAATAAATGCGAGGCGTCTCCAGAAAATAAATAACATCTCCCTGTTTTATACAATCAACTCACCCGCAGCAAATCCGCAAAACGCGTGGTATATCGTGGGGATAGCATTCCTCGTTTCATTTTCCACTGCTGTTCTATTCCCTGCCCGGCAAACCAGAGCGTTCCGCGCCCTTCTTTATTGAGCCGATCCACCACGGTCATCAACTCCGCGCTGTTGCGTCGAGGGCCATTGTCATCAAACAGATTCAACTGTGCCACGCCTGAACTGAAAAAATCCCCCAGCATCACGCCCGCTTTTTGATAGCGCAGTCCGTCCCGCCAGATAACGTCCAGGCAGCGTGTTGCCGCATTGATAATATCCCGACTATCCTGGGTGGGGATCAGCAATTTGGTCGACGCGCTATTAGCATAATAAGGTTCATTCGGGGCAAATGGACTGGTTTTAATAAACGCAGAGATAAACTGACAATACTGGTGTTCCCCGCGCAATTTTTCTGCTGCACGCGCGGCATAAGCGCAAATCGCCTCCCGCATGGCGTTGTAATCCGTGAGCCTCTCACCAAACGATCTTGAGCAGATGATTTCCTGCTTCACCGCTGCAAACTCTTCAAAACCCAGGCAGGGTTCACCGCGTAGTTCACGTACGGTACGCTCCAGTACCACGCTGAAATGCTTGCGGATAACGTCAGTGTGGGTATCCGCCAGATCCAGCGCACTCTTGATACCCATCGCGTCGAGTTTCTTGCTGGTACGGCGACCAACGCCCCAAACATCATCGACCGGAAGCGCCGCCATCAGCTTACGCTGGCGTTCCCTGTTCGAGAGGTCCACTACGCCGCCCGTCTGCTGTTGCCACTTTTTGGCCGCATGGTTCGCCAGCTTCGCGAGGGTTTTGGTGGGCGCAATACCTACGCCGACGAGCAGATGTGTGCGCTTGTGCAGCGTGTGTCGAATTTCACGTCCAAACGCCGCCAAATTGCAGCAATTCCTGACTCCAGAGAGATCGCAAAACGCCTCATCAATTGAGTAGATCTCCACCCGTGGCGCGATCTCTTCCAGGGTGGTCATCACCCGCTGGCTCATATCGGCGTACAGTTCATAGTTGCTGCTGAAGGTAACAATCCCGTGCCGGCGGAAAATTTCTTTCTGTTTGAAATAAGGTGCGCCCATTGTTACCAGCCCTTTGGCTTCGGCGCTGCGGGCAATGACGCAGCCGTCGTTATTCGATAGAACCACCACCGGGCGGCCTTTCAAATCCGGGCGAAACACGGTCTCACAGCTGGCATAGAATGCATTTACATCACAGAGCGCAAACATTCTCACCCCGTCGATTTGACGATAAAAGTCACAACACCAAAGATATCGAGCGTATCTTCACTGCTGATCCGAATCGGTGACCAGGCGCGGTTCATCGGATTAAGCTGCACGGTAGGTCTGAGCTGGAGACATTTTACTGTAAACTCACCGTCCACCGCGGCAATCACAATATCCCCGTGAGCGGCGGTTCTGGCGCTGTCAACAATCAACAGATCGCCCTCATTGATCCCGGCATCAACCATCGAATCGCCTGCCGCTTTCACAAAGTAGGTCGCGCTGGGGTGCTTGATCAACAAGGCATTCAGATCAATACGCTGCTCCACGTAGTCCTGTGCCGGGCTGGGGAACCCGCACGCGACAACATCACTGAAAAGGGGTAGCGCGATCGCCTCGCGCGGTTCTGAAGGTCTGTACAACATCATGACGCATCCCTCACATACTGTTTTTATATACAGTAGTTGTAGTGAAGCATGCAATCAAGTGATGGGAAGACGGGCGCTGTTTATTGCTTAACCACCTCACGTGTAAGTATGGGTTGCGGTTAAAAATATCGGTTTTGTAAATTATTTCGGGAGGCCCAAATGTTGACGTTTTTTCAGCCAACCACACCACCGCTGCGCTGAATTTAACTATTTCTGAAACCGTTCACGTTGTGTTTTATCCGCCTCTTCTGCCTGGTTTGCCAACGGCTGGAATTGAGCCGGACCATAAAATACTTTTGGTAAAGGAAGTGATTCCATCGACGTTCCCGGATATATTTGCAATTCCCCCAGTCGAGACAACTGATACCCCAACACCACGGCGGGCATTGTGAGCATATAAGGTGCCGTTTTTTCGTAAGAGACCGGGGTCGGTAAGCGATTGTGGTCGAGATTATAATTACGCTTCAGCACCAGAAATTTATCAGGCACCCTGCGTTTGCTATTCCACCAGTCACCGTCCAACTCACGAAACTTTCTTTCGGTTTCGGTTCCGGTGACCACCCCGAGCTGCAATAGCGCATGGCGCAGCTCACCGTCCATCGCGGCGTTATAAGCATCGATAGTTTCTGCTTTTCCTTGCAAAATCACGTTGATGGCAAGCCGTGCCCCCAAAAGATTTGAATATAAATCTTCCGGTGAAAATGCAGATATCTCTTCGGAAAATCCGGGAACAGACTGAAAACCGTACCATTGTGCAATTTCGTGCCACTGTGCCAACTGAAACGCCAGATGGCCTGCCAGCCAGGCCGCCAGGGTATAGCGCTGGGACAGTGAAGACGGCGGCGTAAATGCCAAGAGCTGCACTCGGCGAACGCCCAACTCTTCACTGTAGAAATAACGCCAGCGCTGACCCAGTTTGGGAAGAATACGCGAGAAAATATAGAACGTATTATCCGCCGTATCGCGAACATGGGCGATATCAATAAACCCACCGCGATGGGTATAAATAAGACCGCTTTTTTCTGCGCTGAGCCCGACAATATTCTTCACGGCACCCAGCGCACTATCGTTATAATGATGGCTACCCAGCGTATCCAGAGTCAGGACGTTGCCAATCTGGTAAACCGGAATCGGGACCCCAACCGCTCGGACGTGAAGATCATAGCCAAACGCACAGCAAGGACGTAACGACTCCGGCGGCGAAAGCTGACTGACGACCGGGTAAACCTGGCGCGCGTGCTTTATCGGAAACAGGTCCCCTTCTGCACAGGCCAAACCCGCCACCAACCACAAAAACATTAACCCTTTACGCATTCAGAAAGCCTCCGCAACCTGAAAATAAAAACCGGCACTTTCTTTACCAAACCCCAGATCCAGACGCACGTTCATCGCGGGCTTCACTTCAAACCGATATCCCACGCCTGCCGTGGGTAACAACGGATGATCGTCCAGCGCGCTGATGTTTTTTCCCAGCGTCCCGGCACCCAGCCACAATACATATCCGTGTCGCCAGTTCAGCTTTCGTCGGTACTCTACCTGCCCACTGACAACATCGTTGTCCCGGTAGCGGCCCTGATAATAGCCACGCATCCGCCGATCGTCGCCAGCCATCGACAACCGATCCCAGGGAACATCCCCTCGCGTAAAACGGCCCCAGAGATCAAAGGCCAGTACCGTTTTTTCATTCAGTAAGTGGTAGTAATCGTATTGCCACTCGGTTGCGTTGAAATGGGTGTCAGACCCTACCGATGGATCGAACCAGGTGTATTCCACTTTAAAGAACTGTCCTCGTTGCGGGCGAGTGATCGCATCGCGAGAATCGTAATTCAGGCTGATACTGGCACCCGATGCAAGTGAGGAGGACTGCGCGTCATAGCGTGTAAAGGTGTCATCCGCGCGGGGATCATCAATAGTCGCGTGCAACGTTGAAAAGTCCCAACCGGCGCCAAGATAAAGATTTTTAACGACCTCCCGCATAATAATCGGATGCACGCGGATGGCGTTATTGGTGTACTCCTGCTCATTGCCCTGCGCCGCATCGTAGCCAATGCCCCAGAAACCAGTCGGCACTCTGTTCACCGAACCGTCAACAAACAGTCGCCAACGATCGTCAGTAAAAAAGGTGTAACTGCTTAACCCAATCCCTAGTGCACCGCTGCTACTGACATAGCCGGTAAAAGACAGCGACGAGTTCTGGGTGGTTTTATCATTGGGATCGACCCGATAAATTCCCGCCACGGCCATCCCCAGACCCAGCCTGAGTTCAGGGGTATAAAACGGGCCCGGCAACACGCTCCAGTTAACGCCCTTCTGCGGATCATAGTGGTTATCGGCCCCCAGGCCGGAAAGCAGTTTATCTACTGATTTTTGATCCAGCGCTACTGCCGCCGAAGGCCAGGCGGTCAGCGTCAGTGACAATGTCAGCATGATGCGATGGGGTCTCATCAGAAACGGTACTCTCCCGCCACGAAGAAACTGTTACGCTCATTGAAACCGAATTCTGTGAGGACATTAAATTGCGGCGTCATTTCAAACTGGGTACCAATCAGCATATTCCAGGGTGATGTTAGCTTCTGTTTAACATCAAACCGCCCTTCATTATTCTGGTTCACGGTGTCAATGAGCGGTTGCAGTGCAGCGGGCATATGCAAGTCGGAAAGGCTGCCCCGGAACTCCTGCTGAACATTCTGGTACATACTCCCCAGCCAGACGCTAAGGTGAGACTCTCCGACGGGCCCCTGGAAACGAAAACGGTATCCCACCCGAGGTGACACCGTTAGCGCCGAAATTTTGCCATCCAGAATGTCGAAATCAGTACGGGTGTAGTTGGTGTCCACCAACGCAAACCAATTTTCATATCCGCCCGCCAGCGTGATCCCGGTTCCCCAGGTCGTGCCTTTGAAGTCGAGAGTAAAATCGATATCCTGCAATTCACCACTCTGATAAAGCTGATGCACCGACGAGGCAATCACCCTGTCAATACCGGTATAGCGTGTCGGATCGGCATCGACGGAAACGTTCGATACCGATGAACCGCGCGTATGTCCCACTAACCCGTAGATATTGAGAAACGGAAACACCCACATATCGATACGCAGGTTTTCTGATTTACTTTGCTCACGGGTATGCCCGGCATCAATATTAAACATATCGGTCGGGATAGCATGGTTACCCAACGCCAGCCCTGAAAAACCAATGCTGTCGACGTCAATGTTCTGGCGCATATTCATATAGCTGAGATTGACGCCAAACGGCAACGGAATCGAGTATCCACGGGCTTTGGCCTCTTCTCCCCAAATGGGAAAGGTACGCTCTTCCGTATCCGCGGCACACGCCACACCAGAAACCAGCAGAAGCGGCACCATCGTATTAGTCCATCTCATTATTATCCTCATTTATGTCTCGCTTCATTGGTTACAGGCCAGCGCCCACATTGAAGTAAACCGCCTCTTCGTTATCACTAAGGGCAACATCAATGCCGGTATGCAGACCGTATTCACGGGCGATTAAATAGCGGAATCCCGCGCCCCAACCAACTTCGGTGCTGGAGTAAAGATCGCCTGCATTGTCGGTAGCACTCCCCGCGCCTACGAATCCCTGAACAATCCAGCGCGACGTCATTTGCCAGGCAAGCTGTGTTTGCACGGTGCTGACATCATTGCCTTGATAGCGATAACGGGAGATCCCACGCAGCGCGATATAAGGACGCGTCATCGGCGGGAGATGTTGGTCATGTCGGGACAGCATTTGATAATTAGTTGCCAGAGAAAGCGTCCAGTCCCGACTTAGCGGCAAGAAAAATTTGCCATCAAGCGTCAGTAAATCGTAGCGGTAATCGCCCCCAAGGTAGTGACCGTAAAACTGATATTCACCGCTGAGCGACATACCGTGTCCCGGCCAGAAAAAGTTATCGGTGGTGTCGTATTCTGCGACAATCCCTAAGCCCGATGACGTGCTGCTGTCACCGAGGACGTGTTTCCAGACGCGGTCGATAACCGGGTTGTTTCGCGCAGAAATATCCATTTTTGCCCAAAACTGTGAGGCCCCTAAAAACACCGGAGAATCACCGACACGAAACAATAACTTTTGTATCCCGCCATAACCTTTGGTCTCAGTTTCAATCGCGCGATTGTTGCCGAAACCCGCGAGGTCACCCGAATAGATATCCAGATCGATATTTGCGTAACCTGCCGCAATAAAGTAACGAATATGATCGTCCGTCCAGGTATGCCGGTGGCCGCCCCCCACAAACCAGGTACCGTTATCCGTCGCACCGCCGCCCAGCGCGGTCATGGCCGGGGGAATGAATTGCCCGTCAACCTGCTGGCCTTTTCCATGAAGAAATAAACCAAACACGCCGCCGCCATAGCCCACGGCAGGTTCTGTAATCACCACAGGGATGGGTAAAAAGCCGTACCGGTTTTCTTGCAAATAGCGGCTCATATCCAGCATCCCATCTTCAGGATCGATCAGGCCAACGGCGTGCGCTTGTCCGCAGAAAATCAGCAGCAAAAGGGAGGTTTTTTTCATGGTGCGGTTCCTTCCGGCGGTATAGCAGGCGCGGCATACCAGTTTTCTTTCGGCACCCTCACCGCATCATCGGGTTGCAACACAAAATTCGGCGACATGATCTGTACGTTAAATTCGTTGAACACATCCTGAATATGGCTGTACAACGCGTTGCGCGCCTCAGCCAATGACTGCCCCGGTAGTAACCTGACCTGCAATTCATAAGAGACATACCAGTCCATTAACGCCAACTGGCGCACAAGCGGCGGCTGGGATAGATCGATTCCTTTTGCCCGCTTGGCGGCCAGTTCCAGCATGGCATGCACCTGCCGCCAGGGGGTGTCATAACCGATGGTGACACCGACGGTCAGATTGATACCGCCCCCCGAGTTTTGTGCGCTGAGATTGGTAATTTTGCCGCTGACCACCACCGCGTTCGGCACCGTGACGACGTAATTTTCACGGGTAATGATTTTGGTAGCGAGCATGCCTATCTCGCTCACCAGTCCTTCGTTATCCGCAACGCGAATAACGTCACCTTTACGCAGGGCGCGGGAGTAGATCAGCACCAGCCCGCTCATGGCATGATTCATTACCCCTGCCGACCCGAGTGTCAGCATCAGACCAAAGAACACGCTAATCCCTTTGAACGCCAGTGAATTGGCACCAGGAAGGAAGGGATAGGCTGCTGAAAGGGCGAACAACCACACCACCACGGAAATCAGCTTACGCGTCGCCCCCACGGTTTCAGGGTGAATACCGGGAAGCTGTAAGCGCCCTGCTTCTACCTGATTAAGTACAACTTTAAGCAGCTTAAGAATAAACGCGGTGATAAGAACAATAATCAGGACAATCATCAGCCCCGGTAATGCCGACGCAATCGACAGCGCGATTTCACGCAGCACCCGTATCGACCAATCACCCAAAGATGTCCCCCAGACACGCGTCCAGGGAAACAGGCTAAATACCCAACTGAGCCAGACATACAACGCGACTATGCCCAGCAGAATCATCAATAAGGCATACAAACGTGCCTCGATTGCACCAGTAAAACGCCGCCAGCGCTGGGGGAGCCAGCTTCTGTTGGCAATGATTCGACGCCGGTAATAACGGCGAACCCATCGCCATGAACGGTACGCGCCATAGAAAAAAAGAATCAGCCCCAGCAATCCCGCGGCTGTTTTCACCACAGACAGCGCCAGCCAACCGCCGTCAAATTGATCGCGCAACGCCGTCCGCTGGGTCTCCATGCGCACCAGCACCCGCTGAGCGGCCTGATCGAGGGTCAGATCGTCGCCTTCATCCAGATCGGCTTGCGCCAGCAGCAGCAGCGGTTTGCCGTTCATGACGATCAGCCTTCCCGGCTGGTTGTAGCGGGTTATCGGCACAATTTTCAGCGGTTCACGCAGGTCCGCCTGCGTAAAATTACGCAGCGTATTACGGATGCGCAACACCCGCTCTTCTGGCGTGGTTAAGCCAAATTTTGCCTGCAGCATCACAATCGGCTGGTGAAAGATATACACCGTCCGCGCACGTTCCTGTTCCGATGGCTGCTGTCGGGGCTCCGCCGCGAATGAGGGAAAAGCCAGAGCGCTAATAAAACACATCAAAAAAATGAGCAGTACCTTGTTCATACTCACCATCCCGCATGTGTAAACATACTGACCAACACTGTCCGCTTAAATGGAACGGTCTTGAGCATGGTGGAACTCCTTTCATTAGCGGAAAAAAAAGTATAGGAAACAAATTGATGAAAGACGCAGTTAAAAAAAACAATATTTTTACAATTTTAAACATATCAATATTGTTTATAAAAAAGTGCATGCATGATTAGTAGTCTATTGATTAGAAAGGAGGTAATAAAAAACAATGATTTTTCGATAAACGGTATCGCGGTCATAAACCGGGTATAGTGGCGCCATAAAATCATTAAAACGGATACACCATGAGCACTGCAGGGAAAAGTAACCCACTGGCGATTGGCGGCCTGGTCGCCTTGACGCTCATCTGGAGCTACAGCTGGATCGCCATGAAACAGGTCACGCTGTACATCGGCTCGTTCGACTTCACTGCCCTACGCTGCACTTTCGGCGCACTGGTCTTATTTATTGTCCTGATACTTCGAGGCCGAGGGATGCGCCCGACGCCTTTCCGCTATACGCTGGCAATTGCTTTGTTGCAGACCTGCGGCATGGTTGGGCTGTCGCAATGGGCGCTGGTCAGCGGCGGGGCTGGTAAGGTCGCGATCCTGAGCTATACCATGCCATTCTGGGTGGTGATTATGGCGGCCATGTTTTTGGGCGAACGCATGCGGCGTATACAGTATGCTGCGATTGCGGTAGCGGCATCCGGACTGCTGCTGGTTTTACAGCCGTGGCAGATGGACTTCACCTCAAT
Source organism: Citrobacter gillenii (assembly GCF_013337685.1). Taxonomy (GTDB): domain Bacteria; phylum Pseudomonadota; class Gammaproteobacteria; order Enterobacterales; family Enterobacteriaceae; genus Citrobacter; species Citrobacter gillenii. The sequence continues at coordinate 282,031 of NZ_SUQN01000004.1, forward strand.
GAAAAGTGCGTTGCTGGCGATCCTGTCGGGGATCAGTTGGGGGGCGAGCGCCATTGTCGCCAAGCGCATGTATGCCCGTCATCCGAATATCGATCTGCTCGCGCTAACCTCATGGCAGATGCTGTATGCCGCACTGGTAATGAGCCTGGTGGCCTTCCTGGTCCCTCAGCGCAGCCCTGACTGGCAGCCGGTGGTCTTCTGGGCGTTAGGCTATAGCGCCATACTGGCAACGGCGCTGGCATGGAGTTTATGGCTGTTTGTCCTGCGTAACTTACCTGCCAGTATTGCCAGTTTAAGCACATTGGCGGTACCCGTTTGCGGGGTCCTGTTTTCCTGGTGGCTGCTGGGTGAAGAGCCCGGCGTAGTTGAAGGGAGCGGGATTGTATTGATTGTTGTGGCGCTGGCGATCGTCAGTCTGAAAAAACGGTCCCCTCAGGTGCAGAGCATCAAAAAATAAGTGGCCCAAAACACACGCCCCGCATAATGCGGGGCGTTGATTATCGACATTACGAACGCTTGCGCGGCATCATGCGTAGCAGGGTATTATCCTGCCAAAAATAGTGATGCATCAGGGCGGCGGCGGCATGTAGACCAATGACAAAATAGCCCAGTTTTGCCAGCGTCACATGCCAGGACTTCAGCATATCCACAATATCAAAGTTGGCTTCTGTCGCATGTGGCATAACGATGCCAAAGGCGATCCACGGATTCCCTCGGTTGTACATCATCACCAGACCAATTATCGGCAGGACGATGAACAACAGATAAATAACCAGATGCCCAAGATGCGCCATACCGGTCATCATTGGCTTCGGTTTTGGCACAATCGGCGGCGTCGGATATTTAAGTCTGACCAGCAGGCGCGTTACCATCAGCGCTAAAATCGTGATGCCGCAGGACACGTGTACCATGTTGAACCCGGGGCGATAGCTGCGCGGGAAAAATCCGCGGAGTTCCATGGCACAGTAGGTCACAATCACCAATAAAAAAACCAGCCAGTGGATGCCAATTTGCAGGCCAGAATACTTATTCCCCATAACACTTCCTGAGTAAAAACAATGATGCGTCAACATAACCAGCTTTTGTTAAAAATTCATTAACTTTGTTAGATCCTTTTCCGTTGATTACGTGTAACCGCAAAAAATAACGATTGCCGGTACCCCGCCAGTACAGCGGAATACCGGTTGCAGATGAAGCATTACGTCCCGGTCACCATCAGTACGTCATCGACAAAATTTTTGGCGCGCGGAATATCCGACTCATCCACATGTTCAATAATCAGCGGAATATTCGGATGGTTTTTAGCGAGTAGTTCCACATACAGCAGATAGTTGAGTGACCCGAGGCCGGCAGCCGGCAGTTCCACCGAACCGGCCCCACGGAAGCTATTATGCTCCGCGGCACCGTCACCGAATTTCTCAATAACCACATCAGTTTTTTTGCAGTCCTTGGCGTGGGCAATTTTAATTTTACCGTCGAGCACGTTGAAGATGCTGTGTAGTGTTTCATCAATAGCATCAATGTTTTTGTCGTCGAAATAGTTGGTGGGATCCAACGCCAGCCCAAGCCCTGGATGTTCAACATCACGCATCAACCGCGCAACCTGGCTTACCGAACCGATGATGTTGTTGACGTAGTTTTCCACCAGGAAAACCGCCCCATGCTCCCAGGCAAAGGTAGCCAGCTCTCGGGCGATACTTTTGAATTCCTGATACGCCTCTTCGGTGCTGTTTTGGGGATCGTATAGCCAGTCGCTGTCGACGTTATAAGTCCCTGTTTCGCTGATCACATACGGCGTACCAAAATCCCTTGCGTGCGCAAGGATCTCTTTTACCGCCGCGATGTTCTCCGCGCGTTTTACCGGATCAGGATGCACGAGATTGGTATAAGCTGAAATGGCAACAATGGGCAGATTCGCCTGACGAAACGCGTCACGCACCTGGTGCGCTTTCTGTTTGGTAATGTGTCCACGGCTGAGATCAATATCAGTGAATTCGAGGTCGAGCTGTACGCAGCCCATGCCCGCCTGCTTAATCTTCGCAATGGTCTCTTCCAGCGTGTAAGGGTAATAACCGGTAAAGATGCCGACGTTAATCATTTTGTATTCTCCTGAAGGATTTCATTGAGATAAACCGTTCGTTCTTCCTGTATTGAGAGGTAGCAGGCTTCAATACAGGCCAGCGTGCCTACGTTATCTTTTGCGCTGATGTCCGGTTCGACGCCGTGCTCCAGGGCGCACATCAGGTTCGCCATGGTGCCGATAAACGCATCCGGGAACCACTGACGTTCCCATTGCGGCATCACCCAGCGATCCGGGTAGTCGCGCGATGCAAGTTTCAACGTGCTGCCGCAATACTCCGGCGGTCGGCGGTGCCAGCCGAAATCACCTTCTGCCAGCCCATCGGTTCCTTCCACACGCCAGTTGATGTAGTTGTTTTTGGCACAGGGTTCCCCCGGCCAGGCCCAGACATCATCCAGGCTGGTCGCGATCAGGCCATTGGCATACTGGAAGGTGTATTGCGTAATACCATCGGTGTGTTCAAAGGTGGTTCGCGGATCAGTGCGGCACACAGCGGTCACTTTTATCGGATGACCAAATAAAAAGCGGAAGGCATCGATATGGTGAATCGCCATCGCATACAGCTCGAGCTTTTTGTATTGCTGCAGGAAGTGCTGCCAGTCGGGTATAGCGCGCATATCAATACTGGCAATCACCGGCGTGCCGATGAGTTGATTATCGAGAATGTACTTCAGCGCCCGCATTGATGGGTCATAGCGCATATTGGAGTTCACTGCGATGGGAATACCGCTCTGTTGACTCAATCGCACGATTTCACGCCCGGCCTCCAGCGACATCGCCAGCGGTTTCTGACAAAGAATGGCTTTCACGTTTTTCGCCGGGGAATCTTTAGCGCAGATAAAGCGCACGATCTCTAACTGAATATGCGGCGGTACAGCGATATCAATAATCTCAATCTGCGGATCACACACCATCTCCTTCCAGGATGCATACACTTTCGGGATGGCAAACATGTCGGACAGGCGCTGGCTATGGGTGGTATCCAGCGAAGTGATACCGTAGGTCGTAAAACCGGCTTTCTGATACGCCACCAGATGGCAGTGCTCAACAATAAAGCCGGCCCCGATAATACCGATTCTATAATCTTTTCTCTGCGGTAACGCCGGACGAGTCGCCTGTTCTAATAAGCGTTCTAACGAATCCATGATGCCCCCGTTGATGATGATATGCGTTGGCGGCGAGGATCACCTCGCCGCTGTTGTTTAGTGCAGCGCACGGCCTTTCACCACCGAACGCTCTCGCTGTGGTGCAGCACTCCGCTGTTTTTGCAACCAGAATTGTTCAATTTCTTCCAGCGATTTGCCTTTGGTTTCCGGCAACATCCGTTTGGTGATAATCAGTTGGATCAGACACATCACGGCAAAGAAATAGAATGTGTTGTTACCGCCAAAGGTGGCGAGCGTAAAAGGAAACAGCCAGACCACCAGGAAATTAAAGATCCACTGGGTAAAGGAGACCAGCGCCACCGCTTTGCTGCGGATCGCGTTAGGAAACATCTCCGAAACCAACGTCCAGAAAACCGGGCCGATACAGGCAGAAAAACAGGCGATATACGAGAACAAAAAGAACAGCGTCACCCCCGCTGGCAAGGCATGATGGAACGAGAAGCCGAGGAAAAACAGCGACACACCCATAATCAACGAGCCATAGAGATAAAGCGGGCGGCGCCCTACTCGATCAATTAACACCACGCCAACCACGGTGGCTGTCAGGTTAATAATGCCCATAAAGATATTGAAATAGAGCGCGGAGCTTATTGAGAACCCGGCAGCCATCATAATTTTCGGCGCATAATCGAGGGCGGCATTACAGCCGATCAACTGCACCAGCACAGCCAGAATCAGGCCTAGCATAATGCTGCTGCGCGCGTCTTTATGAAACAGCGTGCTGGACTGAGTAGCATGATGGGCCGCGAGGTTTTTCTCCACATCAGCGGTCATTCTTTGCGCTTCATCAGCAGAATAAAAACGTTGCAATATATTTAGCGCTTTTTGCTTTTGGCCTTTCAGGGTAAGCCAGCGTGGGCTCTCTGGGATAAACAGCAGCCCGACAAAGAATACGACCGCCGGGACAACGCCGGAAATAAACATCAACCGCCAGTTATTTTCCAGATCCTTAAGAAAATAGTTGGTCAGATAGGAAAGTAAAATACCCAGCATGATGCACAGTTGATATATCGCAGTCATCCGCCCACGCATGGAGGCAGGGGCCATTTCCGCGACATACATCGGCGACAAAACCGAAATCGCTCCCACGCTAATCCCACCCAGCAAGCGGTTCAGGATAAATGTGGTTTCATTCGTGGCGATGCCGGTGCCCACACAGGAAAGACCAAAGATAATGGCAGAAATAATTAAAACACGTTTGCGGCCAAATTTATTAGTGATATACCCCGAGCTGAACGAACCGATAATACAGCCAACTAATAATGAACTGACGCCCCAGCCAAGCTGGAGTTCATTCCAGTTAAAGTAAGTCTGAATAAAAGGAATAGCACCGGCAATAATCGCGATATCAAAGCCAAACATGATCCCGCCAAAAATAGCCGTGCAGCAGCTAAAGTACAAATAAAATGGATATTTCATCGTCACAATCCTTACCAGCATACGGGCTTAATGAGGAGAGAACATTGCCCATATCGCCTTGTCGTGTGCCTGCAATAATCCGCTAATGACCAGGCTGTTGCGAAACGCAACAGCCGCCACATTATTTAAGTTGTGGTACGTAATTTTCTTTAATCCGCTGACGGCGTGTTACGTAGGCGGGTAGCGGCTGCACGTTCGAACCCTCGGAAAACCAGGCGAAGGGGTCAGTACTGGCCACCAGCGCGAAATTGGCCCACGGGTTAAACGATCCCGAACGGATAATCACTTTGGCTTGGTGGGCAATCTCGCTGCACAGTCTTTCATGGCTGGCTTCGCTAAAGTCCGCGCCGGAACCGGTATAAATATCCTGTACCTGACGGTACAGATCCGGATTACAGTCGCGCACTTCGCGAGCGAACTGAATATCTTCGACAAAAACCTCCTGGCGCAGGACGCGGAGAATATCCGTCACGTCCGGGATACCTGGCCAAAAACCAAGATCGATACGGTTAGCGTTCGCCGGGATCGGGAAACCAGCATCGGTCACCAGAATAATATCGGTGTGGCCCAGGGTAGACAGCGCTGCTGCCAGTTGAGGATGTAGGATACGTTCAGGTCTCATTGTTATCTCTCCGAATGGAATTTTTATAATTAACAACCGAGAAAATCTTCAACGTCTTTGCGTGTTTTGTAGGAAGGGACCGTTTCCCAGTCACAGCAGCACAGTGCGGCGGTGGCATTGGCGAAATATGCGGCTTTATCAATAAGTTGACCTTCGCTTAAGGCGACTGCCAACCCGGCGTTAAAGCTGTCACCCGCGCCGTTACTGTCCACCACGTCGACCTTGCAGGACGGGATTTTCAGGGTGTCGGTACGGGTAAACACCGCGCTACCGGCATCCCCCAGCGTCATCACCACATGGCTGCAGCCGGTTTCCAACAACAGATCGGCAATTTCACGGTTACTGCGCCCATCGTCCGGAGCCAGTCCTAGCGCAACGCGCGCTTCGGTTTCATTCGGCGTCAGGTAATCGATATGGCGAAGATTCACGCCGCGCAGGTCACAGGCGGGCGCCGGATTCAAAATGGTAATCTTTCCAAGCTGTTTGGCGAGTGTCAGGCCATAGAGTGCGGTTTCTAGCGGGATTTCCAGTTGTGCCAGCACAACTTTACTCTGCGCCATTTGCACTTGCGCTTCGTCCACCCGCGCCGGAGTGAAAAGCTTATTGGCCCCCATATCCACGACGATCACGTTACGGGCCTGATTATCTTTAATGATCAATCCAGCGCCGGTGGGCAGCTCGGGCGTTAAGGTCAGCGCCTCAATATTGACGCCTTCTTCACGCATTAACGCGACGAATTCATGGCCAAACGTATCGTCGCCGACCACACCTGCATAGGCCACGTGGGCTCCGAGTCGGGCCGCCTGTACGGCCATATCCGACCCCTTTCCACCCCAGGTCTGGCGGAAGTCGGTGCCGATTAATGTCTCGCCCGCCAGCGGAATACGTTCAGCCGTCATGACCAGCGCTTTGGCATAGCTACCAAGGATAAAAATACTCATCAGTCATTCTCCTTTTCACCTGACAATGGCATAACAATGCGCCATCGCAGCCAGGCTGCGACGGCCATACGTTAATAAGCGTTAATATCCCCTGTCAGACCTTTTACCAGTTCAGGTCCGGAACTGGTGCCGACCAGTTCCGCCCCGGCTTCGAACATCGTTTTCATTTTTTCCAGGGTATTGACCTTACCGGATACTTTTACCCGACACGGTAACTGAATATGGGCTTTGAGAAGCTGGACATCTTCTACCGTCGCTTCACACCCCCCCTTACCCCAACCGCTGGACTGCTTCACCCAGTCAATACCAGCTTCGAAAGCATAGCGTGTTGCTTTGATTTTCAATGCCTCTTCGGTAATAAATCCAAACTCCAGCATGGCTTTCACCTTCATACCGAGGTCATGGGCCACATGGGTCACGGTCTTCAACTCATCAAAATAGAGATCGTCCTGGCCGCCCAGCAAATAGCCAGGATTCGGCGGGAAGTCGAACTCATCCGCGCCCTGCTTCGCCAGTTCGCGCACCACCGCCACTTTCATTGCCGTCGTATCGTTAGCCATCGGGAAATTAACGGTCGTCGCCACGCGCACGCCGCTTCCTTTCAGTATCTCTTTTGCAAGAGCCACCCAGCAAGGTGCAATCATGGCGGCATCAAACTGGTACTGCATGCAGGTTTCCAGATGTTGAATCACCCCTTCACGCGTCAAATCCGGGTTGACGTTGGTGTACTGAATCGCCTTTGCGATCTGACGCGGGTCGTTAAAATCAATCATGGACAGCTCCTGTGTGGTAAGTAAAAAAATTGTAAGAACACAGTGAAGATGACGTTACTTTAGCCGGGGCTGACGATAAGCGTGATGGGCAGGATTCCCTGAAACATGGATGAAATTTTCATGTCAATGGAAATGTGAGTGAGTTCAAAAATTGTTCATGTAAAAGACATGCTGGCTGGGAAAAAGTGCCACCATGGTGAGTACAACGGACGCATCAAAAACACAATGCCAAAGGCCAGCCATGCCCACGCAAAAACAACGGACCCGCATAATTGCCAACTGGTATCGTGGCTCCGATGAGTTTTCACCCTTGATTAACTATCGAATTTTACGCGCCGGCCATATAGATACTGCCGCAGATTTCCGCGTTCATCGCCAGTCGGTCGTCGGCCATGAGTTGATCTTTTGCCTGCGCGGTGCGGGTTTTATTCGTATTGAGGATCGGTTATATCCAGTGAGTCAGGGGCAACTGGCCTGGCTGCCAGTACGCTGGCCGCACGAACATTTCCCCGATAAAGGCGACCCATGGGAGATCCTCTGGCTGCGAATAGAGGGATCGAAATTGAATAATATCATGCAGATAATGGATGTCCCTCAGCGCCCAGTATTCCAGTTTGCGGATCCAGAAAAAGTTGTTGAAATTTATCACCATATTTTTGCTCGTATGAACAGCTACACCCTGGTGACCGACGCTTACTGCGATATGCTGTGCAGCCAGCTGATTTTTACCCTGCTGGAAAACCGGAGCCACGACGCCGCGCAGTCACAGGTGATCACCCATCGGGGGCTGGGCAAACTGCTGTACCAAATCCACAGTCATTACAACGATGAGTGGGATATCGAAAAGTTTATGCATTATTGTCAGGTGAGTAAGTCGCAGCTTTTTCGCTTATTCCAGGCAACGTTTAATCAAAGCCCGCTCAAATGGCTGAAGAATTATCGTCTGTCCCAGGCACGACGCTTACTGGTGGAAACTCAGGAAAGTATCAGCCGAATTGCGGTTCAGGTGGGATACAACGATCCGCTGCATTTCTCACGGGATTTTCATCGTGCGGTAGGTCTGTCACCCAGTGCATTTCGCAAACAGGAACAGCTGGAAGGTGCCCACGCGTCCAGGCATGAGGTGGAATAACGTATACCCCTTTTTATTTCTCGCGAATTCAAGACGTTGTGAATCGTTCCCCGTTTTCAATGTATTAATTATGTTATAGCTACCCTTTGCCACTGAGGGAGCAACGTAATGGAAGCACTGAGCCGTGAAACATTAGAGAATATGATGGCGCAAGCCGTTGCCCACGCGACCACCTACCCGATATGGCCGCAGGGCGAAGCCCCCGGAGCAAAAAATAGCGATGCGGTATTTACGCCTGAACCCCGGCACACCGGAACGTCAGACTACGACCGCGCGGTAACCGGCATTCGCGCCCCTGAAATTACCGTCTACGCCCCCGCCAAACCGAACGGCGTGGGGATCCTGGTCACCCCTGGCGGTTCTTATCGTCGCGTTGTGATGGATAAAGAAGGCAGCGCGCTGGCACCGTTCTTTACCGCGCGTGGCTATACCCTGTTTGTGATGACCTATCGCATGCCGGGAGACGGTCACGAGGAAGCATCAAACGCACCGCTGGCCGATGCCCAGCGCGCCATCCGCTACATTCGCGCCAACGCACAGCAGTGGAAAATCGATCCGCTCCGTCTCGGCGTACTGGGGTTTTCCTCCGGGGGGCACGTCGCCGCCAGCCTGGGAACCCGCTTTGCAGAATCGGTGTATGCGCCGATGGATAGCATTGATGAACAGCCCACTCGCCCTGCTTTCATGGCGCTGGTTTATCCGGTGATTAGCCTGCGGGAAGGTGTCGCCCATCCGGGCTCACGTCTTGAGCTGGTTGGCGCCGCGCCCGCAGAGCAAGACATTCACCACTACTCCCTGGAAGAAAGAGCGGATGACACCACGCCGCCCGCCTTCCTGCTGCATGCGATTGACGATCCAGCGGTCAAAGTCGAGAACAGCCTGGTCTTGTTTACTGCGCTGCGCAAGCTCGGCGTACCGGTTGAAATGCATCTGTTTGAACGGGGCAAGCATGGGTTCGGCATTCGTGATACGCAAGGACTGCCGCTGGCCATCTGGCCGGAGATGATGATGAACTGGATAGCCAGCAAGGTGTAATGATTATGCCGGGTAGGTCGCTAAACCAACCCGGCAAAAATATCAGGATTGCAGATAAACCACCTGCGTTTGCAGGTACTCGTTCAGACCGTGCTTGCCATCTGCCCCGCCGATACCGGACTTGCGCCAGCCTGCGTGGAAGCCCTGCATCGCTTCGAAGTTTTCACGGTTGATATAGGTTTCGCCGAATTTCAGCCCTTTAATCGCCTTCATCGCCGTGTTCAGGTTTTGCGTGTAAATCGATGAGGTCAGACCGTAGTCGCTGTCGTTAGCCATCGCAATCGCCTCATCCAGGGCGTCAAACGACACCACTGGCAGCACCGGGCCAAAGGTTTCTTCGTGCATAATCGCCATCTCCTGGCGCACATCCAGCAATAACGTTGGCGGGTAGTAATACCCTTTCCCCTCAACCGCTTTGCCCCCCAGCGCCACGCGGGCCCCTTCCTGCACCGCACGCGCAACTTTCTGCTCCACACGCTCCCGCGCCGCGGCGTTAATCAACGGCCCCATCGCAATGTCCTTACGTTCCGCAGGATTGCCAAACTGCACCGCTTTCATCGCCTCGCCCAGGCGATTAACAAACTGATCGTAAATCCCCTTCTGGACATACACGCGCTCGGCGCAGTTACACACCTGCCCGGTATTAATCACGCGGGAATCGACAATCGCCTTCACGGCCAGCTCGAGGTCCGCATCATCCATCACGATAGCCGGGGCTTTACCGCCCAACTCCAGGCACACTTTGGTGATATTTTTCGCCGCCGCTGTCATAATTTTCTCACCGGCCACTACGCTGCCGGTCATGCTGACCATCGCCACTTTCGGGTTCCCGGCCAACTCCTGACCCACCGTTTCTCCCCGTCCGAGCACCAGGTTAAACACCCCGCGCGGCAGGCCGATGTCATCGACAATTTTGGCAAAAGCGATAGCGTTGTTCGGCGTAAACTCGCTTGGCTTAATGACAATGGTATTCCCGGTCAGCAAGGCGGGAGCCAGCTTACGGGCAATCAAGAAAAACGGGAAGTTCCACGGCAGAATGCCCGTGGTTACGCCAAGGGCGCGTTTAAACAGCAGGATGTTCTCGCCCGGACGATCGCTTTGCAGGATCTCGCCTTCATAGCGGCGAGCCCACTCCGCCATGTAATCGATATAGTCGGCGGTAAACGCGACTTCAACATCCGCCAGTTGCTGGATTTTGCCGCCTTCCGCCACGATAAGCGCGCTAATTTCACCAGCTCGCTCACGGATCCCGGCGGAAATCTTGCGTAGCCAGCTGGCGCGTTCAATGGCGGGCAGCGCCTCCCACTCAGGCTGGGCGCGATGCGCTGCGTCAATCGCTTTGCGCGCATCCTCAGCACGTCCATCAGGAATACGGGAAATGACCTCTTCCGTCGCCGGATTGACGACATCAATCCAGGCGTCATCGTGCCAGGTCACGAACTGCCCATCGATATACATAGGATGTTGTACGGGTACTGACATGCGTTGCTCCTGTGATTGATTTGTTTTTAACAAGTAAAACTATTGTTAATTAATATCAATCATGCATAACACATTGCCACTGCGATGGTGGTTCTGTGAGCCGCTTCATAAAAGCGTCAAGCAACGTCGTGGTGACGAGAAAAAACCGGCGGGATGAATGCCCGTTTGCACAAAAAAAGCGACAAACGGGCAGCAGAGATTACAGAGAGCGGCTGTTCAGGAAGTCAATCAGCGCGGCATCGCGTTGCAGATGTAACCCTGCTTGTTCGACGGTCGGCGGAATATCCACATGCGTAATAAAATCGCGACCACGGGGTCCATAGCCAGTTTCATCATCACGCAGACGCGGAAGCTCACCGGTAATAAGAGACAGGTAGCGGTCCACCGACCACAGACCTTCAGCGGTTGGTGCGAAATCCACGCCGTCGCCCTGTAGCGTTAACGCAGGGACAAAACCAGGGAAGCTGAGCCAGCGCGGCGCCTGCGGATCGTCACGCGTGACGCGCTCAAAAGTCGCCATGGTGCGGCGCTGCATGGTGGGGTCCTGCACCACAATCACGGTTTCCATGGTCTGGGTTGCCTGACGCAGTAACGCACAGCTAAAGCGGGCATTCTCCCCACAGTTGGTGGATTGGTCCTCCACCCAAATCGTCTCACCGGGAATGTGCCAGAACTGGTGTGCGATATCGGCAAGGATCGCCGCTTCTGCGCGTCTGGCGGTACGCAGGGTGTTATAGCGTGGGTGCTGCGCGATGGCGGCGTACAGAAAGGTCGTGGAATGACCGATACCGCCACTAATCAGCAACGGAACCTGTTGTTCTTTCGCAATCCGACACGCCGCGTCGATGGTCGGGATCACCGCATTCCCGGCCAGAATCACGCAATCAGCCTGAACCGTGATATTTTCGGCGAAATCATTCTGCGCCAGCCATTGCCCCACGGTGTTAATCGCCGTAAGGGTGCTGGCGGAGAGTGGCGGAAACTGTCTCATGTTCATGACTCCTGGTGTTTATTCTTTACCGGGTTCAGTAAGCCTGATAAGTGCAGCACCATCAGGCACTGCACCGTATATCGCCGGATGGCGGCGTCGCCTTATCCGGCCTACAGCCCCACCACGCGTTAACCCGTAATCTGATCCATCGCCTGCAGGATACGCTTATCCGAAATCGGATACGGCGTACCAAGCTGCTGGGCAAAGTAGCTGACGCGCAGTTCTTCTATCATCCAGCGGATCTCTTTGACATCGTCATCTTCGCGACGCGCGGGCGGCAGTTTATTGAACCACTGCTGCCAGGCCTGCTGCACGCTGTCCACTTTCAGCATCTGCGCACGATCGCGGTGCGGATCGATGGCCAGTTTCTCCAGACGTTTCTCGATAGCCTGCAAATAACGCAGCGTATCGCCCAAGCGTTTGAAGCCGTTGCCGGTAACGAATCCACGGTAAACCAGTCCGCCCATTTGCGCTTTGATATCCGAAAGCCCCAGCGCCATGGTCATGTCCACGCGGCCTTTCAGGCGTTTATTGATATTGAACACCGCCGTCAGGATCTGTTCGACCTGCTTGGCAATCTCCACCACGGTGTCGTTCAGTTCGGCGCGCACTTTTTCGTGCAGCGCCGCAAAGCCCTCTTCCGTCCACACCGGGCCGCCGTTGGCGTCGATTAATCGATCCACACCACAAGAAATACAGTCATCAATCAAATCCAGCACTTTGCCGTACGGGTTAAAGTACAGCCCCAGCTTGGCTTTATTCGGCAACTTCTCGTGCAGATACTTGATGGGCGACGGAATATTCAGCAGCAGCAGACGGCGTAACCCGCTCCACATAGCCTGCTGTTGTTCCAGCGGATTATCAAACAATTTGATAGCCACGCTGTCGCGTTCATCCACCAGCGCGGGCCACGCTTTGACTTTATAGTTACCGCGTTTTTGCTCGTAGCTTTCCGGCAACTGGCCGAAGCTCCAGATGTGCAGCCCGCTCTGTTCGATGCCGTCATCCGCCACCGCCGACAGCGTTTCCTGCACTTTGCCTTTCAGCGTGTCTTTCAACGCCTGCAGCGAACGACCTTCCTGCAGCTTCTTGTTTTTATCATCCACCACCCTGAAGGTGATTTTCAGGTGATCGGGCACCTGATCCCAGTGCCAGTCGTCGCGGTCAACGGTAACGCCAGTCATCCGGCGCAGTTCGCGCTCCAGCGAGTCCAGCAACGGCAGTTCCAGCGGCGTTACGCGGCCTAAAAACGCTTCCGCATAGTTTGGCGCTGGCACAAAGTTGCGTCGCACCGGCTTCGGCAGCGATTTAATCAAGGCGATCACCAGTTCACGACGCAGCCCCGGAATTTGCCATTCAAACCCGGACTCTTCGACCTGGTTTAACAGCGGCAGCGGAATATGTACGGTGACACCGTCGGCGTCAGCGCCGGGTTCAAACTGATAGCTCAGTCGTAGCTTGAGATTGCCCTGATGCCAGAAGTTCGGGTAATCCAGCTTGCTGATTTTTTCCGCGCCTTCTTTGATGAGCATGCTCTTTTCAAAGTTGAGCAGGTCCGGCGTTTCACGGCTGACCTTTTTCCACCAGCTATCAAAATGGCGGGCAGAAACCACATCATGACTGATGCGCTGGTCGTAAAATTCAAACAGCGTTTCATCATCGACCAGGATATCGCGGCGGCGTGATTTGTGTTCTAACTCTTCCACTTCCGCCCGCAGCTTCAGGTTGTCGCGGAAAAACGCATGCCGGGTCTGCCAGTCGCCTTCCACCAGCGCGTGACGGATAAACAGTTCGCGTGACAGCGCAGGGTCTATCAGGCTGTAGTTGACTTTACGCGCAGCGACAATCGGCAGCCCGTAGACGGTGACTTTTTCTGTCGCCATCACCGCACCCTGCGCGCGCTCCCAGTGCGGTTCACTGTACGAGCGTTTGATCAAATGCTGGGCAACCGGCTCCACCCACTCAGGGTCAATACGCGCGGCAATACGTCCCCACAGTCGGCTGGTTTCCACCAGTTCTGCCACCATCGTCCACTTCGGCGGTTTTTTGAACAAACCGGAGCCGGGGAAGATCGAAAAACGAGCGTTACGCGCGCCGGTAAATTCCTGCTTATCGGCATCTTTCATCCCGATATGCGACAGTAAACCGGTCAGCAGCGCGACGTGGATCTCCCGATACTCAGCAGGCTCGCTGTTAACCGGGATCCCTAACTCTTTCACCACCTGACGTAGCTGGGTGTAAACATCCTGCCATTCACGCACGCGCAGATAGTTGAGGAAATCGAGTTTACACTGGCGGCGGAACTGATTCGACGACAGCGCTTTTTGCTGCTCGCCAAGGTAATTCCACAAGTTCACAAAGGCGAGGAAGTCGGACTCTTTGTCGTGGAATCGACGGTGTTTTTCGTCAGACGCCTGCTGTTTGTCCATCGGACGCTCACGCGGATCCTGAATGGACAGCGCCGAGGTAATAATCATCGCCTCACGCACGCAGCCATGCTTCTGCGCTTCCAGCACCATCCGCGCCAGACGCGGGTCCACCGGTAACTGACTGAGCTGGCGGCCCAACGGCGTGAGTTTATATGCGGTTTGCTGTTCATCAGTGGTGATTGCGCCCAGCTCTTCCAGCAGGCGCACACCGTCCTGAATATTGCGTTTATCCGGCGCTTCCACAAACGGGAACGCGGCGATATCGCCCAGCCCCAGCGCGGTCATTTGCAAAATGACGGAGGCCAGGTTGGTACGCAAAATTTCCGGATCGGTAAATTCCGGGCGCGACAGGAAGTCGTCTTCGGAATACAAACGAATACAGATCCCTTCCGATACGCGTCCGCAGCGGCCTTTACGCTGGTTGGCGGAGGCCTGCGATACCGGTTCAATGGGCAAGCGTTGAACTTTGGTGCGGAAGCTATAGCGGCTGATACGCGCGGTACCCGGGTCAATGACGTACTTGATCCCCGGCACGGTCAGTGAGGTTTCCGCCACGTTGGTCGCCAGCACAATACGGCGTCCGCTGTGCGACTGGAACACGCGGTTCTGCTCGCTGTTGGAGAGTCGCGCATACAACGGCAACACTTCGGTGTGGCGTAAATCCAGCTTATTCAGCGCATCGGCGGTGTCGCGGATCTCACGCTCGCCACTCATGAAGATCAGAATATCGCCCTGGCTTTCACGTCCCAGTTCATCCACCGCGTCAAAAATCGCCTGCAGCTGATCGCGCTCGGTGTCGTCCGCATCTTCAACAATCGGACGGTAGCGCACTTCCACCGGGTACGTTCGACCGGAGACTTCGATAATTGGCGCGTTATTGAAATGCTTTGAAAAACGCTCAGGGTCGATGGTCGCCGAGGTGATAATGACTTTCAGATCCGGGCGACGCGGCAGCAGCTCTTTCAGATAGCCGAGCAGAAAATCGATGTTCAGGCTGCGCTCGTGGGCTTCATCGATGATGATGGTGTCGTACTGCATCAGCATGCGATCCTGCTGGATCTCCGCCAGCAGGATACCGTCCGTCATCAGCTTAACCATGGTGTTATCGCTAACATGGTCGCTGAAACGCACTTTATACCCGATGCAGCCGCCCGGCTCAGTTTGCAGCTCTTCGGCGATACGGTTAGCTACGGTACGCGCCGCCAGTCGACGCGGCTGGGTATGGCCGATAAGCCCCTTCACCCCACGCCCCAGCTCCATACAGATTTTCGGTAACTGGGTGGTTTTACCGGAGCCGGTTTCCCCGGCAACAATCACCACCTGATGGTCGCGAACCGCGTCCAGGATGTCTTGTTTTTTCTGGCTAACAGGCAAGTTTTCCGGGTAGGTAATGTCCGGTCGTGCCGCTTCACGCAGCACAACTTTACCGGCAGCCTGTTCAATCTCTTTTGCCATCTCCTGGTAAATGGCCTGTTGTGCATCAGGATTTTTAACCTTCTTCACGCCGTGCAGGCGGCGGGAGAAACGCTGTTTGTCGCGCAGCATCAGTGATTCCAGCTGCTGCTGTAGCATGTTGAAGGTTATTTTTTGTTGTTCTGTCATAGCGTTAGAGGGCAGTGCTCTGCCGGGTTAAATCTCTTTAAGATGATAGGTATAGAGTACCACATCGGCGCTTTTCATGTGTTGTTCAATAATTTCGAACATAGGATTCGATATATTGCGCTATCACTGCGGCAGGATTGTGAATAAAGTGTCAACAAGCAACGGGGCACATCCCCTTCAAACACATAAAAGGAAACACCCATGAGCAAGGTATTAGTTCTTAAATCCAGTATTCTGGCAGGGTACTCTCAGTCTGGTCAGTTGTCTGATTATTTTGTTGAACAGTGGCGTGAAAAGCACTCTGCTGACGACATCACCATCCGTGACCTGGCGGCAAATCCTGTTCCGGTACTGGACGGCGAACTGGTAGGTGCAATGCGCCCGAGCGATACGCCGCTGACGCCGCGTCAACAGGAAGCACTGGCGCTGTCTGATGAGCTGATTGCTGAGCTGAAAGCCCATGACGTGATTGTGATCGCCGCGCCGATGTATAACTTCAACATCCCGACGCAGTTGAAAAACTATTTCGATCTGATTGCGCGTGCTGGCGTAACCTTCCGTTACACCGAGAAAGGGCCGGAAGGTCTGGTGACCGGTAAACGTGCAGTTATTGTCACCAGCCGTGGCGGTATCCATAAAGATACGCCGACTGACCTGGTTACCCCATATCTGTCGACCTTCCTGGGCTTTATCGGCATCACCGATGTGAACTTCGTGTTCGCAGAAGGTATCGCGTACGGTCCGGAAGTGGCGACCAAAGCACAGTCTGACGCCAAAGCCGCCATCGATAGCGTCGTCGCTGCCTGATAATTCACCCTCTCACCATCCGGTGGGAGGGTTTTTAACCCACACCAATTTTACTTCTTTGCCCGCATCCGCATCTGCTTGCCGTGAATACGATTGATATCACGCCAGATTATCGAATACTCCCGGCATTTCGCCAGATTCTCTTCCCAGCAATGGCACAAAAATTGTTCAGGCTCCGCAACATCCCGGCTTAACAGTTTGAACAGCCAACGATTCCAGACATACCACTTGAGAAGCCACATGTTTTCACTCCAGGAGACACAGGAGAGGGAATATATCAGCATCAACACCGTCTAGTGTGGCAACTATTGCGCTGGCGAAAACGCTACACCAGCATCATCAACCAGGCCGCCCACAGCGCAGCAACCCAATAAAGCGTACGCCGAAACTGCGCCAATGCCCCCGCCTGGCGCTCGGTCAGGCTCAGCGTCCTCAGCTTGTCGCGCTGCCAGATGGCAAAGAGTGCCTCTCCGGCCTGCACGTTGTTTTGCACATTGAGCAGCGAAAAGTAGCGGGCATCAAGCCACAGGCGCCAGCAGCCAAACCAGACAATGGCGCACAACAGCGCGATAACCGCACGTAGCCCCCCCGACGGTGCGACAACGATCGCCCACACCATGGGTGGGACGCTAAAAAGCAGGATGAAACGCCAGCTTTCCAGCGTGTGTCGTAGCAAATCGCGGTGCAGCGCCTCATCATTCGTTACACCGTCACTTTCTGTTGCCATTGCTGCAGCCTCTCCAGATGTTTATCCGTCAGCACCACCTGCGCCCGACGTTCGCGAATATACGCCACCGCCTGCTCAACGGTTGCCACATGGCCGCATTGCAACAACCACGCCGCAACCACCATCGCACTGCGCGACAGCCCCAGCGCGCAGTGTACCAGTACGGTCCCCTGCTCTTTATGTAGCGTTTCCAGCCGGTCTACCGCCTGTTGTAACTCGGCGTCGCTCGGGATCACCAGATCCAGCATCGGGACGCAAGCGTAGGCGCGCATGGAAGTAGCATGCCCGCGCGCAAATTCAAAGGTCAGGTCAAGTACCGCGTTTTGTTCAGGTATGCGGCGTGGAAAACTACCGAGATAGACGCCAGCGGTAATGTTGCTCAGCGGTGGCAGACGGCGGGTAAATCCGCGCATCGACAGCCACATCCCTACTCGCCAGGGCAGCGTCAGCCCGTACACGGCAGGCGGCAGTCGCCCTTGTTCATCTTTGCCCGTGGTCGCCGCGCCGAATCCGCCGTAGCCATAGCTCACCATCAGCAACGATATAGCAGGCCACAGCAGCCAGGGCGTTAGCCATACGCTGGCAATAGTGCATAACGCGGCACCCGACAAATAACGACGCATCAGCCTTAAGCGCGCCGCATCCGGTTTGCGCCAGCGCCAGCAACGTTTTTCCGGCACCATCCAGTCAATCAACATACCTGCCGCCAGCCCGGTAATGATATCGATAAAATGATGCTGCCAGGTGGTGAGTACCGACACGGCGATCAGCAAGAACCAACCGTCACATAACCTGCGCCAACCCCCACTGAGGTGATGACTGAAATGCCGCCACAGCAGCCAGCAGAGAATAATATGCAGCGACGGGGACTGGTTATACGGCAAGTCGAACTGTTCAAGCTGAGCAAACAGCCAGCCTGCCGCGCCGCTGACCTCCGGGCGCGTAAAGCTAAACTGGAGTGGAAACAGCAAAAAACCGACGCAGGCAATCACCGACGCCAGGAACAGACGCAGCACCAGCCGCCGCTGTTCAACGCGCGTGGTGCAGACAAACAGTGACAATCCGTAAAACAGATCCAGACTCCAGTACGGCAGAATAGTCCACGGAAGAAAGGGAATGGCGGACTCCCAGCCAAACACGATGCTGCCCACATTGTCATGCTGCGTGTCCTGCCAGGCAGTAAACTGATTGACCTTGCCATAGGTAAGAAAGAAAAAAGGCGCCAGCAGCATTAGCCAGCCCACCGCCTGTACCATCACCTTACGGCGTTCAGCCCCCACGGCGCACCGCCAGCGAGACAGTGAAAATCCCCCACTCATCAATCAGCTGCGTGCACTTATCAAACCCGGCTTCACGCACCAGCGCATCCATTTCCCCTTGCGTACGCACGCGCATCACCCAGGCTTTGCCGTCTTTGTGGCTGGTCAACGACCAGGCGATGGTTTTTAACTGCGGATGCCAGGGCTGCCCGGTGTAGATCAGCACGCCTCCAGGGGCAATCGCGTCAGCCAGCCCGGCGAGCGAATTACGTACCAGCGTATTTTCAGGGAAGAGTTCATATAACCCAGAAACAATACCTAATGTGGGACGCGGTTCCAGCGACGCCAGCTGTTCGCGGTTGAAGGCATCGCCCTGCTCGAAGCGGGCAATTTCAGCCATACCGCGGCTGGCGATCATCTCACTGCCTTTCTTAACATTCAGTTCGCTGTAATCGCGCAGCAAAATCGAGTTGACCGCCGCTTCGCCTTCCAGTGCGTCAAGCACATAGCGCCCGTGTCCGGCCGCGATATCCACTACATGCACTGCGGTTCCTTGCTCTGCCAGTTGCGCCACCGCCTGGCGGATCAGCATCTGCAAATGAACCTTGCGCTGGCGGATCCCCTTCCAGCCCACGCTGTTCAGGTAGTTTTTGTCAATCAGCCGACCCAGCGCGCTGCTGCCCTGAGGCTGGTTGCGATAAACATAATCCAACGTACTACCCGAATCAAAACCGGTCTCAAACCCCAGACGCACGCCCGTTGATTGCGTCCCGAGTAATTTCATCCCATAGCGCAGGCCACGATAGGCAATATCGTCAAGCGAATACGGCGCAGGTCCGCCACTAAGCAGCCGCCAGCTATCTGCTCCGGGGCTCCAGCGGTCTTCATTACGGTAGTCAAAGCGCTGCGGCGGCATCGCGTACAGCGTGTCGATAAAATCACGCATTTTGTCGAACGCCAGATGCCGGTCTTTTTCACCCAGTGTGTCGTGATAAAAGCCCGGCAACACGTGCAGTTCCTTGAGTGGGCTTCTGAGGCGTTGGTAAAAATCAATTTGCGGCTGGCGATGGACCACAAAATCATCCCCGGAAACCAACAGCTGTACAGGCAGAGTAATGGCGCTGGCATCGCTGACAATACGCTCCGCCGTTTTATAGAGATCGAGCAGGATGTTCACCGCAATCGCCCGGGTGATCTGTTTATCCTGGTTGAAACTCGCCACGCGCTCAGGATCGTGCGTCAGGTATTTGCCCTTGACGTAGGAGTTGACGAAAAACAGGCCGCGCAGGCGATGCATTAAGGCCAGCCCCGGACGGGCAAACGGTACGTACAGTTTGACTTTGAACGCCGGGGACGCCAGCACCAGCCCACGAATGGAAGGCGCATAATCATGAGCCCAGGTCGCTGCCAGCACCGCACCCACGCTTTGCGCCACCACCACCACATCTTCCATTGCAGCCTGGCTGTCAGCAGCGGCAAAGCGCACGAACTCGTCGACATCCTGCACCGAACGTGCAAGCGACGGGCTATATCCGCGCGGTCCTGGCGACTGCCCGTGGCCGCGCGCATCCCAGGCATAGAACGCGGTGTCCGGCATCGCAAGCTCATCGACAATGTGTTGCAAACGCCCGGAATGTTCGTGTCCGCGATGAAACAGGACAATCACTTTTGGCACAGGACCTGCTGCTAATGCCGGCCAGTGGCGGAAAAACAGCGCGGTGTTGTCGCTGGTCAAAAATGGACGTTCATCGGGCACTCGAATGTTAGTCATGAGGGTGCGGTCCTGTAGTTTGTTGCTGTAGCAGCACCAGCTGCTGTCTGAGATCGTCCATAAAAACGCGCTTATCGCTCTGCGCGACCAACGGTCTGCCAATGTTGACGTCAATAAACAGCGGCAGAGGAATACGATTCCCCTTCGCCATCACGTGTTCCGTTCCGCGCAGCCAGACGGGAATAATCGGTACCGACGGCATACGCTGACTGAGGTGCCAGATGCCGGATTTCAGTGGTGCCAGTATTCCCGGTTCGCCGCGGGTACCTTCAGGGAAAAGGATCAAGATCTTGCCGTCGCGTAAGGCCTGTTCACACTGTGCCAGCGGGTCAGCTTCGCCGCCCTTACGCGTAATCGGAATAATGTTGAGAATATTAAGCGCAAACCAGGCCATCCATTTATTACGCAGAAAATAGTCAGCGGCGGCCACCGGATGGATGGCCCCCTGACGGCGCAGCGCAAACAGCGACAGCAGCGCAAAAACATCCATATGACTGTTGTGATTTGCGACCACAATCGCCGGCCCCTGCTGCGGCAAGCGATCCCGGTGCCTGACGCGCAGCCCAAGCCACAGCCAAATTACCGGCCAGACGATGCACAGCGTAAACAGCGTTCGTAGCAATGTGTTGATCATACGTTAATAGTAAAAATAGCGAATGAAGTGGAAAAATACCGGGGCGGTGAAGATCAGCGAGTCCAGCCGGTCGAGAATACCGCCGTGACCTGGCAGCAGTGTACCGCTGTCTTTCACGCCAATATCGCGCTTAATGGCCGACATCACCACATCGCCACAGAAGCCGCTGATGCCGATAATAAGCCCTGCCAGCATCGCCATCGGTATGCTTAACGGTGTCATGAGCGGGCCCAGCACCGCCGCCGCAAGCGTGGTGGTTACCACGCCGCCAACCAGTCCCGCCAGGGTCTTATTGGGGCTTACCTTGGGGATCACCTTGATACGGCCCATTGATTTTCCCCACAGGTACTGGGCAATATCGTTGAATTCCGTTAAGCCGACGAGGAACAGCACCAGCAGTGCCCCGGTCTGCTTGCCGTCATCAGGGAGCACCAGCAAAAACGCCACGTGGCTGAACGCAAACACGGTGGTCATCAAGCTCCAGTGATGCTGGGAGGCGTAGCGTAAAAATCCCTGCGTATCGCCAGCAATCACCATGCGCACCGGCAAGAATAAGAACGCATACACCGGAATAAACACCACGAACATGCCGTACCAGTTGATACCAATCAGCCAGTAGTTAATGGGGATCGCAATAAACATCCACAACAGCGGCATACGGTCGGTCTGGCGCGATGGGGCCAGCGTTAAAAACTCTTTTAACGCCATAAAGCTCACCAGCGCGAAGAAGGTCAACGCCAGCCAGGGCGGGCTTAAGATAGCCAGTGAAAACAGTACAATGATCACCCACCAGGTGCGAATACGCAGCGTCAGCTCACGCCAGTCTTTACCCGGTCGACGCCACACCAGCAGACCGTTTGCCAGTGTCGCTATCACCAGCAGGGCAAAAATCACCGCCAGCGATTTTTCCAGCAGCATCATTTCGCCCCCTCGTCACGTAATGCGCTCTTACAGCGGTTAACGATAGTCCACAGCAGCAATAGCGTGGCAATGCCCCAAATAACGTTATTCCACTGCGCCACCTGCGGCCACAGCGCCAGCACCAGCCCCCATGTACCGAACACCAGCGCCCTGTCGCTTTTGCCGAACGGTCCGGCATAGCTGCGCACGCCATTGATGGTTTGCGCCAGCACACCGCAGAATTCCGTCATCAAAGCACAAAACAGCATAACCAGTACCAGCAGCGCATTACTGCCGGAAAGCAGCATAAACGGCAGATACAACGCGAGATCGGAGAGAATATCCCCGGTTTCATTGAGAATAGCGCCCAAGCGGGATTGTTGGTTACATTCACGCGCCAGCATGCCGTCCAGCGCATTGAGCGCCATGCGTATAAATAAAACGATGGGTAAAAGAATGAAAAGTTTAGGTTCGGGGAAGATAAACAGCACAGCACCAGTGATAAAAGAAAGCGCCATCGCGGCCAGTGTGACGTGATTGGCGGTGACGCTTTTTTTATCTAACCAGAACATGAGCGGGCGTAAAAGCGCCTGGAAAGCAGGCTTTATCTGATAAAGCGTCATCATCACTCCTTGATAATTTATTGATGCAATTATAGTGGATTAATTAACCATTACCTGCCTGATACTGGCCATTATTTCAAAATGAGATTTAATAAACATATGTTGATTACTTTTTCAACCACTTCCCGTTAATGCCCTGGACGTACTCCCCCGGTTTAGCGCGCGCCACCAGTTTTTGTCCGGCCATTTTTGCCACTTCATCAACAGGAATATTGTTACTCTCAGCCAGTTGCTGGTAGCTGGCGCTACGCGCCTTGTTTATCTCACTCACCAGCGTCTGGGTCTCAGCATCGGTTTGCAATGCCACAAGGTAGCCATTGAGCGTTTCACCCACCCGCCCCTGGGTTCTGGCTTCATTCAGGGTCAGCGCAAACGCATTGGCGCTCAGTAAACTCAGGAGCAACAGGGTCACTTTAAGCGTTTTTTTCATCGTCACCTCAGAATAAATCACTGCGTGATTTCAACAGGCTCTCGACGTCTTTATCGACTTTAATATGGATCTCATGCTCGATTTTGACGTTCATATTGATGGTGATGGGCTCTTTCGGCGCCGCGACTTCAATACGCGGGGTGCAACCTACCAGCAAAGATGACGCCAGCAGTCCCAGCATGGCCGCAATAGTTTTCATTGTTGTTCCTCACATTCCTTGCCTTCCAGGCAATGGGTTTCTGGCAGCGCTGCATTTTGCTCAAGCCATGCCTGTAAATTGTCGCCAAAACGCAAACTGCGCCATAACGTAAAGACGTTTTCTTCATGGGTGTAATTCAAATTCACCGTCCCGACTTTGCCATCTACCCGGCTATTGCCGGTGACGGCTGCCTGCATGGTTAATACGCCAAGGTTATCAAGATTTATTTTCGTCCAGGAATGGGTGATTTCCATATAACGCAGCCAGTTTATCGCCGCACCGGCCGCCATATTGTCTTTGACCACCGCATCCGCCGTGTCTTTATCGATGCGCAACGTCATCGGCCCAGGGTTGGTCAACCAGCCGTCTTTGATAATCCATTTTTCATTGTTTAACCAGAGCGGCAATGCGCCGCTGACCGGGCCGGACATGGCAAACTGTTTGGGATTAACCGCGCTAATCAACTCGCTGGACGAGATATTCTGCACCCGCACTAATGCCGGATCGTGTTGCGGCATACGCAGTTGCTGCATCACTACCTTGCCGCCCAGCAAATCGGCGCTAACATCGCTCAACAGTAAGGGATTATCTTCGCTCCAGGGATAGCCGCCTTGCAGATCCGCGGTGATATTTTTCACCGTGACCTGGTTCACCACCTCTGCAATACGCAATGAAATCGGCCCGCGCGTGCCCAGTTGCCATGCTCCTTCGCTAAAACGAAACGGCAGCACAAAATCGACGCCATTAATCTGGTTGTCGGGCATCCAGGCGCTACCGCCTTTTAATACGCCATGACCGCCTGCCTCAAAGCCTTGTTCTGCGGCGGCGGAGAAGGCAACCTGAGCATACAGTTCGCCTTCGCGCAGGTTCATCTTCCAGTCCGGTGGCACCAGCGACTGAAATACAGTGAGCGACTGTTTTGGCCACCAGGCCTGACCACGCAAGCGGATCCCGTCCCAGCGACCGTTCAACTGGACCGGGCCAATGGCGCCAGCATGCAGTTGGCCTTTGAACTGGAATATCGTCGGGTCGCTCCCTTCTACGCTGAACTTCAGGGTTGAAGGCGGCAGAGTACTGCCACCGGAGAAGGTGGTTTTCCCGGCGTCCAGCGACAGCGCCCCGCTAAACGTGGGCTGGATCGGGTCTCGCACCCAGACGATCGGCTCATCCATCACCAGACGCGGATTTTCCACCAGCATGGTGCCGTATTGCAGATGGTCAAATCCGGTAGAAAGGTCAAACAGTTTGACGGTGTTGTCGTGCCATTCCCCCTTGCCTGCCACGTCCCAGCGAGCGTGCATCGGGGTAAAACTGCCCTCTCCCCAGTACCGCCACTGCCAGCGACCGGCGTCAGGCAGGAAATCATTAGCCAGACCATCAAGATGCAGCTCAAAACCGCCCATCTGGTTTTCATGGGCGCGTAAAATAGCCTGTAACCGCCCATCCACCCCGCGTTGGGTCACCTTGACACCGGCCAACGGCCAGCGAATTTCGTCTATATCCAGCGAGTCGATAATCCGACCACGAGAACGTAACAGGGCGCCAGGTTCAAAAGCCAGCTGCGGATCGCTCAGACTGCCGCTGAGCGTCGCGGGTAACATCGCATAAAAGATCAGATCACCCTGCTTCGCCTCGCCGGTTAGCTGTAACGGCATGTCGCTGTTGTCCATGCCAAGCGTGCCGGGACCAAAGGTTAACACCGCGTTACCCTTGCCTGCATCACCCTGCGTCAGAATGTTCAAACGCCCGCTGACTACCGCGTTTTCCACACCGGCCTGCCAGTTTTCGACGTTTAAGCCTAAACGACCGCTTAACGGGAAGCCCTGATAGGGCCAGTTCCAGCGCCCGTCGCTCACCGTCAGCCGCTGGCGGGTGATTTCCCACGGCAGATCCAGCAACGGTTCTGCATTGTCCCGCGCCATCACGATCAGCTGTCCGCTGTTTTCTCGCCATTCCAGCTCTGCATCCACAAGCGTTGGCTCCTGCGGCAGGCTTAGGGTGGCAACCGCGTGACCGCCCACCGGCAGTCCGTCGGGCACCAGCGGCATCGTAAACTCCCCGACCAGCTTCACCGGTGGTTGCTCTTCAAAAGCCGCCACAGACAGTTCGTTGACCGTCAGATTTTGTCCGTGCAGACGTCCCTGAAATTTAACCTTTTCGCCCTGATAACTGACTTGCTGTATGGTAGGCGTCAGCGAAAGTGACAGTTTGCCCTGCCACTCCTGCCACGGAGAAAGAATAAGTTTATCGATGTTAATCCAGGTGTTGGGCAGCATGGATTGCCATTCTGCCAGCGTTTTCGGCGCGGCGGGCGATGGCTCCGTCTGCGGCAGTTTAGCCAGGCAAGCGGAATCCAGTTCAATACTGCCGACGTTCAGCAACCAGCGGCTGGGGTGGGATAAATCCGCCTCGGTGATACGCGCGAGTGGACAATCATCCACCAAATAGCGGAGTTCGGGAATATGCAGCCCATGTCGGGTAAGCCGTGGACTCTCGTCCAGCGCAATGCGCGTACCGACAGGCAACCAGATGCCCGCCAGTGTAGGAACCCACAAGCCCAACGTCATCAATAACGTCAGCGGCACAAGGGTCAATAATAAGAGTAGAGCCAATACGGCTTTATATTTACCCTTCATGGGTAGTTAATATCCTGATTTAGCGAAAATTTAAGCCGGTTTCGGCGTCTATTGTGGCATGTTTAGCTAAACATGCCCACCTTAAGAATAGATGCCATTGAAATATATGTAATATTTATAGCTTGTGAATAATTTAAATAAGTTATCTTTAATCAGAGAGATACCAAGGAAGAATATAACTATGCCCCACTTTCGTCTGGCCCTTATCCCATTACTTACCGCATTTTGTCTGCCCGCGTTTGCCCACCCGACAACGCTGAATAAAGTCAAAGAAGCAGAAAGCCAGCTCACCGCACGCGTCGGTTATGCCGAGCTGGATCTCACCAGCGGCGAGATTCTGGAAAGCTATCGCCTGCAAGAGCGTTTTCCGATGATGAGTACATTTAAGGTTTTACTCTGCGGCGCGGTGCTCGCACGCGTTGACGCAGGAAAAGAGCGGCTGGATCGTCGCATCCCGTTCAGCCGGCGTGATCTGGTCGAATACTCGCCGGTTACAGAAAAACACCTGACCGATGGCATGACCGTCGGCGAATTATGCGATGCCGCCATCACCATGAGCGATAACACGGCGGCGAATCTACTGCTTACGGCCATCGGCGGTCCGCAAGGATTAACCGCGTTTCTGCGCACAACCGGCGATCGGGTGACCCGACTCGACCGCTGGGAACCCGAATTGAACGAAGCGCTACCCGGCGATAAACGCGATACGACGACACCTGAAAATATGGCGCAAACGTTGCGCCAACTGCTCACCGGAAAAATCTTGACGACGACATCACAGCAGCAACTCACCCACTGGATGGTGACGGATAAAGTCGCGGGGCCACTGTTGCGCTCGGTACTTCCGGCTGGCTGGTTTATAGCAGATAAAACAGGTGCCGGGGCACGCGGTTCTCGCGGGATCGTCGCGGCGTTAGGGCCGGACGGTAAGCCTTCCCGTATCGTGGTGATTTACGTCACCGAAAGCCAGGCAACACTGGAGGAGCGAAACAGGCAGATTGCGGGGATTGGGGCGACGCTGATCCAACACTGGGATGAGTAAAATTGCCTCAAAACAACGGTACGTTGTTACGCGTGCCAGCGGAAATATAAAAAATCAGGGAATTGAGTTGAGTCATCTGCAGTGCATCGCGCGATTCCCCGTTGTTCTGTCTGCTCTTAAGACATCATATTAACGGGGACGCGGAAGCGTTCAAACTCAGTGATGGCGCAGTTGTCCATCGCTATGTTTAGGTCCGATACGACCTGCTTCTATCAGAATTTCCTCTATGAGCTCTTCGAGGCACGCCTTGCCATGATGATCGCAGACAAGATGCACCTGCCGGGAAATTTCTTCAGGTTTCATACCATCACATAATGCAGCCTTCAGCATTAAGGTGGCCCAGCGTTTTGCTTCAGAGTGAGTTAACATGACCCCTCCCGATATGTGATACCTGTATAAGCGTAGCTGCCTGAAGGTAATTCGCCTGGCTTTTTCTCCGCGTTACAGGCTTAACGAACGTGGAGGAGATCGACGTGTCGGATGCTGTTACGGCACGACAACACCACACGGTTTATTGGACTCGGCGGTGAGGGGTACTTAGGCCCCGATAATCCCCCCGAAAAACCAGTGTGTTCATAAGTAGAATTTTCTCGTAATCTGAACCTGGGAGATTCCTATGAAAAATATCCATTACCATGCTCAGGTCATCCCTTTCGACAACATCAAAATCGGCCTTGAGCAACTCCTTACATTCCTCAAACAATGTCATGTCCATTCCCTATGTGGCTGTATATTTTTATCATAATCTCCTGAGAGGATTGTCTAAAGGAATTATAAGCAACATGCGGTTTAACTTTTTCAAAGTGTTAATTTTTTGCAAAATGGTTTCCGGGGATACCGTTGTCATTTTTCGCCATATCCATTAATAACGCGATGCCAATATAATTGCTCCAGTTAAATGTATTCTGCAGTACCACTACCGCATTGCCCTTTTCTTTATCAAAACCGATAAAGCTGGAGTAACCCCCGATATACCCCACCTGATAGGTGATTTTTTCCCGTTCGATAAAGTCGGTGGTCCATGCAATACCCTGTACACCGTCAGTGCGTTGAATATCGGTATTACTGACTTCGTCAAACACGCTATCCAGTAAGTGGTTGTTGGTCGTCGACACATGATAGCGGGCATAAGTGGCAAGATCTTCGGCGTTACTGTATAAACTCGCCGCCGCCACCATGTTGTTGGAAAAATGCCAGTCCGGGGTAAGCTGTCCGCGCGGAATGAATTTGGGTTGGTCACCCGCGTGGCCAAGCGCACGCTGCGGATATCCTTTTAACTTCAGCGGAGTAAAACTGCTATTAGCCATTTGCAACGGTCGAAATATATAGTGCGAGGCTAAGCTTTGTATATCTTCGCCAGTTTTATGTATCAGGATATAGCCGATCAGGGCGTAGCCGATATTGGAATATTCCGGCGTTTTATGCTGTGGCGCCCGCCAGTTGGTTAGATAATGCAGCACATTATCGCTATCCAGTTCACCATAAAAATTCTCACCGCTGCCTAAGTAACTAATGAATTTTCCCAGCATCGGAATATCCATATTCTGACGCGGTAGGCCGGAGGTGTGAGTCACCAGTTCCAGTAGGGTAATTTTTTGTGCATCCGCGCTAAGCGGCGTTCCCGGTGCAAGCAATGTCGCCAAGTTATCGTCCCAACGCAGTCGTCCTTCATTCACCAGACAAGCCACCACTTCCGCCGTAATTCCTTTGCTGAGCGAGCCGAGGGCAAACAGAGTATCAGGCTTGACCGGGTAGCGATGAACCGCATCAGTTACGCCCCAGTTGTAAAACTGGGGCGAACCATGGTTATGGATCACTGCGACCATCATCCCAGGGACAGATTTTTTCGCCATATAGTGACGCACCACGCTATCAACGTCGCCGTCCAGCGATTGATGAGTAAGGAGTTCCTGAGTACCTGCCGGGGATGACATTTGCGAGAGCGTTCCGCAACCGCTGAGTGACGAGATAACAATTAAAAGCCAGCTAAATAATTTAAGTCTGTTCTGCATACTTCTTAAAGTGAGCGGGGGCGTTTGAGTGCCGGAAATGTACCACACTTAGCCTGCCGAAAAGCAATAATAGATGGCTGTTATGTGTCATAAGCTTAGTCCTGAACCATACCAATGCGGGCCGTTACCTCAAGACAAGTGTTGGCTAAGAGATCCACGCAGATGATTTTCTCCTTACCATAACGTTTCACTTTGTACTCAGGTCAGTGTTCGGAAATCCGCTCGATCCCCAGTGCTCAGTTGGTAAGGTTACGGATGAATTCCAGTCTTCATATTCACCCGGCTTGCTCATGTCTTACCTCTCAATTCTACGGTGCAAGCATCTTTAAATTGAAAATAGATTATTAAAACAATCTATTTTAATGAAGAGAAAGTTAAAGCAGGTTTGAACGGAAAGGACGAGTTTTGTGAGTAGATGTGCAACCAAAAGTAGCCGTGCTTAACGACAGGAAGCCACCAGTCTGTTCTAGTGCGTACCGTACCAAAGCACGTATGATGGGCAACGTGGTTTAAATCCAGCAATGTGCCCACATTAAGAAGAGATGCTCTAGAATTATTCATTATATCTATGACTATCAATTGTTTTTTGGATTTTGTAAAATAATTTGAATTGGATTAATGTGATTTCAGAATCACTGGAGAAAGTCTTATGAAACTCGCCATCTATAGTACAAAACAGTACGACAAGAAGTACCTGCAACAGGTTAACGAGGCTTTTGGTTTTGAACTTGAATTCTTTGACTTTCTGCTGACCGAGAAAACGGCCAAAACAGCCCATGGCTGCGAAGCCGTGTGCATCTTCGTCAACGACGATGGCAGCCGCCCGGTTCTGGAAGAACTGAAAAAGCACGGGGTGAAGTACATCGCCCTGCGCTGCGCCGGATTCAATAACGTCGATCTGGACGCCGCCAAAGAGCTAGGCTTGCAGGTTGTGCGCGTTCCGGCCTATTCGCCGGAAGCGGTCGCCGAGCATGCGATTGGTATGATGATGACGCTGAACCGTCGTATCCACCGCGCGTACCAACGCACTCGTGACGCCAACTTTTCTCTGGAAGGCCTGACTGGTTTTACCATGTACGGTAAAACCGCCGGGGTGATCGGTACCGGTAAAATTGGTATTGCCGCGCTGCGGATCCTGAAAGGCTTTGGTATGCGTTTGCTGGCGTTTGATCCCTATCCAAGCGCTGCGGCTCTTGAATTAGGCGTTGAGTATGTCGATCTCAACACGCTGTTTGCGGAGTCAGACGTCATTTCCCTGCACTGTCCGTTAACGCCGGAAAACTATCATCTGCTCAATGAAGAAGCCTTCGCGCAAATGAAAAGCGGCGTAATGATCGTTAACACCAGTCGCGGAGCCCTTATCGACTCACAGGCTGCCATTGATGCCCTGAAAAACCAGAAAATTGGTTCTTTGGGTATGGACGTGTATGAAAATGAACGCGACCTGTTCTTTGAAGATAAGTCCAATGATGTTATTCAGGATGACGTATTCCGTCGCTTGTCTGCCTGTCATAACGTGTTGTTCACCGGGCACCAGGCATTTTTAACGGCCGAAGCGTTAACCAGCATTTCGGAAACAACCTTGCAGAATTTGGCCCAGATTTCCAAAGGCGAAACCTGCCCGAACGCCCTCTTCTGAAAATGCCGCTCCCCTGCATTCGGGGGAGCATTTTCAGATAACCCCTGATGATAAATCCGACAGTATCATTATTATATTGATTGTATTCCCGTCACTAACGTAGAGAAATTCAATGAAGAAAATTGTCACGTTGATTGCGCTCAGCATGCTTATGGCTGGCTGTGTGAGCAATGGAAAAGTTTCCGTTAATCGCGAACAGTTACAACACCACCGTTTCGTTCTGGAGAGCGTGAACGGCAAACCGGTCACCGTTGCGAAAAATCAACCCGAATTGAGTTTTGGTGAAAATATGACGGTGTCGGGAAAAATGTGCAATCAATTCACGGGCCAGGGCAAGCTGTCTGACGGCGAATTGAAGGTGAAAGACCTGGCGATGACCCGCATGATGTGCGCCGACCCACAGCTGAACGCACTTGATGGCGTTATCAGCGACGTGTTTAAGCAAGGCGCACAGGTCGATTTGACGGCTAACCAGTTAACACTGGCGACGGCAGAGCAAACACTGACGTATAAACTGGCAGACTTAATGTAATTAACGCGGAGACTTAATAGTTCCCGCAACTCCCGGCGGCAAGCGACTGTTCACTGCAGCGTTTGCCGTTAGGTAAAGCACACATCCCGATGGCGGAACCATCCAGTTGACGTGCAATCGACAACGAACCGCCAATCATAGCGCAGTTTGCCTCACCAGAACCCGACATTACAGCCTTCATGCCCGGCGCGACGTGAGCGGCCGTTGCCTGCTGAACAGGTTCACTGCTGCAAGCCGATAATAATAACGCGGCACACCCTACCCAAAACGCTGCGCGCATCTCACTCCCCTCTAAAAAATAACCCAACGACACAGCCCTAAATAATAGGCAGCAGAAACACTGTCGTCGAGAGGTAAAGTGCGCATTTATGCGCCCTGTTTACATTTTCTGGCAATTTTTTGACGGCTCCTTTGATCAAACCATTCATTCTGTTTATTACAGGGACACAAATGCGAAAATGTGTCCAGATGGCTTTTGCTAAAATAGAAAGATAACTACAGGACTCGTCGTCGTTTTGCGGGTCCCTCTTTTTGCGCAATGTAAGGGTGTCAGTATGCAAACAATTGACGGTAATGGTGCGGTTGCTTCGGTTGCATTTCGTACCAGCGAGGTTATCGCCATCTACCCGATTACGCCGAGTTCGACGATGGCGGAGCAGGCCGATGCCTGGGCCGGGAACGGGCTAAAAAACGTCTGGGGCGATATACCTCGTGTTGTGGAGATGCAGTCGGAAGGCGGTGCCATTGCGACCGTCCACGGCGCGTTACAAACCGGGGCGCTGTCTACATCTTTTACCTCATCGCAAGGTTTATTGCTGATGATCCCGACGCTGTACAAACTGGCCGGTCAACTGACGCCGTTTGTATTGCATGTTGCGGCACGTACGATTGCCACCCATGCGCTGTCGATTTTTGGCGACCATTCCGACGTGATGGCCGTTCGCCAGACCGGCTGTGCAATGCTGTGCGCTAGCAGCGTTCAGGAAGCGCAGGATTTTGCCCTGATTTCGCATATCGCCACGCTGAAAAGCCGCGTCCCGTTTATTCATTTCTTTGATGGTTTCCGCACCTCACATGAAATCAATAAAATCGTACCGCTGGCCGATGACACCATTCTTGGACTGATGCCGCAGGCGGAGATCGACGCCCATCGTTCTCGCGCGCTGAATCCGGAGCATCCGGTGATTCGCGGCACCTCGGCTAACCCGGATACCTATTTCCAGTCACGCGAAGCGACAAACCCGTGGTACAACGCGGTTTACGAGCATGTCGAACAGGCGATGAACGATTTCGCCACCGCAACGGGTCGCCAGTACCAGCCGTTTGAATACTATGGTCATCCGCAGGCAGAGCGCGTCATCATTCTGATGGGCTCCGCCATCGGCACCTGCGAAGAAGTCGTGGATGAGTTGCTTACCCGTGGCGAAAAAGTCGGCGTACTGAAAGTCCGTCTGTTCCGTCCGTTCTCAGCCCGACATTTACTGCAGGCCTTGCCGGAAACCGCACGCAGCATCGCCGTTCTGGATCGCACCAAAGAACCCGGGGCCCAGGCTGAGCCGTTGTATCTGGATGTCATGACCGCGCTGGCCGAAGCCTTTAACTGTGGCGAGCGTGAAACGCTACCGCGTGTAATTGGCGGGCGCTATGGCCTTTCCTCGAAAGAGTTTGGCCCGGACTGCGTGATGGCGGTGTTTAATGAGTTAAGCCATGCCAAACCAAAATCGCGCTTTACCGTCGGCATCTATGATGATGTCACCAATCTGTCACTCCCCCTGCCAGAAAACACCCTGCCCTCCACCGCAAAACTCGAAGCCCTGTTTTACGGATTAGGCAGCGACGGCAGCGTGTCAGCGACCAAAAACAATATCAAGATTATTGGTAACTCGACGCCGTGGTATGCGCAGGGTTATTTCGTCTATGACTCGAAAAAAGCCGGCGGCCTGACGGTGTCCCATCTGCGCGTCAGCGAAAAACCGATCCGTTCGGCGTATCTGGTGTCGCAGGCGGATTTTGTTGGCTGCCATCAGCTGCAGTTTATCGATAAATATCAAATGGCAGAACGCCTGAAGCCAGGCGGTATCTTCCTGCTCAATACGCCGTACAGCGTGGATGAGGTGTGGTCACGTCTGCCGCAAGAAGTTCAGGCAGTTCTGAACCAGAAGAAGGCCCGTTTTTACGTGATTAACGCTGCCAAAATCGCCCGTGAATGCGGCCTGGCAGCACGTATTAACACCGTAATGCAAATGGCGTTTTTCCATCTGACACAAATTTTACCCGGTGATAGCGCACTGGCGGAACTGCAGGGCGCAATTGCAAAAAGCTACAGCAACAAAGGTCAGGATCTGGTTGAACGTAACTGGCAGGCGCTGGCGCTGGCACGTGAGTCGGTCGCCGAAGTAGCTCTTCAGCCGGTTGATCCGCACAGCGCCAACCGACCGCCAGTGGTCTCCGATGCCGCGCCTGATTTTGTGAAAACCGTGACGGCGGCGATGCTCGCGGGTCTGGGTGACGCACTGCCCGTCTCCGCACTGCCGCCAGACGGCACCTGGCCCATGGGAACCACACGCTGGGAAAAACGCAATATCGCCGAAGAAATCCCTATCTGGAAAGAAGAACTGTGTACACAGTGCAACCACTGCGTTGCCGCCTGCCCGCACTCGGCAATTCGTGCCAAAGTGGTTTCCCCGGAAGCAATGGCAGACGCCCCGGCTAGTTTGCATTCACTGGATGTGAAATCCCGCGATATGCGCGGTCAGAAATATGTTCTACAGGTCGCGCCTGAAGATTGCACCGGCTGTAATCTGTGCGTGGAAGTCTGCCCGGCGAAAGATCGTCAGAATCCAGAGATCAAGGCCATCAATATGATGTCCCGCCTGGAGCATGTCGAAGAAGAAAAAGTGAACTATGATTTCTTCCTCAACCTGCCAGAGATCGACCGCAGCAAACTGGAACGCATTGATATTCGCACCTCACAGCTGATCACCCCGCTGTTTGAATATTCCGGTGCCTGCTCAGGCTGTGGCGAAACGCCGTATATCAAGCTGCTTACCCAGCTGTACGGTGACCGCATGCTGATCGCCAACGCAACCGGGTGTTCATCGATTTATGGAGGAAACCTGCCCTCCACACCGTATACCACCGATGCAAACGGCCGTGGGCCAGCCTGGGCAAACTCTCTGTTTGAAGATAACGCCGAGTTTGGTCTGGGCTTCCGCCTGACGGTGGACCAACACCGCGTTCGCGTCATGCGCTTGCTGGAACAGTTTGCCGATAAGATCCCGGCTGAGCTGAATGATGCCTTGCACGCAGAAGCCACGCCGGAAGTTCGTCGCGAGCAGGTCGCCGCACTGCGCCAACATCTGCAAGGTGTTGATGGCGCACAGCAACTGTTAACCGATGCCGATGCACTGGTTGAGAAATCAATCTGGCTGATTGGCGGTGACGGTTGGGCCTACGATATTGGCTTTGGCGGGTTGGACCATGTCCTGAGCCTGACCGAGAACGTTAACATCCTGGTACTGGATACCCAGTGTTATTCCAACACTGGCGGGCAAGCCTCGAAAGCGACACCGCTTGGCGCGGTCACCAAATTTGGCGAACACGGTAAGCGTAAAGCACGTAAAGATCTGGGCGTCAGTATGATGATGTACGGTCATGTTTACGTCGCACAGATCTCGCTAGGAGCGCAGTTAAACCAGACGGTGAAAGCGATTCAGGAAGCAGAATCTTACCCAGGTCCGTCGCTGATTATTGCCTACAGCCCGTGTGAAGAACACGGCTACGATCTCGCCCTGAGTCACGATCAGATGCGCCAGCTCACGGCCACCGGATTCTGGCCGCTGTATCGCTTTGATCCGCGTCGCGCTGACGAAGGTAAACTGCCGCTGGCACTTGACTCTCGCCCACCGTCAGATGCGCTGGCTGAGACTTTGATGAACGAACAGCGTTTCCGCCGCCTGAATGCACAGCAGCCGGAGGTGGCAGAGCAGTTGTGGAAGGATGCGACCGCAGATTTGCAAAAACGCTATGACTTCCTGGCGCAGTTGGCGGGAAAAGCCGAAAAAAGCAGTACCGATTAATACGTTCAGTTAAGTATTACTCTGGAATAAAAAAAGCCCGAACAGATGTTCGGGCTTGTCAATTTATTCGCTGGCTAATCAATTCTGGGACAACTCTCCAACGAAAAATAAAACGTGACAATAAAGGCATATAACCCGCGCAGAATATCCCAACAAAATTAACTTGTATAATATTTATTTTATATACTTAATCATTAATTCATTCACCACGATTATCATCATTTCCGTGGAATTATTTGTTTAAGATTTTACTTAATGCGTAACAATTCATATTTATCTCTTTACGGAACTTCTCCTTTAGCATGCGTTAACACCCTACATGGGTCGTCGCAGGTAAATAAAAAAACTAAAGGATTATTTCAATGAACAGAAAAGTATTGGCCCTTGTAATTCCTGCTCTGTTAGCTGCAGGCGCTACTCACGCTGCTGAAGTTTATAATAAAGACGGCAACAAGTTAGACCTCTACGGAAAAGTAAACGCCCTGCGTTATTTTTCTGACACCCCAAGCAATGATGGTGATCAGACTTATTTCCGTGGTGGTTTCAAAGGCGAAACTCAGATCAACGATATGCTCACCGGTTATGGTCAGTGGGAATATCAGGTCAATGCTAACACCACCGAAAGCAATCGCAGCAACAACTTTACCCGTCTGGCCTTCGCGGGTCTGAAATTCGGCGACTACGGTTCTTTCGACTACGGTCGTAACTACGGCGTGATGTACGACGTTGAAGGCTGGACCGATATGCTGCCAGAATTCGGCGGTGACTCTTACACCAAAGCTGATAACTTCATGACCGGTCGTGCCAACGGTGTTGCAACTTACCGTAACACCGATTTCTTCGGCATGGTGAATGGTCTGAACGTGGCGTTGCAGTACCAGGGCGCGAACGAACAGAGCAGCGATGAGCTTGATAACTTCGACCAGGAAGGTACCGGCAACGGCGGCGATCGCAACGTTCAAAACTCTAACGGTGACGGCTTCGGTCTCTCCACGACCTACGATCTGGGTATGGGCGTTAGCCTCGGTGCAGCATACACCTCTTCTGACCGTACTAACGAGCAGACCACTGCCGGTGGCGACGTTGCTGGTGGCGACAAAGCTGACGCATGGACTGTCGGTATGAAATATGATGCAAACAACATCTATTTCGCAACCATGTACGCTGAAACACGTAACATGACCCCGTACGGTGATGCAGGCGTAGCTGACAAAACTCAGAACTTCGAAGTGACTGCACAGTACCAGTTCGACTTCGGTCTGCGTCCGTCCGTCTCTTTCCTGATGTCTAAAGGTCAGGATCTGGGCGCCAACGGTTCTGATGGCGACAAAGATCTGGTTAAATATGCTGACGTAGGTGCGACTTACTACTTCAACAAAAACTTCTCTACCTACGTTGATTACAAAATCAACCTGCTGGATGAAGACGACAGCTTCTACGCTAGCAAAGGTATTTCTACCGATGATATCGTAGCACTGGGTATGGTTTACCAGTTCTAATCTGTCAGCCCGCTGGAAACAGCGGGCTACTCCCACCCCCTGCGCCGTAATTGCGTTTTATCTAGATCAAAACATTATATCTGTTGCGTTAAAACACATCACTGATAGATGATATATTGCCTTCACACTCGCCGCAGAGGATGCCTGCAATGAATCATCACCCCGTTAAATCATCCCGTATTGCATCCGTCGGTTATGACGAATCATCCCGCACGTTAGAAATTCGTTTTCACCATACGGAAATCCTGCAATATCACGCGGTCCCGGCGCGTATCTTTCGAGATTTCCTGACAGTGGTCTCAAAAGGCCGGTTTTACGATGGCGTAATAAAAGGCAAGTTCCCTGAACTCAAAATAAAGTGATGCCAAAATGTGATCTCTGTCATTGTACATAAAGTGCCATTACGCGGTAAGCTTTAGGAGGATACTTAAACAGGAGGTTTTATGAACAGAACGATTCTTGTACCCATCGATATTTCAGACTCAGAATTAACTCAACGTGTTATTGCCCATGTCGAAGCCGAGGCAAGAATTGACGATGCACAGGTCCATTTTCTGACCGTTATTCCGTCATTGCCCTATTATGCTTCGCTTGGACTGGCCTACTCGGCTGAGTTGCCGGCCATGGACGATCTTAAGGCCGAAGCGAAATCTCAACTGGAAGAGATGATCAAGAAGTTCAATATCCCGGCAGACAGAATTCACGTTCATGTCGTTGAAGGTTCGCCAAAAGATAAAATTCTGGAGCTTGCCAGGAAATTACCCGCAGATATGGTCATTATTGCCTCTCACCGACCTGACATTACCACTTATCTGCTTGGCTCCAACGCCGCAGCTGTAGTGCGGCATGCGGAGTGTTCGGTTTTGGTCGTCCGCTAAGCTTTCTGGCCCGCACATCGCTGCGGGCTTTTCATTTCTACCTCTTTTACCCCGCGATTCCTGACCTAAATGTGCTGACATTTTTCCCGCTTATCCGTACCATACACGCCACAGTTTTTATATCAGACTTCTTTTGCCGGACAATCCGGCGTGATGCATTCTCTTCTGATGCCACACTATGAATTGAGCCTCTATTAAATGTCGCAAAATCAAGACATTAGCAAGAAAGACCAGTATAACCTGAAGGTAATGTATCGTTCACAGTAAATCCCTAATTTCTATGATTTTTCTTTGTTATTCATGATGTTAACCGGCCTGAATAGATACACCAATCACCGCCCTTTTACACTTTTCATGCCCCTTTTTTGCCCTTTTTAATAAATTTTGCCCCTTTTTTGCCCCTATACTTTTAGTCTGACATGTAGCTGGAGGTTTCTATGTGTGGACGCTTTTCACAGTCGATGACGCGTGAAGACTATCTCGTCCTTCTCGCTGACAAAGTCGAACGAGACATTCCATATGATCCTGAACCGATCGGACGTTTCAACGTTGCGCCCGGAACCAAGGTTCTGCTTCTGAGCGAACGTGACGAGAAACTCCATCTTGATCCAGTTATCTGGGGATACGCCCCCGGATGGTGGGATAAACCACCACTAATTAACGCACGCTCTGAAACTGCGGCCACCAGCAGAATGTTTAAGCCTCTGTGGCAACACGGTCGCGCAATTTGCTTTTCTGATGGCTGGTTTGAGTGGAAAAAGGAAGGCGACAAAAAGCAGCCCTACTTCATTCATCGAGCCGATGGCCAACCGATTTTCATAGCGGCGATCGGCAGCACACCATTCGAACGTGGAGATGAAGCAGAAGGATTTCTGATAGTGACGGCTGCTGCAGACAAAGGACTGGTAGATATTCACGACAGGCGGCCACTGGTACTGTCACCAGATGCTGCTCGCGAATGGATGAAGCAGGACGTTGGAGGGAAAGAAGCTGCGGAAATTGCGGCCGATGGTTCCGTGCCGGCTGAGAATTTTATATGGCACGCCGTGACGCGTGCCGTAGGGAATGTGAATAATCAGGGCTCCGAACTGATACAGCCAGTGTGATTACATCACCGGGCAATCATCAAACTCCGCGTTCCTGGCATCTAAATGGATATGAGTTTGGAAAAGAGTAACACGATGAATAATAAGAAATTATATAAATTTTAATTTGTTAAAATGTACTCAAATGTGTACACATTTAAAACAGGATTCTTTTGATTGTATCAACATTGTAAAAGAATCCTTTGTATTAATTTTCCATATCATCTCACGTATGTTCTTGATATAAGGTGATCGATAGTGCCATCACGGTCCAGATGCGCAACCGTTGAATATCTCAACTCTTTCATTCCAAGATGCTACTAAAACTCCTTTATTATGCTGTTCATAGCGCCTCTCTTCGATAGTGTAGTTAGCGTTATTGGCTATAGATAAATCATTGTAGCCACACGCCGCCGACGGAATAACAGCTTGTGAGCTCGATATTACAGTATACGATATACCATCAGGTGCCCCTATAACTGGCCCATCCTCATCAGAGCTTAATAAACTAACCTGACTTTTACCTCCTCTTATTTTTTTTGCCCCATCTTTGAATTTTGGTTTTCTATATATATCTGCTGGTACATTAGTATTATATTGATCTTCATAGAATACCTTGTTGCCATCATCACATTTTGCAGGAGATGTATCATAGTTATTTACAATTGCATTCGTAACACCTGTCAGATGCAATACACCCTCAAATGGAACTGTTCTTTGCTCTTGAGAAAGAAACTCGCTTGCTTTTTTCTTTCCGTCAACATTACTACTCAAATCTCCATCTAATACAACGTCTGCTTTAAATGGAATATCAAGCCCAACTTGATATGCTATTAACTGTACATAACCTGATTCACCTTTCATGGCGGTAACTGATACGCTATTCCCCTGACTTACTGTTTCTGAGTATGTTTCTCCATTAGATGTTGTGTCACTTAGTCCAAACGTTTTAGAAATACTAAATGTTGTACTAGAACCACCAAATGGTGTCTTGCCAGTAAATGTTTGGCTCATACCTACCTGCGTGGAGGATGATACACTATGAGTTTTCGTGATACTCCAGCCTTTCGCACCTGATACTGATAAGTTTGCAGAAGCGGTTACTGTTTGAGGCCCACAATTTTTATAGCTATAAGCATTAATTAAAACTGTAGACGGTAAAGCTACTTGTTTAGACTCTAGGAATTTGAAATTATTAACAATAACAACGGCTGCACTTTTTACAGTTGCAACCTCTTTATAGTTTTCTGGTTTTAATACTTTCTCCATGTGGCATCTATCAGGCTCAGGCTCCCCGCTCCAGGAACATGTTCGTTCATAATGCTCAACCATTCTTTGCCTTGTTATCTCTACTTTCGCATTAATAAAAGCCTGATTTATTGCAGTTATTGGATCAGTGTCTGCAATAGCAAAACAAGGAACAGCAAGGACTATTAGAAAAGGAAATGTTCTGAGTTCAGCCTGCATAAGATAACCCCAAGCATTAGATTCTATAAATATTTATAGCTGAGCAAATTAAAAAGTGAATAGTACCTTAGTTAAATTATTAAAATATAACTTACAACTTCATCTAACTAACTGTTAATCAAAAATAGTTTTTCTTAACCAGTATCGAATTTCAATATGCTGTAAACGTTTAATCACGGTATCACCTGACCTGTAGCAAATCACTTAACCTTGTAGTGTACCGAGGCGACAACATATCCCTCTTCATTTTCCACTGCTGCTGGATACCTTGACCGGCAAAATAGAGTGTGGACTGACCCCACCCCGGTAGACGATCCTGCCCTATAGTTGGAGTGGCATCGAAACGGGTCGCGGTAAGGACTACGCCAAACCGATTCGCACAGATTTTCCTGTTGTTGATGACCTGCCAGAAGAAGGTGAAGTTGATTTCACCTGGTGTGATCGTTACGAACTGGCCGAAGACCAGCGTACCTGGAATGTGAAATTGAAAGCTGATAACGCGGCGCAGGAAGAAAACCACCAGGCTGATGACAATGTTGTTGATGGTGAAACCGGCCATGCAGACGAATCCCAGCAGGCAGAACAGCCGCAGTTGATCACCGTCGCCACCCTATCCTTGCGCCAGCGTATTTTGGCTCAGTTCATCTCTGATGAATACGCTTATCACATCGATGCTGAGCAAAAGAAAATCATTCAGGGACTTGTAGTGGCACACTAAATTTGGCCACCTGAACAGAGGTGATATGCTCACCTCAGAGCAAAACCGGATCCTCTCTCTAAGCAAGAGTTTGACCAGTTAATGGCAAGTGAAGCTGGGCAGAGCCAAAATATGTGGCGGTTCGCTGTTTATTCCGGTCTGCGTCACGGTGAGCTGGCCGCTCTGGCATGGGAAGATGTAGACCTGGAGGCGGGAACCGTCAGAGTCTGCCGCAACCTGACTATCATCGGGACTTTCGGACCACCAAAGACAGATGCCGGGATCAGGACAATAAAACTACTGGAGCCTGCACTGGATGCACTCAAAGCTCAGCGCGAAATGACCGCCCTGCAGCCCAGGACAAAAATAGTATTCCACCACAGAGAGTACGGTAAGACCGAAAACCAACGCGTACACTTTGTTTTTATGCCCAGAATGAGAAAAGGAGAGCAAAAACCTTACTACTCTATGAGTAGCATCGGTGCGAGATGGAACGCCGCTGTAAAACGTGCTGGTATTCGTCGCCGTAATCCGTACCATACGCGGCATACTTTTGCCTGCTGGCTGTTATCGGCTGGAGCGAACCCATCATTTATAGCTAATCAGATGGGGCATGAAAACGCGCAGATGGTGTACGAAGTCTACAGTACATGGATTGAAGAAATGAATGGCGATCAGGTTGCAATGTTGAATAACAAACTAGCCCTGTGATGGAAGTTTGCCCCTTATATGCCCCTTTTGGTTTTTGAGAACGGTAATAATGCAAGATAATCAACAAGTTACAAAGAAAGAACAATATAACCTGAACAAATTACAAAAGCGTCTGCGTCGTAACGTGGGCGAAGCGATTGCCGACTTCAACATGATTGAAGATGGCGATCGCATTATGGTGTGCCTTTCCGGTGGGAAAGACAGCTACACCATGCTGGAGATCCTGCGCAATTTGCAGAAAAGC
Source organism: Citrobacter gillenii (assembly GCF_013337685.1). Taxonomy (GTDB): domain Bacteria; phylum Pseudomonadota; class Gammaproteobacteria; order Enterobacterales; family Enterobacteriaceae; genus Citrobacter; species Citrobacter gillenii. Next base: position 323,574 of record NZ_SUQN01000004.1, read on the forward strand.
GCGCCGATCAGTTTTTCTCTGGTTGCGGTTAACCTGGATCAGAAACAGCCCGGTTTCCCGGAACACATTCTGCCGGAGTATCTGGAACAACTGGGCGTCGAGTACAAAATTGTCGAAGAGAATACCTACGGGATCGTCAAAGACAAAATCCCGGAAGGGAAAACTACCTGCTCACTGTGCTCTCGCCTGCGCCGCGGCATTCTGTACCGCACGGCAACCGAACTCGGTGCCACGAAAATTGCGCTGGGACACCACCGCGACGATATCCTGCAAACGCTGTTTTTAAACATGTTTTACGGCGGGAAAATGAAAGGTATGCCACCGAAACTGATGAGCGACGACGGAAAGCATATCGTCATTCGTCCGCTGGCCTATTGCCGTGAAAAAGACATTGAACGTTTTGCAGAAGCCAAAGGCTACCCGATTATTCCGTGTAACCTGTGCGGTTCACAACCGAACCTGCAGCGTCAGGTGATTGCTGACATGCTACGTGACTGGGATAAACGCTACCCGGGCCGTATTGAAACCATGTTCAGCGCAATGCAGAACGTGGTGCCTTCGCATCTTAGCGATATCAATCTGTTCGACTTTAAAGGTATTAAGCACGGCTCAGCGGTCGTTGACGGCGGTGACTTAGCGTTCGATCGCGAAGAGATCCCGCTGCAACCTGCTGGCTGGCAGCCGGAAGAAGATGAAAATCAGCTGGATGAGTTACGCCTGAACGTGGTTGAAGTGAAGTAATTTATCATGCCGGATGGCGACGTAAACGTCCTATCCGGCCTACGACATGCATAAACGCCTGTAGGCCGGATAAGTAGAACACCATCAGGCACTCCAACGGACATTTATTTCAACAGGCGAACCCGACAGGTTTTGCCTTTAATCTTACCGTTTTGTAACTGCTTCCACGCTTTATGCGCCACGGACTGACGAACGGCCACGTAGACATGCATCGGATGCACGGCAATCTTGCCAATGTCGGCCCCATCCAGCCCCATATCACCGGTCAATGCCCCCAGAACATCACCCGGACGCATTTTTGCCTTTTTGCCGCCATCAATGCACAGCGTCGCCATCTCGGCCTCAAGCGGCACAATTGAACCGTTGCCAGGTGCAGGTAGCCAGTTCAGCTTAAGTTGCAGCATTTCAGAAAGAATATTGGCACGCTGGGCTTCCTCTGGCGCACAGAAGCTGATGGCCAGGCCGCTGTTACCCGCACGCGCAGTACGTCCAATACGGTGTACATGCACCTCCGGATCCCATGCCAGTTCGTAGTTCACCACCAGCTCAAGCGATTTAATATCGAGGCCACGTGCTGCAACATCGGTTGCCACCAGCACGCGCGCGCTACCGTTAGCGAAACGAATCAGCGTCTGATCGCGATCGCGCTGCTCCAGGTCGCCATGTAGTGACAGCGCACTTTGCCCCGCGGCATTCAACGCGTCGCACACGACCTGGCAATCTTTTTTGGTGTTACAGAAGACAACGCACGATGCCGGCTGATGTTGACTGAGCAACTTTTGCAGCAACGAAATTTTGCCGTGTGTGGAGGTTTCAAAAAACTGTTGTTCAATCGCCGGTAGCGCATCTACCGTATCGATTTCAATCGTTAACGGGTTTTGCTGCACCCGGCCACTGATTGCGGCAATCGCTTCCGGCCAGGTCGCCGAAAACAGCAGCGTTTGGCGTGACGCAGGCGCAAAGCGGATCACCTCATCAATGGCATCGCTAAAGCCCATATCCAGCATGCGATCGGCTTCATCCATTACCAGTGTATTCAGGGCTTCCAGCGACACGGTACCTTTTTGCAGGTGGTCGAGCAATCTGCCCGGCGTGGCGACAATAATATGTGGCGCATGTTGCAAAGAATCACGCTGTACGCCAAAAGGTTGCCCACCGCACAACGTTAATATCTTGGTATTCGGCAGGAAACGCGCTAATCGACGCAGTTCGCCCGCGACCTGGTCAGCCAGTTCACGTGTGGGGCATAAGACCAGCGACTGCGTCTGAAACAGCGCGGCATCAATGTGCTGTAACAGTCCAAGACCAAACGCGGCCGTTTTGCCACTGCCGGTTTTTGCCTGCACGCGAACATCTTTTCCTGCCAGGATCGCCGGTAGCGCAGCGGCCTGAACAGGCGTCATTTCAAGATAACCCAGCTCGTTAAGATTCTCGAGTTGAGCGGCAGGTAAAACATTCAGAGTAGAAAAAGCGGTCACAATTTAATCTCGCGGTAAGAACTTACAATTAGCAGGCGCGTATCCTCGCAGATCTGCGCCCGTGATGCGACAATTTAATCGGTTCTTCATCCGGCGGTGGATCAGGCATCGGCTGCGGACGAGGTATCGGGTCAGGAATAGGTACCGGATCGGTCGGTACAGAGTCGGTGTTGAGTGTGGGCAACGGTAGCAATAGCGTGAGACGGGTCATATTCCCTCCAGTCATTCAGGTTGACTCTTTTAGGGTAGACGCTCATTTCCTGCAGGCAAAAAAAAGCCGACTAATCTAAGTCGGCGTCGTACGAATCAATTGTGCTATGCAGTAATTCAAAAAAGGAAGTAAGACAATATGGAGCGCAACGCCCATCGCTTGACGTTGCATTCACCTGCGAGAGAGATATTGCCCCGAATAGGTAGAGAGTTTATTGACCTCGCTCAAAATATTAAACGTTTTCGCCCATCAGAGGCGGTAAAAAACGTTGCTGTTACAACCATTTACTACGATGCAACCATAAAGTAACACCACCAATCAGGAGCACTAACAGAATACAGAACAATGAGAAACCAAACTGCCAGCCGCCACCGGGAATTCCCCCAAGGTTAACGCCAAACAATCCGGTTAAGAATGTGCTGGGCAGAAAGACCATCGCCATCAACGACATGGTATAGGTTCTGCGAGCCAACGATTCCTGCATCACCTGCGCAATTTCATCCGCCATGATACCGGTCCGGGCAATACAGGCGTCAATCTCATCCAACCCTCTTCCCAGCCTGTCGGCGATATCCTGCATCCGACGCCGCTGATCGTCGGTCATCCACGGCAGTCGTTCGCTCGCCAGACGTGCATAGGCATCTCGCTGTGGAGCCATATAGCGCCGCATGACGATCAGTTGCTTACGCAACAGTGCCAGAAAGCCGCGCGGTGGGATTTGTTGATCGAGTAAATTGTCTTCCAGATCGATAATTTTGTCGTGCAACTGTTCAATAAACTCACTGGCATGATCGGTTAACGCGTCACAGACATCCACCAACCAACTGCCACAGTCATTCGGCCCCGTTCCTTCTTGCAAATCGCTGATCACATCATCCAACGCCAGCACTTTACGCTGACGCGTCGAGACAATCAGCCGCTCATCCATATATAAACGCATTGCCACCAGTTGGTCCGGACGCTCATCCGTGCTGCCATTAATACACCGCAGGGTGATCAGCGTGCCTTCCCCTATCCGGCTGACTCGTGGGCGCGTACTTTCACCGGCCAGCGCATCGCGCACAATATTAGGAAGCAGAGGCGTCGTCGCCAACCACTTCGCGCTATCAGAATGGGTATAATTAAGATGCAACCAGCAGGGATGCTGAGCATCGATCACATCGTTATCTTCCAGCGGTTTTACTCCGCCCTGGCCATCCAGTAGCCAGGCAAACACGGCATCCGGCACATTAACGTCCGCTCCCTTAATGGCTTCCACAGCGCCTCCACAGTCATTCAGTCTTTTTCGTTAGTCTAGCCTGCAGATTATGTTAAGCAATATCTCATTATCCCATTGTGCTGAAATGATTCAGAAAAGTTAAATAAAAATGAAAACGCCGACGACGTCGGCGCGGGTGACGACAGGATTAGAATGAATGACCGTATTTATCCCGTCGGCTGAACTCCGAAGGTGTTACGGTGCCGTGAGGTTGTGGGAAAAATTCTTTTTCCGGAGTGTTACTTAAATGAAATTTATGTGTTCGTGACTGCAGGTCGTTTACCTGATTTTTCAGAATGGCAGATGAATCCGATAACTCATCGACCATGATGGCATTACTTTGAGTCACGTTTTCCAACTCTGCCAGGGCCTGGGTAATCTTAACGATACCCTTCTCCTGTTCCCGCGTGGTGGTTAATATCTCCCCCATCAATTGGTCCAATTGCCCGGCGCCGCCCACGATATCCTGCATATTTTTTTCGGCTTCGCGGACAATAGCCGCCCCTTCGCGCACGTTATAATGAGTTTCATCAATCAGCCGTTTAATACTCTTTGCCGCTTCAGCACTACGATGGGCCAGCGTCCTCACTTCTCCCGCTACCACGGAAAACCCCTTGCCGTGCTCACCTGCTCGTGCTGATTCCACAGCTGCGTTTAATGCCAGAATATTCGTCTGAAAAGCAATGCCATCGATCAGGGCGATGATTTCCGTCATCTGCTGCGCGCATTCGGTGATAGAGCGCATATTGGTCGCAACCTGTACCATTAATTCGCCCCCCTGACGGGCAGAGTGTGTAGCGATATTCGCCTGGGCACTGGCCAACTGCGTATTCTCAGCATTATTACGTGTACTGATGGCTATCTCATCCATATTGGCAGAGGTTTGCGTTAACGCCCCTGATTGCTGCTCTGTTTTAACCGACAGCGCTGCACTGCGGTCCGCAAGTTGTTCAGAGAGCATCATCGCCGTGCGTGAAGAAGTGCGGATTTCGCTGACTAACGCAGAAATATTACTCGATAAGCTATTGATACCCGGAATAAGTCGCCCGGCGCAATTATTTCCGAACGCAGGAATACTGATCGCCAAATTCCCTGACGTGACCTCTTCAATGCTTTTTTTGACGGTATTGATTGGTTCAACGAGATATTTTGTCATGTACCACCACAGACATAATATCGAGATCAGACTCACTACGTCAGTATAAATAATAGTATCAATCTCTGTGGATAATAATAACTCCATCACATTGAGAATAAAAAGTGTTAATGTCACAAATGAAATAATAAACGTCCTGACGCTTATATTTTTCAACATTTCAGCTCTGCTCACCAAGAAAGAATATAAATACGGGTAGTAATTTTTATAGCAGTTGCGATGCAGATTACCATTCGCTTACGCAGAAACCTTAATTTTCAACTGGACTCTACCCCACTTTTACTTAAGGCGTATTATTACAGTTTAAATTTTCGTTAGTGCCATATTTTATTCCGCCAAATAGAGTCATCGCAACAACAGTCAGATTATTGTGATAAGGAGCGCGCCGTGCACACAAATTACGCAGAATCATAAGCCCCATGAATGTTTACATAAGCGAAAATAGAATATTTCCTATTTTGAGAGGTTCAAGCTAATACTCATGATGAAATATTAAGACTATTCCTGGTTTTATCGGGTTAACTTGACAAAACCTGCTAGATTTAACATCACGACTTTTTATCTATAGGTAGTACGATGTTGCACGTGTCGTGGGACCCTGTACTGATTGGGATTTCCTTTGTAGTCGCTTTTATTGCCTCTTTTATTGCTCTCGACAGTGCGGGAAAAGTGGCAATCTCCAGTCGACGAGAATCGACCTTCTGGCGGTTATCCGGTGGTGCGACACTGGGTCTGGGGATCTGGTCAATGCATTTTATTGGTATGCTGGCCATGAAAATGAGCATGTCGATAAATTATCATTTCGTACTCACCGCGTGCTCTTTTCTCATTGCTCTTGTAAGTGCAACGTTTGCCATCAATATCGCCATATCGGGTCAGACGCTTTCAACAAAACGCCTGGTTGTCGCCACGAGTCTATTAAGCACTGGCGTAGTGGCAATGCACTACGTTGGCATGGCGGCCATTATTGAACATGTGGCAATTATCTGGGATCTCAGGCTTATTCTGCTTTCGGTGGTCATTGCCATCGTAGCGTCGGGCGTGGGTTTATGGCTGGCGTTTCATTTACGCCAAAATACCCGGCGCGCGTTGATCAACCGCCTTATTGCCGCGCTCATTATGGCGCTGGCTATTGCGTCTATGCATTACACCGGGATGAGTGCTGCAACTTTCACTCACGTCACGCACACCGCGCACGATGGGATCTCCACGCTGGAACTCTCCATTTGGGTCAGCGCCATAACGATGGTGATCCTGGGGATAATGCTGGTGATTTCGATGGTGGACGCCCAACTACGGACATCACGACTGGCAGATAATTTGCATCAATTAAACCGTCAGCTCGAACATCAGGTCCACTTTGACCCGCTGACTGGGCTTGCCAACCGCACCCAGATCGATGCCTGCCTACAGGCCTGCCTGCAGTATTCCAGGCTGCATCAACACCCTTTTGCGCTGGTCTTTATTGATCTCGATCGGTTCAAAGTGGTCAACGACACCTGGGGTCATCACATGGGCGATCAACTGCTGATCGCCAGTACTCAACGCATCTATACCTGTCTTGATGACACTATGACCCTCGCAAGGTTGGGTGGGGATGAATTCATGCTGCTGGTTCCGAATAGCGGCAGAGAGGCTATCTCCAACCTGCTGGCCCGTATTGCCAATGTTATCAAAGAGCCGTTTACGCTATGTGGACATTCTCTTCGGGTGTCGTTAAGCGCAGGAAGCAGTATTTATCCTGAACATGGCGCAACGTTGCATGAGTTAAAAGTGAAGGCTGACATGGCGATGTACCATGTTAAACAGGCTGGCAGAAACGGTTGGGCAATATACACGCCAGATATGGAGGCAATCGCAGATACGCCACCGACGTTTTTACAGGAACTGTCGCAGGCGATTGAGCGTAATCAATTCGAGCTATGGTATCAGCCTAAATATACCGCAGGCGATCATACGCTGACCGGATTTGAAGCACTCCTTCGCTGGCACCACCCCGAGCGCGGCATGCTGCTGCCTGCTGAATTTCTTCCCGCGCTTGAGGAGACAGGTCTGATCATTCCAGTCGGTGACTGGGTTATTCATCAGGCCTGTTTTCAGTTACACCAATGGGCGTTGCAAGGTCATAGCCAGTGGACGCTCGCCGTAAATCTTTCATCCGCCCAGTTTGAACAGCATGATATCGTCGATATTGTCTGCAATGCTCTCGCGCAATATCAGCTATCACCGACACAATTAACGCTGGAACTGACTGAAAGTACAGCCCTTAAAAATTTAAAGCATAGCGTCGACGTTTTGAATGCATTTTCTGCACTCGGCATCACCATTTCTATTGATGATTTTGGCACCGGTTATTCAAATATCCTGATGTTAAAGTCACTCCCGGCGCGGGAATTAAAAATTGACAGAATATTTGTCAAAGATATTAGTGAGAACAGCAAAAATACAAAAATCGTGTCTACTATTATTGACATAGCCCACTCGATGAATATGTGCGTAGTGGCTGAGGGTATAGAGACACATGAGCAGGAAATACTCCTCACCCAAATGGGATGCAGAGTTTTACAAGGTTTTCTGTTTGCTAAGCCCCTGCCCGCACATCAGATCCATGAATTGATGCACACAGAAAACAGCGTAAAACCGATACTGGCCGCACAGGCATTGTCTCACCAGGAATCAATATCGTGTGAGACTGAAAAAGAAATATTAGTTGCCAGTCGGTCGGCAACATAGCCAATGAAGATAACGGGATTATCGATGAGCACAAACGAACTGCATTCACTGGATTTATTAACCATTCCGGTCTGGCTCGTTTCGCCCTATACCGAGGACCTGGTATTCGCCAATACCGTAGCTCGGGAGATCATGCAAGCTGCGGATTTCTCACGCCTCAGGAAGGGGGTGTTTTCGACCCATGCTCAGGCCGACTTAACCCAGTATCTCAGCGACCTGAAAAATCAGCATGACATTGTGGAAATCCTCACAGTTTGCCGGGACGGAGAGGAAATTGCCCAGGCCTGCCGTCTGTCGATCAGAGTTCTGGCTAATTGCGGTGACGTCATTCTTTTTGAAGGTATTGAAACCCCGGCGGCACAAGGGCTTAAAGCCAGTCGTTCCGCCAATTACCAACGTAAAAAACAGGGATTCTACGCGCGTTTTTTCCTGACAAACTCAGCGCCGATGCTGCTCATCGATCCGTCTCGCGATGGGCTGATTGTCGACGCCAACCTCAGTGCGCTGAATTTTTATGGTTACAGCCATGACGTGATGTGCCAGAAACATACCTGGGAAATTAACATGCTGGGGCGTCACGTCTTACCGGTGATGCATAAAATTGCGCATCTGCCTGGCGGCCATAAGCCCTTACATTTTGTCCACAAACTGGCCGACGGCAGCACTCGTCACGTGCAAACCTACGCTGGCCCCATCGAGATTTACGGTAATAAACTGATGCTGTGCATTATTCACGATATTACCGAGCAAAAACGCCTTGAGCAGGAACTGGAACGGGCTGCACTGCGTGACGCCTTAACCGGATTATTCAATCGCAGGCATTTTTATCACATCACTGAAGCTGAACAAACGCACGCTATGCCGCTGACGCAGGACTATAGCTTGTTACTGATCGACACCGATCGTTTTAAAAGCATTAACGATCTCTTCGGTCATTTGAAGGGCGATGAGGTGCTTTGCGCGCTGGCCCGCACGCTGGAAGCCTGCGCGCGTAAAGACGATCTGGTCTTTCGTTGGGGAGGTGAAGAATTTTTACTGCTCCTGCCACGTACATCTCTCGATGTTGCACTTAATCTGGCAGAAACCCTACGTGCGACGGTTGCCCGTGTCAGCCTGCCGGGCCTCCCCCGCTTTACCGTCAGCATCGGCGTGGCACGACACGAAGCGAATGAAAGCATTGATGAATTGTTCAAACGCGTGGACGACGCGTTATACAAAGCCAAGAACGAAGGCAGAAACCGGGTGCTGGCAGCCTGAGATCGCAGCCGTTAACGACTGCGTTTTGCATGGCGCTCCCAGTTTTCCTGTTTGGCCTGCGCCGTTTTGCGAAGTGCAACATAACATGCCCCGCTACCACCATGGTGCGGCAGTGCACTGCAGTACGCCTGCACGTCGTCAAACTCCGTCAACCAACGCGCCACGTAGCTGCGTACGATATTGGCATGGGAATTATCGTCTCGTCCCTTGCCATGAATAATGAGGACGTTGCGCAGCCCCTCCTGTAGGGCCTGATGGATAAAACTGAATAACATCTGACGACATGTTTCGACCGGCTGACGCAAAAGATTGAGACTCGCCTGCTGGGGATACTTTCCGCTCCGCAGCTTATCGGTAACGCCCTGCTGTAACCCCTCGCGATGAAATGCCAGCGGTTCGTTCAACGGTACGATCTCCAGAAAACCCGTCGAGAGAAAATTATCCAACTGCAGCGTATCAATACGCGCTGGCGCACGAGGATTGCGCGAAGGCTGCCAGTGGATATCAGTACAGCCTTTCAGAGGTTCAACATCCCCCATAGCGTCCAGAAACAATGATGCGTCATCAGGGTTCATGTTTCATCCTCCAGCATTTTGCGACGGTCATTATCATAACTGCGCACTATTATACCGACAACTATACCGACAACGGTTTACAGCTATTTCCAATAATCAGGCGATTCTAGTCGGTGGTTTAAGTCGTGGATCTTAGGGGGTATAGCTGTGAATATCCTTGGCGTGATAAGGTGTAAGCCCGCCAGATGACACGGGTATTGTCCCGCCGGTATTGAGAGAAACGGATGCTTAATTTACTTGAAGACACCATTGCAACACCGCTAGGTCCACTGTGGGTGATTTGCGATGAACAATTTCGCCTGCGCGCCGTCGAATGGGATCAGCACAGCGATCGTATGGAACAGCTGCTGGATATTCATTATCGCGCTGAAGGCTACCAGCGCATTGCCGCAAAAAACCCCGGGGGGTTAAGCGATAAGTTGTCTGAATATTTCGCGGGGAATCTGGGCATTATTGACACACTGGAAACGGCCACCGCAGGTACCCCGTTTCAGCGGGAAGTCTGGCAAGCACTACGCGCGATCCCCTGTGGTCAGGTGATGCACTATGGGCAACTGGCCGAACAACTGGGGCGTCCCGGTGCCGCCAGGGCCGTGGGTGCGGCAAACGGTTCTAACCCAGTCAGCATCGTTGTTCCCTGCCATCGCGTGATTGGACGCAACGGTACCATGACCGGATATGCAGGTGGCGTGCAGCGAAAAGAGTGGTTATTGCGCCATGAAGGCTATTTGCTACTCTAGAATCCAGGCAATTAATGCCTTATTCATCACACTTCTACATAAAGCAACCGCAGATAAAGTGCGGTTAATCAAACAGATACAAACATTCAACTCGCTTATGCCTGAATTATTCTCTCTTAGGGGTAGGTCAGGCTTACGTGCTCACCAAAAAGATGTTAAAATTGACAAATATCAATTACGGCTTGAGCAGACCTATGATCCCGGAAAAGCGAATTATACGGCGCATTCAGTCTGGCGGTTGTGCTATCCATTGCCAGGATTGCAGCATCAGCCAGCTTTGCATCCCGTTCACACTTAACGAGCACGAGCTTGACCAGCTCGATAATATCATTGAGCGCAAAAAGCCTATCCAAAAGGGGCAGACGCTCTTTAAAGCAGGCGATGAACTTAAATCACTCTATGCTATCCGCTCCGGAACGATTAAAAGCTATACCATTACCGAACAAGGCGATGAGCAAATTACCGGTTTCCATCTGGCCGGCGATTTAGTCGGTTTTGACGCCATCGGTAGCGGTCATCATCCGAGCTTTGCACAGGCGCTGGAAACCTCAATGGTCTGTGAAATCCCATTCGAGACCCTGGACGATCTGTCCGGTAAGATGCCGAATCTGCGTCAGCAGATGATGCGTCTGATGAGCGGCGAGATCAAAGGCGATCAGGACATGATCCTGTTGCTGTCGAAGAAGAACGCAGAAGAACGTTTAGCGGCCTTCATCTACAACTTGTCCCGTCGTTTTGCCCAACGTGGATTCTCGCCTCGCGAATTCCGCCTGACCATGACTCGCGGAGATATTGGTAACTATCTCGGCCTCACGGTAGAAACCATCAGTCGTCTGCTGGGTCGATTCCAGAAAAGCGGCATGCTGGCGGTGAAAGGCAAATATATCACTATCGAGAATAGCGACGCGCTGGCTGTTCTTGCTGGCCATTCGCGCAACGTAGCGTAATCGTTCTGCAAGCATCGCTATTACCCTTCTGTCACATCGCTAAATGTTCCCAATTTAACGATCTGGCAGAAGGTTCTCTTCTGCTCTAATCATCATTCACCGACTCTTTTCCGCTTTGCCCGTCTGGTATCCGTTTCCGCTTACACCAAGTGCATCCGCTATGAGTCAGTCACAATACAAAGGAATGTTATGAATTATATTCAAAGGGAAAAGCAGTGCTCAGCTCTGCAATTACATACAAGTCTGGACGCTGACCTGAAGGGCTATCAATGGGCGCGTGATCATGTCGGTCAATCTGGCGCAGCCATTTATCGATTGTATAGTAAAGCTGGTGCGCCGGAATTGTACCTGAAGCAAGGTAGAGGGACCGTTGCCGACGATATTACAGATGAAATGATCCGACTTAACTGGCTGAAGGCTTATTTACCACTTCCGGCTATCAAGCATTTTACCCGCACAGGGGATGAAGCGCTGCTACTCACAACAGCGATACCCGGCAAGACTGCGTTCCAGATGTTAGAAGAATACCCTGCTGCACAGAATAGTATTGTTGATGCACTTGCTGTATTCCTGCAGCGGTTACACCAGATCCCTGTAAGCCACTGTCCTTTTAACAGCGATCATTTGTTTCGGCTCGCATTGGCGCAAACACGAATGAATAGCGGTCTGGTTGATGCTGATGATTTTGATGATGAGCGCAAGGGGTGGTCTGTTGAACACGTCTGGAATGAGATGCAGTCCCTTTTACCCTTCTCGCCCGACTCCGTGGTGACGCACGGAGACTTCTCACTGGATAACCTTATTATTAGCCAGGGTGAAGTGGTGGGTTGTATTGATGTTGGTCGCGTTGGTATCGCCGATCGATACCAGGATCTTGCCATTATCTGGAACTGTCTCGGTGATTTTTCACCGTCTTTACAGAATAGACTTTTTCATACATATGGCATCGCAACTCCTGATCTGAAAAAGTTGCAGTTTCATTTGATGCTCGATGAGTTTTTTTAAATTGACGAGAAATCTCAACCCGTTCTGGCATCAAAGGGTTAAAACGGCTAAGAACAGTTGCTCTCATTTCGTGGGATACGGACAAAAAACCGGGATTCTCCCGATTTATTGATCTGGCAGGAGGTTCTCCCCTGTTTCAATCCACATTATTGGGTTACTCTTTTAATGACAAACTGCGGTGACAGTTGTAAGGAGACCCTGTATGGCTATGTATCAAAACATGCTGGTGGTCATCGATCCGAACCAGGACGATCAACCTGCATTACGGCGAGCTGTTTATTTGCATCAACGGATTGGTGGCAAAATTAAAGCCTTTTTGCCGATCTATGACTTTTCCTATGAGATGACTACCCTGTTGTCGCCCGATGAGCGGACGGCAATGCGTCAAGGCGTTATCAGTCAGCGAACGGCATGGATACGCGAGCAAGCGAAATACTATATTGATGCAGGTATTCCTCTTGATATTAAAGTGGTCTGGCACAACCGTCCCTTCGAGGCCATCATCCAGGAAGTCATCAGTGCTAAGCATGACCTGGTCCTTAAAATGGCGCACCAGCACGACCGCCTGGAGGCGGTGATTTTCACCCCAACCGACTGGCATTTATTACGTAAATGCCCAAGTCCGGTGTGGATGGTCAAAGACCAACCATGGCCGGAAGGCGGGAAGGCGCTGGTTGCCGTCAACCTGGCCAGCGAAGAAGCGTATCACAACGCGCTTAACGAAAAGCTGGTCAAAGAAACGCTGATGCTCGCAGATCAGGTTAACCATACCGAAGTACATTTGGTGGGGGCTTACCCTGTTACCCCAATCAACATCGCCATTGAACTGCCTGAGTTTGACCCTAGCGTTTATAACGACGCGATTCGCGGACAGCACCTGCTGGCCATGAAGGCATTGCGTCAGAAATTCAGCATCGATGAGAAAGTCACGCACGTTGAAAAAGGGTTGCCTGAAGAGGTCATTCCTGATTTAGCAGAGCATTTACAGGCGGGTATCGTAGTACTGGGTACCGTCGGGCGCACCGGCATTTCTGCCGCATTCCTTGGCAATACGGCGGAACAGGTCATCGACCATCTACGCTGCGATCTGCTGGTCATTAAGCCCGATCAGTATCAGACGCCGGTTGAACTGGACGACGAAGACGATTGATCACGCAGCAACCTGCCGGATGACGATGTCATCCGGCATCATAAGCGCTTAGTGCTTATCCTCGCCGCCAAGGAAATAGATCCCAAGCGGGATTGCCAGCAGAATAGTAAACACCATACTGTAGACGCCAATCATTGCCGATTGGATGGCATACATGGAAGCCGTCCAGTCAGACAGCGGGATATTGTACTGTTCAATCACCCCACCGATAGTGGCACGCGTCACCACCGATGCGGCGATGATAAACACCCCAAGCAGACACAACAGAAATTTTCTTCCCTTAGCTGTCTTCAGCTTAGCCATGATCATAGTCTCGTCCTTTTCTTGTGCAGATGAAAATATTGTCACTTTGCAATAACAATACCATGACATCAACTCACTGTCTGCTACATAAACTGCCTACGGGGTTGACACCCGCGTTATTCAACTGAAAATAGCGCTAATTGTATTATTTCTATCTCCTCATGATGAATGATATGACAGCCTGTTACAGGTAAAATACCTGAGGATCAGGATGTCAGATGATATTTTGCTAACACGGAGTAGCCAGGGAGAATCATGATCGCTAAATTGTTTATGAATAATGCCTTTAATCTGACGGTCATTCTCAGTTGCTGTGCAGCATTAGTGCTGATGAGCGTCTGGTTTCATCGTAGTGAAAAACACTGCAAAGGATTTATATTCCACGCGGCGCAGTTTTTCGTCTATGCCATTATTATCGGTACGTTTGGCAGCATCGCCAATAACGTTATCGACAGCTATAAACTGACATTTGTCTCGCCCAGCGTGGTCGATTTTCTTTGTACCTCGTTGATTGCATTGATTTTAACCACAAAGCTCTTTCTGGTGATTAACCAGTTTGAAAAAACGCAGATCAACAAAGGCCGGGACATTACCAGTGCGCGGATCCTGTCGCGTATTATTAAGATTACGATCGTCGTCGCCATCGTTTTACTGTATGGCGAGCATTTTGGTATGAGCCTGTCTGGCCTGTTAACCTTCGGCGGTATCGGTGGTATTGCTGTCGGTATGGCGGGGAAAGATATTCTGAGCAATTTCTTCTCAGGTATCATGCTGTATTTTGACAGACCGTTCAGCATCGGTGACTGGATCCGCTCCCCGGACAGAAACATCGAAGGTACGGTGACCGAAATTGGCTGGCGGATGACCAAAATAAACACCTTCGATCATCGTCCCCTGTATGTACCCAATTCGATTTTCTCATCAATTAGCGTAGAAAACCCGGGCAGGATGAGCAATCGACGGATAAAAACGGTGATCGGGTTGCGGTATGAGGATGCCGATAAAATAAGCACGATTGTCGATGCGATCAGACAAATGCTGCAAAATCACCCTGGAATTGACCAGAAGCAGACCCTACTGGTCTACTTTAATGAGTTTGCCGATTCGTCGCTGAATATTATGGTTTACTGCTTCACCAAGACAACCGTGTGGCAGGAGTGGCTTGCCGTACAGCAAGATGTTTATTTGAAAATTATCACCCTGGTCCAGGAAAACGGCGCTGACTTTGCTTTCCCCAGCCAGACGCTGTATATGGACAATCCTCAGCCTCAGGCTTCTGCTCATTAAAAGGCATAAGGCGCGGAACCCCGCGTCTTATTAGTCTATCAATCAGGGAAGTTGGTTGTATTCTTCGTCGGCCACGGGTTCCAGGCATTCGTTCGAGGCGCCTGGAGCCGGGATTTCCACCGCGATATGCGCAAACCAACTCGCGTTATGCAACAATCTCAATTAAATTGCCGTCGGGATCGTGAATGACCGCTTCGTAATAGCCATCTCCAGTGGTACGCGGACCGGAGACGAGGATCCCCTGCTGTTTGGCGCGCATTGATATTGAGTCGACGTTCTCTACCCCACCAACAGAGATCGCCAGATGTACCCACCCGGTGGTGTTATTGTCGGGCACTACCTGGCTCAGGCTGGGTTTAGTCATTAACTCAATCGCAATACTCTCGCCAATTTTGACAAAATAGGATTCAAACCCGGGATTAGTTTTACTGGCGTATTTTTCGTTAATCTCACCGCCAAAAAAGGTGACCCAGAAACGGGCCTGCCGCTCGAGATCCTGTGTCCACAGCGCCATATGTGCAATCTTCATCACCTGCCTCTCTCAAACACGCCCATTAAGGGACATTGACAATACCAGTCATAATGCACGATCATGATTATTATTGCTCGATGTTTATTTTACCAGGAGTTTTTATGCTCGATTATGCTGCATTCCCGGAACAACGTCAGTCGCTGATTTATCAAATCCTGCAGGAAAACGGTAGGGTTGTCTGTTCCGAGCTTGCCGGTCGACTCGGCGTGTCAGAACACACAATTCGTCGGGATTTGCATGAGCTAAGTAAAGAAGGTGTCTGCAAAAAAGTGTACGGTGGCGCCGTCATTTCTTTGCCGGAATCTGAAGATATGTCGGTGAGGAAAACGAAAAATACGGCGAAAAAGAGTAGCCTCGCGCAACGCTGTGCCCGACTGGTCAAATCCGGCAGCTGTATCTTTATTGATAGCGGAACCACCAATCTGGCGATGGCTGAAGCGTTACCCGCCGAGCTTGCTTTGACCGTCGTGACTAATTCTCCGGAAATTGCCACCGCTCTGCTCAAGAAACCGTTGTACGATGTCATAATCCTCGGTGGCCCGATACAGCGCTCATCCGGTGGAAGTGTAGGCACCACCGCGATAACCCAGGTGCAGGGCATTTTGTTTGACCAGGGATTTATTGGCGGCTGCGCAATGGCACCGGAATCCGGTTTAACCGGGTTTGACTATGCCGACTGTGAGTTCAAGAGAGCGGTGATTAAGCAGTGCAATGAAACCATTGTCGCGCTGACGGCAGATAAGATCCCCGCAGTGGCCCGATATGTGGTCGCTCAGAGCAGCGAAATCGATGTGATAGTGGTAGAGGAAAACATAAGCAAACAGTATGGCACCGCTTTTCAGGCGCACGACATCCGGATTTATACCGTGTAACGCTCTCTCAGTGACGTCAACGAGTCACAGAGGCAAATAGCACTGTGCTAAATTTCGCCCCTGCCGTTAACGCGGTGATGGCTGACAGGTAATCCAGACGAATGTTTTGCGGACTTTCCTGCCTTTCAACCACCAAATACTCCTCTTTACCTGCCGTTGTTCGTGTCGTCACGGCTCTGGCATCAAAGACTGTGCCGTCGGTGAGCGCAATACGCAGCATATAGCGGTATAAGCAGGCGATCTCCAGGTAATCATGAAGGTCACAATCAACAGGGTGATACTTTTCTGTGGAATACATAACGGCCCCTGAGCATTCGATCGGATGTTCGGGAAATTGCCCGCGCAACGCCCCGAACGCTTGTGTTATTTCAAGGCTTCGATAGGTGCGCCGAAGTTGATATGCAGCACATTGCCATCGATGACCAACGCCGGAACAGACTTCACGCCAGCCAACTCAGCCTCTGCCACCCGAGCAGGCTGTTCTCCCAGGTGAATGACATCAACCTCCACATCAGGGGACAGATGTTGTAGCAGCGTTTGTTCTGCGGATACGCACACCGGGCAACCAGCATGATAAAACCGGGCTTTGCTCATAATATCTCTCCCGTGAATTGTAGTATCGATTCGATACTATAATTTATACTACGATAGATTTAGACTTTGTCAATATAGTTTTTAGTCGATACTATATGCCGAGGAGGATTTTGTTATGCACGATATGTCACTTTTCGACGTTATGGACAGGCTTTCTAGCCTGATGCGGATGTGGTTTCGCCAGCATCCATTACTGTCGGATCTGCAACCAGTACAGCTCAGCGCGTTAATGTATCTGGCGCGCTGCAACCGCTATTCCAATACGCCGCTCGGCGTGACGGATTACCTCGGTCTCACCAAAGGTACGGTATCCCAGTCGCTTAAGCTTCTGGAAAACAAAGGGTTGATCGTGCGCAAGCAGGATGATCGCGATAAACGCAGCGTTCATCTGCAGTTAACTGAGTCAGCCAACACCTTACTGGATGCGCTGCTTCCCCCCACATTTTTAGTGGCAGGCGAATCGGCAATGGGTGAACGTGCGACGCAGCTAAAAGAACTGTTGTTCGAACTACTAAGAGAAATTCAGCGGACCCACAATGTGCCAGGCTTTGGTCTGTGCCATAGCTGTCGGTTTCACCAAAAAATAAAGGGTCAGGGATTTTGTAATCTGACGAAAGAGGTGTTGAGTGAAGATGATTCAATGCTGATTTGCCGGGAGCACCAGCCCCCGGAATAACAGGAAAAGGCTGGCACGAAAATTCCCCAGCCGATACCAGATTTAATGCTTCTCAATATACATGCTGCGGCTGTATGCCACATCTTCAGGGTTGGTAATCGGATACCCCTTCAGCCATGGCTTAATTAAACGACCATTGGTGTACTGATAAATCGGAGCAATTGGCGCCTGCTCCATCAGTATTTTTTCTGCCGCATTATAGTCCGCATTACGGGCTTTTTCGGTGCTTTCCATCGTGGCCTGGGTCAACACTTTATCGTACGCGGGATTATTAAACCGCGAAATATTGCCTGTGTGAGTCGAGGTTAATAACGACAGGAAGGTAGACGGCTCATTGTAATCCCCCACCCAGGAAGCGCGGATAACATCGAAATTACCGGTATTACGGCTGTCGATGTAGGTTTTCCACTCCTGGTTTTGCAACTTCACATCAACGCCCAAGTTTTTTTTCCACATTGACGCGACGGCGATGGCAATCTTCTGATGGTTTTCTGACGTATTATACAACAGCGTCAGATTTAGCGGTTTTTGTGGTCCATAGCCTGCCGCCCGCAGCAGCGTCTTCGCCTGCGCGTTCAGCTCTTCCTGACTCATTTGCTCAAACGGTGAAGGTTCAGGCGTAAATCCCGCCGTGACATCCGGGGTAAAATGCCAGGCCGGTTTTTCGCCGGTTCCGAGGACTTTTTCCGCCATCAGACGACGATCGATAGTCATGCTGAGCGCCAGACGCACGCGTGAATCAGCCGTCGGGCCTTTCTGGGTGTTAAACGCATAATAATAGGTGCCGAGCTGCGGCGGGGTATAAACCTGTCCCGGAATATCCTTCAGTAGTTTCTGATACATGTTTTTCGGGAAGGATTCCGTAATATCAATATCGCCAGCCAGATAACGTTTTGTTGCCGCAGATTCCTGGTTAATCGGCAGGAAGGTGACTTTTTGCAGCACGGTGTTAGCGTTATCCCAATAGTGCGTATTTGGTACCACCACCAATTTTTCGTTAACCACGCGGTCTTTTAATACATACGCGCCGTTACCGATTAAATGACCCGGTCTCGTCCACTCTTTACCGCTTTCAACATTGGCTTTCTGTACCGGATAAAACGCAAAGTTAGCCGTTAAATTTGCAAACCACGGCAGCGGTTTATCCAGCTGAATTCTTAAGGTGCGGGCATCTACCGCGCTAACGCCCAGCGTATCGGGAGTGGCTTTACCATCGATAATCGACTGCGCATTATTGATCCCGGCTAGCGCCGCAAACCAGGCAAACGGAGACAGTGTTTTCGGATCAACCAGACGCTGCCAGCTGTAAACAAAATCTTGTGCCGTTACCGGCGTACCATCGGCCCATTTAGCATTATCACGCAGCGTAAACGTCCAGACACGGTTATCGTTACTCTTCCACTGGGTGGCGACGCCAGGCACAATTTCGCCCTTTTCGTTTTGGTTAACCAGCCCTTCAAATAAATCACGAATGACCTGAATTTCTGGTAACCCCACAGCCTTGGCCGGATCGAGCGAGGCCGGTTCATCTTTGATATGACGCACCAGTTCTTGTTTCTCTGCCAGTACCGTACCGCTGGGTACATCCGCAGCCCAGGACAAGGAAATGCTGCTAACCAACAGCGCACAACAGGTTACTGGAACAGAATGCCGCATAAGATACCCTCAAATCTGGCCATTAAGTGAATGTGTAATTATTTGTATCGCCAGTAGGAAATGCAATTAACTTCGGACAAGAAAGTGATATTACACCTGAAAAGATAAGTGTGTGAAAACGATTTGATTATCCATACATTTTGCACAACACTGCGAATAACAATTTATGCATTCAGAGATGACTATGACCGTTACCCGTCCCCGTGCCGAGCGCGGCGCATTTCCGCCAGGAACCGAACATTACGGACGTTCACTCTTAGGTGCCCCGTTAATTTGGTTTCCCGCGCCGGCAGCCGATCGTGATAGTGGACTCATTCTGGCGGGTACCCACGGTGACGAAAACGCTTCAATTGTCACGCTATCCTGCGCCTTGCGTACGCTTACCCCTTCCCTGCGCCGTCACCACGTGGTACTGGCGGTAAACCCTGACGGGTGTCAACTCGGCCTGCGCGCCAATGCTAACGGGGTTGATCTCAATCGTAATTTCCCGGCAGCAAACTGGAAAGCAGGTGAAACTGTCTATCGCTGGAATAGCAGTGCAGAACAACGCGATGTCGTGCTGTTGACGGGGGATCATCCGGGTTCCGAACCGGAAACCCAGGCGCTGTGTCAGTTGATTCACCGCATTCATCCCGCCTGGGTGGTCTCATTTCACGACCCGCTGGCATGCATTGAGGATCCGAGGCACAGCGAACTGGGCGAGTGGCTGGCACGAGGGTTTGAACTCCCCCTCGTCACCAGCGTGGGTTATGAAACACCGGGGTCTTTCGGCAGTTGGTGTGCCGATCTGAACTTGCACTGCATTACCGCAGAGTTCCCGCCCATCTCTTCAGATGAAGCCAGCGAAAAATACCTGCTGGCGATGTCCAATTTGCTGCGCTGGCACCCTAAAGATGGAGTTGCCCGGTCGTAAAATGCAGGGCGGGCTGCACATCATTCGCAAGCCAGGTCGGGCCGTCGAGATCGGCAAAGCAGACCTGCGGCGTAAGCGGCAAAGCGGCATTGATCGCGCGCGATGTGCACAGCATGCATCCCAGCATCAATGCAAAACCCTGTTCTCGGGCTTCGGTCGCCAGCGCCAGTGCTTCCGTCAGGCCACCGGTTTTATCCAGCTTAATGTTCACCATCTCATAGCGTCCGTGTAGCGCTTTCAGGCTACTGCGGGTATGGCAGCTTTCATCCGCGCAGATGGGCAGCGGATGCACAAAATTCTCCAGCGCGGCATCATCCTGAGCAGGCAGTGGCTGTTCCAGCATGGCAACACCTAAGTCAGCCAGCAGCTGACAGCGTGCAGCCAGACCTTCAGCACGCCAGGACTCATTGGCATCAACAATCAACGTCGCATCAGGAACAGCCGAACGAATAGCGACCATACGTTCGCTGATTAAGCGCGCATCCAGTTTGACTTTCAGCAGCGTCGCCCCGTTCTCCCACAGTGCGGCAGCGCTTGCCGCCATCTGTTCCGGCGTGCCGATCACCACCGTCTGAGCCGTCGTTACCGTTGCATCGAGTTCGACACCGACCTGCTCGGTCAGGGTTTGCTGCTGTTGCCGGGCACTTAAATCCCAAAGCGCGCAGTCGACAGCATTACGTGCGGCACCGGCAGGCAGTAGCTTTTGTAAATCTTCGCGCGTCAGTCCGTTTTCCAGCTGTGGGGCGATACCCATAATTTGCGCCAGTACCGAGGCATCGCTCTCGCCATAGCGAGGATAAGGCGTACACTCGCCGATCCCCTTCACGCCGTTTTCTTCCAGTTCGACCACCACCACGTGCGCTTCGGTCCTGCTGCCACGGGCAATTACAAACGGGGTGTGTAACGGCCAAGCTTCCTCATATACCTTCACTGTTCTCATTTGTTTTCCTTATGCAGTCCCGGAAGTGGATATCCGCAAATAGCGTTTGCCGTGTTAACTGTTGATGGCATAAACTAACCTCGACGTTAACTATATGTAAACAGGAAGATAACCATGTCACAAACCGTTCATTTCCAGGGCAACCCGGTTGCCGTTGCCGGCTCCATTCCTCAGGCAGGTAGCAAAGCGCAGGCTTTTACCCTTGTGGCTAAAGACCTGTCTGACGTTACGCTGGGCCAGTTTGCCGGCAAGCGCAAAGTGCTGAATATTTTCCCAAGCATCGATACCGGCGTCTGTGCGGCATCGGTACGTAAGTTTAACCAACTGGCGACAGAAATCGACAATACTGTCGTACTGTGTATTTCAGCCGACCTGCCATTCGCCCATTCTCGCTTTTGTGGCGCGGAAGGTCTGAGCAACGTGATCACTCTGTCCACCCTGCGTAACGCGGAATTCCTGAAAAACTACGGCGTTGAAATCGCCGAAGGCCCACTGAAGGGCCTGGCCGCGCGTGCCGTGGTGGTTATCGACGAGAATGACAACGTCATTTTCAGCCAGCTGGTGAATGAAATCACCAACGAGCCAGACTATGCTGCCGCTCTGGACGTACTGAAAGCCTAAGTCGCCCTAAAGCAAAAAGCCTCCATTCGGAGGCTTTTTCATCTACGTATTACTCTTCGCTTTTTTTCTGCTGACTCAGACCGTATTCACGTAACTTATTGGCGATTGCCGTATGCGAAACACCAAGTCGTTTGGCCAGTTTGCGCGTACTGGGATAATTCATATACAGCTGCGTCAGGACAGAGCGCTCGAAGCGGCTGGTAATTTCATCCAGCGACCCTTCCATCACCTCTTCCCCCACAGCTACCGTCGCCGCATCATAATCCGGTAATAAGATATCCTGTGGCCGCAGTTCGTACCCTTCAAGCTGGGTTAATGCCCGGTAGATAGCATTTTTCAACTGGCGCACGTTACCCGGCCAACCGTAGCGGGTTAACACCGTACTGAGATCGGCGGACAGTTTCGGGCGCGGCACGCCCTGTTCGTCAGCAAAACGCGCCACAAACAGCTCGGTGAGCGGCATAATGTCTTGCGGGCAATCACGCAGCGGCGGCAGGTTGAGCGTCAGTACATTCAGACGATAATAGAGATCTTCACGGAACAAGCCTTTCTGTACCAGCTCCACCAGATTTTTTTGCGTGGCGCAAATCACACGGACATCAACGTGAACCTCATGATCTTCGCCGACGCGGCGGAAGGTCCCGTCATTAAGAAAACGCAGCAATTTGGTCTGCATGCTCGGCGACATTTCGCCAATTTCATCCAACAGTACTGAACCACCGTTAGCCTGCTCAAAGAAACCTTTTTTACCTTCCCCCGCATGACCAAACAGCTCGCTTTCTACCGCATCTTCAGGGATCGACGCACAATTCAGCGCCAGATAAGGTTTCGCCGCTCGCGGGCTTGCCAGATGGCAGGCATGGGCAAACAGATCTTTCCCCGTCCCGGTATTGCCGGTAATCAGCAGCGGCGCACTCAGCATGGCCAGTTTACGCGCCTGTTCTACCACGTGTTTCATTTTGGCGCTGACAGCAATAATCTGGCTAAAGGCGCTCAGGTCCTGGGTGGTCATGTTTTGCAACTGACGCCCCATGCGGATGGTGGAACGCAGCATCACCACCGCGCCGGTTAACATCTGTTCCTGATTTTCGCCCTGCAAATGGACAGGGGTTATTTCCATCAGGAAATTCTGTCCATTAATGACGACATGCTCGCTGTGGGAATCCTGCGGATTGCTCTCCAGCCAGCGCTGGAAGTTAAAGCCATTGATGAGTTGCGCCGCCGTGTGGTTGCGCATACGATCCTGAGTGTGGGCAAAAAGCTGGCAGCTCGCCGGGTTCGCCATCTCCACTTTGCTTTTCATGTCCAGTGAAAGGACCGGTTCAGGCAGCGCCTCAAGCAGCGCGCTCAGCGCCAGGTGTTCGCGTTCAGAAGGCATCCAGGGCACGGTGCGCACATCCGTAACACCGGCAATACGGCGGATTTCAGCCATCAGGCTGCTGAAGTTGGTGAACTCCAGTTCCGCAAAATTAAGGTAGATTCGCCCGATGGGGTCGATCTCGATACCGCGTAAGTCAATGCCTCGAAGCACCAGTAAATCGAGTAATTCGCGGGTCAGACCAAGTCGGTCTTCACAAAACACTTCCAGACGCATGGGAACCTTCACCTAAACAAGGGATCATGTGATAGATGATAAGCCAGTATTTCGTTAGCAGGAAGGACTCTGTCAACAAATATTGACAGCACGCTGGAAAATTAGGCGCCGGGGCGTAAAGTTATACGATCGGCGCCCATTTTTACTCAGCTTTCACGCGCAGGTTTATTCTTTTGTACGGTCTCTTTGACCTGAGTGATCAGCTGGCGACGGAAATCACCGAGACGCGGTTTATCATCGTCAATCCACGGCAGCGGACGACACAGTTCCATCGCTTTAATCCCCAGACGCGCCGTTAACAACCCGGCGCCAATGCCCTGGGCAGCACGCGTGGATAAACGTGCAGCCAGATCCTGCGACATCCAGTCCATACCGACTTCGCGAACCAGTTCACTGGCCCCGGCAAAGGCAATATTCAGCAGCACCAGGCGGAACAGGCGCAAGCGGCTGTAATAGCCCAGTTCGATGCCGTATAGCGTCGCAATACGGTTAATCAATCGCAGATTTCGCCAGGCGATAAATGCCATGTCCACCAGCGCCAGCGGGCTGACCGCGATCATCAACGTAGATTCTGCCGCTGAGCGGCTGATTTCACGTCGCGCCTGCGCATCCAGCACAGGCTGCACCAGATGAGCATACAGACTCACCACTTCACGATCGTTTTGCGTTTCGTGTATAGAGGCATACCAGCGCTGTAGCGCCGGATGAGACTGGTCGATACCCGCCTGCTGTGCCAGCTTTTCACAAAACGCGCGCCCTTTGCCGGCGCCATGGCTATGCAACAAATCCCGCGCTTCATCACGCTCGTGCGCGCGCTGGCGTAAACGCCACAGCCGACGCCACTCCGTTGCCACCGAACCGACACCGGCGCCAACGATCAGCGCCCCGGCGACACACCCGCCCAGCGCAACCCAGTCCTGCGTTTGCCAGGCATTCATCGTCCACTGCACACCCTGTGCGACCACGCTGACGCCAAACAATGCCAGTCCGCTCATCACCATTTTGCGCCACAGGCTACGCTTAGGACGTAAAGCAGCATCAATGACCGCTTCAGCTTGTCCTTCATCTGCCAGCGTCTCGTCAAGTTGAGCCGGAGAAAAAGTCTGCGCTTGCGTATCGTCGAACATCTGCTGCGCTTTAAAGGCCGGACGTTGATCAACGTCCAGCGGTCCTGAGAAATCGATACGCGGTTTTAACGGCTCGCTCATCGCAATTTATCTCCTATTAAAAACTCCAGCGCGGCATCAAGACGAATGTGCGGTAAGGGCTTATCCACATCCATGACCTGCGGACGAAACGCTTCAAACTGAAAGCCCTGACTGTCCCAAAACGCCTGACCCGGTAAGCGTGCTGGCACCTCTCCCGGATAGACGGTTAGCGGCGCGCCGTCGCTCAGGCGGTTCCCCCGCAGTGCCGGGATCTTCTCGCCTTTCACATCGATCAATCCGCTGGTAGTGGCCTGTACCGACGCCAGCCCCAGACAATCCATGCTGATGCCTTCAAAGGCGGCATTTTGCCAGGCGTCCTGGATCAGTTGCTGCAGTAGCGACACCATGTTGGCATGCTGATCGACCGTCACGTGGTCGGCTTTGGTAGCGGCAAACAGTAACTTGTCGATCACCGGTGAGAACAACCGCCGGAACAATGTACGCTGACCATAATGGAAGCTTTGCATCAACTGCGTGAGCGCCAGACGCATATCGTTAAACGCCTGTGGTCCGCTATTGAGCGGTTGCAGGCAGTCAACCAGCACAATCTGACGGTCAAAGCGCAGGAAGTGATTCTTGTAAAACCCTTTCACCACTTTCTCGCAGTAGTAATTGAACCGATCGCGCAGCATGCCAGCGTTGGTGTGTTTATCAGCCTGCGCCAGTTTCGATTCGCCATACGCGTCAACGTCCGGCCACGGGAAAAACTGCAGCGCGGGTGCGCCCGCCATATCGCCCGGCAGAACAAAGCGCCCCGGCTGAATAAAATGCAGGCCCTGCTGCTTACACTGATGCAAATAATCCGTCCAGGCGGCGGCAATCTCCGCCAGACGATTTTCATCGGCGGGCGCTAAGGGATCTAACCCCTGACTTAACTGCCGCCATTTTGCCGACCATTCTGCCCGCTGGCCCTGCAATAATCCGGTCATTTGCCGCGACCAGCTCAGGTAATCCTGTGCCAGCATCGGCAAATCAAGCAGCCATTCGCCCGGATAATCGACGATCTCCAGATATAACGTGGAGGTGTCTTTAAAGTGGCGCAGCAATGAGTCATTGGACTTATAACGCAGCGCCAGACGAATCTCACTCACGCCGCGCGTCGGTGTCGGCCAGGTCGGCGGAGCACCGTACAGCTGGGCCAGCCCTTCATCATAGGTAAAGCGCGGAATGCCAAAGTCGCGTTGTGGAACCCGTTTAACGCCGAGCAGACGCTCTTCGCGCACCGCGCTGAGCAGCGGCAGACGAGCGCCGGCATGAATATTGAGTAATTGGTTCACCATCGCGGTGATAAACGCGGTCTTACCACTGCGGCTAAGCCCGGTGACAGCCAGACGCAGATGCCTGTCCACGCCGCGATTCACCAGCGAATTGAGTTCATTTTTGAGTCGCTTCATCGCCATCCCGTTATGCTGAAGGAGCCGTAGAAAATATAACAAACTGGAAGTAAAGATAGGGGGGTAATTCTTATTTATCAACTACCTGAGGTCTAGCAGGCGACAAAAAATAATGTCGCCCGAAATAGATGTACATTGCGCGATTATTTGTTTTCTACTTTCGGAAGATCAATGCTTTTGATCCCCCCTTCATTTGTTACCTGCGTGTATCCCATCTCGGTAAGCATATCTTTCGCCTGTCCCGATTGCCGCCCGGAGTTGCAGTACAGTTTCACGGTGTCGGTCTTATCCGGAACCTCGGACGCGATGTGCGCTTTGAGATCTTTTAAGGGAATGTTGACGGCTCCCTGAACATGCTCCTGCTGGTATTGCTCAGGTACGCGGACATCAATCCAATGTTCCGCGGCAAAAACCGGCATACCGATGAGCAACGCTAGCGCGAATACCCCTTTTCTCAACATAGTATCGTCCTGTTAAATGACCTAATTTCATCTAACACTATATAACTGATCTTAAGAAAATATTGCGAGCGCACTATCACTGACCATAACGGCGGGATATTTTTTTGGCGACCTTGTTCAATAAAGGTTCAAGCATCAAAACCAGCAACATTTTTAGCGGGCGACGGGCGACGGATTTTACCGCCCACCCGGCGACGCCCGCCGGGCCGTAGCGAAGTGCCGTAAACAGAACCAGCTTACCTGCTAATTTAACGCCAGGCTTTACCCTCTGCCCGGCACGTTGCCAGCGATTGTTCATCTCATTCCTCACAGTTGACGGAAGCGGCTACGCAATGTGAAGGTATCTGACGTCACATAACGCTCCATATCCCGCAAACGATTTTCACTGGCCGCCAGTTCGCGGTCGACGGCATCCAACAGTTCCCCGCTGGACGGTTGCTGTTCACCGGTTGCGACATTGTCCGGCATTGGGTCCAGCACAAAAGTCAGTACGATATAGGCCACCAGGGTGAAAAAAGCCAGGCCGAAGAAAATCGACAGTACTACCAGAATCCGTACCAGCTTCACCGGCACGTCGAGATACTGCGCGATACCTGCGCAGACCCCCTTCACCATGCCCTGCTGCGGAATACGCCACAACTTTTTGTTCAGGTTAACGCCTCCCATTAGCGGTCCCTCCAGTTAGGATGTTCAGCATCCAGAATGTCTTCCAGCGTCTGAATACGCTCACGCATGCGCTGCGCTTCAGCGTTCAGCTCCACTAAACGCTGCTGTTCGTTCTGCGACAATTCGCCACGACTGGAACGGTTGCTGTAATGCAGCCATAACCAAATCGGTAAAACAAACAGCACAAAGATGGTTAACGGGATGGCCAGAAATAGCGCGCTCATGAGTACTCCTTACAGGTGATGAGCGGCGGCGCGTTCGGGCGCCGCCAGATATTATTATTGCTTGTCTTGCTGCATTTTGGCTTTCAGTTGCGCCAACTGCTCGCTAATTTCATCATCCGCTTTCAGGTCGGCGAATTGCTGATCCAGCGATTTTTGCTTACCAAAGTTATGGCTTTCAGCTTCAGCTTCCATATGGTCGATACGACGCTCAAAAGACTCAAAGCGCGCCATGGCTTCATCGAGCTTACCGCTGTCCAGTTGACGACGAACATCACGTGAAGAACTGGCGGCCTGATGACGCAGGGTCAATGCCTGCTGACGAGCACGGGTTTCACTGAGTTTATTTTCCAGCTCGCCAATCTCTTTTTTCATGCGTGACAGCGTGTCATCAACCAGCGTCACTTCATGTTCCAGCGAGGCGATCAGATCGGTAAGCTTCTGCTTTTCAATTAAGGCAGAGCGCGCCAAATCTTCTTTCTCTTTACGCAGCGCCAGTTCTGCTTTTTCCTGCCACTCAACCTGTTGCGCTGTGGCCTGTTCAATACGGCGGGATAGCTGTTTCTTTTCCGCCAGCGCACGTGCCGAGTTCGAACGCACCTCAACCAACGTGTCTTCCATTTCCTGAATCATTAACCGCACCAGCTTCTGCGGATCTTCAGCCTTTTCCAGCAACGCATTGATGTTGGCGTTCACGATGTCGGCAAAACGAGAAAAAATACCCATAATGTAATCCTCACTGATAGTTCTGATATCGGGCGATGCCCTGCTGCTGGATTAATGCAGATTGCGTGCCAACTTTATAACCACTTGATTATAAAAATAATAGTTAATTTTACCTGATAGCGAAATTAGGGTACATTGGTGAATAACACTAACAAATAGTGAATTTCATCATGACCGGATACAAAGACAACCTTCTCGGCGAAGCCAACAGTTTCATCGAGGTGCTTGAGCAAGTTTCTCAGTTGGCACCGCTGGATAAACCGGTACTGGTGATCGGTGAGCGCGGCACGGGCAAAGAGCTGATCGCTAACCGCCTGCATTACCTCTCTTCGCGCTGGCAAGGGCCGTTTATTTCGCTGAACTGTGCGGCGCTCAATGAAAACTTACTCGATTCAGAACTGTTCGGTCACGAAGCCGGCGCCTTTACCGGCGCACAAAAACGTCATCCTGGACGCTTTGAACGCGCTGATGGCGGGACGCTGTTTCTTGATGAACTGGCCACCGCCCCGATGCTGGTACAGGAAAAACTGCTACGGGTGATTGAATACGGGGAACTCGAACGTGTTGGCGGCAGCCAACCGCTGCAGGTTAACGTGCGCCTGGTCTGCGCCACCAACGCCGATTTACCGCGGATGGTTAATGAAGGGACGTTTCGCGCGGACCTGCTCGACAGGCTGGCCTTCGATGTGGTGCAACTTCCCCCGTTGCGGGAGCGTCAAAGCGACATCATGCTAATGGCCGAGCACTTTGCCATCCAAATGTGCCGGGAAATTGGCTTACCACTGTTTCCAGGCTTTAGCGCACAGGCCAGGGATACTCTGCTGCACTACCGTTGGCCGGGCAATATTCGTGAGCTGAAAAACGTCGTCGAGCGCTCTGTTTACCGCCACGGCACCAGCGAATTTCCACTGGATGAAGTCGTGATTGACCCTTTCAAACGCCACACCGTACAACCTTCGGAGCAGGAAACTCACTCCGCGCCGGTGACACTGCCGCTGGATCTACGTGAATTCCAGCAGCAACAAGAAAAAGCATTTCTGCAAACCAGCTTGCAGCAGGCAAAGTTTAATCAGAAAAAGGCGGCAGAATTACTCGGGCTGACCTACCACCAGCTGCGGGCATTGCTCAAAAAACATCAGATTTAGCGGTTCCTTGACCTGAATCGCACACATTTACGCCAGTTACCTGCAGACATTTTTACCTGACGGGCCGTTGTGCGATACACTTTGCAGATCGACTCTAAAAACCTTAAAAATTATGCGCCTGGTTTTATCATCTCTGATTGTGATGGCTGGACTTCTGAGTGGTCAGGCTGCTGCCGCGCCTGAGCAGACCACGCACGCTGATATTCGTGACAGCGGCTTTGTCTATTGCGTCAGCGGACAGGTCAATACGTTCAACCCACAGAAAGCGAGCAGTGGACTGATCGTCGACACGCTTGCCGCCCAACTTTATGACCGTCTGCTTGATGTGGATCCTTACACCTATCGCCTGGTGCCAGAACTGGCCGAAAGCTGGGAGGTGCTGGATAACGGCGCAACGTACCGCTTCCACCTGCGTCGTGACGTGCCATTTCAAAAAACCACCTGGTTCACCCCTACTCGTAAACTGAATGCAGACGATGTGGTGTTTACCTTCGAGCGAATCTTTGACCGCCAGCATCCGTGGCACAATGTTAACGGCAGCAACTTCCCCTACTTTGATAGCCTCCAGTTCGCCGATAATGTGCAAAGCGTGCGCAAGTTGGACAGCCATACCGTTGAATTTCGCCTGACTCAACCGGATGCGTCTTTCCTGTGGCATCTTGCCACGCATTACGCGTCGGTTATGTCAGCGGAATACGCGGGGCAGTTGGCAAAACAGGATCGCAAGGAATTACTGGACCGACAGCCTGTCGGTACCGGTCCGTATCAGCTTTCGGAAAATCGTGGCGGGCAATATATTCGCCTGCAGCGTCACGACGCGTTCTGGCGCGGGAAACCCTTAATGCCGCAGGTCGTCGTTGATCTCGGTTCTGGTGGAACCGGGCGCTTATCAAAACTGCTCACCGGTGAATGCGACGTGCTGGCCTGGCCTGCTGCCAGTCAGCTCAGCATCTTACGTGATGACCCACGTTTGCGCCTGACGCTGCGCCCTGGGATGAACATTGCTTACCTGGCTTTCAATACCAATAAACCCCCGTTGAACAATCCGGCCGTGCGTCATGCACTGGCGCTGGCAATCAACAACCAGCGGCTGATGCAGTCGATCTATTACGGTACAGCAGAAACCGCCGCATCTATTTTGCCGCGCGCCTCGTGGGCGTATGACAACGAAGCTAAAATTACAGAATACAATCCGGCAAAATCTCGCGAGCAGTTAAAAGCGCTGGGGCTGGAGAACCTGACGTTACAGCTTTGGGTACCAACCAGCTCCCAGGCCTGGAACCCCAGCCCGCTGAAAACCGCCGAGCTTATTCAAGCGGACATGGCGCAGGTTGGCGTGAAAGTGAAGATTATTCCGGTGGAAGGTCGTTTTCAGGAGGCGAGATTAATGGATATGAACCATGATCTGACGTTGTCCGGTTGGGCGACAGACAGTAACGATCCTGACAGTTTTTTCCGTCCGCTGCTTAGCTGTGCCGCCATCAACTCGCAGACCAACTTTGCCCATTGGTGTGATCCGGAGTTTGACAGCGTTCTGCGCAAAGCGCTGTCATCGCAGCAGCTCTCGTCACGCATTGATGCCTATGACGAAGCGCAAACGATCCTGGCACGAGAGCTACCCATCCTGCCGCTGGCCTCTTCACTGCGTTTGCAGGCCTATCGCTATGACATCAAAGGCCTGGTACTCAGCCCATTCGGTAATGCCTCCTTTGCCGGCGTATCCAGGGAAAAGAAAGATGAGGTGAAAAAACCATGATTATCTTTACCCTGCGTCGCTTTCTATTGCTCCTGGTCACCCTGTTCTTCCTGACGTTTATCGGGTTCAGCCTGAGTTATTTTACCCCCCATGCTCCTCTGCAGGGTGCGTCGCTGTGGAATGCGTGGGTATTCTGGTTCAATGGCCTCATCCACTGGGATTTCGGTGTATCCAGCATTAACGGACAACTGATCTCGGAACAGTTGAAAGAAGTGTTCCCTGCCACAATGGAATTGTGCGTTCTCGCCTTCGGTTTTGCGCTAATGGTCGGTATTCCGATTGGCATGCTGGCGGGGATCACACGCAATAAATGGCCGGATCGATGCATTAGTGCCTTTGCCCTGATGGGTTTTTCCATCCCGGTTTTTTGGTTAGCACTGTTGCTGACGCTGTTCTTCTCGTTAACGCTCGGGTGGCTGCCCGTGTCTGGCCGTTTTGATCTGCTTTATGAAGTCAAACCTGTTACCGGTCTTGCCATCGTCGACGCGTGGCTTTCCGACTCGCCGTGGCGCGATGAAATGCTGGTCAGCGCAATACGCCACATGGTGCTGCCGGTGTTAACGCTCTCCGTTGCGCCAACGACCGAAGTCATTCGCCTGATGCGTATCAGTACCATCGAGGTGTTCGATCAAAATTACGTAAAAGCGGCGGCTACTCGCGGCCTGTCACGGCTGACCATTTTGCGTCGCCACGTACTGCATAATGCCCTGCCGCCGGTGATCCCGCGGCTTGGTCTCCAGTTTTCCACCATGCTGACGCTGGCGATGATCACCGAAATGGTCTTTAGCTGGCCAGGCCTTGGCCGCTGGCTGATCAACGCCATTCGCCAGCAGGATTACGCCGCAATTTCAGCCGGCGTGATGGTGATTGGCTCACTGGTCATTATCGTAAACGTGATCTCTGATATTTTGGGTGCCATGGCTAACCCTCTGAAACATAAGGAATGGTATGCCTTACGATAGCGTATACAGCGAAAAGCGCCCGCCTGGCACGCTGCGTACCGCGTGGCGCAATTTTTATGGCGATGCGTCTGCAATGGTCGGTCTGTATGGCTGTGCGGGACTGGCCATACTGTGTGTTTTCGGTGGCTGGTTTGCGCCTTATGGTATCGATCAGCAATTCCTGGGTTATCAACTGCTCCCGCCTTCCTGGTCGCGTTATGGCGAGGTGTCATTCTTCCTTGGGACCGACGATCTGGGACGTGACGTATTAAGCCGCCTGCTGAGCGGTGCAGCTCCCACTGTCGGCGGCGCATTTGTTGTCACGCTCGCCGCCACGATATGTGGTCTGGTATTGGGGGTTTTAGCCGGGGCAACCCACGGTTTACGCTCGGCAGTGTTGAACCATATTCTCGATACCCTGCTCTCGATCCCGTCGCTGCTGCTGGCGATCATTGTGGTGGCGTTTGCTGGCCCCCATCTGACGCACGCGATGTTTGCCGTCTGGCTGGCGCTGTTGCCACGCATGGTGCGCTCTGTCTATAGCATGGTGCATGACGAGCTGGAAAAAGAGTATGTCATTGCTGCCCGACTGGATGGTGCCTCCACGCTCAACATTCTGTGGTTTGCGATTTTGCCCAATATTACCGCTGGGCTTATCACTGAAATCACCCGCGCTTTGTCGATGGCGATTCTGGATATTGCCGCACTGGGCTTTCTCGACCTCGGCGCACAGCTTCCGTCGCCGGAATGGGGAGCCATGCTGGGCGACGCGTTGGAGTTAATTTACGTTGCCCCATGGACCGTGATGTTGCCCGGGGCGGCGATCATGATTAGCGTGCTGCTGGTAAACCTGTTAGGTGACGGTGTACGCCGCGCAATTATCGCGGGGGTGGAATAATGCCATTACTGGATATTCGTAACCTGACCATCGAGTTCAGGACCGGTGACGACTGGGTAAAGGCCGTTGACCGCGTCAGTATGACACTCAATGAAGGTGAGATCCGTGGGCTGGTCGGTGAATCTGGCTCCGGTAAAAGTCTGATCGCCAAGGCCATTTGCGGCGTGGCAAAAGACAACTGGCGCGTGACCGCTGACCGCATGCGCTTTGATGATATCGATCTGCTACGACTGTCTGCCCGCGAGCGGCGTAAACTGGTCGGGCATAATGTGTCCATGATCTTTCAGGAACCGCAGTCCTGTCTCGATCCGTCTGAACGCGTCGGACGGCAGCTGATGCAAAATATTCCCGCCTGGACCTATAAAGGGCGCTGGTGGCAACGCATTGGCTGGCGCAAACGCCGCGCGATTGAACTGCTGCACCGCGTCGGGATAAAAGACCATAAAGATGCGATGCGCAGCTTCCCGTATGAGTTGACGGACGGCGAGTGCCAGAAAGTCATGATTGCCATCGCCCTGGCGAATCAGCCACGTTTGCTGATTGCCGATGAGCCGACCAATGCGATGGAGCCCACCACTCAGGCGCAAATTTTCCGTCTGCTGACCCGGCTCAATCAAAACAGCAACACCACCATTTTGCTGATCAGCCATGACCTGCAAATGCTCAGCCAGTGGGCGGATAAAATCAACGTCATGTACTGCGGACAAACGGTGGAAACCGCGCCAAGTAAAGATTTGGTGACGATTCCGCACCATCCTTATACACAGGCGTTGATCCGTGCCATTCCAGATTTTGGTAGCCCAATGCCGCATAAAAGCCGCCTGAATACGATGCCTGGTGCGATCCCGTTATTGGAACAGTTACCAATGGGGTGCCGTTTGGGGCCGCGCTGCCCTTACGCTCAACGTGAGTGCATTGAAACCCCACGACTGACCGGAGCAAAGAATCATCTCTATGCCTGTCATTTCCCGCTGAACATGGAGAGAGAGTGAGATGGTAGAAACACTGCTCGAAGTACGTAACCTGAGCAAAACCTTTCGCTACCGGACGGGCTTGTTTCGTCGCCAGACCGTAGAAGCCGTCAAGCCACTGAGCTTTACACTGCGTGAGCGCCAGACGCTTGCCGTCATTGGCGAAAACGGCTCCGGTAAATCGACGCTGGCAAAAATGCTGGCCGGAATGGTTGAGCCGACCAGCGGTGAGCTGCTGATTGACGATCATCCGCTAAAATACGGTGATTATTCTTTTCGCAGCCAGCGCATTCGTATGATTTTCCAGGATCCGTCAACATCGTTGAACCCGCGTCAACGTATCTCGCAGATCCTCGATTTTCCGCTACGTCTGAATACCGATCTTGAGCCGGAGCAACGCCGCAAGCAGATCGTCGAAACCATGCGCATGGTCGGTCTGCTGCCCGATCACGTTAGCTACTACCCGCATATGTTGGCGCCAGGACAAAAACAGCGCTTGGGGTTAGCTCGCGCCCTGATTTTACGTCCCAAAGTGATTATCGCGGACGAAGCGCTGGCCTCTCTGGATATGTCGATGCGTTCGCAGCTGATTAACCTGATGCTCGAGCTACAGGAAAAACAGGGTATTTCATATATCTATGTGACGCAGCATATTGGGATGATGAAACACATCAGCGATCAGGTGTTGGTGATGCACCAGGGCGAGGTCGTCGAGCGCGGCAGTACGGCGGATGTGCTGGCCTCGCCGCTGCATGAACTGACCCGCCGCCTGATATCCGGGCATTTCGGTGAGGCGCTCACCGCCGATGCCTGGCGCAAAGATCGCTAACAGTTATTGACGCCCTCCTCTGATGGAGGGCTTTTTATATCGTCAGT
The DNA here is from genome assembly GCF_013337685.1 of Citrobacter gillenii. Taxonomy (GTDB): domain Bacteria; phylum Pseudomonadota; class Gammaproteobacteria; order Enterobacterales; family Enterobacteriaceae; genus Citrobacter; species Citrobacter gillenii. The sequence continues at coordinate 358,076 of NZ_SUQN01000004.1, forward strand.
GAACAATATCTGCAGGTAGCAATGCTTCAATGTCGCTAAATGCAACCGGCGGGGAAATATCACCCTGCACGGCCCAGATACCCGCATGGCTTAGTTCATCAATAAGCCGCGCGTCCTCCAGCCCCTCGACGACCACTCGGTCACAATATTCCCTGATGTTCTTAATCAGAACCGGAAACATCGGCTTTTCGACCTGCGACAAAAAGAAGCCGCGATCCATTTTCACTACATCAAAATTACCGCTGACCAGCGGGTTTGCCCCCACGCTACCAGAGCCAAGATTGCTCAACCACAAGGCATTAGGCCCGTCACGCAGAGAATTAATCAGCAGGTTATTCAGGCAAGCAGTATTCGACAGGAAACGTTCTGAGAGTTGAAGTGCAATAAACGGCATAGCGTGTAAGGCCGAGGTTATGGCAGGGTCGCCTATCGCGAGAAGCGCCATTTCATCAATCAGATTAAGTGTACAAAAAAGGTTATTGCTCTCAAACCAGACGCGCTTTCGGGTGATTAACGCGATTTGTTCAAGCATGAAATGGCGTTTTTGTGCACTATTCCACGCGGCAATGATGAAATCTGAATGTAACGGGTGAACCGTCTCTGAGGTAAACCGGGCGATCATCTCAACACCCAGCAACTTTTCCGTTGTGTCTCTCATCGGTTCCGCGATGAAATGATAGCGCATAAGACCACTCCAATTGATCATAACATACTGATAATGCGCTTTTAATTATAATCAATCAATAATATCGATCAATGATTCATTATTGATCGATAAAAACAATATATGATAACAGGATGAATATAGCCGATTTTTTAGTTTTAAGAATCTTCTGACATTGATATGTTCATCAACATCGACTAGCACCGAATCATACCATTTTACGCCGTTGAGTCCTCGTGTTTTCTGCCCTCGCCTGTGCTCCGGTCTGGTTGGATGAGGCAGAACCTGGGGGGAGTGATATACTCCTCACGTGCAACGAATAGTGACAGGCCACTGATACTGACAACGATGCCACGGTTCCCGAAATCCCTTTTACTGTCGTTAACCGTATGGTGACTCGCAGAGAAAGATCGTGACACAAGGGGCAGAGAGTGGGATATAATTTCAGACCAATTTCGAGTGACCTTGAAATTGCAATCATAACGCATTGATTGCTAAAAAAATAAGTAATGACTATAAGGATTAAAGCTATGGGTTTTCTTTCCGGTAAGCGCATTCTGGTGACCGGTCTTGCCAGTAAATTGTCCATCGCCTACGGTATCGCTCAAGCGATGCACCGCGAGGGAGCTGAACTGGCGTTCACCTACCAGAACGACAAACTGAAAGGCCGCGTGGAAGAATTTGCAGCTCAACTGGGTTCCAACATCGTCCTGCAGTGCGATGTGGCTGAAGACGCCAGCATCGACACCATGTTCGCTGAACTGGGCAAAACCTGGGAAAAATTCGACGGTTTCGTACACTCCATCGGTTTCGCACCGGCAGACCAGCTGGATGGCGACTATGTGAATGCGGTAACCCGCGAAGGCTTTAAAATCGCTCATGACATCAGCGCCTACAGCTTTGTGGCGATGGCAAAAGCCTGCCGCACGATGCTGAATCCAGGCTCTGCACTGCTGACGCTGTCCTACCTGGGCGCAGAGCGCGCTATCCCGAACTACAACGTAATGGGTCTGGCGAAAGCGTCTCTGGAAGCAAACGTCCGCTATATGGCTAACGCGATGGGTCCAGAAGGTGTGCGTGTCAACGCAATCTCCGCAGGTCCAATCCGTACTCTGGCGGCTTCTGGCATCAAAGATTTCCGTAAAATGCTGGCCCATTGCGAAGCGGTTACCCCGATTCGTCGTACCGTGACCATTGAAGATGTGGGCAACTCAGCAGCATTCCTGTGTTCTGACCTGTCTGCCGGCATCTCTGGCGAAGTCGTTCACGTTGATGGTGGCTTCAGCATCGCGGCAATGAACGAGCTGGAACTGAAATAATCTTTCAGACCTCCTCTGTGGGCGGCGCGATGTCGCCCATGATTTTTCCCCCTCCCGTCAGCTACTCCCTGTCATATATACTTTTCTGATATTTATTATCACGTAACAATCTTTCATCCCCTCATCAGCTTACGCCAGGATATTGCAGCGCAAACGATCCGGCGGACGAACATAACGACGTATCCGGGTCGCCACTTTTTTGACCAAGGAACGCCCATGGAACAACGCCGAATTGAAGGCAAAAGCCACTGGTATCATGAAACGCAGTCCAGCACCTATCCGCAAGATGTTCTTCCGCTGGTGCCAGAAGCAGCAGACGTCGAAGACAGTTTTTTGCTGGACCTGGCGATACCGGAAGTCGCGCTGTTACCCTTTCAGTCCTGGTTAGAACCTGCCCGTGAACTTGCTCACCTTCTCTTCCCTGCTGATGTTGCCCTAAAACCGTTACATACGTTCAGCGCCTATGAACGAATGAGTACCGCCTTAACTGTCGCTCAGGTTTACGGCATCCAACGATTGTGTAACCACTACGCAGCGCGTTTGACCCCGCTACCAGGCCCGGATTCCTCCCGTGAGAGTAATCACCGGCTGGCACAAATTACCCAGTATGCTCGCCAACTTGCCAGTTCTCCCGCCGTGATTGGCGCACGCGATCGCCAGCATCTTGATGACGTTGGATTAACAACCTGCGATATCATCTTGATTAATCAGGTCATCGGCTTTGTCGGTTTTCAGGCCCGTGTCGTGGCGGTCCTTCAGGCTTATTTTGGCCATCCCTTGCGTCGCATACCGGGCCTTGATGTTCAGCAATACGCGCAGGCCGCTATTTTTAACAACGCCGATGCACAATGGCATATTGCCGCATTCCCGATAGACGTCATCCCGCCTCGCGAGGCTTCACCAGGCAGCGTTGACCAAAACGGGCGCATCCCGGATTTACAAACGCTCGCGCCGCTGCTGGCACATTCACCGACGATACTGGCTTTACTCAGATCATTGCTGACCAGTACGCTATGTACAGATACACCGTCGAGGGCGTTTTCTCTCGCCACACTGCTGACATCACGCATTAACGGCAGCGTGGCATGCTTTAATGAACAGGCCCTCACAGCTCATCAACTGGCGGACTTCATCACGATACTGCGTCTGGATGAACGCGAATTGCAGCGCTGGGAACAACGACATCCGGTTGAGCGCGCTACCCTGCAAGCGGTACAATGGCTAACCCGGGCGCCCGACCGTTTTAGCGCCGCACTGTTAACCCCGTTATTTGAACAGGGTACCTCATCGGAACAGGCTATTAACTTACTGGCCTGGAGTGGATTGTGCGGATGGTTGAATCGCTTGAAAATCGCGCTGGGCGAGACTCACTAACCACTCCGCTCATTGAAAGAGCGCTTGCTGCGACTGGCAGTTTCGCGTAAAACTGTCAGCCGCTCTTTTGGCCACGAAAATAGACAATTATGCTTCAGGACAACCCGCTGCTAGCGCAGCTTAAACAGCAACTACATTCCCAGACGCCGCGTGCTGAAGGGGTGGTAAAAGCCACGGAAAAAGGCTTTGGCTTCCTGGAAGTCGATGCACAAAAAAGCTATTTCATTCCACCGCCGCAGATGAAAAAAGTGATGCATGGTGACCGCATTGTCGCGGTGATCCATAGCGAAAAAGATCGCGAATCTGCCGAGCCGGAAGAACTGGTTGAACCGTTCCTGACGCGTTTTGTGGGTAAAGTTCAGGGTAAGAACGATCGTCTGTCCATTGTGCCAGATCATCCGTTACTGAAAGACGCTATCCCCTGCCGCGCTGCTCGCGGTGTGGATCATGAATTTAAGGAAGGTGACTGGGCCGTCGCAGAAATGCGTCGCCATCCGCTGAAAGGCGACCGCACCTTCTACGCTGAATTAACCCAGTTCATCACCTTTGCTGACGATCATTTCGTCCCCTGGTGGGTCACGCTGGCGCGCCACAATCTTGAAAAAGAAGCACCTAACGGCGTAGCCACCGAAATGCTGGATGAAGGTCTGGAACGTCAGGATCTTACCGCACTGAACTTCGTCACCATTGACAGTGCCAGCACCGAAGATATGGACGATGCGCTGTACGCCGAGGAACTGGCAGATGGCAAACTGCAATTAACCGTCGCCATTGCCGATCCTACCGCCTGGATTGCCGAAGGCAGCAAGCTGGATAACACTGCTAAAATTCGCGCGTTCACCAACTATCTCCCGGGCTTCAATATCCCGATGTTACCGCGTGAACTGTCAGACGACCTCTGCTCGCTGCGGGCTAACGAAGTCCGTCCGGTGCTCGCTTGCCGCATGACCATTGCGGCTGACGGCACTATTGAAGACGACATCACCTTCTTCACGGCGACCATCGAATCCAAAGCGAAACTGGCCTATGACAACGTGTCTGACTGGCTGGAAGGGAATAATGGCTGGCAGCCTGAAAACGACGAGATTGCCGAGCAGATCCGTCTGTTGCAGCGTATCTGCATGAGCCGTGGCGAGTGGCGTCATAACCACGCCCTGGTGTTTAAAGATCGCCCGGATTACCGCTTTGTACTGGGTGAAAAAGGTGAAGTGCTGGATATCGTGGCGGAACCGCGTCGCATTGCTAATCGTATCGTGGAAGAGTCGATGATTGCGGCAAACATCTGCGCCGCGCGCGTTCTTCGCGACAAACTAGGCTTCGGGATTTATAACGTACACATGGGGTTCGATCCGGCGAATGCTGAAGCGTTGGCCGCCCTGCTGAAAACCCATGGTATGCACGTGGATGCCGAAGAGGTGTTGACGCTGGAAGGCTTCTGCAAACTGCGTCGTGAACTGGATGCTCAACCTTCTGGTTTCCTCGATAGCCGTATTCGCCGTTTCCAGTCCTACGCTGAAATCAGCGTCGAGCCAGGTCCGCACTTTGGCCTGGGCCTGGAGGCATACGCCACCTGGACCTCACCTATCCGTAAGTATGGCGATATGATCAACCATCGCCTGTTAAAAGCGGTAATTAAAGGCGAAACCATCGCTCGACCACAGGACGACATCACGATACAGATGACGGAACGCCGTCGCCTGAACCGGATGGCCGAACGTGACGTCGGTGACTGGTTATACGCCCGCTTCCTGAGTGACAAAGCCGGGACTGACACCCGTTTTGCGGCTGAAATCATCGATGTCAGCCGCGGCGGTATGCGGGTGCGCTTAGTCGACAATGGCGCCGTCGCGTTTATCCCGGCACCGTTCCTGCACGCGGTCCGTGATGAACTGGTGTGCAGCCAGGAAAACGGCACGGTACAGATCAAAGGTGACGTGGTTTACAAGGTCACTGACGTGATCGACGTGACCATCGCAGAAGTGCGAATGGAAACCCGCAGCGTTATCGCACGTCCAGCCGCGTAGCACCACTAAACTCAACGGCCTTTCTCTTTTTGTGAAAGGTCGTTTTCTTTTCCCCCCTGATACGCCGCCACGCACTACACTTCCTTCATCCAGTCCAAATTATTTTTACTCTTTTCAGGTCTGCTGACTTTGCTTTTTTCTGAATCTGGATTACACATAAATATATAAATAAAACAATATGTTCAGCCATAATCACCCTGTATGAATCATGGCTACCCTTACTTTTGAGGCTCTATGCGCTTTAAACGGGATAGTACACATCATGAAAGACGTTCGGGAATTGGTAACGTTGTATAGCTTCGTGGGTTCTCACAACCCCTACTGGCGTTTGTCAGAGGAGTGTAACATCCTGCATTTCTCTATTGACGAAACGGCCGCAGCAGAACAAACCATCAAATTATCACCGGAACAAGCCGATCGCATTCGGGAAATGACAGTGATTACATCCAGTCTGCTGATGACCCTTCCCATCGATACGGATGACATTCCCGTGCACCTTGTCGGGCGAAAAATTAATAAACGTGAATGGGCAGGTAGCGCATCAGCCTGGGACGACACCCCTTCTGTAGCACGCGATCTGGCACAAGGATTATCCTTTGCCGAACAGGTCGTATCGGAAGCCAATTCAGTTATCGTGATACTTGACCGACAGGGTAACATTCAACGTTTTAATCGGTTATGCGAAGAATACACCGGGCTAAGAGAACGTGAAGTGATCGGGCAAAGCGTCTTCACGCTGTTTATGAGCCGTCGTGAAGCTGCTGCATCAAGACGCAATATTGACGTTTTTTTTCGTGAAGGCAACTCGTATGAAGTCGAGCGCTGGGTTAACACCTGTAAGGGTCAGCGCCTGTTCCTGTTTCGTAATAAATTTGTGCATAACGGCAGCGGTAAGAACGAAATATTTCTGATTTGTTCCGGGACCGATATTACCGAAGAACGGCGCGCCCAGGAGCGACTTCGCGTGTTGGCGAACACCGACTCCATCACCGGGTTACCCAACCGTAACGCCATTCATGAGTTGATTAGCGAGGCGATTGATAACGCGGGCGACACGCAGGTCGGCATTATTTATCTCGACCTCGATAACTTCAAAAAGGTCAACGATGCCTACGGGCATATGTTTGGCGACCAGCTTTTACAGAGTGTCTCGCTGGCCATCCTAAGTTGCCTCGAAGATAACCAGTTACTGGCGCGCTTCGGTGGTGATGAGTTTATCGTCCTCGCGACGGGAACCTCCCAGGGGGCGCTGGAGGCCACGGCCTCGCGCATTCTGACCCGTCTGCGGCTACCGTTCCGTATTGGCCTGATTGAAGTGTATACCGGCTGTTCTATCGGCATTTCCCTGGCACCCCAGCATGGTAATGACAGCGAAAACGTCATTCGCAACGCGGATACCGCCATGTATACCGCCAAAGAAGGCGGACGTGGGCAGTTTTGCGTGTTCTCCCCTGAAATGAATCAGCGGGTGTTCGAGTATCTGTGGCTGGATACCAACCTGCGTAAGGCGCTGGAAAACGATCAGTTGCTGATCCACTACCAGCCCAAAATAACCTGGCGGGGTGAAGTCCGCAGCCTGGAGGCGCTGGTCCGCTGGCAGTCGCCAGAGCGTGGGTTAATTCCGCCGCTGGAATTTATCTCTTACGCCGAAGAATCAGGGCTTATCGTCCCGCTGGGGCGCTGGGTGATTCTGGACGTTGTGCGCCAGGTGGCGAAGTGGCGCGATAAGGGAATCAATTTGCGCGTGGCGGTAAACGTCTCGGCGCGTCAACTGGCCGATCAAACACTGTTCACCGATCTGAAGCAGGTTCTCCACGATCTGAATTTTGAGTATTGCCCCATTGACGTCGAGTTAACAGAAAGCAGTTTAATTGAGAATGAACAGCTAGCACTGTCCGTTATTCAGCAGTTTAGTCAGCTTGGCGCCCAGATCCATTTGGATGATTTTGGCACAGGATACTCTTCACTTTCCCAGCTTGCCCGCTTCCCGCTCGATGCGATTAAACTGGACCAGACCTTCGTCAGGGATATCCACAAACAATCAATTTCACAGTCGCTGGTACGCGCCATTGTTGCGGTGGCGCAAGCGCTAAATCTACAGGTGATTGCTGAAGGCGTGGAAAGTGCGAAAGAGGATGCCTTTCTGACCAAGAATGGTGTCAATGAGCGTCAGGGATTTTTGTTCGCTAAGCCAATGCCAGCTGCCGCGTTTGAACGTTGGTATAAGCGACATCTGAATAAAAAAATGCGCTAACCATGCAGGAATACTCGTCGAGAAATAGCGAAGAATGTACATTCCGTGACTATCGTATCTGTCTGTAATCACGGAATATATAATATTCTCCGATCATGTCGGTTAATACTATTTTTCCCTTCTCTTTTATGATGATTTTCTGCATCATGAAATTCTAAATTTTTTGACACCAGGATGATGACCATGTCTGATATCGACGCAAAACGACTGGCCGAACGCATTGATACCGTACTGGATATCCTTGTTGCAGGTGACTCTCATTCAGCCATCCACAATCTCGAAATCCTCAAGGCTGAACTGTTAAGCACGGTCAACGAAGAAACAGCGCCAGTGTCAAAAAAACACAAAGCCCCGTGGGAGATCTGACGGCTTTGTACTTGTTATGTGGTTGCTGATATCAGACTGCTGATAACGTAACCTCCGTTTAATGTCCGATACGATACCGCTATAAAAATTAATACTATGAATTCCCGACAACAATCTATTTTGCAGATGGTGACCGATAAAGGCCAGATGAGCGTATCTGAGCTTGCCAAAATCACCGGTGTCTCTGAAGTGACGATTCGACAGGATCTGAACACGCTGGAAAAACAGAGTTATTTACGCCGTGCGCATGGTTTCGCAGTGTCACTGAATAGCGACGATGTTGAAACGCGTATGATGACCAACTTCACCCTGAAACGTGAACTGGCTGAGTTTGCCGCCTCACTGGTCAATCCTGGTGAATCCGTATTTATTGAAAACGGTAGCAGTAATGCACTGCTGGCCAGAACGCTGGCGGAACAAAAAGACGTCACTATCATTACGGTCAGCAGCTATATCGCTCACCTGCTGAAAGAAACACCCTGCGAAGTAATCCTCCTCGGCGGGATCTATCAGAAAAAAAGCGAAAGCATGGTTGGGCCATTAACGCGTCAGTTTATCCAGCAGGTTCACTTTAGTAAGGCTTTTATTGGAATCGATGGCTGGCAGCCTGAAACCGGCTTCACCGGCCGTGACATGATGCGTTCAGACGTGGTCAATGCAGTGCTGGAAAAAGGCGCAGAGGTGATTGTGCTCACCGACAGCTCGAAGTTTGACGCCATTCATCCGTACACACTCGGTCCGTTGGAGCGATTCAATCGTGTCGTCACTGATGCAAAACTCAGCGCCAGCGTGCAAATGCAACTAGAGCATTCAGGACTAATCGTTAACATCATCGATACCCGCGCATAATACATCACCAGATGATTTGCCTGTCGGCAAATCATCTTCTCTCTGAGACTTATCCGACCGTCCAATTAAGACTTTTTACCTGTTGTTAACAGGGTAATGTCGTAAAATTAATGTTAGCGATATAACAGGAACACACTCTCATCAACAGATGATTGATGGTCATGCCCTGCGCTAAACGGTTTCACGGAAATACCTTTAATGACCTTAATTTCACGCTATCATTAAAGAGACTGGATTCCGTGAATCAATCATTCAGGAGAAAGTATTATGTTAGTAACGAGCAAAAAAATGACCGCTGCCATTCTGGCGATTACTCTGGCTATGTCTTTGAGTGCCTGCTCTAACTGGTCTAAACAAGACCGCAGCACCGCCATTGGTGCGGGTGCAGGTGCCATTGGTGGTGCAGTCCTGACGGACGGCAGTACGCTGGGTACGCTGGGTGGTGCTGCAGTAGGTGGTATTATCGGCCACCAGGTGGGTAAATAATCTACGGTTGACCGGCTCGATATAATAATACGTTTACTTTTTCGCGACCGTACTATTTACATTACTAATAATAAAGCCACGAATATTTTCGTGGCTTTTTTTATTAGCCGCCAGCCAGTTTAACTTTCAAGCCTTTGGCTTCCAGCAAGGATTTAATCAGGTCGCGTTTATCGCCTTGTATTTCAATGACGCCCTCTTTCACGGCCCCACCACAGCCACATTTTTTCTTTAACTCGGCTGCTAATTTGGTTAGCTCTGAGTCGTCCAGATCAATACCGGTAATCAGGCAAACGCCCTTTCCTTTTCGACCGCTGGTCTGGCGTTGAATTCGCACAATACCATCGCCTTTTGGACGTTCTGTCACCGCTTTAGGTTCGTCAATTCGTCCGGACTCAGTCGAGTAGACCAGACGAGAGTTAGCGTCGCTCATTTACGCTCCTCGTTTCAGTGAGGTGTTGATCGCCTTCAGCGTCTGGGCCGGATCCGCCGACTGCGTGACCGGACGACCAATCACCATATAATCCACACCCGCTGACAGTGCCTGCTGTGGCGTCATAATGCGGCGCTGATCGCCCGCTTCACTGCCTTCAGGACGAATACCAGGCGTTACCAGCTTAAACGCCTGACCAAACTCTTGTTTGAATCGTACCGCTTCCTGTGCAGAACAGACAACGCCGTCCAGCCCGCAGTTTTGCGTTAACCGTGCCAGTCTTTCTGCATGCTCCGCAGGTGACAACGTCACTCCCAGATCGGCAAGGTCGCTGGCTTCCATGCTGGTCAGCACCGTCACGGCAATTAACAACGGCGCATCGTTACCAAATGGTACCAAGGCTTCACGAGCCGCCGTCATCATCCGTGCCCCACCCGAGGCATGAACGTTAACCATCCACACGCCAAGGTCTGCCGCAGCCGCTACGGCATGTGCCGTGGTATTGGGGATGTCATGGAATTTCAGGTCCAGAAATACGTCAAATCCACGCTGTTGCAGGTCGCGCACCAATTGAGGCCCAAAAAGCGTGAACATCTCTTTGCCCACTTTCAAACGGCAATCACGGGGATCAATTCTGTCGACAAATGCCAATGCTTTATCGCGATTATTGTAGTCCAGAGCGACAACGACAGGAGAATCAGTAACAGCACGGGGAGAAGATGAAGCAGTAAACGTCATAACCAGACCTTCCTGAAGATGGGCACCTTTCGGCACAAAATGGGTAAACGGCGTGCATTCTACCTGTGGTCATAGGAAATTAACAGATTCGATTACATCGCTGCCTGGCGATGTGGCACGGAGGCTAAATGTGCAGGATGTTATTAAACAATAAGGATGTTGTAACTAAAGTCGGTATTTTTTTAATTACAAACCGTCAAGACCGCGAATTGGCTTAATGGTTGACCATGAACGGCACGATGGGCAATGCCAGTACAGCGTGTAGGCGGTAAATCCGCATTTCTGGCAGCGGTAGCGCGGCTTACTGCGAACCTGTTCGCCGACCATATCCCGTAACACCATCAGACTCTCTTTAGCACGCCCTTCCTCGGCCTCATTGAGGTGATAGTCCATTAGTTTGTGGAAGACGCGCATCGTCGGATGACGCTGCAACTGACGGGTGATATAAACCTGCGCGGTATCGCTGCCCTCACGCGCTTCGAGGATATCCGCCAACATCAGCTCAGCGGCGGCACCGGTATTCTCCTCTACGGCGCGGCGTAAGAACTCCGCCCATTCATCGTTCTTACCAAGTTGCTGGTAGCAACTCTGTAGCATGTCCAGCGTTTCGCTGACCAGCTCTTTGTCCTGGGAAATTACGCGCTGCAGGCTTTCGACCGCCTTCGCATAGTCCCCTTTCATCATGTACACGCGTCCCATCATGATGGAAACCCGCGCACTGTTTTTGTCGGCGGCAGCCCCTTTTTTTAACAACGTCATGGCGCGGTCCATGTCGTCGCTGCCCAGTTGCTGAAGGGCCAGTTCGCAGTAGAAGTGTGCGATCTCAATTCGCTGCTTATCTTTACCGAGCTTCACCAGGCGTTCCGCAACGTCAATGGCTTTTTGCCACTCACTGGTTGCCTGATAGATCTGCAACAACTGTTGCAACGCACCCACGCGAAAATCGGTTTCATCGGTAAGCTGATTGAACATGTCTTCAGCGCGGTCATACAGACCTGCGGCCATGTAATCGCGACCGAGTTGTTGAACCGCCAGCAAACGCTGTTCGTAGGTCAATGACGCACTTTCCATCAACGTTTGATGGATGCGGATAGCGCGATCGACTTCACCGCGCGAGCGGAACAGGTTTCCGAGGGTGAGATGAGCCTCAACGGTGCCGGTATCCTCTTTCAACATATCGAGGAACAGATCCACCGCTTTATCTTGTTGGTTGCTCAGAAGGAAGTTAACCCCGGCGACATAGTCACGCGACAGGCGGTTAGCTTCGTCCTGTTTTGTTTGTTGCGCACTTCTGCGACCCATATACCACCCATAGGCAGCGGCTACAGGTAACAGCAGAAACAACAACTCCAGCATAAATAATTATTCCTTCACAACCGACGAATCGGCAGAAACCGCAACGTCGGTCGCAGGCGCAAGCTGGTTTTCCAGTCGTTTGATTTTACGTTCGGCACGCACAAGAGACACGCGAACCCTCAGCCAGAAAAGGCCGCAAATTAACCAACCAATCGCAAATCCTGCAGCAAACAACACGGCAAGCAGCGTAGAAATACGATATTCACCTTGGGCCAGCAGGTAGTTAAACGTTACCTGTTGATCGTTTTGCGCACCTAATGTCACCGAAATAACAAAAATCGCCAACACCAGTAAGAAAATGAGTAAATATTTCACATTACTTCCCGTTATGTGGTTTGAGCGAATAAATCGTGTACAACTTACCGCGTTGAGCCCTTTAAATTACCATTTTCACGACGAGTGCGAAATGGAAAAGCGCTTTAGTCTTTATGATTTAAGGGCAAAACGCGAAAAATCAATCACGGTCAGCTTTCTTGTTCACGCTGCGCGATTTCTTGTTGCTCCTGAACCGGCGGTGTTAATGGCCCACAGACCCGTTGTGCAAGCCATGTCGCCAACGTAACCAGCAGCCATGATATCAACGTCGCCACGACTAAATCTCGCGGCCAGTGCATGCCCAGTAACAAACGACTGCCCATTACACCCGTCGCCCAGACCAGCAAGAAAACAATCGTCAGCGTACGTCTACGCGGCCATAATAGCCCCACGGCCAGTAACGCCCAACTGGCGGCAAACATCGTATGACCAGAGGGAAATGCGAAACCCGTCTCTTTTTGCCAGTGTTTACGTAAAAAGGTCGGGATATCCTGCTGTCCTGATAATTGCTCTTTGACTAAGTGTCCGCGCTCTTTACGCTTTAAAGTGTAGAACTCATCAACAGGGACATGGTGCGTTTTTTCCAGCCAAACCACAAAAGGTCGTGGCTCCTGCACCCTTTCTTTTACCCATGACTTGACCCCCTGGCCGATCAAAATTGCCGCGGCAAGGATGGCGAACAGCATCATCGCGGCTTTCAGACGAAATCTCAGACACCACAAAAACCACACACACAGGGACACATGAGTAATGATTCCCCAGGGTTGCGTCACCGTTTCCGTTATCCAGTATAAGGATTTTAACCACCAGACATTGTTCCCTGGCTGCCAACTCCAGCCAGACACCCACATGGACACTGGCATAATCAACAACAGAACAGCACCTACGGCGGTTCGCTTTGCGATAGAAAGCATTGCATCTCCTTTCGTCGATAAGTCTCACAATCATAACTGAAAAAATTGCGCGCCGGGAAAATTGACAATTTTGTGCCATTGCAAATACGAATGCGCTGTCGCCATTAGGCGAACGCCGTCGCCTTATGGCAAAATAGTGCCATACAGAAGCCAATAGGCGACGGCACGGCGAGTGCCAGCGTAATCTGGAGAAATACATGCAGCTTAAACGTGTGGCAGAAGCCAAACTGCCAACCCCCTGGGGTGATTTCCTGATGGTGGGATTTGAAGAACTGGCAACCGGGCACGATCATGTCGCGCTGGTATTTGGCGATATTTCGGGTCAAACACCGGTCCTGGCACGCGTCCATTCCGAATGTCTGACTGGCGATGCGCTTTTCAGCCTGCGTTGCGATTGCGGTTTCCAACTGGAAGCCGCGCTCACGCACATTGCTGAAGAGGGACACGGTATCCTGCTTTACCATCGTCAGGAAGGTCGCAACATCGGCCTGCTGAATAAGATCCGCGCCTATGCGTTGCAAGATCAAGGCTACGATACCGTTGAAGCCAACCACCAGTTAGGTTTTGCTGCCGATGAGCGCGACTTCACCCTGTGCGCAGATATGTTTAAGCTGCTGGGCGTAGATGCAGTACGACTGCTGACCAATAATCCGAAGAAAGTTGAGATTCTGACCGAAGCTGGGATCAATATTGTCGAACGCGTGCCGCTGATCGTGGGCCGGAACCCGAAAAATGCGCATTATCTGGATACCAAAGCCGCCAAAATGGGCCATTTATTGAGCGAATAATCGCCCGGTAATTGCACATGCACCTGCCCCATGAAAAGCCTGCTTACGCAGGCTTTTTCACTTTTTACTTCAGCATATTACGAATCACATAGTGCAAAATACCGTCGTTCTGGTAGTAGGTTAACTCCGTCGCAGTATCGATACGACAGCGGCACATAATCACCTCTTTGCTGCCATCTGCGCGCATCATATTCACCGCAATTGTGGCGCCCGGTTGAATTGTTTGTAAATCCGTAATATCAATCACTTCCTCACCGGTGAGTCCCAACGTTTTACGCGTCACCCCTTGCGGGAACTCCAGCGGCAGGATCCCCATACCAATCAGGTTAGAACGGTGAATTCGCTCAAACGATTCTGCGATGACCACGCGAATACCCAGTAAACGTGGACCTTTCGCTGCCCAGTCGCGACTGGAGCCTGATCCGTATTCCTTACCGGCAATCACCGCCAGCGGCACGCTCTCCTGCTGATAACGCATGGCCGCATCGTAAATGGCTACCACTTCCGTCCCCGGTAAATGGCGAGTCATCCCGCCTTCAATTCCCGGCACCATTTCATTGCGGATACGAATGTTGGCAAAAGTACCTCGCATCATCACTTCATGATTTCCACGTCGTGAACCATAGGAGTTAAAATCCCGGCGCTCAACGCCGTGGCTCTGCAAATAGCGTCCTGCCGGGCTGTCCGCCTTAATGCTGCCAGCGGGGGAAATATGATCTGTGGTCACCGAGTCACCCAGCATCGCCAATATACGCGCTCCATGAATATCGTTTACCGGAGCCGGCGTAGCCTGCATGCCCTCGAAGAACGGTGACAGGCGAATATAGGTCGAGTCAGACTGCCAGCCGTAGGTGTCGACACGATCAACATTGATCGATTTCCATTCCGGCGTACCTTCAAACACTTCCGCATACTCTTTGTGGAACATCTCCGTGGATACCTGCTCGACGGCGCGGGCAATTTCCCGTGCAGAAGGCCAGATATCTTTCAGATATACGGGGTCACCTTTTTTATCGTGTCCGAGCGGATCTTTGGTCAGGTTAATGTTCATATTGCCCGCCAGCGCGTAAGCGACCACCAGCGGCGGAGAGGCCAGCCAGTTCGTTTTCACTAACGGATGAATGCGTCCTTCAAAGTTACGGTTACCGGAAAGTACCGCCCCCACCGTCAGGTCACCTTTTTTAATCGCCGTTTCAATAGGATCGGGTAACGGCCCAGAGTTACCAATACAGGTGGTACAACCATAGCCAACCAGATTGAACCCCAGTTCATCAAGGTACGGGGTCAGCCGGGCCTGCGCCAGATAGTCAGACACCACTTTTGATCCCGGTGCTAGCGAGGCTTTGACCCATGGTTGACGTTTCAGACCAAGAGTGACCGCTTTTTTCGCCAGTAAGCCCGCCGCCATCAGCACGCTCGGGTTTGAGGTGTTGGTACAGGAGGTAATAGCCGCAATCACCACCGCACCGTCTGGCAGCTGGTATTGATGACCGTTCAGAACATAGTCGACCGGCTGACTGTCTTTGTGCGAACTGTTCAGCTCAAGCTCATTGCTTGCCGCAAATGCTTTCGGGACATCCCCCAGCGCGACGCGATCCTGCGGACGCTTCGGTCCGGCCAGGCTGGCTTCCACATCGGCCATGTCCAGTTCCAGTGAACTGGTAAAGATCGGCGCATCGCCCGTATTACGCCACATTCCCTGCGCTTTGGCGTAGGACTCAACCAGCTCAACTTGCTCTTCGCTGCGACCGCTCAGGCGCATGTATTCGAGCGTGACGCCATCAATGGGGAAGAAACCGCAGGTCGCACCATACTCCGGTGCCATATTGGCAATGGTGGCACGGTCTGCCAGCGGCAGCGTGTCGAGGCCATCACCATAGAACTCAACAAATTTACCGACCACACCGTGCTTACGCAGCATCTGGGTCACGGTCAGGACCAGATCGGTGGCGGTGATCCCCTCACGTAGTTTTCCATCCAGCTTGAAGCCCACGACATCCGGGATCAGCATCGAGACCGGTTGCCCCAGCATCGCGGCTTCTGCTTCAATTCCGCCCACGCCCCACCCCAGTACACCAAGGCCGTTAATCATCGTAGTGTGGGAGTCGGTACCAACCAGCGTGTCCGGGTAAGCCACCCACTCGCCATCCTGCAATTCACTCCACACCGCTTTTCCCAGGTATTCGAGGTTAACCTGGTGGCAGATCCCCGTCCCCGGCGGTACAACGCTGAAGCGGCTGAATGCCTGCTGCCCCCATTTCAGAAACACATAGCGCTCGTGGTTACGCTCCATTTCCAGGCGAACGTTCTCTTCGAACGCATCATCATCACCGAAGTGGTCTACCGTCACCGAGTGGTCAATCACCAGATCAACAGGTGAAAGCGGGTTCACTTTAGCCGTATCACCGCCGAGGCGTTTAACCGCTTCGCGCATGGCCGCCAGATCGACCACCGCCGGAACGCCGGTAAAATCCTGCATCAGTACACGGGCGGGTCGATAGGCAATCTCGCGATCGGCATGGGCATTGTCCAGCCATCGAGCCAGAGAATGAATATCTTCTTCAGTAACTGAATCACCGTCCTGCCAGCGCAGCAGGTTTTCCAGCAAGACTTTTAGCGATTTGGGTAGACGGGTGATATCACCCAATGATTTGGCAGCCAGCGGCAAACTGTAGTAGCGGTAGGTTTTATCTTTAACCTGCAATGTGTCCTTACTGGCTTCGCGTAGGGTCGACGACATAGCTCCTCCTTAAATGACAGGGTGGCATCCCCTGACTTTTCTCAGGGTTAGTATTAAAGATAACACAAACAAAATGTAACGCTTTGATAACAACTCAAATTGATAAAAGCGGAGAAGCATAAATGGCGATACAAGGGGATTACGGCGTGAAGGTGGAATTACGTCATTCACTCTTCAATACGGTGAACTAATTCTAATGAAGATATAGCCAAAATAATTAGAGCGGCATGAAGGCGGCAAGTGAGTGAATCGCCAGGAGCATAGATAACTATGTGACTGGGGTGAACGAACGGAAATAACGCACATGCTGCTTTAAGTATGACGGCTATAAAACGCGGGTTAATTATTGTTTCTGTTCTTCATCTTCATCAAATAGATCAATAAAAGCCTGCTGTGCCGGGGAAAGTTGCCACGCGTCAGGAATATTCTTTCTACATTCAGTAGTCGCATCCTGCGCTGGCTCATTGTCTTGCTGAGAAGGTGTAGACGTGGGTTGCTGCTGTTGCACGGACATGACTAACTCCACACATTCCAAACCACGAGCGCAACAACAATCCAGAATAGGACTGAACCGAGAAAGACCGTGAACCATGCTTTACGTTTCAGCGCGGGATCCCGGCGTGCTGGCTGGTTTCCAGAAGGCATCGCTAACCTCATACTATCGAAATCACTTATCATATTGGCACCAAACGATTGGTACAATTAATCATCAGATAAGAGAAATCCTAAAGAAAAAGGCGTGAAAAAGCCAGTTAATTTTCGAATCCTGGGCCGTGAATAAATCAATTGTTTGATCCGATTTAAATATTTGACAGGGTTTTGAGCAGATTTTCTAATTTAAAACTACTTTGGCGAACATTCTCCTTAAATAATATGCGGTTAATGTAACTAATTCAGATTTGCCCGTCGGTAGCGTTTTTCATACTGAGATACCGACGAGCGCTGGCCCGTTATTATTTTTCCGGCAATTTAATATCTTTAAACATTGCTTCAATGTCATCGTTAGAACGTAACGCGACCGCCGTATCCACTACATCGCGCGTCAGATGCGGCGCAAAACGCTGAATAAAATCATACATGTAACTGCGCAGGAACGTACTACGACGAAAACCGATTTTGGTGGTGCTATGGCTAAAGACATCATGCGCATCAACCCGTACCAAATCCGGATCGGAAATCGGATCGACCGCCATGCTGGCAATCACGCCCACGCCCAGTCCGAGTCGCACATAGGTTTTAATAACATCCGCGTCGGTCGCGGTAAAGACAATACGCGGCTCCAGACCCGCGCGGTTAAACGCGGTGTCGAGTTCTGAACGTCCGGTAAAGCCAAAGGTGTACGTCACCAGCGGGTATTGCGCCAGTTCTTCAATCGACACGGAGGATTTACCCGCCAGCGGATGGTCCGGCGTGACAACAATCGAACGATTCCAGTGGTAGCACGGCAGCATCACCAGATCGTCGTACAGGTGCAGCGCTTCGGTTGCAATGGCAAAATCTGCGTTGCCTTTCGACACGGCTTCCGCAATTTGGGTCGGCGAGCCCTGATGCATATGCAAAGAGACGCGAGGATAACGCTCAATAAAGCCTTTAATCACGTTAGGCAGCGCATAGCGCGCCTGGGTGTGGGTGGTCGCAATATACAGCGAGCCTTTGTCCGGCCAGGTATGTTCACCGGCAACCGACTTAATGGCATCTACCTTAGACAGAACTTCGCGCGCAATACGAATGACTTCCTGCCCTGCCGGGGTAACCTGCGTAAGGTGTTTACCGCTACGGGCAAAAATCTGGATACCCAGTTCGTCTTCCAGCATACGAACTTGCTTACTGATACCCGGTTGAGAGGTATAGAGCCCTTCGGCCGTTGAGGAGACATTAAGGTTGTGGTTAACCACCTCAACAATATAGCGAAGTTGCTGTAATTTCATGTTAGACCATCCAGATTAGCGGCATCAGACCATCGTTTATGAGCAGGCTGAATCGCGCTGCTAATACGATTTAATAATAAAAAGTTTGTTAACTATAACCACTATATCATTTTAATCAGAGCTGTATAGATACCGTCACCTATAAAAAAGGGCCGCTTACGCGACCCTTTAAGGCGATGTCAAACTGTCGGGCTGTTACTTCTTGCCTTCTACCCATTTACCGTCAACAAAGAATGCAGACCAGCCGGTCGCCTTACCGTCTTTCTCGGCAGACACATACTGCTGCTTGGTTTTACGGCTAAAACGCACCATCGCTTTGTTGCCATCCGGATCGGTCTGCGGCGCATCGGCAAGGTAGCGCAGTTTTTCCGGCAGACGATCGCGGAAGCGGTACAGCTCTTCCACTAACGGCGCACGCGTCTCACGCGATTTCGGGAAGGTATTCGCCGCCAGGAAGATACCTGCTGCGCCATCACGTAACACGAAATACGCGTCCGATTTTTCACACGGCAATTCCGGCAGTGGAACCGGATCTTCCTTCGGTGGCGCAACTTCGCCATTACGCAGGATCTTACGGGTGTTTTTACACTCGTCGTTAGTACACGCCATGTATTTACCGAAACGCCCCATTTTCAGGTGCATTTCAGAACCACATTTCTCGCACTCGACGATCGGACCGTCGTAGCCCTTGATGCGGAACTCGCCTTCTTCGATTTCGTAACCGTCGCAAGTTGGGTTGTTACCACACACATGCAGCTTACGTTTTGGATCGATGAGGTAGCTGTCCATCGCCGTGCCGCACTTCTGGCAACGGCGCTTCGCGCGTAACGCGTTAGTTTCCGCGTCATCGCCTTCCAGCACGTTCAGCACTTCGTTTTCCGGCACCAGGTTAATGGTGGTTTTGCAGCGCTCTTTTGGTGGCAGCGCGTAACCGGAACAACCGAGGAATACACCGGTACTGGCGGTACGGATACCCATCTGACGACTACAGGTTGGACAGTCGATGCTGGTCAGAACCATCTGGTTCGGACGCATACCGCCCTCTTCAGGATCTTTCTCGGCTTTATCGAGTTGCTGAGTAAAATCACTGAAGAAGTTGTCGAGCACGCCCTTCCATTCGGCTTCGTGTTTCGCCACCTGGTCGAGACTGTTTTCCATCTGCGCGGTGAAATCGTAGTTCATCAATTCGCGGAAGTTTTCTTCCAGGCGGTCGGTGACGATTTCACCCATTTTTTCTGCGTAGAAACGACGGTTCTCAACACGGACATAGCCGCGATCCTGAATCGTAGAGATGATCGACGCATAGGTAGATGGACGACCGATACCGCGCTTTTCAAGCTCTTTAACCAGTGACGCTTCGCTGAAGCGCGCAGGCGGTTTGGTAAAGTGCTGTGCGGGGGTCAGTTCAACCAATGTCAGCACATCGCCTTTATCCACCGCCGGTAAGATACGATCTTCATCGCCTTTACGCAGGGCTGGCATGACCTTAGTCCAGCCATCAAACCGCAGAATACGACCGCGCGCCTTCAGGCGGTAATCACCTGCGCCAACGGTCAGCGTGGTGGAGTCATATTTAGCTGGCGTCATCTGACAGGCGACAAACTGACGCCAGATCAGCTGATACAGTTTTTGCGCATCAGCTTCCATATCTTTCAGCGATTCAGCCAGTACGGCGACGTCTGAAGGACGGATGGCTTCGTGCGCTTCCTGCGAGTTTTCTTTACTGGCGTACTGGTTTGCGCTCTCCGGCAAATACTTTTTACCAAAGTTTTCGCCGATGTAATCGCGGACCATAGAAACCGCATCCTGGCTCAGGTTGGTTGAGTCAGTACGCATATAGGTGATGTAGCCCGCTTCATACAAGCGTTGCGCCATCATCATGGTTTTCTTCACGCCAAAGCCCAAACGGGTGCTGGCAGCCTGTTGCAACGTAGAGGTGATGAACGGCGCGCCAGGTTTGCTGCTGGTCGGCTTATCTTCACGCTCCAGCACGCTGTAACGTGCTTTTTCCAGCAGGCTTACCGCAGCAAGTGTCTGTTCGCGGTTAACCGGACGGAACGGCTTCTCGTTGTGGTGCGTGACTTCCAGTGGCAGCGCCTCACCGGAAGGCGTCGTGGTGCTGGCATCTATTTCCCAGAATTCTTCCGGAACGAATGCCTTGATCTCACGTTCACGCTCTACAACCAGGCGCACGGCGACCGACTGTACGCGACCGGCAGACAGGCCACGAGCAATCTTTTTCCACAGCAGCGGCGACACCATATAGCCCACAACGCGGTCCATAAAGCGGCGTGCCTGTTGCGCATTGACACGGTCGATGTTCAGTTCGCCCGGCTTTTCAAACGCTTGCTGAATGGCATTTTTGGTAATTTCATTAAACACCACGCGACTGTAGCGGGTGTCGTCGCCCCCGATCACTTCCCGCAGGTGCCATGCAATGGCTTCCCCTTCGCGGTCAAGGTCAGTTGCGAGATAGATGTGGTCGGCCTTTTCAGCCAATTGTTTCAGTTCAGAGACGACCTTCTCTTTACCGGGCAGCACTTCATAGCGCGCATCCCAGTTGTGCCACGGGTCAACCCCCATACGGTTGACGAGAGCGCCACGTTCATCCTTTTTGGGCTTTTTAGCCGTTTTGGTGGCGGTTGAGTCGGCGCTCTTTTTAGTTGCTGAGCCACTGGTCGGCAAATCACGGATATGACCGACGCTGGATTTCACCACGTAGTCATTACCCAGATATTTGTTGATCGTTTTGGCTTTTGCCGGGGACTCAACGATGACAAGAGCTTTACCCATATTCACCTTTACCTAATTTGATTCTTCCAGGAATGCGTCGCGCGTTGATTCACCTTCCACTGGCGACGAGACATCGATATGGTCTCTGCGTCGGCGGATATCAACCCTGGTACCGGTCGCGGGTTCGTAATGTAACTCCCATCTAACTGAGTTAACAGGATTTTTTTCACGAATTCGCTAAAGCACGACGGAATATTGGTCGAATGTCAAGCAAATCTGTTGCCAGATTGACGAAAGCGTCACACTGTACCTGATAAAATGCGTTACGCAACTTTATTAGCATGCAAAAACAAATCTCGCCAGTAGGCACACTATCGTAAGACCCGCTCTTTTATCAGGGAATATTTGCCCATAAGGCGGGCTCGGCGTAGACTAATGTCCTTGTTTAAGGAGTAAATAATGCATAAAGACACTCAACCCATCGATCGCGAAACTCTGCTGATTGAAGCCAACAAAATCATTCGTGAGCATGAGGACACGCTGGCGGGGATTGTCGCCACCGGCGTCACACAGCGTAATGGCGTGCTGGTTTTCAGCGGAGATTACTTTTTAGATGAACAAGGGCTTCCTACGCCAAAAAGCACCGCAGTGTTTAATATGTTTAAACACCTGGCGCATGTCCTTTCTGAAAAGTATCACCTGATCGATTAATACAAGAAATGATTTGCCGGATGGCGGCTCCGCCTTATCCGGCCTACGATGCGACGATCCTGTAGGCCGGATAAGATGCTTTAGCATCGCCATCCGGCAATGACAATTTTACATCAACGGTTTTTGACCACGCTGCCACCAGCGCAGCAGCAAGCGATCCGCACTTTCCGCTGCACTACCAGTGAAACGGTCCATCAGTTTTTTGCGCTGCAGATAGCGTACGTTAAGCACTTCGCGACCCTCCATCAAACTCAGGATCACCTCATCGCTGGTATTGATTTCATCCACCAGCCCATTTTCCAGCGCCTGTTGACCGAACCAGTGTTCCCCAGTGGCAACCTGTTCAATGTCCAGAGTCGGACGCATGCGGTGCACAAAATCTTTAAACAGATGATGCGTTTCGTTCAGGTCTTCGCGGAATTTCTGACGCCCCTCTTCCGTGTTCTCACCAAGCAGCGTCAGCGTCCGTTTGTATTGCCCGGCAGTGTGCAACTCAATATCAATGTCTTTGCCTTTCAGGAAACGGTTAAAGTTAGGGATCTGCGCCACCACGCCAATTGAGCCCACAATAGCAAACGGTGCCGAAACAATTTTATCTGCCACGCAGGCCATCATGTATCCGCCGCTGGCGGCAACTTTATCGACCGTCACCGTTAATGGGATCTGCTTATCGCGCAGACGCTGCAATTGTGATGCCGCCAGCCCATAGCCATGCACCACACCGCCGGGGCTTTCCAGGCGAATAACCACCTGATCTTGTGGTTTTACTACCGCCAGTACCGCCGTCACCTCTTCACGCAGCGCGCTGACTTCATGGGCATCCATACTGCCTTTAAAATCAAGCACCCAGACACGCGGTTTACCCGACGATGTATTCTCTCCCAATTTTGCTTTGGCTTTGGCCGCCTTCGCGTCCAGCTTGTGCTTTTTTTTCTGCGCTTTATGCCAGAGCTTTTGTTGGTGGCTGTCCAGTAAAGACATCGCCAGGTCTTCTTTCATCTCTTTATATTGTTCACTGAGATTAATGACCCGGAGTTCACCGCGCTGACGCTTGCGTTGTGTCGCATTAACGATCAGCATAACAATCACCGCAATCGCCACTACCACTGTGACGATTTTTGCCAAAAACAGCCCATATTCAGACAACAATTCCACGAATCCCACCTTGGTTAAACAACGCAACTTTCGCTCAGTGTACAACAGGTGTGTTAACCCGTCTTGCTTCATCCATCCGCATGGTAATCGGTAAAAAGCATGACAAAGTGTTCATTTTACGGTGTTATTACCTTTGGCTGATTGAAAAATAGCAGGGTTTAAGGCATAAAACCGACAAGTTCTAGAAAACGGGATGGCCAGAGCGTCGCCGAGGAGTAACCGTGCATTACCAACCCAAACAAGATCTGTTACAGGATCGCATTATTCTGGTCACCGGAGCCAGCGATGGCATCGGTCGAGAAGCTGCGCTGACCTATGCCCGCTACGGTGCAACCGTGATTCTGCTCGGGCGCAATGAAGAAAAACTTCGTCAGGTCGCCCAGGCCGTTTCCGCAGAAAACGGCGTGCCCGCGCAGTGGTTTACGCTGGATCTGCTGACCTGTACTTCCACTGAGTGCCATGAACTGGCGCAGCGAATCAACGCCCATTACCCGCGTCTGGATGGCGTGTTGCATAATGCCGGGTTACTGGGTGAAATCGGTCCGATGATCGAACAAACTCCGCAGGTCTGGCAGGAGGTCATGCAGGTAAACGTCAATGCCACCTTTATGCTGACCCAGGCGCTGCTCCCTTTGTTGCTTAAGTCTGATTCTGGATCGTTGGTCTTTACCTCATCCAGCGTTGGTCGTCAGGGACGCGCCAACTGGGGGGCCTATGCAACCTCGAAGTTTGCCACCGAAGGCATGATGCAGGTGCTGGCAGACGAGTATCAAAACCATCATTTGCGCGTAAACTGTATTAATCCTGGCGGCACGCGTACCGGCATGCGTGCCAGCGCATTCCCGACAGAAGATCCACAAAAATTAAAAACACCCGCCGACATTATGCCGCTGTACCTGTGGCTGATGGGCGACGACAGCCGGCGTAAAACCGGTATGACCTTCGACGCCCAACCGGGCCGTAAACCAGGAATTGCCCAATGAGTGAAGAACGCTATCAGCAGCGCCAGCAGCGCGTAAAAGACCGTGTTGACGCACGCGTTGCCGCCGCAAAGGACGAGCGCGGTATCATCATCGTCTTTACCGGCAACGGTAAAGGGAAAACCACCGCCGCATTTGGTACCGCCACGCGCGCGGTCGGTCACGGTAAAAAAGTCGGCGTGGTGCAGTTCATTAAAGGCACGTGGCCCAACGGCGAACGAAACTTACTGGAACCCCACGGCGTGGAGTTTCAGGTCATGGCGACAGGATTTACCTGGGAGACGCAAAACCGAGATTCTGACACCGCTGCCTGTCTGGCCGTGTGGGAGCACGGTAAACGGATGCTGGCCGATCCTGAGCTGGATATGGTGGTGCTGGATGAGTTGACGTACATGGTGGCGTATGACTATCTACCGCTGGAAGAGGTGCTCGACGCCTTAAGCGCGCGCCCTTCTCACCAGACAGTGATTATCACTGGTCGAGGATGCCATCGCGATATTTTGGAATTAGCTGATACGGTCAGCGAGTTGCGCCCGGTCAAGCACGCCTTTGAGGCGGGGGTGAAAGCCCAAATAGGGATCGATTATTGAGTGTAGGCCGGATAAGGCGTTTGCGCCGCATCCGGCTCCACGCTAACGCCTGATGGCGTTTTGCTTATCAGGCCTACTCATGATTAACCGTTGTTGTTACGACCGCCCGGACGACGGCTACCGCCGACCTGGGTGTGACGTTTAACTGCACGGCGGATCTGGTTCGCTTTCATGCGACGACGGTCTTTCTCAACAGCAACCTTCGAGCTGGTTTCCGGCTGCAGTTCCACCAGTTGACGCAGATAGTTTGTCTGGGCGAGATCAAGCTCCGTCCAGCCACCACGCGGCAGACCTTTCGGCAGCGGAATATCACCGTAACGTACGCGGATCAAACGGCTCACCTGCACGCCAACGGCTTCCCAGAGGCGACGCACTTCGCGGTTGCGCCCTTCGGTCAAGGTGACGTTATACCACTGGTTAATCCCTTCACCACCGCTGAACTTGATGGTTTTAAATGCGGCCGGACCATCTTCGAGTTGCACGCCACGGCTCAGGTCACGCAGTTTCGTTTCATCCACCTGACCAAACACACGCACCGCGTATTCACGCTCAACTTCACGGCTCGGGTGCATCAGACGGTTCGCCAGTTCACCATCGGTGGTGAACAGCAGTAAACCACAGGTATTCACGTCCAGACGCCCCACCGCAATCCAGCGCGCATCGCGCAGTTTTGGTAGACGGTCAAAGACGGTCGGACGACCTTCCGGGTCATTACGGGTACACAATTCACCTTCCGGCTTGTAATACGCCAGAACGCGGCAGATTTGTTCCGCAGATTCTTTAACCGAAATCAGATGACCGTCGATACGGATTTTCAGACCCGGTGTTACGTCAACGCGATCGCCAAGCGTGGCAATTTTGCCGTCAACGCTCACGCGACCTGCTGCAATAATGGTTTCAATTTCACGGCGAGAACCGTGGCCAGCGCGCGCCAGCACTTTTTGTAACTTTTCGCTCATAGAGCTTCCTTTAGGTGTCGCCTTCACAGGCGTCGAACAGGAGAATCAACGGCGCCAGTTAGCACCATTTTAAGGCCGCGTAGTATACCGAGTTGCGCCCTTATAAGAAAGGTTTAACGTCGCCGACGCCTTCACGCAACACCACCGGCGAGTCATCGGTTAAATCGATAACCGTGGTGGGCTGTTGACCGAGATACCCGCCGTGGATAATCAAATCCACCTGCTTCTCCAGACGATCTTTAATCTCTTCCGGATCGGACTCGGTAAATTCGCTACCCGGCAGCATCAGCGATGTTGAGAGCATGGGCTCGCCCAACGCTTCCAGCAACGCCAGCGCAATCGGATTGGACGGTACGCGCAGACCGATGGTTTTACGTTTTTCCTGCAGCAATCGGCGCGGCACTTCTTTCGTCCCTTTCAGGATGAAGGTGTAGTTGCCCGGCGTATTGTTTTTAATTAAACGAAAAGCAACGTTGTCCACGAACGAATACGTCGACAGTTCGGACAGGTCACGGCACATCAACGTGAAGTTGTGTCCATCAGGCAAATGACGGATACGGCAAATACGCTCCATCGCCCCTTTGTCTTCGATTTTGCAGCCCAACGCATAGCCGGAATCAGTGGGATAAACGATTACCCCACCTTTACGCACAATTTCAACGGCCTGATTGATCAGGCGTTGCTGTGGGTTATCAGGATGGATATAAAAAAACTGACTCATACTTTCCTCTCAGTGGTCTCGGGCTGTTCCCAAAGCTGCCAGACGCCTTCAACGCCTGCGGGCAACCAGAGCTTACGACCCAATTCAATCCACGGGCACGGCTGATGAAAATCAGATCCTTGTGATGCCCACAGCTGATGCTGACGCGCCAGCGTCGCCAGATGGGTACGCTCATTGGGAGACTGTTGACACTGTGCCACTTCCATCGCGTCACCGTGATGTTCGGCAAACCAGGCAACCAGTCTTTTCAGCCACTTAGCGCTAAGATCGTACCGACCAGGATGAGCCAGCACCGCCTTACCGCCAGAATGATGAATGACATCAATAGCTTGTTCTATTGTACACCACTGTGGCGGAACGTAACCGGTTTTCCCGCGGGCAAGGTATTTTTTAAACACGTCAGCCATGGTCGTGGCTTTGCCACTCTCAACCAGGAAACGCGCAAAATGGCCTCTCGTGACGGCCCCGCCGTCAGCCAGACGTAACGCGCCTTCCCACGCGCCCGGGATATGTGCTTTGTCCAGTCGCTCAGCAATTAGCTGCGCACGCAGCTGACGACGCGCGGTTTGTTCTGCCAGAAACGCACGCATCATGGGGTGGTCGATATCGATATTCAGGCCGACGATATGGATCTCGTGGTTTTCCCAGACCGTGGAAATTTCAACGCCCGCTATCAACTTCAAGGCTAAACCTGAACGTGAAATTTCTTCTCTTGCCGCCGGAATCGCTGCCGTGGTGTCATGATCGGTAATCGCCAATGTCCCGACTCGCATCTCTACTGCACGGTGTACCAATGCTTCAGGTGTCAATCGTCCATCGGACGCCGTTGTATGACTGTGCAGGTCGTAAATCACTGCGTAATTCGTGTCGCTCAAGGCGGCTCCCGTTTCAATAAATGTCGTATCACGCTCATCATAGCGTTTTAGACAAATTTACTGAAATCAGGTGTTGACTTTATTCCACTGAACTAGTTAACTAGTACGCAAGTTCACATGAAGAAAGAAGGTATCTGAGATGAAAGCAACATATGTCCTGCACGGTGGGTGGCGCACTTCCTGATTTCGGGCAGTGTCTTACGTCTGCAATATGCAACCAGATACCCGGCCCGCCAACTAAGCGGGCTTTTTTTTGAACAAAATTAATGAGAATAACGATGCAAACACAAAAACCGACACTCGAACTGCTGGCCTGTGACGCCGCCTACCGTAACAACCCGACCGAGCTGTTTCATCAGGTCTGCGGCGCGCGCCCGGCGACATTGTTACTGGAATCCGCCGATATCGACAGCAAGGACGACCTGAAGAGTCTGCTGTTGGTCGACAGCGCGCTGCGTATTACCGCCTTAGGTGACACCGTTACCATTCAGGCGTTGTCGGCGAATGGTGCCTCCCTGCTCCCGTTGCTGGATGCCGCCTTGCCAACTGGTGTTGAAAACCAACAACAGCCGAATGCCCGCCAGTTGCGTTTTCCGGCCGTCAGCCCACTGCTGGATGAAGATGCCCGCTTATGTTCCCTGTCGGTCTTTGACACGTTCCGTTTAATGCAGGAACTGGTGAATGTGCCGGAGCAGGAGCGTGAAGCCATGTTCTTCGGCGGTCTGTTTTCCTACGATCTGGTCGCTGGATTCGAAGATTTACCCCAGCTTGAAGCCGGCAACCGCTGCCCTGATTACTGCTTCTACCTGGCCGAAACCCTGATGGTCATTGACCACCAGAAAAAAAGCACCCGTATTCAGGCCAGCGTGTTCACGCCCTGCGAGGAAGAAAAACAGCGTCTGGCCCACCGACTGGCGCAGTTGAGCCAGCAGTTAACCGAACCCGCGCCGCCGCTGCCCGTTATTGAAGTACCAGAAATGCGCTGCGAGTGTAATCAGAGCGATGAAGAGTTCGGTACCGTCGTGCGCGGTTTGCAAAAAGCCATTCGTGCCGGTGAGATTTTCCAGGTAGTGCCTTCCCGCCGTTTTTCACTGCCCTGCCCGTCACCACTTGCTGCCTATTATGTTCTGAAAAAGAGCAATCCCAGCCCGTACATGTTCTTTATGCAGGATAACGATTTCACGTTGTTCGGCGCCTCGCCGGAAAGTTCGCTGAAATACGACGCCACCAGCCGCCAGATTGAGATCTACCCTATTGCCGGGACTCGCCCACGCGGCCGTCGTGCTGACGGCTCGCTGGACCGCGATCTCGACAGCCGTATTGAGCTGGAAATGCGCACTGACCATAAAGAACTTTCCGAGCACCTGATGCTGGTGGACCTGGCGCGTAATGACCTGGCACGTATCTGTACCCCGGGCAGTCGCTACGTGGCCGACCTGACCAAAGTTGACCGGTATTCCTTCGTGATGCACCTGGTTTCCCGCGTGGTCGGCGAACTGCGTCATGACCTGGACGTCCTGCATGCATACCGTGCCTGTATGAACATGGGCACGCTGAGCGGTGCGCCGAAAGTGCGCGCCATGCAGCTTATCGCCGAGGCTGAAGGTCGCCGCCGCGGTAGCTATGGCGGCGCGGTCGGTTACTTCACCGCCCACGGTGATCTGGACACGTGCATTGTGATTCGTTCTGCCCTGGTAGAAGACGGTATCGCCACCGTGCAGGCGGGTGCTGGGATTGTTCTGGACTCTGTACCGCAGTCTGAAGCCGATGAAACCCGTAATAAAGCGCGTGCGGTTCTGCGTGCTATCGCCACAGCACACCACGCACAGGAGATTTTCTAATGGCTGATATTCTGCTGCTCGATAACATTGACTCTTTTACCTATAACCTGGCAGATCAGCTGCGTACCAACGGCCACAACGTGGTGATTTATCGCAACCATATCCCGGCTCAGACCTTAATTGACCGCTTAGCGACCATGAAAAACCCGGTACTGATGCTTTCGCCAGGTCCGGGCGCGCCAAGCGAAGCAGGCTGCATGCCGGAGTTGTTGACTCGCCTGCGCGGCAAATTGCCGATTATCGGTATTTGCCTTGGGCATCAGGCGATTGTCGAAGCTTACGGCGGATATGTAGGTCAGGCGGGAGAAATCCTGCACGGCAAAGCCTCCAGTATTGAACACGACGGTCAGGAAATGTTCGCCGGTCTGGCTAATCCCTTGCCTGTGGCGCGTTACCATTCACTGGTCGGCAGCAACGTCCCGGCGGGACTAACCATTAACGCCCACTTCAACGGCATGGTGATGGCGGTTCGCCACGACACCGACCGCGTGTGCGGATTCCAGTTCCATCCGGAATCAATTCTCACCACTCAGGGCGCGCGTCTGCTGGAGCAAACGCTGGCCTGGGCACAGCAGAAGCTTGAACAAACCAACACGCTGCAGCCTATTCTCGAAAAACTGTATCAGGCCCAGACGCTGTCCCAGCAGGAGAGCCACCAATTGTTCTCTGCAGTCGTGCGCGGTGAATTGAAGCCGGAGCAGCTGGCTGCCGCACTGGTCAGCATGAAAGTGCGCGGTGAGCATCCGAATGAAATTGCCGGGGCGGCGACGGCCCTGCTGGAGAACGCCGCGCCGTTCCCACGTCCGGACTATCTGTTTGCCGACATTGTCGGGACCGGCGGTGACGGCAGTAACAGCATCAATATTTCCACCGCCAGCGCGTTTGTCGCCGCAGCCTGTGGGTTAAAGGTAGCGAAGCACGGTAACCGTAGCGTCTCCAGTAAATCAGGATCATCCGATCTGCTGGCGGCCTTTGGCATCAACCTGGATATGAATGCCGATAAGTCGCGCCTGGCGCTTGACGAACTGGGCGTATGTTTCCTGTTTGCACCGAAATATCACACCGGTTTTCGTCACGCCATGCCGGTTCGTCAGCAGCTCAAAACCCGCACGCTGTTTAACGTGCTAGGGCCGCTGATTAACCCTGCGCATCCGCCGCTGGCGCTGATCGGCGTCTACAGCCCGGAACTGGTACTGCCCATTGCCGAAACCCTGCGCGTGCTGGGATATCAGCGTGCAGCCGTGGTGCACAGCGGCGGAATGGATGAAGTTTCGCTGCATGCACCGACCATTGTGGCCGAATTGCATGACGGCGAAATCAAGAGTTATCAGCTGACGGCAGACGACTTTGGCCTGACGCCATATCACCAGGAACAGCTGGCGGGCGGCACGCCGGAAGAAAACCGTGACATTCTCAGTCGCTTGTTACAAGGTAAAGGTGAAGCCGCGCACGAGGCCGCCGTGGCAGCGAATGTCGCCATGTTAATGCGCCTGCACGGCGAAGAAGATTTAAAAGCCAACGCACAAATCGTGATTAATGTCCTGCGTAGCGGTGCGGCCTATGACCGGGTCACCGCCCTGGCAGCAAGAGGGTAAATGATGCAAACCGTTTTAGCGAAAATTGTCGCAGACAAGGCGATTTGGGTAGAAGCCCGCAAACAGCAACAACCGTTGGCCAGCTTTCAAAATGATGTTCAGCCAAGCTCGCGACATTTTTATGATGCGCTGCAAGGCG
Source organism: Citrobacter gillenii (assembly GCF_013337685.1). Taxonomy (GTDB): domain Bacteria; phylum Pseudomonadota; class Gammaproteobacteria; order Enterobacterales; family Enterobacteriaceae; genus Citrobacter; species Citrobacter gillenii. The sequence goes on from NZ_SUQN01000004.1 coordinate 388,920, forward strand.
CGCGGACCGCGTTTATTCTGGAGTGCAAAAAAGCCTCTCCGTCAAAAGGCGTGATCCGTGATGACTTTGACCCGGCACATATTGCGGGTGTGTATAAACATTATGCCTCGGCGATTTCTGTGCTGACCGACGAGAAATATTTCCAGGGAAGCTTTGATTTCCTGCCCATCGTCAGCCGCATCGCACCACAGCCGATTCTGTGTAAAGACTTTATTATCGATCCTTACCAGGTTTACCTGGCCCGTCACTACCAGGCTGACGCTTGTTTACTGATGCTGTCCGTGCTGGATGACGAACAATATCGTCAGCTTGCCGCCGTGGCACACAGCCTGAAAATGGGTGTGCTGACCGAGGTCAGCAACGAAGAAGAGCTGGAACGTGCCATTGCGCTTGGCGCAAAAGTCGTGGGCATTAACAACCGCGACCTGCGCGATCTGTCGATTGACCTCAATCGCACCCGCCAACTGGCACCGCGACTGGGCCACGGCGTGACCGTCATCAGCGAGTCCGGCATTAATACCTACGGCCAGGTGCGCGAACTCAGCCATTTCGCCAACGGTTTTCTGATTGGCTCCGCGCTGATGTCGCATCAGGACCTACATGCAGCGGTACGTCGCGTGCTGCTCGGCGAGAATAAAGTCTGCGGACTGACGCGCGCACAGGATGCCCATACGGCGTATGAATCCGGCGCAATTTATGGCGGACTGATTTTTGTTCCTTCTTCACCACGTGCCGTCAATATTGAGCAGGCTCGTGAGGTCATGACAGGTGCGCCGCTACAGTACGTTGGCGTGTTTCGCGACAGCAATATTGATGACGTGTGCTCCACCGTCGGGCATTTATCACTGACAGCCGTGCAACTGCACGGGAACGAAGATCAGACTTATATCGATACGCTGCGTGCGGCATTACCGCAACAGGTGCAAATCTGGAAGGCGCTGAGCGTGGGCGAGTCACTGCCAGTCCGCAGCTATCAGCATGTTGATAGATACGTTTTCGACAACGGCCAGGGCGGCAGCGGACAGCGCTTTGACTGGTCGCTGTTGGGTGGGCAATCACTGGATAACGTTTTACTGGCTGGCGGACTCGGTGCAGATAACTGCGTCGACGCGGCTAAAACCGGCTGTGCCGGTCTCGATTTCAATTCTGGCGTAGAGTCGCAGCCGGGCATCAAAGATGCGCGTCTGCTGGCCTCGGTCTTTCAAACACTGCGCGCATATTAAGGAAAAGGACATGACAACATTACTCAACCCCTATTTTGGTGAATTTGGCGGCATGTATGTGCCACAGATTCTGATGCCTGCCCTGCGCCAGCTGGAAGAAGCCTTCGTCAGCGCGCAGAAAGATCCTGAGTTTCAGGCGCAGTTTACCGACCTGCTGAAAAACTATGCAGGCCGCCCTACCGCGCTGACCAAATGCCAGAACATCACCGCAGGTACTCGCACCACCCTGTATCTGAAGCGTGAAGACTTGCTGCACGGCGGTGCGCACAAGACTAACCAGGTGTTGGGTCAGGCGCTGCTGGCAAAACGTATGGGTAAAACCGAGATCATCGCTGAAACAGGTGCCGGTCAACACGGCGTAGCTTCCGCGCTCGCCTGTGCCTTGCTTGGCCTGAAGTGTCGCATCTATATGGGTGCGAAAGACATCGAACGCCAGTCTCCCAACGTGTTCCGTATGCGGCTGATGGGCGCCGAGGTGATCCCGGTACACAGCGGCTCCGCCACGCTGAAAGATGCCTGTAATGAAGCGCTGCGCGACTGGTCTGGCAGCTACGATACTGCGCACTATATGCTTGGTACGGCGGCTGGCCCACATCCTTTCCCAACTATTGTGCGTGAGTTCCAGCGCATAATCGGCGAAGAAACCAAAGCGCAGATCCTCGAAAAAGAAGGTCGTCTGCCGGATGCCGTTATCGCCTGCGTGGGTGGTGGGTCGAATGCTATCGGTATGTTTGCTGATTTTATTAATGACACCAGCGTCGGGTTGATTGGCGTTGAGCCGGGCGGTCACGGGATTGAGTCCGGTGAACACGGCGCGCCGTTGAAGCATGGTCGCGTCGGAATTTACTTCGGCATGAAATCGCCGATGATGCAAACCGAAGAGGGGCAAATCGAAGAGTCCTATTCGATTTCAGCGGGTCTGGATTTCCCGTCCGTCGGGCCACAGCATGCTTACCTGAACAGTATTGGCCGTGCCGATTACGTATCGATTACCGATGACGAAGCGCTGGAAGCCTTTAAAACCCTGTGCCTGCATGAAGGGATCATTCCGGCCCTGGAGTCATCACATGCCCTGGCGCACGCGTTGAAAATGATGCGTGAGGATCCGGACAAAGAGCAGCTGCTGGTGGTTAATCTCTCCGGTCGCGGCGACAAAGACATCTTCACCGTACACGATATTCTGAAAGCACGAGGGGAAATCTGATGGAACGTTATGAAAACCTGTTTGCACTGCTGAAGGACCGCAAAGAAGGTGCATTTGTCCCCTTCGTCACCCTCGGCGACCCTTCTGTTGAGCAGTCGCTGAAGATTATTGATACGCTGATCGACGCCGGAGCTGATGCGCTCGAACTCGGGATCCCCTTCTCCGACCCGCTGGCTGACGGCCCGACCATTCAGGATGCGACCTTACGTGCTTTTGCCGCAGGCGTCACGCCGTCGCAATGCTTCGAAATGCTGGCGTTGATCCGTCAAAAACATCCCAATATTCCTGTTGGCCTGCTGATGTACGCCAATCTGGTATTCAGTAAAGGCATTGACGAATTTTACGCCCAGTGTGAAAAAGTCGGCGTGGATTCCGTGTTAGTCGCCGATGTGCCGGTTGAGGAGTCTGCGCCATTCCGGACAGCGGCACTGCGCCACAACGTGGCACCGATTTTCATCTGCCCGCCGAACGCTGATGACGACCTGCTGCGCCAGATTGCGTCCCATGGTCGCGGTTATACCTATCTGTTGTCTCGTGCTGGCGTGACTGGCGCTGAAAATCGTGCCGCACTACCGCTGCATCATCTGGTCGAGAAGCTGAAACAATACAATGCACCGCCGTCGCTGCAAGGCTTCGGTATCTCAGCGCCTGAGCAGGTCGCGGGGGCGATTGAAGCGGGTGCTGCCGGGGCGATTTCAGGCTCGGCGATTGTGAAAATTATTGAGAAAAATGTCGCCGCACCGGAACAGATGCTGACAGAGCTAAGGGCCTTTGTCAGCGCGATGAAAGCCGCCACGCATCAGTAATAAGCCACAACCGCCAGCGTAAATCTGGCGGTTTTATCCTTCTTTCGCCTGCTTCATTTTGTACATGGCGTTATCTGCGTTCTGAATAGCCACATCCAGTTCACCGTTCACTTCCGCAATTCCCCATGACACCGACAGCGGCACAGTGTGCCCCTCTACCACAAATACGTGATTATTGACCTGACCGCTAATACGCTCAGCGATGGCGATAGCGTCACTCGCCTGAGAGCGAAACAGCAAGATCATAAACTCATCCCCGCCGGTACGAATCACCAGATCGTGACTGGTTCGGGTATTAGACAGCATTCTGTTGGCAATGGTTTGCAGTGCGCGATCCCCGGCCGCGTGGCCCCAGGTGTCGTTGACGGCCTTAAACTTATTACAGTCCAGAAGTACCACCGAACAATGGGATAAATCCCGGCGTTTAATAATGTCGAGGATCCTGCGGTTAAAACAACCGGTCAGCGAATCGATATACACCTTTAGATCGCTTTCATTCAGCCACGATCTCAACGAAAAGCTAATGATAATAAAGAAGAACGGCGCCAAAAGAATCACAATTCCGGCATGCGCATCGTGTACCATAAAACGACCTAACGAGATCGAATAGTGCAGCGCGTACTTTTCTGACAACATCCTGACATGAGCGTTGTTCAGGTTTGCGCATTTCCCCGCTAAACAGAGACTCTCGTTGTTGAGTAAATTAACCAATGCCACATTAAGACCCGGCGGAAGCTGGTATTCAAACGCGTTTGCCAACTCATCTTGCAATTCCGGTTTCGAATGGTCATAAACCAGGTACGCCACGATATGATCGGAGATATCATCGCCTGACAGATCGTAAATATAGCTAACGACACTGTACGCCTTATCACCGGTGATTTTATCGGTGTAAAAATTGGTCGAACTAAGGGCTTTGTTTTTGACGTTTTTTTGCAGTAGTCGGGTATAAAAATCGACCGGCGGGTAGAAAAAATTGGAAATATCGAGCGCCATCTCGGAGTCAGCGAAAGAAAAATTGTGAGAGTCGGCAGGAGTAAACCAGTAAAAATAATCTGCGTCTTTGGCGATAATATAACGATGCGCGTCGAAAGTGCCCGGATTGAGCTCATTCACCATTCCGCGGATAAACTCTGCGGCGGTAAACATACACAGGGCCTGCTGGCTGGGCTGCTTAGCGATAATGGCTCCAGATGCCGAATGTATCCGCTTTCGATCGGCGTTGATTCCCCACTCCCCCTCCTCGCGCGGAACAAAGCGCGACTTGCTGCCACATCGTCCACCATTAATGGTGTGGTGATAACGCTCACCGATGGCGTCCGCGATCAGTTCATTGTCGTTAAAGATGTCCATGAGACGCGTTTGGAGACGGTTGATACCTTCACTTGCGGTGGCCGTACGCTGCTCGTAAATGATGAACAGGAACAGTGATGTAAATATCAGTGTAATGAGGCCAGAGACCAGCAACGCCTGCCTGTTTCTGAGCTTATCCTGCACAATCTTCACGCGTCCACCCTGATAGTTACCCGCATTGCCAAATCAGTTACTTGAGCGCTAAGTTACAGATTTACCCATAAAAAGCATATTTTTATTAACAAATGCACAAACTAGTCTTCACCATCGAGCAGATAGCCCGCCCGGCGAATGGCCTCACGGCAGTCGCTGACGCCGGCGGCATAACCCGCTTCAATTTCGCAAACCGGGCTGGCACTGCAATAAGGTAATTTGATCGGTACGGCCAGAGCGTGTTCAAGGCTCTCCACCCGAGTCATATACCCCAGCAGTGCGCGCGCAGCATACAGGGCGAATTCTGCTATGTCATCGTTGGGTGATGATTCCAGAAGTGAAATTTTTTGTTGCAGCTGTTGGCGGGACAATTCCATCGTCAATGCCCTCAAAGCAGGTTTGCTTAAAGAGTAGCATTTGATCGAAGGGTGAAAAGGCGGGAGGGAAAAAACAGGAGCCAAAAGACGGGACAACGCTCGCCCCGTCTTTTCACATTTGAATCTCAGCGTTAAAAACGATAACCCGCAGAGAACATAAACACCCACGGATCGAGACGTACGTTATCGTGCTGCTGTGCGCCAGCCAGTTTGTAGCTCGCGGTGGTGTCGATATCCATGTACCAGACCGACATGTTAATCAGCCAGTCGCGGTTGATTAAGTAGTCCATCCCCACCTGTCCCGCCGCACCCCAGGAGTCTTTCAGGCTCAGGTCAGATAATCCGGTTTCTTTACCGTTATCGTTAAATCCTTCGTCGAAGAACGTGGTGTAGTTAACGCCGACGCCAACGTAAGGACGCAACTTGCTGCTGGAGTCGCCAAAGTACCACTGCGCCATTAGCGTTGGCGGTAAATGGTGAACGGTCGCGATATCCCCGGTGGTTGAGGTGCCGATTTTATGACGAAACGGCGTTGCTGCCAGTAATTCGACACCAATATTGTCGGTCGCCATATAGGTGAATGTCAGCCCCAGTTGCGTGTTATTGCTGACGTCAAAACCGCCTAAACTTCCCAGCGTACCGCCCGCACCTTCCGTCGGTCTTACGGTTGCAGAACCTGCGCGAATAAAGAACTCTCCCGCTTCATGCGCAAATGCGTTCCCGGAAAGTAGAGTTGTTAATGCCAATGCTGCCACTGTTAATTTTTTCATGTCCGCTCCATCGTTATGGTTATAAAAGCGGAACGAATATACCCACAACGGAGTAATAAATGATCTAACACAGATCACATTGACGTCTGTAATTTAACATTTATTGATCCAGATTAAGTTAGAACTTGCATTCAAAATCCTGGTTAACTTAATTCAGATCAATTTTGATATATTTCCACCCTGTGAGCATTTTTCCCTTCAATGGTATACGGATGTAATGACGCCATGGTGTACACAGAACAAACAGCGTTGTTGCATAATGCTGAAGTCATAGCCAAAAATTACCGCCGCTTTACAAAGATATGCTTTTCCATACACCTCGCGATGCTGCCACTGTTGAGTTATCCAGGGTACAATTGCCCGCAAATGAACACCTGCAAAACTCAAGGAGAGTGCATGTCAATCACGGCGAAGTCCGTTTACCGTGACACGGGAAACTTTTTCCGTAATCAATTCATTACCATCTTGCTGGTATCGCTGTTGTGCGCGTTTATCACGGTGGTGTTCGGGCATGCTTTTTCCCCCAGCGACGCGCAGATTGCGCAACTCAGTGAAGGGGATCAGATAACCAACAGCGTGGGACTATTCGACCTGGTGCAGAACATGACACCGGAACAGCAGCAAATCCTGCTACGTGCGTCAGCGGCATCGACATTTTCTGGACTTATCGGCAATGCCATCCTCGCGGGCGGTATTATTCTGATGATCCAGTTAATTTCAGCAGGCCATCGAGTCAGCGCGCTGCGGGCCATTGGCGCCAGTGCGCCGGTATTGCCTAAGCTGTTTATTCTGATTTTTCTGACTACCCTGCTGGTGCAAATCGGGATTATGCTGGTCGTTGTACCCGGTATTGTGCTGGCCATTCTGCTGTCGCTTGCGCCAGTGATGATGGTTCAGGATAAGATGGGTGTCTTTGCAGCCATGCGCAACAGTATGCGTTTGGCGTGGTCTAACATGCGACTGGTTGCGCCCGCTGTGATCGGTTGGCTGCTGGCAAAAACGTCACTGTTGCTGCTCGCCCCCACTTTTGCTGTATTAACGCCGAATGTTGGCGCGGTAGTGGCGAATACGCTGAGCAATATGATTTCTGCCGTTTTGCTGATCTATTTGTTCCGCCTGTATATGCTGATTCGCCAATAAACCCTGAACGCATCCCGGCCTCTTGGTCGATGCTTTTTGATTACGGAATCGAAGAATGAAGCAGTTTCTTGATTTTTTACCGCTGGTGGTCTTTTTCGCTTTTTATAAGCTTTATGACATCTATGCGGCGACCTCGGCACTGATTGTCGCGACAGCCATTGTGTTGATTTACAGCTGGGTTCGCTATCGCAAGGTCGAGAAGATGGCGTTGATCACCTTTATTCTGGTGGCTGTTTTTGGCGGCCTGACCGTTTTCTTCCACAACGATGAATTCATTAAGTGGAAGGTAACGGTGATATATGGGCTGTTTGCGGGTGCCTTACTGGTCAGCCAGTGGGTGATGAAAAAACCGCTGATTCAGCGCATGTTAGGTAAAGAACTGACGCTGCCGCAGCCGGTATGGTCGAAACTGAACCTGGCCTGGGCCGTCTTTTTCATCCTGTGCGGTCTGGCGAATATCTACATCGCGTTTTGGCTGCCGCAAAATATCTGGGTAAATTTCAAAGTGTTTGGCTTAACCGCCCTGACGTTGGTCTTCACGCTGCTGAGCGGGGTGTATATTTACCGACATCTGCCGCAGGAAGATAAGTCATAATGTGCATTCGCCAGATCTGCGGATCTGGCGAATTTTTAACCCACCCTACATTTCTCTCACTTTAACACCGCGTTGCACACCGCATCCCCTCTGTTCTCAGCCCACAAATTCTAGTAGCATCGCGCCTGTAATCTTTCTCTACAGTCGGTTCTACAATGACAACAACGAATAACACCCCTCAAGGTGAGCTGGTTTTACGTACTCTGGCCATGCCAGCCGATACCAATGCTAATGGCGATATTTTTGGCGGTTGGCTGATGTCGCAAATGGATATCGGTGGCGCTATTCAGGCCAAGGAAATCGCGCACGGTCGTGTGGTCACGGTGCGAGTGGAAGGAATGAGTTTTTTACGCCCGGTTGCCGTCGGTGATGTGGTCTGTTGCTATGCGCGCTGTGTGAAGCGCGGTAACACATCCATCAGCATTAATATTGAAGTCTGGGTTAAGAAAGTGGCATCTGAGCCAATTGGGCAACGCTACAAAGCCACCGAAGCGTTGTTTATCTACGTGGCCGTGGATAAAGATGGGAAACCCCGTCCGATCCCCGCCTCTGCCTGATACGACACGTTAACGTCGAAATCAGACAAGCATTATGCTAATTGCCGGATGATGGCGTAGCGCCTCATCCGGCCAACTTCTTACTCGATCTGCGCAGTACCGTTCAGACGGAAAACAATATTCACCACCAGTCCGGAGCCGGGTTTGCCCGCCTCGTAGCGCCATTTGCGCATGGCATTCTTCACTTCACGCTCAAACATATTGGCGGGCTGCGCGGAAAGCACCTCCACGTTCTCAACCCGGCCATCTGACGTCACGTCAAATTTCACTTTTACACGACCTTCAATACGCAGCGCCTGCGCACGTGCCGGATACTGTGGCTGATTACGACTCAGCGCACGCGGGCCAGCAGGCGCACTGACGGTCGGCTTGCTGGTGGCCGGGGCGGTACTGGTGGTCGGGCGCGCAGGCGCGGTGTTTTCAACTGGCGCAGCCGGGCGTGATTCAACCGGTTTAACGTCACGTTTCGGCTGTTCTTGCACCTTTTTCACCGGTTTTGGCTTCGGTTTTGGCTTTGGCTTCGGTTTCTCAATAACGACCGGTGCCTCCTTTGGCGGCTCAGGAATCGGTTCGGGTTCCGGTTCTGGCTCGACGACGGGCTCCGGAGGCGGCTGAACAACCTGCGGCGGTTCGAGGTCAGCTGGCGCGACCATCGTGATAGAAATCGGCTGCGCGGGCGCAGGCAGTTCAATAACCTGATGTACCGAGGTATACAGCAGTCCTGCCACTACAGCACCATGAACGCCGACAGAAAGTAACGTCGGCCAGGGAAAGCGACGAGGTAAATCAAGGGTCATTGAAGTCATAATCGTTTCAGTTAAAAAACCAGGCCCTGATTTTAAATGCAAATAGCAATCATATTCAATAAGCCCATGGCGGTAAGCGGCATTTAAAACGCGATTTTATGATAAAAACCCACTTCTAAAGTAGGGGCTTAACAAATCCGTTATCTTTCCGTTGCAGTTGTTAGGCCTTTCCAATAACGTAATTAACGACTTTTACCGATCAAGGAGCTCTTCCCGTGCTGTACGTTATTTATGCTCAAGATATCGCTGATTCTCTCGAAAAACGCCTTTCCGTGCGCCCGGCACATCTGGCACGTCTGCAACTTCTCCATGACGAAGGTCGCCTGTTGACCGCAGGCCCTATGCCCGCCGTGGATAGCAACGACCCGGGTGCGGCCGGATTTACCGGATCAACCGTCATTGCCGAATTTGAATCACTCGAAGCTGCACAAGCATGGGCTGAAGCTGACCCGTATGTAGCGGCAGGCGTTTATGCGCAAGTTTCAGTAAAACCGTATAAGAAAGTATTTTAAGCAACAACGTCAGACTAACATTAATAAGCAGAGTGATTATCTACCCGCTTATAATATTCACAAGGGTGCATCTGAATAGATAATATTCAATGCACCTGTATTATTGCTATTTCAATACTCACCATGGCATATAACACTTAGTGGTTAGAAGCTAAAGCATTTGGCAAAATGTTATGCGGCGAATCGTTTCATGAATAATGACGGTCTTTTCTACAGACGTAGAATAAGGTAGAGGAATGCTGTCGACTTCCTATTAAATTGCTATTTATCATTATCAATTTATTATGTATTTCACTTCTGAAAAGTGATACATCAAGCACAATAAAATTTCAACTCACTAATTTAACGCTTTTAAAACAACAAGATACATCACCACATCCATCTGAGGCACCCGATGCCACTTCTGCATTACGCCATCAGAAGTGGCATTAACTCACTGATTCTTTAATATCCAGCAGCTTTATTGGCCGCATTGATTCGCTTAGTCCTGGCGTCTTTTTGATTTTTATCTGTTGCCTGCATGATGCCACCGGCAGCATCAATCCAGTCGCTTGCCGTGCAACCAGACAACGTCACACTCAGCATGAGCGCCATTAAATACTTCATCTAAACTCCGTTTTTCAAAAACCGTACAAAAATATTGGTGAAAATTTATATAATTAGTTATTACCGGCACATTGTTACAAACATATCCGACACGAGCAATCAATAAATAAGGGGCTGATTGAATAACGCAGAATATTAAGCGGGAGGATAAAAGATGGCGGGTTGTGCTGTGGTCATTGGGCACCGCCAGCGATGCCCATTTTGATCAGACGCTGTGGATTGCAAACAACAACGAGTTACGTTGATGGTTGAGAATGCACTTTCTGATGGTATGGATGCGCATATTGCGGCGCGATTGTCCTTCAAGCCAACGCGCTTTACGGCGACTGGCCTGACGCTGCATCCGCCAGCGCCCCACTTCCGTTCTACTACGCTTCATGTTAACCACTCTTACCGTCACAGAGCGGACATTATACCGCCTGACCGAATGCAGACCAGCAGTTTTCCCGTGTTTTTATTTGCCAGATGAATCCTGATGCGTAAACTCTTAACAATACGCTTTCAAAAGGATTTTTAAATTTATGACAACCTTCTACACCGTGGTGAGTTGGCTGGTCATTCTGGGATACTGGGTACTCATCGCTGGCGTAACATTACGCATTCTGATGAAGCGACGCGCAGTGCCCTCTGCAATGGCCTGGCTTTTGATCATCTATATTCTGCCATTGGTCGGGATCATTGCTTATCTGTCTTTTGGTGAACTTCATTTGGGCAAACGTCGCGCCGAGCGCGCCAGAGCGATGTGGCCTTCAACAGCCAAGTGGCTCAACGACCTAAAAGCCTGTAACCATATTTTTGCTCAGGAGAACAGCAGCGTCGCCTCGTCTTTATTTAAGCTGTGCGAACGTCGCCAGGGTATCGGCGGCGTTAAAGGAAACCAGCTTCAGTTGCTCACCAGTTCCGATGACGTGATGCAGGCGTTGATCCGCGACATTCAACTGGCGCGGCATAACATTGAGATGGTGTTTTATATCTGGCAACCCGGCGGCATGGCCGACCAGGTCGCAGAATCATTAATGGCCGCGGCACGACGCGGTATTCACTGTCGCTTGATGCTGGACTCCGCAGGCAGCGTGGCGTTCTTCCGCAGCCCGTGGGCCGCGATGATGCGTAATGCAGGTATTGAAGTCGTTGAGGCACTGAAGGTTAACTTGATGCGTGTCTTCTTACGCCGCATGGACCTGCGCCAGCACCGTAAGATGATAATGATCGACAATTATATTGCTTACACCGGCAGTATGAACATGGTTGACCCGCGTTTCTTTAAGCAGGATGCCGGCGTTGGGCAATGGGTTGATCTGATGGCAAGAATGGAAGGTCCGGTCGCCACCGCGATGGGGATTGTCTATTCCTGTGACTGGGAGATTGAGACCGGTAAGCGCATTTTACCGCCGCCACCGGATGCCAATATCATGCCATTTGAGCAGGCAAGTGGGCACACCATTCATACCATAGCCTCCGGCCCGGGTTTTCCTGAAGATTTGATCCATCAGGCTTTACTGACCGCGGCATACTCTGCGCGTGAATATTTAATCATGACCACGCCCTACTTCGTCCCCAGCGACGATCTGCTGCATGCCATCTGTACGGCGGCGCAGCGTGGGGTGGATGTGAGCATTATTCTTCCCCGCAAAAATGACTCTATGCTGGTTGGCTGGGCAAGTCGGGCCTTTTTCACCGAGCTACTGGCGGCTGGCGTGAAAATTTACCAGTTTGAAGGGGGTCTGTTGCACACCAAGAGCGTGCTGGTCGATGGTGAGCTGAGTCTGGTGGGTACCGTAAACCTGGATATGCGCAGCTTGTGGCTGAATTTTGAGATCACGCTGGTGATTGACGATGCCGGATTTGGTGCCGATCTCGCGGCAGTACAGGACGATTACATCTCCCGTTCGCGCCTGCTTGATGCGCGTTTGTGGCTAAAAAGGCCACTCTGGCAACGGATCACCGAGCGACTGTTTTACTTCTTTAGTCCGTTGCTGTAAAACGTGCCCAAGAGACGGTAAACAGGTAGTCATTATGGATATGGATTTGAACAATCGCCTGACTGAAGACGAAACGCTTGAGCAGGCTTATGACATTTTTCTCGAACTGGCGACAGACAATCTCGACCCCGCTGACGTTCTTCTGTTCAATTTACAGTTTGAAGAACGCGGCGGCGCAGAGTTATTTGACCCGGCAGAAGACTGGCAGGAGCACGTCGATTTTGACCTGAATCCTGACTTTTTTGCCGAAGTGGTGATTGGTCTGGCCGACTCAGAAGATGGCGAGATTAACGATATTTTCGCACGCGTTTTGTTATGCCGTGAAAAAGATCACAAGCTCTGCCATATTCTCTGGCGCGAATGAGTCAAAAGAAAAGCTGCCCAGGCAGCTTTTTTTATTTAATTCGGAAGCTTAGTTCCACAGCGGTTACAAAATTGCGCGCTGTGCTCGTGCTGATGCTGCTGACACTGAGGGCATTGACGCTGATTCTGCCGATGCTGAAACGCGCTGCTCATGTGCGTGGTAATCAAGCCCGTGGGTATTGCAATTACTGAATAACCGATCAGGATAAGCACTGACGCCACCATACGCCCTAACGGCGTGTGCGGCGCGATATCCCCATACCCAACCGTCGTTACCGTCACAATGGCCCAGTACACCGACGCATTCAGCGTATCAAATCCATACTTCGGCCCTTCAATGAGATACATCAGCGCGCCGAAAATAATCATTAAAATGGCGATAAACGAATAGAACAGAATCAACTGGTGACGTGCGCTTTTTATAGCGCCCCAAAACACCATCAACGAAGGCATAAAGCGCAACAACTTGAGGATCCGCAGTACACGAATCGCCCGCATCGCTCGCCAGGCAAACACATAGTTCAGACTCATTTCTGGCCATAACCACATCACATACAGCGGCAAAATGGTGGCCAAATCGATAATACCCCAAAAACTAAACACATATTTTGCCGGATTGGCCCAACAGCTTAATCGCAGCAAGTATTCGGCGGTGAAGACCAGAGTAATAAAGATCTCCAGCCAGACAAAAGAACGCCATTCATCATACGTTAAATGATATTGCGTCCCGACGCCCGACTCGACGAAGATGACAATGACGCTAAGCAACGCAAACAGCGCGCACAGACCTTCAAAACGACGACCTGAGCGCGTGTTTAAATCGAATAATTTACGATAGACAGCGCGGCGGACAGAGGACACAAAGCCAGACACATTCACCTCACCTATAAGAAGGGCTGACCTTTGTCAGCCCTCACGATTATAGCGGGTCTACTTTCAGGCAGGAAACAGCGTGGCGGAAACTTCCTTCCAGAACCGGTCGCGTTTTTGCACATTCCGGTCCGGCAATCGGACAACGGGTACGGAACACACAACCAGACGGCGGATTGATCGGTGACGGTAATTCGCCTTCCAACAGTTGGATGGTTTTGTTCCTCTCCTGATCGGGATCGGGGATCGGCACCGCCGACATCAGCGCTTTAGTATAAGGATGCAGCGGGTTATGGTACACCTCGTCGTAAGTGCCCAGTTCCACCGCATGCCCCAGGTACATTACCAGCACGCGATCGGAAATATGTTTAACCACCGCCAGGTCATGGGCAATAAAGATTAACGATAATCCCATTTCACGCTGCAGTTGTTGCAACAGGTTCACTACCTGCGCCTGAATCGACACGTCCAGCGCCGAAACCGGCTCATCGCAAATAATCAACTTCGGCTCGAGGATCAGCGCGCGAGCAATCCCGATACGCTGACACTGCCCGCCTGAAAATTCGTGCGGATAGCGGTTGATCAAATTTGGCAACAGCCCGACTTTCATCATCATTGCCTTCACGCGATCGCGCACTTCCTGCCCTGGCAGGCTGGGATGATAAGTGCGCAGCGGTTCTGCGATAATTTCACCGATGGTCATACGCGGGTTTAATGAAGCCAGCGGATCCTGGAAAATCATCTGAATATCGCTGCGCACCGCGCGCCACTCATCGGGTTTCATACCCAGCAAATCTTTACCCAGCCAGGCCACTTTGCCGTCGGTGGCTTTCACCAGACCAATAATGGCGCGGGCAAAGGTAGACTTACCGCAGCCTGACTCGCCCACCACCCCTAACGTTTCACCTTCGTACAGTCGCAGGGTCACGCCATCAACGGCTTTCAGTGTTTGTGAGGGTTGCCAGAACCACTGCTTGCCGTCTTTGATATCGAAATGGACTTTAAGATCGGCTATCTCAAGCAAGACTTTTCGTTGTTCAGTTGCCGTTGTCATACCAGTTCCTCCACCGGTTTAAAGCAGGCACGCAGGCGGCCTGGGCTAAACTCTTCCAGCGGCGGTGCACTGCTACAAATTTCCATCGCATGCGGACAACGAGGCTGGAACGGGCATCCTTTTGGCAAACGCAGCAGGTTTGGCGGGTTACCCGGGATGGTCAGCATCTCTTCCCCTTCAGCATCCAGACGCGGTACCGCGTTAAGCAAACCAATAGAATACGGATGAACGGGTTTATAAAAGACATCGCGCGCGCTGCCATATTCCATGGTGCGCCCGGCATACATCACCAGAACCTTGTCGCATATCCCGGCAACCACACCGAGGTCGTGGGTGATCATAATAATCGCGGTATTGAATTCACTCTTAAGTTCATTCAGGAGCGTCATAATTTGCGCCTGAACCGTAACATCGAGCGCGGTTGTCGGCTCATCGGCGATCAGTAACTTTGGCCGACACTGTAACGCCATGGCGATCATCACACGCTGGCGCATCCCGCCTGAAAATTCATGTGGATACATCTTCATACGCTTGCGCGCTTCCGGCATTTTGACCGCATCCAGCATTCTGACGGATTCTTCAAACGCTTCGGCTTTACTCATACCTTTATGCAGCATCAGCACTTCCATTAACTGCTCTCCGACCCGCATATACGGGTTCAGGGAGGTCATGGGGTCCTGAAAGATCATTGAAATTTGTTCGGCGCGCAGTTTGTTCAGCTCGCGTTCCGGTAAATTAAGAATTTCACGTCCGTTGAACGTCGCAGAACCGCCGATGCGACCATTGGCCGCCAACAGTCCCATC
Organism: Citrobacter gillenii; assembly: GCF_013337685.1. Classification (GTDB taxonomy): domain Bacteria; phylum Pseudomonadota; class Gammaproteobacteria; order Enterobacterales; family Enterobacteriaceae; genus Citrobacter; species Citrobacter gillenii. Next base: position 404,095 of record NZ_SUQN01000004.1, read on the forward strand.
AGGGCAAACGCCGTTTGCGATTTCCCCGATCCAGATTCACCGACAATACCCAGCGTTTCACCGGCTCGCAGCGAAAAGTTCAGATCGTTAACCGCGGTTACATCCCCATCAGGGGTGGCAAACGTCACGCGCAGATCTTTCACGTCCAGCAGTGCGTTAGCCTGTTGTTGCGCGAGCGGCGCGGTTGAGGTTTCAATTACGCTCATGGCTGCACTCCTTAACGGTCTTTCGGGTCGAGGGCATCACGCAGGCCATCGCCAATAAAGTTGAAACAGAACAACGTCACCACCAGGAAACCTGCCGGAAACAGCAGCAGCCACGGTGAGACTTCCATTGAGTTAGCACCATCACTTAACAACGCCCCCCAACTGCTTAACGGCTCCTGGGTCCCTAAGCCAAGGAAGCTCAGGAAGGATTCGAACAGGATCATGCTCGGTACCAGTAGCGATGCGTACACAACTACCACGCCCAGAACGTTCGGGACAATATGGCGGATAACAATGCGCACGGTCGAAACCCCACCCACCTGCGCAGCCTCAATAAACTCTTTGCGCTTCAGGCTCAGCGTCTGGCCACGCACGATACGTGCCATATCCAGCCAGGAGACCATACCGATCGCCACAAAGATCAGCAGGATGTTTTGCCCAAAAAAGGTCACCAGCAGAATGACGAAGAACATGAACGGGAAGGAGTTGAGGATTTCCAGCAGGCGCATCATCACGGAGTCAATTTTGCCGCCCAGATAACCTGACAGCGATCCGTACAACGTGCCGACAATCACCGCCACCAGCGCCGCGGCAATCCCGACCATCAGCGAAATACGTCCACCAATCGCCACGCGTACCAGCAGGTCACGACCCGAAGAATCAGTACCGAAGTAGTGGCCGGACTCACTGTCCGGCGCGCTGGACATCATTCCCCAGTCGGTATCGAAGTAGGTAAATTGCGATAGCATGGGCGCAAGGGTCACAAACAGCGCGATAATCACCAGCACAACCAGACTGGCTACCGCCGCGCGGTTATGCATAAAGCGTCGACGCGCATCCTGCCACAAACTGCGGCCTTCGACTTCCAGCTTTTCACTGAAATTCTCCAGCGTCTCGCTGTTTTTCTTACTTAACATCATAGATAGCGAGCTCCAGTATCAGTAACGGATTTTCGGATCGATAACGGCATACAGCACATCAACAATCGCATTAAATACAATTGTCAGTGCACCGACCAGAATGGTCAGGCTCAATACCAGCGAGTAGTCGCGGTTCAGCGCGCCGTTAACGAACAGTTGACCAATACCCGGCAAGCCGTAGATAGTTTCAATCACCATCGAACCGGTAATAATGCCGACGAACGCCGGGCCCATATAAGACAACACCGGCAGCAAAGCGGGCTTTAACGCGTGACGGAAAATAATCCGCCGCATTGGCAGACCTTTCGCCCGTGCGGTACGAATAAAGTTGGAGTGCAGCACTTCAATCATCGACCCACGGGTGATACGGGCGATACTGGCGATATAAGCCAGCGACAACGCCACCATCGGCAAGATCATAAATTTCAGCGCCCCGCCGTTCCAGCCACCACCGGGCAACCATTTCAGCGTTATTGCAAATATCATCACTAACAAGGGGGCCACGACAAAGCTTGGGATAACCACCCCGGTCATCGCCACCCCCATCACCGTATAATCCCAGCGCGTATTTTGCTTCAACGCAGCAATGACGCCAGCACTGACGCCAACGAGTACCGCCAGGATAAAGGCAGCTGCACCCAGCTTCGCCGAAACCGGGAAGCTCGAGGCAACCAGATCGTTAACTGTATAGTCTTTATATTTAAAGGAAGGTCCAAAATCGCCATGCGCCAGTTGCTTCAGGTAGCTGAAGTACTGCGTGGTGATAGGGTCATTAAGATGATATTTCGCTTCAATATTCGCCAGTACTTCTGGCGGTAACGCACGTTCACCGGTAAAAGGACTCCCCGGCGCAAGGCGCATCATAAAGAATGAGATCGTAATAAGAATAAATAGCGTCGGAATCGCTTCCAGACAGCGACGTAATATGAATTTTAACATTGCCCGTACCTTCTGGCGTGTGCCTTTATACCTCTTTAAGCCAGTTATGGGGCCAGAGAGGTATTTATAGTTCGAAGAAAAAGACACTGTGGGGCAACGATGGTCGCCCCACGTCTTGCCATTAATGCTTGATAATATACAAGTCTTTAACGTGGATATTATCCATCGGGTCTTTACCGGAGTATCCGCCTACCCATGGTTTCACCAAACGCGCATTGACGTAGTAATACACCGGTACAATCGCAGAGTCTTTATCCAACTGCTGCTCAGCTTTCGAATACAGCTCGCTGCGCTGCGCTTCGTCAGTCACTTTCAGCGTATCGGCAATCAACTTATCAAATGCCGCGCTCTTATAGTGAACAGTGTTGTTGGAGCTGTCTGACAGCACCATGTTAAGGAAAGAAGTCGGTTCGTTGTAATCCGCACACCAGCCCGCACGAGAAACATCATAGTTACCCTGATGACGGGTATCGAGGAAGGTCTTCCACTCCTGGTTTTCCAGCTTAACGTTGGCACCCAGATTTTTCTTCCAGATAGAGGCGGCTGCAATAGCCAGCTTCTTGTGCAGATCGGAGGTGTTATACAACAGGTCGAAGCTCAGCGGTTTTTCTGCGGTAAAGCCAGCTTCAGCCAACAGTTTTTTCGCTTCTTCGTTACGTTTTTCCTGTGACCACTTGAACCACTCTGGCTCAACCAGTTTTGCGCCATCGGTATACGGCGGCGTGAAGCTGTACGCTGGCAGGTCGCCCTGGTTCTTCACTTTGTTGACGATAATGTCACGATCCAGTGCCATCTTCAGGGCGGTACGTACACGCACATCGTTGAACGGTGGCTTCTGGTTATTAATTTCGTAATAGTAGGTACACAGATACGGGTCAACGTGAACTTCGTTCGGGATCTCTTTTTTCAGTTTCTGGAATAACTCAATCGGCATGTTGTTGTAGGTCATGTCGATTTCACCACTGCGGTAGCGGTTAACATCAGTCACTTCAGAAGAAATTGGCAGATAAGTTACCTGGTTAATCACCGTTTTGGCGTTATCCCAGTAGTTAGTATTACGCTCAAGAACGATGCGCTCGTTGACGACCCAATCTTTTAATTTATAGGAGCCGTTAGAAACGATGTTCGCGGGCTGGGTCCATTTATCACCATATTTTTCCACCACGGCTTTAGGCACCGGGGAAACGGATGAGTGAACAAGCAGTTTGTAGAAATACGGAACAGGTTCACTGAGGGTAACTTCAAAAGTATGGTCATCAATGGCTTTTACACCGAGATCGGTGACCGGTTTTTTACCGGCGATAATGTCGTCAATATTAACGATGTGCCCATACTGTAAATAGCTGGAGTATGGTGAAGCGGTATTAGGATTCGCCAGACGTTGCCAGCTATACACAAAATCTTGCGCGGTCACGGGCGAGCCATCGGACCATTTCGCGTCTTTACGCAGATGGAACGTCCAGACTTTAAAATCTTTATTTTCCCATTTTTCCGCCACGCCCGGTGATGGCTTGCCATCAACGTCGCTGATTAATAAACCTTCAAACAGGTCACGGTTAATGTTGGATTCTGGCACACCTTCGATCTTGTGCGGATCGAGAGACTGAACTTCCGAACCATTATTGCGTACCAGCGTTTGCTTCTCAGCAAGTTGAACACCGGCAGGTACTTCTGCCGCCGTGGCAACATTTCCTGCGATAAGCGCAGATAGAATCCCCGCCGCTACTAAACTTTTCTTAGTGATGTTAGTCATTGTGTTTGTACTCCCTCATTATTATGGCTGGTTTTTTAACCAGACTGTTAATCCTGTACGGATCCCTGTACGGCACCGGAGATTTTCTGCCGTCAGGTGATTTATTGTTTTACTGCTTGCTATCACCGACTTTATTTATTCTGGCGGTTCGAGCGACCGCCTTGCGTCGATTTTCTACGTGTCTCCCCTGTCGGAAACACGCGGTTACTCTATTGAGAGAAACTAACTGAAAACAGTTCTCAACAACGTAAAATCTTCTGCAAAATACCTGGTCGGAAAGTATCAAATGCCTTTCTTAACCGCCAATACATTTTACAGATTTGTTAACCAATTCGCTTTTATCGAAAAAAAATCGCACATCAATGGTCCTCAAAAAGAGAGGTAATAATCTTAATATCATGATAGATAACGAATTAAATCCATTGAGCGGTTGATTACCCTGTCCGGTATCAATATGCCGATATAATTTACATAAAATTAACAATTGGTCATTAATTAGCACATTACTCTAAAAAAGACACTGAAATAACTAATAACATTTCGATAATCCTTCAGCAAGCCCCAGAGTATAATGTTAGAAAAATAACAGTAAGTCCCCTATTCAGGGACGTAGCCATAAAAATTATTATCTTATAAATCAATGCGTAACAGATGGATTGGCAATCAGCATGTTTTACAATTTCAATGCTAATTTTCAACTTTAGTGAGACGTTTTACTGATAATGAAAAGAACGGAGCTGAGGGCCAGCTCCGTTTACTGAAAACAGTCCCGTCAGGCCAGTAAGCCCGGGAAAATAGATTTGATGCCGGTGACGATGAATTCAATCCCCAACGCCATGAGCAGTAAGCCCATAATACGCGTAATAACGTTAATACCCGTTTGCCCCAACAGGCGTACCAGCCAAGGAGCCATACGAAACAGTCCCCAACAGCATAAGGCAAACAGTGCAATCGCCACAAAGAACCCGAACAGGTTTAATGCGCTATGATAGCGAGTCCCCCAGACGATGGTTGAACTTATCGCCCCCGGCCCCGCCATCAACGGCAATGCCAACGGAACAACACCAACATTCTCGCGTATGGCAGTCTCTGACTTTTCCTGTTTGTTTTGTTTATCTTCCCCGAGTTTCCCACTGATCATCGACATTGCAATGGTTACCACCAGAATCCCACCGGCAATTCTGAACGAATCAATCGAGATACCGAAGAGTTGCAGGATCGCATCACCAAGAAACAACGAGGTCCACAAAATAATCGCCACCGACAGGTTTGCCGTCAGATTGGTTTTGTTACGCGCCGCTGCGGTTTGGTAGCTGGTCATACTGATAAAGACCGGGATGATCCCGACGGGGTTGACCAACGCAAATAACCCAATGAAAAACTTAAAGTAAAGAGGAAAATCAAATAGCGTATGGATCACGGTTAGCTCCGAAGCGTTAGCCGGATAAAATGAGTCATAAAAAATGTTAAAAACCGCGCTGAAGATACGCTTTTTGGCAGCATTCTTCACCTTCTATCTGCGTTAATCTCTGTAAACGTGCTACCAATACTCGGTGTTATTAATATGTATGAAATATGCTAATGTTAATCTCATTCATTCCATCAATTCGTTAACACTTGCCGATAAACACTAAAAGAGCCTGCTGAAAGGTGTCAGCTTCGCGTAAATTTGATCCAGATCACGCAATTACTACTCAGAAGTGAGTAATCTTGCTTACGCCACCTGGAGAAAACGCGTTAGAGTTGAATACGCTAGCGTATAAGCTCTTTTAGTAAATCAATGTAAGGCGGGCGTTAATTAACCGTTTGATTTTCAAAACGTTACACAAATTTTCGTCGATCTGTCTATACTCTCGTAGCGAGCAGATGATTTACTAAAAAAGTTTAACATTATCAGGAGAGCATCATGGCTGTTACTAATGTCGCTGAACTTAACGCACTTGTAGAGCGCGTAAAAAAAGCCCAGCGTGAATATGCCAGTTTCACTCAAGAACAGGTTGACAAAATCTTCCGCGCCGCCGCTCTGGCTGCCGCAGACGCTCGAATTCCTCTCGCGAAAATGGCCGTTGCCGAATCTGGCATGGGTATTGTCGAAGATAAAGTGATTAAAAACCACTTCGCATCTGAATACATCTATAACGCTTACAAAGATGAAAAAACCTGTGGTGTCCTGGCCGAAGACCATACTTTTGGGACCATCACTATCGCTGAACCGATTGGTATCATCTGCGGTATCGTTCCAACCACTAACCCAACGTCTACTGCAATCTTCAAATCGCTGATCAGCCTGAAGACGCGTAACGCTATCATCTTCTCTCCACATCCGCGTGCTAAAGATGCAACCAACAAAGCGGCAGACATCGTTCTGCAGGCTGCTATCGCTGCTGGCGCACCAAAAGACCTGATTGGCTGGATCGATCAACCTTCTGTTGAACTGTCTAACGCTCTGATGCACCACCCGGACATTAACCTGATCCTTGCGACCGGTGGTCCTGGTATGGTTAAAGCAGCATACAGCTCTGGTAAACCGGCAATCGGTGTTGGCGCAGGTAACACCCCTGTTGTTATCGACGAAACAGCAGATATCAAACGTGCCGTTGCTTCCGTGCTGATGTCTAAAACCTTCGACAACGGTGTAATCTGTGCATCTGAACAGTCCGTTGTGGTAGTAGATTCCGTATACGACGCCGTTCGCGAACGTTTTGCCAGCCACGGTGCCTATATGCTGCAGGGCAAAGAACTGAAGGCTGTTCAGGACATCATCCTGAAAAATGGCGCGCTGAACGCGGCTATCGTGGGTCAACCGGCATACAAAATCGCTGAGCTGGCTGGTTTCTCCGTGCCGACTAACACCAAGATTCTGATTGGTGAAGTTAAAGTTGTCGACGAAAGCGAACCGTTTGCTCACGAAAAACTGTCTCCGACGCTGGCAATGTACCGTGCGAAAGACTTCGAAGATGCAGTTGTTAAAGCTGAAAAACTGGTTGCTATGGGCGGTATCGGTCATACCTCTTGCCTGTACACTGACCAGGACAACCAGCCAGAACGCGTTGCTCACTTCGGTCAGATGATGAAAACTGCACGTATCCTGATCAACACCCCGGCGTCTCAGGGTGGTATCGGCGACCTGTACAACTTTAAGCTTGCACCATCCCTGACTCTGGGTTGTGGTTCCTGGGGTGGTAACTCCATCTCTGAAAACGTTGGTCCTAAGCACCTGATCAACAAGAAAACCGTTGCTAAGCGAGCTGAAAACATGTTGTGGCACAAACTTCCGAAATCTATCTACTTCCGCCGTGGCTCACTGCCAATCGCGTTGGATGAAGTGATTACCGATGGTCACAAACGTGCGCTGATCGTGACCGACCGCTTCCTGTTCAACAACGGCTACGCTGACCAGATCACGTCTGTTCTGAAAGCTGCGGGCGTTGAAACCGAAGTGTTCTTTGAAGTTGAAGCTGACCCGACGCTGAGCGTTGTGCGCAAAGGTGCTGAACTAGCCAACTCCTTCAAACCAGACGTGATCATCGCGCTGGGTGGCGGTTCCCCGATGGACGCAGCGAAAATCATGTGGGTCATGTACGAACATCCGGAAACCCACTTCGAAGAACTGGCGCTGCGCTTTATGGACATCCGTAAACGTATCTACAAGTTCCCGAAAATGGGCGTGAAAGCGAAAATGATCGCCGTCACCACCACTTCCGGTACTGGTTCTGAAGTCACCCCGTTTGCGGTTGTAACCGACGACGCTACTGGTCAGAAATATCCACTGGCAGACTACGCGCTGACCCCGGATATGGCGATTGTCGATGCTAACCTGGTGATGGATATGCCGAAGTCACTGTGTGCGTTCGGTGGTCTGGATGCCGTCACTCACGCCCTGGAAGCTTACGTTTCCGTACTGGCTTCTGAGTTCTCTGACGGTCAGGCTCTGCAAGCGCTGAAACTGCTGAAAGAAAACCTGCCTGCGTCCTACCACGAAGGTTCTAAGAACCCGGTAGCTCGCGAGCGTGTACACAGTGCAGCGACCATCGCCGGTATCGCGTTTGCTAACGCCTTCCTCGGTGTATGTCACTCCATGGCGCACAAGCTGGGTTCACAGTTCCACATTCCTCACGGTCTGGCGAACGCCCTGCTGATCAGCAACGTTATTCGTTATAACGCGAACGACAACCCGACTAAACAGACTGCTTTCAGCCAGTACGACCGTCCGCAGGCCCGTCGTCGCTACGCTGAAATCGCAGACCATCTGGGTCTGAGCGCACCGGGCGACCGTACCGCAGCGAAAATCCAGAAACTGCTGGCATGGTTGGATGAGATCAAAGCTGAACTGGGTATTCCTAAGTCTATCCGTGAAGCTGGCGTTCAGGAAGCTGACTTCCTGGCACATGTTGACAAACTGTCTGAAGATGCGTTTGACGACCAGTGCACCGGCGCTAACCCGCGTTACCCGCTGATTTCTGAACTGAAACAGATCCTGCTGGATACCTTCTACGGTCGCGAATACAACGAAGGTGAAACTGTCGCTAAAACTGAAGCAGCTGCCGCGCCTAAAGCAGAGAAAAAAGCGAAGAAATCCGCTTAATTCAAAAATCTAAGCTGTAGTATCACGTCGAACGGTCCCTTTAGGGGACCGTTTTTTTTCGCCTGATTTATTCTCACCTTCACAGCGCAAAAACTCATGCAGACCATCGCGGTGAATGGACATGCCCGTAGGAGATTGGAGGAGGATGCGCGTAAAGGGTCTACAGAGGTGATTGTAGGGTAGTACTTCTGACTTATGGCCAGTGGTCTACCCTGCGCGTTACAGCGCCCAGGCGAGCGTAGATTAATCGTGGCTGTGCCTTTCCTGAATGGCCGTCAGAGAGCCCTCAGATTGCGCCTCTTTATAGTGCTTGCGGCATACCGACACATAGCGTTCATTGCCACCAATAACCACCTGTTCTCCCTCGTTATAAGGTCGTCCAGCTTGATCAAGACGTAGTACCATACTCGCCTTCCGCCCGCAGAAACAAATAGTCTTTAATTCGACCAATTTATCTGACCAGGCAAGCAGGTATTCGCTACCGCCAAATAATTCACCACGAAAATCGGTGCGTAACCCGTAACACAAAACCGGAATATCCAGCTGATCGACAACCTCGGATAATTCATAAACCTGCTGGCGTGTCAAAAACTGTGACTCGTCAACCAGTACACAATGTATTCTCTGCTGCGCATTCTCCGCGCGAATTTCTTCGAACAATGATGAATTTTGGTTAAACAGTTTTGCAGGTGACGACAGACCTATACGTGAACTTACTTTCCCTGTTCCAAACCGGTCGTCGATTTCCGCTGTATATACAACGGCACGCATGCCACGTTCCTGGTAATTGTATGAAGATTGCAGCAAAGCGGTCGACTTCCCCGCATTCATTGCAGAATAGTAAAAATATAGCTGTGCCATTGACCGTCAGCCCTCACCTGAGTAAATAAATATGGGCGCGATTGTATCATAATTCACAAACATGTCTGCGCACCGTTGTCGCCCACATACGTATAAAAAATCGCGTCAGCATCACTCATCAGCCTCCTAAATATGACGTACTACGGTAAGGTTCAGGAAACAGACTTAAGTTATGGATCGCACAGTGATGCACACCACCAATGCTCGAATAATCTGACTTATGACGGTATATACACATTCTTTCACAAATAGTGCCCTTGAAATTCATCAACGGTGCTTATCATCACAGTTCAATAAAGAAACCTTGCTTTCAATGTTATTGAATCCCCCTACGAACACCCTGTAATAGTGAATTCCCGTAAGCAAAACTAATACAAAAGGTTGAAATTACTGCAAACAGATACAATTACCGTGCTGTAAAATGTGACCTGAATCTTGAATTTTCCTGCATGACTGAAGAGTAGCCCCCACACCAATAAGCCTTTTTTATGCCCTTTCCCAGACGAAATTTAACGACAATGAATTAATGCAGATACTAAATAAAGCGCAATTTTGAATTCCTTACATTCCTGGCTATTGCACATCTGAATTTATCGCTCTATTATTAGCTCAACAAACCCCACCCAATATAAGTTTGAGATTACTACAATGAGCGAAGCACTTAAAATTCTGAACAACATCCGTACTCTTCGTGCGCAGGCAAGAGAATGCACTCTGGAAACGCTTGAAGAAATGCTGGAAAAATTAGAAGTTGTCGTTAGCGAGCGTCGCGAAGAAGAAAGCGCTGCCGCTGCTGAAGTTGAAGAGCGCACTCGTAAACTGCAACAATATCGTGAAATGCTGATTGCTGACGGTATTGACCCGAACGAACTGCTGAATAGCATGGCTGCGGTTAAAACCGGTGCTAAAGCCAAGCGCGCAGCACGCCCAGCTAAATATAGCTATGTTGACGAAAACGGTGAAACGAAAACCTGGACCGGCCAGGGTCGTACACCGGCAGTAATCAAAAAAGCGATGGAAGAACAAGGTAAACAGCTGGACGATTTCCTGATCAAGGATTAATCCACAATTAGTTTGCTTAAAATCCCGCCGACGGCGGGATTTTTTTTACCTGTACTTCGCATAACACCTACCCAATAGGGGTATAAAAAAACGGCGCTGGATAAACAGCGCCGTTGCATGCGGATTAATAACGTGATGTTACTTCTTAATACCCATCTCGTCTTCAAGCCAGGCTTTAAATTCAGCGCCAAGGGTATTATGACGAATACCATATTCGACGAACGCTTGCATATAACCCAGCTTATTACCACAGTCATGGCTTTTGCCCTTCATGTGATAGGCTTCAACCGTTTCTTTTTCAATCAGCATATCGATAGCATCGGTCAACTGAATTTCGTCACCTGCGCCCGGAGGCGTTTTTGCCAGCAGAGGCCAGATATCTGCACTCAGGACATAACGCCCTACAACCGCAAGATTAGATGGCGCGACATCGGCTTTCGGTTTTTCCACAACGCCGACCATCGGTACGCTTTCGCCCGGCGCTAATTCCACACCTTTACAGTCCACCACGCCGTAAGCCGTCACATCTTCTACTGGCTCCACCATAATTTGGCTGCTGCCTGTTTCATCAAAGCGACTAATCATTTCGGCGAGGTTATCGCGGGATAAATCAGATTCGTATTCGTCGAGAATAACATCCGGCAGGATGACCGCTACGGGTTCATCACCAACAACCGGGTGCGCACACAATACAGCGTGACCCAGACCTTTTGCCAGACCCTGACGAACCTGCATAATCGTCACGTGCGGTGGGCAAATAGATTGCACTTCTTCCAGCAACTGGCGCTTAACACGTTTTTCCAGCATAGCTTCAAGTTCAAAGCTGGTATCGAAGTGGTTTTCAATCGAATTTTTAGACGAGTGAGTCACAAGGACAATTTCAGTGATACCCGCGGCAATACATTCGTTGACGACGTATTGAATTAATGGCTTATCAACCAGCGGTAACATTTCTTTAGGAATTGCCTTGGTCGCCGGTAACATCCTGGTTCCTAATCCCGCTACCGGGATAACGGCTTTTTTGACTTTCGAATTAAGGGCAGCCATTTAAAACTCTCCTGGACTGTTCATGTATTGAACGTGTTCATCAATCTGTATCGCATCCGAGTATATCAGTACCGCGACAAGCTTCAGGTCTGAAAAGGACGCGCGTCGGTATAATTAAGATAAATACGAATAAATCTGGCGCTGATAGTAGCACTGCAAAAGACAGGGAGGTGAGCCAATTTGAATCCCTGCCTCTCGATTGTTCATTCTGCGGACAACATCAGTCGCAGACGCCCCCCGGCACCCCAAATTTGGCACTGCCAGGACTCACAGCGTTGGCTTAGTTGGTTGAGGTACGTATTCCCCAACGTTCCCAGCGGAACACCATTACTGATTTGCACGTTGTGGCTACCAGTATTTAAGGTCGCATTCAGACCCGCAGAGACCAGGACCAAATTTTTTAAACCGCTATGGTAGTAACCCACCAGCAACGGAAATTGCCCCGGTAGATTGGCCTGTCGCAGCAGATGATTAACCTGTTTCAGGAGCGTACCGAGCTCCGGCAACCGTTGATTCTGATGTGCCAGTTGCTCTTGTAGCAGCCCATTAAACAGTGCCCGTAACAACAGTGCCGCCAGCACGCCATTATCCCCTGCCCGCGTCACATCCAGGCAATAGAAGGCAAGATCGTGTTCCGACAACGGCGCAATATCAAGGACCAGGCCGGGTTGATCGGCGGCAACCAGTTGACGGTAGTTGATGCGACACTGTGAAATCACCTGTTGAACCGGTGGCTGTAGCTCTTGTAACAGTTTTGCTGCTGCCGCGGGGTCGCCGACCATCGCATCCCAGTCACGAAATAACCGCTCTTCTTCTTCAACGCGCGAGTTAAACATGTTGGGGTAAAGGCACGCAAAAACCGTTTCCCGTAGTCGGTTAAGGTCTTTCACCGGCTTAAGCAACACATCATCCACACCGAGGCGAAGTGCTTTGGCAATATCAGACATATTTTCTGTCGCGGAGATAACTAGGATTGGCGTCCGATCGCCACGGTTACGCAGGTATTCAACCAGTTTGAGACCGTTCATTCTCGGCATCGCAAGGTCGCAGATCATCAGATCGGGTGTAAAGCGCCCCAATAATTCCAGCGCATCAAGCCCATCGCCCGCTACAGCCGTTGTCGCTCCCAAAGAGGAAAACCATGAGTCCAGAAGTGAGCGAAATACAGGCTCATCTTCAACAATAAGAATCTGTTTTCCGACCAATGGCTGCGTCATATTCTCCCCCCTGACTGGCTTTAATCAATAGTGGCATGCTATTGCTACTCACGCCTGTCAGAATTGACTTAAGTGTTGATAAAAAATGCGTTAGATGTTGGTCTTCACCAGTGGCAGCAACTCATCCATTTTTTTCTCTACCGCAAGCTGCCCGGCAGCAATAGCTGCACCAGCACGGTGGAAGTCCAACGTGGATATTTGCGGACAAAACGGTTGAATTAGAATATCTGGCGGGTCGCCGGCCATGCGGTTACGTTTAAGCCGGTTTTCCAGCACCTGAATAGAGGTGGTCATGATCTCCATCGCCGTGGGCGCAGTGACCGTTCGTCTGGCGGTGATATTACTCAACCGCTCTTTCAGACGCGCATGCCATGAAAGCTCGTCATCACTTGAGTCGGTATCATTGCTGACGTTAAAGGAGAGCAGATCTTGTTGCATGAGGTGCGCATCATGTTGCAGGTCAACCGCAATGACGATATCGGCGCCTAGCGCACGCGTCAGCGAAACCGGCACAGGGTTAACCACCGCGCCATCAACCAGCCAATAACCATTATGTGCAACCGGGGACATCAGACCAGGAATACTGCAAGAGGCCCGCACGGCAAGGTGTAAATCACCTTCGGTAAACCACAGTTCGCGACCCGTACTCAGATTCGTCGCGACGGTAGCAAACCGGCGCTGGCATTGTTCAATTGACTCGACAGGCATGACGTTGCGGTATTGATTAAACACGCGTTCACCGCGCAGCAATCCGCCTCTGCGCCAGGAGAGATCCATCAGGCGTAAAACATCCCAATAGCTGAACGAGCAGACCCATTGCTCGAGGGCGGGTAATTTATTACACGCATAGGCGGCGCCAACCAACGAACCGATTGAGCACCCTGCAACGATATCAACATCAATGCCCATATGTTTAAGGGCCTTAATCACACCAATATGCGACCAGCCTCGTGCCGCGCCGGAACCTAGCGCCAGCCCAATTTTTATTTTTCTCATTGTACCTACAGACTTCCCCTGGCTTGCAGACGTAGCAACATCACTACGGCTCAGTTAACATAGTGCTACCATGGCGTTTTTACGCCGTTTTTTTATTCCAGGGAGTATTTTGTGTCTCAGCTTTGTCCCTGTGGTAGCGCTGTCGAGTATAGCCTATGTTGCTACCGTTATGTGTCTGGCGCGCAAGTAGCACCAACGCCGTCACACCTCATGCGTTCTCGTTACTGTGCTTTTGTGATGAAAGACGCAGATTACCTGATTAAGACCTGGCACCCCGACTGTCATGCTGCTGCATTTCGCGATGAGATTAGCGCAGGATTTGCCCATACCGAATGGCTTGGACTTACCCTTTTTGAACAGGCAACGTCGGACACAGAAAATACCGGCTATGTCAGCTTTGTGGCGCGGTTTTCCGAACAGGGGAAAACGGGCGCCATTATTGAGCGCTCTCGTTTTTTAAAAGAAAACGGCCAGTGGTATTATATTGATGGTACGCGCCCGCAAATTGGCCGTAACGATCCCTGCCCTTGCGGGTCAGGTAAAAAATTTAAAAAGTGCTGCGGCTAACCCACGCCCGACAGCATCTATTACGCAAACATTTTCAACAGGAATACCCCGGCAATGCATTCACAACAACGTAAAGTTCTGCGCACTATCTGCCCCGACCAAAAAGGTTTGATCGCACGCATCACCAATATTTGTTACAAGCATGAACTGAACATCGTGCAAAACAACGAGTTTGTTGACCACCGTACCGGTCGCTTTTTTATGCGTACAGAACTGGAAGGCATTTTTAATGACGTCACGCTGCTGACCGATCTCGACGGCGCACTGCCTGAAGGATCCATTCGCGAACTTACGCCAGCAGGCCGTCGCCGCATCGTTATTTTAGTCACCAAGGAAGCGCATTGTCTGGGCGACCTGTTAATGAAAGCCAATTACGGTGGACTCGATGTTGAAATTGCGGCGGTAATCGGCAACCACGACACGCTGCGTTCGCTGGTTGAACGTTTTGATATTCCTTTTGAGCTAGTCAGCCATGAAGGATTAACCCGCGAAGAACACGATCAAAACATGGCCGATGCCATCGACGCCCACCAGCCTGATTATGTGGTGTTGGCGAAATATATGCGTGTCTTGACGCCAGAATTTGTTTCACGCTTCCCGAATAAGATTATTAATATTCACCACTCGTTCCTGCCTGCCTTTATTGGTGCACGTCCGTACCACCAGGCTTATGAGCGTGGCGTCAAGATCATTGGTGCAACGGCTCACTATGTGAATGATAACCTCGATGAAGGTCCAATCATCATGCAGGACGTGATTCACGTGGATCACACCTATACCGCAGAAGATATGATGCGCGCAGGCCGCGACGTAGAAAAGAATGTGTTAAGCCGTGCGCTGTATCAGGTTCTGGCCCAGCGAGTCTTTGTTTACGGTAACCGAACGATTATTCTGTAATCACCAATAATATGAATTGATTAGCTTTACTGCGTTACGGATGAAAAACACGCAAACGATCTACGTTAAGCAAAGGAATGCTTTACAGCGGCGCGTCATTTGATATGATGCGCCCCGCTTCCCAAGGAAGCAGGCCAGTAAAAGCATTACCCCGTGGTGGGGTTCCCGAGCGGCCAAAGGGAGCAGACTGTAAATCTGCCGTCATCGACTTCGAAGGTTCGAATCCTTCCCCCACCACCATTATTCACTACAGCGATGTAGTTAACTCGATGAGCAATGCTGAAGTTTGCACTTGTCGGGGAAGGGTGAGAACCTTCGATTAAGGTTCGACTCGAGCGAAAGCGAGAGAACGTTGCTAAGGGCAACGGCCCGAAGGGTGAGGAGCGAAGCGACGAATAATCCTTCCCCACCACCATCCTAATAGCATTACCTACAATTTGAACTACCCCTGGTGGGGTTCCCGAGCGGCCAAAGGGAGCAGACTGTAAATCTGCCGTCATCGACTTCGAAGGTTCGAATCCTTCCCCCACCACCATCAATCCCCTGTAATACCTCAGCTAAATCAAAGCACAATGCCCTATATTCTGCCCATGCGGGAAGGATGAGAAATTTCGACCAAGGTTTGATTCGGCATCTACGCTCACTTTCTGTCATATCTTTCCACCAGTTCTTGCAGTGTGTCACCAGCCCGCTCTAATGCCGTCAGTCCACCACGTAGCCAGATCCCTTTGCCGCTGTATTCCAGCCGCGCCGCATGATCAAACTGATCATAATCGACCGGATAAACCAGTGCGGGAATATTACGCGTTATGCAGTGCCACATAATACCGGCCCCGCCATGGTGAATAACTGCAGCATAACGTGATAAACACCGATCGTAATCGACCCACGGCACGCGACAAAAATTGCCCTGTTGATAGCGCTGCCCACTCGTTCCATTTCCTTCGGTAAAATGAAACTCCCAGTCAGGCATGGTCCCTGCGAGCACTGCAACGGCACCCACTACCGCCTCTTTATGCCAGTCCAGATGCGTCCCCAGCGTTACCAGCACATGCTTTTTACCTTCCTTAAACACAGGTTCCTGATAGCCAAGCGGCGGCGTGTAGAGCGCCGGTCCAATAAAGCGCAGCACATCCGGCCAGGTTTGTGGAAACTCAAACTCACGTTCGCTCAGGGCGAGAATGCGCGTTGGAGAATACGCACATTCACTGCCATCGGGACGGTAAAGACGTGTAATACCGGTCTGGTGGATTGTATGGCGAAATAACCAGAAGACAGCGCGTTTGAACAGACGCACTTTTTTACGCTGCAATAAATACCAGTATTGCTCCATCCTGTTCTTAGCGGGCATTAATCCGCCGCAGTAAGCGGGCGTTCCCTCCGGACTTTCCAGTACACAGGGCGATGGCAGACTGGTCCACCATGGCACGTCACATCGACGACAAACTTCCCCGACTATCGGCAGCGTAAAATCAGCAATAGCTAAATCGGGAACGCCCTGCTGATGCCAGAGTTGCTCCAGTTCATCAGCAAAGTTTTTCAGTAACCCGACCACAGCGCGAAACTGTCGATAAAGCTTCATCGGACTGGATTTTACCGCATAGCGTGGATTCGCCACCGCCAGCAGCGGCGTATCATACTCACCGGGCAAAACCATTGCGGTAAGCCCCGCGGCCGTGATCTTTGCTGCTGCACCACGAGTACTGATAATCCGCACCTGATACTGCGTGGATAGCGCGAGGCCCATCGCCAAAACAGGATGCAAATGTCCGGCAAACGGTGGGGCCAACAGATCAATACGGGTCACGCCAGGCGGAATAAGATCGTATAAGCGTTGCATTACAGCGTCCTGATAAAGCGTCTGCACAAATCGCTCAGTGCAGGCTGGGCAAGATAGTTCATATGTCCGCAGGCAATATGCGTATCCACGTCGCGAAACCAGAGGCGGGAGATCCAGTCCTTCTGCCCCTGAACCAACAGGTGACGGCAGGTAGGGCGATGGCGGGCTACCGGGCCATAGGCAAAAATGCTGACGTGCGATAAATCTGCTGCAGAAAGTTGAAGATTATTAAACAGCTCAAGTCCACAGCTTCCCGCCAGCAGCAGCGTATGATCGGCTGATGCCAGTAGCATGCGCGTCGCCTCCTGGTAGGTTTGGCTAAATGCAGGGCGACGCGAGCCAAGATAGTCGCGCGCATTGTTCCAACTCGCCTGAATAATCGGGGTAGCCCGCCACTCATCTGCCCCCATCACCCACGGAAAATTTAACGCCAGACATCGGCCCTCCCTGTTTAGCGTAGCCATAAACGCACGCTGCGACTGGCTTAATGCTGGATTCCCCGGCTGACTTCGACCGGTAATGAAAGCGATTTGCAGGCTCATCGGGAGATAAACCGATCGTTACTAAAAATACGATACCGTCTTGAGCGCCAGTAAATCGTACGGTTCAACATCGCGTGGAGTAAATGAACCGGTTGCAGTAATTCCGATAAAAGCGACAACATCGGATGTGCCGGTATCAGTTCTGAAAGGCCGTGTTGTACACAGCGTAGCGCGAAATAACGAATGATTACCACCCCTGTCAAGATAACCGCATCCGCCGCTCCACCGCTCAGCGCCAGTATTAGCATGCTCCCGAGCAGCAGCGGGTGCAGACCCTGGAGCAGAAAAATCGCCAAATTTACCGACACCGTTTTCTCGCGCATTAACAACGTGGCGAACAAAAACCAGCGATGCATCTGGCGAGCATAACGCCTGAAATCCGGCACGCTGGTTTGAACCTGAACAGTGGCCGTAGACTGAACAATCTCTATACCTTGCCGGGTGAGCAGCGTTGCCAGAGCCAAATCATCCGTCAGATGATGGAGAATCGGCGTGAATCCCCCTACCTGCGCCAGCGTATCCCTATAAATGACATAACACATCCCGTTCAGCGTCAGCGGCCGGGTAAAGGGTAACAGCGGAAGATAGGTCAACGCCGAGTTATCGTTTACAAACTGAGCCAGCAGGCGTGAGGGTATATTGTGCGCGGGTCGATACCAGGGTAACGCAGTGACCAGTGTATGTGCGTTGAGTTCACTCAGCATATGTTGCAGCGAGGACGCATCCAGGGAGGCATCATCGTCCAGCACCATCAGGCAGGATGTTTGCACCTGAGATCGTGCCTGCTCCAGTTTAAACAGCTTCGGATTCAGCCCTTGTGGCGCAGGCGCATAGCGCAAAAGGCGAATATCACACTGCGGATAACGCTGCTGCAACTGGCGCGAAACGCGCGCGCCTTCATCGTCATCATCATCGATCAGCCACAAAAAATGCGCGTCAGGCAACTGTTGCAAGTTTGTCTCCAGCACCGACGACAAGGCCGGATCGCCACTGAGGATCGGTTGCAGCACCGTCACGTCATGGCTACCAATGAATGACTCAGGCCGGGGAGCACGCAAAATCTTCCGCGCGAAAACGCATTTAAACAGCAAAATTGTTAGCCAGAGTAACGCGATGGTCATCATAACCGCTGCACCTTATCGTCCTGTAAAAACTGTTTCAAACTCTGCATGAATATCTGGCGTGGTGCGCCGAAATCCGCCAGCATCAGACTGACGTCAAGGGTGGAGGAGTAGCCAAAAACGCCAATGCCAAATTGGGTGATAGGCGGCTCCCCGGCCAGCGGCAAGGTTCGCCATAGCCCCTCCAGCAAGGCCGCAAAACGTCGCGCGCTCATCACCGACAGCGCACGCATGGGCACCGGCAAATCACACTGGCGCAAAATGTCATGAAGCAGATCCTGCGTGACCACCGGCTGCGCAGCAGAGATGTTATAGCAGGGCCGCAACTGCATCGCCGTCGCCGCCTGCATCAGATAATCGCATAGCGTATCAATGTGCATAATATCTGCCTGCGCCGGATATTCGCTATAGAGGTTTACCAGCCTTTTTTTGCGTGCGGCCTCCAGCAGCGGCGGAAATAACAGCGCATCACCCGGCCCGAATACCGCACAGGGCCGAAAAATCGTTTTCTCACCGGCATAAGCCTGTACATGTTGTTCCGCCAGAAATTTGCTCCGCGCATATTCGCTGGTAAATTCCGGCCCCACAGGGGTCGTTTCCGTCAGACGGTATTGATGGGCAAAGCGATAATAGACCGCCGCCGTAGAGAGCAAAATCAGCCGGGGTGACTGGCGGGAATAGCAGAAATCGATGACCTGGCGCGTGGTCTGCACATTATCGCGCGCGTACTCCTGACGCGTACCCCAGGGCGATGCCCTACCCGCCGCGTGGATCACAACGTCGGGCTCCACATCAAGCGTCTGCAACTGGTCAAGAGGACATGCCTGATAGTACACCGATGGAGGTAAATCAGACTGCGGTCGGCGGCCCACACCGTACAGCGAGATCTGCGGATCGTCGGCAAACCGCCGCAAAAAAGCGCCGGCAATAAACCCGGACGCGCCGGTGAGTAAAATCTTCATGGCGTATCGCGCTCCGGTGGTTGCCCCATTTTCCTGAGAAAATGCTGTTGGAGCGACAGCAAATCACGCAACGTGAGCACGGAGTAATCCATCCCCTGCTGCTGTGCAATATCGGCAATGATGCTGCAAAGCGCCGGGTAATGACGATGATGCCAGTGGGGAAATAGGTGATGCGTCAAATGAAGATTGATACCGCCAAGCCAGTATCCCAGCCACGCAGGCGTGGGCCGCCAGTCGAAGGTCGTGGCGAAGGT
The DNA here is from genome assembly GCF_013337685.1 of Citrobacter gillenii. Classification (GTDB taxonomy): domain Bacteria; phylum Pseudomonadota; class Gammaproteobacteria; order Enterobacterales; family Enterobacteriaceae; genus Citrobacter; species Citrobacter gillenii. The sequence goes on from NZ_SUQN01000004.1 coordinate 423,864, forward strand.
ATGCGCGATTCTTCCCTGCGTCATGCGTCCTGTCGAAGGCGGAAGCTGAGAGTATCCTTTGGCCCAGTGAGTCCCGATGATCAGCATGACGAAAATCAGCGATGCGATAAGCTGGCTCACCACATAGGTCCCCAGCACGGTAAGCCCGCCTAGCCGATCCGCCAGCAGCCATAAAGGCAGCGCCAGCGTTAATATCAGATGCACCGCTTTACTGACCAGAAAACGGCTCCAGCCCGCCGCACCACGCCGGGCCAGGTGCGGCGTAACCGGCGTCAGTCCGCAGCGATCCAACCAGTCGACCACCCAGATATACCAGGGAAATGTCAAACCGGCCACCAACGGCCAGTAAAAACGCTGCGCACGCATAAAAGGTCGCCAGCGCTGCCAGGGGGTCTGGCGCAATAAACCGTTTTCAGCGGTATCCGGATCGTAACACTCAATATTGGTAAACCCGTGATGAAATCTGACGTGACGCACGCGCCAGCTGTCAGCATCCAGGCCCAACGGCAGAGCCGCCAGAAAACTGAGTCGAGCATTGGCACGCTTCCCTCGCACAAACGCATTATGCGAGGCATCATGCACCACGTTTACGGCCAGCAACATCGCAAATAGCATCATTGCGAGATACGCCAGCGCAAAGACCCATTTTGCCTGCGCCCCCAAGGCAATGAGATAGCAGGAAAGCCAGGCCACAACCAGCACCATCGCTTTAAAGATGGCCCATCGGTCGGCGTAGCGTCGATCGTTATGCGCAGTCAGCAAGGCGCGAGACTGAATCTGCAATGCATTAACCAACGCCGGGTCATCCGCAGGAAAGGTCAGTCGTGTCTGCGGATTAAACAGATTCACGCGCCGCTCCTGCTGTTCGGCTACCAACCCCGCAGAGGACCATCATGCCGTGGATAACCAGCAGGACAGGCGTCACCCGCCAGAGAAGTTCATGCCACGCAAACAGCAGCGGGTGGACCAATAACAGTAGCGTCACCCCACCCCAGACGCGATTCCCCCAGCGCTGTCCGTCGCTGATACCACCGAGCGCGACTGTGCCTGCCGCCAATAGTACAACCAGTAGCGCCTGTTCAGGCGACATGCTTTCGATTTGGTAGCCATACCGCTGGATATAGCCCAGAACCAGAACAAATAATAACAGCGCCCCCGTAATAAGGATCATCACCCCGCCACTACCCTGACGCTCGATCTGACGTTGAGAAGGCGCTAGCCCGAGCAGCTTGCGAAAAGGCAGATTGCTTTCACGTAGCGGGTTACCTGAAAGCTGGCTGCCTTTCACCCCGTACTCAACCGATCCTACCGGCGGCGCTTTACAATACGTGCCGAATAGTCGATCCCAGATAAGAAAAGTGCCGCCATAATTGGTATCGGCATAGCGTTTTTCATTCAGGTGGTGTACACGATGGTGAGACGGCGTAATAAATATCTTTTCCAGCCAGCCAAGACGGGGGGTAAGCGCATTATGGTTAAAAAACTGAATAGTGTAGTGGATGACCGAAACGGTCAGGTACACCGTCAGCGGAACGCCGCACACCGCCAGCACCATAAAAAATGGGATCCCCGTAAGCGATGAATACCAGGAATTTCTGACCCCCAGAGACAGGTTATAGTGTTCCCCCTGATGATGGACAACATGCACCGCCCACAGCCAGCGCCGCTCGTGATGGAGGCGATGCAACCAGTAGAAGCAGAAATCCCACGCGACCACCGTAAACAGCCAGATCCAGCCTGCGGCAACCCCATCAAAAAGATGCAAATTTGCGTACTGGAGGAGCAGCGCATAACACAGCACTTCCAGGCAGCGAAACATCCACAGCACAATATGCCCGGAATTGAGATTGAAAATAACATCGCGCCAGTCGATTTTCTTCTTGTGCGACCATTGCAGAAAACACGCCTCGCACGTCACCAGTATTAACATAAAAATAATGGGGTACAATAATTCACTCATAACGGATTTCCCTGTGTTGCTTTTTCCCTGCGTCGATATACATTGCCAGCCAGCCACTTCCTCCGGCCAGTAACACGCCACCCACTAAATCGATAAATAAATGTCTACGCAACTGAAGGATCGCGATAGCAATCGCCAACGCCCACACCAGACTCACCGTAGTTATCACCGTCTGCCGCCGCACAGCGATGGCCCAGACAGTAAGCAACGTTAACCCAGCATGAAGGGAGGGAAAGCAGTTTTGCGGTGAGTCGATACCGATCAACCAGCCCAGTACCTGAGACGACAGTCCGTCACCGGTCAGTGGTGGATACTGCATCGTCGTCGGCCACATAAGATAAATACTCCCGGCCCCTATTGCCGCAATCTGCATGGCACGCGTAAGCCAGCGTAATTGCACCAGCGGCACCAGAAAATAGCCTGCTGGAATAAGCAGAAAGAACGATAAATAAAGCCAGACCGCCGTGGGCGAAAAGGGAATCACCCGATCGATGGCCCAAGGCGTAAGCAGCGATCCCTGCCCCTGCAAACGATCGCAACACGAATAAACGATCCCCACTGTGCCCCAGCCCAGCAGCATCTGTTTAAGTCGCAAAAATATCATTCTCATACTGCGTCCCACTGGCGGATAATCCGCCGCCGTTTCGCGTCAAACTGCGTCGGTGGCGATGCTGATATCCGCGTCCACGCCAGACGCGATACATCCACGCCCTGACGGGCAAAAAAATCATTCAGCGCCTGCTGGCACGCTTGTAACGTCGTCGGATCGCAATCTGCGGTAAGCGAGAGCGCGTCGGCGGCCGTCTGCGCCAACCGATAATCGGCCGTGGGGGGCAACGCGATAGCCAGCACCCGGCTGCAGGCATCGGCAAATACGACCTGCTCTCCACCCGCCACGTCAGGCAGCAGCAACTGATCGTCCTGTCGACCCTCAATACGGACAATCGCCCTGGCCGCACTGCCGCAAGGGCACGGCTTATCACTCGCCACCAGTACGTCATTAAGCCGGTAGCGAACCACCGGCTGCGTGCTGCGGGTAAAGTCAGTGATAATCGGAATAAACCGCTGCTCATCCAGCCATTCCGGCTCGACATGAATAAACTCTTCGTTCAGATGCAGCGTACCGCAGGCGCAGGTTGAGGCCAGAAAGCCCTCAGTAGCCTGATAAATTTCACCGACCTCGCCGAATACGTCGCGCAGCAAAGTGCGATCCTGCTCTTCCAGCACCTCCGCCACCGAAATTACTTTTTTCACCTTCAGAGTCAGTGTTCCGGCATGTACGGCCAGCGCCAGCGCGCGCAGTACCTGCGCGGGAGCAACAATCAGCGTCGGTGTCTGCGCCTCAAGCCGTGCGAGCTGCGGCTGAAATGGGGCAAGAAGATCGTAATATTCCAGACTGAGCCAGCGATTATTCACTCTGCGATACAGATTATTATCTGCGCGCAGGAACAATGCCACGCGTTCACCCGCCAGCAATCCATCGGGCAGGACTTTTGCCAGAATAGCCCCCGCCCACAGCAGTTGCTCCTGTGGACTCACCACAAACAGCCCACGTTGTCCGGAGGTGCCGGACGACAGACCCACGCTAAACTCACCGACTCCAGGCGAGAAATCGCGATTGTGCTCACTACGCAACGCACATGCCATCAGGGCATCACGCTGTAGCCCGGCCGTGTTAATCTCATCAAAATGGGTCATCATCCGCGTTTTGTCCATCGTCGGCCATTCGCAAAAAGGCCGCGCGAGATAATCGCGGAACCACGGGCTTTTCACTAACACCCGGCGGCGGAAAGCCTGCATTCTTTTTTGCTGCCAAGCCTCAAGAGAGGCCCTGTCGGTAAAGCGCAGTTTGCGGGTGCAGAAATAGCGCCAGAGAAGCGCGAATGGGATCATAAATCACCCTCATGGCATAACTGAATATCCGTAGCGCCGTTCTGCCAGAGTTGATTTAACCGCGCAAGGGTCTGGTAATATGCAGTGGGATCAGACATGACCAAATTTGCCAGCCGGGACGGGCCTCGCAGCTCACGGTAACTGGCGGGCGACCAGGCCGCATCAGCCGCCAGCAATGTCCATCCATCGTCCGTCAACACAAACGCGCCAATATGCCCAGCAGCGTGTCCTGGAAGCGGAACCAGGATTATCTGCCCATCGCTTCCCGGAAGCACATAGCCACGCTCAAAAGGTGCCAACGCGGCGGGTAATGTCAGGGTCTCAAAACGCTCAATAAACGTTAACGACGACTCAAATTCTGCCGGAAACAGTCCAGGCACAAAGGCCTGGCGCAGGGCGCCAAATCCGCGCAGCGTCCTGACCTGCGCCCACCCTTCACCCGAACAGATGCAGCTAACGTCGGGGAAATCACGTAGTCCGGCCACATGATCGGCATGAAAATGCGACAGAATAATAGCGCTGATATCACCGCTGACCAGCCCTCGTGCGAGCAACTGTCGGGCCAACGAGGCGTTTGGGTCGAAATAGACTGGCGTCACCTGGCGGTAGAGTCGAAAAACGCCAGAACGGGTGTATTGCTCAAACCACGAGGCGTAACCGGTATCCCATAGCCAGCGTTGATCGCCAGCTTCCAGCAAGTACGCCCGCGACGGGAATTTGCAAACGCGCAACCCGGCGCTTTTTAGCGCCATACACCCTATATGTGTGCAGTACCCAACCTCAAAAGCGGTGATAGTTGCCATGCTTTCTCATCCATTCGCCGGTCAGCGCAATGCCTTCCGTCATTGAAATTCGCGGCCGATAACCCAGTTCATTGGTGGCTTGTTGTGTACTCAGTGTCATATCAAAACAGACGGTGCCTGCACTGTAGCGGGTTACCAGCGGCTCTTTATCAAGACAGCGTCCGATGAGTTCCATTCCGCTGGCGAGCAGAGACAACAGTGGCCACGGCACCTGACACAGGCGATAACGTAGCCCAAGCTGTTCTCGCAACAGCGCATCAAGCATCACCTTCAGCCGCTGGGGTTGATGGTTAGTCACGTTATAGACGCGACCAGAAGGCAGCGACGCCACCGTCGTAGCCAGCTCCATGGCATACACCACGTTCTGCACGAAAGTGAGATCCAGCAGCACCTCACCGCCGCGCGGTAAACGTAGCACGCCGCCATCCCGATGAAGCTGCTGTAGCAGCCGCGGGACAATCACATTATCGTATGGGCCAAACAGGCCGCGCGGACGCAGCATAATAAATGTCGTCGCTGAAAACGTGCGCACCGCGTCGGTAATCACCTTCTCTGCGGCATATTTACTGTCGGCATAGTGACTGCTAAAGCGGCGTGCAAGGTAGCTCTCTGGCAGATCATAGTGGTGACGGAAATCGAAATACACCGCCGGGGTGGAAATATGAACGAAGCGCGGGATCTGCGCCCTGCCCGCCGCCTGCGTCAGCCGATGCGTGACCAGAACGTTGTTCTGGTAAAAATCAGCGCGGCTACCCCACGGCGACGACTTTGCCGCACAGTGCCACACGGCGTCACAGCCGTCGACCAGCCTGAAAAAGTCCTTATCGCTGGCGCACGTTAGATCGAGTGGCACAAACTTCGCGCCCCATTGCGTAAGCGCTGCACCCTGAGTCGAATTACGCCCGATAGCCACTACGTCGTGTCCGGACATCAGTAAAGATTCTGCGGCATTGCGTCCCAGTCCACTGGTTGCGCCGGTCAGCAGAATTTTCACGGTATAAAGACCATACCTGCCAGCGTCAGCCCTGCTGCCGTCCCTATCAGCATTGCCGGTTGACCTGCGACCAGTCTTCCGCTAACGATAGCCTCGTGCAGCGCGGTTGGTATAGACGCCGCGACCTGATTGCCATAGTAGCGGTAGATGTCAATGAGAGCGGATTCCGGCACGTGCAGCCGTTTACGCATATGTTCCAGCGACAGATGGCTGGCCTGATGCGGTACCACCGTGGCAATATCGGCCAGCGTAATGCCGCTTTTCGCCAGCAGGCGGGCAAAATAATCCTCAATCAAGGAAGAGGCATAACGAAACAACGATTTCCCTTGCATGTGAAACAGAAAATCACTCTCGATCATCCCTGCACGAGGGTTACGCCGCGTGCCACCCGCGCGAATTTCACACAGCTCGCTACCGTCCGGATACATCTCAATCAGGCTTGCCAGAATGCCGGTTGAACCGTCGCCACGTTCGACAATAACGCATGCCGCGCCATCGCCAAAAATCAGCGAGGATTCTTCATGCCCCCAGTCAATACCGCGCGAGGCAATATCTGCTGACACGATGGCGATACGACGGTACGCACCGGTATTTACCAATCCGGCTGCTACTTCCAGTGCGGAAATAAAGCTAACGCAGCTGCTGTTGATGTCGAAACCCGCCATTCCGGCAGGCATCCTTGCCGCTTTCAGAATATGGGTCGCACTGCACGGGAGAGCCTGAAACGGAATGGCCGACGCGCAAATCAGCAGATCAATGGAAGACGGTGATAACGCCCCGGCGTCAAGCGCATGGTGTAACGCCTGTGCCGCCAGCTCAGCCTGGCTGGCATCGTTGGCCACGTGATAGCGCCAGACAATGCCCGAACGTTTTTCCACATAGCCCGAGGGCTTACCGAGTTGAAGGTCAAGCATTGATGAAGTGATCCGTGTCGGCGGCAGAGCAATACCGGTCGAGACGATTTTTAGCGCCATGTTAACGCCAGGGCGAGCTGAATATTCCATTATGCTTCATTTCTTTATCCCACGATTCGCAGCATGATATCGAAATAAAATACAAAAAAAACCAGGACTTTTGTCCTGGTTTTTTTCATTAATATTTTACCTTAGTGGCGTGCGCGAACAATCTGATACTTGCGGGTCAAATACTCGACCGGCACGCTCCAGATGTGCACCAGACGCGAGAACGGGAACAGCAGGAACAGCGTCATACCGAGCACCAGGTGCATACGGAAGATAAACGCCACACCGTCCAGGTACTGGGACGCGTCGCCGTGGAAGGTCACCACAGACTGTGCCCAGTTGACCAGCTTCATCATCTCACTCCCGTCCATATGCTGGGCGGAGAACGGAATAGTCAGCAGCCCCAGCGCACACTGGATAACCAGAACGGACAGCACCAGAATATCCGCGCCGGTGGTAGTGGCACGCACGCGTGGGCTGAACAAACGGCGTTTGAGCAGCAATACACCACCGACCAGACACATCACGCCGGACGCACCGCCTGCAAACATGGCCATTTTCTGTTTCACTTCCAGCGGCAGCCACGCTTCGTACATCCAGTGCGGCGTTAACATCCCCAGGAAGTGGCCGGCGAAAATACCCAGGATCCCGATATGGAACAGGTTTGACGCCATGTTCATCCCTTTGCGATCCAGCATCTGACTGGATGCCGCACGCCAGGTGTACTGCCCGTAGTCATAACGTAGCCAGCTACCAATCAGGAAGACAGAACCCGCAATGTACGGATAGATGTCAAAGAAGAACGTATTCAGGAAGTGCATTATTGCTGTCCTCCGGTGGTGATATTCAGATACTGCGGCGCGACGGCCCCGGCAAAACGACGCTGGTGAGCGGAGATCTCAGATTCACCGCACCCCTGATCGGCAAAGAATTTCACCTGCTCTTCTTCCCAGACAGCGTCCAGCGCCTGCGGAGTATCATCGCGAACTTCATCCGCAATTTTCTCCGCCACTTTGTCGCTATCGATAGCCGCATTCGCCAGTTTCAACAGCAGATCGAACAGCACGGCGTAGCGACTTTCACGCTGTTGCAGACGCGCACTGAGCAGGGCCAGAATCGGGGCGATATCCTGCAAACCACCCAGCGCCTCTTCCTTCGGCAACTGCGCCAGATATTCCAGGTACAGCGGCAGATGGTCCGGTAATTCGCGGCTGTCGAGCTGTAAACCGTGCTGCTCGTACTGCGCCATCAGGTCAACCATCGCCTGACCGCGGTCGCGGGATTCACCATGCACATGTTCAAACAACAGCAGCGAGGTTGCACGGCCACGGTCGAACAGTTCACTGTAGCGGGACTGTGCGTCCAGCATGTCCTGCGCGGTTAAATCGCGCAGGAAGACGCCCAGAGTCTGGGCATCATCTTTGTCCAGGTTTTCAGATGACGCGAGTGCATCGAAAAGTTCCTGCTGATGCTGCCATAAGGCAGCATCCGGGTACTCGAGCAGACGCGAAACAATGACGAGTTCAATCATTGGTGCGGCTCCGTTTTGCTGGTCACATCGACAGCATCGATGCGGCGACTGTTGAACAGATTGAATTTGGTGTCCGAACCGTGGCAACCGTCGCCGAAGGTAAAGCCACAACTGCTTTTCTCCGGGAACGCTTCACGCGCCAGCTCACGATGGCTGCTCGGTACCACGAAACGATCTTCGTAGTTCGCGATGGCCAGGTAGCGGTACATTTCCTGCGCCTGCGCTTCAGTCAGACCAACTTCTTCCAGCGCACGGGTGTCGACTTTACCGTCAACGGTTTCCGCACGTTTAAAGTGACGCATCGCCAGCATGCGCTTCAGCGCCAGTACCACCGGCTGCGTATCCCCTGCAGTCAGCAGGTTTGCCAGGTACTGAACCGGAATACGCAGGCTGTCCACGTCCGGCAGAATACCGTTGCTGCCCAGCTCACCCGCATCAGCCGCAGACTGAATCGGTGACAAAGGCGGAACATACCAGACCATTGGCAGCGTGCGGTATTCTGGGTGCAACGGCAGCGCCAGCTTCCAGTCCATCGCCATTTTGTACACCGGAGACTGCTGAGCCGCGTCGATCACGCTCAGCGGAATACCGTCTTTCAGTGCCTGCTCAATGACCGCCGGGTCATTCGGATCGAGGAACACGTCCAGCTGACGCTGGTACAGATCTTTCTCGTTCTCGGTGCTTGCCGCGCTTTCAATGGCGTCAGCGTCATACAGCAGTACGCCGAGGTAACGAATACGTCCGACGCAGGTTTCGGAGCATACGGTCGGCTGACCGGCTTCGATACGCGGATAGCAGAAGATGCACTTCTCTGACTTACCGCTCTTCCAGTTGAAGTAGATTTTCTTGTACGGGCAACCGGTAATACACATACGCCAGCCGCGGCACTTGTCCTGGTCGATCAGCACGATGCCGTCTTCTTCACGCTTGTAGATGGCACCGCTTGGGCAGGTCGCCACGCACGCCGGGTTAAGGCAGTGCTCGCACAGACGCGGCAAATACATCATGAAGGTATTTTCGAACTGGCCGTACATCGCCTTCTGCATGTTCTCGAAGTTTTTGTCTTTTGACAGCTTCTCGAACTCGCCGCCCAGGTCGTCTTCCCAGTTCGGACCTTTGGTTATCTTGTCCATACGCTTGCCGGTGATCAGCGAACGTGGACGTGCAATCGGCTGCGCTTTGCTGTCAGCCGGTGCGTTGTGCAGCGTCTGGTAATCGAAGTCAAACGGCTCGTAGTAATCATCGATACCCGGCAGATGCGGGTTAGCGAAAATTTTACCCAGCAGCAGCGCTTTGTTACCCATGCGCGGCACCAGCTTACCGTTGATCTTGCGGATCCAACCGCCCTTCCATTTTTCCTGGTTTTCCCAGTCGGTCGGGAAACCGGTGCCCGGCTTAGTTTCAACGTTGTTGAACCAGGCGTACTCGGTCCCTTCACGGCTGGTCCAGACGTTTTTGCAGGTTACTGAACAGGTGTGGCAACCGATGCACTTATCGAGATTCAGCACCATGCCGACTTGTGAACGAATTTTCATTTTACGCTCTCCTGTACCTGGTCATTGCCTTCGCCATCCAACCAGTCAATGTTCTTCATCTTACGGACCACCACGAACTCATCACGGTTTGACCCTACGGTGCCGTAGTAGTTAAAGCCGTAGGCCAGGTGGGCATAACCACCAATCATGTGCGTCGGTTTCGGCGTAATACGGGTCACCGAGTTATGGATCCCGCCGCGCTGTTCGGTAATTTCCGACCCTGGAATATTCACAATACGTTCCTGGGCGTGGTACATCATGGTCATCCCGGCCGGGACACGCTGGCTGACTACCGCACGGGCGGTTAGTGAACCGTTGCTGTTAAAGACTTCGATCCAGTCGTTATCTTCGATACCCAGATCTTTCGCATCCGCTTCACTCATCCACACGATCGGACCACCGCGGCCTAATGTCAGCATCAGCAGGTTGTCGCTGTAAGTGGAGTGGATACCCCACTTCTGGTGTGGCGTCAGGAAGTTGAGCGCCTTTTCCGGATTGCCGTTGGATTTCTCGCCCATCACGGCTTTCACCGAACGGGTGTCAATTGGCGGACGATAAACCAGCAGGCTTTCACCGAAGTCGCGCATCCACTGATGATCCTGATACAGCTGCTGACGACCGGTCAGCGTACGCCATGGGATCAGCTCGTGAACGTTGGTGTAACCGGCGTTGTAAGAAACATGCTCATCTTCCAGGCCAGACCAGGTCGGGCTGGAGATAATTTTACGCGGCTGCGCCTGAATATCGCGGAAGCGGATTTTCTCGTCTTCTTTATTCAGTGCCAGATGCGTATGGTCACGGCCGGTAAATTCACTCAGCGCAGCCCAGGCTTTCACCGCCACCTGACCGTTGGTTTCCGGCGCCAGGGTGAGGATCATCTCGGCGGCATCAATCGCCGTATTCAGCATCGGCTGACCTTTAGCCGGGCCTTCTGCCTTGGTGTAGTTAAGCTTACGCAGCAAGTCCATTTCGCTCTGGGTGTTCCAGGCAATCCCTTTCCCGCCGTTACCGACTTTATCCATCAGTGGGCCGATGGAGGTGAAGCGTTCGTAAGTTGCTGGGTAATCACGCTCAACGGTCATGATGTGCGGGGCAGTAACGCCTGGGATCAGATCGCATTCGCCTTTTTTCCAGTCCTTCACGTCCAGCGGCTGCGCCAGTTCGGCAGCTGAATCGTGCTGGATAGGCAGCGTCACCACGTCGGTTTCTTTACCGAGGTGACCGACGCAGACTTCAGAGAATTTCTTGGCGATGGCTTTGTAAATTTCCCAGTCGCTTTTCGATTCCCAGGCCGGATCAACAGCGGCAGACAGCGGATGAATAAACGGATGCATGTCCGATGTATTCATGTCGTCTTTTTCATACCAGGTGGCGGTAGGCAACACGATGTCGGAATACAGACAGGTGCTCGACAGACGGAAGTCCAGCGTCACCACCAGATCCAGCTTGCCATCGAGACCGTTATCCTGCCATTCCACTTCTTCTGGCTTCACACCACCCTGTTTGCCCAGATCCATCCCCTGAATACCGTGTTCAGTACCCAGCAGATACTTCAGCATGTACTCATGACCTTTACCGGACGAGCCCAGCAGGTTAGAACGCCAGATGAACAGGTTACGCGGATGGTTTTTACCGTTTTCAGGTTGTTCTGCCGCAAAGCGAATAGAACCCTCTTTCAGCGATTTCACGGTGTAATCCACCGGCGTCATCCCGGCTTTTTCCGCCTCACGAGCAATGTACAGCGGGTTGGTGCCCAACTGCGGCGCAGATGGCAACCAGCCCATACGTTCAGCGCGTACGTTAAAGTCGATCAAATGACCGCTATAGCGGGACTTGTCCGCCATCGGCGACAGCAGTTCCTGCGCAGTTACCGTCTCATAACGCCACTGGCTGGAGTGGTTATAGAAGTAGGAGGTGCTGTTCATGTGACGTGCCGGACGCTGCCAGTCAAGGCCAAACGCCAGCGGCTGCCAGCCGGTCTGCGGACGCAGTTTTTCCTGACCCACATAGTGCGCCCAACCGCCACCGCTCTGACCAACGCAGCCGCAGAACACCAGCATGTTGATCAATCCGCGATAGTTCATATCGAGGTGATACCAGTGGTTCAGACCGGCACCGACGATGATCATTGAACGACCGTGCGTTTTGTCAGCGTTATCGGCAAATTCACGGGCGATACGCACGATTTGAGCGCGTGATACACCGGTAATTTTTTCTGCCCATGCCGGGGTATATGCTTTGATGTCATCGTAGCTGGTGGCGCAGTTTTCATCGTTCAGACCGCGTTCCAGACCGTAGTTCGCCATGGTCAGGTCATAAACGGTGGTCACCAGCGCGGTAGTACCGTCCGCCAGTTGCAGGCGTTTGACCGGCAGTTTGTGCAGCAGAACGTTTTCCAGTTCGACTTTATTGAAGTGCTCGGTGCCTTCGCCGCCAAAGTATGGGAAGCCGACTTCAGCGATGTCATCCTGGCTGCCCAGCAAGCTGAGCTGCAGTTCGGTTTCTTTACCGGACGTGCCGTCGCGCTGCTCAAGGTTCCACTTCCCTTTTTCGCCCCAGCGGAAACCTATCGAACCGTTTGGCGCGACCATCTCGCCGTCGGTATTGACGGCAACGGTTTTCCACTCTGGGTTATTTTCCTGGCCCAAAGAATCGACCAGATCGGCGGCGCGCAGCATACGGCCCGCCGCATAGTAACCGTCACGCTCTTCGAGCATCACCAGCATCGGGAAGTCGGTGTAACGACGCACATAGTCGGTGAAGTACTGGCTTGGGTTATCAAGGTGGAACTCACGCAGCATGACGTGGCCCATTGCCAGCGCCATCGCGGCATCGGTGCCCTGCTTCGGTGCCAGCCACAGGTCGCACAGCTTGGCAATTTCAGCGTAGTCCGGGGTGATCGCGACCGTTTTGGTCCCTTTGTAGCGAACTTCAGTGAAGAAGTGGGCATCCGGGGTACGGGTCTGCGGAACGTTTGAACCCCAGGCGATGATGTAGCTGGAGTTGTACCAGTCGGCAGATTCCGGAACGTCGGTCTGCTCACCCCAGGTCTGCGGAGACGCAGGCGGCAGGTCACAGTACCAGTCGTAGAAGCTCAAGCAGGTACCGCCAATCAGGGACAAGTAGCGTGCACCGGAGGCGTAGGAAACCATCGACATTGCCGGGATAGGCGAGAAGCCTGCCACGCGGTCAGGGCCGTAGGTTTTGACGGTGTAGACGTTAGAAGCGGCAATCAGCTCATTCACTTCCTGCCAGGAAGAACGTACAAAGCCACCACGACCGCGCGCTTGCTTGAAGCTTTTTGCTTTATCGGCGTCTTCGATGATGGATGCCCATGCATCTACCGGATCGCTGTGCAGTCTTTTCGCTTCACGCCACATTTTCATCAGGCGTTTACGCATCAGCGGGTATTTCAGGCGGTTAGCGCTGTAGAGATACCAGGAGTAGCTCGCACCGCGCGGGCAGCCGCGTGGTTCATGGTTTGGCAGGTCTGGACGGGTGCGCGGGTAGTCGGTTTGCTGGGTCTCCCAGGTCACCAGACCATTTTTCACGTAGATTTTCCAGCTGCATGAGCCGGTGCAGTTTACCCCATGAGTTGATCGCACGACTTTGTCATGCTGCCAACGCTGGCGGTATCCATCCTCCCAGTCCCGGTTAGTATTGAGAAGCTGGCCGTGCCCATCGGCAAAGGTTTCGCCCTTCTGCTTGAAGTAGCGAAACCGGTCCAGGAATTTACTCATCGGTTGTCTCCTGTAGGAGCCTGACGGCTCTCTGATAAATCGACATTGCTTGATTGAGAGCGAAGGTAACGCTATGAAAGCGCGTGGGAATTGATAACGATCAAGGCAGGCAGGGATGGGAAAGAGAGGTTAAATTTTATATACCCCTTAAGTGGGATGGGGTAAAACCCAGTAATCAATTGATTTTAAATATGATTTTAAAATTAACTCATCATACAAATGTTAAATTCTTTACAAGTGAGTATTAAGGGGTATCCCCCCCTGGCAGGCCTCTTTCTGTGTACCGTTCTGACAGACGATAGTCTCTGTAGATAAATAAGTATGTTGTAACTAATTACAGACAAAAAAAAGCGCGGTCTAACACCGCGCAAAGGATAATCAACCTACACGTCATCCTTCAAACTGCTTCCGCGTTGGCTGTGCTCGTTCTCCCCAGTCACTGACTTGAGTATGCTCCTGGGGATTTCTCACTTGCCGCCTTAATGCAGTTAGAGTGATTTTGTGTACATTACTTTTTTATTTTTTAGAATGACGTCCGTATACCACCCAAGTGATGACCACGCAGGCGACATAGAAGATCAGGAACACTTTCATCGCATCTACCGGCGAACCGGTTAACGCCAGCGACGTACCAAACGCTTTAGGAATAAAGAAGCCGCCAATCGCGCCGATAGCTGAGATAAAGCCCAGTGCCGCCGCCGTGTCGGTTGCCGCTTCACGCATCGCTTTCTCTTCGGAGCCACCTTCGGCTTTCACTCGGTCCATCGTCAGTTTACGGAAGATCACGGAGATCATCTGGAAGGTAGAACCACTACCCAACCCAGCCGTCAGGAACAGCGCCAGGAACACCGCAAAGAAGGCGATAAAGTTGCCACCCTCACCGTTTGTTGGCAGCGTCAGGAACAGCAAGGCGCTGAAAATGGCCATCAGGACAAAGTTCACCAGCGTCACGCGCGTCCCGCCCAGTCGGTCAGAAATTGCCCCACCGGCAGAACGAGCCAGGGCGCCAATCAGCGGACCAAAGAAGGCGTAATGCAGGATCTGCACCTCAGGGAACTGCGTTTTTGACAGCATGGCAAAACCGGCAGAGAAGCCGATAAAGGAGCCGAAGGTTGCCAGATACAGCAGACTCATAATCCACAGATGTCCGCGTTTCAGCACCGGTAATTGCTCTTTCAGTGACGCTTTAGAGGTTGCCAGTTCGTTCATACCAAACCACGCAGCCAGCGTCAGCACCGCCAGGAACGGTACCCAAATCCACGCGGCGTTGGCCAGATACAGTTGCGTGCCATCCGGTTGTTCAACGCCGTGGCTACCGAATGCCGCGAAGATAGACAAGGAGACCACCAGCGGCGCAAGCAACTGCATCACGCTGACGCCCATGTTACCCAGACCGCCGTTCAGCCCCAGTGCACCGCCCTGTTTCTGTTTCGGGAAGAAGAAACTGATGTTAGCCATGCTGGAAGCAAAGTTTGCCCCGGCAAAACCGCACAGCAGAGAGATGATAATAAACGTGCTAAACGGCGTGGTGGTATCTTGCACGGCAAAACCTAACCATACGCAAGGAATGATCAGGATACCGGTGCTGAATGCCGTCCAGCGACGTCCGCCAAACAGAGGAACCATAAAGGAGTACGGAACACGCAGCAGCGCACCGGAAACCGACGGTAATGCCGTCAGCATGAACAGCTGCTCGGTGGTAAAGTCAAAGCCAACCTTCGGTAAGTTCACCGCTACGGCGCTAAATAACATCCATACGCAAAATGCCAGCAGCAGACAAGGGACGGAAATCCACAAGTTGCGGCTGGCAATACGATGACCTCTTTGTTGCCAAAAGGCGGGATCTTCCGGCCGCCATTCTGTAATTACAGATCCAGATGCCCTTTCCGGGGCAGATGAGTGACTCATAGACACCTCTGATACTTGTTTCGATGCCTGCAACATTAGGGTTTACAGCGAGAGGTAAGTTGATATAAATCAAAGGAAAAGATGTCATTATTAGTGCTTAAAATTTATCATTACCCCAAATGAGTACATAACATCGCTAAAAAAGATGTGGTTTTTCACGCTTCTGTCGCCCCCTACTCCCCTCAGCCGGGGATCTCTCCCACCTGCGGCAATTAAGGGGTAGCCCGTTTGAGGTATGGGTATACTCCAGTGTATAGCTGAGAATAACGCCACTGCTTGCAGCAGCATCGTCATTCATAAGGTTTTCGCTACAACGAAATCCTGAAGGAAGAAGTCACCATGTTAAAACGTTGTCTCTCTCCGCTTACGCTGGTCAACCAGGTGGCGCTGATTGTTTTACTGTCCACCGCAATCGGCGTGGCAGGTATGGCCGTCTCCGGCTGGTTGGTTCAGGGCGTTCAGGGCAGCGCGCATGCGATTAACAAAGCCGGCTCCCTGCGTATGCAGAGCTATCGTCTGCTGGCAGCGGTTCCGCTGGATGCCAATGACCAGCCGCTGCTGGAAGAGATGGAAAGAACGGCCTTCAGCCCGGAACTCACGCGCGCCGCTAAGCGCGACGGACAACAGGCACAGCTGAAGGCGTTACAGGATTACTGGCATACCGAACTGGCGCCAGGGCTATCACATGCACAAAACGCGGACGCCGTTGCCGAGGACGTTACGCAGTTTGTGGCAGGACTGGATAAGCTGGTGACCGCCTTTGACCACACCACGGAATTGCGTATTGAGCGCGTGGTGATGCTGCATCGTCTGATGGCCGTGTTTATGGCACTGCTGCTGGTTTTCACCATTATCTGGCTGCGTGTTCGTCTGCTGGAACCGTGGAAACAGCTGCTGTCGATGGCGCGAGCCGTCAGCCAACGTGATTTTACCCAGCGCGCACGCATTAGCGGGCGTAATGAAATGGCGGCCCTGGGATCGGCACTGAACAATATGTCAGAAGAGCTGGCAGAAAGTTACGCGGTTCTGGAACAGCGGGTGCAGGAGAAAACCGCCGGTCTGGAGCATAAAAACCAGATCCTCTCCTTCCTGTGGCAAGCCAACCGCCGTCTGCACTCTCAGGTACCGCTGTGTGAACGTCTTTCCCCGGTACTCAACGGGCTACAAAATTTAACGCTGTTGCATGATATCGAACTGCGGGTGTACGACCTGGAAGATGAAGATAATCACCAGGAGTTTACCTGTCAGTCGAACGTCAGCTGTGATGAAAAAGGGTGTCATCTGTGTCCGCGCGGCACGCTGCCCGCCATTGACGGCGGAATCACACTGAAATGGCGACTGACCGATGCGCATACTCAGTATGGTATTCTGCTGGCCACATTGCCGCACGGACGTCATCTTAGCCACGACCAGCAGCAACTGGTTGATACCCTGGTTGAACAACTGACCGCGACGCTGGCGCTGGACAGGCAGCAGGAGCGTCAGCAGCAGTTGATTGTGATGGAAGAGCGTGCCACCATTGCACGCGAACTGCATGATTCTATTGCACAATCGCTTTCTTGTATGAAGATGCAGGTCAGCTGTTTGCAAATGCAAGGCGAGGCGCTGCCGGAAAACTGCCGCGACCTGTTGAGTCAAATTCGTAATGAACTGAACACGTCCTGGGTGCAGTTGCGTGAGCTGTTAACCACTTTCCGTTTGCAGTTAACGGAGCCTGGATTGCGCCCAGCGCTGGAAGCCAGCTGCCTGGAATACAGCGCCCGATTTGGTTTTACGGTGAAGCTGGATTACCAGCTGCCACCGCGTCTGGTGCCTTCGCACCAGGCTATTCACCTGTTGCAAATTGCCCGTGAAGCCCTGAGTAATGCCTTGAAACACTCTCACGCCGATGACGTTGTGGTGACGGTGGTGCAAAATGGCAAGCAGGTCAAACTGACAGTGCAAGATAACGGCTGCGGCGTACCGGAAAACGCCGAACGCAGTAACCACTACGGCATGATTATTATGCGCGATCGTGCGCAAAGCTTGCGCGGCGATTGCCGTGTACGCCGTCGCGAGACTGGCGGTACTGAAGTTGCTGTCACTTTCATTCCCGAAACAAACTTCACAGAAGTCCAAGGAGATACCCATGAGTAATCTGGAACCGGCAACCATCCTGTTGATCGATGATCATCCGATGTTGCGAACCGGTGTAAAACAGCTTGTCAGTATGGCGCCCGATATTACCGTGGTCGGCGAAGCCAGTAATGGCGAGCAGGGTATCGAGCTGGCTGAGTCTCTTGATCCCGATCTGATCCTGTTGGATCTCAATATGCCCGGTATGAACGGTCTGGAAACGCTCGATAAGCTGCGCGAAAAATCCCTGTCCGGCCGCATCGTCGTATTCAGCGTCTCCAATCATGAAGAAGACGTGGTCACCGCCCTGAAACGCGGCGCGGATGGTTATTTGTTGAAAGACATGGAACCGGAAGATTTGCTGAAGGCATTACAGCAAGCGGCCGCCGGTGAAATGGTGCTTAGCGAAGCTTTAACACCCGTACTGGCCGCCAGCCTGCGTGCTAATCGTGCCACCTCAGACCGCGATGTCACCCAGCTCACGCCGCGCGAACGCGACATCCTGAAACTGATTGCCCAGGGCCTGCCTAACAAGATGATTGCCCGCCGTCTGGACATCACCGAAAGCACGGTCAAAGTCCACGTGAAGCATATGCTGAAGAAAATGAAGCTCAAATCACGCGTAGAAGCCGCGGTATGGGTGCATCAGGAACGCATTTTCTAATTTTTAATGCTGCTTATCGTCAACGAGGATCATTTTCCGACACCGCGCTAAACGGTTCGGTCAGTGATAGCGTGATCTCATTGGAAGAGACACGCTGACCCTGTTCGTCTTCCACCACCACCGACAGCCGCCAGCGGTTTGTTGCCCCGTCACTGCTGTCCCACTTTGGCATAATAATCGTCCAGCCTTCTGCACTCCGGGTAGTTGTTCCCGCCGTCAAACTCAGCGCTTGCGTATCCCCCTGCCACGTCAGGTGGCGAATACCGTGCTGACTGCGCACTTCCAGCTTCAGCGCTACCGACTCGCCAGGCGTGAGATCCCACGGCGGAGTTGCCAGAAACACAGCCAGGGTTTTGCGCTGGCGATATTCCATCGTCGGCAGATTGTTACGCTGTGGTAAGTCATAACGACTCCCGCGCAAGGACTGACTGCCAGCCACTTCGCTGACCATCAACTGTTTTTTTAACGGCACGCCAAAGCGATAGTTAAGCTTTACACCGACGCTGTTCTGGCTGACCCCGCTTTCCCCCTGCTTATGCTGCGCGGTCACCGTCACCAGCGGCACCGGCGTGTAGCTCAGCCCCAGCTTGACCGCCACCGGATTATGGTAGCCGGTTCCGGAATGAAACAGATCGACCTGGTCGCCAAAGTATTGCTCCACGCTAACGCTGGTATTGAGATGTTCATAAAACGGGACCCGCATCAGTGCAGTAAGATCGTATCCCCGCGCCATGCGCTGCACCTGCGTCGCAGAACGTTCCTGCCAGGACGAGAACGGCTGGTAATAATTGGCTGATAAGCGCAGATACTCGCCCCACGCTTCGGCACCCACGCCACCGCGCGGCAGGTTTTCATCCAGCAGAGTGTCATAAAAGGTGTTGTAACCTAACAACCAGCCGTTGCGTACCCAGCGCTGCCCGATGCCCAGATTACTGACCAGCCCCTCATCTTGCTGGGTTATCCCCATCTGGCTCCAGGTCAGGTAGCGTTGATTATCCTGCCACGGAATAAACCAGCTTCCCCGGCTGCCGGTAAAGCGACCCTCGTTATCCACCTGTAGCCCAACGCTGGCATTACCCCAGGGAGAAAGCAACGACTCCAGTTGTTGATTTACCTGCTCACTGACCGTGTCACGCACCTGGCCAAACGCAAACTGTTTCGCCTGTTCACCGGTATCAAGACCATTATCGGTCATGCTGGCTTCGCCAAACGCTTTGACCATTTCGGCAAAATGCTTTTCACCGGCCCGGGACTCCGCTGCCATGCCAAGATCGGGTAAGCCATCATGATTGTTGTCAAACGGGTTGGCGGCCTGCTGGATAAACGAAGACTGCGCGCTGGCAGTACCGCCTGCCAGCGGCAAGAGTAGGAGGATACTACGTGTACAACTGAAAAAACGGCTCAAATCGTCGGTGGCTTTTACATCATTAAAATCAGGTCTCTCGACCGTTAACCATACCTTTCAGGCCGGCAATTTGCAGCCTTTTCCCAAATTTTCAGGAATATCCTTACTCTTTAAGCGTTAGCGTTTGTTTCAGTAAGGCACGCAACTCCGGGATGCACGACCCACAGTTGCTGCCGCAGCGCAGCTGTTGCCCCAACGTCTGAACCGACTGGCAACCGTCGGTGATCGCCCGGACGATCGCCGTTTCACCTACGCTGAAACAGCTGCACACTATCGCCCCCTCGTCAGGCGCTATACCTGCGGGTTTGCCGCTCAGCAGCGCATGGCGCATTTCAGCATTGTCTGGCGCTCGCACAAACGCGGCGAGAATAGTGACGGTGTCAATCTCAGGCTGCGTCGCCGCCGACCAGAATCCCAGCATCAGTTGCCCCTCCCGCCAGGCCAGAATATTCAGTCCCTGGCCCCAGTACGCCTGCTGGATTTGCCAGCCTTGCGCCGTGCAGTACTGGCATAGCCAGCTGGCGAATTCCCTGTCACCCGCCAGGGTATAGTGAAAAACCGTGTCCGCCGCTTTGCGCCACCAATGGACAAAACCGGGCAGTGTTAATTGATGCCGGCTAAACATCTCCCCCTGCCATTGCGGCTGCCAGGGCATGATACGCACCGCCGTCTGTTTACTTTCAGGCTGTCCGGAATGGGGATCGCACACCGGCGCGACCAGCGCGTTTACCCGGCCATGACGGGCAAAGCTGTTGTTCCAGTGCATCGAGGTAAACGCGCTGCCCGCCCGCTGACCTGGCTGGATTGCCACCCTGCCCACCATCAGCCCGCGCGGGGAACTGATACGACACAGCGCTCCCCCGGTCAGTTGAAATCGTACGGCGTCCTCGGGTGACACCTCGACCAGCGGTTCGCTGATGTGTTGCATCAGGCGCGAAACGGTACCGGTGCGGGTCATGGTGTGCCACTGGTCACGGATACGTCCGCTGTTTAACACCAGCGGATAGAGCGCATCACAGGCGGTAGTCATCCCCTGCGGCGTGACCGGCACCAGCCGCAAACGCTGGTTCGCGTGCCAGCCCTGCCAGAGGTTTAGCGGCGCTACGCGTCGACTGACCGGCCAGCGAACCGGAGTCATGTCTTCCCACTGCGCGGGCGTCATATCGGCCAGGGCACCAATATCAAAAGCGCGCTCGCCGTTATTTTCAAAACCGGAAAGCGCCGCATGTTCACAGAAGACCTCCCACGCGTTTTGCCAGCTAAACGCCCCGGCAAACCCCAGCTGTTTAGCCATCTGGGCGATAATCCACCAGTCCGCACGCGCCTCACCGGGAGAGGACAAAAAGGCGCGCTGGCGAGAAATGCGCCGCTCTGAATTGGTCACCGTGCCATTCTTCTCTCCCCAGGCCTGCGCTGGAAAGCGAATGTGGGCATAGCGACTGGTATCGGTGTCGGCCACCACCTCGGAGACAATGACCAGCGGGCAGGCCGCCAGCGCCTGACACACGGCATGGCTGTCCGGTAACGATACCGCCGGGTTAGTCCCCATGATCCACACCGCTTTAATCTTGCCGTTGCCAATAGCCTCGAACAGCTCGACCGCCATCAACCCCGGCGTTTGTGCCAGCCGCTCAGCGCCCCAGAAGCGGGCCACGCGCGACAGGTCCTGCGGGTCAAAACTCATCTGCGCTGCCAACTGCGTCGCCAGCCCGCCTACCTCGCGACCGCCCATCGCGTTTGGCTGTCCGGTCAGCGAAAATGGCCCGCACCCGGCGCGGGCGTATTTACCGCTGGCCAAGTGGACGTTGATGATCGCATTGCATTTATCGCTGCCGCTGGCGGACTGGTTAATGCCCATGGTGTACAGCGTGACGACCTTTGGCGCATGCATAAACGCGTCATAAAACGCGGTGACTTCCGCCACCTCCAGTCCGCAAAACTGCGCCACCCGCGCCACGTCCCAGTCACGCGCGATAGCCAGCGTTTCCGTTGCCCCGTCAAAATCCCCCAGCGCTGCACCGTCGGTGGCAATTCTGTTGAGTAAACCCACGAACAGCCCTCCGTCGCTGCCAGGCAGCAGCGGCAGATGCAGATCCGCAATATCACAGGTGGCAGTACGTCGGGGATCGATAACCACCACCTTCAACAATGGATTGGTTTGTCGTGCCTGCACCAGCCGTTGGTACAGCACTGGATGCGTCCACGCGGCATTCGATCCCACCAGCACCACCAGATCGCTACACTCGATATCTTCATAGCTGCAGGGCACCACGTCGGCACCCAGCGCCCGCTTATAGCCGGTCACCGCCGACGACATGCAAAGCCGCGAGTTGGTATCGATATTGGCCGCACCGATAAAACCTTTCATCAGCTTGTTGGCCGCGTAGTAATCTTCCGTCAGTAGCTGACCGGAAGCGTAAAAGGCCACCGCCTGCGGGCCGTGCTGGGCGATAATGCTGCGCAGACGCGTGCCTGCGGTTTCCAGCGCCTGCGACCAACTGACCTTCGCCCCGTCAACCGTCGGCTGTAACAATCTGCCGCTCAGCCCGGTGGTTTCCGCCAGCGCCGCGCCTTTGACGCACAGGCGACCAAAGTTTGCCGGATGGTCAGGATCGCCCCGGACGTTAACGCCTTTTTCGCTCACCTGGGCGATCACCCCACAGCCGACGCCGCAGTAGGGACATGTGGTACGTATCTCACTCATGAGGCCTCCGCGCGCAGAATCAATGCCTGATTGCCCACCCACACTTTTCCATCCACCACTTTCACCGGCCAGGCGCGTACCGCCTGCTCGCCGCTGTCATACTGGCGACCATCACGCAGGCGAATGCGCTGTTTATACAGCGGCGAAATCACAACAGGCTCACCGGCCACATCCCCCAAAATGCCGCGCGAAAGTACCTGAGCATCACTGCCGGGTTCACGATTATCCAGCGCATAAATCGACTGACCAAAACGGAACAGTGCGATTTGCAGGTCACCCAGTAGGGCACCAATCCCTGCCTGTTCCGGGATCGCCTCAAGCGGGCAGATCGCCTGCCAGGGTTTCACCGGCAATGTCTCACGAGCATGGCGTACAGGGGGGGTCAACTGCGGCTGGCCGCGTAAGGCTTGACGCGCGATGGCGTCATCCGGGGCATCGCTGTTGACGTAAGAGCGAAACAGCGCCAGACGTTGTGGACTGCTGAGCGTGGTTTGCCACTCGCACAGGTAGCTTTCCACTACCCGCGCCATCTCTTGTTCCAACTCGCTGGCAATACCTAAGCTATCGGCCATGATCACCTCGCGCAGGTAATCAATACCGCCCTCGAGATTGTCCATCCAGGTACTGGTGCGCTGCAGGCGGTCCGCGGTGCGGATGTAGAACATCAGGAAACGATCGATGGTCTGAATCAGCGTGGCATCATCCAGATCGCTGGCAAACAGATCGGCATGGCGCGGCTTCATGCCGCCGTTGCCGCACAAATACAGGTTCCAGCCTTTATCCGTGGCAATGACGCCGACATCTTTCCCTTGGGCTTCGGCACACTCGCGGGTACAGCCGGAAACCGCCATTTTGATTTTGTGCGGTGCGCGCAGGCCCTTGTAGCGATTCTCCAGCGTGACCGCCAGTCCGGTTGAGTCTTGAACACCGTAGCGACACCAGGTTGAGCCGACACAGGACTTCACCGTACGCAGCGACTTCCCGTAAGCGTGCCCGGTCTCGAACCCCGCCTCGACCAGCTCGCGCCAGATATCGGGCAACTGTTCAAGCCGCGCACCGAAGAGATCAACCCGCTGCCCGCCGGTAATTTTGCTGTACAACTGGTAGCGTTTAGCAATCAGACCAATGGCAATCAGGCCATCCGGCGTCACTTCCCCCGCTGGCATGCGCGGGACCACCGAATACGATCCGTCTTTTTGAATGTTGGCAAAATAGCGATCGTTCGTATCCTGCAACGGCAGATGCGCAGGTTTAAGCAGATACTCATTCCAGCAGGAGGCCAGCACCGACCCCACCAGCGGTTTACAAATTTCACAGCCGTGCCCGTGTCCATAGCGGGCAATCAACTGTTCGAAAGTGTGAATATGATTCACCCGCACCAGATGATAGATTTCCTGACGCGACCAGGGAAAGTGTTCACAGATATCCTTTTTGACCTCCATACCCTGCGCAGCCAGCTGATGCTCCATCACCTGTTTGACCAGTGCGCTGCACCCGCCACAGCCGGTTGCCGCTTTGGTACACTGTTTTATTGCACCGATATCCGTCGCCCCAGCGCTGACCGCCCGGCAGATATCGGCCTTGCTGACGTTATGACAAGAACAAATCTGTGCGGCGTCAGGGAGTGCCGCCACCCCAAGCACTTTCGGTGCGCTACCCGCCACGGCAGGCAGGATCAGCAATTCCGGCTGCGCGGGCAGCACCAGTCCGTTCAACATCATTTGTAGTAGCGTGGCATAGTCACTGGCATCGCCCACCAACACGCCGCCCAGCAGCGTTTTGCCGTCGGCGCTGACGACGATTTTCTTGTAGATTTGCTGTGGGCCGTGGGTCCACTGATAGCTTTGCGCCCCCGGCGTGCGCGCCTGCGCATCACCAAATGACGCCACATCAACGCCGAGCAGCTTGAGCTTAGTGCTCATGTCCGCCCCGCCAAAACTGGCCTCTTCCCCGGCCAGCCGCGCGGCGGCAACGCGCGCCATCTGATAGCCCGGCGCCACCAGTCCAAATATCCGCCCTTCCCACAGCGCGCACTCGCCAATGGCGTAAATGGCATCATCTGACGTGCGGCAGTAGCTATCAATGCTTATTCCACCGCGATCGCCGAGGTGTAAGCCACTGCTGCGAGCCAGCGTATCCTGCGGGCGGATACCGGCGGAAAACACCACCAGATCGGTGTCCAGCCGCTCTCCGTCGGCAAAATGCAGCACCAGGCCGTCTGGCGTACGCTCAATTTCGCGGGTGGATTTTGCGGTATGCACCCCCACCCCCAGCGCCTCAATTTTTTCGCGCAGCATAGCGGCGCCGGCATTATCCAGTTGCACCGCCATCAGGTTCGCGGCGAATTCAACGACATGGGTTTCCAGCCCAAGCTGGCGCAGCGCATTGGCCGCCTCCAGCCCAAGCAGCCCACCGCCAATCACCACCCCACGCCGGGCATTTTTCGCTTTTTCTGCAATGGCATCGAGATCGTCGAGCGTACGGTAAACAAAACAATCCGCGGAATCACCGCCTTTTACCGGCGGCACAAACGGGTACGATCCGGTGGCCAGCACCAGCGCATCCCAGTGGGTTTCATGGCCACTGGCGGTACGGATAACCCGAGCTTCACGGTCGATTTGCGTCACACACTGCGCAAGACGCAGCTCGATACCGTGACGCGCAAAGAAGTCCTCGTCCACCAGTGACAGCGACTGCGCGCTGCGCCCGGCGAAATACTCGGAAAGATGTACCCGATCATAGGCGGCATAACGTTCTTCGCCGAACACCACGATGTGATACTGCATATGCAGGTTGCGGCTTACGCATTGCTCGAGAAAATGGTGGCCAACCATACCGTGTCCCACAACAGCCAGCGTCGGTTTTGTCATCGTCATCAGTCCTGCAGCCGGTGGCTGCGTATCAAAGCGGTCAAATAGCCAGGCGGAATTTGCCGGCGCGTGTGCATCCAGCAAGTCGGTGAGCGGCGCAGCGCTGCGGCAATTGCCCATTAACAGCACGCCATGGAGTTTTCCGTCGCGAATCAGCAGACGGCGGTAGTGTCCGCTGAGCGGATCCCAGCTACTCAACGCGGTATCCGTGGGTTCGGCGTCCGTTACCCCAGCGCTGAACAGTTCGATTCCCGTCACCTTCAGGCGCGTGCCGCGATCCTGCCAACGAAATCCCTCGCCGTTCTGGCCTGCCAGGCGTGCAGCCAGCACCTCGGCCTGCTGCAGGCACGGTGCCACCAGCCCCCAGGTCTGGCCGTTAATTTCACAACACTCGCCCACCGCGCTGATGCCTGCGACGGTGGTAC
Source organism: Citrobacter gillenii (assembly GCF_013337685.1). GTDB lineage: Bacteria > Pseudomonadota > Gammaproteobacteria > Enterobacterales > Enterobacteriaceae > Citrobacter > Citrobacter gillenii. The sequence goes on from NZ_SUQN01000004.1 coordinate 449,373, forward strand.
GCAGTTGTGCGTCCACCACGATCCCCCGTTGGCAGCTCACACCGCTCTCCTGCGCCAGGTGGATATTGGGTTTGACGCCGGTCGCCATCACCACCCGCTGCGCGGCCAACTGCTCACCATCCAGCAATGTGACGCGATCTCCCTGAATGCAGGTAATCCCGGAATTGAGTACGCAGCGAATACCGCGCGCTGTCAGCTGGGCCTGCAACAGATCGCTGGCCTGCCGATCCAACTGGTGCTCCATCAGGCGTTCGGCGCGATGAATTAACGTGACGTTGTCACATTTTAGCCGTAGCGCTGCCGCTGCCTCCACGCCGAGTACGCCGCCGCCAAGCACCACCACCGGACCTGGTTGTTGCAAGATGGCCTCCACATCCGCCATCGTGCGAAACGCGTGCACATGCGCCTGTTCACCGCCGGGAATTGGCGGAATAAACGGCACCGAGCCGGTGGCAAAAACCAGCTCATCCCACTCAAGGATGCGCGTGCAGGTCGTCAGCCGGCGGCGAGTCGCATCAACGGCCAGCACGCGTTCCCCGCTCAGCACCGTCACGCCGTGGTCGGTATACCACTGGCGCGGATGAAGTAGCGTGTGGGCAAACGTCTTCTTCCCACCCAGCACCGGTGATAGCTGGATGCGGTTATAGGCCAGCTGCGGTTCCTCACCGATAAGCGTGATCGCGATGTCGCTGCACTTGTACGCCAGCAGCGCCTCGGTCAGGCGCGTCGCCGCCATGCCGTGCCCCACAATGACCAGTCGTTGCGTCATATCGCCCCCTTACGCCGCCTTCGGCTGTTTCTCATACAGGAAGTGGAGGATGCGTTGCCGCAGGTGGTGATAACGGCTGTCATCCGCCAACTGGACGCGGTTACGCGGGCGCGGCAGATTTACCGCCAGAATCTCGCCCACCGTGGCCGCCGGGCCATTGGTCATCATCATCACCCGATCAGAGAGCAGCACCGCCTCATCGACGTCATGGGTAATCAGCACAATGGTGGTGTTCAGCGATTGCTGGATCTGCATCACCGTGTCCTGCAAATGTGCCCTGGTGAGTGCATCCAGCGCGCCAAACGGTTCATCCATCAGCAGCACTTTGGGTTTCATGGCCAGCGCACGGGCAATACCCACTCGCTGCTTCATGCCGCCGGAAACCTCGCCTGGATGTTTGTGCATCGCGTGGCCCATCTGCACCCGTTCAAGATTGTGCGCAATCCACTCGCGCCGCTCGGCCTTGTTCATGGTGCGGCGAAAGACCTGATCGACCGCCAGCGCCACGTTGTCAAAGCAACTCAGCCACGGCAGCAATGAATGGTTCTGGAATACAACCGCCCGCTCCGGCCCCGGCCCGGCAATTTCGCGGTTATCGCAAAGCAGGCCGCCTTCAGTGGGTAACGTGATGCCCGCGATCAGATTCAGCAACGTCGATTTCCCGCAGCCGGAATGACCAATCAGGCTGACCGTTTCCCCTTCATGGATATCAAACGAGACGTTTTGCAGCGCCAGAAACTCGCCGCTGGCGGTGGAAAAACGTTGGCTCACTGCCTGTACCTGAATAATGGGTTTCATGCTGTCTCCTTATTTTTCCTGCCAGCTAAAACGACGGGCGACCCGCATCAGCCCCTGCTCAAGCAGCAGGCCCACGACGCCGATAATGACAATGGCGATAAGAATGTTTTCGACGTTGAGGTTGTTCCACTCATTCCAGATCCAAAAGCCAATGCCCAGTCCACCGGTGAGCATTTCGGCGGCCACAATCACCAGCCAGGCAATACCGATAGACAGGCGCATGCCGGTGAGGATCGCAGGCAGTACTGCGGGAAAAAGAATGCGGCGCATCACCGTCCACTCGGAGAGTTGGAGCACACGGGCGACGTTGAGATAATCGTCAGGAATTCTGCGCACCCCTTCGGCGGTGTTGATCACCATCGGCCAGATGGAGCAGATAAAAATAGTCCAGCTGGAGGCCGGTTCCGCCTTTTGAAACAGCAGCAACCCAATGGGCAGCCAGGCCAACGGGCTGACCGGGCGCAGCAGCGCGACCAGCGGTGAAAACATGTGTGAGGCGAAGGTAAATCGGCCAATCAGAAATCCGAGCGGGATGCCGACTAGCGCCGCGAGGCCAAAACCAATGGCCACCCGCTGCAATGACGCCAGCACGTTCCAGCCGATGCCCATATCGTTCGGCCCATTGTTATAGAACGGGTCAGCAAACAGCGTTAGCGCCGAGTCCAGCGTGCTGAGCGGCGTCGGAAATCCCTGGCTGTTGATCGCCGCCAGTTGCCAGCACACCACCAGCAGGCCCATCCCCAGCAGCGCGGGCACGGCTCGTCTGACCCACGCGTGCAGCCACAAATAGGCCGGCGTTTTGCGTTTTCTCACCGTCACGGCGGCCAGCGTGATCACCTCACCCACAGCCGGTTCAGGGGTTTTTAGTTGCGTGTTTTGTTTCATCTCAGGCTCCTTTACGGTGGAGGGTAAAGCGGTTGGCATACGCTTCCGGGTCGCGACCGTCCCACACGGTACCGTCCATCAGCGTGCTGGTACGCAGTAGCTGCGCTGGCGGGGTTATGCCGCCTACGGCCGTCGCCGCGTCGCGCCAGATATCAATACGGTTGACCCTGGCCGCAATATCCTCATAGTCCGGTGCCTGCTTAAGCAGTCCCCAGCGGCGGAACTGCGTCAGGAACCACATGCCGTCCGAGTGCCACGGGAAGCTGACTTCTCCGTCACGAAAGAATTGGATCGGGTGCGCGTCCTGCCAGCGATGACCAGCACCGTTGTCGTATTCGCCCAGCATGCGCCCGGTCAGGTACTGTGCTTTGGTATTGAGCCAGGCGCGCCCGGCAAGGATTTGCGCCGTTTCACGTTTGTTGGCCTCGCTGGCGTCAATCCAGCGCGACGCCTCAAGTACGGCGCTGACCAACGCCCGGGCGGTGTGCGGATGCTTCTCCACCCATTCCCGGCGCGTGCCGAGCACTTTTTCCGGATGATCGGGCCAGATTGTCTGCGAGGTAGCGGCGGTAAATCCGATGCGGTCGTTAATGGCCCGCGCATTCCACGGTTCGCCGACGCAGAAACCGCTCATATTGCCGATGCGCATGTTCATCACCATTTGCGGCGGCGGCACCACCACGGTACGGATATCGGTAAACGGATTGATGTCGGCGCTGGCCAGCCAGTAATAGAGCCACATGGCGTGCGTGCCAGTAGGAAAGGTATGCGCGAAGGTGTAGGTTCCTGGCGCCTGCCCGGCAATCAGCTTTTTCAGCGACGGCGCGTCGGCGATCCCCTGCTCCTGCAGCGCAGCAGACAGCGTGATGGCCTGGCCGTTTTGGTTCAGCGTCATCAAATTTGCCATCGCCTGCGGTTTGCTGGCGATGCCCAACTCCAGCCCGTACAAGAGTCCATACAGAACGTGGGCGGCGTCCAGTTCGCCGGAAACCAGTTTGTCACGTACCGCCGCCCAACTGGCCTCTTTGCTGGGCACCAGCGTAATGCCGTACTTTTTATCAAAGCCTTTCAACGCGGCAATCACCAACGGCGCGCAGTCAGTGAGGGGAATGAAGCCCACTCTGACCGTGGTCATTTCTGGCGCGTCAGACCCTGCAGCCCACACCGATGGCATCAGGCCGGAAATCAGGGATGCCCCCCCGATGGCGGCGCTGGCCTGCAGGAATCGCCGCCGCGTTAGCAAAACTGTTCTGTCATCCATACATGCTCCCCATAACAAAAAAAAAGCGCCCGGCAATGCCGAAGCATTGCAGGACGCCTTTATCCTCAAAGCAGACAAACCGCCGTTGGTCTGTTGCTAAACTGTCTGTAGAGATGAATGCAATTCGGATGCCAGAATTTCGCTGGCGCGCTGAGCGGCTTTTACCTCCCGGTGACGTTATTTTGCACCCGAATATGGCAGAGGCTGCTCGTCTGTTGTGCAGCCGCTATCCCTGAATAAGTGATTTCACGGTCAACAGCGCACGGGCGATATCCACCATCCGCTGATTTTTATCCATCGCCATTTTGCGCAGCCGTTGCCAGGCCTGTTCCTCACTCATATTGTGATGATTCATCAGTACACTTTTCGCCTTATCAATCACCTTCCGCTCTTCTAACGTATCCTGTAGCGACGCCAGTTGGCCGCTCATCTGCTCGAGCTGGCGTGCCTGCTGGCGAACCAGCAGCAGAAGCTGTTTGTCGCGACGCAGGCAGAGGTTGTCATCGGCGCTATCATCAAGCCAGTTATCGAGCGGCAGCGCGTTGGCGTCTTCCGCCAGACGCCGCTCAACGGCCTGCATCAGCTCGCCGATCAGCCTCTCCTCCACGCCGCGTAAACGTTCCAGCCGCTGGGTCTGCAACGTAAACCAGCGCAGCGTGCTTTCGCCGTTATCGGCCTGCGGGTGTCGCGTGCAGACCTGTCGACGCAACTGTTCAATCGTGCCAGAGGCTTCACACTGCTGGCGAAAATGCTGCACCAGCGCCGGTGAGGCCAGTGAGCTAAAGGCTTCAAAGCACGGCTGCTGTCCGTCGATCCGATCCACCAGCGCCTGGCGCATAGGCGGCTCAAATTCGCCAAGCGTAAAGCCAATCGCGCCCAATGCCCGCTCTTGCCCCACCAGCTCTTTGCCCTGCATAAAGCTGTACAGGGCCACCATCCCGCGGGCAACGTAGGGGTCATCAATACTGTCATTAAGTTGCGGGACAATACCGAGCACATGCCGCAGCGCACGGTTGTACTGCGCCATGGCCTGTTGCGCATCTAACGCCTGCCCGCTGACCGCTTCACGCAATGCGGGCAACTGCGCCAGGCACCAGACGGTACCGGCGATGCGATGGCATAGCGTGCTGCTGGCCTGCGGCATAAGCTGCGTAAACAGCGCGTGCAGTTGTCGACATTCCTCATCCACCAGTGCGCGGCTGGCACGGACCTCCGGACCGTAAAGTGACCCACGGGAGCACAACCAAATGTTGGATGCACCGCGTTCGCACTGTAGCATATGCACCAGATGGCTAATGCGCGTCACCAGTTGGCCTGACTGCGCCAACTGGCGAAGCTGGGTATTCTCAAGCTGACGTGCGTGGTGAAACCATTGCGTGGCACCGGGGTCTTGCGCATGTGTCATCATCTCTGCTCTCACGGATAACGGGTTTTCCCAAAGATCTAGCAATATCCATGCCCCCCTGACAACAGGAGTCAAAATGCAAAAGATAGTGATCGTCGCGAACGGTGCGGCCTATGGAAGCGAATCGTTATTTAACAGTCTGCGTCTGGCCATTGCCCTGCGCGAACAGGATGACAGCCTCGATCTGCGACTTTTTTTGATGTCGGACGCGGTAACGGCGGGAATACGCGGGCAGAAGCCGACGGAAGGCTACAATATTCAGCAAATGCTGGAGATCCTGACCGCACAAAATGTGCCGGTGAAACTGTGCAAAACCTGCACCGATGGTCGTGGCATCACCACGCTGCCGTTAATCGACGGCGTTGAAGTCGGGACATTGGTGGAATTAGCCCAGTGGACGCTAGCGGCGGATAAGGTGTTAACCTTCTGATAGACGACTTTTCAGGCAAGCGCACTGAAAGAGCCGGATATTTCCAGATTTAATCTGCCAGGGGCGCGGTTTCGCTAAACGTAAGCACGCCCTTTCAACGCTTTTCAGGGATTTTGTCATTTTTGTTTAATCGTCATGCCATTTTTTGATCAAAATCAGCATCCTGTCCCTCCCCCTTTGGTGTTATGCCATGAGTGAAATGTGAACAACATCACGCAGCACTTTCGACAGAAAGTACGTTGTTTTCAAGAACGGGGTGAAAAATGGCATTAGTGAAAGCAAGTTTGAAATTGTTTGGTGGAGATACCGTGGTGGTGCGCTGTTCTGAGCGCTGTCACATTCATCTGATGAGCGAAAAAAATCACGTCAAAGACACGCAGACCGACATTTTAAGCGTGCAGGATCGTGATAACGCATGGTTGACCGTGCCGTATACCGGCACGTGGAATGTTCTGATCGACAGCCACAGCCAGTCTCTGGAACATTCCATCAGTTATATCGCCGCCTGACAGTTAGCTGCCCGAAAGCACTCTCGCTTATCGGGCAGTTCGCCGACTCAGGCAAATCCTGGCCGCATGACCCCTTCCGGTAACACCTCGCCCAGCAGTCGTTTGACCGTGACGATCAGTTCGTTCAGGCAATCATCCTGCATACCTAACCGGGACAGTTCCTGTTCCAGCGAGAACAGATACTGCGCATTGGTTCCCAATGGTCCGCTGGCGGTAGCGATAAGCGGCGCGATCACCTGCGCGCGCGTATCTGCCTCAAACAATGGATGCCGCGGATCCATAATAAAGACCAACGCATTGACCGTCCGCCCGTCATCAAGCGTGAGCTGACACCAGGTCGGAAGATAGCAGCCGGTGATCATTTCGCGCTTCCACAGCAACGTCAACTCTTGCTCCAGCGAGGCGTCCGGTAAGCGGTAGGCTACACCGGTGGTGCGGCCCCCTTCTTTCAGGGCCAGCATCCGTCCAGGCTGACACGCCGTGCCTCGTCCCGCCGTCAGGCGCAGGCAAAATGCCCGGTGCCAGCCGACTAACGTGCCGGTACACGACTCCTCAAACTCTAAGGCCGGGTTCCACATCAACGATCCATAACCAAAGATCCACACCGGTCCATCATCTGGTCGGCAAGCGAGTGTGGCAGCCAGTGAGGCTGCCCGTTGTTCCGCTGACCAGAGTAGTGATTCTTCAATAGCACCGAATGCCGTCTTACAGTCGGCATTCAATAAAAAATCACGCGTTAACACCTTACACCTCCGCCACTGCAACGTCCCTGCGACAACTTTTTGACGCCTTCCGGGCTTTTTTGCTGTTCATTTTGAAACCAATATCAGGACAATAGGCAATTCACTGGCTGCATGCAAGGCAACAAAGGCTCAACGGCACTTTATATCCTGTACTGATGGCGCGATCGGTACCGACATGTTGCCCATTATGAGTGTCAATATTTGTGCACCATTAAAACTAACACCTTGTTATTTAAATCGTCTCTAAACAAGTTAAATGATTATATTCACTTTGAAGCAAGAAACGGGCCACGCCGTAAAATTACGTAAAAACAGATCGGAAATACCGAGATATCTGTTATTTTTTACATTCTTTAATACATTTATAATTATAAATACCTGCAGAGATGGAGAAGTGAATGACACATGCACATGAGGCGGTAAAAACCCGCCACAAGGAGACCTCGCTCGTCTTCCCGATTTTGGCGCTGGTAGTTCTGTTCTTATGGGGGAGCAGTCAGTCACTACCAGTGGTTATCGGCATTAATGCGCTTGCCCTGGTGGGTATATTAAGCAGTGCATTTAGCGTTGTACGTCACGCAGACGTATTAGCCCACCGACTCGGTGAACCCTATGGTTCCCTGATCCTGAGCCTGTCGGTGGTTATTCTTGAAGTCAGCTTAATTTCTGCATTAATGGCAACGGGCGACGCCGCGCCAACCTTGATGCGCGATACGCTCTATTCAATCATTATGATTGTCACCGGTGGTCTGGTCGGTTTTTCATTACTGTTAGGCGGGCGTAAATTTGCCACCCAGTATATGAATCTGTTTGGTATTAAACAGTATTTGATCGCCCTGTTCCCGCTGGCCATTATTGTGCTGGTGTTCCCGATGGCATTGCCGGGCGCGAATTTCACCACTGCGCAGGCGCTACTGGTGGCGTTAATTTCTGCCGCAATGTACGGCGTATTTCTTCTGATTCAGACAAAAACGCACCAGAGCCTGTTTATTTACGAACACGAAGACGAGGGTGACGACGACGACCCGCACCACGGTAAACCGTCAGCGCACAGTAATATGTGGCATGCGGTTTGGCTTATCGTCCATTTAATTGCGGTTATCGCAGTGACCAAAATGAACGCCAACCCACTGGAGACGCTGTTAACGGAACTGAATGCGCCGGTTGCGTTCACTGGTTTCCTTGTCGCATTGCTGATCCTCTCCCCTGAAGGGCTGGGTGCGCTGAAAGCGGTGCTGAGCAATCAGGTACAACGGGCGATGAATTTGTTCTTCGGCTCCGTGCTCGCCACCATTTCGCTGACAGTTCCGGTTGTAACGCTGATTGCGTGGGCGACGGGCAACGACCTGGTGTTTGGCTTAGGTTCGCCAGAGATGATTGTGATGGTTTCTTCGTTGGTACTGTGCCAAATTTCCTTCTCGACCGGGCGCACGAACGTGCTTAACGGTGCGGCACATCTGGCACTGTTTATCGCCTATCTGATGACGATCTTTGCCTGATTCATAAAAAAGCCGGATGCGACGCATAGCGTCATATCCGGCCTACAGTGATTTTTGCGTCGTAGGCCCGATAAGCGTAAGCGCCATCGGGCACACAAGCCAAACTTAGTTCTCAGTATCCAGTTCGTCGAAGCTTTTCACCAGATCATCAACCGCTTTGATCTGGGTGAGGAACTGTTCCAGCTTCGCCAGCGGCAGCGCGGAAGGACCGTCACATTTCGCATTGGCTGGATCCGGATGTGCTTCAATGAACAGACCCGCCAGACCCACCGCCATACCGGCACGCGCCAGTTCTGTCACCTGCGCACGACGACCGCCGCTTGCAGCACCGAACGGGTCACGGCACTGCAGCGCGTGGGTAACGTCAAAAATAACCGGTGAGTTACCGGAAACTTTCTTCATCACGCCAAAGCCCAGCATATCCACAACCAGGTTGTCGTAACCGAAGTTTGCGCCACGATCGCACAGAATAACCTTGTCGTTGCCGCCTTCATGGAATTTATCCACGATATTTCCCATTTGACCAGGGCTTACGAACTGCGGTTTTTTGACGTTGATAACGGCACCGGTTTTCGCCATCGCTTCAACCAGATCGGTCTGGCGAGCGAGGAAGGCCGGAAGCTGAATCACGTCCACAACGTCAGCCACAGGCTGCGCCTGGCTGGCTTCATGCACGTCGGTGATCACTTTTACGCCAAAGGTTTGTTTCAGTTCCTGGAAGATTTTCATCCCTTCTTCAAGGCCCGGACCACGATAAGAGTGGATGGAAGAACGGTTGGCTTTATCAAAGGAGGCTTTGAACACGTAAGGGATACCCAGTTTCTGAGTAACGGTTACGTAGTGCTCACAAATGCGCATCGCCAGATCGCGGGATTCCAGCACGTTCATGCCGCCAAACAGCACGAATGGCAGGTCATTTGCCACGTTGATGTCGCCAATGCTAACCACTTTTTGTTTCATAGGATCGCCTTAAACGGTAGGTAAAGTGTCATTAATCAATGCAATACAATATGCTTGTGCGAAATAGTATTTATCTGCGCACGGATCATTTCGCTGATCGGGTCTTCCGGACACTGCTCAACGAAATAACTTAAATCGGTTAACGCAACATGTTCACATTCCAGCTGCGCGTAGATCAATCCGCGATCGCGTATTTCATACGGATCTTCAGGATTAAACTGCAATAAGGCTTCGCTGGCGCGCAGTGCCAGCTCCATTTGCCGTTCTTCCATCAGCGATGATTTCAGCGTGTCGAGCAGTTTGCGGATCACTTCCGCGTTATCCGCCTCATCGAGATCTTCGTTAAACAATTCCGCTACCGGGCTGATATTGCCCTTTAGCCACACTTCCAGCGTGTGCTCATTTAACGTTTCGCCATTGAACGGGTTAATCAACCACATTTCGCCTTCCAGTGATTCAATGCGCAGGATTAACTGCGTCGGGAAAATCACCGGCACCAGCGGCAGATCCAGCCGATTGGCCAGCCACAACAAGATGGCGCCAAGCGACACCGCGCTGCCCTGACGATTTTTCAGGACCTGGTCGAGCCAAAGTGCATCAGAAAGACGATAGACGCCGCGGGTATCCGTAAACCCCCAGTCGCCGTAAAAAAGTGCCAGCAATTTTTCCAGTTGCTCATCCTGAGACAGGAGCTGGCTAATTTCTTCATGCGCGAGGCTGGCCAGACGTTCCAGTTCGTCGTAGACAGATTGCGTAGGGAAATCCAGGCGGATAGACTCCGATGCCAGGATCATCCCATCGCACAATGGCGCTTTATTAAATTCGAAATCAGCTAACGACCTCATGATTACCCCAGTAACGGTATTTTTGTGGTGGCGAGTTTAATGATGATGTACAGCACCACCAGCGCCAGCGGAAAGGCGATTAAACGCGCCTGCTGGCTGCGCGCCCGACGATAATCGAGCGCAATAAAACCCAAAACGATGTAAATGATAACCCCAAACAGCTTTTCAGTCAGCCATGTCCCCTGTTCGGTGAATGGCAGGATGTGCGTTTTAGCGATCAACGCTACGCCGCTGAGTAACAAAACGGTATCAATGACCGGCGGAGCAATCCGCGTCCAGTGCGCTGACGCAAGGCGTGCTTGCGTGTAACGCCACCAAAAACGCAGCGTAAGCAGCCCCACGGACAGCGCAATGCTAATAAGATGAACGCCGAGCAACAGGCTGAAGGTGGTCATGCAGCGAGGCGCCCGAGCGTAATGCGCTCGTTGCCGCCGTAATCACGACAGGTTTCGACCGCCTGGTATCCACTGCGCGTAAACGCGTCACGCACCGCCTGCCCCTGCTGCCAGCCGTGTTCCAGTAGCAAATAACCGCCAGGGGTTAACATGTGTTTAGACTGTTCGATGATATGCACGATATCCGCCAGGCCATGATCGCCGGCCACCAGCGCGGTCAGCGGCTCAAAACGTACATCGCCTTGTGCCAGATGCGGGTCCTGCTCATCAATGTACGGTGGGTTACTGACGATCATGTCGAACTGCTGCCCATGCAAAGCGCTGAACCAGTCGCTTTGCAGCACGCGCACATTGTTGATGCCCAGATGCTGCGTATTGCGGATCGCCAGCGCCACGGCGTCCGGCATCCGATCAACCGCCGTCACGTCGCAGTCCGGGCGCTCGGAAGCCAGCGCCAGCGCAATAGCGCCCGTACCGGTCCCCAAATCCACAATGCGGCACGCAGAGGCAGGCAGGCGTGCCAGCGCCTGCTCGACTAAGCATTCGGTGTCCGGACGTGGAATAAGCGTCGCCGGTGACACGAACAGCGGCAGCGACCAGAACTCGCGAACGCCGGTTAAGTGCGCCACCGGCTCTCCCCGTTGACGACGCGCCACCAGCGCGTTCAGCTGTTCCTGCTGTGCCGCGGTTAATACCGTTTCACCAAACGCCAGAATAAAGGTACGCCCTTTGCCGGTAACGGTCTCGAGTAAGATCTCGGCGTCGCGGCGCGGGCTTTCGCTGTCCTGTAATTGGGCTATTGCTTCACGCAGCCAGTGCTGATAATCCATTAATCCTGCTCGGACAACGCCGCCAGCTGGTCGGCCTGGTATTCCTGGACAATCGGCTCAATGAGCATATCCAGTTTCCCTTCCATCGCTTCGTCCAGACGGTAGAGCGTCAGGTTGATGCGGTGATCGGTTACGCGACCCTGTGGGAAGTTATAGGTACGGTTACGATCGCTGCGATCGCCGCTGCCTAACAGGTTGCGGCGCTCGGAGGCTTCCGCCTGCTGACGTCGCGCCACTTCGGCGGCACGAATACGTGAACCCAGCACCGACATCGCTTTAGCTTTGTTTTTGTGCTGTGAACGTTCGTCCTGACATTCAACCACAATACCGGTCGGTAAGTGGGTAATACGAATAGCCGAGTCGGTGGTGTTAACGTGCTGACCACCGGCCCCCGATGAACGGAAGGTATCAATGCGCAGGTCAGCCGGATTGATGTCCGGCAGTTCCGCTTCCGGCAGCTCAGGCATTACCGCGACCGTACAGGCAGAGGTATGGATACGTCCCTGAGATTCGGTGGCCGGAACGCGCTGTACGCGATGACCGCCGGACTCGAACTTCAGTCGACCATACACGCCATCGCCGCTCACTTTGGCAATAATTTCTTTATAGCCACCGTGTTCACCTTCGTTGGCGCTCATGATCTCCACGCGCCAGCGGCGGGATTCAGCGTAACGGCTGTACATACGGAACAGATCGCCTGCAAACAGCGCCGCTTCATCGCCGCCGGTTCCGGCACGCACTTCAAGAAACGCATTACGTTCGTCATCCGGATCTTTCGGCAGCAGTAGCACTTGCAGATGCTGTTCCAGCTGTTCACATTTTTCTTTTGCTTCGCGCAGTTCATCCTGCGCCATCTCACGCATTTCAGGATCGTCGAGCATCATCTGTGCTGTTTCGATATCATCCTGAACCTGTTGCCAGTCCGTGAAACAGCGAGAAACATCGCTTAACTGGGCATATTCGCGCGACAGCGCACGAAAGCGATCCTGGTCTGCGATGGTTCCCGCATCGCCGAGCAGCGCCTGAACTTCTTCATGGCGTTCATGCAGGGCTTCCAGTTTGGCAACGATAGAAGGCTTCATAGGCGTAAATGCACCCTGTAAAAAATAAGATTGGTGTGCTGCTACTCCAGCCCGAGGCTGTTGCGCAGAATATTCAGGCGTTCACTATCCCCGTCACGGGCAGCCTGTTGAAGAGATTTGGTTGGTGCATGGATCAGGCGGTTAGTCAGTTTCCAGGCCAGATCTTGCATAATGGCTTGCGCATCACCGCCCTGTTGAAGAGCAGCCAACGCTTTGGCGGTCAGTTCATCACGCACTTGTTCTGACTGACTGCGATATTCGCGGATGGTGTCACTCGCGCTTTGGGCGCGGAGCCAGGCCATAAATTCGCTGGTTTCCTGCTCGACGATCGTTTCGGCTTCCACCGCCGCCGCTTTACGCTGCGCCAGATTATGCGAAATGATGCTTTGCAGGTCGTCAACGCTGTACAAGTAAGCGTTCGACAGTTTGCCGACCTCCGGCTCAACATCGCGCGGTACGGCGATATCGACCAGCAGCATCGGCTGATTGCGGCGGTTTTTCAGCGCGCGCTCCACCATCCCTTTACCGATAATCGGCAGCGGGCTGGCGGTAGAACTGATAATGATATCGGCGTCCTGTAAACGTGCGTCGATATCACTCAATGAGATCACCTCAGCGCCGACTTCGTCTGCCAGCACCTGCGCACGTTCACGCGTACGGTTGGCGATGATCATCTTCTTCACTTTGTGTTCGCGTAGATGACGCGCCACCAGTTCGATGGTCTCACCTGCGCCAACCAGCAGCACGGTTACCGTGGACAGCGATTCAAAGATTTGTCGCGCCAGCGTACAGGCCGCAAAAGCAACGGACACGGCACTGGCGCCGATGTCGGTTTCGGTGCGGACACGTTTGGCGACGGAGAACGATTTCTGGAACATGCGCTCCAGCGCACTGGCGTTCAGGTGGCCTTTTTGCGAATCCGCAAAGGCTTTTTTCACCTGGCCGAGAATTTGTGGCTCGCCGAGTACCAGCGAATCCAGGCCGCTGGCAACCCGCATCAGATGGCTGACGGCGTCGTTGTCCTGATGCCAGTAAAGGCTGCTGCGCAGTTCTTCTTCATTCAGATTATGGTATTCGCACAGCCAACGGATCAGCGCCTCTTGCAGGTTATCCTGCTCTTCGACGCTGAGATACAGCTCCGTGCGGTTACACGTCGACAGCACTACCCCGCCTTGCACCATTGGCTGCGCAAGCAGGCTGTCCAGCGCCTGATCGAGCGTATCCGGCGAAAACGTTACGCGTTCTCGCAGCGATACAGGTGCCGTTTTATGGTTAATACCAAGCGCTAAAAGGGTCATGTGTGCGGGAATAGTACCAGCGTTGATAAGGTTAGACTGCGGGCATCATACAGGATGCGTGCGGCCAATAAAAGAGACTGCCCCCTTTTGGAGTAATAGCTTAGTGCACAAATTTTAGTGATTTAAGATAACGTGAACGTAGACGAGGTCAGATGGCGGCGCTAGCATTAAGAACTATAACTGCAACGTATCTCAAGGATTTGTCATCATTATGACCCTGCCTGATTTTCGCCTGATCCGCCTGCTGCCGCTGGCAAGCCTGGTCCTCACCGCCTGTACACTCAATGCGCCGAAAGGTCCTGGCAAAAGTCCGGACTCCCCGCAGTGGCGTCAGCACCAGCAGGAAGTGCGTGCGCTGCACCAGTATCAGACGCGCGGCGCGTTTGCCTACATTTCCGAACAGCAGAAGGTCTATGCCCGCTTCTTCTGGCAGCAAACCGGTCAGGATAACTATCGTCTGCTGCTGACCAATCCGCTGGGCAGTACCGAACTGGAACTGAAAGCCCAGCCGGGCAACGTCGAGCTTGTCGATAATAAAGGCAAGCATTATACCGCCGATGACGCCGAAGAAATGATTGGCAAACTGACCGGCATGCCGATTCCTCTCAATAGCCTGCGTCAGTGGATCCTCGGTCTGCCGGGCGATGCCACCGATTACAAACTTGACGCGCAGTACCGTCTGAGCGAAGTCAACTACAGCCAGAACGGTAAGCGCTGGAAAGTAGTGTACAGCGCCTACGACAGCAAAACGCAGCCAGCGATGCCCGCTAACATGGAACTGTCCGACGGCGACCAGCGCATTAAGCTGAAAATGGATAACTGGATCGTGAAATGATGACCCATTGGCCCTCTCCGGCAAAACTGAATCTGTTTTTATACATCACCGGACAGCGTGCGGATGGTTATCACACGCTGCAGACGCTGTTTCAGTTTCTCGATTACGGCGATGATATCCGCATTGAGGTGCGCGATGACGGCGACATTCATCTACTCACCCCGGTTGCGGGTGTGGAGCATGAAGATAACCTGATCGTGCGCGCCGCGCGTTTGCTGATGAAAACTGCCGCAGAAAGTGGACGCTTGCCCGCCGGGCGCGGCGCGGCCATCAGCATTGATAAGCGCCTGCCAATGGGCGGGGGTCTGGGCGGAGGCTCCTCGAATGCCGCAACGGTTCTGGTGGCGCTGAACCACCTCTGGCAGTGCGGGCTGTCCGTCGATGAACTGGCAACCATCGGATTAACTCTGGGTGCCGACGTGCCGGTATTTGTACGCGGACACGCGGCCTTCGCCGAGGGGGTGGGAGAAATTCTCACGCCGGTCAATCCACCGGAAAAATGGTACCTGGTTGCTCATCCTGGCGTCAGTATTCCGACGCCGGTGATTTTTAAAGACCCGGAACTCCCGCGCAACACGCCAAAAAGGTCAATAGAAACGTTACTAAAATGTGAATTCGGCAATGATTGCGAGGTTATCGCAAGAAAACGTTTTCGCGAGGTTGATGCGGTGCTTTCTTGGCTGTTAGAATATGCGCCGTCGCGCCTGACTGGTACAGGGGCCTGTGTCTTTGCTGAATTTGATACAGAGTCTCGTGCTCGCCAGGTGCTTGAGCAAGCCCCGGAATGGCTCGAAGGCTTTGTGGCGAAAGGTGTCAACCTCTCCCCATTGCACAGAGCGTTACTCTAAATCATTCGGGTTTCAGGAAGATGGCGAGATGACGAATCGCCAGGAGCATACAAAAGTATGTGACTGGTGTGAGGAATTGATGCCAGCGCACATGAAACGCGAGAGATAACGAGTAAGCCGGGCAAGCTGAGTTGCGGTGACAACGTCACCCCGTTCCAGACGTTGCATCGCGCTCTTTAATACACCGCCTGGAGAGGATACTGCCTGGCCCGCACAGTTTTCGGCAGATTCTTTCCACCAATGGACGCATGCCTGAGGTTCTTCTCGTGCCTGATATGAAGCTTTTTGCTGGTAACGCCACCCCGGAACTAGCACAACGTATTGCCAACCGCCTGTACACTTCACTCGGCGACGCCGCTGTAGGTCGCTTTAGCGACGGCGAAGTCAGCGTACAAATTAATGAAAATGTACGCGGTGGTGATATTTTCATCATCCAGTCCACTTGTGCCCCTACTAACGACAACCTGATGGAATTGGTCGTTATGGTCGATGCTCTGCGCCGTGCTTCCGCAGGCCGTATCACCGCCGTTATTCCTTACTTCGGCTATGCACGCCAGGATCGTCGCGTACGTTCCGCTCGTGTACCGATTACCGCAAAAGTCGTCGCTGACTTCCTGTCAAGCGTTGGCGTTGACCGCGTCCTCACCGTTGACCTGCATGCTGAACAGATCCAGGGCTTCTTTGACGTACCGGTTGATAACGTATTCGGTAGCCCAATTCTGTTAGAAGACATGCTGCAGCTGAACCTGGACAACCCGATTGTGGTTTCTCCGGACATCGGTGGCGTCGTGCGTGCCCGCGCTATCGCTAAGCTGCTGAACGATACCGATATGGCTATCATCGACAAACGTCGCCCGCGTGCGAACGTTTCTCAGGTGATGCACATTATTGGTGACGTTGCAGGTCGTGACTGCGTCCTGGTTGATGACATGATCGATACCGGCGGTACGCTGTGCAAAGCAGCAGAAGCGCTGAAAGAACGTGGTGCCAAACGCGTATTTGCTTACGCAACTCACCCGATCTTCTCAGGCAATGCGGCAAACAACCTGCGCAACTCGGTGATTGATGAAGTCGTGGTTTGTGACACCATTCCACTGACCGACGAAATCAAAGCACTGCCGAACGTGCGTACGTTGACCCTGTCGGGTATGCTGGCCGAAGCGATTCGTCGTATCAGCAACGAAGAATCCATCTCTGCTATGTTCGAGCATTAATCGAGCCCGGCTCAAAAACCCGCTGCGGCGGGTTTTTTTATCCGTTTTATTTATTTGT
The DNA here is from genome assembly GCF_013337685.1 of Citrobacter gillenii. GTDB lineage: Bacteria > Pseudomonadota > Gammaproteobacteria > Enterobacterales > Enterobacteriaceae > Citrobacter > Citrobacter gillenii. The sequence goes on from NZ_SUQN01000004.1 coordinate 466,037, forward strand.
ATGATTTATGCCAACTTCAACTATCATTTTCTAGATAGATGATGCGCTCATGGATGAAACATTATTGTGAACAGACTATTTTCCTCACATGTGATGCCTTTCCGCGCCCTCATCGACGCTTGTTGGAAAGAAAAATATACCGCCTCGCGCTTTACCCGTGATCTGATCGCCGGGATAACCGTGGGCATTATTGCTATCCCGCTGGCAATGGCGTTGGCAATTGGCAGCGGCGTTGCGCCACAATACGGCCTGTATACCTCAGCCGTTGCCGGGATTGTTATCGCCCTTACCGGTGGTTCACGTTTTAGCGTCTCCGGTCCTACCGCCGCCTTCGTGGTGATTTTGTATCCGGTGTCGCAGCAGTTCGGGCTGGCAGGTCTGCTGGTGGCTACGCTGATGTCCGGGATCTTCCTGATCCTTTTCGGCCTCGCCCGATTTGGCCGATTGATCGAATATATCCCGGTCTCCGTTACCTTAGGCTTTACCTCAGGTATCGGTATCACCATCGGTACCATGCAGATTAAAGATTTTCTCGGTCTGCAGATGGCACACGTCCCGGAACACTACCTGCAAAAAGTGGGTGCGTTGTTAATGGCCCTGCCGACCATTAACCTTGGTGATGCCGCCATTGGCGTGGTCACGCTGGGGATCCTGATTTTCTGGCCGCGTCTGGGGATCCGCCTGCCTGGTCATCTTCCGGCGCTTCTGGCCGGTTGTGCGGTAATGGGCATCGTTAACCTGACAGGTGGCCATGTCGCGACCATCGGTTCTCAGTTCCACTACATTCTGGCGGATGGTTCGCAGGGCAACGGTATCCCGCAACTGCTACCACAGCTGGTGTTGCCGTGGGATATGCCGGGGTCAGACTTTACGCTAAGCTGGAGTTCATTACGGGCGCTGTTACCGGCAGCCTTCTCGATGGCGATGCTCGGCGCGATTGAATCCCTGCTGTGCGCTGTGGTGCTCGACGGGATGACCGGCACCAAGCACAAAGCCAACAGCGAGCTGGTGGGTCAAGGGCTGGGGAATATCGTCGCGCCATTCTTTGGCGGCATCACCGCCACCGCCGCAATTGCCCGCTCTGCGGCTAACGTTCGCGCCGGGGCCACCTCGCCCATTTCTGCGGTGATCCACGCGATTCTGGTGATCCTCGCCCTGCTGGTGTTAGCTCCGTGGCTTTCCTGGCTGCCACTTTCCGCCATGGCGGCCCTGCTGCTGATGGTGGCGTGGAACATGAGTGAAGCCCATAAAGTGGTGGATCTGCTGCGTCACGCACCGAAAGACGACATCATCGTGATGCTGATGTGTATGTCGCTGACCGTACTGTTCGATATGGTAATCGCCATCAGCGTCGGTATCGTCCTTGCCTCGCTGCTGTTTATGCGCCGCATTGCGCGCATGACGCGCCTGGCACCGGTTAACGTAGACGTACCGGACGATGTGCTGGTGCTGCGCGTGATTGGCCCGCTGTTCTTTGCCGCAGCGGAGGGATTGTTTACCGATCTCGAAACGCGTATTACAGGCAAGCGCATCGTGGTACTGAAGTGGGATGCCGTCCCGGTACTGGATGCCGGTGGTCTGGACGCCTTCCAGCGTTTTGTTAAACGACTGCCGGAAGGCTGTGAATTACGTATCAGTAATCTGGAGTTCCAACCGCTACGCACCATGGCGCGTGCGGGTATCCAACCCATCCCCGGCCGTCTGGCGTTCTTCCCGAACCGTGACGCCGCACTGGCTGATATTTAACGTTTAGTGATGGCCGGCAGGCTTTGCTTGTCGGTCACTCTTCACTTCTGCAATCCCCGCTGAGTTGCTATTATCATTTCCCCTACTCCTGATAATACCCACAACAATGAACCCTAATGCTACGTATACCTTTCGCGAAATTACCGAGTCGGATATTCCCGCCGTTCAGTCATTTATTATCCGTCATTTAAATCTCTATTTTCAGGCTAACAGGCCCACTCCACGTCCTGACGAAGACATATTAGATTTACGTTCACACTACCTGCACCACCCCCGAAATCTACTGCTCGGCGCGTGGGATGCACACCAGCAACTTATCGCTACGCTGGCAGTGTGTCAGTACGATGACAGAATCATGGCATTGCGCGGGCGCTATGATTTAGCCAACACCGCAGAAATTTGCCGCTGTTACGTGGAACAGGAACACCGCCGTCGAGGTATAGGCCGCCAACTTATGACGCTGGCAGAAGCATATTGTCAGCGTCAGCAATATAAAACGCTCTACTTGCATACCCATCATTTTTTACCCGGCGGCTATCAGTTTTGGTGCAACAATCTCTTTAACATGTTCCTTGATGAAGGTGGCGAGCAACAAATTGTCCATATGGAAAAACACATTGAAAAATGTGATGTGGCGCAGATTATTTAATAAGCGTGTATTTCTCGCTATTCATTTTATTCTTTTTCAACGCCACATCGTTAATTGATCAACATCAAATAATTCTCATTTAATTTACCAAATATTTATTATCTTCGGCACATCACAATGAACCATTAAAGATTAACCACATGATTTAAAAGGAATTAAAAATGACAATTAAATACTACCTACTTATTACAGCGGTTGACGCAATATTAGCATACCGATACAGTCCGCTCCGACAGTATTTCAAAGCGCAGTCATGCTTTTGAAACGGAATATGGTGCGGATGATTTCTCTCTTATGCCATAGCTGCCCCCGCAACTGTAAGCGGATGCTGAATATCTCTGTGTAGTGATGATTCACTACAGGTCACTGTAAAATATTTTTATGGGAAGGCCGATATTCTGATTACCGTAAGCCAGGAGACCTACTGTCATGGTTTTATACATTGAGTGGACGGGATGGTCCATGGGGTGATTTATTTGACGAATGAACAAAATTGATTCCTGATCAAACTGGCAACAATATGTTTTATTTTCATATTATTTTGCCTGAATGTCATGATGAAATGTCATCTATCGTCATGCGCCTGTCCCGCGAAATAAATAATGACCAGACGCTGAAGCGCTGGCATCAACGGGACAATGATAATGTATTCTGTTTTTACCTCTGCTTATTGCAAATATTCACTTCTGGCGCTGACCGGCGCGGCACTCTTCCTGACCAGTAATATGGCGACGGCAGCAAAGACGCAATATCCGCTGACTATCAAAAACTGTGGTCGAGATATTACCTTTAATAAAGCCCCGCATCGCGTGACCACAGTGGGTCAGAACAGCACTGAAATCCTCTATTCTTTGGGTCTGGCCGATCGCGTTGTAGGCACATCGCTGTGGTTTGGCCCGGTTCCTGAACAGTACAAAGCGGCGAATGACAAGATTGCAGTCATCGCGCAAAACATACCCAGCTTTGAAGGCATTATCGCCAAAAAACCAGACCTGGTTGCCAGCCAGTTTGAATGGCAGATTGGCCCCGCGGGGACGGTTGCCTCTTATGAACAATTCAGTGAACTCAACGTTCCGGTTTATACCGCCCCTGCCGATTGTGCAAAAGACAATGAAGACGGCGGCGATGGTGTGCGTAAAGGCATGTTTGATATCGCCATGGTCTACCAGGAAGTTGCCGATCTGGCCAAAATCTTCGATGTGCAGGACAAGGGCGATGAGCTGATAGCCAGCCTCAAAGCCCGCGAGGCTGCAGCCAAAACGAAGATCACCGGCATGGAGAATAACGTTTCTGCCGTCTTCTGGTTCTCCAGCGCCGATCTGCAGCTTGATCCGTATGTTGCCGGTAAATTTGGCCCCGCCGCGTGGATCGCACAAACCCTCGGGGTAAAAAATGTCATTGATTCTGCGGAAGAGTGGCCGACTGTCGGCTGGGAAACCATTGCCAAAGCTAGTCCATCGGTGATTGTTCTCGGCGAGATGGGCCGTCGCCGTTTCCCGGCGGATGACTGGAAAGTCAAAATGGAATACCTCAAGTCTGACCCGGTTACCCGTCTTATCCCGGCGGTGAAAGACAACCACCTGCCGGTGATTGATGTCCAGACCATGAATGCGGGCATCAGAACCCTTGACGGGCTGGAAAAACTCGCCGATGCGCTGGTGCAATACGGTCTGGCACACCCGCAGGCCACTCATTAATCCTCGTCGCGCGTGATGTCATGCACGGGCATCACGCGCTTTCGCACTCAGGAAAGCCATCAACAATGAGCGAATTACGCAGGACGCGTCGGGCGATGAGTCAGTTTACCCAGCGAACGCTGCTGCACAGCCTGTGGGTCAGCGTGGTGATGTGCGGGGTGCTGCTGGCGGGGATCTCCATCGGTGAGACGTTTATCCCGTGGCAGCATGTCACCCACACGCTGGCAAACCACCTGTTTGGCAGCCAATATCCTGTAGACGCGCTGGATGCTGGGATCATCTGGAACTACCGCCTGACCCGTGCGCTGGTCTCTGCATGCTGCGGTGCCTGTCTGGCCGTTTCCGGCGTGGTGCTGCAATCACTACTGCGTAATGCGCTGGCCGAACCTTATCTGCTGGGGATCTCGGCCGGGGCATCGACGGGAGCGGTGCTGATCGCGCTGACCGGGCTGGGTGCGGGGATTATCAGCATGTCGCTCGGGGCGTTTATCGGCGCGCTGACGGCATTTCTGTTTGTCGCACTGCTGGCCGTGGCCGCAAGGGGTAAAAACGGGTCCGCCACCACGCAAATTATTCTCGCCGGGATCGCCAGCTCGCAGCTGTTCAATGCCATTACCTCGCTCATCATTACCCGTTCGGCCAATGCCGAACAGGCACGCGGCATTATGTTCTGGCTGCTCGGCAATCTGAGCGGCGTACGCTGGCCCGATGTGGTACTGGCCATCCCGACCGCGCTGGTCGGCATCATCGTCTGCTTTTGCTACGCCCGCCATCTGGACGCATTTTCATTTGGCGCCGAGTCAGCGGCCTCGCTGGGCATCCCGGTTAAACGCACTCGCGGCGTACTGATTACCGCGGTGACGGGGATGACCGCCATTATGGTGTCGATTGTCGGGGCCATTGGCTTTGTTGGACTGGTTATCCCTCACGCTGCGCGTTTACTGGTGGGTAATCAGCATCACCGCTTGCTGCCCGTCAGCGCCCTGATTGGTGCCATTTTTCTTATTGTCGCGGACGTCATTTCACGCACCTTACTACCAGGGCAAGTACTGCCTATTGGGGTGATCACTGCGCTGGTTGGCGCGCCCGCATTTTCGATTATTTTGATCCGAGGGAACCCGAGCAAATGACGGTTAACCCACGTTTTACCACGCCGCTACGCGCGGTAAATACCGCCAACGATGTGGTCTGCGCTCAACATCTGCACTGGGAGGTGAAAGGCAAGGTCATCGTCAATGATGTCTCTTTTCAGGTCGCACCCGGCGAGTTTGTGGGCATTATCGGCCCCAACGGTTCGGGGAAAACGTCGCTCATTTCCCTGCTGGCCGGTTTACTCAAGCCCTCCAGCGGTAGCGTTTCGCTTAACCGCAAAGATATTCGCCGCTACTCGCGCCGCCATCTGGCGCAAAAAGTCGCCCTCGTTGAACAGCAGGCGGAAACCAGCGAGCGTCTGACCGCCATCCAGGCCGTATCCCTTGGCCGCACGCCGTGGTTAAGTCTGCTGTCGCCGTGGTCACGGACCGACGACGATATCGTGCAGACGATGCTGGAGAAAGTCTCCCTGCAAAACGTCCAGCATCGCTGCTGGCATACCTTCTCCGGCGGCGAACGCCAGCGCCTGCATATTGCCCGGGCGCTGGCACAACAGCCGCAGGTATTGCTGATGGATGAGCCAACCAATCATCTCGACATCCAGCATCAAATTGGCCTGCTTAACCTGGTTAAACGCGAAAAACTGACCGTGATTGCCGCCCTGCACGATCTGAATCATGCCGCGATGTTTTGCGATCGCATCATGGTGATGACAGCGGGACGACTGGTCATGCAAGGCTGCCCTGCAGCTGTCTTCACCCGAGAAAATCTTAACAACTGGTTTGGCATCGATGCGATTGTCGAACGAGCTGCTGATGAGGCGAGCTGCTTTATTCGCTACCAACGGCCAGCGTAAATATCACAAGGAACCGCAATGAAATGTATTAAACAACGTTTACTCATCCTGTGCCTGTGCGCGTTCACCTCGACGGCGTTCGCACAAACGTATGAAGTGCTGATGAAAAACCGCGGTACCAGCGGACCGATGGTCTACGAGCCGGATTTTCTGGCGATCCAGCCGGGCGATAGCGTGAAGTTTGTTCGCAAGCACAAAAGCCACAATGCGGCCTCAATTGCCGAGCTGTCTCCTGCCGGGTACCCCGGTTTCATCGGCAAAATCGATGAGGAGATTGAAATCAAATACGACACAGCAGGCTTCTACGGCATCAAATGCTCACCGCACTATGCGCAGGGGATGATTATGCTGATCAAAGTCGGCGACGCCGTTTTACCCGACAGCTACCGCGCGTTTAAAGCCCCCGGCCTTGCCGATAAACGCTTTCAGGACATTTATACCCGTATTGAGAAACCCTGACAGCGCAATGAAAAGAGGAGACGGCGGTGAATAAAAAAACGGACAGTGAGGCAATCCACACCCAGCGACGCGATTGCCTGTGTAAGTTGACAAAATTTGTCGGCGCTGCGGGGGTGACCGCAGCCGTCTGGCCACTCATTTCGGCGCTAGGGCCGGACGATAAAACCGTGGCAGAAAATGAGCCGGTGGATGTTTCCCTTGCGGGAGTAGCGGCTGGTCAGACAGTGAAACGAATCTGGCAGGGGAAACTGATCCTGATTCGCCACCGTACGCCAGACGAGGTCACGGCGGCGCAGCAGGCCGACACCCGACTGTTGCTCGACCCGCAGGCAGACAGCGAGCGGGTCACAGCGGCGCATCCGCAGTGGCTGATCGTTCAGGGTTACTGCCCGCATGCCGGATGCGTGCCTAACGCAAACCCCAGCGGTCAGGGCTGGATTTGTCCGTGTCACGGCTCAGAGTTTGACACCTCCGGGCGCGTGACGCGGGGTCCGGCCACGGCAAATTTGGCGATCCCCGACTATGCCCTGGCCGCCGATGGTCTGAGTGTACGCCTTGGCACAAAAGAGGCCTGACATGAACGCAACGTCCCCGACAGCACCCCAGCGTCATGTGCAATTTCGCCTTCCGTTCCCCCGCTCCATTACCGGCGTGTGGATCTTTGCCGTCGGCATCATCTTGCTGGTCATGCTGGGCGTGCAAATTCTCTCCGGCATCGTGCTGGCAATGTTTTATGTGCCCACGGCAGATTCCGCGTTTGATTCCATTGTGCATATTATGCGTGCGGTCAGGCAAGGGGAGCTGGTGCGTAATCTGCACGCCATTGGCGCCTCGCTTTTTTTCTTCGCCTGCTACCTGCATATCTTTCGCGCAATGTATTACAACGTATACCGCAAACCGTATCTGAAGATGTGGGCCATCAGCGTAACGCTGTATGTGCTCCTGATGATCACCGCATTTCTCGGCTATAGCCTGATTTGGGGGCAAAAAAGCTATTGGGCCGCCACGGTTATCACCAGTTTCGCCCGCGCAATACCGTTCGTTGGCGATACGCTGTACACCTTTTTTGTCGGCGGGTATGCGCCCGGCACGCCGATGTTAGGCCGTTTTTATGTGCTGCACTTTATTATCCCCTTCGCCATTGTTGCGATGACGATATGGCATGTGCGTACCGTCCAGTCAGCGTTCGCCCACGCGATGAAAAAAACGTTCACCGCCCGCGAGTCGCAACGTCTGCTGTTTGATTTTCGCGTCACCGAACGCGATGCCCTCAAGCTGACACTGTTTTTAATGCTGTTTGCGTGGTTCTTATTTTTTGCGCCGCACTACCTCAGCAGTGCCGATAACTTTATCCCCGCCGACCCGACGGTCACGCCCGCCGTTGTCGCGCCCGAGTGGTATTTTCTGCCCTTCTTCTCCATTTTGCGCTGTTTTCCCAATGAGCTGGCGGGCATTGCCGCCATGTGCGCATCGGTGCTGATCTTCTATTTGTTACCCTGGCTGGATACCTCCCGCGCACGGTTTCGCCATTACAGCAAATGGATCAAACTCGGTTTCTGGATCTGGGTCGGCAATGTGTTCTTTTTAGGCTGGCTGGGTTCAAAAGCACTGGTCGGGCCCGACTTGCTGGACGGATTGAGTAACGATGACGGCTGGATCCGTGCCGCGTCTCAGCTTTCAACGCTTATCTATTTCGCATGGTTTCTGCTTGTGATGCCGTGTCGACGCTTACTGGAAAAACAGGACTGACATGATGGGACGATGGTTAACCTTTGCGGCCCTGAGCCTGGCGTCACTCTTCAGTCATGGGTATTGCGCGCCGCTTCCGCCCCCGCAGCCGTGGGTATTTAGTGGCGTGAACGGCGCTCACGACACTGAACAGTTACGTCGTGGTTTACAGGTTTACGAAGAAAAATGCCGGGCCTGCCACGGTATGAAATATCTCACCTTCAAAGAGCTGACCCAACCTGGCGGGCCGCAACTCACGCAAGCAGAAGCCAAAGCGCTGGCCAGCGGCTATCTGTTTGCAACGGTTGAGGACGACGGACAACCGGGTGAACGTGACGGCAATCTGAACGATGTCTTCGCCTCCCCTTATCTGAACGATCAGGAAGCCAAATACCTCAACAATGGCGCACTGCCGGTGGATCTCAGCTATATCGTGCGGGCACGAAGTTACGATCGCGGGTTTCCGCAGTTTATCCTCGATGCGTTTATTCCCTATACCGACAGCGGTGCGGATTACATTTATGCGCTGTTGACGGGGTATTTACCCAACGATCCTGAGATGAAGGCAAACCGGTATTTTCCTGGTGGGATAATCAATATGCCAAAGCCGCTGGCAGATGGTGAGATTACCTGGTCCACGCAGTCTCATCTGCCACAAACCGAGCAACAGTACGCGCGCGATGTCACCGCGTTTCTGGCATGGGTTGCCGATCCGCAGCTGGCGTCAAGAAAACATCAGGGAATGTATGTGATGGGGTATCTGGCGGTGGTTGTGGCATTATTAGCACTATTACTGCGAATTCAGTCCCGCTCGCGCAAAAGCAAGACGAACTGAAAACCAGTCAGCGTAAGGCTGGCTGGTCTGCAGACAATGTCACGGTTTAGCTATGGCGTTGGCTATTATTACGACGACAGCGTTTGTCGTAATGGCGAACCCACCAGTAGCGGTCGCTGATTTGTTCGTGACCGCCGACGCGAGCCCCCGCCAGCCAGAGCACGCCGCCAACAAAAATACTGAGCACGGCACCGTGTGCAAAAAATTGTGGCAGGTTAAATTGCGGCAGCTGATTTAAGATTGAATAGCCCACACCGACAACCATCACCACCAACCCTAAAGCCATGAGCACGTTACCGAGTAACGAAGCGTTTTTGCGTTTCATGTGTCACCTCCGGAACTTTGGGTTGCTACAGGGAATACCCCTAATCCTTATGTGTAAAGTATAGACAACACTGCCGCTCGCAAGTGCGCCTGTGATCACAATTACAAACACTCATGCAACAAAACTTTACAAATAACCCACTGAACACACTCATTTTCTAATAGTCCAGCGAGGCAATTATTCATTTTTTGCCGGTACGCACGCAGTTTTTTGTCAAGCGCGCCGCCAGACAGTAAACTACACGCCGGTTATGGACACACTCAGGACAAAATACGTGACGATTAAATTGATTGTCGGTCTGGCGAATCCCGGCGCTGAATATGCGGCTACGCGACACAATGCCGGCGCATGGTACGTCGATTTGCTGGCAGAGAGATTACGCGCCCCCCTGCGCGATGAGCCGAAATTCTTCGGTTACACCTCCAGAGTGACGCTCGAGGGTGAAGATGTCCGTCTGCTGGTGCCAACCACATTTATGAATCTGAGCGGCAAAGCAGTCAGCGCGATGGCCAGCTTTTATCGGATCAATCCTGATGAGATTTTGGTCGCCCACGACGAATTAGATTTGCCCCCCGGCGTTGCCAAGTTTAAGCTCGGCGGCGGCCACGGCGGGCATAATGGCCTGAAAGACATCATCAGCAAGTTGGGCAATAACCCGAACTTTCATCGCTTACGCGTTGGAATTGGTCATCCCGGCGATAAAAACAAAGTTGTCGGTTTTGTTTTAGGCAAACCGCCTGTTTCAGAACAAAAGTTAATTGATGAAGCCATCGACGAAGCGGCGCGTTGTACCGAGATATTGTTCAAAGATGGCCTGACCAAGGCAACCAGCCGGTTACATACCTTTAAAGCACAATAAGCAGCGATGTGCGGCATTTTTCCCGCGTGCTGTGTATAATAGGCAAAGTTATTTACTTTTCTACAATCTGTTTTCCATAACAGGTTGAATATCAAAAGATTAAGGTGATTTAAACATGGGATTCAAATGCGGTATCGTCGGTTTGCCAAACGTAGGCAAATCCACCCTGTTCAACGCGCTCACCAAAGCGGGTATTGAAGCGGCTAACTTCCCGTTCTGTACTATTGAGCCGAACACTGGCGTTGTACCGATGCCCGATCCGCGTCTGGACCAGTTGGCTGAGATCGTCAAGCCGCAGCGTATTCTCCCGACTACTATGGAATTCGTCGACATTGCCGGTCTGGTAAAAGGCGCATCCAAAGGTGAAGGTCTGGGTAACCAGTTCCTGACCAACATCCGCGAAACCGAAGCGATCGGTCACGTGGTACGCTGCTTTGAAAACGACAATATCATTCACGTTAATAACAAAGTGGATCCGGCTGACGATATCGACGTCATTAATACCGAGTTGGCACTGTCTGACCTGGATACCTGCGAACGCGCGATTCACCGCGTGCAGAAAAAAGCCAAAGGCGGCGACAAAGACGCTAAAGCCGAGCTGGCCGCGCTGGAAAAATGCCTGCCGCATTTGGAAAATGCCGGGATGCTGCGTTCACTGACCAACCTGACGGACGAAGACAAAGCTGCCATCAAATACCTGAGCTTCCTGACCCTGAAGCCAACCATGTATATCGCCAACGTTAACGAAGACGGTTTTGAGAACAACCCGTACCTCGATAAAGTGCGTGAAATCGCGGCAGCTGAAGGTTCTGTGGTGGTTGCCGTGTGTGCGGCAGTTGAATCCGATATCGCCGAACTTGACGATGCCGATCGTGAAGAATTTATGGCTGAGCTGGGCATTGAAGAACCCGGTCTGAACCGCGTGATCCGCGCCGGTTACGAGCTGCTGAACCTGCAGACCTACTTCACCGCTGGCGTGAAAGAAGTCCGCGCGTGGACCATCCCTGTTGGCGCAACCGCCCCGCAGGCTGCCGGTAAAATCCACACCGACTTCGAGAAAGGCTTTATCCGCGCGCAGACCATCGCATTTGAAGACTTCATCACCTACAAGGGTGAGCAAGGCGCAAAAGAAGCCGGTAAGATGCGTGCAGAAGGTAAAGATTACATCGTCAAAGATGGCGACGTAATGAACTTCCTGTTCAACGTTTAAATAAGCTTTGTTGTCTCATGAGGTTTCGCTGAATCTCATAGGAATCGCAAAAAACTTTAAAACCCACGCAATTGCGTGGGTTTTTCATTTCATAGAGTCTCATGTAACCTCAACGGCATCAGTCCAGAAAACGTCGAACATACCTTGTCGTGAGGACAGGAAATACCTACTGCCGCGGAGTCAGTCCAGTTTTCCAGATATTTTGTCCACTCTGTGTAATTTAATAGTGTTTATTATCTTGATTATCACAGTTATTTTTCCTGACTTATATATTATTACTTCAGCTCCATTATCAACAATAAAAATAAAGCACCAAATGTAAATTTTAAAATGACAACCAAAAACACCAACCATTGATAAAATTAAAGTAACATCACGTAAGATTGTCGTTTTTTATTTCTCATAGACGAGTATTTACATATCATGATATAATCTCGCGGAAAAAATGCAGGTTAACAACCTGCATTTAATGTAAATAAATCTTTGAGGAGAGCATTCCAGTGGGACGTAAATGGGCCAATATTGTTGCTAAAAAAACGGCTAAAGACGGTGCGACGTCTAATATATATGCAAAATTCGGTGTAGAAATCTATGCTGCTGCTAAGCAAGGTGAACCAGACCCAGAATCAAACTCATCTTTAAAATTCGTTATTGAACGTGCGAAGCAAGCACAAGTCCCGAAACACGTTATTGATAAAGCAATTGATAAAGCCAAAGGCGGCGGCGATGAAACATTCGTGCAAGGTCGTTATGAAGGTTTTGGACCCAATGGCTCAATGATTATCGCTGAAACCTTGACGTCAAATGTTAACCGTACGATTGCTAATGTCCGCACAATTTTCAATAAAAAAGGCGGGAGTATCGGAGCGGCAGGCTCTGTCAGCTATATGTTTGACAATACTGGCGTCATTGTATTTGCAGGAACAGATCCAGACCGTATTTTTGAAATTTTGCTTGATGCTGAAGTTGATGTTCGTGATGTAACCGAAGAAGAAGGAAACATCGTCATTTATACTGAACCTACAGATCTTCACAAAGGAATTGCAGCTCTAAAAGCAGCTGGAATTACTGAATTCTCAACAACAGAATTAGAAATGATTGCTCAAGCAGAAATTGAACTCTCACCAGAAGATTTAGAAATCTTTGAAGGACTTGTTGATGCCCTTGAAGATGATGATGATGTTCAAAAAGTATATCATAACGTTGCAAATCTCTAATTATATATTAAAGAAATCTGTCGTTGTGGCAGATTTCTTAATTTTACAACTTTGTATATTAAAGCATATCCAGCCAGATGTATTGTTTTAAATTCACCCTGTCATTATCGCGCACAAAATATATCTTTTTGCCCATAGCATTATAAAATTAATATATCCACGCAATTGCGTGGATTTTTCATTTACCCTGTTATTGATGCCCGCCGTGATGGCCGTTAATACATCGCCATAGTTAATTCAGAAATGGGTAATCGGTATAACCCACTTCGCTACCGCCAAACAGCGTCGCTGGGTTACCCATTTCTGAAAGTGGCAGGTTTTCTTTCAGGCGACGTGGGAAATCTGGATTAGCGATAAAGGGACGTCCGAAAGCGACCAGATCTACGATCCCTGCCGATAACAGTTTGTCGGCTTTTTCACGGGTGTAATTCCCCGCCACAATAATCGTACCGCTAAAAGTCGCCCGCAGGGTCTCCCGGAACGCATAGGGCACCTGCGGCGCATCATCCCAATCCGCTTCCGCCAGATGAATAAAGGCAATACCTTTTGATTCACACCAGGCCGCCAGAGCCAGAATAGCGTCAATAACCTGCGGGTCATCCATGCCACGCTGGGTGATGTACGGGGCCAGACGGATACCGGTACGCTCTGCACCAATGGCCTCGCTGATCGCTTCCAGTATCTGCTGGGCGAAACGCACACGGTTTTCCAGACTACCGCCGTATTCATCGGTTCGTTGGTTTGAAGAACGGCGCAGGAACTGGTCAATCAGATACCCGTTGCCACCGTGAACTTCCACGCCATCAAACCCCGCTGCCACCGCATTGAGGGCCGCCTGCCGGTAATCTGCTATTACCCGTTGAATATCAGCTGTCGTTAGCTCACGTGGAACCGGGCAGTCGACCATTTCACCGATACCCTCATTGTTTACCACCCACACCTGTGCGTGCGGTGATAACGCAGAAGGAGCTACAGGTTGGCCGTCCGGGTGAAAACTTGCATGGGACATACGCCCCACATGCCACAACTGGGAGAAAATCGTACCTCCTGCGCGATGGACCGCATCTGTTACCAGACGCCATCCCGCCACCTGTTCAGCAGAATGAATGCCTGGTGTCCAGGAGTAACCCTGCCCTTGGGCAGAAATCTGTGTTGCTTCGGTGATGATAAGACCGGCGGTGGCGCGCTGCTGATAATACTCGGCCATAAGCGCGCCAGGAATATTACCGGGCTGGACAGTACGGGCACGAGTCATCGGTGCCATGACAATACGGTTTTTTAGTACACGTTTTCCAATAGATGTTGTCTCGAAAAGGGAATGTTGTGGCATGTTCTGCTCTCCTGAGCGGTTAACTATGGCTTGACTTTATGTCATGCAAGTCGCTTTGATAATGGCAGTAATAATTGATTATCTTTTCAGGAAAACGGAATAATGGGTAAATTCGAAGATATGACGTTACTGGTGGAAGTGGTTGAAGCTGGTGGTCTGGCCGCTGCAGGGCGTCGGATGAACCTTTCCCCCGCCACCATGACTGCACGATTAAAGGCGCTGGAAGAACGTTATCAAACCCGGCTGTTTAATCGTTCAACCCGGGCTATCGCATTGACACGAGCCGGGGAGGAGTTTTACCACGCCGCACTTCGTGTGCAGGAGGAGATGACACAGGCAGAATCAAAACTGACGCAGAAGGACGGACTGCTCAGCGGCAGCCTGCGTATTTCAGCCCCCTCGGACTTTGGCCGACAGTATCTTTCCCCTGCGCTTCTCGATTTCTCCCGTTTGCATCCTGAAGTCAGAAGCTCCATTTATCTCAGTGAGAGCGTGGTGGATTTGATTGTCAACCGTCTGGATATGAGCGTGCGTTTCGGGAACTTGCCGGACAGTAATCTGGTCACAAAATTCATCCGTCCTAATTATCGGGTGCTGGTTGCGTCAAAAAGCTACCTTGAAGCACACGGAACGCCTCAGTATCCGGATGAATTACACGGGCACCGCTGCCTGGTGATGGAGCAGCGCGGCACGCTGATGAACGAGTGGCGTTTTGAAGAGCAAAATGAAACCGCGGTGGTGCAGGTCACGCCGGCAATGGTATGTGATGACGGCGCCTTGCTTCGTCAGTGGGTACTGGCCGGAGCGGGTATTGCCAGCAAATCCTGGTGGGATGTGAAGCGAGATGTGGAACAAGGGCGACTGAACGTTTTATTTGCTGAGACTTTTATCGGCTTCAGCCGCCATGACAAGAAACACGTTGGTCTGCAGTTTGTCTACCCTCAACGGCGTTTTCAGCCGTTGCAGGTGACGGCTTTCAGTGAGTTTTTCATTAGCTGGCTGGATAATGAATAACGCAGCTACTATCGGTTTTACGGCCGTGCAGCCACCTGGCGACACCGTTCATCTTCATCTGCGCACGTAGCCATTGAAGCTGGTATCACGGATAACTGGTTCAAATATGTGGGCCCGTCGTTAAACCAAAGCGAAAACAAGCCCCGCTTTTCGGCGTATCCACCAGCGCAATTTCGCTACCATGTAGCTGTAGCATCTGGCGGACGATCATCAACCCCAGTCCCCCTACTCGAACACCTGACGGATTCGCAATCGAAGGACGGATGAATAATCCCTCCATCAATTCTTGCGGGATCCCAGGACCGCTGTCGCTAATTTGCACCATCACTTTATCCGCTTCTCGCCACAAACGCACAGCAACAGTGCCGTTGTCGGGAGTATGGCGAATCGCATTATCCAGCAGGTTGGTCAGCACCCGTTCGATCATCCCGAGGTCTGCATCAATAAGCGGCAGGCCTGGCTGAATATCTGCCAGCAATGCCAGCTGTTTAGTCTGGGCAGAAAGTTCAAATTTCTGGAAAACATCCTGCAGCAGTTCACTAATCGAGAATTTCTCTTTCTGCGGTTTAACCACACCATATTCCAGACGAGCCAGCTCAAACAGCGACTGGGAGAGCGCACCCACCTTTTGGCTCTGTGCGAGAGCAATATTAAGGTAGCGCTGCTTCTCAGCGTCGCTCAGGCAGGCTGACATTACGGACAGGCTTTCAAGGTAGCCGTGTAGTGAGGTTAATGGCGTGCGCAAATCATGGGAAATGTTGGCGATAAACTCACGTCGTAACTGCTCTTGTTGTGCAAGACGATGCCACTGTTCTGCAATGCGCTGGGCCATCGAGATAACCCCTTGTCGCAGTTGGCTAATTTCATCGTTACTGGTATTGATTTGCCGGGGCTGCGCCGCCATTGCCTGCATTTCTTCTATCCCACCGGTTTCCAGGGCATGGACTTGAGCAGACAATTCGCGCAAGGGACGAGTTATCCAGCGCAAGGCGAGTGCCCCCACCACCAGCCCCAACAATGCAACAAGGCTGATGGACAGTAAGACTATCTTCAACAACGCATCAAATTGCGCATTGCTGTTTAATGCGTTGTAATTTTCCCCGAGCAAAATTACATACAAGTAGCCTTTTATCTGCCCATCCTGACGCATTGGCGACACGCTAAACACTTTCTTCGCATCAAGGCTACGCGGATCGTCGCCGTAAATAGGGTAATGAGGATTATTTAATGCCGAGTGTATTGGCTGTAAATCAACCCGCTGACGTTTGATGTGCCCTTCCGGCGCCGCATCACCAATAATATTGCCCTCTTTGTCCAGTAAATAAACTTCTACACTGGGATTCACCGCCATCAGATGATCAAATAAATTACGCATCGACTCTTTATTAAGGCCATCGCGTTCAAGCAGAGGGTAACTTTGGTTGATATGCCCGGCAAGGTCCGCAGAAAGCTGCTGAATAACGGCCTTACTGTATTCAGTACTGGTTCGCACCTGCAGCCAGCCCAACAGGGCACACGACGTAATAAACAGGAGAGCAAAAACCAGCGTTAAACGCTGTGAAAGTGTATAAGTTCGCATGGTTACTCGCGTGGCTGTGCGGTGAATTTATAGCCCTTTCCCCAGACGGTACGGATAAAGTTAGGTTCCGCCGGGTTATCCTCAATTTTGATCCTTAAACGATTGATATGTGTATTCACCGTATGCTCATAGCCTTCATGTTCGTACCCCCAGACCTGATTTAGCAGACTCAAACGGGAAAAGACTTTATCCGGATGTCTGGCAAAAAAGTAAAGCAAATCAAACTCTCTGGGCGTCAACTCCACTGACTGATGATTAAGTTGAACATCCCGAGCCAGCGGATCAATAGAGAGGTTATCAAAAATCAGTACACCAGCATCCAGCCGTAAATTCTTACTCATTGCTTCCTGACGGCGAAAGAGCGCCTTTACACGGGCGACCAGTTCAAGCATTGAAAACGGTTTCGCAAGGTAATCATCAGCCCCCAGTTCAAGACCGAGAATACGATGGGTTTCACCTGAACGAGCGCTGATAATAATGATGGGCGTATAACGCGTCATCGTTCTGGCATGACGACAGATTTCAAGCCCGTCAACGCCAGGCAGCATCAGATCCAGGATTAGCGCATCCCACCCACCCTGGTTAAGTAACGCCATACCAATATTGCCATTTACCGCATGCGTCACCGTAAACCCCTCCTCACGCAGATGAAGCTGTAACAGCTCAGCGATGTTTTCATCGTCTTCTACGATAAGTAATTTCTTATCCTGATTCACTTCATTGTCCCCCACGATCCCGATACTGAAAGTCTACACAACAAGCGGGTAGAAAGTTGTCACATTTAATTTAACTTTGCGTGAAGCATCGGGGAATAAATTTTATTGATAATGACCTCATCGAATGTTCAGGAAGCATTGTGATGAAAAAGTTGTCTTTGCCTGTCACCCCGCCGGAGGTTATTCATCCCGCATGGTTGCGAGTGTGCCATTGGTTGAATGCCCTGGCTATGCTGATCATGGTCACCAGCGGCTGGCGAATTTATAACGCATCGCCACTATTTAACTTCAGGTTTATGAATGCGTTAACACTTGGCGGTTGGCTAGGCGGTGCACTGCAATGGCATTTTGCGGGTATGTGGATATTGGGCATTAACGGTTTGATTTATTTGTTTATCAATAGCCGGTCAGGTCGTTTTAAACAAAAATTCTGGCCTTTGTCTCCCAAAAGATTGATGACTGAACTATTGCTAGCCCTACGGGGTAAATTAGTTCACGGAAACCTCAGTCATTATAACATGGTACAGAAATACATTTATGTATTGGTGATTATCACCGGAGTTATTTTAGTCGGTTCAGGACTGGTTGTCTGGAAATCTGTGCAACTTCCATCCTTGAGCGAATTGCTCGGGGGATATGACAATGCGCGATGGATACATTTCTACGCCATGAGCATTATTGTCGCATTTACTTTTATTCATATGATGATGGTCGTGTTAGTCCCCCGCACATTATTAGCCATGATTCGTGGTCGATAAGGATATTATCATGAGCGATGAAAATGACATTCTGAAAGAAGCACAGCAACTAATTAGTAAAAAATTATCCGTGGAAGGTCGCTGTCGCTTTTTAAAGCAGGGATTAACCTTGGGCGGACTCGTCATGCTGACGGGTTGTGATATCAGTGATAATCACCAAGTAGAAACGACGCTAAGCTCGATTTCTCGCTTTAATGACAGGGTTCAGGCATGGCTGTTTAACAGCAATGATTTAGCTCCTGTTTATCCTGAGTCAATGATGACAAGGCCGTTTCCTTTTAACGCTTTTTATGCCGAGGATGCCGCCCCAGACATTAATGGCAATGACTATCGCCTGGAGGTTGCTGGATTAGTGGGAGATAAACGCCCATGGACATTAGCACAACTCTACCAAATGGCACAGGTCAGTCAGGTCACCCGTCACATCTGCGTCGAAGGTTGGAGTGCCATCGGTAAATGGGGAGGGGTACCGTTTAAACTGTTTTTAACCGGTATTGGTGCTGACCTTAATGCACAATATGTCAGTTTCAAATGTGCAGACGATTATTACACCAGTATCGATATGGCAACAGCACTACATCCACAAACGATTCTGGCTCTGACATACGATGGAGAATTATTGCCGCGAAAACATGGCTTTCCAATTAAATTAAGAATACCCACAAAACTTGGATATAAAAATCCGAAGCACATTAACGTTATTGAAGTCACCAATCGTTACCCCGGCGGTTATTGGGAAGATCAAGGATATAACTGGTTTGGCGGTAGCTAATATACCCTAACCCTTAAAGGTAAATATTATGAAAAAATTACACACCGTAATCATGTGCGCTACATTGGTTTTTGGGATGACAACTGCTCACGCAGCAGATAGCATGAGTAAAGACTCAATGGCTAAAGATCACATGGGGAAAATGTCCCATGATTGCAGCAAGGATAAAATGAATAAAGATTGCATGTCAAAAGACAACATGCGTAAAGATGCAATAACCAAAGATACGATGTCCAAAGATTCAATGGCTAAAGATGGAATGGATAAAAAATAATTAATCCGGCATTACCTGCCATGATGTAACATCAGAAATTAGATACAAAAAACCACGCAATGGCGTGGTTTTTTGTATCTCGTTGTACCGTCAGACTTCCTTACGCACGCGCTCAATATGAAACGCAAACTAGAAGCTGTATTTCATCCCT
>NZ_SUQN01000005.1 GCF_013337685.1 Citrobacter gillenii
AACCCCAAACCCCAAACCCCAAACCCCAAACCCCAAACCCCAAACCCCAAACCCTATTTCACCGCTGGCGAGTAAGGGGCTCTATACCCGTCTATGCAGGGAAAGTTATTTCTCCCACGTGATTTCCGTTCATGTATCTGCTTCCGGTTAATCGTTTCCCAGCACAACCCGTCCCGCAAGGGTAAATGGCACGCATGCTGCGCCCTTGCGGGATGGAACGATGCCGGGAAAGCGAACCGTCAGGCGATACGAAGACGAAAATCACACCACTGACGGAGAAAAAACATGACTATTTCCCTTTATACCCAGATAAGTGCCCCTAACACGACAGCGGCAACCAGCGTATCCTCGCTGGATCTGTCAGGCTCCTCAAAAACGAAATGTTCAACAGCCAGAACCGATATTTATCAAACTGTTACCGACAGCATAATTGCGGCGCTGGAAACCGGAGTTAAACCTTGGGTGTGTCCTTGGCTGCGAACTCCCGGTATGTCCGGTTTACCGTCCAATTACGCCACCGGTACGGCTTACAGCGGAATGAATATCATGTTGCTTTGGTGCAGCGCGTCAAAACAGGGATTCTGTGATTCACGCTGGATGACCTACAAACAGGCAAAAGCGGTGGGTGGGCAGGTGCGCAAGGGAGAGCACGGCACTACCGCGATTTTCTATACCACGCTGGAAAAGGAAAATGATAACGGAGAAACTGACTATATTCCGATGCTGAAAACATTCACTGTGTTTAATGTTGAACAAATTGACGGTTTGACCCTGAGTGATGATGCCGTTTTTCCGGCAGAGACCTTTGAGCCATTACCACGTGCAGAAGCACTTTTTCATAGTAGCGGTGCAACCATTATTGAAAAAGGACAGAATGCCTTTTTTACACCGTCAACCGACGAAATCCGCTTACCTGAACGGTATCTTTTTATTGATGCTGCTAATTTCTATGCAACCGGCCTGCATGAGCTCGTTCACTGGAGTGGGGCAAAAAGTCGGCTGAACCGTGAAATGAAAGGGAAATTTGGCAGCGAGGGGTATGCGTTTGAAGAGTTGATCGCTGAGCTAGGGAGCGCCTTCCTGATGGCGGATCTGGGAATAGTTGGAGAAGTTCAACATGAAAGTTATATCGCTTCCTGGCTTAAAGCACTTAGGAACGACAAACGCTATATTTTCAAGGCCGCCAGCGCGGCATCGAAAGCACATTGCTATTTGATGGATAAAAGCTGAGTAGCAAAAAGCCGCAAAGGAGTGCGGCTTTGGCGGCTGGGGTGCTAAACCAGTAAAGGTTTAGTTATATTGGTGAAGCAGAACGAACACCGAACAGTCATGTTCCTGTGGTGGAATTAAGACAACCCTAAGAAGATACTGGTGTACGGTTGCCCCCTTGTAAAACCCATATAGCCTGACGGCTTTCTCGTGCAGTGCACAACCAATTATGACGGGCGCTAAGAGCAAAAAGGGGACGCTATTACCAACTTCAGCTGTTGCAGCTTATAAAGTTCTATTTACCGCACCAGGATGAGGTCAAGCGTGACGTACTGCTTTTTTGCAGAATCGACAGGCCGAATCCCCTCTACAAGAACCGTGCCATCTGCTGGCCGAAGCGGTCAATAGTAGTGACGCGAAGCCATGGAAGAAGGATGGCATTTCTGATAAACCTCAGAGCCAAGTAGGTGGTGAGATTTTAATTAAAACAATGTGTAAACTCTGGCAGAACCTTACGTTTGATGCCAATCAAAATAAGTACAAAATTAAAAAAACCACAAAATAAACAAGCATTTTTTCTCGGTTAACAGGTCATATAATGCTAGTTGATTTTATGTTGACAAACTCTTGATTCGATCTTGATAAGGAAATTGCATCATTTTCGCCTAAATAGTGTGAAAACGACCTCTTTATAGATGCAGTGTTATTTCTTAAAGAGGTTAATTTAATTTTAAATTATCACGATAGGTGTAAAATGAAATTTATTAATATTCCCATGGCGTTATTCATTCCTTTTTTCTTAATGTCATGCAGCAGCAATGAACCTGAAATAATATCAAAGGTAAAATCTCTACAAATCCCTGTAATTCAGAAGAAAAATTATTCCAGAGATAACAATCAGATATCATTGAATTATTTTCACTCTAAAAATATATCTGATATAAGTAACCTAACCACCTTCTTAAAAAAAAGTTATGTTATTGGCAGTGACTCAAGAGACATTTTTGATGGGCATAGTCAGACACATCAAGCATATATAGCGCTGACAAATCTTGAGCAGGCTGGAATGGTCAATGAGACATATTATAATGATAATAACATTCAAGGTATTACGGCATTAAATGGGGTGTTAAGTCAGATAGAAAAAGAAATAAAATCACAATCAAACTAATTCGTCATACTTAATGGAATTATATCTAACAGCATAGCACTACCATTTAAGTTGACATCATTCAAAGTTTGGTGGTAATGCTATGACTTAAAAATCAGACATTACTCTCCTTACAACGACACCCTCTGGCCCTGAAAATGCATCGCTCGTAATCTTTTCATCATCTTGATTTGGCTCCGGATGGCCTTGATGCCATGGCATGTTCCGGAGCCAGAGTCGTATTACTGCTCTTTCTGTTGCCCTCTGCGCTCATGTTCAAGCAGGTAGCTCAGTAATGCCGGAAGCAGAGTAAGGGTAAAGAACGTTGCAGCAACCAGTCCGCCGATGATGGCGAACGCCATAGGCCCCCAGAAAACCTGTCTCGCGATAGGGATCATGCCAAAAATTGCCGCGCAGGCTGTAAGCATAATCGGTCTTGCCCGATGCAGTGCGGCATTACGAATGGAATCGGTATTGCTCAGTCCTGCCTTAAGGTTCTCATCGACTTCTGCAATCAGGATGATGGCATTACGTATGATCATACCGCTCAGCGCAATGACGCCCAGTAAGGCCACAAATCCTAATGGCGTTGCCGTTGGCAAAAGAGCACCCACGACACCGATAAAACCGAACGGAGCCATGAGTGTGGCGAGAACGACGCGTGAGTAACTCTGCAGCTGTACCATCATCACACCAAGCATGATGATTACTGTGACAGGAAGAACCGACATCAGTGAATCATTACCTTTGTCTGACTCTTCGGACGCACCGCTGACTGCAACGGTATAACCCGCAGGAAGTTTTTGTCTGAATTGCTCTATTGCAGGTGTCAGGTCGTTGACCACACTATCGACATTCTGCCCGCTATTCACATCCCCCTGCACGGTAACAGAAGCTTCGCGATCACGTCGTTGGATCATAGGATTTTTAAGATCCCAGGTGAAAGAGGCTACCTGTGACAGTGGTATCTTCGCCCCGTTACCAGTGGTGATCAGCGTCCCTTCCAGGCCGGATAAATTTTTACGATCCATCTCACTTCCCTGTAGCACAACGTCCGTACGGTGATTCTGTTCTCGAAGTTCGGTCACCGATAATCCGCTATAAAACATATTCAGAACATTAGATATTTGCTCTGTCGTCAGGCCAGCCATACTTGCAGAAGCCTGATTGACATTCACTGCAACCGAACGCTGGGGATCTCCCGCAGTCAAATTCAGCCCGGTTACACGCGGATCCTTAGCCATCATTGCTGATAGCTGGCGTGCATAAAGACGAGTCTGGTTGAAGTCAGGGCCGCTGACCCTGTATTTCAACGGCCATCCTACCGGCGGCCCCAGTTCCAGGGGCGAGATGCGCGTCACTATATCGCTGAACCTGTCACGCAGGATCGCCGATAATTTTGTCTGCAGGGCGTTACGGGATTCCAGGTCATTTGCCACGACAACTAACTGGGCAATATTCTCGGCATCTGACATAAGATCCATAGGAAGATAAAAACGGACTGCTCCAGTGCCTATATAGCTGGAATATTGTTTCACACCTTCTTCTTTGTTGAGGATTTCCTCAAGACGGTGAGTTTCCCTTTCCGTTAGCTGCTGTGTGCTGTTCTCGGGTAATGTCAGACTAATCAGAAGTTCCGGACGGTCAGATGCCGGGAAGAATTCGCTTTTCAGCCACTGGCTACTCCAGACAGATAATCCCAGTAATGCAATTGACGAGAGTGTGACGGCCATACGGTGTTTAAGCGTGAGTTCGATGAGTGACTCGTAGGCGCGTGATAAACGTCCCTTGCTTTCATCATGAGGACGAATCTTTGCACCGGAAAGGAGCCAGACACCACTCAGCGGCGAGAAAAGGACTGCTACAACCCATGAGCTGATCAGCGAGATAAAGATCACCGCGAACAGGGAGTAGCAGTATTCTCCTGCCATCGACTTTGCGAACCCGACCGGGATAAAACCGGCAATCATCACCAGTGTTCCGGTGAGCATTGGAAATGCCGTTTTGACGAAGGCACTTGATGCTGCTTTCCGTAGAGGTTCCCCTTTCTCAAGATGGGATATCATGGACTCTATCGTGATCATGGCATCATCTACCAGTAATCCTAGCGCGATGATCAAGGCTCCCAGAGATATACGCTGCAGACCTATTCCGGCCAGATCCATTCCTGTAAATGTAAGAGCCAGCACAATGGGAATTGCAACAGCAACGACCAGCCCTGCACGTAATCCAAGTGATACAAAGGACACAGCCAGAACGATGACAATCGCTTCCATAAGTACATGAAGAAAGCCATCAACGGCCTCATCCACAATGGCAGGCTGGTTTGCAATCTTTGTTATATTTATGCCGTGGGGAAGATCAGATTTGATTTTTTCCAGCTGCAGATCGAGATCATGCCCAAACTGCAGCATATTCCCGCCCGGTAGCATAGCGACGGAAATACCCATCGCGGGCTGTCCATTCACATGGAACAATGGAGAGGGTGTTCCCTCCCGTGTTCTCTCTATGCTGACAATATCGGTTAGGTCAACCGTGCGACCGCCAGCAGTCAGGCGGATATGCTTCAGGGCTTCCTCGGTCATCTGAGCCCCGGTAACATCAACGCTTACACGATCGTTCTTTGTCCGTAACGTACCTGACGGGGTTACGGCATTGTTATGTCTGATCGCGGCAATGATGTCATCAGGTGAAATGCCCATTGATGCTATTTGGCGCGCAGAGAAACTCAGCACGACCTGTTCCGTCTGAATGCCTACCTGTATTGTTTTTCCAATGTCTTTAACGGTCCGGAGCTGACGCTGGATGTTATCGACCATGTCCCGCGTTTCGGTGAGAGTGAAACCGTCAGCAGTGATCCCAAAAATCGTGCCGTAAGTAGCATCGTATTCATCATTAACAACAGGAGGGGTGACCTGCTCAGGAAGCAGCGCAGTTATGTCCTGCATTTTCTTCCTCAACTGCTGCCAGACAGGTTTAACTTGCTCAGGCGGCGTATCATCCCGGAGGTTTAGCGTCACTTCAGTTGAACCATTTCTGGTTTGGCTTTCTACGCTGTCAAACCACGGCAGTTCCTGCACGGATTTCTCAATAGGATCAGTCACCAGACTGACCATCTCTTCCGGTGTTGCTCCGGGCCATTGTGCGCTGATGACGGCGGTCTTAATAGTGAACGCGGGATCTTCATCGCGTGATAACGAGGTGAAAGAGAGATAGCCACCGACCATAATGATAAGCAGCAGGAAGCTGACTAGCTGTTGGTGTGCGATTGCCCATGAAGAGAGATTAAATTTACCGGTATTCATTTCGTCTCTCCGGATACAACTGCCACTTTTTCACCATTTTCCAGCGTATTGGTACCCGCAGACACTACGCGTTCCCCCTGCGTCAGCCCACTGGACACCCATGCTTTATCTGAGGTATAGCGTTCGATCACAACTGACCGTAATTCAAGATTACTGGTTCCTGGTTTAACAACAAAAACGGCAGGATGGTTGCCTGAACGAGTGAGGGATGACGCCGGTACCGGGAAATATAATTGGTCTGAGGTCTTCAGCCCGACAGTTACAGCCCGACCAAATACATTTTTAGCGTCTGTGGTTTCCAGGGTCGCCCGCACCAGGCTGGTACGTGTGATGTCATCCAGTGTGGGGGAGATATAGCGCACATGTGCTTTAACGTCCCCCTGCTCTGTATTAACCAACACAGTATCGCCGGTATGCAGACGTGAACTTGTTTGAACGGGAACGCTAAACTGAACCTCCGCAGTATCAGAGGCAATTTTAATGACGTCCTGGCCTGCCGTGACATTTTGACCTACAGAGGGTATATACAGGGTGATCACACCATTAAAAGGAGACGTCAGAGAGCTGAAACCAGATTCATTTAGTGCACCAGATTTTTGTGCCTGAGCCCGGGCTTTTCGGGCCGTCAGAGTCGCCATCGTTGCCCTGGCATCCTCGAGTTGCGCGCGCGACGCAGTGCCAATGGTATAGAGTTTTTGTATCCTCTCCAGCTCCAGCCTGCCTTTATGCTCAGCCGCCAGCGCTTCCTGATACTCCGCAAGTGTAGCCGCTATATCCTCTTTACTTTGCGAACCGGAAAGTGTGGCAACAACCTGTCCCATTTTTACTCTGCTACCCACATCTACGGGGCGGGTGGCGAGCCTGCCATCCAGACGGAACTGCAAACTCACTTCAGCCGCAGGTTCAATAATACCTGTCCATGAAGAGGCTGGCAGAGGTTGTTGCGATGCCACCCAAGTGCGGACCTGACGTGGTTGAGACGTATCGTGCATAGGTTCATCGCATCCGGCGAGGGTCATTGCCATGCAAACTAATAATACAGCCGAGGATCGACTTAAAAACGGGTAAAGACTTTTTGAGGAGTGCTTTGGATATGCCATTACGCGGGATCTCAGTAAATTCAATATCCGCATCTAACCGCATAAAGAACAAGGAACATTTCAGGGATAATCAAGAAATGGTCAATCCTCGCTTATTTCCCGAAAAAACAGGGGTGTATTGCATCCCTCTTGTATTGCCCTTGATTGTTCATTGACAGAGTTCGGGATAATTATCCTGGCGGGCACACCTGGAGGTCTGCAGAAAACTTAACAGGCAACAGGAGTAAAAATGGTGTTTCCGGTATCAATAAAACTTCGTATGTCAGCCATTACGGTGATGACCTCTTTACTACTTTCAGGCTGCACAATGGCACCGGTATATCAGAGACCGGAAGCCCCCGTGCCATTAGCCTGGTCACATAAAGATACTTCTGTTGAAGGTATGCATACAACGGCAGCAAATGGGCCTTTTTTCACAGACAGCAAGCTGCAGCAACTGATAAAACTGACCATCGACAATAACAAGGACCTCGAACTTTCTGCATTGAACCTGAAAAAATCAGGTGTGCAGTACGGGGTAGAAAGACTATCCTGGTTGCCAGCAGTCAGCCTGACCGCAGAAAAAACCGCAGCTCATGAGCCTGCAGGGATCTTTGATACCGTTGATACCGGTTCGGTAACGTATCATCAATACGACGTTAAACTGGTCTCAGCTTCCTGGGAAGTGGACTTCTGGGGGCGTTTGCGAAGCCTCAGGGAAGCATCCCTCAATGAATATCTTGCTGCGGGAGCCTCATCAAGAGCCCTGAAGATCAGCCTCATTGAGCAGGTGGTCAGTGCCTATCTGATCTATATCACCGACCAGGAAAACATCAATATTGCCCGTCAGAAGCTGGACAATGTCCAGCAGCTCCGGCACATGCAACAGCAAGCCTTTAATGCCGGAGACATGACTAAAAATGCGGTTATGGACGCTGATAGTGCGGTAAACGACGCACAGTCAGAACTGAACCAGACAGAGGCGCAGGCGCAACAGGATTTAAACGCGCTTCAGTTACTTGTCGGCACCCAGCTACCTGACTCTCTGCTGAAGGTGTCACTTGAGCATGATTGGGCTTTTCCGTTAATTAAAGCAGGAACGCCATCAGAGGTTCTGCTCAAACGTCCCGATATTATTGCCGCTGAATATCAGCTGAAAGCTGCCAATGCCAGTATAGGCGCGGCAAGAGCGGCATTTTTCCCGTCGATTTCTATCACCGCTGAAGGCGGATCATCCACGGCTGATATGGGTAAACTGCTTGCGGGTGGCACTGCTAACTGGAGCTTTATTCCTACGCTCAATCTTCCCATTTTCGATGGGGGTAAGAACCAGGCCAACCTCAGTCTGGCCGAGCTGAATAAGAAAATTGAGATCGTCAATTATCAGAAAGCAATACAACAGGCGTTCAGGGATGCATCTGATGCTCTTGCCGGACAGGCATCCCTGAAAAAGCAAACCATCCAGACATCCGGTATCTTTGATACTGTCAAAGAACAATACCGAATGGCTGAAGCAACGCGGAACGCCGGTCAGATAAGCAACGCAACTCTACTGGAAAAAAACAATGAGCTGCTTGCTGTTCGTAAGCAAAATGCTAATGCTCGTCTCAAATACCTTATTCAGGGGGTGAAAGTATTTACCATCCTGGGTGGGGATGATTCGATTTAACAATTAATATTTATATCAGGTTATTACCATGAGTCTGAAACATTCAATATCAGGATGGAAGCCCTGTAGTTATGACGTTTACGCTGAAACATACCAGAGATTTGGTGGCAGCGTTAATATGCATCCTGATATTGTTAAGTTCTTTATGAGGAAAGGTCAGCGAGGATTTTCATTCTGGCAATATTGTAAAAATGGTGATGTTGTCGCTGCCTATTTCATTGTTGATAATAAAGAAGTGGGTTTGAATGTATGGCGGGAGTATCCAGTATCCTTCGATGAAGTCATGCTACCGGTATCTGCAGATCAAAAAATCTGGCTCCCTGATAAGACAAACCGTTTGTCATCACGCCACCGTGATAACATCCTTAACTCTGCATTTTTCTACAGAACGAAGCGCAGTATATGCCGGGTTAAAACTTCATTTTCAGGTAAAACCATCAAGAAGCGAAACGGTGAATTAAGGAAGTTTATGGGCATGGGGGGGAAATGTTATCGCCTGTCAGACATATCACCCAAAGAGATAGCCAGTTTGTATGTGCGTCTGTTCAAGTTGCGGTTTGCTGAATCTGTCCGCTGCTATGAGGAAGAGAAGATTGAAGAGCTTATATCCGCTGTACCGCATCTGATTTTCGGTAACGTATTGTTTTATGCCGATAGGCCTTGCGCTATTGATCTGGTACTCAGTGCGAACAGTGACAACATGGTGTATTTTGACGTGCCAAATGGCGGTGTTGACCCTAAATATTCAGCATTCAGCCCGGGCAGCATGCTGATGTGGGCCAATATTTCAGATGCGCGCGACTTGTGCGCTAGGCAGGATAAAGAAATGGTATTTTCAATAGGGCTTTATGAGAAAGACTGGGAATATAAATTACGGTGGGCCGATACAGCGAAGACAGGGAAGGTTATCTGCTTTTAAGTATTAATAACTCATCTACTGGTTTACTTTCTTTTGACTCGGTTCGAGTTTGCCTCCCATAAAACAATAATAATTAACTGAATAAAAAGGCCGAAAATTGCGCCTGCTATTATGCAGGCGTTTTGTCCATCAATTTTATGAACTACAGAACTGACGCACTCAAGAAATGACTGCATGGTATACTCCCGTTTACCATGCATTTAACCAGCGGATTATCAAGATTCTGTTGGCCTAGCGTAAAGGGATCATCAACGGTCAAAAATTTAATATTTCCTCAACGATACCCTGAAGGCAAGTCCACCTTTTTTATTTTTCTCTACCTCCAACTGCCCTCCATGTGCTTCACATATCGCCCGGGCAATAGAAAGTCCCAGGCCAGAGCCCCCGGAATGCCTGGAGCGTGAAACCTCTTCACGAACAAATGGTGTGAAGATATCTTCAAGCAATTCATCCGGAACGGCAGGCCCTTTGTCCCTGAAAATAACTGAAACGGCATCTGGAGTGGCATCGTAACTGATATCAAGCACGCCACCATCAGCTGCATAGCGTAATGCATTATCCATCAGTATCAGGAAAACCTGGCCTAAACGATAGGAGTCTACTAACCCGCTCAGCACCATGTTATGGTTATGTCTGATGGATACGCCCGCCTTCTCTGCAGAAGGTGTAATCCATGCAATTTTTTCCCTGACAATCTCATTAAGACCGGCGGGTATCATGCTCAGATTTAACTGGCCGGCATCAGCAAGCTTCAGCAAATGTAGGTCTTCAACCAGCCGGTTTAATTCGTTAAGTTGCTGCATGACCATTTTCAGTTGGGTTTCGCTGGGTTCAAATACACCATCAATCATGCCCTGTAGTCTTCCTGTTGCTGCGGTCAACGGAGAACGAAGTTCATGGGCCATGGCAACATGTGATTTTTTAAGATCTTTTTCATAACGCTCAAGCTGCATCGACATCCCATTAAAATTTTCGCTGAGACTACGTAATTCCAGAGGTAGATTATCCGGGATTTTTACTTTTGCGCCGAAGCTTCCCTGAGCAACAGATTTAGCTGCATTGGCAAGTGCACTTATCTGCTTTGACAGAGGGCGCGCTGTTCTCAGTGTCAGTGTGAAAATGATGGGCATTACGATAAGGACGAGTACAGCCAGAATTAGCCAGTCAGTGATCCCTAATTCCGGCTTCCAGTAGTCCACGCCATACCATCGATCAATGATCGCGTGATAGCGGTTAATATTCAGCCAGGGATTTTTAATTAACTCAGCAAGCTCGGACCTGATTTCAACAGGCATCCTGTACTCGTGCCACTTGTTATCAATGTAAAAGCGCAGCCACATACAGAAAGAAATCAGGATTATGCTGCCTACTGCCAGCGAAATAACCTTGCGGCATATCCAGTTCCACAGAGAGCTGTTTTCACTTTTCTTAATACGCAATTTTCTGTTCATGAGTTAGCAAACCTGTAACCTATACCCCTGACATTAATCAGAAGATCAGGCTGACCCGCAGCTTCGAGCTTTTTACGCAAATTATAGATATGCGTATCAACCACCCTCTCAAGAGCATCGCTTTCCGGAAGGCAGGCTTCCAGTAACGCCTGACGCGTGAAGGCTTTAGATGGCGACTTCAGGAACGTCATCAGAAGTGACAGTTCTGTTGGAGTCAGCTCAAGTGGCTGAAGGGGGCCGCCTTCTTTTTCCACGACAACTATCATGGAGTCTATATCGGCTTTTATATTTCTGAACTGCAGGATATCTCCGCTACGTTGCCCGGCATAACGACGCAGGACAGCATGAACGCGTGCGACGACTTCTCCGGGATTATAAGGTTTAACCACATAGTCATCGGCACCGTAACGAAGCGCACTGATTTTATCAGCTCCGTCGCTGATGGCGGTGATCATGATCACCGGGATATCGCTGCGGCGTCGGACCGCAAGCAGGACATCAGTACCACTCATGGATGGCAGCATAACATCAAGGAGAATGATATCGGGCTTCCAGCTGAAGACCAGATCCATACCGCGTTGCCCGTCACTGGCAATCGAGGTATGGAACTGATCTCTTTTAAGATATGCCTCAAGTACATTCGCAGCATCCAGATCGTCTTCAATGATTAAGACACGTTTCACATAAGCACCTTGATTAAACCTTGATAAATCCTTGCGGAGTTCTTGATTATTTGTCGGCATACTTCCGCACCTGTTAAGAAGCATAATTCATTCCGGGAGTTTTATGAAGGAATTAAATACGATCCTGTCGGCAATATTTTTACTGCCGTTTGCAACCTACGCCTCGTCTGATGTACATAAATCTGAGGTAACCGTTGGTATAGGAGCTCAATATGCTCCTAAATATATGGGGTCCGATAAATATGACTCAACAGTCGCGCCTTATTTTGAATGGACTGACGGAACCTGGTTTTTGAATTCAGAAAAAGGGGCGGGAGTTACATATTCCTTTGATAATGGTATTTACCTGGGACAGGCTCTGGGATATACATGGGGTCGAACGGATGATGACGGTTCCTGGCTACAGGATGGTTCCAGACATCTCAAAGGAATGGGTAAAATAAAAACAGCGCTGAACTCGACGACAACGCTGGGTTGGTGGATGGCACCCTGGATTGGATTTGAAGGTAATATTATTGCCCCCCTGACTGAAAGCCAGGGGGTTCTGTATAACATCGGTCTCAATGTTGTTTTGTTTAATAATGACAGCGACACACTTACCGTCAGTACCATTCGTAATTATGGCGATGCACGGTACAATAATACCTGGTTTGGAGTGAGCGAAAAGCAAAGTACAAATACAGGATTTAAACAGTTTAACTCCGACTCGGGGTTAACCAGTGTCGATTATGGCATCAACTGGCAACACACATTTGATGACAACTGGTCTGGTTATGCAGACCTGCGCTATACAACACTGGCAAACCGCGTAAGTCATAGTCCCATTGTTGAAAAAGATGACTACCTGGTTTTCACTATTGGTGCGTTCTATACATTCTGAACGTCAAACCAGAAAGCCAAAAAAGAAACCTGCCATTTAATGGCGGGTTTTTTTGTTTGTAACTTAACTATGAGTCATGCAACATAAAATGAAGGTGTTGTAAAATAACATACCGACATAACCTTCATATAAACTTGATTGTTCATTGATACTGAACCTGTATGTTCACTGCTTTAACACAATAGGGCATGATAATGTTAAAGCAAAGATATAAGTTAATTGAGTACAAGTTCAGAGCCTTGCGAACCTTTTTTGTTTCCGATGAAAAATATCGGAGGATGAAATTCAGGAAGATATTCAATCAGGACCTGGATTTATCACAACCATTAACTCTGAACGAGAAAATAAACTATCGCATGGTTTTCAATCGCGATTTTTTCTTGACCATCATTGCTGATAAAATTGCTGTTCGGGACTATGTGAGAATGATGGTTGGTGATAAGCATCTGGTTCCGTTACTTGCAGTTTTTGATAAAATAAGACCGTGCGACTTTGAAGACTTCCCGGATTCTTTTGTCATAAAGTGTAACCATGACAGCGGAAGTTCTATCATCTGTCATGATAAGAGACAGCTTAACAAAAAGAGTGTGGTCGAACATTTCAATCGACGGTTACGTATGAATCCTTATTATAGTAATCGGGAGTGGCAATATAAAAACATAAAACCTAAAATATTAGTTGAGCGAAAGCTTAATGTTTTTGATGGGAAAAACCAGGATGTCACACCCGAAATGTTCCGGGTACATTGTTTTCACAAAAAACCCATGTATATCGAAGCAGATTTTACCTGCGTAAACGGCAAAGAATATGTCAATGTTTATGACCCAAATTGGGTGCTACAGCCGTTTACGCTTGGATATGGTAACACCCCTTACACCATTGGTCGTCCCGGATCGTTAGACGAGATTCTTGATGTTGCAGCAAAACTGGCCACTGACCTTGATTACTGCAGGGTCGATCTTATGGTTGAGAACGAAAGGGTCTACTTCAGTGAAATCACGCTGACGCCTGAAAGTGGTCAGCTGAAGTTCAGACCTGCAGAATGGGATTTGCGACTTGGTTGCTTATGGAATATGCCTGTGACGAGGATCGATTAGCTACCGGGAATAATAAAGGTCCGCTTCCGTCGCGGAGCGGACGGAGATGTGGCGCTGCGGGGCTACCTTGAGCGTGAAGGGGAGCTTCATAACCAAAAGATAGTTAATACAATGTCTAATGTACTTTAAAGAAATGTTTGCAACTCATCTGCATTTACATTCGAGAGTACTGAAGACCTCAGATGTGGTGCCGTTGAAAAATATCTGGAAACCAGATTAAACCCTGCGGTATACCCTAACCACTGTGGCAAATCACCAGTACCGAAAAACCACCTGTTGTGATCGTAATCGGTGCTGTGCCAGTTTGCTTTGAGTTGTGGATTATACGACTGAACAATATCTGAATTGATGTTCTCCCAAGGTTCAGGTTCACCACCAAAAAGCTCAAGAACAAAATGCCCTGCGAGGCCTTCTGAGACCATGGCCTCGCCTAAAGTTATACCATACCCAGGCCCTGCCCATCTTGCCGCATGGTGCAGTTCATGAGCAAACATGCGTTCAAAAGACTGAGCCGCATTTTTTCTGAAGGCAGGGTTTTCAGGATCAACAGTTAAATAAACCAGGCCGGGCTCAGGACAATATCCAAGATGTCCTTTTTCCGGAATGACAAATTTTCCAGTCTTTACCACAACATCAAGTGGAGGGATATGCATTATCCTTTTTGCTTGTTCGTGAGTTGCAGTCAGGCAGGTATGAAGCCATTGACTGTGAGCATTAAGTTTCTTCTGAGCATCCAGAATATGCAGAATAATTTGAGACAAAAGGTAACTCCTAAGTGTCAGGAAATAACAGTATGTTAACATTGCAAGGCTCAATGTCATGACATTATTAGCCATAATTGCTAATGTCCGCTCCTGGCAAAGAGCGGACAGAAAGCAAGACTACCAAATTGGCCACAAGTCAAAACCTAAATTATGATCTCACAGATACATGTATCAATGAAACTATCGCTGCCAGATCAATTACGCCTTACTGTCTGAAAATCATGCCATTTTCTGTATTTTTCATTCAAATTAACAATATTCAGGAGGCATAAACTGAAAGGAGCTCTTTAGCTGCCAGTTGACCAAGTGCATTGGCCGCAAAAGGACTGTCACCTGTCAGTACCTTACGATCTTTGTATACGCTTCCTTTAATATCATCATTAACAATATTCATCCCCATTTGCTTAAGTGCCTCGCCAAAATACCATGTGAGATGGCCTGGCATATAACCTATATCGGGCGTCTGCTTATCAGCTGAATCAGGGAAAGCACAAATAGAATATCCTTTTAGAGGGTTTTCACCATTGCGCAGCGAAAGGAATGCTGCTGGGCCATGGCAAAGGGATATGACGAAGCGGTCATTGTTCATGAACCAGCGAAGAGTATCGGCTACTGCGCTGCTTTCTGGCAGCCCAATCAGTGCGCCGTGGCCACCAGGAATAAACACGGCAGCGTATTCATTTTGCTTGTTCAGGCTATTCAATATATCAGACAATTTTTCAGGATTTTGGAACTTGTCTCTATACTGGCTGAAAAATGGCATAACTTTCTCATCCTTATGCGGCATGGCCCAGTATTCGAACTTGGTCATGTAACCTGAGATTGTCGCAATGTCAAAATCAAAACCAGCGGTATGCAGGTGATACATTGGAATAAGCGTTTCAACAGGATGGTTTCCCGTTGAGAACAGAGCCCCGCTATCAGTCATCAGGTAACGCTCATCCGCAGCGATGACCAGCACTTTCTTCCCTCCCATACACTGTTTGGGATAGTCGTAGTCACTAAGATCAGATACGGGGCTGGTAAACTGACTAAGGGAATAGTCAGAGGGGAAAAATGCGTTTTCTTCAGCATGATCCACTTTCGGATGTTTACTTGTATCATTTGTCATTACGTATTCCTCGTTGATTGGTGTTAACTCTCTTTCTCGGGCCTGAATTCGCCGTTTATAAGGGCGACCAGGATAGCCTGAGTAGTGGTAGTCTCTTCCATACGGTTGCGTACGTATCTCAGGTGGTTTGCTACAGCATGCGGAGACATTCCCAGTAAACCAAGAACCACTTTAGCTTTTGATGACTTATACCCCCAAACTAAACGCTCCTTTAATACCCATATTTCCGAATACAGGAATCATATGTCGTGCAAAATGCCACTAACAAAACCATGACAATCCAATAACTTTAAAAGTGGTTTTATGTTCCTGTTTTATGCCAGGTGAAATAATTTGATATTTTTATAAATATATCGATTTAACTGTAAGTAATTCATATGATTTTGTCACAAAAAACGACTTCACTTCAGCCCGGAGTATGCGTCCAGTGAACGACCTCTTCATGAACGAAACCGAGAAAAAATAGGCTACAGTCACAACCACACCGTATAGTAACTTCTCTCACATGCTGTTTCAGAGAATAGATCTTCTTGCACCTGAAGAATGGTATCCAAAGCTATCCTGATCACCCCTGAATGCAATAGTTGTTTATACTAGGCGCATGACAGAATCATAAAATGAGAGCTATCCCTTATTATCATGACTTCAGTGGAATTTAAATTTGCGTTGAGGTAGCGATATCGAGGCGTTGCAGCTCGTCAATCGTGTAGATGCGAAACACATTCCGGTGGCGGGTTTCCAGTGGGATGTGTTGATGATTCACGATGACGTACTGGATGCTGTCAAACAGCCGTTCAAGACCGCGTTTTTTTTGCGGGTCTGGCACAATATAAAAAACGTAGATCCAGTCTTTACGCGTTCGGGCCAGTAAATGACTGGCGATGATCGACTGGTAGCGGGCTTTGGTTTTCAGATGGCGCTCGGTCTCGATGGCGATCACCGTGCCGCCGGGGAGGGCAATTAGCCCGTCCGGGCGGTGACTGACCTGATAACGGCTCAGGAAAGTTGTGCGATCGCCATGTACCCAGCCGGATGCGCCTTTTTGCTCAAGGATGATCCGCGCCACCTGATTATCAAGGTGGTGCTCCAGTGTCCAGCCTGTGATTTTTGAAGGCTCAAACCGGGCCGGGAAAATTTCATCATCAGGCTGTATTACGAGCGCCAGCCCGTCGTTGGTTATTCCCCACAATGAAATTTTCTTCGTACGTGATACCAGGACGTGTTTTTGTATTAACCCCATTCCTTCAACTTTTGAAAGCAGGGAATACAGTGATTTATGATCCCTGAAGCCGAACAGCAGCATCAGTGTTTTAAAATCACTGTACGTTTCTTCTTTCAGGAAATTCAACAGTCGTATTATCTTCTCGCGATGTCGGGTCTGGCGCTCGCGGTATGCGGTGATAAGCATCATTTCCCCTTCTAAAAGTTCAGTAACGAGGGATGATCCTCTTTACCTGCACTTGTTGTTGTGTGTTTCTCGTCCGGCTTGTCAAAAAAGAGATCGGGTTGTGTTGTCGTGATAACTGATGTTGATGACGGTCCGGATGACATTTCTTCCTCGTCAAAATTCAGGGCAATGTTGACTCTTGCTGCGGTGGCGGCAACAGCGGGCGATACGGCACAGATCGCCAGTTCCCTTTTTTTAACCCTGATAGGAGAAATCAGTGAAGCAGAGGGGAGGGCTTTGGTGGTGAATATAAAACTGACAAAATCAGGCAGGTTCAACACCATATTACTGTCGATAAAGAAACGCTCGGCCTGCCTGATGGTGCGTTCTCTATCGATTGTCTCTGTCAGTACCGCATCTGTTTTCGCTTTGCGGACCTCATCATCGACTAATATGGTGCCCGACATCCTTGCCACCCATTCAGCGGTATCAGGATCCATGACACGATAAACCAGCTTGAATTTGGCATTCTCCACGACAGCACCCACTACGGCATCGCTTTTCAAATCCGCCGGGCAATCTTTTAAATCGGCAATGGATTGGTGGTCCATAATAATGTGTACACCTTTATCCCGTGCCGCACCTAAGCCTTCCAGCGCAGGCTTGGATAAATGGTATTTCAGTTCGGAAAGGTAAATAGCAATAGGGCGGGGTGTGTGGTTTACCCGGTCGCGCCTCTCTGCCAGCTGGTACAGGCGAACCAGCAGCATGCGCTGAGCGGTAATAATTTTGCTGTTGCGCATCGAGCCAATCACATAGCAGCAACCACCGTTATCAAATATTGTATTGAGGGAAAATCCTGTCGGTGCATTGATGGCATTGAGTAAGGCCAGCTCCTCAATTTTCCCGAAAAAGGCTTTTATCTTATCAGCGATACTTTGAACGTATTCCCCGTTATACACATCCCGAATGGTTGAGGTCGTATTACGGGCGACAAATTGTGCAGCTATTCGGGCTGCTTTGCGATCGTCAATGCGATAAAAGTCGGACTCTTGTCCTTTCTCTGCCAGACTGAAACCCGCGACAAAAAGTTCTTCCAGTTCATCAGCGGTGATATCGTTAATCAGGTTTAGCTGGTATGCCTGTTTCCTCAGGTCAATTAGAGCAAAGGATTTCCCTGCATCCTCGCACGCTTTCCGGTAAAGGTGTGGGGCCCACTCATCATCTTTGGGGTCCATTACAAATACACCTTCACCAGCCAAAATACTCTGATAAAGTAATATCCCGGTAGCTACCCCTTTACCGGCTCCCGTGGTCCCGATGATATCGGCATGTTGTTTTTGCCAGTCTTTTAACTGCAGGTACATCGGCTGTTTCATTCTGTTCATGCCGATAAAAATACCTTTACTCAGATCAATATAATCCTCCGGGTTATAATGCAGTGTTTCCGGTAGCAGCGATTTCACCGTTCGGACATCAGTACGTAATTCCCTTTCCAGAGTGGTTTTTCTGACAAACCGATTTTTTACTTTATCGAGTTCAGGTGTTAACACCCTGCGCAGAAGAATATGGAAAACAAAACCGGCTGCGGTACAGGTAATCAGTATCAGCCAGGAGAGGACGGTATTGCTGGTGGCTATCTTTATTCGGTATATCCACTGAAATAATTCGTTCACCACAGGCGCTATTGTGCCAAACAAAAAGCACAGTATGGAAAAAACTATCACCAGCTTTTTCCATAAAGGGGCTTTGAGTCGTTCATCGCTTTTCATCGACGCGAAGAATGGCATGGTCAGCCCCGAGAATAGCGCCAAAATAGGTTGATGCTGGTGCATAAAAACGAGCAGTCCCAGCATGCCGTCCACTATCGGCGATAGTGAAACGATCAGCTTATTTAACACCATAATGCCTCCTTTATCGGCCATTCGCCCCATGACATCGCCCCCTCAATTCGCCCCACGGTGTTGGGCGAAAAGCTGGGGTGAAAGCAGGTGCAAACATAGGTGGCTGCGGTGCAGCCATGTGCCGGTAGATAGACTTTCCGGCCCGAAACGACGTGCGCCATTTCATGCGGGCTGGACGCCCTTATTGCCTGGTGCATGGGGGTAATGTCGTGGCTGAACGCCGCGCCAAAACCCCCAGGGTCAACGGCGGCACACCGTCGCCCGCTACGCGCGACCAACCCCTTTAAGACGCGCGTTTCGCCTGTTTTTTCTCGCAAGCTCCAAAAAACGGGAACGCTGCTTTAAAGGGGTTGGTCGCGCCTGATCGGTAATATCCCCGCTGGGGCGGGAAATATTACCTGGCTTGACGGTGTGCGGGGCAAGCCCCCCACAAAAAACGGCACGTGGGCGTACCTTTTTGCTCGCTGGGGCGGCAAAATTTTTGCGGCTCCCCCGGCCTGCTTAATTCGCTGTGGGCGAATGTTCGCAGGTGGATGCGGCGCCTGAAAATTAACAATTTCTGCGAAATTGAATTTTCTGTCCGCGTTCCACTGGCTTATTTCACGGCTTAACAATTTCTCCGAAATTGAAGCCAGAAATTAGCCAGCCTCAACCCCGCCGTCTGTCAGTCTGTGGCGCTGTGAGGCATAGTGTAATGTCCGGTGGTTCACACCTGTTCGCGATATATTTCAGCCCGGCATTCCTGTTCAGCCTTTAATACCTCCCGGTAGGTTTCATCATCGACTTTCGTTCCCTGATTTTCGGCGTATCGTCTGAGTTTGTCAGCATCCTGTTCATTAAGACGCGAAAGATGATGTCGCAATAAACTGATCAGTCTACTTTCATAGATCTCATAGTAAAGGCCGCATCCCTGATTCGCGTCCTCAGAGAACTTTCTGTACACGGCTCCGACCGATATTCTGTCATGATGCATTGAGTGGATGTTGGAAATAAAAAGGTTTTCTTTATCCATATTTATTTCTCCCCAAAAAACGTACTAACATAATGGCCGGGGGTTTATTATCCCCTGAGCCTGCCAAATCTGGAGAGGATTTTATTCACCGCCTTCGGGTCGGCACTGGCACATTCTCCGAGGAAAGCTTTTCTGGCATTCAGTGTATGACCGGGTAAAAATCCGTGTTTATTCTTTTTGACGATATTAAAGAAAGTTTTTTCAGCTGAATGGCACTCACTCCCTCCACTGTTTCCGGTCGCTTTCCCGTACATACAAAGCACGACTTCGCATGGGTCAGAGGCGAAGCAATAAACAGGGGGCACAATGGCAATGCACAGCATTACCGTCGCAATGGTGGCGTATTTCATGATGAAGTCCTTACCGTAATGTCTGTACCAGTATATCGGTATATTTAATGTGAAAAATAAATATAGGTATCGCTACATGTCAGGCACTGAGTGACAGGTTGATATTCAATAACACCTTTTGCGCCATGCTGGCGAAGCCAGCTTGTTGCTGTAAAGAATGCCGTACCTGACGTTGAAGCAACAACAATATGCGTCGAATGCGCAACCGCGTAAAATACGTCGGGGGCCCAGAGTGTCTTGTTAAACTGCATTGAGTGAATGGACAATAACCATTTCCCATTAACGACTGGGGAAGGATTAATCACGGGGTTGTCATTCCATTGCGGTATACTGATATTCACTGACTCGCCCGATTTATCCCATTCAACAGATACTGGTGCGGGCGGTGACGAACAGCCGGTAAGCATCATTAAAAATAACAGTATATTGATGGTTTTCATTATGCTTTCATCTCCTCGAAGAAGGCATTACGGTGCAGTGGCCGGAAATAGATATCATTCATCCGGCGCACGTTGCCGTCTAAATCAATACTGACAATAACATCCAGACTGTCCAGCACTTTGCGTAACATAAACGTGTAAGGCAGCCGGGCGCATTGTGGGTTTTCATAACAGCGGGTAATAAAACCGTCTACCGCTTCTATTGCTGATCCCGCATGAAGGGAAGTCATACTGCCTTCATGGCCGGAGCCGGTTATTTTGAGAAAATCCCAGGCTTCACTACCGCGCACTTCGGTTAACAATATACGGTCGGGATTCATACGGTAATTCCAGCGCAGAAGACTGGCTGGCGTCACAATCGAGCCTTTTTCATCTGCTGATTCGGACGGATAGAAGAGATGGACATAGTTTTTATGAGTAAAAAAGGTGATCTCCGGATTATCTTCAATGGTCGTAATACGCAAATGGCGAGGAATAAAACCAATCAGCATCTTCATGTAGGTTGTCTTCCCGGTACTGGTTTCCCCGGCCACTGCGATAGTTTTACCGTACTCCACGCACTTCTCCATGAAACGCGGGATATCTTTGGCGGTATACAGGCCCAATAATTCCTGGTCGTGTGTCTGAGTGGTTTCTGCGCCTGTTACCCTGTTATAAAAACCGGCATCAATGTAGCTCTGGTGGGGAATTTGTACCTGTGACGGCTTTCGGATAGTTATGGATACGGTGTTGCGCTCACAGGCCGGAGGGACAATAACCTGACAACGTTCGCCGGATTCCAGCGTGGCTGACAGCCCCGGTTTGATATCTTCAATATTGTCGCCGTGATGCTTTGCCAGGCATCTGGCGAAGTTGTAGCACCCCTCATAATCCAGCGAAACACTGTGTAGCTCCCAGATACCATCAATTTTGGTAAATAGCTCGCCCGGGCGGTTGACGGCGATTTCTGTTAGTCCAGGATGAGCAATAAAATCGCCAAAAAATCGCTGTGTATAGCGATCGAGAGAGATGTTTTTCATGTGATATCCTTGTATCGGATACATTTATGGAGGGAGTATGTCGAAGACGAAAGTACTGTTCGCTTATTGCCATGAACT
The DNA here is from genome assembly GCF_013337685.1 of Citrobacter gillenii. Taxonomy (GTDB): domain Bacteria; phylum Pseudomonadota; class Gammaproteobacteria; order Enterobacterales; family Enterobacteriaceae; genus Citrobacter; species Citrobacter gillenii. The sequence continues at coordinate 21,508 of NZ_SUQN01000005.1, forward strand.
CGGGCGCTGTTTGTCCATTGATGAAGCGCGAACGGAATTTTTTTCCAGAAAGCCGGAAGAAAGGAAGCGGTTCACTTTTTCATGTAGCGATCGCAACTGTGATGTCACCATTAGCGGTGTTAACTATCACGTCAAAGCTGAAGATGGTGAGAAATTCAAGGCTGCGCACTTCCGTTCACCTCATCCTCACAAGTTCGGATGTGAATGGCTCGAATTCACCGAGGATGCGGATCAGGACCGGAGTCCAGACGAGTCAGAGGCTGATTTCACAGAACGAAAAGCAAAGCAAAAGCTGACGGACTATATCAACTGCTTTGACCCTTCAATTAATGATCCTGATGGCGAACCATCCGATCCTGTGAAGCTTGTTACACCTGTTCACACAAGAAAAACGGTCGGGGATGATGATAAAACGGGGACAAATGAAGAGCCCCGCTGGAGTCGCTACACGCGAACCAACCAGCTTCAGCGACTTATCGATACATGGCAGGAAGCGAAAGAAACGCTGCCTGAGGATGAGTTCAGAGCGTTGAGACTCAGGATCATGCACCATGATCAGGTCTATCTACATGAATATATAACGCATATACAGCGTGGATTGGCTAATCCGTATTCGGGCGTCATCTATGGCGGTGGAACCCTAATGCATCGGTATGGTCGGGGTTTTCTGATTAATTTCTTTGATAAACATGAGGGGAAGCCTGTTCGTCTGTATGTCAGTAAAGATCTGATGGCGAAAGGGCGGTTTGGTCATTATATCGATGAGATTCTGGACACTAAAAACGTCAGATATTTCCGTATATTTCTACTCAATCCGGTTGTTTCCGAGCGGGAAAACAGCACAGGAAAAAGCGTTATCAACCTTGAAATATCAAAGCTGCGTCAACTGGCGATTTACTACGAGCTGAACTCCAGCAGGGAAGATGAATCTTCATCGGTGGAGACGGAGGGGGAAAGCCCGGCGTAGCGGGCTAATGTCGTCACAAGAATGAGTATATCGGTGACGTCAGGCAGCGATATCTGCTTATGTGCCAGCCGGATATCGTCCGGGGAAAACGGCGGTGCATCTAAAGGGCCTTCACTGATGGTGATACAGAACGTTTGTCCTTCACCTGAGCCAATACTGAGCTCTGCCAATGCGCCGCTTGCACGATAGCATGTCATGACTATTCTTCTGATTCCGGTAAGGTGTGACAGTAAGTCGTTGACGACAGCATTGCTGAAATCGTCCCTTACGATGATGTCTGTCGCCGTGACAGCAAACAAAAACTTTCGATTATTCACTCTTCATCCTCAGCGTGTAGATGCCTGAAAAATCAATATCCTGCCCTGTGACCAGGTTGATGATTTCACCCTGATTTTTGTAGAGAGTCGGTGGGATATTAATGCTGTTTTCCAGCGTAGTACGTGCCATATCCGCCATAGCCTGACGGCTGTTTTCTGTATAGTCGGTATTCCGATCTTTCTGACCGGCGCTGTTGGATGCCCATGCGCCAATATCGGGGATCATACCGACCAGCAATGCGCCTCCAAATCGCTCCCTGAAATGCGAGTCGATCCAGCCATCAACGCCAGCCTCGCCAAGCTCTCCGGCAGCACTCGTATCGACCAGCGGAATATCAAGGAAAGGGGGCTGGCGGGTACGCAGTTTCGTGATGATGATGAAGGCGCGTCCCTGTCCATGCGTCATTCCTGTTTCTGCGCCAGTCTGGTACGTCCCCGTGGCGGTGGTCCCTTTTTCTATCAGCTTTGTATTACCGCTGGCGCTCCAGATGTCTTCGGCGATCGTGCAGCGGATTTTTCCAGCCCGATCTGAGACAAAACGGTAATCCAGTGAGCAGGGAATAGCGGTATTTTCCGGCACGTACAGATCGGGATTATAAGGAATTCGCCGGACCGCTGTCGGGGACTGTTCCGGCTGTGGCGACGAGGTGTTTAGCAACTGACCGGTATCAGAAGATTGTGTCCCTGACGGCTGCCTGGCTGAGGATACCTGCGTCATTTCCTGATGCCGGGTCCGTACCGGATTTCGTACCGCTGAACCTGAACCCTCCCGGCGCACCAGAAAACGGGCTTTATCTAAGTCGGGCAGAGCCTCCGATCCGTTGGGTGTCGTAATACCAGGGTTGTTGTCCGCCGGTTCTGGTGTTTTCGCGTCGATATAGTGCGTACCCAGATCGGTACGCTGTCGAGAATCGGTCCGATCTGCCGGGGCCACAGTTTCCTGAGGCTTTTCTTCACCTGGCTGCCAAAGAAGATTGTGGAATATCCAGTTACCCCCCCACGCCAGTGCAATCAGGGCAACGGCAGCGAATGCCAGAAAAGCGGTGGCTTTCCCCTGCTGGCGCTTTTTCAGTTTATTGACAGCCGGCTGTATGGGATCGTTATTGTCATCATCCTGCCAGGTGTGAAGCACAGCTTCACGCTTTGCGCGGGCCTCGCGCTCAAGCGCAGCAATATCATCATCCTTCTGTGTCGGACAGGATCGGGATTCATCTGGCACAGGATGCAGATGTTCGTCATTCATGTGTACAGTTCCTCAGCTGCTAATGGGTTGCGGTTTTTTCCACTCGCTCAACTTGCGGGGAGACTGTGGCACCATCTGCGACCTGAACCCTGCCGAAACCACGATTTTCCAGGCCGACCACAGCGCCACCGGAACGCAGGACCAGACGGGGGGTAACCTCCTGAATAACCAGTACGGTGAAGTTGCCTTTCCTGCGGACACTGCTGTTAACCACATGCTCCTGGCCGTTTAGCTCTTTCGTCAAAGAGGGAATGGATTTAGCTGGGGAAAAGCCCACGAACGTAAAGCGACCATCGTCATAGGCGAAGTCCGGAACGATACGTGTGCTATTGCTCCCCGGATATTTGAGATAGTCCCAGTTTCGTGGCGTCTGCGCGGCGTTAAGAGCCTGCTGGATATCGGCCTGCTGTTGTTTCTGCTCCCGTTCCCGCGCTTTGGTTGTGACTTCACGGCCCGCTTTTTCGTGTGCTTCATCGGGATAGCGATAACTCACCTGAAAAGCAGGCTGCTGTGATGATTTTTCATCGATGACGTTTAGCTCGACGTTATACAGCCGCCGAGTGGTAACGATTAGCATGTTGGTATGCCAGTCGTGACTGTTGGGAGGAATGACCACCTGCGCTGTATTACCGTCCACTCCGGGGGCACCCTGAATCAGGGCTACCGGGCGGATACTGACCCGGTTTGCGTCTGTTGTGGCTTCCCATGCGTCCTCAAAACCTGGTTTAGCACTGATAACCGCTTCGTCATTGTCAAAGATGAGCGTGGTTACGAAACCGGGTCGGGTATTGACGACAGTGACGTTAAACGGGTTATAGACAACCTGCTGGAGACGGGCGTCGTAGCGGCTTGCTTGTGGTATTGCAGCACCCCAGGCTATACCGCACATCGCCAGTGCGAAAAGGATGATAATTTTCATTATTCAGCTCCTCTGATTTCACGATCTGCCTGCCAACTGGTCACCGTAAAACCGAACGGGTTAACTTCCCGCTCTGTATCGCTCATTTCCTTACTTGGGTCGGAGTGGAATGTCAGGTGGGCATCCCAGTATTCTGTACGCGTACTACTATCAGCGAGGTGGCGGATAGTTTTTTTGTAACGGAGGGTGGCGACTTTATCGGGGGCAGTGCCTTCGGTGATCTGATTAGACAGGATGTCGATATGTACGGTGTGGGCCTCATTCTGGTACACCTTATCCGGGGCGTCTTTTCCTGCATAAAGTGCCAGATAATCATCATTAACCTGAGGGCTGTTATAAACCTGTACCGTTGAATAATCGTCCTGTAGGGCAGGGTAAATGTAGCGTTCACGCACTCTGACGTAACTTGAGGTCATCGCCTTCTGATAAGCTTCTTCCGCTGTCAGACTCGTTTTTGACGCTCGGGTGACGTGTTCCACCCGTCCGGTATGATTATCTACAGCGTACAGCTCGATAACTGTCTGTTTCAGCGGTAATAGCAGCACCACAGTGGTGAGTGCCAGTATGGCAATGAGTAAGCCCGTGCCGCCAACCATAAACCCGGCCTTCGTGGCGCGTTTGTCCCGCTCAATCATTTTCTGCTCAAAGGTGCGGGAATCTGCAATGACTGACTGTTCACTCATGATTGTTTAACTCCGCCATCATCTGAGGCGTGTTTACCGGGATGCCATGCCCACTAAAGGCCAGGGGATGGGGAGACTGTACACAGCCGTTAAGCGCGCACAGTAAAATCAGCGCAATCAAGCGTTTCATGGGATGTTTCCTCAGTGGGTTGGATAGAGGGTAGTGTTAGCGCCGGGGGGATTGACGGAAATAGTATGCAAGGGATGACAAGTTTAACGATGGAATTTCTGAACGGTTGTTTCTCTTGATTTAGCCAGTCGTCGGGCCTCGTTCCTGGCGATCATTTGCTCAATGGCATATTTACGTGCCTGAGCAGCTCTGTATCCCGGGCCGCTGCCGGGTTTATCTGCGCTGGCATCTCTCCAGCCCTGAAAATTGTCCTGAATTGTGCGGGTTGTCTGTTTCCCCGCTCCTGTGGCTAATTTCCCTGCACCAAACGCCGCTGCGCCTATGCCCACGGCGGCCAGTCCCTCCATGGAGACAGTGGCTCCCGCCCCGGCTAGCGCTCCGGCCAGTTTTGCGGAAAGGTATACCATTATTGCCGCGCAGACCCCAGCGAGACAGACCTGAGCACCTAGCTCCACAATATTAGATTGTGCAGATATTTGTGTGGCAATATCTAAACGGGAGTTTAAATAATTGACAACCACTCGTAGCGACAATGCAGAAAACAGAACCGTTAATATGGCTGCGAAAATATTTTGCAGCCAGTTGTTAAACATGGGACGTAAAAAGCCATACATGAGACAAAAGATAAATACGGGGGCTGTGATGCTGAGCAGCAAAACCATAACCTCTGCGATCATTGCAACAAAGGCTGTAATAGTCATTAATACGAATATCCCAAGCCAGACATAAAATTGAGCTGTGATGCCCTCGTCTTTTATGTACGTTGAATTATCCATGTCGTGTAACGTTTTGCCTAATACCTTCGCTTTATCCCATAAGCTATCCAGTAGTTGCCATATATTATCGTTGCCGGAAAAGCCCTCTTTTAAGCCATTGATAGCGTCAATGACCCCGTCGAGATAACCGCTGACATTGGCCACAAAGGACAGGATGATGGCCATCCTTATGATGTCCCACATGACGTCCTCCATGGGTGTGGACAACTTACCTGCCAGGCTCTGGTATCCACGCCACATGATATAAAGTGTCGCTGACGTTGCCGCCAGTCCCAGCATCATGGCGGAGTATGACATCATCAGTCCCTTTGTTGCGTCGGTGACTCCCCCTATCAGGTGTTTTTCAACACCGATAAATACACCACCAGGCATATTAACCTCACTATGAATTCAGGTTGGGGGTAGGGGCATTTAACTGTTGAATCTGAAAATGAGCTTCATTGGCATTTTTACAGTTTTCAGAGGCATCGCCGGTTTTCAGGCATTTTTCATACACTGGTTTCAGCTCATCGGGATGATCTTTGTACCACTGGGTCGTTTTGGTTTCGTCTCTACAGCCGCAAATGATGAGGAATAAAATGGACAGGAACGAAAGGGTTAATAAACGCATGTGAAACTCCTTTAGCGGTTTAAATCGGGGGTTGGTGCAGTTAACTGCTGCTGGTTCCACTGTTTGAGACGCTCATCCTCCAGCACTTTCCCGCGTTTTTCTGCCGCCTTCACACTCATTTCCCATTGATCAGTGAGCGTGTTCAGCATCACTGATTTCAACTGAATACTGTTGGCAAGGTCCTGTGACTCCTTTGAGTCTTTAGAGAGTGCAATCCGGTTTGAAAGATTATTGATCTCACCCAATGTCTGGCTGACCTGATCCTGGATCTCGTCAGTCTGCTCAAACTGAATTGCCTTATTGATAACCTGTTGTTTGCAGATATCGGCATAGCTTCCGGACTGCGCCGCGTTGCACGTATCGAAAACCCGGTACTTTGCGTATAGCGCATCGAACTGCCCGGCGATGCCACCAGAAAGTAGCAGGTCGTTGAGTGTCTGACCCGGCTTACGCAGTTTTTCCAGATCTGATTTAAGACTCTTCGCCTGATCAACGAAATCAACAATATTCCGGACACCGGTGGCCGTTGCTAACTGGTCTTTATATGCCTGAATTTGGCTCTCATAATGCTGCGCTGTTTGTATCCAGCGTTGTGCCTCTTTCAGCCATTCGAGCTCACGTAGTGGGTCAGCATCCACCAGAACAGGGATACCTGCGTGTGCCAGCGGGTTGATGATCACACACGCAATAATTAATGCATGAAAACGCCGTTTCATCATGAATCTCCTGTGGGTTTTCAGAGTGCCTGAGCCAGGTAGGTATCCAGCCATTCATCGGGCTGCATCCCTTCACGGTAGAGAGAGTCGAAGATTTCCAGGTTGTCGGCGCTGCCGCTCATGACTTTTGTGTACTTGCCGATACCGGAAAGATCGAGCGTCACACGTGCAGCAAAACGCTTTATGTCGCCGCGTCTATATTGATTTTTTACCACTACATACTGGCGGGCCTGCGGATCCAGGGCTTTCACGACGTCGAACACCTCCGGTTCAAACTTCATTCCGTCGACATAGTGTGCCCGGTCGGCACTGGGGTTAGCTGCCAGAATCTGCGTCCCACACTGCTCAATCACGGCGGGCGCAATTTCATCCCTGATGATCTCCGCCGGGGACTGGGTTCCTACAACCAGCATCCCGTTTAGCTTACGGATAGTTTTCAGCCGGTTATAGGCAAAATCCTTAAATACCGGATCACGTAGCCATTTCCAGAACTCATCCATGAAGATAACCAGTCGACGTCCGTCGAGTAGGCTGGTAATGCGGTATAGCAGATAAAAGGAGATCGGTGCGCAGATATTCGCATCGTCAAGGAACTCTGTGCCGTCAATGCCAAAGTTATCGCAGCGATTGATATCGAAGGTGTCTGATGCGTTATCAAACACCCAGCCAAACTCGCCACCCTGCGCCCACTGCGACAGGCGAATACTCAGGCCATTCTCCTGGGCTTCTCGGGTCGCAGGCTCCGGAAGATTCTCCAGTAAACGGGTGATCCCATGAATACGGTACTGTGGTTCATTACCGATCACCGCCAGTATGGCGTCATTTAGACGTCGCTCATTGCGGGGCGTGATGGTCGCACCGTTACGCGTACACAGCAGTTTCATCAGCTGACTGATAAAACTGATATTGCGTTTCGTGGGCGATAGCGAAAATGGGTTCCACCCGGTGGGCTCGCCATGTGTAATACGGTAATAACGGCCTTGCAATGCCCGGATATTCATTTCAGCGCCACGATCCTTATCCAGATAAACGGTTGTCAGTCGTTTGGTTTTTGCGTCGGGAGAAAAACTCTCCGTACGGCTATATTTCTGCTGCATGTTTTCCAGAAACGTCATGAGCATGGTTTTACCCGAACCGTTGGTACCGAGAATGCAGGTACTGGCTGGATTCTTCTCGTTGAATTCATCCTTGTCCGCCAGCGTATTGTGAAGGTTCAGATAGTAGCCATCCCCTGATGGGGCACGCAGTAAGGCCATCGCATCCCCCCAGGGCGCATTATCGCGCTTGCCGGGATAGAAATTGTGTAGCGAAGCCAGCTCGACAAAATTCTGACTGCTCAGCTCACCCTTGCGGGGCCGCAAATGATAATTGCCGGGCAGTTGTGCCATATACCCGGCTGAAAGCGAAAGCGCGGCGGGAACCGATATAATGCCGAGGTTGTTCAGGGCATTGCTGATTTCGCTGGTATCGGCTACCAGACTATCCAGCGTGTGGGAAAACACCATGATGGAAAAATGGTGTTTTCCATACGCAATTTTTCCCGATGTCAGCAGGTCAAGTGCCACATCCAGATCAAGCCGCTGTGACACCGCATCATCATCTGAACTCATTAACAGACGTCGGGTGCGTTTGATGGCCTTCCGGGCTTCTTCCCGTGACATGCAGGTGTAGGACTGTGTGATGACATAATCGCAGGGGGCATAAAGCAGCGAATCCATCATCCCAGTCGCTGTTTCTTCAGGGAACTCTTTAACTTCCAGACCCCGGAAATACTGGGTGCCGCCGGCATGGTTTATCTGTCCAGACTCCCCGGAGAAAAACAGCGCTGCCGATCCCATGACCGAATATGCAGGAGCACGGGTGACGCGGATCCTACGCCATTGGTGCGTCAAGAGGTACTCGTAAAAAGATAACTGGGAGGAGAATACCGCCTGTTCTTCGCTGAACGTACCAAGAGAGTGTGCGGCGTAGCGTGACAGAGCGGTATCGAGGGTACCTTTAATTTCCAGCATCTCCTGTAACGCACCGTCAAGCTCTTTCAGTTTCTGGCCGTCTTTCATACGCCGGTGTCCGGCTTTTTCCAGACTGGCAAAAGGGCGGTAGCAGGCAGTCAGGAACAAGCGGTTACGGCGAAACGGGTTAGCCTCCAGCGAGGCATAATACAGACGGCTGACTTCATCAGCGTAAGAGTTGCCGGATACCTTATGTAGCGAATCGGTAAATGGCTCCCTTACGTTATGGATATAGAAGGTGACCGGCATCCCCTCGAAAGAGCGGATAAGTCCGTGCAACTGGTTGCGGTCAATATTGAGCGTTTCTTCTGATTCACAATCGAACGGAGTGCCCGTCAGTTCCCAGGTACAGTAGAGGTCACTATTGGGTGAGCGGACGACATGTTGATGAATATGCGATGAATACGGAATGTATTTCCTGAGCGTGGCACTCTGATTCAGTTTCATGACGTTGAGAAACTCCGTGATATCAACAGCATCATGCTCAATGGGCATAAATGCAGTTGCGCTAAATAGACGGTTTGCCGCAGGTTTTCCTCTTGCCCTGAGCCAGACGGCTATCAGGCTGAACCGCATGGGTTCATTCCTGGTGAGCGATTTCATCAGCAGAAATTCAATCGGAAGTAGGGCAAGGAAAGCGACGGAGGTCCAGACAGCAATGATGATGGTGATACCCGTGACAGCAAGTAGAGGCACCATCGGCACCCCCCATAGTGCCGCCGGACGTTTCATTGCCTTAAGCAGCTTTGCCATAGATAACCTCTCAGCTCATCAGCAGTGCGCCGATTTCACTGCCTCCACCAATCAGGATGCCGCCAATGATGATGTAGGCGCACTGGGACAGGCTTTCGCCTTTCCAGAGTGTCTTGTAACCTACCCAGATCACGGCCACGGTAATGGTGATGGCTGCCAGACCATTAAGGCCGGTGGCGACTTTTTCCATCACGGTATTTGCGCGTTGAAAGCCGTCGGCAAAAACCGGGGGTACAGAACCGACGATGAGTGCAAATGCGGAAACAGGACTGAAAGCGGCCTTAAGTATGCGGCAAAGTGTCATTATTCTTTCTCCTCACGGGGTGACAGGGAGAGGCTCCGGCGCAATGACGGCGTAGAGATCTTTTCGAGGGCAATTTTCTTCTGGCGGAATTTTGGGGGGACGCCACGAACCACGCCCTTCGGCCAGATCACGCAGGGACGTAACTGGTCACCTGCAGGCGTAGGCTTCAGGAACGGCGGGGATGTCAACTTATCCTCGTGGGTTCCGGGTACGGCATAGTGGGGAGCTGCAGCGTAACCAATCCGTTGCACATAGCTGGTTCCGGAAAAAGCCGCTTCCGGCTGTTCTCCGGTACGGAAATTGCCGGAGTAGTAGCAGCTCAGTGCTCTTTTCAGCGAGCCGCCGCGTCGGTAACAGTCGTTGAGGATGTATTCGAAAACAGACAAATTGGTACAGGGATCAAGCAGGTCAGAGGCTGTCACACTGTAATGATGGAAATTGGTGCTGGTAATTTGCATCAGCCCCACAGAGTAACGGCGGCTCTGCGCCACAAGGCGACGTATGATTCGCTCTGCTCTTTCCCGGCTGGTGGGCTGATGAGAAATGATTTTATTGTGATTGAAGGTGCCTGAGCCCCTTGGGATAATTTCTGCGATCGCATAAGGGTTAAAATTGGACTCCACCCTTACGACGTCGAGTGCTGTGGACGGATGAATGCTGGCGGCACACTGCATGGCCACCGCCAGAAAGGCAGATGTGGAAAGCATAGTAGCCTCGGGAATGCGGGCAGCGTACATAGCTAAAGAACCATGCATGCTGAGGGAAACTAGAAGGGTTAAATATGTGGTTTCGAGATAGTGAGCGCTTTAGGCCGGACTGCCGAAACCATAATAAAGAGTGTCATGGGATATTCTTTACAGGAATTTTGATTCGGATAAATGCTGCACTAATGTTTTTGCGATAGATGTTTTATTTCAGCGTATCTGTTGAAAATTCCAGAACGACATAAAATATGTCACTTGGTTTTATCTGGATAGTTCTGTAATTAAAATAATAATAAACGGGTCACATCCCAATTCTGCATTCCGATTTCAACGGGTCAGCGAGAACATTCAGCGGCACACTGAATTAAGGTTGTGTGATAGCCTGATATAAATTATTAAAGAACGGTGCTCAACCAAGGCTGAATAAATTCCTAACTGTCAGGTCGATGAGCAGAAACACTATCAGGATGAATTTAATTAATATAAATTGGAATGATAAAGTGAAAATGAAATGCTAAGAGTTTTTTGGAGATGAACTTTAGCAGTGTAGGGGGGGGAGGGGAGATATAATCGGTGATTGTGTTTTTACTAATAGTGAAATATAAAGACGTGCGAGGTGTTAATTCCCTGCACGTCTTACTGTTAACATTAGCGTTTACGTCGTTCAAGCATTTCCTGGCATTCTCTACACGTTGTTACTCCTGGCAGAGTGTGCCTCCGCTTTTCAGGAATTGGTCTACCGCAGAACTGACAGTGATACAGGGAAGGTGTTGCTGCTGGTTTGAAACGGCTTTGTTCAATCATTTCCTCCAGACGTTGCTCATTGAATTCCTGGTCGCGATCAACTTCGTCAGGCATATCATGTCCTCCTGTCTGTCCTTCCCTGCTCGCAAAATGTGATTCGGTTACACACAACAGTGAGTGAGGGGGGATTGGGCTCTGAGGCTAACTCTTCGGTGATCTGCATCATGATGTTAATTGCTTCATTAGCATCAGGACTTTTCACTTTTAACGCCTTCCATCGGCACCATATTGTGGCATCCATGGTTTCATCAGGAAGAGGTGAGCGTCCATACGGTACAGATATGCCCTGTAATCTGCGGTTGAAACAGACATCGTTGGAAGTAAGACCAAAATAATGCTTTAGTAATGCTATAGATCCACCTAACCGGATCGCCCGATTAATTTGCTGATGATGCTGGGTTTCAGTACGTGCTCTTTCCAGCTGTTTGCGTAAAATGTCATGGTGAATTTTGACTGTAATAAATGATGCGCGAGAGTGGCAGATACTCAATAATGCATCAAGTGGTAACTGACTGATTTCGTTTATTTCTTCAAGAGTAAATCCAAGTGTTTCACCGTAAGATAAGTCACCATCCTTCAATGCATAAATTACATCCGTGAGTACGTAATAATTCAGCAAGGGAAACATAAGTTATCTCTCTTATCTTAGCGGTTAGCTAATTTACGATTAATCCATTCGTCAATCTCCGACTCGAGCCAGGCTACGCTGGCTGGGCCGATTTTTATTGAGAGTGGGAAACGCTTGTCTTTCATATACAGATAGATTTGTGAGCGTTTAAGACCTGTTTTTTGCTCGACCTGTCTGAGGCGTAATAATTGATGAGATGGCATTTGTTCCTCCAGGGGCTTATGGCATTGCTATCATAAAGGAACACAGAATGATGTTTAGATAAAGACAGTGAACCCGTATTACGACATTATTCACCCGTAATACGGATCTCAGAGCTATATACACGAAGGATGTACTACTTCACCGTAGTTTTAAACGATAAAGGGGAGCCACGCTCCAGCGCCGTTTTTAGCGTATCACCGCTGAGATGATCGGTGATACCATCAGAGATTGCCCATTCCTCAAATATAGACAAGAGTTTGTAGGGTTGTTTCACCAGAGGGCGTATATCATCATTATGATAACAGGCTAGCCAGAACAGCCGGGATAAGGGCGTAGATATTCTCGTCGGAGATAACTTGGGGTTTTTGTCACTGGTTAGCTTTTCTATCAATCTCTCAATTTCAACACATTTGATAACGAAACAAGCATCTTTTGGCAAGTCATGCATTGGGAAGTAGCATGGATCCGCATAGTCCCGCTTTTCGTTCCGCAAGGAAGACTCTTTTATTATAGAGGTGGTTTCATTCGATAAGTATTTTATCTTGCTCTGAATTTGTTCTTTCCAAGATATTTTATTGAAAAGTAAGAAAAGTTCATTTCCACTCGTAACAGTGATGCCAAAATTAATGGTGTCAGGATTATCAACAGGTAGTGGCATGCTGAGCGAGTCTGCTAGATATCTTTGTATGATAATGTATTCAAATCCAAATAGGTTTGTGTCCAAAATATTCCTGCGAGATGAAAAGTAATCACCTTCAGTAGATATGATAAGGTTCCTATTATTTTTGAAACAATGCTTATCAAGAAAGCAGAGTCTCTTTAGTTCTGAATTGTCCAAGGAGGATATTTTTACTTTTTCTCCATTTTTAGTTATTTTTCGTAATGTTACCGGAGACTGGAAGTAAATGGATAGATTTATTTGCCCATACAGTGCACAGCGATATATTGTACTTTCTGTAATTGAAGTGTCGAATGTCTCATTAATCACTTGCACAGCTTCGTGTATTGTTAACCAGTTTTTTGCCATAAGCTTGAGATTGCTATTCCAGGACATAAGTGATTTTCCTTCATTTATTTTCTTTGGCAATTATCTGATGCCATAAGTTAATTGATTGCTATCAATGTGAGAAATACCTCAGCGTTTATAGACATGCGAGGTTCAGAAAAATAAATTATCTTATTGATATTTCTTCTTAAAGCTTGTAAGTGGTAGTCGCCAATGATGCAAGGGAAAGGGTCTTTATGGGCATATATCCTATCCGTTAATTTCAACAATGTTCTGTTGTCCAGAGTCAGAATACATCTAACTCTGGATACGTTTTCACCAGTGATAACTTATCCCTGTATCAAGTTTATCTGCACAGTCAATCCCGGAAGGGCTATTTCTGACGTTATTAAATTTATAATCTAAAAATATCTGCATATTTTTGTTGAAGTAGTAGCTAAAGCCTATTTCTTCATAATCCAGTACTCGGGTTCGTTGGCCAGCGATTGTTTGCGTTAGGTGAGTGTAACCAATGCTGGGCTGAAATTTGTCGGTCAGCATATATTTAGCCAGGGATTCATAGCTGAAGGCGTTGGTATTATTATTGCGAGGTTGGGGGTTGATAGCATCATTACTCTGCGTGAAAACAGTGGCCAGATAAAGTTTTTTGCTCTGGTACTTGAGCCCCTCTGCGAAAGTCCGAATATTTTTTTTGTAACCGGCATTTTGTTGCTGTGAAAATGTGGTCTCGGAAGATGACGCAGCAAAAATTGCACTGAGCTTTGGCGTAAAGAACCAGGACAGGGAAGTACCAATACCATTGCCGTTTTGTTGTCTTAAGGCTCGATTTTCGTTGTTACTTTTGAACTGATATTGCATCGCTAATTTCACAGTCTGTTGAAAGACCGATAATTTTTTGCGCCACGTCATAAGATTAAGAGCTCGGCCGCGCATGAAGTTGTCAATGTAGTTATAGGACATTTCCCTGAATAAGGGAGAGCGGTCGGTTATTGAGGTTACGTCGTACAGTACCCCCCAGTTCCGGCCGATATCCAGGCTTCCCCAGTACGGGTTGTCTACACCCAGAAACGCTAGCCGGGTTGCATTTCTGCTGGCATCTGATGCACTAACCGTATATTCCCAGTGAGCATAGGTTTGCCAGTTGTGGGTAAGGTCATGCTTCCCAATCAACCCAAAATAGAGATAGCTACGATCGCCATCATCTTTGATGTTATTACTGGTAAAACGTCTCGCAATAATAGTGCCATAAAAATCGAGATTTTTACCGTCCTGGTTAAGAACGTTGACTGCTAAAGAGTAGGGTGAAAAGAGTAGTGTGATTGATATAAAATAATAGCGTAGGTAATGCAATGTCATGATAAACATCCCTAAAGATGGCTCAGCATCTGAATGGTGGCAGGGTGGACAATTTACCGCGACATATGCTCATTGCTTAAATCCAATAGAATGAGATTATTATCGTTATGCTGAAGCGTTTTGTTTGTTGCTAAAATAACTGATGATGCCATTAGAAATGGCGGATGCAATTTTGTTGCGGAATGCCGTTGTGCCTAATAATTTTTCCTCCTGTGGGTTGGTAATAAAAGAGGTTTCAACCAGGACAGATGGGATATAGGGTGATTTAAGTACAGCAAAAGCTGCCTGTTCTGTATGGTTTGAATGCATATGGTGGACAGGAGAAATGTGGTGAACTAAATGTGATCCCAGTAAAAGACTTTCCCTGATGGTTTCAGTCTGTTCCAGATCGAAGATGATTTTGTCGAGATACTTGTCTCTGTGAATGATTTGTTTTCCAGCAATATTATCAGCAGCATTCTCACTTTTGGATAGATACCTTGCCATAGCACTGCTGGCTCCCCGTGTTGAAAGTGCAAAAACGGAAGCGCCATGGGCTGCAGGACTTGCGAAACCATCGGCGTGAATGGACATAAATAGATCGGCTTTGTGTGCATGGGCAATCTGTACGCGATCGTATAGTGGAATAAATGTGTCATCCGATCGCGTCTGTAGTGCATTAATACCGTGGTTATTGAGAATGGCTTTTATCTTAAAGGTTATATCCAGTACTACATGTTTTTCCAGAGATCCTTCACAACCCACTGCGCCGGAATCAATACCCCCGTGTCCAGGATCTAGCATTATCGTAAATTTGCTACGCCCATTTGTTGGGAGGGAGGAATGCTTATGACTTAGCTGAGGTCGCATATGTGCATATGTCAGCGGTATAGCCAGTGTATTGGCTGCGAGGGCCGCTAAACCAGTAAGAATAAGTTTTCGCCGGGTAATGTTGGTGTTCAATGTTGACGCCTCATGCTGAATAATTTGTTATGTTATAACGTTATAAATTATTTAAGGTCGAGGACTTGAATGTTATTTTTTGTTGCTTCGGGTTACTTAATATTAATCATTGGAAAATCACGAGGCTCCCAATGTATTGATAAATTAGATTTTTAATACCCATCACTACCTCTCATCGCTTGAATCATGATGACATCAGGCGTCCAAGTATGATCGTAATCTGCAAGAGCACTGCTGATTAGCCCTTGTCCCATTTGTTTACTTTAAATCCTGAATTATCAAACAGGACAATGGAGTCCTGCTGGAAACATATTGATATAGATCCTTTCAAAAGATAATTATTCTCATTACTATTGGTTATGTTATAACGTAACAATTGAGGGTGTACCGAGATTTAGAATGAGTCTATCCATTATTCGATGACTTATTCTGGGGAGGAATTATGTCAACTGAACATATCAAAGAAGAAAAACTCAACATTGGTGCTGTGCTGGCTGTATCACTTAGTACTGTGATTGCGATGCTGGACAGCACTATCGCAAATGTTGCCTTACCTGTTATTGGCAAAGATTTTGCCGTCTCAGAAGCTGCATCCATCATGATAATCAATGCTTACCAGTTTGCTGTGGTCGCTTCATTGCTGGTATTCGCTGCATTGGGAGGCAAAATAGGTAACAAACGTATTTTTATTCTTGGAGTGATTTTTTTTGCGCTTTCCTCGTTAGGATGTGCACTTTCTGAAACACTGATGATGCTGACGGCTTTTCGCGTCATTCAGGGCTTTGGGGCTGCGGCCATTCTAAGTGTGAATGCGGTGTTGATTAAAGAGATCTATCCTGCCCGGTTGTTAGGTCGTGGATTGGGGATTAATGTAATGGTGGTCTCTGTTTCCGCAGCGGCGGGCCCGTCAATTGCTTCAGCTATTATGTCAGTTGCGAACTGGAACTGGTTGTTTTCTATTAATGTACCGATCGCTTGTATTTCATTGCTGCTCTGTATTGTATCGTTCAAATCGACGCAACGTACCGAAAACCGGTTTGATAAAGCGGGTGCGTTGCTGGTTTTCCTGATGTTCGCTTCGTTTTCAACGATGATGCTGGGTCTGGCGAGGAACAACGTGTTAGACGTTATCCCAAGCTCGATTATTCTAGTCGTGCTGGCAATCACTTTGTATCTGAATCAAAAAAGAAAGATTACTGATGCTTTGATCCCGGTTGCGATATTTCGCAACAGGACATTTTCTCTGTCGTTATTAATGTCTTTGTTATCATATAGTACGCAGTTACTGGCATATGTCTCCTTACCATTTTATTTTCATAATGTATTAAACCGCAATGTCGTTGAAATTGGCATGCTGTTAACGGCATGGCCGCTGGCGACAATGTTGACGTCATTGGTCGCGGGTGAACTAATCAAAAAGTTCGAGCCCAACCTGGTAGCATTTACCGGACTATTACTACTTTTGATAGGCACTCTTTTAATGACATGGCTGCCCGTACAACCCTCGAATCTGCAGATCCTCTGGCGGATCGCTATTTGTGGTTTTGGTTTTGGACTATTCCAGTCCCCTAATAATTTTCTCATTATGACTTCGGTCCCACATGAAAATAGCGGTATTGCCAGCGGATTATTAGGCAGTTCACGTCTGATTGGGCAGATTATTGGTTCTGTGCTGGTGGCGTTTTTCTTTAATAACTTTGGGCGTAATGTAACAAATATTAGTCTTTCCGCCGGAGCATTGTTCTCATTTATGTCTCTGGCGGTGAGTTATCTCCGCTATAAATCTGCTTCTCATGACGTTGGTTTTGTTAAGAAAGTAATATAAGTCTTTCAATAAAATAATCATGTGATGCTATTAAATTACAATTCATTTAACTCATTGAGGTGCTAAGTATGCTTAATGGAAAAATATTATTCTCATTATTCATATCATCGATAATATTATTATCAACGGCAAGCTATGCCAATAGTAGTGAGGTGAGTAAGACGATAAATGACCAAAATATGAAAAATACTGAAGAAATACCCATAAAATTCAACCGTATTATTATCACCGGTAATTGCCCCTTTGGTGTAATTATGGCAAATGATTTGGCATATAAACATGTTGTGGGCGTAGGACCTTGGGCTTTTCTGCATTCAAACATGAAACTTCTCAAGGATATGAAGCCAGATATCGACCGTATCACTACTGACTTTATTAATAAAGACTATGTTGTAAATATGGAATCCTTACTAAATTTACAACCAGATATTATTTACTATTATGGTAAAAATCAGAATGATAATCTGGAGCGGGCAGGGATCCCAACTATTAATCTTGATGCTGGTGGTGACACGAAATTTGAGCCAGTAGTAACGCAAACGTATTGGGAAAACGAATTTAACCAGACGCTTGGTTTACCTCACAGTCACAAATTTTCGGATGCATGGAAGAGAAGCCTCAATGAGGCAAAACCATATGCCGAGAAGATCAAATCACAACATATTCGGGCATTATATCTTGAGCAGAGTGATGGGAAAGAGCTCAAGGTGAGTGGGCCGAAAACATATGGTGATACCTATCTTAAGATGGCGGGGATGGAAAATGTAGCAAGTGATCTGGTGGTAAAAGGGGATGCTGGCAGGTACATTAATGTTTCAATGGAGCAAATAATTCAGTGGGATCCCGATGTTGTATTTGTGGTCTTTGGTAGCGCGAAGGATATTCTTAATAATAAAAATCCCGGGCAAGACTGGCATAATGTTAAAGCATTCAAAGATGGGAAGATATTTTCTACACCCGTAGGACTACATAATTGGGGAGGATTGTCTGCTGAGACTTCGCTATTACCATTGTTTATGATTAATAAATTTAACCCTGACTATATAACAGATGCAGAATTGAAAGTTGCAACGCGGTTACACTATAAAAAAGTGTTTGATTATGAAATTCCGGACGCTCTATTAACCGATGAGTTAAGACAGCGGTAATAAAGTAATTCGGCGCATAGGTTTTTATTTTTAAAGGTTAGTTATGCAGGAAAGACAAAAATACCGCATGCTAATGTGGATTTCAATCGTATTGTTACTGATTGTGGCTATGATTTCTTTGTTCATAGGTCGCTATACATTATCTTTCCCCGAAATAATGACGGAGGTATTACATGATAATGGTCACCGTTGTTTGAGCGCAGGATTCTCGGTTATATGCAATCTACGGTTGCCAAGGATTATTGCCGTCATGATGGTAGGGGCAGGGCTATCAGTAGCAGGCGTGACGTATCAAGCGGTGTTGCGAAATGCACTGGCTAGCCCGGATGTGCTCGGTACATCTTCCGCCGCAGCGTTCGGCGCAGCACTTGGGATACTGCTAGGTTTTCCACTACAACTCAGCGCTTTTTCCTCTTTCTTCTTTGGCATTTTCAGCCTTTTATGCGTGATGGGACTTTGCCATTTCAAGAAAAACAATGGGGAGCTCACGACTATCCTGTCGGGCATCATAGTGGCTTCGGTGTTTATGTCTTTTGTATCAATCATTAAATATGTTGCCGATCCACAGGACGAACTCCCGGCTATCGTCTTCTGGCTTATGGGGAGTTTCGCTTCTCTGGTCAAAGAGCAGGTTTATGGACTCATCCCGCTATACATCATTTGTTATCTGGTTATCTACAAACTTCGATGGAAAATCAATGTTTTGTCTTTGGGAAATGATGAGGCCAAAATTGCTGGAATGAACCCACAATTGTTGAATACAGTTTTGCTAATCACAGCCTCAATTTTGGTGGCAGCATCAGTCACCATCGCTGGCGTGGTGGGCTGGGTTGGTCTGGTTATCCCGCATCTGGTTAGAACGCTGGTCGGGTACAACCATAGCAAGCTGATCCCGGCTTCGGCTGTATGTGGTGCGTTGTTTTTATTGGTCATCGACAACATTGCCAGGACCCTGACTTACGCAGAGATCCCCATTGGAATACTTACTGCTCTGGTTGGTGCGCCTTTATTTGCTGTACTGTTCATCATGAGTAACCGATATGATCGAAGTGAATAATCTGACGTTCGCGTTCAAAAAGAGTAAAACCGCCTTTAACAATATCAGCTTCTCCATTGATGAAGGTGAAGTACTGTGCGTACTAGGACCGAATGGTGTTGGTAAAACAACATTGCTTAAAACGGTTACCGGTCTGTATCAGCCGGTTAGTGGTTCATGTCATATTGGCCGAGTGGGAAACCGGAAAGCTCATATGGCGTATGTTCCGCAGGCCAAACGTGTTCACTTTTCTTACAACGTACTCGATTTCATCTCCTTTGGATGCCCGTTACGGGGCGGAATGCTGGCATCTCCTGGAGAGAGGGATATCGAAAAAGCGGCGCAAATATTGTCGGGTCTTGGTGCTTCATATCTTGCAACCAAAGATGTTAACCAGATAAGTGGAGGTGAGCTACAGATGTGTTATATCGCGAAGGCGCTGGTCTCAGAGCCGGACATCCTTGTGCTTGATGAACCTGAATCAAATCTTGATTTTAATAATCAGTATCTCATTATCAATTGGTTGCACACGTTGTCGCGGGAGAAAAATGTTACTATTATCCTGAATACGCACTTCATCAATCATGCAAATAACATTGCAGATAAATGTCTGCTAATGGGCAAAGATAGTTACTGTTTTGGAACTACACAGAGTGTCTTACAAGAATCTCTCCTCGCCGATTATTTCCACGTCCCCGTCAAACGTTGTCATTTTGAACACAACGGAATACAGAAAGAATCATTTATTGTTGCATTGTGAAAGGTAGCCAATGTCGCGGTGAGAACGAGAAATGGGCGATTATGATTTAAGCCCAGTCGGGCTTTACGAAGCTACTGGTATTAAAAATTATAATATGTCGTTCTGATTGAATAACCCGCATGCGCCAAGTGAATCTACGACGCAGCGTTTTTGCTTTTTGCTGGAGAAAGCAAAAAAGCCGCATCAGTCTGCACTGATACGGCTTTGATTTATCAAGACTATTAAATCACTAGCCAGCTAGAAGCGTCGTTTTTCCTCTCCCCAGTATGTAGGGCGGTACATAGCATTTGCGGCAAGTATCCAGATAATCCGACCACCACTGCATCATCGCCTTTCTTGCTTCCAGATGCTCTGCTCTGTGAATATATGCCTGACGTACGGAGTTACGTTCCTGGTGGCTCATTTGCCGTTCAACAGCATCCTGTGACCATATACTGGATTCCATAAGGGCACTGCATGCCATTGTCCTGAAACCGTGACCGCAGATTTCCATTTTCGTGTCCCAGCCCATCAGGCGTAGTGCCTTGTTCACTGTATTTTCACACATGGGTTTATACGGGTTATGGTCCCCGGGGAACACGAGTGCATTATCTCCTGAGATATTCTTAATCTTTTTCAGAATCGCGATCGACTGATGTGAGAGGGGGACGATATGAGGCCTGCTCATTTTGGCTCCACGACCAGAGTAACGCACTCCTTCAATAGCTTCGCGCGTGGCGGGTATTGTCCAGACCTGGTTTCCGAAATCAATTTCATGCCAGCGGGCAAAACGCAATTCACTCGAGCGAATGAACAGATGCAGTGTTAGCAGGATGGCAAGGCGGGTGAGTTCACGGCACTGCTGAAAACTCTCAATGCTCTCAAGCAGTTCAGGAAGACGCTCCAGTGGTAGAGCGGGGTAGTGACGTTTTACTGGTGGAGCCGTCACGCCGTCAAGGTTTGCTGTCGGATTAAAATCGATTAATCCATGATGTACGGCGTAGCGCATGATATTCCGGAGGTGCTGGCGTGTACGGGATGCAACTTCCAGTAGACCCTTTTCCTCAATTCCTTTTAATAAAGTGATGAAGTGACGGGGTTTCAGTTCTGAAACTGACATCGTACCAATGACCGGGAATATATGATTATTCATGCTGGCGAGCAGACGGTCAGCGGTGTTCTGTGACCATTTTTTATTGCTCTTATGCCACGCCAGTGCCACGTTTTTAAACACTTTCTTTGGTATACGAGAACTGCGTTCAGCTGCTCGCTGCTCTGCTGGATTGATGTTCAGTACCAGCATTTTGCGAATACCTTCACGTTGACTACGGGCGTCTGAGAGGGAGATGACTGGGTAGGCGCCGAGTGCAATACGGGATTCTTTACCCTTAATACGGTACTTGAGATACCAGTGACGTGAACCGCTAGGTTTGACCAGGAGATACAGCCCGTGGGAATCGGAAACTTTAAAGGGTTTATCAGATGGTTTGAGACTGCGGATTTTGGTGTCGGTAAGAGACATATGGGGTCACTCCATAATAGAACGAACCGGACCCCAGATTTGACCACCAATTTTTCCCGATGCGGAGGATAAAATCAAAATGCATCAGGAGAAGTTTTCACGCTAAGCTGTTGTATTAAAACCATACAGGCATTAATGAAGCTGCACGAAAACAAGAATTTGGCTCCTCTGACTGGACTCGAACCAGTGACATACGGATTAACAGTCCGCCGTTCTACCGACTGAACTACAGAGGAATCGTGTGAACGAGGCGCATATTAGCGAGGGGCGCGGGTGTTGTCAAAGGGGTAAATGCAATTGCGAGTTTGTTTGCTGACAAAATCAACAAAGCGGCGATCTTTCCCGCTTTTTAGATTGTTGCCCTATTCTGGTGCGCCACAGCAAGTGGTGGGGCAGAGGAAAAGACGGCTGCCAAGGTAAAGAATATTTATCATTGACCTCCAGGCCTTGTTTTACGGGCACTGAGCGCTGTGGCCCGTACTCACTCGAAACTGGCAAGCATTTTGCAAACCTGATGAACATGACTGCCAGCACGGGTTCTGGTATTCCGACAGGAGGCAAAATGAACTTCAGACGGCTGAAATATTTCGTAAAAATCGTCGATATTGGTAGCCTGACCCAGGCAGCGGAAGTGTTGCATATTGCGCAACCCGCGTTGAGCCAACAGGTTGCTACGCTGGAAGGCGAACTGGATCAACAGTTGCTGATTCGTACTAAGCGCGGAGTGACACCGACTGACGCTGGAAAGGTGCTTTATACCCACGCCCGCACGATTTTGCGGCAGTGCGAGCAGGCGCAGCTTGCCGTCAGTAATATCGGACAGACCTTGAGCGGCCAGGTGTCTATTGGCCTTGCCCCCGGGACGGCAGCGTCATCTATCACCATGCCGTTATTACAGACCGTGCGCGCCGAACTGCCAGAGGTATTGATCTACCTGCATGAGAACAGTGGAGCGGCGCTAAACGAAAAGTTGCTCAGTGGTCAGCTCGACATGGCCGTACTCTACGAACGTTCTCCGATCGCAGGTATTACTAGCCAGCCATTGCTAAAAGAGGATCTTTTCCTTGTCGGCACACGAGATTGTCCAGGGCAAAGTGTTGATTTAGCCGCTGTAGCCCAGATGAATCTGTTTCTTCCCCGGGATTACAGCGCGGTGCGTTTACGTGTAGATGAAGCATTTTCATTACGCCGTTTAACGGCCAAAGTGATTGGGGAAATTGAGTCTATTTCCACCTTAACCGCAGCGATTGCCAGTGGCATGGGGGTGACTGTTTTACCGGAGTCCGCTGCTCGTTCACTCTGCAATGCGGCAAATGGCTGGATGGCGCGTATTACCACCCCATCGATGAGTTTGCCGTTATCGTTGAACGTGTCGGCCAGGGGGAGTTTATCGCCTCAGGCTCAGGCGGTGAAAGAGATCCTGTTGTCGCTTGTCGGTAGCCCGGCACTGGAAAACCGTGAACTGCAGTTAGTGAGTTAAACCTTATTCCGTGCAGGAATAAGATGCAGGTTTTTATTATTTGTTATGCCGGTCATCAGACTTTAACAATAGCGTAATGTCTGATGTATCCGGAGTGTAGAGTGAATTTCCAGCAACTTAAAATCATCCGTGAAGCGGCACGTCAGGATTACAACCTGACGGAGGTCGCGAATATCCTTTATACCTCGCAATCGGGGGTAAGCCGCCATATTCGCGAGCTTGAAGATGAACTGGGTATCGAAATATTTATCCGCCGTGGTAAACGCCTGCTTGGTATGACCGAACCGGGTAAAGCCCTGCTGGTTATCGCTGAACGTATTCTCAATGAAGCCAGCAATGTTCGCCGACTTGCCGATCTGTTTACCAATGACACTTCCGGAGTGCTGACGATTGCCACTACCCATACGCAGGCACGTTATAGCCTGCCTGCGGTGATTAAAGCGTTTCGCGAACTCTTCCCTGAAGTTCGCCTGGAGTTAATTCAGGGCACGCCGCAGGAAATCGACGCACTATTGCAAAATGGTGGGGCAGATATCGGTATTGCCAGCGAGCGGTTAAGCAGCGATCCCCTATTGGTGGCTTTTCCATGGTTTCGTTGGCATCACAGCCTGCTCGTACCTCACGATCATCCGCTAGTCCTGACGTCCCCGCTGACGCTGGAGGCCATTGCTCGCTGGCCGCTTATTACTTACCGCCAGGGCATCACCGGGCGTTCACGTATTGATGAGGCATTTGCCCGCAAAGGATTACTGCCAGATATTATCCTCAGCGCGCAGGACTCTGATGTGATCAAGACCTATGTGGCGCTGGGACTGGGCATTGGGCTGGTGGCGGAGCAATCCAGCGGTGAACAGGAAGAGGGGACGCTCACCCGTCTTGATACCCGGCATTTATTCGATGCCAATACTGTCTGGCTTGGCTTGAAACGCGGTCAATTACAACGTAATTACGTTTGGCGATTCATCGAGTTATGCAATGCAGGGTTATCCGTGGAGGAGATCAAGCGACAAGCGATGGAGCCAGATGATGAAGTAATGATTGATTATCAGATATAAAAAAAAGCCCGCTTAGAGCCTATTCCATTAGGACTATTTTGCTTGCCATTTCGAACCTGGGCAGTGCTCAGAATCCTCACGTACTACGTGTACGCTCCGGTTCTTCCGCGCTTGAGTCAGTAAAATCAGCCCGGGTAATTTGGAATTGATTAAGTAATAATGTTCTATGGAATAAGACAACAGTTGGTTTTATGGAAAAAACACACTCTGACTCGTCTGTCACAAAGTGCAAGATTATCGCGACAGGAATTGCCTTACCGTCAACGTGCGTCACCTCTGCCGAACTGGATAGCAGATTCGGCAAAGCGGTGGGTTATGTGGAAAAACGTTGTGGTATTGTTCATCGTTATCACGCCTCTTTGCACGACAGCCAGGCGGGACTGGCGGCACAGGCGCTACAACTGGCGCAGGTCGGTGCGCATTTTATCCCGCTGGATCTGACGCAAGCCCGTCAAAATGACTGTATTCGGTTAATGACTGGCTGTGACGCGGTGTGGCACTGCGCCGCCAAATCCTCGCCCTGGGGCAAACAGGCGGAATTTTTCCTCGCCAATGTGCTGGCAACCCGCGTGTTGGCGCAGGCCGCCGGACATGCCCAGATACCGCGCTTTATCCATATTTCGACCCCTGCGGTCTACTTTGATTTTCAGCATCATTACATTCTGCCGGAAAGCTACCGTGCGCGCGCTTTTTCCAGCCATTACGCCAACAGCAAATTTCAGGCGGAGCAGGAAATTAGCGGTGCCGTCACCCGTTTCCCCGCCACTACCTTTGTGCTACTGCGCCCTCGTGGTTTGTTTGGTCCGCACGATAACACCATCGTTCCACGCATATTGCAGCAACTGCAGCGCGGTGGTGGGGTGTTGCGTTTGCCGCGTGGCGGCGATCTGCATACGGTCATGGTCATGCAGCCCATCCTCAGCGGCGATCCTGCACTGGAAAGTGTACTGGCCTCGACGGTGGGGCAGTTGCGTGGTGCGGCAATCAATCTGGCTATTTTTCTGTTGCAGGGGCTACACCCTTTGTTGCTGTGGGCACTGGTGATTCTGGCCTTTGGTGGTGCGACCCAAACGGCTCTGCTGCTGGGGGTATTAGCAATACGCCATCTGGCGATGCGTTACGTTCAGCGTGCGGTCGCGGTGGAGATCCCCTCGCATCCATTGTTGTCGTTGCTCTCTGAGTTACTTCAGCCTTTCCATTTGCTGAATGCGCTGGTGAATCGGACTATTTACTGGCGCTCGCGGCGGTATCGTATTTTCAGCAATGATTGGTTTACGTCGCTATGATAAAGCCGGATTTGCAGATTGCCTTTATTACTGGCCGTAGCCGTGCGGATAACTGCTCGCTCAGTCCCGCACAGGCAACGTTTATACAGCAGGTCGTCGGCCACCATCAGCACGTGGATGTGAATTTTCCGTGGACCGTACAGTCCGTGCCATGGCTGGCAACCGGCCTGCTGCGCGCCAGTGTCAACAATGCGCGGGAATACCTTGGCGCGCAGCACGTCAGCTTTGCCCTGCGCTACCGACAACAGGCGCTGGAGATGCTGGCGTCAGCAAGCCATACGTTGTTGCTTTCCGGCAGTTGCGGACTGGAACTGTTTAACCAACTGCACTTACTGCCAGAGTGGTTGGCGCGCGTCAGTGTTTTTGCTTTTGGACCGGTGGCGGGCCGCCGACCGGACTGCCATCACTTGCTGGTACAAGGCGATCAGGACTGTATTTCTCGTTGCTGGTTTCGCCAGGCAGACCAACGCATTGCCTGCAGCCATATGAATTATCTTGAACAGCCGCAACTGGCGGCGCTGTGTCGGCGGTTTATTGCTGATACAGGCAAACAGGGGGCGTAGATGCAGCGTTTATTTGATCTGATCCCCGCGGGTGTCACCCGCATTGATTTGCTGGCACCGCCGTTTTCCGGTCATTTACATCCGGTGCTGGCGATGGGGCGGGCGCTGTCTGAACGCTATCAGGTGCGGATTATTAGCACGCACGGCGTGGCTACTTCTGTTGCGGCGGCGGGGCTGATGGGGCTGTCTTTGCATGGTGATTACGATACGCCGCTGTTGGAGGTGGTGAATCCGAAATATGCGGTTGGCTCCCATCCGCTGCGGCTGTATCGGCAGTTTCGCCACGTGGTGGGGTTATTGAAAAATTTTGCCGATGAACTGGAACATCTGTGGCTGCGCGAAGGTACGCCGGATCTGGCGATAGCGGACTTTACACTGCCCATTGTCGGCGAAGTTTGTCGCAGGTTGGATATCCCCTGGTGGAGTAGTCTGCCGTCACCCTGTGTGCTGGAAACCACCGATGGCGCTCCTGCGTATTGCGGCGGGTTAATGCCCGCGCAGAACGCGATTCAGCATGGGTGGCACGCGCTCCAGCGTAAAAAGGTGCGACTGTTCAAACTGGCCGTGTTCTGGCTATTTCGCGACGTTATTCGCCAGACCGGTATCACGCGCCTGTACCGGCAGGATGGCAGCGAAAGCACTTACTCGCCGCTGCGTATACTGGCACTAAGCGAAGAAACATTCGAATTCCCGCGTCGCTGGCCCGCTGCGGTTAGTTTTACCGGCCCGGCGCTCTACACGCCGCCATCGCAAGGCGTTGCACCACCCTTTGAAGTAAATAAACGCCATGTGCTGGTGACGCTCGGTACACATCTGGACTGGCATAAAGATGCGGTAATGCAAGCTGTTATCGCGCTAGCAAGTACGTTGCCCGAGTGGGTTTTTCATTTCACTGATGGACATCATTGTGCAGCGGAATCGCAGCGGCAGGACAATGTCTACCGTGTATCCTGGGTGAACTACGATGACTGGCTAACGCACTATGATGCGGTCATTCACCATGGTGGTGCAGGAATAATGTGGCATTGCTTGCAAAAGAATATTCCGGCGCTGGTGTATCCGGTGGACTATGACCAGTTTGATCATGCTGCGCGGTTGGCCTGGCGTGGGAAAGGGGTCTGGATTAAGGA
Source organism: Citrobacter gillenii (assembly GCF_013337685.1). Classification (GTDB taxonomy): domain Bacteria; phylum Pseudomonadota; class Gammaproteobacteria; order Enterobacterales; family Enterobacteriaceae; genus Citrobacter; species Citrobacter gillenii. Next base: position 48,366 of record NZ_SUQN01000005.1, read on the forward strand.
TGGATTAAAAGGACTGGAAAAGGCGGGACCGTTGTTAATGGCGTTGGTTGATGCGCGTGATTCAGAATCGCGACAATAAATTCAACGAGATTGACCTGAATTACGATTGACTAAAGTGTGTGAACGTCTGCGATTATTAGCCCCTGATAAGGAATTTTATGCTGAACTGGATTTTTAAGGATAGTAAACTCACGCTACGGAAAATTTGCTTAGACAGCAAACTATCCACCTCTAAAAAAATACAAAAAATTGAGACGTACCTTGCTAATGGAGGGGATATCAATTTTATTGATCCCGATATTTCCCCTTGTAACGTTCTGGTTCCTCTCTCACGCAGTCCCGAGTCAGATATCTCCCTGGTACAATACTTATTCGATAAAGGGGCGAAAATTGAGTGCAATGGTTTTAGCGCCTTTCATTCAGCTATTGAGTTTAATAATACGGCGTTGGTGAGGTTTTACCTCACTTTAGGTGCCGATCTTTATTATCAAAATCGCTACAATAATTGTTGGCTTAATTACCTTTATCACCCCGAGCCACAGTATACCTACCAGGATTATCAACGCAGAGATATGATTGACCTTCTGCTTGACGCTCATTTAGATATCAATAAGCCTGTGAGTTTTTGGACCAATGGTGAATTTAATCTTCCGCTGGAGATATTATATTCTGAAAGAAGTAAAGACCTTTTTATACATATCATAAATAAAGATATTGCGCTGGATATCGAAGCGTCTGCGCTAATCGAAAATATTATTTTTGCGAGTGAGTTTTGGGGGCTTGAAACCTTTGCGCCGTTGGTGAAACGGTTTCCTGACTTTAAAAAAGAACGCTACATTATGGCCAATGATAGCAGTTTTTGGGATGACGCCAATTTGTTGGAATTGTGCGTTTATGCCAACGCACAGGACTTCTGCGAATATTTACTCGACAATTTGCCACAACTGAAAGCCGATTCACGCGCCAAAAGTCTGGTCTATGCGGCACTGAAATCTAAGTTTGATTTGAGAATTGTCGAGAAACTGCTTAAGGTGACCGTCGATATCAATCGCATCTATAAGATGACGCCACCAGAATCTTACCAGGCACCGTTGATCAGCCAGTACCTGGACAATGACAAATATACTGACCCCGATCAACGTGACTACATCTATCAGGCTCTTGAGCTGTTACTTAAATATGGCGCTGACCCCAATAGTGAATTTGTCAATACAGGTGAATCCTATGAGATGTTGATTTGGTCAAATTTACGATTACTGGTCTTCCCCATGGTAAAAAACAGAACGTTTTTACCCCAGTTTCTCGATCTCTTTTTACAGTATGGTCTCGATATCAATAAGAAATTTGGTGCTGTGGAAGAACCGACCTTACTGACTATCACCCAGCGTGGTTCATGGAAAGAAGATCAAGAAACGATCATTCAGGTGATGGAGTATTTGCTACCTAAGGGACTCGATTTAAACCTGACCAATATTTACGATACTAACTTTGTCTCAGCCGCGGCTATTTCTTGCCGCAGTCAACTCCTTGAATGGCTGATTAACCAAGGGGGCGATATTCATACCCATTGTGGTTTCGATAACTCGCCGATATTACATAAAGCGATTTCTACCTACTCTATAGACGCAATAACCGGCCCAATACGGCGTCAAACCGTTCAGTTGCTGTTACAACATGGCGCAAAACTCGAAGAGTTTTCAGTCGATGAACGATTTACACCGTTGATGTGCGCCTGTTACTACGGTGCTCAATCCTGTGTCGAACTGCTCCTGGAGCAAGGGGCAAACCCGCATGTGAAGAATGGTGAGGGTTTCACACCTGCCCTGTGCGCCGTCACCGGCGGTGTCTCAAATGAATTTCCCCGTTTTGAATCCACGGCTGTGCGGATCCTGAAGTTATTACAGCAGTATGGTGCTGACCTGGCCGTAGAGAATTGCCGTGGTAACAGTCCACTCGTGGCGGCAATCGAATTGGATCATAAAGAGATATTTGAAGCACTTCTCCAGATGGTGCCGTATAGCCAGGCACAACGTGAACACGCGCTTGTCTTTGCAGAGCCGGAGAGCTATTTCCACCGTCGTCTACGCCAATATATCAACGGCGAAACGGCGCAAGAGGTTACGTCACTCCCAACTGAAGAAGAAAGCGAAGTAGTCGAGCCAGCCTTACCCCATACCGAAGTTAAAGCTGGCGTCGGGGCAGGAGAACCACAGCCGTTCGTAACAAAAACCGGACCAGAGGCCAGCAGTGCGGCATCGGATAAACTTCATCTTCCGACGATTATCGAACTTAAAGCCAAAGTGCAGAGCTTTTTTACACTGATCGCCCGTGATCCTGACGTCACGCCTGCGCAGTTAAACGGTATTGAAGAACAACTCGATCTGTTAATTGAAAAACTGGATACCTTCAGCTTTTTTCGCAATCAAGCGACCAAAGAGGAATTTGAAGAGAGTATTCAGGAATATCTTGATGAATCCGTCGAGCAAATCAACACCATCATTAATGATGATTATCCGGCGTTGACCGAGGCGTTGGTCGATGCCGTGTGGGTGATTTTACAGTTCTACTGCGTTGATATCGAGATTGAAACCGCACTCAGAAAACGTTTCTGGTAACGTTTCATTTTCGAATAGAGCTGTCTGGCTGTGGCTGTGGCGGTGGCTGGGTCTGCTTGTTAAATCTCGTGAGAGACTGCCGAAAAGCGGTCCGGCGATTGTGAGCACTGATCACAATCGCCGCATGGATCTCTTCGCACTGCTTTTTCTCTTTTCACTTTGCCGTCACTACGATACTTGAGATACCAGTGACGTGAGTCGGCCCGGTTTAATCAGAAGATACAGATCGTGAGAGTCAGAGATCTTAAAGGGTTTATCAGATGGTTTGAGACTGAGGATTTTGGTGTCAGTAAGAGTAAGAGGCATATGGGGTCACTCCATAGTAAAACTAACCGGACCCCAGATTTGACCACCAATTTTTTCCGATGCGGAGGATAAGATCAAAATGCATCGGAAGAAGTTTTCACGCTAAGCTGTTGTATTAAAACCATACAGGTATTAATGAAGCTGCACGAAAACAAGAATTTGGCTCCTCTGACTGGACTCGAACCAGTGACATACGGATTAACAGTCCGCCGTTCTACCGACTGAACTACAGAGGAATCGTGTGAACGAGGCGCATATTACTGACCTCACCATGACGTGTCAACAGTAAAATTAGCACGTCATTTCAATTGGTTAATTAATCCTCAAAATGCAGTATTAATGCACATTCGATGAGCGATTATTCTCATCTTCCCGGTTATCGCGTAGTCGTTGCAGGGGATTCTGCCGATAAAACTGGGAAAAACGCTGCCATAGTGCAGGAAAACGAGGCGCAAATAATTCGGGTGCACTGAAGTAATATTCAGATAACACGGCAAAACATTCGGCAGGATCGGTCGCAGCATAGGCGTCTATACTGCAAGCGGTTTCACCCACCAGGTCGACTTCATCCTGAATGTTATTCATAGCAGCATGCAGATCGTGTTCCCAGCCAGCGATATCCCGCAGCGGGATCGCCGGAATACCGCTGGCCCGATCGCCATTACGCATATCCAGCTTGTGCGCCACTTCATGGATAATCAGATTAAAACCCGAGGCATCGAAGGAGTCCTGAATATCGAGCCAGTTCAGGATAATTGGACCCTGCTGCCAGCTTTGCCCGGACTGAACAACGCGTTGATTATGCACCAATCCAATGTCATCCTCCCATTCATCATCCACGACAAACGGGGCAGGGTAGATCAGAACTTCATGAAAACCATCAAGCCACTCGATACCCAATTCCAGAATGGGCAAACAGAAAAGCAGAGCAATACGCGCACTTTTTAGCGGATCCAGTTCAAGTCCCTGCAGTGCAACTAACCTTTTTTGCTGTAAAAAACGCTCAGCCAGCGCGATAAGTCTGGCTTGTTCTTGCTCAGTGAGATTCACCAGAAGAGGAATTGCCAGGGCGTCATCCCACGGCCAGTCATCATTCCGGGTTGTTTCTTGCTCTTTCCAGGGCCACTTAATCATCGTTTTGCTCGCAAACTCGTCACTTGAACGAAATTGACGGAACGGGGTCTGTTAAAATGCCAAATTACCTGGCATTATGGCAACCGCCAAAACGGAGAGATGCCAGAGCGGCTGAATGGACCGGTCTCGAAAACCGGAGTAGGGGCAACTCTACCGGGGGTTCAAATCCCCCTCTCTCCGCCACAATTCAAACACTTACAGCCCCATCATTCAAGGACACACATCACACTTGGAATTACTTGGAATATTCTCCGGTAAAGGGGCGTTCAGTGTCGGTCAAAGTTTGACCTTTCTGTCGTAGATGAGCACCTGTCCTTAAGTCTTGTGTCCAGAAAAAAGCTGTTTATCTCGACTATCTCCTCGTAATCTGAAATCCCTTTAGCCTTAAGGTCATGAAAGGTGAAATCGGTCAAAATGCCTGACACTTGGCCTGCATGGTTTCTTGTCTATACCTTCATTTCGTTAAAACCTTTGTACATGTACCGATTACCGTACTGGTTGCTGATCTCGTAGGCTGATTTTGGTCGCTGTCGGGCTTTTCTATCGCAGCCCGCTACTCTGAAAATATTTCCAGCCAGCTAAAAGATAAGTTGACTGCTACAATACCGGGAGAGTCGAACGGCAAAGAATATTTTGCTTATTATCACTGTCCATGCCTTAATGAACTCATCATTTCGATATACAGCAAACGTAAACATTTTATCGGCCAGTCCTCATTACCAGGTACTATCGCTGATACTTTTTTTAGTCTATACGTTTGTTGTTCCCTTCATCATGTGAAATTGGAGTAATTATGTCCTCAAGAATCAGAGGCTTGGTAAAATGGTTTAAGGAAGACAAAGGTTTTGGTTTCATCTCTCCGCTTGATGGAAGCAAAGATATCTCTGTTCATGTTTCGGAACTTCAGGGCGATCATTTTAAAACCCTGTTTGAAGGACAGAAGGTGGAGTACACAATTTATAACGGTAACAAAGGTCCCGCTGCTTCTAAAGTAATACTTTGTGATAAATAGATATACGCGATCGGCAATATAGCTAAGGCGTTAGGTCTGAGAAGGTAGAATTGTAAGCTTTTCTGGAGGAAAAACCTTTTAAAATCAGGCTGGTAACTTTTACATCTTTACAGGTGTGCAGAAGCGCAGACCTCCCGTATGCATAGTATAAAAGTAACCGTTAATGGGCTGCATAAACAGTAAAGAGCGCTTATGCTCAGACGGTCTACAGCAGCATCATTGCTTTGAGTTTTTATTTGCCTAAAAACATTGTTATATGTGAGGGCGTTTAATTAATTTAACGCTCATCCTATCTGCAAGAAGGCATCTGCATCATTTTAATGACTTGAACAAAGTACTGCAAAACGGGCAGACAAGTTGAGAACCTTTTTGGACACGACTAAAACTATGTTCTGAATCTTTTGAACAACTTGGGCATGTGCATTTGACTAAGTAATTACGATTAGTTTGTGTTTTTTTACGAGTGGACATAGGGATTTCCTGCTGCAAGGGATTATAACGATACATGACGATTTTGAAATTATTTGGAATACAATTTCTTTTGGCAAATAAACTACAGGTATAGTCTGTAATGAGGCTGGTAATATATGAATGAAATATATTCGCCGCATTATCTGGATTAAAGGTTTAAATTATTAAGCCATGCAATAATATAGGATGTCAGTGTTATTATAATTACACTAACAATAAACCCGCACTGGGCGGGTTCATTTTATTATCAGTAGAGATTAACTACTCAGACTATTGCCTTCATCGCTATCGTAAGCACTACTGATAACTAGCGGGCATTACAGTGGAGTGACGTTTCCAGCTGCAGGGCCTTTAGCGCCATTTTCAATGGTGAAGGAGACTTTCTGACCTTCATCAAGTGTTTTAAAATTGTCGCTCTGGATAGCAGAGAAATGTACGAATACATCTTTGCTGCCGTCATCAGGGGTGATAAAGCCAAAACCTTTATCTGCGTTAAACCATTTTACTAAACCAGTCATTTTATTAGACATAGATATTTCCTTAATTTATGAGCCACATAAGTGCGGCGACGATGGCCTGTATTTAGAGAGTTACTTATTTGGCACTTAGGAGAAGACTCATGAAGAAGGGGTATCTGTAGATAGCTCTTGAACTGAGGACTGCTTTACTAAAACTGCTTTCATAAGGTCTGTTTTCCAAACCGATGTCGTTATTAAGACATATTAAAATTAATTCAGCAAGGTATATGTTATTTATTTTAACCATTTAAACGCCTGGGTGGCTGAATGGCTGACTGATAAATTCCAGAATATAACTAGTGTGGGTGCTACCTGGCACGCGACAAGAGGCATTACACCCTACTCATTTAAAGTACCCGTCCTTCTGCCACTGTGGCTATACCCCTTACTGAAAGCCTATCATTTTGTTGTTGGCTTTTACGATCACTTCCACATCGCCATCGCTGACGTTAATCAGATTGGTGGATTAGACGTGCAGAGTTGGCGCGGATTTCTCTGCCCCTATCAGCGGTCACGAAAATCGGAGTGGGGCAACTCCACCAAGGGAGAGAATCCTCCTCTAGCCGCCATTATTCAAACGGTTAACTCAACTCCTCTCACGGCAGGTCTCACCGATGTTTTTTCTTTGAATATCCTCACAAGTTTGTCTCTGTATTGCCTGCCTGGCGCGAAAATACGCTTCGTATAAACAAAAAGCCCGCTTCATATGAAGCGGGCTTGCTGCGTATTGAGCAGAATTAGAACTGGTAGACTAAACCAAGGGCAACGATGTCATCAGTTGCGATGCCATTACTTGCATAGAAGTTGTCGTCTTCGTCCAGCAGGTTGATTTTGTAATCAACATAGGTGGACATGTTTTTGTTGAAGTAGTAAGTCACGCCAACATCCACATATTTGACCAGATCTTTGTCGGTGTAACGAGGGGTGCCATTGCTATTGTGATCCCAGCCGCCTAAGTCAACACCTTTAGATTGCAGGAAGGAAACCGCAGGACGCAAACCAAAGTCGAACTGGTACTGAGCGGTTACTTCAAAGTTCTGGGTTTTGTTGGCAATACCGCCTTCTAATCCATCTCCTTTACCATATGCAGTCATATTGCGAGTTTCAGCATACATGGCCGCCAGGTAAATGTTATTAGCGTCATATTTTGCACCGATGGTCCACGCATCAGCGGTTTCACCGCCAGCATAGCTATTGGCATGACTACTGTCGCCACGGCCACGTGCAACCTGGTTGTCAGTACGATCGGAACTGGAATATGCAGCACCCAGGCTTAAACCGAAGTCGAAATCGTAAGAGGTGGACATACCGAAACCGTCGCCATTTTCACGCGCCAATTTACGGTTCTCACCATTGCCGGTACCTTCGCCGGAGCCCGCGCTTTCGTTGTTACCTTGATACTGCAGAGCAAAGTTCAGACCTTCTACCTGACCAAAGAAACCTTTGTTACGGTAGGTTGCCACGCCGTTGGTGCGGCCGGTCATATATACGTCGGTCTGAGTGTAGGTATCGCCACCAAATTCTGGCAGCATATCGGTCCAGGCTTCTACGTCGTAGACCACGCCGTAATTACGGCCGTAGTCGAAGGTACCGTTTTCACCAAAGCCTAAGCCGGCAAAGCCCAGACGAGTCCAGGAGTTTGCGCCTTCGCCTTCAGCATTGTTGGCCATAACCTGATATTCCCACTGACCGTAGCCGGTGAGCATATCGTTAATCTGGGTTTCGCCTTTAAAGCCCAGACGTGCATAGGTCTGATCGCCGTCGCTGCCAGCGTCATCAGAAAAATAACGCAGGCCATCGACTTTGCCGTACAGATCCAGTTTGTTGCCATCTTTATTATAGATTTCTGCCGCATTTGCTGCGCCTGCAGCTAATAATGCCGGGAGAAGAAGTGCCAGAGCTTTTCTTTTCATTATGTATTCCCTTATGATAATAATTGATGTGAATATGTAGTTCTATCCAAAAGACTACGTTTTGATACTATTCTATGAAGTTCATTTATTTTAAAATATAACGTGTAACAAATCTATTTAAAAGATTTCAAAATATTTCTGTTTGGGTTTTTGTTATTTATTTAATATGTTTACGTGTTTCATATTTACCATATAAATGATTTATTTATCACCAGGTTATGAGTTTTATGTTAATTATATTGAATTTTGATTTTATATAAATTTAATATGTTTATGTTGATTGTATTTATAATTTTTAGATTCTGGTCCTGGCCCATAATGATTAATCATTTGATGTTATAGAATGGGTGGGTTAATTTATACGGTGTATATATGGCCGTAGCGCTCGCGAGGAATAGCATGGATTTACAGTACTGGCAGTCGCAATTTGAAGCATGGTTACGTGAAAATCACCTCGGGCAGGATGCAGCCCATGACATCTTTCATTTTCGTCGTGTGTGGATGACGTCACAACAGTTGGGTGCTGATGCAACCATCGACTGGCTGGTGGTGCTGACAGCCTGCTATTTTCATGACCTTATCAGCTTGCCGAAAAACCATCCTGACCGACATCGCTCGTCGGTACTGGCGGCGCAGGAAACCTGCCGCGTATTGACACAGTTTTTCCCCACATTTCCAGAAGGCCGGCTGCCGGCGGTAAGTCATGCCATTGAAGCACACAGTTTTAGCGCAAAAATTTCGCCAACCACGATCGAGGCCAAAATTGTTCAGGATGCTGACAGACTTGAGGCGTTGGGGGCCATTGGCTTAGCTCGCGTATTTGCGGTTTCTGGCGCGCTGGGGGTGGCCCTGTTTGATGCGGAAGACCCTTTTGCACAACGGCGCGAGCTCAACGACAAGCAGTATGCACTCGATCATTTCCAGACCAAATTATTGCAACTGCCGCTGACGATGCAAACGGCGCAGGGACGGTATTTAGCGCAGCATAACGCTGATTTTTTGCTGACCTATATGGCGAAATTAAGCGCCGAGTTAAAAGGGGAGTATGAGGAGCTGGATCTCACCGCGATTCAGCCCTTTAAGGCGCATCGGTAGCCTGCACAGCTGAAACGTAAACACCTCTGTTTTATGTTAACCTGTCGCTAATCCATTTCGGCCGGTTAAATGTATGCAGGAAAATTTTTCAGTAACAGGCACCATAAACCTGATGACAGAGGATACCGGGATCGCCGTGCAGGTGATGTTGGCTAAGCTGCTTGAGATTTACGACGTGAAAACGCTGGTGGCTCACCTTAATGGCGTCGGTGAGCATCACTGGAGCCCGGCCATCTTTAAACGTGTGGTGGCGAACGAGACATGGCACCGCCTGAGCGATCGTGAATATTCCCACCTGAAGACCTTGCTACCGACACCGCCGGTGCATCATCCGCAGTATGCTTTTCGTTTTATCGATCTTTTCGCCGGAATTGGCGGTATTCGCCGCGGCTTCGAAGCGATCGGTGGACAGTGCGTGTTTACCAGCGAGTGGAACAAGCATGCGGTGCGTACTTACAAAGCGAATTACTATTGCGATCCTGACCAGCACCATTTTAATGAAGATATTCGCGATATTACGTTAAGCCATCGTGCCGGGGTGAGCGATGAGGAGGCGGCTGAACATATCCGCCAGCATGTCCCTCAGCATGATGTGCTGCTGGCCGGCTTTCCCTGTCAGCCGTTTTCGCTGGCAGGCGTCTCCAAGAAAAATGCCTTAGGTCGTGCGCACGGTTTTGCCTGTGATACGCAAGGTACGCTATTTTTCGACGTGGTCAGAATCATTGATGCCCGCCGTCCGGCAATCTTTGTGCTGGAAAACGTCAAAAACCTGAAGAGCCATGACCAGGGGAAAACGTTTCGCATCATTATGCAAACGCTGGATGAGTTAGGGTATGACGTGGCGGATGCGGCGGAAAACGGGCCGGACGATCCTAAAATTATCGATGGAAAACACTTTTTACCGCAGCATCGCGAACGTATTGTCCTCGTGGGCTTTCGACGCGATCTGAATCTGAAAAATGACTTTACGCTACGGGATATTGTCACCCGCTACCCGCAGCGGCGTATTACGCTGGCCGAGCTGCTTGAACCGACCGTTGACGTGAAATACATCCTGACGCCGGTGTTGTGGAAATATTTATATCGCTACGCGAAAAAGCATCAGGCGCGGGGGAACGGCTTTGGCTACGGCATGGTATATCCTGGCAATCCGCACAGCGTAACGCGCACGTTATCTGCGCGCTATTACAAGGACGGGGCAGAAATATTAATCGACCGTGGCTGGGATATGGCACTGGGTGAACAGGATTTTGACGATCCGCACAACCAGTTGCACCGACCACGTAGACTTACACCCCGAGAGTGCGCGCGCCTGATGGGATTTGAGTCGCCTCAGGGTTATCAGTTCCGTATTCCGGTATCTGATACCCAGGCCTATCGCCAGTTCGGCAATTCGGTGGTGGTCCCGGCATTTGCGGCGGTAGCCCGACTGCTGGAGCCAAAAATCAAACAGGCCGTCGCGCTGCGTGAGAAAGAGAGTCTGCATGGCAGACGTTCACGATAAGGCCACGCGCAGTAAAAATATGCGGGCAATCGCGACCCGCGATACGGCGATTGAGAAACGTCTGTCCAACGTATTAACAGAGCAGGGGGTAACGTTTCGCGTGCAGGATGCGGCGTTACCTGGCCGCCCTGATTTTGTGGTGGATGACTATCAGTGTGTTATTTTTACCCATGGCTGTTTCTGGCATCACCACGAGTGTTATTTATTCAAGACCCCCGCGACGCGCACGCAATTCTGGCTGGCTAAAATAGGCAAAAACGTTGAACGCGATGCGCGGGATCGCGAGAGACTGCAGGCACTTGGCTGGCGGGTACTCATTATCTGGGAGTGCGCCATACGAGGGCGAAAAAAACTCAGCGATGAGGCGCTGTCCGAGCGCGTGGTCGAGTGGATCTGCAGCGGTGGCGCTACCGCGCAGATCGACACCCAGGGTATTCATTTACTGTAACGATTTTTCCGACGGTGCGGCGACCGCGTCTGCTTTGACCGGGAACAGGTATTTACCCAGCGTCACCAGCACCACGGCAAAAACAATCACTCCGAGTGCCAGCCACTCGATGAACGCCAGGCTTTCACCTCCCAGACCGGTACCTAATAAGACGGCAACAACCGGGTTGACGTAGGCATAGCTGGTTGCCAGCGCCGGACTCACGTTACGGATCAGGTACATATATGCGTTGATGGCGATAATGGAGCCGAACAGCGCCAGGTAAGCGACCGCCATAAACCCAGAAAAAGATGGCATTGTAGTCAGCTTTTCCCCGGAGATAAGCGAGGCCCCCATCAGCACGATACCGGCGGCGAGCATTTCAATTGCCCCAGCCATCATACCCACGGGTAAGGTAATGCGGGAACCGTACACGGAACCGAATGCCCAGCTCATTGAGCCAATCAGGATCAACACTGCACCCCAGGGGTTGCCACTCAAATTCCCGCCGCTGTTAAGCATAATGATCCCGGCCAGTCCGATAGCGATGCCCATCCACTCCAGCTTGCGGGTTTTAATGCCAAAGAAATCGCTGAAGCACAGCGTAAACAGTGGGACGGTGGCGACCACCACGGCAGCGATGCCGGAAGGGACGTTCTGGTGTTCGGCGACGGTGACCAACCCATTTCCCACTGCCAGCAGCAGAATACCGATCAGTGCGGCATTGAGCAGCGGGCGTAATGGCGGCAGTTTGTGGCCGCGCAGAAGTAAAAATGCGGTTAACAAAATCCCCGCAGACAGAAAACGCACGCCGGCCATCATGAGCGGCGGCCAGCTCTCAACGCCAATGCGGATAACGAAGTAGGTGGAACCCCAAATGATGTACAGCGCGAACAGCGCACTGAAAAGCGGTAACAATTGCCTGAAACGCATAATCCCTCACGGTGGAAATAAAAAGGCGCAACATAGTAAACGTCAAAACTATCGTGCTGGCGAGATTTATAATTGCCCGTTGTTGTTAAAAATTTGTTGACCATAAAGGTGAGTTTCAGCATCACGTTTTTTACTTCATACTAATGACGGAAAAAAATAATATTGAGGGTGAAAATTTTGGCAGGAAGTAGCTTACTGACCTTACTCGATGACATCGCCACGCTGCTTGACGATGTCTCCATGATGGGAAAATTGGCCGCAAAAAAAACCGCGGGCGTTCTGGGAGATGACCTGTCGCTTAACGCACAGCAGGTATCGGGCGTACGGGCAAACCGTGAACTTCCGGTCGTCTGGAGCGTGGCAAAAGGATCTTTCGTCAACAAAGTTATTCTTGTGCCGTTGGCGTTACTGATCAGTGCCTTTATTCCCTGGGCGATTACCCCGTTATTAATGATTGGTGGGGCGTTCCTCTGTTTTGAAGGCGTGGAAAAAGTCCTGCATACGCTGCAGGCGCGCAAACATCAGGAAACGCCGGAAGAACGTCAGCAGCGTCTGGCAGAGCTGGCGGCGCAGGACCCACTGACCTTTGAGAAAGATAAAATCAAAGGGGCCGTACGTACCGATTTTATTTTATCTGCGGAGATTGTGGCGATTACGCTGGGAATTGTGGCCGATGCGCCGTTGCTCAATCAGGTTCTGGTGCTGTCAGGGATCGCTTTAGCGGTGACCGTTGGCGTATACGGCCTGGTTGGCATTATCGTCAAGCTGGACGACATCGGCTTCTGGCTGGCTGAAAAGCGCAGTGCGGTCGCTCAGGCGCTGGGTAAAGGCTTGCTGGTGGTGGCACCCTGGCTGATGAAAACGCTGTCGGTGGTAGGAACTCTGGCGATGTTTTTGGTAGGGGGCGGCATTGTCGTCCACGGGATCGCACCGTTGCATCATGCGATCGAGCAGTTCGCCCAGCAACAGAATTCATTCATTTCAATGATGATTCCGACCCTGTTAAACCTTGTATTGGGCTTTATCATTGGTGGCATTGTGGTACTGCTGGTGAAAATGGTGGCAAAACTGCGCGGTGTTTCACACTAATTTTTGTTTACCTGATTATGCAAAAAGGCTGCTTGTCGTCTAAGGTGAAAAGGTTTCTCTTGATACAGGAGGCAGGTATGGTCTTTTCTGTCAGTGAGGAAGTCACCGTGAAACAGGGTGGCCCACGCATGATTGTCACCGGATACGCTAGCGGCATGGTCGAGTGTCGCTGGTACGATGGCTTTGGCGTCAAACGGGAAGCATTCCGTGAAGATGAACTGACATCCGGTAAAGGGCAACAACGGCAGGATGCCTGAACATTACGTTCAGGCGTAAGTGAGTGATCTCTCAACCATTAGTTATATTTATCATTTTGGTGAGAATTATTTACTTGTCAGGCAAAAAAATTGTAGATAAGGTTGGCCTCACATCAGATTTCCTGGTGTAACGAATTTTCAAGTGCTTCTTGCATAAGCAAGCTTGATCCCGACCCACTGAGGGCCGGGATTTTTTTCGCCTGAAGTCAGCGATTGATTTCCGTCACGCTAAAATCGTGGATATCCAACTCAAACGCTTCGGCTAACTCATGCCATGTATGGTAATCACGACCGTCAACACTGACGCGATCCGGGTCATCGCGGCTGCGATGAATCTCGCTCTCGCAGATTTCGTTGATTGCCTCCAGCAGCGCGTCTACATCAACGCTGACCTCACGTTTGGCCGTCTCGCTGTACTCTTTCGCGGTTTTCATTCACCTACCTCTCAACCGTTACGGATACCGGGTGTATGCAGCAAAATCGCTAACGCACACTTTCTAAGTATAGACCGTCGAGAAAACCCGCAATCGCGCACGCCAGGCGCTGCCAGAAAATAGAATTTGTTCTACACTGGCACAAAGCCACAGGAGGAAAATGATGAAGGTGAATGATCGGGTAACAGTCAAAACGGACGGCGGTCCTCGTCGGCCTGGCCGGGTACTGGCAATCGAGGAGTTTAGTGAAGGCACCATGTACCTGGTTTCGCTGGAAGACTACCCGCTCGGTATCTGGTTCTTTAACGAGTCAGGTCATCAGGATGGTATTTTTGTGGAGAAGGTAGACTAATCATACCGCTTTTGTCTTGATGCTGACTGGTGACATTCCCACCAGTCAGCACATACTAGCGCATATTCACAAAGATACCGTTGGTGACGTTATCGGTGAGTCGAACGACGTGATAGATCACCTGTTTATTATGCGTTTTGATCTTTCGTTTTATATTCCCCTTATGGGATGAGACGGTTTTTGCTTTGATATTCATTTGATCGGAAATCTGAATGGTTCCCTGACCCTCCATCCACATGCGTAACATGCTGGACTCGGTGCGGCTTAATGACAGTGTCGGCAGATTGACATCGACAACAATATCCGCATCCTTTTTAAGAATATCGCCAAGCAATTCGTCCAGTGAATCCGGTTTAATCGACTTTGAACTGATTAATAAATTTTTTCTGACCAAGAGATATTCATCAAAATGGACGTTGGCAATAGCCATAAATACGATAAATAATGTACTGGGATGCTGATTAATGATCTGCTTTATTTGCTGACTGTTAGCCGGATCGTGGATGAAACAGTCTTCATTAATAAACACCACAGCAGGTTGATGTGCGTCACAGGCGATACTGAGTTCGTCAACGGTTGAAATACCGTTGATTTCCTTTTTTTTCACCCCCCGGCTTACCAGATACCCGGTCAACCCTAACCGGGTGTAACTGCATAAATCCATAATAATCGTTGACATGGCATACCCTCACTCAATGCGTAACGATAATTCCCCTTACCTGATTATTTCTGCACAACTAAACGGAATAATAACAACCCAAGATGACGCTTTTACTGCTTGTTTTCAGGCGGATTTACTATCCCGTAAAGTTGCGTATAATTTGCCAGGAAACTTCTTAAAGTAAAGTAAATGTTGCGTTCTGTGAGTAAGGCAAAAACAAATAAGCCGCGGCAGCGTTATCCTGGTAGATGTGGTCTATTTTTTAATTTCGGACAATCCTTAGTAAAACAGGATAAATACTATGGGTTATTATTTGTGGGCATTTCACTGATGATATCGGCAAGTAAATTAAAAATTTCGCTGAATAATCGTTCGCAGAATGGGGCAATTAATGGCATTAATGCGGCCATTAAAGAAATACCTACCGTCAGGGTCAGCGGAAAGCCAATGACAAAAACGGAGAGCTGGGGAGCCATACGATTTAACAACCCGAGCGCGAGGTTGAGCGTGAGCAGCAGCGTCATCACCGGCAGCGCCAGCATCAGCCCGTTGAGAAATATTAAGCTGCCCGCGCGAGCAAGGGCGAGGAAGGCATTACTGTTTACCGGGTGACCGCCGATCGGCAGGGTATGAAACGTGTCTACCAGCAGTGAGATCAACCATAGGTGACCGTTAAAGGTCAAAAACAGCAGCATGGCAAGTAAATCCATCAGTCGTGCCAGCACGGGCATGTTCAGTCGACTGCCGGGGTCAAAGAATGTGGCGAAAGAAAGCCCCATTTGCAGGCCAATTAACTCACCGGCCGTACGCACAGCAGCAAATGCAAATTGCATGGTGAAGCCTAACGCAATACCGATCAGGATTTGCTGCATCGCCAACCATAATGCTGCGATGGAGAAAATTGGCACGTCATTGGCAGGTAGGGACGGGGCGATAACCACCGTTATCATCAGGCCCAACCCCAGCTTTATCCGCTTAGGTATCGCACGCTCACTGAGGATCGGTGCCGTAGAAATGAGTGCCAATACACGCAGCAGTGGCCAGAAATACAGGTTCAACCAGTAAAGCCATTGATCGCTCGTCACCTGCAGCATGGCGGCGTCTACCCGATGATATAGGGGATATTGCTGAACAGCGTACGCACATAGTCCAGCAACAGGTTAAGCATCCACGGCCCGGCCACAATAATAGCGACAAAGACCGCGACAATTTTCGGAATGAACGATAGCGTCATTTCGTTAATTTGGGTTGCCGCCTGCAGGATGCTGATAATCAGCCCCGTCACCAGTGCAACCAGTAACAACGGTGCGGCGAGGGCAAGAGCGACTTTCATCGCCTCGGTGCCCATCATCATGACCGATTCAGGTGTCATTTCGCGCCTCTAACTGTAAAAACTTTGCGCCAGCGAACCGACAAGCAGTTGCCAGCCGTCAACCAGCACAAACAGCATCAGCTTAAACGGCAGCGCGATGGTGGCGGGCGGTACCATCATCATCCCGAGTGCCATCAATACGCTGGCGATCACCAGGTCGATTATCAGGAAAGGAATGAAAATCGTAAAACCTATCTGGAAGGCTGTTTTCAGTTCGCTGGTGACATAGGCTGGCAGCAGAATTCGCATCGGCACTGCTTCCGGTCCCTGTAACGGTCCGCTGTTTGCCAGACGCGCAAACAGTGCCAGATCGGCTTCGCGGGTCTGGCGCAACATAAACTCACGCAGCGGCTGTGCGCCTTTCTCTATCGCTTCCTGCATGGAGATCTTCTCTTCGCTGAACGGCTGATATGCGTCAACGTAGATTTTGTCGATCACCGGGGACATGATGAAAAAAGTCAAAAATAGCGCCAGTCCAAGTAACACCTGGTTTGGCGGGGCGGACGGTGTTCCCAGCGCGTTACGTAACAGACCGAAAACGATGATGATGCGGGTGAAGCTGGTCATCATCAGCAAAATGGCGGGCAGGAACGTCAGCGAGGTGATAAACACCAGCGTTTGTACCGGTAACGTCCAGCTTTGTCCGCCGCCGGGCAGTGGCTGGCTAACCAGACCGGGAAGCTGGGCCGCGGCCACTGGGCTAAACAGCCACAAGCCGAGCAGCGTGAGGGACAACAAACGGCGCATCAGGATCTCCCAGGACGCTTAAGCAAACTCTTCATCATGGACTGGAAATCCGCCGGGGGGGCCGGGTTCTCGTCGGGCACCGCGGACGTAGGGGGCAGGGTATGCAGCACGTTAATCTGCGATGCGGTCACACCCAGCACCAGACGTGCGTCCTCAACCTCAACAATCACCACCCGTTCGCGCGGTCCCAATGAGGTGCTGGCCGTGACTTTCAGTCCGCGTGTACCGGCCCCTTTCGGGGAAAAACCCAGGCGTTTAATGACCCAGGCCGCGGCGAGGATCAACAGGATTATGCCCAGCAGCGCGCCGCTGACCTGCACCAGCGGTGAGCCGGGAACGGCGGCGGGCTGAGAGACGGTAGCCTGGGTGTTCATCATTAACGGCTCAGGCGGCGCATACGTTCAGACGGCGTAATAATGTCAGTGATACGCACGCCGTATTTATCTGCGACGACAACCACTTCGCCCTGAGCAATCAGGTAACCGTTGATCAGAATATCCAGCGGCTCGCCCGCCAGACCGTCCAGTGCGACGACGGAGCCTTGCGTCAGGCGCAACAGCTCTTTGATGGTCATGCGAGTGCGGCCCAGTTCGACGGTCAGCTTGACCGGAATGTCCATGATCAGGTCGATGTCCTGCAGTGTACCGCTGACGTCCCCGCCGCCTAACTGCTGGAATACCGCATCTACCGAACTTTTAGCCGTGGTCGTTGTTTGCTCATTTAACGCGTCAGCCCACAGATCGTCCAATGCACCAGTGTTCTCATCGGACGGATTATTCATGTCACTCATTTGGGCTGTTCCTCATTCAGCGAATTCAAAATCGGGTTGATCAAATGTTCTACGCGTAACGCATACTGACCGTTTACGGTGCCATATTGGCTGGTCAGCACAGGCACGCCGTCCACATGAGCAATAATGCGGTCGGGTTTTTCAATCGGCAGCACATCGCCGGGTTTGAGCTTTAAAATCTGCGACAGACGCAGCGGAATGTCGGCAAAGTTCGCCACCAGCTCCAGCTCTGAATGCTGAACCTGACGCACCAGGTTATTACGCCAGTTCTGATCCTCATTGCGCGAGTTTTCCAGCGGCGGGTTAACCAGCAGTTCGCGCAACGGTTCAATCATGCTGAAGGGCAGACAGATGTTAAATTCACCGGTCAGGTTGCCAATTTCAACGTGGAACGGCGTGTTCACCACAATGTCGTTTGGTGAGGTGGTGATATTGGTAAATTTCACCTGCATTTCCGAGCGCACGTACTCCACTTCCAGCGGGTTGATCGCTTTCCAGGCGTCGCTGTAGCTTTCCAGCGCCAGCTTCAGCATGCGGTTGATCACGCGCTGCTCGGTATGCGTAAATTCGCGACCTTCCACCTTCGTCGGGAAGCGTCCATCACCGCCAAACAGGTTATCGACGGCGATAAACACCAGACTCGGCGAGAACACCACCAGACCCGTACCGCGGAGCGGTTTCAGGTGGATCAAGTTCAGGTTGGTTGGTACCGGTAAGTTACGCGCAAACTCGTGATACGGCTGGATGCGGATCGCACCCACGGTAATATCCGGGCTACGGCGCAACAGGTTAAATAATCCCATCCGGAACTGGCGCGCGAAGCGTTCGTTGATGATCTCCAGCGCTTGCAAACGCTCGCGAACAACGCGGCGTTGGGTGTTGGGATCGTACGGACGAATATTGCTTTCGTTTGCAATACCGGAAATAGGTTCGTCTTTGGTGTCGCTATCGCCGTTAAGCAATGCGTCAATTTCAGCCTGAGAAAGAATACTGTCGCCCATGTCTTTACCGCAGAATAAAAGCTGTATAAAGAACGTCGGTGACAACCTGTTTCGGCTGCCCGACAACGAGCGGAGTCGCGAGCGTCTCTTTGATGGCGGCGATCAACTGCTGTTTACCTTGCTCGGTGGCGAGCGTGGCGGCATTCTGACGCGAAAACAGCAGCAGCAGACGGCTGCGAACTTCCGGCAGATATTCGCTCAGGCGCGCGCGCGTCGCTTCGTCTTTCATACGCAGCGTGACCCCGATATACAGCACGCGATCCGCATCACCCAGATTGACGGTAAATGTATCCAGCGCAAAAAACACCGGGGCTGGCGGTGGGGCCGGTTCCGCGCTAACGCTGGCGGACGGCTGCTGCTGCATACGCCAGTAGCTATATCCCGCAGTTGCGCAGGCGGCGAGGGTAATTAACACCAGCAGAGGGATCCAAATAGCGCGTTTACTCTTTTTGTTAATCGCGGAGTCAGTCATCAGATACGGGCTTCCTGTTTCGGTACAGCTTATGGGCTGATTATCCCGTGTCCTGTCCCCGACAAAGCGTGGAAAAGACGCGGATAATCATGCTACCTCTGGCGTTAGGCGAAGATGTCTACTGCGCCGTCACCGCGCGCGGCGGCTTGCAGCGAGGCCGGGGCGGCCAGAGCGGCGTCATCTTCGCTGGCAAAAATGTCTTGTCCCTGAGTGCGCCCCGCCTGTTGCTGCTGAGCAGAAGACTGCTGCTGGCCAGCGAAGCTTTCGCTGCTGATGCTGCTTTGCCCCAGTTGGATCCCACTTTCAGCCAGCTGAGTCCGCAGCATCGGCAACGCTGCTTCCAGCGCGGCACGCACGTGGCTATGTGGTGACACCATTTGCAATTGCGCCTGGTTGTCATCCAGCTTGAGGGAGATTTGCACCTGGCCCAGGTCCTGTGGATGTAAGCGCAGTTCCGCGCTTTGTTGGCCCTGACGGGTGAACAGCGTGACGTGCTGACTTAGCGATTGCTGCCATTCGTGGCTACCCAGCGGGGCGCTCAGCACCGGTGCGGCTGCAGGGAGCGGCTGCGCGTGCGTTTGCGCCCCAGCCGGTGGCGTAATTGCCGCGCCAACGCTTACCGGGGACGGAGTGCTTTCCATCTCCGCGTGGGCGGTTGCCGCCGCCGTCAGTGGGGTTAAAGTAGGATTACGTGTCTGGTCAACGCCAGCGGCGTGCATCGCGCCATCCGCTTTACCTTTTTTCACCTCACCCGAAGTTAGTTCGACGCGGTTATCCGCCGTCCCGCCGGACGAATTGCCGCGCAACAGTGTGGCCAGGGTGGAGTCTACCGGGGCGGATGCGGTTTCACCGACGGGCGTGGTGATGGGCTGGCCCGGCAGCATCGCAAATAGCGCGCTCAGGTTCGCCAGATCCTCATCGCTGAGCGTGGTGGTCTTATCATCGTGTGGCGCGGCTTTGCCTGTCGCCGTCAGGGTATTCACCTTCAGCGACGGCGTGAGTGCCGACAGCAATTGCTGGGCATCGGTCAGGTCGGCAAGTGTCGCGTCCGTGATCCCGCCTTTTTGTGCCAGCAGATCCGTAATTTTCGCCGCCTGGCCGTTATCGCCCTGTACTTGCAGCAACCCTTTTTGCAGTTTGCCACCCGCAGCCTGAAGATCGGCCAGCGACAGCGGGGCATCTTTTCCCTGTGCGTCGCCTGCGCCTAATGCGCCAGCCAGTAGGGCTAAAAAGTTCTCGGGTGAATCAACCGCCTTTCCTGATTGAAGCCCTGCGGTGACGTCGGTGTCGGTAGTAATCAGTTGGGGTAACGTAATCATTCGGGTTTCCTCATAGCTGCGCGCTGAGCAAATTCATCCATTTTTTTCTGATCCAGGCGGTTTTCAGCCAGTAAAGCCGCCGTGGTCTGTCGGTCCTGTAGAGTTTTCCAGGCCTGCAGTCGTTGTTTTTTATCGCGCCAGCTGCTCAGCGCCAGGTCAACTTTCTGCGTCCACTGATTCAGCTGTTGGCGATGCTGGTCTATTGCTTTTTCCAGCGTCTGAATAAATTGCTGGTAGTTGATCCAGCGGTTACTGGTGATCCCCTGACCCATATCGCTATTAAGATTGGTGCGATACTCGTGCTGGTAGTCGATCAGCATCTTTAACTGTTCTTCTGCCTGCTGACAGCCGCGCCGCATTTCGCCTAATAAGATAGCGGCGTCATCGACCTCTTTTTCAGCCAGATCTTTTAGTGTTGCCAGTGCACCATGTTGTGCCATGACCTATGCTCTCCTGCTTAATCACACCCCAGGGAAAATCAGATCCAGCGCCTGCAGGGAATCTTCCCAGTCGGCCCGTTCAAAGATCCCTTGCTGTAAAAATGCCTCCAGCTGCGGCCATAAGGTGATGGCTTTATCCAGCATCGGGTCGCTGCCTTTTGCATATGCACCCACGCTGACTAAATCACGGTTACGCTGGAAACTGGACAGCAGCTGTTTAAAATTACGCACCCGCGCATAGTGTTTTTCGCTGATGAGCGAGGTCATTGCACGGCTGATTGAGGCTTCGATATCAATGGCCGGATAATGCCCCGCCTCCGCCAGGTGACGGGACAGCACGATGTGTCCGTCGAGGATCGCACGCGCGGAATCGGCAATCGGATCCTGCTGGTCATCGCCCTCAGTTAGCACGGTATAAAATGCGGTAACTGAACCGCCGCCGTGAATACCGTTCCCGGCACGTTCCACCAGCGCCGGTAATTTGGCGAACACCGAGGGCGGATAGCCTTTGGTGGCGGGAGGTTCACCGATAGCCAGCGCGATTTCACGCTGTGCCATCGCGTAGCGGGTAAGGGAGTCCATAATCAGCAGGACGTGCTGTCCGCGATCGCGAAAATCTTCGGCAATACGCGTGGCATAGGCGGCGCCCTGCATACGTAATAATGGGGAGACGTCCGCAGGGGCGGCAATCACCACCGAGCGTGCGCGACCGTCGGCACCGAGAATATTTTCGATAAAATCTTTTACTTCACGACCACGTTCGCCAATCAGCCCAACGACAATGACATCGGCTTGGGTATAGCGCGCCATCATGCCGAGCAGGACGCTTTTACCCACACCGGAACCGGCGAACAGGCCCATACGCTGGCCGCGACCGACGGTTAGCAACGCATTGATGGGCCGCACACCGGTATCCAGCACGTGCTCAATGGCGGTACGTTGTAGCGGGTTAAACGGTGGTGTAATTAACGCCCCAGTTTCCGTGGTGTCGGGCGCAGGCAGACCGTCGAGGGGTTTTCCGCTGCCGTCGAGCACGCGCCCAAGCAGGGCGGGGCCCAGCGGCAACTGCTTGCCACTTTGCAGGCCTTCACCGGCAATGTTTTTCGCGTAAACACGTGCGCCAGGCAGAACGCCTTCGACTTCTTCGAGCGGCATCAAAAACAGACGCTGGCCGTTAAAACCGACCACTTCGCTTTCGACTTCCTGAGTGTCGTTGCCGTTTTGACGCTCAATCACGCAGGTGGCGCCCAGCGGCAGCTGTAAACCTGTAGCTTCCAGCACCAGGCCGGTGGCGCGGGTCAAACGCCCGTAGCGTCGTACCGACGGCAGCAGCGACATTTTCTCTTCGAAGTTATCCAGCGAGGTGAGCCAGCGGGTCAGACGGGTGGTCATTACACGACTCCCGGTGCGGCCAGACGGCAGAGTTCCTGCCAGCGCGTAGCGACGCTGGCATCCAAATCGCCTTCGTCGGCCGAGACTTTACACCCGCCATGATGCAGAGTTGGGTCGCCGCGCAGTCGCCAGCCGTGCAGGCTGAGGGTGGCGCCGAGCATCTCTTCCACGCGTTGGAGATCGTCCGGATGCACACGCAGTTGGGGTTTGCCGCTAAACAGTGGTTCCTGCTGCAGCAGCTGTTGGATTTGTTTAATCAGCGCGGCGTTATCGACGATCGGCGTCTGGCCAATCACCTGACGAGCGGCTTCCAGCGCCATTTGCATCAGACGCGAGGCAATCACGCTGTCCAGCGCATCCAGCGTATTTTGAAACTCGCTCACCAGTTGCTGCATGCGGGCGTGAATCGGCGCATGCTGCGCCCGGGCCTGCGTCTGACCTTGCTCCAGCCCCTGCGCTAACCCATCCTGATAACCCTGCTCATGGCCTTTTTGCCGACCTTCAGCCAGGCCGGCGTTATAGCCTTGTTCATGCGCCTGCAACTGCAACTGTGCCAGCTGTTGTTCAAGCTGTTGTTCAGCGGACAGCTGTGGTTCTTCTGTGTCGTCCGTCGGCAAGGGGCTGCTGTCATCGGCCAGCACGAACGCCGCCATCGGTGGCGCGAGGTCGTCCGGGGTCCAGACTTTCCACGGCAGGTCGTTAGACATAGGTATCCTCGCCGCTGCCGATCACCATTTCGCCGGTTTCCGCCAGGCGACGCACAATCAGCAGAATCGCTTTCTGTTCGTTTTCTACCTGCGACAGACGTACCGGACCACGGTTGGCGAGGTCATCGCGCAGAATATCGGCGGCACGTTGCGACATATTGCGCAGGAACTTCTCGCGTAGCGGCTGTTCGGCACCTTTCAGGGCGATCAGCAGCGACTCGGAATCCACTTCCTGCAGCAGGCGCTGGATACTGCGGTCGTCGACGTCCACCAGGTTTTCGAACAGGAACATCTCGTCGATAATTTTCTGTGCCAGTTCGCCGTCGAATTCGCGCACGGCGGTAATGACCGCTTCTTCCTGCTGCGTTTTCATCAGGTTGATAATCTCTGCTGCCGTTCTCACGCCGCCCATTTTGCTGCGCTTCAGGTTCTGGCCGTCGAGCAGGCCGTTCAGCACTTCGGTCAGCTCCGCCAGCGCGGCCGGCTGCACGCCGCCGAAGGTGGCAATACGTAACATCACATCGTGGCGTAAACGCTCGTCGAACAGCGCCAGAATATCGGCCGCCTGGCCCCGTTTGAGGTGTACCAGAATCGTGGCGATGATCTGCGGATGCTCGTCGCGAATAAGGTCGGCGGCGCTTTGCGGCTCCATAAAGTTGAGCGTTTCGATGCCGCTGGTGGTATCGCGGGTTTCCAGAATATCTTCCAGCAGGCTGGAGGCGCGCTCTTCACCCAGCGCTTTCACCAGCACCGAGCGCAGATATTCGTTGGCGTTAATGTTCAGCGCCGCAAACTGCTCGGCTTCTTGTTCAAACTCGGCCAGCACCTCGGTGAGTTGCTTGTTGGAAATCTGGCGCACGTTGGCCATCGCCGTACTGAGGGCCTGCACTTCACGCGTGGAAAGATGCTTAAACACCTCCGCCGCGCGATCTTCGCCAATGGTCATCAGTAAAATGACGCTTTTATCGGTGCCGCTAAGATTACTCATGTTCGTTACTCATCCACTGGCGGATGACCAGCGCCACAACGCGCGGATCGTTATCTGACATTTCACGAATACGCTGGCTCATGACTTCTGCGCCCAAGCGCTGGTTCGTGCGACGCTGCTGGGTCTGCTCGTCTTTGCTGAGACGAACTTCTACCGCTTCTTCGGTTTCCTGACGAACGCGCGTTTGTTCCTGCGCGACTTTCGCCTCTTCGCTACGGCGGACCAGTTGCGGACGAACGGCTTTACGCCACAGTATCCAGGCCACCAGCAGTACAAGTAACCAGCGTCCGGCAATCATCAACTGCTCAATAAAGGACTGCTGTTGCCAGAATGGCAGCTCGCCGCCCGCGTCGTCGGTTGCCGTGAAGGGTGAGTTCACCACGTTCAGGGTATCGCCGCGCTTGTCGGAGAAGCCCATGGCTTCGCGGGTCAGATCCTCAATTTGCTTCATCTGATCGGCGGTCAGCGGCAGCGGTTTACCGTCCGGCAAGGTTTTATAGTTGATCACCACCGCCACGGAGAGACGCTGCACGTCGCCGACGTTCATTTTGGTATGACGAATGGTGCGGTCGACTTCATAGTTGCTGGTTTCATTGCGCTGAGTACTACGTGGGCCGGCATTCGCGTTATTGGCTGTCTGCGTGGTTTGCGCATTTTGCTGATTAGCCGGTGGTGTATTGATAGGCGCAGTATTCGCCGGCGCAGGCTGATTCGACAGGGCGCCCGGTACGCCGCCCGGTGCGCCGCTTCCTATCTGCTCGCTGACGTTGAGCTGGCGCGAACGCAGTACAGCCTGCGATTCATCACCATTCGGGCTGTACTGTTCTTCGGTTTGCTCTTTATTGGCAAAATCCAGCTGTGCGGTGACCTGCGCGTGGACGTTACCGTTACCGACGATCGGTGACAGGATCGATTCGATACGACGCTGAATGCGGCCTTCGACGTCGCTGGCGTATTTCAGCTGCGCATCGTTCAGGTCACGACTGCTGGTGTTCGACTGGGTTAACAGATGACCGGCCTGATCGACCAGCGTGACGTTACCCGGCGGTAAACCGGCCACGGCGCTGGAGACCAGATGGGTAACCGCGCTAATTTGACCTTCATCCAGCGCCCGACCCGGTTCCAGATTTACGGTAACGGAGGCGGAAGGGGATTTTTGCTCACGGACAAATAATGAAGGTTTCGGCATGGCCAGATGGACGCGGGCGCGTTTAACCGGTCCGAGCGTTTCAATGGTGCGGGCCAGTTCGCCTTCCAGTGCACGCTGGTAATTCACCTGTTCGCTAAACTGGCTGATACCAAATTTTTCCTGGTCCAGCAGTTCAAAGCCCACCGCGCCGCCTTTCGGCAGACCTTGCTGGGCCAGACGCAAACGCAGCTCATGTACTTTATCCGCGGGAACTTCGATGGCGCCGCTTCCCTCGGTGAAACGATAGGGCACGTTCATCTGCGTCAGTTGGGTGACGATGGCGCCCCCGTCCTGATCGGAGAGGTTGCTGAACAGCGTGCGGTAATCTGGCGCTTTGGCCCACAGGACCATCGCCACGACGATCGCGACGGCAGCCGCGCCCGCCACAATCAGAGGGATTCTGGGATTCGCACGCAGGCGATTTAACCACTCGAGAGGTTTCAGTGGGGTTGCAGTCGATGCTGTCGCACTCATCTCGCACCTCGTGGATTATCGTGGACGGCGTTTTTTGCAAAGTGGAACAAGACTCACTCCCGGGTCAGCAAACTCGAAAAATTGACCGTCACATTATTTGCGGTTTTAAATTTTTCTATGCGCCAAAAACCGGGGGTTTTTATCGTTATTTAGCGCCTTTATCTTATTGACGAGCTGGTAATCTCTGCTACGTAAAAAATCATCCAGGGGATCAGAATGTCGGCAATACAGGGGATTGAAGGGGTCATCAGCCAGCTACAGGCCACGGCGACGTCAGCAAAGATGCAGGATATGCAGCCACAACCGACCGTGAGCTTTGCCGGTCAGCTGCATGCGGCGTTGGACCGCATCAGTGATGTGCAAACCGCATCTCGCGTGCAGGCAGAAAAATTTACCCTGGGTGAGCCGGGCATTGCGCTGAATGATGTGATGACCGATATGCAAAAAGCCTCGGTCTCTATGCAGATGGGGATTCAGGTGCGTAACAAGCTGGTGTCGGCGTATCAGGAAGTCATGTCGATGCAGGTGTAGGGACAACGTGCAGAAAATGTAGGCCGGATAAGCGCAACGCTATCCGGCAAACACTTACTTCTGAATCAAATAACGAATGGTTGGCCCATCCTGCTGAATATCCAGCACCGTATAGCCGTGATTACGTGCATCCAGCGGAATATTATTGATCGACTGCGGGCAGTCACTCACCACTTCCAGAATTTCACCTTTCTTCAGCTGCGGCATTGCTTCCAGCGTGGCGACAGCCGGGTAGGGACACGGTTCACCCACCATGTCCAGACGGTAATCAGGGACGATATTTTTCATGCGGATTCCTTAGCAGGCGTTAGCCCTGCACGGCGGAAGAAACGTTTTTCCCAGCCAATGATGAGCATCAGTGCGGCAAACAACAGCAGATAGGTCACCAGCAGGCCGCCGAGCGGACCGAAGGTGTTGAGCAGGTTCACTTTATCCCAGCTGGTGGCAAGCGCCGGGGCGAAGTCATCCCAGTAGTAGGCCAGGATGGTCGAGCCGATTACATTGCCCAGACCGACCCACCAGTAATGCACCTGACCTTCGACCGCGCGGTACATCCAGCCGGTTTCACACCCGCCCGCCAGCACGATGCCGAAGCCAAACAGCAAGCCGCCGATCACCGCGTTGGGGCCGGCCCACATGATCTTCGCCTCAACGCCCAGTTGCACGTAGCTGAAGATGCCAATGGCGCTGACCGCCATGCCGAAGATAATGGCTTTTGCCATATGGGTGCGCCCGGAAATCCACAGATCGCGAAATGCCGAGGTAAAACAGATTTGCGCCCGTTCAATCAACAGACCGAATCCCACGCCGAACAGCATGGCTAACCCGAGCTTGGGTTTATCCATGGCGGTGAGCAGCGCCCAGCCGATCATGCCGATAAACACCAGCATGCCGAGGCGAAAACGCCGACGCGCCTGCTCCGGTTTTTGCGTCAGCGGCGAGGCGGCAGAGACTTTCTGCATTTTGACCGGAATACGGAACATCGGCAGCAGGGTGAAGCGTGCGCCAAACCATGAGCCAATTGCGGTGGCCAGCGCAAAAAACCACGCATGCAGGGAGAACTGTGGGATCCCGGTGAAGAACGCCGCGAGGTTACAGCCCATCGCCAGACGCGCGCCGAAACCGGCGATCATCCCGCCGATAATGGCCTGCATAATGCGCACCCGGCTACGCGGCATACGTAATTTCACGTTGTTGGCCCACAGTGCTGCCGCAAAGCAGCCGCCGAACATGCCGAGGATCATCATGCCGTCGATACGGGTTAACGGAGAGCCTTCGAGGTGGATCAGTTTGTAGTAACCCCACTCTTCGGCGTGAACGCCAAATAACTGCAGGACTTGACCGCCCCAGCGAGTAAATTCGCCGGTTACCGCCCAGAAGGTTCCCGTAATGCCGAAATAGTAAGTGGAGAGAATACCCGCCGCGATGACCGCGGGGGCAGGGGCCCAAAATTTAATTAACCAGGCCTGTTTGAAGTGTTGCCATGACATGCGTTTTGCCTCTGAACTCAGAAGGTATGTAACAAGAAGTGTGGATATTACACCGATCCACATTTTTGCCTATCAGTAATAAGAAGTAATCCCGACGGGATCAATCTTTATCCGCCGCCGCGAAAGGCTGGCGACATCAGGGGTTTAATGCCACAATCCCCTTTTCTTCGCATGCAGGATGAATGATGAAAAAATTAGCAATCGTTGGTGCATTTCTGCTTCTTAGCGGATGCGCCGAAGTTGAAAATTATAACGAAGTGGTAAAAACGCCCGCGCCCGCCGGTCTGGAAGGCTACTGGCAGTCGAAAGGTCCGCAGCGCAAGCTGGTGAGTCCGGAAGCTATCGCCTCGCTGGTGGTGACCAAAGAGGGCGATACGCTGGATTGTCGCCAGTGGCAGCGGGTGATTGCGCTACCGGGGAAACTGACGATGCTCTCCGGCGATCTCACCAACGTGACGGTGAAGCGTGAGCTGTATGAGATTGAGCGCGAAGGTAATACGCTGGAATATGACGGAATGACGCTGCAACGGGTCGATCGCCCAACGCAGGAATGCGCCGAGGTGTTACAGAAAACGCCGTTGGCCACGCCGCTGCCGTAAGCGCTAAACCCCGGTAGCCCGCCGCTACCGGGGAAGTCCATTACAACACCTCTTCAATCACCCACACGCTGACGCTGCCGCCGTTGCAGAAAAACGTCGCTTCGCCGTGTTCATCGGTGACCACGCTTTCTTCGCGATTCCCCAGATAGTCACGCCAGGTTTTATTGCCGTAGTTCGCGCCAAGCGCAATGCTTTTTTCGCCGTCATCGCCGTTGGACAACACCACCACACAGCCGGGGTCGTCGTCGGTACCGCTGCGGCTAAAGGCGATGCAATTCGGATGATCAAAATACAGCGTTTGTACGCCGTGGGCGAAACGCTGACGGGCCAGAATCAGTTCATCAAGTTGTTCAATGATCGGCATGTCGATGGGATAGGTTTGTCCATCCCCGCCGGTATCTTCATAGTGCGCGCCGTACAAATCGGGGTAGAACACCGACGGCACGCCGTTTTCGCGCAGCAGGATCAGCGCGTAGGCCAGCGGCTTAAACCACGGTTCGACCGGGGCCTCCAGCGCCTGTAGCGGCTGGGTGTCGTGATTGGCGACCAGCGTCACCGCGTGAAACGGATCGGCTTCCACCAGCGTATCGGTGAAGATTTGACTCATGTCATAATCGCGACCCTGACGTGAAGCCTCGTGAAACTTCATCTGCAGGGGGGCATCGAACAGCATGGTTTTCCCCTCCACCTGGTCGATGTAGTTTTGCAGTTTGTCGACCTCGTGGGACCAGTATTCAGCGACGATAAACAGCGGCTTGGGGGCCACCTCCTGCACGTGTTCGATCCACTCTTTATAAAACCAGGCCGGAATATGCTTGACGGCATCGAGGCGAAAACCGTCGCACTGGGTTTGCTCCATCACCCAGCGTGCCCAGTATTTAATCTCCTCGGTGACGGCGTGGTTACGAAAATCAATATTTTCGCCCATCAGATAATCAAAGTTGCCGAGTTCGTCATCCACCTGATCGTTCCAGCCTTCGCCGGTGTAATCGTTGACGATTTTGAAAATACCGTCTTCGGTGGGGTTCTCGATATGGTCGATGCCGCTGAAGCATTTGAAGTCCCAGACAAACTGCGAGTACTGACCCGCGCGGGCCGGGAAGGTGTAGCGCGTCCAGGCCTCGCATTCGACAATCTCATCGTCAATCTGCGTGCGGTCATCGGCGTTTACGCGCTGGACGCGAATGCATTCTTTCTCATCGGCCCCCATTTTGTGATTGACCACCACGTCCAGCAGTACCGCAATGTCGTTGTGTTTTAGCGCATCAATGGCGGCCAGCAGCTGGTTTTTATCACCGTACTTGGTGGCGACGGTGCCTTTTTGGTCGAATTCGCCTAAATCAAACAGATCGTATGAGTCATAGCCAACGGAATAGCCGCCGGACGCGCCTTTATAGGCAGGAGGCAGCCACACCATATTAATGCCGATATCGTTGAGGCCGCCTGCGCGTGCGGCAAGCTCGGACCATAGCTGACCGCCCTCAGGGTAATACCAGTGGAAGTACTGCAATAACGTGGGATTTTTCATCTTCCGTGCTCCAGACGCCGTTTGGCTAACCTCTGGAGTATGGAAGATTATTCAGGCGAGGCGGGAAATTATTACGGTACGGTGGGGGCGTCGGGTACCAGCAGCATGCCGGAAAGACGACCATAGGCGTTATTCAGCGTCTTCTGACGGGTCGACTGACCAATAAGCCCACTGAGTTCATCCAGTCGTTGTTGCAGCAACGCCTTGAGTAATTGTTCGTTATCCAGCGTCTGTTTAATATACCCGGCCACGATGTCCTGAACGCTTCGCGTAATGCCCGGTGGAGTTTCGTCTTCCATGACCACTTCAATACTTTGCAGATAGCTAACTTCCTGTTCCAGTAAAAGGTCCCATTCACCGCGCTGCGCCAGTTCCAGCAGCGAGTGGCTGAGTAGCGCAATGCGCTGCCAACGGTTGATAAACTCCACGGCTGAGGTCATTAACGAGACTCCTGGGACGATGCTTTGGGTGAGATCTGTTTCCAGGCTTCCGCAATGTTGCCGAGCAACCCTTCGACTTCTTCAATGGCCTGACTATCATTGCGCAAATTCGCTTGCAGCAGACGGCGGACCATATAGTCATAAAGTGCTGACAGATTGGTGGCGATTTCGCCGCCATTGTCCTGATCCAGACCCGCCTTAAGGCCATTATCGATGATATTAATGGCCTTGCTTAAGGCCTCGCCTTTGGCGACGATATCACCCTGTTGCATAAACAGGCGAGCGCGCACCAGGGCGCTGTGTGCGCCATCAAACAACATTTCGATCAGCTGATGCGGACTGGCGCTCATCACGCCACTCTCTATGCCGACCTGTGCATAGGCTTTGGTACCGCTCGCGGTATACATACTTACCTCTGTTATCAGGAATTGCTCATTGCCGTAAATTGTTGGCCCAGATAGTTACTGGTGCTGTTCAGCTTGCTCATCATGGTATCAAGTTGCGTAAACTGTGCTTTATAGCGCGCCACGGTGTCTTCAATGCTGGCGCTGACCGCCAGGTACTGCTTGGTCAGTTTTTTCAGCGTGGCGTTAATATTGTCCTGGGCGCTGTCGATAATGCCGTCATCAGCCAGATAGCCTTTTATTTCAGTAGCCAGTTTGGTCGTAATGCCAGTTTCTTTACCATCACCCACCAGCAGTTGACGGGTCGCAGCGGTGTTATCTTCCAGCGCTTTTTTCAGCTTGGCGTCGTCAATTTTCAGCTTGCCGGTGGTGCCGTCGGTGGTAATCCCGATTTCACCTAACGTTTTGAACGCACTGTCGCTGGCACCGTTGGAAAACTGCGCGCGCAGCCCCGTCTGGATGGTGCGCACGGCGCTGTCGCCGAGTAGCGCGCCGTTATTTGTATCCTGAACTTCTGCGCCAGGATCGACTTCGGTGTATTTGGTCAGCGTTGAGAAGGTATCCAGCAGCGAGTTATAGGCGTCGACCCAGCCTTTAATCGCTTCAGTCGATTTTTCATTGCTCTTGGTGACTGTAATACGCGCATCGGTCACTTCTTTGGTCAGATTGAGCGTTACGCCCTGCGGCGCATCGGTAATCGCGTTGCTTGGACGTTCAATATCGATCCCATTGACCTTTAATTGCGCATTTTTGGCTTCCACCAGTTGTTTCATATTGCCGCTGCCGGCAGTACTGTCGTAGGCCAATAAATCATTGAGCTTACTGTCGCCGCTGACGGAAATCGTCATCTTATTATCGACGCCGCTGTCAGCGGTTAATACCAGCTGATAATCATTTTCTTTTACTTTAACAATACTGGCGGAAATACCGCTGTCGGCATCGTTGATGGCATCACGAATGCCTTCCAGCGACGTTTGGTCTTTGGTCAGCTTAATTTCCAGCGGCTCTTTACGACCTTTTTGCTCAATTTTAATTGTGCGGCTGTCGGATGAGGTGTCACCCAATGCTTCCTTCGTTGAGCTAATACCTGTTTTAGTACTGAGTGATTGCGCCTGGGCCAGCTGCGTGACGCTGACGGTATAAGTGCCTGGCGCTGCACCAGCAGAGGTTGATACTGTCAGATCCTCAGTGCTGCTGGTGACGGTGGTGCTTTTAAACAGATCGGCGCTGTTCAGCGTGGTGTTTGCTGTCTGGAATTTTTCCAGCGCGCTTTTTAGCGTGCCGTAGGCCGTGAGTCGTGCAGTATTGGCGCTCTGCTGTTGGGTAATTGGCGTTAAACGTTTTTTTTCAGCGGTCGTTAGATTCGTCAGCAATGTATCCAGTGGCAGGTTTGAACCGACGCCCAGTGATGTAAATGAAGCCATGCCTAATTCCTTTTGATTGCAAACAGTAGTTAAGCGGGTTATCGGCAATCTGCGCGCAAAGTTTAATGATAGTTTTGCGAAAATAATGCGCGGAATAGTGGGGCATATTACGGGTATTTCAGGGGCTAAGAAAAAAGAGGGCGGAAAGTAAAAATTTTCTAAAGTTCGAAATTAACGTGCCGATACATGGGTTACGGTCAGAAACCGTGGGCAACGGCCCAATAACATCAAGTTGTAATTGATAAGGAAAAGATCATGGCACAAGTCATCAATACAAACAGCCTGTCGCTGTTGACCCAGAACAACCTGAACAAATCTCAGTCTACCCTGAGCTCCGCTATCGAGCGTCTGTCTTCTGGTCTGCGTATCAACAGCGCCAAAGACGATGCTGCTGGTCAGGCGATCGCTAACCGCTTCACCTCTAACATCAAAGGTCTGACCCAGGCTTCCCGTAACGCCAACGACGGTATCTCTATTGCGCAGACCACTGAAGGCGCACTGAACGAAATCAACAACAACCTGCAGCGTGTACGTGAACTGACCGTTCAGGCAACAAACGGTTCTAACTCAGACAGCGACCTGACCTCTATCCAGAACGAAATCACCCAGCGTTTGGGCGAAATTGACCGCGTATCCGGCCAGACTCAGTTCAACGGCGTGAAAGTACTGGCTCAGGATAACACTCTGAAAATTCAGGTTGGCGCGAACGACGGTGAAACCATCGCTATCGATCTGAAAAAAATCGATACTCAGAGCTTGGGTGTTGCTGATTTCCGTGTAAACGGTGCGCAGAAAGCCACTGCCAGCGATCTGATCTCCAAGTTTGGTGCGACCGGTACTGATAACTACAGCGGAAAAGTTAAAATTGGTGCTGCTGCTGCTGCTGATGTTAATACCATTACTGTTGATGTCAAAACTCAGGGTGTACAGGTTGGCGGCAAAGACATGTATGTTAGCGCCAAAGATGGTGGCTTAACAGACAATGCCACTGAAACAAATACTCCTTCAACTATTTACACAACAACAGCTGCTACGAATGGAAGTGCTGTAAGCCTTGCTGCATTAGGTGCTGGTGCTAAAGTCGGCGACAAATTTACATTTGATGGCATGGAGTTTACCAAATCGACTCCAGATGCCGACCCAGCTAAAGCAGTTAATGGCGACGGTGCCTATACTGCCAAAGTAGATGGAAAAACAGTTACTTTCACTATTTCTGATTCAACTAGTACTTCTGGTACTGCTGCTAAAGTTGCTACTGACGTTGCACTTCATGTATCTCAGAATGGCACTCTCACCACGAGTGCAACTACTGCAAACAAAGCGGCCTCTGTTTCTGATCTGCAACAGGCTAACGCAACCAAAACAAGTAGCACTCTGAAGGTTAGTGGCGCAACTTACAACGTTGATATTGATGGCAATGTCGCCACTGGCGGTAAAACCATGTATGTCACTACCGATAAAAACGGTAGCCCTAAACTGGTTAACGAAGACGTTGCTAAAGCCAGCACCAGCACTAAAGATCCGCTGGCTGTACTGGATAAAGCCCTGGCACAAGTTGATGCACTGCGTTCTGACCTCGGTGCGGTGCAGAACCGTTTCGACTCTACCATCACCAACCTGGGTAACACCGTTAACAACCTGACTTCTGCTCGTAGCCGTATCGAAGATGCTGACTACGCGACCGAAGTGTCCAACATGTCCAAAGCACAGATCCTGCAGCAGGCAGGGACTTCTGTTCTGGCACAGGCCAACCAGGTTCCGCAGAACGTTCTGTCTCTGCTGCGTTAATTTACACTTATCGCGCAAACCCCGCTCCGGCGGGGTTTTTTACATTCCGCTTTACCCGTAACCCTCAAATAACCCCTTATTTCACCCACTATTCACCCGATTAAAACCCCTGCAGAAACGGATAATCATGCCGATAACTCATTTAACGCAGGGCTGTTTATCGTGAATTCACTGTATACCGCTGAAGGTGTAATGGATAAACACTCGCTGTGGCAGCGTTATGTACCGTTGGTGCGTCACGAAGCATTGCGCCTTCAGGTGCGCTTGCCGGCGAGCGTAGAACTGGATGACCTGCTACAAGCGGGCGGCATCGGGTTATTGAATGCAGTTGACCGATATGACGCTCTGCAAGGAACGGCATTTACCACTTACGCAGTGCAGCGTATTCGTGGGGCTATGCTGGATGAACTACGCAGCCGGGATTGGGTGCCGCGTAGCGTTCGGCGCAATGCCCGCGAAGTGGCACAGGCGATGGGACAACTGGAGCAGGAACTCGGGCGTAACGCGACGGAAACCGAAGTGGCGGAGCGTCTGGCTATTCCTGTGCAAGAGTATCGTCAGATGTTGCTTGATACCAATAACAGCCAACTCTTCTCTTACGACGAGTGGCGGGAAGAGCATGGCGATAGTATTGAGCTGGTGACGGAAGAAAATCAGCAAGAAAACCCGTTACAGCAGTTGCTTGATGGCAATTTACGCCAGCGCGTGATGGATGCGATTGACGCATTGCCGGAGCGTGAAAAGCTGGTGCTGACGCTGTACTACCAGGAAGAGCTGAATCTGAAAGAGATTGGTGCTGTTCTGGAAGTCGGTGAGTCACGGGTTAGCCAGTTGCACAGTCAGGCCATCAAACGTCTACGCACCAAGCTGGGTAAGCTATAGGGGGTAATCATTGCCCCTGAACAATGCCGCATAACGAATTGACTACCAGGAGTTCTCATGACGGTGCAGCAATCAAAAAGACGGCCTCTAAGCCGCTACCTCAAAGATTTCAAACACAGCCAGACGCATTGCGCCCATTGCTATAAGTTGCTCGACAGGATCACGCTGGTCCGCCGCGGCCAGATTGTGAATAAAATCGCTATTGCCCGGCTCGATATGTTGCTGGACGCCGCTGCCTGGGAGCAGGAGAAAAAAGAGTGGGTGGCGTTATGCCGTTTTTGCGGTGATTTACACTGCAAGGAACAGAGCGACTTTTTTGACATTATCGGGTTTAAACAGTTTTTGTTTGAACAAACCGAAATGAGCCACGGCACGGTGCGCGAATATGTGGTTCGCCTGCGCCGTCTCGGTAATCATCTGACCGAACAGAACATCTCCCATGACCTGCTGCAGGAAGGCTTCCTCGACGAAAACCTCGCCCCGTGGCTGCCGGAGACCAGCACCAATAATTACCGCATTGCGCTGCGCAAGTATGAGCAGTTTAAAGCGCATGCACCTGTGGGCCAGATGCAGAAATCCTCCTGGACAGCCAGTTCTGATATATATTAAAAACGAATAAGGTGTAACGGAGTCGTGTTTGTAAATAGCGGTAAACGCTCTACACTACTGTCATAAATGATAGTCACTAATGACAATATTCGGGGTAACTATGAAATTAGCACGTCTGGGACGTCAGGCTCTGATGGGTGTAATGGCTGTGGCACTTGTCGCCGGTATGAGCGCAAAAACATTTGCCGACGAAGGTCTGTTAAATAAAGTGAAAGAGCGCGGTACGCTGTTGGTTGGTCTCGAAGGGACCTATCCCCCGTTTAGTTTTCAGGGTGATGATGGCAAGCTGACCGGTTTTGAAGTCGAATTTGCCGAAGAACTGGCCAAACATCTTGGGGTGAAAGCGACGCTGAAGCCGACCAAGTGGGATGGCATGCTGGCTTCTTTAGACTCCAAACGTATTGATGTGGTGATTAACCAGGTAACCATCTCTGACGAACGTCAGAAAAAATACGATTTCTCTACCCCGTATACGGTCTCTGGTATCCAGGCGCTGGTGAAAAAAGGCAACGAAGGCGTGATTAAAACCGCGGCTGACCTGAAAGGTAAAAAAGTCGGTGTCGGTCTGGGTACTAACTACGAAGAGTGGCTGCGCCAGAACGTGCAGGGCGTCGATATCCGTACTTATGATGATGACCCGACCAAATATCAGGATCTGCGCGTCGGTCGTATCGATGCGATTCTGGTTGATCGTCTGGCCGCGTTGGATCTGGTGAAGAAAACCAAAGACACGCTGGCCGTGACCGGTGAAGCCTTCTCCCGCCAGGCATCCGGCGTGGCGCTGCGTAAAGGTAATGACGATCTGCTGAAAGCGGTCGATGCCGCCATTGCAGAGATGCAGAAAGACGGTACCCTGAAGGCCCTGTCTGAAAAATGGTTTGGGGCGGATGTGACGAAATAATCGTCATCCGGATAAAAAAGGCGCCTTTAACAGCGCCTTTTTTTATTTCATTGCGCCTGAACGTGCATAATAAAAAGAACATCACAACAACGAATACCGGAGGCTGTATGCCGCTGCATAATTTAACGCGCTTTCCACGTCTGGAATTTATTGGCGCGCCAACGCCGCTCGAATATCTCCCGCGCTTCTCTGATTATCTCGGACGCGACATTTTTATTAAACGCGATGACGTCACGCCAATGGCGATGGGCGGCAATAAGCTGCGCAAGCTGGAGTTTCTGGCGGCAGATGCGCTGCGCGAAGGGGCCGACACGCTGATTACCGCCGGGGCTATTCAGTCGAACCACGTGCGCCAGACGGCGGCGGTGGCGGCAAAGCTCGGGCTGCACTGCGTGGCGCTGCTGGAAAACCCGATTGGCACCACGGCAGAAAACTATCTCAGCAACGGTAACCGCCTGCTGTTAGATCTGTTTAATACCCAGGTTGAAATGTGCGACGCGCTGACCGACCCGAATGCACAACTTCAGGCGCTGGCTACGCGGATTGAAGCGCAGGGGTTCCGACCGTATGTGATCCCGGTCGGCGGGTCGAATGCGCTGGGCGCGCTGGGCTATGTTGAAAGTGCGCTGGAAATTGCCCAGCAGTGCGAGGGCGCGGTAGCGCTGTCCTCTGTGGTGGTGGCTTCAGGCAGCGCGGGCACCCATGCCGGTCTGGCGGTGGGGCTGGAACAACTGATGCCCAACGTCGAGCTTATCGGTGTCACCGTTTCACGCAGCGTTGCTGACCAAAAACCAAAAGTCGTTGCGTTGCAGCAGGCAATTGCCAGTGAGCTGGAACTGACCGCGGCAGCAGAGATTTTACTGTGGGATGATTACTTTGCGCCGGGTTACGGTACGCCAAATGAAGAAGGCATGGAGGCGGTAAAACTGCTGGCACGTCTGGAAGGCATCTTGCTGGATCCGGTGTATACCGGCAAAGCAATGGCGGGCCTGATTGACGGTATCAGCCAGAAGCGCTTTAAGGATGAAGGTCCGGTCCTGTTTATTCATACCGGTGGGGCACCTGCGCTGTTTGCCTACCATCCTCACGTGTAATGGCAAGGTAGAAAAACGCTAATGCAAGAAAGTATCCAACTGGTGATTGATTCACTGCCCTTCCTGCTTAAAGGCGCGGTATTTACGCTGCAGCTGAGTATCGGTGGGATGTTCTTTGGCCTGGTGCTGGGGTTTATCCTCGCTCTGATGCGCCTGTCGCCGCTGCTGCCGGTGCGCTGGCTGGCGCGCGTCTATATTTCTATTTTTCGCGGCACGCCGCTGATCGCCCAACTGTTTATGATCTACTACGGTTTGCCGCAGTTTGGCATTGAGCTGGACCCGATCCCGGCGGCGATGATTGGTTTGTCGCTGAACACCGCAGCGTATGCGGCTGAAACGCTGCGTGCGGCTATCTCCTCGATTGATAAAGGTCAGTGGGAGGCGGGCGCCAGTATCGGCATGACGCGCTGGCAGACCATGCGTCGGGCGATCCTGCCGCAGGCGGCGCGCGTGGCTTTGCCGCCGTTGAGCAACAGCTTTATCAGCCTGGTGAAAGACACCTCGCTGGCGGCGACAATCCAGGTACCGGAACTGTTCCGTCAGGCGCAGCTGATCACCTCACGCACGCTGGAAGTGTTCACCATGTATCTGGCGGCCTCGCTGATTTACTGGGTAATGGCGACAGTGTTGTCCGCACTGCAGAACTATTTTGAAGAACAACTGAACCGCCAGGAGAGAGAGCCGAAATGAGTGCGATCGAAGTCAGAAACCTGGTGAAAAAATTTCACGGGCAAACGGTGCTGCACGGTATCGATCTTGAGGTAAAACCCGGTGAAGTTGTGGCGATTATCGGGCCTAGCGGCTCAGGGAAAACCACGTTGTTGCGCAGTATTAATCTGCTGGAACAGCCTGAGGCGGGCACGATTAAAGTCGGTGACATTACCATTGATACGGCGCGTTCACTCAATCAGCAGAAAGGGTTGATTCGTCAGCTGCGCCAGCATGTGGGGTTTGTGTTCCAGAACTTTAATTTGTTTCCTCACCGTACGGTGCTGGAAAACATTATTGAAGGTCCGGTGATTGTGAAGGGAGAGCCGAAAGCCGAAGCAACGGCGCGCGCACGTGAGTTGCTGGCAAAGGTGGGCCTGGCGGGTAAAGAGACCAGCTATCCGCGTCGGTTATCCGGTGGACAGCAGCAGCGCGTGGCAATTGCCCGGGCGTTGGCCATGCGCCCGGAGGTGATCCTGTTTGATGAACCAACGTCAGCACTCGATCCTGAACTGGTTGGCGAGGTACTGAATACCATTCGTCAACTGGCGCAGGAAAAACGCACCATGGTGATTGTGACGCATGAAATGAGCTTTGCGCGCGACGTTGCTGACCGGGCGATATTTATGGATCAGGGGCGCATTGTGGAGCAGGGACCCGCAAAATCGCTGTTTACCGCGCCCCAACAACCGCGAACGCGTCAGTTTCTGGAAAAATTCTTAATGCAATAATAACCCTACGGTGCTCACCGAAATAGATTTTTGGTGAGCACAAGCCGCATAACTATTTATTATTACTGCTTTATTATTAACGCTGCGTCGCATCAACCTGCTCTGATTATGCGTAATACTCAAGTAAATCCATTCTTGTCCGATAATCTGCATATATAAAATACATTTATGTGTTAGTTTGTTTCATTCTCATTTGTGATGATTATCAATCTCAGGGACATGACCACTTAGTATGCAGGATCACGATTTCTTCACCTGGCGACGGAGCATGCTGTTACGCTTTCAGGAAATGGCGACGGCAGATGACGTCTATACCGAATTACAACATCAGACACAGCATCTGGAGTTTGATTTTTACGCTCTCTGTGTTCGTCACCCCGTGCCGTTTACCCGACCTAAGACGGCGCTTCATACAACCTACCCCAAAGCGTGGGTGGCACATTATCAGTCCGAAAATTATCTCGCGATTGACCCCGTGCTTAAACCAGAAAACTTCAGACAGGGCCATCTTCCCTGGGACGATACCTTATTTCGCGATGCACAACCGCTTTGGGATGCGGCGCGTAATCACGGTTTACGCAAGGGGATGACGCAATGCTTAATGCTACCGAACCGGGCGCAGGGCTTTCTTTCTGTCTCGTGTGCGAGCGTGCGTAATGGCCGCTTTGCGCAGGATGAGGTGGAACTCAGAATGCAATTGCTGGTAAGGGAGAGTCTCTCCGTTCTGACGCGACTGGAAGATGATATGGTCATGGCGCCAGAGATGCGGTTTAGTAAGCGGGAGAAAGAAATACTGAAATGGACCGCAGAGGGAAAAACGTCGGCAGAAATAGCGATGATCCTGTCGATTTCTGAAAATACCGTGAACTTCCATCAGAAGAATATGCAGAAGAAGTTTAACGCACCAAACAAAACGCAGATTGCCTGCTATGCTGCAGCGACCGGGCTTATCTGAATAAGTTGTCGTTCTGAGTGTCAGACGCAAAACCGGCTGATTGCAATGCTATCAGCCGGTTTCTTATTACTGGCGGTAGGCCTGTTTAATTTGTTTAACAGTGTTGGAAAATACCGCAGCCTGGGATTGATCTTCAATCTGCGCGATCTGTTTTTCCATCTTAAGAATCACGCGGCCTGCATCGGCTTGTCCCATTGCCTGCAGCATCAGCGTTAACATGGCTTTCAGGCAGGTGACTTCGTTAGCCAGTTCTTGATTATTCTCAGCAGTGGAAAAATCAGGCGTACTCATTTATTTTCCTCGTTATGTCTCTATGAAAAAGTGCGATGGCAAATGTTAAGTCGGCGGAGTATACCATAAGCGCGGCTAAAAATATCAGTGGCTGTTTTTCGCACAAACATTAACCGCGACATTAAAATAAACAAGATGTTGCAGTGCATATATTTTCTCCATTCTTTGTATATTTCGAGTTTTTTACTCGTTAATTGTTGTTACAACTTTGCCCGCCTATTTAGCATTCAACTGAAGAATATGATTTTTTTGTCACCATTTTGAAACAGCGATTCGTATATAACCCCGGCAGAACGCCGTCAGCAGTGAATGTTTCCACGCGGCGTACAATCTAATTTCCAAAAACGAGAGCAAAATCGGAAGACGGATGTTTTTTACATTTCAAAGTTGAGATAAAACCCGTTAACATAGGACCGATTAACTATCGGTAGCGTTATCCCTATTCTGGAGATATTCCTTTGATCAACGTTTTTCTTGTTGATGACCATGAACTGGTGCGCGCAGGGATACGACGCATTCTTGAAGATATAAAAGGCATTAAAGTTGTCGGCGAAGCGTGCTGCGGCGAAGATGCTGTGAAATGGTGTCGCTCAAATTCCGCCGACGTCGTGCTGATGGACATGAATATGCCCGGTATTGGTGGGCTTGAAGCAACACGTAAAATTGCGCGTTCTACGGCTGACATAAAAGTGATCATGTTGACCGTTCATACTGAAAACCCATTGCCCGCAAAAGTCATGCAGGCCGGGGCCGCAGGTTATCTGAGCAAGGGCGCTGCACCTCAGGAAGTGGTTAGCGCCATTCGCTCCGTCTATTCCGGACAGCGCTATATTGCTTCTGATATCGCTCAACAGATGGCGCTCAGCCAAATTGAGCCGGAGAAAACGGAAACACCGTTTGCCAGTTTGTCTGAACGCGAGTTGCAGATTATGCTGATGATCACTAAAGGCCAGAAGGTCAATGAGATCTCGGAGCAGCTGAATCTCAGTCCGAAAACGGTGAACAGCTATCGCTATCGAATGTTCAGTAAATTAAACATTCACGGCGACGTAGAGCTGACTCACCTGGCAATTCGCCATGGCCTGTGTAATGCGGAGACGTTAACAAGCCAGTGACCGAACAGTTTGATGCCAAAGCGTTCCTGAAAACCGTCACCAGCCAGCCCGGCGTTTATCGTATGTACGATGCCGCCGGGACGGTTATCTATGTCGGTAAAGCTAAGGATCTGAAAAAGCGGCTTTCCAGCTACTTCCGCAGCAACCTCGCGTCGCGTAAAACTGAAGCGCTGGTGGCGCTTATTCAGCAGATTGATGTGACGGTGACGCATACTGAAACCGAAGCGTTGTTGCTTGAGCATAACTACATCAAGCTGTACCAGCCGCGCTACAACGTGCTGTTACGCGATGATAAGTCTTACCCCTTTATCTTCCTTAGCGGTGATACCCACCCGCGCCTGGCGATGCATCGTGGGGCGAAGCATGCCAAAGGCGAATACTTCGGTCCATTCCCTAACGGCTATGCCGTGCGTGAAACGTTGGCACTGCTGCAGAAAATTTTCCCAATTCGTCAGTGCGAAAACAGTGTCTACCGCAACCGCTCGCGCCCTTGTCTGCAATATCAGATTGGCCGCTGTCTCGGTCCCTGCGTCGCCGGTCTGGTGAGCGAAGACGAGTACGCGCAGCAGGTTGACTACGTCCGCTTGTTCTTGTCCGGCAAAGATGATCAGGTGTTAACGCAATTGATCGCCCGGATGGAAAAGGCCAGTCAGAATCTGGAATTTGAAGAGGCCGCGCGTATTCGCGACCAAATTCAGGCCGTCCGTCGTGTCACCGAAAAACAGTTTGTTTCCAACACCGGGGATGACCTTGACGTTATCGGCGTGGCGTTTGATGCCGGGATGGCCTGCGTGCATGTTTTGTTTATCCGTCAGGGAAAAGTGCTGGGTAGCCGCAGCTATTTTCCTAAAGTACCGGGGGGAACGGAACTGGGCGAAGTGGTCGAGACCTTTGTCGGACAGTTTTATTTACAGGGCAGCCAGATGCGCACTTTGCCCGGTGAGATCCTGCTCGATTTTAATCTGAGCGATAAAACGCTGCTGGCCGATTCGTTGTCTGAGCTCGCCGGGCGGCGGATTAACGTCCAGACGAAGCCGCGTGGCGATCGTGCGCGCTACCTGAAGCTGGCGCGTACCAATGCTGCAACGGCGCTGACCACCAAACTGTCTCAGCAGTCCACCATTACACAACGTTTGACGGCGCTGGCATCGGTACTGAAGCTACCGGCGGTTAAACGCATGGAGTGCTTCGACATCAGCCATACCATGGGCGAGCAGACGGTAGCCTCCTGCGTGGTTTTCGATGCTAATGGACCACTACGTGCTGAATACCGCCGCTATAATATTACCGGTATTACCCCCGGTGATGATTATGCAGCGATGAATCAGGTGCTGCGCCGCCGTTATGGCAAGGCGATTGAAGCAAGTAAGATCCCGGACGTTATTTTGATCGACGGTGGCAAAGGTCAACTGGGGCAGGCGAAAGCGGTATTTGCTGAATTGGATGTGCCCTGGGATAAAAGCCATCCGCTCCTGCTTGGCGTGGCAAAAGGGGCGGATCGTAAAGCTGGCCTGGAAACGTTGTTCTTTGAACCGGAAGGTGAGGGGTTCAGCTTGCCGCCAGATTCGCCTGCGCTGCACGTGATTCAACATATTCGCGATGAATCACACGATCACGCTATCAGCGGACACCGTAAAAAACGGGCGAAGGTGAAAAGCACCAGTACCCTGGAAACCATTGAGGGCGTTGGACCAAAACGTCGACAGATGCTGCTAAAGTACATGGGCGGTTTGCAAGGGCTTCGTAACGCAAGTGTCGAAGAAATTGCAAAAGTGCCGGGTATTTCGCAAGGTCTGGCAGAAAAGATCTTCTACTCGTTGAAACATTAGGCCCTCTGTAGCAACATAGGGGTAATTTCACTGACAACAGATAGTTATCCGTCATATGCAATTTAATATCCCTACATTGCTCACGCTGTTTCGCGTCATTCTGATCCCATTCTTTGTATTGGCGTTTTATCTGCCATTTACCTGGGCTCCCTTTGTTAGTGCGCTGATCTTCTGTATCGCGGCGGTTACCGACTGGTTTGACGGATTTCTGGCACGCCGCTGGAACCAAAGTACGCGTTTTGGTGCCTTCCTCGATCCGGTCGCCGATAAAGTGCTGGTGGCTATCGCCATGGTGCTGGTGGCGGAGCACTACCACAGCTGGTGGGTAACATTACCTGCTGCGACGATGATCGCCCGTGAAATTATCATTTCAGCACTGCGCGAATGGATGGCCGAGCTGGGGAAACGCAACAGCGTAGCCGTGTCATGGATCGGTAAAGTCAAAACCGCCTCACAAATGGCGGCTCTGGCGTGGTTACTGTGGCGGCCAAATATCTGGGTTGAATACGCCGGGATCGCGCTTTTCTTCGTTGCTGCGATACTGACATTGTGGTCAATGTTCCAGTATTTGAGAGCTGCACGTGGAGATTTGCTTGATCAGTGATCGTTTCGACGCAAATTTCAGCAAACGATCGAAAGTGGTGAAAAATATCGTTGACTCAGTGCGTCAGGTAAGTAGAATGCAACGCATCGAACGGCAGCACAGATTGCCAGACGATAGTAAAATCAAGTGATTAACAAAGTTACTTGGTGATGCGGGAATAGCTCAGTTGGTAGAGCACGACCTTGCCAAGGTCGGGGTCGCGAGTTCGAGTCTCGTTTCCCGCTCCAAATTTAAAACATCGGCAATATGCGGGTGTTGGCTGAAAAGCCTGAAGATTTCGGCGCGTTAGCAAAGCGGTTATGTAGCGGATTGCAAATCCGTCTAGTCCGGTTCGACTCCGGAACGCGCCTCCAATTTCTTCCCGAGCCCGGATGGTGAAATCGGTAGACACAAGGGATTTAAAATCCCTCGGCTGTAAGGCTGTGTGGGTTCAAGTCCCACTCCGGGCACCATGGGAAAGAAAAGAATAATCAAAGCAATAAGCAGTGTCGTGAAACCACCTACGGGTGGTTTTTTTGTTTTTGTAATTTGCTTTGACCATTGTTTCGTCATTCAGATTCCTCACACAGAGAGGGCATTACTGCCTCACCGCAAACGTAACAACAAAATGCTCTTTTGCTTTCAGAACGAGAAAAGTGAATTGGAAATCAAAGTCGGGAAATTTGCCGCCACCACACTGTATGTAAAGATATGGCAGCGGTGACTGGCAAATGTTTGAAGTGTGAGTCTTGAATGACTACCACTCGCGGCGGGTTGTACTTACCCAGTATGATGAATCAGAGATGTTTAATCTGACACCAGCCAGAACTCAGCCTCTTCAAACATTTCCTGAACAGTTCGGCTTATCTGTTCTTTCTCGTGCTTACTGGCATCTGTGTTGATCCCCGGTAGTGTCATCATCGGTTTAACTCGAACATCCGCATCCGGGAAGAGTCGGTGAACCCTCTTACTCAACTCACCTAAAATAATCTCCTTTGCACCCGGCAAACCCTCAAAATTTCTTTTGTCATAAACGAGTTCCACAAACATTGCACACTGCCTTTCTGGTGGATGAATATACAGTATTTATACTGTGTTTTTATCCACTATTCAAGAGGGCGTTAACGTGGGCATTCCTTCAGTTGCGACTGAGATGTGCAATGGTCACTGAAGTCCGGACTGAGCGATGACGGGCTCACCCGAATCCATACCTGACCAACCTGAAGAACGGCAATGTGTGATGACCGCTCCGTGAAGGAGTACGA
Organism: Citrobacter gillenii; assembly: GCF_013337685.1. Taxonomy (GTDB): domain Bacteria; phylum Pseudomonadota; class Gammaproteobacteria; order Enterobacterales; family Enterobacteriaceae; genus Citrobacter; species Citrobacter gillenii. The sequence continues at coordinate 93,145 of NZ_SUQN01000005.1, forward strand.
GAAAGACCGTTTTCAATATTGCTCAATAAGGTAAATATCCTTATATTTGATTGAGTTGTATTGTTTTAACCCCTTGTTCTACTGACATCGAGCAACGCTTGATTCATTAAAATATTCTGAGTAAACGGTATGAAGAAACCAAGCGACCATAAAAATGATCGCCTTCCGAAGCCAAGAACGAACTTTTCTGATCCCGATGTGAGAAAACGTGTCGTTGAAGGGTTGAATGATTCTGCAGCAAATGATTTTATTGCCCTTATTAATTGGCTGAGAATGGGTAAAAACGTAGGCGAGGCCATCCCTTTGGCGAAATGTCACAGCCTTCGTAATACGATTTCCAGGCTTGAAGCCCTAAAATGTGGTGTAAAAACCGATTGGAAAGACGTGCTCAAACTGATGGAGCGTACAATACAAAATAGCCACCAAGTTAAAGAGATTGCGTCTGATCCATCGCAAATTGCCACTGGAATTATCAAAAATATGCATGAGATAAGCCAGAGTATAGCGTCAGGGAGCGCAACGCCTGAAATGCTGGCAAGGCTTCATAAAATGCATCAGATCACCTCCAGTCTGAGAGGAAGTGAAGATCTGACAAACAGTATTAACATGCTAATAAAAAGCACGCAGGATGCTTTGCGTGGCTATACGAGTCAAAAAGCAAAACCTAAGGTCAGGAAACCCATTAAGCAAAATTATGCCCAACGTGAAGATATGATACTCCGCAGCGAGTGTGAGCCATTAATTGGCTTGAATGACATTTTCATGATAGCAAATCGCCTTATTTCTATGTCAACTCGATTGGGTTGCTCTCCTGTGACCTTGGCAAAACGAGTAGATGCTTTGAAAGGTGTAATTAACCCTGAAATTATGCCCGAATTGCTCGATCTCCTTCAGCAGGATGTCGAGCTGATGGCCCAGACTGTTCCGCTCCAGGTCAAAGATGATAATAGCCGTAGTGATGGTGGAAAACTTGTTGGATTGACGGGGATAGTCGAAGGCGGATCTTCTATAGGTGTTGAAGCTCAGCGAATAATCACAGCAGAGCTTAAAAGGCTTCCCCCGCTGACCAATGCTCAGCGAATATCTTTTGACACAGCGCGTGCAAGCTTGGCCTTAGAATGTGACACATTCAAGGTTATTGAAGAGATCAGGCGTATTGCAGCTTGCTTTAAATGGAGGCCGTTGGCTGTTGCTGCCTATGTTGCACACAAATCTCTTGGAATCAGGGCTGATATTGCTGGAGACGTGATTACCCTACTAGCGCAAGATGAGGCACTTTTAGAAAGTGCTAAATGCCCGTACTCATCCGGCCAACCGCAATCCAGTTGAGGTAGCGCTTGTGACATGCTTTACGTTCTCCGTTTGGTATCAGTAAAACCTCGCCTTGGTGTTCGACTTGTGTGGATTCAAGTCCCATTCTAATTGAATAATTAAATCAATAAGCCGTGTCGTGAAACCACCTACGGGTGGTTTTGTTCTGCCTGTAATTTGTTGACCCGCGTCGGCATCGTTTTTAAGGGCAAGGTTTCAATAGGCATCTACCTGCGAATCGGTGCATCCATCATAAATCCTCCGCGGGCCGGGTTACTACTGAACCCATCTCGGGCGGGATTGTAACCCTGGTTCTGAAAACGGTTAAACATAATGGGATCGCCAATGCCATCCTGAATCGCAAAAGGCCGATGGATTTTATTGCGGGACCTGAGCGTGAAACCGAAATCCTCCGTTCCTCCAATGATGATGACGCTGTTGCCGGTAGACAGCGCCGCACTTAATTCACGCTCTCTTGCGGCCTGGTCCTGTAAGGTGCTGGCAATAGCACAGAATGACGTCATCAACAGTACGGTGAAGGCGAAGTATGAACGTACCCGTGGCCGTTTCATGATGAATACCTGATAAAAATGTGGCTATTCAAGTATAGCGTTTGGCAGCGTTGGTATCCGACGTAGGCATGATTAATTTTACCGCTGTGTCTGTGAAAATAATGATTATCCAGCCAGTCAGCACCGCTGAATTCCCCCCTATAATGAAAGCAGGTAACAGGTGATAGCTCCTGTTTGCAGACCCTACTGATGCAGGAGACGATCATGAGAGGCTTACTCTCTTTGACGATGATGTCTGCAACGTTACTCGTTTTTAGCGCGATAGCGTATCCAGTAGCAGTGAGCGTTGCTGTGGCGTCTGTGCCGTCGCAAGACCCCATCAGTCGCTATCAACAAAGGTTTGATCAAATACAATCCTATCAGGTTGTTATGCATTCCTCGTCCACGACAGAGGCGAGCAAAATTATTCGCTATAGCTATAAAAAACCCGGCTATGTACGAATGGACTTCACCCAACCGCATGCTGGTGCGGTACTGACCTATAACCCCGATAGTGGGAAGGTGACGTTGTGGCCATTTGGGCTAGGAACGTTGCCTGTTTTGACGCTGTCGCCCACTAATTCACTGATTCAGGATGAGCGCGGTCATCGTGTGGACCGGTCTGACATCGGCGTTTTGCTGGGGAATATTCGCCGTCTGCAGCGTGAGGGAACCACCACCACCCTTGGCGTGGAGAATCTATCCGGGCGCTCGGTCACCTATGTCTCGGTGGTGGGGCCGAAGGCAATGGTTGTTGATGGTGTTCATCGCTATGACCTTTGGTTAGATAACTATTATGGGCTGCCTGCCAAAGTGATGAGCTACACGCTGGAGGGAAAACTGCTGGAAACGGTGCTTATGGACTCACTGATCGTTAACGTCCGTTTTCCTGCCAATTTCTTCACGCCTTGAAGGAGCCAGCGTAATGGCCGAATATCAGTTTTCTACCGTCTGGCGGGTTGAGGCGTCACTCCAGGAGGTCTGGGAGGTGTTCTCGCATCCGGACCAGTGGCCAGAGTGGTGGGTAAGTCTGGAGCGAGTCACCGAAATTAAGAAAGGTGATGGGCTGGGTATCGGCGCGTTGCACCGTTATACCTGGAAAGGGGCGCTGCCGTATCGTTTAACCTTTGATATTAATGTACTGAATATTCAGCCGTGTTCTCTGCTCGAAGGAGAAGCCTGCGGTGAGGTTGAAGGTCGTGGAGTATGGTCTTTTGTCGAATTAGGTAAGGAGACACTCGTCAGATACGATTGGAACATTCGCACCACGCTTCGCTGGATGAACTATCTTGCCCCGCTGGCAGCCCCCGTATTTCGCTGGAATCACGATACGGTTATGCGCGAGGGCGCAAGAGGACTGGCCCGTAAATTAGGCGCTCCTGTGTATATGTTTTAATTTAATGGCGAGCCAGGTAAAGGGACTCGCATATTTTATGCATTCTTTGCCTTTTTTCTTATTGCGCCTGTACTCTTGTGGTCGAAAGTGGCTTAATCGGTTCTCTTTTCATTCACAGTTAACAGGTCTGTTATTGATGAATAATTCCCATCGACTCGCCTTTTTACGTCAGCGTCTGTCTGCTGTGATGATCGCCTACGCTCGCCGTGGCTCAACTCTCATAATATGGACAGACAGCAATGCAACGTCGCCAGTTTCTTAAAAATAGCGTACTCCTTTCTGCCGCCGGATTCGTCGGCCCTTCGATAGTTAGCCAGACAGTACAAGCCGCAGAGCCGTTAGCAGCGCCGGTGGCGCGTCGACGTTTTGTGTTATCACAAACCTATCAGCTCAATCCACCTCAGGGATCGCGTGGCGTGGTGAAGCTGTGGATACCGCTGCCGGTAGACACCGCGTTTCAGCAGATGACAAACCTTGTCTTTACCGGCAATTATAAGCAGGCGTACGTCACCACTAATAACACCTACGGCGCCAAAACGCTGTTTGCCAGTTGGCCCGATTCGCAGGGTGAGTTGCTGATAAAGGTCGATATTGAGATTGAAACGACCGACTGGGAACCGCTGAAACATGACGCGCTAAAAACCTGGCAAGCGCCGGCGCAGATTATTTACCCGCTGGATGTCAAACCGTATCTGCTGCCGACAGCGCATACGCCCATCGATGGCCTGGTTCAGGAAACCGCGCGTAAAATTACCGGGACGGAGCAGGACCCACTGAAAAAAGCACGCCTTATTTATGAGTGGGTGAGTCGCTATATGGAGCGTGATAATGACGTGATTGGCTGCGGGACAGGCGATGTCGCAGAGATCCTGAAAAGCGGCAAGCTTAAGGGAAAATGTACCGACATGAGTTCCGTTTTTGTGGCCCTGGCTAGGGCTAGCGGCATTCCTGCGCGTGAACTGTTTGGCATCCGCCTGGGGAAAGCCGTTAAGCTGGAACGCTATTCGAAAAGCGCGTTTGGCAAAGCTGACAGCGCAGGGGTTGCCGATGTTAGTGGTGGACAGCACTGTCGTGCTGAGTTCTACCTGGCCGGCTACGGCTGGTTGCCGAGCGACCCGGCAGACGTGACCAAAATGCGTCTGGCAGAGAAAAAAGCCCATCAGGATGCCGATGTCCAGGCCGTTAACGCTTACCTGTTTGGTAACTGGGAAATGAACTGGGTGGGTTTCAACTACGGACGCGATTTTGAACTGTATCCGGCAACCGAGCAGGGTGCGATGAACAACTTTGGTTACCCTTATGCTGAAGTGGACGGCGATCCGATCAATTTCTATGACCCTAAAGCGTTCTCTTACCGCTATGTCGCAACAGAACAACGCTAAGGGGGCGGGATTAACCCTGCTGACGGCCGCTGCGGCGGCTGTCACCGCCGGTCTGTGCTGCGTCGGGCCGCTGTTATATCTGCTGTTTGGTATTTCCGCGGCGGGCTTTGCGGTATTCACCCAGGCTGAATTTTTACGTATCCCCCTGATGGTGCTGACGTTAGGGTTATTATTACGGGTCTTCTGGCGACTCTATTTTTCTAAACGGCTGTGGTGCACCGGGCGGTTAACCTTGACGCAGATGCGCGTTCTATACTGGTTCGCCGTGGCGCTGATTTTGCCGGTGTTATTCTACCCCACGCTGGTGGCCTGGTTTTATGAGGTGTTTGAATGAAAAAAATAATGCTGCTGGGATGGTTATTACTGCCGTTATGGGTACAGGCCGCCAATCAAAAAGTGGTGCTGGATATCCAAAATATGACCTGCTCGCTGTGCGTTATTTCGGTGAACCAGGCGCTGCGCGAAACCGACGGCGTGATCAAAGCCAAATCTTCGCTTAAGACTCGACAGGCCGAAGCCATCGTGCCCCACGGTTTTTCTACTGATACGCTGCTGAACGCAGTGGCGAAAACCGGATACACGGCCACGCTAAACCGTATTGAGCAACAGTAAGCCGTTTATGCCTATTGGTATCAGTTATTCTGCCAGCCATGTAAGATACTCACAGGCAGGAATTATTGACTAAGGAAAAGCGTTATGAAAACGGGACCGTTAAACGAGAGCGAGCTGGAATGGCTGGATGATGTACTGACCAAGTACAATACCGACAAAGCGATTCTGGATGTCTCAGAGCTGGACGGCTTGCTGACGGCAGTGCTCAGTTCACCTTTTGAAATTGAGCCAGAGCAGTGGCTGGTCGCGATATGGGGCGGCGCGCAGTATGTCCCTCGCTGGTCATCCGAAAAAGAAATGGCGCGTTTTATGAACCTGGCGTTTCAGCACATGGCGGATACTGCCGATCGTCTGGATGAATTCCCGGAGCAGTTTGAACCGTTGTTTGGCCTGCGCGAAATTGAAGGCCATGAGCTGACGATTGTGGAAGAGTGGTGCTTTGGCTATATGCGCGGTGTGGCGTTGTCTGACTGGTCCACATTACCGGATTCGTTAAAACCCGCGCTTGAGGCGATTGCGCTGCACGGGACGGAAGAAAACTTCGAGGTGGTGGAAAAACTGACCCCAGAGGCGTTTGAAGAGAGCGTTGAGGCTATCCGTCTGGCGGCGCTGGATCTACACGCGTATTGGATGGCGCACCCGCAGGAAGCCCCGGCGAAGGTACCGGTTAAAGTCGATGCCAAGGTAGGACGTAACGATCCGTGCCCGTGCGGCAGCGGTAAAAAATATAAGCAGTGCTGTCTGCACTAAGACAATGGGGGCATTAAGCCCCCTTTTTTTTAACCCACTTCTGGCAGCAGTCCTGCCGCAATTGAAAACTGCACCGCTATCACCACAATACCGCAAATAAACACCAGTGCCAGTGCCGGAGCGCCGCCGGCAACGCGATACGTCGCCTGAGGATTGTGTTTTCTGCTTTGCCAGACCAGCATCGACGGGATCAGCAGCGCCAGCACCGCGAGGGCCACGCCTGCGTATCCCAGTGCCATGACAAACCCGCGCGGGTAGAAGAGGGCGAAGGCCAACGGCGGCAGGAATGTCACTATGCCGGTCTGCAGTCTTCCGGCTGCAGTATTACGGCGCTGGAAGAGGTCAGCCAGATAATCAAATAAGCCCAGCGCCACACCCAGGAAGGAGGTCGCCAGTGCGAGGTCGGCAAACAGATGCACTGCCAGCTCAACGTGCGGTGAGGCCACCACTTCACGTAACGCCTGTAATAAACCGTTTAAGCCCGCATGATCAGCGAGCAGCCCCATAAAGGTTGATGAGTTGATACTGCCGAGTGTGGCCAACTGCCAGAAAATATAGGCGACCAGCGGGATGGCGCTACCGGTAATAAACACCCAGCGTAATTTACGGATATTGCCGTTCATATAGCTGACAATGCTGGGAACGCTGCCGTGAAAACCGAATGAAGTGAAGATAACCGGAATGGCAGAAAGCGCCAGACCCTGCTGCAGCGGTAGCGTGAGGAGATTGACTTTATGGACGTGCGGCATCAGCAACGCCAGCATAACGACCAGAAAAATAATTTTGGCGCTGAACAGCAGGCGGTTGAACAGATCAACCAATGAAGTGCCTACACATACCACCCCCCCGGCAACAAAGGTGAACAGTAATACGCCCATCGTTGGGGATATGCTGGTGCCGGTCCAATCACTGATGCTCGAGGCCAAAAGTTCACCCGCACCGCTGATGTACGCCGCTGTGAGCGCATACATCAAAAACATCATGCTAAAGCCGGTGATCCACTGTCCGTAGCGACCGAGATAGCGTTTTGCCAGTGTGCCGAGTCCGGTGTCTGCCGGGACATGCTGATACACTTCGAGCAGCAACAGCGCGGTGTAGCACATCAGTGCCCATAGCCCAACTAACAACACCAGCGTGACGCTAAATCCCACGCCCGCCGCAGCCAATGGCATCGCCAGCATACCGGCGCCAATCGTGGTTCCCGCCACGATAAAAACACTACCCAGAGTTCTATTCTTCACGCTTTCCTCTGTCCCAGAGATAGTCAACAGTTGTATCTGCGGCGCAGAGTAAGGCATAACGCTATTTTCGTCAAATGACCGTTACAATACGTGTATAATTATATTTACACTTGGTGGGTGGTTAAGATGTATTCCAGATGACATTTTTCTGCGTTAGCGCAAAGCAGCATAAAGCCGTTCACATTAGGCTATGGGCTTTATTGAGGAGAATGTATGGAATCTATTCACGGCCACGAAGTACTCAACATGATGATTGAGTCTGGCGAACAGTATTCAAATGCCAGCCTTGAAGCGGCGATTACAGCACGTTTTGGCGAGCAGGCACGTTTTCATACCTGTTCTGCTGAGGGCATGACGGCGGCTGAGCTGGTGGCGTTCTTAGCAGCGAAGGGGAAGTTTATTGCCAGAGACGACGGCTTCTCTACGCACGAAAGTAAGATCTGCCGCCATTAATATTCCTGGCTAACGGTAGTATAGCGCCACCGTTAGCCAACAGAATTAATTCTGTGTATCAAGCGTGGCCAGTTCTCTGTCGATGAAATAAAGACCTTCACCGCTTTTGCCTGCCAGCGTTAATTTATCAATAACCGATTTAAATAATTTCTCTTCTTCGTGCTGCTCGGCAACATACCATTGCAGGAAATTAAAGGTCGGATAATCCTGATGGGTCATTGCCGCATGCGCCAGTTCATTAATTTTCTGGGTGATCAGCTGTTCGTGTTCATAGGTAACGCGGAACAGTTCATCCAGTGACGCGTATTCAGCAAACGGTGATGGCACGGTATTAATGCACGGCAAGCTGCCGGTGTCGGTCAGGTAGTCAAACAGACGCTGCATATGCGTCATCTCTTCCTGTGCATGGCGACGCAGGAACGCGGCGGCGCCTTCAAAGCTGTGATAGCTGCACCACGCACTCATCTGTTGGTAGAGCAGAGATGAATATAATTCAAGATTCATTTGCTCATTCAGTTGGTCGATCATTTCTGTTTTCAGCATGGTTCTGCTCCACGAACGGTAATTATATATTGATGTGGCATCACTATAATTTGTTATTTATTTATTTGCAAAAGGTAAAATAATAATTTTAATTATTAAAAATGCGAATGGGAATAAAACGCATTAACGATATTAGATCGTAAAAATAAACCCGGCGTAATAAAAGACCAGCAGCAATATGCTGGTCTGCATATTAGTAATTAAAAGAGGGGGATTGTGGGACGGCGACGCCGTGGCACTGCCAGGCGAGCGTGATGGTGGTATTCATGCACAAGGAACCGGCATAAACGCTGCAGGTGGCAACCGGTTGGCCAAACGCCACCGCGCTGGCGTATCCCATCCGCTGACATTCCTTTGTCGCCGTACCCTGGGCAACATAATCGTCGGTACGAGCCGTCTGCAGCATGGCCTGGTTGTAAGTCAAGCGCACTACACCGGTGATAGGGCTGGCTTCGCTGACCTGTGCCTGTTTAGTGATAGTGCATCCCGTCAGCACGAGCGGCAATAGGGTTAGGATTAGGGTCTTCATGATATCGCTCTGAAAGTTCGGTGATAGGCTATCCTTGCATACACTGCGGCCTGACAATGGCCTGAATAACTTAACGATCACCTGCAAGTAATCACAACGGCGTCTTCGGCATGAGGCAAATCGGTTGTTTCAAAGGAAAAATGTGAGCACATCATTACTTTTTAAAACTAAATTTCATTAAATTTGAAAGTGAGTTTGCAAAATAGTAATGTGGCCTGAATGTTATGACTCATGGCGGAACCCCCGCGACGTATTCAGGAGAAGACACAATGAAAATTGCATTGATGATGGAAAACAGCCAGGCAAGCAAAAACGCGATCATTCATAACGAGCTTAAAGCCGTTGCTGATGAGAAAGGTTTCCCGGTGTTTAACGTTGGTATGAGCGATGAAAATGACCATCATCTGACCTATATTCATCTTGGTATTATGGCCAGCATTCTGCTCAATTCTAAAGCTGTCGATTTTGTCGTCACCGGTTGCGGTACGGGTCAGGGCGCCATGATGTCGCTGAATATCCATCCGGGCGTCGTGTGCGGCTATTGCCTCGACCCGGCAGATGCGTTCCTGTTCGCACAAATCAACAACGGTAATGCGCTCTCCCTGGCGTTTGCGAAAGGTTTCGGCTGGGGCGCAGAGCTGAACGTACGCTATATGTTCGAAAAAGCCTTCACGGGGCGTAACGGCGAGGGTTATCCGCCGGAGCGTAAAGAGCCACAGGTGCGTAACGCCGGTATTCTGAATCAGGTTAAAGCGGCGGTCGTCAAAGAAAACTATCTTGATACTCTGCGCGCTATCGATCCTGAATTGGTGAAAACGGCTGTATCCGGCCCGCGTTTCCAGCAGTGCTTCTTTGAAAACTGCCAGGACAAAGCGATTGAAGCGTTTGTCCGTGAAATCATTGGCTAAATGCTGTTTGCCCGGCGGCGCACGCTGTCCGGGCTTATCGGTTCTTGTTTGACACCGCACAGCCTGCGTCGCGAGTGAGCCGCAACGTATCCACCATGCCGATCAGGCAAATAATAGCAATTACCACAAAGGCCAGACGGAAGCTAATGCCGGGCACATGGCTCAGCGCCAGCCACTTGCTGACTTCATCACCCATTCTGATGCCAATTGCCGCCAGCGAAATCCCTAACCCTACCGCTAATTGCGTGGCCGTGCTGAACAGCGTATTGGCGTAGCTCATCTGCGAGGCGGGAACATCAGCGAAGGCCAGCGTGCTGACACCGGTAAACTGGATCGAGCGGAACACGCCGCCCAGATACAGCACCAGTAAAATCACCCACACTGGCGTTTGCGGGGTAATCAACGCGCAGGCCAGTAGCGCCAGTACGTTCAGCGCACCGTTAATCAACAGCAGCTTTTTAAAGCCCAGCCAGCGAATCAACGGCGTAGTCGCAGGTTTGATCGTCAGATTGCCGACAAACACCGCCAGCACTAATGAGCCGGCATGAAAGGCGTTCATGCCAAAGCCGACCTGAAACATCAACGGCAGCAAAAAGGGTACCGCGCTGATAGACGCACGAAACAGCGACCCGCCGTACATCGTGACGCGAAACGTCGGGACCTGCAGGGCATCGAGACGAATCATCGGCCAGGCAGCATGGCGAAAATGGCGCAAAGCGAACAGAAAGGTGACGACCCCAAGCGTAAGTAGGCCAGCAGTTAGCCAGCCTTGAGGCTGTTGTGCGCCCAATAACTCCATGGCATACACCAGACTAACCATGGCAACCGAGGTGGCAATAAAGCCGGGGATGTCGAAGGGGCGGCGTTCATCATCATGGATATCGGGGATGAAGCGTAACGCCAGGGCTATCGCCAGTAATCCCAACGGGACATTAATAAAGAAGATCCAGCGCCAGTTGGCATAGCTAGTGATAAACCCGCCGAGCGGGGGACCGATGATAGGGGCGACTAATGCCGGCCAGGTCAGGGTGGCAATGGCAGTGATTAACTGGTGCTTTGGCGTGGTGCGCAGCACCGCGAGGCGACCAACCGGCACCATCAGTGCACCGCCCACTCCCTGTAGGATACGCATCGCTACAAAGCTTTCGAGGCTGGTAGATAACCCGCACAGCACTGAGGCGAGGGTAAAGATGGTCAGCGCCAGACTAAATACCTTACGCGCGCCGAAGCGATCGGCAATCCAGCCGCTGGCAGGGATCAGAACCGCTAGGGTGATCAGATAAGCGCTGATGCCAATGTTGAGATCGACCGCCTCAACGCCAAAGCTTTTTGCCATATCGGGTAGGGCGGTGGCGATGACCGTGCCATCGATAAACTCCATAAAAAAAGCCCCGGCAACGAGCAAGGCCGCCGGGGAGAGGCCACGTTTATTCTCAACCGCTACATCGTTACTCATGTTGTGCTTGCCATCTCAAATGAAATTCACGGGATCTTTTTATTTTCAGTGCAGCTGTACTCTCCGCACTGCTATCGTTTCGCACGCTGAATGGGTACTATGACAACCTTTCTATAAGGAGCTCATTATGTCCCAAACACTGAATGCCGATCAGGAACTGCTCTCGGACGTTGTTGCCTGCCAGCTGGTTATTAAGCAAATTCTGGATGTTATTGATGTCATTGCCCCGGTCGAAGTGCGGGAAAAAATGTCCAGCCAGCTGAAAAGCATCGATTTTTCCAGTCATCCCGCAGGTGGCGATCCGGTTACGATGCGCGCTATTCAAAAAGCCGTTGCGTTGATCGAACTGAAGTTCACGCCGCAAAGTGAGTCTCACTAAAATAAACCGTTGTTTCAGGTTTTAGAAAGGTTTTTTTGCGCCTCTTGGATACAGAGGCGCAGACAGGGTAGTGCCGAGTATCAGTGATGCTGGTGGTTAACGACGTTTAGCAGATGCTTATCCGTTTGCGCCATACACAGTCCGGCGCGTTTGGCGCTACGAACCTCATCAAGAATCGTTTGCAACAGCACACCATCCTGCTGCTGCTCTTTTTCCAGATCGTGAAGAAAATCAACGGTTGGCGCATCGTTCAATGCTTCTGCTTCATTTGTTAAGCGTGACAGTGTGTTGGCTCGTTGTTGATATTCATCCAGCGTTTTTTGAAATAAGTCTTCAAGAGACGTCAACTCATCGCCTGGCACGTCGATGGCTTTGACAATGGGGTTGGCACCCGCGCTTTTCATAAAATTAAACACGCGCATCATTTGCGTGACGTTGCTCTGTGCCTGCGTACGCAGAAACGTTGCGGTGCCGGTCAGACTGTGCTCGTAGCACCATTCACTAAGGTGAAGGTAGAGGTTTGATGCATAAAACTCAAGATTCATTTGGGTGTTGAGTTTGTGAACAATTCCAACTGCAGCCATATCAATATCCTTATTTCCAGAAAGGAAAATGTACGTTACTCACGTCAGTACAACGGGCTGCCGTTGCACTTTACATCTACGTACACGTAATACTGTTAGCAGAATAAATCCGTTCTGCCGGTCCTTTATATGATCACTGAGGCAATTCTATGCCGATCGAAAATAAGCATAGCGCCTGCTCACGCATAAGAAAATCCTTAAATCTTCATATTTATGTTTTTTTACATATTGTTATAAGGATATTCTTGCTCTTAATATTTTGATGTATAGCGGGAGTGAATGTAACGAACTGATTTTAAAGTTGTTAAAGTTAAATAAAGATAATGAAATGGCGTTTCATATCACAAAATTAAATTTTCCGACAAGGTATCCTCGATGCGAGTTCTCAATATTTGACGTTTTTTTTGAGCCTGATCAATTTTACTGAATTGCATTAATCAAATGACATTAATAATTCGATATTTATGGTTTGGTTGATGTGGATAAATCGAGGAGTTAAGTATGAAAAAGGTCGCGGTGCTGCTGGCACCCGGTTTTGAAGAGGCTGAAGCCATTGTCACCATCGATATTCTTCGCCGTCTGCATATTGATGTTGAGACGCTGGCCTGCGCCGAGTCCCGTGCGGTAGTGAGCTATCACGATATTCCGATGGTCACTGACAGCACCCTGGCTGCCCGCCTGGAGACGATGTATGACGCCGTCGTGTTACCCGGTGGGCCGCAGGGCAGCGTGAATCTTGCCGCCAGCGATGCGGTTGTCCAGTTTATTGCACGTCATGATGCCGCCGGAAAACTGATTTGTCCGGTGTGCTCGGCCGCCGCCCGGGTTCTGGGAGGCAACGGCCTGCTGAAGGGCCGTCGCTACGTGTGCTCAGGGGATTTGTGGCAAAACGTCACGGAGGGTGAATACATCGACGCGCCGGTAGTCGAAGATGGCAATCTGATCAGCGGCAAAGGCTTAGGTCATATTTTTGATTTTGCTTTTGCCGTTTCTGCTCGTCTGCTGGAAGATGATGCCCCTGTTCGCGACCATGCCGAACATATTTATTACCCCTGGTAATCATTGCGTTCCCGAATGTGTGTATTCGGGAACAAGGATTCACTGACTGACGTTATGGATTAATCTGCTGCGCCTCATTTTCCCCACCAAAAAAACCGTGTTTTTTTATGTCATTTCCCACTGAATTTATGTACGCAATTACTGTAATTCTGTGGTGTGATGCCGCTCTCTTATGGAGAATCAATTTCCCGCTACAACTACTCTCAGCACTGGCATTGATCTTATCAATAAAAGGTAATGCCTTGTTTTACGTCCGAATTACAAAAAATCGTCTGATTTTACCCTACATAAAAGAACGTTAAAGCTGGAGTTAACCATGCACAAATTCACTAAAGCGCTGGCGGCCATCGGTTTGGCTGCCGTTATGTCACAATCCGCTATCGCTGAATCCATGAAGCTCGGTTTCCTGGTCAAGCAGCCGGAAGAACCCTGGTTCCAGACTGAATGGAAATTTGCGGATAAAGCCGGTAAAGACCTTGGTTTTGAAGTGATTAAGATTGCCGTCCCGGATGGTGAGAAAACCCTGAATGCCATCGACAGCCTTGCGGCAAGTGGCGCAAAAGGCTTTGTTATTTGTACGCCGGATCCCAAGCTCGGGCCTGCGATTATGGCAAAGGCGCGTGGCTATGACATGAAAGTGATCGCCGTCGATGACCAGTTTGCCAACGCCAAAGGTAAGCCGATGGACACCGTGCCGCTGGTGATGATGGCGGCCACTAAAATTGGTGAGCGTCAGGGCGAGGAATTGTACAAAGAAATGCAAAAACGCGGCTGGGATGTGAAATCTTCTGCCGTGATGGCGATAACCGCCAACGAACTTGATACCGCGCGTCGTCGTACGTCCGGTTCAATGGACGCGCTCAAAGCGGCCGGCTTCCCGGAAAAACAGATCTATCAGGTTCCGACCAAATCTAACGATATCCCCGGCGCATTCGACGCCGCGAACTCCATGCTGGTTCAGCATCCTGAAGTTAAACACTGGTTGATTGTCGGCATGAATGACAACACCGTGCTGGGTGGCGTGCGTGCGACCGAAGGGCAGGGCTTTAAAGCACCAAACGTGATTGGTATCGGCATCAACGGCGTCGATGCGATTAGCGAACTGTCTAAAGGTGAAGCGACCGGCTTCTACGGCTCACTGCTGCCAAGCCCGGACGTACACGGCTATAAATCCAGTGAAATGCTTTACAACTGGGTGACTAAAGGGGCAGAGCCGCCGGCATTTACTGAAGTGACAGATGTGGTGCTGATCACCCGCGATAACTTCAAAGAAGAGCTGGCGAAAAAAGGGTTAGGTGGCAAGTAATACGTCATGCCGGATAAGACAAAATGTCTCTTATCCGGCCAACACATTACGCCCTCAGTAGGCCGGATAAGGCAACGCCGCTATCCGGCAACAGATTAGATTCACGGAGACGTTATGCAACAGTCTACCCCGTATCTCTCATTTCGCGGCATTGGCAAAACCTTCCCTGGCGTTAAGGCGCTAACGGATATTAGCTTTGACTGCTATGCCGGTCAGGTGCATGCACTGATGGGTGAAAATGGCGCCGGGAAATCAACATTATTAAAAATTCTCAGCGGTAACTATGCGCCAACGACGGGTTCTTTGGTGATCCGCGGCGAGGAGGTTTCGTTTGCGGACACCACCACCGCGCTGAACGCCGGTGTCGCCATTATTTACCAGGAACTGCATCTGGTGCCGGAAATGACCGTCGCCGAGAATATTTACTTAGGCCAACTGCCCCACAAGGGTGGGATTGTGAACCGCTCGCTGCTGAACTACGAAGCCGGTTTACAGCTAAAACATTTGGGGATGGATATCGATCCGGCCACGCCGTTGAAATATCTCTCCATTGGGCAGTGGCAAATGGTGGAAATTGCCAAAGCGCTGGCGCGTAACGCCAAAATCATCGCATTTGACGAGCCGACCAGCTCGCTTTCCGCCAGAGAGATAGAGAATCTGTTCCGCGTTATTCGCGAACTGCGCAACGAAGGGCGCATCATTCTGTATGTCTCGCACCGTATGGAAGAGATCTTCGCCCTCAGCGATGCGATTACCGTGTTTAAAGATGGGCAGTACGTTAAGACATTTACCGATATGCAGCAGGTCGATCACGAGGCGCTGGTGCAGGCCATGGTGGGGCGTGACCTCGGCGATATCTACGGCTGGAAATCTCGACCGTATGGCACAGAACGCCTGCGCTTGCATGCGGTTAAAGCGCCAGGCGTGCGTACGCCGATCAGTTTATCGGTGCGCAGCGGTGAAATCGTTGGGCTGTTTGGTCTGGTCGGGGCCGGGCGTAGCGAACTGATGAAAGGACTGTTTGGCGGAACACGAATCACCGAAGGTCAGGTGTTTATTGATGAAAAGCCGATTGATATCCGCAAACCCAGCCACGCGATTGAGGCCGGCATGATGCTGTGCCCGGAAGACCGCAAAGCCGAAGGAATTATTCCGGTCCATTCGGTTCGTAACAACATCAATATTAGCGCCCGGCGTAAACATGTTCTGGGCGGATGCCTGATTAACAACGGTTGGGAAGAGACTAACGCTGACCACCATATCCGCTCACTCAATATTAAAACGCCGGGAGCAGAGCAGCTGATCATGAACCTCTCTGGTGGTAACCAGCAGAAGGCGATTCTCGGCCGCTGGTTATCGGAAGATATGAAGGTGATTTTGCTCGATGAACCGACGCGCGGCATCGATGTGGGCGCGAAGCATGAAATTTATAACGTTATTTATGCCCTGGCGGCGCGCGGTGTTGCCGTGCTGTTTGCCTCCAGTGACTTGCCGGAAGTTCTTGGCGTCGCCGACCGTATTGTGGTGATGAGAGAAGGTGAAATTGCCGGTGTGTTGCTCCACGAACAGGCGGATGAGCGTCAGGCGTTGAGCCTTGCTATGCCTAAAGTCAGCCAGGCTGTAGCCTGAATAAGGAGAGTATGATGTCTTCCGTTTCTACATCGGGTTCTGGCGCAACCAAATCAGCGCTTAATCTTGGCAGAATTTGGGATCAGTACGGGATGCTGGTGGTGTTCGCCGTGCTGTTTCTGGTGTGCGCCCTCTTTGTGCCGAACTTTGCCTCCTTTATTAATATGAAGGGGCTGGGCCTGGCGGTTTCTATGTCGGGAATGGTCGCATGTGGGATGCTGTTTTGCCTGGCCTCCGGCGACTTTGACCTCTCCGTTGCGTCTGTAATTGCCTGTGCCGGGGTTACCACCGCGGTGGTCATTAACATGACCGAAAGTCTGTGGATAGGCGTCGCCGCCGGGTTGCTGCTGGGGGTTCTTTGCGGCCTGGTGAACGGCTTCGTGATTGCCCGTTTAAAAATAAACGCGCTGATTACCACGCTAGCGACCATGCAGATTGTGCGCGGTCTGGCCTACATTATCTCTGACGGTAAAGCGGTTGGAATCGAAGATGAGCGCTTCTTCGCCCTCGGCTATGCGAACTGGCTGGGTCTGCCTGCGCCTATTTGGTTAACCGTTGGCTGCTTCATTATTTTTGGCTTACTGCTGAATAAAACCACCTTTGGGCGTAACACGCTGGCTATTGGCGGTAATGAAGAAGCGGCGCGTCTGGCAGGTGTTCCGGTTGTCCGTACGAAGATTATTATCTTCATTCTTTCCGGTTTGGTCTCGGCCGTTGCGGGGATTATTCTGGCGTCGCGTATGACCAGCGGCCAGCCAATGACGTCTATTGGCTATGAATTGATAGTGATTTCAGCGTGCGTGCTGGGGGGCGTTTCGCTGAAAGGTGGCATCGGAAAAATCTCATATGTGGTAGCCGGGGTGTTGATCCTCGGGACGGTTGAAAACGCAATGAACCTGCTGAACATTTCTCCGTTTGCCCAGTACGTTGTCCGTGGCCTAATCCTGCTGGCGGCGGTGATCTTCGACCGCTACAAGCAAAAAGCGAAGCGTACTATTTGATGATTTAACGGCCAACTTTTTAGTTTAGCTTCTCCCAATCGCCAGCCGCTATACCGGCTGGCGATTGTTTTTGCAAATGGCGAGCCCGGTCACACTGTCTATACTTATACCCGTCATACCTCAAGCTGCATAAAGATAAGGAGGAGCACCGGGTGACAGTATCGCGAACCGTACCCCCTGAACTATCCGCAAACTGTGCTTATTTTTTTGATCTCGACGGAACATTAGCTGAGATAAAACCGCATCCCGATCAGGTCACCGTCCCGCAGACGATCCTGCAATTACTACATCGCCTGGCGACGCACAATGCGGGAGCACTGGCATTGATTTCAGGGCGCTCAATGGCTGAGCTTGACGCACTCACTCATCCCATACGTTTTCCGCTTGCCGGCGTGCACGGGGCTGAGCGCCGCGACATCAAGGGTCACACCCACATTGTCCGTCTTCCTCAGGACGTCGAACACGACATTAGCGTGCTATTGCATGCTGCACTGGCGAACATGCCCGGTACGACGTTAGAAACAAAAGGCATGGCGTTTGCTTTGCATTATCGACAGGCCCCACAGCATGAGGCGGCGCTGCTGACGCTGGCTGAACGCATCACGCGCCGATGGCCCCAGCTCGCCCTGCAGCCCGGAAAATGTGTGGTTGAGATAAAACCAAAGGGGACGAACAAAGGGGAAGCGATTGCTGCATTTATGCAGGAAGCCCCTTTTGCCGGGCGCACCCCTGTTTTTGTTGGTGATGATTTAACCGATGAGGCGGGTTTCGCTGTGGTAAACCGCGCTGACGGCATTTCCGTGAAGGTGGGGAGCGGCGCGACCCAGGCGATGTGGCGTCTGGCGGGCGTAACAGATGTCTGGCGCTGGCTGGAGCAGATCAACTGTCCGCAGCAAGACCAAAAAGCAACGAATGACAGGAGAGATGGCCATGAGTCGTTTAGTCGTAGTCTCTAATCGAATTGCCTCACCGGATGATAAAGGCAGTGCTGGCGGCCTGGCGGTCGGTGTGCTGGGGGCATTGAAAACGGCGGGGGGGCTGTGGTTTGGCTGGAGCGGTGAGACGGGTAATGAAGACCAACCACTAAAAAAAGTCACCCGCGGCAATATCACCTGGGCATCGTTTAATCTGAGTGAGCAGGATTACGAAGAGTATTACTGCCAGTTTTCGAATGCCGTTTTATGGCCTGTTTTCCACTATCGGCTGGATCTGGTGCAATTTCAGCGCCCGGCTTGGGAAGGCTATCAGCGGGTCAATACATTATTGGCTGAGAAACTGCGGCCCTTACTGAATGATGACGACATCATCTGGGTTCATGATTATCATTTATTACCGTTTGCCAGCGAGCTGCGGAAACGCGGCGTGAACAATCGTATCGGTTTTTTCCTGCATATTCCGTTCCCGACGCCGGAGATATTCAACGCATTGCCCCCGCATGATGTACTGCTTGAGCAACTGTGCGATTTTGACTTACTGGGGTTCCAGACCGAAAACGACCGTCAGGCGTTTCTTGATGCGCTGAGTGCACAAACCCGAGTCACCTCGCGGGGCGACAATCATCATCAGGCATGGAAAAAGGCGTTCCGTACCCAGGTTTATCCTATCGGCATTGAACCCGATGAAATTGCCCGCCAGGCGGCGGGGCCATTGCCGCCGAAAATGGCGCAGCTCAAGGCCGAGCTAAAAAATGTGCAGAATATCTTTTCGGTTGAGCGACTGGACTACTCCAAAGGCTTGCCGGAGCGTTTTCAGGCCTACGAGGCCCTTTTGGAGCATTACCCTCAGCACCACGGTAAAATTCGCTATACCCAAATCGCCCCGACGTCGCGTGAAGAAGTGCAGGCCTATCAGGATATTCGCCACCAGTTGGAGACTGAAGCCGGGCGCATCAATGGCAAGTATGGGCAGCTGGGCTGGACGCCGCTTTATTATCTGAATCAGTATTTTGATCGTAAATTGCTGATGAAAATTTTCCGCTACTCGGATGTTGGGTTAGTGACGCCACTGCGCGATGGCATGAATCTGGTCGCTAAGGAGTTTGTGGCAGCGCAAGATCCCGCCAATCCTGGCGTGCTGGTGCTCTCACAATTTGCCGGGGCAGCACATGAACTGACCTCGGCGCTGATCGTTAATCCCTATGACAGAGATGATGTTGCGGGTGCATTAAACCGCGCGCTAACCATGCCGCTTGCTGAGCGTATTTCCCGCCACGCTGAGATGCTGGACATTATCGTTAAAAACGATATCGACAACTGGCAGGCTCACTTTATCCGCGATTTAAAAAAGATCACGCCACGTCATGCTGAAAGCCAACCGCATGACACCGTAGCTGACTTTCCTAAATTGGCCTGACGACGAGGATATGGCCATTAATCGCCTGCCAGCGGCACCAACAGTACATCGACCTGGCTGGCGCTGACCACGCTTTTCGCCGAGCAGGATGCTCGCGAAAAGAAGCTGTGATTATGGTTGCCATAAATGACGAGATCGACGGCGTGTTTGCGGCAGATATCCAGTATATGTTCGTTGAGTGCCCCATAGGTAATAAAGGTATGCTCAATGGGGTACTGCGCCTGCTGGGTGAGTTTATCGATAAAATTCAGCGTCTCTTCTTGCATTACCTCACGCAGGTCTTCCAGCATGGGGGCCGCAAACTGGTTATACAGTTCGGGATCGGAGACCAGGGTGACCAGGCTAATGCGCGCATTAACAGGGCGCGCAATAGAAACGGCTTTTGCTAACAACTGGTGACTTTCGGGGGTGGCGGCAACAGCGACAAGAATGTGCATGTAGCTCATAACTCGCTCCTTAAATACAAGAATTATGAGAGGACTTTTAGCGTTACTCTCGCTTCTTTCATACTGCAATTTTTCATACTGTAATAGTGTGAATGTCATCATGATTATTCATTAATTATTCTTATAAATAGAATAATCAGATCACAAAAGCTGAAAATCTGTTCAATCAATTTAAGTGAAATTCTCGGCTAATGAAAACAATATGTTAATAAAAAACAAACATAAATTAACATTTTGCATATCGTTACCTGACGGTATTAGTTAATGAGGTTAAATATTTAACTCATTGTTTATAAAGATATAAAGTGAGAAAGCAGTTTATTGTAAATCTGTGATCTCGCTCGTTATTTCGCGCGGTGATATTAACTGTCGTAAACAAAAGACTATTCGCTTTTATTGCAAGAATATTCGGGTGTATGGAATCGATAGAGTGAGTTGTTGGCTATAAAATAACCAAAATAAAAGCTGTGCTGATGGATTTATGTTAAACGTTTAGCTGGTTTATGTGATCTGCGTCACATATTCTTTAAATTCGCAGCAGGGTTCCGTTGTATGTGTAACTGGCGGCGGGTAGAGTTGCGTCGAATTAGGAAAAATCTTAGGCATTTGTAAGAATTGATGTGAGCTTGTAAGGAACGCGGCCTTCTTAAAAAGGGATGTTTACACAACGCGTAAGCCGTAACGCTGCTATGTATTTGACCTTTTGCTTTTTTTTTACCGGGCCTTCCCGGCGACATCACGGGGTGCGGTTACGCCGCATAAAAATAATGTTGGTTATTATGGATGCAAATAATGCATACATCCGAGTTGCTCAAACACATTTATGACATAAATTTGTCATATTTATTGCTTGCACAGCGTCTAATCGTTCAGGACAAGGCTTCCGCGATGTTTCGCCTTGGTATCAGCGAAGAGATGGCGGACACATTGGGAACCTTAACCCTTCCTCAAATGGTCAAATTGGCGGAAACAAACCAACTGGTCTGCCATTTCCGTTTCGACGATCATCAAACAGTTACTCGCCTGACGCAAGACTCTCGTGTCGACGATCTTCAGCAAATTCACACAGGTATCATGCTTTCAACGCGTCTGTTAAGCGACATCAATGATGCGGCGCGTAAGAAAAGGGCGTGATGATGAGCGAAAAAAGCATCGTTCAGGAAGCACGTGATATCCAGTTAGCCATGGAATTAATCACACTGGGCGCCCGTTTGCAAATGCTGGAAAGCGAAACGCAACTCAGCCGTGGCCGCCTTATCAAGCTGTATAAAGAATTACGCGGTAGCCCTCCGCCGAAAGGGATGCTTCCTTTTTCTACCGATTGGTTTATGACGTGGGAGCAAAATATCCATGCTTCTATGTTCTGCAACGCATGGCAATTTTTGCTCAAAACGGGCCTGTGTAGCGGTGTCGATGCCGTCATTAAAGCGTATCGCCTGTATCTTGAGCAGTGCCCACAGCCAGCTGAAGGGCCGTTGTTGGCGTTAACCCGCGCATGGACACTGGTCCGTTTTGTTGACAGCGGGTTGCTGGAACTGTCTACCTGCAACTGCTGCGGCGGTAATTTTATTACTCACGCGCACCAACCCGTGGGCAGCTTTGCCTGCAGTTTATGCCAGCCGCCATCACGTGCCGTAAAAAGACGTAAACTTTCCCAGAATGCTGCCGATATTATTCCACAACTGCTGGATGAACAGATCGAACAAGCTGTTTAACTGATACGGTGTGGATAGACACTCCAGCAGCGGTAAGCCATTACCGCTGCTTTTTTTTGTCCCGACCTTTTAGTTAACTGCCCGACTGCGCATCCTGTCATAGTCAATTGCGAAAGGATGATATCGTGCTGATCTTAATAGGTTACCTGGTTGTTATTGGTACAGTTTTCGGCGGCTATATGATGACCGGCGGACACCTTGGGGCACTCTATCAACCGGCTGAGCTGGTGATCATTGGTGGCGCGGGTATCGGGGCATTCATTGTCGGTAATAACGGCAAAGCCATTAAGGGGACGATGAAAGCGATTCCGTTGCTCTTTCGTCGCTCAAAATACACCAAAGCCATGTATATGGATCTGCTGGCGCTGTTGTATCGCCTGATGGCCAAGTCGCGCCAGCAGGGTATGTTCTCGCTTGAGCGCGACATCGAAAACCCCAAAGAAAGTGAAATTTTTGCCAGCTACCCGCGCATTATCGCGGATGCCGTAATGCTTGATTTTATCGTCGATTATTTGCGTCTGATTATCAGCGGCAATATGAATACGTTTGAAATTGAAGCGTTGATGGACGAAGAAATTGAAACGCATGAAAGTGAGTCGGAAGTCCCAGCTAACAGCCTGGCGATGGTCGGCGACTCATTACCGGCTTTCGGTATCGTCGCGGCGGTGATGGGGGTAGTACATGCGCTGGCCTCGGCTGACCGTCCGGCGGCTGAACTGGGGGCGCTTATCGCACATGCTATGGTGGGGACCTTCCTCGGGATTTTACTGGCCTATGGTTTTATTTCACCGCTCGCCAGCGTGTTGCGTCAGAAAAGTGCCGAAACGACCAAAATGATGCAGTGCGTGAAGATCACGCTGCTGTCCAACCTGAACGGCTACGCTCCACCGATTGCCGTCGAATTTGGTCGTAAGACACTGTATTCCAGCGAACGTCCGTCGTTTATCGAACTGGAAGAACATGTTCGTGCGGTGAGAAATCCAACGGCACAGCAAACGACTGAGGAAGCATGAAAAATCAGGCCCATCCCATTATCGTCGTCAAGCGACGAAAACATAAAGGTCACGGTGGTGGGGCGCATGGTTCATGGAAAATTGCCTACGCCGACTTTATGACTGCGATGATGGCGTTCTTTCTGGTGATGTGGCTCATTTCCATCTCCAGTCCGAAAGAACTGATCCAGATTGCCGAATACTTTCGTACGCCTCTGGCCACCGCGGTAACCGGTGGAAATCGTATTTCAAACAGCCAAAGCCCGATACCTGGTGGGGGGGATGATTACACCCAACAGCAAGGGGAAGTGAACCGGCAGCCGAATATTGATGAGCTGAGAAAACGCATGGAACAAAGCCGCCTGAGCAAATTACGTGGCGACCTGGACCAGCTTATTGAGTCCGATCCGAAGCTACGCGCGCTGCGCCCGCATTTGAAAATCGACCTGGTGCAGGAAGGGCTGCGTATTCAGATTATTGATAGTCAGAACCGCCCGATGTTTAAGACCGGCAGTGCCGAGGTTGAACCTTACATGCGCGATATCCTGCGGGCGATTGCGCCGGTTTTGAATGGTATCCCCAACCGCGTTAGTTTGTCCGGTCATACGGATGATTTTCCATACGCCAACGGTGAGAAAGGCTACAGCAACTGGGAACTGTCTGCTGATCGCGCAAACGCCTCACGCCGTGAACTGGTCAGTGGTGGTCTGGACACGGGGAAAGTATTACGGGTGGTAGGTATGGCCGCCACGATGCGTCTGAGCGATCGCGGTCCTGAGGACGCCATCAACCGCCGTATAAGTCTGCTGGTGCTGAATAAGCAGGCGGAAGAGGCCATTTTGCATGAAAACGCTGAAAGCCAGAATGAGCCGGTAAGTGTCTTACAACCGCCAGCGGTCGTTCCGCCGGCAAGCGTTCCCACATCGCCACCAGCCAATCCGAGGTGATAGCGTGAGCATGGATATTAGCGATTTTTATCAGACCTTTTTTGATGAAGCTGACGAACTGTTGGCTGACATGGAGCAGCACCTGCTTGATTTGGTCCCTGAATCTCCGGATTCCGAACAACTGAATGCCATTTTTCGTGCGGCGCACTCGATTAAAGGCGGGGCGGGCACCTTCGGCTTTACTATTTTGCAGGAAACGACCCATTTAATGGAGAACCTGCTGGATGAAGCGCGGCGTGGCGAGATGCAGCTCAATGCCGACATTATCAACCTGTTTTTGGAAACAAAAGATATTATGCAAGAACAGCTCGACGCCTATAAAAGCTCAGAAGAGCCGGATGCCGCCAGCTTTGAGTATATTTGTCATGCGCTACGACAGTTAGCGCTCGAAGCAAAAGGTGAAACCGCACCCGCGGTCGTCAACACTGCAAAATTGAGTGTTGTTGACGGCACGGCGATACAGGAAGAGACGATGGCGCAGGAAACTGTTGCTGCTGAAGAGGTTAAAAAACGGATCGTTCTGTCACGTCTGAAAGCTGGAGAAGTGGATTTACTGGAAGAAGAGTTGGGGAACCTGGCGACCTTAACGGATGTGGTCAAAAGCAGCGATACGCTGTCGGCTACGATTGACGGTGACCTCGCGGAAGATGACATCATCGCGGTACTTTGTTTTGTTATCGAAGCTGACCAGATTGAGTTTACTCCCGTTGTGGCTACCCCCGTTGAGTCGGTGACCGTGATGGACGAACCGCTGCCGGTTGCCGTTGTTCCGGTGGTTAAAGCCGCCGTCAGCGAACCGCCGCAGGGGCGCGTTGAGCGTGAAAAACCCGCGCGTGCCAGTGAATCTACCAGCATCCGCGTGGCGGTTGAGAAGGTCGATCAGTTGATTAACCTGGTCGGCGAACTGGTGATCACGCAGTCGATGCTGGCCCAGCGTTCGAATGAACTGGATCCGGTAAACCATGGCGATCTCATCACCAGCATGGGTCAGTTACAACGTAACGCCCGTGATTTGCAAGAATCGGTGATGTCGATTCGTATGATGCCAATGGAGTATGTCTTCAGCCGCTTCCCGCGTCTGGTTCGTGACCTGGCGGGCAAGTTGGGCAAACAGGTTGAGCTGACGCAAATTGGTAGCTCCACCGAACTCGATAAGAGCCTGATTGAACGCATTATCGATCCGCTGACCCACCTGGTGCGTAACAGCCTGGACCACGGTATCGAATTGCCGGAAAAACGCCTTGAATCCGGGAAAAATCCAGTCGGTAACCTGACGCTGTCTGCTGAACACCAGGGCGGGAACATCTGCATCGAAGTCACCGATGATGGCGCGGGCCTCAACCGTGAGCGCATCCTGGCCAAAGCCATCTCACAGGGCATGCCGATCCATGAAAACATGAGCGATGACGAAGTCGGCATGCTGATTTTCGCGCCGGGATTCTCGACCGCCGAGCAGGTGACGGATGTCTCTGGTCGCGGTGTCGGGATGGATGTGGTGAAGCGTAACATTCAGGAAATGGGCGGGCATGTTGAGATCCAATCGAAGCAGGGCCAGGGCACAACCATCCGAATTTTGCTGCCGCTGACGCTGGCGATTCTGGACGGCATGTCCGTGCGCGTGGCAGATGAGGTGTTTATTCTGCCACTGAATGCGGTGATGGAATCGCTGCAACCCCGTGAAGAAGATCTGCACCCGCTGGCCGGGGGAGAACGCGTGCTTGAAGTGCGTGGTGAATATTTGCCGCTGGTTGAATTGTGGAAAGTCTTCGAGGTTGACGGCGCAAAAACCGAAGCAACTCAGGGCATCGTGGTGATTTTACAAAGTGCGGGACGTCGCTATGCGCTGCTGGTCGATCAGCTTATTGGCCAACACCAGGTGGTGGTGAAAAACCTGGAAAGCAATTACCGCAAAGTGCCAGGCATTTCTGCCGCAACAATCCTTGGCGACGGTAGCGTCGCGCTGATTGTCGATGTCTCTGCATTGCAGGGGTTAAACCGCGAACAACGTGTGGCGATCACCGCCGCCTGATTGATTGAGTGAGAAAGGGAATAATATGACCGGTATGAGTAATGTAACTAAACTGGCCGGCGAACCGTCAGGTCAGGAATTCCTCGTGTTTACGCTAGGGGATGAAGAGTACGGTATCGATATTCTGAAAGTGCAGGAAATTCGTGGTTATGATCAGGTCACGCGTATCGCTAATACACCGTCTTTTATTAAAGGGGTGACCAACCTGCGCGGTGTGATTGTGCCTATCGTTGACCTGCGCGTGAAGTTCAGCCAGAGCGACGTTGACTATAACGAGAACACCGTGGTGATTGTGCTGAATCTGGGTCAACGCGTGGTGGGGATCGTGGTGGATGGTGTGTCGGATGTGTTGTCGCTGACGACCGATCAGATTCGCCCGGCACCAGAATTTGCGGTTACGCTGTCAACGGAATACCTGACAGGGCTGGGCGCACTGGGCGATCGAATGCTGATTTTGGTTAATATCGAGAAGTTGCTGAACAGCGATGAAATGGCATTGCTGGATATTGCTGCAAGTCACGTCGCCTAACCGCCTCCGGCCTACAACGATCGTCGTTGTAGGCCGGATATGCATATCGCCATCCGGCTCCCTCAACTGCTACGCTTCCTGCTCAACCAGTTCAGGTTCTTCTTCCAGTAACCCTTCATTCCGCGCAAGCATTGCGGTGGCAATCCCGTTGCCTAACACGTTAATCGCCGAGCGCCCCATATCGAGGAAGTGGTCGATACCCATCAGTAACAGAATGCCTGCAACCGGAATATTAAAACTGGGAATTGTTGCTGCCAGCACCACCAACGCCGAACGCGGCACGCCGGCAATCCCTTTTGAGGCTAACATCAGCGTTAGCATCAGCACGGTGATTTCGGCGAAAGAAAGGTGAATATTATAGGCCTGTGCAATAAACATTGATGCAAAGGAGCAGTACACCATTGAGCCGACCAGGTTAAACGAGTAGCCGATCGGCAGCACGAATGACACGATGTTGCGTGAGCAGCCAAATTTCGTCAGTTGCTCAAGCGTTTTGGGATACGCGGCTTCAGAGCTACTGGTGGTGAAGGCCACCAGCACTGGATCTTTCAGCATGCTGACCAGACGAAATACCTCTTTTTTCAACACCACGTAGCCGACCGCGAGCAGCACCAGGCAGGTCAGCACAATCGCCAGGTAATAGCCGCCGATGAACGAGGCATAGTTGAGCAGAATTCCCAGCCCTTGGGTGGCGATGACGGAGGAGATGGCGGCAAAAATTGCCAGCGGAGCCACGTACATTACATACCCGGTTACCTTCAACATAATGTGGGAAACCACATCCAGTGCGGCAACCAGCGGCGCGTTAAATTTCTCACCGAGTGAGGCCCCGCCAATACCGAAGAACATCGAGAACACCACGATTTGCAGGATCTCATTATTGGCCATGGCTTCGGCAATGCTGGTCGGGATCGTGTGAGTGAGAAAACCTTTCAGGCTCATGCCGCTAACGGCGAGGCCTGTATCGGTAGCTTCCAGTGGAATGGCCAGGTTCAGCCCGCTCCCCGGTTGTTCAAGGGAGACGACAAAAAGGCCCACCAAAATAGACAGCACGGAGGAACTGATAAACCAGAGCATGGCTTTGCCCCCAACGCGACCAATGGTGGATGTCTCTCCCAGTCGCATAATGCCGACGGTTAGCGTACTGAAGACTAACGGCGCAATGACCATTTTAATGAGCCGCAAGAAAATGTCGGTGAGCAGCGTAATATTATCAGCCCAGGCGGTTACTACGCCCGGTGAGGCCCAGGAGTGGATCACCGCGCCTGACAGGATGCCCGCCAGCATAAAGACCACGATGAACAACGTGAGTTTGTTTGCATTTGCCACTAAAAATCCCTCTGTGATGATGTAATAGTTATTCCCCTGCTACACATTTTTTGTACTTATTAAGTGGTAGCAAAGCATTCATCATATAAATCAAAGTCAGGATCGGTACAACTTTTTTTAATTTTTTATCCATTTTGTTGTGGTGTTTGAGCATCTGCGTTTTCACGCCTCTTTTTCCTGCAGGATTTCCTTTTTGCAAACGTAAAGTTATTCGGGCGGGTGCCGATAATGTTGATAACTCGTTTTCAGGAAGGTGCCTTATGTTTAACCGTATCCGCGTTGTCACAATGCTGATGATGGTGCTGGGGGTTTTCGCACTGCTACAGCTTGTTTCCGGTGGTCTGTTGTTTTCCTCATTGCAGCAGAATCAGCAAAGTTTTGTTATTTCTAACGATTTACGTCAGCAGCAAAGTGAACTCACCTCAACATGGGACTTAATGCTGCAAACGCGCATTAACCTGAGCCGATCCTCTGCGCGCATGATGATGGATGCTTCTAACCAACAGAGCAGTGCGAAGAACGATCTGTTGAAGAATGCGAAAGGTACGTTGACGCAGGCAGAAACGCATTACGCAAAATTCAAAAGCATCACGCCATTACCAGAGATGGCAGAAGCCAGCGGTAACGTTGATGAGAAATATCAGCAGTATCACGCAGCATTAACGGAGCTGGTGCAGTTTCTCGAAACCGGCAACATGGATGGTTTTTTTGCTCAGCCGACCCAGGGCATGCAAAATGCCCTGGGTGAGGCGCTCGGGAAATATGCCAGCGTCAGTGAAAAACTCTATCTGCAGGCGTTTGATGAAAGCGCGCGGGATTACCAGTTTGCCCAATGGCAGCTCGGCGTTCTGGCCGTGGTGCTGGTGCTGATCCTGGTGGTGGTGTGGTACGGCATCCGTCATACCTTGCTTAACCCTCTGGCCCGCGTTATTGCCCATATTCGCGAAATAGCCAGCGGCAACTTAACCACGTCATTGACCGTTAGCGGGCGCAATGAAATTGGTGAGTTGGCCAGCACGGTTGATCATATGCAGCGATCGCTTATTGAAACGGTGACCCTGGTGCGGGAAGGTTCCGATGCGATCTATTCCGGCACCAGCGAAATTGCCAGCGGTAATACCGACCTTTCGTCGCGCACCGAGCAGCAGGCTTCTGCGTTGGAAGAGACGGCGGCCAGCATGGAACAACTAACGGCGACGGTGAAGCAAAATGCGGACAACGCGCGTCAGGCTTCGCAACTGGCGAAAAGCGCTTCCGATACCGCACAGCATGGCGGCAAGGTAGTCGATGGCGTGGTAAACACCATGCACGAAATCGCTGATAGCTCGAAGAAAATTGCTGACATCATCAGCGTAATCGACGGTATTGCCTTCCAGACCAATATTCTTGCGCTGAACGCGGCGGTTGAGGCCGCACGCGCCGGTGAACAGGGCCGTGGTTTCGCCGTGGTGGCGGGAGAAGTGCGTAATTTGGCAAGCCGCAGCGCTCAGGCGGCGAAAGAGATCAAAGCCCTGATCGAAGACTCCGTTTCTCGGGTCGATACCGGCTCGGTATTGGTAGAGAGTGCCGGGGAAACCATGAATGACATCGTCAATGCGGTAACCCGTGTCACCGACATCATGGGAGAAATCGCCTCAGCGTCTGACGAACAAAGCCGTGGTATCGACCAGGTTGCGCTCGCCGTATCCGAGATGGATCGTGTGACGCAGCAGAACGCCTCGCTGGTGCAGGAGTCGGCTGCTGCTGCTGCTGCACTCGAAGAACAGGCCAGCCGTCTGACCCAGTCGGTATCGGCTTTCCGCCTGGCTGCACGCCCACTGTCGGCTAAATCTCGCGATGTACGGCCATCTTCAACAGCGGCCCCTGCGTCATACCCGCGCCAGCAAAGTACTGAACCCGACAGCAATTGGGAAACATTTTAACCGGGAGCTAACACCGGATAGTAAGTCGAGCAGGCAGAGACTCTTTCTGCCTGCATCGTGTTTTTAAGCATGAAGAGCAAACCGTAACACAACACGAATTGGCGCAGCGCAGGCTGTGCCCGTTGTATCCTGAATGTGATTGAGAAGGCGCTATGACATCATCTCTGCCCTCCGGGCAAACGTCATTATTGTTACAGATGACACAGCGCCTCGCGCTGTCTGACGCGCATTTTCGTCGGATATGTCAATTAATCTACCAGCGCGCGGGTATCGTGCTGGCCGACCACAAGCGGGACATGGTGTATAACCGCCTGGTGCGTCGCTTGCGTACCCTGGAGTTGGACGACTTTGGTCGCTATCTCAGCATGCTGGAAGCCAACCAGAACAGCGCTGAGTGGCAGGCGTTTATTAACTCCCTGACCACCAACCTGACCGCTTTTTTCCGCGAAGGACATCATTTTCCGGTGCTGACTGACCACGCGCGTCGATGCAGCGGCGAATACCGTGTCTGGAGCGCCGCGGCCTCTACCGGTGAAGAACCCTACAGTATCGCGATCACGCTGGCAGATACGTTGGGTATGGCACCTGGACGCTGGCGCGTTTTTGCCAGCGATATTGATACCGAAGTGCTGGAAAAAGCCAGAAACGGCATTTACCGCCTCGATGAACTGAAAACGTTGTCGCCACAACAGTTACAGCGTTATTTCATGCGTGGTACCGGACCGCATGAAGGACTGGTGCGTGTGCGTCAGGAACTGGCGAGCCATGTTGAATTCTCCAGCGTGAATTTACTGGATAAAAAATACAACGTGCCCGGTCCGTTCGATGCCATATTTTGTCGTAACGTCATGATCTATTTTGATAAAACGACGCAGCAGGACATTTTGCACCGTTTTGTTCCACTCCTGAAGCCGGATGGGCTGTTGTTTGCCGGTCACTCAGAAAACTTTAGCAACCTCGTGCGCGAGTTTAGCCTGCGCGGACAAACGGTGTATGCGCATGCGCCGGGTAAGGATAAATCATGAGTAAAATCAGGGTTTTGTCGGTAGATGATTCCGCATTGATGCGTCAAATCATGACTGAAATTATTAACAGCCACAGCGATATGGAGATGGTCGCGACGGCACCCGATCCGCTAGTTGCGCGGGATTTGATCAAAAAATTTAATCCTGATGTCCTGACGCTGGATGTGGAAATGCCGCGTATGGACGGCCTCGATTTTCTTGAGAAGTTGATGCGATTACGTCCGATGCCGGTGGTGATGGTCTCTTCTCTGACCGGAAAAGGCTCTGAAGTCACGCTGCGGGCGCTGGAGTTGGGGGCGATTGATTTCGTCACCAAACCGCAACTGGGGATCCGCGAAGGGATGCTGGCCTACAGCGAGATGATTGCCGAGAAAGTGCGTACGGCATCCCGCGCGCGTCTGGCGGCGCATAAACCAATTGCCGCGCCGAAGACGCTGAAAGCGGTGCCGTTGCTCAGTTCTGAAAAACTGATCGCCATTGGCGCGTCGACCGGGGGAACGGAGGCGATACGCCATGTGCTACAGCCGCTACCGCTTTCCAGTCCGGCGGTCATCATCACCCAACATATGCCTCCAGGTTTTACTCGCTCATTTGCCGAGCGCCTAAACAAACTGTGTCAGATCAGCGTGAAAGAGGCGGAAGACGGCGAACGTGTATTGCCGGGACATGCGTATATCGCCCCTGGTGACAAACATATGGAGTTGGCTCGCAGCGGGGCGAACTATGTGATCAAAATTCATGATGGGCCGCCGGTTAACCGGCATCGGCCTTCTGTGGATGTGCTGTTTCATTCGGTGGCAAAACAGGCGGGGCGCAACGCCGTGGGCGTGATCCTCACGGGCATGGGCAACGATGGTGCCGCCGGAATGTTAGCGATGCACCAGGCAGGCGCCTGGACCATTGCGCAAAACGAAGCAAGTTGTGTGGTGTTCGGCATGCCGCGCGAGGCCATCAATATGGGTGGTGTAAGCGAAGTGGTCGATCTTAGCCAGGTAAGCCAGCAGATGCTGGCGAAAATCAGTGCCGGACAGGCAATACGTATTTAATGAGGAGCAGTATTTTATGGCGGATAAAGAGCTGAGATTTCTGGTTGTGGATGACTTTTCCACCATGCGTCGCATCGTGCGCAACCTGTTAAAGGAGCTGGGATTCAACAATGTTGAAGAAGCCGAAGACGGTGTGGATGCCCTGAATAAGCTGCAGGCAGGGGGATTTGGTTTTGTCATTTCTGACTGGAACATGCCAAACATGGACGGACTGGAATTGCTGAAAACCATTCGTGCCGACGGCGGTATGTCTACTCTGCCGGTGCTGATGGTGACCGCGGAGGCGAAGAAAGAGAACATTATTGCCGCAGCGCAAGCCGGTGCAAGTGGTTACGTGGTGAAGCCTTTCACGGCGGCGACGCTGGAAGAGAAACTCAATAAAATCTTTGAGAAACTGGGCATGTGAGGGTGTGATGATGATGATGCAACCACAAATTAAACCTGTTGATGAACATTCAGCAGGGGATATCATCGCGCGCATCGGTAGTCTGACCCGAATGCTGCGCGACAGCCTGCGTGAACTGGGGCTGGATCAGGCCATTGCTGAAGCGGCGGAAGCGATCCCGGATGCGCGCGATCGTCTGGATTACGTTGTGCAGATGACCGCACAGGCAGCAGAGCGTGCGCTGAACAGCGTAGAAGCCTCGCAGCCACACCAGGACGCAATGGAAAAAGGGGCCAAAACCCTGAGTAAACGCTGGGACGAATGGTTTGAGAATCCGATTGAACTGTCTGATGCCCGTGAACTGGTGACCGACACCCGTCAGTTCCTCGGTGATGTCCCTGGACACACCAGTTTTACCAATGCTCAGCTGCTCGACATTATGATGGCGCAGGATTTCCAGGACCTTACCGGCCAGGTTATCAAGCGCATGATGGACGTTATTCAGGAAATTGAGCGCCAGCTGTTAATGGTGCTGCTGGAGAACATCCCTGAGCAGGGCGCCCGTCCAAAACGTGAAAACGAAAGTTTGCTGAACGGCCCGCAGGTTGACACCTCGAAAGCCGGCGTTGTGGCAAGTCAGGATCAGGTTGACGACCTGCTGGACAGTCTCGGGTTCTGATTCGTGCAGGCCGGATGTAGGGGCAACCGCTTCTCTTCCGGTCTGCATACTCTCTACCGTCTGTAGGGGTTAACGTCATAAACCCCGTCTTTTTTACCGCTTACTCTCGCCATTGCTGTGTCGCTGTTCTGGCATCATTCTCGCCTGTGTCTCTATCCAGGGTCTGATGCGTGGCAGAAGAAAGCGACGACGACAAAACAGAAGCCCCCACACCCCACCGACTTGAAAAAGCGCGGGAAGATGGGCAGATCCCCCGTTCCAAAGAGCTGACCTCACTGCTTATTTTGCTGGTGGGCGTGTGCATTATCTGGATCGGCGGGGAGTCGCTGGCCCGCAGATTGGCGGGTATGCTGTCGGCCGGGCTGCGTTTTGACCACAGTATGGTCAACGACCCTAATCTGATCCTCAGCCAAATCATTCTGCTGATTAAAGACGCCATGATTGCGCTGTTACCGCTGATTACTGGCGTGGTGCTGGTGGCATTGATCTCGCCGGTGATGTTGGGCGGTTTGATCTTCAGCGGTAAATCGCTGCAACCCAAATTTTCGAAGCTGAATCCGCTGCCGGGTATCAAGCGCATGTTTTCTGCGCAAACCGGTGCTGAACTGCTGAAAGCCATCCTGAAATCTACGCTGGTTGGCAGCGTGGCTGGATTCTATCTCTGGCACAAGTGGCCGGAGATGATGCGGTTGATGGCCGAATCGCCGATTACCGCAATGGGTAATGCCCTTGATTTAGTTGGCATGTGTGCGCTGCTGGTGGTGCTCGGGGTGATCCCGATGGTGGGGTTTGACGTTTTTTTCCAAATTTACAGCCATGTGAAAAAGCTGCGCATGTCACGCCAGGATATTCGCGATGAATATAAACAAAGCGAAGGTGACCCGCACGTTAAAGGCAAAATTCGCCAGATGCAGCGTGCGGTAGCGCAGCGACGCATGATGGCGGATGTGCCGAAAGCCGACGTCATTGTGACTAACCCCACACACTATTCGGTCGCCTTGCAATATGACGAAAACAAAATGAGTGCGCCACGCGTCGTCGCCAAAGGGGCGGGGCTGGTCGCGTTGCGTATTCGCGAAATTGGCGCGGAACATCGAGTCCCAACCTTAGAAGCACCACCGCTGGCCCGTGCGTTATATCGCCATGCTGAGATTGGTCAGCAAATACCCGGCCAGCTGTATGCTGCCGTCGCAGAAGTGCTGGCGTGGGTATGGCAATTAAAACGCTGGCGTCTGGCGGGCGGCAAGCCGCCACCGCAACCTGGAAACCTTCCGGTGCCTGAAGCACTGGATTTTATGAACGAGAAGAATACTGATGGCTAATCTGGTCGCGATGCTGCGCCTGCCCGGCAACCTGAAATCCACACAATGGCAGATTCTTGCCGGGCCGATCCTCATCCTGCTTATCTTGTCGATGATGGTGCTGCCGCTGCCAGCGTTCATCCTTGATTTACTGTTTACCTTTAATATTGCGTTGTCGATCATGGTGTTGCTGGTGGCGATGTTCACCCAGCGCACGCTCGAGTTCGCTGCCTTCCCGACCATTTTGCTGTTCACCACATTATTACGCCTGGCGCTGAACGTTGCCTCGACGCGTATTATTTTGATGGAAGGGCATACCGGTTCGGCGGCGGCGGGGAAGGTGGTTGAAGCGTTTGGTCACTTCCTGGTGGGCGGTAACTTTGCCATCGGTATCGTGGTTTTTGTCATTCTTGTCATTATCAACTTTATGGTTATCACCAAAGGTGCCGGTCGTATTGCCGAAGTTGGCGCACGCTTTGTGCTGGACGGTATGCCCGGTAAACAGATGGCGATTGACGCCGATCTCAATGCCGGACTGATTGGGGAAGATGAAGCCAAAAAACGTCGTTCAGAAGTGACCCAGGAAGCTGATTTTTACGGCTCTATGGACGGTGCGAGTAAATTCGTTCGCGGGGACGCCGTTGCCGGTATTCTGATCATGGTGATTAACGTGGTCGGCGGCCTGCTGGTAGGCGTATTACAACACGGTATGAGTATGGGCAGTGCGGCTGAAAGCTACACCTTGCTGACCATCGGTGACGGTCTGGTCGCCCAAATCCCGGCGCTGGTTATCTCCACCGCGGCGGGCGTTATCGTGACGCGCGTCAGTACCGATCAGGATGTCGGCGAACAGATGGTCACTCAGCTGTTCAGTAACCCCAGCGTGATGGTGCTCAGTGCGGCGGTGCTCGGTTTACTGGGCCTGGTACCAGGCATGCCAAACCTGGTATTTCTGATGTTTACCGCAGCGCTATTGGGGTTGGCCTGGTGGCTGCGCGGTCGCGAGACAAAAGCCCCTGCGGAACCTCAGACGATCAAAATGCCGGAAAATAATGCGGTGGTGGAAGCGACCTGGAACGATGTCCAACTGGAAGACTCGCTGGGAATGGAAGTGGGGTATCGCCTGATCCCAATGGTGGATTTTCAGCAAGATGGCGAGTTGCTGGGACGAATTCGCAGTATTCGTAAGAAATTTGCCCAGGATATGGGCTTCCTGCCGCCGGTGGTGCACATCCGCGACAATATGGATCTGCAGCCTGCGCGCTATCGCATCCTGATGAAAGGGGTAGAAATTGGCAGCGGGGATGCCTATCCGGGACGCTGGCTGGCCATCAACCCTGGTACGGCAGCGGGATCGCTGCCGGGTGAGAAAACGGTTGATCCGGCTTTTGGTCTGGACGCTATCTGGATTGAAAGTGCGCTAAAAGAACAGGCGCAAATCCAGGGCTTCACGGTGGTGGAAGCCAGTACCGTCGTCGCCACGCATCTGAATCACCTGATTGGCCAGTTTGCCGCCGAACTGTTTGGACGTCAGGAGGCGCAACAATTGCTGGACCGCGTGTCGCAGGAAATGCCGAAACTGACTGAGGATCTGGTGCCTGGCGTGGTGACGCTGACCACGCTACATAAAGTGTTGCAGAATTTATTGGATGAAAAAGTGCCGATTCGCGATATGCGCACCATCCTCGAAACGCTGGCTGAACATGCGCCGCTGCAAAACGATCCGCATGAACTCACCGCCGTGGTCCGCGTGGCGTTGGGAAGGGCGATTACCCAGCAATGGTTCCCGGGGAACGACGAAGTTCAGGTTATTGGCCTGGATACGCCGCTTGAGCGCTTGCTGCTGCAGGCCTTACAAGGGGGCGGCGGCCTGGAGCCGGGGCTGGCAGACCGACTGTTGGCGCAAACTCAGGAAGCGTTATCGCGCCAGGAAATGTTGGGCGCGCCGCCGGTGCTGTTGGTTAATCATGCATTGAGGCCTCTGCTGGCGCGTTTTTTACGCCGCAGCATACCGCAGCTGGTGGTGTTGTCGAACATGGAGCTTTCCGATAACCGCCATATCCGCATGACCGCGACCATCGGAGGTAAATAATGCGTAAGTTTCTGTGGCTGTTATTGTTTCCTCTGGCAGTGCAGGCCGCCGGAGAAGGCGCCTGGCAGGCTAGTGGCATGGGCATTACGTTAAATCACCGCGGGCAGTCTGCCTCGTCTGCGCCTTTGGTTCCCGGCCAGCCCGTCTCGGGGTTGATGACGCTGGTAGCCTGGCGCTATGAGCTGAATGGCCCTACGCCTGCGGGGCTGCGGGTACGTTTATGTTCGCAGTCGCGCTGCGTTGAGCTGGACGGGCAAAGCGGCACCACTCACGGATTTAATAACGTACCTGCCGTGGAGCCGATGCATTTTGTCTGGGAGGTGCCCGGCGGCGGTCGCCTGATCCCGGCCTTACAGGTGCAAAGTAATCAGGTCATCGTCAACTACCGTTAATTCTCTCTTCTTCATCGCAGCTGGCAGATGAAACTGCTGGCTGTCTCGCACTTTTTGACCCGCCACTTTGATTTAAAAGAAACGCTGTTTTATAAAATAGGTGACTTACGTTGCCGGACTCTTTGTGCTGTTGCCATTTCGCGATTATCCCTGGCAGAAATAAAAAGGTTTCCCTTGCGGTTAACTTTTACTGTGGCCGTGTAAGGACGTCCTGCATCGAAGTGAGGATTGCGGGGCCTCCCAATAATGTGCAGGGGTAACGGCAATGAGAACACGTAAAATTGGGTTGGTAAATTATTTTGCCTATGGGGCAGGTGACTTTTTAGGCGCAGGGACCACGGCGCTGACCGCCGCATGGTTGCTCTATTTCTACACCACTTTTTGTGGCCTGACGCCTATTGAGGCGACGTTTATTTTTGCAACGGCCAGGGTGCTGGATGCGGTGGTTAGCCCATTAATGGGCTTTTTAACGGATAATTTTGGATCGACCTGGCTTGGTAAACGCTTTGGCCGACGTAAGTTTTTTATTCTGCTGGGGATTCCCTGTGTCTTTAGCTACTCCCTGATGTGGGTCGGCGACATGGGATTCTGGTACTACCTGCTGACCTACCTGGTGTTTGATGTGGTTTACACCATGATTCTGGTGCCCTATGAAACGCTGGTACCGGAAATGACCGATGATTTTAAACAGAAAACCAAGTTTTCTGGCGCGC
The DNA here is from genome assembly GCF_013337685.1 of Citrobacter gillenii. Classification (GTDB taxonomy): domain Bacteria; phylum Pseudomonadota; class Gammaproteobacteria; order Enterobacterales; family Enterobacteriaceae; genus Citrobacter; species Citrobacter gillenii. Next base: position 130,129 of record NZ_SUQN01000005.1, read on the forward strand.
GTATTTCTATGGCCCAGATGTCAGCCATACTGGCCTCGTTCTTACCTGGCGTACTGTTGACGCTGTTTGGTAAACACAATCCTGTTTCATTTTTCTATGCCAGCCTGGTGTTTTCGGTGCTGTGCGCGCTGATGCTGACCTTTGTGTGGTTTTTTACCTGGGAACGCCCGCGTGAAGAATGGAGCGAAGCGGCACTTCGCGCTGAAGAAGAGAAGAAAAGCCTGACCTTTCGTCAGAGCATGAGTCGTCTTTTCACTGAGCTAAGTTCGACGATGCGCATCCGCATTTTCCGTCAACATTTGGGCATGTATCTTGGTGGTTATATCGCGCAGGACGTGTTCAACGCGGTCTTTACCTACTATGTGGTGTTTGTGTTGATGCAGGAAGCCTCTATGGCGTCGAACCTGCTGGGCACCATGGCTATCTTCCAGTTTATTGCGGTTATCGCCATGATCCCGCTGTGCATTCGCTTTGGACCGGCCCCGTCTTACCGGATGGTGGTGGTGCTGTTTGGCCTGAGTTCTCTCTCTTATGCGGTGTTGTATTACGCCGGGCTGAGTGATGTGTACGCCTTATTGCTGCTGGTTTCCGCCGTTGCGGGCCTGGGACGTGGTGGCATCAATTATGTTCCGTGGAATACCTACACCTATATCGCCGATGTCGACGAGGTGATCACAGGCCAGCGTCGGGAAGGGATCTTTGCCGGCATCATGACCTTAACGCGCAAAGCCTCGCAGGCGGGGGCCGTCATGCTGGTCGGCATTGTTATGCAGTTATCGGGTTTTGTCTCCGGGCAGAGTGAACAACCTGCTGCGGTCAGCCATACCATTCTGTTCATTCTGAGTTGCGGTACGTTGATTGTACTGGCGTTGGGATTCCTGGTGTCTCTACGTTTCAAACTGAATCTGCAAACACATAGTACCTTGCGTGAAGAGACTGCAAAAATGCGTGAGTCAGGTCGCCCCATGCCAGAAGGGCTTACTCCTGAAGGACGTGCAACGGTAGAGATGCTGTCAGGCATGCCGTATGAATCACTTTGGGGTAACAACAATATTGGTTACCTGAATCGTAATAAACCTGCTGCGCCATCACTGCAACATGGCTCAGCATTGAATTCGACATTGCACAGAGGTTAAGTAAATGATTGTTTATCCGGTTAAACACAGCCCGTTGTTACGTCAACCTGAACATTTTATTGCCAGAGATGAGTTAAAAACGCTTATCAAGAAGGTGACGCATAATCTGGTCAATATTCATGATGAGAGCGGTGAGTTCTTGCTGCGACTGGATGACGGACGCGTTATTGACACCAAAGGGTGGGCTGGATGGGAGTGGACGCACGGCGTCGGCCTGTACGGGATGTACCAGTATTACCAGCAAACCGGTGATGAAACGATGCGCGATATCATCGATGGCTGGTTTGCCGACCGCTTTGCGGAAGGCGCGACGACTAAAAACGTCAATACCATGGCGCCGTTTCTGACGCTGGCGTATCGCTATGAAGAAACGCGCAATCCGGCGTATCTGCCGTGGCTTGATTCCTGGGCTGAGTGGGCGATGCACGACATGCCGCGTACCGATTTTGGTGGTATGCAGCACATCACGCTGGCGGAAGAGAATCATCAGCAGATGTGGGACGACACGTTGATGATGACGGTGTTACCGCTGGCGAAGATTGGCAAACTGCTCAACCGCCCCGAGTACGTTGAAGAGGCGACGTATCAGTTCCTGTTACATGTGCAAAACCTGATGGATAAAGAAACCGGTCTGTGGTTCCACGGCTGGAGCTATGAGGGAAATCATAACTTTGCCAACGCCCGCTGGGCGCGCGGTAACAGCTGGCTAACTATTGTTATTCCGGAGTTCCTCGAACTGGTCGATTTACCGGAGAATAATGCCGTTCGTCGCTATCTGGTACAGGTACTGAATGCGCAAATTGCGGCCCTGGCGAAGTGTCAGGATGAGAGTGGTCTGTGGCACACGTTGCTGGACGATCCGCATTCTTACCTTGAAGCGTCAGCCACCGCCGGATTTGCTTATGGGATTTTGAAAGCGGTGCGTAAGCGTTATGTCGGGCAGGAATATGCGGCGGTAGCAGAACTCGCCATCAAAGGCATTGTGCAGCATATCTCACCAGAAGGGGAGCTGCTGCAAACCTCATTTGGTACCGGAATGGGGCACAATCTCGAGTTCTATCGCAACATTCCGCTGACCTCCATGCCTTACGGCCAGGCGATGGCGATGCTGTGTCTCACCGAATACTTGCGTAAGTATTTTTAATATCGGTGTCCGACGGCGCTGTCGCTGTCGGCGCTGTTTGTTGAGTTACCTCTGTTTGTGCGGTGTTGTCCTGCGGCACAAACAGATGATCCATAATTTGTCGCATAACCGGCGCGGCGGTAATGCCGTCGCTGCCGCCGTTTTCCAGAATCAACGCCACGGCGACTTTCGGGTTTTTGTAGGGTGCAAATGCGGTGTAGAACACGTGGTCACGCAGGCGGATGGGGATCATCTTCGCATTGTAAGTCTGGTTTTCTTTCAGGCTGAAAACCTGTGAGGTTCCGCTTTTCGCCGCAATTCCGTAAGGTGCAGTATGGAAAAATTTATAACCTGTCCCGTTCGGCGCATTGGCCATGCCAAACATCGCCTCGCGTACCAGTCCCCAATAGGGCGAGGAGGGAGAGGCAATCTGTGACGGTACCGTGGCGGCATGATAAGGCGTAACAGATTTACCACTCTCTTCAGCCTGCAACAGGTGAGGGGCAATCACTTTCCCGTTGTTAATCAGTGCCACCATTGCTTTCACCATCTGGATTGGCGTGGCAATCCAGTATCCCTGACCGATACCAACCGAAATGGTGTCTCCCTGATACCAGGCTTTTTTATGCACCCGTTGTTTCCAGTCGCGGCTCGGTAACAGCCCGTTGTACTCTTCATCAAGATCAATGCCGGTGGGTTTACCGTAACCAAACTGGCTAAGCATGCTATTGATTCGGTCAATGCCCATCATATACGCCACCTGATAGAAGAACGTATCAGCGGACTCTTCAATTGCTTTGGTCACGTCCAACATGCCATGACCGGTTTTTTTCCAGTCGCGATAATGTCGCTCAGTGCCGGGCAATGTCCATGTTGGCGCGCCAAAGAAGCTGGTCTGCGGGGTGATAACGCCATTGAGCAATGCTGACATCGCCATGTACGGCTTGACCGTGGAGGCGGGAGGGTACAAACCTTGCGTGACGCGGTTAATCAACGGCAGGTCTTTATCCTGTAGCAGCGTGTTGTAGTCCTGGTAGCTGATACCTTTGACGAACGGATTCGGATCATAGCTGGGGTTAGAGACCATCGCCAGCACCGAGCCATCGTGCGGATCTTCAACCAGTACTGCGGCGCGCTGACCGACCAGCAGGCTCTCTATATATTCCTGTAAGTGTAAATCCAGCGTCAGGTGGATGTCCTTTCCGGCAACAGGCGGTACATCTTTTATCAGGCGTACGATGCGTCCGTGGTTATCGACTTCGACTTCTTGATAACCCGTTTTGCCGTGCAGATCGTTTTCGTAATAGTGTTCGATCCCCTGCTTGCCAATGTTGTGATCGGCGGCGTAGTTTTCTGCCAGCCCCTTTTTATCCAACGCTTTCAGGTCGCTGTCATTGATTTTAGAGACATAGCCGAGCACATGCGCCAACTCTGCGCCATACGGATATTGGCGATCTTCATAGCTATTGATGGTGACGCCGCTGAAATGAAACTGATTAACCGAGAAACGGGCGATCTCCACGTCGGTCAGCGCATTTTTGAGCACCACCGGGCGATAGCGACTACTGGATTTCAGATCGTGGCGAAACTGGTCAATCTCATCAGGGGTCAGGTCAACAATAGGCGTTAGCTGCTTTAGCAAGGCATCCATATCGTTGATTTTATAAGGAGTGACGGAAATATCGTACCAGGTGACGTTGCGCACCAGCGGGATACCGTTGCGATCGTAAATGATGCCGCGCGTTGGGGCAACTGGCAGCATTTTGATGTCATTGGCATTTGAGCGGGTGGTGTAATACTGATGCTCGCGAATTTGTAAGTTGTAGAGGTTATAAATCAGGATGCCAAAACAGATGACCACCAGGCCAAAGGCCACTATTACCCGTCGCTGAAAGAGTTTCTCTTCCGCCTCAAAATCTCTGAATGTCATGGACCCACACCTGATTAATTCGCCGCCTAATGATACGGAGGTGTAAATGGGATAACAGGTAAAAGATGTTCCATCCCTCTACGGAAATGTGTCATTCCTTGTGAGTTGTAACAAATTACAGTGAACGTAGCCGTTTCTCGTAGGCCTGATGCCGCTTCGCTTATCAGACCTACGGGGGCGATCATTCGGGAAAATAAAAAAGCCCGCGACATAGCGCGGGCTTTCACATCACTCGTGGTGATTACATACGTTCTACGGTTTCGATACCCAGCGTATCCAGACCCAGCTTCAGCGTTTTCGCCGTCAACTGTGCCAGCTTCAGGCGGCTGTTACGAATCTCTTCGCTCTCGGCGCTGAGGATTGGGCAATGTTCGTAGAAACCAGAGAACAAACCGGCAAGATCGTATAGATAGGCGCACATCACGTGCGGTGTACCTTCACGTGCAACGACGGTGAGCGTTTCTTCAAACTGCAGCAGACGCGCCGCCAGTTGGGCTTCACGATCTTCACTGATGATGACCTTCGCGCTGGCCAGCGCACTTTCGTCGATATCTGCCTTACGGAACACGGACAGTACGCGGGTGTAGGCATACTGCATGTACGGTGCGGTATTGCCTTCGAAGGCCAGCATATTATCCCAGTCGAAGATGTAATCCGTGGTACGGTTTTTCGACAGATCTGCATACTTCACGGCGCCGATACCGACCGCATTCGCCAGTTTTTCCAGCTCGTCGGCAGGCATGTCCGGGTTCTTCTCTGCCACCAGACGACGTGCACGCTCCAGCGCTTCATCCAACAGATCGGCCAGTTTAACTGTGCCACCCGCGCGGGTCTTGAACGGTTTACCGTCTTTGCCGAGCATCATGCCGAACATGTGGTGTTCCAGTGGTACGGAATCCGGCACGTAACCGGCTTTACGCACGATGGTCCATGCCTGCATTAAATGCTGATGCTGGCGGGAGTCGATGTAATACAGCACGCGATCGGCATGCAGTGTTTCGTAACGGTACTTGGCGCAGGCGATATCAGTGGTAGTGTACAGATAACCACCATCTTTCTTCTGGATGATAACGCCCATCGGTTCGCCTTCCTTGTTTTTATACTCATCAAGGAATACGACAGTCGCGCCTTCGCTTTCAACGGCCAGGCCTTTGGCTTTGAGATCCGCAACAATGCCTGGCAGCATCGGGTTGTACAGGCTTTCACCCATCACGTCGTCGCGGGTCAGCGTCACGTTCAGACGATCGTAGGTTAACTGGTTCTGCGACATGGTAATGTCGACCAGTTTGCGCCACATTTCGCGGAAGTAAGCATCACCACCCTGCAACTTCACCACGTAGCTACGTGCGCGCTCGGCGAATTCTTCATCTTCGTCGTAATGTTTTTTCGCGTCACGATAGAAACCTTCAAGGTCAGCCAGCGCCATTTCACCCGCGTTTTCCTGCTGCTGCTTTTCCAGCCACGCGATGAGCATACCGAACTGGGTTCCCCAGTCGCCAACGTGGTTTGCGCGGATGACTTTATGGCCGAGAAACTCCAGCGTACGGACAGCCGCATCACCGATGATGGTGGAACGCAGGTGGCCTACGTGCATCTCTTTCGCCACGTTTGGCGCAGAGTAGTCAACAACAACGGTTTGCTTTTCTGGCTGTGCAACGCCCAGACGATCGGAGGCCAGCGCCTGCTGCACGTGCTGCGCCAGGAATGCCGGATCGAGGAAAATATTGATAAAGCCCGGGCCCGCAATTTCAACCTTGCTGGCAATCCCGTTGAGATCCAGATGAGTCAGCACCTGCTCTGCCAGTTGTCGCGGCGCCATACCCAGTTTTTTAGCGACTGCCATCATGCCATTAGCCTGATAATCGCCGAACTGTACTTTTGCTGACTGACGAACCTGAGGTTCGCAATCTGCAGGCGCACCTGCAGCAATCATGGCCTGACGGACTTTTTCTGAGAGAAGAGCCTGAATATTCACCGGAATACCTTACATTTATGAAGCGCTTTACTATACACCGCGCCAGATTAAGAATTTAGGCCGGGAGTATACTGCAAATGCCCGTTGCCGTCAGCATTGTGCGTGCCGCGCGCGGCCTAAAATAGACGCAGTGCAATGACGCATAATCACTCATTTTGTCCCTGAAAAAATCAGCGGTTGGATGGTACTGCGCAACAGAGTAAATTAGCGGCTTTGAACATGGATATGAGCTTTCAATATGGCGAACTGGCAAACCGTTGCAGAACTGCATGATATTTCCGCAGATTTAGGGCATTTCACTCAGGCGTTAACTGAACTTTCCACCCGTCTGGGTTTGAATATTGCTCCGCTTGAAGCCGATCACATCTCTCTGCGCTGTCATCAAAACACCACCGCAGAGCGCTGGCGTCGCGGGTTTGAACAGTGCGGCCGACTGTTGTCGGAAAATATCATCAATGGCAGACCGATTTGCCTGTTCAAACTGGATGAGCCGGTGTGCGTGGCGCACTGGCAGTTTTCTATTGTGGAGTTGCCGTGGCCGGGTGAAAAACGCTACCCACATGAGGGTTGGGAGCATATTGAGATTGTTCTGCCGGGCGAGCCGGAAACGTTGAATGCGCGAGCGCTGGCGTTGCTTTCTGATGAAGGATTGAGTCAGCCGGGTATCTTTGTGAAAACCAGTTCACCACAAGGCGAGCGTGAGCGGTTACCGAACCCGACGCTGGCGGTCAGCGACGGCAGCGTGACTATCAAGTTTCATCCATGGTCAATTGAAACGATTGTGGCAAGCGAGCAACAGGAGTAACCATGGCACTGCTGGAAATCTGCTGTTACAGCATGGAGTGTGCGCTGACGGCACAAAAAAATGGCGCGGATCGTATTGAACTGTGTTCGGCACCCAAAGAAGGGGGCTTAACCCCATCACTGGGTGTATTACGTACCGTTCGTCAGCATATTGATATTCCCGTCAATCCGATTATCCGCCCGCGCGGCGGGGATTTTTGCTATACCGACGGTGAATTCGCCGCCATGCTGGATGATATCGCCATGGTCAGAGATCTCGGATTCTCCGGGCTGGTAACCGGGTTATTAGATGTTGATGGCAACGTCGATATGTCGCGCATGGAAAAAATTATGCGGACAGCCGGTACGCTAAATGTCACGTTTCATCGGGCCTTTGATATGTGTGCCAACCCCTTAAATGCGCTGAAAAGTTTATCTGATTTGGGTGTCGCCCGAGTGCTGACTTCCGGGCAAAAATCAGATGCTGCGCAAGGTTTAACAAAAATAATGGAACTTATTGCACAGCCCGGTGCTCCAATCATTATGGCCGGAGCGGGGGTTCGCGCTGCGAATTTGTCTCTATTCCTCGACGCCGGTGTGCAGGAAGTCCACAGTTCTGCCGGAGTATGGCTGGCTTCTCCCATGCGTTATCGCAATACGGGGTTGTCGATGTCTTCGGATGCGCAAGCGGATGAATATTCCCGCTATGCGGTAGACGGGGCGGCGGTTGCTGAAATGAAAGCGATTATTGCGCACCATCGGGCCAGCTGATTTTTACCGTTGCATCATGTCGCCCAATATGATGCTTGCTCGTACCAGGCCCCTGCAATTACAGGGGCCTTTTTTTCTCCTTCATATTTCAAGCCGCAGCCGCGTTGGCCGCCTTGCTCACCCCGGTCACGTAGTTATCTACGCTCCCGGGGATTTGCTGTGTTGCCGCCTTGCTGCAACTTGAACTATTTTGGAGAAACGGTGCTATACGTAACGGTCATCCGGCAATCCATCACGGCTTACGCGCAATCAAGACCGCGCGCAGCGGGGCAGGGTACCCTTCTACCGTTTTACTGCTGTCGTTCGGGTCGAGGAAATCAGCCAGCGATTCGGTAATCATCCACTCGGTACGGCGCTGTTCTTCGGTAGTGGTCACACACACGTCGGCAATGCGGACATCAACAAAACCGCACTTCTCCAGCCAGTTTTTCAACGCCAGAGCAGACGGAATAAAGTAGACGTTGCGCATTTGTGCGTAGCGGTCACCCGGCACCAGCACGGTATTTTCGTCCCCTTCAACCACCAGCGTTTCCAGTACCAGTTCACCGTCTTGTACCAGTTGATCTTTCAACTGCCAGAGATGTTCCAGCGGAGAACGACGGTGATAGAGCACGCCCATTGAGAAAACGGTATCAAACGCGTTCAACGCCGGAAGCTGTTCAATACCCAGCGGCAGCAGATGCGCGCGCTGGTCGTTGCCCAGCAGTTTTCGCACCGCTTCGAACTGACACAGGAATAACTGGGTCGGATCAATCCCAACGGCCAGGTGCGCGCCTGCACCGATCATGCGCCACATGTGATACCCGCTGCCGCAGCCGACATCCAGGATCGTCCGTCCGGTCAGGTCGGATAAATGCGGCAGAACGCGATCCCATTTCCAGTCAGAACGCCATTCGGTGTCGATATTGACGCCATACAGTGAGTATGGCCCTTTACGCCACGGCATCAAATTGCGCATTAACGTATCAATGCGTTTAAGCTGACCGTCGCTGAGCGGCTCTTCGCTTTCAGCGGTGACACTGTGCAGCAAGTCCAGACGGTGCGGTGTCAGTTCAGGCAAAAACTCTACCGCGTTCGACCACTGCTTAAACAGGCCGTGCTGATCGCGCTGCCAGCTCGCAATTTGTGCCGGGAGCGTTTCCAGCCAATGAGAAAGGTGGTTTTTGGCAATCAGCTGATAAAAGTTACCAAAGTCGATCATGCCGCAACCTCAGCTTTTAGTGCCACCAGAGAACCAAAGTTAAAGCACTGGAACCACAGTTCGCTGTGTTCAAAACCAGCCTGATGCAGGCGCGCTTTATGGGTTTCGACCGAGTCGGTCAGCATGACGTTTTCCAGCATGCTGCGCTTTTGGCTGATTTCCAGTTCGCTGTAGCCATTTGCCCGCTTGAAATCGTGGTGCATGTTGAACAACAGCTCACCCACTTTTGCATCTTCGAAACTGAATTTCTCCGACAGCACCAGCGCGCCGCCAGGATTCAGTCCCTGATAAATCTTATCCAACAATGCCTGGCGCTCCGCTGGCTCAAGGAATTGCAGGGTAAAATTCAGCACCACCATTGAGGCGTTTTCAATAGTAATGTTGCGAATATCCCCTTCGACAACCTCGACCGGAATAGGGGCTTTATAGGCGTCAATATGACGGCGGCAGCGTTCAACCATGGCCGGGGAGTTGTCGACGGCAATAATTTTACAATTGTCATGCTGAATACTGCGACGCACCGAGAGCGTCGCGGCGCCCAATGAACAGCCCAGATCGTAGACCTGCGTGTTGGGTTGCACGAAACGTTCGGCCAGCATACCAATCATCGAAATGATGTTGGAGTAGCCGGGAACGGAACGCTGGATCATATCCGGGAAGACTTCAGCTACCCGTTCATCAAAGGTCCAGTCACCCAGACTGGCGATAGGCGCAGAAAAAAGCGTGTCGCGGTGAGACATAACGTAAAAATCCGGGAAAAATAAAGTGGCGTATTGTGCGCTAATGCAGGGAGAAAACCAACTCCCAGGGCATATACCAGAGATTCGCCAGCACCATTAGCACCAGCGAGCACCAGGTGGCGCTCATGCCGGAACGACGCCAGCGGAACAGACGGTGGTGGAATCCGTAATAATGCATCAGCCGACCGGCAATTAACATCAGCCCGCAAATATGCACCATCCACGTTTCCGCGCCGTTCATTTCCATAAATAACAGCAACACTAATGCGACGGGGATATATTCCACCGCATTACCGTGAATGCGAATCGCACTTTGTAGTTCGCTAAAACCGCCGTCGCCATAAGCCACGCGATACTGCATACGCAGGCGGACAACGTCAAAGGAGAACTTAATCAACAATAACGCACCCAGTACGGCATATAGCGCGCTTACCATACAAACTCCCTTTTAAAATGGCTGCTGGCATTGACTATGATAGGTGGCATTTTCAGAAAAGAGAAGATTGCTGTGGAATAGACGGTGCTGATCCGATCTCTGGCAGGGTGGCACGCAGGTCGCCCCATAAGGACTCGACCAACTGCGGCGCTTGTGCGATGTCTGGCGTATGTAAAAACAGATAGGGTGTTGTGGTCTGCTTCCAGAGAGACAGTTTGGCCAGCCATACGTTAAATAACGTTCGGTTTTGCTCCATATTATCGCTGCCGATAAAGCGCACCATGGGATTGTTCGCGGTAACCACTGCATGGACCGGAACTTTCGGTTTTTTGCGCTGCGCATCGCGAATCGCTTCACTGTGAGGAACCGCGGCGTGTACCGGCCGACTATCTAAAATTACCCGATTGACCCCTCGCTCGTGTAAGCCGCGATTGAACCATTTCTCGTCTTCACCTTTGGTAAAAAATTCAGGATGGCGAACTTCCACCCCGTAGGTAAACGATGCGGGTAACGCATCGAGAAACGCCCACAGAGCAGGGAGATCGCGAGGAGAAAAGGTGGCGGGTAACTGCAACCAATATTGCCCGATTCGCGCTTCCAGCGGTGACATGCGGGTGAAAAATTCTTGCACCAAATCATCACAGTTTCGCAATGCAGCTTGATGCGAAATGGTCGCCGGAAACTTAAAGCAGAAGCGAAAGTCATCGGTAGTCTGCGCCTGCCAGCGCGTAACAATCTCGGCTTTTGGCAGCGCGTAGAGTGTGGTATTGCCCTCAACACAGTTAAAGTAGCGGGCATACTCTTCAAGGCTGGTGATCCCCAGGCGCACCCACTTCGGATGCGACCACTGCGGCAGGCCGATATAGATCATAACGCTTGCAGGATCTCGTCCACGCTGCGCACGCGTGCAATGCGCGGGAAGATATGCGTCATGCTGCCCTGATGCTGATCGGCACTGGCTGCGCTACAGGCATCTTCGGCAATCACCAGGTTAAAACCCAGTTCCCAGGCGTTACGCGCCGTTGACTCAACGCCGATGTTGGTGGAGATCCCGCATAACACGATAGTGTCAACGCCCCGGCGGCGCAGTTGGAGTTCGAGGTCGGTGCCGTAAAAGGCACCCCACTGGCGTTTGATCACTTCGATGTCACTGGCGTTTTTGCCCAGCGCAGTCGGATAGTCCCACCAGTTTGCAGGGAGTGCTTTAGCCGGTGTCTGGGCATCTACCGGCTGTTTCAGCGCTTCTGCGTAGTCGTCAGACCAGCCAACGCGAACCATCACTACCGGTGAACCGTGAGCTCGGAATTGTGCCGCAAGGCGTGCGGCGTGGGTTACCACGTCGCTTGCCGAATGGGGGCCGCCGGCGAAGGGTAAGATCCCTTCCTGTAGATCAATAACGACAAGGGCGGTGGTTTTAGCGTTCAGTTCCAGCATGGTGACTCCAGTCAAAAAAGAATTCCGTTACACCTTAATCGCGATTGTGTGTGAAAGGGGCGACAATTTTTGTTATTTTTTGTGAGATTACGCAATACCCGCGTAGGAAACACGCGTACAGTCAGTACCGGACTTATCGTGCGGCAGAATTTCCAGTATAATAGCCGCCTTTTTTCATTCAGTTGTGACATTCAGCTAAAGCTGCGACTTCGTCATCTGCAAGGCAGGTGACAATCCGCCTGCGGCAAAGTTAAGGGATATCTCATGCGTACAGAATATTGCGGACAGCTACGTCTGTCCCACGAGGGGCAGCAGGTGACTCTGTGTGGTTGGGTCAACCGTCGTCGTGATCTTGGTAGCCTGATCTTCATCGATATGCGCGACCGCGAAGGTATCGTGCAGGTATTTTTCGATCCGGACCGTGCGGACGCGTTAAAGCTGGCCTCCGAACTGCGTAATGAGTTCTGCATCCAGGTTACGGGCACCGTGCGTGCGCGTGACGCGAAAAACGTCAACGCCGATATGGCGACCGGCGAAATTGAAGTACTGGCGTCCGATCTGACCATCATCAACCGTTCAGACTCGCTGCCGCTGGACTCTAACCACGTTAACACCGAAGAAGCGCGTCTGAAGTATCGCTATCTGGACCTGCGTCGTCCGGAAATGGCGCAGCGTCTGAAAACCCGTGCCAAAATCACCAGCCTGGTGCGTCGTTTTATGGACGATCACGGCTTCCTCGACATCGAAACGCCGATGCTGACCAAAGCGACCCCGGAAGGCGCACGTGACTATCTGGTGCCTTCCCGCGTCCATAAAGGCAAATTCTACGCCCTGCCGCAGTCTCCACAGCTGTTCAAGCAGCTGCTGATGATGTCCGGCTTTGACCGTTACTATCAGATCGTAAAATGCTTCCGTGACGAAGACTTACGTGCTGACCGTCAGCCTGAATTTACCCAGATCGATGTTGAGACCTCCTTCATGACCGCACCGCAGGTGCGCGAAGTGATGGAAGCGTTAGTGCGTACTCTGTGGCTGGAAGTAAAAGGTGTGGATCTGGGTGATTTCCCGATCATGACCTTTGCGGAAGCCGAACGTCGCTACGGCTCTGATAAACCGGACCTGCGTAACCCGATGGAGCTGGTTGACGTTGCTGACCTGCTGAAGTCCGTTGATTTCGCCGTCTTCTCCGGCCCGGCTAACGATGCCAAAGGTCGCGTGGCTGCGCTGCGTGTACCGGGTGGGGCAAGCTTAAGCCGTAAGCAGATCGACGATTACGGTAATTTCATCAAGATCTACGGCGCGAAAGGCCTGGCTTACATTAAGGTCACCGAGCGTGCGAAAGGTCTGGAAGGGGTAACCAGCCCAGTTGCTAAGTTCCTGAATGCCGATATCGTTGACGCGATTCTTGAGCGCACCGGCGCACAAGATGGCGACATGATTTTCTTCGGCGCAGACAACAAGAAAGTGGTTGCTGACTCGATGGGCGCACTGCGTCTGAAACTGGGTAAAGATCTGAGCCTGACCGACGAAACCAAATGGGCGCCGCTGTGGGTTATCGACTTCCCAATGTTTGAAGACGACGGTGAAGGTGGCCTGACCGCGATGCACCATCCGTTTACCGCGCCGAAAGACATGACGGCCGCTGAGCTGAAAGCCGCGCCGGAAGAGGCCGTTGCCAATGCGTACGATATGGTCATCAACGGTTACGAAGTGGGCGGCGGTTCCGTGCGTATCCATAACGGCGACATGCAGCAAACCGTGTTTGGTATTCTGGGTATTAACGAGCAAGAACAGCGTGAGAAGTTCGGCTTCCTGCTGGACGCGCTGAAATACGGTACTCCGCCGCACGCGGGCCTGGCGTTTGGTCTGGATCGTCTGACCATGCTGCTGACCGGTACCGATAACATTCGTGACGTTATTGCCTTCCCGAAAACCACGGCTGCTGCGTGCCTGATGACCGAAGCGCCAAGTTTTGCCAACGACGCTGCCCTGGCGGAACTGAGCATTCAGGTTGTGAAGAAGGCCGAGAATAACTGATATGACATACAAACAGCCTGTCTCGGTGTTAGTCGTGATTTATGCAAAGGACACCGGAAGAGTGCTGATGTTACAGCGACGCGACGATCCTGATTTCTGGCAGTCGGTCACCGGCAGCCTTGAAGAGGGTGAAACCGCGTCGCAAGCCGCCATGCGCGAAGTAAAGGAAGAGGTCACCATTGACGTTGCCCGCGAGCAACTGACCTTAATTGACTGTCAGCGCACGGTGGAGTTCGAGATTTTTAGCCATTTACGACATCGCTACGCACCGGGAATCGAACGGAATACGGAATCCTGGTTTTGCCTGGCACTCCCCTCGGAACGAGAGATCGTGTTCACTGAACATCTGACCTATCGTTGGGTTGATGCGGCGGAAGCTGCACACTTAACCAAATCGTGGAGTAACCGGCAGGCGATTGAAGAATTTGTAATTAACGTCGCCTGAGAAGGCGCGCTTTTTGGAGATATTATTTATGGCAGGTCATAGTAAATGGGCCAACACCAGACACCGTAAAGCAGCGCAGGATTCCAAGCGCGGCAAGATCTTCACCAAAATCATTCGCGAGCTGGTTACGGCCGCTAAGCTTGGTGGTGGCGATCCGGACGCGAACCCGCGTCTGCGTGCGGCTGTCGATAAAGCGCTGTCCAACAACATGACGCGTGACACCCTGAACCGTGCCATCGCGCGCGGTGTGGGCGGTGACGAAGACGCAAACATGGAAACCATCATTTATGAAGGTTACGGTCCTGGCGGGACAGCGGTCATGATTGAATGCCTGTCTGACAACCGTAACCGTACTGTTGCGGAAGTGCGCCATGCGTTCACTAAAACCGGTGGTAACCTGGGCACTGACGGTTCAGTTGCGTACCTGTTTAGCAAAAAAGGTGTTATCTCCTTTGAGCAAGGCGACGAAGACACCATCATGGAAGCCGCGCTGGAAGCTGGTGCTGAAGACGTTGTGACCTATGATGACGGTGCGATTGATGTCTACACCGCATGGGAAGAGATGGGCAAAGTGCGTGATGCACTGGAAGCCGCTGGTCTGAAAGCGGACAGCGCTGAAGTTACGATGATCCCGTCCACCAAAGCGGACATGGATGCAGAAACAGCACCGAAGCTGATGCGTCTGATCGATATGCTGGAAGACTGCGATGACGTGCAGGAAGTTTACCACAACGGCGAAATCTCCGATGAGGTTGCTGCTACGTTAGAATGACGTGGTTGAGCGGTAAAATAACAGGAGATGCGTGATGTCCATTATTCTCGGCATTGACCCGGGCTCGCGCATCACCGGCTATGGCGTGATCCGCCAGGTCGGTCGACAGTTGACCTATCTGGGCAGTGGATGTATTCGTACCAAAGTAGATGATTTACCGTCGCGCCTGAAGCTAATTTATGCCGGCGTGTCGGAAATCATTACCCAGTTTCAGCCAGACTACTTTGCCATTGAGCAAGTATTTATGGCAAAAAACGCCGATTCGGCGCTTAAGCTGGGGCAGGCGCGCGGCGTGGCGATTGTTGCTGCCGTAAACCAGGACCTTCCGGTGTTTGAATATGCGGCACGTCAGGTGAAGCAAACCGTCGTCGGGATAGGCAGTGCGGAGAAAAGTCAGGTGCAGCACATGGTGCGCACATTGCTAAAACTCCCGGCAAATCCCCAGGCCGATGCCGCGGATGCGCTGGCCATCGCCATTACCCACTGCCACGTCAGTCAGAACGCCATGCAAATGAGCGATACCCGGCTGAATTTAGCGCGTGGTCGACTACGTTAATGACAAATGAGGCTGGATATCTATCCAGCCTTTTTTTATGATAGCGCATTACCTTTTTAGCCCTTAACGCAGGAGCGTCACGTGATAGGCAGACTCAGAGGCATCATTCTCGAAAAACAACCCCCGTTGGTTCTTCTGGAAACGGGTGGCGTAGGCTATGAAGTGCATATGCCGATGACCTGTTTTTACGAGCTGCCGGAAGCCGGGCAGGAAGCGATTGTTTTCACCCATTTTGTGGTGCGTGAAGATGCGCAGCTGCTGTACGGGTTTAACAACAAGCAGGAACGCACGCTGTTTAAAGAGCTGATTAAAACCAACGGCGTTGGACCGAAGCTGGCGCTTGCGATCCTCTCCGGCATGTCGGCGCAGCAGTTCGTTAACGCGGTTGAACGCGAAGAACTCGGGGCGCTGGTGAAACTGCCGGGTATCGGTAAGAAAACCGCTGAACGCCTGATTGTTGAAATGAAAGACCGCTTTAAAGGCTTACATGGCGATCTGTTCACACCGGCGGCGGATCTGGTGCTGACGTCACCTGCGGGTCCGGTAACGGATGACGCCGAACAGGAAGCGGTTGCTGCGCTGGTGGCGCTGGGCTATAAACCACAGGAAGCCAGCCGCATGGTGAGCAAAATAGCCCGCCCTGATGCCAGCAGTGAAACCCTGATTCGTGAAGCGCTCCGCGCTGCATTGTGAGGTAAAGGATGATTGAAGCAGACCGCCTGATTTCAACTGCCAGCACGATACCTGAAGACATTGTGGATCGTGCGATCCGCCCCAAGTTGCTCGATGAGTATATCGGTCAGCCTCAGGTCCGTTCGCAAATGGAGATTTTTATCCAGGCGGCGAAGTTGCGCGGTGATGCCCTCGACCACCTGCTGATCTTTGGTCCTCCGGGTCTTGGAAAAACCACGCTTGCCAATATTGTCGCCAATGAAATGGGCGTAAACCTGCGTACCACCTCCGGCCCGGTGCTGGAAAAAGCGGGCGATTTGGCGGCAATGCTGACGAACCTCGAGCCGCACGACGTGCTGTTTATCGATGAGATCCATCGCTTATCGCCGGTCGTGGAAGAGGTATTGTATCCGGCGATGGAAGACTATCAGCTGGATATCATGATCGGCGAAGGGCCTGCTGCACGCTCGATCAAGATTGACCTGCCGCCGTTTACGCTGATTGGCGCGACAACCCGTGCCGGGTCGTTAACCTCTCCGCTGCGTGACCGTTTTGGTATCGTGCAGCGACTGGAGTTTTATCAGGTTGCCGATCTTCAGCATATTGTAGGGCGCAGTGCGCGTTATATGGGGCTGGAGATGAGTGAAGAGGGTGCGCTGGAAGTTGCTCGCCGTGCGCGCGGAACGCCGCGTATTGCCAACCGTCTGCTGCGTCGCGTGCGTGACTTCGCCGAGGTGAAGCATGATGGCACTATCTCGGCAGACATTGCCGCCCAGGCGCTGGATATGCTCAATGTGGACGCTGAAGGGTTCGATTACATGGACCGTAAGCTGCTGCTGGCGGTGATCGATAAATTCTTCGGTGGGCCGGTAGGGCTGGATAACCTGGCCGCCGCTATTGGTGAAGAGCGTGAAACGATTGAGGACGTGCTGGAGCCATATTTGATTCAGCAGGGCTTCCTGCAGCGTACGCCGCGCGGACGTATGGCGACGGTGCGCGCCTGGAATCATTTTGGTATTACGCCGCCGCAAATGCCTTAAGTTTTTTATGCCGGATGGCAGCTTGCCTAATCCGGCCTACCTGTGAACGTAGGCCTGATACGCGAAGCTCCATCAGGCAACACACTCTTAGCTCGCTTGCTTTTTCATCATGCTGAAAATAAACATCAGCGCGGCACACAGCACCACGGAGGGCCCTGCTGGCGTATCATAGAACGCCGAGAACGTCAGGCCGCCCGTTACCGCTATCATCCCCACGCCCACGGCAACACCGGCCATCTGCTCAGGCGTACGCGCAAAACGGCGTGCGGTGGCAGCAGGAATAATCAGCAGCGACGTAATAATGAGCGCGCCGACAAACTTCATCGCCACACCAATCGTTAACGCAGTGACCAGCATCAGCAGCAGCTTCACGCGTTGCAGCTTCACACCATCGACAAAGGCGAGATCCGGGCTGATGGTCATTGACAGCAGGTTGCGCCATTGCCAGAAGAGAATGGCTAGCACAATGACAACACCAATGGCGATGGAGATCAGATCTTCCGGCGTCACGGCAAGCAGGTCACCGAACAGATAGGCCATCAAATCCACACGGATATTCGACATCAGGCTGACGACCACCAGGCCCAGTGACAGAGCGCTGTGCGCCATAATGCCGAGCAAGGTGTCTATGGCGAGGTGAGGGCGCTTCTCCAGCCACACCAGACCCGCTGCCAGCATCAGAGTGACTGCGATAACCGCATAGAACGGGTTTACATCTAACAGCAGACCAAAGGCCACACCCAGCAGTGACGCGTGCGCCAGCGTGTCGCCAAAATAAGACATCCGACGCCAGACCACAAACGATCCCAGCGGGCCAGCGGCGCAGGCCAGCATGATCCCGGCTAACCAACCGGGTAATAACAATTCAATCATGAGTGACCATTTCCCCGGCGTAATACGATACGACCCTGTAAATCATGGCGATGATTATGGTTGTGACGGTAAATTCCGAGTTGCTCGGCACCGCGTTGTCCAAACATAGAGATAAATTCCGGGTGCATAGAGACCACTTCCGGCGTGCCGGAGCAGCAAATATGGTGGTTGAGGCACAGCACTTCGTCGGTCTTCGCCATCACCAGATGCAAATCATGCGAGACCATCAGTACGGCGCAATCGAGTTCACGGCGAAGCTGGTCGATAAGGTCATACAATGCGACCTGACCATTGACATCCACACCCTGAGTGGGTTCATCCAGCACCAGCAGCTGTGGTTTATTCAGCAATGCGCGAGCCAGCAGGACGCGCTGCGTTTCCCCGCCGGACAGTTTTTGCATCGGCGCATCCATCAGATGTCCGGCCTGAACGCGCTTGAGCGCCGGGAGAATATCGTCCTTCTTTGTATCCGGACGTAAGCGCAAAAAGCGGCTGACCGTCAGGGGCAGCGTGGTATCGAGATACAGTTTTTGCGGGACATAGCCAATCCGCAGCTGTCCGTTACGCTTGATAACGCCTGCATCTGCTGCTACCAGCCCGAGGACAACGCGCACCAGCGTAGACTTCCCGGCACCGTTCGGACCAAGAAGTGTTAAAATTTTGCCGGGCCGTAGTTCAAGCGAAACGTCAGAAAGGACGCGGCGTTGACCATAAGAGACCGAGACATTTTCCAGTGAAACCAAAGTCGTCATATCAATTTTAGTCTTGCAGAAGTTATAGAATGTTATAATATCACATTTCTTACATTCATTACGATGATTGGTCGCATTATGTTACATAAAAATACGCTTCTTTTCGCAGCATTATCCGCTGCTCTTTGGGGGAGTGCAACACAGGCAGCAAATGCCGCCGTCGTTGCCTCGCTTAAGCCGTTAGGGTTTATCGCTTCAGCGATTGCTGATGGGGTTACGGATACCGAGGTTCTCCTGCCTGATGGTGCATCCGAACATGATTACTCATTGCGTCCGTCAGACGTAAAACGCTTACAGGGCGCGGACTTAGTTGTTTGGATTGGCCCCGAGATGGAAGCGTTTATGGAAAAATCTGTCAAGAATATTCCTAACGCGAAACAGGTAACGATTGCGCAACTCAATGACGTGAAGCCGTTGCTCATGAAAGGGGGCGACGATGATGATGACGATCATGAACACAATGACGCCCACGGTGAAAAAAGTGACGAACATCACCATCATGGCGACTACAACATGCATCTTTGGCTTTCCCCAGAGATAGCGCGGGCCTCAGCGGTTGCAATCCATGAAAAATTAGTGGAACTTATGCCGCAAAGTCGAGCCAAACTTGACGCCAACCTGAAGGATTTTGAGGCACAATTAGCCGCAACCGATAAGCAGGTAGGTAACGAGCTCGCACCGCTCAAGGGGAAAGGGTATTTCGTTTTTCATGACGCCTACGGCTACTACGAAAAACATTACGGACTAACACCGCTTGGTCACTTTACCGTGAACCCTGAGATTCAACCTGGTGCGCAGCGTTTACATGAAATAAGAACACAGTTGGTTGAGCAAAAAGCAACCTGCGTTTTTGCTGAGCCACAGTTCAGGCCAGCGGTCGTTGAAGCCGTTGCGAGAGGGACATCCGTTCGAATGGGAACGTTGGATCCCCTCGGAACAAACATCAAACTGGGTAAAACAAGCTATTCTTCGTTTCTGAACCAATTAGCCAACCAGTATGCGAGCTGCCTGAAAGGAGATTAATGAGGAAGTGAATACGTGCAACAGATAGCCCGCTCTGTCGCTCTGGCATTTAATAATCTGCCCCGACCCCATCGCGTTATGCTGGGGTCGCTGACCGTTCTTACATTGGCCGTCGCCGTTTGGCGGCCTTACGTTTACCATCCCGATGCTACACCGATTGTCAAAACCATCGAACTTGAAAAAAGCGAGATTCGTTCGCTGTTGCCTGAGGCCAGTGAACCTATCGATCAGGCTGCTCAGGAAGATGAAGCGATTCCTCAGGATGAACTGGATGACAAAACCTCCGGCGAGGTGGGCGTTCACGAATATGTTGTCTCGACCGGTGATACGCTGAGCAGCATCCTGAATCAGTATGGTATCGACATGGGCGATATCAGCCAGCTTGCCGCCTCGGACAAAGAGTTGCGTAACCTGAAGATTGGCCAACAGCTTTCCTGGACGCTGACCTCTGACGGTGATTTGCAGCGCCTGACCTGGGAAGTTTCTCGCCGTGAAACCCGCATGTACGATCGTACTGCGACGGGCTTCAAAATGAGCAGTGAAATGCAGCAGGGCGACTGGGTTAACAGCCGTATCAAGGGCACCGTCGGCGGCAGTTTCGTCGCCAGCGCCAAAGAGGCCGGGCTGACCAGTTCTGAAATCAGTGCGGTGATTAAGGCTATGCAGTGGCAGATGGACTTCCGCAAACTGAAAAAAGGCGATGAGTTCTCGGTGCTGATGTCTCGCGAAATGTTGGACGGCAAACGTGAGCAAAGCCAACTGCTGGGCGTTCGTTTGCGCTCTGAAGGTAAAGACTATTACGCGATCCGTGCCGAAGACGGTAAGTTCTATGACCGTAACGGTACCGGGTTGGCGAAAGGGTTTATGCGTTTCCCGACCGCGAAACAGTTCCGCATCTCGTCTAACTTTAATCCGCGTCGCCTGAATCCGGTAACCGGACGTGTGGCACCGCACAAAGGCGTCGACTTCGCGATGCCGCAGGGTACGCCGGTACTGTCGGTAGGTGATGGTGAAGTCGTTGTTGCGAAGCGCAGCGGCGCTGCAGGCTACTATGTCGCGGTGCGTCATGGTCGTACCTACACCACCCGCTACATGCACCTGCGTAAACTGTTAGTCAAACCAGGACAAAAAGTAAAACGCGGCGATCGTATTGCGCTGTCAGGTAACACCGGACGTTCAACTGGACCACACTTGCATTATGAAGTCTGGGTTAACCAGCAGGCCGTGAACCCGTTAACGGCGAAGCTGCCGCGTACAGAAGGGCTGACCGGCTCGGATCGTACCGAGTACCTGGCGCAGGTGAAAGAGGTTCTGCCTCAGTTGCGCTTCGATTAATCAGCATACTGACAAAGCCGGTACGCGATGCGTGCCGGCTTTTTTATTTTGTACGGGGCACGACGCGCCGCTACACTATCAACAGATTTATTTTTCGCGGTACCAGACACTGGAAGAGCATGGAAACGAAAAAAAAGAATATTGAATATATCCCTGAATTTCATAAATCATTCCGCCATCCGCGCTACTGGGGTGCCTGGCTGGGTGTGGCGGCGATAGCAGGGATTGCATTAACGCCCGCATCGTTTCGCGATCCTGTGCTGGCGAAGCTGGGGCGTCTTGCCGGACGGTTGGGGAAAAGTTCGCGCCGCAGAGCGCTGATTAATTTATCCTTGTGTTTTCCAGAGCGCAGCGAAGCCGAGCGCGAAGCCATCGTCGATGAGATGTTTGCAACGGCTCCGCAGGCGATGGTGATGATGGCAGAGCTTGCCCTGCGTGGCCCGGAGAAAATCCAAAACCGGGTTGACTGGCAAGGTCTGGAGATCATAGAAGAGATGCGCCGCAACGAGGAAAAGGTCATTTTTCTCGTCCCGCACGGTTGGGGTGTCGACATTCCAGCCATGCTGATGGCCTCGCAGGGCCAGAAAATGGCCGCGATGTTCCATAACCAGGGTAATCCTGTTTTTGATTACGTCTGGAACACGGTACGCCGTCGTTTTGGTGGCCGTTTGCATGCGCGTAATGATGGCATCAAACCCTTTATTCAGTCCGTGCGTCAGGGCTATTGGGGATACTATTTGCCGGATCAGGATCATGGTCCCGAGCACAGCGAATTTGTTGATTTTTTTGCCACCTACAAAGCAACATTGCCGGCTATTGGTCGCCTGATGAAGGTTTGCCATGCGCGGGTTGTGCCGCTGTTCCCGGTGTATGACGGAAAAACACATCGCCTGACGATTCAGGTCCGCCCGCCGATGGATGACATCCTGACCGCAGATGACCACACCATTGCCAGACGCATGAATGAAGAGGTGGAGATTTTTGTCGCGCCGCACCTCGAGCAGTACACCTGGATTTTAAAACTGCTGAAAACCCGCAAACCCGGTGAGATTGAGCCGTATAAACGTAAAGATCTCTACCCGAAGAAATAAAAAGAAGAAATAAAAAAAGCCTCTCACTTGAGAGGCTTTCTGTATCAGGTACCACCTGTAGGCCTGATGATCAAAGCAACATAAGGCATTGAGCGAGGTTATTATTCTACGGTCAGAATACGCGTGGTGTTGGTGGAGCCAATGGTGCTCATGACGTCGCCCTGGGTGACAATCACCAGATCGCCAGAAACCAGATAGCCTTTATCACGCAGCAGGTTCACCGCTTCGCTGGCGGCAACCACACCGTCGGTTTCGCTGTCAAAGTGAACCGGAGTAACGCCGCGGTACAGGGAGGTCAGGTTCAGCGTACGCTCATGACGCGACATGGCGAAAATCGGCAGGCCGGAGCTGATACGGGACGTCATCAGCGCGGTACGACCGGATTCTGTCATCGCGATGATGGCAGTGACCCCTTTCAGGTGGTTCGCTGCATACATTGCGGACATGGCAATCGCTTCTTCAACGTTATCAAACTGCACGTCGAGGCGGTGTTTGGAGACATTAATGCTCGGGATTTTTTCCGCGCCCAGGCAGACACGCGCCATGGCGGCAACGGTTTCAGCCGGATACTGGCCTGCGGCGGTTTCTGCCGACAGCATAACGGCGTCGGTGCCGTCGAGTACGGCGTTCGCCACGTCCATCACTTCTGCACGGGTCGGCATCGGGTTGGTGATCATCGACTCCATCATCTGCGTGGCGGTAATGACCGCACGGTTCAGCTGACGCGCACGACGGATCAGGGCTTTCTGAATACCGACCAGCTCGGGATCGCCAATTTCAACGCCCAGGTCGCCACGAGCAACCATCACGACGTCAGATGCCAGGATGATATCATCCATCGCATTCTGGTCGCACACGGCTTCTGCACGCTCCACCTTGGCAACAATTTTCGCATCGCAGCCTGCATCGCGCGCCAGACGGCGGGCATAGTTCAGATCTTCGCCGCAGCGCGGGAAGGAGACGGCCAGATAGTCAACGCTGATTTGCGCCGCGGTGATGATGTCAGCTTTGTCTTTTTCGGTCAGTGCTTCTGCAGAGAGACCGCCGCCCAGTTTGTTGATGCCTTTGTTATTGGAAAGCGGGCCACCGACGGTCACTTCGGTGAAGACCTTCATGCCCTGAACTTCCAGTACTTTGAGCTGTACGCGACCGTCATCCAGCAGCAGGATGTCGCCCGGCACTACGTCAGCAGGTAGGCCTTTATAATCAATACCGACTTTTTCTTTATCGCCTTCGCCTTTACCCAGGTTGGCATCTAACAGGAACTTGTCGCCAATATTGAGGAATACTTTGCCTTCTTTGAAGGTTGATACGCGGATTTTAGGTCCCTGCAGGTCACCCAAAATAGCGACATGACGTCCCAGTTTGGCGGCAATTTCACGGACTTTATCCGCCCGCAGTTTGTGATCTTCTGGAGAGCCGTGCGAAAAGTTCATACGTACAACGTTTGCGCCCGCGGCGATAATTTTTTCAAGGTTGTTATCGCGGTCAGTTGCTGGGCCTAACGTGGTAACGATTTTGGTTCTGCGAAGCCTTCTGGACATGTAATACTCCGTTGACTGAAACAACTAGGTGTTGCGTGTGAACATTGATCCGGCCGTTCTGAAACATAACGGTAGAAATGAACGACCCGGATGATAAAAGGGTAGAACATCGTTATTGCTTTTAGCGGTCATCACTCTTGATGAGTAATTCTTTATCAAAACGCGATTCCTTGAGCGCTTCCTTGACACGCTTCAAGTTATCTCTAAATTTTGCACCACGGCGCAAAGTAAATCCCGTAGCCAGCACATCTATCACGGTCAGTTGAGCAAGTCGAGAGACCATAGGCATATAAATGTCAGTATCTTCCGGTACATCCAGGGTAATTGCCAGCGTGGCTTCACGCGCCAGCGGCGTTCCGGGGGAAGTAAGGGCGATCACCATGGCATCGTTTTCCCGCGCCAGCTGCGCCAGTTCAACCAGACTCTTTGTTCTGCCGGTATGTGAAATAAGGACAATGACGTCGTCATCGCTACAATTCATACAGCTCATACGTTGCAGTACAATATCGTCGGAATAGATAACCGGTACGTTAAAGCGGAAAAATTTATTCATGGCGTCGTGCGCCACGGCAGCGGACGAACCCAGACCGAAAAAGGCGATTTTCTTTGCCTGGGTTAATAAATCTACCGCCCGATTGACCGCCGCGTTATCCAGCGACTGACGGACGTGGTCCAGGCTTGCCATGGCAGATTCGAAGATTTTCCCGGTGTAGGACTCGACGCTATCATCCTCATCGACATTACGATTAACATACGGGGTACCATTAGCCAGACTTTGTGCCAAATGCAGTTTAAAATCAGGGAAGCCTCGTGTGTCCATGCTGCGACAGAAGCGATTCACGGTCGGCTCACTGACGTTGGCTTCCAGAGCCAGCGTGGCAATACTTGAATGGATAGCCCTGTCAGGTGAGGTCAGAATAACATCGGCGACCTTACGTTCTGACTTGCTCAGATGTTCCAGTTTTAACTGGATTTTTTCCAGCATATTCATTATGTGAGTAGACTCATCGGCCATGGGCAAAAACGATTTCAGCGATATGGGGAAATCGAGCGGTAACTCTGGTAGATATTACCCCTGTGAACCCACATTCGGGGCAAAATGGACAGAAAAGTTGTTGTTTTTTTTCAATACATGATCGGAGTCGGGTTTTCTTACGCCTTCATGGTCACGTAAAAAAGCGACTTTTTTATCCATTTTGCGGCGGTAAACGTCAATAACGCCGCTGTTCACGGTAACAGCACGGCTGGATAAGCGTTTACGGTTCACGGAATCACGTAAAAGCAGTACAGTGCACTGTAATAAAATTACATTCAGTGTCGGGCATGAATACCCGACACTCAACTGAGGAGAATGACATGGCGGTAACGCAAACAGCCCAGGCATGTGACCTGGTCATTTTCGGCGCGAAGGGCGACCTTGCACGTCGAAAATTGCTGCCTTCCCTGTATCAGCTGGAAAAAGCCGGCCAGATTAACCCGGACACCCGCATTATTGGAGTTGGCCGCGCTGACTGGGACAAAGCAGCCTATACCAAGGTTGTACGCGAAGCGCTCGAAACTTTCATGAAAGAAAAAATCGATGAAAGTTTGTGGGAAACCCTCAGTGGTCGTCTGGAGTTTTGTAACCTGGACGTCAATGATACCGCTGCCTTTAGCCGTCTGGGCGACATGCTGGATCAAAAAGCACGTACCACGATTAACTACTTTGCCATGCCGCCAAGCACGTTTGGCGCGATCTGCAAAGGCTTAGGGGAAGCGAAATTGAACGCTAAACCGGCGCGCGTGGTGATGGAAAAGCCGCTGGGAACGTCGCTGGCAACCTCCCGCGAAATTAACGACCAGGTCGGTCAATATTTTGAAGAATGTCAGGTTTACCGTATTGACCACTATCTGGGCAAAGAAACGGTACTAAACCTGCTGGCACTGCGCTTTGCCAACTCCCTGTTTGTGAACAACTGGGATAACCGCACCATCGATCACGTCGAAATTACCGTGGCGGAAGAGGTGGGTATCGAAGGCCGTTGGGGTTATTTTGACCAGGCCGGTCAGATGCGCGACATGATCCAGAACCACTTGCTGCAGATTCTGTGCATGATCGCCATGTCGCCGCCGTCTGATCTGAGCGCCGACAGCATCCGTGATGAGAAAGTGAAGGTCCTGAAATCACTGCGCCGTATCGATCGTACGAACGTGCGTGAAAAAACGGTGCGTGGTCAGTACACCACCGGTTTTGCACAAGGTAAAAAAGTACCGGGGTACCTGGAAGAAGAGGGTGCGAACAAGAGCAGCAACACCGAAACCTTTGTCGCTATCCGTGTGGATATCGACAACTGGCGCTGGGCGGGCGTGCCGTTTTACCTGCGTACCGGTAAGCGTCTGCCGACCAAGTGCTCTGAAGTGGTGGTGTACTTCAAAACGCCTGAACTTAACCTGTTTAAAGAATCCTGGCAGGATCTGCCGCAGAACAAGCTGACCATCCGTTTGCAGCCGGACGAAGGTGTCGATATCCAGGTGCTTAACAAAGTGCCGGGTCTGGACCACAAGCATAATCTGCAGATAACCAAGCTGGATCTGAGCTATTCCGAAACCTTCAATCAAACGCACCTGGCAGATGCCTACGAGCGCTTGCTGTTGGAAACTATGCGCGGCATTCAGGCGCTGTTCGTGCGCCGTGATGAAGTCGAAGAAGCATGGAAGTGGGTGGACTCCATCACCGAAGCCTGGGCGATGGACAACGACGCACCGAAGCCGTATCAGGCTGGGACCTGGGGACCGGTTGCCTCGGTGGCCATGATCACCCGTGACGGTCGTTCCTGGAACGAATTCGAGTAAAATTCCATCTAGCCATTAGGTGTTATTTTACCGGTAACATGATCTAACACAGATTGTAGAATAATTTTTGCACTTTTAAGCCTCGCGTGGATTCACCCGCGGGGCTTTTTTTATTACACTGCCTGAAACGATTTTGCCCCTGAGCTACGGCCAGCAAGCTATTCAGCATGGTGTTACCTTGCTGAAACGCATTGTTAATCCTGATGCTCTGACAGATAAATTTTAGGAGCCTCTATGAATCCGAATTTGTTACGCGTAACACAACGCATCGTTGAACGTTCTCAAAAGACGCGTTCTGCCTACCTCGCCCGTATCGAACAGGCCAAGACGAACACCGTTCATCGTTCGCAGCTGGCGTGCGGGAATCTGGCCCACGGTTTTGCCGCCTGTCAGCCAGAAGATAAAGCATCTCTGAAAAGCATGCTGCGTAACAATATCGCGATCATTACCTCCTATAACGACATGCTTTCTGCGCATCAGCCGTATGAGCATTATCCGGATATCATTCGCAAAGCCTTGCATGCAGCCAATGCGGTAGGCCAGGTTGCGGGTGGCGTGCCGGCGATGTGTGATGGCGTCACTCAGGGACAGGACGGGATGGAGCTTTCCCTGCTGAGCCGCGAAGTGATTGCAATGTCGGCGGCTATTGGCTTGTCTCACAACATGTTCGATGGCGCGCTGTTCCTCGGCGTGTGTGACAAAATTGTCCCGGGGCTGGTGATGGCGGCGCTGTCGTTTGGTCATCTGCCGTCCATCTTTATCCCTTCAGGCCCGATGGCGAGTGGTCTGGCGAACAAAGAAAAAGTCCGTATCCGCCAGCTCTATGCCGAAGGCAAAGTTGACCGTATGGCGCTACTGGAATCCGAAGCCGCGTCTTATCACGCGCCGGGAACCTGTACTTTCTACGGTACCGCAAACACCAACCAGATGGTGGTGGAGTTTATGGGCATGCAGTTGCCGGGCTCCTCTTTCGTGCATCCTGATGCCCCCCTGCGTGAAGCGCTGACCGCGGCGGCGGCGCGTCAGGTCACACGCCTGACCGGTAACGGCAACGAGTGGATGCCTATCGGTAAAATGATTGATGAAAAAGTGGTGGTGAACGGTATTGTGGCCCTGCTGGCGACCGGGGGGTCAACCAACCATACGATGCACCTGGTGGCGATGGCGCGCGCGGCAGGCATTCTCATCAACTGGGATGACTTCTCCGATCTGTCCGATATCGTGCCGCTGATGGCGCGTCTGTACCCTAACGGTCCGGCCGATATTAACCACCTCCAGGCCGCGGGCGGTGTACCGGTGTTGATGCGTGAGCTGCTCAATGCGGGTCTGCTGCATGAAGATGTCAACACCGTCGCGGGCTTCGGCTTGTCGCGTTATACCCAGGAACCGTGGCTGAACAACGGCGAACTGGACTGGCGAGAAGGGGCTGAGAAGTCGCTGGATAGCAGCGTGATTGCTACCTTTGACCAGCCGTTCTCGCATCATGGCGGCACCAAAGTGCTGAGCGGCAACCTGGGGCGCGCGGTGATGAAAACTTCCGCGGTACCGGTTGAAAACCAGATCATTGAAGCCCCGGCAATTGTCTTTGAGAGTCAGCATGATGTGTTACCGGCCTTTGATGCGGGCCTGCTTGACCGTGACTGCGTGGTGGTCGTTCGCCATCAGGGGCCAAAAGCGAACGGTATGCCAGAATTACATAAACTCATGCCGCCTCTTGGTGTATTATTGGACCGTTGTTTCAAAATTGCGTTAGTTACCGATGGACGACTTTCAGGTGCTTCAGGTAAAGTGCCTTCAGCAATCCATGTAACACCGGAAGCTTATGATGGCGGGCTACTGGCAAAAGTACGCGATGGCGACATCATTCGAGTGAATGGACAGACAGGTGAATTGACGCTGCTGGTCGATGAAGAGGAACTTGCCTCTCGTCAGCCCCACATTCCTGACCTCAGCGCATCGCGGGTAGGAACAGGGCGTGAGATGTTCAGTGCGTTGCGCGAAAAGCTGTCCGGTGCGGAGCAGGGCGCAACCTGTATCGATTTTTAAGACTCATTTTGTAATCAGGCGAGAGAAGAAACTCTGATGAAAAACTGGAAGACAAGTGCAGAAGCAATCCTCACCACTGGCCCGGTTGTACCGGTTATCGTGGTGAATAAACTGGAACACGCGGTGCCGATGGCAAAAGCGCTGGTTGCAGGGGGTGTTCGTGTTCTGGAAGTGACCTTACGTACCGCATGTGCGATGGACGCCATTCGTGCTATCGCCAAAGAAGTGCCGGATGCGATCGTCGGTGCAGGTACCGTACTGAACCCGCAGCAGCTCGCGGAAGTGACGGAAGCTGGTGCGCAGTTTGCTATTAGCCCAGGACTGACCGAGCCTCTGCTGAAAGCGGCAACCGAAGGGACGATTCCTCTGATCCCAGGCATCAGCACCGTTTCTGAACTGATGCTGGGCATGGATTACGGCTTGAAAGAATTCAAATTCTTCCCGGCTGAAGCGAACGGCGGGACAAAAGCGCTGCAGGCGATTGCGGGTCCGTTCTCCCAGGTGCGTTTCTGCCCAACCGGCGGTATTTCTCCGGCCAACTACCGTGACTATCTGGCGCTGAAAAGCGTACTGTGTATCGGCGGCTCCTGGCTGGTTCCGGCGGATGCGCTGGAAGCGGGTGACTACGATCGCATTACCAAACTGGCTCGCGAAGCGGTAGAAGGCGCGAAGCAGTAAATCGTTAAATGCCCGATGGTGCGACTGGAACGCACCATCGGGTTTGTTCACGCCGGGAAATCCCCCTGCTGGCGCGCGACCAGCGTCAGGATTGAGTACAGCGCCACAGCTTGCTGATGCTGATTGAAAATCTCCACTGACCATTCCACTACGCCTGTGGCCTTCTCATCAGCGCTGCGCTGGCGTTTCACCGTTTTACGTTTGCAGGTCAGGCGTACCTGGATAGTATCGCCCGGTTTTACCGGCTCGATAAAGCGCAGGTTTTCCATGCCGTAGTTGGCGATAACCGGGCCGACGCCCGCGTCAACAAACAGCCCGGCGGCGGCAGAAATCAGGAAGTAACCGTGCACCACGCGCTCGCCAAAAATCGACTCGGCGGCGGCAATTTTGTCCATGTGAGCGTAGAAGTGATCGCCGCTCAGGCAGGCAAAGTTGACGATATCCGCTTCGGTCAGCGTGCGGCGCGGGGTCAGCAGGCTGTCGCCCGGCTGGATCTCTTCAAAATATTTGCTGAACGGGTGGACGCGGTCTTCCGCCACCTGCGCGCCGCGCACCCATTGCTGGCCGATGGCGGCAAGCATCGTCGGGCTGCCCTGAATCGCGGTGCGCTGCATGTAGTGTTTTACCGCCCGCAGGCCGCCGAGTTCTTCGCCGCCACCCGCGCGTCCCGGGCCGCCGTGTACCAGCTGCGGCAGCGGGGAACCGTGGCCGGTAGATTCGACGGAAGATTCTTCGTTCAGCACCTGAATACGACCGTGGGCGCGGGCAGCACCGAGAATAAACGCACGCGCCAGTGCGCCATCTGCCGTCACTAACGTTCCCGCCAGGCTACCTTCACCGGCGCGCGCCAGCTGCATCGCGTGCTCGCTATTCTGATACGGCATCAGCGTCGCCACCGGGCCAAATGCTTCAATCGCGTGAACCGCCGCCACTTCATCCGGCTGCGCGCAGAACAGCAGCGTCGGTGGGAAGAATGCCCCGGCAGCGTTGAGATCGGCTTTGCCACCCAGCAGCACGTCACATCCGGCTTCCAGCAGGCGGTTGACGTTATCCTGCACGTCCTGACGCTGTTCGCTATTGACCAGCGCGCCCATCTTCACACCTTCCTGCGCCGGGTCGCCGACCACCACTTTTTGCAGACGGGCAATCAACGCCTCGCTCACCGCTTTCACCTGCGCCTGCGGCACGATAATCCGGCGAATAGCGGTACATTTTTGCCCGGCTTTGGTGGTCATCTCGCGCACCACTTCACGGATAAACAGCGCAAATTCAGGCTGTTCCGGCGTCACATCGTCACCCAGCACGCAGCAGTTCAGCGAGTCTGCTTCCATGGTGAAGGGGACAGACTTCGCCACCAGATTGGGATGCACGCGCAGCTGCTGCCCGGTTTTTGCCGAGCCGGTAAAGGTCACCACGTCCTGATGATCAAGCTGGTCGAGCAGGTCGCCCGCGCCGCCGCAAATCAGGCTGATCGCACCTTCCGGCACCAGCCCGCTATCGACAATCGCTTTGACCATCGCCTGGGTTAGCTGCGCGGTGGCGGTGGCCGGTTTGATGATCGCGGGCATCCCGGCAAGCCAGGTGGGAGCCAGCTTTTCTAACATGCCCCAGCAGGGGAAGTTAAAGGCGTTGATATGCACCGCCACGCCGGATTTTGAGGTCAGCACGTGACGCGCGGCAAAGCCACCTTGTTTGGACAGCGGGATCAGCTCATCTTCCGGCCACAGGGTATCGTCCGGCAGTTCACGGCTGCCGAGACCTGCGTAGGTGAAGAGGGTGCCGATACCGCCTTCAATATCCACCCAGCTATCCGCGCGCGTCGCGCCGGTCTCGGCGGAGATGGCATAAAAATCGGCTTTCAGCTCCAGCAGATGTTTCGCCACCGCTTTTAACATTGCGCTGCGTTCAATAAAGGTCATCGCCTGTAACGCTTTGCCGCCGTGCTCGATGGCGAAGCGGCGCGCCTGCGCCATATCCAGCCCCTCGCTTGTGACTTCCCACAGCGCCTCTCCGCTGATGGCGTGATGAATGGTGCGGGTGCGGCCCCGGCCGGTCTGCCAGGTGCCGGATAAATAGCTGGCTAACTGCTGCATGGTTATTCTCCAGATATGTTACGTAATCTCGCTATAAATAGTTCTTTTCTGAATCATAAAATGCAAGCCTGATTTTAATAATTTGTTAACAATGCGATCGAGGACACTATCCCTGATAGTGATATAAGCCTGTTTATAAAAGGATTACTAAAACCCTTTGCGGTACTCATCACAAAATCCACAAACAAAATTTGTGGTTTTATTTAACTAAGATGTAACTTTTATAAAACAAAGTGATTCGCAAAAATTGATTTGTTGAATTTATCGGAATCATAAGGTGATGACGTGACAGAAGAACATAGCTTTGACCAGCGCATCGCGCAGGATACCGCCATCGAACCGCAGGACTGGATGCCGGATGCCTACCGCAAAACGCTGATTCGTCAGATTGGTCAGCATGCGCATTCGGAAATTGTTGGCATGCTGCCGGAAGGTAACTGGGTAACCCGCGCCCCAACGCTTCGCCGCAAAGCGATTCTGCTGGCGAAAGTGCAGGATGAAGCCGGACATGGCCTGTACCTCTACAGCGCCGCCGAAACCCTCGGCTGCGCCCGTGAAGATCTGTATCAGAAGATGCTCGACGGGCAGATGAAGTACTCCTCCATTTTTAACTATCCAACCCTGACCTGGGCCGATATCGGCGTCATCGGTTGGCTGGTCGACGGCGCTGCGATCGTTAATCAGGTGGCGTTGTGTCGCACCTCCTACGGCCCGTATGCCAGGGCGATGGTCAAAATCTGTAAAGAAGAGAGCTTCCACCAGCGTCAGGGTTTTGAAGCCTGCATGGCGCTGGCGGCAGGAAGCGAAGAACAGCGTCAAATGTTGCAAGACGCCATCAACCGCTTCTGGTGGCCAGCGCTGATGATGTTCGGCCCGAGCGATGACAACTCGCCGAACAGCGCCCGCAGCATGGCGTGGAAAATCAAACTGCACTCCAACGACGAATTGCGTCAGCGCTTTGTCGACAACACCGTCCCACAGGTGGAAATCCTCGGCATGCAGGTGCCGGACGCTGACCTGCAACTCGACGCAGCTACCGGTCACTACCGCTACGGCGAAATTGACTGGCAGGAACTTAATGAAGTCATCAACGGGCGTGGCATCTGTAACCACGAACGTCTGGGCGCAAAACGCAAAGCCTGGGAAGAGGGGGCATGGGTGCGCGAAGCCGCGCTGGCGCATGCCGAAAAACAGCAGGCCCGCAGCGCCGCCTAAGGAGAATAAAGATGAGCAAAACATACTGGCCGTTATACGAAGTGTTTGTCCGCAGCAAACAAGGTTTGTCTCACCGTCACGTCGGCAGCCTGCACGCCGCCGATGACCAGATGGCGCTGGAAAACGCGCGCGATGCCTACACCCGTCGCAGCGAAGGTTGTTCGATTTGGGTAGTGAAGGCGAGCGAAATTGTCGCCTCGCAACCGGAAGAACGCGGTGCGTTTTTCGACCCCTCTGAGAGCAAAGTTTACCGTCACCCGACGTTCTACACCGTGCCGGACGGCATGGAACATATGTGAGGCAACGATGAATAACTCAAATCCCGTTGCCACCTATGCTCTGCGTCTGGGCGATAACGGCCTGGTGCTGGCCCAGCGTTTAGGTCAATGGTGCGGTCATGCGCCGGAGCTGGAGATTGACCTCGCGCTGGCAAACATTGGCCTCGACCTGCTGGGTCAGGCGCGTAATTTCCTTAGCTATGCCGCCGAACTCAATGGCAGCGGCGATGAAGACACGCTGGCCTTTGGTCGCGATGAACGTCAGTTCCGCAATTTGCTGCTGGTTGAACAACCCAACGGCAACTTTGCCGACACACTCGCCCGCCAGTTCTTTATCGACGTCTGGCACGTGGCGCTGTTCAGCCGCCTGGTGAACAGCCGTGACGCGCAGCTTGCCGCTATCGCCGCCAAAGGGCTGAAAGAAGTGCGTTATCACCAGCGTTTTAGCCGCGGCTGGCTGGAGCGTCTGGGTAACGGCACCGAACACTCGGCAAATCTGATGCAGCAAGCGGTGGACAACCTGTGGCGCTTCACCGGCGAGCTGTTCCAGGCCGATGAGCTGGAGATCGAATTAATTTCGCAGGGGATCGCCGTCGATCCGCGTGAGCTACAGGCCGAATGGCAGGCGACGGTACACACCGCGCTGCTCGATTCTGGTTTGCAGATCCCGCAAGAAGCGGCGTTCCGTAGCGGCGGGAAACAGGGGCTGCACAGTGAACATCTGGGGCCGATGCTGGCAGAGATGCAGTACTTGCAACGTGCTTACCCCGGTCAGCAGTGGTAAACGGAGGTCGCTATGCAACGTCTTGCCGCCATCGCACCCGCTGAGGTGCACAGCATTTGGGGATTGCTAAGCGCTATCCCCGACCCGGAAGTGCCGGTGCTGACCATTACTGACCTCGGCATGGTGCGCCGCGTGGAACGTCACGGCGACGGCTGGGTGATTGGCTTCACGCCAACCTATTCCGGCTGCCCGGCAACCGAACATCTGTTAGGTGAAATTCGCGCGGTGATGACCGAGCACGGCTACACGCCGGTACACATTGTGTTGCAGCTTGACCCACCGTGGACCACCGACTGGATGAACCCGGACGCCCGCGAGCGCTTGCGTCAGTACGGCATCAGCCCGCCGCAGGCCCACGCCTGTCACGCCGACGAAATGCCGAAGGATGTGCTCTGTCCACGCTGCGGTAGCACCCACAGCTCGCTGATTAGCGAATTCGGTTCCACGGCCTGCAAAGCGCTGTATCGCTGCGAAAGCTGCCGTGAACCTTTTGATTACTTTAAATGTATTTGAGGTCGCGATGACAACATTTCATTCGCTTACCGTGGCAAACGTTGAGCCGGAAACCCGCGATGCGGTGACCATCACCTTTGCCATACCCGACGCGCTACGCAGCGCCTACGCCTTCCGTCCGGGCCAGCATCTGACGCTGAAAACCCGTCTTGGTGGCGAAGAACTGCGTCGCTGCTACTCCATCTGCCGCAGCCGCTCACCGGCAGAAATCAGCGTGGCGGTGAAAGCCATCGACGGTGGCCGTTTTTCACGCTTCGCCCAGAGCGATATCCAGCAGGGCATGGAATTCGAGGTGATGGTGCCGCAGGGTCACTTTGGCTACCAGCCACAGGCCGAACGCCGCGCGGACTATCTGGCGATCGCCGCCGGTTCCGGGATCACGCCGATGATGGCGATTATCGAAGCCACGCTGGCGATGGAAAGCGACAGCCGCTTCACCTTGATTTACGGCAACCGCAGCAGCCACAGCATGATGTTCCGTCAGGCGCTGGCCGATCTGAAAGACCGCTATCCGCAGCGTTTACAGGTGATCCATCTGTTCAGCCAGGAGTCGATGGACAGTGACCTGTTACAGGGGCGCATCGACGGCGACAAACTGCGCGCGCTGTCTGAGCATCTGCTCGATTTTAGCCGCTTTGACGACGCCTTTATCTGCGGCCCGTCGGCGATGATGGACGACGCTGAAACCACGCTGCGTGCGCTGGGAATGCCCGAAAAAGCCATTCACCTGGAGCGTTTCAATACGCCGGGGACCAGCGTTAAACGCGCCACTGGCGTACAGGCAGAAGGGCGCACGGTGACGTTGCGTCAGGACGGTCGTGAGCGTCTGATTTCGCTCTCTGCGGAAGATGACAGCATTCTCGATGCCGCGCTGCGACAGGGCGCCGACCTGCCGTTCGCCTGCAAAGGCGGCGTCTGCGCCACCTGCAAATGCAAAGTGGTGCGCGGCGAAGTGGCGATGGCCGCCAACTACAGCCTCGAAGCCGACGAACTGGCAGCGGGCTATGTGCTGAGCTGTCAGGCGCTGCCGACCAGCGGCGATGTGGTGGTCGACTTTGATGCGCGGGGGATGGCATGAGCGAACTCCTTATTACCCGTCACGACCGCGTTTTACAGCTGACGCTGAACCGTCCGCAGGCGCGTAATGCGCTGAATAACGCGTTGCTGACCCAGCTTGCCGAGGCGCTGGAAAGTGCTTCGGGGGACTCAAGCGTTAGTGTCTGCGTGATAAGCGGCAATCCGCGCTACTTTGCCGCCGGTGCCGATCTTAACGAAATGGCGGAAAAAGATTTGCCCGCCACTTTTGATGATATTCGCCCGCGCTTATGGGCGCGTATCGATGCTTTCAATAAGCCGCTGATTGCGGTAGTCAACGGCTACGCGCTGGGCGCGGGCTGCGAGCTGGCGCTGCTGTGCGACCTGGTGATCGCCGGGGACAACGCCCGCTTTGGTCTGCCGGAAATCACCCTTGGCACCATGCCGGGCGCGGGCGGTACCCAGCGTTTGATTCGCAGCGTCGGGAAAGCGCTGGCCAGCCGCATGGTGCTCAGCGGTGAAAGCATTGATGCCCAGCGGGCACAGCAGGCGGGGCTGGTCAGCGATATCCACCCAGCCAACCTTTCTGACGAATACGCGCTGACACTGGCGACGACGATTGCCCGTCACTCACCGCTGGCGCTGCGTGCCGCCAAACAGTCGTTACGTCTGGCACAGGAGGTCAGTTTGCAGGCCGGGCTAACCCAGGAGCGCCAGCTGTTTACGCTGCTTAGCGCCACCGAAGACCGTCGCGAAGGCATCGCTGCCTTTTTAGAAAAACGCACCCCAGCCTTCAAAGGACGTTAACCGTGGACGCATTCATTCTTAGCGATATCGACCAGGGCGTGATGACCATCACCCTGAACCGCCCGGACCGACTCAACAGCTTTAACGACGCCATGCACCAGCAGTTGTCCGAATGCCTGAAACAGGCCGAGCGCGACGAGACCATTCGCTGCCTGCTGATCACCGGTGCCGGGCGCGGTTTTTGTGCCGGACAGGATCTGAACGATCGTAACGTTGACCCAAGCGGCCCCGCGCCGGATTTAGGCATGTCGGTGGAGCGTTTTTATAACCCGCTGGTGCGCCGCTTAGCCGCGCTGCCCAAGCCGGTGATTTGTGCGGTCAACGGCGTAGCGGCAGGTGCCGGTGCCACGCTGGCGCTGGGCTGCGATATCGTGCTGGCGGCGCGTTCTGCGAAATTTGTAATGGCTTTCAGCAAACTCGGTCTGGTACCGGACTGCGGTGGAAGCTGGGTATTACCGCGCGTCACCACCCGCGCCCGCGCGATGGGGTTGATGCTGCTGGGCGACAGCTTGAGCGCAGAACAAGCCGCGCAGTGGGGCATGATCTGGCAACTGGTGGATGACGCAGAGCTGAAAGACACCAGCCTGGCGCTGGCGCGCCATCTGGCTTCCCAACCCACCTACGGTTTAGGGCTCATCAAGAAAGCGTTGCAGCTGGCGGAAACCAACTCCCTGGATGACCAGCTTGATGTTGAGCGCGATTTCCAGCGCCTTGCCGGGCGCAGCGACGACTATCGCGAGGGCGTCAGCGCCTTCCTCGGCAAACGTCCCCCACAGTT
Source organism: Citrobacter gillenii (assembly GCF_013337685.1). GTDB lineage: Bacteria > Pseudomonadota > Gammaproteobacteria > Enterobacterales > Enterobacteriaceae > Citrobacter > Citrobacter gillenii. Next base: position 166,857 of record NZ_SUQN01000005.1, read on the forward strand.
CAGCGGGAAATAACTCATGACGCAAACACTCCACACCGTTGCCGTGATTGGCGGCGGCACCATGGGCGCGGGCATTGTTGAAGTCGCTGCCAGCGTCGGGCATTCGGTACTGCTGTATGACATTTCCGCCGACGCGATTACTCGCGCCATCGACGGTATTGCCCAACGTCTGGATTCCCGCGTCAGCCGTGGAAAAATCAGCGCCGAGCAAGCACAGATGCTGCTGGCTCGTATTACGCCGGCAACAGAACTGAATCAGCTTGCGGATGCGCAACTGGTAATTGAAGCGGCGTCCGAGCGTCTGGAGATCAAACAGGCGCTGTTCAGCCAGTTGGCGGAGATCTGCTCTCCGTCGACGTTGCTGACCAGCAATACTTCGTCGATTTCCATCACCGCCATTGCCGCCGGAATCAAACACCCCGAGCGCGTGGCCGGCCTGCATTTCTTTAACCCTGCGCCGGTGATGAAGCTGGTCGAAGTGGTCAGCGGGCTGGCGACCTCAGCCGAAGTGGTTGAGCAACTGTGCCAGTGCGTAAGCGCCTGGGGTAAACAGCCGGTGCGCTGCCGTTCAACGCCGGGCTTTATCGTCAACCGCGTGGCGCGTCCGTTTTACGCCGAAGCCTGGCGGGCGCTGGAAGAGCAGGTGGCGACGCCTGAGGTGATTGACGCCGCATTGCGCGACGGCGGCGGGTTCCCGATGGGGCCGCTGGCGCTGACCGACCTTATCGGGCAGGACGTGAATTTTGCGGTGACCTGTTCGGTTTTTAACGCTTTCTGGCAGGACCGACGTTTTCTGCCGTCGCTGCTGCAACAGGAGCTGGCTATTGCCGGGCGTCTGGGCAAGAAGAGTGGTCACGGTGTTTATCGCTGGCCTGTTGAAGCACAGCCGGAACTGGCGCTGGCTGCGGTGCCAGCGCAATGCGGCGCAAAAAACATTAAGCGTGACGTTGTCACTGAACTGGACGATGTGCTGCTGCTGGAAACCACCGGCGAAACCGCGCTGGCCTTAAGTGTGCAGCACAACCGCCCGGTGGTGGTGTACGACTACGCGGCGGGCGGCACGGTGGTGCTGGCGAGTGCCGCCACCAATTCTCAAGCCGCCACCGATAAAGCGGTTTATTTCTTCCAGCAGCAGGGCAAAAAAGTGCTGCGCATTGCCGACTACCCCGGTCTGCTGGTGTGGCGCACGGTGGCGATGCTGGCGAACGAAGCGCTGGACGCGCTGCAAAAAGGCGTTGCCAGCGCCGAGGATATCGATACCGCCATGCGACTGGGCGTTAACTACCCGCGCGGCCCGATTGGCTGGGGTGAATCACTGGGCTGGGGGCGCGTCCTGCGTCTGCTGGAGAACCTGCAACAGCATTACGGCGAAGAACGCTATCGCCCGAGTGCGCTGCTGCGCGAAAAAGCGCTACTGGAGATGCGTCATGAGTAATGAAGCCTGGCGCAACGCGCGCGCCATGTACGAGAACGATACCTGCGCCAAAACGCTGGGTATCAAGATTATCGAAATGGACGAAGGCTACGCGCAGATGACCATGACGGTATCACCGAACATGCTGAACGGCCATCAAACCTGCCACGGCGGACAGCTGTTTTCGCTGGCTGATACCGCATTCGCCTACGCCTGCAACAGCCAGGGGCTGGCGGCGGTGGCGTCTGCCGCCAGTATCGATTTCCTGCGTCCGGCCTTTGTTGGTGAACTGCTGACCGCCACTGCGCGGGTGAAGCAGCAGGGCAAGCTGACCGGCGTTTACGACATTGAAATTATCAACCAGCAGCAAAAAATCGTGGCCCTGTTTCGCGGCAAATCGCACCGCATCGGCGGCACCATTACAGGAGAAGTCTAATGCGTGACGCGTTTATTTGTGACGGCATTCGTACCCCGATTGGTCGCTACGGCGGTACGCTGGCGGGCGTGCGCGCCGACGATCTGGCTGCCATTCCGCTGCGGGAATTACTCAACCGGAATCCGAAGTTGGATGCCAGCGCCATCGACGATGTGATCTTCGGCTGCGCCAATCAGGCGGGGGAAGATAACCGTAACGTGGCGCATATGGCGACGCTGCTGGCGGGTTATCCGCACTCTGTGGCGGGCACCACCATCAACCGATTGTGTGGTTCCGGGCTGGACGCGATTGGCTTTGCCGCTCGGGCGATTAAAGCCGGTGATGCGGATCTGCTGATTGCCGGTGGTGTGGAATCTATGTCCCGTGCGCCGTTTGTGATGGGCAAAGCCACCTCGCCGTTTCAGCGTCAGGCGGAGATGTTTGATACCACCATCGGCTGGCGTTTTGTGAACCCGCTCATGCAGCAACAATTTGGAACTGACAGCATGCCGGAAACGGCGGAGAATGTAGCTGAATTGTTAAATATCAGCCGCGAAGATCAGGACGCCTTTGCTTATCGCAGCCAGCAGCGCACGGCACAAGCTCAGCGCGACGGCATTCTGGCGCAGGAAATTGTGCCAGTGCAGATTATTGGCAAGAAGGGCGTGGTCAGCGCGGTGCGTGATGATGAACATCCGCGTGCGGAAACCACCCTCGAACAACTCTCTTCACTGAAAACACCGTTCCGTAAAGGCGGCGTAATTACCGCCGGGAACGCCTCCGGCGTGAACGACGGTGCGGCGGCGATGATTATTGCCAGCGCAGAACAGGCAAAGGCGCAGGGGCTGACGCCGCGAGCACGCATCGTAGCGATGGCGACGGCGGGCGTGGAGCCGAAGTTTATGGGGCTGGGGCCGGTACCGGCAGTGCGTAAAGTGCTGGAGCGTGCCGGGCTGAATATTAACGATATGGATGTGATTGAGTTGAACGAAGCCTTTGCCGCTCAGGCGCTGGGCGTGATGCGCCAGCTCGGTCTGGCAGATGATGCTGAGCACGTGAATCCCAACGGTGGCGCCATCGCCTTAGGCCACCCGTTGGGAATGAGCGGCGTGCGCTTAGCGCTGGCGGCAACGTTGGAACTGGAACGACGCAATGGACGCTATGCGCTGTGTACGATGTGTATTGGCGTGGGCCAGGGTATCGCCCTGATCCTCGAGCGAGTGTGAGCTAATTGACCTGCGGATACCCTACAAAATGACAACAACATTAGATCCGATTGAAACTGCATCGCGTGACGAATTACAGGCTCTGCAAACCGAACGTCTGAAGTGGACGTTAAAACACGCCTATGAAAATGTGCCGATGTATCGCCGTAAGTTCGATGCGGCGGGCGTTCATCCGGATGATTTCCGTGAGCTGAGTGACCTAAGCAAGTTTCCCTGCACTACCAAGCAGGACCTGCGTGATAACTATCCGTTCGACACCTTCGCGGTGCCGATGGAGCAGGTGGTGCGTATCCATGCGTCGTCCGGCACCACCGGCAAACCGACCGTCGTTGGCTATACGCAAAACGACATCGATACTTGGGCCAATATCGTGGCGCGCTCCCTGCGTGCGGCGGGCGGCACGGCGAAAGACAAAATCCATGTTGCCTACGGCTACGGCCTGTTTACCGGCGGCCTGGGCGCGCATTACGGCGCGGAACGTTTAGGGGCTACGGTGATCCCGATCTCCGGCGGGCAAACCGAGAAACAGGCGCAGCTGATTCGTGATTTCAAGCCTGACATGATCATGGTGACGCCGTCTTACTGCCTGAACTTGATTGAAGAACTCGAACGCCAGATGGGCGGCGACGCGCGCGGCTGCTCGCTGCGTACCGGCGTGTTTGGCGCCGAGCCGTGGACGGCGGGAATGCGCGCAGAAATTGAACGTCGCCTCGGCATTACCGCGCTGGATATTTACGGCTTGTCTGAAGTGATGGGACCGGGCGTGGCGATGGAATGTATTGAAACCGGCGACGGCCCGACTATCTGGGAAGACCATTTCTTCCCGGAAGTGGTCAACCCGGAAGACGGCACGCCGCTGGCCGACGGTGAGCATGGTGAATTACTGTTCACCACCCTGACTAAAGAAGCGCTGCCGGTGATCCGCTATCGCACCCGCGACCTGACGCGCCTGCTGCCGGGCACCGCCCGCACCATGCGCCGGATGGATCGCATCAGCGGGCGCAGCGATGACATGCTGATTATTCGCGGCGTTAACGTCTTCCCATCGCAGCTGGAAGAAGAGATCCTCAAGATTGAACATCTGGCGCCGCATTACCAGCTGGAAGTGGATCGCCGTGGGCATCTTGATTCACTTTCCGTGCGCGTGGAGCTAAAAGAGAGCGGTCTGGCGCTGAGTCACGAGCAGCGCTGCCAGATTTGCCACCATCTGCGTCACCGTATTAAGTCGATGGTTGGGATTTCTACCGACGTCAGCATCGTTAACTGCGGCAGCATTCCACGCTCCGAAGGCAAAGCGTGCCGCGTGTTTGATTTGCGTAAAGTCGCAGCAAACGGTTAAGACTCGTAGGCCTGATACGCGCAGCGCCATCAGGCGAAAGCGCACAGATTGCCGGATGGCGGCGTTGCCTTATCCGGCCTACCAATTCCCGCCGTTTCGCGGAATTATTCCTGTGCTATGATTCAAAAAGGATATAAATAACAACAGAATGAATCATATGGACAAACTCGACAGCTTTATTCAGCAGGCGGTGACCGCGATGCCCATTAGCGGCACCTCGCTTATCGCTTCGTTATACGGTGACTGCTTATCCCAGCGCGGCGGCGAAGTGTGGCTTGGCAGCGTGGCGGCATTGCTTGAAGGACTCGGCTTTGGTGAACGCTTTGTGCGCACCGCGCTGTTTCGCCTTAATAAAGAAGAGTGGCTGGACGTGGTGCGCATTGGCCGGCGCAGCTTCTACCGGCTGAGCGATAAAGGGTTACGCCTGACACGACGCGCCGAAAGCAAAATTTATCGCGCCAGTGCCCCGGAATGGGACGGCACCTGGCTGTTGTTACTTTCTGAAGGGCTAGAAAAAAATACCCTTAATGAAGTCAAAAAGCAGCTGATTTGGCAGGGGTTCGGCGTCCTTGCGCCAAGCCTGCTGGCCTCGCCGTCGCAAAAGCTGGCGGATGTGCAGTCGCTACTACACGAAGCGGGTGTGGCGGAAAATGTGATTGTATTTGAAGCACATTCACCGCTGGCCATTTCTCGCGCTGCGCTGCGTGAGCGTGTGGAAGAGTGCTGGCAGTTGACCGAACAGAACGCCATGTACGAGGCGTTTATCACATTGTTCCGCCCGCTGTTGCCGCTGCTGCGTGACGCCGATGCGGGTGAGCTGACGCCGGAACGCTGCTTCCAGATCCGTCTGCTGCTGATCCATTTCTATCGTCGGGTGGTACTGAAAGATCCGCTGTTACCAGAGGAACTGCTGCCCGCCCACTGGCTGGGTCAGACCGCACGCCAGTTGTGTATCAATATCTATCAACGCGTCGCGCCCGGTGCTCAGGCTTTTGTCAGTGAAAAAGGCGAAAGTTCAGTGGGCGAACTGCCCGCGCCGGGGCCGCTCTATTATCAACGCTTTGGTGGATTAGCCGAGGCGTAACAGGAGAAGCCATGCCGATTTACCAGATGGACGGAATGATCCCCGTCGTACCTAACGAAAGCTATGTTCATCCAACCGCCGTACTGATTGGCGATGTGATCCTCGGCAAAGGGGTTTACGTGGGTCCTAACGCTAGCCTGCGCGGCGATTTTGGTCGTATCGTGGTGAAAGATGGCGCGAATATTCAAGATAACTGCGTAATGCACGGTTTCCCGGGCCAGGACACTGTGGTGGAAGAAGACGGGCATATCGGCCACGGTGCCATTCTGCACGGTTGCGTAATTGGCCGTAATGCGCTGGTCGGTATGAGCGCGGTGATTATCGATGGGGCGACCATTGGTGAAAACAGTATTGTCGGTGCGTCGGCGTTTGTGAAAGCCCGGGCTGAGATGCCCGCCAACCATCTGATTGTCGGTAGTCCGGCAAAAGCGATTCGCACTCTAACCGAGCAAGAACTGACGTGGAAGAAGCAGGGCACCCGTGAATATCAGGTACTGGTGGAACGCTGTCAGCACACGCTTTCTGAAGTGCAACCGCTGACCGAAGCGGAACCCAACAGAAAACGGCTGGAGTTTGATGAAGATCTGAAGCCAAAATCAGCGAGTTAGCTCGGGGCAAGCGGGCGTCGGGTTACCGGCGTTGTCATCGGGGTGACAACGCCGGGCACAATGTTCTTATCAGAACTGATAGCTGGCGGTGACGCTGACGTTACGCGGTTCACCATAGACGATAGAGCCGTCAATGTTGGTGTCGTAAGTCTTATCGAACAGGTTGTTCAGGTTGCCCTGCAGGGAGAAGTTTTTTGTCACCTGGTAACGGGTGAATAAATCTACCAATGCGTAGCTACCCTGTTCGGCACGGAACGTCCCGTACGGCGTCACGGTATCGCTGTAAACGCGATTCTGCCAGTTAACACCACCGCCGACGGTCAGCTCCGGTATCGCTGGCAGACGATAACGGGTGAACAGTTTCACCGTAGTACGTGGCAGGTTTGGGTTCACCGCCTTGCCTTCGTTATCTTCAGCAACGTAGCGCGTTGCGCCAAACGTCATCTGCCAGTTATCGGTGATTGCACCGTTCACTTCGAATTCAACCCCTTTGCTGACTGTACCATTGCTCGACTTATAGGCCGTTTCGCCATTGCTGCCGGCAATTGGCGTACCGGTAGACTGTGCCAGGTTATCCTGCTCGATACGGAATACCGCAAGGGTGGTGGTCAGGCGACTGTTCATCCAGTCCGACTTTAACCCCATCTCATAGTTGTTACCGGTGATCGGGGAGAGGTATTTACCCGAACTGTCACGTTTGTTCTGTGGCTGGAAGATAGAGGTATAGCTGGCGTAAGTTGACCAGTTATCATCAATGTCATACACCAGACCGGCATACGGTGTGGTGTGATTTTTTTCCATGCTGTAGGTCAGGGTGTCGATACGCCAGTTGGTATAACGCGCGCCGAGGATCAAGTGCAGCGGGTCGGCCAGCGAAACACGCGTCGCCGCGTAGAGCGATTTCATGTGGGTGGTATCGTCCTGGGCCAGCGATTGTGGACGCCAGTTAGTCTCAGGAATATTACCGTCGAAGTTATTGAAATTCCCCACTTCGTTCGGATACACATTATCCCAGGCATTGACATAACGGTTGTTCTGTTTGCTGTAGCTGCCGCCGAGCATCAGGTTATGTTGACGACCAAACAGGTCGTAGCCACCGTCGGCGAACAGATCAACCGCATCGATCTTACGCTTGCCGCTGTTCCACCCCGTGCCGCCGACGTTGTCGAAGCCAGGTCCATAATTAGCATAAGGGCCGACCAGCATACCGGTGTTTTTGTCGACATAGGCATCGATGTACATTGTTTTGCTGTCGAACTTAACCTCAGAGTGGGTAGCGTTCAGGGTTGTCTGCCAGGTATCGGCAAAACGCTGTTTCAGCGTGACAAAGACTTTGTTGATGTCTTTGTCATTGTAGGCCCAGTCCGGAGCCGTGCTGCGCGAACGGTCATAGCTGTTTTTGCTGCCGTCGGTATTCCAGCGCGGCAGGCCACCCCAGGTTGGGCTGTTAACGTCAATACGCTGGTATTCATAACCGGCAGACAGGCTGGTGGTGTCACCCAGATCCGCATCGACAATCCCGGAGAAGAACATTTTTTCGCTGTTGTAGCGGTCAAGCCAGGAGTCGTTATTCTGATATCCGGCGACGATGCGAGCGCGCACATTGCCATCTTCGGTTAACGGACTCTGTAAATCAGTGACATAGCGCTGTTTATTCCAGCTGCCGTATTCTGCCGACACATTACCGGTGAACTCGCGGCTGGTGGCGTGTTTACGAATCATGTTAATGGAGGCTGAAGGATTGCCCGTTCCGGTCATCAAACCGTTCGCTCCGCGCACCACTTCTACGCGTTCAAACAAGGCGGTGTCGGAAAGTGCATCGCCGAGGTTCCAGCGGGATTCAAAATAGGTCGGGATCCCGTCGACCATATAGTTATCAATCTCAAAACCGCGGGAAAAATAGCTGTTACGATCGGAGTCAGCCTGGCTTTTACTGATACCGAGCGTATTGTCCATCACATCACCGAGAGTCTGTAACTGCTGATCTTCCATGCGCTGCTGGCTAACGATAGTGACCGACTGAGGTATATCGCGCTGGGTCATCTGCATTTTGGTGCCCGCTGTCGTCGACTTCACGCTGTAATCCTGTTCTTCGCCGGATGCCGAGCCTGCGGTGGCTGAACCATCAACGATCACCGTATCTTCGTTGGCGGCGAAGCCTGAAGCGGGAATAAAAGCCATGGCAATACAGACAGCAAGCAAGGAAGGGGCGAGTGCGGGTTGACGCTGAGAATCCCGGTTGTATGTTGTGAAAGACATCAATAATTCCTTGATAATTATTAATATTAAGTTCTAATCACCGTTGCGGGTGATGAACCCTTTTGTTGTTAACTATTAAATTTGTATGTAAATGCAAATGCGAAATATACGCATTCATATTCAACGTGTAAACAGATGCTACAGAGATAAATGAAATATTGTTTCAGTACTATGTCTGAGCAATAGCGGCGGTAAATGGTTATAAGAACAGCGGAGGGGGAGCTTTTTGCTTAAAAAATCGGGGGTTAAAGTTGAAAGAGCGTGAGTAACTCGCTCATACTCTATACTCGCAGAGTCGCTCGGCGTAGCATGGCACAACGCATGGGCTGTTAATGAAAAAGGAAAACGTCGTGGCAGAAGAAACTATATTCAGCAAAATTATTCGTCGTGAAATTCCCTCAGACATCGTGTATCAGGACGAACTGGTAACCGCGTTTCGTGATATTTCACCTCAGGCACCCACGCATATCCTGATCATTCCCAACGTTCTGATCCCAACCGTTAACGATGTAACGGCAGAACATGAGCAGGCGTTGGGCCGAATGATCACCGTGGCGGCCAAAATCGCCGAGCAGGAAGGTATTGCCGAAGATGGCTACCGTTTGATCATGAATACCAATCGCCACGGTGGACAAGAGGTGTATCACATCCACATGCATCTGCTAGGGGGCCGTGTGTTGGGGCCAATGCTTGCACATAAAGGTCTATGATAATGACCAGAGGATGCATCGCGCTGACGCTGGGCTTACTGTTGCTGGCTGGCTGTCGTTCACACCCCGAAATTCCGGTCAGTGATGAACAGTCTCTGGTGATGGAATCAACAATACTGGCCGCGGGTATAACAGCAGAACAACCTGCGTTAACCACGTCTGATATTCAGCCTTCGGCATCCTCACGACTCTATAACGAAAGGCAAGAACCCGTCACCGTTCATTATCGGTTTTACTGGTATGACGCCAGAGGGCTGGAAATGCACCCTCTGGAGGCACCACGTAGCGTTACGATTCCGGCACGTTCGTCGGTGACATTGTATGGCAGCGCCAATTTTCTGGGGGCGCACAAGGTTAGACTTTATCTTTATTTGTAAGAGGTGAATCTTGATGATCAAATTGAATCGCTACGCCGTGGTTGCTGCGCTGGCGATATTTCTCTCTGGCTGTGTGGCGCAACGTGAGCCTGCACCGGTAGATGAAGTAAAACCGGTACCGGAACAGCCCGCGCAGCCGCAACAGCCTGTGCCGGTTGTACCTACAGTGCCGACCATTCCGCAGCAGCCGGGTCCGATTGAACATGAGGATCAAACGGCGCAGCCCGCTCCGCGAGTACGTCATTATGACTGGAACGGGGCGATGCAGCCGATGGTGGGCAAAATGCTGCAGGCGGATGGCGTAAAAGCCGGGGGCGTTCTGCTGGTCGACAGCGTGAACAACCGCACTAACGGTTCACTTAATGCAGGGGAAGCCACCGAGACGCTGCGCAATGCGCTGGCGAATAACGGGAAATTTACCCTGGTTTCGGCACAGCAACTGGCGATAGCGAAGCAGCAACTCGGTTTATCACCGCACGACAGCTTAGGCACGCGCAGCAAAGCGATTGGCATTGCCCGTAACGTCGGTGCCCAGTATGTGCTGTATTCCAGCGCATCCGGTAACGTCAATACGCCATCACTGCAAATGCAATTAATGCTGGTACAAACGGGTGAGATAATCTGGTCAGGTAAAGGTGCCGTTCAGCAACAATAAGCCATTGACGCGCGATGAGGTGTTGTCGCGCTATTTCCCGCAGTATCGTCCCGTCGCAGCTGGTAAGCTTGGCTTGAGCGGCGGGAGCTGCGTCATTGAACATCATTCCCATCGCCTCGTACTGCGCCGTCATCACGATCCTGACGCGCCAGAGTCGCATTTTTTACGCCACTATCATGCGCTAAAACGCCTGCCGGACAGCCTGGCTCCTGAACCTCGTTTTTATACGCGCGGGTGGATGGCCATCGACTATTTTCACGGGAAGGTCGATTCCAGATTACCGGAAGCCGACGAACTCGCGCGCTTACTGTATCATCTTCACCAACAACCCCATTTTGGCTGGCGAGTGAGTCTGCTACCGTTGCTGGAACAGTACTGGCAGTGTTGTGATCCGACGCGTCGCACATCGCGCTGGTTACGTGTGCTAAAGCGTCTGAGAAAACGACGGGAGCCTCATCCCTTGCGTTTGGGGCCTTTGCATATGGATGTCCACGGCGACAACATTGTGCATACGGTGTCAGGTCTGCGGTTGATTGACTGGGAGTATGCCGGGGACGGCGATATCGGCCTCGAGTTGGCGGCTGTGTGGGTCGCTGACGAGTCTCAACATCGCGAGTTGGTCAACGCCTATGCCCGCCATGCGCATATTGACCCAAACGTTTTGTGGCGGCAGATCAGACAGTGGCAACCCTGGATACTGATGCTGAAGGCGGGGTGGTTTGAGTATCGCTGGCAACAGACTGGCGATCGACAATTTATCAGGCTGGCCGATGACACCTGGCGGCAGCTAACCATGAAAGGATAAGGAGAGCAGTGTGGGTCCAGTAATGTTGGATGTTGAAGGGTATGAGCTGGACGCGGAAGAGCGTGAGATTTTGGCGCACCCGTTGGTGGGTGGTTTAATCCTCTTTACCCGTAATTACCACGACCCGGAACAGTTACGTGAATTAGTGCGTCAGATTCGCGCGGCGTCACGTAACCATCTGGTGGTGGCGGTGGATCAAGAAGGCGGGCGCGTGCAGCGTTTTCGCGAAGGCTTTACCCGCCTGCCAGCGGCACAATCCTTTGCCGCACTGCACGGTCTGGAAGAGGGTGGAAAGCTGGCTGAAAACGCCGGATGGCTGATGGCCAGCGAGATGATTGCGATGGACATCGATATCAGTTTTGCCCCCGTTTTGGATGTCGGCCATATCAGTGCCGCGATTGGCGAGCGTTCGTATCATGCCGATCCGCTAAAAGCGCTGGCGATGGCGACGCGCTTTATCGACGGTATGCACGCGGCAGGCATGAAAACCACCGGGAAGCATTTCCCTGGACATGGGGCAGTGACGGCGGATTCACACAAAGAAACGCCCACCGATCCGCGACCGGAAGCTGAAATTCGCGCTAACGATATGTCGGTGTTCCAGGCGCTTATTACGGAAAACAAACTCGACGCGATTATGCCTGCGCATGTGATTTATAGCGAAGTAGACTCCCGCCCGGCGAGTGGTTCACCGCACTGGCTAAAAACGGTCCTGCGTCAGGAGCTTGGTTTTGACGGTGTGATTTTCTCTGACGATCTGTCGATGGAAGGTGCGGCAATCATGGGGAGCTATGCAGAGCGAGGCCAGGCATCGCTGGATGCAGGTTGCGATATGATCCTAGTCTGCAATAATCGTAAAGGGGCAGTCAGTGTGTTAGATAATCTGTCGCCGATCAATGCAGAGCGTGTTACACGTTTGTATCATAAAGGTTCATTTTCGCGTCAGGAACTGATGGACTCGGATCGCTGGAAAACAATCAGCGCCCAGCTCAACCAGCTTCATGAACGCTGGCAGGAAGAGAAAGCAGGTCATTAACGCAAGTTTGCGAGGATGCGATGATTATCTATTTACACGGTTTTGACTCTAACAGTCCGGGCAACCACGAGAAAGTGTTGCAATTACAGTTTATTGACCCGGATGTCAGGCTGATTAGCTACAGTACACGGCATCCTAAACATGATATGCAGCATCTGCTGAAAGAAGTAGATAAAATGTTGCAGCTTAATGTCGACGACCGACCACTGATTTGCGGTGTGGGTCTGGGCGGCTACTGGGCAGAAAGGATTGGTTTTCTGTGTGATATTCGCCAGGTGGTGTTTAACCCTAACTTGTTCCCGAATGAGAACATGGAAGGAAAAATCGACAGGCCGGAAGAGTACGCTGACATTGCCACAAAATGTGTGACCAATTTCCGTGAGAAGAATCGCGACCGGTGTCTGGTCATTCTGTCACGGCATGATGAAGCGCTGAATAGCCAGCGTTCTTCCGAAGAGCTGCATCACTACTATGAAATTGTATGGGACGAAGATCAGACCCATAAATTTAAAAATATCTCCCCACATTTGCAGCGAATCAAAGCCTTTAAGACGTTAGGTTAGTCACTCACCCACGTTTAACAAAGCCAGCCTGCGGGCTGGTTTTTTTATCTTTAAAATTCCAGTTGTCTATCTTTTCAGCATCAAAACTTGATGCACATCAAATTTGGTATGACCAATGCACCGTTCGTGTTATTCTCAGTCTCGAAGGACATTTTCATTATCGTAACGTGTTGTTAATTAAAGGCTATGCCTATAACGTTTAATTAACAATTGGTTAATAAAATTTAAGGGGGTCACGTTGACTACACCATTGAAAAGGATCGTGATTGTCGGCGGCGGTGCTGGCGGACTGGAAATGGCGACGCAGCTCGGTAAAAAGCTGGGGCGCAAGAAGAAGGCCAAAATCACGCTGGTAGACAGAAATCACAGCCATCTATGGAAACCGTTGCTGCACGAAGTGGCAACCGGATCGCTGGATGAGGGTGTTGATGCACTGAGCTATCTGGCGCATGCCCGTAACCACGGCTTTGAATTCCAGCTGGGTTCGGTTATGGATATCGATCGCGAAGCGAAGACTATTACTATCGCTGAGCTACGCGATGAGAAAGGTGAACTGCTGGTTCCTGAGCGCAAAGTGGCGTATGACACGCTGGTAATGGCGTTGGGCAGTACCTCCAATGATTTCAACACGCCGGGCGTCAAAGATCATTGCATCTTCCTTGATAACCCGCATCAGGCTCGCCGTTTCCATCAGGAAATGCTGAACTTGTTCCTGAAGTATTCGGCGAATTTGGGCGCCAACGGCAAAGTGAATATCGCTATTGTCGGTGGTGGTGCGACGGGCGTTGAGCTGTCGGCTGAACTGCATAATGCGGTGAAACAGCTGCACAGCTACGGCTACAAAGGGTTAACCAACGAAGCGCTGAACGTGACGCTGGTGGAAGCCGGTGAGCGTATTCTGCCTGCGTTGCCGCCACGTATTTCCAGCGCGGCTCATAATGAGCTGACCAAGCTGGGCGTGCGTGTGCTGACGCAGACGATGGTGACCAGCGCTGATGAAGGCGGTCTGCACACCAAAGACGGCGAGTATATTGAAGCCGATCTGATGGTCTGGGCGGCAGGTATCAAAGCGCCAGACTTTATGAAGGATATTGGCGGTCTGGAAACGAACCGTATTAATCAGCTGGTGGTTGAACCGACTCTGCAGACGTCGCGCGACCCTGACGTGTACGCGATTGGTGACTGTGCCTCCTGCGCGCGTCCGGAAGGGGGCTTTGTCCCGCCGCGCGCCCAGGCTGCACACCAGATGGCATCGTGCGCAATGAGCAACATTCTGGCGCAGATGAACGGCAAGCCGCTGAAGGCGTATCAGTATAAAGATCATGGCTCGCTGGTTTCACTGTCTAACTTCTCTACCGTTGGTAGCCTGATGGGCAACCTGACGCGCGGTTCGATGATGGTGGAAGGGCGCATTGCGCGCTTTGTCTACATCTCGCTGTACCGTATGCACCAGATTGCGCTGCACGGCTATTTCAAAACCGGCCTGATGATGCTGGTGGGTAGCATCAACCGTGTAATTCGCCCGCGCCTGAAACTGCACTAATATCGATGTGTGATGCCGGATGACGCTGTTCATCCGGCCCCTTCCTTAAGAGTTCTCTGAATCCTGCTGCTTTGCTTCCTTGTTCCGCTATTTTCATCCGTAATCTGATTGGCATTTTTCATCTGCTGTTGCAAAGTTGTTGCTAATAGCAAAAAAGGAGGAAGTCCCGTGAATAAATCAATGTTGGCGGGTATAGGGATTGGCGTAGCTGCTGCGCTGGGTGTGGCAGCGGTGGCCAGTCTTAACGTGTTTGAGCGTGGCCCACAATATGCACATGTTGTCTCTGCGACCCCGATTAAAGAAACGGTAAAAACGCCGCGTCAGGAATGCCGTAACGTGACGGTTACCCACCGTAAACCGGTGCAGGATGAAAATCGTATTGCGGGTTCAGTGCTGGGCGCTGTTGCGGGTGGGGTTATCGGTCATCAGTTTGGTGGCGGACGCGGTAAAGATATTGCCACCGTTGCAGGGGCATTAGGTGGCGGTTATGCCGGTAACCAGATCCAGGGTTCGATGCAGGAAAACGATACTTACACCAGTACGCAGCAGCGCTGTAAAACAGTGTATGACAAATCGGAAAAAATGCTGGGTTACGACGTGACCTACAAAATTGGCGATCAGCAGGGCAAAATCCGCATGGATAAAGACCCTGGCTCGCAAATCCCACTGGATAACAACGGCCAGTTGGTGCTGAATAACAACGCGTAAAATAGTCTTGCTCTGTACATTAATTAGCCCCCCATTCGCTCAGGCTGGGGGGCTTTTTTTATCAGAAGGTTAATGCGGAGTTCAGGCCAGAGGCGCGGTTTCTTCTTTCAGCAGTTCAGGCCACAGACGCAGCGTGGTCCGGGATATCTGCATCAGTTTCTCAAAAGTTGCCCCTTCGCGGGCGCTGATCGACATACCTTGTAAAATACAGTTCAGAAATTCGGCCAGTTTCTGCGGATCGCAGTGTGCCGGAATTTCGCCATGTTGCTGGCGCTGGCGAAGAAACTGGGTCAGCGTTTGCTCCTGCATGGCATGGCGGGATTTCACCGTGTGCGCAATATCGCGAGAAGAGGCGGCAAGCGTTGCGGAGGTATTAATCATAAAACATCCTGCCGGGGTGTCTTTGCTAGTGAAGCAGGTGGCGATTGCCGTGAAGTAGTCTTCCAGCGCACAGGTGAGGCTTTTTTCTTCGCAAAAGAGTTGGGCTTCGTGCTTGGCAGCGAAGCAGGTGATGTAGCGGTCCAGCACGGCACGAAATAACCCTTCCTTATTGGTGAATTCCGCGTACAGCGTGGGCGCTTTGGCACCGGTTGCTTCCACGAGATCGGCGAGCGAGGTCGCTTCATATCCGTGCTGCCAGAAGAGTGTCATGGCCTTATCAAGCGCGGCTTCCCTGTCGAACACTTTTGGTCGGCCACGGCTTTTTTTTGCACAACCTGTCGTTTCAGTTGTCATGGTGCCGTCGTACCTGGTTGGGTTTATTGAACAATCATTATAAAAATATTTGCCCACACTCTCCAGTGTATTCACGATAAAAATAATTTGTTTCTATTGATATGAAAAATAAGACCTTTGCATTTTATATAACGATCGTTATAAAAAAACATTGACGTGTGACCTGGATCACATCTATGATTTCCCTATCGATCGTTAAGTTAATCTTTTCGACAGACATTCATCTGCATAAGGTCACTATTATGAAAAACGTAAAAACGCTGCTACTTGCTACGGTTCTGAGCTCACTTTCATTTGCCAGCTTTGCCGCTGTAGAAGTTCAGGCCACGCCTGAAGGCCAACAGAAGGTAGGGATCATCTCTGCGAATGCGGGGACTAACTTAGGTTCTCTGGAAGATCAACTGGCGCAGAAAGCAGATGAAATGGGGGCGAAATCGTTCCGTATTACCTCTGTGACCGGTCCTAACACGCTTCATGGTACAGCGGTAATCTACAAATAAGTTTTAACCCATCGCAATGCCACTGCGAGTTAACTAAAAAAACCCCCGCGGAAAAACATCCAGCGGGGTTTTTTTATGGGCAACTGTTTACAGTGACTGCTGACTGACGTCGTGATGACGCGTTACGTCTACCGGCATCCCGGAACGCAGTTCCATAGCGTGTTCCATGACGGAGGCATCCGTTTGTGCTGCATTCTTAAACGTCTTCATCGACGCGTTCAGTACGATCGGCAGCACCTGCGGATCGTCATCAATATTTTCCGACAGCGGCTGATGCACTTCTACGAGGCGCACGCCGTTGGGTTCAACAGAGGCTTTGATTGGCGTGTTGATAATATTGACCTTGGTACCTGGCGTAACCTGACGGAATAAGGTTTCAATATCACCGTCGCGCAGGCGAATACAGCCAGAGCTGACGCGCATACCGATACCAAAATCAGCGTTGGTACCATGAAGTAAATAGACTCCACCGTAAGCCGCCAGGCGGATGGCATGATGACCCATCGGGTTTTCCGGACCCGCAGGGACGACGGCAGGCAGGTCGATACCATTGGCTTTGTAACGGGCGCGGATATTGGCCGTTGGGGTCCAGGTCGGGTTGGCACGTTTATCAGAGATACTGGTTACCATGGTGGGGGTCAGGGTATCTCCGCCCAGTTGACCAATACCAATCGGATACACGGTCACCGAATTTTTACCTGGGTGATAATAGTACAGACGCAACTCAGCAAGATTAATCACAATCCCTTCGCGCGGGGCATCCGGTAGCAGGGTTTGCAGCGGAATGGTTAATACGCTACCGGCTCTTGGCACGAAAGGGTCGACGCCAGGGTTAGCCTGTAGCAGCGCTAAAAAACCCACATTGTACTTTTTCGCAATGGCTTCCAGTGAACCGCCGTTATCTTCGACAACGTGTACGGTATTTTCACCCACCAGTCTGCTTCCTGGCGGAGGCAGCGGCCAGGTGTTCGCCTGGGCCGGAAGCGCCAGCGCAAGAGACGCGGCAAGCGTAAAATACGTCAGCCAGCGAGAGAATTGCTTATTGTTTAACATTGCCATAAGTCCATTGTTTTTACGTGGTTTTTATCATGTAAAAGTAAACAGGAATTATGGCGGTTTGCTGTGTCGGGAAGTGCAGGGAAGTGCAAAGAGTTTGTAAATTCAACTGGCCGGGTGCGTACGGTGAACTGCACCCGGCCTGATGGCTATGCTACGGCGTTTTCTTCCAGTTGGCGCATAAACTGACGCACCCACTCCATACGCGTTTTACGGTCAGCAAGGTCCTGAATAAACTTCAGGCGCGTGGGACCGTCCAGGCGGAAGTGCTGTGGTTGTTTTTGCAGCAAACCGATCAGCCACACTGGGTTGACGTGGTTTTTCTCTGCAAATTCAATGGTACCGCCTTTTTCATTACCCTCGAGCTTTCTGATACCCAGCTTTTGCGCCTGCTGGCGCAGACGGGCAATATCCAGCAGCGTGCGGGCAGGATCGGGCAGCAGGCCAAAGCGGTCGATTAGCTCGACCTTGATCTCTTCCAGTTCATTTTCACCCTTTGCACTGGCAATGCGTTTATAGAATGACAGTCGCGTGTTCACATCGGGAATGAAATCATCCGGCAACAGCGACGGCATGCGCAGTTCCACTTCGGTTTGTTGACTGGTGAGATCTTCCAGCGACGGCTCACGCCCTTCTTTGAGCGCATCCACCGCGTTCTCCAGCAGCTCCATATACAGCGAGAAACCGATGGTTTCCATTGAGCCGCTCTGGTCTTCACCCAGCAGTTCGCCTGCCCCGCGAATCTCGAGGTCGTGGGTCGCCAACGCAAAACCTGCACCCAAATCTTCCAGTGAGGCAATGGCTTCGAGGCGTTTTTGTGCGTCGGTGGTCATGGCTTTCGGGTGCGGTGTCAGCAGCCAGGCGTAGGCCTGGTGATGCGAGCGTCCCACGCGACCACGTAGCTGATGCAGCTGCGCCAGACCGAAGTGGTCCGCACGTTCGATGATAATCGTGTTGGCAGTCGGAATGTCGATCCCGGTTTCGATAATGGTGGTACACACCAGCACGTTAAATCGCTGGTGGTGGAAATCGTTCATCACGCGTTCCAGCTCGCGCTCGCGCATCTGTCCATGCCCGATGGCAATACGCGCTTCCGGCACCAGTTCTGCCAGCCTGTCGGCAGTTTTCTGGATGTTCTCAACGTCGTTGAACAGATAATAGACCTGACCACCACGCAGCACTTCACGCAGAATGGCTTCGCGTACCACCAGATTGTCATACTCGCGTACAAAGGTTTTGACCGCCAGACGGCGGGCGGGCGGCGTGGCAATGATCGACAGATCGCGCATACCGCTCATCGCCATATTCAGCGTGCGAGGGATCGGCGTTGCGGTTAGCGTCAGAATATCCACGTCAGCGCGCATCGCTTTGATTCGCTCTTTATGCCGCACGCCGAAGCGGTGCTCTTCATCGACGATCAGCAGACCTAAATCTTTTAGCTTCACATCGCTTTGTAGCAGTTTGTGGGTACCGATAAGAATATCGATTTTACCTTCAGCGACCTGCTCCAGGATCTGCGCTTGCTCTTTGGCGCTACGAAAACGCGACAACATCTCAATGCGTACCGGCCAGTTGGCAAAGCGGTCACGGAAGTTGTCGAAGTGCTGCTGAGCAAGCAGGGTGGTCGGTACAAGTACGGCGACCTGTTTGTGGTTCTCGACGGCGAGGAAGGCGGCGCGCATCGCTACTTCGGTTTTACCGAAGCCAACGTCGCCGCAGACTAGTCGATCCATCGCCAGCGGCTGACACATATCGCTGAGTACCGCGTTAATGGCCTGCGCCTGATCGGGGGTGGTTTCAAACGGGAAGCTGTCGCAAAACAGCTGGTACTGTTCGCGGTCATGCTTAAAGGCAAAGCCTTCTTTCGCCGCACGCTGGGCGTAGATGTCCAACAGCTCTGCTGCCACATCGCGCACTTTCTCGGCGGCTTTCTGCCGCGCACGTGACCAGGCGTCACCGCCGAGTTTATGCAGCGGCGCATTTTCTTCTGCACCACCGGCGTAACGGCTGATTAAATGTAATGACGACACGGGTACATACAGTTTGGCGTCGTTGGCGTAGGTGAGCATCAGGTATTCAGCGGTGATACCGCCTGCTTCCAGCGTGGTCATGCCGGCGTAGCGCCCCACGCCGTGCTCCAGATGCACCACCGGCTGACCGGGGTGCAACTCCGCCAGGTTGCGGATTAAGGTATCGGGGTTGATGGTGCGACGCGAATCCTGACGACGGCGCGCCACGCGCTCGCCGAGGAGATCGCTTTCGCAGATCAGCGCCAGATTACGTTTGCTATCAATAAACCCGTGTTCCGCCGAGCCAATCATCAGATAACGACCTGCATCGACCGCTTCATCGAGGCGCAAAATGCGCTTCGGCGCAATCTTGATACGGGCGAGCAGTTCACCGAGAGCTTCACGACGGCCTTCACTTTCTACCGAGAAAATCACCGGACCGGTAAAAGCTTCAAGGAACTTACGTAATGCATCCAACGGCGCTTTTTGCTGCGCCTGGACGGCCAGGTCTGGCAGCTTCTGGAACCCGAGGTTGGTATTCGCCGCTTTTTTCGGCAGGCTCTCGGTTTTCAGCTGAACGCGGGGCCAGCGTTTAAGTTCAGAGAACAGCTCATCCACCCGCAGCCACAGTGATTCCGGCGGCAGAAGTGGACGCATCGGGTCAACACCCCGATTCTCAAAGCGCGACAGCGTGTCGGCCTGAAAGCGCTCGGCGCTGGTTTCTAGATCGCCGGTATTCACCAGCAGCGTATTGGCCGGGAAGTAGCTGAATAGCGGCGGCAACGGCTCGCTGAAAAACAGCGGCTGCCAGTATTCGATCCCGGCAGGAAGCGTACCTTTACTGACCTGCTGATAAATATGTTCCGCGTCGCGTTTCACCTCAAAGGTGTCGCGCCACTGGCTGCGAAACAGTTCGATAGCTGTTTTATCGGTGGGGAATTCGTGCGCGGGCAGCAGATTAATGGCGTCGACTTCTTCCAGCGTGCGCTGGGTATCGGTATCAAACAGACGCAAGCTGTCAATTTCATCATCAAAAAAATCAAGACGATAGGGAAACTCGCTGCCCATCGGGAATAGATCTAGCAGTGCACCGCGCGTGGCATATTCACCGTGTTCCATAACTTGATCAACGTGGCGATAACCGGCACTTTCCAGCTGTTCACGCAGCGCGTCACGCGATAAACGCTGACCTTTTTTCATCACCAGCGCGTGACCGTGCAGATAGCTGTGCGGACACACGCGTTGCATCAGCGTGTTGACCGGTACGATCAGCACGCCGCGCTGCATGGACGGCAGTTGATATAGCGTGGAGAGCCGCGAGGAGATGATTTCCTGATGCGGCGAAAAACTGTCGTACGGGAGCGTTTCCCAGTCCGCGAGGTTCATCACCATCTGGTCAGTAAACTGGCGAATTTCGTCATGCAGGCGCAGGGCATTTTGCATGTCAGGTGCGATGAGTACCACGGGGCCGGCGTGGTGTTCGGCAATGTCTGCCACCAGCGTGGCACAGGCGGCACCGGTAAGTTCACCTAACTGGCGCTGATCGCCAGCTTTCGCCGGGAGCGTGTAACGATGTTGTTCAGGCATTAGGTTGTCAGGATCTCGTTTAGATATACGTCTGATAAGCAATGTTCTTATTATCCGCAAACGTTTCTCATAAGCAAATTGATTCGCCCCCTGATGGGGGCAAAAAGCGCGTTAAGGTTAGCGCGAGGCGGCCGATAAAGAGGGTGGGGAAAACAGCAGGTCGGCAACGGTTTTTTGTGAAATTTTGCGTACCAGCAGGCCAAACAAAGTACACAGCAGCAAACAGACAAACGGATAAATCAGCAGCAGGGCCAGTTCTGCATGCGCAGACCATTTAGCATGATTGATGACGGGAATCAGCGTTAAGCTGAACAGTTCGACCAAAATTCGGTGGGTTGTGTAGATGGCGATTGTGTTAGAGCCGATCACGCTTAATGGGCTGGCCGCACGCATACCGAAGCGTTGCTCGAACTGATAAAACAGCTTCATGATCAGCACAATGGAAACCAATGAAAGCAGCAGCGAAACGTTGGCCAGCCATGCGATGACCGCCAGAATCATCGTCAACGAGAACAGGATCGGGTGGCGGCGCAGCGGAACCTCTTTAATCCCTGACATCAGCGTGCTGCCAAACCATGCCCCGAGACTGTAATACGCCAGATTACGTATCACGCTATTCATTCCCCACCACGGCGTCGGAAAAAAATTGACCGCCACACTGAGCAATACGAACAGAGCCAGCAGCGGCAGCGCCCAGCGGCTGAACAGTTTGCACAGAATGAAGTAGACGATCAGCGCATACAGATACCATAAGCTGGTGCTGGCGGTCAGCATGCCCCAGGAAAAGTCGCCGACGGAACCGGCATACGCGGCGTTGGCGGCCTGGCTCAGATCGCGCTCTGGTGCCAGCCAGTGATTGAGCATGGTGAGTGCCAGCCATTGCACCATTCCCCACAGCAGCAGTACCCAGGCAATATTCCAGATCCGTTTATCTACGCAGGTCGTCCAGCCCACGCCATCGATGTATCGACGGATCAGATATCCCGAAATAAAGAAAAACACCGGCATGCGAAACGGAGCCAGGTAAAGATTGAGGTAAATCCAGCACTTGGTCAGCAGTTCTGACAGCGGATGCTGAAAACTGGTGAGATGGGGGTAAAAGGTAATCACGGAATGGTAAATGACCACCAGGCAAATACATAACCCTTTGATTTGGTTAATCCATAGCTCTTTTTTTATCATTACGTCGACGTATCCGTAGTGTTAAACATGACCTGCTATCCTGCGGATGGCAGGCGTCGCTGTAATGCGTAACCGTCTGCATTTTTGTTTTTTCAGATAAAGATCAGGTATTAGGCTTGATGAGCAGGTGGTTCACTTTAGCGAATTGATTTGTTTATGCTTTTCAGAATAATGCTGACGAACACTTACGGTTCAGTCATTTACCCATTCCGCTTTCGCTTATATACTCGTGACTTTGCTAACAGCAACCAGACGGATTTCATGTATCAACCTGTCGCTCTATTCATCGGCCTGCGTTATATGCGTGGGCGTGCAGCAGATCGCTTCGGTCGTTTTGTTTCCTGGCTTTCCACCATTGGCATTACTCTTGGGGTAATGGCGCTGGTCACGGTATTGTCGGTGATGAACGGTTTCGAGCGTGAGCTGCAAAATAATATTCTTGGCCTGATGCCTCAGGCCATTCTCTCGTCAGAGCAGGGTTCTCTGAACCCGCAACAGCTGCCGGAAAACGCGGTGAAGCTGAGCGGTGTCAATCGTATTGCCCCGCTGACAACCGGTGATGTGGTTCTGCAAAGCGCGCGCAGCGTAGCGGTTGGCGTGATGCTGGGCATCGACCCGACGCAAAAAGATCCGCTTACGCCGTATTTGGTCAATGTGAAGCAAACCGATCTCGAGCCGGGTAAGTATAATGTCATCCTTGGCGAGCAGCTTGCCGGTCAGTTGGGCGTGAGTCGTGGCGATCAAATCCGCGTTATGGTGCCGTCAGCCAGCCAGTTCACGCCGATGGGACGTCTGCCAAGCCAGCGTCTGTTTACGGTAATTGGCACCTTTGCCGCCAACAGTGAAGTCGATGGCTATCAGATGTTGACCAATATTCAGGATGCGTCACGCCTGATGCGCTACCCGGCGGGCAATATTACCGGCTGGCGTTTGTGGCTGAATGAACCGCTGAAGGTCGACACGTTGAGCCAGCAAACGCTGCCGCAAGGCACCAAATGGCAGGACTGGCGTGAGCGCAAAGGGGAATTATTCCAGGCTGTGCGGATGGAAAAAAACATGATGGGGCTGCTGTTGAGCCTGATCGTGGCGGTCGCGGCGTTTAACATTATTACCTCGTTGGGCCTGATGGTCATGGAGAAGCAAGGCGAAGTGGCGATTTTACAAACCCAGGGACTTACGCCGCGGCAAATCATGATGGTGTTTATGGTGCAGGGGGCCAGCGCCGGGATTATTGGCGCGCTACTGGGTGCCGCGTTGGGGGCATTACTTGCCAGCCAACTGAACAACCTGATGCCGATCATTGGGGCATTACTGGATGGCGCTGCGCTGCCGGTTGCCATTGAGCCGTTACAGGTTGTCGTCATTGCGCTGGTGGCCATGGCCATTGCGCTGCTGTCTACGCTTTATCCTTCCTGGCGCGCCGCCGCCACTCAACCCGCTGAGGCTTTACGTTATGAATAAGATCCTGTTGCAATGCGACAACCTGTGCAAACGCTATCAGGAAGGCACCGTGCAAACTGATGTGCTGCACGATGTCAGCTTTAGCGTTGGCGAGGGTGAAACGGTGGCGATTGTCGGCAGCTCTGGATCCGGTAAGAGTACGTTGCTGCATCTGCTGGGCGGACTGGATACGCCAACGTCGGGCGACGTTATTTTTAGCGGACAGCCGATGAGTAAACTCTCTTCGACGGCAAAAGCGGAACTGCGTAATCAAAAGCTCGGCTTTATTTACCAGTTTCACCATCTGCTGCCGGACTTTACCGCGCTGGAAAACGTGGCGATGCCGCTACTTATAGGCAAGAAAAAACCGGCTGAAATTACCGAGCGTGCACGCAATATGCTGAAAGCAGTAGGGTTGGATCATCGTGCCAGCCATCGCCCGTCTGAGCTGTCGGGCGGTGAGCGCCAGCGCGTGGCGATTGCCCGTGCGCTGGTCAATAACCCACGTCTGGTGCTGGCGGATGAACCCACCGGTAACCTTGATGCGCGCAACGCTGACAGTATTTTCGAGCTTCTGGGTGAGCTGAATCGCTCTCAGGGGACGGCATTTTTGGTGGTGACCCACGATCTGCAGTTGGCGAAGCGCATGAGCCGCCAGCTTGAAATGCGCGATGGTCGCCTGACGGCCGAACTGAGCCTGATGGGAGCTGAGTAATGGCTGCGCCTTTATCGTTATTGATTGGCTTACGCTTTAGCCGTGGTCGGCGGCGTGGGGGCATGGTCTCGCTGATCTCTGTGATTTCTACCATCGGTATCGCATTGGGTGTGGCGGTCTTGATTGTCGGTTTGAGCGCGATGAACGGATTTGAGCGCGAGTTGAACAACCGCATTCTGGCCGTTGTCCCGCACGGCGAGATTGAAGCGGTTAACCAGCCCTGGAACAACTGGCAGGAAGCGCTGGATAAAGTACAGAAAGTGCCTGGCATTGCCGCTGCGGCGCCCTATATCAACTTTACCGGGCTGGTGGAAAGTGGCGCAAATTTACGCGCGGTGCAGGTGAAAGGTGTCGATCCCAAACAGGAACAACGTTTAAGTGCGCTGCCTACGTTTGTACAGAACCATGCCTGGGATAATTTCAAAGCCGGTGAGCAGCAGATAATCATAGGGAAAGGGATTGCTGATGCGCTGAAGGTGAAGCAAGGTGACTGGGTGTCAATCATGATCCCTAACGCCAGTGCCGATCACAAGCTGATGCAACCCAAGCGCGTACGGTTACACGTCATCGGTATTTTGCAGTTGAGCGGTCAGCTTGACCACAGCTTTGCAATGATCCCAATGGAAGATGCGCAGCAGTATCTGGATATGGGGTCCAGCGTGTCGGGTATTGCGCTGAAGGTTAACGACGTCTTCAATGCGAATAAGCTGGTCAGAGATGCCGGTGAAGTGACCAATAATTACGTTTACATTAAAAGCTGGATTGGTACTTACGGCTATATGTATCGTGATATTCAGATGATCCGCGCCATTATGTACCTGGCGATGGTGCTGGTGATAGGTGTCGCCTGTTTTAATATTGTTTCGACGTTAGTGATGGCGGTAAAAGACAAGAGCGGCGATATTGCGGTATTAAGAACATTGGGCGCGAAAGACGGGCTGATCCGTGCCATTTTTGTCTGGTATGGCTTGCTGGCAGGACTGTTTGGTAGCCTGATTGGCGTCGTGATTGGCATCGTCGTTTCGCTGCAACTGACGCCGATTATTAACGGTATTGAGGCGCTTATTGGCCATCAGTTCCTGTCCGGTGATATCTATTTTATTGACTTCTTGCCATCGGAATTACACTGGCTGGACGTTATTTACGTGCTGGTTACAGCATTATTGCTGAGTCTGTTGGCGAGTTGGTATCCGGCGCGTCGCGCCAGTAATATTGATCCTGCGAGAGTGCTGAGCGGCCAGTAACAATAAAAAGGAGCGGTGATGTACTACGGGTTTGATATTGGCGGGACAAAAATTGCGTTAGGCGTCTTCGATAATCAACGCCGTTTGCAATGGGAAAAACGTGTTCCTACGCCGCGCGATAGCTATGATGCTTTCCTCGATGCGGTGTGCGACCTGGTGACGGAGGCCGACCAGCGATTTGGCGTTAAAGGTTCAGTGGGAATTGGTATTCCCGGTATGCCAGAAACCGAAGACGGTACGTTGTATGCCGCTAACGTTCCTGCTGCCAGTGGAAAACCGCTGCGTACCGACCTCAGCGCGCGGCTGGACCGCGATGTGCGTCTGGACAACGATGCTAACTGTTTTGCCCTCTCCGAAGCCTGGGATGATGAATTCACCCAGTACCCGTTAGTGATGGGGTTAATCCTCGGCACGGGTGTTGGCGGCGGCCTGGTGCTGAACGGCAAATCCATCACCGGACGCAGCTATATTACCGGTGAGTTTGGTCACATACGCCTGCCGGTAGATGCGTTAACGCTAATGGGATTTGACTTCCCGCTGCGTCGCTGTGGATGCGGTCAGTTAGGCTGCATCGAGAGCTACCTTTCCGGTGGCGGATTTGCCTGGCTGTATCAGCATTACACCCATCAACCGCTGGACGCCCGTGAAATTATCGCGCTCTGGGAGCAGGGTGATGAACAGGCGCTTGCCCACGTCGAACGCTATCTCGATTTGCTGGCGGTATGTCTGGGGAATATTCTGACTATCGTTGATCCGGATTTAGTGGTCATTGGCGGTGGTTTGTCGAATTTTACCGCGATAACGGCGCAACTGGCAGACCGTTTGCCACGCCATTTATTGCCGGTTGCCCGCGTGCCGCGTATTGAACGGGCACGCCATGGTGATGCGGGTGGAATGCGTGGAGCTGCTTTCCTACATCTTACCGATTAATACAAAGAGGTTGTTATGCTGTCGCGTCGGGGTCATCGGTTAAGCCGTTTTCGTAAAAATAAACGCCATATGCGCGATCGCCTGCGTCAACGGATCTTTTTCAGAGACAGAGTGGTGCCTGAATTGATGGAAAAACCAAGAGTATTAGTCCTGACGGGGGCGGGGATCTCCGCCGAATCGGGTATTCGTACCTTCCGCGCTGCGGATGGTCTCTGGGAAGAACATCGGGTGGAAGACGTGGCGACTCCGGAAGGATTTTCGCGTAACCCCGGACTTGTGCAGTCGTTTTATAACGCACGTCGTCTTCAGCTACAACAGCCTGAAATCCAACCCAACGCGGCGCACATTGCGCTGGCAAAACTTGAAGCAGAGCTGGGCGACCGCTTTTTACTGGTGACGCAGAATATCGATAACCTGCATGAGCGCGCCGGTAGCCAGAACGTCATCCATATGCACGGTGAACTGCTCAAAGTGCGCTGTTCGCAAAGCGGACAGATCCTGGACTGGACAGGAGATGTGACCCCGGAAGATAAGTGCCATTGCTGCCAGTTTCCGGCACCGTTGCGCCCGCACGTCGTGTGGTTTGGCGAAATGCCCTTGGGGATGGATGAAATCTATATGGCGCTGGCGATGGCGGATGTGTTCATCGCGATCGGTACGTCCGGACATGTTTATCCGGCGGCCGGATTTGTACACGAAGCGCGCCTGCACGGGGCGCATACGGTGGAACTTAACCTTGAGCCGAGCCAGGTAGGCAGCGAGTTCGAAGAAAAGTATTACGGTCCGGCAAGCCAGGTGGTGCCTGAGTTTGTTGAGAAGTTATTGAAAGGGCTGTGATTTTTTTTGCCGGATGGCGTAGGCCCGATAAGCGAAGCGCCATCGGGCAATGATTCGCCGAATGGCGACGCTGGCGCGTCTTATCCGGCCTACGGGACGGCAATTAGCGTCCTGCTTTCAGCTTCTGATAGTACTCTTCATAAATTGTGCTAGCTGAGCCGACGTCGTTCTGCCATTCGCCTTTGTTGATGGTATCAGCATCAGGATAGAGCGTTTTATCATTGGCCACTTCCGGGCTGAGCAGTTTACGTGCCGCCAGGTTTGGCGTTGGGTAACCGATGGTTTCGGCCACTTCTTTTGCGACATCCGGGCGCAGCAGGAAGTTAATCAGCTTCAGCGCACCTTCTTTGTTTTTGGCGTTCGCCGGAATAGACAGACTGTCCATCCAGAAAATGCCGCCTTCTTTCGGCCACACGACTTCCAGCGGCGTGCCTGCCTGACGCGCAACGAATGCCGAGCCGTTCCACACCATACCGAGGTTGACTTCACCTTCCATATACGGGTTTGCCGGGTTGTCTGAGTTAAACGCCGCGACGTTAGGCATCAGTTTCTTCAGCTCGTTATACGCGGCTTCAATCTCTTTCGGGTCGGTGGTGTTACCGGAGTAGCCCAGCTTGCGCAGCGCTACCTGGAACACTTCACGCGCATCATCGGTTAACAGCAGGCTGCCTTTGTATTCCGGTTTCCACAGATCGGCCCAGCTGGTCACGGTCTTCGGATCAATGACATCGCTGTTGACGCCAATAGCCGTTGCTCCCCAGATATACGGAATGGAGTAGTCGTTATTTGGGTCAAACGGCTTGTTGAGCATGTCCGGATCGAGATTGTTGAAGTTGGTGAGCTTGGTCTTATCAATCTTCTGGATCATGCCTTCTTTGCGCATTTTATCCACGTAGTAGGTGGAGGGAACCACCAGATCGTAGGCGCCGTCTTTATACGTTTTGAGTTTGGCATACATGGTTTCGTTCGACTCGTAGGTCGAATAGATAACCTTAATACCGGTCTCTTTCGTGAACTGCTCCAGCAGTCCTGGCGGAACGTATTCGGTCCAGTTGTAGAAATAGAGCGTGTTGTTGTCGGAGGCTGTGGCGGTGTTCATACCCAGTGCCAGAGCACCCGCGGCGAGCAGGTGGCGTGACCATTGTTTCATCATTTAACGTCCCCTGAATAACATACCCGTCGTCTTTCAAGCCGCATTTTTGTTGGCTACGCTAGTTCACCCCAGTCACATCGTTATCTATGTTCCTGGGACTCACGAGCTTGCCGCCTCAATGCAACTCGAAATCCATAGGGTATGGGCCTGTTAGCGGCCTTTAGTTTTATCACGTGCAATAAGCTGGCTGGCGATAACCATGACCAGCGACAGAACCAACAAAATGGTGGCCAGCGCATTAACTTCTGGTGACACGCCGACTTTAACCATTGAGTAGATTTTTAACGGCAGAATTTCATAACCTGGTCCAGTGACGAACGATGAAACAACCACGTCATCCATCGACAGGGTAAAGCTCAGTAACCAGCCCGCAGCGACCGCTGGCATCGCCAGCGGCAGAATGATTTTGCGCAGAATGGTGACTTCGCTGGCGCCCAGGTCTTTTGCGGCTTCCAGCATACGCACATCGAATCCTTTCAGGCGTGAGTACACTGTCACCACCACAAAAGGCAAACAGAAGGTGATATGCGAGAACAGCAACGACCAGAACCCCAGTTGAATACCGATCAGCATAAACAGCACCAGCAGTGAAATCGCCATCACGATATCCGGCGACATCATCACCACGAACAGCATACCGCTGACAAACGGTTTACCGCGAAAACGGTAGCGGTAAAGCGCAACCGCCGTCAGTGAGCCGATCAGGGTGGCAAAGGTTGCGGATAACACGGCCATCGTCAGTGAATGCTGTGCCGCCTGCAGCAGGCTGTCGTTGTTCATCAGCAGGCCGTACCATTTGGTGGTAAAGCCTTGCCAGTTGATGCCAAAGCGCGAGCTGTTAAAGGAGTTCACAATCAAAATAATGATTGGAATGTACAGATACGCGTAGATGGCGGTCATGAAACCACCGCGAAGCAGTCGACCGATCATTCGAGTTCCACCTTTTTATTCAGCAAGCGGGAGGCGCGCCAGTAAACTAATAACATCAGTCCCATCACGATGGTCAGGGTAATGCTGGTGGCGGCACCAAACGGCCAGTCACGAATGTTCAGGAACTGAACTTTTATCACGTTACCAATCAGCAGGTTTTTCGCGCCGCCCATTAGATCAGACACGTAAAATAACCCCATGGCTGGCAGCATCACCAGCAGGCAACCGGCGATAATTCCCGGCATGGTCAGCGGAATGATGATGCGGGTGAAGGTCTGAAATTTGCTGGCACCCAGATCGCGCGCGGCTTCCAGTAGCGGCTTATCGAGTTTCTCAATGCTGGAATAAAGCGGCATAACCATAAACGGCAGCAGGATGTAAACGAGGCCGATAATGACCGCGCTGGGGGTGAACATAATGCGAATGGGGGTATCAATGACCCCGAGCCACAGCAGAAACTCGTTGAGATAGCCTTTGGTACTGAGGAAAATTTTGAGTCCATAGATGCGAATAAGCGAGTTGGTCCAGAACGGAACAATCAGCAGGAACAGCAGCAGTGGACGCACTTTTTCCGGCAGTTTTACCAAAAACCAGGCAAACGGATAGCCGAGCACCAGGCAGGCGAACGTGGCAATCAGCGCCATATTGAGGGAGTGAATTAACACCTCAAAGTAGAGCGGATCGAGCAGGCGAGCATAGTTTTCCAGCGTAAAGACCATTTTGACGAAATTCGCATCGTCACGGGTCAAAAAGCTGGTGCCAATGATCATCAGGTTGGGCAGGAAGACAAATAACACAAGCCAACCGACAATGGTGACGATCACCACACTCTGGAATTTACTTGTGTTCTTCATCAGCCAGTACGACCTCCCAACTTTCTACCCAGTTAATGGCCATTTTCTGGTCCAGAGAGTGATCGAAGTCAGGATCGTCTTCGTTGAAGAATTCGCTAACCATCACCATCTTGCCATTTTCCAGTTCGACAACCGACTCCAGCGTCATGCCTTTGTAGTTGCGTTCACGCACGTAGCCGATAAGTCCTTCGATGTGGTTGTCATCGTTGATCTCATCTACGCGCAGATCTTCCGGACGCAGCAAAACATGCAGTTTTTGTCCCGGCGTAACGGCGAAATTCACGTAGATGTTGCACTCTCGACCTTCAACGTTAGCACGAACGCGTTGTTCATCCAGACGTTCAATCACCGTCGCGTTGAACATATTGATCTCACCGATAAACCCGGCGACGAACAGATTTTTCGGCTCTTCGTAAATTTCTCGCGGCGTGCCGTCCTGCTCAATTTTGCCGTCACGCATCACCACGATACGGTCTGACATGGTCAGCGCCTCTTCTTGATCGTGAGTGACAAAGACAAAGGTGATACCGAGCTTACGCTGCAGCGCTTTCAGTTCGTTCTGCATCTGCTTGCGCAGTTTGTAGTCCAGCGCGGAGAGCGATTCATCTAACAATAGCAAACGAGGTTTGTTGACCACTGCACGGGCAATTGCCACACGCTGCTGCTGTCCACCGGAGAGTTGATGGGGTTTACGCTGGGCAAACTCTTCCAGTTGCACCATGCGCAAGGCTTCGGTGACGCGAGGTTGAATGTCGGCAGTCGGGGTCTTTTGCATGCGCAAACCGAAGGCCACATTCTCGAACACGGTCATGTGGGGGAATAACGCATAACTTTGGAATACGGTGTTCACATAGCGGTTTTCCGCAGGTACGTGAGTGATATCCTGGTTGTCCAGTATGATATGACCGGAATCAACCGTTTCAAGACCCGCAATCAGGCGAAGAACGGTTGTTTTACCGCAGCCAGAGGGGCCGAGCAGCGTGAGAAATTCGCCATTGTTGATGGTCAAATCCAGGTCGGAAATCACCTCTTTGCCATCGAAACTTTTGCGAATTCCCGCTAATTGCACCAGTGGAGAAAGCGAACGCGGTTGTTTATTCAATTTTTTACTCTGTCCCATGTAAACGCAACGGATGGCTGACCGCTGCGGGGTTTGTGGTTAACCACCTTGATGACTCTTAATGAGGGCGATTATTCTACGGCAAACCATTGTAATCGCCAATCCTTGTTGCGAATTACTGACTTACCCTTATAGTCAGAAGGGGTGTCAGAGACAAATATTCTCACTTGCGGGGATAAAAATGACCTGACGCAATATTTGTCTTTTCTTGCTTATTGATAATGTTGTCACGAAAAGTGAGGGTGACTGCATGGATAAACTACTTGAGCGTTTTTTACACTACGTGTCGCTGGACACTCAGTCCAAATCGGGTGTGCGGCAGGTACCCAGCACTGAGGGGCAGTGGAAGCTATTACAGCTGCTCAAACAACAGCTTGAAGAAATGGGGCTGGTTAACGTTTCATTAAGTGAGAAGGGAACACTGATGGCAACGTTACCCGCAAACGTTGCCGGTGATATTCCCGCGATTGGCTTTATTTCTCATGTCGATACCTCACCGGATTTCACGGGTAAAAACGTCAACCCGCAAATTGTTGAAAACTACCGTGGGGGCGATATTGCGTTAGGCATTGGTGATGAAGTTCTGTCGCCGGTGATGTTCCCGGTGTTACATCAACTTTTGGGACAAACGTTGATCACCACCGACGGTAAAACCCTGCTGGGTGCGGACGACAAAGCCGGAGTGGCGGAGATAGTGACCGCGCTGGCTGTGTTGAAGCATAAAAACATTCCCCATGGCGATATTCGTGTGGCCTTTACGCCCGACGAAGAGGTGGGTAAAGGGGCGAAGCACTTTGACGTCGCCGCATTTGATGCGAAGTGGGCTTACACCGTTGATGGGGGGGGCGTGGGTGAACTGGAGTTTGAAAACTTCAACGCGGCGTCGGTCAATATCAAAATCGTTGGTAACAATGTGCACCCTGGTACCGCAAAAGGGGTGATGGTGAATGCGCTGTCGCTGGCTGCTCGTATCCACGCAGAGGTTCCGGCAGATGAAAGCCCGGAAACGACCGAAGGTTACGAAGGTTTTTACCATCTGGCGAGTATGAAAGGCACCGTTGACCGGGCGGACATGCACTACATTATCCGTGATTTTGACCGTAAACAGTTTGAAGCGCGCAAACGTAAAATTATGGAGATCGCCAAAAAGGTTGGCAAAGGGTTACACCCGGACTGCTATATCGAACTGGTGATTGAAGATAGCTATTACAATATGCGCGAGAAAGTGATTGAGCACCCCCACGTGCTGGATATTGCCCAGCAGGCGATGCGTGATTGCGACATTGAGCCTGTGCTGAAACCTATTCGTGGCGGCACTGACGGTGCGCAGCTGTCGTTTATGGGATTACCGTGCCCGAATCTGTTCACCGGCGGCTACAACTATCATGGTAAACATGAGTTTGTGACGCTGGAAGGAATGGAAAAAGCGGTGCAGGTGATCGTGCGTATTGCCGAATTGGCCGCGAAACAAAAATAAAGAGTGTGTAGAGGCCGGATGGTGGCTTGCGCCTTATCCGGCCTACAGATACCTCATTCCGTGGGCCGGATAAGCGAAGCGCCATCCGGCGCAGTCAGCACTAATTTACCCTTCGAAGAACCAGTATCCGCTGTTAACCAGCGCGGCCAGCATGGCGAGGAAAGACGGATCTTCCAGCGCATCTTCAAAGTTCTCGGCTGTCAGCACAATATGGCTGGCCAGAGCCTCGAGGGCAGGGCGATGCGGTGAGTTAATTTTTTCACCGTTGACGTAAACCTCGTCGCCGACACGGATAACGCGTAATCCGCCCAGACGTACCAGCACATCCCCTTGTTTCAGCGCGTCGTAGATTTCGTCGGGCTGATAAGGTGGCTCCGGCGGGGCGACATCCAGCTCATGACGCGACTGGGAAATAAACTCACCAAACCACTGTTTGAAATGTTCAGGTTGATTAATCAGCCCCAGCATCATTTCACGCAGTTTATCCATTTCTTGTGGTAGAACATCCGCCGGATGGTCGCGCGGCGGCAGGTCCGGGTCGCTGTAATAGGTGCTGCCCAGTTCACGTTGCAGAACGTAATCGGCGAATCCGCTGATTAACTCCCGGGCGTTCGGGGCGCGGAAACCGACAGAATAGTTCATCGCGTTTTCCAGCGCGTAGCCTTCGTGCGGGAATCCTGGCGGGATATACAGAATATCACCCGACTCCAGCTCCTCATCAATAATGGCCTCGAACGGATCAACCTGCAGCAGGTCCGGGTGTGGGCAGTGTTGTTTTAGCTGGAGTTTTTCGCCTACGCGCCAGCGACGACGACCGGTGCCTTGAATGATAAACACATCGTACTGATCCAGGTGCGGACCAACGCCGCCGCCGGGCACGGAAAAGGAGATCATCAGGTCATCAATACGCCAGTCCGGTAATTCGCGAAACGGACGCATCAGCGCGGCGGTCGGTTCGTGCCAGTGGTTGACGGCCTGGACCAGCAGCGACCAGTTGTTCTCGCCGAGATGGTCATAGCTTTCGAATGGACCGTGGCTCACCTGCCATTTACCGTCCTGATGGCTGACCAGTCGGCTGTCGACTTCACTTTCCATCGCCAGTCCGGCCAGTTCATCAGGGGAAAGCGGATCGATAAAGTTTGTAAAACCACGCTTTAAGACCACCGGGCGCTTTTGCCAGTGGCGTTCGAGAAAGTCGGGCCAGTTGAGGTTTAATTGGTATTCCATAATGCGCATCCGCAGACTGTTGGTTGCTCCGATTATAACGGATGCTTAACCGGATAAGTGATCCCGGTACATAAATATTACAAACAACTTACTCGTCTTTATGCCCCGGATGCTGACGGCCAAAAATGACCTCCATGCGCGCGCCGCCTAACAGGCTGTCGCCTGCGATAATTTGCCCGTCATACTGCTCGGTAATTTCGCGAGCTACCGCCAGTCCCACGCCTTGCCCGGGGCGTAAGGTATCCACACGCTGGCCGCGATCAAAAACCACTTCGCGCTTGGCTTGTGGAATGCCAGGACCGTCATCTTCCACCAGAATATGTAGGCGATCGTCGGACAGGTGAGCGGAGATCTCGACGAACTCCAGACAGTATTTACAGGCGTTATCCAGCACGTTACCCATGACCTCGACAAAATCATTCTGCTCGCCGACGAAACTGATTTCGGGTGAGATATCGAGACTAATAGTGACGCCTTTACGCTGATACACCTTATTGAGGGCGGAGGTTAGCTTATCCAGCAAAGGGGCAACCGGGTGCAGTTCGCGGCTGAGCAGGGCGTTACCACCGCGCATGCTGGCGCGATGCAGGTAGTAGCCAATTTGCTGGGAAATGCGGCTAATTTGTTCCAGCATCACGGGTTCGGCATCCGTTACGCTCATCTTTTCATTGCGCATCGAGCGTAGCGTGCTTTGCAATACCGCCAGCGGTGTTTTCAGGCTATGGGTGAGATCGGTTAAGGTCGTGCGGTATTTATCGTAACGCTCACGCTCACTTTTCAGCAGTCGGTTGAGGTTACGTACCAGGCTAGTTAGTTCCCGCGTGGTGGCGGGATTGAGCATCTCACGGTGATGCTCCTCAAGTTCTCGGACCTCACGCGCCAGTGACTCGATAGGCCGTAAACTCCACCAGGCGGCGACCCATAGCAGCGGGATCACGAGCAGCAAGTTGGCGACCAATACATAGATAAACCAGCTCCAGACCATATACGAGCGCTTGAGCTCAATGGGGATAGTGTCGACAACGACAATGGTAAGCTGAGGCATGCGGGCGGTCTCAGGGTAGACGTTTACCGCCACCGAATGGGTCATTTCGGCATCGTTATCATCTTCTCTGACTTCTTTAAGCTGCTGTTGCGCGGAGTGATCTTCGCGCAGTAACGTGCTGGTGGCATCGACATCGGCTTCTATTTCATGAAAACCATTCGTTTTTAACCAGTCCGGCTGAATACTGTGCGTCAGCCAGGGGACATCGCGTTGTGCCCACAACAATTTGCCATTTTCATCGTAGATCAGCGACATGGTGGGGCTTTGCATATCGAGATGTTCAGGCAGTTCGACCTGGAGCTTGCCGTCTTCCCATTTCGCGAGGGTGTAAAACAAGTTACTTTCACCGCGCAGAAGACGAAATGTGGTCTTATCAAAGCTTACGCTGTAACCCACCAGCGCGACCATACCATAGGCCAGTGAAAGCACAAGGACAACGCCAGCGGTCGCCAGCAAAAAGCGTACACGCAGCGATAACGGGAGAAAATGACGCAATAATTTGTTCATTAGCGCAGTTCGAAGAGGTAGCCCTGTCCACGTACGGTGGTGATCACGTCATCCGGATATTGCGCCTGAATTTTTTTGCGCAGACGTCCCATCAGTACATCGATGGTGTGGCTTTCACGCAGTTCTGCATCCGGATAAAGTTGTAGCATCAGTGAGTCTTTGCTGACCACTTTGCCGTTATTGCGGATCAGCGTTTCCATGATGGTGTATTCAAACGCGGTGAGTTTGATAACCTCATCATTCACTGATAATTCGCGGCGGGAAAGGTCAACCTGAAAAGGCGGCAGTGAGATAATTTGCGAGGCTAGGCCGCTATTGCGGCGCATCAGTGCCTGCATGCGGGCGACCACCTCTTCAATATGGAAAGGTTTTGTCACGTAGTCATCAGCCCCAGCGCTGAGCACTTCCACTTTATCCTGCCAGCCTTCGCGGGCGGTCAACACCAGAATGGGGAGCGAAACGTCATTGCTGCGCCAGCGGCGGATCAGTGACAAGCCATCTTCATCGGGCAGACCTAAGTCGACGATCGCAATATCTGGCAGATGTTCGTTAAGGTAATAATCTGCTTCCTTTGCATCCTCAGCATCATCAACCTGGTGGCCTGCATCCTGTAACTGAACCTTCAGGTGGTGACGTAATAAGGCATTATCCTCAACAACCAGTACGCGCATCTTCGTTTCTCCCTAAATTGACGGTATGAATAGTTTAACGCTGATTATGTGGATTGAAAGCAGCGCTATGAAATTAAATAACTTTTCTCATGCTCCCCTGCCCGTGGGGGCGTCCTGGGGGCAATGCCGTTGGCATCTGATTGTTCAGCATGTTGACCTGATCCTGGTTCATGTCGCCAATCCACTTGGAGTAAACCTCGTACACCATTCGCGCATCTTCATGTCCCATCTGACTCGCTATGAATGACGGATTCGCTCCGGCCATCAACGTCCAGCATGCGTAGGTATGCCGTGACTGATAAGGATTCCTTTCGCGGATATTGGCAAGTTTAGTGCCTCGCTTCCAGCCATAGGCAATCGAGTTCTTGGAGAAGTAACTGCCTTTTTTTGACGAATATGCTGTCGGTGAAAAAACGAAGCGAAGAGATTGCTGCTCAGTTTTTCCGATCTCCCGATGGTGAAATCGAATTTCTTGCTTCGGATTAGCGCCGGTGACTTCGTATTGTTCCTTCAGTGCATCCAGAGCAGGTTTAAGCAACGTTATCGTCCTTATTCCGGCATCTGTCTTAGGGGGTACAAATACTCGCTTATTCGTCAAACTTCTGGATACGTGGATTTCACCTTTTACCAAATCAATGTCTTCCCATGCCAGGGCGCATATCTCGCCCGGCCTCATCCCCGTATGTACGGCAACAATAATGATTAATGCCTGGCTACGGGGAAGGGCGGCTATCAGAGCCTGGTACTCATGAAGTAAAAGTGGGTCGGGATCATTTTTAGATAACTTGAGTCGCGACACTCCTTCATAAGGAGCATGCAATATAAACTGGCTTCGGTTTGCGAGCTTAAGCATTTCTGATAAAACTGCCATCTGTTTATTGACTGTTGAGGGCGCGCGGCCCTGCCTGGTCAGATTCGGCATTGCCGGGTTAATAATTGTCCCGGTCAATAACTCCTTTCGGTAATGCAAAATATCGGCATGCTCAATATCTACCAGACGGGTATTTTCTCCGACTACACGCAGTAACGTATTTACGACCGAAGTAAGCGATAGCAGTGTTGCACCAGATACCTCTAAGGCTTTGGTGTCTGTAAAAAAATCACTTAGTTCTTTAAACGTGGTAATTTTTTTGGTTGTGATGAACTTCTTAAGCGCTTTGGATTCCGGGAAACGTTCCGCATAGTCGAACTTACCGAGCTGTATTTCACTTGTTATGAGCGCACGAAGATTTCCAGCTTTTTTGATGTTGCTGCTGTTCACCGTCCAGCCGCGAAGGACTTCGCGGCAACGTTTGCCGCGATAGGTAAATGTGATCCGTATTTTTCCATTATGCAGCTCAACGCCGGTTGGAAAGTCCATCATGCATCCTGTACTAATTGGTTAATCTTTGGATAGTTGTACCAAAGCAGACCTTTAGAATTGTCAGTTTCCCCGAGAGCTGTCAGATGTTTGAAATGCACGCCTTCGATCCACAAATTCAACCGATAACTTTTAATTTGTCTTTCCGACAAGCCGGTCTTTTCTGTTAGTCGCGCTTCAACCATCCACTCTTCGCTGAAAATGAGTTGCGACATACATAACTCCGATGCCGCCAGCCACAACAGTACATGCTGCAGCTGGCTGTAAGTGAAAACCTAAAATCAGTTTTTTGTCAGGCGCTGCCAGATTGCAGATACGTATTTGACCTGATGCCGGGCGTCAGAAAGCGCATTGTGCATGTCGCCTTCAAACGGGATGTCGAAGCGCGGGTTGATACCGACAGATTTACCCAGTTCAACCATGGTCCTTACGTCCCTGTCATTCCAGAACGGAACAGCGAAGGGAGTCTCTGCTAATGCATATGCGCGGCGGAGAATGACGTTATCAAACGAGCATCCATTACCCCACAGCTGAACAGTGTGACTACCGTTAGCAGCATTTTCAGCAATGAAGTCAGCCAGTAGTTCAAGGGTTTCACGCAGCCCCATGGCCTCATCAACCAGAATTGCAGAGCGGGCTTCAGATGATTGTTTCAACCACCACTGAATTGTTGACGCATCCGGTTTCATGCCAAACGACATCGATGATTCAAGACTGACAACCTGGTAAAATTCGGCACCAGTGTTACCAGTTGAAGGATCAAAATATACGGCGCCGATAGAGACTATTGGTGCATCAGGACCGCTGCCCATAGTTTCCAAATCAACCATCAGGTGAGTATAAAAAGCGTTCAGGTGATCCGTATCTATATGGTGAACGGGTTCATTATTCAGGGAAGCTGGAGGCTCACCAGTTGCATCAGTGCTTTCAACTGGCAAAGCTGCTGCTTCGCCCTGAGGCACATCAGGATTGGCTTTGATTTCGCTGTTGTCAGTTTTTTCCATCTGCACATCGCTGGTGGTTTCCTCGGTATTGGCTTGATGTAATTTTTCTTCGACCGCGCGCTGGCGTACCTGGTCTACGACAGAAAGCGCTGGCGCCGGCTGGTTACCCATCAGGCCATCAATGGAGAAAACACCGTTGCCCATGTTGGCGATTTCTGGTTGCTCGGTTATTGCCTTCTGTTCAGCTGTGGACTTCTCTTTAATCTCGTTTTCCCAGCTTTTTTCTGGTACGTGACCGGCTGCCGCCAGAGTTTCTTCAGTTGGGTGCTGGTGGTCGGTTTCAGTCAGGTTTTTGTTGATGTAACGGCTCAGCAGTTCCGGGAAATGGTGAGTGTTTTCTTCTGCACTACGAATAAGCGCGAAAATAGCGGCGCGGGAATAATCCAGGATACCAGCGCGTTTGCGCAGGGCGGCGGACCACTCTTTGAAAGGGCTTTCGTTTTTAGAAATGATCTCTTTTGCACGACGGAAAACGCCACCAGGAATATCGTAGATGTTGAAATCCATTGGAAGTGTGGCCAGCGCAATATCAATGTCCAGAGTATCCAGCGTGTGGACAAGTTCCGGGTTGCGATCGGTCTTATTGCCTCCACCAGCGTTGGTTCCGGAGTCAGTGCGCTGAATCTGCGACACACGATTGCCCTTACACCACTCTTTAACCAGCAGCCCACGGTCAATGTGCTCAGTATTGAACCAGGCCTTAAAGAACTGAATGACGGTGACCAGTTCAACTCGTTTTCCATCAACCGGAAAAACGGTTTTCAGCGCGCTGACAATCTTCCAGATATCGATCTCTGGCGCCTTCCTGAATGGTTCTACATTCTCGGCGGCAAGCAGCAGGTTCTGCACATAGCTGTTATCCACATCCAGCTCGAGTTCTTGAATGGTTTTCTTCTGCTCAGTATCAATATGGTAAGCATATTCTTCAGAAATAAACTGAGCTAAGAGGCGCTGGCGTAGCGGCAGAGTCGCAACGGTAATAAGCTCTGGCGTTACAGGTGGAGTGGCATGTTCATCACCCGCAACTCCTGCTTTCTTTTGATTAACCCACTCCTGAACGGTAAGAGCTCGCTTTTCTGGTTCTTCAATCCATTCGGTAATAAATTGCTCAAATGAAGCAACGGTATAGACCTGCTCACGGTCGAAGACTTCTTTTACAGCGCTTGTCAGCTTCCACTCGACATGAGCAGAAAGCTCTTTCACCGCTGGCACATTCGAAACGGCCTGTAACAGGTTTTGTACATAGAGATCATTTTCGTTCAGTACCATTTGCCCGATCTGGATGTGCTGCGCTTCACTGATTTCCTTCTCTTCAGTGTCATTGACCAGGTGCGCAATCAGTCGCTGAGACAGGCGCAGGCGAGATATGGGGCGGAGCAATGCTGGCGCATCGCTGTTGGGTACATTGTCGCTGGAAGTTTCAGGTTTTTGCTGACAGGAAGTCTCCTGATTCTCATTATCAGGCTTCTGTTTCAGTTGCCACGTTTGCTGGTCTTCTGCCAGTTCGTAACGATCGCACCATGTGTCATCAAGTTTGCTTTCCTCAGGAAGATCGTCAACAACAAACCAGTTGGTGCGGACAGGTAATTGATAGTCGGCGCCACGACCGACGGCAATATCATTGTCTTCGAGAATATTGAGGATTTCGCGTTCTGCACGGGAATCTGATTTCGCAGAGAACCAGCAAAACAGGTTTTTTGCCTCAGTTGCTTTCGCTTTGGCTTTAATAAGATACGCATACGTTAACATTGCGTTCGGGCTCCATAGGATTGTAAGATACCCGGCAGCTGATGATCGCCGCCTAAGGTAGTGGTTATTGGTCAAAACTCGTTCCGGAAAGCTTTGGTCGGCTGACCGGGTACTTAACCCGCCTTGCGCGGGTTTTGTGCTTTATGGGGTAGGGGATTTTCCCTGCGCCAGCTGTGCGACGGGGACCCACTCCAGAGCATTCAGCACGGGCTCAAATGAATCAGGCGTGTGAGTAACGGCGCGAACGACGTCAGCCACGCTGGGGTTTGCTTTGCTAAGGTGGTACCCGCCACCAGCGCCACGCTGGCTGGTGACGATTTCACTGCTGCGCAGCTTCGAGAAAATCTGCTCGAGGTAAGACACAGACAGCTTTGATTCTTTACTGATAGATGCGATGGAAACCGGACTGCCGTTGTAAATCCTGTTGAGGATGGCAACGACCTGAACAGAAGCCACCACGCGTTTCATTCCAAACTCCATCATGCATCCTTTGCCGGTTCGCGACCGTATCCCGGGTTATCGTTTAAGGCGTCATTCAGAACCTGCATTGCCTCATTATGTGGGAGAGTCAGAGCAAGTTTGATCGCCGTTCCAAGAGCTTCAGCCGCACATTCAAACTTACGAGCGAGCCTGGCTGTTTCATCAACTTGTTCACCCATCGCTTCCATTTCAAAGTTGTGCTCAGTCCAGATTTCATCCATCACATCACTTTCAACTTCTTCACGTAATGCTTCTTTTACTTCCAGAACAGGCAAAACCCCGATTAATGCCTCGGCTGGTGCGCTGCTGAAGCGCAATGCCAGATCGTTAGCTGACATAAAAACCTCCGGAAAAAAGCCCGCCACGGGACGGGCAAAGAACACTTTTCCAATTTAACCAGAACAGGTCTTCGTCTCCTGTTTGGTTACGATGGTGGTATTACCATCACAATGCCCTGTGCACCGGGCATGAGGCTGGCAACAGCCATTGGTCAAACTCGTTATGAACGAACAGCAGTCTGTTGGTCGGCAGACGGGTCGCCCTTCTGGGCAAGCGTGTAGCAAATCAGTCGAATGATTACTTCAATGCGATTTAGATGTACGGCCTGACACCGCACTGGTTTACGTGCGAAATCGATCATGGATTTATCCTCTTGTGTTGCCCTTGTCGCCAGGCTGGCGGAACGTTGAACCTGCTGCGTGTTAATGCCTGTCATCTCATCCGGTGATTCGTATGCCGCCGGCAGCTACTTCGTGGGCGTCCTGCCTCGATGACGTTTTCGATAGAATGATTAAATCATTGGTTTAATGTTTGTGTCAATCATCAATTGATGTAGAGGCAAACATTTGCTTTATCAGTCGTGAAAAACTAAGGGGAGGGAGGTTCTGACAAAAGGGCGAAAAAAAACCGGCAAACGCCGGTTTCAATGGATGGGAATAAACTCTTAGTTCACATCGTTAGCCTTAAAACGACCACGAAGATATTTCTCCACGTAATCATCAATTTCCTTTAACCGCAGTGCAAAGGTATCGATCATTCGCTCTTGCTCTGCCTCTGGTAGCTGCCTAAACAAGTTAAGCATTTTGCTCTCGTTAGGCTTGAGACCTGAATCTTCTGATACTTTCTCACCTAACAACCAAGTAACGGACACGTTGGCGGCTTCCGCAATTGCTATGGCGGACTTCTTACTGATAACTCCCTTCTTAAACCACCCATTCACAGCTTGAGGCGTAACTCCTGCAATGCGAGCCATATCAGCTTTGCTGATCCCTCTTTGAGTAATTTCTTCTAAGCGGGCTACCAGTTGGTTATTGAGATCGTCAGTGTTTTTCATACACCCATTGTAAATGTTTGGTTTATAGTCACAATAAATTTAAAGTTTGCAATTGATGTAAACCTATGGTTTATTACTCCCAATTTAAAAAGGAGATAGTTATGACAGCCATTGATAACGCAATTCGACTAGCTGGCTCGGCCAATAAATTAGCTTGCACGATTGGTGTAAGCGGAATGGCAGTAAGTCAGTGGAAAGCAAAAGGTACTGTTCCTTCGTCACGGGTACTTCAAGTCTTTAGCGCTACAGGGGTTACCCCCCACGAACTTAGACCCGACTTATACCCAAATCCAACGGATGGATTACCTAAGGAGTGACCATGCAAACCATCTCTTTTAAAAACCATACCCCGACGATGGTGAGAACTCAGAAAACAAAAAATCAGTTTTCTGTTTGTCGCCGGGATTGGATGAAGTGCAAAAAAATCTGGGTCGCCGTTCGTGAATGGGAATCGACATTACCAGGACAGGCACAGGAACGGATCGCTCAGCTGGTGGCTGAAGAGTGGGCCAAAGTAGATGGCCGTGGAATTGCTGTTAATAAACAGAATTTATTCCGATATCTGAAAAACGAGGGCGGTTCGGAAAAGTACACGGCTTACGTTATGCAACTGTCAGGTTCAATTATTGCTGCTATGCCAGTTCAGATTGCCAGAAAGCACGGATTAAGTAATGCGAGCACAGAAGCAGAGCTGGTGGCGAACGCTATCAAAGAATGCAGTGAGGCACACCATGCGAAATTAATTGGCGCGCCATTACAAAAGCTCGAGAAGGAAATTCGTGAGGCGGCAATCGCATTATTCAACATGTTACCTGCTGATGCGGCGGGACCACTACTGGCGAGCATAAGCGCCGTAGCGCCGCAATTGTTTTAATCGAGTTTTGACCAATGACCATTATTACTGCAACTCGCGGGGTGAAGTATGCCTAATCCTTTGGCTAAGGCCATGCCTAAGAGTAAGGCTAGTAACGAGCCTTACCGTAAGGTGAAGATCACCATGTGGGATGATCCTAAGTTTCGAGCCTTATCACCACTCCCGCCAAGTGGGCAGAGTCTGTTTATTTACCTGCTTACGGGTCCATTCACAGGGATTATTCCCGGGCTGTATAAGGCGGGAAGGGCGGCTATGGCCGAAGAATTAAACTGGGATGTCGAAGCCTTCGACTTAGCCTTAGGCGAAGCCATAGCGTTAGGTATGGTGGAAGCCGACCTTAAAGCCAGAGTTTTTTGGTTGCCTAACGCGGTGAAACATAACCCGCCAGCATCAGTGAACGTGATCAAATCATGGGCAAGATCGTTTGAATTACTGCCTGAATGTTCACTGAAAGATAAAGCATATGAAGCTCTCAAAGCCGCCTGCTACGGGGTTTCTGACGCTATGGGGACGGCTTTTGATAAGGCTTTCGCCTTGCCTAAGGATAAGGCTAAGTCTTTGGCTAAACCTTTGCCATCAGGTATCCAGAAAGCAGTAAGCAGTAAACAGATCTTAAACCCCTCTCTTAACGCGGGCGCGATGAAAAATCCGAATGGGGATGTACTGCCATCCCCGGCCATGCCCCGATACCTGGACGGTGTTGATGAACCGATCGGGAAATTCAGCATGACAGATAGCTGGTTTCCCTCCAGAGACTTCCGACAGCGCGCTGCATCGTGGGGTATCTCCCTGCCTGAACCAGATTACCTTCTGACTGAACTCGCAGAATTCACCGCGTATTGGGAGTCGGAAGGGAAAGTTTTTACACAAATCCAGTGGGAACAAAAATTTGCCCGACATGTAGCCCGGGTTAGAACGCAGGTAAAACCAGAAACCGGAGGTAACAGTCATGTGGGAGCAGGATCCGAACCAACAGCATCCCGGGCAGTTCAGCAAATTCAGTCAGCACACGCAGAGTGGCGCCGCAGGAATGGACTTGATGGCGACGGAAACAGCCTGGCGACTGTGGCAGGTCATGGGGGAGGTGTATTCGAACCGATGGACCCAGAAAAACGGGGCGGAGCCTTCGCCTATCTGGATAGCCCAGATAGGTTCGATGACTGAACCTCAAATTCGGCTGGTCTGTCAGCAGTGCATGGAGCGCTGCGCGATGGGAAATACATGGCCGCCTGACTTGGCTGAGTTTGTTTCTCTGGTTTCAGAGAGTGGGGCGAATCCATTCGGACTGACATCGGAGCAGGTTATGACGGAATACCGGCGCTGGCGCAATGAGTCATATCGGTATTCAGGAAGCGATAAATATCCATGGCCTCAGCCCGTGCTGTATCACATCTGCATCGAAATGCGCAGAACGGGCGTTGAACGACAAATGACAGAGGGGGAACTGAAACGACTGGCGGAAAAGTTACTTACGAAGTGGTCGAAGCATGTTGGTAACGGACTAAGTGTGCCACCAATTCGACGTCAACTGGCGGCGCCGCACCATCCGGCGGGACCAACGCCAGCGCAACTACTGATGGATGAATACAGGCGTCGAAAAGCGGCAGGGTTAACGAATTGAAGAATAAACAAATT
The DNA here is from genome assembly GCF_013337685.1 of Citrobacter gillenii. Classification (GTDB taxonomy): domain Bacteria; phylum Pseudomonadota; class Gammaproteobacteria; order Enterobacterales; family Enterobacteriaceae; genus Citrobacter; species Citrobacter gillenii. Next base: position 211,253 of record NZ_SUQN01000005.1, read on the forward strand.
GTAAACACGAAATGAAATTCACGTAACTATCATATTTGAATTTTCGAATATGATAGTTGACGGCACTCAACTATTGCAGGAAACTACGGAGAGAATTCAGGAGATTAAAATGGTTGAACTAACTTCTCTACAACTTTTCAAAAATCTCTCAGATGAAACCCGGTTGGGTATCGTGTTATTGCTTAGAGAGATGGGAGAGTTGTGCGTGTGCGATCTCTGCACTGCGCTGGAACAATCTCAGCCCAAGATCTCCCGCCATCTGGCGATGCTTCGGGAAAGTGGATTATTGCTGGATCGCAAGCAGGGGAAATGGGTTCATTACCGCTTATCCCCGCATATTCCTTCCTGGGCTGCTCAGATTATTGAGCAGGCCTGGTTAAGCCAACAGGACGACGTTCAGGCCATCGCCCGTAAGCTGGCTTCAGCCAACTGCTCTGGTAGCGGGAAGGCTGTCTGCATCTAAAAAATTTGCCTGAACATATATGTTTTTTCAAATGTGAGGTATTGAAATGAAAACGTTAACGGTATTTGACCCAGCGATGTGTTGCAGCACCGGAGTCTGCGGTACAGATGTTGATCAGGCTCTGGTCGATTTTTCTGCGGATGTACAATGGCTCAAACAACGTGGTGTACAAATTGAGCGTTTCAATCTCGCACAACAACCGATGAGCTTTGTACAGAACGAGAAGGTCAAAGCGTTTATAGAGGCTTCCGGGGCAGAAGGTTTGCCATTGTTGTTACTGGATGGCGAAACAGTGATGGCTGGGCGTTATCCGAAACGCGCTGAGCTGGCTCGCTGGTTTGGCATTCCACTGGAGAAAGTGGGATTAGCGCCAACAATCTGCTGTGGTGGTAATACTTCTTGTTGTTAAGTATGTCAGGAGGACATATGAACTTCTTACAGAATATCCCCCCTTATCTGTTTTTTACTGGTAAAGGAGGCGTTGGTAAAACCTCTATTTCATGCGCCACGGCGATCCGTCTGGCAGAACAGGGGAAACGGGTGCTGCTGGTCAGTACCGATCCGGCCTCAAACGTAGGTCAGGTGTTTGGACAGACGATTGGCAATACCATTCAGCCAGTAGCTTCTGTTCCAGGATTATCGGCTCTTGAGATTGATCCTCAGGCCGCTGCACAACAGTACCGGGCCAGAATCGTTGACCCCATTAAAGGCATCCTGCCTGATGACGTCGTTTCCAGCATCAACGAACAACTGTCGGGGGCATGCACAACAGAGATTGCGGCTTTTGATGAATTTACCGGATTACTGACAGATGCTTCTCTACTGACCCGGTTTGACCATATCATTTTTGATACCGCACCGACGGGTCATACCATTCGCCTTCTCCAGTTGCCAGGTGCCTGGAGTAGCTTTATTGATAGCAATCCCGAGGGTGCGTCCTGCCTCGGCCCGATGGCCGGTCTGGAAAAACAGCGTGAACAGTATGCCCAGGCTGTTGAAGCATTATCTGATCCAGCACGTACCCGACTGGTTCTGGTTGCTCGTCTGCAAAAATCCACGTTGCAGGAAGTTGCCCGGACTCATCTGGAGCTTGCCGCCATCGGTCTTAAAAATCAGTACCTGGTCATCAACGGCGTTCTGCCCAAAACTGAAGCAGCAAACGATACACTGGCTGCGGCAATATGGGACCGTGAACAGGAGGCGCTGTCCAATCTTCCCTCTGATCTTTCCGGTCTGCCAACTGACACGTTATTCCTCCAGCCGGTCAATATGGTCGGCGTGTCTGCACTCAGCGGACTTCTCTCCACTCAGCCTATAGAGGCGTCATTCTCTGAAGAATACATTCAACAGCGCCCTGACATTCCGTCACTTTCTGCGTTGGTCGATGATATTGCCCGTAATGAGCATGGCCTGATCATGCTGATGGGTAAAGGTGGTGTAGGGAAAACCACGATGGCGGCTGCCATTGCTGTCAGACTGGCCGAAATGGGATTTGATGTCCATCTGACAACATCTGATCCTGCAGCGCATCTCAGCACAACCCTCAACGGCAGCCTCAACAATCTGCAGGTCAGCAGGATCGATCCTCTCGAGGAAACTGAACGCTATCGTCAGCATGTTCTTGAGACGAAGGGAAAAGAACTGGACGATGCGGGAAAACGCCTGCTGGAAGAGGACTTACGCTCACCCTGCACCGAGGAAATTGCGGTATTCCAGGCCTTTTCACGGGTGATTCGCGAGGCGGGTAAGCGCTTCGTGGTGATGGATACGGCACCGACCGGACACACGCTCTTGCTGCTTGATGCCACCGGGGCATATCACCGCGAGATTGCCAGAAAAATGGGGGAAAAAGGCCATTTCACCACACCGATGATGCAACTGCAGGACCCGGAGCGAACCAAAGTGTTACTGGTCACGCTACCGGAAACCACGCCGGTACTTGAGGCGGCAAATTTACAGGCCGACCTTGAACGTGCAGGAATTCACCCCTGGGGCTGGATTATCAATAACAGCCTTTCCATCGCGGATACCCGTTCACCGCTGCTCCGCTTGCGAGCGCAGCAGGAACGTCCGCAGATCGAGAGCGTTAAAAATCTACATGCCAGCCGTGTAGCACTTGTACCCGTACTGGCGTCAGAACCAACCGGCATCGATAAACTCAAACAACTCGCGGGTTAGTTATTACCATCATTCGGGGCAGCATTGCTGCCCTTTCAGGAGGTTATATGTTACTGGCAGGAGCCATTTTTATCCTGACCATCATATTGGTTATCTGGCAGCCAAAGGGATTAGGGATTGGCTGGAGCGCCACGCTGGGGGCCGTACTGGCTCTGGCATCGGGTGTGATTCACATTGCTGATATTCCGGTGGTGTGGAATATCGTCTGGAACGCGACGGCAACATTTATCGCCGTTATTATCATCAGTCTGTTGCTTGATGAGTCAGGCTTTTTCGAATGGGCAGCGCTGCACGTTTCTCGCTGGGGGAACGGTCGTGGCCGCCTTCTGTTTACGTATATCGTTCTGCTCGGCGCGGCAGTCGCGGCACTGTTTGCCAACGATGGCGCGGCACTTATTCTGACGCCGATTGTTATCGCTATGCTCCTGGCGCTTGGCTTCAGTAAAAGCACCACACTTGCTTTCGTGATGGCCGCAGGGTTTATTGCCGATACCGCCAGCTTGCCGCTTATCGTATCGAACCTGGTCAATATCGTTTCGGCTGATTTCTTCAAACTGGGATTCACGGAATATGCCTCGGTAATGGTGCCGGTGGATATCGCCGCCATCGTCGCCACTCTGGTGATGCTGCATCTATTTTTCCGCAAAGATATCCCGCCCACTTATGATATTGCACGACTGAAAGAGCCCGCAAAAGCCATCAAAGATCTGGCAACATTCAGAACAGGTTGGATTGTATTAATTCTTTTATTAGTGGGCTTTTTTGTACTCGAACCACTGGGTATTCCGGTCAGTGCCATTGCAGCAGTAGGGGCAGCAATCCTGTTTGCTGTGGCAAAAAAAGGTCACGGCATTAACACCGGTAAAGTGTTGCGTGGGGCACCATGGCAGATCGTGATCTTCTCGCTGGGAATGTATCTGGTGGTCTATGGGCTGCGTAACGCAGGGCTGACAGAATATTTGTCTGACGTGCTGAACTTACTCGCAGATAAAGGCCTGTGGGCAGCCACGCTGGGAACGGGATTCCTGACCGCATTCCTCTCTTCTATCATGAATAACATGCCTACCGTATTGATTGGCGCATTGTCGATTGATGGCAGTACCGCGTCGGGCGTTATCAAAGAAGCAATGATTTATGCCAACGTCATTGGCTGCGATCTGGGGCCGAAAATTACCCCTATTGGTAGCCTGGCAACGCTGCTCTGGCTACACGTACTTTCACAGAAGAATATGACCATCACCTGGGGATACTATTTCCGCACCGGGATCGTCATGACTCTGCCTGTGCTGTTTGTAACGCTGGCCGCGCTGGCGCTACGTCTCTCTTTCACTTTGTAATGAGATACTGATATGAGCAACATCACCATTTATCACAACCCAGCCTGCGGCACATCGCGTAACACGCTGGAGATGATCCGCAACAGCGGTAATGAGCCGACCGTTATTCTTTACCTTGAGACTCCACCTTCACGCGATGAGCTGGTCAAACTCATTGCTGATATGGGCATTTCCGTCCGGGCGTTACTACGTAAGAACGTCGAGCCATATGAGGAACTGGGTCTTGCCGAAGATAAATTTACTGACGACCAGTTAATTAACTTTATGTTGCAGCATCCGATCCTGATTAATCGCCCCATCGTTGTAACACCGCTGGGAACCAAACTGTGCCGTCCTTCTGAAGTTGTTCTGGATATCCTTCCTGATGCTCAGAAAGGGGCTTTCGCCAAGGAAGATGGCGAGAAAGTCGTTGATGATGCAGGCAAAAAATTGAAATAAGCGACAGGAGAGCCGCCTGTTATTTAGGCGGCTCCTTTATCAAATAAAAACAATGGATTGCCTCGATTTAAATCTTTGGACTGTTGATGCAACATTCTTCGCGTAGAAAATCAATAATCGACTCTAACTTGTCATATTGAGAAACGCAGATTAAGGAGCGGCTTTCGCGATTTTGTTTGACCAGACCTACGGAAACAAGTGCGGATATATGATGACTCAGTGTTGAAGATGGAATCGCAAGTTGTTTTTGTAGATCACCTACAGGTAAACCTTGTTCACCGGCTTTAACAAGGTGTTTGAAAATAAACAAACGTGTTGGATGTCCTAATTCTTTCATAGCTTTAGCTACTTCTTCTAGTTGCATGGTACCTTCCTCATCTATTGATATTTCGATAATACCAGAAATATGTTGATCTAACCTCAATAATTCGATTATTCTAGAAATATGGTTTATAGGGGGTTTCATGAATAGCTGGATTTCTATGTTTACTAACGCGGCAGAGATGTTCTTGTTTCTTGCTGTCGAGTTGTCTGCGCTTTTTTTTCTGATTAGTGCGGGTGTTAGCCTTATCAGGCAAAAAATTCCGGACCAAAAGATTCAAAGAATGTTAGGGGCGAGAAAGGGGAGAGGTTACATACTTGCATCGCTGTTAGGAGCTGTAACACCGTTTTGCAGCTGCTCTACAATTCCCATGTTACGCGGACTGTTATCAGCAAAAGCAGGCTTCGGTCCAACACTTACATTCTTGTTTGTTTCACCTCTGCTTAACCCGATAATCATTGGTCTGATGTGGGTTACTTTTGGTTGGAAAGTTACCCTGCTATACGCTGTTATAGCTGCAACAGTTTCCGTACTGGCAAGTATTTTGTTAGATGTGCTTGGTTTTGACCGACATATTGTCGAAACATCAAAACCGCTGGCTAGCTGTTGTGGTGTTAGCAGTGGAAAAACTCCTGAAACTAAACTACAGAGTGTTTCAGCTTGCTGTTCTGTATCAAATCAACAGGACATAGGGGCTAATAGTTGTTCTAAACCACAAGAAACGTTTAAGAGTTTCTCAGCATTTCGGGGCACAAATTGTGAATTGAGCTGCGAGACGGGCCAAACAAATAAACAATTCTTCCCGAAAAGTGTAGTAAGAGAGCCTGGTGCGATACGACTGGCATTTCAGGATGCCTGGACTCAATTTAAAGATGTATTACCTTATCTGATGTTAGGTATTGTTATAGGGTCGTTTATCTACGGTTTTATACCTGCAGAGTGGATTGCTGCTCATGCTGGGAATGATAATCCGTTTGCGATTCCACTAAGTGCAATTATTGGAATACCGTTGTATATACGTGCTGAGGCAGTAATTCCGTTGGCATCAGTCTTGATGGATAAAGGCATGGGAACGGGAGCAGTAATGGCTCTGATTATTGGTAGCGCAGGAGCTAGTCTGACGGAAGTAATACTGCTTAAATCAATGTTCAAAACACCCTTGATTGCTGCATTTCTGACCGTTATTTTGGGCATGGCGATTATTATGGGATACCTGACACAGTTGTTATTTTGATTGGGTATGTTAGACAGAACCTGAAAAAGTTGCAGGGGGAGACGAGCATATGAAAGTTGCGCAATCAATCCCAATCAAAGCAGTTATCCAAATTTAAGGACGTTGATATCTCAATACTTACAATGGTGTCAAAACAACAAGTCCGCATTGGATTGAACCCGCTTCGGCGGGTTTTTTTTGCATCTCATTTATAGGCTAAGGTTAACAATTTGTGCTCTTAAGTCATTGATCATTTCAATGTATCGGTGTACTGTACAAATATACAGTATATGCAGTGGAGGCTAATATGAAAGTTGAACTCACCATTGATCGTACTAAAGAACTTCCAAAGGGAGCAGTGCCGGCGCTGGAGAAAGAGTTACTTAAAAGGCTGGGTAATCAGTATGAGAACTGCAGCCTGAGCATACGTCGTACAGGCTCTGATGGCTTAAGTGTTCTTGGTGGTGACAAGGAAGATAAAAAGAAAATAGAGACTATCCTCCAGGAAACCTGGGAAAGTGCTGACGACTGGTTTTATTAATTATTTTGGGTGTTACTTTTATCCCGTTTGCATGGGGGAGTTTAAGTGAAAGAAAAATTAGGATTGCCCAAAAAAGGCTACGCAGTCATCAGATGTCACGATGGAGTCATCGTTGCCAGGCTGCAATCATTTCCTGAGTGTGAGCGCGCCCTGATGTACCGACGCGATAGCATGGTGTCATTTTTGCCTCTTCAGGATAATGAAATTATTGGTACACCTACGTTGTTTACTCAGATGCTGGAAAGGGCTGGTTATCGCGTTACCCAAAAATCTGTTACACTCCCGTCATAGGCCTGAACAACCTATACCTGCTGCGCCACAGGAGAAAAGCCCATGGCGCAAGATCAATTCAAGCAATCCCACATACTGACGTTAACTAACGCCAGCGATTTTCTTTTTGCCGCATCCAGAGGTGCGTTATGAAGAAAAGCTGGTTTCAACATACTCAACTCACCACTGAGCAGGCTGATGAACTGGAAGCCCGCTATCGCGCAAAGCAGATTAAGACAGAGCGTAGTCTGGATAATGACTTCATTCACTGGACGATCAGCGCGTTCTTGCCAGAAGCATCTAAGCCTCCGCGTCAGGAGAGAACCTGGCAACAACGGATCTGGAGGTGAATGTGAAAGTCTACGATATCACCCCAATGGGCAAGCCCAGAATGACGCGCGCTGACAAATGGAAAAAGCGTCCCGAGGTTCTGCGTTACCGGGCTTTCTGTGATGAAGTTCGTCTGCAGGGTGTTGAGCTGCCGGAAAGCGGTTCACACGTCACCTTCATTCTTCCGATGCCGGCGAGCTGGGGCAAAAAGAAACGGGCTGAGTTCAACGGTAAACCACACCAGACTAAACCTGATTTCGACAATATGATGAAAGCCCTGATGGATGCTATTTACGAAGATGACGCTCACATCTGGGATTCACGTGTCACTAAATTATGGGGAGAGAAGGGACAAATAATTATCGGGGAGATAGCAGAATGAGGGCGCTGCTTAAACCCGTGGTTGCACGTGAGCTTGGAATTGTGCTGCTCAAGCCGGGCAGCGAGCTGATGTCATTATTCAGTTGTGAACGTGTGTTGGTGGAAAGTCAGCCTGCAAGCATGGAAAGGTTGCCTGCAGGCCCTGTTCCTGACGTTCGCCAGCCGCTGGCCAGTGACGAATCCCTGTGGCCGTTCTTCCAGGATGAAAAAGTTATAAAGGCTGCTGGTGGTTTTAGTGGTCTTGATTACTGGCTTCTGCGTTATGGCGGTAGCTGCTGCCAGTGGCCACACAGCAATTACCATTATCACGAGTTAACCACTCTGCGTCATGAACCCGGATCGGTTCTCCTGTGTGGACATTGTGATAACCATCTGCGTGACCACTACAGCGAACAACTTGCAGAGCTGGCGAGACGTAATGTTATTAACTGGATTATTAACAGCATCATGGTGGCGCTAAATATGGATTCTTCCAGAGAGTTGTCGCTGGCTGAGCTTTGCTGGTGGGCGGTTCGAATGGGAGTTACCGACGCAATTCCCGAATCAGCAGCCAGTCGGTCGCTACGTATTCCTTCGAAAGAGCATCATTCAGTCATGCGTGAATGCGATATCGAACCGGGTGTAACCGCCACCAGCATCATTACAGCCAGAGCCAACGCAGTAACCGTGAACATGCCACCAGCGCAAGTTCCAGCGATTAAACCCGTAGTCGGTGTCCTGGTAGATCCCGAGTCCCCGCAAACCTATATGAAACGTCCGAAGAGGATCCGTTGGGCGAACCCCAGATATCTTGCATGGATTAAAACACAGCCCTGCGAATGCTGCGGCAAACCATCAGATGACCCACACCATTTAATCGGCTGGGGGCAGGGAGGGATGGCAACGAAGGCGCATGATATTTTCGCGATCCCCTTGTGTCGTCAGTGCCATACAGAACTACATAACGACCCGGTGAAGTTTGAGCGAAAGCATGTGCCTCAGCCGGTAATGATTATCAGAGTGCTGGACCGGGCTTATGGGCTCGGCGTTCTGGCGTAAGGAGAAGAACAGGATGACACCACGTCAACGCCGCAATCATCTGGAAGCGCTGGGTAAAGCGGCTTCTGCTCCACGCAAAAGCTGGCTGGGTAAATGTATTCTCCTTACAGGGATCCAGTCCGGATGGATTAAATCCCTGCTCACTATATGGGGCGAGGGTGTGGGAGGAAAAACTGCACCCCGTTTGCTGCGAAGTCATGCATGCTGGAATGTTATTAAAGGACGGATTTGGTCAGATAAGGCGTTAGAGCGATTCACTGTTGCGTTAAATCAGGCGAGAGAAGAGGGATTCCGTGGACAGCAGGCAATGAACAGGGCACATAGCATTCTCTGGCCGCAGTCATCCGCTAGTGTGATTGATGAAGCCCTGCATAATGATGATGTCGATTTTGTTGAGCAATGCGTACTGCAGGCGCTGGATATTAATGATCCGGTTTATGTGGTCGGTCTTCAGTATTACACCACCCGAAAAAAAATCTCAGACATAACCCGGGAGTTGCAGGCGATTGCGCCATGGTTAACTGATGGGGAGGCGAGAAAGCGCGTGCGCTGGTGCCTGGAAATATTCAGAGCAAAGGTCTTTTTGGAAGCACGCAAACTGTTATCTGAATAGACTCACTGAAATCATTTTTTAGCTATTGATGCTATTTTTTGATAATGGTGTTGAAAACGGGCCAGAAAATCAGATAATTTATTCATGCTTGGCAGAGCTGCGCCACTATGGCAGCGACAAAAAGCGAACAATTTGAACATAACGAGAACCCCGCCACAGCGGGGTTTTTGGTTTCCGGCGATACGACAGGGGTATTCGCGAGGTGCATAGCACCAGTACCCCTGTCATATCGCCGATCTGAAATCGTTAACTCGAAAACAAGTTCTCACAATCCTTTTTCGTTTCTAACTCAGAGGAAAAATGATAGGGGGTCACTGCTAAACGTAGACATCAATATTTTTAGTATTATTCCCTGCAACGTTCGAACTTGATTTGTCACTTACCGTAGGTAATGCACCCGACGCCATTTGGTTTTTTTCTGCTTCTTGTTTTTGTAATTGAGCAATTTTTGCGTACATAGACTCGATTTGCCTTTGAATCATCTCCATCTGCTGTTTAAGCAGTTTTGCCTCATCTTCGGAGGTTACTTCATTTATTTTTGAACCCATGGCGCTGAGTTCTTTTGTCAACTCACCAATTTGTTTTTTCAGGTTTTGAATTTGTTGTGAAACAGAGTTGCCAGTACTTGAAGGTGCTTGTTTTACTGTGCTTTGCAGTATGTCCTGACCCAAAGTGCTAACTGTCATGCTCATGGTGGTTCCTCCGGCCTTACATTTATTACCCATTATCGTCATCTTTCGAAATTACTTTATAGCAAAGATTAAGTTGTGGCTTCCTGCACCACAGCATTATTTGTACTGCTCTATACTATCTGCTGAGTATCGCGGAGGAGCTTATGAAAGAAGGGTATTACTGGATTCAGCATGTCGGTGTTGTACAGGTAGCGTACTACACGAATGACACTGTTGATGACTTGGAAACGGGGAAAATAATCACAGGTGTTTGGCATCTGACCAGAGGCGATGACATTTGCCATAACGGTGAAGCAGAGGTGTTAGAAGGTCCTCTCTCTCCACCATTGTAAACAACCGTACTTACTTCGAGGCTGCCGCATGGCGGCCTTTTTTTTATTCCCCTCATTCCTGAGAGGACTCACAGCAATTTAGAGGGGGCTAAATGCCCGATCCGATTTCCGGTACTGGGCTGGCTGGTGGTGTCCTGACGGGGGCCAGTGTCTATGAACTGTTAACCGGAACCGATTACGGTGTGGTGTTTGGCGCATTTATCCGGGTAGCCCGTTCACGGGTCATAAGTAACGAAGTGTGATGTATATGTAAGATCGTATGCGCCTGTTAGGACGCAACTGGAAACAGAGCCTTATAGGCGTATCAGAAAAACCTCCGGCTATGCCGGAGGATATTTAAATAATTTCACCAGTCTTATAACCAAATTTCTCAAGTTTTAGCCTGGCTTCTTCTGCAATCTGCCATGATGAATTAACGGCTACCCAGATATTAGAATGTGTTTCGGGCTGATTCAGTGTTAAAGAATCTATGAAAACTTGAATCGGGTTTATAAACCCCTCTCTTTTTGTGCTCTCCAAAACAGAGTTAAGACTGTTGCTGATACTTTTACAGGCTTCTGTTAGTGCTGCAATATCCGCATCAAAACTGGATAAGTACACTCTGAATCGTTCATTTTTCCCATTATTCACGATCTATCCTTTTTCATTGGTTGCTAGAACCAAGTAGTAGATCAGGAATTGAATTGGAGAGCAAGCTACTGTAATTGGCTAGTCTAACCTTGCTCGATGGAAAAATTATCAAACATCATTTTTAGGCTGCCAACTGGCGGCCTTTTTCATTTCAGGCTCACGGGAATCATCCGCTACGTGCTTTGTTGATAAATCCAGCCCGTGAAGCCTGACCCTTTAATCACACACAGCGCCATCCGAAGAATCGGAGGTGAGGCTATGACCAGAATGAGCACCATTTACAGCAGACTTTCATATGGAACAGGAACCACGCTGACCGGCTGCGGTGTATCAGCGAAGGCATATGCCGAAACAGCTAAAACAGCAAAAGAGGTGTCCTGGATGTTGGCCGACAGAATTGCAGGGTTAAGCCTGAGCGACTGGGCAATTATTGTCGGTATCGCATGCACTGTTATTACGTGTGCAGTGAACTGGTATTACAGGAAAAAGGAAAGGGAGGACCGGCTTAATGGTAATGTCACCAAAGCTGAAGAATAAACTGAGCGCAGCGGTCGTTGGTTTGATTCTTGCCGGGGCTTCCGCGCCCGTGATTCTCGATCAGTTTCTGGATGAGAAAGAGGGTAACAGCACAACAGCGTACAAGGACGGCTCTGGTATATGGACCATTTGCCGTGGCGCCACGATGGTTGATGGTAAGCCGGTAGTTCAGGGCATGAAGCTGTCAGCAGAGAAATGTGCCCAGGTAAACGCCATTGAACGCGATAAAGCGCTGGCGTGGGTTGGGCGAAATATCAAGGTACCACTGACCGAACCACAGAAAGCCGGGATCGCATCTTTTTGTCCGTATAACATCGGTCCCGGAAAATGCTTCCCGTCTACGTTCTATAAGCGCATCAATGCTGGCGACCGTAAAGGAGCCTGTGAAGCGATCCGCTGGTGGATTAAAGACGGTGGCCGCGATTGTCGTCTGACCAAAGGCCAGAAAAATGGCTGCTATGGGCAGGTAGAAAGGCGAGACCAGGAAAGCGCGCTGACGTGCTGGGGGATAGGCCTGTGAGTCGACTATCCACAATTATCTTAGGTGCGGTCATCTGCATCATCGTATCACTTGGCTGGGCTGTTAATCACTATCGCGATAACGCCACCGAATACAAGAAGCAGCGTGATGAGAAAACTCAGGCTCTGAATTTGGCTAACACTACCATTACAGATATGACAACTAGGCAGCGAGAAGTTGCTGCACTGGATGCTAAATACACGAAGGAATTAGCAGATGCGAATGCTGAAAATACTGCTCTGCAGCGCAAGCTTGATAATGGTGGGCGGGTGTACGTCAAAGGCAAGTGTCCAGTGCCAGCCTCAACCGAAACCACCAGCTCCTCCAGCATGGGCAATGATGCCGCCATCGAACTCTCTCCAGTTGCTGGACGAAACGTTCTCGGTATCCGCTCAGGAATCATCAATGACCAGGCAGCATTGAGGACATTACAGGAGTTCATCGCTAATCAGTGCCTTAAGTAGCTATTGCTCGTTTATTAATACGATGAATTGAAATATATTAACCTTCACATACATGTGGAGGTTTCTATGTCTTCTTGGCAGTGCCCATATTGCGGGCATCTTTCAGTTTTCGAAAAAATTCAAAAGAAAGATAACGAATTCGCTATTAGTGCTGACACTAAGTATGGAGCGCTGGTGTTTGAGTCATGGGTTAATGTTTGCCCAAATCCTGAATGCAAAGAGTTCACATATGCCTCGAGGGTTTCATCTGCAGAGCTTGTGGGAGGTTTCTACCACGCAACTAAGGAAATCGAATCTTGGGTAAACAGACCAAATGGACAATACAAACAATTTCCTGACTATGTTCCTGCCCCAATACTTGCAGATTACAAAGAAGCCGTTTTGATTAAAGACCTCTCGCCAAAGGCATCAGCGACACTCTCGCGTCGATGTCTTCAGGGGATGATCAGGAATGTTTGGAATGTCAAACCAGCAAGATTGGTCGATGAGATAAAAGCCATTGAGGGCCAGATAGAATCTGGTATGTGGAAAGCCATTGATGCTATTCGCAATATTGGCAATATTGGTGCTCATATGGAAAATGACATTAACGTGATCGTTGATGTTGATCCAGACGAAGCGGAAATGCTTATCGGTCTACTAGAGCTACTTATTCAAGAATGGTACATAGAAAGGCATGAAAGGCAGCTAAGAGTTGAAGCTATCACTGCCTTGGCCGCAGAAAAAAAAGCAATGAAACAAGCTAGATAATCGGTTTTTGACGATTTTTTTATTGTCATCATCATACTGATTGCAGCAGGCATACGCTGAAAGTCTGTGATAATCATGTTGAAACTGCTATGAAATTACATCAAATTATCTATGCCATACATACCATGTTGATAATAGATAAGGAGTTACTATGTTAGAGGGATATTTCGGAAACGGACCAGCTGAAAAAGATAGAAAACGCTTACTGGCTGTCCAGGCAGCTCTTGAAATTTCCAAAGCAACGGTTGCATCCGCAACTGCGATTGCTGGTGTGAAATCAGGCTACGATTTAGAGCATGTAACGAAAAAAGTTGAAGCATTGGCAGATGCAATACAGGCAGCCCTAGATAAATAATTGCTTTCTTAAGGTAACAATTTCATTGCCATCACAAAGGCCACCTTCGGGTGGCTTTTTTAATGGCTTGAACCATAGGAATAGAACCATGGCAAAACCGGACTGGGGAGCGCTGCAAGACCAGTTCCTCACCGAACATGCCAAATCCGGTCCCCCCCAATGAACTGGTGCGATTAGCTAGGACTGATTAACACATCTGCACGGCCAACTGAATTGTGGACTGGCCCGATACCGGTAGATGATCCTGTTCTAAGCATTATCTAGAGAAAACGATATTCATTCTCATTTACGGGGACCTTTCCGGTGTTCCGGCCTGTTACGGGGCGGCGACCGCGCAGATTCTCGCTATTTATGAAAATTTTCCGTTAGTGGCCGTTTCCAGTTTCTTTCCGCGTACGACAAAAACTTTATTCAACAGACAGGACAATACCGATGCCAGCCCGAGCTAAGCGTCCATGCCGGCACAAAGGATGTGCGGCAATCACCAACGATGCCAGTGGGTATTGTGACCAACACCGACAACAGCATGTTGGTGATGGTTGGAGAAACTATCAGGCAGGTAAGAGCAGACAGGATCGAGGATATGGTCGGCTCTGGGAAATCATACGGGAGCGTGTCCTACAGCGTGATCAATACCTGTGTCAGAACCATCGCCGGCAGAAGATAGCGAAGAAAGCGACCAGCGTTGACCACATCATCCCAAAAGCTCATGGCGGCACTGATGACGATTCCAATCTTGAGTCGTTGTGCTGGGAATGCCACAGAGCGAAGACAGCAAGAGAACATATTCGATGATAATATTCACTGCTGTAATGCATAAGAACTGTTTCTACATTCATGCAGATACCCGGAAGGAATTTTGGGTGTTTTTAAGTAAAACACTGGGATGGGGCAAATTTGAGTTAATTCGCCCCTCTGACGAGTTTAGCCCTACTGGAGGGTTGTTTGAATTAGTCGAAGTGCGTTCGGCAGATTCAGAACCCCCTGAGTCAGTAACTGTAGGGTCAAATGTTTTATGGCGTCTCCCGGAAGCTCTCGGAGTTTTGAAATCAATCCCTTCTTCTGATCTTCAGATATATTTGCGACACGGATTATATCCTCAAGGGCAACAATCGTGTCATTGTGTAACCGAACGGTTTGAACCTTAAGGATTGCACTTAAGCCGCCATCATCAAGAAGAAAATCAATTCCTTTCTCTGTAATGTTGCAGTATGGGGCGTTGAAGATAAAATCAACGCCAGCCATTGTTTCGCTGCGTACGAAAGGTGTAGAAACAAGACTATGCATTTCAAGATATAGCATGCACGCCACAAAGTGATCATAGTTATCAAACTTCTCAATGAGGTCTCGCTCCTGTGCCTTGTTTAAAGAGTTAGGAGCACAATCTATAAGAGCGTTGAGGATCTCAAGTTGTAAGGCTCTATCATATTTTCTAGTTTTATCCATTTCTTAGACTCCATCGTTTATTTATTGAGAATAACTGAAGACACTATGCTGAACATCCTGATGGATGACCAGTATCTGCTTTTGCATGCTTTCTTGCTGTCATCTTCAAGGGGGAGGGGGGGATAAAATCCCTGACCCCTTTCGCGCTTTAGGACTGCCCGCTTCCTCGTATTTTTATACCCGCGAAAAATGAAATTTAACCAGGAGTGTCGCTTATGGCTGGAACGGCGGGGCGTTCCGGGCGTCGCCCCAAGCCAACGGCGCGCAAGGAGCTGGCAGGGAACCCCGGCAAACGAGCCCTGAATAAAGAGGAACCTGTATTCACTCCGATTAAAGGTGTGGCACCACCTGACTGGTTTTCTGAGGATGATGGTCTGCCAATGGCGGCCGTCATGTGGGAACTGACCACGAAAGAATTATGTGGACAGGGATTACTGTGTGTTACCGATCTTGCCGTACTTGAGCGCTGGTGTGTTGCATATGAGTTCTGGCGCAGGGCGGTTAAAAATATCGCCAGAGAAGGGCTGACTATCACTGGTGCTATGGGGGGGAAGATAAAAAACCCTGAGCTAACCGCAAAGAAAGAGCAGGAATCGGAGATGAGCTCTACCGGCTCCATGCTTGGCCTTGATCCCAGCAGTCGACAACGCCTAATCGGCCTTGCCGGACAGAAGAAAACCTCTAACCCATTCCTGAAGATGATCAACTCATGAGCCGGAAATCGTACCCCAACGTAAACGCCGCGAATCAATACGCCCGCAACGTTGTGCGGGGGAAAATTCCGGCGTGCCAGTTTGTCATTCAGGCCTGCCAGCGTCATATCGATGACATGGCGGCTGAAAAGAGTAAGAAATTTCGTTACCGCTTCGATAAAGACATGGCAGAAAAGGCCGCGAAATTTATCCAGTTGTTGCCACATACAAAAGGAGAGTGGGCATTCAAGCGGATGCCGATCACTCTGGAGGCATGGCAACTGTTTATTGTGTGCTGCGCCTTTGGCTGGGTCCAGAAAGGGTCGAAGCTTCGACGATTTCGCGAGGTTTACACGGAGATACCGCGTAAAAATGGGAAATCAGCTATTTCGGCAGGTGTGGCGCTGTACTGTTTTACCTGTGATAACGAGTTTGGCGCTGAAGTATATTCCGGGGCCACAACTGAAAAACAGGCGTGGGAAGTATTCAGACCAGCTCGTCTGATGTGTAAGCGCACCCCGCTGCTGGTGGAAGCGTTCGGGATTGAAGTTAATGCGTCCAACCTGAACCGGCCAGAAGATGGCGCGCGTTTTGAGCCGCTGATTGGTAACCCTGGGGACGGCGCTTCACCGCACTGTGCGATTGTTGACGAGTATCACGAACATCCCACAGATTCGCTCTACACCACTATGCTGACGGGTATGGGGGCGCGGCGACAACCACTAATGTGGGCGATCACGACGGCGGGTTACAACATTGAGGGTCCATGCTACGACAAACGGCGTGAAGTGATTGAGATGCTGAACGGCACAGTACCGAATGAGGAATTGTTCGGCGTGATATACACCGTCGACGAGGGGGATGACTGGACCGATCCTAAAGTGCTGGAAAAAGCTAACCCGAATATGGGCGTGTCGGTCTATCGTGACTTTCTCCTCAGCCAGCAACAGAGAGCTATTAATAACGCCCGTCAGGCTGGTGTATTTAAAACTAAACACCTCAACATCTGGGTTGCAGCCCGTGCCGCTTTCTACAACCTGGTTTCCTGGCAGAACTGTGAGGATAAGACACTTACGCTGGAGCAATTCGAAGGACAGCCATGTGTTCTGTCTTTCGACTTGGCGCGCAAGCTGGATATGAACAGTATGGCGCGGTTGTTCACCAGGGAAATTGACGGCAAGACACATTACTACAGCGTTGCTCCCCGCTTCTGGGTTCCCTACGACGCAGTATTCAGCGTTGAAAAGAACGAAGATCGTCGTACTGCGGAGCGATTTCAGAAATGGGTTGAAATGGGACTGCTTACAGTTACTGATGGCGCTGAAGTTGATTACCGCTACATCCTTGAAGAGGCCAAGGCGGCAAACAAGCTCAACCCAGTCAGTGAGTCACCGATTGACCCGTTCGGCGCGACGGGGCTTTCACATGATCTGGCTGATGAAAGCCTTAATCCGATCACTATTGTTCAGAACTACACCAATATGTCTGATCCGACGAAGGAGCTGGAAGCCGCCATTGAGTCAGGCCGCTTTCATCACGACGGGAACCCGATTATGAGCTGGTGTATCAGCAACGTCGTCGGGAAGTATTTGCCCGGTAATGACGATGTGGTTAAACCCATCAAAGAGCAGAACGAAAACAAAATCGATGGCGCGGTTTCGCTGATTATGGCAATCGGACGGGCAATGTTGAATAGCCGGGCGAGTAATTCATCCGTTTACGACGAGGAAGATGTAGCATGCTAATGACGTTTTTAAGTTTTTTTATCGGCCTCGCCGGAGCCGCGTTACTGTCTGCCGGTGCCTGGCTTATTTCACCTGCAGCCGGGCTTATTACTGGCGGTTCAATCTGCCTGCTGTGGTCATTTTTAATCGCGAAATCAATGTCTGCCAGCGTAATTAAATCAGGGGGTGAATAATGTTCATTCCCCAGATGTTTCGGGGTAAATCTCAGTCTGGTGGTGGCTTCTGGCAGGCGATGCTGGGTGGTGTGAGTTCCAGCCAGAGCAAGGCGGGGATCGTTATCACTTCTGAAACCGCAATGGCGTTATCGGCGGTCCGGGCATGTGTAACGCTTCTGGCAGAATCGGTGGCGCAGCTGCCGTGTGAACTTTACAGGCGAGGCGCTAACGGAGGTCGTGAACGGGCGACTGACCACCCTGTTTATGATCTGATTCATTCCCAGCCCAATAAAAAAGACACCTCGTTTGAATACTTTGAGCAGCAACAGGGCCTGCTCGGGCTGGAGGGGAATTGCTACTCGATCATCGACAGGGACGGGAAAGGATATCCCCGCGAATTAATCCCGGTTAATCCCAAAAAAGTCATCGTCCTGAAAGGGCCTGACGGGATGCCCTATTATGAACTCCCCGAAATTGGCGAAACGTTGCCAATGCGCATGATGCATCATGTGAAGGTTTTCTCGTTGGATGGTTATATCGGTAGCTCTCCAATCCAGACGAACGCAGACGTTCTTGGGCTAAACCTCGCCGTGGAAGAGCATGCTTCTCAGGTCTTTCGCCGTGGTACAACGATGAGCGGCGTTATTGAGCGTCCAAAAGACGCTCCGACGATCAAAAGCCAGGATGCTATCGACCGCCTGCTGGCAAAGTGGACGGACAGATATTCCGGCGTCAGAAACGCCTTCTCTGTTGCATTGCTTCAGGAAGGGATGAGCTACAAGCAGTTATCTCAGGACAATGAGAAAGCGCAGCTGTTGCAGTCCCGTCAGTGGGGCGTGGAGGAAGTGTGCCGGCTCTATAAAATCCCGCCTCATATGGTGCAGATGCTGGCGAAAGCCACGAATAACAACATTGAGCACCAGGGGCTGCAGTTTGTGATGTACACGCTGTTGGCCTGGCTGAAGCGCCATGAAGGCGCATTAATGCGCGATCTGCTTTTACCCAGCGAGCGCGGTGATCTGTACATTGAATTCAATGTTTCTGGCCTGCTGCGCGGGGATCAGAAGTCACGCTATGAATCTTATGCATTAGGCCGCCAGTGGGGCTGGTTATCGGTTAACGACATTCGCCGCATGGAGAACCTTCCTCCCATCGCCGGAGGGGATAAATACCTGACGCCTCTGAATATGGTCGACAGTAAACAAATCTTACCTGGCAATAACGCGCCAACAGCTAAACAACTGGCAGAAATCGAAACTATTCTGGCCAGAGCCTGATTATTCCCCGCGCTGCGGGCTGACCTGGTATATCTCATGACAACAAAATTAATTAATCTGCCGCATCTGGCAGAGATGGTCTTTGGCGTTCCTCATTACGCTACACAACAGACGATGGACGCCGTGAAGGCGGTATTGCTTCCCCGCATTCAGGGAACGGTGACGGATCCGGTCATTACGATGGCACTTAATCCGGATGATTCGCCATCCCCGGAAGAGCTTCAGCCAGCCAGTGATATTGCTGTGATACCTGTTCACGGGATACTGGTCCCCCGGCGCGGGCAAATTACAGCGATGTGTACCGAACTGACAAGCTATGAGCGAATCCGCAGCCAGCTGCATTCGGCATTAAATGACCCATCAATCAGTGAAATCGTTCTGGATATTAATTCCGGTGGCGGTCACGCATCAGGGTGCAAAGAGCTGGCTGATTATATTTATCAGTCGCGAGAAACGAAACCGATCACCGCTATTGTGAACTTTAATGCCTTCTCTGCCGCGTATTTTATCGCGTCGGCCTGCAGCAAGATTGTCGCCAGTCAGACCAGTGGCGTTGGCTCTATCGGGGTGATCATGGAGCACCTGGATACGTCAAAGCTGGAAGAGATCATGGGCGTAAAATTTACTGCACTCTACCGGGGAGATAACAAGAATAATGGCACGTCACATGCCGCGTTGAGTGAATCGGCTCTGACGATGTTCAACAAAATGCTCGACGATATGTACGAGACATTTATTTCCTCTGTTGCTGAGTATCGTGGCCTTAAACAGCAGGCAGTAATCGATACCCAGGCGGGACTTTACTTCGGCGCTGATGCCATTTCTGCTGGTCTTGCTGATGAAGTTTCGGATCCTCAGTCTGCGATTAATGCCATTGCAGCAAAGTACAAACAACCTCAACAAACCACTTCCATAAAGTTGCAGGCAGCCGCGATGGACCTGCAAACCAGAATGTAACCCGGCGCTAACGCGTCATTACCAGAAAGCAGCCAACAGGCTGCTTTTTTTTATGCCAAAAAGAGAGAAAAAACATGGATCATATTGAAGAATTGCGTCGTGAACGTGCGGGTATTAATCAGAAGGTTCAGGTACTGGCGGCAGTAGAAACTGGTGGCGGTACGCTGACAGCGGAGCAGTTAACCGAATTTGCCAGCCTGCAGCAGCAGTTCACGGATATCAGCGCCAAGATTGAGCGTCTGGAAGCGGCTGAACGTGCTGCAGCGCTTGTCGCCAAACCGGTTAAAGCCACACAGCAGGCTCCTGGTATCAGCGTTAAAGCAGAGCCAAAGCAATATACCGGCGCAGGAATGACCCGTCTGGTGATGTCGATTGCGGCAGCACAGGGTAACGTCCAGGACGCTGCAAAATTTGCAGCTGAAGATCTGAATGACCAGTCTGTCTCGATGGCCATCAACACTGCCGCCGCTTCAGGTGGCGTTCTTATTCCGCAAAACCTTCACAGCGAGATGATCGAACTGCTGCGCGATCGCACCATCGTTCGTAAGCTGGGCGCGCGCTCCATTCCGCTGCCGAACGGCAATATGGCGCTGCCGCGTCTGGCCGGTGGTGCGACGGCGAGCTACACCGGGGAAGGCAAGGATGCGAAAGTATCAGAGGCCCGCTTTGATGATGTGAAACTCACTGCGAAAACCATGATTGCAATGGTGCCAATCTCCAACCAGCTGATTGGTCGTGCTGGCTACAACGTGGAGCAGCTGGTCCTGCAGGATATTCTGACCGCGATTTCTGTTCGTGAAGATAAAGCCTTTATGCGTGATGACGGTACCGGTGATACGCCTGTCGGTATGAAAGCGCGGGCAACTGAGTGGAACCGCCTGCTTCCGTGGGAAGCTGCTGCAGAGGTTAATCTGCAGACGATTGATACCTATCTCGACAGCATCATCCTGATGGCGATGGACGGCAACAGCAACATGATCAGCTGCGGCTGGGGTATGTCGAACCGTACCTACATGAAACTGTTCGGTCTGCGCGACGGTAACGGTAACAAGGTCTACCCGGAAATGGCCCAGGGGATCCTGAAGGGATTTCAGATTCAGCGTACCAGCGCTATCCCGGCAAACCTCGGTGACGGCGGCAAAGAGTCAGAAATTTACTTCGCTGACTTTAATGACGTGGTTATCGGTGAAGACGGCAACATGAAGGTGTCGTTCTCGCAGGAAGCCTCCTACCAGGACGGGGATGGCAATCTGGTTTCCGCGTTCTCCCGTAACCAGTCGTTGATCCGCGTGGTGACGGAGCACGATATCGGCTTCCGTCATCCGGAAGGTCTTGTTCTCGGGACAAAAGTGCTGTTTTAACCGGTCCTGCACTCTGTGCGACCACGGTCGCACAGAGTAATAGCACGTAATTCCCCAGGCCCGCAGCAGCGGGTTTTTTCTTTTCAGGAGCAAAACGATGACAACGAAAGCGGCAAAAGCAGCGGCGGCTGCAGCCGGTGATGTGAAAAAACCGGATGAACTGACGCCGGAAAATACAGTGGACGGGGATGACGGTCAGAATACTGCAGCGGGTTCAGGTGAGGCAGGTGTTGATCTTACCGGAAGTGAAACAAACGGGGCCACGGGCCTGACGGGAGCAGAAGTGGCGCGGAAAGCGGTTTTTTTCCTGGGACCCTATCATCGTTATTCACGCGGTGATACGGCCT
Organism: Citrobacter gillenii; assembly: GCF_013337685.1. Classification (GTDB taxonomy): domain Bacteria; phylum Pseudomonadota; class Gammaproteobacteria; order Enterobacterales; family Enterobacteriaceae; genus Citrobacter; species Citrobacter gillenii. The sequence goes on from NZ_SUQN01000005.1 coordinate 232,637, forward strand.
GTTTTGATGTTGAGTATGCAGAGAAACTGGTTGAACGCCATATTGCGGTATGGCCAGAAGATGCGGAAAAGGCGCTGAGTCCCCGCAAGGGAGCCGATGACCATGATACTGAAATTGGATGATGTGAAAACCCAGCTCCGTCTGGAGCCGGATTTCACGGAGCATGACGACATGCTCACTAAAATGGTGGCGGCGGCGCAAAAGAGTATTGAGCGTGACTACTACTGCAAACTGGTGGGAAGCGATGACGAACTGCAGGCGCTGCCGGAAGGGGTACGCGGTTTTGTGGCGGATGAAGATATCCAGCTGGCCATGCAGTACCTGGTCGGGGATGCGTATCTGAATGGTTTCACTGGTCAGTGGCTGGAGACGGCTGCGGTCCGGCATCTTCTTTTCCCGTTGCAGGAGAACACCGTATGAGCCTGAAGCCGGAAGAGATGACCTGCCGTCTTTCGATTGGGTATATGCAATCCGGCCGGGGGCCGCTGGGTGAACATCTGCCGGAGCAGCTGGTCGCGACCGGGAAAGCCTGGGCGAAGCGCGAGCTGGTATCGGGCAGAAAGGTCCGCACACTGGATCAACAGCAGGTTGTTGAAACGTGTCTTTTTACCACTCATCCGAACCTGAATATTGATATCGACTGGAAAATAACGACGTCTGACCGGGTTTATACCGTTCGTAACGTCGAACGTCTTGCGGACCGCATTATCATCACAGGGGAGGCAGACGCACGTCATGATCGAGCTGGCATTAAAGACAGCACTTGAACGCCTGACCGGGCTGGATGTTTATCCTCTGCTCCTGACTGATGAGCTGCAGGAGGGGATTACTTACCAGTGTATTTCCGATCCGGAGCTGTACGCCGGACTGTTGCGCACAGGTCTGATTGCGGGCCGCTTCCAGATAGCGATTCATCTGCTTAATGACTACACCCGCCTGTTACAGCTGGATAAGAAAATAAGCGCGGAATGGACCGCTATCGTGCATGGCCAGCTGGAGGGTTTTCCCGTGCAGAATGTGGTCCGTGGTGGAATACAGCAGAGTAAAACGGTACTGACCAGCGGCAATATTCAGTACCGGCTCGTGCGGGATTTTACCTTTCACTACCGGGACGCCTCACCATGATCACTATGGACGTAAAAGGGTTGGACGAGCTGGAGCGGCAGCTTACTGCGCTCGGTGAAAAGGTCGGCACGAAGGTGTTACGTGATGCAGGGCGTGAGGCGCTGAAAGTGGTGGAAGAAGACATGAAACAACATGCCGGCTTCGACGATGCGTCCTCTGCAGAGCATATGCGTGATTCCATCAAAATTCGCTCTTCCACCCGGAAAGGTCGCGGAAATACGGTGGTCACCCTTCGGGTTGGCCCCAGCAAAAAGCATTACATGAAAGCGCTGGCCCAGGAGTTCGGGACGGTTAAACAGGTTGCCGATCCGTTCATCCGTCCGGCACTGGATTACAACGTCCAGAAGGTTCTGCGCATTCTGACCGTAGAAATCCGCAATGGCATTCAGAACAGGTAGCAACCGCTGCCCACTATTTAAGAGAGAATCATTATGGCTGATGAAAATAACACGCCAAAATCATCCCCTGAGTACGCAATGCTTCCTGCCGGGACGGTGGTGAAGTTTGGGGAGGTAGGTGCCGCTGTAGCGGCGTTGAAACCCCTGATTAACTGTAAGGCACTGGGCGCGACAGGTCAGACGGGAGGATTTGTCGACTGCACCACCCTGCTGGACAAGAGTAAGCAGTCGGTGTCAGACCTGCCGGAAGGGCCGGAGAAATCGCTGGGATTCATTGACGACCCGGAAAACGAAGATTTCACCGCGTTCCTCAATGCTGCAGAACAGCGTAAGACAGTTCAGTTTTATATTGAGCTGCCGAACAAACGAACGGCTTCAATGATCCTTGCGCTTTCAGGCTGGCAGATGAACGAAATCACGGCGCCTGCCAGTGAAGTTATCCAGATTACGGTGCAGGGTAAGCAAAATAACATTAAATGGGGGATTGCCGCCCCGGCGCCAGATGCCGGAGCGTAATCCGTTTCCCGTTACACACCGCCTCCGGGCGGTTTTTTTTCGTCTGAAAAACAGGATACACCATGTCTGAATTTAGCCTCTCCGCACTGAAAAATGCACTGCTCAAAACGAAATCCACGCCTACTGAAACTGAAATTTTAGGCACAAAGGTTTACCTGCGTCGGCTGACGGCGGCTGAGCTTATTGATCATGAAGATGCACTCATCGAGGCGCAGACCTCTGGCAATGCCCGCATGGCGTCTGAGCTGAGCGTACAGATTGTTATCGACAGCCTGGTTCAGCCTGACGGCTCGCCGATTAAAGCCAAAGACAAACCCACGGCGAAGGAGTTGCTGGCGGCACACGATAACGTTGCGCTTCTGGATGCCATCGACAAAGTGAAAAAGCACGCCATCGGTAAGCTGGAAACCGCCGAAAAAAACTGAGTGACTCGCCCTGGCTGGAGCTGATTTTCTGGCTGGCCGACCGCTGGGGCGAGCCTGACCCGTCAAAAATTGCGGCGCTTCCGGCTGACACGCTTTTCCACTGGCGTGCTTTCTTCCTCAAACAGGGCATTTTCAAAAAGCCTTCGCCAGAAGGTTCTGACAATAACCCGCCCCCTGTTAAATCCACCACCGCCGCCGTGAATCCGAGTCTGGATGCGCAGTGTGCGGCAGTCATGAAGGTATTAATGTAATGGGTGACGTTGCCTCTCTTGCCGTTGGGCTGCATCTGAATGCAGCGAACTTTAAATCGCAGCTGATGAGCGCCTACGGCAGCGCTGAGAGTCAGTCACGCCAGTTTAACCGCAATGCCCGGGCTGATGCGAAAAAGACGGAGGATGCCTGTAAGCGTGTTTCTGCTTCGGTATCAGGGCTGGCTGGCAGGCTGGCAGGTTTTGCCGGGGCGGGGTTATCGCTGGGCACCATTATCAGCACCACGCGGCAGTACAGCCAGTCGTTGTCGGATTTGCAGGCTATCACCGGTGCCACCAGTGCGCAGATGAAACTGTACGATCAGGCGGCGCAGGAAATGGGCCGCACAACGGAATACAGCGCATCACAGGCCGCCGAGGCCATTAAACTGATGGCTTCGGCAAAGCCTGAACTGCTGAGTACCTCTGCGGGGCTGACTGCGGCGACCAAAAGCGCGTTAACGCTGGCCCAGGCGGCAGGGACGACGCTTCCGGATGCCACCCGAACGCTGGCCCTGTCATTAAACCAGTTCGGGGCGGGAGCCAGTGAAGCCGACAGGTATATCAACGTGCTGGCTGCTGGCGCGAAATTTGGCTCGTCGGAGATAGCCGATACTGCTGCCGCGATTAAAAATGGCGGGGTGGCAGCGGCACAGGCTGGCGTGGGTTTTGAAACCCTCAATGCCGCCATACAGATACTGGCGGAGCGAGAAGTGAAAGGCGGCGAAGCCGGGACCGCACTGCGCAACGTGATCCTGAATCTGGAGAAGGGAACCGATAAGACCCTGAAGCCTTCTGTTGTCGGGCTGAGCCAGGCGCTGGAGAACCTGGCGGGAAAAAACCTGTCAACCAGGCAGGCCGTAAAGCTGTTCGGGGTGGAAAACCTCAGCGCGGCATCCATCCTGGTGCAGAACCGCGAGAAGGTGGAGTCGCTGACTGCCGCCCTTACCGGTACGCAGACCGCGCATGAGCAGGCCGAAATCAGGGTAAATAACCTGAACGGCGATCTTCTCAGCCTGACTTCGGCTTTTGAAGGTCTGATTATTAAGGTAGGACAGAGCGGAAACGGTCCGCTGCGCAGTGGTGTTCAGACCGTTACCGATGCCATTAATGGCCTGACGGATAATTTTAATACGGTTGCCAACGTTGCGCTGTATACGCTGATTCCTGTTCTGGCGACAAAACTGACGGCAGGTATCAGGGGGAACATCGGTGCCTGGGTTGAGCAGCAGCAGGCGGTCAGGGCCAGCGCGATGGCGCAGGCCGATATGGCGCGAAAAACGCTGGAAAGTACCGCTGCCACGCTGGCGCAGAATAACGCAGAATTCGGGCGTTATCGGGAAATGGAGAAAAGCGCCAGACAATTTGGCCTTAACGTGAGTTACCAGAGCGAGTTTAACCGCTTAATCCGCCAGGAAACCGAGCAGACACTGCTCTCTACCCAGGCAAAGAGCCAACTGAATGCTGCCAATAAACAGCTTTCCGTTTCAGCCCGCGCAGTCTCTGCAGCAGTAGGTATGGCCAGAGGGGCGCTGGCACTGGTGGGCGGTCCGGTGGGGGCGGCGATGCTTGCCGGTTCGGCGTTGCTATATTTCCATAATCAGGCGAAGAATGCCCGCCAGTCAGCGATTGACCTGAAAAATGCTGTTGTTGAAACGAATGAAGAGCTAAAAAAACTGTCGCTTAACCAGCTCAATGTGAAGCAACTGGACATTGATGAACAGTTTGAGAATCAGGTTATTCAGCGAAATAAACTGATTAAAGAAATTCAGGATGCGGAAAGCCGTATTGATGGATTGAGTGGCTTTGATCCGTTCGGACAACTTAAAGGCGTACAGAACGATAAAACCCGCTACAAAGGGGATCTGGATGCCGTTGAGCAGGGGTTAAAACTCCTCAAAGAACGGCAAAAAATTGTCAAAGAGGCTATAGAACAGGCTAAATCAGGGAAAACCGATACCACGCCTAAGCCGGATAAACCTGGGAATGAAACAGGCAGCGATAAACCCGATACCCCCTGGACCGGGGAAGGCGGGGATACGGGTAAGGGGCAAAAGGCGAAGGTTAACCAGTATGAGCAACTGCGGCGTGAAATCGAAGCGGCGCATGCTTCCAGTCTCGGACGAATCAACCTGCAGGAGCAGGAAAGCGCCAGGAAACTCCTTGAAGCCGCCCGCGCTGACGGAGCCAGCGAGGCCGATATTCAGAAGACGCTGCTGCTGAATGCTGAAAATTATCAGAAACAGCGCCTCGAACTGGCAGAACAGTATGCGCCGGCCAGAGCAACTCTTACGAAAGAGCGCGAAGCGAGTCAGGAGTTGAAGTCACTCCTGGATGCCCGTCTTCTGGATGAAAAGGAATACCAGACGGCCAGAATCACGCTGGCACAAAGTACGGCCCGCGAACTGTTACAGGCACAGGCAGCGGCAATGTCTGCCCCTCTGATTGATATCGCCGGGACGGTTGATCCGCTGGCAGAACTGCGCAATCAACTGACCGAGCGCCAGTCACTGCTGCAGGCGTTTTATCAGAATGATGCGATCAACAAAGAGCAGTACGAACTGCTGAAGCAAAAGACGGATAAAGATTCCGCTGATGCGCAGTACCAGACGGCGGTGGAGCTTTATAAGTCGCAGGGGAATCTGAACAGCCTCGCCATCGGCCTGATGGAAACCACCCAGGAGCGAACCTCCAACATGCTGACCGGCATGCTGAACGGGACGCAGACACTCCGGGACGGGATGATTGGGTTATTTTCCTCCCTGACACAGTCGGTGATTAAAAATCTTGTCGATATGGCAGCGCAGGCGCTGATTACCAACACCATCCTGAAATCCATTATGGGCATCGGCGGCAGTCTTTTTGGCGGTGCAGCCACGGCGAGTACCGGCACGGCCATCAGCAGTTTTGGCAGCAGTTTTAGTTTTAATGCGAAAGGCGGTGTTTATGACTCACCTTCATTAAGTGCCTACAGTAACGGCATCTATGACAGCCCGACCCTGTTTGCTTTTGCAAAGGGGGCAGGCGTGTTTGGTGAAGCTGGCCCGGAAGCCATTATGCCTCTGGCAAAAACGACTGACGGTACACTGGGTGTCAGGGCGCTGGGGGACCCGGGTTCCTCTGGTAGTGGTATGAATGGGGGGATTGTTTATTCACCTGAGTATCACATTACCATCCAGAATGACGGGCAAAACGGGCAGATAGGGCCGCAGGCATCGCAGATGCTGGTCAAAATGGTCGACACGCGTGTCATGAGTATCCTGAGAACTCAGGGACGTGATGGCGGCATGCTGGCGGGAGGATAAGTGAAAACCTTTCATTGGGCACCCAGGGAGGGGATGCAGTCTTCTGTTTCCCCTTCGGTGACAACCATAAAATTTGGGGATGGCTATGAGCAACGTCGCCCGACCGGACTCAACCATCAGTTAATTAACTTCCAGCCTGTTTTCCGTATAACGTCGGACAATTCCCGCACCGCACTTGAAGCGTTTCTGGCCGAGCACGGAGGATATAAAGCCTTTCTGTGGCGACCGCCAAAATACAACCGCACGATAAAAGTTGTCTGCCGGGAGTGGTCTGTTACGGACAACGTCACGTATTCCGATTTCAGCTGTAAATTTGAGCAGGTCATTGCTTAAGGATCCTTATGCAAGATATTCCTCAGAACACCCTCAACGAAACCACGAAAACCGAACAGTCGGCCCGCATTGATTTGTGGGAAATCGACCTGACGGCCTTTGGTGGCCAGCGTTACTATTTTTCAAATGAACTGAACGAGAATGGCGAGCCGATCACCTGGCAGGGCCGGAAGTATGACGTTTACCCGATACAGGGAACCGGGTTCGACCTGGTAGGGAAAGGGACTACCGCCCGCCCGACGCTGGCGGTGTCGAACCTGTTTGGCATGGTTACGGGACTTGCGGCAGATATGCAGAGCCTCGTCGGGGCCACGGTGGTAAGGCATGTTGTGTACGCCCGTTTTCTCGATGCGGTGAACTTTACAGGCGGCAATCCGGAGGCCAACCCGGAACAGGAAGTGGTCAGCCGCTGGGTGATTGAACAACTGTCTGAGCTGAAAGCCACCACGGCGACCTTCGTGCTGGCCACACCGACCGAAACGGACGGCAGCGTGTTTCCGGCGCGGATCATGCTGGCTGATGTCTGCAACTGGACCTACCGTTCTGATGAGTGTGGTTACATCGGGCCGCCTGTGGCGGATGAGTTTGACAAGCCCACGACAGACCCGGCAAAAGATGCCTGCAGCAAATGCCGTACCGGCTGCGAGCTGCGTGATAACCTGCCGCGCATCGGCTGCTTCCTCTCGATTAACCGTCTTTCCTGATGGATACACATATGAACAAAACACTCCTGGCGCATGCTGCTTCGTGTGCGCCCGCTGAATCATGCGGCTGGGTGGTGAATACGCCTGCCGGGGAGCGGTATTTTCCCTGCCAGAATCTTTCCGCTGAACCGACCCTGTATTTTCGCATGGATCCGGCAGATTACCTTCAGGCACAGGCGGCGGGCGATGTGGTGGCCCTGGTACACAGCCATCCTGATGGCCTGCCGTTTCTCAGCGATGTTGATCGCCGCCTGCAGGTGCAGAGTGACCTGCCGTGGTGGCTGGTCTGCGATGACCGGATATACAAATTTCGTTGCATGCCGTTCCTCACCGGTCGGGTATTTGAGCATTGCGTGACGGACTGTTACACCCTGTTCCGCGATGCGTACCATCTGGCCGGTATTGAGATACCAGATTTTGCGCGGAAGGAGGACTGGTGGAAGCAGGGGGATAATCTGTATCTGGATAATCTGGAGGCGACCGGTTTTTACCGGGTGAATGCCACAGAGGCCCAGCCCGGAGACATTCTGATTTGTTGTTTTGGTTCATCGGTTGCCAACCATGCTGCGATTTACTGCGGCGACGGCGAACTGTTGCACCATATTCCTGACCAGCTCAGTAAACGCGAGAGGTATACCGACAAATGGCAACGCCGCACACACTCGATATGGCGACACCGGGCATGGCACGAGTCTGCCTTCACGGGGATTTACAACGATTTGGCCGCAGCTTCAACCTCAGTATAAAAACGGGGGCCGAGGCCATTTACGCGCTGGCCATGCAGGTTCCGGGCTTCCGGAAGAAAATGAATGATGGCTGGTATCAGATACGCATCGCCGGTCAGGATGTGAATGAAACCAGCCTGTCAGCCCGTCTGCACGAGCCGTTGCCGGACGGGGCCATTATTCATATTGTCCCACGCATGGCTGGGGCGAAATCTGGTGGTCTGTTCCAGGTGGTGCTGGGAGCAGTGGCAATAGCCGCGTCCTTTTTTACAGCAGGGGCTTCACTGGCAGCCTGGGGAGCAGCGTTATCTGCCGGTGCTATTTCGGCATCCTCGGTTCTGTTTTCACTGGGGGCGGCCATGATGCTGGGTGGTGTGGCGCAGATGCTGACGCCGCAGGCAAAAATCCCCTCGTCCAGGCAGACCGATAACGGTAAACAGAATACCTATTTTTCGTCGCTGGACAACATGGTGGCGCAGGGTAATGCCCTGCCGGTGTTATACGGTGAAATGCTGGTCGGTTCCCGCACGATCTCCCAGGAAATCAGCACACGGGATGAAGGTGGCGGGGGGCAGGTGGTGATTATCGGTCGCTGACTTACTGCAGCATATTTGTATTTACATAGAACCGCCTCCGGGCGGTTCTGTCTTTTCAGAGGGAACAGATTATGGGTAAGGGTGGTGGCAGCAGTAAAACGCCGCATGAGGCTCCTGACGACCTGAAATCCAGTCAGATGCTGACCGTTGTTGATGCCATCTGCGAGGGGCCGATTGAAGGCCCTGTGGACGGGCTGAAGAGTGTCAGAATTAACAAAACGCCGGTCCTCGACAGCGACGGTAACGCGATGGTTCACGGTGTCACCGTGGTTTACCGCGTGGGGGAGGATGAGCAGACCGCGATGGAGGGGTTCGAAGACTCCGGCGCGGAAACCCTGCTGGGTGTGGAGGTGAAGAAGTCAGAGCCGGTTACCCGCACGATTACCACTAAAACGCTGGACCGTCTGCGCTTTACCTTTGGAGTGCAGTCGCTGGTCAGTACCAGTACCAAAGGCGACCGCAACCCGACCAGCGTACAGATGCTGATCCAGTTTCGCCGGGATGGCCAGTGGCAGGTGGAGCGGGATATCACCATTACGGGGAAAACGACCACGCAGTTTCTGGCATCCGTGGTGATTGATGATTTACCGCCCCGACCGTTTGAAGTCCGCATGCTGCGCCTCACTGATGACAGCACGACAGACCTGCTGCAGAACAAAACGGTGTGGTCGGGCTATACCGAAATCATCGATGTGAAACAACGTTACCCGAATACTGCTGTTATCGGCGTAAAAGTGGACGCGGAGCAGTTCGGCAGCCAGCAGGTCACGCGAAACTATCTCCTGCGCGGGCGTATTGTGCCGGTGCCGTCAAATTACGATCCTTTAAAACGGACGTATACGGGACTCTGGGACGGGACGTTTAAACCCGCCTGGACAGATAATCCGGCCTGGTGTGTGCTGGATATGCTGACTCACCCGCGCTATGGCATGGGAAGCCGCATTGGTGTTGCCGATGTGGACAAGTGGTCGCTGTATGCCATTGCACAGTACTGCGATCAGCCTGTTCCTGACGGTTTTGGCGGGACTGAGCCGCGTATCACCTGCAATGCGTATCTGACGGACCAGCGTAAAGCGTGGGACGTGCTGGGGGACTTCTGTTCCCTGATGCGCTGCATGCCGGTCTGGAACGGCAGCACCCTGACGTTTGTGCAGGACCGGCCCGCCGATAAAGTCTGGACCTATACGCAGAGTAATGTGGTGATGCCCGCTGACGGTGCGCCGTTCATCTACAGCTTCAGCGCACTGAAAGAGCGCCACAATGCCGCCGAGGTCCGTTACACCGACCCGAATAACGGCTGGGAAACGTCCACCGAACTGGTGGAAAACGACGCTGCCATCCGGCGCTACGGTCGCAACGTTCTGAAGATGGATGCATTCGCCTGTACCAGCCGTGGGCAGGCGCACCGCGCCGGACTATGGGCCGTCACCACCGAATTGCTGGAAACGCAGACGGTGGATTTCTCCGTGGGAGCCGAAGGGCTGCGACATGTTCCCGGCGATATCATTGAGGTCTGTGACAGTGATTATGCCGGCGTGACCGTAGGCGGGCGCGTTCTGTCGGTCGACAGTCTTACGCGCACGCTCACGCTGGACCGTGAGGTGGAGATACCGGCAGGCGGCAATGTGGTGATGAACCTGGTGGGCAGCGATGGTCAGCCTGTTACCGTCGCAGTTACCGCGCACCCCGCCCCGGACTGCGTGACCGTCAGCCAGTTACCCGATGGCGTGGCGGAGTACAGCGTGTGGGGGCTGAAACTGCCGGACCTGCGCCAGCGCCTGTTTCGTTGTGTGGCCATACGGGAGAACGATGACGGCACGTATGCCATTACCGCCGTACAGCATGTTCCGGAGAAAGGATCCATCGTGGACAACGGGGCGACGTTTGATCCGTTACCGGACACCGGTATAACGAATACGCCGCCTGCCGTGCAGCACCTGACCACAGAGATTCTGGCAGAGGAGGGGCAGTATCAGGCGCGGGCGCGATGGGATACCCCGCGTGTGGTTAAGGGGGTTAACTTCTCCCTGCGCCTGACGGTGAAAGCGGAAGATAACAGCGACCGGCTGGCCAGCAGCCTGACCCTGACAAAAACGGAGCATACTTTCCGTAACCTGACGCCGGGACGTTACACCCTGACGGTGCGGGCGGTGAACAGCCAGGGCCAACAGGGCGATCCGGCCAGCACGGATTTCAGCATCGCCGCACCGGCAGAACCTTCTTATGTTGAGCTGACTCCCGGCTATTTTCAGATAACAGCCACCCCACGCCAGGCGGTATACGACCCTACGGTGCAGTATGAATTCTGGTTTACGGATACGCAGATTGCCGATATCCGCCAGGTGGAAACCGATGCGCGTTATCTCGGCACCGCGCTGTACTGGATTGCAGCAAACGCGAATATAAAACCCGGAAAGGATTATTACTTCTATATCCGGGCCGTGAACCAGGTCGGGAAATCGGCGTTCGTGGAGGCTAAAGGGCAGGCCAGCAACGATGCAGCGGGTTACCTGGATTTCTTCAAAGGGGAAATCACCGAAAGCCATCTGGGGAAAGAGCTGCTGGAGAAGGTGGAGCTGACGGAGGACAACGCCAGCCGGCTGGATGAGTTTTCGAAAGAATGGCAGGACGCGAACGGCAAATGGAATGCCATGTGGGGCGTGAAGATAGAGCAGACCAAAGACGGGAAGCACTATGTGGCTGGTCTGGGCCTGAGTATGGAGGACACGGAAGAAGGGAAGATAAGCCAGTTTCTGGTAGCGGCTGATCGTATCGCGTTTATCAACCCTGCAAATGGCAATGAAACACCCGCCTTCGTGATGCAGGGTGACCAGATATTTATGAACGAGGTGTTCCTCAAATATCTGACGGCCCCGAGCATCACCAGCGGTGGGAACCCGCCGACCTTTACGCTGACGCCTGACGGCAGACTGACCGCCCGTAATGCCGATATCAGCGGTCATATCAGTGCGAGCTCTGGTGCCCTCAATAATGTGACGATTGAGGAGAATTGCACCATAAAGGGGACGCTCCGGGCTGAGCGTATTTTGGGGGATATCGTTAAGGCTGCTGGTAAGGAATTTCCTTACTTTCTTGAACCCAATACAGGTCAAAAACGGTACGCCAACGGGACACTGACGGTTGTGATTGAAGATGACCAGTCATTTGACCGACAGGTTTCCATTCCAGCGATTACCTTTCAGGGGGCAGCGTATGACAGCCAGACCAGTAACGACGTATGGGATGCCTGTACGCTGATTGTCAGGAAAAACGGGGTGGAGATCTACAAGCAGACAAGCAGAGGTGTACCGGCCGTTTTTTCTCGAACACTGGATATGCCTGTCGGGAGCGGACGGATGACGCTGAGTTTCAGCGTCAGTACACACGGTAACAGCAGCGGCTATCCATTTTCCCGAATCAGTGACCTGCTGGTTATTGTGACGAAAAAATCATCAGCCGGAATAACAATAAGTTAATGACAGAAACCGCCTCCGGGCGGTTTTTTTATGGAGGTAGTATGCCGGTACTCATATCAGGCATTCTCAGAGATGGCGCGGGAAACCCCGTACAGGACTGCACTATTCAGCTGAGCGCTAAGAAAACCAGTCCGACCGTTGTTGTGGAGGTGACTTCATCCACTCTTACAGGAGCGGACGGTCACTACAGCATTGAGGCTGAGCCCGGTTATTACAGTGTGTCACTGTTGCGGGAAGGTTTTCCTCCCTCAGTGGCCGGTGACATTTATGTGGCCCCTAACGATACGCCGGATACCCTGAATGCGTTTCTCGATGCGCCGAAGGATGCGGACCTTCGTCCGGAGGTGATGAAACGCTTTGAGGAAATGGTAAACCGCGTTGTGGATTTGAGCGGTGCAACAGAGAAGGATCGGGAACGCGCTGAACAGGCCGCACAGTCAGCCGCACAGAGCAATGATAATGCAGCCGCATCTGAAAATGCCGCGCGTGAAAGCGCCCTCACGGCCACGCAGGCGGCAGAACAGGGTGATAACAGCGCGGCAGCTGCGGCCCTGAGTGAGCAGTATGCCAGAGAGTCCAGCAACAAGGCTGCTAAATCAGAAGCTGAAGCAGCAGCCAGTGCAGAATCGGCATCAGCAAGTGAAGCATCAGCCCTGCAGGCAGCCGAAACGGCTGAGAACCAGAAAGATGCAGCCACTGAGAGCGCCACCCGCGCAGAACAGGCCAGAAATGAGGCCCTGACGCTGCGCGATGAAGCTCAGGAAAATGCCCTGAATGCCCGGAACAGCGCACAGGCTGCTGCTTCCAGTGAGAAAGAAAGTGGACAGGCAAGGGATGAAGCACAGCTTCTTGCTGAACAGGCCAGAAGTGCAGCCTCAAAAGCCGCCGCTGATACTATTAAAGAGATACAGGAAAGTGAAGACCTCAGTGGTCCGCCAGGTCCGCCAGGTCCGCAGGGGCCAGCAGGTGAAAAAGGTGAAAAGGGGGACAAGGGAGACACCGGATTAACGGGGGCAACAGGACCAACTGGCCCTGCAGGTCCGCAGGGCCTGGCAGGTGCAAAAGGCGAAAAGGGTGACAAGGGAGACACCGGGCTAACGGGGGCAACAGGACCAACTGGCCCTGCAGGTCCGCAGGGCCTGGCAGGTGCAAAAGGCGAAAAGGGTGACAAGGGAGACACCGGGCTAACGGGGGCTACAGGACCAATTGGCCCTGCAGGTCCGCAGGGACCGACAGGTGCAAAAGGTGAAAAGGGTGACAAAGGAGATGCCGGGTTAACTGGTGCCAGAGGGGCTACTGGAGCAACTGGCCCGGCAGGCGCAAAAGGGGATAAGGGAGATAAAGGGGATACCGGGTTAACTGGACCGCAAGGACCTGCAGGCGCTAAGGGTGCAACAGGCGCTACGGGACCGCAAGGACCGCAGGGACCAGCAGGCGCACCAGCGGGTGCTCTTCATGCTGTAGGTACGTTTGCGCTGGCGTATATATCATCGCCCAGGCCTGTAAATCCTGGTGCCAGTTATGCAGGGAGTAGTTTACAAGCTTGCGGAATTCTCAGTAGCAGCGTGGGTAAATCATCGTTTTGTATCAAGGTTGGTATCAGTTCATATACTTTGCCAGGTACATGGCGTGCATGTGGCGTTGTATCCTCCTCATCTGATGGTTTAGTTTCAGGTAATTTTGAATATTACGCTGGTCTTTTTCAGCGAATTTCATAACAGGAGATTGTATGAACATTAAGGACATTCAGGCTCCTGAGTGGGCGAATAAAGAACATACAGCGATTAACTGTAAGGTTAAATTTGCAGAGTTTGATGAGTTTCTGCCGTTCACTGCATGTCAGAACGATAATGAGGAGCATGGCAGGCGAATTTACAGTGAACTTGAATCCGGAAAGTATGGTCCTGTCACCCCTTTTGTTGTGACTGACAAAATGGTGGATAATTCACGCAACCAGAAGCTGGCTGAAATCAGCAACTGGCGGGATGCACAGGAAAACGCAAATATTATTTTTGAACTGGATGGTCATCGCTGGGATGGCGGAAAAGCCTCACAAGAACGGCTTGCTCCAGTTGTGGCAGTTGCGGGTTCAGGGGGGCTGCCGGAAGGGTTCTTCTGGACCGATGCGGATAATCACGATATTCCGGTGAATGCGGCGTTCCTGAAGCAACTGGAAGCGGCAATGGTGCAGGCGGTGGTGATACAGGGTTTTAAAATCCACGAACGGCAGCGGCAAATGAAAGAAAAGGTGGTGATGCTGAAGAGTCTGGATGAGATAGCGCAGTACAGGGTTGGCTGGCCGGAGGGCGATGGATGAGTCAGTTCACTACCCCGGCAATCCTGGAAATGCTGGGACACTAACATTTCCTGAACAATGCTGCTTATCTGTTCCTTCCCATACTTGCTGGCGTCAGTGTTGATCGCCGGCAGTGTCATGAGCGGTTTTACCCGAACACCAGCATCGGGGGAAGAACGCTCCCTCATCATACTCAGCCCCCTTGAATGCTATCATGTTCACGATGTTTGTACATGTAGGGAGACATGTACTTGATTGAAATGGAGACATAAATCTCACTTATATAGTTTTGTACTATAGTATGATGTCAGTTTCTAATGGAAAGTATAAAGAAACAACTATTGTTGCCGATAATCTATTTTAATTGTATGTTCAACATTGTATATTGATAGTGGAATGTATGTTGTCACAAAGGGTTAGGATATATTAAGAGGTTTGTGTGATAAAGAACTACAAATTGACTACACTTAAGCCCTATGTGATATCAATCACATTTTCATTTTTGCTGTTTTTGTCGTTAACTGAGATTTCTACTTATTATATATATAAGGAGCGTATCGGTTCATATACAGAACGAGTATTGAATAGAAGTGTTAGTCTCATTCAACAGATTGATGAAATAAATGATGGTTATGAGATGTTTGATGCTTATAGTCCCTGTAGTGAACTACAGCTTCATGCTGTAAGAATCGCTCTATGGCCTTATGCACTTATAAAGGATATATCATTTATTTCTAATGGGGCAATTACTTGTACTGCGTTGTGGGGAAAGTTGCCAGCACCATTATTACTCAACATATACGATAGAAAAGTTGAAAAGGATAACTTGACGTGGTTTTTTGGCGTGTTGTTGGAAAATAATGTTAAAGCTGATTTACTAAGCAACCAAAAATTAGCTATAACGATTTCACCATTTGCTTTTAACAGATTTGCTACAGACCATGAAGAGAAAGGATTTTCAGCAATTGTCGGCAATAGAGATCATTCTCTTCATTTGTTTAGGTTTGGTGAACTGGTCGATCTGCTTGAGGAGGCTAAACATGATAAATCCTATCAGTTAGGACTTATTACTACGCAAAGTTGTAATGGAAAACATGACATCTGTGTCATGGGAGGAGTTAAATTTCCGTGGGTGAGTTTCGATAATTGGTTAATGATATTGTTGATTGCATTTACATCTATTGTAACAGGTGTTCTTTTAGGTGTTGTTTATAATCAAAAGGTTGCACGCAAACAATCATTAGTATCAAGATTAAAAAATGCCATAAGAAATGAATCATTATATCTTGTATATCAACCTATTTATAAAATAAAAACCGGTATGGTTATTGGTGTAGAGGCACTAATTAGATGGGATGACCATGATATTGGTAGCATTCCTCCTGATATTTTTATCCCTATTGCAGAGAGACATAATTTAATTCAAGATGTAAGTAATCTTGTATTTCGAATGGTAGTAAAAGAAGCTAGGTCCCTTTCTGAAAAATTTAATGTCTTTATAAGCATTAATGTTAGTTCACAAGACCTTTTGTCTGAATCTTTTCAAAGAAAAGTGTTTCAGATGATCGATGAATTAAATATAAAGCCCGGAATGATAATGATGGAATTAACAGAAAGACAGAGTGCGGATCTAAATTCACTCCAAAAGGTAATTTCTTTATTTAATGATAAAGGTATTTCAATAGCCATTGATGATTTCGGGACGGGCTATTCAAATTTAAACTGGCTGTCAAGTTTACAAATAGATGAAATTAAAATTGATAAATCAATTACAGACTCTATCGATGAATACTCTATAAGTAATAATTTATTATCAGGATTGGTAGAGATTTTTAAAGATATAACTCATAAGGTCGTATTCGAAGGTGTGGAAACATCAACTCAGGTTAATTATTTAACTGAAATGTTCCCTGAGTGCGGTGTACAGGGATGGTATTACTCAAAGCCGTTATCTATAGATAAATTGACAAAATTAGTCGAGGATGCCAATTTGCCTTAATAGTTATTACTTTATTTTCATTGTTTTCACATTCTATATAACACGCGTAACCGCGAGCTATATAAATTTAGCTGCAGAAGGATTTTGATATCTTGCCGCATTCAATCAGCTAGTTGGCTCAAAATTGTATGGAATGTTGCGTTCACCTTCTTCAGCGAGCAGGGCAAGATAGTCCTCTCGTGTCATTGACTGTGAAAAGCGTCCACACATAGAAACCTCCAGCCATATGTCAGACTAAAAGTATTGGGCAGTAAGAAAAAGTGGTGCGCACCGTTAAAGATTTAAACGGAGCTTGTAAAATAAATCGGAATGATTTCTTTGTGAATTGATGAATTCCGAAAGTGAAGGGGGCCTTAATCATTGTGTTCGAGAGCGATTAATAGACAACATTTGACGGACTTTTTCCCAGTAATTCCCCGAAGCTTCCCCTTTCAGAAAACAGACATAAAAAAACAGCCGTAACAGGCTGGTTATTAAAGGATTTTTGGTCGGCGCGAGAGGATTTGAACCTCCGCCCCCCCGACACCCCATGATGGCGAGTTACCGCTTAAGGGCTGCTATGTGCCATGAGCAGACAGTTCGTACGTAACTATTGTGCTCAGATTTTTCATTGAAGGGATTATTGCGCATATCTGAACCCCACCGCTATGGTCGGTTTGTCCCCGGCTGGGGAAGTCCGGAATGCGTTCACCCTAAGAGGATATTCCGCTTATCCTCTGGGGTAGTTTTGGATTAGTTAAGCTTGTTTTAGGTAGACGAGAGTATATTTAATATTCTCTCCGTAAGTTTATCCTCATAACCTTCCTCTACTGGATGATTGAATTTTACAAGAGGACCAGAACTTTTGGCTTGATCATAAGATCTTTCAAGTACTCCAGGTTCAGCACTCATGCTGTTTATCACAGTAGATAAAACGCTAATAGCAATCTTTGATGCGTGAAGGTCGAGTCTCAGATCGTCTAGATTTCTCTCAAGGATTTCAACGCGTTCATTTAAGTCAGCCATTTAATCTCCTGGGTGTCTGGGAAGAAGGGTATTACCACACGATCGCCAATACTGGCCGCTGTCACTTCCGGTTTTGTCTCAACGGCCTCTGTCATAAACTCATGGCCAAAGATGTCACCATGAAGTGCACTGGGGTTTACCCCGATAAATATGCGGGGCCCGAACCACAGATAGCACTTTACGTTACACGAATAACAATATCTTACGGCGTTTATATACCGGGTTAAGGTAGTGTGTGGTTGCGGGCATGAAGACGGCTATGATAAGTCATTGCTTTCATCATTAGTTCTCCCGTTATTCATCTCGTGCAATCACTCGTTATAACGTCCCGGTTCCGCCGTCAGAACACCAGACCTGCCCGGACGTATAGCTGTTCTCTGGGGAAGCCAGGGTGACATATAGTGGTGCAATTTCCGAAGGCTGACCAGGTCGACCAAGTGGTGAATTAGCACCAAACTGCTCAATTTTCTCCTGTGGTTGGCCGCCACAGCATTGAAGAACCGTCCAGTAGGGACCGGGGGCAACGGCATTTACCCGGATCCCTTTCGGTGCCAGTTGTTTTGCCAGCGATTTTGTAAAAGCTACGATAGCCGCTTTGGTCTGAGCATAATCCAGTAGGATCTCGCTGGGCTCGTAGGCTTGAACTGATGAGGTGTTTATAATCACGCTACCAGGGGATAAATGTTGGAGTGCCGCTTTAGTAATCCAGAATAACGAGTAGACATTGGTCTTGAATGTTGCATCAAAGGCATCAGTTGTAAGTTCCTCAATCGACTCACAGAATTGCTGGCGACCCGCGTTATTGACCAGGATATCGAGCCCACCTAAGGTCTTAACCACCTGACTAATCAATTGCTGGCAAAATGTCTCTTCACGGATATCACCAGGGAGTGCCACGGCTTTTCTTCCTGCTTTCTGAATTAGATCGACGACCTCACGAGCGTCCTCTTCTTCATCAGGCAGGTAGTTGATTGCCACATCCGCGCCTTCACGTGCAAAAGCAATTGCGACTGCTCGCCCAATTCCTGAATCACCTCCGGTAATTAACACTTTTCGGTCAGTAAGGCGACCGCTTCCCTGATAACTTTCTTCACCATGATCCGGACGTGGTTGCATTTTTCCGGCAAGTCCCGGAAAAGGTTGTCTTTGGTGTGGAAAAGGTGGAACAGGAAAACGTTCTGAATTTGTCATATTCGTATCCTGTTTCTCATTATATTTATCCGCCATTCCATCACCTCTCTATATTTACTTGGAAGAGCT
The DNA here is from genome assembly GCF_013337685.1 of Citrobacter gillenii. Taxonomy (GTDB): domain Bacteria; phylum Pseudomonadota; class Gammaproteobacteria; order Enterobacterales; family Enterobacteriaceae; genus Citrobacter; species Citrobacter gillenii. Next base: position 251,048 of record NZ_SUQN01000005.1, read on the forward strand.
AATAAGCGTAGATCAAAATTCACAGCTTGTATCTTAATAATTTCCGTATCAGATTAATCCTGGTTTTAATATTTTTTATTTTTTTGTGCGTGGTCGGTGAGTTAGCGTGTCTTTAATATCATGTTAGCCTTAAAATAAGCCAAGCGAGAGATTTGTAATGTATTGAAAAATAAAGGTGGAAAAATGGTGGATGCCGGAATTAAATTTGACTAAGTCAGGATTACCGCTAACGTTAAGCACTGAACAACGACGGGTACGAAATACACTTTTGTATCTGACTGGCATAACCGATATATGAGGTGATATATGGCAGAGCATCGTGGTGGTTCCGGTAATTTCGCTGAAAACCGAGATAAAGCATCTGAAGCAGGCCGCAAAGGTGGTCAGCACAGCGGGGGAAACTTCAAAAATGATCCGCAACGTGCATCTGAAGCCGGTAAGAAAGGCGGGCAGAACAGTCACAGTGGTGGCCGTAAGTCTGACAATTCCTGATTATTAGTTTCAGTCTCATCTTTTAATAAAAAAGAGTGTCCTGCGGGTCTGGATTAGACTCGCAGTATTTCTCTAGCCCTGAAGGAATCCATATGAATATGAAAACTATTGAAGATGTATTTATTCACCTGCTTTCAGACACCTATAGTGCTGAAAAACAATTAACGCGCGGGTTGGCTAAACTTGCCAGAGCGGCGTCAAATGAAAAACTCAGTGCGGCTTTTAATGCACACCTGGAAGAAACTCGGGGGCAAATAGAGCGTATAGACCAAATCCTTGAACAAGAGCCGGAAATTAAGCTTAAACGTATCAAATGCGTGGCTATGGAAGGACTGATTGAAGAAGCTAATGAGGCCATAGAAGGCACTGAAAAAAATGAAGTTCGCGATGCGGCGTTAATCGCTGCGGCACAGAAAGTAGAGCACTATGAGATAGCCAGTTACGGCACTCTGGCCACCCTAGCGGAACAACTGGGTTATAAAAAAGCGGTGAAACTTCTCGCGGAAACACTTAAGGAAGAAAAAGATACCGACCTGAAACTCACCGACCTTGCGGTAGGCAATATCAATAAAAAGGCCGAGAAAAAATAAAATTACTGACTCGAGGAAATCACGATGAATTATATTGAGCATTACCATGATTGGCTACGGGATGCGCATGCGATGGAAAAGCAAGCGGAATCCATGCTGGAATCAATGGCAGGCCGTATCGATAATTATCCTGATTTACGTGCCAGAATAGAGCAACACCTGACCGAGACAAAACGACAGATTACCGTGCTGGAAGAGATTCTTAAGCGAAATGATATCTCGCGTTCGGTACTAAAAGACTCCATGAGTAAAATGGCCGCGTTTGGCCAGTCGATTGGAGGCATGTTACCCTCCGATGAGATTGTAAAGGGAGCGATCAGCGGCTATGTATTTGAACAATTTGAAATAGCCTGTTATACCTCGCTGCTGGCTGCTGCGGAGAAAGCGGGTGACACCGCGTCCATACCTGCCATAAAGTCAATTCTGGCGGAAGAACTCGATATGGCTGACTGGCTTCTTAAACATCTCCCGAACACGACTGTGCAGTTCCTTTTGAGATCGGACGCAAAAGGCGTCGAAGCAAAAAAATAAGTTATTTAAGACTATTTCTGGCCATGCATGCACTGACAAATCACCGTCAGTGCCGTTGCCAGGCAGAAACTTCTTCCACTAAAACCGCCAGGCTATAACAGACCGCTTTTTCAATAACATCCTGACAACCGCCCGAGAAATTTATTCTTTTTGTTACTATCTTCCCGCGGAAATTCCACGCAAACCAGATTGTACCCGCGGGAGTACCATCCTCTCCGCCGTCAGGCCCCGCATAACCGCTGATGGCAATGCTGATATCCGTTCCGGCGCGTACACGGGCGCCTTCAGACATTTCTATCACCGTCTGTTCACTTACAGCGGTATATTTCTCCAGCGTACAGGCCTGCACACCAAGCATTTTCTGCTTTGCACTGTTGCTAAAGGTAATGATGCCAATATCATAAAACTTGGCGGTATCTGCCTCTGCGCAGAGCGCAGCAGCCAGAAGTCCACCTGTGCAGGATTCAGCTGTGGTTAAAGATAATCTGCTGTCAATGAACGTATTCGCGATCTGTTTTGTTAACTCGCCAGTGGTTTTGTTGTACGCCGATTTTTTCATTTCCCCCCCTTAATCCTCATCAGGAATGACTGAAATATGGCCATTACGCTCTAAGATGGCATACTTAATTTTCACTGGTTCCGTAATGCCCTGACTCTGGCGCGCAGCCACCAGAATATCATCGAGAGAGACATCAACCATTTTCATTTTCTCCATTAACGGTTCGCCGTGGTCCAGCAGAATCACCGGTGAACCATCAAGAGCAGATTCAGCGCCGCTCATCTGTTTTTTAATGAATCCGAACACTATATCGATCACCACCAAAGTGACAATGGTGAGCATCGCCCCTGTTATGGAAAAATCATTGCCAAGTAATGCCTGTTGGGTGGCTTCACTAATAATCAATAATAAAATCAGGTCGAAACTGGTCATTTGTAATAATGCGCGGCGTCCAACAATCTTAAACACGACGAGTAAAATAAGATAAATTGCTAAGGCTCTCAGCACCATTTCCATAATGATCTCCTATGGATAAATAAACTGATTGAAACGAATTTCAGGACCGGAATTCAACTGGAGCACACTCGTTGTGCTTCCGGGTTTTACTGGTGTAACAAGTAACCAGATCGCCATATTTTCTTGATTTTTATTTGTATTATATACCAGATACAGGTCATCTCCCTTGCTGTACATTCTGTCAGGTAAAGGCCAGATGTTTTTTGTTTCATAGAACGCATTGAAATCTCCACCAATGCGATAAATACCCCCCTCCGAATGTTGGTCTGTAGCCGAGATCTTTAATTTAAATTCTGTCTGCAAACGACCAAATCGTTCAAAATTTAGCGTCACTTCTCCGGTAGTATTTTTACTCATGGCATTACTGAAATAACCATCCGAAAAAACACCTAATACCGCCAGGGAAATAATAATGAGCAAAACAGCAAAGCCAAGCTTATGAAATCTCGCCTCAAAACTCAGAAAATACTGACTCTCTTCAATGCCGGGGACTTTCTGGTTTTCTCTGGACATCATTGACCTCACTCTTTCGCTTGCATCTCGTCAGTTAGATGATTTGTAACGATATAGCTTTTTAAGACAGTTCCAGTTTGCCAGATTAAGGAATAGCAATCAGACTTAATAAGTCAAGTTGCTACTAAGGTGAGGTCGGAATGAAATTATATGTGGCACCATTAATATATTGTTTTCTAATCCCGACAGTTTTTGCTGACGATGAGAATGGTGGACTGAAAAAAGATACGGCACCGCCACCACCACACGCTCTGGATGAGGGGTACCGAGGCACAGAAAATGCGCGAATCATGACAGTTAAACAAGCTAAAAGTATGCATGACGGTGCAACCATCTCTCTGCGCGGCAATCTGATTGATGGTCAGGGTGATGATAAATTTGTTTTTCGCGACAAAACCGGCAGTATCCATACACTGATTCCACTTTCTGTCTTTGATGGTCGCACGGTAAAACCCGATCAAATGATCAGTATTAACGGTAGTCTGGACACCAAAACACAACCTCCTGTGGTTCGCGTTAACAGAATACAAAAGTAACATTACTACTGCTCTGCAAATCCCCCGACACAGACTAACCCAGGCTGGGTGTGTGGTATGACATACCTGAGGAAGTAACCTAAGGTCTGCTCTTCGCTCATAGCGGACTTCAGCGGCAGTAAAAGCTTTATCATCGAGGTTTGCCAATAGTGGTAGCGCGTTGAATGTGCCGGCGAAAAACTTGGATTCTTGGCGAAAACTCTTCCCCAAAACTAAAATCAAAGTTTAGATAATCAATGAGTTGTAAAAGGTAGCCACTGGCTGTTTTTGAAAGTAGAAAGCATGATAATTTCAATTATATCAAATGGTAGCTATGAATTTGGCAATGTAATGCTGCGTCACATTGGTTGAGCTAACTGGGGCCCCTGATTTTTCACATTTCCAACGGCACGCGTCACCGCGTGTCGTATAAATTTATCAGCCGGTACGGCACCATCGGCCCGATGAATAAAGCAAGGCTGTTTCTTGTCGTCTTCCTTTTTCCATTCTTACCAGCCATCAGCTAAGCAAATTACACGGCCATGCTGCCAGAGTGGTTTAAACATTCTGCTGATGGTTGCAGTTTCAGAACGTGCATAAATTAGCGGCAGCTTAGACCACCATCGATTGTTAATTTTTGGGGGCAAATTTGGGGGCAAAAATCAGTTCGGGGCATGATTTGGGGCGATGAAATGACTCACATTGCCCGAAATTGTCCAAGGCGATTTTTCATTAACTGATTGATTTTATGGTAATTGACTGTAATTGCTAAATTTACAAAATCAATTTTATAGTCTAACGCTGATTATGTGGCTGTGGGGATAAACATTTAATAAACCGAGGGGAATGTCGGAAGGTGGCATGAACGCCACATCTGGCCTACGCGGGATAAATGTAGGCCAGATAAGCGTGAGCGCCATCTGGCGCAGGATTGATTACTTCAACTCATCAACCATGGTGATGGCGCGACCAATATAGTTGGCTGGCGTCATCGCTTTCAGGCGCGTTTTCTCGTCTTCTGGCAGGGCCAGTCCGTCGATAAACTGCTTCATGCCTTCGGCGTCAACGCGCTTGCCGCGGGTCAGCTCTTTCAGCTTCTCGTACGGTTTTTCAATGCCGTAACGACGCATAACGGTCTGAATCGGCTCGGCCAGCACTTCCCAGTTATGGTCCAGTTCATCCAGCAGATGATCGCGGTTTACTTCCAGTTTGCTCACACCCTTCAGTGTGGACTGATACGCGATCAACGCGTAGCCAATTCCCACGCCCAGGTTACGCAGAACGGTAGAATCCGTCAGGTCACGCTGCCAGCGGGAAACCGGCAGTTTGCTTGCCAGGTGCTGCAGTACCGCATTAGACAGGCCCAGGTTGCCTTCGGAGTTTTCGAAGTCGATAGGGTTAACCTTGTGCGGCATGGTGGAAGAACCAATTTCACCGGCAATGGTTTTCTGTTTGAAGTGGTTCAGCGCCACATAGCCCCAGACGTCGCGGTCAAAATCGATCAGGATGGTGTTAAAACGCGCGACGCAATCGAACAGCTCAGCAATGTAGTCGTGCGGCTCAATCTGCGTGGTGTACGGGTTCCACTGAATACCCAGCGAAGTGACGAATTCTTCACTGAACTGATGCCAGTCAACTTCCGGGTAAGCGGCGATGTGGGCGTTATAGTTACCGACGGCACCGTTGATTTTACCGAGAATTTCTACCTGGTTTAGCTGGCGATACTGGCGCTCCATACGGTATGCCACGTTAGCCATTTCTTTGCCCAACGTAGAGGGTGTTGCCGGCTGGCCGTGCGTACGGGAGAGCAGGGGAATGTCACGATACTGCACGGACAGGTCTTTTACCGCATCGATAAGCTTGCGCCAGTAAGGCAGGATCACTTCATCGCGGGCGGTTTTCAGCATCAGCGCATGAGACAGGTTGTTGATATCTTCTGAGGTACAGGCGAAGTGGATAAACTCGGAAACAGCGTGCAGTTCCGGGATATCAGCGACTTTTTCTTTCAGGAAATACTCAACGGCCTTCACATCGTGGTTGGTCGTGCGTTCAATGGTTTTGATGCGCGCGGCATCTTCTTCATTGAAGTTAGCGACGATCGTATCAAGGAAACCGATTGCGTCGGCAGCAAAAGCAGGAACTTCCTTGATCGCTGCGTGCGCGGCCAGTTTTTGCAGCCAGCGTACTTCAACCTGTACACGGAATTTCAGCAAACCGTATTCGCTGAAAATCCCGCGCAGCGCGCTGACTTTATCGCCGTAGCGTCCATCGACAGGGGAAACGGCGGTCAGTGAGGATAATTCCATAGATCACAACTCCGGGGTTAAATGAGCAAGAATTTGTTTTGCCTGAGTGGTCAGGCGATTACGAGAAAACATGAGTTGCAGACGACCGCCACCGACCTGGTGCCAGAGTACGGCAGCACGAATGCCAGCCAGAAGCGACGCACGGACTTTGGCCTGAACCTGCGGGCTCTGGAGGATAGCTGGGGATCCCGTGACCTGAATACGTGGGCCGAGCGGGCTGATGACGTCAACATAAATGCCCGCCATTGCGCTCATTAACGTTTCTGACTGCAAATCGAAATGGTCTAGCTGGCGCTGCAGGCCATTAATACGGTCCCCCAGCGTGTCCATTGCGCCCTTGGCGGCTGACAGCTTGCGCTCCAGCACCATCAGGCTCAGGGTATAGCGGGTGAGTTCCGCGTTCAGTCCCTGACGACTGCTGGCGTTCAGTACACCGAGCAGCGTTTCAAGGCCCAGACGCAGATTGGCTTCACTGCCACCAAACACGCCCAGCGTAGAATTGGGATTCATATCAATAACACTGTTGAGTGAAACGTGTAGTGCATCGGCATCACAGTGCCCCTGGTGTGCCAGTTGTTGCACCAGGCGAGCCGACTGGCAAATGCCTGCCAGAGCGAGGGTGATGTCATAATAATTCTTTGCCACGTTCACTGCTTCCTTGTATTAGATATGTAGATAAATTATACCGGCAGAGGCAGACGCTGCTCGATAATACCGCCACCGAGGCACACTTCGCCGCGGTAAAAGACGGCCGACTGACCTGGCGTCACCGCCGCAACCGGCTCGTCAAAAATCACTTCAATACGTTCGTCATCCAGCGACTTAACGGTGCACGGAATATCGGTCTGACGATAGCGGGTTTTCACCGTACAGCGCATTGTGCCGGAGAAGGGTTCGCGATCGACCCAGTGCAGCTGTTGCGCGATCAGGCCAACGGACATCAGACGCGGGTGATCGTGACCCTGAGCGACAACCAGAATGTTGTTCTCAACGTCCTTATCGACCACATACCACGGATCCTCGGTCCCTTCTTTGGTTCCGCCGATACCCAGACCTTTACGTTGGCCCAGAGTGTGATACATCAGCCCCTGGTGCTGGCCGATTTCTTCGCCATCCACGGTGATGATTTTTCCTGGCTGAGCCGGAAGGTAACGGCCAAGGAACTCGCGGAATTTACGTTCACCAATAAAGCAGATGCCGGTGGAGTCTTTTTTCTTCGCGGTAATCAGGCCCAGATCTTCGGCGATTTTGCGCACCTGCGGTTTTTCCAGTTCACCGACCGGGAACAAGCTTTGGGCGATCTGCTCGTGACCGAGCGTATAGAGGAAATAGCTTTGGTCTTTATTGCCGTCGAGTCCACGCAGCAGGCGGCTTTTGCCGTCGACGTCCGCGCGGCGCACGTAGTGACCGGTGGCGATGAAATCGGCACCTAAATCTTCAGCGGCAAATTCGAGGAAGGCTTTAAACTTAATTTCTTTGTTGCACAGAATATCCGGGTTTGGCGTACGACCCGCTTTGTACTCTTCAAGGAACAACTCAAAGACGTTGTCCCAGTATTCTGCGGCAAAGTTAACGGTATGCAGTTCAATGCCGAGTTTGTCGCAGACTGCCTGCGCATCTGCAAGATCGGCAGCAGCGGTACAGTATTCCTCACCGTCGTCCTCTTCCCAGTTCTTCATGAACAGGCCTTCAACCTGATAACCCTGTTGTTGCAACAGCCAGGCAGAAACGGAGGAATCGACACCGCCGGACATGCCGACGATCACTTTTTTTGGGCTTTCAGACATAGGAATACTCACGACATTGAACTTAAAGGCGGCATATTCTATCACGCAGCCCTTTACTTGACACCCTCTGTAAACGGCCAGTTAAATTCTCCGATCATTGCCAGCGGATACCGTTGCCCGCTCTGATAACAGCGAATGCTCTCAGCAACCAGCGGCGAACGCAGGTTCGGTGCAGATAAAATCGCTTCAGCGCTGACCCAACGACAGCAATCTATATCGTTGTCATGCGGCTCAGTAGCGCACATATTGGCAAGCTCAATAGAAAACAGAAAACGCAAGAACGGGGTTCTGTCCGGGGCTATCCATTGATGCATGCGAATAAAATGCTGCGGCTGCGCGGTGATGCCGGTTTCTTCCCACAGTTCGCGTGCAGCGGCTTGTACCAAGGTTTCGTCCGCTTCCAGATGCCCGGCAGGCTGGTTCCATAACGCTTTGCCGTTGATGGTTTCCTCAACGACTAAAAACTTATCCTCGGCATGTACAATGCAGGCGACGGTGACGTGCGGTTTGAACATGGTTCACCTCTTATTCTTCTTTAAAGCCTTCAGACACATCTGGCCAGCTGATCTCACCCGTGGCTTTATCGATACTGATATAGGCCACCGGAGGGGAGGTTTGTGGATCGGCGGCACCCCGGCAAAATTCGGTTTGGTGGTCTTCGCGCACGATGATTTCAATCGCGTTTTTCGCATTCCAGCTCTCATAAAAAACACATTGATAGTCATAACGCAAACTGAGAGTGGCGACCCGCGTGGCTGTATCTGTAGAGAGTGGATTGATGTCGTCGCGATAGCGGTCACCGCTGTTTAAAGGTTGCAGCTGTGATTTTTTCAACCAGCCGCGCACGCTATGACGATCGGCGGTGTAATAGACCACCTCAATAAAATCGTCTTTGGACTCTTCCTGAGCAGAAACCACGTTGCCGGGAACCAGGAACACGGAACTGTTGCGGCACTGTGCATTTGGCATTGAATAGAATCCAGCGCGCGAGCTGCCGATGACCTGATAATGGTTGCTGGCGGCGGGGGGCATTTTTTCGCGTTGTGACATCGCTTTATTGGCCCATGTCTGGCAGGCAGGGCTAACAGGAAGCGGGTTAGCTAACGGCGTGAGTCCGTCAGCGGTAACCCAACCGGTAGCGAAAGTGCCGTTTGCGCCCCGGTAGCGGACGTAACGAAAAGGTTCGTCTTTGGACAGCATGCCTGTGCTTTCATAACGCTGCGAACTTCTGAGTACCTCTACAGTGTCGCTATTGACCAAAAACGCCGGGAGCTGGCATCCGCTGGCCGGTGCAGAGTAGAAATGCAGACGAGAGTCAGCGCTGACGTTGGCAGTGGCGTAAAGATAATTTGCCTCTCCCGCCGCGATCCCGGCGAGCGTTTCACAGTCCTGTTTTGCATAACAAAATGGTGAAACTCCGCACAACATGAGCGCTGCAACGATCCGTTTATCCATATGCCGTGTTCTTCCCTGTTAATAGTTGCGTTAAAAATGGATGCTACGGCTGCAGCTCACGCCATTCGCCGTTGGCGAGATTATCCAGCGTGTAATCACCCATGGCATAGCGAATTAACCGCAGCGTGGGGAAACCCACATGCGCCGTCATGCGTCTCACCTGACGGTTACGCCCCTCATACAACGTGATTTTCAACCAACGGGTGGGAATGCTTTTGCGCTCGCGAATCGGTGGATTTCGCGGCCACAGCCAGTCAGGTTCGGCAACAACCTCAACGCCTGCCGGCAACGTTGGGCCATCATTGAGCGTCACGCCATTGCGCAGGGCATCCAGCGCCTCTGGCGTCGGCTCTCCTTCGACCTGTACGTAATAAATTTTTCCGGTGCGCTTACCCGGCTGCGTCAATCGGGCCTGTAATGCACCGTCATTGGTCAGTACCAACAGGCCTTCGCTATCCCTGTCCAGGCGCCCCGCAGCATAGACGCCCTGTACGGGAATAAAATCTTTTAACGTGCTGCGACCCGCTTCGTCAGTAAATTGTGGCAAAACATCGTAGGGTTTATTGAACAAAACCACGCGTTTTGGCTGGTTTTCTTTACGCTGTTTAGTGACTTGTCGTGAGCTGAATCGCTCAACCCGGTGATTTCTAAAAGAAGTTTTTTGCATGGTATTTTCAGATTATATCAATTGCCGCATTATAGCCTAAGAACGAGTGTCTTTCATGGCGGCGAACAATAGGGTAGTATTGACACGCTCATTACAAATCATTAACAAAAAGTTGCTCTAACGCATCCGTGTAGCAGGACGCAAATGCACATGCAGCGTGATGACAGACGAGCAGAACCAGAAGCGCTCGAAGGAGAGGTGAATGGAAAGCAAAGTAGTTGTTCCGGCGGAAGGTAAGAAGATCACCCTGCAAAACGGCAAACTCAACGTTCCTGAAAATCCGATTATCCCGTTCATTGAAGGCGACGGTATCGGCGTTGATGTAACCCCACCGATGATCAAAGTTGTCGATGCTGCTGTCGAGAAAGCCTATAAAGGCGAGCGTAAAATCTCCTGGATGGAAATCTACACCGGCGAGAAATCCACTCAGGTCTACGGCCAGGACGTCTGGCTGCCTGCTGAAACCCTTGATCTGATTCGTGACTACCGTGTTGCTATTAAAGGCCCACTGACTACCCCAGTTGGCGGCGGTATTCGCTCACTGAACGTTGCACTGCGTCAGGAACTTGACCTGTACGTGTGCCTGCGTCCGGTTCGTTACTACCAGGGCACCCCAAGCCCGGTTAAACATCCTGAACTGACCGACATGGTCATCTTCCGTGAAAACTCTGAAGACATCTACGCTGGTATCGAGTGGAAAGCCGACTCTGCTGATGCAGAGAAAGTGATTAAATTCCTGCGCGAAGAGATGGGCGTGAAGAAAATTCGCTTCCCGGAACATTGCGGTATCGGTATCAAACCGTGTTCCGAAGACGGGACAAAACGTCTGGTGCGTGCGGCGATTGAATACGCCATCGCTAACGATCGTGATTCTGTTACCCTGGTACATAAAGGTAACATCATGAAGTTCACCGAAGGCGCGTTCAAAGACTGGGGTTACCAGTTAGCGCGTGAAGAGTTTGGTGGTGAACTGATCGACGGCGGCCCGTGGGTGAAAATCAAGAACCCGAAAACCGGGAAAGAGATCGTTGTTAAGGACGTTATCGCCGATGCGTTCCTGCAGCAGATCCTGCTGCGTCCGGCAGAGTATGATGTTATCGCCTGTATGAACCTGAACGGTGACTACATCTCTGATGCCCTGGCAGCGCAGGTTGGCGGTATCGGTATCGCGCCGGGTGCAAACATCGGTGACGAATGTGCACTGTTTGAAGCCACCCACGGTACTGCACCGAAGTATGCGGGTCAGGATAAAGTGAACCCAGGTTCCATCATCCTGTCTGCTGAAATGATGCTGCGCCACATGGGTTGGGTCGAAGCGGCTGACCTGATCGTTAAAGGTATGAGCGGTGCGATCAACGCGAAAACCGTAACCTATGACTTCGAACGTCTGATGGACGGCGCTAAGCTGCTGAAATGTTCTGAGTTTGGTGACGCGATCATCGAAAACATGTAATCCACATTCTGGGTTGTATGAGAACGGGAGCCGAGAGGTTCCCGTTTTTTTATACCTGTAAAATTCCTTCCCCAAAACTCTCGCCAAAACGTTTCCCCAAAACCAGGTTTGGCACTTATGTCAGCTTATCCGGTGCTGGGGGGAAGAAACCGGACTGTTAGTTTAATTATCATTATATTAATGGATTGTTGTTCTCGACATCTTCCATGTATAAAAGTGTATCGTCGACAGAGTAGTAATACCGTTTGTTATCATTGACATCAGTAACCCATCGGAAAACGCCAGCACTAACAAGTGTTGTAATATATTCCCGAAATGTGGATTCCCCGGAAATATGTGTCTGGGCTGCTTTTTTTACTTGTTCAGGGTCCTTGGTTGTACTGACTTTTAATAAATCTCTTTTCCCTCTGATTAATATTACTTCATCATTCGCTGTAACAGCTCTGATGTTATCAGTAGCCAGGTAGTAAATATAATGAGCAATATTCTGGCGTTTTAGTTCAGAGTAAAACCACGAAAAATTATGTTCCTTTCTCACTTGCTCAAACATCTTTTCAAGAACAGTAACCTGATCCATCAGGGTTATAACCTATTGTTAGTTATGAGAGCGTGTAGTGTGCACGATCAGTTTTGTCGCTTCAATCTGGTCAGATCTCTTGGTGTGGTGCGGATAGCGAGGTCATGGGACGATTAAGGGTTCTCCCAGTAGGGGGGCCTTGCTACGGGGCGGGAGCGCGCGTAGCAAGGCTGGTTTTTGCATTTTCATCGGCCATCACTGTTAGTGTAATTCATTGATATTTAATGAGATAAATTTCATGGTGTCGAATATGTGCGCTTTGTTCATCACTGACGCCGTTTTTAAAAGGTGCTCGCAGGATGCAAGTTTTTTCCTCGGGTGAACTATGGATTGTGAACTAAAAAACTTACAACTAAATGTTAGCCAACTGGCCACATTGTCTGATGTGCATCGTCAGACCATTGCGGCGTGCATTAAAAATGACCGGTACCGCTCATGGCGTGAATGTTCAGTCGTAGGGGAGACAGCCACAGATGTGGCTGTCGTTTCCATCGCTGGTTAGAAGTTGATGCGGAAACCTACGCTACCGGTTACCGGAGACTCGATATTCTCTCCTTTCTGGTAGTTTGCCTCAGCCCACACCCCTGCGTTTGGTGTCAACTGGGCACTCACCCCGACACCGTATTTACCTGTCGTGCCTGAGATATCGTTGGTAAAGTCATAGCGGTTGTTGATCTGCACCTTGTTGTTGTCCGAAAACTCGTGGCTGACCGCAGCCTTGAGGTACGGTTTGACTGTTTTTCCGGCAACGTCAAGATTCATACCCAGATTCACACCGGTCTCGGCCTGCAAAGACTTGGTTGCCCCGATGCTGGCTGTCATGCCGTTATTCAGGTTGATATCCTTCTCATCTGCCCGGAACGCCGTTGTCCGCACGTATGGCTGCGCCCATGTATTCTCATTCAGGTTGAAGGTCTTACCAGCTTCGAGACTGCCGCTAAAACCATTCTGGCTGTAATCTCCCTTCACCGCCGAGCCGTCACTCATCCAGGTGCGCAGCTCATTACTAAAGCGGTTGAATTTGATAACCCCGTCCACGTAGTAGCCGTCATTATCAAACCAGGTTGCGTACAAACCACCGCCTGTGCTGTCGATAGTACTTTTTCCACCACGGGCATGCTTAATGCTGTTGTCGGTGTAAGAGAAGAAAGCACCCACAGCTAAGTGGCTGTCACCCAGCTCAAAGACCTTGTCGCCACCAGTTTCGAAACCGTTCTGGGTCAGAGAATAGCCCGAGCTGGCCCCGCCGCTGATGCGGTTATCTGACCCTGTATAACGGCCCCATACTCCTCCTGGTGCACGGGTGTTCTGCATCACGTCACCGTGACGGAAACGCAGATTCTGCAGTTCGCTGTTGAAGACGTATGCCGGTGCTGTCGCCATGCCCAGTACCGCGTCGGCAGATTTTGTTGTGCGATGCGCAGGAGACGGCACACCTGCATCCGGGTTACCTGCATCCGGGGTGGTCGGTGGAGTAACCGGAGGTGGGGTGTCAGTCTTCAGATACCAGTTGGTATTTTCCTTGCTCAGGCTGTATTCCCAGGTACCAGCATCGACTTTCCCGCCTTTCAGGGTAAACGCGGCGTCACCGCCACCGGTCTGCACCACCTGAAGCGGCGCACCAGCGGATACTGGCTCCCGGCCGGTATTTTTGATATCCAGCACAAAGTTACCACTGGCGTTGCCCGCGACATTCAACATATCTCCGGTATGCGACGCGATATCAGTGTTCATCCGGAATGTCCCGCTACCCGACAGGCTCCCGAGCGACAGCGAAACCGCCTGGAAGGCTGGCGTCAGACGTGTGGTTGTTGACGGACGGAAATCAACGGTCCCGTTATCCAGCGTTAATGCGCCGACAGTGGAGTCACCATCGAGATGCCAGACAGATGCACCTTTAATCGCCATGTCACCTGCGCCGGTGCTGTCTCCTGCAACGTTCCCCGTCAGGATAGTCCCGTTATCCAGAGTCAGGGTGGTGCCTGATTGTGTCGTCACATTGGCTTTAGCCTGAAGGGCATCCATCGTCATGGCACCGCCACTCTTAAGGACAATCCCACCGTCCTGAGACAACAGACCGCTGAAGCGGGTGTTTCCGCCTTCCTGTGTCAGGGTACCGGTCCCCGTCAGGGTACCTGCGAAGGCTGCAGCACTGTTGTTGAGGTAATACAGGTTACCTTCATTTGTGACTACGTCACCGACCAGCGTCCCTTTATCAGTCAGGGTGGTGGTGCCGTAGAGCACACCGCCGCTGCGAACATCCAGCGTCCCGTTGCTGTTGATGGTGGTACTAGTGGCACTACCGCCGCTGGAGACGAGCTGGACGCCGCCGTTGTTGATGGTGGTACTAGTGGCACTACCGCCGCTGGAGACGAACTGAACCCCGCCGCTGTTGATGATGGTACTAGTGGCACTTCCGCCACTTCCGCTACTACTATCGATGGAAACATGCTGAACCCCACCGTTGTTAATAGAGGTGCCCGTGGCACTTCCGCCGTAGAGAAACTGCCTCCCACCGGAATTAATTGTAGCGCTAGTGGCACTGCCGCCGATATTGACAATCAGTTGCCCGCCGGAATTAATTGTAGCGTTAGTGGCACTGCCGCCGGTACTGACAGTCAGTTGCCCACCGGAATTAATTGTAGTGTTAGTGGCACTACCACCGTGGGAGACAATCTGACGCCCAGTATTGTTAAGCACGGTGTCCGTGGCAATGCCGCCGTCACGGACATACTGGCGACCACCGCTATTAACAGAAGTCGCCTTGGCGATGCCGCCACTGGAGACAAACTGTCGCGCTCCGTCGTTAACTGATGCGCTTGTGGCACTGCCACCACTGATTACATACTGGTCTCCTCCGCTGTTAATTATGGTGCCCATGGCACTGCCGCCGCTGAATACCGTCTGTCTCCCACCATTGTTAACAGTTGCATTCGTAGCACTACCACCACTGGAGACATGCTGGTGCCCACCGCTGTTGATGGTGGAACTAGTGGCACTACCGCCGCTAGAAACATGCTGAACCCCGCCGTTGTTAATGGTGGTACTCGTGGCACTGCCACCACTGGAGACATACTGCTTCCCACCGCTGTTAATGGTCGTTTTTTTTGCCGTGTCGCCTGCGGACAGGTGCATGGACTTGCGTGTTTCACCACTTCCAATTGTCTGATTGTCATAGGCTGCCGCCAGAGCGGGCATCGACGGCATAAGCAAACCAGCAATCAGCCCTGCCAGCGCGGTTCGCTTGATTTGACGGGGGCGTCGGCCCCCTTTACGGGTCAGTTCTGAGGTTACGACCCACGTTCCTGTGGATTCATTCCAGACAGTGTTATAGACCTTATTCATTGCTTACTCCTTTTTTCAGGGTGGCCTCAACACCCTGTTCAGTTAAAGAACGGTGAAGTTTATTGATGACGCCATTGACCTGGGCGCCGGTTATCAGCCGGGTACATTCAAATTGCCGGTCGGTGTTTTTATGTCTCGGGCACCACAGAAAATCGTGGTGGTCAAAATTCAGCGATGTATCGTCCCAGCATCCGTAGCAGCCATGGGGGTTAAATACCCGCCACGGGGTATAAAATTCGCTGTTCGGGAGGCTGAAGCCACTTATCAGCACCACCGGAATACGGGCAGCCCATGCCAGCCATGACAGGCCGCTTGGCAGGCCAATGAAAAAGCTGGCATGGCGCAGCAGGTTCACCCGTTCCTGAAGGGGGAGCTTACCGGTAAAGTCTTCGGCTCCCCAGGGAATGTGATTCCAGACAAAACCCTGGCCATAATGGGCATCCCGGTCAATGCACAGCACCCGGTAACCCAGTGATTTCAGGTGTGCGACAACCTCACTCCAGCCGGTGCCGTTGTTCCAGTACTTCGCCTGACAGGTGGACTGTGTGGCGATACACACATAAGGCTCCTGGATAACTCGGGGTGCAGACAAGTCAAGCCGGACGGGGGCTTCACGCGGGTCAACGCCCAGAATGTAGCCTGCAGAACGATGGAAACCGACTTTGCGAAAATCCACGGGCTGATTATCTGTATCGCCACCAAAGTAGAGACCTACGCGGTAAGTTGCGTAAGGCGCTACCGTGCGTGGATTATCCGGCGTGGAAAACTGTATCTGCGGGTACTGAGGTGCCAGCAGGTCGATAATGTCCTGTGCCATCGTGCACTCCAGCTGGCACTTGTGCAGAGTCTGGAAGCGTTCGACATAAGGAAACCAGCCGAGCAGGTCGCCTAACGTCCCGGTGGGGAATGAAATCAGCACAGGTCGGTCTTTTAATTTCAGGGTTTCATCCAGCAGGGGAGTCTCTTCCCCCTGACGGAATACCTGAATGCGGAAGCGCACAAAATATTTCTTACTACTGGTCACCCACCCGTTATCTGCATCGCAGCAGAAAAGAATGTTATCGGAGTCGGCATCAAGCAAACGTACGTGCCATTTCCCTTCAGGAAGCAGAACACGAGCGCCATCATTAAAATCATAAAAGATATTTTCAGGTCCGGCCTGTGTTGGAATATCAGGCGGAGGGATAAAAAATGTATTCTTCAGCGTTGACATATTCCCCACCTTAAAAAATATATAAGCGTTGAAAAGTACAGGAATCATTAAGTATTAGTTGCAGAAAGCTGACAAACGTATCCGCATACCTTATGCGCCCAGGATGTGTAATGATTTTAATATTGTCTACCGTTTACAAATTTGAGATGCTCTTAAAATTCACTGCATTACTCGAAAATATTGAATGGTTTCGCAGGGTATTCATTCGGTCATTTCGCTTTTTGACATCGTATAATAATTAAGTAGCGCATTAACAACCTGGATGACATGCTCAAATCTGCTGATGCATACCCCAAAGTAGCCATTGCTAACACCATGTTTATCGCAACAGTGAGATCTTGGGCGATTCAATACAAAATAATCGTGCAACGCCCTGATGATTTTATCGCTGCGGATGGGTGTCAGTTCGATCAGAAACCAGAACTCATCATCAGACATATTTCCTGAAGGAAGAATATGATTCTTTTTTTCCAGGAAAGAGCCCTGCTGAGGTTGCTGGCTATGTTCTTTTATGTATTCCACCTTCGTCTCCATTAAGCATTATCTAATTCATAACAAGGACTGTCATCATTAAAAACAATACCATCCGGGAGCGGTTGGAAGTATACCAAAGTGAATTTCAAGAAAAAACAAAAACTAGTAGTGTAAAAATCTGACATAATAAATAATAGTATATTTTTATGCTAATTAATGTTGGTTATTCAAAATATTATTTTGCAAAAATGTATTTTATTGGAATTATTATCTTTTTTTAACAATGTTGAATTTGTTTTGTTTTTTGAAATTAGCAACATTTCAAATATGGCTTATCTATGAAAATGGTAAACAATGTGATTGTTTGTTGAGATATCATCAGATGCTTAATTTTCTCAAGGAACAATGTTGCGTTAAACTATATAGCGTTGTATTAACTATTTTCACAATTTAACAAAGAAATCTTCAGGGGATTACCAAACCGTGCAGGGTGATAAGTACGACAATTTCAACCACGTCACTGCTTTGACTAAACGTGTTTAATTGCTGATATGAATATATACTGACCTTCAGCGATGAAGATTACTCCCCAACGACAGAGTATGGAGGTTTAAATACTTCATAGGAACTGCACCACTCCTGGAGTTAACAGGAGATGAATCTATGAGTTTTTTACGTCATCATGAGTAATTTAATGAAATAATGACTGCCCCACATGGGTTGGACTGAAGCGGCTGACCTGATCGTTAAAGGTATGGACGGCGCGATTAACGCCAAGACCGTAACCTATGACTTCGAACCTCTGATGGACGGCTCTAATCTGCTGAAATGTCCAGAGTTTAGTGACGCTATCATCGAAAATATGTAATCCAGATTCTGGGTTGTATGAGAACGGGAGCCGATGGGCTCCCGTTTTTTTATCTATGGAAGACCCCAAATAGGCTCTGTTTCTTAATCCTGCTATCTGATCAATAGACAGGACTAACCTGGAGGATATCTATTGCGGGCATGCTGATTTTTCAACGACGTGTATCAACGGACATTTCGCCATTCATACTGTTTACCCGTGGTATCCATGATGAAAATAGTTTTATCGTAATTCATTAACCAGGAACTCAGCGTATTGATTGGCGCACCCTGACGATGAATACCCAGCCACAACTCCGCAAGCGTATTAAGATCATCGGAAGACCACTGGGTACGATAATCCCCAGTGAGTTTAGTTTTTGCATCAACCAGTTGGCTGTACCAGATAAACATCGGAATATGCAGCGCCTCTTTTGGCGGTGTGACGCCACCGTGTGAATAAACGACTGCGCGCTTGGGGTCTCGGATCAGTGCATGATCGGAAAAATACATTACAGATGAGCGGGTATTTTGCAGTGCACTAAATATGTTGCCCATAAGTGTGTCAGTATAACGAATAGAGTTGTCGTAACAATCATCAGCCTGACTTTCCCCGGCTAATATAGTACTACTTTCAGGAAAACGCTCACAGGATGGTTCATGGCTGCCATAGAGATGCAGCACAATTAGTTTCTTACCGGGCTTCTGTAAGGCATTTTGCAATAATGGCAGTAAGGCCTCATCATAGCCATGATCCACCCATTCTTGCTGATGGGCGTTCATGGCAATCCCGGTAATAATATTGTTATGCGCCCCCCCTTTTCCTTGACGACTATACCAATAAGTATCGTAACCAGCTTTGTTACTGATATTGATAACATTATCGCTATATTTTCGAGGATCGTGGGCGTTCACGGAATCCGCTGTCATTGCCATTGGGACAGCCATAATGGTCACCGGTGCCGGGGCAATCGCGTTTTGAAACAGCAAAAGCTGATGTTTTTGCTTGATGAGTTCAGGCGTTGTATCTCTTGGATAGCCATAGAGCCCCATATTTACCGCACGTGCAGACTCTCCAATAATAAGTACATAGTTTTCAATGCCGGTATCGGTTAAAGTAATTTTATAATCTGGTATATTGTTACCGATATCAGACATGATAGAGATATCCTGTATTGCCTGCATAAACACTTTGCCGGTACTGAGGGGAGTGGCAGACAGGACTCGTTGCATCAGGCTTTCAACATTACTTTTCCTTATTTGGTGTAGATATGCCTGGCCAACAAATGCAATGATGGTTATAGCAAGAAGAATAGGGGGATAGCGATGAAATCGATACGGTATCAGGTTTGCTCCAGTATTCGCCGCATATATAAAAAATGCTGCTAACGTGACAAACGAAAGACAATCGCGCCAGTATAACCCGAGCATCCCTTTGGCCTCACTCGGCGTAGTATCCAAAATACTTAGTGCGAAACCATAGCTAAATTCTGTTCTAAAGTTATGCCAGGCATATAATTGAATCGTAGTGTCCAATGCAACAGGGATCAAAATCACAACGGCCAGAGTATTTCTCAGTAAATTATGCTGTATGCATCGCAATGAAAACATGATCAATATAAATACTAGCGTCCGGTTGATTACCGCGTTATATTTCGCGGTTAAAATATTAACACCAAAAACTATTAGCACGGAAATAATGAGTGGGGAAACTTCAGATAGTCGCGAAACCTTTTCAGCTGTTTTAAGTCTAAGTTGGATGAACATAATTTATAATTAACTGATCCGATTTTTAAATTAGAGTAAAGCGTATGTAGCGAAATTGTCTCTAGCTTGTTCGCTCTTTTGTGTTTATTTATGCAACTGTGTACTGATGAATAAGTGATATGGCTACGACTCGTGTAGGCCTGCCTACGGCTGAGTACCCGTAACGTCAATGTAACTCGAATTATTTAGTTTTTATTCTGCTTATCCCGTTAGTTATGAAACAGAACGCATGCCTCAACGCGTTAATCTAACCACTGGCTGGCATTCAGGCGTGCGGGCACAACCACATCACTCTGATGAAAGCATTCCGTTCCTGTAAGAAATAAGCTTGGCTGATTTAATACTATACAGTTTTTGGACTGGATCAGCTAACATCATATATATGTATAAATGGATATTCCCCAAGATCTTCCGGCCATGTTACTGCTCGGAGCCGGTTGATTGTGTCGCAGGGACGGTGAGTTTTTATTTGCCACGAAGCAACACTTTTAGGCGTAGCAATCTGCTTTTTAGATCTTTTTTACCGTACATTTTGAACAAATAAAACCATCTGTTTTTTCCAAGGTAGTTTAGCTTTGTCAACTCCGGGTTTAAGTAATGGCACATGATGAAAATCCCTTGATCATCATCAACTATTTTATTTCTAAGGGTCTTTATTTGGCAGCGGCGTACCAGTTTATAAAACGCTTGCCATTTTTCTTGTGTCGCAACGATGGCACCGCCAATAATATAAGAGCGATTATTGATCATGTGTTCAAAAACATGATCAATGGATTTGGGGTTTAGACCACGTTTAACTGTGAATAAATTTACTTTACGTTTATCAAATGGATAATTCCATAAGGATAAACCGTTTGTGACTTCCGGGTTACGGCAATAGCCGAAATCAATCCAGGCAACCATCTCATTGTTAACAAGATTCATCTCTAACGCTTTGTTTATGAAATAAGCTTTCAGGTTACACACCAGCACGTACTCAGCGGACCAATATTCAGGGTTTATTAGCTGGCGCGTTTCAAGTCTGTTTCTGAAAGCATCATCTTTTTGGATGTCGTGAATTTTTTGCCGAATTGCAGTGAACTTAGTGTTAATGTCAAAGGTAACAACTGTGGTTTTTTTACCCGCTCTAATTTTTTCAATTGCTGGTTTAAGGTCGTAAGAGGTAAAAATGATCATTTCGTTATCCAGAGTGGATAAGTTTTTAAAATAATCAATGTAAGTTTCAGGCGTTCTCTCTAAATGTGGCGAGAAACCTTTATTGGCTGTCCAGTTACCTCGTCCAATATCAAAAAATGCTGTAACGATAGTTATCGATGAATCCATTTCCGTCAACCTGCGTACTTTGTACTTATCCAGTAGGTAATTATATAAAAATAATAAGTCTGACATTTTTAGACACAGTTTATCAGTCCCCACGCCAAACAGGAAGTTGAAATCCATACAGTAAGTGATACGCAGTGTTGATCTAAAATTCTGGTAGTTGACAGCAGTGAATATATTCTGTGATTTTACGGACTGTTTGCAGGTGCAGAGACAACATCAGAAAGAGGCCGGGCGATTCGTTATAGCCCGGCCTGTAGGTGAAAAACCAATTAGAACTGGTAGTTTAACGACACCCAGTAGTTGCGACCCGGATTGACGTATCCGGTTGTGGATTGTGCGGTCTGGAAGTAGTCGCCCGCGTAGGTGCTGCTGCGGCCAACCTGATACAGAGTGACGTCGCTAAAGTCTTTATCCAACACGTTATTTATCGCCGTATTCAGCGTCAGTTCTTTGGTCAGCTTATAGGACATGCCCATATCGAGAACGGTCCAGGCTTTTAAATTGGCCCCTTTATCATCGTACACGGCTTTTTGGACTGCACTAAGGTTGTCATAGTTTTCGGTAAAGCGTGGGGCTTTACCACGATAGCGTGCGCTTAACCAGGCATTCATATCTTCGGTTGCCTGCCAGTTCAGACGGGCGTTAGCCATATGTTTGGGGGTATAGCTCAGCGGTGCGCCTTTGTTTTCGCCATCTTTTTGTTTGCTCTGCGTATAGGTGTAGTTGAGCGATAAGCTCAGCACGTCAGACCAAAGCGGGAAGGTGCTGGCGAATTCAACGCCATCCGTTCTCGCCTTGCCGCTGTTGGTATAGCTGTTGGTATTGTCATCGATGGAATACGAGACAATTTTATTTTTGTATTCGGTGTAGAAGCCAGTAACGTTGGCGTTCAGCCCCGCGTCGTTCTCATAGTACAACCCGGTTTCATAGCTGGTGCTTTCTTCGGGTTTAAGGTCGGGGTTGCCGACCGTATTGACGGTTCCCTGAGCGGTCACACCGCTGATGCCGTTGTGCAACTGGCTGAGTGACGGGGCTTTGTATCCGGTTGTGACGCCACCTTTCAGGGTCCATTCTTCCGATACGTCCCACACCATGTAAGCTCGTGGGCTAAGGTGTCCGCCAAAGACATCGTTATGCTCATAGCGAGTGCCTGCGGTCAACGCCAGCGAGTCGAGAATATGCCACTCATCTTCCGCGTAGGTCGCCCAGGTTTTCTGGTGGAATGTCTCACCGGTATTGGCCAGCACCACCCCGTCCTTCATGCGGGCATCCCAGTATTCTCCGCCGAGAGTAAGCAGATGCGAATCACCCAATGGCGTCAGCAGGACCGAGTCCAGGATGACGTTGGTATTTTTCAGTTCACGAGCGTCACCGGCTCGGCCCGCGTTTTCTGGCGTGAGTGCGGATGAGACCAGTTGGCGGCCTTTGTTCTCGGTTTCATTCCAGCCCACGGAGGATTTCCAGGTACCAAATGTTAATGCGGTATCGTGACCCAGCGTGACCTTATTACGTTCATAGCGCAGGGTTTTATCGTATCCGCCGGTGAGATTACCCAACTGCCCATCATCATTGTCATAGCGCTGTCTGGCGGAGTCGAGATCCAGCCACAGCGTATTATTTGCGCCGGTTTTCCAGTCCAGACGGGTACCGATGTTGTAGTTTTCAGATTCCGTTGGATACGGCACGCGCGTCGATGTGGTATCGCTCAGAGAGGTGACGCTGGAGCCTTGTCGTTGTGTCGTGCTGCCGCGTACCTGCATGTCCAGCACGCCAGCAATTAGCGGGCCGCTTGACCAGAAGTTGGCTACCGTGCTGTTACCCCATTTATTGCTTTCTTGCAGGTTAACGCCGGTATTAATGGACGTGCTCCATTTGTCCGTACTTCTCTTGGTAATGATGTTAACGACACCGCCGATAGCATCTGAACCGTACAGCGTCGACATGGGACCGCGGATCACTTCAATATGATCGATGGCTGCCAGCGGAGGCATAAAACTGGTGTTCATGGCAGAGAAGCCGTTGGGCGTCACGTCACTGCTGCCATTTTGACGAATACCGTCTATCAGGATCAGCGTATAGCTGGCAGGCATGCCGCGAATACTGACCTCCAGACCGCCGGTTTTACCGGTGCTGCTTTCAACATCAACCCCTTCAACGGAGCGCAGGGCTTCACCTAAGTCATTATATTTATTGGTTTGTAATTCTTGTTGAGAAATAACCGACACGCTGGCAGCCGCGTTGGTGATCTTTTTTTCGTAACCCGACGCGGTCACGACCATGACATCATCGGCGAAGGCATAAGTACCGCTGAATCCAAGGCAGGACAGAACGACAGAGGCAACAGGTTTTAAACGCATAGTCAAACTTCCTTTGTTAAAAATTCAAAGGCAGTAAGATAATTGATGAAAATGATAATACAAATAATTATCATTACAAATTTACATAACTTGTCACTCTATGTATATTTCTTGAATAAATATACATAAGTTGTCACTAATTTTAGATAGGGAGTAATGACAAAACACGTGAGTAGTTTTTACGGTAATTATTAATATTCATTTAATATGAGATTGAATAATAGAGAAGGAGATAAAAATCACGGCAGTGAATCACTGCACGTCGAGAGGTGAGAATTCGACAGTTGTATGATGTTTTTTTAAAATCGTCATACTTTTCTGCGCTGTATCATTTTTTTAGCCAAAGTGGTCCGCCATAATCCCTTCCCCAGGAGACCTCACAACGGGTATGTGCTGTTGTGCGGTATAAAAACAACGCAAAAGCGGGATAAGGTAATGATTAACGGCAAGCTGACACGGTTGACGTGCGCACTGACTCTGGCATTTTCGACCTCCCTTTTCGCAGCACAACCGGCGGTGGAAGGGCAAACATTGAAACTGGCAATTGGACCCGAACCCACGGAGGGATTCGACCCGATGCTAGGCTGGAGTCACGGCAGCTATCTGCTCCTGCATGCACCTTTGTTAAAACAAAATGCCGATATGAGCTGGGGAAGCCTGCTGACGGAGAAGGTGGAGACCAGCGCTGATGGGAAAACCTGGACATTAACCTTAAAACCCGATCTTAAATTCTCTGATGGCTCCCCGCTCACGGCGGAAGATGTGGTATTTACCTTCAACAAAGCCGCGAAAAGCGGTGGGAAAATCGACATGGGGAATTTCACCCATGCCCGCCTGAAAGATAATCGCACGGTAGAAATGACGCTACGCAGTCCGCAGAGTACGTTTGTGAACGTGCTGGGCTCGTTAGGCATTGTTCCGGCAAAACAATACGATGAAAAAACCTTTGCCAGAAATCCAATTGGCGCAGGCCCTTATCGGCTGGTGAGTTTTCAGCCGGGCCAACAGCTGATCGTCGAAGCGAACCCTTGGTACGCGGGTAAGAAAAATGATTTTAACCGGCTGGTGTTTGTCTTCCTGGACGAAGATAACGCTTACGCGGCCGCACGCAGTGGTCAACTGGGGCTGGTGCGTATTGCGCCATCAATGGCCGTTGCACCTCAGCAAGATAATTTGAAGCTGTGGGTTCGCAACAGCGTAGAGAACCGGGGGATCGTTTTCCCGATGGTCCCTGCGGGTAAAAAAGATGCTAACGGTTATCCGGTCGGTAACGATATAACGGCCGACGTCGCGATCAGACGGGCTATTAACTACGCCATCGATCGTAAGCAACTGGCTGAACAGGTTATGGAAGGCCACGCTATCCCGGCGTACAGCGCGGTGCAGGGACTGCCGTGGCAGGGACCATCGGTTGCGTTTAAAGATGGCGACAGTGACAAAGCGCGCGCGCTTCTGGAACAGGCTGGCTGGAAAGTTGGCCCGGATGGTGTACGTGTAAAAGACGGCAAAGCAGCTCGTCTGACCTTATGGTATGCGAGCGGCGACAGTACGCGTCGTGATTTAGCCGAAGCGGTGCGTGCCATGCTCGAACCTGTTGGCATTGCGGTGTCGCTGCAATCCGGAAGCTGGGAAACCGTTGAGCGCCACATGCATTCGAATCCCACGCTGTTTGGTTGGGGGAGTTTAGATCCGATGGAGCTTTTCCATCACTACAGCGGGCAGGCCGCGGGCGTTGAGTATTACAACCCCGGTTATTACAGCAATCCTGCGGTTGAACAGCATCTCAAACAGGCCATTGATGCGCCGGACTGGCAAAAAGCAGTGCCTTTCTGGCAGCAGGTGGAGTGGGATGGCAAGCAGGGTGCAGGCGTTCAGGGTGACGCTGCGTGGGCATGGTTGCTGAATATCCAGCATACTTATCTGGCTAATCCGTGCATTGACCTGGGCAAAGGGGCGCCGGAAATTCACGGCAGCTGGTCCGTGCTCAACAATCTTGATGAATGGACCTGGACCTGCCGTTGATGAAGTCTGTTGTGGGTCATTTTCTGCGGCTGATCGTATTGTTGGTGCTGGTCGCTGCTGGCACCTTCATCTTGCTCAGCTTCTCGCCGGTCGATCCGATTCGTGCCTATATTGGTAACGATCTCCTGCATGTTCCGCCAGAACAGTATGCGCGTATCGCCGCACGCTGGGGGCTGGATCAGCCGCTGTGGGAGCGTTTCGGGCACTGGTTTGCACGCGTCTTACAGGGTGATCTCGGGTATTCGATGCTGTTTAATGCACCGGTCGCCAGCGTGATCAAAGAGCGTTTTGCGACCTCATTTGCTCTGCTCTGTGGCGCATGGTTGATGTCGGGGTTACTGGGTACGGCAATGGGGTTCGTTGCCGGGCGCTTCCTGAACCGTTGGCCGGATAAAATGATCTGCCGCCTCAGCTATCTGCTTTCATCGTTGCCAACCTTCTGGATAGGAATGCTGCTTCTGGCCGTGTTTGCGGTACGCTGGCCGGTGCTCCCGGTCTGCTGCGCGTGGGAGCCTGGCAACAGTGGTGATATGGCTGGCTTCACTGAGCGTCTGCGTCATCTGATTCTTCCGGTATGCGCCCTCAGTTTATTGGGGTTAGGGCAAATTACGCTGCACACCCGAGAAAGTATCGCCAGCGTGATGAAAAGCGACTTCGTCCGCTTTGCTCGCTCGCAGGGAGACAAGGGATGGTCGCTGCTGCGTCACCAGGTCCTGCGTCATGCGATAACGCCTGCGCTGTGCCTGCAATTTGCTTCGCTTGGCGAACTTTTTGGCGGCGCATTGCTGGCAGAAAAAGTCTTTGCGTATCCCGGACTGGGGCAGGCGACCATTGATGCCGGATTACGCGGCGATGTGCCGCTGCTGATGGGGATTGTCTTGTTCAGCACCGTGCTGGTGTTCATCGGCAACTCGCTCTCTTCCTGGTTAGTCCATGTGCTAAATCGCGCGGTGGAGCGTCCAGATGCTCTATAACCCAACCCCAACGTTGATTCGCCTTCTACTGTCTGCGGGCGGTTTACTCTTCATCGCCATTTATGGCAACGCTACGCTGGATAACGCACTGAGCGTTAATCTGCTGGCCCGCCATCTGCCACCGGATGCGCTGCACTGGTTTGGCACCGATAATCTCGGGCGTGATTTATGGGTGCGCTGCTTTCAGGGGGCGTTAACCAGCCTGCAAATTGGTATCGGCGCGGCGGTGTGTAGCGGGGTAATTGCTTTATTGATGGCGGCGGTTTCGCGTTTGCATCCGCGCATGGATGTTCTGATGCGCTTAGTCACCGACGCGATGTTGTCGATGCCGCATCTGCTGCTGCTGATTTTGATCTGCTTTACTCTCGGCGGTGGTAAAAGTGGGGTGGTGTTGGCGGTTGCGCTGACCCATTGGCCGCGTCTGGCCTTGATCCTGCGCGCGGAGGCGGAACGCGTCGCACACAGTGACTACCTGATGCTGACCCGACGGCTGGGACACGGGCATTTTTACTGCTGGCGTCATCACTACTTACCTGCGCTATTGCCACAATGGTTGACCGGGACGTTGTTGATGTTTCCGCACGCGGTGTTACATAGCGCGGCGTTAAGTTTTCTTGGTTTCGGGCTGGCGCCGCATGAGCCGTCGCTGGGTCTGTTGCTGGCGGATGCGCTGCGATTTATCAGCCACGGCAACTGGTGGCTGGTGCTGTTTCCGGGGTTAATGCTGTTCAGCCTGGTGATGTTATTTGATCAGTTTGCCCGGGCGGTACATCGTTTGTGGTTGAGAGGTGACGCATGTTGAGTTTACAGCAGGTCTCGCTGGACGTGGCGCGCTATCGTTGGTACGGCGCGAGAAAGTGGTCATCGCTACTCCAGGATATTTCTTTTGATATTTCCCCCGGTCAAATGGTGGCATTAGTCGGCGGCAGCGGGGAAGGTAAGAGTCTGCTGTTGCAGTGTCTGCTCGATCTGTTACCAGACAATCTGCGCGTTCAGGGCGCGATAACCCTCGATGGAAAAACGCTGGATCGTAATGACATCCGTGCATGTCGCGGCAATACCTTTAGTTATGTACCGCAAGGGGTTCAGGCGCTTAATCCACTGCTGACCATTGAAAAGCATTTGAAAAGAGCGAGTCAACTCTCCGGTCATCCCTGGGACGCGGGGAAGGTAACGCAACTTCTTGAACGGAGCCAACTGGACAACAGCGTATTAGGTGCTTTCCCGCGCCAACTGTCCGGTGGGATGGCAAAACGTGTTCTGGCGTGCCATGCGTCACTCAGTCAGGCGCGCTATATCCTTGCTGACGAAATTACCGCCTGGCTGGATGCGCCTTTGGCGAATCAACTGCTGGGGCATTTACGAGGCCTTTGCGAGCAGGGCTGTGGTGTGCTGTGGGTAACCCACGATCTCACGCTGGCTGCACGCCATGCGGACCGGATTGTTGCCCTGCATCAGGGACGGGTATCGGATAACGTGAGTCGGGAACAGCTGCTGCGTGGCGATATCAGCGAATATTTGCAGCGGCAATGGCGGGCGTTACCTGAGAGAAACCAACTATTTGGAGAGCTGAATGCTGTGCTGTCGTGATGTTGTTATACGCCAGGGCGGTAAGGTGCTGTGGCAAAACCTGACGTTCTCGCTGGCTGTCGGGGAGCGCATGGGGATTTGCGCTCCTAGCGGGACCGGGAAAACCACGTTGGGACGCGTGCTGGCTGGCTGGCAAAAACCAACCTCCGGTGAGATTTTAGTCGATGATAAACCGTTACCGGTCGGGCAATATTGCCCGGTACAACTGGTGCCGCAACATCCTGAATTGACGTTCAACCCCTGGCGAAGTACCGGTGATGCGGTGCGGGATGCCTGGCTGCCGGATGCCTCAACGCTCGCCCGCTTACATATCAATCCCGAGTGGTTAACCCGCCGACCCGGGCAGCTTTCTGGTGGTGAACTGGCGCGTATTGCGCTACTGCGCGCTCTTGATCCGCGCACGCGTTTTCTCATTGCCGATGAAATTACCGCCCAGCTTGACCCTTCTATTCAACGAGACATATGGGCGCTGCTTCTTGAAGAATGCCAGCGTCGTCCGTTAGGAATGCTCATCATCAGCCATCAGCAGGCATTGCTTGATCAGCTTTGTTCGCGAAGGTTGCCCTGGCCGTAGTCGTCCTTTCTCCGTGTGGCCGATTTATCGCTGTGGATGAATTTTGCATATCCGCGTTGATTAAATTGTTACGTTATATTATAACAATTCACTCGCAACCATATTGAGGGTGAAATTTTGGCTATTCGTTTGGAAAGACTGGCGGTTGTTTTGGGGATGCTGTTAGCCAGTAGTCAGGTCCTGGCACATGGGCACCATTCCCATGGCGCGCCGATGACAGAAATAGAGCAAAAAGCGTCAGAGGGCGTTTTTGATAATAGCCATGTGAAGAACAGGGCTCTGAGCGACTGGGATGGCGTGTGGCAGTCCGTTTACCCTTATCTGCAGAGCGGTGAACTGGATCCGGTATTCAAGCAGAAGGCCGAAAAGGATAAAAGTAAAACGGCGGAGGAGTATAAAACCTATTACCGCACAGGCTATGCCACTAGCGTGGACACTATCGGTATCGAGAACGGTGTGATGGAATTTCATACGGGTAATAAGGTCGCGTCGTGTAAATATGATTACGCCGGATACAAAATATTGACCTATACGTCAGGCAAGAAAGGTGTGCGGTATCTGTTTGAGTGCAAAGAGGCAAATAGTCAGGCGCCGAAATACGTTCAATTTAGCGATCATATTATCGCGCCACGCAAATCGAGCCACTATCACATCTTTATGGGAAATACCTCACAGGCAGCGCTGCTTGAAGAGATGGACAACTGGCCAACCTATTATCCGTATCAGCT
Organism: Citrobacter gillenii; assembly: GCF_013337685.1. Taxonomy (GTDB): domain Bacteria; phylum Pseudomonadota; class Gammaproteobacteria; order Enterobacterales; family Enterobacteriaceae; genus Citrobacter; species Citrobacter gillenii. The sequence continues at coordinate 280,162 of NZ_SUQN01000005.1, forward strand.
CAAAGCAGAAGCGGTTATTGACGAGATGCTGCATCATTAATTCCCATCCGGCTGTATTTAAACCCGCCGATAACGGCGGGTTGATAAATTGCGGATATTATTTTCCGGAAGCCAGCGTGCTGTAACTGGTCATCAGGTTGCGATAGTCAGGAATATGGTTGGAAAACAGCGTGCCCAGTCCTTCAACGTCATTACGCCAGTCGCGGTGTAATTCACAGGCCAGACCGAACCAGGTCATCAACTGCACGCCGGCAGAAGACATACGGTTCCAGGCAGAGTCGCGGGTCAGCGGGTTAAAGGTGCCGGACGCATCGGTAACCACGAACACGTCGAACCCTGCCTCAATGGCCGATAGTGCAGGGAAGGCAACGCACACTTCGGTGACGACACCGGCGATGATCAGCTGTTTTTTACCCGTCGCTTTAATCGCGTTGACAAAATCGTCGTTGTCCCAGGCGTTAATCTGCCCCGGGCGGGCAATGTAAGGGGCGTCAGGAAACAGTGCTTTCAGCTCAGGTACCAGCGGGCCATTAGGGCCGGTTTCAAAGCTGGTGGTCAGAATGGTGGGTAATTTGAAGTACTTCGCCAGATCGGCCAGCGCCAGCACGTTGTTTTTAAACTTGTCGGGATCAATATCACGGACCAGCGACAGTAAACCTGCCTGGTGATCGACCAACAGTACGGCAGCCTGATCCTTATCCACACGTTTATAGGTAATCGTCATTTTTTCTTTCTCCAGGTGATGAGAGGGGGCCTCGACGGCGAAATCTATTGATAAACAGTAGTGGCTATCCGGGGTATTGGGTAGTCGCAAAAATGAGTTTCATCGTTGCAAATCTGGAACGAAAAATATTCTGCAACAGAGTGCGCTATTCATAAGCTTCTCTTTCCATCAGGTGATGCATTCGTTAGCATATTGTCTCGCAGCAAATGCATGTGTTTTATCAGGAAGAGGTTAACGTGTTCGCAGAGTATGGAGTTCTGAATTACTGGACGTATTTGGTGGGGGCTATTTTTATTGTACTGGTACCGGGGCCCAATACGATATTCGTGCTGAAGAACAGCGTAGGGCGAGGGGTGAAGGGCGGTTACCTTGCAGCCTGCGGGGTGTTCATCGGTGATGCCGTGCTGATGTTTTTGGCCTACGCAGGTGTTGCGGCACTGATCAAAACAACGCCCGTTTTGTTTAATATCGTGCGTTATCTGGGGGCTTTTTATCTGTTATATCTCGGCGCGAAGATTCTGTATGCCACGTTAAAGTCGAAGGCGACGGAAACTGCGGCCGAAGAAACGCCCTTTGGTGCTATTTTCAAACGTGCATTAATTTTGAGTCTGACTAATCCAAAAGCCATTCTGTTTTATGTGTCGTTTTTCGTTCAATTTATTGACGTCAATGCACCACATTCAGGGTTGTCGTTCTTTATTTTGGCCATTACGCTTGAAATCGTGAGCTTCTTCTATCTGAGTTTCCTTATTTTCTCAGGCGCTTTTGTCACGCAGTATATTCGCACCAAGAAGAAACTGGCGAAGGTGGGCAATTCCCTTATCGGTTTAATTTTTGTGGGATTTGCCGCCCGTCTGGCGACGCTTCAGTCTTAACGCCATTAGCCCGCTCCAGGCGGCGGGCTTTGCGTTTTTCCCCATTCTTATCATTGCCCATCAGTAAGAATACTAACCAATAAATGGTATTTTAAATGTATATTTTGAGGCGTACCCTGTTCACAGCAGCGATTCAATAAGGCTCGCTGGTTGTCGACTGGAAAAGGGAAGAAAGATGCTTCAAATTCCACAGAATCACATTCATACACGCTCAACGCCGTTCTGGAACAAAGACACTGCGCCTGCCGGAATTTTCGAACGCCACCTTGATAAAGGTACCCGTGCGGGGGTTTATCCTCGACTGTCGGTTATGCAGGGGGCGGTCAAATATCTCGGATTCGCAGATGAGCACAGCCCGGAACCCGTAGAGGTGATGATTATTGAAGCCGGTCAGTTTGGCGTTTTTCCACCGGAAAAATGGCACAACATTGAAGTGATGACCGACGACACCTACTTTAATATCGATTTTTTCGTTGCGCCTGAGGTTCTGATGGAGAGTGCTAATCAACGAAAAGTCGTGCGTACCGGCAAGGAGTGAGTCATGAGTAAAGCAACCTATACCGTCACCGTAACCAATAACAGCAATGGCGTTTCTGTTGATTATGAAACGGAAGCGCCAATGACGCTGTTGGTACCCGACGTGGCAGCCGAAGTGGTCAAAGATCTGGTGAATACCGTACGTTCGTACGATACAGAAAATGAGCACGATGTTTGCGGCTGGTAACGCCATAAACGCCGTTACTCTATGATTTATATAAAAAACCGCAGCATGCTGCGGTTTTTTTATTGACTGACATCCTGTGACTGGTTACTTAAACAGTCCGAAAAAAGAATTCTTAAGAAAACCTTAAGAACATCGCATTCATTGCTAATAGGCAACCATTCACAGGGGTTATGATCGGTACACAGTAACACTACAGAACATCTTGCTTATGAAATTGAACACCCAGCTTACATTACCCACACTCATTCTTGGATTGGTCATCGTCGCGATCCCGTTCACCGCAAACTGGAATCTTCCTCTGTTAAACGGCACCGTTGTCAGATGGATTGAAAATGGGCAGGCGCTGTGGCTACTGTTTGGCGCGATATTTACTCTCGTCTATATTCGGCCTTTATCTCGTCCTGAAGGTGAGAAGCAATTTTGGCTGTGGGCGGCAGTGTGGTGGCTGGTTTTACTGGGCAGAAGCACCAGTTGGGGACGTGATTATTTCCCTGAGCACCCTAAACTTCTGTTCAGAACCATTTCAGTCGTGTTAATTGCCATGATTATTCTGCCAGTGTTATTGTCGAAGCGCTTACGGCAGGATATTGCACGTCGTGTACGTAATGAACCGCTGCCGATTTGGCTGCTGGCAATCACCACCTGTGCATTTTTAATATCTGACACCGTAGAACATCATCGCCTGCTGTCGCCACTGTTTCTGCATAATGCCCATTACGGCGATCTTATTGAAGAGCTGTATGAACTGCCGTTTATGGTGGGATTATTTCTGATGAACCTTGGTTTTATGCGGCGAGATAAGAAGGAAGAATACGCATCTGTTCGTGTAGGCAAGCAACTGCTGGCTAAGTGATCGAAATAACAGCCTGAGCCTTGAACAAAAGACTCAGGCTGTGTGTACTGTTATTTACGCAATAGCCTCACATAAACGTGACTTCATCTCGCTATATGATTGCGCAGCATACTTCTCTGCCCAATGTTGATCGATGATGTGTTCGATATTCACCGCGCAATACTTGGTTTCCGGCGTTTTCGAGATAGGATCAAGATTATCCTGGGTTAACTCGTTACATGCGCCAATCCACCACTGATACGTCATATACACCGTTCCGCTATTGATGCGCTCGGAGACATCGGCACGGCTAATGACTTTCCCACGACGGGAACTCACCCACACCAGGTCACGATGACGGATCCCCTGTTTGGCGGCATCCTGAGTATTGATTTGCACATAGCCCGGTTCATCTGCCAGCGCCTGCAGTGCCGCGCAATTGCCGGTCATGGAACGACAGGAGTAATGCCCCACTTCGCGCACGGTACAGAGCACCATCGGGTATTTTTCATCCGGTACTTCGGCAGGGGCTCGCCACTGAGCGGCAAACAGCTTGCCCTTACCGTTGGCGGTATCAAACCGACTATTCTGATAGAGATACGGGGTGCCAGGGTGATCGAGATCCGGGCAAGGCCACTGAATATGGCCCATATCGCCCATTTTCTCATACGTTACCCCATAGAATAGCGGACAGAGTTCGCGCATCTCATCCCAGATTTGCTGGTTGTTTTGATACTGCATTGGGTAACCCATTTCGGTCGCCAACAGACTGATAATTTCCCAGTCGCGCTTCACATCCCCGGTGGGTTCGATCGCCTTCTCAAAACGCTGAAAACCACGATCGGCGCAGGTAAAGACGCCACCGTGTTCGCCCCATGAGGTTGCGGGCAGGATAACGTCGGCCATTTCCGCCGTCTTGGTCATGAAGATGTCCTGCACCACGATAAAATCAAGCGCGTTGAAGCCTTCTCGAACCAGGCCCAAATCGGCTTCGGTTTGCAGCGGATCTTCCCCCATGATGTAGTAGGCTTTAACTTTGCCTTCAATCGCCAGATGCGGGACTTCGGTGATCCGTGTGCCCACCTTGTCATCCATCAGGTTGACGTCAATCCCCCAGGCTTGAGCAAATTTCGCTCTCACTGCGGGATCGGTAACGTCCTGATAGCCCGGAAATTGATTGGGAAGCACGCCCATGTCGCATGCGCCCTGAACGTTATTCTGCCCGCGTACCGGGCCGACGCCGACGTTAGGTCGACCCAGATTGCCGGTCAGCAAGGCCAGACTCGACAACCCACGCACGACGTCGACAGCCTGGCCGAACTGCGTCACGCCCATTCCCCACATCACCGTCGCTGACGGTGCGGCGGCAAAGGTGCGCATCGCCTGGCGTACCTGTTGAGCTGGCACCCCGGTGAGGTGTTCAACGGTTTCAGGCGCATAGTCCTTTACGGTTTCCCAATAGCTTTCCAGGCCTTCGGCATGCTTTTGTACGTATTCACGATCGTAGAGCTGCTCTTCAATCAGCACGTGTCCAAAGGCGTTGACCAGCGCCATGTTACAGCCATTTTTCAACTGCAGGTGCTGGTCTGCAATACGCGCGGTTTCAATGCGGCGAGGATCGCAGACAATGATTTTCGCCCCGTTCTGACGGGCTTTGATGACCCGGCGGGCGACTATCGGATGAGAGTCTGCGCAGTTATAGCCAAAGATGAGCAGGCATTTGGAATTTTCAATGTCGCTGATGGAATTGCTCATTGCGCCATTGCCTAAGGTTTCCTGCAATCCGGCAACGGAAGGGCCATGGCATACGCGAGCACAGCAATCGACGTTGTTGGTGTTGAGCACGCCACGTGCGAACTTTTGCATCACATAGTTGGTCTCGTTTCCTGTTCCACGGGAAGAGCCAGTAGTCATGATGGCGCGGGGACCATGAGCATTTTTGATGTCGGATAAGCGTTTTGCGGTGTAGCGAATGGCTTCATCCCAGCTGACGGGCGTGAACTTTCCCCCTTTTTCATAACGGATCAGCGGGCGAGTTAGACGGGGAGTCAGAAGGCGCGTGTCGTTAAGAAAATCCCAACCGTAGTAGCCTTTCAGACATAGCTGGTTTTGGTTGGTCACCCCTTCAGCGGCTTCGGCGCGGATGATTTTGTTATTTTCAACAACAAGCTTGAGCTTGCACCCGGCCCCGCAGTATGGGCATACACTGGTGATTTTTTTCATCAATAACAGACCTGTTAAATGCTGAAATAGCGCGAATTGTAGACGCAGCCACGTGAATAGGTCACGGGCTACGATGTATCGTAGTGACGGGCTGTTAAAGCATAAAGTGTGCCAGAATTGAAAACGTAGTCACGGTAGGGTTGGGCTGCGAAATTAAACGTAAAGTCACTGACGAAACGACATTAATGACGATAAACGTCAGAAAAGATCGCCATTTGCGGTGATCTAAGATCATGAAACATCGGAATAAGATGAAAATCCATGGTGATGGTGATCACAAATTTTAATTTTTCGGCGCTATGCTATGCTTTTAAATAACGAGTCAATCGTTCACGTAAAAACATAAGCGAGGAAAAAAATGGGTATACTTTCATGGATTATTTTCGGTCTTATCGCTGGGATATTGGCAAAATGGATTATGCCAGGCAAGGACGGCGGCGGATTCTTTATGACTATTATTTTAGGGGTTATCGGTGCAGTCGTTGGCGGTTGGATCAGTACATTGCTTGGCTTTGGCAAAGTGGATGGTTTCAACTTTGGCAGCTTTGCCGTGGCGATTATCGGCGCGCTCGTTGTTCTGTTTATCTACAGAAAAGTCAAAAGCTAAATCAAAACAGATATTGAAGTAGAGGCCACTTCGTGTGGCCTTTATTTTTTTACCACCAGCCCAATTCGGTGCCGAGTACCACAATAATGGCGACGCCAATCATGATGAGCGTTGTTTTTTTCATGGTTATGCTCCCGGAGCGGCGTAGCCGCCAATAAAGAACCAGGATAAAAAAACAACGGCGGAAATGAAGATAATGACAGGAAAAATAATACCAATCCGCATGGTTTCACCAGCCAACGTTATGTGAAGATGAGCCAGAATAACAGGGCTTAATGCGTGACAAAAGCAGTTTTGCCCTCGCGTTTTTTATCCAGGTACATCGCGCTATCAGCGTTATGAAGCGCACAGTTTAAGTCGGTTTCTCGCGGATCGACTTCAATCACGCCCAGGCTGGCGCCAGGATAAAACAGGCTGATAGCGCCAAGCTGATAGTCGCCGCAGAGTTGTTGTTGCAACTGGTCTTTAACCCTTTGCATGCGCGTGTGTTGATCTTCTTCACTTTTTTGTGACAGACCCGCGACGAGAAATTCGTCGCCGCCCAGTCGGCCGAGAATATCGTTTTCACTACACACATGGCGCAAACGTTGCCCAACCTGGATCAAAAATTGGTCACCAACTTCATGGCCAAAACGGTCATTGATCAGCTTGAAATCATCTAAATCAATATAGGCGACGATAATTTTTTGCTGCAAATGGCGAGCCAGTGAAAAGAGGGTTTCCATATTTTCGAAAATGGCCCGACGATTCGGTAATCCGGTGAGTGCGTCGGTGTAGGAGTGTGCAATGAGTGCCGCATTCGCTTCACGTAATTGCGCCACCAGTGACTCTTTTTGAATCGACTGGGCAATCAGACTCGCAAACAGATGCAGGACCTGCTCTCCGCGTTGGCTCAACGTTTGTTGCTGCCGGCTGGTGGCGCAAAGCGTGCCGTAAAATGTCCCATCCGGAAGGTGGACTGGCGTGCTCAAAAAGGTGGTAATTTCCAGCGCGCGTGCGGCGGCACAGTCTGGCCAGCGAGCGGGGACGTTATTGCTGTACAGGCAGTTTTCTTCGATTGCGCGCTTGCACAACGTTTCATCCCACGGCACCGACAAACCCTCGGGTATATGCATCTGTCGGCTGTTACGTGCATACAGAATATGCTGCAGGCGTGCATCTAAATCGACTTTGGTTAAATAGGTCGACTCCATGTCAGTCACCATTTCCAGCATCTCCAGAAGTTGCCGAACCAGACCCTCAACAGACTGCTCGGTGGCTAATGATTGTGAGACTCTGGCAAGGATCATGTCAGACATGAGAGGTAAATACTCCTGAGTAGTAACAACGACGGTGATGCCTGCATGATAAAACAACACTGTGAAAGATGAAACAAGCCGAACTGTATGAAATGTAAGCGGAGAATAAAAACGCATCAGTAAAACATGGAGGTAGGCGGGCAGTCAGGGTAATCTGCCCGCAATAACATTATTTGCAGGAGTGGTCATGAAAGCTGTGTTTATTGTGTTGCCAAGTATGCTGATGTTAGCGGGATGTTCGACGCAACCCGATGCACCAATGCCACCGAAAGTGGGTATGGCGAATCCGGCATCCGTCTATTGCCAGCAAAAAGGAGGTTCGCTGATTGCGGTACAAACGCCGCAAGGGGTACGTTCTGACTGCAAGCTCCCCGGTGGAGAAGTGATCGACGAATGGGCGCTTTGGCGCAGAGATCACCCGGCTAAAACGCAGTGAGAGCCTGCTACCATTGACGTAGCCACTCGGCCAGCACGAGAGCGTGGTTTTGTTGCGTATTTTTTGCCGCATACAGTAGCGTGACGGTCTGTTGACGCGCGATGTCAGCAAGCCGTTTCCCTTCCTGCTGCTGTTGAGCAAGCTCGGCGCGGTATTGTTCAGCGAAATGTTTAAAATCAATAAGTTCAGCATGAAATGCTTTGCGTAATTCAGTCGAGGGCGTGAGCGCTTTATTCCACTCATCGCAGGCCAGGTCGGTTTTTTTTAACCCCCGTGGCCACAGTCTGTCGACCAGAACGCGATAACCATCATTTTGTTCAGCCGGGTCATACACGCGTTTACATTGAATATTCATTTCTCAATCCGCTCCGTTATGTCACCGAATGGAGACGTTTTATTACCGTCTTTACGGTACATTAAGATCGTAAAACGTGACCATTATAGCATTTTGTCGCGACTGACTCCCAATTTAAGGGATTGTGAAAACAACAAAATATCGGTAGGGTGAGGCTCCTTATGTTGTCCCTTATTGTCTGGACACAAGGAAACTCTCATGGACATTTCCCCTGTAAAAAATACACTTCGCATTGCGCTGGTCGGTGACTACAACCCTGACATTGTCGCGCATCAGGCGATTCCCCTTGCTATTGATGACGCTGCCGCGGTGCTGGAATTAATGGCGGATTACGACTGGCTAACCACATCGGATATTAATAGCGGTGAGGACCTGGTCGGCTATGACGCTATTTGGGTGGTGCCCGGTAGCCCGTATCAGCATCCAGAAGGTGCGCTGACGGCTATTCGTTACGCCCGTGAAAACAGTATTCCCTTTCTCGGCACCTGCGGTGGTTTTCAGCATGCCATCCTCGAATATGCCCGCAACGTGCTGGGTTGGCACGATGCCGCACACGCAGAAACGGATACCGAAGGTCGCATGGTAATTGCCCCATTGAGCTGCTCGCTGGTCGAAAAAACGGATGATATCGAACTGCGGGCGAATACGCTGATCGCCAGAGCCTACAATCAGGAGGTGATCTCCGAAGGTTATCACTGCAACTACGGCGTATCGCAAGCCTTTGCCGACGAACTGGAGCGTGGGGATTTACGCGTAACGGGCTGGGATGAGGCGGGAGATATTCGGGCCATTGAACTGGTGACGCATCCTTTTTATGTTGGCACGCTCTTTCAACATGAACGGGGTGCCTTGGCGGGGAAACCCGTGCCGCTGGTTCAGGCGATGTTACGCGCGGCGCGCGGATAAAAAGTCGGGCAGGTCTGCAATGAGCCTGCCCCATGCGTTATGGCGAGGTTATCTCACGGCTGCGTCCAGCATACAGGCCAAACACAGCCATCAGTGTCGCTAGCAGGGCGACGCCAATCAACGGTATCTGCCAGTTACCGTTGAGGTCGTGAATTTTGCCCATTAACGGCGGTCCACACGCCGCCAGCAAGTACCCCACAGACTGCGCCATACCGGATAGCGCAGCCGCCTGGTGCGCAGAACTGGCACGAAGTCCGATGAACGTCAGTCCGAGGATCATCGTCGCGCCCGAGCCAAAGCCAAATAAAATCGTCCACAACACGGCCTGGTTGGGTAGCAGCCAGAATCCTGCGGCTGCAATCGCACACATTAATGAGACCAAAGCGGCAATGGCGCGTTGATCCTTCAATTTAAACAAGATTAAAGGGATCAGTAAGCCGGGTGCGGCAGTAGCGAGTTGCAGCAAACCGTGCAGCGAACCCGCCTGCGCCTCGCTGTAGCCATGGCTAATCAAAATAGCGGGCAACCAGCCGATAATCACGTAATAGACGAGTGAGTTGATCCCCAAAAACAGCGTCACCTGCCAGGCGAGGCTGGAGCGCCAGATCCCTCGGGAATGCAACGCGCGCGAGTTACTCATCGTGGCATGGCTCGTCTGGCGATACTGCGGTAGCCAGATAAACAGCGCCAGCAGCGGAAAGACCATCAACATCATCAGCGCACCGCGCCAGCCGAATCCGTTAAGCGCCAGCGGCACCACGATGGCTGAGCCAATGGCGGCCGCAGCTCCCATCGTCAACGAGTACGCCCCGGTAAGTTTTGCGACATGTTGTGAAAAATCACGCTTAATCAGCCCCGGAAGCAGCACGTTGCCTAATGCTATCCCACAGCCAATGAGGGTGGTTCCACCAAATAAGAATGGCGGCGAGGGCAATGAACGTATGGCAATACCGGCGCAAATCAGCAGCATGGCGGCAAACAGACTGCGCTCAATACCCCATCGACGGGCAACGCCCGCCGCCAGGGGGGAAACTAACGCAAAGGCCAGCAGCGGCAGGGTAGTCAGGAGCCCCGTCTGGGCGGTCGTCAGCGCGTAATCTGCGCGAATGGCATCCAGCAGTGGCGCAGCACCGGTAAAGGTAACGCGAAGCGTGGTGGCGATCATCAGGATACCCGCAATCAGCAATGCACCTTGCTTGCCGCGGGGGGAAGGGGAATAAGTCATCTTTTTCTCTTATCGTCAGGCGAGGCGATACCTTACCGTTTTTACACCATGGATGAATCAAGCTAAAATGACAGATTATCGCTAAAATCGGACAACGTTATGCTGGGACTGAGGCTGGACGGGTATGAACCGGATCGCTATCACGATGCCGCTGTGGCTTTTTGTATTCAGGCTCAGGAAGATGAACTCTTCAGCCCGCTGCATCAGCACCGTAAGGGCCAGTTGATCCTGGCATTGCATGGCGCGATTACCTGTGAAGTTGAACACGCCATGTGGATGGTGCCACCCCAGTACGCGGTGTGGATCCCGGGTGAGATCCCTCACAGTAATCACGTCACCGTTGGCGCTGAGCTGTGTTTTTTGTTTATTGAACCGCAGGCGGTGGTGATGCCTGAACGTTGCTGCACGCTGAAAATATCACCACTCTGCCGGGAACTGATTCTTTCGCTGGCGACCAGAACCGATGCCCAGCGGCTGGAGCCGTCAACGCAGCGGCTGACGCAGGTCTTGTTTGATGAACTTCCGCAGCAACCGCAGGAGCAAATGCAGCTGCCGGTTTCCGATCATCCGAAAATTCGCAGGATGGTCGCAACGATGGCGCAGGAGCCCGCGCAATGGCAGACCTTGGGCCAGTGGGCTAGCGTGTTTGCGATGAGCGAACGCAATCTTGCCCGGCTGGTGGTGAAAGAGACCGGGCTGAGTTTTCGCCGCTGGCGTCAGCAACTACAGTTAATTCTGGCATTACAGGCGCTGGTTGATGGTCGTAACGTCCAGCAGGTCGCCCACATGCTGGGTTACGATTCAACAACCGCCTTTATCACCATGTTCAAAAAAGGCCTGGGTCAAACCCCAGGCCGTTATCTGACGGGGCTGGCTACTGTTTCCCCACAATCAGCGAAACCAGACCCGCGGCGATGAGCGGCCCCACAGGGACGCCGCGAAACAGCGCAACGCCCAGTACCGTACCGACCAGCAACCCGGCGACTAACTGCGGCTGACTGCCCATCAGCGTGACGCCACGTCCACCCAGCCAGGAGACGAATACGCCGATAGCAATGGCGACCAGTGACTTCCAGTTTACGAAGGAGTGAATGAGCGTGGAGGGCGGTAGCGTTCCGCTGGCGATCGGTGCCATCACGCCAATCGTCAGGATAATAATCCCGACAGTCAGGCCCTGTTTTTCAATCCACGGGAAAAAGGTGTTCAGCGGGGTGACACGGACAATAATCAGCACCAGGATTGAAACGGCGACAGTGGTGTTGTGGCTGACAAAGCCCAGAGCTGCCAGTCCGAGCAGGATCAGCAGAGTGACATCAAACATCGTAGTTTCCTTGCCAAAAAAGATAAGCCTGCTTACTGTACGCGCAAATGCGTGGTGGAACAGGCTTTTTTTAGTGATGTATATGCTATTTGGGCGAACGCATAACCGTGCGTTTCTGTGCCGGTAACGGGGCGTTATAGCGTGTTATTTCGTGCGGCGAAACGTGACTAACTCCGGTTGCGCAATGCGCAGGTAATCCTGGGTGTCCATAATGACCGATTTTTCCAGCACCCCAGCGTTAAAGGCAATCTCATCAAAACGCTCGAACAAGAGTGGATCGGCGACCAGCTTGAGCTGAGGATGGAAGCTGAAGGGAGGAATGGCGCCAAAGACGCATCCCGTCAGTTCATCCACTTCAGCAGGGCTTGCCAGGGAGGCCCTCAAGCCGCCAAGATGGCTGGCGAGTTGGCTCAGATCAGCCTGTTGATCGGCAGAAAGAATAGCAAGCACATGCTGATTGACGCCATTGCCTTTCACTTTACACACCAGGGCTTTTGCACCCTGACCCAAGGCTGTGCCACGAATCTCTGATACCGCTTCGCATTTGCCGACGGCGTCGTGGCTGACCACGCGGTACGTTGCGCCGTGTTCCGACAATAACGCGACCAAACGTTGATGGGTTACATTACCTGTATTTACTTCCGTCATGTCTTACTCCTGATACCACAATAAAAATCCTGCGCAGAAAAAGTATCACGAACGAGGGTGCTTTTTCTGTTTGTTGAGATACAGCTGGGCGTCAGAGGCTTTGTAAGCATCGTTAATGGTGTCACCCGGCTGCATATTATAAATGCCGGCGGAAAAGCTAACGGAGGTCCCCGGCGCAATAATATGTAAGTTCTCGTCGATCCGTTCCAGCAACTGAGGAGTGAGCTCGGCAGGATAATCGATCAGAATCATGCAGAACTCATCGCCCCCGAGGCGAATAGCATAATCACTTTTGCGGATCGCGTTTTGAATCGCTTTGGCCAGAATAGTGATAATACGATCGCCTTCCTGGTGTCCCAGCGTGTCATTAATGGTTTTTAGCTTGTCACAATCAATAGCGATAAATGTCACCCGCGTTCCGGCGTTGACCAGTTGCTGCAAACGTTGTTCAAGCGTTGGCGTTAAGATTTTACGGTTGTACAACCCGGTCATCGCATCGCTGATATTTTCGCGCCGGACGTTATGATACAAACGAAAGTGGGTTCTGACCAAATTCAGCAGTAGCGCGGTTGCCAGCAGGTAAAAAGCGAAAATTTTCCAGGAAGAGACAATAAAGTACATTAAATCAAGGGAGAGTGTGATCCGTATTCCGCCGGGAATATCATTAACATATTGCACATACTGGAACAGGTTTGATTCACTCTGGTTGATGACGATCTCTTTTCCTGAACTGACGTCAGACAACGTGACGTTCAGATAACGCCAGACGAGGGGACGATCGCTGGTATAAAAAATATGCCGCAGATTGTCCTTGTTCACATCCACCATCACGACGCCTTTGAGTTTACCGGCGTAATAGACCGGGGTGATAAAGCTCATGACTTTTTCTTGCGTCAAATCATCCTCATAAATACTGGAAATGACGGTGCGGCCGGTAAAAACATCATCGATATCGTTCTGGTGAATTCCCAGCGTGCCTTTTTGCAAAAAAGACCAATGATTCATCGTGAACTGATTAGAGTTAATCAGGTTGTAGAAATAGATATAGTTATTATTTAAATCAATGTAATAACGAAATTTATACTCCAGTGTGGCTAATCCGTGGCCGTAATCGACCAGTTCACGATTGACGTTGACCGCCTGGTCGAAAGCGGGCAACAAGAATATGTCATCAAGTTGTTCAATACAGTTTGCTGAGTGGGTCTGTAAAGTACCGCGTAACGGCAGGTAGCTATGTGAGGTGAGATTCAGCCCGTACGTGCCGTTAACGTGCTCAAATGCCTGGCACAGTGCTTTTCGTTGTTCAGCAGAAACAGGGGCTTTGGGCGATGAAAAACGGCGCATTAAATGGGCGGCAATACTCTGATTAGTGTATTTATCATACAGGAAAGAGGAGTCGGCTTTCTCAATGACATAACGCATATAGGCGTTCATTGCCCGATCGCTGGCAATCAGTTCGTACACCAGAAAAGAAGAGGTCAAAACAATAACGCTTACGGAGATAAAGTGCCGGAGCGCTTTATGATGAAATTTCATAATGTTTTTCAGCCCTGTAAGTCCGATACTTCAGTTTATCACACGCTAAACGTCCACTCTAACGGTATGGGAATGCCCCATTGTTGGCTATTTTTGTAATAAAAATCATTCGTACTCTTCACCTTTAATCTTTAATGTTGTATTTATAATGCAACTTATAGAAAAGGAGACAGGCCGATGAGTACGATGGAAAAAGCAGGCCATACATTTCTGGCCAGCCTGGGGAAAACCCGCCTGCGCCCGGGGGGTATAGAAGCCACAGAATGGCTGTTCAGCCAGTCGCAATTGACGTCAGACAGTCAGGTGCTTGAAGTGGCGTGTAACATGGCGACCACGGCGATTGAACTGGTGCAACGCTTTGGCTGCACTGTATACGCCATTGATATGGACAAAAATGCGCTGGTTAAGGCGAGAAATAACGTCGCTGTCCATGGGCTGGAAAATCACATTCATGTCATGGCCGCTAATGCGAATACTATTCCTTTCGCCGACAACAGTTTTGACGTGGTGATTAATGAAGCCATGCTCACGATGTACGGTGATAAGGCTAAGACGAAGTTGATCGCGGAATACCATCGGGTACTGAAACCTGGTGGACGCTTGTTAACCCATGACATTATGTTTACGGCGCAAAAACTGGGAGAGGGCGATCAAAACCAGCTTCAGCAGGTTGTGAAGTCAAATGTGAGTCCACTGACGCAGCAAGGCTGGCGCGATCTATTTCTGGGCGCGGGATTTGAACAGGTGCTACAGCAAAATGGTGAAATGTCGCTAATGTCGCCGCAGGGGTTAATTCGTGATGAGGGATTTAACGGCGCCCTTAAAATTGCTTATAACGGACTACGCACGCATGAGAATCGCCAGCGTTTTCTTAAGATGTTCCGTTTTTTCCGCGCACAGCGTCACCAACTCAACTATATCGCCTGCTGTTCCGTAAAGGGTAAATAAAAAGGATAAAGGGATGAATCTGGATAAAATGAAACATCAGCACGTTGATATTCTCGAAAAAATATCTTTTCTACGTACGTTAAGTCAGTCCGGGGTATCATCCAATGCGCAGCAAATTGCTGCGGCGATCGTGAGCATGAGTGCGATCATTAAAACGCATCTGTCAGCGGAAGATCAGTTTCTTTATCCTCAAATTGAACAGGATGGGAATAGTAAACTCAGACAGGTCAGTACCCAATTTCAACGTGAAATGGCGGATATTGTTGGTGAGTATGATGCGTTTTCGCGCCGCTGGAATATTGCCAGCAAGCTGATGGGTAATGACGAGGCGTTCAGACGCGACGCCAATACCGTATTACGCAAAGTGTTTGAGCGTATGCAGCGGGAAAATAAAGATTTCTATCCGCTGGTAGAAAGGATGTAATGTGCGTTCAGAACATAACTGAGTAAAGGGCTACTGGAATGTCAGAAAAACACTGGTCGAGAATGGAATATCTTCACCAGACAGTGACGAATCCCAATATCGTGATTAAAGGGACACACAGTTATTACAGTGACTGCTGGGATAAAGGCTTTGAGGCTTCAGTCGTGCGATATTTACTCGGTGACGAGGTTAGCAGAGAGTGGGAACCGCTCGGGCATCTGGATAAGTTGATCATCGGTAATTTCGTCTGTATTGGTGCCGAGAGCGTGATTGTTATGGGGGGAAACAGTACCCACCGGTTGGACTGGATAAGTCTTTACCCCTTTATGGCGTCCATCAACGATGCCTACCAGTTTCGCGGAGACACGGTTCTCAAGGATGGCTGTTGGTTAGGTATGCGCGCGATGATTATGCCTGGCGTGACGGTTGGAGAAGGCGCTGTCGTGGCTGCGGGTGCTGTCGTGACCAAAGATGTACCTCCGTATGCGATTGTCGGCGGGAATCCGGCGAAGATCATAAGATATCGACTTCCCGAAGAGGATATTAAACGATTGCTGGCGCTGGATTTGTATCAACTGGCGGAAGAGACGCTGGTGGCGTTGCAACCGCTGTTGTCATCTGGCGATATTTCAGCGTTGGAGTTGAGCGTTGCCCGGCAGAGACAAGTGTAAACGGCGAATTGTGCGTAGAGTGGGCGTATCATGTTGAAAAATCAGCCAGAAACAGTACGTAACTGGCCGATCGTCAATGGTTCATCTCAACTTGTGGCACTCTGCTTATGAAACAGTTCCCGGAACACCGGATAGATATCATCCTGGTCACGGATATGTTGCATGGCAAAGTTATCAAAGGTCGATTGCAGATGCTCGTACTCACGCCATAAGGTCTGGTGCGCGCGGCGGGTGATTTCGATATAGCTATAATATCGCACCACCGGCAGCAGTTTTTTCGCCAGAATCTCATGGCACAACGGTGAGTCATCCGCCCAGTTATCGCCATCTGATGCCTGCGCCGCATAGATATTCCATTGGGCAGGATCGTAACGATCTTTCACCACTTCATCCATCAACTTCAGCGCGCTTGAGACGATGGTGCCCCCGGTTTCCTGAGAGTAGAAGAACTCATGCTCGTCCACCTCTTTTGCCTGGGTATGGTGGCGAATGTAAACCACTTCCACGTTTTTGTAGGTACGGCTTAAGAACAGATACAGCAGAATGTAAAACCGCTTGGCCATATCTTTCGTTGACTGATCCATCGAGCCGGAAACGTCCATCAGACAGAACATCACCGCCTGGCTGGAAGGATCGGGTCGTTTTTCATAATTTTTATAGCGTAAATCAAAGGTATCGATAAACGGGACGCGTTCAATTTTTGCCCGCAGTTCAGCAATCTCTTTGCGTAGGCGTTCTTCCTCCAGCAACTGCGCCGGTTCTGTATTGGCGATGGTCTCCAGGTCAGCTTCAAGCGCGTGCAGCTCCCGACGTTTACCTGCCGTCATCGCCGTGCGGCGCGCCAGTGAGTTTTGCAGGGAACGCACCACGCTGATATTGGCTGGCACCCCATTGGAGGTGAAGCCCGCACGGTGGGTTTTGTATTCCGTTAACTGACGTTGCTGATTTTGCTTCAGATTCGGCAGTGCCAAATCTTCAAACAGCAGATCCAGATACTCATCTTTAGAAATTTGAAACACGAACTCATCCTGGCCTTCTCCATCCTGGCTGGCCTGGCCTTGCCCGCTTCCTGAACCCCCGCCGCCGCCCTGAGGGCGTTCTATACGGTCGTTCTGCACAAAATGGTCGTTACCCGGATGTACGCGATGGCGCAGGCCTCCACGCCCCTGATGGAACATCGGTTCGCTAATATCATCGGTTGGGATAGAGACAGACTCGCCACTATCGACATCAGTCACCGAACGCTTATTAATGGCCTCGGAGATCGACTGTTTAATTTGTGATTTATAACGGCGCAAGAAGCGCTGGCGGTTAACCGTGCTCTTGTTTTTACCGTTAAGACGTCGGTCTATGAACCAGGTCATATGCCCCCCGTACTGCCAACTGTTCGCCATGTCTGTAAGTGCCGGATGGCGCTGGCGCTTATCCGGCCTACGGAACATTGTTTTGCATGCCCGGTAAGCGCATGCGCCACCGGGCACTTATGTTAAGACGATTTACGTACGCGCAAATACCATTCGCACAGTAAACGCACCTGTTTACGCGTGTAGCCTTTTTCCATCATGCGGTCGACAAAATCGTCGTGCTTTTTCTGCTCGTCAGTTGAGGTTTTAGCGTTAAACGAAATGACCGGCAGCAACTCCTCGGTGTTGGAGAACATTTTCTTCTCAATAACCGTGCGCAGTTTTTCGTAACTGGTCCAGTTTGGATTACGACCGCTGTTATTCGCTCTGGCGCGCAGAACAAAGTTGACGATCTCATTACGGAAATCTTTCGGGTTGCTGATACCCGCCGGTTTTTCAATTTTTTCCAGTTCTGAATTCAGCGACTCGCGGTCAAACAGCTGACCGGTATCCGGGTCACGGTATTCCTGATCCTGGATCCAAAAATCCGCATAGGTGACATAACGGTCAAAAATGTTCTGTCCATACTCGGAGTAGGATTCCAGATAGGCGGTCTGGATCTCTTTGCCAATAAATTCAGCGTATTTCGGGATCAGATAACCTTTCAGGAACTCGAGATAACGTTCGGACTGCTCCTGCGGGAACTGCTCGCGCTCAATCTGCTGCTCCAGAACATAGAACAGGTGCACCGGGTTGGCTGCCACTTCTACATGGTCAAAGTTAAACACGCGGGAGAGGATCTTAAACGCGAAGCGCGTTGACAGACCGTTCATCCCCTCATCGACTCCGGCGTAATCCCGGTACTCCTGATAGGATTTCGCTTTCGGATCGGTGTCTTTCAGGCTCTCGCCATCGTAAACGCGCATCTTCGAGTAGATGCTCGAGTTTTCTGGCTCTTTCAGGCGAGAAAGAATGGTAAAGCGAGACAGCGTTTCCAGCGTACCCGGTGCGCACGGCGCGTGGGTCAATTCACTGTGATTAAGCAATTTCTCGTAGATCTTGATCTCTTCGGAAATGCGTAAGCAATACGGAACCTTCACGATGTATACGCGGTCAAGGAAGGCTTCGTTATTTTTGTTGTTACGGAACGTCACCCATTCAGATTCGTTTGAGTGGGCAAGAATGATGCCGTTAAACGGCAGGGCAGAAATACCTTCTGTCCCGTTGTAGTTACCTTCCTGCGTTGCGGTCAGCAGAGGATGTAGCACTTTAATCGGTGCTTTAAACATCTCCACGAACTCCATAATCCCCTGGTTAGCCCGGCACAGTGCGCCGGAATAGCCGTAGGCATCCGGATCGTTCTGGGCGTGGTGTTCGAGTTTACGAATATCCACTTTGCCGACCAGCGCGGAAATGTCCTGGTTGTTCTCATCGCCCGGTTCCGTTTTGGCGATAGCGATTTGTTCCAGAATAGACGGCCACACTTTAACCACGCGGAATTTGGTGATGTCCCCACCAAAATCATGCAGACGCTTCGCGGCCCATGGCGACATAATGGTGCCAAGATAGCGACGTGGGATCCCGTACTCTTTCTCCAGGATTTGTGCATCTTCCTGCGGATTAAACAGGCATAACGGGTGATCGTTAACCGGGCTGCGTTCACCGTTGGCGCTCAGGACATAAATCGGTACCCTCTGCATCAGCGACTTCAGTCGCTCAGCAAGAGAGGATTTTCCTCCCCCTACAGGCCCCAGCAGATACAGGATCTGCTTCTTCTCTTCCAGCCCCTGCGCCGCGTGCTTCAGATAGGAGACAATCTGTTCAATCGCGTCTTCCATGCCGTAAAACTCTTCAAACGCGGGATAACGTGCAATAACCCGGTTAGAGAAGAGTCGAGAAAGTCGAGGTTCATGGGCAGTATCGACCATGACAGGCTCACCAATAGCCATTAATAGCCGCTCTGCCGCGTTGGCATAAGCACTGCGATCTTGCCGACAAGTGGTAAGAAACTCCTGCAGCGTGAACTCTTCGTCCTTGGCAGCTTCATAACGCTGGCGATAGTGATCGAATATATTCATGGTATGCCGTCCTTTCGTTTTTTAGCACATGTTAAGAGCCGTTCATATGAATAGTAGAGGCCCCTGAAGAGGTAAACTGAACGACGTCGCTGCTGGAAAAATAAGCAACTCTCATGCCATTTTGATGGTCAGAAGATCAACGTATTCGGTGATACACCTTCTAAAATTAAGCGTAGATGGCATTTGCAAAACTTGCCTGCGCGCGCAAACGAATTTCAATGGCATATCAATAACTCATCGGCAAAAAATAGACATCTTATGTAAAGAAATAGGGCGGAATTCATGCCTTGTTCATCGGACTGCAAGTAAAATGTCATCACTCGCTGAGAAATTAGAGGGTTACATAACGAGATGAATACGTAAAATAGTTGGGCTGTCACGCAATGACGGTTACACTTTGGGTGCTTTACATTTGAATAAGGAATTATGGACTGTGACCAAACTCAAACTTCTGGCACTTGGCGTGCTTATTGCCACTTCTTCCAGCGTAGCACAAGCAGAAAGCGACCTGTCGCTGGGCGCGGGCGTTGGTGTGGTTGAGAACGCTTATAAACAATACGATAACGACGTTTACCCGGTACCTGTAGTGACCTATGACAGTGAGAACTTCTGGTTCCGTGGGCTGGGGGGCGGTTACTACCTGTGGAATGACAATACCGATAAGTTGTCTGTCATGGCTTACTGGTCACCGATGTATTTTAAACCGGGCGACAGCGATAACAGTCAATTGCGTCGACTGGATAAACGTAAGAGCACCATGATGGCCGGTCTGTCTTACGTCCACAATACGCAATACGGCTTCCTGCGCACCAGCCTTGCGGGAGACGCGCTGGACAACAGTAATGGTATCGTCTGGGATCTGGCGTGGTTATATCGTTACACTAACGGTGGCCTGACGCTGACGCCGGGGATCGGTGTCGAGTGGAACAGCGAAAACCAAAACGAATACTATTATGGTGTATCGCATCATGAATCCTCTCGCAGTGGCCTGCGTAGCTACGATCCAAATAGCAGCTGGAGCCCGTACCTGGAGCTGAGCGCAAATTATAACTTCATCGGCAACTGGAGTGCATACGCGACGGCGCGTTATACCCACCTGTCTGATGAAGTGACCGACAGTCCGATGGTAGACAAATCCTGGACGGGTCTGATCTCTACGGGTATTACCTACAAGTTCTGATAACTGACCATTCTAAACAGAAGCCCGCATTACAGCGGGCTTTTTTTTGTCTGCTGGCAGGCCGGGCAACAAATAGCCCAAACGATGATGGTGCAATTTGTGCACCATTACAGGACACATGCGCACTGTTTTGCTTTACTGTGGTGCAAAATACAGGAGAGTGCGATGACAGATAAACAGGTGATGTTTACCGGGCAGGCCACGCTTCCTGCTATCGGGCAGGGGACGTGGTATATGGGTGAAAACGCCCATTGCCGGGGAGCTGAAGTGGCGGCGCTGCGTGCTGGACTGGATCTGGGTTTGCGCCTTATTGATACTGCAGAAATGTACGCTGATGGTGCAGCGGAAGAGATTGTCGGCGAGGCGTTATTGGGGCGACGCGATGACGCTTTTCTGGTATCAAAAGTTTATCCCTGGAATGCTGGGGGCCAGAAAGCCATCGCGGCCTGCGAAGCGAGCCTGCGGCGACTGAAGACCGATTATCTGGATCTCTACTTACTGCATTGGACGGGTAATTTTTCATTTGCAGAGACGGTTGAGGCGATGGAAAGGTTGATCGCGCAAGGGAAAATCCTCCGCTGGGGCGTTTCTAACCTCGACTATGAAGACATGCAGGCGCTATGGGAGGTTACTGGTGGACAGCAGTGTGCCACGAATCAGGTGCTGTATCATCTGGCGTCACGCGGCATTGAGTTTGATTTGCTGCCATGGTGTCAGCAACGGCAGATACCGGTCATGGCCTACAGCCCGTTGGCCCAGGCGGGGCGTTTACGCAGAGATTTGCTCACTAATCCGGTGGTGAGTGAGATTGCGCACGCGCACAAGGCCAGCGCCGCGCAGATTTTATTGGCGTGGGTTATTCGACAACCGGGAGTGATAGCCATTCCGAAGGCGGCAAATGTCGCACACGTTGAACAGAATGCCGCAGCGCTAAATATGACGCTTTCTGACGAGGAGTTGATGTTGTTAGACTCGGCTTTTCCTGCCCCTGCAGCTAAAACACCGCTAGATATGGCCTGATAAAACGCCAGTTGCCATCAGGCAACTGGCAAAATCTTAGCGCTTAGCAACACGAATTGTTTGTGCCAGGCGAGAAGGTTTCTCAGTGGTGGTTTTCTGCGGCGCGGTCGCGTAAGCGGTTTCTACGCAGACAAATGTTTTGTACCCGTCGTCCGGCATGTCACCCATGCTGACAGACAGGGCAGGCCCTGGGTTCCAGCCGACAACGTTCAGATGGTGATGGTGTACGACGTCGATGTTGCGGTTCAGTGAATCGTCATGGATGACGCTGCACGCTTCCGGGTTCAGATACACGCGGTCGGTGCGGTCCGGGAACGTCTGGATACCGTCATCCAGGACATCTTCTTTCGCATCGTTAACTTTATCGATCAGACGGTCACCAAGGCCACTCACTTTCACCGCTGCAATGTCACCGACGTTAAAATAGGTGTGCAGCGCGGAGGTGGTTTCAAATTCACCGTGGGCTTCCAGTTCTATTTCACAGGTAGCACCCACTTTGAAACGCGCTAACAGCGTAAACTCATGCGGCCAAAGCTGACGCGTTTCAGCACTGCTTTGCAGTTCAAACGTCAGAACCACACCGCTATCATCTTCGTTGTGCGCTTTCAGCGTCCACGGCAGATTACGGGCAAAACCGTGGGAGGGAAGTCCTGGCTGTGCCGCCGGGCCAAACCATGGCCAGCAAATAGGGACGCCACCACGCAGCGCTACGCCCGTTTTAAACGGCGTATTGTTGCTTAACCACAGGACCTCATCTTCGCCGGTCGGTTTCCATGACAGAAGATGCGCGCCCTGTAGGGCGAAAGAGGCTTTCACCTGCGGGTGATCGACCACCACGACCTCCAGTTCATCCAACTGACGACGGGAGAGGACAGGGGAAATTTGTTCGATTATCGGAAGTGCAAAAATTTTATTAATCATGATGCAATCCTTGATGTTGAAAACCATAAAAAAAGGCGACCGAGGTCGCCTTTTTGGATCAGATTTTCATCTCAACTTATTTGGAGATGTGAGCAATCAGATCCAGAACTTTGTTTGAGTAGCCGGTTTCGTTGTCGTACCAGGATACCAGTTTCACGAAGTTGTCGTTCAGTGCGATACCTGCTTTAGCATCGAACACGGAAGTGCAAACTTCACCGTTGAAATCGGTAGATACAACGTCGTCTTCGGTGTAACCCAGAACGCCTTTCATCGGGCCTTCGGAAGCAGCTTTGATTGCTTTCTTAATTTCTTCGTAAGAAGCAGCTTTTTCCAGACGAACGGTCAGGTCAACTACGGATACGTTCGGAGTAGGAACGCGGAACGCCATACCAGTCAGTTTGCCATTCAGTTCTGGCAGTACTTTACCTACTGCTTTAGCAGCACCGGTAGAGGACGGGATGATGTTCTGTGCTGCGCCACGACCGCCGCGCCAGTCTTTGTGAGACGGGCCATCAACGGTTTTCTGAGTCGCGGTGGTCGCGTGAACGGTAGTCATCAGACCTTCGATAATACCGAAGTTGTCGTTGATAACTTTAGCCAGCGGAGCCAGGCAGTTAGTGGTGCAGGAAGCGTTAGAAACGATGTCCTGACCTTCGTATTTGTCAAAGTTAGCGCCTTTAACAAACATCGGAGTGTTGTCTTTGGACGGGCCAGTCAGAACCACTTTTTTCGCGCCAGCAGTGATGTGCTTACGAGCGGTTTCGTCTGTCAGGAACAGGCCAGTAGCTTCAGCAACTACGTCAACACCAACTTCGTCCCATTTCAGGTTAGCCGGATCACGTTCAGCGGTAACACGGATTTTTTTACCGTTTACGATCAGATGACCGTCTTTCACTTCAACGGTACCGTTGAAACGGCCGTGAGTGGAGTCATATTTCAGCATGTAAGCCATGTAGTCAGCGTCTAACAGGTCGTTGATTGCAACGATCTCGATGTCAGAACGTTCTTGAGCAGCACGGAAAACAATGCGACCGATACGGCCAAAACCGTTGATACCTACTTTGATAGTCATATATTCCACCAGCTATTTGTTAGTGAATAAAAGGTTGCCTGTAAAATTACAAAAACCTTACGCAGCGTCAAGCGGAATCGTGTCAATCATTGCGACAAATCAATCTGCTGCCTAAGCTTTGCGCAACTGACTCGCCTCACTCTTCCTTTGGGCTTGAAACCACATGGGGGCGGCGGCCCGAATTTTAAAGGGCAATCAAGATAAAAACGTGATTGCTATCACGATTTATAGGCTGCCATTTCGCAATGATCAAGTTTAGAACAAAAGTTCGCCCTGCGGTGTTAATGTTTTGTTAGAATCTGTCTCGCAATGTGAGTTTAGATAAAGCGAGATGTGAGCAAATGGCTAATCAACCTTCTCCAGAAGACCTAAAGAAAAATTTATCCGAAATGCAGTTCTACGTGACACAAAACCATGGGACAGAACCGCCATTTACCGGGCGTTTGCTGCATAACAAGCGGGACGGTGTTTACCACTGCCTGATCTGTGACAAACCGCTGTTTCGTTCTGATACAAAATATGATTCTGGCTGCGGCTGGCCTAGCTTTTACGAGCCTGTCAGTGAAGAGGCGATTCGTTACATTAAGGATACGTCACACGGCATGCAGCGCATTGAAATTCGTTGCGGCAACTGTGATGCGCATCTGGGACATGTCTTCCCGGATGGTCCAAAACCTACCGGTGAACGCTACTGCGTCAACTCAGCGTCTTTGAACTTTACCGACGATGAAAACGGTGAGCAGACTAAAGGCTGAAGAAACGATTCAGCAAATTATTCTACGGGAGTGGGTTTAAGATGAATCTTGATGAGATGATTAACAGCATGACGCCGGAAGTTTATCAGCGCTTATCGACGGCCGTTGAGCTGGGAAAATGGCCGGATGGCGTCGCGCTGACGGCAGAACAAAAAGAGAACAGCATGCAACTGGTGATGTTATGGCAGGCGCGTAACAATATCGATGCGCAGCATATGACTATCGACACCAACGGTGAGATGGTCATGAAGAGTAAGCAGCAGCTGAAAGTTGAATTTGGGATAACGCCTGAGCCGATTGCGACGTTCAAATCCTGATTGTGGAAACAACATGAATTCGCAGGTCCGGCACGGCTTACCGTAACGGACCTGCAAAGTCTTACTTCTTGTTCATCATCGCCTTAAGGTCGGCAAACGGGTTGTATTTCGCCTCGCCGACGTCTTTCTGCGCATCTTCGCCCGCTACCACGGTAGAACCATACTGATCCACTTCCGTGTATTTCGAGTGCTCATGATCGTGGCAATACAGGCATAACATCTCCCAGTTACTGCCATCTTCCGGGTTATTGGAATGGTCATGATCGATATGGTGTACCGTCAGCTCGCGCAGGTTGGAATACACGAACTCGCGCGAACAGCGCCCGCAGACCCAGGGGAACAGTTTAAGCGCCTTTTCCCGGTATCCGACTTCCAGACGGGCGTAATTTTTAGGGATAAAAGCCATAAAACCTCGTGCTCCTGTAGAATATGAAAAGCTGCGCCAACGTCAGGCGCAGCAGATGGTGATAATCATAACCTATTGTGCACGACGTGGGGATCAGTGTTTAATCCCTAACGACTCAGCCAACTGCTTAGCCAGTTGGTTTTTATCGTCCGCGCCATACTCCCAGAACATGGCCCCGCCCAGCCCCTTGCTCTTGATGTAGTCTGCTTTGATTGCCACCGATCGTGGGTTCTCGTAAGAAAGGGCAAACAGCGCTTTGCCGTCAGCCGACTGCACCGACAGCCATGGCACTTTTGCTTCATCATCCCAGTGCTGGGTAAAGCGTTTTTGCGGATCGTTGATGAGCTTCGCCACAATGTCGTTGTATTTCACATAGGTATCTTTGGTCAGATCCACGCCCAGTGATTTGAACAGTTCAATTTGCTGGGCGCTGAAGTAGGGCTGGGTGACCGGATTTTTCTGCGCATCGGGTTTGCTCCAGTCAATCCCTGGCTCGACGGCGCGTTTAGGCACCCGGCCATAGAAACCAATTCCCAGGTTCATCTGGCTCGGTTTTAATCCTGCGGCAAGATAGTTACTAACCACAAAATCGGCGCTGTATTTATCTGCCGCCGCCACCGTTGGCCATTGTGTTGAATCATAGAGATTGGCGTTGAAGTACTGAGTGCCGTAAGCCATGTCATAGGTCATCAGATTGATGTAATCGAGCGACGGGGCTATCGCCTTCATGTCCACCCAGCTTTTCGGGCTATCCGCGTTTGCGCCCACGGCAATGGTGACCAGTTTTTGCTGGCCCATTGCGCTACGCAGTTCTTTCAGTAGCGAGGTAAAGTTATCCCGATCGGCGGGTTGGCTATCGACCAGTCCC
This sequence comes from Citrobacter gillenii, assembly GCF_013337685.1. Taxonomy (GTDB): domain Bacteria; phylum Pseudomonadota; class Gammaproteobacteria; order Enterobacterales; family Enterobacteriaceae; genus Citrobacter; species Citrobacter gillenii. Next base: position 305,875 of record NZ_SUQN01000005.1, read on the forward strand.
CATGCACCGTTTACCGGGTACTCCCAGTCGAGATCGATACCATCCAGGCCATATTTCTTCACAATCTCCTGTACGGACCGAATAAACACTGCTCGCGTTTCTTTGGTTGCCGCCGCACCTGAGAATCCGCGCGCCCCCCAGCCACCCACAGAAAGCAGCACTTTCAGGTTAGGGTTTTGCTTACGCAATGTGGGGATCTTCTGCAAATCAGCCTGTACTTTTGGCGACAGCCAAATCTGATGCAGCTTGCTGGCATCTTTTAATGCGTCATTGGTTTCGTCTTTTTCGTTGTTGTAGACCAGACCAAAGGAGTAATTGAGATGGGTAATCTGGCGGACGTCCAGTTTATCAATATCGCCACCGGGACCGGCAGTAACATCGCCACCGCCGTTAAAGTAACCGACAGACATCAGGGTATTAGCGGACACAACGCTCGCGCAGAGCAGGGGTAATGCTGCCAGCAAAGGCAAAAGTTTCATCGGTGTTCCTCTTTGACATTTAAACAAGCAAACACGCCACGATAATGGCGTGGCGAAAAAAACAGCTCTCGCAGGCTAGCAGTTTACAAAAAGGAAAAATGCGAAGGGGTTCACGCCATGTTTAGCGAAGCGGCTTCCATGGTCCTTTGAAATTTGGGATATGTTCACTTCTATTTGTGATCTGAGTTGTGAAATGCAGATCATTATCTTTGTTTTAAAGATTTTATGTTGACCTTGAAGATGGCGTGGTTAAGTATTGGTGCCACTGATGCAAAACTAAACACAAAGGAAGATGCAATGAAAGCACTGGCAAGATTTGGTAAGGCCTTTGGCGGCTATAAGATGATTGACGTGCCGGAACCAGTATGTGGTCCGGATGACGTAGTGATTGAAATCAAAGCGGCGGCTATCTGCGGTGCGGATATGAAACACTACAACGTCGACAGCGGTTCCGATCAGTTCAACTCCGTTCGCGGTCACGAATTTGCCGGCAATATTGTGCAGGTAGGGGAAAAGGTCAAGGACTGGAAAGTTGGCCAGCGGGTGGTTTCTGACAATAGTGGGCACGTCTGCGGCGTTTGTCCGGCCTGTGAACAAGGTGATTTTCTGTGTTGTACAGAAAAAGTGAATTTGGGTCTGGATAACAATACCTGGGGCGGTGGATTTTCAAAATACTGTCTGGTACCGGGTGAGATCCTCAAAATTCACCGTCACGCGCTGTGGGAAATCCCGCAGGGTGTTGATTATGAAGAAGCTGCGGTGCTGGACCCTATCTGCAACGCTTATAAATCTATCGCTCAGCAATCAAAATTCCTTCCCGGTCAGGATGTGGTGGTCTTCGGTACCGGTCCATTAGGCCTCTTCTCGGTCCAGATGGCGCGCATTATGGGGGCCGTCAATATCGTGATGGTCGGGCTGGAAGAGGACGTTGCGGTGCGTTTCCCAATCGCCAAAGAATTGGGTGCGACGGCGGTAGTCAACGGTTCGACCGAAGATGTGGTCACGCGCTGCCAGGAAATCTGCGGGAAAGACAATCTGGGGCTGGTCATCGAATGCTCCGGTGCCAATATCGCCCTCAAACAATCGATCGAAATGCTGCGTCCAAACGGTGAAGTCGTCCGCGTGGGTATGGGCTTTAAACCGCTCGATTTCTCCATCAACGACATCACGGCGTGGAACAAAAGCATCATCGGTCATATGGCCTATGACTCCACGTCCTGGCGCAACGCGATTCGCCTGCTGGCCAGCGGCGCGATCAAAGTTAAACCGATGATCACTCACCGTATTGGCCTCTCACAATGGCGCGAAGGGTTTGACGCTATGGTCGATAAAACCGCGATTAAAGTGATCATGACTTACGACTTTGATGAATAACCTATTTATTAAAGGAACGTTATCGCATGGAAAAAATAACAAAACCGCACTGCGGCGCCAGGTTGGACAGGCTGCCTGACTGTCGCTGGCATTCATCGATGTTTGCCATGGTCGCCTTTGGATTACTGGTGTGCTGGAGCAATGCCGTCGGCGGATTAATTCTCGCACAGTTAAAAGAACTGGGCTGGACCGATAATTCCACTACCGCCACGTTTTCTGCAATTACCACGGCGGGCATGTTTCTTGGCGCGCTTGCCGGGGGAATTATCGGGGATAAAACCGGGCGCAAAAATGCCTTTATCCTGTATGAAACGATTCATATTATTGCCATGGTCGTGGGGGCGTTTTCGCCAAATATGGCCTTCCTGATCGCCTGCCGTTTTGTCATGGGGGTGGGATTAGGCGCGCTTCTGGTGACCTTATTTGCCGGGTTCACCGAATATATGCCTGGCAGAAATCGCGGTACCTGGTCCAGTAGGGTCTCGTTTATCGGTAACTGGTCTTATCCGCTGTGCTCGCTGATTGCAATGGGGCTGACGCCGTTAATCAGTGCTGAATGGAACTGGCGCGTGCAACTGCTGATCCCGGCGGTGCTGTCGCTGATTGCAACCGCTATTGCCTGGCGCTGGTTCCCCGAGTCGCCTCGCTGGCTGGAGTCTCGTGGGCGCTATCAGGAGGCTGAAAAGGTGATGCGGGCCATTGAGGAGGGCGTGGTTCAGCAGACGGGTAAACCGCTGCCGCCGGTGGTGATAGAAGATGACGGTAAGCCCCCACGCTCTGTCCCATATTCGGCTCTATTAACCGGCGTATTACTCAAGCGCGTTATTTTAGGTTCCTTCGTTCTGATTGCCATGAATGTCGTGCAGTACACCTTAATTAACTGGCTACCGACGATATTTATGACTCAGGGTATTAACCTAAAAGATTCCATTGTTTTAAATACCATGAGTATGTTCGGTGCGCCGTTTGGAATATTTATCGCCATGCTGGTGATGGATAAAATTCCCAGAAAGACCATGGGTGTGGGCTTGTTAGTTTTAATCGCTGTGCTGGGATATATCTACTCACTGCAAACCAGCATGCTGCTAATTACGTTAATTGGCTTCTTCCTGATTACCTTTGTGTATATGTATGTTTGCTACGCTTCGGCGGTGTATGTTCCGGAAATATGGCCGACCGAAGCAAAACTGCGTGGCTCCGGACTGGCAAATGCGGTAGGGCGCATCAGCGGTATCGCCGCACCTTACGCGGTAGCCGTACTGCTTAACGGTTACGGTGTGACGGGGGTATTTGTGCTGCTGGGGGCGGTATCCATTATTGTCGCCATCGCCATTGCTACTATCGGAATTGAAACCAAAGGCGTCTCTGTCGAAAGTCTCGGTATTGATGCCGCGACCAGCAAATAATATTGATGGGAAAGAAAATGCAAAATTCAAAAGCAATATTAAAAACACCCGGCACGATGAAAATTATTACCGCCGATATGCCGGTACCGAAAGAGCATGAAGTGCTGATTAAAATTGAATACGTCGGTATTTGCGGCTCAGATGTTCACGGTTTTGAATCGGGCCCTTTTATTCCGCCGAAAGATCCGAATCAGGAAATCGGTCTCGGGCACGAATGTGCAGGTACCGTGGTGGAGGTAGGGAACCGCGTATCCAAATTCAAACCCGGCGACCGGGTCAATATCGAGCCTGGCGTGCCGTGCGGTCACTGTCGTTATTGTCTGGAAGGGAAATACAACATCTGCCCGGACGTCGATTTTATGGCCACCCAGCCAAACTATCGTGGTGCGCTAACCCACTATCTGTGCCATCCGGAGAGCTTCACCTACAAGCTGCCCGACAATATGGACACCCTGGAAGGGGCGCTGGTAGAGCCTGCGGCAGTGGGGATGCACGCTGCGATGCTGGCAGATGTTAAACCGGGTAAGAAAATCGTCATTCTGGGGGCAGGCTGTATCGGCTTAATGACTCTGCAAGCCTGTAAATGCCTGGGCGCAACCGATATTGCCGTCGTTGATGTGCTGGAAAAACGCCTGGCTATGGCCGAGCAACTTGGGGCGACGACCGTCATCAACGGAGCTAAAGAGGACACGGTTGTCCGCTGCCAGCAGTTCTCTGGCGATATGGGGGCCGACATTGTTTTTGAAACCGCAGGCTCGGCGATCACCGTCAAGCAGGCCCCGTATCTGGTGATGCGCGGCGGCAAAATCATGATCGTCGGCACGGTGTCCGGTGATTCGGCAATTAATTTCCTCAAAATTAACCGTGAAGTCTCGATTCAGACCGTTTTCCGCTATGCCAACCGCTATCCGGTCACCATTGAGGCTATCTCCTCTGGTCGTTTCGATGTGAAGTCGATGGTGACGCATATTTACGATTATGAAGATGTGCAACGCGCGTTTGATGAATCCGTTAATAACAAACGCGACATTATTAAAGGCGTTATTAAAATTAATCATTAATTAATTGAAAAGGGAGAAATAACCATGCTAGCAGATATTAAATATTGGGAAAATGATGCTCAGGATAAACATTACGCTATCGCTCACTTTAACGTGTGGAATGCGGAAATGTTAATGGGGGTAATTGATGCGGCGGAAGAGGCAAAATCGCCGGTCATTATCTCATTCGGCACCGGGTTTGTCGGTAATACCTCGTTTGAAGATTTTTCGCATATGATGGTTTCCATGGCGAAAAAGGCGGCGGTGCCGGTGATTACCCACTGGGATCACGGGCGCAGTATGGAGATTATCCATAACGCCTGGACCCACGGCATGAACTCGCTGATGCGTGATGCTTCCGCTTTTGATTTCGAGGAAAATATTCGCCTGACCAAAGAGGCGGTCGATTTCTTCCATCCGCTGGGTATTCCGGTGGAAGCCGAGTTGGGGCACGTGGGTAATGAAACGGTCTACGAAGAAGCGCTGGCCGGCTATCACTACACCGACCCAAGCCAGGCGGCTGAGTTCGTTGAACGTACCGGCTGCGACTCGCTGGCGGTAGCGATTGGTAACCAGCACGGCGTCTATACCTCCGAACCGAAATTGAACTTTGACGTGGTTAAACGCGTACGTCAGGCGGTATCTGTGCCGCTGGTGCTGCACGGCGCTTCCGGCATCAGTGATGCGGATATTAAGAAAGCCATTTCATTAGGTATTTCGAAAATCAATATCCACACTGAACTGTGTCAGGCCGCGATGGTCGCGGTGCAAGAAAACCAGGACCAGCCGTTCCTGCACGTCGAGCGTGAAGTACGTAAAGCTGTAAAAGAGCGCGCGCTGGAGAAAATCAAACTGTTTGGTTCAGACGGTAAAGCGGAATGACAATATGGATAGAATCGAGGTTATTTGTATAGGGGCAGCCATTGTTGATATTCCCTTGCAGCCGGTAAGTAAAAATATCTTTGATGTAGACTCTTATCCGTTAGAACGTATTGCCATGACCACCGGGGGAGATGCGATTAATGAAGCGACGATTATTTCTCGCCTCGGTCATCGCACCGCGTTAATCAGTCGGGTAGGTAATGATGCCGCCGGGAATTTTATTCTCGACCACTGTCGATGCGAGAATATTGATATCCAGAGTCTGAAACAGGACGCGGATATTGATACTTCTATTAACGTGGGCTTAGTGACCGCCGATGGCGAACGCACCTTTGTGACTAACTGCAACGGCAGCCTGTGGAAACTGAATATTAGCGATGTCGATTTTGACCGTTTCTCGCAGGCAAAGCTGCTATCGCTGGCAAGCATCTTTAATAGTCCCTTGTTGGACGGCAAAGCGTTAACGGAGATATTTATTCAGGCCAAAAAGCATCAGTTGATCATTTGTGCCGACATGATTAAGCCGCGGCTTAATGAAACGCTGGACGATATTCGCGAAGCGCTGAGCTATGTCGATTATCTGTTTCCCAATGTCGACGAGGCGAAACTGCTAACCGGGAAAGAGACGCTGGATGAGATAGCAGACAGTTTTCTGCACTGCGGTGTGAAAACGGTAGTGATTAAAACCGGTAAGAAAGGCTGCTTTATCAAGCGTGCTGATATGAAAATGGCGGTACCTGCGGTTTCGGGAATTACCGCTATCGACACCATCGGTGCGGGCGATAATTTCGCTTCGGGGTTTATCTCTGCGCTGCTTGAAGGCAAACCGCTACGCGACTGTGCGCTGTTTGCTAACGCGACGGCAGCGATATCGGTACTCAGCGTGGGCGCTACGACGGGCGTGAAAAACAGAAAACTGGTTGACCAACTTCTCGACGAATACGAAGGGTAATAGCGGCAGATGAAAATGATTCCTTTAGGCAGTACGGATATTACGCTTTCCCGCATGGGACTGGGCACCTGGGCCATCGGTGGCGGCCCGGCATGGAACGGCGATCTTGATTTGCAGGTTTGCATCGACACCATTATCGAAGCGCATCGTTGCGGCATTAATCTGATTGATACCGCACCGGGCTACAACTTCGGTAATAGCGAGAAGATTGTGGGGCAGGCGCTGAAAAAACTGCCGCGCAACGAGATTGTTGTCGAAACCAAATGCGGCATTGTCTGGGAGCGGGAAGGTAGCCTGTTCAATAAAGTGGGCGAACGCCAGCTGTATAAAAATCTCACGCCCGAGTCGATTCGTGAGGAGGTGGACGCCAGCCTGCAACGGCTCGGTATCGACAGCATTGATATTTATATGACCCACTGGCAGTCGGTAGAGCCTTGTTTTACACCGATTGCGGAAACGGTCGATACGCTCAACGTGCTCAAGAAAGAAGGGAAAATCCGTTCTATCGGCGCGGCGAACGTAGATGCTGAGCATATTCGGGAGTACGTAAAACACGGCGAGCTGGATATCGTGCAGGCTAAGTACAGCATCCTCGACCGGGCGCTGGAAACTGAGCTGCTGCCGCTCTGTCAGCGGCACGGCATTGTGGTTCAGGTCTATTCCCCGCTGGAACAGGGGCTGCTGACCGGAACTATCACACGGGATTATGTTCCCGGCGGCGCGCGGGCTAACAAAGTCTGGTTCCAGCGCGAAAATATGCTGCGCGTGATTGACATGCTAGAACGCTGGCAACCGCTGTGTGCTAAATACCGCTGCACAATCCCGGCGCTGGCGCTGGCGTGGATTTTAAAGCAAAGTGATTTAATCACCCTGTTAAGCGGAGCGACGGCGCCAGAGCAGGTTCGTGAAAACGTCGACGCCCTGACGATCGCGTTAACCGACGCGGATTCTTTATTGATGCGAGAAATGGCAGAAGCATTGAATAATAAATAGGTAAATAGAAAACGCCTCTGTTTCTGTGTAAAAGACCATAAAATCTGTGATTCAGACATGTTGTTTTGAAAATAAACATAGCCTGTGAGATACTGGTAACTTATCATGATGTTGAAGGAAACAGAGGTGTAATCGTGGCGGCAAAAGACAGAATTCAGGCTATCAAGCAAAGGGTAGCCAACGACAAGAAAGTAACGGTATCTAATCTGAGCGCTATTTTTCAGGTTACAGAAGAAACGATTCGCCGCGATCTTGAAAAGCTTGAAGATGAAGGTTTTCTGACCCGTACGTATGGTGGTGCGGTACTAAATACCGCCGCGCTGTCTGATAACATTCATTTTTACAAGCGAGCTAAATCATTCTATGAAGAAAAGCAGAAGGTCGCTCGCAACGCACTGCCGTTTATTAAAAATAAGACCACTATGGCGGCTGACTCCAGCAGTACTGCAATGGAGTTATTAAAGCTTCTGAAGGAACGTAATGACCTCACATTATTAACCAACTCGGCGGAAGCCTTTCATGAACTGGCACAGTCTGAGATTAATGTGGTTTCGACGGGGGGAGAATTAAACAAAAATACGCTGTCACTACAGGGGCGTATTACCAAAGAGATCATCAGCCGATATCACGTTGATATCATGGTGATGAGTTGTAAAGGACTGGATATCGCCAACGGTGCGCTTGATTCAAACGAAGCTGAAGCAGAGATCAAGAAAACCATGATTCGTCAGGCTGCTGAAGTAGCACTGTTGGTTGACCACTCAAAGTTCGATCGTAAAGCATTTGTTCAGTTGGTAGATCTTAGTCATATTAATTACATAATAACAGATAAAGCACCGGGTGCAGAATGGATTTCCTTTTGCAAGGAAAATAATATCCAGCTCGTATACTAATAACGGGATTGTGATATCGATAGCGTTTTAGTTTGCATCCGGATAATGCCCAATAAAATGATGATGGTAAATGCGGCAAAGTTAACTCTGCCGCGCGTTGCCATAATTTATTATTTTATATTTTGCTGCATTTGAGGCATCCAGATGGAACAATATGAATATATCGGTGCAAGACTAGATCGCTTACCTTTCTCGCGATTTCATTTTCGTATTTTTGGTATCATAAGTTTTGGTTTATTACTGACCGGGTTTCTTAGTTATTCCGGTAACGTGGTACTGGCAAAGTTGGTTAGTAACGGTTGGTCAAATAATTATCTCAATGCAGCGTTTACGTCTGCGCTGATGTTTGGTTATTTCATCGGATCGCTGAGTGGTGGATTTGTTGGTGATTATTTTGGTCGCCGTAAAGCATTTCGTATCAATCTACTGATTGTTGGCATTTCTGCAATCGCCGCATCTTTTGTTCCCAACATGTACTGGTTGATCTTCTTTCGAGGCCTGATGGGAACCGGCATGGGGGCGCTGATTATGGTGGGCTATGCCTCATTCACTGAGTTTATTCCGCCGGTGGTGCGCGGAAAATGGTCTGCGCGTCTGTCTTTTGTTGGCAACTGGTCGCCGATGCTGTCGGCGGCGGTTGGTGTGGTTGTTATCTCATACTTAAGCTGGCGAGCGATGTTTTTAGTCGGAGGCGTGGGAATGCTGCTGGCCTGGTACATTTCTGGAAAATACTTTATTGAGTCTCCCCGGTGGCTGGCAGGTAAAGGTCAGCAGGACATGGCGGAGAAGCATTTATTCGATGTTGAGTTGCAGGTAGAAACAGAAAAGCAAATCACATTACCATTGTGTCCAATACCGAAGAGAAAGAGCGAACTCCGCACCGTAGACGGGTCATTCTGGCTGTTATTCAAAGGACAGATGCTGCGTCGGACACTGGTGGCTATTACGGTATTGATTGCGATGAATATCTCACTGTATACCATTACCGTATGGATCCCGACTATTTTTGTTAACTCGGGTATTGCTGTGACGAAGTCCATTTTGATGACTGCGATTATTATGATTGGCGCACCGGTAGGTATTTTTATTGCGGCATTGATTATCGACCGCTTTCCGCGACGTCTCTTTGGTTCGTTGCTGTTAATTATTATTGCACTTTTAGGCTATTTTTATTCGATTCAAACGCAGGAGTGGGCGATTTTAAGCTGTGGTCTGGTCATGATTTTCTTTTTATATATGTATGTCTGTTTTGCCTCTGCGGTATATGTCCCGGAACTGTGGCCAACGCATCTCAGATTACGTGGTTCAGGTTTTGTCAATGCTGTGGGTCGAATTGTCGCCGTCTTTACACCCTATGGCGTTGCCGTATTATTGACTCAATATGACTCTGTTACCGTGTTTATCGTCCTGGGTATCATGCTGGTGGTATGTGCGCTGATCCTGTTTTGTTTTGGTATTGAAACCCGCCTGGTTTCACTAGAAGAAATCTCAACTTTGGGGTGATTACTTGCCTGATGGCTGTACCATCAGGCAACGTTCTATCTTTGCGTTTCTTCCCAGTCTGCCAGCGTATACAGCGTTGCACCCGCAGCGGCCATTTCCATAAACGCCTGCGTGCTGTCCTGAGGCTGAATATTCACCCCTCGACAACCGTCGATAATGACATTCACCGTATAGCCCAATTCCAGCGCATCGAGGACGGTAAACTTCACGCAGTAGTCGGTTGCCAGCCCCATGATGATGAGGTCGGTAATACGCTGTTGCATAAGCCACGCATTCAGTTCCGTTGCCTGACGGCGACCGTTATCAAAAAATGCGCTGTAGCTGTCAACCTGCGGGTTTTCGCCCTTATAGAACGTCTTATCAATGCCGCGCTGATTCAGCAGAGGGTGCAAGGCCGCTCCCTGCGAGTTCTGTACACAGTGATCCGGCCAGAACGTCTGCGCCAGGCCATCCAGTTGTCCCTGCGTGTAAGGGGCGACCTGATGCTGGCTGGCAAAGCTGCCGTGATTAGCCGGATGCCAGTCCAGACTGGAAACAACCTTCTCACCGCGCAGCGAACACCAGTCAATCAGGCGATTGGCGACATCCACGGTGCTATCACCTTCTGGAACGGCAAGTGCGCCTCCGGCACAAAAATCGTTTTGTAAATCAACCAGCAGTAATGCTCGTGCCATCGTCACTCCTCCTTCAATCATCCGGCGTCAGTTCACCGCGCAGGTTTTGCGTCATCGCGTCACGGATGGCCTGCGTGTCCAGACCCTGGCTCAGCAAATAATGCAGCTTGGTCAGTGTTGCTTCAACGGTCATATCCGCACCGCCAATCACGCCCGCATGTGCCAGCGCATTCCCCGTCGCATAACCGCCCATGTTGACCTTGCCGGACATGCACTGCGTGAGGTTAATGACCACAATACCGCGTGAGCTGGCATCCTCAAGCTCCTTCAGGAACTCTTTATTCTGCGGGGCATTGCCTACGCCGTAAGAACGCAGAATTAACGCTTTGACTGGCTGGCGCAGGAAGTTACGCACCACGTCTGCGGAAATTCCAGGATAAATCGTGACCACGCCAATCGGCTGCGGGGTGATAGGGTGCACAATCAGCTCGCCCGCACCGTGCGGCGCGGGCGGGGTGCCCAAACGACGGATGTGGATCCCGGCTTCCAGTAAAGGTGCAAGGTTAGGTGAAGCGAAGGCGTCAAAACCGTCGGCGTGCGCTTTGGTAGTGCGATTACCACGATACAGTCGGTTATTGAAGAACAGAGTGACTTCATTGATCGGATAATTGGCCGCAACGTACAACGCATTCAGCAAATTGATTTGTCCGTCTGAACGTAGCTCAGCCAGCGGGATTTGTGACCCTGTCACAATAACTGGCTTGCCCAGATTCTCCAGCATAAACGACAGCGCCGAGGCGGTGAACGCCATGGTGTCGGTGCCATGCAGGATCACAAAACCGTCGTATTCGTCGTAGTGAGCTTTAATATCTTCCGCAATATGCTGCCAGTCCTCTGGCGTCATATCGGAGGAATCCATCAGCGGGACATATTCGTGAATGGTGAAGTCTGGCATCTCAGGGCGGTGGAATTCAGGCATCAATGCCAGTTGACGCTGAAGATGGCCGGAAACCGGAATGTAACCTTGTTCTGAGCGCTGCATACCGATGGTACCGCCGGTATAGGCAACGTAAATCGATTTCTTCTGCATGACTTTTCTTCTGTCTCAAAGAAAAACCCCTCTTCATCCCGAAGAGGGGTCAAGAGTTAGCGGACGTTGGCGCAGGTCAGGCAGAACGCATAACGGTTCTGCGGGTCGTTAAACGCGGCCAGCTTATCACTTTCGGTTTTTACCACGCTTGCCGCAGAGGCCAGTGGTGCCGGGAGCATGGCCTGAATGGCTTCTGGTAGCATAGCGCGAACGGAACCAGACATGCTGTCCATGACCATATCAACGAACGTGGGCTCGTCCTGATAATACTCAATGTGCCATTGTTTCAGTTTCGCCAGTTCTGCCGCTTTTGCTACAGCGTCGTCGAAATCGCCGAGACTGTCGACCAGACCATTCGCTTTTGCATCCTGACCGGTCCAGACGTGGCCCTGGGCGATTTTATCAATCTGCTCTGGCGTTGTCTTACGTGCATCCGCAACCAGCGTGATGAAGCGCTTATAGCCGTTCTCGATGCTCAGTTGCATCATCTGCTGCACTTCCGGCGGTAACGCTTTGGTGACGGAAATATCGGCCAGCGGCGAGGTCGCCACGCCGTCGGTATGTACACCAATGGAATCGAGGCTGTTTTCAACGGTGTTGATCACGCCAAAGATGCCGATGGAGCCGGTCAGGGTGCTGGGGTTCGCCACAATGTAGTTTGCCGGGGTTGAGATCCAGTAACCGCCGGATGCCGCCATGCCGCCCATGGAAACCACCACCGGTTTACCCGCCGCTTTTGCTGCAGCCAGCTCAGCGCGGATCACTTCCGAGGCGCTGACGCTGCCGCCTGGGCTGTTAACGCGAAGGACAATGGCTTTTACCTTCGGATCGAGACGCGCTTCACGGATTTGTGCTGCAGTGGTGTCGCCGCCGACGTTCCCCGGTGTTTCTTCTCCGTCCATGATCGCGCCATTGGCGAAGACTACGCCAATGCTGTCACCGGTATCCGCCGGGGTTTTTAGCGTGTAATCGTAATAGCTGACGGCACTGTAGTTCTTCTCTGTTTTGCTCCAGCCAAACTGTTTAGTCAGCAGTTTTTCCACTTCAGCGCTGGAGGCGAGAGCATCGACCAGTTTATTGTCGAGGGCGTACTTCGCGGTGTCGCCACCCACTTTCGTCAGGCCGTCAAGCATTGCCTGTGCGCCCGGGAACACTTGCTGCGCCGGGATCTGGCGGTTAGCGGCAACGGTATCGAGATAGTTCTGCCACAGCTCGCCAATCCAGCGACTGTCGGCTTCACGTGCGGCCGGGGACATATCGTCGCGAATAAACGGCTCAACGGCGGACTTATAGGTACCGACGCGGAAAACGTGGGTGGAGACTTTTAGTTTATCCAGCAGAGACTTGTAATACAGACCGTTGGTCGCAAAGCCGTGCAGGTCAACCGAACCCTGCGGGGAGAGCCAAATTTTATTGGCAAAGCTTGCGAGGTAATACTGTCCCTGGCTGAAGTTATCGCCCACGGCAAATACCGGTTTTCCACTGTCGCGGAATTCGCGCAGTGCTTTGCCGATATACTGCATGGACGGCTGATCGGCCCCGGCAAAGTTTTTTAAATCCATCACGATGCCGGTGATGTTACGATCGTCTTTTGCCTGGCGAATGGTGTTAACGATATCGAACAGTGAGTTTTCTTGCAGGCGATCGGAACTGGCGCCAAACAGCTGACGTCCGATGACGCTTAAGCGGCTGGTGCTCGAGGGCTTATCGACAATAACGCCGGAGATATCGAGCAGCAGTGCGCCACGCTCCGCGTGTTCGCTGGAGGTGCTACTGCTGACCTGCATCCAGATCCCCACGCCCACCAGGACCAAAAAGATAAAGAACAGGTTCAGTACACATTCGCGGACGAAATTCAGTATTCGCCACGTCCATTTAAAAATTCCGGCAATAAAACGCCACAGGGTTTGCATGTATTCTCCCTACCGATGAACAACACGCCCCCCCGTTTTACCGGAGAAGGCGTTAAGATGTGGCTATCGTAATGACCCGGCAGGCACTTGTCAGCAGGAATCACCGCCGGCGCTGTAACAAAATCCGCTCACGTGTTAATTTTGTGAACAAATTTCATTGTTGGAGTTAAGCAAATGGATGCACTCGAATTACTTCTTACCCGCCGTAGCGCCTCTCGTCTTGTTGAACCCGCTCCCGTGGGTGAGCAACTGCAAAATATCCTGCGGGCGGGGATGCGCGCCCCGGATCACAAATCGCTGCAGCCGTGGCGTTTCTTTGTGATTGAAGGTGCAGGGCGTGAGCGTTTTAGCGCCGTGCTCGAAAAAGGGGCTATTGCCGCAGAGGGCGACGAAAAGGCTGTCGAAAAAGCGCGTACTGCGCCGTTTCGTGCCCCGCTAATTATTGCGGTGGTGGCGAAATGTGAAGAAAGTGACAAGGTTCCACTGTGGGAACAGGAAATGTCAGCGGGTTGTGCGGTAATGGCCATGCAAATGGCGGCGATTGCGCAAGGCTTTGGCGGGATCTGGCGCAGCGGTGCATTAACCGAAAGTGCAGTGGTGCGCGAGGCATTTGACTGTCGTGCGCAGGATAAAATTGTCGGCTTCCTCTATCTGGGCACGCCACAGCTTAAAGCATCCACCACGATTAACCCTGCCGATCCGAGCGCATTCGTCCAGTATTTCTGATTTCAGCGGCTAAACTGTCTGGATTATGAGCAAAGACACCCGAATTCAGACAGTCACTCTTACCACATCATGGAATGAGCGCTACCATAGCCCGATTGCAATGACAGGAGATGTCCATGAGCGAGCACGCTATTCGTTTAACGCAATACAGCCACGGAGCCGGTTGCGGTTGTAAAATTTCCCCCAAAGTGCTGGAAACCATCCTGCACAGCGAGCAGGCGAAATTTGTTGATCCGAATTTACTCGTGGGGAATGAAACCCGCGACGACGCGGCCGTGTACGATCTGGGTAATGGCACCAGCGTTATCAGCACCACCGATTTCTTTATGCCGATTGTCGATAATCCGTTTGATTTTGGCCGCATCGCCGCGACCAACGCCATCAGCGATATCTTCGCGATGGGTGGCAAACCGATTATGGCTATCGCGATTCTGGGCTGGCCGCTCGATAAACTGGCACCGGAAGTCGCCCGTGAAGTGACCGAAGGCGGGCGTTTCGCCTGTCGCCAGGCCGGTATTGCGCTGGCGGGCGGTCACTCTATCGATGCCCCGGAGCCGATTTTTGGTCTTGCCGTGACGGGCGTGGTCCCGACCGAGCGCGTGAAGAAAAACAGCACCGCAGAAGCGGGATGCAAGCTGTTCCTCACCAAGCCGCTAGGCATTGGCGTGTTGACCACCGCCGAGAAAAAATCGCTGCTTAAGCCTGAGCATGTTGGGCTGGCGACGGAAGTGATGTGCCGCATGAATATTGCGGGCGCAGCGTTTGCGGACATTGAAGGCGTGAAAGCCATGACCGACGTGACCGGTTTTGGCCTGCTGGGACACCTGAGCGAAATGTGTCAGGGCGCGGGCGTTCAGGCGCAAATCGTTTACCAGGATATTCCAAAACTACCTGGTGTTGAAGAGTACATCGCGCAGGGCGCAGTGCCGGGCGGCACGCAGCGGAACTTTGCCAGCTACGGGCATCTGATGGGTGAGATGCCGCAGGCGGTACGAGACCTGCTGTGCGATCCGCAAACCTCCGGCGGCCTGCTGCTGGCGGTAACACCGGAATCTGAGGCTGAAGTGAAAGCGGTTGCCGCGCAGTTTGGCATTGATCTCACCGCGATTGGTGAGCTGGTTGAAGCACGTGGCGGTCGCGCCATGGTTGAGATTCGTTAATTCGATGCGGTTGTTTATTGCCGAAAAACCGAGTCTGGCGCGCGCGATTGCCGATGTGCTCCCTAAGCCACATCGCAAAGGTGATGGCTTTATTGAATGCGGAAATGGGCAAGTGGTGACCTGGTGTATCGGTCACCTGCTTGAACAGGCGCAGCCAGACGCCTACGACAGTCGCTATGCACGCTGGAGTCTGGTCGACTTGCCGATTGTACCGGAAAAGTGGCAACTGCAGCCGCGTCCCTCCGTCACCAAACAGCTCAACGTCATCAAGCGCTTTCTGCATGAGGCCAGTGAAGTCATTCACGCGGGAGACCCCGATCGTGAAGGACAGCTGCTGGTCGATGAAGTGCTGGATTACCTGCAACTGGCGCCGGAAAAGCGTCATCAGGTACAACGGTGTCTGATTAACGACCTTAACCCACAGGCGGTGGAGCGGGCAATTTCTCGTCTGCGCGCCAACAGCGAGTTCATCCCGCTGTGCGTTTCGGCGCTGGCGCGAGCGCGTGCCGACTGGCTGTACGGCATTAATATGACGCGCGCCTATACCATTCTTGGGCGTAACGCGGGTTATCAGGGCGTGCTGTCCGTGGGGCGTGTGCAGACGCCGGTGCTTGGTCTGGTGGTGCGCCGTGATGAAGAGATTGAAAACTTCGTCGCCAAAGATTTCTTTGAGGTCAAAGCGCATATCGTCACACCTGCCGACGAGCGGTTTACCGCAATCTGGCAGCCGAGCGAGGCGTGTGAACCTTATCAGGATGAAGAAGGGCGCTTACTGAACCGTACGCTGGCGGAGCATGTGGTGAAACGCATCAACGGTCAGCCAGCGATAGTCACCAGCTATAACGATAAACGGGAATCAGAATCCGCACCGTTGCCGTTCTCACTGTCGGTGTTGCAGATTGAAGCCGCTAAACGCTTCGGACTGAGCGCGCAAAACGTGCTCGATATCTGCCAGAAGCTGTATGAAACCCACAAATTGATTACCTATCCGCGTTCTGATAGCCGCTATCTGCCGGAAGAACATTTTGCCGGTCGCCATGCGGTGATGAATGCGATTAGCGTGCACGCTCCGGATTTATTTCCGCAGCCTGCGGTTAATCCAGATACGCGTAATCGCTGCTGGGACGATAAAAAGGTTGATGCGCACCACGCGATTATTCCCACTGCGCGCAGTTCATCCATCAATTTGAATGACAATGAAGCCAAGGTGTACAACCTGATTGCGCGTCAGTATCTGATGCAGTTCTGCCCGGACGCGGTATTCCGCAAGTGCGTCATTGAGCTGGATATTGCGAAAGGCAAATTTGTTGCTAAAGCCCGTTTCCTGGCGGAAGCCGGGTGGCGTACGCTGCTGGGTAACAAAGAGCGCGACGAAGAAAACGACGGCACACCGTTGCCGGTGGTGGCTCGTGATGACGAACTACTGTGTGAAAAGGGCGAAGTGGTGGAACGCCAGACCCAGCCGCCGCGCCATTTTACCGACGCGACGCTGTTATCGGCGATGACCGGGATCGCACGGTTTGTGCAGGATAAAGATCTGAAAAAGATTCTGCGCGCCACCGACGGACTGGGAACGGAGGCTACGCGCGCGGGGATTATCGAACTGCTGTTTAAGCGCGGGTTCCTGGTGAAAAAGGGCCGCTATATACACTCGACGGATCCCGGAAAGGCGCTGTTCCATTCGTTGCCAGAAATGGCAACGCGTCCGGATATGACCGCGCACTGGGAGTCGATCCTGACGCAAATCAGTGAAAAGCAGTGCCGCTATCAGGACTTTATGCAGCCGCTGGTGGACACGCTGTATCAGCTGATTGACCAGGCTAAACGTACGCCAGTACGCCGATTCCGCGGGATAACCGCGCCGGCTGGCGTGGAGAAGAAAAAGAGCGCGCCGCGAAAACGTCCGGCGAAAAAAAGCCCGCCTTCAGAGGAGGCAGGCCTGTAATGCGGTCATGACTGATGATTAAATCACACCCTGGCCCAGCATCGCGTCGGCAACTTTCACGAAGCCAGCAATGTTGGCGCCTTGCACGTAGTTGGTTTGTTTGCTTTCACCACCGTACTCGACGCAGGCGTGGTGAATATCCAGCATGATGTGGTGCAGGCGCGCATCCACTTTCTCCGCTTTCCAACCCAGACGCGCGGCGTTCTGCGCCATTTCCAGGCCTGATGTCGCCACACCACCGGCGTTGGCGGCTTTACCCGGCGCAAACAGTACGCCCGCTTCGAGGAACAGATCGGTGGCTTCGATGGTGGTCGGCATGTTTGCGCCTTCCGCCACGGCCTTGACGCCGTTGGCAATCAGCATCTGCGCAGCGTCCACATCCAGTTCGTTCTGCGTAGCGCACGGCAGGGCGATATCCACCGGCACTGACCACGGTTGCTTACCTTCCAGATAGGTCAGGCCAAACTCACGGGCGTAATCCGCCACGCGGCCATCGCGGCTGTCTTTAATGGCACACAGACGTGCCAGTTTCTCTTTCGTGAAGCCACTCTCGTCAACCACGGTACCGCTGGAGTCGGAAGCGGTCACCACACGGGCACCAAACTCCATGGCTTTCTCAATGGCGAATTGCGCCACGTTACCGGAGCCGGAAACGGCGACACGCATGCCTTCAAAGCCCAGACCATGGCGCTTAAGCATTGCTTCGGTGAAGTACACCAGGCCGTAGCCGGTCGCTTCCGGGCGGATCAGACTGCCGCCGAACGACAGACCTTTGCCAGTAAAGACGCAGGCGCTGTTGTTGGAGAGTTTTTTCATCATCCCGGCCATAAAGCCGACTTCACGACCGCCTACGCCGATATCACCCGCCGGAACGTCAGTGTCTGGCCCTAAATGGCGGAACAGTTCGGTCATCAGGGACTGGCAAAAACGCATCACTTCGCCTTCGCTTTTGCCTTTTGGATCGAAATCGCTCCCGCCTTTACCTCCGCCCATCGGCAGCGTGGTGAGGGCGTTTTTAAAAGTCTGCTCGAAGCCAAGGAATTTCAGGATCGACAGGTTTACCGACGGATGGAAACGCATGCCGCCTTTGTAAGGACCAATCGCCGAGCTAAACTGTACACGCCATGCGCGGTTAACCTGTACCTGATTACGATCGTCCAGCCAGACCACGCGGAACTGGATCACGCGCTCAGGTTCAACCAGACGTTCCAGCAATGACATTTGACGATAGCGCGGGTTTTGTTCGAGGAACGGCCACAGCGTCGTCATGACCTCACGAACGGCTTGCGCGAACTCGGTTTGATTCGGGTCGCGCTTTTGCACATGGTTGAGAAATGACGCCAAAGAACATGTCTGATCCATAGATATAAGAACCTCTTATGTATTGATATGGTTATATTTTTGATGTTTATGTTATGTGTTGTGCAGTTTTTGACTATAACATCAGCAGTGTGACGGGACGCAAGAAAAAATTAACCCCGCTAAGGAAATTAATATTGCGGCGTAGGTCATAACTAAAAACGATGCGGGAAGGGACTAAAGTTTCAGCCGGTTTATACCGTTATACTGAGCATAGAGGTCAGTTTAAAAGGAAAGAGTATGCGCCGTTTTATCATGGCAGGTGCGCTGGTTTTGCTCTCCAGCACGGCACTGGCAAATCAGCTTTATCGCCCGGATGTGCAGGTTAATGTGCCGCCAGAAGTGTTCAGTTCCAGCGGTCAGCGGGCGCAGCCCTGTAATCAGTGCTGCGTTTATCAGGATCAAAACTATTCGGAAGGCGCGGTGATCAAGGCTGATGGCGTGCTGTTGCAATGCCAGCGCGATGAGAAAACGATCGGCACTAATCCGCTGGTCTGGCGTCGCGTAAAAGAATAAACGCCTGTAAGAGCGGGATGTCGGCAGGCGCCAGCGGATACGTCAGCGCCTCTTCAGGTAGGCACCACACCAGTTGCTGATGCTCGTGCGCGTGCAGTTCGCCCTGATATTCCGGCACATGCCAGGCGTGCAGATGGATAATCCGGCCTGACACTTCGCGCTGATGGCTGGCAACGTACTGCCCAACGATCGCCTCAATGCCGAGCTCCTCGCGCAGTTCACGTATTAGCGCCTGTGGCTGGCTCTCGCCAGGCTCCACCTTACCGCCGGCAAACTCCCACATCCCCGGCTGATCCGCATGCGCCGGGCGCTGAGCGAGTAATATTTTGCCATCACGTTCAAGGATAGCGGCGACCACGTCGAGGGTTTTCATCATATTCATCAAGATCTAACAGCAGAAAGTGACATACTATCGCTATCTTTGTTTTATCTAAAGTATTCAGGAGTCACCGTTGAACGATCCTCAGGCGTGGGTAAAACCGTTGACGCGTATCCCTTCCAGTTTGAAACCGCTTGTCGCGACGCAGAAAAAACATTACGGCGACGTGCTGCATCCCACGCGCTGGTGGGGGCGTATGCCGTTTCTGTTTTGGCTGGTCGCGCTGTTTGTCGGATTTCTGGAGCGTAAACGGGCGCGATTAACCCCGGTGATGCGCGCGCTGTTGATGACGCGGGTGTCGCAGGTGTGTCATTGCGCGTTCTGCGTGGATGCCAACAGCTTACGGCTGGCCGAACGCAGCGGTGCGCTGGATAAAGTGTTACAGGTGGCGAACTGGCAATCGTCTGCACTGTTTAGCGCAGAAGAGCGCGTGGCGCTGGCCTATGCGGATGCGATGACTGCCACGCCGCCGCGCCTTGATGATGCGCTGAAGACGCAAATGCAGCAGCATTTTACCGATGACACGATTACCGAAATGACCGCGCTGATTGCCTTTCAAAATCTCTCGGCACGCTTTAACGCCGCGCTGGATATTCCTTCGCAGGGATTGTGCGACAGTTTCAAAGGACGGCCACATGCTTGACCGCCATCTTCATCCGCGGTTAAAACCGCTGCTACATCAGTGCGCTCGCATGATTGATAAGCCCGGTATTTCGCCGGACGGTCTGACGCTCTTCGGTTTCGCTATTGGCGTGCTGGCCTTGCCGTTTCTGGCATTAGGCTGGTATTCGGCGGCGCTGGTCGCCATTGTGCTTAATCGTCTGTTTGATGGGTTGGACGGCGCGCTGGCGCGGCGCAGGGGACTGACCGATGCCGGCGGATTCCTCGATATTTCACTCGATTTTCTGTTTTACGCGCTGGTGCCGTTTGGCTTTATTCTGGCGGCACCCGAGCAGAATGCGCTGGCGGGCAGCTGGCTATTGTTTGCGTTTATCGGCACCGGCAGTAGTTTCCTGGCCTTTGCCGCGCTGGCGGCGAAGCATCAGATTGATAACCCCGGTTATGCGCATAAATCGTTTTATTATTTAGGTGGGTTGACCGAAGGCACCGAGACGATATTGCTGTTCGTGCTGGGCTGTCTGTTCCCTGATTATTTTGCCGTGCTGGCGTGGGTATTTGGCGCGCTGTGCTGGCTGACAACGTTCACGCGGATCTGGAGCGGACACCTGACGCTGAAATCGATCCAGCGTCAGGAATAATCAGCGATTACTTGCTGGCGTCCGGGCCGCGCTCGCCGCTGGCTACCGGGTTCTTCGGATTGCTGCTCCACTCGAACCAGCCACCGTCGTACACCGAGACGTTTTTCCAGCCCATCGCACGGGCGTACATAAACGTCTCCGAGGCACGCCAGCCGGTACCGCAGTAGAAGGAAACCTGCTGATCTGGCAAGATGTTCCACTGTTTCCACATTGCGGCGATATCGTCTGCGCTGCGCATGGTGCCGTCCGGGTTATGGAAATCTTCCATATGCGTGGAGTCGCTGCCCGCATGACCCCAACGCGCCCCCGCAATTTCACCTTTTGGTTTAATGTAGCTGTAACCGCTGGTGGTGCCGACAAATTCCGGCCACGAACGAATGCTGACCAGCGACGCATCCTGACGATGCAGCAGGTCACGCGCCTGTTCCATATCCAGCATCAGCTGCGGCTGGGCAGGGATCGTCGCGCCAAAATCAGGCTCCGGTTTAACCGTCGGTGCCGTGCCGCGTTCGACCGGTAATCCTGCGTCGGACCACGTCTGCCAGCCGCCGTCGAGCAGGCGAACATCTTTCACGCCCGCGTACAGCATGATCTGTGCGACACGCGCCGCCGCATAGACATCACGGCCATACAAAATCACCGTCGTGTCATGACGAATACCGTGTTTAGCCAGCATCGCTTTGAGCTGCGCGTCGGAGACTTTGTTCCACAGCGGTTCGCTTTCGACTTCGTTGGTATCAATGTATCCGGCACCCGGAATATGACTGAGCAGATAGAGCTTCGGTGCCCCCCAGGCCGCTTCAATGACTTTCCAGTCACCGGCCGGTTTGGCGGTGACGGCTTTGCCTTGTTGCAGGTCGTGTAGCCACTGCGGATAGACCAGCTGTTCGAAGTGCGGTAGGCGCTGCAATCGCGCGGGATCCTGCAGTGCATCGCTGAGCGTGGAAAGCTGACTAAAGCCCACTTTCTGCAGACGCGCTTTAACGGCCTGCATGTCGCTTTCGCTGCCATACAGCGCTACCGGTGCATCGGTTTTTAACTGATGTTGCTTAACCCAGGCGGTGAGTTGCTCGTCGTTCATGTTGTCGAGCCAGGCGGCAGACAGGTTCAGGGCGGCAGGTTCATGGCCGGAAGGGCCATTAAGCGATTGCGGCCAGCCGTTATAAAACGCACTTTGACGGGTATCGATTGCCGCGCCTTGTTGCTGCTGTAACTGGTGGAGGGTGAGCGTCTGTGCTGTTTCAGCAGCCCAGGAAGAAGCGCAAGCGAGCCCTAAAGCCAGTGCCAGCGCGGTCATTTGAGAAACACGTTTCATCGAATAGCCCGACGTTGAAAAAAAGAAGACGACATTCTGTGCCGCCAGCCTGATAAAATCATTGCGTTAACGCAGCATATCTCCACATTCACGCCCAGTTTGCCATCTGCAAAACGCGGCCCGCGGGCGGAACGTCCTGCGCGTCATGGGTAACCTGCACCACGGGAATACCCAGCTTGCGCACTTCGGCAAAGACCCACTGGCGAAACGCGTCGCGCAGCGAGGTGTCCAGTCGGCTGAAGGGTTCATCCAGCAGCAGCGCCTGTGGTTGTGCCAACAGCGCGCGCAGCAGGGCGATACGCGATCGTTGCCCGCCGGAGAGTGATGCCGGATCGCGATGATAAAACCCCGCCAGTCCGGCACGCTCAAGGGCGCGCTCGACCTCATCGCGTCTGGCCGATCCTTTCAGACTTGCGGGGAGTGCCAGCAGCAAATTTTGCCCCACGCTGAAATGGTCGAACAGCAGGGCATCCTGGAACAAAATGCCAATCTGGCGCTGCGCCGTGGGCAATGAGTCGATGCGCCGGTCGTTAAGCCACAGCTCGCCACTCGCCTGAAACGTTGGAGAAAGTGCGCCAATCATCCACGAGAACAGCGATGATTTGCCGCTGCCGGAGGGACCCATAATAGTGACAATGTCACCTTTGTTGACCTCGAAATTGGCCTCGTTGAGCAGAACGCAAGGCCCCAGATGTAGCGAAACATTTTTCACAATTAGCATTAGCGGAGTCCTTGTCGACAGCGGCCAACCCATGCGGAGAGTAATGCTGACAGTGCGAAAACCAACAGCGGCAGCAGCAGTTGCCAGAGCGCCTGTGACGCAAGCTGTGCCGCGCTGCCGCCGCTGCTCAATGCAACGGCCTCGGTGGTTAGCGTGGGAAAGCGTCCGGCCCCTAACCACAGGGTCGGCATATACTGGGCGATACTGACGGAAAATCCCACCGCGAAAGCAATCAGCGCCGGACGCAGCAGCAGCGGACATTTCACCTGCCAGAAGATGCGCTCCCGCGACCAGCCCAGCGTCTGCGCAATCAACATTAACCGCGGATCAATTCGCTGCCACGCCGGTTTGAGGATAAACAGCATCCACGGTGTGACCCACAGCAAATGTCCCCAGACAACCGTCAACAATTGACCATCCAGCTGTGAGTGTAGCGCCAGCGTATATTGTCCGGTGACCAGCGGGAGTGCAGGCAGGATAATCGGCAGCCAGACCCAACGATGTCCGCGCTGTGGTCCCCATTCCAGCCATAGCAACAGCGTGATTAATGCCAGTGCGCTGGCAATCATTCCCACTTGCAGGCTGGTGAATAACGTCTGGCTATCGATGAATGAATACTGTGCAACCAGGGCCAGAACCAGCAGGCAGAGTACGCCGCTTACGGGCACCAGTTGCGCCAGTGAGCGCCCCAGTGGATAGGATGAAAAACGCTGACGCTTCCCGCTAATCCCCGGCAGGGTACGCCGCCAGCTGCGCCAGAGCAGATAACCAACCAGCGCATACACACACAGCAGCAGTACCAGCAGCAGGCTGGCGAGCGAGCCTTTTATCTGTTGGTCGGCATCGCCCTGAGTGAGCCATTGCCAGCTCAACACCGCAAGCGTTGGCGGATTGCCCGGACCCAGCACGATCGCCACATCCACCGCCGACAATGACCATGCAGTGGCCGCCAACATCACTTTTCCCAGTGCCGGTGCGATGGCGGGTAAGACCAACCAGTTGAGGCATTGCAGGCGGCTATATCCCAGCGAGTCCAGCACGGTCACCTGCCGGGCAAGCTGCTTTTCACTGAGCAGGGCCGAGAGTACCCATAACAAAAAAGCGCTCTCTTTGACGGCTAGCGTCAAGCCCAGACCGATCCCGTAGCGGTCAGCCTGTGGGGTAAGAAAAGGCAACACGCGGTACAGCAGACCGCCTTCGGCAAACAACAACAGGACGCTGGTGGCAAACGCGACGTGCGGAATCGCCAACAGCCACGGCAGCCGGGTGCACAGCCGCGCCCAGCCCGCGCCGGGCCACATGGCGAGGATCGCCAACAGGGCAATGACCAACGCACCGAGGGTCGCCAGCGTCACGGAAACCAGCGTCGCCATCAGCGCCTGCGGCAGCTGGGGATCGGCAAACAGCGCCAGCCAATAAGTGATGGAGAGCGCAGGTGTGAAAAGTGCGATGGCGGCAGGTACCAGCGGCAAATAAATCACCGCCATGACGCCCCATATCAGCAGGATTAATGCGTACCGTAACGGCGTAGCCATTCTTGTTCCAGTACGTTTACCCAGGCCGCATGGGGTTCAGGAAGCACGGTGGGTAATCCTTTAGGGATCCGTGCCTGCAGAGCTTCACGTTGTGCCGCAGGTAATTTTTGCGGGTCGAGAACCGAAGGGTCGCCCCAGTAGGCGGGATCGGCTTTACGCAGTTGCGCCTCCGGAGAGAGCAGGAAGTTGGCGACGACTTTCGCCCCTGCGCTGGCGCTGGCGTTAGCCGGGATCGTGACAAAATGCACGTTGCCAATCATGCCTTGCGTAAAACCAAAGCTGTAGCTGTTTTTGGGCAATTCACCGCTGACCACTTTTTGTTGTGCATGCGCGGGGTTAAAGGTCAGCGACAAGCGCAGTACGCCGTTGTTCAGCAGCGTATCCATTCGTGCGGGCGTAGGCGGGAAGTCTTTACCTTCACGCCATAAAAACGGATGCAGCGTGTCAAGATACTGCCACAGCGGAGCCGTAACATCAGCGAACGTCGCGGTATCGGGCGCCATTTTCAACGCTTGTGGTTGGGTAGTAAGCGCCATCAGCAACTGCTCAAGAAATGCAGTCCCGGTAAAATCCGGGGGGCGCGGGTAGGTCACCGTACCAGGATGCGCTTTGGCAAATGCCAGCAGCGCCTGCGGGGTTTGTGGTGGCTGTTCGGTCACATCACGGTTAGCGATAAAAGTAAGCTGCGCGCCTCCCCACGGTGACTCGGCTCCCTCTGTAGGGATGGAGAAGTCTTCGCTGACAGGCTGCAGGGTATCAACGTAGCGCCAGTTGGGTAGCGTCTGCGCCCACTGCGTTTGCAGCAGGTTTGCCTCTTTCAGCGTACGGAAGTTTTCACCGTTCACCCACAGTAAATCGACAGAGCCGCCGGTTTTACGCCCGGAAGCGGCCTCTGTTTGAATACGCTTAACCGCGTCGGCAGCATCGGCCAGACGCACGATTTTCAGGTTAATGGCGTAATGTGTTTTCATCTCGCCGCTTACCCAGTCGAGATATTGGTTCACTGCGTTATCGCCTCCCCAGGCGTTGAACCACACCGTCTGGCCACGGGCGTCGTTTTTGATCTGCTGCCAGCTGTGATCTTGCGCGAAGGTCGCCAGCGGTGAAAACAGCAAACTCAGGCACAATAAGCAATAACGCATACACTCTCCAGTTGTTAAGGGGGGCCTCAGACGTGTTTTCTGTGCCGTTCAAGATAAATGCTTCTCGCCACGGAGATAACCACAGTCAGCGCAAATAATACAAATAGCCCGGTCACGAACCAGAATGCTCCTCCGGTTAACAGGCTGCCGGCCCAGGAATAGACGAGTGTCGCGGGTAGCTGACCGACGCCGGTGGCGAGGAAAAAATGACGAAAGCGGATCGATGTCAGACCGGCGGCGTAACTGACCGGATCAAAGGGAACGAAAGGTAACAGGCGACAGACCAGAATAGTGTGTTTGCCGTAGCGTGCAAAAAAGGCGTCCATGCTATTCAACACCGTTTTTCCGGTCAGCTTTTCCACCGTGCTACGACCAAAAACACGGGCGATGAAAAAGCATAGCGCCGCGCCAGCCATTGCGCTGGTCCAGGAGAGTACGCCTCCCCAGAATGCGCCGAACAATGACGCATTGGCAAAGGTGATCACAAACGCCGGAAGCGGGGCGATAATGGCTTGTAAGATCATTAAGCAAAACGATACCACCGCAGCCTGAGCACCGTATGACCGAATGAGATTTTCAATGGCGTGCTGGTCAACCGTGGCGAATGCCGCCAGGCTGTGACTGACAAAATCACTGACGCCGGGCACCCATACCCAGGCGATCGGCGCCAGCAATAACAGGAGAATCAGCCCGGTCCGGCAATAGCGTATGACGTGCGTTTTGTTCAGCTTCATGATTTATCGGCTAACTCACGTTGGACAGAGGGATCAATACGCTTCACGCGGGCCCAGGCTTTGGCTGCCTGTACCAGGGTAAATATAATAATGCCAGCAATACTGAGTTTAACCATAAACGCCAGGGTGATACCGTCGCTGACGAGTTCATGCGACATGAGCGTATAGATGAACAGGCCGGGGAAGGTGGTGAGCGCAGAAATGACGGTGAATGACCAGAATGGGATGGCGGTCAGCCCATAGGCATAATTTTGAATATTGTACGGGAATAACGGCACCAGGCGGGTGAGGATCAGAAAATCGCTACCGCTTTGGGCAATGCCTTTTTCTATCGCCTGGAAGGTGGCCGTATGCCCGACATATTTCAGCAGCAGGTCGCGACCCAGCCAGCGGGCAAGTAAGAACGACAGCGCCGAGGCCACGGTGGCTGCAAACAGCGATACAAGCGTCCCCACCAGCGGGCCAAACAGGATACCGCCGACGATCACCAGCATGCTGCCGGGTATCAGACACAGCGCAGCGACGATAAACAGCAGAATGTACAGCACGTAGCCGTATATGCCGCTCTGGCGGATGAGATCTTGTAAAAGGTGGAAATGGGTTATCAGGCCACTCAGGCCAGAATAATGGAGAACGCCCACCAGGACACAGAGGAGTAGCGCAACGATCAGCAGTCTGTATTCTGCTTTATGCGAACTTCTTTTTCATGGGGGTCTCCTGTAATACCGAGGGTAATAACGCGTTTCGCCAGCGAAAGTGCGCGCGAAGATATAATAAATCCCCGTTGGCAACAATGTATTACCGTGGTTTTTTTGATTTTGCTCAGGCTACACCGGCTCTCCAGGCAAGGCCCGGAGAGTGGCAACGCTCAGGCGATCAGACGCGGAATTTGGCCCATACCGGCGCATGGTCGGACGGTTTTTCCATACTGCGGATCTCATAGTCGATGCCGGTTTCTTCGCAGCGCTCCGCCAGCGGGTTGCTCGCCAGCAGCAGATCGATACGCAGACCACGGTTATCGTCAAAGCCTTTTGAACGGTAATCAAACCACGAGTACTGGTCGGCGGTGTCCGGATGTGCGTGACGGAACGTGTCCACCAGACCCCATCCCATCAGTCGTTCCATCCACTCACGCTCTTCCGGCAGGAAGGAGCACTTGCCGGTACGCAGCCAGCGTTTGCGATTCTCTTCACCAATGCCGATGTCCAGATCGGTTGGGCTGATATTCATATCTCCCATGATCAGCACCGGATTGTCGCGCTTCAGTTCAGTCTCCAGATAGTTTTGCAGGTTCTGATAAAACGCGGCTTTGGCCGGGAACTTCAGCGGGTGGTCACGGCTTTCGCCTTGCGGAAAATAGCCGTTAATCACGGTGATATTCCCCAGTGGAGACGGGATTTCGGCCATGATAATACGGCGCTGAGCTTCTTCGTCATCGTTCGGGAAGCCACGACGCACCGAAATGGGCGTTTCTTTCGTCAGCAGCGCGACGCCGTAATGGCCTTTTTGACCGTGATAGAAAACGTTGTAACCCAGCTTTGCGACCTCTTCGAGAGGGAACATGTCATCGTGGACTTTTGTCTCCTGCAAGCCGATCACATCCGGTTGGTGTTTTTCGACAATGGCTGCCAGTTGATGAGGACGGGCACGCAGGCCGTTGATATTAAAAGAGACAAATTTCATAGTCGCTGCCACTTTGCAAGATGAATAGTGCAAGGATGGTAGCAGAATTTCCGCAGGCTGACTGCTTCTTGTCACCTGATTCCAACAATGATTGCTAATGGTGTTAACGATGGGGCAAAAACTGCACTGTTTTGGCGCGATACGCGTCAGAATGGGGCAATAATTTCCGAAAAATTTCGTATACGATCACAATTCCAGAATTATATTTGGCGACTGAATAGAATTGCGTTTTTTCCTCTAATTATTCACCCTGCTGGCGAACGTATTCACTTTATATGCACATATGATGAATATTGATGGTTCGTAACTTATTGATATTTCGTTGTCTCGTCGTGTTTATGCATATTTTTTGCTGGCTGGCACGAACCCTGCACTCTACATTTACACCGCAAACACTATATTTATTAACATATAAATAACTTTTTATTTACCGTGGAGGTCGCTATGTCTCTGTCAGTTACGCGTGAAAATTTTGATGAATGGATGATGCCCGTATACGCCCCGGCTCCTTTTGTGCCGGTTCGCGGTGAAGGCTCGCGACTGTGGGATCAGCAGGGCAAAGAGTATATCGATTTCGCGGGGGGCATTGCGGTTAACGCGCTGGGTCACGCACACCCGGCTTTGCGCGAAGCATTAAACGATCAGGCCGGTAAATTCTGGCATACCGGAAATGGCTACACTAATGAGCCGGTACTGCGGCTGGCAAAAAAACTGATTGATGCCACCTTTGCCGAGCGTGTCTTCTTCTGTAACTCCGGCGCAGAAGCCAACGAAGCGGCATTAAAACTGGCGCGTAAATATGCTCACGACCGTTTCGGCACGCAGAAAAGCGGCATCGTCGCGTTTAAAAACGCCTTCCACGGTCGCACGCTGTTTACCGTCAGCGCCGGGGGCCAGCCGGCCTATTCGCAGGATTTTGCGCCATTGCCGCCGGATATCCGCCATGCGGTGTATAACGATCTTGACTCTGCCAGCCAGCTGATTGATGACACCACCTGTGCGGTTATTGTTGAGCCGATTCAGGGTGAAGGCGGCGTGGTGCCTGCGACAAAGGCCTTTTTGCAGGGACTGCGCGAACTCTGCGATCGCCACAATGCGTTGCTGATTTTTGATGAAGTGCAGACTGGCGTGGGACGTACCGGCGAACTGTATGCCTATATGCACTACGGCGTGACGCCGGATCTGCTGACCACGGCCAAAGCGCTGGGCGGTGGGTTCCCTATCGGTGCGCTGCTGGCCACCGAACCATGCGCAAGCGTTATGACTGTGGGTACGCATGGCACCACTTACGGCGGAAACCCGCTGGCTTCTGCGGTGGCCGGAAAACTGCTGGAGATCGTTAACACGCCGGAAATCCTCACTGGCGTAAAACAGCGTCACGACTGGTTTGTGGAGCGTATTAACGCCATTAACGAACGTTTTGGATTGTTTAGTGAGGTTCGTGGACTGGGCCTGCTGATCGGCTGTGTGCTGAATGCGGAGTTTGCCGGTAAAGCGAAGCTTATCTCGCAAGAGGCGGCCAATGTCGGCGTGATGGTGCTGATTGCTGGCGGTAACGTGGTGCGTTTTGCACCTGCGCTGAACGTTAGCGAAGAAGAGGTTGCCAGCGGACTGGATCGCTTTGCGCTGGCCTGCGAACGTATTAAAGCAGGAGGTTCATCATGATGGTGATCCGTCCCATTGAACGCGCCGATATTACGGCGTTGATGCAGTTGGCCAGTAAGACCGGCGGTGGGCTGACCTCGCTTCCGGCTAACGAAGCCACGCTGATGGCGCGTATTGAGCGTTCACTGCAAACCTGGCAGGGCGAACTGCCAAAAAGTGAGCAGGGCTACGTTTTTGTACTCGAGGACAGTGCCACCGGTACCGTGGCCGGGATCTGCGCGATTGAAGTGGCGGTCGGGCTAAACGACCCCTGGTACAACTATCGTGTCGGGACGCTGGTCCATGCCTCGAAGGAGTTGAACGTCTATAACGCGCTGCCGACGCTGTTTCTCAGTAACGATCACACCGGCAGCAGCGAACTTTGCACCCTGTTTCTTGATCCGGACTGGCGTAAAGAGGGCAACGGCTATTTGCTGTCGAAATCGCGCTTTATGTTTATGGCGGCATTCCGCGACCGGTTTAATGAAAAAGTGGTGGCCGAGATGCGTGGCGTGATTGATGAACACGGTTACTCCCCGTTCTGGCAGAGCCTCGGCAAACGCTTCTTTTCGATGGAGTTTAGCCGTGCCGATTTTCTTTGCGGCACCGGGCAAAAAGCCTTTATTGCCGAATTGATGCCCAAGCATCCTATCTATACCCACTTCCTGTCGGATGAAGCGCAAAGCGTGATTGGCGAAGTGCATCCGCAAACGGCACCGGCGCGTGCGGTACTGGAGAAAGAAGGCTTCCGCTATCGCAACTATGTCGACATTTTCGACGGCGGACCGACGCTGGAATGCGATATCGACCGGGTGCGGGCGATTCGGAAAAGCCGGCTGGTGGAGGTGGCTGAAGGTCAGCCCGCGGCGGGCGAGTATCCGGCCTGTCTGGTGGCGAATGAAAACTACCATAACTTCCGCGTCATGCTGGTGCGCGCCGATCCGCATACCCAGCGGCTGGTGCTGACGGCAGCGCAGCTGGATGCCCTGAAGTGCCATGCGGGTGACCACGTCCGTTTCGTTCGTCTATGTGCAGAGGAGAAAACAGTATGACTTTATGGATAAACGGCGACTGGGTAACGGGCCAGGGCGAGCGTCGGGTTAAAACTAATCCGGTGGGCGGCGATGTATTGTGGCAAGGCCATGATGCAGATGCTACGCAGGTGGCGCAGGCATGCCGCGCCGCACGTGCGGCATTTGCGGGCTGGGCCAGGCAACCCTTTTCCGCGCGCCAGGCGGTGGTGGAAAAATTCGCCACATTGCTGGAGGGCAACAAAGCCGAGCTGACGACCATTATCGCCAGAGAAACCGGAAAACCACGCTGGGAAGCAGCCACCGAACTGACGGCGATGATCAATAAAATCGCCATTTCCGTAAAGGCGTACCACACGCGTACCGGAGAGCAACACAACGAATTACCCGACGGCGCGGCGACGTTACGCCATCGTCCTCACGGTGTGCTGGCGGTATTTGGTCCGTATAACTTCCCCGGCCATCTCCCCAACGGTCATATCGTTCCGGCGCTGCTGGCGGGCAATACGCTGATTTTTAAACCCAGTGAACTGACGCCGTGGACCGGTGAAGCGGTGACTAAACTGTGGGCGCAGGCGGGACTCCCTGCGGGCGTGCTAAACCTGGTGCAGGGTGGGCGCGAAACCGGGCAGGCGCTAAGCGCGCTGGAAGATCTCGACGGTTTGCTGTTTACCGGTAGCGCCAATACGGGTTATCAACTGCACCGACAGCTCTCCGGTCAGCCGGAAAAAATCCTCGCGCTGGAGATGGGGGGCAACAACCCGTTAATTATTGAGAACCCGGAAGATATTGATGCCGCCGTGCATCTGACTATTCAGTCGGCGTTTGTCACCGCCGGGCAGCGTTGCACCTGCGCCCGCCGTCTGCTGGTAAAAAAAGGCGCGCAGGGCGATGCGTTTCTGGCGCGCCTGGTTGAGGTCAGCCAGCGTTTACTGCCCGGCAAGTGGGATGACGAGCCGCAACCGTTTATCGGCGGACTGATATCTGAGCAGGCGGCGCAACATGTCTGTGATGCCTGGCAGCGTCTTGAGGCGTTAGGTGGCCGTACGCTGCTGGCGCCGCGACGGGTAAAAGCGGGCACGTCGCTGCTGGCACCGGGCATTATCGAACTCACCGGTGTGGCCAACGTGCCGGATGAAGAGGTATTTGGTCCGCTGCTCGGCGTCTGGCGTTATGACAGTTTCGACGAGGCAATAAGCCTTGCGAACCACACCCGATTTGGCCTGTCATGCGGATTGGTCTCACCGGATCGCAATCAGTTTGACCAGTTGTTGCTGGAAGCGCGGGCGGGCATCGTTAACTGGAATAAACCGTTGACCGGGGCGGCGAGTACGGCACCGTTTGGCGGAGTGGGGGCTTCAGGAAACCATCGTGCCAGCGCGTGGTATGCCGCAGATTACTGCGCCTGGCCAATGGCGAGTCTGGAGTCTCCGGCATTAACATTGCCGACGACGCTGAGCCCAGGTCTGGATTTTTCTCGTGGAGAAAAGCGATGAAAGCGCGTGAGGTCAATTTCGACGGGCTGGTGGGACTGACCCACCATTATGCGGGGCTGTCGTTTGGCAATGAGGCCTCGACCCGGCACCGTTTTCAGGTGTCGAATCCCCGTCTGGCGGCGAAGCAGGGCTTATTAAAGATGAAAGCGCTGGCAGATGCCGGGTTTCCTCAGGCGGTGATCCCGCCGCATGAACGTCCGTATATTCCGGTTCTGCGTCAGCTAGGCTTCAGCGGTAGCGACGAGCAGATCCTGGAAAAGGTGGCGCGTCAGGCGCCACACTGGCTTTCCAGCGCCAGCTCGGCCTCGCCGATGTGGGTGGCGAATGCGGCCACGGTCTGTCCTTCGGCCGATTCACTGGATGGGAAAGTGCATCTGACGGTGGCGAACCTGAACAACAAATTCCACCGTTCACTGGAAGCGCCGACTACCGAAGCGTTATTACGGGCGATATTCCGTGATGAGCATGCTTTTGCGGTCCACAGCGCGCTACCACAGGTGGCGCTGCTGGGTGATGAAGGGGCGGCCAACCACAATCGCCTTGGAGGAGATTACGGTGCACCTGGCGTGCAGCTGTTTGTTTACGGTCGCGAGGAGGGGAATGTGTCACAGCCGAGGCGCTACCCGGCCAGACAATCGCGTGAGGCCAGCGAAGCGGTGGCGCGGCTGAACCAGGTTAACCCGCATCAACTTATCTTTGCCCAGCAAAACCCGGACGCTATCGATAGTGGCGTGTTCCATAACGACGTGATCGCAGTATCGAATCGCCAGGTGCTGTTTTGCCATGAACAGGCATTTGTCCGACAGCAGGCGCTGTTGAGCCAGCTACGCGCTCAGGTTGATGGGTTTACGGCGCTGGAAGTGCCTGCTGCGGAGGTGTCGGTGGCGGATGCGGTGGCAACGTATCTGTTTAACAGCCAGTTGTTGAGCCGTGATGATGGCTCAATGATGCTGGTTTTACCACAGGAGTGTCGGGAGCATGCGGGCGTGTGGCGCTATCTGAACGGTCTACTGGACGCGGATAATCCGCTCGACGACCTGCGGGTATTCGATCTGCGTGAAAGTATGTCCAACGGCGGCGGTCCGGCATGCCTGCGACTGAGAGTGGTGTTAACACCACAGGAACTGCAGGCGGTGAATCCGGCGGTAATGATGAACGACACGTTGTTCAATACGCTCAATAACTGGGTTGATCGTTACTACCGGGACCGGCTTACCGCTGCAGATCTTGCTGACCCCCAGCTGTTACGTGAAGGGCGCGAAGCGCTGGATTCGCTGACGCAACTGCTCAATCTCGGCTCGGTGTATCCTTTCCAGCAGGAGCGGGCGATCTATGGATAACTTTCTGGCCCTGACCCTCGCGGGAACCTCGCCGGATATCACCCACGGTGAGGCTCATGGTTTTAACTGGCGGTGGACAGGGCACGGGATGCTGGAGCTGACGCCGGTCGCCGAGGTTGATCGTTCGTTGGTGATCTCTGCAGGTATTCATGGCAATGAAACGGCACCGGTTGAGATGCTGGATGCGCTGCTGTCCGCGCTTTTTCGTGGCGAGTTGACGCTGACATGGCGGTTGCTGGTGATTCTGGGCAATCCGCAGGCGCTGGCAGAGGGGAAGCGCTATTGCCATAGCGACATGAACCGTATGTTTGGCGGGCGCTGGCAGATATTTGTCGAGAGCGGTGAAACGCGGCGCGCCCGCGAACTTGAGCTGTGCCTGGAAGCGTTTTATTCGCGCACCAGGGAGTCCGTGCGCTGGCATCTGGATCTGCACACCGCCATTCGCGGTTCGCATCATCTGCGCTTTGGCGTACTGCCGCAGCGCAACGTGCCCTGGGACGAAGGGTTTCTATCGTGGCTGGGGGATGCGGGACTGGAGGCGCTGGTTTTCCATCAGACACCGGGCGGGACATTTACCCATTTCAGTGGCGAGCATTTCGGTGCGCTGGCCTGTACGCTGGAGCTGGGTAAGGCTCTGGCGTTCGGGCAAAACGATTTGACGCAGTTTGCTCACACGGCGGAGGCGTTGGCGGCTTTGTTGCAGGGTGAGCGTGCATCATCCACGCAAACCACGCCGCTGCGCTATCGCGTGGTGTCGCAAATCACGCGACACAGCGACGATTTTATTCTTCATATGGACAATCAGACGCTGAATTTTACCCCTTTTAACGAGGGCACATTGCTGGCGCAGGACGGCGATGCGCGTTTTGTTGTTACTCATGATGTCGAATATGTGCTGTTTCCCAACCCAAACGTGGCCTGTGGTTTACGCGCGGGGCTGATGCTGGAAAGGTTATAATCAATATCTTTCCCTCGGGTTTATCTCCGGGGGGTATTTTTTTTGTGTGCGCTTTCATTATTACGGATTATTCCTGGTAAGTTGCTTTATTAATAATCAGGCTTCAGGTATAGTTCTCCATAATCCTTTCAAAATCATCCTGTTGTAATATTTAATTTCAATTCTGCGCAATTAATTCTTTTTTTCTCCATAATTGATGAGAATTTGTTTTTTATACTTTCATTGTTTTACCGTTGCTCTGATTAATTGACGCTTCTACCGGTAAAGTTAATCTCGTCAACACGACATCCGATGAGATAAGCATCGTAAGAATGTCGTCAGAATAACTGAAAGGAAGGATAGAAATTATGCGTAAACTGACTGCTCTGTTTGTTGCCTCTACTCTGGCGCTGGGCGCTGCAAATCTGGCACACGCCGCTGATACCACAACTACCGCTCCGGCTGATGCCAAACCGATGATGCACCATAACGGCAAGTTTGGCCCGCACCACGACATGATGTTTAAAGATCTGAATCTGACTGATGCGCAGAAACAGCAGATCCGCGACATTATGAAAGGCCAGCGCGATCAGATGAAACGTCCGCCGCTGGAAGAACGCCGTGCAATGCACGATATCATCGCCAGCGACAGCTTCGACAAAGCGAAAGCTGAAGCGCAGATTGCGAAGATGGAAGAACAGCGCAAAGCTAATATGCTGGCGCATATGGAAACCCAGAACAAGATTTACAACATCCTGACGCCGGAACAGAAAAAACAGTTTAATGCCAATTTTGAGAAGCGTCTGACAGAACGCGCGGCGCAGAAAGGTAAAATGCCAGAGGCTGCTGAGTAACCGATTAGCGTCTACACTACATTATTCGCGTTGTGTCTGGGCATTGCTCAGGACGGCGCGAATCAAAACTCAAGACCGCCGGTCTTGTCCACAACACGTTTAACGAGGTGGGCAGGATCGGCGGTTTTTTCTTTCCAGCCTATTGCACCCTGCAACCGACACGCTATTCTCCTGAAGCCTGCGAAAATTCTACCTGGATCAGCGCGTTAATCTTTTTTCTTAAAACGTCCTCATCCTCGCTAAGGCAAATCAACTCTGCTGCCGATAACAATAAATGTGCAGAGTGAACTTATGGCGGCCAGGGAGCGTCACGCTGACGTACCGCGCCTTTCTGGAGGGATGATGGAATACTTTGATATCCGCAAAATGCCGGTTAATCTTTGGCGCAATGGTGCGGGTGAAACGCGAGAGATTTGTTGTTTTCCGCCAGCGACCCGCGATTTTCACTGGCGGGCAAGTATCGCGTCCATTGCCGCGAACGGTGAGTTTTCTCTTTTCCCGGGCGTAGAGCGAGTGATTACCCTGCTGGAAGGAGGCGAAGTGACTCTGGAAGGCGCCAATCCCTTCAGCCATACCCTGAAACAGCATCAACCGTTCACCTTTGCGGGCGATCAGGTAGTCAAAGCCAAACTGACAGAAGGTCAGATGTCGATGGATTTCAATATTATGACCCGTCGTGATGTCTGCCAGGCCAAAGTCAGGGTTGCGGATCGAACGTTTACCACCTTTGGTTCGCGCGGCGGTGTGGTGTTTGTGTTAAGCGGAGCCTGGCAGTTGGGCGATAAGTTACTGACGGCGGACCAGGGCGCATGCTGGCACGACGGCAAGCACACGCTGCGGTTGTTAAAAGCGGAAGGGAAGCTGCTGTTTAGTGAGATTAACTGGATGCCGGGGCATTCGCCGGATCCAGTTCAATAATGTCATAGTGACCGGACATTACCGGCCGGCAGAGAATTTTGTAACCATCATGATCGAAGCCGGCGGGCATTCGTGCCAGCGTAGCGGCTTCATCCAGCGATGAAACCGCGCCCAGCCATAGCCAGTTATTGATAATGTGATATTGGGTCATTTCTGCGCGGCTTTCTTTTAGCGCAATCGCATTGCTCCACGGCCAGCAGAGCACACGCAATCTTTCCAGTCCCGCCATCAGACGCAGATGATGCGCCTCGGGACTTTCTTTCCCACAGCAGGCTCCGGCGCAACGTTTAAGCGCTGAGCGAAAGCAGGCGCGACCGCGACTTAGCGGCTCCAGTCCCAGCAAACCGTAGCAAAGCTGGTGCTCGTCGGCGACCGTCTGTAATGCCTGCAGCGCCGCACGCTGGTGTGCAAACAGGCCAAACAGATTCGGGGTATGTGAAAAATCCACATCGCGCGCGTAGATAACCTGGACGCGTTGATCGGTTAATTGCAGAGCACAGAGTTGGCGAGTGCGGCGCAGGCGCTTATTGAATAAAGGTTGTTGCTCTTTAATTAGCCGTGCCTCCAGCAACAGGGCACCCATTTCACCCGCGGTGCAAATCCAGGTAATACGTCGGGATTGATGCAGCATGGCCGCTTCGTCTGCGTTGCGTAGATGCGCCATCACCCGGCTGCGAACATTGATGCTTTTACCGATATAAAGCGGCATGGTGTCACTTTCGCCGTGAAACAGATAAACACCGGGCGTGGCCGGAAGCGCTTGTAAAAAGGGGCGCAGTTGCTCGGGGTACTCATAAATTGCAGCTGCTTCAAAGGTAATACGAGGGGCTGATTGGCGGCGTACCACTGTTTACTCCGGATGCTGGTTATTCATCCAGTATAGCAGGCGATTGTTGATTAAAAAAGCAACATGTGTGAAGTTGTTGACGCCGGACATACGAAGCTTTGTTGCTGTCCGGCGTTATGCAAGAAGGTGGATTACGCTTTTTTCCAGAAATCGTCAAACACCGTAATGGGCGTGCGACGTTTGTGTTCCGTCTTTAAATACCAGCCTTCAATTTTCTTCGCGATAGTATCATCCAGAATTTTGCCTTCCAGATAATCATCAATGTTGTCGTACGTTACGCCTAAGGCGGCTTCATCGGGCAGAGAAGGGCGATCGTCTTCGAGGTCGGCGGTAGGCGCTTTCTTATATAAGTGCTCCGGACAGCCTAGCGCGGCCAGCAGCTGTTTCCCCTGACGCTTGTTGAGGCGGAATAGTGGGTTAATGTCGGTGCCGCCATCGCCATATTTGGTGAAAAAGCCGGTAATCGCTTCCGCAGCGTGATCGGTGCCAACCACTACGCCGCTGGTCATTCCGGCGATGCTGTACTGTGCCTTCATACGTTCACGGGCTTTTTCATTACCGCGCACAAAATCGCTCAGCTCAATACCGGCTTCACGTAATGCCTGTTCGCTGGCCAGCACCGCAGCTTTGATATTGACGGTTAACACGCGATCCGGCTGAATGAAGGTGATGGCGTCCTGGCAGTCCTGTTCATCGGCCTGCACACCGTAAGGGAGGCGCACGGCAATAAACTGCAGCGCGTCGTTCCCGGTCTCGTCGCGCAGCTCTGAAATGGCCATTTGGCATAACTTTCCGGCGAGCGTTGAATCCTGACCGCCGCTAATCCCTAATACCAGTGATTTCAGGAAAGGATAGGTTTTCAGATAGGATTTCAGAAAATCTACGCTACGGCGAATTTCTTCTTCTGCATTAATGTGCGGCTGTGCGCCAAGTGCCTGGATTATCTCTTGCTGCAGAGTCATCTAACCCCTCCGAAAAAAATAATGACAAAAAATATGATCGGTTAAAGCTAACGCGTTGACGTCCAAACGACAAGGGATGCAGCCTGATATCGCAGTATTTTGTTTTAATATACCCGTCATACTTCAAGTTGCATGTGCGTCGGCTGCACTCGTTCTCCCCAGTCACTTACTTTAGTAAGCTCCTGGGGATTCGCTCCCTTGCCACCTTCCTGCAACTCGAATTATTTAGGGTATAGATTTTTCCGAAATGGTCTGAGACTCATCTGTAAGCTTGAAAAATGTGTTGTTGTGCTCCAGGCTTATATAACACGCTGAAAAACAAGAGGACGAGAAAATGAACAAGAATCTAACAGGAATTCTGGGTGCAGCGGCGGTATTGACTATGCTGGCGGGGTGTACGGCCTACGATCGTACAAAAGACCAATTTGTTCAGCCCGTGGTGAAAGATGTGAAGAAAGGGATGAGCCGGGCGCAGGTTGCGCAGATTGCCGGCAAGCCGTCTTCTGAAGTGACAATGGTGCATGCTCGCGGGACGTGTCAGACCTACATCCTGGGTCAACGAGATGGTAAAGCAGAGACCTATTTTGTAGCTTTGGATGATACGGGACACGTGGTTAATTCTGGTTATCAGACCTGTGCCGAGTACGACACCGATCCGCAGGCGGCGAAGCAGTAACGACTGCTTAATGCCTGAGCACTCAACGGAACCGGCCATTGCGCCGGTTTTTTTGTGCCGTACGATCTTATTTAATGTCGCGAATTATTTGCCTGAAATGTGAGGGGTGTCATAACGCCAGGTCAATGAGAGACAATTTAGTTGGTCAAGGAAATACCATCCTCTGGTGCAATCCCGTATACTCATTTCAGCCACCTAAAAAAGTAATTTAGCTGACGCAAGTTACCCAGAGCATGGATGCAGGTTATGGCTTGCGGAGTGTCTGGATGACAGATAATCGCATATGAGGATCGTTTTTATGGAAAAGAAACACATTTATCTGTTTTGTTCTGCGGGCATGTCGACTTCCTTGTTAGTTTCAAAGATGCGTGCGCAGGCTGAAAAATACGAAGTACCGGTTATTATTGAAGCATTCCCTGAAACGCTGGCTGGGGAAAAAGGTCCTGTTGCTGACGTCGTGTTATTAGGCCCGCAAATTGCTTATATGTTACCCGAAATTCAGCGTTTGTTACCTAACAAGCCTGTAGAAGTGATTGACTCGCTGTTATATGGCAAAGTCGATGGTTTAGGCGTGCTTAAGGCTGCAGTTGCAGCAATTAAAAAAGCCGCAGCAAATTAATTATATTTTTTAAATTTCCCGTCAAAGAGTTATTTCATTAACATTCACCGCAATATTATATTGCGGTATTTAAGGGTATTTTTCTATGAGTAACGCTATTGCTTCACTTGAAAAGGTACTCCTTCCTTTTGCTGTAAAAATTGGAAAGCAGCCACACGTTAATGCAATCAAAAACGGTTTTATTCGTTTAATGCCGTTAACCCTCGCAGGGGCCATGTTTGTATTAATCAATAACGTTTTCCTGAGCTTTGGGGAGGGGTCGTTTTTTTATTCAATGGGTATCCGACTTGATGCTTCGACTATTGAGAATCTCAATAGCTTAAAAGGTATCGGTGGGAACGTTTATAACGGTACGCTGGGTATCATGTCATTGATGGCGCCTTTCTTTATCGGCATGGCGATGGCCGATGAACGCAAAGTTGACTCTCTGGCCGCAGGTTTGCTCTCCGTCGCAGCCTTTATGACCGTCACGCCTTATAGTGTGGGTGAAGCCTATGCCGTTGGTGCTAACTGGTTGGGTGGTGCGAACATTATTTCCGGTATTATTATCGGTCTTGTGGTCGCAGAAATGTTCACCTTTGTGGTCCGTCGTAATTGGGTTATCAGATTACCCGATAGTGTTCCTGCCTCGGTCTCGCGCTCCTTCTCAGCACTGATTCCTGGATTTATCATTCTCTCCATTATGGGGATCATTGGTTGGGCACTGGCAATCTGGGGCACCAACTTCCACCAGATCATCATGGATTCTATTTCGACTCCGCTGGCGTCGCTGGGCAGCGTAGTGGGTTGGGCTTACGTGATTTTTGTTCCGCTGCTGTGGTTCTTTGGTATTCACGGTTCACTGGCGCTGACCGCGCTGGACAGCGGTATCATGACGCCTTGGGCACTGGAAAACATCGCTATCTATCAACAGTTTGGTTCCGTAGACGCAGCATTGGAAGCCGGTAAGACGTTCCACGTCTGGGCAAAACCGATGCTGGACTCCTATATCTTCCTCGGCGGTAGCGGCGCAACCCTGGGGCTGATTATTGCTATCTTCCTGGCATCTCGTCGTCCGGATTATCGTCAGGTGGCGAAACTGGCCCTGCCGTCAGGTATCTTCCAGATTAACGAACCGATTCTGTTCGGTCTGCCAATTATCATGAACCCGGTTATGTTCATCCCGTTCATTCTGGTTCAACCGATTCTGGCCGCGATTATGCTGGCAGCCTACTACACTGGCATTATTCCACCGATTACCAATATTGCGCCGTGGACGATGCCAACCGGGTTAGGCGCGTTCTTTAACACCAACGGTAGCGTTGCGGCTCTGCTGGTGGCACTGTTCAACCTTGGGGTCGCCACGCTGGTGTATCTGCCATTCGTCGTCGTCGCCAACAAAGCGCAGAACGTTATTGATAAAGAAGAAAGCGAAGAAGATATCGCTAACGCATTGAAATTCTAAATTTAATCCGGCATGGCCTTTCGGTCATGCCGGACTGAACCAGAGGAAAAGAGTATGTTGGATATCGAAAATATCGTGGATACATCGTCAGAAGCTGAAGAGCTTGAAGAAGTGGTGATGGGGCTTATCATCAATTCGGGGCAGGCGCGTAGCCTGGCCTATGGCGCACTCAAGATGGCCAAACAGGGCGATTTTGAGGCGGCGAAGGCCATGATGGAACAGTCTCGTATGGCGCTGAACGAAGCGCACCTCGTACAAACGAAACTGATTGAAGGCGATCAGGGCGAAGGTAAAATGAAAGTGAGCCTGGTTCTGGTTCACGCACAGGATCACCTGATGACGTCGATGCTGGCACGCGAGCTGGTGACGGAACTGATTGAGCTTCACGAGAAGCTGAAATAGCGAGGAGTGCATGATGCAATTACAGATTAACGCACCGGAAATCAAAACCGTTTACGAGCAGCAGTTGTTTAATGGCAAAAATTTCCATGTGTTTATCTATAACAAAACTGAAAGTATCAGTGGACTGCATCAGCACGATTACTATGAATTTACGCTGGTATTAACCGGTCGCTATTATCAGGAAATCAACGGTAAACGTGTGCTGCTGGAACGTGGTGACTTTGTTTTTATCCCCCTGGGATCGCATCACCAAAGTTTCTATGATTTCGGCGCCACGCGGATCCTTAACGTCGGTATCAGTAAGCGTTTTTTTGAACAGCACTATCATCCTTTATTGCCGTTTTGTTTTGTTGCATCGCAGGTGTATCGGGCGAATAACTCCTTTCTCACCTATATCGAAACGGTCATTGCATCACTGAACTTTCGCGAGAGCGGGCTGGATGAATTTGTCGAAGTGGTCACCTTCTACATTATTAATCGACTCCGGCATCACCGTGAAGAACAAGTGTTGGATGACA
The DNA here is from genome assembly GCF_013337685.1 of Citrobacter gillenii. Lineage (GTDB taxonomy): Bacteria > Pseudomonadota > Gammaproteobacteria > Enterobacterales > Enterobacteriaceae > Citrobacter > Citrobacter gillenii. Next base: position 347,176 of record NZ_SUQN01000005.1, read on the forward strand.
TTCCACAATGGCTGAGAGCGACCGTGGAAACGATGCACGACAAACGTCAGTTTAGCGAAAATGCGCTGGAAAACATGGTCCAGCTGTCGGCAAAATCTCAGGAATATCTGACTCGTGCCACCCAGCGTTATTACAGTAAAACACCGATGCAGATTATTAATGAAATCCGCATTAACTTTGCTAAAAAACAGCTGGAAATGACCAACTATTCGGTCACGGATATTGCTTATGAGTCCGGTTATAGCAGCCCAAGCCTGTTTATTAAAACGTTTAAAAAACTGACGTCGTTTACGCCCAATAGCTACCGGAAGAAGTTAACTGAGTTTAATCAGTAGCTATTATTTGCCAATAACCCATTTTTATAGCTTGCCCAAAATAGCGTCGGGACAGCCACGCTATATCTGACAAACGGGTTGAGCATAATACACGTCAGTGTTTTGACACTGAAGGGAGAAAGTATGAGCCAGAAATTAAAAGTCGTCACTATCGGTGGCGGGAGCAGCTACACCCCTGAATTACTTGAAGGCTTTATTAAGCGTTATCATGAGTTACCGGTGTCTGAATTGTGGTTGGTTGATGTCGACGGCGGTAAAGAGAAGCTGGATATTATTTTCGACCTGTGCCAACGCATGATCGACAAAGCTGGCGTGCCGATGAAGCTGTATAAAACACTGGATCGTCGCGAAGCGCTGAAAGACGCTGACTTTGTGACCACGCAGCTGCGCGTTGGACAACTTAAAGCCCGTGAGCAGGACGAGCGAATCCCGCTGAGCCACGGTTACCTGGGCCAGGAGACAAACGGCGCGGGCGGCCTGTTTAAAGGTTTGCGGACTATTCCTGTTATTTTTGACATCGTGAAAGATGTCGAAGAACTGTGCCCGAATGCGTGGGTGATTAACTTTACTAACCCGGCCGGAATGGTCACTGAAGCCGTCTATCGGCATACGAATTTTAAGAAATTCATCGGGGTATGCAATATTCCGATCGGCATGAAAATGTTTATTACCGACGTGCTGGCGTTAAAAGAGAGCGATGATTTATCTATCGATCTGTTTGGCCTGAACCATATGGTGTTTATTAAAGATGTGCTGGTCAACGGCGAGTCACGTTTTGACGAACTGCTCGACGGCGTGGCCTCGGGGCAGTTAAAAGCGTCCACCGTGAAGAACATTTTCGACCTGCCGTTTAGCGAAGGATTGATTCGCTCGCTGAAACTGCTGCCGTGCTCGTATTTGCTTTACTACTTCAAGCCAAAAGAGATGCTGGCGATTGAAATGGGTGAATACTATAAGGGCGGTGCACGCGCGCAGGTTGTGCAAAAAGTGGAGAAACAACTTTTTGAGCTGTATAAAAATCCTGAACTGAATGTGAAACCGAAGGAGCTTGAGCAGCGCGGTGGGGCGTATTACTCCGATGCGGCGTGTGAGGTGATCAACGCCATCTACAACGACAAGCAGACCGAGCACTATGTCAACATTCCTCACCATGGTCATGTAGACAACATTCCTGCGGACTGGGCTGTTGAGATGACCTGTACGCTGGGGCGCAATGGTGCGACCCCGCATCCACGGATCACGCATTTTGATGAGAAAGTGCTTGGTCTTATCTATACCATTAAAGGTTTTGAGGTGGCGGCGAGTAATGCGGCGCTGAGCGGTGAATTTAATGATGTGCTGCTGGCGTTAAATCTGAGCCCACTGGTGCATTCTGACCGTGATGCCGAAATTCTGGCGCGGGAACTGATCCTTGCCCATGAAAAATGGCTGCCAAACTTTGCCGGGTGCATCGAAACGCTCAAAAGCGAACAACACTGATAGAGGTCGGCTATGGAACGCGTACTGATTGTGAATGCGGATGATTTTGGCCTGAGCAAAGGGCAAAACTACGGCATTATTGACGCTTGTCGCCATGGTGTTGTCACCTCGACAACGGCGCTGGTCAACGGCGAGGCCATTGAGCATGCGGTGCAGTTGAGTCGTGAGCTTCCTGAACTGGCTGTTGGCATGCACTTTGTGCTGACGCTGGGGAAACCGCTGACGGCAATGCCAGGGCTGACCCGCGACGGACTGCTGGGGAAATGGATCTGGCAGATGGCCGAGGAGGACACCTTGCCGCTGGATGAAATTTCGCACGAGCTGACCGCACAATATCAGCGTTTCATCGACCTGTTTGGCCGGGAGCCGACGCATCTGGATAGCCATCATCATGTGCATATGTTCCCGCAGATTTTCCCTGTAGTGGCCAATTTTGCGGCCCAACACGGTATTGCGTTACGCATCGATCGTCAGACGGTGTTTGAGGCTACTGACTTACCTGCTGCGTTGCGCACGTCGCAGGGATTTAGCAGCGAGTTTTACGGCGAGGCGATTTCCGAAGAGCTGTTTTTGCAGGTGCTAGACGCCTCTGCAGACAGGGGCGAGTCCTCGCTGGAAGTGATGTGCCACCCGGCCTTTGTCGATAATATCATTCGACAAAGCGCCTACTGTTACCCCCGCTTAACTGAACTTGATGTGCTGACGTCTCCGGTATTGAAATATGCTATTGCGGAGCGCGGTTATCGTCTCGGCAGTTTTCTGAACGTGTAATTCCTGAGTTTGCGGCGCGTCAATGCGCCGCTTTTTTTAGGCCGGAATGGTGTCGACTTTTCCGCTGCGAGACCAGACACGGTGCGCGGTCATGAGTGCCAGCAAAGTATCCATAAACTGCGCATCTGCGCTGTCCGCTTCTACAATCCCTTCTTCACCCTGATTGCTAACCTTCAGCACGGCTTTCAACTGACGCGCATCGCCTGCCAGCGCAATGGGTTTCAAATGTTTGTATGCTTCCAGTAAGTAGTAACGGGTATCGCCGCGCATGTCGATATCCGCAATATTGCCGCAAGGCACAATGACCGCATCCACGGTCAGTGATGGCGAACCGGCAAAGGTACCGGCGATGTTCAGCACCGAGCCATCGTCGGCAACCACGTTCCCCATCCGCGAATAGAGCAATTTTGCATGCACACCGCGGGACTGGAGAGCTTGCATGATGGTGAGCATATCGGCCGATTTGACCTCGTCATTCAGCAAAATGGCCACTATCCGGCCTTTGATATCGCCTTGTGCCCCTGCGTACAAACTGAGTGATGGGGCTTCAGTTAACCCGTTGACGTCCGCAGGTGGGGCGATTTGCTGCTGTTCGTCGGTTAGTTCAAAACCGAGGTTGTCGGCAACAGATTGTGCAAGGGTGGTATCAATGTGCGCCAGTTGTTCAACCACTCTCTCGCGGATATACGGGCGGGTGACTTTGCTCAGTTCAAAACTGAATCCGCCAACAATATGCTGCTGCTCAATAGGCGTCTGACTTAGCCAGAACAGGCGAGGGTGCGCATAGTATTCGCCGAAAGAGGGGCTTCTTTCACGTATCTTACTGCCTTCAATACGTTCCTGATATGATTCAAAACCCCCGCGTTTAGGGCCAGGTGGCGTTTCGCGCGGCCAGTTATCATTGATCGAGTTTGGTTCGTAGTTGGCCGGGTTGGTATCAATATCCATGCGATGCATGCCGTCGCGCTGGAAATTGTGATACGGGCAGGTCGGGCGGTTAATCGGAATTTCATGAAAGTTAGGTCCGCCCAGACGGCTGATCTGCGTGTCGGTATATGAAAACAGTCGGCCCTGTAGCAGCGGATCGTTGGTGAAATCAATACCGGGGACGATGTGTCCTGGATGAAATGCTACCTGCTCGTTTTCGGCAAAGAAATTATCCGGGTTACGGTTAAGCACCATTTTTCCGACGCGCTGAACCGGAACCAATTCCTCGGGGATCAACTTTGTTGGGTCGAGCAGATCAAAATCGAATTTAAACTCGTCCTCTTCCGCAATCAGTTGCAGTCCCAACTCATATTCCGGGTAATCACCGGCTTCGATGGCCTCCCACAGATCGCGACGGTGGAAGTCAGGGTCTCGACCGGTAAGTTTTTGCGCTTCATCCCAAACCAGAGAGGCTTTGCCTGCCAGGGGTTTCCAGTGGAAGCGTACAAAGGTGGCTTTGCCTTGCGCGTTAATCAGTCGAAACGTGTGGATGCCAAAGCCTTCCATCGTGCGATAGCTGCGAGGGATCCCACGGTCTGACATGGCCCACATCACGTTATGCAGTGTTTCTGGCTGTAAAGAGACGTAATCCCAGAAGGTATCATGCGCGCTTTGTCCCTGTGGAATAGCCCAGTGCGGCTCTGGTTTAACCGCGTGGACGAAGTCCGGGAATTTATGGGCGTCCTGGATAAAAAACACCGGTGTATTATTTCCTACCAGGTCAAATATCCCCTCTTCGGTATAAAACTTTGTGGCAAATCCGCGAATATCCCGGACCGTGTCTGCTGAACCGGCGCCGCCCTGGACGGTGGAGAAACGCACAAAAACCGGGGTTATCTTATTTGCCTCGCACAGGAAGTCGACTTTGGTGACGGCACTTAAATCGGCATAGGACTGAAAGTAACCATGCGCGGCGGAGCCACGAGCATGAACGATTCGTTCCGGAATGCGTTCATGATCAAAATGGGTAATCTTCTCACGCAGGATAAAATCCTCGAGCAGCGTCGGCCCACGGTTTCCGGCGCGTAATGAGTTTTGATCGTCTGCAATGCGGACACCCTGATTGGTGGTCAGGGCAAAATCTTCACTGCCTTTACGAAAAGGCTCCAGTGAGTTGAGTTTGTCATTAACGGTGTCGGGGGCCTTTGCACTACCAGGGGCAGTGGGCTGCATGCCCGGCGGTGTGGGTTTGGCGTCGGGTTTGTGCGAGCCGTCTGCGGGGGCCAGGGAATCTAGCCCTGGTCTGGATTCGCTGGCATCATGAACCGGTGCCGGGTGATTGAGTGGATGCTTGTCATTCTGCGACATGAACTCGTCTCCTGTTTTCATTGCTGAAAGGGTCGTTGTTGCTGTCAAAAACATTAACTATAGACCACGCATCCAGGTGAGCCGGGATCCGTTGAAGGGGAATACTGTAATGAACAAGGCAAACAGCGCACGCAAGGCAGGACGTCAGGGCGCAAAATCGGCTAAGATAGCGTTTTTCTGATTTTTAGAATTTGTCTTTAGTGAAGCAACTGATTATGAAACCTCTTCGCCAACAAAATCGCAAGGTTATCAGCTACGTTCCGCGTGTGGAGCCCGCGCCACCAGAGCATGCGATAAAAATGGATGCGTTTCGTGACGTATGGATACTGCGCGGAAAATATGTCGCTTTTGTCTTAATAGGAGAGGCGTTTCAACGTTCGCCTGCGTTTACGGTTCCGGAGTCGGCGCAACGCTGGGCAAACCAGGTCCGTCAGGAAAACGAACTGAGCGATTAATGGGATATAAAAAAACCGCCGGAGCATGATACTCCGGCGGTTTTTTACGCTTCAGGAAACCGGTTTAACGGTGTGCCAGTTCGGCGTTATCGTCACTGTCCAGAATCGTTTTGTCGGTTTGCTTCAGCCACTGACTGGTGAGCGTACCGGCAGTCATGGAGCCACTGACGTTCAACGCAGTACGACCCATATCGATCAGCGGTTCTACGGAGATCAGTAGAGCGACCAGCGTAACCGGCAGGCCCATCGCCGGCAGCACGATCAGTGCGGCAAACGTTGCACCCCCACCCACACCCGCGACTCCGGCGGAGCTAACGGTCACAATACCGACCAGCGTTGCAATCCACATTGGGTCGAGCGGGTTAATCCCCACAGTCGGCGCAACCATCACTGCCAGCATTGCCGGGTACAGCCCCGCACAACCGTTTTGACCAATCGTGGCGCCAAAAGAGGCGGCAAAGCTGGCAATTGACTCAGGCACACCCAGACGACGGGTTTGCGCTTCCACATTCAGCGGAATAGACGCAGCGCTGGAGCGGCTGGTGAAGGCAAACGTCAGTACCGGCCAGACTTTACGGAAGTACTTCAGCGGGCTCACGCCGTTAATACCCAGCAGAATACCGTGTACCACGAACATGATGCCCAGACCGAGGTACGAAGCCACCACGAAGCTGCCCAGCTTAATAATGTCCTGCAGGTTGGAGCCGGCAACCACTTTGGTCATCAACGCCAGAACACCGTACGGCGTCAGCTGCATCACCAGACGAACCAGCTTCATCACCCAGCTTTGCAGGGTATCAATAGCGGTTAATACGCGTTCGCCTTTCGGGGCATCATCTTTCAGCAGTTTCAGGGCCGCGACACCAAGGAATGCGGCGAAGATAACAACGCTGATAATGGAGGTTGGGTTAGCGCCAGTGAGATCGGCAAACGGGTTTTTCGGGATAAACGACAGCACCAGCTGCGGCACGCTCAGGTCGGCAACTTTACCCACGTAGTTGGTTTCGATGGCGTTCAGACGGGCGGTTTCAGCACCACCCTGTACCAGTCCATCCGCCGTCAGGCCGAACAGGTTAGTGACCAGTACCCCAACTAACGCGGCGATAAGTGTTGTAAACAGCAACGTCCCGATGGTCAGGAAGCTGATTTTCCCCAGCTGAGAGGCGTTGTGCAGACGCGCAACGGCGCTGAGGATAGAGGCAAATACCAGCGGCATGACGATCATTTGCAGAAGTTGAACATAGCCGTTGCCGACAATGTTGAACCACTGTACAGAATCTTTCAGTACCTGGCTGTCTGAGCCGTAAATCGTATGCAGAGCAAGGCCAAATACCACGCCCATAACCAGACCAACCAGTACTTTTTTGGCCAGACTCCACTGTTTGTGACGGGCTTGCGCCAGCACGAACAGCAGTACAACGAACACGATAATGTTCGCGATTAATGGAAAGTTCATCCCCGTTCTCCTGATCTTTTTTTATGTATCACCGAACTACAGTGATTCTGTTGGCGCAAGATTAGCAGAACTGTGACTTGCCTCTTATATTCAAATGGAATTGTTTATGCCAAAAATGACATTTTGGCCGATTTCTTAATCAGCCTGGTGTTTTATAAAACGATTAAACTGCATTTGTAGCGTATTAATCATTTGCGATGACCAGCGTACTGCACTGTTTTCAGGCAAAGTTTGTGGCATCCAGATAGCCCAGGCAAACAGCGCCATGCATAAAAAACGCTCCAGCTGGTTGCCTTTTTGCGGTACGAGGATCGGCAGGCGAAAGCGCCAGCGGCAGGGCCACAGCAGAGGAACGCCGGCTGGGGTCAGCATATCGGCCAGAATATGACTAAGGTAGCCGAGCACCATCCCCTGTAAGGCATCCGCCGGGATTATCCAGGTCTCGGGTACTTTCAAATAGAACGTCGCCAGCAAGGCAAACACCGCCAGCAGGCTATGCGTAAACCCGCGATGGCCAAATGCCCGGGCTATGGGCTTTGAGACCCACTTCAGACGCTGCCCCAGCAACGATTTGGGATGATCGATATCGGGCAGCAGGCAGGTCAAGATAGCTGAAGGAACAATATGCCACCAGTCACCCTGCGCGAGAACGGGCGTCAGTTCGGCATTCTTGGCAAATACCGCACAGGCAATAGAAAAAAGAAGGTGGCCTTCCGCCGTCATGATAAAACCCAATGAACTGTCAATTCATACAGTATAGGGGTTTTATACAGTAGGCGAAAGAGGTGACGTTGTAACCCTTTGTCACAAATAGGCGATTAACGTGCCAGCCAGCCACCGTCGACGGCCAATGTATAGCCATTAATGTAGTCAGAGGCGCGGCTGGCAAGGAATACCGCCGGGCCTTTCAGGTCGTCAGGCGTTCCCCAGCGTCCGGCCGGAATACGGTCGACAATCTCCTGATTACGGTCGGCATCGTCCCGCAGTTGCTGCGTATTGTTGGTCGCCATGTAGCCCGGCGCAATGGCATTGACGTTAATACCCTGTGCGGCCCATTCATTGGCCAGCAGGCGGGTTATGCCCAGTACGCCGCTTTTTGAAGCGGTGTAGGAAGGTACGCGGATACCGCCCTGGAAGGAGAGCATTGACGCAATGTTGATGATTTTTCCGCCCTGACCCTGGGTCAGGAATTGTCTGGCGACGGCCTGTGACAGAAAGAAAACGGATTTGAGATTCAGGTTCATCACATCATCCCAGTCTTGCTCACTAAAGTTCAGGGCGTCCTCACGGCGAATGGTCCCCGCGTTATTGACCAGAATATCGATCCGACCAAAGGTGGAGACCGTTTGCATCACGATATCGTTCAGCGAGTTCTGCTGGCTGAGGTCGGCCTGGATAGTCAGAAAGCGTCGCCCGAGTGCATGGATTTTCTCAGCGGTTTGCACAGGAATTTTACGATTGACGCCGACCACGTCGCAGCCGGCCTCCGCCAGCGCAACCGCCATACCTTGCCCAAGCCCGGTATCACATCCGGTGACGATTGCTACTTTACCTTCAAGACGAAAAGCATCCAAAATCATATTCACCCCGGCTATCAAATGGTTTTAACGCATGCTGTGAGTGAAAGAATAGGAGAGGCTGGCAGGAAATACAATGAAAAGTGAAACAATGTTTCAAAAAATATGACTAGTCTGGCAAAACGGGCAATGCAACCATTGCCCATCAGGGAATTATCCGCGTAGATGCGTGACGGTGAGATCGGCCAGCGAGGTCAATTTAACGTCAGCAAGAACAAAGCGGGCATCGTCCTGGTTCTCATGTGCAGGTACGACGATCGCGCGCATGCGTGCTGCTTTTGATGCAATCATGCCGTTGACAGAATCTTCCAGCGCTACGCAAGATAAGGGCTCCACACCCAATTTTGCCGCGCAGTCGAGGTAGACCTGAGGATGCGGTTTGCTGTAGGGCAATTTCTCTGCCGAGGCCAGTGCGTCGAAGCTGTCGCGAAGATCAAACATCGTCAGCACTTTTTCCAGCATATGCAGCGGGGAGGCCGATGCCAGACCCACTCGTAAGCCCTGGGATTTGCACAGCGCGACGGCTTCACGTACGCCAGGCAGCAGTGGTTTTGTCTCTTCAACCAGGGCGATAGCCCGGGTGATAATGCGATCGGTGACCTCCTGGCGAGATGGGCCGCTCCACGGTTGCTGGGCGAACCACAGATCTACAACCATATCGATACGCAGCCCCAGCGTATCGGGCAGTTCATGGCGGCGAGTGATATCTACGCCTAAACTTGCGATCACATCCAGTTCAGCCTGATCCCAAAGGGGTTCAGAGTCGACCAGTAATCCATCCATATCGAAAATTGCAGCAAGAATTTGACGCGGGGTTGACATCACAACCTCTCCTTTGAACATGAAACAGCAGGGATTAAGAGCCTGGGTGAACCGGCTCTCAGCGTTCATTATGGCTAATCCTCGATTATACCGCCTTTAAAGATCAGGCGAAAATGGTTATCAACGGGTAAACTTAGGCCAAAATGACACGTCTTAATCAAGGGGAACTCATGACGTATCAACAAGCTGGACGCATTGCTGTCTTGAAAGGGCTGGTGGGATGGGTGATTTTCATTCCGGCGCTGATTTCAACGCTGGTTTCAGTACTGAAGTTTATGTATGCGCACAGTGAAAAGCAGGAGGGGATTAACGCGGTGATGCTCGACTTTGCCCACGTGATGATTGACATGATGCGGGTAAACACTCCCTTTCTTAACCTGTTTTGGTATAACTCACCGACACCTGATTTTCAAAGCGGACTGAATCTGGTTTTCTGGCTGATTTTTATTCTTATTTTTATCGGGCTGGCGATGCAGGATTCGGGTGCTCGCATGAGCCGTCAGGCTCGTTTTTTACGTGAAGGCGTTGAAGATCAGCTGATTCTGGAGCAGGCGAAGGGCAGTGAAGGGTTATCGCGAGAGCAGATTGAGTCGCGTATTGTCGTGCCGCATCATACGATTTTCTTACAAATATTCCCGCTCTATATTTTGCCGGTTATCGTCATCGTGATTGGCTATTTCTTCTTTTCGCTACTAGGTTTTTTGTAAGCGCGTCACTATCAGGCCCACGCGAAAGCTGCGGGCCTGATTAGCAAAGAACTTCCGCTATATATCTGTTAAGCCGCCAGTATCCTGTCCATCGCTTTCTGCGCCACCACCATATGTTGCCCGCCGAACAGAATCGCTCGATTCAGCAGCGTATAAAGCTGATAGACAGGCTGCCTGTCGAGAAAATCCAGCGGCAGGGGGGAAACCGACTGATAGCCGTCATAAATTTGCGGTGGCTGATCGCTATGTAATGGCAGCATTGCCAGGTCGCACTCTCTGTCGCCCCAATAGCAGGCGGGGTCAAAGATGTAGGGACCATGAGGGCCAAGGGCGCAGTTCCCCGACCACAAATCGCCATGCAGTAGTGAAGGCTGTGGCTGGTGTGATGACAAACGCTGCTGAACATGGTCAACAATGGCGTCAATATTGCCAAATGCGATCCCTTTTTCGGCGGCAAGCTCCAGTTGCCAGCCAATCCGCTGTTCTGCAAAAAAGGTAGACCAGCGACGCTGCCACGTATTGGGTTGTGGCGTGGTAGAGAGTGCATTATCAAAGTCGAGGCCAAACTGCGGCTGATCGCTCCATTCATGAAGATGCGCGAGCTGTTGTCCGAGAATAAAGGCGTTGTGGGCATCCAGTGGACGGGGAGGGAGGAAATCCATCACCAAAAAGCTGTAGTCTCTGTCTGCACCGACCGCCCAGACCTTGGGGACTGAAACGGTATTGCTGTGGGAAAGCAGTTCCAGCTGGTCGGCTTCTGCCGTAAAGCCGGTTAATAGCTCCCTTTCATCGCATTTGACGAAAAAATCGCGCCCCGCATAGCGTAAATGCCATGCGGCGTGGATCTCACCGCCGGGCAGTTCATTACGCAGCTCGATTTCGCCTTCACCGAGTTGCTCGCTTAAAAGACGACTGATAGCCTGCCACATGATGTCTCTCCCCATGTTGTCTGCCAGATCATAAGGTTAGCGCAATAATGCGGTAAAAAAACACGAACCAACGCACACCGTGGACGCGTTATCGCTGAAAAAGCACGTAATGTTTGTTGCTATTTCACTCCTTGCCAGAGCGCTGCAGTTATGGGTTCACGTGATCCACTGCTTTGTTATCACGTGATTTTTCAGCATAGACGCATAACACGTATGTCGACAGTTTTGTTGGTAAATCCCCCTTGATGATGAGGGGGAAGGGCATTACCGCGAAAGGTATGCGTATATTTTCTGCGTATCGTCCTGCGAGCATAAACGGGTACCCTGATTGAGGGTTGCCGCGCTACCTGCCGCTACGCCAAAACGAACAATATCGTCAAATGGCGCATTCTGTGCCAGTTTCAGCGTCATCGCGCCGACCATACTGTCACCCGCGCCAACGGTACTTTGGCTCTTAACCGGCGGGGGTACCACCTGTACGCAGGTTTCACCGTCAACGCCCAGTGCCCCTTGCGGTCCCAACGAAACGACAACACGTTGCGCTTTACCGCTGTGCACAATTTCCTCCGCGGCCTTACGGACGTCATCAGGTTGTGTGAGTTCGCGGTTAACCAACGCGCTGAGTTCTTTGAGGTTGGGTTTGACCAGTTCGATATTGCCGAGCGTTAATGCGGCAGTCAGTGCCTCACCTGAGCTATCAACAATGCAGCGAATGCCCTGCTTTTGTGCCGCAGTAATAAGTTGGGTGAGTTTTTCAAGCTTCACGCCGGGTGGCAGGCTGCCGCTTATCACCAGCAGCGCGCCGGACTCAATTTCCAGCACCTGATCCTGAAGCTGGTGGAACTCGTCATCGGTAAGTGTTGCCCCAGGCATAACAAATCGATACTGCTCGCCGCTGGATTCTACGTGGACGTGAAGATTTTGCCGGGTCCAGTCTTTGGCCTCTATGGTGGCGACCGGGACATTTTCATCGGCAAGCAATGATACCAGGTGTTCCCCGGTAGCGCCGCCAGCCGGAAAGATAGCCGTTGCGTTTCCGCCAAGATGAGCAATGGCGCGGGCCACGTTAATACCACCACCACCGGGTTCAAAAACCGGCGAGGTGCAGCGAAGTTTACCTTCGGGATAGATTTGCGGGGTGATTGTTGCGCTATCGAGAGAGGGCGCAAGTGTTAACGTATAGATACGTACCATCGTTACCTCCTGTTAGGCTGTCCTCAGTCTGGCACTTAATGTGACGAAAGTGAAGTAATTAACAACATGATTTATCGCATCTTTATTTAAAATTATCTCGGCAAAGATATATAAATAAAATTACGGTTTAAGAACGCTCTTATTCAAAAAATGAAATAAGAAATTATTGCTATGTTATTCGAGTCTTTTTATAATTTGTTACCTTTCAAGGGGCTTTTGTCATTGATCCCTATGAAAGTTTCCGAGACCGTAATGGTCTCTTTTTTTGTTGTACGGACTCTTTATAAATGAAGCTTTTGAAGACAGTACCCGCAGCACTCGTGCTGATGGGGGGCGTGTTTGCGTCAATGCATGCCGCCGCCGATGATTCCGTTTTTACTGTCATGGATGACCCCTCCAGCGCGAAAAAACCCTTTGAAGGTAACCTGAACGCGGGATACCTCGCCCAGTCAGGCAACACAAAAAGTTCTTCTTTAACCGCAGATACCACCATGACCTGGTACGGTGAAACCACGGCGTGGTCTCTGTGGGGCAATGCCAGCAATACCTCGTCGAATGATGAACGCTCTTCGGAGAAATACGCCGTAGGTGGTCGTAGTCGTTTTAATATGACGGATTATGATTATCTGTTCGGACAGGCCAGTTGGTTGACCGACCGCTACAACGGTTATCACGAGCGTGACGTACTGACTGCAGGTTATGGTCGTCAGTTCCTTAATGGGCCGGTACACAGCTTCCGTTTCGAATTCGGTCCAGGCGTACGCTATGACGAACACACCGATGGCACAACCGAAACGCAGCCGCTGGGTTATGCGTCAGGCGCTTATGCGTGGCAGATGACGGACACCACCAAATTCACACAAGGGGTGTCGGTATTTGGTGCTGAAGATACGACGCTTAACTCTGAAACAGCGTTAAATGTGGCTATTAACGAACACTTCGGTTTGAAAGTGGCTTATAACGTCACCTGGAACTCAGAACCACCGGCTACGGCACCGGAACATACCGATCGTCGTACGACCGTTTCGCTCGGCTATCGTATGTAGTAAAAAGCCGGGTCAAATAAATGGCCCGGCTTTTCCAAATAAAATTTCAGTGTTATTATTTTCTGACCGGTATTTTAATTTTTTCGAAAAAAACTTTTCTTCATACTTTCTCCATAATTACTCTTTTGGGTACATATTCAATTTATTTGACACGAATTGATAAATAAATTGACTAGGAAAAAGTGTGAGCCAGATCTACACTCTTACCTATAGGCAATTAATCGCCTTCAGACCTTAGCATTAATTCAAGTAAGAGAAGATACCTATGAAAAATATCAAAGCGACGGCTGCTGTCATCGTGCTTTCTGCGCTGTCCTTCGGTGTGTTTGCAGCCGTTCCGGTCACCAACGCACCGTCTGATAACACGACACAGGTTGGCATCACGCATGCCTCTGATGTGGAAGCAGGTTCAAATATCGCTCCTGGTTCCCAGTCAACTGGCCAAAGTATGAATGATGCGTTTAATGTTCATACCCTGGTTGCTGGCGAATGGTCTTAATATCTTCATCAGTGTCCAGACGTCTATTCAGCCAAATGTCGTAATGAAAAAACCGGATATTGATGTACCGGTTTTTATTTTGTCATAAACAGTAAAGTAATATTGAAATATCTTTTTTAATTTATTGGACGCATCTGTGTACATCGCGAAATAACGCAAAGTACCATTTATTAACGGCGTGACGGTTCAACCCCAAATCATTGCTGCCCACCTTAACATCAACATTGCCGCGCAAATGACGAGCAGTACCACAACCATTTTCCAGTGTTTTTTGGCAAAGCGATTTTTTGGCATGGTTCTTTCCTGGTCAGTAACAATGATTACCGCATAGTGTAACAAAGACGGCAGGGCGCCAGTGAATTGATTTACATCATAGATGGCGCGTTGATTGTCGCTTTGAACGACCCGTAATGCCGTGTACACTGTCAGGCGGTGTTATCAAAAAGCGGGTGTAGGTTACAGCGTTGCCAGTCAGGTAATGCGTGACATATTTCGCAGAGTGAAGCGGGAATCAGCCCACACCTTTTTGATAAATTTTAAATAGTGAAACTTTGTATGTGCTCTTACGTGTGGGGCACCACTGCAAATAAGGATATAACATGCCTGTTATTACTCTTCCTGATGGCAGCCAACGCCATTACGACCACGCTGTAAGTCCCATGGATGTTGCGCTGGACATCGGTCCAGGTCTGGCGAAAGCCACCATCGCTGGCCGTGTAAACGGTGAGCTGGTTGATGCTTCCGATCTGATTGAACAGGATGCGAAACTCTCCATCATTACCGCTAAGGATGATGAAGGTCTGGAGATCATTCGTCACTCCTGTGCGCACCTGTTAGGGCACGCGATCAAACAACTCTGGCCGCACACCAAAATGGCGATCGGACCGGTTGTTGACAACGGCTTTTACTACGATATCGATCTTGACCGTACGTTAACCCAGGAAGACGTCGACGCGCTCGAAAAGCGGATGCACGAGCTCGCTGAGAAAAACTACGATGTCATTAAGAAGAAAGTCAGCTGGTACGAAGCGCGTGAAACGTTCGTGAAGCGTGGCGAGACCTATAAAGTCTCTATCCTTGATGAAAATATTGCCCATGATGACAAGCCTGGCTTGTATCATCATGAAGAATACGTCGATATGTGCCGTGGCCCGCACGTGCCGAACATGCGTTTCTGTCATCACTTCAAACTGATGAAGACCGCTGGGGCATACTGGCGCGGCGACAGCAACAACAAGATGCTGCAGCGCATTTATGGTACTGCATGGGCCGATAAAAAAGCGCTGAGTGCCTACCTGCAACGTCTGGAAGAAGCGGCTAAACGCGACCACCGTAAAATTGGTAAGCAGCTTGACCTGTATCATATGCAGGAAGAAGCGCCAGGTATGGTGTTCTGGCATAACGATGGCTGGACAATTTTCCGTGAACTGGAAGTTTTCGTTCGTTCGAAACTGAAAGAATACCAGTATCAGGAAGTGAAAGGCCCGTTCATGATGGACCGTGTGCTGTGGGAAAAAACAGGGCACTGGGACAACTACAAGGATGCGATGTTCACCACCTCTTCAGAGAACCGTGAATACTGCATCAAGCCAATGAACTGCCCAGGCCACGTTCAGATCTTTAATCAGGGTCTGAAATCGTATCGCGACCTGCCGCTGCGTATGGCGGAATTTGGTAGCTGTCACCGTAACGAACCGTCAGGTGCGCTGCACGGCCTGATGCGCGTACGTGGCTTCACTCAAGATGATGCGCATATCTTCTGTACCGAAGAGCAGATTCGTGATGAAGTTAACGCCTGCATTCGTATGGTCTACGATATGTACAGCACCTTTGGCTTCGAGAAAATCGTTGTCAAACTGTCCACTCGCCCCGAGAAACGTATCGGTAGCGATGAAATGTGGGACCGTGCTGAAGCGGACTTAGCGGTTGCGCTGGAAGAAAACAACATCCCGTTTGAGTTCCAACTGGGTGAAGGCGCATTCTACGGTCCGAAAATTGAATTTACCCTGTATGACTGCCTCGATCGCGCATGGCAGTGCGGTACTGTACAGCTGGACTTCTCTCTGCCGTCTCGTCTGAGCGCCTCTTATGTTGGCGAAAACAATGAGCGTCAGGTACCGGTAATGATTCACCGCGCGATTCTTGGGTCAATGGAACGTTTCATTGGTATCCTGACCGAAGAGTTCGCTGGCTTCTTCCCGACCTGGCTTGCGCCGGTTCAGGTTGTGGTCATGAATATTACCGATTCGCAGTCTGAATACGTCAACGAATTAACGCAGAAACTACAAAATGCGGGTATTCGTGTAAAAGCAGACTTGAGAAATGAGAAGATTGGCTTTAAAATCCGCGAGCACACTTTACGTCGTGTCCCTTACATGTTGGTCTGTGGCGACAAAGAGGTAGAAGCAGGCAAAGTTGCCGTGCGTACCCGTCGTGGCAAAGACTTGGGCAGCCTGGACGTAAGTGAAGTTATCGAGAAGCTGCAACAAGAGATTCGCAGCCGCAGTCTTCAACAACTGGAGGAATAAGGTATTAAAGGCGGAAAACGAGTTCAAACGGCACGTCCGAATCGTATCAATGGCGAGATTCGCGCCCTGGAAGTTCGCTTAACAGGTCTGGAAGGCGAAGCTTTGGGTATTGTGAGTCTGAGAGAAGCTATCGAAAAAGCTGAAGAAGCTGGAGTAGATTTAGTTGAAATCAGCCCTAACGCCGAACCGCCAGTTTGTCGTATTATGGACTACGGCAAGTTCCTTTATGAAAAGAGTAAATCTTCTAAGGAACAGAAGAAAAAGCAAAAAGTTATCCAGGTTAAGGAAATTAAATTCCGTCCTGGCACCGACGATGGCGATTACCAGGTAAAACTCCGCAGCCTGGTACGCTTTCTGGAAGAGGGTGATAAAGCTAAGATCACGCTGCGTTTCCGCGGCCGTGAGATGGCTCACCAACAGATCGGTATGGAAGTGCTTACGCGCGTCCGTGACGATCTGAGTGAACTGGCAGTGGTCGAATCCTTCCCTACGAAGATCGAAGGCCGCCAGATGATCATGGTGCTCGCTCCTAAGAAGAAACAGTAAGGCCTTCAAGTAGCAATTCCTGTGGAGCCTACGGGCTTCGCAGGTTTTGTTCGCCTATGTTTCGTTTATTAACAATGCGAAGTGGAAGTTATTAAAATGCCAAAAATTAAGACCGTACGCGGTGCTGCTAAGCGCTTCAAAAAAACCGGTGGTGGTGGATTTAAGCGTAAGCACGCAAACCTGCGTCATATTCTGACCAAAAAATCTACTAAGCGTAAACGTCACCTGCGTCCAAAAGGCCTCGTGTCTAAAGGCGATCTGGGTCTGGTTATCGCGTGCCTGCCGTACGCATAAGCCGTTAACGTTTAATTAATTTTTTTACTAAGAATATAGATACAGGAGAGCACATATGGCTCGCGTAAAACGTGGTGTAGTTGCTCGTGCACGTCACAAGAAAATTTTGAAACAAGCTAAAGGCTACTACGGTGCGCGTTCTCGCGTATACCGCGTTGCCTTCCAGGCTGTTATCAAAGCTGGTCAGTACGCTTATCGTGACCGTCGTCAGAAAAAGCGTCAGTTCCGTCAACTGTGGATTGCGCGTATCAACGCAGCAGCACGTCAGAACGGTATTTCTTACAGCAAATTCATCAACGGCCTGAAAAAAGCCTCTGTTGAAATCGACCGTAAGATCCTGGCTGACATCGCAGTATTCGACAAAGTAGCGTTCACCGCTCTGGTTGAAAAAGCGAAAGCAGCTCTGGCATAAGCCGGTGAAAAGAGGGAGCCTGGCTCCCTCTCTTTTATTTGTAGCGTAATCAATTAGTTGACAATTCACCCGTAAGCCTTTTCAATAAAGGTTGTCCGGTTTTTACTACATAAGGTAACGCAAGCATGAATGCTGCTATTTTCCGCTTCTTTTTTTACTTTAGCACCTGAATCCGGGAGGCTAGCGCGTGAAAGAAGAAACGGAAAACAGCGCCTAAGAGCCTCCCTGGTGGAGGCTTTTTTTATACACGTAATCCTTCAAGCGGCCCCTGTATTGGCTGCATTTTGCTCTCTTGCCGCCTGGATGCAACTTGAATGATTTTGTGTATATATGAGCGACATATGAATATCGCCACACAACGAGGAAAACCATGTCACATCTCGCAGAGCTGGTTGCCAGTGCAACGGCCGCCATTAACCAGGCTTCAGATGTTGCCGCATTAGACAATGTCCGCGTCGAATATTTGGGTAAGAAAGGGCAT
Source organism: Citrobacter gillenii (assembly GCF_013337685.1). GTDB lineage: Bacteria > Pseudomonadota > Gammaproteobacteria > Enterobacterales > Enterobacteriaceae > Citrobacter > Citrobacter gillenii. The sequence continues at coordinate 365,002 of NZ_SUQN01000005.1, forward strand.
TTGACCCTGCAAATGACAACCCTGCGCGAACTGCCGCCTGAAGAGCGTCCGGCAGCAGGTGCGGTTATCAATGAAGCCAAAGAGCAGGTACAGCAGGCGCTGAACGCGCGTAAAGCTGATTTAGAAAATGCTGCGCTGAATGCACGTCTGGCAGAAGAAACCATTGATATCTCCCTGCCGGGCCGTCGTATTGAAAACGGCGGGTTGCATCCGGTCACACGTACCATCGACAGGATTGAAAGCTTCTTCGGTGAGCTCGGATTTACCGTGGCGACGGGACCGGAAATCGAAGATGACTACCACAACTTCGATGCGCTGAATATTCCAGGCCATCACCCGGCGCGTGCTGACCACGACACGTTTTGGTTTGACGCCACGCGCCTGCTGCGTACCCAGACCTCTGGCGTGCAGATCCGCACCATGAAAGAAAAACAGCCGCCAATCCGCATTATCGCGCCGGGCCGCGTGTATCGTAACGACTACGATCAGACGCACACCCCGATGTTCCATCAGATGGAAGGCTTGATTGTTGATACCAACATCAACTTCACCAACCTGAAAGGCACGCTGCACGATTTCCTGCGTAACTTCTTTGAAGAGGATCTGCAGGTACGTTTCCGTCCTTCCTATTTCCCGTTCACTGAGCCTTCTGCAGAAGTTGACGTAATGGGAAAAAATGGCAAATGGCTGGAAGTGCTGGGCTGCGGTATGGTCCACCCGAACGTGCTGCGTAACGTTGGTATCGACCCAGAAATCTACTCAGGTTTTGCCTTCGGTATGGGTATGGAGCGTCTGACCATGCTGCGTTACGGCGTCACCGATCTGCGTTCTTTCTTCGAAAACGATCTGCGTTTCCTCAAACAGTTTAAATAAAGGCAGGATAAAACAATGAAATTCAGTGAACTGTGGTTACGCGAATGGGTAAACCCGGCAATTGATAGCGATGCGCTGTCAAACCAGATCACCATGGCGGGCCTCGAGGTCGACGGCGTTGAAGCCGTTGCCGGTGAATTTAACGGCGTAGTGGTCGGTGAAGTGGTTGAGTGCGGCCAGCACCCGAACGCAGACAAACTGCGTGTCACCAAAGTTAATGTGGGCGGCGATCGTCTGCTGGATATCGTCTGTGGCGCACCTAACTGCCGTCAGGGATTAAGAGTCGCCGTGGCGACCATCGGTGCCGTTCTGCCGGGCGATTTCAAGATTAAAGCCGCCAAACTGCGCGGTGAGCCGTCAGAAGGGATGCTGTGCTCGTTCTCTGAGCTGGGTATTTCCGATGATCATAACGGGATTATCGAACTGCCGGCGGATGCGCCGATTGGCACCGATATCCGCGAATACCTGAAGCTTGACGATAACACTATCGAAATCAGCGTTACGCCGAACCGCGCCGACTGCTTAGGCATCATCGGTGTTGCACGCGATGTTGCGGTACTGAACAAAGCCCCGCTGGTTGAGCCGGAAATCGTCCCAGTGGCGGCGACAGTTGATGACGTGCTGCCAATCCAGGTTGAAGCCGTTGACGCCTGTCCGCGCTATCTGGGCCGTGTGGTTAAAGGTATCAATGTTAAAGCACCAACGCCGCTGTGGATGAAAGAGAAACTGCGTCGTTGCGGGATCCGTTCCATCGATGCCGTGGTTGATGTGACCAACTATGTACTGCTCGAACTGGGTCAGCCGATGCATGCGTTCGACAAAGACCGCATTGAAGGCGGAATTGTTGTGCGTATGGCAAAAGAGGGTGAGACCCTGGTATTGCTGGACGGCAGCGAAGCAAAACTGAATGCGGATACGCTGGTTATTGCTGACCACAACAAAGCGTTGGCAATGGGCGGCATCTTTGGCGGAGAGCACTCTGGTGTGAATGATGAGACGCAAAACGTCCTGCTGGAATGTGCGTTCTTCAGCCCGCTGTCCATTACGGGTCGCGCGCGTCGTCACGGTCTGCACACCGATGCCTCTCACCGCTATGAGCGTGGCGTCGATCCGGCGCTGCAGCACAAAGCCATGGAGCGTGCAACGCGTCTGCTGATTGATATCTGCGGCGGCGAAGCCGGTCCGGTTATCGATGTGACGACCGAAGCCACGCTGCCAAAACGCGCAACCATTACGCTTCGTCGTAGCAAACTGGATCGTCTGATTGGCCATCATATTGCCGATGAGCAGGTGAGCGATATTCTGCGTCGTCTGGGTTGTGACGTGACGGAAGGCCAGGATGAGTGGCTGGCGGTTGCACCGAGCTGGCGTTTCGACATGTCGATTGAAGAAGACCTGGTCGAAGAAATTGCCCGCGTATACGGTTATGACAATATCCCGAATACGCCTATTCAGGCAGGCCTGATCATGGGGACGCATCGCGAAGCAGATTTATCGCTGAAGCGTGTCAAAACCATGCTCAATGATAAAGGCTACCAGGAAGTGATCACCTACAGCTTCGTCGACCCGAAAGTTCAGGCGCTGCTGCATCCGGGTGAAGAAGCGCTGTTGCTGCCAAGCCCAATCTCAATCGACATGTCGGCAATGCGTTTGTCCCTGTGGACCGGCTTGCTGTCTACGGTGGTGTATAACCAGAACCGTCAGCAGAACCGCGTGCGTATTTTCGAAACGGGTTTACGTTTTGTTCCCGATACCCAGGCTAACCTCGGGATCCGTCAGGATCTGATGTTGGCAGGTGCGATCTGCGGCAACCGTCATGATGAACACTGGAACCTGGCAAAAGAGGCCGTTGATTTCTATGATCTGAAAGGCGATCTGGAAGCGGTTCTCGACCTGACCGGTAAACTGGGTGACATTCAGTTCAAAGCTGAAGCCAATCCGGCATTACATCCGGGCCAGTCTGCGGCGATTTATCTGAAAGGTGAACGTATTGGTTTCATTGGGGTTGTTCATCCTGAGCTGGAACGTAAACTGGATCTGAACGGTCGCACTTTAGTGTTTGAACTGGAGTGGAACAAGCTCGCAGACCGCGTGGTGCCTCAGGCTCGTGAAGTTTCTCGCTTCCCGGCGAACCGCCGTGATATCGCCGTGGTGGTGGCAGAAAACGTTCCCGCTGCGGATATTTTATCCGAGTGTAAGAAAGTTGGCGTAAATCAGGTAGTTGGCGTAAACTTATTTGACGTGTACCGCGGTAAGGGTGTTGCGGAGGGTTATAAGAGCCTCGCTATCAGCCTGATCCTTCAGGATACCAGCCGTACACTTGAAGAAGAGGAGATTGCCGCTACCGTCGCCAAATGTGTAGAGGCATTAAAAGAGCGATTCCAGGCATCATTGAGGGATTGAACCTATGGCGCTTACAAAAGCTGAAATGTCAGAATATCTGTTTGATAAGCTTGGGCTTAGCAAGCGGGATGCCAAAGAACTGGTCGAGCTGTTTTTCGAAGAGATCCGTCGTGCTCTGGAAAATGGTGAGCAGGTAAAACTCTCTGGTTTTGGTAACTTCGATCTGCGTGATAAGAATCAACGCCCGGGACGTAACCCGAAAACGGGCGAAGATATTCCCATTACAGCACGGCGCGTGGTGACCTTCAGACCCGGACAGAAGTTAAAAAGTCGGGTCGAAAACGCAACGCCCAAAGAAGAGTGATTTGACGATCCGCTAAGTCACTTACGCCGCCATCAAAGCGGCAGTGCAAAGCATGACGTATATATACCCTAAATACTTCGAGTTGCAGGAAGGCGGCGACGCAGCGAATCTCCAGGAGCGTACATAAGTACGTGACTGAGGTGAGCGAGTAAAGCCAACGCACATGCGGCTGGAAGTATGACGGGTATAACTAAAAAGGCCGCTCTGCGGCCTTTTTCCTTTCCACTACCGAATCAGCACCGTAAAATCCCCCCATCTCTTTTCAGCAGAATGGAAAACATGCTGACCTTCGCCCATCAACAACAGCGACGAAATGTACGCTGGATATTGTCTCTGTCAGCGCTGATGCTGCTGGCAACGATCCTCAGCCTGTGCGCAGGCGAACAGTGGATTGCGCCCGGCAACTGGTTTAGCGCCCGTGGCGATCTGTTCGTCTGGCAAATTCGACTTCCTCGTACGCTGGCCGTACTGCTGGTCGGTGCCGCGCTGGCGCTATCCGGTGCTGTGATGCAGGCGCTGTTCGAAAACCCCTTAGCCGAACCAGGCCTGCTGGGCGTGTCTAACGGCGCAGGCGTTGGACTCATCGCCGCGGTGCTATTGGGGCAGGGCCAGTTACCCGGCTGGGCGCTGGGCCTGTGCGCGATTGCCGGGGCGCTGATCATCACGCTTATCCTTCTGCGTTTTGCCCGCCGCCACCTGTCGACCAGCCGTCTGCTGCTGGCGGGCGTGGCGCTGGGTATTATTTGTAGCGCCTTGATGACGTGGGCTATCTACTTCTCAACCTCTTTTGATCTGCGACAGTTAATGTACTGGATGATGGGCGGCTTTGGCGGTGTTGACTGGCAGCAGGCCTGGCTGATGGTCGCGCTGCTGCCCGTTTTACTGTGGATTTGCTGTCAGTCGCAGCCGATGAATATGCTGGCGCTGGGGGAGACGTCTGCGCGCCAGCTAGGGCTGCCTTTATGGTTCTGGCGGAACCTGCTGGTGGTGGCCACCGGCTGGATGGTGGGGGTCAGCGTGGCGCTTGCTGGCGCCATTGGTTTTATCGGCCTGGTTATCCCGCATATTCTGCGACTGTGTGGATTAACCGATCATCGCGTATTGCTGCCTGGCTGTGCGCTGGCGGGGGCTATTGCGTTACTGTTAGCGGATGTTGTGGCACGTCTGGTGCTGGCGTCGGCTGAACTGCCTATCGGCGTGGTAACGGCAACCATGGGTGCACCGGTATTTATCTGGTTATTGTTAAAATCCGGGCGCTAGACGTCTGCGGTTCGGACTATGATTAAACACGGAAAATTGATCGTTGACTATCCACCTGGAGATGCTATGCAAGACACTATTTTCAATACCGAAGTGACGACTATCGACGGAGATGTCGTCTCATTACAAGCGTATGTCGGAAAAGTTCTGTTAATTGTTAATGTTGCTTCAAAATGTGGATTAACGCCGCAGTATGAGCAACTGGAGAATCTGCAGAAAACATGGCACGAGCAGGGATTTACCGTGTTGGGGTTCCCCTGCAATCAGTTTCTCGGTCAGGAACCCGGTAGTGAAGAGGAAATTAAAACCTGGTGCAGTACTACCTGGGGCGTTACTTTCCCCATGTTCAGTAAAATAGATGTCAACGGCGAAGCGCGCCATCCGCTGTATCAGAAGCTGATTGCCGCCGCGCCCACCGCCGTAGCGCCAGCCGACAGTGGGTTTTATGCGCGCATGGCGAGCAAAGGGCGCGCGCCGCTCTACCCGGACGATATTCTGTGGAATTTCGAGAAGTTTTTAGTCGGGCGCGATGGTCAGGTTTTACAGCGTTTTTCACCCGATATGACGCCTGAAGACCCCATCCTTGTGGAACATATCAACGCGGCGCTGGCAAAATAATGTCTCCTTTGATGCAGCTCCAGAATGTGGCGGAATCGACCCGGCTTGGCCCGCTTTCCGGTGAAATAAGGGCCGGGGAGATCCTACACCTTGTCGGACCCAACGGTGCAGGAAAAAGCACGCTGCTGGCGAGGATGGCGGGGTTAACGACCGGTGAAGGAACCATCGTGTTGGGTGATGTGCCGCTCGATGACTGGCCTGCGGCAAAGTTGGCGCAACATCGCGCTTATCTTGCGCAACAACAACCCCCCCCGTTTGCCATGCCAGTTTGGCATTTTCTGACGCTGCATCAGCCTGATAAAACGCGTACCGATTTGCTGCAGGAGACGGCCGACGCGCTTGGGTTGGGTGATAAACTTGGACGTGGGTCGAATCAGCTTTCTGGCGGCGAATGGCAGCGGGTGCGTCTTGCGGCGGTAATACTGCAAATTTGTCCGCAGGCTAATCCGCACGGCCAACTGTTGCTGTTAGATGAACCGATGAACAGTCTGGATGTTGCGCAACAAAATGCGCTGGACCGCCTATTGGGCCGACTCTGTCAGCAGGGAATTGCAATTGTGATGAGCAGTCATGACCTGAACCATACGTTGCGTCATGCGCACAAAGCCTGGTTACTCAAGCGCGGGAAGCTGCTGGCCAGTGGTACACGCGATGCGGTGCTGACGCCGGCTAATCTCTCTCAGGCTTATGGCGTAAACTTCCGTCGTCTGGATATCGAAGGCCACAGAATGCTCATATCAACCACTTAAGTTAAATGGGCTCTTGAAAACCCCATTATTTCCACGCTAAATTGGCGCAAGAATAAAAAATAGAGGATTCGTCCTGCATGCGTTTTTGGCTTCTTTTTATCACAGCTTTGTTTTTGGCAGGGTGCAGTAGCCATCGCGCTCCCGCACCCAATGCCCGGTTATCGGACTCTATCGCCGTGATTGCCGGTCTTAACGACCAGTTACAGCACTGGCGTGGTACACCTTATCGTTATGGAGGAATGAGCCGGAGCGGCGTGGATTGTTCTGGCTTTGTACTGATGACGATGCGCGATAAATTCGACCTGCAATTACCGCGCGATACGCGCACGCAGTCAAAGATTGGTACCGAAATTGATAAAGATGAATTGCTACCAGGCGATCTGGTTTTCTTTAAAACCGGATCGGGTGAAAGCGGGCTACACGTCGGTATTTACGATACCAATAATCAATTTATTCATGCCTCCACCAGTCGTGGCGTGATGCGCTCCTCGCTTGATAATGTCTACTGGCGTAAAAATTTCTGGCAGGCGCGACGTATTTAAATCTCCCGGGTGATGGGGCTGGTCATGTATGAAGCAGCTCCATCATCGCCATTTAAAGTCAACTTTCACTTCTGCTGCTGCACTGACAATAACCCTGTGCATTAAGAGAGTATTTTGCTAAAAATATGATTTATGCCGAGTTATTAAAAAGTACAAAGCTGGATATTAGCTTATAATCAGGATAAGCTAAAAAAAAGGATTCGATTTACTGGCTAAAAAGGGAAAAATGAAAGAGCCTCAATTTGCATCTGATGTGACGTATTTTTCCATCCTTTGCTACAGGATGCCGGATTACACCCATGCAGCGGGGCTGGCACAATGATAGTTTCACTGGATAATCTTTATCATTCTGAGTTCTCTTTTCTTCCTGCGAGAAGTGCAGGAGGCGATCTTAAATACGTAGACATCATCACCCATTTTGTTAGTCCTGACGGCGTAGTGCATATGCCATCAGGGTTGGTCATACCTCGGATGTCGGACGATGAGCAGCGTCGTTTATTTAGCGAAAAACTCGAATTAATCGAAACATGCCAACATTTTTTTATTCAACGCAACATTTCTGCGTGGCTTAATTTAACTCCAGCAGTCGCTAATACTTTATTATTAGATGCAGAATATGCTTCGCGTATTGAACGATTTTCATTTATTGAATTAACCATTAATGAAAGTTTTCCCGAGTTAAACAAGGGTAAAGAAAATCCAATACTGGCGGCATTAGCGGCGCGATTTTCATTAGTCTTGACTAACTTCGGCGCGCCAGGCATATCCACGCGTGCAATTTTTGATGGCCTGTTCAAACGTGTCGTACTGGATAAACACTTTATTCAACAACGTATTACGCAAAATTCGTTTGAGCCTTTTATGCGCGCCATTCAGGCACAAATATCCCCAGACTGCGAATCAATAATCATCAGCGGCATTGATACGCAGGAGATGCTCGAACGGGTATTGCCCCTGGGATTCAGCGCCATGCAGGGTGCGCTATGGCCAGCTGTCTTACCCGCGCAGATAACCTCATTGATGCAAGGATAACCCTTGCATTTGCCGGTGTTTAACCGTTCGTTAACAGTCTACACTAGAGGCAGGAGGCCCTATGACCCTGTCTTTTACCACCCGCTGGCGTGATGAATTACCAGCAACCTATACGGCACTTTCGCCTACTCCCCTGAAAAATGCGCGCGTAATTTGGCATAACGATATGCTTGCTGAGCAATCAGGGATCCCGGCTACGTTGTTTAATAGTGAAAATAACTCAGGCGTTTGCGGCGGTGAAACGCTGCTTCCCGGCATGTCGCCGTTGGCGCAGGTCTATAGCGGACATCAGTTTGGTGTTTGGGCAGGGCAGTTGGGTGACGGACGCGGGATCCTGCTGGGCGAACAGCTGCTCGCCGATGGCTCGACGCTTGACTGGCATCTGAAAGGCGCGGGACTTACGCCATATTCGCGCATGGGAGACGGGCGTGCGGTACTGCGTTCGACGATCCGCGAAAGTCTGGCCAGCGAAGCCATGCATTATCTCGGGATCCCCACGACGCGAGCGCTGTCGGTGGTCACCAGCGACACGCCGGTCTACCGCGAAACGGTAGAAGCCGGGGCGATGCTGATTCGCGTGGCGCAAAGTCATATGCGCTTTGGTCACTTTGAACACTTCTACTATCGTCGTGAACCGGAAAAAGTACGTCAACTGGCCGATTTTGCGATTCGCTATTATTGGCCGCACTGGCAGGACGAGGCGGATAAATATCAACGGTGGTTTCAGGACGTGGTCACGCGCACCGCGACCTTAATTGCCGACTGGCAGACGGTAGGGTTTGCGCACGGGGTGATGAACACCGACAACATGTCGATTCTGGGGCTGACGATGGACTACGGTCCCTTCGGTTTTCTGGATGACTATGTGCCTGATTTTATCTGTAATCATTCGGATCACCAGGGGCGATACAGTTTCGATAATCAACCGGCTGCCGCGCTGTGGAATTTGCAGCGGCTGGCGCAAACCCTGTCGCCGTTTATTGCGGCCGACGCACTCAATGACGCGCTGGATAACTATCAACTGGCGCTGCTGACCCGTTATGGGCAGCGGATGCGACAAAAGTTGGGCTTCTTTAGCGAGCAAAAAAACGACAACGAATTGCTCAGCGAACTGTTTAGCCTGATGGCACGGGAAAGAAGCGATTTTACGCGAACGTTTCGTATGCTGAGTCAGACGGAGCAACATAGTGCGTCTTCGCCGTTGCGCGATGAGTTTATCGACCGCGCAGCATTTGATGACTGGTTTGCGCGCTATCGTTCACGTTTGCAACAGGATAACGTGGCGGACGAAGTAAGACAGGCGCAAATGAAAGCTGCCAACCCGGCAATGGTGTTACGCAACTGGCTGGCGCAGCGGGCAATTAGCCAGGCAGAGCAGGGGGATTACGCTGAACTGCATCGCTTACACATTGCGTTGCGCACGCCGTATGCCGACAGGGATGATGACTATGTCAGCCGTCCGCCAGACTGGGGTAAGCGGCTGGAAGTCAGTTGTTCAAGCTAACGGGCGAGAAAAACCTGCGGCGAGGCGTTAGCCGGGTGCAGGCCAATGTGAAGCTGGGCACCGTACCAGCGCATCAGCTCATTAGCCTGTAATACGGCTTCTGGCGTCCCTTGAGAGACAATATGTCCGTCATGGAGCAAGATAATTTTGTCGGCCCACAGCGCGGCAAGATTGAGATCGTGAAGGACTACGCATACGTGTAACTCCCCCGCAGCCGTTAGCGACGTTAACAAACGTAACAGCTGCTGCTGGTGGTAGAGATCTAACGCTGAAGTAGGTTCATCAAGGAATAGCCAGCCGCGCGGCGCGCCATCGCACCACAACTGCGCCAGCGCACGGGCAAGCTGTACTCGTTGCTGCTCGCCGCCGGAAAGCGCGGCGTAGTGCCTGCCAGCTAGCGGTGTACATCCGGTCATCGCCATCACCTGAGCAATAAGCGCCGGTTCGGGTCGTTGGGTCCAGGGCGCTCGCCCCATGGCGATCACGGCTTCGACCTGCCAGTCAAAGCCTATCTGTGTTTGTTGCCGCATGACTGCGCGATGGCGAGACAGACTCTGTATACGCCAGTCATTCAGCGGTTTTCCGTTCAGTAAGCAGCGCCCGGCTGTCGGGGTCAGAAAGCCGGTCAGCAGGCGCAGCAGCGTGGACTTCCCCGCACCATTTGGGCCGATCAACGCCACCAGTTCACCCTTTGTCAGCGTCAGTGACACGTCGCGAATCACCGAACGATCCGCCACATGATAGTACAGATTTTCGGCGATGAAATGTTCAGCCATGCGGACCTCGCTGACGAAAAATAAGCCACAAAAACCACGGCGCACCGAGAATACTGGTCAACAGACCCACCGGCATCTCAGCGGGCGACACCGCTGTTCGCGCGAGGGTGTCGGCGATCAACAGTAAACATGCCCCCGCCAATACAGAGCCTGGGATCACCGCCCGATGATCGCTACCAAGCCACATGCGCATCAAGTGAGGGATAACCAAACCGATAAAACCAATTACGCCGCAGACCGCGACGGCTGCGGCTACTAACAGTGCGCTGCATAGCAGTAAAATGCACTGCACCCGACGGACATCCACGCCAAGATAGTGCGCGTCTTCCTCTCCGAGCTGCAGCAGATTCAGCGTCGGGGCTAAACGCCAGATGAAAAGCACCGTGGGCAGCATCAGCGAAGTGACCGCCAACAGTGTTGACCACTGCGCTGTTCCCAGACTGCCCATCCCCCACAGCGACAACTGGCGCAGTTGCGCATCATTGCTGACCCACGACAACACGCCGACCGCAGCTCCGCACAATGCATTGATGGCAATACCCACCAGCAACAGGCGTGAAAGCGAACCGTCGCGCTGTTGACTGAGGATAAAAATCACTCCGGTGGCGGCGAGTGCGCCGAGAAACGCCGCCAGCATCGGGGCATACAGCATCAGCAGCGCCGGTAAGGTGACCGGTAATACTACCCACAATGCGACGGCGCAGGCGGCTCCGCTACTGATCCCCAGCAGGCCCGGATCGGCAAGTGGATTGCGAAACAACCCCTGCATCACACAGCCCGCCAGCGCCAGTGAACCGCCAATCACCAGTGCCAGCAGCACGCGCGGTAGTCGAATAGTGAGCCAGATTTGACGCAGCGCGCCATCTCCCTCACGCCAGAAAAGGCTTACCGGCAGACGCAATGCGCCAAAACCGGTGGCCACAATCGTCATCACGACCAGCGTAGCGGCCAGCATCCACAAAGAGCAGGTGATACGCCAGGGCATCAGGGCAATTGCTCCGCTTTGGCACGCAGTTGCTGGATGGCCTGCGGCGTACGCACGCTAAAACCCAGCAATGCCATATCGTCAATCTGCAACACCTGCTTATTACGACCAGCGGGCGTTTGCGCCAGTCCCGGCAGCGTCCACAGATTATCTTCACCCCCCATCGCGTTGACGCCGTCTTGGGAAATCACCACCAGATCGGGCTGACTGGCAATCACCCCTTCTTGAGACAAGGGTTGGTAACGGGTAAACCCTTGCATAGCGTTGCGCAAACCTGCGGCACGAATGGCTGCATCGGCTCCGGTTTGCTGGCCGGCCGCCATGGCGGTCATTCCGCCGTGATTGAGAATGAACAGCACGCGTTTGTTGAGTTCCGAGGAGGGCAGTTCAGCCAGCGCCTGGCGTAGGCTTTGGCGTAGCGCCTCGCCTTGAGCCTGACGATGGGTTGCCTGTGCAATCACCCGGACTTTCTCATCAATCACGCTAAGCGCATTACCTGCCGGTACCGTAACAACGTTGACCTGACTTTGCTTGAGCTGTTCAAGCACCAATGAGGGCTGCGCCTGCGCGCTGGCCAAAACCAGCGTAGGGCGGGTGGCCAGGATCCCTTCGGCATTGAGCTGACGTAAATAGCCCACGTCCGGCAATGCCGTTGCCGCCGCCGGCCACTGGCTGGTGCTATCCCGCGCCACAAGGGATGACTGCGCGCCCAGCGCGAAGACAATCTCTGTCACGTCGCCGCCGAGGGTGACCACTTTCTCTTCGGGCGCGGCCTGAGCCGTCAGCGGCAGAAACGCCATCAGGACCCACAGTATCTTCATGCGGCCAGCCCTTTCGGTGCTAACGCGTCGATTTGCGTACGCCATTGCTTCTGTTCTGGCTCGCCCTCCGTACGCTGCCCATACAGCTGGGCGATTTGCGTACCGTCTGCGGCAAACAGTTCCAGGCTGGTGACGTGACCGTCAGCGGTCGGCTTACGCGTGACCCACGTCTCGGCGACGGTCTCTTCCAGCAGATGCAGCGTAAAGGTCGGGTTGAAAATATTCAGCCAGCCTTTCATTGGCACCAATTTTTCTACCACGCCGGTAAAAATCTGCACGCAGCCGCGGTTGCCGACAAATACCATAATTTCGTTGCCATCCTGACGTGCAGTTTCCAGCAATTGGGCCACCGCACTGTTCGCCACTTTGCAGGCCAGATCGTCACCCACCAGGCGAAAGGCCTGCTGACGGGTTAGGTTGTGGCGTTTCAGCAGGCCAAAAAACTGGTGCACATCGGTCATGGTGCGCCACTCTGCATCTACCGCCGTAGCGTCTGCGTTAACGCCAGAAACGGCGGTTTCGAGTGTTTGCAGCATCAGCGGTGGGTTTTCCGCAAAGATGAAACGGGTCAGCAGCGAGCCCCAGGCAGCAATATCGGTATGCTGCGTGGTGTAGACCTTTAGCAACGCGTCGCCCTGACTATCGAAAAACTGGATGCTCTGGCGCTCGCCGTGAGCGGTGTTCTCGCTGATGTGAAATGCGCTGGTCCATTGATTCAAGAATAGGCGCAGATCGAGGGCGCGCGGATTCAGAATGAGCCCAGCATGGCCGTTCAGGTGTTGATTCGTAAACGCGCCAATAACTTCATGCACCGCGTATTCATTGCGACAAATGCATTTGGTTTCGCCCACGGCCTCCAGTGCACTGAGGATCTCGCGCACCTCGCCGCGCAGGCGCCAGGCGTCATGACCAACGCGCGCAAAGGTCAGTTCAGCTTCGCTGATATGCAGCAGACCTGCGATGTCACGGGCGTATTTGCCAGGATGTTCTTTTTTCAGTTCCAGCCAGCGGGTGTAGTAATTCATTGCCTCTTCCTTTCCGATTGCTGCCCCGGTGTCCGGGGCAAAGTGATTACCACTGATAACTCACGAAAATTTTGCCGTTGCGTCCATCTTGTGGAATGCCCTGCGGCGACCAGTACGCTTTGTCAAAGGCGTTACCCAGCACCAGCGTGGTGGTCATGCCTTTCAGCGCCTGCTGCCCCTGGTAGCTGACATAGAAGTCGTTGACCGCATAGCCGGGCTGTTTAGTGTAGCTGTTGCTGATATGGGTTGAACGGTCGGCAAAGGTACCGAGCCAGCCAACTGAGAAACCGCTGTGCGCGACAGGCACGTTTAGCTTGCTGGTGACGGTGTCCGGGTTAATGCTGGAAATATATTCACCGGTGTCGGTGTCTTTGCCGCGCGTGCGGTTATAGGCCAGATCCAGGCTGAACAGATCGGTGGAATAAGTTGTCATCACGTCCCAGCCCCAGATTTTGGCGTTAGCAACGTTGTAGGACATCGTCGTTGCGGCGGCGAAATCGACGCGGGTGGAGATATAGTCTTTCGCTTTCGTGTCAAAATAGCTGGCTTTAAATTCAAGGGCATCGTTCGCCAGCAGCAAATCGTCAAAGCGCAGACCAAAACCATACTCCTGCGTTTCGTTGGTTTCCGGGCGCAGATTCGGATTAGGTACCCAGTAGTTGGTGTAGAAGCGACCGATGGAGAAGTGTTTCGCATCGTTGTACATTTCGCCCATGGTTGGCGCTCTGAAGGCCTGGGCGTAAGATCCAAATAGCATCAGCCAGTCGGTTGGGGTTACGGTCATTCCTGCGCGGGACGACCATTTATCGGCATCGACGTCCGCGTAACCGTCGCTGCTACCGCGGTAAGAGTCATAACGCGTGCCGCCCAGCAAGGTCACCGGCAGGTCACGCAGGGTGATTTCGTCCTGTAGCCAGCCGGAGCTGAAATCAATTTTCGCCTGTGGGAAACCGGTAGTGGCTCCCGCTGGTTTTTGCTCCTGACGATAGTACTCGCCGCCATATGTCAGCAGATGTGCGGCAAAGGTGTCGCTAAACAGGCGCGTACGGTTGTCAATCTTCCCACCTGTGGTGGTTTGCTTACGAAACTCGCCGGTGGCATCCGGGTTTTGTGCGTTAATGCGTGCTTCAGACCAGTAAATGCGCGCATCGGCATTCAGCCAGTCATTATCCGCCGGGGCTACCGAGTAGGAAAGTTGGGCATCGCGCTGGATCGTCGAACGGTCGGTCATTGGATTGCTGCTGTCCGCGTCACTGGCCTGCGGGTTTTTAGGTTCCCGTGCGTCGTTGTTGTAATAGCGCAGTGAGCCGGCCAACGTCTGGGCGTTGTCAATTTTCCAGCTGCCTTTCGCCAGCATATTATTAATCGCTTCGTTGTTCGGCGCGGTGGTGCCGTTACTCTGACGGAGGTCACCCCGGTCACGGCTGGACCAGGACAGCAGTCCGTCCAGCGTATCGGTGCGGCCATACGTGCTGGCACCCATCCCGAGGCTGTGATCCCCCGTGGCAGCGGTACCGAACACGCGATACCCGCTGTTTTTTCCCGCGCCCAGTAGATCGCTGGCATTCGCCGTCTCATAGGCAATGACGCCGCCCAGCGCGCCGCTGCCGTACAGCAGCGCGGACGGGCCGCGCACCACTTCAATACGCTTGATGAGGGCAGGATCGAGGAAGGTGCTGTTGAGGTGTCCGGTGTCAGTGCCTTGACGGACGCCGTCAACCAGTACCAGCACGCCGCGTCGGTCGTAGCCGCGCAGATTGACGTCCTGGCCGTTGGTGCGACCGGTGCCGTCAAGAGTCAGGCCGGGGACCCTGCGCAGCAGGTCTGCGGCGGAGCTGGCGGTTTGATTTTCCGGGGCCGTCGCGTCGATGACGCTGACCATCATCGGTGCTTCAAAGGCGCTGCGAGCATTGCCGGTCGCGGTAACGGTCATGTCTTCAACCGCCGCGTAGGCGGCGCCAGGAAGACTGCAGACGATCGCCAGCGCCAGCAGCGATGGGCGCATCCTCGCGGTGTGCAGGTAAGGCATAGCAACTCTCCATTAGAAACTCGAAAAGCGCTGGCTGCCTGGGGATAACCTGGGTGGCTGGCGAAATGTGTGGGGTTATTTCGTTAAAATTAGTTTTCCGGCATGGGTCTGGCGCAGCAGGTAATGCTGCCCGTCATGCTCAATGATCACACGTCCCTCATTGCCCAGCAGGCTTTTGCTGTCAATTCGACGCTCAGCGACGGGGGCAGGGGGTGGTGTCTTCTTTTTTGCAGGCGTTGCCGTTGTGTTATCCATACGTGACATAGTGTTTAAAAATAACAATCAATGTAACAATGATAATCATTATCATCAAAGTAAAAATTTGCGGCAAGCCTTTTTGTGAAAAAATTGTGACGAGAGCGATTTTTGAGCAAAAAAGAGGAAAAAACAGGAGGAAAACAAGGGATTGTCACCGGGTAACATATGCTACCCGGCGAAAAAGTTAGAAGCGGCTATCCACCGCAGCCGCGAGTTTTTCGACCAGCAGTTCGGTATCTTCCCAATTCAGGCAGGGATCGGTTATGGACTGACCGTAGACCAGCGGCTGACCGCTGACGATTTTTTGTGTCCCTTCGCGCAGGAAACTTTCTGCCATAATCCCGGCAATGGCCGTTGAGCCATTGCGAATTTGCTGACAGACGTCATCACACACTTCCAGCTGGCGGCGATGCTGCTTCTGGCAATTGCCGTGGCTGAAATCGACGACCAGATGCTCCGGCAGCGAAAATTCATGCAGCGTATCGCAGGCGGCGGCAATATCTTCTGCAAAGTAATTCGGCTTTTTACCACCGCGCATGATGATATGCCCGTACGGGTTGCCGCTGGTCTGATAGATGGTCATCTGACCGGTTTTATCCGGTGAGAGGAACATATGGCTGGCGCGGGAAGCGCGAATCGCATCGACGGCGATACGCGTATTACCATCCGTCCCGTTTTTAAACCCAACCGGGCAGGACAGCGCAGAGGCCATTTCACGGTGGATCTGGCTTTCGGTAGTACGTGCGCCGATAGCGCCCCAGCTGATCAGATCGGCAATAAACTGGCCGGTGACCATATCGAGGAATTCGGTGGCCGTAGGGACCCCCAGCTCGTTGACCTGTAGCAGGAGTTTACGCGCCAGCTCAATGCCGTGGTTAACGCGGTAGCTGCCGTTCAGGTCCGGGTCGGAAATTAAGCCTTTCCAGCCGACGACGGTGCGCGGTTTTTCAAAATAGGTCCGCATCACGATTTCCAGGCGTGCCTGGTGTTGGGTGCGCAGCGTCTGCAAGCGCGTGGCGTATTCCAGGGCCGCATCGAGGTCGTGAATCGAGCAGGGACCCACGATCACCAGCAAACGAGGATCTTCGCCATTCAGTATTTTTTCTATCCGGCGTCGGGAATCCGTCACGTGATGAGCGACAGAGGACGACACAGGATGCCGTTGCGCCAGCTCAGCGGGAGTGACCAGATTGTCAATACGCGCAGTACGGAGTTCATCAGTTCGGTTCATTACGTGTCTCAGAAATTTGTTGCTTCAACGGCAGGACTACCGGGAAGTGATGCGCATCACGATAAACCAATCCCTGCTGATTTCAAGTGCGAGGCGTGTCACACCTCGCAAGCCAAAGTTTATGCTAACAAAAAATGAACCATTGCACTAGCATTCTAGTACATACGACGATTTAGTCCCATAATATCGAGGATCTTGGTGGCAATTTCTTCTACCGAATAGTTGGTACTGTTGAGCCATGGGATCTTGTTTTTACGGTATAACGCTTCAACTTCGGCTACTTCCATGCGGCACTGACGCAGCGAGGCATAACGACTGTTTTCTCTACGCTCCTCGCGGATCGCCGTCAGACGTTCCGGATCAATGGTCAGACCAAAAAGTTTGTGTTGCAGCGGTTTTAGCGACGCGGGCAGTACCAGGTTATCCATATCATCGGCAATAAAGGGGTAGTTCGCCGCCCGAATGCCAAACTGCATCGCCAGATACAGGCTGGTTGGCGTTTTACCGCAGCGGGAGACGCCGAGCAAAATAACCTGCGCCTGATCGAGGTTGCGCAACGAAATACCGTCATCGTGGGCGAGGGCGTAATCAATGGCGGCAATGCGCGCGTCGTACTTATTGAGGTTGCCGGGATTCAGTCCGTGCGTGCGATGAGCGATTGGAGTCGGGTCGAGTTTCATCTCATGTTGCAGCGGTGCGACCAGCGCCTGGACGATATCCTGACAGAAGCCCTCGCTTTGCAAAATGATTGCGCGAATCTCCGGCAATACAATGGAGTAGAACACTAACGGGCGTACGCCCGTTTGCTGGTAAATGGCGTCAATCTGGTCTTTCACCGCGCGGGCGCGGCTCTCATTTTCAACAAACGGCAGCGTAATACTGCTGATCGTAACCGGAAATTGCGACATCACTGCGTGGCCCAATACCTCTGCGGTGATGGCCGTGCCATCAGAAATATAAAATACGTGACGATCAACAGCATTATCCATTTTGCTCATCCTGGGGGCAGATATAATTCTCTGAAAGCATAAATTAAAATGCGTCAGAAGCGAATATTGTTGTCGCCATTTTATAAAATGAAACGGTATTTTTATATTTACTGAAAAGTACATTTCATTTTTCGGAACGAATGTTTAGACCGACTGTTTTTGTGGTGATCCCGTGCCGCTCGCGGGTTTGCGCAAATGCGGAAACAATCTGAAAAAATAAAAAATAAAGTTGCTTGAACGATTCACCGTTTTTTTCGCCGCGGTAAATATGCAAAGATAATTACGCAAAATTGAGTTTCCTAACCTCGTTCATATATAAGGATTGTTCGATGTCCAACAATGGCTCGTCACCGCTGGTGCTTTGGTATAACCAACTCGGCATGAATGATGTAGACAGAGTTGGAGGCAAAAATGCCTCCCTGGGTGAAATGATTACTAACCTTTCAGGTATGGGTGTTTCCGTACCGAATGGTTTTGCAACGACCGCCGATGCGTTTAACCTGTTTCTGGAGCAAAGCGGTGTAAACCAGCGCATTTATGAACTGCTGGATAAAACGGATATCGACGATGTCACCGAGCTTGCCAAAGCCGGGGCGCAGATCCGCCAGTGGATTATCGACACTCCTTTCCAGCCTGAGCTGGAAAATGCCGTCCGTGATGCCTACGCGCAGCTTTCCGCGGACGATGCCCATGCCTCTTTTGCCGTGCGCTCCTCCGCCACCGCAGAAGATATGCCTGATGCTTCATTTGCCGGTCAGCAGGAAACGTTCCTCAACGTCCAGGGCTTTGATGCCGTGCTGGTGGCCATCAAGCACGTCTTTGCTTCGCTGTTTAACGACCGTGCAATTTCTTACCGTGTGCACCAGGGTTATGACCACCGCGGCGTAGCGCTTTCTGCTGGCGTTCAGCGGATGGTGCGATCCGACCTGGCCTCTTCGGGCGTCATGTTCTCTATCGACACAGAATCTGGCTTCGATCAGGTGGTGTTTATCACCTCCGCATGGGGCCTGGGCGAAATGGTGGTGCAGGGTGCCGTTAACCCGGATGAATTCTATGTGCACAAACCGACCCTGGCGGCTAACCGTCCGGCTATCGTACGTCGCACCATGGGTTCGAAAAAAATCCGCATGATCTACGCGCCGACCCAGGAACACGGCAAACAGGTGACGATCGAAGATGTGCCGCAGGAACAGCGCGATATTTTCTCACTGACGAACGAGGAAGTGCAGGAACTGGCGAAGCAGGCGGTGCAAATCGAGAAGCACTACGGTCGTCCGATGGACATCGAATGGGCGAAAGACGGTCACACCGGCAAGCTGTTTATTGTGCAGGCGCGTCCGGAAACCGTTCGTTCTCGCGGCCAGGTGATGGAGCGTTATACGCTGCATGCGCAGGGCAAAATCATTGCTGAAGGCCGTGCTATCGGCCATCGCATCGGTGCGGGTCCGGTAAAAGTCATTCATGACATCAGCGAAATGAACCGCATTGAACCTGGTGACGTGCTGGTTACTGACATGACCGACCCGGACTGGGAACCGATCATGAAAAAAGCGGCGGCGATTGTCACCAACCGTGGTGGTCGTACCTGTCACGCGGCAATCATCGCCCGTGAACTGGGGATCCCGGCGGTAGTAGGCTGTGGTGATGCAACCGATCGCATCACCGAAGGCGAGAATGTGACCGTCTCCTGTGCCGAAGGTGACACCGGCTACGTGTATGCCGATATGCTC
The DNA here is from genome assembly GCF_013337685.1 of Citrobacter gillenii. Classification (GTDB taxonomy): domain Bacteria; phylum Pseudomonadota; class Gammaproteobacteria; order Enterobacterales; family Enterobacteriaceae; genus Citrobacter; species Citrobacter gillenii. The sequence goes on from NZ_SUQN01000005.1 coordinate 384,131, forward strand.
GACTTTAGCGTTAAGAGTTCCAGCGTCGAAACGATGCCGGACCTGCCGTTGAAGGTGATGATGAACGTCGGTAACCCGGACCGTGCATTCGACTTCGCTTGCCTGCCAAACGAAGGTGTTGGGCTGGCGCGTCTGGAATTTATCATCAACCGCATGATTGGCGTGCATCCTCGCGCGCTGCTGGAATTTGATGACCAGACGCCGGAACTGCAAAACGAAATCCGCGGAATGATGAAAGGTTTTGATTCGCCGCGTGAATTCTACGTCGGTCGTCTGACCGAAGGGATCGCGACGCTGGGTGCGGCGTTCTATCCAAAACGCGTCATTGTGCGGATGTCAGACTTTAAGTCCAACGAGTATGCCAACCTTGTCGGCGGCGAGCGTTACGAGCCGCATGAAGAAAACCCGATGCTGGGCTTCCGCGGGGCAGGCCGTTACGTGGCAGACAGCTTCCGCGACTGCTTCGCACTCGAATGTGACGCGGTGAAACGTGTGCGCAATGAGATGGGACTGACTAACGTTGAAGTGATGGTGCCGTTTGTGCGTACCGTGGCGCAGGCCAAGGCAGTGGTGGAAGAGCTGGCTCGTCAGGGTCTGAAGCGCGGTGAAAACGGGCTGAAGATCATCATGATGTGTGAGATCCCATCCAACGCCTTGTTGGCTGAGCAGTTCCTTGAGTACTTCGACGGTTTCTCTATCGGCTCGAACGACATGACGCAGCTGGCGCTGGGTCTGGACCGTGATTCCGGCGTGGTGTCTGAACTGTTTGATGAGCGTAACGACGCGGTGAAAGCGCTGCTGTCGATGGCGATTCGCGCGGCCAAGAAACAGGGTAAATACGTGGGTATTTGCGGTCAGGGCCCCTCTGACCACGAAGACTTCGCTGCCTGGCTGATGGAAGAGGGGATCGACAGTCTGTCGCTGAACCCGGACACCGTCGTACAGACCTGGCTGAGCCTGGCGGAACTGAACAAGTAATACCCTGCCGGAAGGCGGCTTAAATGCCCTATCGGCCTACGGTCAGCATTATTCGTAGGCCGGATAAGGCGCGAGAGCGTCGCCATCCGGCATTCATACCTTGCTCAGGCGCTGAATAATATCCTGACGAAGTTGATACTTCTGAATTTTACCGGCGGCGGTGCGCGGTAATTTATCGACAATCACCAGATGTTCTGGATATTTGTATTTTGCTACCCGCTTGCGGCTAAAGAAGGCCACCACCGATTCCAGCGACAGCGAGTGATGTGGCGGTTTAAGCACCACGTAAGCGCACGACCTTTCCCCTAAACGCTCGTCCGGCATTGCCACCACGCAGGCATCGTGAATACGCGGATGCTGCAATAAAATGTCCTCAATCTCACGGCTGCTGATATTTTCGCCACCGCGCACGATAATATCTTTCTTACGTCCGGTAATCTTAATGTAGCCCGCCTCGTCCATGCGGCATAAGTCACCGCTGTAGTACCAGCCGTCTTGATCCAGTGCTCTGGCAGTCATTTCGGGTTCATCAAGGTAGCCCATAAACACGTTCGGCCCGCGCGAGGCTTCTTCGCCCTCCACGCCAGGTGGCAGCGTATTACGTGCCTCGTCAACCACTTTAATTTCAACGCCCGCAGCGGCGTAGCCGTCGGTATTCATCATGTGGGAAAGCGAATCATCGAGATTCACCACCGCATGCGGTGAGCTTTCGGTCGAGCCGTAAACACTTAACAACTTAATGCCGCGCTGCTGACACTCGCGGGCAATTTTCTGCGGAATGGTGGTGCCCCCGCATAAGAAAAAGCGTAACGATGAGAGGTCGTAAGGCCGTTTTTCCACGCAGCACAGCATGTCATAGACGAAGGGCGTGGCGCCGAGGACGCAGGTACAGCGCTGTTGCTCCAGCAGTTCAAGACAGGCTGTTGGGGTAAAAATATCCAGCAGCACGCTGCGTGCGCCGATTAAAAAGGGGGCCGTGACGCCGTGCAGAAAACCGGTGGCGTGCCCCAGCGGTGCAGGCATTAAAAAAACATCCTGCCAGTTGAGGTTAAGGCGGGCGCAGTAGGCGCGTTCGCTGGCGAGAATGTTGTTATGGGTCAGCATTACTCCTTTTGGCATACCCTCTGTGCCGGAAGTGAACAGCACGGCGGCTAACGCGTCGGCGTGCACGCTAACGGTGTGGGTTAACGGGGGGGAGGTCAGAAGCTGGCTTAGCGCCAGCGAAGCAGTTGCCGGGGCCAGTTTATCCACGGCGATAATTTGTTGCAGGTGCGGCAACTGATTCTGTAAGGGCAGGATCAGATCCACCGGGCGAGTCTGTTTAAACAGGGTTGGTGCAAAGAAGAGCTTCGCCTTGCATTTGTTTAGTACCCATACCAGCTCTGCTTCGCGCCAGGCAGGCAGTAGCGGTACGGAAACGGCGCCGGTTTTCAGGCAAGCCAGATAAATCACGGTAAATTCACACCAGCCCGGCAACTGGAAGGCCACCCGATCGCCGGGTTGAATGCCGCTGGCTAAAAACCAGGTGGCCAGGCTGCTGGCGGCGCGGTCGAGTGCGGCGTAGGTGTATGCATCGCCGTGATTATCGACCACGGCAATTTTATCCGGTACGGCCCGGGCGGTCTGGCTCCAGTAATCGCCCAGTGAGGCATCACCCCACAGTCCTTGCTGTCGCCAGGCATGACGACGCTCGGCGTTAAACGTTAATCTGACACTCATTGCTTTGTCCCTGGATGATTGCGGCATACGTCTTGCCGGACGGCGACTGGGCCTTATCCGGCCTGCACTGGCAATATCCGTTATCCATAACGAAAATCGATGCCAAAAGTGCCGAGCGGGTACGTCCATTGTTCAAGTATTGTTTCGCCGCACAGCACCCGACAGGTTCCGCACTCCAGACATCCGGCGGAATCAAAATGGATATTTCCGGCCTCGTCCTGCTTGTACAGTCCGGCGGGGCAGGCATAGAGCAGTTTGCGAAACTCGTTCAGATCCGGGTGGGTGGCCAGAATAATGTGCGGATGTCCTTCATCAACGTTGAATTTATTGACGCCCAGCTTGACGTCAACGTTCACGGTGTTGTCCTGGTTCATAACGCGGTCGCTCCCTTAATGCCGTCTTTCAGTAAGTTCATTAACCCAATGCGTTTTACATGGGGCATGATCCTTTTGCGCATTGGGGGTGTCGGACGTCCGTCAACGGTGAATATTTCGCTCATAATATCCGCCACCATGCGCGGGTACTGGGTGAACAGACGTGGGTTTTCCATCAGTGCCGGGATCTTGCGAAAATGCTGTAACTCATGCATGACGCAACCCTGCTCGAGGGAGCGCTTGTATTCCATCAAGCTGTTGGCGGAGAAATCCTGGCGTTCTTTCGCCGCGATAGCCGTTTTCGCCGCCGCCTCTGCGGAGGCAATGGCCAAATCCATGCCACGGATCGTATACCCCAGATTTAGGCAGAAGCCGGCGGCATCGCCGACGATCATCACACCGTCATCGACCAGTTTAGGCACCATTGCCAGGCCGCCTTCTGGCACCATATGCGCCGAATATTCCAGCAGTTCACCCCCGGCAATCAGCGGACGAATGGTTGGATGCTGCTTAAAGTCTTCCAGCATTTGTGGAACGCTCTTCGTTGCGTGGGCGATATCGCCCAGCCCACAAACCAGGCCCAGAGAAATTGAATCCTGATTGGTGTACAGAAAACCACCGCCCATCAAGCCGTTTGACGGGGAACCGGCAAACAGCCAGGCCGCGCCGTCGTTGCCCGAAAGATTGAAACGGTCTGCAATGACCGCGGGCGGCAAGCCAATCAACTCTTTAACGCCGACGGCATAGTGGTGTGCTGAAGCGGGCGGGACCATGCCGAGCGAGCGACCGAGTAGGGAGTTGACGCCGTCAGCGAGGATGACGATGTTAGCCTCCAGAACATCGTCACCGGCCTGAACGCCCGTGACCTTATTACCTTCGCGGAGTAATGCATCGACGCGTACGCCTGGAATAAACTGCGCGCCAGCCTGTTCGGCTTTATCCATTAGCCACGGGTCAAAACGGCTGCGTAAAACCGTGTACGAATCCTGCGTTGCGGCCGTGTTTTTTTCACCATGAAAATCGAGCGTGACGGCGCTTTCTTCGGTTAGAAAGGAGATTTTTTCGCGCGTCACTTTGCGTTCGACAGGCGCTTCCTCGGCAAATCCTGGCATGATGCTTTCAAGGCTGTGTGCATAGAGACGCCCGCCGGTCATGTTCTTACTGCCTGCACTGTTTCCGCGCTCGATGACCAGTACGTCCAGTCCGGCTTTTGCCATTACGTAGCCAGCGACCGCTCCCGCCACGCCTGCACCAACCACAATGGCATCAAATTTTTCATCTGACATGCTTATGCTCCCTTCCCGCCGCGAGCGCAGCGGGAGATGTGGATTAAATGAGGGGGGGTTAGCGGCTTAACTGTTCGATCAGGGCCGGCACAACTTTGTAGATATCGCCCACCAGGCCGTAATCGGCATAATTAAAGATCGGCGCTTTTTTATCTTTGTTGATGGCGACGATGACTTTTGCACCATTACCGCCGACCATATGCTGGATTTGTCCGGAGATGCCCAGCGTCAGGTACAGGTCAGATTTCAGCAACACGCCGGAAACGCCAATGTAGCGTTCGCGCTCCATCCAGTTTTCGCCTTCAGCAATCGGACGGGAACAACCGACCTCTGCGCCCAGCACGGCCGCCAGTTTATGTACCATCTCCAGATCGGCTTGTGCCACCAGACCGCGGCCGACGCCCACCACGCGTTTGGCTTTGCTAAGATCCACGCTGCTCAGGGGTTTGGCGCGACGCTCCTGACACATAATTTCATGGCGAGGGGGGATGTACGGCGCAGCGGTAACAGGGCAGGTGTGTGCCGGGTTGGCCTCGCTCGACTCCAGTACGCCGGATGCAAGCGTGATTATGGCCAGCGCGCTATTGAGTTTTTCTTTACCGAATGCCAGACCGCCATACATGCGGTGTTCAACGAACAGTGCGCCAGCATCAAGACTTACCGAGGTGGCGTCATTCACCATCGCCGCATTGAGTTGAATGCTCAGACGCGCGCCAAGGGATTTCGCGCGCTTGGTGGCGGGCATCAGCAGTAAACCGTTGTGATCTTGCAGCAGCGAAGTGAAGGTTTCGGCATAGTTTTCAATGCGCTGTAAGCCGGAAGATTGCTCAAGCACGATAATGCTATCGGCCCCCAGCGGCAGAACCTGATTTGCCTGCTCGCTACCTTGCACAATGATATGGACCTGTTCACCCCATTGACGCGCGCCGGTCATTAATTCTGCGTAGCGTTCAGCGTTATCGCTAAATACCCAGACGTTGGCTAATTTACTCATAATGTTTTCTCTCCGTTGGGCTTAATTCAGGGCTTTTTTCAGGTGGTCGGCCAGTTCAGCAATGGCGTCCGCTGAATCATTTTCCAGAATGATGCGTTTACGCTCGGTTTGTGGCGGAACCGTTATTGCCACCAGTTCCGCTAACGGCGGCACAGGCGTCCAGCCAATATCGCTGGCCTGCCAGGGGGTGACGGCTTTTTTCCCGGCGCCAAGAATGGCTTTCATTGACGGAATGCGCGGCGTGTTGATATCTGACGTGACGCAAAGCACGGCGGGGAGCGGGAGTTCAAGCACTTCGATCTCGTTCTCAAGCGTGCGCTCGACCAGAATCCGCTCACCGTGACGTTCAATCTTGCTCACCGCGTTGACGACGGGCAACTGCAGGAGTTCGCCTACCAGCAAGCCCACCTGCTGTGCATAGATATCGCCCGACCCTTCGCCGAATAACATCAGGTCACATTCGATTTTTGTTGCGGCGCAGGCCAGCGCCTGGGCGGTATCTCTGGGCAGTGCATGTTCCAGTTGCGCATCCTGGACCATAAACAGGCTGTCCGGCCCGCGGGACAAGACGTCTTTACGCACTTTGGAGTTTTGCAACAGCGAGCCGCCAACCGTTAAGGCGACGATCTCGTCACTTTCTGCAGCCAGTTGCGCTGCGGCTTCGATGGCGTTTAAGTCAAATTGGCTGATTTTGGCTTCGGCTCTGTCGAAATTAAGCGAACGCTCAGGGGTAACGACAATGTCCTGTTCTTCAGGGACCAACTTAAAGCAGGTGACTATTTTCATGGCATCTCCGGTGAATCATGTTCAGATGATGACGGGGAGCGTCATTATCGGCAGTAGGGAAAGTTGACTGAAATTAGTGTGCGGCAGGTGAGGGGCATTTTCGACGGGACAATCTGTTTTCGTTTCCAACAATCTTGCAAAAAAAAGTGTCGACCGGACGCTTTACTGATAAGCGCTGATTAAATGTCATGGGGGGCGGCAATAAACAGAAAAAACGCGCAGGATGTGAAAATTGCGAAATGCATCATGTTTTTAATCAACATATGATTATTTATGTTTCTGTTATGTGAATAGTTGACGGCTAAATAATAACATTTGCGATTTTTATTAATTTTAAAATGTGAATAAACTGTGCGGATAATGCCTGTTGACTATGCGTACCATCTTGCAGGAGGCCCCAATAATTTTGTTTCTTCAGGGTGAAATAACGTTGTATAACATGCTCAGTCCCTTTATTTCATCGCTATTATTCATCCAAAATTATCCGGTCTTAAGGTGGAGGTTGTCATGTATCAACGATGTTTTGATAATGCCATGGAAACCCTTTTTGAGCAGGGGAAAACCCCTGTGTTTTCACGCTTCGTCATCAGCGACGATCCGAACTGGGAGTCAGGCCACCATGTCCATGACAATGAAACCGAGCTCATTTATGTCAAAAAAGGTGTCGCCAGGTTCATTATCGACTCGTCACTGTATGTTGCCCACGCCGGCGATATTGTGGTGATAGAGCAAGGCAGGCTGCATGCGGTCGCGTCTGACAGCAGCGCACCGGCTACCACCTACACTTGCGCACTGGCAGGATTCCGCTTTAACGGCTGGCAGGATAACCAACTGCTGCAGGCGCATTCGTGCCCGGTTATCAGCGTCGGACAGGGAAAGGAGGTGATTAAAAGTATTTTTAATGAACTGAGTATTATGCTGCCACGAAGCAAAAATAACCCGACCTCGACGGCTTACGCAGCTTTCGCCTATGCATTAACCGTGCTGTATTATGAAAATTTCAAAAATGCGTACCGTTCGGAGCAGGGATATATTAAAAAAGATATCTTAATTAAAGATGTGCTGGTGTATTTAAATAACAACTTTCGGGAAAAAATTACACTTGAACAGTTGTCAAAAAAATTTCGCGCCAGCGTTAGTTACATTTGTCATGAATTTACTAAAGAGTATCGGATCTCACCGATTAATTATGTTATTCAGCGGCGAATGACGGAGGCTAAATTTTCTCTGACCAATACCGAATCATCACTGGCAGAAATTTCGTGGCGAGTGGGATATGAAAATGTCGATCACTTTGCCAAACTCTTTCAGCGCCACGTAGGCTGCTCGCCCAGCGAGTATCGCAAGCAATTTAAAAACAATCTGCTTGAGCAGGAATGCCTGATGCCGGAGATCTAATTAGCGGTTTTCTGCGTGCCCGGTAAGTTTGACGCCTACCGGGCCATTAACGCTTACTTGTTCTGGTAATCTTTCAGGATCTGACGGCCCGCAACGTAAATCATGATTTCATCCGTGCCGCCGCCAATGCGCTCACAGCGTACGTCGCGCCAGAAGCGGGACACGCGAGCCTCATCGGTATACCCCAGTCCTCCCATAATTTGAATCGCGTCGTCAATCACTTCCATCGCCGTACGGGCGCAGTACAGTTTTGCCAGCGCAGCGCTGGTCCTCAGTGATTGCTTCTGATCGGCCTGCCAGGCGACCTTCAACACCATATTGCGCATGTTTTCGATTTTAACCGCCATTAACGCCAGTTTTTCCTGGATCATCTGGTTGTGGCCGATCGGCTTGCCGAAGGCAATTCGTTGATTAGCATAACGCGCGGCATCTTCGAAGGCACACTCGGCAAAGCCGGTACTGCGTGCGGCGTTGATCAGCCGCTCCATTTCGAAGTTGTACATTACGTTAAGGAAGCCCATGCCTTCTTCGCCAACCCTATCGCTTTCGTCAACTTCAACGTCGTCGAGGTAGACTTCGCAGGTGCTTAACATGTGCCAGCCGATCTTGTGCAACGGGTTCACCTTAATACCCGGTTTACTGGAATCGACCCACCACAGCGTAAAGGCTTTCTTCGGATCTTTTGGCTCCGGGTCGCGGGCCAGTACCAGCATGTACGGGTACTCTTTAGCACCGGTAATGAACGTTTTTTGCCCGTTGAGATACACTTTGCCGTTTTTTCGCGTGTAGCTGGTGGTGGCACTGTTGTTGTCAGATCCGGCACCCGGTTCGGTTAACGCCAGCGCATATGCGGGATCACCGGTTTCCATGGTGCTTTCCGCCGTTTTGCGTAACTGCTCGGCGGAACCAAAACGGAGCATGCTGTGAATACACTGCCCGTTAGTGATTAAAAATGCCGGAGCGCCGCATTTTGACACTTCCATCAGCGCCAGCATCTGGGTGACATAATCTGCCGGTATGCCGCCGAACTCTTCCGGCACGCCCAGCATCGAAATACCGTTATCCGCAAGGGCGCGCATAAACTCTTTTGGGTAGGTGGCGGTCTGATCGCAGGTGCGGAAATATTCTTCCGGAAAATGGCTGGTGATCAGTTCGCGAATGCTGGCAAGCAGCAGCTCTTGTTCTTCAGTTAACGAAAAGTCCATTAGGGTACTCCTTTTAATTGGCTGCGTCGGGCAAGACAAAACCCATGGGGGTATTGATAAATAATCTTTCGTCCATCAGTTTTAACTCAGGGGAAATAACCGGGGCGAAATCCATTTTGTCCAGAATATCGTTTTGCAAAGAAACGCCGGGGGCAATTTCTACCAAATGGAGACCATCCTCTTTTAAGGTAAAGACGGCACGTTCGGTGATGTAACGCACCTCTAATCCGCGTTCGAGAGCAATTTTTCCACTGAAGGTTATTTCAGGTAATTCACTGACGAATTTTTTCACCCGACCTTCCTGGACAATATTCAGCTTGCCGTCGGCGACGTCTGTTTTCAGACTTCCGGCAGTGAGTGTGCCGCAGAAAATAATTTTCTTGGAAGTGGCGCTAATATCGATAAATCCACCGGTGCCCATAATCTTGCCATTGAATTTATGTACGCCGACGTTGCCGTGGCTGTCCACTTCAGCAAAACTCAAATAGCACACATCCAGACCGCCGCCGTGGTAGAAATCGAACTGGGTGGTCATATCCATAATGGCACGGGTGTTAACGTTGGCACCGAAGGCAATGCCTTGCGAGGTTATCCCTCCCACTGGGCCGGTTTCGACCGTCAGAATAAAGTCGTCGGCGCAGCCTTCTTCACGAGCAACCAGACCAATACCGTCAGCGATACCGACCCCAACGTTACCCACCGCGCCTTTGCGCATTTCGAACAGGGCGCGCCTGGCCACCAGTTTGCGCTGGTTGAGCGGCAGGGCGATTTGCTGGCTGTCATCAAGGACAAAGTCGCCGGAAATAAAACGGTTAACCGGTGCCCCGCCGTACAGTTGGGTCTGATCAGGGTCAACCACCACGATGTCCACCAGATAGCCCGGGATCCGCACCGCTTTGGGGTGTAAGGTGGCTTTCTTGACCATTTTTTGTACCTGCATCATGACGATGCCGCCGTGGTTATGCACGGCCTGGGCAATCACCAGCGCATCGAGGTACATCACCTCATCCTCAAACGTGGCGTAGCCTTCGCTGTCACAGGTGGTAGCGCGAATGAAGGCGATGGTGGGCGCGATGGCCTTGTAGTAGAGGTACTCCTTGTTGTCTATCTCCACCAGTTTGATCAGATCGTCGGTGGTTACGTCATTGAGCTTGCCGCCCTGCTGGCGGGGGTCAACAAACGTGCCGATCCCAATATCACTCAGAATACCCGGCTGGTGGGCTGCGGCTGCACGCAACGTTTGCGTCAATACGCCCTGAGGATAGTTATAGGCGGCGATTTTATTTTGTTCAGCTAAATCGGAAATGCGCGGTGATTGCCCCCAATGTCCGCATAGCGCCCATTTGACCAATCCTTCTTGTGCCAACGGGCTAATACCCCGGTCGGCGCGATCGCCCAATCCCGTCGGACTAATTAGCGATAAATTACGCGGAGTTTGGCAGGTTTTATATTTTTCGGCCAGTGCGCTAATTAATGTGGTGGCCTCCAGAATACCGCCGCCGGCGCCTAATACGCAGAGCGTGGCTTCATCAGGAATATAATCAACTGCATCCGCTGCCGATAATACCGGCACCCGACCGTTAATACGTTCAGGTCTGTTAAGTTTCATATAAACTCCAGGTTACAGGCGTGAGGCTGCCTATCGTTTTATTCGATAAAAGAAATTTATTTATTTTAAAAATAACTAACCGTCTGCCCGATATTCAAAATAATATGAATAACAGGGCAGGGGGGGTATTTAAAACAGTATAGAAATATTCTGTTATTAAGCCTGATGTAAAATGGTCAGTACGCTGCGCAAATCGGAAACCGAGATCTGCCCGGGCGCTGAGGCTTTTTTCACCGCACCAAAGGTCGCCGCAGAACCAAAAACTTCACCCGCCAGTCGCGAAATTACGCCGGTTTTGGCCATCGACATAGTAATGATTGGGCGGTCGGCGTAGTGCTCCTGCATCTCAAGCGTAGCGCTAAGCAGCGTCAGGACATCTGTCTTGTTTTGTGGCATCAGCGCAATTTTCGGGATATCTGCGCCCAGCTCCTGCATTTTACGCAGCCGCTGGATAATCTCTTCTGCCGCCGGTGTTTTGTGGAAATCATGATTCGACATAATCACCAAGACCTGCTTCGCGTGCGCATGCTCGACGGTGGCTTTGACCTGTTCATCGCCGGTGAACAGCTCCAGATCGATCATATCCACCAGCCCGCTATCCACCGCCGCACGGTTAAGCGCAATATAGTCTGCAACAGACAGCGCCTGTTCACCGCCTTCTTTGGCGCTGCGGAAGGTGAAAAGTAGCGGCTTATCGCTCATCACGTCGCGGATCGTGCGGGCCGCTTCCAGCACCGCGTCAATGGAAGAGATATCGGCAAAGTGGTCAACACGCCATTCCAGGATGTCGAAGTCCGCGTCGCGGTAGGCCAGCGCTTCGGTTTTTACCGTGGCGATGTCTTTACCCATTAACGAAACAATGATCTTCGGCGCACCCTCGCCAATCACGAGGTTTCTTACGGTTACGGTTTTCATTGATTACCCTTTAAAAATTCACAGATTGTTGCCCGTCAGGCGGCAAACCCCATAACCTGCTTAACGTATTCCAGCGGGAAATCTTTCCCGGTCCACAATTTGAACTGCTCAGCACCTTGCCATAACAACATGCCGTAACCATCAATGGTTTTGCAACCAGCACGCTGCGCCTGCTGCAGTAACTTGGTCATATGCGGATTGTAGACGCATTCGGTTACCAGCAGATCCGGGCGTAACAGCGATTCATCGCTAACAATGGATTCGTTTTCAAGTGGTTTCATGCCGACTTTTGTGCCGTTGGTCAAAATGTCTGCACTGGCCAGAGCCTCGGCGAACGCCTGTTGGTCGGCCAGATCGATAACGGTCACCACACAGTCGGTGTTTTCATTCACGCGTTTGGCGAACTCAAGCGCCTTGCTAAAGAAATCATCCTGACGGTTAAACAGTTTAATCTCTTTAATGCCCTCAATGGCGGCCTGTGCGCCGATCGCGGTCGATGCACCGCCCGCGCCCAACAGTACCATGGTTTTGCCTTTTATATCGAAGCCGCTTTCCTTAATGGCGCGAATATGGCCGGTGCCGTCGGTGTTGTAGCCACGAAGATAGCCATTGTCATTGACGATGGTATTGATGGCACCGACCAGTTTAGCGGCCGGGGTTAATTCATCGACATATTCGCACGCCAGCTGTTTATTGGGCATCGAGACGCCGGTACCGCGCATCTTTAACGCTTTCAACCCTTCAATGGCACCTGCAAAGGTTGTGTTATCGACTTCAAATGCCATATAGGTAAACGGCAGTCCGGCTTTTTCCAGCGCCTTATTTTGCATTTCTGGCGACAGGCTGTGTCTGATGGGGTAGGCCATCAGGCCAATCAGTTCATATTTTGCAGTAACATCCATTTTTAACTCCTTGTGAACTCTTTATTGAAAATAACGTTCGCCCAACCGCACATCGTTTTTGGGTATATCAAATACGCGGTAGTAACGGATAAAGACGATAATGGCCGTGATAAATGCCAGCAGGGCAAAGACCAGATCGAGCAAAATAATGTATTGCAGGCCGATGTTAGACAGGTATCCGGTGATCAGCGGGATAATGAAGTTGGCAACGCCGCCCATCATCATATAAACGCTGGTGACTTTGGCTTTGCTCTTCGGGAAGAACTCCGACATCACCGAGACGCCCAGTTGTAAAATACCGCCAGCGGCAGAGAACCCGATGAGAAATGAGCCTGCGTTACAGACCAGCGGCGAGGGGTACAAATAGATCACCGTTGCTGTAATCGTTGCCAGCCCGGCGTTAAAGACGTTGGCCCAGATCGGACGGACTAATTTCTTCAGCAGTGCAGCAAAAATAAACACGCAGACCAGGGAACCCATACTGTAGTAAGAGATGGTTTTCAGCGCGTCGGCTTCGGCCATCCCGGCAAAAGCCATGGCGTATTTCGGCATCCACACCACGATGACGTAAAAGGTTGAAAATGCGGCCACGCCGAACATCACTGATGCCACACCTTCCAGCCACACCAGCGGCTTACTGTTCATCTGCGGCAGATCTTTCGCCACACCTGCGTCCACCACTTGGCTGGGGAAGCGACTCTTGAGCAGCATTAAGGTAATCACCACGAACAGGATGCCCGGGACAATGACGGCATAGCCGTACCAGATATGATTCAATAACATGGTGCTGACAACGAGCGGGTAGATCATCTGCCCAAAAGACACCATCGCCTTCACCAGAATAACCGCCGAACCGGACGCTTTGGGGAAGCACTCCATTAACGCCGGATAGCCACCGGTATCCAGCGCGGAGTTGGCGACGCCCACACAAACCGCCAGAATAAAAGCAATCATCAGATTTGGGCTGGCGGGAATACCGAAGAAGAACAGCATATAAAGAATGACGCCTAACAGGATAATGGCCCGACGACCAAATTTATCGGAGAGTACGCCAAAGAATAAAATACTGACCAGACGGCCCAATCCGATACCGGAAATTAAATAGGCAATCCCCGCATTGTCGGTAGAAAATTTCTCTGCCAGGGAAGTCATGTTTTGTGCCAGCGTAATGACACTAATGCCATGCAGGAAATAACTGAGATAAATACAGGTTATCGCCAGAAGAAATGGCGTATTAAAAGCCTTGCTCTGAGACATTTCGCATAACTCCTTGCAGATTTTAATAGGGTTCATTTTCATCGTGATAATATTGATTGCGATGATGATGTCATTACTATACCGAGTGACGGATGCTGTACCTACATAGCATGACGCTTAAGTGACCAGGTATATTGCATAGCAAAGTGTGAAATTAATTCTTCCTGTTGCCGTTTTGCTGTTGTTTTAAATAGTCCGCAAATTATTTTGCAGACGGGGGGAACAATATTGCATCCGTGCTATTCGGCGAGTGGCGCCATTTTTAATGGATACTTTGTCGCCATGCGACTGCGATAACCAATGAACAGTGCCAGCAAGAAGCCGATGGCAGCCATGCCGGTATCAAACCACATGATATGGGCAATGCTGGATTGTGAGAGTTTTGCCGTAATCAAGGGAATGGTGAAAGTGGCAATACTGCCCGCACTGTAATAAATCCCGGTGGCTTTCCCCTTGGCATGCGGGAAGCGCGCCGCCATCAGCGTTAGCCCGATTTGCACCACGCCGCCAGCAGATGAAAAACCGATGACAAAAGCAAACGCGATCACCACCGTTGGCGTAGGGTGCAGGCAGACCGCCAGCAGAGCAATAAACGAGATGAAGGTGTAAAGCATTAACAGCGTCGGTGCGCGTTCGGCCTTCCTCGCCAGCGGGGCGGTGATCAGCACGCACAGTAGCGAACCGCACGTGTAAACGCTCAACAGCTTGATGGATAACGTATAGGACATGCCAGCGACAAACTGACCGTACTGAGCCAGCCACTGGCTCACCAGGTAAAAGGTGGCCATTGAGATGTAGCCGTACAGGGTGTAGCTGCCAAGATCGATCAGGGAACAACGATGCGTAGCCATCGTTGTTTCGGGTGCTTCCTTGACGGTGGGTTGGCGTCCCGGATGCGCAGGAAATCGGCAGCGAAATAAAAATATGCCGTTGGAAATCATGATGCCTGCCGCCAGCAGGAAGGACCAACCAAACCAACATTCGCCCCACACCAACAGGCTGATGACCATCGGCAACAGGAACTGGCCGCTGGAGACAAAGGCTTTAATCAGAATATTCGCGGTGCTGGGTGTGCGGGGAAATGCCTCCATCAGGCTGGGGTATGTTCCCGCATCGAGAAAACTGTTCGCCATCCCGGCTAAAAAACCAAACGCGTAGGCAATGTAAATATTGTGCGTATTGATAATACCCACGAAGAAACAGAGATAGCAGGTCATGCCGAGCAGGATAAACGGCCTGCGCCCATAGCGATCGGAGAGTAAACCCGCCAGTAATAAGACGCTTAATCGACCAATGCCGAGAGAAGAAATGACAATCGACACGCCTGCCGCATTGGTTTGCCACTGTTGTTCCAGTGAGGACATATTGAGGCTCATCAAAATGACCCCCATACCGTGTACCAGATAATTAAGGTACAGCCCTATCGCAGTGGAGAAATAGGTATTTTTCATAATGTGTTACTCAGCGAAGAGGCTAAAGGGTGTGGCGTCGCGGTTTCCTAGCACAAACGCTCGAGGTCATGGGCAAAAAGTTCAACTGCCGTCGATTGATAAATTTTCCAGTCGAGGAAATTATCGTCGTGATAGACCGCCTGAAAAGACATCAGGTCGGGGAAAAAACGCATCGTATTATTACCAATACGATTGTTGATTTTTTCGATGATGGCATTAATTCGCAATTTGCGCTTTGCTTTCATTTCTGCACAGCGCTGTACAATGATCTCTGGTATATCACGATCACCATTTTCCCATTGTTGCCAGGCGGTAACATTGCCATCACCTGCAATATAAATCGCACTTTCTTCCATCGATAGCGCAAAAAGGTGGCGGAATGCCTGCAATTCGAATGCGTTCATCATGTCATCACTTAATAAAAACGGTGGAGTAGTAATAACATTACTGCGAATATTTCAACTTGAAGAAAGTCACAGTATCTTGTGCAATATTATTTGTTATTAATCTGTGAATACGACGGTGATTGGCCTTTCAGGTCGCGAGTAAATCACCCCTTGCGGCCGATCACATTAACTAAATAACGTAATTCCACTGGCTATTTCCGCAATTGTTCACGTTGTCGCGCCTCTTGATACTTGTCAGAGCAATGGTTGATGGAGAGAGGGGAGTTACAATGATGAGTATTTACAAGGATGCAAAACGGCCGGTGCACGAACGCGTGGCTGATTTGCTGGCGCGCATGACACCTGAAGAGAAGTTCGCGCAAATGCATGCTTACTGGTTGGTGCTATCTGAAAAGGGCGACCACCGGGAACGCAGCGACATGAGTGACGAGTTTGCCGGTATGAGCGGTCAGGCGGCACTCACCGAGCGACTGAGAATGGGTGTTGGACAGATTACGCGCCCGCTGGGCACCCATATCGTTGAGGCAAAAACGGGCGTGCGGGCGGCGAATCGTTTACAAAAGATGTTAATGGAAGAGACGCGGCTGGGCATTCCCGCGCTGTTTCATGAGGAGTGCCTGGTGGGGTTGTTATGTAAAGATGCCACCCTGTTTCCCTCGTCGCTGAACTACGGTTCAACCTGGGATCCTGAACTGGTCAAGCGTGCCGCCAGGCAGATTGGCCTGGAGGCGCGTTCAACCGGATGCCGCCAGGGGCTGGCACCGGTGCTGGATGTCTCACGCGATGTCCGCTGGGGTAGGACGGAAGAAACCTTTGGTGAAGATCCATGGCTAGTGGGGGTGATGGCCTGTGCCTATGTGCAGGGCTTACAGGGCGAAAAACGCGATGTGCTGGCGACGCTGAAGCATTATGTCGGGCATTCGTTCAGCGAAGGTGCGCGCAACCATGCGCCGGTGCATCTGGGATTCTGTGAGCTTAACGATACCTTCCTGCTGCCGTTCGAGATGGCGGTTAAATTGGCCAATGCCGGATCGGTAATGCCTGCCTATCATGATATTGATAACCAGCCGGGGCACAGTGACAATTATCTGTTAACCACCGTTTTGCGCGAGCAATGGGGATTTGATGGGATTATTGTGGCGGATTACGGTGGTGTGAGTTTGCTGCATCAGCATCATGGCGTGTCGCATGATGCTGCGCAATCTGCAGCGCTGGCCTTTAATGCCGGGTTGGACGTTGAGTTGCCGAAAGACGACTGCGCCCGCCATTTAGCTACGGCGGTTGAGCGTCGACTGATGACCATGACCAAAGTCGATGAGATTGTCTCCCGCATCCTGACGGAGAAATTCCGACTTGGCCTGTTCGAACAGCCGTATACCGATGTATCCGCGATTGACCTACAGTCCGATGAGGCACGCAAGGCAGCGCGTGATGTTGCCACTAGCTCGATAACGCTACTGGAAAATAACGGTATTTTGCCGCTGCAGGGCAGACCGCGCGTTGCGGTGATCGGCCCCACGGCGGACGATCCGCTGGCGCTGCTCAGTGGTTACAGCTTCCCGGTGCATCTGATCATCAGCGATATGGCCGACAGCGCCGTGCAGGTGACGACCCCGCTGTCCGCGCTGCGCCACTATTTGGGCGATGACCATATCGACTATGCGAAGGGCTGTCATATCATAGAGAAACGGTTGGCGGGCGCACCGGTGTTTCCCGGTGACAGCAGTGGCAAACTGATGCAGTCCTCCCCGGTCTCCACTGACCAACGTTTGATTCCTGAAGCGGTTGCCGTCGCCCGTCGCAACGATGTGGTGGTGGTCTGTGTCGGCGATCTGGCCGGACTTTTCCAGAGCGGCACGGTGGGAGAAGGCTCGGATACAGACAGCCTCACTCTGCCGGGTGTACAGCAACAACTACTGGAGGCTCTGGTGGCGACGGGTAAACCGGTTGTTGTGGTGATGACAGGCGGTAGGCCATACAACCTACAGGGGCTGGAGGACCATGTCGCCGGGCTGTTAGGGGCCTGGGCGCCGGGTCAGGAAGGTGGCTGGGCTATTGCCGATGTGCTGACCGGACGGGCTGAGCCGCTGGGCAGGCTGGTGGTTAGCGTGCCGAAAAGCGCAGGTGCTATGCCCTATTACTACAATCACAAACTGAAAAGCGGCGGAACGCCGTTTGCGTTCCACTTTGGATCCCGCTATCCCTTCGGTTACGGCAAAGGCTGGACCGAGTTTGCCTGTGAAGGAATAGCAGCGCTGGCGAAGGATGTCCCGGTGGAAGGCGAGATTGCTTTGCAGGTAAGGTTAAGTAACCGTGGCGAGCGCAGGGGAAGTGAAGTGGTGCAGGTGTATGTCCACGATAAAGTGGCTTCGATGGTACGCCCCGTTAAAGAGCTGAAAGCGTTTCAACGCCTCACGCTGGAGCCCGGTGCACGCGCGACGCTGACCTTTTATGTGCCGGTGGATATGCTTAACTTCACCCGCCGGGATGGCAAACGGGTGGTTGAACCTGGCGAGTTCGACCTGATGGTCGGGAATTCATCTGCGAACATCTGGGCGAGCACGACGGTCAATGTGGTTGGTACGCTACAGATTATGCCGAAGAATTGGCAGATGATGAGCCGCTGCGTGGTGAGCTGCGAGTAAATGTTAAAAAAAAGCCCATCGTGGGAGATGGGCAAAGACTACACACAGCAATTCGTTGTTTCACTCAGGGGATTTCCATGCTTATAAATCAATGTGTTGATCTAAAGCCTTGAGACAATAGTAGGCATGTCGATTTTTCACGTCGATCAGATTCATCTCAATAGTTTAAAAACTGTAAAGAAATTGCGACACAAATGAGAGTTTTAAGGCAGGAGGCGTGGGATTGGGGCAATGAGTGCTGAAGCATCAATAAGCAGCGTTAAACAATCAGGCGGCGATGCCGCCTGATTTCAGGGTTATTTGTTGTTTTCGATTTCAGCGATTTCTTCGAGGATTTCGTCCGGATCGTTACCTGGAGCCGGGGCTTCGTTCACCCAAGCAGAGAACAGACGCCAGGATACTGCCAGGACCACTGGGCCGATAAACAAGCCAATCATGCCGAAGGCAATTAACCCGCCGATGACACCCGACAGGATGAGGATCAGCGGTAAATCGGCGCCCATACGAATCAGCATCGGGCGGATTACGTTATCCAGCGTGCCGACCACGGCACTCCAGACCAGCAGCACCGTGCCCCAGGTGGAGTCCCCCGTCCAGTACAGCCAGATAATGGCCGGGATTAGCACCGGTAGAGGACCCAACTGCACCAGGCAGGACAGGATCATCAACACCGCCAGCAGCGTGGCGTACGGCACACCCGTTACCGCCAGACCAATACCCCCGAGAACGGCCTGCACCAGTGCGGTGACGACCACACCCAATGCCACCGCGCGGATCGCTTGTGCCGCCAGCAAAATAGCAGCATCACCACGCTTAGAAGCCAGGCGACAGGCGAAGTGACGAATCCCTAATGCCACCTGCTCGCCGCGCCAGTAGAGCAGGGCGCTGAACAGCAGCATCAGGCCACAGTGCATCATAAAGCGACCAATGTGCGCGGCCTGACCAACAAACCAGGTCGTTGTGGAACCGATATAAGGACGCACTTTGGCCATAATTGCCGCGCCGCCCATATCCAGCAGGCTGTGCCATGCGCCATAAATTTTGGCACCTACTAACGGAATACTGTTCAGCCACTCCAGGTCCGGCAAGGTCATATCGCCTGCGGTTACGGCATGGATCAACGGTCCGCTACCATCAACAATACTGTTGACCAATAGCGCGATGGGAATGATAAACAAAAGGACCAGCAGCAGGGTCATTACCAGCACGGCCAGAGAACGGCGTCCCCATAACAATTTCTGTATGCGTAGCAAGATAGGCCAGGTCGCAATGACCACGGTTCCAGCCCACGCAAAACCAAGGATAAAGGGCTGCACTATCCATAAACAGGCCACAATCAGGATGGCTAAAAACAGCACCGAGAGCAGCACTTGTGCGATATCCCTGGGCTGACGGAAATTTACCATAAATACTTTTTCACCTTTTCTGTACGTCAGGACGTTGACGCGACGTGAACGCTATAACCCCACCCTATAATGATGAGCAATTTCAGCGGTTTTTAACAGGTAGATTCTGCCTTTAAATCTGCCGGGCGTATTAGAAAAAAATGTGATACAACAAACAAAGCAACACGCAAACGATTAAATTCACAACACAGACCGCAGGAAAGGGTCACTATAATGATTCCACAAATTTCTCAGGCACCTGGTGTCGTTCAACTGGTGCTTAATTTTTTGCAGGCGCTGGAGCAGCAAGGGTTTACGGGCGACACGGCAACGAGCTATGCCGATCGCCTGACAATGTCGACAGATAACAGTATTTATCAGCTTCTTCCTGATGCCGTGGTTTTTCCCCGTTCAACGGCGGATGTGGCGCTGATCGCCCGTCTGGCGGCAGAACCTCTCTTTTCCTCGTTGATTTTTACCCCGCGCGGCGGCGGCACGGGTACCAATGGTCAGGCGCTGAATCAGGGCATTATCGTGGATATGTCCCGTTATATGAGCCGCATTATTGAAATCAATCCGCAGGAGGGTTGGGTACGGGTCGAAGCCGGGGTGATAAAAGACCAGCTTAACCAGTATCTAAAGCAGTACGGCTATTTCTTCGCACCAGAATTGTCGACCAGTAACCGGGCAACGCTTGGCGGGATGATCAACACCGATGCGTCCGGACAGGGCTCGTTGGTATACGGTAAAACCTCCGACCACGTACTGGGCGTACGTGCGGTACTGATGGGTGGCGATATCCTTGATACGCAGCCGATGCCGGTGGAACTGGCTGAAATGCTCGGTAACACCAATACCACCATCGGGCGCATCTATAAGACCGTTTACCAGCGCTGTCGCGAAAATCGTCAGCTGATCGTGGATAAGTTTCCGAAGCTGAATCGGTTTTTAACCGGCTACGATCTGCGGCACGTCTTTAACGATGAGATGACCGAGTTTGATTTAACCCGCATCCTCACCGGTTCCGAGGGCACGCTGGCATTTATTACCGAGGCTCGCCTCGATATCACGCCATTGCCGAAAGTGCGGCGGCTGGTCAACGTCAAATATGACTCATTTGATTCCGCTTTGCGCAATGCCCCGGTAATGGTTGACGCGCGCGCGCTGTCGGTAGAAACCGTGGACTCCAGGGTGCTGAATCTGGCGCGCGAAGACATTGTCTGGCATTCGGTTAGCGAACTGATTACCGATGTACCGAATAAAGAAATGTTGGGACTGAATATCGTCGAGTTTGCCGGTGACGACGAAGCATTGATTGATGAGCAGGTCAGCGCGTTGTGTGAACGCCTGGACGGTTTAATTGCCCGTCAGGAAGCTGGCGTCATTGGCTGGCAGCTGTGTACTGAGCTGGCGGGCGTGGAGCGTATCTACGCGATGCGCAAAAAAGCCGTCGGTCTGCTGGGTAATACAAAAGGGGCCGCCAAGCCGATTCCGTTCGCGGAGGATACCTGCGTACCGCCTGAGCATCTGGCGGATTATATCGCGGAGTTCCGCGCGCTGCTTGACGGCCACGGCCTGAGCTATGGCATGTTTGGTCACGTGGATGCCGGGGTGTTACACGTCAGGCCTGCGCTGGACATGTGCGATCCGCAGCAGGAAGTGCTGATGAAACGCATTTCTGATGACGTGGTGGCATTGACGGCAAAATACGGCGGCCTGCTGTGGGGCGAACACGGCAAAGGATTCCGCGCGGAGTACAGTCCGGCTTTCTTTGGCGATGAATTGTACGGTGAACTGCGCAAGGTTAAGTCGGCGTTTGATCCGCAAAACCGACTGAACCCTGGTAAAATATGCCCACCGGAAGGCGTCGATGCGCCGATGATGAAGGTCGATGCGGTTAAACGCGGTACCTACGATCGCCAGATCCCACTGGCCGTAAGGCAGGAGTGGCGTGGGGCGCTGGAGTGTAACGGCAACGGGTTATGTTTTAACTTCGATGCCAACAGCCCCATGTGCCCGTCGATGAAAATCAGCATGAACCGAATTCACTCCCCCAAAGGACGCGCAACGCTGGTACGGGAATGGTTACGCCTGCTGGCTGACCGCGGCATCGATCCGGTTCGCCTGGAAAAAGAGTTACCGGAAAAAGGTGCCAGCTTGCGCACGTTAATCGCCCGCACGCGTAACAGCTGGCATGCGCGCAAGGGGGAGTACGATTTCTCGCACGAAGTCAAAGAGGCGATGTCCGGCTGTCTGGCGTGTAAAGCGTGTTCCACGCAGTGCCCGATCAAAATTGACGTCCCGGAGTTCCGCTCTCGCTTCCTGCAACTGTACCACACGCGTTATTTACGCCCGCTGCGCGATCATATGGTGGCAACCGTCGAAAGCTATGCGCCGCTAATGGCGCGCGCGCCAAAAACATTCAACTTCTTCATTAACCAGCCGCTGGTGCGTACGCTGGCCAAAAAGCATATTGGCATGGTGGATTTGCCGCTACTGTCCGCGCCGTCGTTACAACGTCAGCTGGTCGGGCACCGCTCCGCCAATATGACGCTGGAACAGCTCGAGCTATTGAGTCAGGAACAGAAAGCCCGCACGGTGCTGGTGGTCCAGGATCCGTTCACCAGCTATTACGATGCGCAGGTGGTAGCTGATTTTATCCGCCTGGTGGAAAAACTCGGTTTACAGCCGGTCCTGCTACCGTTCTCGCCTAATGGCAAGGCGCAGCACATTAAGGGTTTCTTAAACCGTTTTGCCAAAACGGCGAAAAAGACCTCTGAATTTCTCAATCGGGTGGCGACGTTGAACATCCCAATGGTCGGCGTCGATCCGGCGCTGGTATTGTGCTATCGCGATGAATACAAGCTGGCGCTTGGCGAGCAGCGTGGAGACTTCCATGTACTGTTGGTGAACGAGTGGCTGTCAACCGTCCTGGCCTCTCAGCAGCCTGCTGCTGTTGCGGGTGAGCCGTGGTATTTCTTTGGACACTGCACCGAAGTAACGGCCCTGCCGGGTGCGCCAGCGCAGTGGGCGGCCATTTTTGCCAAATTTGGCGCGCAGCTGGAAAACGTCAGTGTCGGGTGCTGCGGCATGGCGGGCACGTACGGTCATGAAGTGAAGAATCACCAGAACTCGCTGGGCATCTATGAGCTATCATGGCATCAGGCGATGCAGCGACTACCGCGCAATCGCTGTCTGGCTGCGGGATATTCTTGTCGCAGCCAGGTGAAACGCGTGGAAGGTACGGGCGTTCGCCACCCATTACAGGCACTGCTGGAGATTATTGGATGATCTGGAAACGTGAAGTTTCACTCGAGGCGCTCAATGCCATGGGTGAGGGAAATATGGTTGGTCTGCTTGATATTCGTTTTGAGCACATTGGTGACGATACGCTGGAAGCCACAATGCCGGTGGATCACCGGACCAAACAGCCTTTCGGTTTGTTACACGGTGGCGCGTCGGTGGTGCTGGCCGAAAGCATTGGCTCGGTAGCCGGCTATTTATGCACTCAAGGTGATCAAAAAGTGGTGGGTCTTGAGGTCAATGCCAACCATATTCGCTCCGCGCGGGAAGGGCGAGTGAGAGGGGTGTGCAGCGCGCTGCATACCGGTTCTCGTCATCAGGTCTGGCAAATCGAAATCTTCGATGAGCAGGGACGGTTATGCTGTACCTCGCGTCTGACGACCGCTATTTTGTGACGCATGTTGCGTTTGGTCATTATCTGCGCAGGGAAAGGTGCTATACTGTGCAGGTTTTGAACACAAGCGAGGATGATATGTCTACCCAATTAGACCCGGCCCAACTGGCAATAGAATTTATACGTCGTGATAACAGCGATCTTTCACCGGCTCAGTACCTGAAAAGACTGAAACAATTAGAGCTGGAGTTTGCTGATTTACTGGCGCTTTCTTCGACTGAACTCAAAGAAGAAATCTATTTTGCCTGGCGGCACGGCGTTCATTGATTCCAGTATGCTTATCGTGATGAAAACCCCGACACCTGTTCGGGGTTATTTTTTGCCTTAAATCGGGTTTACCATTTCATCTCCCCGGTATTGACCTTCGCACTCAGCCCCAGCGAGCTGTCGTCCGCAAGCCCTGGCCATGCCGCCTTCATCGTTTTAATCACATATGCAGACCCTTTTTTTGCGCCCAGCGCCTGCTCAAAAGCGTGCAAGTAATCACCGGTGAAGCGGATCGCTTGATCGCCTGCCGGGCGTTCGCCGATGTAGTGACCGGGGATCACCTCGGTTGGGCGTAAGGTTTGCATTTCGCTCAGCACGTTGCGCCATGCGCGACGCTGTTCAGGAGACTGTGTGTCCGCAGTCCAGACATGAATACCGGAAGCCACGCCGGTGCCGCCGAGGATCGCCCGGTTAGCCGGGATCCAGACATAGGCCGCGTAATCATTTGAGCGGCGCAGTTCCAGCGTTTCACCATCAATGGTAAAGCGTGTCTGCGTCGTGACCTGCGGCACGATGAGCGTCGTTGGTGCGCCGTCTTTCATCTGCGGGCCCCAAAACTGCAGTTTGGCATCTTTGGTAGCACGAATGTGCTCCACGACGTGCGGTGTTGCCAAAATCTTTACCTCGGGAAAGGCGTTAACAATCGGCTGCAGACCAAAATAAAAATCCGGATCGCCAGAGGTGATCACGATGGCCTGCAGTTTTTTGCCGCTGTTGCGAATCATCTGCGCCAGCTTTTCACCGTCTTTGGTGCTGAATTGCGCATCAAATAAAATGGCCTCTTTCGGGCCGGACACCAACGTTGAGGATACCGGGAAAATAGCTTTTTCCTGGGGATTGTAGACGTCAAGCTGGAGTGGTGCGGCGAATACCGGCGAGGCAAACAGAGGTAACAGCAGGGCCAGGGCGTTCACTTTCATGGGGGATAACCTTTTGCAGATGAAATGTCTTTTTCTTGTTCTTTATTTTACGGATATTTGGATCTGTTAGAATTCCTCTATCAGGACATGCTGAGTTTCATAAAACGATCGGATGGGATGCAATGGACAGAGTCATGGCGGCAACGGTGTTTAACCACATCTGCGATTTGGGCAGCCTGAGCGCCGCGGCGCGCGCGCTGGGGCTTTCCCGTCCGATGGTCAGTCGCTATCTCGACGAGATGGAAAAATGGGCGGGTGCAAGGTTAATCCACCGTTCATCGCGTCGGCTGACCATTACGCCCGCGGGGGAAGAGGCGTTAGTGAAGACGCGCTCGCTGGCGCAGCTGTCGCTGGATATTAGCGCCGCCAGCGCAGCAGAGATTCCTTCCGGCACGCTACGTGTGGCTTGCGCGCATTTTACTGCGATGCATATTTTGGCGCCGGTCCTGCCCGTTTTTCTGGCGCGTTTCCCTGAACTGCGCATTGAGGTTGAGATTAACAATCAACCGGTGAGCCTGGTCGGTGAACGTATTGATGCGGCGATCCGCATTACGGATAATCCTGAACCGGGTACTATCGCCCGTCGTCTGGGTGACTGTGAGTCGGTGTTATGCGCCTCTGCGGACTACCTGCGCCAGCATGGCATTCCGCAAACCCTGGACTGTCTCGCCCAGCATAATTGCCTTTACTACAGCGGGTTTGCCGGAAAATCATGGCACTTTGATGATGAGCAGGGCAACGCTGTATCGGTGGCGATAAAGGGAAATCTCAGCGCGGGGATCTCTGCGCTATTATGTGAGTCGGCGTTGGCTGGTATGGGTATTGCGCTGGTGCCGGAACAAGAGGCGCGTGAAGGGCTGGCACGCGGCCAGTTGATCCGGCTTTTGCCCCAACTCAAGCCGCGACGTCTGCCAATTTACGGCTTATACCTGTCTCGTGAGCATCAACCGGCAGGGCTGCGTCTGCTATTGGATGCCCTGCATGAGATTCTGGTCTGAATATGTGAGCTGGGTCTGCCTGTAAATCAGACAAACCGCAGTTTGTGTTAAAAACACGGCGTCAGGTCGTGAGACTATTCTTATCGCCCCTTCAAGAGCTAAGCCATCGTGAGTGCCGGAGATAAGCGCCGGATGGGGTCGGAACCCTTAAGCCTGCTAATAGAGCAGCCTTAAGGGTTTTTTTATTGTCTGTCTGCCGTTTTGCACGCGGTTACCTCTATTTCTCTGTCTTTCCCCTATCTCTTAAATAGACATTTTCTATACATCTTTTTGCGTTTTACCATGCTGAACGATTAACGGTTTGTAACCCATTATTTATCAAAGCATTGAACAAAATAATCCCTCTCTGTAAACCCTCGCCGCAGGGTCTATGCTTAATAAAAGTAACCAAAAAGGGCGGTTAACCCGAATGCCCCTGCTGATCAGGGGTTGAAGTGATAATCATTATCACTAACATGGTGTTGTAGCGTGCAGGTTAATGACTCGAGGTAACCCTATGGAATTGCATTCAGGAACATTTAATCCGAACGATTTTGCATGGCGTGGGTTGACGTTAACGTCAGCCGCAGCGGCGCATATTCGTGAGCTGGTGGCGAAACAGCCCGATATGCTGGGCGTGCGGTTAGGCGTGAAGCAAACAGGATGTGCGGGGTTTGGCTATGTGCTGGATACCGTCAGCCAACCGGAAAAAGACGATCTGGTGTTCGAAACCGATGGCGCCAGGCTGTATGTGCCGTTACAGGCGATGCCGTTTATTGACGGAACCGAAGTCGATTTTGTTCGTGAAGGATTAAATCAGTTATTTAAATTTCATAACCCGAAAGCCCAGAACGAATGCGGCTGTGGCGAAAGTTTTGGGGTATAGGCGGTACTATGTCGCGTAACACTGAAGCAACTGACGATGTCAACACCTGGGCTGGCGGACACCTCAATTATAAAGAGGGATTCTTCACCCAACTAAAAACTGATGAACTGGCGAAGGGCATCAATGAAGAGGTCGTGCGGGCGATTTCCGCGAAACGCAACGAACCGGACTGGATGCTGGCATTTCGCCTGGATGCGTTTAAGGCGTGGCTGACGATGGAGGAGCCGCACTGGTTAAAAGCGCATTACGATAAGCTGAATTATCAGGATTACAGCTATTACTCCGCACCTTCCTGCGGCAACTGCGATGAGACCTGCGCCTCAGAGCCGGGAGCGGTACAGCAAACGGGCGCGAATGCGTTTTTAAGTAAAGAGGTTGAGGACGCTTTCGAACAACTTGGCGTGCCGGTACGTGAAGGGCGAGAAGTGGCGGTCGATGCCATTTTTGACTCGGTATCGGTGGCGACCACCTATCGTGAAAAGCTGGCTGAGCAAGGCATTATTTTCTGCTCGTTCGGTGAGGCCATTCATGATCACCCGGAACTGGTGAAAAAATATCTCGGCACGGTGGTGCCGGGCAACGACAATTTCTTTGCCGCGCTGAATGCGGCGGTTGCCTCAGACGGTACGTTTATCTATGTGCCGAAAGGCGTACGCTGCCCAATGGAGCTTTCCACCTATTTTCGTATTAATGCGGAAAAAACCGGGCAATTTGAACGCACTATCCTGGTGGCGGATGAAGGCAGCTACGTCAGCTACATTGAAGGATGTTCTGCTCCGGTGCGCGACAGCTATCAGCTGCACGCGGCGGTGGTGGAAGTGATCATCCACAAAGATGCTGAAGTGAAATACTCGACGGTGCAAAACTGGTTCCCTGGCGATGGCAACACCGGCGGCATTCTGAACTTCGTGACCAAACGTGCACTGTGTGAAGGCGAAAACAGCAAAATGTCGTGGACCCAGTCGGAAACTGGCTCGGCCATCACCTGGAAATACCCCAGCTGTATTTTGCGCGGCGATAACTCCATCGGCGAATTCTACTCCGTTGCGTTGACCAGCGGTCATCAGCAGGCCGATACCGGCACCAAGATGATCCACATCGGCAAGAACACCAAATCGACCATTATCTCGAAAGGGATCTCCGCCGGGCACAGCCAGAACAGCTATCGCGGCCTGGTAAAAATCATGCCGACGGCCACCAACGCCCGTAACTATACCCAGTGTGACTCGATGCTGATTGGTGCGGACTGCGGGGCGCACACCTTCCCGTACGTAGAGTGTCGCAACAACAGCGCCCATCTTGAACACGAAGCCACCACCTCACGTATTGGTGAAGATCAGCTGTTCTACTGTCTGCAGCGCGGTATCAGCGAAGAAGACGCCATCTCGATGATCGTCAACGGGTTCTGTAAAGACGTGTTCTCTGAACTGCCGCTGGAGTTCGCTGTTGAAGCGCAAAAACTTCTCGCCATCAGCCTTGAACACAGCGTCGGTTAAAATTTAAGGAAAGCACATGTTAAGCATTAAAGATTTACAGGTCAGCGTCGAAGAGAAGGCGATCCTGCGCGGGCTGAGCCTGGAGGTCCGCCCGGGTGAAGTTCACGCCATTATGGGACCGAACGGTTCAGGAAAAAGCACGCTGTCGGCAACATTGGCCGGGCGTGATGATTATGCCGTCACCGGGGGAACGGTGGAATTTAACGGTAAAGATTTACTGGAACTGTCGCCGGAAGACCGGGCCGGTGAAGGCATCTTTATGGCGTTTCAATACCCGGTGGAAATTCCCGGCGTCAGCAATCAGTTTTTCCTGCAAACCGCGCTTAATGCAGTGCGCGGTTACCGTGGCGAAGACGCACTGGATCGATTCGACTTCCAGGATTTGATGGAGGAGAAAATCGCGCTGTTGAAAATGCCGGAGGATTTGCTCACCCGCTCGGTAAACGTCGGTTTCTCCGGCGGTGAGAAAAAACGCAATGATATTTTGCAGATGGCGGTGCTGGAGCCTCAGCTGTGCATTCTCGACGAGTCTGATTCGGGGTTGGATATTGATGCGCTAAAAATTGTCGCTGATGGCGTCAATTCGCTGCGCGACGGCAAGCGTTCATTCATTATTGTCACCCACTATCAGCGCATCCTCGACTATATCAAACCCGATTACGTCCATGTTTTGTATCAGGGACGCATTGTTAAGTCCGGCGATTTCACGCTGGTTAAACAGCTGGAGGAGCAAGGATATGGCTGGCTTAGTGAACAGCAGTAATGTGCTGCAGCAGTGGCATCACTTGTTTGAGTCACAGGGCGAAACCCGCTCGCAGCACGCGCAGCAGCACTTACAGCAGATGCTGCGTCTTGGGCTGCCTACGCGTAAGCATGAAGACTGGAAATACACGCCGCTGGAAGGATTAACCAGTAGCCAGTTTGTTAGTCATCTTGCCGCGATAACCCCGGCGCAGTGCGAGGCGTTAGCCGCTGGCATTGATGCTGTGCGTCTGGTGTTTGTCGACGGGCAATTCTGCGAAGCGCTTAGCGACAGCACGGACGGTAGCGGCTTTGACATTACCGTTGACGATGCGCACCTGTCGCTACCGGCACCGATTCAGCCAGAGGTTTTTCTGCATCTGACGGAAAGCCTGTCGCGCAGTGTGACGCATATCAAGGTGAAGCGTAATCAGCGCCCGGCGAAACCGCTACTGTTGATGCACATCACCCAGGGAGTGGCGGGCGATGACGTCAATACCGCGCATTATCGCCACCACCTTGAACTGGCGGAGGGCGCAGAAGCCACCATCATCGAACATTTTGTCAGCCTCAATGCGCTGAAGCACTTTACCGGCGCGCGCGTTACGATGAACGTGGCGGCCAATGCCCACTTGCAGCATATCAAGCTGGCGTTTGAGAACCCGGTCAGCCATCACTTCGCCCATAACGACATTCAGTTGGGCGCAGATGCTACGGCGGTGAGCCACAGCTTTTTGCTCGGCGACGCGGTGTTGCGCCATAACACCAGCACCCAACTGAACGGCGAAAACACCACGCTGCGGATTAACAGTCTGGCGATGCCGGTGAAAAACGAAGTCTGCGATACCCGCACCTGGCTTGAGCATAACAAAGGCTATTGCAACAGCCGCCAACTGCATAAAACCATCGTCAGCGATAAAGGTCGGGCGGTGTTCAATGGTCTGATCAACGTTGCGCAGCACGCGATTAAAACCGACGGACAGATGACGAACAATAATTTGCTGCTCGGTAAGCTGTCGGAAGTGGACACCAAACCGCAACTGGAAATCTATGCCGATGACGTGAAATGCAGCCACGGCGCGACGGTAGGGCGGATCGACGATGAGCAGATGTTCTATCTGCGCTCGCGTGGGATAGGCCAGCAAGATGCTCAACAGATGATTCTCTATGCGTTTGCCGCTGAGCTGACGGAAGCCCTGAGCGATGAAACGCTTAAACAACAGGTTCTGGCGCGTATAGCCCAACGCCTGCCGGGAGGCGTAGCATGACATTTCCGATTGAAAAAGTGCGGGCCGATTTTCCGGTCCTGACCCGTGAAGTGAACGGCCTGCCGCTGGCGTATCTGGACAGCGCTGCCAGCGCGCAAAAGCCGAATCAGGTGATTGATGCCGAAGCTGAGTTTTACCGCCATGGCTATGCGGCGGTTCACCGTGGTATTCATACCCTAAGCGCCCAGGCGACGGAAAAAATGGAGAATGTGCGTAAGCTGGCGTCGCTGTTTATTAATGCCCGCTCCGCTGAAGAACTGGTATTTGTGCGTGGCACGACCGAGGGCATTAATCTGGTAGCCAACAGTTGGGGCACCAGCAATGTGCGGGCGGGGGATAACATCATCATCAGTGAGATGGAACACCACGCCAACATCGTGCCATGGCAGATGCTGTGTGCCCGCGTGGGTGCTGAGCTGCGTGTCATCCCCCTGAATGCTGATGGCACCTTGCAGTTGGATACTCTGCCAACTCTGTTCGACGAACGCACCCAACTGCTGGCGATTACCCATGTATCCAACGTGCTGGGTACCGAAAACCCGTTAGCAGAGATGATTGCGCTGGCGCATCAGCACGGGGCAAAAGTGCTGGTCGATGGCGCGCAGGCGGTGATGCACCATAAAGTAGACATGCAGGCGCTGGATTGCGACTTTTATGTTTTCTCCGCCCATAAGCTGTATGGACCCACCGGCATTGGCGTGCTGTATGCCCGTGAGTCGCTGTTGCAGGAGATGCCGCCCTGGGAAGGCGGGGGTTCAATGATAGCAACGGTTAGCCTGAGCCAGGGAACCACCTGGACGAAAGCGCCGTGGCGTTTTGAAGCGGGAACGCCCAATACCGGCGGTATTATCGGCCTGGGCGCTGCCATTGAATATGTGAGTGCGCTGGGTCTGGATAACATCAGCGAGTACGAGCAGTTCATGATGTGCTACGCGCTAGAACAGCTGGCCAGTGTGCCGGATCTGACGTTGTACGGTCCGCAGGAGCGTCTGGGCGTCATCGCGTTTAACCTCGGTAAACACCACGCCTACGACGTGGGTAGTTTTCTTGATAACTACGGTATTGCCGTACGCACCGGGCACCACTGCGCCATGCCGTTGATGGCATATTATAACGTCCCTGCGATGTGCCGGGCCTCGATTGCCATGTACAACACTCAGGAAGAGGTGGATCGACTGGTAACGGGACTTAAACGTATTCATCACTTATTGGGATAACAGGGAGGGGGTATGGCTGCGCTACCGGATAAAGAAAAGTTGTTGCGTAATTTTCTGCGCTGCGCGAACTGGGAAGAGAAGTATCTGTATATCATTGAATTAGGTCAGCGTTTACCAGAATTAAATGCTGATGATCGCTGTGAGAAAAATAGTATTCAGGGCTGTCAGAGTCAGGTATGGATAACAATGCGTCAGAATGCTGACGGAATTATTGAATTACAGGGCGACAGTGATGCGGCAATTGTGAAAGGACTGATTGCTGTGGTATTCATTTTATATGATCGAATGACTGCCGAAGATATTGTGCGTTTTGATGTGCGTCCGTGGTTCGAGAAAATGGCACTGACGCAACATCTCACGCCATCGCGTTCACAGGGGCTGGAAGCGATGATTCGCGCTATTCGTACGCAAGCGGCAACTCTTAGCTAAACTGATAAAACACGTTATCCGGCAAACCTTGCAAGATAACGCTGAGCAGATTTATGCAATGACTCGTCGGCCGGATACCGCAGCAGCCGTTATCCGGCAATAACGCCAGGGGGGTGAGTGAGTATGAAACGCGCGTCTATTATTACTCTAATGCTAATTGGCGCTTACAGCGCTATACAGGCCGCCTGGGCGGTCGATTATCCTTTGCCTGCGGCGAACAGTCGTCTTGTCGGGCAGAATCAAACCTACACCGTGCAGGAAGGCGATAAAAACTTGCAGGCAATAGCCCGCCGGTTTGATACCGCCGCGATGCTGATCCTCGAAGCGAATAATACGATCGCCCCGGTACCCAGCCCCGGCACCCTGATTACGATTCCTTCGCAACTGCTGTTACCGGATGCGCCGCGCGAAGGTATTATTGTTAATCTGGCAGAATTGCGTCTGTATTATTTCCCGCCGGGAGAGAATATTGTTCAGGTATTCCCGATTGGCATTGGTTTACAGGGACTGGAGACCCCGGTGATGGAAACTCGGGTGGGACAGAAAATCCCTAACCCTACATGGACCCCAACACCAGGCATCCGTAAGCGTTCTCTGGAGCGCGGCATTACGCTACCCCCTGTAGTGCCCGCCGGGCCCAATAATCCGTTAGGACGCTTTGCGCTGCGTCTGGCGCATGGAAACGGTGAATACCTCATCCACGGTACCAGCGCACCCGACAGTGTAGGCCTGCGCGTCAGCTCTGGCTGTATTCGCATGAACGCGCCGGACATCAAAGCCCTGTTTGCTCAGGTCAGAACCGGCACGCCGGTCAGAGTGATTAATGAGCCGATAAAGTACGCCATCGAGCCTAACGGCATGCGTTATGTTGAAGTGCACCGACCTTTGTCGCCAGAGGAAGAACAAAACGTACAGACCATGCCGTATGTACTGCCAGCCGGTTTTACCCAGTTTAAAGACAGTAAAGCCGTAGACCTGGGGCTGGTGGATCGGGCGCTGTATCGTCGGGCAGGTTATCCGGTTACCGTTACGGCCGGGCAGGCACCGATTGTGGCCAACGGGCCAGAGGTGAAGTCGGCACAGAATGGATTGCCAGAAGCAGGGGACGTGCGGACGATGCAGTAACAGGGAAGGAGGAATGAAGGGCAAAAAAAATGGCGCACAATGTGCGCCATTTCTATTACACAGATACTATTACTTACGGTATTTAGTAGCTGCGTTGTCCAGACGCTGGTTAGCGCGTGCTGCGTCATCTTTAGCAGCCTGAACGTCGGAACGCATTGCGTTCACGTCGTTGCTCAGCTGGTCAACTTTAGCGTTCAGAGTCTGAACGTCAGAAGACAGCTGATCGATTTTAGCATTGCTGGAGCAACCTGCCAGCAGAGTAGAACCCAGGATTACCGCGCCCAGTACCAGTTTAGTACGATTCATTATTAATACCCTCTAGATTGAGTTAATCTCCATGTAGCGTTACAAGTATTACACAAAGCTTTTTAGGTTGAGAATATTTTTTTGATGCGAATGCACTTATTTTTGATCGTTCGCTCAAAGAAGCATCGAATTGTGCAAAAACGGCTAAAAACCCGAGTGAAAACAGAAAGCTTCCATCGGATTCATCTTAGATAATCTCTAATTAGATAGTGAAATCCGATTTGATTTTTTATTAATAGTAGCTATCGCGGAAATAAAAAAAGCGCCGCAAGGGCGCTTTTTAGGCAAATTAATTCCCGATGGAATTATTACAGCACGTGAACAGATGCCGTGTTGGTGGTGCCGCTCGGTACCAGCGCACCGGAAACCATCACTACAACGTCACCTTTCTGTGCCAGGCCGCGCTCAACTAACTGCAGCGCAACTTCTTTACCCAGACGGTAGAAATCATCAGTAGAAGCGATTTCTTTCACCAAGTGCGGCACCACGCCTTTGCTGAGAACCAGCTGACGCGCAGTCACTTCGTTGGTGGTCAGCGCCAGAATGGTCGCGTTCGGGAAGTATTTACGTACGGCTTTAGCGGATTTACCACCCTGGGTCGCTACGACGATCAGCGGAGCTTCCAGTTTTTCAGCGGTTTCTACAGCACCACGGCAAACGGCTTCGGTAATACGCAGTTTGCGGTTGTCATGGCTGTTGTCCAGACGGCTGGTCATCACGCGGTCGGTACGTTCGCAGATGGTTGCCATGATAGAAACGGCTTCCAGCGGGTATTTACCTTTAGCGGATTCACCAGACAGCATGACTGCATCAGTACCGTCGAGGATGGCGTTTGCCACGTCACCGGCTTCAGCACGGGTCGGACGTGGGTTTTTGATCATGGAGTCCAGCATCTGAGTCGCGGTGATAACCACTTTACGTGCGCGTACGCATTTTTCGATCATCATCTTCTGCGCGAAGATAACTTCTTCAACCGGGATTTCTACGCCCAGATCGCCACGTGCAACCATGATGCCGTCAGACGCTTCGAGGATCTCGTCGAAGTTGTTCAGGCCTTCCTGGTTTTCGATTTTGGAGATGATCTGAATGTTTTCGCCGCCGTGCGCTTTCAGGTGCTCACGAATTTCAATGACGTCAGAACGTTTACGGATAAAGGACGCCGCAACGAAGTCAACGCCTTGCTCGCAACCGAAGATCAGGTCCTGTTTGTCTTTTTCAGCCAGTGCTGGCAGCGCGATAGAAACGCCCGGCAGGTTAACGCCTTTGTTTTCGCCCAGGTCGCCGTTGTTCAGCACTTTACAGATAACTTTGTTACCTTCGATTGCGGTAACTTCCATGCCGATCAGACCATCGTCAACCAGCACGGTGTTGCCAACGGACAGGTCATTGGTGAAGCCTTCATAAGTAACAGCAACGATTTCGTTGTTACCTACGACAGATTTGTCGGTGGTGAACGTGAAGGTCTGACCCGCTTTCAGAGAAACGTCGTTACCGCCTTCCAGTTTAATGGTACGGATTTCCGGACCTTTGGTGTCGAGCAGGATGGCCGCTTTCTTGCCGGTCTTGCTCATCACGTTGCGCAAGTTCTTAATGCGCTGACCGTGTTCTGCGTAATCGCCGTGGGAGAAGTTCAGACGCATGACGTTCATGCCCGCGTCCAGCATTTTGGTTAACATCTCTTCGGATTCGGTTTTCGGACCGATGGTGCAAACAATTTTCGTCTTTTTCATGACAGTCTTAGTCTTTAAGTTGAGAAGGATATGGAAATCTGGCTTCCGTCGCGCACGGATGGGAAGCTAAACCTGAGTTACGAAAGTTGTGATGCCTCGCTCTAAGGATAGGTGACATCGAAAGAGCGTGCAGAGGAATGTGTGCTTGCGTTTCAGCCCAACGGGTAGGAGAGTTTTGTAGTCGTTGAGTTTTACAGGTCAATGTGCTGAAACCATTCAAGAGACAATTGGCGCGCATTATACGCTGAAAATTATCTAAAAGGAAAATGGAAACGGTGTTTCAAAAGCGTTCTGTGCAGTTTCACGAAAAAATATTCACGAATTTGTTCATTGCTATGGATAAAGAGGTTGTCCGCAGCGGTGGTCTGTTGCGCAACAACACGAGGTTCTTCATTCCCGGCTCTTGCAAACGACAATAGTGCAAAACAGTTATTCCTTAAAGTTATATCAAATTCTTTTTAATTCATATCAAAAGCCCATTTCCCTGATTACACTCGTTTGGACATCCATACTGCTAAACAGCCAAAAGCGTTAGCAGGATAACGATAAGCAGCAGCGGATACCCAAACGACATGATTGTCCTGAAAAATATTTCGAAAGTGTTTACGCCAGGCAGGCTTGCTATTACCGCTGTCGATAACGTCAACCTAACGGTTGAACAGGGGCAGATTTACGGAATTATTGGCTACAGCGGTGCCGGTAAGAGCACCCTGATTCGCCTGCTTAACGGCCTTGAACAGCCAACTTCCGGCAGTGTGACCGTCAATGGTCACGATATCTCCACGGCGCGCGGGGAATCGTTACGCCAGGCACGACTGAAAATCAGCATGGTGTTTCAGCACTTTAATCTGCTGTGGTCGCGGACCGTCAGCGAAAACATTGCCTTCTCAATGCAAATCGCCGGTGTACCAAAAGCAAAAATTAAAGCACGTGTGGCCGAACTGATTACATTGGTCGGGCTGGATGGTCGAGAAAACGCCTGGCCGTCGCAGCTCAGCGGTGGGCAAAAACAGCGTGTCGGGATTGCTCGTGCGCTGGCGAACAACCCGGACGTGCTGTTGTGCGACGAAGCCACTTCCGCGCTGGATCCGCAAACCACCGATCAAATCCTGGATTTGCTGCTCGATATTAACCGGCGTTTCAAATTAACCATTGTGCTGATCACCCATGAGATGCACGTGGTGCGCAAAATTTGCGATCGCGTGGCGGTGATGGAGAACGGCAAAGTGGTTGAAGAGGGCGATGTGCTCAGCGTGTTTAGCCACCCGCAGCAGCCGATCACCCGTCAGTTTGTCCGTCAGGTAAGTCAATATGCCGAGGAAGATGAGTTTAATCCGCAACTGGCAAGCGAACTCGGCGGTGCGGTGATTAAGTTAACGTTTACCGGACAGCGTACCCATCGGCCGGTGGTCGGGGAGCTGACGCTGCGCTACGGCCTGCCGTTTAACATTCTGCACGGCAAGATGACGCAAACCGCCCATGGCGCGTTTGGTCAACTGTGGGTGCACGTGGTGGCCACTGAAGAACAACTCAACAATATTCTGGCCGATCTGCGCCACAGCGACGTTGACGGCGAGGTTATCCAACATGGCTGATTCCCTGTTTCCCCATCTGAAATGGGACCAACTGTTCGCGGCAACTCAGGAAACGCTCTACATGACCGCGCTTTCCGGTGTGGCGACCTTTGTACTGGGTATTGCGCTCGGACTGGCGCTATTTCTGACCGCGCGTGGCGGCCTGTATCAGAACCGCACGCTGTACAGCGCCATCTCGTTGATCGTGAATATTTTCCGCTCAATCCCGTTCATCATTTTGATCGTGCTGCTGATCCCGGTGACTAAAACGCTGGTAGGCACCATTCTTGGTGCCAACGCCGCGCTACCCGCGCTGATCGTGGGTGCCGCACCGTTCTATGCCCGTCTGGTCGAAATTGCCCTGCGTGAAGTAGATAAAGGCGTTATTGAAGCGAGCCGCTCCATGGGGGCACGTCTGAGTACGCTTATTTTTCGGGTTTTACTGCCGGAATCATCACCCGCTCTGGTGTCCGGTATCACCGTGACGCTGATTGCCCTGGTTAGCTACAGCGCAATGGCTGGTGTGATTGGTGCCGGTGGTTTAGGGAATTTGGCTTATCTGGAAGGATTCCAGCGCAACCACAGCGACGTTACGCTGGTGGCGACGGTGACCATTCTGGTTATTGTCTTCATCATCCAGTTTTGCGGCGATGTGATCACCTCTCTGTTAGATAAACGCTAATAAAATACGGAAACCATTATCATGAAAAAATCACTGACATTACTCGCCGCCGCCACCTTAAGCGCCCTGAGCTTTGCGTCGTGGGCAGATACGCTGACCGTGGGCGCGTCCAACGTGCCGCACGCTGAGATCCTCGAACAGGCGAAACCGATCCTGGCAAAGCAGGGGATCGAGCTGGAGATTAAACCGTTCCAGGACTACATTCTGCCAAACACCGCGCTGGCGGGGCGTGAGATTGACGCCAACTACTTCCAGCATATTCCGTACCTGAACAGCGTACTGAAGGATCATGCGGGTGATAAGACCTATGATTTCGTCAGCGCCGGGGCGATTCACATTGAGCCGATTGGTATCTATTCTAAAAAGGTAAAGTCGCTGAAGGACCTGCCGGAGGGCGGAAAGATCATCATGCGTGATGCGGTGTCCGAAGAAGGGCGCATTCTGTCGATTTTCGAAAAAGAGGGTGTGATTAAGCTCAAGCCAGGCGTTGATAAAGTCACCGCGCGCATCAGCGACATCGTTGAGAACCCGAAAAAGCTGAAGTTCCTGCCTAACGTTGAAGCGGCACTGTTGCCGCAGATGTATAACAACGATGAAGGAGATGCAGTGGTGATCAACGCCAACTACGCTATCGATGCCGGGCTGGATCCGGTGAAAGATCCGATTGCTGTCGAAAGCGGCGAAAACAACCCGTATGCCAACATCATTACCGTGCATCGCGGCGATGAGAAGAAAAAGGATATTGTGGCGCTGGTTGACGCACTGCACTCAAAAGAAATTCAGGACTGGATTCGCACCAAATATAAAGGCGCGGTGATCCCGGTAAATAACTGATCCACTTTCTGCCGGGTGGCGGCTTCGCCTTACCCGGCCTACAACGTCTGTAGGCTGGGTAAAACGCAGTAGCGTTGCCATCCGGCGCTAGAGTTGCACTCGCTCGATTCTCGCCGGTAGCCCTTGGCGCACAGACGCTCCTGAGACCCAGTCCAGCCAGGTATTGGCCACCTGACGCGTCGGGTCGGCAAAACCCAAATCGTTAATATTAATCCCCGATTTAATCTTTTCATCAAACGCCATCGGCTCTCCGTCAAGCGTATGCTGTGCTGCCCCCATTTCTTTATGTCCGTAGCCATGTTCAATTGCGATAACGCCCGGCATAACGCCGTTGAGCAGGCTGACCTGCGCTTGTGCGTGTCCACCCGGCGTGATGATGCGCACCGTGTCGCCGTGTGACACACCATAACGCGCGCCGTCCTGCGGGTTGAGCGCCACCAGATTCACAGGCTTGAGATGGTGAAGACGTGGGATCACCGCCGAGGCGCTGGACATAGTATTGGACTTAAAGGAGATCATCTTCAGCGGCCATTCCTGCTGCGGAAACAATTCGTCCACCGAACGCCCGTCGGACAGGCGGGAAGGATACCAGGCCGGACAGCCGCTGTAGCGCTCGCCGGTGATCGCATGGCGGTGTGCGGCGACATCCGCGTTCCAGATTTGCAGAGGTTTCTCCCACGCATTACCGACGCGGTTATCGGTGCGGCCACTCTTATCTGGCGCAAAACGACCACCGCGCGAGTAGACAAACGCCACGCGACGAACTTCGTCGGCTTTTAGCGTGTCGGTGATGACCGGCAGGATCCGCGTCACGCCGGTCAGCGAGATATCTTCCGGCGCGGCTTCGGCGACCGGCGCCTTACCCATAAACGCAATGTTGGCGGCCAGTCGCAGGTAGTAATCTTCCGCGCGGTTCAGCGGATAGTGATTGCCCTGCGGATCGGTAATGGCGTTATCGCCAAAGCCCGGCAGCCCAATGCGTTTTGCCACCGCGATGCAAAATGACTCCATGGATGCTGGTTGGCCGTCGGCGGTTTTGCTGGTGGCGGGTGCAACAATCGGCCAGCGGGCGGTGGTGGCCTTGCTCGCCACGCCTGCCCACGGGGCGCTGAATCCCCAGCTTTCGAAGTTGTGGGTATCCGGGACAATATAGTCCGCCAGCGCGGTGGTTTCGTTCATAAAAGCATCAATGGCAATAAATAGCGGCAGACGCGCCGGATCTTTGAGCTTTTCTTCCGCTACGCCACGCAGCCCCGCAATGCCGTAAAACGGGTTGGTCATGTTGGAGATCCAGGCTTTTAGCGGATACGGGTAGCCTTCGAGCGCCGAGACGAGTAATTCGGTCAACTGCCCGGCGACAAACGGATACCATGGGGCTTTCGCCGGGAAGGGCGATTGTCCGGCAGCCACTTTATTACGGTACTCTTCCGAGGATTCATAGGCGGTTTTACTGCGCGCGATGCTCAGGCCTTTCGGCTTCACCTTTCCGGCGAAACTGTCCATATTGTAGCGCGGTCCGTCAGTGGCACCGTTGAATTTACCGCCGCCCACAAAGACCCCGCCTTCGAGGCTGAGGTTGCCAATCAGCGCATTCAGCATCATCACCGCCCAGGCGTTGTAAAATCCGTTGCCTGCCATCATCCCGCCGTGGGTGATCACCGCCGCTTTACGCCCGTGACGGGTAAAGGCGTCCGCCAGCGCGCCTATTTTTGCCTCCGACACGCCGCACTGCTGGCTGTATTGCGCCAGTGACAGCTTTTCGGCAGACTCTTTCAGACGCTGGAATCCGCTTTTGACCGTCACGGTTTGCCCGTCGGCCAGCGTTACTTCGCGGGTCACGAACAGCTGTGCGCGTTGACAGCTGCTGGCTGCTACCATGTCACCGGCCTCGTTAACGGCCAGCGGTTCGCCAGGCGCGTCGGTGTTCAGATGGGCGAGCGTGAGATGCTGTCCGGCAAGCGTTGGGATCTCATCGGTAATCACCAGATGCGTGGCGTTGGTCCAGCTTTTTTCTCCGGCCTGTTGCATGGCCTGGACACCAGGGATGGCGAGGTAATCGGCGTTGTAACGCTGCTTTTCGATGATCCAGCGGATCATTCCCATTGCCAGCGCCGAGTCGCTCCCCGGGTGCACAGGCTGCCAGTGACCGCGATCGTCAGCCAGTACCGTGGTTAATGGCAGGGCGGGTGCGACAACGACATACTCGAAATCATTGCGTAAGCGGGCGCTGGCGAGTTGGCGAGCCTGGCGCTTAAACGGGTTGCCGGACTGCGCCGGGGAGGTGCCCATAAATAACGCGAACTCAACGTTATCCCAGTCCGGTTTGACGTGGGTGTTTTTATCCAGATCGCCCATTAGCGCGCCGGAACCGGCCCGATACGCTAGCCCACAATACGCACCGTGCGCGCCGAAGTTTTTACTACCAAAACTGTTCAGTGCGAAACGGCGGATAAACGTATCGCGTCCCTCGTCGCTGGTATTGGTGACCAGCAGTTGATTGGATTTCGGGCCAAAGCCGGGGTGCTTAGCATCTAACGGGGTGATGGGGTCGTGGATGGCCCGCAGGCCGTCAATGTGACCTTCACCAAACAGGTCGCCGCCTTCCACCACCTCTTTGATGAGCTGTTCAAAGCTGATGCGCTGCCATTTACCTTCGCCACGTTTACCGACGCGCTTCATCGGCTCCAGAATTCGCAGCGGGCTGTACAGGCCTTCGAGCAGGGTTGCGCCCCGGGCGCAGGCGGTGGAACGCGCATCAAGACCGCTTTCGCCCGCCAGTTGTTCCATTGCAGTGGCAAACGGAACCGACGAATCAATGTGATGTTCATGCGACAGTGGGTGGTAGGGGTTGCCCGCAATGCGCAGAACTTTCCCCGCTTTGCTGTCGACGCGGACTCGCACACCGCACTGGGTCCAGCAGCCGAAGCACTGGGTCATGGCGATCACCTGCTGCGGATCCTGCTGCCAGCGCGGTTGGGCGTTGGCTTCGGGGATCAGCGCATTGCCGAAGATGCGATCGCGGGTGATTTTCCCCGAGGTGCCATCCAGCAAACCGTCAATCGCGCGCTTTGCCACATCCCGATAACTCAGGCCAAAGGTCACCATCCCGCCAACGGCGAGACCAACTTTAAGCCACTGACGACGGGTTAAATTAGCCATGTTGCATTCTCCTTGCGATCGCGTTGAGGCCTTCATGAACAATAATGAGTAGCGCAACCCACAGGCCAAAGGTGCCTACAATGGCCAGCCAGCCATCTGTGCCGCCGGGCAGGGAGTACGGATTAAATTGCGCGTTAAATTTGGGGATGGTCTGCACCTGAATCAGTATCGTCCAGCGCATCAGCCAGCACAGCGCCATGGCGCTGAAGGCCAGCGTAATACGCAGCGGTAATGACGATGGGTGACGTAACACCCATCCGCAAAGTGCCAGTGAGACAGCCCACAGCACTACCCAGCCGATGGCGTAGTGTCGTGCAGACGCGGCGACATCCAGCCACTGGCGAATCGCTGAGCCGGAAAGCGTATCGCCGCTCACCCACCACGCCATCACAATGGCCAGGGCGATCAACGTGACAATCTGCCCCCATGCCAGCTTGCGCGGCAGTGTGCTGTCGCGGTTTATGCTGGCGATAAGCAGGGCGAAGAAGGTTTGCAGCGCGCTGAGGAACATCGCCAGCGGGAAGGCATAGCTGAACCAGATGGGACGCGCCTGCACGACGGAGACTTCGCGGCCGGTATACACCAATAATCCAATGGCTGAGAGCGCGCTGCCCACAGCTAGCCATCTAGTGACGCTGTAACTTTTATGCGTAAACCGTTTGAACTGCTGCGCCAGAAACCACAGCCCGAGAAACCCGGTGAACAACGGTAAAAACAGTGCCCCCCACGGCATCCATGACCACGGTGTCGGATAGGCATAGAAATGCCAGACGCGCGCGGTCTGGTGCAGATCCGCGGTCAGCGCCAGTGGGGCGGTGATGGCACAGGTCAGGGCGATCAGCAGCGTCAGGTTTTCTAGCTGCGGCTGCGCTTTTTTACGCCAGTGGAGCACGCAGGCGAACAGCGCCGCGCAGGCGGCAATGCCAATGAAAAAGAAATACTGTACCGCCCAGGGCAACCAGCTTATTTCCTGCGGATGGGCCAGCACCTCTTCGATAATCAGTGAATGGGTCATTTAAACCTCCTGCCACAGAGCGGGTTGAGCACGTCCCATCAACGGGGTGACGAAGGCGTCATCTAGCCCCAGATAGAACACGTGAGGCGAGGTGCCGCTTTCCGGTTTCAGGACTTTGATGGTGTCATGGTGTTCGTGCAGCATGCGTGAAATCCGGCTGTGCGGATCGTTGATGTCGCCAATGATGCGCGCGCCACCCACACAGGACTCCACGCAGGCCGGGAGCAGCCCGGCTTCCAGGCGGTGCACGCAAAATGTGCATTTGTCGGCAGTCTGCGTTTCATGGTTAATAAACCGAGCATCGTATGGGCAGGCTTGCACGCAGTAGGCACAGCCCACACAGCGCGTATTGTCGACCACTACAATGCCATCTTCGCGCTGAAAGGTGGCCTGCACGGGACAAACGGGCACACAAGGTGGGTTATCGCAATGGTTACACAGGCGCGGCAGCAGCACGTTGGTGACGCTTTGCTGACCCTCAACCTGTACCTGATACTGGTTGACGTTGGTACGAAACGCGCCCTGAGGCGTCTGGTTTTCAATGGCGCAACTGACGGTACAGGCCTGACAGCCGATACACCGCCGCAGATCAATCAACATGGCGTAGCGATGCTGGCGCGACCCCTCGTGGCGTTCTGGCGAGAAGGGAAACTCGGCCTGAGCCAGGGGAACCAGGGATGCGCCTGCGGTCAGAACGCCCAGTTGCTGGAGAAACTGCCGTTTACTGCTGTCCATATTTTCTCCCGTCACAATGCAACAACGAAACATTGGTCACGCCGTTGGTTTGCGTGTGATGAATAAAGAATCTTGATGATTTACAGTGTAAAAATCGTGGCGGGGGGTACTCTATTGTGGTTAACCACATACCCGGCTTGTTGTTGATCTAAAACAACATAAATGACAGGGATAATGGCGTGAGATGTAAAGTAGTACATTGCCTGACGGTGCTGGCAGCGTTGTGGATGCTGAGCGGAGCGGCCTGGGCGCAGACATGGAACATTGGCGTCTTAGCCATGCGTGGGGAGGTCACCACACGTAATCACTGGCAGCCGCTGGAAAACCTGCTGAATCAGCAAATCGCCGGTGAACGGTTTCATATTCAACCGTTGGACCTGCACCAGATGCAAGATGCCGTGAACCGGGGAACCGTGCAGTTTGTGGTGACCAATCCGGCGCAGTTTGTGCAGTTAAACAACCGCGCAGCGCTACGCTGGCTGGCATCCTTACGCTCCACCCGCGGCGGAAAAGCGACCAGCAATGTGATTGGTAGTGCGATCCTGGTCAGGCGTGACGGAGAGATCGCGTCGGCACACGATCTGATCGGCAAAACGGTTGGGGCGATCGATGCCCAGGCATTTGGCGGCTATTTGCTGGGTTATAAAGCGCTTATCGATGCGGGATTGCGCCCGGAGCGCGATTTGCGCCTGAGGTTCACGGGTTTTCCTGCCGATGCGTTAGTGTATTTATTGCGTGAGAAAGCCGTTCAGGCTGTAATTGTGCCGGTGTGTCTGCTGGAAAAAATGGATGAAGAAGGGCTGATCCATAAAGCCGATTTTAAGGTGGTGCTCAACCATCCGACGTCGATTCCCTGCCTGAGCAGCACGCCGCTTTATCCTGACTGGTCCTTCGCCGCACTGCCCGCAGTGAGTGATGAACTTGCCGATCGCGTCACCCGGGTTCTGTTTAATGCACCACAAGATGCGCCTTTTCGCTGGGGAGCTCCCGCCTCGACCCGCGAGGTCGAAACGTTACTACGTGACGTTCGTCAGCACCCGCAGCAGCGTCAACTGTGGCTGGATATCAAAAGCTGGTTTATCCAGCATCAACTGGTAATGGGGGCAGCAGCGGTGGTTCTGCTGTTGCTCACACTCAACTACATCTGGGTGATGCTGTTGGTCCGTCGTCGCGGCAGGCTGCTGGAGCGTAACAATGTGCTGTTGCGCAAGCAGGAGCAGGCACTGGAAACCGCGCGTCAGATGAGCGTCCTCGGCGAGATGACGTCCGGGTTTGCCCATGAACTTAACCAGCCGCTCTCGGCTATCCGTCACTATGCGCAAGGCTGCCTGATTCGCCTGCGCGGTCAGGATCAACAGCATCCGCTGTTACCTGCGCTTGAACAGATAGATGCTCAGGCACAGCGGGGGGCCGATACGTTGCGCAATCTGCGTCTGTGGGCCAGCCAGGCCCAGGGCAATCCAGTAATGACGGATGACTGGCAGGCGATCAACATCCGTGATGCTGTCCACCACGTGTGGCAATTATTGCGTATGACACAGCAATTCCCTGACGTCACGCTGCAAACGACGGTCAGCGCAAACTTAACGCTGACGCTGCCCAGCGTTCTGCTGGAACAAGTACTGGCAAATCTGGTGCTTAACGCCGCTCAGGCAGGGGCCAGCACGGTGTGGTTTACCGCTCAACATGAGGACGACGGTATCAGCATACAGGTACAGGATAACGCCGGGGGAATCGATGAAACTCAGCTTTATCAAGCGTTCCAACCGTTTATGACTACCCGCAAAGAAGGAATGGGGCTGGGATTGGTCATATGCCAACGCCTGGTTCGCTATGCCGGCGGCGAGATTAGCATCAACAATCAACAGGCTCCAGATGGTCGGGCGGGTGTCGCGGTAAGATTACATTTTAAGCCAACACAGAAAGGGGGCGATTGTGGCGATCATTCATCTGCTGGATGACGATGTAGCCGTCACCCAGGCCTGCGCATTTTTACTGGAAAGTCTGGGATACGAGGTCCGGTGCTGGCAGCACGGAGAAACCTTCCTGGCCGAGGTCAATCTGCATCAGGTCGGGGTTGTATTGCTGGATATGCGTATGCCGGGACTGGATGGACAAGGTGTACATGACGAGATGCTACGGCGCGGCAGCACGCTGGCGGTGGTCTTTCTTACCGGGCATGGCGATGTACCGATGGCGGTCGCGCAAATGAAACGTGGAGCGGTCGATTTTCTGCAAAAGCCGGTTTCTGCCGGACCACTTCAGGTCGCGTTGGAACATGCTCTGCAGGTTTCCATTACGGCATGCACGCGCCATGAGATTGTCGCTTGCTACCAACAGCTTACCC
The DNA here is from genome assembly GCF_013337685.1 of Citrobacter gillenii. Taxonomy (GTDB): domain Bacteria; phylum Pseudomonadota; class Gammaproteobacteria; order Enterobacterales; family Enterobacteriaceae; genus Citrobacter; species Citrobacter gillenii. The sequence goes on from NZ_SUQN01000005.1 coordinate 428,847, forward strand.
CAAAGGAACGCCAACTGGCCGGTCTGGTGGCACAAGGGTTGATGAACCGGGAAATCGCAGATGCAATGAATATTGCGGTCCGTACCGTTGAGGTTCACCGGGCAAGAGTGATGGAAAAAATGCAGGCGGGGAGCCTGGCTGAGCTGGTTCACCGACTCCAGCAGGTTCTGTAGATTCATGACAGTTATTTGATTTTCATTGATTTTTTGTCTAATAAGCCAGACTGATATATGCTGTTGGTTTGAGCTAATGACGAGCAGGCAAATATGGGTAATCAGACCAAAGATGACGAACTGTACCGCGAGATGTGCAGAGTTGTTGGTAAAGTAGTACTGGAAATGCGCGATCTGGGACAAGAGCCTAAGCATATCGTCATTGCCGGTGTACTGAGAACCACCCTCGCCAATCAGCGTGTGCAACGCAGTGAGTTAGAAAAACAGGCCATGGAGACGGTGATTAAAGCGTTAGCCGGTTAATCCTGAAAAGGGCGGTGGAGAAAGGCTACCGCCCTGTAATTCTGCCACGGTATTCTATCAATATATATAATTCATCTTTGAAAATAAAAAGTGCAGAAAAATGTATTTGTCGTTATGTATTATATTATATATCGATTAAAGCAAACGCTTATATTTGGAGGTGTAATCACAAATATTTGTAATGCAGATGAAATACTATTTCAACCTGCCTTAATGATAATAAATATCACTCCGCATTAATTATTCTCCTTCCCGTTTTTACTTGATAACGATCAAGGTTACAGGCTATGAATAACCACATTATTTATCCGCCTAACCCTAAAGGGTTATTCCTGTCTTGAGGGTAAAGATTCACTCCGTTTAACCACCGTCATTGATGCGATCAGGTTAGGGCAAAAATATCACGTGTTGTCGGCAACATCAGTGGCCCGATTTGGCCTGCCCGGCGCGTATAAACATGAGCACTGGATGTGTTGCTGCTACAGCGTTTGCGAAGAGGATGCGAAATAAATGAACCAGGTTGATCGTCCATTTTTAGATTGTGGTTTAACGCGACTTGAATTTCTACGGATATCAGGAAAAGGTCTGGCAGGGTTAACCATTGCCCCCGCACTGTTATCACTTTTTGGCTGTAAGCAGGAAGATGTCGATAGCGGCACTGTCGGGCTGATTAACACGCCGAAAGGAGTGCTGGTGACGCAACGTGCACGCTGCACAGGATGCCACCGCTGCGAAATTTCCTGTACGAATTATAACGATGGCGCCGTTGGCACCTTCTTTTCCCGTATCAAAATCCATCGCAACTTTTTCTTTGGTGACAACGGTGTCGGTTCCGGTGGCGGACTATACGGCGATTTAAACTACACCGCCGATACCTGCCGCCAGTGCAAAGATCCGCAATGTATGGCTGTCTGCCCGATAGGCGCAATTACCTGGAAACAGGAAGACGGTTGTATTGCGGTGGATCACAAGCGCTGTATTGGCTGTAGCGCGTGTACCACGGCCTGTCCCTGGATGATGGCGACCGTGAATACCGAAACTAAAAAATCCTCGAAATGTGTGTTGTGTGGGGAATGCGCCAATGCTTGTCCGACTGGAGCATTAAAAATTATCGAATGGAAAGAGATTACCGTTTGATGGATCGCAGGCTTGCCTGATACGCGTCATTAATTGCCAAAAAAATTGCCGCTATGTACGGAAATGCGGCCAGCAAAATGACGGGTATATCTATTAAACCTTCTAGCAAAGGAAAACATGATGGCTAATGGTTGGACAGGTAATATTTTACGGGTCAATCTCACGACGGGTAATATCACCGTGGAAGATTCCAGTAAATTTAAAAAATTTGTCGGTGGGATGGGCTTTGGTTATAAAATTATGTACGACGAAGTCCCGCCAGGCACAAAACCTTTTGATGAAGAGAATAAACTGGTTTTCGCCACCGGTCCCCTCACTGGCTCGGGCGCACCCTGCAGTTCACGCGTCAATATCACCTCATTATCAACCTTTACCAAAGGTAATTTAGTCGTTGATGCCCATATGGGCGGCTTCTTTGCGGCACAAATGAAATTTGCCGGCTATGACGCGATTGTGATTGAAGGTAAGGCGGCATCGCCTGTCTGGATCAATATCAAAGACGACAAGGTCAGCATCGAAAAAGCCGACTTCCTGTGGGGCAAGGGTACACGCGCTACGACCGAAGAAATTTGTCGCATCACCAGCCCGGAAACCTGCGTCACCGCCATCGGTCAGGCGGGAGAAAATCTGGTACCGCTGTCCTGTATGATCAACAGCCGCAACCACAGCGGCGGTGCTGGCACCGGTGCGGTGATGGGCTCGAAGAACCTGAAGGCCATTGCGGTTGAAGGCACAAAAGGGGTCAACATCGCCGATCGCAAAGAGATGAAGCGGCTGAACGATTACATGATGACCGAGCTTATCGGCGCTAACAACAACCATGTGGTGCCGAGCACGCCACAGGCGTGGGCTGAATATTCATCGCCAAACTCACGCTGGACGGCGCGTAAAGGGCTGTTCTGGGGTGCGGCGGAAGGCGGCCCGATTGAAACGGGGGAAATCCCGCCAGGCAACCAAAATACCGTCGGCTTTCGTACCTACAAGTCGGTGTTCGATCTCGGACCGGCCGCAGAAAAATACACGGTCAAAATGAGCGGCTGTCACTCATGCCCGATTCGCTGTATGACCCAGCTCAACGTCCCGCGTGTTAAAGATTTTGGTGTACCGAGTACCGGTGGTAACACCTGCGTGGCGAACTTCGTGCACACCACGATTTTCCCGCACGGCCCGAAAGATTTTGACGAGAAAGATGATGGCCGCGTGGTGGGGAATCTGGTTGGCCTGAACCTGTTCGACGACTACGGTATCTGGTGTAACTACGGGCAATTGCACCGTGATTTTACCTACTGCTACGCCAAAGGCGTTTTTAAACGCGTGCTGCCGGCTGAAGAGTATGCCGAGATCCGTTGGGATCAGCTGGAAGCGGGCGATCCTAATTTTATTAAAGATTTCTACTACCGCCTGGCGCATCGCGTCGGTGAACTCAGCCACCTTGCAGATGGGTCATATGCCATTGCCGAACGCTGGAATTTAGGCGACGAGTACTGGGGCTATGCCAAAAACAAACTGTGGTCGCCGTTTGGTTTTCCTGTTCACCATGCTAACGAGGCCTCGGCACAGGTGGGGGCGATCACCAACTGCATGTTTAACCGTGACTGCATGGCGCACACCCACATCAACTTCATCGGCTCTGGTTTGCCGTTGAAATTACAGCGTGAAGTGGCGGGTGAGTTGTTTGGCTCACAGGATGCCTACGACGAAACCAAAAACTACACCCCAATCAACGCCGCCAAAATTAAATATGCCAAATGGACGCTGCTGAAGGTCTGTCTGCATAACGCCGTCACGCTGTGCAACTGGGTCTGGCCGATGACGGTGTCGCCGCTGAAGAGTCGAAACTATCGTGGGGATCTGGATCTGGAAGCGAAATTCTTCCAGGCGGTAACCGGTGATGAAACAACGCAGGCAAGCCTGGATCTCGCCGCCGAGCGTATTTTTACGTTGCACCGTGCCTATACAGTGAAACTGATGCAAACCAAAGATATGCGCAATGAGCACGATCTTATCTGCTCTTGGGTCTTCGACAAAGATCCTAAGATCCCGGTGTTTACCGAAGGGACCGACAAAATGGATCGGGAAGATATGCGCCAGTCATTGACGATGTTCTATCAGGAAATGGGCTGGGACCCGGAACTCGGCTGCCCAACGCGTGAAACCCTGAATCGCCTCGGTCTTGAGGATGTGGCAGCCGATCTGGCTGCGCAGAATCTGCTGCCGGCGTAAGGAACGCGAGATGACTAACGTGAGCGACGTTCTGGTCGCCGATGAGGAAGCGTGTATAGCGCTTCCTGATGAGGTGGATAGCCAAAAACGACAGTGGCTACAGGCGTTACACCCGGCCGTAGAGCACAGCAACACGCCGCAGGTCGAAGAGCCGGTGACGGCGGAGTCAATAATGGCGGATTTTATCCGCCAGCACTCTACGTCGGGCCAGTTGGTGGCGCGCGGTGTGTTTTTGCAGCCACCTTATTCAATGCCTGAAACAGACCTTACGCTGCTGCTGGACGCCATGCATGAGCAGGCGGGAAGTGCGGATATTACCTGCGTGCAGGGTGCGGAAGATGTGTATTTCTACTCGACGCAGACCATGACGGCTAACTATGCCGACATGTGCGTGCAGGTGGTGGAAAACGATATCTGCCGGGCGATCGCCGAGGCGGTGCGCTTTGACTGCCGAACGTATCCTCGCCCGTATAAGGTCGCCATGCTCGGACAGTCGCCGTATCACTTTGCACCTCAACAGATAGCCGCGGCGCTGACTGCCATGGAAACGCACCCGGATTACGCAGATATACGCGTTGTGGAAGCGTCGAATGCGGAACCTTATCTGTTTAGCGAGCGCTTTATGCGCTACGGCAAGGCGTACGGCCTGTGTGAATGGCTTGAGGTTGAGCAGTACCAGAACCCCTGAATTGATCAGGTAAATGTCATGGAACGTGTGGACGATCACTGTCACAGCATTAGAGGATAACCCGATGTCCTTCACCCGACGAAAATTTGTCATTGGCATGGGGACGGTGATTTTTTTCACCGGCCCAGGCCAAACCTTGTTAGCAAGTACCAAAAATACGCAAGCGGTTCGTTATGTCATGATTCATGATGAGTCATTGTGCAACGGCTGTAATATTTGTGCCCGAGCGTGCAGAAAAACCAACCATGTTCCAGCCCAGGGTAGCCGTTTGTCGATTGCCCATATTCCGGTGTCGGATAACGACAACGAAACCCTGTATCACTATTTCCGCCAGTCCTGCCAGCATTGTGACGATGCGCCCTGTATTGAGGTGTGTCCGACCGGTGCTTCCTGGCGCGATGAGAATGGGATTGTGCGGGTTGACGCCGCGCGTTGCATTGGCTGTAGCTACTGCATAGGGGCTTGTCCTTATCAGGTTCGCTATCTTAATCCGCAAACCAAAGTGGCCGACAAATGTGACTTCTGCGCCGAGACACGTCTGGCAAAAGGCTTCCCGCCTATCTGCGTGAATGCGTGCCCGGAACATGCGCTGATATTTGGGCGCGAAGATAGTCCGCAGGTTCAGGCCTGGCTGCGCGAAAACAAGTTTTACGAGTATCAGCTGGCAGGCGCCGGGAAACCCCATCTGTATCGTCGGTTCGGTCAACATTTGATTAAAAAGGATAATGTATGAACGCGTCGCAGAATGCCGAACAGTTTCATGCGCAACTGGCGCAGTACGTCCCCTTGTTTAAGCCCGACTACTGGCCCGTCTGGCTGGTGGCTGCCGGGTTAATGCTGGTGGGGATGTGGCTGGTGCTGGCGCTACACGCCATGTTGCGCTTTCGCTCTGCCAATAAAGCGTCAGCCGGGCACGGTGAGAAAGTTTATCTGTACTCGAAGGCGGTCCGCCTGTGGCACTGGTCGAATGCGCTGCTGTTTTTACTGCTGCTGGGCAGTGGTCTGGTCAACCACTTTTCTGCCGTCAGCGCCCCGGTAATGAAAAGCCTGCATGCTGTGCACGAAATCTGTGGCTTTTTGCTGCTGGCGTGCTGGATTGGCTTTGTGCTGATCAACCTGATCGGTGGCAACGGGCATCACTATATGATTAAACGCCAGGGCTGGATTGGGCGGGCGCAACGACAGACGCGGTTTTATCTGTTTGGCATTATGCAGGGTGAGGCACACCCGTTCCCGGCATCCACGCGGTCTAAGTTCAACCCGTTACAGCAGGCGGCCTATGTCGGCGTAATGTACGGACTGTTACCGCTGTTGCTGATTTCTGGTTTGCTGTCGCTGTATCCGCAAACGGTGGGCGATCTGTTCCCGGGTGTGCGTTACTGGTTGCTGCAGGCGCACTTTGCGCTGGCGATAGTGAGTCTGTTTTTCATTTTTGGACATCTTTATCTCTGCACCACGGGACGCACACCGGGCGAAACCTTCAGGTGCATGGTGGATGGCTATCATCGGCATTAAGCAATGATGATAACCTCTAGTGACTTACGGGCCTGGCGCGTCGGGCCCGTGTTGTACCGCTGGTTTCTGCGTTCGTTTCCGGACGGTGGCAGCTATGCGGATGTTCACCGTGCGCTTGAGCGAGAGGGTTTCGGCGACTGGGCTGACAGCCTCGTGGAATATGGCTGGTCTAAATGGTTGGATGAAGCACGTTTTGTGCAGCAGGATATTTTCGCGATGGCGCGTTTAGCCAGCCCGCAAACGGCAGACGACAACGGCAGACAGCTGGCGAGTGCAACGGACAGCGACAGCCTTGGCAGTGCAGGTGATAACGTCAAAATCGCCAGTGCCGGGTACGCCGCACAGATTGCCAGCGCGGGGTACAGCGCCCGCATTGGCAGCGTGGGGTACAATACTCATGTCGGCAGCTCCGGCAATCGCAGCAGAATTGCGGTTGCGGGAAATTCCACGCGCGTCAGCAGCGTGGGAAACGGCACGCGCATCGCCAGTACCGGCATGCGTGTGCGTATCAGTTCGTTGGGCGAGCGCAGCCGTATTGCCAGCAGCGGCGATCTCACGCAGATCGCCAGCTTTGGCTCTGAGTCAAAGATTGCTAACTGTGCTGACAATGTGCACATTATTGCCAGCGGTGAAAATGCGGTCGTTGCCAGTACCGGCGAGGTCGATTCAATCATTCTCGGCCCCGGTGGATGTGCCGCGCTTGCCTATCACGACGGGGAGAGAATGCGGTTTGCCGTGGCCATCGAGGGTGAGAATAATATCCGTGCCGGTGTGAAATACCGGCTCAACGACGACCACCAGTTCGTGGCCTGTTGAGCCGTGGCATTATTTTAGCGCGAACCGATGCCGGGCGACTTTCTCCAGCCCAAAACACAGCAGGTAGTAAACCAGTCCGGTAAAGACAAAAATCGCAGCCGGGTAAATCTGCACGCGGCTGTTCACCTGTCCGGCAACCGTCGTCAGTTCAGGGACGTTGACGATAAACGCCAGCGACGTATCCTTTAGTAACCCAATAAAAATCCCCGTCAGCGATGGCAGAATATTACGCAGCACCTGTGGCAGTAAAATCAGCCACAACGACTGAAACGGGCGAAATCCTTGAGCCACTGACGCCTCATACTGACCGCCAGGCAGCGCGTTTAAGCCCGCATACACGGAGTGCATTACCGAGGCGGCGGTAAACCAGGCTAGCGCCAGCGTGACGGTCGCCGCCCCTGGCAGATCGCTGCCTGTCAGCATGGGCAGCAGGTACCACATCCAGAAAATGACAAAAATGAGCGGAATACCGCGAATAAACTCCGCCCAGACAAACAGTCCCTTGCGCACCACGCCCGGGAACCGCCACGCGCAGCAGGCGAGGAGAATCCCGGCGGGCAGCGCCAGCACCGCAGCGCCAATTGCCATCAGTAACGTGAGCAGAACTCCCCCCGGCTGTCCCTGTGCCGCGCGTCCCCACAGGATATAGTCCAGATTGTCGGTAATCACCGAAATATTAGCGATCATGCTGTGGACTCCGGATGCTCAAAATGTGGGTTTTTACCGTAGATCGCTTTGCCGGTACGGGCCGAGGGCCAAGTCGCGTGAGCAGCATTCCCAGCACAAGCCCAGTGAGCAGATACAGCCCGGTGCCGACGGCAAACGCTTCCAGTGCGTGGGCGTTATAACTCTCGATTTGCCGAACCTGGTAGGTCAGTTCAGCGAAACCAATACCGCTGGCAAGCGATGAGAGCTTCATTAAATTGAGATACTGCCCGACGATTGGCTGCCAGGCGTTAGCCAGGCCCTGAGGCAACAGAATATGCCGAAAGGCCGCCCAGGAAGAAAAACCCTGTGCCACGGCGGCTTCCCGCTGCCCGCTGGACACCGCCTGTAAACCGGAGGCGATTTCCTCCACCAAAAAAGCTGACGTAAAAATCCCCAGCCCCCAGGCCGAACAGAGAAACTCCGGGGTTAACCACCAGACCTCTCCCGGCAGAATGGACCACGGGTGCTCAGCATTGATGAAGGTAATTACCCCCCGGGGAAGCAGATTCCATGCGGCGAAATACCAGAACATCAGTTGTACCAGTAACGGCGTGTTGCGAAAAACTGAAACCCACACGCTGACCATGCCACCGGCGATGCGATTACCCGAAAGGCGCAGGCCGAGCAGTAAGATGGCCAGCAATGTGGCGAGTACGATCCCCGCCAGTGTCACCCATAGCGTGGTCAGAAAACCTGACATTATCCATTGCAGAGGTTGCCCGCTCAGCACTCCCTGCCAGTCCATTGCGTGCATTATAACGATGACTCCTGATGTAACGGGTCGAGAACTTTTTTCAGGAAGCGTCGGGTCCTTGGGTGCTGTGGGCGGGTAAAGAAAACCTCGGGGGGCGCCACTTCGAGAATGTCGCCGCCATCAATGAAAACCACCCGATCGGCAATCTCGCGGGCGAAATGCATTTCGTGAGTGACGACAATCATCGTGATGCCACTATGGGCGAGGTTTTTCATCACCAGCAGCACTTCGCCGATCATTTCGGGATCCAACGCGGAAGTGGGTTCATCAAACAGGATGATTTGTGGAGAGGAGGCCAGGGCGCGGGCGATGGCAACGCGCTGTTGCTGACCGCCGGAAAGCTGTGTGGCGTAGGCCTCGGCTTTGTCAGCCAGTCCGACCTGTTCCAGCAGCTCAAGTGCGCGTTGTTTCGCCTCCGTTTTATTCCAGCCGTGAACATATTCCAGCGCCAGCGAGATGTTCTGCTGCGCCGTCAGATGTGCGTAAAGATTGAACTGCTGGAATACAAAACCAATGCGACTGCGTAACTGACGTAAGGCCGCGCCGCGCAGCTGGCCGATCGGGTGGTCATCAATGAAAATATCGCCCCCGCTAAGTGATTCAAGCTGATTGATCAGGCGAATAAGCGTAGATTTCCCTGAGCCGGAAGGGCCCAGAATGGTGACCACTTCACCGGGCTCCACGGTCAGGTTAACGTCATTTAACACCACCTGCGCGTCATACTGTTTATGCACATTGCGCAGCTCGACCCGCGCCTGACGCAACTGCGTAAAATCCGCAGCTGGCGCTGCGGAGCGAGGAAACAGACCTGAGAGCATATTACTTCGCTTCTATTTTAAAGGCGCGGGGCTGGGGATTTTTGGTTTCAGGCCCAAACCAGACATCGTAGATTTTGGCCGCCTGACCGGTCGACTCAAGTTTCAGCAGTTCGTCGTTTACCGCGTTTAACAGCGCCGTTTCGCCTTTTTTCACCCCTACGCCGATCTCTTCTTTACTCAGCAGGTCAGGTAAAATTTTGAAATCTGCTTTATCCGGTGCGCCACCTAACAGGCCCGCCAGAATAGTACTGTCCTGGGTGATGGCCTGAACATTGCCATTGCGCAGTGCGGTCAGCGCCAGCGGAATATCGTCGTAAGCCAGCACGCGTGACTGTGGGAAGCGCTGATGTAGCGCTTGTTCACCGGTAGTGCCTTTCACCGCGCCGATGCGTGCCTTGCTGTAATCATCAAGCTTGTCCGGGGATTTTGCGGGCACCAGGAACTGCTGTCCGGTGACAAAATAGGGGACCGAAAAGTCGATGACCTGCGCCCGCTCCGGCGTAATCGTAATATCCGCAACGATTAAATCGGCCTTACCGGATTGCAACAGCGGAATGCGGTTGGCCGGATTGGTTGCCACCAGTTCCAGTTTTACACCGAGTGATTTTGCCAGCGCTTCGGAAAAATCCACGTCATAGCCGACAATTTTATGTGTTTTCGCATCAACAGAGCCAAACGGTGGGTTAGCGTCGAACGTTGCGACTTTCACCACGCCTGCAGCTTTGATATCGGCCAGTTGATCGGCCTGAGCCTGCGAAGCCATCATGCCCGACGCGGACAATATGCTAAGTGCCAGGATTGATTTTTTAGCGCGCTGAATTTTCGTTGCCATCATTATATGAAATCCCTGTAGTTATTGGTTTGTGCTATTAACGCTCCCATAACTTATCGATGGCGCAAAATAAGAAAAAATTCTTATCTATATACAAAATGATATTAGTGAAATAGCTGTTAACAATGGGTAAATACAATGCAAATTATCCAGAAACGCTACTGTATTTCCATGCGGGCCTGTACCATAAACCGATAACCGATGTGGAATTGGGGCCAGTCATGCTGCGTGATAATTTTAACGATCTCTATTATCTCAAAGACGGCCAGGCGCTGCGTTTACGGGTTATTATTTGTATTATCCCAGCCGCAAACAGCACACCTCTGCCTTTGCACCGCTGATTGAAGCATTGCGCTATACACGCAGACTGGAGATAAAAAAAACCGGCATTACGCCGGTTCAGGGATTAGATTTTGCAGGCATCGCCGCAGTCATTATCCGCAATCATTTCCTGTGCTTTTTTGTCTGCATCTTCCAGACGTTCCGCATTGCGCTCTTGCGCTTCATCGAGCCCATCAAAGACCAGATTATCGAGATCAATTTCCATCAGTCACCTGTTCAGGTTCAGCGTTTAACATCCCCCTTATTATATTGCAAAAATGTTGCTGAACAGCAGCGATTCTTGCGATTTAGAGGCGACTATCAAATCAGATGTGCGTATTTTTCCGGTAGCGTGGTCCACAGATGTCGGTTGGCGGCGCTCAGGATGATATCCCGCATGCACTCCCGCGCCGTAACGCCTTGGCGAAGGCGAATGGCTTCCAGCAGCAGGCGGTGCTGTTCTACAGCATGCTCTGTTTCCCTGACCGAAGCCTCCTGTGTCTGTTTAAATGACAGCATCATAGCTGCTGAAAGCGCATTGCCAATCGACATCAAAAACGGGTTATGGCAGGACTTTAACAGCGCCGTGTGAAAGGCCAGATCGCCTTCCTCAAACAGCGCGATCTTATCCTGCTGTTGCCCACGCGACATCAGCGTCCAGGCCTCCTCAATGGCGGCCAAATCGCGGGCAGTGGCGTTGGCGGCGGCCAGCGCGGCGGCGTTAGGTTCGAACATTAGACGCGTTACCACCAGTTGTTCTGCGACATCAGGCGCAATACCCACTTCTTCCATCCAGCCCAGCACGTCGGTGTCGAGAAAACTCCAGAGTTCGCGCGGGTTTACCGTGCTGCGCCGTTTTGCCTGAATTGACAGCAAGCCTTTGGCTGACAGGACATGCAGCGCGTTTCGCACTGAGGTTCGCGAGGCAGAGTACTGCACGGCAAGTTCATTTTCACCGGGGAGCATCTCCCCATCGCTCAGGGTCCCGCAGATGATCTTCATTGCCAGATCGCGGGTGATCGTTTCGGAAATTGTGGCCTGGGGCGTCGTCATAGTGTGCCTTGAAGATAAGAGAGTCCTTTCATTGTAACTATAAAGCAGTAGGTAACGCATACAAGATTTTATTTCATGTCCGTTCAGATTAATAAATATAACGATTTATTGCACTTCTCGATCGCGCTCACAGATCGTTCATATAAAATTAACTACATTCTTGTCATACAAGATTAGGTTGTTGAGGTTACAAGATGGCTGGGGCGTGGATTGCGATTGACTGGGGAACGTCTAACTTCCGAGCGTGGTTGATCAACGATAAAGACGTGCTGGATAAGCGCAGCGCCAACTGCGGGCTGCTTCATGTTGGACAAGGTCAGTTTGACGCGACGCTGAAAACGCTGTTAGGCGACTGGCTTACGCATGCCGCGCCGGTCATCGTGATGGCCGGGATGGTCGGCTCACAGCAGGGCTGGCATGACGTGGATTATTGTCCGATCCCAGCCGGGGTCGACAGTTTGATTTCGCGTAGCAAATATTTCATCACCTCATGGGGGAGCGAGGCGTGGATTATTCCGGGACTTCGTCAATCTTCCTCGGGTGAAATACCGGATGTGATGCGCGGTGAAGAGGTCCAGTTGCTCGGGCTGGCTTTACTGGCAGGGCTTGACGATTTTCAGGCGATTTTACCCGGTACGCACAGTAAACACGCTCGGGTCCGGCAGCGGCAGGTCACCGATTTTTCAACCTACATGACCGGTGAGTTGTACCACCTGCTGCTCGCGCATTCGCTGCTCGGACGCGCACTACCGGAAGCCGTTGAGGATGAGTCTGCTTTTTTGCGCGGCGTGAACGTTGCCCGTCGGGACCAGCCGTTAAGCCAACTGCTTTTTTCTGCCCGAACGCTGCGGCTTTCGGGAGAATTGCCTGCTTCCTCGGTAGGCGACTATCTCTCCGGCTTATTAATGGGGGCGGAGTTTACTACGGACTACTCCGGGCAAATCTGGCTTGTGGGCAGCGCGGCATTGACGCGTCGCTATCAGCTTGCCGCGACCGCGTGTGGGGTCCAGACACGCTGCATTGATGGCGATCGCTGTTTTATCGCCGGGATGCAGTCTCTTCAACATCAATTAACAGAGAAACGTAATGGACAGTTTTGATTTTGCCACGCTGTGGCAGAAAACGCCGCTGCCGATGATCGCCATTCTGCGCGGCCTGACGCCGGAGGATGCGCCTGAAATTGGTGATGCACTGCTTGAGGCGGGATTCACCTGGTTGGAGGTTCCGCTAAATTCACCACGAGCGCTCGATTCGATCACGCTGCTACGTGAACGCGCTGGCGCGCATGCTATCGTCGGGGCGGGTACCGTGTTGACGCCTGAACAGGTCGACAATGTCGTGGAGGCGGGCGGGCAGATGATTATCTCGCCAAATATGAACACGTCAGTGATCCACCGCAGCCGGGAACGTGGCGTCATCAGCTTACCGGGTGTGACGACACCGAGCGAAGCATTTATGGCGCTGGAGGCCGGAGCCAGTGGGCTGAAGTTTTATCCGGCGGAAATGATCTCCCCGGAGATACTGCGGGCGATGTGCGTGGTGCTGCCACCTCATATTGTTTGCATGCCGGTTGGCGGCGTTTCCGCCGAGGCGCAGCAGCTGAGACGCTGGTGCATGGGCGGTGCAAAAGGCTTTGGCTGCGGCGGCGGTCTGTACCGTGCGGGCGTAAGTCGTGAACAGGTTCTTCATAACGCACAGGCCTATGCGCAGGCATGGCAACAGGTAAACACCTGATCGTGCATCAATAACCCTTCAAGAGGCTGAAAGATGAATACGCGTACCCTTGATAGCGAAAATAAAAATGCGGTTTATCGTAAAGTGACCCGACGGCTGATCCCGTTTTTAATCCTGTGTTATTTCTTTGCTTACCTTGATCGTGTGAACGTGGGATTTGCCAAACTCCATATGCAGGATGCGCTGAATCTCAGCGATACGGTGTATGGCATTGGCGCGGGCATCTTTTTCATTGGTTACTTTATTTTTGAAGTACCCAGTAACCTGCTGATGCAGCGCTTTGGCCCCCGTTTTTGGATAGCGCGCATTATGGCCAGTTGGGCGGTGCTATCCGCATTAACGATGTTTGTCACCACCCCAACTCAGTTCTATGTCATTCGCTTCCTGCTCGGTGTAGCGGAAGCCGGGTTCTTCCCGGGTATTGTGTACTATTTAACGTTGTGGTTTCCCTCATGGCGCTCGGCGCGCACGCTGGGTCTGTTTATTCTGGTGACTCCGCTCTCGACTATTATCGGCAGCCCGCTGTCAGGGTTGATCCTGAAAATGTTTGAAGGTGTGGGTAATCTGCACAACTGGCAGTGGTTGTTCCTGGTGGAGGCGATCCCCTCATTCCTGCTGGCGTTTGTGGTACTGCGTTATCTCGACAACGATGTGAAATCGGCGACCTGGTTATCGGACCAGGAGAAAGCAGTTATTGAGCAGGATCTGCAAAAAGACCAGTTGGATAAAGACGCCGCCAATGCGGGAATGCCACAACATAGCCTGTCTGCGATGTTGCGTAACCGCTTTGTCTGGCTGCTGGCGGTGATCTTCTTTAGCTTCAACATTGGCTACTACGGGATTAACTTCTGGCTGCCGTCGATCATAAAAAGCTCAGGTGTGCAGGATGATTTAACGATTGGTCTGCTGGCAGCAGTTCCCTATATCTTCGGCGCAGCCTTCATGTTGTGGAACAGTCGTCATTCGGATTTGAAACAGGAGCGTCGCTGGCATATTGCGATCCCGGCAATCGTTGGCGCCATTGGACTGACATTCAGCGCCCTGAATGAAGGTTCAACGTTCTGGATGATGGCGTGGATCTGCGTGGCGATGTCCGGCACGTTATCACTGATTCCCACCTATATCAGCTTGCCTGGGACGCTGCTTTCGGGCACGGCCGCCGCCGCTGGCATCGCATTAGTCAACTCCATCGGTAATCTGGCCGGGTTCTTTGGCCCCACGGTTCTCGGCTGGCTGAAGGACACCACCGGCAGTACCAGCAGTGGATTGTACATTCTGGCGGGATTTCTGGTGCTGTGCGCACCGCTAATTTTCCTCATCCCGGCTCGCCTGGTTAACCCTCGCGATCGAAAAACGGCGGTACAGGCAGAAAACACCGTATTAACCAAAAGAGGTCATATATGAGCAGTTGTGGCAGCGGATGTGGCGGTTGTGGTGGCGAACACTTCAATCCGATCCTCAGTGGTGATGATGGCGCGTTAAAGCGCGCCCTCTACAAATCGATGGGCCACACGGACGAGCAACTTCGCCGTCCGGTGATTGCCGTAGTTAATAGCTACACCAATGCGACGGCGGGGCATGCCAACCTCAATGAGCTGACCGCGCATGTACTGAAAGGGATTGATGAAGCGGGCGGGGTGGGGATGGTATTTGGCACTATCGCCCCCTGCGACGGCATTGCCGAAGGGCATCTCGGCATGCGCTATATTCTGGCGGCGCGTGAAATCATCGCCAGTTCGATAGAAGTGATGATGCGTGCCCACCGCTTTGATGGCATGGTGCTGCTGGGCTCGTGCGACAAAATTGTTCCGGCTATGCTGATGGCGGCGGCGCGACTCGATATTCCGGCGATTCTGCTGAACGGCGGGCCGATGTATCCCGCAGAATATAAAGGCAAACACTGGGACGGCAATATTGTCACCGAGGCCATTGGCTGGAAACGTCGTGGCGAAATTGATGATGCTGAGTTCCGCCATATTGAGGATATTGCGGAGCCGGGACACGGTTCCTGCACCATGTACGGTACCGCCAATACCATGTGCTGTATTGCGGAAGTGCTGGGCATGAGCCTGCCGGGGAGCAGTACGTTGCCCGCTATCTCGGGTGAACGACGGGAGTGCGCCTATGCAACAGGGATGACCGCAGTCGATTTGGTGAAGCGCAGTGTGAACGCCCGTCAGATTATTACGCGCGAATCTATCCTTAATGCGATGACCTATTTATTGGCGACGGGGGGATCAACGAACGCCATTCTGCATCTACAGGCCATTTATTACGAAGCGGAACTGGGCCATCTTCCTCTCTCGGAATTTGACGCCCTCAGTCATCAGGTGCCACTGGTAGCCTCGCTTTATCCTGCATCGGAATACGACATGATCGATTTCTGGGAAGCGGGAGGCGTAGCGGCGGTGGAAAAAGAGATCGTCAATCTGCTCGATCTCACTTGCCTGACGGTGAATGGGCAGACAAAAGGAGAATGGCTGAGAGACGTTCCGGTCACCCGTCGCCCGGAAGTGATTCATACTCTGGCAATCCCGGTGCGAAATGAGTCAGGCGTCGCCGTGCTGCACGGCAATCTTTCGCCGATGGGTTGTGTGGTGAAACCTGCAGCGGTCCCGGATCATTTGATGGTATTCACCGGGCCGGCCGTGGTCTTTAACAGTGAAGACGACGCGGTGGCGACGATCCTCTCGGGCGATATCCAGCCCGGCAGCGTGCTGGTCTTGCGCTATGAAGGACCGAAAGGTGGGCCCGGGATGCCGGAAATGTACAAGCCAATGAAATTCCTCGAAGGGATGAACCTCTCTGATTCCTGCGCGCTGATCACTGACGGGCGTTTTTCAGGCTCGAATCGCGGACTATTCGTGGGGCATATTTCGCCCGAAGCCAGCGATGGCGGTGTACTGGCGTTGGTTGAAAACGGTGACTCCATCAGCATTGATATTCCAAAGCGCACCTTAACGCTGAATGTGGCCGAGTGCGAGCTGAACGAACGTCAGCAACGTTGCCAACTGGTGCATAAAGAGGTCCCCCGCGGCTTCTTGCGGCTGTATCGTCGCTGGGCGTTACCGGCAGCGCAGGGGGCTGTGCTGGCTGACAGGGAGGACTTTTTATGAGTTCGGTCGATAACATTCGGGGCGTAAATCCCATTGTGGCGATGCCGTTTACGCCGCAAGGTGACGTTGATAGGGTGAGTTTTCGCCGCCTGTTAGCCCATCTTAGTGCCACCGGCGTTAACGGCCTGACGCTGTTTGGCATTGCCAGCGAATTTCCCAAGCTTGACGACAGTGAGCGAGGGCAGCTGGCGGAAACCTTTCTGGCTGAACTGGCGGATAGCCGCGTGTTTCGCGCGATCTCTGTTACTGACCACAGCACCGACCTTGCTGTACGTCGGGCGCGTCGGTATCAGAGTATGGGGGCTGACGCGCTGATGCTTTTGCCACCGTTTTTCCTGCAACCGTCACTTGCGGCCGTTCAGGCGCATATTTCTGCGGTGCTGGAGGCGGTGACTATTCCCGTGATGGTGCAATACGCACCGGGTGAGACCGGATTTCCGGTCACGCCAGCGCAGTTAGCCGAGGTGGCCAAACGCTATCCGCACGCGGTATTTAAGATTGAATGTAATCCGCCGGTGGCGTACACCCGCGAGTTTCTCCTGCATGCACCCGACGCCCACGTACTGAACGGCTACGCCGGTCTGTATATGCTACAAATGCTGGAAGCTCGAGGGAAAGGCGTGATGCCGGGGTGCTCGTTCAGCGAAATTTATGTGCGTATTTATCGTCACTGGCTGGCCGGAGAGCCGCAGCAGGCCGCGCAATTACATGACGCGCTGTTACCCTATATCCAGCGCTGGATGCAGCATTGTGAATACATCATTCAGATTGAAAAAACGATATTGCTACGTCGGGGGATTATTGCTGATGAGTATTGTCGAAAACCCGGCTGGACCTTAACGGATGAGGATAGAAATACGGTCGATCGCTTTATTGAACAGTTCGGTTTGTCGGTGTTGTCCGAACCGATAACCTGACATGCACGCCAACGCCGCGCCCCTGAACTGAAACACCGCTCCGGTGCGCGGCGGACCTCGCTAACCACCTCTTTTGTGTCCGTTTTTTAACCCGTCACAACTCGCAAAAATGTTAATAATATGTTTCGCAATCATGCGGCAAGCCTGTTTATTCAGGAACGTGATGCGCGATCATTTTTAACAATATCATGACAAAATCACTATACATATAACTTAATATCTTTTATACATTAATCGTTAACCCCTGTGACTATTCCACAAAAGAGAAAGAGATATGGAACAGATACCTGATAATAAAAACGATAATTTTCAAAAAGATGGCAAAGAGCAGTTCAACCGTTCGATCGGACTTATCTCTAACTTTGCGCTGGGTTTTACCTACCTGTCGCCACTCACCGCCGTGTATTCGCTGTTTGCGCTTGCCGTAACGCTGGCAGGGCCACCGGCGGTATGGTGGATTTTAATCGTCGCCTGTGGGCAGCTTCTGGTTGCGCTGGTGTTTGGCGAAGTGGCGTCTCAGTATCCGATAACCGGAGGGCTGTATCCCTGGGCCAGAAGGTTGTGGGGGAAAAAATATGCGTGGATCGCCGCCTGGATTTACCTGTGGGCGCTGGTGGTGACCATCACCTCAATCGCGGAATACACCTCTACCTTCGTCGAGTCATTATTCCACTATGGTCAGACTCCGGCCACCATGCTGCTGACATCCGTGGTGCTGCTGCTCTTGATGATGGCGGTGAATATGTCCGGGACAAAGAATCTTGCCCGGGTCGCCAAAATTGGTTTCTGGTGTGAGATCGTCAGCGTGATTGCGCTGGGGATTTACCTGCTGATATTCCACCGTTCACAGCCATTCTCGGTGATATTTGATTCAATGGGCGTGCTGGCCCAGGACGGGAGCTACTCCACCGCCTTTATGTCTGCCGCGCTGATGGGCCTGTTTATGTTCTTTGGCTTTGAAGCCTGCGGCAACGTTGCGGAAGAGGTGAAGAACCCAAGCAAAAAAATCCCGATTGCGATGATCCTGAGTATCGTGTTTGGTGCGATCTCGGCCATTATTTCCGTCATGGGGTATCTGCTGGCTTCGCCGAATCTGGTCAGTATTGTCAACGGTAAAACGGCCGATCCGATCCCGGCTATCCTCAATGAGGCTCTGGGGGAAACCGGCGCGACGGTCTTTATCATCGTCGCGATTATCGCCATGCTGTCGTGTATTCTGTCTCTCCAGGCTGCGCTGAGCCGCCTTATCTTCTCTTTCTCCCGTGACAGAATGCTGCCGGGAAGCGAGTGGATGTCCAAAATCTCTAAAAATGGTGTTCCCGATAATGCCATGGTGGTCAGTTGCTTACTGCCGGTGATTATCTGTGTTTGGGTCTATTTCCAGCCCGATAATCTGTCGCGCATTACCGCGTTTGCCGTTATCGGTATCTATATTTCCTTCCAGATGGTCGTGCTGGCAGCGCTGCGCCAGCGCCTGAAAGGCTGGAAACCGGCGGGTGAGTGGACCATCGGTGGTTGGGGGACTCTGGTTAACGTGCTGGCGTTAGCTTACGGATTGTGCGGGATCTGGCTGCTGGCCCAACCCGCCGACAGCAGTGATTTCATCGACCGCTGGACGGTGCTGTTTGGCCTGGCGATTGTGGTGGGTTCGGGGCTTATCTACATGTTCCTGACGCGTCCGTTTGGTCGCTCTGCTGCGCCGGAAAATGATGCGATAGCCTACGCAAACAAGCTCAATATGGGGCAGGATAATTAAACAAAGGGCCTTCGGGCCCTTAGAGCCTATCCCCTTAGTGTTGATAGTGGTAAAGAATGAAGTAGTCGCTCTGATACACAATACGGGTATTCGTCGGTGACAGTAATTCTCCCACGCGACAGCGTGGCCAACTGGAGAAGATAATCCGGTTTTCCAGATTGGTCAGAATGACATAGTCAGGTTGGGGGCAGGAGAGCAGTTCTGCCTCGATCTGGCTAACCAGCAGATCGACAGCGGCGACCCCAAGAAACTGGTCATGGTAGTAAACGGGCACCGCCGAGGTCAGCGTGTAAGAAATGTTGCAGATATAGTCGACGTAAGGCCCGTGAATATAGGCTTCACCAGCAGGAGGAGAATGCTTAAACCACTCGAAGGTTCTGAAATCCAGCCGCTGTTGGGTGGCCTGATCTAAATCCAGATGCGCCTGACTCAGACCGTTATCTTTCTTATACCACCACTCCAGCAGCCAATACTCGTTGCGGGTTGGCGTATTCTCAATATGGCTGGCGAATCCGGCACCCGAGCAATAGTGATTGTGATTCAGCGTGTGTTTAATGTGCTGCTGAACAGTGGCTCTCACTGCCGGGTCGAGGACCACCTCTGCCGAGCCTTTTTGTACACCGGCAATCGCCTCGTGGATGCTCCTCGCCAGCGCAACGGTAGACTCTACGGTAGAGACAGTAATATCATCAATTTTACGGATTAATGCGCTAAGGGATGTCGAAGAGCTCATGGTCTTTCCTGCCTTCACTGATGGTCAGTTCGCGTTATATTTCAGCTTTTTTTCAATAAGATAATAGGTACAGATATCGATAATCTGGGTGGCAAACTGCACCGATTCTGTCTCATTATGCGCGGCCAGCGCATCGGCCAGCGCCGAATAGAGCGCAATGATCTCGGCGTGAATAGTGCCAGAACGATAGAGTATAGCGACCAGCGAAGCCCACTCCGCCTGCACCTGCAGCTCCTGGTTCGCCAGCCGCGCTGAATGCGAACTGGCGGCGATCGCCAGCAGGCAACGCATATCGGCCTGAGTCATTAATTCGGGTGAATCAGCCTTTCTTAACACCTCAACAAACTCGCGAAATTTAGCGATATCCGCATTGGTCATGCGCCGGGAGGCCAGCCTGGCGCTGTGGCTGATAATGGCGCAATGCATTTCGCCTAAGTCGGAAAGGTAATCGGTGCCAATCGATTTAAACGGATGCAGGACGCTATTTTTGCCATCAATATTTTCGCAAACGAAGCTGCCGCCATTTCGGCCACGAACCGTATGGATAAGATTATTAGCCCGAAGCGTGTTGAGTGCTTCTCTGATGGTGATATGTGAGACGCCCATCATCTTTGCCAGGTCGGTTTCGTTGGGCAGTTGCTCTTTTGGCTCGAGCAATCCCGTAATGATGGCGTTTGAAAGGCGCTGCACAATCTGGTCGGAACGACTGACCTGCCCGATAGGCGCAAATATGACCGCATGAGTAATCATAATCTTTTCTGCACTCAATTCCCTGAAACAACGACCCTTTCTAACACAAGCCTGTCAGGCAAGGAAGGTCAGAATAGTCGCGTTATTTTACCTGCCCATGCACAAAACCGTTGCACAGGCGGATGTGTGTCCCGTTAGCGTCAAATGACGATGAATAACCTTACCGCGAAAATGTAAAATTTAAGTTAAAAATGCGACGTTTATCATACTGTCAATGTTGCGCATTTGAAAAAATTTTACAATATATATATTACATAAGATTCTTTATGTATTAACGGGCAGGAGACAGTCATGAAAACCCTGAAGCATTTTATTAACGGACACTACGTGGCGGGCAGTACCGAAGACGCGTTTGAGCTGGTCAGCCCGGTGGACGGTGAAACATACGCGTTATCGCCCAATGGTGGGGCAGCAGAAGTCGATCTGGCCTACTCGGCCGCCGCTGCCGCGTTCAGTATCTGGAAGAAATCGACGCCCGCACAGCGGCAAAAAGCGCTTCTGGCGCTGGCTGATGAAATCGAACGCAATGTAGAGCGACTGGTTAACGCCCAGAGTCAGGAAACTGGACAGCTGCGCCATTTTATTGAGAAAGAAGAGATCGCGGCCTCCTGCGACGCCATTCGATTTTTTGCCGGTGCCGCGCGCTGCCTTGAAGGGAAGGCTGCCGGTGAATATTCTGCCGGGTTCACCTCAACCATTCGTCGCGAACCGCTGGGTATTGTGGGGCAAGTCACGCCGTGGAATTACCCGTTTATGATGGCGGTGTGGAAGATAGCCCCTGCGCTGGCGGCAGGCAATACGGTGGTGCTTAAACCGAGTGACACCACGCCGGTCAGCACGCTGCTGCTGGCTGAGCTGGCCGCGCCGCTGTTCCCGAAAGGGGCGTTTAATGTGGTATTAGGGAAAGCCAAAACCGGTTCGCTGGTGGTGTCGAACCCGACGGCCTCACTGGTTTCGATTACTGGCTCGGTACGTGCGGGTCTACAGGTGGCCGCGTCGGCGGCGGCAAACCTGACCAAAGCCCATTTGGAGTTGGGCGGTAAAGCGCCCGCCGTGGTATTTGCCGACGCGAATATCGACAGGGCGATTGAGACGATCGCTACCGCCGGCTTTTTCAATGCCGGGCAAGATTGTACTGCCGCCACGCGAATTCTCGTCGAGCAGTCCGTTTATGCTGAGTTTTTGGAAAAATTGATCCAGAAAACAAAAAGCATCAAATTTGGTCCCCCGCAGGATAGGGATGCGCTATATGGCGCGTTGAATAGCCGGAACCAACTGGAGCAGGTGCAAGGTTTTATTGCGCGTCTGCCTGCGCATGCAAAAATTGAAACGGGTGGCAGAGCAGGGCCCGGACCGGGCTTCTACTTTGAGCCAACCATCATCTCCGGTCTGCATCAGCACGACGAAGCCATTCAACATGAAGTGTTTGGTCCGGTAATGGCGATTCAGTCCTTTTCGACTGACGAAGACGCGTTGCACAAAGCCAATGATGTGGAATACGGCCTGGCCGCAAGCGTCTGGACCGGTAACCACGGCCGCGCACAGCGTTTTTGCATTGACCTCGATTTTGGCACGGTGTGGATCAACAACCATATTCCACTGTGTGCGGAAATGCCGCACGGCGGGTTCAAGAAATCCGGCTACGGTAAAGATCTCTCCTCTTATTCACTCGATGAGTACACCCGAGTGAAACATATCATGTGCGATATTTCTGAATAGCGGGTAATACGATGAAAACATTAAAAATAGCTGCGCTGTCGCTGGTGATGTTCTCGGGGTTTAGTCTGGCAGACAGCTCCCCGCTGAACACCGTAAAAGCGTATATGGCGGCCTGGAATGCGCATAACGCGCCGCTCGCAGCGCAGTATCTGGCCGACGACGCGGTCTATTACGATGCCGCCGCCGGGGAGCCGATAACTGGCAGGGAAAAAGCCGAGAAAGAGGTGATTGGAGCATTCATTAAGGCGGTCCCGGATCTGAACTGGAAAATGGTCGGCAAACCCGTCTATGACGAAGATACCGTGGCATTTCGTTGGGAGTTCTCGGGTAAAAATAGCGGCGAATGGGCAGGAAGTCCGCCGACAAATAATCCGATCAAATTTGAAGGCGTCAGCTATATTCATGTTAAGGCAGGAAAAATCACCTGGCAGGGTGATTATTATGATTCTAAAAAACTGGATGAAGAACTCAAGCCAGTGAAGTAGTCGGTGGTCCCCCTTGTGAGAGGGGGACCCTCTCATTTGTGCTGTGTTTAGGGCAGTGTGTGCGTGGCAAAAGGACAAGTTAATGGCAATTACCCGACGTGATTTTCTCAACGGTGTGGCGGTCACCATCGCCGCGGGGCTGACCCCTCTGGATATGGTCAGAGCGGCAGGAAAAGAACATGAATTTATCGATGGAAGTTATTACCCTCCCAGCCTGACGGGGCTGCGTGGTAACCATCCGGGCTCGTTTGAAATGGCTCACGCGCTGGGCCGGGAACAGAAAAAATTTGATTTAACGGCGCTTCCGGTCGAGGAAGAGTACGACCTGGTGGTGGTTGGTGGCGGCATTAGCGGGCTGGCGGCCGGATGTTTCTGGCGGCAACTTGTCGGGCAAAACAGCAAGGTTCTGATCCTCGACAACCATGATGATTTTGGCGGCCACGCCAAACGTAACGAATTTAGCACAGCCGGAAAAAAACTGATCGGCTATGGCGGCAGTGAGTCGTTTCAGTCGCCAGCGCATAATTTCAGCCCGGACGTACAAAAGCTGATGGAAACACTCGGCGTGAGCGCCACCAAGCTCAAAGAGAGTTTTGACGTCAACTTCTATCCAGACTGGCAGCTCAGTCGCGGCGTCTTTTTCGACAAAAAGAATTTTGGCGAGACCAAAATCGTCAGCGGCGATCCGGGACGCGCGGTTTCCGACGATATTCCACCGGACCGGCTCAACGGTCGTAAGATTGAAGACTTTATCAATGATTTTCCGTTGAGTGAGAGCGACCGAAAAGCGCTTATCGACCTGCATGTACGCCCTGGCGACTACCTTCCGGGCATGACGGTCGAGGAGAAAAGTAGCTGGCTGGATACCCACAGCTACAGTGAATTTCTGGCCACGAAAGTCGGTTTAAGCAAAATGGCACTGCTCTATTTCCAGCAGCGCTCCAACGATTTCTTTGCTATCGGCATTGAGGGCATTTCCTGTAGCGATGCCCGGGCATGCGCCTTACCGGGCATGGAAGCATTAGGTCTGCCGCCGCTGGACGGCGAGTCACTGGCCGACCTCGAAGAGCCGTATGTTTATCACTTCCCCGATGGCAACGCGGGACTGGCGCGAATAATGGTCAGATATATGCTCCCGGATGCCTTGCCGGGGACCACCATGGAGGATTCCGTCCTCGCCAGATTGCATTACGAAAAGCTGGATCTGCCGGAAAATACCACGCGTTTGCGCCTCAACAGTAGCGTGATTAATGCGGCCAACGTGCCGGGCGGCGTGGCCGTAACCTATCTGCGTGACGGCAAATTGCATCGTGTGCACGCAAAAAACGCCATCATGGCGGGTTATAATATGATGATCCCGTACCTGGTGCCGGAAATGCCGAAACAACAGCAGGCAGACCTCAAGCTGAACGTAAAGGCGCCGCTGGTGTACACCAACGTAGTGGTGAAAAACTGGCAGGCGTTTAAGCAACTCGGCGTACATGAGTTTTATTCCCCAGCTGCGCCGTACAGCCGCATTAAGCTCGACTATCCAGTCAGCATTGGCGGCTATCAGCACCCGGCGACCCCGGACGATCCGATGGTGATTCATATGGTCTATGTGCCAACCTATCCGGGCAGTAACCTACCGGCGAGAGAACAATTCCGCCTGGGACGGGCCTATCTGCTGGGGACCACGTTTGCTGCGCATGAAGAGATGATCCGTGGCCAGTTGCAGGAGATGTTTGGCTCGACAGGCTTTGACAATCAACGTGATATCGCGGCTATTACGGTTAACCGCTGGGCACATGGCTATGCCTATTACGCCAACCCGCTGTTCGACGACATGGATGAAATGGAGAAGGTTGTTGAGCGGGCACGCCAACCCATCGGCCGAATTGCGATTGCTAACTCTGATGCCGACTGGAGCGCGTATGCACATGCGGCGATCGATCAGGCATTGCGGGCGGTTAACGAACTCAAGGGTATGAGGTGATCTATGCGTAATGTAACCGTTCTTGTCGCCTGTTTGTTTAGCGCGACGGTTTCCGCCGCGGACTCTCACGGTGAGTACATCGCCAGAATTTCAGACTGTGTAGCCTGTCACACCGCTGAGGGTGGGGACGCGATGGCAGGGGGTAAAAAGTTTCCCACGCCGGTCGGTGATATTTTCTCGACAAATATCACGCCGGACAAAACCCACGGCATCGGTAACTATTCCTACGAGGATTTTGAAAAAGCGGTGCGTCAGGGCATTGCCAAAGATGGCCATCCGCTTTACCCGGCCATGCCATATCCGTCTTACGCAAAGCTCTCCGACGAAGATGTCCAGGCGCTGTATCGCTACTTTATGCATGATGTCACGCCGTCTGCGACAGCAAATAAAGAGAATGAGATCCCCTGGCTGATTTCAGCCCGCTGGCCGCTGCATATCTGGAACTGGCTCTTTACCGACGCTCCTGCAACGGCTGCGGTAGGCAGCAACAGTACCGATGCCAGTGCCGCGCGGATCCAGCGCGGAGCTTATCTGGTTGAAGGACCTGGCCACTGTGGCTCCTGCCATACCCCGAGGGGAATGGCGATGAATGAGAAAGCCTATACTCATGCCGATGCACAGTACCTGAGCGGGGCGATGATTGACGGCTGGTATGCGCCGTCCCTTCGGGGCACCGGGATGTCTGAGCAGGAGTTAACGTCGCTGTTACTGACCGGTAAAAGCAAGCATGCTGCGGTTTCGGGTTCAATGGCTGAAGTCGTCAGTGAGAGTACACAATACCTGACGGATGAAGATGCAGCAGCGATTGCACAGTATCTGCGGAGCCTGAAAAACGTCAAACCGGAGCCGACACGAGCGGGCACCACCACGGCGTCCTGGTCGAATTCACCGCAGGCGGGAAAAGTGGTCTACAACCGTTATTGCTCGACCTGTCACGGTCTGGAAGGCAAGGGCACGGATAACAACGCGCCGTCGCTGATCCACAATCCGCTGGTGATGGTTGACGATCCGACCCCGCTGTTCAGGGTGATTTCGCAGGGTGCGGAAACGCCGACCACGCGGGGCAACGTGTCGTTTAAGATGCCAGCGTATAACGGATTGCTGACCGAAGTTGAGATGCGCGATGTGATCAACTATGTACGAAAAAGTTGGGGTGAAGGCAATGGCGAGGTCAGTCAGGAGGAGCTTGCCGGACTTAAACCAGCTACACACTAAGCGTTATGCCTGATGGCGCTGCGCTTATCCGACCTATAAAAACCTTATTGTAGGTCGGATAAGACGCGTTAGTGACGCCATCCGGCAACGTTTATCCTACGTTTGCCTTGATAATGCCCGCCAGCCGGGAAAACGCCGCGGCCATCTCATGTTCTTCAATACTGGCAAAACCCAGCAACAGACCGCTGCGTTTCTCTTCGTTGACGTAGTAACGTGACAGCGGTCGTACCAATAACCCCTGCGTATTCGCCAGCTGTGCAATCATGCTGTCGTCGGCATGGGCTGGCAATTGTAATATCAGATGCAGCCCGGCGTTACTGTTGAACGGTCCCAGATAATCCTCTCCGAGTTGCGTGGCGATCAGGTCCACCAGTGTCTGACGACGGCGGCTGTACAGTTGGCGCATTTTACGGATATGCGCGGCGTAGTAGCCTTCGCGGATAAACTCTGCCAGCGCGGCCTG
The DNA here is from genome assembly GCF_013337685.1 of Citrobacter gillenii. GTDB lineage: Bacteria > Pseudomonadota > Gammaproteobacteria > Enterobacterales > Enterobacteriaceae > Citrobacter > Citrobacter gillenii. The sequence goes on from NZ_SUQN01000005.1 coordinate 455,051, forward strand.
AATCAAAAGGTGTCCGCCGCGATAGAGGTCGTTATGCACTTTCTTCAGCGGTGCAGCGAGCGGTTTGGGCAGCACAACATACCCGAGTCGGAGGGCAGGATAGAGCGTTTTACTGAATGTGCCGATGTAGATAACTGGACTTTCTTCCTCCAGTCCTTGCAGTGAAGGAATGGGCTGCCCCGAAAAGCGAAATTCGCTGTCGTAGTCATCTTCCACGATCCAACTGCGTGTTTCACGTGCGCGAAACAGTAACTGCCGTCGCCGGCTCAGGCTCATCACCGACCCCAGCGGATACTGATGTGACGGTGTCACAAAAATCAGCTTCGGGGACACCGCTGACGACACTGGCGGTACCATGCCCTGTTCATCAACCGCCATCGCCGAGAAGTTAACCGCGTTGATGCGCAGAATATTTTTGATTCCCCAATAGCCTGGCTCTTCAATCCAGGCGTTATCGCTAGGGTTACACAGGGTGCGGGTCACCAGATCCAACGCCTGGTGAATGCCTTCGGTGATCAGTATCTGTTCAGGAGCACACCTGACGCCGCGCGCGGTACGCAAATAGTCCGCCAGCGCTTCTTTTAGTTCACCGTCGCCACCCGCCGCATCATAGGTGAGAAACTCCGGGCGCAGGCGTCTTGCCAGCCGGTCCTGAATTTTTTTAAGCGTGCGGTGGGGGAAATGTTGCACATCCGGAACGCCAGGAATAAACGCCCCCCACTGGCGCGGGCTGGCGCTGGCATTACCGATCAGCTCCAGGCAGCGGGCGGACAGGCTGGCGCGGTCTTCCTGTGCGGGGGGCGCGTTTTTTTTATCGGGCCGTTGCGCGAGGTTGTCCAGCACGCTATCGGTGACAAATGTGCCGCTGCTGGTGCGTGCAGAAATATACCCTTCGGCCTGCAGTTGCTCATACACTCGCAGGACGGTATTGCGCGATAACGCCAGTTCGCCCGCCAGATCGCGCGAAGGTGGCATACGGGTGGCGGGTTTCAAGCTGCCTTCAAGAATGCAGCTGCAGATGGCGGCATACAAACGCCGGTGCAGTTTCTCGTCGGTTTGCTGGCTAAATGCATGCTTGATCACATCTCCGGCAAGTGAACGCATTTGGATCCTTAAAATAAAACGATTTGGCTCTCGATTAAAGTACCAGATGGCGTCTAGATTTAAAGGGTAATTCAACCCTGAATGTGTTTATGGACAAGGTGTAGAGAATGAACAATAAAAACCTGCAACAACGTCGTCTGGATGCAACCCCGCGTGGCGTGGGCGTAATGTGTGACTTTTTCGCTCAGTCGGCAGAAAACAGCACCATTACCGATATCGAAGGCAATCAATATATTGATTTTGCTGCCGGGATTGCCGTCCTGAATACCGGACACCGTCATCCTCGTATGGTGCAGGCGGTTGAAGCGCAACTTCAAGCCTTTACCCACACGGCCTATCAGATTGTCCCGTACGAAAGCTACGTCTCGCTGGCGGAGAAAATCAATGCGGCCGCGCCGATTGACGGTTTGCGTAAAACCACGTTCTTTACCACCGGCGCAGAAGCTGTCGAAAACGCGGTTAAAATTGCCCGCGCGCACACCGGCCGTCCAGGTGTGATCGCGTTTGGCGGGGGATTTCATGGCCGTACCTATATGACGATGGCGCTGACCGGCAAGGTCGCACCGTATAAAAAAGGCTTCGGGCCGTTCCCGGGATCGGTTTACCACGCACCGTATCCTTCTGAGTTGCAGGGCATCACCACCGCAGATTCGATAAAAGCCATCGAGCGTCTGTTTAAAGCTGATATCGACGCCAGCCAGGTCGCAGCGATTATCTTCGAACCCGTCCAGGGTGAAGGGGGCTTTGTGGTGGCCCCACCTGAATTCGTTGCCGCTATTCGTCGCATCTGCGATGAGCACGGTATTGTGATGATTGCCGATGAAGTCCAGAGTGGTTTTGCCCGCACCGGCGAGCTTTTTGCCATGGACCATTACGCCCACAAAGCCGATCTGATGACCATGGCGAAAAGCCTGGCGGGCGGTATGCCGCTGTCTGGCGTGGTCGGCAAAGCCGAAATTATGGATGCCCCTGCACCGGGTGGTCTGGGCGGTACCTATGCCGGTAACCCGCTCGCCGTTGCGGCCGCTCACGCGGTGCTTGATATCATTCATGATGAGCAACTGTGCCAGCGAGCAGCGGCGCTGGGTGAACAACTGCGTGCCACGCTGACCGATGCCCGTGCGTGGTGTCCGGAACTTGCCGAAGTGCGTGGGTTAGGATCGATGATTGCCGCTGAGTTTTGTGATGCCAGCACCGGAGAGCCTTCTGCAGCCACGGCGCAACGCGTACAGAAGAAAGCCCTTGAGCAGGGACTGCTGCTGCTTACCTGCGGCCAGTACGGCAACGTGATCCGTTTCCTTTACCCGCTGACCATTCCGCAGGATCAGTTCGTAAAAGCGCTGGAAATTATTAAATCCGTCACTAAATCATGATAGTGCGCGTATAGCGTCAACCTTGGCCGACGGTGGTACACATCGTCGGCTTTTTTGTTCCTGTGGGTTTCTCAACGTCAATTGATCTTTATCGGTAGAGTTACCTGATTTATTGGAAAAGCGTTGCCAGATACCTCGCTATATAATTTAATACATACCGGTTTTTCTCCTGTCCAGATGGTGTCTATGTTAACTCTTCGTTCATTTTTGTTGGTATGCGCCAGCATGTTGTTTGCGTTTTCGGCGCAGGCAGACCGCACGATAACCGATCAGCTTGGCCGCCAGGTCACGATCCCCGATAGCGTCAATAAGGTGGTGGTGTTACAACACCAGACGCTGAATATTCTGGTTCAACTGGATGCCACGCAGGACATTGTCGGCGTGATGTCGAGCTGGAAAAAACAGCTTGGACCGGCGTTCGCCCGCTTTATGCCGACGATTACGACCCTGCCGACGCCGGGCGATCTCACCAGCGTGAATATTGAAAGCCTGCTGGCTACCCACCCGCAAGTGGTGTTTGTTGCCAACTATGCACCTGCCGAGATGATTCAGCAGATTCAGAATGCCGGGATTCCGGTGGTGGCTATCTCATTACGTCAGGATGCTGCTGGCCAGCAGAACAAAATGAACCCGACTATGGCTGACGAAGAGCAGGTCTACAACGAAGGCTTAAAGCAGGGGATTCGCCTGATTGCCGACGTGGTGGGACGTAAACCGCAGGCTGAAACGCTGATCGACTACGTTTTTTCGGCCAGGGCTAAATTCAATGCGCCGGTGGCAGCGATTGCACAGGCGCAAAAAGTCCGTATCTATATGGCCAACCCCGATCTCATGACTTACGGTGCCGGAAAGTACACGGGCCTGATGATGCAGCATGCCGGAGGGCTAAACGTGGCTGCGGCGAGCGTTAAAGGCGCGCGGCAGGTTTCGCTGGAGCAGGTGTTAGCGTGGAACCCGCAGGTGATTTTTGTTCAGGACCGCTACCCGCAGGTGGTGACGGAGATCCTAAACGATCCCAACTGGCAGAACATCGATGCGGTAAAAAATCATCGCGTCTGGCTGATGCCGGAATACGCCAAAGCCTGGGGATATCCGATGCCGGAAGCGCTGGCGCTGGGTGAATTGTGGATGGCAAAAAAACTCTATCCGGATGCCTATAAAAACATCGATGTTGATGCGCAGGCACAGGATTACTACCACCGTTTTTACCGCGTGAACTGGCAGTCCGATGCCGCTAAGTAATCGCGCTTTCCCCCTGCAACCGATACTGATTACCGTGGTGCTACTGCTGGGTGTTGGTTCACTGTGTGTGGGGCAATATCCGCTGTCGCTGCGCGATGTGTTCTCACTGTTGAGCCATTACGCAGACTCGCAGGGTATGGCGCACCAGGTCGTCTGGACCGTCAGACTCCCGCGTATTTTGATGGCACTGCTGGCGGGCGGCGCGCTGGGGTTATGTGGGGCTACGCTGCAAGGCGTGTTTCATAATCCGCTGGTGGACCCGCATATTATTGGGGTGACCTCTGGCTCAGCATTTGGCGGCACGCTGGCGATTTTGCTTGGGCTTGATCCGTTCCTGATGATGGGGTCGACGTTCTTCTTTGGTCTGGCGGCGTTGATTCTGGTATATGCCATTGCCGCGCTACAGGGGCTGGAAAACACGCTGGTGCTGATCCTCTCGGGCATTATTTTGAGTGGTTTTTTTGCCGCGCTGGTGAGCCTGATTCAATACCAGGCCGATACCGAAGAGACGTTACCCAGCATTGTATTCTGGCTGTTGGGCAGTTTTGCGACCGCCAACTGGCATAAAGTGTGGCTGCTGGCGGTGCCGGTCGGCATTGCGGCCATGCTGTTGTACCAGTTGCGCTGGCGAATCAACCTGTTATCACTCAACGATAAAGACGCCAAAGCGCTCGGGGTGGCGGTGGTTCCGCTGCGGCGCAGCGTGTTGCTGTGCTGCGCATTGCTGGTTGCGGCGCAGGTCTCCGTCAGCGGCAGTATTGCCTGGGTGGGTCTGGTGATCCCGCATCTGGCCCGCCTGCTGGTAGGCGTTGATCACCGTCGGTTACTCCCCTGTGCTTTCTGGCTGGGCGGCGGTTTTATGATTGTGGTGGATGATATTGCCCGCACGCTGCTACCTACGGAAATTCCTCTGGGGATCATCACCGCCTTGCTCGGTGCGCCGCTGTTTGCCTTTTTGCTGATTCAGTCCAGCCGACGGGGGATACGATGATATCTGCCGCACTTAACGTCGATCAGTTGGAGTATGGCTACCGGATGCCGTTGTTTGCGCCGCTCACGTTCCGCTGTGAGAAAGGCAATATCTGGGCCGTGCTCGGGCGTAACGGTTTGGGGAAGAGCACGTTGCTGGATACGCTGACCGGTACGCTGCCGTTGTTGGGTGGAAACATACAAAGTGAGGGGGGAATGGGTATTGTGGCGCAGCATACGCGCTTACCGTTTCCCTACACCGTTAGCGATGTCGTGCTGATGGGCCGCGCGCAGCATGTAAAGTTATTTGCTCAACCGGGCCAGCAGGATAAAAAGCGGGCGATGCAGGCGCTGGAGCAGCTCAATATTGCGCATCTTGCGTCCTGTACCTTTTGTTCACTTTCCGGCGGGCAGCAACAGTTGGTAATGATCGCCCGGGCGTTGGTCACGGATTGTCAAACGCTGTTGCTTGATGAACCCTGTTCCGCGCTGGATTTAGCCAATCAGCAGGTGGTGCTGCAGCTTATCAGCGATCTGGCGTATCGCCAGGGCTGCAGCATTCTCTTTACAACGCACGATCCGCAGCATGCACTACAGATAGCCAGTCATACGCTGCTGTTGTTGCCGCAGGGGAGATGGCTGGCGGGGCCAACTCAGGAGATTGTGACGGAAGATAATTTGTTCCAGGCGTACGGTTTACCGCTGCGAAAATTTAGCGTGGACCCGCATCCGACGCCGTTTATCGCGCCGCTGTTTACCATTCATCGTTAAGTGTTTTAAAACCGGCGCTGGCCAAACATGTTTGTCCGTCGCGCGCGAGGATAAAATCAACCAGCGCTTTGACGTTTTTAGACGCCTCGAGCACCGCCAGCTGGTATTCACAGCGAATGTTATGGTCCGTGGGGATCGTTACGCAGCGAATATCGGGCTGCCCGGCAAGTGCTGTTGCATAGTGCGCGTAGCCAATAAACAAATCCGCCAGGCCCTGGCGAATAATCCACGCGCTGGCCAGTTCGCCATTTGGCACCTTAACCGTGTCACGGCCACCGACAAGGGGAATAGCGCGTTCGCGCAGGCGCTGTCCAAGGCCGGGTTCGAGCACATCGAGGCTGTCGAATAATGCCCAGGTATAATCCCCGGAAGGGTCACAGCCGGGGGTTGAGGTGCCAATACGCAGGGTTGGATCTCGCAGTAACTCCAGCCATTCGCCGGTTTTGCGGGTGGTGAGGCTCAGTTGGTTCCAGCAAAAGGTATGCGCGGACAGTGCCCTACCGCTGGCCAGCAACTGCTGCGGATGTGCACGATTGGCCGAGGCAAATAAGGCACAAGGTTCACCGGCTTCTATACGTTCGCGTAATAATCCGGCCGGGCCGTATTCCACACAAACGTCAATTCCGCTTAGAGACGTGAACTGGTTTATCAGCGGGGTAAAGGCCAGCCGTAAACTGCCAGCAGCGAAGAGCGTGATGGGGCATGACATAATGTAGCGAGTCCTGAATTCGAGGTCCGAAATGAATGATAGACATCTTAAACGTCATCATATTGTATATGACCAACTATTCGATGCAAATGGCAATAATTATCTGGGTAATAATTTTTTTAAGATATTAACAATTGAATTAATGATTAGCTGTACCCGGAAAGGCTGCTGTGTCTTTTTACTGTAAATCACAAACAGATCCAGATGGGTGGAGAAGTTATCAGGAAGTGTAGGGACCAGACCGTCGATATCTGTTTCTTTAATGATCAACTCGGGCATAAATAAATAACCAAGACCCGCTTTGGCGAGTTCGATTGCGGCATACGAGTTATCGCAGGCAAAATCACCGCTAATGATTATCTTTCTTATTTCTTTATGTGAGTCGTCATTTATATACCAGATGTTATGATTGTCTTCCATATGTGAGAAAAAAAGTATACAGGGACTGTGTCCATAATCTTCAATGGAGTGGATCGGATATCTCGCAATCATGTCGCGGGTGCCATATATATTGGCCGGAATCGATGCGATATTTCGCGCAATAAGTTCGTCATTGTCGGGCAATGAATGCGTAAACAAGATGTCGCAGTCATCACTAAAAGGGACGCCAAGGGTAAATTCAGCGTTGCTGAGGTTACTGGTTGTCAGCATTAATTTAATTTCCGGATGCTGCGCTTTCAACCCAGGAATGACGTACTTGGAGATAAATAACAGCTGACCGGTAGGGGCATGGATCCTGACAAACCCATCAGACGCCAGCTTATAGGCCATTGTAAACTTCTGGATATCTTCACATGACTTCATGTGTTTTTTGACGTAGGGGAGAAGCTCTTCACCGAAACGGGTCAATTTTATCGGCCGACAAGAGCGATCGAACACGGAGAATCCAAAACGGTCCTCCAGTTGTTGTAAGGTTCTACTGATATTGGGTTGCGCAATTTTTAGCGTTTCCGCAGCCAGACTCAAACTACGGGTACACGAAAGTTCATAAAGGATACGGAGTTCGTTATCGTTAAAGCTGATTTTCTGGACCACTGAGACCTCAGATATGCCTTGTGAATATTATCTGTATACATTCCCGCACGGCTTCGGCCAGTGTCTTTTGAAATTGAATGTATACAGTCCAGCCAACAAAAATAGCGCAGGCATGTTACGTGAACATACCTTTTAAACGGTTGCACAATAATATTTTAACCAATTCTTATCCATTAAAAGATAGCATGGTTTGTGTAAGAAAACAAAAAAGCAAAATGCGAAAATTACAATGAATAACCGTGTTGTTACGGGGTTAATGACTATTTTGATAATGGGTGGGCGGTAGATAAAGCCTGTTTCTACCCATTTTAAGGTTACTGCAGGAGTGTAGGTAACGCATTATATCTATTACGCATAATGTTATGCGCATTGTTTGCGAGACGCATGAGGTGAATCTGACTAGAATACCGCGCAAATTTATGGTCACAGTCTGGATTCAGGGGTAACGAGTTAATACTTAAGCGGATTTTACTGAATGAATAACGTTTTATTCACTTTTATTACAAATTAAACCCTGAGCCCTCTGTAAAAGTCGCACACTTATTATGATCGAAAGAACTGCATGGCTTTGCCTGATTGTACACCTGTCGATCATTACGACGCCGGTACTGGCAACAATAACAAGCGAACCTCAATCGTCGCAATGGCAAAGCGAATTACTTGCACGACCTTCTGTCGTATATGTGCTTCAGGCCGAAGAAACGACGGATTCCGTTGCCGAACGCTTAGGTCTGACAACCACCCAACTGCGCTATTTCAACCAATTCAGAACATTTAACAAACCGTTTGAACAATTAGGTCAGGGTGATGAGCTTGATATTCCGGCCCCAGCCTCCGGTGGGAATAAGGCGGCAGGCGCGAGTGACAAGCTACACCAGGAACAGGAAAACGACGCCGGGGTTAAACGCCTTGCCAGCGGTGCTTCGGGCTTGGCGAATATTCTGGAAAACGGCGATGCGGCACAAGCGGCCAGCGGTCTGGTCCGTTCGGAAATTAACAGTAAAGCGAATGAAACAGTCACTGGCTGGTTAGGGCAGTTTGGCACGGTACGGGCGCAGTTGAATGTCGGCGAACAGTTTTCCCTTGATGACAGCAGCGTAGATTGGCTGGTGCCGGTATATGAAACACAGACGAATGTCTTATTCACCCAACTGGGTTATCAGAATCAGGACGACCGTAATACGCTGAACGTTGGCGTGGGCGTACGTCATTTCAGCCATGACTGGATGCTGGGATTTAATACCTTTTATGACGCCGATTTGAGTGGCGATCATCGTCGCCTTGGCGTTGGGGCTGAACTGTGGCGCGACTATTTTCAACTTGCTACCAACGGGTATTTCAGACTGTCTGACTGGAAGGCCTCGAAAGACGTGGAAAATTATGATGAACGCCCGGCGAACGGTTTTGATGTCAGAGTGCAAGGTTGGTTGCCTGACTATCCGCACCTTGGCGGCAAGTTTATCTATGAGCAGTATTTTGGCGATGAGGTCGGGCTGTCTGGCGAAGACGAACGTGAGAAAAATGCCTGGGCCTTCACGACCGGTATCACCTGGACGCCGTTCCCACTGATGACGCTGGGTATTGAGCAGAGTATGGAAAAGGGTGATGAGCGAGACACCAGCGTGCAAATGGAGCTGGCGTGGCGACCGGGTGAAACCCTGGAATCTCAACTTTCGCCTGATGAAGTGGCCTCTCTGCGCGAGCTGGAAGGTAGCCGCTACAGCCTGGTTGATCGAAATAATGTCATCACTCTGGAATATCAGGCACAGGATCTTGTGCAGTTGACGCTTTCTGAAGAGGCGATTCAGGACGCTGAATATACGGTGCATACGATTTCGACCGATGTCACGAGTGAATACCCGCTGGCGCAGGTCACCTGGGATAACGCGGCCTTTCTGGCGGCTGGCGGAGAGTTTCGCGAGCTGAGCGTGAATATGTTTTCACTGACATTGCCTCCTTACCAACGCTCTCCATCCTCAGACGGGACGGCAAACCAGTATCGCGTCGTTGCGATGGCAGAGGATACCGAAGGGAATACCAGTAATGCCCAGACCTTGCTGATTGAGGTTCTACCCGTAAATCTGGCGTTTGGCGATGCGTTACAGGTCACCGGTAACGGTGCGCCCGCTGATGGTAAAACGCCGGTTACTGTGACCGCAACCCTGGTCGATGATGACGGCAAACCGGTTAGCGGAAAAAATATCACCATGGGAATGACATTCGCCGACGGCAGTATCACCGCTGAGGATGTGATGAGCGATGCGGCTGGGCGGGCGATGTACAGCGTGGTCTCTCACGTTGCGGGTCAGGCAACGGCGACGGCCAGGGTGCATGAACTGAGCCAGAGCGCGAAAGTATTGTATAGCCAGGCGAATTCGGGTGTCGATGAAATGTACTCGGCGTTGCTGGTGAACCCGGCGGTGATTCGGGCCGATGGCGAAGATGTTGCTGAAATGACCTACAAAGCCAATAACAGCGAGGGCGAGCCGGTAACGGGCCTCGAGAACGTGTCGTTTCAGGTGTCCGGTGTGCCCAATACCACCTCCACAGTAGTGCGTGAAGTCGCGCCGGGTATCTATCGTGCAAAGTTGAGCGGTATTCATGCCGGGAAAGGCGTGGTGCAGGTTATGCAGGGAAATGTCGTGGCGAAGACCTTGCGCCGTCCGGTTACCCTCATCTCCACCGGTAACCCTGTCGACCCGCAGCAATCTTCTTTAAATGCGACGCCGGGAAGAATATCCGCCAATGGTAACGCGGAATCGACTCTGGTTCTGCAGCTAACCGACAGCAGCGGGAACCCACTGAAAGAAAAAAACGTCCGATTTACCAGTAGCCTCGCCGGAACGACGATCGGCAACGTCACTAACCGGGAGGATGGTACGTATACCGCCACATTGACGGGTACCGCAACCGGAAACGCAAAAATAAGGACGCATGTTAACGGGTTTCTGACCACTATCGCGCCGACGGTGGTCAAGCTGGTACGTGATGACAATTCGGTCAGTCTTGAGGCTGTGGTGGTGCTTGACGATCATGCGCTGGCGGATGGTGTAGATGAGAATGTCATCAAAGTCACCACCTTTAACGCGGATGGGACGCCTGCTGCGGGTGAAACCGTACGACTGTACGCGAACAATCATGCGGATATTCCCCCAGCAGCCACCACCGATGCTAACGGTGAGGTCTCGGTGTCGTTGACCAGTCGGGTCGCGGGTGAGGTCACGGTGATTGTTGAACTTAACGGCAGCACAGAGGAAGTTGAAACGAGTTTTGCCGTTGATGATGACAGCCTGGATCCAGCGAAATCTCAACTGAATGTCGTCCCTGAACGTATTGAAGCGAATGGCAATGCTGAATCATTTATTCACTTTTTATTAAGGGATCAGCAGGGCAACCCGGTTACCGGGCAAAAAGTGACCTTCACCAGTCCTCTGGAGGGCACGACTATCAGTCAGGCTAAGGATAACCATAACGGCCTGTATAAAGCGTCGTTATCTGGCGTAACAGCGGGCGTGGCCGAGATTTCTGTCAACGTGAATGACCACCACTTTGCGGTTACTCCAGTGAGCGTTACGCTCACGCCAAAAATGGGTGAGGCCGGGCAGGGCGTCACGCAGGTGGTGGCAGACAATGCGCCGGCCAATGGCAGATCGGCGAATCAGGTGAAGGTCACCATACACCATGCGGATGGGCGTCCGGCCAGCGCGCAGGCGGTGCGATTCGTGGCGACTAACGGGGCGGCAGTACCCACCTCGGTGATGACTAATAGCGAAGGCGAAGCAATGGCCATGGTGACCAACCGCATCGCCGGAAAATCCGTGGTGTCGGTGATGTTAAACGGATATGTCCAGCAGGCTGAACTCACCTTTCTGTCTGATGAAGGCAGCGCCACCATTTTCCCTGGCGACCTGCGCATCATAGCGGACAACGCATTAGCTAACGGCACTGCTGAAAATAAAGTCAGCGCGACCGTCAGGGATGCGTTTGGTAATCCTGTGGCTGGGCAGCAGGTGAAATTTAAGGCCAGCCACGGCGTACGTGCTTCTGCACAGGGTGTGACTGATGCGAACGGCGTGATAACAGCGACCCTGACGAGCACTGCTGCGGGACGCAGCGAGGTTGTGGCGCTAATTAATCGTCGCGGCGAGCACGTGTCGGTTAATTTTGCCCCCTTTGCATCATCGGTGAAAGTGCTACGCAATGGGCATGCGCTGACCACCCATCCGCAGGTGGGCGACCGTTTATCCGCTGTCGTCATGTGCGGTGAAATTGTCTGCGAAGAGCAGCCAGAACATTTTCAGTGGCAGGGGGAAACCGCTGCAGGCAGTAACCAGTTCACCGCGATTCCACAGGCGACGGGCCGTATCTATGTTGTGTCTGGCGAATGGCAAAAACGTGCTTTGCGCGTGGAAACACAAGAATCACCCTGAAACCCGTAATTTCCCGGCTGACGCCTTAATCCCTTTTTATTATTGAGTACGCAAATGAAACGCAAAAACTTTACCTTAACCGCCAGTAGCGCGATGTTAATCCTGTCATTTCCCGCCCTGGCCGTCTTGTCCGATCCAACCGATACCGTAAAAGGACGCGTGCCGGTTATCACTCAGAGCACGATTGTTTCTGCTGATACCAACAGCAACGGCGTCTTCGACATTGGCGATGTGATTTCCATCAGCCAGCAAGGCGCGTTCAGCGACCCGGACGGGGATGCAGAATCGCAAAGAACCTTTCAGTGGCAGGCGGATGGGGCAGATATTTCGGGCGCCACCAGTGATACCTACACCGTGACGGCGAGTGATTTAGGCAAAAAGATCACCGTGTTGGTTACGCCGCATACTGACCCAACGATAACCGATCCGGATACCGGTATCGCAGTTGCGTCAAATGAGCTGTCAGCGGCTTCTGCATCGACGCCGATCGCCGTACAGATTGATGGCGCAGTGAATGGCTTCCCGCAGGTTGATACTGAACTTAGCGCCGTCGTACAACTGGCTGACGGCAGCGCCGGTGATGCTGGCACCTATCAGTGGAAGATTGAGACCGCGATTGGTTCTGGCGTATACCAAAATATTCCAGGTGCGAACGGTAAGACTTACAAACCGGTAGCCGGGGATCAGAAACGTAAGATACAGATCGAGGTGAATTAATGTCACCCATTGTGCAGCAGCGAAGTGTTCAAGCGCTGCTGCGTATAATCGCCGTTCATTCGGATTGCCAGAGCTATGAAGCTGAATAGTGTCGCGCTCACTCTGCGCAGCGCCGCGGGTGTGCTGGTTGTTTTTGTCGCCACGGAAGCCCTGGCGGTGACAGCACAGACCGAGACGGTAAAAGGACGCCCGCCCGTGGCCGGTCAACTGCAGGTGATTAACACCTCTGCGCCGGGATTAAATCCGGCTCAGGGAGATACGCTGGAGATTGCGTATCAATTTCACGATCCTGATGGTTTGCAGGAAAGTACCTCAGAGACCCTGTTTCGCTGGTTGGCCGACGAGCAGGTAATCTCAGGGGCGAATGAGCGTCTTTACACGCCTGGCCCCGCGCAGAATAAACGCTACCTGACGGTTAAGGTGTTGCCGGTTGAGATTGAACCTTCCGATCCCGACCGACCGGATGCGCCTTTTGTCAGCCCAAACGCGAACGCGCCGGTGCTACCCGCGCGAGCAGACTTGTCGGCCGCGTTTCATTATGCTTCGCCAGCGCTGCGCTGGGGGGATGCGTATATGCACTGTGCGAACAACGGCATGCGTTTACCAGATGAGGGCGATCTGCAGGATATGTTTGTGACCTACACTAGGGCAAATCGTGTGGGGCAAGATTCTAAAGGCGATTTACGGCATACCTATGGCATTGCTGGACGTAACGCTATCTGGACGACACGCGCGCTCAATGATACGCACCATGCGGTGATTAATGCTTTTACCGATGGGCGTAGTAGCGCGGCGGCAAACGCCAGCAGACAGACAGTGGTGTGCGCGCAAACCGGTATACCTGACATGCTCCCGGCGATCGTCAATTTAGCGATACCGGCGCCCCGCGAAGGGGAAGATGTCACACTTTCCTATCTTTATCAGGGGAATGAGACGATTCCCGACCGGTCGCGTTTTCAGTGGTTTCGTGCGGATAACGCCGCAGGAACGGCCAGAAAAACGGCAATTCCAGGCGCGGTTGAAAAAAGTTATACCCCCGTTGCAGAGGATGTAAATCGCTATCTGGTGGTGGAAGCCACGCCAGCAAGCTATGACACGGTAATGGGGACAATGGTCAGTACGGTCAGCGAGCAAGTGGCACCAGGCGGCAGCAACGTCCTCCCTGGGAACACGACTATTCACGTCAATGGTGCCACGTTTGATACCGACAGCGGTTTTCCTCGCAGCGGATTGGTTGGTGCCAGTTTCCAGTTGCGCATGAATGGCAATGCTGCCAGCAACCGGGAGTATTCCTGGCATGACGATCGTTCGTGGTTAAGCGTGGATGATAAGGGTGTGGTGACGTTTAACCGTCGGCCTGAAGGCGCAGAGAAAACTGCCACCATTACCATACGGTCGAAAAATGACGGTGGGTCTTATGCTTATACCTTCACGGTCACGAAGTGGTTAATCACTGACGGCAATCCAACAGGATTTAATAATGACTGGTGTGGTAAACAAGATGATGGCTATCGTCGGCCGACTGCAGAGGAATCGACCCGCAACGGCGAGCGAGCGGCTTCAACCGGACGCTGGTGGAGCGAGTGGGGGCCGTTGTACAACTTTGGTGGCAACTGGGTCAACGCACCTTACTGGATAGATGAACTGGGCAGTAAAAATACGTTGAATATGAGTAACGGGATAGTGACGAATACCAGGAAAAGCAGTCACGTGGTCTGTATAGCGGATGTGAATTAAGGCGTTTTTCTGAACGGATGGTTGCCTGTAAGACGGTGAGGAAAGCAGGCAGCCACAGCCAATTGTTGAAGGCCAAATAGCAATTACGTAAGAGTGTTTTTTTGAAACAAAAGAAAGTGTAGAGAAAGACGAGAGAGTAAGCACCAAATCAACGGGAATTGATTTGGTGCGTCCGAGTGGACTCGAACCACCGACCCCCACCATGTCAAGGTGGTGCTCTAACCAACTGAGCTACGGACGCAAGATGGTGCGTTCAATTGGACTCGAACCAACGACCCCCACCATGTCAAGGTGGTGCTCTAACCAACTGAGCTATGAACGCAACGTTGTAGGTGACAACGGGGACGAATATTAGCGGCACAGACCGAATGAGGCAAGAGGGAAATTGTGTTTTTCTGCATGTTTTCACGCGATTGCAGAGTAATTAAGCAAGTTGATTATATTTTGTTGATTTTGCAGCGTGTTTTTTAATCAGGCTGTGTGTTTGCATTTCTGAATCGGCCTCAGACCGTTAGTTTCAATGCCTCCTGCTGTATCTCCTTATCCAGACAGTTTCTCCAGCCGTTGATTTTCATCCTGCTACTGTAGACGCCGCAGCTCGGTCACGACGGTTCGGCAAATGTTGTCAGGGGGAGGGTCAATACCTTATCAGCCTGAATTGGCGACACATCCCATCAACTGGCTGAATTCATAGTTATCTTTATATATAAACACGTTAAATCACTTTATGTTACTTTAACACTTCATCAGCTGTATTTTTCAGGTACTTGCGAAAATCTGGTTAAACTCCGAACAAGTAGGATTTATCCTTGGGATAAATGCTAAATAATCGTGATTTGCATCACGTAGTTGCAATTAATATGCTCTATAAGCCTAACATTTATGAATTCATAAACTGTTAAGCATGACTAATCATTCCCTTGTTCACTGCGTATGAAGTAGGACTTAAATTGATATATGTCAATTTACAGTGGAGGCTGTACGCATGCTAACATTAGCACATGCTTATAATTTTAAAGATCGCAATAATTTTAAGCTTCAAAACAATTAAGAGGCGTTTCTGTTTTGATTATTTTGAAATTTTTAACTATTTAAAAAATATAACTGTTTATTAATGTTATATAAGGTATAGCCATTTAAAATCAACTGGTTATGTTTTTATGTCGACTTGGTTTTCTTTGTTGAGCCAGAATGCGTGGTATGAGTTTTCTTTATGTAATACCGCCATCTAACAAACAGTATCTAAATTTAACTCTTATGTATTTATGTATTACTATCTGAAAATAATGTTTCATACTGTAAAAGCATCAGAGACGGATATGACTAAAGAAATTTTAAAGATGAGCATGGCGGGAGAGGTTTTCTCTCATAAATGTGGATTGACTAAAATTATCGCGATCGTTGATGAATGCGTTTATAACAGACTGATAATTGAGAAATTCATTTCCTGTTTCACTAAGGAAAGCGAAATTTATTCGTTTTCATGCTTCACAGATTACAAGAGTTGGGACAGTTTCCGCAATGATGACAAGGAGTCTTGCTATGTGATCATCAATACGTCATCAGCCTCTTTATTTGGTGATGATGTCGTAAGTTTTCTTCGATATGAGAGATTACGAGTTGATGCTTCAGGCGTTGAAAGGCCTATTTTATTGTTGAGAAAAACTCAGGGTAATTTGACTTGCCAGAATGCGATTATGAATCATTATCTACTACAAATACAAAAATCATCGTTGTTAACTGTTGTGGACTGTGACAGTGACTTACCTTCGAAAAAATTGATAAGGCAGCTATTTAATTTTATAAAGCAAGGGGTGACCTATTCGATACGGGATGCTGCGAATCCTTTGTGTGAGCATTTAGGTACTGGATATAACAGGACTGTCAGAGTGATATTAGACTCGCGTAGCCTCTCATATTGGTCAGCCTGTTATAATACTAAAGTGCGATACACGCAACGAGCATCATTACTATTAAAACTACGAAGCAAGCCGGTCACTACTTAAAGTTAGATAAAGTGTTAGTCATTAAGTTGGCAGTAATGTAACTGTAAAATATGATTGCGGTACGGTAGTGAAGAATATTGGGCGAATTCAATGCACTAATATTTATAAGGAGTGAAGGGCGACACTGTTAAGTTAATGATAATCTCTATAAACATAATGGATTAAAATAAAATATGGTATCAATTTATGGGCTAAAAGACATTGATTTGAAATCAATTATTTCATTCATCGTTACGATGGAAACAGGTAGTCAATATAATGCCTCGCGATTGCTTGGGTGTTCGGTGGCGACCATTAGCCATAACATCAAGCGCACGCAGTTATATTATGGTACACCATTATTTATTCGTGAGGGACGGAGGTTGACGCCAACTAAAGATGCTGTTTTATTAAAGGCTGAACTAAAGTCATGTTTACTTCAGCTTAGTTCTGTTTTATGCAAAGAAAATGATTGAGGCTACATGTATCAGTAATCGTCAAAGTAATTGAATGATAAGGTTCTTGCTATTGGTGCTCTATAATTTACTTGAGATTATTTATTAATAACAACATGTTTTCCAGATGGTGTGAATTATCTAATTATCATTTCATTTGGGAAGTGTGTGGGTGTGATTTATGTATGCTGAAACTAAGGAAGAATAATCGCCGCATCGGAGCTTTGCTTTGCGGTAAATAATAAAAACACGCAGTGACCATTTTAAAACATCAATCAAACATGTGGTTTAATACAACCGGGTAATAATATCATGATGAAAAAACGAGTAGTATCACGCAAAAATTACAGCGACAGCCCTTATAGACGGAGTGATATACCGTTGGTCTTCAATACCAGAGGTGCGATGCATATGACAGCAACGCGCCTTACTGTTATTGCAGCAGCCGTATTATTTGCACTTTCAACGCTGCCGGCGCCTGCATGGGCTCTATCTACTGGTGGTAATGGTGGCGTCGATGCTGCAGGCCAGGTCGGTGGTTCCGGTGGAACTGTTGGCGGGAATGGTCAATCTGGCACTTCAGGAGCCGCTGGCGGCGGCGGTGGCGGCGGCGTGGGTGGCTCTAATCCAGTTAACAATGACCCTGGCGGCAACGGTGGTGCGGCTGGTGCTAACCCTACTACGCCATCCTCCGGTGCCATCACCAATACAGGTGTGTTGGTTGGTAACAGCGGCGAGGCAGGATCTAACGGGTCTTCTGGTACTTCTGCTGGGGGTAATGGCGGCGGCGGCGGCGGCGGCGGAACTGGCACCAATGTTGGTTCTGCAGGCTCTGCAGGCTCTGCTAGTGCAGGTGGCACGGGTGGTACAGGTGGCATAGGTGGAGGCAACGGAGGTTCTGCGACTAATGGCGGCGGCGGCGGCGGCGGCGGCGGCGGCAGTATCGGCGGTCTCGGAGGGGCTTTTGGCGGTCTCGGTGGAACGGGGACTACGGGCTCGGGTAACACAGGCACTGGCGGTAATGGAGGAACGGGTGGCGGCGGTGGTGGTGGTGGCGGCGGTAGTGGCCTGGCCGGCGATAATATTGGTGGTGGCGGTGGTGGCGGTGGTGGCAATGCCGCGATACGTTTTACCAGTGGCATTGACAGCCTTACCAACAGCGGCAGCATTACTGGCGGCGCTGGCGGCGCTCCTGGTAACGGTGGACGAAGCGGTGGCGGCGGCGGGGGTGGTAACGCTGTGGAATTCCTGTCGGGATTAGCATCCACGTTAACCAATTCTGGCTCTATCACTGGTGGTGCGGGTGGCTTTGGACCCACTCTGGTGAGTCCAGGTGGTGGCGGGGGTGGACTGGGGATCTACGGTAGTCATGTTACGATAACCAACGAATCAGCGGGCCAGATCTCCGGTGGCGCGGGCAGCTCGGGTGGTTCAGGCGGTAGTGGTGGTTCTGGGATTGGCGGAGCCAATCTGACTATTATTAATGCTGGCACAATTTCAGGGGCAAACGGGGTTGGGCTCGGTGGCAATGGTATTACCGGTACAGATCTTAACATTATCACATCGGGTAGAATCGCAGGCGGTAAGAAGCTTATCAACGGGACTCCCAACGGCGTACAAGCCAATGCGATTCAATTCAACGGCGGTACTAACCGCCTGGAGTTGCAAAATGGTTATGACATCGATGGTGCGGTTATGGGGCAAACGACGAATGACACCCTCGCGTTGGGTGGCAACAGCGCGACTCCATCCACCTTCAATATCGCCAGCCTCAACGCAGGTCAGGAGTTTGCTGGCTTCGGGCTTTTCGAAAAAGTAGGCACTAGCAGTTGGACATTACTCGGCACGACCTCGGCCAAGACACCGTGGACCCTCGCACAAGGGATACTGAGAATATATAGCGACGACGCGTTGGGCGTACAAGCAGGTACTCTGACATTTGGCAGTACCGCCGATAACACGTTCAACAACGGTACTCTGCAGGTGACGGCGAGCACATCCGCGAACCGCAATATCGTTATGAATGGGGTCAGCGGTACCATTGACGTCACTAGCGGCAGTGTATACACGATTGCTGGCGTGATCAGCGATGGTGCAGCGGGCGAAGGCTCGTTGATCAAAACCGGCGCTGGTACCACCGTGCTGACCGCCAATAACACTTATACTGGTAGTACCACTATCAGTGCAGGGACCCTGCAGCTCGGTGACGGCACTACTTCTGGCACAATTGTGGGTAATATTCTCGATAATGCAGCCCTGGTCATTAATAACCCGACGCAAATAAACCTTGTGGGTACGATCTCGGGTACCGGCTCACTGACCCAACAGGGCACGGGCACCACCGTGCTATCCGGTATGGGCAGTTCAGTAGGCAGTGCAGAAGTCACCGCAGGCACGCTGCGCTTTGAGCAGGCAGGCGGGTTCACTACGGTTGGGGATTACACCACGCAGACCGGTGCCACAACTGATATCGGACGAAATAGCTCCACTCTGGCGGTAGGAGGTATCTTCACCCAGGCAGCAAACTCAGTGCTGAATACTACACTGCGAGCTCCAGACGCACCTGTCATTACGGCTGATACGGCCAGCATTGATGGCCAGATCATCGTCAACGGATTTGTTGCTAGCCCTACGCCGGTTAAGGCCAGCGAAGTGGCCAGCAACACGTGGACAGTCATCCATACCACGAACGGTATCACAGGCGACTTCGTCAACAACCCACTTGATGAGTCTGGGTTGGACTACTTGCTGCACGATGGGCATCTCTCTTTAGACGGTAAGGATTACAACCTTGGCTTCCGCCTGGCATGGACTGAAGGCTCACAGGCGAAAGGTACCGGTAATTTTACGGTAAATGACGGTACTGCATTTGATGTCGACACCGTGCTGGCCGATCAGACAGTACCTGCGGGCGGTTTCACGACTGGCTGGGATGGTAAAAGTCTGACGAAGGCTGGCAACGGATTGTTAGTCCTCTCCGCCCTCAATACCTACACCGGCAGCACGACACTCAATGGCGGTACTTTGCGTACCGACGCTGTAGACAGCATTGCCAGCAGCAGTGAGCTGAACATTAATGGCGGCCTGTTCGACCTGAACGGTAATAACCAGCAGGTAAATCGTCTGGGAGGTTCCGCTGGCGACGTACGCCTTAATGGCGCAATACTGACCGTTAACAATGCAGCGGTAACGGATAACACAGCTTTTGCCGGTAATATTGTTGACGGTTCATCGCAA
>NZ_SUQN01000006.1 GCF_013337685.1 Citrobacter gillenii
ACCCGTGACACTACCTACGTCATCACTTCCACTGACAATCTTCACCGAGTTTTCGATTACACTGAAATCAGTGCTTGCCTGGCTTTGCTCACCTGTGACCGGGTTTTCCACCCGGGCAGTGAGTTTATGCTCGCTGCCCGCAGCCAGAGCTGGGGTACTGAAGGTCCATGCATTGCCGGTAATTACCGCCTCACCCAGACGCGAGGTTCCATCGTACACCGCGACCACCTGACCGGCGGTCAGCGGGGCAGATACACTACCCGCTAATGCCAGCATGCCGTCATCGGTCGACTCACCATTCACCAGGGCCCCGGTCCGGGCACCCACGTCGTCAGTGACCGAATCAATAGTCGCCGTTTGAGTCAATGGAGTCGTAACCAGGACCGTGAAGTCAGCCGGAGCGGTTGCCACCAGTGCATTATCCCCGGAATCAACAATGCTTGCGGAAAGACTATGCGCACCAGCGTTTAACGCAGTCGAGGGGGTAAAGGACCATGTTGTACCATTGACCGTTGCATAATCAAGCAACGTAATACCGTCATAGATAGCGATTTTCTCGCCAGCAGCCAGTTCTGTTCCCAGAGTACCGCTCAGCGTAGGAGTGGTATCATCCGTCGTACCATTTTGGTCAACAGAGCCCATAACCATGCCGAAATCATCGCTGATTGCTCCCATTGTGAGCGTATTGACGCGAATCTCAACGGGTTGACTTGAGGCCGAAAATAGACCAGTTGCAGCATTTTCAACTCTGGCTGTCAGCGAGTGCAGGCCGATAGCAAGTGCTTTGGATGTAAAGGTCCAGTCTGTCGCAGTAACCGTTGCAATACCCAATCGGGTCGCACCATCGTAGATAACGACTTGCTCTCCCGCTGACAGGGACGCTGTCAGCGTACCCATGAGGACCGGCGTATTGTCATTTGTCGACTGACCGGAAGGTAAATCTCCGACAAAGGTACCTGATGCATTGTCATCTGATGCATGCAAAATGGTAGCTTGTGTTGTCGGCGGCGTCTGTACAGAAAACGAGTAGGTTGACTGTACACTTTCATTACCAGCTTGATCAGTGACCTTTACCGTTACAGGGTAACTGCCATCGCTAAGATTTGCGTTGGTTAAGACAATATTTGCGCGTCCTTTGCTATCTGTCACACCAGTGTAGTCAATACCATTAACAGTGATGACAACAGAAACCAAAGGTTCGCTTACAATGCAGATCGTCGGGCTGCTATTTAAATTCGAGATTAAACCATCACTATTACTGATGCCATCGTCCGATGCACTATCCACAAATGCACTTTGCACTGGAGCAGCGTTATCTACGATAACATTTACCGGATTGCTGTATCCGACGTTATTTGCCTCATCACGAACAAGGCTACGGAAACTATATTTCCCGTCTGCCAGAGCGGACTGTTGAGCCGTGGTAGTGGACCATGTTTTACCACCATCGGTTGAAACCTGATACACAACTGTAGACGCAGTATCCTGGCCGGACAGGCTGAGATCGAAGGTGCTGTCCTGGGTGAGCAAGTCAATCGCGCTGGAACCTGTATCGTCAAAATTAGCCAATAGCAACGTACCGGCAACCACAGTTTGGTCAAGCGTAAAGGTAAGTTCGGTGACAGGGCTATATCGCCCCGCGGCGTCTGACTGACGCACTTGAATTGTATGTGAACCTTCTGTTGTGTTTAAGCTGACACCGTTCCCGGTCCCGGCCTGCCAAGAATGACCGCCATCAAGGGTGTACTCCCATGTTGCCCCCTCAACCAAACCACCGATCATTACACGAGCATCGGAGGTGACGCTCCTGTTCTGGCTGGTGTCATTAATGAGCTGGACAGTCAATGCCGCCGGATCAGAAATATCGATATTAAGACTGTACACGGGGCTTTCGCCGCTTACGTTACCCGCCTTGTCGGTTAAGGTATATGTAAATGTATGCGTTCCACCGGTCAAATCGTTCACTGGTGTCAATGTACCTGTGGCCCTGTCATAGACAGAAGCTACCAATACGCCATCCACATACAGATTCGGAGTATCGTTCAGGCCGCTCCCCACATTAAAGCCTGGACGTAATGCATCGGTAGTCCCGGAGGTGTTATTAACATCCTGAATACTACCCACATTATCATTGTAACTGGCAATCGCAGCAGGCACGCCCGGCGCAGTATGATCAATAATGAGAGAGAAAACAGCGCTTGTAGCGCTTTCATTTCCTGCAGCGTCAGTCAAAGTATAGGTGAACTGATGCGAACCTTCTGGCAAATCAACATCAGGTGTTAATGTACCAGTCGTTTTATTATACGTTGCTGCGGTTAATTTTCCATCTACATACAATTTGAGTGTATCGCCCAGACCCGTTCCCACATTGAAGCCTGGACGCAACGTATCGGTCACCTCGGAATTGCTACTGGTGTCCTTAATGCTCCCAACATTATCATTGAAGCTTGAAATCGCAGCAGGCGTCCCCGGAGCCGTATGGTCGATAATGAGGGTGAAAGCAGAGCTTGCATCGCTCACATTTCCTGCAGCATCAGTCAGGGTATAGGTAAACGTATGTTTACCTTCTGGCAAATCAACATCCGGCGTTAATGTACCGGTCGTTTTATCATACTTCGCTGGGGTTAACTTCCCATCCACGTACAGTTTAATTGTTTCCGTCAGGCCTGATTCAATCTTGAAGCCAGGTCGCAGATCGTCTGTCACAGTCGATGAGCTGTTCCCATTTTTTTCACTACCGATATCATCACTGTAATGGGCAAGGGGTAATGGCGTATTTGGTGCAGCCGTGTCAATTGTTACATGGAAAACCATGCTTTTATTACTGACATTACCTGCCGCATCAGTTAAAGAATATGTGATGGCATGAGTACCGTCAGGCAAGCGCGTAGTTGGTGTCAGTACCCCGGTTGTTTTGTCATACGTAGAGGCAACTAACTTGCCATCCACATACAAATTTGGCATATCGTTCAGGCCAATCGGTATTTTAAAACCCGGCATAGCATCTTTGGTTACTGCAACGTTAACAGTTACAGAGCTATCACCCGAATCATCGATATAATTGGTAATATTGGTCGTGATAGCTGGCGCAGTCAGGTCAACGACAAGTTCCAGGGCAGTACTCTGTGCACTTTCGTGGCCTGATTTATCCGTCTTTGTCCAGGTAATAGAATGCTTACCTTCGGTCAGAGCGGCATCAGGCGTAAGCGTCCCCTTCGCCTTATCATATGTCGCGGCCACTGCTTTTCCGTCGACGTATAATTTTGGCTTCTCGGTCAAACCGATGCCAATATTAAAGGCTGGCCGCGTGTCATCAGTACTGGTCGCCGTGCTTTGCCTGGATTGCTCGCCCCCTACATCATCCTGATAATTTGCGATAGCCCCTGGTGCTGGTTTCTCAGAAGGTTTTGTCGGTGTGGTAGGTTTTATCGGTGTGGACTGATGATTATCATGAGAATCATTATGATGGCTAAAAGGCAGAGAAATAGCTTCTGATCCAGCAGCCAACGCAAGGGCCGTTCCGATAATAGACCAACTTACTAGCGGTGATAAAGCGCCATCTGCCGCTTCTGCTGAGCTATACACCAGTGAGTCGCCTTCAATGGACGTTGCAGGCGTAATTGTAACAAGTTCTTGCTGTCCAGTGAAAGCGTGAATATCTAAATAAACAGGTTCATTGGCGATATCGTAAAAATCATCGATTTCTAAGAGGGATTTACCATCGACCTCCAGTTCCAGGTTCTGACCTTTACGTTTAACGGTCAACCCTTCCGGGGCTTTACCTGTTTCATTATCAATAAGTTCATAATGCGTCCCAGGCTGGGCATGAATGTGTTTTGTATTCCTTGATGAGAGTTTAACTGTTTTACTCTTCCCATCAGGAAGGCTCAGTCGAAGAACGAGGGCCATATGGTTCACCATTGCAATTTAGATGTAAAAAGTCCTGCGCAAACATACGCATATAGGGAGGGTACTGCTACAGCGCGCTTTGAGATATTTACAACGTCATCTAAAGGGCTCAATTAAAATCAAGGAAAGCTAAAATAGTAGCTTTGCTCTGCATTTGTTTTATATACATACGAGAAGAATAAATTAGAGAGGATTACGGATATATATGACCAGTACTAAAAATCGATAATGCACATGACTGTCATATCAAATGGAAAGACTGTGCTCATCTCATTCGGGGAAAAGAAGGTTGTTAACCGATTTGTACACATGTTTTGTCCCGGGTTACCCCCTATATCTGTGGATAACTTATTTTATAGTCAGAGGGCACACCCCTCAGTCATAACTCGTCCATTTCCTTCCCGTTTTCACGCTAAGGCCACAGCCCGGATTTACAGCCCTGTGCCAATAACGATTCTTCATCATCCGTCAACACGTGTTCCTCTCGGTCCAGATGACGTTCACTGAAGTGTGCACTTTGTCTCTGGCAGCTGGATGTTTTCTCCACATTTATCCTTTTATTGTTTTCTAACCTGGTTCGCAAAGTCTAGTTGAAAGCTGTAGCAGTCGGCTCTCCTCTCTGATGGCCTGTTGAGTTCGAAGTTCTTCGGGTACCTGTGTCAGATAAAACTGTTAAAGGCTGAGCAGCACTCTGGTCGTGCCCCTCCCAGGAAATGCCCCTCTTGTTACACGGCAGAGAACTTCCTTTAGCGGCCATTATTCTTTCAGAACAGCAATACCGTCATCCGGATACATTTGCACCATAAATCTCGCTTCTTTCATGGAAGCAGCAGCACGATTATGACCGGTGCGACTTCGACGAATAAGTGTCAGGGCAGCGTCTTCACTGCCGAGACGACGACCTGTATCGTTGATGCTATGTCATTTTCCCGTGTCCATCGAGCCTGTCTGGTACAGTATTACCGCCCGGAGCCTGCCTGCTTCCGAAGACGATCCGGGCTTCACACTCCCCACAGGTATAATTCGGAAAGCCCTCACCTGTTTGCATGCCTTCAGGGTTTCGCTGCTTTCCACAGGCTTAATGCTGCTGCTTGTCTGTCATCACCTTCGAGTAAAACATCATGTGCAGTCTGACGCTTACAGGGTCCGAACTCCTTTCTCAGACACTTATCTGCGTTATCGGTGTAGACCTGAATATGCTCTTTCGATAGGGCTTTTCACATTACAGGGCTCGGTGTCACTGGCACGTTAATTCAGATAAGCCGCTGACCTTACCGCTCCACATCTTCCTCCCTGCCGGGTGCAGACAGTGATGGCATCTGCAAACGGACCACCAGTGTGCTTTCCAGTAAAGTCCGGCGACAGTTACTGGCTGCATGGTCATTCAGAAAGCGTTCGTTCAAACGCAGCACATATCGCTGCCAGCGTCGATCAGCGTCCGGAGGGTGAGGTGCACATTATTCCCCCTGACGTGAGAGCGAGTCATACTGAGCCTGACTCACCCTGACCGGTGTGAAGTCCGGCGATAATGGCGTGAAGTGGGTAAACGTATCAGACCCGACGGCCCATTTTCCCGGATTACCTCTGAAGATCAGAATTGATATTGTATACCCATCATGGCAGTCGTATTACTGTACCCCTTGTCGCCGATTTCGACACCGACATTTGCCCATAGATTCACTTTTCGACTTACCTGCCCTTCCACTCCTGTTTTCACCTCACCAATATTGCTGACGCCCTCCTGATAGACGTTCATACCATCCATTCTGGTACCAAATTTCTTAGTGTTATGTATCCAGTTAATTTCCAAAAAAGGCTGAAAAATCCGGTTTTTTGCCTCATCGATTTTACTGTGCCCTCTGAGATGTGCACGCAAACCCAGTCGTGTTTGGAGGTTGTTATCGCCCTGACCAGAAACAGTTGTACCGTTAGATTCGCGATGGTCTTCAGCCTCGATCCCCATCCAGATAATCTGCGCCTGAGGCTGTATATACCATTCGCTTGTCATATCATTGTGGCTGATGAATTCCCCCAGTTTGTACGCGTAGCCCACTTCAAAAGACGTCGTGAACCCGCTGGACTTATAGGATTCATCCTGCAAATGCTGGCCTTTGACATCATTATCAAACCAGCTGTATTGCACCCAGCTGTCTGTATACATTCCCTGTTTTGTCTCTTCGTTCTGATACCAGGTGAGATATAAACCGGTGCTGTATCCATTAACTGAACCTTCAGCACTGTAGCCGGTTGGGTCTGAACGGGAATGGCTGTTATCTCTGCCGTATCCTGCCATTATACCCAGATGCCAACTCTGTAAATCATCACTTTCCCAGCGTGCCACATCCCCCCCCAACTGTATGACATAACGGTTACTTTGCGTATTGAGCTGACCCCCGTTCTCTTTCCAGCGAGTATGTTCCCCCACCTGCCGCAGCCACATACTGGTCTTTTTTCGATCCCCCGTCATGGCGTCGGTATAGAGTGTCTCACCCACGCGTTCATGAAGCCGTGTAGTGAACATGGTATTCGAAGCGGAAAGATTGGCGGTATAGCTGGCTGATTCCGGGCGAACAATGTTGGGTACTGGCTTTGTGGGTTCCGGCGATCCCGGCTCAGCCGGTATACCCCCTTGTGCACTGCTCAAAAACCAGTCGGGCCCTTTTTTTATTAAATTGTAATCATATGCCCCTGCTACAATACGTCCGGCTTTTACAAAGGTACCAGCTGACGTGCCGTTTACATCAATAATCCGGATACCCTCTACGGTCTGTGCCCCGCCGCCGCCAGGATTATTAATCTGTACAAAGGTCTTACCACTTGTGTTGCCATTCACCACTATTTTATCGGTCACAGAGCGGTCATTGCCTAAAACAGTATTGAGCATGACGGTACCCTCGAGACCATACCAGTTCGCTACAGTCAGCGTCCGCCCGACCGCTACGCCGCGCTGAGAAGGTGCAACAATATTAAGCCGGCCAGCAAGGCGCAGCTCATCAACCTGAGAATCACCGGTCATATTCCACAGGCTGACGACATCTATACTGACATCTGTCGGATCAATCCGGCCGGTTAAAACGGCACCATGCTTAAGAACTAAACGGGTATTTTCCAGACCGATAACATTACTTATAAGCCTTGCACCACCGTTACGGCCATCGAGTATCAGTTCCCCATTTTCAAGCAGCGTCTCCCCACTCCAGCCTGTATTGCCGACCAGCGTAAGTGTGCCTTCCCCTGTTTTGCGAAGTTTACCGCCAGGCTGAGTCCCGTCGGTAATATCACCGAAAAATGTAGTGCTGTCGGCGGGGGCTGCGTTTCTGACGGTCAGGATTGCACCATTAAGTCTGATCTCACCGCCATGACCTGCGAGGTCACTGGCAACCTGATCATAACCATTGATATCAAGTACTCCGCCGTTGATAATGACATCACTGCTGTGCGCAAAGCTGTGCGCAATATCGGTCTGAAGCGCGCCCGCCTCCAGTAAAGTGTACCCGGTGTAGGTATTAGCTGCGGACAGAACAAGTCGTCCGTCGCCGGCTTTAGTGAGACTTTTTCCATCCCAGCCGCTGGCGAACCCATCAACCGGTGCGGGTTGGTCAGTGAGGGCATGGTCAATTTCCATGCCTGTCCCCTCAGCAAGGGTGAATGATCCGGTGCCTGCTGCCCGGCTTTCTTCCGTCCAGGCCAGGCGGAAACCCAGAACATAATCCTGGCCATTGTCTGAAACATACCCGTTACGTAATAAGTAATCTGTTCCCGAAGGGAGGAGCGGATTATTGAGGAAATGACCCGTAATCCCGTCAGAGGTATGAATGAGGGTATAATTATTGTCTGTGACGCGACTGGCTTTGACAGGCGTCGGGCCATCTTGGAATCCTGTCACAATCAGTTGGCCGTCGAGTGTGGCAGTTTCGGCGATGATGGCAGGAAGAGCTTTGTCAGCCGAAAGAACTGCCTGCAACGTAGCGTCATGCGCCTGCGTGAAGCGTCCACCCACCGCCAACTGAGACTGTGCGAGCCCGAGCGCCGTTGTAGCACCGGAAGCGGTAGAGTAAGCCTTCGTCAGCGTAAACGCCCCATTCTGTTCAAAGGTGAGTATGCCTTTTCGCACCTCAATTTCACCCAGATGAGAACCAGAGGCGGTCAGAATGGTATTCCCGCGACCTTCCTGAATCAGTTTACCGGTACCGGATAACCCCCCATCGAAGGTCAGGACATCAGAACGATTAAATACCAGCGAACTATTGTCAATGATATTGCCAGCAATACTCCCTGAGGTGCCACCGTTACCGACTTGCAGTGTACCGTCATTAATTGTCGTGCTCCCCCCGTACGTATGATTGCCGGTCAAAATAAGTGTCCCTTTGCCCGCTTTAACCAGCCCCCCGCCTGAACGGGTACCGTCGGTTATAACTCCCGCAAACAATGTACTGTCCCCGTCAGTGGCATTGTTCGCGGTCAAAGTGGCACCATTGAGCCATATCTCGCCCGCGAGGCCTGCCAGGCGACTGGCGATCTGGGAATAACCATTCAGATCGAGGACTCCGCCATTGACGTTAAGATCACTGCTGTGTGCAAAACTCTCAGCAACGCCCGTCTGCAGCAGCCCGGCATTAAGAGTTGTTGCCCCGTTATAGGTATTGACTGCTGACAGAACGAGCCGCCCCTCGCCCTCTTTTGTCAGGCTCCTGCCATCCCAGCCGGTAAGAAAGCCGCCGACGGGTACCGTCTGATCAGACAAAACCTGGTCAATATCGAATCCCGTTCCCTCGCTGAGGGTGAAGTTACCGGTACTCAATGTCTGTTTTTCACCTGTCCAGGCCAGACGAAAACCTAGATTATAATCCTGACCGTCGGCGGATACGTAACCATCACGTATGAGATAATCGGCACCTGACGGAGCTAAAGGGTTATTGGTAAAATTACCGCTGATGCCATTGGTGGTATGAATAAGCGTATAATTATGCGTTGTAGCTTCGCTGGCTTTGACCGCCACTGGTCGATCGATAAATCCACTCATACCGAGGGTGCCGTCCAGACTGGCACTCTGCGCGGTGATGCGCGGTGAGAGACCCGAAAGGCCATCAAACATCACCGCAAGGTGAGCATTACTGGCCTGCGTGAAAGCCCCTCCAACCATAAGCGTCGTACTGACGCCGGTGAGCGTTGTGGTGGCATGTGAATGAGTGGTGTAATAATCAGAGGTGGTAAAATTACCGTTCTGTTCAAACTGCAGGGTTCCGGCACTCACGTCCACTGCGCCTGCGTAACTATTCATCCCCGAAAGTAATTGAGTCGCGTTGCCCTGCTTATTCAGATGACCCGTTCCACTGAACTGACCGCTGAAAAGCCCGGCCCCCTCACTCAGCGTCAGATTTTTCGCCCCCATTATAACCGTACCATTCCCGTCAAGACTGACGAAGGAGGTTCCATTGGTCGTCCCTGAAATATCAAGCTGACCGTTATTGATAACGTTCGCGGACGTTGCAATACTGCCATTATTCTTTAACATCAGCGTACCGCCAAGAAGGGTACTGACGCCTGCATATAAATTTGTGCCCGTAAGCGTCAGATTACCCTCCCCTTCTTTTGTCAGTGAACCACTGCCCTCTATGGCACCAGTCATCGTGAAAGAGGTCGCATCGCGGGTATCGAATGTTCCTCCGTCTGGACCCAGCGTAGTCATACGCGTTGTGGAGAAGGTTGAGGCTGTTTCCAGCGTGGCATTGTCCAAAGTCAGTCTACTGCTTAGCTCCCCAAGGTTAGCATCCCCGGAAATCTGTATCCGGCCCCCGCTAATATTCGTGCCACCACGGTAAGTATTTGTGTTGGTCAGGGTAAGCGTACCGGAATCTGTTTTGTATAAAACGCCTGGACCATCAATCACGCCCCCCATTACCAGGGTTGCACCATCATTCACATCTAGTGTGGCCCTCGTTGCGTTGAGGATGGTTGCACGTGAAGAGGTCAGATTAGCCAGAACTTCCAGCGTACTGTCGCCACTAAATGTCAGCATTCCTGTTGCAGCCCCAAGATTGCTGTCACTGGCAATCTGTACATTGCCGGCCATGATTGTCGTACCGCCAGCGTATGTATTGTTCCCGTTAAGGGTGAGTGTACCTGAACCTGTCTGACTCAGTTTCCCGAGCCCTGATATCACACTCCCGAAACTAATATTGTCTGCACGAGCGAATGCCAGCGTAGCTGTAGCGATAGAAAGAGCAACATTGCTGCTTATGCTGCCGTGAGTCCCCCCATCCCCAATCTGAACGGTCCCTGCGCTGATCGTTGTCGCGCCTTCAAAGGTGTTATTTCCTGTCAGAATAAGAGTACTGCCTGCCAGTTTACGTAAGCCCCCCACGCCCGAAATTTCACCTGGATAGGTTATATCAGACGAGCCGGCGTTAATACCCAGTACGCTATTGATATTATTAATATGGACATGGCTGGACTGGTACCTGTCACCAGCAAATGCCGTTCCCACTGTCAGGTTTCCTGCTTCAATAATAGTGTCACCGCTGTATGTATTATCACCCGCCCAGCTGACGTTCCCCCCTCCCCGGATTATAAACCGCCCGGTTTCTCCCCCGGTCATTCCCCCTGATTTGACCAGGGTCCCGCTTAGACGATCAATGATTAAAGTACCGTCATTGTGAAATGGCGAATTGATGCTGCCTAGCATATTAGTCGTGGTGTTATGATTGCCAGCCTGTAACGTGCTTCCTGCCAGGACCGTTGTCTTTCCTGCATAGTTATTTACTGCATTCAGCACAACCGTGCCGGGCCCGCCAATAGTGAGCTGCGTAACATTCGATACGGCACTTGTAATCTGCCCATTAAATATCGCGGTAACCCCCACATCAGCATCAATACGCCCCCCCAGACCTTCGGTGGCTCCGGGGCCCAACAACACGTTGCGATTTGTGGTAAAAGTATCCCCGGTGATGAAAAGCGTGCCTCTGCCCGTACTGTCTCCCAGTTGCAACCCATTGGTGAAGGTGGTTGGCGCGGCCCCCAGGTTAGTGTCGCGATCAACCTGCAGTGTACTGTTACCGATGACAATTGTACTTCTGGCGGCACCTGCCCGTAAGAAAGGATTGCCAGTGCTGGTATTGGTATTGCTGTAGGTGTTAGTTCCCGTAAATATAGCTTTTCCCCCGTTCTTAATGATTAAGGGGCTGGCAGAAAGGCCGCCACCTTCAATAAGGGAGTTAATGGTTGCAGTCATCCCATTAGAAATATTAATTTCTCTGCCTGTGAATAGCGGTGAGCCGTTAATAATACTACCCCCTGTCAGGGTGTAATCACTGGTACTAAAATTTAAATTCTGTACATTAACAGCCTCGTTGATAATGACGGTACCAGGGATTCCTGAAAACCAGGCATTGTTGCCCGGTGCATTTACCCATGAATGAGTCATACCTTCGCTATACCAAAGAGGAGATGTTGTATCCCAGATACCATTCCCGCCAGACGACTCTACGCCTGTTGGGGACCATATATATTCTTCGGAATACACCTCTGTGTTTGATATAACACTCACAAAAACAAAAAGATAATATGATTGTTTAACGACAAAGCATTTCTCAGATATCATCTTCGCCAGTGCCGATATGTTAGTCCAGAATTGCTTTGCGATAACGCATACAACACAGTGTGTAGTGTTCATTCTGTTCTCTTTTTGGCAAAGATGTTAAAAGGCATTTATATGAGCGTAGATGAAAACCTAGTCAGCAGGCTGAAAAAACTTTCAAATTCATAAAATTAATTAGCACGCTTATCGTTTTTAAATTTCAGAATACCTTTGTTTCTTAGACTAATTTAATTAAATTTTTATACCCACTGTCACATGGTGGAAAAGAAAGCCGAAAAATGGGAATTATATAATTTACTAACCGCACCTGAGGACTATATTAACTGCACTTTGTGTTATTCCTTGAACTTCAAGGTGTTTATGTCAAAAAAACCATAAGTGCGTTTGAGTTTATTATGCGTTTCCCGGTCCAGGCCGCAGCCTGTATTTAGATCGAGCAAAAGAGATAGACCAGCTCCCCTCGCTGCACTACGGCATTATCCATCGCATCCAGCAGCGAAAGGTTGAGGGGGGTTCTACCGCAGCCTTACGTGCCAGATCGACTTAACCGTTCGCACCGGGACGATTTTCGAGCACTCTAACATTCCTCGGCACAAATGGCTGTTCAGGTCACTGCCAAGAAGGGTAACTCTTCCATGTAGCTATCTAAGGAGCTGGACATCACGCAGAAATCAGCATGGTTTCTGCTCCAGCGCATCCGCTCGGCAGGCACGATGATCCAACTGGTAGGCTGTTGTCCATAATTGTAGAGGCTGATGAGACCTATTATTGGCGGAAAGCAAAACAATAAGCATAACAGCAAAAAGCTAGACGTAGCACTATCGGAAGAATTCCCGTTACAGGAATGAAAAACGCAACGCCTATGTGAAAGCGATCGTGCTGACGAGTACCGGTGCACTGGCTATCAAGGTAGCCAAAAAGAGCATCGTGGCACCCGGTTCAATCTTAAGTATCGACGAGCACACATCATACGAAGGGATGCTTAAATATACGCACATGCCTGTAAACTACAGCGCGAAGCAGTTCGTCGATGGTATGACTCACAACAACAACTTCGAGAGCGTATGAGCCATCCTGAAGTGCGGATTCTACGGAATCCACTACTGATTCAGCTCCCGGTACATGCAGCGCTATTCACATTCCGCCTGAACAAGAAAAGTACCACAATCAAAACGATGTCGCGCCTTGATGCCATTGTGCACAGCACGTTAAGTCACAGAACGACTTACTCAAATTTAATAATCTTATGGTTTTGCTAATGTACTGAGGGAGTTTATGAGCGGACAACTTGACAATACAGATACAACATTCGGTTACGATTGGAGGACTTAGTAGATTCGTCCCTGCCTGTTTATTAGTATGAAGTTCATCCTTGAACAGAGTGGGGACAAACTTCACTTCCTCGTAAAGTAGGAAAACGATGACCCGTCTGCCGGCCTTGTTATTACTGTGAATAAAGCTAGCTCAAGACTGGTATCACCTCCTTTGCATAATACAGCTTATGACAATCCTGCTACAGCTTATGTGATCATACCTTAAGAACAGAGCTGACGCGCTCTACAGCGATCCGGGTATTTTTTCTGGATCTTAAAAGGATCGCTTTAAAGATCTTATTGCTGGATCGAAGAACTATATATGTGGATAACCCGCTGAAGCAAAACTTAATAAAATATGCATTTCCAGTGATCAAGCATCGCGGCGTACTAGCTTATTTACGCAATGATGGTATTGCGCTTCCTCGCCAGTTCGCTCGCGTTGCTCGGTCACATGGCTGCGGCGAGCACTACTTCTATTCTATCTGCGTCACGCTGACAGGAAAATCAGGATGGTGATGTCCTCTGTAAAACGTCTTGCTCACCCGTTTTCTGACAAGTGTGTTGTAGCAAAGATTTATTTGCGTGGTGTAACACACTATATCGAGTGGTTTCTGAAACAGGGATGCCAAATGACCGTTAATGCAAAGCCAGCCAACACACAGAATTTCCTCTGGTGTTACTGCACAGGTTGCGTTGGAGCGGGAATCCTCATCATTAAGGGTGGTGAGTAATCAAGACAGTGTTGAATGGAACTGACAGTGAGTCTGATAGGTAATGTAATTGGGATGTTGAAA
This sequence comes from Citrobacter gillenii, assembly GCF_013337685.1. Classification (GTDB taxonomy): domain Bacteria; phylum Pseudomonadota; class Gammaproteobacteria; order Enterobacterales; family Enterobacteriaceae; genus Citrobacter; species Citrobacter gillenii. Next base: position 13,617 of record NZ_SUQN01000006.1, read on the forward strand.
CTGAATTTGTTTAACGAACTTGCAGGTAGAACCTGGAAAGGGATGTACCTGCCCACCCTTTTACGCTGTTGGCCTGGCAGGGAGTAATAATTAGTGGTGGATCTGCGCCAGGTCATCTTCCGACAGACCGGTCATTTTCATGACGGTATTGCGATCTATACCGTTCTGGAGCATTGTGCATGCGATTTTAAGGGTTGCTTCGCGTTCGCCTTTTTCAAGGCCGCGTTGCTCACCAATTTGCAGCCCTTCAGCTCTGCCCTTCTCTATACCTTTCTTGATGCCCTTCTGTTCAAGCTGTTGTACGATGCTCATAAGTGCGTCTCCGTGTTGCGGCACACGCTGAACCAGTGCTCATTCAGACATTCATCGCGAAATCGACCGTTAAAGCTGTCAATAAACCCATTCTGCGTTAGTTTTCCCGGCTGGATTAAACGTAACTCCACATCATGGTCAAAGGCCCGTTGATCCAGTGAGCGGCAAGAGAACTCCGGCCCCTGGTCCGATCTTATCGTCGGCGGATAACCCAGGAAAAATGCAATACTGTCCAGAATCCGCGTGACCTAAACGCCTGAAATCCGAAATGCGGTAATGATTGTCAGACACTCCTTCGTGAAGTCGTCCACACAGGTCATGCACTTGATTCTGCGACCGGTGGTCAACGCGACCATGACGAAATCCATTGACCCGGCCAGGTTGGATGCCGCCGGTCGGAGCAGCGGCAGACGCTCCGTTGCCAGGCCTTCAAGGCGAAGTAACTTCCAGATGCGGCGGTAGCTAAAACGCCTGGGCTCCAGTGCCAGTTCAGTGATGTGCCCTGATAAATGCGCCGGACGCTGAGCCTCATAGCGGCAGGTCGTCAGGGACAAACCTGTAAGCCTGCAAGCACTACGTTGCGACAGACCGGTCGCATCACACAAACTCAACGGCTTCCCGCTTCTGGTCTGTCGTTAGTACTTTCGTCCGAGAGCCACCAGAAGTACCTCCTTATCAAGCATGGCTCCGGCAAGTAGATTCTGGCGTCTGGTGTAAAAGGTGGTATCGGAAATGGCGTGCTTATGGCAGAGTTCATGGGCAGAAACTCCGGTTTCGTCCTCGTGGAGGACACTGATGATCTGTTCGTCGGATAAACGCTTCTTCATGGGGATGTCCTCATGTGATTTATGAAGACATTACTAACATCGGTGTGTATTAATCAACGGGGCGCAGGTCAGCTTTCCCCCTTCAGCTCCCCTGTAGATTATGGGAGTTCATTTTAAGATTCTGCTCTTTCTTCAGTGTTACAAGATCCTCGTTAAAGTCAGTGTGTGCATTAAATGCCTTGCCTGCTTCTGTAAACAGTAAATGACTAGTCTTTCTAAAGCCCCTGAATAGCCACGGATAATCTAGACACTTCCGAGTCGTTGATAATATTGGTTTTCATACTCCGTCGGTGGCATCTGATCGCTCGAACCATGTCGACGCTTACTGTTATAAAACATTTCGATGTAATCAAAAATATCGCTGCGTGCTTCTTCCCGTGTTCCGTAAATCTTTTTCTTTATCCGTTCACGCTTCAGTAGCTGGAAAAAGCTTTCTGCAACTGCGTTGTCGTGACAGTTACCACGACGGCTCATACTACCCTCCAGACCGTGTGATTTCAGGAACGACTGCCACTCATGGCTTGTGTACTGACTACCTTGATCAGAATGAACCAGAACCTGTTTTTGGGGATTACGTCGCCACACGGCCATCAAAAGCGCATTCAAAACAATATCTTTTGTCATCCGCGGTTGCATTGACCAGCCGATAACTTTGCGCGAGAACAGGTCAACAACTACGGCAAGATACAGCCAGCCTTCGTGGGTTCGGATGTACGTTATGTCCGTTACCCACCGTTCATCCGGTGCTTCCGGGTTGAACTGCCGCTGGAGTCTGTTGGGTGTCACGATACTGGCTTCACCTTTACGCGATCGTGGGCTTCGATACCCAACCTGAGCCTTTATCCCGGCACGCTTCATCAGCCGCCAGACCCGGTTAATCCCACATTGTTGCCCACTATCTCGCAGGTCGAGATGGATCTTGCGATAGCCATAAACGCAACCGGACTCCAGCCAGAACTGTTTGATTTGTCCTGTCAGTCTTATATCCGCCTGATGCCGTGGTGAATACGGCTGCTGAAGCCAAGCGTAAAACCCACTCGGATGAACATTCAGTACCCGACAGAGTAGGCGAACAGGCCAACAACAGGAGTTGTCACGGATAAAGGCGTACCTCAGTCGGACAGCTTTGCGAAGTACGCCGCGGCTTTTTTTAATATGTCCCGTTCGTCAGTAACCCGCTTCAGCTCCTTCTGGAGTCGACGGATCTCGGCCTGAGCATCTGACTGCTCTTTGTTGGTGGAAGAGTCCGGTCCGAACTTCTTTATCCAGGCATAAAGACTGTGGGTAGTGATATCGAGGCGTGTTGCAACGCTGGAAACAGAATGACCACGATCAACAACCTGTTTGACAGCTTCAATTTTAAACTCTTCAGGGTAACGCTTACTGCTCATGTGCACCTCTCTTTTAAGCCATTTTAAATGACTCAGAGGTGTCTGTTAAACCCGTGGCTATTCACAAGGCTCCATTCAGGCAAATCGATATCAAGAAGAGAGGGATTGTTATTGTTGGTATATAGTTTATATTCGGCATGAATATAATTAGCAACAAATGACAACGAACGTTCACAATCAATCCACTCAAGTTCACTAAAAGGTATTAACTTACCCTCAACCTCTCGCTTACTCTTTTCAAAGAAATCCTCCGCATCCCAATATTTAACCATTTCTTTTTTATTAATATAGTTAACACAAGACTCTTTGAAAAGAGTGGTATTATCTACTCTTTCCACTAATTCGCGAGACTCATCAGCATGCATTAGTGCAGAGTGAAAAATATCCCAAAAAAGCCATAAATTTACTCTTTTTGTCCAGAGTCGGGTCACTAGTTTTTCTGTACTCATCAGAACCTCAAATGCAACAACAATCGTAGAAAAAGACGTAGCACTCTACGTAGTATACTACGTTCTTATTTTGATTATCATAAGCCTCTCTACCTGCATTTCTTGCCTTGACTTCAATCATATCAGAGAAACTTTGACGTAAGTCATATAGAGCGTTTCACGGAAATACTAAAAATTGACTCTGCGCTCACCTAAGACCGTCAAGGATAGCAGGCTATATGAATGTGAAAACTGTAGAAAAATGGAGGCGTCTATAAGGTTAAAACATAATTAAGGTTAATTGGTATTATAGAGAGTAGATCTCAATCTAACATCCCAACCTTGGGATGTTACATATCCGTCATAAGTGATTGAACCCTGCTTGACAGAAAAAACAGATGCACTAGTTCCTTTGAATTCATCCAAAGGAACAGAGCAATGCAAAGACACTACCCACATTTAAAGAAAATCATCCCTAATGACTTCCTGCTGAATCTGATCAACCATCATCTTAATCAGATCCTAGCATGTCACGCCAAGATACTGGCGTTTCGAATGGATTTTGATTATCAGCGAGGCACTAATCGATTCATTCGTAACTCCTCGATCGAAATACAGGATGACCTCAGAGAGCTTACTCAGACAATGATCAGCCTTCCTGGCGTTATCGGTAGTTTCTGGGTACTGGAATGGACATTAGAAGGGGCAGTTCATGCCCATGCTATTTTTTATCTTAATGGCCGGGAACATCAGAAATCATTCCCATTCATTTTACAGGCAGGGGAACTGTGGCATCAAATTACCTATGGCGAGGGAAAATACCAGCGATGCAAACCAAAGGAATATCATCAGGACAACATTAACAATGTTGTTGAATATCACAATAACGAAGCCATAAACAGTCTCAGACGTATAGCCAGTTATCTAACAAAAGAAGACCAAAAATATGGTTATCTAATTTGGGGATGTAATGAGGTTCCTTCGCCTGCAAGGCAGGGTAGACCAAGAAAGTTTAGTTAGTTTTTAACAGCAGCACCGGTTGCTATGCCGGAGCGGGCAGCAGCAATCCCGACTTCGGTTTCCATTTAGCTACCGGAGAATTAAACCATGAACAGTAAACTATCCCTGTTTGAAGATCAGTTCGTTGATATGGCTTTCATCACCCGCCTGCTGGGGGTCAGTGATAAGTGGATTTACCGACTCATCAAAGATGGCATATTTCCAAAACCCATCAAACTGGGGCGAAGTTCACGATGGCTACAGAGTGAAGTGGAAGCCTGGCTACAGGCGAGAATCCACGAATCACGCAGCTAAATACCTCTCCTTACATATCACTTTCCTGACAGGCAAACTCTTTATCCTCTCATAGCGGAGGTTTGCGGCTGCCTGTCATTCAGTATTCAGGGATAATCCACCATGAAAGAGACAAAGACGCGATATAACAGTTTGCTAGTCAGCTATCAACGCTGGCTAAACGGGTTCACAAAACTGGCCATCATAAATGGCATGTGTCATCCCAATATTCAGGCCAGCCACCATCTGATGGTGGGCAGTCTGTACTTTCCCGGCGCAGGGCAGATGACTGCAGTGGTACCACAATGCCTTTACCGACTGATTTACGGAAGTCAGCATCCAGAGCCAGTGTCGGTATTGACTGATATGCAAATCAGCCTTGAGACAAGGCAAAAAACTTTACTGCACCACCCAATGTTGGAAGGAATATTACTGAGTGAATGTATCCGCCTGAAACAACGCCCACTGGCAAATAGACTGATTAACCTGTTGCAGCAATTCAGTTCACCTGAATATCGGCACAAACTGGTCTGGCTATGTTGGTACGATTTGATGATGGGTGCGACGCTGGAAGACTGGTTGGATAACCTGAAACGTAAGGCACCTGAAGATCTAGGCTTGTGGCTGATTGGACGGCAGGAGGAAAACATATCCCTCGCGCAAATGATGGATGAATATCTGCTATTTACCGGCCACTAATATCAGTTCCGATCTGTGCCGAACCGCTTTACTCCTAGAAAAAAAAGCAGAGCTCCTCCCCCTAACAGTCCAATGGAACGCTTCTTCAAGAGTCTGAAGAACGACTGGATACTGGTGACGGGTTACACAAGCTTCAGCGATGCAGCTCACGCCATAACGGACTATATCGTTGGATATTACAGCGCGCTCATGCCGCATGAATATAACGGTGGGTTACCCCCAAACGAATCGGAAAACCGATATTGGAAAAACTCTAGCGGTGGTCAGTTTTAGTTGACCACTTCATCCACAATGATATCCACTTTTAATGTGGATAACCTTTGTACTTCGGTTCAGGGTGCTGGAGCAGGTCACATCCGTATCTGGCAGCAGTGGATTGCCTGAGGAGTCAGATCCTCGTTCACAGTGGACCTAAAGCTCGGTTAGCTCGTCCGCTTTGAGCGAAATATAGTCATTGACTACCGAATCTCTTTTCGGCGAAACGCGCTACTAAATAGCTAGCGCGTACGCAATGGCACGTTAGTGCTGATATACGTCAGGAGTAAAGCGTGATGTAAATTTTTCTGATGAATTTTCAGAATGTATCATCCGGGCTTACCGATGGCAGTGTTGTTTCGGATCAAAAAGGTGTGAAATATAAACAGCAGCGCTGATGTTTAAATAATTATCAAGTCTGGCATGATGAGAGAGAAACTTAACTTATGCGAGGATCGCAAGTATGCTGAATCTTATTGTTGTCGGAAGCCCCAACTACTACACTTTTTTTTCTGAACCCAGCGGCAATGACTCTTTCCCAGTGTCGCGACTCTTCGAATCCACGCCAAAGGTTTATCATCAGGTGTGAAGCGACCGCTGTTGAAGTCTCCGGTCTGGGCATAGAGCAAGTTATGACGGCCGGTTTGTTACTCGGTATAACCGACGATACCGATGATTAATACCCATTTCCCGTTGATTGAGAAAAAAGCCGGTATTCGACACAACGACCACCTTGTTTCCTGAAGTACCTATCCGCTCGCCATAGCACGTGGTCGAATGTCCACTCACCGCTGTCTGCCGAAGCGAGCAGCAGTGCTACCGGATCGCCATACACTGACGCGCCAAGTAGCATAAAATAGTGGTTTCTTTCGCCATCAAACAGTTCCGTTTTCGAAAAAAAATGGGAGGGCACGGCCTCCCAAATTCAGTGGCTTACTTATGTTATTATAGTTATTTTACTTTCCGTCAGCACTATGATGACGGCTAAATGTCTTTCTGTATTTTTGTGGGGGTAGTTGATACTTTTTATGAAACGCTCTGGTAAATGATTGTTGAGAGTCAAAACCATACTTTATGGCCAGATTAATCAGTGGCTCATTTGAGGTTATGAGTTTATCAGCAATCAAAATTAGTTTTCTTTCTCTGATAAAATGACCAAGAGTTTGTCCAGTCTCCGCTAAAAATAATCTTTGTAAGTGCCATTTCGAATAACCGGATTTAATGGCAATATCATCGATTTTTAGATGGGATTCAATATTGTTATTTATCAATAGGATTAAGTCACTAATAAAATTTTTTGTGTTTTTCATGGCATAGGTCTCAACGTATTATGCTCTTGGGCAGAATGGTGTTTTATCCTAAAATGTTTAGTGTGGCTGATTCAGAAGATGTCTGAATATTTATCTCCAGCGAATAAGTGACCTTTATGGATATTAGCAGAACCCGAAGAAAAAAGAGGTAGTGTTCAATCTGTTCACTGGTTAAATGGAAACAGGGCGAAAGATTATGCAGCACAACATGTCGGTTTATAAAACTCTCTGCTTTGGGTGGAATATTTTCTTTATTGAATGAAGGCATGGTATCTAACAAAATGACTAACTGTGTCTGTCTATAAGTAGTCTTTTCCTGAACATTGTCTGAGCTTATTTTCTGAGGGAAGATGATAAGAGTATCGGCTTCATCCACTACGGACTGACAATTGTCCTGAACCCAGCAGGGAAACTTTATTGCAAGCAGGTTTGCCCGTTCAAAATCCCCGGCTGAAAGAAAAACATGAGCGCAAGGATCAAGGCGGAACAATTCAACCAGAAAGTCAACCAGAAAGGTTTCAGTCAGATCATCTACCCCAAGGATACCAATTCGTGTCATTACGTTACCCTCTTGTTGTTACGCTCATTCAAATAAACAACTATTTGTCTTGTTTAATAAAGTCAGTGACCCTTTTTATCCTGGCGTATTTGCCATTTCGCCAGATAATGACGATTGCCACCCACCGCCCAGCGCCTTGAATGCTGCCACTGCTGCACGGGCCGATTCTGTCTGTGCCTGCACTCTGGTATCGGAAGCCTGGAGAAGCATTTCATCGTTGTGCAGCACGTCAATCAGGCTGGCGGTTCCTTGCTGAAAAGCGATAAAAGAAGACTGTCGGGCGCTGGACAGGGCGGTTTCACCGCGGGTTAGTGTAGCTGCTTGTGTCTGGTGATTGACCAGTGCCGAGAAGGCATTCTCGGCATCTTCCGTTGCGCGTAACACTGACAGACGATAAGCGGCAAGCGCTTCTGCTTCCTGGCCTTTAGCCTGCTCTATCTGCGCATTGATACGACCAAAGTCAAAGAGCCGCCAGCGTAACCCCAGCACCCCCGACGACTGGCTGGCTCCGGCAGTGAAAAGGTTGCCGGCTGATACTGCCGTTGCGCTGCCAAGCAGCGCGTTAAGGGAAAACTTTGGATAATACTCGCTGACAGCAACTCCGATACGGGCGCTTGAGGCAGCCAGATGACGCTCGGCCACAATAATATCGGGTCTTCGGCGAAGCAGGTCAGCAGGGGTGCCCATTGCAGTGATTGCGGGTGTATGAGGAATTGCGCCCGGTGAAGTCAGTTGGGCGCGATGCGTCCCGGGAGGCGTACCGAGCATAACGTCCAGCGCATTCATGGCAGCATCGAGCCCGTTTTTCAAAACGGGTACCGTTGCCTGTACCTGTGCCAGTGCGCCTTCTGCCTGGCGTACCTGATATTCCGGCGCCAGCCCTTTGCTTTGTAAAAGCTGCGTTTTTTCCAGCAGTTGCTGTTGTGTGATGACCTGTTTATTCGCAATATCCAGACGGGTCTGCAATCCACGCAGGGTGATATAGATATCCGCAGTCTGTGCGGCGACCGCAAGACGTGTCGCCGCAACACTGGCCTCTGAAGCCTGATAATCGGCCTGGGCAGCCTGTCGGCCGCGCCTCAGGCCACCAAACAGATCTATCTCCCAGCCTGCATTGAGATCAGTTTCATAAGAATTGCCGTAGCGATTATAATCCGGAGTCGAATTGAGCACCTGACCCAACGGTGTTTCAACCGACTGCCTGGCACGGGCTGCCTGGCCGCTGATATTTCCCGACGGAAGCAGTGCCGCCGTTGAGGCTCCCAGCCCGGCCCGGGCCTGTGTCATCCTGGATGAAGCCTGGGCGAGGTCGAGATTTTGCGCGAGTGCGTCTGAAACGAACCGGCTTAACAGGGGATCGCCGAAGCTCTCCCACCAGACTGAGAAACTGGCGGGTTCGGATGCACTGCGCTGCTGTAAGGCCGGTTGAGCCTGATAACGCTCCGCAAGTGGCACTACAGGCTGATGATAGTCCGGTCCGACGGTACAGCCAGCAAGAATGCCGGTACTCACTATCAATGCAAGAACACGTTGGGGAAACATGAATAAGCCTTGAGTCGAATCTGAATTGTGACCACATTACCAAATAGTCACTCGTTGTCAATCATATTGCTTTGAGCTAAGCTGGAATAATGATTAAGAAGATGAACGAAACTCCCTCCAGGGGACCTTCAGACCACAGTGTCCGGGATCAGGTCGTTGAGGCGGCCACTGAGCATTTCAGCCACTTTGGGTACGAAAAAACCACCGTCTCCGACCTCGCCAAAGCAATTGGTTTTTCAAAGGCTTATATCTACAAGTTTTTCGATTCCAAACAGGCGATCGGAGAAGTGATCTGTGCTAACCGGCTGGCGAGCATAAGGGACATTGTCAACGCAGCGATTGTGGATGCACCAACAGCTGCAGAGAAAATAAGACGGTTATTCAGGGCATTATCAGAATCCGGATGTGATTTATTTTTTCATGACCGTAAGTTACACGACATCGCGGCTGTTGCTGTGCGTGACAAATGGCCCTCAGCACAAGCTCATGAGCAGCAGTTACGGCAGCTCATTGAGCAGATCATTGTTGAAGGGCGCCAGGCTGGTGAATTCGAAAGAAAAACGCCACTGGACGAAGCAGCAGATGCGATTTTTATGGTCATGCGTCCCTATATCAGCCCGGTTCAGTTGCAATATAATCTGGAAACCGCCCAGTCAGCGGCGGTGTTGCTGCCATCACTGATTCTGAGAAGTTTGTCACCCTGATTATGTGACTATTGACAAATTTGGTCACAAGTATAAATATGGATTCCTGTCCTGTTTAATGAATTAAGGGAACCCATGCTCGGGCTTAAACCTGTCTCCTTTGCTGTCTGTCTGTTGCCGTTTGCCCTTGTAGCCTGCGGTGACGCTTCCGATAACAGTGATCCACGTAGTCTGCCACCTCTGGTCAGATCTGCCGCAGCGATCAACGCAACCGACTTTTCCCGCGCTTTCACGGGGGTGGTGGTTGCACGCATTCAGAGCGACCTTGGTTTCAGGGTCCAGGGCAAAATCCTGGAACGCCTCGTTGATACCGGTCAGGTCGTGAAACGTGGTCAGCCACTAATGCGTCTGGATCCTGTTGATCTGAGCCTGCAGGCTCAGGCTCAGCAGCAGGCCGTTGCCGCTGCACGAGCCCGCGCCCGACAGACAGCGGATGATGAATCGCGTTATCGCGGTCTGGTCAGCGCAGGTGCTGTATCGGCATCCGCTTACGACCAGATTAAGGCCGCCGCAGATACGGCCCGGGCTGACCTCAGTGCCGCCCAGGCGCAGGCTAATGTGGCGCAAAACGCCATGGGCTACGCGGTCCTGGTGGCCGATTCCGACGGGGTGGTGATGGATACGCTGGCCGAACCAGGTCAGGTGGTCAGTGCCGGCCAGCCGGTTATCAGGCTGGCCAGAGCAGGGCAACGCGAAGCGGTCGTGCAGCTACCTGAGACGCTGCGTCCGGCTGTTGGAAGCGCGGCGCTGGCCTCACTGTACGGCAGCGATGAACAACCTGTTTCAGCGAAACTGCGGTTGCTCTCTGATGCTGCTGACCCGCTGACGCGCACGTTTGAGGCAAGGTACGTGCTCGACAGTCCATTGTCTGGTGCCCCCCTGGGGTCCACTGTCACCCTCCATATTGCGCAGAACAAAGCATCGCAACCGTTGTTGCAGGTGCCTTTAGCCGCCATTTTTGACGCGGGTAAAGGCCCGGGCGTCTGGAGCATTTCAGGTAACCCCGCCAGAGTGGCATGGCGACCCGTTCAGGTTGTCAGCCTCGGGGATGATGAGGCAAGCGTGACCGGCACCCTTAAGCCCGGCGAACAGGTTGTGGCTCTGGGCGCTCATCTGCTCCATGACGGTGAGACAGTCCGGCTGGTTAAGCAGAGCGATGTCAGTGTCGCCAGGAGTCGTCCATGAGTCGCGGGCGTTTTAATCTTTCCGCGCTCGCCGTACGCGAGCGTTCCGTTACGCTGTTTCTTATACTGTTGATCACCGTTGCAGGTATTCTCTCATTCCTTGGACTCGGACGTGCAGAGGACCCACCCTTTACGGTCAAGCAGATGACCATCATTACGGCCTGGCCGGGGGCGACTGCTCAGGAAATGCAGGATCAGGTGGCCGAACCGCTGGAAAAACGCCTCCAGGAACTCAGGTGGTATGACCGCACTGAGACCTACACGCGTCCCGGTCTGAGTTTTACCATGCTCTCATTGCTGGACAGTACTCCCCCCTCAGAGGTCAAGGAAGAATTCTATCAGGCGCGCAAAAAGCTTAATGATGAGGCAAAAAAACTGCCGGCAGGCGTTATCGGCCCGATGGTCAACGATGAGTTCTCGGATGTCACTTTTGCGCTCTTTGCGCTGAAGGCAAAAGGAGAGCCACAGCGGCTACTGGTGCGCGATGCCGAGTCATTACGCCAGCGCTTATTGCATGTCCCCGGGGTGAAAAAGGTCAATATTATCGGTGAGCAGGCCGAGCGGATATTTGTCTCATTTTCCCATGACCGTCTGGCAACCCTGGGGGTCTCTGCTCAGGATATCTTTGCTGCCCTGAACAACCAGAACGTGCTGACGCCTGCCGGCTCGATAGACACACGTGGGCCACAGGTTTTTATCCGTCTGGATGGGGCGTTTGACAAGCTGGAGAAAATTCGTGAAACGCCTGTTGTATCGCAGGGAAGGACACTGAAGCTTTCTGATGTCGCGACAGTTGAGCGTGGCTACGAAGATCCGGCGACCTTTATGGTGCGTAACCAGGGCGAACCTGCACTTCTGCTGGGTATCGTGATGCGTGAGGGCTGGAATGGTCTGGATCTGGGTAAAGCGCTGGATAAGGAAGCCGCCAGCATCAATGCGGATATGCCACTCGGCATGACATTCGCGAAAGTCACCGATCAGTCAGTCAATATCAGTTCCGCCGTAGACGAGTTCATGATCAAATTTTTCGTCGCGCTGCTCGTCGTGATGGTGGTCTGCTTTCTCAGTATGGGCTGGCGTGTGGGTGTGGTGGTTGCGGCTGCAGTGCCCCTGACGCTGGCTGTCGTCTTTGTGGTCATGGAGGCGTCAGGTAAAAACTTCGACCGTATTACCCTGGGCTCGCTTATCCTGGCGCTCGGTTTACTGGTGGATGATGCCATCATTGCCATCGAAATGATGGTGGTGAAAATGGAGGAGGGATACGACCGGATCAAAGCCTCGGCCTATGCCTGGAGCCACACCGCTGCGCCAATGCTGGCTGGTACGCTGGTCACGGCTGTCGGCTTTATGCCCAACGGTTTTGCGCAATCCACAGCGGGTGAATACACCAGCAATATGTTCTGGATTGTGGGGATTGCCTTGATCGCCTCCTGGGTGGTGGCGGTGGTGTTTACGCCGTATCTCGGGGTGAAAATGCTGCCGGACATCAAAACGGTTGAAGGGGGGCATGATGCTATCTACAACACCCGCCGCTACAACCGTTTTCGTCAGTTGCTGACGCGGGTAATCGCGCGAAAATGGCTGGTCGCAGGTTCTGTCATCGCGGTATTCACCGTTGCCATTCTCGGTATGGCGCTGGTGAAAAAGCAGTTTTTCCCGACGTCTGACCGGCCTGAGGTTCTCGTGGAAGTACAGATGCCGTATGGCACTTCCATTGAACAAACCAGCGCAGCCGTGACGAAAATTGAGGACTGGCTGAAGCGCCAGAAAGAAGCAAAAATCGTGACGGCTTATATCGGGCAAGGGTCACCCCGCTTTTATCTCGCCATGGCGCCGGAACTGCCGGATCCCTCTTTTGCGAAAATTGTTATCCTGACGGACAGTCAGGAATCCCGTGAGGCGCTCAAGTTCCGTCTTCGCCAGGCGGTGGCCGATGGACTGGCTCCTCAGGCGCGGGTTCGCGTGACCCAACTGGTGTTTGGCCCCTATTCACCCTATCCGGTTGCCTTCCGTGTGACAGGGCCGGATCCCGCCGTATTGCGCGACATTGCGGATAAGGTGAAAACGCTGATGCAGTCCAGCCCGTTAATGAGAACGGTCAACACGGACTGGGGCTCACGGGTGCCGACACTGCATTTCACCCTGAATCAGGATCGCCTGCAGGCGGTAGGGCTGACATCAAACGCCGTTGCACAGCAGCTTCAGTTCCTGCTTTCGGGCATCCCGATCACCGCTGTGCGAGAAGATATTCGTTCGGTGCAGGTTATGGGGCGTGCTGCCGGGGATATCAGGCTTGATCCTGCGAAAATAGCGGGTTTCACCCTGGTCGGCTCTGCAGGGCAGCGTATCCCATTATCGCAGGTTGGCGAGGTCGAAGTGCGGATGGAAGATCCTGTTCTGCGCCGTCGTGATCGGATGCCAACCATTACCGTTCGGGGTGATATCGCTGAATCCCAGCAGCCGCCAGATGTCTCCACTGCGATTATGAAGCAGCTGCAGCCCATCATCACAACGCTTCCTGATGGATACCGGATTGAACAGGCTGGCTCGATTGAGGAGTCAGGGAAAGCCACCAAAGCGATGGCCCCCTTATTCCCAATCATGATAGCCATGACACTGCTGATCATTATCCTTCAGGTGCGTTCGATGGCGGCGATGGTGATGGTGTTTATGACTGCACCTCTGGGGTTGGTAGGCGTGGTGCCAACCTTGCTGCTCTTCAACCAGCCCTTTGGCATCAATGCGCTGGTTGGTTTGATTGCCCTGTCAGGGATTTTGATGCGTAACACGCTGATCCTCATCGGGCAGATCCATCATAACGAGCAGGAAGGGCTTGAACCCTTTTATGCGGTCATTGAGGCAACGGTACAGCGCTCCAGGCCTGTACTGCTCACGGCGATGGCTGCCATTCTGGCCTTTATCCCGTTAACACATTCGGTGTTCTGGGGAACCCTTGCCTATACCCTGATAGGTGGGACACTGGCTGGGACCATCATTACGCTGGTATTCCTGCCTGCCATGTATGCTATCTGGTTCCGGATAAAGAGCCCGGCTTCAACCTCGTCAACCGAAAACCAATCCACTTCTGAAGGATTAAAAAATGTCTGAACATAAAGCCGTTCTGATTACCGGCGTTTCGTCAGGTATTGGCAGGGCGGCAGCCCTGGCTTTTAAAGCCAGAGGTTGTCAGGTATTTGGTACTGTCAGGGATATCAATAGCGCTTCCCCGTTGAATGGTGTTGCGCTGACAGAAATGGATGTACGCGATGAACATTCGGTACAACAGGCAATTGAAAGAGTGATAGCCAAAGCCGGACGCATTGATGTTCTGGTTAACAGTGCGGGAGTGTCCCTGATTGGTGCGGTTGAGGAAACGTCAGTAGAGGAGGCCACCCGGTTGTTTGATACCAATTTTTTTGGGGCATTACGTACGACAAGAGCCGTACTGCCACACATGCGAAACCAGAAAAGCGGGCGCATCGTGAATGTCAGCTCCGTGCTGGGCTTTCTGCCCGCGCCCTTTATGGGTATCTACGCTGCGTCCAAACATGCTCTGGAAGGCATGTCTGAAACCCTGGATCACGAGCTACGTGGAAGCGGTGTTCGCGCTACGCTGGTTGAGCCTTCTTTTACAAGAACAAAACTTGATGTGAACTCCGCTGAAACGGCAGAAAAGATAGCCTTTTATGAGAATGCGCGAGGCCAGACCCTGGGGACCATACTGAAACAAGTCAGTACGGCTTCCTTACCCGAGAGCGTTGCAGGGGTAATTGTTACTGCAGCATTAGGGCCATGGGAAATGCGACACACACCGGGCGGTGAAGCCACGCTGCTTGCCAGACTACGTCGTTTTGCACCTGCCAGTATGGTTAGTAAGGGATTGAGAAAAGCCTTTGGAATGAAAGATTAGTCACTTGAGAATCATGCCTAAGCTGGAATAAATGCAAGTCGATGGATATGCCAGTTGCGCAGTACTGCGCAACTGGCATGACTTTTTGTGTCAAAACATTCTGTATTATCCCACCAAAGCGGGCCAATGCGTTGCTCTGAAAGTCTGGTATTAGCACCGCGACCTGCTCAGTATAAATTATACATAACACAGTGTTATCAACGTCCGCTCCTGGCACAAAGCGGACCGCCTGAAGCGTTGCGAGGTCTGCTATGAGGTAATGTTCCGGTGAACTCACATTGACGAAGCCGCCCCGTTCTGCATTTCGCCGTTTTGAGTCAGTCGATCAGGGGATTTTTCGCGAAGGGTAATAACTCATGTAGCCGATCTTCCGGCCATTTCGGCAGGCGTTCCAGCACCCATTTCAGCCAGCCAGACGGCTCCGCGCCGTCTCCAGCAGACTCATCACCGCTGCCGCACGATACCCTGCCTGCAACGATCCGGCGAACAGCCACGTATTCCGCCCCATCACCACCTGGCGGATCGCACGCTCGCACCGGTTATTGTCCAGCGGCAATGCGCCATCCTCCACGAACCGGCTCAGTTCTGTTTTGTGAGACAGCGCATATTTTATCGCTTTATGCAGCGCTGAACCCGGCGCGCATTTCTGCGCCTGCGCCGTTAGGCAGACCCACAGGGTATCCAGTTGCGGTTTCGCATACCGCTGTCGCCACTGCCTGAGGGATTTGAATGGAACGGCATGGAGTTCAGCGTATTGCAGGCGGGTAAGGCCGCTGGCCCGCCAGCATGCGACGTGCTGTTTTTTCTCTTTAATGGTCCAGCGTTTTTTTGGCATCGTGTGACTCCGGTAAGTCCGATTAAGTGATGCAGCCCATGCTAACGGGCTGAAAATCGTTGTGAAGATGAGTTCACCGGAACGTTACGCTATGAGCGAAAGGTGGACGCCCGCATAGCGTTAACAGGCGTCCGATATTTTAAAGTGGGCAGATTACTTAACACGCTTCCCCGTTTCGCCAATGACTTTCTCACCATCCTCTTTGGTAAATGCTCCTTTCTGACGTTCCGGAATGATATCCAGAACCAACTCCGAAGGACGGCAAAGTTTAGTTCCCAGTGGCGTCACTACAATCGGACGGTTAATCAGAATCGGATGTTGCAGCATAAAATCGATTAACTGGTCGTCAGTAAATTTATCTTCTGCAAGACCCAGTGCCTCAAACGGTTCGACGTTCTTACGCAACAAAGCACGGACGGAAATGCCCATATCTGCAATGAGTTTGACCAGCTCATCGCGTGAAGGTGGAGTCTCAAGGTAAAGAATAACGGTCGGTTCAGTACCACTATTGCGGATCATCTCCAGCGTATTACGCGATGTGCCGCAGGCTGGGTTGTGATAAATGGTGATGTTGCTCATATCAGTATCTCATTACAAAGTGAAAGAGAGACGTAGCGCCAGCGCTGCCAGCGTTACAAACAGCACAGGCAGAGTCATGACGATCCCGGTGCGGAAATAGTATCCCCAGGTGATGGTCATATTCTTCTGTGAAAGGACATGCAGCCAAAGCAGCGTTGCCAGGCTACCAATCGGTGTGATTTTCGGCCCCAGATCGCAGCCAATCACGTTGGCATAGATCATCGCCTCTTTGATAACGCCTCTTGCGGTGCTTCCATCAATAGAGAGAGCGCCAACCAGCACGGTAGGCATGTTGTTCATGATGGAAGACAGGAAAGCCGTCAGGAAGCCGGTACCAAACGTCGCAGCCCAAAGTCCTTTATCTGCCAGCACGTTCAGTACGCCAGAGAGATATTCTGTTAGACCGGCGTTACGCAGGCCATAGACCACCAGATACATCCCCAGAGAGAAGATGACGATCTGCCATGGCGCACCGCGAAGCACTTTGCCAGTGTTAATGGCATGGCCTCGTTTCGCCACCGCAAACAGAATGGCAGCCCCTACAGCAGCAATCGCGCTGACCGGGATACCCAACGGCTCAAGGACGAAAAAGCCAACCAGAAGAAGGATCAACACGATCCAACCGGTTCTGAAGGTTGCCAGATCTTTAATCGCTTTTGCCGGTGCTTTCAGAAGAGCCAGGTCGTAAGTCGGCGGAATATCTTTGCGGAAGAACAGATGCAGCATCACCAGCGTGGCGATAATGGCGGCGATATCCACCGGCACCATAACAGATGCATATTCCGTGAACCCCAGACCGAAGAAATCAGCCGATACGATATTCACCAGGTTCGACACGATAAGCGGCAGGCTGGCCGTATCGGCAATAAACCCGGCAGCCATGACGAATGCCAGTGTCGTGCCTTTGCTGAACCCTAATGCCAGTAGCATGGCGATGACTATCGGCGTCAGAATAAGTGCCGCACCATCGTTGGCAAACAGTGCCGCCACCGCCGCACCGAGCAGAACGATATACGTAAAGAGCAAACGTCCACGACCGTTACCCCAGCGGGAAACGTGCAGCGCTGCCCATTCGAAAAAACCGGACTCATCAAGCAGCAGGCTGATAATAATTACGGCAATAAAGGTCGCCGTCGCGTTCCAGACGATATTCCACACCACCGGAATATCTCCCACATGCACAACGCCAGATATCAGAGCCAGTCCCGCGCCCAGCATTGCACTCCAGCCGATCCCTAATCCCTTTGGTTGCCAGATAACCAAAACAATGGTCAGGACAAAAATAGCGCCTGCCAGTAACATAAAACCTCCTGACAGGGCGACTTTGTCGCCCTGTATATGCCAAAAAATTAACTCATCAACTCTCTGAGCTTTTCAATACCGGCGGGCTCTGACGCCAGCACCGGAACAAGCGCTATACGGTCAGCGTGCTGATTCTTAACAGCCTCAATCTGAGGCAGTTCCTGATGAGCACGCTGGCAAAGCAACGGAGAACGCGTATCCGCAATGGAAAGGCTGTTATTGATAATCCAGCCCCGCGGATGAATCCCCGCTCTTTCAAGATCAGCCTGCAGGTTTGCCGCTTCCAGCACCGGTGTGGTTTCAGGCAGAGTGACCAGCAGGACTTTGGTGCGTTCCGGGTCCTGAAGCTGCATCATCGGAGTGGAAAAATGACCTTTATCCCCCATCTTCTTGGCAATCTCACGGTGATAAGCCCCGGTAGCATCAAGCAGTAATAGCGTATGCCCGGTAGGTGCCGTATCCATGACCACAAACCGTTTGCCTGCTTCACGGATTACGCGTGAGAACGCCTGGAACACCGCAATCTCTTCCGTGCAAGGAGAACGTAAATCCTCTTCGAGCAGCCGTTTCCCTACCTCATCCAGATTCCTGCCTTTCGTCTCAAGAACATGCTGCCGATAGCGTTCAGTTTCATCGTGAGGGTTGATTCGGCTGACCTGTAGATTTTTGAGACTTCCATTGAGCGTTGCACTGAGATGTGCAGCGGGATCTGAGGTGGTGAGATGGACATCAAATCCCATATCCGCCAGCCTGACGGCGATGGCAGCAGCCATCGTGGTTTTACCTACGCCACCTTTGCCCATCAGCATAATCAAACCGTGTTCACTACGGGCGATATCATCAACCATGGCAGACAGCGACACATTCTCTGGCTTGACCTGCATGCTCTCGCTCTGTACAGGAAGCGATGCTGATTCAGCATATTCGTTTAGCAGGCCTTTCAGCGCGGAGACACCAACCATGTTCAGCGGCTGAAGGTATAAGCTGTCTGTCGGCAACTCAGATAACCCGGAAGGAAGATTTGCCAGCGCTTCTTGTTCCCGTTGCCATATCGCAGCGGCCAGGGCGTCATATTCAGCTTCGGCTTTAGGCAGCACACCATTAATCACCAGGTACTGGTTTTTCAGCCCAATCGCAGCCAGTTCTTCATAGGTGCGGGCGACTTCCTGCAGCGTAGATTTTTGCAGTCGTGCAACCAGAACCAGTCGGGTACGATCAGGATCGGATAACGCCTCTACTGCATGAGCATACTGCTCACGCTGCTTTTCCAGCCCGGCCATTGGGCCAAGACAGGAAGCACCATCTGGATTGCTTTCAATGAAGCTACTCCAGGCACCGGGAAGCTGGAGAAGGCGAATCGTGTGGCCCGTCGGCGCTGTATCAAAAATGATGTGATCAAAGCGGGTCAGCAGAGAAGCGTCGGTCAGTAAGCCAGTAAACTCATCGAACGCCGCAATCTCAGTCGTACAGGCTCCTGAAAGCTGTTCGCTGATACTGTTAACAACGTCATCAGGCAGAAGACCTTTGATAGGATCAACGATTCTGGAGCGGTATTGTTGGGCGGCTTCCTGCGGGTCAATCTCCAGAGCAGAAAGCCCAGGAACTGCCGTCACAGGGCGAATGGTGTTACCGATAGCCTGGTCGAATACCTGTCCGACATTCGAGGCAGGATCGGTACTGACCAGCAAAACCCGCTTACCCTGTTCGGCAAGGCGGATAGCCGTCGCGCAGGAAATGGAAGTTTTTCCTACGCCTCCCTTACCGGTAAAAAACAGATAAGGCGGGATGTTCTGTAAGAATTTCATATGTCCTCCTGACATATCAGCAACAGGAAGTATTACCACCACAGCAGTTGGTGGGAGCTAACCCTACCCTCTCCAGCGGTATACCAAACCAGCGAGCTATCTCAGCACGTTTTGGGTACCGCCCTGCCATCACCGTTTCGCCATCCAACAGCAGTAGCGGAAGCCCTTCTGCCCCAGATGCTTCTAGGAATGCTTTCGCTTTCTCGTTCTGAACAAAGCTCATAGGCTGCTGTGCCAGATTGTAACGTTCAACCTGTACACCACGTCCTTTCAGCCACTGCACATCAGCAGAAAAATCAACCAGAACCTGATCGACATCTGAGCCACATACGCCGGTACTGCAGCACATTGCCGGGTCAAACACCGTTAACGTCTTCATCCTGAATACCTCACATTCGTAAAATCATATATGTTCAGGCAAATTTTTTAGATGCAAACAGCCTTACCGCTACCAGAGCAGTTTGCCGATGCCAGCTTACGGGCGATGGCCTGTACGTCGTCCTGTTGGCTTAACCAGGCCTGCTCAATCACCTGAGCGGCCCAGGAAGGAATATGCGGGGATAAGCGGTAGTGAACCCACTTGCCCTGTTTGCGATCCAGCAATAGACCACTTTCCCGGAGCATTGCCAGATGGCGGGAGATCTTAGGCTGTGACTGCTCCAACGCCGTGCAAAGATCGCACACGCACAGCTCTCCCATCTCCCTGAGCAGCAGCACGATGCCCAGGCGGGTTTCATCGGAGAGATTTTTGAAGAGTTGTAATGCTGTAAAAATCATAGTCGTTCCCCTACCTATCTGGTTCTATAATACTCGGTGAAAGATTCCTTGCAAGATCATATACGAAAAAACGAATGTATTGCATAAATAGCGAACGCACAAACTTGTGCGTTCGCTATTAACTAAAGAAATTATTCAGTAAGCTTACAAGTATCCACAAAGATATCGAGGTTTAAATCCAAAGGTTTGGATAAAAATGTTCTCTCGTGCTTCCCATCACCAATAAAGAATACATTCGTATCCTCTGGGAAATATCGGTCCTTAATATCTTTAACCTTGGCTCTTCGGAATGCATTCACCTCTTTACCATCTTGCAAGAGGTTATCCTCAGAATACTCAGACATCGATATAAATGATTGAGTATCTGTCGGAAGATTTCTTCCAACAAACGACAGTATGATATCAAAATTTCTGTCATCGATATCTTCTTTAAGAATTGCATCGAGCATAAATGGAAGTCGATGTATATTGTCTGTTTCTCTTATTAAAGAATTTAATGAAAAATGATATGACATTACAGTTTTATGAAGCTCAACGCCTTGAAAAGGGAACGAGTTTATTTTATAAAGATCTGTATATCTAGGTTCTGTTACATTGAACAACTGCATGTCATTAAGGTATTTTTTAAATATCTCCTTGAAATCTTTTTCTTTGTTAAACCGCTCGACAAAAAGAGACTGCTCCTCTCCCATTCCATCAATCAACCCTTTAATTTCATCAGACCTTTTTGTATGTTCTTCTATCTCTTCATGAATATTGCTTAACAGACGTATGTTTGCTTTATTATCGATCCATGTATTAACAGATACATTTTGTGATTTTTTCTCAAGAAAACATGAATATTTTGAAGATATATCAATTTCCAACTTTTTAATCTTCGCAAGAGAACCATTAATATCAGACTGTATTTTTTGTATTTTATTATTTATTTGCTCTGATAGTTTATCAGTATCATTGATGTTTTGATAATAACCATATAATCCCTCTAAGGAATAAGGAAGTATTTGAGTACACGCAGGACAACGATCAATATTGTTATAGTTTTGGTTTTTAATATTTCTTTTAGTTCTTCTTAGTATCTTGACATGATTTTTAGTTAAGGATAATTTATTACACAAACTAGTATATACATCACGTTCTTCGTCTAATGATGCTACTAAATTTATATAACCATCAATATACTTCTGAGCCTCATCACCGAATTCTTCATCTAGTAATTTAGAAACAACAAAGTGAGGCTCAGCGCTATATTTATTCAATGAGGAGATCTTCGACTGAAGTTGTGCCCGCTCTTTTGTTAACTTATAAAAATATTCTTTATCAAAAGAATTTTCTATTCCAAGATAATAATCAAGATATGTGTCTTTAAAATCTTTATAAAAACCAAGGTTAGAGAATGACTCTCTTAAATAAACCCACCCTACAGATTGAGAAATATAATAAGGTAGGAACATACATTCTATCGATGCTTTTTTTAGCTCGCCCTTTTGTTCTAAAAGCATGTTAAAATCAAATAATTGAGATAACATCTCTTTAAGCTTCACATGTTCAACTCGACCATCAGAGTCAATTCCATGAAAGCTAAAAACATTCCCCCCATCCTCTTTTAAATATATGCTACCAAGCTCTCTTACTATTATATATTTTTTATCTACACCTCCTTTAGTGATGCTGAAATCCAATCTGAATGTAGGGTTGTATCGAATAATTTCACTCAAGCCATCTTTAACATCATTAATTCCAAAGGTAAATAAAACACTCTGTATTAAAGTGCTTTTACCCGAGGTATTACACCCACTTATTATGTTTATTTTATTTGAAAACTTTTGATCGAAATATAAATTATGACTTTCAGAGACAACAAACAATCTATCAAACTTTATAATTGTCTTCATGGTTTACCTTAATCGTAACACTCAACGTATGAACACAGAACTGCAAAAAATGTATCAATATTATCTAGGTTTATAGAATGAGATTTTCTAACATTATCAACATATGCAGTTAATGCGTCTTGAAGAGAAAAATATTGAGTTGTGTAATCATTATTTCTAACAAAGCCTTTAATAATTTGATAATCGTAATTACTCATATCCTTGAGTAGTTCAAAAGAGTTAAGTATATAGTTTTCATGATTTTTCTGTATATTAAGTGGTATTCTAAATTTCATTGAGAATTGCTGTGCTGCGGCACGCCAATAGTCGAATGCTTTTTGCTGTGAATCAATCATATTCATAACTTTTTTAATATCGTCGCCTTCAACCCTTTTTGTTGGATCAAGTAGGCGTATTTCCTGCCCTTGGTTATATACAGTTTCCACATCCCTAAATAGAGTAAGTATCACATCAATAGCTGCTTTCGAATCAGCTATATGAGGGAATTTTATAACCATAAGTCCAATAAGAGATTCTTTTTGTTTAGCCGCAGTTCTTGGGAAGTCTACCCACTGAATATTTAAGTTACTTAGCTCTTGTCGATGAAAAGCAGAAGATCCTTCATTGCAAATTTCTGTTATTTTTTCTTCAATTTTAACTCTAATACTTTCGTGTAATTTATCATATGCACAGGTCGAGTTTTGCTCATTTATCTTTACTATCTGCTCAGTAGTACCTTCGTCTTTTAACTTCTTCAGAGGCGAATATTTTAATTCCATTTCTGTATTTGATATAAAGGTTAACTGATGTCTATAATCCTCACTTTTTTCGAAAGAATCATTTTTTAGATTATCCCCTACCAATAGAATTTTAGATACCATCTCAGAAAATCTAGCATCAATAGTCCATATTTTTCCGCTAAGCTTTTTTGCCTGGTAGGCATATATCTCGTTAATATAAACTAAACAGTCAGTTTTATAGCAAAAAAGAAAATCATCATGATGTTCAATACAAATAAAAAAGTTTTTGTTAATGAAAGAATTAAAATTATCTAACAAAAGATATAATGCACAGTTTCTCTGAAACTCGAAACCTGTTAAGGCATCTACCCCAGCATTTACCGCTTTATTTTTAGCCACCTCAATCTCCTACAATAGCTAAAAATTTCAATTGTTATCCAGCTATTCTAGTGGATGCAAATGAAACTATTTAAGGCGATATGTATCACGAAAATCAAAAAAAATAAATTTATAGAACCGTTTTTAGTGATCTAATGCACTGTTTAATATACTGTTTTTTTATACAGCCAACAACAATAATGACCTTAGAGAAGGGAAAAACATCAAAACCTCGTTTTCCCTATTCTCAAACTTATACGAACTTAGTTAAACACGCTTCGACATAATCCCCATACCACTGCATCATTTCCCTCCTCCCCTCCAGATATTGAGCATGGTTATACGTTCCACGAATTGAGTTCTTATCGACGTGAGCCAGCTGTAACTCAATCCAGGCCGAGTTAAATCCCTGCTCATGCAAAATGGTACTCATCGTGTGGCGGAATCCATGCCCTGTAACGCGTCCTGCATAGCCGATGCGCCTTACCAACACAGTCAATGCCATATCACTCATCGGTTTCTTAGGATTATTACGTCCTGGGAACAGCAACGCTCCTGCTCCCGTCATAGGTTTAAGCTGATTAAATAGGTCAATTGCCTGGCTTGATAATGGAACCAGATGAGTGCGGCGCATTTTCATGCGCTCTGCTGGCACGTTCCAAACCTTCCGCTCAAAATCAAACTCCTGCCACTCCGCTTGCCTCAATTCCCCAGGCCTTACTCCAGTCAAAATAAGTAATTGCATCGCAATCTTAACAATCACACTACCGGCATAGGAGTTCAGGGTCCGAAGAAACTCTGGCAATTCATCCTGGATTAAAAAAGCATAGTGCTCTTTCTCATGAGGAGTTACGGCGCTGGCTAGATCAGGTGCTGGATTGTACTCGGCCCTGCCAGTCACAACGGCATACTTCCAGACCTCTCCACAACGCTGGCGAACCTTACGGACCTTCTCAGTTGCTCCTCGAGCTTCTATCTTTGAAAGAACAGCAAGCAACTCCATCGGTTTGATATCTTTGATTGGTCGGTGGCCGATATAAGGAAATACATCCTTCTCAAAGGTTCTCATCATCTCTTCACGATAAGAGACAGACCAGCGATCATAGCGACGCTGATACCACTCTCGAGTGATAGCCTCAAACGAATTTTCAGCGTCTTGTTGACGACTAAGTTTCTCAATTTTTCGTTCAAGAGAAGGATCGTTACCTGCCGCTAATGTCCTTTTTGCATCCTCACGCTTACTTCTGGCCTCAGCTAAAGAAACATCGGGGTAAACGCCAATAGCGAGCAGCTTCTCTTTACCTAACGAACGGTATTTGAGACGCCAGTATCTTTTACCGTTGGGATTAACCAGCAGGTAAAGACCACCACCATCAGCCAGTTTGTAGGGCTTCTCTTTGGGTTTTGCAGTTTCAACCTGACGAGCTGTCAGCTTCATTGGGGGTACCTCTCAGCAGGGGGTACAATTATACCCCCATCCATACCCCCACATTGAGCTTGACCCTGGGGGAGTACAATTGAGTTCAATAGACTAATAGAATGCTATAACTGCTGATTTATCAAGGAAAAGTTGAGTTTGATAGACTTCAGGGGAGTTGAGTTTGGAGCGGGCGAAGGGAATCGAACCCTCGTATAGAGCTTGGGAAGCTCTCGTTCTACCATTGAACTACGCCCGCATTGAAGTGCGTAAGGGATTATAAACCTTACACACTTCCTGGCAAGGGGCTGATCGACTGACTGGCGATTAATTCACCGTCAGCATTTTGGCTTGCTGCCCTGCGGCGGCAAATAGCGCTGCGGATCGATAGCCGTAGCGCGATAACGGATCTGGAAATGCAGGCGCACCGAAGCCGCATCAGAGCTGCCCATGGTGGCAATTTTCTGCCCGGCTTTCACTGTTTGCCCGTTGTTAACCAACAGCGTATCGTTATGGGCGTAGGCGGTAATGTAATCTTCGCCATGTTTTATCATCACGAGGTTGCCGTAGCCACGCAGCTGATTGCCGACATAGACCACCTTCCCGGCTCCAGCCGCATAAACAGGCGTGCCGCGCGCGGCAGAGATATCAATCCCCTTGTTGCCACCTTCAGCCGTGGAGTATGGCAATATCACCTTCCCACTCGCTGGCCACTGCCAACAGCGTTGCCCTACCGGTGGCCAGGATGACTGTGGCACAGAAGAAGACGGTCTGACTGCTGCCGTTTTGGTGGAGGATTTCGATTTAGATTTTGTTTTCGCCGATGCCGTGCTGGTTTTCGCGCCACCGCTGACCTTAAGCTTTTGCCCAACTTCTATGGTATAGGGGGGAGAAATGTTGTTCAGGCGCGCGATCTCTTTGACGCTGGTCCCTGTCGCACGTGAAATACCATACAGCGTATCTCCCCGCTTAACGGTATAGGTAGAACCAGAACCGGAATCAGATGAGCTTGAACATCCCGCGACGATCAGGCTGCTCAGCAACATTATTGTGATAACAAAGCGTTTTCTCATCAGGCGTCCCGCACTCAAAACAATTCCTCGCAACATTTTAAGACGCTTTATCATAGCAGTCCGATGCCGGATGCCAAATCATATCGCGGCACGAATCGTCCGTTCAGGCATTTCACACCGACGGATAATCAATCGGCCACAATTAGGCATATAATAGTGATGCTCAAGATTAATGGTGGATGCGATGCGACAGGAACATGTCATTTTGTTGAATGAGCAGGACCAGCCCTGCGGAACACTGGAAAAGTATGCGGCGCATACCGCTACAACGCCCCTACACTCAGCCTTCTCCTGCTGGCTCTTTAACGACCAGGGCCAACTGTTGGTGACTCGGCGTTCGCTACACAAAAAAGCCTGGCCAGGCGTCTGGACTAACTCGGTCTGCGGCCATCCGCAGTCCGGTGAAACTACTGCAGACGCCATCATCCGTCGCGCTCGTTTCGAACTGGGTGTGGAGGTAGCCGAACTCACGCCCGTGTATCCTGATTTTCGTTACCGCGCTGCAGACCCCAGTGGGATTGTGGAAAACGAAGTTTGCCCGGTCTATGCCGCACGAGTTATCAGTGTGCGACGGCCAAACACGGATGAAGTAATGGATGAGCAGTGGAGTGAACTTGAGGATGTCTTACGTGCGCTGGATGCCACACCGTGGGCCTTCAGCCCGTGGATGGTAATGCAGGCATCTAACGATAAAGCGCGCGAATTATTACGCGAGTTTGCTAACCGTAATTGATTGCCGGATGGCAACGCGAAAGCGTTTTATCCGGCCTACAAATCATGCTTATCGTAGGCCGGAAAAGCGTGGCGCGATCTGGCATTTCACATCTTATTTAACCGGACGCATCGCCGGGAACAGGATCACGTCACGGATGGTATGGCTGTTGGTGAACAGCATAACCATACGGTCGATACCAATCCCCAGACCGGCTGTCGGCGGCAGACCGTGTTCCAGAGCGGTAACGTAG
Organism: Citrobacter gillenii; assembly: GCF_013337685.1. Taxonomy (GTDB): domain Bacteria; phylum Pseudomonadota; class Gammaproteobacteria; order Enterobacterales; family Enterobacteriaceae; genus Citrobacter; species Citrobacter gillenii. Next base: position 39,776 of record NZ_SUQN01000006.1, read on the forward strand.
TCTTCGTCGTAGAACATCGCTTCGTCATCGCCCGCATCTTTGGCGTTAACCTGATCCTGGAAACGCTGCGCCTGATCTTCTGCATCGTTCAGCTCGCTGAAACCGTTACCGATTTCGCGTCCACCAATGAAGAATTCGAAGCGGTCAGTAATTTCCGGGTTGTCATCGTTACGACGAGCCAACGGAGAAACCTCTGCCGGGTACTCGGTAATGAAGGTCGGCTGAATCAGGTGCGCTTCCGCCACTTCTTCAAAGATCTCCGTCACGATACGACCCAGACCCCAGCTCTTCTCAACCTTGATGCCGATAGATTCAGCAATCGCTTTAGCAGAGTCGAAGTTGTCCAGATCCGCCATGTTGGTTTCCGGACGGTATTTCTGAATGGCTTCACGCATGGTCAGTTTTTCGAACGGTTTACCAAAGTCGAAGACTTCTTCGCCGTAAGGCACTTCGGTGGTTCCCAGAACGTCCTGCGCCAGCGTGCGGAACAGCGATTCGGTCAGTTCGATCAGGTCTTTGTAGTCCGCATAAGCCATATAGAGTTCCATCATGGTGAACTCTGGGTTATGACGAACGGAGATGCCTTCGTTACGGAAGTTACGGTTAATTTCGAACACACGTTCGAAGCCGCCAACCACCAGACGCTTGAGGTACAGTTCCGGCGCAATACGCAGGTACATGTCCAGATCCAGCGCGTTATGATGGGTGATGAACGGGCGTGCAGCAGCACCGCCAGGGATCACCTGCATCATCGGGGTTTCCACTTCCATAAAGCCGCGGCCAACCATGAACTGACGAATACCCGCCATGATCTGTGAGCGCACTTTAAAGGTATTGCGAGATTCATCGTTAGAGATGAGATCCAGGTAGCGCTGACGGTAACGCGCTTCCTGATCCTGCAGGCCGTGGAATTTGTCCGGCAACGGACGCAGCGCTTTAGTCAGCAGACGCAGCTCGGTGCAATGGATGGACAGCTCGCCGGTTTTAGTCTTAAACAACTTACCTTTCGCGCCGAGGATATCGCCCAGATCCCATTTTTTGAACTGCTCGTTGTAAATGCCTTCCGGCAGATCGTCACGCGCAACGTACAGCTGAATGCGGCCACCAACGTCCTGCAGCGTAACGAATGAGGCTTTCCCCATAATGCGGCGGGTCATCATACGACCGGCAACGGATACCTCAATGTTCAGCGCTTCCAGCTCTTCGTTTTCTTTCGCGTCGAAGTCAGCGTGCAGTTGGTCTGAGGTGTGATCGCGACGGAAATCGTTCGGGAACGGGATCCCCTGCTCGCGCAGGTTAGCCAGCTTCTCACGGCGCGTTTTCAGTTCATTGTTAAGGTCGGCTACCGCGTCAGCGCCCTGTGCGTGTTGTTCAGACATGTTGGTTCCTCATAACCCTGCTTTCAAACTTGCTTCGATAAATTGATCCAGGCTGCCATCCAGCACCGCCTGCGTGTTACGGGTTTCAACCCCGGTACGCAGATCTTTGATGCGGGAGTCATCCAGGACATAAGAACGAATCTGGCTACCCCAGCCGATGTCGGACTTGGTGTCTTCCATCGCCTGCTTCTCGGCATTCTTCTTCTGCATTTCCAGTTCATAAAGCTTCGCTTTCATCTGCTTCATGGCCTGGTCTTTGTTCTTGTGCTGGGAACGGTCGTTCTGGCACTGTGTCACAATCCCGGTCGGGATGTGGGTAATACGCACCGCAGATTCTGTACGGTTAACGTGCTGACCACCCGCACCTGAAGCGCGGTAAACATCAATGCGCAGGTCTGCCGGGTTGATTTCGATATCAATGTCATCGTCAACTTCCGGATAGACAAACGCAGAGCTGAACGACGTATGGCGGCGACCGCCGGAGTCAAACGGGCTCTTACGTACCAGGCGGTGTACGCCGGTTTCAGTACGTAGCCAGCCGTAAGCATATTCGCCAGCGATTCTGATGGTCACAGATTTAATACCCGCCACTTCACCTTCAGATTCTTCAATAATTTCAGTCTTAAAGCCGCGTGCTTCAGCCCAACGCAGATACATGCGCATCAGCATGCTAGCCCAGTCCTGCGCTTCGGTGCCGCCAGAACCGGCCTGAATATCGAGATAGCAATCTGCGCTGTCATATTCACCGGAGAACATACGACGGAACTCCAGCTGCGCCAGCTTTTCTTCCAGCGTATCGAGTTCGGCAACGGCTTCGTTAAAGGTTTCTTCGTCGTCGGCTTCTATAGCCAGTTCTAACAGGCCGGAGACATCCTCCAGGCCCTGGCTCATTTGGTCGAGCGTGTCGACAATGGCCTCAAGGGAAGAACGTTCTTTGCCCAGCGCCTGCGCGCGTTCGGGTTCGTTCCAGACGTCCGGCTGTTCCAGCTCGGCGTTTACTTCTTCCAGACGCTCTTTCTTGGCATCATAGTCAAAGATACCCCCTAAGAACGTCAGAGCGTTCCGTGAGGTCCTGAATGCGGTTATTTACCGGATTAATTTCAAACATGGTCTGTTTTCTTTTATTGGACGAGTCAAAATGCGGTTATAAGAGCGGGATTGTAACCAATCCACGCTCTTTTTTATAGATATAGTGACGCTAAAGTGGCCAGATATTATCGATAATAATTTGCAATGAGCGGTTGCCGCGAAACTCGTTAATATCCAGCTTATAGGCCAGCGTGACTTCACGAACGCCGTTATCCGGCCAGATAGCGGTATCAACGTTAAACGCAATACCGTCCAGCAGCGGTCCGCCGTCGACGGGCTCAACCATCACCTTCAGATGACGCTCGCCAACCAGACGCTGCTGAAGCAGGCGAAAGCGCCCGTCAAACAGCGGCTCCGGGAACATTTGCCCCCACGGTCCTGCATCACGCAGCATTTGTGCGACGTCCATGGTCATCTCCGCCGCACTTAGCTGGCCATCGGAGACCACTTCGCCCTGCAGTAAGGCAGGATCGAGCCACTCGGTCACCAGCTCACCAAAACGCTGCTGGAAGCACTCAAACTGTGCTTCTTCCAGCGATAATCCTGCCGCCATGGCGTGGCCGCCGAACTTAAGGATCATGCCCGGGTAAAGGGTATCCAGTCGCTCCAGTGCATCTCGCATGTGCAGGCCCTGAATCGAGCGCCCCGACCCTTTAAGGGTGCCGTCTCCAGCCGGTGCAAAGGCGATCACCGGACGGTGAAAGCGCTCTTTAATGCGTGACGCCAGGATCCCTACCACGCCCTGATGCCACTCGGGGTGATACATCGCCAGCCCGCCAGGCAGCGTCTCGCTGCTGCGCTCAAGCTTCTCGCACAGGGTCAGCGCTTCCGTCTGCATGCCCTGCTCTATCTCTTTCCGCGTCTGGTTGAGCGCGTCCAGTTCACTGGCAAGCACCCGCGCGTCGCCAATGTTGTCGCACAGCAACAGCGCCACGCCAACAGACATATCATCCAGGCGGCCTGCCGCATTCAGGCGTGGCCCCAGCGCAAAGCCTAAATCGCTGGCGGCCAATTTCTGCGGGTCGCGATTTGAAATCTCAAGCAGCGCTTTAATGCCAGGACGACATTTCCCTGCGCGAATACGGCTCAAGCCTTGCCACGTCAGGATGCGGTTATTAGCGTCCAGCGGGACAACATCGGCCACCGTACCTAGCGCAACCAGATCAAGTAGATCTGCGAGGTTTGGCGGGGTGATAGCTCGCTCATCAAACCAGCCCTTATCACGAAGAAAAGTACGCAATGCCAGCATCAGATAAAAAGCCACGCCGACGCCCGCCAGTGATTTCGACGGGAACGTACAGTCGTGCAGGTTAGGATTAATAATCGCCACTGCACCCGGCAGGGTATCGCCGGGCAGGTGGTGATCGGTAACCACTACCGGGATCCCCAGCGTTCTGGCATGTTCAACGCCGGCATGGGAAGAGATGCCGTTGTCGACGGTGACGATCAGCTGAGCGCCGCGGGCATGTGCCTGATCCACCACCTCCGGGCTCAAACCATAACCGTCTTCAAAACGGTTGGGCACCAGGTAGTCAATGTTGTTACATCCCAATGCTCGCATCGCCAGAATGCTCAGCGCCGTGCTGGTTGCGCCATCGGCGTCAAAATCCCCCACCACGATAATGCGGGTGCCTTCACGAAAAGCGTTATAGAGGATCTCCACCGCCTTTTCGACACCGCTCAATTGCTGCCACGGCAACATGCCTTTGACGCTACGCTCAAGCTCCTGCGCGCTACGCACACCGCGGCTGGCGTACAAACGACGCAACAGCGGCGGCAGATCGGCAGGCAGGTCGCTAGTCTCGTCGGCTTCACGACGACGAAGTTGTATCTGTTGTTTCACGCGAATTATTTACCGCTGGTCTGTTTTTGGTGCGCGTCGAGGAACGCTTTCATCTCTTTCGGTCCCTGATAGCCAGGAACAACATAGCCATTGCTCAGAACGATCGCCGGCGTGCCGCTTACACCAAACTGCACGCCCAGCGCGTAATGGTCAGCAATATCCACATTACAAGTTGCTGGCTTCACGCTTTTACCCGCCATGGCATCATCAAACGCTTTGTTTTTATCTGACGCACACCAGATGGATTTCATGTCCTGCTCGGCCTGGCTTTCCAGTCCCTGGCGAGGGAAGGCCAGATAACGCACGGTAATTCCCAGTGCGTTGTAGTCTTTCATCTCTTCATGCAGCTTGTGGCAATAGCCGCAGGTGATGTCGGTGAAAATGGTAATAACGTGTTTTTCCTGCGGCGCTTTATAGATGATCATCTCTTTTTCCAGCGCGTTCAGCTGCTTCATCAGCAGTTGATTGGTGACGTTAACCGGACTTGCACCGCTCACGTCATACATCGGTCCCTGAATAATATGCTTGCCGTCTTCGGTGACGTACAGCACGCCGCTGTTGGTCAGTACAGTTTTCATTCCCGCAATCGGAGCAGGTTGAATTTCAGTGCTTTGTACACCCAGCTTCGTTAATGACTGACGAATCGCCGCGTCGTCTGCCTGCACCATGCCTGAAAACGCCGTCGCCAGCAGGGTGAGCATCATAAAACTTTTTTTCATAACCTATCCTTTCCTGTCAGCACTCACGCACGCGGGTGATGCTGTTGATGTAATTGACGCAAGCGCTCCGTTGCGACATGGGTATAAATTTGTGTGGTAGAGAGATCGCTATGACCAAGCAGCATCTGCACCACGCGCAAATCAGCGCCATGGTTAAGCAAATGCGTGGCAAAAGCATGCCGCAGTACGTGCGGCGACAGCTTCTCGCTGTCGATTCCCGCTAACACAGCATAGTGTTTAATTCGATGCCAGAAGGTCTGGCGTGTCATCTGCTGCGCACGCTGGCTGGGAAACAGCACATCAATGGAGACGCCATTGAGCAACCATGGTCGTCCGTGCTCCAGATAGGTTTCCAGCCAATACACAGCCTCTTCACCCAACGGTACCAGCCGCTCTTTATTACCTTTACCAATGACCCGCACAACGCCCTGACGCAGGCTGACATCACTCATCGTCAGCCCCACCAGCTCAGAAACGCGCAAACCGGTGGCATATAAGACTTCGAGCATGGCTTTGTCTCGGAGTTCCAGCGGCTGGTCAATCAGCGGGGTCTGCAGCAGTCGCTCGACCTGCGCCTCACTGAGATCTTTTGGCAAACGCTGTGGTAGCTTAGGTGAAGCCAGCGAAGCGCTGGGATCATCATCGCGGAATTTCTCGCGATAGAGATGTTGAAAAAATCGCCGCATTGCACTTAACAAACGCGCGGAACTGGTGGCTTTATACCCCCCCTCCATTCGCTCGGCCAGCAGTGCTTGCAGGTCATCGCTCTGTACCGTCGTCAGAGAAACACCGCGATGGTGTAGCCATTCAACAAGCATGGTTAGATCGCGACGATACGCACTTAATGTGTTTTCCGCCAGATTGCGTTCCAGCCACAGGGCATCAAGAAATTGCTCGATGCGCGCCAGATCTTGTTCCACTCGCGCCCCTTATTTCATTCTCATTTTTGATGCATTATGCCTCATTGTGCCGTGATTGCGGCGATTCTGATACACTACGCGCAACGCTACAGCAGAATTGAGACGTTTAGTAATGAACATGGGTCTTTTTTACGGTTCCAGCACGTGCTACACCGAGATGGCAGCAGAGAAAATCCGCGATATTCTTGGTCCCGAGCTGGTGACATTACACAACCTCAAGGATGATTCTCCGACCTTAATGGAGCAGTACGACGTGCTCATTTTAGGTATCCCAACCTGGGATTTCGGCGAAATCCAGGAGGACTGGGAAGCCGTCTGGGATCAGTTGGATGACCTCAACCTGGAAGGCAAAATTGTTGCTCTCTACGGCATGGGCGATCAGTTGGGTTACGGTGAATGGTTCCTGGATGCGCTGGGAATGCTGCACGACAAGCTGGTCACGAAAGGGGTGAAGTTTGTCGGTTACTGGCCAACAGAAGGCTACGAATTTACCAGCGATAAACCTGTTATTGCCGATGGGCAACTGTTTGTCGGCCTTGCCCTGGATGAAACCAACCAGTACGATCTTAGCGATGAACGCATCCAGGCATGGTGTGAGCAAATTCTTGGCGAAATGGCCGAACACTGGTCCTGAGCGTCTGCTGACTGACGGTGAAGGTCTGTAACCTTACCGTCAGCGCTATTTCTGCATTGACGGTTGTAATATCAACCGACGCAAATCCCGCCATTCGGCATCATCCATACTGTCCGCCGCCAGCCACAGATGCTGACGCTTTCCTGTACTTGACCGCAAACGCAACATCATGCCCGTTTTTATCATCCAGGGTGCGCTAACAATCGACCACTCTTGCCCTTGCCAACGCAGGCGGCCATCCATCAATAGTCTAATCTCTCCCTGACAAGCGTTGATACGGCGCTGACTGCGCACGCAATCGAACACCACCAGAGAGAGCAAAATCAACCATAAAGGGGTGTAACTCAGTGGCCATGGCATCAATAAAATAAGCACCGCCACTAGCCCATGAATGAGCAACGAAATCCACTGTGCGCGCCAGGAGACGCGTAAATCAGATTGCCACTGGACCACGTTCCCGATTCCGTGTCTGGATAAGCCGTACCATTTGCTCCAGCTGTGCATCAGCCGGCTTCCCGTGATTCATCAACCAGTTAAATAAATCGGGGTCATCACATTCCAGCAAACGGATAAAAATGCGCTTTTCGTCATCACTTAAGTTGTCATACTCATGTTCGAAAAACGGCATGATCGAAATGTCCAGCTCACGCATACCGCGACGGCATGCCCAATGAATACGTGCTTTGTTGTTAATATCCATGTTCTTCTTCCTGTCTCGCGAAAACGAAGTACCCGGCTATTGTAACGTGTTTTTCACGCTCTTTTACGGGAATATCAGTAAACGGAAGCACGATCGCTAAATAAAACCACATTAAGTCAAAGGGTTCATCAATTATGGATGTCTCCTCGCAAAGCTTAAAATATGGCACAAATAGGATGTTTAAACCGCTTGCAATGGGCCATAGCTCTTTTACCATTAGTCATTATTACTGCGTTAAGCAAATCAGGACATTATTATGGCTTTTACATCTTTTCCTCCTCGTCAGCCTTGTGCGTCAACACGTTTGCCTCTGACGCTGATGACGCTTGATGACTGGGCACTCGCGACCATTACCGGCACCGACAGTGAGAAGTATATTCAGGGCCAGGTTACTGCTGATGTCAGTCAGCTGACCGAACATCAGCATGTGCTGGCTGCCCACTGTGATGCCAAAGGCAAAATGTGGAGCAACCTGCGCCTCTTCCGCCTGGGTGAAGGCTTCGCGTGGCTTGAGCGCCGTAGCCTGCGCGATGCCCAGCTTACCGAACTGAAAAAATATGCCGTCTTCTCAAAAGTGGTGATTGCGCCGGACGACGAACGCGTGCTGCTGGGCGTTGCCGGATTCCAGGCGCGTGCCGCGCTGGACAATCTCTTTAGCGAACTGCCAACCCGCGATAAGCAGGTGATTACCGAAGGCTCTTCCACGATATTGTGGTTTGAACACCCGGCCGAACGCTTCCTGCTGATTACCGATGCAGCCACGGCGGAAACGCTGGTAGAAAAACTGCGTGGTGAAGCAGAGTTGAACAACAGCCAACAGTGGCTGGCACTGGATATCGAAGCCGGTATCGCAGTAATTGATACCGCCAACAGCGGGCAGTTCATTCCACAGGCTACCAACCTGCAGGCCTTGGGTGGGATCAGCTTCAAAAAAGGCTGCTATACCGGTCAGGAAATGGTCGCACGGGCGAAATTCCGCGGCGCTAACAAACGAGCGCTGTGGACACTGGCAGGTTCAGCCAGCCGGGTGCCGGAAGCGGGTGAAGACCTGGAACTGAAAATGGGAGAGAACTGGCGCCGAACCGGCACCGTACTTGCGGCAGTACAACTGGCGGACGGTCAGGTACTGGTGCAGGTGGTGATGAATAACGACATGGAAGCCGACAGCGTATTCCGCGTGCGCGACGACGCGAAAACGCTGTATATAGTACCGCTGCCGTATTCGCTGGAAGAGTAAATCGCCAGGTAGCGACTTCACCTTACCGGGTCGAGGGTTTTGTAGGCCCGGTAAGCGCAGCGCCACCAGGCAATGATGATTACGCCTGCCCCACGTACAGATAGATGGCCAGGAAATGGCACACGCTGCCACCCAGCACGAATCCATGCCAGATTGCATGGTTGTAAGGGATACGTTTGCAGACGTAGAAAATGACGCCCAGTGAATAGACCACGCCACCTACCGCCAGCAGCGTTACGCCCCCAGCAGCCAGTTTAACCGCCAGTTGATACACCACAATCAATGACAGCCAGCCCATGGTCAGATAGGTCACCAGCGACAAAATTTTAAAGCGGTGGGCAATGGTCAATTTGAACAGAATACCGAGCAGCGCCAGGCTCCAGATCACCACCATGAGGCCACGCGCCAACGGTGAGTCCAGCCCCACCAGCAGAAATGGCGTATAGGTTCCGGCAATCAGCAGATAAATAGCGCAATGGTCAAATTTCTTCAGCCAGAGTTTCGCTCGCTGATGGGGTATCGCGTGATACAGGGTTGAAGCCAGGAACAGCAAAATCATGCTGCCGCCGTACAGGCTATAGCTGGTAATGGCCATAGCACTGGCATTGGTATCTACTGCCTGAACCAGCAACAGCACCAGTCCGATAATCCCAAACACCAGCCCAATTCCGTGGCTGATGCTATTGGCGATTTCCTCTGCCAGAGAATACCCCTGCGCAATTAATGGCTTCTGAACCATAGCTTACTCCCAAAAAACGAACACTTTCGTGATTGCGCTTCTAGCGTAACTGAGAATGGTTCCAGTGAACACATGTTAGCTAAAATAAATATCAACCAATAAATAACATATAAAAATCAATTATTTACATTTTATTTTTCAGCTAACAAGTGTATTCTTTAAATTAAACGCATTTAAAATCAATCACATAAAACTGCGTCTGATTTGGATAGATCTCTGTAATCACGCGTTTAAGCTCATCAAGGGTCATATTTTCCTGCTGAGCATGTTTTTCACTCAGCGTATCCAACGTCACGGTCGAGGTGCCTACCACTTCTATAGTGCAGAAGTAACCGTCATCTTCGAAGCGTCCAACCCGCAGAATGTCTCCGGTTTTGAAGTGGGACTCAGACTCATCGCGAATAGTGATAGTCTTGCGTCCGGCCAGAATGTCATCCTGGAAACGCTGAAAAAAAGTGATGTCATTTGGCTGCATGTTATTATTCCCTGTAGATGAAGTCTGATGAGTGAGTATTGCCATTGTGAGTATGTTCTCCCACGCCGCCATCGCCAGTCTCAACAATCTTGAGATGTTGGTCTACAACTATGTCATCAAGAACCGTGACAAAGTCATGTACATGACCATTCGCGAACTGGCTGATGCCATAGGGGTTTCAACCACCACCGTGCTGCGCTTTTGCCGCAAACTTAACTGTGAGGGCTACTCTGAGTTTCGCGTACGCTTTAAATTATATTTAGAGCAGAATGAACCGCAACAGGCTAATTTCGGTGCCAGCGAAATAATCAGCTTCTTTAAGGGCGTGAATAACGACGAATTCGACACATTACTCGATCAGGCTGTTGATATTATATTGTCCTCCGAGCGTATTATATTCGTTGGCGCGGGAACATCCGGCGCCTTAGCTAAATATGGTGCGAGATTTTTCTCAAATGTCGGGAAATTCAGCAACCATATTGACGATCCCTATTTCCCGGTAACCAATGATATGGCCCGAAACGCGTTGGCAATTGTCCTATCCGTCTCCGGCGAAACCGAGGAGATCCTGCGTTTCGCCAGCCAGTTTAGCCTCCACAACTGCAAAGTGTTGTCGGTTACCAGCCACGAGCACTCACGCCTGGCGAAACTGGCCGACTTTAACCTCTCCTGGCATGTGCCGCAAACCCGCATTGCGGGGGTCTATGATATAACCACACAAATCCCCGTAATTTATATTCTGGAGTCACTGGGTCGCAAACTGGCGAAAAAATTGGCATAAAAAAACAAACTGTTTTTTTGATGTAACAAATCACATTAAGCCTATTTTGTTATATCGTGACATTTAACTTTCCTTTGTTAGACTCAAAATCAAATGGTATTAATTTGAGACTGAGCGCAAATGAAAAAACTGACTTTACCGAAAGATTTTTTATGGGGTGGCGCGGTTGCGGCGCATCAGGTTGAAGGCGGCTGGAACAAAGGCGGCAAAGGGCCAAGCATTTGTGACGTGCTGACCGGCGGCGCGCACGGTGTTCCACGCGAAATCACCCAGAGCGTCATTCCAGGCAAGTACTATCCAAACCACGAAGCCGTCGATTTTTACAGTCATTACAAAGAAGACATAAAGCTGTTTGCTGAAATGGGCTTCAAATGCTTCCGTACGTCTATTGCCTGGACCCGAATCTTCCCGCGAGGTGACGAAACTCAGCCAAATGAAGAAGGGCTGAAGTTTTACGACGACATGTTCGACGAGCTGCTCAAGTACAACATTGAGCCGGTTATTACCCTCTCCCACTTCGAAATGCCGCTACATCTGGTACAGCAGTTCGGTAGCTGGACCAACCGCAAAGTGGTCGATTTCTTCGTTCGTTTTGCCGAAGTGGTCTTTGAGCGCTACAAGCACAAGGTCAAATATTGGATGACCTTTAATGAGATCAACAACCAGCGTAACTGGCGTGCGCCGCTGTTTGGCTATTGCTGTTCCGGCGTGGTGTACACCGAGCATGAGAACCCGGAAGAAACGCTGTATCAGGTGCTGCACCACCAGTTTGTTGCCAGCGCGCTGGCGGTGAAGGCGGCACGGCGCATTAATCCTGAAATGAAAGTCGGCTGCATGCTGGCGATGGTGCCGCTGTACCCCTTCTCCTGTAAACCCGAGGATATGATGTTTGCGCAGGAGTCGATGCGTGAACGCTACGTCTTCACCGACGTCCAGCTACGCGGTTATTACCCCTCTTATGTGCTGAACGAATGGGAGCGTCGTGAATTCAATATCAAAATGGAAGCAGGCGACAAACAGATCCTGCGTGAAGGCACCTGCGACTATCTCGGATTCAGCTACTACATGACCAACGCCGTAAAAGCGGAAGGTGGCAGCGGTGACGCGATTTCCGGCTTCGAAGGCAGCGTCCCCAACCCACACGTTAAAGCCTCCGACTGGGGCTGGCAGATAGATCCCGTCGGCCTGCGCTATGCCTTATGTGAGCTGTACGAACGCTATCAGAAGCCGCTGTTTATCGTTGAAAACGGCTTTGGTGCGTACGACAAAGTAGAAGAAGATGGCTGCATCAACGATGACTATCGCATCGACTATCTACGCGCCCACGTTGAAGAGATGATGAAAGCAGTAACGTACGATGGCGTAGATTTGATGGGCTACACACCGTGGGGCTGCATTGACTGCGTGTCGTTCACAACCGGTCAGTACAGTAAACGCTACGGCTTTATTTACGTGAACAAGCACGACGATGGCACCGGAGATATGTCGCGTTCACGCAAGAAAAGCTTCAACTGGTACAAAGAGGTGATCGCCAGCAACGGCGAAAATCTGTAATTTTTGCCGGATGGCGGCGTAAACGCCTTATCCGGCCTACACGTTAATTTCCCGTAGGCCGATAAGCGATGCGCCATCCGGCAATCAACGCGCTACTTCCCACCCGCCAGCTCCAGAAAACTGCCCGTTACGTAAGACGCCTTCTCACTCAGTAGCCAGGTGATAGCCTGCGCCACTTCTTCCGGTTGTCCGCCACGCTGCATCGGTAACATCGACTTTACGCGATCAACCCGTCCGGGCTCCCCACCAGACGCATGCATGTCGGTGTAGATTAGGCCAGGACGCACGCCGTTCACACGGATACCCTGCGCCGCCACCTCCAGCGCTAACCCCGTCGTCAACGTATCTACCGCCCCTTTCGACGCTGCATAGTCGATATATTCAAATGGAGCGCCCAGCCTTGATGCTGCTGACGAGACGTTAACAATCGCCCCGCCCTTACCGCCATGCTTCAACGACATCCGCTTAACCGCTTCCCGACAACACAGGAAATAGCCGGTAACGTTGGTTGCCATTACGCGGTTGATGCGTTCGGCAGTAAAGTTTTCTACCGTGCTCTGCTCGAACAAAATCCCGGCATTGTTCACCAGCGCAGCCAGTGGTTCACCTTCTCGGTCGATCGCCTCAAACATTGCCACAACCTGGCTTTCATCGCTGATATCCGCCCGCAGGGCAAATGCTTTGCCGCCTGCCGACGCAATGTGATTCACCACCTCGGTTGCGGCACGAATATTGTGATGGAAGTTAACCGCAACGGTGTAACCCTCTTCTGCCAGCTGTAGCGCGGTTGCGCGCCCAATACCGCGACTTCCGCCAGTAACAAGTGCGATTCCCATGGATACCTCCAGATATGAAAAAGCCGGGAGGCGGCTTCGCCTTACCCGGCCTATACACTACTTTACTACGCGGAAAAGTTACTGATATTCGCTCATCGGCACGCAGGAGCAGAACAGATTACGGTCGCCGTAAACGTCATCAAGACGTTTCACCGTTGGCCAGTATTTATTTGCCACACCAGCCGGGAACACCGCAATTTCACGGCTGTAACCGTGATTCCACTCCGCCACCAGCTCGTTCTGGGTGTGCGGCGCGTTAACCAGCGGGTTATCTTCCAGTGGCCACTCGCCTGCTTTCACACGATCGATCTCTGTGCGGATTGCCAGCATCGCATCAATAAAGCGATCTAATTCCACTTTACCTTCAGATTCCGTCGGCTCCACCATCAGCGTACCCGCTACCGGGAACGACATAGTTGGCGCATGGAAACCGTAGTCGATCAGGCGCTTGGCAATATCCAGCTCGCTGATGCCGGTCTCTTCTTTCAGTGGACGAATGTCGAGAATACACTCGTGCGCCACACGGCCATCGCGACCAGTATACAGCACCGGGTAGGCATCTTTCAGACGGCTGGCAATGTAGTTGGCATTCAGAATTGCCACCTGGCTTGCCTGCTTCAGACCTTCTGCGCCCATCATGCGGATGTACATCCAGCTGATTGGCAGAATGGAGGCGCTACCGAACGGTGCGGCAGATACCGCGCCCTGACGGGTGAGCATGCCTTCAATCTGTACCACACTGTGACCCGGCACAAACGGTGCGAGGTGCGATTTAACGCCGATCGGCCCCATACCCGGGCCTCCGCCGCCGTGCGGAATGCAGAAGGTTTTATGCAGGTTGAGGTGTGAAACATCCGCGCCGATAAAGCCTGGCGTGGTGATACCGACCTGAGCGTTCATGTTCGCGCCATCGAGGTAAACCTGGCCGCCAAACTGATGCACGACTTCGCATACTTCACGGATCGTTTCTTCGTACACGCCGTGGGTGGATGGATAGGTCACCATAATGCAGGACAGGTTTTCACCCGCCTGCGCCGCTTTTTCGCGCAGATCGCCAAGATCGATGTTGCCGTTTTTATCACAGGCCACCACGACCACCTGCATTCCCGCCATCTGGGCGGAAGCTGGGTTAGTACCGTGAGCAGAGGCCGGGATCAGGCAGATATCGCGATGACCTTCGTTACGGCTTTCGTGATAGTGACGAATCGCCAGCAGGCCCGCATATTCACCCTGTGCGCCGGAGTTCGGCTGCATGCAGACGGCGTCATAACCGGTCAGTTTTACCAGCCACTCAGAAAGCTGACCAATCATCTGCTGATACCCTTCCGCCTGCTCAGGTGGGCAGAACGGGTGCAGTTCAGCAAATTCAGGCCAGGTGATAGGGATCATCTCGGCGGCCGCGTTCAGCTTCATGGTGCAGGAACCCAGTGGGATCATTGCCTGATTCAGCGCCAGATCTTTACGTTCCAGCGAGTGCATGTAGCGCATCATCTCGGTTTCGCTGTGGTAGCGATTGAACACCGGATGACTCAGGATCGCATCATCACGCAGCATGCTGTCCTGAATAGAACGGCTGTCGAGCGCCACGTCTTTATCCAGCGTATCGATGTTCAGGCCGTGGCTGCCGCCCAGCAGAACATTAAACAACTGCACCACATTTTCACGGGTGGTGGTTTCGTCGAGCGTAATGCCTACGGCGTTATGAATATCGCTGCGCAGGTTGATTTCTGCCGCTTCGGCACGCGCCAGCACGGCCGCTTTATCAGCGACTTCGACACACAGGGTGTCAAAGTAGTGCGCATGACGCAGCTTCAACCCTTTCTGTTGCAGACCCGCGGCCAGAATATCGGTCAGGCGGTGGATGCGGTTCGCAATGCGCTTCAGTCCGACTGGACCGTGGTAAACGGCATACAGGCTGGCGATGTTTGCCAGCAGTACCTGCGAGGTACAAATATTGGAGTTCGCTTTCTCACGGCGGATATGCTGCTCGCGAGTCTGCATCGCCATGCGCAGAGCGGTATTACCTGCGGCATCTTTGGAGACGCCGATAATACGGCCTGGCATGGAGCGTTTGAATTCGTCTTTGGCAGCAAAGAATGCCGCGTGCGGGCCGCCGTAACCCATCGGTACGCCAAAGCGCTGAGCGGAGCCGAAAACAATGTCCGCGCCCTGTTTGCCCGGCGCAGTCAGCAGAACCAGCGCCATAAAATCGGCCGCTACGCTGACCACCACTTTACGCGCTTTCAGTTCAGCAATCAGCGCGCTGTAGTCGTGAACTTCACCGGTAGTGCCCACTTGTTGCAGCAGCACCCCGAAGACATCCTGGTGATCCAGCGCTTTTGCTGCGTCGTCAACGATGACATCAAAGCCGAAGGTTTCCGCACGGGTACGGACAACATCCAGCGTTTGCGGATGAACATCAGACGCCACAAAGAAGCGGTTGGCGTTTTTCAGTTTACTGACGCGTTTTGCCATCGCCATGGCTTCGGCAGCCGCGGTGGCTTCATCCAGCAGAGAAGCGGAAGCCATATCCAGACCGGTCAGATCCAACGTCACCTGCTGGAAGTTAAGCAGTGCTTCCAGACGGCCCTGGGAGACTTCTGGTTGATACGGCGTATATGCGGTGTACCAACCCGGGTTTTCCAGCATATTACGCAGGATAACCGGCGGTAACTGCACGGCGGTATAACCCATGCCAATGTAGGACGTGAAGCGCTTGTTACGCCCGGCGATGGCTTTTAACTCTGCCAGCGCAGCGTATTCGGTCGCCGCCTCGCCCACCTGTGGCGGGGTTGCGAGCTGAATGTCTTTCGGCACAATCTGGCCGATCAGCGCGTTTAACGACTCGGCGCCAACCGCATTCAGCATTTCTTGCTGCTGCGCGGCGTCCGGTCCGATGTGGCGTTCAATGAAAGCGCCGCTGTTTTCAAGCTGGCTTAACGTCTGTGTCATGGGCGATGGTTCCTGAAACGTGCAGTGAATCGTGATTGTCTCTAACTCAATTGCCCGGTGGCGCTGACGCTTACCGGGCCTACATAAAACCGTAGGCCGGATAAACGCAGTGCCATCCGGCACAATCTTATTCGTCTTCCAGTAATGCCTCGTACGCAGTGGCATCCAGCAGTGATTCGATTTCGCTTTCGTCGCTGGCTTTGATCTTGAAGATCCAGCCGCCGGTATACGGCTCGCTGTTCACCAGTTCCGGGGAGTCGCTGAGCGCGTCATTCACCGCCACAATCTCACCGCCCACTGGCGCATAGATATCGGAAGCCGCTTTTACGGATTCCGCAACCGCGCAGTCGTCGCCCGCGCTAACAGTGGCACCCACTTCTGGCAGGTCAACGAACACCATGTCACCCAGCAGTTCCTGAGCATGTTCGGTGATCCCTACGGTGTAAGAGCCGTCTGCTTCTTTGCGCAGCCATTCGTGTTCTTTACTGTATTTCAGTTCTGCTGGTACGTTGCTCATCAATCAATCTCCAAAAAGGATGAATCACGCGACGGCTTTGCCGTTACGCACAAAAACAGGTTTAGTCACTTTTACCGGCATTTCACGGTTACGGATCTGCACGATTGCCGTCTCGCCTATACCCGCAGGTACGCGCGCCAGTGCAATGCTGTAGCCCAGCGTCGGAGAGAACGTACCACTGGTGATAATGCCTTCATGCGCATTGCCCGCCGCATCGGTGAAACGCACCGGCAGTTCATTACGCAGTACGCCTTTCTCGGTCATTACCAGGCCAACCAGCTGCTGGTGACCTTTTTCACGTTGCATTTCCAGCGCTTCGCGACCAATGAAGTCGCGGTCAGCCGGTTCCCACGCGATGGTCCAGCCCATGTTGGCGGCCAGCGGAGAAATACCCTCGTCCATTTCCTGGCTGTACAGGTTCATACCGGCTTCCAGACGCAGCGTATCGCGCGCGCCCAGACCACATGGCTGTACGCCTGCGTCGACCAGCGCACGCCAGAAATCCGCGGCTTTTTCATTCGGCAGGGCAATTTCATAGCCTGCTTCGCCGGTATAGCCAGTGGTGGCGATAAACAAATCACCCGCCTGCACGCCAAAGAACGGCTTCATGCCTTCTACCGCATGGCGCTGTTCTTCAGTAAACAGCGTGGCGGCTTTAGCCTGAGCATTCGGTCCCTGCACCGCAATCATCGACAAGTCATCACGAACGGTGATGTCGATAGCGTAAGGTTCAGCGTGTTGGGTTATCCAGGAGAGGTCTTTTTCGCGGGTGGCGGAGTTAACAACGAGGCGGAAGAAATCTTCAGTGAAGTAGTAGACGATCAGGTCATCAATCACACCGCCCGACGCATTGAGCATACCGGAGTAAAGGGCTTTACCGGTTTTCGTTAGCTTCGCGACGTCGTTTGCCAGCAGATAACGCAAGAACTCCCGGGTGCGGCTGCCGCGCAGGTCGACGATGGTCATGTGCGACACATCAAACATACCGGCATCGGTGCGAACAGCGTGGTGCTCGTCGAGCTGAGAACCGTAATGCAGAGGCATCATCCAGCCATGGAAATCAACCATGCGCGCGCCGCATAGCGTGTGTTGTTCGTACAAAGGAGTCTGTTGAGCCATCTTTTCCTCGTTGAATAAGCGGGGCTATCAACTCTTTCGCGGTGAAATGTTCACCACGAAACCCAGCACCGCAGCCGCTCCGGGGGCTGCGACGCAAACGTTCTCTTTGTCTTGAACTTACCACTGAAACAGACGCTAAACCATAAGGCAAAATTAACCATCACATTAGCTTATGGCTAAAAATGCCCAGATCGACGACAGAATAAAAATCCAATTAACCGCCATAAAATCAGAGCAACAGATAGATAAAACGAAACAAATCGTCATCAATCCATATTAAATGTGGAAAAAATGTCAAAAATGGCGTTATGAGAAAATAGTAATATTAAAAAAACTAATGCGAAAAGAAGCGTGAAATTAGATTATTTCAAATGAGAGAAGCATCCCGGCGCGCAGGCCGGGAGAGGAAAGTGTGACGGGTCTCAAACTCTTAAAATTGTCCTGACGGACGTTAGCGCAACCACTCAGGAAGATCGTTTAATCCCATCGCCTGACGGATGAGTTGTGGTTTTACGCCTGGCAGGGTATCGGCCAGTTTCAGACCAATATCACGAAGCAGTTTCTTCGCTGGGTTCGCGCCAGCAAACAGTTCACGGAACCCCTGCATACCGGCCAGCATCACCGCTGCACTGTGCTTACGGCTACGCTCGTAGCGACGCAGATAGAGGTACTGACCGATGTCTTTCCCCTGGCGTTGCAGACGTTTTAGCTCATCAATCAGCTCCGCAGCATCCATAAAACCGAGGTTAACCCCCTGTCCTGCCAGCGGATGGATGGTATGTGCCGCATCACCGACCAGCGCCAGGCGGTGCGCGGCAAACTGGCGGGCATAGCGCCCCGTTAGCGGAAACACCTGACGTTCACTCTCAACGCGACATAGTCCCAGCCGATTATCAAAGGCGATATTCAGCGCCTGATTAAACGCGTCAGCACTTGCCAGTTGCATGCGCTCTGCTTCCTGCGGCGAGAGTGACCAGACGATAGAGCACAAATGCGGATCGCTGAGCGGTAAGAACGCCAGAATGCCTTCGCCATGGAACGCCTGGCGGGCAACTGCACCGTGCGCGTCCTCGGTACGAATGGTTGCCACCAGCGCATGATGGCGATAATCCCAGAAGGTCAGCGGGATATCCGCTTTGTTACGCAACCAGGAGTTTGCGCCGTCCGCGCCAATGACCAGGCGCGCAGTCAGCATCGAGCCATCCTTCAGGGTCAGAAAAGCTTCGTTCTCCCCCCAGGCCACTTGCTGAAGTTCTGCCGGAGCCATTAGCGTAATATCCGCCGACTGCTGCGCCTTTTGCCACAGCGCGTAGTGGACCACCGAATTTTCAACGATATGTCCTAAATGGCTATAGCCCATGCTTTGGTCATCAAATTCGATGCGCCCAAAGCTGTCTTTGTCCCAGACTTCCATCCCGTGGTAGCAGCAAGCCCGACGGGCGACAATGTCTGACCATACGCCAAGACGGGTCAGTAGTTTTTCGCTGGCGGCGTTAATGGCCGACACGCGAAGCTGAGGAGGTGCATCCGCCGCCAGAGGCTGCGGAACATGTTGTTCTAATACGGCAACGCGTAACCCGCTGCCCTGCAAGCCGCAGGCAACCGCCAGTCCCACCATGCCGCCACCAACAATTGCTACATCAACACTTTGCACTGTTTGCTCCTGAAAACGGGACTATCAAATACCGTAGGCCGGATCAGGCGAAGCCGCCATCCGGCATGATTGCCATTGCATTTTCCTGATGGCGCTACGCTTATCAGGCCTACTGGCTATATTTATCGCGCGACCCAGCCCAGGGTCCGCTCCGCCAACGCATCGCGGGCTGGCGTCAATAATTCCATCGCCATAAGACCCACGTTACGTCCAACAACCAGCGGTGCCCAGCGATTGGCAAACAGATACACCAGGCTGTTGGTCACGCCAATCGTTGTTTCGCGATCGGTCTCACGACGCTGCTGATAGCGCGACAGCACCGCATAATCACCCACGTCTTCGGCTGCAAACTGTGCCTGCGTCAACGTTTCGGCAAGGCTCATGACATCGCGCAGGCCGAGATTAAAACCTTGGCCGGCAATAGGATGCAGGGTCTGCGCCGCATTGCCCACCAGCACGGTGCGATGGCTAATCGCCTTCACCGCGGTGGTTAAAGACAGCGGATAGGCGCTACGTTGACCGGCTTGCGTAATGCGCCCAAGCCGCCAGCCAAACGTCGTTTGCAGTTCGCGACAAAACTGTTCGTCAGACCAGGCCATGATCTCATCTCGCTTTTCCAGCGGATGACACCACACCAGCGAGCAGCGCCCTTCTGACATCGGTAACATGGCCAGCGGGCCATGCTGCGTGAAACGTTCAAACGCTCGTCCGTTATGCGGGACGGAGGTGGTAACGTTGGCAATCACCGCCAGTTGTTCGTAAGGCTGCTGCTGCCAGTCAACGCCGCAGGCGGTCGCCAGCGCAGAGCGTGTGCCGTCAGCGGCTACCAGTACACGACCGGTAATCACCTCGCCATTCTCCAGCGTGACCTCAACGTGCTGCTGGGTGCGCGACACGCTGGCCACCCGGTCAGGGCAATGTAGCGTGACGCCGCGCGCTTTGCGCAACAGCGCAAACAGACGCAGCCCGACGTCATGCAGTTCCACCACCTGACCCAGCGCAGGAATACGGTATTCCAGTGCATCAAGCGTCACACACCCGGCATGTCCACGGTCGCTGACGTGCACCGTTTTGATCGGGGTTGCGCAATCGGCAATGGCCTGCCAGACGCCAATTCGCGCCAGCTGCTGGCAGGTGCCTGCGGCCAACGCAATCGCCCGAGCGTCAAATCCCGGATGGCGGTCAGTATCCGGCTCGCTCGCTTCAATAAGATGGACCGGCAGCGTCCCATGACTCAGCTCTGAAATAGCCAGCGCCAGAGTCGCTCCAACCATACCACCACCGACAATAATCACGCTCATTTCAGTCGCGCCGCAGCCATCAGGGCTTCAATATCATCCGCCTTTTTCACTACGCTGGCGGTGAGGTTTTCATTACCGTCTTCGGTAATCAGGATGTCATCTTCAATACGAATGCCAATTCCGCGATAAGCCGGTGGTACGTCGGCGTCCGGCGCGATATACAGTCCTGGCTCGACGGTAAGCACCATCCCCGGTTCGAGGATACGCGAGCGATCCTGGCCATAAACGCCAACGTCATGGACATCCAGCCCCAGCCAATGGCTCAGGCCATGCATAAAGAAAGGACGCTGCGCGTTGTCGGCTATCAGTTGATCGACATCGCCGTGCAGAATACCCAGTTTTACCAGACCGGTAATCATGATGCGCACCACCTCTCCCGTCACCTCCTGGATGGACGTCCCCGGACGATACAAACGCAGGCTGGTTTCCAGTGACTCCAGCACGATGTCATAGATCTCGCGCTGGGCGGGAGTGAACTTCCCGTTGACCGGGAAGGTGCGGGTAATGTCGCCAGCGTAACCTTTGTATTCGCATCCGGCGTCAATCAGCACCAAATCGCCATCGCGCATTTCACTTTCGTTTTCGGTGTAATGCAGGATGCAGCCGTTTACACCGCTGCCGACAATGGTGTTATAGGAAGGATAACGCGCACCATGACGGGTAAACTCATGATGGATCTCCCCTTCCAGCTGATACTCGAACATTCCCGGACGACATTTTTCCATCGCGCGGGTATGCGCCAGCGCGCTGATTTCACCGGCGCGACGCATGATTGCTATCTCTTCCGGCGATTTGAACAGGCGCATCTCGTGCACCATCGGACGCCAGTCGATAATCGCCGCAGGGGCTTTCATATTTTGTCTGGCGCCTTTGCGCAGCTTATCCATCGCCGTAAACACAATCTCATCCGCCCAGGCATATTCGCCCTGGGCGTGGTACACCGTGTCCAGACCGTTAAGCAACTGATGCAGCTGTTGGTTGATTTCGCTGAACGCTAACGCCCGATCAACACCCAGTTTCTCGGGGGCAGCATCTTGTCCCAGACGGCGACCAAACCAGATCTCCGCCGTCAGGTCACGTACCCGGTTGAACAAAACGCTATGGTTATGAGTGTCATTACTTTTAATCAGCACCAGCACGGCTTCAGGTTCGTTAAAACCGGTGAAGTACCAAAAGTCGCTGCTCTGGCGGTACGGATATTCACTGTCCGCACTGCGCGTCGCTTCTGGGGCCGCGAAAATCAGCGCAGCGCTGCCTGGCTGCATGTGCGCCAGTAATGCCTGGCGACGGCGTAAGTATTCTTGCTGAGTCATAACACTCTCCCTGGCGTTCTCGTTACTTAGTGCAGTGTCGGTTTACGTACTTCCGGCGCGGTCGGTTGCTGACGCGTAAACGTGTCATGGCACAACAGCGCAGCAACACGCACGTACTCGATGATCTCTTCAAGCGACATTTCCAGCTCTTCCTGATCTTCGTCTTCGTCATATCCCAACTGGGCGATATTGCGCAGGTCGTCAATCGCTTCGCCGGTTTCGCCGGTCACTTTGTCGAGCTTGGGCTGCGTAACCCCGAGGCCCAGCAAAAAGTGATTGACCCAGCCCGCCA
Source organism: Citrobacter gillenii (assembly GCF_013337685.1). Lineage (GTDB taxonomy): Bacteria > Pseudomonadota > Gammaproteobacteria > Enterobacterales > Enterobacteriaceae > Citrobacter > Citrobacter gillenii. The sequence goes on from NZ_SUQN01000006.1 coordinate 61,830, forward strand.
GCGCGTCGGCACGATCGAACACGCTAACGCCGTCGCCTTCAGGCAGATAAAGCTGAAAAAGGAAGCCGTCGTCTTCCAGGGCGTCGCTGGTCGCCGCGTGCATTTTGATCAGTGCCTGAGCCAGCTCATGGCCAAAGGCCAAACCTTCGTTGGTCAGGTCGTGCAACAGCGGCTGCCATGAGCTGTCGTTGTTGCCGCCGCAAATCATCCCGCTGATCAAACCGTGCATTTCGGCCGGGGTTAATCCAGCCCCTTGTTGGTTCAAAAACTGGCTAACATCGGTGTAACCAGGCATTTCGTTCTGTATGGACATAAGCATTCGTCATCAAAGGGAGGATATTCATGTTATGCTACCACTTTGGGCCCTGGTGGACCAGAAAAGGGCTTGTATGTTCATACCAGGGTAGCTATAGTGTCGCCCCTTCGCGGACCCAAGGTCTGGAGACGAAGGCAGCGCAGTCAATCAGCAGGAAGGTGGCATGTCTGCACAACCCGTCGATATCCAAATTTTTGGCCGTTCACTGCGAGTGAATTGCCCGCCTGAACAACAAGATGCGTTGAATCAGGCTGCGGACGATCTGAATCAGCGATTGCAAGATCTGAAAGTTCGCACTAGAGTCACAAATACTGAGCAGCTGGTTTTCATCGCCGCGTTGAACATCAGCTATGAATTAACTCAGGAAAAAGCGAAGACGCGTGACTACGCGGCGAGCATGGAACAACGTATTCGGATGCTACAACAAACCATTGAACAGGCGTTGCTTGATCAGGGTCGCATAACCGAAAAAACGGGCCAAAACTTTGAATAACACTTTTCGGTTTACTGTGGTAGAGTGACCGTGAAGACAAAATTTCTCTGAGATGTTTGCAAGCGGGCCAGTCCCCTGAGCCGATATTTCATACCACAAGAATGTGGCGCTCCACGGTTGGTGAGCATGCTCGGTTCGTCCGAGAAGCCTTAAAACTGTGACGACACATTCACCTTGAACCAAGGGTTCAAGGGTTACAGCCTGCGGCGGCATCTCGGAGATTCCCTTCTACCTGGCAACAGCCATGACACTACTTTCTGAACTTCCTTTATCCCGGCAAGAAATTCGTCAACTGATTCGGCAACGTCGCCGTGCGCTAACGCCTGAGCAACAACGCCATTTCGGTCAGCAGGCCGCGAGCAGAATGCTGAGCTTCCCCCCTGTTGTACTCGCCCACACCGTGGCGGTATTTCTCTCTTTTGATGGCGAACTTGATACTCAACCGCTGATCGAACAACTGTGGCGTGCGGGCAAGCGTGTCTATCTCCCGGTTCTACATCCGTTTAGCCGCGGTAATTTACTGTTTCTGCACTATCATCCGCACAGTGATCTGGTAACTAACCGACTCAAAATCCAGGAGCCGCGACTCGATGTGCGCGACGTTTTGCCGTTATCAAAGCTGGATGTATTGATTACGCCGCTCGTGGCGTTTGATGAAGACGGACAGCGCTTAGGCATGGGCGGTGGTTTTTACGATCGCACGTTGCAAAACTGGCAGCAGCATCAGATCCAGCCGGTGGGCTACGCACATGATTGCCAGCGAGTGGAGAAGTTACCGGTCGAAGAGTGGGATATTCCGCTGCCCGCGGTGGTAACACCGTCAAAAGTATGGGAATGGTAGCCTTGAATTGCCAGATGGCGCTACGCTTATCAGGCCTACGAATCATCTCGTAGGTCGGTTAAGACGCAGTCGCCACCCGGCACGATGTACCAATAATTAGTACAGCATACGCGCGCGAATCGTTCCCGGAATGGCTTTCATCGCCAGCAGCGCTTTCTCCGCCACATCCTCATCTGCCTCGATATCAATAACCACATACCCCACCTGCGCGGAAGTTTGCAGATACTGCGCGGCAATGTTAACGCCCTGCTCGGCAAAGATTTGGTTCAGCGCGGTCAGCACGCCTGGTCGGTTTTCGTGAATGTGCATCAGACGACGACCACCGTGCAGCGGCAGCGACACTTCCGGGAAGTTAACCGCCGACAGCGTAGAGCCGTTATCGGAATACTTCGTCAGCTTACCTGCCACTTCCAGACCAATGTTTTCCTGCGCTTCCAGCGTTGAACCGCCGATGTGCGGCGTCAGGATCACGTTGTCAAAATCACACAGCGGAGATGTAAACGGATCGCTGTTGCTCGCCGGCTCCGTCGGGAAGACGTCGATTGCTGCGCCAGCCAGATGCTTAGTGGCTAACGCATCGCACAGCGCAGGAATATCAACAACCGTGCCGCGCGCGGCGTTGATCAGCAGCGCACCCGGCTTCATCAGGGCAATCTCTTGTGCGCCCATCATATTCTTGGTGGAGGCATTTTCCGGCACGTGAAGGCTGACCACATCGCTCATATTGAGCAGGTCGGAAAGATGCTGTACCTGGGTGGCGTTACCCAGCGGGAGTTTGTTTTCAATATCATAGAAATAGACGTGCATCCCCAGCGATTCCGCCAGAATGCCCAACTGGGTACCAATGTGGCCGTAACCAATAATCCCCAGTTTTTTGCCACGCGCTTCAAAAGAGCCGGTAGCCAGTTTGTTCCACACGCCACGGTGCGCCTTAGCGTTCGCTTCCGGCACGCCGCGCAGCAGCAGCAACAGTTCGCCAATTACCAGTTCGGCAACGGAGCGGGTGTTAGAGAATGGTGCGTTAAACACGGGGATCCCGCGTTTTGCCGCCGCCCCCAGATCAACCTGATTGGTGCCAATACAGAAGCAGCCAATCGCGACCAGTTTCTCTGCGGCGTCAATCACATCTTCAGTCAGATGAGTACGGGATCGCAGGCCAATAAAATGGGCATCACGGATGGACTCTTTCAGCTGTTCAGTGTCCAGAGCGCCTTTGTGAAACTCGATGTTGGTGTAACCTGCCGCACGAAGGCTTTCCAGTGCTTTTTGATGCACACCTTCAACCAGCAGAAACTTAATCTTTTCTTTCTCCAGTGATACCTTTGCCATTTCCCCGACCCTGTCTTTTTTTAGTTCAATCTGATGTGTTGTGTGTGGGATTTTCATCCGCCTCTTCAACATATCAAAAAAAAATATTGCGGCAATATGAACGTTTGCGTCGTCGTGCTGAAGAAGTGTCATTCAGCGGGAAATGTCAGAGTAAAATTCTGGTGATAACTTTTTCTTTGGAGGGATCGGCAGGACAATATTGTAAACGTGACACAAGTCACCAAATTTGCCCTGCCAAAATTTTTTTAACGACAGAAGATCCCGGTCGTCAGATCATTTTACGATAGTTTTCACGCCATCTGCTGTGCCGATCAGCGCAACGTCCGCCCCACGGTTGGCAAACAGACCCACGGTCACAACGCCCGGGATTGCGTTGATGGCGTTTTCCATCGCCACAGCGTCAAGGATCTCCAGACCGTGCACGTCAAGGATGACGTTGCCGTTATCAGTAACCACACCCTGACGGTATTCAGGACGACCGCCCAGCTTCACCAACTGACGAGCAACCGCACTACGCGCCATCGGGATCACTTCTACCGGCAGCGGGAAGTTACCCAGAATATCGACTTCTTTGGACGCGTCAGCGATGCAGATAAATTTCTTAGCGACGGAGGCAATGATCTTTTCGCGGGTCAGCGCTGCGCCGCCGCCTTTGATCATTTGCATGTGACCGTTGATTTCGTCCGCGCCATCAACGTAAACGCCAAGGCTGTCCACTTCGTTAAGATCGAACACGTGGATACCGAGGCTTTTGAGTTTTTCAGTGGAAGCGTCCGAACTGGACACTGCGCCTTCAATCTGACCTTTCATGGTGCCCAGCGCATCAATAAAGTGTGCGGCTGTTGAACCGGTACCTACGCCCACAATGGTGCCGGGCTGTACATACTGAAGTGCCGCCCATCCTACTGCTTTTTTCAGTTCATCCTGCGTCATGATCGTTTCGCCTGTGGTGTGAATGTGGTGTGGAAATTCACGCGCATTATAGAACATTGCGTAGAAAAATGTCCCCACACCCGCTCGCAGACGGCGGATTTCGTCTGTACCCAACCTAAAATTGTGTCATAGTGCAGAACACGCAAAAATATCAGGAGTACGTCAGAGCAATGAAACGTCCGGACTACAGAACACTACAAGCACTGGATGCGGTTATTCGTGAACGGGGATTTGAGCGCGCTGCGCAAAAGCTATGCATCACACAATCCGCGGTTTCACAACGCATAAAACAGCTTGAGAATATGTTCGGACAACCGCTGCTGGTGCGTACCGTACCGCCTCGCCCAACCGAGCAAGGGCAAAAGCTGCTGGCACTGTTGCGTCAGGTTGAACTGCTGGAAGACGAGTGGCTGGGAGATGAACAAACCGGCTCGACGCCGCTGCTGCTCTCCCTGGCCGTCAACGCCGACAGTCTGGCCACCTGGCTACTCCCGGCGCTGGCCCCTGTGCTGGCAAACTCACCGATTCGTCTGAACCTGCAGGTTGAAGATGAAACACGCACTCAGGAACGCCTGCGTCGCGGTGAAGTGGTGGGCGCGGTGAGTATTCAACATCAGGCGCTACCAAGCTGTCTGGTGGATAAACTCGGCGCGCTGGACTACCTGTTTGTCGGCTCAAAACCTTTTGCCGAGCGCTACTTTCCGAATGGCGTCACCCGTTCTGCCCTGCTAAAAGCGCCGGCGGTTGCGTTTGACCATCTCGACGACATGCATCAGGCTTTTCTGCAACAAAACTTCGATCTGCCACCGGGCAGCGTGCCGTGCCACATCGTTAACTCGTCGGAAGCCTTTGTGCAGCTGGCACGCCAGGGGACAACCTGCTGCATGATCCCACACCTGCAGATCGAGAAAGAGCTGGAAAGCGGCGAGCTTATCGACTTAACGCCAGGCCTGTTCCAGCGTCGGATGCTCTATTGGCATCGCTTTGCACCGGAAAGCCGCATGATGCGCAACGTCACCGATGCGCTGCTAGCCTACGGACACAATGTGCTGCGTCAGGATTAAAGCATTTATTGCCCCTGAGTGCCGGATGGCGGCGTAACGCCTTATCCGGCCTACAACCTTATACTCTCTTTTCATGCTATTCCCGCCACGTCTTTGAAATCCATCACAAAATAAAACACGCCACGCGGCAAAAAACGACGTCTTATTGGCTATTTTTTGCTGGCGACAAGCCAGCTGAAAAAGCTCACCGTATTCGCAAAGATTCAACTTATTGCGTAATACGGAGCAAAAAATGGCCAATATGCAGGCGTGGCAAACGCTCGCCAACAAAGAACTCAGCCGACGGGAAAAAACCGTCGACTCGCTGGTAAAACAGACGGCAGAAGGGATTGCCATTAAGCCGCTGTACACCGAGGCTGATCTCGACAACCTGGAAGTGACGGGCACCCTCCCCGGCCTGGCGCCTTACGTTCGTGGCCCACGCGCCACCATGTATACCGCGCAGCCGTGGACTATTCGCCAGTACGCCGGGTTCTCTACCGCCAAAGAATCTAACGCGTTTTATCGCCGTAATCTCGCCGCCGGACAAAAAGGGCTTTCCGTCGCCTTTGACCTCGCCACTCATCGCGGCTACGACTCAGATAACCCGCGCGTGGCAGGCGACGTCGGCAAAGCGGGCGTGGCTATAGATACCGTCGAAGATATGAAGGTACTGTTCGACCAGATCCCACTGGATAAGATGTCGGTATCCATGACCATGAACGGCGCGGTACTCCCGGTGATGGCGTTTTATATCGTGGCAGCGCAGGAGCAAGGCGTCGCGCCAGAGCTGCTCACTGGCACGATACAAAACGATATTCTGAAAGAGTACCTATGCCGCAACACCTATATTTACCCGCCCAAGCCCTCTATGCGCATTATCGCTGACATCATTGCCTGGTGTTCTGACAATATGCCGCGCTTTAATACCATCAGCATCAGCGGATATCACATGGGTGAAGCGGGTGCCAACTGCGTGCAGCAGGTGGCGTTTACCCTGGCCGACGGGATTGAGTACATCAAAGCCGCGCTGTCCGCCGGACTGAAAATTGATGATTTCGCCCCACGACTGTCATTCTTCTTCGGCATTGGCATGGATCTGTTTATGAACGTCGCCATGCTGCGCGCCGCGCGTTATCTGTGGAGCGAGGCAGTCAGCGGATTTGGCGCCACCAACCCAAAATCTCTGGCGCTACGTACCCACTGTCAGACCTCCGGCTGGAGCCTGACCGAGCAGGATCCGTACAACAACGTGGTGCGCACCACCATCGAAGCGCTGGGTGCAACCCTGGGCGGTACTCAGTCTTTGCACACCAACGCCTTTGATGAAGCGCTCGGCCTGCCGACTGACTTTTCCGCCCGCATCGCGCGCAATACGCAGATCATCATTCAGGAGGAGTCGGAGATCTGCCGCACCGTCGATCCGCTGGCCGGATCGTATTATGTGGAGTCGCTGACCGATCAGATCGTTAAGCAAGCACGGGCGATCATCGAACAGATCGATGAAGCGGGTGGAATGGCGAAAGCGATAGAAGCGGGGTTACCAAAACGGATGATCGAAGAAGCTTCCGCCCGCGAACAATCACTCATCGACCAGGGTCAGCGCGTTATCGTTGGCGTGAACAAATACAAGCTGGATAAAGAAGACGCCACGTCGGTATTGGAAATCGACAACGTCAAGGTGCGCAACGAGCAGATTGCCTCGCTGCAACACATCCGCGCGACCCGTGACGATATTGCGGTGAAAGCCACGCTGAAAGCTTTGACCCACGCAGCGCGGCACAATGAAAACCTGCTCGCCGCCGCAATAGATGCCGCGCGCGTTCGCGCCACGCTGGGTGAAATCTCTGACGCACTGGAGTCCGCTTTTGACCGTTACCTGGTACCCAGCCAGTGTGTTACCGGAGTGGTTGCGCAAAGCTACCACCAGTCTGAAAAATCCGCCGACGAGTTTGACGCCATTGTTGCGCAAACTGAAAAATTTCTCGCCGATAACGGCCGCCGCCCGCGCATTCTGGTCGCTAAGATGGGTCAGGACGGTCACGATCGCGGCGCCAAAGTGATTGCCAGCGCCTATTCCGATCTCGGTTTCGATGTTGACCTCAGCCCGATGTTCTCCACGCCGGAAGAGATCGCTCGCCTGGCGGTAGAAAACGATGTGCACGTGGTTGGCGCCTCTTCACTGGCGGCGGGTCATAAAACGTTGATCCCCGAACTGGTGGCGGCGCTCAAAAGCTGGGGGCGCGAGGACATTTGCGTGGTAGCCGGCGGCGTCATCCCACCGCAGGATTACGCCTTCCTGCAAGCGCGAGGTGTCGCCGCTATTTATGGTCCCGGTACGCCGATGCTCGACAGTGTACGCGATGTATTAACCCGCATTGGTCAGCACCATGATTAGCAGCGCCACGCTGGCTGATAGCATCCAGCGTTTACGTCTGGGGGAGCGCGCCACGCTCGCCCAGGCCATGACGCTGGTCGAGAGCCAGCATCCGCGTCATCAGCTACTCAGCACACAGCTGCTGGACGCCATTATACCGTTCGCCGGTAACGCCCTGCGTCTGGGCATTACCGGTACGCCGGGCGCGGGGAAAAGCACCTTTCTGGAAGCCTTTGGCATGCTACTGATCCGTAAGGGATTGCGGGTGGCGGTGATCGCTGTCGATCCCAGCAGTCCGGTCAGCGGCGGTAGCATTCTGGGCGATAAAACCCGTATGACGGAACTGGCGCGTGCGGATGCCGCGTTTATTCGACCGGTTCCTTCCAGCGGGCATTTGGGCGGTGCCAGCCAGCGCGCCCGGGAATTAATGCTGCTGTGCGAAGCGGCAGGCTTCGATGTAGTGATCGTCGAAACCGTCGGCGTTGGGCAGTCCGAAACAGAAGTCGCCAGCATGGTTGATTGCTTTCTCTCGCTGCAAATAGCCGGCGGTGGTGACGATCTGCAGGGCATCAAAAAAGGCATCATGGAGATGGCGGATCTGGTCATCATCAACAAGGATGACGGGGACAACCGCGCCAACGTCGCCATCACCCGCCATATGTATGATTCCGCCCTGCACATTCTACGCCGCAAGTATGACGAGTGGCAGCCGCAGGCTCTGGCCTGCACCGCGCTGGAAAAACGCGGCATTGAAGAAATCTGGCAGGCCATCATCGATTTTAAAACATGCCTTACAGCCAGCGGTCGGCTGGAAAAAGTCCGCCAGCAGCAAGCGGTGGACTGGTTACAGAAACAGGCCGAAGAAGAGGCGCTGCACCTGTTATTTTCCCGCACTGATTTCGATCGCTATTTCCAGCAAACGCTGCGCTCGGTCAGGAACAATGACCTTTCGCCACGTACCGGCCTGCGACACATCAGCGAATTTATCCAACATCATTACTTTGATTAAAGAGAACATTATGTCCTATCAATACGTCAACGTCGTCATCATCCAGAAAGTCGCGGTCATTGAATTCAACTATGCCCGCAAGCTTAACGCCCTGAGCAAAGTGTTTATTGACGATCTTATGCTGGCGCTGAACGATCTCAATCGTCCAGAAATTCGCTGCATTATTCTGCGCGCACCGAGCGGGGCCAAAGTGTTCTCTGCTGGACATGATATTCATGAACTCCCTACCGGACGTCGCGATCCGCTGTCCTATGACGATCCGCTGCGCCAGATCACCCGCATGATCCAAAAGTACCCGAAACCTATTATCTCGATGGTTGAAGGCAGCGTCTGGGGCGGTGCATTCGAGATGATCATGAGTTCCGATCTCATCATCTCTGCCGAGACCTCGACGTTCTCGATGACACCGGTCAATCTCGGCGTGCCGTATAACCTGGTGGGTATTCACAACCTGACCCGTGATGCGGGTTTTCATATCGTCAAAGAGCTGATTTTCACCGCCCTACCGATTACCGCCCAGCGCGCGCTGGCGGTAGGTATTCTCAACCATGTGGTCGCCGTCGACGAGCTGGAAGATTTTACTCTGCAAATGGCGCATCACATCTCAGAAAAAGCGCCGCTGGCGATTGCCGTGATCAAAGAAGAACTGCGCGTGCTGGGCGAAGCGCACACCATGAATTCCGATGAATTTGAACGCATCCAGGGCATGCGCCGTGCGGTTTACGACAGCAATGATTATCAGGAAGGGATGAATGCGTTTTTAGAAAAACGGAAACCGAACTTCGTCGGCCATTAATCGCGGTCAGCTAAAGGAAAAGCCATGAAACGGATGAACGCCGAACAGGCGGCAGAAATTATTCAGCATGATGATATGGTGGCGTTCAGCGGCTTTACACCTGCGGGTTCACCAAAGGCGTTGCCCGCAGCGATTGCCCGGCAAGCCAGCGAACTGCATCACGTAGGGCAGCCTTTTCAGATCCGCCTGCTGACCGGCGCGTCAATTAGCGCTGCCGCAGATGACGCGCTCTCTGAGGCGGATGCCGTTTCCTGGCGCGCGCCTTATCAAACCTCATCTGGTCTGCGTCAGAAAATTAATCAAGGCCAGGTGCGGTTTGTCGATCTCCATCTCAGTGAAGTCGCACAGATGGTTAATTACGGCTTCTTTGGCGAGATTGATGTTGCTGTTATAGAGGCCTCAGCCATTGCGCCGGACGGCAGGATCTGGCTGACCAGCGGGATCGGTAATGCGCCAACCTGGCTGCTACGGGCGAAAAAAGTCATTATTGAGCTGAATCATTATCACAATCCACGCGTAGCGGAACTGGCCGACATTGTGATACCAGGCGCGCCGCCGCGTCGTAACAGCGTCCCCATTTTTCATACCATGGATCGCATCGGCAGCCAGTGCGTCCAGATAGACCCGAAAAAAATCGTCGCTCTGGTGGAAACGAACCTGCCCGATGCCGGCAGTGCGTCGGATAAAACCAATCCGCTCTGCCAGCAAATTGCCGATAACGTGGTGAGCTTTCTGCTGGCGGAAATGGCGCACAAACGCATTCCACCTGAGTTTCTGCCCTTACAAAGCGGCGTCGGCAATATTAATAACGCGGTGATGGCGCGGCTGGGCGAGAATCCGGAAATTCCCCCCTTTATGATGTACTCCGAGGTACTGCAGGAGTCGGTCGTAAATCTGCTGGAAACGGGCAAGATAACCGGCGCCAGCGCCTCCAGCCTGACGATTTCTGCCGCCTCACTGCAGAAGATTTATGCCAATATGGATTTCTTCGCCAGCCGCATTGTGCTGCGCCCGCAGGAGATCTCCAATAACCCGGAGATCATCCGCCGGCTGGGGGTGATTGCGCTGAATGTCGGCCTGGAGTTTGATATCTATGGCCATGCCAACTCCACGCACGTTGCAGGGGTAAACCTGATGAACGGCATCGGCGGCAGCGGGGATTTTGAGCGCAACGCCTATCTGTCTATTTTTATGGCCCCGTCGATTGCCAAAGACGGGAAAATCTCGACGATCGTCCCGATGTGCAGCCACGTCGATCACAGCGAACACAGCGTCAAAGTGATCGTTACTGAACAAGGGATTGCCGATCTGCGTGGGTTATCGCCGCTGCAACGAGCGCACACCATCATCGACAACTGCGCGCACCCGCTGTACCGCGACTACCTGCATCGCTATCTGGAACAGGCACCCGGCGGGCATATTCATCACGATCTCAGCCACGCATTTGATCTGCACCGCAACCTGCTCGAAACAGGATCAATGCTGGGTTAATCTGCCGTACCGTCACGATCTTCAGCAATATGCTGGAGCATCGTGGCGGTATAACGATGATTTTTCAGCGAATAGAGAAATTCCTGCATGTACATCGGGCTGCCGGGCGCATCAAAATATTTCAGCGTTGCCGGATTCACCAGCCGCCAGGCAAAATGGGGGATTACCGTCAGAAAATGTCCGCGCTCCACCGCACTCACCTTAGCCATAAAGCTATATGGACGATAGATAATGGTTGGATTGATCCCACTGGGCCGCATGTAGGCATCCAGCATGGCTTCAAAATTGGCGCGGTTCTGGAAGCGCATTTGCAGCCAGGGTAATTCCCGCAGCAGATCCTGAGGCTGCTTTTCTTCGTAACGGCGGGACACCAGGAACCCCAGGCGCAGGGGAGGCAGTTCGCTCACCGCCAGATTTTCCAGCTCCTGAACGCGCGAAGAAACATGCTGCGGCGAAATAATAAAATCCAGCTGTCGGTCGAACAGATTATCAATCACCCCATTCTCACTGAATTCAACGGCCTGAGCCGTCACGCCTTCATATTTATCACCAAGGCTAATCAACTGGTCGAAAATGATGGTCGGATAGGTATTGTCGATGCCAATAACGATTTCACGCGAACGACGCGAGGAAGTATGGATTTCGTTATCAATGGCGGACAAACGCTGATAGACGGGAAACAGTTTCTGATACAGCTCCTGCCCGGCTTTGTTGAGACTGATGTTGTTGTCTTTACGGGTAAACAGCGTATAGCCGATTTGATCTTCCAGTGCAGCAATGCTTTTGCCAAAGGGCGATGCGGTCATGTGGATTTTTTCTGCTGCTCTGGCGATATTATTGGTTTGCGCCAGCAGAATAAAATTACGCATCTTTTTCGAGATAAAAATATCCATAGTCACCTCATAAAATCACTATGGCATATCCTCATGCAGCCCCAAAAAAGACGCACGACGCGGTCGCATTTTTACAGTTGATCACATAAAAAACCCGGCTGAAAAGCCGGGTCTGAAAAGATTACTGCGTTTTGGCAGGTGTTGTCGCTGGCTGACTTGCCGCAGGCTCTATCTGGAAGACCACATCGACCTGATCGTCAAACTGAATGACCGGCTGCTCGTAGGTTTCCTGCGCCGATGCTGCAGGCGCTGCGTCGGCTTTCATCATCCGTACCATTGGGCTTGGCTGATAATTCGACACGTGGTAGCGCACGCTGTAAACCGGGCCGAGTTTGCTGTTAAAGCCCGCCGCCAGTTGTTCAGCCTGATGAATCGCATCATCAATGGCTGCTTTACGCGCTTTATCTTTGTAGGCATCCGGCTGGGCAACACCCAGCGACACTGAACGAATCTCGTTCAGACCCGCTTTCAGCGCGCCATCCAGCAGCGCGTTGAGTTTGTCCAGTTGACGCAGAGTCACCTCAACGGTGCGCACCGCACGATAGCCTTTGAGTACGCTTTTACCATTCTGGTAATCGTAATCCGGCTGGGTACGCAGGTTTGCAGAGCTGATGTCTTTTTTCGCTATCTGGTTTTGTTCCAGGAAGGAAAGGTATTGCGCGACGCGTTCGTCAGCCTGTTTCTTTGCTGAGGCCGCATCCTTTGCCGCCACGTTGACTTCAATTGCCAGCGTCGCAATATCAGGTGTCGCGTCCACGCTTGCCGTTCCGGAAGTCACGATGTGAGGTCCATTCGGCAATTCATTTGCCTGTACTGAGAGTGCACTGAATCCGACTAATGCCGCCAGGGCCATTATTTTGAACTTCACTGTCGTTCCTCCATGTTTCATTATTTACCCCGAAACTCAGGGCGCATGCAGGCAAGCTTAGCGGATCTCAGCCTGTTGTCCATCAGACAACACTTAGTTGAACAGCGCATCTACATGCGCAACGCCTTCTTTTGCCAGTTGAAAAGCAATAAACCACATCACGAGTCCCACCAGCGTATTGATGATTCGTTGTGCTTTGGCGGTGCGTAGACGAGGCGCCAGCCAGGCCGCCAGCAGCGCCAGGCCAAAGAACCACAGGAACGATGCGCTAACAGTACCCAGAGCAAACCAGCGCTTCGGCTCGACGTCCAGTTGACCGCCAAGACTGCCCAGCACCACGAAGGTATCGAGATAGACATGCGGGTTAAGCCACGTCACCGCCAGCATCGTAGCGATAATTTTCCAGCGCCCCTGCTTCATCACCTCGGCACTGGCCAGCTCCAGATTACTGCTCATCGCCGTTTTTAACGCGCCGAAACCGTACCAGAGTAAGAACGCCACGCCGCCCCAGGTTACCAGCGCCATCAGCCATGGCGATTGCATCAGCAAGGCGCTGCCGCCAAAGATCCCCGCGCAGATCAGCAGTAAATCGCTGATGGCACAAAGTAAGGCGATCATAATGTGATACTGGCGACGAATACCCTGATTCATCACGAAAGCATTTTGCGGACCGAGCGGAAGTATCATCGCTGCGCCAAGCGCAAGCCCTTGAAAATAATATGATAACACGTTGAATATCCCGAACTGTTTCTCTTAAGCGCAGACTATAACGCGGGATAATCATTAGCGGAAATTGATAATATTAATCAGGTATAAGAGGAATTAATACCCGGAGGGAAAACGCCGGATGGCGGCTGACGCCTTATCCGGCCTACAGGTTTTGTAGGCCCGGTAAGCGGTAGCGCCACCGGGCTCGTGATTATTCTGCCGCGTTTGCTTTCACGCGCTTGAAATTCACATCCATTTGCGGATACGGGAAGCTGATGCCGTGAGCATCAAACTCACGCTTAATACGTTCCAGTACGTCCCAGTAGACGCTTTGCAGATCGCTACTGTTGCTCCAGACGCGCACCACGAAATTAATCGAGGACGCCCCGAGCTCATTCAGGCGCACCGTCATTTCACGGTCTTTCAGGATACGCTCGTCAGACTGAATGATATCGGTGAGGATTTGTTTAACCTGGTCGATATCAGAGTCATACGCCACCCCAATAATAAATTCGTTGCGACGAACCGGTTCACGAGAGAAGTTAATGATATTACCGGCAATGATTTTCCCGTTGGGGATCACCACAATTTTTCCGTCTACGGTACGCATGGTGGTAGAGAAAATCTGCACATTGAGCACGGTACCCGCTACGCCGCCAAGATCGACATATTCGCCTGCGCGGAACGGACGGAACATCACCAGCAGAACGCCTGCGGCGAGGTTAGACAGCGAGCCTTGCAACGCCAGACCGACGGCTAAACCGGCGGCACCGAGCACGGCGATAACAGAGGCTGTCTGCACGCCCACGCGGCCCAGCGCAGCAATCAACGTAAAGGCAATAATACCGTAACGCACCAGCGCAGAGAGAAAATCAGCCACGGTCGCATCAATTTGACGCGCCACCATCACACGGTTAATGGTGTTGGACACAACCCGAGCCACAATCATCCCGATGATGACAATAGCGATAGCCGCAACGATGTTGACGGCATAGCTCAACAGCAGCTCCTGGTTACGCACCAGCCAGGTACCCGCACCGTTTATGCTGTCGACAACATTCAAATCTTCCATTCACTATTCCTTTTTTGCTTACCCAAACGGGAGAAAGAAAGCCGCCCCACCGGGACGGGCAATTTGACAAGGGTAAACAATAAACGCCATTTTTGCCAAATAGATCACATAATTCTCTGTCGACTACCGCGAGAAATGACAATAAAAAAGGCCCGCATTTGCGGGCCTGATGTCATGTTGAACGGCGTAAATTACAGAACGTCAACCGCGTTCAGTTCTTTGAAAGCCTGTTCCAGACGGGTGATCATGGTTGCCTGACCAGCACGCAGCCATACGCGCGGATCGTAGTATTTCTTGTTCGGCTGATCTTCGCCTTTCGGGTTACCCAATTGACCCTGCAGGTAAGCTTCGTTTGCTTTGTAGTAGTTCAGAACACCTTCCCAGGTCGCCCATTGGGTATCGGTATCGATGTTCATTTTCACTACGCCGTAGCTTACGGAGTCTTTGATTTCCTGAGCAGTAGAACCGGAACCGCCGTGGAAGACGAAGTTCAGGCTGTTGTGCGGCAGGTTATGTTTCTTAGAAACATAGTCCTGAGAGTCACGCAGGATAGTCGGGGTCAGAACCACGTTACCTGGTTTGTACACGCCGTGTACGTTACCGAAGGATGCCGCGATAGTGAAACGCGGGCTGATTTTGCTCAGCTCGGTGAACGCGTAATCAACGTCTTCTGGCTGGGTGTACAGTGCAGAAGCGTCCATGTGGCTGTTGTCCACGCCGTCTTCTTCGCCACCGGTGCAACCCAGTTCGATTTCCAGAGTCATGTCCATTTTGGACATGCGCGCCAGGTATTTGGAGCAGATTTCGATGTTCTCTTCCAGAGACTCTTCAGACAGGTCGATCATGTGAGAAGAGAACAGCGGTTTGCCGGTTGCTGCGAAGTGTTTTTCACCCGCGTCCAACAGACCGTCGATCCACGGCAGCAGTTTCTTCGCGCAGTGGTCAGTGTGCAGGATAACCGGAACACCGTAGTGTTCAGCCATCTGGTGAACGTGATGCGCACCAGAGATAGCACCGAGGATTGCCGCGCCCTGAGGAACGTCAGACTTCACGCCTTTACCCGCGATGAATGCAGCGCCACCGTTGGAGAACTGAACGATTACCGGTGCTTTAACTTTTGCAGCGGTTTCCAGAACGGCGTTGATGGAGTCGGTACCGACGCAGTTAACAGCTGGCAGTGCAAAGTTGTTTTCTTTTGCTACCTGGAAAACTTTCTGTACGTCGTCGCCAGTGATGACGCCCGGTTTTACGAAATCAAAAATTTTAGACATGTTACGTAGTCCTGTATCTGTATCTTCGACCGTTGAAGAAGGTTCGCGAGCGTTTAAGCGCGCTGAAAAACAGGCGGGTCACCCCGCCTGAACTGAATTACTTCTTAGCACGCTCTTCGAGCATGGCTACTGCTGGCAGAACTTTGCCTTCCACGAACTCGAGGAATGCGCCGCCACCAGTGGAGATGTAGGAGATTTTGTCAGCGATGCCGAACAGGTCGATAGCCGCCAGGGTGTCGCCGCCGCCAGCGATAGAGAATGCTTCGCTGTCGGCAATGGCGTTAGCCACGATTTCAGTCCCTTTACGGAAGTTCGGGAATTCAAACACGCCAACCGGGCCGTTCCACAGAATGGTTTTTGCATTCTTCAGGATCTCAGCCAGCTGCTGTGCAGATGCGTCACCGATATCCAGGATCTGCTCGTCTTCTTTCACGTCGTTAACAGATTTCAGCGTTGCAGGCGCAGTTTCAGAGAACTCAGTTGCTACGCGAACGTCAGCCGGTACCGGGATGTCGCAGAGAGTCAGCAGGCGCTTGGCTTCATCAACCAGGTCTGCTTCGTACAGGGATTTACCCACGTTGTGGCCTTGCGCGGCAACGAAGGTGTTGGCGATACCACCGCCGACGATCAGCTGGTCAGCAATTTTAGACAGAGAGTCCAGAACGGTCAGTTTGGTAGAAACTTTAGAACCACCAACGATAGCAACCATCGGACGAGCCGGTTCTTTCAGAGCTTTACCCAGTGCGTCCAGCTCAGCGGCCAGCAGCGGACCCGCGCAAGCAACGTCAGCGAATTTCGCGATACCGTGAGTAGAAGCCTGCGCACGGTGAGCCGTACCGAAAGCATCCATGACGAATACATCGCACAGTGCAGCGTATTTTTTAGACAGTGCTTCGTCGTCTTTCTTCTCGCCTTTGTTAAAGCGAACGTTTTCCAGAACCACCAGTTCACCGGCTGCAACGTCAACGCCGTCGAGGTAATCTTTTACCAGACGAACCGGGTTAGACAGTTTGTCTTTCAGGTAGTTAACAACCGGCAGCAGAGAGAATTCTTCGTTGTACTCGCCTTCGGTAGGACGACCCAGGTGGGAAGTTACCATCACTTTTGCACCCTGTTTCAGGGCCAGTTCGATGGTCGGCAGAGACGCACGGATACGCGCATCGCTGGTTACTTTCCCTTCTTTAACTGGTACGTTCAGATCCGCACGGATAAAAACACGTTTACCAGCAAGATCCAGATCGGTCATCTTAATTACAGACATGGTGAATCCTCTCGTTGATTCTTAAAGTTTTGCAAGCGCTCACGCGCCTTACCTGAAACCAATAGCAGCCATCGCTAACGTTGTGTCGAGCATGCGGTTAGCAAAGCCCCATTCATTATCGCACCAGACCAATGTTTTGATCAGGTGAGCACCACTTACGCGCGTTTGCGTACCATCAACGATGGCGCTGTGCGGGTCGTGGTTAAAATCTACAGAGACCAACGGTAATTCCGTATAGTCAACTATACCATGAAATGCACCTTGTGCTGCTTTTTGCAGCAACTGGTTGACTTCACTCGCTTTTACTGGTTTTTTCACCGTCACGCTTAAGTCGATCGCCGTCACATTTATGGTCGGTACACGCACCGCAATCGCTTCAAAACGATCGTTAAATTGTGGAAAAATTCGTGTGATCCCCGCCGCCAGTTTGGTATCAACGGGAATAATCGACTGACTGGCTGCTCGCGTACGACGCAGGTCGGGATGATAGGCATCAATAACCTGTTGATCGTGCATCGCGGAGTGGATCGTCGTAACGGTGCCGGACTCGATGCCGTAAGCATCATCCAACAATTTAATAACGGGAATAATGCAATTCGTGGTGCAGGAGGCGTTGGAAACGATCCGGTCTTCAGCGCGCAGCTGATCCTGATTAACGCCAAACACAACGGTTGCGTCGATGTCGTGACTACCAGGATGTGAAAAGAGCACTTTTTTTGCACCTGCGGCAATATGCGCTTCGCCGTGTTCGCGGCTACCGAAGACCCCCGTACAGTCCAGCACGACGTCAACACCCAGTTCGCGCCACGGAAGCGCATCGAGTGTTCGCTCATGCAGAATGCGAATCGCGTCGTCGCCAACAATGAGCTGGTCGCGTTCCTGGCGAACATCCCAGGCAAAACGTCCATGGCTGGTGTCATATTTCAACAAATGCGCCATGCCTTCAGCACTCGCCAATTCGTTGATGGCCACCACGGTGATTTCCGCCCGACGCCCGGATTCATACAAAGCACGAACCACGTTGCGCCCGATGCGACCGAAACCATTAATCGCTACGCGTACGGTCATAGGTCTCCTGCAAGGATTTCTCAGAAACGATGTGGCTGACAGAGTAATGCAGCAAATCGCTCAGGGAAACCTTACCTGTCGCAAACTGCGACTGTTTGATTAATTGTCGAACATTTAATCGACTGAAACGCTTCAGCTAGAATAAGCGAAACAAGGAATAAAAGGAATGATTGTCCAGCAACAGAACACCGTTATCTGACTTACATCACATTTTAACGCTCTGCCCCGCTAAATTTATTCCATATTCCTGAATTGCGAATAAGCGTAGCAAGATTATTTCGTTGCCGTGTCACAAATCCTGATTTATATCAGAAAGCACCCTAGCCAGCGTCTATATTATCAGCGCTACGTCCGAGTCTCGGAGTCCCTCAACCTATGGTCACATACTCTCCTCACGCCTCTGCAGCTCGCTTTCATGCGCTGCGTTTACTCCCTGGCCAGGAAGTCTTTTCCCGACTGCACGATTTTATCCAACAGCATCAATTACATGCCGCCTGGATTGCCGGTTGTA
Organism: Citrobacter gillenii; assembly: GCF_013337685.1. Taxonomy (GTDB): domain Bacteria; phylum Pseudomonadota; class Gammaproteobacteria; order Enterobacterales; family Enterobacteriaceae; genus Citrobacter; species Citrobacter gillenii. Next base: position 80,110 of record NZ_SUQN01000006.1, read on the forward strand.
CCGGAAGTTTAACCCACGTTGCCTTACGCTTCGCGGGTCAGGAAGAAACCACATTGCTCACCGGCACCTGGGAAATTATCTCCCTGAACGGCACGCTGGAACTGACCGGCGAGCACCTGCATCTTGCGGTTTCTGACCCACAGGGCGCGATGTTGGGAGGCCACATGATGCCAGGCTGTACCGTGCGCACCACGCTGGAACTGGTGATTGGCGAACTCACAGAGCTGGCGTTTAGCCGCCAACCTTGTGTCGTTTCCGGCTATGACGAACTGGTTATCACATCCCGTTAACGCTTCACTTTAAAGAGGTTTTCTATGGCGCGTCGCCAATTTTCCAGCCAGTCACTGGTACTGATTGTTATTGCCATCGCCATCAATATGGTCGGTGGACAGCTCATCAGCATGGTGAAACTGCCTATTTTTCTCGACTCCATCGGCACCATTATCAGCGCGGTGCTATTAGGCCCGATTGTGGGAATGTTAACGGGATTACTCACCAACCTGCTGTGGGGGTTACTCACCGATCCGATCGCTGCCGCCTTCGCGCCGGTAGCCATGGTTATCGGGCTGGTCGCAGGATGGCTAGCACGAGCAGGATGGTTTCGTACCTTACCGAAAGTGGTGTTCAGCGGCGTGATCATTACCCTGGCCGTCACTGTCGTTGCCGTGCCTATCCGCACCACCTTGTTTGGCGGCGTGACCGGCAGCGGCGCTGATTTATTTGTTGCCTGGATGCACTCGGTTGGCGAGGGTCTGGTTGAGTCGGTGGCTGTCACGGTGATTGGCGCCAATCTGGTAGATAAAATTCTCACCGCCGTGATTGTTTGGGTACTGTTGCGCCAGCTTCCATTGCGCACCACACGTCATTTTCCAACGATGTCTGCTGTGCGCTAAATGCACCCGTTTACCTCGTTAACCCTGTGGGCGCTGGCCGCATGTTCCACATTGCTGCTACCCGCGGGAATACCGCTTACCGTTTACAGCACGGTCGTGTTCCTGTTCTTACTCTGTATGCCAGCCACGCGTCCCCGGGCGAAATATGTCGTCTGGTTGATGGTGCCCCTGGGCGTTGGATTGTGGCTGGTCCACGGTGGCTGGTTGACCGAATGGATAAGCGGACAACCGCGCACGCCACAACGGTGGGCCGATGCCATCACGCTGTGGTTGCGGATCCTGGCAATTGTGTCAACGTCACAGCTGTGGATGCAGTACGTGCCGGTATCGCGGTTTATTCGCGCCCTGTTTGCCTCCCGCCTGCCACCCGGCGTTGCCTACCTGTTTGCAGGCCCGCTGCTGGTTGTTGAGCAACTCAAACGCCAGTTGGCGATTATTCACGAAGCCCAGCGCGCGCGCGGCGTGCCGTTGGACGAGCACTGGTATCAACGGCTGCGCGCCACGCCAGCGCTGATCGTGCCACTCACGCATAATGCGCTTAACGATCTGGTGGTTCGCGGGGCGGCACTGGACATGCGGGCCTTTCGTTTGCATCGTAGACGCACAACGTTATGGGCACCGGAGGACAGCACCTTACAACGCATTGCCCGCTACACGATGGTACTCGCCATGCTGGTCGAAACAGGAGTGTGGATATGGTTACGCTAGAGCAGTTTCGCTATCTCCCGACGCACGCCACGCGCCCACCAGCCTGCTTTGACTTCCACTATGCAGAACCCGGAATGGTGGCAATTTTCGGTGATAACGGCAGCGGAAAAAGTACGCTGGCACAGCTGATGGCAGGCTGGTACCCCGATTTTCTTCCCGGAGAGATTGAAGGGAAAGGAAAGTTGCTGGGAAATCCTGTCGGACAACTGTCACTCGTCGAGCAGTCGTGTACCATCCAACTGGTGCAGCAATCGCCTTATCTGCAGCTTTCTGGCTGCACATTCAGCGTGGAGGAAGAAGTGGCATTCGGCCCGGAGAACCTCTGCCTGCAGGAGGCTGAAATTATGCGTCGAATTGACGCGGCACTCACACTGACGGAATGCCAGTCGTTGCGCCATCGCCATCCAGGAACGCTTTCCGGCGGAGAAACACAGCGGGTGGTCATTGCCAGCGCACTAGCCATGCAACCCAGAATATTGATTCTGGATGAAGCATTCAGTCGTCTGACGGCGCAGGCCACCAGTATGTTGCTGGATCGGTTGCATCAATGGGCGCAGGAACAACAGGCGTTGATTGTGCTTTTCGAACGCGACCACACCCCTTTTATCAGCCATTGTCAGCAGGCATGGCAACTGCGTGACGGAGCGCTATCCCCACAATGCTAACGCTTAACCAGGTGACGTATCGCTGGCCGAATGCCTCTTATAACTGCCTGCACAACATCTCGCTTAATCTTAACGCCGGTGAATGGCTGGCGCTGACGGGCGATAATGGCGCGGGAAAATCCACGCTGCTGCGCATCATGGCGGGCCTTCTGCCCCCCTCATCTGGCACGATAACCTTGAGTGACAGGTCGATTGCGCAACTGAAAAACCGCGAAAGAGCTAAGGTGCTCGGCGTATTGTTTCAGGAAGCCGAAAACCAAATTTTTCACAGCAAGGTCGTAGAGGAAGTCGCCTTTGGATTGCGACTGCAAAAGCGTCCCGCCGCGGAGATTGCGCAACGTACTGCAGCAGCCCTGCAGTTATGTCAGTTAGCGGACGTCGCCGACGCTCATCCGCTGGATCTGCACACCGCGCAACGACGTATGGTCGCCGTCGCCAGCCTTGAAGCCATGGCACCGGCCCTTCTCCTGCTTGATGAACCGAGCCGGGATTTTGACGCACACTGGCTGGCGATATTTGAGAACTGGCTCGCGGTATGCCGCGCACGAGGTACTAGCGTGGTCGCGATCAGCCATGACGTTGCATTTACGCAGCGTCATTTTTCTCGCATAGTGCGCCTTGAAACGGGTCAGCTACGCCAAGAAAAAATCTGACGCACAAAAAAAACGGGCCGCCTGAGCGACCCGTTATACCGTTGTAATCGTAATTACAGCAGTTCTTTGGCTTTCGCAACCACGTTGTCTACGGTGAAGCCAAACTCTTCAAACAGCAGCTCAGCCGGAGCAGACTCACCAAAGGTGGTCATACCGATGATAGCGCCGTTCAGGCCCACGTATTTGAACCAGTAGTCCGCGATACCCGCTTCAATTGCCACGCGAGCAGAGACAGCTTTCGGCAGCACGGATTCGCGATAAGCGGCATCCTGCTTGTCGAATGCATCGGTAGACGGCATGGAGACCACGCGCGCTTTAACGCCTTCCGCCGTCAGTTTGTCCCATGCAGCCACCGCCAGTTCAACTTCAGAACCGGTAGCAATGAAGATCAGCTCAGGCTGGCCAGCGCAATCTTTCAGCACGTAACCACCGCGTGCGATGTTTGCCAGCTGCTCTTCAGTACGTTCCTGCTGTGCCAGGTTCTGACGGGAGAGGATCAGCGCGGTCGGACCGTCCTGACGCTCAACGCCGTATTTCCACGCTACCGCAGATTCAACCTGGTCACATGGACGCCATGTGCTCATGTTCGGGGTCACGCGCAGAGAAGCAACCTGCTCTACCGGCTGGTGAGTCGGGCCATCTTCGCCCAAACCGATGGAATCGTGGGTATAGACCATCACTTGACGCTGTTTCATGAGTGCCGCCATACGCACCGCATTACGGGCATATTCAACGAACATCAGGAAGGTAGAGGTGTACGGCAGGAAACCACCGTGCAGCGCGATACCGTTAGCGATAGCGGTCATACCAAATTCACGAACACCGTAATGGATGTAGTTACCAGCAGCGTCTTCGTTAATGGCTTTAGAACCAGACCAGATAGTCAGGTTAGATGGGGCGAGGTCAGCGGAACCACCGAGGAATTCTGGCAGTAAAGGACCAAACGCTTCAATAGCGTTCTGGGATGCTTTACGGCTGGCGATTTTGGACGGATTGGCCTGCAGTTTAGCAATGAACTCATTCGCTTTCGCATCGAAGTCAGATGGCATTTCACCTTTCATACGACGGGTGAATTCAGCGGCTTCCTGCGGGAAGGCTTTCGCATAAGCAGCGAATTTCTCGTTCCACGCCGCTTCTTTAACCTGACCTGCTTCTTTCGCATCCCACTGTGCGTAGATTTCAGACGGGATTTCAAACGGCGCGTATTTCCAGCCCAGCTGCTCGCGGGTCAGTGCAATTTCTGCGTCGCCCAGCGGTGCACCGTGAGAGTCGTGGGTGCCAGCTTTGTTCGGGGAACCGAAACCGATGATGGTTTTGCACATCAGCAGGGACGGTTTGTCGGTCACTGCGCGGGCTTCTTCTACTGCGCGCTTAATCGCATCAGCATCATGGCCATCAACGCCACGCACCACGTGCCAGCCGTAAGCTTCGAAACGCTTCGCGGTGTCATCAGTGAACCAGCCTTCAACGTGACCATCGATAGAAATACCGTTGTCATCGTAGAACGCAATCAGTTTGCCCAGCTTCAGCGTACCAGCCAGAGAACATACCTCGTGAGAGATACCTTCCATCATGCAGCCGTCGCCCATGAAGGCGTAGGTGAAGTGGTCAACAATGTCGTGACCTGGACGGTTAAACTGCGCCGCCAGCGTTTTTTCAGCGATAGCCATACCCACCGCGTTAGCGATGCCCTGACCCAGCGGACCGGTAGTCGTTTCCACACCCGCGGTATAACCCACTTCCGGGTGACCCGGCGTTTTGGAGTGCAGCTGACGGAAGTTCTGCAGCTCAGACATCGGCAGGTCGTAGCCGGAGAGGTGCAGCAAACTATAAATCAGCATTGAGCCGTGACCGTTTGACAGCACGAAGCGGTCACGGTCAGCCCAGGACGGGTTATTTGGGTTGTGGTTCAGGAAATCACGCCACAGGACTTCGGCAATGTCAGCCATACCCATCGGGGCACCCGGATGACCGGATTTGGCTTTCTGTACTGCGTCCATGCTCAGCGCACGAATAGCATTGGCAAGCTCTTTACGTGAGGACATTTTGACTCCAGATCGGATAATGAAGGCTGTGCCCGGAACGACTTGACGACAGAGCGTTTTGGGCTACGCCGGAAAAAAGTGCCAACAATGTAACCCAAGCCGCGTGCCATGTACATGGAGCATCCTTTTACCGCTTCAGAAATCTCTGGATCCTGCACGCATGTTGCGCAATCTTCTCGCCCGCTTGTTGTTCTTTTCTTTATACTTAGGTTGAGCGTCGCATTACCTGCAAACGACGCATTTTTTAGAATAATCCTGACTTCGTGCGGAAGAGAAAAAATGAAAATTCGCGCTTTACTGCTTGCTATGAGCATGGCAACGGCATTGACCGGCTGCCAGAATATGGACTCCAACGGACTACTTTCATCTGGCGCAGGTGCTTTCCAGGCCTACAGTCTGAGCGATGCTCAGGTCATCGCGCTGAGCAACCAAGCCTGCCAGGATATGGACAGCAAAGCGACCATTGCTCCTGCCAGCAGTGAATATACCAAACGACTGAGCAAAATCGCCGCTGCGCTAGGCGATAACATCAACGGACAGCCGGTGAATTACAAAGTCTATGTGGCGAAAGACGTCAACGCGTTTGCGATGGCAAATGGCTGCATCCGCGTGTACAGCGGCCTGATGGATATGATGACCGATAACGAAGTTGAGGCGGTTATTGGTCACGAAATGGGCCACGTTGCGCTGGGTCACGTGAAGAAAGGAATGCAAGTTGCGCTGGGAACCAACGCCGTGCGTGCCGCAGCGGCCTCTGCGGGCGGCATCGTCGGCAGCTTGTCGCAGTCTCAGCTTGGCGATCTGGGAGAAAAACTCGTGAACTCGCAGTTCTCCCAACGTCAGGAATCCGAAGCGGATGATTACTCGTATGATTTGTTGCGCAAACGCGGTATTAATCCGGCAGGCTTAGCCACCAGCTTTGAGAAACTGGCAAAACTGGAAGCCGGTCGTCAAAGCTCAATGTTTGACGACCATCCAGCCTCCGCCGAACGTGCGCAACATATTCGCGACCGCATGAGCGCAGACGGAATTAAGTAATCTTCAAACAGTGCCGGATGGCTGCGTAAACGCCTATCCGGCCTACAGATTCAACAACAATGTAGGCCGGATTAGCGTCAGCGACATCCGGCAAAATTGTCCGAAATCCGTTATTCGCCTTTCTTCGCCGCCTGGATATACAACATCTCCAGTGCCAGCGTTGCTGCTGCCAGCGCGGTGATCTCAGACTGATCGTAGGCCGGAGCCACTTCGACTACATCCATCCCGACAATATTCAGATCCTTCAGGCCACGCACCAGTTTGATCGCACGATCCGACGTCAGACCGCCGATCACTGGCGTACCCGTACCCGGAGCAAACGCCGGATCCAGGCAGTCGATATCAAAGGTCAGGTAAACCGGCATGTCACCGACAATCTGCTTCACCTGCGCAATGATGTCATCCACGCTGCGATCGTTCACCTGGCAGGCATCCAGTACGGTAAAGCCGTTGTCTTTGTCAAACTCGGTCCGAATACCGATCTGCACGGAATGGTTCGGATCGATCAGGCCTTCGTTCGGCGCGGTATAGAACATGGTGCCGTGGTCAAATTCACAGCCGTTAGCATAGGTGTCGGTGTGGGCATCAAAGTGCACCAGCGCCATTTTACCAAAGTGCTTAGCGTGCGCGCGCAGCAGCGGCAGCGTGACGAAGTGGTCACCGCCGAAGGAGAGCATGCGCTTGCCGGCAGAAAGCAGCTTTTCAGCATGCGCCTGCAATTTTTCACTCATTTCACGCGCATCGCCAAACGCATACACCAGATCGCCGCAGTCCACGACGTTCAGGCGTTCACGCATGTCAAAATTCCACGGGAAGCGGTTGTGCTCCCAGGCCAGATTGGTCGACACCTGACGGATCGCTGCCGGACCATGACGTCCACCCGCACGACCAGACGTCGCCATATCAAACGGTACGCCGGTAATAACCCAGTCGGCATCGCTGTCGTAGGGCTGGAAATTCATCGGCAGACGTAAAAAACCAAAGGCGTTAGAAACCAGGGAGTTGTCGTATTGATGACCTAAGGTGCTCATGGGTATGACCTCTTTTTTGCCGTCTTGGTATTTGAAAAAGATATAAAAAAACCCTTCCGCGTCGTTAGGCCCGACGAGAAAGGGTTTGATTTATACCCGTCATACTTCAAGCTGCTTGCGCGTTAGTTACGCTCGTTCACCCCAGTCACATAGTTATCTATGCTCCTAGGGACTCACTCCCTTGCCGCCTTCAAGCAACTCGAGTTATTTTGGGTATACATATAGCGTATTGAGTGTAATTATCGCCTTAAAACTACCCAGCTTCAAGCAAAGCGTTTATTTACGGCACGGCGGCGGTGCATAACCGTTGTTGTTTGCAGGGAAGGCCTGAGCCGAGCACGGCGGCAGCGCCGAGGTTGATTTACTCTGTAGCGCAAATGCCGCGAAGCCAATAACCCCGGTATTACGCACATCACCCTGCGCGGAGTTAGCCGCATAGGAATCAGAGGCATCGGAGAACTGGAACGCCGCCTCGGTATGCTTATCTTTTCTGAACCCTTTAATTGCCAGTGAATCACCAGCATTAACAATATAACCGCTATTATTCAGAGAGCCGGGTTTACCGCTCAGCACATCCAGGCCATCAACCGTCGCGACAATTTCATAATTCGTATCACGACTGAAATTACGCACGTACAGCTGATAGTTCATCCCCACGGTCGCTGGGATAATATATTGCCACTGTCCAGTGTAGGAGTCATAACGACGAGTGATTGGAATAGAGTTAAAGTTTGCATCACGAACAGCATATTCAAGATTACTGATTCGAATGCTATAAACACGATCGTACCCCGGCTGGTATTTAGCAGAGTAATTTATCAGGATAATTTCGCTGGGCTCATGCTCTGCACGCTCGGCTGAAACGCCTGTCACCGTTGACTTTACGTCTCCGCCCCACCCGGTACCAACTTCAGAGCTCAGCGATTGGTTGGAATGCATCGGCGTGGTGGAGCAGCCGCCTAAAAGCAAAAACATGCTGACCAGAATACTCTTGATTTTAAATCCCTTCATACCCACTCCCTTTGCTGTCATGAATAAAATCCCCGGCAATAGTATGGATATTTGAAAATAAAAAAAGAGGGTAATTAACGATTACGATACTTTTCAGAATGGGATGACCGATTTAGAACAATAAATCGGTCATCAAGCGGAATACTCTTAATTACTCGTCTTCGAGATAGGTGTAGCCGTACAGTCCAGCCTCGAACTCTTCGAGGAACTGCTGTTGCAGCGCATCGTCCAGATCGGTCTGTTTAACCTGATCGCGGAAGTGGGTCAGCAACGTTTTTGGATCCAGCTGCACGTACTGCAACATGTCCGCGACGGTATCCCCTTCATCAGACAGCTCAACTTCAACGCTACCATCCGGGAAGACAAATACGTCGACCGCTTCGGTATCGCCGAACAGGTTGTGCATGTTGCCAAGGATTTCCTGGTACGCGCCAACCATAAAGAAGCCCAGCATCGGCGGGTTCTCAGGATCGTACTCCGGCATCGGCATGGTGGTAGCAATACCATCGCCGTCAACATAATGGTCAATAGCACCGTCAGAGTCGCAGGTAATATCCAGCAGCACCGCACGGCGCTCAGGGACCTGGTTCAGTCCTTCCAGCGGCATGACCGGGAACAGCTGATCGATCCCCCACGCATCCGGCATCGACTGGAACAGTGAGAAGTTGACGTAAATCTTATCCGCCATACGCTCCTGCAGTTCGTCGATGATCGGACGGTGCGCGCGGTTGCTCGGGTCGAGCTGTTTCTGCACGTCATGGCACATGTTCAGATACAGCTGCTCTGCCCACGCGCGCTCCTGCAGGCTGAAGGTTCCGGATGAATAGCCAATGTGAACATCGTGCAAATCCATCTGACTGTCGTGCAGCCATTCACGCAGCGAACGGCGGGTGCCCGGTTCGTGCATCTCCTGCCAGGTTTCCCACATGCTTTGCAGGGCACGCGGCGCATCGTCAGCCGGAGGCGTAGCTTCGGTGTGTTCGCTACGCTCAACGCCGATGATGTTAGACACCAGCACGGTATGGTGCGCGGTTACCGCACGGCCGGACTCGGTAATTACCGTCGGATGCGGCAGGCCGTGTTCTTCACAGGCATCGCCAATCGCCCAGATAATATTGTTGGCGTATTCGTTCAGACCGTAGTTGACCGAACAGTCAGACTGCGAGCGTGTCCCTTCATAGTCCACGCCGAGGCCACCACCCACATCGAAGCACTGGATGTTTACGCCCAGTTTGTGCAGCTCAACGTAGAAACGCGCAGATTCACGTACGCCGGTGGCGATATCGCGAATGTTCGCCATCTGTGAACCGAGATGGAAGTGCAGCAATTGAATGCTGTCCAGACGACCGCGTTCGCGCAGAATTTCCACCAGTTGCAGTACCTGGTTCGCCGCCAGGCCGAACTTGGATTTTTCACCACCGGAGGACTGCCATTTACCAGAACCTTGCGAGGCCAGACGCGCACGCACGCCCAGACGCGGGACCACATTCAGCCGTTCGGCTTCATCCAGCACGATCGCGATTTCAGACATCTTCTCAATGACCAGATAGACCTTGTGGCCCATCTTCTCGCCAATCAGCGCCAGACGAATGTATTCGCGGTCTTTGTAACCATTACAGACAATCACGCTGCGGGTCATGCCCGCATGCGCCAGAACCGCCATCAGTTCGGCCTTAGAACCGGCTTCCAGTCCCAGCGGCTCACCGGAGTGAATCAGCGATTCAATCACACGACGGTGCTGATTAACCTTGATCGGATAAACGAGGAAATAATCCCCCTTGTAGCCGTAAGATTCGCGGGCGCGTTTGAATGCGGCGTTAATCGAACGCAGACGGTGTTGCAGGATCTGTGGGAAACAGAACAGCGCAGGCAGACGTTGCCCCTGCGCTTCGCGAGCTTTTACCAGCTCGGCAAGATCAACACGTGCTTCCGGGACGTCAGGGTCCGGACACACGCTAATGTGACCGAGTTCGTTGACGTCGTAGTAGTTATTACCCCACCAGGCAATATTGTAGGTACGCAGCATCTTGCTGGCTTCCTGGGAACTCATTGCAACCTCCTGCATGGAGCGTAGTACACCCTGTCCGCCTGCTGACGAAGGCGAACCCATAGAAATGTCGTCAGACATAGCGAACCTCAAATTTTATTAACAAGTGTAAAACAGTTGACTACTATCGCAATCCGAAGAAGCGATAACAACCCATAAACAGGCAGATTTTCCAGCAGATAGTGCTGACGCTCCGACTGTGCGACCGGTTTCTTTATCATTTCATTGTAAACACGTTACCGAACGTAATACTGACAGTTCGGCGAAACCACGAGAAAACTCTTGTTTACCAAGAGCGCCCTTGTTCAGTCCTTAGTGACCGTTACCGGCTCTTGAGTCCTGAGATACGCCGGGATGGGTATACACTTCATCCTTCATGCAGCCTCGACGCAGCATGAATGATTTTATGTATATAACATCGACAGGTATGCAAAGCAGAGATGCAGATTGCGGGGGACATATGCACACCTGAACGGTGTGGCAGATTCAGCAGAATACAACGGTTCATTATCTCGTATCACCTCCACGGTCGCTCCAGACGGAACGAACCCACAAGCCAAAGCTAAAGTGTTAACCCGGCTGGAAGTGGCGACACGATGAAAACGTCGTGTGCTTTTTGTATAAGCCGCGCGCCGCGTTTTATACCGATAAGAGTACGAAAAAGCAAAAGATAAATGCGCGCATTGCCAGCACCGTCAGGAAAAATTTCCAGTTACATTTTCGGTACAATGCGACCGTAGTCAAAAAAAGCTGGAAATCGGGCGAAGAACTGTCCTAAAATAGCCGTCCAGATGTTAATCCATCTATACCGATTAACACTCAGACTGCCAGTGTCCGAAATCTGCAGACTCATGGTAGAATCTTCTACACATGGCTATTCCACTCGACAGTTTGAGCTAACCAAATTCTCCTTAGGTGAAATTAAATATGGCAAAACACCTTTTTACGTCCGAGTCCGTATCAGAAGGGCATCCTGACAAAATCGCTGACCAAATCTCTGATGCCGTGCTGGATGCAATCCTCGAACAGGATCCGAAAGCACGCGTCGCCTGCGAAACCTATGTCAAAACCGGTATGGTTTTAGTTGGCGGTGAAATCACCACCAGCGCATGGGTCGACATCGAAGAGATCACGCGTAATACGGTTCGCGAAATTGGCTATGTGCATTCCGACATGGGCTTTGACGCTAACTCTTGCGCAGTACTGAGCGCTATCGGTAAACAGTCTCCGGATATCAACCAGGGCGTTGACCGTGCCGATCCGCTGGAACAGGGCGCGGGCGATCAGGGTCTGATGTTTGGTTATGCCACCAACGAAACCGACGTGTTGATGCCGGCACCAATCACTTACGCTCACCGTCTGGTACAACGTCAGGCTGAAGTGCGTAAAAACGGCACCCTGTCGTGGCTGCGCCCAGATGCGAAAAGCCAGGTCACCTTCCAGTATGACGATGGCAAAATTGTCGGTATTGATGCGGTGGTTCTGTCTACTCAGCACTCTCAAGATGTTGACCAGAAAACACTGCAAGAAGCAGTGATGGAAGAGATCATCAAGCCGGTACTGCCGACCGAGTGGTTGAGCGCATCGACCAAATTCTTCATCAACCCAACCGGCCGTTTCGTTATCGGTGGCCCAATGGGTGACTGCGGTCTGACCGGTCGTAAGATTATCGTTGATACCTACGGCGGCATGGCGCGTCACGGTGGCGGCGCATTCTCAGGTAAAGATCCGTCTAAAGTTGACCGTTCTGCAGCCTACGCAGCCCGCTATGTCGCGAAAAATATCGTGGCTGCCGGTCTGGCTGACCGCTGTGAGATTCAGGTTTCCTACGCTATTGGCGTGGCAGAACCTACCTCTATCATGGTCGAAACCTTCGGTACCGAGAAAGTGCCAACTGAACAGCTGACCCTGCTGGTACGTGAGTTCTTCGACCTGCGTCCATACGGCCTGATCCAGATGCTGGATCTGCTGCACCCGATCTATAAAGAAACCGCAGCCTACGGCCACTTTGGTCGCGAACATTTCCCATGGGAAAAAACCGACAAAGCGCAACAGCTGCGCGAAGCTGCCGGACTGAAGTAATTTACTGAATACCCCCGCTTACCAGGACCAGCCTTAAGGCTGGTCTTTTTTTTAGCTGTACCTTAACATCCCTCTCCTCCCTGACTTTCAATGCAAATGAAAGCGATTACATCCAGTCATTATCATAATGAATTGATTTTACATCCCTTAATTTCTGCATTTTCATTATTGTTACATTACTTTTCAGTATCGTCTTAATTCCAGGCAATCACTCATTTTTCATTTTTATGAAATTGCATATTTTTCAAATAATTAACTTATAACAGCCGTGAATGCTAGTGTAAGCGATTACACTAATGTGATATTAATCTCATTTTTTCACCCCGTACTCACCTACCCTTAACATCAACAAAAATAAGTTACCCAACCTGGAGGGCATCATGCCTGGGAATAAAAAACAGGGGCGTTCCAACAAAGCCATGACATTTTTTGTCTGCTTTCTTGCCGCCCTGGCAGGATTACTTTTTGGCCTGGATATCGGCGTGATTGCCGGTGCATTACCGTTCATCACCGACGAGTTTCAAATTACCCCGCACACTCAGGAATGGGTGGTCAGCTCCATGATGTTTGGCGCAGCTGTAGGTGCTGTCGGCAGCGGCTGGCTCTCCTTCAAGCTGGGGCGTAAAAAAAGCCTGATGATCGGCGCGATCCTGTTTGTCGCCGGCTCGCTGTTCTCCGCCGCGGCGCCTAACGTGGAAGTACTGCTTCTCTCCCGTATCCTGCTGGGTCTGGCCGTGGGCGTTGCGTCTTACACTGCGCCACTGTATCTCTCTGAAATTGCACCGGAAAAAATTCGTGGCAGTATGATTTCCATGTATCAGCTGATGATTACCATCGGGATCCTCGGGGCCTATCTATCCGATACCGCCTTTAGCTATAGCGGTGCATGGCGCTGGATGCTGGGCGTGATCATCATTCCTGCCCTGCTGCTGCTGGTTGGCGTGTTCTTCCTGCCGGACAGCCCGCGCTGGTTCGCCGCTAAACGTCGCTTCGTCGATGCTGAACGCGTGCTGTTACGTCTGCGTGATACCAGTGCAGAAGCGAAACGCGAGCTGGATGAAATTCGTGAAAGCCTGCAGGTAAAACAAAGCGGTTGGGCGCTGTTTAAAGAAAACAGCAACTTCCGCCGCGCGGTATTCCTTGGCGTACTGTTACAGGTGATGCAGCAGTTCACCGGGATGAACGTCATCATGTACTACGCACCAAAAATCTTTGAACTGGCGGGTTATACCAACACCACTGAGCAGATGTGGGGCACCGTTATCGTGGGTTTGACCAACGTGCTGGCGACCTTTATCGCCATTGGCCTGGTTGACCGCTGGGGCCGTAAACCGACGCTGATCCTCGGCTTTATCGTGATGGCTATCGGTATGGGCGTGCTGGGCACAATGATGCACATTGGTATCCACTCCGCTGCCGCCCAGTACTTTGCCGTACTGATGCTGCTGATGTTTATCGTTGGCTTCGCGATGAGTGCCGGTCCGCTGATTTGGGTACTGTGCTCTGAAATCCAGCCGCTGAAAGGCCGCGATTTCGGTATCACCTGCTCTACCGCAACCAACTGGATTGCCAACATGATCGTCGGCGCAACCTTCCTGACGATGCTGAACTCGCTGGGCAGCGCCAACACCTTCTGGGTCTACGGCGGCCTGAACGTCCTGTTCATCTTCCTGACCTTGTGGCTGATTCCGGAAACCAAAAACGTCTCCCTGGAACACATTGAACGTAACCTGATGAAAGGCCGTAAACTGCGCGAAATTGGCGCACACGACTAATCACCTGCGGCTTCCTCCCCTCGCGGGGGGAAGCCTGCCTCTTGCAGTCCTTTTCCTGTCGCACTATCCTCTGGCGTTATGAAAACCTCTCGTCTCCCCATCGCCATCCAGCAAGCCGTTATGCGCAGCCTGCGGGAAAAACTTGCCCTCGCCAATCTCAAGCTCGAACGCAATTATCCGGAACCTAAGCTTGTGTACCAACAGCGCGGCACTGCTGCGGGTACAGCGTGGCTGCAAAGCAATGAAATTCGCCTCAACCCGGTGCTGCTGATGGAAAACGTCGAGGCGTTTATCAACGAGGTCGTACCGCATGAACTGGCACATTTGCTGGTGTGGAAGCACTTTGGCCGCGTACCGCCTCACGGGAAAGAGTGGAAATGGATGATGGAGAGCGTGCTGGGCGTTCCGGCCCGGCGTACGCATCAGTTCGAACTGCAATCCGTGCAGCGCAATACCTTTACTTACCGCTGCAAGTGCCAGGAGCATCAGTTGACCGTCCGCCGACATAACCGCATTGTGCGCGGTGAGGCCACCTACCGCTGCGTCCACTGCGGCGAACCGTTGATTCCCGGGCCGCAGGAAAACCCGGCGAAGGCCTGACATCCTCGTTCATCAATCCAAAAAAGATAATGAACTCAACGTTTCCTGCAATAAGAGCCTTTCCTCCCCCTTCAGCGTTTGCAGCGGAAAGGGGAGACAAGGCGCAGACACTTTCCCCATCATTTCTGCCACCGTCGCGATCACCCTCAGGCTACCGTGCCGTTGATAAAAGGCCCACAGAGGCTGGAGCGCGCTATCCAGTTGCCGGGTTTTGACGTGATCTCCCGTCAACGCGGCATTGGCTAAAGCACGTGAATAATGCGGGAACAAGCCTGCCAGGACGGAATACCAGACATCGCCTCCGGCTAACAGCCCTGAGGCAGCCTGACCGTCGCCACTGACACCAATAGAGACGCCTGCCGGAAGACTGTTTTTTAGCCTGGCGATCCGTTCAGAGGTGAATGAAGCCAGTTTAATCGAACCAATAGCCGGTAAATTTGACAGCGCGATAAGCAGGGCATCGCTAAATTCAAACCCGGTGGTGGCGGGATTGTCATAAATACATAGCGGCACCGACAGCTCACGAGTGACTCGATCGTACAGATCAAAAACTTCATCCACGTTCAGTCGCTGGTAAGAGACCGGGGCCATCAAAACGCCGCTGACACCCGCCTGCTGCGCATCATCGATAAGGTGCAGAATTTCTTCGACTCGTACGCTGCCAATGCTGGTAATAACGGGGATACCAGATGCCGCCTCAAGCGCTAACCGGGTAACGCGTAGGCGCTGTTCACGCGTCAGGTAGGCATAGCTCCCGGTTGAACCCAGCACACCGATGGAATCAACGCCGGCACCGGCAATATTCTCAATCAGAGAAAGCCATGTATTTTCATCAACCTCACCCGCCCTCAGCGGCGTAAGCGGAAACGCGCTCAACCCTTTCTTCATCTTTTTTCCCGGTCATTAATTCGATAAAAACGGCTGTTATCTGGGCAATCTGCGCAACGCCCTGGTTCGCGCTCGTGACACGCTACTGTATGAGCAGGCGCGCTAAACAAGCAAACAATAATCCGCCGATAGCGCCTTGTTACTCAAAAGTAATTTCTGGAACTTATATGATTTAGCTGATTGCATCTGCCCGACGCTTTCGTTACGTTGCGGGCTCGTTTTGACACGGAGTGTGTGATGTACCGTAATCTTTCTATGGCAGTGGCGTTATTGGCTACTGCACTCTCTGGCCCGGCATTCGCCGAAGGTATCAACAGTTTCTCCCAGGCGAAAGCCGCTGGTGTAAAAGTTAATGCCGATGCGCCCGGCGATTTCTACTGCGGCTGTAAAATTAACTGGCAGGGCAAAAAAGGGGTCGTGGATCTCGAGTCCTGCGGCTATAAAGTGCGGAAAAACGAAAACCGCGCCAGCCGTATTGAATGGGAACACGTGGTTCCGGCCTGGCAATTTGGTCATCAACGCCAGTGCTGGCAGGACGGTGGACGTAAAAATTGCGCCAAAGATCCGGTCTATCGCAAGATGGAAAGCGATATGCACAACCTGCAACCGGCAGTGGGTGAAGTAAATGGCGATCGCGCGAACTTTATGTACAGCCAGTGGAACGGCGGCGAAGGCCAGTATGGGCAGTGTGACATGAAGGTCGATTTCAAAGAAAAAGTGGCTGAGCCGCCTGCCCGCGCTCGCGGCGCCATCGCGCGCACCTATTTTTACATGCGCGACCAGTACAACCTGACGCTTTCCCGTCAGCAAACCCAGCTTTTTAACGCCTGGAATAAACAGTATCCAGTGACCGACTGGGAGTGCGAACGCGACGAACGTATTGCGAAGGTACAGGGCAACCATAACCCATACGTGCAACGCGCTTGCCAGGCGCAAAAGAGCTAACCTACACTAGCGTCAATATTTTAACCCATGCCCTGCCGTTTTGTCGGCCAGGGCCATGACGCGGATGGTTAACTATGCGCATTCCTCGCATTTATCACCCTGAACCACTCACGGCAGGCAGCCAAATTTCACTGTGTGAAGATGCCGCCAACCATATCGGTCGCGTGCTGCGCATGGGACCGGGCCAGGCTCTTCAACTATTTGACGGCAGCAACCAGGTGTTTGACGCCGAGATCACCCACGCCAGCAAGAAAAGCGTGGATGTGAAGATACTGAGCGCCGAACTCGACGATCGCGAATCTCCCTTGCATATTCATCTTGGGCAGGTGATGTCGCGCGGTGAAAAAATGGAATTTACTATCCAGAAATCGATTGAACTGGGTGTAAGCCTCATTACGCCACTTTTTTCTGAGCGCTGCGGCGTTAAACTGGACAGTGAACGCCTGAACAAGAAGCTCCAGCAGTGGCAGAAAATTGCGATTGCCGCCTGCGAGCAATGCGGTCGTAACCGGGTGCCTGAAATTCGCCCGGCAATGGATCTGGAAGCCTGGTGTGCCGAGCAGGACGTGGGGCTAAAACTGAACCTGCACCCGCGCGCCAGCGCCAGTATTAACACGCTTCCGCTGCCGGTAGAGCGCATCCGACTGCTGATTGGCCCGGAAGGCGGGCTGTCGGCAGATGAAATTGCCATGACTGCACGCTATCAGTTTACTGATATTCTGTTAGGACCTCGCGTTCTGCGTACTGAGACAACTGCGCTCACCGCCATTACCGCGCTACAGGTGCGATTTGGCGATCTGGGCTAACGGAGAAGAACAATGATCAAGCTCGGCATCGTGATGGATCCCATCGCAAGCATCAACATCAAGAAAGATTCCAGCTTTGCTATGCTGCTGGAAGCACAACGTCGTGGTTACGAACTTCACTATATGGAGATGGCCGATCTTTATCTGATTAACGGTGAAGCCCGCGCCCGCACGCGTACCCTGAGCGTAGAGCAGAACTACGACAAATGGTATGAGTTCAACAGCGAACAAGATCTACCACTGGCTGACCTGGACGTCATTCTGATGCGTAAGGATCCGCCGTTTGATACCGAGTTCATCTACGCCACCTATATTCTGGAGCGTGCAGAAGAGCAAGGGACGCTGATCGTGAACAAACCGCAGAGCCTGCGCGATTGTAACGAAAAGCTGTTCACCGCCTGGTTCGCGGACCTGACGCCAGAAACGCTGGTCACGCGTAACAAAGTGCAGCTGAAAGCCTTCTGGCAAAAACACAGCGATATCATTCTCAAGCCGCTGGACGGCATGGGCGGTGCATCGATCTTCCGCGTGAAGGAAGGCGATCCGAACCTCGGTGTAATTGCCGAAACGCTGACCGAACACGGTACCCGCTACTGCATGGCGCAGAACTACCTGCCGGCAATTAAAGACGGCGACAAACGCGTACTGGTGGTCGATGGCGAACCCGTTCCCTACTGCCTGGCACGCATTCCACAGGGCGGTGAAACCCGTGGTAATCTGGCGGCCGGTGGCCGTGGCGAACCTCGTCCGCTGACCGACAGCGACTGGGAAATTGCACGTCGTATCGGGCCAACGCTGAAAGCCAAAGGACTGATTTTTGTCGGTCTGGATATTATCGGCGATCGCCTGACGGAAATTAACGTCACCAGCCCAACCTGTATTCGCGAAATTGAGGCGGAGTTCCCGGTGTCCATTACCGGTATGCTGATGGATGCCATTGAAGCTCGCTTAGCCAAGTAAACCTGCGCCGGATGACGACGCCACGGTGTCTTATCCGGCCTACAATTGCACCCCGTTGGCCGGATAAGGCGAAGCCGATATCCGGCAATGTTATTTTCAGAGGGTGACAACTTAACGCTTTCCTCGCATACTGACCGTTGTTGCTTTTTTGAACCAGGAAACAGAACCTCTGACAATGAATTTACAGCATCACTTTCTTATTGCCATGCCTGCTCTCCAGGATCCGATTTTCCGCCGTTCCGTGGTCTACATTTGCGAACATAATGAAAATGGCGCAATGGGGATTATCGTCAATAAACCCCTGGAAAACTTACAGATTGCAGGGATTCTGGAAAAGCTGAAGATTACCCCTGAGACACGCGATCCGGCGATTCGCCTGGATAAAGCCGTGATGCTCGGAGGCCCGTTAGCAGAAGAGCGTGGGTTTATTTTGCATACCCCTCCTTCACGCTTCGCCTCCAGCATTCGTATTTCGGACAACACCATTATCACTACTTCCCGCGATGTACTGGAAACCTTAGGCACTCAGGAACAACCTTCCGAGGTGCTGGTCGCCCTGGGGTATTCATCATGGGAAAAAGGCCAACTGGAGCAAGAGTTGCTGGATAATGCCTGGCTCACCGCCCCCGCGGATCTCAATATTCTGTTTAAAACGCCGATTGCCGACCGCTGGCGCGACGCGGCCAAACTTATCGGGATCGATATCCTGACCATGCCTGGCGTGGCGGGACACGCATAATGAGCGAAACATTACTCTCCTTTGATTTTGGGACCAAAAGTATTGGCGTGGCGATTGGTCAGCGCATTACAGGTACTGCCAGACCGCTGCCTGCTATCAAAGCGCAGGACGGCACGCCAGACTGGAACGTGATTGAGCGCCTGCTAAAAGAGTGGCAACCGGATGAAATCATTGTCGGTCTGCCGCTCAATATGGACGGCACCGAGCAGCCGCTTACTGCGCGCGCGCGCAAGTTTGCCAACCGTATTCATGGCCGCTTTGGCGTCACGGTCACGCTGCACGACGAACGCCTGAGCACCGTCGAAGCACGTTCCGGCCTGTTTGAGCAAGGCGGGTACCGCGCGCTGAATAAAGGCAAAGTAGACTCCGCGTCTGCCGTCGTTATTCTCGAAAGCTATTTCGAACAAGGTTACTAAGGCTCATATTTACAGCCTGCCTTGCGCCTGACGCTGCTGCAGGCTCTGGGCAAATGTTTGCATACCCGCCTGTTGCCCGGTTTGTATCACGCCGGGTAGCTGGTGGGTTTTCCCTTCACGGATCAGATTACTCACAGCCGACGTATTGACCAGCAGTTCAAATAACGCCACCCGCCCCCCCTGCCTGTCGGCTTCCAGTTTTTGTGCGAGCACCGCCCGCAAGCTACCCGCCAGTTGATTACGCACCGGGTCTTTTTCCTGTGCAGGGAACGTATCCACCAGCCGCTCCACCGCCTGCGCCGCACCGCGCGTATGCAGCGTTGCCAGCACCAGATGCCCCGTTTCCGCCGCCGTCAGCGCCAGGCGAATCGTCTCGCTGTCGCGCAGTTCCCCCAGTAAAATCACGTCAGGATCTTCACGCAATGCCGCCCGCAGGCCGGCAGCAAAAGAAAGGCAGTGCACGCCAATCTCACGCTGTTGGATCAAACAACGCTGGCTGGTATAGCGGAATTCAATCGGGTCTTCCAGGGTCAGAATATGCCCGTCAACGTGCTGATTGAGAGAGTCCACCATCGCCGCCAGCGTCGTCGACTTACCGCTGCCCGTCGCCCCGGTCACCAGAATCAACCCGTTTTCGCTGTGCAGCAGTTCTGGCAACGCAGCGGGCGTATGGAGATCATCCAGGCACGGGCAATCAAGCGGCAGCAGTCTCAGCGCCAGTGACGTTCCCTGCTGATGCGTAAATGCGCTGGCCCGTAAACGCCGGGAATCCGCCAGTGCGATAGCAAAATCAACCTGACCCTTTTCCCGCCACTGTACCTGTTGTTGCTCACTGAGCCATAACATCAGCAGATTCTCCACGTCAGGCGCGGTAAACGGGGCAATTTCTACCCTTCCACATATGCGCCAGCGCGCAGGCCATGCATTGCACAGGTGTAGATCCGACACGTTATGCTTTACACTAAGGGCCACTATTTCTTCCATATTCATATGAACATCCTCGGAAAATGAACGATATCGCGCATAACCTGGCACATGTCAGGGAGAAAATCTCAGCCGCCGCGACGCGTTGCGGGCGGTCTTCAGAAGACGTTACGTTGCTTGCAGTGAGCAAAACCAAACCTGCGAGCGCCATCGAAGAAGCCATTGCTGCCGGGCAGCATGCCTTTGGGGAAAACTATGTTCAGGAAGGCGTGGATAAAATCCGCTACTTCAGCGAAAACGGCGTGACTGGACTGCAGTGGCACTTTATCGGCCCGTTGCAGTCCAACAAAAGCCGTCTGGTGGCTGAACATTTTGACTGGTGCCACACGATAGACCGTTTGCGCATCGCCACCCGACTCAGCGAACAGCGCCCGGCAGACCTACAGCCGCTAAATGTGCTGATTCAAATAAACATCAGCGATGAGAACAGCAAGTCAGGTATTCCGCTGGCAGAGCTTGATGCCCTGGCCGCAGACGTCGCCGCTCTGCCGCGCATTACCCTGCGTGGACTGATGGCAATCCCGGCGCCTGAGTCAGATTATGTAAGGCAGTTTGAAGTTGCACAGCAAATGGCTGTAGCATTTGCCGGGTTGAAAACACGCTACCCGACAGTCGATACGCTCTCGTTGGGAATGTCTGATGATATGGATGCCGCCATCGCGGCGGGTAGCACGATGGTGCGCATTGGCACTGCCATTTTTGGTGCTCGTGATTACACAAAAAATTAAGGAAAACTGAGGAACACCATGAATACGTTGACCTTCCTGCTCTCAACGGTAATTGAGCTGTATACCATGGCGCTGCTATTGCGCGTGTGGATGCAGTGGTCTCGCTGCGATTTTTACAATCCGTTTTCGCAGTTCATTGTAAAAATCACTCAGCCTATTATTGGGCCGTTACGCCGAATTATTCCCCCGATGGGGCCGATTGATAGCGCATCGTTACTGGTCGCGTTAGTGCTCAGCTTTATCAAAGCTATTGTGCTGTTCAAAGTGGTCACGTTCCAACCCATTATCTGGATCGCCGCCGTACTGATCGTCCTGAAGACTATCGGGCTGCTGATTTTCTGGGTACTGCTGGTGATGGCCATCATGAGCTGGGTCAGCCAGGGCCGCAGCCCTGTAGAATACGTACTGATTCAACTGGCGGATCCGCTGCTGCGTCCTATTCGCCGTATCCTTCCAGGAATGGGCGGGATCGACTTCTCCCCGATGATCCTGGTGCTGCTGCTCTATGTCATCAACATGGGGATCGCAGAAGTGTTACAAGCGACAGGCAACATGCTGCTGCCGGGGCTGTGGATGGCGCTATGAGTGCCGTAACACCCTGCGATGACGGTCTGGTTTTACGGCTCTACATTCAGCCTAAAGCCAGCCGTGACAGTATTGTGGGTTTACATGGCGACGAAGTAAAAGTCGCCATTACCGCCCCACCGGTCGATGGGCAAGCCAACAGCCATCTGGTGAAGTTTCTCGGTAAACAGTTCCGTGTGGCGAAAAGCCAGGTCGTTATTGAGAAGGGCGAGCTTGGCCGCCACAAACAGGTTAAAATCATTCATCCGCAACAGATCCCGCCAGAAATTGCGGCGCTAACTGATTAGGTATCCCATGCAAAAAGTTGTCCTCGCGACCGGCAATGCCGGTAAAGTGCGTGAACTCGCCTCTCTCCTGAGCGACTTCGGGCTTGATGTCGTTGCCCAAACGGATCTGGGCGTTGATTCCGCAGAAGAAACCGGCCTGACGTTTATTGAAAACGCCATTCTGAAGGCGCGTCATGCCGCGCAAATCACCGGTCTGCCTGCCATTGCCGATGATTCCGGCCTGGCCGTTGACGCCCTCGGCGGGGCTCCGGGGATTTATTCTGCTCGCTATTCTGGTGAAGATGCGACTGACAGACAAAACCTGGAAAAACTGCTGCACACCCTGCAGGATATCCCGGACGAAAAACGTCAGGCACAGTTCCATTGTGTACTGGTGTATATGCGCCACGCAGATGACCCAACCCCTGTTGTATGTCACGGACGCTGGCCGGGTGTGATCGCTCGTGAGCCTGCCGGAGACGGTGGTTTTGGCTACGACCCTATCTTCTTTGTACCGTCTGAGGGTAAAACCGCAGCCGAACTGACCCGCGAAGAAAAGAGTGCTATTTCCCACCGTGGACAGGCACTAAAACTGCTGCTGGATGCGCTGCGTAATGGTTAAGTTGCCACCGCTGAGTCTTTATATCCACATCCCGTGGTGCGTGCAGAAATGCCCCTACTGCGACTTCAACTCGCATGCGTTAAAGGGCGAAGTTCCCCATGACGATTACGTTGGGCATCTGCTGAGCGATCTGGATGCCAACGTCGCCTACGCGCAGGGACGCGAAGTAAAGACCATTTTTATTGGTGGCGGTACGCCGAGCCTGCTCTCTGGCCCGGCAATGCAAACGTTGCTGGATGGCGTGCGTGCGCGTCTGAATCTGGCGGCGGATGCCGAAATCACGATGGAAGCCAATCCCGGTACGGTGGAAGCCGATCGGTTTGTCGATTATCAACGCGCTGGAGTTAACCGCATCTCGATTGGCGTACAAAGTTTTAGCGCCGCCAAGCTTGAGCGACTGGGGCGTATTCACGGGCCAGAAGAAGCCAAACGCGCGGCGAATCTGGCTGACGGTCTGGGATTGCGCAGCTTTAACCTCGATTTGATGCACGGCCTGCCGGATCAAACGCTGGAAGAAGCGCTGGGCGATTTACAGCAGGCCATTGAGCTTAACCCCCCGCACCTCTCCTGGTATCAGCTCACTATTGAGCCCAACACGTTGTTTGGTTCGCGCCCGCCGGTGCTACCGGATGATGACGCCCTGTGGGATATTTTTGAGCAAGGCCACCGGTTGCTGACCGCCGCCGGGTATCAGCAATATGAAACCTCGGCCTATGCAAAACCGGGATATCAGTGCCAGCACAACCTGAACTACTGGCGTTTTGGCGACTATCTTGGCATTGGCTGCGGGGCTCACGGCAAGATCACCTTCCCGGACGGACGTATCCTGCGCACCACCAAAACCCGACATCCGCGCGGTTACATGCAGGGACGTTATCTCGAAAGCGAGCGTGATGTCGCCGAGGCTGATAAGCCATTTGAGTTCTTTATGAACCGCTTCCGCTTGCTGGAGGCCGCACCGCGTGTGGAATTCACCCACTATACCGGGCTTGCCGAAGAGGTGATTCGGGCACAGATTGATGAGGCTATCGCCCAGGGATATCTGACGCAGAGCGATGAGTACTGGCAGATTACCCAGCACGGTAAGCTGTTTTTAAACTCACTGCTGGAGCTGTTTCTGGCGGAGTAACGCGGAAAACCGTAATGAATGTTGGCCTGATAAGGCTTTGAGCCACCATCCGACAAATTGCCTGATGGCGCTGCGCTTATCAGGCCTACAGGGTTAGGTCGATAAGCGCAGCCACCTTCATCGATTAGTACTGATTAAACATTTCCTGGATCTGTTTAGGATCTTTGGTCTGTGTCAGCGCCAATTGCAGCAGCACGCGAGCTTTTTGTGGGTTCAGCGAGCCAGACGCCACAAATCCGTACTTCGCATCATCGATTTCAGCATCCTGCGTGGTGGAGCCAGTAGGTACGCGGGAAGAACGCACGACCACGGTGCCTTTGTGCGCAGCGGTTGCCAGCGTATCGAAAATGGTTTTATACAGGTTACCATTACCCACACCAGCACTCACAATCCCGGCGTATCCGGCATCGACCAGCGCTTTTGCCGGCAGATCGGAGGCGTTAGCGTAGTTATAGATAATGCCCACCTTCGGCAGCTCGGTCAGCTTAGAGACATCGAATGGCGTTGCGGAAGTATGCTTGCGCGCAGGCGTACGCTGGTAATCAATTTTACCGTTATGGATATAGCCCAGCGGACCATAGTTGACGGCTTTGAAGGTCGCGACATCCGTGGTGTTGGTCTTGGTCACATCACGGCCATCCAGGACAGTGTCGTTCATCACCACCAGCACACCGCGGTTAGCAGACGCTTTATCCGCCGCGGTCACCACGGCGTTATACAGGTTGAACGGGCCATCGGCGCTCATACCCGTAGACGGACGCATTGCGCCGACCAACACCACTGGCTTGTTGCACTTGACGGTCAGATCGAGGAAATACGCGGTTTCTTCCATAGTATCCGTACCATGGGTCACCACGAAGCCGTCGGTTTTATCACATTCGGTGTTGATCTTCTTCGCCAGCGTTAACCAGACGTCGTCATTCATGTCCTGCGAGCCAATATTCACCACCTGCTCGCCTTTAACGACGGCAATATCTTTCAGTTGCGGCACCGCATCGACCAGATTTTCTACGCCAACTTTACCCGCCGTGTAGTTGGATTTTGTTGCGGAATCACCGCCACCAGCAATCGTCCCGCCGGTAGCCAGAATGGTGATATTGGGTAATGCGAGCGCTGCGCCGCTGAACCCCATAACCAGTGCTGCCAGTGCCGTTTTTCTGAAAAAATCCATGTTATTACTCCGGTTATTTGAATTTGCCGCATTATGTCAACCTGACAGATGAATAATGTGACCTCTTCCAATTAACCAGACTTATATATTTATAAATTTGTTATTTTTAGAGATGGATATCAAAAAACAAGGAAAATGCAAAGCAAAACGGCACAGAATGTTTCTGTGCCGTTAAAGAGAGGTAAATGCTATTTTAGACCGTTAACCAATGCCTTACGGTCATCTTCCAGCGTCACGACGCGCGCGCAAACATCTTTGCCAAACTGCTGGAAGTCTTTCTCTTGGTTCTTCCATTCATTCTGGATGGAGGTTTGCAAACCGCCGAGGCTACCGAGCACACCCTGCAGTGGGTTACCGCCACCTTTGAGCACCGCTTTGGCACCCATTTCGTTGATGCTGTCCTGCAGAATGCCGCCCATCGCCTGATTCACCAGCTGCTGCCCGTCAGCACGGACCTGATCAATTGCCTTATAATGGAAGGTCAGACCGTCAGTACGATGCTCGATGATCCGGTTCATCTGCTCTTTCAATTGGGCGTCAAGCTTGGTTAAACGACCGCGCATGTTGCTGCTTTCACCGACTTCTTTGGCGATAATTTTGTCCAGCGCGATGCGACCTTTCTCGACGCGCGCTCTGGCGCCGTCGTCAATCCACGGCAGGCTGCTACGCAACGCCGCCTGATAATCTTTCGCCTGCTCACGCTGTGCGGCGCTTAAGGTGTACTGCTTACCGTTGAAGGTAACATTCCCGGCTGGCGTGATCACCAGATCGCCGTTTTCACCCTTCACCTGCACCGTTTGCGGAGTCACAATCACATCGTCACGCGGGGTGACGCTGCACTTATAATCAGCATGTGCGGCCATCGCCGTGAACGTCAGGACTGCCGCCAGCAGCGTTTTACGCATCATATCTATCCCTCAATACAAATCGGGTCGGCATTTGCCGACCCTGTGCTACTTAGTCCCACCAAATATCGAAAAGTTCGCTGGTGCGCACATCTTCAAGTTTGTGCTCTTCCAGCCACTTACGCACGATTGCCTGATGTTCTTCAGTGCATTTGCCGATTTCCTGCAGGCAGATCAGACCTTCCCAGGCCAGATAGCCACTGCCGTCATAGGCCAGCTTGTTCGGCTCAATAACCTCATTGATAAAGTCATCAACGATTTTATCGACCTGCTCTTCAGATGTGCCTTCCGGAAAACGCCATGCAACCGAAAATCCGACTTCCTGGAATTCGTCGATATGCATTTTTTTACGCAGACGACGGCTACGGTTCTTTGCCATTATTTCACCCTCTCGAACATTAAGTCCCATACGCCGTGGCCAAGACGATGGCCACGTTGTTCAAATTTGGTTACCGGGCGCGATGGTGGGCGCGGTACATAATCGTTACTCTCAGACAGGTTTTTATACCCGTCAATGGAGGACATCACTTCAAGCATGTGCTCCGCATAGGCTTCCCAGTCGGTAGCCATGTGGAAAACACCGCCCAACTTCAGCTTACTCTTCACCAGCTCAGCAAACGGTACCTGAACGATACGGCGTTTATTATGACGTGCTTTATGCCACGGGTCAGGGAAAAAGAGCTGAACCATCGATAAAGAATTGTCAGGAATCATTTTGTGCAGCACTTCAACGGCGTCATGACACATCACGCGCAGGTTTTCGACGCCCTCTTCATGCGCCGAAGCCAGGCAGGCGCCAACGCCCGGAGAGTGAACCTCAATACCGAGGAAGTTTTGTTCCGGACGCGCTTTGGCCATCGCCACCAGCGAAGCGCCCATACCGAAACCTATTTCAAGCGTCACCGGTGCGTCACGGCCAAACAGCGCAGCAAAATCGACCGGTGCTTCGCTGAACTCAACGCCCATCACCGGCCAGTAGTTTTCCAGTGCGTGTTCCTGCCCTTTAGTCAGTCGCCCCTGGCGACGAACAAAACTACGAATCCGGCGCAGCGGGCGACCGTTTTCATCAAATTCCGGTGAAATGACGTCGTTCTTCATAAAAGTTTAGTCTGCTGTGTTTGAGTTCTGAAAACGGGCATTATCCAAAGTTAGTTGCCGGATGCAAGTAAAGGAAGAGAGTCAGCTGCGGAAAGTTCCGGTTTACACCCTTCGACCTCTGTGCTGCAATCTTGCCCCCAGCAATAATGAAACGGTAATCATGCAAGCGTCTCAATTTTCAGCTCAGGTGTTGAGCTGGTACGACAAATACGGGCGGAAAACGCTGCCCTGGCAAATTGACAAGACGCCTTACAAAGTATGGCTTTCTGAAGTCATGCTGCAACAAACTCAGGTTGCGACCGTTATTCCTTATTTTGAACGCTTTATGGCGCGCTTTCCAACGATAACCGATTTAGCCCATGCCCCGCTTGATGAAGTCCTGCATTTGTGGACCGGGCTGGGGTATTACGCGCGTGCGCGCAATCTGCATAAAGCCGCTCAGCAGGTGGCGACGCTGCATGGCGGCACCTTCCCGCAAACCTTTGATGAAGTTGCCGCCCTGCCCGGCGTTGGACGCTCTACCGCAGGCGCGATCCTTTCGCTCTCTTTGGGTCAGCATTTTCCGATTCTCGACGGCAACGTCAAACGCGTGCTGGCACGCTGTTATGCTGTCAGCGGCTGGCCGGGGAAAAAAGAGGTCGAGAAAAAACTGTGGGCGTTGAGTGAGCAGGTTACACCCGCCCACGGCGTTGAACGATTTAATCAGGCGATGATGGATTTAGGCGCGCTAGTCTGTACGCGTTCAAAACCTAAGTGCGCCCTGTGCCCATTACAAAATGGCTGTGTGGCTACCGCCAATGCAAGTTGGGCACAATACCCGGGTAAAAAGCCCAAGCAGACGTTACCGGAGCGCACAGGCTATTTTTTACTGATGCAGCATAACGATGAGGTGTTACTCGCGCAGCGTCCACCCAGCGGCTTATGGGGCGGATTATACTGTTTTCCGCAGTTTGAAGATGAAGATGGACTGCATCAGTGGCTGGCGCAACGGCAAATTAACGCAGATAATCTGACCCAGCTTACTGCGTTTCGCCATACCTTTAGTCATTTCCACTTAGATATTGTGCCTATGTGGCTTCCCGTGTCCTCATTCACCGCCTGCATGGATGAAGGCAACGCGCTCTGGTATAACTTAGCGCAACCGCCGTCGGTCGGACTGGCGGCTCCCGTGGAGCGTTTGTTACAGCAATTACGCGTCGGTGCGCAGGTTTAACGTGCCGGTCGATAAAGAGGATTTTTTATGAGCAGAACGATTTTTTGTACTTTCCTGCAACGTGAAGCAGAAGGTCAGGATTTTCAGCTGTACCCAGGCGATCTGGGAAAACGCATTTATAACGAGATTTCGAAAGAAGCATGGGCACAGTGGCAGCACAAGCAAACCATGCTGATTAACGAGAAGAAACTCAACATGATGAACGTCGAGCACCGCAAGCTGTTGGAACAGGAGATGATCAACTTCCTGTTTGAAGGCAAGGACGTGCACATTGAAGGCTATACGCCAGAGTCATAAGAACCGTTGCCGGATGGCACTGCGCTTATCCGGCCGACGATTTAATCTGGTCCTTGCAAATAACCAACACAACACGCACCCCCGGAATGATGAAAAAATTTCTCGCGCTTGCCGTTATTGCGCCGTTGCTCATCTCCTGTTCCAGTTCGACCAAAAAAGGCGATTCCTATAACGAAGCCTGGGTCAAGGATACCAACGGTTTTGATATTCTGATGGGGCAGTTTGCCCATAACATTGAGAATTTGTGGGGATTTAAAGAAGTGCTGATCGCGGGTCCGAAGGACTACGTCAAGTATACCGATCAGTATCAAACCCGCAGCCACATCAACTTTGATGACGGTACCATAACCGTGGAGACCATCGCCGGGACAGATCCTGCCGGGCATTTACGACGGGCAATAATCAAGACCTTGCTGATGGGAGACGATCCGGGTTCCATCGATCTCTATTCCGATGTCGATGATATCAAGATTTCCAAAGAGCCGTTCCTCTACGGGCAGGTCGTTGATAATACCGGTCAGCCTATTCGCTGGGAGGGACGCGCGACAAACTTCGCCAACTACCTGCTGCAAACGCGACTGAAGAGCCGGAGTAACGGCCTGCGCATTATCTACAGCGTGACAATTAACCTGGTGCCAAACCACCTTGATAAGCGTGCGCATAAGTATATCGGCATGGTTCGTCAGGCATCGCGTAAGTATGGCGTCGACGAGGCGCTGATCCTCGCCATCATGCAAACCGAGTCCTCCTTTAACCCGTATGCGGTCAGCCATGCTGATGCACTGGGCCTGATGCAGGTCGTGCAGCACAGCGCCGGGAAGGATGTATTCCGCTCACAGGGCCGTTCCGGTACGCCAAGCCGTAGCTTCTTGTTTGACCCGGCCAACAACATTGATACCGGTACCGCCTATCTGGCGATGCTCAACAATGTCTACCTGGGCGGAATCGATAACCCAACCTCACGTCGTTACGCCGTCATTACCGCGTATAACGGTGGGGCAGGCAGCGTGCTGCGTGTGTTCTCCAGCGATAAAATTCAGGCAGCAAATATCATCAACAGCATGTCGCCGGGTGACGTTTATCAAACATTAACCACCCGACATCCGTCGGCGGAATCACGCCGCTACCTTTATAAGGTCAATTCTGCACAAAAATCCTATCGACGTCGGTAATGTTTACCCTCTTCGGCCGCGTGAAGCTGGCGGCAGAAGAGGGTAAAAGCGTTAACTCCGTCACTATTTTGCTTTGCAATTGGAAATTGTTTGCAAATATTTGTCACAGCTAACAAAAAAACACCCCTTCTCATTGATAGAATCACATCATATTGAAACGGCAAATGTGCTTTTTAAAACATCCATCCGCATTACGATGTGAGGAAATTAACATGAATCTTAAGCTGCAGCTGAAAGTCCTTTCCTTTCTGCAGTTCTGCCTGTGGGGTAGTTGGCTCACGACCCTCGGCTCTTATATGTTTGTCACCCTTAAATTCGACGGTGCCTCTATTGGCGCAGTCTATAGCTCGCTGGGGATTGCCGCCGTATTTATGCCTACGCTGTTAGGTATCGTCGCCGACAAATGGATCAGTGCCAAGTGGGTTTATGCTCTTTGCCACCTGGTGGGTGCGGGTACGCTGTTCGCTGCCGCCGAGGTCACCACGCCTGGAGCCATGTTCTTTGTGATCCTGCTTAACTCCCTGGCCTATATGCCAACGCTGGGGTTAATCAACACTATTTCTTACTATCGCCTGCAGTCTGCCGGGATGGATATTGTCACCGACTTCCCGCCAATCCGTATCTGGGGCACCATCGGGTTTATTCTGGCCATGTGGGCGGTAAGCTTCTCAGGCTTTGAACTGAGCCATATGCAGCTGTATATCGGCGCAATTCTGTCCGTGGTACTGGCACTGTTCACCCTGACGCTGCCGCATATTCCGGTTGCTAATCAGCAGAAAAATCAGAGCTGGACATCAATGATGGGTTTGGATGCCTTCGCCCTGTTTAAAAACAAGCGTATGGCAATTTTCTTCATCTTCTCGATGATGCTGGGCGCAGAACTGCAAATTACCAACATGTTCGGTAATACCTTCCTGCACAGCTTCGATAATAACCCGCTGTTCTCTGGTAGCTTCATCGTCGAGCATGCGTCAGTCATGATGTCCATCTCGCAGATTTCAGAAACCCTGTTTATCCTGACCATCCCGTTCTTCTTAAGCCGTTACGGTATTAAGAACGTTATGCTGATCAGTATTGTGGCGTGGATGCTGCGTTTTGGTCTGTTTGCGTACGGCGACCCGACTCCGTTCGGTACCGTGCTGCTGGTTCTGTCGATGATTGTTTACGGCTGCGCCTTCGATTTCTTCAACATCTCCGGTTCGGTGTTCGTGGAAAAAGAAGTTCGTCCGGAAATTCGCGCCAGTGCACAGGGTATGTTCCTGATGATGACCAACGGCTTTGGCTGTATTCTGGGTGGTCTGGTGAGCGGTAAAGTGGTGGAACACTTCACACTGAACGGCATTACTGACTGGCAGAGCGTATGGCTGATCTTCGCGGGCTACTCACTGTTCCTGGCCTTTGCCTTCGTCGCACTGTTTAAGTACAAACACGTTCGCACTCCGGCTGGCACGCAGACTATCGCACACTAATCTTCATTGATTAAAAAGGGTCACCTGACGGTGACCCTTTTTTTGCCGGAAATGTATCGGCCGCGCGATCCGTTTTTTATTTCAGAACATATCCGTACAGACGCTTAATACCGTCGGCATCCGTTTCACTGTAAACCCCTTGCAGTTCAGGTGAGAAGCCCGGCAGCAGATTAACGCCCTCTTCCAGCGCCAGGAAGTAACGCTGTACCGCTCCGCCCCACACTTCACCGGGTACTACGCACAACACGCCGGGAGGATAAGGCAACGCACCTTCTGCCGCGATACGACCGGCAGCATCACTAATGCGCACCAGCTCAACATCTCCCCGGATATAAGCACTGTTGGCATCCTGCGGGTTCATGGCAACAGCGGGTAAGCTCTCCTGACGGAACATCGCTTTTTGCAGATCCTTCACATCAAAGCTCACGTACAGGTCATGCATTTCCTGACACAGTTCACGCAGCGTGTAATCCCGATAGCGCATCGGGTATTTGTTGAAGATTGTGGGCAGCACATCTGCCAGCGGCGTATCGTTCTCAATGTGCTGTTCAAACTGAGCCAGCATCGCCACCAGCTGCGCCATTTTCTCTGCGCTTTCTGCTGGCGTCAGCAGGAACAGGATTGAATTGAGGTCGCATTTTTCCGGCACAATACCATTCTCTCGCAGGTAGTGTGCGAGGATCGTCGCTGGTATACCAAAGTCAGTATACTGCCCAGTTTGCGCATCAATTCCCGGCGTGGTCAGCAGCAGTTTGCACGGATCGACAAAATACTGATCGCTCGCATAGCCGTCAAAACCATGCCATTTTGCTCCCGGCTCAAAGCTAAAGAAGCGACGCTCGCTGGCAATAACCTGCGTCGGGTATGTCTGCCAGGGCTTCCCCCCCACCATCGGGGGAATAAAGGGCTGAATCAGCTTACAGCGATCGATAATGGCTTTACGTGCCTCAATTCCTAACGCCACGCATTCCGCCCATAACCGGCGTCCGCTCTCACCTTCATGGATTTTTGCGTTAACGTCCAGCGCGGCAAATAGCGGGTAAAACGGGCTGGTGGAGGCGTGCAGCATAAAAGCATTGTTCAACCGTTTATGCGGGCAAAAACGCGCCTGGCCGCGAATATGGTTATCTTTTTTGTGGATCTGCGAGGTTTGTGAGAACCCGGCCTGCTGTTTGTGCACCGACTGGGTGACAAAAATCCCGGGATCGTTGGGTTTGAGATCCAGTAGCAATGGCGAGCCATCCGCCATCATCGGGATAAATTGTTCGTAACCAACCCAGGCAGAGTCAAACAAAATGTAATCGCACAAACTGCCGATCTTGTCGATCACCTGTCGCGCGTTATAAATGGTCCCATCATAGGTTCCCAACTGGATAATCGCCAGACGGAACGGGCGCGGCTGGTCGGCTTTATGTGGTGCGACATCGCGTATCTGCCCACGCAGATATGCTTCATTAAAGCAGTGCTCATCAATGCCGCCAATAAAGCCAAACGGGTTACGCGCCGCCTCCAGATAGACTGGAGTAGCGCCGGCCTGGATCAGCGCACCATGGTGGTTTGATTTATGATTGTTACGGTCAAACAGCACCAGATCGCCACGCGTCAGTAACGCGTTGGTCACGACTTTATTGGCAGCAGAGGTGCCGTTCAGCACAAAGTATGTTTTATCTGCATTAAACACTTTTGCCGCAAACTTCTGCGCATGCTTTGCCGACCCCTCATGAATGAGCAAATCGCCCAACTTGACGTCAGCATTGCACATGTCCGCGCGAAACAAATTCTCGCCAAAGAACTCATAAAAATGCCGTCCGGCAGGATGTTTCTTAAAAAATTCACCGTGCTGATGGCCTGGGCAGGCAAAGGTACTGTTGCCCATTTCGACATACTGCGTCAGCGTGTCATAAAATGGTGGCAACAGATCGTCCTCATAACGACATGCGGCGGACTCCAGCTCCAGCCAGTCCTGTGCGTTACCGCCAATAACCGCCTCTGCACCCGCAGGTAATTCGACAGTAACCTCTGAGAAAATAAACACCGGTAAATGAAAACCTGTGCGTTTAAGCAACGCGAGGATCCCGCTGCGGCTGTCCGCAACGGTAATGACGACTGCCGCAACATCAGTAAAATCGGTACCGTCCAGTGACACCACCTGACGATGGGTAGACAGACAAGAGACCAGTTCACCACTGGCGGCAATTTTCATTGATTTCATAAGCGCAAAAACCCGTTTCGGGAAAGTCAAAGTCCCGGACAATGCCACACGGCGTTATCCCACGAAATGTTTGGTCAAACTGGTTACCAGCCCCGACCGCCAGACATCAGTAAAAGCAGATAGCCTCTGATCTTACTGTTATCCTGCAGTGAGCGTACGCCGCCGTCACCGCATGGAGGGAGAATGAGGATGTGTCGTAGAAAGGGGAGAACGTCGCGCAAAAAGGCGATGTTGAAGGTGATGTAGGGGGAATTGATTCATCCCAGGCAACCCCATTCAGACAGGAGAAAATTCGCGCAATCATGTCACCTTTCACTACCAGGCGCAAGACAAAATCCTATGCATATCCCCACAGATAAACAAGCATTTTGCCGGACAATAGCGTCATAATAATGCAATCTGAAAACATAAATATACCCCGAAAATTGCCTTCATCATCAAGACGATAACGGGTATGCAGGAGCTCATGTGGTAATCGGACCTTTTATTAATGCCAGCGCTATTTTACTTGGTGGCGTTCTCGGCACGCTGCTCAGCCAGCATTTACCCGAACGCATTCGGGTCTCAATGACCTCTATTTTCGGACTGGCTTCTCTGGGCATTGGTATCTTGCTGGTAATCAAATGCGCCAACCTGCCGGTTATGGTGCTGGCAACGCTGGTCGGCGCACTGATTGGCGAGTTGTGCCATCTGGAAAAAGGGATTAATGCGGCGGTCGCCAAAGCGCAGCAGCTTTTCTCAAAGTCAGATGCCAATGCAACGCACGAATCGTTTATTCAAAGCTTTGTCGCCATCATTGTATTGTTTTGTGCCAGCGGCACCGGGATCTTTGGGGCGATACATGAAGGAATGACCGGCGATCCGAATATTTTAATCGCGAAGTCGTTTCTCGATTTCTTCACCGCTATCATCTTCGCCTGTTCGCTGGGGATTGCGGTATCCGCCATTTGTGTGCCGATGCTGGCAATCCAGCTGACGCTCGCCGCCTGCGCCGCGCTGATCTTGCCTTTGACGACGCCAGCCATGATGGCTGACTTTAGCGCCGTAGGTGGCTTGCTGTTGCTGGCAACCGGCTTGCGTATCTGCGGAATTAAAATGTTTGCCGTCGTGAACATGCTACCTGCCCTGCTATTGGCCATGCCGCTTTCCGCCGCGTGGACGGCATTTTTTGCCTGAGAATGCGTGCAATACCAGCAATGTGGTGATAGATTGTGCAGTCTGCATTGATTTGAAGAAATTTCGTTGACGAAAAGAAGCGAATCGGTTTTAATGCGCCTCGTTGCCCGGATAGCTCAGTCGGTAGAGCAGGGGATTGAAAATCCCCGTGTCCTTGGTTCGATTCCGAGTCCGGGCACCACTATTTAGAAAAACCAGCCTACGGGCTGGTTTTTTGCTTTCTGGGACTACAGGCTATTCATTAAACGTCGTGCGATTATTCGCTCCGTTTAACGCTTTGTTTCAACAACGCATAACGATTGAGAAGCTGATTCAGGCGCATATCAAGCTGCTGATATAAAGCTGGCGATATACTCCCTTGTGTTTTCAATTCTACGTCCATTTTACGCAGTAATTCTTCTGGCGGTGGCGTTTCATCCAGTTGACGGCGAATAGCAAAAATCGCGGACTTCAATTCCGAACCGGTTAAATATTTCCCCTTACGCTCATCAAGCGCATTTAGCTGGGCAGTTAACGTCTCCAGCCCCAGCTGTGCATGATGCCAGTTCTGTAATGCGCCATCCGGCAACGCTTCGGTAGCCCACTGTTTATATAATCCGCTGACGAGCTCAGCAGCCTGTGCTTCTTCTGGCCACAGAGTAGCTGCCTGCTGCGCGATCGCTGAGGCATATTCCCTTGACCACAAAGGTTGCTGGTGATGTAAAACATCGAGCTGCTTCTGCGTAGAAGCCAAAACATTCTGTTTTTTCTCATCCAGGTCTGAAGATTGCTTCAAGACCGACAACTGTGCAGGCGTCAGTGACATCGGTAACGGTTGCACCACGTCATACTGCGAAGCCTGCATAGCGTTGATCCCCCAAACAATACCAACACTCACCACAGCGGCGAACAGCACGCCAGTCGCAAAACCCTGCAACATCTGTCGGCGCCCGGAAGAAACATGAGTGGTAAAACCTGCGGTATTCACTTGCTCGGATGGTGCAGTTTCATTGACCACAAATACCAGTTGAGGTAAGGAAGTCGAGATATTATTTACCGTAACAGCGCACATTTCTTTATGCTCGCCAGAGGCAGGTGCGGATGCCATCACGACTGCGGCTCCCGACTCTGCTTCAGACGTCTCCAGTCGCAAAGCCGCATTGTGCATCCAGGCAACAACGGTTTCCAGTTTGCTTAGCGCCTTCAATTCAAGGCGTTGCAATACTTCACAGGCCTGTTTCAAACTTTTTTCAACCCGATACACCGTCGCGAGATCAGCATATGACAGCGTCAATGTACGCAATTCTTGCTGTAGTCGGGTCGACAGCCAGGCCAGTATGTCAATGCGCGCATGGGTTTGTTGCGGCCATATTGTAGTCCAGTGATACGTGAGTAAAGCTTCAAGGAGTTCGCAACCTTCAGCAAGCCCTATAAGATCCGCATTACGTATTCTGGCGACGGTATACCAGGCAAGGGTTTGTAGTTCGATCCCATTGTTACGGAACAACGCCAGGCTTAACTGCTCAACCTTTTGCCAGTCAACATCCGGACGCGCAGGGTGCGTCAGCTTGTTGATTTCATCCCGCAGCACCCCAAACTCTGCGAAAGTACGCGGATCGCTGCCCGTACT
Source organism: Citrobacter gillenii (assembly GCF_013337685.1). Classification (GTDB taxonomy): domain Bacteria; phylum Pseudomonadota; class Gammaproteobacteria; order Enterobacterales; family Enterobacteriaceae; genus Citrobacter; species Citrobacter gillenii. Next base: position 116,048 of record NZ_SUQN01000006.1, read on the forward strand.
GATTCGGTTTTTATCCATGTTAATAAACTCCAGAATCAAGCCAACCCTGCCTTTTTAAGTGACGAATCAGTACTCGCCCCTCAGGGGTAAAATCTGTGCCATAGCGAACAACGCCAAGATCATGAAGTTCAGCATCGATGGAATAACGTAAATGCCCCGGCGCTTCCTGTTCCTGCATCGTGACCTGAATACCTTTGAGTCGTGGCTCATACTTCAGCAATACCTGAGAAAGCGTTCCTATAAGTTGGTGGGCTGTCCCCGGCATACCCTGGAGGATCTTCGTCATATCTGGCAGGCCGTAGTCGGGGAGATGCTTGAGGCTGCCAGCGCGAGTGTTCAGAATGCGTTGCATATTGTCCAGAACAGACAGAATGACCTGTGTGTTTTCGCTGACCGCCTGCAAAGGCAGCCCCCCTTCGAAATTCCCGAGTAAAATGTCATACAGAGAAGGTTGTCTGACCATTATTCGTCCTCCAGTGGCATGAGCGCCAGTCCCTGAGTTTTCAATTCAATAATCCGCGCCTTATCAGGATCAAGGTCCTCACGGCTTAATACTACTCGCCATGAATCTTCAGATTGTTCGGGGGAAATAAACATGCCTGCTACAGCGATATATTGTGCTTCTGTTTCTAATGGAATATCGAGCGTAACGCTTTCCCCCGGACGGACCCTGATATCTTTTTGTGCCACTAAATCTGCTTTCACCACAGTGCTATCCTCTGCAAATAATGACTGATAATTTGCAGAATCAAATGCCTTACGATCCTTTAGTTGATAAATACGTACAACCGTTGAAAGTGCGATACCCTGCGCATTTTTATTTACCGCTTCTCTTGCCAGAAAATCTAAATGCAGCGTTTTTATTTCCTTATAAAAAATTGACTTAGTTAATGATACCGTGCTTTCAGATACCGTTTGCGTCAAACCACATCCGGTTAGTAAACTGGCTATTCCGGTTATTACGGCAACGTTAATAGCGATAATCGCCAGTCTCATCGGCTTCCCTCCGCTGAATATTTTGTTTAAGACTCTGCCAGAGTCCAAGTTTAATGGTTATAAGTTGATTCATTGCTTCTGCGTTATTCGTATTATCCAGCCGCATCACCGCTGTACGACCGAGCTGTACGGCTCGTTCACTTTTGCTACTGGTCAGTTGAGCATCCGCAAGTGCCGAGCGAGGAATGCGTAATTGCAGCCTCGCGTTTACTCTGGCACCTAAATAAACATGCATTAGCGCTAAAAAATCACCGTTTAGCTGACCACCAGGTAGCCAGTCACGTATCTCCTCGCGGTTATCCGTGGTCAGCGTAATCAGCACCTGACTGTTAACATCCACGGCGCTTTGTCCCATCACTGGGCGGGAATAGAGGCTAACAGGTTGTCGTGAGCGCATTGTTAACGCCTTATCCAGCAAGATGACTCGCTTATCATGAGGCGTCACGGTCACCTTCGTTGTTGGCGAGAGTAAATACACCAGCGCGGCGATGCCTTCCTGCGTGCGCGTCGGCATTCTCATTATTCCCAACAAAGCCAGAAAACGAGAGACCGGCGTACCTGTTTGCGTTGCACAACCTCGGATCCCCAGCCCCGTCAACCCGAGCAAATACTGTGACGTCTCATCCGTACCTCCGGGACGAAAAGTCGCTGGATAGCTGTATTTACGCCAGATACGGTAAAACTGCGCAATTAAACGATGATTGAAAATATCCAGGAACTCAGCGGCAACATCCGCCCCCTCCTGCCTTTGGGCAATATCATCCAGATAGGTTGTCGGCAGAGGTGATTCCACACCATAAAGCCCCATAAAGGTGATGCGAACCGTGGGCGGAAACGTTGTTTGCTCAGGATGATATTCGGCACTTTTTAGCTCTCCCGCCGGAAATCCCATCCCAGGATGAGGGCGAAAGCGAATGACATCATACCGTGGACTCTGCTGGCTTCCCGGGCAGGGCATGTGCGGATTCCACTGCTCCAGTAACTGGCAGAAGCGATAAAAGTTTGTTCGCGGTAGGTTTTCGCCAAGCGAATTTAGCAACCGGGTAGTCGCTGATTGTGATTCTCTTTCCATCGCAAGCTTTTCCCTGCCGGCTGAATGATTAAAGTAAGCTGATTAAACAAATGAATATCCGCGTACAATGCAAAAAAACGGTTAAGCATTTCGCCAAACAGATGAATATCACCCTCGCCTGTAAATCCGTTCTCATCAAGCGTGACTTCAATATCTACACCGCGAAGCAAAAACCCTTTTTCAAAGCGCTGAATTTCATGCTGTTGGACATCCATAATGGCATCCAGACGACGGTAATTAAGTTCATCATCCTGCCAGTTATAGAGAGACAACGTTCCCTTGAGCACTTCTGCGCTGGCCATCATATTCAGAAAACTGGATCCTAAATGGCTCAATACTCGCCAGTGAAAGCGGTCCTCGGCAGGCGGATAAGCAGGTAAGGTCGGCTTACACAGATTGCGTACCGCAAGCGGCGTCTGGAGAATTTGTTCACACCGATTAAGCAAAGCGCTCTGCAAAGCCCGCCGAGGTAATTGACCGTTGGTCCCGGTCACTTTCAATGACAACGTTTCGTGTTCCGCGATACGCTCTTGCTCCCAGGCATCGCCTCCCAAAATCAACCATGTGTCATAGAGGCCCGCCACGCCACGTCTGACGCGGGTATGGTAATAACGCTCCGGTGCGTTACGGTGCATTAGTCCCCCTTTATGGCGGAAGCTAGTGAACGGAACATAGACAGCGCTACGCGTTCGTTGCGACCCCGAAACTGCATCCACAGAGTAGATTTCGGTATGCCCATCCTGCAATCTTCGCGGACGCAATAAATATTCACTTTCTAACCCATTAACGACCAACGGGTCAGCCTCCATGGTGAATAAATTAATAACCGGCACACAATGCAAACGTATATTTTCGCTGCTTACTGGAAGTTCAGAATCCCATTGTTGATTAAGCACTACTTCTATTTCAAATTCATTTATCCCTGCTGGAAAAGTTATCTCATCCAGACCATTAAGATGGACAAACATAAATTTTTCACGAAAAGTAAAATATTCAAGCAATAGCTGCCAGCCGCCAAAAACAGTATCCCCCTTCGGCCAAAGACAATCTTCCTCGGTAAATCCTCCTGGTGAAAAATAGCCATCCAGGCGAATACGTTCAGAGTTGCCAGGTAATCTTAGATGGAGAGAGGCCTGGCGTTTTGTTAATGCCAGATGCAGGGCATGTGTTACCGGTGCGTCACCGCACAAGTAGAGACTCAGATTTTTAACATCAGTTTGTGACCAATCCATCTGGGGATTACAGGTAAATCGGATACGAATAACAGAACGGCCGTCAGGTTCAGCATCCAGATTCACCGCCGTGATACGCAACGGATTAAGCGCCACTGGCTGTGTGGTACGGTACTGGCAAATCGTTTTCTTAGGGCCAACTGGTTGAGAGAGTACGCCAAATCCCGCACTCACCCGTTCATTCATTTTCAGTACATTAATGTCGGGCAAAAGCTCAACAATGCTTAAAGAAGGAACAGTACGTAAATAATGTGGCCACAGCAGACTCATCAAACCTTCGGTAAACTCAGGAAGATGATCGTCAATTTTGGCGCGGAGTCGCCCCATGGAAAATGCAAAACCTTCAAATAATCGTTCAACATAGGGATCGGGTATTCCCGCTTTGTCCAGATCCAACATAGCGGCCCGATCCGGATGCGCCTGAGCAAACTCTTTTGCTGCTTCCCTTAAATAACGCATTTCCGCATCATAATAACGCAGAGTTAAATCTTCCATTTCACCGTTCGCTTATTCTGTTTCTGTTTTTGCTTCAGCCGCATAAGACGGCTGCCCTGGCGGGATCGATGGCGATCAATCCGGACAACAGTGCGTCCATTTCTTGCGCCAGACGGGTTTTATCACTTTCACTACGGTTGGCTTTTAAACGCAGTAATTTCAGGCGTCTCGCTTTTACTTCAAATAACAGTTCAGGTTCCCACTGTTCGAGGATAAGAGACTGCGCTGCCGTATTTAGCTCCCCAAGCAAATGCAGCGCGAGATCGTTGCGGCCGCATTGTTCAGTCAGGCGAGCCATCAACAGTTGGCGCAGCCAGCGCTGGCGAACCGAAATAATACCGGGCCGAGCCTGAAGCCAGGCAAGCGCCGCCTCAATCCCTTCGCTATCTGCTAGCGCCAGAGCCTCGCTTTCCAGTAGCAAAATATCGTCGTCAGCCCCGGCAGAAACCGCCGTGATGTTCTCTGTCTGCCAGTCACTCTCCTGCATAACATCACGGGTTATCCATTCGCGGGTGACATCATCGGCAAAGGGAGTACCGTCGTTAAATGCCAGCGTATCCAGACCCGGCATTCGATGCAGCAGCATCTTCAGATCGCTGATAATAATTTCAGGATATTTATCCCACGGCGTACCTGCCCGACTGACCGCCTGATGAAGATACCACTGCACATCCAGCCAGAAGTGGTTGACCCCCTCTGCAAATAAACTGTCCGTTAACTCAATCAGCTCTGTCCAACTTTGTTGCAAGTACAGACGCTTGAGCTGGGCTCGGTAATCACTCTTGGGGGGGATAAGACGCGTACGCCCTGCGCCATCGGGCGGTGGAAGTTGACAGACAGTATCCAGCCGCACGCTTTTCATCAAATGATGCGCCGCCAGCCAACCGTCGGGTTGATCGCGGAGATATTTCGCCAGCACTCGCGTCTGCTCAAGCAGTTCTCGTCCGGAAGCAATACTTTTGAGCGCTGGCGCTTCTGCGCTTTGTCGACCCGACTGGACCCCGATGTTTTGCGGTACCAGTGCTTGAGCACCGCCTGATTGCACCAGACGATTCTCCAGGGCGCTATACAGCGCTCCGAGTCCAGGGCGAAGGTTCTCCTCCCGCTGGCTAAACATCTGCTGCAGTAATATCAGCGCACCGGTAATTCGTTGCGCATCGGGTCGTGAGACTTCAGGGTAACGTGCCAGACTATCCAGCATCCGTCCGCCAGCCAGCCATTCAAGAGCCGCCTTATGGCTGTTAGCTCTTAAAGGATGCAGGTTATCGCCATAACGTTGCATCAGACCTGCCAGTAAGGTCAGGCCATCAGCGAGGCCAGACTCACCATTCCGATGCAAACGAGCCCATGTGTAATAGGTTACGACGCGAACATCCTTACTGGTGGTGGTCAGAAGCTTTTCTGCCAGCGCAATGATGAGATCGGTTTGTGCGCCGGAGAGTTTATTGACCTCTTCTCTCATACGCTGAAAATCATCATCATAACCAGGATCTTCGCCGCCAGGACTCACCTCGGAAATCGGCAGTAGCCAGTTCTGCCAAAGCACAGTCTGCGCTTGCGCCTGTTCCATCAACCGCTGTTGTTCATCTGGCGAAGTCATACTGGCTGCCAGGAGACGATTCAGGGCGCTCATTCTTGTTCCTCTGATGAAGTCTGACTGCTTATAACAAAAATATTCTCGGGTAATTCAAAATCGCGTAGCTGGAGTAATGCGAGCGGACCATCACCGGCTTCCGTTCTCAGCGTATAGTTCAGCGGAAGGCCATCCTGGGCAGTCCAGCGCAGGTTAATGCCGCTGTTAACCCCGGCATTATCGGTAATCTCCGCTTTCTCAAGCAGCCTTATCCAGCCCCAGGTTCCTGGATTATCGGAGTAGATTCGGGTCCCCGTTTTCGTGCTCACCCAGCTTAAGGTTGCGCCCGATGCTTCTGTATCCGCCGGCCAGACAATGTTTTTCCATATCGGCATCTGATTGACGTAGGTGAGTTTCTGACCGTCAATCACCAGATCGGTTTGCATGACATCACGCGCGGTTCCGGGGCGTAGCTCAAAACGTAAACCGGCTTCACCACGGGTAAATGCCACATCCGCAAGCTGGCTTAGCGTATCCATCGTCTCAAGAAATACCGGATCAAATACCAGCCCCTGCGCATTCACCGTATCAGGAACCCAGTGGCTGCCCTGTTTATGCAGCACACCGCTTAAGTGACTTTCGAGAAACTGCGGGATCCGACCGTTATCATTGCGCAAATATTGGGCCAGTAGCGGCAACGAGACCTCACTTCCTACGTCACTAAACGGGTAACGACCGCCAAATGCATTGTTCCAGTCATTAACAATCAGCGCCTTCCACTGCGCGTTCAGCCCGGCTGCCGTCGGCTGCAAAACCTGCTGCCATGACTGCTCCAGCGGCTGGACAAACAAGGTTTGACCAAACCCACTCCATGCCTGCCCTAAACTCGCAGCCACCAGATTGCCATAGTCACGCGTGGTGGTGAGATCGACGGTTTTCCCCTGAAATACCGTTTGTGCCAGCGCCTGGCTCATGCCCTGCGGATCGGCGGCATTGGTCACCTGCTGGAGTTTCAGCCGTACCTGGGTAACTCGCGTCAGGTAGGTTTGCAGACTCAGATGGCTGAGATCCTGCCCACCTGATTTATCGTCCATCAAGGCGAGAACCGGCGAGAACGTGTCCGCCATGGGGCCGTCTTCGCGCGCATGCTGATCAATCGTCTGGTTCTCTTTGGTTTTAAACAGATCTTTTGCTGACTTCACCAGTGAGTCCGACAACGCTTCTCCGGTGAATCCGGTACGCCCTTGTACTGAAAGTGTGTTCATTAGCGCAACCAGAGGTGATTGACGAACATCGGCAATCAACGTCAGTTGATCGATAGCGTCACTCAAAGTCTGGCTGCGCTTCCAGCGCAAACTGTTGAGAAAATCCTGCCAGTTCCCGGCAAAGTCAGTGAAATAACGCTCGCTAAGGCGCGCTTTTAGCGCCTCCGGGGAGAGCGGATCGCTTGCGGAATGCGTATCATCACCCAGCACCTGATCCACCTCTTCCCGGCGGTTATTCACTACTTTTTCTATCGCCGGTAACACTTCCTCTTCCCAGGCTTTACGGGTATATACGCCAGCAATCGTACTTCGGGTATAAAATACGCTCTCCGCACGGGTGTCACCGGTCATATCCTCCAGACGAAGATCGGTGTAATGCGGGGTCACCTGCTCAATAATTTTTTGATACAGCGCAGCCTCACCGTTGCGGATCCCCATCTGACGAATTAACAGCGTACGCACCTGGCTAATAAGATTTTTATCCGCCGCCAGCGTCCATTCAGGATGCGCAGGCAGATTTTGCCCCCAGAATCGCCACAGCCCTGGCCCTACGCCCTGCCATGATGCCTGTGACATCCCTGACCGCTCAGGCCAGTCTTTCATCAACGTCTGGCTAAAAAATGACGCCTCCATCTGCTCTGGCCGGGAAAGCATCAAGTACATTTTCAGCTGGTTGTAGGCATTCTTCGCCCGTCCAGCGAACTGAGGGCTGTCTGGCGCGAGCCGGGTTAATGCCGTGAGTTCCTGAGTAAGATGCTTTGCGGCTTCATCACGCAAGAGCGGGATAGCGATACGTGCATAACTCGGCCACAGCGCATCCAACAACACATCGTTCTGGCTTAAGCCAAAGCGGTAATACCACGGAACCCCATTCTGCTGGCGCCAGCGCAGTTTACCAGGCGTTTGCTGCAGCGCGGACAGCGCCGAAAGGCGCTCAGCGAGCGGTTTATCCTGACCGGCAGCCAGCTTAGCTTGATCCCGGCTTTCCACCACCAGGCTGCGGTTAGCCAGAAATGAGACCACCATTCCCGCGCCCCACAGCAACATTAGACCGGCAGTACCGACTGCCAGCACACGCATCCCTGAACGGCCTGTGCGCTGTGCCTTTAGTTCAGCAGGTAATGCGGGGAGTGAATCAAGCAGCGCACGCCAGCGCTCATCACCCGTCCAGGCATGCACCACACGCGACGTAGTACCTTCTACAGACAGGCTAAAAATCACGCCTGCCAGCGGGAGGGTGCGATGAGCGCTGAAAAAGGTGGTTAGCGAATCGCTAATGGCTGCGGCGCTATGCGTCAGCAAATTAGCCATTTTCAGTAAGAAGTTATCGCGAATATTTAGCGTGAGCAGCTGCGTTCCCTGCTGCGCCAGTTGTGAAGCCAACGAGGTAAGCTGCAAGCGACATAATGCCGGGGTACATCCCGGTGACAACAAACAGGTTGCGGACTGAGCATCTACCCCATCATGTGCAGAGTGAGTACCATGCAGCGACCAGAGATATAACGGAATACGCCAGCGAAGCGTGGTAAAAATAGCCTGAAGATGGCGAGCAACGTCGTCCATCTGTTGTGCTGTTAAGGGAGTGATGGGATCGGTGTGAACCAGCACATCCTGTTGCTGGAAGTGGTTACCTACCCATACCGCCCCGTCCAGTGGGCGTCGATGCAGCTTGCGTATCGCATTGAACAAGGTGACATCCGGCGTGTCAGCCAGATCTCCCCCCCAAATTAACACCACACCATCACCTTCAGCCCAGCGCTGAGAGGTGAGTTTAGGCACCAGTTGATCAACCTGAGAGGCATCCCCCATCACCAGCAGGATGCGGGTTTTGGCGCGCCAGCGACGACCATAATTAGTGTTAAGCACGTGGCGCAGTTCTTCAACCAAAAGACTACCGGAGACTGTTTGCGCTATTCGGTTTTCATTCGCGGGAAAGGCCCCCTTTTTTTCCTCTTCTACCCGATGCTGTCGTTGATTTACGTAACGAGTGAAAACTGGCGACATACGGAACAAAATAGCCAATATTATCGTCAAACTCGCTAAGAGTAATTTTTTAGCCGGTGAATCAGCCCCCAGCAGATCGCCATACCGTATAACCAGCCATGCCAGTCCCCCCAAAAATGCCACTATCAGAACACACAGACTTCCCTTACGCCACAGATGGCTTGTCGTATTCATTCTCACTCCAGGGTAAAACGGTACAGATATATGACTGTTCATCCTGAACAGAAACGGCTAAATATGAGTCTGTGTAATGTTGCGCCATATCAGATGCTACGCCAGCACATAACCATCCTGAAAAAGGGCCAGGTATTCCCATGTATTTTTCGAGAATGACACTATTATCCACCTGCCAGTGAGCGCCATAGCTATGCCCCATCGGATATAACTGCACATTCAGCGAATCAATTGATTGGCAATCAGATACAATCGCCTTTGCATTTTTCGCACAAACCTGAGTAGTGAAGAAAGTGGTTAGATCTTGTGTCAGACATGATTTATCCAATGGCATCGGACGTAACAAACGACATTTTCCCTTAAGACTATAATTACGTGCGACGTCATCGCTGACTAAGAGAAAAGCAGCCATTCCATCGGAGTAACTATTTTGCCCATTAAATTGCAAAACCAGAACAAGATCGCTTCTGACTTCTGCATTTTTCAGATTAACGTCCAGTCGATAACAAGGGAATTGCGTTTCTACTCGTACAGAGGAAGGCTGTGGTCTGCCCGGTAAACTTGCCTGCCAAATACTGTGAAAGTTCACATTCAGCAAACGACGCATTTCTGGTGGAGCATCTGTGATGAATGTTACATGCAGAGGTATAGCTGTCGGCAATACATTGAGTGACTCACTTATACAGTTAAGTAAAACAGTTGTAGCATGGTATTGATTTTTAACCTGCGGTAAATAGTCGATACGACGAACCAGTCCATATTGGTTTTCAAGATTCTTTGATTGATTTGCAAGAAATGCGACGGTGATTTTATCCGGTAACAATACACAACTATTGAGCACAACAAACGAACGTTCTCCCCATAACTGCCATTTGCTCTGAGCAAATAAAATTTCCTTTTGCAAAAATTCAAATTCCTCTAGTGCCCGGCTGTATAAATACCCCCTCAAACTGGCTAGTAGTATCCATAGAACCACCGGAAATAATGTAACCAGCCAAATGTTAAACTCACCCAAGAAAAGCACATATTTTTTCGCATGTAACACAAAAAATAAGATACCCGCCAGTAATGATAATAAACCAGCGATTATCCAGCGCCAGAGCGACAACGTCTCAGGCTCTTTAGGTGTCAAAATATTATGGCGTTCCCAGCCCATGATTTTATCCTATTGATGCTTCCGGTGCGCTTGAAATAACCTGACATCCACACATACTTCGACAACCATCGACAACTATCGGCTTCCCATCAGAAAACCATTCTGGCGAGCCTTCAATGATAGGGTTAACGCCATGAAAAGGGATAGGACAACTAACCATATCGCCCAGGAGTGCCACTGTTTTTCCTTGTACAAACATCGTCGAAGATGCAGATATAACCGTTCCACCGTGCGTTGTTTTATCACCCAACAATACAAAACCTTTTGACATAATCAACTCCAAAATAAGCAGTACGAACATTGATAAAATAAATAAACCGCAAAAAACACACAGATAGAAACAGCATTCAAAAAGTATTTATAGCTAATTACCTTATTAACTTATCATTTATATTTTGATGCAATTTAAAATAAGCGAGATTGTGGTTGCGGTTGGGGAATTTACGAGATAACTCCTTTTAATAAATACATTTACCTTAATGTATTTTGTCACGCCGTTAACGCAATTAATATAACACACCAATAAACCACGAATAATTAGAGAGTAACTTTTTTTGACCACCACCCGAGCAAAAGATAGTTTTCATTTATTTAACGAATGAGCCAGATAAACTTATCTATTATTCCGCAATCTATCTGAAAGCTATTTCACATTCACCACGCAGCGAAAGCCAAAATTGGGAGGGAATTCGTTATCTTCTGCTTTATGCCCGTCAAAAAGTGGGGAAGGGAGACTCGACTTACGAAACATGGTCAGGGCATATTGATAATCTCCTCCTGAGTATCCCCTCATAATTTTCTTGTCGCCGCTCTCCGGTCCCTGTGGGTTATCAACCGGCGAGTGCGCATAGTAGTCCGCCGCATACCAGTCATTAGCCCATTCATCACCGCTTAGCCCCATGTCATACAACCCCAGTGGATTGGGGGGATATTTCCCGACCGGGTAAATCGATATCCCTACATCGTTCATTTTTGCTCTTTCATCAAAGGTGGGAACATTGACTCCGCGCTCTATTTTTCCGTTACTGGTGGCATAGGGCAAATACTGTCCCCGGGAGCGGGCCGCGTATTCCCACTGCGCTTCGGTGGGTAAATCCCCCCGTTTACCCGACATTTTACCCAGCCACAGGCAGTAGTCTTTAGCCATCTGCCAGGGGACGCTGACGGACACATTATCCGCCAGTAACTTTCCATCAAAGATATAAGTAAGCTTTTTGCCATGGGTGATTTTTATATACTCATTATAATCTTTATAAGTGACCTTATATTTGCCAATCATAAAGTCACTCAGCCTGACCTTATGCAGGTATTTATCATCCTGGTTCATGCTGAAGGGCAGTTTTTCCCAAATCAGCGGACCGAAGTCCCCCATTAAAAACTCACCGCCCGTGACCGGGACCATATTATCCAGCGAACGCTTCACCAGCGCCTGCGTGAGCTGCTGGTTTTCAGCACTGGTGCTGTTATCACAGCCGGTCAGTAGCAGCAAAAATATTCCTGGGGTGATAACTTTAAGAATATGCGTCGTCATCCGTTATTCACCACGCAGCGAAAAACAAAATTAGGGAGGAATTTATTATCTTCAGTCTTACGCCCGTCTAAAAGCGGAGAAGGAAAATCTGACTCTCGAAACATGGTCAGGGCATACTGATAATCCCCTCCCGCATAGCCCCTCTGCACTTTCCTGTCGCCACTCTCCGGTCCCTGTGGGTTATCAACCGGCGAGTGCGCATAGTAGTCCGCCGCATACCAGTCATTAACCCACTCCTGACCACTTAGTCCCATGTCATACAATCCCAGTGGATTGGGGGGATATTTCCCGACCGGGTAGTAAGGAAATCCCGTACCAGTCATTTTCAATTTTTCATCAGAGGTTGGGACATTGACACCCTCTTCTATTTTTCCGTTACTGGTGGCATAGGGCAAATACTGTCCCCGGGAGCGGGCCGCGTATTCCCACTGCGCTTCAGTGGGTAAATCCACCCGTTTACCCGACATTTTACCCAGCCACAGGCAGTAGTCTTTGGCCATCTGCCAGGGGACGCTGACGGACACATCATCCGCCAGTACTTTTCCCTTCCACAGATAAACGAGTTTTTTCCGATGGGTGATTTTAATATACTCATTATAATCTTTATGTGTGACCTTATATTTGCCAATCATAAAGTCACTCAGCCTGACCTTATGCAGGTATTTATCATCCTGGTTCATGCTGAAGGGCAGTTTTTCCCAAATCAGCGGACCGAAATCCCCCATTAAAAACTCACCGCCCGCGACCGGGACCATATTATCCAGCGAACGCTTCACCAGCGCCTGCGTGAGCTGCTGGTTTTCCGCACTGGTGCTGTTATCACAGCCGGTCAGTAGCAGCAAAAATATTCCCGGGGTAAGAAACTTCAGAATATGCGCCGTCATCCGTTATTCACCACGCAGCGAAAGCCATAATTGGGGGGGAATTTATTATCCTCAGCCTTATGCCCGTCCCAAAGCGGAGATGGAAAGTTCGACTTACGAAACATGGTTAGAGCTGCCTGATAATCTCCTCCTGAGTACCCCCTTAACACCTTCCTGTCGCCGGTTTCCGGTCCCTGCGGGTTATCAACCGGCGAGTGCGCATAATAGTCCGCTGCATACCAGTCATTAGCCCACTCCAGACCACTTAGTCCCATGTCATACAATCCCAGTGGATTGGGGGGATATTTCCCGACCGGGTAAATGGGTACTCCTATATCATTCATTTTTGCTCTTTCATCAAAGGAGGGGACATTGACTCCGCGCTCTATTTTTCCGTTACTGGTGGCATAGGGCAAATACTGTCCCCGGGAGCGGGCCGCGTATTCCCACTGCGCTTCAGTGGGTAAATCCACCCGTTTACCCGACATTTTACCCAGCCACAGGCAGTAGTCTTTGGCCATCTGCCAGGGGACGCTGACGGACACGTCATCCGCCAGTAACTTTCCACCACCAATATAAGTGAGCTTTTTATGATGGGTGATTTTTATATACTCATTATAATCTTTATGAGTGACCTTATATTTGCCGATCATAAAGTCACTCAGCCTGACCTTATGCAGGTATTTATCATCCTGGTTCATGCTGAAGGGCAGTTTTTCCCAAATCAGCGGGCCGAAATCCCCCATTAAAAACTCACCGCCCGTGACCGGGACCATATTATCCAGCGAACGCTTCACCAGCGCCTGCGTGAGCTGCTGGTTTTCAGCACTGGTGCTGTTATCACAGCCATTACAAAAAATGATTGTTACTAATAGCGCGGCGCAGTATTGCTTATTCATTATGATATCCTTAATTAAGCCGTTCTGGTCTGTCCGTCATCACTCATGGGGTCATATGTCTGTTGCAGGTCAATCAACGCTAAATACTGATCCATTAATTTATCGGGTATCGGTTTGAACGGATCTTCTGGTGCAATACAGTCAGGAAGATTGCTATATAACTCAGGTAGTTTCTTACCGTAATGGGTAAAAAATATAGAATCATTCTCACCATCGGAAAGGAATGTAATTACCGTCTGCTCATTTTTAATGCGGTCACCTTTTGTCGCCCCCGGACTTTCAGTAATATGCTGCATAACATTGTCGTAATCCGCTTTACTCTGCACCCATTTCAACGCCAGGAAGATGGCCTGCTTACGACGTTTCATTGGTCCTAACTTCCAGGAGTTAAACGTGAGCGGGTTATTGTTTTGGTTTCGCGGATCGAGAGGGTCTGCCCAATTGATATCCATTAGCTGCGCTATCAGCGCGCCTTTGGTTTCCGGTGGCGAGTATTTAAACTGATCCGGGTTATTCAGCACACTCTCCATCAGCTTAACCCGATTATTTTCCTCAGTTAAATCATTAAGTAATTGAAAAACGATATCCGTTGTCTCACCGACCATAACGACCGCCGCCTGGACGCCACGGGCCGCCATAATTAAGGGGATGGCGCACAATGCCTGAAAGGCATCTAATTCCATCATGTCGGCTAACTTCTGATAATCAACGCTGCGCAGCATATACATAAAGCTTTTCATAAAGGCAAAATAGCAGCCGCTATCAACCTCGAACCCCAGACTCCCCTTTGCACCGGCTCCCCAGCAAAATGCCGCTTTACAAAAAATACGAAAACGCCCCTGGATGTAGGTGACGTAGAAAACCGCACTTCCCCCGGCACCCGCCTGTAGCGATACCCCCAGTTCCAGCTTCGCAATTGCCGCAAATTTCCGTTCTTTACTGACGATGGTTTTATCGTCCGTCTTCCCGACGTTAGCCGGAGGCGTGTCGTCAGGATGCGGGTCGAACCATTCTATGGCACCGCTGATATTGCCCCCGAACTGGGCACCCACAAAAGCGCCGATTTCTCCTCCGCCCTGTGCTTCAGGCGTTTCCGGAGTATGTAAATTAATTGTTCGTTTGCCCGGTAGCGGCGGGGGAGGAAGCTCCGCAGGGCGGCCTTTAATACCGTAACCTTTGCCCATTTCACCACTCCAGTCGAGCGTTGCGCCAACCTCAACGGCTACACTGGCTCCGACACTGCCGGACAACACCATCTTCAGGGCAAAACGCAGCGCCCCCATATTACAGATACCGCCAGGTGTTTGTGGGGTATCGGCTTTTGCCGGAAACAGCAGACTGATGCCTAATCTGTCCGGAACATAGAGAGTGCTTTCTGCTTTCGCTTCACCTAACGCAAAGCTGGCGTGCCCTTCAATTTTCCCTTCGACCTTACCCTGAAGTGGATTAAATTCCACGGATGCCCCTGCACCATGGCTAAATCGCATGAGCTGGGCCTGAGCGCTAATATCAACATACTGATGATAGACGGACTCGTCAGTATTCCCTCCCTTCGGCCAGGTCAGCGATTTATTCATCTCTTTTGCCCAATCGCTGACAATTGTGTTGCTGTCCTCACAAATATCAAAATTGAATTTAACAGAGGCTTCTTTCAGCTGTTTTTTGAGTTCCTGGGGGTCTATTTTTGCCTGGCGCACAGTTTTATTAACAGTTTTTCCGTTTTTATCTTGCGCAGTGATATTTTTGTCATGGTACTTAATAAAGCTAGCTTCACCTGTTTTTTTATCAACATTGCTAAGCTTATACCTGCGCCAACCTTCTTTGATCTTATCAGAACGAATATAAGTTTTTTTGAATCCAGTGACAGAGTTTTTATTAAGGGGAATTAACTCCATGATGCCAATGGCACTCTCCTTCATTTTTTCATCCAAAAGTTCCCCTTCAGGGACATTGGCCGTGAGAGTCATTAATTCCTGGCGAAACGCTTTATTGGCTTTATTGAGTGCGGCGTATGCTTCTGTTACCTTACTCTGAAGCTGTCTTTCTGGTACGCTATCAGCTTGTTGAATTGCCGCATAATTGGCTTCATCAAGATCTTTCTGTGCCTGTAGCTGTTTTTCCAGTAATCCTGATAAAAAGTAATGTTCCTCCTTAATTGTTTTCTCAGCGCCTGCGTCAACACAGAGTATGGTCGCGCTACCTGGGTGGAGATAAAGTTCTGGATCGTATTTACCTTTAACAACTTTTCCCGAACCTTGCGCAGACGTTTTAGTTTTTTCTTCACCTGTTGCCATAAACACCTCCCTGTTTAAAATTAAAAAATCAAAGTAATTCGATATCTAAAGATTCAGGCTGTGCGGTATATACGGTAATGGTTTTACCTTCGGCATCCGTTACCCCCTCATATACGTTTCCCTCCCCTGTTTTAATTCGATAAGGCACGAAAGGCATAATCTCTCCGGAATCCTCATCTTTGGCGATAAAAAAATCATTAAACCCTTTCGGTAACTCTGGTTTTGGCAGATCGTAATCCGCAGCCATTAATTTCTGTACGTTGATAGATTTGAGCAGAATATTTTTTGGACAGCCTATCTCCACATTTCCGCCACTGAGTTTGATATAAGCTCCACCGCAGTTGAGCACCAGCTCGTCGGCTGCCGTCACGACCACTTTGCCCTCCACGCTTGTGACGGTAATGTCCTTTTTCGCCACGGTGTCTATCCCGTCATCCTGGGCCTGGATTTCAACCTTCCCCTTTGCAGCAAATAAACGTATACCCAGCTTCAGGGCCAGCAGACTGATGGCTTCCCCGGCTACGGCAGTAAATTTCTTCATCACGCTGATATCTGTATTACCACCCGCGACCAGCCCCACGCTTTCACTGCCTGATGACAGACGCACCGACTTCGGACTACTGATGCTGATGTGCTCCGGTGCATTGAGCACAATCCCTGGCTGAGTAAGAGTGTTTAACGCTGTATTCAGTGCCTTTGCTGTATCTGAATCTGCCGGCCAGGCCTGTGCGATATCGGCAGCATTCGCCAGGGCATCACTCACAGACAGCGCCTGAACCATTTGCGCGGCAGCATTTTTCATCTCCAGCATCCTGTCCGAAGCTTTGCTCTGCCGGTCCGAAGTGATAAAAACCCCTTTTCCGCCGCGTACCGCCACCCAGTCGTCTGTGCGCAGCTCGGCCCCCTCTCCCCGCAGCGCACGCTGTGCATCCACATTATGCCCAAGGTTCAGTTGCGTCTTCCCGCCGTACTCGGTGCTGAGCTTGATGTGCTCCTCGCCCCGTTTATCTTCCATACGCAGCTTGTTGTTCGCCGGCGTACGGATGACGTTACGCGTGTTGTTTGCGTCCGTCACATGGTCCGGGTGCCGCGAGTCATGCAGCGCATGGGCGATATACGGTCGGTCCGGGTCTCCCTCGTGGAACGCCACCGCCACCTCCGTACCCTGTATCAGCGGGAAGTGAATACCGTAGGTGTCACCGCCGTAGGGTTTGGCCAGGCGCAGCAGCATGCTCTCGTAACCCTGCTGTTTGCTGTCCCGGTCCGCGTCGAACTTCACCCGGTACAACCCTTCCGCCGTCTGGTGAGCATACATATCCCCGCTCTTCGGGCTGCTGACCCGCGCCGTCAGCGTGCCGCTCACCTTCGGCCTCGGCTTCAGCGACGGGCGCCAGCACTGCGTCTCACTGTATGGTACCGCTGCCAGCGACACTTTCAGCGCATCCTTCCTGCTGCCGCTGAAACCGGTGCGGATGACCACCACCGGCTGCTGCAGCACGCCCGGCAGCGTCGACGGCACGCTGCTGTCCGTTACCGTCAGCACCTGCCCCGGACGCAACCCTGCATCCGTACTCACACCCGTTATCAGCGTCTGCTCCGCAAGAAAACGCTCATGGTCCAGCGTCGCCCAAAAGTTCGCCGTCTCCGGGGCCGGGTCGGATGCATCCCCCGCCTCCAGATGACGCGGTTTGTAGTGATACACCTCGCCATAGCGCATTTCCTCGCCTTCACCGCCGGTGATATCCGCCCTCGCCGACTGCAGCACTTTCTGCGCTTCACGGTGGTTGTAATCTTTCGCTGTCACCCCTGCTTCCGCCACCTGATACCGGATGTTCAGACTCCAGACGGAGTCTGCCCCGCTGTCGCTCATCCCTGACGGACTGTCCAGCGCCAGCCGTTTGTCAAACTCATACGCACTCTGCCTGTCCGCAAAATGCACCACTTCCGTGCGCGTATCCGGCTGCAGTGTGAAGAAGTAAAATATCCCCACTTCCGCCAGCAGACGCTCGATAAACGCCAGGTCACTCTCCTGATACTGATTTATCTGTTCACGCTTCGGATAACTCTGCGTCAGCGTGAACTCATACTCCCAGCCGCGCAGCGCGTGCTCCTGCAGGATTTCGCCCACCACCTCCGGGACCGATTTATTCACGAAGAAACGGTGCGTGCGGAACTGTTTATCCAGCAGGGAGAGATAAGGCTCCACGATGATTTCGTGGCTGACCTGGTCCCGCGACCCCGCCAGACGCCGGAAGTGGGTGACCACACCGTGCACAAACTTCACCGGCCGGGCACTGAGTAATTCCCCGCCTTTCATCGTCAGTAACACCGGCTGGTTCAGGAACATATCGGCGGTCAGTTCTGAAGTGCCACAGGTAAACCGGACTGAATAATGATAAAGGACGCTTAACTGCTCCAGCCCCTCAAAACGTTCGACATCTAATTCATACGGGCATGAGGAAATAGTCAGACTATAGCGATTAAGCGAGGCTTCTGGTGTTGCTGGTTCCAAATTCATAGGGTTAACTCCGTTTAATAGCCCGACGTCAAAATCAGTTGAAAAAATGCGCTTTATAATTCATCAGAAAATTACTGCTCGCCATACCCCGATAAATAATCAGAACATCATTTATCAAACGCATATCGATAACTGACAAGCAACGCCCTTCGTGTTAAATTAAATCGTTATAGATAATCATCCCAATGACTACGCACGTGAGGCCAGAAAAGCCGCATCAAAACGTACCCTAAAAAAATCAATAAAATGCTTACCGCACCCCAGAAATATCGATAATTATCTTCAGAAATAAAAAAGAACCAAATAGAAAAACCGATACCCAGAGTGCATAAAATATCACCTACTGCGAATATACAAAAATACATCAAATATATAGTTATATTTCTAAACTTCCCAGACCATCCAGAAAACATTGGCAAACCTCATTAAAACAATCTATATTTGTATTACTAATATCAATCGCTTTCTCAAAGGGTTTCACAATATCCTCAACAAGGAAATAAAGAAGATCCAAATCCCCCCGATCTCTTAGCTTTTGATAGTGAGACGGATTTCTTTCGGCAAGATAGCGAGATGTATAGATTGCTCTGGATACCTCCGCCCCCACTGCAAGAATTGTACCTATAGCAGCACCTGAAAAAAACGCAGCGACCAATCGTTCTGAGATCAGAATACCAAGATTAATGCCAGTTAATTTAGAAAATAACACTTTCCCTGCAATATTCCCGGAAACCCTCTCCGCCATTAAAACAAGATTTACTCTGGAAGCAAAATCATCAATAAAAACTCCAATAACTTTACCTATCAACTCCTTATTGAATGTTACTCTCTTAATAAGTAACGCAAACCTGTATGTATCATTCTGATTATTCCAACGATGTTCTGTATCCAGAAAATCATAGGCCAGATACCCCATGCTCACTGGGAATGATATAAATCCTTTTGCCAGAGCACCTAAAAAACCAGAATGATCAACATTAATCGCATCGAGCATATCTTTTGCTATATCTTTTGCACTATCCATATTTAGTCCTTTAGAAAAAGGTACGACACAGCACAAAATAAAGCCCAGCGATATGCTTATCACTGGACTTTATTTTCTCATTCGGGATCTAATATGAGCTCAATGCCCCCTTCATCACTCCAGCCCAAGGTAAGCTGCTGAGGTTTTTGCTGTGCGGCAAGATACGTTAACAACTGCTGGCTGAGTACTGGCAAGATTTGTTGATTCAGTAGACTGTCAATATTCCTCGCCCCCGTATCCGGCAGCAGGCAAGCGGCGGTCAGGGCATCAAAAAGGTTCTCGGATATCGTTGTGGTGATACCGTAGTGACGCAGTAATCGCTGGCTAACCTGATCCAGTTTCATCTGTACAATCGTACGTAACGCCGGTTCACTGAGCGGATGGTAGATAATGGTCTGGAAGCGCGCCAACAAGGCTGGCTGGAAGTGATCGCGTAAAAGTGGACGCAGTAGTTCATGCAAACCAGACTCTGTCGTTTCCGGCTGTTCATCCAGCATCTGCATTACAGAATCGCCGCCGAGATTGGAGGTCATCAAAATAACCGTATTGCGAAAATCGATTTCACGACCTTCACCATCGCGCATAAAGCCACGATCGAACACCTGGTAGAACAGGTTCATGACATCCCTGTGCGCCTTTTCTACTTCATCCAGTAATACCACGCTATAGGGGCGTTTTCGCACGGCTTCCGTCAGAATTCCGCCCTGACCATACCCTACGTATCCCGGAGGTGAGCCTTTGAGCTGGCTCACGGTATGCGGTTCCTGATATTCAGACAGATTAATGGTAATCAGCGACTTTTCACCGCCAAACAGGATGTCGGCCAGCGCCAGTGCCGTCTCCGTTTTCCCGGTCCCGCTGGGTCCTGTGAGCAGAAACACGCCCTGCGGGCCGTTTTCCGGTGTAAGGCCCGTTTTTGATGCACGCAGACGCTGCGCAATAGCGTTCAGCGCATACTCCTGGCCAACAACGCGTTTACCCATTTGGGTTTCGAGCGTCAGCAAATCGGCCTGGGAATCCTTCAGTAATGAGGAAATAGGAACACCGGTCCAGTCAGCAATTACCGTGGCAACAGTACGTGCATCCACATCCGGAAACAGCAAAGGATTACCCTGCTGAAGTGCATTAAGCTTGTGCTGCAATTCAGTCGTTTCTGCCTGACGCGAAATATCACGACGGCAGTCAATAAGCTGCTCAGTGAGGGTCATTTCCTGACCATACTGGGTTTCGCGTTCATCAAGTTCGACCAGCAGACAGTTTTCCTGCTGTTCAATTGCCGTCAGTCGTTCAGCATGTTGACCATTGCCTACGGCGATATCTTCAAGTAGTGCCTGCTTTTCCATTGCAAGCGCGGTGATCTCTGACTTTAAACGCGTGAGGGGTTCAGGAACAGTATCAAGACTCATCCGCACCCTGGCACCTGCGGTATCCAACAGGTCAACAGCTTTGTCCGGCAATTGTCTTCCCGTAAGATAACGGCGGGAGAGCGTAACAGCAGTTTTGACCGCTTCATCGGTGATATGCACGCCGTGGTGTTTGGCATAGCGCGATTTCAAACCACGCAGCATCAGACAAGCCGTTTCATCATCCGGCTCATCCACTTTTACCATTTGAAAGCGCCGTTCCAGCGCGGCATCACGCTCAAAATATTGTTTATATTCGCTCCAGGTGGTCGCCGCGATGGTCCGCAGCTCCCCTCTGGCTAGAGCAGGTTTGAGCAGATTAGCCGCATCCGCGCCCCCCGCCTGATTACCTGCACCAATGATGGTATGAGCCTCATCGATAAACAGCAAAACTGGCGTTGGGGACTGCTGCACGGCATCAATAATGTTTTTCAAACGCTGTTCAAACTCACCTTTCACTCCCGCTCCCGCCTGAAGCAGGCCAAGATCCAGGGTGCGCAGCGTCACCGATTTCAGGCTATCCGGTACGTTACCTTCAGTAATGCGAAGCGCCAAGCCTTCTACCAGCGCGGTCTTACCCACTCCTGGCTCACCGACCAGAATCGGATTATTTTTCCGCCGACGTGACAATACATCCACCATCTGGCGAATTTCATTATCGCGACCAAATACCGGGTCGATATCGCCGGCACGCGCTTTCGCGGTCACGTCCAGGGTAAATTTATCCAGTACACCTTGTAATGCTGGCGACAACGTCGACTGAGCCAGGCCAGGACGCACTTCGTCATCTGGAAAAACCTGCGCCAGAGCGGCTTCTTGCTGTCTTTCCGGACGCTCATCCGACTGGGCATTTAGTAACGGCAGGAGCCGTTCCAGTTGGGTATGCCCGGCGCTCAGAAGCGGCCACAAACCATCACACTTCAGTAGCGAAGGCTTTCCCACCAGCGCCATCAGCAGATGTACGCCGCGTATTTGCGAATTTTCATCCGTCGCGGCACATAGCCAGGCCTGTTGCATTAAAGAAATAAGCGGTTCTGACAGCTGCGGACGGCTTTTAACGGAACGAGACTGGACATCAAGATGTGCCAGCAACGACTGCCAGAGATTATCAATATCCCATTCATAGCGCCGAGCGATTACCGTAATATCGCCCTCCCCTTGCTCCAGTAACTTCAGTAACCAATGCTCAGGTGTAATTTCTGCATGCGCTCGCGTTTGACATAACGATGCCGCAGCTTCAAGAGCCTGCGCGCAGTAAGGGTTGAGGCGCCGTAATAACACTGCTGACTGATGTTCCATTTGCTTCCTGACTCCCTGTATCCAGACACGCTACCGCCCCTGGCCGTAATCCAATGCCCATAAGGTAATATTGACGTTGTCACTCTCTGCTGAACGTGCTTTCCAAGCGCTCAGCAGAGAGCAAAAAAAACGGATGAGGAAATCCTCATCCGTTTGGGTATTACGCGGTAGTACGCTCGTTCCAGGCGTCTGAATGGATGATATTGCCATCCTTGTATGTCCAGACGATCTTCTCGTAGCGCAGCTCAAGCTGCTCCAGGTGGTTGTGCTTCTCCTTGGCAGGGTCCTTGATGTCGTGCATCACTGGGTTTACTTTCACGACTTTGACGTTATGCAAAGTCGTATTGAAGTACTCCACTTCCTGACCCGCATCATTGATGCGATACCATTTAAATTCCGCCTGGCGCAAGGTCTGACCCGTGGTAACAGCCTTGTACAGATACGGGCTGGATGCATCGATTTCCTTGGTGAACATGAACGGCGTATGAATACGCGTCCCGGTCAGCTTACCGGTGTTATTATCGGTAGGGATGTACAGGTTATGTTCCTGAGCCACCACTTCGATACTGCCCTCACGATCTTTCACATCAACAGAACCTTTGATGTCCGCGCCGCCGTCGTCCTTCAGCCATAAGTAGACTGGAATAGCCATAATTCTTTCTCCATTTTTTACTTCGCTAATGCGTCACCGCCTTCCGGTGACGGTTCCTTCATACCCGGCGTCCGACAGGCATCAGCCTGCGGCACCAGACTGATTTCTACACGACGGTTGGCAGCCCGGCCTTCCGGCGTATCGTTTGTTTTATCAGGGCGCGATTCACCGTAGCCCTGAACGGCAAAGCAACTCTCAGGTACATCGCCGGTGTCACGCATCCAGTCACGAACGGACTCCGCGCGTTTGAGAGAAAGTTGCTGATTTGATTTCTCATCGCCAACATCATCGGTATGCCCAGCGACAACAATCAGCCAACCCGGTTTGGCTTTGATATTGACCAGTGCGGCGATGAGAATTTTGGTTGAATCCGCTTTTAAGGCCCATTTGCCGGTATCAAACAGCGACATACTGTCGAGACGGACGGTTTGCGGTGCTGCGATCTTCGGTTTTGCAGGAGGCACCCAGTCACTGATAGCCGCCCGAAGCGGAGGAATCAGTCTCATACCCTGATATAGGCCCATTGAAAGAGAAAGCGGTTCACCACGCTGGTACCAACGATCAAGTCGCTCGATATCACGCCGCAGTTGGTCCTGAGCCTGAATTTTAGGTTCGACGGGATTGCCAGTCAGACGGCTATATAAAGTCAGATGATCGTTTGTGACTCTGATCAGATGCTGGTTATTGATAAAACTGAACAGCATCGCCAGACCAACAAAAACACCACACAGCAAGCCACTCACGCCTACTGTGCGTTGAAATGCCGTTAATGCCCGGCGACGAGATAAAAAAGACAAAGCCAGATCCGGAAATGGCAGTAAAACGGATTCAGAAGACACTGCAGGAGAAAGCGTTGTCTGACTGGCAATATGCTGCTGCCACAGATTATTTTCTCTGCCGCTTAAAGAAGTGAAGCACACCACGCGCAAAGCTGAAAAAAGAGACGGAACATTACGCCCGGCATCGCCTTGCACGATTTTTAGCCAATTCAATAAGTTATCCAGCCATATGGCATGGGTAAGATGAAAATGGCGAGCCGGACGCTCTTCCGAAGAGAATGGGGCAAAATCGTCTAAGCCCGTGGCAGACTGCACCTCCGCATCCTGAGGCGTACGAATAAACCAGCGCGCAGTTTCTTTACAGTCAGGATAATTCAACCAACAGCACAACCATAACGGTGGTATTCCTGATAGCCAACGCCGACTCTGCATTACCACACGCCGCCAACTGAGCAGCATGTGCTTAAGCGCGTCTTCATCGTTATGCTGTTCCGGGGTCAACGCCAACATAACGGAAACCCGCATCAGAAGACCCGGACGTTGTACCGCTATTTGGCGAACCAGAACCGCAAAATGTTCCGGTGTCTGGACGCATAGATACCAGCCCTGTGAGCTTTCACAAGAAGCCCCCCGTGCGACAAACAATCGCTCACTATCACCACACACCAATACCACCGGCCCTTGAAAACTTTCAGGGGGTAGAGGCACTTCAATACCCGAATGATCAGATGCAAGTTGGCTATAGTGACGCCAGCCATAAACGATCCCTGGAATGGCCAACACCAAAATCAGAACGCTAAGACCGCCTCGCACACCGGTACTTACCGGGCTGAATCCCCAGATCAACAACAATGCCAACACGGTTGCCAGCACGTAGTTCACGATCCCTCGCAACTGGATCATGTCTTAACCTTGTCCAATAAGCAGAGTAACCTGCTCCTGCAGGACGTGAGAAAATACCAGCCACATGGCGCCTAACGTCACCGCCCCCACAACCCAGGCCGACCACCAGCGACGCTGCCCACCAGAAAAACCTGAGGCTCGAATGACCACAGGAGCATCGTGCTTTAATTTAAAAGGCATAGCCTGAGCCGCCAGCGCTTCAAGCACATCCTCACGACGTTCATCTCCCTGCTCACGATAACGGCCAACAAAACCGAGCGTGACCGCACGATAAAAACAGGTTAATACCGCGATATCGGGAACGGGCTCCCGAAGTACCGTACGGATACGTTCCCAAAGCTCTTCTCCGGCGTTGGTGGTATTGAAATAGCGGGCTTGCAATGGTGTGGCCAGCCAAGTGATATAACCGCTGTCCTGCCGATTACGGTTCAATACGCTTTCATCCAGTAATGCACATTGCGTATACAGCATGTGTTCAACGCTATGATCGCTGTATCCCATTTCACGTAAGGCTTCACGCGCAGAATCAACCCACTGACAGGCGCGCCGATAGAGCGCGGCCCCATCGTCTACGTCGGCGCCACTACGTAGCTGGCTTACGGCAAGCCAGGCAGGCCAGAAAACCTGATCGATGTCCTTCTTCATGTCGTTTAATCCCTTAATACTGCGAACAGCTCAAGTTGAATTTCTCCTAGCGTTCCTGGGACATAGAAGGCGCAATTACCCGCCTCCAGCATTGCCTGGGCAGCAGGATGATTAATCTCAAGCGCAAAATATTGGTTTTCCAGTCGTAACGGGATAGCCGCAGGTACATGAGTCAACGGTTTTAAAGGCACACCACTGAGCGCCACATTGACGACATCAGACACATCGGCTCGGCTCCCTGCTTTGCAAAGCTGTGGAAACTGCGTCAGGAGTAAATGCGCAGGAAGATCCGAACGGACAGAAAGGTAAAAATCAGCCCCTTCACGCAATCGGGCATCCGCCAGAACGCCATACCAGAACTGTCGCTCCTGTATCAGTTCAATAGAGACAACACGAGAAGGCAGGCTGGCTTCCAGCAGTTCTACCAGCAGGGCAAACAATGGCGGGAATACGCGATCTGGATGGGTATGCTGATAAGGCGGTACAGCATTGACATCATGATCCAATGAAAACGTCAGGAGACTGCCTGCCAGTCGCGCCAGTTCTCGCCACAGTAGTTCAGGATGTCGTCCGGGATTTTCTAGCATTTCACTCAGCACGGGCTCCGCGCTATTGAGCGCATTTAGCAACCAAAAAAGCGATACATCTGCTACGGCAAAATCTGCCATTCGTTCGTTACTTTCGCGTCGCAACGCCATCAAACGGCGGCATCTGGCCCGGATGCGGTGCACCAAATCGCTCAGTAAATTCATCAATAAGGGGCTTGCCGTGAGTGAAAGTGAAGGCGGTAAAAAATCCCCCCCTAACTCCCATTGCCCTTGGGCATTTCGAATAAGACAAGCGACCGGACAGGTCAGATAAGCACTGTTATCATCATGGGCATACCGCAGCGTAATAGCATTCCGTAATACCGCCATATCAGTCCGTTCCTGGCCGGATAAGTCCTGGACGGGTAACCACTCCTGTTGCCAGCGACAAGGGCGACTGACACCGCCCCCTAATGACAAATTGCCGCCGTTTGCAGAAAGCAGCGGCAATGCCAGCACGACATCAACGTTGTTGTAGCCAGTGAGATGAGATAAATCACACGCCGGAGGCAGGTTGTCTGAAACACTCGTGTCCACTAACGTACCGTCAGGGAAACGCACGACCAGATTGACCGGATTTAAGCGAAAAACAGCCAGTGCACTTTCGTCAAACTCTGCGCTGATGACTCCCCACGGAGATGACAGTGACATACGGGCAACAACGTCAGCCACATAAGCATCCCAGCGTGTTTGTTGCTGAAACTGTTGGGGGGCCAGAAAGGCCCCTTCGCTCCATAATGGACGATAAATCTTCATCGCACCTCCTGTGCTCGGTATCGTTAAGATTTCGACTTCGGCATCTGTGAAACCAACGACAAGCTGACGTCCATCCCCTCAACCTGGAAGTGAGGAATGGCATACAGGCGCACACGGAAGAACCCTGGATTATCCTCAATGTCCTCCACCACAACTCGCCCATCACGAAGCGGATGTGAGGCCTGCAAATCATCACCTGGATCCGTCATTTCGGTTACCAGACTGCGTAGCCAGTTGTTGAGTTCAAGTTCGAGCAAGCGACGATCTTTTGTCGTACCAATATTCTCGCGCTGCAAAATTTTCAGGTAATGCGCAATGCGGGAAAGCAGGAAGATATACGGTAGGCGTGAGTTAATCCGGCTGTTCGCTGTCGCTTCTGGGGTATCAAACTGAGCCGGTTTTTGCGCCGAGTTAGCAGAAAAGAAACAGGCGTAATCTCGATTCTTATAATAAGAAAGAGGAATAAAGCCAAGATTAGCAAACTCAAATTCACGGGTTTCAGGGATCATCACTTCAGACGGAATCTTCACCTGATTACCGGTACCCAAATCGTACAAATGGATCGGTAAGTCTTTAACCGCACCGCCTGCCTGTGGGCCACGAATCTGTACGCACCAGCCATTCTTGATAAAACTTTTCACCATGTTCACAGCAAAAGAGAAAGATGCACTGGTCCACAGGTATTTTTCGTGATCGGGACCTTTAACCTCTTCGACATAATTAAAGCTACGTACCGGCACGGTATCAGGGCCATACGGCAGGCGGCCAAGTACCCGCGGCATTGTCAGCCCGATATAGCGGGAATCATCACTATCACGAAATGCTTTCCACTTGATGTATTCAGCACGTTCAAAATAATCGTTGATATCTTTAATCGCGGCGACGTCTTCCATATTATCTTTCAGGAAGAATTTCGGGCCGACTGCGCCAATGAATGGCATATGACAAGCCGCTGAGACACCAGAAATATTGCGCAGAAGCGCAATATCTTGCGGGCTGTTGTCGAATTCATACGCGGAGATCATTGCAGCAATAGGCTCACCGCCAGGCTGATCGTATTCTTCAATATAAACATGACGATACAACCCACTCTGGATGAGCTCCGGCGCATCGTCAAAGTCATCGCGTAATGCGTCTTTACTGATATCCATCATTTCGACGCGAACGTTACGGCGAAAATCGATACCCATAATCATCGAATGCAAACCGCGCCAGAGCGATTCCTGCTTTTGGAATTCAGCATGGTGCATAACTTCATTGACCTGATCGCTAATCTGTTTGTCCAGACGCGCAATTTGGTCATCAAGTAGCGTTTTATCCAGACGCTCCAGTGGTTGTGTCGCATCTGCCAGACATGAGACTAAAACCTGAATGGCAGCGGTCACACGTTCAGCCGGAGCCGCATCGGAAAGCGCTTCATCACTCTGCCACGCATCGACATTTTTCAATGAAGAAACCGGAGCAAGATTAATTTTGTCAAAGAGGGACTGATAAACACTGCGCTCACCCGTCGTGGTGGTAGCCGCAGCTGAAGAGGTATGTTCCTGAACAGACATCAACATATTCCTTTAATGATCCTTTACTATTCCAGCCGCTTAAGCGGAGGAAACCCTGTATAGCGTTAAATCTCTTCTGGCATCATTGTTGCCAACTCATCACGCAACTCCTGACTCAGGGCAGGATCTTTAAGGACGATTTCCAGCTCACGGCGAAAAGCGGCGTTATCAAGTAAATTAGATTTCAAATCGCGCAGTAAATTACGCATTGCCAATAGCACGCGGAGTTGTGGGATATTTCGCGCTACCTGCTCCGGTTCAAAATCACGGATATTCTTAAAAGTAAGATTAATCTCTTCATTTAAACCGTCACCCGCCAACGTATTTTCCACACTCAGGTTCACGGTTGGAGATAACTTTGCTAACACGTCATTGAAATTATTTTTATTAATATCAATCTTTTCACGCTCAGATAATGGTCGCTGTTCTCTACCATTACTGAAATCACCCACAGTCAAAAGTTTTAACGGTAGTTCAACCTTCTTCTGAACGCCTCCTGTGTGTAAATCCAATTTAATGTTAACGCGTGCCGTCGGCACTTCATTCTGAAAACTGTCACCCATACGTCCCTCTCAAACCGGTGAATCCTACCGGTATATCACTTTTCCCAATGGCGCATTTTCCCTTTCCAATCACTCACAGCCTGACACCGTTGAGGGCGTTTCCTGCGTATGACGACCAGTGACTGTCAATAAGAATTAATGATTATAATTAGTATGCTAAGGTAATCCGATATTTTATAGACATTAAAAACTGATCGAAATCACTATTTCGTTAAATAACACATTAATATTATTTATTTAAATCAAGGGAATAAGAAAAATTACATCTAATACAAACAAACAAAAATAATTAAATCAAAATGCATTCATTGAATTAATGACAAAATAAAAAAACAACTTCACCTGATGAATATCTGAATAAGTTTATATAGCCACCGCAACTAGATAAATGACAATCACAGCCATTGTAAAAACGAATAAAAAAGTCGGAGACATACCCCGACTTCTTTAGCGCAATCAGAAACAGACCTGAAAGGTTACGCCCCTTTCACTACAATCAGCGGTTCGATATCACTCTCTTTTTTAATCACCAGCGAATCGTCACCGCGCAGACAGGTGCCGCCGTAGTTACCGCCCACGGTGAACGTGCAAACCTGAATATATTTACCGGCAACGTTGGGCAGACACCAAAGCTGCTGATAAATGTTCTTCTGTTCAGCAAACTTACCGCTGGTCTTATCGAGCAGTTCTTCCTCGTGGCTGACCAGATCGATGTTGCTGCCACAACGTCCTGCAATAGGTTTCACGGCATAACCGGTTCTCGCCAGCTCGTCGTTAACAGTGAAGTCAGTATCAAGCAGATAGCGATGATGAGGGAACAGTTGCCACAGGATCGGTAATATTGCTTTGTTGCCGGGAATAACCGTCCACAACGGCTCGAAGACCAGCACTTCCGGGCGCAGCAGAACATCAATCAGTCGTACTTCCTGGTGAGTATGTCCTGTACGAATTGGCACGGCAGCGTATTCGGTTTCGCTCACCTCACGCACTTGCTCGATCGCGGTTTCCCATGCCCAGGTTTTCCAGACGCAATTTACCAAACGACCGTCGCCGTCAATCAACTGGCCGGCATCATCCCAGCGTAATTCGTCCAGTCCGCGGAGGATTTTGCTGTCAAACCCGGCCTGATGCAACGCCTGCTGCATAAACTGCGCGTGGTAGTTCTCTTCAATGTCCTTGTCCTGCATGATGTGAACGAAAGGACGCGCGCGACTGTGCTTCCAGGCGCCGGCCAGTTCGTTGATCAGCCCTTCTGCAGGATTATGCCCGCGCCCACGGTAGCCTTGCTCAGCCCAGCGTTCAAGGATCAGGCCTGCTTCGGTATGGCACGATGCGGAATCGGCGTTGTACTCGTACACCTTCAGCCCGCGCTCATCCATACAAAAATCCATACGACCGGTGATCATATGGTGCCGACGACGCTGCCATGAGAGGCGCAGACGCGGCCAGAGAATTTTTGGAATATCGAACAGCGCCAGCAGGTTATCGTCTTTCAGCACTTTGTCGGTGGCGTGCAGATACATCAGATGCAGTTCGTTGGTCGCTTTAATTAGCTCCTGCTCCGCGCTTTCAGTAATGGTGAAGTACTGATGCGGATCCCGATTGATCACATGACCATTTGCCAATACGTAGGCTTTTTGCAACGGATCCTGCTCGTTCAGCCACTTACCATCAAACTGTCCGCTATCTTCCAGTCTCGCGCCGCCAATCTTCAGGGCGTCATTGTCGATCTCTGGCTGCGGCAGACTGTAGCGGGTATCGTCAGTTTGGATCATCCAGCCGAGGATCGTGGTGTCATCAAAGGTATCACGCAGGGTGTAGTGACCATTTTCAACCACCATCTCCAGCTCGCGGGTCCACTGCTGTCCGGGAGGCAGCGGCGTGTGGATCACGTTCTGTTCAGCAATACGGATTTTATTTTCCAGCAACTGGGTGACGACCGCCACATGGCCCGTTTCGTTGAACTCACCGCCTTTTTGCCAGATAAGTAGAGCGCCTGCTACCGGCGCGCGAGGTGAGCCATTAGGGAATGCTTGTAACGGCAGAATATTGTCATTCACCACTTCGCGCAGGAAACGCAAGGAGAAGATCTCCCAGGCCATACCCACATCGGTGAAGACTACGCCATAGTTGAGAAAGAGAAAACGGCGCGCGAACTCGACGCACTGCCATTTGTGGCCCATGTATTCGTCGTCGATATAGCTGCGAAACGCAGCATCATCGTCGTAGTCCCGTGGGTCAAGGGAGCTGTAATCTGAAGAGTAGATTGCTACGCCGCCGGGGGCGTAGCCCAATAATGTCCCAAATGGGGCATCCTGACTGGTCGTTCCTTTGCTCATGCACCTTACCTCAAAACAATACAGCCTGAGCAGGGTGGCGTGAATTTTTCGCTCTGATTGCCTGCTCTGCGACACTAACCGGACAGAGGTTGACTTATCATACACCTCAACGCAGCGGCTGGCGCTCAGAGGCGAAAAATTCGTAGCAGGAGCTACGCTTTACTGAGGATAACCGGCACGCTTTTATACGCCGGGGTCAGACTTTCCGTATCGACCGCATCGAGCGACAGCAGCACATTCGCTTCCGGCAGATACGCGCCGATCGAACCCGCCGCCATGTCGTAAATGACGACCGTTAGCCCGTGCATCATACGATCCACGCAAGGCTTACCGTGGTCATCCAACGCTTGAACATTAACGACATCGCCCTGAGTCAGCCCGCGGGCAGTTGCTTCCACGGCGCTTAAAAACACCACATCACGTCGCCCGCTAATGCCACGATAGCGATCGTTCATGCCATAAATAGTAGTGTTGTACTGATCGTGGCTACGCAGTGTGGCCAGCACCAGCGCCTCAGCAGGCTGGTTTTCCCGCTCGACTGCACGCTGGCGACTGACGACAAAATTGGCTTTACCGTTTGCGGTGTGCCATTCACGCCGCGAAGCCGGCGTATCCATACGAAATCCACCGGGCTCGGCAATACGCGCGTTATAATCGTGAAACGCCGGAATAACGGCCTCGATGGCCTCGCGAATCAACGCATAGTTCCCGGTCAGCGCTTCCCAGTTTACCGGCGAGTGGGGAAGCGTGGCGCGAGCCAGCCCCGCCACAATCGCCGGTTCCGATTTTAGCCATTGAGAGGCCGGTTTTAGCGCACCGCAGGAAGCGTGGACCATCGACATAGAATCCTCGACGGTTACTGACTGAATACCCGTTGCCTGCATATCGCGTTCAGTTCTGCCCAGCGCGGGTAGCAGATAGTTGTGTTTTGCCAGCAGCAAATGCGAACGATTGAGCTTGGTCGCAATGTGAACCTGCATATCCAGCTTTTTCATCGCCTCGAAGGTACGCTGCGGCTGAGGCATCGCCACCGCCAGATTCCCGCCCATGCAAATCAATGCCTTCGCCTCACCGCGCTCTATCGCCCGAATACTTTCCACGCTGGAGCGACCATGCTGACGCGAAACGTTGATAGAAAAATGCGCTTCCAGGCGCTGCAGGAAGTCTTCTGATGCCGCCTCGTTAATCCCTACGGAACGGTCGCCCTGCACGTTGGAATGCCCGCGCAGTGGGCAGATCCCCGCCCCCGGTTTGCCCATATTGCCTTTCAACAACAGCAGATTCACCAGTTGCTGGACGTTCTCGGTACCGTTTTTATGCTGGGTGATACCCAGTCCATAACAAATGATCGTCGCGAGAGATTTGTTATAGCTGTGTGCCAGATCTTCCATCTGGCTGCGCGTCAGGCCAGAGTCCTGCTCCAGTTCAGCCCAGCAACATTGGCGTAAATCGTCATACAACGCCGAATAACCCGCGGTATGTTCGTCGATAAACGCATGATCGAGCGTCGGTTGCTGACCCAGCAAGATCCGCGCTTCATCCATTTCGATCAACGCCTTCATGATGCCTTTGAGCAGCGAGGCATCACCGCCCATTTTGACCTGGTAGTAATCGCTGCTAAGTGCTGTCGTCTGGCCGGTGAACATCTCTTTCGGGCTTTGTGGGAAGCT
The DNA here is from genome assembly GCF_013337685.1 of Citrobacter gillenii. GTDB lineage: Bacteria > Pseudomonadota > Gammaproteobacteria > Enterobacterales > Enterobacteriaceae > Citrobacter > Citrobacter gillenii. The sequence continues at coordinate 148,296 of NZ_SUQN01000006.1, forward strand.
AAAGCGCTCAAGTCCGCGCTCGGTAAGCGGGTTAATTGAGATAATTTTAGCCCCGCGTTTGGCAACGTCGCGTAACGTGGTCAGCATGCGCGGATGGTTGGTGCCAGGATTATGTCCGATGCAAATCACCAGCTCACACTGTTCAAAATCATCAAGCTCCACGGTCCCTTTCCCAAGACCAATGGCCCGCGTCAGCCCGGCACTGGTTGGGCCATGACACATGTTTGAACAGTCCGGGAAGTTGCTGCTGCCGTATTCGCGGGCAAACAGTTGATACAGGAACGCCGCCTCATTTGAGGTTCTACCGGAGGTGTAAAACTCAACCTGCTGTGCAGAGTCATAGCTGCGCAGTCGCTCGCCGATTTCCTGAAACGCAATGTCCCACGCCACGGCCTGCCAGGTATCCGTCACGGCATCGTATTTCATCGGGTGCGTCAAACGGCCTATATTTTCCAGCGCATAATCACTGTACTGCCAGAGTGCCGATACCGGGTGGCGGCTGAAAAATGCAGGTGAGGCTTTCTTACTGGTGGTTTCCCAGGACACTGCTTTTACGCCGTTTTCGCACAGTTCCATCGGCGCACGATGGCTCGGATCGGGCCACGCACACCCCGGGCAATCGAACCCTTTCACTTGGTTCATTTTGAACATCGCGATAATGTCGCGCGCGACGGCCTTTTGCGAAAACACCGAAGCAGTGACGGCTTTTACCGCGCCCCACCCACCCGCCGGGCCCTGATAACCGCTTACTCCTGGAACACCATTTTTCATTGTTACTGCTTTTTCACCGCCAATTATTGAGGGTAGTACGGTAGCAATTTCCGTCCAACATTGATTTCCTCTTCATGGAGTACGGTCTGCGTACAATGAACGGGTTAGATTTATCTTCCCCTTTCAGCACAACACGACATAAAGTCCCAATCTGTTAAATTGAGTTTTCCCTAACTGCTACACTGCTTCAACACAACCACTCAGAAGGCAGGTCACTATGTCAGACAATACTTATCAGCCCGCGAAAGTCTGGACGTGGGATAAATCCAATGGCGGTGCATTCGCCAACATCAACCGTCCGGTTTCCGGTGCCACCCACGAGAAAACGCTACCGGTCGGCAAGCATCCGCTGCAGCTCTATTCGCTGGGTACGCCAAACGGTCAGAAAGTGACGATTATGCTGGAAGAGCTGCTGGCGCAGGGCGTGACCGGCGCGGAATATGATGCCTGGATCATCCGTATTGGCGATGGTGACCAGTTTTCCAGCGGCTTTGTTGAGGTGAACCCAAACTCGAAGATCCCGGCACTGCGCGACCATTCACAAAACCCACCGGTACGCGTGTTTGAGTCTGGCGCTATCCTGCTCTATCTGGCGGAGAAATATGGTTATTTCCTGCCTCAGGATTTGCCAAAACGCACTGAAACACTGAACTGGCTATTCTGGTTACAGGGCGCAGCGCCCTTCATCGGCGGTGGTTTCGGCCACTTCTACAACTATGCGCCGGTAAAAATTGAGTACGCGATCAATCGCTTCACTATGGAAGCCAAGCGTTTACTCGACGTTCTGGATAAGCAACTGGCGCAGCATCAGTTTGTGGCGGGGGATGAATATACCATTGCCGATATGGCCATTTGGCCGTGGTTTGGCAATGTGGTGCTGGGCAACGTCTATGACGCGGCAGAATTCCTTGATGCGGGGAGCTACAAACACGTTCAACGTTGGGCCAAAGAGGTTGCAGCGCGTCCGGCGGTTAAGCGTGGACGGATTGTGAACCGCACTAACGGGCCGCTGAATGAACAGCTTCATGAACGCCATGACGCCAGTGACTTCGATACCAATACCGAAGACAAACGCCAGGGCTAACGCAAGATGCCTTATCCGGCCTACATATAAGGCGTAGGCCTGATAAGCGAAGTCGTCACGCGCTGGTGACGTCGTAATCCATGCGGCGTAACGCATCTAACGTGGCTTTGGCTTCATCTTCATCGATGATGCTCATAGCGAATCCTACGTGCACCAGTACCCATTGCCCGACCAGCTCAGCCGGATCGCCTTCACAAATCAGGGCAATGTTGACATCGCGCTTGATACCGCAAACTTCAACCTGCGCAAGCTGGTGAATATCTTCACCGACGGTCAGAACCTGACCCGGGACTCCAATACACATATCTGACTCCGTCCCATAGCAACCTATGGGCTATTCGACTTCAATACTTTTCACTTTCAGTGAATCGCCGCTTTCAACCCGCAAACGATCGCCCTGACAACGTGGACATTGCGCATCATGCTGGGTAATTTCCACAACCTGACTGCAATCCCAGCACCAGGCCTGAGCGGGTTTGTATTCAATGTGCAATGCACATCCCTGCGCGACCGTGCCCTGACAGACGATGTCAAAACTGAAACGAACGGCGCTCTCCTCAACGCAGGAGAGCGCGCCAATTTCCAGCCAAACGCCGATAACACGTTTAACATCGTGCTGCTCTGCCTGCTGCTGAATAATCTCAACGGCGCTCTGGCAAAGCGACAACTCATGCATTTTCACAGCTCCGACGGCCCAACAGCAACGCGCGACGACCAAGTTGCGGTGCGTTCGGATCGCTCACCGGCAGCGATAACAACATTTTTGCGCAATCGTCAGTCAGGCGGACACCCTCTTGTGCCGACATGCTGTGCGAAAGCGGCGACATTAACGAACAGGACAGGTATTGCGATACTCCATCTAGCTCGCCTACGGTAAATGTCATCTCACCATACGGTAAACGCAGCCCCATTTTCTCGCTGACTTTTCGCAGGGGCCAGATCTGATCTGGCCCAGGGAAAATCAGCGCGCTCAGCATCCAGGGCGTGATCACACACCCCGTCCACTGGCCTTCAAACAGCGTAAAATCAGAGACATACACCGGCATATTCGGATGCAGGAACGAGAGATCGTGCATCGAACGGCGGGCTACCTCTTCAAACGCGGCCTGAATCTGCGCTTTTGGGGCTGTCTGAAAGCCTAAAAACTCTTCAGACATGGGCCGCCTCCCGAGGGATGGCTTCCACACCCGATTCGCACAGCGCGGCGAGAACCTGCTCAAGCGCAGGTTCAATCATGGCTTCAACCGTCGGCGTTAGCCCGATATGCGGCTCCAGCGATTCCGGAATAACGCCGACCAGAGTCAGCTTCTTCGGAAACTCGCCGGTAAAACGCAGGGCCGACAACACGTCGGCCAGGCCAAGCTGGTGCGGCGAGATTTTATTGGTAAACAGCGCCGGGATCTCTTCATCCCGCAGGACCATCATGGTTCCCGGCGTGCTTTTTCTCGACACAATGGCGTCAGCAATGATCAGATGATCTCTGTCCGCCATATCGCCGAGCAGCTCCATCCCCGCTGTACCGCCATCCAGAACGTCAACGAAATCAGGCAGGATGTACCGTTGCTCTAATGCCTCAACGATACGTACCCCGATGGCTTCGTCAGTCAGCAAAATATTGCCGACCCCTAAGACTAATATCCGCATTACAGAACCTTAACTGAGACGACTTCGTTCCCGTCAACGTCCACCACATGCACCGCACATGACATACAAGGGTCGAAGGAGTGAATAGTACGCACCACTTCCAGCGGTTTGTTCGGATCGGCGATCGGCGTGCCTACCAGTGAACGCTCATACGGTCCCACTTCGTCATTAAAGTTACGCGGGCCAGAGTTCCAGGTTGAAGGTACAACCGCCTGATAGTTGCTGATAATGCCGTCTTTAATCACCATCCAGTGAGAAAGCATACCGCGTGGTGCTTCGAGGAAACCGACACCTTTGAACTCGCCAGTGGCCGGGATATTCGGTTTCACGAAGGTGGTGTGGTCGCCTTTGCCGATGTTTACGATCAGCGCGTTATATTGATTTTGCAGAACGTTCTGCAGTTCACAGCAGTGAACGGTACGACCAATGATACGACCCAGCGTCGAATGCAGCTGTGCCACTTCGATGGTTTTACCGGTCAGCTTGGTGTAAATCGCAATGATCTCATTCAGCTTGGCATGGGTAGACTCGCGTTTTGCCGCCAGTTTACACAGCATGTTAGCCAGCGGGCCCACTTCCACCGTTTTGCCGTAGAAGGTTGGCGCTTTAACCCAGGAGTATTTGCCATCGTCAGACCAGCCGGTGTAATCCGGAACCGTTGTTCCTTCCCACGGCGCCTGCGGCGCTTCGTCTTTGTACCACGCATGTTTCGCACTCTCCTGAATCCCTTTGATCAGGTATTCATCAGAATGAGAGGTGATCGGACGATAGGTCGACAGGTCTGCATCGGTAATGTAACCACCTGGGAACAGGAAGCTGCCGTTTTTGCCGTCAGTCGGGAATTCCGGCGCGCTCAGGTAGTTTACCGCACCCTGGCCGCGTTCCAGCCACTCCGGATAGAATGCGGCAATAACCGCGGTATCCACTTTGTACACCTGCTCAACAAAGTCGCTCAGCTTATCAATGAAGGACTTGATGTACATCAGGCGTTCAAGGTTCAGCACGCCAAGACCGTCGAGGTTGATTGGGTTCGCCACCCCACCGACCGCCAGGTTCTGGATGTGCGGTGTTTTACCACCCAGCAGCGCCACGACGCGGTTGGCATCACGCTGGCATTCCAGCGCCTGCAGGTAGTGTGCAACTGCAATCAGGTTCACTTCCGGTGGCAGTTTCATTGCCGGGTGACCCCAGCAGCCGTTGGCAAAAATACCTAACTGACCGCTAGCAACCAGGTCCTTGATCTTGTTCTGAACCTTAGTGAACTCTTCCGCGCTGTTCAGGTGCCAGGTCGACACGCCGTTCAGCATCGCCGAGGCTTTTGCTGGATCGGCTTTCAGTGCGGAGGTGATATCCACCCAGTCCAGCGCAGACAACTGATAGAAGTGCACGATATGGTCATGCGTGGTGTGCGCTGCCAGAATGATGTTACGGATGTACTGCGCGTTCACGGGAACATCAATGTTCAGTGCGCTTTCAGCAGCGCGCACGGAAGAGATAGCATGCGTGGTGGTACACACACCACAAATACGCTGCACAATCATCCACGCATCACGCGGATCGCGATTCTTCACGATCTCTTCCATGCCGCGCCACATGGTACCGGACGCCCATGCTTTTGATACCACGCCATTTTCGATTTCGCAGTCGATGCGTAAATGGCCTTCAATACGGGTTACCGGATCAATAGTAATTCTCTGGCTCATGCTTTGCTCGCCTCATGACGATTTTGATCGTTTTGTTTTAAAGGAGGAAGTATCGGCAGTAGACGAATGAGTACGATGTATGCACAAATCTCAATAGCCACAAAACCAATAGAAATCAACAGTTCTTCCCAGGTCGGGAAGTAGTGGTAGCCACCACCAGGATTGAACGCCACCAGCGAATAGGACAGACGCCATGTTGCACAACCCAGCAATGCGCTCAGCGCAGACAGGTACAGCATGCGCGAGTCATTTCGCAGTTTCGCGATACGCAGTACCACCAGCGGGAAGACCATCAGCACAACCTCAAGCCAGAACATGGCTGAGTAGAAATCGCCTGCAAACGCATACGACAACTTGTCCCGATAGATCAGTTCACCAAAGCGTAGAACCACGAAGATCGCCAACAAGACGCTAATCGTATTCGTCAGTTTGATGAACAAACTCTTCTCGTCCGGCCCATTACCTTTCAGGCCGCTTTGTACCAGCGAACCTTCAAAGATGACGATCGAGAAGCCCATTATAAAGGCGGTAAGCACCGAGAATAGCGGCAGCATTTCATAGGCTTGCCACAGTGGATGCACCTTATTACCGGCAGAAATCATCAATGAACCCATTGAAGACTGGTGCATTGTCGGCAGCAGTGCGCCGAGGGCGATAATAAAGAACATCACTTTGTTCAGACGCTTGAGCGAAACTTTCCACCCCAGGCGTTCAAACAAGGCCGGCGCAAATTCCAGCGCCATGATGCCGATATAAATGGTCATACAGACTGCCGTTTCGAACAGCACCGAGTTCACGTTAAAGTGGCCCGGAATGTAGAAGTACGGCAGGTTCCAGTAACGACCGACGTCGATGGTGATCGACAGGCCACCCAGAGAATAACCAAACAGGCTCGCCAACAAGGCTGGGCGCACCAGCGGGTGATATTCCCCTTTGTTGAAAACATAGACCGCCCATGCCAGTGCCCAACCGCCACAGGCAAAACCGGTGCCGATCAACAGGTCAAACGCGATCCATACACCCCACGGGAATCCACCGTTCAGATCGGAGACTGAGCCCAACCCGAAGACCAGACGTTTTACGATCAGGAGCATACACAGGACGATTAACGGCCCAAAAATAATGACCGGCTTGCTGATTATTCTTCCGCCCAGCGGTTTAGGATCATGACTCATGATCGTCTCCTCCATCGTGATGGTCGTTTTTCATATTACGACGAACCAGCACGGTTATGCCCGCCAGCGCTGCCAGGGGTAAAATCATGCCCTTATACAGGGAATGTTGAACATGCTCAGAACGCGCACCGGTTGACAGATCAGCCAGCTGTGGGAGATCCAGATTTTCATAAGGAACGCCCGTCAGTACCAATACCTGCGTACCGCCGCCTTCTTTCTCGCCGTACAGGTGCGGGTAATATTTCGGCACCGTGTGCAGATAGGTATCGCTGTCTTTCACCGTCTGACGCGGATAGTGGTATTCGCTGCCAGGCTTCAGCGCCAGGCGTTTTTTCGCCTCAGCCATCAGCTCTTCGCGCGTACCAAAAATCACCGCACCGGCAGGACACACTTCAACACAGCCCGGTAAACCACCTTTATCCAGGCGCTCTACACCTTTCTGGTTACACAGCTCGCACTTATGGAGTGCACCAAACGGGTTGTTGTAGTCGTATTTAGGCACGTTGTACGGGCAAGCGACCATGCAGTAACGGCAACCGGTACAGACATCTTTGTCATAGTGGACGATGCCGGTTTTCGGATCTTTTTTCAGCGCGGAGACCGGACAAACAGAAACGCAGTTCGGATCGACACAGTGCATACATTGTTTCTTGATGTACGCGTAGCCGTTCTGCTCCTGGTCTTTGTTAACGCCTGTTCCACTACGCCACACCTGAATGATGTTATTGGTGTACGGTGACAGTTTGTCGTTGTTCGACCAGGTTTGCTCCCCCTCAGGGTTGCGCGCTGGGAAGTTGATGTCCTGACACTTGGTGACACAGGCCTGACAGCCGACACACAGCGTCGAGTCATACAGCATCCCAAGGGAACCCGGGATCGGCGGACGGTTTTCTGCAGCCGCATGGCTGACGGACGGCGCAGCGCCCAACAGCAATGCTCCGCCAGAAGCTGCTTTAATAAAGTTACGTCTGTTCACGGTTATTCTCCCCGTGAGTCAGCGTTATCTTTCTTTTGCTGACGTCCCAGTTCACGTACCGCCATCACGCTGACGCCGGCCACCAGTCCTACTACGCCACCCAGCAGCCCAATAGCCCCAGCAGAAATGTTGCCACCTTCTTTCAGGTTGACATCCGGCTTCTCTGAACGCGGAGTTTGGTTTTCCACAGAAGCGAGTTGGTGAATGCCTTTATGGAAACCGACGCCTTCTTCGTTACAGCCGTAGCAAGGGTGACCGATCGCCACTGGCCACACGCCGCCAACATCACAGAACTGTAACGTTGAGCAGTTGCCGTAGGTTTCTGGCCCTTTACAGCCCAGATGGTAGAGGCACCAGCCTTCACGATGGCCTTCATCGCCGAACTCTTTAGCAAAACGACCCGCATCAAAGTGCGGACGACGCTCGCAGTGTTCGTGGATCAGACGACCGTAGGCAAACGTTGGACGGTTTTTCGCATCCAGCTTCGGTGGCTTACCGTAGGTGATGATGTGTGCGACCGTTGCGAGGAAGTTATGCGGGTTCGGCGGACAGCCTGGGATATTGATGATGGTTTTGCCTGGCAGGACTTCCTGCAAGCCAACTGCCCCCGTTGGGTTAACGCCTGCGGCAGCAACACCACCCCATGCGGCACATGAGCCGATAGCAATGATCGCCGCAGCGCCTTCGGCCGCCTTGCGGATATGATCCACAATAGGCTCACCGGCAACCATGCAGTAAACACCGTTATCTTTCAGTGGGATAGAACCATCTACGACCAGAACATACTGCCCTTTGTACTTCTCCAGAGCGTTATGTTTGTTCTCTTCGACCTGGTGGCCGAAGGCGGCGGAAAGCACCTCATGGTATTCCAGAGAGATCGTCTCCAGGACGAGGTTTTCCACGGTAGGGTGTGTCGCACGAAGTAGCGATTCAGTACAGCCCGTACACTCCTGAGCACCTATCCAGATAACCGGCGGGCGCTGAGGGCGGGATACTGATTCCGCCATTTCTGCGGCGGCTTTGCTACTGAGCCCCATGGTAGCGGCCAATGCTGCACAAAGCTTCATGAAATCACGGCGATTGATGCCGTTCGAATTGATGAGAGAGTTATCTCCAGTCATTTTATTGTTATTCCGTTGCGAAGACCTGGCTTTTATTTTGCACCATTCGCATGTTGCTTATTGCGATCGGCGCGCCATTACCACACTTTTTATATGGTTATGTGCGTTATAATACTTCGGCAGGGCAACAAAACGAAGGTGTAGGTCAATAGTGTAATTAATTAAAGCAAGATAATACCCCTTTCGGATCAAGCTTCGAGCCGATAACCGGCCATGAAAAAGCGAATTGTTGTACTGGACTGGTTCTCCTTGAAGAAATCCATCACCATTTCTTTATCCAGCCCGTAGCGGCGCGTGAGGATCCCCGCCTCCCACGCACTCAGTTGCCGATCGCCCGTTCGTTCAAACATCCGATGTGAAAAGCCCAGCACAAAGCCACGCTTATAGTCAGCACAAAAATTCGCCACCGTTCGCGCGCTATCTGCACTTGAGGCGTTTAATCCTGCCATCAGGCCTTTTCCAAAATGGTTATCCATGCATTACCTCCAATCGCTATATAATAAATTATATAGCGATTTTTTAAGCAAAGGCCAGAGGTATCACGCACTTTTTTGTGCCAGATTAAAAGGCCACCCATTCATCCGGTTTAGATGCTTTAGGCGCAGCGCTTTCTTCGGTGGGTAAAACGGTGTTGGTTGGTGCATGCTGCACGTCACTTGCGGAAAGCCGGAACTGCTGAACGGCACGCTGCAGGTCTTCGGTTTGTCGCTCCAACGCCACTGCCGCCGCCGATACCTGCTCCACCAGCGCGGCGTTTTGTTGGGTCACGCTGTCCATTTGTGTGATCGCGACGCTCACCTGTGAGATGCCTTTATTCTGCTCTTCAGAGGCGGAGGCAATTTGTTTCATAATTGCCGTCACTTCGGTTGCTCCGCGCAGAATAGCGTCCATCGTCAAGCCGGTCTCCTTGACCAGACGCGCGCCCTGATCGACACGGCGCGCCGACTCGCCAATCAACGTCTCAATCTCTTTCGCCGCGCCTGCGCTGCGGCTGGCAAGATTTCGCACCTCACCGGCAACCACCGCAAAACCACGGCCCTGTTCGCCCGCTCGGGCCGCTTCGACGGCGGCGTTGAGCGCCAGGATGTTGGTCTGGAATGCGATGCTGTTAATAACTGAGGTAATTTCGGCGATCTGCTTAGAACTGGCAGCAATCCCGTCCATGGTATCCACTACCTGCGAAACCAGCGTGCTGCCTTTGCCCGCCGTTTCTGATGCCGTATCGGCAAGCTGGCTGGCCTCGCGCGCATTCTCAGCATTCAGTTTCACCGTGGCGGTGAGTTGCTCCATGCTGGCGGCGGTCTCTTCCAGCGCTGCGGCCTGCTCTTCCGTACGCGAAGAAAGATCGTTATTGCCGCTGGAAATCTCCGTCGCGCCGCGCCAGATGTTGTCACTGCCTGACCGAATCGTACTGACGGCTTCACGCAGGCTGTCCTGCATCGCACTGAGTAAAGGCACCAGTTGCCCTACGCAATTACGACCAAATTCTTCAATCGGATGGCTAAGGTCGCCGTGGGCAATCTGGCGGAACTGCTGGCGAATGCGTGCCAGCGGCTTCACCATCATTGCCACAAGATAGCGGTCGGTAAAGATAAGAATGGCAATACCGAGGATAACGGCGGTGATAATCAAGGTGCGGATAATCGATGTTTTACCGTCGACCATAATGCGCGTCGCATCCAGTCGCTTACCGGCGGCGGTATTAAACCGCTCGGCGCTGGCACCAAAATCGCGGCTTAGCGCCGGTGTAACGGTGCTGGCATGCTCTGACCATGCGGTAAGCGATCCCTGCTGCGCCAGTTGCATCTGCGGGATCACACCTTTCTCCAGCAGCGCTTGCCACGTCGTCAGCACCGCGGTGGCAATTTCCGCATCCATCGGCCCCGGCGACAGCGTTTTCATCTGCTCAAGTTTTTTACGCATGCCATCCAGAGATTGCTGAGCCGGACCAAAGTCAGGCGTTCCGCCGCCGATTTTGACATCCACAGCTCGGCTTAGCCGCGTGACAAAGCGAAAGTACTGATCGTTCCCCTGACTAAGAACCGTCATCTGCTGTACGAGATGACGATCAATCTCATTGCCTTCTGATATTTTAGATAACGAATGGAGGCTAAATAACCCCACGCCCGACCAGAGCAGGCAAAATAGTCCCAGTATTGCCAGCATGACAATACGAATAGTGAAGTTTTGCAGCAAACGCATAATAGTTTCCTTGCCGTAGATGAGGATTTTCGCCATCAGGCGAGACTTATCCTTGTTATCGGCAGGTCACGAAGAAGATATAATGCGTTGTTTATTTTTTTACTTTTTTAAGCACATCGACTCTTCCTGTTCCTCCCCGTTATATCGATATGAAGGCTAATAAAACCAGCAATTATTATTACCTGGGGAATCAAGTCCATACGTTAATTAAGTGCGTACCTATCTGGCCCGACGCCTGAGGGTTACTTTCAACACGAAACACAACTCTCAGTTTTTCATCTCAATGTGACCTGGTGAACGGGATAATCATCGTGAAACAGCTAGAATAGAAACGTCGTTTCGAAATTCACCTGCACGATTAACCTGCACTAAGGAGATCTCATGGCCTGGTTTGCCAACCCTGAACGTTATGAGCAAATGCTCTATCGCTACTGTGGTCGCAGCGGTTTGCGCTTGCCTGCACTGTCGCTGGGTTTATGGCACAGTTTTGGACACGTCCAAGCACTGGATTCACAGCGTGCCCTGCTGCGTAAAGCATTTGATTTAGGCATCACGCATTTCGATTTAGCCAATAACTACGGGCCGCCGCCGGGCAGCGCTGAAGAAAACTTCGGCCGATTATTGCGTGAGGATTTCGCGCAGTACCGTGACGAATTAATCATCTCTACCAAGGCTGGCTACGACATGTGGCCGGGACCGTACGGTTCTGGCGGCTCGCGTAAGTATCTGCTTGCCAGCCTCGACCAGAGCCTGACACGCATGGGCCTCGATTACGTCGACATTTTCTATTCTCACCGCGTTGACGAAAGCACGCCAATGGAAGAGACCGCTGCGGCGCTGGCTCACGCCGTGCAAAGTGGCAAAGCGTTGTATGTTGGTATTTCATCTTATTCCCCGGAGCGCACGCAAATAATGGCCGACCTGCTGCGGGAATGGAAAATTCCGCTGCTGATCCACCAACCGTCCTACAACCTGCTTAATCGCTGGGTCGACAGCAGTGGCCTGCTGGATACGCTGGACACAAACGGTATTGGTTGCATCGCCTTTACCCCGCTGGCTCAGGGGTTGCTGACGGGGAAATACCTGAACGGTATTCCAGAAGGTTCGCGTATGCAGCGTGAAGGGAAAAAAGCCCGTGGCCTGACGGAAAATATGCTGACGGAAGAAAATCTTAACAGCCTGCGGTTGCTGAACGAGATGGCGCAACGGCGTGGACAGTCGATGGCGCAAATGGCATTGAGCTGGTTACTCAAAGATAACCGCGTGACGTCAGTGTTAATTGGCGCCAGCCGTCCCGAGCAGTTAGAAGAAAACGTTCAGGCGTTGAATAACCTGGCATTCAGCGCTGAAGAACTGGCGCAGATAGATAAGCACGTCACCGACGGCAAGCTCAATCTGTGGCAGGCCTCATCAGATAAATAATCGTCTAAACAGTATGCCGGGGGGGCGGTAAAATTGCCGACCCGGCCGTACTGATTTAGTGATTGTGGCGCGTCAGTCGATCCAGATACCCCATCACAAAGGCTGAGAGCACAAAGGTCAGGTGGATAATGACGTACCACATCAGCTTGTTATCAGGGACATTTTTAGCATCCATAAAAATACGCAATAAATGGATGGAAGAAATGGCCACGATAGACGCCGCAACCTTATTCTTCAGTGACGTGGCATCCATCTTACCCAGCCAGCTCAGCTTCTCTTTGCCTTCAGTAATATCCAGTTGTGAGACAAAATTCTCGTAGCCGGAGAACATCACCATGACCAGCAACCCACCGACCAGGGTCATATCGACCAGCGACAGTAGTACCAGAATGAGATCGGCTTCTGCCATCGAAAAGATATTGGGCAGAACGTGAAAGATCTCCTGAAAGAATTTCAGCGCCAGGGCAACCAAAGCAAGAGAAAGGCCAAAATACACGGGAGCAAGCAGCCAGCGGGACGCGTACATTGCGTTTTCCAGAAAACGTTCCATATGATCCTGTCTTGTAACTAAACCGGGCAGTAGTATATCGCAATTGTGCAACATCGAAACAACATACGCCTCAAATCTCTTCGGCATTGATGGGCGGGCGCTGGAGCTCTGGCCACACCAGTGCGACGAGTGCAGGATAGGCTTCCAGGCTGAACTCCCTGAAACATTGACGCAAATTGAGCACATCTAAATCGGCGTGCGGGACTTTCTCTCCGCTCAGGCAGCGTTTTTTGATGTTGTCGTAATATTTGTAGACCGCTGAATTGAGATCGCTGCAGCGCCGCTGTGCATCAAATAGCCCTGGCGTTTCATTTAACTCCACCATGGTCATACGCTTTATTGTCGAGTGGATAAAATCAATATATTCATGATTGACCCGCCAATACCATACCGGCGTAATCGAATTCATCAATGCTGAGAAATGATCTTCCCCCTCTTCTTTGCTAAGCGTTTCCAGTTTGGGATAAGAGGTAAGTTCCTCATTCGATCGATTTTTATTTGCACCGCGCATCAGCACAAGAACCCCGCCGGTAAGCAATAGCAGGGTAATAACAGAATAAAATATACTGTTCATATACAGGCTCCATTTTTTTTGATTTTAAAATTACCCCATGCTATTGTCAACGCAGCCTGTCTTATTAAAAAAACTTACCTCACTGGCAGTAAAGGATATTTCAACATGCTTCCCGAGCATCTTGTTCCCTCTCGTTTTCATTTATCTACATCCCCAACCAATACTGATACCGTAGAAAATAGTGAAAATTTGACTCAGGGAAAGACAACCTTAAGCGAGTTTGAAGCGGATATTTTAATTAGCGCCACCGCTAACGGTCAGACCCGTAACATGTTATTTGAAGAATGTGACCGCCATTTAAAAGAGCGACTGTTTCGCGCAGCAAAAATCGAATCATTCACCCGTCTGCTTAATTCACTGCAAGCAGAAGGTGACATTAACGCACAAGAATTAAGTAAAATTTTGGCAAAAAACACTGCGTTAATAAATGAGCAAGGCAATAAAATTTGGCTTAATTTACTGACTCGCGAAACCAGCGATCCGATTTTTTATTCTCTGGAAGAGAAATAAAATGAAAGATGTTGAGGATAACAACGTTTATTTGGCTTTAGACAACCATAAAAGTGACGAATTTGTCTTAAAGCAGAATCTGGATATCTTAATTGCCAATAAAAATGCCACGCTGGAGAGCGTGGCTCAGGAAATGGTATCAATACCCGCAGCCCTGGTACGCATGAAGTGGCAAAACCGCCGGGAAATCTATGCTCTGCAAGCCAAAGAAGAGATCTACGGTGCCACCATTGAAGCCATTATTGCCCAACAGCCGGCGCTGCGGGACAAAATCATGGCCCGTCTGGAAAGCGCGTACCAGCATTTACTCGCGCGAGAAACGGCGACATTGCGCCTGACGCGTAAGCTATCTGAAGGGAGTTATGCCGCGACCAGAGTCACTACCGTCGCGCTGGACGAAAAGAAATGAGGGGATGGAGGAAGCCGAAAGAGGAGGCCGGGTAAGGCGAAACCCTTCACCCGGCAACAGAGATTACTTCGCTTTCACGGTCTCTTCACCAACCAAACCAATCTTCAGGAAACCTGCCTGATGCAGCGTATCCATCACTTTCATCATGGTTTCATAGTCGACAGTTTTATCAGCCCGGAAGAAGATAGTGGTGTCTTTCTTGCCTTCTGTCAGCGTGTTTAGCGCGTTAATCATGGTATCATCGGTCACCTGATCGTTGCCGATAAACATCGTATTATCCGCTTTCACTGACAGGTAAACCGGTTTTTCAGGACGCGGTTGCGGCGTACTGGTCGAAGCCGGTAGATTCACCTTCACATCCACCGTTGCCAGCGGCGCGGCCACCATAAAAATGATCAACAACACCAACATAACATCGATAAACGGCGTGACGTTGATGTCGTGCATTTCACCGTTATCGTCCAGGTTTTCATTAAAACTCATTGCCATGGAACATTATCCTACACGTAATTTCTGCGCAGCGCGTACCGGATGCGCCGCAGCGCTTGCACTCAGGTCAAGATCGCGACTTTGCAATAACAGCACCTGTGCCGCAACATCACCCAGCATGGCTTTGTAGCTGCCAATCTGACGGGCGAAGATGTTGTAGATAACAACAGCAGGAATAGCGGCAACCAAACCAATCGCGGTGGCTAACAGCGCTTCTGCAATCCCCGGCGCAACCACGGCCAGGTTCGTCGTTTGCGTTTGTGCAATACCGATGAAGCTATTCATGATGCCCCATACTGTACCGAACAGACCCACAAAGGGAGAGATAGCCCCAATGGTCGCCAGGTATCCATTACCCCGCCCCATATGACGCCCTACAGCTGCAACGCGACGTTCCAGGCGGAACCCGGTACGCTCTTTAATCCCTTCGTTGTCATCGCTGCCTTCTGACAGTTCCAGCTCGTTCTGCGCTTCGTTAATTAACATTGCGCCCAGGCTTTTGGCATCGAATCCAGCGGCAATCTCACTTGCCTGGTCTAAAGAGCGGGCATCTGCCAGCAGTTGCTGTTCGCGCTTAAGACGACGCTTCTGCGTAAAGAACTCAAGGCTCTTACTGAAGAAGATAGCCCAGGTGACCACGGACGCCAAAATTAGCCCAATCATCACGCACTTAACCACGATATCGGCGTGCTGATACATACCCCAGACGGAAAGGTCCGTCTGCATCAAATTATTACCCACTCTGTATCTCCAGGACGCAAATCACAAAATCTGAGCGTAATGATATCAAAAAGACGTCGAATTGATAGTCGTTCTCATTACTATTTACATAGTGCCGCACCTTTGGTTTCTTTTCCTTGCGCTTACGCAGTAAAAAAGTCAGCAGACACATTTTGGGACTATTTTCTACTTTATGGCCCTTCTGCAGGATGCGTCGCCGAAGATCCATGCTAGTTTAGACATCCAGACGTATAAAAACAGGTAACCCAACATGGTAGACAAGCATCTTGAGACCAAACTCGTTCAGGCAGGACGCAGTAAAAAGTACACGCAGGGTTCCGTCAACAGCGTGATCCAACGCGCCTCTTCACTGGTATTCGAATCCGTTGAGGCTAAAAAACAGGCCACCCACAACCGCGCTAACGGCGCACTTTTTTACGGACGTCGCGGCACGCTGACGCATTTCTCCCTGCAGGAAGCCATGTGCGAGCTGGAAGGCGGCGCGGGTTGCGCCCTGTTTCCCTGCGGCGCCGCAGCCGTTGCCAACTCGATTTTGGCCTTTGTTGAACACGGCGACCACGTGCTAATGACCAACACAGCCTATGAGCCGAGCCAGGATTTTTGTACGAAAATCCTCGGCAAGCTCGGCGTAACCACCGGCTGGTTCGATCCGTTAGTCGGTGCCGATATTGTGAAGCACATTCAGCCGAACACCAAAGTGGTATTTCTGGAATCTCCCGGCTCCGTCACTATGGAAGTGCATGATGTTCCGGCGATTGTCGCTGCCGTCAGAAGCGTAGCGCCGGACGCCATCATTATGATCGATAACACCTGGGCTGCCGGGGTGCTGTTCAACGCGCTGGATTTTGGAATCGACATCTCAATTCAGGCGGGCACCAAATACCTGATTGGCCATTCCGATGCAATGGTCGGTACGGCGGTATCAAATGCCCGCTGCTGGGACCAACTGCGCGAAAACGCCTATTTAATGGGGCAAATGCTGGATGCCGATACCGCCTATATGACCAGCCGCGGACTGCGGACTCTGGGCGTTCGTCTGCGCCAGCATCACGAAAGCAGCCTGAAGGTTGCCGAATGGCTGGCCGATCATCCGCAGGTCGCCCGCGTCAACCACCCCGCGCTTCCCGGCAGCAAAGGGCACGAATTCTGGAAACGTGATTTTACCGGCAGCAGCGGTCTGTTCTCGTTTGTGTTGAATAAGAAGCTGAACAATGACGAGCTATCAGCGTATTTGGATCACTTTACGCTGTTCAGCATGGCCTACTCCTGGGGCGGGTTTGAATCACTGATTCTGGCCAATCAACCCGAACACATTGCCGCCATCCGTCCTGAAGGCAACGTGGACTTCAGCGGAACGCTCATCCGTTTACACATCGGTTTAGAAAATGTTGACGATCTGATTGCGGATTTAGCCGCCGGATTCGCCCGAATCGAGTAACATTGCCGCAGTTGGACATATATGCAGACACTTCTGGTGGAAAAGTCTGCAATTGTTGCGTCCGGGATCAAGGCATCCCGGACAATTCAGGAGTACAATCCACTCATAAATGCTGTTCCACAGGAAAGTCCATGGTAGTCATTCAAGATATTATCTCCGCGCTCTGGCAACACGATTTTGCCGCGCTGGCAGATCCGCACGTTGTGAGTGTGGTGTACTTCGTCATGTTTGCCACGTTGTTTTTAGAAAATGGTCTGCTGCCTGCTTCCTTTTTACCCGGAGACAGCCTGCTGTTACTGGCCGGAGCGCTGATCGCGCAGGACGTGATGAGCTTTCTCCCGACAATTGCTATTCTGACTGCCGCAGCCAGTCTGGGCTGTTGGCTGAGCTATATTCAAGGGCGCTGGTTGGGCAATACGCGGACGGTGAAAAGCTGGCTGGCGCAATTACCTGAAAAATATCATCAGCGTGCCACCTGTATGTTTGACCAACACGGTCTGATGGCGCTGCTCGCGGGACGTTTCCTGGCATTTGTTCGCACCCTGCTGCCAACAATGGCGGGGATTTCAGGTCTGCCTAACCGCCGGTTTCAGTTCTTTAACTGGCTGAGCGGCCTGCTGTGGGTCACCGTGGTCACCAGCTTTGGCTATGCTCTCAGCATGATCCCATTCGTTAAACGCCATGAAGATCAGGTGATGACCTTTCTGATGATCCTACCCATCGCGCTGTTAACTGCTGGTCTGCTAGGTACCTTGTTCGTGGTGATTAAAAAAAAATGCTGTAGCGCCTGAGTCGTCATCGTTGGCCGGGTAAAATCACCCGGCATTTTCGCCTGATGGCGCTTTGCTAATCAGGCCAACGGGGAACATCATTAACTTCCCTGCATCGTCCGAATTCTTGCCGCATCCTCCCCCGGCGTTACGCCAAAGTACCGTTTAAACTCGCGGCTAAACTGCGACGCGCTCTCATAGCCAACCCGCATTGCTGCCGCGCTGGCCTTCATGCCGTCGTGAATGATCATCATCCGAGCCTTATGCAGGCGATAACTCTTCAGATACTGCAGCGGTGAAGTGCTGGTCACCGATTTAAAATTATGATGAAACGCCGACACGCTCATGTTGGCTTCTGCCGCCAGTTGCTCAACGTTGAGGTTCTCGGTGTACTTGTTTTCGATGCGCTTCAGCACGCGACTGATCAAACTGAAATGCGTCTGACGACTGACCAACGCAAGCAGCGCGCCACCGCGTGGACCGGTCAGCACATGGTACAAAATCTCACGGATGATCTGTTTTCCCAGAATTCGCGCGTCCAGCGGTCGCTCCATCACATCCAGCAAACGCTCGGCCGCGCAAAGAATCTCATCAGAAAGCGTGGCCGAGTTTATTCCGCTCGCCGCCATTGCAGGCTGGAACAGTTCATCTTCGCCAATGTCCATCAGGAGTTCCTGCAATTGCAGGATATCGACATTCAGCCGCAGACCGGCCAGTGGAATCTCCGGTGTCGCATACGTTTCACATTCAAAGGGTAAAGGTACGGTGAGCAGCAGGTATTCGTTGGCGTCATAACGAAATACACGCTCATTGATGTAACCAATTTTATGACCAGAGAAGAGAAATATAATGCCAGGTTCATACATCACAGGGGTGCGCAGCCCAGGCTCCATGCCATACAGTAAACGCACATCAGGCAGCAATTTATTGAGTTTATTTTCATTATTTTTCAGCTGCTTAATTTTTTCCGTCAGCAGAAGGCAGACATCATCACGGTTCATAGAGCGCCCTTTCGTCATCGAATTGTAACGTCCACAGTGTGCGTATTTTTATCCGTTTTCTCCAGTAGTCTGTAGAAATAGGCAAGACATTGGCAGAAATGAGCATTGAGAGGAATGCGTCTGACGACCACAATGTTCACCATCAGGCAGACACTCACCTGCCCTCTTTTTTTACCCACACAAGGTAACGAGCAATGAATAACTTTAACCTCCATACCCCAACCCGCATTTTGTTCGGTAAAGGCGCTATCGCTGAACTGCGCGATCAAATCCCTCAGGATGCTCGCGTGCTGATTACCTACGGCGGCGGCAGCGTGAAAAAAACCGGCGTACTGGCACAGGTTCAGGATGCCCTGAAAGGTCTGGATGTACTGGAGTTTGGCGGTATTGAGCCGAACCCGTCTTATGAAACGCTGATGAATGCGGTCAACATCGTGCGTGATGAGAAGGTGACATTCCTGCTGGCCGTCGGCGGCGGCTCTGTTCTCGATGGCACTAAATTCATCGCCGCAGCGGCCCATTACGCTGAAGGTGTAGATCCGTGGCGCATCCTGGAAACTCACGGCAACGACGTAAAAAGCGCCATCCCGATGGGCTCCGTTTTGACCCTGCCGGCAACCGGCTCTGAATCAAACTCCGGCGCGGTAATTTCCCGCAAAACCACCGGCGATAAGCTGGCCTTTATGACACCGTTTGTGCAGCCGGTCTTTGCCGTGCTGGATCCGGTTTACACCTACACTCTGCCGCCGCGTCAAGTCGCAAACGGCGTAGTGGACGCGTTTGTTCACACCGTAGAGCAATACGTAACATACCCGGTCAACGGCAAAATACAGGACCGCTTTGCCGAAGGTATTTTGCTCACATTGATAGAAGAGGGCCCGAAAGCGTTGCAGGAGCCAGAAAACTACGATGTCCGCGCCAACGTCATGTGGGCAGCGACCCAGGCGCTGAACGGCCTGATTGGCGCAGGCGTACCGCAGGATTGGGCTACCCATATGCTCGGTCACGAACTGACCGCGATGCACGGTCTCGATCACGCACAAACACTGGCCATCGTTCTGCCGGCACTGTGGAATGAAAAACGCGACACTAAGCGCGCCAAACTGCTGCAATACGCGGAGCGCGTCTGGAATATCACCGAAGGGAGTGATGACCAGCGTATCGATGCCGCCATTGCCGCGACGCGTCAATTCTTCGAGAAGATGGGCGTCCCAACCCGCATGTCCGACTACGGTCTGGATGGCAGTTCCATCCCGGCGTTGCTGGAAAAACTGGCAGCGCACGGTGGGACGAAACTGGGCGAACATCAGGACATTACGCTGGACGTCAGCCGCCGCATTTACGAAGCGGCACGCTAGGTTTTTTGACCTCTGACTTTCGTTTTTGGGTATTTATACCAGGCTTAAGTCACACAAACCTCACCGGGGCTGCTCCGGTGAACTCAATTTACACCCAATCATTCATGATGCATCGAGGCGGCAATTGAGTGAATCCCCGGGAGCGTACATAAGTACGTGACCGGGGTAAACGCAAGCAGCCAACAAAGAGGCAGCCTGAAGGATTCAGTGTAGGGGGGAATTATGACCAGTCCGACCATTATCAAGCTACAGGATGGTAACGTCATGCCTCAACTGGGCCTGGGGGTCTGGAAGGCAAGTAATGAGGAAGTCATCTCCGCGATCCATAAAGCGCTGGAAGTCGGTTATCGCTCTATTGATACCGCTGCCGCGTATAAAAATGAAGACGGTGTCGGTAAAGCATTACGCGACTGCGGCGTGCCCCGGGAGGAGTTATTCATCACCACTAAACTGTGGAATGACGACCAGAAACGTCCCCGAGAAGCGTTGCTCGAAAGCATGGAGAAACTCCAGCTCGATTACCTCGATCTTTACCTCATGCACTGGCCCGTCCCGGCAATCGACCATTACGTTGAAGCATGGGAAAACATGATCGACCTGCAAAAACAGGGACTCATTAAAAGCATTGGCGTGTGCAACTTCCAGATCAACCATCTCCAGCGCCTGATGGATGAAACGGGCGTTGCGCCAGTGATTAACCAAATCGAGCTGCACCCGCTTTTACAGCAGCGGCAGCTTCATGCCTGGAACGCCACGCATAAAATCCAGACTGAATCCTGGAGCCCGCTGGCACAAGGCGGCAAAGATGTGTTCGATCAAAAGATAGTTCGCGATCTCGCCGAAAAATACGGTAAATCACCGGCACAAATTGTCATTCGCTGGCATCTGGATAGCGGCCTGGTGGTGATCCCTAAATCAGTCACTCCTGCGCGTATCGCGGAGAACTTTGATGTCTGGGACTTCCGCCTGGACAAAGATGAACTAGGCGAAATGGCCAAACTCGACCAGGGCAAACGTCTGGGGCCGGACCCGGACCAGTTCGGCGGCTAATCCCTTCTCTCCAGCCCGGCATCCCAGTCGGGCTCTTCCTGCATGGAAATATCAAGAAACAATTCACTTACATTTATTGATGTATTTATTTCAGCCGCTGGAGCAGCATTGCGCCACATAACCTACTAATTATTCACTAAATATATTCATACGGTGAATATATTCACCATGTATATAGGTGCATGACCGTGGCTGAAAAAAAAGCGCAGGGAGTTAAATGGCTCCCATTAATTCTAATAATTTTGATTTCAGCCGGGCTCTGGCAACTTACCCCACCAACGGGGTTAAGCGCTTCCGCCTGGCATTCGGCAATTATTTTCGTGGCCACTATCGCCTCTATCGTGGCAAAAGTTCTGCCCATTGGCGCAGTCGGTATTATTGGCATAACCGTCTTTGCCCTCGCCTATGCCGCCGGGGATAAAACCGCCAGCGGTGCGATTACCACCGCTCTGAGCGAACTGAACAGTTCACTCATCTGGCTGATCGTCGTTGCCTTTATGATTGCCCGCGGGTTTATCAAAACCGGCCTTGGTCGACGTATCGCCCTGCAGATGATCCGCCTGCTCGGCAAGCGCACGCTCGGACTTGCCTACGGCCTGGCGTTTGCCGATCTGATCCTCTCTCCGGCGATGCCCAGCAATACGGCACGCTGCGGCGGCGTCATCTATCCGATTGCCGACTCACTGGCGCGCAGTTTTCATTCCAATCCGGAAGATGAATCGCGCAGCAAAATCGGCACCTTCCTCATTACCTGCATTGGCAACGTCAACGACGTCACCGCCGCACTGTTTATGACCGGCTATACCGGTAACCTACTGGCAGTAAAACTGGCGGCCAACGCCGGGGTCACGCTAACCTGGGGAAGCTGGTTTATGGCGGCGCTGCTGCCTTGCATGGTGTCTTTGCTGTTGGTTCCGCTGCTGGTGTACTGGCTGGTGCGTCCGGAAATTAAACACACGCCGGATGCCCCGAACCTGGCCCGTCAGGAACTGGCGGAAATGGGCAGCATGTCACGCGGTGAGTGGTTGATGCTGGGTACCGTTGGCGTCCTGCTGGTGCTGTGGATTTTTGGCGATACGCTAGGCGTCGATGCCACCACCGCGTCGTTCGTTGGACTCTCAATTTTACTGCTCAGCGGTGTGCTGAGCTGGGAAGACGTCAAAAGCGAAAAAGGTGCATGGGACACGCTGATTTGGTTTGCCGCACTGCTGATGATGGCAAACCAATTGAAGAAGCTCGGTTTCACCACCTGGTTTGGTAATCTGATTGGCGATAGCCTCAGCAGTACCATGCATGGCACCAGTTGGGTGGTCGTCCTGCTGCTGCTTAACGCCGCCTACTTCTACACCCACTACTTTTTTGCGAGCGGAAATGCGCAGATCGCCGCATTGTACGCGGTATTCCTTGGCGTCGGCCTGCATCTGAATATCCCGGCAGCCCCGACCGCGTTGATGCTGGCTTTCACCAGCAGCCTGTACTGCTCTCTCACCCAGTACACACATGCGCGTGGTCCGATCCTGTTTGGTGCGGGGTATGTGCCGACGGGCGTCTGGTGGCGAACAGGGTTTATCGTCAGCCTGTTTAACCAGGCAGTCTTTATTACCGTAGGTCTGATGTGGTGGAAGGTGTTGGGGCTGTACTAAAACAGATTTGCCGGATGGCGGTGCAAACACCTCATCCGGCTTTCAAAGCAGTGGCCCAGTAAGCAGAGCGCTACCGGGCTTCAGGATTAACGCCCTGCTACTTTGCCACGCTTTTTATTCGCGGCGGGCGTCTGGCGCTGGTGTGCAACAGGTGTGTGCTTGGTCAGTGCCGGGCGGGTATGACGATTCTGGCGACGCGCTTCACGCATTTCTTCCAGCGTAGGCGACGGAACCAGACATTCACGACGACCGCCAATCAGGTGCTTTTTACCCATATCTTCCAGCGCCTGACGGATTAACGGCCAGTTAACCGGATCGTGGTAACGCAGCAGCGCTTTATGTAAACGACGCTGCTTATCGCCTTTCGGCACCACCACATCTTCACTCTTATAGCCAATTTTACCCAGCGGGTTTTTCCCGGTGTAATACATGGTTGTCGAGTTCGCCAGCGGTGATGGGTAGAAGTTCTGTACCTGATCAAGGCGGAAACGACGCTGCTTCAACCACAACGCCAGATTCACCATATCTTCGTCACGCGTACCCGGGTGCGCAGAGATAAAGTAAGGGATCAGATACTGCTCTTTACCGGCCTGCTTCGAGTAGGTGTCGAACAGCTCTTTAAAGCGGTCGTAGCTACCCATGCCCGGCTTCATCATCTTCGACAGCGGACCTTCTTCGGTATGTTCCGGTGCAATCTTCAGATAGCCACCAACGTGGTGGGTCGCCAGCTCTTTGATGTAGCGCGGATCTTCCACGGCGATGTCGTAGCGCACGCCGGACGCAATCAAAATCTTTTTGATGCCTTTCAAATCACGCGCGCGACGATAGAGGTTAATCGTCGGTTCGTGGTTGGTGTCCATATGCGGGCAGATGTCCGGATAAACGCACGACAGACGACGGCAGGTCTGTTCCGCACGTGGCGACTTACAGCGCAGCATGTACATGTTGGCCGTTGGGCCACCCAGATCGGAAATCACGCCGGTGAAGCCCGGTACGGTATCGCGAATCGCCTCGATCTCGTTGATGATCGAATCTTCAGAACGGCTCTGGATGATGCGTCCTTCATGCTCGGTGATCGAACAGAAAGAACAGCCGCCAAAGCAGCCGCGCATAATGTTGATGGAAAAACGGATCATCTCGTAGGCCGGAATACGGCTGTTGCCATATGCCGGGTGCGGGACACGTTTATACGGCAGCGCGAAGACGCTATCCATCTCTTCGGTCGACAGCGGGATCGCCGGAGGGTTAACCCAAATGTAGCGGTCGCCGTGTTTTTGCATCAGGGCGCGCGCGCAGCCAGGGTTGGTTTCGTGGTGCAGAATACGTGAGGCGTGAGCGTACAACACTTTGTCGCCTTTCACCTTCTCATAAGACGGCAGCAGCACGTAGGTTTTTTCCCACGGCTTCGGACGCGCAGGCTGAACGGTCACCGCTTTGGCTTCCTGCTTTTTAGGCGCTACTGGCTTGTTATCTGCACACGGTAAATCTTCACCGTACGGATGCGGGATAGGGTCAATTTTCCCCGGCATATCCAGACGCGTGGAATCCACACCGCTCCAGCCGGGCAGCGCTTCTTTAACCATAATCGCGGTGTTACGCACGTCGCGGATTTGGTCGATGGTTTCACCCATCGCCAGGCGGTGCGCAACCTCAACCAGCGGACGTTCACCGTTGCCGAACATCAGCATATCCGCTTTGGAATCCACCAGCACCGAGCGGCGCACGGTATCAGACCAGTAATCGTAATGCGCGGTACGACGCAGGCTGGCTTCAATACCACCAAGGATCACCGGCACGTCTTTCCATGCTTCACGACAACGTTGGGTATAAACCAGCGTGGCGCGGTCCGGGCGCTTACCGGCGACGTTGTCCGGCGTATAGGCATCATCATGGCGCAGGCGACGATCGGCAGTATAGCGGTTGATCATCGAGTCCATGTTACCGGCGGTTACGCCGAAGAACAGATTCGGTTTACCCAGACGCATAAAGTCGTCTTTACTGTTCCAGTCCGGCTGGGCGATAATCCCGACGCGAAAACCCTGGGCTTCCAGCATACGGCCACAAATGGCCATACCGAAACTCGGGTGATCAACATAGGCATCACCGGTAACCAGAATAATGTCGCAGCTATCCCAGCCAAGTTGGTCCATCTCTTCTCGCGACATTGGCAGAAACGGCGCGGGGCCAAAACAGGCGGCCCAGTACTGCGGCCAGGAGAAAAGGTCTCTGTCCGGTTGGATCAGGGATATTGCGCTCATAATGCTTCCAAAAATGGTAAAAAAATAATCAAAGGCCGGGGATTATAAGCCGGAACGCAATAGAGATCGAAAGATTATGAGTGCTTAGCCATTATTTTTCCGCACCGCAAACTTCGTCTATTCGCGTTTTGCCATCAAAAATAGAAGACTCGCCAATATACTGCCTAAATGCATCGCGAAGTTCCGTACAAGAAATCCCTCCTGCATGTAGCGCGCTCACTACCTGCGATCCCTTATCTTCAGTGTAAAAACCGTGCGCCAGTTGGTTATTAGAGTACGGCGCCTTACGCTCCAGTATGTCGCGCATAACAAGGGTAAGGACTTGCGGATCTCCATTACTGTAGCCCCTCGCACGATCGATGGCCTCTTCCAGCACCGTATTGTTCCCATCGCGGTCGTCAAAATCCGTCCATTGTACGACGTCTTTGTCCAGAATGGACTGAATCACCGGACGCGGCGCATACTCCACCAAATACTTCCAGAGCGGGTCGCGATAGTCGGAGTCGGTTTCCGCCTTCAGGATAGCGGGCGTAGCGGCAATATCATCCGCGATCGTGACATCTCCTGACAACGCTCTGGCCTGGAGCTGGTACATCCGCTTCATCGGTTGACGGTGATCCCACAGAAACTGCGTCAGTTCAGCATCGCCTTCTTTGAGTATCCTGCGGTAAACCTCATCATTTAATAATGATGGCATGTGGCGTAATAAGACCGTTGCCATTGCAAAATAGCGCTGTTTTTGTTCGGTCGTTGGAATAGTAGAAAAATAAACGTTATTGCTTAATGGGTTATCCTTCATCAGCGCTTCCCGGTTGCGAGCAGCCTGTTCGGAATCACCTGACAATAATTCACTGAAAACCTTCAGCGCGGTCTTATTCTGGCTATTAACCACCTGGGTCAGTGGCGATACATAAGGGTAGCCCGCGTTATCAAAAGGATTAGCCCCACTGGCGATTAAAATCCTGAACGTTGACTCCGGCATATCTTGTTTATATGCCGAATAAGAAAGCATTTTCTGACGGAAAGCGGGATCGCTTAACTGGTTTTTAAAGCTATCACTGGCCTGATGCAGCGTATAGAGTTGATTAATGTCTCGCGCGCGCTGGAAATCTACATAAAGCTGCGGCTCCAGTTGATTCTGACATACGATAAAAATGGCTATGGCGACAAGATGGCCGCCAACCGAAGAACCGAGCAGTGTTTTTCCTTTGTACAGCAACCAAAAAGCCAATGTTCCAGCAAGTATCGCAGGGGAAACGATCAAAAGAATACGCGAGTTTAATTCGTCGCCATAATAAGCAAAAACGCCCCACAGCGATAGCAAAGCTACGCACTGTGGTAATACCAGCCATAGCAGGATATGACGACTGGTGAGATTTTTAAAACTGGAGCAAATCAACACCAAAATAGCGATACCTGCTATTACAGGCATCGCCATCATCAAAAAAAATACAATAAGGTCATACCAGGTAAAACTAATCATCGTTGCATCCTTTGCAATAAAACGAATCCATGCGATATCAATAAATTAGCTACGGCGCTGGGTTCACCAGCATCTGTCCGATCGAGCCACGATCGGCCATTTCCAGCGTCTGACTGTTAAAGTAGAACGGGAAATGCGCCCAGGAAGGCTGTCCGTAATACACCAGCAGCTCAACCTGACCATCCACCCAAACGGTATCTTTCCAGCCCCGGTCTTCCGGGAACGGCATCGCGCCGTTCACATTGCGGATCAGGAAAGAGACGCCTTCGATATGGAAAGACTGCGGCATATCCGCCCGCACCGTCCAGCGCTCCCAGGAGCCCTGCTGAGCGGTAATGTCCATGCGGTTTACATCCCACAACTGCCCATTAATGCCGGGATCGTCATCAAGGCTGATCTCACGACTGCGAATCGGTGAGCCGCTTAAAATTTCCGTAGGTAACAAACGCATCGGCAGATTGTCGGTCACCAGCGGCAGCAGCCCGGTCGGGCGCAGGGTCAGTACCAGCGTGGAAATCAGAATACTGGAGGGCTCGAAGAAGCCGCGGATTCGGTCGACAATGCTGGCCGCCTCACCACAGGTGATCGACACTTCATCGCCGTTGGTCATATCCACCAAAATCTCACGACGTTCACCCGGGGCCAGCGAGAGTTGCTTCACCGAAACCGGCGCGGGTAAAAAGCCCTGATCGCCGGAAATCACATGCAGCGCGCGGCCGTCACTCATTTGCAGCTGGTAACGACGCGAGTTCGACGCATTGAGTAAACGCAAACGCACCCAGCCGCGAGACACTTCCACATACGGGCTTTGTGCCCCGTTAACCAATAGCGTGTCACCAACAAACCCGCCGCTGCCCGGCTCGCTGTATTCAGGCGTGCCGAAGTTATCCAGCCGCTTGTCCTGAATAATGACCGGAAAATCATCCACGCCATAATGGTTGGGAATCGGCAGCGACTTACTGACTTCATCTTCAATCAGCCACATACCAGCCAGACCGTTATAGACCTGCTGCGCGGTACGGTTCGGCGTATTGGCGTGATACCACAACGTGGCGGCGTCCTGGCGAATGGGCAATACCGGCGCCCAGTCCGCATTCGGTGACATCATGCGTGCCGGCCCGCCCATCAGTGGGCCAGGAACCTGCAGCCCGGCGACGGTCATTGAAACATTCTCGGTAAGACGGTTGCTGTAAATAAGCTTGACGTCATCCCCTTTCCAGACGCGGATGGTCGGCCCCAGGTAACGCCCGTTAATCCCCCAGACCGGCGCGCGGGTGCCTTGCGTAAAGGACCAGTGAGCGCGTTGCAGGGTCATAAATAGCGGCTGTCCACGGCGAGACTCCAGCAGCGGTGGAACAGGTAACGGTTGTTGCTGACCGGCAGCATTAGCCTTCAGCGGAATAGCACCTGCACACAGTGCGATCCCCGATGTCTGAATGAACTGACGCCGACTGAGTGACATATAAGCTCCATGTAAAACTGGCGATTAACACGCAGGAAAGTATTTCCTGTAACAAACTCGGATGGCGCGAATCACACCTTACCGGTAGCTTCACGCTCGGCAACTTCTTTGTCGAGTTCGGCGATTTTTTGTTCCATTAACGTGCGGCAATGCGCGGCCAGTTCACGAACCTGATCCTTACCATAGTGGCTGATATCTACTGGCGGTAACATCTCGACGATCGCCAGACCATTATTTAATCGGTTAAGTTTAATCTTATTTGAGGTCGTTGAGACGCACACCGGGATCACCGGAACACCCGCGGCAATTGCCGCATGAAACGCGCCAGTTTTAAACGGCAGCAGACCACGGCCACGGCTACGCGTACCTTCCGGGAACATCCAGATAGAGATACGACGTTTTTTAAAATGATTAACGACCGTCGCAATGGTGCTGTGCGCTTTGGCGCGATTGTTTCTGTCGATCAACAGGTTACCGGTGAGCCAGTACAGCAGGCCGAAGAACGGGATCCACAGCAGGCTTTTTTTACCGACCGTAACCGTCGGTGGTTGCACGATCTTCGCGGCGGTAACCATGTCATAGTTATTCTGGTGGTTACAAATATAGATAGCGTTGCCGTAGTCCTTTGCGTCCGGCGGCATGCGGCATTCCACCTTCAGGCCGTACAAGGGGGCCAGTCGACCAAACATATGGCCAAACGTTGAGACGTGTTTAGGATTTCGTGGGCTGAACAGACAATATATACAACCAAAAACACAGACCAGAATGCAGTAAATTACGGTAATGAATAAACGAAAAATATATAGCATAACAACCTCTAAGGCCTAAGAGCCTGGCATTTTACGTCACCAGATGCAGAACCCTGCGTCAGGTTAGGGCTTTGTTAAGAGCGGCTCTCTGGAAAAGCGTATTGTTAATCGCAATGCACGAATAAACAACGGTTTCACGGGAATTTTTAATGTTGACTCTCCCTGCGTAAAAGCAGGGAGAGTCAGACGACAGCGTTATTCTTCGCTGTCGCCCTGACCGGCACGTCGTGGTGAGTCAATTTCGATACGGTCGATGCGCTGTAAACCGCGCATCAGCGTACCGCGACGCCCACGCTCGCCGGTCACCTTCTGCAGTTCTTCAGGACGCAGTTTAATTTTGCGTTTACCAACGTGAATGGTCAGCGTACTTTGCGGAGGCAACACGTAGAGGTGCGCCAGCCCATCATCCCCTTTCGCCGCTTCTGCAGACGGAATGTTGATGATCTTGTTCCCTTTCCCTTTCGACAATTGCGGCAGATCACTGACCGGGAACATCAGCATACGCCCGGCATGGGTGATCGCCAGCAGCATGTCGCTTTCATCTTCAAGCACCACCGGCGGCATCACATGCGCGTTCTCCGGTAACGTAATCAATGCCTTACCTGCACGGTTGCGCGCCACCAAGTCATTGAAGGTGCAGACGAAACCGTAGCCAGCATCGGAGGCCATCAGCAGTTTCTGGTCATCACTTTCCATCAGCATATGCTCAACCGTCGCTCCCGGTGGTAGCGTCAGCTTACCGGTCAGCGGTTCACCCTGACCACGTGCCGACGGCAGCGTAATCGGGTCGATGGCATAGCTGCGCCCGGTTGAATCCACGAACACCACCGGCTGGTTGCTCTTGCCCTTCACCGCCGCCTTGTAGCTGTCACCCGCCTTATAGCTTAAGCCCGGCGCATCAATGTCATGGCCTTTGGCGCTACGCACCCAGCCGCTTTGCGACAGTACAATGGTGACCGGCTCAGACGGCAGCATGTCGTGCTCGCTCATCGCCTTCGCTTCTTCGCGCTCTTTCAGCGGAGAACGGCGATCGTCGCCATAGGCATCTGAGTCTGCCTGCAGCTCTTTCTTCAGCAGGTTACTCATCTTGCGCTCAGAGGCCAGAATGCCCTGCAGCTGATCGCGTTCTTTCGCCAGCTCGTCCTGCTCGCCACGAATTTTGATCTCTTCAAGTTTGGCAAGATGACGCAACTTCAGTTCGAGGATGGCTTCAGCCTGGGTTTCAGAAATGCCAAACCGCGACATCAGCTCAGGCTTCGGTTCATCTTCATGACGAATGATTTCAATCACTTCGTCAATGTTGAGGAACGCCACCAGCAAACCTTCGAGGATGTGCAGGCGCTTGAGGACTTTTTCCAGACGATAGTTCAGACGACGACGCACGGTATCGCGGCGGAACGCCAGCCATTCGGTGAGGATCTCCAGCAGGTTTTTCACCGCCGGGCGACCGTCGAGGCCAATCATGTTCAGGTTGATGCGGTAGCTTTTTTCCAGATCGGTGGTGGCAAACAGGTGGTTCATCACCTGCTCCATATCCACACGGTTGGAGCGCGGCACGATCACCAGACGGGTCGGGTTTTCGTGATCTGACTCATCGCGCAGATCGTCCACCATCGGCAGCTTTTTATTGCGCATCTGGGCGGCAATCTGTTCCAGCACTTTGGCACCGGAAACCTGATGTGGCAGCGCGGAAATCACCACCGCGCCATCTTCTTTGGTCCAGACCGCACGCATACGCACGGAGCCACGTCCGTTTTCGTAAATCTTACGAATTTCTGCACGCGGGGTAATGATTTCGGCTTCAGTCGGGTAATCCGGTCCCTGGACGATATCCAGCAGCTGATCCAGCGTCGTTTTCGGCTGCTCAATCAGCGTAATCGCCGCTTTTGCCACTTCACGCAGGTTATGTGGCGGAATGTCCGTTGCCATGCCGACCGCAATACCGGTGGTGCCGTTCAGCAGAATATTCGGCAAACGCGCAGGCAGCATCTTCGGCTCCTGCATGGTGCCGTCGAAGTTTGGCACCCAGTCCGACGTCCCCTGGCCGAGTTCCCCCAGCAGCAGTTCCGCATATTTAGACAGTCGAGATTCGGTATAACGCATCGCCGCGAACGATTTCGGATCGTCCGGTGCCCCCCAGTTCCCCTGCCCGTCAACCAGCGGATAACGGTAAGAGAACGGCTGCGCCATCAGCACCATCGCTTCATAGCAGGCGCTGTCGCCGTGTGGGTGGTATTTACCCAGTACGTCGCCGACGGTACGGGCGGATTTTTTAAATTTGGCGCTGGCATTCAGCCCCAGTTCGGACATCGCGTAAACGATGCGTCGCTGAACGGGTTTCAGACCATCACCAATAAACGGCAACGCCCTGTCCATGATGACGTACATGGAATAGTTCAGATAGGCGTTTTCCGTGAATTCATGCAGCGCAAGGCGCTCTGCCATATCGCTCATTAATCGTGGTTCCTCAACTGTTAGCCCGAACAATACCCGGTATTCGTCAGGCAATATTGCCGCAGATACTACCCTATCTGGCGAGTTGAGTCACAAAGAAAAGGGCCGCGAACGCGGCCCTGATGGGGATTATTTGGTGACTTTGGTAATCTGTTTTACGTCGATTTCAACGGAGTTCCAGTCTTTATCCACTTCGCCCTGGATTTCTACGACATCCTGCGGCGTGACGGTTAAACCGTTCCAGCGCTTGTGGTCGATATCCACGTTCACCGTGCCAGATGCATCTTTAAACAGGTACAGATCGTCGGAGATACGCTCGACGATATTACCGCGCAGGGTAACCCAGGCATCATCACGCAGCGATTTTGCACTTTCTACCGTCGTACTGCTGCCATTCGGACCCACAAATCCGCCCGCCTGGCTTTGCGTCGCCGTTGGGCCAGAGAATCCGCCCTGCTGCGCTGCCAGAACAGGTGCGGAACACAGTGCCATCACGGCAACCATTGCAGCTAATTTTTTCATCTTCATGTCTCCCTTATCATGTTGTTTCACGACTATTTAATAAGTTAATCCTTAACAACTTCTTAAGGCAAAAAAAGATTCTTTTTTTGCTGTACATCCCCGGTTGACACAAGGTTTACTGGCAGCCAACTGAGTGAGCGCAGGGAAGAACATATGCGTATTTTACTGGTAGAAGATGACGCGTTGATTGGCGACGGTCTGAAAACGGGCCTGAGTAAAATGGGGTTCACCATCGACTGGTTTACCGAAGGTCGTCAGGGTAAAGAGGCGCTTTACAGTGCGCCTTATGACGCGGTGATCCTCGACCTGACGCTGCCGGGTATTGACGGCCGCGATATCCTGCGCGAATGGCGCACAAAAGGAAAACAGGAGCCGGTGCTGATTTTAACGGCCCGCGACGCGCTGGCAGAACGTGTGGAAGGTCTGCGCCTCGGTGCGGATGACTACCTGTGTAAACCCTTTGCACTGATTGAAGTGGCCGCCCGACTGGAAGCGCTGGTACGTCGCGCCAGCGGTCAGGCTACCAGCGAACTACGCCACGGTCAGGTGACGCTTAATCCCGGCGCACTGGTCGCCACGTTCGCAGGCGAGCCATTGTCGCTCAAGCCGAAGGAGTTCGCACTGTTGGAACTGCTGATGCGTAATAAAGGGCGCGTCCTGCCCCGTAAACACATTGAAGAAAAACTGTATAACTGGGACGAAAACGTCTCCAGCAATGCGGTTGAAGTGCACGTCCATCACTTACGCCGTAAGCTCGGCAGTGATTTTATCCGCACCGTGCACGGCATTGGTTACACCCTGGGTGATGCATGAAATTCACACAACGCCTCAGCCTGCGCGTCAGGCTAACGCTTATCTTCACCATTTTGGTGCTGGTGACCTGGCTGATTTCCAGTTTTGTCGCCTGGAAGCAAACCACCGACAACGTCGACGAGATGTTTGACACGCAGCTAATGCTGTTTGCCAAACGGCTGGTCACGCTGGATCTTGACGAACTAAAAGCCTCTGAGCGCTTTGCCCAAACGCCAAAGAAATTCAAACACGGCCATATTGACGACGATGTGCTGACCTTTGCGGTCTACACCCCGGACGGAAAAATGGTTCTGCACGACGGCGACAATGGTCAGTACATTCCCTATAGCTATCGCCGGGAAGGGTTTGACGACGGCTATCTGAACGGTGACAACGATAAATGGCGCTTTATCTGGCTGACTTCAGCAGATAAAAAGTACCGGGTCGTGGTCGGTCAGGAGTGGGAATACCGCGAAGATATGGCGCTGGCGATTGTGACGGCCCAGCTGGTGCCGTGGCTGGTCGCCCTGCCGTTGATGCTGCTGATCCTGATTGTACTGTTAAGTCTTGAACTTAAGCCGCTGAAAAAGCTGGCGCAGGCTTTACGTTTGCGCGATCCGGAATCTGAAGAACCGCTGAGTCTGAAAGGCATTCCCGGCGAGGTTCGCCCACTGGTTGAGTCGCTCAATCAGCTGTTTACCCGTATTCACACCACCATGGTACGCGAGCAGCGCTTTACCTCAGATGCCGCGCACGAACTGCGTAGCCCGCTGACGGCGCTCAAGGTTCAAACCGAAGTGGCGCAACTGTCTGACGATGACCCGCAGTCACGACAAAAAGCGCTAATGCAGATGCAGGCAGGTATTGACCGCGCCACACGCCTGGTCGATCAGCTGCTGACGCTTTCGCGTCTCGATTCGCTCAACAATCTTCAGGATGTCGCCGATATCTCACTCGAAGAGTTACTGCAATCCGCCGTCATGGATATCTACCACCCGGCACAGCAGGCCCACATCGACGTGCGCTTGCAGATTAACGCTCACGACGTTAAACGCACCGGCCAACCGCTGTTGCTTAGCCTGATGGTCCGCAATCTGCTGGATAATGCAATCCGCTACAGCCCGCAGGGTAGCGTCGTGGACGTGACGCTCAACAACCACTGTTTCAGCGTCAAAGATAACGGTCCGGGCATTGCGCCAGAGGTATTACTGCACATTGGTGAGCGTTTCTATCGTCCACCGGGACAAAACGCGACCGGCAGTGGGCTGGGCCTGTCGATCGTCCGGCGTATTGCGACGTTGCACGGTATGTCCGTATCATTCGCCAACGCCGCGGAAGGTGGATTTGAAGCCAAAATCAGCTGGTAGCGTTGAATTATTGCGCTACCAGCAAAAGACTTTGCACATTTTGCTAATTTCACCGCACCGATCATCGGCGTAAAATCGCTCTCAAACGTAATTCTTTGAGGACACAACATGAGCAACATTCTGATTATCAATGGCGCTAAAAAATTCGGCCATTCCAATGGTCAGTTGAATGACACCCTGACCGAGGTCGCGGACGGTATCCTGCGCGACCTCGGACATGATGTTAGAGTCGTGCGCGCAGACAGCGATTACGACGTACAAACAGAAGTGCAGAACTTTGTCTGGGCTGACGCCGTTATTTGGCAAATGCCGGGCTGGTGGATGGGTGCACCGTGGACAGTGAAAAAATACATCGATGATGTGTTCACTGCAGGGCACGGTACGCTGTACGCCAGCGATGGTCGCACACGTTCTGATGCCACTAAAAAATACGGTTCTGGCGGCCTGATTCAGGGCAAAAAATACATGTTGTCCCTGACCTGGAATGCACCGATGGAAGCCTTTACTGACAAAGATCAGTTCTTCCACGGCGTCGGCGTTGATGGCGTTTATCTGCCGTTCCATAAAGCAAACCAGTTTTTAGGTATGGAAGCGCTGCCGACTTTTATCACCAATGATGTGATTAAAATGCCGGATGTCCCGCGTTATATCGCAGAATATCGCAAGCATCTGACCGAGATTTTTGGTTAACTAGTTACCTGGAATTAGAAGGAGTTAACCATGCTTACCGTTATTGCAGAAATCCGTACACGTCCAGGTCAACACCACCGCCAGGCGGTGCTGGATCAGTTTGCTAAAATCGTTCCAACCGTCCTGAAGGAAGAAGGCTGTCATGGCTACGCGCCGATGGTCGATCACGCCGCGGGTGTGAGTTTTCAAACCACAGCGCCGGATTCAATCGTGATGATTGAACAGTGGGAAAGCATTGCGCACCTTGAAGCGCATTTGCAAACCCCGCATATGAAAGCTTACAGCGAAGCCGTGAAAGGTGATGTGCTGGACATGAGCATTCGTATTCTGGAATCAGGTATTTAAGGTTGTTGATGTACCGGATGACGTCGCCCGCGACGTATCCGGTCTACACACGATCTGTAAGCCCGGTAAGCACAGTGCAACCGGGCCAATAAACTTACCAGTACAACTTCCAGCACTGCGTAAAACGGGTTAACGCCTCAACGTAAAAGTAATCTCCCCAGCTTGCGCACTCATCGACCCCTTTATTGCTCGCAAGATGGTAAACCGAGTGTTTCAGTAGCCCGTTGCCCTTCTCATCTTTGCCCATCAGATAATGCTGCGTCAGCGATGACATGATCCCCATCGCCCACTGTTGATAACGTTCACGATCTGGATCGGTCACCGGCAGGTGTTTAATCAACTCCAGCAGGCCACATACCGCAATGGCCGCCGAAGAAGAATCACGCAGCGCATCGGTGCCCACCAGCGCCAGATCCCAGTGACAAACGGCATCATCCGGCAGGCGATTGAGAAAGTAGTTGGCCAGTTTTTTCGACAGCTGTACCATCTCGCGATCGCCGGTATAGATATAGCTCAACAGAAAACCATAAATCCCCCACGCCTGCCCACGCGACCAGCATGAATCATCAGCGTAACCCTGCTGGGTATTACCGTAGCGCGGCGCGCCGGTTTGCACATCCATGTAGTAGGTATGGAACGTCGAGGCATCTTCACGGATCAGATATTTCGCCGCCTGCGCCACGTGCGCTTTTGCCGCATTGGCAAAGCGCGGATCGCCCGTCTGTTCACTGGCCCAGTACAGCAGCGGCAGGTTCATATTGCAGTCAATGATCATCCGACCGGCCTGCTCGGGATCGCGGAGATCGCCCCATGCCTGAATGATCTGCGCCTTCTCGTGAAAACGTTCGAGCAGCGCTTCTGCCGCCATCAGCGAAAAACCGCGCGCATCGCGATTGCCCGTCAACCGCCAGGCCGCCACACAGGAGAGCGTGTACAGGAAGCCCAGGTCGTGGGTGTTGGTGTCATGACGCCCGGCAATACGCAAACCAAATGAGCGCACGTGCTTTTCGGCCATTTCACGAAATGTCGCTTCACCGCTCATTTCCCACGCCAGCCACAGTTGCCCAGTCCAGAAACTGGTGGTCCACTCCACATTATCCGTCAGCGGGTAATAACCGTTGACGCAGGTTTCGGCAGGATAGTATTCACCGAATTCCGTTAAATGACGGCTAAGCAGCTCGAGGACATGTTCCCTGGCACCATTCATTTGTTCCTGAAAGGCTGCGGTATTAAGCGGGCTACCAGGAAAAGCGCGCAACGTTTCCTCAACGATATGCTTTAACATATTTTGGTTCCTTATTACGTAGATTATCTTGTCGCGTTATTTTCGGCGATATCGAGCGCGGTATTATTGCGACGTTTACTTTGGCAGGCGGATAAGGTAAATGCCGAAATCAGCGTAAAGGTCAGCGCAATAATACCCATAATGATATAGGTCTTTTCAAAACCAATTCGGTCATACATTAATCCGGCAGGTGAAGACACCACCACGTTGCCAACATACAGCATCGCCTGATAACCCAGTAAATACATGGTTGCGTTGACGCGTTTATCAAAATGTTCGGCAATGTATTTAAAGACAGAAACCAGCAATAAACAGATTTCCAGGCCATACAACGGTTTTAGCACTGAAATTAACAGATGCGAGTCGCACAGTCCGGAGATAACCAGACGCGCGCCGACCAGTGCCCCGACAATCAGCAATCCTCGCTTCGCGCCGATGTAGTTAACGAACAGCGGGATCACCATATACATGATAAATTCCATACCTGACTGCACGGTGCCCAGATATCCGAATACCGCATTGCCTTTATGCACATCAGCAAAGAAGGTGACAAAATAACGCGAGAATTGCTGTTCGGCGATAAACATCATCCACGCCACGCCTGCGACATACAGGCAAAACGCCCAAAATTTGCGGTTACGCAGCAGCGCGTAAACATCCGCAGGAGAGATTTTATCTTTGGTCAGTACCTCTGAGGCATTGGCTGAATTTACGTTCACTTTCAGGCTTAGCAGGACAATCAGCATTACCACCGACGCCACGCTACCTAACATAAAGTTATACGCCGGAGAGAGGTTAAACAGCAGCCCCGAGAACGACGACGCGACTGCCCAACCGAGCGATCCCCACATGCGGATTTGCCCAAACTCCATGCCGTTTAAACGACTGTAGCGGTCAGAATAGGATTCGCAGGCAGCCACACCGGCGTACCACGCAAAGCTTAAGTAAATTGCGCCGACAATAATACCCAGCAGGGTATTGGAGATTAATAGCGGCTGATATACATAAATAAAAAACGGTGCCATTAATGCCGACATAATCACGACAAAATAGAGCAGGTATTTACTCATACCGATTCTGTCAAGGATATAGCCATAAATCGGCTTCAGTATCACCGAGAAAATACCGTTCACTGCAAATACGGTACCGATAACCGTCCCACTTAACTGCGCTTTCTGCCCCAGCCAAATGGCCAGCAAACCAATACTGGCCGACCAGGTAAAGAAATAAAGAAAAATAAAGCTACTAATTTTATAATATTCTGTTCTGTTACTCGCTGAACTCTTTTTCATACCATCCTCGCTATAAAAAGAACGACAACTGACGTGCACCGTCAGGTTCGCGAATAACGACCTGGTTACGGTTAATTTGCAGCAGTGGGACCGTGAGCACGTTTTTTTGCTTGCCGCTGGCATTCACGGCACAGCACAGCCAGCTCTCGCCCGGCAGGATCTCGGTGGTCAGCGTCGGAATAGCCGCGCACTCAGCAAACATAATGCTGCTGTTAGGCGGCGTGACCACATTGTCCGGCTGGCGGATGATGACAGGTGACAGATCCACAATCGCACTGGTCCCGTTACGCGCTGCCAGCAGACATCCCCGTGCGCTGAGCTGCGGCTCTGTCTTCATCACTGCAAAGCCCCCTTCTACCGTTTGCAGCGTTCTCGCACTGTGAATGCGGTGCAAACGAATATGCCACTCGCCAAACGGCACCAGCCAGGTCTCAATACTGACGTCATGCCACGGCGACCAACGGGACCAGAGATAATTTTCATCAACGCGAACGTCATCGCACTGACGACGTCCACGGAAGTAATTATCGCCATCTGCCAGCAGCAGCATGGAATCGCACGCCGCATGTTTGATGCCGTAGCGCCCGCGCTCAATGGTGAAGCCAAAACGGCTGGAGTAGGCAAATTTGGTGTACTTGGCCTCGGTATTCACATAGTTGTTCAGCTCAAGCTGGCCTGACGCCAGCATCGTGACATGCGCAGAATCTTCGCTGTGTTGCAGGATCTGCCCGGCATGGGTAATCACCCGTTTTTCGTCAAGCACCGGGAGCGGCAACTCTTCAGCCTGCCAGAACGCGTGATCGTCTGGTAACGCGAGGATCAAAAAGACTTTCAGTGCCCAGTACGGCGATCCCGGCGAATTGTAGTCTTCACACATCGCCAGGTTTGGATAGGCAAAGCCCAACGTCAGGATGCCGTCTCGATCAAAAATCGGCTGCTGTTGCCACCAGCGCAGATGGCGCAGGATCACCCCTTTGATAACCCCGGGTGAGAACACATCCAGTTCAGCAAAGGCCACCGCACTCCAGAAGGCGACCATGGCAAATCGGTAGGTCAGGCTGCGACCAAACGGCACCGATGCCCCGTCGGCGGCAGACATAAAGATAAAATCCGCGGCAAACAGCCGGGAACGTTCACGCAACGTAGCGGCGCGACGGGTGTCCTCCGGGCTGAGGGTGGCATACAGCAGGCCATAAAAATGAAAGGCCATGGAGATGTAATAATCTTTAGGTCGCCCGGGACCGTCGGAATACCAGCCATCGCCGAGGTAGTAGGCGTCCATCATCTCAAATCGCCGATCGATAGCCTGTTGGTCAAACGGTAATCCTGCACGTTTAAAGCCAAGCTGCACGATAATGGCGAAATAGTTCCAGTTGCTGTCCGGCATCTGAGCATCGGTAATTTGATTCAGCCAGCGGTGCAGATTGTCCTGCTCCATTGCGCTGAACATCCCGGTTAAACGCGTCTGCAATAACGCCAGGCCCAGACCATACGCCGCCATCTCGACCAGACGCTGATCGTAAGGACCGGTATCCCCCCAATAGTGCGAGCTGTGGGGATCGGTGCCGAGTTTTATCGCCTGAATATATTTGTCGGCAAACGGCACATCCGCCCCGCCGGCCATCAGCGGAAATAGCCCCCACAGCGCTCGGGAAAGCCCTTCCATGCAGGCAATATCCACGCTGTAATGCGCGCAGGTATCACCGAGAGAAAACTGAGCCTGTCCCGCTGGGAATTGCTTGTCGAGTGCCCGTAAAAGGGTATTAACGGCACGCGTAACGTCTTCGCGGGATGACAATGGATTTGATTTTTCTTCAGTTGCCGACCACATACTCTGCCCCTCTGAATTAAGTGGCTAAAGAATAGTGAATGGCAGACAAGCAGAAATGTTACTTCAATCACACCACAAACATTAAAATAAAACAGTGATTGAAGAAATTTAAAAATAGGGTTTATAAACAGGAATTCGCCGGCAAAAGTTTAAATTTATTGCACTATGAACTTATCTTCCCCTCAAGAGTACCTGGAGCTGATTGCCCTCAACGACGCGGTGGTGTCGTTCAGTCGTTTATTTGCCAATACGGTTCGTTATCACCATTGGCATCAGTGTCTGGAAGTGTTGTACGTGGAAGAAGGGTTTGGCGTGGTGACGGTCGATCATAAGCAATACACCATGCGTCCAGGGCGGATGTTCTTTTTCCCGCCGTTTACGCTGCATAAAATTTTTGTCGACGAGCAGGTGCGGGACCGTTATCGGCGGACCATTATTCATCTCGATCAGCACGCGGTGCTGAAGGTGTTACGCGACTTTCCACTTCATCAACAGCGTCTACAACACCTGAGTGTACGCGGGAGCGAGGCGTGGGTCATCGACGCCGCAGACGTCCATACGCACATTGATTTTCTGTTCAACCGCTATGCAAAACTAGCCGCGCAGAAACCGCTTAACACTGAGCACGTTGCCTGCCTGTTATTGAATTTATTCAGCCTGTTACCCGAAGATAACGTCAATATGCATGATAGTGATACGGGGATGGCCAGCCAGGTGATGTTCTGGCTTGATGAGCACTACATGCATAAATTTAGCCTGGTGACGCTGGCACAAGCGTTAGGAAAATCAAAAAGTTATGTTTCTCGGCGTTTTCAGGTAGAAACAGGCGAGAGCATCCTCGGGTATCTCAACACGCTGAGGTTGAGAAAAGCCTGCGAGGCGCTGTTACACAGTGAGGCAAGCGTCAGAGAGATTGCGCAAAAAGTGGGGTTTTCTGATGTGACTTATTTTATCAGCGCCTTCGGAAAAGGCATTGGCGAGACGCCGTTACAGTACAGGAAGCGGCATAAGCCGTAACGCCTGATGGCGACGCTAACGCGTCTTATCAGGCCTACGGGCACAATGCGAATG
This sequence comes from Citrobacter gillenii, assembly GCF_013337685.1. Classification (GTDB taxonomy): domain Bacteria; phylum Pseudomonadota; class Gammaproteobacteria; order Enterobacterales; family Enterobacteriaceae; genus Citrobacter; species Citrobacter gillenii. Next base: position 188,588 of record NZ_SUQN01000006.1, read on the forward strand.
TAGGCCGGATAAGCGAAGCGCTATCCGGCATTCACAACATCATGCTTACCCTTCGAGATCCGCCAGGTCGCCTTTCTCCTGCAGCCAGTTACGGCGATCTTCTGAGCGCTTCTTCGCCAGCAGCATATCCATCATGGCGTTGGTACGCTGATCGTCTTCATCATCAATGATGAGCTGCACCAGGCGACGGGTATTTGGATCCAGCGTGGTTTCGCGCAACTGCATCGGGTTCATTTCACCCAGACCTTTAAAGCGCTGGACGTTCGGCTTGCCTTTCTTACGCTTCAGCTGCTCCAGTACGCCCGCTTTCTCTTCTTCCGTGAGCGCGTAATACACTTCTTTCCCGAGGTCGATACGGTACAACGGCGGCAGCGCTACGTAGACGTGTCCGTGTTTGACCAACGTGCGGAAGTGCTTCACAAACAATGCGCACAGCAGCGTAGCAATGTGCAGACCATCGGAGTCCGCATCCGCGAGGATACACACCTTGCCGTAGCGCAACTGGCTGAGATCGTCGCTGTCCGGATCGATACCGATCGCTACCGAGATATCGTGAACTTCCTGGGAGGCCAGCACTTCATCAGAAGAGACTTCCCAGGTGTTCAGGATCTTACCCTTCAGCGGCATGATCGCCTGATACTCACGATCGCGCGCCTGCTTGGCCGATCCGCCCGCCGAGTCACCTTCCACCAAGAACAGCTCGGTGCGGTTAAGATCCTGTGCGGTACAGTCCGCCAGCTTACCCGGCAGTGCCGGACCGCTGGTGAGCTTTTTACGCACCACTTTTTTCGCTGCACGCAGACGACGCTGAGCGCTGGAAATCGCCATTTCCGCCAGCAGCTCTGCTGACTGCACGTTCTGGTTCAGCCACAGGCTAAAGGCATCTTTTACCACCCCAGAAACGAACGCCGCGCACTGGCGCGAAGAGAGACGCTCTTTGGTCTGGCCGGCAAACTGTGGATCCTGCATCTTCACGGACAGCACGTAAGCGCAGCGATCCCAGATATCCTCCGCCGACAGCTTCACGCCGCGCGGCAGGATATTGCGGTATTCACAGAATTCACGCATCGCATCCAGCAGACCCTGACGCAGGCCATTGACGTGCGTCCCGCCCTGCATGGTTGGGATCAGGTTAACGTAGCTTTCGGTCAGCAGTTCACCGCCTTCCGGCAGCCACAGCAGCGCCCAGTCCACCGCTTCCGTATCACCGGAGAACGTCCCGACAAACGGTTTTTCCGGCAGCAACGGCAGGCCGTTCACCGCTTCGCTCAGGTAGTCGGTCAGGCCATCGGCGTAGCGCCAGGTCTGTTCGGTATCGTTGACCTTATCCTTGAAGATGATCTCCACGCCCGGGCAGAGTACCGCTTTGGCTTTCAGCAGATGGCTCAGGCGAGAAGCGGAGAAACGTGGGCTGTCAAAGAAGCTTTCATCCGGCCAGAAGTGCACGCTGGTCCCGGTATTGCGCTTTCCACAGGTGCCGGAAACGTGCAGGTCTTCGACCTTTTCACCGTGTTCAAAGGCGATACTGTGAATCTGACCATCACGACGAACGGCCACTTCAACACGTTTTGACAAGGCGTTAACCACCGAAATCCCCACGCCGTGCAGGCCACCGGAGAACTGGTAGTTTTTGTTAGAAAACTTACCCCCTGCGTGCAAACGGCAAAGGATCAATTCAATGGCCGGGACGCCCTCTTCCGGGTGGATATCGACGGGCATGCCACGTCCGTCATCAATGACTTCCAGTGATTGATCGGCATGAAGGATAACCTCGACACGTTTCGCGTGCCCGGCCAGCGCTTCATCCACACTGTTATCAATAACTTCCTGCCCCATATGGTTAGGACGAGTCGTATCTGTGTACATCCCCGGGCGGCGGCGAACCGGCTCAAGCCCAGTGAGTACCTCAATGGCATCAGCGTTATAAGTTTGCGTCATGGTTTAAATTAGCAATTCGAATTGATCGTCAAAAACTGTGCAGTCCAAGGAAATCGACAATCTGGTTGAAATAATCTTCGAAGCCTGTGAATGCGTGGTTTCCGCCCTCAATAACAGTTTGACGGCAGGAGGCGTAATACGCCACCGCCTGGCGGTAGTCCAACACTTCATCGCCCGTTTGTTGTAGCAGCCAGAGCAAATCCGGCGCCTCCAGCGGGTCAATCTGCATGACTTTAAGATCGTAAATATGGCGAGACTCTAGCACATATTGCTGGCCCGTGTAGGGGTTCTCGTTTTGGCCAAGGTAGTCGACCAGCAGTTCGTAAGGCCGCACCGCAGGGTTCACCACCACCGCAGGCAACATAAAACATTGCGACAGCCAAGTGGCGTAATAGCCCCCTAAAGAGGAGCCAACAATCCCCAGCGACTCTCCGCCATGCTCAAGGACTATTGATTCCAGCATCTCTGCCGCTTGGGCAGGATACGGTGGCAGCTGCGGTACGATCATCTCAACGTGCGGGTGGTGCTCTGCCAGCCAGCTTTTCAGCAGACACGCCTTCGCCGAGCGAGGAGAGCTATTAAATCCGTGTAGATAGAGAAGCGTAGACATCAGTAGCCTTCTGAAGCGGTATCAGGGTGGAACCGAATTCCCGGCAGACGGCACACCTGAGTGTGCAGCGAACCATCAGCAAAAAGTTCCAGCGTACGCCAGCCGGGACTAATGGTATCTAACGTAAAGTTGGCACAATGCGGCTTGAACTGCACGCATGTCGACGGCGTAGCCAGCAGGCGGCGACCGTTCCAGTCGAGATCCAACTCCTGATGAATATGTCCACACAGCAGATACTTCACGCGCGGATAGTTCACCAGCACGTTGTCCAGCTCAGCAGCATTGCGCAGGCTGTGCTGATCGAGCCAGCTACAGCCCGAAGGCAGTGGGTGGTGATGCAAAAGCAGCAAGGTATTCCGTTCAGGCGCATCGGCAAGTTTTCGCTCCAGCCATTCAAGCTGGAACTCACTTAATTCTCCGTGGGGAACGCCAAAAACCTGGCTATCGAGCAGCAAAATTTGCCACTGTTCACCAATGAAGACGCGTTTCGCAGGCGAAATTCCGGCGTCCTGCAGGGCGCTGTACATGGCTGGCTGAAAATCATGATTGCCAGGTAACCAGACGCAAGGCGCACGAAAGCTTGCGATACCCTCAGCAAAATGCTGATACGCCGCAGCGGATTGATCCTGCGCTAAATCGCCTGTCGCCACGATCAGATCGAAGTCGGTCGACTCAGCATGTATAGCGTCCAATACGCACTGATAGCTGTCCCAGGTGTTCACTCCCAGCAGCGTTTCATGCTTTTCGGCAAACAGGTGAGTGTCTGTAATTTGCAAGATCCTGACTCTGGCCTCACCAGCCAAAGGAAGGGTTAACAGGCTTTCCAAATGGTGTCCTTAGGTTTCACGACGCTAATAAACCGGAATCGCCATCGCTCCATGTGCTAAACAGTACCGTAACCAGTCGGCCAGGAACTGATTAATTTGATGCTTTTCGTCGCGTTGATGCAACTTTTTATTTGGGTAATCATACCGCGCTTTGAAGCGAAAGATCTGCTGACTTGAACACACTTCAGCCACCCTCGCATCATGATACAGGCGGACGGTAAGCGATGGCAGGCTCCAGTAAGTGACAGCAGGCGCCGTCTGTTCGATCGCAACCAGCGTAGTGTATCGGGTCGATTCAACAATCGTTAACCGATATTGTGCGTTTGCCACCTGATAGCTCACTGTTTCGCCGACCACATCATTTCGCGGCAACAGACGGCGCAGTTGCGAAAAGTTGGTTTCGCACAGGCGCATCATTTCAGGGAAATCAGGTGTATAACGCTTCATTTTTTCCACTCAGTTTTTAACTCTTGATAGTGCAGCTGCAACCATTGCAAGGCGATGACAGAAGCCGCGTTGTCGATTTTTCCCTCTTCCACCCACTGATAAGCCTGTTCCCGGCTTACAACATGAACGCGAATATCTTCGTTTTCATCCGCCAGACCGTGGATCCCGCTTGCGGTCGTGGCGTCCACTTCGCCGACCAAAATGGACAGGCGCTCGCTCGTGCCGCCGGGGCTTGCCAGATAGCTCAGCACAGGTTTGGTTCGTTTTACGTCCAGTCCGGCTTCTTCCATCGCTTCACGGCGGGCAACGTCCTCAACGGTTTCACCTTCTTCGATCATCCCGGCGACCATTTCCAGCAGCCACGGGCTTTCGCTGGTATCAAATGCCGCAATACGAATCTGCTCAACCAGCACAACTTCGTCCCGCTCAGGGTCAAAGGGTAGCAAGACCGCCGCGTGTCCGCGCTCAAAAATTTCGCGCGTGACTTCCTCACTCATTCCACCGTTAAACAGGCGATGGCGGAACCGATAAAGATCCAGTGAAAAAAAACCGCGGTATAGCGTTTCTCGTGCAATAATTTCTACATCATTTTTCGTGAAAGTCATTGGCAAGCTGTCTGGTTTACGCATTGTGCTGTCCTGATACCAATAGTGATTAAAATGTGAATTTCAAGGTCGTTTGACTGCTGTTTGGGCGCCCTTGTGTTAAATTGATGCAAATTAACGCCGTATGGCACGTAACGCCAACTTTTTGAAGTGGTGGATTCTGCTAGAATCAACAATTATTTTTACCATTTGATCAGCGCTAAATACTGCTTCACAACAAGGAATGCAAATGAAGAAATTGCTCCCCATCCTTATCGGCCTGAGCCTGTCGGGGTTCAGTACTTTGAGCCAGGCAGAGAACCTGATGCAGGTTTATCAGCAAGCACGCCTGAGCAACCCGGAATTGCGTAAATCCGCCGCCGATCGCGATGCTGCATTCGAAAAAATTAACGAAGCGCGTAGTCCGTTACTGCCTCAGCTGGGCTTAGGTGCCGATTACACCTACAGCAATGGCTACCGTGATGCAAACGGCGTGAATTCCAACGCCACCTCTGCTTCGTTAACCCTGACTCAGTCTCTGTTTGATATGTCGAAATGGCGTGCCCTGACGCTGCAAGAAAAATCAGCGGGCATCCAGGATGTGACCTATCAGACCGATCAGCAAACGCTGATCCTGAATACCGCCACGGCCTATTTTAAAGTATTGAACGCGATTGATGTGCTGTCATACACCCAGGCACAGAAAGACGCAGTTTACCGTCAGTTGGATCAGACTACCCAGCGTTTTAACGTCGGCCTGGTCGCCATTACTGACGTACAGAACGCCCGTTCACAATACGATACCGTGCTGGCAAATGAAGTTACCGCACGTAACGATCTGGACAACGCGGTGGAAGAGCTGCGCCAGGTTACCGGCAACTACTACCCGGAACTGGCCTCGTTGAACGTTGACGGCTTTAAAACCAACAAGCCGCAGGCGGTGAATGCACTGCTGAAAGAAGCCGAAAATCGCAACCTGACCTTGCTGCAGGCGCGTTTAAGCCAGGACCTGGCGCGTGAACAAATTCGTCTGGCGCAGGACGGTCACCTGCCGACGCTGGATTTAACCGCCTCTACCGGTGTTTCTGATACCTCTTACAGCGGCTCTAAAACCCGCGCGGCAACCGGTACTCAGTATGACGACAGCAATATGGGTCAGAACAAAATTGGCCTGAATTTCTCGCTGCCGCTGTACCAGGGTGGCATGGTTAACTCGCAGGTGAAACAAGCACAGTACAACTTTGTGGGCGCGAGCGAACAGCTGGAAAGTGCGCACCGCAGCGTGGTACAGACCGTACGTTCATCCTTCAATAACATTAATGCGTCCATCAGTAGTATTAACGCGTACAAACAAGCGGTTGTCTCTGCACAAAGCTCTTTGGACGCGATGGAAGCCGGTTATTCCGTTGGTACACGTACCATCGTGGATGTGTTGGATGCCACCACCACGCTGTACAACGCCAAACAGCAGTTGGCTAACGCACGTTATACCTATCTGATTAACCAGTTAAACATCAAATCTGCGCTCGGTACGCTGAACGAACAGGATCTGGTGGCGCTGAACAATACACTGGGCAAACCGATTCCGACCGCGCCTGACACCGTCGCGCCGGAAAACACACAGCAAGACGCTGCAGCAGACGGCTATACCGCGAGCAACAACGCGGCAGTCGCTCAGCCGACGGCAGCACGTTCAACCAGCAGCACCGGCAACAATCCGTTCCGTAACTGATGGTGATGACGGGGCTTCGGCCCCGTCTGAACGTAAGACAACGTAAAGATCCGCCCCTTCTTCCGCATTCTCGCCTCTTCCCGCTTCAATTTCGACCAGTCATCCTCTATTCTGAGCAGTATTTACCACTGGGTCCTGGAAGACATAAATGAAACGGACAAAATCTATACATCACGCGTCGTTCCGCAAAAGCTGGAGCGCACGCCACCTGACTCCTGTTGCCCTGGCTGTTACCGCCGTTATTATGCTGGCGGGCTGTGAGCAGAGCGACGAAACAGTATCGCTTTACCAAAATGCGGACGACTGCTCGACGGCGAATCCGGGTAAAAGCGCTGAATGTACAACCGCATTCAACAACGCGCTGAAAGAAGCTGAGCGCACGGCGCCGAAGTACGCCACCCGCGAAGACTGTATCGCTGAATTCGGCGAAGGTCAGTGCCAGCAGGCACCTGCACAGGCCGGTATGGCACCAACGGGTGAAGGCCAGGCTCAGGCGCAGAATCAAAGCAGCGGCAGCTTCTGGATGCCGCTGATGGCAGGCTACATGATGGGCCGCATGATGGGCGGCGGTATGGGCGCTCAGCAGCCGCTGTTCAGCTCGAAAAATCCGGCCAGCCCGGCCTACGGCAAATATACCGATGCTGGCGGCAAAAACTACGGCGCAGCAACGCCGGGCCGTAGCATGACCGTACCGAAAACCGCCATGGCGCCGAAACCGGCAACCACATCAACCGTCACGCGCGGCGGCTTTGGTGAATCTGTCGCCAAACAAAGCACCATGCAACGTAGCGCCAGCGGTACCACCACGCGTTCAATGGGCGGCTGATCCACATGGAAAGAGTCAGTATTGTTGAGCGCCCGGACTGGCGCGAAAAAGCCACCGAATACGGTTTTAACTTTCACACCATGTACGGCGAACCGTACTGGTGTGAAGACGCCTACTACAAGCTCACGCTTGCACAGGTCGAAAAGCTGGAAGACGTCACCGCTGAACTGCACCAAATGTGCCTCAAGGTGGTTGAAAAGGTCATCGCCAGCGACGAGCTGATGACCAAGTTTCGTATTCCCAAACACACCTGGGGATTTGTCCGCCAGTCATGGCTGACTCAGCAGCCGTCGCTCTATTCCCGCCTCGATCTGGCATGGGATGGCATCGGTGAACCTAAGCTGCTGGAAAACAACGCCGATACGCCAACCTCGCTGTACGAAGCTGCATTCTTCCAGTGGATCTGGTTAGAAGATCAGCTCAATGCCGGGAACCTGCCGGAAGGCAGCGATCAGTTCAACAGCCTGCAGGAAAAGCTGATTGAACGCTTCACCGCGCTGCGCGAACAGTATGGTTTTCAGCTACTGCACCTGACCTGCTGTCGTGACACCGTCGAAGATCGCGGGACCATCCAGTATTTGCAGGATTGCGCGGCCGAAGCAGAAATCGCCACCGAATTCCTCTATGTCGAAGATATCGGCCTCGGTGAGAAAGGTCAGTTCACGGACTTAGAAGATCAGGTGATTGCCAACCTGTTTAAGCTCTATCCGTGGGAATTTATGCTGCGCGAGATGTTCTCTACCAAGCTGGAAGATGCCGGCGTTCGCTGGCTGGAACCGGCCTGGAAGAGCATCATCTCCAACAAAGCGCTGTTACCACTGCTGTGGGACATGTTCCCGAACCATCCGAACCTGCTGCCTGCGTATTTCGCCGAAGACGACTATCCACAGATGGAAAAATTCGTCGTGAAACCGATCTTCTCGCGTGAAGGCGCTAACGTGTCGATCGTTGAGAACGGTAAAACGATCGAATCGGTGGAAGGCCCGTACGGTGAAGAAGGTATGATCGTACAGCAGTTCCATCAGCTACCGAAGTTTGGCGATAGCTACGTGCTGATCGGCAGTTGGCTGATTAACGATCAGCCAGCCGGGATTGGCATTCGCGAAGACAGAGCGCTGATCACTCAAGATCTTTCCCGCTTCTATCCGCATATTTTTGTCGAATGAATGAAAGTGCCGGGTGGCGGCTCTGCCTTACCCGGCCTACGACACGAACTGTAGGCCCGATAAGCGCAGCGCCATCGGGCATTAATCATCCAACCTGCACCGACAGCATACTCAGACTGCCCATCTCAATGCCGTCCACAGGAATTGTCACGGGTTCTTTTCCATCCCACGCGCCTAATACGTAAAGCAGCGGCAGATAGTGATCCGCCGTTGGATTCGACAACGATCCGCCTTCATGATCCAGATAGTTGACCAGCGGATGTTGTTCAACCAGTCCCTGCCATGTCAGGTTGGCCTTCACATAATCGTTGAATGAGGACGCCCACGGGTATGGCGTATTTTCACCGTGCCAGCGTGCCGTGCGCAGGTTATGTACCACGTTACCACTGGCCACCAGCATAATACCTTCGTCGCGCAGCGCCGCCAGCTTACGACCCATTTCAAAATGCCAGGCGGCCGGCTTCGTGCTATCAATGCTTAATTGCACCATCGGGATGTCGGCATTCGGGTACATCTTGATCAACACGCCCCACGACCCGTGGTCAAAACCCCAGGCTTCTTTGTCTAAGGCGACAGGGACGGGAGACAGCAAATCCACCAGATGCTGCGCCAGTTCTGGCGATCCCGGCGCCGGATAATGTGTGTCATACAGAGCCTGCGGAAAACCACCAAAATCATGAATCGTTTTCGGTGCTTCCATGGCAGTTACGCCAGTGCCACGGGTAAACCAGTGCGCCGAAACCACGACTATGGCTTTCGGGCGCGGCAACGTTTCCCCCAGTTGCTGCCAGGCACGGGTATAAACGTTATCTTCCAGAACATTCATCGGGCTGCCGTGCCCCAAAAACAATGCTGGCATACGAGTTGAAGACATGATGATATCCTTACTGAGGGAGTCATTTTGATATCATCACAATACGCTTTTTCGGTTGATGAAGAACTCAGATAACCATGATGAAGATCATCAGTTATTTTGACGGTCTGGCCCGGACAGCTGATGGATAAGGAGTTGGATTTGTCGATGTCAGTACCTTTACTTCTGACTTTACTGGCGGGTGCCGCCACCTTTATTGGCGCCTTTCTTGGCGTGCTGGGACAAAAGCCCTCAAACCGCGTGCTCGCCTTTTCTCTGGGTTTTGCCGCGGGCATTATGCTGCTTATATCCCTGATGGAGATGCTACCCGCCGCACTGGCTGCAAAAGGAATGTCACCCGTACTTGGCTACGGGATGTTTATCGTAGGCTTACTGGGCTATTTTGGTCTGGATCGTTTGCTGCCGCACGCCCATCCTCAGGATCTCGTGCAAAAAACAACACAACCTTTACCCGGTTCTATTAAACGCACCGCCATTTTGCTCACGCTTGGCATTAGTCTGCACAATTTCCCGGAAGGGGTCGCGACGTTTGTGACTGCCAGCAGCAACCTCGAGCTGGGTTTTGGTATCGCCCTCGCCGTGGCATTGCATAATATTCCTGAAGGTTTGGCCGTTGCCGGACCCGTGTACGCAGCAACCGGTTCGAAACGTACCGCGATATTTTGGGCTGGGATCTCCGGTATGGCGGAAATACTCGGCGGCGTACTGGCGTGGTTAATTCTGGGGAGTTTAATTTCACCGGTGGTCATGGCGGCAATTATGGCGGCTGTTGCCGGAATTATGGTCGCACTGTCCGTCGATGAACTGATGCCGCTGGCAAAAGAAATCGACCCAAATAATAACCCCAGCTATGGGGTACTCTGCGGAATGTCGGTGATGGGACTCAGCCTTGTCATCCTGCAATCAATGGGCATCGGATAATACAGACGGCGGATGCTGTCCTGCCCTGCAGGCCATCCGCCTCTACAACAGCAAAGCGACAGGGATTATTCATGCTCCCTGACCGTGCCAGCCTCTTCGTTCGTACGGCGGAAGAGTTTGTTACGCGCCTCAAGCAACGCATCTCGGTCTTGTCGAAACGCGCGGCAATAACGCTTCATATGACAATAATAACCAATAGCAACGAGTGCAATTAATACCATCCAATACCAGGCAATAAACATTCTTTTACCCTTAAAATTTAACATCATTAAACATTTAACGTTAAAATTTCACATATCCTTATTTCAACCTACCACTATAGTGGCACATTACAGAAACAAATAGATGATTTCGATCATATAAACCAGCGGATAGAGCCAATTGAAAAACGTGCATTCAAAATAAAACAATACAGAACCTGCAAGCATCTATAAATAACATTAATTATAATAAGTACATTCCAAACTTACTTTATTTAATTAAATCAACACACTAGGGGTTGATAACAAACACACCTAAAACAATAAACACATTTACTTATCACAAAGATTTAGCCATATTCTTATATGGTAAAAAATACAAAAATAGCGCATGCGGAATATATTATATGTCGATAAAATATAAAGCAGTATATCCTCGTAAAAGGATACCGTTCGTCCGGGCAAAGCTAAATAGGCGGGCCGTAATAACAAAAAACCGAAGCCAGAAAACTGACTTCGGTTTTTTATTGCCACCGCAACTGGCGTGGTAAAGCGTGTGCTATCAGCTGGCTTTACGTTCGTGCGCCTGACGGTAAGCGACTAAATCTTCGATCGTGACCACAGCCATATTATGCTTGCCTGCAAATTCGATGCACGCTGGCGCACGCGCCATGGTGCCATCATCATTGGTCAGCTCACACAGTACACCAGCCGGTTTAAAACCTGCCAGCGTCATCAGATCGATGGTAGCTTCAGTATGACCACCGCGGGTCAACACGCCGCCAGCCTGAGCACGCAGCGGGAAAACGTGTCCCGGACGGTTCAGATCGGAAGGTTTAGCACCGTCTTTAACTGCCGCGCGAACCGTGGTAACACGGTCAGCAGCAGAAACACCGGTAGTTACGCCTTCAGCGGCCTCAATGGTCACGGTAAAGCCCGTGCCGTAAGCGCTGGTGTTATTTTCCACCATCATTGGCAGATCGAGCTGCTTGCGTCGATCTTCAGTGATGCACAGGCAAACAATACCGCTACCGTGACGGATGGTAAGTGCCATCTGTTCAACGGTCATGGTTTCTGCCGGGAAAACCATATCGCCTTCGTTTTCACGATCTTCGTCGTCAAGCACCATCACACCGCGTCCTTCACGCAGCGCAGACAGCGCAAGTTCAACACGTTCGAAAGGCGTACCAAAAGAGGAAAGTAGCGTCTGATTCATGGTAAAAAAACCTCACTAAAATTATGGTTACCAGAATCAGGGCAGTCTTAGGAGTACCGTCTAAGCGGCAAAAAAATAACGTGAGCGGGTCCATGCCCGACTGGATCGTTACTCTCTCCCATCCGGACTCTAACCGTCGGCCCCGGAATTACACCGGATCTGCTGACCTTTTCGCGTTAACGAAAAGCGCTCGCGGGCTTTCAACATCAGTTGATTTACCGCCGGTGGGGAATTTCGCCCCGCCCTGAGAATAAGCGAGTTAACTATAACGCTATTGATTACCTTCATCAACGCCTTTGCTTGACTTCACTTCACACAATTCTGGTTTATGCCGCTGCCAGTTCGCACTACAATAGGCAGCAACACGTACCAGTTCAGGGAAACCACCATGATTGACCCGAAAAAAATTGAGCAGATTGCTCGTCAGGTCCACGAGTCGATGCCGAAAGGGATCCGCGAGTTTGGGGAAGACGTCGAGAAAAAGATTCGCCAAACGCTGCAGTCACAGCTGACGCGCCTGGATCTGGTAAGCCGCGAAGAGTTTGATGTACAAACCCAGGTGTTGCTGCGCACCCGCGAAAAGCTCGCGCTGCTTGAGCAACGCCTGACCGAGCTGGAAGCGCGCGAGAAACCGGCTGAAGTGAAGCCTGCGCCTGCTATCCCGCCCGTCGATCCGCAAGCGTAAAAACGACAACGGGCCGCAAGGCCCGTTTATCTGTTAGTGTTCCAGCTCTAATTTTTTCGCCTCAGTTGCCTGCTGGCAATACAGCGCGTAGCGTTTGCAAAACCAACTGCGGTGCTCCTCATCCATGTTGCCGGTTACGGCCTGGATATCAACAGGGTGCCCCTCAGCCTGCATCCTGGCAAAACTCCGGGCCAGGAAATCGAAATTGTTCAGTGAATACATATTGCTGTTCATGAGCATACCCTCCAGTTATTGAATATCTGTTAAGGCCATATGCTTTTTCTGATTTCAGTATTTCCCTATACAGAAAGTTGTTCTGTACATAATGTGCGCAAATTTAGAGCTATGCTTCACACTTTCCTACGAAATCTGAGAGGGGGAGATGTCTTTTTTCGGATGTAAGGAACCTGCAGAACTTCAGGCTCCGCTGATTGATTCGCTGTTAAATGAGATTGGTTTGTCCGGCGGTTCGCTTCACGCCCTGGCTGAGCCGCTGAAAAACAGCCCACAGCCTGTGGAGAAAACTGAAGCATAAGAGACAGAAATGCCGGATAAGGTGTTTATACCGCTATCCGGCAATCGACCAGACTATGACTTATCGCTGTCTTTCTGGATCTTTTTGATGATATTGGTCGTTGAGCAGCCGTCTTCGAAGTTCAGCACCAGCACTTCACCGCCGTTCGCCCATACCTCTTCGCTACCCGCAATTTGTTCCGGCTTGTAGTCACCACCTTTTACCAGCAGATCCGGCAGAACACCTGCGATCAGTCGCTGTGGGGTATCTTCTTCAAAAGAGACCACCCAGTCGACGGATTCCAGCGCACCCAGTACGATCATACGCTGCTCGAGAGGGTTGACCGGGCGCGTTTCACCTTTCAGACGTTTGGTGGATGCGTCGCTGTTTACCGCCACGATCAGACGATCGCCCAGCTTGCGCGCATTCGCCAGATAAGAGACGTGGCCCGCGTGCAGGATGTCGAAAACGCCATTGGTCATGACCACCTTCTCACCGCGCTTGCGCGCGCTGGCCACGGCCTGTTTCAGCTCGGCTTCTGTCATCACACCAAAACCGGTATCCGCACGACCGCGCACGGCGTTTTCCAGTTCGATAGGCGAAACGGTGGACGTCCCCAGCTTACCCACTACCACGCCCGCCGCAGCGTTAGCAAAATAACACGCTTCTTCCAGTGAGTTACCCGCCGCCAGCGTTGCCGCCAGCACGCCAATAACCGTATCGCCAGCACCGGTCACGTCATACACTTCCTGCGCCTGGGTCGGCATGTGCAGCGGTGCTTTGCCCGGCTGCAGCAGCGTCATGCCCTGCTCGGAACGGGTGATCAACAGCGCGGAAAGGTCGAAATCCGCAATCACCTTCATGCCGCGTTCAACCAGTTCCTCTTCGCTTTTGCACTTACCGGCAACCGCTTCAAACTCGGAAAGATTTGGTGTCAGCAGCGTCGCACCGCGATAGCGTTCAAAATCAGTGCCTTTCGGATCGATAAGCACCGGTACGCCAGCCTTTCGTGCCAGCGCAATCATCTGCTGCACGCTGGCCAGCGCGCCTTTGGCGTAGTCAGACAGTACCAGAGCACCGATAGAACCCAGCGCCTGGTTAATACGATCGTGCAGCGGCTGTGGATCTACGCCTTCGAAACCTTCCTCGAAGTCCAGACGGATCAGCTGCTGGTTGCGTGAGAGTACGCGCAGTTTGGTGATCGTCGGGTGCGTCGGCACCGAAACGAAGTCACATTTCACATTCACGTCCGCCAGCGTTTTACTCAGCGCACGTGCCGCATCATCAATACCAGTCAACCCTACCAGACGGGAATTTGCGCCCAGAGAGGCAATATTCATCGCCACGTTTGCCGCGCCGCCGGGACGTTCTTCAATGGTATCCACTTTGACTACCGGAACTGGGGCTTCTGGTGAAATACGGCTAGTAGGCCCGTACCAGTAGCGATCCAGCATCACATCACCGACAACCATGACTCCTGCACGTTCAAACTCTGGCAGCGTTACTTTCATTCCTGTCTCCTGAGAGATTCTCTGAGGGTCTTAAAATTTGCGCGCGATCATAGCACACTTCACTCGGCAACCAGCCACTTCTGCCAGCTGTCACGCACCAGCGCGCGCTCAGCGCTGAAGCACTCCGGCGCCACATGGCCCGGAAGTTCCTGCAAAGCAAGATGATGAAGTTCATCACGCAGCGTGGTATAGGCGCGGGTCAGCGCCAGGGCTTCTTGCTCTTCCATAATGTCGTTTTGTGCCAGTAATTCCAGAATGCGCACGTTATCTGACCAGCGAGTCAGTTTCGGTTTTTCATGGGCATAGCGCAGCACCAGATATTGAGTAATAAACTCAATGTCGGTGATCCCGCCTTCATCTGCTTTGATATCAAAGCGATCGCGATGCTTATTACCCAAATGAGCACGCATTTTCTCGCGCATTTCACGCACGTCGGTCTGCAACGTTTTTCCGTCACGAGCGAGCGTCATGATATCGCGACGCACCGCGTCAAACTGAGAGGTCAGCTGCGGGTCGCCATACACCACCCGAGCACGCACCAGCGCCTGATGCTCCCATGTCCAGGCTTCGTTGCGCTGGTAATCGGCGAAAGCCTCGGTTGATGTCACCAGCATGCCTGCGGCACCGGATGGGCGCAGCCGCGCATCCACCTCATATAAAATGCCGGAAGACGTGCGGGTACTGAAAAGGTGCATGATGCGCTGTGACAGACGCAGATAGAACTGCCGCCCGTCAATTTCACGCTCGCCGTCAGTCATCACGTCCATCGGACAATCGTGCAGGAAGATCAAATCAAGATCGGAGCTGTAGCCCAGCTCCCAACCGCCCAGCTTGCCGTAACCGACAACGGCGAAACCGCGGCCCTCGCGATCGCCAAGGTGCGTTGGCTGCCCGTAGCGGGCGACCATTTGCGTCCACGCCTGCTGAACCACGGCATCGATAATCGCTTCGGCCAGCCAGGTTAAGTGGTCGCTCACCTTCATCACTGGCAGCGTCCCGGCGATATCGGCCGCCGCAATACGCAGCAGTTGAGTTTGCTTGAACTGACGCAACGCTTCCAGTTGCTGTTCTTCGTCATCCTCCGGCACACGCAGCAGATACTGACGTAGCTCATCACGGTAGGCATCGGTTGCGGTGGGCTGATACAGGGTGTTCGGATCCAGCAACTCGTCCAGCAGCAGCGGATAGCGCGCCAACTGGCTGGCGACCATCGGCGAGGCGGCGCACAGCGAAATCAGGTGCTTCAGCGCGCCAGGGAATTCACTCAACAGCTCCAGATAGGTCGTACGGGTGACAATGCCCACCAGCAGCGGAGTAATACGCGACAGCGGCACCGAGGCATCAGCGCGGGAGCAAACATCGCTCAGCAAGTGCGGCATCAAATGATCCAGCACCTGGCGTCCACGTGGGCCGATGGTGCGCTTATCCAGCTCTTTGCGAAAATCGGCGATCAGAGTCAGCACGCGGCGCTGATCGTCTTCCGCAAGATGCGCCAGCACTGGCGTGGTGTCATCTTCCTGCAAAGCATCCTGCCACAGTTCGCGCCACTGTTCCGACAACGACTCTTCCTGGGTTTCGGTTTCATCATCACCGATTAACTCATTGAACACCCGACGCACGTTGCCCATGTGAACGTTCAGGACAGCCGTCAACTGCGACCAGTCATCCGCCCCCATGGCCCATGCCAGACGTGCGCGATTTAGCTCATCGCCCGGCAGCGTCTGGGTCTGTTCATCGTTGATGCTCTGCAGCAGGTTTTCCAGACGACGTAAAAAGAGATAGGCACTTCGTAAATGCTCCGCATCGGTATCAGACAGTAGATGCAGCGCGTTGATGGCGCTGAGCGTAGGTAACAGCGCGCGGGATTGTAGCGATGGCTCACGCCCGCCGCGAATCAGTTGGAAGACCTGAACGATAAATTCGATTTCACGAATACCGCCCGCCCCCAGCTTGATATTGTCTTTCAGACCACGGCGGCGGACTTCACGGGCAATCATCCCTTTCATGTTACGCAGCGACTGGATCACGCTGAAATCGATATAACGACGAAAAACAAAAGGCCGCAGCATGGCGCGCAGTTCAGCGACGTAAGTACCGTCAGCATCCCCCATAATACGCGCCTTAACCATCGCGTAGCGTTCCCAGTCACGCCCTTGCTCCTGGTAATAATCCTCCAGCGCCGAGAAGCTCAGCACCAGCGGACCGCTGTCACCAAACGGGCGTAAACGCATATCCACCCGATAGACAAATCCATCCATAGTCGGCTGATCCAACACTTTAATCAGCCGTTGGCCCATACGCGTAAAGAACTGCGCGTTATCCAGCTCACGCCGTCCGCCCTGCGTCGATCCGTGTTCTGGCCAGGCAAAAATCAGGTCGATGTCGGAGGAAAAGTTAAGCTCGCCGCCGCCCAGTTTTCCCATCCCTAAAATCAGCAGCGGCTGCGGAACACCGTCAGGGTTGCACGGCGTTCCCCACTCACGACAGCAGGCGTCATACAGCCAGTCTCGTGCAGCGATAATCAGCGTTTCAGCCAGATGGCTTAACTGCTGCAAAATGCTCTCTTCCGTCACCAGCGACAGCGTCTGCGCCCAGGCAATTCGCACCATGATGCGACGGCGAAACAGGCGCAGCTCACGCATCAGCGCCGCTTCATCACCGACGTCAGCTAATGCTTGCTGCAACCAGACGCCATAGTGCTGCCATTCATCCGCCAGCGGCGGTTCGCTTTCCAGCTCTGCCAGCCACTCGGGATGGGCGATCACGCTGTCGCGAACAAAATCACTGAATGTGAGCACTGACTTCGCCTGCAGGCTAAGCGACGCTTCAGGTATTGCTGCTGGCAGCCGATCAACAACGGTCGGCCAGTACTGTTGTAACGGTGAAGAGAGCTGCTGCATTTACGGGTTATCCTTTAAATGATGCCGGATAGTGGCGTTTCACCTTATCCGGCCTACAAGACATTTACGCCCATCGCGTAGGCCTGATAAAGGCATCCTGATCTCGGTCCTGATTATCGTTTACCGCTGTGCAGCCAGAACGGCTCCTCAGAGATCGCTTCATTACGATAATGTTCAATTTCAATATGTTGGCGCGTCATGATGGCATGACGTAAACCCTGCCAGGTCGCAATCCATTCCGATGCCACCTTCTCATCGTAATAGCCTGCCAGCATCAGAATACTGTCAATGTTTCGCGTCAGGCGCGGGATTTGGTCGGCATATTGATCGCCCAATGGCTGACCAAACACCGTTTTCAGTTCAGCCGCATGACGTGAAAGATGGGTATCAGAGAAACGCTTGAAGGAGTCGGCGATTTTGGCCTGCGCTTTCGCATCGAGGAACGGTTGCCACCCTTTAGTCACCAACCACTCGGTGAGTGCCAGTTTTGCCATTGCCGTTTGCGGGTTGTAAACCGCAGATACCGCAGAAGTTTCAGCGGCAATAATCGCTTCCGACTGGGTCAGCAAATCACGTAAGTGAGCGCTCGCTTTACGTGGAACATTCCCGCCAAACAGCATCAGGATGTGGCGTACCAGCCCCATCGCCGCCAACACTTCCGATTTGGCGCCTTTTACGCCGCGAACCCATAACTCCTCATGGTACTGCCATTGCGACAATGCCAGTTCCAGCGCGGCTTCAAGCCCCTGCTCAATGCTGGCCTTGGCCGGGACTTTCAGAATACGCGTCGGCTTCAGCTCGCGTGGGGCATTCCCCTGCGCCAGATGATAACCCCGTGCCGCCTTACTCAGGCTACCCAGGCGTAAACCCTCCTCGGCAACCAGCTGATTTGCCAACTTCAACACTGCGCGGGTATCGCCGCTGACCAGTTCCAGTTCAAGCTCACAGAGCGGTTCAGCGAACTCTCCGGCCTTCACTTCACCCAGATCGAGGGCGAGTTCAATCTGGCTACCGTCAACCTCAAGCAGCCATTTCTCACGGTTAAAATCAGTGCTGAACAGCGGTTGTAGCTGAGAGGCGAGATCGGCTGGCAGTTCGCCATTTGGCCAGACTTCGGCTGGAAGCAGCGCAAGATCCAGTTCTGGCTCGCTCAACGCAACATTATACTCTGGTCGCTGATGCAACCCCCCCGTGACCCGTCCGGCAATTTTCAGGGTCATTTCATAACGACCATTCTCACCGCGAATACGCAGCCCCATATCATGACTACGCAACCACCCATCCGGCGTTTCATAGTAGATATTCAGCAACTGGCTGGGCGCATGATGCTCTCCCCCCAGCGTATTCAGACGTTCGCGTAATGCATCAACAGCATCATTATTGACGATAAATTTTAATTCGATTTCCTGGGTCATGATCTTGTACTTATGGGTTATGTCACAGTTGAGAAAACAGACTGCGAACTAAGTGCGTTCTTGATTGTCAGTAGATAGTATTTTGCGCCAAATTGCCATGCAACGAGCAATTTGACGGGCGTAAAAGTTTCGAGTGGTGGCAAAAAGGACACAGATGATTCCGATTGATGTTGAATGCTTTGCGTAGAGACACTGATGCCACTACTATCGTTCCACTTTCTATGACAATAACGACAGCCTGATGCCAAAATTACGCCTGATTGGATTAACTTTACTCGCACTTAGCGCCACTGCCGTCACCCATGCAGAGGAAAAGCGCTATGTCTCTGATGAACTGAACACCTGGGTCCGCAGCG
The DNA here is from genome assembly GCF_013337685.1 of Citrobacter gillenii. Taxonomy (GTDB): domain Bacteria; phylum Pseudomonadota; class Gammaproteobacteria; order Enterobacterales; family Enterobacteriaceae; genus Citrobacter; species Citrobacter gillenii. The sequence continues at coordinate 207,310 of NZ_SUQN01000006.1, forward strand.
GTCCGGGAGATAATTATCGCCTCGTGGGTACGGTTAACGCCGGCGAGGAAGTCATTCTGTTACAGACCGATGCCAGCACCAACTACGCCCAGGTAAAAGACAGTACCGGACGTACAGCCTGGATCCCGCTGAAAGAGCTGAACAGCACGCCAAGCCTGCGTACCCGCGTTCCGGACCTGGAAAACCAGGTAAAAACACTGACCGATAAGCTCAATAATATTGATACCACCTGGAACCAGCGTACCGCCGATATGCAGCAAAAAGTGGCGCAAAGCGACAGTGTGATCAATGGGTTGAAAGAAGAAAACCAGAAGCTAAAAAACGAGCTGATTGTGGCGCAGAAAAAGGTCAGTGCCGCGAATTTGCAGCTTGATGACAAGCAGCGCACCATCATCATGCAGTGGTTTATGTATGGCGGCGGCGTACTGGGACTGGGTCTGTTGCTCGGTCTGGTTCTGCCACACATGATCCCAACCCGTAAACGCAAAGATCGCTGGATGAACTGAATCGCCTTCTCCGCCACACTGACATATGATTAAGGGATAATTTTTTTCAAAAGGAAAGTGGCGTGAAGATTTATCTGGTCGGTGGAGCTGTTCGGGATGCGTTATTAGGGCTACCGGTTAAAGATAAAGATTGGGTTGTCGTCGGCGCCACGCCGCAAGAGATGCTCGACGCGGGCTACCAGCAGGTAGGCCGCGATTTTCCTGTTTTTCTCCATCCGCAAACACGCGAAGAATATGCGCTGGCGCGAACCGAACGAAAATCAGGTTCAGGCTACACCGGATTTACCTGCTATGCCGCAGCAGACGTAACGCTGGAAGCCGATCTCCAGCGCCGCGACCTGACGATCAACGCGCTGGCCCGCGATGATGACGGCGAGATTATCGACCCGTATCACGGACGTCGCGATCTGGAAAATCGTCTACTGCGCCATGTTTCCCCTGCTTTTAGCGAAGATCCGCTGCGCGTACTGCGCGTGGCGCGCTTTGCCGCGCGTTATGCACACCTCAGCTTCCGTATCGCCGATGAAACCCTGGCCTTAATGCGCGAGATGACCGCTGCCGGAGAACTGGCACATTTGACGCCGGAACGAGTCTGGAAAGAAACGGAAAATGCGTTAACTACCCGTAATCCACAGGTCTTTTTCCAGGTCCTGCGCGACTGCGGCGCACTGCGCGTTCTGTTCCCGGAAATAGACGCTCTGTTTGGCGTCCCGGCGCCGGCTCAATGGCATCCGGAAATCGACACCGGTATTCACACGCTGATGACGCTGTCGATGGCGGCCATGTTGAGCCCAAACGTAGATATACGTTTTGCCACGCTGTGCCACGATCTTGGCAAGGCTCTGACGCCAAAAGCGCTGTGGCCACGTCATCATGGTCACGGCCCGGCGGGTGTCAAACTGGTAGAGCAGTTATGTCAGCGTCTGCGGGTGCCCAATGACATCCGCGATTTAGCCAAACTGGTGGCGGAATTCCACGATCTCATTCATACGTTCCCGATCCTGCAGCCGAAAACTATCGTGAAGTTGTTTGATTCCATCGATGCCTGGCGTAAACCGCAGCGTGTGGAACAAATTGCCCTGACCAGTGAGGCCGACGTCCGGGGTCGCACCGGTTTTGAAGCAGCAGATTACCCGCAAGGTAGGCTGCTGCGGGAGGCCTGGCAAGTCGCACAGACTGTGCCGACGAAAGAGGTCGTTGAGGCAGGATTCAAAGGGCCGGACATTCGCGAGGAGCTGACACGACGTCGCATTGCGGCGGTGGCCAGTTGGAAGGAACAGCGTTGCCCAAAAACGTAGGCAGTATGTTGCCGGATGCGCTGCGCTTATCCGGCCTACGGGGTCAACATCTCGTTCCGTAGGCCCGGTAAGCATAAGCGCCACCGGGCACACAAAAGTTAGAAGAACACCACGTAAACAGCGGCGGCGACTACAAAACGATAAATCGCAAATGGAATAAACGAGATACGTTTAATCAGCTGCAGGAAGGTTTTGATCGCCACCAGCGCCACGACAAATGCCGTCACGAAGCCCACAGCAAACATTGGAATGTCTGACGCGCTCAGGAACGACCAGCTTTTGTAGAGATCTAACGCCGTGGCACCCATCATCATTGGTACCGCCAGCAGGAATGAGAATTCCGATGCGGCATAGCGGCTCACGCCCATCAGCATACCGCCTGAAATGGTCGCTCCGGAACGGGAAAATCCCGGCCACAGCGCCAGGCACTGGAAGCAGCCAATCATAAACGCCTGGCGATAAGTCATATCATCCAGACCCGGCGCGCGCGGCTCTTTCGGCTTCAGGCATTCTGCGGCTATCAGCAGCACGCCCCCCACCACCAGCGCATACATCACGTTGATCGGGTTAAACAATGATTTGATGGTATCGTGGAAAATCAGTCCCAGTACCACGGCCGGGATCATCCCTAACAGGATATGCCCCAGCGTTAGTCGTCCCTTGCCGGTTCCTTCATGCGGGGCTTTACCAAAGTGAATGCCAATCAGGCCAAACAAGCGGCGCCAGAACATCACCACAACAGCCAAAATGGAACCCAGTTGAATAACCACTTCAAATGTCTTTGCGGTAGCGCCTTCAAACCCCAGCAGATGGCCAACAATAATCATATGGCCGGTGCTGGATACAGGCAAAAACTCCGTCAATCCCTCGACCACACCCAAAATTGCCGCCACCAGCAGCGAGTGCATATCACTCATCAATTAACCCCTAGATAGAAAACCATGGCAAAAAAGAGCCAACGTTAGGACTCTTTTATACCTGTTAGGTTTAGATATTATTAATTTAATTACTTTCTTTCAGATTATTGCCACGCTCAATGATAACGCCGACGTTTGCCGCTCTCGCCACCGCCCCCGGCTTGCTGAGCTTGATGCGTACCCATGGGGAATTAAAACGGCTAAGCAGGAGGTCTGCCACCTCTTCAGCCACGCGTTCAACCAGCGCAAAACGTCCGCCTTCCACATGGCTGACCACCGTTTGTGCGATATCAGCATAGCTCAGGCAATCGGCAACATCGTCGCTTTTCGCTGATTTGCGGTTATCCCATGCCATTTCGATATCGAACACCAGTTTTTGTTCGATAGTCTGTTCCCAGTCATAAACACCAATAGTGGTGATTACCGAAAGTTGCTCTATAAATACAATATCCATCACGACCTGCCTGCTTTTTGGCTAACCCGGATACCACTTCCGGCGAAATATGCGTATTATCCACGGAAGTAGTGTTTTACACGACATTTTCAAAACGGAACAGCTTATGAGTGCAATCGCGCCTGGAATGATTATCTTCGCGTACCTCTGCGGCTCAATTTCCAGTGCTATTCTGGTATGCCGCCTCGCTGGATTGCCGGACCCACGTGATAGCGGTTCTGGAAATCCGGGCGCGACAAACGTATTGCGAATTGGTGGCAAAGGAGCCGCCGTCGCCGTGCTGATTTTTGACGTCCTGAAGGGTATGTTACCCGTGTGGGGTGCATACGCGCTAGGCGTTAGTCCTTTCTGGTTGGGCTTGATTGCTATCGCCGCCTGCCTGGGACACATCTGGCCGGTGTTCTTCGGTTTTAAAGGTGGGAAAGGCGTCGCCACCGCCTTTGGCGCCATTGCGCCGATTGGCTGGGATTTAACCGGCGTCATGGCGGGCACCTGGTTGCTGACCATCTTGCTGAGCGGTTATTCCTCGTTAGGAGCCATCGTCAGCGCCCTGATAGCCCCGTTCTATGTCTGGTGGTTCAAACCCCAGTTCACTTTCCCGGTATCCATGCTGTCGTGCTTAATTCTGCTGCGCCATCATGACAACATCCAACGTCTGTGGCGTCGACAAGAGCCGAAGATCTGGACCAAGCTGAAGAAAAAGCGCGAAAAAGATCCCGAGTGACGGTGCTGCCGGATGATGATGCGACGGTGTCTTATCCGGCTTACAGGATCTGATACCCGTCAACCGGCTTACCCAACCGCTGCTGGCACCACGTTGCCAGAAACTCTACGCACACCCGTAGCTTTACGCTACGATACAATGGCTCCTGATACACCGCCCAGATATTGGCGCTCTGCGCATATTCTGGCAGCACGCGAACCAGTTCACCGCTGAGCAGAAACGGCTGTACGTCCCACTCAGAACGCAGCATGATCCCTTTTCCTTGTAACGCCCACTGCAACACAATCTCGCCGCTGTTAGAAGAAAGATGCCCCGCCACCTTAACCGATTTTTTCTCATGCCCATTATCAAGTTCCCAAACCCCGTGCGTCATATCGCGCTCTTTGGTAACCAGGCAATCATGGCGACTTAATTCCTGTAACGTCTTTGGATCCCCGTATTCTCGTAAATATGTCGGTGCAGCACACAATATTCTTTTATTTTTCGTTAACAAATGTGCAATATAATAATCGGGAATTTCATCATTAATACGAATATCCAGATCGATATTATCCTGCGCTAAATCAATTTGCCGATCGTACAGTTCAAAATGCACCTGTAATTCAGGATAGCTATGCATCAATTCGGTAATCGCTGGGGCGATATAACTGCGCCCAAACCCAAAGCTACAACCAATACGGATCATCCCTTCCGGTCGCGTTTTGATTTGCGTGACGTCATCCACCAGATGCTGATAGCGGGCGAGGATCTCCTGCGCATGTTCATAGCACCGCTGACCGCTTTCCGTTAACGCCACGCCGCGTGCGGAGCGGTTAAGCAGCGTGGCCCCTAGCGTAGACTCCAGAATCTGAATGCGTTTTGTCACAAACGCTGGCGTCTGCCCAAGGGTCGCTGCCGCCGCGCTAAAGCTGCCGCTATGCACAATTTCAACCAGCACCTGCAGGTCTTTCGCCAGGGGATAGGTGTTCAGCATGTTCAGGATATCCGTGAGGGTGTGAATCGCAGTGTAATTCCCCTGGACATAATAAACCCTGCCTTTGCGCAATTTTTATTATCTTAAGCGGGCATCATTCACGAACTGTTAATTGGTTATTCACAGCGCTAAAAAATATAAAACCACATTTTTAGTGGTAGTTTGTCCGGGAGAATTTATTTCCAGATAAATAAAAGAACTGGAGTTGACATGATGAGCCATCAAAATAACCAACATGCGATAAATACGCTGACTAACATTGTCGCTGATTTTACCGCCATGATTTCTACCCGTATGCCCGACGATGTCGTAGATAAATTAAAACAGCTACGCGAAGGCGAAACCTCGCCGATGGGTAAAATTATCTACCACACCATGTTTGACAACATGCAGAAGGCGATCGACCTGAATCGCCCGGCGTGTCAGGACACCGGTGAAATCATGTTCTTTGTGAAGGTCGGTTCCCGTTTTCCACTGCTGGGCGAACTGCAAAGCATCCTTAAGCAGGCCGTTGAAGACGCCACCGTTAAAGCGCCGCTACGCCACAATGCGGTAGAGATTTTTGACGAGGTAAACACCGGCAAAAATACTGGTACCGGCGTGCCATGGGTCACCTGGGACATCATCCCCGACGCTGACGACGCAGAAATTGAAGTCTATATGGCGGGCGGCGGCTGTACGCTGCCGGGGCGTTCCAAAGTGTTAATGCCTTCCGAAGGCTACGAAGGTGTCGTGAAGTTTGTTTTTGAGAATATCTCCACGCTAGCAGTAAACGCCTGCCCACCGGTGCTGGTCGGCGTAGGTATTGCGACCTCCGTTGAAACCGCCGCCGTGCTGTCACGCAAAGCCGTACTGCGCCCGATTGGCTCACGCCATCCCAATCCCAAAGCTGCCGAGCTGGAACTGCGTCTCGAGGAAGGACTTAACCGTCTGGGTATTGGCCCACAGGGGCTAACGGGTAACAGCTCCGTGATGGGCGTACATATCGAATCTGCCGCACGCCACCCGTCGACTATCGGCGTGGCCGTTTCTACCGGCTGCTGGGCGCACCGTCGCGGCACGCTGCGGGTTCATGCCGATCTCTCCTTCGAAAATTTGTCTCACACCCGGAGCGCGTTATGAAAAAGATCCTGACAACCCCGATCAAAGCCGAAGATCTGGCAGACATTCGCGTCGGCGATGTCATTTACCTGACCGGTACGCTGGTGACCTGTCGCGACGTGTGTCACCGCCGTTTGATCGAACTCAAGCGCCCGATCCCGTACGATCTAAACGGTAAAGCCATTTTTCACGCTGGCCCGATCGTGCGTAAGAACGGGGAAAAATGGGAGATGGTCTCCGTCGGCCCAACCACCAGCATGCGTATGGAAGCCTTTGAGAAAGAGTTCATCGAGCAAACCGGCGTCAAACTGGTGGTCGGCAAAGGCGGCATGGGACCGTTGACCGAAGAAGGGTGTAAACAATTCAAAGCACTGCACGTGATCTTCCCGGCTGGCTGCGCGGTTGTTGCCGCCACGCAGGTTGAAGAAATTGAAGAAGTGCACTGGACGGAATTGGGCATGCCGGAATCCCTGTGGGTGTGCCGGGTTAAAGAGTTCGGCCCGCTGATTGTTTCCATCGATACCCATGGCAACAACCTGATCGCCGAAAACAAAAAGCTGTTCGCTGAACGTCGCGACCCGATCGTCGAAGAAATCTGCGAGCACGTGCACTACATCAAATAACCCTCCCGGAGAGGCGCATACCTCTCCCCCTTTCGCAGGGATACAACAATGGCACCTTTAGCTGGTTGGTGGCGATACCTGGCTCCGCTGGTGGTCATCGCCATTATTGCTGTTTTGCCCGTTCCTGGCGGTCTTGAAAGCCACACCTGGCTCTATTTTGCCGTCTTTACCGGGGTCATCGTCGGGCTTATCCTGGAACCTGTTCCCGGTGCGGTAGTGGCGATGATTGGTATTTCTATCATTGCCGTGCTGTCGCCGTGGCTGTTGTTCAGCCCTGAGCAACTCGCCCAGGACGGATTTAAATTTACCGCCAAATCGTTGTCATGGGCGGTGTCGGGGTTTTCTAACTCGGTTATCTGGCTGATTTTCGCCGCCTTTATGTTCGGTACCGGTTACGAGAAAACGGGTCTGGGTCGGCGTATCGCGCTGATGCTGGTAAAGAAGATGGGGCATCGCACGCTGTTTCTCGGCTATGCGGTGATGTTCTCCGAACTGATCCTCGCCCCCGTAACACCGTCTAATTCCGCACGCGGCGCAGGCATTATCTACCCGATCATTCGTAACCTGCCGCCGCTGTACCACTCTCAACCCAACGATCCCAGCGCCCGCTCCATTGGCTCTTACATTATGTGGATGGGGATCGTCGCCGACTGCGTCACCAGCGCTATTTTTTTAACGGCGATGGCACCAAATCTGCTGCTAATTGGCCTGATGAAAGGCGCTTCCCATACAGCGTTAAGCTGGGGTGACTGGTTCTTAGGCATGCTGCCGCTGAGCATTTTACTGGTGTTGATCGTGCCCTGGCTGGCCTACGTGCTGTACCCACCGGTGCAGAAATCTGGCGATCAGGTCCCGCGCTGGGCGGAAACCGAGCTGAAGGCGATGGGGCCACTGTGCGCGCGTGAGAAAAAGATGCTGGTATTGATGGTGGGAGCGCTGGTGCTGTGGATCTTTGGCGGTGACTATATTGATGCCGCAATGGTCGGCTACAGCGTGGTGGCGTTGATGCTGGTACTGCGCATCATTTGCTGGGATGACATTGTCAGTAATAAAGCAGCATGGAACGTCTTTTTCTGGCTGGCTTCGCTGATTACCCTTGCCACCGGGCTGAACAATACTGGCTTTATCTCCTGGTTCGGCAAACTGCTGGCAAACGGACTCAGCGGCTACTCGCCGATAATGGTAATGGTGGCGTTGATCGTGGTGTTCTATCTGTTGCGTTATTTCTTTGCCAGCGCCACGGCCTATACCTCTGCCCTCGCGCCAATGATGATTGCAGCCGCGTTGGCGATGCCGGATATCCCGCTGCCGGTATTCTGCCTGATGGTCGGTGCCGCCATTGGTCTGGGCAGTATTTTGACCCCGTACGCTACCGGACCAAGCCCGATCTACTACGGCAGCGGCTACTTGCCGACGGCCGATTACTGGCGACTGGGCGCCATCTTCGGCCTGATATTCCTCGTCCTGCTGGTGATAACCGGCCTGCTGTGGATGCCTCTGGTTTTACTGTAAATCCCGCCGGGGCGGCGTAGCGTCGCCCCCTTTCCCTACGCATCTCACCAGTCAGCTCCCGGTGCGCTTACGCCGCCGGTAACTCCGCCAACGGCCAGCGTGGACGCACGGTGACACCAAGGTCTGCCGTTGCTCCGGATTTAAAACGCACCATGCCCGCATAGGCGATCATCGCCCCGTTATCGGTACAAAATTCCGGGCGCGCATAGAACACTTCGCCACGGCGTTTTTGCATCATTTCCGCAAGTGCGGCCCGCAGGGTACGGTTAGCGCTCACGCCCCCCGCCATCACCAGACGCTTAAAACCGGTTTGATCCAGCGCGCGTTTGCACTTGATCATCAGCGTATCGACCACCGCATCTTCAAATGCACGGGCGATATCCGCACGGGTCTGATCGTCGTTTTCGTTATTACGAATGGTATTTGCGGCAAACGTTTTCAAGCCTGAGAAGCTGAAATCCAGCCCCGGACGATCGGTCATCGGGCGCGGGAAGACAAAACGCTTTTCCACGCCCTGAGACGCCAGCTTAGACAGCATCGGGCCACCTGGATAATCCAGCCCCAGCAGTTTGGCCGTTTTATCGAACGCTTCACCGGCCGCATCGTCAATCGATTCGCCCAGCAACTCATACTGTCCAATACCGGTGACGCTAATCAGCTGCGTGTGTCCGCCAGAAACCAGCAGCGCTACAAAAGGATATTCCGGCGGATTATCTTCCAGCATCGGTGCCAGCAAATGGCCTTCCATATGGTGTACAGGAATGGCCGGAACATTCCAGGCGAACGCCAGAGAACGCCCTACGGTCGCCCCCACCAGCAGCGCACCGACCAGACCCGGTCCTGCGGTATAGGCCACCGCATCAATATCTTTTGCTGTTAACCCTGCTTCAATCAGCGCCGCCTGAATCAACGGTACGGTTTTACGCACGTGATCGCGCGAAGCCAATTCAGGCACAACTCCACCGTAGTCAGCGTGCAATTTCACCTGACTATACAATTGGTTGGCTAAAAGACCTTTTTCATCGTCGTAAATGGCGATGCCGGTTTCATCGCAGGATGTTTCAATTCCCAGTACACGCATGACTTGTTTTACCTCGCTCTAATACCGCGCAGTGTAGGTCGAATGCGGGTTGATGTAAAACTTTGTTCGCCCAAGGAAGAACCCTCGTGTATACTCCTCACCCTTATAAAAGTCCCTTTCAAAATCGCGTCGGTGCTTTACAAAGCAGCAGCAATTGCAGTAAAATTCCGCACCATTTTGAAATAAGCTGGCGTAGATGCCAGCGGCAAACCGAATTTATAAAGGTGAGAGTTACATGCCGGTAATTAAAGTACGTGAAAACGAGCCGTTCGACGTAGCACTGCGTCGCTTCAAGCGTTCCTGCGAGAAAGCAGGTGTTCTGGCGGAAGTTCGTCGTCGTGAGTTCTATGAAAAACCGACTACCGAACGTAAGCGCGCTAAAGCTTCTGCTGTGAAACGTCACGCGAAGAAACTGGCTCGCGAAAACGCACGCCGCACTCGTCTGTACTAATCTATTGGGAGCTAAGGCTCTCAATTCAGACTGAGTTGTAGTTGTAAGGCCGTGCTTCCGGAAGGAATGCGCGGCTTATTTTCGTTTATACATCAGTAACTACACAAAATCATTCACACTGTATCAAGACGGCAAGTGAGTGAATCCCCGGAGCTTACTTAAGTAAGTGACAGGGGTGAGCGAGCGCAGCCAACGCAGAGACAGTTTGAAGGATGAAGTGTAATAACGGGGCATATGGCTGGACGAATCCCACGTGTATTCATTAATGACCTGCTGGCAAGAACCGACATCGTCGATCTCATCGATGCACGAGTTAAGCTGAAAAAGCAGGGCAAAAATTATCATGCGTGTTGTCCGTTCCATAACGAGAAAACCCCCTCTTTCACCGTAAACGGTGAAAAACAGTTTTATCACTGCTTTGGGTGTGGCGCGCACGGCAACGCCGTCGACTTTCTCATGAACTACGACAAGCTCGAGTTTGTGGAAACCGTCGAAGAACTGGCCGCAATGCACAACCTTGAAGTGCCTTATGAAGCAGGCAACGGCCCCAGTCAGATAGAGCGCCATCAACGGCAAAGCCTCTATCAATTGATGGACGGCCTGAACACTTTTTATCAACAGTCTCTGATACAACCCGCCGCTACCCCTGCGCGCCAGTACCTGGAAAAGCGAGGACTCAGTAGCGACGTGATCGATCGTTTTGCTATTGGTTTTGCCCCCCCCGGTTGGGACAACGTCCTGAAACGGTTTGGCGGCAATCCTGAGAATCGCCAGGCATTGATTGACGCGGGTATGTTGGTGACCAACGATCAGGGACGCAGTTACGATCGCTTCCGTGAGCGAGTGATGTTCCCTATCCGCGACAAACGCGGTCGGGTCATTGGTTTTGGTGGACGCGTACTGGGCGATGCCCTGCCGAAGTACCTGAACTCCCCGGAAACCGATATTTTCCATAAAGGTCGCCAGCTGTATGGCCTTTATGAAGCCCAGCAGGATAACGCCGATCCGCAGCGCCTGTTAGTGGTTGAAGGCTATATGGATGTGGTGGCGTTGGCCCAATACGGCATTAACTACGCCGTGGCCTCCCTCGGGACGTCAACCACTGCCGATCACATCCAGCTGTTGTTCCGTGCGACGAACCAAGTGATTTGTTGTTACGACGGTGACCGGGCCGGACGCGATGCCGCATGGCGCGCGCTGGAAACTGCACTGCCGTATATGACGGACGGACGCCAGCTGCGCTTTATGTTTCTACCTGACGGTGAAGATCCCGATACGCTGGTGCGTAAAGAAGGGAAAGAAGCCTTTGAAGCCCGGATGGAGCAAGCCTTACCGCTCTCCGCGTTTCTGTTTAACAGCCTGTTACCACAGGTAGATTTGAGTACCCCGGACGGACGAGCACAGCTCAGTACGCTGGCCTTGCCGCTGATCACGCAGGTCCCGGGCGAAACGTTGCGCATTTATCTGCGGCAGGAGTTGGGAAACAAGCTAGGCATTCTGGATGACAGCCAGCTTGAACGTTTAATGCCAAAACTGGCAGAAAATGGAGCTTCCCGCCCTGTTCCACAGCTAAAACGTACGACCATGCGTATACTTATAGGGTTACTGGTACAGAACCCAGGTTTAGCCCCGCTGGTGCCGCCGTTAGGCGCTCTGGATCAAAATAAGTTGCCCGGCCTTGGCTTATTCAGAGAACTGGTCAACACTTGTCTGGCCCAGCCAGGTCTGACCACCGGACAACTGTTAGAACACTATCGTGGCACAAATGATGCGGCCACCCTTGAAAAACTGTCGATGTGGGACGATATAGCAGATAAAGATATCGCGGAAAAAACCTTCACCGACTCACTCAACCATATGTTTGATTCGATGCTTGAACTGCGCCAGGAAGAGTTGATAGCTCGTGAGCGCACACATGGTTTAAGCAACGAAGAACGCCGGGAACTCTGGACGCTGAACCAGGAACTGGCCAAGAAATAAGAGAAAGACAAAACAAAGACAAAATCATTCGCGTTGTATCAAGGCAGCAAGTGAACGAACGCCTGGGAGTGTACATAAGTACATGACCAGGAAGAGAGAACGCAGCTAACGCAGAGACAACGTGAAAGATGAAGTATTTAACGGCTTAACTGCCGAATATCGATCGGGAAGCCCCCGACAGCCGCACGGAGAGGCAGCGGCAAAATATAAGTATGCCCTCGTTTTGCCGTTGGCGGTTTTACCGCCCAACACCAATCAAACGAATTAAGTGTGGATACCGTCTTATGGAGCAAAACCCGCAGTCACAGCTGAAGCTACTTGTCCAACGTGGTAAGGAGCAAGGCTATCTGACCTATGCCGAGGTCAATGACCATCTGCCGGAAGATATCGTCGATTCAGATCAAATCGAAGACATCATCCAAATGATCAATGACATGGGTATTCAGGTGATGGAAGAAGCACCGGATGCCGATGATCTGCTGCTTGCTGAAACCTCCAACAGCACCGATGAAGACGCGGAAGAAGCGGCTGCCCAGGTTCTGTCCAGCGTTGAGTCCGAAATCGGTCGTACAACTGACCCGGTGCGCATGTACATGCGTGAAATGGGTACCGTTGAACTGTTAACCCGTGAAGGCGAAATTGACATCGCTAAACGTATCGAAGACGGGATTAACCAGGTTCAATGCTCCGTTGCAGAATACCCGGAAGCCATCACCTATCTGCTCGAGCAGTACGATCGCGTAGAAGCTGAAGAAGCGCGTCTTTCCGACCTGATCACCGGCTTTGTCGATCCGAACGCGGAAGAAGACATGGCACCAACGGCGACGCACGTCGGGTCTGAACTCTCTCAGGAAGAGATGGATGACGACGAAGACGAAGATGAAGAAGAAGACGACGACAGCAGCGATGACGACAACAGCATCGACCCTGAATTAGCGCGCGAGAAATTCGGTGAACTGCGTACTCAGTACGAAATCACCCGCGACACTATCAAAGCGAAAGGCCGCAGCCATGCTGCCGCGCAGGAAGAAATTCAGAAGCTGTCTGAAGTGTTCAAACAGTTCCGCCTGGTGCCGAAGCAGTTCGACTACCTGGTAAACAGCATGCGCGTCATGATGGACCGCGTGCGTACTCAGGAACGTCTGATCATGAAGCTCTGCGTTGAGCAGTGCAAAATGCCGAAGAAAAACTTCATCACCCTGTTCACCGGCAACGAAACCAGCGAAACCTGGTTCAACGCGGCTATCGCGATGAACAAACCGTGGTCTGAAAAACTGCACGACGTGGCAGATGATGTCCACCGCGGCCTGCAGAAACTGCGTCAAATTGAAGAAGAAACCGGCCTGACCATCGAGCAGGTTAAAGACATCAACCGTCGTATGTCCATCGGTGAAGCGAAAGCCCGCCGTGCGAAAAAAGAGATGGTTGAAGCGAACTTGCGTCTGGTTATCTCTATCGCTAAGAAATACACCAACCGTGGTCTGCAATTCCTCGATCTGATTCAGGAAGGCAACATCGGTCTGATGAAAGCGGTAGATAAGTTTGAATACCGTCGTGGTTATAAGTTCTCCACCTATGCAACCTGGTGGATCCGTCAGGCGATCACCCGCTCTATCGCAGATCAGGCGCGTACCATTCGTATTCCGGTGCATATGATTGAGACCATCAACAAGCTCAACCGTATCTCCCGCCAGATGCTGCAAGAGATGGGCCGCGAGCCAACGCCGGAAGAGCTGGCTGAACGCATGCTGATGCCGGAAGACAAGATCCGTAAAGTGCTGAAGATTGCCAAAGAGCCTATCTCCATGGAAACGCCGATCGGCGACGATGAAGATTCGCATCTGGGTGATTTCATCGAGGATACCACCCTTGAGCTGCCGCTGGACTCTGCCACCACCGAGAGCCTGCGTGCCGCAACGCACGACGTTCTGGCTGGCCTGACAGCGCGTGAAGCAAAAGTTCTGCGTATGCGTTTCGGTATCGATATGAACACCGACCACACGCTGGAAGAAGTCGGGAAACAGTTCGACGTTACCCGCGAACGTATCCGTCAGATCGAAGCGAAGGCGCTGCGTAAACTGCGTCACCCGAGCCGTTCTGAAGTGCTGCGTAGCTTCCTCGACGATTAATCTCGCCGTATAAACATCAACGCCACCGCAAGGTGGCGTTTTTTTTACATCCCACGCATAACCAGCGCGTCATCTAATTCCCGATACGCCGCCACTAACTTATCCAGCGTAATCCGGCTTAACCCACTCGGGTTCGGCAACACCCAGATCTGCGTCGCGCCAATCGTCAGCGTCTGTTTCCCCCACTGTGCACCACGCTGGCTAAAGCCTTGCTCAAATGCCTGTTTTCCCAAAATAGCGAGCGCCGCTGGCTGATAGTCTTCAATCTTCTCAACGAGCTGACGACCACCGCTACGCATCTCCTGGAGCTTCACTTCATTGGCCTGCACCGTCGGCCTGTCGACAAATTTGGTGACACCACAGCGAAAATCCAGCAGGTGTTGTGCCTCTTCTGGCTTTAGCAGGCGATCGGTAAATCCCGCCTGATGGATGACCTTCCAAAAGCGGTTAGCAGGATGCGCAAAGGGAAAACCTGTACCCGCCGAAGAGAGCCCCGGATTGATGCCGCAAAAAACCACCCGCAGCCCCGGCGCCAGTATGTCCTTAACCATAATCACTCCGCACAATACATCAGGCAACCAGTATAACGGACTGAAAACACATTGTTTATAAAAACAGCATCCGTACGCTTATGGCTGGATTGCAACGCAGAGTTACTTTATAATCCACCGTCACGGCCCCTTAGCTCAGTGGTTAGAGCAGGCGACTCATAATCGCTTGGTCGCTGGTTCAAGTCCAGCAGGGGCCACCAAATTTTACCTTTAGAATCATATAATTAAGCCACTCTAGCGAGTGGCTTTTTTGTTTTCAATCAACCATGTGTCGCAAAAGTGTCGCATGAAAATTTAGGCCTGCAGAATGCTCCTATTAAGGAGCGTGTTGTTCAAAAGCAAATTTTGAGCAAAGAAGGGGACAAACTAAAGTGCAAAGGCCACTACTATAGCATCAGGTTCACCGGAACAATTTTGCTTGCGCTTTGTTTATGCTGCCAACGTATGATGCAATGCCTTTACGCTCATAGGGATTTTTGCTGGAAATGAATGCCTGTAAAAACTCAACGATTCTTTTCGATGTTACACGTAGAGAGTTTTGGCTAAGTTCGAGGTTAAAAACGTTAACCATCGAAGCAGGAGACTGAGTTTTATCCTCATTGACGGTATAACCAGACTTTCTTAAAGCTTCAAGAATCATATCAAAAGCATTCTTTAACTGATCAAGATCATCACTTGAGAGCAAAATATCATCCATGAAAATGCTCACCGATACATGGCCTGATTTGCTAATAGTATTGATGGTAGAACCACAGAATGATTGGTGAAAACACAAGCTGGCTAATATTGGTGACTGCGGATACCCATACGGGATAACATGTTTTAATCCGTTGCCATTGAGGTTGTGCACAGTCGATAACTTAGCAATTTCTCTGGCCTTTACATATGGGATTAGTCGCCCAAGCTCCCTTGTTACACGGCTTTGGCTTGTCGCCCCAAAAAAATTGGATATATCAATCAGGCTAAAGTATTTATTTCTAATATGGTGGTTAGCCGCAGCAACGTGACCACCTTCTCTAAGGTGATACATATAGAGCGGTGACTTCCATTTATTTTTGATATAGATGTGTATTTTTTGGCCTAACTGATGCGTTTTGGCATCAGGTATATAAACCCAGCGATTTTCTTTAACCTCAAATTTATGTAGCCAATGGCTAGTTGGTTTCATTCGTACACGTCAAGTAGTTAGGGACTATGTTAAAGAGGCTCAGCACCTTTTCAACGAAAGTCCACGACTCGTTGATAAAGGCCAAAACTACCGTGGTAGTTCCGAGCACTTTAACTAAGCCGAATTTATGTTGTTTAGCCATAAATCGTTCTCTCTATACAATCCTGACGATTCTTAGCGCAAGCGCATAGCCCAAACTAAAAACGCGACGCCCCCTTAGAAGCGTTAAGAAACCTTCGGCAACCCTCCGCGACGAGCGGCAGCGTGAAGCAGCTTGCAGCGTCGAGCGGCGACCATCGGCAAGTCGAATAACGACGAGTACAGAGAGGCCGGATATCCCGGCTAACGTCAGGAATGTTAAGATTACACGGTACACGGGATGATAGAAACATCTTTAAACTACTGGCAACTGAAAATCATGAAAATGTCTACTTTTCGATTTTTTCAGTACCCCCACTTGCACTTTTCTCTTGTAAAACCGCATCAGCCTTGGATTCTCGTTATTTTTTCTCGCCGACTGCATTCGTGTATTTTGCTCTCCCACTGCATCTAAAAACAAAAATAATACTATTTTTCAATCAATTGAAAAAAACAGCCGATACTTGAAAGATCCTTTTCACTGAAAAATACTGAAATTTCTTTCATTCTTTTCAGTTCTGGTTTTCTGCGAAGCTGCCAGCCATGGCGCGGTCTGGCGCTCTGTTTTGTAGAAAAATAAAACTGAAAAATTTTATCGATCCAGAAACCGCAGGCGGGTGCGGTGTAGTGCCGTTTTTGTCTGCGAAAGATTTATTTTGTCAGCGTGTAGCGCCGTCAGCGTAACGTGACAGCACAGATCCTTTTGTGGTGTTATGCGGTAGTGGTCAGAGAAAAGAAGTGCTTATAATGCGTCTGGTTGCGTTTGAATGCAGGTATAAAAAAACCCGCACTAGGCGGGTACTAAGGAGACTTATTTCATTTCGTTAAGTGCGTATGTGCCTCTATCCTGGAGTGCAATAAAACCATCCCTTACGCTGGGTTGAATCAACCCAAACATACGCATTTCTCCCAGTAAATACATTGCGTTACTACCAACACCAGAATGTTTAATAAGAGCACTTTCAGGCTGTTCTTTTTCACTGAGTAAAGTCAATATTTTGACAATAGCATCACGCTTGGTTTTATCTGCAACGTCATGGAAGGGATTGAGGGAACGAGTTGCCATAGTGTTTTCCTTTTTTATCAAATTTGTATTTTACCATTAACCAAAGCGCTATGTTGAAGTGTTCAAAATTCACTCAATTCAAATACATTTGTTACACTATAAGTTCCACTTCACCTTGCTGGCAGAGATAAAAAGCCCGCATTGTGTGCGGGCTGATGGGATGATCAGGCGATTATTTTTTGGTACTTATTGCGGGTCTCTCCTGCCTTCTCTGCCGTCTGGGTAAATGCTCCGGCATTGGTTGGCGTACCAACACTGGGGTGTGAATGGCTAGCACATTGCTGCGCCAGCTCTGCCAGTAAATCAATAGTGTCCAGCATCATAGTCAGGGTATTAACACTCTCACTGCCAATATGGACGGTTGCCCCCATAATCTGCTGACCGCCCGCCGCCACCGATTTACGTAATGCAGCAATCTTTTCAGTCAGGGTTCCCCCCACATCAACATCCACGGCTCCGGCCACCTTAGTGGACTGTTTCCCGGAAATATCGGTTTCGTGATTGCCTTCAATGCTGGCCAGTCTGTTGCCCTTCACGGCCTGGCTAAAATCCCCGGCGCTGACCTGCTGGATGGCACCGGCCATCAGGGTGGCGGTACCCAGAACCGTAGTCTTATCCGTGGCTTTAACCGTTGTTTCACGGCTGACCAGATCACGCTGTTCCGTGTCGGCTTTGACCGTACGCGCCATCGATGTTTCGCTGATGGTCTGATCGGTCTGCCTCACCCAGTCGCCAGCCTGGGTAACACGTTGCGACACTTCCGCCCGCTGCTGTTGCAGCTGCTCACCGGGTTTAACATCCGGCAGGCTGGTACCATCCGGCAGTGTCTGCCTGATAAACGGTTTATCCGGGCGACCTCCGGTAAACGCCACTTCAACCAGCGTCCCTTCTGGCGGGAACTGGAACATGCCAGAGTCATTCCCGGCCATAGGTACCGGCAGCGGCACCGCAGAATAAACCGGTGTCTGGTTGTCCGGGTTGCCGTCTGCATCAAGCAGCTGCACATCAACGGCATAGCGCGGCCGGAACGGATCGGCAAAATTACCACTTTTCACAGCCTCACTGGGTGCCACCACTCTGGCCAGTTTTGGTAGATGCAGCCCGGAAGCCAGTTCCGGGTAATGGCTTTCAATCTGGCGCTGTGCAGGTGTTTTCTGTAATGGCTGACCTGTTACGCGGTTTCTGGGTGTCCAGGTGACAGCCATTGTGTCATTGGTCAGATGAACTTTGGTCACGCATTCCCCGTTCAGCTCCACACCCGGCCGCAGACTCTGGATCACCGGCAGCGTAATGGAATTACCGCCAGCCGCCCCCTGGCTGAACTCTGCCGGGATATCGACCGGGCGACCGGCAAACATCGCTTTTTCCGCACCGCCCACATACAGGGAACCATCCGGCAGCTGGTACCAGATGTAATCCGGGATACTGAACGCCCTGCCCAGATTATTCAGCAACTGATAGCCCGTGCCGTTATGGGTAAAATGGGGGATCGGTTTATCGCTGTAAGGGGCATCCGGCACACTGACAGCAATTCCGCTGTTTTCCTCCAGCCATTTGGCTACCTTGCGCAAAGTGGGATGCTGAAATGAACATGGCCACATTCTTTCAAATACGCCAACCAGCTCGCGCACAAACAGACGCTGAAAGCCGTTTTCGGCGGGTTGTGAGCGTTCCACATAACCAGTAAACCAGCGCAAAAGCAGATCGGAATACCCCACATCCAGCCGCACCAGTTTCCCGGTGTAATCTGTGGTTGTCTGTGCAGTGATAAATCCCCGGCCGCAGCTGTTCAGCTCCAGCACCAGGCTGGCATCAGCCAGGTGAACTTCATCCGTTGAAAGGTACAGGCGTTTAACTGGTTTCATCATTAACCCAAAGCATCATTGACGGGTTTCAGCACCCGTTTTTCAAACCACGTCAGTTTTTCTTCATCTTCCCCGGCCCTCTGGCCGCCAGATTGTTCCGCATTGCCGGCCGTCTGTTTTTTGGCAGACGTTTTGCCTGTTGCCCTGGCTTCCCGCTTTTCCTGCACGCTGATATGTTCTGCCAAGGTGAACGTGACCAGCCAGGCCATTTTCCCGTCCTGCTGAGGGGCATCAAGTGTCCCGCTGAATGTCGCCTCGCGAAAATTCACGGCTCTGGCCACTTCATGTGCCACACGGTATTTCTGGCGATTTCCTCCGGCATCGGTGGCGCTGGCCAGTTCAAAAATACGCTTCAGGATCTCCGGGCTTTTAAAAGGAATTTCACCACTGATACGCAGTTCTTTCCCTTTTGCCCCCTGCTCTGATTTGGTTGTTGCACTTGTCTGGCCGGACTGGTCTTTATCCTGAAACTGCTGCGATACGGTCACGCGCATGTTTTTCAGCCGGATAGCCTCTCCATTAAGCGCCAGTGTTGGGATCGAAGTCATGAATCATTCCCTTTATTCCATCCAGATTGTCACCGACCAGCATCACCGCCGCTGTGTAGACGGCTGACGGTTGCGGGATATCCTTGACCAGTTCCAGCAGCGTGGTAGCCGTATCGCCGGTGCGGGCAAACACCCATGCCCTCGCGCTTTTCCCCTGCAAATCATTCAGCCCGCTGGCCACATCACTGATCAGGCTGTCACGCAGCTGCACGAACTCACCCATTTGCTGCTTTAATCCGTCCAGGCTGAATCCCGCGCTGGCCGCTTTTTGTGCCTGGCTGACAGCCGCTGCAGACAATGCCGCCCTGCTGGTTGGCACAGACAGCGGAATAGCCACCGGCAACCCCGCCCCGGCTTTAGCGGGGATTTGCATTTTTTCGATGGCCAGCGCCGCAGCGGATTGTGCCAGGCGTTTTACCTGAGTGAATGCCGGTGCAGGGAAAACATCGACCAGACCGTTGAGACGGGTCATAAAATTCTCATGCGTCTGACCTGTCACCATCATGATCATCACATCGGCATTCCCGCCCGTTCCGTCCAGCCTTTCAGCAAGATAGCGGACGGCGTTCACCGGGCTGAGATATGCCCCGTTATCCGTCTGCTGCCCCAGACCGTTTATCCACGGATGCGCCGGAACAACGGAACAATTCAGCGCGGCCAGTGAGTCAGTAAACGCCAGACGCGCTTCACGCCACATCAGGCACCTCCGGCCAGCTAATATCAGGCGCATCATTTGGATTTATGCGGTTAAGTAAAACGCGGTATTTTTTCCACGCCAGTAAAAGTGCCGCTTCCGCTTCTGTCGCAATACCCAAATCAACAGCATCCTGCAGCGGTCCAATTTTTGATGTGGCCAACGTCAGAAGGCTTTCTTTTTGCTGTGTCGCCTGTGTGATCTGCGCCATTTTTTCTGCGCCGGTATCATGCACCCATTTTTTCCCATCCCACTTCACGAAATGCCCTTCAGGTGCAACGGAAACAACATCTTCAGGCAAGCTCCCCAGTTGGTTAATCGTGGTGGCACTCCCTGTATGAATGTCGTAAACCGTTTTTCCCCGATGGTCTTCAACAAGTGACCACTTGCCGGACTCAAAATTAAAAACAGCAACAAAGCCATCCGGTGCTGAAGGTGGAGCAATATCGGTACTGTAAGCGGGTAAACCCGTATTTGCCGGGATATACCCATCTCCTTTACCGATAAATTCATTCGTGGAAGACGAAAGGTTATAGATAGTAATTACCCGATCAGCGTCGGTCATTTTAAAAGCCATTAAGCAAGCCTCACTAAGTAGTTAAACGCGGTATTTTTCACGGTGTTTTCAGCATTACCCGCAGCATTGACTGTAATTGCGTGATTGTGCGCCCCCAAAGCAATGCTGTGGCTGTGGGCACCAATTGCAGTGGTGTGGTTATGAGCACCAATCGCAGTGGTATGGGAATGCGCTCCAGCTGATCCTGTTTGCTGAGTCCCCACAACACCGGCATTAGCCCCTGCCCCGACCAACGCTGTCTGTGCTGATGTATTGAGCCAGTAAATTGAAACACCGTGTGTGTGGGCACCTGTGCTATTAGTCGTTTTTGTTCCGTAGTCATAGGAAGACGACGATTTAGTTCCGTAATCAAAGGAGGTTGTGCCCTTCGTTCCGAGATCGGTATTTGCAGCGGATGCTGAGTGGTTGTGCGACTTAATACCGTCCTGCTCAAACGACAAGACTGCACGTCCTTCAGGCTTGCCTTTAATCGTCTGGCCTCGCATATCAGGGATAACGCCAGATGGATACGCTATAGCAAGTAATGGATAGGCCGACTTACTAAAAGTCTGTCCCTGCATTAAGGCATAGCCCACCGGGGTTGTATCCGATGGCCACGGAACGGGTGCACCGACAGGAAAAACATCATCTGGTGCCCACGGTGTCCATGGCTGTGTTGAATACTTGCTCCTCGAATAGCTTCGCGAACTGCCGTACACACGATAAATCTGCGTAATCCCTGCACTTTTCAAAACAACCAGGGAACCGGCATTATTTTCCGGGTAATGCAGTGCTGTACTGGTATTTGCATTTGCTGGCTGGTGAAACAGTCCCGGTTTCTGGTAATTATCCAGATCCTGACCGGCACCAATTTCAATACACTGACCTTCAAAAATATCCTGTGCCGTGACACTGATATCAGCGGTCAGCGCATGCCCGTTAACCTTCCTTTCTGACGGTACGCGACCATTTGCATTCTCATTCACTGCTTTTAATGCCTTTGGCGTGACGGCCAGCTTTTCGGAATTGCTGTCCGTGGCACTGCTTAACTGCACAAACCCTTTTTCACTGGTTGAGGCATCGGGATGATTTCGGGACTGCTCATGCTTTTTCAGCGCATCACTGGCCTGTTGTTCGTTCAGCGTCCCTTTGGGCCGTAAATCCGTGATATTGCCATTCACATCAATGCTGGCCACGGCAAACACATAATGCTGCACGCCGTTCTGCACGTAATCTGCCAGGTTTTCCGCCACGGTGATTTTGCACTGCGCGTTCCAGACACTGGTCAGCGATCCCGTCCAGCACACATCCAGCCAGACTTTGACCGGCTTTGTTGTCACGGTGATATTCTGATTTGCAGCCAGTGACGTACGCAGCCCTGCCACATAGCCAGTGCCTTTGGTCACAAAGAACTGATTGCCCGTTTTACCGACCAGCCAGCCATCGCCAAAGAATGCCGCAGCCCCGTAAATATCCACATTTTCCAGGCGTTGACGCTCATCCATCCCGGCCATACGGGCCGTGAAGTCAATCTGCCAGGTTTCAGCCGGTGTAGTAATCCCGGTTTCAGTCTGTGCGCCGTTGTACTCCATCAGAAACGAACGGGTAAGCACGTTCCCCTGTTGCCCTTCCGCTGTTTTCAGCTTTTGCTGTAAGGGCGCATGAACAATCATGGCCAGGGTGCCGCTGGCCTTATTCAGCAGACCGATCCAGTTGAAACTGAAATCGCCCACGTCAGCGCCCAGAACGGCGGAATACACCACGCCATTTTCATTCACCACGCCAGTGCGGGTAACAGGCTGCCGGTGCACAATCTGCTCCACAGGCGGCAGTGCTTCATTCCGGTCAACGGGTGTATCCGGGTTCAGCCCTGGCACATTCGCAAACACAAACTCATCCAGTAACACCGGCTCGCCGGTTGCACCCTGCTGCGCTTTCCAGTGCTCAAATGCCAGCGTGATAGCTGTCTGTGACATAAAAAACTCCTTACAAACCTGCGCTGAATGTCGCGCTTCGGGTTTCCGTCCCTGCTAACGAAGCCGGATAAACCACGTATTCCCCCTGATCCCATCCAGCTCTGATAGCCATTTTTTCCGATGTGATCACCTCAAACTGATAACGGCGGCATGTTCGCCCGTACTGCCGGATTATCTGGATAAGCAGCTGCGTGTTGTCCGCTATCTGGCTGTCTGTCACACGTACCAGGATCACATCCCAGTCAATACCCGGCTGACGCTCCCGCAGCTCCACATATCCAATGCCCAGCCGTTCAAAGATGTTGATAAATCCCTCAACGGAACCGGCATCACGCGCATTCACGAAGGCAAACGCCACCCGTTTGCGGAACAGACTCAATGGCTCACCATCAAAGCGGGTTATGTCCCTGTCATACGCCAGCAGGTTCAGTAATGCCGGTGTGCAGGTCAGCGGATCAAACTGGTTCAGTGGCCAGGTTATCCAGCCGTAAACCTCCGCCCAGAATCGCCGGGCTGTTTTCAGCAGCTTGTTCGGCTCCCCCTGGTTCATCCAGGAGGGAAGCACCATCCCAGCCAGCTTTTTCATGAACTCATTCATTCTCAAGACTCACTACCAGTGACTTCAGGCGCGGCACATTCAGCTCACTGGTAATGTCACCCAGTGAAAAGGACAGCGAATCCGCCAGCGCAAAGGTTTTGTGGATCTCCCGTCCCAACTGAGAAAACGAGAACCGCGAATATGGCCACGTCTTTCTGACGTCAAAATCAGCGTTTTCACGAAAAGCACAGCGGATCATGTTTTCAATCCCGGCCTTCAGGCTGTTCCGTTCATCGTCTGTCAGGTTGGCCAGATTTCTGACATACACCGTCACGACCAGATCGTGACGGGTTTCCGGCATGGCGTAACACTGCATATCGTCGCCGTGGCCGTGGTGTCCCTGCGTGTTGATGTAATCATTCACCGCATTCACAAACGGCGCGGAAGCTACCCCGCTGTCCAGCAATAAATAGGCGTTTGCGGTACCCGGTCCCCTCGGCGCTTCATGCTCAAAGAAAATCCGGTCAATACTCAGCCCGGCAACACCGGCAATCATTGAACGGTAAACCGCATCCGTGTGGTAATTGCCCACAAGGTTGAACTGGTTGCGGCAGCGTTCACGCAGTTCATCATCACTTTCTTCATCGGCACCCGGCACAGTCAGCCAGTTTTCTTCGCTGGCCACATGACTGATACCATCCACGGCCACAGGCAAAATGCGGTAATACCCTGGCGCAAGGTTATAGGCTCCCCCGGTTCCGGTAGCTTTCACCGGCAGCAATGCGCTGGCCGTGCCGGAAGGGATCACCACATCGGCTGTGGTCGCCAGTTCGTACACCCTGCCGTTAATGCGTTCAGTCTGGATAACCGTCCCGGCCTTCACCGTCACAACAGCTTTGGCATCCTCCTTAAAGAAGCGGATCACACCCTGCGCAGCGCTGGCGGGTTTCGCCGTCACGTTCACCGCCCAAGCCAGCAGACGCAACATGCTCCCGCTGGCCGTGGCCACAAACATATTGGCCAGCACTGTGGACACCAGAACCTCTTTCAGCCACATCACCGGCGCAGTCACAATGGCCGTGACTAACCGCCAGAACGGTGACATGCGGGATGTGTTGGTGATCATGCCTTCCTCAGCCGCAATCGCATTAAAGCGATCCCGCACTTCAGATTCCGTCACCGGCATCCCGCTGGCCTTCACCACTTCCTCAAAATCAACCTGCGGTTTTTCTGTCATAAATCCACCTGCGCAGAAATGCCGCCAAAATCATAGGCGCTGGCCGTTATCCATAATCGTTTCTGGCTTTCCTCACTGATTTCCACTGTTCCCGGAATAATCCGTTCATCATCTTCAATCAGTAATTCCATACGGGTAAAAATATCCGCCCGCATTGTTGGGCTGCGTTCGGCAATCAGTTCCGTTGCCAGTCCGCTTTCAATAATGGAATGAATAATGTCCTGTCCGATACTTTTACGGTTATTACACAGTTCAGGTTCATATCCGGTATTCAGAACAAAATCACCGCCCTGAATAAGCAAATCAATATAAAGGCTCTCACTCATGCGCCCAGCTCCTGAAATTCCATTAACTGACCGGGTGTAATCATTTCTTTCGGATAAATGTTTACCGTGTCAATTTTCCGGCTATTGTCGGTCACGGACTTAGCATTACTGTTAATCGTTTTGGTAATTCCGCCCTTCTCAATGCCTTTTAATTCACCTCCGGTTAAAAGCCTGTCTGGGGTGAAACTATTTTGCGTCACCGCAGGAAGTGCGCCTTCAGCTTTCACGGATTGTTTTAACTCTGGTACCGGATACACCGCTGTTTCATTTTTAGCGATACCTGCTGAAGCAGCGCCCGCCAGTTCAATATCAACACCCGGAATATTATTTAATTTACTTACAATCCAGTTCCATGATTTCAGAAAGCCGTTTTTAACCGACAGCCAGACATTATCAAACAATGACACAATGCCCGTGGCCAGCCCGCTTAATGCCTGAGAAGGAGAAAACCCGGTCAGCATGGAAATAAAACTGTTCCAGCCTTCGCTGATAAACTGCCAGGCTGAAGCAAACACCCCGGCAAGCCATGCCACTACCCTGGCGCATGCCTGAAATGCAGCGGTATCCATGACCGCGTTCTTTACCGTGTCCCAGTGTTTAATCAGCAGCCAGCAACCGGCAGCAAGTAAGGCAACGGCACCAATCACAAGCAGGATCGGCCAGCTCATCAGATTGATACCTATCCCGGCCATCATTGCCGCCATACGGACCGCCAGCAACGTACCGCGCAGAAATTTCAGCGTGGCGTTCCAGGCAACTACGGCAATGTTCCCCAGCCAGACAGTGGCGGTGTAGATTTTCGTGACGGCCGTCAGCGCTACCCAAATCCCGCGCAACCCCATCATGATGAATCTGGAGACACCCATCACGATGTTGGCGACTGCGCCCATAGCCGCAAAGCTGAGCAAGGCCATTGCCGCATAACCGACAACACGCGCAATGTTGGGAAACAGCTGCATCCAGCGGGCAAAGGTCTGCCCCATATCAGCCAGGCGATTCAGTACCGGATATAACACCGGGATCAGCGTCAGGCCAATCACGGTCTGGATAGCCTTCAGGATTGCGACAAAGCGATCCCACGGCTTCACCATTTTCTGCGCCATTTCCTGGGTACGCTTCAGACCATCAGCACCGCCCAGTTCTGTGATATTGCGCTGAAGCAGCGCCACATTACCGTACAGGTGTTTTACCACCGCCGAACTGTCACCAAATGCCGCATCCAGTTCAGCCTGGGCTTTCAGGTTCCCTTCCAGGCTTTTGCCATACTTGCCCTGTAACTTGATCAGCATTTCAGGCATGGACAGCATTTTGCCGGTGGAATCCGTGAAGGACAGCCCCAGCTTTTTACCGCCCTCAATGGCTCCGGTCATAAAGCCTTCATAAGCACTGCTGGCTTCCGTGCCCAGTGTCCGCTGAAGTTGTCCCAGCACGGCCAGCTGTTCGTCCAGCCCCACGCCGTAGTTGGTACCCACACCGCGCGCCCCTTCCATCAAATCCTTGATAGCGGCCATTTCCGTGCCAAAGGTTTTGCGCATGTACACCATTTTTCCGGCCAACTGTTCAGCAAACTCAACCTTTCCCAGCCGGTTGGCATCGGCGGAAAAGTTACCGAACATCTGCCCCATAAACTCAGCGGTTTCCGCTGCGGTGGATTTGAGCGCAAACGCCAGGGTATTAGCGACTTTCGTCACTTTCGGCAGCTCATTCCCGGTCAGCCCGGCAATGGAGGCGTTTATACTTTCCGTGGACTGTACAAACTCCACCGCGCTGGCGCCGTAGGTCGTACTGAAGCGCAGCGCATCACGCTGAACGGCCTTAAGCGCAGAATCATCGATCCCTTTTGCGGCCGCATCATTCAGCGCGTCATACATTTCAATGGCGGGCATTAGCGCACCTTTAATGGCCATCCCTGTACCCGCCAGCGCAAGAACACCGCCGCCAATCTGCATAAAGGCTTCTTTTGATTTTTCAGCAAAGCCCGTTACATTGCCCTGCGCCTGTTTTAACGGGCGGGACAATTTATCAATAAGGCTTAATGTAAAATCTAACTGTTTCATTCAGTGCCTTTAAATGCTTTAGCCACGCCATTAGCCACAGCTATTCCCGTATATTCCCAGTGACGGTTATCCAGCCATATAGCGGCGGCAATATCGTCAACGGAGTCCTGACCATGCGGTAAATAATGACGACGGAGAATTAAATACTGTTCGAGTCCATTTCGTTCAATATCATGGACTCGCTTTGTCAGTTTTTTACTTCAATCTCCAGTTCCGGCGCGTAAATATCATTAACCTTACTAACCAGTTGCAACGCTGCGCCCGGACGTTTTAATACGTCAATCAGTGCTTCTTTCGTTTCCGGGGTAACAATACGCATCAGATAATTATTTGCAGGCGCAACTTTATTATCCATTGCCATTTCATTAATCAGTTTATTGTAAGCAGTCTGATTAGGTTCAAAAACAATATCTGCACCACAAACACTCAGTTTAATTTGTTCCATAAATAACACGCTCTCTTAAATTAATTTCATCAACTAACTGATTATGACGCGCCGCACACTGACCATATATTTCAAGGTAAACAGTCAGCAGTTCCGCTGCATCTTTACCTGTTGCCCCGTTCAGGCGCGGCAGCTGCGTGGCGCATCGTGTTTTCAGGTTTTCCTGATAACGCACGTTCGGTACCGGCGACGGCGCTGTTGTACATGCTGACAAACTCATCAGACAGGCACCTGTTAGTAAAAACCGGCTTAAGCACTTCCGTGCGGATCTCTCGCGGTTGCGCATTTCTTAGCGCCTCCAGTTTATCTTCCAGCGCCCTGGCGGAATCACTGGCAATGCCCTGCATCACCTTGCGCGATTCATTACCTGCCACCTGCGCCGCCGTGTTGATTGCCAGCTCCAGGCTGTCGCGCCGCCAGTCAGCTGTCAGCCAGCCCCAGACAAACGCCAGCGCCACCACAACCAGCCACTGCGCGTGACTCATCAGCGCACCCCGTTATGTTCCAGGCTGAAATGATTACCATCCGGTCTGGATTTGAAGCGCCCGCCCCAGCTTCCGCCCAGTGATTCCCAGTATTCACCCAGCGGCAGATAGTCCTCTGTACGGGTCTGGTACTGACCATTAACAAACAGGTTAAAATCCACGGCCAGACGCTGGGTGTGCAGACTGTTCGAAATACCGCTGCCCTTCTTCGCGTTCAGCGCCGCCTGTTCCGGGGTGCGGTACGCTTCACCAAACGTCAGCCGGTAGCCGCGTTCTTCCGCCCAGTGGATCAGGTTGGCCACCATGACGGTAAACAGCTGCTGCTTTTCACTCAGGGTCATTTGTCACGCTCCCGTTCTTCTTTCCCGCTGCACGTCTGCGCAGCCACATTTCAACAGCCTGATAACCTGCAATACCCAGCGCTGCCCCCAGTCCCTGAATTGCCAGCGGGCTGGCCTCCGGGATTTGAATCAGCACCGCGCCAGCGATGACTGAAACAAAACTGCCCAGGATCACACGGCTGATAAACAGGCGCGGTGTAATGGGATCATCACTGGCCAGCACCTTCGCAACAGCAATGAGCGCCCCCATAATCAGCAGTGAATAAAGACTTTTTTCATGTTCCTGCATTCCGGCTTCCTTATCCGATCAGGTTTTCCGTGGCTTCCGCTTCCAGATACGGCACACCGTTGATGTTCACGAACTTGGGACTGGTCACAAAATATTTGATTTTGTGCGTAGCCACACCGCCGCCCTTTGGATCGATATCCAGCAGATTACTAAGCTGGAGTTTGTTGCCGAACGATTCCACTTTCATTTCTTCGTTGCCCGCTTTGGCATAGAAAAGAAAATCCAGCGGCGGAATACCACGCCACGAACCTGCGGCGCGGGCTTTGGCCGTCAGTACGCCCAGCACCTTGGAACTGACTTCAATTTCTCCTTCTGCGGCCACATCGCCATCAACATGGCCATCCGGCACACCACGGGTCTGGGCGGCGGCGCTGTTATCCGTGATATCGAGTGTGATTTTCTCGATGTGGATCAGATCGCCGTCAAGATAGGTATCAAACGACATACCCGAAATACGTTTACTCATGCAGCGGCCTCCAGACTGGCATCCAGTAACAGACTGATGGTGATTTGCAGCGGAACTTCCCAGGTGCGTACCACCAGATAAATATCCACCGTCTTTTTGTTCTTCCAGACAATGGTCACATCACCCTCCTGCGGCGGCTTCACTTCCCCCGGAAATGACACACCATTGATACTGGCCGCTGTGGACATTTCACGCAGTGGACGTGCAAACAGCGTCTGGTGTGCAGCAATACTGCCTGGTGTGCTGTTGAGTGAGCGATCCGCAATTTTGCTGATAGCCAGCAGACGTACACGACGCGCCGCTTTATCGGCAACACGCAGGGTTTCAATCGACTGGTAATCGCCGCCTTCCACATCCAGCGTCCGCCCGTCAGCCCAGTAAAAACCGTCATAGTCCGGGTACCACATCGGCACACTAAAACGCTGGGCTTCCAGTGCCTGAAGCGTGGCCAGCTCCAGCACCGCCCCGGTACCATCAACCGGCATTTCATCACTGCCCAGATTCAGCAGCGCCCCGGTTTTCACACGGGCAGGACTGTCTGCGATAGTCACGGCACGACTGCAAAGACGGCCAGCCAGCACACCCGGCTCATTTCCCCACAGACGCGGAACCAGTTGCACCGCCTTCTCTGCAATACCATCCTGAATGGCAGACACTCGGGTCAGGTAATCCGCCTGGGCTTCTTCTTCCTGCATTCCCTGCACGGCCAGGATGAACCACACCCAGCGCCCATATTTAGATATCAGCGTGGATCGTAACGTCGCCGCCTGATTCACCGGGGCTTTGGCCGTCACATCACTGGACAGCACGACCCCTTCCACCGAACACACCACCTGTGCGGCCAGAACCGCTTTCACCCAGGCATCGTCCTCAGCATCTGCGGGCAGCACATGAATAAATGCCCACCAGTTCTGACCGGCGTTTGCCAGTGCCGCCAGAACATCGCTTTTCAGCGGGCTTTCCCCTTCTCCCAGCAGTGCATCAAAATCACTCTGGGCATTCACCGCCAGCGTTTTCCCCACATTTTTGGTACCCGTACCGATAAACAGCAGCGTGCGTTCCACTTCATTGGTTTCACCCAGCAGCTGGTTTACCTGGTTCACGGTCACGTTTGGCCAGGTCATGCTTTCCCCTTAATCTCCTGCGCCTTAACATCCCAGCCAAAGCCGATGGCCTGAAGCTGACGCGCCAGCGCGTTATCAAATTCATCGTCACTCATGCCCAGAAAGACACGGGCAGGAAGATCCACTGTCCAGCTGGTTTTCACCGCCTTACCGCTGAGTTTTCGAATCAGTAACCCCGCCCGGCTGTATGGCATCGTTTGGGTTAACTCGCCCAGCGTGGGCTTTTTCCAGCGTTTACCGGTGCGTACCCGGTACCCCAGCACCCGCAGTTTTTTGGCCTGGGCTGGCGTGGCCATTTTTCCGGCCTCCGCCTTCCGTGGCTGACTGCGACGGCTGACACTGACACGCATACCATTTTGTTGCGCATATCCGACTGTCCCGGCCGGTACCGGCGTTTCCCCGTTCCGGTAGCCACCACCCTGCAAATAAATCCGTACCGCCTGAATCTCTGGCATTTCACGGATATGCAGCAGTTTTGGCAGGTTCCGCAGCATCTTCCCTTTGCGCTTCGTTTTACGCCCCGGCCACTTCTGACCATCCGGTGCTTCCTGATTGCGAACGTGCCGTTTTGCGGCGGCAATCACGCCATATTTGGCCAGCCTCCAGATAAGGCGCTGGCGCTTTTTGGGCGGCAGCTCCATGCTGGCCAGTGATTTACGCAACTCTGCAAGCTGCTTTTTATTCAGCTCACCACCGGCAATCATTCGTTACCGCCTACCGGCGCACCGGTTTCATCCACGCCATAAATATTGGCGGTGATCGCTATCCAGACTTCAGGGTTAACCAGCGACCAGCGTTTCCCCTGCCAAGGGATCGCCCCGTTTTCGTCCTCCCTGATCACCAGTTCTTCCACCATTGGCACGGTCAGTACAATGGTGGCGGTTTCCTCATCCTCCACTGACACATCCCAGTCCGGTTCAGCTTCAGTCAGGCCGACTTCATCCAGTAATTCCCTGTCAGCCTCATCCAGCCACGCGGCCAGCAGCGACATAAGCAACTGCGGCGGACACAGGCGGTACGGGAAACGCTGCCAGCTGATTACCGCGTCATAGCGAATCACCGCCTGGCGGTACTGTCCCAGCCCGTAATCCTTCGCGGCGGGGATGAACTTCATTTCATCCAGCACACTGTCAAATGACTGCATGGCGCGCGGCGGCACGTTTTGCTGAAAAAATGCGGTCAGGCTCTCAAGCTGTGTCTGGCTCATACTTTTTTCACCGTTGCACGTTTAAGCCCCTTCATGCGACGGATAACCACTGAAGCCTCAGCCAGTAACCCGGCGCGGGTCTCCATACTCTCCTGTCCCGGATGGGTTTCACGTCGCCCGACAGTGGCAAACTCCCCCAGCAAATCCGCTTTCGCCCTGGCAAATACCGCTTTCATGTACTGGGCGCACAGGCTGTTAAGCCCGCCCATTTTTACGCCCGGAACATCTGCCGCCAGCGTGTGGCCTTTTGCTTTCCAGCTGGCCTCCACGTTTTCCAGCTCGGCATTCACCTCCGCGACTGCGGCCAGCAGCGCCTGACTGATGGTGTCCGCGTCGATATCGGCTGGCAGTGATCGCTGCGCCTGAAAGTCCTTCAGATTCAGATCCGGCCAGAACCCGTTATTCGTCAGCGGTTCATCCTGATAATCCAGCGGTTTTCCGCTAAACATAATTCCCCCGAAAAAGGCGGACTGACCGGTTTCCACGGCACAGTGACACACGGAGTGTTCTGCCCTCCACCGCGTCCGCCTGGCTTGCGGTAGTCTTTACCCCTGCGTCAGTTTTCGGATACGGGCGGCAATCGTCTGCCGGGCCGTTCTGACGCCGATTTTTAAATAGTATTTTTCTGCAGTGGCCAGCAGTTGATCGGCTTTCTCCAGCGTTTCAATGTCATCCACACTCGCTGCCGTTGTCTGGCCATCTTCACCGCGCAGCAGCTCCAGCCCGGCAAACTTGAACCACTTGGCCGTGACCTGTTCATGCAGCCGCCAGGTACTGGCGACACGCTCAAATGTACGGGAGAAATACGGTTCAACACTTTCCCCGCGCCCTGATGTTTCCTGCGCCCAGGCCAGCATCGTATCGGCCACGAACGTGGAAAAATTACTGCGCAACCGATCCGGGGTTGCCTGCTGCTGGCTGATTGCAATGTCAGCCCAGTCCAGCGCCTTATCCAGATCGCCCACGTCAAACAGCCAGATAACACACCAGGCAAATACCGGGTTGGCGTACACCTGCCCGCTTTCCAGATACGCTTCCACAGTCGGTGTCCAGCGCGGCAGCAACACATCCCGCTTAAACTCAACACGATCCGCGATTGTCGGCAGGTTACGGCAATGTTCCACATCCGCTTCCAGCGCCTTAATCAGCAGATGCATGCTTTCCGTGGTTTCCAGTGCCTGGCTGCGTTTCAGCTTTTGTTCCATCGCAATGCGCTGGCTGTGACGCTGCGCGGGAGAAAGTGCCATTTATCAGCCCTCTGCTGGTTCGGAAACCTTGCCGATGGTCACGGCGGATTCATCAATGGCCGCATACAGCTCCGGCACTTCAACCGCATAGCCTTCATTACGCAGGTATTTGTTTTCGAACTGCTTACGGTCTTCAACAAATTCCGCCTTACGCATGCGGGTGTTGCGCTGGGTGTAGATATGCAGATTAGAAAGCGGCGTGACGACCATACGTTTACCCGGCATAAACGGCGGGATAACAGCAGGACGGCCAGCAATGGTGCTGCCCAGCATCTGCGCCGCGATTTTTTCAGTCGGGCGATCTGCGGCCTGATACAGTCGGTATTGTTCAGCAGCAACCAGATCAGCACCGACCAGAACCACCAGACGCGGGTCATTGCGGAACTGTGCCGGGATCTTGGCGTTAATCAGGTCTGAAGCCATTGCATCCAGTGATTTGTAATCCCCGGCTTCATCCAGCACGACCGGATCGGTCATAATCTGATTACCACCCAGCAGCGTTTTCATACGCTCATGCCAGCCGATGTTGACATCTTCGCCGTTCGGGTTATCCGTTGGATTCGTCGTTTTTGCGCGACTCTTACCGTTAAAACCAATACGCAGCATATCCAGCGCAAAAGCCTGTGTGGTAAACGCCTGAACCAGGTTGTAAAACTCGTTTTCGTCCTTACCGGCATTTGCCCAGACCGAAAGCAGATCCCAGCGCAGTGCGGCGCAGCTGTCCGTTTCAACCAGTGAGTAGTCATTGCCGTCCACGCCAACCTGACGAACAAAGCGGCCATTTTCACTGCGGCCGGTATGCAGCACTGAGGAACCGACAGAAATCACCTGGCCACTCAGTTGGTCAACGTCCAGACAGGTAATCATGTTCAGGAACTCCACGGACTCCAGCAGCGCCAGACGCAGCGCATTTTCCTGCGGGTCATTCAGGGAAAAATAACGACTGGTATCACGTGCGCCAAACTGCTGCGCCATACCACTCGAATATTTATCCAGTAAATCCCGTGCACGGTTATTAAGGTGCATAAAACTCCCTCGCGATTAAGCGATAATAAAAATGTTTTGTACTAATTAACGTCAGAACGTATTACAGGAAATTAAATTTCCCCGCTTTTTCTGAAATCTTACGCCCCGGTGTACGGGTGGATTTATTACCCAGATCGTTAAAACGTTGAACGATATCTTTTGCATTATCACGAATAGCCGCAAATTCTTCGGTATCGACCACTTCCGCAATGGTATCCACATCACCCTGAACATCATTCAGCTGATTTTCAATTTTTGCCACACGGCCTTCCAGTTCGTTTACCGCGTTGGCCAGCGCCTGTAACTTATCATCACCCTGCGTGGTATCATCAGGCGGCGTTTCATCTTCAAACTTCGGTTTAATACCAAATAATTTTTGCCAGTTCTTCATTCGTATATCCTGTTTAATTTTTCCGTCACGGGAAATCACGCAACTGTAATATCCCTGCTTAGATAATTTTTTGCGCCGACTACTAAAGCGCAGCCGTGTGGTGCCAACACTGGCGGGAGTATCTGTTACCGCCAGCCCCTTGAGGTATGTACGCCCACTACCGCGCCAGTTCTCATCCGGTTCAATCGAGAAGAACAGGAGCTGATCTTCATGGTTGGCGAAAATTAAACGCATATTCGGGCAAAGGCTGACGTAAAGCCGCGCCAGTCCGTCATCGCCATCATGCCAGGTGGCCTCCAGCACCTCCCCAAAATTACCGCAATCATTCTCGTGTTCAGGCCAGATCAAAGCGACATAGTGGTTATAGTCATAGGTTTCCCCCATATCGATAATCCACTGGCGTTTAATTTCTCTGCCGTCAACGGTATCCCCTTCGGTAGCAACACACAGCCAGTCAGTTTTTAAATGCGACATATCCCCCCTGATTTATTCACCGACGCTGCAAATCAATTATTGCCAAATAAAACCACCACTGCATCACGCTTTATTCTGAACAGTTCGGTTATCACGTATTACCGAACAGACGCGAATTAACACCGCCGTTTTTTCATAACAGCCACGGCATAATTATCCGCATGGCTAAATACTCAGAAGAACTAAAAGGCGTTGTCCGCGCACTTTATTTGCGCCGCTATACGCCAAAAGAAATTGCATCAGAATTAAATCTGCCGAATGCGCGGATCGTTTACTACTGGGCTGAGAAATACAGCTGGGCGGATTTACTCAGCTTTGAAAGTACAGAGGAGGCAATCGAACGCCGCTACCAGCTGCTGGCCAGCCGCGATAATAAAACCGATCTCGACCTGAAAGAAATGGACATGCTGATTGCCCATGCCACAAAGCTGCGTGCTCAAAGCAATAAGCATAAAGAAAAAATGGCCAGCGGCCAGAGTAATGGTCAGGCAGCTGCGCGGGACAGCAACAGCGATGAACCGCGCCCCAAACGCAAAAACAGAAAAAACGATATTTCATCTCTGACCCAGGCGGATTTTGACACCTGGGCGGAAGAACATCTTTTTGAATACCAGAAACACCTGCGCAGGAACATCGGCCAGCAGGTCAGGAACATCCTTAAAAGCCGCCAGATCGGTGCCACCTGGTACTTTGCATTTGAAGCCTTTGAAAACGCGGTCATGACAGGCGATCCGCAAATCTTCCTGTCAGCCTCCAAAGTCCAGGCGGAATACTTCCGGTCTTACATCGTCAACATTGCAGAGCAGTATTTTGGCATCACGCTGACCGGCAACCCTATCCGCCTCAGCAATGGCGCTGAACTGCGTTTTCTCTCAACCAACAAAAACACGGCACAGTCCTACAGTGGCCACCTGTACTGTGACGAATATTTCTGGGTGCCTAACTTCGCCAGGCTTAATGAAGTGGCCAGCGCAATGGCCACCCATGACAAATGGCGCACCACTTACTTTTCAACACCCTCAGCCAAAACGCACCAGGCTTACCCGTTCTGGACGGGTGAAGAATGGAAACAGGGCAGTAAAAAACGCGCGGCCGCACAGTTCCCGTCCTTTGATGAAATGCGCAACGGCGGACGGCTTTGCCCGGATGGTCAGTGGCGCTATGTCATCACGATGGAGGATGCCATTGCGGGCGGCTTCAACCTGGCCAACATCGAGAAGCTGCGCAACCGCTACAACACAGCCACCTTCAACATGCTCTATATGTGCGTGTTCGTGGACAGCAAGGATTCCGTATTCAGCTTTTCAGACCTGGAAGCCTGCGGCGTGGAGGTGGACACCTGGCAGGATCACAACCCGGACGCTGCGCGGCCATTTGGTGACAGGCCAGTATGGGGAGGCTTTGACCCGGCACGCAGCGGCGATTTGTCGTGTTTTGTGATTATTGCCCCGCCGATGTATGCCGCAGAGAAATTCCGCGTTCTGAAGGTTATTAACTGGAAGGGCATGAACTTCCGCTATCAGGCCAGGCAGATCGAACTCCTGTTTAAAAAATACAACTTCACCTATCTGGGAGTGGACGTTACCGGTATTGGCCAGGGTGTTTTTGACAACATCCAGCATTTTGCCATGCGCGTGGCCGTCGCCATTCGTTACGACATGAACACGAAAAATCAGCTGGTACTGAAAGCGGCGGACGTGGTGGAAAGTCAGCGTATTGAATGGGACAAGAACCTGAAAGAGATCCCGGCCAGCTTTATGGCTGTACGCCGCACCACCACGCAAAGCGGTAACGCCATGACATTTGTCGCTGACCGCAGCCAGGACACTGGCCACGCGGAGGCGTTCTGGGCCATTACCCACGCCCTGCATAACGAACCACTCAACTACGAAAACAAACCGAAATCCCGCTGGGGTGTAAGGAAAGAGGCTGCATGAGTAAGAAAAACCGCTTCGTTAAGCGCAACCCGCGCGGCGATAAGTCCAAAAAAATGAGCATCATTACATTCGGCAAACCGGAACCCGTGCTGACCACCGGCACGGATTACCGCGACATCTGGTACGACAATGCCGCCGATCACTTTACCCAGCCGATTGACCGGCTGGCACTGGCACAGCTCATCAATCTGAACGGTCAGCATGGCGGCATCATCCACGCCCGGAAAAATATGATTGTGTCTGATTATCTGGGCGGTGGCCTGACTTACGACCAGCTGGAAGCCGCAGCGTTTGACTATACAACCTTCGGGGATATTGCGATTGGCAAAATCCGCAACGGATGGGGGGATGTGATTGCCCTGGAACCTTTACCCGGCCTGTATATTCGCCGCCGTAAAGTCAGGGACAACGCCACAGACCAGCCCGGCGATTATGTGGTGTTACAGGACGGTGAACCGCAGGTATGGCCGCAGGAAGATATCATTTTTATCAAGATGTACGACCCGCAGCAGCATATCTACGGGCTGCCAGACTATATCGGTGGCGTACACTCGGCATTGCTTAACAGTGAAGCCGTGATTTTCCGCCGCCGCTACTACCACAACGGCGCTCATACTGGCGGCATTCTCTATACACGCGATCCCAGCATGACGGATGAAATGGAAGAAGAAATTGAACAGCAGCTGCGTGACAGCAAAGGTATCGGCAACTTCTCCACCATTCTGGTGAACATTCCTGGCGGGGATGGGGATGCGATCAAGTTCATTGAAATGGGGGATATCTCCGCAAAAGATGAATTTGCCAACATCAAAAACATCAGTGCACAGGACATTCTCAACGCGCACCGCTTTCCTGCTGGCCTGGCCGGAATTGTCCCGCAGAACACTGCCGGTCTGGGGGATGTTGAAAAGGCGGAAAGGATTTACAAGAAAAGCGAGATAGCGCCCATTCAGCGCCGGTTTATGACCGCTGTTAACAACGATCCCGAAATACCGGAACGTCTGCACCTTCACTTTGATTTAAGTTACACAGAATCAACGGATAAGGATGCGGCATGAGGCGAAAAAGGCTAAAATCCAGGCATCATTTAACAGCTGGAGCATGGAATATGCGAGTTCTGAAAATCGAATGCCCGGAATGCGGCTCAAAGGCTGTTATTCGTAAAACAAACCGGAAGCACCGGCAGATTGCGGATATTTACTGCGCCTGTTCAGATGTTGAGTGTGGCCATACGTTTGTGATGAATCTGACGTTCTCCCACACTCTCAGCCCCAGCGCGAAAACGGGCGATGCGATGGTGCAGAAAATACTGAATGCACTTTCACCCGATCAGCGCCAAATGGCATTAGACCTACTGAAAGCGACTCCCGCCGCCTGATAAGCCCCCTTCCTGGGGGTTTTTAGCTTCTGTTCTGACCATCTCCCGCATTTCTCCAGCAATCTCACCAATCCAGGCCAAAGCGATTGTTTTTTCTCTCTGGTTACTTTCGTACACATGGGCAATTTTGGCCAATAACTCAATGCGCTCCAGCTGTGCCGACGCTTCCAAAAGATCCATTTAGCCCCCACAAACAATATATTACTGTATATGCATACAGTACACCGTAAAGCACAAATTGTGAAATGTATTTTCCTACCATCTACTGACAAATGAACGTGTTACACAGATTTATACCGCTACAACCACCCCGGCCACAGCTCGTGCATTGGCTCGCTTCGTGTCTCTTGCAACCTGCCATTACGGTAAATCAATGCCACCTGGCCAAATCTCAAACCACTGCCCCGCATGAGAATGGCTATTTCATCGTCAGAACCATCAAAACCCCGGCTGCGCAATTCCAGTTTTAACCGTCTGCGGGTTCCACCCTCCGTACAGTTATTGACAGAACTCCAAGGGGCGGCGTTGCCGCCAGAAAAACCCGCCTCCGCTGGCGCTTCGGCCAACTTCGCAACCTTCTGCCACTTCACCAGGCGCGTACATACCGCCGAATCTGGAACCAATGGAGAATAGACACCCTGAACGCGCTGCACGTCCTCTGCGTATTCATTACCCTGCTCAGTGATTTCATAAGCCAGACGAACAACCAGATCGCGGCGGGCAACCAGTGCGCCACCCTGTGCCTGGGTATATGCCGCCCAGTCCCCAACATCCGCAGCAGCCAGAACCGCATCCATTCTGCGGTCAGTCAGTACCTGATCACGTAACCGGCGCAGCTCACGCCAGACTGTAACCGGCGCACCACCAATCTGCTGAAACTGGCGAATGCGCCAGCGTGAAGCCCATGCAGAAACGGACTTGGCCATGTCACGCAGGTTCTCCCCTGTTTCGTCGTCCTGTTCACCATCCAGCGCAAAACCATCAATGTTTTTGGATATATATTTGGCGATGTAACCCGTAGCCGAACCTTTAGCGGGATCGATGGCTTCAACATGAAAACGTGCCTTTAGCGCGTTTGGCGTTTGAAGTTCTTCGGAATCGGTAATTCTGGCGTGATAGCAAAGAATATCGCGCACGGTATCCACGTCACCAGGACGCATAAAAAGCAGCATGTGCCAGTGCGGAGTCCCATCGTGGTGAGGCTCTACCACTCGAAAACCAAAAACATGGATACCTGCACGGGAAATAGCGGCGCGGGCTTTCGCCCATACACCACATAAGTAGCGCTGGGTATCCTGCGGGGTGCAGCCATCCCACTGTGAAACAAAGCCCCCTTTGCTGTGCACCGCATGGAATCGCGATGGCGCGGTGATAGTGTAAAACTCACCGGCCAGCCCTTCTTCATTGGCCATATCTTCAAATCCTCTCATTCTTACCATTAGCTCACAGCGACGGATCGCCGGATTAGCAACGCTGCGGTGCACCATGCTGTCCAGTGCAATACGCAGCCCTTCATCATTCAGCAGGTCAAACTTTTTGAAGAACTCAAGGTTCCGCTTTTTCTGGTCTATCCATTCACCCAGGGTTTTACGGGACACATAAGCGCTGGCCGCTTTCTGAACCTGCCCCACGGCAATGGCCATATGCTCACGCTGCGTATCCCGCGCCCGCTTAAGACGCAGATACCACCATTCAGGTGCCATCATGCGGAGAATCCCGGATTCAGCCTTACGTGTTTCCAGTTGTCCGCCATTAGCTTCATGTTCTGCCCAGTACGGCGGTTGATTGTTCAGCATCAGGGAACACGTGCATAAATGGCGGTAAGACTCCAGCGTACGGCGGCGCAGCTCTGCGGCATCGTCAGTGCTGCCCACAAACTGATCGGTGAAGTCATAAAGTGACTGTGAGATCCAGCCAGATATCTGGCCAGCCAATTTTTTGAGGTCCGGGCGGTCAAGTGACGGCAGTCGCTCCAGCGACTTACCGAAAGGAAGATCAAGTGCATCAGCAGCCAGCTTGTAACGTGCAGCCACTTTGCGCAGACGTGGCAATACATTCTCGCCGATAGTTTTACGCAGGAATGTATTGGCACGGCGACGCCCGTCACGACCAGCCAGCAGCTTTTCGTAACGGTTGCCGAAATACCCGGCTAACCAGTCGGGTATCTCATGCAGGTACTGGGAACGCCATTCATAATCCTGTGGGTTAACAGCCCACAGGCGGCGTTCGGTGATCGTCGCATCTGACGGGGTACCAGGCGCAAAGGTTTCACGCCGCCAGGCATTGACGGCATGGTGTTGGCCAGGCTCCAGCATATCAACCACGGTTAACCCACTTGCGCCAGAAATCAATCAGAAAGGCCACAAGTACGGCCGCTACCAGTGGTAGCCAGAAAACCGCGCTCAGTGTGATTAAC
This sequence comes from Citrobacter gillenii, assembly GCF_013337685.1. Taxonomy (GTDB): domain Bacteria; phylum Pseudomonadota; class Gammaproteobacteria; order Enterobacterales; family Enterobacteriaceae; genus Citrobacter; species Citrobacter gillenii. The sequence goes on from NZ_SUQN01000006.1 coordinate 247,005, forward strand.
CCTAAATCCTCAGCATCATGATCAAATTCGTCCTGGCATTCGCCCCATAAGAGAAAGGCGAAAGTGATACAGGCAAACAAGGCATAAAAGCCGGTGATAATTTCCGTCATCATGCCACCACCGCCCTAACGCCGATCGCGGGGTTTGCAGGTGACTTAAGAATCAGCTCTGCGGCAACTTTCTGGCTTGCAGCTGCTGCACCCACACTGCGTGGGGCATTTACCCGCACAGCGTCAAATCCTGCATACAGGTAATGCACCATTTCCAGATCGCTGTTTGACGCGACAACCTTAATCCCACGCTCAGCCAGGCGGCGCAGCTTACGCGCCAGCCGCCCCTGATCCATGTGAGAAAAACCGCGCTCATGGTACGCGGTGAAATTGTCGGTATCAGTCAGGTAAGGCGGATCACAATAAACAACGTCATGCCCGTCCCTTACCAAATCAAGCGTTTCTGAATAGTGGGCAGTAATGAACGTTGCACGTTTCGCTTTTTCTGCAAAAGCGCGGATTTCATCAGCAGGAAAGTAGGTTTTTTTGTACTTACCAAACGGAACATTGAACTGGCCACGGCGATTGTATCGGCACAGGCCATTGAAGCAGTGACGGTTCAGATAAAGAAAACGCGCCGCAGCTTCCACAGATTCAGAACCAAAGGATTTGCCGGACTGGTTGAAGGCATCACGCACCGCGTAATAGAAAACAGCGCGACTTTCTTCATCGCCTAATGAACCGGCAGAAAATAAAGCTTCCAGCTCAATGAGCAATGCATCAGTCTGATAGGCCATAGTCTTATACAGATTAACCAGATCAGGATTCACATCAGCGATCAGGTACTCGTCATAATCCGTATTCATCATGACTGCACAGGAACCAGCAAAAGGTTCTATAAGGCGCTTTCCCTCCGGCAGATGGGGAAGCAACTGCGGCATAAGGCGGGCTTTACTGCCCACCCACTTAAGCGGAGTTTTTACTGCCATGCTGCACCGCCTTTACTGCAAATCGCTGCGGCTTCTTCGCGGATTAACTCAACGATTTCCGTTGCGCTTAAACTTTCATTGACGGCATGGGTGGCCAGCTTATCCAGGCGGGTGGAACACAGATCAGCAGCAGCTGCTTTACCTTCCTGCGTGGCTTTGGTGAGCATAGCCAGCAGGTCAGTGCCTGATTTTGTTGCGGGTAAATCCTGACGTGTCATGTGCATTTTGGTTTCCTTAAGGCAAAAGAATCCCCGGCCACCTAAGCTGTGGCCAAAAAATTCAGGTTGTTAATTAGTGAAAAGCGGGTTGTACAGTGACGGCTGAATAGTTCGGTGCTGGAATAAGGTGCAGCTCGTACGTTGTCCGCCACCACTCCTGGATCAGTGCTTTAATTTCGCCAACACCCAGCGCTCCGGCCGTATAGAAAATTGCTCGGATTCCGGCCAGCGCTTCAATCTGTGCTTCTTTGCTTTCGGCCTCGCGGTACACGCAGCACCAGAAAGCGGCATTGATCGCCAGCCAGTGACGCGGGTTTGTCATGTGTTCGGTGTCATTGAAGAAAAACGGATGCAACGCAATGCGACCATTTTTACTGGTGCTTTTCTCTGCAAACGCTAAAGCGTAGTTATGCGGGACTCCCCACACGGCCAACTCTGCACCCAACGATTTACCCTCGACGGAAATAATAGTCATTAGTGATTCCCCTGCTGCTGCAACTTATGGACTATATGAGGCGCGATAACCATCTGCACCCCGCTACTGCTATAAATTGGATGTACTTTTTTGATCGGACGATTCGCGGTGCGCTTCGAAAAATCGCTGTCACGTAAACTGCCGAAACCTTCAAACGTTAACCGCGCCCGTGAAATTCCTTGGCGCAGCAGAATCATGTCCCGATAGCCCAGGCGTTCATAAAGCTCACGCCAGCAGCACTTGCTTAAGTGGGCTTTAAATGCCCCAGCGCCAGAAGTAACCGCAGCGGCATGAAGCACCACACCGCGCCACTCCGGTGTCAGGTTGTCCCACCATTCAGCGGCCTCGCTGCTTTCGCTGAAGTATTTGCGGCGGATCTGTTTTAAATGTTCCAGCCCGCGCTTTTGTTGTTCCTGGCTAATCGCCATAGCGCCCCCCTATACACCCAACCAAGCGACGGACTTTTGTAGGCAAGAAACGTAAAATCACCCCGCCTTTCGTTCGAACAGACTCATGCGCATTGAATTTATACGTGTGGCCAGGATTCCAGCGCTGACCGTTCGGCAGTTCTATCCAGCCCGTTGAACCGCTTGGCCGTTGCATGGCTGGTGATTCTTTTTTGAGGTAAGTAACAAACGCTTTCATGGTGCTCCCTCACATCAAGCCGGTGGCGTTAGCCGTCACCAGATCCACCGCTGCGGCCAGAACAGGCGCAGACTGGATACGGCTTTCAACGGTATAAGCCAGCACGGATAAGCTACGGATTGCATCGCGAGCGCGATCCAGAATTTGTGTACGGCGGGCGGCGGTCATATGACCAGTTGATACGGCTTCCCCAGCAATTGCGCCCACACAGGCGGTGGCACTCAGTGCGCACAACTGCATGTTGCCTTCTGTGGCATTGTTCACCGGTACGGATGGAAGGCAGTTAATCTGCCCCAGCATCCCATCCAGTAAACGCGCATCTTCGGTGTAATCCGTAATAGCTAAAAGCTCGTCACAGGTTAAACGGTGCGGCTGTGCTGGATTCAATTTGTTGCGCAGGATCTGCGGCCTCATTCCAACCGCAGCAGCTACATCTTCCAGATTGTGCTCAATGGCAAATACTCGGCAAGCCGCATCAAAGTGAGCATGTTTAGAGGTCTGATAATCAAACATTGTTAGCCCCGCTCTAATCCGTAGGATGATTTACGCGTTAAGCGAAACATTGCATTCGCTTAACGCCATAACGGTTAAGGCAGCCATATTGACCTCAACTAAACCTTTTTTTTGCGCGCCTTTGGGTTTGATGGGCAATTTTCCGTATGAAATCAGGTTCTCAGCTGTACTTCTGGACATACCCGTACGACGGCAATATTCATCAAGTGGGATGTATGGATCTGGGATCACGATTGTAATGTTGGGACGCATAATGCAAACTTCTCCGGTTAGGGGATACGCCAATATCCACCGCTATCAACCAATATTCGACTTAACCTACAACACGGAGACTCTACTTCGACTAAATCGAGAAATCAATATCAATTTCGACTTAATCGAAAGAGCGAGCTAATGAGCAAATTTTCCTTTGAACAAATAGGACACAGTAGCGACGTTTTAGATCGGGTCGTTGACGCTTATGGATTCACCTCAAAACTTCAATTAGCAGAACACTTCGATATGGCTTCCAGCAGCCTGTCTGCACGATTCAAGAGGGGGATTTTTCCGGCTGATATGGTTGTCAGGTGTGTAGCTGAAACTGGCGCTTCTCTGGAGTGGCTTGCTACAGGACAAGGTAGGAAATTTGACGACGAAGAACTCGACATTTTGAAAATGCCCCGCCGAAAAATTGTTGATGGTCTTCTATACGATGCTGGTATGTACATGCTGGATAAAGTCTCATTTTTACCAGGCACCCCTTTACCAAATTCCCCAATATGTGTCCTTGAGGGGAATAATCAGTTTATCGTTGATACTTCTTTTACAGAGGTTTATGACGATGAATGGCTAGTTGAAATTGAAGGTAAAACCAGCATTCGAACCCTTACCCGCATCCCTGTTAAGAAAGTAAGAGTTAGTGGCGTTGGTATGGCGTTTGACTGCTCAATTGAAGATATAAAAACCATTGGTAGAGTTGTCTTGACCATAAAATAATCATAAGGATTTGAAGATGATTGACTACAAAACAGCATCAAAAGATCAGCTGAAAGCAGAGATGAAACGCTTGGCCAGTGTGGTATCTGATACCCCTTTTGGTACCAAAAAAGAATTTTTCCACCTCCCGGAGATTTTAAATTCTGGCGAACAACCAGTGGCAATTGCCAGCGGAATGATGGATGGCAACACATGGCTAATAACCCTTACTAACAAACGAGTAATTTTTCTCGATAAGGGTATGATTTTTGGCGTTAAGCAAGTCGACATTAACCTCAACAATATAGTGAGTGTTGGCGGTAAAACCGGGCTTATGTTTGGTGAGATTATGATTTCTACCAGTGGCCAAAATTACACCATTAAAAATGTAATGAAGGGATCAGTAATTCCGTTCACCAACTTAGTGAATGAAACTAGAAACACTTTGAACACCCCCGCCCATTCACAACAAGAACCAACTAAAGCTACTCATTCTTTTGACGAACAAATGTCAAAAATTGAACGGCTGGCAGAAATGAAAGAAGAAGGGATACTGACTGAAGAAGAATTTCAGCAACAGAAACAACGTATTCTTAATGGTTAACTTATGCCAGTTAGGAAATTAGACAATGGTCAATGGGTTGCTGACTTTTACACTGTAGACAGAAGCAACGGTAAACGCGGCAAGCGGGTTCGCAAAAAATTTGCCACCAAAGGCGAAGCGCTGGCGTTTGAAAATTACACCCTCCAGAAAGTGGAGGACGCACCTTGGCTTGGTCAGGGCAAAGACAAACGCCGCCTGTCAGATTTGATACATCTTTGGTTTGAGCGCCATGGGATAACCCTGCGCGATGGAGAGAAGCGTAAAAGCGCCATGCTTTGGGCTGACGAGTGTATGGGTTCCCCTATGGCTACAGAGTTCACCGCACAGCTTTTTACCACTTACAGGGCTAAAAGGCTCGATGGCCATTTCGCCCGTACTAAGCGCATTGCTGAAGTATCGCCCCGTACTATGAATCTGGAGCATGCTTATTTCTTAGCTGTTTTTAATGAATTGAAAAGGCTTGGGGAATGGGAGGCTCCGAACCCGTTAGAAAATGTTCGCCAGTTTAGAACCGAAGAAAGTGAGATGGCCTATCTGACCGGAGAGCAGATTGATAGGCTTTTAGAACAATGTCGCCTGAGTTCAGCGAAAGATTTGGAAATGATAGTCAGGATTTGCCTGTCTACTGGCGCTCGATGGGGTGAGGCTGAAAAGCTAAAACGCAGCCAAATTACAGCAGGGAAAATCACATTTATTAAAACTAAAGGGAAGCGCAATCGCACCATCCCATTAGACCCTGAACTTATTGCCGGGCTTCCGAAAAAAAATGGCGTTCTGTTTAGCCCATGTTATTACGCATTCAGATCTGCTCTGGAAAGGGCTGGCATTGAATTACCGGCCGGGCAGCTGACACACGTTCTAAGACATACCTTTGCATCTCACTTTATGATGAATGGTGGAAATATCTTGGTACTGCAAAAAATCCTTGGACATACAGATATTAAGATGACTATGCGTTATGCTCATTTTGCTCCCAATCATTTAGAAGAAGCACTCAAATACAATCCATTGGCGGTCAAAAATGAAATTTAACTTCAACATTTCTTTATGGGCTATAATTTCGGCATACGCAATTACAAGTGGGCTAATATATTCTTGGGCATTTTGGAGTACTTTTAAAGTAAACATTCTTCAATATGTATCTGTTTACGATCTTATGGCGTCGATTATATATCTTATTGCTGGCCCTTTCGCAATATTTGTGATCTACTCTATCTTTGTTCGTGTAGGATTCTTGGCAACACCTGTACCTAAAATTACACCTAAACTTTCAACCAATACTACTCCCCCAAAACTAGCATTGAGATTAAAGTATTATCTCAATAATGCCTTTAATTTATTATCATTCGTATTTTATTATTTCATGACTGTTACTACATATAATGACAGTGTTGGATACAAAAAACTAATTGTATTATTTTTAATATTCCTACCGATTATGATGATGCTACTTAATATAACATCCGCCGTATATAAAGATAAAATACCATTTAACAGCGTTGTCTTGTCAGTAATAATTGCAGCACCATTTTTTCTATTTCTAAATGCTAAATCAAAAGCAGATGACATAATAAATGGTAGAGATACATTTCTTGTTCAATCAGACTCAGAATGCCTTTCCAATAATAAATTTAGATATATTTCAACGATTGGTGATAAAGCTTTTGCCATTTCCTTGAACGACAATAGCTTGTGTGTATTCAAATATAATTACTTAAAATTGATTGAAGAGACATCCGTTACATCTACGTACGCTCTTCCAGAGGATCGAATCTAGATGAAATGTCGCAAAAGTGTCGCAGCAACTTAAGATTATTGGCTCACATTGGTGGATATTGGCGATCTAACTCACTGATATTAAAGTAAGTAATTGTTTTTAGAATGACTTTCATGGTTCTCATAATCGCTTGGTCGCTGGTTCAAGTCCAGCAGGGGCCACCAAACAAAACAAGGAGTTAGATGAGAGATCGTCTGACTCCTTTTTCTTTGGATGCACTTTGGGTCCGCTTCCCCAACATGCAATACGACTATGATCCCCATCCATTCTCAGCTATGTCTTCTTGAACACTACATCCTTGGTGATGGCGATGTCAGGAAAAGCCCTCTTACGCCGACATTGAATTGAAGGGAAAAATCAGAAAGGGTGGCTAACCCTCTATTTTCATTACATTATATCAAAACGTATATTTAGATATATCTATTATATTGTTTGTTTTGATTTTCTTATATGTTTATATTCTTTTAAGAAAATTAATTCAAAAGGATAATTCATTGCTTACACAATCTGATTTTTCAAAATTCAAAAACCTGAATATTTCGATTAACAACATTCTTGTTTTTGCCGCAGTCATGAATACAGGAGGGATAGTTTCTGCTTCATACTATATGAACTGTTCACCGTCTGCAGTGAGCCTTTCGTTGAAAAAATTTTGTACTTGTTTTCCCGAAAAACTATTCAGCAGAGAGGGCCGTTGTTTAATACCAACAGAAGAGGCACAATTGCTGTATAACGACATTAGCCCTGCAATAAGGAATCTCTTATATGCAATGACGTCCAGCACTGACATTTCCTCAACTGCCGTAGAGCAGATTTCATAAACGTCGTGGCAAGCACATAGTGATTCACAACGAGAACCCTAAATTGTGCATGCTGAGGTAAACTGACAATCGATTTAATAATAAAATCACGACTACATTGCTGTCGGCAATCCGTACAGCGGGATATGGCAATATTATCTTTCTCACTTATAATCGTGACACTCTTTCATTAATTTCACGTAAACTTAATTGAAGACGGACTGATATTCTTTTCCGATAGGTAGCAGCAGTTTTATAGCTAATCCCCATTCGCCTCGCTGTTTCGTTCAGTCCTATTTTTTCTGTCTGCAGGACAAACCACTGCAATTCCCTTTGTGGTAATCGAACTCCGCTGACCTGGCCGACTTTCCTGGTGATTAACGGACTCATGATCGTGCCTGATGATGCGTCAGAGGAGAAAAACATGAGTTTAGATAAGATATTAATCGCCTCCGCGCGATGAACAATGCCCATAGGTTGAAGATTTGCGACTGCTGCCAGCAACAGAGGGTCACGTAAACGGGTAAAAACAATAATACTATATTGGTCTGCAGGCCACTCGTCCTTTGCAAACTTTAAGAATGCTAATCCTTCCGCCAGCGTCTCACTTTCGCTCGTTAACTCGGTAATAACGAGTACCCGCCCTGGTTCCCCATGACGGGCTGACACTTGTTTCTGCAATGCGGAAAGCGTCATTACTCTTAGACTAATTGAGCGACCTGCCAGGCTATCAATAAAGGCACATAGCCCAAGGGCACTATAATAGATAGTGTCCATAACCAATACCCGCTCGTAGGAAAAATTTAAATTTTCCATATTATGCTCTATTTTTTGTCGAATACATTTTAAAAGCACTATTTAACATAACCAATGGTTATGTTTCATTAATTTTTATTTTCACCGATAGCTAATTCACAATCGGCAACAGCACTTTCCCCATGACAGACAGTATCAAGATTATAAAATGCAAGTTTAAGTTGATGACTTAATTCCACAGCATATTCAGTAGGATTAAGATTGCGACCTTCACGTATGAAAAGGGTGTCATTAAAGTAACTTCTGACTCTTTTCAAGTGCAGGCTAATAGATGATGCAGAACAACCAAGTACCAGTGAGGCACCATACAAACTGCCCGTGTCAACAAAAACGATAAACGTTAGTATGGACCTAAAATCCACATCCATAAGATGACGAAGCCTAGAGTCATAATTAATTAAATCCATATTAAACGCCTCAATAACTTTTTACCAAAATATACTTTTCTTTTCAAAGGTGCAATAACCATGCAAAAATAGAAACATTAGGTAAAAACAATTAATAAAAGCAAAAACAAAGATGATTATTTCATACATTTTTAATAAGGAAGTGAAAAAAATCAGATAAATCAAAGAAGATAGAGTTAAATTCTGAAAACATTAAAAAATGAAATAGTTAAATATTACTCAATGATTTAATAAGTTTTATTATTTGAGATACTATCAATAATAAAATAAGAAACCAAACTCTATTAAAGCCCATGTTATTTAAGAGTTTTCTATTCTTAAAACTTACATTAGTCGTCGAAAAATGGTTGGCAAAAAAAAAGAAATGTCGATTTATCAGTTAGGTTTCATAAATAAATAAATTCGAGAAAAGTCTTAACCGTCGTTTAGCAAAGTATTAAAAATTAGTTTCAATAGGGTAACCACGCACATTCCGGGCAGCGTAAAAGCACCCCCACCGTCCAGTGTTAATCTAATAATGTTAATGCTGAAGTTAAATTGGAGGATTCAACACGTTCAATTAAGCGTAGCGGTACACAATGTGTCCATCTGCACCAACGCAAAAAAATCGGCACTGTCTGGCTGGTTGAGGGCAACTCTTTTGGACGCCACCACCTTGAAAGTGGAAACGTCCGTTAGCGTGTTATTCGATAGTCAGCTCACACGAGTTCTTTGAGCTGCTCCTGCATATAGGTCGAAAAGTACTCAGGGTTCTTGATAAGGATACGGTTACCGGAGGCGACTTTTTCAGCCCATCCAGCGACTTTTTTTGTGAACTCAGGATTCCATCCCTCTTGCTCACCGCGTGCCATCACATCTGCTGCGCTCACTGGCACACCTAAATCATGCAAATATTTTAAAATTCCCTTGGCCGTACTTTCGTCCATGGAATGGGGTACTGGCGCCGATGTGTTCATACCACCAATAAAATCCAATGCTTTCTCAATTGCTGTTGGCATGCTCTTATCCTTAAAATTAACCGCGTATTAAACACCTTTATACTATGTACCCAAGTCAGCCGGGATATCAAAGAGAACGTTGCCTTTATTTGATTTATGCCGCAGCCAAACGCTTGCGGTGGTGGTTTTCTGCACTATTTTTTCGCATCACCAGCCAAAACCAGCCCGGTTGCCACCGCATTTCGTGGCCCTTCGGTTCCCCGAATATTGCCCTGACCGGCAACAACGCCGTAATGCGCCAGCGCGTCGGTGATCATCTGCGGGATTTCAAAATCCAGCGATGAACCGCCCACCAGCACCACAAAAGAGATGTTGCGAATTGAGCCGCCGGGTGAGACCTGCCGCAATGCGCGCAGGCAGTTCGTCACAAAGACCTTCTCCTTGGCCTGACGACGTACCAGCCGAATTTTCTCCAGCGACGTCTGGTTCTCAATGGGGATGGCTTTGCCCGCTTTCAGATACACTACTTTGGCAAACACCGACGGGCTGAGCGGTTCACGAAAGAACTCCACCGCGCCGTTCTCGTGGCGAATACTGAACAGACTCTCCACTTTCGCCAGCGGATATTTTTTTATCTCCTCTGCCAGAAAAGGATCGCTCAAGCCGAGCTCCGTTTTGATAAGCAAGCTGACCATGTTCCCTGCTCCCGCCAGATGTATCGCCTTAACGGTGCCATCGTTATGGATAATCGCGGCATCGGTGGATCCGGCACCTAAGTCGAGGATCGCCAACGGCGCGGCGCATCCTGGCGTCGTCAATGCCCCGGCCACCGCCATATTGGCCTCCACGCCCCCCACTTCAACCGGCGTATTCAGCCGCACACTCAGCTCACGGGCGATCGTCTGCATCTGTAGCCGATCGGATTTCACCATCGCCGCAATGCCAACCGCGTTTTCCATTGAATATTCCCCGGCAACACCGCCCTGGACTCTACGGGGAATAAACGTATCGACCGCCAGCAGATCCTGAATGTGTACTGAATTCATATCGTGCCCGCTCAGAGAGGCCATCACCTTACGCACGCGCTCCAGCATGCCACCCGCGTGAGTACCGGCCTCACCGCGAATGTCGCAGACCGGCGCACAGGCGTTCATCGCTTGCATAATTGCCTGAGCGCCTTGGGCCACATCGGCTTCTCCGCCGCGCTTTTCACCACTGATAAAGATCTTGCCCGCCGGGATCACCCGTGATTGCACATCGCCCTGCGGGGTTTTCAGCACCACAGCGGATCGGTTGCCGATCAGTGCCCTGGCGATCGGGACGATCGTTTTTGTTTCCTCCGGCGTCAGGGCAAAGAAAGTGGCGATGCCATAAGGATTCGACAGTACCCGAACCACCTGTCCTGCTGCCGCCACTTCTACCGCCGCCAGCACCCCTTCCGGGACCTTCTCCAGCAGCGTGACTTCATCAATCACCGGCAGCGTTCGTCGCAGACGATTATTGACCAGTACGCCATCGTCCTTTTTCAGGATCGCCGCCACCACGTCGACGCCGCGATCCAGCGCCGCATTGATAAGCCACACCGCCTCGAGAAAATCCATCTCTGCGCCCACCAGCGGGATCCAGCCCTGCGCAAACCGATCGAGGCTCAACGATGCCAGTTTCTCCACGGCGATCGTGGTACCCACCCCTACGCCAACACCGCCTGGCGTTTGCGGGTTATGACCAATCATTGTCGATTCAGTGATGATGGTTTCGGTGATCGTCTCCATCGCCACATCACCAATGACCGGCGCGGCCTCGTTGATGCAGATTTTCGTCACATCCTGAAGCGACGACGACGTTTTTTCCAGCGCCTGCTGCAGGGAGGCCACTACCCCGGCAATGTTATCCCGCGTGCCTTTCATGCCCGTGGTCGTGACGATCCCGCTGGCAACAAACCGGCCATCCTGCGCCAGCGCCACTTCCGTGGTGGCGTTGCCGATATCAATCCCTGCAATTAACGGCATACCGCCTCCGTCACTGACTGCCTTTACGCAGCTTGTTTCTCTGCTGGTACACGTCTGCCGACTCGCGGACAAACCCGGCGTTCACCGTGGCATGCCAGGTGTGCTCCAGTTCATCGGCAATGGCCTGTAACTCCGTAAATGAAGAACGAAATGGGCGCAGCGCATTGTAGATTTCCAGAATGCGAGCATCTGGGATGGCAATCAGTTCCGCCGCACGGCGGAAATTACGCGCCACGGCGTGACGCTGCATCTGCTCGGCGATCTGCGCCTGATACTCCAGCGTTTGCTGAGAAATACGCACATCCTGTGGCCCCACACGCCCTGCCAGTACATTCTCAAGAGTAATATCAGTTAACGGCTTTCCGGTGGGCGTGAGGATTTTCTCCGGGCAGCGAGTCGCTAACGGATAATCCTGCGCGGTCATGATGTTTTCGTTCATCGTCATTCCCTTACTAAGGCAATATGCAGCGTGACAGGCGCGGCATCCTGCACCACGTGTTTGGTTTCTTTAATGTGGAACAGCGCAGCCTTGGCCATAAATTTCGGTCGCACCATCTGGTCATTAACGACCGGTACCGGCGAGGGCGACTCTTTGCGTGCGTAACGCGCGGCGTTCTTACCAATCTGGCGATAGGTTTCCAGCGTCAGCAGCGGGGCCTGAGAAAAAAGCTCCAGGTTGCTCAGCGGCAGCAAATCACGCTGATGAATCACCGTGGTTCCTTTCGACTGAATACCAATGCCGATGCCGGAGCCGCTCAGATTTGCTGCATCCCAGGCCATAAAGGAGACATCCGAGGTGCGCAAAACTCTGACCACCCGCGCATGTAATCCCTCTTCTTCAATACCGGCCACCAGCTCTTTCAGGATTGCCTTGTGCGACATATCAATCAGGGTCTTATGCTGGTATTTATCAAAGGCCGGCCCAACGCCAATCACCACTTCATCCGCGCGATCGTCCGCTTTTGCCGCCTCGCCTTCGCTAACCTGCAAGGTGAAAACCGGCTTACGTTCAGTTGTACATTCCACCGCATACCGCCTTATTCAATGCTGCCAGGCTGAACCACACCCGCAATATTTTTAATTTCCGCCCAGCGTTCGGCAGAGATGCGATAGCCGGTGCCGGGTCCCTGATAATCATTGATGTCATTAACGGCGCTGACCACCTCAAACTGGCGATCCAGAATGGCGGATGTTTGCAGATAATCGCCGGTCACACGCTGCCTCAACATGTTGAGAATGTTGCTGGCGATATCGTCAAAACCGCTGGCACTCAGCGCGCCAACAACATCCAGCCCGGTGATATTGCGCTTCATCATTTCTTCCACCGCGGCCAAATCCTCTACCACATTACGCGCGGGCATATCTTTGCTGCCGTGAGCATAGGTGGCGGCGTCGACCTCTTCATCGCTAATCAGCGGCAGGCCCAGCTCGCGAAACACCGCCTGAATAGCGCGAGCCGCCTGATTGCGAATAGCGATAGTTTCCTCTTCCGTTACCGGACGCAGACCGCCATCAACCATCAGATCACGTTGCAGAATGTTGTAATCATCAAAGTCCTCGGCATCGAAGTTAGACCCAGCAAACATGTTGTCGTAGTTCGGTACCGCGCTGTAGCCGGAAAAGATAAAGTCGGTACCGGGCAGCATCTGCATCAATGTGCGGGCGGTGCGGCGAATATCGGAGTGCGAGAAGGTCTGGTCATTCGCCGACGCCACTTCGAGGTCGAGCATCGAGGCAATCAGGTTTTCCGCCAGCACAGCACGGATCCCCGACGGTACAGCCCCGGTCATACCAATACAGCTGACCGCGCCGTTTTGCAGCCCCTGAACGCCCGCGCCCTTAGTGATAAAAATGCAGCGCGACTCCAGATACAGCATTGATTTGCTTTCTGAGTACCCCATCAGCGCCTCCGAGCCAGTGCCAGAGGTGTAGCGCATCTTCAGCCCGCGGGAAGCGTAGGCCGAGGCGAGAAAGGATTTTGACCACGGCGTGTCATCGCCGTCAGTAAACACTGACTCTGTACCGTATACCGACACCGTTTCGGCGTAGCTGGTTAAGCCGCGCATACCCAGTTCCAGTTCGGTGGCTTCTTCAACGGAACATTGGGTAAGCACGCCAGGACGGCCGCACTGCGAACCAACCAGCAGCGCCAGCGCGTTAAACGGCGCATAGCGGGCGATGCCTACGGTCGTTTCTTGCTCGGAAAAACCACGGATCCCCGCCTCGGCGGCATCGGCGGCAATTTGCACCGGGTTATCTTTCAGGTTGGTGACGTGACACTGGTTAGAGGGTGTGCGTCTGGCGCGCATTTTTTGCAGCGCCATCATCATTTCCACCACGTTCATTTTTGCCATCACCTCCACCGCTTTCGCCGGGGTGATGGCGGTGGTAATGGCAATAATCTCTTCCCGACTGACGTGGATATCCACCAGCATTCTGGCGATGTCCAGCGCGTCGAGTTGCATTGCCCGTTCGGTTTCCGCGACGTTAATCGCGTAGTCAGCAATAAAACGGTCAATCATGTCGAACTGTGCACGATCTTTACCGTCCAGTTCCACAATACGGCCATTTTCCACCTTCACCGACGACGCGGGATCGTAGGGGCTTTCCATGGCGATCAGCCCCTCTTCCGGCCATTCGCCAATCAGCCCATCCTGATTGACAGGCCGCTGGGCAAGAACTTCGAATCGTTTTGATCTTCTCATAGCGCGTTGACTCAAAAAGTAAATAATAAGGACGCCGGGCCGTATCGCTGGTGGTTTACCGTCCCAGCAATCGCCTTTATCAGCAATAGCCGAACTTTAAATGAGCAGAATAATAAAAAAATAAAATTAATTACGTTCCAATTTGGCACGCAATTAAAACGCATCGTTTCATATTGAAACGCATATTTGGAATATCCATAGAGAATTGTGACGAGGTTAAATGATCATTATCAATAAACGCCAAAGGAAGATCACTCACTTGCTATTTTAGAATTTTTTACTGTATTGACTTAATAACGTGCTGCGCGAAAATAAAGAAAACCCAATGATAAAAAATAGCTGCGCGCGATATTTTTCGTGACCTCAGCCCTACACAATTAACAGGAGATACCGTGAATAAGAGCCAACCCATCGCCACCATCACGCTGGCGGCCGCACAGAAAATGGCGGTCGCCGTTGAGGCTAAAGCGCTTGAAATCAACGTCCCGGTCGTCTTTTCCGTTGTTGACCACGGCGGAAACACGCTGCTGATCCAGCGTATGGATGAGGCGTTTGTCACCAGCTGCGATATTTCACTCAATAAGGCCTGGACCGCCTGCTGCCTGCGACAGGGTACTCACGAAATTACCGATGCGGTGCAACCCGGTGCATCGCTTTATGGCCTGCAGCTCACCAACCAACAGCGCATTATTATTTTCGGCGGAGGGCTTCCAGTTATATTAAATGGAAAAATAATTGGCGCCGTCGGCGTGAGTGGTGGCACCGTCGAACAGGACCAGCTATTAGCTGAAACCGCACTATATTGCTTCTCTGAATTATAAAGTAAACGTAAGAAGGTATATTATGAGCTATCGTATGTTTGATTATCTGGTGCCAAATGTGAACTTTTTTGGCCCCAATGCCGTTTCCGTAGTGGGTGAACGCTGCAAACTACTGGGTGGGAAAAAAGCCCTGCTGGTGACCGATAAAGGCCTGCGGGCAATTAAAGACGGTGCGGTAGATAAAACGCTCGCGCATTTGCGTGAAGCCGGTATTGAAGTAGCAATATTTGACGGCGTCGAGCCAAACCCCAAAGACACCAACGTACGCGATGGCCTTGCGGTGTTTCGTCAGGAGCAATGCGATATTATTGTCACCGTCGGCGGCGGTAGCCCACATGACTGCGGTAAAGGTATTGGTATCGCGGCCACTCACGAAGGCGATCTCTACAGCTATGCCGGAATTGAAACCCTGACCCACCCGCTGCCGCCTATCATTGCGGTCAACACCACCGCCGGTACCGCCAGTGAAGTGACCCGTCACTGCGTACTGACCAACACCAAAACAAAAGTGAAATTTGTCATTGTCAGCTGGCGCAACCTGCCGTCAGTATCGATTAACGATCCGCTGCTGATGCTTGGCAAACCTGCGCCTCTGACCGCGGCCACCGGGATGGATGCCTTGACCCACGCCGTGGAAGCCTACATTTCCAAAGATGCAAATCCGGTCACCGATGCCGCCGCTATTCAGGCAATCCGCCTGATCGCCCGTAACTTACGCCAGGCTGTGGCGCTGGGCAGCAACCTGAAAGCTCGCGAGAACATGGCCTACGCTTCACTGCTGGCGGGGATGGCCTTTAACAACGCCAACCTCGGCTACGTACACGCCATGGCGCACCAGCTTGGCGGCCTGTATGACATGCCGCACGGCGTGGCGAATGCCGTACTGCTACCGCACGTGGCACGTTATAACCTGATCGCTAATCCGGAAAAATTTGCCGACATCGCCGAGTTTATGGGCGAGAACACCGACGGCCTGTCTACCATGGACGCCGCCGAGTTGGCGATTCACGCTATTGCCCGCCTGTCTGCTGATATCGGCATTCCACAGCATCTGCGCGAACTGGGCGTAAAAGAGGCCGATTTCCCGTATATGGCAGAGATGGCCCTGAAGGACGGCAACGCATTCTCGAACCCACGTAAAGGTAACGAGAAAGAAATTGCCGCGATCTTCCATCAGGCTTTCTGACAAAAAAGGGGACGCGATGCCACTTTCATCACCGAGCGTAAATCTGTTTTATCACCCATGCTGGCAGGATTCCCGCGTGCTTGATGAACTATGCTGGGGGCTGGAAGAGCAAGGCGTCCCGTGCCGGGCCATCAGCTGCGACGACAGCACCAGCGCGCTGGCGCTCAGCAGACGGGCAGCAAAAAGCTCGGCGCTGCGCGTAGGTCTCGGCCTCAGCGTGAGCGGCGAGATTGCCTTAACGCATGCCCAGTTGCCCGAGGATCGGGCGCTGATCTGCGGGCATATCGCCGCCGGGATCGAGCAGATCCGCACGCTCGGCGCCAACGCAGGCCAACTGGTCAACGTGCTTCCCTTCAGTGAGATAACATAAATGTATCGCATCTATACCCGAACCGGCGATAAAGGCACCACCGCGCTGTTTGGCGGCAGCCGCATCGACAAAGACGACATCCGCGTTAACGCCTATGGCACGGTAGATGAACTGATTTCCCAGCTGGGCGTATGCTATGCCACAACCCACCAGACCGAGCTACGCGAGGATTTGCATACCGTCCAGAAGACGCTGTTTGTGCTGGGTGCGGAACTCGCCAGCGACGATAAAGGGATCATTCGCCTGAAGCAGACGATTAGCGATGAAGATATTCAGAGACTGGAGCGGCTGATCGACCGCAATATGGCGCACAGCGGCCCGCTGAAAGAGTTTGTCATTCCGGGGAAAAACCTCGCTTCTGCACAACTACACGTAGCGCGCACGCTGGCACGTCGACTGGAGCGTATTCTCACGGCGATGGACAGAACGCTCGCCGTGCGCGACGAACTAAAGCGGTACATCAATCGCTTGTCCGACGCGCTCTTTTCGATGGCTAGAATCGAAGAAACTACTCCAGATGTTTGCGCTTAAACTGGCTGGCGTCGATGTCGTACTGCTTCATCTTGCGCCACAGCGTGGTGCGCCCAATGTTCAGCAGCTGCGACATCTCCTGCACGCGCCCGCTGGTGACGCGGGCGGCGTGGATAATCGCCTCTTTTTCGATGGCGGTAAACGTCAGGCTGGCAGGCAGCAGCGAAGATGTCGTATCCATACCCGGTCGTTCGGCAAACAGATAATCTGGCAGGTTGCTCAGGCGAATATGGCCATTCTCGCTGCTGATGGCGATGTTCTCGATAATGCTGTTCAGCTCGAAATCATTACCCGGCCACGAATAGGCCACCAGCTGCGCCAGCGCGTCATCATCCACCTTCAGGCTGGATGAAAAGCGTTTTTTCAGGCTGTTCAGGCGAGTATAAATCAGCGCCGGAATGCTGTTACGCCGCGCGCGCAGCGGCGGAATAACGATTTCAAACGAGTGCAGCGCGTAATACAGCTGACGACTAAAGCGGTTTTGTTCCACCAGATTGGCAAGATCGACCGTGGTGGTGGCGATCACTTTCACATCCACCGGGATCAGGCGTCGAGCGTCGAGACGGGTCAGCACCCCCTGCTTGATCACCTGCAATAATGCAGACTGTAACTCCGGTGCCAAATATTCGATTTTTTCCAGAAACAGCGTACCGCCGTTCGCCAGTTCAAGGCGGCTCAGTCGGCCGTTTTCATCATCGGTTGGCGCACTGCCCATAAAATCCTGTCCCAGCACGCTGTTGGCATACAGCTGACAGTTTACGGCGATATACGGGCCGCTGGCCCGTTCACTTTCATTGTGGATCGCCTGACTGAGCAGCTCTTTACCAACGCCCTCTTCGCCGCACAACAGGATCGGAAAACTTCCCCTCGCCGCCTGGCGGCCAAAATGGATCAGCCGTCGGGTTTCCGGATCGTCCGCCGACATCTGCTCAAAAGTATGGCTTACTTTGCCCAACTGACTGGTCATCAGCTGGCGCATTTGCTCGACCGGATGCAGCAGCAGAATAAAGCTGTTGCCCTGCTCTTCCACAATCGGCTTTAAAGTGATCACCGCATCAACAAACTGGTGCTGGCTCTCAAAGGTGACTTCGACGTGATTGAGGCCACGAGCATGTTTGATTGCCCGGCGCAACAGCATCGGCATATTCACCAGGTCATGAAGATTTTTCCCCTGACTGGCCTGCACATCCAGATGTAACAGCATGGCGGCACGCGCATTGAGGAACTGCAGCACACCCTGTTCATTCCATGCCATCACGCCATCATCCATGCTCTCCAGCAGCCCGTACATCTGATTCAGATGGCGATTAGATTCAGCCAACAGGCTGTCGGTCAGCAACGAATTGCCTACCTCTCTGGCAATCGCCAGCGTCAGGGAGAGATCGGAAACGGACTCATGTTCCACCAGGCAGCACAGCGAGATGGAGCCAAACAGTCGCCCGTGGTTATCAAATACCGGCGTTGAGCAGAACGACCACGGATGTAGCGCTTTTTTAAAGTGCTGATCGCCTGAAGTTTTTGTTGGCTGCCCCGGCATAGTCGCCAGCGACAGCGCACAGCTACCAATAATACTCTCCGCACAGTAGCTGCCGTCGAGAAAACCCAGCTCCGCCAGCTGTTCCACCGTCTGTGGATCGCCGCAGCGGCTGAGAATACAGGCGGACTCATCGAGGATAAACAGTGCACAGGGACGACCATCCATAAACTCCCAGGCGTCTTCCAGTGCGGCCTGAGCAATCGTCACCAGCGCAGTCTTGCGGCGGCAAATCGAGGCAAACGTCAGCCCTTGCGCCTGATGCGGCGCCTGCCAGGTTTCCCGCTGCATAAACTTACTGCAACGGTGCCATGACTGGGCAATAACCGAAGAGACGTCCTTTCCAATGTTCTGAGTGTGCGCCGTCATATTCCTTTCCGCTGTTTTACCCTGGACACCCCCTCCGACAGAGACGGTCAGAGGGGAGAAAATGCCGGCGCAGAGCGTTACTGATGTCTGATTAACGCGCCAGCCACTGCTGTCCCAACAGGTCTGCCGTCAGAATAGCGGCATGCACGCTTTCAGGCGTCACCGGGAACGGCATGTTGTGAATGGTTTCACCTTCTGTGCAGGTGGCTTTGGCAACAGCATGAATTTTGTCGTCAATGCCGTCTTTCACGCCCATTTGCGCCAGGGTGACTGGCAGGCCGACTTTTTGACAGAACGCCAGCACGGTTTCGATCTCTTCCATCGGGCTGTTCTGCAACACCAGCTGCGCCAGCGTACCAAACGCGACTTTTTCGCCATGGTACAAATGGTGGCACTCTTCCAGAATCGTGAAGCCGTTATGAATCGCATGCGCCCCCGCGAGGCCGCTGCTTTCAAAACCAATACCGCTAAGATAGGTGTTCGCTTCCACAATGCGCTCCAGCGCATCGGTTACGACGCCTGCCTGCGCCGCGCAGCGGGCTTTTTCGCCTTCTGCCAGCAACGTATCATAACACAGGCGCGCCAGGCTCAATGCTGCCACGGTGGACTGTCCACCCGCCATGCTGGTCGCGCGGGCGTCATAACAGGCCTTCGCTTCAAACCAGGTAGAGAGCGCATCGCCCATCCCGGCAACCAACAAACGCACCGGTGCTTTGGCGATAATCGCGGTATCCATCACCACCATATCCGGGTTTTTCGGGTAGATCAGATACTCTTCAAACTCACCGGCTTCGGTATAAATGACCGACAGCGCGCTGGTTGGCGCATCGGTCGAGGCGATGGTCGGGATCACCACCACCGGCAGCTTCTGGTAATAGCCAATCGCTTTGGCGGTATCCAGCGTTTTGCCGCCACCGATCCCGACCACGCCACGGCAACCGTGTTGCTTCAGAATGGCAATCAAACGATTAATTTCCACATGGCTGCATTCGCCGTTAAAGCGTTCCGCATGGCAGCTAATATCGTGATTATGCAGGCCATTGAGCACTTTCTCTCCCGCCAGATTCATCACGAAATCATCCGCAATCACAAAAAAGCTGTCCGCCAGATTTTTAGCATATTGACCAAATAAGATAGATGCATCAGGGCCCTGGAGATATTTGGCTGGAGATTGAATAACGTTTAGCATTCCTTTCATCCTCAAATAAGTACATGTTTTGACATGATGAGCCCTGGCATTGACCTGTTTAGCCTGATGCTAACGGCGAAAACAAAGCGCTACCGGAGCGATGCAATCACTGTATGGCGAGGCGAGTACAAAAAAATCATTCGTCTTTTTGTTCTGATATGAAACGGATAAAAGGAACATACGTTCCACATTGAAACAATTAACCCCAAAAAAGATAAGGTTTGCGATCCCGATCCGTTCCTTTAGCCCATATTTCTGTCACGCAAAGAGGCCCGGTTTCGCCTTTTCGTTATCTACCGCCGGAATAACCGGCAAAAAAAAGCGCTCTGTCCCGAACAGCCCGCCCTGACGGCCGGTGAAAAAAGCCGCGTGGGTTCGCATTTAGCCATTTCCATTCGTCATTACGTTCCATTTAGGAACAAAAAACAGTTTTTACGTTCCGAAATGAAACTCATTTTACTTGAGTTTTTTTCCGCGCTGACTCGGCCAGAATCTCTCCATCGCCTCCGCTACCATGACCATGCATTCGGGGGTTTGTTTAATACTCAACCTGCCGGAGCCGTTATGTCTCAATTCTTTTTTAACCAGCGTACCCATCTCGTTAACGATGTCATCGACGGTACGATTATCGCCAGTCCGTGGAATAACCTGGCACGCCTGGAGAGCGATCCGGCCATCCGCATCGTGGTGCGTCGCGATCTCAACAAAGAGAACGTCGCGGTGATCTCCGGCGGTGGCTCAGGTCACGAACCCGCCCACGTTGGATTTATCGGTAAAGGCATGTTAACCGCCGCGGTTTGCGGTGACGTGTTTGCCTCACCGAGCGTCGATGCGATACTGACCGCCATTCAGGCGGTGACCGGTGAGGCAGGCTGCCTGCTGATCGTGAAGAACTACACCGGCGATCGTCTAAATTTTGGTCTGGCCGCCGAGAAAGCGCGTCGGCTCGGTTATAACGTCGAAATGCTGATCGTCGGCGACGACATTTCGCTACCGGATAACAAGCACCCACGCGGGATCGCTGGCACCATCCTGGTGCACAAAGTTGCCGGCTATTTCGCCGAACGTGGCTACAACCTCGCTACCGTGCTGCGTGAAGCGCAGTATGCGGCGAACAACACCTTCAGCCTGGGCGTCGCACTCTCCAGCTGTCATTTGCCACAGGAGACCGACGAGGCTCCGCGTCACCATCCGGGCCATGCAGAGCTGGGCATGGGCATTCACGGCGAGCCGGGTGCGTCGGTGATTGACACGCAAAACAGCGCGCAGGTGGTTAATCTGATGGTAGAGACGCTGATGGCCGCCCTGCCGGAAACCGGCCGTCTGGCAGTGATGATCAATAACCTCGGCGGCGTTTCCGTTGCCGAAATGGCCATCATTACCCGCGAACTGGCCAACAGCCCGCTGCACGAACGTATCGACTGGCTGATTGGCCCAGCCTCGCTGGTCACCGCGCTGGATATGAAAGGCTTCTCGCTGACCGCCATGGTGCTGGAAGAAAGCATCGAAAAAGCGCTGTTGACCGAAGTGGAAACCAGTAACTGGTCAACGCCCGTGCCGCCACGTGACATCACGACCGTGCCGTCATCTCAGCGCAGTGCACGTGTGGAATTTCAGCCTTCGGCTAACGAACAGGTTGCCGGGATTATTGAGCAAGTCACCGCAACGCTCGCCAATCTTGAAGCACACCTCAATGCGCTGGATGCGAAAGTCGGCGACGGCGATACCGGGTCAACCTTTGCCGCAGGTGCGCGTGAAATTGCCGACCTGCTACATCACCAGCAGCTTCCGCTGGCTAACCTTGCCACGTTGTTTGCACTGATTGGCGAGCGCCTGACCGTGGTCATGGGTGGCTCCAGCGGCGTATTGATGTCAATTTTCTTTACCGCTGCCGGACAAAAGCTGGAGCAGGGTGCCGAGGTCGCCGATGCGCTAAATACGGGGCTAGCCCAGATGAAGTTCTACGGTGGTGCAGATGAAGGCGATCGTACGATGATTGATGCGCTGCAGCCCGCGCTAACATCGCTACTGGCACAACCACATAACCTGCAAGCCGCCTATGACGCTGCGCTGGCAGGCGCAGAACGGACCTGCCTGTCGAGCAAAGCCAACGCCGGGCGCGCGTCGTATCTCAGCAGTGAGAGCCTGCTTGGTAATATGGACCCCGGCGCACACGCGGTAGCAATGGTGTTTAAAGCGCTGGCAGAGAGTGAGTTGGGCTAAGTTCTTCGTTCTACGGGTTATCAATGCCTGATGGCGCTACGCTTATCAGGCCTGCGGTTTGCTCGCTTTTGTAGGCCGGATAAGGCGCTTGCGCTGATATCCGGCAAAGAAATGCCTGATGGCGCTTCGCTTATCAGGCCTACGGTTTGCTCACTTTTGTAGGCCGGATAAGGCGCTTGCGCTGATATCCGGCAAACATTAACGATAAACGCGAAGTCCGCCCTCTACGCCCCGGCTAAACAGCACCTGCCAAAGCTCGATATCTCTGGCACGGAATGCCCCAGCACACGCGCATAAATAGTAATTAAACATCCTTTTGAAGGTCGCGGAATAACGCGACGACAGCGTCGGCCATGCCTGGTTAAACCGTTCATGCCAGGCCATCAGCGTTTTATCGTAGTCGCTGCCGAAATTATGCCAGTCCTCCATCACAAACCGCGATTCGCTGGCCTCGGCAATGTGGGAAATCGCCGGTAAACAGCCGTTTGGGAAGATATATTTATTGATCCACGGATCCACACTCATCCCTTTTTTATTGCTGCCAATGGTATGCAGCAGGAACAATCCATCGGGTTTTAAGCAGCGGTCGGCAATACTGAAATAGGTGTCGTAGTTTTTCGGGCCCACGTGTTCAAACATCCCCACGGAGACAATACGATCATAGTGTTTATCGAGGTCGCGATAATCCTGCAGCAGAATAGTGACATCCAGCCCGTCACAGCGCTGCTGCGCCATTTTCTGCTGTTCTTTCGAGATGGTAACCCCGTCTACCGCCACGCCATAATGGCGCGCGGCATATTCAGCCAGCCCGCCCCAGCCACAACCGATATCCAGCAAACGCATGCCCGGTTGCAATTGCAGCTTCTCACAAATCATTTTTAATTTGGCATTCTGCGCGTCGTCTAATGTTGTCGCGTCTTTCCAGTAGCCGCAGGAATATTGCATGTGGGGATCAAGCATCAGGGCGAAAAGATCGTTACCTATATCGTAGTGTTCTTTGCCGACAATCCAGGCACGGCTGCGTGATTGCAGATTAAACAAACGCGCGCTGGCAATGCGTAAAATATCTTTCAGATTGCCCGGCATTTTTTGGTCGAGTTTTGCTTTAAGGATTTTGCAGAACAGAATATCGAGCCGCTCGCAATCCCACCAGCCTTCCATATAGCTTTCACCCAGCCCTAACGAGCCTTGTTGCAGCACCCGTTTAAAGAAACCGGCATGGTGAAGTTGAATGTCCCAGGCGCGCGAACCATTAATCTGGATATCAGCCTGCTGGAGCAGGTCTTTCCCCATTCGGGTCCAGTTATCATTTGTTTCATTGACGATGACAGCATCAGAACACAGCGAATTCATGGTATTTACCAAAGGTGGACGAATAATTCTTACGCAAGATTATTATGGAAAACAGGGTGTATGTATTATGATTTGCGGACAAGATCTATCGAACAGAAGCCACATCACCGGAAGTATCAGGTATTTTTTATGGACACCCTCAGGCAAAAACAGTGGAGTTCCTTCCCGGATGATTCAATGGCGGAACTGCCGCAGGACGTGTACTTTCGTTCTTATGTCCTTGAAGCGAATAACCATGTTCCACCGCATTCACACGCATTTACCCAGTTTCATTTCGCCCGTAAGGGCAGTATGCGCATTGATGTCGCCGGTAAATGCTGGATAATTCCCGCACATTACGGTATCTGGATCCCGAATAATATTGAGCATGCGGTATGGGCGCTGGATGACGTGTATTTAGAGAATCTGGATATTAAGCCAGGCTTTCTTGAGAAGCGCATCGACGAGTGTAAAGTGGTGGCGATCAGTGATTTCGCCAGAGAGTTTATTCATTACGCCACCAACGTCATTTCAGGCCATTATGATAGCCAGTCAAAAGAAGGAAAACTGGTGAGCGTGCTGGTCGATATTATTTTGCAATTACCGGAAGTCGCCTTTGTATTACCCTGGCCGCAGGATGCAGAATTAACAAAAGTGTGCCGGACAATACAGGAATCTCCCGCACGGGAACACTCGGTGGAGTACTGGGCTAATCATCTTGGCATGTCCGCCCGAACTTTCTCGCGTCATTTCAAAAAAGAAACCGGGTTACCGTTCAGCGTCTGGAAGCAAAAGATGCGTATTCTGGAATCGGTGTTAATGCTGAAGAAAAATAAAAGCGTTACCGCCGTGGCGCTCGACGTGGGGTATTCGAGCACCGCGGCGTTTAGCTACGCGTTCCGCCAGGCATTTGGCGTTCCGCCGTCAAATTATTAATCAGCCGCTTTCCGCTGATGCCAGTAGGCTGCCGCACGCACCCGCAGCGGGTCAAACGCCTCGGTTTCAAAGCGGGCGCTCAAATTTTTTACCACTTTCCCTTCGCCGGTTACCCAGATGAAATAATCGTCTGCAGGCACCGTCAGCCGAGCCAGCGCGTCATCCACCGCCTGTTCGTCATGCCCGACAAACCACTGGATAGCAAACCCATCCAGATGGGCAAGGTAGTCCTGATACGCCGCATCCCGCACGCTCACCAGCGCCGTGACGTTCGGGCGTCGCGCTAAGCGACTGAGCGCTTCCAGGCGACGGCGCAATGCAGGCATTCCCGATTCATCGCACACATAAACCTGATACGCATACTCTTCCGGTACCACCAGCGAGCCGCGCGGTCCGCCAATCGTCAGTGTATCCCCTGCACGGGCATGCATCGCCCACGTACTCGCCACGCCACCGTCATGAATATAAAAATCCAGCGCCAGTTCATGACGCGCATCATCGTATAGCGGCGTGTAATCCCGGGACGCAGGGCGCACACCGTCAGCCCAGACGATGCCCTCATCGGTAACCACCGGCGGCACAAAATGGCTGCCTGGCTCAGGAAAGAAAACTTTGGCGTGGTCATCAAAGCCGCGTGAGCTGAAGCCGTCCAGCGCCTCCCCGCCCAGCACGATGCGCTGAAAACCTGCGCTGATACGCTCAACGTGCAGGATGGTAAGTTCACGGAAGCGCAGTTCATTACGAACGCGCTGGGGGTAGCGTGAGGTGTTTTTTGTCATTTTTCGCCTTCGTGAGGATAATACGATATATCTAAATTAACATTCAAATGATAATGATTGCTAATAACAAAGATTGCAAGCATTTTTTTGATACACTCACAGCGTAAAACCCCCTTCTCATCACTGATGATAATTTACATAAAAATCAATTAATTAAAACACAATCCTATCACGAACTTGCAAAATCATAAGTTTTAGATATAAATTAGATATATCGAAACAACATCTGGAGACTACCATGCAAAACCACCATGACGGTTGCTGCAAACATGCAGATCACCCACACGAAGGTTGCTGCAAAGGCGAAGAACATCGCCACGAAGGCTGCAACAGTGAAGGACATCACCACGATCACGGCTGCGGGCATCGCCATGGTCGGGGTGGCGGCGGCGGGCGTCGTCAGCGTTTCTTCGGTCACGGCGAATTACGCCTGGTGATTTTGGATATTTTGACCCGCGATGCCAGCCACGGCTATGAGCTGATCAAAGCCATCGAAACGCTGACCCAGGGCCACTACACGCCTAGTCCAGGGGTGATTTATCCGACGCTGGATTTCTTGCAGGATCAAGAGCTGATTGTCATCAGCGAAGAGGAAGGTGGGCGTAAACAGATCACGATCACGGCGCAAGGCCAGCAGTGGCTGGAGGAGAATCGCGAGCATCTGGCGCTTATTCATGAACGCGTTAAAGCACGCTGCGTTGGCTTTGAATTACGTAAAAACCCGCAGATGAAACGCGCGCTGGAAAACTTTAAAGCCGTGCTGGATCTGCGGGTCAATCATGGTGACACCAGCGATGCGCAGATCAAAAAAATCATCGGTATTATCGATCGCGCAGCGCTGGATATCGCTCAGCTGGATTAATCGGGTCATCGGGCGGAACCCGTTGTTCCGCCCGAATAGCGGTGCTAATGCAGCACCGTCACCGCATCTTCCAGGCGCCCGGCGCGATGTTTCACCCGCACTGAAATTTGCGCGCTCTCTTCAACCAGTTCGGCATTTTTCTGCGTAATGTTGCTCAACTCATTCACCGCGCGAGTCAGGCTGGTCAGCCCGTCAGCCTGTTCCAGCGTCGAATGGCTGATTTGTGCAATCAGTTGGGTGACGTTCTGTACCTGCGCCACAATGTCGTCCATCGTGCGGCCAGCGGCGTGAACCTGGCTGGATCCGGACTGCACCTTGTCGGCACTGGCATCAATCAGCTTGCGGATGTCATTCGCCGCACTGGCGCTCCGGCTGGCAAGATGGCGTACTTCCCCCGCCACGACGGCAAACCCTTTCCCCTGCTCGCCCGCTCGCGCCGCTTCAACCGCCGCATTCAATGCCAGGATATTGGTCTGGAAAGCAATATCGTTAATCAGCGTGGTGATGGTGCCGATACGCTGGGTGCTGCTGGCGATATCGTCCATCGTTTTGATCACCGTCTCCATCGCCTCGCCTCCCTGCGTTGCCGCACTGCTGGCGGCAATCGAGAGTTTGTCAGCCGCAGATGCTGTCGCCGAGTTTTGCTTCACCGACGCCGCCATCTGGTTCATCGTCGTCACCGTTTCCTGCACGTTTTCAACCGTTTGCTGGGTGTGCTTGTTTAAATCATCGCTACCTTTTGCCAGCGTATCGCTGTCGTTACGCACGCAGGAAACCTGGCTTGAAACGTCGTGAATAAGCCAGCGGCACATTAATCCCAGTTGCCCCACCGCCCGCAGCATCAGGCCCAACTCATCGCTGCGGTTCAGGTGCGTCACGCTGTTGCGCTCGCCGGTCGCCACTTTCAGCGCCTGGCGGGCGACATTTTCTATCGGGCGTACAATTTGCCATTCGAAAATCGCCGCACCCGCCAGCATCACCAGCGCACTCACCAGCAGCAGCGGCCACGCCGCGCCCATTTGCTGCAACGCTGCCGCCAGCACGGCAAACATCAGTGTCATCACGCTGCGCACCCGCCAGCGAACCGGCAGCGCCGGCAGCTTTCCCAGCCAACTTTTACGCACCACGAGTCCCTTATGGATGCGTTTGTTGCAACGTCCTTCATTTAGCGCCTGATACAACGGCTCGACCGCCGCAATTTCCTCCTGCGTCGCCCGGGTTCGAATCGACATATACCCGGTCATTCGCCCTTCACGTACCATCGGCACCGCATTGGCTCGCACCCAGTAGTGATCGCCGTTTTTACAGCGATTTTTTACAATGCCGCTCCATGGCTCCCCCTGTTGCAGCGTGTACCACATATCAGCAAATGCCGCCTTGGGCATGTCCGGGTGACGAACCTGATTATGCGGCTTGCCGAGCAGCTCGCTCAGCTGATAGCCGCTAACCTGGACAAACGTGTCATTCGCATGAGTGATGTAGCTTTGTAAATCGGTAGTCGACATGAGGGTAATATCATCATCCAGCGGAGTATGCTGCTGACTAACGTAGGGATCAGAAGACATGGTTGCGTCCTATGCAGGTTATCTGGTTGTTAACTTTTTCGGCATATGTTATTTCGGCGATAATTTTTTTATCTTTAGTTGTTAAATTTGATTTAGATCGCAATTTGCGATTAAACCTCAGAATTTGTATGTTTTCTAATTCATTGATTTAAAATACTTTCATCCTGTAACTATTCAATCAGGCTTCACTCTGCGCACCGTCACAGTGCAACTTCTGCCTGTTTTTGGCGCAGAAGATCGCGTATCTCACCTGTTTTCAGAGAGTCAACCTGGGCAAAATACCGCCAAATGTTAACTTTTGGCATTAAATGTTTCGCAAATGAAATGTATCCTGGTGTTTATCCCGATTTTCGTTAAGCGCGCCGGGATGGCGTAATCCCTGCAATACTTAATTCAGTATCATGTGATACGCGAACTCCGGGAGCATATTTTGAACAGGTTACCTTCCAGCGCATCGGCCCTGGCCTGCAGCGCACACGCACTGAACCTCATCGAAAAGCGAACGCTTGATCATGAGGAAATGAAAGCACTTAACCGAGAGGTCATTGAATACTTCAAAGAGCATGTCAATCCGGGGTTCTTAGAGTATCGAAAATCTGTAACTGCCGGCGGGGATTACGGAGCCGTAGAGTGGCAAGCGGGAAGCCTGAATACGCTTGTCGACACCCAGGGACAGGAATTTGTTGACTGCCTGGGCGGTTTTGGAATTTTCAACGTGGGGCACCGTAATCCAGTAGTGGTCTCCGCCGTACAGAATCAACTCGCTAAACAACCTCTGCACAGCCAGGAATTACTTGACCCCTTGCGGGCCATGTTGGCGAAAACGCTCGCCGCACTGGCGCCCGGCAAGCTGAAATACAGCTTCTTTTGCAACAGCGGAACCGAGTCGGTTGAAGCGGCGCTGAAGCTGGCGAAAGCCTATCAATCGCCACGCGGCAAATTTACGTTTATTGCCACCAGCGGCGCGTTCCACGGTAAATCGCTGGGCGCACTGTCCGCGACGGCCAAATCCACGTTCCGTAAACCGTTTATGCCATTGCTGCCGGGCTTCCGTCATGTTCCGTTTGGTGACATTGACGCGATGCGTACCATGCTCAGCGAGTGTAAAAAGACCGGTGATGATGTAGCTGCCGTGATCCTTGAGCCGATTCAGGGTGAAGGTGGCGTGATCCTGCCACCGCAGGGATACCTGACCGCCGTGCGCAAACTGTGCGACGAGTTTGGCGCGCTGATGATCCTTGATGAAGTGCAAACCGGCATGGGTCGTACTGGCAAGATGTTCGCCTGCGAGCACGAAAACGTGCAGCCCGACATTATGTGTCTGGCGAAAGCGCTAGGCGGCGGCGTAATGCCTATCGGTGCGACCATCGCTACCGAAGAGGTGTTCTCCGTACTGTTCGATAACCCATTCCTGCACACCACCACCTTTGGCGGCAACCCGCTTTCCTGTGCGGCGGCACTCGCAACCATCAATGTCCTGCTGGAGCAGAATTTACCGGCTCAGGCAGAACAAAAAGGCGATATGTTGCTGGATGGCTTCCGACATCTGGCGCGGGAATACCCGGATCTGGTGCAGGACGTACGCGGTAAAGGCATGCTGATGGCGATCGAATTTGTTGATAATGAGATCGGCTACAACTTTGCCAGCGAGATGTTCCGCCAGCGGGTGTTGGTTGCCGGAACGCTGAACAACGCGAAGACGATCCGCATCGAACCACCGCTCACGTTAACCATCGAACAATGTGAGTTGGTATTACGCTCAACGCGTAAAGCGCTGGCCGCATTACGCGTCAGCGTGGAGCAAGTGTGACAGACGCCGGATGGCGCTGCACTTTTCCGGCCTACGGGATCACATGTAGGCCGGATAGGGCGTAGCCGCCATCCGGCAGCATCACACGCTTACACAATCCGCACGCCTGCGGGCATCACGCGCTCTGGCGTCAACAGCACGCTTTCACTGCCATCGTCCGTTTCCGCACACAACAGCATGCATTCTGACGTTTCGCCGCGCATTTTCGCTTTTTGCAGATTACACAGCACCACCACCGTTTTCCCCATCAGCTCATCTTCGCGGTAGTAAGGCACCAGGCTGGTCAAGGTTTGCAGCGTTCGTTCGCCGACATCGACCTGAACGATGTAGAGTTTATCGGCATTGTCATGACGCTTTACCTGGGTAATTTTTCCCACGCGAATTTCCATTCGGGTGAAATCCGTAAATGCGATCGTGTCCATTCTTTTCTCCTTTGGTAAAATTTTACTAAATGTTAGCAAAAAACCGTCCTGGCATTGTTCTCAAAAGCCGTAAAATGATGCGCCCATCACACTCTGAAAGCGGGGTTTTACCGTGAATATGTCAATTAGAGGTACTTTTTTTACTGAAAACAGGTGAATAGATAAGCACTTCATTTACAATGCGGGGGTAACTCAGGGAAAAGGTAAACATGGCAACACTTAAAGACATCGCAATCGAAGCTCGTGTATCCCTGGCGACAGTGTCCCGGGTGTTAAATGATGACCCGACGCTAAACGTAAAAGAAGAAACCAAGCGTCGCATTCTGGAGATCGCGGAAAAGCTGGAGTACAAAACCAGCAGCGCGCGTAAACACCAGATCAGTACGGTCGGCCCCCAGCATATTCTGGCGCTCTACAGCTACCAGCAGGATTTGGAAATCAACGATCCTTACTATCTCGCCATACGACACGGGATTGAAACGCAATGTGAAAAGCTGGGGATCGAACTGACCAACTGCTATGAACACAGCGGGTTGCCCGACCTTAAAAATATTACCGGCATTCTCATCGTTGGTAAGCCATCTCCTGCCCAGCGCGCCGCAGCAACCGCGCTGACCGACAATATCTGCTTTATCGACTTTCATGAACCCGGCAGCGACTATGATGCCGTCGATATCGATCTGACCCGCATCAGCAAAGAGAGTATCGATTTTTTCATCGCCCAGGGCGTGACCCGCATTGGCTTCATCGGCGGTGAAGACGAGCCGGGCAAAGCGGATATCCGCGAGGCCGCGTTTGTCGAATACGGTCGCCTGCAGCAGGTGGTCTCGGAACACGATATCTATCGTGGCGGATTCTCCAGCTCGTCAGGTTATGAGTTGGCGAAAAAAATGCTGGCCAAAGAAGATTATCCCAGCGCCCTGTTTGTCGCCTCAGACTCAATCGCCATTGGCGTTCTGCGCGCAATTCACGAACGTGGCCTGGCGATTCCACAGGATATTTCGCTGATTAGCGTCAATGACATTCCGACGGCACGATTCACCTTCCCTCCGCTGTCCACCGTGCGCATCCATTCAGAAATGATGGGCAGTCAAGGCGTTAACCTGCTGTTTGAAAAAGCCCGTGACGGACGTGCGCTGCCGCTGCTGGTTTTCGTGCCCAGCAAGCTGAAACTTCGCGGCACCACCCGCTAACCTCCCTTTTTCGCGCCCGGTATCTTCTGATACCGGGCATGCTTTGTCATGCCTTGTTTTTCTCTGCACGGGTTATTTTCGTGATCAAGTTAAAGTAAATCATCTTACCCGCTATATTTTAGTAAAACTTTTACTAAAATCACCTGCAATGACACTTACTCACCATCACTTTGAATGGTTCCGATTTCTCTCCACCGGGAGGCCTTATGAATCGCTGGGAAAACATTCAGCTCACCCACGAAAATCGACTGGCGCCACGCGCATACTTTTTCTCTTATGACTCGGTAGCGCAGGCTCGCTCGTTTGCCCGTGAAACCAGCAGCCTTTTTCAACTGCTGAGCGGTCAGTGGAATTTTCAGTTCTTTGAGCATCCGCTGCAGGTGCCAGAAGCCTTTACGTCGCAGTATATGCACGACTGGGGCAGCATCACCGTCCCCGGCATGTGGCAGATGGAAGGACACGGCAAGCTGCAATATACCGACGAAGGTTTCCCGTTCCCGATTGATGTGCCCTACGTCCCAACCGATAACCCGACCGGTGCATATCAGCGGATGTTTACCCTCAGCGAAGGCTGGCAGGGAAAACAAACGCTGATTAAGTTCGACGGCGTTGAAACCTACTTCGAAGTGTACGTCAACGGCCAGTACGTGGGCTTCAGCAAGGGCAGTCGTCTGACGGCCGAATTTGATATCAGCGCAATGGTGCACACCGGTGACAACCTGCTGTGTGTGCGCGTGATGCAGTGGGCAGACTCTACCTACGTTGAAGACCAGGATATGTGGTGGTCTGCGGGGATCTTCCGCGACGTCTATCTGGTGGGCAAGCAGGCGACCCACATTCAGGATTTTACCCTTCGTACCGAGTTCGATGATAACTACCGTGATGCCACTCTCTCCTGCGACATTGTGCTGGAAAACCTTGCCGATTCACCGGCACAGACCTCGCTGGAATACACCTTATTTGACGGCGAACAGGTGCTGCACAGCGGTGTTATCAGTCATCTGACTCTCGATAAGCTCACCCGTACTGCCTTTGATTTCGAGGTTAGTGCGCCACAGCAGTGGTCGGCTGAGTCGCCGTATCTTTATCATTTAGTGATGACGTTAAAAGATGCCAGCGGCAATATTATTGAGGTGGTTCCGCAGCGCGTCGGATTCCGCGACATTACGATCCGCGACGGGCTGTTTTACATCAACAACCACTACGTAATGCTGCACGGTGTTAACCGCCACGATAACGATCATCTGAAAGGCCGCGCGGTCGGAATGGATCGGGTCGAAAAAGATCTGCTGCTGATGAAGCAGCACAACATTAACTCGGTGCGTACCGCGCATTACCCGAACGATCCGCGCTTCTATGAGCTGTGCGATATCTACGGCCTGTTTGTGATGGCCGAGACCGACGTCGAATCCCACGGCTTCGCCAACGTCGGCGATATCAGTCGCATCACCGACGATCCGACCTGGGAACCGGTATACGTTGAGCGCATCGTGCGCCACATCCACGCACAGAAAAACCATCCGTCGATCGTCATCTGGTCACTGGGCAACGAATCCGGGTACGGCTGTAATATTCGTGCCATGTACCACGCTGCGAAAGCGCTGGATAACACGCGTCTGGTGCATTACGAAGAAGATCGCGACGCCGAAGTGGTGGACATTATTTCCACCATGTATACCCGCGTGCCGCTGATGAATGAGTTTGGTGAATATCCGCATCCGAAACCACGCATCATCTGCGAATACGCCCACGCCATGGGTAACGGCCCCGGCGGGCTGACGGAATATCAAAGCGTTTTTTACCAGCACGATTGCATTCAAGGACACTATGTCTGGGAATGGTGCGACCATGGCATTCAGGCAAAAGATGATAACGGCAACGTCTGGTATAAATTTGGCGGTGACTACGGCGACTACCCGAATAACTACAACTTCTGCCTCGACGGCCTGATTTACCCCGATCAAACACCGGGACCGGGTCTGAAAGAGTATAAGCAGGTGATCGCCCCAGTGAAGGTCTACGCGAAGGACCTGACGCGCGGTGAACTGCGTGTCGCAAATAAGCTGTGGTTCACCACGCTTGACGACTACACCCTGCAAATTGAAGTGCGGGCCGAAGGAGAAACGCTCTCCACGCAGCGGATTAAACTTCACGACGTGGCCCCCAACAGCGACACACTGCTGCACTGCACGCTGCCGACGCTGGATGAGAGGGAAGCCTTTCTCAATGTCATCGTCAGCAAAGACTCCCGCACGTCCTACAGCGACGCCGGGCACCATATTGCCACTTACCAGTTCCCGCTGAAGGCCAGAACCGCTACGCCAGTGCCGTTTAGTCAGCAAAACGCCAGCGCCCTGACGCTGGAAGACGATCGCCTGCGCTGCACCGTTCGCGGCTATAACTTCGCGATAACCTTCTCAAAGCTGAACGGGAAGCCGATCAGCTGGAACGTGAATGGCGAAGAGCTCATTACCCGCGAGCCGAAGATTAATTTCTTCAAGCCGACGATTGATAACCACAAACAGGAGTTCGAAGGTCTCTGGCAGCCAAATCATTTACAGATTATGCAGGAGCATCTACGGGATTTTGCCCTCGAACACACTGACAATGCGGTGGTGATTACCAGCCAGACGATCATCGCCCCGCCGGTATTTGATTTCGGTATGCGTTGCACCTACCGCTGGCGGGTAACGGTCGACGGTCAGCTGAATGTTGAGCTTTCCGGTCAGCCTTACGGCGAGTATCCGCACATTATTCCGTGCATTGGCTTCACCATGGGCATCAACGGTGATTTGGGGCAAGTCGCGTATTACGGACGTGGTCCGGGCGAGAATTACGCCGACAGCCAGCAGGCCAACATTATCGATATCTGGCGTTCGACCGTGGATGCGATGTTCGAGAACTACCCATTCCCCCAAAACAACGGCAATCGCCAGGATGTGCGCTGGGCAGCGCTGACCAACCGCCATGGCAACGGTCTGCTGGTCGTCCCACAACGTCCTGTCAATTTAAGTGCCTGGCGCTATACGCCCGAAAATCTCTTTGCCGCACAGCACTGCAATGAACTCCAGCGCAGCGATGACATCACTCTGAATCTGGACCATCAGCTACTGGGCCTGGGTTCCAACTCCTGGGGAAGCGAGGTGCTCGACTCCTGGCGCGTCTGGTTCCGCGA
This sequence comes from Citrobacter gillenii, assembly GCF_013337685.1. GTDB lineage: Bacteria > Pseudomonadota > Gammaproteobacteria > Enterobacterales > Enterobacteriaceae > Citrobacter > Citrobacter gillenii. The sequence goes on from NZ_SUQN01000006.1 coordinate 281,142, forward strand.
GTTCAACTACGGCTTTACGTTGCTGCCCATTTCCGGCACCGAGGCCACCGTTCAGACCACTGCTAATCGCGCCTTTGGCACGGAGTTCTTTTCCACGAATTTGCACAGCGAGAATACAAAATGAGGATCATCGATAACTTAGAGCAGTTCCGACAACTCTACGCTTCAGGTCGGAAGTGGCAGCGCTGCGTTGAGGCGATTGAAAATATCGACAACATTCAGCCCGGCGTCGCCCATTCCATCGGTGATTCGCTCACTTACCGCGTGGAGACCGACTCCGCTACCGATGCGCTATTTACCGGTCATCGCCGTTACTTTGAGGTGCATTACTACCTGCAAGGGCAGCAAAAAATTGAGTATGCCGCCAAAGAGGATTTACAGGTGGTTGAATACTATCGCGATGAAACCGATCGCGAATACCTGAAGGGATGCGGAAAAACGGTAGAAGTACACGAAGGGCAGCTGGTTATTTGCGACAACCACGAAGCCTACCGCTTTATCTGTAATAGCGCGGTGAAGAAAGTCGTACTCAAAGTCACCATCGAAGATGGTTATTTTCATAATAAATAAAAAGACAGGCGGCACAGAAGTTGTGCCGCCAGTACCCTACAATAATCAGGAATCGGAGATGTGCTATGTCTGATACCAAGCGTAATACCATCGGCAAGTTCGGCTTACTGTCGCTGACCTTTGCCGCCGTTTATAGTTTTAACAACGTAATCAATAATAATATTGAGCTTGGTCTGGCATCTGCACCGATGTTTTTCCTCGCCACGATTTTCTACTTTATTCCGTTCTGCTTAATCATTGCCGAATTTGTTTCGCTGAACAAAAACTCCGAAGCCGGTGTTTACGCATGGGTAAAAAGCTCACTGGGCGGGCGCTGGGCATTTATTACCGCCTACACCTATTGGTTCGTTAACCTGTTCTTTTTTACCTCGTTACTTCCGCGCGTAATCGCTTATGCCTCCTATGCATTTTTAGGCTACGAATACATTTTGACGCCGTTCGCTACCACCGTGTTAAGTATGGTGCTGTTTGCCTTCTCAACCTGGGTTTCGACCAACGGCGCAAAAATGCTCGGGCCGATTACCTCCGTCACTTCCACGCTGATGCTGCTGCTGACGCTGTCTTATATTTTACTGGCGGGGACTGCGTTGGTTGGCGGCGTACAGCCTGCCGATCCCATCACCGTGGATGCCATGATCCCGAATTTTAACTGGGCCTTCCTCGGTATTACGACCTGGATTTTTATGGCGGCAGGCGGCGCGGAGTCCGTGGCGGTGTACGTCAACGACGTGAAGGGTGGCTCAAAATCATTTGTGAAAGTGATTATTATCGCCGGGATTTTTATCGGTGTGCTTTACTCAATCTCCTCAGTGCTGATCAACGTTTTTGTCAGCAGCAAAGAGCTGAAGTTTACCGGTGGCTCGGTGCAGGTATTCCACGGTCTGGCCGCATACTTCGGCTTACCTGAGCTGGTGGTTAACCGCTTTGTCGGTCTGGTGTCCTTTACCGCAATGTTTGGGTCACTGCTGATGTGGACCGCAACGCCGGTTAAAATTTTCTTCTCCGAAATCCCGGAAGGTATTTTTGGCAAGAAAACCGTCGAACTGAATGAAAACGGCGTTCCCGCTCGCGCAGCCTGGATCCAGTTTTTGATCGTGATACCGCTGATGATTATCCCCACGCTCGGTTCGAATACCGTGCAGGATTTAATGAATACCATCATTAACATGACCGCTGCGGCATCCATGCTGCCTCCGCTGTTTATTATGCTGGCCTATTTGAATCTGCGCGCCAAGCTGGACCACTTACCGCGCGACTTCCGCATGGGATCGCAAAAAACTGGGATTATCGTGGTATCGATGCTGATTGCCCTGTTCACCATTGGATTTATCGCTTCAACGTTCCCAACCGGCGGCAACATTATCACCATTATTTTCTATAACGTCGGCGGTATTGTTATTTTCCTCGGTTTTGCCTGGTGGAAATACAGTAAATACATCAAAGGACTAACCAAAGAAGAAAAAGCCATTGAAGCCGCACCAGCTTCAGACAGTCATTAATTCATAAAACATAATAACAATAAACAATATTCGCCAAGGCTATAACAATAAAAACATTATTTTATTTTGCTTAGGATAGAAGCATGAAAATCAATAGCCATTGTTGCAGGGCATTTATTGCCCTGCCCTTTTTCTGTGTCTCCTCTCTGGGTGCAGAAGAAGTGCGACCGGCAGAACACGACGACACAAAAACGCCCGCAATATCCTCTCCCTCATTTCGTTTTTATGGCGAACTGGGAATGGGGGGATATATGGATTTAGAGGGACAGGATAAACATAAATACAGTGACGGAACCTATATCGAAGGGGGCCTGGAAATTAAACACGGCTCGTGGTTTGGTCTGATCTATGGCGAAGGCTGGACCGTGCAGGCGGATCACCAGGGAAACGCCTGGGTGCCCGATCATAGCTGGGGCGGGTTTGAAGGTGGAATTAACCGATTTTACGGCGGTTACCGCACCGATGACGGCACGGAGCTAATGCTCAGCCTGCGCCAGGACTCATCGCTTGATGACCTGCAATGGTGGGGAGACTTCACGCCGGATCTGGGCTACGTCATCCCCAACACGCGCGACATCATGACCGCCATTAAGGTGCAAAACCTGACCGGCCCGCTGCGTTATAGCGTGACCGCCACGCCTGCCGGACATCATGATGAAAGCAAGGCCTGGCTGCACTTCGGCAAATACGATCGCTACGACGATAAGTATACCTATCCGGCCATGATGAATGGCTACATCCAGTACGACCTGACCGAAGGCGTAACCTGGATGAACGGTCTGGAGATCACCGACGGCACCGGACAACTGTTCCTGACCGGCCTTCTCTCGCCTAACTTTGCTGCGCGCGCCTGGCATCACACCGGACGCGCCGACGGCCTGGATGAATGGGGTACAGAGACCGGCTATATGGTCAGTGCCATGTATGAAGCGCTCAAAGGCGTCTACCTCTCCACCGCCTACAGCTATGCCAAACATCGGCCAGACAACGCCGAGGATGAAACCACCTCTTTTATGCAGTTCGGTATCTGGTATGAATACGGCAGCGGTCGTTTCGCCACCGCCTTCGACAGCCGGTTCTATATGCAAAATGCATCTGGCGACCCGAGCGACCAGATCTTCCTGATGCAATATTTCTATTGGTAACAAGGACCGGAATACCATGAACATGACACCTATTCTTACGCCGCTGGCGTGTGGGCTGCTGATGAGTTTTTCCGCACTGGCAGCTAACGTAGACAGCGTTAAAAACGTCATCAATCGCACCGGCGCGCCAGGTTATATGCACGACTACGATTATGACGACCATCAGCGTTTTAATCCCTTTTTCGACCTCGGCGCATGGCACGGACACCTGTTGCCGGATGGCCCTGCAACAATGGGCGGCTTCCCTGGCGTGGCGCTACTGACGGAAGAGTACATCAACTTTATGGCCACAAATTTTGACCGGCTGACGGTGTACCAGAACGGTAAAAAGGTCGATTTCACTCTCGAGGCTTACAGCCTGCCCGGCGCACTGGTACAGAAACTGTCATCCACTGCGGTGCAGATCGAGATGACGCTGCGCTTTGCCAGTTCACATACCTCACTACTGGAAACCAAAATCACCAGCAATACGCCGCTGGATCTGGTGTGGGACGGAGAGTTACTGGAAATGCTGGAAGCGAAAGAGGGAAAACCCCTCTCCGATAAAACCATTGATGGCGAGTATCCGGACTACCAGCGAAAAATCATCGCTACGCGCGACGGCCTGAAGGTCACCTTCGGTAAAGTGCGATCAACCTGGGATCTGCTGACCTCCGGCGAGTCGGAGTATCAGGTACACAAATCACTTGCTATGAACACCACTGTTGATGGCCACCGATTTACCAGTAAAGCGCATATCAATGGCTCTACCACGCTTTACACCACCTATTCACATCTGTTGACCGCGCAGGAGGTCAGCAAAGAACAGGCGCAGATCCGCGATATTCTGGCGCGCCCGTCTTCTTACATGCTCGCCTCACAGCAGCGCTGGGAATCCTATCTCAAAAAAGGTTTAAACAACCCGGATGCCACCCCAGAACAAACCCGCGTGGCGGTGAAAGCGATTGAAACGCTGAACGGTAACTGGCGCTCACCGGGCGGCGCAGTTAACTACAATACCGTGACGCCGTCGGTAACGGGCCGCTGGTTCTCTGGCAACCAGACCTGGCCGTGGGACACCTGGAAGCAGGCGTTTGCAATGGCGCACTTTAACCCGGATATCGCGAAAGAAAATATTCGCGCTGTTTTCTCGTGGCAGGTTAAACCCGGCGATCCGGTGCGCCCACAGGACGCGGGATTTATTCCCGATCTGATTGCCTGGAACCTCAGCCCGGAACGCGGTGGTGATGGCGGTAACTGGAACGAGCGCAACACCAAGCCCAGCCTGGCGGCATGGTCGGTGATGGAAGTCTACAACGTCACCAAAGACAAATCCTGGCTCGAAGAAATGTACCCGAAACTGGTGGCATACCACGACTGGTGGCTGCGTAACCGCGATCATAACGGCAACGGCGTTCCAGAGTACGGCGCCACTCGCGATAAAGCGCACAACACCGCCAGCGGCGAGATGCTGTTCACGGTGAAAAAGGGTGACAAAGAAGAAACCCTGTCAGGGCTGCAAAACTATGCCGCTGTTACCCGCAACGGCCAGTATGACAGTCTGGAGATCCCGGCGCAGGTCGCCGCCTCGTGGGAATCCGGACGTGACGACGCCGCGGTGTTTGGTTTTATCGACAAAGAACAACTGGATAAGTACGTCGCTAACGGTGGCAAACGCAGCGACTGGGTGGTGAAATTCGCTGAAAATCGCAGCCACGACGGAAAATTACTGGGCTATTCGCTACTCCAGGAGTCGGTCGATCAGGCCAGCTACATGGTCAGCGATAACCATTACCTGGCGGAAATGGCGACCCTGCTCGGGAAAACGCAGGAGGCGAAACGCTATCAGGCGCTGGCGACGAAACTGACGGATTACATCAATACCTGTATGTTCGATGCGAATACGCAGTATTTCTATGACGTTCGCATTGAAGATAAGCCGCTGGCAAACGGCTGTGCCGGAAAACCGATTGTCGAACGAGGGAAAGGGCCGGAAGGCTGGTCACCTCTGTTTAACGGCGCGGCCACGCAGTCTCATGCTGACGCGGTGGTGAAGGTGATGCTCGACCCGAAAGAGTTCAACACCTTTGTGCCGCTGGGCACCGCGGCGCTCACCAACCCGGCTTTCGGCCCGGATATTTACTGGCGCGGGCGCGTGTGGGTGGATCAGTTCTGGTTTGGCTTAAAAGGCATGGCGCGCTACGGCTACCGCGATGAAGCGCTGAAAATGGCGGATACGTTCTTCAACCATGCCAAAGGACTCACCGCGGACGGCCCAATTCAGGAAAACTATAACCCGCTGACCGGCGCGCAACAGGGTGCCCCCAACTTCTCCTGGAGCGCGGCGCATCTGTACATGTTGTATAATGATTTTCTTAAAAAACAGTAAGCTGTGACCTATTGCCGGATAAAGTGCTTGCACCGACATCCGGCAAATTCTTTCTCTGGCCCCACTCCTTTTTTGAATCCCATCACAATCACGGCATTCCCCTTTTCCCTTTTGCGCCGCGACGGCTAAATTAGTAACTCATCCGACCACATAACAATAATTTTACATACTGGACACCATTATGAGCTATCCGTCGCTGTTCGCCCCGCTCGATCTGGGATTCACCACGCTTAAAAACCGCGTGTTGATGGGTTCAATGCATACCGGTCTGGAAGAGTATCCCGATGGCGCAGAACGGCTGGCCACGTTCTACGCCGAGCGCGCCCGTCACGGCGTCGCTCTGATTGTGAGCGGCGGTATTGCCCCTGCGCTTTCCGGCGTGGGTATGGAAGGCGGCGCGATGTTAAACGATGCCAGCCAGTTACCACATCACCGCGTAATTACCGACGCGGTGCATGACGAAGGCGGCAAAATCGCGCTGCAAATTCTGCATACCGGACGCTATAGCTATCAGCCGCACCTCGTCGCGCCCTCCGCTATTCAGGCGCCGATCAACCGCTTTACCCCGCATGAGCTGACCCACGATGAAGTGCTGCAACTGATTGAGGATTTTGCCCATTGCGCACAGCTGGCGCGGGAAGCAGGCTACGACGGCGTAGAGGTCATGGGCTCGGAAGGCTATCTGATCAACGAATTTCTCACCCTGCGCACCAACCAGCGGACTGACCAATGGGGCGGCGATTACGCCAACCGCATGCGATTTGCCGTCGAGGTGGTACGGGCCGTTCGTCAACGTGCCGGTAACGACTTTATTATTATCTTTCGTCTGTCGATGCTCGACCTGGTGGAAAATGGCGGCACGTTTGACGAAACTGTCCAGCTGGCGAAAGCCATTGAGGCGGCAGGTGCTACGATCATCAACACCGGGATCGGCTGGCACGAAGCACGGATCCCGACCATCGCCACGCCGGTGCCGCGCGGGGCGTTTAGCTGGGTGACGCGCAAGCTGAAAGGTCACGTAACGGTTCCACTGGTCACCACTAACCGCATTAATGATCCGGGCGTTGCCGACGATATTCTGGCCCGTGGTGATGCTGATATGGTGTCGATGGCACGCCCGTTCCTCGCCGATGCCGAGCTGCTGTCAAAAGCGCAAAGCGGGCGAGCGGATGAGATCAACACCTGCATAGGCTGTAATCAGGCCTGTCTGGATCAGATCTTCGTCGGCAAAGTGACGTCCTGCCTGGTGAACCCCCGCGCCTGTCATGAAACCAAAATGCCGATCGTAGCGGCGACACATCTGAAGAATCTGGCGGTAGTCGGTGCCGGTCCTGCGGGGCTCGCCTTTGCCATCAACGCCGCTTCACGCGGTCATCAGGTCACGTTGTTTGATGCCAACGCGGAGATCGGCGGACAGTTCAATATCGCCAAACAGATCCCCGGCAAAGAAGAATTTTACGAAACATTGCGCTATTACCGCCGGATGATCGACGTCACCGGCGTGACGCTGAAGCTGAATCATTTTGTCACCGCAGACGATCTGCTCTCGTTTGATGAAGTGATCCTCGCCAGCGGGATCGAACCACGCACGCCGCCGATCGACGGCATCGATCATCCTAAGGTACTGACCTATCTTGATGTCTTACGTGATAAAACGCCGGTAGGTCAACGCGTGGCGATTATCGGCAGCGGCGGGATCGGCTTTGATACCGCCATGTATCTGAGCCAGCCCGGCAAGCCCACCAGCCAAAACATTGCAGAATTCTGCGTGGAATGGGGAATCGATACCAGCCTCCAGCAAGCAGGTGGTTTACGCCCGGAAGGGCCACAGTTATCCCGTAGCCCGCGCCAGATAGTCATGTTGCAGCGTAAAGCCAGTAAACCGGGACAAGGGCTAGGTAAAACCACGGGCTGGATCCATCGCGCCACCCTGCTGTCTCGTGGAGTGAAAATGATCCCGGCGGTGAGCTATCAGAAGATCGATGATGATGGACTGCACGTGTTGATCAACGGCGAGCCTCAGCTCCTGAACGTGGATCATGTGGTAATTTGTGCAGGTCAGGAACCTCGTCGTGGACTGGTCGATCCGCTGCATGCGGCCGGTAAAACAGTACATCTGATCGGCGGGTGTGATGTGGCGTTAGAACTGGATGCCCGACGCGCCATCGCGCAAGGCACCCGACTGGCGCTGGAAATTTAACGTTATGTCTTTCGTTGGCCGGATAAGGTAATTACACACATCATTGCCTGATGGCGCTACGCTTATCAGGCCTACGAGGCAGTTCGTTGTAGGCCTGATAAGGTGTTAACCACCATCCGGCATCAGCGATTAGCGGCGACGCCCTAATTTCACCGCTTTCAGCACCACAAATTTGTTGTTGGTGGCGATGGTTTCGCAGTTACCGAAAATCTTCTTCAGCTTGTGGAAGTAGTCGAGATGACGGTTCGCCACGATATACAGCTCGCCGTTAATCTTCAGGCAACGGCGGGCGTGGTGGAACATCTCCCACGCAATGTTATCAGTCAGTGCGTGCTTCTGATGGAACGGCGGGTTACACAGCACAGCGTTATAGCGGAACGGTTCCACGCCAGACAGCGCGTTGTTGATCATAAACTCGCAGCGGTCCAGCGCGTCTGGCATGTTGGTTTCCACGTTCAGGCGGCTGGACGCCACCGCCATCGGCGATTCATCCACAAACACCACGCTCGCTTGCGGGTTCTTCTCCAGCAACGTCAGACCCACTACGCCATTACCGCAACCGAGATCGACAATCTCACCTTCCAGATTGTCCGGCAGATGTTCGATAAAGAAACGTGCGCCAATATCCAGCCCGGTACGGGAGAAGACATTAGCGTGATTGTGGATCGTCCAGTCGGTGCCTTCCAGCTTCCAGCTCAGCGTTTGTGAGGCGTCAGCCAGTTCAGGATTGCTGAACGTACAGTTGATCAGACGGGCTTTTTTCCATGCCAGCGTGGTGGTGGTTGGGCCCAGCACCTTTTCAAACAGCTCAAGCGTCGAGGTATGCACATCGCGCGCCTTCGCCCCGGCGATAATGCGCGTTTGCGGCGTGACGACCAGGCGTAACGCACGCAATTGCTGTTCCAGCAGCGCCATGGTTTTTGGCAGCTTAATCAGTACCACGCCCGGCGCCTGTGGGTAATCGACCGTGCTGTCGAGGAACTGGACGCTGGATTCGGCAATGTCGTTATGACGCAGGTTTTCACGCGTTGCCAGTTCGCTTAAATAAGAGTCGCCAATGCTGTACGGCGAATGTTCCGCCAGCGCACAGCCCAGCGCACCGAAGGTATCATTCAGGAGCAGCACCGGGCCGCAAATCTCGGTATCGTCCAGCTGTTGCAGCAGATATTCATCTGCAGCTTCCCACGCCAGCAGCGGGTTAACGTCATCCGTTTCCGGGAAACGTTTAAGTGACAGCGAACGGAAACCGTTGTCTATGTGGCTCATCGGCCCTCCTGAATGGTAAAATTTCGGCGTATCCCTGAAAAGGGTGCGTGAGTATACACTTTTTATACTTTATATGGGGCACAAATGAGTCAGTTGACCTATCTGCAGGGCTACCCGGAGCATTTACTTGATCAGGTTCGAACCTTGATCAGCGAGCAACGTCTGGGCGCGGTCCTGGAAAAGCGTTATCCGGGTACGCATGACTTCGCGACCGATAAGGCGCTCTGGCAATATACCCAGGATCTGAAAAGTCAGTTTCTGCGCAATGCCCCACCGCTCAATAAAGTGATGTATGACAGTAAGATCCACGTGTTGAAGAATGCGCTTGGACTGCATACTGCCGTCTCTCGCGTGCAGGGCGGCAAGCTGAAAGCAAAAGCGGAAATTCGCGTCGCCACCGTATTTCGCAACGCCCCGGAACCTTTTTTACGCATGATCGTGGTTCATGAACTGGCGCATCTGAAAGAAAAAGAACACGACAAAGCGTTTTACCAGCTGTGCTGCCATATGGAACCTCAGTATCACCAACTGGAGTTCGACACCCGCCTGTGGTTAACGCAACAATCGCTAAAGCAAACTGCGCAGTAGCGCACTGGCTTTGTCAGCAAGGCATGCTAAATTGGCGCAAGGATCCCTTTTCGCAGCCTGAAGGCCTTTATGATACGTTTCGCAGTGATTGGCACAAACTGGATCACCCGCCAGTTTGTGGATGCCGCCCATGAAACCGGCAAATATAAGTTAACCGCAGTCTATTCCCGCAGCCTTGAACAGGCGCAAAGCTTCGCTAACGATTATCTCGTCGAGCATTTGTTTACTTCGCTGGATGCAATGGCGCAGAGTGACGCTATTGATGCAGTGTATATCGCCAGCCCAAACTCTCTGCACTTCCCGCAGACCGAGCTGTTCTTACGCCATAAAAAGCACGTCATTTGTGAGAAACCGCTGGCATCAAACCTGGCAGAAGTCGATGCCGCTATCGCCTGCGCTCGGGAAAATCAGGTGGTGCTGTTTGAGGCGTTTAAAACCGCCTGCCTGCCCAATTTCCTGCTGCTGCAGCAATCTCTGCCCAAGGTAGGAAATGTCAGAAAGGCGTTTATCAATTACTGCCAGTACTCTTCACGCTACCAGCGTTATCTGAACGGTGAAAACCCGAATACCTTTAATCCAGCGTTCTCAAATGGCTCGATTATGGATATCGGCTTTTACTGCCTGGCTTCGGCGGTTGCGCTGTGGGGCGAACCGCAGAGCGTACAGGCCAGCGCCAGCCTGCTGGCAAGCGGTGTTGATGCCCACGGCGTTGTGGTGCTGAACTACGGTGATTTCAGCGTCACGTTACAGCATTCCAAAGTGAGCGACTCGGTGCTGGCCAGCGAGATTCAGGGCGAATCAGGGTCACTGGTTATTGAGAAAATCTCCGAATGCCAGAAAGTCTGTTTTGTTCCGCGTGGTGGAAAAACGCAGGATCTGACGGTGCCTCAGCACATCAATACTATGCTGTATGAGGCAGAGCGCTTTGCTCATCTGGTTGAATCCGGCGAAGTGGATCACCCGGCACTGGCTGTCAGTCGCATTACCGCTAAGCTGCAAACGGAAATTCGCCGCCAGACCGGCGTCGTTTTCCCAGCAGATAGCGCGAATACGTCGCTGATTGCGTAAAACTGTGTAAAACAAATGTTGCAGGCCATTGACTGAAAGCGTGGCCTGTAATACTTTGTTACCCGCAAAGGGGAGTAACTTCGTTGTCGGTTGATCGTCATTACGATGTGTGAAAAACCACATCCGGTCGCCGGGCGATAACAAAGGAATACGTCAACGTATTCCTTTGTTGTTGTAAGTGAGACCTTGCCGAATGGCAAGGTCTATGCATGAAAAGCAGCGGCTAACGTCATTCGGCGTTGGCCGTTTTTTTATGCATGGGGAAATATAATGAATACTGTCGGCACACCGTTGTTATGGGGTGGCTTCGCTGTTGTAGTGGTGATTATGCTGGCCATCGACCTGCTGTTGCAGGGTCGTCGCGGCGCGCATACGATGTCAATGAAGCAGGCGGCTGCCTGGTCAATCGTCTGGGTCACGTTGTCGTTACTGTTTAACGCCGTATTCTGGTGGTATCTGGCAGAAACCCAGGGGCGTGCGGTCGCAGACCCGCAGGCGTTGGCGTTCCTCACCGGCTATTTGATCGAGAAATCATTGGCGGTGGATAACGTCTTTGTCTGGCTGATGCTGTTTAGCTACTTCTCGGTGCCGCCAGCGTTGCAGCGTCGAGTGCTGGTGTATGGCGTGCTGGGGGCGATTGTTCTGCGTACTATCATGATCTTCGCGGGCAGCTGGCTTATCACCCAGTTCGAATGGCTGCTGTACGTGTTCGGCGCGTTCCTGCTGTTTACCGGCGTGAAGATGGCGCTGGCAAAAGAAGATGCTTCCGGCATTGGCGACAGGCCGTTAGTGCGCTGGCTGCGCGGTCATCTGCGTATGACCGACACCATCGAGAACGAGCATTTCTTCGTGCGTAAAAACGGTCTGCTGTTCGTTACGCCGCTGATGCTGGTGCTGATTCTGGTTGAGTTGAGCGATGTTATCTTTGCCGTCGACAGCATTCCGGCAATCTTTGCCGTGACCACCGACCCGTTCATCGTACTGACCTCTAACCTGTTTGCCATCCTTGGTCTGCGTGCGATGTACTTCCTGCTGGCCGGCGTGGCGGAGCGTTTCTCGATGCTGAAGTACGGCCTGTCGATCATTCTGGTGTTTATCGGCATCAAGATGCTGATTGTCGACTTCTACCATATCCCTATCGCTATCTCGTTAGGCGTGGTGTTCGGGATCCTGTTTGTGACGCTGATTGTGAATGCGTGGGTCAACCACCAGCACGATAAAAAGCAGCAAACGCAGTAACACTCATCCACTAGCCTACAAAGCCCGACGCCCACTGTGTGTGCGTCGGGCTTTTTGTTTAACATGTCATCACAATGTTAATTTAAAGTTATAAAATATGATCTCAGCGTAAAATCCAGGATATTTCGCTTCCCGAAGCGTGTTCTTTCCTTATACTCAGCCATGCAAACATTTGCCTCACTCTGAAAGATGCGTCTATAGAACGTACAAGGGTCAGGCGACAACACAATAAAAGGATTACGAAATGACTACGCAACGTTCGTCGGGGCTGATCTCGCGTTTGGCGCAAGGGAGCCTTGTTAAGCAAATTTTGATAGGTTTAGTACTGGGGATTGCGCTGGCACTGATCTCAAAACCGGCTGCAGAAGCCGCTGGTTTGCTGGGCACCCTGTTCGTCGGCGCATTAAAAGCCGTCGCTCCCATCCTGGTTCTGATGCTGGTAATGGCCTCGATTGCGAACCATCAGCATGGGCAAAAAACCAATATCCGTCCGATTCTGTTCCTCTACCTGCTCGGTACCTTCTCCGCGGCATTAGCGGCAGTGGTGTTCAGCTTTGCCTTCCCCTCGACGCTGCATCTTGCCAGCAGCGCTAACGATATTGTGCCACCATCGGGCATTGTCGAAGTGATGCGTGGGCTGTTGATGAGTATGGTGTCGAACCCGATTGATGCCCTGCTTAACGCGAACTATATCGGCATTCTGGTATGGGCCGTCGGCCTGGGCTTTGCCCTGCGCCACGGGAATGAAACGACCAAGAATCTGGTCAACGATATGTCCAACGCCGTCACCTTTATGGTGAAACTGGTGATTCGTTTCGCCCCTATCGGTATTTTCGGCCTGGTCTCCTCCACGCTTGCCACCACGGGTTTTGCTACATTGTGGGGCTATGCGCAGCTGTTGGCAGTGCTGGTAGGTTGTATGCTGCTGGTGGCGTTCGTGGTTAACCCGCTGCTGGTGTTCTGGAAAATTCGTCGCAACCCGTATCCGCTGGTGCTGGCTTGCCTGCGTGAAAGCGGCGTGTATGCCTTCTTTACCCGCAGCTCTGCCGCCAACATTCCGGTGAATATGGCGCTGTGTGAGAAGCTGAATCTGGACCGCGATACCTACTCGGTTTCTATCCCACTGGGTGCAACCATCAACATGGCTGGCGCGGCAATCACCATTACCGTGCTGACGCTGGCAGCGGTGAATACACTGGGGATCCCGGTTGATTTACCGACTGCGCTGCTGTTGAGCGTCGTGGCATCGCTTTGTGCCTGTGGCGCATCTGGCGTGGCGGGTGGCTCTCTGCTGCTGATCCCACTGGCGTGTAATATGTTCGGTATCCCGAATGATATCGCCATGCAGGTAGTTGCCGTCGGCTTTATTATCGGCGTGTTGCAGGACTCCTGTGAAACCGCACTGAACTCCTCAACCGACGTATTGTTTACCGCTGCAGCCTGCCAGGCTGAAGACGAACGTCTGGCAAACAACGCCCTGCGCGGCTAATCACTTTTCCCCTCCGTCATGGTGCGGAGGGGTTTTCTTTCTGTACGCTTTTTTCAATTTTGAAGGGATCTATCCCCCGTTTTTGCATGCGTCTGAAACGAATAATATTCAGGCCGTTCATCACCAGAAAACTGCCTTCAATCATCGTGCCGCCAATCGATCCCAACCAGAAATTATGCACCACCCAGCAGGCGGTCGCGCACCACATCACACAGCGGACGGTTAATCCTTTACAGCGAAACAGCGCCCAGGTGCTGGCCAGCGTGCCAATAATGGGGAGTAACTCCATCGCATGCTGTAGTTTCGCCAATCCAAGAACCAGCGTGAGAACGATAAAAACGGTCATCACCCACAGTTTGCGGGTGCGCATCGAGACCAGGGTTCGGATGGTGTTTAGCTCCGCACTCATCCCCGCGGGCCAGGCCCCCATCAAAAAGAAGTGTACCCCGATAGTGGCACTATAGACGGCAAGCTGCAGCCGGAAGCGGCGCTCATCGCGGTTGAAAAAGGTGGTAATCCCGATCAGAAAGGCGATGACACCTACGCCCTGGGCCAGCCAATACGCGGTCATGAAAAATCCTTGTGAGGAAATGCAAAAACAAACGGCGCCTCATATTATGAAACGCCGTTTTTAAAATCTACTCTATTTCGATTACCCAATAGATTTCGTGCGACAGCAAGGCGGCAAGCATGTAGGCCGGATAAGGCGTTTACGCCGCCATCCGGCAACGGTTTATGCCTGATGGCGCTACGCTTATCAGGCCTACTGATCGCGTAGGCCTGTACAATTATTACAACGTTACGCCACTTTTGAAAATAGCCAGCTCACGGAAGTCATTACGTTCGTTACAGGTCGGTTTACCATTAGCAAACTCGACGATGGTATCGACAAACTCATTCAGCAGTTGAGGCATGGCTTTACCGTGGATCAGCTGTCCCGCATCAAAATCGATCCAGTGCTTTTTCTTCGCCGCCAGCTCGCTGTTCGTGGCAATTTTCACCGTCGGTACAAAGCCGCCGTAAGGCGTGCCTCGACCGGTACTGAATAGCACCATATGGCAGCCAGCACCCGCCAGCGCGCTGGTGGCAACGGCGTCGTTCCCCGGCGCGCTTAACAGATTCAGACCGTGCGTTTTTAGCCGTTCACCGTAACGCAATACATCGACAACCTGGCTGGAACCCGCTTTCTGCGTGCAGCCCAGTGATTTATCTTCCAGCGTGGTGATGCCCCCCGCCTTGTTACCCGGTGACGGGTTCTCATAAATCGGCTGGTCGTGGGCAATGAAGTACTGCTTGAAGTCATTGACCATCGTCACCAGCTTACCAAACGTCTCTTCGTCACGGCAATGGCTCATCAGCAGTTGCTCAGCGCCAAACATTTCCGGAACTTCGGTCAGCACGGTGGTGCCACCGTTGGCAATCACATAGTCGGAGAAACGTCCCAGCATCGGGTTAGCCGTGATGCCGGACAGGCCGTCAGACCCGCCGCATTCCAGACCAAACTTCAGCTCGCCCAGTTTACCTGGCTCACGCTTATCGTGGCGCATCACGTTGTACAACTGATGGAGATGTTCGATTCCCGCCTCCACTTCGTCTTCCTGATGTTGGCAGACCATGAAGTGCACGCGTTCAGGATCGAACTCGCCCAACGTTTCGCGGAAGGCATCCACCTGGTTGTTTTCACAACCAAGCCCCACCACCAGCACCGCCCCCGCGTTCGGGTGACGCACCATGTTTTGCAGCATGGTGCGGGTGTTGATGTGATCGTCACCCAGCTGCGAGCAGCCGTAGGTGTGGCTGAAAAGATGAACGCCATCGATGCCTTCAGCATCGTTGGTCTCTTTCAGGAAGCGGGTCTGCATCTGACGCGCCATGGCGTTAACGCAGCCGACGGTCGGCAGGATCCACAGTTCGTTACGCACCCCGACATCACCGTTGGCACGACGGTAGATCTGCACATCGCGATCTGCCGGTTGTACCTCAGGTTCCTGAAAGTCGGGTTGATAGCTATATTCATCCAGATCGCTCAGATTGGTGCGCGTATTGTGAGCATGGATATGTTCACCCGCCGCAATATCCGCCAGAGCATGGCCAATCGGCAGGCCATATTTAATGACGTTCTCACCCTGAGCAATATCGCTCAAGGCAAATTTGTGTCCACGTACAACGTCCTGTCGTAGCGTTACGGTATGGTTATCTACACTAACCTGCGTGCCTTGCGCCAGATCGGCCAGCGCAACCGCAACGTTATCCAGCGTATGGATCTTGATGTATTGCATATCAACCCGGACCTTAGTTCAGTTCAATGGCAAAATAATCGCGCGCATTGTTGAAGCAGATATTTCTCACCATTTCACCCAGCAACTGGATATCTGCCGGGGCTTCACCCGCGGCAACCCAGCGGCCAATCATCTGGCACAGAATGCGGCGGAAATATTCATGGCGCGTATATGACAGGAAGCTACGGCTGTCGGTCAGCATGCCGACAAAACGGCTCAGCAGACCGAGCTGCGCCAACTGCGTCATTTGGCGTTCCATTCCGTCTTTCTGATCGTTGAACCACCAGCCGGACCCGAACTGCATTTTTCCCGGCATACCTTCGCCCTGGAAGTTGCCGATCATGGTGCCCAGCACTTCGTTGTCGCGCGGGTTCAGGCAGTACAGGATGGTTTTTGGCAGCAGGTTTTCTTCGTTCTGCTTGCTCAGCAGTTTGGAGAGTTCTTCCGCAACCGGCCGATCGTTGATCGAATCGAAGCCCACATCCGGCCCCAACAGTTTGAACTGACGCAGGTTGTTATTACGCAGTGCGCCAATATGGTACTGCTGGACCCAACCACGACGGGCATATTCCGCACCAAGGAACACCAGCACGGCCGTTTTAAACTGCGCCACTTCATGCTCGCTCAGCGTTTCACCGGCCAGACGACGCGTCAGGATGTTGTCGAGTTCAGATTCATTAGATTCAGCAAACAGCACTACATCCAGCGCATGGTCAGACACTTTACAGCCGTGTGCAGCGAAGTGATCCAGGCGTTTGGTCAGCGCGGTTTGCAGATCGGTGAAGCGACGGATATCGGTGTCGGACACCTCACCCAGCTTCGTCATGTAGTCGTTAAAGGTTGCCTGCTCAATATTGAAGGCTTTATCCGGGCGCCAGCTCGGCAGCACTTTGACGGCAAAGGTGCTGTCCTTGGCGACCGAGGCGTGATGTTCCAGTGAATCAATCGGATCGTCAGTGGTACCGACCATTTTCACGTTCATCTGCTGCATGATGCCGCGCGCGGAAAATTGTTCCTGCGCCAGCAGTTCGTTGCACTGATTCCAGATTTCATCCGCCGTCGCAGGCGACAGCAGCTTACCTGTAATACCAAACGGGCGACGCAGTTCAAGATGCGTCCAGTGGTAAAGCGGGTTGCCAATAGTGTGCGGAACCGTCGCGGCCCAGGCGTCAAACTTCTCACGATCGGACGCATCGCCGGTACACAGGCGCTCAGCAACACCGTTAGTACGCATAGCGCGCCATTTGTAGTGATCGCCTTTCAGCCAGATGTCATACAGGTTGTTAAAACGGTAGTTGTCCGCGATTTGCTGCGGCGGCAGATGGCAGTGGTAATCGAAGATTGGCTGATCTTTGGCGTAATCATGATACAGACGGCGGGCAAATTCGGTATCCAGCAGAAAATCTTCAGTCATAAACGGGGTCATTATCGTCTTCCTCTCAGCGAGTGCGTCAGATTGCTTATGTTTTGATGCTGACAAAGTTATCACACCAATTTCCACAAACTGAAGATATTTTCGTGAGTTAGATCAACAAATGGCGACAAAAAAATTACTCTCAAAGAGGTAAATCTTACGCCAGCCCGCGCCAGCACTGGCTTTGCTGAATCGAAATAATGACCACACGAAGATTCACACTTTTGTGATGGCACTCACCTTTTAAAGCTGTATGACAAGTTATCTTTTTGCCGTCGCAATACATAAGCCGACGGAATGCAAATTACCGATGGTCCACCATCGGATTGACCGGTACGGAAACCGAATTAGCACGATTCTTGAAATGGCAAAGTTCGGGGAGTACCGGTTTTTTTCGGTCACCCCTTTCGTAAAAAGAACATCCTCCGCCCTACACAGGAAGATGACCGCTCGTTCGCGGAAATAACAAAACGATGAGGTTTTACATGCGTAAAATTAAAGGGTTACGTTGGTATATGATCGCACTGGTGACGCTTGGCACCGTGCTGGGTTACCTGACGCGTAACACTGTGGCGGCAGCTGCGCCAACGCTGATGGAAGAGTTACACATCTCCACTCAACAGTATTCCTATATCATCGCAGCGTACTCTGCTGCTTACACCGTTATGCAACCCGTTGCTGGCTACGTTCTGGACGTGCTGGGAACAAAAATAGGTTACGCGATGTTCGCCGTTCTGTGGGCCGTCTTCTGTGGCGCGACTGCACTGGCTGGAAGCTGGGGTGGACTGGCGCTGGCGCGAGGCGCGGTCGGTGCAGCTGAAGCGGCGATGATCCCAGCGGGTCTGAAAGCCAGCTCGGAGTGGTTCCCGGCCAAAGAGCGCTCCATTGCCGTCGGTTACTTTAACGTCGGTTCCTCTATTGGCGCGATGATTGCACCGCCGCTGGTAGTCTGGGCCATCGTGATGCACAGCTGGCAGATGGCGTTCATTATCTCTGGTGTCCTGAGCTTCATCTGGGCCATGTGCTGGCTTGTGTTTTACAAACACCCACGCGATCAGAAAAAACTGTCCGACGAAGAACGTGATTACATTCTCAACGGCCAGGAATCACAGCATAAAAACGGCACGGCGAAGAAAATGTCCGTCGCGCAGATCCTGCGTAACCGCCAGTTCTGGGGCATTGCACTGCCGCGTTTCCTGGCAGAGCCGGCCTGGGGTACCTTTAACGCCTGGATCCCGCTGTTCATGTTTAAAGTTTACGGCTTTAACCTGAAAGAAATTGCCATGTTCGCCTGGATGCCCATGCTGTTTGCTGACCTCGGCTGTATCGTTGGTGGGTATCTGCCGCCGCTGTTCCAGCGCTGGTTCGGCGTCAACCTGATTGTGTCACGTAAAATGGTCGTCACCATGGGCGCATTCCTGATGATTGGCCCGGGCATGATTGGTCTGTTTACCAGCCCGTATATTGCCATCGCGCTGCTGTGCGTCGGGGGCTTTGCTCACCAGGCCCTGTCCGGTGCGCTGATCACCCTCTCTTCTGACGTCTTTGGTCGTAATGAAGTGGCTACAGCGAACGGTCTGACCGGGATGTCTGCCTGGCTGGCAAGCACCCTGTTTGCGCTGGTCGTGGGCGCCCTGGCTGACACCATCGGCTTTAGCCCACTGTTTGCGGTACTGGCAGTATTCGACCTGCTCGGTGCGTTAGTCATCTGGACGGTGCTGCAAAACAAACCGGCCAGCGAGCTCGACTCGGGACCGCAAACCGGCGATCCCGCACCACAAAGTTGACCTGACTCAATCACCAACGAAATACGTTCAAAGCCGCCAGCGTTCTGGCGGCTTTTTTATCGTCACAAGTGGAGCCAAATTCGCAAAAGTGGTATAACAAATAGAGTCTGCCGTATCATGCCTGGAGCGCATATGGAAATCACCGAACCACGACGTTTGTACCAACAACTTGCTGCCGATCTGAAGGCGCGCATTGAGCAGGGTGTTTACCTGGTGGGTGAAAAACTTCCCGCCGAGCGCTTTATCGCCGATGAAAAGAACGTCAGCCGTACCGTGGTCCGTGAAGCCATTATCATGCTCGAGGTTGAGGGCTACGTTGAGGTGCGTAAAGGATCCGGGATCCACGTCATCTCTAACCAGCCAAAACACTACGTCGCGCCAGATGCCAATCTTGAGTTTGCCAGCTACGGTCCATTTGAACTGCTGCAGGCACGCCAGCTTATAGAGAGCAATATTGCCGAGTTTGCCGCCACCCAAGTGACCAAACAGGACATCATGAAACTGATGGAAATCCAGGAGAAGTCGCGCAACGAAAAAAGCTTCCGTGACTCCGAGTGGGATCTCCAGTTCCATGTGCAAGTGGCGCTGGCAACGCAAAATACCGCACTGGCGGCAATTGTTGAAAAAATGTGGACTCAGCGTGTCCACAACCCGTACTGGAAGAAATTGCACGATCACATCGACCTGCGCACGGTAGATAACTGGTGCGATGACCATGACCAGATCCTACGGGCATTAATCCGTAAAGATCCTCATGCTGCCAAACTGGCGATGTGGCAGCACCTTGAGAACACCAAACAGATGCTGTTTAACGAAACCAGCGATGATTTTGAGTTCAACGCCGACCGTTATCTTTTTACCGATAATCCGGTGGTTCATCTGGATACGGCCGCTAACGGGGCAAAATAAGCGTTCTCATATTCACAGGCGCGCCAGGGCGCCTGTTTCTGACGCTCGGTAAGCATTAGGTATAAAGTGTCAGCCTGTGTAAATCCTCTCGCCACCCTCCTTTGCGATAAGCAAAATCACGGTTCAGCGACCGTAATTTCTATAACGGACTACGTTGACCTTTGTTACAATTACATGCGTTTTGAATTTTTGTGTATCAGTGCTTGCTTACTTTGCAACTTAACAGGGAACAGTTCAGGCCGTGAATTTGTGTCAGACCGCGATACATGCAAAAAAAGATCAATAATATTGCGGCGTTACAAACTCCAGAAAACCGGCATGACGACAACCGATTTCTCCAGGAATACTGAATGGAACTACTGACTCAATTACTGAATGCCTTGTGGGCTCAGGATTTTGAAACTCTGGCCAATCCGTCGATGATTGGCATGCTGTATTTTGTCCTGTTTACCATTTTGTTTCTGGAAAACGGGCTGCTTCCTGCGGCCTTTTTACCTGGTGACAGCTTACTGGTGCTGGTCGGCGTGCTTATTGCTAAAGGCGCAATGGGCTTTCCACAAACGGTGCTGCTCCTCACCACCGCGGCCAGCCTCGGCTGTTGGGTCAGCTACATTCAGGGACGATGGCTGGGGAATACCCGCATCGTGCAAAACTGGCTTTCTCATCTTCCCGCGCATTATCATCAGCGCGCGCACCATCTGTTCCATAAACATGGCCTGTCTGCGTTGCTGGTCGGGCGATTCATTGCCTTCGTCAGAACGCTGCTGCCGACCATTGCAGGACTCTCCGGCCTGAACAATGCGCGCTTTCAGTTCTTCAACTGGATGAGCGGACTGCTGTGGGTCTTGATCCTGACGTCACTCGGTTATCTGCTGGGCAAAACGCCGGTGTTCCTCAAGTACGAAGATCAGTTAATGTCGTGCCTGATGCTGCTTCCCGTTGTTTTACTGGTGTTTGGCCTCGCCGGTTCACTGGTTGTTTTATGGAAAAAGAAATACGGGAACCGGGGATAAATTATGCTGCTACCACGCATAACGCTCCGACGATTGGCCTGGACAACCACCTTTATCCTGTTTTTAGGCGCGCTTATCCTGACCTGGTCTGCCATTCGTCAGCAGGAGTCGACGCTAGCCATTCGCGCCGTTAATCAGGGCGCCAGCATGCCAGACGGTTTTTCTATCTGGCATCATCTGGATGCCAACGGTATTCGCTTTAAAAGCATTACCCCGCAAAATGATGCGCTGCTGATCACCTTTGATTCCAGCGCGCAAAGCGCAGCCGCGAAGGTCGTTCTCGACAGAACGTTGCCGCATGGCTTCGTCATCGCCCAACAGGATGATGATAATCAGGCAGTGCAGTGGTTATCACGTTTGCGTGATAACCCACACCGTTTTGGTTAACTTCCAGGAATCTGAATTATTTCACCCACTTTGGTGATTTCGCCGTTTAGTGCCTATGATTAATAAGCTGGGTTTATGGCCCACGCTTTTTTATCTGGAGCAACGACCCTCGCGTTACCGGGTCGAATCACAATGGAAGGTTCAAGTATGAAATACCGCATCGCTTTGGCTGTTACCCTTTTCGCTCTCAGTGCCAGCAGCTACGCCAACACCCTCTGTCAGGAAAAAGAACACGATATTCAGCGGGAGATTAGCTATGCCGAAAAGCACAACAATCAGAGTCGTATCAACGGCCTGAACAAGGCCCTGAGCGAAGTCCGGGCCAATTGTTCTGACAGCAAGCTACGTGCCGAGCATCAGAAAAAAATTGAAGAACAGAAAGATGAGATCGCCGAGCGTAAACGTGATCTCGCCGAGGCGAAACAAAAAGGCGATACAGATAAAATCACCAAACGCGAGCGCAAGCTTGCCGAAGCTCAGACTGAACTGAAAGAACTCGAGTCACGCGATTACTAAGTACGGTAACGACCCACTCACCTGGAGAAAACTATGTCAAAAGATAATGCTACGGAACACCTGCGCGCTGAGCTGAAATCCCTTGCGGATACGCTTGAAGAGGTACTGAGCTCCTCTGGCGATAAGTCGAAAGAAGAGTTGAGTAAAATTCGCAGTAAAGCAGAACGCGCGCTGAAAGAGAGCCGCAATCGCCTGGGTGAAACCAGCGATGTGATTGCTAAGCAAACTCGCGAAGCCGCGGCAAAAGCCGACAACTACGTACGCGAAAATCCATGGACAGGCGTTGGTATTGGCGCTGCGGTCGGCGTGGTGCTTGGCGTACTGCTGTCGCGCCGCTAACAATGGCGGACTCCGATCACGCACAAGGTCCAGGCAAAAACGTACTGGGTATCGGACAACGGATCATCACGATCCTCGTCGAGATAGTTGAGACCCGGTTACGTCTGGCCGTTGTTGAACTGGAAGAGGAAAAAGCCAACCTCTTTCAGCTACTGCTGATGCTGGGGCTAACCATGCTGTTCGCAGCATTTGGCCTGATGAGCCTGATGGTGCTTATCATCTGGGCCATTGACCCTCAGTACCGTCTCAACGCGATGATAGCCACCACCGTTGTGCTGTTGCTTCTGGCGCTCATTGGCGGGATATGGACGCTACGTAAAGCCCGTAAGTCAACGCTGTTACGTCATACCCGCCATGAACTTGCTAACGACAGGCAGGCCCTGGAGGATGATGCATAATGAGCAGTAAAGTCGAACGCGAAAAACGTAAGGCGCTGCTGCTTAGTCAGATCCAGCAGCAACGGCTGGATCTGACCGCCACCCGCCGCGACTGGCTGGAGGTCACTGCTGCATACGATCGCGGCTGGAACACGCTGTTGAACCTGCGCTCGTGGATACTGGTTGGCAGCAGCATCATAGCCGTTCGTACTATTCGCCACCCAAATATGCTCGTCCGTTGGGCCAAACGCGGCTTTAGCGTCTGGAGCGCCTGGCGACTGGTCAAAGCGACCATCAGACAGCAGCAACTGCGCGGTTAATCTCTTCTGTTCTCCCCACGTAGGCCTGATGGCAAGGCCTACTTCATTCTATCACCCCCCTTCACTCAAAATTTTTGAAAAATACTGACAGTTTTCCTTGCTAACAATTGTCATTCGTCACGTTTATGATTCTCTCCATCGACAGCAACAACGCCCTATACAGCGTTAATGCAACAAAAAACAAAATCAGCCGCCTGAGTGGTTTCCTGGAGAGTACGATGAAAAAATTAGAAGATGTTGGTGTACTGGTAGCACGCATTCTGATGCCAATCCTGTTTATTTCTGCAGGCTGGGGAAAAATCAGCGGATATGCGGGTACCCAACAATATATGGAAGCCATGGGCGTTCCGGGGTTCATGTTACCGCTGGTTATTCTGCTTGAGTTCGGCGGCGGCCTGGCCATTCTGTTCGGCTTCCTGACCCGTACTACCGCGCTGTTTACCGCAGGCTTCACGGTGCTGACCGCGTTCATCTTCCACAGCAACTTTGCGGAAGGGATGAACTCGCTGATGTTCATGAAAAACTTAACCATCGCAGGCGGTTTCCTGCTGCTGGCTATCACCGGTCCAGGCGCATTCAGCATTGACCGCGTACTGAATAAAAAGTGGTAAGCAAGCTATACTAAACGCATCAAAAAGCGAGGAGACATCTCCTCGCTTTTGCTATCTGAGGAGGCAAAACCATGGGACAACTTATTGACGGCGTCTGGCATGACACCTGGTATGACACAAAATCTACCGGGGGAAAATTTCAACGTTCTGCATCGGCTTTCCGTAACTGGCTCACCGCGGATGGCGAACCTGGCCCGACCGGCACAGGCGGTTTTGCCGCCGAAAAAGACCGTTACCACCTGTACGTTTCCCTCGCCTGTCCGTGGGCGCATCGCACGCTGATTCTACGCACGCTCAAAGGTCTGGAGCCATTTATCTCCGTTTCCGTTGTGCATCCGCTGATGCTAGAGAACGGCTGGACGTTTGATGATAATTTCCCGGCCGCCACGGGAGATACGCTCTACCAGCACGAGTTTCTCTATCAGCTCTATTTGCATGCCGACCCGCAGTACAGCGGCCGCGTCACCGTACCGGTGCTGTGGGATAAAAAGAATCACACCATCGTCAGTAATGAATCGGCGGAGATCATCCGCATGTTTAACACGGCGTTTGATGCACTGGGCGCCAAAGCCGGTGATTACTACCCGCCTGCCCTGCAAAGTAAAATTGACGAGCTGAACAGCTGGATTTATGACAACGTCAATAATGGCGTCTATAAAGCCGGTTTTGCCACCAGTCAGGAGGCATATGATGAGGCGGTTGATAAAGTGTTTCACTCACTGGCGCGACTGGAGCAGATTCTGGGTCAGCATCGCTATCTGACCGGTGACCAGTTGACCGAGGCAGATATTCGCCTGTGGACCACGCTGGTACGCTTTGATCCGGTGTATGTTACCCACTTCAAGTGCGATAAGCACCGCATCAGTGACTACCTGAATCTGTACGGTTTTCTGCGCGATATTTACCAGATGCCGGGCATTGCGGAGACCGTCAATTTTGACCATATCCGTCATCACTACTTCCGTAGCCACAAAACCATCAATCCGACCGGTATTATTTCAATCGGGCCATGGCAGGATCTCAGCGAGCCACACGGACGAGACAGCCGTTTCGCATGATTTACACAGGTCCCTTTGGGGTAATGCCGATTAGTTAAGCATGTATGGCGAACATGTGATTTTTGCTCAGGGTTCCGTTCACCTCAGCTGTGTCATTTCTCTGAAACGCCGTTACCCGTGAACGTGCAAGGGAGGCTCACCGCCGCCTCCCTTGCAACCCAGGCTCCCGGCGGGAAAATCGTCGCTACGCGATTCATTCGTCTTATGCCGTCTGCCTGTCGGGTCGGGGCCGAGCCTGCATCCTTGCAGGCCGTCCCCTCTGCCCGCATCCCTGCGGGCAGACCCGGTCAGCCGTCAACGACTCATCGATTTTCAGCCGGACATGGGTCATCGCTTCAACTCTCTGACTTTCAGTTAAATCTCTTATGCTGTTCAGATATATTCAAATAAAAATACCGGTAGTCAGGCGTGGCTGGTCCGGCTGAAAATTGCCGACGTGTTTCCGTAAGGCCGGGAGAACCCGCAGGGATGCGGGTTCAGGGCGCGCTTTACAGGGACGTTACATCGCGCCCGGCCCGAAAGCCTGAAGGAAAAAGCGGAGGGAACCACGAAGTGGCAATTTTCCCGCCGGGAGCCGGGATTGTAAAGGGCGTGGCGGAGAACGCCCTTTACACGTTCACATGAACCAATACTTAAGAGAAGCGATGAACATAAGGTGAACGGAACCCTTTCTCTGAGAGCGTATATTCATTACTTCCGCCAACACAGGTTGATACTTTCTGAAACTGAGGCGTTCACTGATAAGTATTACCCATCAGGGGACCAAATAATTAATACGACAAATATTTACCACCATTTCATTCGCAGCTATTCTTAATTTGATTACTTTAAAAACAAGTGATTGAACGCAAAATGAGGCGCAAATGGATTGGTATCTAAACGTTCTTAAGAACTATTTTGGTTTTGGCGGCCGGGCTCGGCGCAAAGAGTACTGGATGTTTGTTCTGGTCAACATCATCTTTTCTTTCGTACTCAGCATCCTGGACAACATGCTTGGCTGGCAACGCGCCGGGGGAGAAGGCGTATTAACGACGATTTATGGTGTGCTGGTATTTATACCGTGGTGGGCAGTGCAGTTCCGTCGTTTGCATGACACCGACCGTTCTGCATGGTGGCTGCTGATCCTGTTGATCCCCATTATTGGCTGGTTAGTTATCATTATTTTCAACTGTCAGAACGGCACGCCGGGTAGCAACCGCTTCGGTGCAGACCCTAAACAACTGTCCTGACGTAGCACGTAGAGATGCCTGATGGCGCTGCGCTTATCAGGCCTACAACCTACTCCGTTTTGTAGGCCGGATAAGGTGCTTGCACCGCATCCGGCTTAACCCCACCTTATTTCCCCGCAAACAGCTTCGGAATTTCGCGCAGACACCAGGATTTGGCCTCACCCATACTGTCCCGTCGCCAGGCCATGATGATATCAATTTCGTTGGTGGACTCCGGGCTCACCACGCGCAAACGACCTGCGGCAATATCCTCTTCCACCAGCGGATACGGCATGGTCGCCACACCCAGCCCGGCCAACAGCGCCTGGCGCTTATCTTCGATTGAACTCACCGTCAGGCGCGGCTGTTTATCCAGTAACTGGACGGTCAGCACCGGGCGCTCACGGGCGGTATCCGCCACCGCAATTCCCCGGTATTTCACTCGGGTCACTTCCGACAACGGCTCCGGCTCCTGATGGATAGGATGATCCGGCGCGGCCACGTAGACGTTCATCAGCGTGTACAGCTTGCGGGAATTAATTTCTGACGATGAACGAAAATGCATATCCGGGGCGATCACGATATCCGCCCTTCCCTGCTCCAGGCGTTCCCATGCCCCAGCCAGCACCTCAGTGATCACTGAAAGCTGGGTATTGGCCTTCACGGCAAGCCGGTCGATGAGCGGAAAGAACGCTGCCGTGGGTACCAGCGCTTCGGTGACGATCGTCAGATGCGTTTCCCAGCCGCGGGCCAGCGCTTCGGCATCGGTGGTCAGCTTATCAGCCGCCTCGAGCAGCACGCGCCCACGTTCCAGTAGCATGCGTCCAACGTTAGTAAATTTTGTGCGATGGCCTGAGCGGTCAAACAACACCACATCCAGCTCTTCTTCCAGCTTTTGCATGGTATAGCTGAGAGCGGAAGGAACGCGCCCCAGTTCGTCCGCCGCAGCGGCAAAGCTGCCACGTCTGTCGATTGCATCCATTACGCGTAACGCTTCAAGCGTTAATGCCCTTTCTTTGGCCATGTCGTTCTCATTCAGGAAATTTGAACATACCGGGCAGAATATCTGGCTAACAATACAGCGTCCAGCCATTTAACATAAAAGGAAGTAAAGAGAGGTCAAGAAAGATGATTACTACCCGAACAGCAAAACAGTGCGGACAGGCAGACTACGGCTGGCTGCAAGCTCGTTATACCTTCTCCTTTGGACACTATTTTGATCCTAAGCTGCTGGGTTATGCCTCGCTGCGTGTTCTGAACCAGGAAGTTCTGGCACCGGGGGCCTCTTTCCAGCCGCGTACCTATCCGAAGGTGGATATCGTCAACCTGATCCTTGAAGGGGAAGCGGAATATCGCGACAGCGAAGGCAACCATGTCCGGGCAAAAGCCGGTGAGGTTTTACTGCTCGCCACGCAGCCTGGGATTAGCTACAGCGAGCACAACCTTAACAAGGATAAGCCATTAACCCGCATGCAATTATGGCTGGACGCCTGCCCGCAGCGGGAAAATGCCTGTGTACAGAAAGCCACGCTGGCGACCGGCAAGCATCAACTGATCGCCTCCCCGGACGGAGAACAAGGCAGCCTGCATCTTCGCCAGCAGGTGTGGATACACCATGTCGAATTGAAGCAAGGTGAATCACTGAGTTTTCAGTTACATGGCCCACGCGCCTATCTGCAGTCGATCCACGGCACGTTCCATGCGCTAACGGCTGGAGCAGAAAAAGAAGCGCTGACCTGTGGTGATGGCGCATTTATTCGTGACGAAGCTAACATAACATTAGTTGCCGATACGCCTTTGCGCGCTTTGCTGATAGATTTGCCCGTATAGTCAGGAAAAACAAGGGAGTACGACTATGAGCAAGAAAGCGTCAAAAAAGCGTAAGCCGGCGGTCAAAGCCAAAATTCAGGACACGGTCGTCCAGACCAAAACCTTTGGCTATGAAGATATGCTGACGGAACTGGAAGCGATTGTTGCCGATGCCGAGCAAAGGCAGGAAGAAGAAGACGCCGCCTGATAAGGCGGCTCAGACTGACGCCGGGTGGCGGTTACGCCTTACCCGGCCTACAGATTAATGCGCTTTGCTGGCCATGATCTCAATGATCTGCTTGTCGGTTTCCTGCATCGAACGACATGCCAGCGCACACAGATTCGCAATAGATTGCTCGACATTATGCGCCACAATCCCTTCGTTACCGGTCACTGCCGTATCGTCCAGCGCCATGAGTACCGCCTTCCATGCCGCCGACGCGCTGGTAGACACTTTCATCGCACAGCTGTTTGACGCGCCATCGCAAATCATCCCACTCACATCGCCAATCATGCTGCTGATCGCCATGGCGATGGTGTTATAGCGCCCATCCACCAGCCATGCCATCCCCGCCGCCGCGCCCATCGCCGCCGTCGTTGCCGCACACAGAGCCGACAAGCGAGGAAGCTGATGATGGATATAGATTGCACTCAGGTGTGACAACATCAGCGCACGCGCCTGTTTTTCATCATCCGCACCAAAGTGCTCGGCCACCACCATCACCGGAACCGTGGCGGTGATCCCCTGGTTCCCGGAACCGGAGTTACTCATCGCCGGCAGCGTCGCGCCGCCCATTCTCGCATCCGACGCCGCACTGGTACGGATCAGAATAGCGGTTGAAAGATCGTTTGCCAGCAGGCCACGGGCACACTGCTTCTCCAGCGTAGCACCGATATGTAATCCCCATGTCCCGCGTAACCCTTCCTGAGACAGCGCCCCGTTTAGTTTTGCCGCCTGCAGAATAAAGCGGATGGACTCAAACGGCACCGCATTCACAAACGCCAGAATCTCTTCCAGCGAGGTGTGGGATAACACCGCCAGCGGCGAATCCAGCTCTTCATCCTGCGTCTGTTCTTCTTTACTGAACACCACACCATTATGGGTTTCGATGTGCACAATGTTGGTATGACCGCCAACAATCGTGACGCACGCCCACCCGTCACGGCTGTACACCTTAGCGCGTGAGAAGAGAATATCTTCGCAAGGTTGCTGCAGCATCACCGCCACGTTTCCGGCAGCCAGCATGGCTTTGGCGTCGGCTATGGCCTCTGCGGACGCATCCTTCAGCACTTCTAAACCCGCGTGGGCATTGCCACCCAGCGCACCCAGCGCAGCGGCGACGGGCAACCCTACCATTCCGGTGCCCGGTACGGTCACGCCCATGCCGTTTTTCATCAGGTTGGGTGAGACCCACGCATCAATGCGTTCAACCGCGCCGTTCAGCTCAGCGGATGCGACTGCCGCCGCCAAAGCCAGAGAGATAGGTTCGGTGCAGCCCAGGGCAGGTTTGACTTCTTCCTGCACCGCGCGGATAAAACAGTCCCATAATGGATTCAATGTAGTCTCAAACATAGCAACGACCTTCACTCAGATAACTCAAGAAAATGCCAGGAACGGAGAAACGCACAACAGCAGGCCTGTGATGATGATCAGGTACAGGGAAGCGCCTTTATATTTGTGCAGTGCAGGAACTTTGTAGACCAGCCAGGCCGGGATCAAACAGCCCACCATGCCGAAGATTGGGCTACAAATAGAGGTGAAGCTCAGTACCGGCGCATTGAGCACAATTGCACTCCAGGCCAGTAAAATAGCGAAGACCATGATGCCGCGCTGAACGAAGATTTCGTTGATCTTCTCAGCAGGCATGTAGCGACGCAGCACATTCATCACAATGCCTTGAGTCGCTTCACGGAAGCCTAAGTACACACCGAAGAAGGCGGTCATCACGGCAAAAATGTTCAGAATAACGCTGACGATTTTCACCCAACCCGCGCCGTCGCCGCTAATAAACTGTGCGGCAATCGCCAGGGCGGAAATGTTCTGCTCGTAGGCTTTCACCGCTTCATCATGGCCCATTGCCAGGGTGAAAGAGACGGCGTAGAAGAAGACAGTGACAAACAGTATGCCAAACGCGATGTTCATGGCGCGCAGCGCTTTATGACGCGCGACCTCAATGGATTTTGCGCGAGAACGGTACGAGATAACCATCGGGCTTAAGGTTTGAATAAACAGAATCGAGGTCAGCGTAAAGGGCAGCGTAATAATCGCATTCTTGATCAGCAGCCCCATCGGCGGCAGCGAGCCAGCGTTATGTAAATGCCACATCCCGACCATCGACACGCCAAGGGCGGCAACGACCAGCAGCTTGGTCAACACCATGCCGGTGGAGATTTTAAACAGTAATTTTTCACCGCGTGACGAGATAGCCACCAGGATGCAAATCAGCACCAGGCCATAGAACGGGCTGTCGGACAGTAACCCTTCGGTCACGCCAAATGTATGCAGATACGAAGCGCTGTCGTTAGTGATGGCGGTGGAATAAACAAACATCCAGATAACCAACATCACAAAATACAACGCCCCTAACAGGATGCCCCAGTTTTTGCCTAAATAACCGCTAATGACGCTTGGGTAATCTTTGCACTCAGGAGATTCAGCCAGCGTGTTGATGAACAGACGCTGGAACAAATACATCGCGGGATAGCCGATAATCGAGGACAGCAGGAATACCCACAACCCCATCAGACCCACCTGGACGGGAAGAAAAACAATCCCCGCGCCAATCGCCATACCGATACTCATAATGACCCAACCGGTGTCCATGCTGTCGAATTTAATGGCTTCCTGCCATTCACTTTCGGTCATTCCCGCCCGGCGCGCCGGAGCGGATGCGTCGAGTATTACGCTGTTATTCGTAGCCGTTTCCATAATTTCCCGCTTAATGTGTAGGTAGAGGTTTTTTTATTTTTTTCGTATTGCGTCAAGGCGATACGCAATTCATAAGATGCAGGCGAGCTCTTAGAATGAAGAAAATCATACGCTCAGGGTCAGAGAAAAACTTCACAAACAAAACCCTATAATCCCTACAGGTAAAGAAAGATTTTCTCTTGAAAACATCAAAGGTGGGATCGATTTCTGTTTTTGAAGCAGATCACAACAAAAAAAGGTGCACTTCTGTGCACCTTTTTGGTCATGCTATTTTGATTAACTCACATACACACTACTTTGATCGCCAGACCGCCGCGCGAGGTTTCGCGGTATTTATCGTTCATGTCTTTGCCAGTTTCATACATCGTCTCGATAACTTTATCGAGCGACACCCGAGGTTCTGACGTGCGGCGCAGCGCCATACGCGCGGCGTTAACCGCTTTTACTGCGTTGATCGCATTACGTTCAATGCACGGAATTTGCACCTGTCCGGCGACCGGATCGCAGGTTAACCCCAGGTTATGCTCCATGGCGATTTCAGCGGCAATACAGACCTGCGCAGGGCTCCCGCCAAGCAGTTCTGTCAGTCCGGCGGCAGCCATGGAACAGGCCACACCAATCTCACCCTGGCAGCCCACTTCGGCCCCAGAGATAGACGCATTCATCTTATACAGCGCGCCTATCGCCCCCGCGGCCAGTAAATAACGGGCGATGGAGTTCGCATTCACCGGGCGGCGGAACTTGTCGTAATAGGCCAGCACGGCGGGGATAATGCCACACGCACCGTTTGTCGGGGCGGTAACAACCCGGCACCCGGCGGCGTTCTCTTCGCTCACGGCCAGTGCGAACATGTTAATCCAGTCGATGACGTTCATTGGGTCACTGGACAGATTGTCGCTGGAAACCAGCAACCGACGTAATGCCACGGCGCGACGCGGAACGTTAAGCGGACCGGGCAGGACGCCTTCGGTGTTCATGCCGCGCTCGATACCGGCGTGCATGACATCCCAGATTGCCGCAAAACCCGCGTCAATCTCATCTTTACTGCGCATCGCCAGCTCGTTTTGCATCATCAGGCCGGAAACGGAAAGCCCGTTTCGCTCACACAGTTTCAGCAGCTCGCTGGCAGAATGGAAATTGTACGGCACATGCGCTTCAACGTCGTGCGCCTGACCAAAGTGATCCTCCTCAACGATAAAACCACCGCCAACGGAGTAATAGGTTTTGCTTAATAGCGTCTCGTTGCTGTTCCACGCGGTGATGCGCATACCATTTTCATGGCGCGGGAGCGTTTCGCTATGGAAGAGAATGTTCTCAGCAGGAGGGAAATCAACGATATGCGTGCCCTCTGCCACCGGGAGACGTCCGGTACGGGCCACGTCCTGGGTAAAACCCGCAATGGTATCAATCTGCACGTTTTGCGGACTGTTACCTGCGAGGCCCATCATGATGGCGACATCGGTCGCATGACCTTTTCCGGTCAGGGAGAGTGAACCATAAAGATCGACCACAATGCGCGTGGTCTGGTGCAATTCTCCGCTACTGACCAGTTGGTCGATAAAGCTTTTACCTGCGTTCATTGGCCCCACGGTATGGGAGCTGGAAGGTCCAATGCCAATCTTAAAAATATCGAATGCGCTAATCATATCCACACCCTCGGATTGCCGTTCAGTGAAGACCAGGTTTCACACTCATTAACGGGATCGGGGCGATCCTGACGATCGCCCCGCGGGGAGTTACACCGTGTCGCCGCGTACGGCGATGGCTTCAATCTCCAGCTTCACATCCTTCGGCAAGCGAGCAACCTGCACACAGCTGCGTGCCGGATAGATAGCCTCGTGCTCATCAAAGAACTGCTGATACACCTGATTAATGGTGGCGAAGTCGTTCAGATCGGCCACGAAAACGGTGGTCTTCACGATATCGTTCACTTTCAAACCGGCGGACTCAACGATCGCTTTCACGTTTTCCAGACTCTGACGCGCCTGATCGGTCACGTGTTCGGCAACTTCACCGGTCTGCGGACATACCGGGATTTGACCTGAGGTCAACACCATGCTGCCCAGATCCACGCCCTGTACGTAAGGCCCAATCGCCCCTGGCGCACAGTCGGTTGCAATAACTTTTCTCATAAACCCTCCGGCGTTAAAGCGCCTGGGTGAAAGTGCGTGAAATAACGTCCTGCTGCTGTTCGCGGGTTAGCGCGTTAAAGCGCACCGCATAGCCAGACACGCGGATCGTCAGGTTCGGATAGTTTTCCGGGTGCTCAATAGCATCCATCAGCATTTCGCGGTTCATGACGTTGACGTTCAGGTGCTGACCGCCTTCGACATGCGCTTCATGATGGAAATAACCGTCCAGCAGACCGACCAGGTTGGTTTTACGCACGCTATCTTCTTTGCCCAGTGCAGCCGGCACAATCGAGAAGGTGTACGAGATACCATCTTTGGCATAGGTAAACGGCAGTTTAGCCACCGAGGTCAACGAGGCGACGGCACCTTTGCGATCGCGGCCGTGCATCGGGTTCGCACCTGGCGCAAACGGCGTACCTGCGCGACGCCCGTCCGGGGTATTCCCGGTTTTCTGGCCGTACACCACGTTAGAGGTGATGGTCAGAATGGACTGCGTCGGCACCGCGTTGCGATAGGTTGGCAACACTTTAATTTTCTTCATAAAGCGTTCAACCAGGTCGCAGGCAATGCTGTCTACGCGCTCATCGTTGTTACCGTACTGCGGATAGTCACCTTCAATTTCGAAGTCGACCGCCAGGCCGTTTTCATCACGGATCGGTTTGACGCGAGCGTACTTGATAGCCGACAAGGAGTCCGCAGCAACGGACAGACCCGCCATACCGCATGCCATGGTGCGATAAACATCACGATCGTGCAGCGCCATCAGCGAGGCTTCGTAGCTGTACTTGTCGTGCATATAGTGAATGATGTTCAGCGCACTGATGTACTGCACGGCCAGCCAGTCCATAAAGTGGTCCAGGCTCTCCATCACCGTGTCGTAATCCAGCACGTCATCCATCAGCGGCGCAGTTTTCGGCCCGACCTGGATTTTCAGCTTCTCATCCACACCGCCGTTGATTGCGTACAGCAATGTTTTGGCGAGGTTGGCACGCGCACCAAAGAACTGCATTTGTTTGCCGATGACCATCGGGCTGACGCAGCAGGCAATGGCATAGTCATCGCTTTCAAAGTCAGCGCGCATCAGATCGTCATTTTCATACTGTAAAGACGACGTGACGATAGACACCTGTGCGGCATATTTTTTGAAGGCAATCGGTAAGCCTTCAGACCACAGCACCGTCAGGTTCGGCTCAGGTGCCGGTCCCATGGTGTGCAGCGTATGCAGGTAGCGGAACGAGTTTTTGGTGACCAGCGTGCGGCCGTCCAGCCCCATCCCACCAATAACTTCGGTCGCCCAGATAGGATCGCCGGAGAACAGGGTGTCGAATTCCGGAGTACGCAGGAAGCGCACCATGCGGATCTTCATGATGAAGTGGTCGATCAACTCCTGCGCCTGCTGCTCGTTTAAGATACCGGCTTTGAAGTCGCGCTCAATGTAAATGTCGAGGAACGATGCAGTACGGCCCAGCGACATCGCGCCGCCGTTCTGCGATTTCACCGCGGCCAGATAAGCAAAATACACCCACTGTACGGCTTCCTGTGCGTTACGCGCCGGACGGGAAATATCGCAACCGTACTTCGCCGCCATTTCCTGCATTTGCAGCAGCGCACGACGGTGCTCAGACAGCTCTTCACGCAGGCGAATCGTCGCCTCCAGATTCTGCCCCCACTCCAGATTTGACTGGAGATCGGCAAACTGCTGCTCGCGTTCACGCACCAGGTAGCGAATACCGTACAACGCAACACGGCGGTAATCGCCAATGATACGACCACGGCCATAGCCATCCGGCAGACCGGTTAATACGCCGGACTTACGGCAGCGCAGCATATCCGGGGAATACGCGTCGAACACGCCCTGGTTATGGGTTTTACGCAGTTCGGTATACTGGTACTCAAAATCAGCATCCATTTCACGACCGTAAGCATCAAAAGAGCTTTTGATCATGTTGATGCCGCCAAACGGATGCAGCGCACGCTTCAGCGGCTTATCCGTTTGCAGACCGACGATCTTTTCCAGTTCTTGTTCAATATAACCGGCATCGTGCGCGGTGATCGTAGTGGCAATATTGGTATCGAAATCTACCGGCGCATGCGTCGAGTTTTCAATACGGATGCCCGCCATGACTTTTTCCCACAATGCGGTGGTTGCCGGCGTCGCTTCGGCGAGGAAAGATTCATCCCCTTCATAAGGCGTGTAGTTATGCTGAATAAAATCACGGACATTAATTTCTTCTTTCCAGTCCGTACCTTTAAAGCCAAGCCACGCGTCGGCATACAGCATATCGCTGGTATCGATATTTACCTTCATGAAAAATAATCTCTCTACAGAAAATTAATTATGCAAATTCTACTGGTGTGTTAATTCTGCCTAAATGAATGGCATCACGAGCAATCATTTTCTCTTCATTCGTCGGAATAACTGCACAAATAACTCGAGCATCATTAGCAGAGATAATTCTCTCGCCATGAGAATTTGGCAGACTATTCATTTCGCTGTCGATATTCACACCTAATACGGCCAGATGTTCAATCACCAGACGGCGAATTAAGACTGAGTTTTCACCAATGCCGCCGGTGAAAATAATCCCATCAAGACGATGTAACGATGCAGCATGTCCGGCGATATGGCGTGCAATACGATGCACAAAGGTTTTAATCGCCAGCTGCGCACGCTCGTGTCCTTCGTGCCAGGCTTTTTCCAGCGTACGTAAGTCAGAGGACAAACCGGAAATACCCAGCAGGCCAGACTCTTTATTGACGACACGCTCAAGGTCGCTCAGCGTCTGATTGGTTTCACTGGCGATCCACGCCATCGCGCCAAAGTCCACATCACCGCTACGCGTACCCATCATCAGTCCTTCCAGCGGCGTCATACCCATTGAGGTATCCACGCTTTGTCCGTTACGGACCGCACAGATGGACGCGCCGTTACCCAGGTGCGCGACAACCAGGCCAGAATCATCATCCTGGAGGTCGAGAAGCTCGTGCGCTCGCTGAGAAACATAGCGGTGCGACGTGCCGTGGAAGCCATAACGACGAACACCCAGCTCCTCGTAATATTTCCACGGTAAACCGTACAGATAGGCTTCAGGTGCCATCGTCTGGTGGAAGCTGGTATCAAATACCGCCACCTGCTGTACACCCGGGAAAAGATGCTGTGCGGATTCAATCCCGCTCAGGTTCGCATAATTATGTAATGGTGCTAAAGGAGATACCCGACGAATATTGTCGATAACGTCATCTGTAATTATCGCTGATTCCGTAAAGATACTTCCACCGTGGGCAATGCGGTGGCCAATTAAGGCCACGCTATCCATTAAATTACGTTGTTCCAGTTCAGCGGCAATAGCCTTTAATGCGTCTTCGTAGCTGTGGTGAGCCAGCTTAGCCGGCTCCCCACCATTAATTGCTATGAACGCATTTTCAGAGTTAATACCGTCTGCAATTCCCGCCATTAAAACATCACAGTTGGCTGCATCCAGCACTGAGAATTTAATGGAAGATGAACCACAATTAATAACCAGTACTACCGGAAACTCATTCATTTCACTACTCCGCTCATCCTGAGCTTAAGGATTAAAACAGTTTGTAGACGATGTTCAGGATAGTCAGCAGACCAATCGCAGTAACAAACACGTTATCCAGACGGCCACGGTATTTCGCCAGAGACGGCGCTTTACGGATGGCATACATCGGCAGCAAGCAGAGCAGTGAGGCGATAATTGGCGCGCCCATCGCTTCAATCAGGTCCAGGATGTTCGGGTTGGCGTAAGCCACAACCCAGGTGGAACCCATGATGAAGATCATGCTGATGGTGTTAAGTTTGCCAACAGAGACTTTGTTCTTATCACCTTTATAACCAAACTTCAGGACCAGACCGTTCAGACCTTCCAGCGTGCCCAGATAGTGGCCGAAGAAAGATTTGAAGATAGCGACCAGTGCGATGATAGAAGCACCGTATTCCAGAACGGTCGCGAAGGTCGACTTGGTGCCGGACAGTGAAGCAAAGTGGTTCGCCAGGTATGACAGTACCGGAATGTTCTGCGCTTTGGCTTCGGCCATATTTGCCGGAGACAGCGTGAACAGGCAGCTAAAGGCGAAGAACATGACCACTGCAACCATCAGCATACTGGCACGGGAGATGATCTTGGAACATTTCTGCTCGGTAAATTCGCGGCCATAATCTTTTTCATACTCTTCGCGTTTAGACACCACGAAAGAGGAAACAATTGGCGAGAAGTTGAAGGAGAACACCATGATGGAAATACCCAGCCATACGGTGACCAGAATACCGTCATGCCCGGTCAACGCTATATTGCTGAGATCCACCTGCTGGATAACCGCTGAGTTCCAGTAAGGGATCAGGGACAGAGAGATAAGTACCAGGCTGGCAATGAATGGCCATACCAGGAAGCTCATCACTTTAACCATCAGATCTTTACCGAAGTAGATGACGAATGCCATCAACAGCAGCAGGAACAGCGCGACGAAGCCACGATTAAGCGCTGGCATCTGCAACTGGTTTTCCCAGAAGGTCATAAAGGTGTTGGTAATGGTGACGCCATAAATCCACAGCAGTGGGCAAATCGCAAAGAAGTAGAGGAACGTGATGACCACGCCGCCCGTTTTACCAAAATGCTCTTCAACCGTTTCGGTGATGTTGCCGGAAGGGTTAGAACCGGAAAGACACAGGCGCGCCAGTGCACGGTGGCAATAGAACGCGATGGGGTACGCTAACACCAGCATTAACAGAATGGGGATCAGCCCGCCAAAGCCTGCGCGGATAGGGAAGAACAACACCCCGGCGCCGATGGCTGTACCAAATAAACCCAGTGTCCAGGTGGTGTCCGATTTGCGCCAGGACGATTGTTTTGTCTGGCTGGATACAATGCTATCAGTAGTACTCATATCCTATCCTCAACGAAATATATTAAGCGTCAACTAAACCAGTAATTTGGGATACACGAGAAAGGTCGATATTACCGCCAGAAATAATGCTGACTGTTTTTCTATTCTGGATGTAGCTATCTAATTTCCCGCTTAATAATGCAGCACATGCCAGCGCGCCAGCGCCTTCTGTCACAACTTTATTTCGCTGAATTAATGCCACCATACTGTTGCGAATTTCATCTTCGCTGACCAGGACAATGTCATCCACTAACTCACGAACGATTTCATAGGTCAAAGTACCCGGGCGGGAGACGTCACAACCATCCGCCAGGGTCCCGGTCGTTCGGTGCGTGGTTATTTCTCCAGCGTGGAAAGAAGCCGCCATGCCGTGAACGTTTTCAGACTGTACGCCAATAATTTTAATGGTCGGGTTGATAGATTTAATGGCTATCGCAATACCGGCAATCAGTCCGCCGCCACCAATTGGCACAATCACGTTATCGACATCATACAGATCTTCCAGAATTTCCAGACCGATAGTCCCCTGACCGGCAATCACTTTCGGATCATCATAAGGCGGAATAAAGATGCGGCCTTCAGTTTCAACAATCTCGCTCACTTTAGCGATCGTGTCGTTGAAGTTGTCACCGTGCAGCACAACTTCTGCGGAGTAGTCGCAGGTAGCAGCCACTTTAGACTTCGGTGCGCCTTTTGGCATCACCACTTTGCCGTCAATACCGAGCATCGCACAAGAGAGGGAAACCCCTTGCGCATGGTTACCTGCAGAGCAGGCCACCACGCCTTTACATCTTTCCGCTTCAGTTAAAGAACTGAGCTTGTTAAAGGCGCCGCGAATTTTAAATGAACCAGTACGCTGCATGTTCTCAAACTTAAGGAAAATTTCCCCTTTGCAACGTTCACTAAAATAGTTAGAGCGAGGCATTCCCGTTTTATAAATTTTCCCCGCCAGTCTTTTTTTCGCTTCGAGGATATCTTCAATTGCAACTGGGAGATCGTATGTAATGTGCATTAGAACCTCTTACCTGGGTATTAAAGTAAATAGATAGCCGTGACCAACGTCTGATATAGACCGATGGCATTAATTCCGTATTAAATCGAGTTTAATCTTTAATCAACTTCAATTAATTGCTTTCGTCGCTGGCAATTATATGATGAATATTCTTTGGCTAATTCCACCAAAATTGATGCTGCTTTTTTAATTCGATAATTTTTAGACCAGACGGCGGCGTAACGCGCGACCGGTAAGGCCTCTTCTACCGGAATAGTAATAAACTGGTTTGAACCAAATGGAGTGGTCATATCGCAGGGAATTACTGTTAAGAAATCAGCATTGAGAACAAGATTATAAATTGTGACGACCGAGTCTGTTTTAACGATGTTTTCACTGCTGATGCCATTTTTTTGTAACGTAGTAAGAAGCTCGCTGTAGTAACCCATATTCGTTTGCGGCAACACCCACTGTTCATTTTGCAATGCGCTCAGCGTAGTGATGCCGGTGCGTGTTCGGGACTTACTGGCAACCAGAACAAATTCTGACTCGAACAGCGGCTCCACATGCAGGTCGTGCAATTTCATCTCATCGCTTAACGTGCCGATTGCAAAGTCCAGACGCCCATCACGAACCGCTGGTAAGAAAGAGGAAAGCTGGGCTTCATACATGGAAACCTGCGCGTTCGGGAACACCTCTTTAAACTTCTTAATCATGCCGGACATGATGGTAAAGGCGATCAGTGAGGGGAAACCGAACGACACATCAACAACCGCATTGCTCGTCATGCTATTCATCTCATCAACCATGTTTTTCATTTCACGGGTAATAGATTCAGACCATGAGAGCATCACCTGACCGGCTTGGGTCAATGTGACGCCTGTATTTTTACGCACCACCAACTCAATACCAAAATAAGCCTCAACATCATTAATGATTTTGCTTACTGCGGGTTGAGTTAAACCTAATTCTTTTGCAGCTGAGCCGATAGAACCACTTCTAATGACTTCCTGAAAGACCACTAAGTGCTGTGTTTTAGGGAGAGAAATAGTATTCATATCGGCCTGCTCTAATTACTTTGTTGACGGCAGGAAGTGTACCAAATTAAACGTTCACGGATATGTGCGACCACTCACAAATCCCCTTCACTTACATTTTGTAAGATTATTATAAACCAATAAAATCGTTATTTATCAATGCAATGAAGAAAAACGATCTCACTTTAACCTGACTTTAATCAAAAAAAGATGGGGGGATAACGAAAATTTATGGCGATAACACATGCACGTTAACGGTTATTTAACCGACGGTTGAAAGATGATAATTCAAGCAATTACAGAGTAATTATCGGTCGGGATAACGTTTAAATTTAATGAGCAATTTATCAAATAAAATTATAATTTAATTATTATCGTGGTTAAATAACGCCATGCATCACACTATTTTGCCTTATTTGTTTGTAAAGAAACATTGCATTTATCATTATTCAAAACAAAACAAACAATAAATTATCAAATGCAACAATAAATTAACGCTGGTTTTTGGTATTTTCACAGCAAGTAATTTTGTGATTTCGATCGATTGCGTGTGTTTTTTCTATAGCGAAACGTATCGATAAGCGTTTTGTGTTAGCTGTCACAAAACTGGAACTTTTCAGCAACCCCTTTGCCGCTGAAAAAGACGTTTTCGAATAAATAACGGGAAAATAAAAATGAGATTTACCGCAAATTTGCCGGATGGCGGTGCAAGCACCTTATCCGGCCTACAAAAAATCGGGGCCAGCAGGCATAAAAAACACGCCATAAAAGCAAAAACCCTCGCCATTTCTGACGAGGATTTCCTTAATAGTTGACGCTGACCGATAAGCCGCGTTCTTTTGAGCATAGCGTCGTGGACAGTCATTCATCTTGTTGCCTGCCGTAAAGCAAAAACCCGCCGAAGCGGGGTTTTATAAAGAGTGAAGCTGACCGATAAGCCGGGTTCTGTCGTGGACAGTCATTCATCTAGGCCAGCAATCGCTCACTGGCTCAAGCAGCCTACCCGGGTTCAGTACGGGCCGTACCTTGTGAACCCCTATTTGGCCTTGCTCCGGGTGGAGTTTACCGTGCCACGGACTGTTACCAGCCGCGCGGTGCGCTCTTACCGCACCCTTTCACCCTTACCTGATCCCACTTGCGTGGGCCATCGGCGGTTTGCTCTCTGTTGCACTGGTCGTGGGTTTCCCCCCCAGGCGTTACCTGGCACCCTGCCCTATGGAGCCCGGACTTTCCTCCCCTCCGCCCGTCTCCCCCGAAGAGGACGACGACGAAGCGGCGACTGTCTGGTCAGCTTCGGCGCGAAGTATAGAGGGTTTGCGGGCCAATGTCACCCCGCACTGCGCATTCCTATCGCCAACGTAGCGGCGATGTTTCTGGATGACCGATAAATATTATCAAATGCTCCCCGGAAGGCCTCTTCCAGCGTACCTATGCTGGTCAATACGCTAAACACGGCATCGATACCATATTGATGCACCACGCCCACATCGCGTGTCAGGCTGCCCGCAATACCGATCACCGGCTTGTGGTATTTCTTCGCCACACTTGCCACGCCGACAGGCACTTTGCCGTGAATACTCTGGCTGTCGAGGCGTCCTTCACCGGTAACCACCAGCGTACAGTCGTGAATATGCTCTTCCAGATTCAGCGCCTGGGTCACAATCTCTATCCCGCTACGCAGTTCTGCACCTA
Organism: Citrobacter gillenii; assembly: GCF_013337685.1. Taxonomy (GTDB): domain Bacteria; phylum Pseudomonadota; class Gammaproteobacteria; order Enterobacterales; family Enterobacteriaceae; genus Citrobacter; species Citrobacter gillenii. Next base: position 322,290 of record NZ_SUQN01000006.1, read on the forward strand.
AAAATGCCATTAATGCCGCCCCCATACCGCCAGCGGCTCCGGCTCCGGGCACATTTTTCACATCAACGCGCAACGATTTTTTTATGATGTCGGCAAAGTGAGACAAATTACGATCCAGCTCGATAATGCGTTCTTCAGTCGCGCCCTTCTGCGGACCAAAAATGCGGGACGCACCGTTTTCGCCGGTCAATGGATTCGTCACATCACAAGCAACACGAATCGAACAGGTTTTTAAGCGCGGGTCCAGACCCGAGATATCAATGGTATTCAGGCTATTCAGGCAACCGCCGCCAAAGCCAATGTCAGTACCGTTGGCGTCACAGAGTTTTGCCCCCAGCGCCTGTACCATACCCGCACCACCGTCGTTGGTCGCACTGCCGCCAATACCAATAATGATATTTTGCGCGCCGCTTTCCAGCGCCTTGAGAATCAACTCCCCGGTACCACGCGACGTGGTGACTAAGGGGTTGCGTTTTTCTGGAGGGACCAGCGCCAGCCCACTGGCTGCCGCCATTTCGATAAACGCGGTGTTACCGTCTCCGGACATGCCCCAGCTGGCATTCACTTTTTCGCCCAACGGTCCCGTTACCCACGCGAAATGTTCCGTTCCCTGCGTGGCGGCAATCATCGCTTCAACGGTCCCTTCGCCGCCATCGGCGACCGGAACAGAAACATAGTACGCATCGGGAAAAATTTCCCGAAATCCTTTTTCTATCGCCTGCGCTACCTCGGTGGCAGAAAGGCTTTCTTTATAAGAGTCTGGGGCAATTACGATTTTCATAGTTATGTAGCCTGACAGTGCCGCGCGAGGCAAGAATTACAGGGCGCATAGTCGCGCCCTTCTTGTTAGCGAGTGACTTCCACTTTCGCCAGTTTTTCGTAGTAGCATGCCAACGCACTGTGGTCAGCCGTTCCCAGCCCGTCAGCGCGCAGCGCCTGCATCATTTCCATTACCGCTGCAGTCAGCGGCAGCTGTGCACCCACGCCGTGTGAGGTATCCAGCGCATTCGCCAGATCTTTGATGTGCAGGTCAATACGGAAACCCGGTTTAAAGTTACGGTCCATCACCATCGGCGCTTTGGCATCCAGCACGGTGCTGCCCGCCAGTCCGCCGCGAATAGCCTGATACACCAGATCCGGGTTCACACCCGCTTTGGTCGCCAGGGTCAGCGCTTCAGACATCGCCGCAATATTCAGCGCCACGATCACCTGGTTTGCCAGCTTAGTGACGTTACCCGCGCCAATGTCGCCGGTATGCACCACAGAACCCGCCATCGCTTTCAGCAGATCGTAGTACTTGTCGAAAATCGCTTTATCACCACCGACCATCACCGACAACGTGCCATCAATCGCCTTCGGTTCGCCGCCACTCACCGGTGCATCCAGCATATCCACGCCTTTCGCTTTCAGCGCATCGCTGATTTCACGACTGGCTAACGGGGCGATTGAACTCATGTCGATCAGAACGGTGCCCGGCTTCGCGCCTTCGATGATACCGCCTTCGCCCAACGCCACTTCTTTTACGTGTGGAGAATTCGGCAGCATGGTGATAATCACATCGCACTGTTCGGCAATGGCTTTCGCCGTGGTAGCGGTTTCTGCGCCTGCGGCGATGACTTCCGCAATCGCTTCTGGGTTACGGTCAGCAACCACCAGCGAGTAACCTGCCTTGAGGAGGTTTTTACTCATTGGTTTACCCATAATACCGAGGCCAATAAAACCTACTTTCATTGTCATGTCTTTATCTCTCTATACTGTCGATGGTGGTTATTTCTTAAAAGAATCAGCCAGTTTTTGCGTCGCTGAACGGAACACGCCGAGATCGCTACCGACGGCAACAAACGTCGCGCCCCAGTCCAGATAGCGACGGGCATCTGCATCAACCGGTGCCAGAATGCCGCTTGGCTTACCGTGCTTTTTCGCGACCGCAAAGATGTGCTGAATCGCCTTTTGCACTTCCGGATGGGAGGCATTGCCCAGGTGGCCTAACGCGGCGGCCAGGTCGCTTGGGCCGACGAAAATACCGTCCACGCCTTCGGTTGCGGCAATCGCATCCACGTTATCAACACCCTGCTGACTTTCGATCTGCACGATGATGGTGATGTTTTTGTTTGACTGTGCGAAGTAGTCCGGCACGGTGCCAAACATATTGGCGCGGTGAGAAACCGATACGCCGCGAATACCTTCCGGCGGATAGCGGGTAGATGCCACGGCGTTCACCGCATCTTCTTCGGTCTCAACAAACGGAATCAGGAAGTTATAGAAACCAATATCCAGCAGACGCTTGATGATCACCGGCTCGTTGGTCGGCACACGTACAACCGGCGCGCTGGAACTGCCTTTCAGCGCCATCAGCTGTGGGATAAACGTCGAGATATCGTTTGGCGCATGTTCACCGTCCAGCACCAGCCAGTCAAAACCGGCCAAGCCTAATACTTCGGTACTGATCGGGCTTGCCAGCGCGGACCAGCAGCCAATCTGAACCTGATGCGCCGCAAGTGCCGCTTTAAATTTGTTTGGGAAAATCGTGTTATTCATCGCCTATACCTTTGTTTATTTCTGCAATTCCATACGTTTAATGTCACCGACAATAAACAGGTAGCAAACCATCGCCATCAGCGCCGAGCACCCTACAAATACCAGCGCAGCATTAAATGAGTGCAGCTCGCTCACCAGGTAACCAATCACCAGCGGGGTTACGATAGAAGCCACGTTACCAAATACGTTAAACACGCCACCGCACAGACCCACAATCTCTTTCGGGGCGGTATCGGAAATCACCGGCCAACCCAGCGCGCCAAAACCTTTACCGAAGAACGCCAGCGCCATCAGCGCCACTACGAAGGTGGTATTATCCGTGTAATTGCACAGGATAATGGTTGAGGCGAGCAGCATTCCGAGCACGATCGGCAGCTTACGCGCCAGGGTGATGCTGGCGCCGCGTTTAATCAGGTAATCCGAGAACACGCCGCCCAGTACACCACCAGCAAATCCACACAGTGCCGGAATAGACGCGACCAGGCCGACTTTCAGGATCGACATACCTTTTTCCTGCACTAGGTAGATAGGGAACCAGGTCAGGAAGAACCAGGTGATGGTGTTGATAAAATACTGTCCAAAGAACACCCCCAGCATCATGCGGTTTGTCAGCAGTTGCTTGATGTAATGCAGTTTCGGACCGCTCGCCGCAGCACCACCCGGCTTCTTGTGGTCCATATCCACTACCGCGCCGTTATCCGAGATAAACTTCAGCTCTTCCTGCGACATCCGTGGGTGATCGGTAGGGTTATGGATCAGTTTTACCCACAGTCCGGTCAGCACAAAGCCAATCACGCCCATCACGGTAAAGACGTGTTCCCAGCCCCAGGCGAAGGTCAGCCAGCCCAGCAACGGTGAAAACAGCGCCAGTGAGAAATACTGCGCGGAGTTAAAAATCGCAGAGGCCGTGCCACGCTCTTTGGTCGGGAACCAGGCCGCAACAATACGGGCGTTAGCCGGGAAGGAAGGCGCTTCCGAGAAGCCCAGCATAAACCGCATGATAAACATGGAGATCCCCGCCCAGGCCAGCGGGAACATATCGACAAAACCCTGCAGGAAGGTAAACAGCGACCAGAAGAAAAGACTGTAGGTATAGACTTTCTTCGAACCAAACTTGTCGAGCAGCCAGCCGCCGGGAATTTGCATCAGCAAATAGGCCCAGCCGAAGGCGGAGAAAATGTAACCCATTGATATGGCACTGAGCTGCAACTCTTTGGCCACTTCAGTACCGGCAATAGACAACGTCGCGCGGTCTGCATAGTTTACGGCAGTGACAATAAATATTATCAGCAGTATTAAATATCGGGTGTGCGTACCTTTCTTTTTCTCTACAACCGTATCCAGTATCATTCTATTTACCTCAGGTACAAAAAGATTTTTATTATTATTTTGAAGGATGTTTACGCTGATAAATTACCGTAAGATAAAATACGCTTTTATTTATCAGTCGCTATTAAACCGTGATTCAGTATAATCAGCGCAGCGTCGTTAATCATTGTGCAAACGCTCATTAAAAGCATAATATTAAAATATTATTTTATGCATATGCACATAACCATGGGCGCTGATGCACACATTTACGTATTGATACCCTTGGTGGCGCGGCGTTTCTAAGTTTAAGTGATCTCGCTCACATTCTTAAATTAAAACTCCTGACATTCTTATTCCACGACACTGAGTCTTTATTACTTATAATTAGATTCGATATATATCTATTATCACCACCTGGCTGGAGAATACTGGACAATGGCCGACATCGAAATTAGACAAGAATTGCCCACGGCGTTTTATATTAAAGTACACGACACTGATAATGTGGCGATTATTGTCAATGACAATGGTCTGAAAGCCGGGACACGTTTCCCGGACGGACTGGCGCTGATTGAACATATTCCCCAGGGTCATAAAGTGGCGCTAACGGATATTGCTGTTCACGGCGAAATCGTGCGCTATGGTGAAGTGATCGGTTACGCCGTTCGCGACATCGCACGCGGTAGTTGGATTGATGAGTCAATGGTTGAGCTGCCCAAAGCCCCGCCGCTGGAGACGCTGCCGCTGGCAACCAAAGTGCCGGAGCCGCTTCCTCCTCTTGAAGGCTACACCTTCGAAGGCTACCGTAATGCCGACGGCAGCGTGGGCACCAAGAACCTGCTCGGCATCTCCACCAGCGTACACTGCGTGGCGGGCGTGGTGGATTATGTGGTGAAAATCATTGAGCGCGATCTGCTGCCCAAATACCCGAACGTTGACGGCGTGGTGGGGCTGAACCATCTGTATGGTTGCGGTGTAGCCATCAATGCACCGGCCGCTATCGTGCCAATTCGTACCATCCATAACATTGCCCTGAACCCCAACTTCGGTGGCGAAGTGATGGTTATCGGACTCGGCTGCGAAAAACTCCAGCCGGAACGCCTGTTAGAAGGCACGCACGATGTGAAAAGCATCCCGGTAGACAGCGCCAGCATTGTCAGCCTGCAGGATGAAAAACACGTAGGCTTCAAATCGATGGTTGAAGACATTTTGCAGGTTGCCGAGCGCCATCTGGTAAAACTCAACCAGCGTCAGCGAGAAACCTGCCCGGCCTCTGAACTGGTGGTCGGCATGCAGTGCGGCGGCAGCGATGCGTTTTCTGGCGTCACAGCTAACCCGGCAGTGGGCTACGCGTCCGATCTGTTGGTGCGCTGCGGTGCCACCGTGATGTTTTCGGAAGTGACTGAAGTGCGTGACGCCATCCACCTGTTAACGCCGCGCGCCATCAATGAAGAAGTGGGCAAGCGCCTGCTCGAAGAAATGGCCTGGTACGATAACTACCTGGATTTGGGACAAACCGACCGCAGCGCTAACCCCTCTCCGGGCAACAAGAAAGGCGGTCTGGCAAACGTGGTCGAAAAAGCGCTGGGCTCCATTGCCAAATCGGGTAAGAGCGCCATTGTGGAAGTGTTATCACCGGGCCAGCGTCCGACCAAACGCGGCCTGATTTACGCAGCCACACCGGCCAGTGACTTTGTGTGCGGTACACAACAGGTCGCCTCCGGGATCACCGTGCAGGTGTTCACCACCGGTCGCGGTACACCGTACGGTCTGATGGCGGTCCCGGTGATTAAAATGGCAACACGCACCGAACTGGCCAACCGTTGGTTTGATCTGATGGATATCAATGCCGGAACCATCGCTACCGGTGAAGAAACCATTGAAGATGTCGGTCTGAAGCTGTTCGAGTTCATTCTCGACGTGGCGAGCGGACGTAAGAAAACCTTCTCGGATCAGTGGGGACTGCACAACCAGCTGGCGGTGTTTAACCCGGCACCGGTGACCTGATTTTCTCTGGCTGAGCATTTTTCCGGCCTATAAGCGCCCTGTCCCGTAGGCCGGATAAGGCGCTTTAGCGCTGCTATCCGGCATTTCAACGATTAGCAGCCCTGTGTCTGTAACTGAATAGGCATCACTACTGCTGAATTTGTCCCTGCCATCACTGAACAATGATCACTTCGACGCCGCTACGGTGTAATTCTTGTAGACATTCCGCTGGAATACCTTCATCCACAATGATGGTATGAATACGTTGTGTATCAATGATTTTATGCAGGCTGGAGCGATTGAATTTGCTGGAATCAGTCACCACGATAATCCGCTCAGCCACTTCGCACATCCGACGGTTAAGCCGGGCTTCGTCTTCATTGTGCGTACTCACACCGCGTTCTAAATCAATAGCATCAACACCAAGAAACAGCATGTCGAAGTGGTAATTCTGCAGAGACTGCTCGGCCTGATCACCATAAAAAGACAGCGACTGACGACGCAGATGTCCACCGGTCATCAGCAGCTCGACACCTTCAGCTTCCAACAAGGCACTGGCGACATTCATCCCATTGGTCATCGCAATCACATCGGTATGCTGGCGCATCAGACGGGCAATTTCATAGGTCGTAGTGCCGGAATCCAGGATCACGCGATGCCCTGGTTTGATCATTTCAGCGGCAGCCTTGGCGATACTGCGTTTAACCGCCGTATTCAGCGAGCTCTTATCTTCAACAGAAGGCTCCACGCCCGGCGTATTGCTGTCACAGATCAGCGCCCCACCATAGGCACGAACGGCAATACCCTGCTTTTCCAGAAACGCCAGATCGTTGCGGATCGTCACCGTAGAGACGCCAAATAAAACAGAAAGATCGTTCACCTGCACGCTTCCTTGCTGTCGCAACCGCTGGATAATCTGCTCGCGCCGCTCGCTGGTACCTGTTACCCGCTTACTTGCAGAATCGGTATTGCTCATAAGAGATCCTTTAGTTAATTCTTTCGTTTCATTTCGTTTTGCCTATTAACGCCTTTCTTTTACCGGATTGCAAGCACTACAACCGGCTCAGATAGCGATAGAATCGCCGCTGAAACCTTTCATTATGTTTCTTTTGTGAAACAGATCGGAAAACAAGAATCTTTCGTTTTATTTTTATGGCAACTTGGATCAGTATCAAATGAAACAAAACGAAAGATTGATGTCGCAGCAATCTGACCTGGAGAGGAAAGTGAAACATCTAACTAAAATGGTGGAGCAGCATAAACGGGGGAAAGCAAACGGGATTTATGCCGTTTGTTCCGCGCATCCATTGGTACTGGAATCAGCAATACGCTACGCCCATGCAAACCATACACCGTTGCTGATAGAAGCAACGTCCAATCAGGTTGACCAGTTTGGCGGCTATACCGGTATGACGCCAGCCGATTTTCGCAGTTTTGTCTGTCGCCTGGCAGAATCTTTTGACTTTCCTCAGGAAATGCTAATTCTGGGTGGGGACCATCTCGGACCAAACCGTTGGCAAAACCTACCCGCAGAGCAGGCAATGGCCAATGCTGACGACCTCATTAAAAGCTACGTGGCTGCAGGATTTAAAAAAATCCACCTGGATTGCAGCATGTCCTGCCAGGGCGATCCTGTTCCATTAACGGATGCCATCGTCGCTGAACGCGCGGCACGCCTGGCGAAGGTTGCCGAAGAAACCTGTAAGGCACATTTTGGCGAGTCCGATCTGGTTTACGTGATCGGCACGGAGGTTCCGGTTCCCGGCGGTGCCCACGAAACGTTAACGGAGCTGGAAGTTACTACACCTGACGCGGCACGTGCCACGCTGGAAGCTCATCATCATGCGTTTGAAAAACAGGGTCTGGACGCCATCTGGCCACGCATTATCGCGCTGGTGGTGCAACCCGGCGTTGAATTTGACCACACACATATTATTGATTATCAGCCGCAAAAAGCCGTTGCTTTAAGCAAGATGGTAGAAGCCTACGACACATTGGTCTTTGAAGCGCATTCCACCGATTATCAAACACCACAGTCACTGCGCCAGTTGGTCAAAGATCACTTTGCGATCCTGAAAGTTGGCCCAGCCCTGACCTTCGCCCTGCGTGAAGCGTTGTTCTCACTGGCCGCTATTGAAGAAGAATTACTGCCAGCAAAGGCCTGCTCAGGTCTACGCCATGTTCTGGAAAGCGTGATGCTCGATCGCCCGGAATATTGGCAGAGCCATTACCACGGAGATGGCAACGCACGTCGACTGGCACGAGGTTACAGTTACTCCGATCGGGTTCGTTACTATTGGCCAGACAGCCAGATTGATGACGCCTTCGACCGACTGGTACGCAACCTGGCAGACGAGCCAATTCCGCTGCCGCTCATCAGCCAATATTTACCGTTGCAGTACGTAAAAGTGCGCGAGGGAGATCTCAACGCCACACCACGAGAACTCATCATTAACCATATTCAGGACATACTGCAGCAATACCACCGTGCCTGCCAGGGCGCATCATCCCATAACGCATAAAAAGAAAGAGAAAAACACTATGCCAAACATTGTATTAAGTCGCATTGACGAACGTTTAATTCACGGTCAGGTCGGTGTGCAGTGGGTCGGATTTGCGGGGGCAAATCTGGTTCTGGTTGCCAATGATGAGGTCGCTGAAGATCAGGTTCAGCAAAACCTGATGGAAATGGTGCTCGCGGAAGGGATTGCCGTGCGCTTCTGGTCACTACAAAAAGTGATCGACAATATCCACCGTGCTGCCGATCGTCAGAAAATTCTGCTGGTCTGCAGAACCCCCGCAGACTTCTTACGGCTGGTTGAAGGCGGCGTTCCGGTTAACCGCATCAACGTTGGCAATATGCACTACGCCAACGGCAAGCAGCAAATCGCTAAAACCGTTTCTGTAGACGCGAACGATATTACGGCATTTAACGGGCTGAAAGCCGCCGACGTGGAATGCTTCGTTCAGGGCGTACCAACCGAACCCGCCCAGGACCTCTTTAAACTTCTCTGAGGAATTCACAATGGAAATTAGTCTGTTGCAGGCTTTTGCGTTGGGTATTCTCGCCTTTATCGCAGGCCTGGATATGTTCAACGGGTTAACGCATATGCACCGCCCGGTGGTTCTTGGACCGCTGGTCGGGCTGATACTGGGCGATCTGCATACCGGTATTTTAACCGGTGGTACGCTGGAACTGGTGTGGATGGGCCTGGCCCCACTGGCGGGTGCTCAGCCACCAAACGTCATCATCGGGACCATTGTCGGAACAACATTTGCTATTACGACCGGCGTAAAACCAGAGGTTGCCGTTGGTGTGGCTGTGCCATTCGCCGTAGCGGTTCAAATGGGGATTACCTTCCTGTTCTCCGTGATGTCGGGTGTTATGGCTCGCTGCGATCGGATGGCAGCGAATGCCGATACAGCCGGAATTGAGCGGGTGAACTATCTGGCATTACTGGCATTGGGGACGTTCTACTTCTTATGCGCCTTCCTGCCGATTTACTTTGGCGCGGAACATGCCAAAACCGCCATTGATGTGCTACCCACACGCCTGATTGACGGCCTCGGCGTCGCCGGCGGCATCATGCCAGCAATCGGTTTTGCCGTACTGCTGAAAATCATGATGAAGAACGTCTATATCCCCTATTTTATTCTGGGTTTTGTTGCCGCTGCCTGGCTCAAGCTCCCGGTACTGGCTATCGCCGCCGCCGCACTGGCAATGGCGCTGATCGATTTTCTGCGTAAATCACCTGAACCTACAGCCCCGGTAGCACAAAAAGAGGAATTCGAAGATGGAATCTAACCAAACGGCTCTGCCGAACGTTTCCGATACCGAAGATACGCTGCTTACCGGCACCAATGAAAACATCTATGAAGATCAGAACATTGGGGCGGAGCTGACAAAAAAAGACATCAACCGCGTAGCCTGGCGTTCCATGCTGCTACAGGCATCTTTTAACTACGAACGTATGCAGGCATCAGGATGGCTGTACGGTCTGTTGCCCGCACTGAAAAAGATTCACACCAATAAACGCGATCTTGCGCGTTCAATGAAAGGCCATATGGGGTTCTTTAATACCCATCCGTTTCTGGTGACGTTTGTTATTGGCATCATCCTCGCGATGGAACGCTCCAAGCAGGACGTGAACAGTATTCAAAGTACCAAGATTGCCGTAGGCGCACCGCTCGGGGGCATCGGGGATGCGATGTTCTGGTTAACGCTGCTGCCCATTTGCGGAGGGATCGGAGCCAGCCTGGCGCTACAGGGGTCTATTCTTGGCGCAGTCGTGTTTATTGTTATGTTCAACGTTGTCCATCTTGGTTTGCGTTTTGGCCTGGCACACTACGCGTATCGGATGGGCGTCGCGGCCATCCCACTGATTAAGGCCAATACCAAGAAGGTTGGGCATGCGGCATCCATCGTTGGGATGACGGTGATTGGCGCCCTGGTTGCAACTTACGTTCGCCTTAACACCACGTTGGAAATTACCGCAGGTGATGCGGTGGTAAAACTGCAGACGGATGTTATTGACAAACTGATGCCGGCTTTCCTGCCACTGGTCTACACATTAACCATGTTCTGGTTGGTTCGTCGTGGCTGGAGTCCTCTGCGTCTTATCGCCATTACTGTGGTGCTCGGCGTAGTCGGAAAATTCTGTCATTTCCTGTAAATACAAGGGGCTGTAGATGTTAGGTATTATTTTGACGGGTCATGGCGGGTTTGCCAGCGGAATGGAAAAGGCGATGAAACAGATTCTGGGGGAACAGTCTCAGTTTATCGCCATCGACTTTCCAGAAACCTCAACCACCGCCTTGCTCACTTCGCAACTTGAACAAGCGGTGAGTGAACTGGACGCTAAGGAAAATATCATTTTTCTGACTGACCTGCTGGGTGGCACTCCGTTTCGTGTCGCGTCTACCCTGGCGATGCAAAAACAAGGAAGTGAAGTGATCACCGGTACCAATCTGCAGCTTCTGCTGGAGATGGTGCTGGAGCGTGAAGGCTTGAGCAGCGAAGAATTTCGTCTACAAGCACTGGAGTGCGGGCATCGCGGCCTGACCAGCCTGGTCGATGAGCTGGGACGGTGTCGCGAGGAACACCCCGTTGAGGAAGGGATATGACACAACTGCTGCGCGCCAGACGTCTGCTGACTGAACAGGGCTGGTTGGACGATCATCAATTACGTATAGAAGAAGGCACTATCACGACGATTGAGCCTATCCCCTCTGGCGTGATGGGGCGTGATGCCGACCTGCTGTGCCCTGCTTACATCGACACCCATGTCCACGGAGGGGGTGGCGTCGATGTTATGGATGAAGCGGCAGACTCACTCGACAAGCTGGCGATGCACAAAGCACGTGAAGGGGTAGCCAGCTGGCTGCCCACTACCGTCACCGCCCCATTGCAGGATATTCACGGGGCACTGCAACGAATTGCCCATCGCTATCATTCAGGTGGCCCCGGTGCGCAAGTGCTGGGCAGCTATCTGGAGGGACCGTATTTCACGCCACAGAATAAAGGCGCGCACCCTCCTGAGTTATTTCGGGAGCTGGAACTTAACGAGCTGGATGAGCTGATTGCAATTTCCCGGCAAACTTTGCGCGTGGTGGCGCTGGCACCAGAGAAACCAGGCTCATTGCAGGCTATTCGGCACCTCAGGCAACAGGATGTCAGGGTGATGCTGGGTCATAGTGCTGCAACCTGGGAACAAACCCGAGCCGCCTTTGACGCCGGTGCAAATGGGTTAGTGCACTGCTACAACGGCATGACAGGGCTGCATCATCGGGAACCCGGTATGGTCGGCGTGGGGTTAACCGATCCGCGCGCATGGCTGGAGCTTATTGCCGACGGACACCACGTCCACCCGGCAGCCATGACGCTGTGCTGCAACTGTGCAAAAGATCGGATAGTGTTAATCACCGATGCAATGCAGGCCGCCGGTATGCCCGATGGGCGCTATACGCTGTGTGGCGAAACGGTAGACATGCGCGGCGGTATCGTACGGACCGCTTCTGGCGGTCTGGCCGGCAGTACGCTGTCCGTTGATGCGGCCGTTCGCAATATGGTCGAATTCACCGGAAGTACGCCAGAAGATGCTATCCATATGGCTTCACTGCATCCTGCTCGCTTGTTAGGTATTGATCACCAGCTAGGATCATTAAAAACGGGCAAGCGTGCCAGCATTATTGCCCTTGATAGCGCTCTGCATTTACAACAAATCTGGATCCAGGGCCGCACGTTCCCACTCTAGACCTTTCACTGTGTATGCTATTGGCCTTCGCTTAAACACCGCAAGGCCTTTCTTTTCCTTTCGAAGTAACAAACGCCATACGCTACGATTCCAAATTTAAATCTTATATATCAACAAGATAATAAAACCATACTCTTGCACGATCACAATTTTCGTTTTATTTCCTTTTATTCATTTGAACTTTCAATTTCTTTTCTATACATTTAATTCAACTGATTACATGTACAAGTGAAACGAAACGAAAGATAGCGACAAGTTTGCCAGCGTCTGATGTGGAATTCACACGACTAAGGACTGAGTTATGCCAGAAACCTACACCCCTGTTCGCGCGATAACGGGCACCTGGACAGAAGAAGAAATTCGCCAGCAGCCCGCCAGTTGGATCCGCTCACTCAGCAATATCGAAAAAATCCGATCCTCCATCGACAGTTTTCTCGCACCCTTGTTGCGTAAAAGCGATCTGCGGATCGTACTGACGGGAGCGGGAACCTCCGCGTTTATCGGTGACATTATTGCCCCATGGCTCGCCAGCCACACCGGAAAGAACATCAGCGCCATCCCGACAACCGATCTGGTCACCAATCCAATGGATTATTTGGCACCAGCGCATCCGCTGCTGTTGGTCTCTTTTGCCCGGTCGGGTAACAGCCCGGAAAGTGTTGCAGCAGTTGAGTTGGCTAATCAGTTTGTCCCTGAATGCTATCACCTCTCAATCACCTGTAACGAAGCGGGCAGCCTGTACCAAAACGCGGCCGATAGCGATAACGCGTTTGCACTGCTCATGCCTGCAGAAACGCACGATCGCGGTTTCGCGATGACCAGCAGTATCACCACTATGATGGCCAGTTGTCTGGCGGTATTTGTTCCAGAGAAAATCAACAGCCAGACATTCCGCAACGTGGCCGATCGCTGTCAGGCGATCCTGACGTCACTGGGCGATTTTAGCCACGGCGTGTTTGGTAACGAACCGTGGAAACGGATCGTTTACCTCGGCAGCGGTGGATTACAAGGTGCCGCACGTGAATCAGCGTTGAAAGTTTTGGAACTCACGGCGGGTAAACTGGCCGCATTCTATGACTCGCCAACCGGTTTTCGCCATGGTCCTAAATCACTGGTCGATAACGAAACGCTGGTCGTGGTGTTTGTCTCCAGCCATCCCTATACACGTCAGTACGATCTCGATCTGCTGGCAGAGTTACGTCGTGATCAACAGGCACTGCGCGTTGTGGCCATTGCCGCAGAGACCGATGCCATTATTGAAGCCGGTCCACATATTCTATTGCCACCTTCACGCACTTTTATCGATATGGAGCTCGCTTTCTGCTTCCTGATGTATGCCCAGGTGTTCGCACTGACGCAATCCATCAGTATCGGCAATACACCGGATACGCCTTCTGCCAGCGGTACAGTCAACCGCGTCGTTCAGGGCGTTGTTATTCATTCCTGGAACGGCTAAAAGGATCGCATCATGAGCATTATTTCTACGAAATACCTCCTGCAGGATGCCCAGGCAAAGGGCTATGCCGTACCTGCGTTTAACATCCACAATGCCGAAACTATCCAGGCTATCCTCGAAGTCTGTAATGAAATGCGATCGCCGGTGATCCTCGCCGGAACACCAGGCACCTTTAAGCATATTGCGTTAGAAGAGATCTACGCGCTATGCAACGCCTACTCCACAACCTATGACATGCCTCTGGCACTGCATCTTGACCATCACGAATCGCTGGACGATATCCGTCGTAAGGTGAACGCTGGAGTGCGTAGCGCGATGATTGACGGCAGCCACTTCCCGTTCGAAGAAAACGTGAAGCTGGTGAAATCCGTTGTGGATTTTTGCCACGCCAAAGATTGCAGCGTTGAAGCTGAATTGGGTCGTCTGGGTGGCGTTGAAGATGACATGAGCGTGGATGCAGAAAGCGCTTTCCTGACAGATCCTCAGGAAGCAAAACGTTTTGTCGAACGTACTGGTGTAGACAGTCTCGCCGTCGCTATCGGCACCGCGCACGGTCTCTATACCAAAACCCCGAAAATTGATTTCCAGCGTCTGGCAGAAATTCGTGAAGTGGTCGATATCCCACTGGTATTGCATGGCGCAAGCGATGTACCTGATGAATATGTCCGCCGCACCATTGAGCTGGGGGTGTGTAAGGTCAACGTCGCCACCGAACTGAAAATCGCCTTTGCCGATGCGGTCAAAGCCTGGTTTGCAGAAAATCCACAGGGTAACGATCCCCGTTACTACATGCGTGTCGGTATGGATGCCATGAAAGAAGTGGTACGCAGTAAAATTAATGTCTGCGGATCGGCAAACAGATTATTAATTTGCGAAACTCTCGTTCATTCTTGAAAGTCATGCTGAATGATGTCCACACCCTGGCTGGTGTGGACATCAACAATTGGATTTACTCTCCCTGCTGTTCCAGGGCGTACTTATACAACGCATTCTTTTTCACGCCGTGGATTTCGGCAGCCAGTGCGGCGGCCTTTTTCAGCGGCAGTTCTGCCTGTAACAGCGCCAGCGTCCGCAAGGCATCGGCCGGGAGATCGTCGTCCTGCGCTTTATGGCCCTCAACAATCAGCACCATTTCGCCTTTACGGCGGTTTTCATCTTCTTTTACCCACGCCAGCAATTCGCCGACCGGGGCGCCGTGAATGGTTTCCCAGGTTTTAGTCAGCTCGCGCGCCAGCACCACATAACGCGACTCTCCCCATACGGCGACCATGTCTTCCAGGCTGTCGAGCAGACGGTGGGTGGACTCATAAAAAATCAGTGTACGAGGTTCCGCTTCAATGGCCTTCATTGCATCGCGACGGCCTTTGGATTTGGCGGGCAAAAAGCCTTCGTAGCAAAAACGGTCTGATGGCAGGCCTGCAGCACTTAATGCGGCGATGGCCGCGCAAGGACCCGGTAGCGGCACAACTCGAATACCCGCCTCACGACAGGTACGCACCAGGTGATAGCCAGGATCGTTAATCAGCGGCGTTCCGGCATCGGAAACCAGCGCGATGTTCTGGCCCTCCTTGAGCTTCGCCACCAGCATTTGGGCTTTTTGTTGCTCATTGTGATCGTGTAACGCAAACATACGGGCGCTAATCGCGAAGTGTTGTAATAATAATCCGGTATGACGGGTGTCTTCAGCGGCAATTAAATCAACGGCTTGTAAAACTTCGAGCGCTCGTTGGGTAATATCAGCCAAATTTCCGATAGGAGTAGGTACAATAAAGAGTTGGCCTTGAGAATTATCCGCCGATTCGTGTTGTTTCATTGTGTCGTCCGTATTGCCGATTTAATATTGAGCATTGCGTAAAAAATATCACTGGATACAGTATGGTACCCTCAACATTTTCTCGTATGAAAGCCGCGCGCGCTCTGCCAGTCATTCTGGCAGCATTGATTTTCGCCGGTTGTGGCACCCAGGCGCCAGACCAGAGTGCAGCCCATATGCAGGGCACAGCACAAGCTGATTCCGGCTTTTATCTGCAACAGATGCAGCAAAGCTCAGATGATAGCAAGACCAACTGGCAATTACTCGCCATTCGTGCACTGCTGAAAGAAGGTAAGAGCCAGCAGGCTGTCGATCTGTTCAACCAATTGCCGCAGAACCTGAACGATGCCCAGCGTCGTGAACAATCCCTGCTGGCCGTTGAGATCAAACTTGCGCAGAAAGATGTCGCGGGCGCGCAGGCCCTGCTGGAGAAGCTAAAACCAGCCGATTTCGATCAGAACCAACAGGCGCGTTACTGGCAGGCACAAATTGATGCCAGCCAGGGGCGTCCATCGTTAACGCTGCTGCGTGCGCTAATCGCTCAAGAGCCGCTGTTGGCCGCCAACGATAAGCAGAAAAACATCGATGCGACCTGGCAGACACTCTCGTCAATGACACCAGAGCAGGCGCAGGCGCTGGTCATCAACGCTGATGAAAATGTTCTGCAAGGCTGGCTGGATCTCCAGCGCGTCTGGTTTGATAACCGTAGCGATGTCGACATGATGAAGGCCGGCATTGCCGACTGGCAAAAACGCTATCCGCAAAACCCGGGGGCAAAATTACTGCCCACGCAGTTGGTTAACGTCCAGAGCTATAAGCCAGCGTCCACCAGCAAGATAGCCCTGCTACTGCCGCTGAACGGTCAGGCCGCTGTTTTTGGTCGCACTATTCAGCAGGGTTTTGAAGCAGCGAAAAACAATGGCACGCAACCAGTATCAACCCCTGTCGCCGCAGCCCCTGCAGCCGTCACGGACGCCACCACGCCCGTTGCACAGCCGCAGTCCGTCGACGGCGTGGCCAGCCCTTCCCAGGCCTCGGTGAGCGATCTGACCAATGATGCACCAGCACAGCCAGCCACACCGGTTAGTGCGCCGCAAACAGCACCAACTCAGCCAACGACGGCCAGCGCCCCGGCGAATCCTTCCGCAGAGTTGAAAATTTATGACACCTCGTCACAGCCGCTGAATCAGATCCTGGCCCAGGTGCAGCAGGATGGTGCCAGCATTGTTGTCGGCCCTCTGTTGAAGAACAATGTTGAAGAACTGATGAAGAGCAGCACACCGCTGAACGTACTGGCGCTTAATCAGCCTGAAGCCGTGCAGAACCTGGCGAATGTGTGCTACTTCGCGCTGTCACCGGAAGATGAAGCGCGCGATGCCGCACGTCACATCCGCGATCAGGGAAAACAAACCCCGCTGCTGTTAACGCCGCGTAGCGCGTTAGGCGATCGCGTGGCCAACGCCTTTGCACAGGAATGGCAAAAACTTGGCGGCGGCGTGGTGTTGCAACAGAAATTCGGCTCTACAGCAGAACTGAGAATGGGCGTCAACGGTGGTGCAGGGATTGCCCTGACGGGCAGCCCGGTCGTCTCCTCTGCGCCAGCACAGCCTGGCGTCACGATTGGTGGACTCACCATCCCGGCTCCGCCGACCGATGCGCAAATCACCGGTGGTAGCGGTCGTGTTGACGCCGTGTATATTCTGGCCACGCCGGAAGAGATCGCCTTTATTAAGCCGATGATCGCCATGCGTAACGGCAGCCAGAGCGGTGCCACGCTGTATGCCAGCTCCCGTAGCGCGCAGGGTACTGCCGGTCCTGACTTCCGCCTGGAAATGGAAGGCTTGCAGTACAGTGAAATTCCGATGCTGGCCGGCGGTAACGAACCGCTCATGCAGCAGGCGCTTAGCGCCGTGCACAACGATTACTCGCTGGCACGCATGTACGCCATGGGGGTCGATGCGTGGTCGCTGGCTAACCACTTCACGCAAATGCGTCAGGTGCAGGGCTTTGAAATTAACGGCAACACTGGCGCATTAACCGCCACGCCGGATTGTGTGATTAACAGGAAGTTATCATGGCTCAAATACCAGCAAGGACAGGTCGTCCCCGCCAGTTAACGAGTAAACAGACCGGTGACGCGTGGGAAGCCACCGCGCGTTGCTGGCTGGAGGGCAAAGGACTGCGTTTTATCGCCGCCAACGTGCGCGAACGCGGCGGCGAAATCGACCTGATAATGCGTGAAGGCAAGACCACCGTCTTTGTTGAAGTCCGTTTTCGTCGTTCCGCTCTTTTTGGCGGGGCGGCGGCGAGTGTGACCCGCAGCAAACAACAGAAATTATTACACACCGCCCGCTTGTGGCTTGCGCGCCACAATGGGAGTTTTGATACTGTGGATTGTCGGTTCGATGTGTTAGCCTTCACCGGAAATGATGTTGAGTGGTTAAAGGATGCCTTTAACGACCACTCATAATTGAAGATTTAAGGATTAGCGTGTTAGACAGAATTAAAGTCTGCTTTACAGAAAGCATTCAAACTCAGATTGCTGCGGCTGAAGCGCTCCCGGATGCGATTTCCCGTGCAGCCATGACGCTGGTTCAATCCCTGCTCAATGGCAACAAAATTCTCTGTTGTGGTAATGGGACATCCGCTGCCAACGCACAGCATTTTGCTGCCAGTATGATCAACCGTTTTGAAACAGAACGGCCCAGTTTACCTGCTATTGCACTAAATACTGATAATGTGGTCTTAACTGCGATTGCCAACGATCGCCTGCACGACGAAGTTTATGCAAAACAAGTCCGTGCGCTGGGACATGCAGGTGATGTTCTGTTGGCAATTTCTACGCGTGGCAACAGTCGCGATATCGTTAAAGCCGTTGAAGCTGCCGTCACCCGCGACATGACGATCGTCGCTCTGACCGGTTATGACGGGGGAGAGCTGGCCGGATTATTAGGGCCGCAGGATGTCGAAATCCGCATTCCCTCACACCACAGCGCACGCATTCAGGAAATGCATATGCTGACGGTGAACTGCCTTTGCGATCTTATCGATAACACGCTTTTCCCTCACCAGGATGATTAAGGAGTACACATGAAGGCATTTTCGCCGCTCGCAGTGGTTCTTTCTGCGCTGCTGTTGCAAGGCTGTGTCGCTGCCGCCGTTGTCGGAACGGCAGCTGTCGGAACGAAAGCCGCAACTGACCCTCGCAGCGTCGGCACCCAGGTAGATGATGGAACCCTGGAATTACGCGTCAGTACCGCGTTATCAAAAGATGCCCAGATCAAGAAAGAAGCGCGCATCAACGTCAGCGCCTATCAGGGTAAAGTGCTACTGGTGGGGCAGTCTCCTAACAGCGAGTTGTCTGCGCGGGCGAAACAGATTGCAATGGGTGTAGAAGGCACGACGGAAGTGTTTAACGAAGTCCGTCAGGGTCAGCCAATCGGCCTGGGTGAAGCCTCCAACGATACCTGGATCACCACCAAAGTGCGCTCCCAGCTGCTCACCAGCGATCAGGTAAAATCATCCAACGTTAAAGTGACCACCGAGAACGGGGAAGTCTTCCTGCTGGGTCTGGTTACCGACCGTGAAGCGAAGGCTGCGGCGGATATCGCCAGCCGGGTCAGCGGCGTGAAACGCGTCACGACCGCGTTTACATTTATTAAGTAATACTGCTACAGATGCCGGATGGCGACGCCTGGGCGTCTTATCCGGCCTACAGGACTTCATCGTTTGTAGGCCGAATAAGCGTCAGCGCCATCCGGCATTTTATTTAGCCCTTTCGCGCAGCTCGGACGAGGTCAGGATCGAAACCCCTTCATGTCCTGGCGCAAGTGCCTCCACCAGCATTGCCCGTGCGACATCACGTGCCTCAATAGATTTCCAGTTCCCCGGTAGCAGCTTGAATAATGGCGCAAAGAGCTTTTCATTCGCTCGCTGTTGTTCCCTGTCACCCAGCAACATCGAAGGCCGTACAATCGTCAGCCGGGGCCATTTCTGCGCAATCAGCGCCTCTTCCATCTCACCTTTAACCCGATTGTAGAAAAATGGCGAGTGCGCATTGGCCCCCATCGAACTCACTACCAGCATATGCTGAGCCCCCAGACGACGCCCCGTCAGGGCGGTATCTACCACCAGCGTATAATCAGCGTGGATAAAGGCCTCTTTACTGCCCGCTTCACGTCGGGTGGTTCCCAGACAGCAAAAAACAATGTCGACCGGATCGGTGACCTGTGCCAGCGCATCGGTCAACTGCGGATCGTGAGGGTTAAAGACGCCAACCGTATCGGCGAGCGGGCGGCGCGTTGGAGCCGTAATCGCATGGACCCGGGGCTCGTTCAGTAGCATCCGCAATAAATGTCCGCCCACCAGACCCGTGGCTCCGGTTATTAACACCTGGCTCATCGCTTATCCTTTCCCTTCAATCATTCCTCTAACTATAGATCACGTAGCCAGAGCAGCTTTTTACCAAAGCCCAGCGTGTTGTCAGTGAACTTGATTTCATCAAGACGAATCTCCCACACGGGTGCAGACAGCATTCTGGCGACGGGGAAGCGACGATTATACGCTTTACGCGCGTCGTCGCTCTCCTGCCCCTCCAGACGCCTGATTTCGCCTTTAAACTGGACGCCACGGATCAGCGCGACCGTTTTGGGTTGACCGTTTACCGTCCCGGCAACGGACGCGCATGGGCCGGACATCTGGGCATGGCGAGTTTTATCTTCGGTGAGCACATAGAAGGCAACCTTCTGCGCATCAAACAGATAAAACGCATTGGCGCACCACAGTTCACCGTCATGATGCACACACCAGGTCACGACGTGCTGTTTTGCCAGCCAGCGCGTCACCGCAGTCAGTGTTTCCATTTCTGTTCTCTTTTATACTGTAGGCCTGAAAATTATCACGTCGATGGTGACAATGACACCCTGGTATCTGTACCTGATCCGTACCGCAGACAACGCCCTGTACACCGGTATAACCACCGATGTGCAGCGCCGCTATAAGCAACATCAAAGCGGAAAAGGCGCGAAAGCCTTGCGTGGGAAGGGAGAGTTAACTCTGGCATTTGCCGCGCAGGTCGGCGATCGTTCGCTGGCCCTGCGTCTGGAATATCGAGTCAAGCAGCTCACAAAGCGTCAGAAAGAACGCCTTGTAGAAGGTGAAGGGCTTGAGGCATTGCTGAGTAGCCTACAAGCCCCGGTGCTTAAAAGCGATTGAAGTGCTCGTGGTATTCCACCAGACCAGACACGCCCTCCAGCGCATCTTCTGCCAGGCGATGCACCTGGAACGCGCTTTCGGTGCCCGGCCAGCGGCAGTGTAGATCGTGGTGGGCTGCCAGCTCAAAGCCAAAGCGACTGTACAGTGCCGGATCGCCCAGCGTGACCACCGCGGCGTACCCAAACTCGTTCAGTGAATCCAGTCCCTCATAGACCAGCTGACGCGCCAGGCCCTGCCCACGGTAGTTTTCATCTACCGCTAACGGAGCCATACCGACCCATTGCAGATCTTCACCTTGCACATCAACAGGACTGAACGCGACGTAGCCGACCACCTGACCTTCGTCGTCGGTGGCAACCAGACCCAGCGTCAGAAAACCGTCTTCACGCAGGTCGTGCACTAACTTCGCTTCCGCATCGCTTTCAAAGGAACGACGCAGCAGCGCATCAATACCTGGGGCATCAA
Organism: Citrobacter gillenii; assembly: GCF_013337685.1. Taxonomy (GTDB): domain Bacteria; phylum Pseudomonadota; class Gammaproteobacteria; order Enterobacterales; family Enterobacteriaceae; genus Citrobacter; species Citrobacter gillenii. Next base: position 343,327 of record NZ_SUQN01000006.1, read on the forward strand.
TGGGAATTTCAACTCGAATCAGCATGGTTCACCTACCGAGGTCTGTTTGGTTTCTGGCGAATGTTTCATACCCGCCTCAACAAAGTCCGCCAGTTGCAGCAGCATAACGCGCAATGCTTTCGGCATCTGCTCCAGTTCAATGGCGTCCATCAGATTTTTCACATGTAGCCCTAATTCTGTATCGCCTTCAATCACCAGGCGACGCTGGAAGAAAAGCGTATCCGGATCCTGCTTACGCGCCGCAATCATCAATAAATCGCTGGCGTCTGCGCTAAAACTCACATCAGCGTCTGCATTCTGACTGACGATAAGTTTGTCGTTCTCAACAGAGGTATACCATCTGAGGCCAATATCACGAACATTTATGCTCAACCAGCGACCGTCGAGAAACTCCAGTTCCCCGTCGGCCAGCGCCTGGCGAAATTGCCAGCTCAGAACCTGTTCCAGTACCTGGCGCTTGAGCGTAAAGGGCGTCAGTTTAACCGGTACACTCATCAGAGAAGGACCAAAATGTACTAAGCGTGAACGCAGTTTATCCAACACGAGCTTTACTCCCTGTTTCTATAGTCCGGCTATTTTGCCATATCAAATAAACGACATAGCGGCATAAATCAACAATTCGCTACGAAATTGTTACCTCTTTATTGGTGATACCAATACGACTTTAACTGCCTCAAATCAAAAATTGTCTCAGCAAGGTTAACTAAAATCCCTCTTCGTTAACATTTTTGCGCCCAGGCGGCGTAACTTTCAGGATAAATTATGGAGCTGCTGTGCCCTGCCGGAAATCTCCCGGCGCTTAAGGCGGCCATCGAGAACGGCGCTGATGCTGTGTACATCGGGCTAAAAGATGATACCAACGCCCGTCATTTCGCCGGCCTTAATTTTACCGAGAAAAAATTGCAGGAAGCGGTGAGTTTCGTCCATCAACATCGCCGTAAGCTGCACATCGCGATTAACACCTTTGCCCACCCGGATGGGTACGCTCGCTGGCAGCGTGCCGTGGATATGGCGGCACAACTGGGCGCGGATGCACTGATCCTCGCCGATCTCGCCATGCTTGAGTATGCCGCAGAACGCTACCCGCATATTGAGCGCCATGTCTCTGTTCAGGCATCGGCAACCAATGAAGAAGCGGTAAATTTCTATCACCGTAACTTTGACGTCGCGCGTGTGGTGCTGCCGCGCGTGCTGTCGATTCATCAGGTGAAACAACTCGCGCGCGTAACACCGGTTCCTTTGGAAGTGTTTGCCTTCGGCAGCCTGTGCATTATGGCGGAAGGCCGCTGCTATCTTTCGTCTTATCTGACGGGCGAATCCCCCAATACCGTCGGCGCGTGTTCCCCTGCCCGCTTTGTACGCTGGCAGCAGACCGCGCAGGGGCTGGAATCTCGCCTGAACGAAGTGCTGATTGACCGTTACCAGGATGGTGAAAACGCCGGATATCCCACGCTGTGTAAAGGGCGTTATTTGGTGGATGGCGAGCGCTATCATGCGCTGGAGGAGCCCACCAGCCTCAATACCTTAGAACTGCTACCTGACCTGCTGGCCGCCAATATTGCCTCGGTGAAAATCGAGGGGCGTCAGCGTAGCCCGGCCTATGTCAGCCAGGTGGCGAAAGTGTGGCGTCAGGCGATCGACCGCTGCAAAGCAGATCCGCAAAACTTCGTTCCGCAAAGCGCCTGGATGGAAACGCTCGGCTCTATGTCCGAAGGCACGCAGACCACACTTGGCGCGTATCACCGTAAATGGCAGTGAGAAAAGCAATGAAATATTCCTTAGGACCGGTGCTCTACTACTGGTCGAAAGAGACGCTGGAAGACTTTTATCAGCAGGCAGCCACCAGCCATGCCGACGTTATCTATCTTGGCGAAGCAGTGTGCAGCAAGCGCCGGGCGACCAAAGTGGGTGACTGGATCGACATGGCGAAGTCCCTCGCCGGGAGCGGTAAGCAGGTGGTCCTGTCCACGCTGGCACTGGTGCAGGCGTCATCTGAGTTGGGTGAGTTGAAACGCTATGTAGAAAACGGTGACTTCCTGCTGGAAGCCAGCGATCTCGGCGTGGTCAATATGTGCGCCGAACGTAAGCTGCCGTTCGTGGCCGGGCACGCACTCAACTGCTACAACGCCGTAACGCTGCGTATTCTGCTCAAGCAGGGCATGGTGCGCTGGTGTATGCCGGTTGAGCTGTCACGTGATTGGCTGGTGAACCTGCTTAACCAGTGTGACGAACTGGGTATTCGCGACCAGTTTGAAACCGAAGTACTGAGCTACGGGCATTTGCCGCTGGCCTACTCTGCCCGCTGCTTCACCGCACGCTCCGAAGATAAGCCTAAAGACGAGTGCGAAACCTGCTGCATCAAGTATCCCAACGGGCGTGATGTCCTGTCGCAGGAGAATCAGCAAGTGTTTGTCCTCAACGGTATTCAGACCATGAGCGGCTACGTCTACAACCTCGGTAATGAGCTGGCGTCCATGCAGGGGCTGGTTGATATTGTGCGCCTGTCCCCGTTGGGAACCGAGACATTCGCCATGCTGGATGCCTTCCGTGCCAACGAGAATGGTGGTGCCCCGTTACCGCTTGCCACCCACAGTGACTGCAACGGCTACTGGAAACGACTGGCAGGCCTGGAACTGCAGATGTGATTAATAGCTCACTTTGTTAACAACAATCGCTAGTCTTTAATGCAATATTAAAAGATTAACCGGTAACAAAGTGAGCCGTTATGACTGACAAAACCATTCCGTTCTCGGTGCTCGATCTAGCGCCGATCCCTGAAGGATCCAGCGCAAAGCAGGCCTTCTCGCACTCTCGTGATCTCGCCCAACTGGCGGAAAAGCGCGGCTACCATCGCTACTGGCTGGCTGAACATCACAATATGACCGGCATCGCCAGTGCGGCAACCTCGGTGCTCATCGGTTATCTGGCGGCCAATACCACAACCCTGCATCTGGGTTCTGGCGGCGTGATGTTACCCAACCATTCCCCGCTAGTGATTGCCGAACAGTTCGGCACGCTGAATACGCTGTATCCGGGACGTATTGACCTCGGTCTGGGTCGAGCGCCGGGCAGCGATCAACCAACCATGCGCGCGCTGCGCCGCCATATGAGTGGTGATATCGATAACTTTCCCCGCGACGTAACAGAACTGTTGGACTGGTTTGACGCACGTGACCCGAATCCCCACGTGCGTCCGGTTCCCGGCTACGGAGAGCAAATCCCGGTCTGGCTGTTAGGCTCCAGTCTGTATAGCGCACAGCTGGCCGCTCAGCTTGGCCTGCCGTTTGCCTTCGCCTCCCACTTCGCCCCGGATATGCTGCACCAGGCGCTGCATCTTTATCGCACTCAGTTCAAACCCTCCACGCGTCTGGCAACACCGTATGCGATGGTATGCATCAACATCATCGCTGCCGACAGCAATCGCGACGCTGAGTTTCTCTTCACCTCTATGCAGCAGGCGTTTATGAAACTGCGTCGGGGTGAAACCGGACAACTCCCACCGCCGGTGGAGAATATGCATCAGCTGTGGTCCGCATCCGAGCAATATGGCGTACAGCAGGCATTAAGCATGTCGCTGGTGGGGGACAAAGCGAAAGTGCGTCACGGGCTGGAGTCAATCCTACGTGAAACCCAGGCCGATGAGATTATGGTTAACGGGCAGATTTTTGACCATCAGGCACGCCTGCATTCGTTTGAGTTGGCGATGCAGGTGAAAGAGGAGTTGGTTGGGTAGGTTTGGGTTGCCCGGTGGCGCTACGCTTACCGGGCCTACGGGTTCGAGTAGGCCGGATAAGGCGTAGCCGCCATCCGGCACGCTACTTACTGATACACCGGCAACAAATTAACGCTCGACAGGATATGGATAACCGCGTTGCCGACACCGAACACCAGAATCAGCGCAATCATCGGCTTGCCACCCCAGACGCGGAATTTCGGGCTACCAAACCGCTTGCGGGATTTACGTGCCAGCAGCGCCGGCACAATGGCCGCCCAAATAGTGGCCGCGAGCCCTGCATAGCCAATGGCGTACAGGAAGCCGTTCGGCCACAGCAGGCCACCGACAATCGGTGGGACAAAGGTCAGTAAAGCGGTTTTCAAACGCCCCATTGCTGAGTCATCAAAACCAAACAGATCCGCCAGATAGTCGAACAGGCCCAGCGTCACGCCAAGGAACGAACTCGCCACGGCAAAGTTGGAGAACACCACCAGCAGCAGGTCCAGACTGCGGCTGTTCAGCACCCCACTCAGCGCCTGTACCAGTACATCAATGTTACCGCCCTGCTTAGCAATGCCAATGAATTCCGGGCGTGGAATATTGCCCATCGTCCCCAGCAACCATACGGTGTATAGCACCAGCGCCAGCAACGTGCCGTACACCAGGCACTTCACGATGGTCTTCGGATCTTTACCGTAATACTTCATCAGACTCGGTACGTTACCGTGATAACCAAAGGATGCCAGACAGAACGGCAGCGTCATCAGCAGATACGGTGTGTACGACGCATTGCTTTCTGCGACGTTAAACAGCGTGGTTGGGGATACATGTCCCATCAGGCTGCCGAAGGTCAGGAAGAAGGTGATCACCTTCGCACCCAGCACGATAGCCGTCATGCGGCTCACTGCTTTGGTACTCAACCACACCACAAACGCCACCAGTAGCGCGAAGCCAAACCCTGCCGCTCGCGCCGGGACGTTCAGCGACATCTCGGCAAAGGTATGGTGCAGAATCGAGCCGCTCGCCGAGATATACGCATAGGTCAGGATATACAGTACGAACGCAATCGAGATGCCGTTGACAACGTTCCAGCCTTTGCCTAGCAGATCTTTGGTGATGGTGTCGAAGCTCGAACCAATACGATAATTGAGGTTAGCCTCGAGGATCATCAGCCCGGAATGCAGCATGCAGAACCAGGTAAAGATCAGTGCCGCCATTGACCAGAAGAACCACGCCCCGGACATGACCACGGGCAGAGAAAACATCCCCGCGCCAATAATGGTGCCGCCGATAATCACCACGCCGCCAAGCAGCGATGGTGATGTTTGGGTGGTGGTTAGTGTTGCCATTTAGCCTGATCTCCAGTGTATTTACCCGTCATACTTCAAGCTGTAGATGCGTTGGCTGCACTCCGCCATCCCAGTCACTTACTTGAGTAAGCTCCTGGAATGTCCTCGTTTTCCGCCTTCCTACAACTCGAATTATTTAGGGTTAAAATTAGCTAATACAGTTCAATGCGCTGCACTGTACCAGTACACGAGTACAAAAGGAATAAAAAAAGCCCCGACCGTTAAGATCGGGGCTGTATATTTTACTTTACAGCTATGAAGCCAAGAGGCTTATGCGTCACCGCCGAAACGACGACGACCTGCGGAGTCATCACGACGCGGAGCGGAAGCATCGTCACGACGTGGAGCACGGCTGCCTTCACGACGTTCGCCACTGAAACGACGACCATCACCACGGCCACCTTCACGACGCTCGGTGCTGTTACCACGGTTTTCGCCACGGCCGCCTTCACGACGTTCGCCGCTGAAACGACCACCGCCGCCGCCACGACGCTCACCACCGGTGTGCGGTACTGCATCGCCAACCAGCTGCATGTTCATCGGCTTGTTCAGGATGCGAGTACGGGTAAAGTGCTGCAGCACGTCGCCCGGCATACCTTTCGGCAGTTCGATGGTGGAGTGCGTACCGAACAGCTTGATGTTACCGATGTAACGGCTGCTGATGTCACCTTCGTTAGCGATCGCGCCAACGATATGACGAACTTCAACACCGTCATCACGGCCCACTTCAATGCGATACAGCTGCATATCGCCAACGTCACGACGTTCACGACGCGGACGGTCTTCACCACCGCGTTCCGGTCGGTCACCACGCGGGCCACGATCGTTACGATCATTACGATCGCCACGTGGAGCACGTTCATCACGGTCGCGGAATTCGCGCTTAGGACGCATCGGTGCATCTGGTGGCACGATCAGCGGACGTTCACCCTGTGCCATTTTCAGCAGTGCTGCGGCCAGCGTTTCGATATCCAGCTCTTCTTCCGGCTGCATTTTCGCCAGCAGAGCACGGTACTGATCCAGATCGCTGCTTTCCAGCTGCTGCTGTACTTTCGCGGCGAATTTTTCCAGACGGCGTTTGCCCAGCAGATCTGCGTTCGGCAGTTCAACTTCCGGAATGGTCAGCTTCATGGTGCGTTCGATGTTACGCAGCAGACGACGCTCACGGTTCTCAACGAACAGCAGCGCACGGCCAGCACGACCCGCACGACCGGTACGGCCGATACGGTGAACGTAAGACTCGGAGTCCATCGGGATGTCATAGTTAACAACCAGGCTGATACGCTCAACGTCCAGGCCACGGGCCGCAACGTCGGTTGCAATCAAAATATCCAGACGGCCGTCTTTCAGACGTTCCAGAGTCTGCTCACGCAGGGACTGGTTCATGTCGCCGTTCAGTGCAGCGCTGCTATAGCCGCTACGCTCCAGCGCTTCTGCCACTTCCAGGGTCGCATTTTTGGTACGAACGAAGATAATCGCCGCATCAAAATCTTCTGCTTCCAGGAAACGCACCAGCGCTTCATTTTTACGCATGCCCCAGACAGTCCAGTAGCTCTGGCTGATGTCAGGACGCGTGGTGACGCTGGACTGAATGCGTACTTCCTGCGGCTCTTTCATAAAGCGGCGGGTAATACGGCGAATCGCTTCCGGCATGGTTGCAGAGAACAGAGCGGTCTGATGACCTTCCGGGATCTGCGCCATAATCGTTTCAACGTCTTCGATGAAGCCCATACGCAGCATTTCATCGGCTTCGTCCAGCACTAAACCGCTCAGTTTAGAGAGGTTCAGGGTACCGCGCTTCAGGTGATCCAGCAGACGACCCGGCGTACCGACGACGATCTGCGGGCCCTGACGCAGGGCACGTAATTGCACGTCATAACGCTGGCCGCCGTAAAGGGCTACCACGTTCACGCCGTGCATATGTTTAGAGAAATCCGTCATGGCTTCTGCAACCTGAACCGCCAGTTCGCGGGTCGGTGCCAGCACCAGAATCTGAGGTGCCTTCAGCTCAGGATCAAGATTGTTGAGCAGCGGTAAGGAGAACGCTGCAGTTTTGCCGCTACCGGTCTGGGCCATACCCAGAACATCGCGACCGCCCAGCAGATGCGGAATGCACTCTGCCTGGATTGGAGATGGTTTTTCGTAACCCAGATCGGTAAGGGCTTCAAGGATAGGAGCCTTCAGGCCCAGATCTGCAAAAGTGGTTTCGAATTCAGCCATGTAGTACGTGTGCCTCAAAATTAATGGCGGCCAGTCTACATAACTCATCATGAAATTGATCTGCAATTTTCATTGAAAAGTGTGAACCGGCTCAAAGTAGGTGTATTAACGAACAACAACGCCCTCACCGGTGAAGGTGATGGCAATCAAAAAAGATTACGGGCTGATGTGTACGTCAGCTATTGCTGGTCCGATTCTGCCAGGTCATCTTGGTCCTGGCCCAGGAGCGATAATTCCAACAATGCGTATCGGTGCTCAACAAAGTTATGAACGTTGTTAGCCACCGCCAGTTTGAACAATGCCGTAGCGTTGTCCAAATCCCCCAGACTTAGGTAGTACTTACCTAAATAGAAGTTGGTTTCACTGAGATGCTCAGCGAGCGAGGTGTTATCCGTTGCGTCCGCCTTCAGGCGCTCCATCAGCGTTGCTTCGCTAATGTTGCCCAGGTAGAACTCGACAATGTTCCATCCCCATTGCTCTTTATCCGATTTCTCGAAGCGCTGTATTAACGCTTCTTTAGCCTGCTTCTCATCGAGCTTCTGCTCGGCGAGATACAGCCACAGACTGCGGAATGGATCATTGGGATCGTCTTGATAAAACGCTAGCAGATCATCTTGCGCTAACTTGTCGCGACCGCCGTAATACAATGCGATACCGCGATTTAAGTGCGCGTAGTTGTAAGTTGGATCAAGCTCAAGTACAGAATCAAACGCTTCATAGGCAGCATCAAAATTGCCTGCCTGCGTTAAATATATACCTAAGTAATTGAATACTTCAGGCATATCTGGTCGGATTGCCAACGCTTGTGAAAAATCATTTCGCGCTAGTGCCCTCAGACCGAGACTATCATACAACACTCCGCGCTCATATAAAAGCTGTGCGCGTTCGTCATCGGTTAAAGCCCGACTGGCAAGAATTTGTTCCATACGTGCCAGAATCACTTCCTGCTGTAAAGTCGGTTGCAGTGGTACTGCGAGGACTTCACTCTTACGCCAGGCGGAATTACTGCATCCAGCCAGCGTGAGTGCTGTCGCAACGAAACACCAGCGCAAAAAAGGCTTCATTTCCCACTCCCGAAGACAACGATTGAATGAACGTCCTGTTCCCCGGTTGCTAACAAGGCTTCCTGCCGGGTTAAAGGCCCCCCGCTCACGCGGAGGGCAATGGCAACCTTACTCGCCGAGGCTTGCCGGTGCTTCCGGCGCAGCTGCTGGCTGAGACTGCTCAGTTGCTTCTTTAATGCTCAGACGTACGCGGCCCTGGCGATCAACTTCCAGAACTTTAACCGGTACTTCCTGACCCATCTGCAGGTAATCGGTCACTTTCTCTACGCGCTTGTCAGCGATCTGAGAGATGTGTACCAGACCTTCTTTACCGCCACCGATGGCAACGAATGCGCCAAAGTCAACGATACGGGTCACTTTACCATTGTAGATACGGCCAACTTCGATTTCTGCAGTAATCTCTTCGATACGACGGATAGCATATTTCGCTTTTTCACCGTCGGTCGCCGCGATCTTCACAGTACCATCATCTTCGATTTCGATGGTGGTGCCGGTTTCTTCGGTCAGAGCACGGATAACAGAACCGCCTTTACCGATAACGTCTTTGATTTTGTCCGGGCTGATCTTAATGGTGTGGATACGCGGAGCGAACTGAGAGATGTCGCCGCGCGGCGCATTGATCGCCTGTTCCATCACGCCCAGGATGTGCAGACGCGCACCTTTAGCCTGGTTCAGAGCAACCTGCATGATCTCTTTGGTGATACCTTCGATTTTGATATCCATCTGCAGTGCAGAGATACCATCGCGGGAACCCGCCACTTTAAAGTCCATGTCGCCCAGGTGATCTTCGTCACCCAGAATGTCAGACAGAACCACAAAGTTATCGCCTTCTTTCACCAGACCCATCGCGATACCCGCAACAGCGGCTTTGATCGGCACACCTGCGTCCATCAGTGCCAGAGAAGCACCGCACACGGAAGCCATGGAAGAAGAACCGTTGGATTCGGTGATTTCAGACACAACACGTACGGTGTACGGGAATTTGTCCAGTTCCGGCATCACTGCCAGCACGCCGCGTTTCGCCAGACGGCCGTGACCAATCTCACGACGCTTCGGAGAACCGACCATACCGGTTTCGCCTACGCAGTACGGAGGGAAGTTGTAGTGGAACAGGAAGTTGTCAGTACGCTCGCCCATCAGTTCGTCGAGGTTCTGCGCATCACGGGTGGTGCCCAGGGTCGCAGTAACCAGCGCCTGAGTTTCGCCACGGGTGAACAGTGCGGAACCGTGAGTACGCGGCAGTACGCCAGTACGCACGTCCAGACCACGGATCATGTCTTTTTCGCGGCCATCGATGCGCGGCTCGCCTGCCAGTACGCGACTACGAACAACGTTTTTCTCGATAGCGTGCAGGATTTCACCCAGTTCGTTAGCGTCCAGGGTTTCGTCTTCTGCAACCAGTTGAGCGATGGTTTCAGATTTGATCACGTCAACCTGAGCATAACGCTCTTGTTTGTCGGTGATACGGTAAGCATCGCTCAAACGCGTTTCTGCCAGCGCGGCAACGCGTGCATTCAGCGCTTCGTTGACAGCTTCTGGCTGCCAGTCCCAACGCGGTTTGCCAGCGACTTTAACCAGCTCGTTGATTTCTTTGATAACAATCTGCTGCTGTTCGTGACCGAATACGACAGCGCCCAGCATCTGGTCTTCGCTCAGCAGTTCAGCTTCGGATTCAACCATCAGTACGGCAGCTTCAGTACCGGCAACAACCAGGTCCAGCTTGCTTTCTTTCAGTTCGTCTTGAGTCGGGTTCAGTACATACTGGTCATTGATATAACCAACACGAGCAGAACCGATCGGGCCGTTGAACGGCAGACCAGACAGGGACAGCGCAGCGGATGCGCCGATCATTGCCACGATATCTGGGTTAACCTGCGGGTTAACGGAGACAACGGTCGCAATAACCTGAACTTCGTTGATGAAACCTTCCGGGAACAGCGGACGAACCGGGCGGTCAATCAGACGCGCGATCAGGGTTTCGCCTTCACTCGGACGGCCTTCACGACGGAAGAAGCTACCCGGGATACGGCCAGCAGCGTAGGTACGCTCCTGATAGTTAACGGTCAGCGGGAAGAAATCCTGGCCTGGCTTGGTCTTTTTCTGACCAACAACGGTCACAAATACCGCGGTGTCATCCATGCTAACCATAACAGCAGCAGTAGCCTGACGTGCCATCATGCCGGTTTCCAGCGTTACGGTATGTTGGCCGTACTGGAATTTACGAACGATCGGATTAAGCAAAATAATATCCTTTCTCTTTTTTTAACGGCGTATTTATACACGCCATCGTTAATACCCGACCTTCTGCGCATCCTCGCGACTAATGACAACCCTAACCCACGCGTATTGGGTAAAGCCTCTCATTAGCCGCGCGAACCTCTGCGACGGAAGATCATTCATAGCAACAATACATTAGTTTCCAGCGAATTGCTGCCATCTGCTGGAAAAAAGGGGCCATGAAGGCCCCCTCTTTCTGAAACTCGAAAGACTTAGCGACGCAGACCCAGACGCTCGATCAGCGCAGTGTAACGTGCAACATCTTTACGCTTCAGGTAGTCGAGCAGTTTACGACGCTGAGAAACCATACGCAGCAGACCACGACGGCTGTGGTGATCTTTTTTGTGTTCAGAGAAGTGACCCTGCAGGTGGTTAATCTGTGCAGTTAACAGAGCAACCTGAACATCGGTAGAACCGGTGTCGTTTGCATCACGACCAAACTCAGAAACAATTTTAGCTGTAGCTTCAGTACTTAGAGACATTTTAAAACTCCAAAGTGTTAAGAATGTAAGGACGCCGATCTCTAATTCAGCGATCCCAGTGTATACACTTCATCCTTCAAACTGCCTCTGCGTTGGCTGCGTCCGCTCACCTCAGTCACTTACTTCAGTAAGCGCCTGAGGATTCTCAGACTTGCCGCCTTGATGCAGCTCGAATGATTTTGTGTACACGCCGCGCGAACTGTTAAATAATTTACGCGACGTTAAGCGGCGGTATTCTACTCGCAGCGCCTTCTTATCGCAAGACAGAGAGCGCTATGCAGGATACTCAACCACCAGTCGACGAGGGGCGACACGACCTTCATCGTCGATCTCCCCCATGCCGATAAATTTGCCATCATCGCCTTCCGTCACGCGAACCAGCCCTTCCAGCGGCACGCCCGACGTACGTACCGGATTACCATTTTTAAAGTAAACCGATGATGTTAAAGGCAGATTAACAATGGGATAGTCCGATGCCGGACTGTCCATTGGCATCAGCAGCGGATCAAGTAATTCTGCCGCCGGAATGTTCTGCTGTTCAGCCTGTTCAACCAGGCTGTGCAAATGTTCCAGCGTGACCATACGGTCTACCGGATACTTGCTGACCGTAAGACGACGCAGATACGTCACGTGCGCGCCGCATCCGAGCTTCTCGCCCAGATCGTCAACAATCGTGCGAATGTACGTGCCTTTGGAGCAATGGACTTCCAGCTCCAGTTCATTACCTTCGTGGCGAATAAACAGCAGTTCGTACACGGTAATCGGTCTGGATTCACGCGGGACCTCAATACCCTGACGCGCGTACTCGTACAGCTTTTTACCCTGATACTTCAGCGCTGAGTACATCGACGGAATCTGTTGGATGTCACCGCGAAACGTCTCCAGCGCGCTGGCAAGCTGTTCCGGGGTAAACGTCACCGGACGCTCCTGCACAATTTGCCCATCGGCATCAGAGGTATCAGTACGCTGTCCCAAGCGGGCCACCACGCGATAGCGTTTGTCAGAGTCCAGCAGGTACTGCGAAAACTTGGTCGCCTCTCCCAGGCAGATAGGCAGCATGCCTGTCGCCAGCGGATCCAGCGCACCGGTATGACCGGCACGGTTGGCATTGTAGAGGCGTTTTACTTTTTGCAGCACGTCATTGCTGGACATGCCTTGCGGCTTATCCAGCAACAGGACGCCATGAATGTCGCGACCACGACGACGAGGACGACTCATTAGTCCTCCTTGCTGTCGTCCGCAGGATTCACACGACGTTCATCGTCATGCTTCACCACGCTGGTCACCAGGTTAGACATGCGCATCCCTTCGACCAACGAGTTGTCGTAGAAGAAAGTCAGTTCCGGCACGATACGCAGGCGCATGGCTTTACCCAGCAGAGAGCGGATGAAGCCAGAGGCTTCCTGCAAGGCTTTAATACCGTTCTTCACGGCAGCTTCGTCCTGGTCATTCAGGAACGTCACGAACACTTTGGCATACGCCAGGTCACGAGACATCTCAACGCCGGACACGGTAGTCATCACGCCGACGCGCGGATCTTTGATTTCGCGTTGCAGGATGAGTGCGATCTCTTTTTGCATCTCCTGGGCCACGCGCTGCGGGCGACCAAATTCTTTCGCCATAATAAATTCTCCAGAATAAAGACAAAAAAGGGGCCATAAGCCCCTTTTTAAATTTCATTGCCGGGTGGCGCTTCGCTTACCCGGCCTACCTCAAATAAGCTTCTATGCCTTGAACTACCAACACAGCGGCAGCCCAAAAGACGACGAAAATTATGCGATGGTACGTTTGATCTCGATGATTTCGAACACTTCGATCATATCGCCAACGCGAACGTCGTTGTAGTTCTTAACGCCGATACCACATTCCATGCCGTTACGGACTTCGTTAACGTCATCTTTGAAGCGGCGCAGGGATTCCAGCTCGCCTTCATAGATAACCACGTTGTCACGCAGAACGCGGATTGGGTTGTGACGTTTAATCGTACCTTCGGTAACCATACAACCTGCGATGGCGCCAAATTTCGGTGATTTGAACACGTCACGTACTTCAGCCAGACCGATGATCTGCTGTTTCAGTTCCGGAGACAGCATGCCGCTCATCGCAGCTTTCACTTCGTCGATCAGGTGATAGATGACGGAGTAGTAACGCAGATCCAGGCTTTCAGATTCAATCACTTTACGTGCAGAGGCATCAGCACGAACGTTGAAGCCAACCAGAATCGCGTTGGATGCCGCAGCCAGCGTGGCGTCGGTTTCGGTGATACCACCTACGCCGGAACCGATGATCTTCACTTTCACTTCGTCGGTAGACAGTTTCAGCAAGGAGTCGGAGATCGCTTCGACAGAACCCTGAACGTCAGCTTTCAGGACAACGTTCACTTCGTGAACTTCGCCTTCGGTCATGTTGGCGAACATGTTCTCGAGTTTAGATTTCTGCTGGCGAGCCAGTTTAACTTCACGGAATTTGCCCTGACGATACAGTGCAACTTCACGCGCTTTTTTCTCGTCACGTACGACGGTAACTTCGTCACCCGCAGCCGGAACGCCGGACAGACCCAGGATTTCAACTGGAATAGACGGACCTGCTTCCAGGACTTCCTGACCCAGTTCGTTACGCATTGCACGAACGCGGCCATACTCGAAGCCACACAATACGATATCGCCCTTATTCAGGGTACCTTCACGAACCAGGACGGTAGCAACTGGGCCACGACCTTTGTCCAGGAAGGATTCGATTACCGCACCGCTTGCCATACCTTTACGAATCGCTTTCAGCTCCAGAACTTCAGCCTGCAGCAGGATAGCGTTCAACAGGTCATCAATACCGGTACCTGCTTTCGCAGAAACAGGGATGAACTGAGATTCGCCGCCCCACTCTTCCGGCATAACGCCGTACTGAGACAGTTCGTTCTTAACGCGATCCATATCGGCTTCTGGCTTATCGATTTTGTTGACTGCAACAACCATCGGCACCTGCGCTGCTTTCGCATGCTGGATAGCTTCAATGGTCTGAGGCATCACGCCATCATCTGCTGCAACAACCAGAACAACGATATCTGTTGCCTGTGCACCACGAGCACGCATAGAGGTAAACGCGGCGTGCCCCGGGGTATCCAGGAAGGTGATCATACCGTTGTCAGTTTCAACGTGGTATGCACCAATGTGCTGGGTAATGCCGCCCGCTTCGCCAGAGGCGACTTTCGTTGAACGAATGTAGTCCAGCAGAGAGGTTTTACCGTGGTCAACGTGACCCATGATAGTCACAACCGGTGCACGCGGTTCAGCCGCTGCGCCAGTGTCACGGTCGCTCATTACCGCTTCTTCCAGCTCGTTTTCACGACGCAGGATAACTTTGTGGCCCATCTCTTCAGCAACCAACTGTGCGGTTTCCTGATCGATGACCTGGTTGATGGTGGCCATCGCACCCAGCTTCATCATCGCTTTGATGACCTGAGAACCTTTAACCGCCATCTTGTTCGCTAAGTCGCCAACGGTGATGGTTTCGCCAATCACAACGTCACGGTTAACGGCCTGAGCTGGCTTCTGGAAGCCTTGCTGCAGGGAAGAACCTTTACGCTTGCCACCTTTACCACCGCGACCAGCAGCACGTGCTTCTTCGCGATCGGCTTTAGATTCAGCGTGCTTATTGCCTTTCTTCTGAGGACGAGCAGCTTTCGTCGCAGTACGCGTACGGCCACGGCCGCCTTCTACTTCGCGATCGTTTTCGTCTTCTGCCTGGCGAGCATGCTGAGAAGTGGTGACGTGATAATCGGTCTTATCCTCTTCACCTTTTGCTTTCTCTTGCTCTGCCCAAACACCGGCATTTTCTTCCGCCATACGACGGGCTTCTTCAGCCACACGGCGAGCTTCTTCTTCAAGCTTGCGACGCGCTTCTTCTTCCGCTTTACGCTTCAGTTCTGCGGCTTCATTTTCACGGCGGGCTTTTTCGGCCTGGGCGGTTTTAGTCATATCGTCGGTCTGTTGATTGCTCACTTTGTCTTTTTCCGCAGCTTCACGTTTCGCTTTATCAGCGGCTTCACGTTTAGCTTGTTCTGCGGCCTCACGTTCGGCTTTTTGTTGCGCCTCGCGTTTAGCAGTTTCTTCTGCCTCACGACGGGCTTGCTCTTCCGCTTCACGCTGCGCCTGCTCTTCCGCGGCAAGGCGTTCTGCCTCTTGCGGATCGCGTTTCACAAAGGTGCGTGTCTTGCGGACTTCGATTTGTACCGATTTACTTTTTCCACCGGTACCAGGAATATTGAGAGTACTGCGCGTTTTACGCTGCAATGTCAACTTATCTGGTGCAGAGCCGTTCTCACGGTTCAGGTGCGCCAGTAAGGTTTGTTTCTCTTGTGCGGACACAGAGTCGTCAGCAGACTTCGGGATACCTGCATCAGCAAATTGCTGTACCAGGCGATCCACGGAGGTCTGTATCTCTGCAGCCAGCGTTTTTACGGTTACATCTGTCATACTGTTCCTTCCTGCTACAGTTTATTACGCTTCGTCGCCGAACCAGCAAATATTACGGGCAGCCATAATCAGCTCACCGGCTTTTTCGTCGGTCAACCCTTCGATATCAGCCAGATCATCAATGCCCTGTTCAGCGAGGTCTTCCAGCGTACAAACACCACGGGCAGCCAGTTTGAAGGCCATATCACGATCTAATCCTTCCAGATTCAGCAGATCGTCAGCCGGTTTGTTATCACCGAGGCTTTCTTCCTGGGCCAGTGCCAGAGTGGTCAGTGCGTTTTTAGCACGCTCGCGCAGCGCTTCAACGGTTGCTTCATCCAGGCCGTCGATTGCCAGAAGCTCTTTCATTGGCACGTAGGCCAGCTCTTCCAGCGTAGCAAAACCTTCTTCTACCAGAACCGTCGCGAAATCTTCATCGATATCGAGATATTTGGTGAAGGTATCAATAGCAGCATGCGCTTCAGCCTGATGCTTAGCCTGCAGGTCATCAACGGTCATTACGTTGAGTTCCCAACCGCTCAATTGTGAAGCCAGGCGGACGTTCTGACCATTACGTCCAATCGCCTGAGCCAGGTTACCGGCTTCAACCGCGATATCCATGGTGTGTTTATCTTCATCCACCACGATAGACGCGACGTCTGCAGGCGCCATTGCGTTGATCACGAACTGTGCCGGGTTATCATCCCACAGGACGATATCGATACGTTCGCCGCCCAGTTCGGTAGAAACCGCCTGAACGCGTGCACCGCGCATACCTACGCAAGCACCCACCGGATCGATACGCTTATCGTTGGTTTTCACCGCGATTTTCGCACGAGAACCCGGATCGCGAGCCGCCGCTTTAATTTCAATCACTTCTTCGCCAATTTCTGGCACTTCAATGCGGAACAGTTCAATCAGCATTTCCGGTTTGGAACGCGTCACAAACAGTTGCGCGCCGCGTGCTTCCGGGCGAACGGAGTACAGAACACCACGGATACGGTCACCCGGGCGGAAGTTTTCACGCGGCAGCATGTCTTCACGCAGGATCACGGCTTCAGCATTGCTGCCGAGGTCCAGCGCAATGTTGTCACGGTTAACTTTCTTCACCACACCGGTGACGATCTCACCTTCGTGCTCGCGGAATTGATCAACAACCATCGCACGTTCAGCTTCACGTACTTTCTGTACGATAACCTGTTTCGCCGTCTGGGTGGTGATACGGTCAAAGGTGACTGATTCAATCTGGTCTTCAACGTATTCACCCACGTTCAGACTCTCGTCTTCGTAACGTGCGGCTTCCAGAGTAATTTCTTTGGTTGGCTGAGTGACTTCTTCCACAATTACCCAACGGCGGAAGGTATCGAAATCACCGCTTTTACGATCGATTTCTACGCGAACGTCGATCTCTTGTTCGTATTTTTTCTTTGTTGCTGTAGCCAGCGCACTTTCCAGCGCTTCAAAAATTTTCTCGCGTGGCAGCGATTTTTCATTGGATACGGCTTCAACAACAGCCAAAATTTCTTTGTTCATCGCGGGCTTTTCACCTCAATCCAGACTGTTAAAAGTGGGGAACCAGGTTCGCCTTCTGGATATTACTCAGCGCGAACACTTCATCTTTACCGTCGACTGTGACAGTGATCATCTCACCATCCACCGCTTTGATAACGCCCTGCCATTTACGGCGATTTTGTACCGCCATACGAAGAACCAGCGTGACTTCTTCACCCAGGAAACGCACGTAGTGTTCAGCCGTGAACATAGGACGGTCGAGACCCGGTGAGGAGACTTCCAGGTTATAAGCAACGGTGATCGGATCTTCAACGTCCATCACGGCGCTAACCTGGTGGCTCACATCAGCACAATCATCAACATTGATGCCATCTTCACTATCAATATAGATGCGCAGTGTGGATGTGCGACCACGAATAAATTCGATGCCGACCAGCTCGTAGCCCAAGGCTTCAACTGGTGCTTTAATCATCTCTGTTAATTTTTGCTCTAATGTGGACAAGCCCACCCCCAAGACATAAAAAAAGGGCCTAAAGCCCAGTTATTCTGTAATCAGATAACAAAAAACCCCGATAAATCGGGGCTTTAGATAACTGAACCCTATAACCGCACCTGCGGTTCGGAGAACCTTCCGAAAGAATTTTTTTTCAAATCCAGCTACGAAGGCCTAAGTCTTCACAGTATATTTGAAAAAGAACTCTAAGGGAAAGTGGTTGCGGGGGCCGGATTTGAACCGACGACCTTCGGGTTATGAGCCCGACGAGCTACCAGGCTGCTCCACCCCGCGCCTGAAACGTGGCAAATTTTACTCGCTTTGGGTAAAAAATGCAAATACTGCTGGGATTTGGTACCGAGGACGGGACGTAAAATCTGCGCACAGTATATTGATTTTCTATCCCTTATGTCAACCTTGTTACTACTATGCAAATGAATGAATGCCAGCCTGCGCAAATTTAGCAAAGTGCAACAAAGATAAATCTGCCTTCAACGCCGTTATTTAACGAAATTATCACTAAACTCTTCCTGTCACCGTTAAAAGGTGATTAAATGAAAACTCATTTATTTTGCATAAAAATGCACTTAGCATAAAAAACCAACCTCTTCACCAGTCTATCAAGCAGGGTTTTATTTTATGACGACGATTCTCAAGCATCTCCCGGTAGGTCAACGTATTGGTATCGCTTTTTCTGGCGGCCTGGACACCAGTGCTGCACTGCTGTGGATGCGACAAAAAGGGGCTGTCCCATATGCATATACTGCGAATTTGGGACAACCGGATGAGGATGACTATGACGCCATCCCTCGCCGTGCAATGGAATATGGTGCTGAGAACGCTCGCCTGGTTGATTGCCGCAAGCAACTGGTTGCCGAAGGGATCGCAGCGATTCAATGTGGTGCATTCCATAATACCACCGGCGGACTGACCTATTTCAACACCACGCCACTAGGCCGCGCGGTGACCGGCACCATGTTGGTGGCCGCCATGAAAGATGACGGTGTGAATATCTGGGGTGACGGCAGTACCTATAAAGGCAACGATATTGAGCGTTTCTATCGTTACGGTCTGCTGACCAATGCCGAACTGCAGATTTACAAACCATGGCTGGACACTGACTTCATTGACGAACTCGGCGGTCGCCATGAGATGTCTGAATTTATGATCGCCTGCGGTTTCGACTACAAAATGTCTGTCGAAAAAGCGTATTCCACTGACTCCAACATGCTCGGCGCTACGCACGAAGCGAAAGATCTGGAATTCCTTAACTCCAGCCTGAAGATCGTTAACCCGATTATGGGCGTCAAGTTCTGGGATGAAAGCGTGAAGATCCCGGCGGAAGAAGTAACCGTACGTTTTGAGCAGGGACATCCAGTTGCGCTGAACGGCAAAACCTTTAGCGACGATGTTGAGATGATGATGGAAGCCAACCGCATTGGCGGCCGTCATGGTCTGGGCATGAGCGATCAAATTGAAAACCGTATTATCGAGGCCAAAAGCCGTGGTATTTACGAAGCCCCGGGGATGGCGCTGCTGCATATCGCTTACGAGCGTCTGCTGACCGGTATTCACAATGAAGATACCATTGAGCAGTATCACGCTCACGGCCGCCAACTGGGTCGTCTGCTGTACCAGGGTCGCTGGTTTGACTCCCAGGCGCTAATGCTGCGTGACGGTCTGCAACGTTGGGTTGCGAGCCAAATCACCGGCGAAGTTACGCTGGAGCTGCGTCGCGGTAACGACTATTCCATTATGAATACCGTCTCCGACAACCTGACCTACAAGCCAGAACGTCTGACCATGGAGAAAGGGGATTCCGTCTTCTCACCGGACGATCGTATCGGTCAGTTGACTATGCGTAACCTGGATATTACCGATACCCGCGAGAAGCTGTTCGGCTACGCCCAGTCGGGCCTGCTGACCGCCTCTTCCGCCACCGGTCTGCCGCAGGTAGAGAATCTGGAAAACAAAGCGAAGTAATCGCCAACAGAAATGACAAAAGCCGCGCAAGCGGCTTTTTTATGCGCGGAATTTAAGGCGTGTAGCCGCCATCCGACAATTTGCAGGACATGCCTGATGGCGCTATCGCTTATCAGGCCTACGTGCTACTACGCACACCTACGGATCACAACATACAGACGAAAAAAAAGACGCTTTTCAGCGTCTTTCTTTCGGAATATTGGTACTGAGGATGGGACTCGAACCCACAAGCCCGTTAGGGCACTACCACCTCAAGGTAGCGTGTCTACCAATTCCACCACCTCAGCACAGATACTACTATTAGCGCGGGATATCGCTGGTCGGCTGAGCCGGAGCAGCTGGCTGAGTTTGCTCGGTTTTCGCCGGTGCACTCAGATTTTCCCACTCACTTCCTTTATTGGTCTTATTGCTGTTCATGTTACCCAGCACCAGACTGATAATGAAGAACAAGGTTCCCAATACAGCTGTCATTCGGGTCATGAAGTTACCAGAACCACTTGAACCAAACAGTGTACCAGAAGCGCCTGCGCCAAAAGAGGCTCCCATATCAGCGCCTTTGCCTTGCTGCAGCATGATCAAGCCTACCAGGCCAATTGCTACAATAAGGAAAACTACTAAAAGAGCTTCGTGCATAATCAACCTGTTCCTTGCGGAGTTGCCGCGTACCAATGCTTCGACCATTAAAGCGGGAATGTTTAACTGTTTCCCACTGAAGCGGGTGTGAATACTAACCAATGCGAATAACCTTCGCAAGGGCAATTTAAGTGTATTGTATCAACTGAAGAAAAAATCGCCACATCAATCAAAAACGCAGCAATTTATCCCAGCATCGCTGCATCACGGGTCGCTGATCGTCAAGATTTGCCCAAACAACGACCGGGATTTCACCTATCAGATCTGAATTATCTGGCCAACAGTGGATAATTTCATTATTCACTAATTCTTCAGCCACCATCGACTCGGGCAACCATGCCATTCCCATATGGCGAAGCACCATTTCCCGGATTGTTTCGCTTAACCCACTCTCAAAGACCTTTTTCAGTCGTGGGTGAACCTGTTGCTCTAGCGGATCGATAATGCGTCTGACAAAGGTATAGTCGCTGTAGCAAAGCCAGGGAATCGGAGCATCTGGAGAATCAAGCTTGTCCGCCAGTTGGGCTGAAATCACCGGGATGAACCGCTCATATCGCCACAATGAGCGTTTTAGCCCCCCGACAATCTCCAGCCCCGGCTGCGAAGACGGCAAATCGTAGGTTACCAGAAAATCAATTTGCCGGTTTATCAGCGCGTTAAAGTGATTATCAATTCCCTGGATGCTGGCGTTTACCGTAAAACTTAATTGCGGTTCGCTTTGGCGCAGGTAATTGATCATGTCAGGCAGGATATTCACCGACAGCGTGTGAAGACTGACCATCACCAGCGTATTTTCCGTTACCGGCATCATGGCGGCCAGCTCATGACGCGCCTCCGTCAGCATACTGAGGACATGCCGGGCATAGGGTTCAAACCGTTCACCATAACGGGTTAACGTAACGGGTGTCGTGGTACGATCAAATAGCGGGACGCCTAACGTCTCTTCCAGCGCTTTAATACGCCGACTTAGCGCAGGCTGAGTAATATGCCGCTGTATGGCGGCCTGGGAGTAATTCCCATGCTGACTTAAAGCCAGGAAATCATCTAACCACTTACTATCCACGTCGCATTCTCCACCATTCCATATCCGTATCCTCCGATAACAAATCGGAAATAGTCACAGTTATAGTAATGGCTTTAGTGTGGGCCGCATAACAACAATATTCTGTTTCACCTGCCGAGTCTCCCTCCCCTTGACGTTTGACAGGACTAATATGTTTACTTTACTGACTAATGCCCGTGTCTTTTCCCCGGAGGATTTAGGCCTCTGCTCTCTGCTCATATATGCCGATCGTATTGTGGCGGTAGGCAACGATATTTCACGTTTCGATGGCGTCAACGAGGTCATCGATTGCCGGGGTAAATGGGTAATTCCGGGGATTATCGACCAGCATGTCCATCTGACCGGCGGCGGTGGTGAAGCAGGATTTGCCAGCCGAACGCCTGCCGTAAAACTGCGCGATCTGCTTCAAGCTGGCATTACGACGGTCGTCGGCGTGCTGGGCACCGATGCCATTTCTCGCTCGCCCAAAGATCTGTACGCCAAAATGCAGTCACTGAATCTAGAGGGCGTGCGCGCGTTTATGCACACTGGGGCTTACGCGGTACCCAGCCCGACGATTACGCAATCCATTCGCGATGACATAACCTTTATCCCGGCCATTCTCGGCGTTAAAATCGCCCTCGCCGATCATCGGGGTTCATATCCCTCTTTCCAGGAGCTGTTGAGAATCGTCAGCGATATCCGCGTGGCCTCACTGCTGGCGGGGAAAAAAGGGCTGCTGCATGTGCACCTGGGCAACCTGCCGGAAGGCATGTCGCAACTTACTGCGCTTTGTGATGCCGGTATTCCGATCCACCATATTTCACCGACTCACGTGGCCAGAACCGAAGCCCTGTTCAACCAGGCGATCGCTTTCGCCCATCGCGGCGGCCATATTGACGTGACGTCTGGCGGTAGCCGTTTTATGCCCCAGGAACAGGCCATTCTCCACGCGCTGGAGGCTCAGGTTCCAGCCGATCGCATCACCATCAGCTCAGATGGCAATGGCAGCGTGCCGCGCTTTAATGCTCAGGGTATGGTTGAAGGACTCACGGCCGCGCCGGTAGGCGGTAACCTTGCACTGCTCCCTCGCCTGATTGATGCGGGCATTCCGATCGCACAGGCCGTGGCCATGATGACGGCAAACGTTGCATGCTCGCTGGGAATTTCCGGCGGCAAGCTTTGTGCCGGAGAACGCGCCGATATTTGCGTCCTCAATGATGACCTGTCGCTGGCGCATCTGTTCGCCGCGGGTAGGCTGTTACTGCGCGATGGAGAGTGTTTGGTCAACGGCAACTTTGAGTGAGGATGAAAGAATGTCTTTATTGCTGGCGCTAGTCGCCATTGTCTTTGCCGGACGGCTGATCCTGAAAAAGTACCATCCCCAGTCCGTGCTGCTGCTCACCGGGATTGTATTACTACTCATCGCCCATTTTAGCGGAATGACCACGCTCAGTAGCCTGGTGAAGAAAAGCACCGGGTTTGGCCCCTTTGATGCGTTTGAGTTTATCCGCGATACCCTGAGCGTGCGCCTGGGTGGCCTTGGTCTGCAAATTATGCTGATTGGCGGCTTTGCCACCTATATGTCAGCCATTGGTGCCAGTCAGGTGCTGGTTCGGGTGACTTCGCGTCCATTACAGCGTCTGAACTCGCCATATCTCCTACTGGGGCTGGCGTTGCTGCTGGGGCAATTTTTGTCGCTGTTTATCAGTAGCGCTACGGGGTTGGGTTTGTTGTTGATGGCAACGCTTTATCCGCTGCTCACCCGCCTTGGCTGCAGCCGTGCCGCCGTCGCCGCCGTTATCGCCAGTACCTGTGCGGTTGAATTCGGCCCCGGTTCCGGTAACTCGGTTCTTGCCGCCAAAACAGCGGGTATCGAGGTGGTGAACTATTTTGTTCACGATCAGCTTCCCATCGTCGTGCCGGTCATTCTTTTCATCGCCCTGCTCCATATTGTCGTCCAACGCTTTTTCGATCGCCGGGAAAGCGGCGGCGATGTAGCCCAGCAGATGCAAACGTTGACCGCCACAGAAGAAACCCACGCCCCGATCGCCTGGCTGTTTCTGCCGATGCTACCGTTGGTATTGATGCTACTGTGCAGTGATTTACTGTTTAGCTCGCTCAAAATTACGCTGGATACCGCCGTTCTGATTAGCCTGGCCATTACGCTGATTTGCGAGTATTGGCGTCATCGCAAGGCTCGTGAAGTGATGGCTGGCGTGCAAAAAGTTTTCGACAGCATGGGCAGCGTGTTTGCCACCGTCGTAACGTTGATTATCGCGGGTGAAGTTTTTTCAGCCGGGCTAAAAGCCATTGGTGCAGTCGACGCGCTGCTCTCACTCTCCGGTGAATTTGGTCTCAGTGCCGCCTCGATAATCCTGCTGATGACGCTGATCACCTTTGCGATTTCTGCGTTGATGGGGTCGGGGAATGCCGCGTTCTTCTCCTTCGCCCCCATGGTGCCGGATATCAGCCGCCATATCGGCAGCGACATCGCCGTGATGATGCTACCTATTCAGATTTCGGCGGGTATTGGCCGGACGTTATCGCCGATTGCTGGCGTGATCATTGCCATTGCCGGGATCGCAGGCGTATCACCAGTGGATATTGTTAAACGTACCGCAATTCCAATGCTGGGAGGGTGGTTACTGATGATTGCCCTGACATTTGCCCGTTCAGGGCATTTGCTGGCGGTCCTGCCGTGGCTGGCTGCTCTTGTGCTGATGATGGCCGGGGGCTACTTCTGGCAGCATCGACGCAAACAAGCACTTTCAGTAGGATAAAAAAAAGCCGGAGTCTCGGACTCCGGCTCTCAAACTTCAGGACTTATACGGCTTTCACCGCATCTGCAATACGGTGCGCGAACTCAGTAACCTGCGCTTCATCTTCGCCTTCAACCATCACACGGATTAACGGCTCAGTGCCTGATTTACGCAGCAGAACACGACCTCGGTTACCCAACGCCGCTTCAACGTCCGCCATCACCGCTTTCACGGTTTCATGTTCCAGCGGATCGCCGCTACCGGCGGTGAAGCGAACGTTAACCAGCAGTTGTGGGAACATTTTCATACCGCTGCACAGGTCGTGCAAACTCATATGGTTACGTACCATTGCTGCCAGCACCTGCAGACCCGCCACAATACCGTCACCGGTGGTGGTTTTATCCAGCAGGATCACGTGCCCTGAGTTTTCAGCCCCGATGCGCCAGCCTTTTTCCTGCATTTTTTCCAGCACGTAGCGGTCACCCACTTTCGCCCGAGCAAAGGGAATACCCAGCTGCTTCAGCGCCAGCTCGAGACCCATGTTGCTCATCAGCGTACCGACAGCACCACCACGCAGTTGCCCCTGACGTAACGCTTCACGGGCAATGATATACATGATCTGATCGCCATCGACCTTATTACCTTCGTGGTCCACCATGATCACGCGGTCGCCATCACCATCCAGCGCAATACCCAGATCGGCTTTTTCTGCAATCACGCGCGCCTGCAGCGCACGAACGTCGGTCGCACCCACTTCTTCATTGATGTTGACGCCATCCGGCTCACAGCCAATCGCAATGACATTTGCGCCCAGTTCACGGAGTACATTTGGCGCAATGTGATACGTCGCGCCGTTCGCACAATCCACCACGATTTTTAGCTCGTTCAGGCTCAGCTCGTTCGGGAACGTACCTTTGCAAAATTCGATATAGCGGCCCGCAGCATCGACAATACGGCTGGCTTTCCCCAGTTCAGCAGAGTCCACACAGGTGAGCGGCTTTTCCATCTCGGCTTCGATAGCTTCTTCAACGGAGTCAGGTAATTTGGTCCCGTCGATGGAGAAGAACTTAATTCCGTTATCATAAAACGGGTTGTGCGAGGCAGAGATGACAATCCCTGCTTCGGCGCGGAAAGCGCGCGTCAGATACGCAACCGCGGGGGTTGGCATTGGCCCGGTGAATGAAGCAGACAGGCCCGCTGCGGCCAAACCAGCCTCCAGCGCTGACTCCAGCATATAGCCAGAAATACGCGTATCTTTACCGATAATAATTTTACGTGAACCATGACGTGCCAGCACTTTTCCTGCCGCCCAGCCCAGTTTGAGCACAAAATCAGGCGTAATTGGGGCATCGCCAACGCGACCGCGGATACCGTCAGTGCCAAAATATTTACGATTACTCATAGCGTTTTTTTTCCTTTGCAGACAATGTGGCTTCCACCACACGCATCGCTTCTACGGTTTCTTTGACGTCATGGACACGAATAATCTGCGCGCCCTGCATGGCAGCAATCACCGCACATGCCAGGCTTCCGCTCAAACGTTCAGATGGCCCCACGTTCAGTAACTGACCAATCATTGATTTTCGTGACATCCCGACCAGCAGCGGCAGATTAAAATGATGAAACTCTGCCAGGCGTGCCAGTAATGTGTAGTTGTGGGTAAGATTTTTACCGAAACCGAATCCCGGGTCGAGCAACAATTTATCTTTTGCGATCCCAGCCCTTTCACAACGTGCTATTTGCTCAACAAAGTAGCGATTTACCTCAGCAAAAACATCTTCGTACTTTGGCGCTTCCTGCATGGTCTTCGGCTGCCCCTGCATATGCATCAGACACACGGGTAATCCAGTTTCCGCCGCAGCTTCCAGTGCACCTGGTTCTGTCAGGGAGCGAATATCATTAATGATATGCGCACCGACTCGGGCACATTCACGAATCACCTCCGGTTTTGAGGTATCCACCGAGATCCACACCTCAAAGCGTTGGGCAATGGCCTCAACGACCGGGATCACCCGTTCCAGTTCTTCTTCTACGCTGACGTCTGCTGCCCCCGGCCGCGTGGATTCGCCACCCACATCAATGATAGTCGCCCCGGCGTTAATCATCAGATTGGCGTGTTTCACCGCTTCAACCAAGGTGTTGTGCGCGCCGCCATCGGAAAAAGAGTCCGGCGTGACGTTTAAAATCCCCATAACGTGGGGATGGCTGAGATCCAGCGAAGAACCCTGAGCAAAGAGTTTCATAGTGTTATCCCTGGTATATACCCATCGTCTTTCAAGCTGCATCTGCGTTAGCTTTATTCGGCCTTCGGCCTCACCCCTTCGGGGCCAGCGCAAGCGCTGTTCAAACCGGCATAGCCGGTTTGTCCTCGCTCACCCCAGTCACGTACTGATGTACGCTCCTGGGGATTCCCTGCGTCGCCGCCTTGATGCAACTCGAAATTCATTGGGTATAAGTTGATAAATAAAAAAACCCCGGAGCAAGCCCCAGGGTTTTCAATTAAAGCACGGTCATCAGCAACGATAACTTATTTGTCACCTAACTGCTCTGACATGTTACCCGGATTCGGCGAGGTCGGTTCATCAACCGGACGCGGCGCACTTGGGGTGCCATTATTGCCAGAGTTGTTAGACGTACCTGACTCTTCCCAACCTGCTGGCGGACGCACATCACGGCGAGCCATCAGATCGTCAATCTGCGGTGCATCGATGGTCTCATATTTCATGAGCGCATCTTTCATCGAGTGCAGAATGTCCAGGTTATCGTTCAGAAGACGACGAGCGCGCTCGTAGTTACGTTCAATCAGCAATTTAACTTCCTGATCGATAATGCGCGCGGTTTCATCGGACATATGTTTTGCTTTAGCAACAGAACGACCGAGGAACACTTCGCCTTCTTCTTCCGCGTACAGCAACGGACCCAGCTTTTCAGAGAAGCCCCACTGCGTCACCATATTACGTGCCAGGTTAGTCGCGACTTTAATGTCGTTCGACGCGCCGGTAGAAACATGTTCAGCACCGTAGATAATCTCTTCAGCCAAACGACCGCCGTACAGCGTAGAGATCTGACTTTCCAGTTTCTGACGGCTAGCGCTGATTGCATCGCCTTCCGGCAGGAAGAAGGTCACACCCAACGCACGACCGCGTGGAATAATCGTTACTTTGTGCACCGGATCGTGTTCCGGTACCAGGCGACCGATAATCGCGTGGCCTGCTTCGTGGTACGCGGTAGATTCTTTCTGCGCTTCCGTCATCACCATGGAGCGACGTTCCGCACCCATCATGATTTTGTCTTTCGCTTTCTCGAACTCAACCATCGATACAACGCGCTTGTTACCACGGGCAGCGAACAACGCTGCTTCGTTCACCAGGTTCGCCAGGTCTGCACCGGAGAAACCAGGCGTACCGCGGGCAATAATTGCCGCATCGATGTCCGGAGACAGCGGTACGCGACGCATATGCACTTTCAGAATCTGCTCACGACCACGAACATCCGGCAGACCTACAACCACCTGACGGTCAAAGCGACCTGGACGCAACAGCGCAGGGTCAAGAACGTCCGGACGGTTAGTTGCCGCGATAACGATGATACCTTCGTTACCTTCGAAGCCATCCATCTCAACCAGCATCTGGTTCAGCGTCTGCTCACGTTCATCGTGACCACCGCCCAGACCCGCGCCACGTTGGCGGCCGACGGCGTCGATTTCATCGATAAAGATGATGCACGGTGCTGCTTTCTTGGCCTGTTCGAACATGTCACGCACACGAGATGCGCCGACACCCACAAACATTTCCACGAAGTCAGAACCAGAAATTGTGAAGAATGGAACCTTCGCTTCACCCGCGATGGCTTTTGCCAACAGGGTTTTACCGGTACCCGGAGGGCCGACCATCAGGACGCCTTTCGGGATCTTACCGCCCAGCTTCTGGAAACGGCTCGGTTCGCGCAGGTACTCAACCAGCTCAGCCACCTCTTCTTTCGCTTCGTCACAACCTGCAACGTCGGCAAAAGTGGTTTTGATCTGATCTTCCGTCAGCATGCGCGCTTTACTCTTACCGAACGACATGGCGCCTTTGCCACCCCCGCCCTGCATTTGACGCATGAAGAAGATCCAGACACCAATCAGCAGCAGCATTGGGAACCAGGAAATGAAGATAGAAGCCAGCAGGCTCGGCTCTTCAGGCGGCTCGCCAACAACCTTGACGTTTTTGGTCAGCAGGTTATCAAGCAGCTTCGGATCGTTAACCGGGATGTAGGTCGTGTAACGGTTACTGTCTTTCTTGGTAACGTTAATCTCACGTCCGTTGATACGCGCTTCACGAACCTGGTCCTGATTGACCTCTTGCAGGAAGGTAGAGTAATCCACCTTACGGCCATTAGACTCGCTGGGCCCAAAGCTCTGGAATACTGACATCAGCACAACGGCAATGACCAGCCAGAGTATTAGGTTTTTCGCCATGTCACTCAAGGGATTAACCTCTTATTACAACTGTGTTAAAAACAGCGTCAGGATACTCTATATCCAGCGTCTTTCAAACTTTCGTTTAAAATCTGCCGGTTATGGTTTACGCCCGGTCGCTACAATGTACACTTCACGCGAACGAGCGCGGGAAGAGTCCGGCTTACGAACTTTGACCTTCGTAAACAGGGAGCGAATCTCTCTTAGATACTCATCGAAGCCTTCGCCCTGGAACACCTTAACTACAAAACTACCACCTGGCGCTAATACATCACGAGCCATTCCAAGCGCCAGCTCTACCAAATACATGGCCCGGGGAATGTCCACCGCCGGTGTTCCACACATATTTGGTGCCATATCGGACATGACAACTTGTACTTTACTGTCACCTACGCGCTCAAGTAACGCTTTCAGGACTAATTCATCACGAAAGTCGCCCTGAAGGAAGTCCACACCAACGATTGGATCCATAGGTAAAAGATCGCAAGCGATAATGCGGCCGCTGTTTCCGATCTGCGTAACCGCGTATTGCGACCAGCCACCGGGTGCAGCGCCGAGGTCAACTATCGTCATCCCCGGTTTAAAAATTTTGTCACTTTGCTGTATTTCATCAAGTTTAAACCAGGCACGGGAACGTAACCCCTTTTTCTGTGCCTGCTGAACATATTTATCGCTAAAGTGTTCCTGAAGCCAGCGGCTTGAGCTGGCAGAACGCTTTTTACCTGTCATTTTACTTTCCCATCGGGTAGTTCATCGTAACCAATGGTGTAAATTTCTACACTGCTATTTGGTGATATATGGGAGATGGCGGTAGAATGACCCGTTTTCAATCCCAACCTAAGCAAAAATATACGATGAATCTGAGTACTAAACAAAAACAGCACCTGAAAGGTCTGGCACATCCGCTCAAGCCTGTAGTCATGCTTGGCAATAATGGTTTGACCGAAGGGGTACTGGCCGAGATTGAACAAGCGCTAGAGCACCATGAACTTATCAAGGTGAAAATCGCCTCGGAAGATCGCGATAACAAAACCTTGATCGTGGAAGCTATCGTACGCGAAACCGGCGCCTGTAACGTACAGGTCATCGGCAAAACGCTGGTACTGTATCGCCCGACTAAAGAACGTAAAATCTCGCTGCCACGCTAAGAATATCCCAAAGTTGAACACGTAGTTTGTGTAAAACGCGGGAATTTCCGCTAGCAGGAGAGCAAAATGCCACGCTCTCTTCGTTGATAAAAGGCCGCTATGCGGCCTTTTTCCTTTCTTTACAATGTATCAACATCTTAACCAAGATGCGAATTACAGGTATTCTACTTTCACCACTTCATATTCCACTTCACCGCCCGGCGTTTTGATAACCACCACGTCATCCTGCTCTTTGCCAATCAGGCCACGAGCAATAGGCGAGTTAACTGAAATCAGGTTCTGTTTAAAATCGGCTTCGTCATCACCTACGATGCGCCAGGTCTGTTCTTCATCGTTATCAAGATTCAGAACGGTCACCGTTGCACCGAAAACGACACGGCCATTGTTCGGCATTTTAGTGACGTCGATAACCTGCGCGTTAGACAGCTTAGCTTCGATATCTTTAATGCGTCCTTCGCAGAATCCCTGCTGTTCACGGGCCGCGTGGTACTCCGCGTTCTCTTTCAAGTCACCGTGTTCACGCGCATCGGCGATCGCGGCAATGATTTCAGGGCGGCGCACAGATTTCAGAAAATCCAGCTCTTCACGCAGTTTTTCAGCACCACGTAAGGTCATCGGGATAGCTTGCATTTGTTATACCTCTTGAACATTCCTGTAGGGGGCGGTTGTCCTCACCCCGGCTGCTAAGCCCACCCTGGCAAACGCGATGCCAGAGTCAGAAGCAAAAAAATACCGACCCGGGTCCGAGGACCCAGGTCAGCTACAATTCTCTATTTGATGATCATTTTACCCTGGAGTTCCCTATGGGTCATCGTTTACTTTTTGGGGCGTTGCGCCGTAGTATGACGGCCTGTTTCCAGGTTGTTAGCGCGAGATTATGCGATTTCCCAGATTTACCATCGGATTGACTGCCAGTATTGCGGCGTTCAGCGTTCAGGCTGCGAATGTTGACGAGTATATCAACCAGCTCCCTGCCGGGGCCAACCTCGCCCTTATGGTACAGAAGGTTGGGGCTCCGACGCCTGCTATTGATTACCATAGCCAACAAATGGCCCTACCCGCCAGCACCCAAAAAGTCATCACCGCCCTGGCGGCCTTGATCCAACTTGGGCCGGACTTCCGTTTTACTACTACGCTAGAAACCAAAGGTCGCGTGGAAGGCGGGGTATTGAAAGGCGACTTGGTGGCGCGATTTGGTGCCGATCCGACGCTAAAACGTCAGGATATTCGCAATATGGTAGCAACCCTGAAAAAATCAGGCGTGACGCAAATTGCCGGAAATGTCCTCATCGACACGTCCATTTTCGCCAGTCATGATAAAGCACCTGGCTGGCCCTGGAACGACATGACGCAGTGTTTTAGCGCACCGCCTGCGGCAGCGATTGTTGATCGTAACTGCTTCTCGGTGTCGCTTTACAGTGCGCAAAAACCTAACGATCTCGCCTTTATTCGCGTGGCATCATACTACCCGGTAACCATGTTCAGCCAGGTTCGCACCCTCGCGCGTGGTTCTGCAGAAGCGCAATATTGTGAACTGGATGTCGTTCCTGGCGATTTAAACCGCTTCACGCTAACCGGTTGTCTGCCCCAGCGCACCGACCCACTGCCGCTGGCGTTTGCCATTCAGGACGGCGCCAGCTATGCCGGGGCAATTATTAAAGATGAGCTGAAACAAGCGGGTATCGCCTACAGCGGTACGCTGCTGCGCCAGACGCAAGTCAACGAGCCGGGTACCGTTGTCGCCAGCAAGCAGTCAGCACCTTTACATGACCTGCTTAAGATTATGCTGAAAAAGTCGGACAACATGATTGCTGACACCGTTTTTCGTATGATCGGCCACGCGCGATTTAATGTCCCTGGCACCTGGCGCGCAGGTTCCGATGCCGTACGCCAGATCCTGCGCCAGCAGGCGGGTGTCGATATTGGTAACACGATCATTGCCGACGGATCCGGCCTCTCTCGCCACAACCTGATTGCGCCCGCCACCATGATGCAGGTGCTGCAGTACATCGCACAGCATGACAACGAGCTGAACTTTATTACGATGCTGCCGCTGGCAGGCCATGACGGCTCTCTGCAATACCGTGCGGGTCTGCATCAGGCTGGCGTGGATGGCAAAGTCTCCGCGAAGACCGGCTCGTTACAGGGGGTGTATAACCTTGCAGGATTCATTACCACGGCAAGCGGGCAACGCATGGCGTTTGTACAGTATCTGTCTGGCTATGCGGTAGAACCCGCTGACCAGCGTAACCGCCGTATCCCGCTGGTACGCTTTGAAAGCCGGTTGTACAAAGATATTTATCAGAACAACTGACGGTGATGCTGTCGGATAGCGCTTGCGCGTATCCGACCTACAGCGCACATAACAAAACGGGCCGCATTTGCGGCCCGTTGATATTGTTGGCCGGATAAGACGCAATCGCGTCGCCATCCGGCACCAGGATTAACGCTTGTAGATGAACTCAACGCCTTCTTCGTCGTCTTCGTCCCAATCTTCATCCCAGTCATCTTCCGCTTCGTCTTCGACTTCAGCAAGCTGCTGACGGTGATAATCGTCCCACATGAACTCCACTTTCTCTGGCTGCTTCGCTTCTTCAGCCTGAACAATTGGGTTCTCAATGATAAACGTCATCACATCCCAGCAAAGATCCTTCACGCCCAGCTGACTGGCAGCAGAGATCAGGTAATATTTACCTTCCCAGCCCAGCGCTTCAGCGATCGCTTTCGCTTTCTCTTCCGCTTCGTCTTTGTCCATCAAATCAATTTTGTTGAACACTAACCAACGCGGTTTGGAGGCCAGATCCTGACTGTATTTCTCCAGTTCGCCAATAATAATACGGGCGTTTTCTACCGGATCTGAACCGTCAATCGGATCGATATCGATGAGGTGCAGCAGGACGCGGCAACGCTCCAGGTGCTTCAGGAATCGGATCCCCAGACCCGCGCCTTCCGCAGCGCCTTCAATCAGACCCGGGATGTCAGCAACCACAAAGCTCTTTTCGTTGTCCATACGCACAACGCCCAGACTCGGCACCAGCGTGGTGAACGGATAATCCGCCACTTTCGGTTTCGCTGCAGAGACCGCACGGATAAACGTTGATTTACCGGCGTTTGGCATACCCAGCATACCGACATCCGCTAACAGCATCAGCTCCAGCATCAGATCGCGTTTATCGCCCGGCGTACCCATTGTTTTCTGACGCGGAGTACGGTTGACCGAGGATTTGAAACGGGTGTTACCCAGACCGTGCCAGCCGCCTTTAGCGACCATCAGACGCTGACCGTGCTTGGTCATGTCGCCCATGGTTTCGCCCGTGCCCTGATCGATCACACGCGTACCGACAGGCACTTTAATCGTAACGTCTTTACCACGCTTACCGGTGCAATCACGGCTCGCGCCATTCTGACCACGTTCCGCACGGAACGATTTTTCGAAGCGGTAATCGATCAGCGTGTTCAGGTTTTCGTCGGCTTCCAGCCAGACGTCACCACCATCACCACCATCACCGCCGTCCGGACCGCCTCTCGGGATGTACTTTTCGCGGCGGAAGCTGACGCAACCATTACCGCCATCACCTGCAACGACCAGAATCGATGCTTCATCAACAAACTTCATTTTACTCTCCGTAAATCATTCGCCTGAGCGGGGTTGCGAAACCACCGTTTCATGCTTACGTAAACCGCCCCAAATACGATGACCAATGGCGGAATACATCGCGCCCGCAACCACGATAAACGCACCGAGATAACCTAAAAGGTTTAGCATCGGTCTGGCGAAGAAATCGGGCCAGGCCAGTGATAATAAATCTGAAAATAATAACGTAAACAGCGGTGTGAGCGTAATAATGGCGCTCACCTGAGCCGCCTGCCAGCGCGCCATTGCTTCCGCAAGTGCGCCGTATCCTACCAGCGTATTCAGGCCGCAGAATATCAGGCAAGCCAGCTGCCAGTCGCTGAGCTGCGTTATCACACCGGGTTTAGCCAGCGGCAACAACGCGAGCGTACATAAAGTGTACAGTAAAAACAGGATCTGCTGTGATGCCAGGCGACGCAATAACACCTTTTGCGCAACCCCATAGCTCACCCAGACCGTCGCCGCACCCACACCAAAGATCACACCCCAGGTGTAATCAGTGAGTTTGGTAAAAATCTCGATCAGACTGGTATTAAAAAACATCACCAGTCCACTCAGCAGCATTATGGCGCCAATAATCTGCGTACCGCGCATCTTTTCCTTCAGGATAAAGACGCTGGCGACCATCATGCCAACCGGTGACAATTGTCCGATAACCTGCGAAGTCGTTGGGCTCAAATATTGCAAAGATGAACTAAACAGAATGAAGTTACCAAACAGCCCACCGGTGGCGATTGCCAACAGTACCAACCAACGCGCTTTGCGAAAAATACGCAATGGCGGGAGCTTTTTTTTAACCGCAAGAATCGCCCCAAGGCCAATACTTGCCATTAAAAAACGGTAGAACACTACCGTAGGAGGCTCCATCACCTCCAGCACTTGCTTCATCGCTATTGGTAAAGCGCCCCAACAGACTGCCGTCGTCAGCGCTAAAAGAATACCAATACCTGCCTGCTGCTTCATGCCGTATTCCCTGCAAGAGCTCGTTTCCGGGTTGTCACGGCGAGACGAGCATATTTACCGGCCATCGAATGTAAAAAGCCCCGCAACACGTTGCGGGGCTTTCATCCGTTACCGGGACGCGAAAAACTTATTCAGCAACAATGCTGATGAAACGACGGTTTTTCGGGCCTTTCACTTCGAATTTCACTTTACCGTCTGCTTTAGCAAACAGAGTGTGGTCTTTGCCGCAGCCCACGTTAGAACCAGCGTGGAACTGAGTACCACGTTGACGAACGATGATGCTACCTGCCAGAACTGTTTCGCCGCCAAAGCGTTTTACGCCCAGACGTTTAGCTTCTGAATCGCGACCGTTACGAGTCGAGCCGCCAGCCTTTTTATGTGCCATTTAATCTGCTCCTCTTAACTTAAGCGCTGATGCCAGTGATTTTCACATCAGTGAACCACTGACGATGGCCCTGCTGCTTACGGTAGTGTTTACGACGACGAAACTTAACAATTTTAACTTTCTCGCCACGACCGTGAGCAACAACTTCAGCTTTGATAACGCCGCCATCAACGAAAGGAACGCCGATTTTGACTTCTTCACCGTTTGCGATCATCAGAACTTCTGCGAATTCAACAGATTCGCCAGTTGCGATGTCCAGCTTTTCCAGGCGAACGGTCTGACCTTCGCTTACTCGGTGTTGTTTACCACCACTTTGGAAAACCGCGTACATAAAAAACTCCGCTTCCGCGCACACCTTTTTGATGATTCAGAGTGCGCTATAAATATTCACAATAGGGCGCGAATATTACGCAAAACGCGAGCCTTTGACAAGTGCTACCGTCAATACATGCAGAAAAAAAACACAACGTGTATGGTAACGTTTATCTGTGGCGTTTTTTCAGTACAATCAGCATATATTTCTAACCCTAAACCCGTAGTTACCTTGCCATACAGTGAGGTAATCGGGGCGAGAAGCCCGGCTTTTGCGATGAATTTAGAAAAAATCAATGAGTTAACCGCGCAAGATATGGCGGGTGTCAATGCGACAATCCTTGAACAGCTCAATTCCGACGTCCAGCTGATCAATCAGTTGGGGTACTACATCATCAGCGGCGGCGGAAAACGCATTCGCCCAATGATTGCCGTACTTGCTGCTCGCGCCGTTGGCTATGAGGAAAACGCCCACGTTACGATCGCGGCCCTAATCGAGTTTATCCACACCGCAACCCTGCTTCATGACGATGTGGTGGATGAATCCGACATGCGCCGTGGGAAAGCAACGGCAAACGCAGCGTTTGGTAATGCAGCCAGCGTATTGGTCGGCGATTTTATCTATACCCGCGCCTTTCAGATGATGACCAGCCTTGGCTCACTGAAAGTGCTGGAAGTGATGTCTAAGGCAGTGAACGTCATTGCTGAGGGTGAAGTTCTGCAATTGATGAACGTCAACGACCCTGACATTACCGAAGAAAACTATATGCGCGTCATCTACAGCAAGACAGCGCGCCTGTTTGAAGCGGCAGCACAGTGCTCTGGTATTCTTGCCGGCTGCAGCGAAGAACAAGAAAAAGGCTTGCAGGATTATGGCCGCTATCTTGGCACAGCTTTCCAGTTAATCGACGACTTACTCGATTACAGCGCAGACGGCGAGCAACTGGGTAAAAACGTGGGCGACGATCTCAACGAAGGGAAACCGACGCTGCCGCTGCTGCATGCGATGCGCCACGGTACCCCAGAACAGGCGCAAATGATTCGTCAGGCTATCGAGCAAGGAAACGGGCGTCATCTTCTGGAGCCGGTTCTGGAGGCCATGAACGCCTGCGGCTCGCTGGAATGGACCCGCCAGCGTGCAGAAGAAGAGGCCGACAAGGCCATCGCCGCGCTTCAGGTACTCCCTGAAACGCAATGGAAAGAAGCCCTGATTGGCCTGGCACATATCGCCGTACAGCGCGACCGTTAATCCTTTCCTCACCTTTCTTCGTATAACATCATCCCGTGCACTGCACGGGATTTTTTACATTCCAGTAAATTCCAATAAACACAACAATTTTACATAACACTAGAAAAAATCTTGGTTTATTCTGAATATACAAACCCTTTACACGAACATTTTAGAACATTCGTTCTCCGCGAGTATAGTGTCACTACTGGCTAATTGTTAAACCATAAGTGGTGAACCAAAGGAGAAAGGGACGTATGGAAAGCAAACTCATTGACTGGCATCCAGCTGATATCATCGCAGGACTGCGCAAGAAAGGGACCTCAATGGCCGCAGAGTCGCGGAGAAATGGGTTGAGTTCATCAACGCTGGCAAATGCGTTAACTCGTCCATGGCCAAAAGGAGAAGTCATTATCGCGAAAGCGCTAGGCACGGAACCCTGGGTAATTTGGCCGTCACGATATCACGACGCAAAGACGCATGAATTCATCGACAGAACACGGATGATGAGAGTGCGTAAAAACAGCGAAAAATAATGGCACACAGCGATAGAAGTCTTTGTAGTATGGTTAAGGATAAAACGACTAATCCTTAACCGCTTATCCGACTTATTTTAGTACGGTGCAGTCGAAGACTGTTTATCGATATCTTCCGGCCAGCGGACGGTGGTAAAGGGTGTCCAGTCCCGGGGCCTGTCGGTCCACAATGGTTTTGTCGGCATCGGCTTTGCTTCCATATAGTGACAGCAATGACTCCACAGGCCGTAAACCGCTGACACATCCCCCACGGTCCAGGTCAGGACAAAACGGTCCACAACGTCACAGGTGCCTGGTTTACAGACCGCGCAGTATATCCGGTGCCCCCATTCTGCATGCCCGCTCATCTGCACCCGCTCGGCATGAATATCCGCCCAGTCAAAAACCTTCACCTGCACCGGCCAGCGTTTCCACGGCCAGATACCACGCTGGTATTCATAGGCATACACTTTCTGCCGCTTACGGTTAAAGCGGAGCGGCGCACCACGGGGTTCGAATAAAACAATTTTAAGAAAAAAAACATTCAATGAACCTAATAAAATAAAAGATATTAAATAAAAAATAAAACCTGATATTCCGGAAAACATATCCAATAAGGCATAAGGTGAAGTGACGAAATAACAAGCAGATAATAATATAACGATGCAAACCAACCATACTCCCCACCAGCCATGATTTACATAGCGGGGGATCTCCATCCAGATATCATTAATTTCATTCACCCGGATTAGCTGCGGTGGATAAAACTGCTGCTCTGCCGTGTCGGGCAGATCGCCGCTCCAGTGCTCCACCGGCGGTATCATCCGTGGCATCACTGGCTGACGGACTTTCCTGGCGCGACGTTTAATTTTTCCCATTGGTGATATTCATCCCTGTGCTGTCTGGTGGGGTGCTCGACTCCCGGTCGATATCTTCCGGCCAGCGGACGGTGGTAAAGGGCGTCCAGTCCCGGGGTGTATCGGTCCATAACGGATTTTTCGGCACCGGCTTTGCTTCCATATAGTGACAGCAATGACTCCACAGGCCGTAAACCGCTGACACATCCCCCACGGTCCAGGTCAGGACAAAACGGTCCACAACGTCGCAGGTGCCTGGTTTACAGACCGCGCAGTATATCCGGTGCCCCCATTCTGCATGCCCGCTCATCTGCACCCGCTCGGCATGAATATCCGCCCAGTCAAAAACCTTCACCTGCACCGGCCAGCGTTTCCACGGCCAGATACCACGCTGGTATTCATAGGCATACACTTTCTGCCGCTTACGGTTAAAGCGGAGCGGCGCACCACGGGGTTCGAATAAAACAATTTTGAAAAAATGAGCTAAAAAGGACAGAAAAATAAAAACAATAACTCCCGTGACAAACAACAATAAATAGTTTAATTCCCTATATATCTCAAAAATAAACAATATACCTGCAGTTATTGGTATTAATGGAATGAAAGAGAACAACCATATACCCCACCAGCCATGATTTACATAGCGGGGGATCTCCATCCAGATATCGTTAATTTCATTCACCCGGATTAGCTGCGGCGGATAATACTGCTCTGCCGCCGTGTCGGGCAGATCGCCGCTCCAGTGTTCCACCGGTGGTGTCATCCGTGGCGTCACCGGCTGGTGGGCTTTCCTGGCACGACGTTTAATCTTGCCCATTGTGTTTAGTCCCGCTTCGCGCTGACCGTCAGCCCCAGTTGATAATGGGGGTCGCTCTTATCTGGCCAGTATGCAACCACCAGCGTGGCCTCTGGCGTGCTGAATTCCTTCACCCAAATGCTGACGATCACGCTCAGGCTTTTCGGTTTTGTGACTTTTTCGTCCTTATTATCCGCACCTTCAATGCGATATGCATATTTATAGTAG
This sequence comes from Citrobacter gillenii, assembly GCF_013337685.1. Lineage (GTDB taxonomy): Bacteria > Pseudomonadota > Gammaproteobacteria > Enterobacterales > Enterobacteriaceae > Citrobacter > Citrobacter gillenii. The sequence continues at coordinate 381,832 of NZ_SUQN01000006.1, forward strand.
CCCTGCGGACTGCTGCTCTGGCGATGGTTTTCAACGCCTGGCACATCACTGGATTCAGCAAACAATACCTGGCTCCCCCCGGTCAGCGTGAGCGACCAGCCGCTGCGTTCTTCCTGCCATCCTGGCAGGCTTACGCGAAAATCCAGTCGTCGGTGTGCCACAGCGTCGATGGTTGTGTTGCCCGTCACGACATCCAGCGCCGAGGCGAAGGCGATATCCGCCACCATTCCGCTAACAATGGCCCGGTATTCCACTACGGACTCCGCCAAATCCTCGAGACTCCAGGCTCGCCAGACAAAACCGTGAAATTCGCTGGCCGGAATGCCAAAGCAGGAGCGCCGCAGCCAGTGTTCAAACGCCGTCGTCCTTAGTTCGTTGGCAATAAACGCCAGCGTAACCCCGGCAATGATCAGTAGAGTGGCCCATCCGGCAGGACCAAGTCCCATAAGACCGGTACTACTTGTTAAGGCAAAAACCCCTGTAAAACCAAATCCTGAACTGATACCTCCTGCAATGATTGAAGTAATTGCCGATGCACGATGAATTCGACCTGCATTAATATCACCAGCATCATACGCATCAGTGCCATGCTTCCAGTTTCTCATCCCCTCAACAATAGCCGCCATCCCGCCCAGTACCGCACCAAACCGGACCAATGAAGGTATCTGCTGCGCTTTGGAGAGCACCGCCCAGTTTTGTTTTAACGCCAGTTTGGAAGCAAAGCCGGAGAGCTCCGTGAAACCCTCAATAAGCAGCAGGTTGTTAATGGAAATATCGGCAACAACATCCACATCGGAGCCACCGGATGTCTCCAGGCGTTCTAACAGATCGCTCCAGTTTGCCACCTGTAGCGCCATCAGCCCGGCTCCCAACATCAGTCCGGCGCTGTCACCGCTAATCAGGCGCATTCCCCGCTCATGCCATACTGCCAGTTGTGCATAGCTTGCTTTTACTACCGGGCCAGCAAGCCCTTTTCCCTGTAATGACAGATCGGAAATAAACAGGTCGTGGATCTCACTGACCATTGCCGGATTATTGAAAGGTGTTTTCCCCATATTAAGATAAGGGAGCTCCGCCCGTAGCTGCTCCAGTGTACCGGGCGCGCTGTAACGCACCCGTATTGGGGTATCCAGTGCCTTGCCCCGCATGCTCATCAGCTCATCAACTACCCGCGCGCCACCGCCCCGATAGCCAGTATCTTTAAAAGTAGCGTTATTCACTGACAGCGACTGACGTAAGGTCTCGTTATTTTTAAGATGCCGCTTTAACTTACGGAAGGTCGTTTCATACTCCAGCACAACGGTAGATTCTCCCGCAGTTAGCATTGCCGCCTGCGTCATTGCCAGATAACTTTTGCGGGTCGCTTCATTCAACGTTTTGTTCAAACGGCTGAATGAACCCGCAGCCGCCAGAAGCCTGCTTGCCCATCCCTGCTTAATGGCTGCACTTTTCAGATATCGGCCAAATTCATCCGACGTTGCTGCCGCCTTGAGATCACCATAAACATTAGCGCCGCTGAACACGAGTGCCGTCAATGACGTTTTCATTCCGGTAAACCCCAGCCAGGCTGGAGAATCGGATGTCTGTAGCCACTGGTGCCAGACTTTGTCCGTCGCCTCCCCCATAGCCCCGCCCTGAAGGCAGGCTGACAACGACAGCATCTGCGCCGCCCAATCAGCAATACATGTTTCCGGAGCATAGTCATTAGTGAGAATATTTTGCCAAAGCACAGACTGGTACCAGGCGGCCAGATCGGTATCAACGTCATTAAGTCGTTGCAGCGGCCAGGTGAATTTACTGTCAAACTGTCTGTCAAAATCAGCCCTGACCGGCTCCTTATAGCTTTTTAATAAGCGGGCATACTTTCGGGCAAACGCCTCTGCAGCAACATCTTCTTGCGGAATAGCCTTTGGTCCATAACCGCCGATTGACGGTCCAGTAGATTCAACAAGCGGGCCGCTTTGCGCGGTAATATCAGACTTTATTTTCTCGAGATACTGGGTGATGGCCTGCGATATCACATATTGGTGGAGAACTTCTGGTCGCTCAATATAGGCCTGAATAGACTCCGTCAGCTGCATGCGGGCGTTGTTCAACTCCTGAATAATACCCATCTCATCAGCAAGCGGTACTGCCATTACAGTACAGTGATACTCCTGAGACAAGCGGAATATCTGATAGCTCAACGCGTCCTGCTTTTCAGGATTGGTGCGAGGGTAAAATCCATGCACGCCCCCCACATCGTCACCCTCAACCTGTTCAATATTTTGAAAATTTTCGCTGTTAAATTCGGCCACGTTGGCTTTGAGCGTAGAAAGAGACTCATCCAGAGCAAAGCATCCATCCCCGGATACCTGTCCTTCTTTTGAGAGGATAATTTTGGTAAAACGACTGTCCGGACGGGAACCATCCTGGTAGCCTTTCAGCACATCAGGACTCCATGGATAACGACTAAAGGCCAGCCAGGCTTCGCTGTAGCACGTATTATCGATGTTGATAAACCCTGCTATAACATCATGGTTAGTCATCCTGCACATCTGCGCAAGCGGCTCGACGGTGTCACCTTCTGGCATTAATAGCGCCTCAAATTGCCGCATACACCCATCCGCCGTAACTTCATAACCATGCCAGACAATTTTATCGAGTAGTACATACAGATACCCCATCCGCAACGTGCGCAGGGCATACTTAAATTCGTCTCCGCTTAGCTGGACATCCTGTTCAGGGACTTCGGGACGCCATGTTGAGCCAGCCTGCCCTCTCGGCACTGCAGCGACGCGCAGTGGGTAGACAGGAACACCTTTACGTTCACAAACTCTGCAACCGGTAGGGTACGAAGCTGCCTGCAGGCTGGCGACACGATTACGGTTTAATTCTTCACGAAGTCCCATAGCGAATTAATCCATTATGTTTGCATGGTTTAATACGCATACTACTCCATAGTGACTTAACCGAAATTCGATCCACCTGAAATTCAGATATTATCAAGGAAGAACTGGCGACCCAGGCAGCCAAAGGCTAATCGGCATTCAAGGAACTGCAGCAATTTTAGTGATCAATGCGCAACTGGCATTTACTGTCAGGTAGTGACGTACTACGAGGGGTCAGACTCTCGCCAGAACGGCGAGAGTGCTGTAGAAAAAATTACTCGCCTTTCACGCGCTCGATATTTGCGCCCAGCGCACGCAGCTTATCTTCGATGCGCTCATAGCCACGATCGATGTGATAAATGCGATCAACTACCGTGGTGCCTTCTGCAATACAGCCTGCCAGTACCAGGCTTGCTGATGCACGCAGATCCGTTGCCATCACCTGCGCGCCGGAGAGCGTTTCAACGCCGTGACAAATCACGGTATTGCTTTCAATCTCTGCGTGAGCGCCCATACGGCTAAGTTCAGGCACGTGCATGAAGCGGTTTTCAAACACGGTCTCCGTGATGAAACCGGTGCCTTCTGCCACCAGATTCAGCAGCGTGAACTGTGCCTGCATGTCAGTCGGGAACGCCGGATGCGGAGCAGTGCGCACATTGACCGCTTTCGGACGCTTGCCGTGCATGTCGAGGCTAATCCAGTCTGCCCCGACTTCAATATCCGCACCTGCATCACGCAGTTTCGCCAGAACCGCATCCAGCGTGTCCGGTTGTGCGTTATGGCAGATGATTTTGCCGCGAGAAATCGCCGCTGCCACCAGGAACGTCCCGGTTTCAATACGGTCTGGCAGAACGCGATACACGCCGCCACCGAGACGCTCAACGCCCTCGATGGTGATACGATCGGTGCCCTGACCGGTGATCTTCGCACCCAGAGCAATCAGGAAGTTCGCGGTATCAACGATTTCCGGCTCGCGCGCGGCGTTCTCGATGATGGTCGTACCTTCGGCAAGCGTAGCCGCACACATGATAGTGACCGTCGCGCCGACGCTCACTTTATCCATCACGATGTGCGCACCTTTCAGACGGCCATCAACGGACGCCTTCACATAGCCTTCTTCCAGCTTGATGGTCGCCCCTAACTGCTCCAGACCGGTAATGTGCAGGTCAACCGGACGCGCGCCAATCGTGCAGCCGCCCGGCAGTGATACCTGGCCCTGACCAAAGCGAGCCACCAGCGGACCCAGCGCCCAGATGGACGCGCGCATGGTTTTTACCAGGTCGTATGGCGCGCAGAAGACGTTAACGTCGCGAGCATCAATGTGCACGGAACCGTTACGTTCAACCTTTGCGCCCAGCTGACTCAGCAGCTTCATCGAGGTGTCAACGTCCTTCAGTTTCGGGACGTTTTGGATTTCGACAGGTTCTTCTGCCAGCAATGCCGCAAACAGGATTGGCAGTGCAGCGTTTTTAGCGCCTGAAATTGTGACTTCGCCCTGGAGCTTAGTCGGCCCCTGTACACGAAACTTATCCATTATTCTGTTCTCTGTTAAGAATTCATATTCGCTACCGGCGCATCACCCGTAGCTCAAAAACCGTTAAGTTTGCGATCGCGTGCCCATTCCGCTGGGGTAAATGCTTTGATCGACACGGCATGAATGCGGTTGTCCGCAATGTACTCCATCAATGGGCCATAGACCGATTGCTGCTTCTTGACCCGGCTCATGCCGTCAAACATCTCACCCACGGCAATAACCTGAAAGTGACTGCCATCGCCAGAGACGTGGACTTCCTGGAGGGAGAGTGCGTTCATCAGCACGCTCTGAATTTCATTATTTTCCATGGGCTCTTCATTCGTCAGATAGTGAAAACAGCCCAACATCTTAGAGCAAAGTTGCGCTGTCATAAATAAGCAAAAAGCCTCGCCGATAAATCAGACAAGGCTTTGGTGGCTGCTACCCCCTCAGGGGGTTTGCCGGATGGCGGCACAAGACCTTATCCGGCCTACAAAAAATTAACGCGGAAGGACATCGTCAGGCAGATTGTAAAGCTTTGCCAGCGTATAAACCTTATCGTTCACACCGCTGAGTACAACACGGTTCCCCTGCCTCTTGCCCTGGTCAATAAGATGGACCAGCAGTGCCAGTCCACCGGTATCAACCCGGGAAACCTGGCTCAGATCGATGCAGGTAACCCCTTTCATCGCTTCAACACGCGCATCCCATAATGGGTTTAACACGTCCTGATCCAGTTCCCCCACCAGCAACAACTTGTCACCTTCACGCGCCCAGGCGAGTGACTGCGTCATTATTTTTTCTCTTCCAGGGTGATTTTCTGCTGAGAAATAGATTTCAGTTGCGCCGTCAGGCCATCAATACCTTTGGTCCGCAGCAGGTCACTCCACTCATTTTGTTTGGTGGTGATCATGCTGACGCCTTCGGCGATCATGTCATACGCCTGCCAGTGACCGGTCTGGGAGTTTTTACGCCACTGGAAATCCAGACGTACCGGAGGACGGCCATTCGGATCGATAATGGTGACACGGATCGGCACGATGGTCGCGTCACCCAGCGGTTGTTCCGGGGCAATCTGATAAGTCTGGCCATGGTACATCGCCAGCGCCTGGCCGTAGGCCTGTTTCAGGTACTCACGAAACGCAGCAAAATACGCGTCACGTTGTGCAGGCGTCGCTTCTTTGTAATAACGACCCAGCACCAGCGCGCCGGCATATTTCACCTGCACGTACGGCAACAGCTCCTGATCGACGATATCACGCAGGTAATCCGGGTTAGAACGGATTTTCGGCTGTTCGTTCTTCAGACGGTCGAAGGTTTTCTGCGCCGCCTCATCCATCTGTTTGTAAGGGTTGGCTTGATCCGCTGCCGTTGCTGCGCTAAGTGGAGCAATGACCAGCATAGCCACCATCATCAATCGTTTAAACATATGTCGATTCTCCTGAGATTATTTCGTCGCGCCCGCAGGCGTGGTGGCTTCATTATTACCCTGAGCCGCAGTCGGCGCATCGCCAGAATTCTTATTGTCATCGCCTTTACTGTTACTGTTGTAAAGGAACTGACCAATCATATCTTCCAGCACCATCGCCGATTTGGTGTCCTGGATCGTATCACCATCCTTGAGAATAGCGGTTCCCAGTTCAGGATCCTCAAAACCGACGTTCAATGCCAGATATTGCTCACCCAGCAGACCGGAAGTGCGGATACTCAGCGAACTGGTATCTGGAATCTGGTTAAAGCGCGATTCAATCTCCAGCGTCACACGCGGCAGGTACGATTTCGGATCCAACGAAATGTCCGACACGCGTCCAACAACTACCCCGCCAATCCGCACCGGAGAGCGTTCTCTCAAGCCGCCAATGTTATCAAAGGTCGCATAAATCGTGTAGGTCGGCTCAGTACGCATAGAAGTGACGTTAGCTGCTTTCAGGCAGACGAACAGCGCCGCCAGCAGCGCAACCAACAGGAATAACCCGACCCAAATTTCATTTTTTTTCGTTTGCATGAACTCAATTCCCAAACATCAGTGCGGTCAGCACAAAATCCAGCCCCAGAACGGCAAGAGAGGCGTGCACAACGGTACGTGTCGTTGCCCGGCTAATCCCGGCAGAGGTCGGGATTGCATCATAACCATTGAACAATGCAATCCATGTGACCGTAATGGCGAACACCACGCTCTTAATTAAACAGTTGACCAGGTCCAGGCGCCAGTCGACGGCATTTTGCATCGCAGACCAGAAAAAGCCTGCATCAATACCTTTCCAGCTTACGCCGACCAGTGAACCGCCCCAGATACCTACCGCGACAAAAATAATCGTCAGCAGCGGCAGTGAAATCACCCCCGCCCAAAAGCGTGGGGATATCACCCGACGCAGGGGATCAACCGCCATCATTTCCATACTGGAAAGCTGTTCGGTTGCCCGCATCAGACCAATTTCTGCGGTTAAGGCCGACCCGGCTCGCCCGGCGAACAGCAGCGCCGCCACAACCGGTCCCAGTTCACGCAGCAGCGAAAGCGCCACCAGCATACCAAGACTGGTTTCCGCACTGTAGGTCGTCAGAACCAGGTATCCCTGCAGCCCCAACACCATACCGATGAACACGCCAGAAACGATAATAATCAGCATCGATAAGACGCCGACATTATAGAGTTGACGGATCAGAAGCGGCGCATGTTTGCGAAACTCCGGCTTGCCGACTACCGCATTGAACAACATTAATCCGGCACGCCCGAACGTCCTGAGGGTTTTAATCCCTCGATGTCCGAGTGAGGCCAGCGCATTTAACAACATGGATGGCTTAACTCCCTGTTTTAAGTAAATCGGAGTGGTAATCACCCGCCGGGTAGCGGAACGGAACCGGCCCATCAGCAATGCCATCGAGGAACTGACGTACACGCGGATCGGCATTTTCTTGCAGTGCCTGAGCACTACCGTAGGCCACAATTTTTTTATCCGCCATTATATAGGCGTAATCCGCAATACTCAGAACCTCCGGCACATCATGAGACACCACCACACAGGTGACACCCAGCGTGCTGTTCAGTTCAGAGATCAGCTTCACCAGCACGCCCATGGTGATGGGGTCCTGACCGACAAACGGCTCATCAAACATGATCAGGTCTGGTTCCAGCGCAATGGCGCGTGCAAGTGCGGCACGTCGCGCCATCCCACCAGATAATTCAGAAGGCATTAATTTTGCTGCACCGCGCAGGCCAACGGCCTCAAGCTTCATCATCACCGTGCTTTTCAGCAACGGCGCGGGTAGCGTCGTATGCTCACGTAGCGGATAGGCAACGTTGTCGAACACGTTCATATCGGTAAACAGCGCACCCGATTGAAACAGCATACTCATACGTTTACGCACGGTGTATAACCGCGAACGAGACATGGCCGGGACGTTCTCGCCATCAAACAGGATCTCACCCTTATCCGGGGGAATTTGTCCGCCAATCAGACGCAACAGCGTCGTTTTGCCGATGCCTGATGGCCCCATGATCGCCGTTATCTTGCCGCGCGGCACCGTCAGGGAAATATTATCAAAAATGCAGCGGTCGCCTCGGGAAAAGCTGACATCGTGCATATCGACTAGATTCGCCACAGACTGACCCATTGATTCATCCTTTACTATTGCCTCGTTGATCGAAGAGTTTGGCGCTCAATTTAGCCATGAACCCAACATATTTACAGATTATTACCCGCTCTGGTTAGCGAAAGCTGGCATTTGTTTTACTTTTTAGCCGCATAAAGTCAAAATTAAGACTTCGTTACGGCTTCCAGAAGATCCTTCACGTGGACCGGCGAGTATACCTGAAGAAAGGACTTTAGATGCTTTTAGCGACGGCGCTGTTAATAATTGGTTTACTTCTGGTGGTCTACGGTGCCGACCGTCTGGTATTTGCCGCCTCTATTTTATGCCGCACCTTCGGCATTCCCCCCATCATCATTGGGATGACCGTCGTCAGCATAGGCACATCGTTACCTGAAATTATTGTCTCCGTTGCCGCCTCTATGAATGGGCAGCTCGATTTAGCCGTCGGCACCGCGCTCGGCTCAAACATCACCAATATTCTCCTGATTTTAGGCCTGTCAGCGCTGATTCACCCTTTTACCGTGCATTCTGATGTTCTGCGTCGCGAATTACCGCTAATGTTGCTGGTCAGTATTCTGGCCGCATCCGTGCTGTACGACGGGGAACTAAGCCGCAGCGATGGTTTTTTTCTTCTGCTTCTGGCCGTGCTATGGCTGCTATTCATTGTTAAAATCGCGCGGTTGGCGGAACGGGAAGGCAATGACAGCCTGACCCGGGAGCAAGTGGCAGAACTGCCGCGCGAAGGGGGACTACCTGTCGCCTTTCTGTGGCTGGGCATTGCGCTGATTATTATGCCAATGGCAACGCGAATGGTGGTCGATAACGCCACCGTACTGGCGAATTACTTTGCCATTAGCGAACTCACCATCGGATTAACGGTGGTGGCGATTGGCACCAGCCTGCCAGAGCTGGCAACGGCTATCGCGGGCCTGCGTAAGGGTGAAAATGATATTGCTGTCGGCAACATCATCGGGGCCAACATTTTTAATATTGTTATCGTTCTCGGACTCCCCGCACTGATCACACCGGGCGAGGTCAATCCGATGGCCTTCGTCCGTGACTACAGTGTGATGCTACTGGTAAGTGTTATTTTTGCATTACTCTGCTGGCGACGTCCGCGCCAGATTGGTCGCGGCGCGGGTGCGCTGCTGACCGGCGGTTTTATCATATGGCTGGCGATGCTGTATTGGGTATCGCCACTTCTCGTTGGATAACTGGAAACGCATTATGTCGCAATTAGAGTTGCAACCGGGTTTTGACTTTCAGCAAGCAGGCAAGGAAGTCCTGGCTATTGAACGTGAAGGCCTGGCGGAGCTTGATCAGTACATCGACCTGAACTTTACCCTCGCCTGTGAGAAAATCGTCAACTGCGCGGGTAAAGTTGTGGTGATGGGAATGGGGAAATCCGGGCATATCGGGCGCAAAATGGCCGCCACGTTTGCCAGTACCGGTACGCCGTCCTTTTTCGTACATCCTGGTGAAGCCGCACACGGCGATCTGGGCATGGTATCGCCGCAGGACGTGGTGATCGCCATTTCTAATTCCGGTGAATCCAATGAGATTGCCGCATTAATTCCGGTGCTCAAACGCCTTCACGTCCCGCTTATCTGCATAACCGGTCGTCCGGAAAGCAGCATGGCGCGTGCAGCAGATGTGCATCTGTGTGTTAAAGTACCCAAGGAAGCCTGCCCATTAGGTCTGGCGCCGACCAGCAGCACAACCGCGACGCTGGTGATGGGCGATGCGCTCGCCGTGGCATTATTGAAAGCCCGCGGCTTTACTGCGGAAGATTTTGCGTTGTCGCACCCCGGTGGCGCACTGGGGCGTAAGCTTTTGCTGCGCGTTAACGATATTATGCATACGGGCGACGAGATCCCGCATGTGAATAAAAACGCCAGCCTGCGCGATGCGTTACTTGAGATTACGCGTAAAAATCTCGGCATGACCGTCATTTGCGATGACACCATGAAGATCGACGGCATCTTCACGGATGGTGATTTACGCCGCGTCTTTGATATGGGCGTTGACGTTCGTCAGTTGGGGATTGCCGACGTGATGACCCCCGGGGGCATTCGCGTGCGTCCGGGCATTCTTGCCGTGGACGCCCTGAATTTAATGCAATCCCGCCATATTACCTCGGTGATGGTTGCTGATGGCGACCATTTACTCGGTGTGTTACATATGCATGATCTCCTGCGTGCAGGCGTAGTGTAAAAAGTAGAGTAGAAACGCAAGGATAAAAGAAATGAGTAACGCAGGTGCGTCGCTTGCGACCTGTTATGGACCCGTCAGCGCTGAAGTCATCACCAGGGCAGAGAATATTCGTCTGCTGATCCTTGATGTGGATGGCGTACTGTCTGATGGCCTGATTTATATGGGCAACAACGGCGAAGAGCTCAAGGCGTTTAACGTCCGTGATGGCTACGGAATTCGTTGTGCGCTCACTTCCGGTATCGAGGTTGCTATTATTACCGGACGAAAGGCTAAACTTGTAGAAGACCGCTGTAACACGTTGGGGATTACCCATCTGTACCAAGGGCAGTCGGACAAACTGGTCGCCTTCGACGATCTGCTCAACAAGCTGGCGATCGCGCCGGAACAGGTGGCATACGTCGGCGACGATCTGATCGACTGGCCGGTGATGGCAAAAGTCGGATTAAGCGTGGCGGTGGCGGATGCCCACCCGCTGTTAATCCCTCGTGCCGACTATGTCACGCGCATTGATGGAGGGCGCGGCGCGGTACGTGAAGTCTGCGATTTATTACTCCTGGCGCAGGGCAAACTGGACGAGGCCAAAGGTCAATCGATATGAGCAAAACCAGACGTTGGGTTATCATTCTACTGTCGCTGGCCGTCCTTGTGCTGATCGGTATTAACCTGGCAGACAAAGACGACACCACTCAGGTGGTAATCAATAACAACGAGCCGACCTATAAGAGCGAACATACCGACAGCGTCGTGTATAGCCCGGAAGGCGCACTGAGCTATCGACTTATCGCTCAACACGTTGAATATTATTCCGATCAGGCTGTTTCGTGGTTTACTCAACCGGTATTAACCACGTTTGATAAGGATAAAGTGCCGACCTGGTCTATCAAGGCTGATAAAGCAAAATTGACTGAGGATCGGATGCTGTATCTGTATGGCCATGTTGAAGTCAACGCCCTGGTGGCAGACTCTCAACTACGCAGAATTACGACCGATAACGCGCAGATTAACCTGGTGACGCAAGATGTCACCTCAAACGATCTGGTCACGTTGTATGGAACAACATTTAACTCCAGCGGACTGAAGATGCGCGGCAATTTACGCAGCAAGAACGCCGAGCTGATTGAAAAGGTTAGAACCTCATATGAAATCCAAAACAAACAAACTCAGCCTTAATCTTGTGCTTGCCAGCTCCCTTCTGGCCGCCAGCATTCCGGCATTTGCCGTCACCGGCGATACCGAGCAGCCGATTCACATTGAATCGGATCAGCAGTCCCTGGATATGCAGGGTAACGTGGTGACATTTACCGGTAATGTTATCGTGACGCAGGGCACCATCAAAATTAATGCCGATAAGGTTGTCGTGACCCGTCCGGGCGGTGAAGACGGTAAAGAAGTGATCGATGGCTACGGCAATCCGGCAACGTTTTACCAGATGCAGGATAACGGTAAACCCGTTAACGGCCATGCCTTACAGATGCACTATGAACTGGCAAAAGATTTCGTTGTGCTGACGGGTAAAGCCTATCTGGAGCAGGTGGACAGCAACATCACCGGCGACAAAATTACCTATCTGGTAAAAGAGCAGAAAATGCAGGCCTTCAGCGATAAAGGCAAACGCGTCACTACCGTTCTGGTGCCGTCACAACTGCAGGATAAAAACAAAACCAAAGCTCCGGCAGAGAAAAAAGGTAACTGATTCGTTATGGCAACATTAACTGCAAAGAACCTTGCAAAAGCCTATAAAGGCCGCCGTGTGGTGGAAGACGTCAGTCTGACCGTCAACTCTGGGGAGATCGTCGGTCTGCTCGGCCCTAACGGTGCGGGCAAAACAACGACCTTTTACATGGTGGTGGGCATTGTGCCGCGCGATGCGGGCAACATCATCATCGATGACGAAGACATCAGCCTGCTGCCGCTGCATGCACGCGCCCGTCGCGGCATCGGTTATTTACCGCAGGAAGCCTCTATTTTTCGTCGTCTGAGCGTGTTTGATAACCTGATGGCGGTACTGCAAATTCGTGACGATCTCTCCAGCGAACAGCGCGAAGATCGTGCTAACGAACTGATGGAAGAGTTCCATATCGAACACCTGCGTGACAGCCTGGGACAGTCGCTGTCCGGGGGGGAACGTCGCCGTGTGGAAATCGCTCGAGCATTGGCTGCAAATCCGAAATTTATCCTGCTGGATGAACCATTTGCGGGCGTTGACCCGATCTCCGTTATCGATATCAAACGTATCATTGAACACCTGCGCGACAGCGGACTGGGCGTGCTGATCACCGACCATAACGTACGTGAAACGCTGGCGGTCTGTGAACGCGCCTATATTGTGAGTCAGGGACATCTGATAGCACACGGCACGCCAACCGAAATACTGCAAGACGAACACGTTAAGCGCGTATACCTTGGGGAAGACTTCAGACTCTGATAGGGTAGAAGACGTCACGTTACTGCAGGAGAAAACCACTCTGAACATGAAGCAAGGTTTGCAACTCAGGCTTAGCCAACAACTGGCAATGACGCCTCAGCTACAACAGGCTATCCGTCTGTTGCAGTTGTCTACGCTGGAACTTCAGCAAGAACTTCAGCAAGCGCTGGAAAGTAACCCACTGCTCGAGCAAACCGATCTTCACGACGAAATTGATACCCAGGAAAAACAGGACAGCGATTCCCTCGATACCGCAGATGCTCTCGAACAAAAAGAGATGCCGGAAGAACTGCCGCTGGATGCCAGTTGGGATGAAATTTACACCGCAGGCACGCCGTCGGGCACCAGTGGGGATTACATCGACGACGAACTGCCTGTGTATCAGGGTGAAACCACGCAATCATTACAAGATTACCTGATGTGGCAAGTGGGATTGACCCCGTTCTCGGATACCGATCGCGCCATTGCGACGTCAATTGTCGATGCGGTTGATGACACCGGATATCTCACCGTTTCTCTGGATGATATTCTCGAGAGCATGGGTGATGACGACATTGGTCTCGATGAAGTCGAAGCCGTGCTAAAACGCGTTCAACGTTTTGATCCGGTTGGCGTGGCGGCGAAAGATCTCCGCGACTGCCTGTTGATTCAACTGTCGCAGTTTGACAAAGCCACACCATGGCTGGAAGAAGCCCGCCTGATCATCAGCGATCACCTCGATCTGTTAGCCAATCACGATTTCCGCTCGCTCATGCGCGTTACCCGGTTGAAAGAAGATGTGCTGAAAGAAGCCGTCAACCTGATCCAATCGCTGGATCCGAGACCCGGGCAGTCGATCCAAACCGGTGAGCCAGAGTACGTGATCCCAGATGTACTGGTCCGCAAACATAACGATCGTTGGGTCGTCGAACTGAACAGCGACAGCATTCCGCGTCTACAGATTAATCAGCACTATGCCGCCATGTGCAATGGCGCGCGCAACGATGCCGACAGCCAGTTTATTCGCACCAATCTCCAGGATGCAAAGTGGCTGATTAAAAGTCTGGAAAGCCGTAACGACACGCTGTTGCGCGTCAGTCGATGTATCGTTGAGCAACAGCAAGCCTTCTTTGAGAAAGGCGAAGAATTTATGAAGCCGATGGTGCTGGCGGATATCGCCCAAGCCGTCGAGATGCACGAATCAACCATTTCCCGAGTGACCACGCAAAAGTATCTGCACAGTCCACGCGGCATTTTTGAACTCAAGTATTTCTTTTCCAGCCACGTCAACACTGAGGGCGGGGGCGAAGCCTCTTCTACAGCGATACGCGCACTGGTGAAGAAATTAATTGCTGCGGAGAACCCTGCGAAACCGCTGAGTGACAGCAAGTTAACCTCTATGCTGTCAGAACAGGGTATCATGGTGGCACGCCGCACCGTTGCGAAGTACCGAGAGTCTTTATCCATTCCGCCGTCTAACCAGCGCAAACAGCTGGTCTGACCCAACCGATAAGGAAGACACTATGCAGCTCAACATCACTGGAAACAACGTCGAAATCACTGAAGCACTGCGTGACTTTGTGAACACAAAGTTCGCCAAACTTGAGCAATATTTCGACCGAATTAATCAGGTCTATATTGTGTTGAAGGTGGAGAAGGTGACACACATCTCGGATGCAACACTGCATGTGAACGGTGGCGAAATTCATGCCAGCGCGGAAGGTCAGGATATGTACGCAGCCATTGACGGTTTAATTGATAAACTGGCTCGGCAGTTAACAAAACATAAAGATAAACTGAAACAGCACTAACTTGTCCGGGCAGTTAGCGGGTGCAGGACGGCCTGTTGTGCAGCACAACGGGCCATTTGTACAGTTAGCGCTTAGGTGAAATTATGACAAATAACGATACGACTCTACAACTGAGTACTGTTCTTAACCAAGAATGTACGCGCTCTGGTGTTCACTGCCAAAGCAAAAAACGCGCTCTGGAAATCATCAGCGAACTGGCAGCAAAGCAGCTCAGCTTGCCTTCTCAGGTGGTATTTGAAGCCATTCTGACGCGTGAAAAAATGGGCAGTACCGGCATCGGCAATGGTATTGCCATTCCGCACGGAAAGCTGGAAGAAGACACGATGCGCGCGGTCGGCGTGTTTGTGCAGCTCGAAACGCCTATCGCATTCGACGCCATTGATAATCAACCGGTCGATCTGTTGTTCGCCCTGCTGGTTCCCGCAGACCAAACCAAGACGCATTTGCACACCTTGTCACTGGTTGCAAAACGTCTGGCGGATAAAACCATCTGTCGCCGCCTGCGTTCCGCGCAGAGCGATCAGGAGCTGTATCAAATCATCACGGACACCGAAGGTGTACAGGATGAAGCATAACAACCCAATGGCACCCGTTTTTGTCGTTGTGAGGAGAAACAGTACATGGTACTGATGATCGTCAGCGGTCGTTCAGGGTCAGGCAAATCTGTTGCCCTGCGAGCGCTGGAAGATATGGGTTTTTACTGCGTGGATAACCTTCCCGTAGTGCTGTTGCCCGATCTGGCCCGCACCCTGGCCGATAGCCAAATTTCTGCGGCCGTCAGCATTGATGTGCGCAATATGCCTGAGTCACCAGAAATTTTCGAGCAGGCAATGAATAACCTGCCTGAAGGTTTCTCGCCGCAGCTGCTGTTCCTCGATGCTGACCGTAACACGCTGATCCGTCGCTACAGTGATACCCGTCGACTGCACCCACTCTCCAGCAAAAATCTGTCACTGGAAAGTGCTATCGATAAGGAAAGTGACTTACTGGAGCCACTGCGTTCTCGCGCGGACCTGATCGTCGATACCTCTGAAATGTCCGTGCACGAGCTGGCAGAAATGTTGCGTACCCGACTGCTGGGCAAACGTGAACGTGAACTGACCATGGTATTCGAGTCCTTTGGCTTCAAGCACGGCATCCCGATTGATGCGGATTACGTCTTTGACGTGCGCTTCCTGCCAAACCCACACTGGGACCCTAAACTGCGTCCGATGACCGGTCTGGACAGGCCCGTTGCCGCGTTTCTCGACCGCCACACAGAAGTACACAATTTTATCTACCAGACTCGCAGCTATCTTGAGCTATGGTTACCCATGCTGGAGACTAACAACCGCAGCTACCTCACCGTAGCCATCGGCTGTACCGGCGGGAAACACCGATCGGTGTATATTGCAGAGCAACTGGCTGACTACTTCCGCTCTCGCGGTAAAAACGTGCAGTCACGCCATCGCACGCTGGAAAAACGCAAATCATGACCGTAAAACAGACTGTCGAAATCACCAATAAGCTGGGCATGCACGCCCGGCCTGCGATGAAGCTGTTTGAATTAATGCAGGGTTTTGAGGCGGAAGTGCTGTTGCGTAACGATGAAGGTACAGAGGCGGAAGCGAACAGCGTCATCGCCCTGCTGATGCTGGATTCCGCCAAAGGTCGCCAGATAGAGGTTGAAGCCTCTGGCCCACAGGAAGTAGAAGCCCTGGCAGCGGTGATTGCGCTGTTTAATTCGGGGTTTGACGAGGATTAGTCAGTACAGAGCTACCGTTTCAGCACGTAGCGAGTAGGTCGGATAAGGCGTTTACGCCGCATCCGGCAATGTCGTTGTGTCGTATTCTGCCTGATGCGCTGCGCTTATCAGGCCTACAAAAACAGCGTCAGCATCGATTAATACAGCTTATTTTCCCGCATAAACGACTCACCGCCTAACTGGCGCATTTGCCTCATGATCCATGCCTGGCGGTTACGTACATAACCTGACGGGGCATTCGCCTTAAAACGCAGAGGATTTGGCAGCACCGCCGCCAGCAGCGCTGCTTCAGACTGACTCAGGCGGCTGGCCGGTTTATGGAAATAATGTTGTGCTGCCGCTTCTACGCCGAATACACCGTCGCCAAACTCGGCGATATTCAGATAAACCGTCAGAATACGTTTCTTACTCCACACTGTTTCCATACCCAGTGTGAGTCCGGCCTCAAGACCTTTACGCACCCAACTGCGTCCATCCCACAGAAAGAGATTTTTTGCTGTCTGCTGCGAGAGCGTCGATGCTCCACGAATGCGGCTTTCATTGCGCTCATTATGCGCCAGCGCCTTTTCTATCGCAGAGACATCAAATCCCCAGTGCTGCGGAAATTTTTGGTCTTCTGCGGCAATAACCGCCAGCCCCATCCACGGTGAGATCTCATCCATACTGACCCAGTCAGAATGCGCCACATAGCCGAAATCACCGTGCAACCAGGCGCTAATTTGTCGTTCAGCCATCACCGCTGAAAAGGGCACGGGCAGCACGCTGAAGAGGGCGATGCCCCCGCCCCAGAACACGGCGAGGACAATGACCGCCCGCAGAAAGAGTCGCCGCAAACTGGCGGTCACCCCTTTTTTCATTCAGTCAGCACCAGCACACGCGAGACCAGCTTGTCGATACCGCTCGCCGCCTGGGCAATATCCTGCGCCAGCATATAAGCCGGCGTGGTGACGATTTTGTGGTCCTCATCAACCACAATATCATCGACCGGACACGGCACATGCTCTGCCCCCATATCTTCCAGCACTTCCGCAGTATCGATATCGGTGCCAATCGTCAGACGCAGCGGAAAATCGAATATTTTAGGCAGCATCGCTGGAGCAATACACATGAACCCCAACGGCTTACCGGATTGATGCATGGCGACTGCCAGCGCGGCTAAGTCGCTATCCACCCGGCATTCGCTTCCCTGGCTGGCGAAATTGCTCAGGTTCTTCGCTGCACCGAATCCACCAGGGACAATCAGCGCATCCAGTTCAGCAGAGACCGCCTGGGCAAGCGGGCGAATATCACCACGGGTTATACGTGCAGCCTCAATCAGGACATTGCGGGTCTCCTGCATGGGTTCGCCCGTCAGATGATTAATCACATCTACTTGTTGTTTATCCGGCGCAAAGCAGATGGCCTGAGCCCCGTTGCGGGCAATAGCCAGCAGCGTTAACACGGCTTCATGGATCTCCGAGCCGTCATACACGCCGCATCCACCGAGCACTACGCCAATTTTCTTCATCGTGATACTCCTTTCGCAACTGGCTGTAGCATATTAATAATTCTTATTAAAATGCTACGCTTCACACATTTAACTGATTCATGTAACAAATTATTTAAGATTTGCTATCTTAACTGCGTGCGGCCTGAAAATTAGGGCTGCGCCCTTGTAAACAATGATAATAATTTACGGCGCAGCCACGATTTCCCTGGTGTTGGCGCAGTATTCGCGCACCCCGGCTAAGCCGGGGTCATTTTTTTTCAACACTCGCCACCCAGGCTCTTAATACCGCCACGTCGTGCTGCCACTCCTGCTTCATCTCTTCAATCCATTCCCCCACGTTGTCCTCCCAGGCAGGAAGGTCCGGGGATTGAATTTGCTGACCCAGCTGCTGCAGATGGCGCAGTCCCACTGACCCCGCGGCACCTTTGATTTTATGGCCTTCCTCAACAACACCTTTTTTATCACGCGCGGTCAGGTTGGACTCCAGCACACTTAAATAACCCGGCATCATCTTCTCAAATACCGCCAATCCGTCGGTAATTAACTTCGGTCCCACCAGCTCGAGGTATTGTTCCAACATGGGAATATCTAACAGCGCTTGCGATTTACTGCTTTCTTCAGATGTCACAGTGCTCTCCTCTTTGTTTCGGGTATCCCAGTATTTTTTAATCATGGCGGTTAACGCTGGTACCGACAGCGGCTTGCTCAGCACGTCATCCATACCCGCTTCCAGATATTCTTTTTTGTCTTTCAGAACGTTAGCGGTGAGCGCCACCAGCGGCGGCAGATCTTCCCGCGCGTACTTTTGCGTTAACTCTCTGGAGATATCCAGACCCGTCATATCCGGCAACTGAATATCCAACAGCACCAGGTCGTACTCACCCGGTTTGAACATTTCCAGCGCGGCTTTCCCGGTCATGGCGACGTCCACGCTGTTACCCAGTTTTTCCAGCACCGAACGGGCGACAATCACGTTCAGTTCAATGTCCTCAACCAGCAGCACATTCAGGGCAGGCAACGGCATGTCGTCTTCTTCGAAGGCGTCTTCAATCTCTTCCGCAACGGCTGGGGCATGAACGGTAAGGGTAAAGACGGAACCTTTCCCCGGCTGGCTGGAAACCGTAATATCGCCGCCCATGTTTTTCGCCAGACGACGAGACACTGCCAGACCAATCCCGGTCCCGGTGGCCGGTTTACCGCCATTGCTGTCCTTCACCTGATAATACATGGCGAAGATTTTATCCTGCTCATCCTGCGGAATACCGATACCAGAATCTTCCACTTCAAAATGCAGCATGTTGCCTTTGTCATAGCGCGCCCGCACGGTGACCTGCCCTTTCTGGGTAAACTTCACGGCGTTGCTGATCAGATTCCACAGGATTTGACGCAGACGCGTCCCGTCGGTAATGACCTTATGCGGCAGCGGCAAGGTTGGATCAAGTACAAAGCGCAGCCCTTTTTGCTGCGCCTGCAGGCCGGAGAGGTTTTCCAGATCCGCCATAAAGCTGGTGAAATCTATCGGCTGGTTATCGAGCTGAACTTTACGCCGCTCCATCTTATCCATGTCGATAATATCGTTGAAAATATTCCCAAGCGTAACGGCAGAAACATGGATAGTTTTCAGGTATTTTTCCTGCTCAGCGGTCAGATCCGTATCCAGCAGGATCCGACTTAAACCGACAATACCGTTCAGCGGCGTACGCAGTTCGTGGCTGATGGTGGAAATAAAGGTCGTCTTGTCACGGCTGGCACGTTCAAGTGCATCCTGGTAGCGCTTGCGCTCGGTAATATCGCGGCCAAAGCCCATCAGGCCGTGTCGTTTACCGACGCGGTCGTAATAAGGCACTTTACGAATTTCAAAGCAGGCTTTACGTCCGTCCGGGTAATCCAGCCATTGTTCATAGGTCAACGAGACATTATGGCGGAACACTTTCTCGTCGGTTTCGATAACTTTTTCAGCCGCTTCTGGCGAGTAAACTTCAATCGGTTTTAAATTCACCAGTTGCTTTTCGCTCTTGCCTGTCAGCAATTCCATGGCGCGGTTACAGCCGGAGAACTCTTTATCTTCATTGCGATAAAAAACCAGATCCGGTGAAGCATCGAGAAAAGAACGCAGAAAAGAGGATTGTTGTTCCAGTTGGATCTGCGCTTCTTCACGCTCTTTAATTTCGACTTTGAGTTGTTCAAACGTTTCCTGGCGCTCCGCTTCCGCCTTTTCACGTTCGACAATCTCCTGGTTAAGCTGCGCAATATTGTCCTTTAACTGCACGTTAAGCTTGAGATCGCGTTCGCGCATCTCTTCCAGCTTCTGCACCAGTCGTGACAGGCGTTGCCGGGACTCCTCCAGTTGCTCCACGACCACTGACAGGAAATAGACCGCCCAGGGGGTAATTAACAGGCCAAAAAAGATGGAGCGAATAACATCAATACTTTCTACCTGGCCATGCAGCACCATGGTGACGGCCATTTGCACCACTATGGCCAACACCACCAGAGCCAGCGCCAATAGCAGCGAAAAGCGCACCAGACCTAATTTCATCATCAGGTCGACATAATACTGCGCCAGCATTCGAATTTGCTTCATAGAGGGTTCCTTCACGACAACTTGGCACAATAATACTCAATTCTCGGCGTGACGTTTGAGATTGTGCAATAAATGCGGAGGCTATCGGTGAAATGACTGAGGAGAGGTCATCGTAGACCTGATAAGCGAAGCGCCATCAGGCAAGCAGGCGCAGATTGCCGGAGGTCGGCTTTGCCTTATCCGGCCTACAGAGGGTTAGCTCCCCGGCTGAGCCCACGGCGTTCCAAGAGCGGAGCCTTGTACACCATGCTCATTGAGATAACGGTCCAGTTCGACCATCCCAGTCCAGCGATTTTCACACCACAGCGGCGCCAGTAACGTCGGGCGACGGGCGCTGGCAGAAATACGATGATAAATAACCTCTGGCGGCGTATGGCGAATCATCTCGCCCGCCGTCACGGTGTAATCGGCCAGCTCAATACCGCTCAGACGCCCTGCTTCCCAGGCCTTCGCCATAATGCTGCCCTTCACGATATGCAGCGGATGCAGCTTAATGCCATCAACGCCGGTCTCCACCACGCGCGCCAGCGTTTGCAGACATTCCGCTTGCCCTTCTCCCGGCAGGCCGACAATCAGATGTGAGCACACTTTCAACCCACGCTCACGCGCCAACTGCGTGGTGCGTTGATAGCAGGCAAAGTCATGCCCACGGTTAATACGGTGCAGCGTTTTATCATGGGCCGTTTGCAGCCCCAGTTCCAACCACACCTCGTAGCCCTGATCTTTATATTCGCACAGCAGATCGAGCACCGCCTCTGGCACGCAGTCAGGGCGCGTCCCGACGCACAGCCCGACAATATTGGCCTGAGTGACCGCCTGCTGGTACATCGAACGCAGCACCTGCACTTCGGCAAACGTGCTGGTATAAGCCTGAAAATAGGCCAGGTAGCGCTTGGCGCGATTCACCAGTTGAGCCTGATGTTCGAGCTGCTCAGCAATCGAATGATGCTGCTGTGCCTCATCGGCAAAGGAGGCGACATTACAGAAGGTGCACCCGCCACGTCCAATGGTGCCATCGCGATTTGGGCAGCTAAACCCGCCGTGCAGCGTGAGTTTATGAACCTTTTGCCCATAACGACGAGAAAGATCCCCACCAAACATATTGACTAATTTCTGTAACTGCATAATCTGATAGACCGCGCCTTGAAAAGAGGCCAAAGCCTGCCATTTTTAGCCCCCGTCGGCGATGACCTGGATCAATCGCCCCGGCGTGCTTTTATTCATTGCATATTCAAGCAAAATAAATGAAATTTCATTCAATCAAAATGTGATTACTTTTCCTTATATCCGATGATTTTTTTTATCTTCCGACGGCCAACGGATAAAAACAGTATCTTTAAGACGCGTAAACTCTATAAACCAGCATAAAATACCAAACATCGCGATAAACAAAGGGAGGACAAGCGATAACGGACCTTTCTGACAGTGAGACAGATCACACTTCCCTCGCCATCCACTGTGCGTTAAATCAATGTAAAAATGCCATTAATTTCAATATATTCATATCGTTAATCGACCTATAGCACATTTTTGTATAAATAAGATTGCCATTTGACCTGTGTGTGGATTCCCGATAACGTGGAAATCCGCTGGAAGCTTTCTGGATGAGCAGCCTGCTCATCATATTTATGCAGTAATTGAGATTCCCTCTGAAGCAAGTCCTCAAACTTGTTTGACCTATGCGAAAAGGATTAAAGAGGGCGAATGCGAGGTGAGCGTATAACGCGCAACCCCCGTCGCCATGCTCTTGGTGTGCCTGTGCGCAAACGGTATCGGAGAGGCGTCCCGCAGAGCCTGGGGAGGTTCACTGATATGTTGTACGATAAATCCCTTGAGAAGGATAACTGTGGTTTCGGCCTGATCGCCCACATAGAAGGCGAACCTAGCCACAAGGTAGTGCGTACCGCCATACACGCACTGGCCCGTATGCAGCACCGTGGAGCCATCCTCGCGGACGGTAAAACCGGCGACGGCTGTGGCCTGTTATTACAAAAACCCGATCGCTTTTTCCGCATTGTTGCGCAAGAGCGCGGCTGGCGTTTAGCCAAAAACTACGCGGTCGGCATGATCTTTTTAAATAAAGACGCTGAACTGGCGGCGGCATCTCGTCGCATCGTTGAAGAAGAGTTACAGCAGGAAACCCTGTCGATTGTGGGCTGGCGCGACGTGCCGACCAACGACGGTGTTCTCGGTGAAATTGCCCTCTCCTCCCTGCCCCGTATTGAGCAAATTTTTGTTAACGCCCCTGCGGGCTGGCGTCCACGCGATATGGAGCGCCGTCTGTTCATCGCGCGTCGCCGCATCGAAAAACGTTTACAGGACGATAAAGACTTCTACGTCTGTAGCTTGTCCAATCTGGTCAATATCTATAAAGGTCTGTGTATGCCGGCGGATCTGCCGCGCTTTTACCTGGACCTCGCGGACCTGCGTCTGGAATCGGCCATCTGCCTGTTCCACCAGCGCTTTTCCACCAACACCGTACCGCGCTGGCCGCTGGCCCAACCGTTCCGCTACCTGGCGCACAACGGAGAAATCAATACCATTACCGGTAACCGCCAGTGGGCGCGCGCCCGTACTTATAAGTTCCAGACCCCGCTGATCCCGGATCTCCACGATGCCGCGCCGTTCGTCAACGAAACCGGCTCCGACTCCAGCTCAATGGATAACATGCTCGAACTGCTGCTGGCAGGCGGGATGGACATCATCCGCGCGATGCGCCTGCTGGTGCCACCGGCCTGGCAGAACAACCCGGATATGGACCCGGAGCTGCGCGCATTCTTTGACTTTAACTCCATGCACATGGAGCCGTGGGACGGCCCGGCAGGCATTGTCATGTCTGACGGTCGCTTTGCCGCCTGTAACCTTGACCGTAACGGCCTGCGCCCGGCGCGCTACGTCATCACCAAAGACAAGCTCATCACCTGCGCCTCCGAAGTGGGTATCTGGGATTATCAGCCCGATGAAGTCGTCGAGAAAGGCCGCGTCGGTCCCGGCGAACTGATGGTGATCGACACCCGCTCGGGTCGCATTCTGCACTCGGCGGAAACCGATGATGACCTGAAAAGTCGCCATCCGTACAAAGAGTGGATGGAAAAGAACGTCCGCCGTCTGGTACCGTTTGAAGACCTGGCTGACGATCAAGTCGGCAGCCGTGAGCTGGACGACGACACCCTTGCCAGCTACCAAAAACAGTTTAACTACAGCGCCGAAGAACTGGATTCCGTGATTCGCGTGTTGGGTGAAAACGGCCAGGAAGCGGTCGGTTCAATGGGCGATGACACCCCGTTTGCCGTGCTTTCCAGCCAGCCGCGTATCATTTATGACTACTTCCGTCAGCAGTTCGCGCAGGTGACCAACCCACCTATCGATCCGCTGCGTGAGGCGCACGTGATGTCGCTGGCCACCAGCATTGGTCGTGAGATGAACGTCTTCTGTGAAGCCGAAGGCCAGGCGCATCGCCTGAGCTTTAAATCGCCGATCTTGCTGTACTCTGATTTCACCCAGCTCACCACCATGAAAGAGGAACATTATCGCGCTGACCGGCTCGATATCACCTTCGACGTGAGTGAAACCACGCTGGAAGAGACCGTCAAGGCGCTGTGCGATAAAGCCGAACAGATGGTGCGTAACGGCACGGTATTGCTGGTGCTCTCTGACCGTAACATCGCCAAAAATCGCCTGCCGGTCCCGGCACCGATGGCGGTTGGTGCGGTGCAAACGCGTCTGGTGGAACAAAACCTGCGCTGCGACGCTAACATCATCGTCGAAACCGCCAGTACCCGCGATCCACATCACTTCGCGGTACTCCTCGGCTTTGGTGCCACAGCAATCTATCCGTATCTGGCCTATGAAACGCTGGGGCGTCTGATTGACACTCACGCTATTGCCAAAGATTACCGGACCGTGATGCTGAACTACCGTAACGGCATCAACAAAGGTCTGTACAAAATCATGTCCAAAATGGGCATTTCGACCATTGCCTCCTACCGCTGTTCGAAGCTGTTTGAAGCCGTTGGCCTGCATGACGACGTGGTGGCATTGTGCTTCCAGGGCGTGGTCAGTCGCATCAGCGGCGCAGGCTTTGCCGACTTCCAGCAGGATCTGCTGAACCTCTCCAAACATGCCTGGTTGGCGCGCAAACCGATTAGCCAGGGCGGCCTGCTGAAGTACGTTCACGGTGGCGAATACCACGCCTACAACCCGGACGTAGTACGCACCCTGCAACAGGCAGTACAAAGCGGCGAATACAGCGACTACCAGCAATACGCGAAGTTGGTTAACGAGCGTCCGGCAGCAACGCTGCGCGATCTGCTGGCTATCGCACCTGGCAATGAAGCAGTAAGTATTGACGACGTCGAACCCGCAACCGAGTTGTTTAAACGTTTTGATACCGCAGCCATGTCCATCGGCGCGTTAAGCCCGGAAGCGCACGAAGCGCTGGCCGAAGCGATGAACAGCATCGGCGGCAATTCCAACTCCGGCGAAGGCGGTGAGGACCCAGCACGTTATGGCACCAACAAGGTGTCGCGCATCAAGCAGGTGGCTTCCGGTCGCTTCGGTGTAACCCCGGCGTATCTGGTCAACGCTGACGTCATTCAGATTAAGGTCGCACAGGGCGCGAAGCCCGGCGAAGGCGGTCAGTTACCGGGAGATAAAGTTACCCCGTACATCGCCAAACTGCGTTATTCGGTGCCGGGCGTGACGCTGATTTCCCCGCCGCCACACCACGATATCTACTCTATCGAGGACCTGGCGCAGCTGATTTTCGATTTAAAACAGGTTAACCCGAAGGCGATGATCTCTGTGAAGCTGGTTTCCGAACCGGGCGTCGGTACCATCGCCACCGGCGTGGCAAAAGCCTACGCGGATCTGATAACCATTGCCGGTTACGACGGCGGCACCGGTGCCAGCCCGCTCTCTTCGGTGAAATACGCAGGTTGTCCGTGGGAACTGGGGCTGGTAGAAACTCAGCAGGCACTGGTGGCTAACGGTCTGCGCCATAAGATCCGTTTACAAGTTGATGGCGGTCTAAAAACTGGCGTCGACATCATCAAAGCAGCCATTCTCGGCGCGGAAAGCTTCGGCTTTGGTACCGGCCCGATGGTCGCGCTGGGCTGTAAATACCTGCGTATTTGCCACCTGAACAACTGTGCAACCGGTGTAGCAACCCAGGACGAAAAACTGCGGAAGAACCACTACCACGGTCTGCCGTTCAAAGTGACCAACTACTTTGAGTTTGTCGCCCGTGAAACCCGCGAGCTGATGGCATCGCTTGGCGTAACACGCCTGGTGGATCTGATTGGTCGTACCGACCTGCTCAAAGAGCTGGACGGGTATACTGCCAAGCAGCAGAAACTGGAGCTGTCTCACCTGCTGGAAACCGCACAACCTCACCCAGGCAAAGCGGTGTATTGTACTGAGAACAACCCACCGTTCGACAACGGCGTGCTCAACGCGCAGTTGCTGCAACAGGCCAAACCATTTGTTGATGAGCGCCAGAGTAAAACTTTCTGGTTCGACATCCGCAACACCGACCGTTCTGTCGGCGCATCACTGTCGGGCTATATCGCTCAGACGCACGGCGATCAGGGGCTGGCTTCCGACCCGATCAAGGCGCATTTCAGCGGTACCGCAGGCCAGAGCTTTGGCGTGTGGAACGCGGGCGGCGTGGAGCTGTATCTGACCGGCGATGCCAACGACTATGTCGGTAAAGGCATGGCGGGCGGCCTGCTGGCGGTACGTCCTCCGGTCGGTTCTGCCTTCCGCAGCCATGAAGCGAGCATCATCGGCAACACCTGCCTGTACGGCGCAACCGGCGGTCGTCTGTTTGCCGCAGGTCGCGCGGGTGAACGCTTTGGGGTACGTAACTCAGGTGCCATCACTGTGGTCGAAGGCATCGGTGACAACGGCTGTGAATACATGACCGGCGGCATCGTCTGTATTCTCGGTAAAACGGGCGTCAACTTCGGCGCAGGCATGACGGGCGGGTTCGCCTACGTGCTGGACGAAGACGGCGAATTCCGCAAACGCGTGAATCCAGAGCTGGTCGAAGTCCTGAGCGTGGACTCGCTGGCTATCCACGAAGAGCATTTGCGTGGACTGATCACCGAGCATGTACAGCATACCGGTTCGTCACGCGGAGAAGAGATCCTGGCCAACTGGCCGGCATTCTCGGCGAAATTCGCGCTGGTTAAACCGAAGTCCAGTGATGTGAAAGCACTGTTGGGTCACCGTAGTCGTAGCGCAGCTGAGCTGCGCGTGCAGGCGCAGTAAGGGGTAGCAGCAATGAGCCAGAACGTATACCAATTTATCGACCTGCAGCGCGTTGATCCGCCGAAGAAACCGCTGAAGATCCGTAAGATCGAGTTTATCGAAATCTACGAGCCGTTTTCCGAAGGCCAGGCTAAGGCGCAGGCCGATCGCTGCCTGTCCTGCGGCAACCCGTATTGCGAGTGGAAATGCCCGGTGCACAACTACATTCCGAACTGGCTGAAGCTGGCTAACGAAGGACGTATTTTTGAAGCAGCCGAGCTGTCACACCAGACCAACACGCTGCCGGAAGTCTGCGGTCGTGTGTGTCCGCAGGACCGTCTGTGTGAGGGTTCTTGCACGCTGAACGATGAGTTCGGCGCGGTAACCATCGGCAACATTGAGCGCTATATCAACGATAAAGCGTTTGAAATGGGCTGGCGCCCGGATATGACCGGCGTACGCCAGACCGATAAACGCGTCGCCATTATCGGTGCCGGTCCGGCAGGGCTGGCCTGTGCCGACGTACTCACCCGTAACGGCGTAAAGGCGGTGGTGTTTGACCGTCATCCGGAGATTGGCGGCCTGCTGACCTTCGGTATTCCAGCCTTCAAGCTGGAAAAAGAGGTGATGACCCGTCGTCGTGAAATCTTCACCGGTATGGGCATTGAGTTCAAACTCAATGTAGAAGTGGGTCGTGACGTGCAGCTCGACGATCTACTGAAAGATTATGACGCTGTGTTTCTCGGCGTCGGAACCTATCAGTCGATGCGCGGTGGGCTGGAAAACGAAGATGCCGATGGCGTATTCGATGCCCTGCCGTTCCTGATTGCCAATACCAAGCAGTTGATGGGCTTTGGCGAAAGCAGCGACGAGCCGTACATCAGTATGGAAGGCAAACGCGTGGTGGTGCTGGGCGGCGGTGATACTGCGATGGACTGCGTACGTACTTCCGTTCGTCAGAACGCATCACACGTGATTTGCGCCTATCGTCGCGACGAAGAAAACATGCCTGGCTCGAAACGCGAAGTAAAAAACGCGCGTGAAGAAGGTGTAGAGTTCCAGTTCAACGTGCAGCCGCTGGGCGTGGAAATCAACGCCAACGGCAAAGTGTGCGGTGTGAAAATGGCGCATACTGAAATGGGCGCACCGGACGCACAAGGCCGCCGCCGTGCGGAGATCGTGCCCGGTTCTGAACACGTGGTCCCCGCCGATGCCGTGGTGATGGCATTCGGTTTCCGTCCGCACAGCATGGAATGGCTGGCAAAGCACAGCGTCGAGCTGGATTCACAGGGCCGCATTATCGCCCCGGAACGCAGCGACAACGCGTTCCAGACCAGCAACCCGAAAATCTTCGCCGGTGGCGACATCGTGCGCGGTTCAGATCTGGTGGTGACGGCAATTGCCGAAGGCCGTAAAGCCGCTGACGGGATCCTGAATTACCTGGAAGTATAAAAAGCCTCTCTGCTGGCCCCCTGCCAAAATTCACATTGCTGGATGGGGGCCTGTTTTCTTCTGCCTCACACATTCACGTCATTCCTGGAAAGCGACTCGCAAATGCTGATGCAGGTCCATGTAATGCAATCGTCATGGATTGACGGCATTAGACCTCGAGCGTATTGATAACGATATATTTTCATTTCGCAACTATCACGCCAGGGAAGACATGAATACACTCACCTCGACACACCATGCTGAGGATTATCAGCAAATCCATGACGGAATAATCCATTTATTGGATAACGCCAGGACAGAAACGGTCCGCAGCATCAACGCAATTATGACGGCAACCTATTGGGAGATTGGCCATCGAATTGTCGAATTTGAACAAGGCGGTGAAGCGCGAGCGGCTTACGGTACTCAACTGATTGAACGTTTGTCCGTCGATTTAAACCAGCGGTACAAACGTGGGTTTTCCACGGGAAACTTGCGACAAATACGAGCGTTTTATCTTTATTTTCAAAATATTGAAATTCAGCAGACAGTGTCTGGTGAATCTTCCCGTCTGGCACAACTCGCCAAAATTTTCCCGCTTCCCTGGTCAGCCTATGTCCGCCTGCTATCGGTTAAAAATCCTGATGCCCGCATCTTTTACGAGAAAGAGACGCTACGTAACGGCTGGTCAGTACGGCAACTCGACAGGCAAATCACCACCCAATTTTACGAAAGAACATTATTGTCCCACGACAAAACCGCCATGTTACAGCAGGTCGCCCCCACCGTCGCTGACGTTACGCCAGAACAAGCAATACGTGACCCGTTCATTCTTGAATTCCTAGATTTAAAGGACGAATATTCTGAATCTGACCTTGAAGAAGCGCTGATAAACCACCTGATGGATTTTATGCTGGAACTCGGTGATGATTTTTCCTTTGTGGGTCGCCAGCGTCGCTTACGCATTGACGATAGTTGGTTTCGCATCGATCTGCTGTTCTTCCACCGACGCTTACGCTGCCTGCTCATCGTTGACCTCAAGGTAGGAAAATTCAGCTACGCCGATGCAGGGCAAATGAATATGTACCTGAATTACGCCCAAGAGCACTGGACAATGCCTGGAGAGAATCCGCCCGTAGGCTTAATCCTGTGCGCGGAAAAAGGTGCTGGCGAAGCTCACTATGCCCTAACCGGTTTACCTCATAAAGTGCTTACCAACGAATACAAAATGCAGTTGCCTGACGAGAAATTACTGGCGGATGAACTTGCCCGTTCACAAACTCGATTAGCGTCTCAATGAGAGCATTCACGGAGCGACTGAGCCAATGGCGACATCGTGCGCGGTTCGGATCTGGTGGTGACGGCGATTGCCGAAGGCCGTAAAGCCGCTGACGGGATCCTGAATTACCTGGAAGTATAAACACATCTTTTCTGGCATCTCGTCCGCACATATGGATGAGATGCCGGATATCCGTCTTCTCTTCTAAAAATACGTAGTTGCTACATAGCATAAATTCGCGAACAACCAGCTTAAAAATCCAGTACGTAAACGTTTGCATTCTTCTGAAAAGTGTATATTATGCGGCGGATTTTTTGGGCAAAATTCATGGAGGTGTTGTGTCGCAAGATAACAATTATAGCCAGGGCCCCGTCCCTCTGGCCGCGCGGAAAGGCGTAGTTCCACTGACATTTGTAATGTTGGGATTAACGTTTTTTTCCGCCAGTATGTGGACCGGGGGCACACTCGGTACCGGTCTTTCCTATAATGATTTCTTCCTGGCAGTTCTCTTCGGTAATCTTCTCCTCGGTATTTACACTGCCTTTCTGGGTTTCATCGGCGCAAAAACCGGACTCTCTACCCATCTCCTGGCGCGTTACTCATTTGGCGTAAAAGGTTCATGGTTTCCCTCAATGCTGTTAGGCGGCACGCAGGTGGGCTGGTTTGGTGTTGGCGTGGCGATGTTTGCTATCCCAGTCAGCAAAGCGACGGGAATCGACGTTAATATCCTGATTGCTGTATCTGGCCTGTTGATGACCATGACCATCTTTTTTGGCATTTCGGCGCTGACGGTTTTATCGATTATCGCCGTACCCGCTATCGTTATTCTTGGTAGTTACTCCGTCTGGCTGGCAGTATCCGACGTGGGCGGCTTAGATCATTTAAAAACGATTGTGCCACAGACACCGCTGGATTTTTCAACCGCGCTGGCGCTGGTCGTGGGATCGTTTGTCAGCGCAGGTACCTTGACGGCCGACTTCGTTCGCTTTGGCCGTAATGCCAAAGCTGCGGTGCTGATTGCCATGGTGGCTTTTTTCCTCGGCAACTCCCTGATGTTTATCTTCGGTGCTGCTGGCGCTGCCGCTGTAGGACAGGCGGACATCTCCGACGTGATGATTGCCCAGGGGCTCCTGCTGCCAGCGATTGTCGTTCTCGGCCTGAATATCTGGACAACCAACGACAACGCGCTGTATGCGTCGGGTCTGGGCTTTGCCAATATTACCGGTTTTTCCAGCCGTACATTGTCGGTGGTTAACGGTATTATTGGCACGCTGTGCGCGCTGTGGCTGTACAATAACTTTGTCGGCTGGCTGACATTTCTGTCGGCCGCGATCCCTCCGATTGGCGGGGTGATTATTGCCGACTATCTGTTAAACCACCGCCGATACGCCGATTTCAACAACGCACAATTTACGCCGGTGAATTGGATAGCCATTCTGTCCGTTGCACTGGGCATCGCTGCCGGCCACTATATTCCCGGTATTGTGCCCGTCAACGCCGTACTCGGCGGTGTAGTCAGCTATATCCTGCTGAATCCACTTTTTAATCGCAGTCTTGCTCAGTCCACGGAGGTCAGCCATGCAGACTAATACCCTCACCATTCGTCAGGCACGTTTACAGGGACGCGAAGGGTTATGGCAACTTACAATTGAAAACGGGCGTTTTAGCCGTATTGAATCCCAGGAAGCCGCATCTTTACCGCAAGGTGAGGTCCTGGACGCTGAAGGTGGACTCGCCATCCCGCCATTCGTCGAGCCGCATATCCATCTGGACACCACGCAAACGGCAGGCGAGCCAAACTGGAATCAGTCGGGTACGCTGTTTGAGGGTATTGAGCGCTGGGCTGAACGTAAAGCGATGCTGACTCACGAAGACGTGAAGACGCGTGCCATGCAAACCCTGAAATGGCAGATGGCCAACGGCATCCAGTATGTTCGTACGCACGTTGACGTTTCCGATCCCACACTAACGGCACTGAAAGCGATGCTGGAAGTGAAGCAAGAGGTCGCACCGTGGGTGGAGCTGCAAATTGTGGCATTCCCACAAGAGGGGATTCTATCTTACCCCAACGGTGAGGCACTGTTAGAGGAAGCGGTACGCCTGGGCGCCGACGTGATTGGTGCGATTCCCCACTTTGAATTTACGCGTGAATATGGCGTGGAGTCGCTGCATAAAATTTTCGCCCTGGCCCAGAAGTACGACCGCCTTATCGATGTGCACTGTGACGAAATTGATGATGAACAATCACGCTTTGTTGAAACCGTTGCAGCACTGGCGCATCGCGACGGAATGGGCGGGCGCGTTACTGCCAGCCATACCACAGCGATGCATTCCTACAACGGCGCGTATGCTTCCCGTCTTTTCCGTCTGCTGAAAATGTCAGGTATTAACTTTGTTGCGAATCCTCTGGTGAACATTCACCTGCAGGGACGTTTTGACACCTATCCCAAGCGTCGCGGTGTCACCCGCGTCAAAGAGATGCTGGAGGCAGAGATCAACGTCTGCTTTGGCCATGATGATGTCTTTGATCCGTGGTATCCGCTGGGCACCGCGAATATGCTGCAGGTGCTGCATATGGGATTACACGTGTGCCAACTGATGGGATACGGGCAGATTAATGATGGGCTGAACCTGATAACCACTCACAGCGCAAAAACCCTGCACTTGCAAGACTACGGCCTGAGCGTTGGAAATTCCGCTAACCTGGTAATTTTACCGGCAGAAAATGGGTTTGACGCGGTTCGTCGCCAAACACCTGCCCGTTATTCCATTCGCCACGGGCGGGTCATCGCCGAGACCGTACCGAGTCAAACAACGTTGCATCTGTCGCAGCCAGAAACAGTGACATTTAAGCGGTAGATTGTCTTTTGAATAATTGCCGCAGACACGCAGCTGCGGCAATTACCATGTTGGTGCATTCCTATCAGGCGTGTAGCAAGCTGGCTCGGATCTTCACCACCACCTTCTTAATTTCTCCAGGTGCACTCACCACGCAGCCCGGTTTATGTGGCTCGCCAGGCATAAACACCGCGAACATCCCCGGTTTCAGGGTAACAACTTGTTCATCGGCAATCTCGCTGCACAGTTGATAATCCTCTTCAACATGCACGTCTTCGCACTGACGTGCGGAACCTGCCAAACCGAAAAAAATACGCTCTTCACCTGCCAGCAGCAATTGGATATCAATATAACATTCATGCAGCTCCGCCTTTTTTTCTTGTGGCGGTTGCGTGGCGAACTGCATCACGTTCATAAACAGATCGTCGCCTTTCAGTACATAGTGTCCCGGCGCGTTATTCTGCACGTCTACCGCCAGCGCAAGGGTCAGCGCATCAAGCAGAACAGGGGGTAATCCCGCAGCGGATAGCGACTGTAACTCGCCTAATATCATGATAACTCTCCTTGTGCTAACAATGCTGCGCCCAGCAACCCGGCGTCATGTCGGTAATGTGCTGTGCGCAGTGGGACGTGATACACCGAGGGTTCCTGCGCCAGCAGCGTGTGGACCTGCGTCAGATATCCTTGCGCCAGCCCAACGCTGCCACCCACAACTACGCACTGGCAGTCGGTAGACGCTTTGACGTCGGCAATCAGTCGCGCCAGCACCTGTGCAGAATGTGCAATCAACCGCGTGGCCTGTTTATGCCCTTGCACCGCACGCGTAAACACCGTTCTGGCATCGCAACCGGCAAGGTCGCCCTGTGCGGCAGCGGCAATTCCACGACCAGATGCAATAGCCTCCACGCAGCCGGTACGACCGCAGCCGCAGACTGGTCCATTAGGGTCTGCCAACGTATGCCCTAAATGCCCCGCCAGACCACCTGCCCCGGTGAGTAACTTGCCGTTGCTGACCACGCCGCCGCCCACACCGGTCGACACGGTGATAAATACCATGTCGCTTATCTCGTCAGCCATTACGTGGTATTCCGCCCAGGCCGCCGCCTGCGCATCATTGACCGCCATGGTCGGCAAGCCGGTCAACTCTCTTAAGGTTTGTACCAGCGGGAAGTGCATCAGCCCGCCAAGATTGAGCGGATTAATCGCCAGTAGTGTGCCCTCGCGGATAATACCGGTGGAGGCAATGGCAACGCGCTCTGCTTGCGCCTGCAGCGGCTCAATGAGCGTCTGTAACGCGGCCCGCAGGGCATCCGGCGTTTTGCTGGCAGGTGTCGGCAGTTCACGGCGTTCGCGGATCTGTAAATCGCGGTCTACCCGTGCAGCGGCCAGTTTGGTGCCGCCAATATCAATCGCCAGCGTTGTCATAGCACGACCTTTTTCAGCGTCAGTTGCTCAAGTAACGACATACTTATTCCCTTACCAAAATAGCCCGGTGCAGGACCGGGCAATCGGATTAACTTTTTGATTTCACCAGCGCGCTTTTATCGCTGCCAAACGGCACGGCTCCGCTAAACGGTTTACCATCAATGGCATCATGGGTACGCAGCGCTTCCGGGCGCAGCCAGCGCTGCACGCGGGACGGCATATCAAGGCCAATCAGCAGGATCACCACGAAAGTCAGGCTAAACGACAGCGATCCCAGCGCCGTGCCCAGATCCAGACGCTGTGCAATCAGCGCACCGATGATCGGCGCCAGTGCCCCGCCCAGCGCACCCACGTTGTAGGTAAAGCCCAGACCCGCCGCACGTTGGTCAGTATCGAAATAACCGCCGATCAGTTTGGGTAAGATCCCGGAGATCCCCTGCCCGAGCATTTGCTGGAAAAACAGCAGCAGACCCAGTACCCAGACGTTGGCACCGCCAATCGCAAACACGGGAATAATCAGCAACTGTGAGGCCAGCAGGCTGTAGACATAGGCTTTGCGCGTACCCAGCCAATCACCCAGAAAACCACCGACACAACAGCCTACCGCCGCCCCAAAGCCGCTGAAGAACAGCACCCTGGCGACCGTCGACGGGTCATACATCAATTCAGTTTTCAGGTAGGTCGGCAGCAGCGCCTGAATTGGCCACGAGTAGAGGAAGGCGAACAGCACCACTACCATCAGCATTACGCCCGTCGGCCAGCGTTTACCGCTGCTTTGCACCATAAAGCTAATGAAGATAAACGCGCAGACCAGACCGAGGATCGCCACGATAGCCGCATTTTGCAGGTTACCGGCAAAACAGAACCACAGCGCGGTTGCGGCGGCGAGCGTCATCAGAATATTAATGACCCGATGTTCACCCCGATAGAGGGTATCCACCATCGTGCGCACCGGCGCTTTGCCTTCGTGTTTTTCCTTCCAGTCTTCGGCTTCCGGAATATTTTTACGCAGCCAGAGGGCGAAGATAATCGGTACAATGCCGATGAAAAACAGCGCGCGCCACCCCCACACCGGTACCACCAGACTGTAGACCTGAGCGGCGATCACAGCCCCCACGGAGAAGCCAGAAATCAGGAAACCACTGGCTTTATTGCGCAACTGTTTAGGCCAGCTTTCAATCACATAGGTCGCACTTGAACCGTACTCACCTGCCATCCCCATGCCGATGACCAGGCGGGCGATAAACATGGTGGTGTAGCCCGGTGCAAAACCGCAGGCCAGCGTCCCTAGCGAGAACAGAATAATGCTGGTGACCATCGCCAGGCGACGTCCGTAGCGATCGCCCATCGCTCCCAGCATCAGCCCGCCAAACCAGCGAGAAATAAAGGCGGCCGAGATCAGGCTGGCAGCCTGCACCGTCGTCAACCCGAATTCACCTTGTACTTCCGTCAGCACAAGGGCAATTAAGACAAAATCAAAACCATCCAGCAAATATCCCAGCCAGGCGGCAGAGAACGCACGCCATTGTGCCCGGTTGAGATGGCGGTACCACGGAATGCTCTGGGTAGAAGTACTCATGTGACTCTCCCGACGATTTTCATTGTTGTACTGGTGGGCGACTGTGCCTCATCCGGCCTACGGTCTGCCTGTGTAGGCCGGGCAAGCAAAGAGCCCCCGGCAATCCGCTGTTACGCCTTTTCTGCCAGCAGTTGGTCAGCCAGCGCTTTCAGTTCTGGCAGGTACTTTTCGTCAACAGGGGCAAACGGCTTACGGCACAGTGGGACGGAAACCACGTCCATATAGTGCAGAACCGTTTTCAGTCCACGGAACACACCGACTTTAATCAGTAAATCGATAACCTTATTGCACTCGGTTTGCAGCTTTTGTGCCGTCTGGATGTCGCCTTCTTTGAGTGCTTTCACGATTCCCTGATAGCGCCAGCCCATAATGTTGTAGGTACTGCCGATACCACCGTCTGCCCCAGCCAGCAGGCCTGACGCGAAAATTTCGTCATAGCCGTTGTACAGCACCAGATCCGGATGGGCGCGACGGATCTGCTCCATTTGATAGAGATCGCCAGAGGTCTGCTTCAACGCGCCAACACCCGGCAACGTGACCAGCGTGTTGATCTGATCCAGCGTCAGTTTTACGCCGCTCAGCGCCGGGATGTTATAGACCACCATTGGCAAGCCATCAGAGGAATCAATAATTGCACGGTAGTGATCGCAGTGCTCTTCAAAACTGAACGGATAGTAAAACGGTGTGACGGCAGAGACAGCATCAAAGCCGTAGCGATGGGCTGCGCTCGCCAACTGCTGGCTCTCTTCGGTGCTCACCGTGCCCACATGTGCGATAAGCGTGACTTTACCCTTCGCTTCTTCCGCCACGATCTCCAGTACCTGCTCTCTTTCAGCCCGGTTCTGGACAAACGCTTCACCCGTTGAGCCACCGACGTACAGGCCATCAACACCCTGCCCAATGTTGAAACGTACCAGACGACGTAGGCTCTCAATGTCCAGTCGCTGTTGGTTGTCGAATGGGGTTAACAACGCTGGCATTACGCCTCTTAAATCTCTTGCCATAACTACCTCTGTCGATGATTAGTGTTGTCCAACTGCGTACCTTTATACCTGTTATACCAGATCAAATAAGCAGCAATACAATACAGAACGCTTATATTGCGATCTGCCTCACTAAACGATCATCAGGATCGCGATCACTTCCTCAATTTTTTATTTTTACCGAAGGCGTGCCAGGTAGCGGACACGCTGTTGAGATGGTCCTGTAATGCGCGGTCTGCTTCATCAGGATCGTGCTGACGAATGGCGTCGACAATAGCAATATGCTGTTGATAACTTACGCTATTATGCTCGTATAATTCGCGGTCAGCGACGGTCGGACGTGCGGCGATCAGCCAGTCCAGCAGCGCGACATGGATCGCCATAAAGATAGGATTACCAGGGATCTCCGCCAGCACACGGTGAAAATCCACGTCCGAACGAATGAACAGCGCGTTGTCATCCAGCGACTGGCTGTTAATCTCCAGCGCTTTCGCCAGTCTGTCAATTTGCTCGTCGGTTGCATGCTCTGCGGCGTAACGCACCAGGCTTGACTCAAAGAACAGTCGCAACTGTTCAAAGTGCGCGATGCCGCCGGGATGCGAGAGAAAATCTTTCGCCATCCCCGACAGTTCACCAATGATGGTGTCCGCAGATGGACGCGAAACGCGGGCACGTTCGCCGTTGTTGATTTGCACCAGGCCTTTACGTTTTAACGCCGCCAGGGCTTCTCGTACCGAGGGACGACCGACGTTAAAGAAGGCCATCAGCTCCCGCTCGGACGGCAACTGTTCACCCTCGCCAAACTCCCGACGACGAATCATCTGTTCCAGTTCTTCTTCAACCATTTCAGACAGCTTTTTACGCGCCAGCGGGCGGTTACGTAAACTACGGCCAATGGTGGATGGAGAGTCTTCAGCTTGCGAATCAAATGCGTTCATAGGGTCCATTCAGCTAAGTCATTGGTGAAAAACAACAGCGGGTTCATCGTAACACAGGATCGAAAGCGGGGTGAAATGGAGGTCAATCGGGTTAGCCCGCTTATTGATAACATATGAAATACAAATATATTTTCACTTAAAAACAATATGATGAATTTTAATTTCTGAGCATGACATCGAATTTATGAAATCTGCGAATATGATCGTGAAAAATTATCATAACCAACTATTTTAAAAAGAAAAATAATTTAATCTCGATTTTAAAAATACGATATTCACTCCATAAAAAACGGTAAAAAAAATATAACATCCGCTTTTATAACAGCGCTATTACCGGATTTATCTTCTTTCCTGCATGGAGTGAAAAAATGTTCGGCATCATACTTTCTGTCATCGTTTTATTAACGATGGGTTACCTGATCCTCAAAAACTACAAACCCCAGGTGGTCCTTGCGGCTGCCGGGATCTTCCTAATGATCTGCGGCGTCTGGCTGGGGTACGGTGCGCTGGTTGCACCCGAAAAAAGCAGCGGCTACCTGCTGGTTGATATTTATAACGAAATTCTGCGCATGCTCTCCAGTCGTGCAGCAGGTTTGGGGCTGTCGATTATGGCCGTCGGTGGCTATGCCCGCTATATGGACAGGATGGGAGCCAGTCGGGCGATGGTGAGCTTGCTGAGCCGTCCGCTAAAGCTTATCCGCTCACCGTATATCGTGCTTGCCGCCACCTATGTGATCGGTCAGATCATGGCGCAGTTCATTACCAGCGCCTCCGGGTTAGGGATGTTGCTGATGGTCACCCTCTTCCCGACGCTGGTCAGCCTTGGCGTAAGCCGTTTGTCGGCAGTGGCGGTCATTGCCACGTCAATGTCGATTGAATGGGGTATTCTGGAAACAAACTCGATTTTTGCTGCTCAGGTAGCGGGAATGAAAATCGCCACCTACTTCTTCCACTACCAGTTACCCGTGGCCTCGTGCGTGATTATCGCCGTTGCTATTGCGCACTTTTTTGTGCAGCGCCAGTTTGATAAAAAAGCGGCACCAGAAAACATCGGCTTTACCGAACAAAAGGTGCTGGAAGATGTTCCGCCGCTCTATTACGCCATTTTACCGGTGATGCCACTGATCCTGATGCTAGGCTCGCTGTTCCTTGCACATAGTGGATTCATGAAAACAGAGCTGAATCTGGTGGTGGTGATGCTGATGAGCATGACAGTCACCATGCTTGTCGAATTCTTTCGCACCCATAATCTGCGCGAAACCATGGATGATGTGCAGGCGTTTTTTGATGGCATGGGCACCCAGTTCGCCAATGTCGTGACGCTGGTCGTCGCCGGTGAGATCTTTGCCAAAGGCTTAACCACCATCGGCACTGTCGACGCGGTGATTAGGGGGGCGGAACATTCCGGGCTTGGCGGTATCGGCGTGATGATCATCATGGCGGTGGTCATCGCCGCCTGCGCCATTGTCATGGGCTCCGGTAACGCACCGTTTATGTCATTCGCCAGCCTGATCCCGGACATCGCCGCAGGGCTGCATATTCCGGCGGTGGTAATGATTATGCCAATGCACTTTGCCACTACCCTGGCCCGCGCGGTTTCACCCATTACTGCGGTCATTGTAGTAACTTCCGGTATTGCGGGTGTATCGCCTTTTGAGGTGGTTAAACGCACGGCGATCCCAATGGCGGTAGGATTTGTGGTGAATATGATAGCCACGATTGTGCTGTTTTATTGATGGCTGGCACAGAAAGCAAAACAGGCCCGCAAGGGCCTGTTTGATTTTACTTCACTACGCGTAGCGCCGGACGCCCACCACGCGGAGGTGGCGGCGTATCATCCGGGTCGTTGTCATCACCGTGATCGGGCTTATCGCCATCAATGACGGACATGACCGTTTCGCTTTCAAAGCCGGACGTGTCGTTGTCGTCATCATTTAAGCTGGCGACATCTTCGTCGTAGGCCGCTTCTGGCTCGAACATGGTACCTGCACCGTTTTCACGGGCATAGATAGCCAGAACAGCAGCCAGCGGCACGGAAACCTGACGCGGTATACCGCCAAAGCGCGCGTTAAAACGCACTTCGTCGTTTGCCAGTTCCAGGTTGCCCACTGCACGTGGAGCAATATTCAGAACAATTTGCCCGTCACGCGCATATTCCATAGGAACCTGCACATCCGGAAGCGTCACATCCACCACCAGGTGCGGCGTGAGCTGGTTGTCTAACAACCACTCATAGAATGCGCGCAGCAGATACGGACGGCGCGGTGATAGCTGTGGCAAATCCATACAGATTAACCCCGGCCCAGACGCATTTCACGTTCAGGCTCAGTCAGAGAAGCCAGGAAAGAGTCACGTTCAAATACGCGGGTCATATACCCTTTCAGCTCTTTCGAACCAGCACCGCTGAATTCAATACCCAGCTGCGGTAAACGCCACAGCAGCGGCGCCAGGTAGCAGTCTACCAGGCTGAACTCATCGCTCAGGAAATACGGTTTCTGACTAAACACTGGCGCAATTGCCAGCAGCTCTTCGCGCAGTCGCTTACGTGCGACGTCCGCTTCAGAAGCAGAACCGTTTACGATGACGTTCATCAGCGTATACCAGTCTTTTTCAATACGCTGCATGTACAGGCGGCTTTCACCACGCGCAACCGGGTAAACCGGCATCAGCGGCGGATGCGGGAAACGCTCATCCAGGTATTCCATAATGATGCGAGATTCCCATAGGGTCAGCTCACGATCCACCAGTGTCGGTACGCTCTGATTCGGGTTGAGGTCGATCAGATCCTGAGGTGGATTGTCTTTCTCCACATGCTCAATCTCGAAACTAACACCTTTCTCCGCCAGTACAATGCGGACCTGATGGCTATAGATGTCAGTAGGACCAGAAAACAGCGTCATTACCGAACGTTTGTTGGCAGCGACAGCCATGAAAACCTCCAGGTATATTAAGAATTTTACTGCTACCAGCCACCAGGTGGCCAGCCAGAAGTGATGTCACCCAGATTCGGAAAGCCATTGCTGTTCAAAATACAAACAAAAAATGAACAATACCGCACATTTGGGCAGAAAATTGGATGATAGTTTACCAGATTTTGTGACCTTTGTGGTGAGTCGATTCTGGAAATGGGAAAAAAGAGGTGGCAATCAGCAGATTACCGTGCTTATTCGCGGGTAAAAATCCATAAAAAAACCCGCCGAGGCGGGTTTTTTCGCAAATTGCAATCTGCCGAAGCAGAAACCAATTAACGCTTGGAGAACTGAGGACGACGACGTGCTTTACGCAGGCCGACTTTCTTACGTTCAACTTCACGAGCATCACGAGTAACGAAGCCTGCTTTACGCAGTTCGCCACGCAGTGACTCGTCATATTCCATCAGTGCGCGGGTGATACCGTGACGGATCGCACCAGCTTGACCAGAAATACCACCACCTTTAACGGTGATGTACAGGTCCAGTTTACCAATCATGTCGACCAGTTCCAGCGGCTGACGAACTACCATGCGGGCAGTTTCACGACCGAAGTACTGTTCCAGAGAACGTTGATTGATAACGATTTTACCACTGCCCGGTTTGATGAAAACGCGAGCTGCAGAACTTTTGCGGCGACCAGTGCCGTAGTATTGATTTTCAGCCATTGCCTATAATCCCGATTAGATGTCAAGAACTTGCGGTTGCTGTGCCGCGTGGTTGTGCTCATTGCCCGCGTAAACTTTCAGTTTACGGTACATTGCACGACCCAGCGGGCCTTTTGGCAGCATGCCTTTAACCGCGATTTCAATCACACGCTCAGGATGGCGAGCAATCATCTCTTCAAAGGTCGCTTCTTTAAGACCACCGACGTAGCCACTGTGACGGTAGTACATTTTGTCAGTACGCTTGTTGCCAGTTACCGCAACTTTGTCAGCGTTCAGAACGATGATGTAATCACCGGTATCTACGTGCGGAGTGTATTCCGCTTTGTGCTTACCGCGCAGGCGCAGAGCCAGTTCGGAAGCCAGACGGCCCAGAGTTTTACCGGTCGCGTCAACAACATACCAGTCGCGTTTTACGGTTTCTGGTTTAGCTGTAAAAGTTTTCATTAAAAGCTTACCCAAATAAATTAGTTACACGTTGGTGAACACCCAAACGTTTTGTCAGTTGAGGTTCACACGACATTGTCCAGCAAACCTACCCCTTCGAATAGCCTATGCCGGCACATAGAAAGTTTTGGGAAAAAACTCTCTCGTAACGTGGGGTCGCAAGATTATAGAGAAGTCAGGGTCAAAGATCGACCCCTTTATGTGATTTGCGGTGGGTTTAACCGGCTAAATGTTCGCGCTTCAGATACTCTTCGCTTTGCATCTCCTGCAAACGCGACAAACAGCGCTGGAATTCAAACTTTAGGCGCTCTCCCCGGTAGATCTCATATAAAGGAACTGCCGCACTCACCACCAGCTTGACGTGGCGTTCGTAGAACTCATCTACCAGCGCGATAAAGCGCCGTGCTTCGCTCTCCATCAACGACGTCATCACTGGGACGTCAGAGAGCAACACGGTGTGAAACAGGCGCGATAGCGCAATATAGTCGTGCTGACTGCGGGCATCGACGCACAGGGTAGTAAACGAGACGCCCAGCGTTTGGTTTTCGACGGCCAGTGTCTGCATCGGGCGATGATTTATCTCAAGCGTCGGCGCATGTTCACTTTTGCTTCCCGCTAACGCCAGCCACAGCTTATCCATCTGCCGTTGGGTTTCATCATTCAGCGGCGATAACCATAAATGCGCCTGGGTTAACGTACGCAGACGGTAATCAACTCCGGCATCCACATTCATGATGTCGCAGTACTGTTTAATAGCCTCAATCGCCGGAAGAAAGCGGGCACGTTGCAGACCATTGCGGTACAGGTCATCAGGCGGAATATTGGATGTCGCCACGAGCGTGATGCCGCGGGCGAACAGCGCTTTCATTAATCCACCGAGCAGCATCGCATCGGTGATATCTGAGACAAAAAACTCATCAAAGCACAGCACGTCGGTTTCTGCCTTAAAGCGGTCGGCAATCACTTCCAGCGGGTCGCTTTGCCCTTGCAGGGCGGTCAACTCTTCATGTACGCGCAGCATAAAGCGGTGAAAGTGCAAACGCTGTTTACGCGTGCCCGGCAGGCTATGGTAGAAAAGGTCCATCAGCCAGGTTTTCCCGCGCCCCACGCCCCCCCACATATACAGACCACGCACCGGCGTGCTCTCCGTCGGTTCACGTTTACCCAAAAATTTGCTAAAGCGAGCAATCAGCCCACTTTCCTGCAACGCAGGACGGGCTGGGGCAGTCAGTTCCTGGAAAATAATATCCAGTCGATTCACTGCCTCTTGCTGTACGTTGTCGGGTTGATGACTGCCGTCGTTGAGGGCCTGCAGGTAACGCGATGTCGGGGAAAAGCTTTGCATGATGTTATTGTTATTCCTTGAGAATCGATGTGCCGTCGCTCACGGTTGACGAAAAAAAGGCCGTTCTACACTACGCGATATAAAGTCGGGATTCCACTTCTACGGGATTAGCGGTTATAGTGGCATAATCAGGCGCAGGCATGGAGCCTAAAGCCAACACCCTACGGAAACACAAGACAACGGGAGATGTTCATGACCTGGGAATATGCGCTAATTGGGTTAGTCGTCGGTATCATTATTGGTGCCGTAGCCATGCGTTTTGGTAATCGTAAATTACGCCAACAGCAGGCATTGCAGTACGAACTGGAAAAAAACAAAGCTGAGCTGGAAGAGTATCGTGAAGAGCTGGTAAGCCACTTTGCCCGCAGCGCTGAGCTACTGGATAACATGGCCGACGACTATCGTCAGATCTACCAACATATGGCAAAAAGTTCCAGCAACCTGCTGCCGGGTATGTCGCCAGAATCCAACCCGTTCCGTAACCGTCTGGCAGAGTCTGAAGCAGGCAACGATCAGGCACCGGTTCAGATGCCACGCGACTATTCCGAAGGGGCCTCCGGCCTGCTGCGTAGTGGCGCAAAGCGCGACTAACTGCACATCGTTAAGAAATTTATTGGGCGCAGCAATTGCGCCCTCCGCTTCTCTTCCCGTCCCAGCTATTATTTAGTCGTTAGCCGCATTGTGACCAAACCGAAAATTCAATAACATCAAACTGTTTTGAATCATCTTCCGTTTACTCAAGGTACGAGAGCAGGATCAATGAAAAAACAAACCCAGCTGTTGAGTGCATTAGCGTTAAGTGTCGGGTTAACTCTCTCGGCGCCGTTTCAGGCCATTGCGTCGATACCCGGCCAGGTTCCCGGTCAAGCCGCACTCCCCAGCCTCGCACCAATGCTGGAGAAAGTGTTACCTGCGGTCGTGAGCGTGAGGGTCGAAGGTACCGCCGCACAGGGGCAGAAAGTCCCGGAAGAATTCAAAAAATTTTTTGGCGATGACCTACCCGATCAGCCGTCACAACCGTTCGAAGGCCTGGGTTCAGGAGTCATCATCGACGCCGCCAAAGGCTACGTGCTAACCAATAACCACGTTATTAATCAGGCACAGAAGATCAGTATCCAGCTCAACGA
This sequence comes from Citrobacter gillenii, assembly GCF_013337685.1. Taxonomy (GTDB): domain Bacteria; phylum Pseudomonadota; class Gammaproteobacteria; order Enterobacterales; family Enterobacteriaceae; genus Citrobacter; species Citrobacter gillenii. The sequence continues at coordinate 425,330 of NZ_SUQN01000006.1, forward strand.
CGGTCGCGAGTTTGACGCCAAGCTGATTGGTAGCGACGATCAGAGCGATATCGCCCTACTGCAAATCCAGCACCCTAGCAACCTGACACAAATTGCCATCGCCGACTCCGACAAACTCCGCGTGGGTGATTTTGCCGTCGCCGTCGGTAACCCGTTCGGGCTGGGGCAAACGGCAACCTCCGGCATCGTCTCGGCATTGGGTCGCAGCGGCCTGAATCTGGAAGGTCTGGAAAACTTTATTCAGACCGATGCGTCCATTAACCGGGGTAACTCCGGTGGCGCGCTGCTTAATCTGAATGGTGAATTGATCGGTATTAACACCGCCATTCTGGCACCGGGCGGCGGCAGTATCGGCATTGGCTTTGCCATTCCCAGCAACATGGCGCGCACGCTGGCGCAGCAGTTAATGCAGTTTGGCGAAATCAAACGCGGCCTGTTGGGTATTAAAGGGACGGAAATGACCGCCGACATCGCCAAAGCGTTCAAGCTGGATGTGCAGCGCGGCGCGTTTGTTAGCGAAGTGCTGCCGAACTCTGGCTCCGCGAAGGCGGGCGTGAAATCCGGTGACGTCATTACCAGCCTCAACGGCAAGCCGCTGAACAGTTTTGCCGAGTTACGTTCGCGTATTGCCACCACTGAACCGGGCACCAAGGTTAAACTGGGTCTGCTACGTAACGGTAAGCCACTGGAGGTGGAAGTCACACTGGATACCAGCACGTCGTCGTCCGCCAGTGCGGAGATGATCGCCCCGGCGTTACAAGGTGCAACGCTTAGCGACGGTCAGTTAAAAGACGGCACTAAAGGCATCAAGATTGATAACGTCGAAAAAAGCAGCCCAGCCGCGCAAGCCGGTCTGCACAAAGATGACGTTATCATCGGTGTAAACCGCGATCGCGTGAACTCCATTGCCGAAATGCGCAAGGTGCTGGAAGCGAAACCGTCGATCATCGCGTTGCAGGTGGTACGCGGTAACGAGAATATCTATCTGCTCCTGCGTTAAGCTGGTAGACCGGACATCAGCCCACCGTGTGATGTCCGGTAAACTCGTGATATGCTGCTGCCGTTCCCCTTTTTAATGACGCCGCTATCATGTTTGTGAAGCTTTTACGTTCGGTCGCGATTGGTTTAATCGTCGGCGCCATTCTGCTGGCCGCGATGCCCTCTCTGCGCAAAATTAATACGCTTACAGCACCCCAGTTTGACAGTGCTGATGAAACGCCTGCCAGCTATAACCCGGCGGTTCGTCGTGCCGCCCCCGCCGTTGTTAACGTGTATAACCGCAGTATGAACAGCACGACGCATAACCAGCTAGAGATCCGCACGCTCGGCTCCGGCGTTATCATGGATCAGCGCGGCTATATCATCACCAACAAACACGTGATTAATGATGCCGACCAAATCATCGTCGCTCTGCAGGATGGACGCGTGTTTGAAGCGCTGCTGGTCGGCTCCGATACCCTGACTGACCTGGCGGTGCTGAAAATCAACGCCTCTGGTGGGCTGCCCACAATCCCTATCAACAACAAACGGATACCGCACATTGGCGACGTCGTTCTTGCTATCGGGAACCCGTACAACCTCGGGCAAACCATTACTCAGGGGATCATCAGTGCTACCGGTCGCATTGGCCTGAACCCCACGGGACGGCAAAACTTTCTGCAAACAGACGCCTCTATCAACCACGGCAACTCCGGCGGTGCGCTGGTCAACTCGCTGGGTGAGCTGATGGGCATTAATACCCTGTCGTTTGATAAGAGCAACGATGGCGAAACGCCGGAAGGGATCGGCTTTGCTATTCCGTTCCAGTTAGCAACCAAGATTATGGATAAGCTGATTCGTGATGGTCGCGTCATTCGCGGGTATATCGGGATTAGCGGTCGCGAGATTGCGCCACTGCACGCGCAGGGCGGCGGAATGGATCAAATTCAGGGGATTGTGGTTAACGAAGTCTCCCCGGATGGCCCGGCGGCACAAGCAGGCATTCAGGTTAACGATCTGATTATCTCGGTCAATAATAAACCGGCCGTCTCTGCGCTGGAGACCATGGATCAGGTAGCGGAAATTCGCCCAGGCTCAGTGATCTCCGTCGTCGTGATGCGTGATGATAAACAGTTAACGTTGCAGGTCACCATTCAGGAATACCCGGCCACCAATTAACATCACGCCTCCCACTTACCATAACCATAAAAAACCGGAGCAATTTGAATTAGCTCCGGTTTTTATTAGGCGATATCGTAGGGACTTAGCACGTAATGCCTGATGGCGCTACGCTCATCAGGCCTACAAATACACGCTGACCGTAGGCCGGATAAGGTATTTACACCGCCGTCCGGCATCCGGCCTCTTGTCGCGTTACTTAACGAACTCTTCGCCCAGGGTGATATCTTTCTTCAGCGTGTCCAGCATGCCTTCCAGCGAGCTCTGTTCAAACGCGCTCAGCTTGCCGATAGACTGACGCTCTTCTACGCCGTTTTTGCCCAGCAGCAGCGGCTGAGAGAAGAAGCGAGCGTACTGGCCGTCACCTTCAACGTATGCACATTCCACCACGCCTTTTTCGCCGTTCAGTGCGCGAACCAGCGACAGACCGAAACGTGCTGCGGCCTGGCCCATAGACAGGGTTGCGGAACCGCCACCGGCTTTAGCCTCGACGACTTCAGTACCCGCATTCTGGATACGTTTGGTCAGCTCAGCAGCTTCTTGCTCGGTGAAGCTTACGCCAGGGATCTGTGACAGCAGTGGCAGAATAGTCACGCCAGAGTGTCCGCCGATAACCGGAACTTCAACGTCGGTCGGCTGCTTGCCTTTCAGTTCCGCCACAAAGGTGTTGGAGCGGATGATGTCCAGCGTGGTCACGCCAAACAGTTTGTTCTTGTCGTAAACGCCTGCTTTTTTCAGCACTTCTGCAGCGATTGCAACGGTGGTGTTCACCGGGTTAGTGATGATACCGATGCATGCTTTCGGGCAGGTGGTCGCAACCTGCTGAACCAGATTCTTCACGATACCTGCGTTGACGTTAAACAGGTCGGAACGGTCCATACCCGGTTTACGCGCGACGCCTGCTGAGATCAGTACCACGTCAGCACCTTCCAGTGCCGGGGTCGCATCTTCGCCGCTGAAACCTTTGATTTTCACAGCAGTAGGGATATGGCTCAAATCAACGGCCACACCAGGCGTTACTGGAGCGATGTCGTACAGGGAGAGTTCTGAACCTGAAGGCAGTTGGGTTTTTAACAGTAATGCTAGCGCCTGACCGATTCCACCAGCAGCGCCGAGGACTGCAACTTTCATCCTAAACTCCTTATTATATTGATAAGCAAAGTGTCTGTTGCTCCGCGGCGGCGACCATAATTCACAAATCCGATGAACACAACAACCACGCGTCAAGAATGCGTAGTTACGCAAATTTGGCTTTTATGCATTTAACTTACGTAAATTAAAAGCTAAGTTACGTAATTCAATACGACTCGCACAGTAGAGCAACTTTCCAACAGGTGCTGACAATATACCTAACTGCCCTCCCAAAACAACATCAATTTGATAACAATTGATTTACTTTTAAGCTTATTTGCATGCCGTGACATAGGCATGTTTCTTGATAACGAAATTTGATAAAATTCCGCTCTTTCATAACATTATTTCAGCCTTGAATGAGGCAGACCGTTTGCATAAAAATTCATCTGTATGCACAATAATGTTGTTTCTACCGCCATATTACGGGTGACTTATGCGAAGCTCGGCAAAACAAGAAGAATTAGTAAAGGCGTTTAAAGCGCTTCTCAAGGAAGAGAAATTCAGCTCTCAGGGCGAAATCGTCCTCGCATTGCAGGATCAGGGCTTTGATAATATCAACCAGTCCAAGGTTTCACGCATGCTGACCAAGTTTGGCGCCGTGCGTACCCGCAATGCCAAAATGGAAATGGTGTACTGCCTTCCGGCAGAGTTGGGGGTACCGACAACCTCCAGCCCACTGAAAAATCTGGTGCTGGACATTGATTACAACGATGCCGTGGTGGTCATTCATACCAGCCCAGGCGCCGCACAGTTGATCGCACGTATGCTGGATTCACTGGGTAAAGCAGAAGGTATCCTCGGCACTATTGCGGGCGACGATACTATCTTCACCACTCCGGCGATGGGGTTCTCGGTAAAAGATCTGTACGAAGCTATTCTGGAACTGTTCGAACAAGAGCTGTGATCCCCTCCCCGTCGCATCGCGTGGCGGGGAAAAACCTTTCTTTCTGACTCCTGACCACTCTTTTCCTCTGCCTGCCATTTAACAAATAGTGCGTTTCACCATCCAAAAACATTCACACAGTGAATACTTCGAATTATAAACGCACAAATTGCGAAGTTAACTATCACCATGAATTTACTGTATTTTTTTAAAATAATGAGTTCAATTATGTGTTTTTAATTCCAATAAGTTATTAAAACCACATTTCTTAACACCTAATTACAGCAGAAACCATTAGCGTGGTATTAATTTATCGAGTGATTAGTGTATACTTGATTTTGTGATGAGGGTCACGAAACGAAGACCCCAATAAAAGAATTCGACGAGGTAAATATCATGAAAATCAAAACGACTGTTGCAACCTTAAGCCTTCTTTCCGTTCTCTCTTTTGGCGCCAGTGCGGCGGTTAATCAGGTGAACACACAAGAAGCACAGAATTTGCAATCCATGGGTACCATCTCTGTTTCTCAGATTGGCAGCTCACCGATGGATATGCGTCAGGAAATCGTCGCCAAAGCTGAAAAAGCAGGCGCCAGCAGCTACCGCGTGACCGAACTGCGTGAAGGCGCGCATTGGCACGCAACCGCTGAACTGTACAAATAAACCCTCGTCGTCTGGTCCGAGACGACTTGCCCCCGCCTGTCGGGGGCTTTTTTATGCCTTACATTGAATGACGGACGTTAAAGCGTAATTGCCCTTCCAGCTCTTCTTCTGCTTCATCAAACAGCAAAATCAGCGCTCCGTAGCGTCGGCGTTGTTTGTCCGGTAAATGGACAAACTCAATCTCCAGCGGCAGAGGTAGAACGTCGCCCATCACCACCTCCCACAGCGAATCGAGATCGCTTACCTTTTCCCGAGCAAGGCCGAATGCCCGCGTAAACTCGCGGTAGAAATCACCCTGTTCTTCAATCTCGTCAAAATCAAATGTATAGATGTTCATCTATAGCTACCATCCAAACGCCAGTCGCTCTACAGGCTCTCTCTATGCAGGGATTCCCACACATCAGGTAAGTATAGCCATAAAAAAACCGACGCTTCTGGCGTCGGTTTATCAGTCTTAACTGCTGGTCAGTGCATGCTGGTATTTGTGGAGCATACCGGTGAGTCGCTTCACCGGCTCCGTCACCTGAGGCGGCGCTTGCCAGAGGGTTAACTTCTCCTGATAGACATCAAGCTCCTCCAGCAATTGGCTAAAGTAGCGTCGGCGTTTGTCGTCGTTCCCTGCGGATATGATGTGATCGGCAGTACGTCGCAGCTGACGGTGAAAGGCGGATAAATCCTCGTTTACCGGTACTGGTGCATCGCGCAGACGCTGGTGTGCGATGATCATCGTCAGCGCCAGACGAAACTTCGCCAGGTCACCGGGGAATTTGTTCATCAGCAAAAAGAGCTGCTGGTAAAGCGCCGGGAGATGGTTTTCTTTGCGGCGAACCACATTGGTGGTCATCGCTGAAACCGCCGCCGACACGAACTGATTAAGCAGCACGCGACCGGTTCTGTCACGCGAGTTATCACGCACCAGTAAGATCACCAGAAACGCCAACACGCATCCGACAATCTGCCCAAGCGCACTGTCGAGGAACTGACTAAAGTGGAAGGTCATCGGGTTATCCAGCACGATGATGTTAATGGTACTGGCCAGCGCGCCCATTGAGCCCAGACGTCGCTTCTGAACCTCGATGCCCAGAAAGAACCCCAGCACTGCCAGGCTCAGGCACAGTAACAACATACTTTGCTGCGTATTGGGGATGATAACCAGAAAGTAGAGCGCACCCAGCGGTAACGCCGCCAGCGTGCCGTAAATAAAGTCGATTGCCACCATCCGCGGGTTGGGTAAACGCATCGCCAGTGAGGTCACCACCGCAATCATCACCATTGCGCCGCTACCTGACGTCCAGCCAGTCCACAGCCAGAACAAGGTGCCCAGCACGCAGGACAGCGTGGTGCGCCAGAAGTTGACCATCGCATGGTGGCGTTCGGCGGATTCCACTTTCACCACCGGCTCGCCCTGCAGGATCTCTTCTTCCGTAGCGCTGATTTTCGTGTTGCTAACCACCCCACGTTTCAGCAGCAGGTAACGGGTTGCCGCACTGGCCCAACTATAAAGGGTCACCGGCGTTTCGCGCTCGCCGGTCCAGACCATCACCCGGCGCATGCGCTTCAGTTGTTTATGCACATCCTGCACGGTTTCCACCGGCGTATCGAACAGCTCACGGAAGGTATCCGTAATCAGTTCCGGACGCGTGTTCTGGATAAGATAGGTTTCACAGGATTGGGTAATCAACGTCAGTGACAGCGTATTCAGCGCTTTGAGCCTGCGGTTGGCGCGCCCCCAGCGTGAGGACTCCATATTCAGGTTACTGCGCATGCCTTCCAGCGCCGCAGTCCGACGAACTAAATCGCCCCAGGCTTTGTCCACTTCTTCACTGTCACCATGCTTAATACACAGTTGCATAAGCCGATACTGCGCCACCAGAAGGCTGTCCAGTTCAACGTCAATTTCTTGTTTCACCGAGCGGGGAGAAAATAGCAGATCAGCAACAATTGCGCAGACAATACCGATCACAATCTCGCTGCAGCGCTCGAGGGCAAATTGCGGTGTCAGCAGAGGCTCAGCCTGGATAGTAATGACGATAATCAGCGCCGTATAACCCGAAAGCCCCCAGGCATAGGAGTTCTCGATCTTCACCAGCGAAGAGATCCAGGTACAAAAACCGGCCCAGACACAGCACACGAGGATCATCAGCAGCGGCGCACGGATCATGCTGATGATAATTACCAGTGCCGCAATACAGCCGATAAACGTCCCGATAATACGCAGCATCCCACGATAGCGGATCGCACCCGAATAAGGTTCTCCGCCCGCCGCAAAAGCGGGGCCTGCTGCCACAATCGCTGCGGTCAACACCGCCCAGCGCGGGGTCTCAAGCTGAAAATGAAAGCCAACGAACAGCGCCAGCACAATGGCGCATGCCAGTTTTAACGCAAAGCGGATATGCTGATTGGCAATGGAGAAAATGCCCATCGCAATTAACCAAACTCGCGCAGACGGTGCGCCATTTTACGGAAGAAGGACTCCTGGCTGGCATCGCGATCCTGCTTCCCGGTAATGACCACAGTCGCCGTGGTCCCGGCTGGCCACAACGTTCCCAGCTGGTCATCAAGACGGACGCGCACTGGCACACGCTGAGCAAGTCGCACCCATTCAAGGTTGGAATCAATGGTCGCCATGCCTTTCGCATCCTGCGTACTGCTGGCATTCGTCACGCCCGCCGCCACGCTATCAACGGTACCTTTCAAAACCTTGTTGCTGCCAAGCGGCGTAATTTCAGCGCGGTACCCCGGACGCACACCTTCCAGCTTGGTCTCTTCCATATAAGCCAGCACGTAGAAAGAGTGCTGTTTGACCAGCGCCACCGCCGTCGAACCACGGGTAATAAACTCACCGGAATAGACGTTAAGATTCGTCACCCAGCCGTCGGCTGGCGCACGGATAACCGTACGTTCAAGATCGAGTTTTGCCAGATCGCGGGTCGCCTGCGCCTTCGCCAGCTGATGTAATACGGTTTGCAGCACGTTATTCGACTGGTCAATCTCTTCGCGGGACATGGCCTGAACGCCAAGACGGTTACGACGCCCCGCTTCCTGGCGTTTTTCCTGCGCCAGGACCTGATAATAGGCGACGTCCGCTTCGGCTTGTTCGAGGGCTTTTTTATAGCGCGGTTGGTCGATGGTGAACAGGACCTGATCCTTTTTCACCAGCTGGTTATCATGCACGTTAACGTGAGTAATCAGGCCCGCGACGTCCGGGGCGATAGCAACAACCTCAGCACTAAAACGCGCATCACGCGTCCACGGCGACTCGGTGTAATAGACCCATGCGCGGAAAATAGCGATAAAAGCCAGAATGACCAGTACGAGAGTCATGGCCGTACGGGAGAGTTTTCTTGTTAGTGTTTTCACTTCAACCTCAAACGAACAGGCGCGTTATTAGATAGAACAGACAGCAATACAGCGCGGTGTTAAACAGGGCCGGATGCCAGACAAAATCATAGATGCCAGTTGGAACCAGCACCCGGCGCACCAGCCAGAAAATCGCCAGTGACAAAAGTAACTCGAAAAAAATCGGTGGGAAGGAAAGACCAAACACCACGATAACGGGAAACAGACTCATGTTGACCTTGGTAGCTTAAGAGAGTGCAGGCGATCGTTTATTGAGCGTATGTCACCGCAGAGAAGGGCAAGGATGAGCCAGGCGAGAGCGACATAGCTGTTATTTGAATAATAATATATTAACGTAACTGTTATGCTGTTATCTATATTATGTGATCTAAATCACTTTTAAGCCAGAGTGAACAATGGAACGATTAAAACGTATGTCGGTGTTCGCCAAAGTCGTCGAGTTTGGCTCCTTCACCGCCGCTGCCAGACAACTGCAAATGAGCGTTTCATCAATAAGCCAGACGGTATCAAAACTGGAAGATGAACTGCAGGTTAAGCTGCTAAACCGCAGTACACGCAGCATTGGGTTGACCGAGGCCGGAAAAATTTATTATCAGGGCTGCCGTCGCATGCTGCACGAAGTGCAGGACGTTCATGAGCAGCTCTATGCGTTTAACAACACGCCGATCGGTACACTGCGGATCGGCTGTTCTTCAACCATGGCACAAAATGTCCTCGCCGGACTGACCGCGAAAATGCTGAAAGAGTACCCTGGACTGGCGGTCAATCTGGTCACCGGCATCCCGGCCCCGGACTTAATTGCTGACGGTCTGGACGTGGTTATCCGTGTGGGCGCTCTCCAGGACTCCAGTCTTTTTTCACGTCGTCTGGGGACGATGCCAATGGTGGTCTGTGCCGCTAAAAGCTATCTCGCCCAGTTTGGCATCCCGGAAAAGCCCGCCGATCTCAGCAACCATTCGTGGCTGGAATACAGCGTGCGTCCAGATAATGAATTTGAGCTTATTGCCCCGGAAGGGATTTCAACCCGACTGATCCCGCAGGGACGCTTCGTAACCAACGATCCCATGACGCTGGTGCGTTGGCTGGCCGCAGGCGCGGGGATTGCCTATGTCCCACTTATGTGGGTGATCAATGAGATCAATCGTGGTGAATTGGAGATCCTGCTGCCCCGCTACCAGTCAGATCCGCGTCCGGTTTACGCGCTATATACGGAAAAAGACAAGCTGCCGCTCAAGGTGCAGGTCGTGATTAACTCTCTCACAGATTATTTTGTCGATGTAGCGCAGTTGTTTCAGGGGATGTACGGCAGGGGTAAAGATAAATAAAAATGCCCGGTGGCGCTTCGCTTACCGGGCCTACGGTCGGTGCAGATATGTAGGCCGGATAAAACGCGAAGCGTTGCCATCCGGCATGTACAGTTACGCGGTACCGCCTACAGTAAGGCTATCTACCTTCAACGTCGGCTGACCCACGCCCACTGGCAGACTCTGCCCTTCTTTACCGCAAACGCCGACGCCGTTATCCAGTTTCAGGTCATTACCCACCATCGAAACCTGCTGCATCGCTTCAATGCCGGAGCCGATCAGCGTCGCACCTTTCACCGGCTTGGTCACTTTACCGTTTTCAATCAGATACGCTTCAGACGTTGAGAACACAAACTTCCCGGACGTGATGTCCACCTGACCGCCGCCGAAGTTCGGAGCATAAATACCGTATTCAACGGACTCAATAATTTCCTGCGGCGTAGATTTACCCGGCAGCATATAGGTATTGGTCATGCGCGGCATTGGCAAATGTGCGTAAGATTCACGACGTCCGTTACCGGTCGGCGCTACACCCATCAGACGCGCGTTCAGCTTGTCCTGCATATAGCCTTTCAGAATACCGTTTTCAATCAGGACATTGTACTGGCCAGGCGTACCTTCATCATCAATAGCCACTGAACCACGGCGATCCGCCATCGTGCCGTCATCCACGATGGTGCACAGCTCAGATGCCACCAGCTCACCCATGTGGCCGCTAAAGACTGATGTCCCACGACGATTGAAGTCACCTTCAAGGCCATGACCGACCGCTTCGTGCAGCAGCACGCCCGGCCAGCCTGCACCCAGCACGACCGGCAGTGCGCCTGCTGGCGCGGCTACCGCGGAGAGATTCACCAGCGCCATGCGCACGGCTTCTTTCGCCCATGCATCGGCACGGACTTCGCCGTCAAGGGAGGCGAGGAAATAGTCATAGCCAAAACGACCACCACCGCCGCTAGCGCCACGTTCACGCTTACCGTCATCTTCAACCTGCACGCTAACGGACAGGCGCACCAGAGGACGAACATCAGCCGCCAACGTACCGTCAGTCGCCGCAACCAGAATCAGCTCATAAACGCCGGTCAAGCTAGCGGTCACTTCCTGCACACGTTTGTCGGCGGCACGCGCGACCTTATCAACGCGACGCAGAATATCCAGCTTCTCTTCACGGCTCATGCTCTGCAACGGATCAAGTGAGGTATAAAGCGCCTGATGCTCTACTGCACCCAGCGTTTTCACTTTGCCATCACCGTTGTCGCGCACAATAGTACGGGCAGCAAGAGCACTTTGCTCCAGCGCCAGCAGACTTATCTGGTCCGCATAGGCAAACCCGGTTTTTTCGCCGCTGATGGCACGCACACCAACGCCCTGATCAATATTGTAAGAACCATCTTTAATGATGCGGTCTTCTAAAACCCAGGATTCGTGATAGCTCGACTGAAAATAGAGATCGCCGTAATCAAGACGGCGTTCGGCCAGTTGGCCCAGAATGGCAAACAGGTCCTGATGTTTCAGGCCATTCGCCGCTAGCAATTGTTCACTTACCAGGTTCAGACTCATCGTTTTGCTACTCATTAGTTGCCGCCGTAAAACAGCGGTAAGAAGATCATATTTACTGAGATTGGGGCAATTACTCGCCCCCGTCAAATCATTGCTGGCTTTCTTTACGCGGCTGGCGCAGAACTTCGTTAATCTGCGGTTTATCGACCGGACCAGTAATGCGATAGCGCAGAATCGAGACTTTGCTCCACAGCGGCCCCAGAACTTTACTGGCGGCAAACACCGCCGCGCCGACAATCGGGTTAACGGCAAATGCGGCGGCAACCCCCACGGTGGCAGAAATTTCCGGCGCGACCACGGCTTCCATATTCAGCTCACGGCGCACCAGATTGACCGAGCCTTTCATGGCGATATCGGCCTCCAGACCATCCACCAGCGTATCGTCGGTATGCATCACGCCATCTTTGATCCACGCAGTACTGCGAATGGAGTCAAAATAAAAGCCTTCGTTAAACGTATCGCTAAAATCGAAACGCAGTTTACGCAGCAACGCATCAAAGCTCAGTAGGCGCAGCAACTGCCCCGCATGCCCGGTGCTGAGTTCAGTAATCTCACCTTTGCCCAGACGGGTCCGCAAAATACCATTCAGCGACGCTTCATCCGGATCCCAGGGCGGGTTACGCCAGTGCAAATCGTACTCGACGTTGAATGAGGAGTTGCGGATCGGGGTCGATACACCAAAGAAACCGGCCGCTGAATCAATTTTATTACCGTTCAGTTTTCCTTTAAGCGACGTACGCACATTACCCGGCGCGTTAACCCATTCACCGTCGAGGGTCAGTCTGGCAAAGCCCGTATCCAGCAGTCCGTTATCCAGGGTCAACGTATCACCCTTAATCGCGACGTCAGCATCAATGCGCCCGTATTTCTGCCCCCACATCCAGCACTCTTCGCAGCGCAGTTGAACGTCCGGCCAGCCACGGAAGCTGACGTTATTGATCGTGGAAAACGGTGAGGCCGGAGTGGCGTTCGGTGCGGGTTTCGCGGCGCTCGGGTTGTAATAGAGATACTTCACGTTTGCCAGCCACGGTGCGTTATTGCGCATCGCCAACGTCGCGTTGATCTCACGCCCCTGCGCCTGCACTTTACTGCCGTTCAGTGAAGGCTCAGATACAATACTGAGATTATTCCACTGCTGACCGCCCAACGATAGCGACGGCGTGCGCACCGTTATACGCTGCGGGAAGTCCGCATTGGTGCCCACGCTGTCCGCCGCGCCTTTGTTAAACAGTGCCAACCATTGCGCACCATCCATTGGCGGCAAATTGAGCTCAATACCTTGCTGCTCGGGCAGGTCAGGCACAGTGCGGCTTTCAGAAGCCCAGATAGCACGATCAAGGGTCAGTTTCTGATTCAACAGCCAGTGGCTGTTAAAGTGATTTTTAGGCCCCGCGTTACCCGTCAAATCGAAACTGCGCAGGTTGCCGTCGGCCTTCACGTTTAATGGCAGAGACTCGCCGGCCGCTTTATTCAGCGGCGCAGGTAAGTGACTGCTTACATTCTTCAGGTCACCTTTAAGCTCAATGCTGTAGGTCGCCCCGGCATGGTACGGAAGATCGATACCCACTTTGCCATTCCACGCTACGCTGCCGCCTAAGGCCTCGTTCACCTGCGTTGGCAGGATACCCATGCGGGTTGGCTGCCAGTCCCCGTTCAGGTTTACCGCAACCTGATAGGCTTTAGCACCCTCGGTGGTGGAAAAGTCGACGTTCAGCGGCTGATTAAACCAGTTGGCCGTCATCGGCTCGCTTTGAAGTGAGCCGTTGATAAAGCTAAATTTGCCGTTCAGGTTCTTTAATGTACTGTCGAGTGGCTTAATAAACAGGCTGTTATTACGCAGGTTAACATCACCTTTGGCCGTCACCAGCGAGCCATCAAAGGGGATATCCAGATGTAAGCGAGCATTCACATCGCCGTCAATCTGGAGCTGCTCCAGCGTGGCGCCCAGTGAATCCTTCAACGGCGTCTCATCAAAATACGGTCCAACTGCCTTGCCCGGACCATTAATGTCGGCATCAATCAGCAGCTTTTCTTTCGCGTAGTCGGGAATATCAGCTGTCAGGTTGCTGGCTCTCACCCCACCTAAATTGACGCCGTCGGTCTTCATCCACAGACCGTTATTCATGAAGTTCAGCTCAATGTTGAGATTGGTAAACGCTGGCCAGTCAGGCTGGAAAGCAAACTTAGCATTGCGCAGCGGCACCAGTACCTGAAACTGACCTTCGTTATGTGGATACGGGAACAGACGCGGGTTGCCGCCGTACACCAACGTGGCGTTATCCGCCTCACCGCCCTGAATCGCACCGCTCAGGTAGTCGACCAGGTCTTTACCCATCAGGTTTTCCGGGAAATAACGCCAGGCCTGAGAACCATCGTCGGTGCTGATACCCGCCAGAATGCCCAGCCACGGCTCATCACCTGTCGGCTGCAGATAGCGAAAGCCGCCGCGCGCATGGACGGCTTTCGCTTTAACATCAATATTTCGCCCATCCAGCTGAAAACCTTTGTCATTCTTCAGCCAACTTAGCGTCGCCACCCCGTCTTCGATTTCCAGCGGCGCGCGGAAGACGGTTTCATACGGCATTTTTGCCTGCTTCATCGAAACGGTGAGCGCACCATTTTCTACGCTACCGGCAAGCGTACCGGAGAAATGCTCGGCGCCCGGTAACAGCTTCCACTGCTTCCAGGCCAGATCGGTCCACGAGGACTGGAAGCGCGTTTTTTCTGTCGCCTGTAATGGGATATCCAGCGCCAGCGTATCTATCTTGCCGCTCGGCTGCGTGGCCCGCCAGATGTCACCTAACGCCGAAGAGAGCTTTGCCGCCATGGGGCGAAGTCCTTCCAGGCCAGCCAGCTCGAGGTTACTGGCTCGAATGCGCAGCTCATCGCTGCGTTTGTTATTCTCGCCCCCCACTTCCTGCTCGGGGATCCAGGCCAGGGTGAGCGCGCCACTCGGCCAGGGCTTGTTATCCATCGTAATGCGCGTATCCGGGATCGCGAACACCCAGCCGGGCTGCTCGCGGCTAATATGCGCGGTCAGGTTATCAACGGACAGCGTGTGCGTGTTGTTGTCACCTTTCCAGCTTGCCCCGCCTTTCTTCAGCCAGACATCGCCACTGGAAATTTCGCCTTTGCTGAGCGTCATCCACCCTTCCAGGCTAAAGCGTGCCGTTTGCAGCGCGACGTTATCCTGCATCCATTTCCCCAGCCACGGTTTGACGTCGATGTCATCGGCCTGTAGCCAGACCCGGCCATTGTTCAGCAGCCCTTCGTCATCACGCAGATCCATCCGTACCTGCATGATACCGTGCTGCCCGGTCAGGCTGGAGAGGCTGACCTGGCCTTCGGCGCGGTGTCTGTTTTTTCCGTTCAGCCAGGTAAGCTGCGGGATCGCCAGTTCTGCACGCTGACCAGAGAGGGTCAAGAAACTGATTTGGCTGTCGCGGAGATCGAAGTGATCGAACTGGCGTAAAAACAGATCGCTAACGCGGCCGGGTTCGACTCCATCGTCATTGTTGCTGCGCTGGATAGGCGTATTAGTGCGTAAATGCAGTTGCCAGAAGGTGAGGTCGCGAAACTGCCAGCGCATGTGCAGCAAGCTTTGCCAGACATCCAGCGCCAGCGTGACGCGTTTGACCGAGAATTCGCCGCCGTCGCTAAGCTGAGTGTGGATATCGCGGGCTTCAAGGGTGGGGCCAAAATTCTGCCAGTTGGCGGAGAGCTGGCTGGCAGAAACGGTCATACCGGTGGCCGACTCAATTTTACTGAGGATCGCAGGCCGCCAGCTATCGAGATGCGGCAACGCAAGGCGCAGGCCACTGACCAGTAGCGCTGCGATGACGACGAGCGCGGCTCCAGTGAGCAGTAAAATCCCCGGCAATCGCCTCACGCATCTCTCCTTGTCTGCCAAAAAATGTGACTCACAAAATCGTTTTGCCGGATGGCGGCGTGAACGCCTTATCCGGCCTACAAGGTATCGCCATCAGGTGGTTAACTACATCATAACGACGTCGAACTGCTCCTGGTTATAGAGCGGTTCGATTTGTACTTTAACCTGCTTACCGACAAAAATTTCCACTTCCGCCAGCGCGTGTGACTCTTCACCTTTCAGGGCTTCCGCCACGGCCGGAGAAGCATAGACCAGGAAACGATCGGAGTCGTAAGCATGATGGACACGCACGATCTCCCGCATAATTTCATAGCATACGGTTTCGACCGTTTTGACCGTACCGCGTCCGTGGCAGGTCGGGCACTCGTTGCATAGCACATGCTCGACGCTTTCACGCGTGCGCTTACGCGTCATCTCCACCAGCCCCAGCTGTGAAAAGCCGTTAATGCTGGTTTTAACGCGATCTTTACTCAGCGCCTGCTCCAGAGAGTGCAGCACCCGGCGGCGGTGATCTTCATTACTCATGTCGATAAAATCGATAATGATAATGCCGCCCAGGTTACGCAGACGCAGCTGACGCGCAATCGCCTGCGTAGCTTCAATATTGGTATTAAAGATGGTGTCATCGAGATTACGATGCCCAACGAACGCACCGGTATTGATATCCACGGTGGTCATGGCTTCGGTTTGATCGATAATCAAATAGCCACCGGATTTCAGCTCAACCTTGCGTTCCAGCGCACGCTGAATTTCATTTTCCACATCAAAGAGATCGAAAATGGGCTGTCGTCCACTGTAATGTTCCAGCTTGCTGGTCATCTCAGGGATGTATTCTGCTGTAAACTCCAGTAACGCTTCGTAGGTCAGACGGGAGTCCACGCGGATCCTGTCGAGCTGAGCATCAGCAAAATCACGCAACACGCGCTGCGCCAGCGCCAGCTCGCCGTACATCTGGTAACGGGTTTGCGGGCGCTTTTTGCGCTCCATGACTTTGGTCCAGACACGCTTGAGATACGCCGCATCTGAGGCCAGATCGTCCTCGCACACGCCTTCTGCAGCCGTGCGAATAATAAATCCACCCTGCTCATCGCAGTAATCCGCCACCACTTTTTTCAGGCGTTCACGCTCGGTTTCGCTTTCGATACGCTGGGAAACCCCAACGTGCGAAGCACCAGGCATAAAGACCAGGTAACGGGAAGGCAGCGTGATGTCTGTCGTCAGGCGAGCGCCCTTGGTGCCCAGCGGATCTTTGACCACCTGTACCATCAGGTCCTGGCCCTGACGAACCAGTTCGGAAATGTCGCGCACGGTGAACTGCTTCTGTTCTTCACCCGCTACGCATTCGGTGTGCGGCATGATGTCTGAAGCGTGAAGAAAAGCGGCTTTATCCAGCCCAATATCTACAAAAGCCGCCTGCATACCCGGAAGTACACGACTTACACGACCTTTGTAGATATTGCCTACGATTCCGCGTCGCGCCTCACGTTCAATATGAATTTCCTGCAGAATACCGCCATCAATGTACGCCACGCGTGTTTCCGAGGGCGTTACGTTTACCAACAATTCAGCCGTCATGTTTATCCCTTTTTTCACGCAGTGCGTTAAAATTGCTCAGCAACTCATACGTTTCTACCAGCGGTAAGCCGACCACGGCGTGATAGCTGCCATTTATCTTCCTGACAAAACAACCACCCAACCCTTGAATACCGTATGCACCTGCTTTATCCATCGGTTCACCGCTGGCAACATAGCCCGCGATGTCCCCATCTGTTAGTGCTCTGAACGTGACGTCCGTAACCACCAGGCAGTCCAGACTGTGCTGACGATCGGCTAATGCCACCGCCGTCATCACCTGATGTGTTTTGCCTGACAGCTTATGCAGCATTGCGGCCGCATGCGCGGCGTCGTGCGGTTTTTCCAGCACTTCGCCATTCAGGATGACAATGGTATCAGCCCCCAGCACCGGTAAATCTCGCGCAGCCAGCGCAACACCAGCCTGAGCCTTCTCACGCGCCAGGCGAACAACATACTGCTGCGCGCTCTCTTGCAGATGACGCTGTTCCTCAATCCCTGGAACCAGCCGTTCAAAGGTGACGCCAAGTTGGGTCAATAATTCCTGACGGCGTGGAGAACCTGAAGCCAGATACAGAGTATTCATATCAACCTTATTGCACCGCAAACTGCTGGCGGACTTTACGCATCAGTAAAAATAGCCATGGCCAAAGCACACCATTTACTACACTACTCCAGAACACTTCAGGTCTGAAAGAGACGTTGATCACTAAAAACTCGGCCCAGAAAACAATAATGTCCACGACCAGTGATAACAACATAACCACCAGCGCCTGTTGCCAGAGCGCCAGGTTACGGAATAGCTGGAATTTCAGCGCAACCAGGTAGGCAATGATACTCATCGACAAAGCCCGCACGCCAAGTGTGGAGCCGCTAATGAGATCCAGTATGGCACCCACCACAAATCCTGTGCCCACATTTACGCGATGCGGCAGTGCCAGGATCCAATACAACAAGATGAGCAGCACCCAGTTTGGCCGGTAAACAAGAATGTCGTCCGGCCAGGGCATGACTTGCAGTAAAAGTGCGATAAGGAACGAGAGCCAAATAACCCAACGCCCCTGACTACGATAGCTTGCCACTTACTGCCCTCCCGGCTTACGCGGAGAAGGTGCTGGCGGCGTTGTCGTTGCAGGCGTTGGCGTCACGCCAGTTGCTGGTGCAGGAACGGGCGCAGGCGGGCCCATCGCGTCCGGTGCAGGCAGGACCTGCGGCATCATTTGCATCAGACGCTCATTGGCTACGCGATGCACTTCTTCCGGCGTCATCGGATTGGCGCCATTACGATCCGCCCCCCACAACAGCAGCAGGTAACGCAGACGCTGTAACCCTGCCGTCGGACGCGCCTGAATCACGGTGTAAGCACGCTGAGTGTCCAGTTTAACGGAAGAGACCACGGCAACCGGATAGCCTTCAGGGAAGCGGCCGCCCAGACCGGAGGTTACCAGCACGTCGCCAACGCGAATGTCGGTATTGGCCGGCAGATGCTCGAGCTGCAGATCGTCCGTACAACCGTTACCGGCAGCAATCACGCGGATATCGTTACGCAATACCTGGATTGGCAGCGCATGGGTGGCATCACAAATCAGCAGCACGCGACTGGTCAGTTTCGCCACGGCAACAACCTGGCCCACAACGCCTTTGTCGCTGATGACCGGCTGCCCTTCATAGACACCGTTCACGCTACCCTTGTCGATAACTACCTGATCGCTGTAAGGGTCATTAACCGTTGAGATGACCTGAGTCACCATCTTTTGTTCATCCTGGCGCAGCGGCGATCCCAGCAGCTCGCGCAAGCGCGCGTTCTCCTGTTTATATTGCCCCAGCATCAGCAGTTCACTGTTTTTCAGCAGCAGTTCCTGACGCAGCGCCCGGTTTTCAAGTTCAAGTTGGTCACGCGAGGCCAGCGTTTGCGACACGCCATCGAGTAATTCACGGGGACCATTAGAAATAAAGTAGAAAGGACTGACGGCGGTATCCATGTATGTTCGGATTTGACTAAACATACCCAGGCGGCTGTCGGCAATAATAACGCCGAGCGCCACCAGCACCGCCAGAATAAGGCGAATCTGTAGCGACGGGCCACGGCTAAAAATTGGCTTCATAAGTTTGCGTATTCTCGTATCAGATTCGGCAGGGCAATCGGATGTTAACCCTGCCGGTATCCGATTACTCTTCGCTGAACAGGTCGCCGCCGTGCATATCGATCATTTCCAGCGCCTTGCCGCCGCCGCGCGCCACACAGGTCAGCGGATCTTCAGCAACAACGACTGGAATACCGGTCTCTTCCATTAACAGACGGTCAAGGTTACGCAGCAGTGCACCACCGCCGGTTAACACCATACCGCGCTCGGAGATGTCAGACGCCAGTTCTGGCGGACATTGTTCCAGGGCAACCATGACCGCGCTGACGATACCGGTCAGCGGTTCCTGCAGCGCTTCCAGAATCTCGTTAGAGTTCAGGGTAAAGCCACGTGGAACGCCTTCAGCCAGGTTACGGCCGCGCACTTCGATCTCAAGCACTTCGTCGCCCGGATAAGCCGATCCGATTTCATGTTTGATACGTTCAGCGGTCGCTTCGCCGATCAGGGAACCATAGTTACGACGCACATAATTAATGATGGCTTCATCGAAACGGTCACCACCGATACGTACGGAGGAGGAGTAAACGACGCCGTTCAGGGAGATAACAGCAACTTCAGTGGTACCACCACCGATATCCACAACCATAGAACCGGTTGCTTCGGAAACAGGTAGACCTGCGCCGATCGCTGCCGCCATCGGCTCTTCAATCAGGAATACTTCACGCGCACCGGCACCCTGAGCAGACTCACGAATAGCACGACGTTCAACCTGAGTTGCGCCAACCGGAACACACACCAGCACGCGCGGGCTTGGGCGCATAAAGCTATTGCTGTGCACTTGTTTGATAAAGTGCTGAAGCATTTTTTCAGTCACGAAGAAGTCAGCGATAACGCCGTCTTTCATTGGGCGAATTGCAGCAATGTTGCCCGGCGTACGACCCAGCATCTGCTTCGCATCATGACCTACTGCTGCCACGCTTTTCGGCGAACCGGCACGATCCTGTCGAATGGCCACAACAGAAGGCTCATTCAATACGATGCCTTGTCCTTTTACATAAATAAGGGTATTCGCGGTACCCAGGTCAATGGACAGGTCATTGGAAAACATGCCACGAAATTTTTTCAACATACTAAGGGATAATCCTGAAAGCTGGGGCGGAAAACAAAATCCGCTTACTTTACCAACCACACGCAGCAGCGACAAGGCGGAAAAATCATCTGCTACGGTGAAAATTAGTGCAGTTCGTTTCCTTTGTTACAAAACCGGCCTGAGTCCATCAGGGCTGAAAAAATCAGCAGCACTCCTCGCTTTTGTTTGCAACCTGTCAAAGGTCATTCACCTGCATGTTTGCTGTTACATTCTGGCGAGCAGACAAGCACACCCCCAGAAGGCACAACGCGCGTTATTCTACGTGAAAACAAATTAAACGGCAGGTTAAACCGAGTATCTTTGCGAATATTTTTTCACGTTTGTGTCAAGTGGCTGTGATGCGGCAAAAAAATCCCCTTGCCCACCCGCGACTCCACGTTCTGTCAGCGTACGCCACTCACTACGCGAACGAACGCCAGTGGCATACACCTGCGTTGGCGTGCCTGAGCAGGCCTCCACCAGGCTCTGAACCAACAGCTGGTTCTCCGTACGTTTATCAATGTTTCTCACCAGACTTGGATGAAGCTTCAAGAGCTCGACATTGAGTTCTTTAATCCAACTGGTACTCACCAGCGTCAACCCCGCCTGCGTCACGGCAATGCGGACACCCAGCGCATCCATCAAACGGATAACGGGCTGTAACCGGCTGATGTGTTGACAAACATCTGCCTCAGCAAGTTCAATAATTATGCGTTTTCGCAGCGATTTTTCGCACTGCATCAAGGTATCACGCAGCCAACGCTGAAAACGCGGTCGAATAAGTGACTCTACCGTCGTCTGGATCGCCAGACTTTCCTGCGGCCAATATCCCAATAACAAGATCAGACGGCTAATCTGCAAACGGTCATATTCTTCCGCCAGGCCAAATTGCAGCACCATCGGCATATATTCCGCCGAGATAACCTCTTCACTGCCATCAAAAATGCGGCACATTAATTCCCGATGGTGTACTCGTCCTTCATGGGTGACCGCGGGTTTCTGATAGAGCCTTGGACCGCCCCGACTGAGCATCTGCTCAATGAGCGTGCGCCAGCGTACATTACCCCGACCTTTTTCCGGCAGCGAGTCATCATAAACTGACCAACTGTTCCCGCCCTGTAATACCGAGTTCCGGGTTGCCGCTTCAGCGTGCTCCATCACCTGTTCAGCGGACTGGCCGCTGCGACAGACGCAAATGCCAATATGAATCATATCGGCACGATCAATTTTTTTGTTAGTCGGAAGGGCATCGACCGCTTTTAATAACTGCCCAGCGATGCTTTCCGCCTCTTTCAAGGTGCGGTGCGGCAGCAGGATGGCAAAATCGCTACGGTGGTAGCGCGCCAACAGCGCCCCAGGATAACGCGCAATAAAGGTCGATAATAAATTGACCAGCGCCGAGATTTGTTCTTCCGCAAGATCCCCCCCCCAGCTGTCGCGCAAAAGCGTAAAGTCCGGCAAACGCACCATCATTACCACGCCGTGGGCGCCCACTTTCTCCTGATCTTCCAGCAGCGTCGCCAGTTGATTGTCAAAAAACAGACGATTGCTGAGCCCGGTTTTTGTATCCTGCGCCACATACGATCGGATAAGCGTATCCAGCCTGCTGCGCTGCTCGCGAGCGCTTTGAATTTCGGTGAGCAGCATATCGAGCGCACTGCTGGTGCGCGCCGGCCATTCATACACGGTTCCCCGCACGTTCGGCCCACGTTCACCGTTAAGGATCCGCGTGGAACGAATCTCCAACAGTTCCTGCCCGGAAAGCTGGCGCTGTAACCAGCGCACCGACAAAAATAACATCAGGATAATAAAACCAATCGATAACGTGAGCGGTGCGGTGGTCATCAGCGAATGGAAATAATTGCCCATCGGATCCTGATACACCAGGCGCAGCGACATCCCCGGATGCTTGAGCAAAGGGACGGTGATCTCACGGTACAGATTGTTTGTTCCCGCCGGGCGATAACTGCTGGTGCGGGAATGGCTATAAACCTTGCTTTCCCCCTGCAGCAGCTCAACGCGAACGATATCAACCGACACCATCAGCTCGTCTATTTGCGGCGTTAAGGTGACAAAATCTTTAGAGACCAGGTGCGTGTCGATCGCCGTCGCGACGGCATGGACACGACTAGTGAACTTATATTGGATCGCATTGTAGAAACTCAGCGAGCAGCCGATCAGCGTCACGAAGATCGTTAACCCTGTGAGCAAAGTCACAAAAGCTGAAAATTTCGTCGTTAATCGCATCCTTGTGTTAACTCCGACAGTTATGAATTAGGCATGAAAATGGAAAAGCGACACGAAAATGCAAAAATGAACGCGAAATCCGTCAATTTACATAAATAGTGTGGGCATACTACCAAATCAGGTATATCTGGCAATTTATTGCGCAGAATCGGCATCATGTTTTGATTAACGAGTATAGTCTTCATCATTCATTTTCCAATCCACTATATGAATTGAGGACAGGTTATGCAGGCTTTGATCTTAGAACAGCAGGACGGTAAAACCCTCGCATCCGTTCAACCCCTCGACGAAAATCAGCTACCGGAAGGCGATGTGACGGTGGATGTTCACTGGTCGAGCCTGAACTATAAAGATGCCCTGGCCATCACCGGCAAGGGAAAAATTATCCGTAATTTTCCGATGATTCCTGGTATCGATTTCGCCGGTACCGTTCGCCACAGTGAAGATCCCCGTTTTCACGCTGGTCAGGAGGTGTTGCTGACCGGTTGGGGCGTGGGCGAAAACCATTGGGGCGGACTGTCCGAACGGGCTCGTGTAAAAGGTGACTGGCTGGTTGCGCTACCAAATGGACTGAGTAGCCGCAATGCGATGATCATCGGCACTGCCGGTTTTACCGCCATGCTGTGCGTGATGGCGCTTGAAGATGCCGGTATCCGCCCGCAAGACGGCGAGATTGTTGTCACCGGCGCCAGCGGTGGTGTCGGCAGTACTGCCGTTGCGTTACTGCATAAGTTGGGGTATCAGGTTGCAGCGGTATCCGGTCGTGAAAGCACGCACGACTATCTGCGTAGTCTGGGCGCCAACCGAATCCTCGGTCGTGATGAATTTGCAGAAACTCGCCCGCTGGAAAAACAGCTGTGGGCAGGCGCCATTGATACCGTTGGCGACAAAGTGCTGGCAAAAATTCTCGCACAGATGAACTACGGAGGCTGCGTCGCTGCCTGTGGTCTGGCAGGTGGTTTTGCACTGCCCACCACGGTGATGCCATTCATTTTGCGCAATGTGCGCCTACAAGGTGTTGATTCCGTTATGACGCCAGCGGCGCGCCGTGCTCAGGCCTGGCAACGTCTGGTCACTGACCTGCCGGAATCTTTCTACGCTCAGGCCGCAACTGAAATTACGCTCGCCGACGCGCCGAAGCTTGCTGACGCCATCATTAATAATCAGGTGCAGGGCCGCACGCTGGTGAAAATCGCATAATCTGCAATTTTTCGTGATAAATTCGCGATAAGCCTTTGCCTCCGTCATGCTTAGCAAAACGCATGACGGAGGATGATATGAAATCCAAAAAACTGACGGAAACCGACGTAACGGCAGAATCTGTTTTTATGCTGCAACGTCGCCAGGTATTGAAAGCGCTGGGCATCAGTGCGACAGCCCTTTCCCTCTCTCCCAACGCCCAGGCCGATCTGCTAAGTTGGTTTAAAGGCAATGACCGACCGCCCGCACCCGCCGGAAAACCGCTTGATTTCACGAAACCTGCCGCCTGGCAAAATACATTGCCGTTAACGCCGGAAGATAAAGTCACCGGCTACAACAACTTCTATGAGTTCGGTCTCGATAAAGCAGACCCGGCGGCCAACGCGGGCAGTTTAAAAACCGATCCGTGGACGCTGAAAATTAGTGGCGAAGTGGCAAAGCCATTAACCCTCGATCACGATGCGTTGACCACCCGCTTCCCGCTGGAGGAACGCATTTATCGCATGCGCTGTGTAGAAGCCTGGTCCATGGTCGTGCCGTGGATTGGCTTTCCTTTACATAAGCTGCTGGCACTGGTTGAACCCACCAGCAATGCGAAATATGTGGCGTTCGAAACGCTCTACGCACCGGATGATATGCCGGGACAGAAAGATCGCTTTATTGGCGGAGGGCTGAAATACCCCTACGTTGAAGGTTTACGCCTTGATGAAGCCATGCACCCGCTCACGCTGCTCACCGTGGGCGTTTATGGCAAAGCGCTTCCCCCGCAGAATGGCGCCCCTATCCGATTAACCGTACCGTGGAAATACGGTTTTAAAGGAATTAAGTCGATAGTCAGCATTAAGCTGACGCGCGATCGCCCGCCGACCACCTGGAATATGGCGGCGCCTAATGAATATGGGTTTTATGCCAATGTTAACCCCGGCGTCGATCACCCCCGCTGGTCACAAGCCACAGAACGTTTTATTGGCGCAGGCGGTATCCTCGACGTACAGCGTCAACCTACGCTGCTGTTTAACGGCTATGCCGATGAGGTCGCTTCGCTGTATCACGGCCTTAACTTGAGGGAGAATTTTTAAGTGCGTCTGACGGCAAAACACATCACCTGGCTGAAAGTTTGCCTGCATCTTGCCGGCTTTTTACCTTTTGTCTGGCTCTTTTGGGCCATTAATAATGGCGAATTAAGCGCCGATCCGGTCAAGGACATTCAACACTTTACCGGTAGGACGGCTCTGAAATTCTTGTTGGCAACCTTGCTGGTCTCGCCGCTGGCGCGCTACGCTAAGCAGCCACTCTTAATACGCACTCGCCGCCTGTTAGGACTCTGGTGTTTTGCCTGGGCCACCTTGCATTTAACCAGTTATGCGCTGCTGGAGCTGGGCATTAACAACCTGAGTCTGTTGGGTCGAGAGCTAACGACACGGCCTTATCTGATGCTGGGAATCATCAGTTGGACTTTATTATTTGCCCTCACACTCACCTCCACCCAGGCTGCGCAGCGGAAACTGGGAAAACGCTGGCAACTTTTACACAACTTCGTCTATCTTGTGGCGATCCTGGCCCCCGTGCATTACCTGTGGTCGGTGAAGATTTTATCCCCGCAACCAATCATTTATGCCGCGCTCGCCGTCGTGCTTTTAGCCTGCCGTTATAAGAAGTTCCGCCAGTGGTGGCGGTAGTTTCGGGATATGTGCAGTGCGTTGCAAAACACAGACGAACCCACGTTCTTTACATGCAGGCGGTTGATTATCTTCCCTGATAAGACCAGTATTTAGCTGCCAATTGCTACGAAATGGTTATAATGTGCGACCTTGCTTTCCCTGGAGGCGTTTTTACAGCGCGGAAAGGGTGACAATCGGGTATTGAAGGTATATTTTGTCTTTTACCCGAAAATGGCAGAAGATAGCCACACAATGACTGGTAAGTTTTGATATCTCGTTTAATGGCTGCAGCACGCAGTGCAACGCCAGAGAGGGGTGGCATATTGTCACCAACAGTTATTCAAATGCTATACAGACGGCGATAAAACGCCTGTCACAATTTCACTAAACAAAGAGTACGGAACCCACTCATGGATATTCGTAAGATTAAAAAACTGATCGAGCTGGTTGAAGAATCAGGCATCTCCGAACTGGAAATTTCTGAAGGCGAAGAGTCTGTACGCATCAGCCGCGCAGCGCCAAATGCAGGTTTCCCGATGATGCAACAGGCTTATGCTGCACCAATGATGCAACAACCTGCTCTGTCTAACGCTGTTGCGCAAACTGCAGCGCCAAGCATGGAAGCCCCTGCTGCAGCGGAAATCAGTGGTCACATCGTACGTTCCCCGATGGTTGGTACTTTCTACCGCACCCCGGGCCCTGACGCTAAACCGTTTATCGAAGTGGGCCAGAAAGTGAATGCGGGCGATACCCTTTGCATCGTTGAAGCCATGAAAATGATGAACCAGATCGAAGCCGATAAATCCGGCGTGGTAAAAGCGATTCTGGTAGAAAGTGGTCAACCGGTAGAATTTGACGAGCCGCTGGTCGTCATCGAGTAACGAGGCGAACATGTTGGATAAAATCGTTATCGCCAACCGTGGCGAGATTGCCCTGCGTATTCTTCGTGCCTGTAAAGAACTGGGCATCAAGACCGTCGCTGTACACTCAAGCGCGGATCGCGATCTAAAACACGTATTACTGGCAGATGAAACGGTCTGTATTGGCCCGGCTCCGTCTGTTAAAAGCTATCTGAATATCCCGGCAATCATCAGCGCCGCTGAAATCACTGGCGCGGTCGCTATTCACCCGGGTTACGGCTTCCTGTCTGAAAACGCCAACTTTGCTGAGCAGGTAGAACGCTCTGGCTTTATCTTCATCGGCCCGAAAGCCGACACCATCCGCCTGATGGGCGACAAAGTGTCTGCAATTACTGCCATGAAGAAAGCAGGTGTACCGACCGTTCCAGGTTCTGACGGCCCACTGGGCGACGATATGGACGCAAACCGCGCCCATGCCAAGCGCATCGGCTATCCGGTCATCATCAAAGCCTCCGGCGGTGGCGGCGGTCGCGGTATGCGTGTTGTACGCGGCGACGCTGAACTGGCTCAATCCATTTCCATGACCAAAGCTGAAGCGAAAGCCGCTTTCAACAATGACATGGTTTACATGGAAAAATACCTGGAGAACCCACGCCACATCGAAATTCAGGTGTTGGCTGACGGTCAGGGCAACGCAATCTATCTGGCAGAACGTGACTGCTCCATGCAGCGCCGTCACCAGAAAGTGGTCGAAGAAGCACCAGCACCGGGCATTACCCCGGAACTGCGTCGTTACATCGGCGAACGTTGCTCCAAAGCCTGTGTAGATATCGGCTACCGTGGAGCGGGTACTTTCGAGTTCCTGTTCGAGAACGGCGAGTTCTATTTCATTGAAATGAACACCCGTATCCAGGTAGAGCATCCAGTTACCGAAATGATCACCGGCGTTGATCTGATCAAAGAGCAGCTGCGTATCGCTGCGGGTCAGCCGCTGTCCATTACGCAGGATGAAGTTGTGGTTAAAGGCCATGCGGTAGAATGCCGTATCAACGCCGAAGACCCGAACACCTTCCTGCCAAGCCCGGGTAAAATCACGCGTTTCCACGCGCCGGGTGGTTTTGGTGTGCGCTGGGAGTCTCATATTTACGCGGGTTACACCGTACCGCCTTACTATGACTCCATGATCGGCAAACTTATTTGTTATGGCGAAAACCGTGACGTGGCGATTGCCCGCATGAAAAACGCCTTGCAGGAACTGATCATCGACGGGATCAAAACCAACGTCGATCTGCAGATCCGCATCATGAATGACGAGCACTTCCAGCGTGGTGGTTCCAATATCCACTACCTGGAGAAGAAACTCGGACTTCAGGAAAAGTAAGTACGCATTAACTGCAAAGGCCGGATCCTCCGGCCTTTTGTTTTTCTCCCCTCCGGCACGTCCCATAAGGTACAATCCCCGCTTTCTTTATCCACAAGGGACAAAAAATGGACGCTCGTTTTGTTCAGGCCCATAAAGAGGCGCGCTGGGCGCTGTGGCTGACCCTTTTCTATCTTGCTACATGGTTAGTAGCCGCTTACTTACCAGACTCCACGCTGGGCTTTACTGGCTTACCACACTGGTTCGAAATGGCCTGCTTGCTAACCCCGCTGGTTTTCATTGTTCTGTGCTGGGCGATGGTGAAATTTATCTATCGCGATATTCCTCTGGAGGATGACGATGCAGCTTGAAGTGATTTTGCCGCTTGTCGCCTATCTGGTAGTGGTGTTTGGTCTCTCTGTGTACGCGATGAGAAAGAGAACAACCGGCACGTTCCTGAATGAATATTTCCTCGGCAGCCGCTCAATGGGCGGGGTCGTTTTAGCCATGACGCTGACCGCAACATACATCAGCGCAAGCTCGTTTATTGGTGGCCCGGGGGCCGCGTATAAATACGGGCTGGGATGGGTGCTGTTGGCGATGATCCAACTGCCGGCCGTCTGGTTGTCACTGGGTATTCTTGGCAAGAAATTTGCGATTCTGGCGCGACGCTACAACGCCGTCACCCTTAACGATATGCTGTTTGCCCGCTATCAGAGCCGTTTGCTGGTCTGGCTGGCGAGCCTCAGCCTGTTGGTAGCTTTCGTTGGCGCGATGACAGTGCAATTCATCGGCGGCGCACGTTTGCTGGAAACCGCTGCGGGTATTCCATACGAAACAGGTCTGCTGATCTTTGGTATCAGTATTGCGTTATACACCGCATTCGGTGGATTTCGTGCCAGCGTGCTCAATGACACCATGCAGGGCATGGTGATGCTAGTTGGGACCATTGTTCTGCTTGTGGGTGTGGTCCACGCAGCGGGCGGCCTCAGCAACGCGGTGGAGACGCTGCAAACAATCGATCCGAAACTGGTGACCCCACAAGGCGCTGATGACATTCTGTCCCCAACCTTTATGACTTCGTTCTGGGTTCTGGTGTGCTTTGGCGTGATTGGCCTGCCGCATACCGCCGTGCGCTGTATCTCTTATAAGGACAGTAAAGCGGTCCATCGTGGGATGATTATCGGCACGATTGTGGTGGCAATCCTGATGTTTGGTATGCACCTGGCGGGTGCATTAGGACGCGCGGTGCTCCCTGACCTGACGGTACCTGATCTGGTTATCCCCACCTTGATGGTAAAAGTCCTGCCACCGATTGCCGCGGGGATCTTCCTTGCCGCACCGATGGCGGCGATCATGTCGACGATCAACGCCCAATTGCTGCAAAGTTCCGCTACGATCATTAAAGATCTCTACCTGAATCTGCGCCCGGAACAGCTGAAAAATGAAACCCGCCTGAAGCGCATGTCGGCGGTGATCACCCTGTTATTGGGGGCGTTGTTGTTGCTGGCCGCGTGGAAACCACCAGAGATGATCATCTGGCTCAACCTGCTGGCGTTTGGCGGGCTGGAAGCGGTATTCCTGTGGCCGCTGGTGCTGGGCCTGTACTGGGAGCGAGCGAACGCAGCGGGCGCACTGAGCGCCATGATTGTCGGCGGTGTGCTGTATGCCATACTCGCTACCTTTAACATTCAGTACCTGGGCTTCCATCCAATTGTGCCCTCGTTGCTGCTAAGTTTGCTGGCTTTCCTGGTCGGAAACCGTTTTGGTTCTGCCGCCCCGCAAGCCGCCATATTGACTACTGATAAATAAAGAGTTTTGCCATGCCATGGATCCAACTGAAACTGAACACCACCGGTGCTAATGCAGAAGAGTTGAGCGATGCGCTGATGGAAGCGGGTGCCGTTTCTATCACCTTCCAGGACACGCATGATACGCCGGTGTTTGAACCACTGCCGGGCGAAACCCGTCTTTGGGGTGACACCGATGTAACGGGTCTGTTCGATGCAGAAACCGACATGAAAGAAGTGGTTGCCCTTCTGGAACAGCATCCGCTGCTCAGTGCGGGGTTTGTGCATAAAATTGAACAGCTTGAAGATAAAGACTGGGAGCGTGAATGGATGGATAACTTCCACCCAATGCGCTTTGGCGAACGTCTGTGGATTTGCCCAAGCTGGCGCGATGTGCCGGATGAGAACGCCGTCAACGTGATGCTGGACCCAGGTCTGGCGTTTGGTACCGGCACTCACCCAACCACCTCTTTGTGTCTGCAATGGCTGGATGGCCTCGATCTGAACGGAAAGACGGTGATCGACTTTGGTTGCGGTTCCGGCATTCTGGCTATTGCAGCACTCAAATTAGGTGCAGCCAAAGCCATTGGTGTAGACATCGATCCGCAAGCCATTCAGGCAAGCCGCGATAATGCGCAGCGTAATGGCGTTTCTGACCGCCTGGAACTGTACCTGCCACAGGATCAGCCAGAAGCCATGAAAGCCGACGTGGTGGTTGCCAACATCCTTGCTGGCCCATTGCGTGAACTGGCACCGTTAATCAGCGTGTTGCCAGTTGAGGGCGGCTTACTGGGCCTTTCCGGTATTCTTGCCAGCCAGGCGGACAGCGTCTGCGAAGCCTACGCCGATCTCTTTACGCTCGATCCGGTGATCGAGAAAGAAGAGTGGTGCCGCATTACTGGCAGGAAAAAATAAACTCCCCTCGTGGCCTCTTCGCAGGCCACGTCTTTCCCGTTTTTTGTACATCCCGCACAACGTCCCTGCGCTAGAATATTTGTTTAACTCATTGAAGTTAAAAACAAATAAATACTAACCATTCACTGGACGAATTGTATGAAAACAACTTTTGGTAAGGCGGCGCTGTTGGCGCTAAGCATCATGCCCGCAACAGTTTTTGCATCTCACTGGAGCTATGAAGGAGAAGGCTCTCCTGAACACTGGGGCGCGCTCAGCGAGGAGTACAAAACTTGCCAGGCCGGAATGAACCAATCCCCCATCAACATTGACACAACGCTTACAGCTCATCTCCCACCGCTTACCATTCACTATACCGATGGACCGGCCACGCTCATCAACAATGGCCATACCATTCAGGCGGGTCTAAAGACCTCGACCAAAGATAGCGTTACCATTGATGGAATACCATTCATCCTCCAACAGTTCCATTTTCACGCCCCCAGCGAAAATACCGTTCATGGCAAACATTACGCCATGGAGGCACATCTGGTGCACAAAGATGCAAAAGGTGATGTTGCCGTCGTCGCAGTCATGTTTGATATCGGGGCAGAAAACGCAGAGCTAAATAAACTGTGGGCAACAATGCCCGAACAAGCTGAGCAGGACGTCAGAGTAACCTCGCAGATGGATCTTAATGCACTGCTGCCCATCGATAAGACTTACTGGCGCTTTAGCGGTTCTCTGACAACCCCTCCCTGCACCGAAGGCGTAACCTGGATTATCCTGAAACACCCGATGACGCTTTCAGAAGTACAGCTTAAAAAATTCACTCAGACTATGCATCACAACAACAACCGGCCAGAACAACCGCTCAATGGCCGCGTGATCGTGGAGTAATCCTCAGAACCCGCTCAGAAGGCGTCTGCGAAGACTACGCCGATCTCTTTACACTCGATCCAGTACTCGAAAAAGAAGAGTGGTGCCGCATTACCGGTCAAAAAAAATCTTTACGGCGTAGTTCTCTGGCTGCGCCATTTTCAGACAATACACCAGCCAGTAATCCCCCACCCCAACGCTAAAATGCTCAACATAGTCATTTGATTTTATTTGTTTTTAAACACAGACATTTACCGGGTGAATATATGTATCTAATCCGTGTTAGAACAACGCTGCTGCTGGCATGCATCATGTCCTTTTCAGTGCAGGCATCGTCATGGGGATATAGCATCGGAGATACCTCCCCTGAACATTGGGGGGAAATCAACAACGAGTATAAAAGTTGCCAGACCGGGGTAAATCAATCCCCTATCAATATTCAGCCCACCGATACCAGCAAACTTGGGCTCCCTATACTCACCATGCAGTACACCGATAGCCCAGTAAGGTTCCAGAGCATCAATCATACGCTTCAGGCGACGATGAACAGCTATACCCCTGATACCCTCAACATTGACAATCAGCTTTACTATTTAAAGCAATTGGATTTTCACGCACCGAGTGAACACACCATCGAGGGGAAACACTACGCGATGGAGCTCCAGCTGCTCCACAAAAATCAGCAAGGTGATACCGTTATTGTGGCTGTCATGTTTGATGTTGACGAACCGAATCAAGCCATTAAAAATTTGTGGGAATCCTTTCCAACCATGGAAGGTAGCAACATGCCCATCTTCTCACCGGTCAACATCAACCAACTTTTGCCCGACAATAAAGCCTACTGGCGCTACAGCGGCTCATTGACGATTCCGCCATGTAGTGAAAACGTTATCTGGATTGTCCTGAAAACGCCAATGTCCCTCTCAACCGAACAGCTTGAAAATTTCAGGTACATCGTAGGACATATGAACAACCGTCCACTGCAACCACTGAATGGTCGCGAGGTTGAGGATAGCCAATCAGGCAACACCGAGATCCTGTACTAAAATGAGGTGACGATCACACAATGTCCCGATAATTTGCTGATTAATTCAGCAGATTATCTTGCCAGTATCTCCAGGCGATGAAGAAAAAATGAGAAGTTACGCAAAATTATATGCGTATATAAAACAGACACATTTTTATAATCCAATGATTTATATAATTAATTATTTTCATCCGTTCACATTTACGGCAATTCATTGATCCACCTCAGTGGATTGGTCAAAGTTTGGCCTTTCATCTCGTGCAAAAAATGCGTAATATACGCCGCCTTGCAGTCACAGTATGGTCATTTCTTAACTCATGCGTATCGGACAATATCAGCTCAGAAATCGCCTGATCGCAGCACCTATGGCTGGCATCACTGACAGACCATTCAGGACGCTGTGCTATGAGATGGGAGCAGGATTGACGGTATCCGAGATGATGTCTTCTAACCCGCAGGTTTGGGAAAGTGATAAGTCTCGTTTACGGATGGTGCACGTTGATGAACCAGGAATTCGCACGGTGCAAATTGCCGGTAGCGACCCTGTTGAAATGGCCGATGCCGCACGTATTAACGTGGAAAGCGGCGCCCAAATTATTGATATCAATATGGGGTGTCCGGCTAAAAAAGTGAATCGCAAGCTTGCAGGTTCAGCCCTCTTGCAGTACCCGGATTTAGTGAAATCGATACTAACCGAGGTCGTCAATGCAGTGGACGTTCCTGTCACTCTCAAGATTCGCACCGGCTGGGCTCCGGAACACCGTAACTGCGTAGAGATTGCCCAACTGGCTGAAGACTGTGGCATTCAGGCTCTGACCATTCATGGACGCACCCGCGCCTGTTTGTTCAATGGAGATGCTGAGTACGACAGTATTCGGGCAGTTAAGCAGAAAGTTTCCATTCCGATTATCGCGAATGGCGACATTACTGACCCGCATAAAGCCAGAGCTGTGTTCGACTATACGGGGGCTGATGCCCTGATGATAGGCCGTGCAGCTCAGGGAAGACCCTGGATCTTTCGGGAAATCCAGCATTATCTGGACACTGGGGAGCTGCTACCCCCCCTGCCTCTGGCAGAGGTGAAGCGCTTGCTTTGTGCGCACGTTCGGGAACTGCACGACTTTTATGGTCAGGCAAAAGGGTACCGAATTGCGCGTAAACACGTATCCTGGTATCTCCAGGAACACGCTCCAAATGACCAGTTTCGGCGCACATTCAACGCCATTGAAGATTCCAGCGAACAGCTGGCGGCGTTGGAGGCATACTTCGAAAATTTTGCGTAAACAGAAATAAAGAGCTGACAGAACTATGTTCGAACAACGCGTAAATTCTGACGTACTGACCGTTTCTACCGTTAACTCTCAGGATCAGGTAACTCAAAAACCCCTGCGTGACTCGGTTAAACAGGCACTGAAGAACTATTTTGCTCAACTGAATGGTCAGGATGTTAATGATCTCTATGAGCTGGTACTGGCTGAAG
Organism: Citrobacter gillenii; assembly: GCF_013337685.1. Lineage (GTDB taxonomy): Bacteria > Pseudomonadota > Gammaproteobacteria > Enterobacterales > Enterobacteriaceae > Citrobacter > Citrobacter gillenii. Next base: position 458,463 of record NZ_SUQN01000006.1, read on the forward strand.
TAGAACAGCCCCTGTTGGACATGGTGATGCAATACACCCGCGGTAACCAGACCCGTGCTGCCCTGATGATGGGCATCAACCGTGGTACGCTGCGTAAAAAACTGAAAAAATACGGCATGAACTGATACTAATCAGTTAAATGTTTGTTTTAAAAGGCGCTACTCGGCATGGGGAAGCGCCTTTTTTATAAGCATCATAAGGAGGCTTTGACGATGAACGCAGGATGTGAACCCGTCTATTTTGGCGATGAATCGAAAAAGATAATCCACGGTGATGCGCTGACCGAACTGAAAAAACTGCCGTCTACAAGCGTCGACCTCATTTTTGCTGACCCACCTTATAACATCGGCAAAGATTTTGACGGGCTCGTAGAATCCTGGGACGAAGAGACCTTTCTGGCATGGTTGTTTGAGTGTATTGATGAATGCCATCGAATACTCACGCCGCAGGGTACCATGTACATCATGAACAGTACGGAGAACATGCCGTATATCGACCTCAAATGTCGCCAGCTTTTCACCATCAAAAGCCGCATCGTGTGGTCCTATGATAGCTCGGGAGTCCAGGCCAAAAACTTCTTTGGCTCAATGTATGAGCCTATCTTGATGATGGTCAAAGACTCGAAAAGCTATACCTTTAATCGTGATGACGTTCTGGTTGAGGCTAAAACGGGCGCCAAGCGCGCGCTAATCGATTACCGAAAGAACCCACCTCAGCCGTACAATCATCAAAAGGTGCCCGGTAACGTCTGGGATTTTCCCCGCGTACGCTATCTGATGGATGAGTACGAAAACCATCCGACCCAAAAACCTCAGGCGCTGTTAGAACGCATTATTCTCGCGTCCTCCAACCCGGGTGAGATTGTGTTAGATCCGTTCGCAGGAAGCTTCACCACGGGCGCGACGGCAGTGGCGTTGAATCGCAGATTTATCGGTATCGAAGTCAATGATGAATACGTAAAAATGGGGCTTAGAAGACTGAGCATTAGCTCCCACTTTTCAGAAAATGACCTTGCAAAGGTCAAAAAGCGAAAGACAAAAAACCTGTCTAAAAAGAGCCGATTAGCTGAAAAGAACAACGTAATTTCAACAAAGTAAAAGCATTGTAAGTCTGCTTTTCAGCATAGAGATTTCGTGTATATTCCCTGCACGCTTGGGTATGAATACACAGGATTTGGTAATGATTCGCAAGTATTGGTGGCTGGTTGTTTTTGCTGTCTTTGTTTTTCTTTTTGATGCCCTACTCATACAGTGGATTGAGTTAATGACAACAGAGCATGATAAGTGCCGGAATATGAACTCGGTGAATCCCCTCAAGCTGGTCAACTGCGTCGACCTTGAATAACGCATCCGCTAACGCGTGTTTCCAGCCGTCATGCCATGGCGGCTGACTGCGATCAGCCGAAACTACCCTACCTGATTTTCGCGCTCAACAAATTGCATCACACAGCCATCGGGACTTAGCATTTTTAATACGTTATCGACTAATACTGGCGCCTGTTCATAAAGATCATAACTGACTGGATTCATTAACCAGTTTTTTATTATCCCACTAAAGCTCCCGTGTAAAATAATCAGGATAACGTCTAAATCCAGACTGGTAGCGATAAGATTTTCATCCATACATTTCTGTAATGAATCACGTATTCTTTGATGGCAAAGGCCTATTTTATCGCGAATATCCTGTTCCGATATCATATCGTTATGGAATTCACATTTATGATATAAAATTTGCATTAATGCCTGCTGGCGAGGGATTTTTGCAATATATTGCAAACCCACGACTAATTTCTCCCGTAGCCTCTGTAGCGGATTGTCACCCCAACGTCCGATGAGTTGGTCCTGAATAAGATCGCGCAAGGGAGGTTGCTGCAGCCAAAGCTCATTAAACAGTTGACTCTTATTGTCGAAATGCCAATAGATTGCACCTCGCGTCACGTTAGCGGCATCCGCTATGTCATTAAGCGTTGTATTGCCGACACCCCGTGCCGCAAACTGTACAATCGCCGTTTCAATCAGATGCTGGCGCGTTTTGAGGGCATCAGCTTTCGTTTTTCTCGCCATGGTTCGAATGCCTGAGACAGAGTAGGGAATGATAAACTTTCTTATCTAATATTTACTGTACGGAATTAATGTATCACTTAGCCTTTATTTAGACGAGTTCTAAAATATTTCATTACATACACTCAGCACAAATAAACAATGTGAATAAAATGAAAAAACACATTCACCAATGCAATACCTATTTCTATATGTGTTAATGCAAGTCATAACATGACTAATCTTCGCTTAATGAAAGGGCAGTTGTTTCTTCTTTTTTTGTTTTTATGTGCCGTGGATTACGCCGCAAAATAAGTATTGCTTACATCGCAAGCTAATTATTTGTAGGATAGCTAACTATTATTTTTTATTTGTGCGCGTTATCACCTGCCATTACTCCGGTAAATAACGAGCCTTCGGTTCTTTAAGGAATAGAAATGACGAAAACTGCCAGGTTCTCGCTCCTGCCCTCATTCATCATCATCTCCGCTGCATTACTCGCCGGCTGTAACGATCAAGGAGAAACACAGGCACATCCCACCGAGCCACAGGTGACAGTCCATGTTGTTGAGTCAGCCCCCTTAGCCGTGACGACCGAATTACCCGGGCGTACAAGCGCATTTCGCATTGCAGAAGTACGCCCTCAGGTCAGCGGGATTGTACTTAAACGGAATTTCACCGAAGGCAGTGATGTTGAAGCTGGCCAGTCGCTTTACCAGATCGATCCCGCGACCTATCAGGCTGACTATGACAGCGCTAAAGGTGAACTGGCAAAAAGCGAAGCCGCGGCAGCAATCGCGCACTTAACGGTAAAACGCTATGTTCCACTGGTCGGAACAAAATATATCAGCCAGCAAGAATACGATCAGGCTATTGCTGACGCACGTCAGGCCGATGCCTCCGTTATTGCCGCCAAAGCGGCTGTCGAAAGCGCGCGTATTAACCTTGCCTACACCAAAGTGACATCACCAATTAGCGGACGCATCGGTAAATCTAGCGTCACCGAGGGCGCGCTGGTCACTAATGGTCAGGCTACAGCGCTCGCTACCGTGCAACAGCTCGATCCGATTTACGTCGATGTGACGCAGTCCAGTAACGACTTTATGCGCCTCAAACAGTCTATTGCACAAGGCAGTCTGCATAAAGACAACACCAGCAGCACCGTCGAACTGGTGATGGAAAATGGCCAGTCATACCCGCTGAAAGGCACGTTGCAATTTTCTGACGTGACGGTTGATGAAAGCACTGGGTCAATCACTCTCCGAGCCGTATTCCCTAACCCGCAGCACACTCTGCTACCCGGTATGTTTGTGCGCGCACGTGTTGATGAAGGCGTTCAACCCAATGCCATCCTCGTTCCACAGCAGGGCGTGACGCGTACGCCGCGCGGCGATGCCACCGTGATGGTCGTTAACGACAAGAGCCAGGCTGAAACTCGCCCAGTCGTCGCCGTGCAAGCTATTGGCGACAAGTGGCTGATTAGCGAAGGCTTACAGTCGGGTGACAAAGTCATCGTAAGTGGTTTACAGAAAGCGCGCCCTGGCGTGCAGGTTAAAGCCACCACCGATGTCCCTGCAGCGACTGCGGCGCAATAAGGTAACAGGACATGGCAAACTTTTTTATTAGGCGTCCTATCTTTGCCTGGGTACTGGCCATCATTTTGATGATGGCGGGTGCGCTGGCAATCATGCAGCTGCCCGTGGCGCAGTATCCTACTATTGCCCCTCCTGCCGTTGCGATTTCCGCAACCTACCCAGGTGCGGATGCGCAAACCGTGCAGGATACGGTCACACAGGTTATCGAACAAAACATGAACGGTATCGATAACCTGATGTATATGTCATCCACCAGCGACTCAGCTGGCAGCGTGACTATCACGCTGACGTTCCAGTCCGGCACCGATCCTGATATTGCTCAGGTACAGGTACAAAACAAACTGCAGCTCGCGACCCCATTACTGCCACAGGAAGTCCAGCAGCAGGGTATCGGCGTTGAGAAATCAAGCAGCAGCTTTTTGATGGTCGCGGGCTTTGTTTCTGACAATCCACAGACCACGCAAGATGACATCTCGGACTATGTCGCCTCAAACGTTAAAGATTCCATCAGTCGTTTAAACGGCGTGGGCGACGTGCAGCTGTTTGGTGCACAGTACGCCATGCGTATCTGGCTGGATGCGAATTTATTGAACAAATACCAGCTCACACCGGTTGATGTCATTAACCAGTTGAAGGTGCAAAACGATCAGATAGCCGCAGGCCAGTTAGGCGGGACACCTGCATTACCTAATCAGCAGCTTAACGCTTCGATAATTGCGCAAACACGCCTGAAAGATCCTCAAGAGTTCGGCAAAGTGACATTACGCGTGAACAGTGATGGCTCTGTTGTTCACTTGAAGGATGTGGCGCGCATTGAGTTAGGTGGAGAAAACTACAACGTCGTTGCCCGTATTAACGGTAAACCGGCATCCGGCCTTGGTATCAAGCTGGCTACCGGTGCTAACGCGCTGGATACCGCCAACGCAATTAAAGCTAAACTGGTCGAACTGCAACCGTTCTTCCCGCAGGGAATGAAGGTTGTTTACCCATATGACACCACGCCGTTCGTCACCATCTCTATTCATGAGGTAGTGAAAACACTGTTCGAAGCGATCGTGTTGGTGTTCCTCGTGATGTACCTGTTTCTGCAAAACATCCGCGCCACGCTCATTCCAACCATCGCCGTGCCCGTCGTATTACTGGGTACCTTTGCCGTACTGGCAGCGTTTGGCTACTCGATAAACACCCTGACGATGTTCGGGATGGTACTCGCCATCGGCCTGTTGGTCGATGATGCGATAGTGGTGGTCGAGAACGTTGAACGCGTGATGATAGAAGAAAATCTCCCCCCCAAAGAGGCGACGGAGAAATCCATGTCGCAGATTCAGGGGGCGTTGGTGGGTATCGCCATGGTGCTGTCTGCGGTGTTTATCCCGATGGCCTTCTTTGGTGGTTCCACCGGGGCAATTTACCGCCAGTTCTCAATCACCATCGTTTCTGCCATGGCACTTTCGGTACTGGTCGCATTGATTTTGACCCCTGCGCTCTGTGCCACATTGCTCAAACCGGTGTCAGCAGAGCACCACGAGAAAAAGAGCGGCTTCTTCGGCTGGTTTAATGCCAAATTCGATCACAGCGTCAACCACTATACCAATAGCGTCAGTGGCATTATTCGTAAAACCGGACGTTATCTGGTCGTCTATCTGATCATCGTTGTGGGAATGGCGGTGCTGTTTATGCGCCTACCCACCTCCTTCCTGCCGGAAGAAGATCAGGGCGTATTCCTGACCATGATTCAACTTCCGGCTGGCGCAACACAAGAACGTACCCAAAAGGTGCTGGATCAGGTCACCCACTACTACCTGAACACGGAGAAAGCCAACGTTGAAAGCGTCTTTACGGTTAACGGCTTTAGCTTCAGCGGACAAGGGCAAAACTCAGGGATGGCGTTTGTCAGCCTCAAGCCCTGGGAAGAGCGTAGCGGAACGGAAAATAACGTTGAATCGATTATTGCCCGTGCGACCCGCGCCTTTAGCCAGATTCGTGATGGTCTGGTATTCCCCTTCAACATGCCCGCCATTGTTGAATTGGGCACGGCAACTGGCTTTGACTTTGAGCTGATTGACCAGGGAGGACTGGGACACACGGCGTTAACCCAGGCACGTAATCAGTTGATGGGGATGGTCGCCCAACACCCGGACCTGCTGGTTCGTGTACGCCCTAATGGCCTGGAAGATACCGCACAGTTCAAGCTGGATGTCGATCAGGAAAAAGCGCAGGCGCTGGGTGTTTCGCTATCTGATATTAACGAAACCATTTCCGCTGCACTGGGCGGCTACTACGTCAATGACTTCATTGACCGCGGCCGCGTGAAAAAAGTGTACGTCCAGGCTGATGCAAAATTCCGTATGTTGCCGGAAGACATCAATAATCTCTATGTCCGCAGCGTCAATGGCGAAATGGTGCCATTCTCAACATTTAGCTCTTCTCAATGGGTCTATGGTTCACCGCGGCTGGAACGTTACAACGGTATGCCATCAATGGAGCTACTGGGAGAAGCCGCACCGGGTAGAAGTACCGGTGAAGCCATGGCGATGATGGAAAGCCTGGCAGAAAAACTGCCAACCGGTATCGGTCATGACTGGACCGGTATGTCTTACCAGGAACGCCTGTCAGGTAACCAGGCACCTGCGTTGTATGCCATCTCGTTAATCGTTGTCTTCCTTTGCCTTGCCGCATTGTATGAGAGTTGGTCGATCCCCTTCTCCGTCATGCTCGTGGTTCCACTGGGTGTTGTGGGCGCGCTACTGGCCGCGTCGCTACGCGGAATGAATAACGATGTGTACTTCCAGGTCGGCTTGCTTACCACCATCGGTCTCTCTGCCAAAAACGCCATACTGATTGTGGAATTTGCCAAAGACCTGATGGATAAAGAGGGTAAAGGCTTGATTGAAGCGACGCTGGAAGCCTCCCGCATGCGTCTTCGCCCAATCCTGATGACTTCGCTGGCCTTTATTCTGGGGGTTATGCCGTTGGTAATCAGTCGCGGCGCAGGTAGTGGCGCACAAAATGCGGTTGGTACCGGTGTGATGGGGGGAATGCTCACCGCCACATTGCTCGCTATCTTCTTCGTTCCTGTCTTCTTTGTTGTCGTTAGACGACGTTTTAGTCGACACAATGATTAATTTGTAAAATAAAGGCGTCTACGGACGCCTTTTTACCGGATATTGAGATCTTTATTTATTAATAAGATAGCCATTTATTTTTCCCACCCCTCAGAAAAAAAGCATTTATTGCTATCTGCTTTATTCATTATGTTTACAAACCACACGAATTGAGATTATTCCTCATGTCAGTCTTTTTTTAAGAGGTGGTAAAATAGCTTTCGATTTCGCAGATGGCTTTGCGTTTGTCTTTGCTTTATTAGCGAAACGTTTATTTTAGAGGTAACACCATGAAAAGATTAATTTCCGTTGCATTGCTGACAGCATTACTGGCAGGCTGTGCACACGATTCTCCTTGCGTACCTGTCTATGACGATCAGGGCCGCTTGGTTCATACCAATACCTGTATGAAAGGCACCACGCAGGATAACTGGGAAACAGCAGGTGCAATCGCCGGTGGTGCTGCTGCCATTGCCGGCCTAACACTTGGGATCGTTGCCTTAACCAAATGAATCCTCTTAAAAGCGCGGTACCTGCCGCGCTTTTAATCAGAATGATAATTATCATATAAGACAAAAGGTTGGTGTAAGACATCAATCATAGAATAAGATTATTATAGATTCCACTCACATATCCGCGATGTGAAATTAGCATTTTTTGTATTCTTCGTAACAACATGTCCTCCTATCGTTATTCTCACGTCATCAATATTACCGCCCGAAATCGTTATCCTGCGTCCTGTCTGAATTTTAAATTTTTTGCGCCGAAATGTGGCTTACGTTTCAATTTTGCACCACTTCAGGGCGCTGCATTTATTTTTTCCTGTCTACACTCTGCATATTGCGTCGAATATTCGGTCGCAAAAAACTGGCACTACCTTTGCTTAGAAGAGTATGGCCAAAGCCACAGACAGGTAAAAGACGTTTTCAAAACGTCTCCATAACAATAATTCCTCCACACAGGATGCTCTATGAAAAAGATGATAATAGCCAGCCTGGCTGCGGCCGGCGTGATGCTTGCGATCGCAAATCAGGCACATGCCGGCGCAACGCTTGATGCCGTAAAGAAAAAAGGATTTGTACAATGTGGTATCAGTGATGGTTTGCCTGGTTTTTCTTACGCCGATGCGAACGGTAAATTTTCGGGTATTGATGTCGATGTTTGCCGCGGTGTTGCCTCTGCCGTATTCGGTGATGATACAAAAGTAAAATATACTCCACTCACCGCCAAAGAACGCTTCACAGCGTTACAGTCCGGCGAAGTCGATCTTCTCTCACGTAACACCACCTGGACCTCTTCTCGTGATGCTGGTATGGGCATGTCCTTTACTGGTGTAACGTATTACGATGGCATTGGTTTTCTCACCCACAATAAAGCTGGTCTGAAGAGCGCTAAAGAACTGGATGGCGCAACGGTGTGTATTCAGGCAGGTACAGATACCGAACTGAACGTGGCCGATTACTTTAAGGCCAACAACATGAAGTACACCCCCGTCACCTTTGACCGATCGGACGAATCCGCCAAGGCACTGGAATCTGGTCGCTGCGATACGCTTGCCTCCGACCAGTCTCAGCTGTATGCCCTGCGAATCAAGCTAAGCAATCCTGCAGAATGGATCGTCCTGCCTGAAGTTATCTCCAAAGAGCCGCTGGGACCTGTCGTCCGCCGTGGAGATGACGAGTGGTTTTCCATTGTTCGCTGGACCCTGTTCGCCATGCTGAACGCTGAAGAGATGGGTGTTAACTCGAAAAACGTTGATGAAAAAGCAGCTAACCCGGCAACACCGGATATGGCTCACCTGCTAGGCAAAGAAGGTGACTACGGCAAAGATCTGAAGCTCGATAACAAATGGGCTTACCATATTATTAAGCAGGTAGGAAATTACGCGGAGATCTTTGAACGTAACGTGGGATCGGAAAGCCCGCTGAAGATCAAACGCGGACAGAACAACCTCTGGAATAACGGCGGCATCCAATACGCACCGCCGGTGCGTTAATCCGTAGCGATGTAACGGGCGCCGCAGCTGCGGCGCTCAGCCCAGAGTCACAGTTACCGAGGTTTTCTTATGCTCCATCGCCGCTCAAGCGTAAAAGGATCATTCTCCTTTTCTAACCCTGCGGTCCGCGCCTGGTTATTTCAAATACTCGCCGTCATTGCGGTCGTCAGCATTGCGGTCTACCTCATTCATAACACGATTAATAACCTGAGCAGCCGCGGTATTACCTCGGGGTTTTCTTTTCTCGATCGCAGTGCCGGATTTGGCATTGTTCAGCATCTGATTGATTACGAGCAGGGCGATACCTATGGCCGCGTCTTTCTGGTCGGTCTGCTTAATACACTGTTAGTCTCAGCGCTGTGCATTGTTTTCGCGTCATTTCTCGGTTTTTTTCTCGGACTGGCGCGGTTGTCGGATAACTGGTTACTGCGCAAGCTCTCAACGATTTATATCGAAACGTTCCGCAATATTCCCCCGCTGCTACAAATCTTCTTCTGGTATTTTGCTGTGTTACGTAATTTACCTGGCCCACGCCAGGCTGTTAACGCATTGGATATCGCATTCCTGAGCAACCGCGGGCTCTATATTCCGGCACCACAAATGGCAGAGGGTCTTGTTGCCTTTTGCGCTGCAGCCCTGATTGCTGCCATCATCTCCATTGGGTTATTTCGCTTTAATAAAATGCATCAGACTAAAACAGGTCAGTTACGACGGACCTGGCCTACGGCCCTGGCGCTGTTCGCTTTTTTACCGATGCTTTCACAGTGGATTTTTGGCGCAGCGCTACACTGGGATGTGCCTGAACTACGCGGCTTTAACTTCCGTGGCGGCATGGTGCTTATACCAGAACTGGCTGCGCTGACGCTGGCACTTTCGGTGTATACCTCCGCATTTATTGCAGAAATTATTCGCGCAGGTATTCAGGCCGTGCCTTATGGTCAGCACGAGGCAGCACGCTCACTGGGGCTGCCAAATCCGGTAACCCTTCGCCAGGTTATTATCCCGCAGGCGCTGCGCGTCATCATTCCCCCGCTGACCAGTCAGTACCTGAATATCGTAAAAAACTCCTCCCTGGCTGCAGCCATCGGCTACCCGGATATGGTTTCACTGTTTGCTGGGACCGTACTTAACCAAACAGGACAGGCCATTGAAACCATTGCCATTACCATGTCGGTGTATCTGATCATCAGCCTGAGCATTTCTCTGTTGATGAATATTTATAACCGTCGGATCGCACTGATTGAGCGCTAAGGAGCCATGATGACAAAAGCACTGCTGTCTCACCCCACGCGCCAGAACAGTAATCACGCAGGACGCGTTATTTTGTGGGTACGCAAGAACCTGTTCTCTAGTTGGTCAAATAGCCTGCTCACGCTGTTGTGCGTGTGGTTAATGTGGGCGTTTATTCCCCCTCTATTGAACTGGGCATTTCTACAGGCGAACTGGGTAGGATCTACCCGGGCAGATTGTACGAAAGCAGGAGCCTGCTGGGTGTTCATCCATGAACGCTCTGGCCAATTTATGTATGGACTCTATCCACACGATCAGCGTTGGCGAGTAAATCTGGCCCTGGTTATCGGTCTGCTTTCTATCGCCCCGATGTTCTGGAAAGCCATCTCCCACCGTGGTCGCTATATCGCCGTCTGGGCAGTGGTTTACCCCATTGTGGTCTGGTGGCTGATGTACGGTGGTTTTTTCGGTCTCGAACGTGTCGAAACCCGGCAGTGGGGAGGATTAACGCTAACCTTGATTATCGCCTCCGTCGGTATTGCCGGTGCACTTCCATGGGGAATTTTACTGGCATTAGGTCGTCGTTCTCATATGCCCGTCGTGCGGATTTTATCCGTTATTTTCATTGAGTTCTGGCGTGGAGTACCGTTGATCACCGTGCTGTTTATGTCCTCAGTGATGCTGCCATTGTTTATGTCGGAAGGTACCAGCATCGACAAACTAATTCGCGCGCTGGTTGGGGTGATCCTTTTCCAGTCTGCCTATGTCGCGGAGGTGGTGCGCGGAGGATTACAAGCCTTACCAAAGGGGCAGTATGAAGCCGCCGAGTCACTGGCACTAGGATACTGGAAGACGCAGGGACTGGTTATTCTTCCCCAAGCGCTTAAGTTGGTTATTCCCGGCCTGGTCAACACGATTATCGCGCTGTTCAAAGATACCAGCCTGGTCATCATCATAGGTCTGTTTGATCTTTTTAGTAGCGTACAACAAGCAACCGTCGATCCCGCCTGGCTGGGGATGTCGACAGAAGGCTACGTTTTTGCCGCACTGATTTACTGGATTTTCTGTTTCAGCATGTCTCGTTACAGCCAGCATCTGGAAAAACGTTTTAACACCGGGCGTACACCGCACTGAGGAATTTATGAGCCAATTATTAATGCCGTCTACCGACGCGATGATTACGCTGGAAAACGTCAACAAGTGGTATGGGCAGTTTCATGTTCTTAAGAATATTAACCTGAAGGTAAAACAGGGGGAGCGCATCGTATTATGTGGGCCTTCTGGCTCTGGTAAATCGACAACCATCCGCTGTATTAATCATCTGGAAGAGCATCAGCAAGGACGCATTGTGGTGGATGGGATTGAACTCAACGAAGACATCCGCAATATTGAGCGTGTCAGGCAAGAAGTCGGTATGGTCTTTCAGCACTTTAATCTCTTTCCGCATTTGACGGTCTTGCAAAACTGTACATTGGCCCCTATTTGGGTCCACAAGATGCCAAAGAAAGAGGCTGAGGTTCTGGCCATGCACTATCTTGAACGGGTTCGTATTGCGGAACATGCGCATAAATTCCCGGGACAAATCTCCGGAGGACAGCAGCAGCGTGTGGCTATTGCGCGCTCGCTGTGTATGAAACCCAAAATTATGTTGTTTGACGAACCCACCTCGGCGCTGGATCCTGAAATGGTGAAAGAAGTACTGGATACTATGATTGGCCTGGCGCAATCAGGAATGACGATGTTGTGTGTCACCCATGAAATGGGCTTTGCACGCACGGTAGCCGACAGAGTGATTTTTATGGATCTAGGTGAAATAGTGGAACAGGCACCCCCGGATGAGTTTTTTGCCAATCCACGTTCTGAACGTACGCGAGCGTTTTTATCGCAGGTAATACATTAATATTATCATCCAGTTGCATATAACGGCACTACATTTATCAGACCAATAATGGTACCAATCCTAAAGGTCGGATAGGGCGTTGACACCGTCATCTGGCCTTTTCTGAGTACACATAACGCAAAAAGGCCATCCTTTCGGATGGCCTTTTCACTTATTTGATGTCTGGCAGTTCCCTACTCTCGCATGGGGAGACCCCACACTACCATCGGCGCTACGGCGTTTCACTTCTGAGTTCGGCATGGGGTCAGGTGGGACCACCGCGCTACAGCCGCCAGACAAATTCTTTTCTACGTGCCGAACATTAACCTAAAAACTGGTGCTGATACCCAGAGTCGAACTGGGGACCTCACCCTTACCAAGGGTGCGCTCTACCAACTGAGCCATATCAGCACACTAA
>NZ_SUQN01000007.1 GCF_013337685.1 Citrobacter gillenii
GGTGATTGCAGCGGTCAGAGTAGTTTTACCGTGGTCAACGTGGCCGATGGTGCCGACGTTAACGTGCGGTTTTGTACGTTCAAATTTTTCTTTAGACACGGCTATATTCCTTACTATAGTGCTCTCCCCTTATAGAGAGAGCACGGGATTTTGGTTTTTAACCTGCGGCTTATTTACCGCGGGCTTCGATTACGGCCTGAGCAACGTTGTTCGGCGCATCATCATACTTCAGGAATTCCATAGAGTAAGATGCACGACCTTTGGTCAGAGAACGCAGCTGAGTTGCATATCCGAACATTTCAGACAGCGGAACTTCAGCATGAATCTGAACACCAGTAGCGTTAGATTCCTGACCTTTCAACTGACCACGACGACGGCTAAGGTCACCGATGACGTCACCAGTGTTCTCTTCCGGCGTTTCTACTTCAACCTTCATGATCGGCTCAAGCAGAACAGGTTTCGCTTTCTTAAAGCCATCTTTGAAGGCGATAGAAGCAGCCAGTTTAAACGCCAGCTCAGAGGAGTCAACGTCATGGTAAGAACCGAAGTGCAGACGCACGCCCAGATCAACAACCGGATAGCCAGCCAGCGGGCCAGATTTCAGCTGTTCCTGGATGCCTTTATCAACGGCCGGGATGTATTCGCCAGGAATTACACCACCTTTGATGTCGTTGATGAACTCGTAGCCTTTCGGGTTTGAACCCGGCTCCAGCGGGTACATGTCGATAACAACATGACCGTACTGACCGCGACCACCAGACTGCTTAGCGTGTTTACCTTCGATATCGGTAACTTTCGCGCGAATCGCTTCACGGTAAGCAACCTGAGGTTTACCGACGTTCGCTTCAACGTTGAATTCACGCTTCATGCGGTCAACGATGATGTCGAGGTGCAGCTCACCCATACCGGCGATAATGGTCTGGTTAGATTCTTCGTCAGTCCATACGCGGAAAGACGGGTCTTCTTTAGCCAGACGGCCCAGAGCCAGACCCATTTTTTCCTGGTCAGCTTTGGTTTTCGGTTCTACCGCGATGGAGATTACCGGCTCAGGGAATTCCATACGCTCCAGAATGATCACGTGGTCTGGATCACAAATGGTGTCACCAGTTGTCACATCTTTCAGACCGATCGCAGCCGCGATATCGCCCGCGCGAACTTCTTTGATCTCTTCACGCTTGTTGGCGTGCATCTGTACGATACGACCAAAACGTTCACGAGCCGATTTCACTGGGTTGTAAACAGTATCACCGGAGTTAACCACGCCAGAGTACACGCGGAAGAAGGTCAGGTTACCCACGAACGGGTCGGTAGCGATTTTGAATGCCAGAGCAGCAAACGGCTCTTCATCGCTAGCGTGACGCTCAGCCGGAGTATCTTTACCGTCGTCCAGAATACCGTTGATCGCAGGTACGTCGATTGGGGATGGCAGGTAATCAATTACCGCATCCAGCATCGCCTGAACACCTTTGTTCTTGAACGCAGAACCACAGGTTACCAGGATGATTTCGTTGTTCAGAACGCGCTGACGCAGAGCAGTCTTGATCTCTTCTTCAGTCAGTTCTTCACCACCGAGGTATTTCTCCATCAGCTCTTCTGAAGCTTCTGCAGCGGACTCGATCAGGTTCTGGTGCCATTCTTCAGCCAGTTCCTGCATGTCTGCCGGAATATCTTCATAAGTGAAGGTTACGCCTGCGTCTTCTTCGTTCCAGTTGATGGCTTTCATTTTCACCAGGTCAACAACACCGGTGAAATGTTCTTCAGCACCAATAGCCAACTGCAGCGGAACAGGGTTCGCGCCCAGACGGGTTTTGATCTGACCAACAACTTTCAGGAAGTTCGCACCCATACGGTCCATTTTGTTAACGAACGCAATGCGTGGAACTTTATATTTGTTAGCCTGACGCCATACGGTTTCAGACTGCGGCTGAACACCACCAACTGCGCAGTAAACCATTACTGCACCATCAAGCACACGCATGGAACGTTCTACTTCGATTGTGAAGTCAACGTGCCCCGGGGTGTCGATGATGTTTACGCGATGCGGTTCATACTGCTTGGCCATACCAGACCAGAATGCAGTAGTCGCTGCGGAGGTGATAGTAATACCACGCTCCTGCTCCTGTTCCATCCAGTCCATGGTGGCTGCGCCGTCATGAACTTCACCGATTTTATGGTTTACACCGGTGTAGAACAGAATACGTTCGGTAGTAGTGGTTTTACCGGCGTCGATGTGCGCACTGATACCGATGTTACGGTAGCGCGCGATGGGTGTTGTACGAGCCATTTGATTCCTCGTTTATCTTTTAGGCGTTCAATTTAAGTAGCCCAAAGCGGGCTGCTTACAAGAAGCGCCCGCCTGGTGACTATTACTCCGAAGGGATTACCAACGGTAGTGTGCGAACGCCTTGTTGGCTTCTGCCATACGGTGAACGTCTTCACGTTTCTTAACTGCAGTACCTTTGTTTTCTGCAGCATCAGAAAGTTCGTTCGCCAGGCGCAGAGCCATGGATTTATCACCGCGTTTACGAGCAGCTTCAACGATCCAACGCATTGCCAGAGCATTACGACGAACCGGACGGACTTCAACTGGTACCTGATAAGTAGAACCACCAACGCGGCGAGACTTAACTTCGACAGTCGGGCGCACGTTTTCGAGGGCTACTTCAAAGGCTTCCAGGCCATCTTTACCAGAGCGCTGAGCCAGGGTCTCCAGGGCGCTGTATACGATGGTTTCTGCAGTAGATTTTTTACCATCTACCATCAGGATGTTTACAAATTTAGCCAGCAGCTCTGATCCGAACTTAGGATCCGGCAGAATTTTACGCTGACCAATGACGCGACGACGTGGCATGGGAATACTCCGTTGTTAATTCAGGATTGTCCAAAACTCTAAGAGTTTAGTTTGACATTAATATAAAACGTTTGGCCTTACTTAACGGAGAACCATTAAGCCTTAGGACGTTTCACGCCATACTTGGAACGTGATTGCTTACGGTCTTTAACGCCGGAGCAGTCAAGCGCACCACGAACGGTGTGGTAACGAACACCCGGAAGGTCTTTTACACGACCGCCACGGATCAGGATCACGGAGTGTTCCTGCAGGTTGTGACCTTCACCACCGATGTAGGAAGTCACTTCAAAACCGTTAGTCAAACGCACACGGCATACTTTACGCAGTGCGGAGTTTGGTTTTTTAGGAGTGGTGGTATATACACGGGTACATACACCACGTTTCTGCGGGCAGGCTTCCAGCGCAGGCACGTTGCTCTTTGCAACTTTGCGTGCGCGTGGTTTGCGTACCAGCTGGTTAACTGTTGCCATTAAATAGCTCCTGGTTTTAGCTTTTGCTTCGTAAACACGTAATAAAACGACCTCATACAATATGAGGACGCAGAATTTTAGGTCGGTGTCGAAAAGGTGTCAAGAAATATACAACGATCCCGCAATTACCAGGCAATCTGGTTGGGATGCTTCACCGTAAGTCTGACGAAGTCAGTATAGCTAACCCTGACGACACTGTCTGAAATTTGACCACCCAACCCGCGAGCCTTAATGTCTTCTTCCAGTACATAAACCTTAATGGAGGCATTTTGCAGCGTTTCAAGGAAACGGCTGCCTTCTATGGCTGCAGTCACGCCGTCCTGAAGCAATAAAAGCTCATCGTCTGCGCCAACAAGACGCAGCAGGGAGGAGAAGTCAGTCAGCCACGGTGAGCGATGTAGAGTATGCAGCATGCGCGTTTAGAACCTCATAATGACGTCATAGTTGCCCAGTTCACGGCGCAGTTCTTCAGGTTCAAGTACCGTCGCATCGACAACGAATTTCATGTCCGTATCAAGGCCACGTTCGCGCAATGAGGCAGCGCACAGCCAACATTGTTCTATATCGTACAGCCCCAACAATTTGAAGGTCGCAATATAGTCCCGTGCCAGAATGAGATCAGGTTTTTGCTCTGGCAGGATTTGGAAGACGCCGTCCCCGATAAAAAAGACGCCGAGATCTTCTGTTAGTGCTGATGTCGCCAGTAGTGCATCCAGACCTTCACGGCCCGATGCGCTCCCGTGAGGCACGGTGGAAAATACAAAAGCGATTCGATTCATTAGAACTGCACCACGCGATCGCACGTCAGGGATGCCTCAGCGAGCGAACCCAGCCCACTCAGGTTAAAACCCGCTTGTAAATTAGCCCCAGCCAACGCCAACCTCTCTGCTTCAGTTTCATCAACAACGCCGCGGCGTAGCGCCGCTGCCACGCAGATATTTAGCTCTACGCCATGCTGTTGATTAAGCTGTTGCCAGGCGCGAACCAGATCAAATTCATCACTGGCGGGCGACGTCAGCAGATTGGCGTTATACACGCCTTCACGATAGAAAAAGACACGGCTTAACTCATGACCTTCTTCAATCAATGCGTGAGCAAATTGCAATGCGCTGCTCGCCTGCTGCGTACCATAAGCAGGTCCAGTCACGACAATAGCAAAGCGCATTACTTGTCTTGCCCCTGGAAATCACCGCTCTTGAACTGGCGAATATAAAGATAAACCGTGTGCTTGGAGATGTTCAGGCGGTCAGCAACCTGGTTAATAGCATCTTTGATATCGAAGATACCTTTCTCATACAAGTTCAGGACAATCTGACGATTCTTCGCATTGTTGGAGACGTTACGATCGGCATTCACTTCTTCAATCGTGAACTCCAGCGTCTGGGTAACCAGATCTTCCACTGATGAGGCGAAGTTCACGGCAGAACCCACTTCTGGGGTTTCCGGTGGAATAAAGGTATTCATTATCTGCGAGAAAGGAACATCAAGGTTCATATTGATACACAGCAGACCAATTACGCGATGCTCACGGTTGCGAATGGCAATCGTCACCGACTTCATCAAGACACCGCTTTTCGCACGTGTGAAGTAACACTTCGACACGCTGCTATCCGCACCCGTCATATCATGCAGCATGCGCAACGCCAGATCGGTAATCGGTGAGCCAATTTTACGACCCGTATGTTCACCGTTAGCAATGCGAATAGCCGAGCATTTCAAATCCTGCAAAGAGTGCAATACGATTTCACAATGGGAACCAATGAGCATCGCCAACCCGTCCACTACCGCTTCGTAGGATTTAAGGATATCGAAGTCGGTTTGATCGAAAGGACGTTGATCCAGCAAATCTAGCTCACTGGTTTCGTTGGTTAAAAGCGACCTGGACATGAAAAAAAGCACTCCTTTTCAGGAGCCTGTCGTTATGTTGTCAGGGCAGGCTCATCACTATTAGGGGCATCTAAAGTAATACAGCGCACGAGGCGCTTTCCAGTATTAATTATATCCTGTCGATAATAAAAAACCGCCGCCCTGTGGGCGGCGGTTTTAGGTAACTTATTTTTTGCTGCTGTCTGCAGCTTTTTCAGCCGGGGCAGCATCTGGTTTAGCGTCGGCTTTAGGGGCCGGTTTGATGTCCAGCAGCTCAACATCAAACACCAACGTGGAGTTTGCCGGGATACCCGGAACGCCGGTTTTGCCATATGCCAGATCCGGTGGAATAACCAGCTGGATTTTACCGCCTTTCTTGATGTTTTTCAGACCTTCGGTCCAGCCTGGGATAACACCGTCAAGACGGAAAGATAGCGGCTCACCACGCGTGTAAGAGTTATCAAACTCTTTACCATCGATCAGTGTGCCTTTGTAGTTCACTACAACGGTATCGCTGTCTTTCGGTGCTTCACCAGTACCTGCTTTCTCTACTTTGTAGACCAGGCCAGTAGAAGAGGTTTTAACGCCTTTCTCTTTAGCAAACTTCTCGCGGTACACTTTACCTTTGGCTTCGTTATCAGCCGCGTCTTTTTCCATTTTCGCCTGAGCGGAAGACTTCACGCGCGCTTCGAACGCCTGCAGGGTTTGCTCGATTTCCTGGTCGGACAGCTTGCTCTTATCAGCAAACGCGTCCTGAACACCAGCGATCAGCTGGTCTTTATCCAGTTTGATGCCCAGTTTTTCCTGTTCTTTCAGGGAATTTTCCATGTAACGACCCAGAGACGCGCCCAGCGCGTAAGCAGATTTTTGGTCGTCATTTTTGAATGCGGCTTTGCTGTCAGCAGTAGCGGCTGGTTTCGCAGCATCGGCGGCGAAGGTGATCGGGGCATGTAGAGCTACGGCCATCGTGGTCGCCAGCAGCGTTACTTTAAACAGTGATTTCATCCATCTCTCCAGGGCCGGGGCATCTCACCCCAGGGTTAACTAACACAAAAATGTACTATAAAGCGTTGCAGAACAAATCAACATACGGGCACGCCCTATTATCACCACTTTTCAGACTCTTTTTGTTTAAATTAGTTTCGTTGCGAAGGAATGAGTGCTGTGCAAACAGACAAAGTTGAGTAAAATTCGCCGCAGTCCGCGATCTGCCGGAAATAACAGAAGAGGTGAATCATGCAGGATACAACGATGGAAACCCGCCTGGCTGAGCTGGAAAGTCGCCTGGCATTTCAGGAAATCACCATTGAAGAACTCAACGTGACGGTCACCGCTCACGAACTGGAAATGGCTAAACTGCGCGATCATCTGCGTCTATTGACGGAGAAGCTTAAAGCAACGCAGCCATCCCATATTGCGTCGCAGTCTGAAGAGACGCCACCACCGCATTATTAAGACGTAAAAAAAGCGGGGTTTCCCCGCTTTTTTTGTGCCGGATGACGACGTAAACGTCTTATCCGTCCTACGGTAGGCCTGAT
Organism: Citrobacter gillenii; assembly: GCF_013337685.1. Lineage (GTDB taxonomy): Bacteria > Pseudomonadota > Gammaproteobacteria > Enterobacterales > Enterobacteriaceae > Citrobacter > Citrobacter gillenii. The sequence continues at coordinate 6,726 of NZ_SUQN01000007.1, forward strand.
AAGCGTAGCGCCATCAGGCAATCATACCGATTAGTGGCAACCGCAGCCGCCGCCGTTACCTTTGCCTTTACCGCCGCCACCGCAGCAGCCTTCGCCGCCGTGTTCATGACCATGATCGTGGTCATGGCCGTGACCGCCGCAGCAACCATCGTGACCATGTTCGTGATCGTGGTCATGGCCGTTTGCACCGTGAACGTGGCCGTGAGCCAGTTCTTCTTCGGTTGCTTCACGGATAGCGATAACTTCTACGTTGAATTTCAGATTCTGGCCAGCCAGCATGTGGTTACCGTCAACCACGACGTGGTCATCTTCCACTTCGGTAATTTCTACCGGTACTGGACCCTGGTCGGTTTCCGCCAGGAAACGCATGCCAACCTGCAGTTCGTCAACGCCCATGAAGACGTCTTTCGGCACGCGCTGCACCAGGTTTTCATCATACTGACCGTAAGCGTCGTTTGCGCCAACAGCAACATCGAATTTATCGCCAACTTCGTGACCGTCCAGCGCTGTTTCCAGGCCAGAAATCAGGGAACCGTGACCATGCAGGTAGTCCAGCGGTGCACTCACCGGAGACTCATCAACCAACACACCGTCTTCTGTACGTACCTGATAGGCCAGGCTGACCACCAGGTCCTTTGCTACTTTCATGATATCTCCTGAGCATGGAAAGAATAGTGGCGCAGATTGTAGCGGAATTCTGCACCTGTGTACCCTCTAGCTTAAAAAAAGCTGCGGCATATCGCTAGTCCGGATGAAAAATCCCTATTACTTGCTCTTCTTTGCGAACGTGCTCGCGGGCTTCTTTATCCGCTTCCCGCATCTGGTGACCACACTTAACACACTCAACAATATCGATATTATTTTCGCGCCACATCGCCAGTGAATCCTGCGCCTGGCAGGATGGGCATTTTGCACCTGCAATAAAACGTTTACGAATTGCCATGGTTATCCTCTACTCAAATTCATCCCAGCCGTCCGGCTGACGTCGCTCTCGCTGCATTTCACGCTGGAAAATCTCTTCCAGTTCGCGCCTGGCTTCTCGGGCTCGAGAGATTTGTACCGTATCTGTGTGGATAGGGATCAGCTCCCGCAACATGCTCATGTCCAGCCGACGAAAATGCAGCTGGGCACGCTGCGCCTGATGCGGGTGCATCCCCAATGACACCAGCGTTTTTCGCCCCAACTCCAGTGCGCTGGAGAAGGTTTCGCGGGAAAACTGTGTCACACCAGCCTGTATTAACTCATGCGCCTCTACACGTCCGCGCGCGCGCGCAAGAATATGCAAATGTGGAAAATGCTGTTGGCACAATTCCACTAACTTCATCGTATCTTCGGGTTCGTTACAGGTAATGACGATCGATTGTGCCGCTTCTGCACCAGCAGAACGTAACAGTTCCACCTGCGTGGCATCGCCGTAATACACCTTATAACCGTATTTACGCATCAGGTTCACCGCGCTGATATCCCGCTCCAGCACGGTAATACGCATTTTGTTCGCCATCAGCAAACGCCCAATTACCTGACCAAAGCGGCCAAATCCCACCACAATCACCTGCGGCTTATCGTCTTCCACCCAGGGTTTTTCATCTTCTTCATCCGGGCCGTTAATCTGGCGGGAGAGCCATTTATCAATCAGCTTCATCAATAGCGGCGTGGTCATCATCGATAGCGTGACGGCCACCAGCAGCAGCGCCATTTGATCGCCCTGAAACAGTCGTTGCGAGGACGCGGTTGAAAACAGTACGAACGCGAACTCGCCCCCCTGGCTTAATACTCCGGCAAACTGCATCCGTTCCGAACTTCTCATGCCATTCAGGCGCGCCAGCACATACAGTACCAGCGCTTTAACCACCACCAGCACAATAACGCTTACCGCCACCCACAGGATATGGGTATACAGCACGCCAAGATTGAGCGACATCCCCACAGAAATAAAGAACAGCCCCAACAGCAGCCCCTTGAAGGGATCGATAGCCGTTTCCAGCTCATGTCGGTATTCGCTTTCCGCCAGCAACACGCCGGCGATAAACGTTCCCAGCGCCATCGACAGCCCCAGCGCGTCCATGAATAAAGCAGAACCGAGCACCAACAACAGCGTGGCGGCAGTAAACACTTCCCGCACGCCGGAATCCGCAATAAAGCGGAAAACGGGGCGCAGCAAATAGCGTCCACCAATCAACATGCCAGCAAAAGCCAGCACCTTCATGCCCACTTTGATCCAGTCAAAATGCTCATCGGCAGAGCCCGCCAATAACGGCACCAGCGCCAATGCCGGGATCACCGCCAGATCCTGAAACAGCAGTACCGAAAAGCCCAGCTGTCCGGATTCGCTGCGGTTCATCCCCTTTTCCCGCATCAACTGGAGCGCCATCGCAGTGGACGACATCGCCAGACCAATCCCTCCCACCACGGCTGCTTGCCAGGAGAAGTGGGTCAGCATCAGCAGCCCGGCCAAAATCACCGCGCTGAGCATCACCTGCGCGGCTCCGACGCCAAAGATAGAGCGCCGCAGTTGCCACAGTTTGGCCGGGTTAAGCTCCAGCCCAATAATGAACATCAGAAAGACCACACCCAGCTCGGCGAAATGGAGAATTTCATCCACATCGCTGATGAATCCTAATCCCCACGGCCCAATCGCCATCCCTGCCAGCAAATACCCTAACACCGGGCCGATACCCAGTTTTGACGCCAGCGGCACCGCCGCTACCGCCGCGAAGAGGAACAGCACTCCCGCAGTCAATAAATCAGAACCTTCCATCAGCGGCCTCCCGCAGGGATTGGATTTGCCAGCCATTCACCATACGCTTTGGCATGGCTGTCCAGTTCCTGCTTCGTTTGCCGTCTGGCCCAGTAAACGATGATGGGGCTCATCCAGTGCATTCGACACATACCGGCTGTCAGCTCAAAGGGGCGCAGCACATCGCTCATTGGATAGCGGTTCAGCGCGTCATAGCGGTACGCGCTTTCGGGTTCACCGGTGGTGATGACGCTCCGCCAGTACTTTCCCGCCAGCTGATTTCCTCCCAGCCCACTGGCAAACCCACGACTCAGCACACGGTCAAACCACTCTTTGAGCAGCGCTGGACAGCTATAGGTATACAGCGGATGCTGAAAAACAATCACATCATGGTCACGCAGCAGCGCCTGCTCATGCGGGATGTCGATAAAAAAATCAGGATAGTGCGCATAAAGATCGTGCACGGTAACGTTACTGAGCTGCATGGCCGGTTTAAGCAGCACCCGGTTCGCGACCGAGTCCTGAGATTCCGGATGGGCATACAGCAGCAAAACTTTCGCTGGCTGGAACATCATCCCCCTCCCGGTTATGTCTTTGTCTATTTTCGGCGTTTTGGGCTACCATTGCGCCTCGGTGCGGCAAACCGCCCACACATTACATTATCATAATGATAAATTAACATAGTCTGAACATACGGCGCCTTATGATTGTTTTCTCCTCGTTACAAATTCGTCGCGGCGTGCGCGTCCTGCTGGAAAATGCCACGGCCACCATTAATCCAGGTCAGAAAGTGGGCCTGGTGGGTAAGAATGGCTGCGGTAAATCTACCCTGCTGGCATTGCTGAAAAATGAAATCAGCGCCGACGCTGGCGGGTTTACATACCCAGGTAACTGGCAGCTCGCTTGGGTAAATCAGGAAACGCCCGCGCTTGCTCAGCCTGCGCTGGAATACGTCATTGACGGCGACCGCGAGTATCGTCAACTGGAAGCACAGTTGAACGAGGCCAACGAACGTAACGACGGGCATGCGATTGCCACCGTGCACGGCAAACTGGACGCCATCGACGCCTGGACCGTGCGCTCGCGTGCCGCCAGCCTGCTGCACGGCCTCGGTTTTTCTAACGAACAACTTGAACGCCCGGTCAGCGATTTCTCCGGTGGCTGGCGTATGCGTCTTAACCTGGCTCAGGCGCTGATTTGCCGTTCTGACTTGCTGCTGCTTGATGAACCGACCAACCACCTCGATCTCGACGCCGTAATCTGGCTGGAAAGATGGCTGAAAAGCTATCAGGGTACGCTGATCCTGATCTCCCACGACCGTGACTTCCTCGATCCGGTGGTGGATAAGATTATTCATATCGAACAGCAAACCCTGTTCGAGTACACCGGGAACTACAGCGCGTTTGAAGTACAGCGTTCCACTCGCCTCGCACAGCAACAGGCGATGTACGAAAGCCAGCAGGAGCGCGTGGCGCATCTGCAAAGCTATATCGACCGCTTCCGGGCGCAGGCCACCAAAGCCAAGCAGGCGCAGAGCCGTATCAAGATGCTGGAACGCATGGAGCTGATTGCCCCGGCCCATGTTGATAACCCGTTTCACTTCAGCTTCCGCATACCCGAAAGCCTGCCTAACCCACTGCTGAAAATGGAGAAGGTCAGCGCAGGTTATGGCGAGAACATTATTCTCGACTCCATCAAGCTGAACCTGGTGCCAGGGTCACGCATCGGCCTGTTAGGCCGTAACGGCGCGGGTAAATCCACACTGATTAAACTGCTGGCAGGAGAACTGGCGCCGATTAGCGGTGAAATCGGTCTGGCGAAAGGTATTAAGCTCGGTTACTTCGCCCAGCATCAGCTGGAGTTTTTACGCGCGGATGAATCGCCCATTCAGCATCTGGCCCGTATGGCGCCACAGGAGTTAGAACAGAAGCTGCGTGATTACCTCGGCGGCTTCGGCTTCCAGGGCGATAAAGTCACCGAACAGACCGCTCGCTTCTCGGGGGGTGAAAAGGCACGACTGGTACTGGCGCTTATCGTTTGGCAGCGTCCGAACCTGCTGCTGCTCGATGAACCGACTAACCACCTGGATCTCGACATGCGCCAGGCACTGACCGAAGCGTTGATCGATTTTGAAGGCGCACTGGTGGTGGTGTCGCACGACCGTCATCTGATTCGCTCCACCACCGACGACTTCTATCTGGTGCACGACAAGAAGGTTGAACCGTTCGACGGTGATCTGGAAGATTATCAACAGTGGCTGAGCGACGTACAAAAGCAGGAAAGTCAGAGCGATGAACCTGCAAAAGAGAGCGTCAACAGCGCCCAGGCGCGTAAAGACCAGAAGCGCCGTGAAGCCGAACTGCGCACCCTGACCCAGCCGCTGCGTAAAGAGATTACCCGTCTCGAAAAAGAGATGGAGAAGCTGCAGGCACAGCAGGCACAAGCGGAAGAAAAACTCGGTGACAGCGAGCTGTACGACCAAAGCCGCAAGGCCGAACTGACCGCATGTTTACAACAGCAAGCCAGCGCTAAATCGGGGCTGGAAGAGTGTGAAATGGCCTGGCTGGACGCGCAAGAGCAACTTGAGCAGATGCTGCAGAACGACTAACCACGAAAGGCGGACGATGAACTTATCAATCACCGATGATATTACCTTCCGCAAACTGACCATCTTCATGACCTTTATGGAGAAGGGCAACATCGCCCGTACCGCCGAGGCGCTGGATATCAGCGGCGTGAGCGTGCATCGGGCGCTGCATACGCTGGAAGAGAACGTTCGTTGTCCGCTGTTTGTACACAAAGGGCGTAACCTGATTGCGCAACCGGCGGCGTGGACGCTGCTGGAGTACTGTCAGGAAGTGACCCAGTTGATGGAACGTGGGCTGGAAGAGACGCGCAAAACGGCGGGCGTCGGTCAGGGCCGTCTGCGTGTCGGCACGCTCTACTCGTTAACGCTGGAAACAGTGCCACGCCTGATTATGGGTATGAAGCTACGTCGTCCGGATCTGGAAATGGATCTGACGATGGGATCAAACGAAGCCCTGCTGAATATGCTGGAGAGCGGTACCCTGGATGCGATTCTGATCTCGATCTCTGAAAGCGAGATCGACCGTAACAGTCTGGAAGTGTTGCCGCTGTTCCACGATGACATCTACCTTGCTGCACCGATCACGGCAGCGCTGGATCCCAGCAAAACAGCGGATCTTCGCAATTATCGCAATGAGAAGTTCGTCTCGTTGGCGGAAGGCTTTGCCACCTATGCGGGCTTCCAGGAAGCGTTTCATGTCGCCGGGTTTGAGCCTTCAATCGTCACTCGCGTGAACGATATTTTCTCGATGCTCAGTCTGGTGCAGGCAGGGGTTGGATTCTGTTTGATGCCAGGGCGAATGAAGAAGATGTATGAGAATACCGTGAAGCTGCAAAAGCTGTCCGAGCCCTATCAAATGCAGCAACTTATCGCGATTGTCTTTGCCCGCAACCGCGAGCGCGACCCGAGTTTGCTGGCGTTAGCTGCCGAAGGGCGGATGTATGCGCGGAGTTTGAAGAGCGGAGCCTGATTGCCGGATGGCAACGCTAACGCGTTTTATCCGGCCTACCGATTTTGTAGGCCCGATAAGCGCAGCACCATCAGGCAATACCACTATGCACGCAGCCGTTTCGCCAAATGTACAGCAACATCCACGCCGCTGCGTTCCAGCGAAATTGACTCCCCTTCCCACGCCGCCTGACGCGTCAGGCAGGTCAGCACACCGCCGGGTGGCATTTCAATCGCCAGCCGGGCTTCACGCTCATTGGCGGAGACAACCGCCTCCTGCCAGCGCACGGTGCGCGCCATATTCATCGCCAAATCGTCAGCAATGCGCTCCGGCTGCCACAGCACGCGTCCAGTGCTGCCGCTGAGATAAGCGTAGCGAGGACGAGAAAGTGTCACCTGGCTAAACGCCTCTGCCAATTTTTGCGCAGGTTCTGCCAGGAGTTCGCAGTGTGACGGTACGCTAACCGCCAGACGATGCGCTTTGCTCGCCCCTTTCTCCAACGCCCGTTTTGCCACTCCAGCCATTGCCTCATCAGTCCCGGCAATCACAATCTGCGTTTCGGCATTGAGGTTGGCGATATACGTTCCGCTCCCCGCCACCAGCGATTCCACCTGCGATAACGTCAGCCCCATGATCGCCGTCAGGCCGTAGCCATGTGGATAGGCCTGCTCCATCAAATCACCGCGCAACGCCACCAGTTTAAGCGCGTCGGTAAAGTCGAGCGCCCCGGCCACCACCGCTGCCGGATATGCACCAATCGACAGCCCGCTCACAATGTCTGGTGAAACGCCGCGACGTTCCAGCTCGCGCGCCCAGGCAACCCCGGCAATCAACAGCGCTAACTGTACCGCTCGGGTGTGTTGCAATGCGTCAGGGGAATCCAGCGTATCCGCTTCTGCACCCAGCACTTCACGTGCCAGCGCCAATTCCGTTCCCGGCAGGTTATGCAGCATCTCTGGATGCTGGGTTCCCTGTCCCGGAAAGGTGAACAGAATTTTCATTTACTCCTCCCTGCTCCACGGGTCGCTCACCAACCGCGGCCCCTGCGATGTTTTTAACAGTGCCCTGCCGTCGCGCAGCCATTCGTTTAGGGCAAACGCGCCATACGGCGTTTCTACCTGAGTGTCCGCGCGGCACAGGCCGTCCGTGAGCTGTTGCTGCCATTTTTCCAGCACCTCGCGTGATAGCGCCTGCGGGGCACGGATCAGCAAATCCAAATCGCTACTGGCATGAATCACCGGGATCCCGGTCGCCAGCGCATAACCGGTGCTACCGGTAATACCCCATATCCACGGCCACGCTTGCTGTGACAGCAACAAAGCCACCTGAACCGGTGGCTGAGAGATAAACGGTGAACGCAGCATCGCCTGCGGGTCAACCAGCGACTCCGGGGTACAGACGCGGGTGACGGCATCAGGATTCACCCAACCCGCCGCCCGCTGACAGCGCTTCATGCCGCGCACACCGACGGGGATACGCCCCGCCTCGTCAACATCACGCCGCACAACCACCGGCAGGCCGGTATGCCAAACGTCATCCACCCAGGATTCCGTGGTCTCTTCCAGCGCGTCACGCGCATTCAGCCAGATAAGATCGTGTGGGCGTAATGTTGAGGTCATGATTTACATTCCTGAAGTCAGCGAGATAAACAGCGGCAGCGACAGGATACACAGGACTGAGCTCAACAGCAGCACGGCTTCTGCATCCGGCGACTGCACGCCAAAGCGGTTACCGAACACCACACCGAAGAAACCGGCAGACAGCGCAATCATCAGAATAGCGGTAATGGCTACGGAGCCATGCAGACCGAAGATAAGCACGATGCCCCAGGCAATTGCAGGCTGAATCAGCAGCTTGGTAATAGTCGACGTAATGACCACGGTATTGATCTGCAGTTTACGGGCAGACAAGATAACCCCGGTCAGGAACAGCGCGGCGGCGGTTGCAGACAGGCCCAGCGGTTTAATGGCCGCCAGTACCAGTTCCGGCATTTTGATGCCGATCGCCGAGAGAATAACCCCCAACAGCGGGCCCATCACGATAGGTTTCTTGATAGAGCGCCACATCAATACCGGCAGCATTGACAGTGTGGAGCCGGTATTTCCACCTGCTGCCAGCGCTTTTTCACGCTCCAGAATCAGCAGGCAGAACGGCGTCATCAGCACGGAACCGCAGGCAATAGACACGGCAACCGAAAGCGACGTTGATGACGCTTCACCGAGGACGCTACCAAGAATCGGCAAGCCAAGCGCCGCGTAGTTTGGCAGCGCGACGGTCAACGTCAGCACGGCGGCATCCTGCGGAGATTTTTTGAAGACTTTGGTCGCCATAAAGTAGATGACGGCATAGGTAATCCACATTGCCAACGTCAGCACCACAATCAGCGGCGACTGCGCAACAATACCGGCCCATGGGGTTTGTACCGTCGCGCTAAACAGCGCAGCGGGTAAAGCAAAGTCCATCACGAAGATATTGAGCAGGGAGACGTTTTTGTTGTCCACCATTTTGGCCTTCCCGGCCCAGAATCCTAGTAGCATGATGACGAAAATCGGAGCAAGAGCATGAACAATTACGTAAGTCATATTTCACCTGTAATTTAAAAAGTTAGCACTGTCGCGATGATTATTATTTTTCAGATGCAGTGGCCCGCATGAGCGCACGAAAGCGCCCACGGAGCCTTATATCTGGCAGGTCTCTTTTTACTTACCAGCTTGCTCGCATACGTTCGCGTACGAGGGCAGAGCTGCGGCGATTGTCAGCGCCCAGACGGCTTTTCAGCGTTGGATCCTGACGAGCGTCATTGATGGCCTGCTGCAGGGTGTTTTTAACCTGCGTCAGATCGTTTGCAGATGGCGCATCTGGGTTGCTGATATCCAGCAGATTTTCCAGCAGCCCCAGCGTGGCGTAGTTGCTGATGTCGTACGCCATTGGCGGAATGGTTGCCGCCAGTTTTTCCAGCGCCTCAACGGAACGCAGCGTGATACGCGCGGCAGATTCTTTACCCATCGCATGAATCAGCACACCTTTGTCGTTGAACGCAATCAGACGGTTTGCCTGGTAACCGTGTGCCAGGAAGGCACCGGACATGGCTTTACCGACAATCAGGCCAATGACCGGGTGGCCCGCCAGACGCGCATTGGCATACGCCGCCGCAGCACCGGCCAGCGCCTGGTGAATACCGAAGCCTTCTTCACGACGACCGTATGCCTGGCTTGGCACATCAATCACCGCCACAATCGGACGTTTCACCGCGTTATTGGCGTCGGCTGCGATGGTTTCGCTCACCACTTTCGCCAGTGTCCAGCCTTCCAGCAGACCGACTTCACCGCCAGCAGCACGTGGGTAATGGTTATTGGCATCCGGAACAACGGCAATAAAGCGCACCGTTTCACCGTTCAGTTCACCATCAGCGGCCTGTACGGACGGGCACAGCCCGGCAATACGTTTAGCGTTCGGTACGAGGGTTTCCAGCCATAATTCGCCACGGCTTATTGAGTTACTCATCATTTCACCTCCCGGGCGAAAAGCGCATGAATCTGTTCGGTATCGGCCTGTTTACGGGTGTCGAAATTCGTTAAACGGTCGAGATACCAGTCGTAGTTATCGGTGCGGTGTTTTGCCGGTACGCCTTTTGCCAGCGCGTCGTTCATTGCCGCTTTCACGGCGTTAACGCCATCGCCGACCAGTGCTTCCACCAGCCCGCTTTGGTAGCGAATTTCACCACCGGTCATGCTCCAGATAAACGGACGGTCACGGGAGTCATACTCTTCAATCCCCGCTTCCTGCTCGATAACCTGCGGGCCGTTCAGCCCCAGACGCGCTTCACGGGTCACTATCAGGTAGCTACACAGTGCCGCAGCGATAGACATCCCGCCAAAGCAGCCCACGGTACCGGCGACAATGCCGACTACCGGGGTGTAACGACGCAGGTCAACAATCGCCGCATGAATATCGGCAATCGCCGCCAGGCCAAGGTTGGCCTCCTGCAAACGCACGCCGCCGGTTTCCAGGCTTAAAACAGCCTGAGTTGGGATGCCGTTGCGGTTATCTTCCGCCGCCAGCTCCAGCGCCGCTGCCATTTTGGCACCGGACACTTCACCCATGCTGCCACCCTGGAATGCGCCTTCAATCGCCACCACCACTGCCGGTTTGCCGTTGATGGTGCCTTTAGCAACGACCATGCCGTCATCCGACTGCGGAACGATGCCCTGCGCGCCAAGCCAAGGCGACATCACGCCGTCAAACGGGTCGAGCAGTTCGCGGTAGCTGCCTTCATCAAGCAGCGCGTGGGCACGCTGGCGTGCTTTTAATTCGATAAAACTGCTGTCATCACGCATGGCTCACCTCTTCAAATACCTGTTCGATACGAATACGTGCAACACCTGGGGTTGCACCAAAGTCGTGGATCGTCAGTTTTCCTGCAGGCAGGCTGCTGACCGTTTGCAGACGGTTCAACAACGCTTCCCAGCGACTACGGCTGTTATCGACAGAAGTGGTGATATCAATGGTTAACGTCTGGCTCTGGTCGGCGGTGAATAACACCTCCATATCCCCGGAGCCCACAACGCCTGCCAGCGCTTTACCGCTTAAGGTGCGGCTGGCCGGTACGGTTAACGTAATGTGTTCCATAACATCCTCTTAATGCTTTAAATACGGCGAATCGATGCGGTCAACAAACAAGGTGGCGGCGAGTAAATCTGCTGCCCCGCCCGGCGAGGCGTTCAGCGCCAGCATATGGCTATCGAGTGCGGCCAATGCCGCCTGACCTGCTGGATGAGCGCTGCCGCCAGCATTCAGCACCGCACGGGCGCCGTCCTGCATGGCATCCAGCCCTTCCATGCCTGCGCGAGACAGCACGCAGGTATCGGTCAGCGAGGTCATGATCGCCATCAGCGCGTCGAGTCTGGCGTGCGTTTCACTGCTGCCGTTAAACCGGCTTAAACGCAGTTGCGGCAGCGCACGTTGCATCACATGCGGAAACGCCTGCTGTGCCTCTTCACGTGCACCCGGCACCTGATAACGGTGCGTCGCACGCAGCCCTTTGCTGAACACTTTAGGTGCGGCGGCATCCGGCAGTTTTGCCAGTTCGGCGGCGGTCGCCGCGACCTGCTGTGCACTCGCGGTGCCACCGTGCATTGCCACCGCGCTCACCAACAATCCCAGTGCCCAAATCGCGCCACGGTGGGTGTTCACACCGTCCGTGGCCGCCATCATCTGTTGCTCGCCTTCGCGACCGAGTCGCCCTATGGTTTGTCTGAGCGCAATATCCGCTGGACGCTGCCAGCTTTGTTGCGCTAACGACTGAAATGTAGAGGTCAGGCTGTGCGCAGAGCGCTCCATTAACGCAAGCGACAAGTCGTGATGCGCGCCATTCCCCCGACTGTCCACCAGACCGGGTTTCGGGCTGAGTCGCGCTTCGTCAATCAGACACTGCGTGGCAGTTTGCGCCAGCCATTCGGCACCGCCTTCAACCTGAATCGGGGACAGAAGTTTCATTACCAGCTCCGGAATTTCGCAGGTGGGTTGTAAAGACCGCCAGACCATTCAACGAGATCGGACACGCTACCGGCGGCCAGCAGAGAACGGGTCGCGTCGGTACGACGAATGCCCATATCTTCTGGATACACCACCTTGCCACTCTGACGCAGTTCAGCGACGCGTTTCGCATCAACGCCCAGACCGATGTCGGTGATCCCGGCAACCGCAGCCACCATCGCCCGGCGCTCTTCAAGATCTTTTGCCCGGTAGAGGTAAGCGATCCCTTCTTCGGTCAGGACGTGGGTGACGTCATCGCCATAAATCATCACCGGTGCCAGCGGCATCCCGGAGGTTTTGGCGACTTCAACCGCATCAAGTTTCTCGACGAAGGTCGGTTTCACACCGGCCTGGAAGGTTTCAACCATCTGAACAACCAGTTTTTTACCGCGCTGCATTGGGTCAGGTTCGGTAATCATGTTCAGCCAGGCAGGTGTTGCATGACGACGGCCGTGCGGGTCATGGCCCATGTTTGGTGCGCCGCCGAAACCAGACAGGCGTCCACGGGTCACCGTTGAGGAGTTGGCATAGCCATCAACCTGCAAAGTGGAACCGATAAACATATCGACCGCGTACTGACCCGCCAGCTGACAGAAAGCACGGTTAGAACGCATTGAACCATCGGCACCGGTGAAGAACACGTCTGGGCGGGCACGGATGTACTCTTCCATCCCTAATTCACCGCCGAAGCAGTGCACGCTTTCAACCCAGCCGCTTTCGATAGCAGGAATCAGCGTTGGATGCGGGTTCAGCGTCCAGTGTTTACAGATTTTGCCTTTCAGACCCAGCTGTTCGCCGTAGGTCGGCAACAGCAGCTCGATTGCCGCAGTGTTAAAGCCGATACCGTGGTTGAGCGACTGGACCTGGTGTTCTGCGTAGATACCTTTAATGGCCATCATCGCCATCAGGATATGTTCTTGTTTGATCAGGCGCGGGTCACGGGTGAACAGCGGTTCAATGAAGAACGGCTTATCGGCGACGACCACGTAATCAATCCATGAGCCCGGAATATCAACGCGCGGCAGGTCGCATTCATCGTCGACCAGTTCGTTAACCTGCGCGATGACGATACCGTCATGGAATGCGGCGGCTTCAACCAGCGCCGGGGTATCTTCAGTACTCGCCCCGGTGTAGAGGTTACCTTTGCGGTCGGCTTTAAAACCGGCAATCAGCGCCACGTTTGGTGACAGGTCAACATACAGACGGGAGTAAAGTTCGATGTAGGTGTGGATGGCGCCAATTTCCAGCTGACCATCTTCCAGTAGCTGCGAAATACGCAGGCTTTGGGTACCGGAGAAAGAGAAGTCCAGCTTGCGAGCGATACCTTTTTCGAAGATATCCAGATGCTCGCTGCGTCCGACGCTGGGCATAATCATGTGCAGGTCGTGCACTTTTTGCGGGTTAACTTCAGCCAGCATGCGAGATAAGAAATCTGCCTGCTTTTGGTTATTCCCTTCTAATACCACGCGGTCACCCGGCGCGATAAGTAATTCCAGCATCGCGGTCAGGTCTGCGGTCGGCAGAACCTTGCCCTGCACCGGAACGGAAGCCAGACGCCGCTGTTTTTCTGTGCGGCGGGTGTTCCAGACTCGAGCTGGCGTTTGCCCAGATAACATTATTAACCTCCTGATTCAGCGAATCATTTTTGATTGCTTAACACTGGAAAGAGTGTGCGCTCTGGTGAGAAAGTCATCAATTAAGCGTAGGCGTGAATCATTAGCTTGAGAGTAATAATTGAAGTAACGATTTGTGATGAGGATCAATTTAAGCGGGGTAAGTAAAGCGGGTATCGCTACCCGCTTGCAGGAAATTATTTTTGCGCCGCCAGGCGCTGGCGGATATCGTCGAAATGTTGACGGTGATAAAGCTTACCGTCGAGGAAGCGGGTTTTCAGCTCGCCTTCCTGCTCCTGTTGCCAACGTTGTTCATCATGCAGTCGTAACTCGCCCTGCTCATCACGTGCAACGCGCAGCAGCCCGCGGGCAGAGCGTTTCAGACCATTGTCGGTTTTCGGCTCCTTAAAGATGGTCCGGCCTTTACCGTTCACTTCTCCCCAGGTCGCTTTCATCGCAAAGCCAAAGGTATCTCGCGTGTTGTACTGATAGGTAAACGATCCCACCCCGAACACCACGTTTGAGCTGGCAAAGCCTTTAGCCTCGAGGCGACGCAAGATTTCATTCGCCCGCTCCAGCGTAATGGAGTCGCCATAAATCAGCCCTACATGCGGGTCGAGCACCTTATACCCTTTGGCGTTTACCGTACCGCCAAAAATCTCCCACAGCACCTCCACGGAACCTTTTTCCTCTGGCGTACGTTCGGCACGGTTATCGTCATCTAACCCAGTGCCACACAGAATATCGACCGGGTTACCGCTGTCCGGGCGGAACACCACCCGCCCCTCACGCGCCAGAATGATGTGCTTCAGTTCCCGGGTATACTCCGTCAGCACCTGCCAGTAGTCCCAGGTATCGGAGACTATCGACACAAATCCCTGCGGGTACAGATCGGCAATCAGACGACGGAAGGTTTCGATCTCGTGTTCGCGCTCGCCCATGCACATCACGCTGTGCTCGGTGGCTGGAATGCTGGCGCCGATGAAATACGCCTCGCCGTCGGTGTAGTAATCACGGGCATACAGCAGCGACGGAATACTGTCAGTGCCTTTAAAGCTCAGCAGATGCCCGCCGCCCGCCTGCATGGTGTCCTGCAATCCTGACATACCGCGAAACGAAAAGTCATGGCACTGGAAGTCAAGGTGCGTCATATCGCTACAGGTTTTTTCTGCCCAATGCGCACAGATTTTGCGGTAGTGATGCGCGATGGTGGCATTGGTTGAGGCTTTCCACAGCTCAGCCGACAGTACCGTCTCGAGGTAATTCACCAGCCAGAAAAACTCAGGTTGAGTATTGATGATGGTTAATACCGGCACAGCCATCGGGACTTTGCTGCCTTCATCCAGTGCTTTAATGTGCAACGGCAGATAACCCAGCTGATGCAGCGCACGAATGTGATCAACCGCCACGGCATCTTTTCCCAGATACCCGTCCATCACCTGTTTGTATTCACTGACCACCTCTTCCTGCGGTCGGGCAAAGAACGCCTCGTTAAACAAATCAACCAAAAACCACTGCAAAAAACCCTGCAGACCGAAGAACACCAGCTTGCCATCCGGCAACGGCGACGAGAAAAAGCGATCGCTGCGCGGGGTAAAGTTGGAATAGACCCGGCTGGTGCCCTGCGGATACTGCACGCGGTGAGACACTTTGTAGCCATCAATAGCCAAGATTGGATTCATTTTCATAACAGGTGTCTCCCTCAGGCGCGGTAAATCGCGTCAATGTCGATAAGTTCAAGCTGCGGATGGGCCAGCGTAGAGGACGCTAACGATGTGGTGGTGTAAACGGCGTCAATGCCGTTGGCAAACAGGTGCTCAACGCCCTTAGAAAAGATCCCGTGGGTGACGTACAGGCTGACGCTGCGCGCGCCGGCATCGCGTAAAACCTGGGCAGAGCCAATGAAGGTGCCGCCAGCGTCGCACAGGTCGTCGACAATCAGCACATCCCGGCCTTTAACATCCCCGGCAACCAACGCGAAACCCGTCAGGTTGCCGCTGGCGACATCGCGTTTTTTGCTCAAAATGGCGTACTCAGCAACCCCTGCGGCTCTGGCGACAGCATCAATTTTCTTTAATGCTCCGGCATCAGGAGCCACCAGCATCAGCGCATTTTGCTGGAACTGGCGCTGCAAGGTCACGCTTTGCAGCAGACAGACTTCCTGGGGAAGAGTGATGAAATTATCGATAGCCGCTGCCGCCGCGTCGCTGTGTGGATCAAGTACCTTCACCTTGTCGAACTGCAACGTATTGAGCTGACGGGCAAAAACCTTCAGCGCAAAGCTGTCGCCCGCAACCATATGTCGGTCCTGGCGCGCCCACGGCAGCCAGGGAAGTTCAAGATGGCTGACCCGTACATCGGTCTGATGGCGCACCGCGTCGACCAACTGCGCCAACAGCATAAAGTCGTTCATATCGCGCATCGCCGTGGCACGAATGCGCATCTGGTGAGCGAAGGATGGCAACGCGTCGGTGACTTTCAACCAGACGGCCCCATCAGGAAAAATACCGCTGGCAATAGCGTAAGCCTGGTCATCCAGCGTTAAGGTTAATTTTACGCTCATCTCGCTTCCCCTTTAAATTGTGTCCCTTCGACACAATTAATAATGTCCCTAAGACAATTATTAAGCAAGCATAAAATAAAGTATTTTTGAACGTGCGCTAATCAACTGATAATCAATGGAAAAAAAACGTACCTTGCCCACCGATACCGGGCTGGTACACTTGGCAGCGTTGCACATCATCGTGAGTACCTTATGACCACCGAAGCCGACTACCTGAATCAGTACGATGCCCGCCGCTTTCCCTCCCCGCTGGTAACGGTGGATAGCGTGTTGTTTACCGTGCATCAACAGGCGCTGTGCGTGCTGCTGGTCGAACGGGCAAACCAGCCGCAGAAAGGACGTTGGGGATTACCCGGCGGCTTTATTGATATGGCACACGATGATTCCACTCGCGCCACAGCGCTGCGTAAACTCACTGAAAAAACAGGCGTTTCGCCTTCGTGGCTGGAACAGCTGGACACATTTTCCGGGCCAGATCGTGACCCGCGTGGCTGGAGCCTGACGGTCACCTGGTTTGCGCTGATCGCCTGGGTGGACTGCGAACCGCATATTGCCAGCGTCAGCGATGCCCGCTGGGTCCCGGTTGATAAGCTTGCCGACTATCCGCTGGCCTTCGACCACCAGGCGATCATTGATGCCGCCCTGAACCGGCTGCGGCAAAAAACGAAGTATTCTTTACTGCCCGTTTATTGTTTGCCGGATACCTTTACCCATGGTCAGCTACAGGAAGCCACAGAGGTTATCCTCGGCCAGCCGATTCAGCGCAAAAGCCTGATCCGCCGCTTTGAGGCCTCAGATATGTTTGAAGATACCGGTGAAAGCATGGCCACCGGCACGCGGAAAGCCCGCCTGTGGCGACGTAAACCGGGTGTGGATTTTCATCTTTTCTCACGTAACCTGCTGGCTGAATAAGTACAAAATCACATATTGGCTAACCCGCAGGCTCTGTGCGCGGTATAGTTGCTGTTTTCGATGATTAATTGCTCTGGTGTTATGGTTGAAATCACTCCAACAGAAATGAATCTCCCTGCCGATGATTCGCGAGAATTCCGCCCGATGCGCGGGATCAGTAATCGCCATCTGCAGACCATGCTGCCGCGTTTAATTCGCCGTAAGGTGAAGTTCGACGCCCACTGGCAGCGTCTGGAATTACCCGACGGCGACTTTGTCGATCTGGCATGGAGTGAAGATCCGCATCAGGCGAAGCACAAACCGCGTCTGGTGGTTTTTCACGGTCTGGAAGGTAGCCTGAACAGCCCGTACGCCCACGGTCTGATTGAGGCGGCGCAAAAGCGCGGTTGGTTAGGCGTGGTGATGCATTTTCGCGGCTGCAGCGGCGAGCCGAATCGCCTGAACCGCATTTATCACTCCGGCGAGACCGAGGACGGTACCTGGTTTTTACGCTGGCTGGAGCGCGAGTTCGGCCGCGTGCCAACCGCAGCGGTCGGCTACTCGCTCGGTGGCAACATGCTGGCCTGCCTGTTGGCCAAAGAAGGGAACGCTATCCCGATTGATGCCGCGGTTATTGTCTCCGCCCCCTTTGTGCTGGAGGCCTGTAGCTATCATATGGAAAAAGGGTTCTCCCGCGTTTACCAGCGCTATCTGCTTAATCTGTTAAAAGCCAATGCCTCGCGTAAGCTCGAAGCTTATCCTGGCTCGCTGCCGGTAAGCCTGGCACAGCTGAAGTCCCTGCGCCGCATTCGTGACTTTGACGATCTGATCACCGCCAAAATCCACGGTTTTGCCGATGCGATAGACTATTATCGTCAGTGTAGCGCCATGCCACTACTCAACCTGATCGCCAAACCGACGCTGATTATTCACGCCAAGGACGATCCTTTTATGGATCACCACGTGATCCCCAAACCGGAAAATCTGCCCTCACAGGTGGAATATCAGTTAACCGAGCACGGTGGACACGTCGGGTTTATTAGCGGCACGCTGCGCCATCCTGAGATGTGGCTGGAATCCCGTATCCCCGACTGGCTGACAACGTATCTGGAGGCATAATCATGCAGATCCCCTGGCAGGACTTATCCCCTGAAGCGCTGGACAATCTGATTGAAAGCTTTGTCTTGCGCGAAGGTACCGATTATGGTGAACATGAACGTTCGCTCGAACAAAAAGTCGCCGACGTCCGACGCCAGTTACAATCTGGCGAAGCTGTACTGGTATGGTCAGAACTGCATGAAACGGTCAACATTATGCCGCGAAAACAGTTTCGCGAATAACCCGCAGCCGGCGGCTGACTATAATAAAAACTAACCTATCCATGGAGTTATTATGTCTGCCAAACATCCGGTGATTGCGGTAACAGGATCCAGCGGCGCGGGGACCACCACCACCAGCCTCGCGTTTCGTAAAATTTTCGCCCAGTTAAATCTGCGCGCCGCCGAGGTGGAAGGCGACAGTTTTCACCGCTATACCCGTCCGGAGATGGACATGGCGATCCGCAAAGCGCGCGACGCCGGGCGACACATCAGTTACTTCGGCCCCGAAGCCAACGACTTCGGCCTGCTGGAACAAACCTTCAGCGAGTACGGCCAGACCGGCAAAGGCCAGTCACGAAAATATCTGCACACCTACGATGAGGCCGTACCGTGGAATCAGGTTCCGGGAACGTTTACCCCGTGGCAGCCGCTGCCTGAACCCACAGACGTCTTATTCTATGAAGGCCTGCACGGTGGCGTGGTGACGCCGCAGCAAAACGTGGCGCGGCATGTTGATCTGCTGGTCGGCGTGGTACCGATCGTCAATCTGGAGTGGATCCAGAAGCTGACCCGCGACACCAGCGAGCGCGGTCACTCCCGCGAGGCGGTAATGGATTCGGTGGTACGTTCAATGGACGACTACATTAATTACATCACCCCGCAGTTTTCCCGTACGCATATTAACTTCCAGCGTGTACCGACCGTCGACACCTCCAATCCTTTTGCCGCCAAAAGCATTCCGTCACTGGATGAAAGCTTTGTAGTGATTCATTTTCGTAATCTGGAAGGCATCGACTTCCCGTGGCTGCTGGCGATGCTGCAGGGCTCATTCATTTCTCATATCAATACATTAGTGGTGCCGGGCGGCAAGATGGGGCTGGCGATGGAATTGATTATGCTGCCGCTGGTCCAGCGACTGATGGAAGGCAAAAAAATCGAGTGAAGCGTGGGAAGTGCCCGATGGCGTTACGCTTATCGGGCCTACAAATCAACATCATCCATCCGGCATCAGGGATTACGCGGCAATCACTTCATAGGAATGGGTAATATTCACCGCTTTTTCCAGCATCAGCGCCACGGAGCAGTATTTTTCCGCGGAGAGATCGACGGCGCGAGACACCGAAGCGTCTTTCAGATCGTTGCCGGTAACGATGAAATGCAGATTAATATGGGTAAACAGACGCGGCGCTTCTTCACGACGCTCGGAAGTGAGCTTCACTTCGCAGTTGGTCACATCCTGACGACCCTTTTGCAGGATCGACACCACATCAATGGCACTACAGCCACCCGCAGCCATGAGTACCATTTCCATCGGGCTCGGCGCTTTATCACCGGAGTTACCGTCCATCAAGATTTGGTGGCCTGAGGCGGACTCACCGAGGAAGGTTAACCCCTCAACCCACTTTACACGCGCTTGCATATTTCGTAACTCCAATGTTTCAATTTTCCTGACAGATTACGCGTACATAACAATTCTCGCAACGGAAGGCGACCTGAGTCATGCTGAAGCGAGACACCAGGAGACACACGGCGAAAGCTATGCTAAAACAGTCAGGATGCTACAGTAATACATTGACGTACTGCATGTATGCAGAGGACATCACATTACAGGCTGCAGTTCACTTTTTAGCAGCCCCTTTCCCAGGTAGCGGGAAGCATATTTTTGCAACCCCAGAGGCAGCGTCGTGTTCTGACTCTGGAGACAGCTTATAACAGAGGATAACCGCGCATGGTGCTTGGCAAACCGCAAACAGACCCGACTCTCGAATGGTTCTTGTCTCATTGCCATATTCATAAGTACCCATCGAAGAGCACGCTGATTCACCAGGGTGAAAAAGCGGAAACGTTGTATTACATCGTTAAAGGCTCAGTGGCAGTGCTGATCAAAGATGAAGAAGGGAAAGAAATGATCCTCTCTTATCTGAATCAGGGCGATTTCATTGGTGAATTAGGCCTGTTTGAAGAAGGCCAGGAACGTAGCGCCTGGGTACGTGCCAAAACCGCATGTGAAGTTGCTGAAATTTCATACAAAAAATTTCGTCAATTAATCCAGGTTAACCCGGATATTCTGATGCGCCTGTCTTCTCAGATGGCTCGTCGCCTGCAGGTAACGTCCGAAAAAGTGGGCAACCTGGCCTTCCTGGATGTCACCGGTCGTATCGCCCAGACCCTGTTGAACCTGGCGAAACAACCTGACGCGATGACCCACCCGGACGGCATGCAGATCAAAATCACCCGTCAGGAAATTGGCCAGATCGTTGGCTGCTCCCGTGAAACCGTTGGTCGTATCCTGAAAATGCTGGAAGATCAGAACCTGATCTCCGCGCACGGTAAGACCATCGTCGTCTACGGCACGCGTTAACCTCGTCGAAATGGCGCGTTACCTGGTAATGCGCCATTTTTGTTTGCACCGATGTGGCGAAGACTGATTTATCACCCCGAGATCAACTACGCACTACGACAAACGCTGGTGCTGTGTTTACCCGTGGCTGTCGGTCTTATCATCGGTCAGCTTCATCTGGGGCTGCTGTTCTCCCTCGTCCCCGCCTGCTGCAATATTGCCGGTCTTGATACCCCGCATAAGCGATTTTTTAAACGCTTAGTTATTGGCGCGTCACTGTTTGCCGGATGCAGCCTGATCATGCAGCTATTGCTGGCAGAAAGCATTGCGCTCCCGCTGATCCTTACCGGCCTGACGCTGATTCTCGGCGTGACCGCCGAGTTAAGCCCGCTGCATGCACGACTGCTGCCCGCCTCACTGATTGCGGCAATTTTCACGCTAAGCCTGGCTGGCAACATGCCGGTCTGGGAACCGCTGCTGATCTATGCGCTGGGAACTTTGTGGTACGGCGCGTTCAACTGGTTCTGGTTCTGGCTGTGGCGTGAGCAGCCGCTGCGCGAATCGCTCAGCCTGTTATATCGCGAACTGGCCGATTACTGTGAAGCGAAATACAGCCTGCTAACCCAGCACGTCGATCCCGAAAAAGCGCTGCCCCCGCTGCTGGTTCGCCAGCAAAAAGCGGTGGATCTGATCACCCAGTGCTATCAGCAAATGCATATGCTGTCGGCGCATCACAACAACGAGTACAAACGCCTGCTACGGGCCTTTCAGGAGGCGCTGGATTTGCAGGAGCATATTTCCGTCAGCCTGCATCAACCAGAAGAGGTGCAGAAGCTGGTCGAACGCAGTCATGCAGAACAGGTGATTCGCTGGAATGCGCGCACCGTCGCCGACCGGTTACGAGTACTGGCAGATGACATTCTGTATCACCGCTTGCCAACACGCTTTTCGATGGAAAAACAGATTGGCACGCTGGAGAAAATTGCCAACCAGCACCCGGAAAACCCGGTCGGGCAGTTTTGCTACTGGCACTTTAGCCGCATTGCCCGCGTGCTGCGCACCCAGCGTCCGCTGTATGCCCGAGATTTAATGGCCGACAAACAGCGCCGCCTGCCGTTACTCCCGGCCCTGAAAAACTATCTGTCGCTGAAATCTCCCGCGTTGCGTAATGCCGGGCGTATCAGCGTCATGCTGAGCATCGCCAGCCTGATGGGCAGCGCCTTACACCTGCCCAAACCTTATTGGATCCTGATGACGGTCCTGTTCGTCACGCAAAATGGCTACGGTGCCACGCGGGTACGCATTCTGCATCGTTCGCTGGGTACGCTTGTCGGGCTGGTGATTGCCGGCGTCACGCTGCACTTTCATATTCCGGAAGGGTTTACACTGGCGGCCATGCTGGTCATCACCCTCGTCAGCTATCTGATCATGCGCAAAAACTACGGCTGGGCCACCGTCGGGTTTACGGTTACGGCGGTGTATACCCTGCAGTTGCTGACGCTGAACGGAGAACAGTTTATTGTGCCGCGCTTTGTCGATACGGTGCTGGGCTGTTTGATTGCCTTTGGCGGCACGCTCTGGCTGTGGCCACAGTGGCAAAGCGGCCTGCTGCGCAAAAACGCCCACGATGCGCTGGAAGCCGACCAGGAAGCCATTCGCCTTATCCTCAGCAACGATCCACAGGCCACACCGCTGGCGTATCAGCGTATGCGGGTCAACCAGGCGCATAACACGCTGTTTAACTCACTGAACCAGGCGATGCAGGAGCCAGGATTTAACTCACATTACCTGGCCGATATGAAACTGTGGGTCACGCACAGCCAGTTCATCGTCGAACATATTAATGCGATGACCACGCTGGCCCGGGAACACACCATGTTGACGCCGGATTTGGCGCAGCGGTATCTGCAGTCCTGTGAAATTGCGATTCAGCGCTGTCAGCAGCGGCTGGAATATGACGGGCCGGGGAGCTCCGGTGATGTGAACATTCTCGAGTCGTCGGAGATGCTGTCCCACGGTCCATTAAGTACCCTGGAGCAGCATCTGCAACGTATACTGGGGCATCTGAATACCATGCACACCATTTCGTCGGTGGCATGGCGTCAACGCCCGCACCACGGTATCTGGCTGAGCCGCCGGTTGCGGGATATGAAAGGTTAAGATCGACTGCCGGATGCGCTACGCTTATCCGGCCTACGAATCACACCTTACCCTGTAGGCCGGATAAGGCGTTTACGCCGCCATCCGGCAATCAACCAATCAGCCCACCACCTTCGCTACCGCCTGCGCAAAGCGCTGCATCCCTTCATCGATATCCGCCTCTTCCACCACCAGCGATGGCGCAAAACGCATGACGTCCGGCCCCGCGTTCAGCACCATAACGCCTTCATGAGCAGCGGCGTAGAGGAAATCACGCGCCCGACCTTTGAACTGCGGCTTCAGCTCCGCGCCAATCAGCAGCCCCATACCGCGAATATCGCTAAAAATGTCATACTGAGCATCTATTTTCTGTAAATGCGCAACAAATGCCTGACGTTTGACCTGCACACCGTCCAGCACGTCCGGCGTGTTGATAATATCGAACGCCGTCTCTGCAACCGCACAGGCCAGCGGGTTACCGCCGTAGGTTGAACCGTGCGAACCGACATGGAACGCAGAAGCGATTTCCTGAGTGGTCAACATCGCGCTCACCGGGAAACCGCCGCCAAGGGCTTTGGCGCTGGTCAGGATATCCGGCGTCACGCCGTAGTGCATATAGGCAAACAGGTCGCCGGTACGCCCCATACCACACTGCACTTCATCAAACACCAGCAATGCCTGATGCTGATCGCACAGTTCGCGCAGGCCCTGCAGGAATTCCGGCGTGGCGGCCATAACACCCCCTTCGCCCTGAATTGGCTCGACCACCACCGCGCAGGTGTGATCGTCTATCACCGCTTTTACCGCATGCAGGTCGTTAAACGGTACATGGATAATGTCCGCCGGTTTTGGCCCAAAGCCGTCAGAATATTTTGGCTGCCCACCGACGGAAACGGTAAACAGCGAGCGGCCATGAAACGCATTATGGAAGGCGATAATTTTGGTTTTGAACGGACTATGGCGGACGCAGGCATAATGGCGTGCCAGCTTAAAGGCGGTTTCATTGGCTTCGGTGCCAGAGTTCATGAACAGCACGCGTTCGGCAAAGGTCGCATCAATGATTTTGCGGCCTAAGCGCAGTGCAGGCTCATTGGTGAAAACGTTACTGGTGTGCCACAGGGTTTCGCCCTGCGTTTTTAACGTTTCGACCAAGGCCGGATGGCAATGCCCTAACGCGGTAACTGCAATACCACCCGCGAAATCAACATACTCTTTACCCTGTTGATCCCAGACTCGACTTCCTTTCCCTTTGACCGGAATAAACTCTGCCGGTGCATAAATCGGCAGAATCACTTCATCGAATGTCGCGCGCGTAATTGCAGTTTGTTCAGTTGCCATGTCATTACCACCCAGTTAAGCAGAAATGCTAGTGAAATTATAATCACAAAATATGAATAAAAAGTCACTGAATAGCAACTACAAATCACCGATTGAGGAAATTAGCCAGCAGCTGATGCCCCTGCTCACTGAGGATACTCTCCGGGTGAAACTGCACGCCTTCCAAATCCCACTCGCGGTGGCGAATGCCCATAATCTCCTGCGTTTCACTCCAGGCCGTTACCTCAAAGCAGGCCGGCAGCGTCTCAGGTGCAACCACCAGAGAGTGGTAGCGCGTCACCGTTAGCGGGTTCGCCAGCCCCTGAAAAACGCCCTGCCCGGTATGCGTAATCGGGGAGGTCTTACCGTGCATGACTTTCGCCGCCCGCACGACGCTGGCACCAAACGCCTGCGCCATCGCCTGGTGGCCCAGACAGACGCCCAGCATCGGGGTTATTCCCGCATAGTGACGGATGACATCCAGCGAAATCCCGGCATCATCCGGCGTGCAGGGACCGGGGGAAATAACGATTTTTTGCGGACTTAACGCATCAATTTGCGCCAGCGTCAGCTCGTCGTTGCGCCTGACAAGGACCTCTGCGCCCAGTTCGCAGAAATATTGATACAGGTTCCAGGTAAAAGAATCGTAGTTATCGATAAGCAGGATCATGGCGGCTCCGGTACAGAAAAACCGCGCTATTCTACCCAGTTTCTCGGGCTTCGCTTACCACTTTACGAAATATCGCCCGCAGCGCCGACAGGTCGCCCATCGCACCACTCTGGTTGGCCTGATTCCACTCTTCGACCGGGATACCCTCCCAACTGAGCATATACCCGGCATGAACCGCTAACTGTTCGAAGAAAATACGTTGGGCCAGACCGCTGCCAATACGAAATGGGTGTAGCACATTAATTTCGCAATAATAATGCGCAAGTCGGTCGATAAACTTATCCGCCGACAGCCCTACCAGCCAGGACTCGTCTTCCAGGTCCTGCATCAGCGCGTTGCCCTCTTTCTCAATGTAAGCAAAGTGGCAGAAGCGGGTATCGCCCTGGTAAATATCGACCTCGCGTAGATGGCCCGCCCAGTCAAAAATATCCTGATAGAGCTGGCGATGAATAGCGCACAGATGCGGCAGGCCGCGTTTTAGCGGGCCCAGCCCAATCGTCGCCGCCCGCAGCGCCGTCAATTCGTAGGCCGCCTGCGCCAGACGCTGGGCCTGATGGACCCCGAGACGATTACGCATCACGTTCAGGCCCGGATACAAATAGGGATCTCGCCCATCACCGAATTTATCGCTCATAGTGCCTCCTCAATTCTTCAAGGCGCGCCAGGGCATCTTCAGCGCTCAGCGTAACCCGTGGAATCTCCACGCCTTCCAGACGTCGGCTAGCCTGGAAATTGCCGTTTCGCAGTTGCTCCCAAAGACAGGACTTTTGTTTATCGGTGAGTTTTTTCACGTGACCTCCCTGAATGAGCCAGCACTTGCCACAAGTATAAGCAGCAATTTCGGGTTACGCAGAGAAGGGAGAGAACGCGGGCAGGAACCGCCCGCGCAAAAATACGATTACGGCAGGACTTTCGCAGACAGGATAACAATCGGTTTGGACGGAACGTTCTGGTAAGGGCCGACGTCGTGGGTCGGTACCTGAGCTATCTTATCCGCGACATCCATCCCCTTCACCACTTTACCAAAAACGGCATAGCCGAAGTCACGCTGGCCGTGATCGAGGAAAGCGTTGTCCGCAATGTTGATAAAGAACTGGCTGGTCGCGCTGTCTTTGTCTGCGGTCCGCGCCATGGCAATGGTGCCACGGGTATTGCGCAGCCCGTTATCGGCTTCATTTTTGATAGGCGGGTTAGGTTTCTTCTGCTGCATCTGCTCGGTAAAACCGCCGCCCTGTACCATAAACCCAGGGATCACACGGTGAAACGTGGTGTTGTTATAGAAACCACTATTTACATAATCGACAAAGTTTTGCACTGAAACCGGGGCCTTTTGGCTGTTCAGCTCCAGCTCAATGTTACCAGCAGAGGTCGTCAGCAGTACACGTGGGTCACCTTTCGCTGCCAGTGCTGCGGGAGAGAGGGCAGAAAGAGCGAGAACAGCTGCAACAGCCGCCAGAGTCGATTTGAGCATGAGAATTCCTTTACAAGAGCAGAAATGAAGCAAGTGAATTGATTCTAAAGAGCCTTCCATGACAAGGCCATCCCTTTACTTAATTTTACGAACCTGAAACAAATGTAAATGCTTTGCAACGCGCATCAATGTGATCATGATCACATTGAAATATGTAATAGAAACAGCAGTTGCTAAAAAATATTTAAATACATCAACAAAACGCCTAAAATCCGCCCGCTCACGGCGCCTTCAATGCGCCTTACACTTCTATACAGGCCAGTCATGACTAACAGCAATCGTATCAAGCTCACATGGATCAGCTTTCTCTCCTACGCCCTGACAGGCGCGTTGGTTATTGTCACCGGGATGGTGATGGGAAACATCGCAGACTATTTCCATTTGCCCGTTTCCAGTATGAGTAACACCTTCACCTTTCTGAATGCCGGTATTCTGATCTCTATTTTTCTGAATGCGTGGTTGATGGAAATTGTCCCGTTGAAAACGCAACTACGTTTTGGCTTTATTCTGATGCTGCTGGCTGTCGCCGGACTGATGCTCACGCATAGCCTGGCGCTGTTCTCCGCCGCCATGTTTGTGCTGGGGGTCGTCAGCGGGATCACCATGTCGATTGGTACTTTCCTGGTCACCCAGATGTATGAAGGTCGCCAGCGTGGATCTCGCCTGCTGTTTACAGATTCCTTCTTCAGCATGGCGGGCATGATTTTCCCGATGGTTGCCGCGTACCTGCTGGCACGTAGCATCGAATGGTACTGGGTCTACGCCTGTATCGGCCTGGTGTACGTCGCCATTTTCCTGCTGACCTTTGGCTGTGAGTTCCCGGCGCTGGGTAAACACGCGCAGCAACCGGAAACACCGGTGGCGAAAGAGAAGTGGGGCATCGGTGTGCTGTTTTTGTCCATCGCCGCGCTGTGCTACATCCTCGGTCAGTTGGGTTTTATCTCCTGGGTGCCGGAATACGCCAAAAGCCTCGGCATGAGCCTGAACGATGCAGGTAAACTGGTCAGCGATTTCTGGATGTCCTACATGGTGGGTATGTGGGCGTTTAGCTTTATCCTGCGCTTCTTTGATTTGCAGCGTATCCTGACCGTGCTGGCAGGACTGGCAACCGTATTGATGTATCTCTTCATCACCGGTACGCCAGAGCACATGCCGTGGTTCATCCTGACGCTGGGCTTCTTCTCCAGCGCCATCTATACCACCATTATCACCCTCGGCTCCCAGCAGACTAAAGTGGCCTCACCGAAGCTGGTTAACTTCGTCCTGACCTGCGGCACCATTGGGACCATGTTAACCTTCGTGGTGACCGGTCCGATCGTTGCCCACAGCGGTCCTCTGGCCGCACTACAAACCGCGAATGGCCTGTATGCTGTGGTATTCGTGATGTGCTTTATCCTTGGGTTTGTCACGCGTCATCGCCAGCATAACGCACCGGCTGTGCAGTAAACCTGAATGCCGGATAGCGGCTCTGATTATCCGGCATTTATCACTCCCCTTTCTAACCCTTAGGATCCTGACCTATTCACACTAAAACCCCTTAATTTGTACGCTAATCATACAAACATGAAAAGCCTGTCAATTCCGTGACTTATAAAAACGCTGACAAATCAGTTATATACCTCTTAAGGAGTATATAAGGGCGAAATTGATTTGTATCAATAAGCGGGGTTGCTGAATCGTTAAGGTAGGCAGTAATAGAAAAGAAATCGAGGCAAAAATGAGCAAAGTCAGACTCGCTATTATCGGTAATGGTATGGTCGGCCATCGCTTTATTGAGGATCTTCTTGATAAATCCGATGCGGACAAGTTTGATATTACCGTCTTCTGTGAAGAACCCCGCAAAGCATACGACCGCGTACACCTGTCTTCTTACTTCTCTCACCACACTGCTGAAGAGCTGTCTCTGGTGCGTGAAGGCTTCTACGAGAAGCACGGCGTGAAGGTATTAGTCGGCGAACGCGCGATTACCATCAACCGCCAGGAGAAGGTGATCCACTCCAGCGCTGGTCGTACGGTTTATTACGATAAACTGATCATGGCAACCGGCTCCTACCCGTGGATCCCGCCAATTAAAGGTTCGGAAACGCAGGACTGTTTCGTTTACCGTACCATTGAAGACCTCAACGCCATTGAGTCTTGCGCTCGTCGCAGTAAACGCGGCGCCGTTGTCGGTGGTGGCCTGCTGGGTCTGGAAGCCGCAGGTGCCCTGAAAAGCTTAGGCGTTGAAACCCACGTGATTGAATTCGCCCCGATGCTGATGGCTGAACAGCTGGATCAGATGGGTGGCGAGCAGTTACGTCGCAAAATTGAAAGCATGGGCGTGCGTGTGCACACCAGCAAAAATACCAAAGAGATCGTCCAGCAAGGCACTGAAGCGCGTAAAACCATGCGCTTTGCCGACGGCAGCGAACTGGAAGTCGACTTCATTGTCTTCTCCACCGGTATTCGCCCGCGCGACAAACTGGCAACCCAGTGCGGCCTTGATGTGGCACAGCGTGGCGGTATCGTGATCAACGACACCTGCCAGACCTCTGACCCGGATATCTACGCTATCGGCGAATGCGCCAGCTGGAACGACCGCGTTTATGGCCTGGTCGCACCGGGGTACAAAATGGCGCAGGTCGCCGTTGACCATATTCTCGGTAGCAAAAACGCGTTCGAAGGCGCAGACCTGAGCGCCAAGCTGAAACTGCTGGGCGTAGATGTCGGCGGTATCGGCGACGCACATGCGCGTACACCGGGCGCCCGTAGCTACGTTTACCTCGACGAAAGTAAAGAAGTCTACAAACGCCTGATCGTCAGCGAAGATAACAAAACGCTGCTGGGCGCGGTTCTGGTGGGTGACACCAGCGATTACGGCAACCTGCTGCAGCTGGTGCTGAACGCCATCGAACTGCCGGAAAACCCGGACTCACTGATCCTGCCAGCACACTCAGGCAGCGGTAAGCCGTCCATCGGCGTGGATAAACTGCCGGACAGCGCGCAGATTTGTTCCTGCTTCGACGTCACCAAAGGCATGCTGGTTGCCGCCATTAACAAAGGCTGCCACACCGTTGCAGCGCTGAAAGCCGAAACCAAAGCCGGTACTGGCTGCGGTGGTTGTATTCCGCTGGTTACCCAGGTGCTGAATGCCGAACTGGCGAAACAGGGCATCGAAGTCAACAACAACCTGTGCGATCACTTCCCGTACTCACGTCAGGAACTGTTCCATCTCATCCGCGTGGAAGGCATTAAAACCTTCGAGGAATTGCTGGCGAAACACGGTAAAGGTTACGGCTGCGAAGTATGTAAACCAACCGTCGGTTCCCTGCTGGCCTCCTGCTGGAATGAATACATCCTCAAGCCGCAGCACACGCCGCTGCAGGATACCAACGACAACTTCCTGGCCAACATCCAGAAAGACGGTACCTACTCCGTTATCCCACGCTCTGCCGGTGGCGAAATTACCCCGGAAGGTCTGGTTGCCGTGGGCCGTATCGCTCGTGAGTTCAATCTGTACACCAAGATCACCGGTTCTCAGCGTATTGGTCTGTTCGGCGCGCAAAAAGATGACCTGCCGGAAATCTGGCGTCAGTTGATTGAAGCGGGCTTCGAAACCGGTCATGCGTATGCTAAAGCGCTGCGTATGGCGAAAACCTGCGTGGGTAGCACCTGGTGCCGTTATGGTGTCGGCGATAGCGTAGGCTTCGGCGTTGAGCTTGAAAACCGCTACAAGGGCATTCGTACCCCGCACAAAATGAAGTTTGGCGTCTCTGGCTGTACCCGTGAGTGCGCAGAAGCCCAAGGTAAAGACGTGGGTATCATCGCTACTGAAAAAGGCTGGAACCTGTACGTCTGTGGTAACGGCGGGATGAAACCACGCCATGCGGATCTACTGGCAGCGGATCTCGACCGTGAAACGCTGATGAAATACCTTGACCGCTTCATGATGTTCTACATCCGTACTGCGGACAAACTGACCCGTACCGCACCGTGGTTAGATAACCTGGAAGGCGGCATCGAGTATCTGAAGTCTGTCATCATTGACGACAAACTGGGCCTGAACGAGCATCTGGAAGAAGAGATGGCGCGTCTGCGTGAAGCCGTCGTATGCGAGTGGACAGAAACCGTCAACACGCCGTCCGCGCAGGTTCGCTTCAAGCACTTTATCAACAGCGATAAACGCGATCCGAATGTCCAGGTTGTGCCTGAACGTGAACAACATCGCCCGGCCACGCCGTATGAGCGTATCCCGGTCACTCTGGTGGAGGAAAACGCATGAGCCAGTGGAAAAACATCTGCAAAATCGATGACATTCTGCCTGCAACAGGCGTCTGCGCCCTGTTAGGTAAAGAGCAAGTCGCGATTTTCCGTCCTTATCACAGCGACCAGGTGTTTGCGATCAGCAACATCGACCCGTTCTTCCAGTCCAGCGTACTTTCACGCGGGATTATTGCTGAGCACCAGGGCGAGCTATGGGTTGCCAGCCCGCTGAAAAAACAGCGCTTCCGCCTCAGCGACGGTCTGTGCATGGAGGACGAAAGTCATTCCGTGGCGCACTACGAAGCCCGGGTGAAAGACGGCATGGTGCAGTTGCGCGGTTAGTAAATTATTGGGAGGCGCAATGCCTCCCTTTTTAGACGTATTGGTAGGCCTTTTTAGTAGGCCTGATAAGCGTAGCGCCATCAGGCACATTGCCGGATGGCGGCATAACTGCCTTATCCGGCCTACGGTTACGATTTTATTTTACTTTTTGTTCTTCAAGGATAATCAAACACATGTTTACAGACACTATCAATAAGTGTGCGGCTAACGCTGCGCGCATTGCACGCCTGTCGGCCAACAACCCATTCGGTTTCTGGGTCAGTTCCGCCATGGCGGGCGCTTATGTCGGTCTCGGCATCATTCTTATTTTCACTCTCGGCAATCTGCTTGATCCATCCGTACGCCCTCTGGTGATGGGTGCAACCTTTGGTATTGCCTTAACGCTGGTGATTATTGCCGGTTCAGAGTTGTTTACCGGGCACACCATGTTCCTGACGCTTGGCGTCAAAGCGGGCACCATCAGCCACGGTCAGATGTGGGCCATTCTGCCGCAAACCTGGCTGGGAAATCTGCTCGGTTCCGTGTTCGTCGCCCTGCTGTACAGCTGGGGTGGCGGTAGCCTGCTGCCGGTCGATACCAGCATCGTACATAGCGTTGCCCTGGCGAAAACTACAGCCCCTGCCAGCGTACTGTTCTTTAAAGGTGCGTTGTGTAACTGGTTGGTTTGCCTGGCAATCTGGATGGCGATCCGTACTGAAGGTGCGGCGAAGTTCCTCGCCATCTGGTGGTGCCTGCTGGCGTTTATCGCTTCCGGCTATGAACACTCCGTTGCCAACATGACGCTATTTGCGCTCTCCTGGTTCGGTCATCACAGCGATGCCTATACCTTGTCCGGAATTGGCCATAACCTGCTGTGGGTGACACTCGGTAATACTTTGTCCGGTGTCGTATTCATGGGGTTGGGTTATTGGTATGCTACGCCAAAATCGGAGCGTCCCGTTCCGGCAAAAATCAACCAAACTGAGGCTGCTGCCAATAATTAAGGGGTAATGTCGTGGATCATTTGCCTATATTTTGTCAACTACGTGACCGCGACTGCTTGATCGTCGGCGGTGGTGATGTCGCAGAACGCAAAGCGCGGTTACTGCTGGAAGCAGGCGCCCGTTTAACGGTTAATGCGCTAGCGTTTATTCCACAGTTCACCGTATGGGCAAATGAAGGCATGCTGACGCTGGTTGAGGGGCCGTTTGACGAAGCCCTGCTCGACTCCTGCTGGCTGGCGATCGCCGCCACCGATGACGATGCCGTCAACCTTCGCGTCAGCAACGCCGCTGAATCACGTCGCATCTTCTGTAACGTGGTCGACGCCCCAAAAGCGGCCAGTTTCATCATGCCCTCCATTATTGACCGTTCACCACTGATGGTGGCGGTCTCCTCTGGCGGCACCTCTCCTGTTCTGGCACGACTGCTGCGTGAAAGGCTCGAATCCGTGTTGCCACAGCATCTGGGCCAGGTCGCGCAGTATGCAGGACAGCTGCGTTCCCGGGTGAAAAAGCAGTTCGCCAGTATGGGTGAACGTCGCCGCTTCTGGGAAAAGCTGTTTGTTAACGACAGGCTGGCGCAGTCTCTGGCAAACGACGATCGGCAGGCAATAGAAGAAACGACCGAGCAGATGCTCAGCGAACCGCTGGACCATCGTGGCGAAGTAGTGCTGGTTGGTGCCGGTCCAGGCGATGCCGGACTGCTGACGCTGAAAGGGCTACAACAGATCCAGCAGGCCGATGTCGTGGTGTATGACCGCCTGGTTTCCGATGACATCATGAACCTTGTTCGTCGCGATGCCGATCGTATTTTCGTCGGCAAGCGTGCGGGTTATCACTGCGTACCGCAGGAAGAGATCAACCAGATCCTGCTAAACCAGGCGAAACAGGGCAAACGCGTAGTGCGCCTGAAAGGCGGCGACCCGTTCATCTTTGGTCGCGGTGGCGAAGAGCTGGAAACCCTGTGCCACGAAGGTATCCCGTTCTCTGTTGTTCCCGGTATTACCGCGGCGTCCGGCTGTTCTGCCTATTCCGGCATTCCGCTGACGCATCGTGATTACGCCCAGAGCGTACGCCTGGTCACCGGACACCTGAAGACCGGCGGCGAGCTGGACTGGGAAAACCTGGCAGCAGAAAAACAGACGCTGGTGTTCTATATGGGGCTGAATCAGGCGGCCACTATCCAGGAAAAATTGATCGCGTTTGGGATGCCAGTAGACATGCCGGTTGCGCTGGTCGAAAACGGGACCTCCGTGAAACAGCGCGTTGTCAATGGTGTACTGACGCAACTCGGTGAACTGGCGCAACAGGTGGAAAGCCCGGCGCTGATCATTGTTGGTCGCGTGGTTGGCCTGCGCGATAAGCTGAACTGGTTCTCAAACCATTAATATTCAGGCGCTATGTTTTCTGCATAGCGCCGTCTTTTGATTACTCTTCCAGTCATTATCCTTCATCTTTACTCATCATCAATTATTATTATTTAAAAATTCTTAAACCTACTATTAAGTTAAAAGAACAAGTAATAACTTCCTGGTCGCGTTATATATAGCAAGCTTAATTCACTACGTGTTTTTCGAAGCATATGGAATTGGCATACTGATATTTTATTGATTGATAGGGATTATTAAATGAAAAACATGCTTAAAGCTGCTGCAGTATTGCTGGCTCTCTCCACATTGACTGCCTGCACCGGTAGCGTTCAGAACAAAAACAAGACCTGTGATTACGATTATTTTCTGCACCCAGCCATTTCTATTTCTAAAATCATTGGCGGCTGCGGTGACACTGCGCTGTAATTATTTATATTCCGTATAAATATATAAAGCCGGGTTATCTCCCATGCCGTTATAATATTAAACAGTATGGGAGATAATCCGGCTTTTATTTTAGCCGTACGTTACATTACGGCTTCGCAACAAATCCAATTGCTTCATACACCGCTTTCAGTGTTTCTGCTGCGCGCGCACTGGCTTTTTCTGCACCATCTTTCATCACTTGCTGCAAGAAGGCTTCATCGTTACGGAAACGGTGGTAACGTTCCTGAAGCTCAGTCAACATACCGGAAACGGCATCGGCAACTTCACCCTTCAGGTGGCCATACATCTTGCCTTCAAAGTGCTGCTCCAGTTCTGGGATGCTCTTACCCGTTACGGCAGAGAGAATATCCAGCAAGTTGGCAACACCCGCTTTATTCTGCACATCGTAACGAACAACTGGCGGCTCATCGGAATCCGTCATGGCGCGTTTGATTTTCTTCACCACAGATTTCGGATCTTCCAACAGGCCGATCACGTTGTTGCGGTTGTCATCCGACTTAGACATTTTCTTCGTCGGCTCCAGCAGGGACATCACGCGCGCACCGGATTTCGGAATAAACGGCTCAGGCACTTTGAAGATGTCACCATACAGTGCGTTAAAACGCTGGGCGACGTCACGGCTCAGTTCCAGGTGCTGTTTCTGATCTTCCCCTACCGGTACCAGATTGGTCTGGTACAGCAGAATATCGGCTGCCATCAGTACCGGGTAGTCGAACAGACCGGCATTGATGTTTTCAGCGTAACGGGAAGATTTATCTTTGAACTGGGTCATGCGGCTCAGTTCACCAAAATAGGTGTAGCAGTTCAGCGCCCAGCCTAACTGTGCATGTTCCGGCACGTGGGACTGAACGAAAATGGTGCTTTTCTCAGGATCGATACCACACGCCAGATACAGCGCCAGCGTATTCAGCGTAGCATTACGCAGCTTCTGCGCGTCCTGGCGGACGGTGATAGCATGCTGGTCCACGATACAGTAGATGCAGTGGTAATCATCCTGCATGTTTACCCATTGACGCAGCGCACCCATATAGTTGCCAATGGTCAATTCACCTGAGGGCTGTGCGCCACTAAAAACGATGGGCTTAGTCATTTTTCAATTCCTGATTTTCGCTATGCGGAAGCCCGAGTGCGGGCAGAAGGTCATTAATGCTGTCATATATTACATCCGGCTGGCTGAGGTCGATCCCTTCACCGTAGTTATACCCATACGTAAGACCAACCGAAGGACAGCCAGCGGCTTTTGCCGCCTGAATATCATTGCGCGAATCACCCACAAAGAGCAATTTTTCAGGCGCAATCCCCATACGTGAGGCCACTAGCAGCAGCGGATCGGGATGCGGTTTTTTATTTTTCACGTCGTCACCGCCGATGACCACACTAAAATACTTGGCGATGTCCAGTGCGTTAAGCAGCGGTGCCACAAACGGTGTCGGCTTGTTGGTTACCAGACCTAACGGCAGGCCTTTCGCATACAGCGCGCCCAGCGTATCGGCAACGTGGGGAAATAAGAACGTCCCTTCTTCGGCAACATCACCGTAATAGCGGTCAAACAGCTTACGTAAAATACGCACCTGCTCAACGGCAGGAATGTCGTCATCGATGGGCGGTTTGCCCGTCGTTTTACGCAGCGTAGCGCGCTCAAGGCGAGCCCAGGTGAGTGCACGCTCCATCAATACATCTGCGCCATTACCAATCCAGGTAATCACACGTTCTTCGCCTGCAGTGGGTAATTCCAGCGCGTACAGCGCCATATCCACTGCGGCGGCTAATCCCGGCGCGCTATCAACCAGCGTACCGTCGAGGTCAAAAGCTACGCCCCGAATATCCTGAAATTTATCCATGACTTACCTTCGCCAGTTCATGGCGCATTTCATCAATGACTTTTTTGTAGTCAGGTTGGTCGAAAATCGCGGAACCTGCGACAAACATATCCGCACCCGCTGCGGCGATTTCGCCGATATTGTTCACCTTAACGCCGCCATCAACTTCCAGACGAATGTCATAGCCAGACTCATCAATACGACGGCGGACTTCACGCAGTTTTTCCAGCGTTTGCGGAATGAAAGATTGGCCGCCAAAACCGGGGTTAACGGACATCAGCAGGATCACATCCAGCTTATCCATAACGTAGTCCAGGTAGCTCAGCGGCGTGGCCGGGTTGAACACCAGGCCCGCTTTACAGCCATTCTCTTTGATCAGCTGTAAGGTGCGATCGACGTGTTCGGAGGCTTCCGGGTGAAAAGTAATGATGCTGGCGCCAGCGGCAGCGAAGTCCGGGATAATACGGTCAACCGGCTTCACCATCAGATGCACATCAATAGGGGCGGTAATCCCATAATTGCGTAGCGATTTCAGTACCATCGGCCCGATAGTCAGGTTAGGTACATAATGGTTGTCCATGACGTCGAAGTGCACGACATCGGCACCGGCGGCCAGAACGCTCGCGGTGTCCTCACCCAGGCGGGCAAAATCAGCCGACAGAATTGAGGGGGCAATCAAATACTGTTTCATCCGCTTCTCCTTGAGAATTATTTTTTCGCAGGCGTTACGACTCCTGGTTTGTACAGAGCCAGCAGTTCATTCACCTTTTTACGTGTGCCGCCGTTGCTGCTTATACTGCGCCGCACTTTTACCTGAAAATGCTTCGCCGCTCGGTACCACTCGCGCGTATCGGGCGTGTCATGGTTCGAAATTAACACCGGGATCTGCTTACTGACCAGCTTTTCTGCCATTTCGGCCAGATGCGCCTGCTCTTTCGGGCTAAAGCTATTGGTGTGATACGCGGTGAAATTCGCCGTCGCCGACAGCGGCGCATAAGGCGGGTCGCAATAAACCACAGAGTTGATATCAGCACGCTCCATGCACTCTTCATAGGAGAGGCAATGAAACTCTGCATTCTGCGCTTTTTCGGCAAAATGATACAACTCTGCTTCCGGGAAGTAGGGTTTTTTATAACGGCCAAACGGCACGTTAAATTCGCCACGCAGGTTGTACCGACACAGGCCGTTGTAACCAAAACGGTTGAGGTATAAGAACAGTACCGCACGTCGGAACGGATCCTGGCTGGCGTTAAATTCTGTCCGAAACTGATAGTACACCTCAGACTGATTGGTCTCAGGGACAAACAGCTCGCGCGAAGCCTGCACATACTCATCGGTACGCGACTTCACGATGTTATAGAGACTGATGAGGTCGCTGTTGATATCGGCAAGAATATAACGAGAAAAGTCGGTGTTGAGGAACACCGACCCTGCACCCACGAAGGGTTCGACAAGACATTCGCCCTGAGGCAAATGCCGTTTGATATCATCAAGCAGGGGGTATTTTCCCCCTGCCCACTTCAGAAAAGCGCGATTTTTTTTCATGCTGACTAACTAATTACACCTTCTCCGGCTGTGGAGAAAGCTCCGACAGCATCCTGCGCTTTAGTCTTTGTCCCGCAATTGGGCGAAACATCAAACCATTGCAGAACATATCCTATCTTACTTCAGATCGGCCTGAACCTGATGCAGCGGTTTCGCCCACGGGTTTTTCGCCTGAATGTCGGCTGGCAACGTAGACACCGCACGTTTTGCATCGTCTTTAGATGCATATACACCCGTCACCAGAACATACCACGGTTGACCGTTACGCGTCGTCTGATACACCACGTAGTTCTTCAGGTTCTCTTTCTTCGCCCAACCGTTCAGGTTGTCGTAGTTAGAAGAACTGCTGAGCTGCAGAGTGTAATGACTGGACGGCGCTGATTTTAACGCCCCAACATTACCTGCCGTTTTTGCTCCGCCCGCTACAGGCGTTGCCGCAGTTGGCGCAGGAGTAGCAGTCTGCGCAGGTGTGGTGGTACTGACGGTTGCTTTAGGCTCAGCTGTCGCTTTTGGCGCAGTCGTTGCCGCAGGTGCTTTGGTCGTAGTAACCGGTGCAGTCACTGGCGCAGTCGGTTCAGTGCGCTTCGCCTGGGCAACAGGTTTTGGCTCTGTCGGCGTTGCTTTCACGGTCGTCTGCGGTTTGCTCTTCGGCTCAATAACGGCCTGTTTGCGTTCCGGACGCGCAGTCGCGTGACGCTCAGCAGGCTCCGTTGTTGCAGGA
Organism: Citrobacter gillenii; assembly: GCF_013337685.1. Lineage (GTDB taxonomy): Bacteria > Pseudomonadota > Gammaproteobacteria > Enterobacterales > Enterobacteriaceae > Citrobacter > Citrobacter gillenii. The sequence goes on from NZ_SUQN01000007.1 coordinate 44,325, forward strand.
CGCGCCGTAGTGCCATTGCGAACAGGTGCAACGGTAGCAGGTTCGGTTGGCAGCGTGGAGTTCACAACCACGTTGTTCACCTGTTCCTGACCTTGCGGTTGCGTCAGGGCATTATTCAGATCGCCCTGAACTTCAACACGCTGTTGACCTTCAGCGGCAACAGGTGCTTGCCCCTGAGTTGGCGTAGAAGAAATTGGCGGCAGAGAAACATCCTGCTGCGCATTGCCAGCCGGTTGCTCAGCAGTCGTTGCAGGCTGAGTGGTGCTCGCCTGATCGGTCGCGCTATTGCCAGAAAGATCGATACTCTTCTCGCCAGACGCCGTCTGATCGCTGGAAGAGGGAGATGAGGGGGCTTTCAACGCTGAACCGATGCCGACTATCAACAGCAGCAGCACCAGTACCCCCACACCCATCATCATATATTGACGAGAGGCAGGTTTGCTGGCGGCCTTCTTACGCTTACGCGGACGGCGTTCTACACGCTCTTCATCCACGGTATCGTCATCAGATTCATAGTCTTCTTCAATGTCTTGCTCTTCGTCACGTTCTTTACGCGCGCGCGCTGGACGACGATCGTCAGTATCCAGATCAACATCATCAAAATTGATTTGCGGCTCATTATCGCGTTCAGACGATTGACGAGAACGACCAGTACGACGATCGCTGGGATCGGGTTTCAGCTCGTCTTCTGGTTTGAATTCATCCATTTAACACCCCACTCAAAGGTTAATGCTTACGACGTTGCACATAACCTGAAGCTAAAAGACTTACGCCTTACAACGCAAGCCGGACCTTTCTTGTTGTTACGCCTGCTGGCAATCAGCAATAGCGTTAAGAACCACCTCGTGCGACACTCCGCCGCGCACTTCACTCTTCCCTATTGCCAACGGAAGCACTAAACGCATCTCCCCCGCCAACACTTTTTTATCTCGCAGCATGTGCGGTAAATAGGCCTGAGTGGACATCTCACGTGGTCCATCAACCGGTAAGCCTGCCCGCTTCAGCAGCGTAATGATGCGCTGCGTGTCCGCGGAGCAAAACTGACCCAGACGTTCTGACGTACGAGCAGCCATTACCATACCTGCGGCCACCGCTTCACCATGTAACCAATTGCCATAACCCATTTCAGCTTCGATTGCATGGCCAAACGTATGTCCCAGATTCAGTAAAGCACGTAAGCCCATTTCGCGCTCGTCTGCTGCGACAACTTCTGCCTTCAGCTCACAACAACGGCGGATACAGTACGCCATTGCCGGACCGTCCAGATGCAGTAATGCGTCCAGATTGTCTTCCAGCCAGCTGAAAAATTCACCGTCAAGGATGATGCCGTATTTGATCACTTCCGCCAGACCCGACGCCAGTTCACGCGCAGGAAGCGTTTTCAGACAGTCGAGGTCCACCACCACGGAAGCGGGTTGGTAAAAAGCACCAATCATGTTCTTGCCGAGGGGATGGTTTACGGCGGTTTTGCCGCCAACGGAGGAATCAACCTGCGACAACAGCGTTGTCGGAACTTGAATAAAACGTACGCCGCGCTGATAGCTGGCGGCTGCAAAACCGGTAAGATCGCCAATCACGCCGCCGCCAAGAGCAACCAACGTGGTATCGCGACCGTGCGGTTTTTGCAGTAATGCTGTGAATACCGTATCCAGCACCGTCAGGCTTTTATACTGCTCGCCGTCGGGAAGGATGACGCTATCAACATTAACACCCGCCTGTTCAAGTACGCCGCGAATCTTATCGAGATAAAGGGGAGCCAGGGTTTCGTTGGTCACCAACATAACCTGATCGCCCGATTTCAGCGGTAAGAATGAAGCCGGCTCATTAAACAAACCAGCCGCGATGGTGATAGGGTAACTACGTTCCCCGAGAGTGACTGTAATCCTCTCCATGACGCGACATCCACCTTAGTTACTTGTACCCGCAGACGAGTGTATTAAGCCAGAATCAGTTGCTTTCCAACATATGAATAATCTGGTTTGCCACGACTTTAGCGCTCTGATCATCGGTGCGAATGGTCACGTCAGCAATCTCTTCATACAGAGGATTGCGTTCGTCAGCCAACGCTTCCAGAACTTCGCGAGGCGGTGATTCTACCTGCAGCAGTGGGCGTTTCTTGTCGCGTTGAGTTCGCGCAAGTTGTTTTTCAATTGTCGTTTCAAGATAGACCACGACGCCACGCGCGGAAAGACGGTTACGTGTTTCACGTGATTTAACAGAGCCACCGCCAGTTGCCAGCACAATACCCTGTTTTTCCGTCAACTCGTTGATGACTTTTTCTTCGCGATCGCGGAAGCCGTCTTCACCTTCTACATCGAAGACCCAGCCCACATCAGCTCCGGTTCGTTTCTCAATCTCTTGATCAGAATCGTAAAATTCCATATTGAGTTGTTGAGCTAACTGGCGCCCAATAGTGCTTTTTCCGGCACCCATAGGCCCAACCAGAAAGATATTGCGTTTCTCTGCCATTTTTTCGGTACTACTAAGACTATTCGTTAATGGTAAACCCGCTTCGCAGACACTCAGCGCAGCAGGACATGAACTGAAACCTCATAAGATATTGCGAGAGTCAGACTGAAAATTATCTCAATACTCAAGCGGGTTTGGCAACTGAATAAATCACCAAACCTTTCGCATTTCTGGTCGTGGCAGGCGTATTGCCCTGCAAACATCAGGCCTGGCAACGAATCGCACGGCCAAATGACGCCAAATCAACCCATGACACACCACCAGAAAGGCAAAGCGTATTACCGGTGCACAAGTAAAGAAAACGACCGACGCTCAAATCGGTACTCCTTGTATGCTAAATACACCCGCACGTCAAATTTCTGAAACATGTCCAGTGCAAAAACAACGGCTTTTCATGCATAAATTATTCGCTCGAGACCAGTCTGGGCGTGATAAAAACCACTAACTCGCGCCGCTCATCCTCTTTACCGTCATGGCGAAATAAATATCCAAGCCAGGGGATATCGCCTAACAACGGCACGCTGTCCGCCGCAGATTTATTTTTATGCGAAAAAATCCCACCCAGCGCGATTGTCTCTCCGCTTTTTACCTCGACCTGCGTTTCAATTTCCTGCTTATCGATAGCCAGTACTTCGCCATCCGCCTGCTGTAACACCTGCCCGGGGACATTCTGGCTGATATGCAACTTTAGTCTAATTCGCCCTTTTTGCAGCACGGTTGGCGTCACCTCCATTCCCAGTACGGCTTCTTTGAACTCAACGGACGTGGCTCCGCTTTCCCCGCTGGAGACCTGATAAGGGATCTCGCTGCCCTGCTTAATACTGGCAGGTTGCAGGTGAGAAGCCAGTAATCGTGGGCTGGCGATGATATCAAGCTGCTGTTTTTGCTCCAGTGCAGACAGCTCCAGTTCCAGTAGACGACCATTGATACGACCAATGTTAAACCCCACACGCGACGTCGCTGCGGACACAGAGAGATCGCTGGTCATTGTAGTGGCGTTGCCCACCGTCCCCGCTTGCGTGCCGTCGGCCAGCGACCATTTCACGCCCAACTCGTGTAGGCTTTTTTCGTTAATCGTCACAATGTGTGCCGCCAGTTCGACCTGTTCAACCGGCAAGTCCATCTGTGCCACCCACGTTTCCAGCGCCATCAGCGCAGGTTTGTTATCACGAAGCAGCAGTCGGTTCGTGCGTTTATCTACCGTCATACTGCCTTTGGCGCTCAGCAGTTTCTCACCCGCTTTTGCCAGATCGGTGGCGTCAGCGTACTGCAAAACAATGCTGCGATGTTCCAGCGGGAGACTGGCCTGCCGCCGCGCCTGCTCGATCTCCAGGCGTGCCACATTTTCATTCTGCCAGCCTACCGAATGCACATGCAGGATGCTCCCCTCCTGGCGCAACACCAGTCCGGCGCTTTTCACCACCGTCTGGAATGCCTGCTTCCACGGGACATCCGTCAGATGCAACGACATCACGCCGCTGACATCGGGCGAAATCACCAGATTTTTTCCTTCCTGCTCAGCCATCGCCTGCAATACCTGAACCACGGGAACATCATCCACCACCAGCGTCACGTTTGGCGCTTTTCCCGCCAGCACGCTGGGGATGACGATCATCAGCACCACGGCTATCCATCGCTTCATGCCCTTCTCCTTGTCGTTGCCACTGCCAGCGTGACGGCTCACAGTCTTTACCCATCTCAATAGTTATGCTTTGTGCCGAGATATGAGAAACCGTCCATCCCCCCTTCAGCGCCTCATGCAATTCGATCCGCCGCCATGTATTTTTACTATCCTGAACCAGGCCAATCAGGCGCCCTCCCCGACTTACCGCGCCTTGATAACGCCACGTCGACAGCTCAGTAGTATGGCAACGATCCTCCGGCGGCTGGAAAGGATCACGCATCCCGGTCAGTATCAGCAGGCTAATCCCCACCAACAGTCCACGCTTAACCGTCATTCAGGCGCTCCAGCTGCAGTGTTAGCATCAGCTCGGCATTCTCCAGGTGAAGAGAAAAACCGTTGACCTGCATCCCCCGTTCCGCCAGCCGGACAAACAATGCTGGAACAGCATCCCAGGCGGGCTTCAGCGTCATCTCCCCGCCCTGTGCAGAAGGCTGCCAGTGAGTCAGGCGTGAAAGCGGAGTCTGAAAATCCAGAGCGGAAAAAGGCATCGTATTCTCGTCATTAGCCCAAAGTGTGGGGTCAGCCGGTGTAACCAGTTGGTACAGATTCCGCCATTGCGCCTGGTTCGCCGCATGTTGCTGCCGCAGTTCCTCCCGTTGTACGTTCCATTCTTGCCGTAGCGGATAAAGCAGGCACAACATGACCATCAGCGCCATGGTGACACTCCAGCCACCCCAGCAGACGATTCGACAACGCGGCGACAAGGCCAGCCAACGATCACAGAGTACGTTCATGCATTACGCTCCGCGTCAGACGATAGTGAAATTGCCAACGTCCCAACGCATCCTTCTGAGTTTCGCCGGGGTCGCCTAAGCGAAAAAAGGACTGTTTGCGTAATTGCGTTTCCAGCGCATTGAGGGCGCTAAAGTTCTGCGCCATTCCGCTCAGTTCCAGCACTTCATGTTGCCAGGTCAGGGTTGTCAGCCACACCTGTTCGGGCAGTAAATTTGCCAGTCCTTCGAGCATCGGTTGCCAGCTTCGCGTCTGATCTCGCTGCGTTTTACGCAGCTGTCGCTGTTGCCATTGTTGCTGGCGCAGGAGTAAATGCGGTTTTTGGGCCACAAGCGTCTCGCCCCGCATTTTCTCCGCAGCTATCTTCACCGTTTTTGCCCGGTTGTCTTCGATGACGACAGCGTAATAGCTCAGTGCACAGCCAACGATCAACAGCAGCGATCCGCTAAATAAAACAGCCCAAAACCGCAGGCAGGCGCGCCGCTGTGACTGACGCCAGGGGAGAAGGTTGATGGTCGCTATCATCAGTCTGTTCCCCCCATTGCCAGCCCAAGCGCAATAGTAAATATATGACTTTCAGGCGGAATGGGCGGCTGACGAACAGACACCACGCTTAAGGGGTCAAAACGGCCTGGCCCGCACAACGCAATCTCTTCCGGGGAAAGCGATAATGTTGCAGCAAGATCGTCGATAGCGTGACTGTCGCCCACCGGTTTACGCCCCCATGCATAACGAGTCGCCCACAACCACTGCGCGTCATCGCGCCAGGCCAGACACTGCTGATGCGCCGATAAGTACGGTATAAAGCGCTGTAACGCGCTGGCATCCGGCGTAATGGCGGTTATCTGTACTTTCAGCGTTTGCATCAGCGTCAGGAGGGTCGACACCTCTTTGCTTTGCGCGGCGGTCACGTTAAAGGCCGGACTTAAGGTGTCTTCGCTATAATCGAATTGCAGCGCATCTGGGTCCATATCCAGCTCACGCGCCATCGACCCAGACAACCATGCCGTTTGTTCTGGCTCACGCAGCGTCATGACTGGGCGGGGGATCTTTTTTTGTAACGTCCTGTGGGCGGGAAAGGACAGATGAATGTGGTGTCTGCGAGGGAGTTCACGACTCCACGGCAATAACACCTTGCTGAGCTGTTCAGGTGCGCGAATGTGCCCGTCGACAATCGTCTGGTTCGCCAGCGGCAACCGCCACCAGCGCTGTAGAAACCAACCGGAGGCGTCGCGAACGACGGCCACAGCCAGCACGTCATGTTGCTGAATATGCAGACCAATTTGCCAGATATTGAAAGCCATTGCTGATGATCTCCTTATCACCCGTTGCTTTAACGGGTATATCAATGCGTCTGGCTTGCCTTTATACTACCGCGCGTTTGTTTATAAACTGCCCAAATGCCACTAAATGGGAAATCTCCAGTGAAGTTCGTAAAGTATTTATTAATCCTTGCAGTATGTTGCATCCTGCTGGGAGCAGGCTCGATTTATGGCCTCTATCGCTATATTGAGCCGCAATTACCTGACGTCGCGACGTTAAAAGATGTGCGTTTGCAGATCCCGATGCAGGTTTACAGCGCTGACGGCGAACTGATCGCGCAATATGGCGAGAAACGTCGTATTCCGGTCACGCTGGATCAGATGCCGCCGGAAATGGTCAAAGCCTTTATCGCCACCGAAGACAGCCGCTTTTATGAGCACCACGGCGTTGACCCGGTGGGGATCTTCCGTGCGGCCAGCGTTGCGCTGTTCTCCGGGCACGCGTCGCAAGGGGCGAGTACCATCACCCAACAGTTGGCGAGAAACTTCTTCCTCAGCCCGGAACGCACGCTGATGCGTAAGATCAAAGAGGTCTTCCTCGCGATCCGCATCGAGCAACTGCTGAGCAAAGATGAGATCCTCGAGCTTTATCTGAATAAGATCTACCTGGGGTATCGCGCCTATGGCGTTGGTGCCGCAGCACAAGTCTATTTCGGTAAGACGGTCGACCAGCTCAGCTTAAGCGAGATGGCAGTCATCGCCGGTCTGCCAAAAGCACCGTCAACCTTCAACCCGCTCTATTCAATGGACCGGGCTACCGCGCGACGTAACGTAGTGCTGTCGCGTATGTTGAGCGAAAACTACATCACGCAGGCCCAGTACGATCAGGCACGCAGCGAAGCTATTGACGCCAACTATCACGCGCCGGAAATTGCCTTCTCTGCGCCGTATCTGTCTGAAATGGTGCGCCAGGAAATGTATAGCCGTTATGGTGAAAAAGCCTATGAAGACGGGTATCGCATCACCACCACCATTACGCGTAAAGTCCAACAGGCGGCCCAGCAGGCGGTCCGTAATAACGTCATGGATTACGACATGCGCCACGGCTACCGTGGCCCGTCAAACGTGCTATGGAAAGTGGGCGAAAGCGCCTGGGACACCAAGAAAATCACCGACTCACTAAAAGCGCTGCCGACCTACGGACCGCTGCTGCCGGCGGTGGTCACCAACGCAAATCCACAGGAAGCGACCGCCACGCTGGCGGACGGCACATCGGTGGCGCTGCGTATGGAAAGCATGCGCTGGGCGCGTCCTTACCGCTCCGATACCCAACAGGGCCCGACGCCGCGAAAAGTGACCGATGTTGTCCAGACGGGTCAGCAAATCTGGGTCCGCCAGGTCGGTGACGCCTGGTGGCTGGCGCAGGTTCCTGACGTCAATTCCGCGTTGGTCTCCATCAATCCGCAAAACGGCGCGGTAATGGCGCTGGTTGGTGGCTTTGATTTCAACCAGAGCAAGTTTAACCGTGCTACCCAGGCGTTACGTCAGGTCGGTTCGAATATCAAACCGTTCCTCTACACCGCGGCAATGGATAAAGGCCTGACGCTGGCCAGTATGCTGAATGACGTCCCAATTTCCCGCTGGGATGCGGGCGCAGGTTCTGACTGGCAGCCGAAAAACTCACCGCCGCAATATGCCGGCCCTATCCGCTTACGTCAGGGGCTGGGTCAGTCGAAGAACGTGGTGATGGTCCGCGCCATGCGCGCGATGGGCGTAGATTACGCAGCAGAGTATCTGCAACGTTTTGGCTTCCCGGCGCAAAATATTGTTCATACCGAGTCGCTGGCGCTGGGTTCCGCCTCGTTCACCCCGCTGCAGGTTGCCCGCGGCTACGCGGTGATGGCCAACGGTGGTTTCCTGGTTGATCCGTACTTCATCAGCAAGATTGAAACCGATCAGGGCGGTATTATCTTCGAAGCGAAGCCCAAAATTGCCTGTCCGGAGTGTGATATTCCGGTGATTTATGGCGACACCCAGAAATCTAACGTGCTGGAAAACAGTAACGTTGAAGACGTTGCCATTTCTCAGGAACAGCAGAATGCCGCGGTGCCAATGCCGCAACTTGAGCAGGCGAATCAGGCGCTGGTCGCGCAAAGCGGGACCCAGGAATACGCCCCGCATGTGATCAACACGCCGCTGGCGTTCCTGATTAAAAGCGCGCTGAACACCAATATCTTTGGTGGGCCAGGCTGGATGGGTACCGGCTGGCGTGCAGGTCGTGATTTACAGCGTCGAGATATCGGCGGTAAAACCGGGACCACCAACAGCTCGAAAGATGCCTGGTTCTCCGGCTACGGCCCAGGGGTCGTGACCTCGGTATGGATTGGTTTTGATGACCATCGCCGTAACCTTGGACACTCTACGGCCTCGGGTGCGATCAAAGATCAGATCTCCGGCTATGAAGGGGGGGCGAAGAGTGCCCAGCCAGCGTGGGATGCCTATATGAAGAGTGTGTTAGAGGGCGTACCAGAGCAGCCGCTGACGCCACCGCCAGGTATCGTAACGGTCAATATCGATCGCAGCACCGGTCAACTGGCGAGCGGCGGCAACAGTCGCGAAGAGTATTTTATTGAAGGGACTCAGCCCACACAGCAGGCGGTACATGAAGTGGGGACCACCATTATTGATAATGGTGAGGCTCACGAACTGTTCTGATCTATTGCCGGATGGCGCTTCGCTTATCCGGCCTACTTAACGCAACATGGTAGGCCGGATAAGACGCCTCTGGCGTCACCTTCCGGCGCTATACGCTACAGTCGTCCCTGCCCTTTCAGCCATTCACGCACCAGAAACAGCGCGCTTACATTACGCGCTTCGTGAAAGTCCGGGTCTTCTAACAAATCCATCAAATGTGCCAGCGGCCAGCGCACCTGCGGCAACGGCTCGGGTTCATCACCTTCCAGCGATTCAGGATACAGGTCCTCGGCCACGACGATGTTCATCTTGCTGGAGAAATAGGACGGTGCCATGCTGAGTTTTTTCAAAAACGTCAGGTCATTTGCCCCAAACCCGACCTCTTCTTTCAGCTCCCGATTCGCCGCTTCAAACACGCTTTCACCGGGATCGATTAACCCTTTGGAAAAACCAAGCTCATAAGATTCGGTCCCGACCGCGTACTCGCGGATGAGAATCAGATGGTCATCAACAATCGGCACAATCATTACCGCTTCGCGCGTGGACGGACGCATACGTTCGTAGACGCGGCGTACGCCGTTGCTGAACTCAAGGTCAACACTTTCGACTTTAAACAGCCGGGATTGTGCGACGGTTTCCACTTTCAGAATCGTGGGTTTTTGTAATGATTTGCTCATCGTGAGAGTCTTTGCCGTGAAATCTGGGGTCATTGTGCGATATACCGCACGGTTTCGGCAATGTGAATTGCCGTTTATTTACATTTATGTAACGTACTAAAAGTTAATTCCCATTTCAAATTAAAAGTCAATAGGTTGAAATAACTCCAGGAATTTGCTGATATGCCGTTTTTGGTGATTTTGCTATGATTCGCATTTACTGGGCTGTACTTTAAAGATGCTCAAGTTCAACTCCACGCTTGCCGATAGCCAACGACAGAATCACGATTATTTTCCAGGGTGCGACTGACCACGCCTGACAGACTAAGTAAGATGGGGAAAGCATGAGCACCATTCTGATTTTTTTAGCTGCTTTGCTGGCCTGCTCGTTACTTGCAGGGTGGCGACTCAGATCAAAATCCAGGCGGCAAAAACTGCCCTGGAGTAACGTTTTCTCAGACGCCAATAAGCGTAAACTGACGCCCGAAGAGCGCAGCGCAGTCGAAAACTACCTGGAAAACCTGAGTCAAAATCAGCAGATACCTGGCCCAACAGGCGCCAGCGCCGCCCCTGTATCGCTCACACTGAATGCCCAAAGTAATAGCGTCATCGTGCTGACCCATTCGATTACGCGCTACGGTATCACCACGGACGATCCCAATAAGTGGCGTTATTATCTGGATTCCGTCGAAGTGCATTTGCCTCCCTTCTGGGAACAATACATCAATGACGAAAATAGCGTTGAGCTGATCCACACAAATACGCTACCGCTGGTGATCTCGTTAAACGGTCATACGCTGCAAGAGTACATGCAGGAAGCGCGTGGCTATGCGCTACAGCATACTGCATCGACGCAGGCCTCTATTCGTGGTGAAGAAAGCGAGCAAATTGAGCTGCTAAATATTCGCCAGGAAACACATGAAGAGTATGCGCTGAGCCGCCCGGCAGGACTTCGCGAGGCGTTGCTGATTGCCGCATCTTTCCTGTTGTTCTTCTTTTGCCTAATCGTGCCGGATGGCTTTGTACCGTGGCTGGCCGGTGGTGCCGTATTGCTGCTGGCTGCGGGCCTGTGGGGACTGTTCGCCCCGCCGTCTAAAACTGCCCTGCGGGAGATCCATTGCCTGCGCGGAACCCCGCGTCGTTGGGGGCTGTTTGGCGAAAACGACCAGGAACATATTAATAATATCTCACTGGGTATTATCGATCTGATTTATCCGCCTCACTGGCAGCCCTACATTGCGCAAGATCTCGGGCAACAAACGGATATCGATATTTATCTCGATCGCCATGTTGTCCGCCAGGGGCGTTTTTTATCCTTGCATGACGAAGTGAAAAACTTCCCCTTGCAGCACTGGCTACGTAGCGCTGTTATCGCAGGGGGATCGTTGCTGGTCCTGCTGATGCTGCTGTTCTGGATCCCGCTGGATATGCCGATAAAATTCACGCTGTCCTGGATGAAAGGCGCGCAAACTATCGAGGCCACCAGCGTTAAGCAGCTCGAAAACGCCGGGGTTCGCGTCGGCGATACCCTGCATCTGAGCGGTACGGGAATGTGCAATATTCACACATCCGGAAGCTGGAACGCACAGCCCACCACGCCTTTTCTACCTTTCGATTGCTCACAGATTATCTGGAATGATGCACGCGCGCTGCCGCTGCCCGAGTCCGATTTGGTGAATAAAGCGACGGCACTCACGCAGGCCGTCAGCCGCCAACTACACCCCAAACCCGATGATGATTCCCGTGTCAGCGCATCGTTACGATCGGCCATTCAGAAATCCGGCATGGTATTACTGGATGACTTTGGTGAGATTGTCCTGAAGACTGCCGACCTGTGCGCCGCCGAAGATGAATGTGTGCGCCTGAAAAATGCGCTGGTCAATCTGGGTAACAGTAAAGACTGGACCGCGCTGGTGAAGCGGGCCAACGCAGGTAAGCTGGATGGTGTAAACGTGTTGCTGCGCCCGGTCAGCGCCGAGTCGCTGGATAACCTGGTCAATACCTCCACTGCGCCGTTTATTGCACGTGAGACCGCCCGCGCCGCTCAGGCACTGAACAGCCCTGCGCCTGGCGGCTTCCTGATTATCAGTGACGAAGGCAGCGATCTGGTCGATCAGCCCTGGCCTGCCACATCGTTGTATGACTATCCGCCTCAGGAGCAGTGGAACGCCTTCCAGCGTCTGGCGCAGATGCTCATGCAGACACCATTCCGCGCGGAAGGGATCGTCACCAATGTCACGACCGATGCCAATGGAACCCAGCACATCGGGCTGCACCGTATCCCGGATCGTTCAGGCCTGTGGCGTTACCTCGGCACCACCTTGCTGATGTTTTCCATGCTGGGTTGTGCGCTCTATAACGGCATTCAGGCGTTCAGACGCTACCAGCGCCACCGCTCACGCATCGCAGAAATTCAGGGATACTACGAAAGTTGCCTAAATCCCACGCTGATTGACGATCCGGAAAGCCTCATTCGATAACACGCCCGCGCGACAGGATATGCTACCCTGTCGCGCATCTGTTTTCCTTTGGGAGTTCCTATGCATATTGATATCGCCTGGCAGGACGTCGACACCGTGCTGCTGGATATGGACGGCACACTGCTCGATCTGGCGTTCGATAACTATTTCTGGCAAAAACTGGTGCCGGAAACGTATGGCGCGCAGCAGGGGATCTCTCCCGAGGAAGCCCAGAACTATATTCGCCAGCAATATCACGCCGTGCAACATACGCTAAACTGGTACTGCCTGGATTACTGGAGCGAACGCCTGGGTCTGGATATTTGTGCCATGACGACAGCCCAAGGGCCACGCGCCGTGCTGCGCGAAGATACTGTCCCCTTTCTTGATGCCTTAAAGGCCTGCGGCAAGCGCCGTATTTTGCTGACCAACGCGCATCCACATAACCTGGCGGTGAAGCTGGAGCATACCGGTCTGGCCTCACACCTTGATTTATTACTTTCCACCCATACATTTGGTTATCCCAAAGAGGATCAGCGGTTATGGCACGCTGTAGCTGAAGAAACGGGAATGCGTGCTGAGAAAACGCTGTTTATTGACGACAGCGAAGCCATTCTCGACGCCGCTGCTCAATTCGGCATTCGTTACTGCCTCGGCGTGACCAATCCCGATTCAGGTATTGCGGAAAAACAGTATGCACGCCATCCGTCACTGAATGACTACCGCCGACTGATCCCCTCACTGATGTGAAGGAGATGCCATGAAAGAGAAGCCCCCTGTTGACGTCAGGCTGGATAAATGGCTGTGGGCTGCGCGTTTTTATAAAACGCGTGCGATAGCTCGCGAAATGGTTGAAGGCGGTAAGGTGCATTACAACGGGCAGCGCAGTAAGCCGAGCAAGATTGTCGAGCTGAATGCCACCCTCACCTTGCGCCAGGGAAATGACGAGCGGACGGTGATTATTAAGGCCATTACCGAACAGCGTCGCCCGGCAACGGAAGCCGTTACGCTGTACGAAGAAACCGCGCAAAGCGTGGAAAAGCGCGAAAAAATAGCGCTGGCGCGTAAACTTAACGCGTTGACCATGCCGCACCCGGACAGGCGACCGGACAAAAAAGAGCGCCGCGACCTGTTACGATTTAAACACGGCGACAGTGAATGACTGTCACCCGCAAGAGAGATGATTATGCCGCAACATGACCAATTACATCGTTATCTGTTTGAAAACTTTGCCGTGCGCGGCGAGCTGGTAACCGTTTCACAAACCCTGCAACAGATCCTCGAAAACCATACTTACCCACAGCCGGTTAAAACCGTGCTGGCCGAGCTGCTGGTCGCCACCAGCCTGCTGACCGCTACGCTAAAGTTTGCCGGTGATATCACCGTACAGCTCCAGGGCGATGGCCCGCTGAGCCTGGCGGTGATTAACGGTAACAACAAGCAGCAGATGCGCGGTGTCGCGCGCATTCAGGGCGATATCCCTGAAGATGCAGATCTGAAAACGCTGGTCGGTAACGGCTATCTGGTGATCACCATTACACCGGAAGAAGGTGAACGCTATCAGGGCGTGGTGGGTCTGGAAGGAGACACGCTGGCCGCCTGTCTGGAAGATTACTTCCTGCGTTCAGAACAGCTGCCAACGCGTCTGTTTATCCGCACTGGCGACGTCGATGGCAAGCCAGCAGCAGGCGGTATGCTGTTGCAGGTGATGCCAGCACAAGACGCGCAGGCCGATGATTTTACCCACCTCGCCACGCTGACGGAAACCATTAAAGCCGAAGAGCTGCTGACGCTGCCAGCGAATGATGTGCTGTGGCGTTTGTATCACGAAGAAGAGGTGACTCTGTACGATCCGCAGGACGTGGTGTTCAAATGCACCTGTTCACGTGAGCGTTGTGCAGATGCGCTAAGAACCCTGCCGGACGAAGAAGTGGACAGCATTCTGGCTGAAGAAGGCGAGATCGATATGAATTGCGATTACTGCGCGAGCCACTATCTGTTTAACGCGATGGATATTGCTGAGATCCGCAACAACGCATCCCCTGCTGACCCACAAGTGCATTAAGTTCATAGCCCGGCAGACAGTCCATTCTGCCGGGCTACTTGTTCCAGCGTTTACTCAGCGTAGTAGTTAATCTCTAACCGTTTCCCATCGAGAGTGATATCCCGCCAGATTCTGGGGGCTGTAGTCAGCCTGTGATTTTCCACCGCCTGCAAAAGCGTCGCTTTCGTGAATCCTTCAGGTAACTGGGCTGCGCCGAGCAAAGACCATTGCTTTTCCTTCATGCCAAAGATCAGACTTTCTCCCTCGCCAAAAGCATAAAGCACCTGCTCCGGCTGACCATCTGCGTTAAGATCCTGATTCACTAACACGCATGCATCCTGCTCAACACAGGAGCTAATACGGTAGCTTTGCTGTTTTACAAACCGCCAGAATGCGTCATCGGGTTTTTTGCTACCCGGCGCAATCATCACCATCAGTGCCAGTTGCGTTGTGGTCAGTTCCCGCATGGGATCGAGGTTCCCGCGTAGAATGGCGTTTAAATCACGTCTGCGCTTACTGTCCTTAGTGAAAGCGTCATCCTTTTGTAACGCCTCCAACGCAGCACGCCCCGGTTTTCCGCTATTACGCAACATGTACAGGCTGACCTGATCCGGTGAAATTTGGCCACTATGATAACGGGCCATATGGCTGTTGACGCTAATACGCCAGACATCAATGACCGGCGATGTCAGCAGAATCAACAGTCCCAGAGACAGTAACGAAACACTGAGGATGACTTTGCTCTGAATTTCCAGTGGATTGTGTCCACGGCGCATAATGCTCGCCATGTAGCCGAATGACCAAACCAGCAGCACTGCGATGATCAGCGCACCATGCAGACGCTCAGGCGTCCAGCCATACTGATTGACGCGGACCCAGAGCGCCCAGCTGGCTATCAACATATAAACCGGGGCGACGAGAAGTGAGGTGTTAATCAGATAACGTAATGCCCCTGGATAGGGTAAGTCGCGTTTTTGCGGCTCGCGCACAACGACCATCAATAGCAGGAGCAGCAACGTCAGCGTCGACATCAGCCCCGCCGCAGACACCCGTTGCGAAATCGCCTCCAGACCGGTAAAGGGTAATGTCAGCATAAACATCAGCGCTAACAACGCGACCAGAGGCAACAGACCCGTGGCGATCAACGTCAGAAGCTTTTGTACCGCCGTCACCAGGCGTGACTGCGTACGTGCCAGAATCACCGCCAGCGCGGTAATAAGGCCAAACGTTACATAACCAAACCAGTCGGTCTCAAAGAATAGCGTGTTAAAAAAGGGAATACCGACCAGCTTAAACATCTCGCTCCACAGCAAGAGGACCATCCAGAACAGGCCGTTGGCGACAAAGACGATCAGCAATGTCAGAACATTCAGCCATATCTGGCTGTAAAACTGCGGATAGCGCGCCTGGTCGGTACGCGTATGGAGTTGGTACTGGATCCAGGGTAACGCCAGCATAGCCATGAGAAAGAGGCGCCAACCGTAGACAAAGAAAATCTCATTCTCATTCCACCGGTTCCCTCCTGCAACGTGCCCCTTCAACCAGATGCTCATCGCCAGTACGACGCAGAAGATCACCGCCATCCAGCACCACAGCGCGCGCTGTTTAAACGAGACCACAGAAAGCAGAATCGCCGACGTCAGCGCTATCGTTACAGGCATTCCATAGAACAGCCAGCTACTGTTATGGGGGATGAGGTAAGTCATCAGCAGGTAACACACTACGCCTTGCAGCAGACCAATAAACATCATGCCCCAGCGGGTCGTACGTGAAAGCTCAACACTGTCCATGTCGTAATCCAGAATGAAGGGAAAAGATCATTATCGCATCAACATCACAATTATTGGCACTTACCGGTGTCTTTCAGCCCCTCACAACGCGACGTGAATCGATATTTCATATGTTTGAGTTACGTTATTTTCCTACATGAATGCGATTACACTCACAAGATTCCCGCCAAATATACTCTCCATTAACGTTTTAGGAACATTTTCCACAACAAAAAAGGGTTTCCTGCCATAATATCCGCCTATTTGCGACAGGAGTCGCAGCGTATTCAGTTATCTGTGATTTTGCCGGATGCGTAAATCTATGAGCCTTGTCGCGGTTAACAATCCCTAAAAAACCTTACTATTCCAGGTAATACATATTGGCTAAGGAGCAGTGAAATGCGTGTGAACAACAGTTTAACCCCGCAAGATCTCGAGGCTTATGGTATCAATGACGTTCAGGATATCGTTTACAATCCCAGCTACGACCTGCTGTACCAGGAAGAGCTTGATCCAAATCTGGAAGGCTACGAGCGCGGAGTGTTAACTAATCTGGGCGCCGTTGCTGTTGATACCGGTATCTTTACCGGGCGTTCACCAAAGGATAAGTACATTGTCCGTGACGACACCACGCGAGATACGCTCTGGTGGTCCGACAAGGGTAAAGGTAAGAACGACAACAAACCGCTTTCCCAGGAAACCTGGCAGCACCTGAAAGGATTAGTCACCCAGCAACTCTCAGGCAAACGCCTGTTTATCGTTGATGCATTCTGCGGCGCGAACGCCGATACCCGCCTTTCAGTGCGCTTTATTACCGAAGTCGCCTGGCAGGCACATTTCGTTAAAAACATGTTTATCCGCCCAAGCGATGAAGAACTGCTTGATTTTAAACCTGATTTTATCGTGATGAACGGTGCGAAATGCACCAACCCGCAGTGGAAAGAACAGGGGCTCAACTCTGAGAACTTCGTGGCTTTCAACCTGACTGAACGTATTCAGTTAATTGGCGGGACCTGGTACGGCGGAGAGATGAAAAAAGGCATGTTCTCCGTGATGAATTACCTGCTGCCGCTGAAAGGCATTGCCTCCATGCACTGCTCGGCAAACGTCGGTGAAAAAGGTGATGTGGCGGTGTTCTTTGGCCTGTCCGGTACCGGTAAAACCACGCTGTCTACCGACCCGAAACGTCGCCTGATTGGCGATGATGAGCACGGCTGGGACGACGACGGTGTGTTCAACTTCGAGGGCGGCTGCTACGCGAAGACCATCAAGCTGTCTAAAGATGCAGAACCAGAAATCTACAATGCGATTCGCCGCGATGCGCTGCTGGAAAACGTCACCGTACGTGAAGATGGCTCTATCGACTTCGATGACGGTTCTAAAACCGAGAATACCCGCGTTTCCTACCCGATTTATCACATCGATAATATCGTTAAGCCAGTGTCAAAAGCGGGCCATGCCACCAAGGTTATCTTCCTGACCGCCGATGCGTTTGGCGTTCTGCCACCGGTATCCCGTCTGACCGCAGATCAAACCCAGTACCACTTCCTGTCTGGCTTCACCGCCAAACTGGCTGGAACCGAGCGCGGCGTGACTGAACCGACCCCAACATTCTCTGCCTGTTTCGGTGCGGCCTTCCTGTCACTGCACCCGACGCAGTACGCAGAAGTGCTGGTGAAACGCATGCAGGCTGCTGGCGCACAGGCCTATCTGGTTAACACCGGCTGGAACGGTACCGGCAAACGTATCTCGATTAAAGATACCCGCGCCATTATTGATGCCATCCTGAACGGTTCTCTGGATGACGCAGAAACGTTCCGTCTGCCGATGTTTGACCTGGCGATCCCAACCGAACTGCCGGGCGTAGACACACGTATTCTCGATCCGCGTAATACCTACGCGTCACCAGAACAGTGGCAGGAAAAAGCCAATGCGCTGGCGAAACTGTTTATCGAAAACTTCGAGAAGTATACCGATACCCCAGCGGGTGCCGCGTTAGTCAGCGCCGGTCCGAAGCTGTAATTTTTGATTCGTTATATAGCCCCTTATCTGAAAGGATAAGGGGCTTTTTATTGTATTTACCCTTTTAAAATGTACTCTGTACACCTATAATTTGTACTATTAGCCCCATGCGCAGGAAGCGCCATGTTCACATTTATTGAGCTACAGGGATTTAGTAAACGCCGTCCGTTACTTTTACCTGACGATGAGTTTCGTGCCTTTCAAGAGGCGCTTATTGAAAACCCTGAGGCAGGGGATACTATCGCTGGTACGGGGGGATTCAGAAAAATTCGCTGGAGTCGCTCTGGTATGGGTAAGCGCAGCGGTATTCGGGTTATCTATTACAACGTGACGCGTAAAGGTCGAATCTATCTGGCTTTGCTCTATCCTAAGAATGAACAGGATGATTTAACCGAAGAGCAAAAAAGAGTTTTAATGCACTTATCCGATATGCTGATTTAATTATGAGAATTTTAATCATCAGGACACCGCGATCCGGTGTGGTGAGGCCAAAATGAAAGACGAATTATTTGCCGATTTGCTGGCCAGTGCAGAAGAAATGGTACGTATAGAGAAAGGTGAAGAAACACCTAAACCTGAACATGTACATACTTTTAGCGAAATTGATGTTAAAGCCATCCGCGAAGCAACAGGGTTACGCCAACAGGATTTTGCCATAGCGGTTGGTGTGAGTTATGACCTGGTTAAAAGCTGGGAAACGAAACGACGCCAACCCACTGGAGCACCAAGAAAACTGCTTTTATTAATTCAAAAAAACCCATTTATAATTAATCAATTAAAAGCAATTTAAGCCAGAGGTTTTACTGTTTACCCCATAAACAGAGGGAGGCCTTCGCCTCCCTTTTTTATGCGTCTTTGGTTGTTCCCGGCACACGGGAGACAGGAACAGGAAGCCAGGCGCGAATCGACAGCCCACCGCGTTCGCTGGTGCCGATTTCCAGCATGCCGTTATGGTTATCGATGATGCGCTGCACGATCGCCAGGCCCAGACCGGTACCGCTGGTACTACGGGCACTGTCGCCGCGTACAAACGGCTGGAACAGATGCTTACGCTGCTCCGGCTTGATGCCCGGACCATCATCCTCGACCTGGAACCAGGCGCGATGTGGCTCTGTGCCACTGCTAACCTTAATCCAGCCATTACCATAGCGGGCAGCATTGACCACCATATTGGCAACCGCGCGTTTGATCGACAGCGGATGCATCTTCACCTGAATGAGGCCAGGCTGCAGCGCGGTATCAATCTCACGTTCATAACCGCTTTCTGCCGCAACGACTTCTCCTAACACCGCGTTCAGATCCGCCATCTCCATCGGCATCTCCTGCCCGGTGCGCAGATAGTCGATAAACTGTTCGATAATGGCGTTACACTCTTCGATGTCCTTATTGATGGACTCCGCAAGGTAGCCGTCTTCTTCCCCCATCATCTCGGTCGCCAGGCGGATACGCGTCAGCGGCGTACGTAAATCGTGGCTCACCCCGGCCATCAGCAACGTTCGGTCATCGGCCAGCTGCTTCACGCCCGCCGCCATATGGTTGAAGGCTCGGGTCACCGAGCGCACCTCAGAGGCACCATATTCGCGCAGTGGCGGCGGAATAATGCCTTTACCCACCTGTAACGCCGCATGTTCCAGATCCACCAACGGCCGGTTCTGGATACGAATAAACAGCCATGCACCACCGATTGCCAGCAGCATGATCGCCAGCGTATAGCGGAACAGCGGCGAGAAATCGCCCTGATGAATTTCAGTGAGAGGAACGCGAACCCAGATATTCGGAGACAGCCAGGTTTTCAGCCACACGACCGGCGAGCTTTTGTTGACCTCAACGCGAACTTCCGTCGGACCACCCAGCTGCTGCGCCATCTGATGACTTAAGAATTCATAGTGCTGCGCCCAACGCAACCCCGCTTCTTCAGCGGCTTCGTTGGAATAGAGGGAAATCCCCAGCTCACGGTAAATTTCCCGGCGGAATGCGGGAGGCACGACCAGTTGCGTGCCGTCCTCCAGCTGCAGTTTATCGGTCATCAGCATACGGACTTCGTAAGCCAGGACCTTATTAAACTGCTGGAGGCTCGGCAGGATCGCGAAGTTCAGCACCACCAGATAAGTCGTCACCAGGCTGGCGAACAGCAAGGTGACGATGAGCAATAACGTGCGAGCAAACGAACTTCGTGGCGAGAAGCGCATTCGCCTCATGCTTTAGAACCGTCCGGGACAAAGACGTAGCCCAGACCCCATACGGTCTGAATATAACGTGGATGTGCCGGATCTTCTTCCACCATACGACGCAGACGGGAAATCTGCACGTCAATAGAACGTTCCATCGCGGAGTACTCGCGACCACGGGCCAGGTTCATCAGCTTATCGCGGGACAACGGCTCACGCGGGTGACTGACCAACGCTTTCAGCACGGCAAATTCACCGCTGGTCAGCGGCATAGGTTCATCTTCACGGAACATCTCACGGGTGCCGAGGTTCAGTTTGAACTTACCAAAAGCGATAACCGCTTCTTCCTGAGACGGCGCGCCCGGCAGTTCATTTGCCTGACGACGCAGTACGGCACGAATACGCGCCAACAGTTCGCGCGGATTAAACGGTTTCGGGATATAGTCGTCAGCGCCGATTTCCAGCCCAACGATACGGTCAACCTCTTCCCCCTTCGCCGTCACCATAATGATCGGCATTGGGTTGCTCTGGCTACGCAGGCGGCGGCAAATCGACAGACCATCTTCACCTGGCAGCATCAAATCCAGTACCATAAGGTGGAAGGATTCACGGGTCAGCAGACGATCCATCTGCTCAGCGTTTGCGACGCTTCGAACCTGGAAGCCCTGCTCGGTCAGATAACGTTCCAGTAGCGCGCGCAGGCGCATGTCGTCATCGACCACCAGAATCTTATAGTTCTCTTGCATTGTTATTACTCCCAAAGGTTCGCAACAATTGTAAGTGTGTATTCTTAAGAAAGCTCACCTGAGTAACCAGCAAATTCTGGTATGAATTCCAGGCTAAATTGTTACAAAGCATATTAAACAGCAGCTTAAGTATACAATGTTTCTCGTAATACATTATTTATTCTGTTGATATGCTCACGTAATACCAATTGTGCGCATCATCACAGAATCAAGGTAAAACAATAAGATGAAAACGCCCCTGATAACCCGTGAAGGGTATGAAAAACTCAAACAAGAGCTGAATTACCTCTGGCGTGAAGAGCGCCCGGAAGTCACCAAGAAAGTGACCTGGGCCGCCAGTCTGGGTGACCGCAGCGAAAACGCTGACTACCAGTATAATAAAAAGCGCCTGCGCGAGATCGACAGACGCGTCCGTTATTTGACCAAGTGCATGGAGAATCTAAAAATTGTCGATTACTCCCCTCAGCAGGAAGGAAAAGTGTTCTTTGGCGCATGGGTTGAGATTGAAAATGATGACGGCGACATCCGCAAATTTCGCATTGTCGGCTACGATGAAATCTTTGGCCGTAAGGATTACATCTCTATCGACTCACCGATGGCGCGCGCCCTGCTCAAAAAAGAGGTCGGCGATCTCGCTGTAGTGAACACCCCTGCCGGAGAAGCAAGCTGGTACGTGAATGAGATTGAGTACGTTAAATAAGACGGAACAATCCGAAGCCCCTGCTGATGGCTGGCATTTTTGCCAGTCAATCCGTATAACTATCCCCTGATTTTTATCCTAAAGACGAAGCTATCCATGATGAATGATTCTTTCTGCCGCATTATCGCAGGTGAAATTCAGGCTCGTGCTGAACAGGTAGAAGCTGCCGTTCGCCTGCTTGATGAAGGGAACACCGTGCCGTTTATCGCACGTTATCGTAAGGAAATCACCGGCGGTCTGGATGACACGCAGCTGCGTAATCTGGAGACCCGTCTGGGATATCTGCGGGAACTGGAAGACCGCCGTCAGGCGATCCTCAAATCTATCGGCGAGCAAGGCAAACTGACCGACGATCTGGCGAAAGCGATCAACGGCACGTTAAGTAAGACCGAACTCGAAGACCTCTACCTGCCGTACAAACCTAAACGCCGCACCCGTGGGCAAATCGCCATTGAAGCGGGTCTTGAGCCGCTGGCCGACCTGCTGTGGAACGATCCCTCTCACGACCCAGAAACCGAAGCAGCCAAATACCTCAATGCCGAAAACGGCGTGGCGGATACCAAAGCGGCTCTCGACGGCGCGCGCTACATTCTGATGGAGCGTTTTGCCGAAGACGCCGCGCTGCTGGCAAAAGTCCGTGATTACCTGTGGAAGAACGCCCATCTGGTTTCCATCGTAGTGAGCGGGAAAGAAGACGAAGGCGCCAAATTCCGCGACTACTTCGATCACCACGAACCTATTTCCACCGTTCCTTCTCACCGAGCACTGGCGATGTTCCGCGGGCGTAACGAAGGCGTGCTGCAGCTTTCTCTGAATGCTGACCCGCAGTTCGATGAGCCGCCAAAAGAGAGCCACGGCGAGCAGATTATCCGCGATCATCTGGGTCTGCGCCTGAACAACGCGCCGGCGGACAGCTGGCGTAAAGGCGTTGTCAGCTGGACATGGCGCATCAAAGTGCTGATGCACCTCGAAACCGAACTGATGGGCACCGTGCGCGAACGTGCGGAAGATGAGGCCATTAACGTCTTTGCCCGCAACCTGCACGACCTGCTGATGGCCGCTCCGGCCGGGTTGCGTGCCACTATGGGTCTCGATCCTGGTCTGCGTACCGGTGTGAAGGTCGCGGTTGTTGACGGGACCGGCAAGCTGGTGGCGACCGACACCATTTATCCCCATACCGGACAGGCAGCCAAAGCCGCCGTTGCGGTGGCCGCGCTGTGCGAAAAATACAACGTTGAGCTGGTGGCGATTGGCAACGGTACCGCATCGCGTGAGACCGAACGCTTCTTCCTCGACGTGCAGAAACAGTTCCCGAAAGTGACCGCACAAAAAGTGATCGTCAGCGAAGCCGGGGCCTCGGTGTACTCTGCTTCTGAACTGGCGGCGCTGGAGTTCCCGGATCTCGACGTTTCCCTGCGCGGTGCGGTGTCTATTGCCCGCCGTCTGCAGGATCCGCTGGCCGAGCTGGTGAAAATCGACCCGAAATCGATCGGTGTCGGCCAGTACCAGCACGACGTTAGCCAGACCCAGCTTGCCCGTAAATTGGATGCGGTAGTCGAGGACTGCGTAAACGCCGTCGGCGTTGATCTGAATACCGCCTCCGTGCCGCTGTTGACTCGCGTAGCCGGTTTAACCCGCATGATGGCGCAGAACATTGTTGCTTGGCGTGATGAGAACGGTCAGTTCCAGAACCGTCAACAGTTGCTAAAAGTCAGCCGTCTGGGGCCTAAAGCCTTTGAGCAGTGCGCGGGCTTCCTGCGCATTAACCACGGCGATAACCCGCTGGATGCCTCAACCGTTCACCCGGAAGCCTATCCGATAGTGGAACGCATTCTGGCCGCCACCGAGCAGTCGCTGCGCGACCTGATGGGCAACAGCACCGAATTGCGTAACCTGAAAGCAACCGACTTTACCGACGAGCGCTTCGGGGTGCCGACCGTAACCGACATCATCAAAGAGCTGGAAAAACCGGGTCGTGACCCGCGTCCTGAGTTCAAAACCGCACAGTTTGCTGACGGCGTAGAAACCATGAACGATCTGCTGCCGGGCATGATTCTGGAAGGCGCAGTCACCAACGTCACCAACTTTGGTGCGTTTGTCGATATCGGCGTTCATCAGGACGGTCTGGTGCATATCTCCTCGTTATCGAACAAATTCGTTGAAGACCCGCACACCGTGGTAAAAGCCGGCGACATTGTGAAGGTGAAAGTGCTGGAGGTTGATCTACCGCGTAAGCGTATCGCCCTGACCATGCGTCTGGACGAACAGCCGGGTGAAACCAATGCCCGTCGCGGCGGCGGTGGCAACAACGAGCGCACACAGGTTAACCGCCCGGCGCCTAAAGCCGCAAAACCCCGTGGTCGTGAGGCGCAGTCAGCCGGTAACAGTGCGATGATGGATGCACTGGCGGCGGCAATGGGTAAAAAGCGCTAGTGTGACGCGTGTGCCGGATGGCAGTGTAAACACCTTAGCCGGCCAACTTGTCGTAATTAACTTGTAGGCCGGATAAGACGCGCGAGCGTTGCCATCCGGCCTATTTAATATATTTATCGCTTTCCGTCACAATATATTTATCTCTTTATTAACAGCTGAAACCTTAATTAAACATTAATAAATTCCAATAGTTTCTCCCTCGAATCATTCGTGTCAGACCTGAATAAATGTTGAGCCATATCAAAATTGACTCAAATTATTCGCCAATCCAACATTCCGTCACATTTATTCTATTGATGATAGAAACCATTCTCATTATCATTGTTTTGTTGATTATTTACTCTTTCCTTCGTTGGCTAATCATCTGGTCTCATGCCGCCTTTCGCCCCATGAGGTAATCATCCAGTTAGCGAGATATAAGTAGGTCCCTATGCAATTCACTCCAGACACTGCTTGGAAAATTACCGGTTTCTCTCGTGATATCAGCCCGGCGTACCGGCAGAAGCTCTTGTCGCTCGGCATGCTGCCAGGCTCATCGTTCAATGTGGTTCGCGTCGCCCCATTAGGCGATCCTATCCATATTGAAACACGCCGAGTCAGCCTGGTGTTGCGGAAAAAAGATCTGGCGTTATTAGAAGTGGAAGCGGTTTCCTGTTAATACAGTGAGTCTATAAAAATGAAAAAACTAACCATTGGTTTAATTGGTAATCCTAATTCCGGCAAGACAACATTATTCAATCAGCTTACCGGCGCGC
Organism: Citrobacter gillenii; assembly: GCF_013337685.1. GTDB lineage: Bacteria > Pseudomonadota > Gammaproteobacteria > Enterobacterales > Enterobacteriaceae > Citrobacter > Citrobacter gillenii. The sequence goes on from NZ_SUQN01000007.1 coordinate 68,918, forward strand.
GTCAGCGTGTGGGTAACTGGGCTGGCGTTACCGTTGAGCGCAAAGAAGGTCATTTCTCGACAACTGACCATCAGGTTACGCTGGTGGATTTACCCGGCACCTATTCTTTGACGACCATCTCATCGCAGACCTCCCTCGATGAGCAAATTGCCTGTCACTATATCTTAAGCGGCGATGCTGACCTGCTGATCAACGTGGTTGATGCCTCAAACCTCGAGCGTAACCTCTACCTGACGCTGCAACTGCTTGAACTGGGGATCCCCTGCATCGTCGCGCTGAACATGCTGGACATTGCTGAGAAGCAGCAAATCCGGATTGATATCGATGCCCTTTCCGCCCGTCTGGGCTGCCCGGTGGTGCCGCTGGTCTCAACCCGTGGTCGCGGGATTGAAGCACTGAAGCTGGCTATCGATCGCTACAAAGAAAACGACACCGTCGAGCTGGTACATTATGCCCAACCGCTGCTGCGTGAAGCCGAGTCTCTGGCTGACGCGATGGCCAAAGAGATGCCGCAGCAACAACGTCGCTGGCTCGGTCTGCAGATGCTGGAAGGCGATATCTACAGCCGTGCCTACGCGGGTGATGCGGCACAAAATCTGGATGCCGCGCTGACTCGCCTGAGTGAAACAATGGACGATCCGGCGCTGCATATTGCTGATGCACGTTACCAGTGCATTGCCGCCATCTGCGATACCGTCAGCAACACCCTGACCGCAGAGCCAAGCCGCTTCACCACCGCGGTCGATAAGGTCGTACTTAATCGCTTCCTCGGCCTGCCAGTATTTCTGTTCGTAATGTACCTGATGTTCCTGCTCGCCATTAACATCGGTGGCGCGCTGCAGCCGCTGTTTGACGTCGGTTCCGTGGCACTCTTTATCCATGGTATTCAGTGGATTGGCTACACCCTGCACTTCCCGGACTGGTTAACCATCTTCCTGGCGCAGGGTCTTGGCGGCGGGATTAACACCGTGCTACCGCTGGTGCCGCAAATCGGCATGATGTACCTGTTCCTCTCATTCCTCGAAGACTCCGGCTATATGGCGCGTGCTGCGTTTGTGATGGATCGTTTGATGCAGGCTCTGGGATTACCGGGTAAATCGTTTGTCCCGCTAATTGTCGGCTTCGGCTGTAACGTCCCTTCCGTGATGGGCGCACGCACGCTGGATGCACCGCGTGAACGTCTGATGACCATCATGATGGCGCCGTTTATGTCCTGCGGTGCGCGTCTGGCGATTTTCGCCGTGTTTGCTGCGGCGTTCTTTGGCCAGAACGGCGCGCTGGCCGTCTTCTCATTGTACGTACTGGGTATCGTCATGGCGGTACTGACCGGCCTGATGCTCAAGCACACCATTATGCGTGGCGAAGCCACACCGTTCGTGATGGAGCTGCCGGTTTACCATGTACCGCACGTTAAAAGCCTGGTCATTCAGACCTGGCAGCGGCTGAAAGGCTTTGTCCTGCGCGCCGGTAAAGTCATCATCATCGTCAGTATTTTCCTCAGCGCGTTTAACAGTTTCTCCCTGAGCGGAAAAATCGTCGATAACATCAACGACTCGGCGCTGGCGTCCGTCAGTCGCGTAATCACCCCTATCTTCAAACCGATTGGCGTACACGAAGATAACTGGCAGGCCACCGTGGGTCTGTTCACCGGAGCCATGGCAAAAGAAGTGGTTGTCGGTACGCTGAATACGCTCTATACCGCAGAAAATATTCAGGAAGAAGAGTTCAACCCAGCCGAGTTCAACCTCGGTGACGAGTTAGCAGGTGCGCTGGGTGAAACCTGGCAAAGTCTGAAAGATACCTTCAGCCTGAGCGTGCTGGCTAACCCTATCGAAGCCAGCAAAGGCGACGGTGAGATGGCAACCGGCGCAATGGGCGTGATGGGTGCGAAGTTCGGCAGCGCCGCCGCCGCGTACAGTTACCTGATTTTCGTGCTGCTGTATGTCCCGTGCATTTCGGTAATGGGCGCTATTGCTCGTGAATCCAGCCGTGGCTGGATGGGCTTCTCCATTCTGTGGGGACTGAACATCGCCTACTCTCTGTCGACGCTGTTTTACCAGACGGTCAGCTACAAAGAGCATCCGACCTACAGTCTGGTGTGCATTTTAACCGTCATTCTGTTTAACATCGTGCTGCTGGGAATGCTGCGCCGCGCACGCAGTCGGGTAGATATCGAACTGCTGGCGACCAATAAGACGCCAGGTTCCTGCTGTGCCAGCACCACCGGCGATTGCCACTAGGCGGTGAATGATGGCATCGCTTATTCAGGTACGTGATTTACTGGCTCTGCGGGGGCGTATGGAGGCAACACAAATCAGCCATACGCTGCACACCCCGCAGCCGATGATTGACGCCATGCTGAATCAGTTAGAACAGATGGGTAAAGCCGTGCGTATTCAGGAAGATGCCGACGGGTGTCTTTCTGGAAGCTGCAAGAGTTGCCCTGAAGGGAAAGCCTGTCTGCGCGAGTGGTGGGCATTGCGCTAACCTGTTGCAATAGGCCGGATGGCGCTACGCTTATCCGGCCTACGAATAGCCCCCAATCCCCGAGCGGGATACGGCGCTAGATCTGCTGCTTCAACGCCACCAGCGCGGCACAGAACTCAGCAGGATGCGAAATAAACGGCGCATGTGCCGCTTTGGCAAATATCAACGACTCACTCTTCGGCCACAGAGCATCCAGCATCGGCACGACTTTACGCGGCACCAGACCATCGAGATAGCCGTACAAACGCAGGAATGGCATGTCCAGGGCGCAGAGCGGCTCACGCAGATCGACCGTTTTCAGGATCTCCAGCCCACCATTCAGCACCGCCACATCCGGCATCGGTAACGCCAGCACCGTTTTCTTCAGCGCTCGCGCATCCTGGCGCGCCGTCTCCGTCCCCATCGTTTGCAGTGCCAGGAAACGCTCCACCGTCCGCTGGAAGTCTTCGCTAAGCTGCTGCTGGAAGCCCGCCAGCACTTCGGGCTTAATGCCAGGCCACTCATCGCGTGCGCTAAAGCATGGCGAAGAGGCGACGGTAACCAGCGCCTGCGCGCGCTCAGGATGGGTCAACGCCACCTGACTCGCCACCAATCCGCCCAGACTCCAGCCCAGCCAGATGGCTTTCTCCGGAGCCTGTTGCAAAACGCACTCCGCCATTTCTTCCAGCGGCATCGCACCAAAACCCTGACTGCGCCCAAATCCCGGTAAATCAACCAGGTGCAGCGTAAAATGCGAGCTTAATTCCTCACTTATGCAATGCCAGACTTCCGCATTCAGTCCCCATCCGTGCAGCAGCACAAGATGGCAATTTCCCGAACCCCGGGTCTGCCACCAGATGTCATTCATCAGTTACTGTTCTCTTTTGACCAACAAGGATGAACCTATGCTAACAGTACCAGGATTGTGCTGGCTATGCCGAATGCCGTTAATGCTCGGGCACTGGGGAATGTGTTCCGTTTGCACGCGTGCGACGTGTCAACATGTCTGCCTGTGCCCACAGTGCGGGCTGCCCGCCGCCCACCCCGATATTCCCTGCGGACGCTGCCTGCAAAAGCCGCCGCCGTGGCAGCGACTGATCGCGGTCAGTGACTACGTGCCGCCGCTGAGCGGGCTTATCCACCAGCTGAAGTTTTCCCGGCGTAGTGACATCGCCCCCGCACTGTCGCGCTTGATGTTGCTGGAGGTATTGCAGGCTCGCCGTACCCGTGGCCTTCCTCTGCCGGATCGGCTGATTAGCGTTCCACTCTGGCAACGCCGCCATTGGCGCAGGGGATTTAATCAAAGTGACTTACTGTGTCGCTCACTGGCACGCTGGCTGGGCTGCGACTGGGACGGTCAGGCCATCACACGAACTCGCTCCACCGCCACACAGCACCATCTCAGCGCCCGATTACGCAAACGCAACCTGAAAAATGCGTTTCGCCTTGAATTGCCGGTGCAGGGACTCCATATGGTTGTTGTGGATGATGTCGTCACTACCGGAAGTACCGTCGCGGAGATCGCGCAGCTGCTTTTACGCAACGGCGCGGCGACTGTCCAGGTATGGTGCCTGTGTCGAACCTTGTAGAGCCTCGATGATGGGCGTATTATAACCAAGTAAAATAGTCAACTATTAGGCCATTACTATGATCCATATTTCCGATGCTGCACAAGCGCACTTTGCCAAACTGTTGGCAAATCAGGAAGAAGGGACACAAATTCGCGTATTTGTGATTAATCCCGGCACGCCTAACGCTGAATGCGGCGTTTCTTATTGCCCGCCGGACGCCGTGGAAGCAACCGACACCGCCATTAAATTTGACCTGCTGACCGCTTACGTTGATGAACTGAGCGCACCGTACCTGGAAGAGGCAGAAATTGATTTTGTTACCGACCAGTTAGGCTCCCAGCTGACCCTGAAAGCACCTAATGCGAAAATGCGTAAAGTGTCTGATGACGCACCGCTGATGGAACGCGTGGAGTACATGCTGCAGTCACAGATTAACCCACAGCTGGCTGGCCACGGTGGCCGTGTCTCCTTGATGGAAATCACCGACGAAGGCTACGCAATTCTGCAATTCGGTGGTGGCTGTAACGGCTGTTCAATGGTCGATGTCACACTGAAAGAAGGCATCGAGAAGCAGCTGCTGGCTGAATTCCCGGAGCTGAAAGGCGTTCGCGATTTGACCGAACACCAGCGCGGCGAGCACTCTTACTACTAGCTCCCGAACCTGTAGAGTATCCGTAGGCCCGATAAGACGCATCAGCGTCGTCATCGGGCATTGATGCCGGATGGCAGCGTAAACGCGTTATCCGGCCTACACCCCTGCATTTATCCGCATATGTTCTGCAACAATCCCCCTATAATTTGACCTGCCTCTCATAATTTAAATTTTGCCTGCCCAGGTGATTTTCAATCACCACATGTTACCCGTATCATTATCGCACGCACCTGGAACACTCATAACAGCCAGCTAAACTACGTAGTTTTGAAGGCAATCAGCATTGGTGCCGTAATAACTCTGTTCCCGGTCGGGACAATCAGAATTTGTCATCTAAACACTGACGTTACCCATAACAAAGTAAAGGCCAGGTAAATCATGCCATTAGTCATCGTTGCTATCGGTGTAATCTTGTTACTCCTCCTGATGATCCGTTTCAAAATGAACGGCTTCATCGCTCTCGTCCTGGTGGCGCTTGCTGTCGGATTGATGCAAGGGATGCCACTGGATAAAGTCATCGGTTCAATTAAAGCCGGCGTCGGCGGAACCCTTGGTAGCCTCGCCCTGATTATGGGTTTTGGCGCCATGTTGGGCAAAATGCTGGCAGACTGCGGCGGTGCGCAACGTATTGCCACCACGCTGATTGCTAAATTCGGCAAAAAGCACATCCAGTGGGCCGTGGTATTAACCGGCTTCACCGTGGGCTTTGCGCTGTTCTACGAAGTGGGCTTCGTGCTGATGCTGCCGCTGGTATTCACCATCGCTGCCGCCGCGAACATCCCGCTGCTGTATGTCGGTGTGCCAATGGCCGCTGCGCTGTCTGTGACCCACGGCTTCTTGCCGCCACACCCGGGCCCGACCGCAATTGCCACCATTTTCCACGCCGATATGGGTAAAACCCTGCTGTTTGGTACGATTCTGGCGATCCCGACCGTTATTCTGGCGGGTCCGGTGTATGCGCGTTTCCTGAAGGGCATTGATAAGCCAATCCCGGAAGGTCTGTACAGTGCAAAAACCTTCACTGAAGAAGAAATGCCAGGCTTTGGCGTCAGCGTCTGGACCTCTCTGGTTCCGGTCGTGCTGATGGCGATGCGTGCTATCGCGGAGATGATCCTGCCGAAAGGCCATGCCTTCCTGCCGGTTGCAGAGTTCCTCGGTGACCCGGTTATGGCAACGCTGATTGCCGTTCTGATTGCGATGTTCACCTTTGGTCTGAACCGTGGACGTTCGATGGATCAGATTAACGACACGCTGGTGTCCTCCATCAAGATCATCGCAATGATGCTGCTGATTATCGGCGGTGGCGGTGCGTTCAAACAGGTACTGGTGGATAGCGGCGTCGACAAATACATCGCCTCTATGATGCATGAAACCAACGTCTCTCCGCTGCTGATGGCATGGTCAATTGCCGCTGTACTGCGTATCGCACTGGGTTCTGCTACCGTGGCAGCCATCACCGCAGGTGGGATTGTGGCACCGCTGATTGCAACGACCGGCGTGAGCCCTGAGCTGATGGTTATTGCAGTAGGCTCCGGCTCCGTCATCTTCTCCCACGTGAACGATCCGGGCTTCTGGCTGTTCAAGGAATACTTCAACCTGACCATCGGCGAGACCATCAAGTCATGGTCAATGCTGGAAACCATTATTTCGGTATGCGGTCTGGTAGGATGCCTGCTGCTAAATATGGCTATCTGATGTAAAAAAGCCGGGATTTTCCCGGCTTTTTTTTACTTCTTCTTCGCGGCAGCTTTTCGCCGTTTGTCCAAATCCTTAATCAGCTTGTTCACCCCACCATCGGCAAACATCGCCTCAAGCGTCGTCGTCAGCTTACGCCGCCAATTTTTGTACTGGTCGCTGGTCCCCGGAATATTGACCGGCTCCGCCATATCCAGCCAGTCCTCCGGCTGCAGGCCCAGTAGGGCGCTGTTGCTGTCGGCGATATAGCGCTGCATACCCCGGTTGAGGATCGGCGTCATCGACATCAACGACGCCTTGTGTCCGGCGCGTTTTGGCAGACAGCCGTATTTGTGCAGCGCATCCAACAGGCCCTGCTTCGCCAGTTCACGGTCCTGATACAACCCGCGCAGCACAACTTCATCCGGGTACAGCCCCAGCGTTTTACCGAGCGTCAGATCACCGCTGTCCCAATAGCCTTTAAGCGTAGGAAGGTCATGCGTCGCCGCGACTGCCATTGATTGTTCCGGGTACGCCTGCGGCGCGCGGAAGTTCTTCTCATGGTCATTCTCAAAATAGAGCACTTTGTAGGAATACACGCCGCTGTCACGCAGCTTGCTGACAATTTCTACCGGTACAGTACCCAGGTCTTCACCAATCACCATACAGTGATGACGTTGACTTTCCAGCGCCAGAATAGAAAGCAGGTCGTCGACCGGGTAATGCACGTAGGCGCCATGATCGGCGGTTTCGCCGTAGGGGATCCACCACAAACGCAGCATCGACATTACATGGTCAATACGCAGCGCCCCGCAGTTCTGCATATTGGCACGCAGCAGCTCGATAAACGGCTCGTAGGCGCGCGCGGTGATGATATGCGGATCCATCGGCGGCAGGCCCCAGTTCTGACCGAGCGGACCAAGAATATCCGGCGGTGCACCAACGGACGCTTTCAGGCAGTACAGCTCACGGTCACACCAGGTTTCCGCCCCACCTTCTGCTACGCCGACCGCCAGATCGCGGTACAACCCGATAGGCATTGCAAAGCCCTGACTGGTTTCCCAACAGGCAGCAAACTGGGTATACGCCAGCCACTGTAGCCAGAGGTAGAAATCCACTTCATCGCGGTGCTCTGCGCAGAACTGTTTCACCGCCGGTGAGTCCACCGTCCGGAAGTCTTCCGGCCACGCAGGCCAACCCCAGCGCGATTCATCTTCTTTCGCCTGATATGCATGCAGCGCGTCGAACGCCGCCTGCCAGTAAAGACTTTCACCTTCCTGAGCCACAAAACGACGGAATGCCGCCATCTGCTCATCATCACGCACGGAGAACCCTTTCCATGCCAGACGTAGCGCGGTCATCTTCAGCGTGGTCACTGTGGTGTAATCCACCCACTCGGCATCGCGGGCCTGTTGCAGAGCTTGCTGCGTGGCTGGCTTCTGCCACCAGCTCTGCGCCGCTTTGCTCAGACGGAAGTCCTCTACCGCATTCACATCAATGTAGATCACGTTCAGCCAACGGCGCGAAGACGGGCTATACGGGCTGGCGCTCTCCGGGTTCGCCGGATACAGCGCGTGGATCGGGTTGAGGCCAATAAACGCCCCGCCGCGTTTAGCCACTTCCGGCAGCATCGCCTTCAGATCGCCAAAATCACCAATCCCCCAATTGTTCTCTGAACGCAGGGTATAAAGCTGGACGCAGGCACCCCACAGCTTTTGCCCGGCCAGCAGCGCCTGCGGCTCATAGCAACGTTTTGGCGCGACGATGATGCGGCAATGGCTGCGTGCTTCGTCCTGAGTCAGGGTGAGCGTGTGATACCCCTCCGGCAACTTCGCCGGAAGGTGAAAAGATTTACCGCCAGTGACATGCCCTTTGTGCTGCACACCGTCTTCGGTGGTCAGCAACCAGCTAAATTCACCACTCCCTTCAACCGCCAGCGGCATTTTTTTGCCGACGGTATACACCATCACGTTTGGCACCGGAGTCACCGCCACTTTCGTGGCGGCGGTAGTACGATGCATGGCGTCAAGCAAACGCCGTTTGGTATCGGCGCCAATAGACTGCGGTTTACCGTGGGCATTAATGTAATTGGGGCTGATCCCCGCCGCCAGCGCGGCATTATCCAGACGTTTGCCTTCCATCGCGGTTCCTTATTAGCGTTTTGCCTGCCAGATACGAGCCTGATAATCGCGGATGGAGCGATCCGAGCTGAACATGCCACAGCGTGCGGTATTCAGGATCGCCGCCCGGGTCCAGGCCTCCTGGTCACGGTACAACACATCAACCTGCTTCTGGGCTTCAACGTAGGCGGCGAAGTCGGCCATCACCAGATACGGGTCACCGCCCTGCTTACCGATGCTGTGCAACATCTGATCAAAGGCGTGTTTATCACCGTTGCTGTATTTGCCGCTTTCCAGCTCTTTCAGTACCGCATCCAGCACTTTGTCTTTCTTGCGCCATTTCACCGGGTCATAGCCTTTCGCCTTCAGCGCCTTCACATCTTCCACGGTGTGGCCAAAGATAAAGATGTTTTCATCACCCACTTTCTCGGCGATTTCGACGTTAGCCCCGTCCAGCGTGCCCACCGTTAACGCTCCGTTCAGCGCCAGCTTCATGTTGCCGGTACCAGACGCTTCTTTGCCCGCCGTCGAGATCTGCTCAGAGATATCCGCCGCCGGGATCAGCATTTCCGCCGCTGAGACACAGTAATCCGGCAGGAATACCACCTTCAACTTGTCGCCGACGTGCGGATCGTTATTAATGGTTTCCGCCACTTTGTTGATAGCAAAGATGATGTTCTTCGCCAGGTAGTAACCCGGTGCCGCTTTCGCGCCAAACAGGAATACGCGCGGGACGCGATCTGCCTGCGGGTTCTCACGAATTTCTTTGTACAACGCCAGAATATGCAGCAGATTCAGGTGTTGGCGTTTGTACTCATGCAGACGTTTGATCTGAATATCAAAGATGGCGTCGGTGGTTATCTCAATACCGGTACGCGCTTTAATAAACGCCACCAGGCGCTGTTTGTTCGCCAGCTTGATGTCGCGATACTGCTGACGAAACTTAGCATCGTCGGCGTATTTTTCCAGGTTGATCAACTGGTCAAGATCGTTGGCCCACTCTTTCTTCAGCGATTTATCCAACAACGCAGCAAGTGCCGGGTTGCACTGTTTAATCCAGCGGCGCGGCGTAATACCGTTAGTCACGTTATGGAATTTGTTCGGCCACAGCTGGTGATATTCCGGGAACAAGTCTTTCACGACCAGATCAGAGTGCAGCGCCGCTACGCCGTTAACAGCAAAGCCGCTAACCACGCACAGGTTCGCCATGCGTACCTGCTTGTTGTGCACGACTGCCAGCTTCGCCCACACCGCATCGTCGCCAGGCCAGGTTTTATCCACCAACGTCTTAAAGCGGTCGTTAATCTCTTTGATGATTTGCATATGGCGCGGCAGCAGCGCTTTTATCAGTTTCTCATCCCAGCACTCCAGCGCTTCCGGCATCAGCGTATGGTTGGTATACGCGAACGTTTTGCTGGTAATCGCCCACGCGTCTTCCCAGCTCATCTGATGCTCGTCAATCAGCACGCGCAGCAGCTCAGGAATAGCGATGGTCGGGTGGGTGTCGTTCAGCTGAATGACTTCGAAATCAGCCAGTTGATGCAGCTTACGCCCTGCCAGGTGATGGCGGCGCAGAATATCGGCTACCGAACAAGCACACTGGAAGTACTGCTGCATCAGGCGCAGCTTCTTGCCCGCCGTGTGGTTATCGTTCGGGTAGAGCACTTTAGTCAGTTTTTCAGCGTCGATACCTTGCTGCTCTGCACGCAGGAAATCGCCGTCGTTGAATTTGGTCAGGTTAAACGGATGCGCGTGGCTGGCCTGCCACAGACGCAGCGGTTGCGCCACGCCGTTACGATAACCGAGCACCGGCAGATCCCAGGCCTGGCCGGTGATGATAAACCCGGGCGTCCAGTGACCTTCTTTGCTGACTTTGCCGCCAATACCGACCTGCACATCCAGCGCCTCGTTATGACGGAACCACGGATAGCTTCCGCGATGCCAGTCGTCCGGCGCTTCCATCTGTTGGCCATCAGCAAACGACTGACGGAACAGGCCGTACTGGTAATTCAGGCCGTAGCCCGTCGCGGATTGCCCCACCGTTGCCATTGAGTCGAGGAAGCAGGCCGCCAGGCGTCCCAGCCCACCGTTACCCAGCGCCGGGTCGGTTTCTTCTTCCAGCAGGTCGGTCAGATTGATGTCGTGCGCTTTCAGCTCATCGCTCACTCCCTGATACCAGCCCAGGTTTAGCAGGTTGTTGCCCGTCAGGCGACCGATCAAAAACTCCATCGAAATGTAGTTAACATGGCGCTGGTTTTTAGCGGGTTTCACCGCAGGCTGGGCGCTGAGCAATTCAGCCAACGCCCCACTCACGGCCTGCCACCACTGACGTGACGTCATTTCGTGAGCCGACAGTAAACCAAAGCGCTGCCACTGACGAGTCAGGGCCGCTTGAAAGAGATCTTTGTTGAAGGTTGGCTGTGACATAGGGGTTCCAGATCCTTAGGTAATAAACAACGTTATCGCTAGTTTGCCAGGCTCAATGTTGACCTTCCTCATCCTGGTGAGGATTAGGGAGGGAGGAGGTGCGGGGATGAGCATAAAAATGTGATCGCCGCCACTTAAAGGAGAGGGTATTGCCCGTCGTTACGCAGAATACCCACATAAAATACCTGCCAATGCGACAGGTTTTTCGCATTAACCAAACGGGACTCAGCAGACAATATCAAATAGCGGGATACGGTTGAGAAAAAATATGTAAACAGAGAAACAGTTTCTAACCTGAAATACATATAGTGATTAAGATATTTCACACGAAAGTTTTAAGTCGATCGCGAATACCCATGACAACACTCCGGACAATACACGAGTCATAAAAAACGAGTGGGTATTTTCGCGACCATCAGAATAACGCCAAACCCAGTCGCCACGGCCTTTGTGGCCCCTAAGAGCAATTATTGCAATAGATGTATAGAATTGTGACATAGTGCAAATTCAGACACACAAAAAACCCGCTTAGCTTGCATAAAATGACTTTCTGGCCGACCTTATAGCTATTAATTACGAAGCGCAAAAAAAATCATTTTCCCCATTTTCACACAGTGAAGTGACTAACATATGTTGATTCCGTCTAAATTAAGTCGTCCGGTTCGTCTCGACCATACGGTGGTTCGTGAGCGCCTGTTGGCTAAACTTTCCGGCGCGAACAATTTCAGGCTCGCCCTGGTAACAAGTCCTGCTGGTTATGGAAAAACGACGCTGGTTTCACAGTGGGCGGCGGGGAAAAATGAACTGGGCTGGTTCTCACTGGATGAGGGTGATAACCAGCAGGAACGCTTTGCCAGCTATTTGATTGCCGCTATTCAACAGGCGACCGGTGGACACTGTACGACCAGTGAAGCCATGGTACAAAAACGCCAGTACGCCAGCCTGACCTCACTGTTTGCTCAGCTCTTCATTGAACTGGCAGAATGGCATCGTCCGCTGTACCTGGTGGTGGATGATTATCACTTAATCTCTAATCCGGCCATCCACGAAGCCATGCGTTTTTTCCTGCGCCACCAACCTGAGAATCTCACGCTGGTGGTGCTGTCACGTAACCTACCGCAGCTGGGTATTGCCAACCTGCGGGTGCGCGATCAGCTATTGGAAATCGGCAGCCAACAGCTGGCCTTCAACCATCAGGAAGCGAAACAGTTCTTCGATCGACGTTTATCCTCCCCCATTGAAGCGGCGGAAAGCAGCCGCATGTGCGATGACGTCGCCGGGTGGGCTACCGCATTACAGCTGATCGCCCTTTCCGCACGCCAGAACAATCATTCCGCGCACCAGTCGGCACGACGCCTGGCCGGGATCAATGCCAGCCATTTATCAGATTATCTGGTCGATGAAGTGCTGGACAGCGTGGATCTCAGTACCCGCCACTTCCTGTTGAAAAGCGCCATATTACGCTCCATGAACGATGCGCTGATTGTGCGGGTGACCGGGGAAGAGAACGGCCAAATGCGACTGGAAGAGATTGAGCGTCAGGGACTATTCCTGCAGCGGATGGACGACATCGGCGAATGGTTTAGCTATCACCCGCTGTTTGGTAACTTCTTACGCCAGCGCTGTCAGTGGGAACTGGCGGCCGAACTCCCCGAGATCCATCGCGCCGCTGCAGAAAGCTGGATGGAGCAAGGTTTCCCCAGCGAAGCCATTCACCATGCGCTGGCGGCAGGCGACGCCCATATGCTGCGCGATATCCTGCTCAATCATGCGTGGGGGTTGTTTAACCACAGCGAGCTGGCGCTGCTGGAAGAGTCATTAAAAGCGCTGCCGTGGGAAAGCCTGCTGGAAAATCCACGTCTGGTGCTGCTACAGGCCTGGCTGATGCAGAGCCAGCACCGCTACAGTGAAGTGAACACCCTTCTGGCGCGCGCTGAGCAGGAAATGAAAGGTGATATGGAGCCAACGCTGCATGCCGAATTTAATGCACTGCGTGCTCAGGTAGCGATTAACGACGGTAATCCTGACGAAGCTGAGCGTCTGGCAAAACTGGCGCTGGATGAGTTACCGATCGCCTGGTTCTACAGCCGTATCGTCGCCACCTCGGTGCACGGCGAAGTCCTGCACTGTAAGGGCGACCTGACGCGCTCGCTGTCATTAATGCAGCAAACAGAGCAAATGGCGCGTCATCATGACGTCTGGCATTACGCGTTGTGGAGTTTGATCCAACAAAGCGAAATTTTATTCGCCCAGGGCTTTTTGCAAGCCGCCTGGGAAACCCAGGAAAAAGCCTTCCAACTGGTGAAAGAGCAACATCTGGAACAGCTGCCTATGCATGAATTCCTGGTACGCATCCGCGCGCAGCTCCTGTGGGCCTGGGCGCGGCTGGACGAATCCGAAGCGTCTGCCCGCAGCGGCATTGAACTGCTTTCCACCTTTCAGCCGCAGCAGCAGCTACAGTGTCTGGCACTGCTGGTACAGTGTTCGCTGGCGCGAGGCGATCTGGACAATGCCCGCAGCTTGCTCAACCGTCTGGAAAACCTGCTGGGCAACGGACATTATCACAGCGACTGGATCTCCAATGCCGATAAGGTCCGCGTGATTTACTGGCAAATGGTCGGTGACAAAAATTCGGCCGCCAACTGGCTGCGTCATACGCCAAAACCGGAGTTTGCCAACAACCACTTCCTGCAAAGTCAGTGGCGTAACATAGCCCGCGCGCAGATCCTGCTCGGTGAATTTGAACCGGCAGAAATTGTGCTGGAAGAACTCAATGAAAATGCGCGCAACCTGCGCCTGATGAGCGATCTCAACCGCAACCTGTTGTTGCTGAATCAGCTGTACTGGCAGGCTGGACGCAAAAATGATGCACAGCGCGTGTTACTTGATGCACTGCAGTTGGCGAATCGTACCGGGTTTATCAGCCATTTTGTGATTGAAGGCGAAGCGATGGCGCAGCAGTTACGCCAGCTAATCCAGCTTAATACGTTACCGGAACTCGATCAGCATCGCGCCCAGCGCATTCTGCGTGAGATAAACCAACATCACCGCCACAAATTCGCCCACTTTGATGAAGGGTTCGTGGAGCGTCTGCTGACCCATCCCGAAGTCCCGGAGCTTATCCGCACCAGTCCGCTGACCCAGCGCGAATGGCAGGTGTTAGGACTGATTTATTCCGGCTACAGCAACGAGCAAATCGCCGGTGAGCTGGCCGTTGCCGCGACGACCATCAAAACGCACATCCGCAATTTGTACCAAAAACTCGGCGTGGCTCACCGCCAGGACGCGGTACAGCATGCGCAAAAACTGTTGAAGATGATGGGGTACGGGGTGTAATTAGCCCGGAGGCGTTAACGCTTACCGGGCCTGTCGCTGGCTTAGCACAACTCCAGCTGAATATGGTGGTCGGCAATCACCTGCATCACGCCCGCAGGCGGCAGGGTGTCGGTATACACGGCGTCCACCATGCTGATGCTGCCCATATTCACCATTGCATTTCGACCAAACTTCGAATGATCCACCACCAGCATTACATGCCGTGAATTCTCAATAATGGCGCGTTTGGTGCGGACTTCGTGGTAATCAAATTCCAGCAATGAACCATCGCTGTCGATACCGCTGATCCCCAAAATACCGAAATCCAGACGAAATTGTGAAATAAAGTCGAGGGTGGCTTCGCCCATAATGCCGCCATCGCGGCTACGCAGTTCGCCCCCGGCCAGAATAATGCGGAAATCCTCTTTCACCATCAGCGTATTGGCCACGTTGAGGTTGTTGGTCACAATACGCAAGTTGCTATGGTTCAGCAGCGCGTGAGCGACGGCTTCCGGCGTGGTACCAATGTCAATAAACAGCGTGGAGCCGTTCGGGATCTGCGTGGCGACCTTACGGGCAATGCGCTCTTTTTCTGCCGTCTGCGTGGCCTTACGATCATGCCAGGGGGTATTCACCGAGCTGGATGGCAACGCCGCGCCGCCGTGGTGGCGCAAAATCATGTTCTGATCGGCCAGGTCGTTAAGGTCCCGGCGAATCGTTTGTGGGCTGACGGAGAAATGCTCCACCAACTCCTCAGTGCTGACGTATCCCTGTTTTTTTACCAGTTCAATGATCGCGTCATGTCGTTGTGTTTGTTTCATTATTGTTCCCTGGAATTTTGCCGGATGGCGCTAACGCTTATCCGGCCTACAGTTTGCTATCACAACACTCTCATTCAAGTTCGTTTTCGCACATTGAGCGTGTCTGCCAATGCCATAGCCAGACCAACGGCCAGGCCAGCCATATGTGCGCCGTTCGCCATCGACATACCAAACAGATCGAACCAACCGGCAACAATCCAAATCAAGGCAAAGAGAATCAAACCACGCTGCAGGAAAATACCGCTTTGCGGATCGCGTTCGCCGCGTAGCCACACATAGCCCATCAACGCATACACCACGCCAGACAACCCACCAAACCACGGGCCGCTGAATTTCTGCTGCACATAGCCGCTCAGCAGGGCGCTGATAACGGTAATAACGATCAGTTTTCCGCTGCCCAACCGCTTTTCTACCGCCCCGCCGAGATACCACCACCACAGCAGGTTGAAGAGGATGTGCATCAGCGAGAAGTGCATAAAAGCGTGGGTGAAATAACGCCAGAATTCAAATTTCAGCGAGGGATCGAACGGCCACGCTAACCACAGCATCACCGTTTGATCGCCCACCACATTCATGGCGATAAACACCAGCACACACGCGGCCATCACCACCCAGGTGACCGGGCCGGCGCGTTCGCGCAGCGTGGCAAGAAACGGAAAACGTTGATAGTGCAGGCCACTGTCGGTTTGGCCGGACTGCCAGCTGGCCGCCAGGTAACGCGGGTCGCCTGGGTTTTCCAGAAAACGCGCCAGCTCAGCACGCACGCGTTCAGCCTGGGACTCATCCGCCAGCCAGACATCCGTTTGACTATGTTGCTGAATCGTCAGGATAACGCCCTGTGTCGCCATATAATCAACAAAGGCCTGCGCCACGCGGGGGTTAGCAAAAGAGGTAATCATCAACATCGTTGCTGTCGCTTCATCCACACAAAAGAGGACAGTATATCGACACTACCCGTTTCAGGCTGCATCTTTGTTATATCCGCCATACTTCACTGTAGCGTCGGGCTTACGCACCAAACGTCACTTCCGCAGGAAAATGTCGATGCCAGGCATCGAATCCACCGTCGATGCTGTACACCGCATCGTACCCCTGCTGAAGCAGATATTGTGCCGCACCTTTACTGCTGTTGCCGTGGTAACACATCACCAGCACAACGGTATCAAAATCATGGTCACGCATAAAGGAACCCAGCGTGTCGTTAGTCAGGTGAAACGCCTGTGGCGCATGGCCCATGGCATAGCTTTGCGGATCGCGGATATCCACCAGCACTGCCGTTCCGTGCAGCAGCTTCTGATGGGCTTCTTCGACATTGATACATTCAAACTGATCCATGATGTTCTCTTATTATTTCTGTGCAGGTAACCAATATTACCTGGCAGTGTACGTCGCCTGCACAGGTAAACGCCATAATGTTATATGTATCACTGTAAATTGTTTATCCGATGTTACCAATGGCGCGATTCTTTGCTATTATGCTCGATAACGAACATTAATGAGCTATAACGAAAGTGCGAGAGGCCAGCATGGAAACCAAAGATCTGATTGTGATAGGTGGAGGCATCAACGGTGCCGGTATCGCGGCAGATGCCGCTGGACGCGGTTTATCCGTGCTGATGCTGGAAGCGCAGGATTTAGCCTGTGCAACCTCCTCCGCCAGCTCCAAACTCATCCACGGTGGCCTGCGCTACCTGGAACACTACGAATTTCGTCTGGTCAGCGAAGCGCTAGCTGAACGTGAAGTCCTGTTGAAGATGGCACCGCATATCGCCTTCCCGATGCGCTTTCGTCTGCCCCATCGCCCACACCTGCGTCCGGCCTGGATGATCCGTATTGGTCTGTTTATGTACGATCATCTGGGCAAACGCACCAGTTTACCGAGTTCCACTGGTTTGCGTTTTGGCGCAGATTCTGTGATGAAACCCGAGATTGTGCGCGGTTTCGAATATTCTGACTGTTGGGTAGACGATGCGCGACTGGTTTTGGCAAATGCCCAAATGGTTGTGCGTAAAGGCGGGGAAGTATTAACCCGTACTCGCGCCACCTCCGCTCGTCGTGAAAACGGTCTGTGGATTGTCGAAGCGGAAGATATCGATACCGGCAAGAAACACACCTGGCAGGCTCGCGGCCTGGTTAACGCCACCGGTCCGTGGGTGAAAGAGTTCTTCGACGACGGTATGCACCTGCCTTCACCTTACGGTATCCGCCTGATTAAAGGCAGCCACATTGTGGTGCCGCGCGTACACACCCAGAAACAGGCTTACATCCTGCAAAACGAAGATAAACGTATTGTGTTTGTCATTCCGTGGATGGATGAGTTCTCAATTATCGGCACCACCGACGTCGAATACAAAGGCGATCCTAAAGCAGTGAAAATTGACGACAGCGAAATCAATTATCTGCTGCAGGTCTACAACGCACACTTTAAGAAACAGCTGGGCCGCGAGGATATCGTCTGGACCTACTCGGGCGTACGCCCGCTGTGCGATGACGAGTCCGACTCGCCGCAGGCTATTACCCGCGATTATACGCTGGATATCCACGACGAAAACGGCAAAGCGCCGCTGCTGTCAGTCTTCGGCGGCAAGTTAACCACCTACCGTAAGCTGGCCGAGCACGCGATGGAAAAACTGTCGTCGTACTATCAGGGCATCGGTCCGGCATGGACCAAAGAGTGCATCCTGCCTGGCGGTGACATCGGCGGCGATCGCGAAGATTACGCGGCAAAACTGCGCCGTCGCTATCCGTTCCTGACCGAATCACTGGCGCGCCACTATTCGCGCACCTACGGCAGCAACACCGAGTGGATCATCGGCGAAGCGACCTCGCTTGCTGAGTTAGGCGAAGACTTCGGGCACGAGTTCTATGAGGCAGAGCTGAAGTATCTGGTCGATCACGAATGGGTACGCCGCGCCGACGATGCGCTGTGGCGCCGCACGAAAGAAGGCATGTGGCTGAACGCTGAGCAGCAGGCACGCATGACCCAGTGGCTGGCGGAGTATGTTGAAAAACACCAGCTGTCGCTGGCGTCCTGATAAAAATGCCGGATGGCGGCTGACGCCTTATCCGGCCTACAAGAGTGTATTAACGTAGGCCGGGCAAGCGAAGCGCCCCCGGCAACGAGCGCCCTGTAGGCCCGGTAAGCGTCAGCGCCACCGGGCATTTTGCCGGATGGCGGCTAACGCCTTATCCGGCCTACAGGTAGCCCTATCTCTTGTTACAACCGTACTGAATCAATATGCCAGATGTTCTCGGCGTACTCTTTGATGGTTCTGTCCGATGAGAAGTAGCCCATGTTGGCGATGTTAATCATTGCCTTGGTGGTCCACTGCTCCGGCTCGCGGTACAGTTCATCAACCTTGTCCTGACAATCGACATAGCTACGATAATCCGCCAGCACCTGATAGTGGTCACCGAAGTTGATCAGCGAATCCACCAGGTCGCGATAGCGTCCCGGTTCTTCAGGACTGAAGACCCCGCTGCCAATTTGCGTCAGCACCTGATGCAGTTCCTCATCTTTCTCGTAATACTCGCGCGGCTTGTAACCTTTGCTACGCAAGGCCTCCACCTCTTCTGCAGTATTCCCGAAGATAAAGATATTCTCCGCACCCACATGCTCCAGCATCTCGACGTTGGCTCCGTCCAGCGTACCGATGGTCAACGCACCGTTCAGCGCAAATTTCATGTTACTGGTCCCGGAGGCTTCGGTCCCGGCCAGTGAAATCTGCTCAGACAGGTCGGCGGCAGGAATGATCACCTGCGCCAGACTGACGCTGTAGTTCGGGATGAACACCACCTTCAGCTTGTCGCCAATCTGCGGATCGTTGTTGATCACTTTTGCCACATCGTTGATCAGATGGATGATGTGCTTCGCCATGTAATAGGCCGACGCGGCCTTACCGGCGAAGATATTCACGCGCGGCACCCACTCGGCGTCAGGATCGGCCTTGATGCGGTTGTAGCGGGTGATCACATGCAGCACGTTCATCAGCTGGCGTTTGTACTCATGAATACGCTTGATCTGCACATCAAACAGCGATTTCGGGTTCACCACCACGTTAAGCTGCTGGGCGATAAGCGTCGCCAGACGCTTTTTATTCTCCAGCTTCGCGCGGCGTATGGCCTGGTTCACCAGAGGGTAATCACAATGCTGTTCCAGCTCGCTGAGTTGGCTGAGATCGGTTCGCCAGGTACGGCCAATGTTCTCGTCCAGCACCTCAGAAAGCGGCGGGTTGGCCAGCGCCAGCCAGCGGCGCGGCGTCACGCCGTTGGTGACGTTGCAAAAACGCGTCGGGAAGATTTTCGCAAAATCAGCAAACAGCGACTGCACCATCAGGTTGGAGTGCAGCTCAGACACGCCGTTTACTTTATGGCTGACCACCACCGCCAGCCACGCCATACGCACGCGGCGGCCGTTGGACTCATCAATGATCGAGGTACGTCCCAGCAGGCCGGTATCGTTCGGATACTGCTCCTGCAACGTCTTCAGGAAGTAGTCGTTAATCTCAAAGATGATTTGCAGATGGCGCGGCAGGATCTTGCCCAGCATATCCACCGGCCAGGTTTCCAGTGCTTCGCTCATCAGCGTGTGGTTGGTGTACGAGAACACCTGGCAGCAGACCTCAAACGCATCGTCCCAGCTAAACTTGTGCTCATCAATCAGCAGGCGCATCAGCTCAGGGATCGACAACACCGGGTGGGTATCGTTGAGGTGAATGGCGATTTTATCCGCCAGGTTGTCGTAGGTTTTGTGCAGCTGATAATGGCGGCTCAAAATATCCTGGATCGTCGAGGAGACCAGGAAGTACTCCTGGCGCAGACGCAGCTCGCGCCCGGAATAGGTGGAGTCATCCGGATACAGTACACGGGAGACGTTCTCAGAGTGGTTTTTATCTTCCACCGCCGCAAAGTAGTCGCCCTGGTTAAATTTACCGAGGTTGATTGCGCTACTGGCCTGAGCATTCCACAGGCGCAGCGTATTGGTCGCGTCAGTGTCGTAGCCCGGGATAATCTGGTCGTATGCCACCGCGAGGATCTCTTCGGTCTCGACCCAGCGCATCTTCTTGCCTTCCATCTGAACACGGCCACCAAAGCGCACTTTGTAGCGCGTATTGTGGCGTTTGAACTCCCACGGGTTACCGTATTCCAGCCAGTAGTCCGGCGACTCTTTCTGTCGGCCATCAACAATATTCTGCTTGAACATGCCGTAGTCGTAGCGAATACCGTAGCCGCGGCCCGGCAGGCCTAACGTCGCCAGCGAGTCGAGGAAGCAGGCTGCCAGACGCCCGAGGCCGCCGTTACCGAGGCCGGGGTCATTTTCTTCGTCGATTAGATCTTCGAGATCCAACCCCATGCCTTCCAGCGCATTTTTGACATCGTCATAAATTCCCAACGATAACAGTGCATTGGAAAGCGTGCGGCCAATCAGAAACTCCATTGACAGGTAATAGACCTGGCGAGTTTCCTGAGATAATTGCGCACGATTAGAACGCAGCCAGCGCTCCACGAGGCGATCGCGCACCGCGAACAACGTGGCGTTCAGCCACTCATGTTTGTTGGCAATAACCGGATCTTTGCCAATCGTGAACATCAGCTTGTAGGCGATAGAATGCTTAAGAGCCTCTACGCTGAGTGTGGGCGATGCATAACTAAATGGAGCATTCATATAGGTGATTCCTGGATATCTATTTCAAGCGATAGTAAAGCTCACGGTAGGATTTCGCCGCGACTTGCCAGCTAAAATCCATGGCCATTGCCTGACGTTGTACAAACCGCCAGAGCGAAGGGCGCGACCACAACACGAAAGCACGCCGGATTGCCCGCAACAGCGACCAGGCATTACTATCTTCAAATACAAACCCACTGGCGATACCGTCCGCCAGGTTTTCCAGCGAACTGTCGGACACCGTATCAGCCAGCCCACCGGTACGCCGCACCAGCGGTAGCGTACCGTACTTCAGTCCATACAATTGTGTTAAGCCACACGGCTCAAAGCGACTGGGCACCAGAATAACGTCAGCCCCACCCATAATGCGGTGCGAGAAGGCCTCATGATAGCCAATCTGTACACCCACCTGGCCCGGATGCTCTGCCGCTGCCGCAAGGAAACCTTCCTGCAACACCGGATCGCCCGCACCCAGTAACGCTAACTGTCCGCCCTGCTCCAGTAAACCGGGCAGCGCTTCCAGCACCAGATCCAGCCCTTTCTGGCTGGTCAGGCGGCTCACGACTGCAAAAAGCGGCACTTTGTCGTTAACCTTAAGCCCCATCGCAATCTGCAGTTCACGCTTGTTCTCGGCTTTGTCTTCCAGCGAGTCACGCGTGTAGCGCGATGCCAGCAGCAGGTCCGTTTCCGGACTCCAGATGTTTTCATCAACGCCGTTCAGCACGCCGGAAAGACGTCCTTCACGATGACGCTGCTGCAACAATCCCTCCATTCCATAGGCAAATTGCGCCTCGGTGATTTCCCGCGCGTAGGTCGGGCTAACCGCCGTAATATGGTCGGCGTAGTACAACCCCGCCTTCAGGAAAGAAATCTGCCCGTTGAACTCCAGTCCATGCACATTAAAGAATGACCATGGCAATTGGATGTCATCCATATGCTTTGCATAAAACATGCCTTGATAGGCCAGGTTGTGCACGGTAAACACCGATTTCGCCGGGTGGCCGCGTGCCGCCAGATACGCCGGGGCCAGACCTGCATGCCAGTCGTGCGCATGCACCACATCCGGGCGCCAGAATGGATCAAGCCCGCAGGCCATTTCGCATCCCACCCAGCCGAGCAGCGCAAAGCGCAGGACGTTATCAGAGTAAGCAAACAGGTTAGTATCGTGATACGGGCTGCCGGGACGGTCGTAGAGGTGCGGCGCGTCAATCAGGTAAATACCGACGCCGTTGTAATGGCCGAACAGCAGCGTGATACGTCCGGCAAAGGTATCGCGCCGCGTCACGACCTGCGCATCAGGAATGCCGCGACGGATATCCGGAAACGCCGGGAGCACGACGCGGGCATCCACGCCATCGGCAATTTGCGCGGCCGGCAACGCGCCAAGAACATCTGCCAGTCCCCCGGTTTTTAACAGGGGGAACATCTCTGAACATACGTGTAAAACCTGCATTATCGCTCCTGTTTGATCTGCAGTTTGCGCAGCATTTCACGCGTGACCAGCACAATACCTTCCTCTGAACGATAGAAACGACGTGCATCTTCTTCCGCGTTTTCACCAATCACCATGCCTTCAGGGATGACGCAGGCACGGTCAACGATGCAGCGGCGTAAGCGGCATGAACGCCCGACCCACACTTCAGGTAACAACACTGCCGAATCAATGTTACAGAAAGAATTCACCCGCACCCGCGGGAACAGAACGGACTGCACCACCACCGAACCGGAAATAATACAACCGCCAGAGACCAGCGAGTTCAGCGTCATGCCGTGGCTACCGGAGCGGTCCTGCACAAACTTCGCCGGCGGCAGTGATTCCATGTGTGTGCGAATCGGCCAGTCCTGATCGTACATATCCAGTTCCGGGGTAACCGACGCCAGATCGAGGTTAGCCTTCCAGTAGGCTTCCAGCGTCCCAACGTCGCGCCAGTACGGCTCGGATTCCGGGTCTGACTGTACGCAGGATTTAGGGAATGGATGTGCATAAGCCATGCCAGCTGCGGTAATTTTCGGGATGATATCTTTGCCAAAGTCGTGGCTGGAGTTTTCATCGAGATCATCTTCTTCAAGTAATTCATACAGATAATCGGCGTTGAAAACATAGATCCCCATACTGGCAAGGGATCGGGTCGGATCGTTTGGCATAGCCGGTGGATTCGCCGGTTTTTCCACGAATTCGATGATTTTGTCGCTGTCGTCGACGTCCATGACGCCAAAGGCGCTGGCTTCCTCAATCGGCACCGGCATACAGGCCACGGTGCAGCGTGCGCCTTTTTCGACGTGGTCGATCAGCATGCGCGAATAGTCCTGTTTGTAGATATGATCGCCCGCGAGGATCACTACATATTCCGCTTTATAGCGTCGAATGATGTCCAGGTTTTGGGTGACCGCATCTGCCGTACCGCGATACCAATTTTCACCCTGCATTCTTTGCTGGGCAGGCAGCAGATCGACAAACTCGTTCATCTCTTCACTGAAGAACGACCAGCCGCGCTGAATATGCTGCACCAGCGTGTGGGACTGGTACTGGGTGATCACGCCAATACGGCGGATCCCGGAGTTAATGCAGTTGGATAAAGCAAAATCGATAATGCGGAACTTACCGCCAAAGTGCACGGCAGGCTTAGCACGTTTGTTGGTTAAATCTTTCAGGCGGGTACCACGACCACCGGCCAGGATTAGGGCAACAGATTTTAATGGCAGCTGGCGCGCCAACATTACACGATCGTTCTTCTCTAAACTCACCATGACTAACTCCTTTTTTATCATCTTTGGAACACACACAGTCCGTGCGCAGGTCCCTGCCAGACAGCCGTAATAACCGGATTATCCTCTCCGGCAAATGGAGGAACGGCATGCCATTCCCCTTCAGGTAAAACGATATCTGTCACCTCAAGCGTGGCGTTTATCACGATCAGAAAACGGTCTGAGAGCAGGATCTGCATCTGCCTCGGGCCGTTTTGCCACTCATCCGCACTTAAGGGTTGTGCGTATCGGTTCAGCCAACGCACATTGCCGTCGCCCTCTTCCCACCAGCGATCGTCTGTTAAGGCAGGGATCTGCTGGCGAAGATGAATCAACGCGGCGGTGAATGTGGTTAGCCCGCTGTTTGCCTGCTGCCAGTCCAGCCAGGTTAAGGCGTTATCCTGGCAGTAAGCGTTATTGTTACCGTGCTGGCTATGACCATGTTCATCTCCCGCCAGCAACATCGGTGTACCCTGAGAAAGCAGCAACGTCGTCAACAGGGCATGCATGCTGTCGCGTCGCCGTTCAATCAGGTCCAGCGTGCCGCCTAATCCTTCTTTACCATGATTGTCGCTGTAGTTATTGCTAGTGCCGTCGCGATTTTCCTCACCATTCGCTTCATTGTGCTTATTTGTGAAGCACACACAGTCACGCAGCGTAAAACCATCGTGCGCCGTCACCAGATTGACCGATGCGCTGGGTTTGCGACCAGGGTGTTTAAACATGTCGCTGGAAGCCGCAAAACGTCCGGCAAACTCCCCAAGGGGCAGATTACGCTGGAGCCAGAAGCGTCGACTTGCATCGCGGAAATGGTCATTCCACTCAGCAAACGGCGGGGGAAAATTCCCAACCTGATACCCGCCTTCACCGATATCCCACGGCTCCGCAATCAGCTTAACGCCTGAAAGCAGCGGGCAGTTTTGGATTGCGGTAAACAGCGGCGCATCCTGACGAAACGCAGGCGTACGCCCCATGACGGATGCTAAATCAAAACGAAAACCGTCCACATGGCAGGTTTCCACCCAATAGCGCAGGCATTCGCACGCATACTCCACGACACCGGGATGGCTCAGGTTGAGGGTGTTCCCACAGCCGGTCCAGTTGTAGTAATCACCATCGTCCCTGATCCAATAATAGCTACGGTTATCAATTCCGCGCAGGGAGAAGACCGGCCCTTCAAGATCCAGCTCAGCGCTGTGGTTCAAAACGATATCGAGAATGACCTCAATCCCCGCTTTGTGTAGCGCTTTGACGGCATCGCGAAACTCATCCAGCGCGTGTTCAGGTGAGCAGGCATAGGCCGGATGCAGTGCAAACATGGCTACCGGGTTGTAGCCCCAGTAGTTCGACAGCCCCAGCCGCTGCAGTCGCGGCTCGCTGGCGAAATGCACCACGGGCAGCAGTTCCAGCGCAGTAATGCCGAGACGCTTGAAATAGTCGATCATCACCGGATGACCGAGCGCTTTGTAAGTGCCACGAATCTGTTGCGGAATGTCCGGGTGCAGATACGTCAGCCCTTTAACATGCGCTTCGTAGATAACGGTATTGCCCCACGGCGTGCGCGGCGGGGCATCGTCTTCCCAGTCATAATGGTCTGACACCACCACGCTTTTCAGGGCAATCGCCGCGTTATCGTGATGATCCGGTTCGTTCATTCCACCGTGCAGCAGCGGGTTATCTTTTAACTCGCCATCGACCCGGCGCGCGCAGGGGTCAATCAGCAGTTTCGCCGGGTTAAAACGGTGTCCCTGCTGCGGCTGCCACGGACCATGTACGCGATAACCGTAGCGCAAACCGGGCCGGGCATCGGCCAGATAGCCGTGCCAGACATCGCCGCTACGCCCCGGCAAATCATAGCGATGCTCACAGCCTTGCTCATCGAATATGCACAGTTCGACACGCTCGGCGTGCGCCGAAAAAAGGGTGAAATTAACCCCATGGCCGTCATACGTTGCACCATGGGGGGTGGCATTGCCGGTTGCCAGTTGTGTCATCACCCCTCCCGCATCAGCCAAATCGTGGCCAGCGGCGGCAACGTCAGGCTCAGTGAATGCTGGCGACCGTGGCTGGCAATTTCATCGCTTTGTACTGCGCCGCCGTTGCCGGTATTGCTACCGTGGTAATGCATCGAGTCTGTGTTGAGGATTTCTCGCCATTTGCCCGGTTGATTGATGCCAAAGCGGTAGTCGTGGCGAGGTACCGGCGTAAAGTTGCTGGCAACGATAATTTCATTACCGGCTTTATCACGACGAACAAAAATCAGCACCGACCGTTCGTTGTCATCGACCACCAGCCATTCAAAACCATAGCCGTCAAAGTCGAGTTCATGCAGCGCTTTGTGATGACGATAAGTGTGGTTCAGGTCGCGCACCAGACGCTGTACGCCGTGATGCCAGTTATCCCCCCCCTCCAGCAGATGCCAGTCGAGGCTGGCGTCGTGGTTCCATTCACGGCCCTGGGCAAACTCATTACCCATAAACAGCAGCTTCTTACCCGGGAAGGCCCACATCCAGCCATAGTAGGCGCGCAGGTTGGCAAACTTCTGCCACGCATCGCCCGGCATGCGGTCGAGGATCGATTTTTTACCGTGCACCACTTCATCGTGTGACAGCGGCAGCACAAAGTTCTCGGTGTAGTTGTACAGCATGCCGAAGGTCAGCTTATCGTGATGGTGCTGGCGATAAACCGGGTCCAGCTTCATGTAGTCCAGCGTGTCGTGCATCCAGCCGAGGTTCCACTTGAACCAGAAACCTAAGCCGCCCATGTCCTGCGGTCTTGATACACCGGCAAAATCGGTCGACTCTTCCGCCATACTCACCGCGCCCGGTACCTGTTCGCCAAGAATACGGTTGGTATTACGCAAAAATTCGATGGCTTCGAGGTTCTCACGCCCGCCGAATTCGTTCGGGATCCACTCGCCGTCTTTGCGGCTGTAATCACGGTAAATCATCGACGCCACGGCATCCACGCGCAGCGCGTCAATACCAAAGCGCTCAATCCAGTACAGGGCGTTACCTACCAGATAATTACTGACTTCACGGCGACCGTAGTTGTAGATCAGCGTGTTCCAGTCCTGGTGATAGCCTTCGCGCGGGTCGCTGTGCTCATACAAGCTGGTACCGTCAAACTGAGCCAGGCCGAAGTCATCCGATGGGAAGTGACCGGGTACCCAGTCGAGGATCACGTTCAGCCCCGCCTGATGCGCGGCATTCACAAAATAGCGGAAGTCATCGCGCGTGCCGAAGCGTCGGGTCGGCGCATACATGCCGGTCGGTTGGTAGCCCCAACTGCCGTCAAACGGGTGCTCGCTAATCGGCAACAGCTCAATATGGGTAAAGCCCATCCACTTCACATAGGGGATCAGTTGATCCGCCAGTTCGCGATAGCTCAGCCAGAAGTTGTTGTCCGTATGGCGACGCCACGAGCCCAAATGCACTTCGTAGATAGAGATCGGCGCATCAAACTGGTTGGCTTTTTTGCGTTCCTCCGTTTGCACCACTTTTTCGGGCAAACCGCAGATCACCGACGCCGTTTCCGGACGCATTTGCGCTTCAAAGGCATACGGGTCGGCTTTAACGCGCAAATGACCGTTGGCATCGATCATCTCGTATTTGTACAGCTGCCCCTGCTGTGCACCGGGGATAAACAGCTCCCAGATTCCGCTCTCTTTGCGCAGGCGCATCGGGTGGCGGCGACCGTCCCAGTAGTTGAACTGCCCTACTACCGAAACGCGTCGTGCGTTCGGTGCCCAGACGGAAAAACGCGTGCCGGTCACGCCGTCCATGGTATCCGCATGTGCGCCCAGCGTTTCGTACGGGCGCAGATGCGTCCCTTCGGACAACAGCCAGGCGTCCATATCCTGAATAAGCGGGCCAAAACGGTAAGGGTCATCGATCAGATTCTGCTGTCCATGCCAGACAACAGCCAGCTGATAGCGAAAGAAATTTTTACGGCGGGGAATTACAGCACAGAAAAAACCGCGAGGGTCGAGGCAATCCAGCTTGCCGACTTTGCGTCCGGTTTTTGGTTCGATCACCCACACTTCGGTGGCGTCAGGTAAAAGAGCACGGACTTCAAGTCCGGCGTCAGTTTGGTGCATACCGAGTACGGAAAAAGGATCCGCAAAATGGCCTGCAATTAGCGCATTAATCACGTCTCTATCGATACGAACGGACATGGTTGTCATCCTGTTTTATGGTGTCACCCCTTCCAACTGATTTTCGACATCAGGTAGTGACACTTTTTTTGACCTGAACGACGCAGCACAATTGTGCATCCTCTCTGCGTCGTCCCACCTTCAGGCAACAACTTAATACCTCCGGTATTAAGTCACTCTTAAAGAATAGCCAATGCTTTATCTTACTCCCGGTAAAAAATGAAACATCTGCGCTTACTCCTGTATTACGCAAAAAAAAGGGCGACTCAGCACCCAATGTTTAAACACGGTCTGTGTCTGCCGGATGGCGATATGCTTATCCGGCAGTCCCGCATTACGCTAGCTGACGCAGCATCCGGCGCAATGGTTCCGCAGCACCCCAGAGCAGCTGATCGCCCACGGTAAAGGCTGACAGGAACTCCGGCCCCATATTCAGCTTACGCAGACGACCGACTGGCGTGGTCAACGTACCGGTAACGGCCGCTGGGGTTAACTCACGCATGGTGATATCCCGATCGTTTGGCACCACTTTCGCCCACGGATTGTGCGCGGCCAGCAGTTCTTCCACGGTCGGAATCGACACATCTTTTTTCAGTTTAATCGTGAACGCCTGGCTGTGGCAGCGCAGTGCGCCGACGCGCACGCACAGACCATCTACCGGGATCACAGAAGACGTGTTAAGAATTTTGTTGGTTTCCGCCTGCCCTTTCCACTCTTCGCGGCTCTGGCCGTTATCGAGCTGTTTGTCGATCCACGGAATCAGGCTCCCGGCCAGCGGGACGCCAAAGTTATCAACCGGCAGGGAGCCGCTACGGGACAGGGTTGTCACTTTACGTTCGATATCGAGGATAGCAGAAGAAGGGGTCGCCAGTTCATCGGCCACATGGCTATACAGATGGCCCATCTGCGACAGCAGTTCACGCATATGACGCGCGCCGCCGCCGGAAGCCGCCTGGTAGGTCGCCACGGACACCCAGTCCACCAGATCGTTGGCGAACAGACCGCCGAGTGACATCAGCATCAGGCTAACGGTGCAGTTACCGCCGACAAACGTCTTGATGCCGTTGTTCAGACCATCGGTGATCACATTCTGGTTAACCGGATCGAGAATAATGATGGCATCGTCTTTCATGCGCAGTGAAGAGGCCGCGTCAATCCAGTAACCCTGCCAACCGCTTTCACGAAGCTTTGGATAGATTTCGTTGGTATAATCGCCGCCCTGACAGGTCACAATAATGTCGAGCGCCTTCAGCGCATCGAGATCAAATGCATCCTGAAGCATGCCGGTGGAGGTCGCACCAAAC
Source organism: Citrobacter gillenii (assembly GCF_013337685.1). Classification (GTDB taxonomy): domain Bacteria; phylum Pseudomonadota; class Gammaproteobacteria; order Enterobacterales; family Enterobacteriaceae; genus Citrobacter; species Citrobacter gillenii. The sequence goes on from NZ_SUQN01000007.1 coordinate 97,834, forward strand.
GTCGGTGCCGCCTGCCCAAGCTGGGAAGTAGAAAAGAAAACAGGGCGAATGGCGTCGAAGTCGCGTTCTTCTACCATGCGTTGCATGAGTACAGAGCCGACCATACCGCGCCAGCCGATAAAACCAACATTTTTCATAGCGTTTTTTTCCTGCAGAGATGTGTGCTGTGTATGTACGCCATTATCCTGTGACGTATCCTTCACCATACAAAAAGCAGCCAAAGTCGCAAGTGAAATTAATCAATGATAGCGAAGCCATCAGTAATGCGACTTATCCCGCTGCGCTCGCAAGCAGAAAGTCCGCGGTAATTATCAGGGAATTTGAGTTATGAATGAAATCATTTCAGCGGCAGTTTTATTGATCCTGATTATGGATCCGCTCGGAAATCTGCCCATTTTCATGTCCGTATTGAAACATACTGAACCGAAACGCCGTCGCGCAATTATGATTCGCGAGCTGTTTATTGCGCTGCTGGTGATGCTGATATTCCTGTTTGCGGGCGAGAAAATTCTGGCATTTCTTAACCTGCGCGCGGAAACCGTGTCGATCTCCGGGGGCATCATTTTGTTCCTGATCGCCATCAAGATGATTTTCCCCAGCGCCACCGGTAACAGCACCGGACTGCCCGCAGGCGAAGAGCCGTTTATCGTTCCACTGGCCATTCCGCTGGTGGCGGGCCCCACCATCCTGGCGTCGTTGATGCTGTTGTCGCATCAGTACCCGAATCAGATGGGACATCTGGTGATTGCCCTGCTGATCGCCTGGGGCGGAACGTTTGTGATTTTATTGCAGTCGTCGCTGTTCCTGCGCCTGCTGGGTGAGAAAGGGGTTAACGCGCTCGAGCGCCTGATGGGGCTGATTCTGGTGATGATGGCAACCCAGATGTTCCTCGATGGCGTACGGATGTGGATGAAGGGGTGACGCACTCATATTACGCCGGGTGGCGGCTTCGCCTGACCCGGCCTACGATGTGGATGTGTGCTCGTTTGTAGGCCCGGTAAGCGCAAGCGCCACCGGGCAACCGTTTTGAAGCTGGAGAGCATGGCATTTCAGAGAACGATTCCGTTCACGTTATGTTCATTGCTTCTCTGAGATCTCGTCACCGGTGAACGTGTTAAGGGGGCTACGCAGCCCCCTTAACAATCCCGGCTCTCCGGCAGGAAAATCGCCGCTTCGCGGTTCCCTCCACTTATTCCTCCAGGCTACCGGGCCGGGCGCGAGGCAGCGTCCATGCAAAACGCGCCCTGAACCCGCATCCCTGCGGGTTCTCCCGGCCTTACGGAAACGCGTCGGCAATTTTCAGCCGGACCAGCCCACACCTGACCACCTGAGCTTTTACTTGAATACCTCTGAACAGCAAAACGGATATAGCTGAAAGCCAGAGCGCTGAAGCGACACCCTAGTCCGGCTGAAAATCGATGAGGTGTTGACGGCTGACCGGGTCTGCCCGCAGGGATGCGGGCAGAGGGGACGGCCTGCATGGATGCAGGCTCGGCCCCGACCCGACAGGCAGACGGAATAAGACGAATAACTCGCGCAGCGACGATTTTCCCGCCGGGAGCCTGGGTTGCAAGGGAGGCGGCGGTGAGCCTCCCTTGCACGTTCACGGGCATCAGCGCTTCAGAGAAATGACACCACTCAGGTGAACGGAACCCTGAGCAAAAATCACATGTTCACCCTACATGCTTAACTGAACGGCATTGCACTGTAATTTCAGGTATTCCTTATGCTTTTAAACCGCTGAGAAAACATATTTTCATTTCTGCGAAGCGCCTTCCGGAATACGCTCTTGTCAGCATCGCGGATTAGCATTATCTTCTCGCTGCTCCTGCAAAATCAGGTGCCGGGATTGGTCCCCTGATTACCTCATTCGCGATAAAATCACTTTTATCGTGCGACCAGTTACACCTCTATGGTGGGCTGGACGGTGGCGTCGTAAGACGCGCCGGTATCCAATGAGGCCGGTAGGACCAACTCCGTTCAGCCCGCCACCAAAAGGTTGGTCCCTTAGGTGGTGGTAAAATTTGACTCATTGGAGGCTGCCCTATGGCGACTACCCCTCTCTTTTCACACTCTTTATTTACCCTGCCCTTTAGCCATGCCACAGATTTCACCGAGCTGGCGGATAACTGCGAGCGTTTTGTCGAAGGACTTGTTGAATGCCATGACCCGGTTGAAAAACTGGCGATTTGTGCGCGGCTGTCGGCCTGTCTGGCACTATTGCAACCAACCTTAACGGAACCTGTACCGCATCACCTGCAAGCCAGCCTGACGGTGGAAACATTCCCCACCCGTTCTCCGCTCTTTGAGCCTGAACCCGACCAGATGGGGCGCTACTGTCAGTTATTAACGCACCTGCTGATGAGTAAAACGCTGTCTGACGAGATGGAACGCGTGGCGGGTGATTTACTGCAGGATCTGGTGGAATATTTCGCCGATACGCTAAAAGCACCGCGCTGGCTGAAAACAGAAGAAGGGTTGGTCGTGCTATAAAAAAGCCGGGTAGCGCTTACCCGGCCTACGGTGTGGAAATGTGCTCGTTTGTAGGCCCGGTAAGCGCTAGCGCCACCGGGCAATGCCCTCAGCTCAATAGCTGGAAAGCAATCATACCGACAATTGCACCGACCGTGCCGAGGATGGTTTCCATCATCGTCCAAGTCTTCAGCGTTTGCGCTTCGGTCGCACCAGTGAACTTACCGAACAGCCAGAAACCGGCGTCATTCACGTGACTGACCACGATAGAGCCACCCGCGATACAGATAGACAGGGCCGCCATCTGCGCGCCGGAGAAGTTCAGCTGTTCAATCACCGGCATCACCAGACCGACCGCCGTTAAGCAGGCCACGGTTGCAGAACCCTGAATGATACGCACCGCCGCTGCCAGCACGAAGCAGGTGATGGCAATCGGCAGGCCCATACCGGTTAATGCTTCACCCAGTGCCGGACCGACACCAGAATCCACCAGCACCTGCTTGAATACGCCACCAGCACCGATCACCAGCAGAATAATCCCCGCCGGTTGCAGCGCATGACCGCAGATCTCCATCACTTTGTCTTTTGGCATCCCCTGGCGAATGGCCAGGCCGTAAATCGCCACCAGGCACGCCACCAGAATCGCGGTGAACGGGTGACCGATAAACTCGAACCATTCGTAGGTTGAAGAACCGACCGGCACAAAGCGTGCGGCGATGGTTTTCAGACCCACCAGTACCAGCGGCAGCAGGATCAGCGACAAGCTGAAGCCGAAGGACGGCATTTTCCCCTCGCCCAGATGCGGCTCGGTAATGTCTTCCGGCACGTGCAGCTCAACGTAACGGCTGATAAAATTGCCCCACAGCGGCCCGGCGATAATCATGCCCGGGATCGCCGCACACAGGCCAATCAGGATCATCCAGCCAAAGTCGGCGTGCATCTGAGAAGCCAGCAGCATCGGCGCGGGCCCCGGCAGCAGAAACGCCGCCGCTGCCGCCACGCCCGCAAACAGCGGAATGACCAGCTTAACCAGGTTGGTACCGGTGTGGCGCGCCATCGAGAACGCCACGCTTATCAGCAGCACAATCGCCACTTCAAAGAACAACGGTAATGCGCAAATCAGACCGGCCAGGCCAATCGCATAGTGCGCGCGACTGTGACCAAAGGATTTCAGCATTTTGACGGCAATCTGATCGACCGCGCCCGTTTCATGCAAAATCTTACCGAACATGGCACCGAGAGCGACCACAATCGCCAGGAAGCCCAGCGTTCCCCCCATCCCTTTTTCCATGGTGGCCGCGATTTTATCGAGCGGCATACCGGAAAAGAGACCTGCACCAATAGACACCACCATCAAAGCAACGAAGGCGTGCATACGCGCCTTCATTACTAAAAACAGCAGTAATAAAACAGACCCTACTGCTGTTAAAACAAGCGTTAATGTAGTCACTACTTACTGCCTTGGTTTATAACCTCAATGGTGCTCGCTACCACACCGTCCAGTGGTTGATCGATATCCACCACCAGTACATCGCTTTCGTCCGCACCCGGTTCTTCCAGCGCATCAAACTGGGTAACCAGCATCTGCGTTTTGAAGAAGTGACCTTTGCGCGCTTTCAGGCGGCTTTCAATCACGTCGAAGTCCCCTTTCAGGTAGATGAAAGAGAGATTCGGATTGCCTTCGCGAAGCAGGTCGCGATAGTGTTTTTTCAGCGCAGAACACACGATCAGCGAGACCTTGTTGGTACGCTGCATCGCAAAGGCGGCGTCATTGAGCGCCTGTAACCACGGCTTACGGTCGTCGTCGTTCAACGGCTCACCGGCGGCCATTTTCGTGATGTTGCTGCGCGGATGGAGAAAATCGCCATCAAGAAACGCGGCCTGCAGTTGATGCGCCACTTCGCTGGCGACAGCAGATTTACCGCTGCCCGATACGCCCATCAGAACGTAAACGTGGTGATCATGATTAGTCGTGCTCAAAGCGTTGCCCCCACTGGTACAAGAATCAGGAATTGTTACGGGTAACTGTTATCGGTAACATTGTCCAGCCGGACAAATGGAGAAGCAATATCCATTCGTGCTCGAAGTGTATAAGTGTGAGCTACATCAAACTTGTCGGCTTAAATAGATCCGCCCGGTGACAAGGTGAAACCTAAATCTAACATTTTAGGTGTGACTGCTTCACCGCGGATACGCGCCAGCAGACGCTCAGCGCCAATGCTGCCCATCCGTTCACGCGGCGTGAGCACGCTCGCCAGACGCGGTTCCATCACCTGCCCAATGTCATGACCGTGGAAACCAGCAATCGCCATATCATCCGGAATTTTCAGCCCTAAGCGCTGGCATTCAAATGCCGCCCCGACCGCCAGGTCATCGTTAGTACAGAACACACCGTCCAGCTGCGGGTATTCACGCCGCGCCTGACGGATAAGCTCAATACCAGACGAATAGGAAGAAGATTGTTCCACCATCACGCTATACGGCACCAGACCGGCGTCGCGCATGGCCTGCTCGTAGCCCCTCTGTTTGATAATAGTACGTTCATCCAGACGCGCTCCCAGATAGGCAATGTGGCGATGCCCACGCGCGATAATGGCGGCGGTCATCTGGCGGGCGGCTTCGAAGTTGTCAAAACCGACGGCGATATCAAGACACGGAGACTGGCTGTCCATCAGTTCAACCACCGGGATCCCCGCCACTTCGATCATTTTCAACGTACGCGGGGTGTGGCTGCGTTCGGTGAGGATAAGGCCATCGATATTCCACGATAGCATTGACTCCAGACGTTCCTGCTCCATCTCGGGCTTATAGCCGTAGTGCGCCAGCATGGTCTGATAACCGTGGCGGTCAGTCACGGCCTCAATGCCGCGTAACACTTCAGCAAAAACCTGGTTGGTGAGAGAGGGTAACAGCACGCCGATAGCACGACTGGTAGCATTTGAAAGGATATCAGGAGCACGATTGGGAATATAACCCAGCTCATCAAGTGCAGCGGCAATTTTGCCCCGCAGCGCCACGGAGACCTGCTCCGGGTTGCGCAAAAAGCGACTGACCGTCATTTTGGTCACGCCCACGCGGTCGGCTACATCCTGAAGTACGGGTCTTTTCTTTTTCATCGTCCTGAAGCGTTAAAAAGGGATAGATTCCCCGAGTTTACCACGGACGTGCGGATTTAATGACAAACGATGAAAAGCCGGATGGCGACGCTGTCGCGTCTTATCCGGCCTACAAGGGTTACAGCACGTTATACAGGCGGCAGGTCAAACAGTAACACTTCGCTGTCGCTGTCGGCATGAATCGAAATGGCCTGTTCATCCCAGATTGCCAGACCATCACTGGTGGACGCTTTGGTTCCGTTGATGGTGACATTGCCTTTCACGACCTGGATCCACACGCGGCGTTCCGCGGCTATCTGATGTACCGATTGCTCATCTTTGAGCAGCGCCCAGCGGTACAGCTCCATATCCTGGTAAACCTTCAGCGAACCGTCACGCGCATTCGGCGACAGCACCAGCTGTTTGCCCTGCGCGGCATCAAAACGGCGCTGCTCGTAGCGTGGCGTAATGCCGTTTTCCTGCGGGATGATCCAAATCTGATACAGGTGCAGCTTCTCGGTGTCGCTTGGGTTGTACTCCGAGTGACGGATCCCCGTCCCGGCGCTCATAATCTGGAATTCACCTGCAGGTACCTGCTCTTTATTACCCATGCTGTCCTGATGCTCCACCGCACCTTCCAGTACGTAGGTCAGGATTTCCATGTCTTTATGGGGATGCGTACCAAAGCCCTGGCCTGCGTCGATCACGTCATCGTTAATCACGCGCAGTGCCGAGAACCCCATAAAATTCGGGTCATAGTAGTTGGCAAACGAGAAGGTATGCCAAGAATCGAGCCAGCCATGATTTGCATGACCACGGTCGTTTGCTTTGCGTAAGAAGATCATTGTGTTCACCCCCAGATGTTTTCGATGGAGTCAGTGTGGACTCAATCACTCAGGGATCATAGAGGGTGAAAATTGACGCCTCTGTTCAAAAAAAATGAACAAGCCCAGAGGCGTCACTTAGCGCTATTTGGCGAGGGTTATCGTGGCAGGCATTGCCTGTTCAAAGGCGCGCTCAAGGATCTCGAGGTTAGTAAGAACGTCAGATTCCTTGACGTAATTAGGCGTACCGGTAGTCAGCGACTGATACAGCGCATCATAGACGCGGCCATAGTCGCCCACTTCCGGTTTCATCTCTTCTTTCACCGTGATGCCATCATCGTTGACATATTCCAGCACACCCACTGAATCATCGGCGGCAAAACCGGGTTCCCCCGGCATAATATTGACCTTCAGGCTGGTCTCCTGCTGGTCGATACCGTACTTCACAAACGAGCCTTTAGTGCCGTGAACGATAAACTTCGGATAGTCGATTTTCACCAGGTGGCTGGTTTTGACGATAGCCTTCAGGTCACCGTAGAACAGCTGCGCTTCAAAGGTATCATCAGGATTCGCTTTGTTGCGCAGGCTACGGATGTCATAGGCAACGTGGTCGGGGCGACCAAACAACGAGATAATTTGGTCCATGGTGTGTACGCCCAGCCCATAGAATGCGCCGTCCTGCGGCAGACCCGGCTGGGTTTCCACCACCGGGCGGTAGTAGTCAAAATGGCTCTCCACTTCAACAATCTCGCCCAACTTGCCGCTCTCAATCGCCTTTTTGGCGGTGAGGAAGCAGGAATCGAAGCGACGATTCTGGTACGGCGTAACGATCAGCCCCTTGCTTTGCGCCAGTTCGAACAGCGCTTTTGCCTCTGCCAGCGTTGGTGTGAACGGTTTCTCCACCAGCACGTTTTTACCCGCTTCCAGCGCACGCTTTGCGTATTCAAAGTGACTGTCTGCATGTGTGCAGACGATCACCAGCTTCACCTGCGGATCGTTTAATACCTCGTCGAGGTCGCTGGTAAAGTGGATGTGTGAATATTGCGGTGCCTGCTCTTCCGGCTTGGCGTGACGACGGAAGATATGCGCCACGTGCCAGCTGTCTTTGCGGTTGAGAACGTACGGTAAATGGTAGCGGGTGGTGCTTTTACCAAACCCAATGAATGCGCAGTGTAAGGTCATGAGGCAATCCTTTTGAAGGTGATTACCTACACCATAGCGCAAAGTGGGGGGAGACTGAATCCATCCTGTCATCGTGCCGGATGCGGCGTGGCCTTATCCGGCCTACAAAAGCAGTAGCCTCAAGATCGGCCGGCGGCGTCGCGGTCAGTTTGTTCACGGCAAGCGCGCAGGGCCCGGAGCGTACTAAATGTACGTGAGGAGCACGAGCACTTCCCGGGGACAAAATGGCAAGTAAGCCAGGCTGAAACAAAACCCCAAAAAAAAAGCCAGCAAAAGCTGGCTAAAGTAATACTGGAAGCAATGTGAGCAATGTCGTGCTTTCAGGTTCTCCGTAGGGTTCCCCTGAACGCAGAGCAATAATAATCATTCTCATTCGCACTTGTCTACTTCTTTTTGCAAAAAAATGCAGTTGACGGATTTTTCTTTCTCAGCGAGTGTAAATACACAATTAACCCTGCAGGAGATAAGGAATGAGTGAGATAGTGATACGCCACGCTGAAAAGAAAGATTACGACGCCATTCGTCAAATCCATGCCCAGCCGGAGGTGTATCACAATACGCTACAGGTTCCTCATCCTTCCATGGAGATGTGGCAAGAACGGCTCGCCGAGCGCACCGGTGTCAAACAACTGGTTGCCTGCATTGATGATATTGTCGTGGGGCACTTATGCATTGAAGTCACCCAGCGCCCGCGCCGCAGCCACGTCGCTGATTTTGGGATCTGCGTAGATGCCCGCTGGCAAAATCGCGGCGTCGCCAGCGCGCTCATCCGCACCATGATCGACATGTGCGACAACTGGCTGCGCGTCGAGCGCATTGAGCTGACGGTGTTTGTCGATAATGAGCCTGCTGTGGCGGTGTACAAAAAGTATGGCTTTGAAATCGAAGGGACCGGTAAGAAATATGGCCTGCGCAACGGTGAGTACGTTGATGCGTACTTTATGGCGCGCGTGAAGTAATGGTTGGGCGAGTCATCTCGCCCTTTTTATTGAAAGGACGCATCGTGAAAAAGGTTTTATCGCTGGTTCTGCTGGCAACGATTTCCCCCGGCGACGCCACGACCGTACAAAATGTGGATTCCATCCCCAACGCCATTCAACATCCGGAAGGTAAGCAGATTTTCGCCGAGCAAATGATGGGGGCAACGCCCGCCAAAGGGTTTGGTGAACTGCCGCAAGGGTTAGAGGTGGCGCAATGGATTAGCTGGGTTGCGCCGAATGAAGACCCCAAAAACCTGATTATGACCGGTGCCAAAGCCTGGGGCAAAAACGGGAAATACATTGGCGTCGCCTGTTTTGCCGATAATCAGGCAGAGGCAGAACAAACCAGGAAACGCGCAGATAACGGCTGTCCGGAAAATTACAGCACCAGCCGCGTCAATAAATTATATCTCGGCGTTTTTTCCTGGCAGAATCAACAGTTGCAGCCGATCGCACGTTCAGAAAAACCGCTGGACCAGCTCTCAACGTGGAATGAAAACGCCGAAGCGCAGAGTGATGATGAGTCCGTCAAACCGCTGGCTTATTACACCAAACTGGATCTGGCCCCTTATCGGATCGCACCCGATACCCTGGCATTCGGGGTACGCGGCGGGTACTCAAATGCGTATTCCGGCGGCGGTGCATTTTATGAAGTGCTGGAGCTCTACGCGATTAAAGACAACAAGATAATCAACGTGTTTTCCAACCTTGTTTACCAATATCAGGATATCGCCGGGGACTGGAATCAGGACGGAACACGACAGCACGACATCAGCGAAAGTAAGTACATCCTGAAAATACGCGCGGCAAAGACCGCCGGTTTTTATGACGTAGAGCGTGTTAACCTTGAGGATAAAAGCAGTCGCATATATCGCTGGTCTGAATCACAGCAACAGTACGTTCCCTAGCTGACAGATAAGGCCTACAGCGTATAGCACGATGTAGGCCATCCACCTTAGTACCCCGCCGTTAAATCATCCACGGAGCGTGGGTCAGACGCGCCATACAGTGCGCCATCCGGCCCGACCATAATGCTCTGGGTGCTGCCCATCGCCTCTTTGAGCGCGACTTTTTGCCCTTTCTGTTCTAACAGTTTGATGGTGTCCGGGCTGAAGCCTTTCTCGATGCGCAGCTCATCCGGCAACCACTGATGATGGAAACGCGGTGCATTGGTGGCTTCGGCGACGTTCATTCCAAAATCAATGCTGTTGACCACCATTTGCAGCACAGTAGTGATAATACGACTGCCGCCAGGGCTGCCGGTAACCAGCCAGGTTTTACCGTCTTTCACTACGATGGTCGGCGACATGGACGACAGCGGGCGCTTATTCGGCCCTACCGCGTTGGCATCACCGCCCACCAGCCCGTAAACGTTCGGGACACCCGGTTTGGCAGAGAAGTCATCCATTTCGTTATTGAGCAGAATACCGGTGTTACCCGCCACAATACCGGTGCCGAAGGTGGTGTTCAGGGTATAGGTCACCGCCACGGCGTTGCCGTCTTTATCCACCACCGAGAAGTGGGTGGTTTGGTTACTTTCGTACGGGGCAAGCTTGCCCGGTTTGATCTGACTGGAGGGTTTGGCTTTATTGATATCGATCTGCTCGGCAAGCGATTTGGCATACGCTTTGTTGGTCAGCGCCTGCCACGGTACCTTCACAAAATCCGGATCGCCAAGGTATTCAGAGCGGTCGGCGTAAGCATACTTCTCCGCCTCCGCCATCACCTGCATGGCATCGGCGCTGCCAAATCCGTATTTCTTCATATCGAAGTTTTCGAGAATATTAAGGATCTGCACAATATGAATACCGCCAGAGGACGGGGGCGGCATCGAGAAGACCTGGTACCCGCGATAGTCGCCGCTAATCGGTTTACGCTCCACGGCTTTATAAGCGGCTAAATCGTCTTTGCTCATCAGCCCGCCGTTCTTCTTCATCTCCTCGGCTATCTGATCGGCAATCGCCCCTTTATAAAACGCATCCGGGCCATTCTCGGCAATCATCTCGAGGCTTTTCGCCAGGTTTTTCTGTACCAGCTTGTCGCCCTTTTTCAGCGGTTCGCCGTCTTTCCAGAAAATAGCTTTGCTGTTCTCGTGGTTGGGGATCACTTCACTGCCGTACGTTTTGAGATCGTCAGCCAGCGCATCGTTTACCACAAACCCCTCTGCCGCCAGCTTCATCGCCGGGCGTACCACTTTGTTGAGCGGCAGGGTGCCGTATTTCTCCAGCGCCAGCGAGAATCCGGCCACGGTCCCCGGCGTGCCGGAAGCCAGATGCGAGGTTAGCGATTTTTTACTGTCCGGATTGCCCTGATCGTCGAGGAACATATCACGCGTGGCGTTAGCCGGCGCCATTTCACGGAAATCGATAGCGGTCGTATTCCCGTCTTTGGTGCGCAGCAGCATAAATCCACCGCCGCCCAGGTTCCCCGCCTGGGGATGCGTCACCGCCAGTGCATACCCCACGGCCACGGCAGCATCTACCGCGTTACCCCCCTGCTTTAAGATATCTACCCCAACCTGCGTGGCCATCGCATCCACGGAGGCAACCATCCCCTGCTGCGCGCGCACGGGATGGAACACATCTTCTTCCACGCCATATGATACTGGCGGCGCAGCCGGTGCGGCAGCCGCGCTGAAACAGCTTCCTGAGAGCAGAGCAGCAATGGCTACCCGGCGTATAAACGTCGGTTTTATCATCGTTATTCTCCAGATGTACGGGGGTCTGCCCCCACTAAGCCTGGTGCATAACTCTGAAATAACCATCGTAACGACGAGAAAGGAGTAAACTAAAGAGATCCCCGAGAGGAGAAAAGCGATGAAACGACTCTTGATTTTAGCCATGCTATTGCCGTTTGCAGGCTTTGCACAGCCCATCAACACCATGAACAACCCGAATCAACCGGGTTATCAGATCCCGAGTCAGCAGCGGATGCAGACACAAATGCAATCACAGCAAATTCAGCAGAAAGGGATGCTGAACCAACAGTTGCAGACGCAGACGCGCATGCAACAGCAGCATATGGAAAATCAGATCAACACCAATTCCCAGCGCGTGCGCCAGTCTCAGCCGGGGGAGTTGAATACCAGCCAACAGCAAATGCTACCCAACAACAACGGTGGGATGCTAAACACCAACCGCAATCCGGACAGCACGCTGAATAAACAGCAGCAAATGCTGTCGGAGAAAAAGAACGGCGACATGCTTAAGCCCTCCAGCACGCCGCAGCCTAACGTGCCGTTAAAAACGATTGGGCCTTAATAGGGCTGAAAATCCGGCCCAATGACATCAATGGCATCGGTACAGATGCAATCCACCCCCCAGCGCAATAGCTCTGCCGCGCGCTGGGGACGGTTGACGGTGTACACCAGAATGCGTAACCCGGCATCACGTATCGCATCGACACGCGCTTCATCCAGCAGCGTATAGTTTAGATGAAGAGAAACGCAGCCCAGCCGCGACGTGAGTTCGCGCCAGTCGTCACGCCATTCATCAAGCAGCAGCCCGCGCGGCAGTTCCGGTGCGGCCTGCTGTGCAGCTTCAAGAGCCTCAATGTCAAAGGATGACAGCAGCGGCGGCGTCATGTCAGCCCAGAGTTCACGCGCTGCCAGCGCAACGGCTCTGCCGGTGAGTGCCTCGCTACCCGTAGTGGGTTTAATCTCAATATTGGCCATCATGCGATGCTGACGGCAGCGGTCCGCCACCTGAGAAAGCAACGGCAACGGCTCGCCTTTGAACTCGCCGCTAAACCAGCCCCCGGCATCAACGCGCAGCAGATCCTGCCAGTTCAGCTCCCCTGCGACGCCCCAGCCGTTGCTGGTGCGTTCAAGGTTGTCGTCGTGCAGTAAGAAGATCTCGCCATCTTTTGACAATTTCGCGTCAAATTCGATCATGGTATGCCCGAATCGCGCCCCCACATCGATTGCCGCCAGCGTGTTTTCCGGGGCCAGTTTACCGCCACCACGATGGGCGACAATATGGGGATAAGGCCAGTTACTCATACTCGTTGTCCTGTTTCGCCATCAAAGAGATGCATATGGTTTTCGGGCAGATGCAGCCACAGCGTGCTGCCTGCCGTCGGGCGATGCTGATGCGCCAGCCGCACCACCAGTTTCTGCTCGCCCCAGCGTCCGTGGGCCAGGTTATCCGCGCCCAGCATTTCCAGAGTGTCTAGCACCTGCGGCACGCCGCCTTCGGCCTGCGAGCTTAGCGCAATATGCTCCGGGCGGATACCCAACGTCATGTTACGCCCAATATGGCGTGAATAATCCTTGCCGAGGGGCAACATCATGCCGCTATCCAGCTCAAAATGATGGCCCGTGGCGCTGATACGCCCGTCCAGAAGGTTCATGGCCGGACTGCCGATAAAGCTCGCCACAAAGCGGCTGGCCGGTTTTTCGTACACCTCAACCGGCGTACCGATTTGCTCGGCGACGCCTTTGTTCATCACCAGTACCCGCTGGGCAAGGGTCATAGCTTCGACCTGATCGTGGGTTACGTAAAGTGAGGTGGTTTTCAGTCGCCGGTGCAGATGTTGTAACTCCAGACGCATCTGCACGCGCAGCTTGGCATCAAGGTTGGAAAGCGGCTCATCAAACAGGAATACTGCCGGTTCGCGCACAATCGCCCGTCCCATCGCCACACGCTGACGCTGGCCACCGGAAAGCTCGCGTGGGCGACGTTTGAGCAGTTCGCTCAGCTCAAGGATACGCGCGGCATCGTTCACACGCTCGGCAATGTGCGCTTTGCTCATGCCGCGAATTTTCAACCCCCAGGCCATGTTTTCTTCCACACTCATATGCGGGTAGAGCGCGTAATTCTGGAACACCATCGCAATACCGCGATCTTTCGGCTCCATCTCAGTGACGCGCTTATTTTCAATCCAGATATCGCCGCTGCTCACCCGCTCCAGTCCGGCGACCATCCGCAGCAGCGTAGACTTACCGCAGCCGGACGGCCCGACCATTACAATAAATTCCCCGTCCGCAACATCCAGCGTCAGCGGTTTAATCACCTGGGTTTTACCGTCCCAGCTTTTGGTTACTGCCTGTAGTTTTAAACCAGCCATTTTATTTCTCACTATCGACCAGGCCACGCACAAACGCGCGCTGCATGGCTAACACGATGATTACCGGAGGGATAAGCGTTAGCAGCATAGCTGCCATCACGTGGTTCCACTGCGTCGTACCTTCACCGGTGGCGATCATGCCTTTGATACCCGCCACCGCCGTGCCCAGGTTCACGTCGGTAATAATCAACAACGGCCACAGATACTGGTTCCAGCCGTAAATAAAGGTGATGACGAACAGCGCCGCCAGATTGGTTTTTGACAACGGCAGCACGATGTCGCGGAAAAAACGCATCGGTGATGCGCCGTCAATACGCGCCGCTTCCACCAGTTCATCTGGCAGGGTCATAAAGAACTGGCGGAACAGGAATGTCGCGGTGGCGGATGCCATCAGCGGCAGCGTCAGACCTGCGTAGCTGTCGAGCATTTTCAGGTTGGCGATCACCTCTACCGTCGGGAAAATTCGCACCTCCACCGGCAGCATCAACGTAATAAAAATCATCCAGAAGAACAGGTTACGCAGCGGAAAGCGAAACCAGACGATGGCGAATGCGGAGAGCATCGACACCGTGATTTTCCCCAGCGTTATGCTGAACGCCATGATGAAACTGTTGAGCATCATCAACCAGAATGGTGCGCTGTTCACGCCCACCCCGTTGACCCAGATGGTGTGCATGTTATCCAGCAGATGGGTTCCGGGGATCAGCGTCATCGGCGTGTCATATACCGCCTGGTTGTCCAGCGTCGCCGCCACAAACGCAACGTACAGCGGGAACAGGATCACCATGATCCCCAGAATCAGCAGGGTGTGGCTGAATATTGTCAGCCAGCGACGGTTCTCAATCATTGGTAACGCACCTTACTTTCCACATAGCGGAACTGCACCACGGTCAAAATAATAACGAGGAACATCAGCACCACCGATTGTGCAGCGGAAGACGCCAGATCCAGCCCGACAAATCCTTCACGGTAGATCTTATAAATCAGCGTGGTCGTCGCCTGCACCGGTCCGCCCGCCGTGGCGGCATCAATCACCGGGAAGGTGTCAAAGAAGGCGTAAACCAGATTCACCACCAGCAGGAAAAAACTCACCGGGGCAATCAGCGGCAACGCCAGCTTGAAGAAGCGCCGGATTGGACCCGCACCGTCAATCGCCGCGGCTTCTATCAGCGAGAGAGGAATAGACTGTAATGCGGCAAAGAAGAACAGGAAGTTGTAACTAATCTGCTTCCAGACCGAGGCAAATACCACGAGGAACATGGCCTGGCCGCTGTTTTGCGCGTGATTCCAGTCATAGCCAAACTCACCGAGAAAATGCGTAATCAACCCGCGCCCTGGATTAAACAGAAAGATCCACAGCACCGCAGCGACGGCAGGGGCCACCGCGTAAGGCAGCAGCATCAGCGTCTGGTAGAAACGGCTGCCGCGCACCACGTAATTCACCAGCGCGGCAAAAAACAGCGACACCAACAGACCGCTTACCGTGACTAACGTACTGAACTTGATGGTGGTCCAGAACGAATCAAGGTAGTACGGGTCATGAAACAGCGCGACAAAATTATCCAGCCCCACGAACTGGCTGGAAAAACCAAATGGATCGACGCTTTGTAGCGAATACCACAGCGCTTCACCCGCAGGCCAGATAAAGAAAATAAGGGTGATAGCCAGTTGCGGGGCCACCAATAAATAGGGTAGCCAGCGCGAGCGGAACACCGGTCGGGATGAGGACATGGCAGTTCTTTTCCTGGAAGGTGCCGGATGGCGGTGCAAGCACCTTATCCGGCCTACAAACGCTGTAGGCCTGATAAGCGCAGCGCCATCAGGCACTTATACACTTAAGATTTGGTCGACTGCTCGAAGCGACGCAGTAACTGGTTGCCGCGCTCAACGGCGGTATCCAACGCTTGCTGTGGGGTTTTCTTACCGGTCCAGACGCTTTCCAGTTCCTCATCCACGATGGTGCGGATCTGCGGCATATTGCCCAAGCGCAGTCCTTTGGTGAACGGCAACGGTGGCTTGTTCAGCATTTGACGCGTGGCGGTATCCGCCCCCGGGTTCTTGTCATAGAAGCCCTGTTCGCGGGTCAGATCGTAGGCGGCGGTGGTGATCGGCAGATAGCCCGTTTTCTGGTGCCATTCAGCCGCAATTTCAGGCTTCGCCAGGAAGTTAAGGAACTGCGCCACGCCAGCGTAGGTTTCTTTGTCTTTACCCTGCATCACCCACAGGCTCGCACCGCCGATAATCGCGTTCTGCGGGGCACCTTTCACGTCGGCATCGTACGGCATCATACCGACGCCATAGTTGAATTTCGCATAGTGACGGATGTCGGCCAGAGAGCCGGAAGAAGCAGTGGTAATCGCACAGTCACCGCTGTAAAACTTCTCGGTGGATTCATCTTTGCGCCCGAAGTAGCTGAAATCACCCTTCTTGTTTAGCTCTTGCAGCAGTGCAATATGTTTCACCTGCTCCGGCTTATTAAACTCCAGCACCGCATCGGTACCGTCAAAACCATTGTTTTTAGTGGCGACCGGCAAACCGTTCCAGGCACTAAAGTTTTCAATCTGGATCCACCCCTGCCAGCCGCTGGCATAGCCGCACTTCATGCCTGCAGCCTTCAACTTCGCGGTGTACTCCGCCAGGTCCTGCCAGGTTTTTGGCGGCTGTTCAGGGTCTAAACCGGCTTTTTTGAAGGCATCTTTGTTGTAGTACAGCACCGGGGTGGAGCTGTTAAACGGCTGGGAGAGCAAATGTCCGGTTTTAGAGTCGGTGTAATAACCGGAAACCGTCGGCACAAACTGAGACTCATCAAAGTTAATTCCAGCCTCTTTGAACACTTCATAGACCGGCTTAATTGCCTTTGAGGCCATCATAGTTGCCGTCCCGACTTCGTAAACCTGCAGCAGAGCAGGCGCGTTACCGGTACGGAATGCGGCGATCCCCGCGCTCAGGCTCTGCTCATAGTTGCCTTTGTACTGCGGAACGATTTTGTAGTCGGGATTGGATTCATTAAAACGTTGCGCCAGTGAATCAACTTCTTTACCCAGTTCGCCTTCCATTGAATGCCAGAACGGGATAGTGGTGACGGCCAGTGCCTGACCTGCAAATGCCAGGCTGATTGCCAGTCCTAAAGCTGTATGTCGTAACGATTTCATCGGTTATCTCTCTTGTTGTGCCGGATGCGCGATATCACGCGTTTTATGCTCGCGGGGGTAACATGACATGCTCGAATGACAGAAAAATAACTTTTTTATTACAAAAAAAAGATAGTAAGGCGACAGAGAGATGGCAAGGCAGTGAAGGCGTAGTGACAGGAAAATGCGGGGTGGTGCACAACAAAGCCGGGTAGTGGTGATGTCTTACCCGGCCTACGGAGGGATTTTATCAGTCCAGTAAAATCAGGAAGATTGCGCGAAAATAAATTCCAGCGCCAAACCCAGGATCTGCATACCATGGATGTTTTCTTCCGGAGATATCGCCACCAGGCTTTCCAGAAACTTGAGTTGGCGTGACTGGGCGTTAATGATGCGTTTTCCCCGTAACGCAGGAAGTTTCAGCGAAGAGATGGGATAAACCACGCGACCACAGACTTCCACCGGCAGATTGCGCAGATCGACCTGCTGGAGCACTCCTACAGAGGAATGCAGCAGCGCAACTGGCGTAACGGCAAGCAACAGCGTTGCCGGCCTTAATCTCTACGCCAGCGTCGTTCGTACTCATTCTGTAAACGCTGCTGCTCCCGCCGCTCACGCTCACGCTGGATATCCGATTTTTCATCTTCCCAACTCGGGCACACCGAGCTGTTGAATACTTCGCAGGGCGAGTTGGATTGTGCTAACGGATTGGTGGTTTTTTCTTCCCAGATAGCGGGATCGCGCGGGTCGAACGTTTGCGGCTTCAATGCCTGAGCGCTGGATGAGAGCGCCAAAAACAGACTTCCAATCATCATGCAGGTGCCAGAACGTCGCATCCTTTCTCCTTGTTCATTTTATTATTGATAATTATTCTCAATAATAACATGGAGCAATAAAAAGGGGCCACATCGGCCCCTGGTCTATTTCAAGAAATATTACCCGCCCAGATAGGCGCTGCGCACCGCTTCGTTGGCCAGCAGCGCATCGCCGGTGTCCTCCAGAACCACATGACCGTTTTCCAGCACGTAGCCGCGATCGGCGAGCTTCAGCGCCTGATTGGCGTTCTGCTCGACGAGGAAGATGGTCATCCCCTGCTCACGCAGCTGTTCGATGGTGTTAAAGATCTGCTGGATGATAATCGGCGCCAGCCCCAGAGATGGTTCATCAAGCAGCAGCAGACGTGGCTGGCTCATCAGCGCGCGGCCAATCGCCAGCATCTGCTGTTCACCGCCGGACATGGTGCCCGCCCGTTGAATACGACGCTCATGCAGGCGTGGGAACAGGTCATACACCCACTTGATACGTTCCTGAAACTGGTTGCGTTCAACAAAGAAGCCACCCATTGCCAGATTCTCTTCCACCGTCATGCGCGAAAACACGCGACGCCCTTCCGGGACAATCGCCACCGCTTCACGCATGATTTTCGCCGTCTGCCAGTCGGTGATGTCTTTACCATCAAAAACAATGCGCCCGCTGGTCGCTCGCGGATCGCCGCACAATGTGCCGAGCAGCGTGGTTTTACCCGCACCGTTGGCACCGATTAACGTCACGATCTCACCCTGATTGATATACAGACTGACGTCGTGCAGCGCCTGGATCTTTCCGTAGTGGGCGTTCACCTTGTCAAACGTTAACATCGCTTTTTCCATCTTTTGGCTCGCCCCCATTATGCTTCACCTAAATAGGCGCGGATGACATCCGGGTTATTACGAATCTGTTCCGGCGTCCCGTTTGCCAGCGGCGTGCCCTGGTTCACCACGTAGATACGGTCTGAAATCCCCATCACCAGCTTCATGTCATGTTCAATCAACAAGATTGAAGTGTTGTGATGATTACGCAGCTCAGCAATCAGCTCATCCAGCTCTTTAGTCTCTTTCGGGTTGAGCCCCGCGGCAGGTTCGTCGAGCATCAGGATTTCCGGCTGGGTCACCATGCAACGAGCAATCTCCAGACGACGCTGGTCACCATAGGCCAGGTTACTGGCCTGACGGTTGGCGTGTTCCAGCAGACCGATACGCTCAAGCCAGGTGGCAGCACGGTCCAGCGCTTCGCTCTGGGCACGACGGAAAGACGGGGTTTTCAGCAATCCGGAGAAGACACCGGTTTTCAGCTGTTGGTGTTGCGCCACCAGCAGGTTTTCAATCACCGTCATCTCGCGGAACAGACGCACGTGCTGGAAGGTGCGCACCACGCCCATGCGGGCAATTTGCTGGCCCGGCAGCCCTTCCAGATGCTGATCGCGCAGCTTGATCGTCCCCCCCGTCGGCTTGTAAAAACCGGTCAGACAGTTGAAAACTGTGGTTTTACCCGCACCGTTTGGCCCGATTAACGAGACAATTTCCTGCGGCCTCAGTTCCAGTTCAACGTTGTTGACCGCCAGCAGACCGCCGAAGCGCATCATCAGGCCGTTCACGGATAATAATGGCTGACTCATGCCTGCTCTCCTTCTTTCGCTTGCCCGTTTTTCAACTTCAACTGTGGACGGGTCATCGGCAGAAGCCCCTGTGGGCGCCAGATCATCATCAGTACCATCAAACCACCGAGCATCAACATGCTGTATTCATTGAAATCACGCATCAGTTCGCGTGACACCACCAGCAGGATGGCCGCCAGGATCACCGCAAACTGCGACCCCATGCCACCGAGGACGACAATCGCCAGTACGAAGGCCGATTCAGCAAAAGTGAAAGACTCCGGACTAACGAAGCCCTGACGCGCAGCAAACAGCGTGCCGGCAAAGCCGGCAAACGCGGCACTGATGGTAAAGGCGGTCAGCTTGATACGTGTTGGGTTTAAACCCAGCGAGCGGCAGGCGATTTCATCTTCACGCAAGGCTTCCCACGCGCGGCCCAGCGGCATACGCAGCAGGCGGTTAATGACGAACAGTGAGAAAACCACCAGCAGCAACGCCACCAGATAGAGGAAAATCACACGGTCAGACGGGTCATACTTCACGCCGAAGAAGTTGCTGAAGGTATCCCAGCCGCCTTCGCGGGCGCTACGGCTGAACTCGAGACCGAAGAGAGTCGGTTTCGGGATCTGGCTAATGCCGTTCGGGCCACCGGTCACTTCAGTATTGTTCAGCAACAGAATACGGACGATCTCACCAAAACCTAAAGTCACAATCGCCAGATAGTCACCGCGCAGACGCAGTACCGGGAAGCCGAGCAGGAAACCCGCTGCCGCAGAGACCAGGCCTGCCAGCGGCAGGCAGGTCCAGAAACCGAGACCGTAATAGTGGTTCAACAGCGCGAAGGTGTAAGCACCGATAGCATAAAAACCGCCGTAGCCCAGCACCAACAGACCAGAAAGCCCCACCACCACGTTTAAGCCCAGACCGAGGATGATATAGATCATCGTCAGCGTGGCGATATCGACCGTGCCGCGTGAGACCATAAACGGCCACGCTACGGCAATCACCAGCAGCGCCACCAGGAACAGTTTTTGTTTGACGGTGGAGCCGTCAATCGCCGGCAGAATAAACTTCGGGCCGGAAACTCGCTTCATGCTGTGCTGGAAAGCCGGGCGCAGCAGCTGGAACAGAAAAACGACTCCGGTGCCGATAAACACCCACTGCCAGCGAATATCACTGGCGACATCAACGACCAGCTTGGTGCCATCCAGCTCTAACTGAACGCCCATAAAGACACCCGCGAGGATGAAAAACATGGCGGCAGAGAGCAGCGCCATCGCAACGTGCATTGGTTTCATACTTTCTCTACCTCCGGGCGACCCAGAATACCGGTCGGCATCACCAGCAGCACGATAATCAGCAGTGCAAACGACACCACGTCTTTGTATTCCGTACTCAGATACGCAGAGGAAAGCGCTTCCGCTACACCCAGAATCAGACCGCCAATCATCGCCCCAGGGATGCTACCGATGCCACCCAGTACGGCGGCGGTAAAGGCTTTCATCCCGGCCATAAAGCCGATATACGGGTTGATAACGCCGTAGAATTGACCGAGCAGCACGCCCGCCACTGCCGCCATCGCCGCACCGATCACAAAAGTCAGCGCAATCACGCGGTCAGTGTTAATACCGAGCAGGCTGGCCATTTTCAGATCTTCTGCACAGGCGCGACACGCACGGCCCATACGCGAGTAGCGGATGAAAATCGTCAGCGCCAGCATGGCTACAAAGGTCACAACCCAGATAACTGCCTGCATGGTCGTAATGGAGGCAGAGAAGTTTTCGCTACTGCCGATGGTCCACTGGCCGTTAAACAGGCTGGGCAGCGCCACGTCGCGCGAGCCTTCGGTCAGGCTGACGTAGTTTTGCAGGAAGATGGACATCCCGATGGCGGAAATCAGCGCAATCAGGCGCTTGGAGCTGCGCACGGGCCGGTATGCCACGCGTTCAATACTCCAGCCGTAGGCGCTGGCAATCACGATAGCGCCTACGAATCCGGCCGCTACCAGCAGCCAGCTGGTATCAATACCCATCATCATTAGCGCAGCGATGATCATAAAGGAGACATAGCTGCCGATCATATACACCTCGCCGTGGGCGAAGTTGATCATGCCGATAATGCCGTACACCATCGTGTAACCGATGGCGATCAGCGCGTAGGTGCTTCCCAGCGTGACGCCGTTAAACATCTGCTGTAAGAAATAGAGGAACTGCTCGGACATATGCAAACCTTTTCATACCCGCCCGGCATCACCGGGCGGTGGGATAATTATTTGGCTACCGAGGACGACCCGTCGGCGTGCCACTGGAAGACACCAAACTCAAATCCCTTTAGATCGCCTTTTTCATCCCAATTCAGCGGCCCAATCACGGTATCAGCCCCGTGTGCTTTTAAATCTTTCACCAGATCCAGCGGTTCTTTGCTGCCGCTGCGATCCAAAGCGGTTGCCAGCGACTGCACAGCGGCGTAGGTGATCCACACATATGGTCCGGTCGGATCTTTCTTGTCCGCTTTGAGCGCATCGACGATAGCCTTATTCGCCGGATCCTGGTCATAGCGTTTTGGCATGGTCACCAGCATGCCTTCGCCTGCCTCGCCCGCGATGTTGGACAGTGACGCATTACCCACGCCTTCTGGTCCCATAAACTGCGTTTTCAGGCCCACAGAGCGCGCCTGACGCAGCATTTGTCCCATTTCCGGGTAGTAGCCACCGTAATAAACGAAGTCGATGTTTTCTTTCTTCAGACGGGCAATCAGCGCAGAAAAATCTTTTTCTCCGGCAGTGATCCCATCAAAGAAGACGATATTGGCTTTGCCCGCTTTCAGGCTGTCTTGTACCGAGCGCGCCAGTCCTTCACCGTACTGCTGCTTATCATGGAGGATGGCAATACGCTGAGGCTTAACCGTCTCAAGAATATATTTCGCCGCGGTGGGTCCCTGAGAGGAGTCCAGACCGGCCGTACGCATGATGTGCGCATAACCGCGCTGCGTCAGTTCCGGGTTGGTGGCACCCGGGGAAATCATCAGGATGCCTTCATCTTCGTAGATGTCGGATGCAGGTTGAGTCGACGATGAGCACAGGTGACCAATCACATACTGAATGCCGTCGTTAACGATTTTATTCGCCACGGCCACCGCCTGTTTTGGATCGCAGGCGTCGTCATATTCCACGCCCACCAGCTTGTCGCCTTTGATGCCACCTTTGGCATTAATATCTTTAATCGCCTGACGCGCGCCATTGAATTCCATATCGCCCCACTGCGCGACCGGACCTGACATTGCCCCGACCACAGCGACTTTGATCTCCTCCGCCATAGCCGTGTGCGACATTGCCAGTGCGATTACCCCTGCGATGATTGTCTTCGCATTCCTTTTCATTCCTGAATCCCCATTCGTGATGTTGTGTATTTATTTTGTATTTATATGGTTAAAAAGCAGACTGTGCTTTTTTTGAACTGCACTATTTTTGCCTGTCTGATTAATGGTTTAGCGCAGCATTTTAAGCAAATTACCGCTAAAATCTCTATTTTTCAGTCGATTAAGAAAAGATAATATTCTGCTTTTCACTATAGATAAACAAAAAAAAGCACGCTTGTCAGCATAAAATAATGGCACAAAGAGCGGAATAAAATGCTGCATCCCAGGGTAATATCCTGCCTGTTTTTCAATGCCTAATGTTTCAAACTGTAATTATCGTTGTTATAAAATTAATCACCTGGTTATTCTCATAAAAAAGAGAAAGCGTCCGGGGGAATTATTTCGGTACACTGATTTCATCTTTTGTGATTTGGACACGCTGTCAATGAAGCTGACCATCATTCGTTTAGAAAACTTTAGTGCTCAGGACAACATTGATCTGGGCAAAATCTGGCCGGAATATTCCGCCTCATCTCTACGCGTCGATGACGCTCACCGGATCTATGCCGCGCGGTTTAATGAGCGCCTGTTAGGCGCAGTACGCGTCACCCTGAGCGGTACGCAAGGCGCGCTGGATTCCTTACGCATACGCGAAATCACCCGCCGTCGCGGCGTCGGGCAGTATTTGATCGAAGAAGTGATCCGCGAAAACCCTGACGTGAGTTCATGGTGGATGGCAGATGTAGGCGTGGAAGACCGCGGCGTGATGGCCGCATTTATGCAGGCATTAGGGTTTAGCGCACAGGCGGATGGCTGGGAGAAACGGTAATAAAAAAGCCGGATGGCGCTGACGCTTATCCGGCCTACGAAGTGCTCGCTGTAGGCCCGGTAAGCAAAGCGCTACCGGGCAGTTACTCACTTAGCGTCTGTAGCCGTACCGTTAGCATGCCAATCAAACACGCCGAACTCGAAGCCTTTCAGGTCACCCTTCGCATCCCATGACAGCGGCCCCATCACGGTTTCAACAGAGTTTGCTTTCAGGTATTTAGCAATTTCAGCCGGATCGTCGGAATGGTTCAGACCAGCCTGCAATGATTGCAGCGC
The DNA here is from genome assembly GCF_013337685.1 of Citrobacter gillenii. Classification (GTDB taxonomy): domain Bacteria; phylum Pseudomonadota; class Gammaproteobacteria; order Enterobacterales; family Enterobacteriaceae; genus Citrobacter; species Citrobacter gillenii. The sequence continues at coordinate 121,459 of NZ_SUQN01000007.1, forward strand.
AGCGTAGGTGGTCCACACAAACGCGCCGCTTGGATCCTGTTTCTTGGCCTTGATGGCATCCACGATCGGTTTGTTCGCCGGAACCTGATCATAGTTCTTCGGCTTGGTCACCAGTAAGCCTTCCGCAGATTCACCGGCGATGTTAGACAGCGACACGTTCGCCACCCCTTCTGGTCCCATAAACTGGGTTTTCAGGCCAGCAGCACGCGCCTGACGCAGGATCTGCCCCATTTCCGGGTGGTAGCCACCGTAGTAAACAAAGTCGATGTTATCTTTCTTCAGACGCGCCACCAGGGTGGAGAAGTCTTTCTCACCGGCGGTGATACCGTCAAAGAACACCACATCAGCATTCGCTTTCTTCAGGTTGTCTTGCACAGAGCGCGCCAAACCTTCACCGTACTGCTGCTTGTCGTGAACGATGGCAATGCGTTTCGGCTTCACTTTTTCAACAATATATTTCGCGGCAGTTGGCCCCTGATCAGAGTCCAGGCCGGTGGTACGCATTACCAGATTATAGCCACGTGCGGTCAGTTCCGGCGCGGTTGCCGCCGGAGTGATCATCAGAATGCCTTCGTCTTCATAGATATCTGACGCGGGCTGAGTAGAAGACGAGCACAGGTGACCGATAACGTATTTAATCCCGTCGTTAACCACTTTGTTGGCAACCGCTACCGCCTGTTTCGGGTCACAGGCATCGTCGTATTTCACCACGACCAGCTTGTCACCCTTCACGCCGCCTTTGGCGTTAATGTCTGCAATCGCCTGTTCTGCACCGGTAAACTCCTGGTCGCCATACTGCGCCACCGGACCCGACATCGCGCCGACGACGGCAACTTTAATATCCTTAGCAAAGGCCATATTGCTCAAAGACAGGGCGATACATCCTGCCAATAACGCTTTACCCTTCATATTCATCCTGACAATCCCCATTATTGTGGTTATTACGTGTGTTGTGATGTTGTTGTTCAGCACTTTATTTCGATTATTGGATAGCTACCCGTGCTTTAGCAGCATACTCTGCTAAAACATACCCGATTTTTATTATTTTGGAATAGCTAATTTTACATCCAGATAACAGATTCGTGTCGGTGGGAGGGGAGGAAAGGCCCGTTTGCCCGATAAGCGAAGCGCCATCAGGCAAACGTGTTGCCGGATGGCAGCGTAAACGCCTTATCCGGCCTACAAAAAACAAAACCCCCGAATTCACATTCGAGGGTTCATTGGCAATTCGCGAAAATTACGCTTCGATTGCCGCGCGGAGTTTTTTCATGGCGTTCTTTTCAAGCTGACGCACACGTTCAGCGGAAACACCGTAGCGATCGGCCAGCTCCTGCAACGTCGACTTGTTGTCTTCGTCGAGCCAACGGGCACGGATGATGTCCTGGCTACGTTCATCCAGACCTTCCATCGCGTAAGTCAATTTGTTCGCCGCCTGCTCTTCCCAGTTATCGTCTTCAATGCCGTCAGCAAAGTTAGACGATTTGTCCTGCAGATAAAGCACCGGAGCCATCGGCTGGCTGTCGGACTCGTCGTCCGAAGACATGTCAAACGTCATGTCCTGCGCCGCCATACGGGATTCCATTTCGCGGACGTCTTTGCTGGAAACCCCCAGCTCGCGAGCGACCATTTCAACTTCATCCTGGTTAAACCAGCCCAGACGCTGCTTAGTTTTACGCAGGTTAAAGAACAGCTTACGCTGTGCTTTGGTGGTCGCGACTTTAACGATACGCCAGTTACGCAGAACGTATTCGTGGATCTCTGCTTTGATCCAGTGCACGGCGAAAGACACCAGGCGCACACCCACTTCCGGGTTGAAACGGCGCACGGCTTTCATCAGGCCGATATTACCTTCCTGAATCAGATCCGCCTGCGGCAGGCCATAGCCCGCGTAGTTACGAGCAACATGAACAACAAAGCGCAGGTGAGACAGGATCAGCGTTTTAGCTGCTTCCAGATCGCCCTGGTAATGCAGCTTTTCAGCCAGTGCCCGCTCCTCGTCAGCCGACAACATCGGCCACGCGTTTGCAGCCCGGATGTAAGATTCCAGGTTACCAACAGGGGCTAAAGCTAAATTTTGCATTTCTTTGGTCATTCAAATCCTCTCAATCTATATCATCTGGCGCGTTGAAAAATCGACAGCAACAACCATGCCAGAGCTTATGAGCAACGAGAATATCATTCAATCTTTTATCAGACAGTGATTTTATCCACAAGTTCCATGTCGTACTGTGTATACATTACGCACAAAATGTGACATCACAATGACTATGTCGGGAAGAGACAACAGGGACTCTTTCCCTGCAGAGCGAACTTCTCAGTGCAGGGAAAGATTATACCAGAGATTTTTTAATCGGGGGTAAAGTGGCGTAAATGTTGGACCGTGGCAAGCCAGGCTGCCACCCAGCCAATCATTGAGCACACCAGCAGCAGCAGCAGGCACTCGTCGAATGATAAGCCGTTGATATCAAATTTAGTTCCAAAAACCTGTGCCACTTCAGTGACCGCTGAAGACAGACGCATCACCAAAATTTCTGACAAAATCAGTGAAAGAAAAGCGCCCGAAAAGCCAAGCAGCGCTCCGCCGTAGAGGAACGGTCGCAGGATAAACCCATCCGTTGCGCCAATCAGTTTCTGTACGTTGATGGTATCGCGACGGGCAAAAATGCTCAGTCGTACGCTGTTGCCGATAACCAGGAACACCGCGGCCACCATCAGCACGCCAATCATTGCCGAAACGCGCCCCACCAGACTCGTCAACGCCGCCAGCCGCGCAAACCAGCTGTCATCCATGCGCACTTCATCAATACCATTGATTTGTGCCACCCGATCACGCAGCGTGTTCAGCGACTCCGTGCCCTGGAAATCCAGTTTTGGGATAACCACCGCCACGGCCGGCAGCGGGTTCTCTTCCAGCATATCCAGCGCACCGCCAAAACCAGACCAGTTACGGAATTCACCCAGCGCATCGTCGCGGGAAAGATAATTCACCTTCTCCACGCCCTGCTCGGCCTGCAATTGACCAACCACCCGCGCCGCCGCGTCATCATCCAGCGTTTTCTGCAAATACACGGTGATCTGCGGGGACGGATAATACTGGCTTGCCGCCTGGTTTACGTTCTTATAGACCATGTAACACACGCTCGGCAGCGTCAGGGAGATGGCGATCACCATCACCGTCAGGAACGTCGCCAGCGGCTTGCTTTTCAGGTCCTGTAACGCGCCCTGGAACGCATAGCGCACCTGCTCGTTAAAGACATTGGTTTTACGTGAGTTCGGCTTTGGTGAGGATTTTGCCCGCTTCGGCGCGTTGCGTCCCCCGTCACCTGGCGCACCGCCCGATTTACGAAAACGGTCCAGTCGCCCACCGAACTGTTTGATTTGATTAATAGCGTCACGTCTATTCATGCGCCAGGCCTCCATGCAGGTGTCCGTCGCTCAGGACCATCTGGCGATAGGAACGACGGGAGATCAGCCCAATGTCGTGCGTCGCCATTAATACCGTAACCCCGACGCGGTTGAACTCTTCGAACAGGCGTAAGATCCCCTCCGACAACGCGTCATCAAGGTTTCCGGTCGGTTCATCCGCCAGCAGTACCGCAGGTTTATTCACCACCGCACGGGCAATTCCCACACGCTGCTGCTCACCGCCGGAGAGTTGAATCGGGAAATTCTTCGCTTTGTCCAACAGCCCGACCTTGTCCAGTGCCGCTGACACGCGGCGACGAATATCGTCCCCGCTGGCACCCGCGATAATCAGCGGAATCGCCACGTTGTCAAAAACGGTCCGATCCATCAGCAGATGGTGATCCTGAAAAATCATGCCGATCTGGCGACGCAGAAACGGCACTTCACGGTTTTTCAAACGGCTGATGTCATGCCCGCTGAAGGAAATTTTCCCGGCACTGGGCCGTTCAATCCCACAGATCAGCTTCAGCAGGGTACTTTTCCCCGCACCGGAGTGGCCGGTCAGAAACGCCATCTCGCCAGGCTGCATATGGAATGTGACTCCCTGCAGCGCTTGTCTCCCACCGAGATAGGCCTTGCTGACATGTTCAAAGCGAATCATTGTTAATCCTCTCGGGCAAAAAGTGCCTCTATAAAATCGTCCGCTTTAAACGGACGTAAATCCTCGATACGTTCGCCCACACCGATGTAGCGGATAGGGATGCCAAACTGGTCGGCAACCGAGAAAATTACCCCACCTTTCGCCGTACCGTCCAGCTTGGTCAGGGTAATACCGGTCAAACCCACCGCTTCATGGAACAGTTTGGCCTGGCTTATGGCATTCTGCCCGGTACTGGCGTCAAGGGTCAGCATAATTTCATGCGGCGCATCTTCGTCGAGCTTTTTCATCACGCGAACGATTTTCTTCAATTCTTCCATCAGATGCGCTTTGTTCTGCAAGCGACCTGCGGTATCGGCGATCAGCACGTCAACGTTACGCGCCTTCGCCGCCTGGATGGCATCAAAGATAACGGACGCGGAATCCGCGCCGGTATGCTGTGCAATCACCGGAATGTTGTTACGCTGGCCCCAGACCTGCAGCTGCTCGACCGCCGCCGCACGGAAGGTATCTCCCGCAGCCAACATCACCGATTTGCCCTGCTGCTCGAACTGACGTGCCAGCTTGCCGATGGTGGTGGTTTTACCCACACCGTTCACACCAACCATTAAGATAACAAACGGCGTCTTACCATCCACATTTAGCGGTTCATCAACCTTCGCCAGAATCTCGCCCATTTCATCTTTCAGCAGACCGTACAGCGCTTCAGCATCTTTAAGCTGCTTGCGGCTGGCCCCTTCCGTCAGGTTGGCGATGATCTTACGGGTGGTTTCTACCCCCACATCGGCGATCAGCAACTGCTCTTCCAGTTCTTCAAACAGATCATCGTCGATCTTTTTACCGCGGAACAGACTGATAAATCCGGAACCGAGGTTTTCTTTGGTTTTTAGCAGGCTGCGTTTCAGACGCGCAAAGAAGCCTTCTTTCGTCGGTTTCTCCTGTTCTTGTACCGTTTCTTCTTCTGCTGGCTCTTCTACAGCAGGTTCTTCTACGACAGGTTCTTCTACCGGCACAACCATGACGGCTTCTTCTGCCGCTTCAGCAGCCAGCGCCTGCGCTTCCAGTTCTTCGTCGGTCAGCTGCGGTTCGTTTTCCGCTTCTTCTTCAACCGCTTCAACAATTTCAACGGTTTCCGCTTCAGCCTGCCATTCTTCTGGCGAAATTTCTTCAGTTTTTACTTCTTCCGGCAGCGGTAACTCTTCGTGTTCGATAACCGCCGTTGGCACAGGGGCTTCAACAACCGGTTCAACCTCCGGCTGCGGTTGCTCGACCACAGGTTCCGGCTCAGGCTGCAGTTTTTCGATTTCTGCAACCTGTTCAGTGACTTCCACAACTTCAGCCGCAAAGGCCTCCGTTTCGGCTTCGCTATGGTTTTCCTGCGCGCGCGGCTGTTCCTCAACAACGGCAGCTTCTTCCACAACCTGTTGTTGTTCTTCGTTTTTTAATTCTGTCTCGTTTTCCGGTGCCTGCTCTTTTTGACCAAAGCCCAGCCAGGAAAAAAAGCCACGTTTTTTCTCTTTCGCCATTTGCGACTACACTCCCCGCTGTTGCTTCATGGCACAGCGTCAACGCTATGTACATAGCAGCTAAAAAAATGATGAAATAGTCTATCACTTATACCCAATGAATTTCGAGTTACGTCAAGGCGGCAAGCGCACGAATCCCGATGAGCTTACTTTAGTATGTGATTCGGGTGAGTAAGTGCAGCCAACGAAGAGGTCACATGAAAGGCGACGGGTTAACTTAACTCACATCACCGCCTGGAATGACACGTCACCTGCGGATTGAGCAATAATAGAAATGAAAAAACCGAATCACTCAGGCAGCGGCCAGATCCGCATTATTGGCGGGCAATGGCGCGGCCGTAAACTCCCGGTTCCGGACAGCCCGGGTCTGCGACCAACCACCGACCGTGTCCGCGAAACGTTGTTTAACTGGCTGGCACCAATGATGGTCGATGCCCAGTGTCTGGACTGCTTTGCTGGCAGCGGTGCGCTGGGGCTGGAAGCACTCTCCCGTTATGCCGCAGGCGCAACGCTTCTGGAAATGGATCGGGCTGTGTCTCAGCAGTTACAAAAAAATCTCGTCACGCTGAAGGCCAATCACGCCCGCGTCGTCAACACCAATACGCTGGCGTTTCTGGCTCAGGCAGGGTCGCCGCATAATGTGGTGTTTGTTGATCCGCCGTTTCGTAAAGGATTACTGGAAGAAACATTAACGCTTCTGGAAACGAATGGCTGGCTGGCAAACGAGGCGTATATTTACGTTGAGAGCGAAGTCGAAAACGGCCTGCCGCCGGTTCCGGTTAACTGGTCGTTGTATCGTGAAAAAGTCGCCGGCCAGGTTGCTTATCGCCTGTATCAACGTGAAGCACGAGGAGAACACCATGCTGATTAACCTGGGACGCCTGCTGATGCTGGGCGTCTGGGCATTCTTGCTGCTCAACCTTTTTCAGCCCTTCCCGCGCCCGCTCAATATCTTCGTTAACGTGGCGCTGGTGTTTATGGTGCTGATGCACGGCATGCAGCTTGCGCTGCTAAAAAGCACCCTGCCGAAAGACGGCCCGCAGATGACCACCGGCGAGAAAGTGCGTATTTTCCTGTTCGGCGTGTTTGAGTTGCTGGTCTGGCAGAAGAAGATTAAAGATCAGTTGAAGAAGTAGCCGTGATCTTTTCGCCCGGCGGCGCGTTGCGAGCCGGGCCCACAGACTTGTAGGCCGGATAAGGCATCAGCCGCCATCCGGCAGTCGTTGGGTAAAATCAACAAAGCGCGACCCTTTGTAACTCAGCGTGCCTTTATCGCCGACCGTTAACGCATGATACTGCTGTGCATCCAGGCGAAACGTCTGCTCCATTCCCCCGCTAAGTGGCTTAAAGCTCGCTTCATAACGCATGCTGGTACCCGCTGGAGTCACTTCCTGCTGGCGCGAACGTCGGTCATTCAGCGGTTTTTCCCGCTTATTGCTCACCACAACCTGCTTTTGCACCAGCGGCGCGGCATCATTATCCGCTTTTTCCCGGCGCTGTTGGACAAAGCGAAACGACGCGGCGACAACGATTAATACAATGATAACAATGAAAAAAAGTGGTGGCTTACTCATTTTATTAACCCATCAGAAAATGCGGAAATAAGCATACCCTGCCTGTTATGGTGTTGTCATCTGGCGGTATCGACCTCTACACTGGACAGAAGAGCCGTAAGCACCCCGCTTACGAAAAAATAACGAATTCAAGGAACTAAGATGCTTTGGTCGTTTATCGCTGTTTGTCTTTCCGCATGGCTGTTCGTGGATGCGTCCTATCGTGGTCCCACCTGGCAACGCTGGGTCTTTAAACCCCTGACATTATTGCTGCTGTTGCTGCTGGCCTGGCAGGCGCCAATGTTTAATGCCATCAGCTATCTGGTGCTGGCCGGCCTGTTGGCCTCGCTGCTCGGCGATGCGCTGACGCTGTTGCCACGTCAACGCCTGCTGTACGCCGTGGGGGCGTTTTTCCTGTCGCATTTGCTCTATACCATCTATTTCGCCAGCCAAATGACGATGTCATTCTTCTGGCCTCTGCCGCTGGTGCTGCTGGTGTTGGGTGCCCTGCTGATCGCCGTGATCTGGACGCGGCTGGAAGAACTGCGCGTCGCCATCTGCACCTTTATCGGCATCACTCTGATGATGGTCTGGATGGCTGGCGAGCTGTGGTTCTTCCGCCCAACCGCCCCGGCGCTATCGGCATTTATGGGTGCCTCATTGCTGTTCATCGGCAATATTGTCTGGCTGGGTAGTCATTATCGCCGCCGCTTCCGCGCCGATAACGCCATTGCCGCCGCCTGCTACTTCGCCGGACATTTCCTGATTGTACGTTCACTGTACCTTTAAAAACGCTTGACTCTGGAGTCGACTCCAGAGTGTATCCTCCGGTTAATACGAAATGATTATCAACCGGAGGATGCCATGTCGACGCCCGATACCAATGGCAAAAAGGCCCCACAATTTTCTTCATTCAAGCTCGCGCCTGCACCGCAGAAGGTTGATGACTGCTGCAGTGAAGGCCGTTGCTCGACAGCCGCACCCTCACCCACGCCCGTATCCAATACGGTGGACGGCACGCGCTATACCTGGAAAGTCTCAGGCATGGATTGCGCCTCCTGCGCGCGTAAAGTTGAAAATGCGGTCCGCCAGGTCAGCGGCGTCAACCAGGTTCAGGTGCTGTTCGCTACCGAAAAACTGGTGGTCGATGCCGGGGCCGATATTCGCCAGAACATAGAAAACGCGGTGCAAAAAGCGGGCTATACCCTGCGCGATGAGCAAGCACCGGAAGCCGCACCCGAGTCGCGGTTTAAAGAAAATCTGCCGCTGATCACGCTCATCGTCATGATGGCGATTAGCTGGGGGCTGGAGCAGTTCAATCATCCCTTTGGTCAGATGGCGTTTATCGCCACGACGCTGGTCGGGCTGTATCCCATTGCCCGTCAGGCGCTGCGCCTGATGAAAACCGGCAGCTACTTTGCCATTGAAACGTTAATGAGCGTCGCCGCCATTGGTGCGCTGTTTATTGGTGCCACGGCGGAAGCCGCGATGGTACTGCTGCTGTTTTTAATTGGCGAACGCCTGGAAGGATGGGCTGCCAGCCGCGCCCGCAAAGGGGTCAGCGCGCTGATGGCGCTAAAACCCGAAACCGCAGTCCGACTGCGCAATGGCGAGCGCGAAGAGGTGGCCATTAACAGCCTCCAGCCCGGCGACGTGATTGAAGTGGCTGCAGGTGGGCGCTTACCCGCCGACGGCAAACTGGTCTCCGGCTTTGCCAGCTTTGATGAAAGCGCCCTGACCGGCGAATCTATTCCTGTCGAACGCGCCACGGGCGATAAAGTCCCGGCGGGCGCCACCAGCGTTGACCGCCTTGTCACGCTGGAAGTCCTGTCTGAACCGGGCGCCAGCGCCATTGACCGCATCCTGAAGCTGATAGAGGAAGCCGAAGAACGTCGGGCCCCGATTGAGCGATTTATTGACCGCTTCAGCCGCATTTACACTCCGGCCATCATGGCGATCGCCCTGCTGGTCACTCTTGTTCCCCCACTGCTGTTTGCCGCTTCCTGGCAGGAGTGGATTTATAAAGGGCTGACGCTGCTGTTGATTGGCTGCCCGTGTGCGCTAGTGATCTCAACGCCTGCCGCAATTACCTCCGGGCTGGCGGCAGCGGCGCGGCGTGGGGCGCTGATTAAAGGCGGAGCCGCGCTGGAGCAATTAGGTAGAGTCACTCATGTGGCATTCGATAAAACCGGTACCCTGACCGTGGGTAAACCGCGCGTGACGGCGATTCATCCGGCGAGCGGCATCAGCGAGTCCGAACTGCTGGCGCTGGCGGCAGCGGTTGAGCAAGGTGCCACGCACCCGCTGGCTCAGGCGATTGTCCGTGAAGCGCAGACCCGTGAATTGACCATCCCGGCAGCACAAGCACAGCGGGCGTTGGTGGGTTCGGGTATTGAAGCGCAGGTCAATGGCGAGCGGATACTGATTTGCGCAGCGGGCAAACAGCCCGCCGAAGCCTTTGTCGGACAGATTAGCGAACTGGAAAGCGCCGGGCAAACGGTGGTACTGGTGCTGCGCAACGATGCGGTGCTCGGCGTGCTGGCCTTACAGGATACACTGCGTGACGACGCCCTGACCGCCATCAACGAGCTTCATCAGTTGGGCGTAAAAGGCGTGATCCTGACCGGGGATAACCCACGTGCGGCGGCAGCAATTGCCGGTGAGTTGGGGCTGGAATTCAAAGCAGGCCTGCTACCGGAGGATAAAGTTCGGGTAGTGACCAGCCTGAACCAGCAGTCCCCGCTGGCGATGGTTGGGGACGGGATTAACGACGCGCCGGCAATGAAAGCGGCCACCATCGGCATTGCGATGGGAAGCGGCACCGACGTCGCGCTGGAAACGGCGGATGCCGCCCTGACCCATAACCGCCTGCGCGGCCTGGTGCAAATGATCCAACTGGCACGCGCCACTCACGCCAATATTCGCCAGAACATTGCCATTGCGCTGGGTCTGAAGGGGATTTTCCTGATAACCACGATACTGGGGATAACCGGATTGTGGCTGGCGGTGCTGGCAGATACAGGGGCAACGGTACTGGTGACTGCCAACGCGCTGCGGCTGTTACGGAAAGGGTAATGCCTGTTTCTCGCCTGATGGTGCTTCGCTTATCAGGCCGACTGGCTGTTCGTCATTCGTAGGCCGGATTAGGCGCTTGCGCCGCCATCCGGCAAACAAGCTTACTGACCTTTGCGCACTAAATAGCGGTACGGCAGAGAGTCGGTCTCTTTGGCCACCAGCTCATGTTCCATAAACGTACAAAAGCCTGGAATGTCGCGGGTTGTCGCCGGATCGTCCGCGACAATCAGCAGCGTTTCACCGGCCTGCATGCCGCGCACAGTTTTACGCACCATCATCACTGGTTCCGGGCAGCGCAGCCCTTGGGCATCAAGGGTATGGTCGGGAGAGGTAAACAAATCGCTCATCGTTGTCTCGTTCAATAAAAAACGGCGTTATTTTACGCTCTGTTGGTCAGTAAGCCAATCAGGTTAACGATTGCGTGAAAAACAACCATTGCAAAGCCCTGTTAAAGCAGTATCATGCGACCGTTTTATTGGGTTCCCTCACCCCAATTCTTGACTAAAAAGGTACAATATGACTCCGTTTACACAAACTCAGCGCGTAAAAGCGTTGTTCTGGCTATCGCTATTCCATCTGCTGGTGATCACATCCAGCAACTATCTGGTACAACTGCCGATCACCATCTTCGGTTTCCATACCACATGGGGCGCCTTTAGCTTTCCGTTTATTTTCCTCGCCACCGACCTGACCGTTCGCATTTTTGGCGCACCTCTGGCACGACGCATCATTTTTGCGGTCATGATCCCCGCGCTGTTGATCTCCTATGGGGTTTCCGCGCTGTTTTATATGGGGTCCTGGCAAGGATTTGACGCGCTGCTGCACTTTAATCTGTTTGTCGCCCGTATCGCCGCCGCCAGCTTTATGGCCTACGCACTGGGTCAAATTCTGGATGTGCACGTCTTTAACCGCCTGCGTCAAAACCGCCGCTGGTGGCTCGCACCTACCGCCTCCACGCTGTTTGGCAACATCAGCGATACGCTGGCCTTCTTCTTTATCGCCTTCTGGCGCAGCCCGGATGCCTTTATGGCCGAGCACTGGATGGAAATCGCGCTGGTCGATTACTGTTTCAAGGTGCTGATCAGTATTATTTTCTTCCTGCCGATGTACGGTGTGTTGCTGAATATGTTACTGAAAAGGCTGGCAGATAAATCCGAAATCGCGGCATTACAGACGAGTTAAAGGTTCATTTTCCGAGTTGTGATAAGATGGACGAATGAGCCGTTATGGCCGTTTATCGAAAGGAAGAAGTCAATGCGCAATCTGGTTAAATATGTCGGTATTGGCCTGCTGGTTATGGGGCTTGCGGCCTGTGATAATAGCGATACCAAAGCGCCAGCCGAGGGTGCTGCCGCGGAAAGTAACGCCGCCGGACAACCGGTCAGCCTGCTGGACGGCAAGCTCAGTTTTTCCCTGCCAGCAGATATGACCGATCAGAGCGGCAAGCTGGGTACTCAGGCCAACAATATGCACGTGTATTCTGACGCAACCGGCCAGAAAGCAGTGATTGTGATTGTCGGTGATGACACCAGTGAAGACCTGACCGTGCTGGCCAAACGCCTGGAAGATCAGCAGCGTAGCCGTGACCCGCAGCTGCAGGTCGTCACCAACAAGTCGATTGAGCTGAAGGGCCATACCCTGCAGCAGTTAGACAGCATCATCTCCGCCAAAGGCCAGACCGCTTACTCTTCTGTGGTGCTGGGCAAAGTGGACAACCAGCTTCTGACCCTGCAGATCACGCTGCCTGCTGACGATCAGCAGAAAGCGCAGGCGACCGCAGAGAACATCATTAACACGCTGGTTATCCAGTAACGGTTAAGACGATGACACGGCCTCCGCAGAGTCCTCCGGGGGCCGTTTTTTTAACCGCCAGGTCAGCAATAACGCCACCGCCACCAGCCCGGCTGCCGCCAGATAAATAACCGGTACGCCCGCCCACGTCATCACCAGTCCCGCCAGCGGCCCGGTAATCCCCAGTGAGAGATCCATAAATACCGTGTAGGTCGCCAGCGCAGCGCCCTGATTCTGCTGCGGCACCGCTTTTACCGCCACCACGCCCAGCGCCGGGAACACCAGCGAGAACCCCGCACCTGCCAACAGAACGCCTACTTTCGCCATCCACGGCAGATCCGCCATCCCTACCAGCAGCAGCCCAACTATTTCCACGCTAAAACAGATCATCGCCACATTTAACCCGCCTAAGCGGTTAATGCCGTTTGGGAATAACAGGCGGGTCCCGACAAACGTACAGCTAAACAGCGTCAACGCGAATGCCGCGCCGTCCCAGCCTTTAGCGTCATAAAACAGCGTGATAAAGGTGGCGATCACCCCAAAACCAGCGGAAGCCAACGCCAGCGCCATACCGTACAACCAGACGCGCCCGAGCACCGCGCGAAACGGCATCGGCTTGCCCTTGCTGGCCTTCACCGCCGGACGTGGCAGCGCCAACAGTATTGCTAACAGAGCCACCGCCATGATGGTCAGCGCCAGTCCCTGCAAACCACCCCAGGCGTAACACAGCACGCCCAGCGGCGCGCCTATCGCCATCGCCCCGTAGGTGACGATACCGTTCCATGAAATCACCCGCCCAATGTGTATGGAGCCCACCACACCCACGCCCCACAGCGTTGAACCGGTACCGGCAAAACTTTGCCCAATCCCCAGGATCACACGCCCGAGGCACAGCAACAGTAAGCTCACCATCGGCCAGCCGCTGGTTGTTCCCGCCAGCAAATAGCCCAGGCCACTTAAAAAACAGCCGCACAGCCCGAACACGACAATCTTTTTCGGCCCCAGCAGATCGGCGTATCGCCCCGCATGCGGGCGGCTCAACAAGGTGGCGAAATATTGCAGGCTGATCACAAGCCCAGCCCAGAAGGCGCTAAAACCCATAACATCATGAACATAGCCGGGTAGCACCGCAAGCGGCAAGCCAATAGTCAGGTAGCTGGCGAAGTTAAACATCACCACCGAGACAATGCGCAGATTAAGACGAAATCCGTTAAGCGCCGGTTCAGCGACGGGTTCGGGCATGAAGGGTCACCACATTTTTACAACAGTGTTTCATTTCTACCATGTTGCCGGGCAGAAATCAGCAGACAGTTTAGGAATATAGGTCGTAAGCCAGCCGCTACACTTAGAGCAAAACGTAAAAAGGAAGAACACATGACAAGCGCTCAGCCTGATAAAACAGGTTTGCATATTTTGCTCAAACTGGCCGCCCTGGTGGTGATCCTCGCAGGTATTCATGCGGCTGCCGACATTATTGTGCAGCTGTTGCTGGCCCTCTTTTTTGCCATCGTCCTGAACCCGCTGGTGACCTGGTTTATTCGCCGGGGGCTGCGTCGCCCGATTGCCATTACGCTGGTGGTGGTAGTGATGCTGTTCGTGCTCACCGCGCTGGTCGGCGTTCTCGCATCTTCAATCACGGAATTCATGGACATGCTGCCAAAGTACAACAAGGAGCTGACGCGCAAGGTCCTCTACGTGCAAGAGATGGTGCCCTTTCTTAACCTGCATATGTCGCCAGAACGTCTATTGCAACGTATTGACTCCGACAAGCTAATGACCTTCACGACCACGCTGATGACCGGGCTTTCCGGCGCAATGGCCAGCGTCTTCCTGCTGGTAATGACGGTGGTGTTTATGCTGTTTGAGGTACGCCATGTTCCTTACAAGCTGCGCTTTGCGCTGAATAATCCGCAGATCCATATTGCGGGTCTGCACCGTGCATTGAAGGGCGTTTCTCACTACCTGGCGTTAAAAACATTGCTCAGCTTATGGACCGGGGCTATCGTCTGGCTGGGACTGGCGCTAATGGGCATTCAGTTTGCACTGATGTGGGGCGTGCTGGCATTCCTGCTTAACTATGTACCCAATATTGGCTCGGTGATTTCCGCCGTCCCTCCCATGCTGCAGGCGCTGCTGTTCAACGGGATTTACGAATGCGTGCTGGTCGGCGCCCTGTTTCTGGTCGTACATATGGTGATTGGCAATATCCTCGAGCCGCGTATGATGGGCCATCGTTTAGGCCTGTCGACGCTTGTTGTCTTCCTGTCCTTACTGGTATGGGGATGGCTGCTAGGTCCGGTCGGCATGTTACTTTCCGTGCCGCTTACCAGCGTGTGTAAAATCTGGATGGAAACTACCAGGGGTGGCAGCAAGCTGGCAATTTTGCTTGGCCCCGGTAGACCGAAAAGTCGATTACCGGGATAAACTACCAGACAAGGTAGTTTATATATTACGAATAAGATGGTAATAACGCAGACATTACCATCTTAACTTAAATAAAAAACCAATATACAAAGTAAAACCATAATAACTAAAATAAAAAACCTTCCAAAAACACATCTCCAGCACTAACCCACTATATTTAAAAACCATTTAAATTGATGCGCTTAGCTTGATAACGTATACTTCGCACCAATCATGTTGCTGCAAAATTTCCAACTGAAGAAAACCATTAAATATTAAGAAATCATGCCACCAGCACCGTGTTATCTGTCATGTGGAATACAACTCTAATTTAGCTTAAATAAAGATACAGATGATGAAAGGCGAGAATAATTTCATCACTTATTATTTCAATCGTATAAAAATACCGTGATAGGGAGTTTTAATGAAACAGTATATTAAGTGGTTTGCCGCTATTGCGGTTGTCGGCGCGCTGGCAGGCTGTGCGCGTACTGCGCCGATCGATCAAGTTCACTCAAGCGTTAGCGCGGGGCACACTCAGGACCAGGTTAAAAACGCCATTCTAAAAGCCGGCATTCAACGCCAGTGGATCATGACGGAAATTAACCCGGGGGTGATCAAAGCTCGTCAACAGACACGCGATCACGTGGCAGAAGTCCGTATCACCTACACCGCGACCAGCTACGACATCAAATATGACAGCAGTCTTAACCTGCAGGCTTCAGGCGGAAAAATTCATAAAAACTATAACCGTTGGGTGCGCAATCTGGACAAAGACATTCAGGTCAATCTGGCAGCCGGTGCCAATCTGTAATTATGCCTAAAGTCGGGCCGATAAGGCCCGATAACCTCACTATCTGCCACTCAACAGGTTGTTCCCACATGTACGAACAGGACTCGCTCAGCGCACTGGATGCTATTACTGAAGCACAACGTATCGCATTTGCCCCTATGCTTTTTCAAACCGCGTTGTGCCTGCGAAATGCGGGAGTACTGACCTGGCTGGATAAGCAAGGTAAACGCGGCGCTACGCTCGACGAAATTACCGAAAACAGCACCATCAACGAATATGCCGCCAGCATATTGCTGGATATGGGATTAAGTGGGCGCATCATTACCCACAAAGAGGGATATTATTACCTCGCCAAAATCGGTCATTTTCTTTTACATGACACGATGACCAGAGTGAACATGGATTTCACTCAGGATGTTTGCTATCAGGGCCTGTTCTATCTGGAAAATGCGCTGAAAGAAGGTAAACCCGCCGGATTAAAAATATTTGGCGACTGGCCAACCATTTATCCCGCCCTGTCGCAATTACCGCTGGCGGCGCGTGAAAGTTGGTTTGCTTTTGATCATTACTATTCAGACGGGGCATTTGACGCGGCATTACCGTATGTATTCGCCAATGCCCCTGCAACCCTGTACGATGTCGGCGGAAATACCGGAAAATGGGCATTACGTTGTTGTCAGCATGATGACAATATCGCCGTCACGTTATTAGATTTACCACAACAAATTGCGCTGGCCCGTGAAAATATCGAAAATGCAGGATTATCTCATCGCATAAAGTTCCATGCTGTGGATATGCTTAGTGACTCGCCTTTACCCGCAGAGGCTGATATCTGGTGGATGAGTCAATTCCTGGACTGTTTTTCCCCGGAGCAAATTATCGCCATGCTGAGCAAGATTGCCGGCGTAATGAAACCCGGTGCCAAACTCTGCATTATGGAACTGTTCTGGGATGCGCAGAAATTTGAAGCGGCCTCATTTAGCCTGAATGCGTCTTCGCTTTATTTTACCTGTATGGCGAACGGCAACAGTCGTTTCTACAGCGTAGAGAAGTTTTATCACTATCTGAAACAGGCAGGTTTTCAGGTAGATGAACGCCACGATAACCTGGGTATTGGGCATACTTTATTGATATGCCAGAAGAAAAAATAACAAACAACTGGAATAACCGATTTATCGCGGACGCGCGTTGATGAAATTTGCATTAAACATTACCGACTGGCAGGCAAAAGCTCCAGGATTAAGCGAAGCGGCACAGTGGCATGAATGGTCACGGCTTTCGCACACCATCGATCCAGCCTCGCCACAGGGAAAGCTCAGTGAATTACCGATGATGACCGCTCGCCGCCTCAGTTCGGGTAGCAAGCTGGCCGTCGAGTGCGGGCTGGCAATGCTCCGTCGTCATGCGATCGATGCCGTCCTCTATACCAGTCGTCACGGTGAACTGGAACGTAACTACCGCATTCTGCACGCATTGGCGACAGAGCAGCCGATCTCTCCGACCGATTTCGCCCTGTCCGTGCATAACTCCGCCGTCGGCAACCTGACCATCGCCGCAAAAAAACCGCTCGTCTCCTCCTCGCTCTCAGCAGGCAAAGACACGTTCCAGCAAGGGTTATGCGAAGTGATGGGCCTGCTACAGGCGGGATATCGGCGGGTGTTAATGGTCGATTTCGATGGTTTCCTGCCTGAGTTTTATCACCCGCAGCTGCCTGCTGACATGCCGACCTGGCCATTTGCCGTCGCGTTGGTTATTGAACCAGGTAGTCAGTGGCGGTGTGAAACCCGCCCATACCGCGACCACGGCGAGTCCACGTTGCCGCAAAGCCTGCTGTTTTTACAACATTATCTGCGAGATACCCCGGCGTTTACGCTGACGGGTGAACGCGTACAGTGGCAATGGAGTCAGGGGTGAGCGCGGTGTTCCAGCCCCTTAACCGGGCATGGCGACTGGTGATGACCGGTTTATGCTTCGCCCTGTTTGGCATCGGCGGACTGCTCCTTTCCACTATCTGGTTTAACGTATTGTTAATCACAGTATGGAATAATTCCAGACGTCGGCGCATTGCCAGACGCAGCATAGCCGCCAGTTTTCGTCTCTTTTTAACGGTGACGAAGGGGCTTGGCGTGCTGGATTACCACATTGAAGGGCGTGACGTTTTGCTCAAGGAACGAGGATGTCTGGTCGTCGCCAACCATCCGACGCTCATCGACTATGTGCTACTGGCTTCAGTCATGGCAGAAACAGACTGTCTGGTGAAAAGCGCGCTCCTGAAGAATCCGTTCCTCGGCGGCGTAGTCCGGGCGGCGGATTATCTGATTAACAGCCAGGCTGATGCACTGTTGCCCGCCTGCCAGCAGCGGCTGGAACAAGGCGATACAATATTGATTTTCCCCGAGGGGACACGCACGCGTCCCGGTGAGGAAATGACGCTCCAGCGTGGTGCGGCAAATATCGCCGTGCGCTGCCACAGCGACTTACGCATAGTCACGATTAGCTGCAGCGAGCAAATGCTTGATAAGCAAAGCAAATGGTATGACATTCCACCGGCTAAACCCGTGTTTACCATTTCCGTCCGCGCACGGGTAAAAATCGACCAATTTTACGATGCAAATTCACAAGAACCGGCGCTGGCCGCAAGGCAGTTGAACCGGCATCTTTTGCTTCAATTACAACCAGGTACGTTACCTCTTTCAGGAATTAATGATGCAAGCGCTTTATCTTGAAATCAAAAATCTCATTATAACGACATTGAATCTCGACGAACTTACTGCTGACGATATTGAAACCGACGCAGCACTCTTTGGCGATGGCTTAGGGCTGGACTCCATCGACGCCCTGGAGTTAGGCCTGGCGGTGAAAAATGAGTATGGCGTGGTTCTCTCGGCTGAGAGCGAAGAGATGCGCCAGCACTTCTTCTCCGTCGCCACGCTGGCATCTTTCATTCACGCGCAACGTGCCTGAGGAAAGTCCGTTATGACTGAACAAAAAGCCATTTACGAAGAAGTCTCCGCGCTGCTGGTTAAGCTGTTTGAAGTCGACCCACAGGACATTAAGCCCGAGGCGCGCTTGTATGACGATCTGGAACTGGACAGCATTGACGCTGTTGACATGATCGTGCATCTGCAAAAGAAAACCGGCAAGAAAATCAAGCCGGAGGAATTTAAAGCGGTGCGGACAGTGCAGGATGTCGTCGATGCGGTAGAACGCCTGCTCAAAGAAGCATAACGCATCGTGTCGGGCGCGCGTTCGCTGCCAGTCGTACAACTGCTGACAGGCTTACTGCTGTTGGGCTGGCCATTTTTAATCTGGTTTGGCCTGGCACATAACGGCCTGCACTGGCTGCTACCGCTGATGGCATTGCTGCTGTTTGTACGCTTTCGCCAGACCCGGCGACAGGCGGGACCGTTGCGCGTCGTGACGCAGATAGTGGCGGTAGCGGGCATGACGCTTTGCGTTACCAGCTATCTGCTCAAAACGCACCAGTTGCTGCTGTTTTATCCGGTGGTGGTCAACGGGGTCATGCTGGCAGTCTTTGGTGGCTCACTCTGGTCTACCATGCCGGTTGTCGAACGCCTGGCACGGCTGCGCGATCCCAATCTACCCGCAGCAGGTGTGCGCTACACGCGCCGCGTCACGCAAATCTGGTGTGCCTTTTTCATCCTCAATGGCAGCATTGCGCTCGGTACCGCGCTGTATGGCGATATGTCCCTGTGGACGGTGTGGAACGGCATGCTCTCCTACCTGCTGATGGGAACGCTGATGGCAGGAGAGTGGCTGGTGCGCCGCCAGGTGATAAAACGAGATAACCCATGAAGCAGCCCCTTCCACTCTCTGAGTGGCTCAGCGCTCCACGTCCATCCGACGTACCCGTTGCGTGGTTAGAAGACGCGACCTGGACACTCGGCCATCTACGCCACGATGTTGCCCTGTTGATAACGTACCTGCAGCAGCAGGAGGGTGAACGCTGGGCACTGTGCTTTGAGGACAGCTATCTGTTTATCGTGGCACTGCTGGCAACGCTCCATGCTGGCAAAACGCCGGTGATCCCGGGCCATTGTCGCGTTTCATTATTGAACGAGCAGCATGCGCTGTTTGACGGCGTATTGAGCGATAAACCGCTGAACTGGCAGGGTCCGCTACAGGTTGTCCAGTCTGCCATGACGGCCGCCACAGACGACGTGACGTTCCCCCCCATCCGCAGCGACGCCTTTGTGGAACTCTTCACCTCCGGCTCTACCGGCCAGCCGAAGCGGGTCGTTAAACCGATCGGGCGTCTCGATAACGAAGCGGCGTTGCTCGCCGCGCGCTTTGCCGACCGTTTAACAGGTTGTCGGGTGGTGGCATCAGTGTTGCCACAGCATCTGTACGGCCTGACATTTCGTATCTTCCTGCCGATGTCCTTGGGCTTGCCGCTACACGCGGCAATGCTCTGGTACGCCGAACAACTGGCGGCGTTGGGCCATGAGTATCAGTATGTGTTTATCAGCAGCCCGGCGTTTCTGAAACGCCTCGACCACCAGCTTGCCGCGCCGCCGGTCCGGATGGTTCTGTCAGCGGGCGGTATGCTGCCCTGGCAGGACGTCACGCAGACAGCAGACTGGCTAAACGTCTGGCCTGATGAGATCTACGGTAGCACTGAAACCGGCATCCTCGCCTGGCGTTATCGCCAGCAGGATGATGTGGCATGGCAGCCCTTCCCCGACATCAGATTCCGGTCAGAAAATGACGCGTTTCGCGTATTTTCCCCGCTGATTGCTGCTGATGATGGCCTGTTGCTCGACGATATTCTGCATTTTGCAGAAAACGGTCAGTTCCGCCTGATGGGACGGCGGGGCCGGGTGGTCAAAATTGAAGAAAAGCGTATTTCGCTAAGCGAAGTAGAGCGCCGTCTGCTGGCACTGGACGGCATCTGCGACGTTGCTGCTATGCCTGTCTCACGCGGCGGACGCCAGGGCGTTGGCGTCCTGCTGGTTCTGGATAACGAAACGCGTCAACGCTGGTATCAGCGCGGAGGAAAACCACAAGAGCTGAGCTGGCGGCGCGCGCTGCGCCCATGGCTGGAGCCGGTTGCTGTTCCCCGCTACTGGCGGGTGATTGACGAAATCCCGGTGAACAGTATGAACAAGCGTGTCTATGCGCAATTACAGGAGTTATTCCATGAAACCCCATGAAATTGAGCGTCATCAGGCACAACCTCAGCAGGTGGAGATTGTTTTGCATCTCGACCCTTCTCTATTCTGGTTCTGCGGACATTTTACCGTGCAGCCGCTGCTGCCCGGCGTCGCGCAGATGGACTGGGTAATGCACTACGCCACCACGCTGCTCGCCCCCGGCTGGCGCTTTCACAGCATTCAGAACGTGAAATTTCAGGCTCCGCTGTTACCGGAAAACACCGTCACGCTAGCCCTGAACTGGCAAGAAGAGCGCCAGATACTGACCTTCAGCTACCAGCGCCACGACGGCGAAGCGCGCCACACCGCCAGCAGCGGGAAGATCCAGTTATGCCGTTAACGTTTTCTCCCTGCGTGCTGATCCCCTGCTACAACCATGGCGCAATGATGGCCAGCGTGCTGGCGCGGCTTCAGCCGTTCGGCCTGCCCTGCATTGTGGTGGACGACGGCAGCGACGACGCCACGCGGGATGAACTGGCCCGCCTGGCAGCAGAAGATAAAAATCTGACCTTAATTCGCCTGCCGATTAACTCGGGCAAAGGTGCGGCGACGATCTGCGGCATGCAGGCGGCGGCAGAGGCCGGATTCAGCCACGCGGTGCAGGTAGACGCCGACGGGCAGCATGCCATTGAAGATATCCCGAAGCTGCTTGCACTGGCGGAGCTTCACCCAACAGCGTTGATTTCCGGGCAGCCTATTTATGACGATTCCATACCCCGCTCGCGCCTGTACGGACGCTGGGTGACCCACGTCTGGGTGTGGATTGAAACGCTCTCGCTCCAGCTCAAAGACAGCATGTGCGGCTTTCGGGTTTACCCGCTTGCGCCGACGCTGCACCTGGCGCAGCGCGTGACCCTCGGCCAGCGAATGGACTTTGATACCGAAGTGATGGTGCGCCTCTACTGGCAGGGCAATACCAGCTATTTTGTCCCCACCCGTGTCACCTATCCGCTGGACGGTCTCTCTCATTTCGATGCCCTCAAAGACAACCTGCGCATTTCACGGATGCACACGCGCCTGTTTTTTGGCATGTTGCCGCGCATCCCGTCGCTGCTTTTTCGCCGCGCATCGCCACACTGGGCGCGCCAGCAGGAAGTAAAGGGATTATGGGGGATGCGCCTGATGCTACTGGTCTGGCGCTTACTGGGGCGCAAAGCATTCTCCCTGCTGCTCTACCCGGTGGTCGGCGTTTACTGGCTGACGGCAACCACCGCCCGCAAAGCCTCCCAACGCTGGATTGCCCGCGTGCGCGAACAGCTAACCGCACGCCAGATGCCGCTGCCGCCATCGCTCACCAGCTATCAGCACTTCCTGCGTTTTGGCGATGCGATGCTCGATAAAATTGCCAGCTGGCGTGGCGAACTGCGGTTAGGCCGCGATGTGATCTTTGCCCCTGGCGCTGAAGAGACGCTCAACATTAGCTCACCACGCGGCAAGCTGCTGCTGGCCTCGCATCTGGGCGATGTGGAAGCCTGTCGCGCGCTGGCGCAATTACAGGGCAGCAAAACCATCAACGCGCTGGTGTTTAGCGACAATGCCCAGCGCTTTAAGCAAATTATGCAAGAGATGGCCCCGCAGGCCGGGCTGAATCTGCTGCCGGTAACCGATATTGGCCCGGATACCGCGATCCTGCTTAAAGAGAAGCTGGATCGCGGCGAATGGATTGCCATCGTCGGCGATCGTATTGCAGTCAACCCGCAACGCGGCGGCGAATGGCGCGTCTGCTGGAGCCGCTTTATGGGGCAAGCGGCCCCCTTCCCGCAGGGACCCTTTATTCTCGCCTCGATTTTACGCTGCCCGGTGGATCTGATTTTCGCCCTGCGACAACAGGGGAAACTGCGTATTCACTGCGAGCCTTTCGCCGACCCGCTACTGTTGCCGCGCGCCGACCGGCAAAACGCGTTACAGCAAGCCATCGATCGCTACGCCGAACGTCTGGAGCACTACGCGCTACAGTCGCCGCTCGACTGGTTTAACTTTTTCGATTTCTGGCAGCTGCCGGATACCAAAGACAAGGAGTAAGGGTGCTTAACGATCCCCGCTTTACGGCTGAAGTCGAGCTGACCATTCCGTTCCACGACGTCGATATGATGGGCGTGGCGTGGCACGGCAACTATTTCCGCTATTTCGAAATTGCCCGCGAGGCGCTGCTGAATCAGTTCGATTATGGCTATCGGCAAATGAAGGAATCCGGCTATCTGTGGCCGGTGGTCGATACTCGCGTGAAGTACCGCCACGCGCTGACTTTTGAGCAGCGCATTCGCGTACGCGCACGCCTTGAGGAGTTCGAAAACCGTCTGCGCATTGGTTACGAAATTTTCGATGCCGAAACCGGCAAGCGCGCGACTACCGGCTACACCATCCAGGTGGCGGTAGAAGAGAACAGCCGCGAACTGTGCTTCGTCAGCCCGGATATCCTGTTTGCCCGGATGGGGGTCACGCCATGAGATTTTTACCGCTGCTGGCGCTGCTTATCAGCCCCTGGGTCAGCGCTCTGACGCTGGATGATCTGCAACAGCGCTTTACCGAACAGCCGGTGGTTCGCGCCCACTTCGATCAAACCCGCACCATTAAGGATCTGCCGCAGCCGCTACGATCGCAGGGCAACATGTTGATCGCCCGCGACCAGGGATTGCTGTGGGATCAAACGTCCCCATTCCCGATGCAGCTGCTGCTCGATGACAAACGGATGGTGCAGGTGATCAACGGCCAGCCGCCGCAAACCCTCACCGCTGAGAACAACCCGCAGATGTTCCAGTTCAACCATCTGCTGCGCGCACTGTTCCAGGCGGATCGTAACGTGCTGGAACAGAACTTCCGCGTGGCGTTTGCCGACAAAGGTGAAGGCCGCTGGACGCTGCGCCTGACGCCGATCACCACGCCGCTGGATAAGATTTTCGCGACCATTGATTTAGCCGGAAAAACTTATCTGGAGAGCATTCAACTGAACGATAAGCAGGGCGATCGCACCGACATCACGCTTTCCCAACACCAACTGACGCCCGCACAGCTGACTGATGATGAACGCCAACGCTTTGCCGCCCAGTAAACGTCCCGCGCTGCTGTGGGGAATCGCCTGCCTGATCCTATTGGGCGTGTTGCTGACGCTGTTGCCTCAGGCACGGCTTAACAGCAGCGTGCTGGCAATGCTGCCCAAGCAGACGTTGGGGGCGATCCCGCCGAGCCTCAACGACGGCTTTATGCAGCGCCTTGACCGGCAACTGGTCTGGCTGGTAAGCCCCGGGAAAAAAGCCGACCCGCAGGTTGCCCGCAGCTGGTTGTCGCTATTACAGAAATCGCAGGCGCTGGCTGAGGTCAAAGGCCCGATGGACGCCGACAGCCAGCAGGCATGGGGCGCTTTCTTCTGGCAGCACCGCAACGGCCTGATCGATAGCGACACCCGCGCCCGCCTACAAAACGGCGGTGAAGCGCAGGCGCAATGGATACTTTCCCAGCTCTACTCTGCTTTTTCCGGTGTCAGCGGCAAAGAGCTGCAAAACGACCCGCTGATGCTGATGCGCGGCTCGCAGTTGGCAATGGCCAAAAACGGCCAGCGCCTGCGGCTGATGGACGGCTGGCTGGTGGCCCAGGATGAACAGGGCAACTACTGGTACCTGCTGCATGGCGAGCTGGCCGGTTCGTCGTTTGATATGCAGCAGACGCACCAGCTGGTCACCACGCTGAATACGCTGGAAGGTGAACTCAAGGCGCAATATCCGCAGGCGCAGCTGTTGTCTCGCGGGACCATGTTCTACAGCGATTACGCCAGCCAGCAGGCAAAGCGGGATGTTTCGACCCTCGGTGTCGCCACCCTGCTTGGGGTGATTTTGCTGATTGTGGCGGTGTTCCGTTCCCTGCGCCCGCTGCTGCTGTGTCTGATTTCGATTGGTATTGGCGCGCTGGCGGGCACCGTCGTCACGCTGCTGATTTTTGGCGAACTGCACCTGATGACGCTGGTGATGAGCATGAGCATCATCGGGATCTCCGCCGACTACACGCTCTACTATCTGACCGAGCGGATGGTGCACGGCGCAGAAACCTCACCGTGGCAAAGCCTCAGCAAAGTGCGCAATGCCCTGCTGCTGGCGCTGCTGACCACAGTGGCGGCGTATCTGATTATGATGCTCGCCCCTTTCCCCGGCATTCGTCAGATGGCGGTATTCGCGGCGGTGGGCCTGAGCGCTTCCTGCCTGACGGTGATTTTCTGGCACCCGTGGCTGTGTCGTGGGCTGCCGGTGCGCCCGGTACCGGCGATGGTACTGATGCTACGCTGGCTTGCCGCATGGCGACGCAATAAACAGCTTTCCGTCGGCTTGCCGGTGGCGCTGGCCCTGTTCTCGCTGGCGGGTCTTGCCACACTGCGCGTGGACGATGATATCTCGCAGCTTCAAGCGCTGCCGCAGGATATTTTGGCACAGGAAAAAGCGATTACCGCGCTGACCGGGCAGAGTGTCGATCAGAAGTGGTTTGTGGTGTACGGCAAGTCTGCACAGCAAACGCTGGAGCGGCTGGAACTGTTTGCCCCCGCGCTGGAGCAGGCGAAAAAAGAGGGATGGCTTGGCGGCTATCGCACTATTCCGCTGAATTCACTCGCCCGACAGCAGCAGGATCTCAGCCTGCTGAAAAACGCTGCGCCAGCCGTCACTAAAGCCCTGAACAACGCCGGACTGGCGACGGTAAACCCCGATCTTAACGCCATGCCGGTAACGATCGATGCCTGGCTTGCCAGCCCGGCCAGCGAAGGCTGGCGGCTGCTGTGGCTGACCCTGGCCGATGGCGAAAGCGGCGTGTTGGTACCGGTTGAAGGGATGAAAAACAGTGCTGCATTAAGCACTCTCAGCACGAAATACTCCGGCGTCGCGTGGGTGGATCGTAAAAGCAGCTTTGACGAACTGTTCGCGCTGTATCGCCATATTCTGACCGGCCTGCTATTGGTTGCGCTGGCAGTGATTGCCTGTGGCGCGATGGTGCGACTTGGCTGGCGCAAAGGGCTAGTCAGTCTCGTGCCATCGGTATTATCGCTGGGCTGCGGTCTGGCAGTGCTGGCGCTGAGCGGCCATGCAGTCAATTTGTTCTCGCTGCTGGCGCTGGTGCTGGTACTCGGCATCGGCATTAACTACACGCTGTTTTTCAGCAATCCGCGCGGCACACCGTTAACCTCATTTTTAGCGATTACGCTGGCGATGCTGACCACGCTGCTGACCCTCGGCATGCTGGTTTTCAGTGCCACCCAGGCTATCAGCAGCTTTGGTATCGTGCTGGTGAGCGGCATTTTCACCGCCTTCCTGCTGTCACCGCTGGCGATGCCAGTGAAAAAGAGAAAAAAAGACGATGAGTAAACTGATATTTCGTTGGTTGAGTGGGCTTTTGCCGGATGGCGGCGTTGCCTTATCCGGCCTACGTCAGCACATCAATTGTAGGCCGGATAAGCGCAGCGCCATCCGGCGGGGCCTGCTCGTCGCCACGCTGATGCTGACCGGTTGCAGCCACTCACAGCCCGAACAAGAAGGCCGACCACAGGCGTGGCTGGAGCCGGGCGCACGCGTGACGCTACCCGCGCCGGGGATCTCTCCGGCGGTCAATTCACAACAATTGCTCACCGGCAGTTTTAACGGCAAAACCCAGTCGCTGCTGGTGATGCTTAATGCCGATGATAAAAAACTCACCCTGGCAGGCCTCTCCTCTGTCGGTATCCGCCTGTTCCTCGTCACTTACGATGAAAAAGGGCTGCATGCCGAACAGTCGATTGTGGTGCCGCAGCTGCCGCCCGCCAGCCAGGTTCTGGCCGACGTGATGCTCAGCCACTGGCCGATTAGCGCCTGGCAGCCGCAGCTGCCGAAGGGCTGGACGCTCACCGATATCGGCGACAAGCGCGAGCTGCGCAACGCCCGCGGCAAGCTGGTCACAGAAATCACCTACCTGAACCGCAAAGGCAAGCGCGAGCCCATCAGCATCGAACAGCACGTGTTTAAATACCACATCACCATTCAATATCTGGGTGACTGAGATGATCTACATTTCTGCGGTTGGCATGATTAACGCGTTGGGCAACAACCTCGATGAGATTGCCGCCAACCTGATGCGCGGCGTGGCTCCCGGTATGCGCCCGCGCACCGGCTGGCTTCAGGGCCATCAGCACGCGGTTTTAGCCAGCGTCGACGGTGAACTGCCGACGATTCCTGATGAGTTTAGCGCCCATCGTTCGCGCAATAATCAGCTGCTGCTGGCGGCGCTCGCGCAAATCCAGCCGCAGGTGGATGACGCTATTGCGCAGTTTGGTCGCGACCGCGTTGCCGTGGTGCTCGGCACCAGCACCTCCGGGCTGGACGAAGGCGACGTGCATGTTGATCTCACGCTCAACGGCAAAGCGAGCAGCGCCTGGCAATATCCGCAGCAGGAGCTGGGCGACCCGTCGCGCTTTCTTAGCCACTGGCTGGCATTGGACGGCCCGGCGTTTACGCTCTCTACCGCCTGCTCCTCAAGCGCCCGCGCGATCATGAGCGGACGCCGCCTGATTGAATCAGGGTTGGCGGACGTGGCGATTGTCGGCGGGGCGGACACGCTAAGCCGGATGCCCATCAACGGTTTCCACAGTCTGGAATCACTCTCGCCAACGTTATGCCAGCCATTTGGCCGCGACCGCTGCGGGATTACCATCGGCGAAGGCGCGGCGCTGATGCTGCTGACCCGCGAACCGCAGCCGATTGCGCTGCTGGGCGTTGGCGAATCCAGCGATGCGTACCATATTTCGGCCCCTCATCCGCAGGGCGAAGGGGCGATCCACGCCATTCGTCAGGCGCTTAACGACGCGGGGATGACGCCAGAGCAGGTGGGCTACATCAATCTACACGGCACCGCCACGCCGCTGAACGATAAAATTGAGGCTAACGTAGTGAACACGCTATTTGGCGAAAGCGTCCCGTGCAGTTCGACTAAACATCTGACCGGACACACGCTAGGTGCTGCGGGGATCACCGAAGCTGCCATCAGTATGCTGATTTTGCAGCGCGACCTGCCGCTGCCGCCGCAGGATTTTGGCTCCTCGCCACGCGATGAAACGCTGCCTGCTTGTGGGATCATCGAACAAATGCAGCCGCTACCGCGCCCGGTCATCCTGTCAAACTCGTTTGCCTTTGGCGGCAATAACGCCAGTATCCTGCTCGGGAGAATGCCATGAGCCACTATTTAGCGCCCGGCGACTATCTGCCACACGACGCGCCGATGCTACTGCTTGAAGAAGTGGTCAGCGTGACGGACGACTCCGCGACCTGCCGCGTCACGGTATCGCCCGACGGCGTACTGGCTCCGTTTCTCGATGGCGAGGGCAATCTGCCCGGTTGGTTCGCCCTTGAACTAATGGCGCAAACCGTTGGCGTCTGGTCCGGCTGGCACCGTCATCAGGCGGGTCAGGCCAGTATCTCGCTGGGCATGGTGCTCGGCGCACGTGAATTAGCCTGTGCGGCGGGAATATTGCCAGGTGGCCTGACACTGGATATTAGCGTCACGCTACTGATGCAAGATGCACGTTTTGGCAGCTTTGAATGCACCGTTCAGGCCGGTGAAGAGCTGCTGGCAAGCGGTCGCGTCAACACCTTCCAGCCGACAGCGGAAGAACTTAACACCCTATTTCAACAAGGAGCGTCCGCATGAGTCGTTCAGTTTTGGTTACCGGCGCCAGTAAAGGCATTGGTCGCGCCATCGCCCGCCAGCTGGCGGCGGACGGCTTTGTGGTCGGCGTTCACTATCATCGCGATGCACAAGGTGCCCAGGAGACGTTGGATGCAGTCCTCGCTGCTGGAGGTTCGGGGCGTCTGCTGGCCTTTGACGTCGCCAACCGCGAGCAGTGTCGAGAAGTGCTGGAGCAAGATAACGACGCGCACGGTGCGTGGTACGGCATCGTCAGTAACGCCGGTATCACCCGTGATGCGGCCTTCCCGGCGCTCAGCGACAACGACTGGGATGCGGTGATCCACACCAACCTCGACAGCTTCTACAACGTCATCCAGCCGTGCATGATGCCGATGATTAGCGCCCGCCTGGGTGGGCGCATCATTACCTTATCGTCGGTTTCCGGCGTGATGGGCAATCGCGGTCAGGTCAACTACAGCGCCGCCAAGGCGGGGATTATTGGAGCGACAAAAGCGCTGGCGATTGAGCTGGCAAAACGCAAAATTACCGTCAACTGCATTGCGCCGGGGCTGATTGATACCGGGATGATCGAAATGGAAGAGGCCGCGCTGAAAGAGGCGATGTCGATGATCCCGATGAAACGGATGGGCCAGGCCGATGAAGTGGCCGGGCTTGCCAGCTATTTAATGTCGGATATCGCGGGTTACGTCACCCGCCAGGTGATTTCTATCAATGGAGGGATGCTATGACACGTCGCGTGGTCATTACAGGGATGGGCGGCGTCACCGCCTTTGGTGAAAACTGGCAGGCCGTTTCCGCCCGGCTGCTGGCGTATGAAAACGCGGTGCGCAAAATGCCGGAGTGGCAGGTTTATGACGGACTGCACACGCTGCTGGGCGCGCCGGTCGATGATTTCACCCCACCGGAGCACTATACCCGCAAGCGTATTCGCTCTATGGGTCGCGTGTCGCTGATGTCCACCCGCGCGACCGAACTGGCGCTGGAGCAGGCCGGGCTGATTGGCGATGCGGTGCTGACCAACGGTGAAACCGGGATTGCCTACGGCTCGTCAACCGGCAGCACCGGTCCGGTGAGCGAGTTCGCCACCATGCTGACCGAGAAGCACACCAACAATATAACCGGCACCACCTACGTGCAGATGATGCCGCACACCACCGCCGTCAACACCGGATTATTCTTCGGCCTGCGTGGGCGAGTGATCCCCACCTCCAGCGCCTGCACCTCCGGCAGCCAGGCGATTGGCTACGCATGGGAAGCGATTCGTCACGGCTACCAAACGGTGATGGTCGCCGGCGGCGCGGAAGAGCTGTGTCCGTCGGAAGCGGCGGTGTTTGATACCCTGTTCGCCACTAGCCAGCGCAACGACGAACCGAAAACCACGCCCTCGCCGTTTGATGAACATCGCGACGGGCTGGTAATTGGCGAAGGCGCAGGCACGTTGATTCTGGAAGAGCTTGAGCACGCCAAAGCGCGCGGCGCGACGATTTACGGTGAGATTATCGGTTTTGCTACCAACTGCGATGCGGCGCATATCACCCAGCCGCAGCGCGAGACGATGCAGATTTGCATGGAGCAGTCGCTGAAAATGGCGGGCTTACGCGCGCGGGATATCGGTTATATTTCAGCCCACGGCACGGCGACCGATCGAGGTGATATTGCAGAAAGTCAGGCAACCGCCGCCATTTACGGTGATAATGTGCCGCTGTCCTCGCTCAAAAGTTATTTTGGCCATAGCCTTGGCGCCTGTGGCGCGCTGGAAGCCTGGATGAGTTTGCAAATGATGCGCGAAGGCTGGTTTGCGCCTACGCTAAATTTAAGCCAGCCTGATGCCAACTGTGGCGCGCTGGATTACATTATGGGTGAAGCCCGCAAGATTGATTGTGAGTTCCTGCAGAGCAATAACTTTGCGTTTGGCGGCATAAATACTTCTATTATCATCAAACGTTGGCCCTGATATGTACCGGATCGTTGTTGGGAAAGTTTCTGTTTTAAGCGCTGGCGCCCTGCCTCGCGCGTTGTATGAACAGGCGCCGCAAGGTGCGCGCCGCACGCGCTGGCTGGCTGGCCGCGTGCTGCTTTCCCATGCCTTGTCGCCACTGCCTGACATTGTCTATGGTGAGCAGGGAAAACCGGCATTCTCAGGCGACACGCCGCTGTGGTTTAATCTCAGCCACAGCGGGGATGACATCGCCCTGCTGCTCAGTGATGAAGGGGAAGTCGGCTGCGATATTGAAGTCGTGCGCCCCCGTGATAACTGGCGGACGCTGGCAAATACAGTATTCAGCCTTGGGGAACATGCCGAAGTCGAAGCTGAACGCCCGGACCACCAGCTGGCGGCGTTCTGGCGCATCTGGACGCGCAAAGAGGCCATCGTTAAGCAACGTGGCGGCAGCGCCTGGCAAATTGTCAGCATCGACAGCACTACCCTGACGTCCTCACTCTCTGTCAGTCAGTGCCAGCTCGATACCCTGAGCCTGGCCGTGTGTACGCCAACGCCGTTTACATTGACCGCCGACGCCGTGCAGAGACTGGATACCTTAGCGTAAATTTTCCGGGAAGTTATCCGGCAATTCGCTGGCAGCACAGGCAATAACGCTGTCATTATTCGCCCCGCAGTCACGCACGAAGGTAATAGTCGCGAACTCATCAATCACCTCGGTTGGATACGCCGGGCCCGCATCACGATACGACATCATCAGCGGAATATGGTCATTCTGGAAGCAGACCGTTTTCTCCGGATTGTTGATCACCCAGCGTGGAAAGAAGATGGTGCCGTGGAAAAGTTTGTCACCCAGATTTACGATC
Organism: Citrobacter gillenii; assembly: GCF_013337685.1. Taxonomy (GTDB): domain Bacteria; phylum Pseudomonadota; class Gammaproteobacteria; order Enterobacterales; family Enterobacteriaceae; genus Citrobacter; species Citrobacter gillenii. Next base: position 152,292 of record NZ_SUQN01000007.1, read on the forward strand.
AAGCTGACGTCGGTTCCGGTCGGTTCGGTCCATGAAATTTTATAAACGCTCTCCCCGACTCGCACAATGTACGCCCGCTGATCTTTCACCCAACGGTTAGCCACAATACCGCTGTGAATACGGTAATCCAGCGTGGTGTCATTTTTCACGTAGATCTCGTAATTCCAGCCATTATCGTAGGTATAGACCAGATGTTTGCCGACAAACCCGCTCAAATCATGTTTATCAAAAGCGCTCATATGCGTTCTCCTCTCAGTTGATGGGGCGATCTTAACGCTTCAAAAATTGGATGAATAACGCTATGTTTACATCATATTCATTCAATTTTTAGATGAGTTATGCATAAGACAACCCTGGAGCAGTGGGCCCTGCTGGAAAAAGTGGTGGAGCTGGGTAGTTTTACTAAAGCAGCGGAAGAGACCAACCGTAGTCAGTCTTCGGTGAGCTACAATCTGGCGCTGTTACAGGAGCGGCTCGGCGTGACGCTACTGATGCCGGAAGGCCGCAGAGCGGTATTAACTCCGGCAGGCGAGGTACTGCTCAATCAGGTCAAACCGCTATTGAAGGCTTTTTCATGGGTGGAAACCCGGGCGGCGACTTTACGCAATGGCACGCGAACACGACTGGATTTGATGGTAGATAGCATCTTCCCACGCAAACGCCTGTTCGCGATCCTCAAGCAGTTCCAGCAGGCGTGGCCGCAGACGCAGGTGCGTCTGACTGAAGTGCTGGAGAATGCTGACGATCGGCTGGCGGCACATGCCGATGCGGACGTGATGGTTCTGACCCGGCGTCAGGATGTCACCGGACGCGGTGAATGGTTGATGAATATTGATTTCGTGGCCGTTGCCCACCGCGATCACCCGCTCTGCACGCAGGATACGCCGCTGGATGAAGACGCCTTACGCGCCTGGCCGCTGATACGTATTGCCGATCGCGACAACCCACAGCAAGCGGCTCGCGATGCCTGGACCTTCTCTACCATTGATGCCGCTATTGATGCGGTACTGTATCAGGTCGGTTACGGCTGGTTGCCCGAGGAGCGCATTCAAGCGCAGCTTGATCAGGGGCTATTACGTCCGTTGCCGTTAAGTCACGGCGCTCGCCGTGCCACACCGTTGCATCTGATCGTCAAAGAGACGCTCACGCCGCTGGATGAGCAGGTAAGCACCCTGCTGCGTTTATTGCGAGCGCATTAACCTTTTCCCCAGATGCCGCACGTGTGTTACAAAATACGCTATTTCCGCATGCCCTGTACGCCACATAAAAGGTTAACTTTAGATGCAACGAGTCACCATTACTCTCGATGACGATTTACTGGAAACGCTGGACAGCCTGAGCCAGCGCCGGGGTTATAACAACCGTTCCGAAGCCATCCGCGACATTTTGCGCGGCGCGCTATCCCAGGAAAGCACGCAAGAACACGGCACCCAGGGCTTCGCGGTACTCTCCTATGTTTATGAACATGAGAAGCGTGACTTAGCCAGCCGTATTGTCTCGACCCAGCATCACCACCACGATTTGTCGGTCGCCACGCTGCATGTCCACATCAACCATGACGACTGCCTGGAAATCGCCGTGCTAAAAGGGGACATGGGTGACGTTCAGCATTTTGCCGATGACGTTATCTCCCAACGCGGCGTGCGCCACGGTCATTTGCAGTGCCTGCCGAAAGAAGAGTGACGTCTATTACGTTGTCGGCCACGACTACATCAGATGACGCGTAATATTAAAACGTTATACGGTTTACCTTCACCGTCACTCCCCGGACACTAAATCCTGCGCACACGCCCAGGCGCTCGACCATGCCCACTGGAAGTTATAACCACCCAGCCAGCCGGTGACGTCCATCACTTCGCCAATGAAATAAAGGCCCGGTACTTTGCGGGCTTCCATGGTCCGTGAAGACAATTCGTTGGTGTCTACTCCACCCAGCGTCACCTCTGCCGTGCGATACCCTTCCGTGCCGTTTGGCTGCACGCGCCATTCGGTCAGCGTTTCCACCAGCGCTTGCTGATCGCGTAGGTTAAGTTGCTTCAACGTCACGTCCGGGATTTGCCCCAACTGCTGCAAACACTCCACCAGTCGCTTCGGTAATTGCATCGCCAGCGTGTTCTTCAGACTCTGATTGGGATGCGCGCTGCGCTGTTCATCAAGGAAGCTTTCGAGGTCAACATCTGGCAACAAATTAATGCTGACAAATTCACCCGGCTGCCAAAAACTGGAAATTTGTAAAACGGCCGGGCCTGACAGCCCACGGTGCGTAAAGAGCAGGTTTTCACGAAATACGGTGCCGTCCTCGGCGGTAATGACAGAGGGAACAGACACGCCGGAGAGCACCTGAAGCTGGTCAAGCAGCGGCTTATGCAGCGTAAACGGCACCAGACCCGCACGCGTTGGCAGCACATTCAGGCCAAACTGTTCGGCAATTTTATAACCAAATGGCGTCGCCCCCAGACCCGGCATAGAAAGCCCACCGCTGGCAATCACCAGTTTCGTCGCACCAACGGTTGCGCCGTTGAGCTCCAGCGTAAAGCCCTCATCATCCCGTGCGACGCTCAGAACTTCGCTACGTAAGCGCATCGTAACGTTACCTTTTTCGCATTCCGCTACCAGCATATCGACTATTTGCTGCGCGGAGTCGTCACAAAAAAGCTGGCCGAGCGTTTTTTCATGCCAGGCAATGCCGTGTTTACCCACCAGATCGATAAAATCCCACTGGGTATAGCGCGCCAACGCTGACTTACAGAAATGAGGGTTTTGACTCAAATAAGCCGCAGGCTCGACATAAAGATTGGTAAAGTTACAGCGCCCCCCGCCAGACATGAGGATCTTGCGCCCGGGCTTTTTACCATTATCAATAAGCAGTACTCGACTTCCTGCTTGTCCTGCCTGCGCGGCACAGAACATACCCGCTGCGCCAGCGCCTATAATAACGGTATCAAACCTTTCCACGTTGCGATCCTCTCTAAAAAGCGGGCGTGAATTGTAAAGATTCCTCAGTGGCCGCACCAGCACCAAACCATCAAAAATAGGTATTTATCTGAATTCTATAAGATAATTCTTTAGTGGTGTCATACAAAGCAGGAGACAAATCAAAAAAACTCTATATTTCACTTTGCCCGCGCCGCCAAAGTCACTGATAATGCGCCGCGTTCATGTCCTCAAAATGGCGTAACGTCCTATGCTACATTTGTTTGCTGGCCTGGATTTACATACCGGGCTTTTACTCTTGCTTGCTTTGGCTTTTGTTCTGTTCTACGAAGCAATTAACGGCTTCCATGATACAGCCAATGCCGTCGCTACTGTGATCTACACCCGTGCCATGCGTTCGCAATTGGCGGTGATCATGGCTGCGGTGTTTAACTTCTTTGGTGTTTTGCTGGGCGGTCTCAGCGTAGCGTATGCCATCGTGCATATGTTGCCAACGGATCTGCTGCTCAACATGGGTTCATCACATGGCCTCGCCATGGTGTTCTCTATGCTGTTGGCGGCAATTATCTGGAACCTGGGTACCTGGTACTTTGGTTTGCCTGCATCCAGCTCCCACACGCTGATTGGCGCGATTATCGGTATTGGTTTAACCAATGCGTTGATGAACGGCACATCGGTCGTGGATGCACTTAACATCCCGAAAGTGATAGGTATTTTTGCCTCTCTTATCATCTCGCCGATTGTCGGCCTGGTGGTTGCAGGCGGCCTGATCTTTTTGCTGCGTCGCTACTGGAGCGGTACTAAAAAACGTGCCCGTATTCACCTGACGCCAGCAGAGCGTGAAAAGAAAGACGGCAAGAAAAAGCCGCCATTCTGGACGCGTATCGCACTGATCCTCTCCGCAATCGGCGTGGCGTTCTCTCATGGCGCAAACGACGGGCAGAAAGGCATTGGTCTGGTCATGCTGGTACTGATTGGCGTAGCACCTGCCGGTTTCGTGGTGAATATGAACGCTTCCGGTTACGAAATTACGCGTACCCGCGATGCCATCAATAACGTCGAAACCTTCTTCCAGCAACGCCCTGACCTGCTCAAGCAGGCGACCGGTGTAGACCAGTTGATTCCGTCACCGACGGAAACAGGTACAGCGACGACGACAGAGTTCCATTGCCACCCGGCTAATACCATTAACGCGCTGGAACGTGCGAAAGGTATGCTGGCGAATCTGGAAACCTACGACAAGTTAAGCGTTGAGCAGCGCGGACAACTGCGCCGTATTATGCTGTGCATTTCCGATACCACCGATAAGGTCGTGAAACTGCCTGGTGTAAGCAACGACGATCAGCGCCTGTTGAAGAAACTGAAAACCGACATGCTGAGCACCATTGAGTACGCTCCGGTGTGGATCATCATGGCCGTTGCGCTGGCTCTGGGCTGCGGTACGATGATTGGCTGGCGTCGCGTGGCAACCACTATCGGTGAGAAAATCGGTAAGAAAGGCATGACCTATGCTCAGGGGATGTCGGCGCAGATGACGGCCGCCGTCTCTATCGGTCTCGCCAGTTATACCGGTATGCCAGTTTCCACCACCCACGTACTCTCCTCTTCCGTTGCGGGTACGATGGTCGTTGACGGTGGCGGCTTACAGCGTAAAACAGTGACCAGCATTCTGATGGCCTGGGTCTTCACCCTGCCTGCGGCGATTATTCTTTCCGGGGGGCTGTACTGGCTCTCCCTGAAGCTTATCTAAGCGAATGCGCAATAAAAAAGCGGGCCTGCAAACAGGTCCGCTTTTTTTTTACGCTGTCATCAGGTTCAGTGCCAGATAATCAGCGCAACCATACTGATTAATACCAGCCCACATAACGAACTGGTGAGAATGAACTGACCGCGCACGCGCTCACAGCGGCGAATAAACTCATCATCATGATGATCGCGATAGCGCTGAGCGTAGATATACCACACCAGACGCATCTGCTTGTTGGGTTGCCCATGCGAGGTAAAAAAGCCTCCGCCATCAACATACTGGTAAAGCAATGGATCGCAACCACGAAGTACCACTAACAGTGCGCGCAACGACGAGAAATAGCGCGCCATATTAACAATGCAAACGACACACAAAGCCCAGAATAACGCAATGGTGCTTATCATACCCCCTCCCCGGCGACCCGCCCACGGAGTTCCTCTCCGGGACTACCGCTCCCCGATACCCTACCAAACTATGCAGTGAAGAGTGCTACCGAAACCGCTCGTGTTAGTGTCACGCATCCGAGCGCCTCTCTAGATAGTGTAGGAGATTAGTTAATTTTTTTGCCAGAAGGTTAATCACTATCAATACAATTAACTGAAAAATTTGTTTAACTACTTGGCAATCAAGGTGGATTGACGGATTATCCTGGTCGCTATAATGTAAGGATAGTCCCTATAGGGTACGTCTTTACGACTGGGCTAGCCCCGCGCGTAAGGTCCGCAGGATGCGGATGACGCGGCGGCAAACGATCGCCAGAAGGCTAGTCATCGACAACTTATGGAAGGAGTAACACTATGGCTTATAAACACATTCTCATCGCGGTTGATCTTTCTCCGGAAAGCAAAGTTCTGGTTGAAAAAGCGGTCTCTATGGCGCGGCCTTACAATGCAAAAGTTTCCCTTATCCACGTTGACGTAAACTATTCCGACCTGTACACCGGGCTAATCGACGTAAATCTGGGCGACATGCAGAAACGCATTTCTGAAGAAACTCATCACGCGTTAACCGAACTGTCCACCAACGCAGGCTACCCTATCACCGAAACCCTGAGCGGTAGCGGCGATCTGGGTCAGGTTCTGGTTGATGCCATCAAAAAATACGATATGGATCTTGTCGTGTGCGGCCATCACCAGGATTTCTGGAGCAAGCTGATGTCCTCTGCGCGCCAGCTGATCAACACCGTTCACGTCGACATGTTGATTGTCCCGCTGCGAGATGACGAAGAAGCATAAAATGCTAGCTGTCGGGGGGTAACCCGCCCCGCTGTAAACATTTAAGCCTGTAAGCGCCCGCCTGTGCGGGCGTTTTTGTTTTTGTACCTTGCGTGAAAATTATTACCTATCAGTACATCAACCCAACAAATAAATCATAATTAGTGTGATCAACTAATTGGATCGAAAACTATCTCTATAATACTCTACCAGCGCGGCCTATCACCGCAGTCTATAACAAAATAAGACTTTTTCGGCGCGTTTTAGAATACGCGTTCATACTTTTCGGGATGGCTTTGAAAGGCGAAGGAATATGAATACACGAGCACCTACGGGCTTGCTGCAGCAACCTCGTCCGTTCTTCATGATCTTTTTTGTAGAATTATGGGAACGATTTGGCTATTACGGCGTTCAGGGCATCCTGGCGGTATTTTTTGTTAAACAACTCGGCTTCTCTCAGGAACAGGCGTTTATCACCTTCGGTGCGTTTGCTGCGCTGGTGTACGGCCTGATATCCATTGGCGGCTACGTTGGCGACCACCTGTTGGGCACCAAGCGCACGCTGGTTCTCGGCGCCATCGTGTTAGCCATTGGCTATTTCATGACCGGAATGTCGCTGCTGAAACCCGACCTGATTTTTATTGCGTTGGGTACCATCGCCGTAGGTAACGGGCTGTTTAAAGCTAACCCAGCAAGCTTGCTGTCAAAATGCTATCCGCCAAAAGACGCCCGACTGGACGGCGCCTTCACCCTGTTTTATATGTCGATTAACATCGGCTCCCTGCTGTCGCTGTCGCTGGCGCCGGTCATTGCCGATAAGTTTGGCTATGCGGTGACTTACAACCTGTGTGGCGCGGGACTTATCGTTGCACTGCTGGTCTATTTTGCCTGCCGTGGCATGGTGAAGGATATCGGTTCTGAGCCAGACCATAAGCCGCTGGTATTCCGCAATCTGCTGTGTGTACTGGCCGGTACCGTGGTGATGATATTCGTGTGCGCCTGGTTGATGCACAACGTGAAAGTTGCCAACCTGGTGCTGATCGTCCTGTCGATTATCGTCACCATCATCTTCTTCCGTCAGGCATTCAAACTGGATAAAACCGGGCGCAATAAGATGTTTGTGGCCTTTATCCTGATGCTGGAAGCAGTGGTGTTCTACGTGCTGTACGCGCAGATGCCGACATCACTGAACTTCTTTGCCATCAATAACGTACACCATGAAATTCTCGGTTTCGCCATCAACCCGGTGAGCTTCCAGGCATTGAACCCGTTCTGGGTGGTGCTTGCCAGCCCGGTACTGGCAGTGATTTATACCCGTCTGGGCAACAAGGGCAAAGACCTGACCATGCCGATGAAGTTCACGCTCGGTATGTTCCTGTGCTCGCTGGGCTTCCTGACCGCTGCTGCCGCGGGTATGTGGTTTGCCGATGCGCAGGGGCTGACCTCACCGTGGTTCATTGTACTGGTATATCTTTTCCAGAGTCTGGGTGAGTTGCTGATTAGCGCCCTGGGGCTGGCCATGGTCGCCGCGCTGGTGCCGCAGCATCTGATGGGCTTTATTCTGGGGATGTGGTTCCTGACCCAGGCTGCAGCGTTCCTGATGGGTGGCTATGTGGCAACGTTCACCGCGGTACCGGAAAACATCACTGACCCGCTACAGACGCTGCCTATCTATACCAACGTCTTTAGTAAAATCGGTCTGGTCACGCTGGCCGTCACGGTAGTGATGGCGATTATGGTGCCCTGGCTGAATCGGATGATTAATACGCCGAGTACTGAACAGTAATACGCCGTGCCGGATGGCGGCTATTGCCTTATCCGGCCTACATTCATTATGCCCGATACGCCTTGCGCTATCGGGCATTTTTAGTGGTTATCCTTTGCGTGCGTCGATCCAGTCCTGCACTTCTACGACAAACGTATCCGGTGCTTTGCGATACATCTTACGCGCCAAATCCAGGATCGTGTGCTGACCAAGCGCCTCTTCCATACGCTGCTGCGCCATATCCATCACTGAGCGCACGCCGCAAATCCCTTCACAGGCCCACTCCGGCGGATGCTCCTCAAAGACCGCTAAGCGCTGGCGGATTTCACGGCATTCGAAGATACGCTTGTCGCCGTCAATAGCATTGACCACGTCCAGCACCGTGATGTGCTCGGCGGGCCTGGCGAGCTGAAAACCGCCGCCCTTTCCTTCACTGCTGCGCACCAGTCCGGCCTTCGACAGACGGGTGAAGATCTTCGCCAGATAGTCATACGGCACGCTTTGTAGCTCAGCAATTTCCCGTACGCTCATATCCCGCGCATCCCCCTTACTGTCAACCATACACATCAGGCTATGGATGCCGTACTCAACCCCGGAACTGTAGAATGCCATGCTCTTATCTCAGCCAAAATGAATCTGAGTTATTGTAACTTTTTCGGCCTGCACATACCAGATACTCAGAATTCACCTGCTCATAAATAAAATTTAATTCATTAAATATCAAATATATAAATACAATTCGACAGACAAAGAAGCGCTTTTACAGGAAATCACATTGCAATCTTTAACTACGACCAATAAAATCCGAGTAAATAATTCATAGTCACCAGTGAGAAACGCCAATGCGTAAAAAAATTCTGATCGTGGGCGCCGGTTTTGCCGGTATGTGGGCAGCATTAAGCGCCGCACGACTGGCGGATAAACATCAGCAGCCCATTGATATTACTGTTATTGCGCCGCAGCCAGAGCTGCGCGTGCGCCCGCGTTTTTATGAGAATGATGTCCAGACGCTGGTTGCGCCACTGCAGCCGCTGTTTGATGTCACCGGTGTGAACTTCCTGCGCGGCACGGTTACCCAGTTGCTTCCACAATCTAAAGAAGTGAGCTGGACGGACGCAACGGGCCAAAAACAGCTTCTCCGCTACGACCGGCTGATTCTGGCCAGCGGCAGTGAAGTTAATCGCAATAGGGTTGCCGGCGCTGCGCAGCACGCCTTCGACCTCGATCAGCTGGAAAGCGCAACCGTACTGGAGCAGCATCTGAAAGATCTCGCGCACAGACCAGAAAGCGAGGCGCGCAATACCGTGGTGGTCTGCGGCGGCGGCTTTACCGGGATCGAAATGGCGCTGGAATTACCGGGTCGCCTGCGCGACATTCTCGGCGCTGATGCTAAGACCAGAGTTGTCGTAGTTGAACGCGGCCCGCAACCGGGTGCACGCTGGAGCCAGGAGCTGCGCGATGTGATCGCCGAAGCCTCCGCTGAACTGGGTGTGGAATGGCGGGTCAATGCAGAAGTCGAAAGCGTGGATGCGTCCGGCGTGACGCTGAAAGACGGGCAGACGATTGCATCACAAACCGTTATCTGGACGGTCGGCGTGCAGGCAAACGGCTTAACGGCACAGATCGACGCCCCGCGCGATCGTCAGGGCCGTCTGCATGTGAATGCGCATCTTCAGGTTGTGGGCCACGAGGATATCTACGCGACGGGTGATGTCGCCTGGGCCGCCACTGATGACAAAGGCAACCACGCCTTAATGACCTGCCAGCACGCGATTCTGTTGGGTAAATTCGCCGGGAACAATGCCGCTGCCAGCCTGTTAGATGTGATGCCACTGCCCTATCGCCAGGAAAACTACGTCACCTGTCTGGATCTGGGCGCGTGGGGCGCGGTGTACAGCGAAGGCTGGGATCAGCAGGTGAAACTGACGCGCGCAGAGGCGAAGAAACTGAAGCGGTCAATCGTCAGCGAGCTGATTTATCCACCGAAAGCGGACCGTGCAGTCGCCTTTGAGATTGCCGACCCGCTGGCACCGTTTGTGTAATTGATATTGCCGGATGTCAGCGTACTTGCAAGGCTGCGCGTAGGCCCGATAAGCGCAGCGCCATCGGGCAGCAAACCATGCCGGATGGCGACGCGACGCGTGTTATCCGGCCTACGGAGTTCCGGCATAAATATCAAACCGGTGCCCTTTAGTCACCACCGCGTTCGGCGTTGCCACCTCCGCCAGCGGCGGGGCATAGTCCGGGCGCTTGACCACCACGCGTTTAGTGGCTAACTGGCGCGCAGGCTCCAGCAGGCCATCGGCATCTAAATCCGGCCCCACCAGCGACTGAAACACGCGCATCTCTTTTTTCACCAACGCGCTTTTCTGCTTATGCGGGAACATCGGGTCGAGGTATACCACCTGCGGGCGTGGGGTGATATCGGTGAGCGCTGTCAGGCTGGATGCATGAATTAACTGCAAACGCGCCTGCAACCACGGGCCAATTTCCGCATCGGCATAACCGCGCGCCAGGCCATCGTCGAGCAACGCCGCCACTACCGGGTTACGTTCCAGCATCCGTACGCGACAGCCCACGGAGGCCAGCACGAACGCATCGCGTCCCAACCCGGCCGTCGCGTCCACCACGTCCGGCAGATAATCGCCTTTCACGCCAACGGCTTTCGCCACCGCTTCACCGCGACCGCCGCCAAATTTGCGCCGGTGGGCCATCGCCCCGCCGACAAAATCAACGAAGATGCCGCCGAGCTTGGGTTCATCGCGCTTGCGCAGTTCCAGATGCGCCGGTGTCATCACCAGCGCCATCAGATTGTCTTCATCGTGTTCCAGTCCCCAGCGGGCAGCCAGAACAGATAAGGCGCCGTCTCCGGCGCCCGTTTCATCCAGTAAACAAATTTTCACGCCAGTCTTCAGCCCTTGATGCCGTAATGGTCCAGCATCGCATCCAGTTGCGGCTCACGGCCACGGAAGCGTTTGAACAGCTCCATAGGCTCTTCGGAACCCCCACGGGTCAGGATGTTATCGAGGAACGACTGGCCGGTTTCACGGTTGAAAATCCCTTCGTCTTCAAAGCGGGAGAAGGCGTCCGCCGCCAGCACGTCAGCCCACAGGTAGCTGTAATATCCCGCCGCATAACCCCCGGCAAAAATATGGCTGAAAGCGTGCGGGAAGCGACCCCATGTTGGGCCCGGCACCACGGCAACCTGCTTTTTAATCTCCGCCAGGGTGTCGAGAATTTTCGCCCCTTGCTGCGGGTTAAACTCAGCGTGCAGACGGAAGTCGAACAGACCGAACTCCAGCTGACGCAGGATGAACAGCGCCGCCTGGTAGTTTTTCGCCGCCAGCATTTTATCCAGCAGTTCTTTAGGCAGCGGCTCACCGGTTTCATAGTGACCGGAGATAAACGCCAGCGCTTCCGGCTCCCAGCACCAGTTTTCCATAAACTGGCTTGGCAGTTCGACAGCATCCCACGGCACACCGTTGATACCGGAAACACCGGCCGTTTCGATGCGGGTCAGCATATGATGCAGGCCGTGACCGAACTCGTGGAACAGGGTAATCACTTCATCGTGGGTAAACAGCGCCGGCTTGCCGCTGACCGGACGGTTAAAGTTGCAGGTCAGGTAAGCGACCGGTTTTTGCAGCGTGCCGTCGGTTTTACGCATCTGCCCGACGCAGTCGTCCATCCATGCCCCACCGCGCTTGTTTTCACGCGCATAAAGATCCAGATAGAAGCTGCCGCGCAGTTCGTTGTGTTCGTCATACAGCTCAAAGAAACGCACTTCCGGGTGCCAGACGTCAACATCGGTACGCTCTTTGGCAGTGATGCCATAAATACGCTTAACCACTTCGAACAGGCCGTTTACGGCTTTGTTTTCCGGGAAGTACGGGCGCAACTGCTCGTCGCTGATGCTGTACAGGTGCTGTTTCTGTTTCTCGCTGTAGTAGGCGATATCCCACGGCTGCAGCTCATCAACGCCAAACTCTGCTTTGGCGAAGGCGCGCAGCTGGGCCAGCTCTTTTTCACCCTGCGGACGGGCACGTTTTGCCAGATCGGTCAGGAAGTCGAGTACCTGCTGCGGGTTCTCGGCCATTTTGGTGGCGAGAGATTTAAAGGCATAGCTTTCAAAGCCCAGCAATTGAGCCAGCTCGTGGCGCAGCGCGAGGATCTCTTCCATCACCGGGCTGTTGTCCCATTTGCCCGCATTGGGCCCCTGATCGGACGCACGGGTGGAGTAGGCGCGGTACATTTCTTCACGCAATGCCTGGTTGTCGCAGTAGGTCATCACCGGCAGATAGCTCGGGATATCCAGCGTCAGCAGATAACCTTCCTGCTCTTTGGCTTCGGCCTGGGCTTTTGCTGCCGCCAGCGCACTTTCCGGCATGCCAGCCAGCTCAGATTCGTCGGTGATCAGTTTGGTCCAGCCCATGGTGGCGTCGAGCACGTTGTTGCTGTACAGGTTGCCAAGTTCAGACAGGCGGGTCGCGATTTCACCGTAGCGCTGCTGCTTTTCTTTCGGCAGGCCGATACCAGAAAGCTCAAAGTCACGCAGGGCGTTATCGACGGCTTTTTTCTGCGCGGTATTCAGAGTGGCGTAATGGTCACCTTCACGCAGATCGCGGTACGCCTGGTACAGGCCTTCATGTTGCCCAACCCAGGTGCTGTACTCAGACAGCAGCGGCAGCGTTTGTTCGTAGGCTTCGCGCAGTTCCGGGCTGTTTTTCACCGAGTTCAGATGGCTGACCGGAGAGAAGATACGCCCCAGGACATCGTCCACTTCCGCCAGCCGCTGGCAAAGATTTTCCCAGGTATATGGCGCCCCCTGCGCAACCACGCGCTCGACGTTTTCGCGGCAGTCGTTCAGCGCCTTAGTGACGGCGGGTACAACATGCTCCGGCTGAATTTTGGAAAACGGCGGCAGTTCGAAGGGAGTCAGCAATGGATTGGTCATTAGCGCAGTCCTGTAGAAAAGAGTGAATGAAGCGCGCATCCGGCGCTGTGCATATTATTTGTAGAATGGGGTTAAGTGTAGAGGATTTCAATGCCAGGCGTTGCGCTTTCGCGGCAGTGACGACTTTTCTGTATACTGTGGCGATACGCTCTATTTTCGCCCGATGGCACGCAGCTTATCGGGCCTACGTTTACAACCTGGAACACGTTTACCCATGCTCAGTTATCGCCACAGCTTTCACGCTGGCAACCACGCCGACGTCCTTAAACACACGGTTCAGAGCCTGATCATCGAGTCGCTCAAAGAGAAAGATAAACCGTTTCTCTATCTGGACACCCACGCCGGTGCGGGCCGTTATCAGCTGAGCAGTGAACGTGCTGAACGTACCGGTGAGTATCTGGAAGGCATCGCCCGCATCTGGCAGCAGGACGACCTGCCGGCAGAACTCGAGCCGTACATCAGCGTAGTGAATCATTTCAACCGTAGCGGTCAACTGCGCTACTACCCAGGCTCTCCGCTGATTGCCCGCCAGCTGCTGCGCGCGCAGGACAGCCTGCAGCTAACCGAACTGCACCCGAGCGATTTTCCGCTGCTGCGCTCCGAATTCCAGAAAGATGAGCGCGCGCGCGTGGCAAAAGCCGACGGCTATCAGCAGTTGAAATCGAAATTACCACCCGTCTCCCGTCGCGGGTTGATCCTCATCGATCCGCCGTACGAAATTAAAACCGACTACCAGGCGGTAGTGGCCGGTATCCACGAAGGCTATAAGCGTTTCGCAACCGGCACCTATGCCCTGTGGTATCCGGTAGTCCTGCGCCAGCAAATCAAACGCATGACCAAAGAGCTGGAAGCGACCGGCATTCGCCGCATCCTGCAAATTGAGCTGGCGGTTCGTCCGGACAGCGATCAACGCGGCATGACGGCGTCCGGCATGATTGTGGTTAATCCACCGTGGAAGCTGGAACAGCAAATGAACAATGTGCTGCCATGGCTGCACCGCAAACTGGTTCCGGCGGGAACCGGACATACCTCGGTAAGCTGGATCGTACCGGAGTAATCGCAGCCATCGGTGGAACCTTTTTATTTCAGGTATACAATCGCGAATATTTTGGCGGAAGGCATAACGCTTCTCCGCCCTACAATGAACATGAAGGAGCGGTCATGACCAAACACTATGATTACATCGCTATCGGCGGCGGCAGCGGTGGTATCGCCTCCATTAACCGCGCGGCCATGTACGGTCAGAAATGCGCGTTGATTGAGGCCAAAGAACTGGGCGGTACCTGCGTCAACGTTGGCTGTGTACCGAAGAAAGTGATGTGGCATGCCGCACAGGTTCGTGAAGCGATCCATATGTACGGCCCGGACTACGGCTTCGATACCACCATCAATAAATTCGACTGGGACAAGCTGATTGCCACCCGTACCGCCTATATCGACCGCATTCACACCTCGTACGACAACGTACTGGGTAAAAATAATGTCGATGTGATCAAAGGTTTTGCCCGCTTCGTTGATGCCAAGACCATTGAAGTAAACGGTGAAACCATCACCGCCGATCATATTTTGATTGCCACAGGCGGCCGCCCGAGCCACCCGAACATTCCAGGCGTGGAATACGGTATTGATTCCGACGGTTTCTTTGAACTGCCGGCCCTGCCGAAGCGCGTTGCGGTAGTTGGTGCAGGTTACATCGCCGTTGAACTGGCTGGCGTGATTAACGGCCTGGGCGCAGAAACACATCTGTTCGTGCGTAAACACGCGCCGCTGCGCAGCTTTGACCCGATGATCGTCGACACGCTGGTTGAGGTAATGAATGCCGAAGGCCCGACCCTGCATACACACGCGATTCCAAAAGCGGTGGTTAAAAATGCAGATGGCAGCCTGACCCTGGAGCTGGAAGATGGTCGTAGCCAGACCGTGGATTGCCTGATCTGGGCGATTGGCCGTGAACCGGCAACCGATAACTTTAACCTGGCGGTTACTGGTGTGAAAACCAACGAAAAAGGCTACATCATCGTTGATAAATACCAGAACACTAGCGTTCCTGGGATTTACGCCGTGGGCGATAACACCGGTGCCGTTGAATTAACGCCGGTTGCCGTTGCCGCGGGTCGTCGCCTGTCCGAACGTCTGTTTAACAACAAGCCGGACGAGCATCTGGACTACAGCAACATCCCGACCGTGGTCTTCAGCCATCCGCCAATTGGCACCGTCGGCTTAACCGAGCAACAGGCGCGCGAGCAGCACGGCGATGATCAGGTGAAAGTGTATAAATCATCGTTTACCGCGATGTATACCGCTGTCACCACACACCGTCAGCCGTGCCGTATGAAGCTGGTGTGCGTGGGTCCGGAAGAGAAGATTGTCGGTATTCACGGCATCGGCTTTGGCATGGATGAAATGCTGCAGGGCTTTGCCGTGGCACTGAAAATGGGCGCAACCAAGAAAGACTTCGACAACACAGTCGCCATTCACCCGACGGCGTCGGAAGAATTTGTCACCATGCGTTAATACTATAAATGCCGGATGGCGGCTGATGCCTTATCCGGCCTACAAACACCGTAATATGTAGGCCAGATAAAGCATCAGTCGCCCTTCGGCATTGTATTAATTACTTATCCTGCATATACGGCGTATAGATCCCGTTGAGGCTTTCAAGGAACGCCACGATATCGTCGATATCTTTTTGCGGCAGTTCTTTGCCGACCTGATAACGCAGCATCAGTTTTACCGCGCCGTCGAGGGTTGGCACATCTCCCCGGTGGAAATAAGGCGCTGTCAGTGCAACGTTGCGTAATCCAGGGACTTTCTGGCGCAGCTTATCTCGTAATTCATTAGTGACGTTCATTCGACCAATATCTACGGCAGTGACCTCGCCAAAATTAAAGTCCTTTTTCAAGCCTAAGGGTTCAAATGAACGCCCGCCTAAAATAATACCGCCATGGCAGGTGGCACATTTATTTTCCTTAAATAATTGATAGCCATGTTTTTGCTGGGCCGTTAACGCGCTTTCATCACCCCGCAGCCATTTATCAAACGGTGCATTTGGCGTAATTAACGTCTTCTCAAACTCAGCAATCGCATCGGTAATATTGTCCCCGCTGAATCCCTGAGGATAAACGGTGATAAATTCTTGCTTCAGCACCGGGTCTTTATCTAACTTCTGGATAATTTCATCCCAGGATTTCGACGCCATTTCAATCGGGTTTAACGGTGGACCACCCGCCTGCGCCTGCAATGTTGGTGCGCGACCGTCCCAGAATTGTTCCACGTTAAAGACCGAGTTAAACACCGTCGGTGCATTAATCGGTCCAACGGCGCCACCGACACCGATTGACGTTTTCCTGCCATCCACACCACCTGCGTTTAAGGCATGGCAGTGTGCACAGGAGATCGTGCTGTCGCCAGAAATGCGCGGGTCATGATACAGCGTAAAGCCCAGCGCCACTTTGCGGGCATCAGTCGGAATACTTTCCGGTATTGGCTGTACGGGCTCATTGCGATGCTGCGTGGCGGTATCACGGCTGGCGTAGTACTGCTCACGTTGTTTGGCTACCCAGCCAAGAATGTCTTCTCGCTCAGCATCGCTGACCTTACCGGCCCAGTGCAGCGCGGTATAACGCGTTGGTGGCATGGTGTCATACTGCATCACCCATTCAATTTTATTCAAATCACTTTGCGAAACGGGTTTATCCGCAACCAGCGCGGCACGAACAGCTTCAAGATTGAATGATTTGTATCCTAATTGAATGTCATAATTCATCAATTGTTTAGCGACGGGAAAGGAAGAATAGAAAGGTAATTCAGCTGAAGGCGTGTGACAATAATCACATCCCTTTTCGCGTAAAAATCCTAATACCTTATTATTGGCTTCCAGCGTAGAGGCCTGAACATCAGCCTGTTTGCTACGTTGATTATCGTGATACCACACATAACCGGATAATCCAAAATAACAAATTACGATGCCTGTTATGGCAATCGCGGTAAGACGGGTAATGATTTTCATTATTTTACCCTCACCGTTGTGAGTTATTGTGACCCAGAAAATTGAAATAATAAATGCGCAGTCTTTGTCAGACTTGACCATCATAGAAAATAAGTGGAGTATTATTTTGATAAGTATCAATCAATTACATGGGCCAGAACTATCATTAGAATAGCCTGCACCTATTACAGGGATCGGATGTTAGCTGATTCTGTTCACACCTCGTTGCAATCGAATGTTCTGAAAATGGAAAATATACAGATCGCACAAGACCAGTAATTCTTCATTATTATCATTAAGATAGTTTTATTTTTTAAATATTAAAAAACATAAGAACGTGATCAACCGCACGCTTTACTCACCCGACACCGAAGCGAATGTCTACGCTTAACAGACAGCCGGGCAATAGCCGTTTCCTTTCACCATCTCTTTACCGGAGGTCTTTCTCATTATGCTCAACCAGAAACTACCCCACGCCCCTTCAGAAGAACTGACGATCGACCTCGATCTGCTTTATGAAATGGATCCGTGCGAGTTAAAGCTGGATGAAATGATTGAGGCAGAGCCTGAGCCGGAGATGATTGAAGGGCTGCCTGCCTCAGATGCGTTAACGCCCGCCGATCGTTACCTCGAACTGTTCGAACACGTTCAGTCGTCAAAGCTGTTTGCCGACAGCAAAACCTTCCCCGACTGCGCGCCCAAAATGGACCCGCTGGACATTCTAATCCGCTATCGCAAGGTTAAGCGGCACCGGGACTTTGACCTGCAGCGCTTTGTTGAGAACCATTTCTGGCTCCCCGAGACCCCGTCGAGTGAGTACGTTTCCAACCCGCAGGACTCTCTGAAAGAGCATATTGACCAGCTGTGGCCAGTGCTGACACGCGAACCGCAGGATCACATTCCCTGGTCCTCGCTGCTGGCGCTGCCGCAGTCATATATTGTGCCAGGCGGACGTTTTAGCGAAACCTACTACTGGGATTCCTACTTCACTATGCTCGGTCTGGCGGAGAGCGGTCGGGGGGATCTGCTGAAATGTATGGCGGATAACTTTGCCTGGATGATTGAAAACTATGGCCATATCCCGAACGGTAATCGGACCTACTACCTGAGTCGCTCTCAGCCGCCGGTGTTTGCACTGATGGTGGAACTGTTTGAAGAAGATGGCGTGCGCGGCGCGCGGCGTTATCTGGATCATCTCAAAATGGAATACGCGTTCTGGATGGATGGCGCAGATTCCCTGGCGTTAAACCAGGCGTACCGTCATGTCATCAGAATGCCAGATGGCTCTCTGCTCAACCGTTATTGGGACGATCGTGATACCCCGCGCGATGAATCGTGGATCGAAGACGTCGAAACGGCCAAGCATTCTGGCCGGCCGCCGAATGAGGTGTATCGGGATTTGCGTGCCGGTGCGGCTTCCGGCTGGGATTACTCCTCACGCTGGCTGCGCGATGCGGGCCGCCTTGCCAGCATCCGCACCACCCAGTTCATCCCCATTGATCTCAACGCCTTCCTGTACAAACTGGAAAGCACCATTGCAAACATTTCGGCACTGAAAGGCGATCGCGAAACCGAGGCTCTGTTTCGCCAGAAAGCCACCAACCGCCGCGCCGCCGTGGACCACTTTCTATGGGATGATGAAAACGGCTGTTATCGGGATTATGACTGGCGACGCGAAGAGATGGCCCTCTTCTCCGCCGCCAGTATCGTGCCGCTGTATGTCGGTATGGCAACCCATGCACAAGCCGACCGCCTCGCTAATGCCGTACGCAGCCGTCTGTTAACCCCCGGGGGTATTATGGCGACGGAATACGAAACCGGTGAACAGTGGGATAAACCCAACGGCTGGGCACCGCTGCAGTGGATGGCGATTCAGGGCTTCAAGCTGTACGGTGACGACCACCTGGGAGATGAGATTGCCCGCAACTGGTTGAAAACGGTTAACCTTTTTTATCAGGAGCACCATAAGCTTATCGAGAAGTACCATATCGCCGACGGCACGCCACGTGAAGGCGGCGGCGGCGAGTACCCGTTGCAGGATGGCTTTGGCTGGACCAACGGCGTCGTGCGCCGATTAATCGGTCTCTACGGCGAGCCGTAACGGTCTGACAGGACGTTGCTCATCAGGCCGTCAGTTAATGGCGTCATACAGCGCGGTATGAATTTTCTGCCATTTCTTGTTTTCGGCGTTTGGCTCCGCGCGAGCGCGTCGTTCGGCTTGCTCGGCGTCATACCGTTGGCGCGCGACAACGTCCGGTTTAGCACAAAAACTTTGCAGATAGCTTTTATGCAGCGACGTCAGCGATGCGCCGTTCGACATCGCATGACTTAGCGTACTCATAAACTGCTGACAGGGCTGGGTTTCATCCATCTGCGAGGGATAGCGCAACAACAGCTTCAGCACAGCAGTATTGCCCGCAGAGAACGCCTGCTCCGTCCACGCCAGCTTCCAGTCCATCCCGCCTTGTAAAAACAATGACGTAATGCGGGTATCATTGCGATCGATAGCCGCCCGCATGGTAAACGCATCCCACGAAATGCCCATGCGGGTCACGGCTTCCCGTGCGGAAGGAGCATCACGTCGCGGTTCCTCTTGTATGATTTCAACCGATTGACCGGCGGTCACCCGCGGCGCAGGCGAGCTAAATAACCAGAATGCGCCCAGCGATATTGCCAGCACCATCGCGCCAACGGCGACCCACAGCATGTTGGAAATCAGCTGCTCACGCTCTTCAGCCGTACGCTGCGCTCGCTTTTCTGGTGGGTCAATGCTGTCGGCAATTTCGTGTTTATCATCCCCGGTCTGTTCAGCCTTTTGCTTTGCCGTTTCCCAGAACTGGCGAACGAGACCCTCATCAGATTCCAGATACGATGCGGGATTGATGCGGACACGACGTTCTTCAAACGCCCGCTGCACGGGGTGGGTAATTTGTCGGTACTGATACTTTAACAACATCAGCTGTACCGAGGTCAGCGGCTGCTGAGCAATGACGCTATTACGTGCTATCCGGCAATCATCAAGAAACATGCGCAGCGTTAAGCGCGGTTCGACAAACAGCGTGAGTACCGAAGTGTCATTAAAAATCTGGGTAAAGTGGCGCACGAACAGTTTCTTATCGACCACCATCAGCGCCAGCTCGCTAAACAACATGCCGTCCAGCGCATCACGCCCCTCACCCAGCTTAAGCCAGCGGCGTAGCCTGTCAGCACCGAAGTGCTGTTTCAGGAAGCTGTTGAGCGGATGCTGGTCCGGCCATACCCTTGCGACAAGGGCTTTGAGGGTTAACTCTATAGCACGAAGTTGGCTCTGCGCTTGCAGCTGCGCCTCCTGTCCTCCACTTTCAATATCGGTTTGATAGTGCAGGATCGGCTGAAGCTGGCGCAGTTGCTCCAGAGACGCGACAAAACGCAGCGCAGAAATGAGCTGGTTTTCACTGACATCCTGACCACTTTCATACTGGGGAACGTTTTGCTGAAGATGGCGTAACCGCAGGGTGAACTGGCTTAATTGCGCATCGTTCATCTGCAATCGTCTGGCTACCGCCCCCCAGCCACCCAGATTCAGGCGAGCCTGGTCGAGCTGTTCCAGAAACCAGCGCGGGTCTTTTCCCTCTGCAACATGCACACCTAACAACAACAGGATTTCCACCGATGCCTGGCGGATGATCCCCAAACAGTGTTCAAATGGCGTACATGTCGCCGGTAATGCGCTATTGGTCATTATCATCCCTAAAAGGGCCGCAACGGTACGGCCTCACAATGGTCTTTATTGCTCTTTTTATAAACGCGACGCCGTATTAAAACGGGCCGGTGCAAACTGAAATACATTCATATAACAAATGAATGTGTTTTACAGTGATGACCTCGTAATCATTGAAAATTATCCAGGAGATAAGCCTGTGCCCGTGTTAAAAACACCACGACTGACCTGCCGCCCGCTGACGGCGTCTGATTGGGATTTTTTCTTAGCATTACAGCAGGATCCTAGCGTAATGCACTATGTCTCCGATGCGCGCTCTGAACAAGACGTACGGACAATATTCGACTCGCGTTTAGCCGAATGGTCTCCCGGAAGCCCACACTGGCTATGCCTGGTCATGTGCGATAACGACTCGGGAACGCCGCTCGGCGTCACCGGATATGTTCACGAAAATAATGAGTGTGCCGAAGTGGGGTTTCTGCTCGCGCCCGAAGCGCAAGGTAAAGGCTATGGCGCGGAGTCTTTGCATGCCGTGTGTGATTTCGCGTTTACAACCGGCGGGCTACACCGTATGACGGCCTGCGTCACCGCCGGCAATTATGCGTCTCGACGTCTGCTGGAAAAGACGGGATTTATTCTCGAAGGTACACTGCGCGAAAGCTATTGGCTGCATCAAACCTGGCACGATGACTGGATTTTCGGCCTGTTAAAGCACGAATATCCGCTCCGCGCGTCATAAGGCGTCTTACTGAAAAAACGGGCTGTATGGCAGGTACCATAACGGAAGGTTTGCTCTAGAATGGTTCTCTTTGCAGAGAAATCAGTATGTACCGCCATTCATCACATTTTACGCCCGCCTGTATCGCCTTTATTAAACAAGGACAGGGATTGTCGCTGGAAAAATATCAGGATGAACGCGGGGTCTGGGTCATTGGCTACGGGCATGAAATCACCGTAGGTGAAACCTTCACGAGCCAAATTTCAGTAGCACAGGCAGAAACGCTGCTGCTCATGGATCTCTACGCTTGCGAGGAATTAATCCAGGCGAAATTGCCGCAACTGAACGATCTGTTTCAGCTGGAAGCATTAATTGCGTGGATGTTTAGCGTGGGGATAACCCGGTTTTGCGCATCAGAAATGTGGCCTGCTCATATTTCACAGCCAGAGACGATCTGACTGTGAAATAAGCGTTGATTAATGTACTTCGTTTAACATCATCGCCGCCTGGGTACGGTTTTTTACCTCCAGACGCTGATACAGCGACTCCAGATGCGCTTTTACCGTCCCGGTGCTGATATTTAACAGACGACCAATTTGTTTATTGGACTCCCCTGCAGCGAGCATGGTCAAGATCTCGCGCTGACGCGAACTTAGTGCTTTTATATTTTGGCTACCGCACGCGGTTGGAGTTAAGCAATCTCTGGGATAAAACATCATGCCCATTGCCACGCTATTGAGCGCCAGCGCGAATGTTTCTGCGTCAGCTTCGCGCGGCACAATGGCCAGCACGTTTAACTGTGTCACCTCCTGCAGCCATTTTTTACGGCAATCTGTGGCGGTGATCAGTACTTTTACCGTCGCATAGCGTTGCGCGAGTTGTTGGAGCAGTTCACGGCAAAACTCACTACCAAGATCGCCATCAAGCATAACCAACGCATTGGGATTGTCTTCCAGCTTTTGCCAAAGATCATCTGCCTGACTGACACCCTGAACATCCACTCCTGGAAGATTTTCTTGTAAACTGACATTCATTCCATGAATAAATATTGACTGCCTGTCAAACATTATTACCTGCATTACTTCTCTCCGTCTGAATAAGATATTGGCCTTAACACGCGGAAGGGTATTACCCATGGGGTAAAATAAGAACTCACCATTTGGCAGGGGCCATTCTACCGATGAAAGAAGAAGAGAGAAGCAGAAGTTATGAATAGTTACAGCTCAAACAAAAGGATTACATAAAGAGGTCATATAAAGACTCTGAATTAAGGAATTCCTTATTATTAGCGCACGCCTCTCGCCAAGTAATATTAATTAATCAGAGTCTATGTTTTTCACCAAAAATAAGGAACATGGCATATCAGGGAAATATGTTACAAAAAATAATATAGCATGAAGTGCTTATTTAATCGGAGTCAGTGATCGAATAAGCACGGGACGGGTTTACAGGAACATCCCGCCAGAGACCTCAATGCGCTGCGCGGTCATCCACGCCAGGTCATCACTAAGCAACGCAGCGATGGCATCACCAATATCATCCGGCAGCCCGACACGTCCCAATGCGGTTTGCGAGGCAATATATGCATTCAGCTGCGCATTGTCCCGCACGCTCCCGCCGCCAAAATCGGTTTCAATCGCGCCGGGCGCAATAATGTTCGCCGTAATACCGCGCTCCCCCAACTCTTTTGCCTGATAGCGGGTCAGCACTTCCATCGCGCCTTTCATGGCGGCATAGGCGCTGTAGCCTGGCAGGGCAAAACGCGACAGCCCGGTCGACACATTGAGGATCCTGCCCCCTTGGTTTATCAGCGGCAACAGGCTCTGCGTCAGGAAAAAAGGCCCTTTAAACTGGATGTTCAAAAGCTGGTCAAACTGCGCTTCGGTGAAGGCAGAATACGGCGCAGTTATGCCGATCCCGGCGTTGTTCAATAAATAATCAAACATCGTACATTGCCACTGGGTTTGCAGCGTCTCCTGCATTTGTTCAACAAAGCGCGGAAACGTTGAAATATCGCCGACATTCAGCGGCAATGCTGCTGCTTTGCCGCCAAGTTGGTGAATATCATCCACCACCTGTTGAGCTTCTTTTTCATTGCTGTTCCACGTCAGAATGATGCCCATTCCTTTACTCGCCAGCTTAAGCGCCGCGTTTTTCCCCAGTCCACGACCGCCGCCGGTCACCAATACAATACGTTGCGTCATAAGAAACCTCATTTCAGGCGTTGTGAAGATTGAGATAAAGCTTATTAGGTGTTAGAAAAACAATAAATATGTCGAATTGCGCATTACTGTTTCCTTGGGAACAACAATAGGGCAGAGAGATGGATAAAATTCACGCAATGCAGTTGTTCCTCCGCGTCGCAGAACTGGAGAGTTTTTCGCGTGCGGCCGACACCCTCGGACTGCCTAAGGGAAGCGTATCGCGACAAATCCAGGCGCTGGAAAATCATCTGGGTACCCAGTTGCTGCATCGCACCACCCGTCGCGTTCAACTGACCCAGGACGGGATGATCTATTACGAACGTGCGAAAGATCTGTTGAGCAATCTGGATGAGCTGGACGGACTTTTTCATCACGATCCCACCAGCATCAGCGGTAAACTGCGGATCGATATGCCGGTTGGTGTGGCCAGAAATCTGGTGATGCCCCGCCTGCCTGCCTTTTTGCATCAGTATCCGGGACTTGAGCTAGAACTCAGCAGCAGCGACCGTCTGGTGGATTTAATCCGTGAGGGTTTCGACTGCGTGGTGCGCGTGGGTGCGCTGAAAGATTCAGGGCTGATTGCCCGCCCGCTGGGGAAATTAACGCAGATTAACTGCGCCAGCCCACAGTATCTGGCCCGTTTTGGTTATCCCGAAAGTCTGGACGATTTGGCCTCGCATGCGGTGGTGCATTACGCGGTAAATCTGGGTACCCGTTCGCAGGGCTTTGAAATAGCGACCGACAACGGGCCCCGCTGGATAAAAACCGGCGGCATGCTGACGGTGAACAGTACCGAAACCTATCATGCGGCCTGTCTTGCCGGGTTGGGCATCATTCAGGTCCCACGCGTGGGTGTACGTGAGGCATTGCGCGCCGGTACGCTGGTTGAAGTCTTACCGCAGTATCGCGCCGAACCGATGCCGGTTTCTCTGCTGTATCCACATCGCCGTAATCTCTCCCGCCGGGTCCACCTGTTTATGGAATGGCTGACCGGCGTGATGAAAGACTATGTGGACTGACGCGCTATACTGTCCTGTGAATGCACAGAATAAGGACTACCGCCCTGATGACGCAGGAAAAAGATGTAAAACGCCCCATTCAGGAACTTGAGCACGCGCCGATCGCCAAAATTGACACCCCAGAGCGTGACCAGACAGAAACCAACAATAAGACCCATCAGGCGCTGAAAACAGCCCTGACTCTGGCGGAACGCGTTCAACGCCAGCCCATGATCGCCCACCTTATCCGCGCCGCAGAACGTTTTAATGACCGGATGGGAAACCAGTTTGGCGCGGCAATCACCTATTTCTCGTTCCTGTCGATGATCCCTATCCTGATGGTATCGTTCGCTGCCGCCGGTTTTATTCTCGCGTCGCACCCCACGTTATTGCAGGATATCTTCAGTAAAATCCTGGCCAACGTCAGCGATCCGACGCTGGCATCCACGCTGAAAAACACCATCAATACCGCCGTTCAGCAACGTACCACCGTCGGGCTGGTCGGGCTGGGTATCGCCCTTTACTCCGGGGTTAACTGGATGGGAAACCTGCGCGAGGCCATTCGCGCCCAGTCGCGTGATGTCTGGGAACGCACGCCGCAGGATCAGGAGAAAATCTGGGTCAAATATCTGCGCGATTTTGTCTCGCTGATTGGATTACTGATTGCGCTGATTGTCACCCTGTCAATTACCTCCATCGCCGGTTCCGCCCAGCAGATGATAATCTCGGCCCTGTACCTCGATGGTATTGACTGGCTGAAACCCGCCTGGCGACTGATCGGCCTGGCGATCTCTATTTTCGCCAACTATCTGTTGTTCTTCTGGATTTTCTGGCGACTCCCGCGTCATCGCCCACGTAAGAAGGCGCTCATTCGCGGTACCTTTATTGCGGCCTTTGGCTTTGAAGCAATCAAAATTATTATGACTTACACGCTGCCGTCGCTGGTGCAATCCCCGTCAGGCGCGGCGTTTGGCTCGGTATTAGGTCTAATGGCTTTCTTCTACTTCTTCGCCCGTTTGACCCTGTTCTGCGCCGCCTGGATAGCCACCGCAGAATACAAAGACGACCCGCGGATGCCGGGGAAAACGCACCGCTAATCTTCGTTAACTGCCGGATGGCGCTACGCTTATCTGCCCTACTGGTGAGTTTTGTAGGCCGGATAAGCGTAGCGCCATCCGGCAATTATAATGCCGCCCGCTCTCACTGATTCAGTGAATAAATCCAACCAGTAACTTTTATTTAACCAAAAACCAGTTTTATCATCCAAGTTTTAAATTATGTGAAGCATTTCATAGAAGAGAAATCTTCGGCCTAAACATTATCCCCTTTTTGCCCGATTTTTGACCAAGCGCAACGTTTGTTACAGATTGAAATGTCTCTTTTGCTGTGCGTAATATGACCGTTCGTTCGACAAAAAATAAGAAAATATTATGCAAGCAACCGCCACAACGCTCGACAACGAACAGGAACACACCCCGGTCAATTCGCGCAATAAAGTCGTCGTCGCCTCACTCATCGGTACCGCCATTGAGTTCTTCGACTTCTATATTTACGCGACCGCCGCGGTGATCGTTTTCCCCCATATCTTCTTCCCGCAGGGCGACCCGGCGGCGGCCACGCTGCAGTCTCTCGCCACCTTTGCTATCGCCTTTGTGGCGCGGCCGATCGGCTCGGCGGTGTTCGGACATTTCGGCGACCGCGTCGGGCGTAAGGTCACGCTGGTTGCTTCGCTGCTGACCATGGGGATCTCGACGGTGATTATCGGCTTGTTGCCGGGTTATGCGTCGATTGGGATTTTCGCCCCGATCCTGCTGGCACTGGCGCGTTTTGGTCAGGGATTGGGTCTTGGCGGTGAATGGGGCGGTGCTGCATTGCTGGCCACAGAAAATGCCCCACCGCGCAAACGGGCGCTCTATGGGTCCTTCCCGCAGTTGGGCGCACCGATCGGCTTCTTCTTTGCCAACGGCACGTTTCTGCTGCTCTCCTGGCTGCTGACCGATGAGCAGTTTATGAGCTGGGGCTGGCGTGTACCGTTTATAGCCTCTGCGGTACTGGTGATTATCGGTCTGTACGTTCGCGTCTCACTGCATGAATCCCCGGTGTTCGCCAAAGTCGCGGCAGCGAAAAAGCAGGTCAAGATCCCGCTGGGAACCCTGCTGACAAAACATGTTCGCGTCACGATCCTCGGCACGTTTATCATGCTGGCGACCTATACGCTGTTCTATATCATGACCGTTTACTCAATGACCTTCAGTACCGCCGCCGCCCCTGTGGGCCTTGGTTTACCGCGTAATGAAGTCCTGTGGATGCTGATGATGGCGGTGATTGGCTTTGGCGTGATGGTCCCGGTTGCCGGACTGCTGGCCGACGCGTTTGGTCGTCGCAAGAGCATGCTCATCATCACCACGCTTATCATTCTGTTCGCCCTGTTCGCCTTTAAACCGCTGCTGGGTTCTGGCAATCCGTCGTTGGTCTTTGTCTTCCTGCTGCTGGGGCTGAGCCTGATGGGGCTGACATTCGGCCCGATGGGCGCGCTGCTGCCGGAGCTGTTCCCGACCGAAGTGCGCTACACGGGCGCGTCGTTCTCGTATAACGTTTCATCGATTCTCGGCGCGTCCGTGGCCCCCTACATCGCGGCATGGTTGCAAGGTAACTATGGTTTGCCGGCCGTCGGGATTTATCTGGCATCGATGGCCGCATTAACGCTGATCGCGCTGCTGTTAATCCACGAGACGCGTCATCAGTCGTTGTGATTCTTTTGCCGGATGGCGGTGTCACCACCTCATCCGGCCTACGTTGAGCATGAAATCCAGGCCGGGTAAACATCCGGCCAGACATCACTTCTTCATTTGCGACAAAATCGTCCGGCACTGATTAGCCTCACCTTCTGACGGTGAGATCAGTGCCAGCAGGGCGGCAGCCGGCGTGACGAGCGTTGCCAGTGCCGCGGCGACGGCCCCACGCGCAATCAACGGCCCTGCTTTCACTCCGGCCTGTGGATTTTTGAATGTCCCGCGAACATACAGCGGTGAACGCAGCGTAATAATACGAATGCCTTTACTCTCCGGATCGACGGTTAAATCCAGCTGTTCAGAGGCAAAACTCGCTGTTCCGGTAACATTGATAACCGCATTTTCGGTATCAAAAGCAAAAATTTGCGGGCGCGCAACGCCATTGACGATATCCAGATTCGCCGCCGCACAGTTCACTCGCACTTCGTCATCACCAAATATCTGTCCGACGATATAGTTGCCCAAATTCAGCCCCACTATTTCCATCAGGTTTCGACTGATCAACCCATCGTTCATCAACAACTTCAGGTTGCCATTACTGTTTCCGAGCAGCGCAGCCACCGAATTCCCGCTCCCGCGAAATTCGGCATCACCATTCATTTCACCGAGCGTTTTCTGCATCAGTTCCACATCCGGCATCAGCTCTTTCAGCTTCAGACGACGCGCCTGAATAGTCGCCCGGCCCTGCATCGGCTTTTTATCCCCTTCCAGATGAATGCGAGAGACGATGCTGCCTCCCGCCAGACCAAATTTCAGCGGCTGCAGTTGCAGGTCGGCATTGTTCAGGATGATATGGGCGGAGAGATCGCTTACCGGCAGGCTGCTGCCGTGCTCAATACGCCGTCCCTTGAAGCGCACATCGGCATCCATCACGTTCCATTTATCGGTTTCGAAACGGTCGTACGGCAAGACTTTATCCGCGGGCTGAACGCTCTTCTCGCCTTTACGCTGTTCAGATTGTTTGGCGCGTTGTGCACCTTTACCGGAATCCACGCCAATCAGCGGCCCTAAATCCGCCAGCCGCAGCTGGCGCGACTCAACGTCGCCTTCCAGTTTCGGGCGCGGCTGGCCGGTGGTGTAAGCCAGCGTGCCGTGAATATCGCTGTCGCCGATGCGGCCATTAAAGTCGCGATAACTAAATACGGCAGATTTCTCGCTGCCTATTTTGGCCACCAGCCGCCCGTCTGTTTCAAAGGGGGGAGTATCCGGCAGCAGAACGCCGGTCAAATCGTACAAATCCCCGAGCGAATCACCGGAGAATTTCAACTGAAGATCGACGCCGCCCATATTCATCGGGTCATTTACCGCACCGACAAAGGCCACCCGCGTATTAGCTGAACGGAAATCGGCCTGCACCGGGAACGGTGTGCCTTCGCCGCGTAACGCCAGCATTCCACCGATTTTTCCACTGCCGGTTAGCGGTTCACCGCGATACCGCCCCTGTGCCTTCAGGCCGAAAACGTAATCGCCAACGTTGGCACGCTTTTCTGTGCTTTTCGTTCCCGTCACTTCGCTAAAGGGCAACGGTTTGCCCAGCGGATCAACGACGATTTCAATCTCCGATTGGGTGATCTTATCGTTGATGGCGATACGTCCTTGATCGAACAAAATATTATCGAGTCGAAATGACCAGGCTGAAGGCGGGGTGTTGGGATCGGGGTTTTCACTCCCCGCGAGGGTAAAGGTCCAGTTGTTGTTTTTCTCCGACAGGCGAATAAGCCGCGCGTCCGGTTTCACCAGCTTAATCCACGGTAGCCAGACCGTTTTGGTCAGCAACGCCAGCGGCGCGAGCGTGGCTTCAACGCGCGGGAGATGCACCATGGTGATGTCAGGGATATCCGGCGGGTTGCCGAGGATAATATCCTCCGCATGAATGTGCGGCCACGGAACCCAGCTTCGCCAGCCGGTTTCCTGCTTCTGGCGTTCCCAGACGACGCCCAAATCACCGCGTATCGCGAACGGTCGGTTGAGTTCAGTAGAGACTTTCTGGTTGATGGTCGGTTTGAGCCGGTTCCAGTCAAATGTCGCAATCACGATGATGAGTACGACGATCAACAACAAGAAAACCCCTGATACTGCTGTGGTTATTTTGCCTGCTTTCGTCATCTTTTACCTCCTCACTTTCTTCCTTGCCTGTTCTAAAGATAGTCCAGCAGGGTTAAAAGGAGGCCGATGACGCCAACATCACAGCGACAATATCACCTCTTCAAGGGTATTCAGGGGAACCGGACGCGAGAGAAAATAGCCCTGCGCAGCGAACGCCGGTGAGTTTTGCACGTCGCGCCACTCTTCCAGTGTTTCCACACCTTCAACAATCACACCGCGGCAATAACGGTTCATCAACTGCAGCAGCAGTGTGAACAGGTTGCGGCCTTCCGGCGTCTGGCGCAGCATAATAAACAGATCCCGCGCTACCTTAATGTAGTCATAGCTGACTTCGCTCAGAGCGGAGAAATTCGCCATCCCGGTGCCAAAGTCATCCAGCCAAAGCGGACCAAACTCGCACATTGAGGCAAATGACGCTCCCTTCGGTAAACGAATATGCTCCACCAGTTCAAAGCGCAGCCACGGCAGGCATTCAATGATTTTCAGTATGTCGGGATCCTGGCGCATCGCCAGCAGCGTCGGGCCATCGACGTTCACCGACGCCAGCAGGTCGTGGGCTCTGAAAAAGTCGCTTTTCAGTTGGAGTTGCAGAAGCTGCTCTTTCACCACGTCAATACGATGACGTACGGCTATTTCGGCAAAATAGCGGTCCGGCGCAAGACGCTGGGCAGGATTGTCAGGATGGCTCACTACTGTCAGCAGTTCAACGGCCATCAGCCGCCCATTGGTCTGGTAAATCGGCTGGTAGGTGTAAGCACGCTCGCACTGCAGCCAATAGCGTCTCTCCAGCAAGCTCTCGATACTCGCATCAGGCGTAATTAGCTGCTGGGTAACCTGCTTTATCATCTGAGATGTCCTGTAAATAAGAGTGTGACTGACCGGACTCGTCAAAGGTTATCGGCGCTCGGGCGCAGAACTTTACGTTCAGCACATCGCAAAATAAAAACCAGGCAGCAAAAAAATTGCGCAGAATACGCGTTGGCTCAAAAAATTAATGGAACGATGTTTTAATATAGTTGACCACTTAACACCCACAGCGCACACTACCGTTAATTTTTTTCAGAGCAGGTTACGACTATGTCCAGCAAGATTGCCGTGATTGGCGAATGCATGATTGAACTGTCACAGAAAGGCGCAGACGTTCAGCGCGGTTTCGGTGGCGACACATTGAATACATCCGTTTATATCGCCCGTCAGGTCGATTCTGCGGCCCTTTCTGTACACTATGTCACGGCGCTGGGCACGGACAGTTTTAGCCAACAGATGCTGGAATCCTGGCATGGCGAAAACGTCGATACCTCATTAACGCAACGCATGGACAATCGCCTTCCGGGTCTCTATTACATTGAGACAGACAGCACCGGCGAACGTACCTTCTATTACTGGCGTAATGAAGCCGCGGCAAAATTCTGGCTGGAGAGTGAACAATCCGCCGCCATTTGCGAAGAGCTGGCGACGTTCGACTACCTGTACCTGAGCGGTATAAGCCTGGCGATCTTAAGCCCGACCAGCCGCGAGAAACTGCTGTCGCTGCTGCGCGAATGCCGCGCCAACGGCGGAAAAGTCATTTTTGACAACAACTACCGCCCGCGCTTGTGGAGCAGTAAAGAAGAGACGCAGCAGGTGTATCAGCAGATGCTGGAGTGCACCAATATCGCGTTCCTGACGCTGGATGATGAAGACGCGCTGTGGGGTGAAAAACCCGTTGCTGAGGTCATTGCCCGTACCCACGCGGCCGGTGTGCAAGAAGTAGTGGTGAAACGCGGCGCAGACTCGTGCCTGGTGTCTATCAATGGCGAAGAGCTCATTGATGTACCGGCGGTAAAACTGCCGAAAGAGAAAGTGATTGATACCACTGCCGCGGGCGACTCGTTCAGCGCCGGGTATCTGGCCGTACGCTTAACCGGTGGTGATGCCGCAGAAGCCGCCAAACGCGGTCATCTGACGGCCAGCACGGTGATTCAGCATCGCGGGGCGATTATTCCCCGCGACGCAATGCCGCAGTAACTTATTGTTCTTGTAGGCCGGATAAGGCGTTAACGCCGCATCCGGCATTGGGTACGCCGGGGGCGTTTCGCTTGCCCGGCCTACAGGTTACGATACCCTCTACTGTACTGGCGGAATATCCGTCACTTCAGGATGCGACTCATCGGTTTCAACCGACGCTGCCGCAGCGGCCACCGGCGCCATGATGGCATCCCACGTCGCCTGCAGATCCTTCATATTGAATTCCGGCTCACCCTTCGGCTGCAGCAGAATGAGTGCCATTTCTTGCGACAGTTGCTGGCGCAGGTCCTGATTCAACATTTCTACGGTCAGGCCATTGAGGAAGTTCTGGCGTAAACGCTGGTACTGTTCCGGCGCAATATCCACCACCTGATTTTGCAGCGAGCGCAGGCGCTGGCTGATTAAGATATCGGTATCGGTTCGGCCATAGGTGGCAAACAGCTTCTGCAGTTCCAGATTTTTTTGTGCCACCAGCGCGTTAAATTCATCTTCTGGCAGCCCCTTATCACGCACTTTCGCCAACTCACGCGCCACCGTACCCAGATTCGCATTCAGCTTATCATTCGGTGACTCAACGTTAATGGCGCACTGCGCACGCAGGAACAACACCCGACAGTCAAAGCCGAGGCCGATATCTTTCGCATTGTTTTTAGTAAGCGTCTGCTGAATGTGCCAGAACAGCGCTTCACGGGCTAAATCAGCACGCCAGTAGCGCAACAGCGCGGCAGATTCACGAATCGGTTGCCACGGCGTATCCCACATGATGGAGAGGCGATCCTGGCGTACCGCATCGGTCATAATGCTCACCGCTTCAGCGCGTAGCGGAGAAAGTGTCGGCACCGGTGCCGGAGTCTCACGTTTACCTTTTAATTCGCCGAAGGTTTTGTTGATTTGCTCTGCCACGTTACGTGCGTCAACGTTGCCGACGATAATCAGCGTCATGGCATCCGGGGTATACCATTTCTGGTAGAACGACTGGATTTTCTCAGCATCGACCGGGGTTTTCAGCGGATCGGCAGGATCGTGTCCCAGCAGCGTTGATCCTTTCAGTCGGTAGCGCCACCAGCCTTCTTTGGTGTCCACCGGCCAGGTTGTCACCATATCTTCGCTACTCAGCGCATGGTTGATGGTTTCTGGCGTGATGGTCAGCTTGCCGGAGATAGTCGCCAGATAAGAGAGCGACTCTTTCAGCAGGTCGTTACGGCTGTTGGGCAAGCTGAGGTTATACAGTGTGGAATCATAGGAAACGATAACAGGCGGCATGGGACGCTTGGGATCGAACCCCTGCTGCCACAGTGAACGGGCTTGCGTGGCATCAAGGCCACCGCTTTGCGTCAGCGCGATACGCGGGATCGCATGGCTGAAACCACTCTGTTGTGTATTTTCGGTGAGTGAACCGGTATTAACCAGCAGGCGAACCTCGATACGGTCGCTGGGGCGCTGGGGGGTGGCTAATACTTGCCACTGTAAACCGTTTGCCAGCGTACCCTGTTGCCACGCCGGGTCAGGCTGGAGCGCATCTGCCTGCACATAGCCGGCAGAGGCCATCATCAGCAAGCTGCCCGCTAAAAGTCGAATTTTTGTGCCCTGCATGTGAACCCCTGATCAACAATCCTGGTAATAAAAAGACAGCCCTGAACAGGACTCTCTGAATATGACGTTAAAACACTTCGTGTTAGACCGCGAAAACATAAAAATGTCACGGAAGAAGTGAAAAAATCCCGAAGCCATCGGATCGACGGCTTCAGGTACAGGGGGTAATTATGCGCAGGAGCCCGTAGCCCTACAAGGGACTACGGGCAGAAGTGACGAGATTAAGAGGATAAATCGTGCGTTTTGCCATCCTGCGCACGGTTATTCAGCGTGTCATCCAGCTTTTTGGTATCCAATTCTTTCACCCACTTAGCCACAACGACCGTGGCCACACCGTTACCAATCAGGTTGGTCAGCGCACGGGCTTCAGACATAAAGCGGTCAATACCGAGAATCAACGCCAGACCGGCAATCGGTAAATGGCCCACAGCGGAGATCGTCGCCGCCAGGACAATGAAGCCACTTCCGGTGACACCCGCAGCCCCTTTCGAGGAGAGCAGCAGCACCACCAACAAGGTTATCTGATGGAAGATATCCATATGACTGTTCGTGGCCTGAGCGATAAACACCGCCGCCATCGTCAGATAGATCGAGGTCCCATCAAGGTTAAACGAGTAACCGGTTGGAATAACCAGCCCGACCACCGACTTCCGACAGCCCAGTTTTTCCATCTTATCAAGCATACGCGGCAGCGCGGACTCGGAAGATGATGTCCCCAGAACGATCAGCAATTCTTCACGGATATAGCGGATGAACTTGAAGATGCTAAAGCCGGTTGCACGAGCAATAGACCCCAGCACCACCACCACAAACAGAATACAGGTGATGTAGAAGCAGATAATCAACTGCCCCAGCTGTACCAGCGTACCGACGCCATATTTACCGATGGTAAAGGCCATGGCCCCGAAAGCACCGATTGGCGCCAGGCGCATGATCATATTGATGATGCCGAAAATGACCTGCGAGAAGCTTTCAATCACGTTGAAAATCATTTGGCCTTTGCTGCCCAGACGGTGCAGCGCGAAACCAAACATCACCGCGAACAGCAATACCTGCAGGATGTTGCCGCTGGCGAACGCGCCAATGACGCTACCTGGGATAATATCCATCAGGAAGCCCACAATCCCCTGGTCTTTTGCCTGCTCAGCGTAAATCGCGACAGCTTTGGCATCCAGCGTGGCCGGATCAACGTTCATCCCGGCACCGGGTTGCACCACGTTGACAATGATAAGACCGATGATCAGCGCAATCGTACTGACTACTTCAAAATAAAGCAGTGCAACCGCACCCGTGCGGCCTACTGCTTTCATACTTTCCATGCCTGCAATGCCGGTAACGACAGTACAGAAGATGACGGGAGCGATGACCATCTTAATGAGCTTAACGAACGCGTCGCCAAGCGGTTTCATTTGGGCGCCCAATTCAGGGTAGTAATGGCCAAGGAGAATACCGATGGCAATCGCTGTCAGGACCTGAAAGTAAAGGCTTTTGAATATTGAGGTTTTCATAGGGTGTCCTTAAAGTAAAAACCACAGGTCTTGTAAGGTTTTATTTAACCTGCGGCCCTAAAGTAACACCCACACAACATGACAGAAATGTACAAAGATCATAATTGATACAAAAATGTTAAAAATTTTGAGCTGGCTCGCACAAGCGCACCCTTTTTTAAGTTTTGTAATCAGCCCATTACTGCGTTAAATAACGTTCTTCGAAGATATCTGCCGGAACTGGACGGGCAAATAAGAATCCCTGCGCCACTTCCACGCCCGCCTGTTCCAACCACGCGCGTTGGGCTTCGGTTTCGACACCTTCAGCAATCATCTGTAAATCGAGGCTGTGCGCCAGCTGAATAATCGCCGTGATCATGCTGCAATCCTCAGGCACGCCGTCGACAAACATCTTATCGATTTTGAGCACATCCACCGGCAGCGACTTCATATGCTGTAGCTGGCGTAAACCGGCGTAGCCCATACCAAAGTCATCCAACGCGATACGCACACCTGCATTACGCAGCGGGCGCAAAATGGCAACGGCCGCGTTGGGATCATCGATATGTCGGCTTTCGGTCACTTCGAGAATCAGCGTGCCGGGCTTCACACGATACCGGTTTAGTAGTTCCAGCAGGTCTGACACCATATTCGGGTGCATTAACTGCAGTGCAGAAAGATTGACCGATAGTGGAAGCATCAGACCGCGCTCCTGCCAGGCAGCAAGCTGGCGGCAGGACTCTTCCAGCACCCAGTACCCGACAGTTACCATCAGACCACAGGATTCAATCCTGTCGATTAACCCTTCCGGCAGTTCCCAGCTTCCATCCGGCTGCTGCATCCGTAACAGCGCTTCCGCACTCAGTATTTTGCCGCTGGCAATTTCTACCTGCGGCTGCATCCACAGCGCAAAGTGCTGGTTGTCCAGCGCGGTAAGAATGTCGTTCTCTTCCGTCAAACGCTGCTGAGCTTCTTCCATTTGCTGCGGGTCAAAGAACTGAATCTGGTTTTTACCCTTCCGGCGTGAGGTGAGTGCCGCAGAGAGCGCACGGCTGTAAAGCTGCTCTGCGGTTAAGTCGCCATAAAACATCGCGACCCCAATATTGCAGTTGGGGCGCAGTTGGATGCCGTGGATAGGCAAACGCTCATTAATGATAGTGAGTACTTGCTGACCTAATGTGATGGCATGCCAGGGTTCCTTCACACCATGCGCAATAATGGCAAAATCGTAGCCACTTACCTGGGTAAGCACCATTCTGGGCGCCAGTACCGACTTGAGTTTTTCGACAACCGTCAGCAGCAGGATTTCCCGCTGAGTTTCGCTCAGCACGCCTGCGGTATCCCGCAACGTTTCGCAGGTGACAATCATCAGTGCTGTGGTCTGCTTACGGGATACAACCTGCTCCAGCAGCCCCATTAAAAACGTTTTGTTGGGCAGTTCGGAGACCGGAAAACGCATTGAATAGTCGCTCAACTCTTCGCTGCGGCGCTGCACCAACTGCTGGTTCAGGTTGTAGCTGCGCACCAGCATGCCAATCTCATCATCCTGATGCAGGCGCGGCAACGCCAGTTGGTAGCCCATTAACGCCTGCTGAGGGATCTCATTCAGTTCTCGGGCTATTTTACGTAACGGATGCACAATCAAGCGGTTAATACACCAGGAGATCGCCACCGTCAGGACCAGGGATAAAAGTAAGTAAATGGTCACTAACGTTGAGAGCGTGCTCATCACGAATTTGTACATACGGTACGAATCCGCCTGCAGCACCAGATAGGCCAGCGGCTGTGGGTTGGCAGAACGCTCCAGAGAATAGACCGGCAGCGAGATCTGCACCGGTAGTTCGAACAGACGCGTCACCGTTACCGGGACCGAACGTTCGGGAATAAAGCTCATCCGCAAAGCCTGAAACTGATTCGGCAGTACCACATCGGCACGGCTGACCACGCCCGCGGGCTGAATTCGCCGTAAAATCGTCTCCGCTTCGGGGATATCCCCTTTCAGAATGGTGGCCGACAGGGGCTCACGTACAGAGCGGGCGATACTTTCCAGTTGCGTAGCCGTGTTATAGCGGTTCTGCTGTACCAAATGAAACAGCAAAACGGTGCAAAAAATAAAAACAAACACCATGACTACGGCCGCAACCATCGCCATCTGCTTAATTGTTAACGAGCGACTGACACGCAAACTGACTCTCCATGGATAAATAAAACTGCCGTCAGAGTATACCCGATCATAGCGTTATTAAGAGAGGCGCTATCTGAAAAGTTCCCATCGCGTATTTTCGCCGCAGGTTTGACGCCTGGCGTGGAAAGTTACCGACAGAAAGGCGAAAAAGGCCGCAAGATTACGCCTCACCGGACAAGCCCGGTTTATCGATGATTCTGCGGTAACACATCACCCCAACCACTTCGCCAGTACCGCGTCTGCATGAAGCCTCGCATTCACGTTTATCTCGCCGTAACTGGAAAGTTATTTGCCAGCTGGCAACTTTCCTGACGGCATCTCAAATTATTAAATTACTAACACATTGATTTCTATGCATTCATGTTCTGGCACAGCGATTGCTATTTGACTGTGAGCTGTTCTGTTCCGAATCAAAGGAGATATCATGTCTGACTGTCGTGCTTACGGATTCAATACCCAGATCGTTCATGCGGGCCAACAACCCGACCCTTCCACTGGCGCGCTCAGTACGCCTATTTTCCAGACGTCAACCTTCGTTTTTGACAGTGCCGAACAGGGCGCCGCCCGCTTTGCGCTTGAAGAACCCGGCTACATCTATACGCGCCTTGGAAACCCCACCACCGACGCGCTGGAGAAAAAGCTGGCTGTGCTGGAAAGAGGCGATGCCGCGCTGGCAACTGCATCCGGTATTTCAGCCATCACCACCTCGTTGCTGACCCTGTGCCAGCAGGGCGACCATATCGTTTCCGCCAGTGCCATTTACGGCTGTACTCACGCTTTTCTGTCACACAGCCTACCGAAGTTCGGCATTAACGTCAGCTTCGTCGACGCCGCCAAGCCGGAAGAAATCCGCGCGGCCATGCGCCCGGAAACCAAAGTGGTGTATATCGAAACACCAGCAAACCCAA
The DNA here is from genome assembly GCF_013337685.1 of Citrobacter gillenii. GTDB lineage: Bacteria > Pseudomonadota > Gammaproteobacteria > Enterobacterales > Enterobacteriaceae > Citrobacter > Citrobacter gillenii. The sequence continues at coordinate 189,592 of NZ_SUQN01000007.1, forward strand.
CGCTCTCGCTGGTTGATATTGAAACGGTCGCCGGTATCGCCCATCAGCAAGGCGCATTGCTGGTCGTGGATAACACCTTTATGTCGCCCTACTGCCAGCAACCTCTGCTGTTAGGTGCCGACATCGTGGTGCACAGCGTGACCAAGTACATCAACGGCCACGGGGACGTGATTGGCGGTGTGATTGTTGGCAAGCAGGAATTTATCGACCAGGCACGGTTCGTCGGGCTGAAAGATATCACCGGCGGCTGCATGAGTCCGTTCAACGCCTGGCTGACGCTGCGCGGCGTGAAAACGCTGGGCATCCGAATGGAGCGCCATTGTGAAAACGCGTTAAAAATTGCCCGCTTCCTGGAAGGGCATCCGGCCATTACCCGCGTGTATTACCCGGGCTTGCCTTCACATCCGCAGTATGAGCTGGGTAAACGTCAGATGAGCCTGCCAGGAGGAATTATCAGCTTCGAAATCGCCGGCGGCCTCGAGGCTGGCAGACGGATGATCAATTCTGTAGAATTGTGCCTCCTCGCGGTCAGTCTCGGTGACACCGAAACCCTCATTCAGCACCCAGCGTCTATGACACATTCGCCCGTTGCGCCAGAGGAACGGCTTAAAGCAGGTATTACCGACGGACTTATCCGTCTTTCTGTTGGTCTTGAAGATCCAGAAGATATTATTAACGACCTTGAACACGCCATCAGAAAGGCAACATTCTGACTATTACGGCCTGAACCGATGCAGATCGGTTCAGGCCGTTGAGAATCAAGGCACAACAGCCTGGCTATACACGTAATTCCTTTTCAGGGGAGAGCGTGTATTTTCGGCAGGGGGTTCTATGCAGGACAACACATTACAATTAAGCAACACTACAGCAACCGCCGCATCCTTCTCAACAAAGCTACCTTTTACAAAATACGATTTTGGTTGGGTATTACTCTGTATCGGCATGGCAATTGGCGCCGGAACGGTGCTGATGCCGGTACAAATTGGTTTAACCGGTATTTGGGTATTTATTGTCGCCTTTATTATTGCTTATCCCGCCACCTATATTGTGCAGGATATTTATTTAAAAACGCTCTCTGAAAGTGAAACCTGTAATGACTACACCGATATTATTAGTCATTATTTAGGTAAGAACTGGGGCGTATTTCTTGGCGTCATCTATTTTCTGATGATTATCCACGGCATCTTTATTTATTCATTATCGGTTGTTTTTGACAGTGCGTCCTATATCAAAACCTTCGGACTCACCGATGCCGATCTTTCGCAGTCAATTATCTACAAAGTCGCGATTTTTGCGGTGCTGGTTGCCATTGCTTCCGGCGGAGAAAAGCTGCTGTTCAAAATCTCCGGCCCGATGGTGGTGGTAAAAGTTGGCATCATCATTGTATTTGGCTTTGCGATGGTCCCGCACTGGAACTTTAATAATATCAGCGCATTCCCTGAGGCGGGCGTCTTCTTCCGCGATGTCCTGCTAACCATCCCGTTCTGTTTCTTCTCGGCAGTGTTTATTCAGGTACTGAACCCCATGAATATCGCCTACCGCAAAAGGGTGTCAGACCGGGTGTTGGCTACGCGCATGGTCATTCGTACCCACCGCATCAGTTATATTACGTTGATTGCAGTCATTCTGTTCTTCTCATTTTCCTTTACCTTCTCTATTAGCCATGAAGAAGCGGTCTCAGCCTTCGAACAAAATATTTCCGCACTGGCGCTGGCGGCTCAAGTTATCCCAGGACAAATTATTCACATCACCTCCACGGTGTTGAATATTTTTGCCGTACTGACAGCATTCTTCGGTATTTATCTGGGATTCCACGAGGCTATGAAGGGTATTATTCTTAACGTACTGGGTCGTGTTATCGACGTTGAGAAAATTAATCCATTGGTTCTGACGCTGGGGATTTGCGCCTTTATCGTCACCACGCTGGTGATTTGGGTGTCGTTCCGCGTATCAGTACTGGTGTTCTTCCAGTTGGGTAGCCCGCTTTACGGTATCGTCTCGTGCATTATTCCGTTCTTCCTGATTTATAAAGTCACACAGCTGGAAAAACTGCGCGGGATAAAAACCTGGCTTATCCTGCTGTACGGAATGTTGCTGTGCCTGTCACCGCTGTTGAAGCTGATTGAATAACAAATTAATTAACCCGATAACAGCGCCGTCAGCCCTGACGGCGCTTACTCCACGCTCTCCAGCTGATAGCTACGGATTTTGTTCAGTACCGTGGTATGCGACACCCCCAACGCTTTGGCAATATGCCGCGATGAAACATTCTCATCCATCATCTGCTCTATTAACTGACGCTCAGCGCACTGAACCTGCTGTTTAAAAGGCTGTCCGCCGCGGGACTGATTAACTGAGGTTATACTCGCGATACCCAAATCCTCTCGGGTAATCACATCAGATTCTGCCATCAACATCAGACGAATAATGGTGTTTTCCAGTTCGCGCACGTTCCCCGGCCAACCATGATGATGCATGGCATCAAAGCAGCCTTTATCCAAAATTAACCGGCGCTGAAATTCTTTCGCGTATTTCTGCACAAAATGGCGGATCAGCAGGCTGAGATCCTGCGGGCGTTCCCGCAACGGAGGAATAGTCAGGGAGAGAACGTTAATTCGATAATACAGGTCGGCGCGCAGCAGGCGTTGTTCGACCATCTCTTCCAGATTGGCGTTGGTCGCCACAATAATACGCACGTTAACCGGAATAATCTGCGCCCCGCCCACGCGGCGGATCCCGCCATCTTGCAGTACTCGCAGTAATTTGGCCTGTAAATTCAGCGGCATCTCACCAAATTCATCCAGGAAAAGGGTGCCTTTATCCGCCATTTCAAACAGCCCTTTTTTGCCTTTACCGTCCGCACCGCTGAAGGCGCCTTTTTCGTATCCGAAGAATTCACTCTCCATCAGCGACTCGGGTAATGCAGAGCAGTTAACCGGAATAAATGGATAAAAGCTGCGCTGGCCAGAGTTATGAATAGCTCGGGCCAGCAGCTCTTTACCGGTTCCGGTTTCACCGCGGATCAGGACGGTATATTTTCTGTCCGCAATTCTGATCGCTTTTTCGATCAGTGCCTGCATGCTCTGGCTGCTGCAAATAATGTCTGAAAAATAGCGTGGGCGTTCCACTTCGGGCATCGACAGTTCGCTTATCTCTTCGCAAAAGTAAGCAACGTTAATAATATCGGCACGCTGACTTAAGCTGGATTGCACGCAGGAAATATCCTGCAACTGACGGCACCAGGATTTAATCAGGATCCGGCCTGCCGTCACTTTCATTGAGATGATATTGATATCACAGCAGGAAAACTCCTTCAGGACATCCTCAACCATAGACAGGCGATCAATTGTTTTAATATCCCAGCGTATCGTGACCACATTTGCTCCAGGTAGTTAGCAACTGCGAAGTAGATATTTCGGTGACGCTCAAGAATCTGACTACATTCTAGACGCTGTGGAATAATGTTCTGCCAATGGACTCACATTGTGGAAGTAAAAACGAAATATAAAAAAACCGGAGCACAAGGCTCCGGTTATTGGGTCATAACCCACGCTTATTGCTGCGGATTCTCATCCTGGTCTACGGCAAAGCACGCCACCAGCTGACCGCCGTAATCTTTAAGCTGCGGCTGTAGCTGGGTACAAGGACCAAAACGACGGCGGCAGCGGGCGTTGAACGCGCAGCCCGGCGGTGGATTCAGCGGGCTTGGCAGCTCGCCGGTCAGCTTGATGCGCTCACGACGGTCGTCCGGGTTCAGACGCGGCGTCGCAGAGAGCAGCGCCTGGGTGTACGGATGGCGCGGATTGTTGAAGATCTGATCTTTGGTCCCTTTCTCCACGCAGCGACCTAAATACATCACCATCACTTCATCGGCAATATGTTCCACTACCGACAGGTCGTGGGAGATAAAGACATAGGACAGCCCCAGATCCTGCTGCAGATCCATCATCAGGTTCAGCACCTGCGCACGCACGGAAACGTCCAGCGCGGAGACCGGTTCGTCGGCAATCACCACGTCCGGGTCAAGCATCAGACCGCGGGCGATGGCAATACGCTGACGCTGACCACCGGAGAACATGTGCGGATAGCGGTCGTAGTGCTCGGTTTTCAGACCCACTTTCGCCATCATCTCCAGCGCTTTTTCACGACGCTGCTCTTTGCTGAGCGAGGAATTGATCTGCAGCGGCTCCTCCAGAATCTGCCCCACTTTCTTACGCGGGTTCAGCGAGCCATACGGGTTCTGGAACACAATCTGGATTTTCTGCCGACGCAGCTTCTGCGCCTGAGGGTCATGCTTGAGCAGATCCTGCCCCTGGTAATACAGCTCTCCGCCGGTCGGAACTTCAATCATCGTCAGCAGGCGACCCAGCGTTGATTTCCCGCAGCCCGACTCGCCAACCACCGCCAGCGTTTTGCCACGCTCTAAGGTAAATGACACGCCGTCCAGCGCTTTAACCAGGCGCTCCGGGGCGAACATCCCCTTCTTCACCGGATAGTGTTTTTTCAGGTCAATTGCCTGCAACAATGGCTGTTGCGAGGTGGCCTCGTGCGTACTCATAGTGTGGGCCTCCCGGCATCATCGAGTGGGTAGTGGCATTTCGACTGGCGACCTTCGCCCAGTATGTTCAGCTCCGGCTCTACGCTACGGCATTTGTCCGTGGCATACGGACAGCGCGGGTTCAACAGACAACCGTTCGGGCGGTCGTATTTACCCGGCACCACGCCCGGCAACGAGGCCAGTCGCGCTTTATCCTGCGCAAACTCCGGCAACGCACGCAGCAATGCCTGGGTATACGGATGGCGGGGCGCGCGGAAAATATCGTGTGCAGCCCCGGTTTCCACCACCTGACCGGCATACATAACGATGATTTTGTGTGCCGCTTCTGCCACCAGCGCCAGGTCATGAGTAATCAATACCAGCGCCATATTTTCTTTCTGCTGAAGCTCCAGCAGCAGTTCGATGATCTGGGCCTGAATAGTCACGTCCAGCGCGGTTGTCGGTTCATCGGCAATCAGCAGTTTCGGACGACAGGCAATCGCCATGGCGATCATCACGCGCTGACTCATGCCTCCAGACAACTGGTGCGGATACACATCAAGACGTGAAGCCGGGTCAGGAATGCCCACCAACGTCAGCAGGTCAATCGCCCGCTGAATACGGGTTTTCTTGTTGCCACCCTGATGCACCTTAATGGCTTCCATAATCTGGTAGCCGACGGTGTAGCACGGGTTGAGGCTGGTCATTGGGTCCTGGAAAATCATCGCCACTTCAGCACCCACCAGCTGGCGACGCTCTTTTTCAGAGATGCGTTTCAGGTCGCGGCCGTTAAACTCAAGGCTTTCCGCCATCACGCGGCCGGGGTAGTCAATCAGCCCCATAATCGCCAGTGAGCTGACGGACTTACCGGAGCCGGATTCCCCGACAATCCCCACCACTTCGCCCTGGTTCACACTGTAGCTGATGCGGTCTACGGCACGGAATTCGGCGCCAACGTCGCCGAAATGTACAGATAATTTGTCTACATTTAATAACGCCATCTCGAACCTCTTACTGCTTCAGTTTGGGATCGAGCGCGTCACGCAGACCGTCACCCATCAGGTTAAATGCCAGCACCGTCAGCAGGATCGCCAGACCCGGGAAGGTCACGACCCACCAGGCACTTTGCGCGAACTGCAACACGTCGGAGAGCATAGTGCCCCATTCCGGTGTTGGCGGCTGCGCGCCCATGCCCAGGAAGCCAAGCGCGGCCATATCGAGAATGGCGTTAGAGAAGCCGAGCGACGCCTGAACAATCAGCGGCGCAAGACAGTTAGGAAGAATATTGACGAACATCTGGCGCATCGCACCGGCACCCGCCACGCGAGAGGCGGTGACGTAGTCGCGGTTCACTTCCACCAGCACGGCGGCACGTGTCAGACGCACATAGTGCGGCAGCGCCACGAACGTCAGTGCCAGCGCCGCATTACCTATCGATGGGCCAAATACCGCCACCAGCACCAAAGCCAGCAACAGGCTCGGCAGTGCCAGCATGATATCGACCACTCGCATGATGACGTTATCAACGATGCCGCCGAAATAACCGGCCACCAGCCCGAGAATCACGCCCATCAGCAGCGAGAGCACCACCACCAGACAGCCGACCAGCAGCGACAGGCGTGCACCGTACATCAAGCGCGACAGCACATCGCGCCCTACGTCGTCAGTACCAAACAGATGCGCCCACGAGCCGCCTTCCTGCCACGCAGGAGGTGCCAGCAGCGTATCGCGAAACTGTTCCGCCGGGTTATAGGGCGCAATCCAGTTGGCGAAAATTGCAATAAACAGCACGATGACCACATAAACGAGGCCAACGACCGCACCTTTGTTGCGTTTAAAATAGTGCCAGAACTCCTGCAACGGGGTCATCGGCACCGGTGCAGCAATAACTTTATTTTCAGTAACCTGTGACATGATGGCCCCTTACTTCTTATGCCGAATACGCGGGTTCACCACGCCGTACAGCAGGTCTACCAGCAGGTTGACGAGAATAATCATCGTCGCTACCAGTAATACACCGCCCTGCACTACCGGATAATCACGGCGTTGCAGCGCATCAATCAGCCAGCGCCCCAGACCCGGCCACGAGAAAATGGTTTCGGTCAGAATAGCCCCTGCCAGCAGCGTACCGACCTGCAGACCGATAACGGTCACCACAGGCAGCATGGCGTTGCGCAGAGCATGAATGACGATCACGCGCATCCGCGTCAGCCCCTTGGCGCGCGCGGTACGAATGTAATCTTCGCCCAGCACTTCCAGCATTGACGAACGGGTCATACGCACGATAACGGCCAGAGGAATGGTGCCCAGCACCATCGCGGGCAGGATCATATGCGCCACGGCATCAATGAAGTTACCCTCTTCACCCCAGATGGCGGTGTCGATCAGCATAAACCCGGTCAGCGGGTTGGAGTCATCAAGGAACACCATGTCGCTCACCCGCCCGGAAACCGGCGTCAGGTTCCACTGCACGGAAACCAGCATGATCAGCATCATGCCCCACCAAAAGATAGGCATGGAGTAACCGGTCAGTGCCAGACCCACAGCGGTGTGATCAAAAATGGAACCACGCTTAACCGCGGCGAGTACACCAACGGGAATGCCTACCGCGGTGGCAAACATCATGGCGCAGACACCGAGTTCCAGCGTCGCTTTAAAGCGCGGCACGAACTCTTCCCACACCGGCAAGCGGCTTTTTAACGAAATGCCTAAGTCACCATGCATAACCCCCCAAATGTAATGGAGGTACTGCTGCCACATCGGTTTATCCAGACCGAGTTCAGCCAGCAGTTGAGCATGACGCTCAGGGGAGATCCCACGCTCACCCGCCATGATCATTACCGGATCGCCGGGGATCATATGGACGAAGGCAAAGGTGAGAAGAGTGATACCGATAAACGTAGGGATGACGAGTCCCAAACGTCGGAGAATGAACTGCAACATAACCCGGATTCTCTCTAATGACGCACGGCCTGGAACCGTGAATCTGTATTACTCACAAATCTTATCCCACGCATAAACAACTGTGGGTAAAGCACTACGCCGGATGGCGCTACGCTTATCCGGCCTACTCTCGTAGGCCTGCGCAAGCGTAGCGCCGCCAGGCATGGGGTGCATGAACACCCCTGAGTTTTAATTATTCGATAGAGACGTTTTCGAAGTGGTGTTTGCCTAATGGATCAACCACATAGCCTTTGACTTCTTTACGCACGGGCTCATACACGGTGGAGTGAGCAATGATCAGCGCAGGCGCCTGGTCATGCATCACTACCTGAGCTTGTTTGTAGAGTTCAACACGCTTGTTGTGGTCGTCGGTCGCGCGGGCCGGTTGAATCAGATCTTCAAACGGCTTGTAGCACCAGCGAGAGTAGTTGGAGCCGTCTTTCGCTGCCGCACAGCTGAACAGGGTGGCGAAGAAGTTATCCGGATCCCCATTGTCCCCGGTCCAGCCCATCATCACCGCCTGGTGCTCACCAGACTTGGCACGCTTGAGGTACTCGCCCCACTCGTAGGTGACGATTTTGGCCTGGACGCCAATTTTCGCCCAGTCCGCCTGGATCATTTCAGCCATACGGCGTGCGTTCGGGTTGTACGGACGCTGTACCGGCATCGCCCACAGTTCAACGGTGAAGCCTTTATCCTGGCCCGCTTCTTTCAGCAGCGCTTTGGCTTTTTCCGGATCGTAGCTGTAGTCTTTAACGTCGTCGTTATAGCCCCACATGGTTGGCGGGATCAGGTTCTTGGCTGCAACGCCTGCGCCCTGATATACCGCTTTGATGATCGCTTCTTTGTTCACCGCGTAGGTCAGCGCCTGACGCACTTTCACGTCATCAAACGGTTTTTTCTCGGTGTTGAAAGACAGGTAACCCACGTTCAGGCCCGCCTGCTCCAGCAGGTTGAGGTTTTTATCCTGCTTCATGCGCGCGATATCAGCCGGGTTCGGGTACGGCATCACCTGGCACTCATTCTTCTGCAGCTTGGCGTAACGCACGGATGCGTCAGGGGTGATGGAGAAGACCAGACGATCGATCTTCGGCTTGGTGCCCCAGTAACCTTCGAACGCTTTATACAGAATGCGCGAGTCTTTCTGGTACTGCTGCATCTGGAACGGACCGGTACCGATTGGGTTCAGATCCACTTTCTCCGGGGAGCCGGCTTTCAGCATGTTGTCGGCATATTCTTTGGAAAGAATAGACGCGAAGTCCATCGCCAGATCTGCCAGGAACGGTGCTTCCGGGCGGGTCAGTACGAACTGGACAGTGTTATCGTCGACTTTCTTCACTTCACTGATCAGATCCGGCAAGCCCATCCCTTCGAAGTACTCATAGCTGCCACCAGAGACTTTATGGTACGGGTTCTGGGCGTTTTTCTGGCGGTCAAAGGAGAACACCACGTCATCAGCGTTGAAGGTACGCGTCGGTTTAAATTCTTTATTGTCCTGCCACTTCACGCCCTGACGCAGGTGGAAGGTATAGGTTTTACCGTCTTCGCTGATTTCCCACTTCTCAGCCAAGCCCGGGATCACTTCAGTCGTACCGGTTTTGAACTCAACCAGGCGGTTATAGATCGGTACTGAGCTGGCATCATAGGTTGTGCCAGAAGTGAAAAGCTGTGGGTTAAAGCCTTCAGGAGATCCTTCTGAACAATAAACCAGAGTTTTAGCCTGTACGCTTGCTGCGACGGTCATAGCCACCAGGCTCAGACCAAGCTTCAGCATCCCTGACTTCTTCAAGGAAATACTCATTCTTCTGCTCCAAATGTGATGTTTGTTGTTTTACCCTTTGCAGTGGGTTTGCACCGCCTGGCCTTTTTTGTTTTTTACCCGGCCGGGTCGGCGTTAAGAGGATGGGGATTCCGTTCACATAAGCGACTGAGTTGCAGTGCGGATTCTCCATGAAATGCCCCTCATGCCCTACAATCTGTCAACAGAATGTGAAAACGTCAATACAGGTAACCGTGATTTACGCCAACGGTGAGAATTCGCAAACAAAGATTAAAAAAAGTGCAGAGGGGCATTTTCAGCAGGGAAATTTGTGCTACGCGGCCTATACCAGAATAAATATCTTCATATTTAGCAACGTTTAGTGATTAACATTTATGCAAAATGTGAAAAATTTCTTAATGAATGCTGCATATCTGAGCGATTAATACCATGAACGTTAAAGCGCACAGCGGAAAATGCTAGGTTCAGCCATAAGTAACGCAAAAAAAGATTCAAGCAAATATAAAAAAAGACAATGGAATATGTCACAGAATCGTTAACAGACAGTGGGAAGTGGTACACAATTTTTGCAGGCGAAATGAAGATGAAACGGGGAAGCAGCCCGTAGGCCGGATAAGGCGTCTGCGCCGCCATCCGGCGATGCAGACTCCCACGCGCTTTAATTGCCTGATGGCGCTGCGCTTATCAGGCCTACAACTCCTCTCGGCTTCAGATGCAAAAAACCCCGCTCGTTGAGCAGGGCTTTAAATTTGGTCGGTGATAGAGGATGACTCGCCACTGCGTGGCTCGCCCTGCGGGCCGTTGCTGGCGCAACGTTCTCTCGCTACCGCTCGAGTCGAACCTCTTGCCCCCGGAGGTTCTCATCCTCTCGGCTTCAAATGCAAAAAGCCCTGCTCGTAGAGCAGGGCTTTGAATTTGGTCGGTGAAAGAGGATGACTCGCCACTGCGTGGCTCGCCCTTCGGGCCGTTGCTGCCGCAACGTTCTCTCGCTACCGCTCGAGTCGAACCTCTTGCCCCCGGAGGTTCTCATCCTCTCGGCTTCAAATGCAAAAAGCCCTGCTCGTAGAGCAGGGCTTTGAATTTGGTCGGTGATAGAGGATTCGAACCTCCGACCCCTTCGTCCCGAACGAAGTGCGCTACCAGGCTGCGCCAATCACCGAATGCGGGGCGCATCTTACTGCTCAGGTGCGCGCCCGTCAATCCCTTCGTATCAAAATGCCATTCGATCGGCGAGAAAGTCAGCAGGCCGGTTACTGCGCCGTGACTTTCTGCCCGCCCGGAACGTTGCACCAGTTATTGTTCTCATTTATACCGCCGTTTGGCGAGGTATAACCGAGGCAACCCAAAATGGTGTCATACAGTTCCACATGACGGCGCGGGACCTTCATATCCGCCTCTTGCTTCAGGTGAGCAAACGCCTTCGCATGATCGGGGTCTTCCAGATACTTATCCGACATCCACACCATCATCGGCACGCGGAACTGCTCTGGCGGCGCCATTTTACGCGGCGTACCGTGCAGGTGCTCACGTTCGTTAATAGACTCACCGTGATCGGCGGCATAGAACACTATCGCTTTCTTATCGCGCAGTTGATCAAACACTTTGGTAATAAAGTGATCGACATAGGTCACCGAGTTGTCGAAAGAGTTAATCATCTGTTCTTTCGAACAGCCGCTATCGACATCCACACACTCAGGCTTCCACTGTGCATACTCGCGAGTGTAGCGCTGCGTGTAGTTAAAGTGTGAACCTTTGGTATGCAGAATAATCAGGCGCTTACCGCTGTCATTCTGCTTTAAGGATTGCTGCATTTCGGTAATCAGCAGCATATCGTCAACCGTTTTGCCACGGTTACGCGGCTCTGCGCCAATTTGTTCACGATAGGCGATGTTTTCCGCCATGGTATTACTGTAGAACCACATCTCGCTTTGCATCGCGTAAAGGTCTGTTTTAAACCCTAACTGACCGAGTACGGAAAAAACGTTTTGTTCTTTCAGCGTCCGCTGTGGGTTTTCTTCCGCACCACCTTGACGTACAAACATGCAGCGCAGCGACAACTTGGTCGCGGTATCACATGAATACCCACGGAATGCCGCCAGGTTTTTCTCCTGAGCCAGCCTTGGTGTGGTATTTCGCTCGTAGCCAAAAATCCCCATATGATCCCAGCGCGTGGTCTCACCAATAATAAACACCACGTAGGTGTCATCGAGATTCTTGGGGGCAACATAGGTGAATTTTTTCGCCGGGTTCATCAGCGATTTGTTGTCTGAGGACTCATCAACCTGCGCCCAGGCATACAGCCCTAACGCGGAGAGCCAGTTTGACGGCAGATAGGAGTTTGCCACGACGCCGCCGTAGCTGGGTAAATCGATGCCGGTTTCACGCTCGACGGATCTCTGCTGCATGCTGAGCAGACGAATCGGCGCCCATACCATGATCCCCGCCAGCAAAACGACCGCCACATTGCGAAATCTCATACCTGGCGTGCGCAGCTGTTTTATCAGGGTGTAGCGACAACGGTTATTCCAGATTAAGAGCAACGGCAAAATACTGACCGAAACCAGCCACGCAATAAAATGCCAGCCCACAACTTCCTTCGATAAATCAATATCGGTGGTCATAACCGAGGCAATAATGCCGTAACCGATCACCACGTTCAGGAAGGTCATATAATAGCTGGCACCTGCGGAACACAGCACCACAAAGGTTGCCAGTACACGCCAGGCGCGTCGGCCAAATAAAGAGAGAAGACGAAGTAAAAAGAAGGTTGCCAGCACCGCGCCAGCTAATTCAACAACCGCAGAGATTCCTTTCCAGACGGTGAACTCGTACGCATATCCGCTAAAACGACGGTAAAATACAGCGGAGTTCATAAACAGACCGATATAGATTGCCAGCAAGAGACTGAGCTTCTGCTGCGTCATCGACTTAATATATCTCATCAATAAAACCTGGAAAACGGGATAAAAAGCCCTACTTACAGTCAGTTAGACCGGGCAGGTGAAAGATGCGACAACGGCAGAGTTTGAAATGTCTACGGGCGCGAGTAAGTAGACCACAGGTAAACGCAAAAGTGCTTATAGAGAATGAAAATGGCGCATATATTTTTGTAAATATATGCGCCAGGTATTAATGACACCACTAATAGAATCAGGCGTGCGCCTCGGTAAATACGCTACGCTGAGGCTGACGAATGGTGGTAGACAGCGCCAGCGAGATGATTAACAGCGCGAAGATGACACAGAAGGTCACGTAAAAACCGCCAAACAGGGAAGCGATGATGGACCCACAGATGCTGCCAATCCCGAAGCCCAGATAGATAACCCCATAGTTTTTAGCCAGATTATTCAGGCCAAAGAACTCACTGACCAAGGACGGGAACACGGTAATCGTACCGCCAAAGTTAAAGGCAACGCAGGCAATCGCCGCGAAGAAGGTCGCTTCGTTCAGCGGTGCGAATAACAGCGCCGCCATACCGACCAGCGAAACAACCTGACCAATGGTGATAACGCGAATACGGGAAATCTTGTCGGACAGGATGCCCAGCACCAGACGGCCTGACAGGTTAGCGATGGAAATCACCGTCACCGCATTGGCCGCTGTCGCCACATCCATATGCGCCAGAGTTTGTGCAATATCTTTTGCCACACCAATGACATACAGCCCACTCATACACGCGGTCAGGAACATCACTGCCAGCATCCAGTACTGTGGTTTGCGCATCGATTGCGCCAGAGTGTAGTCGTGCTCGACCACGCCATTCACCGTTTTTACTTCCTGATTTGGTGCATCTTTCATCAGCGTAGAGCCAAAGACGATCATCACCAGCACAATGGCACCCCAGATAACAAAGGTTTTCTCCAGCCCGACGGTTTCCAGCAGATGAGTGTCGATAAACTTGAAGCCGAGGCTGCCGAGGCCATAAGAGCCGATAGCAAAGGCAGAAATCAGCCCTTTACGCTCAGGGAACCATTTTACGCAGTTGGACAGCGTTAACAGGTAGCCCGCACCATCCGCCAGGCCCACCAGCACACCCGCACTCAGCCACAGCATAATCAGGCTGTCAGAGTGTGCGGTTAAGAAGAAGCCCACGCCCAGCAGGATACCGGATGCCATGGTGACGCGTTTCACGCCAAAACGTTCCTGAAGTTTCCCGGCGACAGAAGAAGAAATCGCCAGGCCCAGGCTTAACAGGCCAAAGGAGAAAGCCACCTGGCTGACCGGCGCATCCAGCTTTGAAGAAAGCGCGCCATTGAACAGGCTCCAGGTGTAAACCGAACCTAAGGCAAATTGGGTAATGATGGTGCCGATCAGGGTCAGCCACCGGGTACGCTGATAATCAGAAGTTTTCATGGCAGTATTCCTGCATAAGCAAAATGGGAAATTCTCTGCCAACAACCATACCGAAGTGCATTTATGACGAGGGGAAAACGGCATGAAGTGCCATCAGAACGGAATGAAATGCCTGGATTGCGGAATGAATGACGAGACAAAAAGTGAGAGGACCGGATTTTTCACACAAGTGAGTACCCGCTATCACTGAGACGCGTGTGATTATTGATTCTAATATGTAACAGAGTTGTTTTATTTACGCATGTTCGCGTTAAAATTTAGCGCTTACTCCCATGGTGTACATATAGTCACTGTTATTGGTGCTATTTTCCGCCTGAGAGAGCGCAGCATAGGCCGCCATATGCGGATTGAGCAGCATATCGGCACCCACGGTAACATCCAGCCAGTTGCCGTCCTGACTCGCCGCGGACATCCGGCTGAGGCCCGATTGCGCCTTCCAGATATTCTCGCCAAACTGCTGGTTATAGCTGATTTGCGCCCACGGACGCACATCGCCAAACTGCGAATTAACCCGCCAGCCTAAGGTGCTGACGCTGGCATGCCATAACGGATCGGTCTGCGTGACGGACGTCGCACTGTCGCCAAACTCGTTATAGGTGGACGTTGCCGAACCGTCATAATGTAGGGCTGCGATCGGGCCGGTCGTCACTTGTCTGGACACGGGGAAATTCCAGCCCATACTCATACCGCTGGTCGTATCCAGCGTCGTTTGGTCCGCCAGGTTCACCACCGGACCCGCCACGCTCTTCGTGGAACGAATGCGTTCTTCAAGTATGTCGTTATAGCGTGGTTGGTGATCGCTGTCCCATGTATAACGTTCAGCCGTATGACCTGACATAGCATCAACGATATATTCTTGTTGCCAGCCATAGGCCGTATGGGTAGACAGCGCACAGACCACGACGCTCACCAGAAGGCTGAACCTCTGGCGACCACTACTGTTTCTTATAATCATCAACGCGACTCCAGAAAAGAGCCGAATTCGGCGATATTATTGTCATTGTGTGAAGGATATCGGGCACATTAGGCCCTGTATTAAATATTGTCTTTTTAGCGGGCGCGTCAAGGCGAGCCGAATGAAATTTTTACGCCAGTAAAAACAGCGAGGAAGAATATGCAGCGTTGCGGCTGGGTCAGTCAGGATCCACTATACATTGCCTATCACGACAAGGAGTGGGGGGTCCCCGAAACCGATGGTCAAAAGCTGTTCGAGATGATCTGTCTGGAGGGGCAGCAGGCAGGGTTATCGTGGATAACCGTCCTGAAGAAACGGGAAAACTATCGTCATGCTTTCCACCATTTCGATCCTGTCGCCGTTGCCGCGATGACCGAAGATGATGTCGAAAGGCTGGTGCTGGATGCCGGTATTATTCGTCATCGAGGGAAAATTCAGGCCATTATCGGTAACGCACGCGCCTACCTGGCGATGGCGCAAAACGGCGAACCGTTTAGCGAGTTTGTCTGGTCGTTCGTTGATCATCAACCGCAGCTGACGCGCGCCGCCAGCCTGAGCGACATCCCCACCTCAACCCCTGCGTCTGACGCGCTCTCAAAAGCGTTAAAAAAGCGCGGCTTTAAGTTTGTCGGCACCACCATCTGTTACTCCTTTATGCAGGCATGCGGGCTGGTCAACGACCATGTCACCGACTGTATTTGCTACCCGGAGGGTCAACATGATTCGCCAATCAACGCCTGACGATCTGGCGCCGATTCTGGCGCTGTGGATGGATAGCACGATTTATGCTCATCCGTTTATTGAAGAACGCTACTGGCGTGAGAGTGAACCCATCGTACGCGATGTCTACCTGCCCGCAGCACAAACCTGGGTATGGGAGGAAAGCGGCCAGCTCAAAGGCTTTGCCAGCGTGATGGAAGCGCGCTTTTTGGGCGCACTGTTTGTTGAACCTACCGCCATCAGAAGCGGGATCGGCAAAGCGCTGGTGCAGCATGTCCAGCAGCGCTTTTCGTTGCTCAGCCTTGAGGTTTATCAGAAGAACCAGTCAGCGGTGAATTTCTACCATGCGCTGGGTTTTCGTATTGAAGACAGCGCATGGCAAGAAGAGACGCATCACCCCACGTGGATTATGAACTGGCAGGCGGATCAAACGCCGTAAGCGCCAGTGCGGGCCCGGTGTACTTTTCCAGCCACGCCAGCGCGGTGTTGCCCGCGCAGCCATTCCCCAGCTTCGAGCTGGGGAGATCGCAGGTCAGCACATTCACCGCGCCATTCTTACAAATGCCCCCTGCGGACAGGTCCAAATCTGGCCAGGCGCCCTCGTGAATACAAATCACGCCCGCTTTGATGCCTGTCGTCACCACCGCCCCGGCCAGAATTTGCCCGCGATGATTCCACACCCTGACCGTGTCGCCATCGGCAATCCCCCTCGCCTTCGCATCCTGCGGGTGAATGGTCACCGGTTCGCGATCCGCCACCGCGTACTGCTCGCGTAACGTGCTGTAATTCAACTGGCTGTGCAAACGGTGCGCCGGATGGGCCGACAGCACCTGTAATTGCTCGGGCTCAGCATTGCCGAACCATTCATCCGGCGCCAGCCACATCGGGTGCCCTGCACAATCCGCGTAGCCGTAACTTGCAATCTTCTGCGAGTAGATTTCGATTTTGCCGCTGTCAGTTTTCAGCGGATGCGCCTGCGGGTCACGGCGAAAATCAGCAAAGCGAATAAACTGCGCGTTGGCGGCACTTTCCGGCATTTCGATAAGCCTGTTGGCCTGCCAGAACTCGGCAAAGGGCGGCAACGTCACCTGCTGGCTGGCCCCGCGCTGCCCGGCAATCTTGTAAAAGGTTTCCAGCCATTCCAGCTCGCTTTTGCCTTCCGTAAACCGTTCATACCCGCCCTGCTCCCAGCGCTCGCTGAGTTCAGCAAAAACATCAAAATCATTGCGCGCCTCATCGCGTGCCGGCACAACCTGCTTCATCGGTACCAGATGCTGATTACTGTAATCACCGGTCATGGTGAGGTCGTTACGCTCAAAAGAGGTGGTGGCGGGCAAAACGATATCGGCATGCTTCGCCGCCGCAGTCCAGAAACACTCGGAGATCACCACCAGCTCTGGCTTTTGCCAGGCGCGAATCAGACGATTGGTATCCTGATGATGGGTGAAGTTTGCCCCGCCCGCCCACCAGAGAAAACGGATGTCCGGGAAATGGCGGTCCATACCGTTGTGTTGGTAGAACCCTCCGGGGTTTTCCAGAGCCTCAACGATGCGCGCAACCGGGATTTTATCCACCGCATCGGTGCCACCTTTTACGCTCCCCTGCATGGAGGCGAGCACCGCCGCGCGACGCGTCGGATTGCCGCCGTTAGCAAAATGATAAGAGAGACCAAAACCACCGCCAGGCGTGCCAATTTGCCCGAGCATGGCGGCCAACGTGACGATCATCCAGTGCTTTTGTTCACCATACTGCTGACGTTGCATACCCCACCCGGCCATCAGCATAGTGGTGTTTTGGTGAAATATTTCTGCCAGTTCACGTATTTTCGCCGCAGGTACACCACAAATCTCCGCAGCCCACTCTGCCGTTTTGGCGACATCATCGGATTTCCCCACAAGATAGTCGGCAAATCGTTCATAACCGGTGGTACAGCGGGCAAGAAACGCCTCGTCGTGCCAGCCGTTTTCCACCAGCGTATGGGCAATGCCGAGCATGAGGGCGACATCGGTACCCATATGCGGGGCGACCCACTCCATTTTGTCACCAAAGAAATCCACGCTCTCCGATCGCATCGGATCAATGCAGATCAGGCGTTTACCGCTGTTGCGTAACGCCTCAAAGTACGCGAGCCCCTGCTCATCAGAGGCGTTCCAGGCAATCTTCAGGGTGTTGAGCGGATTCGCGCTCCAAAGCACCACCACGTCGCTATGTTCCAGTACGACGGGCCAACTGGTCTGCTGCTGATAGACTTCGTTCCCGCCCACGACGTACGGCATGATGGCCTGCGCCGCCCCCGTTGAGTAATCCCCCAAATGGCCGGTATAACCACCCGCCAGCGCCATATACCGCTGCAGCAGGGTCGCGGCCTTGTGTAACACACCGTTCGAACGCCAACCGTACGAACCGGCAAAAATGGAGGACGGACCGTAACTGTCGCGGATGCGCTTATGCTGGGTATGGATCAGATTCAGCGCCTCATCCCAGCTGACACGGACAAACTCATCCTGCCCGCGCACACCCAGTGGAGCCTCCGGCGAGGCCAGAAAGCCTTTACGCACCATCGGAAAACGCACCCGCGTTTTGCTGTGTACCTGATCGCGCACCACGGTCTGCAACGAATTGGGCTGTGAAGTGGGCAATGCGCCACGCGAGGAGAAAACCGTGTCGCCATCGGTTTCAACAAGAATGGGTCCCCAGTGGGCGGCGGTTAATACCGAGTAATGTGCGGGTGAATTAGCCAAGATGGCGCTCCTGAATGCGATGTGACGGCTTATTTATTATGCCGTTCAATGTTACTTACAAATTTCAGAGTCTTCCCTGGAATTTTCTTCATGTTCACACGTCATAATCAACCGCCACAGTCGCTGTGGTAAAGAATAAAAAAGTCATTAAGGAATTAAGATGAAGAAACGTGTATTTGTGATTGCTGCCATCGTGAGCGGCGCCCTGGCGGTTTCTGGCTGCACAACAAACCCTTACACCGGTGAACGCGAAGCGGGTAAATCCGGCATGGGGGCGGGCATTGGTTCGCTGGTGGGTGCGGGCATTGGCGCGCTCTCCTCGTCGAAGAAAGATCGCGGCAAAGGCGCGTTGATTGGCGCAGCCGCAGGGGCCGCCGTGGGTGGTGGTATCGGTTACTACATGGACGTGCAGGAAGCAAAACTGCGCGAAAAAATGCAGGGAACCGGCGTGAGCGTGACGCGCAGTGGCGATAACATCATTCTGAATATGCCCAACAACGTCACCTTCGACAGCAGCAGCGCCAACCTGAAACCTGCCGGGGCCAACACCCTGACCGGCGTGGCTATGGTGCTGAAAGAGTACAATAAAACCGCGGTCAACGTATTGGGCTTCACCGACAGCACCGGCAGCCAGGATCTGAACATGCGTCTGTCACAGCAGCGTGCGGACTCTGTTGCCAGCGCCCTGATCACTCAGGGTGTGGAAGCTAACCGTATCCGCACCCGTGGAATGGGCCCGGCGAATCCAATAGCCAGCAACAGCACCGCGGAAGGTAAAGCACAAAACCGCCGCGTAGAGATCACGTTGAGTCCAATTCAGTAACGTTTTGTGCCGGAGACAGGCTGCGCCTTATCCGGCATGAAGCACTTGCCATCGTTGATTTTCACGATAAGGTGTTCACACTAAATTCAGGGAAATCAGCGATGAGCAAATCAACACGTGCCACCATCAGCGATGTGGCGAAAGCCGCAAAAACGGGTAAGACCAGCATTTCACGCTACCTCAACGGTGAGAAGCATCTGCTTTCCGACGCGCTGTTGGCCCGCATTGAACACGCCATTGCCGAACTCGACTATCGCCCCAGCCTGATGGCACGAGGCCTGAAGCATGGCCGTACCCGCCTGATAGGCCTGATTATCGCCGACATTACCAACCCCTACTCCGTTAACGTGTTAAGCGGTATCGAAGCTGCCTGTCGCGAAAAAGGCTTTACCCCGCTGGTCTGTAATACCAACAACGAAGTTGACCAGGAGCTGCATTATCTCGATCTGCTGCGTAGCTATCAGGTTGAGGGGATTGTGGTGAATGCCGTCGGCATGCGCGAAGAAGGGCTGAACCGCCTGCAACAGTCTGCACTACCGATGGTGTTGATTGATCGTAAAATTCCGGATTTCGCCTGTGATATGGTCGGTCTGGATAACACCCAGGCGGCGACAGTTGCCACTGAGCACCTGATTGAACAAGGCTTCGAAGCTATTCTGTTCCTCAGCGAGCCGTTGGGGATGGTTAACACCCGACGCGAACGTCTGACTGCTTTTCGCGCCACGCTGGCGCGATATCCCGGCGTTATCGCCGAAAATGCTGAGGTTTCGCTGGCGGAAAATACGCAACTGGATGACACGCTGCGTCAGTTTCATCAGCAGCATCGCGGAATGCGTAAGGCCGTTATCTCTGCCAACGGCGCGCTCACGCTGCAGGTGGCCCGCTCGCTTAAGAGTATTGGCCTCAACTGGGGCAGCGACATCGGCCTGCTCGGTTTTGACGAACTGGAATGGGCCGAACTGGCTGGCGTCGGCATCACCACCCTGAAGCAGCCCACCTGGCAGATTGGCTATACCGCCGTCGAGCAGGTTGTACGCCGGATCGATGGTAAATCGGATGCTGTTCAGGAACAGGTTTTCTCCGGTGAGCTAATCGTTCGCGGGTCTACCGCCCGTTAAATTTCCTTCGTGATGGTGATCATAAATTCGGCATCATAGTCTTTTCTTTGGAACCGGTTCCATCTAGCGTTATAGCAAGAACGCACGATTTGGAGTTTCCATGAAAAGAAAAATTATGGTGGTCACCGCCGCTTACGGCTACGACCAGGTGCATGCAGCTGGCGGGCAAACTGCCATGCTGCCTATTATTGCTGAAGCTGGTGCTGACGGCGTTGAAATCCGCCGCGAAATGCTGAGCGACGCCGAGCTTAAAACACTGCCAACCCTGGCATCCGCGATTGAAATCTTCGGCCTGCTGGCCTGCTACTCCGCGCCAGAACCGCTATTTCTACAAGATGGTCATCTCAATCCCCACCTGCCGGCACTCCTTCAGGAAGCCCAAACGTTGCAGGCGTTATGGTTAAAAGTCTCCCTGGGTCATTTTTCCCATACTCAGCAATTCGACACACTGCGTGAGTGGCTCAACGACAGCGGTATGGAACTGGTGGTCGAGAACGATCAAACGTCCTGCGGACGACTGCAGCCTATGCTGCACTTCAGGGATGCCTGCCAGACGCAGGATCTGCCGGTATCCCTGACCTTTGATATGGGCAACTGGCTGTGGGTCGGCGACTCCCCCGAAGACGCCGCGCAGGCGCTCGCCTCAACCGTGGGATATATCCATGTGAAGGCCGCCACTCCGCATCTCGACAGCTTCCGTGCCGTTGCGCCCGATCGGGCAGACCCGCGCTGGCTGGCACTGTTAAACACGCTGCCCACGGACGTCCCGCGCGGCATTGAATTCCCCCTGGAAGGGCACGATTTAGCGGCGGTGACCCGTCACTACGTCGAACTGCTACGCGAGGAGTAACACATGAAAAATTCACTGGATGTCGTCACCATTGGCGAAGCAATGACGATGTTTGTCGCCACGCAAACCGGCGAACTGGCGGATGTAGAGACATTTATCAAACGGGTCGCGGGCGCAGAGCTTAACGTGGCAACCGGCCTTGCCCGTCTGGGCCTGAAGGTCGGCTGGGTGAGTCGCGTAGGTCACGACAGTTTTGGCCGTTTTATTATTAAGTCGCTGGAAAAAGAAGGGATTGATGCGCAGGGAGTCACCCAGGATGGACGCTACGCAACCGGCTTTCAGCTGAAATCTAAAGTCGAAAATGGAACCGATCCCATCGTGGAGTATTTTCGCAAAGGCTCAGCCGCCAGCCATCTTGGCATGGAGGATTATCACGAGGCGTACTTCTCCAGCGCACGCCACCTGCACCTGAGTGGCGTGGCGGCAGCGCTGTCCGCCAGTTCTTACGAACTGCTGGCCCATACCGCCCGCACCATGAAAGCCCAGGGAAAGACTATCTCGTTCGATCCCAATTTACGCCCGGTGCTGTGGAATAGCGAAGCGGAGATGGTGGAGAAACTCAACCGACTCGCATTCCAGGCCGACTGGGTTCTGCCGGGGTTAAAAGAGGGCATGATTTTGACGGGACAACAGACGCCTGAAGGCATCGCTGACTTTTATCTGCGCCACGGCGCGAAGGCAGTGATTGTTAAAACGGGTGCCGATGGCGCCTGGTATAAGACAGCCAACGGCGAGCAGGGCTGCGTCGCACCGGTGAAGGTCGACAACGTGGTCGATACCGTCGGTGCGGGTGATGGCTTTGCGGTCGGCGTCATCAGCGCCCTGCTGGAAGGGCACTCACTGCATCAGGCGGTGGCCCGAGGCAATAAAATTGGCGCCCTGGCCATACAGGTTCAGGGCGACAGTGAAGGATTACCCACACGTGAACAATTAGCGGAATAAACCCCCGGCCCACTCTGTACCCTACATACAGAGGCGGCGTAACAGCATAACCAGAGGGCAGTCTATGAATAGCTCAACCAATGCAGCAAAACGCTGGTGGTACATCATGCCAATCGTGTTCATCACGTACAGCCTGGCGTATCTCGACCGCGCGAACTTCAGCTTCGCCTCCGCCGCAGGCATTAACGAGGATCTTGGCATTACCAAAGGGATCTCTTCCCTGCTGGGTGCCCTGTTTTTCCTCGGCTATTTCTTTTTCCAGATCCCAGGCGCAATTTACGCCGAGCGCCGCAGCGTACGAAAACTCATTTTTATCTGCCTGATCCTGTGGGGCGGGTGCGCCTCGCTGACCGGAATGGTCAGTAACATCCCCATGCTTGCCGCCATCCGTTTTATTCTTGGCGTCGTAGAAGCCGCCGTCATGCCCGCGATGCTGATTTATATCAGCAACTGGTTTACCAAATCCGAGCGTTCACGCGCCAACACCTTCCTGATCCTCGGTAACCCGGTCACCGTGCTGTGGATGTCCGTCGTTTCGGGTTATTTGATTCAGGCGCTCGGCTGGCGTGAAATGTTCATCATCGAAGGCTTTCCGGCCGTCATCTGGGCGTTCTGCTGGTGGGTGCTGGTCAAAGACAAACCTTCCCAGGTGGGCTGGCTGACGGAGTCCGAAAAAAGCGCGCTGCAGGCACAGCTGGAACAAGAGCAGCAGGGAATTAAAGCCGTGCGTAACTATGGTGAGGCTTTCCGCTCACGCAATGTGATCCTGCTGTGTATGCAGTATTTTACCTGGAGTATCGGCGTTTACGGTTTTGTGTTGTGGCTGCCGTCAATTATCCGCAGCGGCGGCGCGAATCTCGGCATGGTGGAAGTGGGCTGGCTTTCATCGGTCCCGTATCTGGCCGCCACCGTCGCGATGATTTTGGCCTCATGTGCTTCCGACAAACTGCAAAACCGTAAGCTGTTTGTCTGGCCGCTGTTACTGATCGCCGCGTGTGCCTTTATCGGATCCTGGGCCGTTGGCGCTGACCACTTCTGGATGTCTTACACCCTGCTGGTGATAGCCGGTGCGGCGATGTACGCCCCGTATGGTCCCTTCTTCGCCATCATTCCTGAAATGCTGCCGCGTAACGTCGCCGGGGGCGCCATGGCGCTGATTAACAGTATGGGCGCGCTGGGGTCATTCTTTGGCTCCTGGTTTGTTGGCTACCTCAATGGCACCACCGGCAGCCCGTCCGCCTCGTACATTTTTATGGGGGTGGCGCTTTTTGTCTCAGTGTGGCTAACTCTGATTGTTAAGCCTGCTAATAATACCTGCATTCCGGTTGGCGCACGCCACGCTTAAATTTTAACTTACGGAGATTCGCATGAAGCCGTCCATTATTCTCTACAAAGCGTTACCTGACGATTTACTGCAGCGCCTGGAAGCACATTTTTCGGTGACTCAAGTCCCTAACCTGCGCCCGGAAACGGTCGCACAGCACGCGCAGGCCTTCGCCAGTGCGGAAGGTCTGCTGGGCTCCAGCGAAACCGTCAATAGCGCCCTGCTGGAGAACATGCCCAGGCTGCGCGCAACCTCAACAATCTCCGTAGGCTATGACAATTTCGACGTCGAGGCGCTTAACGCCCGTAATGTCTTACTGATGCACACCCCAACCGTACTGACCGAAACCGTGGCGGATACGATAATGGCACTGGTGTTAAGCACGGCTCGCCGCGTAGTCGAGGTGGCTGAACGCGTGAAAGTAGGTGAATGGACCAAGAGCATCGGGCCGGATTGGTTCGGCACCGATGTACATCACAAAACGTTGGGGATTGTCGGTATGGGCCGCATCGGCCTCGCACTGGCACAACGCGCCCATTTCGGCTTTGGCATGCCCATTCTCTACAATGCACGCCGCCAGCATAAGGAAGCGGAAGAGCGCTTCAACGCGCGCTACTGCAATCTGGATACGCTATTGCAGGAATCGGATTTTGTCTGTCTGATCCTGCCGCTAACGGATGAGACTCACCATCTGTTTGGCGCCGCGCAGTTCACCAAAATGAAGTCCTCCGCCATTTTCATCAACGCTGGACGTGGCCCGGTCGTGGACGAAACCGCACTGATTGCCGCCCTGCAAAGCGGGGAAATTCATGCCGCCGGTCTGGATGTGTTTGAGCAGGAACCGCTGCCGGTAGACTCTCCGCTGCTGTCGTTACCAAACGTGGTGGCGCTACCGCATATTGGTTCGGCAACCCATGAAACCCGCTACAACATGGCGGCCTGTGCGGTAGATAACTTAATTGATGCACTGCAAGGGAACGTCGAGAAGAACTGTGTGAATCCGCAGGTAGCAGGATAAAAAAATGCCGGGTGGCGCTACTGCGTACCCGGCATTCTGTATATCGCTATTCCCTGAATTACTGGGCTGCGTTCACCGCAGCAGTCCAGGCTTGATTAAATGCCTGATGCTGGGCTGCCAGCGGGCCAATCAGCGTGTTGTACTGGCTTGCCTGTTGTGAGGTCGGGAACTGGATACCGTTCGCCACAAAGCTCACCTGCGTATCCTGCTGCGCGATAAAATCACCCACCTGTACCAGTTGCTGCGTAAAGATTTGCGCGGCAGGAATCAGCGGCTGTAGAGCCTCTGACGGAGCAGTCACGACTTTGCTGTAGACCTGATCAAAGACGGGTTTCAGATCCTCGCTTTGCTTCAGCGCACCACGTGCGGCATCGGCCTGCAGCTTCGCATTCTGCAGCTGTTGCCCTAACACGCCCAGCGCACCATTTGCCTGACGCAGCGGTTCACGCTGGGTCACGTAATCCTGAGGAACACGGATGGCATTTACGCTATCCACAACCGGGCGCAGACCGGAGTCCATCGCCTGATTCACCTGCTGTGAATAACCATAAAGAATCGCGTAATCGGAGACAAACGGGCCAAACTGTTTTTTCTGATCGGCGGTCAGCGTCGGTAAACGCTCTCCGCTACGCATTGCAGTATTCTGCAGGAAATCGACAAACGCTTTGCGTTGATCGCCTTCTTTATCAAAACACCCACTCAGGCCAACTACCATTAAGAGCGCCAAAACAGGCGCAAACCAGCGAGAGCAGGACTTACCTGTCGCCATTTTAATACTCCTTCACCCAAAAATGCGCACAACGACACCCGCGTGCCTGACGATGACAAGGATAGTCCAGGTCAGCCCCGCAAGATACCCTTTCCGCGTAATCTTGTCGGGGAAAATACCCGTTTCGGTGGCCCTGCGTTTTGCTGAACAATGCGCCATCAGCCGAATGGCGTAAAAATTTTGTCATCTTTACAAATGAGTTTGGCCGAGAGGAGATCCCGACCGTTATCAGATCGTTAGCAAACTACAGGTCGGCCACCGCGATCCGCTGAAACGCGCCCACCGCGCGCACCCCACGCCCGGCGTCTTTTTTTGCGACTATTCTTAATGAGCTTCGATGAAATTCACGATCCCGCTGTGTGATTTTAGGAGTCCTCAATGGAATATAAAGATCCTATGCTTGAACTGCTTAGCAGTCTGGAACAGATTGTTTTTAAAGATGTATCGCAGACCGTCACCTTGACGCAAAAAGCCAACCCGTTTACCGAATTTGAACAGCTACGACGAGGGACGGGTTTAAAAACAGATGATTTTGCCCGAGTAATGGGCGTAACGGTTGCGATGGTTCATGAGTGGGAGTCTAAACGCGTAAAGCCTTCCAGTACCGAATTGAAATTGATGCGCCTGATTCAGGCCGACCCGAGATTAAGTAAGCAGTTGATGGATTGATGTTTTTTCTGGTTTTTCTTCAGAACGGTCCTGTAAATGGACCGTTCTACCACCAGCTCCAGCAACAAAAAAGAAAATAGTAGTTGCATCCTCCGGCGTAAAATGAGTTAATGCACTCAACGGTTTGACGTACAGACCATTACAGCAGTTTAGTAAGGCAAGTCCCTTCAAGAGTTATCATTGATACCCTTCGTAGTGAGCATTTTCCTTTACTGTTAAAAAATCTGTAAAGCACGCCATATCGCCGAAAGGCACACTTATTTTTTAAAAGGTAATACACTATGTCCGGTAAAATGACTGGTATCGTAAAATGGTTCAACGCTGATAAAGGCTTCGGTTTCATCACTCCTGACGATGGCTCAAAAGACGTGTTCGTACACTTCTCTGCTATCCAGAACGAAGGCTACAAATCTCTGGACGAAGGTCAGAAAGTTTCCTTCACCATCGAAAGCGGCGCTAAAGGCCCGGCAGCTGGCAACGTAACCAGCCTGTAAGCTTAAAAAGCTCAAAATTCTAGATCCCTGCCAAACGGCGGGGATTTTTTTTATCTGTCTCTCGCAATAATTTCCTCAGCTTTCTTCTTTGCATTACTTTACCCACCGCACCTTTGACCTTTCCCTAAGGGTAAGCTTTATAGTACGTCGGCATGTATTCCACAATTTTCACAAGGAATTGAAGCTATGTCGAAAACCTCACTGTTGCTGTTATTAGGTTTACTCACCACAAGTAGCGTATTCGCTGCTACCCCGGAATCAACCTTTCTGGCGCAACATGGGCTAAGCGGGAAATCCGTTGAGCAAATTGTCGACGCCATTGACCAGTCGCCTCAGAGTCGACCACTGCCCTATTCTGCCTCCATCACCAGCACCGAACTAAAGCTCTCTTCCGGTGAACAGGTTTATACGCTACCGCTTGGTGACAAGTTCTATCTCTCCTTTGCCCCATACGAATGGCAAACTCACCCCTGCTTTAACCACAGCCTTTCTGGCTGCAAGGGAGAAATGCCCGAGAAGACCTTTGATGTCAAAGTGACGGATAGCAAGGGAGACGTGGTGGTGCAGAAAGCAATGACCAGCTACCGCAATGGTTTTATCGGCGTATGGCTGCCACGCAATATGGATGGCACAATTGAAGTGAGCTACAACGGCAAAAAAGCGTCTCACGCCATCAAAACGATGAATGACAGCCAGACCTGTCTGACCGAATTGCAGCTGCGCTAACAGCATAAAAAAATGCCGGATAGGCAATTGCGTATCCGGCATTTTTTACGTCAAAACAGACGGTTACTGCAGCAGCGAAATATCCGCCACGCGCAGGAACAGCTCACGCAGTTTTTCGAGCATGGTGAGACGGTTGATACGTAAATCCTTATCTTCCACCATAACCATTACTTTCTCGAAGAACGCATCAACCGGTTCGCGCAGTTCGGCCAGTTCGACCAGCGCTTCCTGATAGCGACCCTCAGCAAACGCAGGCTCCAGCTTGTCACGCAGTACCACAACCTTCATCGCCAGCGTAATTTCTTCCGGCTCTTTCAGCGTTGCTGCATTCACACGGTCGTTCAGCGGCTCTGTCGTTTTCGCGAGGATGTTAGAAACACGTTTGTTGGCTGCAGCCAGCGCAGACGCGGCTTCCAGCGTACGGAAGTGCGAAACCGCCTTCATACGTGCGTCGAAATCAGCCGGACGCGTCGGACGACGCGCCAGCACCGCCTGAATGGTATCAACGGTGTAGCCTTCGTCCTGATACCAGGCACGGAAGCGACCCAGCATAAAGTCGATGACATCATCCACTACGTTCGCGTTGGACAGCTTGTCACCGTACAGACGTACCGCTTCTTCGGTCAGCGTTTGCAGATCAAGGTTCAGGTTCTTCTCAACGATGATACGCAGCACGCCCAGCGCAGCACGACGCAGTGCAAACGGGTCTTTGTCACCTTTTGGATGCTGACCAATACCGAAGATACCCGCCAGGGTGTCCATTTTATCGGCAATGGCTACCGCACAGGCCACCGGGTTAGACGGCAGGTCATCACCGGCAAAGCGTGGCTGATATTGCTCGTTCAGCGCTACCGCTACATCTTCCGCTTCACCATCATGACGTGCGTAGTGCATGCCCATCACGCCCTGGGTGTCGGTGAACTCGAAGACCATGTTGGTCATCAGGTCACACTTGGACAGCAGGCCCGCGCGGGTGGCATGGTTGACATCAGCGCCAATCTGTTCAGCAATCCAGCCCGCCAGCGCCTGAATACGATCCGTCTTGTCGCGCAGGGTACCCAGTTGCTGTTGGAACAGCACGGTTTGCAGACGCGGCAGATGATCTTCCAGACGTTTTTTGCGGTCAGTATTGAAGAAGAATTCGGCATCCGCCAGACGCGGACGAACCACTTTTTCGTTACCGGAAATAATCTGCATCGGATCTTTCGATTCGATGTTAGCGACGAAGATAAAGTTCGGCAGCAGTTTGCCGTCGTTCGCGTACACCGGGAAGTACTTCTGGTCACCTTTCATGGTGTGAACCAGCGCTTCAGACGGTACCGCGAGGAATTTTTCTTCGAACTTCGCCGTCAGCACCACCGGCCATTCAACCAGAGACGCGACTTCTTCCAGCAGGCTTTCGCTCAGGTCAGCGTTACCGCCAATCTTACGCGCCGCCTCTTCGGCATCGGCCTTGATTTTTGCCTTACGCTCGGCGTAATCAGCAATGACTTTGCCGCGCTGGCGCAGAATTTCAGGATACTGGTCGGCATTGTCGATGGTGAACTCAGGCTCGCCCATAAAGCGGTGGCCGCGGATCACGCGATCGGACTGAATACCCAGAATCGTTGCCGGGATGACTTTGTCGCCCAGCAGCAGCGTGACGGTATGAACCGGACGCACAAAGTGGACGTCGGACGCGCCCCAGCGCATCAGTTTCGGGATCGGCAGCTTAGCTAGTGACGTGGCAATCATGTTTGGCAGCAGCGTTTCTGCGCTTTCGCCTTTCACATGCGCACGGTACAGCAGCCATTCACCTTTGTCGGTGCTCAGGCGTTCAGCCTGATCAACGGTGATACCGCAACCGCGCGCCCAACCTTCTGCCGCTTTGCTCGGTTTACCTTCCGCGTCAAACGCCTGGGCAATCGCCGGGCCGCGCTTTTCTACTTCACGGTCAGGTTGCGATTCAGCAAGGGCAGCCACTTTCAGCGCCAGACGACGCGGCGCAGCAAACCACTCTACGTTGCCGTGTGCGAGGCCAGCATTGTCCAGCTCCGCAGTGAAGTTCGCAGCAAAGGACTCAGCCAGGCTGCGCAGTGCTTTTGGTGGCAGCTCTTCAGTGCCAATTTCCACCAGAAAAGTTTTCTCAGACATGGCCGCCTCTTATTTGTCTTTGTTGCACATCGGGAAGCCAAGGGCTTCACGGGAAGCATAGTAAGCTTCTGCCACTGCTTTGGTCAGGGTGCGAATGCGCAGAATATAACGCTGACGCTCGGTGACGGAGATGGCTTTACGCGCATCCAGCAGGTTGAAGCTATGGGCGGCTTTCAGAATACGTTCGTAAGCAGGCAGCGGCAGTGGGTTTTCCAGCGCCAGCAGCTGCTGGGCTTCTTTCTCATACTGCTCGAAGCAGGTGAACAGGAAGTCCACGTCAGCGTATTCAAAGTTGTAAGTCGACTGCTCGACTTCGTTCTGATGGAACACATCGCCGTAAGTGGTTTTACCCAGCGGGCCGTCGCTCCAGACCAGGTCGTAAACGCTGTCTACGCCCTGAATGTACATCGCCAGACGTTCCAGACCGTAAGTGATTTCTCCGGTCACAGGCTTACATTCCAGACCACCAACCTGCTGGAAGTAGGTGAACTGCGTCACTTCCATGCCGTTCAGCCACACTTCCCAACCCAGACCCCAGGCACCCAGCGTTGGGTTTTCCCAGTTATCTTCCACGAAACGGATGTCGTGAATGGTTGGATCCATACCCAGCTCTTTCAGCGAACCAAGGTACAGCTCCTGAATGTTGTCCGGGGACGGCTTAATGACGACCTGGAACTGATAGTAATGCTGTAAGCGGTTCGGGTTTTCGCCATAGCGACCGTCGGTCGGACGACGAGAAGGCTGCACATAAGCAGTCGCCATCGGCTCCGGCCCCAGCGCGCGCAGGCAGGTCATTGGGTGAGAAGTACCCGCGCCGACTTCCATGTCCAATGGTTGAACAATGGTGCAGCCCTGGCGAGCCCAGTAATCCTGTAAGGTCAGGATCAAGCCCTGGAAGGTCCTGGTATCAAACTTTTGCATATTATTTCGTGCTGGATACGTGTGGATTTAAAGGAAGCGATCAGTATACCCGCTGGCTGCAAGATATACAGTACGAAACGGGAAAAAGGAGGAACTTAGCGCATGGAAAGGTGCAAAAACTGCCCGTCTGCGTCAAATGAGCAGACAAAACTCTCTTTACGGAAGGTAGAACCACGCATCTCATAGCTGCCCTGGAACTGTTCGAAGCCGGTTACGTCTATTTTCTGCGTTCCGGTGTTATAACGTTCCGCCGCTTCATTTTTGCATAATGCTTCCATATCCAGCGAACGCGAAGAGCTCACTTTGGCCTTTTGCGCCTTCTGAGCCGGTGCCGGCGGCTGTGGGTCCGCGCATCCTGCCAGCAGGAGGGCAGCCATCGCGGGAAAGAAATACTTCATCATCATTTTATTACCCTCTGATTTGCGGGTCAGTCTTATTATTATTACTGTCTGGAAACGGATCCTATTTTGAGAATCTCATCGGACCATCACAAGCTTTAGCGTAAAAACTCAGATTATTCCAGTGAGATACATCCGCGAAATGCCAGTCAGACTTTTTTTAATGGAAACAGAGGAACTGATGCAGCCCAAAATTTTCTGGATTGATAACCTGCGCGGGATTGCCTGTTTAATGGTGGTTATGATCCATACCACCACCTGGTACATCACCAATGCGCACATCGTCAGCCCGTTAGCCTGGGATCTTGCCAATGTGCTCAATTCAGCTTCACGCGTCAGCGTACCGCTGTTTTTCATGATTTCAGGCTTTCTTTTCTTTGGCGAGCGCAGCGCCCAGCCGCGACATTTTCTCCGTATTGCGCTCTGCGTTCTGTTTTATAGCGCCGTCGCACTGGCCTACATCTCACTGTTCACCTCGATTAACGCCGAGCTGTCTTTGAAAAATCTGCTGCAAAAACCGGTGTTCTATCACCTGTGGTTTTTCTTCGCCATCGCCGTCATCTACCTGGTCTCACCGCTGATTCAAGTGAAAAGTATTAGCGGAAAAATGCTGCTGGCGCTGATGGTGGTGCTTGGCATCCTTGCTAATCCCAACACCGTCTCGCTAAAAATGGGGGGCGTTGAGTGGCTGCCCATCAACCTGTACATCAGCGGCGACACGGTCTATTACATCCTGTACGGCTTGCTGGGCAGGGCAATTGGCATGATGAATACACAAAAACGCGCGCTCACCTGGGTCTGTGCGGCACTGTGCGTCACCGCCGTCTTTGTTATCTCTCGCGGAACCTTATACGAGCTCCGCTGGCGAGGGAATTTCGCCGACACCTGGTATCTCTACTGCGGCCCAGCCGTATTTATTTGCGCAGTCTCGCTGCTGACGCTGGTCAAAAACACCCTTAGCGCACGCACTATCCCCGTACTGGGCCTGATTTCCCGCCACTCACTGGGTATCTATGGCTTCCACGCGCTGATCATTCATGCGCTGCGCACTAACAGTATCGAGCTCAAGAACTGGCCACCGCTGGATATGCTGTGGATTTTCAGCGCCACGCTGGCGGGCAGCCTGCTACTTTCGGTTCTGCTGCAACGCATCGATACACGCCGACTGGTGAGTTAACACTCACCCGTCGTTACTCTTTTAGCGGGCGCATCAGCATAATTTGCCCCGCTAAACACACGAAGAATGCCATTGGATAGGCGCCCATTTCGATGAGTGACAAGGGAGCGTTCAGCATCCCCAGCAGCAGCAACCCTACTGTTATCAATGCCACCATCTGGCACACACGCGTAAAGTGTTCGTCATTCTGATTACTATTTTCAGCACGCTGGTAAGCGTACGTCACAAACATCCCTGTCATCAGGACACCCAGAAAGTATCCTTTCCCGTTCAATAAGGGACAGGCGCGCCATAAACCAATAACGTAAATGAGTGCACCCGAAAGGAATAATAGCCATGCCATAAACCTCGTAGTCTTCATTGGGATCTCCTTATCCATCACGGATACAATATGAATAACCCACTAAAGACAACACAGAAAAATAGCACTAAGTTATATTTTCAGAATAAATCCATACACGTAAATTATTAATTTAAAAAATACATAGATTATAAAAATCCCCTCCATTTAGCAGAGGGGAAATATGATCATGACATCAGCGGCAGCAATTGCTGATAGAGACGACGGAAGGTTTCGCGACGCTGCAAATAAAGCGCATGGCGATCTGCGTCAGGATAATGCGCCTGTTCCAGCGCCAGTTGAGGCAATAGGTCAGATAATGGCTTATCGGAATTCATCGCAATTTGTGCCAAACGTGCCGCCCCCAACGCAGGACCAACGTCACCACCGGTACGGTAATCCAGCTGCAACCCGCTGATATCAGACAGCATCTGGCGCCAGTACTCGCTGCGCGCCCCGCCGCCAATGAGCGTAATGCTGGCCGGTTTAACACCACAGGCATGCACCACATCCATACCATCTGCCAGCGCGAATCCCACGCCTTCCAGCACTGCTTTCGCCAGTTCTGCCGGCCCATGCTGATGCGTCAGACCAAAAAAGACGCCTTTCGCCTGCGGATTATTATGCGGCGTACGTTCACCCGACAGGTACGGCAAAAACCAGACGGGTTCAGCCTGCTCATCCGCCTGTTGTGCCGCAGTTATTAGCGCAGGAACGCTGCTCAGCCCGGTTAATTTTGCCGCCCAGTCCAGGCAGGATGCCGCACTGAGCATAACGGACATCAGATGCCATCTTTCAGGTAAAGCATGACAAAAACTGTGTACCGCACTTTCTGGTTTACTGAGGAATCCGTCGCTTACCGCAAAGTAAACACCGGACGTGCCCAGCGAAAGCATCGCCTGACCGGCATTCATCATACCGACGCCAACCGCGCCTGCCGCGTTATCTCCGCCACCCGCAATCACCGGGATCTCGGACATGCCCCAGGCTTGCGCGACCGCAGGCAACAACGTGCCGGTAATCTCGCTGCCTTCAAACAACGCTGGCATATGCGCACGGGTCAGGTGACAGGCTGCCAGCATGACGTCGCTCCAGTCGCGCTTCGCAACGTCCAGCCACATCGTACCGGCGGCATCAGACATATCGCTGGCGAATTCCCCGGTCATACGCAAACGCAGGTAATCTTTCGGCAGCAGGACTTTATCAACCTGGCGGAAAATATCCGGTTCATGGCGCTGAACCCACAGCAATTTGGGTGCCGTAAAACCCGGCATCATCAGATTGCCGGTGATGCCGCGAGACTCTGGAACCTGGTTTTCCAGTATCTCGCACTCTTGTGCGCAGCGTCCGTCATTCCATAGGATCGCCGGGCGCAATACCTTCTGCTGCTCATCAAGTAGCGTCGCACCGTGCATTTGACCGGCAATCCCCAGGGCCTTCACCTCCCTGAGTGAATGTTGCTGAGCCAGTGCTTTGACGGCGCGATCCGTTGCCAGCCACCACTGTTCAGGATCCTGCTCCGACCATAGCGGATGAGGACGCGAAACCATGAGTTTCTCCGTCTGCGAGGCCACAACATCACCCTGCTCATTCAGCAGTATGGCCTTTACGCCTGATGTGCCCAGATCTATCCCGATATACATAGGGTATCGTTCCTTAAAGAAATGCCCGGCAGCGCAAAGCTATCCGGGCTGACGAACGTTCTTAACGATCCGTTATTTGTCGAACAAATAATGGTTTACCAGATTTTCCAGCTGTTCCTGATGACCGCTCTGATGCACCGGCGCCAGATTATGTTGTTCAGCGTACTGCGCAATTTCGGTCAGCGTCATCTGGCCCTTCAGAATTTGCTGGCCCAGCTCACCATTCCAACCGGCATAACGTTTTGCAACGCGCTGATCCAGGCCACCATCTTCAATCATGCGAGCTGCGATTTTCAGCGACAGTGCCATGGTGTCCATCGCCCCAATATGACCATAGAACAGATCGTATTTATCGGTGCTCTGGCGACGCACTTTGGCATCAAAGTTCAGGCCACCCGTGGTGAAACCACCTGCTTTCAGGATTTCGTACATCACCAGCGCATTCTCTTCCACGCTGTTCGGGAACTGGTCGGTATCCCAGCCCAGCTGCGCATCTCCGCGGTTGGCATCGACAGAGCCAAACAGGCCCAGCGCGATTGCGGTGGCGATTTCGTGGTGGAACGAGTGGCCAGCCAGCGTGGCGTGGTTGGCTTCGATATTCAGTTTGATCTCTTTTTCCAGGCCGAACTGTTTCAGGAAGCCGTAAACGGTCGCCGCATCGTAGTCGTACTGATGTTTGGTCGGCTCCTGCGGCTTCGGTTCGATAAGCAAGGTACCCTGAAAACCGGTTTTGTGTTTGTGCTCAACCACCAGTTGCATGAAACGGCCAATCTGCTCGCGTTCCTGACGCAGATCGGTATTAAGCAGAGTTTCATAGCCTTCACGACCGCCCCACAGAACATAGTTTTCGCCGCCTAATTTATGCGTAGCATCCATGGCAGTCACCACCTGGGTGGCCGCCCAACTGAACACTTCCGGATCCGGGTTGGTAGCCGCACCTGCGCCGTAACGTGGGTTAGTAAAGCAGTTTGCCGTCCCCCACAGCAGCTTCACGCCGCTTTGTTCCTGTTTAGCGCCCAGCACATCAACCATCTGCGCGAAGTTGTTTTTGTACTCTTTCAGCGAAGCACCTTCAGGCGAAACATCTACATCATGGAAGCAGTAGTAAGGCACGTTCAGCTTGTGGAAAAACTCAAACGCCACATCCGCTTTGCGTTTCGCCAGCGCCAGCGCTTCACCGGGTTGCTGCCATGGGCGGTCAAAGGCTCCCATGCCGAACATGTCTGCACCATTCCAACAGAAAGTGTGCCAATAGCAGGCGGCAAAACGCAGGTGATCTTCCATACGCTTGCCTAACACTTTCTCATCAGGATTGTAATGGCGAAATGCGAGCGGGTTAGTGGATTTTGTCCCTTCAAAACGAACACGGTCGAGTTGGTCAAAATAAGCCTGCATAATAAGCTCCATAATCAGGTAATACGGCAAGTAAACTGCGATATCGCCATACTGGAATTTCCTGATTTATTGCTCAATTACGTTATTTCACACCGCTATTAAGAGAATACCCAAATGTGCGCTGGCTCCCAAAAAAACGCGCTAAATAAAGAAATAAAAAGACGATCGGGATCGAATCCTGATGAATAAACTAAAAACCATAATCCGCGGATAAGATATGACAATTGCCTTCCCGCTTAGGGTATGTGAGTTTTGCGTAGCGCTACGCAAATCAAAAATTTGTCACACATAATCAGGCAGCATTATCCACGGTTTTGGTAGTATCGACAGGCCCATATTCACCCTTTCCAGGACAGGCTCTTATGTTTGATAAACGTCACCGTATCACTCTTTTATTTAATGCCAATAAAGCCTACGACCGCCAGGTGGTTGAGGGCGTGGGTGAATATTTACAAGCGTCGCAATCTGAATGGGATATATTCATCGAGGAAGATTTTCGCGCGCGTATTGATAATATTAAAGACTGGTTAGGCGACGGTGTTATTGCCGATTATGACGACGATGACATTGCGCAATTACTTGCCGATGTCGATGTCCCCATCGTTGGCGTCGGGGGTTCTTACCATCTTTCTGAACATTATCCACCGGTCCACTACATTGCCACCGATAACCACGCATTGGTTGAAAGCGCCTTTCTGCATTTGAAAGAAAAAGGGGTGAACCGCTTTGCATTTTACGGTCTACCACCTTCCAGCGGCAAACGCTGGGCCGAGGAGCGTGAATATGCCTTTTGCCAACTGGTAGCGAAAGAAAAGTACCGTGGCGTGGTCTATCAGGGCCTGGAAACTGCACCAGAAAACTGGCAACACGCACAAAATAGGTTAGCCGACTGGCTGCAAACTCTGCCGCCGCAAACCGGGATTATCGCCGTCACCGACGCGCGTGCACGGCACGTTTTGCAGGCCTGTGAACATCTGCATATTCCGGTACCGGAGAAACTGTGCGTCATTGGCATTGATAACGAAGAACTGACCCGCTACCTGTCGCGCGTGGCGTTATCATCCGTTGCTCAGGGTGCTCGTCAGATGGGCTATCAGGCCGCAAAACTCCTGCACCGCGTGCTGGCGAACGAAGAGCCGACGCTACAACGCATTCTGGTCCCTCCGGTACGCGTCGTGGAACGTCGTTCAACCGACTACCGTTCACTTACCGATCCGGCCGTTATTCAGGCGATGCACTTCATCCGCAACCATGCCTGTAAGGGCATAAAGGTCGAACAGGTACTGGATTCGGTGGGGATTTCACGGTCGAATCTGGAGAAGCGTTTTAAAGAGGAGGTCGGGGAGACCATTCATGCGGTGATCCATGCCGAAAAGCTGGAGAAAGCGCGCAGCCTGCTGATTTCCACCACGCTTTCCATCAACGAGATTTCACAGATGTGCGGCTACCCGTCTCTGCAGTATTTCTATTCGGTGTTCAAGAAAGAGTACGACACGACGCCAAAAGAATACCGCGATGTGAACAGCGAAGTGCTGATGTGATGTGTTGCCGGATGGCGACTGCGCCTTATCCGGCCGACGAGTCATCTTGTTGGCCGGATAAACGTAGCGCCATCAGGCGCAGGAATTACATATGCGCTGCAATTAAGCGCTGGTTATCCTGGTACATCGCGAACAGATAGTTGTTGTAGCTCTTCCCTTGGGTGGAATACCCCTTCAGCTTATGAATCATCGCCGTGGCGGTGACTTCCTGATCGGTTTTACGCAGCTGAGCGCGTGACTTACGGAAGGAAGAGTATGCCGGATGTGTATTCAGATTAATGACGTAAGCCGTCACTGACTCTTTCACCGAGTCAAACTGAGAGTAGCCTTTCACCTTACCCGGCGCATTGGTGCAACGACCTTTGACACATTTCATGCCAAACAGATTATTGTTGCTACGTGCCAGCTTCGACGTACCCCAGCCGCTTTCTGCCGCAGCCATGGTTGCCACCATACTGGTAGGGATAATATCCACGCGCTCAAGCAGCGTGTTCCACGGAATTTTACGCGTGTTGCCAGACCAGCTCACCTTGTAGCGTTTGGCGATATCTTTCATGCGCGCACGCTCGCTCGGCGACCAGCGATTCTGGTACTGCTTTGAAATCAGCCAGTTACGTTCAGCAGTAATGGCCGCATTTTGACTAGTAATGTAAGGCATAACCGTCCGGAGAAACGCTTTTTTCCTTGGTGTTCCGGAAGGGTATTTTCGCAAATCAGGAAGTGAACTACTCTTTGCACTATTGCGAGAATACTCTTGTTTACTGCTTACCTGTGTATTACTTGTCTTGGTTGCCTGGGGCTTCTGACTCGTTGTTGCCGTGTGTGTCTTTGCCAGCACCTCACCGGAAAATGCAATGGTGAGTAACATTAGAATCATGGCCCCATATCGTCGAATGGGAGTCAATATCATTAGGTCTCCTGGTCGGATTTATACATTCCAACACCTTATATTTTTCATAAAAATGAGAGATGAATCTCAAATCATAGCAAAAATAGCCGTCAAGAGCACCCAAAGGAATAGTCCAATTCCGAAACTATGTCACGCGCTAACGGTTAAGATTGGTATTAATTCGAAGAAAATGCGGGTGTTATCGCAAAATAATGCCGTTTTTTGCGCACGATCGCTCACCCTCACGTCTCATCCTGGCGGAATCCACCCAAAGGATGAGTCTCCGACCGTAATTCGCTGGCAAACTGGCTAAAATCGCAGCATTCAGGACAGCGTTATGAAACTTGCCGCCTTTGCGCTGGCGCTTATGCCAGGCATCACCATCGCCTCGTCATGGACTTCTCAAGGGTTCCCCACCTTCGAAGTGGAGGGTACGGGTAAGTTTGTCAGCCATGCAACGTTGACGAAGGGTACCCGTCCTTTAATACTAAATTTTGACCAACAGTGCTGGCAGCCTGCCGAAACCATTAAACTCAACCAGATGCTGTCGCTAAAACCTTGCACAGGCGAGCCACCACAGTGGCGTTTATTCAAAGACGGTAGTTACACGCTGGAAGTGGATACCCGCTCCGGAACGCCAACGTTGATGTTATCAGTAGCATCCGCCGTTGAGCCGGTGAGCAACCTGATTCGCCAGTGTCCGAAATGGGATGGCTCACCGCTGACGCTGGATGTAAGTCAGACTTTCCCTGAAGGTGCCGTGGTGCGTGATTACTACAGCCAGCAGACGGCAATGGTTAAGCACGGTCAAATCACCCTCCAACCCGCAGCCAGTAGCAACGGGTTATTACTGCTTGAACGCGCAGAAACGGACGCCCCTGCCCCCTTCGACTGGCATAACGCCACGGTGTATTTCGTACTGACGGATCGCTTTCAAAACGGCGATCCGACCAATGACCACAGCTACGGTCGCCACAACGACGGCATGCAGGAGATTGGGACGTTTCACGGTGGCGATTTACGTGGCCTCACCAGCAAACTCGACTATCTGCAACAGTTAGGCGTTAACGCCCTGTGGATCAGCGCTCCGTTTGAGCAGATTCACGGCTGGGTAGGCGGTGGCACCAAAGGGGATTTCCCCCACTACGCCTATCACGGTTATTACACGCAAGACTGGACCACGCTTGATGCCAATATGGGCAACGAGGCCGATCTGCGTGCGCTGGTCGATGGCGCTCACCAGCGCGGTATCCGCATTCTGTTCGATGTGGTGATGAACCATGCCGGTTACGCGACGCTGGCCGATATGCAGGCTTATCAGTTTGGCGCGTTATATTTATCGGGCGATGAATTGAAACATACGCTCGGTGAACGCTGGACAGACTGGAAGCCCGCCGCCGGACAGAGCTGGCACAGCTTTAATGATTACATCAATTTCAGTGATAAAGCCGCCTGGGAAAAATGGTGGGGGAAAAATTGGATCCGTACCGACATCGGCGACTACGACAGCCCCGGTTTTGACGACCTGACGATGTCGCTGGCCTTCCTGCCCGATCTGAAAACCGAGTCCAACACGCCTTCCGGGTTACCGGTGTTTTACAATAACAAACCGGATACCCACGCCAAAGCCATTGCGGGCTACGCGCCACGAGATTATCTGACCCACTGGCTCAGCCAGTGGGTGCGCGACTACGGGATTGACGGGTTTCGGGTCGATACCGCCAAACACGTCGAACTTCCCGCCTGGCAGCAGTTGAAAACCCAGGCCAGCGCAGCACTAACCGAATGGAAGAAAGCTAACCCGGACAAAGCGCTGGATGATAAACCCTTCTGGATGACCGGCGAAGCCTGGGGTCACGGCGTTATGCGCAGTGAGTATTACCGCCACGGCTTTGATGCGATGATCAATTTTGATTATCAAGAGCAGGCGGCCAGCGCCGTCGACTGCCTGGCGAATATGGATCTCACCTGGCAGCAGATGGCGGATAAATTGCAGGATTTTAACGTTCTGAGCTATCTCTCATCGCACGACACGCGCCTGTTCCGCGAAGGTGGAGATAAAGCCGCCGAGCTGTTGCTACTGGCTCCGGGCGCGGTGCAGCTGTTTTACGGTGACGAATCCGCGCGTCCTTTCGGC
This sequence comes from Citrobacter gillenii, assembly GCF_013337685.1. Taxonomy (GTDB): domain Bacteria; phylum Pseudomonadota; class Gammaproteobacteria; order Enterobacterales; family Enterobacteriaceae; genus Citrobacter; species Citrobacter gillenii. Next base: position 228,928 of record NZ_SUQN01000007.1, read on the forward strand.
CCGACCGGCTCAGACCCTTTACAAGGCACGCGATCCGATATGAACTGGCAGGACGTCAGCGGTAAATCGGCCGCCAGCGTCGCACACTGGCAGAAAATCAGCCAGTTCAGGGCCAGACATGCCGCCATCGGCGCTGGTAAACAAACCACGCTGACGTTGAAACAAGGATACGGATTTTCCCGCGAGCACGGTGACGACAAAGTGATGGTCATTTGGGCAGGTCAGCCCTAATCCCCCCTGGCTTCTCGTACCCGGTGGGGCGAGAAGCGTTATGCAAAATAAAACACCACCCTGTTACAAATGTGTAGCACAAAACGTCAATTTAGTCTCACAGGCCTGATTTGCACCCCGCCATAGGTAGCGCTATGGTTAGCCACTTTATTACTCAGCTCGACAGACCACCTGCTATGACATTCTCACTTTTTGGCGACAAATTTACCCGCCATTCAGGCATCACCCGCCTGATGGAGGACCTCAACGACGGTTTACGTACGCCCGGCGCGATCATGCTTGGCGGCGGTAACCCGGCGCAAATCCCACAGATGCAGGAGTACTTCCAGTCTCTGCTAGCCGAGATGCTGGAAAACGGCAAAGTCACTGATGCGCTTTGTAATTATGACGGTCCACAAGGGAAAACCGAGCTACTGGCCGAACTGGCCACGCTGCTGCGCGAGAAGCTGGGCTGGGATATCGAACCACAAAATATTGCACTGACAAATGGCAGTCAGAGCGCGTTTTTCTACTTATTCAATCTTTTCGCCGGACGTCGCGCCGACGGGACCACCCGAAAAGTCCTGTTCCCACTGGCACCGGAATACATTGGCTATGCCGATTCCGGGTTGGAAGAGGAGCTCTTCGTCTCTGCGCGCCCGAATATCGAGCTGCTGCCGGAAGGTCAGTTTAAGTATCACGTTGACTTTGAACACCTGCACATTGGCGAAGAGACCGGCATGATTTGCGTGTCGCGCCCCACCAACCCGACAGGTAATGTGATTACTGACGAAGAGTTATTGAAGCTGGACCGCCTCGCCAATCAGCACGGTATTCCGCTGGTCATTGATAATGCCTATGGCGTCCCGTTCCCCGGCATTATCTTTAGCGAAGCCCGTCCGCTGTGGAACCCCAACATTGTACTGTGCATGAGCCTTTCCAAGCTCGGGCTGCCGGGCTCGCGCTGCGGTATTATTATCGCCAATGAAAAAATCATCACCGCGATCACCAACATGAACGGCATCATCAGCCTTGCCCCTGGCGGTATGGGTCCGGCTATCATGTGCGAGATGATTAAACGCAACGATCTCCTGCGCCTGTCGGAGACCGTGATCAAGCCGTTTTATTATCAGCGCGTTCAGGAGACCGTGGCGATCATTCGCCGTTACTTATCCGAAGAGCGCTGCCTGATCCATAAACCAGAAGGGGCGATTTTCCTGTGGCTGTGGTTCAAGGACTTGCCTATCACCACCGAGCTGCTGTATCAACGCCTGAAAGCACGCGGCGTGTTGATGGTTCCCGGTGATTACTTCTTCCCGGGGCTGGACAAGCCGTGGCCGCACACCCACCAGTGCATGCGGATGAACTACGTTCCGGAGCCGGAGAAAATCGAGGCTGGCGTGAAGATTCTGGCTGAAGAGATAGAACGCGCCTGGCGTGAAGGCTGATGGCAAACCCGACCGCCTAACCGGTCGGGTCACGCATTACAACGGCTGTGAACGCAAACGCTGCTGCTGAATTTTTGCGGCGTCAACGCATTGCAACGCACGGGTCGGGCAGGATTCTACACACGCCGGGCCCGTTTCGCGATGCCAGCACAAATCACATTTAACCGCCTGCACCCGCGAGCGCTGTGCAACCACATTCATGGCCCCAAACGGACAGGCCAGCATACAGCTCTTACAGCCAATGCAGCGTGCCTGTTCCACGAAGATATGCCCATGTTCGCGGCGAATAGCGGTGGTCGGGCAGGCATTCGCACAAGGCGCGTCTTCGCATTGATGACACGTTACCGCCGTGGTAAACGCGTCGTCTTTAATCACCCGAATACGCGGGATAAATGCCCCAGAGGAGACCGTCGCACACGTCTGGTTTTCCTGATGCGCGACGACGCAGGCCACTTCGCAGGTTCGACATCCAATGCATTTCGCCGCATCCGCCATAATAAACCCGTTCATTGCCTTCTCCGTCGCCGTTAAAACCACAGAGTGCCAAAGAGCCGGCCCCCACCGCTTTGATCGGACAGGGGAAACGGTGGAATTTTGTCAGGTGTATGAGCCAGGCAGGGGCAACTACGCCGAATTAATATGCTCTTTGCAGTAACGGCGCTTCCACGCCGCCGGGGTCAGGCTGGTGTGTGTACGGAAAATTTTGCGAAAATACCCCACGTCGTTAAATCCACATTTAAACGCCACCTCGGTCAGCGACAGCGAATCACTGATCAACAGCTTTTCTGCCGCCCTCACCCGCTGGCGATGCAGCGCTTCGGTTAACGTCAGCCGAAAAACACCCCGGAATACACGCCCCAGATAGTCTGCATTGCAATGCAGCTCTTTCGCCAGCAATGAGGCTGATAGGGGTAAATGGAACTGAGTATGTATCATTTGCTGCGCTTTCCACGCCAGCGCATTACCGGGCGTATCGGCAGGTTGTTCGCTGGCGGCAGCGGATATTTGCTGCAAAATCAGCAACAGGATCAGCTCCAGCGCAACGCTGCGATGGATATTCTCCTGCTCACGTAAAAACTGGCGAAACAGCGAAATAATATATTGTGGCTCATTCACCCGAGTCTGTTGCGGGATCGAAAGCAGCGCTTCAGGCGGTGAAACACGCTCACCGGACTTCACTTCAAAATGCAGCCAATAAAATTTTAAATCGGGCGGAAATTGTCCCACGCCGACATGTAAACGCTGCGGCCACAACAGCAAACTCTCTCCAGCCTGCACGCTAAAAATAGCGTTCCCTTCACGAATCGTTAATGTCCCTTTTTCGACAAAGATAATTTCCCAGGAATGAAGTTGCCGCGCCGGATGACTTCCCACGCCACGAGAAATAAACAGCCCGCCATTTTGTACTTTAATCGGAAGTGACATGGATAATTCAAGCATAACTATTCAATTTCCCGCTTTTAGCACCCTAAAAACCTGCCTTCATCTTTGATTATTCACGATAAAATAGTATCTCGCCGGATCGAAATCACACTTTTTTAATTAAGTCGGAATTGTCATCTTTTTATACTTTTCCCTTCCCTTGTTGGTCTGTGTATTTGGTGCAGAATAAATAACGTACTTTGCAAATGACACAATAAAAGCCCGCAATGTAGCGGGGTACTTTCTGAACATCCTCTCCGGGAGTTATTTATGACTTCGGCTCCGATTACGACCAACGATTTGGCACAACGTGCACAAGACGACAAATTATCTCTGCGTGAAAAAATAGGTTACGGATTAGGCGATGCAGGCGGGACCGTTATTACCTGCCTGATCATGAACTTCCTGACTTTTTTCTATACTGATGTGTTTGGCTTAACGCCCGCACTGGTCGGCACCTTGTTTATTGCCCTGCGCGTATTTGACGCAGTTTCTGACCCGATCATGGGTGTCCTCGCCGACCGCACGCAAAGCCGCTGGGGACGCTTTCGCCCATGGCAGCTGTGGGTGGCCGTTCCCATCGGCATTATTGGCGTTCTGACCTTTACCGTCCCGGACGCCAGCATGGGGGTAAAAATCGCCTGGGCATTTGGCACCTATCTGCTGCTTTCCGTCGGCTATACCGCGATCAATGTGCCGTATTGTGCGCTGATCAACACCATGACGACGCGCCACAATGAAGTGATCGCCTGCCAGTCCTGGCGCTTTGTGCTGTGCGGTGTCGCCGGTTTTTTAGTCTCCGTCGGCCTGCCGTGGATGGTGGAGATACTCGGTCAGGGCAACGCCGCGCAGGGTTATCAGTTTGGCGTGGGCATCCTGTGTGCCATCGCAGTCGTCATGTTCCTGTGCTGTTTCTTCTGGGTGCGCGAGCGGGTACCGCTGGCGATGATGGGGAAATTTACGCTACGCGAACACATCGGCGGACTGCGTAAAAATGACCAGCTGCTGCTGATGCTGGTGATGTCCTTCCTACTGATCAATGTCTTTAATATTCGTGGCGGCGGGTACATGTACTTCATTACCTACGTGCTGGAAGGCAGTACCGCTTACACCTCGCTGTTTTTCACCATGGTCACCTTCGCCTCGATTATCGGTTCGGTGGTGGTTAGCCCGCTGACGCGACGCATCGACACCGTCAAACTCTATTACTACACCAACCTGGTACTGGCGGCGCTGGCAGCGTTAATGTGGTTCCTGCCAACCGGTCCAGCGCACCAGACGTTATGGCTGGCGGTGATTCTCGGCAACGGCATTATTCTCGGCTTCACGCTGCCGCTGCACTTCTCGCTGATGGCCTTTGCTGATGATTACGGCGAATGGAAAACCGGCGTGCGTTCCTCCGGCATGAATTTCGCCTTCAACCTGTTTTTCATCAAGCTGGCCTGGGCCTCCAGTGCCGGGATCATCAGCGTGTTGTTTATTTTTGTCGCCTATCAGCCTGGCGCTGGCAACCAAACCGCCAGTTCGCTGCAAGGTATTACCGCCATGGAGACGCTGCTGCCCGCCCTGTTCCACCTACTGCTGGCGCTGTCTATCCGCCTTTGCAAACTCAATAACCCGATGATGTCGCGCATTGCTACCGATCTGCGTCAGCGTCATGTACAGCCTTAAGGAGCACGAAATGAACGCACAGGAAGTCGACCTGCATAAGCTCACGGTCAGCGATCCGTTCCTCGGACAATACCAGCAACTGGTGCGCGACGTGGTGATCCCCTATCAGTGGGATGCGCTCAATGACCGCATTACAGAAGCCGATCCCAGCCACGCTATCGAGAATTTCCGTATTGCTGCGGGCCAGCAATCCGGTGAGTTTTACGGCATGGTTTTTCAGGATAGCGATGTGGCCAAATGGCTGGAGGCCGTAGCCTGGTCGCTGTGTCAGAAACCGGATACCGAGCTGGAAAAAACCGCCGATGAGGTGATTGAACTGGTCGCCGCCGCCCAGTGCGAAGATGGCTATCTCAACACCTATTTTACGGTGAAGGCCCCTGAAGAACGCTGGACGAATCTGGCCGAATGTCATGAGCTGTACTGCGCGGGTCACATGATAGAAGCGGGTGTGGCCTTCTTTCAGGCGACGGGAAAACGCCGCTTACTGGAGGTGGTATGCCGTCTGGCAGACCATATCGACAGCGTTTTTGGACCCGGTGAAAACCAGCTGCATGGCTATCCCGGACACCCGGAAATTGAGCTGGCGTTAATGCGATTGTATGAAGTCACGCAGCAACCACGCTATATGACGCTGGTAAATTATTTTGTTGAGCAGCGTGGCACACAGCCGCATTTCTACGATGAAGAGTACGAAAAACGCGGTCGCACCTCCTACTGGCACACCTACGGCCCGGCGTGGATGGTGAAAGACAAGCCTTACAGCCAGGCGCACCAGCCAATATCTGAACAACAAACCGCCATCGGTCACGCCGTGCGCTTTGTCTACCTGATGACCGGTGTGGCCCACCTGGCCCGCTTAAGCCAGGACGAAGGCAAGCGCCAGGACTGCCTGCGACTGTGGAACAATATGGCCCAGCGCCAGCTGTACATTACCGGCGGGATCGGCTCGCAAAGCAGCGGCGAGGCATTTAGCAGCGATTACGATCTGCCCAACGACTCTGTGTATGCGGAAAGCTGCGCCTCTATTGGTCTGATGATGTTCGCCCGCCGGATGCTGGAGATGGAGGCCGACAGTCAGTACGCCGACGTGATGGAACGCGCGCTGTATAACACCGTACTGGGTGGTATGGCGCTTGACGGGAAACACTTTTTCTACGTTAACCCGCTGGAAGTGCATCCTAAGTCTCTAAAATTTAACCATATTTATGACCACGTGAAGCCCATTCGCCAGCGCTGGTTTGGCTGCGCCTGCTGCCCACCGAATATCGCGCGCGTGTTAACGTCGATTGGCCATTACCTCTACACGCCGCGCCAGGACGCGCTGTATATCAATATGTATGTGGGCAACAGCATGGAAATACCCGTTGAAGACGGGACGCTGAAACTCCGCATTAGCGGAGATTATCCGTGGCATGAGCAGGTTAATATCACCATTGATTCCGTGCAGCCAGTACACCACACCCTGGCACTACGCCTGCCGGACTGGTGCTCCGCGCCGCAGGTAATGCTGAACGGTTTGCCTGTAGAACAAGATATTCGCAAAGGCTATTTGCACATAACCCGCACTTGGCAAGAAGGGGATACGCTGAGCCTGACGCTCCCGATGCCGGTGCGTCGGGTATACGGTAATCCGCTGGTTCGCCATGTTGCCGGTAAGGTTGCCATTCAACGTGGACCGTTAGTCTATTGTCTGGAGCAGGCGGATAACGGCGAGGAATTGCATAACCTGTGGCTGCCCAAAGAGAGTGAATTCAGGGTCTTTGAGGGGAAAGGGCTATTCAGCCATAAAATACTGATTCAAACGGAAGGGGTGAAGCAAAGCGCTGATGATGCCACACAGCAATCGTTGTGGCACTACGATGTCTCCCCCGCTTCCCGGCAAACGCATACGCTGACGTTTATTCCGTGGTTTAGCTGGGCGAACCGTGGTGAAGGTGAAATGCGGATTTGGGTCAACGAGCAGTAATGATATGACGGATGGCGACTGTTGGCGCCATCCGTCAAAACATCATGAAAAAATTGCCCTCTTCCATGAGGACAAACGGGTGAGAATTAGAAACGCCAGCTCACCCCTGACAGGAAAGTGAAGCTGTCATCGCGATCAACCATTGGGCTATCCTTAATATCATCTGGCAGCACGCTATAGTTGGCGCTGGCCAGCAGTGTCAGGTTAGCGGTTAACGCATATTTTGCGGACAGACCGGCATACGGTGTCCAGCTATCGCCTGGGGAATAGCTAGATAACCCGCTACGGCGAGACTCATTGCCTGAGATGCCGTAGTAATATTCGTTGAATTTTTCATCGTAGTAGAGCACACCAATGGACGGCGTCAGCGTCAGCTTGCCCATCGGCATTGGACGGAACAGAGAAACTTCGCCAGCCCAACCGCTGCTGTTGTCCATTACATCCGCGGCGGCAGAGACTTTCACGCTGCCCCATTTCTCATGGTGATACCATGCGGCCCCCGCCATTGCGGTTGCGTCACGCTTGTCGAGCTGCTTCATCGCATGATCGTCGTTATCGCCAGGGTCAAACTCAAGCGGCATCCACGAAGCAGTAATGCTAAATTCATTACTTTCACTCTTCGACAGAATATAACCTAGCGTTGTTTGCCTAAAATAAAATGATTCGCCTTCATAACTGATAAGCGGTACTGCATGGACATTTTCATTGTATCCACGATAAGGAGATTCGTTATATACAGCCCCACCGCCAAGAGAAAACTCTGCGGCTGATGCACTTGCCATAAAAGACAAAGCAACTAGCGCCGCAATATTGCGTTTAATTAACATGCCAACTTTCCATTTTAAAATAAGCTACAAAGCAGGCGCATAATAATGCTTACAATTTCATCAGTGCAAGACGCATATTTATATAGTAATATATAAAATCATATATATATTGGATTCAGCGATGAACAAATTACAACTCAAACACCGGGAACTAAAAATTATTTCGGTCATTGCTGCCAGTGAAAACATCAGCCATGCCGCAACCGTACTCGGCATTGCGCAGGCCAACGTCAGCAAATATCTTGCTGATTTTGAATCAAAAGTTGGATTAAAGGTGTTTGACAGAACCACCCGACAACTTACCCTGACGCCCTTTGGCACCGCGTTGCTACCCTACATCAATGACATGTTAGACAGAAACGAACAGCTGAACAATTTTATTGCCGATTATAAGCATGAAAAACGTGGTCGGGTCACGGTATATGCACCGACGGGAATTATTGCTTACTTATCGCAACATGTTATTGCAAAAATTCAGAATATTGGTGGAATTAGCCTCTCGCTGAAAACCTATAACCTGGAACGTAAAGCATTTTATGAAGGGGTCGAATTCCCTGATGATTGTGATGTTTTAATTTCCTACGCACATCCCAAAGATGAAACACTGGTTGCCAGTTTCATTACTAAATATGCGGTTACGGCTTTTGCCAGCCAGGGATATCTCGATAAACACCCCATCAGTAGCCCTGAAGAACTGGAGCAACATTCCTGTATTTTGATTGATTCAATGATGATTGATGACGCCAATATTTGGCGATTCAATTCAGCCGGTGGCAAGGAGATGCATGACTATCGGGTGACAGGAAATTACGTCTGCGATAATACACAATCCGCGCTGGCGCTGGCACGTAATCATCTGGGCATTGTTTTTGCGCCCAATGAAAGCGTTCAACTTGATATTGAGGCTGGGGCGCTGGTTCCGTGCTTCTCTGAACAGCACGAGTGGTGGCTGGATCTGGTCGCGATTTTCCGTAAGCGTGAATACCAACCCTGGCGAGTGCAGTTTATTCTGGATGAGATGTTGGCGGAGATTCGCGAGCAGCTTACTCAGGTGCTACAACAGCCACCTGAGTAAGTAAAATAGTCTGCACCTAGTGGTCGAGATACAGGTAATGCACCCAACTGGTCATGCGTAACAGGACCTTACGCATCACTGATACATGGGCGAAATGGTCCGAATACACCGCGACCTGAGCGTAAATACCATCAGGCAACGCGTTGACGTCCACATTCTCATTCAGTTCAATCGTGGCGATCACCCCTTCCGAACCCGGCGTGGAGTTTAAGGATTGCAACGCGCCGTTCGACTGATACGTACCACCCGGAACCGCCGGGCTAATCGCGGCCAGTTTTCCGCTATAAACTTTCCCCGGTAGCGCGTTAAATACCACTTCAGCTTCGTCACCTGGCTCCAGTCGCAGAAGTGAGTTTTGGCGGAACTGGGCAATAATCTGTCGTTTTTGATCCGGGATAAACACCATCACCGGACGCATCGGCAGCGCAGCGGCATAGGTGCCCGGTCGGATCAGCACCTGGGTAACATAGCCATCGCTGGGCGCACGAACCACGGTTTGATCGAGGTTAAATTCTGCTTCCGCCAGCTGGGCTTTCAGGCTGGCAATTTGTGAATGCTCACCCATCACCATGCTGTCTAACTGGCTCTGTATTTGCTGTTGCTCTGCGAGGGACGATTTTACCGACGCTTCCTGCGCCAGATAGTTTTGCCGTGCCGCATCGATATCGCGTTCAGAAAAAGGATTTACCTTCGCCTGGCTACCCTGCGCGTAACGCTGGTAATCTTTTGCCAACTTGTCACGCGTGGCCTTTTTCTGCTGCGTGTTCGCTTTCATTTCATCTAACTGCGCAACCAGCGCCTGCTCTTTATGCTGTGCCGTGACAATATCGGCTTTCAGGCGGTCAACCCTCGCCTGATAACGCCCTGGGTTAAGCTTAAACAGCACCTCGCCTTTTTTGATCAGCGTGTTTTTCTTATCCGTGACTTCTGTTACCACCCCGGTCACCTGCGGCACGACGGGAATAGAAATAACCGCCTTTTGCGCCTTAAATGTATACGGATGGTTATAGTTCATCAGTAATATAAGTCCGCAAACAATAAAAATACCGCCCAATGCTGCAGTCGGTACTGTCCATTTATTTACAGGAATTTTAAAAATTTTAAATACAGACCATGCACAAGCCACATAGGTCAAAACGATCAGTAAATCCATCGATATTACTCCGCCGGGGAGGTCTTAACCTCGGCCAGTTTCTTTTCCAGATCGGCTACCCGCTCCTGAAGTTGAATCAGGGAAGAATCAGCACTTTGCATGCCCCAACCGCGCTCCGGGCGGTAAAGCGTTGCCCAAATCCATAAAAAGGGCCAAATAACATGCAGCGTAAACAGACTTACCCATCCCGCAACATGGATAGCGTCGGCATGAGGATGGTTACGTTTTTTTGCAATTAGATAGGGAATATCATGCAGAATAATAACCCCATAAAAAATGACCAGGAATACAAAAATAAGCACTCCTAATGCAAAATAATCAAGAAACATATTTGCCTCAGGGATTAAAAATAAAGAATTTGTATGCTATTAGTTTTAAATAATAGATTTGAGCATAATAGTGGAATAACCAGATTGGATGCAATTGTCTTATTTATATAACGATATATGGGTTTATATATACCCATCGTCTTTTGAACTGCTTCTTTGTTGGCTTCGTTCGCTCACCCCAGTCATTTACCTGAGTAAACTGCAGAGCAGAACTTGATGCCCGGCTCGCTATGCGATACCGGGCAATAAGTGACAGGAGATTAAAACAGCCCCAGCGGTTTATCAGAGTAGCTCACCAGCAGGCACTTGGTCTGCTGGTAGTGGTTCAGCATCATCTTGTGAGTTTCCCGCCCGATACCCGACTGTTTATAGCCGCCAAACGCCGCATGTGCCGGGTAGGCATGGTAGCAGTTGGTCCAGACGCGTCCGGCCTGAATACCACGTCCCATCTTGTAGGCCAGATTACCGTTACGGCTCCAGACGCCAGCACCCAGTCCGTATTGGGTATCGTTGGCGATCTCCAGCGCGTCTTCCATAGTTTTAAAGGTTGTGACCGCCAGCACCGGGCCGAAGATCTCTTCCTGGAAAACGCGCATATTGTTCTTGCCGTACAGGATGGTTGGCTCGAGGTAGTAGCCCTCTTTTAACTCCCCATCCAGTTGCTTACGCCGCCCGCCGGTCAGGACATCCGCCCCTTCTTTCTTACCGATATCAATGTAGTTCAGAATGGTTTCTAACTGCCCATGCGAGACCTGCGCGCCCATCTGCGTGACGCTATCAAGCGGGTTACCGCTGCGGATACTCTCCACACGGCGAATGGCTCGCTCCATAAAACGTTCGTATATAGATTCCTGCACCAGTGCACGACTCGGGCAAGTACACACCTCGCCCTGGTTGAAGGCAAATAGCGCAAAGCCTTCCAGCGCCTTGTCAAAGAACGCATCTTCCTCATCCATAACGTCGGCAAAGAAGATATTCGGCGACTTGCCACCCAGTTCCAGCGTGACAGGGATAATATTCTGTGTGGCGTACTGCATGATCTGCTGGCCGACTTCCGTCGAACCGGTAAACGCCACTTTCGCAATGCGTTTTGATGTCGCCAGATATTCGCCGATTTCTCCGCCCGCACCGTTGACCACGTTCACCACGCCCGGTGGCAGCAAATCACCGATAACTTCCATCAGCAGCAGCACCGACAGCGGCGTCAGACGAGCTGGCTTCAGCACCACGCAGTTACCCGCTGCCAGGGCCGGCGCCATCTTCCAGCTCGCCATCAGCAACGGGAAGTTCCACGGGATAATTTGCCCGACTACGCCGAGCGGTTCATGGAAATGATACGCCACCGTATCGCTGTCGACTTCACTGATCCCCCCTTCCTGGGCTCGAATACAGGAGGCGAAATAGCGGAAATGGTCAATGGCCAGCGGCACATCTGCCGCGCTGGTTTCGCGGATTGGCTTACCGTTATCCCAGGTTTCTGCCGTCGCCAGCAGCTCCAGGTTTTGCTCCATGCGATCGGCAATCTTGAACAGGAGCGCAGCACGATCCTGGACGGACGTATGCGCCCATTTATCTTTGACTTTGTGCGCGGCATCCAATGCCAGATCGATGTCTTTTTTGCCAGAAGAGGCCACTTCGCACAGTAACTGCCCGGTGACCGGCGTCAGGTTCTGGTAATACTCACCGTCCACCGGTGCCACCCAATCGCCGCCGATAAAGTTATCGTATCGGGCTTTTAACTTCAGGGGATAACCATACTCGCCGGGATGAATACTCGTTGAAGGGGGGTTATTGGTCATGACCGTCTCCTTGCTGTAGGGGTACTACAAAGGTAGACGGGACTGGCGAATTATTCGCCAGCCATTTACTGCTTTACGACAGATGTCACGGTTTACATTGCCGCGCGATAGATCGCCATGATTTCCTCATGCGTCGCCTGAATCGGGTTGGTAAAACCACAGGCATCCTTCAGGGCGTTGGTCGCCAGAATAGCAAAATCTTCTTCCTTCACGTTCAGGTCGCGCAGGCCTGCCGGAATTGCCACTTTCTGCGCCAGCTCACGGATCGCCGCGATGCAGGCCTCAGCGCCTTGCGCTTCGCTCATATCCGCCACATTCACACCCATTGCAGCCGCGCAGTCACGCAGGCGAGCCGCAGCAACCTTGCTGTTGAACACCTGAACATGCGGCAGCAGGACGGCGTTGCACACCCCGTGCGGCAGGTTATAGAAACCGCCCAGTTGGTGCGCCATTGCGTGAACGTAACCCAGAGAAGCATTGTTAAAGGCCATACCGGCAAGGAACTGCGCGTAGGCCATAGCTTCGCGCGCCTGCGCGTTACTGCCCTCTTCCACGGCAACCGTCAGATTTTCAGCAATCATCGTTACCGCTTTGAGTGCACAAGCATCGGTAATCGGCGTGGCGGCAGTGGAAACATAGGCTTCAATGGCGTGGGTCAGCGCATCCATACCGGTGGCCGCCGTCAGAGACTTCGGCATACCGACCATCAGCGAGGAATCATTTACCGACAGCAGCGGGGTCACGTGCTTATCAACAATCGCCATTTTAATGTGGCGTTCTTCATCAGTGATGATGCAGAAACGGGTCATTTCAGATGCCGTACCCGCCGTGGTGTTGATGGCAATCATCGGCAGCTGTGGTTTTGCAGAACGGTCAACGCCTTCGTAGTTACGAATGTCGCCGCCGTTAGCCGCCACCAGCGCAATGCCTTTCGCACAGTCATGTGGTGAGCCGCCGCCCAGGGAAATAACGCTATCACACTGGTGTTCTTGCAGAAGTTTCAGACCCGCCGTAACGTTGCTGGTAGTTGGGTTAGGATGTGTACCATCAAAAATAACACTGAAAATATCACGTTCCTGTAAGGCCTTTTGAATATCGCCCGCCATCCCTAATTGGGTCAGCATGGCATCCGTCACGATTAACGTACGACGGAATCCATATTCCGCCATTGTATTCATGGCATCCTTCAATGCACCAGTACCGATTACGTTCACAGATGGGATAAAAAATGTTGAAGCAGCCATTGTACAATCCTTAATTACTCTAAAGAGGTAGGCAGCATACGTGTGAAAATCCCATCAAAATATGATCGTGGTTGTTATTTTAATAACACCAGAAATTAAAAAAGCACATTAGGTTTAAAATCTAATGTGCTTATATAAATCAACCGCTATTTTGTATTAATTCATGTTTTCTATGAATTAATTGTGTCATTACTTTTCGGGAAACAGTAATGCATCGCGTAATAAATGATCATTTCCCCGGCGACGGGTAAACCCAATACGGTCAAAATATTCCAGAATTTGGATAGCCAATTTACGTCCCACATTCAGCCTGTCGCGGAAATCAGCGGCACAGGTTGATCCTCTTTCCAGATCCAGTTCGCGGATCATATTGGCAAAAGCCACGATGCGATCGTTACGATAATAGCGATCTTTGACGATCGCGGTAATGATGCCCTGCTGCGCTGCCTGCCGTAGCGCCAGACGCATGGCCTGCTCATCAGTGCCCGTTTCTTTCGCCAGGTCCCGCACCCACCACGGCTCATCGCCGAAGAGAGGCTCAACTTTTTGCCAGATGGCCTGCTGCTCATCGCTAAAGCCGGCCTTATGGTCCGGTAAATGCAGCCAGCCATGGTGGCTATGGATAACGCCGCTATCGCGCATTTTTTCGATCAGCAGCAGGACCAGCGCTTCGTCTTCCATCGGCAGCGCCATGCGCCGCAGACGCTCACGCCCCGGTCCCGGCTCATCGCGATGCTGCTCGTGGTACGTCGCCAGCGTATCCAAAATTTTACGCTGCCAGCGGGCGGCGACAGAGGCATTCAACAGGCTATATCCAGCCTGAATAAAACCATGTTGCTCAATCAACGGGCGCATCCCGTCGCCGTTAAGCTGGCGCGCCCATGCGAAATCGGGGATGTTCACCGCGCCACGCGTCAGATGCACTGCCAGCGCGTCGCCGTCATTCTGTGCGTTTTCCAGCGCCGATAGCCACTGCAGATACTCCGGTTTACGCTTGCCACGACGCGGCGGGTTGAGCGTCACCACGCGTGCACCCGCAAGCGTCGTGCGGGCAGAAATATCGCGCAGCACCAGTCTGTCGTTATCGGCCAGCCACAGCGGCGTATCAAACACCAGCTCCGCCAGCGTCCCTTCGAGCAGGGAAATACGCCCGGTCACGTGGCTGGCCGCGTGGTGAATATGCAGCGGTTGCCACTGTGTCAGCGGGGCGGCGTGCTCTAAAGAGACAATGACGCGGGTCAAGGCATCCGGCGGTGCATCGGACAACAGCCAGTCACCGCGGGTGAGCTGTTCTTTCTCCGCATCGCCAGCAATATTCAGGGCAATACGCTGCCCGGCATGAGCGTACTCAGTGGCCTGGTTTTGCGCATGCAGACTACGCACGCGCATCGGTTTGTTGACCCCAGTCAGCCACAGCGTGTCGCCAACGTTCACTTCACCACTGAGCGCCGTGCCGGTAACTACCAGGCCCGCCCCCTTCACCGTAAAGGCGCGGTCAATTGCCAGCCGGAAGGTGTGATTGCGGGCCAGCTCTCGCGCAGGCAGCTGCAGCAGATGCTCACGTAATGCATCAATACCCAGCCCTTCACTGGCGGCGGTCACGAAAAGTGTCGCCCCGGCAAAACCAAAGTTTGCCAGCGTTGACTGCACCTCTGCACGCACGTCGTCAATACGCGCGTCATCCACGCGATCGGCTTTGGTCAGCGCCACGGTGAGCTGCGGATTGCCCGTCAGTTGCAGGATCTGCAAATGCTCCCGCGTTTGCGCCATCACGCCATCATCGCAGGCCACCACCAACAGCGCGTGATCGATGCCGCCGATGCCCGCCAGCATGTTGGACAGAAACTTTTCATGTCCGGGAACGTCGATAAACCCCAGCACGCGGCCATCCGGCTGCGGCCAGTAGGCATAGCCCAAATCGATGGTCATGCCACGTTTTTTTTCTTCCGGCAGACGATCGGCATTCACACCGGTAATCGCCTGTAATAACGTGGTTTTTCCGTGGTCAACGTGTCCGGCTGTTGCAATAATCATTTCAGCATCATCTCCATAAACCGGGGCTCGTCTTCAAGACAGCGCAGATCCAGCCATAAGCGGCCATCATAAATTCGCCCAATAACCGGCACCGGTAGCGCGCGCCAGCGGGCAGCCAGGGCCTCAAGGCGGCTACCGCGCCCGTCATGCGGGGTAAAGGTTAATGCCGCGCTGGGCAGTCTATCAACCGGTAGCGAACCACTGCCAATCTGCGACAGACAAGGCATCACGTTCAGTGCAAACTCGCCGCCATAATGTTGTTCGAGCTGTGCCTGTAAGCGTTGTGCCTGTTCGCGGATCGCCTCTTCCTTACGGGTGAGCAGGCGCAGCGTGGGTAATTTTTCCGCCAGTGCTTCCGGATGCAAATAAAGCCGCAGCGTGGCTTCCAGTGCCGCCAGGGTCATTTTATCGGCCCGCAGCGCACGTTTCAGCGGATGACGCTGCAGCCGGGCAATCATCTCTTTCTTACCGACGATAATTCCGGCCTGCGGCCCGCCCAGCAGCTTGTCGCCCGAGAAGCTGACCAGGCTAACACCCGCGGCAATCAACTGCTGCGGCATCGGCTCCTTGGGTAAACCGTACAGGCTGAGATCCACCAGCGAGCCGCTGCCCAGATCCGTCACCACCGGAATATCCAGCTCATGACCGATCGCCGCCAGCTCGGCTTCATCCACCGTTTTGGTAAAGCCTTCAATGCTGTAATTGCTGGTATGCACTTTCATCAACAGACCGGTATTTTCATTCACTGCCTGACGGTAATCGCTGGCGTGCGTCCGGTTAGTGGTACCGACCTCATGTAGAACGCACCCGGCCTGGCGCATCACGTCCGGAATACGAAATGCGCCGCCAATTTCCACCAGCTCACCGCGTGAAACCACCACCTCTTTACCATTGGCGGTTGCAGCCAACATCAGCAGCACCGCTGCCGCATTGTTATTAACGATGCAGGCATCTTCGGCTCCCGTAATGCGACACAACAGGTCCGCCAGCGCACGATCGCGATGCCCACGACCGGCGCCGTCGAGGTCATACTCCAGCGTCACCGGCGCGTGCATCACCTGCATCACCGCCTCAATCGCTTCTTGCGCCTGCAACGCACGACCCAGGTTGGTGTGCAGCACCGTACCCGTCAGGTTGATGACCGGACGCAGCGCGCTGTGCGACTCACGTTCCAGCCGGGCGCTGGCTTCTTGCGCCCAGTCGTCACTCCACGCCGGGAGTGCCTGCGTGTCGCGAATCGTTTCCCTGGCTTCGTCGAGCATATGGCGAAGAAGCTCCACCACTCGGGTATGACCGTGAAACTCACGTAAGGCAAGAAAGGCGCTGTCGCGCAATAAACGATCGATCGCAGGAAGCTGGCTGTAGAGTGAACGCATGTCGGTTGTCATGAAAGGGCCTGGCTGTTGGTGGCCCTCTCCGCCGGGGAGAGGGATAGCAATATGGGGGGATTGTACCGTGAGTTTGCTCAGGCGGACATAATACGCATCAAGCCTTTGGCGGTTCCGTGCGGGCAAAACTTTCACGCTGAAAGAGCGTTTCCACCAGTTTAACCAGTCGCGGTCGGTCAACACACCAGCCGGGTGCGACGCGGCGGAAATTGAGATAACCCACGGCGCAGGCGATGGCGACGGTGGCCAGATTCACCGTGTCCGTTTTCAGGGTGCCGTCTGCCAGATAGCCTTCCAGCACATCCAGGCTGCGGGTAATTTTCTCGCGCTGGCGCAGCAGTTCGATTTCTGATTGCTGTGCGGCTGGCCGGGCCTGTTCGCGTACGGAGACAAGTCCAGCATCCATAATACCGTCCGCCAGCGCTTCAATCTGACGCACCTTCAGCGCCGCCAGCGGATCGCGCGGTAACATGGCTGGCGCAATATCCAGCAGCTCAATGTATTCGGCGATGATTGGCGAATCGAACCAGTACTCGCCCTCATCGGTGACCAGCGCGGGCACTTTTCCTAACGGGTTGTAGCGCGCCACGCCGTTTTCGGCGTTGTAGGGGAGTTCATTAACGAATTCGAAGGTAATGCCCTTTTCCAGCAACAGAATAGAGATTTTTCGCACAAAAGGGCTGGTGTAGCTACCAATGAGTTTCATGCCGTGTCCTTTTTGCCAACAAAAATATCAGTATGGCTCAGGCCACGGCAAATGGCAGGTGACGACGGTCTCAATGATCTAAATAAAGGTAATGCATCCAGCTGGTCATACGCAGCAGTACTTTACGCATCACCGACACGTGGGCGAAATGGTCGGAGTAAACCGCCACCTGGGCATAAATGCCGTCCGGTAAGGCGTCAACTTCGGCATTCGGCTCCAGTTCAATCGTTGCCAGCACGCCATCGGTACCCGGCACCACCGTTAAGGACTGCAATGCGCCCTGAGCCTGATAAGAACCTCCCGGCACAACCGGCAGAATGCTGGTCAATTTACCGGAGAAAACCTGGCCTGGTAGCGCATTAAACACCACTTCCGCTTCATCGCCCGGTTCAAGACGCAGCAATGAGTTCTGGCGGAACTGGGCCACAATCTGGCGTTTCTGTTCCGGAATAAAGACCATCACCGGTCGCAGAGGCAGCGCAGCGGCATAGGTCCCCGGACGGATCAGCACCTGCGTGATATAGCCATTACTTGGCGCACGCACGACGGTCTGATCCAGATTGTATTTGGCTTCAGCAAGCTGAGCACGCAGAGAGGCAACCTGCGACTGCTCGCCGTTAACCATGCTGTCTAACTGACTTTGGATCTGGGTTTGTTCCGCAACGGAGCCTTTCACCAGCGCATCTTGTGCCAGGTAGTTTTGGCGGGCGTTGTCGATATCGCTTTCAGAAAACGGGTTAACCTTCGCCTGGCTGCCTTTCAGATAGCGTTGATAATCTTTATACAGACGATCGCGCTCGGCGGACACTCGCGTGGTGTTGGCGACCGCTTCCGAAAGTTGCGCTTTTAAATTATCGATATTGTGCGTTGCGGTAACCAGGTCGGCCTGCAGCCTGTCGACGCGCGCCTGGTAGCGGCCTGGATCGAGTTTGAACAACACCTCGCCTTTTTTAATCAGCTGATTATTTTTATCGGTAACCTCACTCACAATCCCCGTAACCTGCGGCGTAATTGGAATGGAGATCACCGCTTTTTGCGCAGTGTAGGTATACGGGTGGTTATAGTTCATTAATAAAATGAGGCCCGCAACAATAAACACGCCACCTAAAGCTGCGGTAGCAAGCGTCCATTGGTTTACCGGGATACGGAATATCTTAAAGATGGCCCAGGCAAATGCCACGTAGGTCAAAACAATCAACAGATCCATGATCAGCGCTCCTGCGTGTTCTTATCAGCGGCGGGTTGCACCGCAGCCAGTTTTTGTTCCAGATCGGCTACGCGCTTCGCAAGAGCGTCAATATCAGGGTTGCCCGTCATTGGCTGAATATGGTTTTGCATTCCCCAGCCGCGTTCGGGTTGGTAGAGCGTGGCCCAAATCCACAGGAACGGCCAAATGGCATGGAGCGTAAACAAGCTAATCCAGCCCGCCGTATGAATCGCATCGGCATGGGGATGGTTACGCTTTTTAGCCATGTTGTAGGGAATATCATGGATGGCGATGATTCCGTAGAACAGAACCAGGAAGACGAAAATGAGCACGCCCAACGCGAAATAATTTAGAAACATACCTGCCTCGAATTCACACTAATTAGAGTTTTTTTGTGCTGGCAGCCGTATGTACCCTGGCTGATGTCTTGAACATAACTGGAGTTGGCAATTTTTGCCATACCACAAAAAAAATATATTTTCTGAGTAAAAGTTGCTTTATTTTCCGCAAAAAATGGGCGGGGGAGAATCTGCTTCAGATCACACTGGGAAAAAAACAGATGAAAATTTCTTGTGATTCAGATCACAAAGACTCAACAAACACGCCAACATAAAACATGAACCAATTCACATTTTTCTGCCTTTTTGGGTGAATTCTAACCGTGAGGTGTTTTTTTGTACTGGTGTTTTGTGATGAATATCACATTAACTACCGCCATACACCCTATATTTACGTGACGAATATCACATAAAAAGGCGTCGACTGGACAGTTGAACGATTCAGTGCCAGATTTCGCAGTATCTACAGGGTCCGGCTACCTCCTGCCGCTACATTAACAAACCTCGGGCTTTCAGCCTGCGCGATAGCAAACATAAGAAGGGGTGTTTTTATGTCATCCGATATTAAGATCAAAGTGCAAAGCTTTGGTCGATTCCTCAGCAACATGGTGATGCCGAATATCGGCGCGTTTATCGCGTGGGGTATTATCACCGCATTATTCATTCCGACAGGGTGGTTGCCGAGCGAAACGCTGGCTAAGCTCGTTGGCCCTATGATCACCTATCTTCTGCCGCTGCTGATTGGTTACACCGGCGGTAAATTGGTGGGTGGCGATCGCGGCGGTGTGGTCGGTGCCATCACCACAATGGGTGTGATCGTCGGTGCCGATATGCCGATGTTCCTCGGCGCAATGATTGCCGGTCCGTTGGGCGGCTGGGCGATTAAACACTTCGATAACTGGGTTGACGGTAAGATTAAATCCGGCTTTGAGATGCTGGTGAACAACTTCTCCGCCGGCATCATCGGGATGATCCTCGCTATCCTGGCGTTCCTCGGCATTGGCCCACTGGTTGAAGCCCTGTCCAAAATTCTGGCAGCAGGCGTTAACTTCATGGTTGTCCATGACATGCTGCCGCTGGCGTCTATCTTTGTTGAACCGGCGAAAATCCTGTTCCTCAACAACGCCATCAACCACGGTATTTTCTCACCGCTGGGCATTCAGCAGTCCCATGAGATGGGCAAATCCATCTTCTTCCTGATTGAAGCAAACCCGGGTCCGGGTATGGGCGTCCTGCTGGCGTACATGTTCTTCGGTCGCGGTAGCGCTAAACAGTCTGCGGGCGGTGCGGCTATCATCCACTTCCTGGGCGGTATCCACGAAATCTACTTCCCGTACGTGCTGATGAACCCACGTCTGATCCTGGCCGTTATCCTCGGCGGTATGACCGGCGTATTTACGCTAACTATCCTCGGCGGCGGTCTGGTTTCTCCGGCCTCTCCGGGCTCTATCCTGGCCGTACTGGCCATGACGCCAAAAGGCGCGTACTTCGCTAACATCGCGGCAATCTGTGCGGCCATGGCGGTCTCCTTTGTGGTCTCAGCCATTCTGCTGAAAACCAGCAAAGTGAAAGAAGAAGATGACATTGATGCAGCGACCCGTCGCATGCACGACATGAAAGCAGAATCCAAAGGTTCATCTCCGCTGTCTGCGGGCGATGTCACCAACGACCTGAGCCATGTGCGTAAAATCATCGTTGCCTGTGATGCCGGTATGGGCTCCAGCGCAATGGGTGCAGGCGTACTGCGCAAGAAAGTGCAGGATGCCGGTCTGTCTCAGATCTCCGTCACCAACAGCGCGATTAACAATCTGCCGCCGGATGTGGATCTGGTCATTACCCACCGTGACCTGACCGAACGCGCTATGCGCCAGGTTCCGCAGGCGCAGCACATTTCGCTGACCAACTTCCTCGACAGCGGTCTGTACACTAGCCTGACCGAGCGTCTGGTTGCCGCACAGCGCCACAACGTTAACGAAGAGAAGGTACGTGACCACCTGAAAGACAGTTTTGATGAAGGTGATAACAACCTGTTCAAACTGGGTGCGGAGAATATCTTCCTTGGCCGTAAAGCCACCAACAAAGAAGAAGCCATTCTGTTTGCCGGTGAGCAACTGGTGAAAGGCGGCTATGTTGAGCCGGAATACGTCCAGGCAATGCTGGATCGCGAAAAACTGACCTCTACCTACCTGGGTGAGTCCATTGCGGTACCGCACGGCACCATCGAAGCTAAAGATCGCGTGCTGAAAACCGGCATCGTGTTCTGTCAGTACCCGGAAGGTGTGCGCTTCGGTGAAGAAGAAGACGACATTGCCCGCCTGGTGATTGGTATCGCCGCGCGTAACAATGAGCACATCCAGGTGATTACCAGCCTGACCAACGCGCTGGATGATGAATCCGTGATCGAACGTCTGGCGCAGACCACCAGCGTAGATGAAGTGCTGGAACTGCTGGCAGGTCGTAAGTAAGCGTTATTGCCCGGTAAGACTCATGCTTACCGGGCCTACAAAATCCTCTCCCTTGTGGAGAGGGTTAGGTTGAGGGAAAAGCCTCACCCCAGCCCTCTTGGGTAAAAACATTAATGAAGGTTAATACTATGAAAGCATTACATTTTGGCGCAGGTAATATCGGTCGTGGCTTTATCGGCAAACTGCTGGCAGACGCGGGGATACAACTGACGTTTGCGGATGTAAATCAGGTGGTTCTCGACGCCCTGAATGCCCGTCATAGCTATCAGGTTCATGTTGTCGGTGAAAATGAGCAGGTTGATACCGTTTCCGGCGTTAACGCCGTCAGCAGCATCGGCGACGATGTCGTTGAACTGATTGCCCAGGTTGATCTCGTGACCACCGCGGTTGGTCCGGTCGTGCTGGAACGCATTGCGCCTGCCATCGCCAAAGGGCTGATCAAACGTAAAGCGCAGGGTATTAGCACCCCTCTGAATATCATTGCCTGCGAAAACATGGTGCGTGGCACCACCCAGTTGAAAGGTCACGTGCTGAACGCGCTGGACGATGCGGATAAAGCCTGGGTTGAAGAACACGTTGGTTTTGTCGATTCTGCCGTAGACCGTATTGTTCCGCCTTCCGCCTCTGCCACCAACGACCCGCTGGAAGTGACCGTAGAAACCTTCAGCGAGTGGATTGTCGACAAAACCCAGTTTAAAGGCGAGTTGCCAAACATCCCGGGAATGGAATTAACTGATAACCTGATGGCATTTGTCGAACGTAAGCTCTTCACGCTGAACACGGGGCATGCTATAACCGCGTACCTCGGAAAATTGACCGGTCATCAGACCATCCGTGACGCGATTCTCGACGAGAAAATCCGCACAGTGGTAAAAGGTGCGATGGAAGAGAGCGGCGCGGTACTGATCAAACGCTATGGCTTTGATGCGGCAAAACATGCAGCATACATTCAGAAAATCCTCAGTCGTTTCGAAAACCCGTACCTGAAAGATGACGTTGAGCGCGTGGGCCGCCAGCCGCTGCGTAAACTGAGCGCAGGCGACCGTTTAATCAAGCCGCTGCTCGGCACGCTGGAGTACGGCCTGCCGCACGTTAATCTGGTGCAGGGTATTGCTGCGGCGATGCATTACCGCAGTGAAGAAGACCCGCAGGCGCAGGAACTGGCAGCGCTGATTGACGAAAAAGGCCCACAGGCCGCGCTGGCACAGGTTTCCGGGCTGGATGCCAACAGCGACGTGGTGGCGGAGGCGGTTAACGCATATAACGCAACCAAATGATCCACAGTGCGGCGCAGGTCAGCCTGCGCCCGAATATCAGATTGTCAGATATGCAGGCAATAATGGAACAAACGCAGGCCTTTGAAAATCGTGTGCTTGAGCGTCTGAATGCTGGCAAAACCGTACGCAGCTTCCTCATCACCGCCGTAGATTTACTCACCGAGGCGGTGAATATCCTGGTGCTTCAGGTATTTCGCAAAGACGACTACGCGGTTAAATATGCAGTGGAACCGTTGCTCGACGGCGACGGGCCGCTGGGCGATCTGTCGGTCCGTCTGAAGCTGATCTACGGCCTGGGTGTGCTCAGCCGCCCTGAGTATGAAGATGCGGAACTGCTGATGGCGCTGCGTGAGGAATTGAATCACGACGGTAATGAATATGCGTTCACCGACGACGAAATTCTCGGACCGTTTGGTGAACTGCACTGCGTGACGGCGCTCCCGCCCCCGCCCCAGTTTGATACCTCAGACTCGGGTTTGTACGCCATGCAAATCCAGCGCTACCAGCAAATGGTACGCTCAACCATGGTGCTCTCTCTGACCGAGCTGATTTCTAAAATCAGCTTAAAGAAAGCCTTTCAGAAATAACGTCATACCGATTTACTTCTCATCCTGCTGCGGTCGATACAGCTGGCGATAGTACTCCAGACGCTGCAGATACAGCGGCACGTTTTCCTGCGGGACCTCAGAAGGCACCGTGTTACGCGGCGGCGTTTTATTCAAGTACTCACGAAAAGCCTGGCTTGACGCCATAAAATCGATGGTTTTATCAATAAGAATCGAAACGTTCTCGCCTATTTTCGCCATGATGATTCATCCTCCATGTATTATCCGCGACCCGCCTGCGCGGTCGATGGTTTAAGTTTAGGATCGGATGGTTAATTATATTGAGGAAAACGTGCTTCACTATGCCGCCACCGACAAAAAGCACCATCAACGATCTTATTTCTTAAAATCCCTTTTTAATCAAACAGCTAACATTTTCATTAGCGAAATAATACTTGCAGCATTTGATTATTTATCTTCGATTAGTTGAGAATAATCCCCCTCTGCGCGCATACTATAGGATATTCATCCTATTTTTAGCAGAAGCTATCCTATGAAAGAAGTCGAAAAAAACGAAATTAAACGTCTGAGCGATCGCCTGGACGCCATCCGCCACCAGCAGGCAGACCTGTCACTGGTTGAAGCCGCCGACAAATATGCCGAGCTGGAAAAAGAAAAAGAAACGCTGGAAGCCGAGATCGTGCGCCTGCGTGAAGTTCACGGTCAGAAGTTGAGCAAAGAAGCACAAAAGCTCAGCAAGCTCCCGTTCCGTCGCGCCATCACCAAAAAAGAGCAGGCCGACATGGGCAAGCTGAAGAAAAGCGTGCGCGGCCTGGTGATCGTACACCCGATGACCGAACTGGGTCGTGAAATGGGCCTGAAAGAGATGACTGGCTTTTCAAAGACTGAGTTTTGATCACCCTCCGGGCAACGTCCGTTTGCCCGGTCTCCTATTTCCCCGCCAATTGGCCCTACCAATTTTAGCCAGATCCGAATACCCCCTCACATTTCGTTAAAAATAACTTACAATGTCGTTGCCAATAAATAACATCTGATTAACCATTCGTTGTCATTACCCCTACACAACAATATTGGCAGGGCCACTTTTACACATAGTGTGACGACGAGATGAGCACAGACTCATTGCATTATGTCGGCGGCCCCCAGGAGACCTGCAATGAATCTCTGGCAACAAAACTACGACCCGGCCGGTAACATCTGGCTTTCAAGCCTGATTGCCTCACTCCCTATTCTGTTCTTTTTCTTCGCGCTGATTAAGCTCAAGCTGAAAGGTTATGTCGCTGCGACGTGGACGGTAGGGATTGCCCTGTTGGTCGCCTTGCTGTTCTACAAAATGCCGGTCGATCACGCGCTGGCATCCGTGGTGTACGGCTTCTTCTATGGTCTGTGGCCGATTGCCTGGATAATCATCGCCGCCGTATTCGTCTATAAGATTTCGGTCAAGACCGGGCAGTTCGACATTATCCGTTCCTCAATTCTGTCGATTACCCCGGACCAGCGTCTGCAGATGCTGATTGTCGGCTTCTGCTTTGGTGCATTCCTCGAGGGGGCTGCAGGATTTGGCGCCCCGGTGGCGATTACCGCCGCACTGCTGGTTGGCCTGGGCTTTAACCCGCTGTACGCCGCAGGTCTGTGCCTGATTGTAAACACCGCGCCGGTGGCGTTTGGCGCAATGGGTATTCCGATCCTGGTTGCTGGTCAGGTTACCGGGCTGGACAGTTTTGAAATCGGCCAGATGGTAGGCCGCCAGCTGCCGTTCCTGACGATTATCGTGCTGTTCTGGATCATGGCGATTATGGACGGCTGGCGCGGCGTGAAAGAGACCTGGCCGGCGGTAATGGTCGCAGGCGGCTCCTTTGCCATCGCGCAGTACCTCAGCTCTAACTTTATCGGGCCAGAACTGCCGGACATCATCTCTTCTCTGGTGTCACTGGTGTGTCTGACGCTGTTCCTGAAACGCTGGCAGCCGGTACGCATCTTCCGCTTTGGCGACATGGGTGCTTCACAGGTCGATCAAACGCTGGCCCGCACTCACTACACCGCCGGCCAGGTGGTTCGCGCCTGGTCACCGTTCCTGTTTCTGACAGCAACGGTCACGCTGTGGAGCATCCCACCGTTTAAAGCGCTGTTTGCCCCTGGCGGCGCGATGTATCACTGGGTGGTGAATGTTCCGGTACCGTTCCTCGACAAACTGGTGGCCCGCATGCCGCCGGTGGTACACGAAGCCACGGCCTACGCGGCGGTATACAAGTTTGACTGGTTCTCAGCGACCGGCACCGCCATTCTGTTTGCCGCCCTGCTGTCTATCGTCTGGCTGAAAATGAAGCCCTCTGCCGCCCTGCAAACCTTCGGCAGCACGCTGAAAGAGCTGGCGTTGCCCATCTATTCCATCGGGATGGTACTGGCATTCGCATTTATCTCTAACTACTCAGGACTGTCTTCGACGCTGGCATTAGCGCTGGCACACACCGGCAGCGCCTTTACCTTCTTCTCGCCGTTCCTCGGCTGGCTGGGCGTATTCCTGACCGGGTCAGATACCTCTTCTAACGCACTGTTCGCAGCCCTACAGGCAACGGCAGCGCAGCAAATCGGTGTCTCCGATGTACTGCTGGTGGCGGCAAATACCACCGGTGGCGTAACCGGCAAAATGATCTCCCCGCAATCTATCGCCATCGCCTGTGCGGCCGTGGGGCTGGTGGGTAAAGAGTCTGACCTGTTCCGCTTTACCGTGAAACACAGCCTGATATTCACCTGTATGGTGGGTGTGATTACCACGCTTCAGGCCTATGTCTTAACCTGGATGATCCCATGATAGTGATGCCCAGACGCCTGTCCGACGAGGTCGCTACTCGCGTGCGGGCGCTGATTGAAGAACAACAGCTGGAGGCGGGCATGAAGTTGCCCGCCGAGCGCCAGCTGGCCGTACAGCTCGGCGTGTCGCGTAATTCACTGCGCGAGGCGCTGGCAAAGCTGGTCAGTGAAGGCGTGCTGCTCAGCCGTCGCGGCGGCGGGACGTTTGTCCGCTGGCAGCATGAAGCCTGGTCCGAACAAAACATCGTTCAGCCGCTGAAAAGCCTGATGGCGGATGACCCGGATTACAGCTTCGATATTCTCGAAGCCCGCCACGCCATTGAGGCCAGCACCGCGTGGCATGCCGCGATGCGCGCTACAACTGCCGACAAAGAGAAAATCAGGCTATGTTTTGAGGCCACGCAGAGTGAGGACCCGGATCTCGCCTCACAAGCAGACGTTCGCTTTCACCTCGCCATTGCGGAAGCGTCGCACAACGTGGTGCTGCTCCAGACCATGCGCGGTTTCTTCGACGTATTGCAGTCCTCGGTAAAACAGAGCCGCCAGCGTATGTACCTGGTGCCACCTGTGTTTTCACAGCTCACAGCACAGCACCTTGCCGTGCTGGACGCGATTGTCACCGGGGACGCTGATGGCGCGCGTAAGGCGATGATGGCGCACCTCAGCTTTGTCCACACCACCATTAAATGTTTTGATGAAGACCAGGCCCGCCAGGCGCGTATTACCCGTCTGCCCGGTGACCATAATGAAATTAGCAGGGAGAACAACTCATGATTATTTCAGCAGCCAGCGATTATCGCGCCGCAGCCCAGCGCATTCTGCCCCCCTTCCTGTTCCACTACATCGACGGTGGTGCCTATGCAGAGCATACCCTGCGCCGTAACGTCGAAGATTTATCGGAGGTGGCACTACGCCAGCGCGTGCTGAAGAACATGGCCGACCTGAGTCTGGAAACCACCCTGTTCAACGAAAAACTGTCGATGCCGGTGGCATTAGCGCCGGTTGGCTTGTGCGGCATGTATGCCCGCCGGGGCGAAGTTCAGGCCGCCGCTGCCGCTGACGCCAAAGGCATTCCGTTTACGCTTTCGACGGTTTCCGTCTGCCCGATTGAAGAAGTTGCCCCGACCATCAAGCGTCCGATGTGGTTCCAGCTGTACGTCCTGCGCGATCGCGGTTTTATGCGTAACGCGCTGGAACGTGCTAAAGCAGCAGGCTGCTCCACACTGGTCTTTACCGTCGATATGCCCACGCCCGGCGCACGCTACCGTGACGCACATTCCGGGATGAGCGGTCCGAATGCCGCGCTGCGCCGTTACTGGCAGGCGGTAACCCATCCGCAGTGGGCGTGGGACGTTGGCCTGAACGGTCGTCCGCATGATTTAGGCAATATCTCGGCCTACCTGGGTAAACCCACCGGCCTGGAGGATTACATCGGCTGGCTGGCAAACAACTTCGATCCGTCCATCTCCTGGAAAGACCTCGAGTGGATCCGTGAATTCTGGGACGGTCCGATGGTGATCAAAGGGATCCTCGATCCAGAAGATGCTCGCGATGCCGTACGCTTTGGCGCCGACGGCATCGTGGTCTCGAACCACGGCGGCCGCCAGCTGGACGGCGTGCTGTCTTCTGCGCGTGCGCTGCCCGCCATTGCCGACGCGGTGAAAGGCGATATTGCGATTCTGGCAGACAGCGGCATCCGTAACGGCCTGGACGTGGTGCGCATGATTGCACTGGGTGCAGATACCGTACTGCTGGGCCGTGCTTACCTGTATGCACTGGCGACCCACGGTCAGGCAGGTGTCGCTAACCTGTTGAACCTTATTGAGAAAGAAATGAAAGTGGCGATGACGCTGACCGGTGCAAAATCCATTCGTGAAATCAGCCGTGACTCACTGGTACAAGAGCTGGGAAAGCAACTGCCCGCCGCTCTGGCACCTCTCGTCCAGGGTAGCGCCGCGTAACCGTACCCCGTAAAACCCTACACTCTGAATGGTCGGCCTGTTCTCAGCCCGGCCATTTTTTATGCAAAAATAACGACCAGTTAACATTTACACTCAATATATTTGACAACTTTTTATTCACCTGCCAAATGTATATACAAGCTAATACAACAACAACCCACACAATAATAATCCACACGACAACAACCATCATAACGGGCGAGGGTGACATGGTTTATTCCGGTAAAGTGAATATCCAGCAGGCGATAGATGACAGTCCTTTTTCACGCTTTCATTGGGTCATCATCGTCCTTGGCTTTCTGGTGCTGGCCATTGATGGCTTCGACACGGCGGCGATGGGCTACATTGCCCCTACCCTCTCAGCCGACTGGGGGATCAAGAAACAAGATCTCGGGCCGGTATTAAGCGCCGCGCTGCTGGGGCTCTCATTTGGCGCCCTGCTGGCCGGGCCAATTTCCGATCGCATGGGACGTAAACGCGTACTGGTTTTTTCCTGCCTGTTCTTTGGTCTCGCCAGTCTGGGCACCGCCTATGCCCAGACGCTGAATATGTTAACGTTTTGGCGGTTTCTCACCGGACTCGGGCTGGGTGCAGCAATGCCGAACGCCATCACGTTGGTGTCAGAATTTGCGCCAAAACGCTGCCGCTCGATGGCGATTAACACCATGTACTGCGGTTTCCCGCTCGGTGCAGCAGGTGGCGGGGTTATCTCCTCCTGGCTGATTCCTAACTACGGCTGGCACAGCGTCCTGCTCGCCGGGGCAATTGCCCCGCTGGCGCTGACCATCCTCCTGGTGTTATTTCTGCCGGAGTCGGTCAAGTATCTGGTCCATCGCGGGAAAGAGATCGCGCAGGTCAAACGAATTGCCCGTCGCTTTATGCCAGGTGATATAGACCAGGTCACCCATTTTTATCTGGATGAAGAACGGACTGACGTCAAAAAAGGCAGCGTGGCGCAGTTGTTCAGCATGCCGTGGCTGCCGGGCACGTTGATGCTGTGGATGACCTACTTTATGGGGCTGGTTATCTATTATGTGCTGCTGAGCTGGATGCCGACGCTGATGCTGGGAATGGGTTACCCGCTGGCAGAATCTGCCTGGCTGACATCACTGTTCACCTTCGGCGGTACCGCGGGGATCCTGCTGGCCGGCTGGCTGATGGATCGCTGGGAAGCGCACAAAGTCGTCTCCATCGGTTTTATCCTGACAATGCTGTTTGCACTGGCGCTCGGGTTTGAACATAACCACATCATTCTGTTTGGCGCCCTGATCTTCCTGATGGGGATCACCATGAACGGTGCACAGTCCGGACTACAGACGCTGGCGGCAACGTTTTACCCGACCCACTGTCGCGCAACAGGTATTGCCTGGATGCAGGGCGTGGGCCGCTTTGGTGGCGTCGCCGGGACCATGACCAGCGCCCAATTACTTTCTCTGCAATGGCAGGCTGACAGCATATTGATGTTCCTCAGCGTTCCCGCGCTGCTGGCTGCTGCCGCAACGCTTTATAAGCTGCAACGCTATAAACCGCAGCCTCTGACCGTCGCATAGTACCCGTCCTTTCTGCTATCCTGCCCCCCGTTATTAAGGGGGCAGTATGCTTAACATCGTTTTATTCGAACCAGAAATCCCGCCAAATACCGGCAATATCATCCGCCTTTGCGCCAATACCGGCTTTCGTCTGCATATTATTGAGCCCATGGGCTTTACCTGGGACGACAAGCGCCTGCGTCGCGCGGGGCTGGATTATCACGAATTTACCGCCGTACTGCGCCACCCTGATTACGCCGCCTTTGTGGCTGCAGAAAATCCGCAACGTCTTTTTGCGCTGACCACCAAAGGGACGCCGGCCCATAGCGCGGTAAGCTATCAGGATGGTGATTATCTGATGTTTGGCCCGGAAACGCGCGGCCTGCCCGCCAGCATTCTCGACGCGCTGCCTGCAGAACAAAAAATTCGTATTCCGATGATGCCGGACAGCCGCAGCATGAACCTGTCTAACGCGGTGTCGGTGGTGGTGTATGAGGCCTGGCGCCAGCTGGGGTATCCGGGCGCCGTATTACGCAGTTGATTTTGTCGGATGGCAGCTGAAGCCATATCCGACCTACGGGGTTTGTAGGCCCGGTAAGCACAGCGCCACCGGGCTCGAAATACGCAGTACGTGAGGATGACGAGCACAGCCCAGGTTCAATATGGCAAGTAAGATAGCTCGAAATCAGATGCCATCGCCGCATTCGAACGTATGATGTATCCCGTTGAAATGCTGATCCATATCCATGGACGGCTTATCGCTGTCAGGTTTACCGACAATCCGTGCCGGAACGCCTGCGGCGGTGGTATGTGGCGGTACGGGCTGTAAGACGACAGAACCCGCGCCAATTTTCGCCCCGCGCCCAACCTCGATGTTGCCGAGAATTTTTGCGCCCGCGCCAATCATCACGCCTTCACGAATTTTTGGGTGACGATCGCCGCCCGCTTTACCGGTCCCGCCTAAGGTGACGGATTGCAGGATCGAGACGTCGTTTTCGATCACCGCGGTTTCACCCACCACAATTCCGGTGGCATGATCGAGCATGATCCCACGACCAATTTTTGCCGCCGGATGAATGTCGACCTGGAAAGTCACGGACACCTGATTTTGCAAGAAGATCGCCAGTGCCTGACGCCCCTGATGCCACAGCCAGTGGCCGATGCGGTAAGCCTGCAGCGCATGGAAGCCCTTCAGGTACAAAAGCGGGGTGGAATATTTGTCGACAGCCGGGTCACGCGTGCGCACTGCCTGGATATCGCAGGCCGCCGAGGCAATCATTTCCGGATCGGCGGCGTAGGCTTCTTCCACCACTTCACGAATAGCAATCGCCGGCATGATTGGCGACGCAAGCTTATTCGCCAGCATATAGCTTAGCGCGCTGCCGAGATTCTCATGCTTGAGCAGCGTTGCGTGGTAAAAACTGGCCAGCATTGGCTCACAATCAGCCAGTGCCCGGGCTTCTGCTTTAATATTTTTCCAGACGATATCCAGTTCTTCACACGGCATTGCGTACTCCACAGAAGGTAGCAAAACGACCAACCCGTTCTACGCGGGTCGGGTCGTTATAGTAAAACGGTTCCTTACGGCTAGTGGCTGCTCCGCTCGTCCTTGCGTGCACGACCTAATAACGTCAATGCTGCCTCGCGCGCATTTTTTCCGCAATACAATACTTGATAAATTTCCTCGGTTATTGGCATTTCGACACCAAAACGGTGCGCCAATTCACGAACTTCTTTCGTATTGCGATAGCCTTCAACCACTTGGCCAATCTTGTCCTGCGCGCCCTGAACATCCATGCCCTGACCGAGCATCATGCCAAAACGGCGGTTACGCGACTGGTTGTCGGTACACGTCAGCACCAGATCGCCCAGACCCGCCATGCCCATGAAGGTCGCCGGATCGGCACCCAGCGCCGCGCCAAGGCGTGACATTTCGGTCAACCCGCGGGTGATCAATGCCGTACGGGCATTAGCACCAAAGCCGATGCCGTCAGACATCCCTGCGCCAATGGCAATCACGTTTTTCACTGCACCGCCGAGCTGTACACCAATGAAGTCCGGGTTACTGTAAACGCGGAAACTTTTGCCGCAGTGCAGCAGTTGCTGGAGATCGTCAGCAAACGTCTCATCCGTTGACGCCAGCGAAATCGCCGTAGGCATGCCTGCAGCCAGTTCTTTGGCAAACGTAGGACCGGAAATCACCGCCAGCGGAATGGCATCCCCCAACGCTTCACGCGCGACATCCTGTAACAGGCGTCCCGTTTCCGCTTCCAGACCTTTTGTCGCCCAAACCAGGCGCGCATCAGAGCGCATCAACGGTTTGATCTGACGCAGCACTTCGCCAAAGACATGGCTCGGCACCACCACCAGAATATTACGGCTGGCGGCCAGCGCAGTGGCTAAATCACTTTCCAGGCGCAGCGTATCGGGAAAAGGCACATCAGGAAGGAACGCAACGTTGCAGCGATCGTGCTCGAGCGTTGCGATATGTTTGGGATCGTGGCCCCACAGGATAACCGGGTGGCCGTTTCTTGCCAGGGTAATGGCAAGAGCGGTGCCGTACGAGCCGGCACCAATCACAGTCATTGAAGCATTACTTTGATTCATCAGGCATCCTGATGTTCTTCAGTACCTTCGCCAGTCTGCTGCTGTAAATAGTTCATGAACAGCGCATCAAAGTTGACCGGTGCAAGGTTCAGCTGCGGGAACGTACCGCGTGATACCAGGCTGGTGATGCATTCACGGGCATACGGGAACAGGATGTTCGGGCAGTATGCACCCAGGCAATGCGCCATCTGAGTCCCTTCAATTCCGCTGATGGAGAAAATCCCGCCCTGCTGAACTTCGCACAGGAACGCCGTTTCTTCACCCAGAGAAGCCGTTACGGTGACACGCAGCACAACTTCATACACGTCATCTGCCAGTTGGGTAGATGCAGTATCAAGATCAAGTTTAACCTCTGGCTGCCAATCTTTCTGGAAAACATGCGGTGCATTTGGCGCTTCGAAAGACACATCCTTGGTATAAATACGTTGGATCTGGAAAGCCATTTCAGTGTTATTTTGTTCTGACATGTTTAGAAAACCCTTTAGTGTTGTCCTTTAAATACTATCCGTACGCCTTAACGCAGCAGGGGATCCAGTCCACCACGCGCATCCAATGCATACAAGTCGTCACAACCACCAATGTGCTGTGCATCAATAAAAATCTGCGGAACCGTCGTACGACCACTGCGTTTGATCATCTCTTCGCGCTTCACGGCGTCGCCGTCAATCGGAAGTTCCTGGAAACTCACGCCCTTGCTGTTCAATAGCGCTTTTGCGCGATGGCAAAATGGGCAGGTTGCTTTGGTGTAGATCTCGATGTTGGCCATGACTTATCTCCGATATTAACTTACGGTGTTACTTGCCACGTACCAGCGGGAGGTTTTCACCACTCCAGCCTGCTACGCCGTCTTTCAGCACGGACACCTGCTCAAAACCCGCTTTAATCAGCGCAGTTGCAGATTCCTGGCACTGCATGCCAGAACCGTCAACCACAATAACCGGTTTGGCTTTGTGTTTTTCAAGCTCGCCGAAGTTGTTGGCTTTAATTTCGCTCGGCAACAGGTTAGTTGAACCGGCGATATGGCCTTTGCGGAAGTCATCACGCTGACGTAAATCCACAATAACCGCATCTTCTTTATTGAGAAGACGAGTGGCTTCGCCGCGGGTAATCACCTTCACTTTCGAGGTCAGGCTTTTGATGGTCGTAAATAATACAGCCGCCAGTAACGCAATCCAGGCGATACTCAAGACAGGGTGGCGACTAACAAATTGCATAATTTCTTGCATGGGGGGTAACAACTCCCGACTCAGTGATTAAAAAAACCAGGGAAAGAGTATACCTGCGCGTTGGCGCAAATACAGCCAGAGCGTGCATTGGATTGCATTTTTGCGGGGCGCTACGGAAAAAAAAACGTAAATCCGAGTCCTCCCTGACGTGCTATACCCCATTATTTGATCTTCGGGGGCTACTTTATCGATTCAGCTGTAGTAAAATTACGCAATTATTTTTATCTATTAAGTGTGAGGTTGTCGCAATGTCGGTTTCTAAAAAACCTATGGTACTGGTGATTCTGGATGGCTACGGCTATCGCGAAGACAGCCAGGATAACGCCATTTTTAATGCTAAAACCCCGGTTATGGATGCTCTGTGGGCCAAACGTCCACATACCCTGATTGACGCATCTGGTCTGGAAGTCGGCCTGCCTGACCGCCAGATGGGTAACTCCGAAGTGGGTCACGTCAACCTGGGCGCGGGCCGTATCGTGTATCAGGATCTGACCCGTCTGGATGTTGAAATTAAAGAACGGACTTTCTTCACTAACCCGGTACTGACCGATGCGGTCGACCAGGCGAAAAATAGCGGCAAAGCAGTACACATCATGGGTCTGCTGTCTGCGGGCGGCGTACACAGCCACGAAGATCACATCCTGGCGATGGTTGAGCTGGCGGCAGAACGCGGCGCAGAAAAAATCTATCTGCACGCCTTCCTCGATGGCCGTGACACACCACCGCGCAGCGCTGAAAAGTCGCTGCAAAAATTCGAAGAAAAATTTGCCGCGCTGGGCAAAGGTCGCGTTGCGTCCATTATTGGTCGTTACTACGCCATGGACCGCGACAACCGTTGGGATCGCGTTGAAAAAGCGTATGACCTGATGACGCTGGCCCAGGGTGAATTCCAGGCTGACACCGCAGTAGCAGGTCTGCAGGCCGCTTATGCTCGTGATGAAAACGACGAATTCGTAAAAGCGACCGTGATCCGCGCAGAAGGCCAGGCCGATGCCGCAATGGAAGACGGCGATACGCTGATTTTCATGAACTTCCGTGCTGACCGTGCGCGTGAAATCACCCGCGCGTTTGTGAACGCTGACTTCGATGGCTTCGCGCGTAAGAAAGTGGTTAACCTCAACTTTGTACAGTTGACCGAATACGCGGCCGACATCAAAACAGCGGTAGCTTACCCACCAACGTCTCTGGCGAATACCCTCGGCGAGTGGATGGCGAAGCACGACAAAACCCAGCTGCGTATTTCCGAAACTGAAAAATATGCACACGTGACCTTCTTCTTCAACGGTGGCGTAGAAGAGCCGTTCAAAGGCGAAGACCGTATCCTGATCAACTCGCCGAAAGTAGCCACCTACGATCTGCAGCCAGAAATGAGCTCCGCAGAGCTGACCGAGAAGCTGGTTGCCGCGATTGAGAGCGGGAAATACGACACCATCATCTGTAACTACCCGAACGGCGACATGGTCGGTCATACCGGGGTAATGGATGCTGCGGTTAAAGCGGTTGAAGCGCTGGATCACTGCGTTGAGCAAGTGGCCAAAGCGGTTGAGTCCGTTGGCGGCCAATTGCTGATCACCGCAGACCACGGTAACGCTGAGCAAATGCGCGATCCGTCTACCGGTCAGGCACATACTGCACATACCAACCTGCCGGTTCCGCTGATTTATGTCGGTGGTAAAAACGTCAAAGCTGTCGATGGCGGTAAACTTTCCGATATCGCCCCGACCATGCTGACGCTGATGGGCATGGAAATCCCGCAAGAGATGACTGGTAAGCCGCTGTTCATCGTGGAATAATCCCTCCCCATGAGGGGAAAGGCGATTAATACCATCACATGGGCCGCAAAACCGCGTAGGTTTTCAGTCAGGCCCTTGTTATACGCCAGCGTGATTAGCGCTGGCGTATTGTTGTGCGCCTTTTCCGCCCACGCGGACGAACGCGACCAGCTCAAATCTATTCAGGCCGATATCGCGGCAAAAGAACGCGCGGTGCGCCAGCAACAACAGCAACGTTCCACCCTCCTCGCCCAGCTTAAAGCCCAGGAACAGGCCATCGCCGTTGCGGCACGACAGCTGCGCGAAACGCAAAATTCACTGGCGCAACTGAATGCGCAAATTGCCGAAATGAACGCCGCCCTCGCGAAGCTGGAAAAGCAGCGAGCAGCACAGGAACGCAGCCTGGCCGCCCAACTGGACGCCGCGTTTCGTCAGGGTGAGCACACCGGCATTCAGTTAATCCTCAGTGGCGAAGAGAGTCAGCGCGGGCAGCGCCTGCAGGCCTATTTTGGCTATCTGAACCAGGCGCGGCAGGAAACCATCGCCCAGTTGAAGCAAACCCGCGAAGAGGTCGATTCGCAGAAAGCCGAGCTGGAAGATAAACAGAGTGAGCAGCAAACGCTGCTGTACGAGCAGCGCGCTCAACAGGCCAAGCTGGAACAGGCGCGTAACGAGCGCCAAAAAACGCTCGCTGGGCTGGAGTCCTCCATTCAGCAGGGTCAGCAGCAGCTCAGCGAACTGCGCGCCAACGAATCCCGCCTACGCAGCAGCCTTGCACGGGCCGAGGCCGCCGCCAAAGCGCGCGCTGAACGTGAAGCCCGCGAAGCACAGGCGGTGCGCGATAAGCAAAAGGATGCATCGCGCAAAGGGTCGACCTACAAGCCGACCGAAAACGAAAAATCCTTGATGTCCCGTACCGGGGGGTTAGGTTCACCGCGCGGTCAGGCATTCTGGCCCGTCCGTGGCCCAACGCTGCATCGCTATGGCGAACAGCTGCAAGGTGAGCTACGTTGGAAAGGGATGGTCATTGGCGCATCTGAAGGCACCGAAGTGAAAGCCATTGCCGACGGTCGCGTTATTCTGGCCGACTGGCTTCAGGGTTATGGTCTGGTGGTCGTGGTTGAGCACGGTAAAGGCGATATGAGCCTGTACGGCTATAACCAAAGCGCGCTGGTCAGCGTAGGTACGCAGGTGCGTGCCGGACAGCCGATTGCCCTGGTGGGTAGCAGCGGCGGTCAGGGCAGACCCGCACTCTATTTCGAAATTCGTCGCCAGGGTCAGGCGGTCAATCCACAGCCGTGGTTGGGAAGATAAGTTTTGCCTCAGTTTCGCCGCATAATATTCTCACTCGCCAGCCTGCTGGCATTCGCTCCCTCTGTTTTTGCCGGTAAGCTTGCCATCGTGATCGACGATTTCGGTTATCGTCCGCACAACGAGAATCAGGTGCTAGCGATGCCTTCTGCGATCTCCGTTGCCGTTCTGCCCAATGCACCACATGCACGGGAGATGGCGACCAAAGCGCATAACAGCGGACATGAAGTCTTAATCCATCTGCCGATGGCGCCTCTCAGCAAACAGCCGCTTGAGAAAGATACCCTGCGCCCGGAGATGAGCAGCGACGAGATTGAGCGGATTATTCGCGATGCGGTAAGCAAAGTGCCGTATGCCGTCGGGCTTAACAACCATATGGGCAGCGCGATGACCTCCAGCCTGTTTGGCATGCAGAAAGTGATGCAGGCACTGGAACGGTACGATCTTTATTTCCTGGACAGTATGACCATCGGTAACAGCCAGTCCATGCGTGCGGCAGGAGGAACGGGCGTGAAAGTGATTAAACGCAAAGTCTTCCTCGACGACACGCAAAACGAAGCGGACATTCGCCGCCAGTTTAACCGCGCGGTCGAACTGGCGCGCCGCAACGGTTCCGCTATCGCGATTGGGCACCCTCATCCTTCGACGGTACGCGTATTGCAGCAAATGGTTTATAACCTGCCCGCTGACATTACGCTGGTTCGCCCAAGCAGCCTGCTCAATGAACCACAGGTAGATACCTCTACGCCAAATCTGACGCCACCGAAAAACAGCACGCCTGATGCGCCGCGTAATCCTTTCCGCGGGGTGAAACTGTGCAAACCGAAGCAACCGTTAGAACCCGTTTACGCTAGCCGATTCTTTAGCGTGCTCGGTGAGAGCATCACCCAAAGCACGCTGGTACAATATATGCGCCTGCAGTGGCAGGGCTGGTCGTAATCAGTCTTTCAGACCCAGCGTGACATGGGCCAGACGGCGTGGCGTCAGTGATTTATCGCGCCACTTGCTAAACCGGATGGCCCATAACAGCACCTGATAACCCAGCTTAACGCTGCAAATATTGCTCACCATTCGCTTGAACATACCCGATACAAACACCTCGGCAATCATGCGCTGGCGAATCTTTTCGTCTGGCTCTTTGCGGATGCAATGGCATACGCGTAGCGCTTCGTAAATCACCTGCTGTTTGAATTCAGGGTAAATCGGAATACGCCCGGCGTAATCATGATTCATCTTATCCAGCAGGCGGGTAATTTTGATGTAGTGGCGCTGATAGGCCAGGTTCTTCTCTCCGGTACGCGGCAGGCGACTGACGGACGCGCCGTGCAGGAAATATTTATACAGCGGAACCTCCGTGTAACGCGCGCGTTTGGCGTTAAACATAAACTCCGTCGTCCAAATAATATCCTGGTGGTGCAGACCGGAAAGAAAGGTTAGCCCAGCGTCGCGGATGGTTTGATGACGGTAAACCCCCATCCAGACCACATGCCGCCAGCGACGACTGGCAAGTGCTTTGCGCAGCCAGTCCGGCCCGGTCATGACGCCGGTAGAACGAATACGATCGGTGGGAATAGATGCCCAGGTATGACCCGTTTCCGCAATACACCAGTCGGCGTTACACTGGGCAACGTCCAGATTGTCCTGCAGCGCCATATTCATCAGCGTTTCATACATTTCCGGATAGGCAATGTCGTCACCATCGACGTAAGCGATATACTCGCCCTTTGCTACCGCCATACCGGTATTTCGCGCTGCCGAGACGCCCCCGTTGCGCTGGTGCAGCAAATGGACGTGTGGATAACGATCCGCATAGGCCTGAGCAAGCTCTGCCGAGTTATCCGTAGAGCCATCATTTACGATGATGATCTCCAGATTTTTCCAGGTTTGCGCGATCAGGGAATCCATACACGCAATGAACGGTTCACCCGTATTGTAAAGCGGCATAATGACGCTCAATAGGCCGGGAGTATAGGTCATATAAAATCCTGCCAAACAATGTAATTAACGGCAATTTTTAGCATATTACGCGGCAGAAGATCAGAGAAAGTTATTCTTATCTTTGACCTAAAATGCGCCGGACAAGCGGGATCGCGCCAGAAAAAAATCCCCGGGTATTTAATGAACATAAATATCCGGGGACAGCACACAGAACCCATTAATCAGAAACGGTTAATCCCAGCTCAGGATCACTTTCCCTGACTGACCTGAACGCATCGCGTCAAAGCCCTGCTGGAACTCATCGATGGAGAACCGATGGGTGATGATTGGCGACAAATCCAGACCAGACTGGATAAGTGCAGCCATTTTGTACCAAGTTTCAAACATTTCGCGACCGTAAATACCTTTAATAAACAGCCCTTTAAAGATAACCTTCGTCCAGTCGACGGACATGTCTGACGGCGGAATACCCAGCATGGCGATGCGACCGCCGTGGTTCATGGTGTCCAGCATGGCGCGGAACGCTGGCGGCGCACCGGACATCTCCAGACCCACATCAAACCCTTCGGTCATACCCAGCTCGGCCATGACATCAGTCAGGTTCTCTTTCGCTACGTTTACCGCGCGAGTAATACCCATTTTGCGCGCCAGCTCAAGGCGATACTCATTCACATCCGTAATGACAACGTGGCGTGCACCAACGTGCTTCGCGACGGCTGCCGCCATAATCCCGATAGGACCTGCACCGGAAACCAGCACATCTTCTCCGACCAGATCGAACGACAGTGCCGTGTGAACCGCATTGCCGAACGGATCGAAAATTGAGGCTAAATCATCGGAGATGTTATCCGGGATCTTGAACGCGTTAAACGCCGGGATCACCAGATACTCAGCAAAACAACCTGGACGGTTTACACCGACACCGGTCGTATTGCGGCACAGGTGAGTACGCCCACCACGGCAGTTACGGCAATGTCCGCAAGTAATGTGGCCTTCACCCGACACGCGATCGCCGATTTTAAAACCTTTCACTTCCTGGCCGATGCCGACTACTTCGCCGACATACTCATGCCCAACAACCATTGGAACCGGGATGGTTTTTTGCGACCATTCATCCCAGTTATAAATGTGAACGTCAGTCCCGCAGATGGCTGTTTTACGGATTTTAATCAGCAAATCGTTATGACCGACTTCCGGTTCAGGAACGTCGGTCATCCAAATGCCTTCTTCCGCTTTCAGTTTGGATAACGCTTTCATTTCACATCCTCAGGCAATAACGCCCAGTTGTTTACCAATGCGTGTGAACGCGTCAACAGCACGCGTAATCTGCTCAGGGGTATGCGCCGCAGACATCTGGGTACGGATACGCGCCTGGCCTTTCGGAACCACCGGATAGAAGAAGCCGGTAACGTAAATACCTTCTTTTTGCAGTTCACGGGAGAACTGTTGTGCAACGACTGCATCACCCAACATCACCGGAATAATCGCGTGATCGGCACCGGCTAACGTAAAGCCAGCGGCGGACATTTGCTCACGGAATTGACGGGCGTTTGCCCACAGGCGATCGCGCAGGTCATGGCCGGACTCAACCATTTCCAGCACCTTAATGGACGCCGCCACAATCGCCGGAGCCAGTGAGTTGGAGAACAGGTACGGACGGGAACGCTGACGTAGCCACTCCACGACTTCTTTACGCGCTGCGGTATAACCACCGGACGCGCCGCCCAGTGCTTTACCCAGCGTACCGGTAATGATGTCGACACGCCCCATCACTTCGCAGTATTCATGGGAACCGCGGCCGTTTTCGCCGACAAAACCCACCGCGTGGGAATCATCAACCATCACCAGTGCATCGTACTTATCCGCCAGGTCGCAGACGCCTTTCAGGTTGGCAATCACGCCGTCCATCGAGAACACGCCGTCGGTAGCAATCAGCACGTGACGCGCCCCAGATTCACGCGCTTCTTTCAGGCGCGCTTCCAGTTCCTGCATATCATTATTGGCGTAACGGAAACGCTTCGCTTTACACAGACGAACGCCGTCGATGATAGAGGCGTGGTTCAGGGCATCGGAGATAATCGCATCTTCTGCGCCCAGCAGCGTTTCGAACAGGCCGCCGTTGGCATCAAAGCAGGAAGAATAAAGAATGGCATCTTCCATACCGAGGAACGCCGCCAGTTTTTGCTCCAGCTGCTTGTGGCTGTCCTGGGTGCCGCAGATAAAGCGCACCGAAGCCATGCCAAACCCGTGAGAATCCATACCCGCTTTTGCCGCTGCAATCAGTTCCGGGTGGTTAGCCAGTCCCAGATAGTTGTTCGCACAAAAGTTAATCACGTGGCTTCCATCAGCTACCGTGATATCCGCCTGCTGCGCAGACGTAATAATGCGTTCTTCTTTAAACAGCCCTTCCGCACGTGCGGTTTCCAGGTCGTTCGTTAACTGCTTGTAAAAATTCCCACGCATTGCAATTCTCCAGACTGGGCAAATTTCAGCACATATTACCCAAAGCTATACATTGATACGAGATGACGCGTCATCACTTCTTCAAAATGAAGCATAAATCACGTGTACCCGCACGGCTTATCGGTGAATGGCTGAAGCCAGGGCCATGTAGTGATATGATAGAAGTATTCGTGTCTGAGATTGTCTCTGACTCCATAATTCGAAGGTTACATTTATGATCATCGTTACCGGCGGCGCGGGCTTTATCGGCAGCAACATCGTTAAGTCACTGAATGATAAAGGCATCACTGATATCCTGGTGGTGGACAACCTGAAAGACGGCACCAAGTTTGTTAACCTGGTGGATCTGAATATTGCTGACTACATGGATAAGGAAGACTTCCTGATCCAGATTATGGCCGGTGAAGAATTCGGCGATATCGAAGCAATTTTCCACGAAGGCGCATGCTCTTCCACCACCGAGTGGGATGGCAAGTATATGATGGACAATAACTATCAATACTCCAAAGAGCTGCTGCACTACTGCCTGGAACGCGAAATTCCGTTCCTGTACGCCTCTTCTGCAGCCACTTACGGCGGACGTACTTCTGACTTCATCGAATCCCGTGAATATGAGAAACCGCTGAACGTTTACGGCTACTCAAAGTTCCTGTTCGACGAGTATGTTCGTCAGATCCTGCCAGAAGCGGATTCGCAGATTGTCGGCTTCCGCTATTTCAACGTCTACGGACCGCGTGAAGGCCACAAAGGCAGCATGGCAAGCGTGGCTTTCCATCTCAATACCCAACTCAACAATGGCGAAACGCCAAAACTGTTTGAAGGCAGCGAAAACTTCAAACGTGATTTCGTCTATGTCGGCGATGTTGCCGCAGTTAACCTGTGGTTCCTGGAAAACGGTGTATCCGGTATCTTTAACCTCGGTACCGGTCGCGCGGAATCATTCCAGGCCGTGGCGGATGCTACGCTGGCTTACCATAAAAAAGGCAGCATTGAGTACATTCCGTTCCCGGAAAAACTGAAAGGCCGCTACCAGGCGTTTACTCAGGCGGACCTGACTAACCTGCGCGCAGCAGGCTACGACAAGCCGTTTAAGACCGTGGCCGAAGGCGTAACGGAATATATGGCCTGGCTGAACCGCGACGCGTAAGTATGAAAATTTTGGTGATAGGCCCGTCCTGGGTTGGCGACATGATGATGTCGCAAAGTCTCTATCGCACGCTCAAGGCGCGCTATCCCCAGGCGATAATCGACGTGATGGCACCAGCATGGTGTCGTCCGCTGCTGTCGCGCATGCCTGAAGTCAACGACGCGATTGCCATGCCGCTAGGACACGGTGCGCTGGAGATCGGTGAACGGCGTAAACTCGGCCACAGTCTGCGTGAAAAACGCTACGATCGTGCCTTCGTGCTGCCGAACTCATTTAAGTCAGCACTGGTGCCGTTCTTTGCGGGCATTCCCCATCGTACCGGATGGCGCGGTGAGATGCGCTACGGGCTGCTCAATGATGCACGCGTGCTGGATAAAGAAGCCTGGCCGCTGATGGTCGAGCGCTATGTAGCGCTGGCCTACGATAAAGGCGTAATGCTTTCAGCGAAAGATTTACCGCAGCCGCTGTTATGGCCGCAGCTGCAAGTCAGCGAAGGTGAAAAATCACTGACCTGTAGCCAGTTCTCTCTCTCTGCTGAACGCCCGATCATCGGTTTTTGTCCTGGGGCAGAATTTGGCCCGGCCAAACGCTGGCCGCATTATCACTATGCGGAACTGGCAAAGCAGCTGATCGACGAAGGTCATCAGATCGTACTGTTTGGCTCAGCCAAAGATCATGAAGCCGGTAATGAAATTCTGGCGACACTCAACACCGAACAGCAGGCATGGTGCCGTAATCTGGCGGGTGAAACGCAGCTCGAGCAGGCCGTTATTCTTCTCGCCGCCTGTAAAGCGGTAGTCACCAATGACTCAGGATTAATGCACGTAGCCGCCGCGCTGAACCGTCCGCTGGTCGCCCTGTACGGCCCCAGCAGCCCAGACTTTACTCCGCCTCTTTCCCATAAAGCACGGGTGATCCGCCTGATAACGGGTTATCACAAAGTGCGTAAGGGCGATGCGGCGCAAGGGTATCATCAGAGCCTGATTGACATCACTCCTCAGCGCGTTCTGGAAGAACTGAACGACCTGTTGTTACAAGAGGAAGCCTGACGGATGCGGGTTCTGATTGTTAAAACATCGTCGATGGGCGATGTACTGCATACATTGCCTGCGCTAACCGATGCGCAGCGGGCAATTCCAGGTATTCAGTTTGACTGGGTGGTTGAAGAAGGGTTCGCGCAAATCCCATCCTGGCATTCAGCCGTTGACCGGGTGATCCCCGTGGCGATTCGCCGCTGGCGTAAAGCCTGGTTTTCAGCACCGATTAAAGCCGAGCGTAAAGCGTTTCGCGATGCGGTGCGTTTACAGCAGTATGACGCGATAATCGATGCCCAAGGTTTGGTTAAAAGTGCCGCTCTGGTTACGCGTCTGGGGCGCGGCATCAAGCATGGCATGGACTGGAGCACGGCTCGCGAGCCACTGGCAAGCCTGTTTTATAACTGTAAGCATCATATTGCCAGGCAGCAGCATGCCGTTGAACGTACACGGGAACTGTTTGCGAAAAGTCTGGGGTATACCAAACCA
The DNA here is from genome assembly GCF_013337685.1 of Citrobacter gillenii. Classification (GTDB taxonomy): domain Bacteria; phylum Pseudomonadota; class Gammaproteobacteria; order Enterobacterales; family Enterobacteriaceae; genus Citrobacter; species Citrobacter gillenii. Next base: position 272,341 of record NZ_SUQN01000007.1, read on the forward strand.
CAGTCGCAGGGCGATTATGCTATCGCGCAGCATTTCTTGAACGATCTTAATGCTGATGCAGGCCAATATGCGGTATTTTTACACGCGACAACCCGTGATGATAAACATTGGCCGGAAGCCAACTGGCGGGAGCTGATTGGCCAGTTACATAACGCCGGAATACGCATTAAGCTGCCCTGGGGTGCCCCTCATGAAGAAGCGCGCGCCAAAAGGCTGGCTGATGGTTTTAACTACGTCGATGTCCTGCCGCGGATGAGTCTGGAAGAGATCGCAAGTGTGTTGGCGGGGGCAAAGTTTGTCGTGTCGGTGGATACAGGGCTCAGCCATTTAACCGCAGCGCTGGATCGCCCGAACATTACCCTGTATGGCCCAACAGACCCAGGGCTGATTGGTGGGTATGGGAAGAATCAATACGCACAGCAGAGTCAATCCGGTAATTTACAGGATCTCGATGCCAGCAGCATCAACGCATCATTGCTTGATATTAATTTGCTTTAACTTTAAGAGATGAACCATGCTTTGCCAAAACATGTTTTCTCGCTTTATCGATAATACAAAAAACAACCCATTTAATTTTCTATATCAGCTATTTTACACGGGGATCCTTGTCACCCTTGCGATGGTGCTGGTCAATCCCGATGAGGCACTGAAGGTATTTATTGCCTGTGCGGCCCTGTCTCTGCCGTTGATTGGCAAAAATATAAAGTATGTGCTCGGCAACAAAAAAAATCTGATCTTGCCTTTTATGCTGTTGCTTTTTGGCTTAGTGCAAATTATCTGGGTGGACATCTTTAAGCAACCCGGATCTGCCTTTACCGGCGCCTACCGTTCGTATCAGAACGGGGGTAAAGTCATGATCTTTGCCGCACTGGTTCTCACCGCATTAACCTCGCGAGCACCCTGCGAAACCAAAACCCGTGTCACCAGCATCTGGGTTATTGTTACGGCAATTGGCCTGTATCTTTTTGCAGGCTACCAGCTAGCCGGTGCCCCTAATCCTTTGGTTTATCGTGTTGCTCTCGGTTTTGAGCACCAGACTGGTACCGCTTATGCGCTGACATTGATTGGCTTATTGGCATCTCAGGCCATTATCAACCTGCGTATAAAACATACCGTTTCACTGTATCTGTTACATTTCTTAATATCGCTGGCGGTTATTATTACCACGCAAACTCGGGCGGCTATTTTGGTATACCCGATCCTGAGTATCGGCCTGTTTCTCATGCACCATCGTCACAACCGTATCATGTTGTTCAAAACATTATTGGGCTTCGTGATACTGGTAGGGGTAGCGTCAATTCCGCTTAAATCAATTATTGAAAATCGTTACCAGAACACGATGGTCGATTTGCATTCCTACAGCCAGAACAATAGTAATTCTTCTATTGGCGCGCGACTTGCAATGCAACGAGCAGGTATTGAAGCCGGGAAAGAGCATTACTGGGGACAGTCACTTGAGCAACGAGGTGCAGAAATACAACAACTTGCTTTGCAAGATACCTCGCTACAAGGCGCCGTTGCATTCCTTGACGTTCATCTGCATAACGAGATAATTGATACCTTTTCGCTTAAAGGCATCCCAGGGGTTGTTGTGCTACTCTTGCTCTATGCAGTCATGTTTTTAAGAGCTTACTGGCAACGTAGTTCTCTGTTGTTTGTCATCTCAGGTGCTATCGCTATCTATGGCTTAAGTGATTTATTATTATATGCCAAAGGTGAAGCTTTGAGCAGCGTACTGGCATTGTGTATAGCAGCAATGCTGACCTCGAATCCAACGAGAGAGCGATGCCATGATTAACGCTTCAGGTTATTTACTGAGCATTATTATACCGACATACAACAATGCGGAATTCATCGCAGAAACACTGGCATCGATACACCAGAGTATCACTGACGATGTGGAGGTAATCATTGTTAATGATGGCTCAACCGATCTGACCGAAGAACGCGTTAGTACATTTTATCGTGAAAAAAATTGCAAGAACATTAGATATATAAGCAAAAATAATCAAGGTGTTGCAATCGCCCGTAACGTTGGACTGGCCCATGCGACGGGAAAATATATTGGTTTTGTGGACAGCGATGATATTGTCTGCCGTGATTATTTTTCTATTCTCCTCCCTAAATTAAGAGACGAAAAATATGATATTATTGAATTTAACCTAACCCGTAATATAAAAAATCTGCATAAGAATACTTCTGATACGGAAAAGACTATCGTCCAGCACGAAGTGACTTTAGAAAATGACAACTATGCGCCACTATTCCCAATTTTTCGTGCCGGTCAGTGGCACTTAATGACGAAGATTTTTCATCGTGATGTGATCGGTGAAGATCGATTTGAAGAACATCGTCGCTATGAAGATATGATTTTCTGTCCTTTTCAATATTTTAAATGCCATAATATTTTAAAGATCGAAAATAATCTTTACTACTACCGGGTAAATGATAAAAGTATTACCGAGAATATTATTGATAGCGATGCGGATAGTATCTTCTTCGCCATGCGAAAAATGTATAACTATATCAACGAAAATAGTGCCAAACGCACTGTTGCTACGCTCATGATCATCAATTGTTTTCTCGAAGGACGCAAACTACTGCGTAAGAAAAAAGGCTATTATCGCTATAACGAAAGCATGCTAAATGATATTCACAACGCGCTGGCATGCTGCGACACGCGAATTGTTAAGAAAAAGATCATTTATAAAATGAAATATCCACACATTGATCGTTCCATTTCTGAAATACGTTTTAAAATTATAAATACCTGCAAGAATTTATTTTTTCGAAAGGGACTTTAACATGTTTGATAAAGTGGACAGAGTTCTTATCTGCAAGCTCAAATTTTACGGGGATGTACTGTTGATCACCCCCGTCATTGCCAGCATTCGAGCCCGCTATCCGCAGGCTAAAATCGATCTGCTTCTTTATAAAGATACCAAAGCAATCGTAGCCGCGAATAAAGATATCAATGATTTTTACCTCATCGAGAAAAAGAAAGGTTTGCTGGCGACTACGAAAAATTACCTATCAGTGCGTCAACAGCTAAAGAAAAATCACTATGATCTTATCGTCAACTTAACAGAGCAGTGGCCTATTGCAGCCCTTATAGCCTCCCTGCACCGTCCCTCTGTTGCGTTTGAACGTGACAAAAATCAATGGAATCGGCTTTTTACACACATAACGCCCTCCGTTGGAACACATGTCGTTGAGCAAAATTTATCCATATTGAAAGGGATTGGCTTTGGTGAAGCAGAGCTCAAGAAAGAGATGTCGTTGTGTTATCGTCCGGATGACTATCAACATTTAGTATCCCAGCTGCCTGCACTATCTTCGCAAAAATATGTTGTTATTCAGCCTACGGCAAGGCAAGAGTTTAAATGTTGGGATGATGATAAATTCGCACATGTCATAGACCATCTGCATCAACAAGGCCTGCATGTTTATCTTACCTGTGGGCCAGCATTAGGGGAGCAACAGCAGGTTCAACGCATCGCAGAACTGTGCCAGGTTTCTCCTGACCTGACACTGGCAGGCAAAACAACCTTCCTGCAATTGGCTGCGTTGATCGACCATGCAGTTCTTTACATCGGGGTCGATTCTGCGCCTATGCATATGGCGGCAGCGTTAGGAACACCACAGGTCTGCCTGTTTGGTGCTACCAATTATCAGCAATGGAGACCATGGTCAGATAAAGCAGTGTTGATTTGGGCTGGCGATTACCATCCAATGCCTTCCAGAGATGAACTCGACAGGTCAAAAAAATATTTAACATGGGTACCAGAACAAGCTGTGATTGACGCTATCGATATGGTACTTCATGATAGTGGCAATAATAAAGGCAATGAGAAAGCATAAATGGACAACAAAAATAACGTTATTAATATTGCTTACTGTACAGATGCCAACTATCTGGAATATGTAGCAGTGTCCATTATGTCCGTCATAATGAACAACCCAGGACAAGACCTGTCATTTTTCGTTTTTGTCTATGACGTCACTGATGAAGAGATTGATAAGCTACGCTCCACCAGTGATAAAATTCAGGTTATCAATATTGATAAAGAAGAGATTGAAAAATATAACAATGACTTTGCAATCAAACACCTGAACCGTTCAACTTATATGCGCCTTGCCGTTCCGCGCTTACTGAAAGATAAAGTTGAGCACTTTATCTATTTAGATGCCGACACTCTGTGTTTTGATAAACTCAATGATATTAACAGTATTGATATCAGTAACGTCATTTGCGCAGCCAGCCACGACTCGCTCGATATCCATGATACAAAAAATGCCAAACGCCTAGGTCTCAGTACAGGTCATTACTTCAATGCCGGTTTTTTGTATATTAATATCGCGAATTGGATTAAATTCGACATCGAAAACAAAGCAAATACTGTACTATTTGAACAGGGAAAAAATCTACCTTACTTTGATCAAGATGCTCTAAATATTGCAATGGATGGCAACGTCAAATTTATTGATAATCGATGGAATTTTTTGTTTAACTGGTTTAACGATCAACAGAAAGATAGCTTCTTCTATCAAAAAGATAACCTGCCACGCATTATCCATTTCACCGGTGGAAGAAAGCCATGGTATAAAGAACACACAGGGCTTTCACAGCAGCTGTATCTTTTCTACCATCATTTCACACCATGGCAGAACACAGAAATGCGCTCTTATGCCCCGCGAATGAGGCCTACTGATTATCGGGTTTACTCGCGTCAGGAAGCCAAAAGGGGAAATTACTGCGCTTCTATCAAATGGTATATGAAATATCTCAAGACAAAACTGCGCTAAATAAAAACTCCCTTTCGGGAGTTTTTTTACTTACTTTGTAACTTTGCACGTAAATAGCCGATATAGCTAATTACTGAAGCGAAATATTTTCCTTGTAGCCTTTCATGCCGTGATTTCTTTTTATACTGTTTTGGCGTTCTGGCTGGTAACAAAGGAACATCAGTCCATGGTGAAGACTTCCACGCTTCAATAAAATACTGTGCTGAAGGATAGTTAGCCCATGAATTCCATGGTTTAGTCACACCTATATAATGGATCAGAATGGTTTCAGGTGTAATATACTCTTTATACTTTGAAAGATCTTTGCTCTTAAGTTCTTGTTTAATACCATATATTGCATCATAAATTCGTGGTAAGAAAATAGTTTTCCCCAAAAACATGATATTTAAAACATCCTGATCAAGAAACGCAAATTTCTTAGTTTTATCTAAAAGAGTAGAAAATGCTTTAGAGAAAAATTGTTGCTCCTTCCATTCCTTTAAATTGGCAAAAACAACCCCAGCATTAAAATATTGCTCATTAAACTCTGGAACATTAAGACGAGTAGCTGCATATGAGCGACTATCATCAACATCCTGGATAACTGCAGCTACATGATGCCCAAATTTGATATTCGTTAAATCAATCAACGAACCCTTACATACCACATCGGCATCAATATAGAGTAGACTATCGATTTTTTCGCTAAGATATTCGAATGCAATGAATCTAAAATAAGTCGCATGAGACCAGGCATTTCCGCATGGCAAGACCTTTAGTCCTTCAGCATTCATTACATAGACCGTTATATTACTAGAAAATTGTTTTGCTAGTTTTTCAAGCCGTTGCCGATAATCTAAGTCAATATAATCAGTAAAAAGGTGAAAATGAATGCTGATATCTTGATTATGTAGTAAAACGGACGACATCGAAACTGCCGCTCCGAACATAAAATTCTGATCAACCCCCCATGCAATATTGAGCTGCGGGGTATGATCTGTTGGAGCACCACAGATCTCAATGGTATCCTTGATAGACTGATGACAATCAAAATTCATGTACTACACCTTTTTATGCTATCTGAAAATTATCTGCACAGCAAACTAGTGCGACCGTGCATTATGTAGTTTATTTTTTATATACATAACGTGGCTTAGCACAGAACGGATATATTTCCGCTGCACTTTTTCATGCCGCGATTTACGTTTATATAGCTTCGCCGTATTTGCATTCAATAAAGATTTTTCCGCCCATGCGGATTTCTGATATGCTTCAATAAAAAACTTAGCTACTGGATATTTAGCCCATATATGCCATGGCTTTGTTACTCCAACATAATGAATTAACACTGTATCATCAGTGATATAGTTTTTGTAAATTTCATCATTCTTATTTTTCAGTTCCTGATCAACACCATAAATACAGTTAAAGTCTCTTCTCAGGAAAATCACATTACCGACAAATAATATATTAAGAACATCTTGATCAAAATAAAGAAGCTCCCTTTGGCGCTCTTCTAAAATAGAAAAGGCTTTAGTTAGTAGTTGTTGCTCTCGCCAGACGGCCAGGTTGGCAAACACCACGCCAGAATTAAAATACCCATTACTCAACTCAGGAATGCCAAGTCTGGTACCGGATTTAATACGCACTTCATCAATATCATTGATTACAGCGGCATATTCCCCACAAAAATTAATTTCAGTAAGTTCTCGTAAAGAACCTTTGCAAACCACATCGGCATCAAGGTACAGCACTGAACTAAGTTCAGTGCTTAAATACTCAAATGCAAAGTAGCGATAATACATTGCATAGGTCCAGGCTTTAGTGCTCGGTAATTTTCGAAATGCAGTATTATCGAAAACCAAAACCGTCACCGTCGTACTGTACATCTGCGTCAGTCGTTTTACACTTTCCAGATAGTCATCATCGACATAGTCTGTTGCTATATAGAAGTGGATATCAATATCAGGGTTATTTACCAGCACTGAGGTCATCGAGATGCCAGAACCAAATAAAAAATTACGATCAACACCATACGCAATATTTAGTTTTTTGTTCTTTTCGTGCGTAGAACTGTCAATCAAATGCTTTTGAATAATTACTTGCTGAAAATCGATGTTCATAGTGCAATGGCCTCAAAATTAATATGTACTTTAGAGCGCTTTTCTTATTGTTCTCTGTCTGATTTTTTGCGCTTTCGTAACGGCTTGTTCAAACAACTTAACTTCCTGACGGAAAATTTCACGTAGCGGCATGGCAAAGTAAACACGTAAAAATCGATAGATATCTCTTGATGTCAGCCCGATTTCAAGTGATGAGAAATAGAGCCCAATCAAATCTTTATTGCGCCAACGGCGAGGTACATGTTGGCGTATTTGCGCACGATGCAGATCGATCACCGAGAGTTTAATATCCTCAATTTTTGAGGGCATAGGTTGTTGAAGCAAAAAGTGACAGATATAACAGTCTCGATGGTTCACCCCACCACGATGCATTTTACCCACCATTTCTGCCACGCGGGTGATAATGGTCCGTTTTAATACAAAATTAGGGCGTTCAACACTCCAACTAGCGCAAAAATCTTCGAGGCTGATAGCAGGAGAGAGATCTTCAGTGATAATAAATGACGTACGCTCTAATGGATTCAGTCCTTTCTGTCCAAACGCCACCCCGGTCATGGTATCAACATTCAACGCTTGCAAACGATGAATAGCTAACCACTCTCGATCGGCCCCCAGCACAGGCATACGTAACGAAATCAGGTTTTTCACCACTTCTTTGAGCGTGGTTCCATGATGATATTTAAGAAAATATCCTTTCCCCATCATCTCAAAACGTAGAGTACGTCGCGTTTCCAACGCACGAAAAACCTCACCATCCAGTTTAGCGACTTCTGTAAACGGATCTTTTCCCTGCCACTGCGTGGCAAAGGGTTCTTTTAATTCAATCATTCTCAATGCCTAAAATGATGTCTGCAGCCCTGTCAGCCAGACTATAGAGATCTTCTGTATCAGCAAAATGCCGTGCATTTCCGGCCCAGCGACTTCTTTGCTCATTGTTTTGCAACGCATCGAAAAGTGCTGAATTCAAGTTGTTCTGCACAAACGGTTCAGGAATAACCACGCCACATTGGGCAGCATTGATATAGTCAGCATACCCGCATACTTCCGTGGTTAACACCGGCAACCCTGCAACGACTGCCTCTAATAAGACAATCCCAGCAGCTTCCTGAACAGCAGGATGCAGTAACAAATCCGCAGCAGACATCAATTCGGAGATATCATCCCGCCCCGAGAAAAACTGTACTTGTTTTTCAATACCCAATTGGCGAGCCTGAGCACGGTAACGATCTGCTTTATCCTGACCGACGACCATCAACCGCGTACGCTGGCGTAGAGGTTCAGGCAAAGACGCCAGAGCCTGCAATGTACGCAGCACACCTTTACGCTTGAAATCTGAACCTACCTGCAGAAGGAAGAACTGATCGAGACCAATATCATTTTTTTCCCTGACAATCTGTCTACTGTTTTCAGGCTGCTGGCTGTACTTTCGGTCAGGGTAAATACCCGGTGGTAAAATACGAAAACGTGGATTCTCGGTATGATAATGACGTTTAAAATCGCCAATTTGTTTGTTGGTTAACATCAGTAATGTGGTATGAGAACCTTGCTGAAATACTGCCTTTTCAAATGAGGCATAATGGCGATAACGCCGCGTCAGCTTGTAAAAAAAACCTTTTTCACGGGCAACTTTTTCGGCATAACAGACATCGGCTGCATAATACACATCCAGCCCAGGCATTTTATTAAAACCAACAACACGATCAACAGGATGTTGGCTAAAATACTGTTGAACCCATTGATGATATTGCTCATTTTTCCCATGATTTGTTCTGGATGTAACTGGAACGAGTATAATTTCCAAGCCTTCAGGGCGCTCCCCCTGCCATTGTTGGGTAAAGACCTGAACATGATGCCCCCGTGCAGCAACCGTCTGCGCAACCCGCAGAAAATCACGCTGCAATCCACCATAAGGAAAATACTTGTACAAACAAAAAGCAATGATCATGCATTAATATCCGCATCGTGTCGCCAGGCATACCAAGCCAGATACATAAGGGGACTGTAATCCTTACTTGCGCTACCCAAAGATTACTCCACATGCTTCGGCCGCAAACTACCAGAAATTGCGCATAGTATATCATTGATTATCACTCAATCCGAACTGAATGTTTTTTGAACAAAAAATTAAATTTAATATAAAAAACAGATACATAATATAAATTCAATCTCATCGGAAAAGTCGTATCGCACGAGAAGTTAAGCCCTAATATTGGAAGCAGGTGTTTTTTGAAACGACCGCCAGGCATAACAATGCCTTGTCAACACAAGCGTTTTGGTACAACCTGGATAAAAATGATGGTAAAGCCACAGTTAAATACATAGAATCCCCAGCACATCCCTAGGTTAGCCACTATTATGCTCGAATTGCTTTACACCGCCCTTTTCTACCTTATTCAGCCCTTGATCTGGATACGGCTTTGGGTGCGCGGTCGTAAGGCTCCGGCCTACCGTAAACGCTGGGGTGAACGCTACGGGTTTTATCGTCGTCCGCTAAAGCCAGGCGGCATCATGCTGCATTCTGTGTCCGTGGGCGAAACACTGGCGGCGATCCCATTAGTCCGCGCCCTGCGACATCGTTACCCGGACCTGCCGATCACGGTTACCACCATGACACCAACCGGCTCAGAGCGCGTACAGTCTGCATTTGGTACTGACGTTCAACACGTCTATTTACCTTACGATTTACCCGATGCACTCAACCGTTTCCTGAACAAAGTTGACCCCAAACTGGTGTTAATCATGGAAACCGAGTTGTGGCCAAATCTGATCGCGGCACTCCACAAACGTCATATTCCTCTGGTCATTGCTAATGCCCGACTTTCCGCCCGCTCGGCCGCAGGCTACGCGAAACTGGGTAAATTTGTTGGCAGATTACTACGTCGTATTACGTTGATTGCCGCACAAAATGAAGAAGATGGTGCACGCTTTATTACGCTTGGTGCAAAGAGCAATCAGGTGACCGTCACCGGCAGTCTGAAATTTGATATTTCCGTCACCCCGCAGTTGGCCGCTAAAGCGATCACGTTACGTCGCCAGTGGGCACCACATCGCCCGGTATGGATTGCTACCAGCACACACGATGGTGAAGAAAGCATTATCGTCGCCGCGCATCAGGCATTATTAAATCAGTTCCCGAATCTGTTACTGATTCTGGTTCCACGACATCCGGAACGTTTTCCGGATGCCATTAACCTCGTACGCCAGGCTGGGCTAAGCTATACCACACGGTCCTCGGGAGAAGTCCCGTCCTCAGGTACTCAGGTGGTTATTGGCGATACGATGGGCGAACTGATGTTGCTGTACGGCATTGCCGATCTGGCGTTCGTCGGCGGCTCACTGGTTGAACGTGGGGGTCATAATCCATTAGAAGCTGCAGCGCATGCGATTCCCGTACTGATGGGACCACATACCTTTAATTTTAAAGATATTTGCGCCCGACTTGAGCAGGCAAGTGGATTGATCACCGTCACCGATACCACCACGTTGGTGAAAGAGATCTCGTCGTTGCTGACCGATGCAGATTATCGTAATTTCTATGGTCGTCATGCAGTTGAAGTTCTGTATCAAAACCAGGGCGCGCTACAGCGTCTGCTGCAGCTGCTGGAACCTTACCTGCCACCCAAAACGCACTGAGGGTTGTCATGCAAAAACGGGCAATTTATCCAGGAACCTTCGATCCCATTACTAACGGCCATATCGATATCGTGACGCGTGCAACAAGCATGTTCGATCACGTGATTCTGGCGATTGCCGCAAGTCCCAGTAAAAAACCGATGTTTACTCTGGAAGAGCGTGTTGAGCTGGCACAGCAGGCAACGGCGCATCTCGACAATGTCGAAGTACTGGGGTTTAGCGACTTAATGGCAAACTTCGCCCGCGATAAACAGGCAAATGTTCTGATTCGTGGGCTGCGTGCCGTGGCAGATTTTGAGTATGAAATGCAGTTGGCACACATGAATCGCCACCTGATGCCGCAACTGGAAAGCGTCTTTTTGATGCCTTCCAAAGAATGGTCATTTATCTCATCATCGCTGGTTAAAGAAGTCGCCCGCCATCAGGGGGACGTGACCCACTTTTTACCGGCGAACGTGCACCAGGCGTTAATGGCCAAGCTGAAGTAAAGGCGTTATCTACGCTATTTCTGGCAGCGACGGCAGTAGAATGTCGTTCGCTGTGCATGTTTTGTCGCAACGATCGGCGCGCCGCATGCACGGCAAGGCTCACCTTCTCGCCCATAGACTTGCAACTCCTGGGCAAAATAGCCCGGCTTGCCGTCACTTTGCAGAAAATCCTTCAGCGTCGTTCCCCCTTGATCGATAGAGCGAAGCAAAACCGCCTTGATAACGCGCACCAACAGCTCACACTCAGATACCGACAGCGACGATGCCAGGCGGTCAGGATGGATACCAGCCGCAAACAGCGACTCGCTGGCATAGATGTTGCCAACCCCCACCACTAACTTGTTGTCCATCAGCCAGGGTTTAATCGCCGTTTTCTTCTTCGCGCATTTCTGCTGGAGGTAACTGGCGTTGAAATCATCGCTCAGCGGCTCCGGGCCAAGATGCGCGAGAACATTGTGTCCCGCCAGTTCTTTGGTCCATAACCACGCCCCAAACCGCCGGGGATCGGTATAGCGTAGGACTTTGCCATTGCTCATCACCAAATCCACATGGTCGTGTTTTTCTGCCGGGCGTTCTTCAGGAAGAATACGTAAACTGCCTGACATGCCCAGATGAATGATAATCCAGCCATCCGCTAGCTCTAAAAGCAGATACTTCGCACGACGTTGTACGCTAAGCACAGGCTTATCACTAAGACGATAGATTTCTTCTGATACCGGCCAACGCAGACGCCCATTACGCACAATGGCGTGCAGAATCGTTGCCCCAACGAGATGCGGCTCAATACCACGGCGACTGGTTTCGACTTCAGGTAATTCAGGCATAGCATCTCCGGCGGTGTATCAGGTCTCATTAATATGGGGACGGCCAGAAAACAAAAAACCCCGCCGAGGCAGGGTTTTTCTTTACATCAAAGCGAAAATTATTTGATTTTCGCTTCTTTGTATAAAACGTGCTGACGGACAACTGGATCGAATTTTTTCAGTTCCAGTTTTTCCGGCTTAGTACGCTTGTTCTTCGTGGTGGTGTAGAAGTGACCAGTACCAGCAGAAGAAACCAGCTTGATTTTCTCACGAATACCTTTAGCCATGATTTATTTCCTCTTAGTACTTAGTACTTTTCGCCACGGGCACGCAGTTCAGACAGAACTGTTTCGATGCCTTTCTTATCAATAACACGCATACCTTTAGCAGATACACGCAGGGTGACAAAACGCTTCTCGCTCTCAACCCAAAAACGGTGAGAGTGCAGGTTAGGCAGGAAACGGCGTTTAGTCGCGTTCAGTGCGTGGGAACGGTTGTTACCGGTCACCGGACGCTTGCCAGTAACTTGGCAGACTCGGGACATGTCTATTCTCCAAAAATCAAATTAGCTCGAGCTTCGTATGGGGTATTGGCGCCTCGTCAGGCTTCTCAGCCCGGTTATCGCAGTTCAATACACTCAATCTTTCATACTGCATCAACGTTGGATACCGAATGAATGATTTCGTATATTTGCGAACTCTCGATTGCCAGGCCCAAATGCCAAACCCGAGATTCTCAAAGGTGGCGTAGTATACGCTGAGTCAGCGATGTGCTCAAGTCCCGAACAGACAAAGATCCCGATGGATCGCGTAAAGTGCGTTAAATCCAACCGCGTTCCGCAAAAGAAACGTACTCTCCGCGCCCAATTACTAGATGATCAAGCACCCGGACATCCATGAACTGACAGCATTTCACAACACGCTCGGTGATAAGTTTATCTGCTTTACTCGGCTCTGCACACCCCGAAGGGTGATTATGCGCAAGGATCAGCGCCGACGCATTCATTTTTATCGCCTCACGGACAATTTCTCGCGGATGTACCTCGACATGGCTGAGCGTGCCAGAAAAAAGTGTGCTGTGTTTAATCACACGATGCTGAGCATCAAGAAAGATCACCAGAAAGATCTCTCGTTCCTCTTGCGAGAACTGGCTTTGCAGGAACTCACGCGCCATTTCGGGACTCAGTAGCGAACGCTCTTCCATCACGCGCACGTTGTAGTAACGCTTTGCCAATTCGGCAATACCTTTTAGCTGGGCATACTTCGCCACGCCAATACCCTGAACCTGGCTGAAATCCATGTAATCGGCCGATAACAGACCATACAGAGAACCAAAATTTTGCAGTATCTCTTTTGCCAGCGTCAGGACATCTTTCCCTCGCGAACCGGTACGTAAAAAAAGTGCCAATAGCTCAACATCCGTCAGCGAATCTACCCCCAGAGCCATCATTTTTTCCCGGGGCATCGAACATTCCATCTCTTCCATGCTTCTCCTCCCTTAGCCCGCGGAATGGTTACATAACACCCGCCATGAAGCGACGTCCTGTTTTCACTTCTTCGTGACGCCTCGCAAAGTGCTTCCCGGCAAAAGCACGTCGCATTGAGGATTGTGATAAAATATCCGCCTTCTGGTGAAATCCAACAGGAAAGATCATGATGAGCCTGGCCGGTAAAAAAATCGTAATTGGTGTCAGTGGCGGTATTGCTGCATACAAAACCCCCGAGCTGGTACGCCGTTTACGGGAACGTGGCGCAGACGTCCGCGTGGCAATGACCGAGGCGGCAAAAGCGTTTATTACGCCCCTGAGCTTACAGGCGGTTTCGGGCTACCCCGTTTCCGACAGCTTGCTTGACCCCGCAGCAGAAGCTGCGATGGGTCATATTGAACTCGGGAAATGGGCCGATTTAGTTATCCTGGCCCCCGCCACGGCTGATTTGATTGCGCGCGTTGCCGCTGGCATGGCCAACGATCTGGTGTCAACGATCTGCCTGGCAACGCCTGCGCCTGTTGCCGTCTTACCGGCCATGAACCAGCAGATGTACCGCGCCGCCGCAACACAGCACAATCTCGGCGTTCTCGCGTCACGTGGCCTGCTCATTTGGGGACCCGACAGCGGCAGCCAGGCCTGTGGCGATGTTGGCCCTGGCCGTATGCTGGATCCGTTAACCATTGTGGATATGGCGGCGGAACATTTTTCACCTGTCAATTCCCTGCAACATCTCAACATCATGATTACGGCTGGCCCAACACGCGAGCCGCTTGATCCGGTGCGCTACATTTCTAACCACAGTTCCGGAAAGATGGGTTTCGCCATCGCCGCTGCGGCAGCAAAGCGCGGCGCTAATGTCACGCTGGTGTCAGGTCCCGTGTCATTAGCCACGCCGCCTTTGGTACAGCGTATTGATGTCGTTACGGCGCTCGAAATGGAAGCTGCCGTGCAATCAGTCGTACAGCAACAGCATATTTTTATCGGCTGTGCCGCCGTCGCTGATTATCGCGCAGAAACCGTAGCCCATGAAAAAATCAAAAAGCAGGCGACGCAGGGTGATGAATTCACAGTAAAAATGGTCAAAAACCCGGATATTATCGCCGGGGTTGCCGCACTCAATGCTAATCGTCCTTTTGTCGTTGGGTTTGCCGCCGAAACAAATAATGTGGAAGAATATGCCCGGCAAAAACGTATCCGCAAAAACCTTGATGTGATTTGTGCAAACGATGTTTCACTATCTACTCAAGGATTTAACAGCGACAGCAACGCATTACACCTTTTCTGGCAGGATGGAGATAAAGTCTTACCGCTTGAGCGTAAAGAACTCCTGGGCCAATTATTACTCGACGAGATCGTGACCCGTTATGATGAAAAAAATCGACGTTAAGATTCTGGACCCACGCGTAGGGCAACAATTTCCGCTCCCGACGTACGCCACCTCTGGCTCTGCCGGACTTGACCTGCGCGCCTGTCTTGATGACGCCGTAGAACTGGCTCCGGGCGCGACGACGCTGGTGCCAACCGGGTTAGCCATTCATATCGCCGACCCTTCGCTGGCGGCGGTGATGCTTCCACGCTCCGGGTTGGGCCATAAGCACGGTATCGTACTTGGCAACCTGGTCGGCTTGATTGACTCCGATTATCAGGGCCAACTGATGGTATCTGTCTGGAACCGTGGCCAGGACAGCTTCACTATCGAGCCGGGTGAGCGTATTGCACAGATGGTCTTTGTGCCGGTCGTGCAGGCTGAATTTAATCTGGTGGAAGAATTTGAAGCCACCGATCGTGGCGAAGGCGGCTTCGGCCATTCCGGGCGCAAGTAACCCGTAGAGAAGTATCCCACAGCGTAATAACGCAATAACATACCGCAAACAGTTGTTTGCGGTCGCTGTGTGGATGCCTGCCTGGCAAGTGCTTATTTTCAGGGGTATTTTGTAACATGGTAGAAAAGCAAACTGCGAAAAGGAATCGTCGCGAAGAAATACTTCAGTCTCTGGCGCTGATGCTGGAATCCAGCGATGGAAGCCAACGCATTACGACAGCAAAACTGGCAGCCTCTGTTGGCGTTTCCGAAGCGGCATTGTATCGCCATTTTCCCAGCAAGACCCGCATGTTCGATAGCCTGATTGAGTTTATCGAAGATAGTCTGATTACCCGTATCAACCTGATTTTGAAAGATGAAAAAGACACCGGCGCACGCCTGCGTCTGATCGTGTTGCTGATTTTAGGGTTCGGTGAACGTAACCCCGGCCTGACGCGTATTCTGACCGGTCACGCACTGATGTTTGAGCAAGATCGTCTGCAGGGCCGCATTAATCAGTTGTTTGAACGCATCGAGGCCCAGCTGCGCCAGGTTCTGCGAGAAAAACGGATGCGTGAAGGTGAAGGTTACGCCATGGATGAAACGCTGCTGGCCAGCCAGTTACTGGCTTTCTGTGAAGGTATGCTGTCTCGTTTTGTGCGCAGCGAATTTAAATACCGTCCAACGGACGATTTTGACATCCGCTGGCCGCTGATAGTCGCACAATTGCAGTAATCGCTGATTGCCCGGTGGCGCTACTACGCTTACCGGGTCTACAGAAAGTGCGTAGGCCGGATAAGCGTAGCGCCATCCGGCAGTTCTGATTATACGCCGTACGTTTCGCGATACGCCCGCACTGCGGCCAGATGTTCCGCCATCTCCGGCTTCTCTTCCAGATACGCAATCAGGTCTTTCAGGGTAATGATTGAAATGACCTTGCACCCATAATCACGCTCCACCTCCTGGATAGCGGAAATCTCACCACGACCCCGTTCCTGACGATCGAGAGAAATCAGAACCCCAGCTAACATCGCACCATTCGCCTGGATTATCTCCATCGACTCACGAATCGCCGTACCGGCGGTGATCACATCATCCACCAGCATCACACGGCCCTGCAATGCGCTGCCGACCAGGTTACCGCCTTCGCCGTGGGTTTTCGCCTCTTTACGGTTAAAGCAGTACGGCAAATCTTTATCGTGGTGTTCTGCCAGCGCAACGGCGGTCGTTGTGGCAATAGGAATACCTTTGTACGCCGGGCCAAACAGCAAATCGAAATCAATACCGGAATCCACCAGCGCTTCGGCATAAAAACGGCCTAACAGTGCCAGGTCACGCCCGGTATTAAACAGTCCAGCGTTGAAGAAATAGGGGCTCTTACGCCCGGATTTCAGCGTAAACTCGCCGAACTTTAGTACCTGCTTGCTAAGCGCAAACTCAATAAACTGGCGCTGATACGGTTTCATGGATTCGCTCCTCATCTCACTTTATAACAGACAAAAAAAAGGCGACTCATCAGTCGCCTTTAAAATTAATTTTCTAACGCCGCCTTCTGCGTCGTTATGATGGATTCAATTCCCCCTCGGGCCAGTGCCAGTAGGGTGAGAAGTTCTTCATGGCTGAACGGTTCGCCTTCCGCCGTGCCCTGCACTTCAATAATGCGACCGTCTTCGGTCATCACCACGTTCATGTCGGTTTCTGCCGCAGAGTCTTCAACGTACTCTAAATCGCAGAGCGCTTCGCCATTCACAATACCCACGGACACCGCAGCAACCATCCCTTTCATTGGGTTGGTTTTCAGCTTACCGCTGGCAACCAGTTTGTTCAGCGCATCAGCCAGCGCAACACAAGCACCGGTAATGGATGCAGTACGGGTACCGCCGTCCGCCTGAATCACGTCGCAGTCCAGGGTGATGGTGAATTCGCCAAGCGTTTTCAGGTCAACGGCGGCGCGCAGCGCACGCGCGATCAGACGCTGAATTTCCATGGTACGGCCGCCCTGCTTACCTTTCGCCGCTTCACGTGCGTTACGGGTATGAGTCGCACGCGGTAACATGCCATATTCTGCGGTGATCCAGCCTTGCCCCTGGCCCTTCAGAAAGCGCGGCACGCCTTCATCAATCGAAGCGGTGCACAGTACTTTGGTATCACCAAATTCGACCAGCACGGAGCCTTCAGCGTGTTTTGTATAATTACGGGTCAGGGTGACGGGACGCACCTGGTTGGCACTACGACCTGCTGGACGCATGATAAAATCTCCGGCTTGAAACGAATGTGGCTGCGCATTATACGGAGTTCCGACGGTTATTCCTATCCTGACAAGACATGGATGGCTATAATCCTCCCATCTCATCTTCAAAAACAGGAACGTCTATGATCCGCAGCATGACCGCCTACGCCCGGCGTGAAATCAAGGGTGAATGGGGTAGCGCTACCTGGGAAATGCGCTCGGTAAACCAGCGTTATCTGGAAACCTATTTTCGCCTGCCGGAACAGTTCCGTAGTCTTGAGCCTGTTGTACGCGAACGCATCCGCACGCGTCTGACACGCGGTAAAATCGAATGTACGCTGCGTTTTGAGCCTGATGCCAGCGCGCAAGGTGAGTTGCTCCTGAATGAAAAACTCGCTAAACAGCTCGTCACCGCCGCAAACTGGGTCAAGATGCAGAGCGATGAAGGCGAAATTAATCCGGTTGATATCCTGCGCTGGCCGGGTGTCATGGCGGCCCAGGAACAAGACCTGGACGCTATTGCCGCAGAGATCCTTGCCGCGCTCGATGGCACGCTGGACGACTTTATTGTCGCACGTGAAACCGAAGGCCAGGCGCTAAAAGCGTTAATCGAACAACGTCTGGAAGGCGTCAGCACCGAAGTGGCGAAAGTCCGCGCGCATATGCCGGAAATCCTGCAGTGGCAGCGTGAACGTCTGGTTGCCAAACTCGAAGACGCACAGGTTCAACTGGAAAATAACCGTCTTGAACAAGAGCTGGTGCTGATGGCGCAGCGTATCGATGTGGCGGAAGAATTAGATCGTCTGGAAGCCCACGTTAAAGAAACCTATAACATCCTGAAGAAAAAAGAGGCGGTCGGCCGTCGTCTGGACTTTATGATGCAGGAATTCAACCGTGAATCGAACACCCTCGCCTCTAAATCCATCAATGCCGAAGTGACTAACTCAGCCATTGAGCTGAAGGTATTGATCGAGCAAATGCGCGAGCAGATTCAGAACATCGAATAGGTCATCTCCTCACGTAGCCCGCCGATAAAATGGCGGCGCTACGCCTGCTTTTCAACTATCCGCTTATTTTATCGCCACTTCGAATTATATTTTCTCATCATCTATGCTCAGTTTTTATAGCTTAAAGTGCATACCATCTGGCATGCTTAGTAAATTCGCATTAGCTGTAGTTATTAAGACCACTTCGCCTTAGAAAATCTCAATCGTGACAACGAGCACAAATCGCTAACCTTAGCCCCCAGGAAATCAGGGGGAATACATGCTGTTACACGTTTTATACTTAATTGGCATCACTGCTGAAGCCATGACGGGTGCACTGGCGGCAGGCCGTCGTCGCATGGATACATTTGGCGTTATTATTATTGCCACCGCGACAGCCATTGGCGGCGGGTCCGTCCGTGATATTCTTCTCGGCCATTATCCTCTCGGCTGGGTGAAACATCCTGAGTACGTCATTATTGTGGCGACCGCCGCGGTGCTAACCACAATTATTGCTCCCGTCATGCCCTACCTGCGCAAGATTTTCCTCGTACTGGATGCACTAGGCCTGGTGGTGTTCTCGATTATCGGCGCACAGGTTGCACTTGATATGGGACATGGACCAATCATTGCCGTTGTAGCAGCAGTCACCACCGGTGTCTTTGGTGGCGTATTGCGCGATATGTTCTGCAAACGCATTCCGCTGGTGTTCCAGAAAGAACTGTATGCCGGGGTGTCATTTGCCGCTGCCGTACTGTACATCGTGCTACAACATTATGTTTCCAATCACGATGTGGTCGTTATCTCCACCCTGCTATTCGGCTTTACTGCGCGATTATTGGCGCTGCGCCTGAAGCTAGGGCTGCCGGTGTTCTATTATCACCATGAAGGTCATTAAGGCATAAATCCGGTAACGCGCTGAGCGGCTAACCAGTTACTTAGTGCGTTGACTTGCCGATTATCCCGCCATTGAATCACCTGCCTGGCACGACGCTCCCCCGTGGAGGGAAGCTGGCGCCAATGGCTCTCATCGCACGCCTGTAATTGCCGCCAGGAACTCTCGTGACTGGCGTTAAGTGTTACCTGTGTTAACGGTATGCCCATGGCGATTAGCCAGCGAGTAAAAGGACGCTGCCGTGACAGATTGAATTGATGCCACAACTTCTCTCCCTTGCTTACCCCAAGCGCGGACTGTAATTGCTCTGGGGTTAATGCCAGCCACGAAAAGATATGTTCAAAGCGATACGCCTGATGGAGTTCCCGCCATCCCGCCTCGCCGATACCCTCAAGATCCAGCACCTCTTTTGCACTCAGCCAGACCAGTCGGGCAACAAACTGTTGCTGACACTCAGGCGTAGCATAAAAACAGGTCAATGAATTGAAGTGCCCCTCTGGGGGCGTAGGTTTAGTACGTTGAGTGCCGCGCCAGACAACTTCATCGATGCGAGGAATGCCCTGTCCGGCCAGGCTTATCAGGAGGTGATCGCCTGGGGCAATATCCCATTCATTCCAGCGCCTTACAGAGCCGACATTGACACGCTGCACCCGTTTATCATCCAGCATGACAGGAACCAGTATTGCGACCACGGCAATTTTCCCACTTTTACCAACAGAAAACTGAATATCCATGACCTCGGACACGCGAGCGACCGGAGAATATTTCCAGGCCACCACCCAATCGCCCTGTCCGGGTAACCAGTTTCGCGCTGGCGGTTCTTTTGCCATGCGCACCACCACACCATCCGTCACGAAAGGCAATGTGGAAGTCCACCAATGTGTACGGGCACGCTCGACCTCATCTGCATTATTCACGGGCTGAGTATAGTGTTGTGTAAAACCGAACCCCGCATCAGCGAGCAGCGTGAGTCTTTCCTGCATCGCCTCTGGGCCATCAGGCCAGGCCCAGATGAAAACAGCCAGGGAGTGTAGTGACTCTGGATTATCCTGACGCATCAGCATTCCTGCCACCTTCGAGCGGGCGTTCATTCCGCCTCTCTTTTGCTGGATATGCCCCTCCTGCTGTAGAAATATTTCACCCTGTAAGGTGCTGTTCGCCAGCAGACCTTTAGTTGTCTGCGGTATGGATGGGATCCGACGAACCTTCTGGGTCCAGTCTTCCCCTTTAAGGCCATTTCCGCGACTAATCGCCCTGACAAGACTGCCATCCTTATAAACCAACGTCACCGCAACCCCATCGACCTTCGGTTGTACCCATACATCGCTGCGGTTACGTAACCATTGCTGTATCGCGGGTTTATCTGCAAGTTTACGGACACCGGTATGGGGAATGGGATGCGATATCGTCCCGCTAATCGGTGGGGCAACCACCTCGGCTTGAGGCTCCTCATCAAAACAGCGCTGCCACTGCCGTAATTGCGCATTGAGTTGGTCATAAACGCCATCGTCTACAGCACTGACCCCCTGCTGCCAGTAGCTGGCATCCCACTGGGTTATCTGCTGTTGTAGCTGTGAAATTTCTTCATGAGCCCTGGCTGGCGACCAGACCGGGCACACAGCCCATACGGGTAAGTGCACTAGCAGCAAAATCAGCACCATGTATTTCCTTATTGCCATCACTACCTCCGCTGTAGGTTGTATTACGCGGCAGGTATAGCGCGAAGCGGTAGAGAATCCGAGTGGTAAAAAGCCATCCTGCGAGGAGCTTTCCGGTCATTTTTACTTGTTGCAGCAACTCTGCGATAAAACAGGAAAAAGATACGCAAAACGCAATAATCCTGCGCAAAAAGTGTGACAAAGACTACGTCGTATAGCGGCTACGTGTATAATAAGCCCGTATGTAGGCTCTCTTTCGACAATCACATACATAAGATACTCATGGCTCAAGGCACGCTTTATATTGTTTCTGCCCCCAGTGGCGCGGGTAAATCCAGCCTGATTCAGGCTTTATTAAAGACCCAACCGTTGTATGACACCCAGGTTTCTGTTTCGCACACCACGCGCGCACCGCGCCCGGGGGAAGTGCATGGTGAACACTATTTCTTTGTGAACCATGATGAATTCAGGACCATGATTGGCAGAGATGCGTTTCTGGAACACGCAGAGGTATTCGGCAATTACTACGGCACCTCGCGTGAGGCAATTGAGCAAGTACTGGCATCGGGCGTAGATGTCTTTTTAGATATCGACTGGCAAGGTGCGCAGCAAATTCGTGAAAAAATGCCGCATGCACGCAGTATTTTTATTTTGCCGCCTTCTAAGATTGAACTGGACCGTCGCCTGCGTGGGCGTGGTCAGGATAGCGAAGAGGTGATCGCAAAACGTATGGCACAAGCTGTTGCAGAAATGAGCCATTACGCCGAATATGATTATCTGATTGTGAATGATGATTTTGATACTGCCCTGGGCGATTTGAAAACGATCATTCGCGCCGAACGTCTGCGCATGAGCCGCCAAAAGCAGCGCCATGACGCTTTAATCAGCAAACTGTTGGCAGACTGAACCCACATTCAGTATCATGCCCAGTCATTTCTTCACCTGTGGAGCATTTTAAGTATGGCACGCGTAACTGTTCAGGACGCTGTAGAGAAAATTGGTAACCGTTTTGACCTGGTACTGGTCGCCGCGCGTCGCGCTCGTCAGATGCAGACAGGCGGAAAGGATCCGCTTGTACCAGAAGAAAACGATAAAACTACCGTAATCGCGCTGCGCGAAATCGAAGAAGGTCTGATCAACAACCAGATCCTCGACGTGCGTGAGCGCCAGGAACAGCAAGAGCAGGAAGCCGCTGAATTACAAGCCGTTACCGCTATTGCTGAAGGTCGTCGTTAATCACAAAGCGGGTCGCCCTTGTATCTGTTTGAAAGCCTGAATCAACTGATTCAAAACTACCTGCCGGAAGACCAGATTAAGCGTCTTCGGCAGGCGTATCTCGTTGCACGTGACGCTCACGAGGGCCAGACACGTTCAAGCGGTGAACCCTATATCACGCACCCGGTAGCAGTAGCCTGCATTCTGGCCGAGATGAAACTCGACTATGAAACGCTAATGGCTGCGCTGCTGCATGACGTGATTGAAGATACCCCCGCTACCTACCAGGACATGGAACAGCTTTTTGGTAAAAGCGTTGCAGAACTGGTTGAAGGGGTATCGAAGCTTGATAAGCTTAAGTTTCGCGATAAGAAAGAGGCGCAGGCCGAAAACTTTCGCAAGATGATTATGGCGATGGTGCAGGATATCCGCGTCATTCTCATCAAACTTGCCGACCGTACCCACAATATGCGCACGCTGGGCTCATTACGCCCGGACAAACGTCGCCGTATTGCCCGCGAAACCCTCGAAATCTACAGTCCGCTGGCGCACCGTTTAGGTATACATCACATTAAAACCGAGCTGGAAGAGTTGGGTTTTGAAGCGCTGTACCCGAACCGCTATCGCGTGATTAAAGAAGTGGTTAAAGCCGCACGCGGCAACCGCAAAGAGATGATTCAAAAAATCCTCTCGGAAATCGAAGGGCGTTTGCAGGAGGCTGGCATTCCGTGTCGCGTAAGCGGTCGCGAGAAACACCTGTACTCGATCTACTGCAAAATGGTGCTCAAAGAGCAGCGTTTTCACTCGATCATGGACATCTACGCGTTTCGCGTTATCGTCCACGACGCCGACACCTGTTATCGCGTACTTGGTCAAATGCACAGCCTGTACAAACCCCGTCCTGGTCGCGTGAAAGACTATATCGCCATTCCGAAAGCGAACGGATATCAGTCTTTGCACACCTCGATGATCGGTCCGCACGGGGTTCCGGTTGAAGTACAAATTCGTACTGAAGACATGGACCAAATGGCGGAGATGGGGGTTGCTGCGCACTGGGCATATAAAGAGCACGGCGGTGAAAGCAGCACCACAGCGCAAATCCGCGCGCAGCGCTGGATGCAAAGCCTGCTGGAACTGCAGCAGAGTGCCGGTAGCTCATTTGAATTTATTGAAAGCGTCAAATCTGATCTCTTCCCGGATGAGATTTATGTTTTCACACCGGAAGGGCGCATTGTTGAACTGCCTGCCGGTGCAACACCTGTCGATTTCGCTTATGCCGTGCATACCGACATCGGTCATGCCTGCGTCGGTGCACGCGTCGACAGACAGCCTTACCCGCTTTCGCAGTCGCTTTCCAGCGGCCAAACTGTTGAGATCATTACCGCTCCGGGCGCGCGTCCGAATGCGGCGTGGCTCAACTTTGTCGTTAGCTCGAAAGCCCGCGCCAAAATTCGCCAGCTGTTGAAAAACCTCAAGCGCGATGATTCCGTTAGCCTGGGTCGCCGTCTGCTTAACCATGCCTTAGGCGGCAGCCGTAAACTGGCTGAGATCCCGCAGGAGAGCATCCAGCGTGAGCTTGAGCGCATGAAGCTCGCCACGCTTGACGATCTGCTCGCGGAAATCGGCCTGGGGAATGCCATGAGCGTGGTGGTAGCGAAGAACCTCCAGCAGGGTGACGCATCTGCGAATGTTCCTGCGCAATCCGGCCACGGCCATCTGCCGATCAAAGGCGCTGATGGTGTGCTGATCACCTTCGCGAAATGCTGTCGTCCCATCCCAGGTGACCCGATTATCGCCCACGTCAGCCCGGGGAAAGGTCTGGTCATTCACCATGAATCCTGTCGTAACATCCGTGGTTACCAGAAAGAGCCAGAGAAGTTTATGGCGGTGGAATGGGACAAAGAAACGGAGCAGGAATTCATCACCGAAATCAAGGTGGAGATGTTTAACCACCAGGGTGCTCTGGCTAACCTGACGGCGGCAATCAACACCACGACTTCCAATATTCAAAGCCTGAATACGGAAGAAAAAGACGGTCGCGTCTACAGCGCCTTTATCCGCCTGACCGCTCGCGATCGCGTGCATCTGGCGAATATCATGCGCAAAATCCGCGTAATGCCGGACGTTATTAAAGTTACACGTAATAGAAATTAGCGCTTACACAAAATCATTCGAATTGCATCAAGGCGGCAAGCGAATGAATCCCCAGTAGCGTACAGAAGTACGTGACTGGGGTAAGTGAGTGCAGCCAACGCCGAGGCAGTTCGAAGGATGAAGTGTAATGAACTCAAACCGTTATGCGCGTATTTGTGAAATGCTCGCCAGGCGTCAGCCCGATCTGACCGTCTGCATGGAGCAGGTCCATAAACCTCATAATGTTTCTGCGATCGTTCGTACCGCAGACGCGGTCGGCGTGCACGAAGTCCACGCCGTCTGGCCGGGTAGCCGCATGCGCACCATGCTCTCTTCTGCCGCAGGCAGTAACAGCTGGGTGCAAGTCAAGACCCACCCGACTATTGGCGATGCGGTCACCCATTTAAAAAATCAGGGCATGCAGATTCTGGCGACGCATCTCTCTGATAAGGCTGTCGATTTCCGCGAAATTGATTACACGCGCCCCACCTGCATCCTGATGGGTCAGGAAAAAACCGGCATCACCCAGGAAGCGTTAGACCTTGCGGATCGGGATATCATCATTCCTATGACCGGCATGGTGCAGTCATTGAATGTCTCGGTTGCCTCCGCACTCATTCTGTATGAAGCACAGCGCCAGCGGCAAAACGCCGGCATGTACCAGAGAGATAACAGCATGCTGCCGGAAGACGAGCAGCAGCGCCTGCTTTTCGAAGGGGGTTATCCGGTGCTGGCCAACGTCGCAAAGCGCAAAGGTCTCCCTTACCCCCACGTCAATACGCAGGGCGAAATTGAAGCCGATGCCGCGTGGTGGGCCACTATGCAGTCAGCGAGATAAATCCGATGAAAGGCCGTTTACTGGATGCCATTCCACTTAATTCCCTGACGGGCGTTGGCGCAGCGCAAAGCAGTAAACTGGCTAAAATCGGCCTGCACACCGTACAGGATCTCCTGTTACACCTTCCTCTGCGTTATGAAGACCGCACGCATCTGTACCCAATTGGCGAGCTTTTGCCGGGCGTCTACGCCACTGTAGAAGGAGAAGTGCTGAACTGCACTGTCACCTTCGGTGGTCGGCGAATGATGACCTGCCAGATAAGCGACGGTTCTGGCATCCTGACGATGCGTTTTTTCAACTTCAGCGCGGCAATGAAAAATAGCCTGGCGACAGGTCGGCGAGTGCTGGCCTACGGTGAAGCCAAGCGCGGGAAATACGGGGCAGAGATGATCCACCCGGAATACCGCGTACAGGGCGATCTCAGCACCCCGGAACTGCAGGAAACGCTCACGCCAGTTTACCCGACTACGGAAGGGGTTAAGCAGGCTACGCTGCGCAAACTTACCGATCAGGCGCTGGATTTGCTCGATACCTGCGCCATTGCCGAACTGCTGCCGCCCGAACTGTTACAGGGCATGATGAGCCTACCGGAAGCGCTGCGCACGCTGCATCGTCCACCGCCATCGTTACAGCTCAGCGATCTAGAAACCGGACAACATCCGGCGCAGCGGCGCCTGATCCTCGAAGAGCTCTTAGCCCATAACCTCAGTATGCTGGCATTGCGCGCCGGGGCGCAGCGTTTTCATGCCCAGTCACTGAGTGCCAACGATACGTTGAAAAACCAGCTGCTGGCCGCATTACCCTTCAAACCCACAGCCGCACAGGCGCGGGTGACCGCTGAGATCGAACGCGACATGGCGCTGGATGTCCCGATGATGCGCCTAGTACAGGGTGATGTCGGATCTGGTAAAACCCTGGTCGCCGCGCTCGCTGCCCTACGGGCCATTGCCCACGGTCAGCAGGTAGCGCTGATGGCACCAACCGAACTGCTGGCCGAACAGCATGCGAATAACTTCCGTAGCTGGTTTGCCCCACTTGGCATTGAAGTCGGCTGGTTGGCCGGTAAGCAGAAAGGTAAAGCGCGTCTTGCCCAACAGGAAGCCATTGCCAGCGGGCAGGTACAGATGATTGTCGGTACACACGCCATTTTTCAGGAGCAGGTTCAGTTCAATGGTCTGGCGCTGGTGATTATCGACGAACAGCACCGCTTTGGCGTTCATCAACGTCTGGCTCTATGGGAAAAAGGTCAGCAGCAGGGTTTCCACCCGCATCAGCTGATCATGACTGCCACGCCGATCCCGCGTACTCTGGCAATGACCGCCTACGCCGATCTCGACACCTCGGTGATAGACGAACTCCCGCCGGGTCGTACGCCGGTCACCACGGTCGCCATCCCGGATACCCGTCGCAGCGATATTATTGATCGCGTGCGCAACGCCTGTACCCATGAAGGACGTCAGGCTTACTGGGTCTGCACGCTGATTGAAGAGTCTGAATTGTTAGAAGCCCAGGCGGCAGAAGCCACGTGGGAAGAGCTGAAAATTGCCCTACCGGAACTCAATATTGGTCTGGTGCACGGACGCATGAAGCCCGCTGAGAAGCAGTCGGTGATGGCTGCCTTCAAGCAGGGAGAACTGCATCTGTTGATCGCCACCACGGTGATAGAAGTCGGCGTGGACGTCCCCAACGCCAGCCTGATGATTATCGAAAACCCGGAACGTTTAGGTCTGGCCCAACTGCATCAGCTACGCGGCCGCGTCGGTCGTGGCGCGGTGGCCTCCCACTGCGTGCTGCTCTACAAATCACCGCTGTCAAAAACCGCGCAGAAACGCCTGCAGGTCCTGCGAGACAGTAACGACGGATTTGTGATTGCGCAAAAGGATTTGGAGATTCGCGGCCCCGGAGAATTACTGGGGACACGTCAGACGGGGACGGCAGAATTCAAAGTAGCGGATTTACTACGCGATCAGGCAATTATTCCGGAAGTTCAGCGCATTGCCCGTCATATTCACGAACGTTACCCACAACAGGCGGTGGCGCTGATTGAACGCTGGATGCCGGAAACCGAACGCTATTCCAACGCGTAATCGATAAATAGCGGCGGCGGTTGTCACACCGCCGCACGGCCTTTATTGCGCAAAAATTGGCAACAACAAATACAGCTTAATCACCAGCGCGTTAACGATGTCGATAAAGAACGCCCCTACCATCGGCACGACTAAAAATGCAGTATGCGATGGACCAAAACGCTCGGTAATCGCCTGCATGTTGGCAATCGCCGTCGGCGTTGCGCCGAGACCAAAACCACAGTGCCCGGCTGCCAGCACAGCGGCATCGTAGTTCTTGCCCATCATGCGCCAGGTGACAAATATGGCGTACAGCGCCATGAAGATCGTCTGCACCACCAGAATCGCCAGCATCGGCAGCGCCAGCGAAGCCAGTTCCCACAGCTTCAGGCTCATCAACGCCATCGCCAGGAACAGCGACAGACTCACGTTGCCCAGCACGGAAACCGCGCGTTCAAACACCCGATAAAAGCCCATTAACGCCAGGCCATTGCTGAGGATCACCCCAACAAACAGCACGCAGACGAAGGTCGGCAATTCCAGCACGGTACCCACCAGCAATTGCGCAACGATTTTGCCCACTGTCAGACAGATAGCGATCAGCGCGATGGTTTCAATCAGCACCAGAGAGGTGATGATGCGCCCGACATCCGGTTTTTCAAACGCAGTCGGCACGGCCTGATCGTCCGGCATACCGTCAGGCGTAGTGGAGTGCTTCACCAGATAGCGCGCGACCGGGCCGCCAATCAGTCCACCCAGCACCAGGCCAAATGTTGCGCACGCCATCGCCACTTCGGTGGCATTGGTAAAACCGTAGCGCTCAATAAACAGCTTACTCCACGCCGCACCCGTACCGTGTCCACCGGAAAGCGTAATCGAACCGGCAATCAGCCCCATCAACGGGTCAAGACCCAGCAGGCTCGCCATCCCGATCCCAATGGCGTTCTGCATCAACAGCAACCCCACCACCACAATCAGAAAAATGCCCACCACGCGGCCACCGGCGCGCAGGCTGGCGATGTTGGCGTTCAGGCCGATAGTGGCAAAGAACGCCAGCATCAACGGGTCACGCAGCGTCATATCGAAATTAACTTCCCAGCCCATGCTCTTTTTCAGTACCAGCAGTGCGATCGCCACCAGTAAACCACCCGCTACGGGCTCAGGTATCGTGTATTTCTTCAGGAAGGGAACAGACTGGACGAGCTTACGTCCCAGCAGCAACACCAGCGTTGCCGCAACCAATGTAGATAACGTATCGAGGTAAAACATAGACAGCTCCATTAGTGCGTTTAGCACAATCACGCACGATGTATTCCAGATCGATTTTTAGGTCTTTTTAGGTTTTCGGGGTGGATTTTAAGCAGAAAATGACAAAAAGTTATATAAAAAGGTGAGTTCATCGGTTTTAAATATTAAGAATACCTGCTAGCAAACGTTTGCTTTTCTGTTCTGGTCAGATAAAATCACCGCTTTTCCACCATGGGATTGCCTCTGATGTCCGTTAACGCCGTAGAGCCAACAAATGCGCAACCGGTTGCGCAGGCTCACAACAGTGAACTGATTTACCGTCTTGAAGATCGCCCCCCGTTAGCCCAGACCCTGTTTGCCGCCTGCCAGCACCTGCTGGCGATGTTCGTCGCGGTGATCACGCCAGCCCTGCTTATCTGTCAGGCGCTCGGTTTACCGGCTCAGGATACTCAACACATTATCAGTATGTCGCTGTTCGCATCCGGCGTAGCCTCCATCATTCAGATTAAAGCCTGGGGGCCGGTTGGCTCAGGGCTGTTATCTATTCAGGGCACCAGCTTTAACTTTGTAGCACCGCTGATTATGGGAGGCACGGCGCTGAAAACCGGCGGTGCAGATGTCCCGACCATGATGGCGGCACTGTTCGGTACGCTGATGCTGGCGAGCTGCACGGAAATGGTTATCTCGCGCGTACTGCATCTGGCGCGCCGTATTATTACCCCGCTGGTCTCAGGTGTGGTGGTGATGATTATCGGCCTGTCGCTGATTCAGGTAGGCCTGACGTCAATCGGTGGCGGCTATGCCGCAATGAGCGACAACACCTTCGGCGCACCGAAGAATCTGATGCTGGCCGGCGTTGTACTGGCGCTCATTATTCTTCTTAACCGCCAGCGTAACCCGTACCTGCGCGTGGCATCACTGGTGATTGCCATGGCCGCAGGCTATCTGCTGGCCTGGTTTATGGACATGTTGCCGCAAAACACCGCACCGGTGAGCCAGGACTTCATCATGGTACCAACGCCGCTATATTATGGCCTGGGCATCGACTGGAGCTTACTGCTGCCACTGATGCTGGTCTTTATGATCACCTCTCTGGAAACCATCGGCGATATTACGGCCACCTCCGATGTCTCCGAACAACCGGTCTCCGGCCCGCTGTACATGAAGCGTCTGAAAGGCGGCGTTCTGGCAAATGGCCTGAACTCGTTTGTTTCCGCCGTGTTCAATACCTTTCCGAACTCCTGCTTCGGGCAGAACAACGGGGTGATTCAGTTGACCGGCGTAGCCAGCCGCTATGTTGGCTTTGTAGTCGCGCTGATGCTGATCGCGCTGGGTCTGTTCCCGGCGGTCAGTGGGTTTGTACAGCACATCCCTGAGCCGGTTCTCGGCGGCGCTACGCTGGTGATGTTCGGTACCATCGCCGCCTCCGGGGTGCGCATTGTTTCTCGCGAGCCGCTGAATCGCCGCGCTATTCTGATTATTGCACTGTCGCTGGCCGTTGGCCTGGGCGTCTCCCAGCAGCCGCTGATCCTGCAGTTTGCCCCGGACTGGGTGAAAAACCTGCTCTCCTCAGGGATTGCCGCAGGCGGTATTACCGCTATCGTTCTGAACCTCGTTTTCCCGCCAGAGAAACAGTAAGCGACATGCGGCGTTGATTCAGAATCAACGCCGCTGTTACGCTCTTTCACCATTCCCGCCTTGAGGATTGCGCGTAAATCGTGCATAACTTGACTACGTGTACTTTGCGGGATGGAAGACCATGAAATTTATTGGAAAGCTGCTTCTTTACGTGCTGATCGCCCTTGCAGTGGCGATCCTCGGTCTCTATTTTCTACTGCAAACCCGCTGGGGCGCCGAGCATGTCAGCGCCTGGGTGTCAGAGAACAGCAGCTACCACCTGACGTTTGATGCCATCGATCATCGGTTTTCTTCACCCTCCCACATTCTGCTGGAGAACGTCACCTTTGGTCGGGATGGCCAGCCTGCCACCCTGGTAGCAAAAAACGTTGATATTGGGCTGAGCAGTCGCCAAATCACCGACCCGCTGCACGTCGACACCATCCTGTTGCAAAACGGTACGCTGAATCTTTCTCCACAAACTGCACCGCTGCCGTTCCAGGCCGATCGCCTGCAGCTACAGGATATGGCACTCAACAGCCCCGGAAGCGAGTGGAACCTCAGTGCGCAGCGCGTGAACGGCGGCGTGATCCCCTGGAGCCCTGAAGCCGGAAAAATACTCGGCAGTAAAGCGCAGATCCAGCTCAGCGCCAGCTCGTTAACGCTGAACGATGTTCCTACGACTAACGTGCTGATTGAAGGCAGTATCGATAACGATCGCGTCACGTTAAGCAATATTGGCGCCGATGTGGCGCGCGGCGCATTGACCGGCGTGGCGCAGCGAAACCCCGACGGCAGTTGGGTGGTGGAAAATCTACGGCTAAACGACATTCGGTTGCAAAGCGATAAATCGCTGACCGACTTTTTTGCGCCGCTCACCACCATTCCCTCGCTGCAAATTGGTCGTCTTGAGGTGACAGATGCCCGTCTACAAGGCCCTGACTGGGCGGTAACGGATCTCGATCTCAGCTTGCGCAACATGACCTTTAGTAAGGACGACTGGCAAACCCAGGAAGGTAAGTTGTCGATGAACGCCAGCGAATTTATCTACGGCTCGCTGCACTTCTTCGATCCTATTCTCAACGCTGAGTTCTCGCCGCAGGGCATTGCGCTGCGCCAGTTCACCACCCGCTGGGAAGGCGGTATGGTCAGAACCTCCGGCAACTGGTTGCGCAATAGCAAAGCGCTTGTTCTCGACGATGCCGCAGTTGCCGGGCTGGAATACACGCTACCGGAAAACTGGAAACCGCTGTGGGTGAAGCCCTTGCCCACCTGGCTCGACAGCCTGACGCTGAAGAAATTCAGCGCCAGCCGCAATCTGGTGATCGATATCGACCCAGCCTTCCCGTGGCAGCTCACCGCGCTGGACGGTTACGGCGCCAACCTCGGACTGGTGCAAAATCACCAGTGGGGGATCTGGAGCGGCAGCACCACGCTCAACGCCGCGGCCGCCACGTTTAACCGCACCGACGTACGCCGCCCTTCGCTGACGCTTACGGCCAACAGCAGCACGATCAATATCAGCGAACTGAGCGCGTATACCGAGAAAGGGTTGCTGGAGGCTACCGCCAGCATCTCACAACTTCCGCAGCGCCAGACGCAGGTCAGCCTGAACGGTCGCGGTGTGCCAATGACTATCCTACAACAGTGGGGATGGCCTGCGCTGCCGATTTCCGGCGACGGTAACATCCAACTGACTGCCAGCGGCACTCTGCACGCAGATACGCCGCTGAAGCCCACGGTGAACGGTCAACTGCATGCGGTGAATGCCGACAAGCAGCAAGTGACACAGACCATGCAGGCGGGCGTTGTGTCGGGCAGTAACGTCACCGCTCCGCCGTCTGCTCAGTAATCTATTACCCAGGAAAGTATCGCCCGATAGCGCGAATGCTGTCGGGCTTACACACCCTCTCCCCGTAAACCATCATACTCGCCGCATAACAGCCATTTTGCCGGCTCGTTCTCTGTTATCGCCGGGAAGCGACCGCCCGGTTCGAGGAAGTGGTTATCGTGCTGGTCGTCATTCACCATCGAGATTTCCCAGCCCAGCACAAACGCTTTCTCGGCCCAGAAGCGATGATACAAGCGCGGCGGAAGGCACACGCCCTGCCCCGGTTTCAGTACCAGCGTATCACCAGGTTTGCAGCTGCGCCGTTGACCATCCACGTTGACCTCAACCGCTCGCTGACCGTCATACTGCGCATCGGGTGTCGCCCACGCCAGCTGCATACATAAATCACCGCCGCCACGATTCACAATGTCTTCCATCTTATGCGTATGAAAATGCCACGGTGTTTGTTGATCCTGCTGAATTTGTAGCATTTTTTCGGCATAGGGCTTGGGATAGTTTGCTGAACCCCACAAACCATTACGCAACGTCAGCAACGTCAGCCCGGTTTGCGCAAAATCCCCGCGGCCAAAGTCGGTAATGTCCCACCCCAGCTGGAGATCACGCACTTCACGCCATTTAGCCCAATCCTGCTGTCGCCAGGCATCGGCGGTGAAATATGCAAAATCGGGCAGGCACAGTCGAAAGGTTTCGGCGATGGCATGCGCTTTATCAATGGCATAATTAATCTGAGAACGCTTCATTCCACTTTTCCCTGTCGCGAAAGAGGCGGGTCACCCCGCCTGCATGCCGTTAGTAAAGTGATGCTTTTCCGGTAGAGCCGAACAGCTTCATTTTGTGGCGGATCACATCCCGCGCGGCGCTGATTGCTTCCGGGTAGATCACGTTCGGATCCCACCAGGTCTCTTTCGCCAGGATTTCGCGGACTTTCTGGAAGTAGGCGTATTTCATGTCGCTGGAAATATTGATTTTGCCCACGCCCAGCGTGACGGACTCGGCGATTTCCGCATCCGGGTTCGCTGAACCGCCGTGCAGCACCAAGGGAATATCCAGTCGTCCGGCGATATCGCGCAGGATGTTCATTTGCAGCTCAGGCTGCATCCCTTTCGGGTAGATCCCATGCGCGGTACCAATCGCCACCGCCAGCGTGTCCGCACCGGTACGGGCGATAAAGTCCTCTGCCTGGGCCGGGTCGGTATAGGTGACTTTCGACACACCGCCTTCCACTGAGGTTCCGGTTTGGCCAATCGTTCCCAGTTCCCCCTCAACCGAAACGCCTACTGCATGCGCCAGTCGGACCACTTCCTTCGTTAACGCCACATTGTCTTCATACGGCAACAGCGAGCCGTCAATCATCACCGAAGTAAACCCGCACTGAATCGCCCGCAGCACATGCTCCACCGACGCGCCGTGATCCAGATGCAGCGTGAACGGCACCGGGCTGCGCAGGGTGATATCGCGGACATAGCTAAAGAACGCATCACCGAGGAAATCATGCTCACTGGGGTGAATAGAGATAATTGCTGGCGTGTTGGTTGCTTCTGCTTCTTCCACCACGGCGCGCACGAAGCAGCTGTCCGCGACGTTAAATGCGCCAATGGCAAAACCGTGCTGACGGGTCGGTTGCAGTATTTCTTTCATCGAAACTAACATGTTAATTCTCCAGTTTCAGGGTGTAGAAAGCCCTGCCAGTGCGTCATCGCAGAGGCATAGAAGGCGTTACAGAAAATGAATCAGGCTTTGTCGATAGCGCCGCTGGCCTGTAGGTAAGGAATAATGGCTTCCTCGCAGGCTTGTTCCATCACCGCCAGAGCATCAACGAGCTCACAGGATTGGTCCCGACAAAGGGTATGTAGCAACGCAGCCTTTCCAGCTTCGAAGACCGCCGCGCCTACGTTAATCTTGGCGACGCCAAACGTCGGACAGCGTCGGAGCTGATCGAACGGCGTACCGCTACCGCCATGCAGCGCCAGTGGCACCGTCGATAAATGCGCTATCGCCTCCAGACGCTGAAAATCGATGGCCGGGGTCACTCCCGGGGCATACATGCCGTGCGCCGTCCCCACCGAAACGGCCAGCAAGTCGATCCCGGTCTGCTGGATAAATGGCACCACGTCGGCGGTCTGGGTCATCAAGTCAACGTTAGCGGCATGGTCATAGCACGGCGCATCCGCGAGGTGGCCCAGTTCCCCTTCCACACACAGCTGCACGCTGGCGGCAAGTTCCACCACCGCGCGGGTCTGACGGATATTCTCTTCCAGCGCAAACGCGGAGGCGTCGATCATCAAGCCACTGAATCCAGCGCGGAACGCCTGGCGAATGCGTGCCGGATCTTTGCCGTGATCCAGCGCCAGAGCAACCGGTACGGAGGCGTCTTCCGCTAGGGTTTTCACCACCGCTGCCGCTATTGATGCAGGGAAATGCTCCAGATGCCCCTGATACAGATTCAGAATGATCGGTGCACGGTGTTTCTCTGCTACCCGTACCGCCGCCCGGGCGCTTTCCAGGTTCATACAGTTGATCGCCAGCAGCGCGTATTGTTCACGCCAGGCTTTCGTCACCATGCTTTTCATATCGGCAAACATACGGCCTCCGGTTATTCGAGGGTGAAGGTGATCTCTTCGTCTTTCAGCTTTTGATCGCTGAGCTCGTCAAACTCTTCGTCGCGCTCGGTCACCGGTTTCTTCCACAGCGACAGCATGACCCCGCAGATCGCCGTGCCAATGCCCAGTGCCAGGCAGAACAACAGCGGATGGGTAAAGAGTGGGACGACAAACATGCCACCGTGCGGGACCGGGCTTTCGACGCCCCACACCATAATCAATCCACCCGCTACTGCAGAGGCCACCACGCAGGAGCCCACCACGCGCAGCAGGTCGCGTGCAGCAATTGGAATAACCCCTTCGGTTATCATGCAAATCCCCATCGGGAATGCCGCCTTCAGCGCTTCGCGCTCAGCACGGGTGTACTTATGCCGCGTCAGCAGGAAGGAAAGCGTGATGCCAAACGGCGGGATAATCGAGCCGACAAATTTCACCGCCTCCGGGCCGTACACGCCGCTGACCAGCATACCGTCCGCAAACAGCGACATGGTTTTATTCACCGGACCGCCGAAGTCGAACGTCGCCATCGCGCCGAGGATCGCGCCCATCAGAAAGCGCGACCCACCCTGCATGGACTCCAGCAGATGAATTAACGCGTCCTGCAGCCAGGCAATCGGCTTGCCAATTAACGTCATCATCAACAGGCCGCCAATCACCGTGCTCAGCACTGGTAGCACCATGATGGGCATCAACCCCTGCATCGACTGCGGCAAACGGATGTAGCGTTTCAGCAGCAACACGGTGTAACCCACCAGAAATCCGCCCAGCATCCCGCCAATGAAACCGGTATGAATTTCGCCGCAGACATAACCAACAATCAGACCTGGCGCAAAGCCGGGGCGATCGGCAATGGAATAGGCAATCGCCGCACTGATTAACGGAACGATTAGCCCCATTCCCCAACCGCCAATCTGGTTGAGCATCCAGGGTATGGTTCCGGTTTTCTCACCGACGTTAGTGCCACCGAGTATTTGCCCGAGGGCAATACAAATCCCTGCGGCAACGATTAACGGGATCATCCACGAAATCCCCGTTAATAAATGTCTTTTTATTTCCTGTGATAGTGGAACTGTATTTTCACTCATGTGAGTTCCCTCCAGAATGAGGATCGCTACTGGTTTGTCGTAACCAGCGATTTTTCAACCTTTTCAAGAAACTGAATAGGCGATTTAATAACAATTTCTGTTTTCACCCGCACAATGCGTTTATTAGAAAAGCGTTCTTCTCCTTTTATTTTCACATCCACCGCCAGAATCACGACGTCAGCGGCAGAAATATCCGCCATCAGTAATTCGTTTTCCGTGCCGATGGTACCCTGCGTTTCAACCTTAATATTATGACCAAGCGCCTTTGCCCCTTTAATGAGCTTCTCGCGGGCAATATAGGTGTGTGCAATACCCGCCGTACAGGCGGCAACACAAACAATATTCATAGCATGCTCCATATTTTATTTAGCAGACATTGGATTCAGCATATTGACTAAACAGCTCAATAATTTTCTGTGGACTACTCTCAACCAATAATTGTTCAATAATTTCATCATCCGCCAGCGCTCCGGCAACCTGCGAGAGCAGGCGAATATGCGTAGTGTTTTGATCTTCAAGACGGACGGCAAACAATATAATGCACCGTACATTGCTACCGTCCAGAGTTTCCCAGGGAATATCCTGGCGCGTACGGCCGATCGCCAGCGTGGTATTCACCACCGCCGAAGATTTTCCGTGTGGAATCGCAATATGATTTTCAAAGCCGGTTGAACCCTCTGACTCACGCTGCCAGACATCCTGAATAAACGTTTCCCGACAGCTAATTGCGCCATCCTTTTGCAGAATATCTGTCAGTTCCTCAATAGCCTCCGTTTTACTTGTAGCCTTCATATCTAAAATAACGCGATTTGTATTGAGTATTTTCGTGATGTCCATCAATCATACCTCATGGAGTTCAGACATTAATTTTCGACGACCAGCGACGTCGCTCGATGTAATTTTTCGGTGATAACCGTTTCTGTTACTCTTTTAATATCCGCATCATTGAAGAAGGCGGTGACATACACGACGGGCATCGCAATAGTGGGTAGATTGATTGTCGACACCACCAGTTCAATATCGTCCGTCAGTATGGAGGGTAAACTGCCCGCTGATACCACACCCACGATGGTCCAGTCCGGGAAGGCGCGCAGAATGCGACTTTTAAGTAAATGAGACGTACCAATACCGGTTGAGCAAACCAGCAGCACGCGCTTGCGGGCAATCTGCCGCTCCATAGCGGCCTGAAAATGCACGGTTAGGTACCCGACCTCATCTTCCGACACGGCACGCTCGCCCCAGCCGCTAAACACCCGATTAACCGCGCAAAGCGTTAAACGCCAGACGTCCTGCAGTTCGCCTTTAATATCGTCCAGTAGCGGGTTACGAATACGGATCTGATAGTTCAGCCGGTTAATCAGCGGCTTAATATGAATCAGTAATCCGTCATACAGCGCGGTATCCTCGCTGAGGTCACTGTCGACCATCTCGGCAAAAATCGCGATCAGCCGATGGGTAATCAGCCGCGCTTCATCGCTGGAGTGCATATGACCGATAGCGCTGACGTCGTTATGCTCTTCTATCATTACGCCAGAGGAGATAATATATTGATAAATAAACCAGACTTCATCTTTCGGTAGCGGATGAACAATGCGTTTTTCGATACGCTGAATCATTCGGTTCGCAATAGAAAAGATGCTTTCATCAAATGAGTTTATATTTTCCTCTTTTCTCGGCAACGCATTGCCCCGGGTGATGCGATACATCATGATCAATATATGGGTAAAGATATTGATGTAATAAGGCTCGCCCAGCGACCAGCACAAATCGTTCTCCATTTCCTGTAGCAGCGTTTGCACAAATAAAACGTCTTCTTCACCAAAATAATGTACTAACGCTTTATAGCTGCCAGGATCAAGGCGTGAATAAACGACACTACCGGGTTCATTATGGTTAATTACACCGTTAATCAGTGAAGCCATAGCCTGACGTACACCACTCTCACTGCCTTCAATGTGCGTCCCACTCTGGCTACGGATCAGAGATAATCCCAGCGGGGTTATCCATGATTCAATCACTTTCAGGTCGTTCACAATCGATGCGCTGCTGATAAAATAGCGCTCAGATAATTTGCTGATGGACG
This sequence comes from Citrobacter gillenii, assembly GCF_013337685.1. GTDB lineage: Bacteria > Pseudomonadota > Gammaproteobacteria > Enterobacterales > Enterobacteriaceae > Citrobacter > Citrobacter gillenii. Next base: position 309,969 of record NZ_SUQN01000007.1, read on the forward strand.
TTTCGTGTGGCGTTTCACTTAATAACTGCGATGCTATTTTTACGCGCCGTGAATTATTCATCATACCATCAGCGTCATCACCCTCTGCGCCCAATAGCTGATCCAGCGATAAAAGATCGGTAATATTATCAACACTTAGCATCACGCCAGCCCCGGCGCGTTTATCAATAGTTATTTTCCATTCCGATAACCACTGTTCCAGTAGCCGTAGATCGCGCTGCACAGTCTTCTCTGAAACCGTTAAATGTTCGGCGATTTTCAGCAGCGTGACATATTCCTTCCGGGACAGAAGGAATTTTAATAATCTGTTTTGTCGCGAGGTAATCATTTGCATTATTTACCCTTATCACACACCAGATTAAATATCGAAAGAAGCGCTTACGCGCCACGTGTAATCCGTGATGATAAATATAAAAGGACTACGATGCGGCAACAATACTAAATCGTGTCCTGTATTCCGGACAGAAATAAGACAAAAGAGGGAAATAGTGAGATATTTACGGCTCAGATCACATTTTTCGTGGGAAGTAGAGTGATTGCGCTCGCAAATATGGACAGGTAAAAAGATTAAGTCAGGATGTTTTTAATTTTCAGATCTGGAACGCTGCACGCACCGTGGTGCCGGATAAGACGCACTGCATCGCCATCCGGCACCACGTTCACATGCACTTACAGGGTAATGGTCAACACATTGCCTTCTGCTGCAATCACCACACCCCACTCGCTCCCTGTAGATGAACCGCCCTTCACGCCGCCAATTTGCGGGATGTTACGCAGACACAGCGTCCAGTTGCGCGCCTCGCCCTCCCCCGTCACGGTGATGGTGTTATCCACACGTTTCGCCCTCAGCGTGAAGATAACCGAGCCGTCAGCGGCCGGCACGTCACAGACGGCTTCACGCCCCTCCTCCAGATGGAACAGCTGGAACGCAGTGCCTTCATGCCAGGCGTAATCCGGCTTCTGGTTATTGCTGCCCAGCGCCAGCAGGGTGTTATCACGCACGTAGACCGGCAGGCTCAGGAAGTCATGCTGCTGTTTATGCCAGCGACTGCCCACAATCTCGTCGTTACGCCACAGGTGCGTCCAGCGACCTTCCGGTAGGTAGAACTGCACATCTCCCGCTTCAGAGAACACCGGGGCCACCATCACGCTGTCTCCCAGCATGTACTGACGGTCAAGGTAATCACACGCCGGATCGTCCGGGAATTCGAGCATCATCGCACGCATCATCGGCGTGCCATACTCGCTGGCGCGCACAGCTTCGCGATACAGATACGGCATCATGCGGCATTTCTGCTCGGTGAAGTAACGCACCACATCGCAGGATTCGTCGTCGTACGCCCATGGTACGCGGTAGGATTTGCTGCCGTGCAGACGACTGTGGCTGGAGAGCAGCCCAAACGCACACCAGCGTTTGTAGACGTGCGCCGGGGCGGTATTCTCGAAGCCGCCGATGTCGTGACTCCAGAAGCCAAAGCCGGACAAGCCGATGGATAAGCCACCGCGCAAGCTTTCCGCCATTGATTCGTAGTTGGCGTAGCAGTCGCCGCCCCAGTGCACCGGAAACTGCTGCGCGCCCACGGAAGCAGAACGGGCGAACAGCACCGCCTCTTCTTCCCCCACGGTCTCTTTCAGCACGTTCCACACCAGTTCGTTGTAGATGAACGCATAATGGTTGTGCATTTTCTGCGGGTCAGCGCCGTCAAACCACTGCACATCCGTCGGGATACGCTCGCCAAAATCAGTCTTGAAGCAGTCCACGCCGATATCCACCAGGCCTTTCAGCTTGTTGGCATACCACTCGCAGGCCTCTGGATTGGTAAAGTCATAAATCGCCAACCCCGGCTGCCATTTATCCCACTGCCACACCGATCCATCCGGCCGCTTAAGCAGATAGCCTTTTTCTTTCAGTTCGTTGAACAGCGGCGATTTCTGCCCGATGTACGGGTTGATCCACACGCAGACCTTCAGGCCTTTCTCCTTCAGGCGACGGAGCATGCCTTCCGGGTCCGGGAACGTCACCGGGTCCCACTCAAAATCACACCACTGGAAGGCCTTCATCCAGAAGCAGTCGAAATGGAAAACGTGCAGCGGCAGATTGCGCTCGGCCATGCCGTCGATAAAGCTGTTCACCGTCGCTTCATCGTAGTTGGTGGTGAACGAGGTGGTGAGCCACAGACCGAACGACCACGCAGGCGGCAGTGCCGGGCGACCGGTAAACTGGGTATAGCGATCCAGCACCGTTTTCGGGGTCGGGCCGTCGATCACGAAGTATTCCAGATACTCGCTTTCCACGCTGAACTGCACCTTTGACACCTTCTCGGAGCCAATTTCAAACGACACACACTGCGGATGGTTCACCAGCACGCCGTAACCACGATTGGTGACATAGAACGGGATGTTCTTGTAAGACTGCTCGGTACTGGTGCCGCCATCGCAGTTCCAGGTCTCGACCGTCTGACCATTACGCACCAACGACGTAAAGCGTTCGCCAAGCCCGTACACCGTTTCGCCGACGCCCAGATCCAGGCGCTCGAACATATAGTTGCGATCGCTGTTAGCATCCTGCACGTAGCCATTATTTTTCAACTGGCTGCCGGTAATGCGCTCCCCGTTGCGTAAAAAATCGAGGGCCCAGAATTCGCCTTTGGTTACGCGCACACTTAAATTACCGCTCTTTAGTTCGGCAAAGTCGGCGTTATCGCACATCTCAACCTGCACGTCCTGCAGCACGTTCAGCGGATAATGCGGGCCGTTATCCAGCGCTCCCTGAAAGTGCTCCATACGCACGCCCACCACGCCTTCCTGCGGCGAGAAGAAGCGCAGCGTAAACATCGGGGTGTCCAACTGCCAGGTTCGCTCACGCACGTCGCGCGGCGCAACGTAGACCACCATCTCATTACCCTGTTGTTCAACATCGAACACCTGAACGGGGTTTATTACATTCAGACCTGGCTGGGTCATCCAGTTTCCGTCACTAATTTTCATCGTCTGTTCCTTTAGTTCTGAAATGCTTTCGCCGTAACGTCCTGTTGATTGCGTCGGTCAGATACGGGGCATAAGGCGTACACAGGCATACTGGTACCGGTTACAGTTTTTGTAAATCATCACGCGTGACATGGGTATTCCGATATCTCGTTATCAAATTACGATTCTTGTTTTCTGTGATCGGAGTAGCGTCCAAAAATAAACATCACTGTAACTTATGGATTTTGTGGGGATTTATATGAAATCGCTCATGTTATAGCGAAACGGAAGTTAAAAAAGTGAGTCAGGGGGTGTGGAAACCCAAGGAAGTAGCTATAATGCGCCCCGCCTCCATGTAGCAATCGAGGCGCGGAAGATCGTCATCTCCGGTGAGGTGGCTGGACTTCAAATCCAGTTGGGGCCGCCAGCGGTCCCGGGCAGGTTCGACTCCTGTGATCTTCCGCCAAAATGCTTTTCTTATCCCAGCCATTTGTCATATATCCTCAGTACACGAATTCATTTATGATCCTCGTTCAAATGTTTAAATTCAATTATTGATAACGAGAATCATATATGAGTACTGCACTTACCATTATAGCCATTACTGCCACTGTGATTAGCCCATTAATAGCCATTCAAACTCAAAAATTCATTGAAAAATATTCACAGATAAAATCATTAAAAATTGATATATTCAAACAACTCATGGCAACCAGATCTCCGAATGCTCGACTGTCTAACGAACATGTTCGTGCATTAAATATGATCGACTTAGCATTTTATGGAAAAATAAGAAGAGGAAAGGCCAGAAGAAGCGCTTCTGAAAGTGATGTATTATCTTCCTGGAAGCTTTATTTTGCACATTTGAATACATCATACCCTGATAACGACAACGCTTTAGGAACCATATGGAACCAAATAAGCAACAATCTTTTCTTGGACTTATTGTCAGAGATCGCAAAAGATATTGGCTATAATTTTGAGCGAGTGCAGTTACAAACAGCTATATATTCCCCTGTGGCTCATGGGGCAATAGAGAACGACCAATTAAAAATCAGGAAGGGTTTAGCTGCAATATTTTCAGGAGAAGATGCCTTAAAAATGGAGATCATAAATATCCCAGGAAGGCAGGATAATTAATCGGCCCACTATTTATCTTGAGGCTCAATCTGCAGCCTTACCAACTCCTTTCTCCCCAAGGTTTTGAGCCAATTCCCCAAGCTCATCCCCTCTGCCTTTGCAGCTGCCTCGAACTGCGCCTTTAACTCAGGCGTGATACGAATCTGGAAGGTCGGTGCTTTTCCGGATTTGGACTGGTTTGGGTCGCGTTTAACCGCTGACATGTACGTACCTATAAGAGCAAAATATCAACAACCAGGTACGTACCTTTTCTTTGGCGACCGGATCTATAAATGCTCCCGCCCGGTATTCGCAGTACCTGACGAGAGCTAATCTCACCAACTATCAAGGAGTTGATTATGGCTGATTCGCATTCTACCCCAGACACTGACCAATCCGGAACCGAGCGTTCGTTAATTGTGGGAAATCGCCCGAATGTTTTCGACAAATCCACACCCAAAATTATCCTTTCCGGCAAGTGGTTACACACGGCTGGGTTTGATACCGGACAACAGATTACCGTAAAAGTGATGAACAGTTGTATCGTCCTGATGGTCTACAGCGAACAAGAGCAACGGCTGCAGGATGAGTTGAAAGAGGTACAGCAGAAGCTGGCAAGAATTGAGAGTACGCTGGCGACTCTCCAGTGAAGCACGGCTGAACCTGTAAGCCATACTTACAGGTTCACCAGGTGCCGGATGGCGCTATCGCTTATCCGGCCTACTTTTCTGGCCCCCTCTTCATAGTGACCACCAGAAAGATATCGACTATAATGAACGAATCGAACGATTCATACGAAATGGTGACAATATGCATACTCTTACGGCAAATGAAGCCAAAACCCAGTTTGGCGATATGCTACTTAAAGCGCAGCGAGAGCCTGTGCAAATTAACCGTAACGGTAAACCTGTTGCAGTTGTCGTTTCCATTGAAGACTATGAACAAATGGAAGCCATGAAGCTTCAGTTACTGAAGGCCAAAATTCAGCGTGCTCAGAACGATATTCATTCGGGCAATACTGTCGACGGCGATGCTTTTTTTGATGAGTTGATGGATCAACACAAAGGATAAAAAGTGAGTTACAAACTTACTGGGGAAGCACAGCGCGATATTATTGAAATCCGTGATTACACATCAAGAAATTGGGGCGCTAAACAGTCCAGGGATTATCTTAGGAAATTACAGGTCGTTCTCTCCCAATTAGCTGAAATGCCAGGCATGGGGCAACATCGCATTGATGATTTTGGTGAAGATGTTTACAGCTTTCCTTATGTTAGCCATACGATTTACTATTGTGCACAAGACACAAATATTGTTGTATTGGCAGTCTTACACCAAAGCCGAGTACCAACAAAACATCTGGGACAACGTTTGTAGCTCACCACCTTATTTGCCGGATGGCGCTGACGCTTATCCGGTCTACGGCTTCTCTGCCAATAAAAATAAAGCCGCCGATCGATTAATCAGCGGCTTTTCGGCTATCTCTATCAGAAGTTATATTTCACACCCAGCATACCGCGGGTATCGCCGTAGCCTTTGTCGCCGACCTGTTGAGCCACGTTGCTCCACACGTTGAGACGCGGAGTGATTTGGCCTTCGACGCCGACTTTCAGTTCGGCGATGTTTTTTGTGCCGCGCATGTCGTTGCTGACATCGTCCATTTTCACGCGGGCGGTCTGCGTATTGTGGATCCAGTTGGCTTCGACAAACGGTTGGAACTCGCGAGATTTACCGTCGTCGATGGCGTTGTGACCGTTGATAAAAGCTTTCACGCCCAGACGGGTCATCAGGTTGCCTGCAGTGTCATCCTTCACGCGGGTACCGTTCGCTTCGCGGTGGTCGTCGGCCTGCACGTCCATCCACACCACCTGCGCTTTCGGTTGCAGCCAGTAGCTGTTGCGCTCGCTTTCACCCAGTTTGACGCTATAACCGGCTTCTACCGAGGCGGTAATTCCGCTGGATTTATACTTTTCCGCAGCCTGCTCCTGACCCATCACCTTGTTATCAAACCAGTTGTACAGCACCCAGCTATCCACATAAGTACCGGTCTTGTCGGCGTCATTCGCGTACCAGGTACCGTACAGACCCACGCTGTAACCGGTAACCTGACCGCGTGATGCGTAACCGGTCAGACTGGACTGCGTGCGGTTCTGGCTGTTAGCGTAGCCTGCCATCGCGCCGATGTGCCAGCGATCGAGACCGTCGCTACTCCACTGTGCCAGGTCGCCGCCTAACTGCAATACATAGCTGTTGCTTTGAGTTTTCAACTGCCCGCTGCCATCTTTAAAGCGGGTATGGCCGCCGACGTTGCGCATCCACAGGCTGGTGACTTTTTTCTCGCCCGTCAGCATATCGGTGTACTGCGTTTCCCCCAGACGATCGTGCAGTCGGGTCATAAACAAGGTATTGGCGGCAAAGTTGTTAGCCAGATAGCTGCCCGCTTCCGGGCGGTACTGCTGTTCAGTTACCGGCGGCACAACAGGCTCTTCTGGCTCAGGGATCACCGGGTCCACGGGATCAATGGGGTCTGGATCAACCGGCTCAGGGTCAGTTGGGTCGACAGGATCGGGGTCAACCGGACCAGGTGGAGTGACCGGAATAAAACTGGTCAGATACCAGTTGTTGTCCTTCTGTACCACGTTGTAATCATACGCACCGGCAACAATACGGCCCGCTTTTTCAAAGGTACCGTCGGAATTGCCCGCCACTTCAATGATTTCAATTCCTTCTACGGTTTGCGCCCCGGTTCCGCCGATGTTGTTCACCACCACGAACGTGTTACCCGCCGTATTGCCAAGTACCTTCAGCTTATCGGTTTCGGAGGCGTCATCATGAAGCACGGTGTTAAAAACCAGTTTGCCGCCGTTGCCGGTGAAATCCTCATTGATGGTCAGCGTCTGCCACGCTTCGTCGCCACCGTGGCCAAAGTTAACGACTGCCCCGCGGTTTAACGTCAGGTCGGTGAGCGTTGAGCTGTGGGTCATATTCCACGTCGCATCGCGCATTTGCAGCGAGATAACCCCCGTCCCTGCCGTGGCACTGGTGATATATGACGCCCCATTCCACAACGAGTTATCGGTCATGTTGAGCTTAATCGTACTGTTTTGCTGCGCCAGCGTGCTGGTCGCCGCAGTGCCGCTGGCGGCGTGCAAATCACCGTCGATGAGGAAGCGCCCGCCAGCGGAGCCGTCTACGGTACCGCCCGTTTCAGTGCTGATAGCATAGCTTTCATTGCTGTGATCGCCCGCCATGGTAATGGCGGCACCGCCTGCCAGGTTTATCGCACCGCGTGAAATCGCAAACAGGCCGCGTGGCGCTTTGCTGTATGAAGTCGCTTTTCCAGCACTGTTCACGCTAATGGTCGCGTTGTCGCCCAGATTCACGGTCGCGTTCGTGGAGTAGACCGCATGTGCACTGATACCGTTCACCGTAATCGTGGCGTTATTGCCCAGTTCCGTTTTGGACGATGAGGCGGCATAAATCCCCGTTGAGGAAGCACCCGACGTCTCGATGGTAGCGTCATTGCCAAGCAGGATCGAGGAACCACTCCGCCCGGTGCGAAGACCTTCAGAGCCGTCGCCGGTCGTCACAATGTGTGCCCGGTCGCCAACGACAATCGTATTTTTGGCCTCCGTGGCGTCTTTCATTGCGTTTGCAGTGATACCACGCCCCTGGTAACCGGTGGTTTGAATATACAGATCGTCACCGACATAGATATTTGCCGAACCTGTCCAGCCCTGGCTTAGCGAGTTATAACCGGCATTGATCCCATCACCATCCTGACCATCCACATAAATGGAGGTACGGTCGCCGGTGATAATAAAGACCGGGTTATCTGGCGTATTAGCTCCGTGTGTACGGATACCATCAACGTCTTTACCGTTGTTAGCGGCATTCTTTGACTGAGTACGAATCGTCAGGTCATCACCGAAAATAACCCCTGGGCTTCCCGTGTTGCCGTTCTGAATAACGGTAAGGGAGTGTTCAAAGGCTTCTGCGCCAGGTCCATTAAGCGTCACCCCGTGGCCATAAACGGGAATCGTGCCCGCATTCCATTGATAAACATAATTCGGCAACGCGCTGGTTTTCGCGAAATGAGCATTCGCCTGAGCAGGAATTAACGCCTGCAATTCCGGGGGCAAACTGCTCACCAGCCCGCTGGAGGGAAGACTGTCGACATCCACCCATGCCGCGTGGGATGAAAATACCATAGAAGCTAATGCGGCAGACACCGCTATGGCTAGACGTGAGTAATACTTAGGATTGGGCATAATTGCCTCCTGCATTTAGGCGTAGAAAGTCCACCACATCGTAATAATGTGGAAATAATAAAAATGAAAAAAAGTTATAAAATATTCGAGATTATTTTATGAATACTATGTCCCAGTTTTTCTTCAAGACGAAGTTTATAGACGTAAATTTTCTTAATATCGATATTATCTGTGACGGTGATTTGCTGAATACTTTTCCCCGACATAAAACGCTTCAGCAATATCATTTCCGTGTAGTTTAATGATCGTCCACGCTTGCTGTTAGCCTGGTGACCTGTGAACAGTCGGTGAATCTTCTGATGCTGAACAATATCATCATCGTCAGAATAAATAATGCCTTGTATGTAACTGCTTTTCGACAACCAGTAATTGGCTAACGGTGTCAGATTCCGGTCAGAGAGCAGGACAATACGCATCCCGCTACGGGCTAAACGGTCAACCCACTGCGGATCGGCGAACAAGCGCAGATTCGGGAACGAAAAGTCGACAAAAATAAAGCCCTGGGACAAATGATTTTGATTATTAAGCAGAAGTTTTTCAACGATCCCTGCTTTCAAAAAACGATTCCCCTCAGGCCAGATAGCAAAAGTAGCACGGTGACAATACTGTGCGCGTACCGCAGGCTGCGGAAATAAAGAGCAGGATAATTCACAACTTATGCAACGAACATTTGGTGGCGGTTTTCTCTTCATCAAAAACAACTCCTGTAATTTTTTCCTTCAATATTTCACTGGTAAATAAATGTGTCAATCGACACGCTACGCGCGCCCCGTTAGTCAATTAAATTCAGTCATTAAAAATGTTATAAAGTCTTATCAGCAAATTAATACGGATGGTAAATAACCTGATACCAATCAGTATATGCGTATCTTTTCTCAGACAAATAACCATAACATTAGGAATTTTGCACATAAATCACGGCACCAGGATAAATAATCACATAGCACTATTTGCTAAAAAACCGACACAGGAGATAATTATCAGTAACATTAATCCGATAATTTAATCACTCTGGCGGCGTGGTGAATAAATATAAGGGTAATTCTGATAAATCTGTAATGAATTCTCATTACTTAACCTTAGTTCATTCTCACCTAAGATTTATCTATGCTATCCGTTTGTATTTTAATGATTTTATTTCGTCACCTAAGAACTTTATCACTGATGATGTGCAAAGACCGAGGCGTTTTTGCGATTTGTATGTAGAATTAAAGGGGGTGTCAACGGCACTCCGTGATACGTCTTTGTTACTGAGGGCCGGGCATTGTACCTTATCAATCAGTTGGTCGAATTTAATCCTGATAACAGAAGTCTGGTTAACCAGCAGACCGGGCGGTCGATTCAACTGCAACTGCCAGCCTCACTCTGCTTTTTGTATTTAATTACGCACCCAAATGAAATTGTTTCTCAGAACACGCTGCTAAAAGTGGGTTGGGGGGAGCGCAATAATGTCACCACAACCAATACCTTTTATCAGGCAATCCTGACGCTGCGTAAAGCGCTGGAGGAAGTAGGGCTGCCTCGTGACACGGTAAAAACTATTTCTCGCCGAGGGCTAAGATTAACGGAAAATACGCAGGTAGAAGTCATAACGCACACACAAAGTGATGTTTCCTTACCGCCAGTGATTGAAGAAAACACAACACCCGTAACAATAGTGCCCTCACCGAAACAAACAACGCCGATCCCACGATGGGGGATTATTTTTACCCTCAGCGTGCTTATTGCTACCCTGGTTATCTGGCTGGTGTGGTATCAGAAACGCCCGGCGATGCCATTTAACGCCTTCGTCTCTATTTCCATGCGAATTCCCTCAAATCAAAACTGCAAAATTTATTATTCACCGAATGAACACAATCTGGACGGTTATTTCAATTTGATGCAATCGCATCCCTCTCTCTGTGAAAAAAACCATTATGTGTTCCTTGCCGGTTACCGCAAAGCCGAGAGAGTGGTCGCCTTTGTCTGTGATAAAGACGCACGAACGGATGCTTCTGCGTTTTGTACCAGCCATTATTACTGGATGCGTGCGCAATGAAAAAAACCTGCACGATTATTCTGGTCAGTATTGGGCTGGCGACGGTTCTCGGTTCAGGTGCCTGGCTATGGCATTCGCGATATGCCGAACAACCACTGAATTGCATCGGCAACGTAGAGTGGAATATTGGTGACAAACGCTTTACCGGCACGGTGTCGTACCGGATGTACCAGCATGAAGGGCTGGCGACCATTAACGGCAGGCTGTATGGACATCACACCACGGACGTCAGCAGGAACATTTATTTTAGCTACACCCAACAGCGCGATGCCCGCGTGCTGCAGACGATGCAGGTGGTCAAAACTTTCGCCGATACAGCGGATGAAGATGATATTAACAGCACATTGCCAGGGTTTTATCGCCAGAGCGGGCGAGGCCTGAGCCTGGTTATGGAGGAGTATAAAGGCGCGTGGATTTTTGCGACGTCGAATGTTCCCTCACTGTATTGTCGCAAAAGATAATATCGTAATTTCACTTAAATCCAGCATTCACATTTATCATCATTGACTTACGCGACATGGGTCACTGAATCCAGTAATAAGCCATTGCTATTCTTCTCCCCGAATCAGGAAGCATCCTGAATACCTCGATATCCACTGCGTAAAAATCAAGCGAAATGGACGTGTTAGAGCGTCCAGAAGACTTTAACCGACGGATGGATATGCGGAGATAACGTGGGCAGGGGCGTTTATCTCTCTGGCGAGCCATGCCTGACAGTACAGGCGTGATCGCATTAAGGAAACGGTGTGTTTCCGATGTACTTATGGCGTACTTATGAGGGATACATAATGTTTAGTTTTAAAAAGTGCCTGATTGCACTTTCAGTAAACCTGGCGGTTGTTTCATCCGGTTTTGCGTGTACGACCCTGCTGGTCGGCAATGAAGCCTCGGCGGACGGCTCAATGTTGGTGGCCCGTAGCGCAGACAGCGACGCGCTGAAAGCACAGCATTTTTTGATTCATCCGGCGAAACAGAACCAGACCGGGGTATACAGCACCAAAGCACATAATGGTGCGAATGATTTTACCTGGCCGCTGCCGAAAAACTCTCTGCGTTACACTACAGTGCCTAACTGGAAAACCCAGCTGCACGGAGCCACCGGTTTTAACGAACTGGGCGTTGGCGTCAGCGGGACAGAATCTATTTTTGCTTCATCGAAGGCGCTGGCCGTTGACCCGTACGTTGAGGATAAAGGGATCACCGAAGACGATATCCCGGACATCTTACTGTCACAGAGCAAAACCGCACGTGACGCGGTGGCCCTGCTGGGGCATATCGTTGAAACCGTCGGCGCAGGTGAAGGTTTCGGCGTTGCCGTCGTGGATGATAAAGAAATCTGGTATCTGGAAACCGGTAGCGGTCACCAGTGGATGGCACAGCGGCTGCCAAATAATCAATATTTTGCCACCGGTAACCAGGGACGTTTACAGGATTACGATCCACAAGACCCGAACATGATGGCGTCGAAAAACCTGGTTGAGTTCGCCAGCGAAAAAGGCCTGTACGATAAGGCCAAAGACGGCAAATTTAACTTCTCCACAGTCTATACCCGCGATGATGTGCGTGACCGTACCTATAACGACCCCCGCGTGTGGACCATCCAGAAAACGTTTAATCCTTCCGTCAATCAGGATATGGCCGCAGGCCGCGAGTTCCCGGTATTCCTGAAGCCGGAGAAGAAGATGACACTGGACGACGTGAAGTCAGTGCTGCGTAGCCACTATGAAGGCACCAGCCATGATCCGTACACCAACGGTCTGAACGGCAAAGAGCCGTGGCGCCCCGTCAGTGTGTTCCGCACCTACGAGGCGCACGTGATGCAGGTCCGCCCGTGGCTGCCAAAAGAAATTGGTGAAACAACTTACATTGGCCTCGGTATGGCCGATCTTACCGCCTTTGTTCCTTACTACAGTGGACTGAAGGCGTATCCGGCCAACTATACGATGGGGACGGATAAAGCTGACGATCAATCCATCTACTGGAAGTATCGTAAATTACAGACGCTGACTATGACCGATTATCCTAAGCTCGCGCCCATCGTCAAAAAAGCCTACAAAGCGTGGGAAGACAAGGTTGCACAGGAGCAAAAAGAGGTTGAGGCCGAATATCTGAAGATGGCGAAAACCGATAAGCCTGCCGCAGATAAAATGCTGAATGACTTCAACCTGCGCATCATGGCCGACGCCGAGAAGCTGACGGAAGACCTGACGAATCAGCTGTTCACTATCCGCACTAAAGATATTCAGTCTGATATTTTCTTTGCTAACGCAGCCAAAAAAGACTGAGTCACCGCCAGGTAAATGGCCTGGTTTGCTGGTGCGGAGACGTTTTCAGCTCTGCGCCAGCGTTTCACACCGCGCCTTCACGGCGTCGTGCAGCAGGCGCACCGCCGTTGAAAGCTGTTTTCGGTGCGGGCAAATCATATTTAGCGGGACTTTTTCCCCCTGATAATCAGGCATCAGCAACTGCAAACGACCGTCACGTACATCTTCACTCACGTCCAGCCACGACTTATACGCAATCCCCTCACCGGCAATCGCCAGACGACGGATCACTTCGGCGTCATCGCTCATAAACGTGCTGTTGACCTGCACACTGCTGACCTCACCGTTGCGCGTAAACGTCCAGCGGTCATGGAGTCGCCCGCGTAAGACGAAGGTCATGGCATTTAACGGCGCTAAATCATCTGGTTTTTGCGGCTCACCGTGCTGCGTAACCCACCCCGGAGAAGCCACCAGCACGCGTCGATTACCAGGAGCCACGGGCAGTGCGATGTAAGACGCATCCTCGGTATTACCATAACGAAACGCGACATCGACGGGATCTTTAAACACATCAGTCACCTGATCGGAGAAAAAGACCCGCAGGCGCAGGGCGGGGTGGCAACGACGAAATGACTGAAAAACAGGCAGCAGCAGGTTACGCCCGAGATCGGACGGCACCGCAATTTGCAGCGTGCCGGAAATCTCATCCTCGGGTGTCTGAATTTTCTGCAGACCGGCATGCATCACGTCCAGCATCTGGCGGGCATAGGGCAACCAGACCTCGCCTTCCGGTGTCAACCGCAGACTACGCGTGGAGCGCGCAAACAAGCGTATGGTCAGCGTGGACTCCAGGCGCTTGATGGCGGAACTGACCTGGGCCGGCTGGACGCCGACTTCGCGCGCCGCATCACTAAAACTGTTCAGCGCCGCGGCGCGGACAAACAACGTGAGATCTTCAAGCCGGAACATTTTCACTCCCCGAGTATAAGTCCTGTCGCCGTGAGGCTATTTTTCCCGTTCTGATGCCGGTTTACCATCGAATTATTCAACAGATAAACAGAATCCTGTAACCGGAGAGATTATGAAAGCCATCGCCATTACCCACGCCGCAACCGACGGCAGTAACATCGCATATTTACAAGAGATTGACCTGCCAACGCCCATTGCCAAAGGGCATGACCTGCTGGTTGAGGTGAAAGCGATTTCCGTTAACCCTGTTGATACCAAAGTTCGCGAGGGTTTCAACGCTGATACTCCGCGTGTACTGGGCTGGGATGCGGTGGGCGTGGTGAAATCCGTCGGCGAGTCCGTGACGTTATTCACACCGGGCGACGAAGTCTGGTATGCCGGCGCTCTGGGTCGGGCGGGCAGTAACAGCGAATTTCAGCTGGTTGATGAACGCATTGTCGCGCTGAAGCCGCAATCGCTGGATAACGCCTCTGCCGCCGCCCTGCCGTTGACTGCCATCACCGCATGGGAAATGCTGTTCGACCGCCTGGGTGTTGCGGAAAATGGCAACGAAGGCGACGTATTGTTGATCGTCGGTGCAGCGGGGGGCGTCGGTTCTATCCTGACTCAACTGGCGAGTAAACTGACCAAAATGACCGTTATCGGCACAGCATCGCGCCCGGAAAGCCAGAAATGGGTGCATGAAGCAGGTGCGCATCATGTGATCGATCACAGCAAACCACTGACCGAAGAGCTGGCACGAATTGGAGTTAAAGAGGTCACGCACGTTGCCAGCCTGAATAATACCGAACAGCACTATCAGCAGATTATTAGCGCCCTGGCCCCACAGGGCAAACTGGCACTGATTGACGACCCAGAGTTCCTTGATGCTCGTCCGCTAAAAGCAAAAAGCATTTCACTGCATTGGGAATTTATGTTTACCCGTTCAATGTTCGAAACCCATGACATCATTGCCCAGCACCAGCTACTGACCCGCGTGGCGCAACTGATCGACAGTCAGACGATCCGTACTACTCTGGGAGAGCATTTGGGCACTATTTCTGCGGCGAACTTACAAAAAGCCCATGCGCAAATTGAAACCGGTCGTGCGGTAGGCAAAATTGTTCTGGAGGGGTTTTAATATGTCTGACACTGAAGTGATTTCTATTATTGCGGTACTGAAAGCCAAACATGGGAAAACCGACGCCCTGAAACAGGCACTGCAGGCCTTACTGATGCCCACGCGTCGGGAACCGGGCAATATAGAGTATGCGCTGTTTCAACTGCGCGATACGCCGGATGTGTTTTACGTGCGCGAATCCTGGCGGGGTCAGGCCGGTCTGGACGACCATATTGCCCTGCCGCATTTCCAGACGTTTATCCTGCAAATGAACGATCTGCTGGCCGAGCCGCTACGTCTGGATTATCTGACGCCGATTGCGCCTTAATCTCTTGATGAAATCCCCCGCCACACGGGGGATATTCAGTCAGGCATTACGCCCCGCCATCACACCGCCATCCACATCCCAGACAGCCCCGGTCACCCAACCCGCTCTATCAGAAAGCAGGAATGCGACGGTTTCTGCAACGTCAACTGGCGTCCCAACCCGGCCTGTCGGATGGAAGCTATCAAAGCTGCTCATCACCCCCTGCACATCCTCTTTCGGAATAAACCCTTCATAGATAGGCGTGTGTACCACCGCTGGAGAAACGGCATTAACGCGAATACCGCAGCCCCCCAGTTCAATGGCCAGATTTTTCGTTAAGGCATGCAGGCCCGCTTTTGCCATCGAGTAGGCCGAAGAGGGCGTCGCCGCTATCGCTTGTTTTGCCCACATCGAACCAATATTCACAATGGCACCATTTATCTTTGCCGCCACCATATTGCGCACCACATCCCGGGTAATGAAGAACATTGCGCGGTTGAGGCTCATGTACAGATCATAATCCGCAACCTCATGTTCAATAAATGGTTTCGGCAAGAAAACCCCGGCCGCATTGACCAGCAGGCTGATGTCGCGGTGTTCGGTATTCACCGTATCCATCACCTGGTGCATTCCGGCTTCTGACATCAGATCCGCGGCAATGACCGCGACATCACCCATTGCCGCCAGCGCCTGACGCGCCTGCTCAGCTTTATCGGCACGATTACCGACCAGCACCACACGTCCACCCTCTTTCAGGATCAGTTTCGCAGTTTCAAGTCCCATCCCACTGGTCCCGCCCACCACTAACAGTTTTTGTCCGGCAAATAATGCTTTCATCGTTAACCTCGTTTCAAAAATTCCTTGATGCGCTAAAGATGCCACCCGGCAGAGGTGATGACGAATGAGAAGAAATAGCGACACCAGAAAGAAAATCTATCTCGCAGGCGTATACTGAGAACTGCCAATCAGAAGGAACAGAACCAGATGCGTTTACTTAATCGACTAAAATGGCTGCACGCCTTTGAGGCCACCGCCCGCCATGGCAGCTTTACCGGCGCTGCGCAGGAGTTGGGCGTAACGCCCGCCGCAGTCGGACAGTTGGTACGCGCACTGGAAGATTGGGTGGGCCATCCGCTGTTACACCGATCCCGTTCAGGTAAAGAGCGCCTCACGCTGGTTAGTGAAGCGCAGGACGCATTACGCGACATTACCCAAGGACTGGATAACCTCGAATCCGGGCTGAATAAACTGCGCGGTCGTCGGGCACGCTCGGTGGTAATCATCACCGCCTCTCAGGTACTGGTAATGAACTGGCTGATGAGTCGTCTCAACCGTTTCTCGCAGGCGCATGAAAACATCGAACTACGCCTGAACGTGACGGAAAAATTAATGGATGTCGCCCACGGCGAAGCGGATTTGGGTGTGCGCTGCGGAAAAGGTGACTGGCCAGGAGTCAACAAAACCAGGTTGATGGATGAAGAGGCCGTTCTGGTCTGCAGCCCGCTCCTCGTGCCAACAGAAAAAATATCCTGTGGTGAATGGTTGGCCACACAGAAGCTGATCCATGATGATACCCCCCACCACGGTGCCAATTTTCCGTCCTGGGATGATGTTCTGAATGCTACCCATGCTCCCGCCGCACGCGAAAGCGGGCTGCACATCAACTCCACCGCCACCGTGATTCTGGCAGCACTCAGTGGTCAGGGTGTGGCCATTGTGCGCCTCGCGCTGGTGCAACAACTTCTTACTGACGGACAACTGGTCCAGCTTCATCCCAACGTCCGCTGGCCTCTGGCATGGTCATACTACATCGTCACGCCACAGCACGCGGCTATGCGCCCTGAGGTGAAAATCTTTAATGACTGGCTGAAGGCGGATGTGCAGGCAGAGATCCATACCATCTCTGATATGATACCTGCACACAAATAAGACAATACAACCATGCCGAGGGAATAATGAGTTCCACCAGAAGAGGGATGATGAACGTCCTGATTGCCGCCGTATTATGGGGAAGTTCGGGCGTTTGCGCGCAGTACATCATGGAGCAAAGCCAGATGTCGTCGCCGTTTTTAACCATGACGCGCCTGATTTTCGCCGGACTCATTCTGCTGATGCTCTCGTTTGTGCACGGCGACAAAGTCTTTTCGATCATCAAAAACCGCAAAGATGCCATCAGTCTGCTGATCTTTTCTGTGGTCGGCGCGCTCACCGTACAGCTGACTTTTCTACTGACCATTGAAAAATCCAACGCCGCCACCGCAACGGTACTGCAATTTTTGTCACCAACTATTATCGTGGCGTGGTTCTCCGTAGCGCGTAAAGCGCGACCCGGCATTTTAGTGCTCACCGCCATTCTGACTTCACTTATCGGCACATTCCTGCTGGTGACTCACGGCAACCCAACCTCGCTGTCTATTTCACCTGCCGCGCTGTTCTGGGGGATCGCCTCCGCCTTTGCCGCCGCGTTCTATACCACCTATCCCTCTACGCTTATCGCCCGTTACGGTACGCTGCCGATCGTTGGCTGGAGTATGTTGATAGGTGGCCTGATCCTGCTCCCGTTCTATGCCGGAGAGGGAACGGACTTCGTGGTCAATGGCAGTTTGATTCTGGCGTTTTTCTATCTGGTGGTGATCGGCACATCGCTAACGTTTAGCCTGTATCTGAAAGGCGCGCAGATGATTGGCGGACCGAAAGCGAGTATTTTGAGCTGTGCGGAACCGTTGAGCAGCGCCCTGTTGTCGCTGTTATTGTTAGGGATTACGTTTACCCTACCTGACTGGCTGGGCACGCTGCTGATCCTCTCTTCTGTAGTGCTGATTTCAATGGATTCCCGTCGCCGCGTCCGAACGGTATAACACCGAGCGGCGCGGCTACAGAGGGGTATTACCAGCCAGGTACCGCGCCGCCGTTAAAGATTTTTTCCGCCGCTTTTGCGACTTCCGGAGACTGATAAGATTGCAGGAACTCTTTTACGTTCTCGGCATTTTTATTGTCTTCTCTCGCCACCAGGATATTCACGTACGGCGAGTTTTTATCTTCGATAAACACGCTGTCATGTACTGGCGAAAGTCCGGTTTGCTGAATGTAGGTGGTACTGATGATCGCCACGTCTACTTTCTGATCGTCCAGCACGCGCGGCAACTGCGCGCCTTCCAGCTCCATAATAGTCAGATGACGCGGATTATCGGTGATATCCAGCGCCGTCGGCAGCAGACCGGTTCCCTCTTTCAGCGTGATTAATTTTTCTTTTTGCAGCAGCAACAGCGCACGCCCGAGGTTAGTGGGATCGTTAGGTATCGCAATCGTCGCACCGTCTTGCAGTTGATCGACCGTTTTGATTTTTTTCGAATAACCGGCCATCGGGAAGACAAAGGTATTGCCCACCGCCACCAGCGTATAGTTATGCGCTTTATTATCCTGATCCAGGAACGGACGATGCTGGAAGACATTGGCATCCAACTCACCCTGATTAGTTGCATCATTAGGCAATAACGAACCACTAAATCCCACCAGCTCAACATCGAGTCCGTACTTCTCTTTGGCCACCTTCTTCGCGACTTCCGCCACATCCTGCTCTGCGCCGTTAATCACGCCGACTTTAATGTGTTTTGTATCACTGCTTTGCTGGTCGCAACCTGCCAGCAATAATCCCGCCAGCAATACCGCGGTCCCGACCCCGAAATAGGGTTTCTTCAGCTTCACGTTTTTATCCTTTTGAATTAACCGCCCATTGAGTAATGAAATGACTATAGCGGGAAGGCCGCTGCGGTTTATAAAACGAAAAAGCATCAGCAAGAAGAAAAAGGCATAACGGAAATAAGAGAGATTAGTCGGAGTGTTCCATAAGCTCATCAATGGATAGCCCGGTAATCAGTAGCACCAGGTCGCGATCGATACCCTTTTCAAGCATGGAATGTGCAATCCGCAACGCTTCATCCAGCTTTCCTTCTTTTCTCCCCGACTCACGTAAGCATTCTGCAATAGTCATTAATCTCTCCTTGTGTTGGGGAACGCGCCCGGCAAGCCTGCGGATAAACACCTCAAAACGGGTCGCACTACCAGACTGTAGCAAGTAATTAAACAGCGTTTCTATCTGGCTGTCATTAGCGTGTTCCTTAACAAGCAGGACCGTCAGTTTATCCACCAGAAGCGTCAGGTCGCGCTCACGGATATGCTTTTGAACAAGCTCCAGCAGAGCCATCCGCCGATGCTGCATAATCTCATCATCAGACACCACGGTGATGTCCACCAACGGAAAAGGCGCATCATAAAGTTGCCGCGCTATCTCTGGCTCGGCAAATTCATCCAGCCAACTTAGCGAAAAGGGATATGGGCTTTCCACACCATGGTAAAAAAGTATCGGCACCACCAGGGGCAACGTTTTATACCCGGCGTCGAGATGACGCTGCATCGCGGCAATGGCATAGCGCATCAGTCGAAATGCCATGTGGGCATCCGGCGAACTTTGATGTTCAATCAGCGCATAGATGTAGCCATTACCCTTCGTTGTTTGCAGAGACCACAGTACATCGGAATAGCTGGCCCGCAGGTCTTCCTCTACAAAACTGCCGGATTCAAGCTTCAGCGTGTCCAGCTTGCAAAGGTCGCGTAGCGATTCAGGAAGCCAAATATCCAGGAAATCCCTCGCCGTTTCCGGGTGGGCTAAAAACCTTTTAAACACCGCATCATGCGGCGTGGATGTCGTACTTTTTTTCATGGCGATCCATCACCTGCATTACAAGATGACGGGACCTTACTCGCCTATCGCATAATCCACATCAGGCAACGTTTAAGCCTGCGAGGTGCTTTGGGGGATAAATACACACTACTGTAATGTATTCATTTTCAGGGAATGATGTTCGCAAAAATGCCCGGAGGCGCTAACGCTTACCGGGCCTGTATGTCGGGGGTTATATGCAGGAGGCACTATCACACCAGGCCTTTTACGATCTCCATTAGTCTGCGGACATCTTCGGGCCGGGTATTGCCGGTTTGCGGGTCGATTATTGAGCTGTAAACATGAGGCATCACACGCGATACGCCGGCTTCCAGGCAGGTTTGCAATATGATGCCGAAATTATCAAGATCGATTCCGCCGGTCGGTTCAATCAGCGTCATCCCATTGCGCGCGGCGGCGGTCGCCAGCACGTACAGCTCCGGTAACGACGTCTCGCCGCCCATCGGGAAAAACTTCGCCGCATGCGCCCCTGAATCCTGCATCATGCGCACTGCCGCATCGCAGGACACTCGGGCAGGGGTCCCTTTGCTGCTGCTGACCCCAGTCGAGATCAGCACCTCGCCCGGCGTACCCGTTGGGCTAACCAACGCGTTAATGTGGGTCTGCTCTCCCCCCGTAGCCGCCAGGGCGCCCGCCGCAAAACCACAGCCGGTAAAGGTCTGATTGACGTGTGCCGGATGAACCGCGGATGCGATCATCGCCGCTTTGTAATACTGCGCCGGGTCACCCGCCCCCAGTCCTACGGAGATAGATGGCACCTCCGCCATCCAGCGTTTTACCTCCAGAACGCCCTCTTCCACTGAGGCAAACTGTGCAGAAAGCACGCCGATCGCCGCATGGCCTTCGGCGGCGTCATAGATTTCCCGGGCATTGGCGATATCCTTCGCCAGCACGTTAATGGCGACCCGATGACGATAAAAATTAATCTGCTGCATGGTCTGCAATCTCCTTCAGTCGTGCCACGATAATCGCCATTTCCCCTTCCGCGACCGTACGCGGGTCAAGGCTAAAGACGCCCTGGTGGAGGTTATAACGGCGAGCGTAAATGGCGATATCACCACCACGTAGTTGGGATTCGACTTCACGGGCGTCAATGCCTAACGCCTGCGCGTTCACCCGCACGCGAATACGCCAGATGGCGCGTCCGGCTTCATCCTGCTCAATATCCGCGCTCAATCCACGAATCGCTGAAATCGCATTCGCTACTGGCTGCAGTTGTTCGGCAGTCACCACCGCCTGCTCCTGATGATAATTTTCCAGCGCGTACACCAGCCCGACCATGTTCTCCTTGCCGATCTTCATCGCTCGGGCAATACCGTGGTGCTGCGCTTTACAGGCGGCAATCCACGATTTCTTGCCGGTGATAAACCCGGAGGTTGGCGCGTTGAACGCTTTTGCCCCGCTGTAAATCACCATGTCGGCGCCGCTCGCCACCCAGGCGTGCAAATCCTCCTCGGCGGCGGCATCAACAATCAGCGGCAGGTTGTGAACCTGCGCAACCTGCACAAAATCCGCAATGCTCAGCATGCCTTTCTGTACACAGTGGTGCGATTTCACATACAGCAGCGCAGCGGTATTGTCGCTAATCGCGCTTTCCAGTTGCCAGCGGGCCGACAGATTACTTGAGCCGACTTCCACCACGCGCCCGCCGCCTAAACGAATGGCGCTGGTGATTGGCGCACCGTAATCCACATTATGTCCACGCAGCATGACCACTTCGTTGGCCATATCGGTGCTGTCCGGCATCAGCGTGACCCGCGCCTGGTCACCGCGGGTAATGGCGGCGGCCACGGCAATGGCGATGCCCGCCGAGGCGCAGGAAGTGACATAGCTGTCCTCAGCGCCGGTAAAGCGGGAGACCAGCTCGCCGGTACGATCCACCAGTCGGTCAATTTCAACAAAGGCTGAAGCCGCTTGCGCCGTTGCCTGCATAACCTGGGGCGCAACGCTGGAGACACCCAGGATCGTCATTTTTCCGCAGGCGTTAATCACCTGTTTTAGCCCCAGTTGTTGATAGATATTTTGCGTCATTGCTTACAGTACTCCCAGCAGCGAACAGACCACGCTGAGCGCCACAATCGACAGCAGAATGGTGGTGTAACGCGGCCCTTTCTTCACCAGGTAGAAGTAGACTGCGAATACCGCCGCCAGCGGCAACAGGCCCGGAGCGATGGAGTCGAAGATCTGCTGCACCACGACCTCAGAGCCTTTCAGGGCGCTGATTTTTAACGGCGTGGTGATTTTGACGTAGCTTGCAGACAGCGCACCCATCATGATCAGGCCCAGCACGTTCGCGCCGTAGATGAGCTCTTTAATTCGCCCCCCTTGCAGCAGGCCGATTATCGAGTCGCGTCCCAGCGTGTAGCCTTTGTGAATCATGCCGTAACTTACCGCCAGCGTAATGGCTGGATAGAGAATTAAGGGGATAATACCGCCCATCGCGCTGCCATTGGCGGCGAATGGAATAAAAATAGCGATTAACAGCGGCATTACGGCGGCCCAAATGATGGAGTCCCCCATCCCGGCCAGCGGCCCCATCAAACCCGTTTTAATCCCGGTAATAGAGGCGTCGCTGATCGGTTCACCGCGCGTTTTTTGCTCCTCCATCGCAATGGAGATCCCCTGAATCACCGCACCAAACGTCTGTTCCGAGTTGAAAAAGTTCAGATGGCGTTTTAGCGCTTCAACCTGCTCCTCTTTTTGCGGGTAGAGCTTTTTGATGATCGGCGTCATCGAGGCGCAGTAAATCAGACTTTGCAAACGTTCATAGGAGCTGGATACTTCCGCACCCAGCCAGTAAATAAACCAGGCTTTAGTGATGTCGGCTTTGGTCAGCGTGCCGCTTTCACGCGCACGTTCAACCAGTTCATGCTGCATTACGTCGCTGCTCATTATGCTGCTCCTTCATTTTTCGCCAGACCTTTAATCAGGAAGGCCACGCAGGTACCAAAGATTGCCATCGCCATGATGTCCACCTTCAGGTACAGCACCGCAAAGAATCCACCAATGAACCACGGCAGCAGGCTCTTTTTACCGATCACCATAATGGTGATGGCGAAGCCCAGCGCAGGCAGGATCCCGCCCATAATCTCAAAGGAGTGGGTCAGCCAGTGCGGCATCAGCTTGAGGAAGCTTTCCACCACGTCCTGACCAAAATAGTTGGCGGCAAAGACCACCGGGAAGCGCAGTACCAGGCCGAGTAACGCCGGATAAAGAAACGCGCAGCGCATAATGCCTGCCATATTCGCCGTTTCCGCATGCTTATCCGCCATATGCACCCACGCCGCGTTCAGCGTACGGCGCAACTGGTCGAGGAACACGCCGATCACGCCAAACGGAATCGCCAGCGCGATAGCCAGATTTGGGTCCATTCCCGCCTTCACGGCGATAGGAATCGAGATACAGGCGGCCAGCGCGGGGTCTGACGGTACGTTACCGCCCGGCGTGGAGGTGACACCGAGATAAACCAACTGCATGCCGGCGCCAATGATCATCGCGGTTTCCATATTGCCTAAAAGCAAGCCCACGAAAACAGCAATGACAACGGGCTGAAGCAGCATGGCGGAGAAGGTGTAGCCTAAACGTAAACGGGCAAACCAGTAATACAACCCCATCAGGCTTGCAAAGACTAAAGTGTCCATAGTGTTATCCCATTATCAAAGAGTTAGAATTTTTTCAGGATATCGTCCAGCGACTGTGGCTTATCTTCCGGGATAGTCTGGAAGAACACCTGAATCCCGCGATTTTTCAGGTCACCCAGAATGCCAACGTCTTTTTCGTCCAGCGTAATGTTCTGGAATACCGCTTTGCGGTTTGGCCCGCCGCCCAGTCCGCCCACCTGAATGGTGGTCACGTCAAAGCCCAACTGAACTGCTTCCTGAATCGCCGTCAGAGAAGGAAACAGCACCAATACCTTGCCGTCACCAAGCTGGTTTTCTTTCCATGCGGCAGCAAAACTCTGGTTACCGTAGCAATCCACTTTGATGTTCGGCGGTGCGGCCATCAGGTAGATATTTTTCATAAACGGATCGGCATCCAGTTCATCACTGACTACCGCAATTCGGTTTGCCTGCGATTGTCCAACCCACTTGGTGACGACCTGCCCATGGATCAGGCGGCTATCGATACGACATAACACGATGTTTGCCATGATGTTTTCTTCCTATTTTGATTGTTGTAATTGGCGAACGTGGGCAACAACGTCCAGACAGCTGCTGCGCCCGGCATCGACCAGATCGGCGACGCAAGTGGTCAGCAGACCGTGATCACGTCTGTCCAGCGCCTCCAGCAGCAGAGACGCGTTCAGCCCGCAAATTACCGCTACCGGGTAATCCGCACTCAGTCGTGCCGCCACGTTAGAGGTTGTGCCGCCAATAAAATCCGTCAGGATAAGTGAGCCTTCCGGCATGGCTTTCACCACGACTTCGACACGTTGATAAAACTCACCGAGCGTATCGACGGGCATCAGCGCGATTTCGGTCACGCCTTTAATTTCACCCGTCACCATGCGCAGGCTGTTGCAAAGCTGTTGCCCCCAGCCGCCATGGGTCAGCAGCAGGATCTGGGGCAAGGATTCAGTGGTAGTCAAAATAGCCTCCTGGCTCGATTACATAGATATAGTTAACCAGAGCAAGGGATGTGCCAGAATTTGTGTCACGCGGAGGGGAAGAAAGGGCTGACGGGACGTAAAGCCCCGCCAGGTAAGGGATCAGCTATATAACAGTTCGTAGATATAAAAATATTCCGCGTCTGATAAACGAATGGCGTAGGCCTCTTCGATCGGCTGGAAAGCGGATTTAATGACACTAAACGCGTGGGCGTCCAGGTCCGGCTTGTTTTCCAGCGCCATCTGTAACGGTTTACGGTTAATCACGATACGCTCAACCATACAACAGCAGTGGATCAGGAAGCGCAGTGTCACCTGACGACTCGGTTTCAGCAAAAGCGAGGTCGTCAGATGGTTTAGCACGCCTTCCATCTCTTTGAGAATGCGCTGAGGATTGAGCACCGAAATATGGTTGATAATGCTCTCCATGGTCAGCGCGCTGATAAAGCGCATGGCGCTGCGTTCCATCTCCAGACGACGTTCGCTGCTGGAGAGATCGGGCGTCAGCAGGCTCAGCACCAGTTCCGGTCCCTGCTCGGAGAACAGCTCTTCCAGCGAAATAAACGGAATATCCGGTAGCCCCGGCTGAAAAGTGCCGACTATCCCCGCCAGTCGCTCGCTGGCGTTTATCGCCTGCTGGACGCGCTCCAGACTGCGCACTTCGTTGTAATCGAGGATCACCATCCGCGTATCCTGCGACATCAGTTCGCCAAAGCTCTCCTCCAGCACCTTTTTGATTTTTTCCGCCGTGCCCATGCCGGTAATACAGGAGATGACCAGCACTTTGCCACCGTTCTCCTGCTGCGGCGTGCAGAGCTGACAGGGGATATCTTTACTCTGCATTAACGCCGCCAGCTGCGTTAAGTCACTGGTTTCATAGCTTAAGTCCAGACCCAATTCCAGCAGACTGGTCAGGGTGATATTCGGCATCAGTAGAACATCTATCTGAAATAACTTGCTGATGGTGCTACCAAAATGAATCAGTGAGCCGATATCCACCATCAGGATTAATCGCCGATATTGCCGGGTCCGAATCATCCGGGTCAGCGCTTCCAGCGTGTCATGCACTGATTGCTCAAACGGCATATCGATAGCGCTGAACAATTCACGCTCCAGCACACGGTTCACGTACTGCGCCTGACTCGTGGCGGTGGTGGCACCGTGGGCAATTAAAACCACGCCGCAGTCCGGGCTAGCGTCAATGCGCTGTCGGTAATGACGACACTCTTTCAGGAACAGACACAGCCAGACAACTTCCGTCGCCGGGCACTGAATATGCAGCAGTTCATTGATTTTTCGACACAACAGCGTGGCGTTGTCGTATTCATCTTTGCAGCGATCGAGGATCAGGCTGGAGGAGTAAAGCTGCGGGATCAGTCCGCGCTGCACATAGCCAATCAGCGCCAGAAGGTGCTTGCGCAGCGGGTTCACCAGGTTTTCCGGCAGCGCAAAATCCAGCACCTGTTCAACACAGCCTATGAGTAACGTCACCCGCTCTTCAATCTGGTCACCATAGCGCGGCGGATGCGCCACGTTATCGCGACTGTAGAGACCGTAATCAAATATCGAGCTGAGCTTATTTTTGAGTATCGCCAGCGTTTCGGCGGGCGGCACGTTGCTGTTACGCAGATTGACGTATTCACGAGTCAGGAAGCTGTAAAAGAGATCGCTGTCTTCAATTTCCGCCCCGGTTGCCAGCGAGTTTTTTAGTGCCGGGAGCGTGCGCGCATCCACGCTCAGACGCTCTGTACCGCCAAACAGCACATCAACCAACTGACGTTGTTCCGGCGTGGCGTTAAACGGCATCTCTGCGAGCCGTTTGTCCAGCTGTAGCGTGTCGCTGCGCTCCGTCATCCCTGATGCCCACGCCTGGGCGCACAGAAACTGAATATCGCTCTTGAGCTGGCCAATATTGCCTTCCAGCGGTTTGTTCAGCAGCCAGAGCAGCAGCGTTTTGTCGATGCTTACCGTGCGTTCAATTTTACGGCTCTCACGCTGTAAGAAACCAACAATTAATTCAACCTGCTCTTCGATTGAACGCTGGCGAATACCGGGCAAATCGATACAGACCTGAATACGCCGCTGAAAGGTGCGTAGCAGCGCCGAACTGACGGGTTCAGTCGTCGCACAGATCAGGCGAACCGAAATTGAGCGCGCCGCAGCGCTCGAACCCAGAGGCCGGTATTCACCCTTATCGAGAATGGAGAACAGCTTTTCCTGCCCTTCATACGGCAGTCGATGGACCTCATCGAGTAACAGATAACCACCGTCAGCCTGTTCAACCAGACCGGGTTTATTCTCGTTTGCTCCGGTAAATGCCCCCTGGCGATGACCAAACAGATGTGAGGAAAGCAGTTCCGGGTTATGCGCGTATTCTGCACAGTTAAAATAAACCAGCGGTGGCGGCATTCCCGTCGCACGTTCGCAGGCAAAGCGATGCATCAGCTCAGCAAAAAAGGTTTTGCCGACGCCAGAGGGACCGGTCAGCATGACATGCAGACCATGAGGATAGAGTACCGCCGCTCGACCTTTTTCCACCGCATCACGCAGGCTGCGATCGTAGCCGATAAGCCCGATAAAGGGATCGTCAGAGACCAGACTCTCCTGATGGGCGATGAGATCGGCGACCGAACGCACTTCGCGTTCGGACTCATCCAGCGTGCGATCCAGCAACATTTCAATTGCCTGACGATGCAGGAAGAACACCGGACGGCCCCGACTTTTAATCGCCAGGCCATCGTTCCATAGCTGATTGAGGTCTTTACTGACAGAATTACGCGCCAGTCCAAGGTTAAAGCCTATAGCCTCCGCGGTGAATGCCGTTTCCTGCGCCAAATTGGCAAGATTAAGCCCACGCGTCAGCCGTTCCAGCTCCCCCAGTATTACCTCAATCCGCCTCATCTCTTTACCGCTTAAGAAATTAATGATTGTTCAGAACATACACTATTCTGCTGCGCAAGAAAGTGAGGGATGGGAAGAATCGGTCTACAACTTACAACTGAAACCGGTTTTCCGACTCATGCAGAACGCTTAGAGAGCCATATGCTGTCTATACTTATCTTTAAATCTGGCATGCCTGATGGCGCTATGCTTATCAGGTATGGAAGAGGATATAAGCCGGATCGGGCAACAATTCACTCTGGAGAATGATAAATGAAACGAACAGCGTTGCTGCTCTTTGCCGTCCTTTTCACGCTGCCGGGTCTGGCGCAGGCCGACTCGGCTTACGGTTCTCTACAGGCAGTTCACGAAAAAAACACCGTATTAAAGGACTTACGCAAAATTTGTACCCCACAAGGGTCGCCGTCGGATGAAGTATGGGAAAAAACCATTATGTCTGATACGCGTAATCAGCAGCATATTCGCGAGGCCATTTTGGCAATACAAAGGAGTAATCAGAATAACTACTGGGATGCGCTGGGCAAAGTGGAATGCCCGGATATCTAGGCGTGAAGCGCATGGCTTCACGCCTGATTAAGACGGTTAACGCTGAGGAATAATGAGGTCGCCACGCAGCACGTATGAACCCAGCACGTTCTGGGTTTTCTCGTTCAGCCAACTGACAATGCGTGCCGCCATCGCATCCATTGAATACTCAATGGCCGGGATAGTTGGAATGCCCGGCAGATGCAGCGACCCGGCCAGGCTAAAGACCATAATGTCTCCCGGCACCGATTTATTAAACGCCTGCAGCTGCGGGATAACCCGCTGGGCCTGCTGTTCGTCCGCCACCAGCAGCGCGTTAAAATTGAGCGTTGACGCGTTATTGAGCAGCTCCTGCAATGCCACGGAGGACGACGTGGCTTCCATAAACACCAGATTGCGGTTAAACGGCAGGAAGTTTTTTTCCAGCGCATGCTTGTAGCCCAGCAGCACCTGATCCGAGAACCCCATACCGTCCGGGTGGATCAGTGCAATCTGGCGTCGGTTCTGGCTTATCAGGTAGTTACAGGCTGTTTCGGTAGCAAACGCGTGATCAAACTGAATGCTGTTGACGTCATCGCCAGAGTCCAGGCAATCCACCAGAATGACATTCTCCTGGCTAATGCTCAGCGGGAACCGCGCGCCAATAATCAATACGTCATCGCACAACCCACAGCTTAATTCATCCAGGGCGTTCATCACTTCCGCTTTGCTATTGGCAAAACGCAGCAGCAGATGCTTTTGATGCTGGCTAAGGTGTTTTTCCAGCGCGTAGAGATAGCCGGTAGTCTGGTTAATGTTATCCTGCGCGCAAATCACCCCAATACAGCCGGTAGACTGACTCAGCAGCGACTGTGCAATCACGTTCGGGCGATAGTTCAGTTCATCCACCGCTTTCAGCACGGCAAGACGGCTGGCCTCTTTGACACCACGTGAACCGCTCAACACGCGTGACACCGTGGCCTTTGACACCCCGGCCAGACGCGATACATCGTTGATAGTAGACATCATTCTCCCCTGACAGGACCCGCCTGGCCCTTTCCTTCCTGTATTTAACACTGGCTTAAATAATCGCCACTCGCAGTATATCTGTTTCCGTTTTTCATGGAAACCGATTTTCCATTTGGACTCAAAAAGAGATCAAATCGCCGAATTTCGTGAGCCAGATTCAAATAATTAGCCTTATAACAATAAGATCTTGATGGCCGTCACAGTTCTGTTTGCGATGAATGGAAACCGGTTTCCGTATGATATCAAATCAGACTCGCAATATGTTTTTACATTTAAAGGATGGTTCACCATGTTCAGGATTATGTTGTGTTGCTCTGCAGGGATGTCCACCAGCATGCTGGTTCGCAAAATGGTTGAAGAAGCGGAAACGCGCGGGTTGCCCGTGAAGATTGATGCATACGGTGTTGCCGAATTTGACACACAGTTTCCAAATTATCAGGTGGTGCTGCTCGGCCCCCAGGTAAAGTACATGCTTACTACGCTCTCAGAAAAGGCTGCCACCCAGGGTGTACCCGTAAAAGCCATAGATATGATGGATTACGGTATGCAACGCGGTGACAAAGTGCTGGATTATGCCCTGTCGCTGATTGAAGCGGCACACTAGAAAGGTATCAATATGAGTTCGTTATATCAGTCAATGGTTGCCGTCATTGAACAATCCATCACCCCGCTCGCCGGAAAACTGGGGCAGCAAAAGTATGTGATTGCGATTCGTGACGGTTTTACGGCGGCGCTGCCGTTTATGATCATCGGCTCGTTCATGCTGGTGTTTATTTTCCCTCCGTTCTCTGCCGAAACCACCAACAGCTTTGCCCGTGGCTGGCTCGACTTTTCTGCCACCTACCGTGAACAGTTAATGCTGCCGTTCAACCTCAGCATGGGTGTTATGACGTTCTTCATCTCCGTTGGCATTGGCGCCAGCCTTGGCCGTCAGTTTAATCTCGACCCAATTATGTCCGGGCTGCTGGCTTTTATGGCGTTTCTGCTGGTAGCAGCGCCTTATGCCGACGGAAAAATCTCGACCCAGTATCTTTCCGGTCAGGGAATTTTTACCGCCCTGATTACCGCCATTTATTCCACTCGCGTGTATGCCTGGCTGAAGCAGAATAACGTGACAATCCGCCTGCCGAAAGAAGTGCCGACCGGCGTCGCGCGTTCATTTGAGATCCTGATTCCGGTGCTGGTGGTAATTGCCACCCTGCATCCGCTGAACCTGTTTATCGAAGCACAAACCGGGATGATCATTCCGCAGGCGATTATGCACCTGTTGGAACCGCTGGTTTCCGCCTCTGATTCGCTGCCGGCGATTCTGCTTTCCGTCCTGCTGTGCCAGATTTTCTGGTTTGCGGGAATCCACGGCGCACTGATTGTCACCGGCATCATGAACCCATTCTGGATGGCAAACCTGTCCGCTAACCAGGCGGCACTGGCGGCAGGTGCGGCGCTGCCGCACGTTTATCTGCAAGGCTTCTGGGATCACTACCTGTTGATTGGCGGCGTGGGCTCAACCTTACCGCTGGCGTTCCTGCTACTGCGCAGCCGCGTCGCCCACCTGCGCACCATCGGCAAAATGGGAATTGTGCCTAGTTTCTTTAATATTAATGAGCCTATTCTGTTTGGTGCGCCGATCATCATGAACCCGATGCTGTTCATCCCGTTCGTCTGCGTTCCAATGATCAACGCCGTACTGGCCTATAGCGCTACCAAGCTCGGCTGGATAGCCCAGGTCGTGTCGTTAACCCCGTGGACCACGCCAGCGCCAATTGGGGCATCCTGGGCTGCGAACTGGGCATTAAGTCCGGTGGTGATGTGCTTTATCTGCATGGCAATGTCGGCGCTGATGTACCTGCCTTTCCTGCGTGCGTACGAACGTTCTTTGATGAAATCCGAAGAGCAAAAAGCCCAGGATGCCGTCTCCGTGGCGAACGCTGCCCGTAGCAACTCATAATGAATCAAGGAGTCAGAACAATGAGATACCGTTTTCCTGAAAACTTCTGGTGGGGCAGTGCCTGCTCAGCGCTGCAAACCGAAGGGGATAGCCTGAACGGCGGTAAAAGCCAGACCACATGGGACGTGTGGTTCGACCGTCAGCCAGGTCGTTTCCATCAGGGGGTTGGCCCGGCAGACACCTCCGGTTTTTATCAACACTGGAAACAGGACATCGCACTGCTGAAACAGCTACAGCACAACAGCTTTCGTACATCCTTGAGCTGGTCGCGCCTGATCCCGGACGGCACCGGCGAGGTCAATCCCGAAGCGGTCGATTTCTATAACAACGTCATCGACGAGCTGCTGGCGCAGGGTATCACGCCCTTTATCACCCTGTTTCACTTCGATATGCCAATGGTCATGCAGGAGAAAGGCGGCTGGGAAAATCGTGAAGTTGTGGAAGCCTTTGGCCGCTACGCCCAGACGTGTTTTACCTTGTTCGGCAATCGGGTGAAGCACTGGTTCACCTTCAACGAACCGATTGTCCCGGTAGAAGGCGGCTATCTGTATGACTTCCACTACCCGAACGTGGTGGATTTCAAACGTGCGGCAACCGTAGCTTACCACACCGTACTGGCGCATTCGACGGCGGTCCGTGCGTATCGCGCTGGCAACTATGACGGTGAAATCGGCGTGGTGCTGAATTTAACGCCGTCTTATCCGCGCTCGCAAAATCCGGCGGATGTGAAAGCCGCGCACCATGCGGATCTACTGTTTAACCGCAGCTTCCTCGATCCGGTATTAAAAGGCGAATATCCGGCGGACCTGGTGGAACTGTTAAAACAGTACGATCAACTACCGGCCTGCCAGCCCGGCGACAGCCAGCTCATCGCCGAGGGTAAAATCGACCTGTTGGGCATTAACTACTACCAACCGCGCCGGGTGAAATGCCGCGATAACGCCGTCAATCCTGACGCGCCGTTTATGCCAGAGTCGCTGTTTGATTATTACGAAATGCCGGGACGTAAAATGAATCCGTACCGTGGCTGGGAAATCTATGAGCCGGGCATTTACGATATTATTACGAATCTGCGTGATAATTATGGCAACCCGCGCTGTTTTATTTCTGAAAACGGCATGGGTGTAGAAAACGAGCAGCGTTTTATTCAGGACGATCAGATTAACGACAATTACCGTATTGAGTTTGTCTCGGAACATCTTAAATGGCTGCATAAAGGCATTAACGAGGGTTGTCATTGCCTTGGTTACCATATGTGGACCTTTATTGATAATTGGTCATGGCTTAACGGATATAAAAACCGCTACGGTTTTGTCCAGTTAGATTTAGCCACGCAAAAACGTACAGTGAAAAAGAGCGGCGAGTGGTTTGCGAAAACTGCCGCCAATAATGGATTCGATTAAAAAGAGAGCATCATGATTGCATTAGAAGAAGCAGTAATGGAAATCATCGTCAATGCCGGGCAGTCACGCAGCCTGTGCTTCGAAGCGCTGCACGCCGCGCGCGCCGGGAACATTGACGAAGCGAAAAGCCTGCTTCGTGAGGCTGACGGCTATGCCCGTCAGGCTCACCACATGCAAACCAAATTGATCGAACAGGACGCCGGGGAAGCCCGGCAACCAATGACATTAATTATGGTGCATGCGCAGGACCACTTAATGACGTCGCTATTAGCCCGCGAACTGTCAGAAGAAATCATTCATCTGTATCAACGTTAGTTTCTAAATAACACTTTCTGAACGGAGTATTTATTACGACTAAATAAATTATTTCTGTACCTATTAAAAAACAAACAAATCAACTTGTTTTGGTGATAGCAAATTCAACCGAGACGGGATGGTTATTATCTTAAAATAAATGAATACACACGCTTATTCAGAATGCCAATGGCAACCTGAAGGGTTAAGTGTCAAATGAGATAACCATGAACATAAAAAAACTTCCATTAGCCATGGCGGTCGTGGCCGCGCTGTGCCCAATTTCTGTGCTCGCACAGGAATTTACGCAGGAACAAATCGACGCCATCGTCGCCAAAGCCGTCGATAAAGCGCTGGCGGAACGCCAGGCGAAAATGGACGCTGCCGTGGCGAAGAAAACCGATGTGATTAACGAACCGCAAAGCGCGGCGCAGTCGCCGGATATGGCGATACCGTTCGGCGTGAAGTTCAGCGGCTACGCCCGTTACGGCGCGCACTTCCAGAGTGGCGATCAGAAATACGTTGGCGTTGACGGGTCCTATAACGGTGCATCCGCGATTGGTCGTCTGGGTAACGAAGGCAACGGTGGCGAATTCCAGCTCTCCAAAGCGTTCAAAAGCGACAACGGCGCAATCTGGGATATCAACGTGATGATTGACCACTGGGGCGACGAAGTTAACCTCAAAAAAGCCTACGCGGGCGTGACCAACGTGCTGGAGTCCAATCCGAACGCCTACATCTGGGCCGGTCGTGACTTCCATCAGCGTCCACAACAGGGTATCAACGACTACTTCTGGATGAACCACGACGGCCAGGGCGCCGGGGTGAAGAACTTCGACATTGGCGGCGTACAGTTTGATGTTGCCACCGTCGCCGCCGTCGAATCGTGTAGCCCGGAAGTCATGGAAGACGAAGCTAACCCTTCACGCATTACCTGTACCGGCGGCTCCGGCACCGGCGATAAGGGTAATTACGCGGTGACGTCAAAAATCCACAATATGAAGCTCGGCCCGCTGGACCTGGAGATCTACGCCAACTATGGCTTTGACTCCAAGGCCGTCGAGAGCGATGACCGTCTGAAAGCCTGGCAGGGCGCTTTTGTGCTGAGCCACACCAACGACAGCGGCGTGAACAAGGTGATCGCCCGTTATTCGGATAACTCAGACAACAGCGTCTACAACAAAACCGACGACCTGACCACGGTTTACGCCAGCTTCGAGGGGAGCCATAAGTTTACCCGCCAGGCGCAGGTGGAATACCTGCTGGCGTTCCATGACTACGACAACAGCGCAGATAAAAGTGATAACCGTAAGAACTACGGCGCAATTGTACGCCCGATGTACTTCTGGAACGACGTTCACTCCACCTGGCTGGAAGCGGGCTATCAGCGCGTAGATTACGACAACGGCGGGGATAACAGCGGCTGGAAGCTGACGCTGTCGCAGAACATGTCGATCGCCATGGGACCCGAATTCCGCCCCATGCTGCGCTTCTACGTGACAGGCGGCAAAGTGGACAACGACCGCACCGCGCGCGTCAACGGCACGAAAGACGAAACCCTGGACGACTTCAACCTCGGCGCGATGTGGGAAGCGTGGTTCTGATAAGGAATCATGCATTATCGTCGTTACGTAGGCCCGGTAAGCACCGCGCCACCGGGCACGATGCCGGAGGGCGGCGTTAACGCCTTATCCGGCCTACGTAGACGGTCCCGCAATGAATATTGGGATCATTGCATACCCTTTATGCGCACTTTCGCTGCCACCACTAGCGCCGTCAGCAGCATCAGGCTGCCGGAGAGCATCAGGGGCGACAGCAGTCCGAGGTTATCAAGCGCATAGCCTCCCACCGCAGCCCCACAGGTATTGGCAAGCTGGATCACGGCGACCTGGACGGATCCGGCTTTTTCTGCCTGATCGGCCAGCGAGCGGGTGATCCACGTCGACCATCCCACCGGCACCAGCGCAAACGCCAGCCCCCAAACAATCGCAATACCCGCGGCGACCACTTTGTCACTGCCCCAAAAAATCAGGATCAGCGCGCTGATCGCCAGCACCAGCGGTGCACCGGCTAATGCCAGTTTCACCGAGCGCTTCAAAATCATCGACGAGAGCGACGTACCCACAAAACTGGCAATACCAAAGCTCAGCAGCACCAGCGTCAGGCCATCCACATCAAATCCCGCCAGATTCATATACACCGGGCGAATATAGGTAAAGAAGGCAAACTGTCCGGCAAAGGACATAAAGATGGCGATCATGCCGGCCATCACGCCCGGACGCTGGAGCAGGCTGAACATATTTTGTTTCTGGTGCGACGGCTCACCGGGCAGCGAAGGCAGCGATCTCACCACCCAAATGGTGCACAGCACTCCCATTACCGCCGCAGCATTAAACACGTTACGCCAGCCGATAATACCGCCTAAAAAACTCCCCAACGGTGCAGCAATCACCAGAGCAATAGAGACCGCGCCGAAGATAACCGACAGCGCCTTCGGCACCGTACGCGCGGGAACCAGACGCATAGTCAGCGACGCCGACATCGCCCAGAATCCGCCCAGCGCCAGCCCCAAACAGGCACGGCCCACCAGTAGCAGCGCAAAAGAGTTGGCGAACGAGACCAGCAGGCAGGAGAGCGTCAGCAGCACTGAGAACAGGATCACCACATAGCGACGATCTGTCGCCTGAATGATTTGCGTGACAAACAAGCTGGCAAACATGGCGACAAAGGCCGTCACGGTGACCGACTGCCCGGCAACACCTTCTGAAATGCCCAGATCCTGCGCCATCGGCGTCAGCAAACTGACCGGCAAGAACTCAACGGTTATCAGGCAGGCAACACAGAACGCGACGGCAAATACCGCCGACCAGTTAGGTCGGGCATTCACCTCTGCGCGGGATTTTTGTTCAATAACGTCACTCAATTTTGTAACCTGCGTAGGATTATTGTAGAAAAGTTACGCAGTGTAACATTAAAAATGTGACGAATTTAACGTTTTAACAACTTTCACCGCCGGACGGCGATGCCAAATAGCCATCATCACAAATCTGATATCAGTGTAGCCAGTGCACACCATCTTCAGGCAGGAAAAAGGCGTTGTAGCGCATTTGAAATGCATTTATCTCCTGCAGGTCTGGCTCCATTTCACGCAAAAAACCGAGCGCCAGACGCACCTGGGCGTCGGTAATTGGCGCGGCCAACCGGGCTTTTTGCAGTAAACGATGCCACTGCAGCAGATTCTGCTCACTACCGTCGACAATGACGACTTGCCAGATCAACAGCACCTGTGCGGCATTTTGCAGATGCGATTCGTCAGGTCGGTGGAGGTACTGTAAAAACGCCTCACCCTGCACTTTTCCCATCTGATCGGTCATCGATTCTACCGCCATCACATCAATACCCAGACGCTCGCTCAACCGGCGAACCGCACGCCGCGCCCCGGACGTCAGCACCCGAAAACCGACAATAAAAACAACCACCAACGTGGCCAGCATTATCCAAATCATGCGCACATCCCTTACCCGACAGGACGCCCATCATAGCGGCAATTTCATCTCTGTCGACGGCCGAACGTGTCAACGCTATTCCGGACGGCGCATAAGGCATAAAAAAGCCCGCCATAAAGGCGGGCAAAACGTTACCACTACACACTTAAGCGATGTTTAACTGCTGAATTTTTTTCTCGCGACGGATTTTACGTTCTTCGAAGACGGCCACGATAGCCATCAGGCAGATACAAGCGATAGCGGCGGTGTCCAACGCGGCGAAGGTGCCCGCCCAGCCGGTCAGGCCGAAGACTGGCGTCCCATCGGCAATCATCCCCAGACCCAGCTTAGCGAAGCTGTCACCGATCAGATACGCGAATGTGCCTTTAATCCCATCGGCCGCGCCGATCGCTTTTTTCGGCACAAAACCGACTGCCGCCACGCCGATCAACAGCTGCGGACCAAACACCAGGAAGCCGAGGGCAAACAGGGAAGCCAGGTAAACGTACTGGTTGCTGGCGTGCTGATAAACACCGAGCGTGGCGATAATTAATGCCAGCGCG
The DNA here is from genome assembly GCF_013337685.1 of Citrobacter gillenii. Taxonomy (GTDB): domain Bacteria; phylum Pseudomonadota; class Gammaproteobacteria; order Enterobacterales; family Enterobacteriaceae; genus Citrobacter; species Citrobacter gillenii. Next base: position 346,477 of record NZ_SUQN01000007.1, read on the forward strand.
ACACAGGCTACCAGTGCGCGACGACCGTTCGCCAGATCCGACAGCCAGCCCCACAGCAGCGTGCCGACCAGCGCGCCCACTTCAAACAGGGTGAACCCCTGAATTGCCACCTCTTTAGAGAGTTTCAGCTCCTGGAAGGCATACACGGTAGACCACTGGTCGATACCGATACGCACCACGTACAGGAAGATGTTGGAGAAGCACAGCAGCCAGATCACTTTGTTTTTCAGCACGTACTCAACAAAGATCTGCCATTTGGTCATTTCGTTTTCTTCGGTCTCTTTGTCCTCTTCGCTGATCTCTTCGCCAAACAGTTCTTCTGCTTTACCGAGACCATAAGATTCCGGAGAGTCGCTACCAAAGCGCAGGCCGATAAAGCCCACGATCAGCGCGATAATCGACGGGAAGATAAACATCCCAATGACGTGGCCGTCGAACAGCACGTTAGCACCGAACAGCGCCACGCCTGCCGCACCCGCACCGCCGAGGTTATGGGAGATGTTCCACATACCGAGGTAGGAACCACGTTTACGGCGCGGCGTCCATTTGGTGATGGTCGAATAGCTGCACGAGCCGCCGGTACTCTGGAAGAAACCGCTCAGCGCGTAGAAGGCGATCATCAGGTACAAGCTGGTTGTGCCCGGCCCCATGCTGGCGCTAAAGCCGAGTATACAGATGGCCGAGAGGATCAACATCAGCGGCAGGAACTGCTTAGTGTTTTTGCCGTCAGCGTAGTAGGAGACCAGCGTTTTACCCACGCCATAGGTGATGGAGAAGCCCAGACCAATCATCCCCAGCTGCGTCATGCTCAGCCCGTAGGTGGTGATCATGTCGTTCTGCGCGATGTTGAAGTTTTTGCGGATCAGGTACATGGTCAGGTAGCCGATGAAAACCACCAGGTAAGACTGCATGAACGGCTTGAACCACATTTTGCGCCGCACATCGAGCGGCAAATCCAGGGTCGGCTTGCGCACCTGGTTTAGAAAGGCCAGCATAGGACACTCCCGAGCTAATTTTTATACCTGCGAATAGCAGGCATTGTAAAAATCAGTCGGCAGAGACGCCTGAGACAGCGTCCAGGCGGAACCGGGAAAATTTCTTAGTTTTGCCCCACTCAGGGCAAAAAGGTGAGGTGCATCACGCTTCGCTGACGTTGCGCGGCGCCTGAGCGTTTAAAAACGGCAGCAACAATAGTGCGGAAATACCCGCAGCAATGGCGATCACCACGAAGAACCCGGTCCAGTGCCAGACTTCCATCACCTTTGCCAGCGGCCAGCCGGAGAGCGATGCGCCGAGATAAGCGAACAGCCCAACAAACCCGGTTGCCGCGCCCGCCGCCTCTTTGTGCGAGCACTCCGCCGCCGCCATGCCGATCAACATCTGCGGGCCAAAGACAAAGAATCCGGTGGTGAAGAAGCACGCCGCCTGCATCACATAGCTGGCAAACGGCATCAGCCATAGTGAGCCGACTGAGAGCAAAATCCCGGCGGCAAAAATCAGGTTCATCGGCCCCCGATTGCCGTTAAACAGTTTGTCCGATCCCCAACCCGCCACCAGTGCGCCAATGAACCCACCGAGTTCGAACATGGTGACCGCCGTATTAGCGGTGACCAAATCAACGCCCAGCGTCTCCGACATGTACAGATTGCCCCAGTCGTTGATCGCCGCACGCACCACGTACACCAGCACATAGCACAGCGACAGCAGCCAAATATACGGGTTCAGCAGCACGTATTTAGTGAGGATCTCTTTACGGGTCAGCCCTGCCCCTTCCTGCTGTTGGGCGATTTCCAGCTCGTCGTGCCGCCAGTCGCCAACCGGCGGTAAGCCGATGGCCTGCGGGCGGTCACGCAGTCGCCAGCAGAGGAAAATGCCAACCACAATCGCCATCGTCCCGGCAATCATCATCCCGGCCCGCCAGCCGTAGTGCAGCGCGGCGGCGGCCATCACCATCGGAATTAACGCCCCACCAACATTATGCGCGGTGTTCCACAGCGCCCACCAGCCGCCGCGTTCAGTACGCGAGTACCAGGCCGTCAACAGACGGGCGCACACCGGCGACCCCCAGCCCTGGAAGAAGGCATTCAGCGCCCACAGTACGGCAAACGCCCACAGCGAAGTGGAAAAGCCAAACAGGATGTTTACCACCCCGGTGGCAATCAGCCCGATGCCCATAAAATAGCGGGCGTTGGAGCGGTCGCTGACGATACCGGAGACAAACTTCGACAAGCCATAGGTGATGTAAAACAGCGTTGCCAGCAGGCCAATATCGTTGCGGGTGAGTACGCCGCTGGCAAGGATATCGGGCACCGCGGCGTTGAAGCTTTTACGCGTGAAATAAAACAGCGCATAGCCAAGCCAGATGGTCAGCAGGATATGACGCCGCCAGTAGCGGTAACGGGCGTCGACCTCGTGTTTATCAGTGATAAGCGGCGCATTCGCCGGGGCTTTAAAAAACGTCAGCATCAATGCTCCTTACACGTAGCGCTGAGGCAACGACACGCTGACGCGCGTGCCATGCGTGCAGGAAATCGAGAGCGATCCGCCAAGGGCCGTAATGCGCTCACGCATGCCGGTCAGGCCAAATCCTTGTTGATTCGAGCCCGGCGGCAGACCGCAGCCGTCATCTTCAATCACCAACATTAACCGCTCGTCCTGTTGCCAGGCCTGAAGCGTCACCGCGCTGGCGTTGGCGTGTTTCACAATGTTGTTCAGCCCTTCCTGACAGACGCGAAACAGCGTCACCCGCTGGCTTTCACTGAGTGCCGACTCGTCGATGTGCCAGTCGAGATGGCTGACGATGCCGCGGCTTTCCAGTTCCATTTCGCGCAGCAGCGAGCGAATAGCCTGTTCCAGCGTCAGATCGTCGAGCTGGCGTGGGCGTAACCGCCCAAGCAGGCGACGCACCGAATCGTAGACGCCCAACGAAAGCTGCTCGATATGCGCCCCGCTTTGCTTCACGCCCGCATTCTCCGGGGCCAGCCGCTGGACAATGCCCGCCTGGGTGCGAATGGCGGTGATGGTTTGGCCGATATCGTCATGCAGTTCGCGCGCCACATCGCGGCGCACGCTCTCTTCGGTTTCCAGCAAGCGTTCTGCCAGCCGATGATTACGCGCCAGCTCGTTTTGCAGCGACTGGTTGAGTTCTCGCAGACGCTGAATCCCCGCACCGAGCAGCAGCCCGGTCAGGCTTTGCGCCAGCAGCGAGAGCAGTAAATCAACGGGATGATCGTGCCAGGTCTGGCTGGCAATCAGCGCGATGGCGTTCATCAGCGTGGCAATTAGCGCGCCCTGCCAGCCGTAATGCCAGGCCAGTGCGATGATCGGCAGCGCCAGGCAAAACGGTGTAAAGCGCGAAAGCTCGTCCGGCAAGCCCAACTGCAGCCACAGGCTGACGCTGAACAGCAGCAGGTACCACACCAGGTGCCGCCCACGCCAGTTCACCGGCTGGGAGACCACCGCCGGCCCGAGCGGTAGCCAGGTAGTGCTGGTCAGGTAGTGCCAGAACACCAGACAGATAGGGGCCAGCGTCAGTCCACCGGTCAGGGTCAGCAGCAGCGCAGTCCACGCGACTTCTCCCTGCCCCAGCCACGGCAGCGACTGTAACAGCGCCGCGGCAATCAGCGCCGCCCCCTGCAACAACAAGGCACGCCAGTCGCGCTGATGGCGATAGCGCCAGATCAACGTCACAGGCAGCAGCGTCAGCAGCGTCAGCAGGCTACCGGTCATCAACAGGGGGAAGTGCGCCAGCGCCACTTCCTGCGCCAGCCAGAAAATCAGCAGCCATTCCGCGCCCAGCAGCACCGGCCAGTAGCCACGTGGACATTGCAGCATCAACCCCAGCCGCAGGCCAAACGGGAACAGCAGTACCGCCAGCTCCGGGCGTTCCACCAGATGCAAGCTAATGCTCCACAGGCAGAACCAGGCGGCGGAGAAGATAAAGAAGCAGGCGACAACGGTGATTAAGCGAGAGAAAAAGGTGTTCATTGCCAGCCGTCAAACATCCGTCGAGCCAGCTCAACGTCGTTACTGACGTTCAGTTTTTCCATCAGATTAGCGCGGTGCACATGCACCGTTTTTGGCGACAGGCCCAACTCGGCGGCAATCTCTTTCACCGCCATGCCCTGCGCCAGTTTTTCCGCCACCTGACGCTCGCGCTTGGTCAACGGATCCTGACGCCCTGCCGCCAGTTTGACAGCGATATCCGGCGTGAGATAGCAGCCGCCGGTCGCTACAGTGTGTACTGCTGCAATCAGCTCATCGGGGCTACAGCGTTTGGAGAGGAAGCCGCGCGCCCCGGCGTTTAGCGCCTGCTCCACCAGCGCCGGGCTGTCGTGCACGGAGAGCATAATCGTCGCCATCCCTTTGGGGAGCTGGCTTAACAGCTCCAGCCCGGAGATATCCGGCATCGAAATATCGCAAATGCACACCTGCACGCCGCGGCCAGGCAATCCCGCCAACGCCTCAGCGCCTGAACCAAACTCAGCCACAACCTGCAAATCGGGTTCAAGCCCCAGCAGCTGCGCAAAGCCGGAGCGGACGATAAGGTGATCGTCTATCAGTGCAATGGTTGTCATGAATGTTGTCCTGGCGTGTGGGATGCCTGATGACGCTACGCTTATCAGGCCTACGGGCGGGAGCCGTGGTAGGCCGGATAAGGCGTTTACGCCGCCCTCCGGCAAAGGCGCTTACCTTAACGATATACACTTCATCGTTCAAGCCTTGAACGGATTACTCGAAGAACACGCTTATCTTGTTAAACATCGACGGGTCGGACTGGTTGCGCGCGACTTTCACCACATCTTCCAGTTTATCAATCTGGCTGATCATCTGTTCCAGACGTTGGTCATCATTGACCAGTAGCCAGATGCGGCTCTGGTCGCTGTCCTGAATAGGTAGACAGAGAATGCCTTCCACGTTAAACGCGCGACGGGCGAACAGGCCACAAACGTGAGTCATTACGCCGGGGTGGTTACGCACGGTGAGTTCAAGTATTACGTTGTCATGAGTCTGCTGTTGCATAGCTTATTCCCCCACCATCTCTGTATTTGCCGCGCCCGGCGGCACCATCGGATACACTTTTTCTTCCGCATCGATACGCACGTGGATCAGCGCCGGTCCCGGACGATCGATAATCGCCTGCAATGCCGCCTGCGGGTCGGCTTCGTGGTTTAAATCGCAAGTTTCGAGACCGAAACCGGCGGCAATCTGCATAAAGTTAATCATCCCCGGATAGGTGGCAGCAAACACGCCCTGTTTGTAGAACAGGCTTTGTTGCTGATACACCAGCCCCAGCGCTTCGTTATTCATCAGGATGATTTTAATATCCAACTGATTCTCACTGGCGGTGGCCATTTCCTGAATATTCATCATCAGGCTGCCGTCGCCGGAGAAGCACAGCACTTTTTTATCCGGGTTCGCCAGCGCCGCGCCAATTGCCGCAGGCAGGCCAAACCCCATGGTGCCAAGGCCGCCGGAAGTCAGCCACTGGCGCGGACGGTTCAGCGGGTAAGCCTGCGCCGCCCACATCTGATGCTGACCGACGTCGGTGGTGATGATCGCGCTGTCGTCCACACAGGCAGCAACCGCGTTAATCAGCCCATAATGGCTGAGCGGATTTTTTTCCTGTGGGATGGTGCACGGAAATTCTTGCTGCAGGTCGGACACCTGCTGATGCCAGGCTTCACGCGGTTGCGCTTCAATCAGCGGGATTAACTGTGCCAGCACCTCATCTACATCCGCCTGAATCGCCACATGCGCCTGTTTGATTTTACCCAGCTCCGCGCGGTCGATATCCACGTGGATGATTTTTGCATTCGGGCAGAACTGCTCAGTTTTACCGATCGCCCGGTCATCAAAACGGGCTCCCAGAACGATCAATAAATCCGCTTCTTGCAGAATAAAGTTGGTGCTGCGCGCGCCGTGCATCCCCAGCATACCTAACGACAGTGGATGCGCTTTTGGCAGCATGCCGAGCGCCATTAAGGTCATGGTGGTGGGCAACGTCGCTTTTTCTGCCAGTTCACGCACCCGCTCAGGGGCGTTAATGACTCCGCCGCCAAGATACAGCACCGGGCGTTTGGCCGCGTTAATCATCGCAGCGGCATCGCGGATGCTCTCCGTGCTAAAGGCTGGCGCGGGTGCTTTTTCAGCCGGTGCAGGCAACGATTCAATCTCAAACACGGCGGTTTGGATATCTTTAGGAATGTCTATCCACACCGGGCCCGGACGGCCTGACTGCGCAATGCGGAAGGCATCGCTCATAACCTGGGGTAATTCATTGATATGGCGGACCAGATAGTTGTGCTTGGTGATGGGAATCGCAATGCCGTAGGTGTCGACTTCCTGGAAGGCGTCGGTGCCAATCATCGAGGCCGGAACCTGGCCGGTGATACACACCAGCGGGATGGAATCCAGTCGCGCATCGGCAATAGCCGTCACCAGATTGGTGGCCCCCGGCCCGCTACAGGCCATACACACGGCAGGTTTGCCATCGGTTCGCGCCATGCCCTGGGCGATAAACCCCGCGCCCTGTTCGTGACGCGCCAGGATATGACGGATTTGCGTACTTTGGCTTAAAGCGTCGTAGACGGGGAGAATCGAGCCGCCCGGAATACCGGTGACCACCGTAATGCCCTGGCGCTCCAGGAAATGAACGATGAATTCTGCGCCCGTAAAGCGCGTACGCTTGGATGTTATGCCCGAACTTGCCATGCTCCAGTCCTTTTATTCTGGGCCTGCGTATCCGGGTGGGTCTCTTAAACGAAAAACCCCGCCCGGTTTGCGCCGGCGGGGTTTTGGAATCGTGTGTTCCGGACCCTACGGCGCATTGCCGACGACCACCACCACACGCACGACGACCACTGCGCGAGATGGCGCAGTTTTTAGTAGGGTCGCTGTCAGCATGGAAGGGTTCATTAGGGGCCTTGTCTGTTTGTTGGTTAACAGGATTTATACAAACACAGGTTTTTCAGCGTGACAATGGAAAAATTTTCATCTGCGTAAAAATGCGTCAACGATCACGTTTCATTGTATGTTGTGCAAAAACAAAAAACCCCGCCGGAGCGAGGTTTTCATCAGCGTTGTGCGGTTGGTTTCCGCTGGACACACTGTGTTATGTCAACGCAAAAAGTATACGCGTTCTGCGAAGAACACGCAATTTCGGCACGAATTTTGACGTTTTTTAGTATGATTCAGTCATAGCATTACGTCCATAAAATACTGTTCATTTATACAGTATTTATCTATAATGTCACCGTACGCAATGTGTTATGCGGGGGCCGCAGAGTAAACCGGCGCAAAAAAGTCCTGGCTGAAACGGGTGGTGCCGTCAGCGCCTTAACCCCCGTGTGAGCACACTGTGTTATGTCAACAAAGGTGCTGGCAACAGGCAGCGGCGAGGTACGCCAGCACCGTGCTCCTTGTACCAAAAGGAGAGCGTATGAGCCTCGTGGATATCACCATTCTTATCCTGAAACTCATTGTTGCTGCACTGCAACTACTTGATGCTGTTCTGAAGTACATTAAATAACTCAGATTCAAGTCGCACTAAAGGGGAGTGGGTAACCACTCCCCTTTCACCGTTACCCAGGTGCGCGTAGCTCGACAATATGTTACGTTTTTATGACGCTATCAGGGACGAATACCGCTATGACGCTTTCTGTTTTCTGCATTTTGCTGTTCGCCGCACTGCTCCATGCCAGCTGGAATGCTATCGTAAAAGCAGGAAACGACAAGTTGTACTCCGCCATTAGCGTCAGCGGATCGGCTGCAGTCATGGCCTTGATTTTACTGCCTTTTGCACCTCATCCCTCAGCAGCTAGCCTGCCGTACTTAGCGGTCTCAACCGCGTTACAGGTGGTGTATACCGTGCTGGTCGCCAAGACCTATCAGGTCTCGGACATGAGCCAGACCTATCCCTTAATGCGCGGTACTGCCCCGCTGCTGGTCGCGATCATCAGCGTTCTGTTTCTCGGCGATAGTCTGTCAATGCTCGCCTGGGTGGGTATCGCCACCATCTGTATGGCAATCCTCGGCATGGCGTTTAACGGGCGCAGCAGCTCACAGCAGGGAATTGTTTTGGCGTTAATTAACGCCTGCTTTATTGCTGGCTATACGCTGGTGGATGGCACCGGGGTACGACTCTCAGAGACCGCGTTGGGCTATACGCTGTGGACCTTCTTTCTCAACGGATCTTGTCTGCTCACCTGGGCGATGATCGCCCGACGCCGGGAGGCATCACGCTATCTGGCGCAGCAATGGAAGAAAGGCATTTTGGGCGGTATCGGCACCATGGGATCTTACGGTCTGGCACTGTGGGCAATGACACAGGCCCCGCTGGCAGTGGTCGCCGCGTTACGGGAAACGTCAATCCTGTTTGGTGCCCTGCTCGCCTGGCTGATACTGAAAGAAAAAGTCGCCGGTATACGCATTTTTGCTGCTGCCGGGATTGCCGCCGGGGCGATTTTGCTCCGTTTGTCGTGATCGCGCCTTCTCCATCCTCCAGAATAGTCGGATGCATTCCGGCAACATTTATTGCCGCTATTTGTTTACATTTCCTGCCGCTTCCCTTACCGCCTTTGTAGTGATCAATATGGCCTTCTTTTTTTAATGTGGTAGATTCCACGCGCATTTAGCGGAATGTTCAGCACCTTATTCTTCTTTTTTCTCTTTTTTAAAAGTAATCAGCGAAATGAAAAGGCATAGAAGCGTCAATTTGTTGTTGATGTTGGTACTCCTGGTGGCGGTAGGCCAGATGGCTCAAACCATTTATATCCCCGCCATTGCCGATATGGCGCGTGAACTCAACGTTCGCGAAGGAGCGGTGCAAAGTGTAATGGCGGCTTACCTGCTGACCTACGGCTTGTCGCAGCTGGTTTACGGTCCCCTTTCCGACCGGGTAGGGCGCCGTCCGGTGATCCTCACCGGAATGTCTATTTTTATGCTGGCTACGCTGGTCGCCATTACTACCCATAGCCTGACGGTATTGATTATCGCCAGCGCCATTCAGGGAATGGGAACGGGCGTCGGCGGCGTAATGGCGCGAACCTTACCGCGCGATCTGTATGAAGGTACCCAGCTACGTCATGCTAACAGTTTGTTAAACATGGGTATTCTTGTCAGCCCGCTGTTAGCGCCGCTGATTGGCGGCGTGCTGGACACGATGTGGAACTGGCGTGCCTGCTATATTTTCCTGTTGATTCTGTGCGCAGGCGTAACGTTTAGCATGGCGCGCTGGATGCCGGAAACGCGTCCTGCAGGTGCGCCGCGCCCACGGCTTATCGCCAGCTACAAAACCCTATTTGGCAACGGCGCATTCACCTGTTACGTACTGATGCTCATCGGCGGACTGGCGGGCGTTGCCGTCTTCGAAGCCTGCTCCGGGGTATTGCTGGGCGCAGGATTAGGCTTGAGCAGCATGGCGGTCAGTATTCTGTTTATTCTGCCGATCCCGGCGGCGTTTTTCGGTGCGTGGTTCGCTGGTCGCCCGAACAAGCGCTTCTCAACGTTGATGTGGCAGTCGGTTATCTGCTGCCTGGTGGCTGGTTTGATGATGTGGATCCCGGGCCTGCTTGACGTGATGAACGTCTGGACGTTACTGATCCCCGCCGCGCTGTTCTTCTTTGGTGCCGGGATGCTGTTCCCGCTCGCCACCAGCGGCGCGATGGAACCCTTCCCGTTCCTGGCAGGTACCGCCGGGGCGCTGGTGGGTGGTTTGCAAAATATTGGTTCCGGCGTGCTGGCGTGGCTTTCCGCGATGATGCCTCAGACCGGACAGGCTAGCCTGGGTCTGCTGATGACCCTTATGGGTGTGCTGATTCTGGTGTGCTGGTTGCCGCTGGCGTCACGCGTGTCTCATCAGGAGCAGGCGGTTTAAGCGTGTGATGGCCCGGTTTCTCGCCGGGCTTTTCACATTCAGGCGCAATCATCGTATTCAGCAACGGTTCCAGCGCCGGACGCCAGGCCCCTTCCTCGCCATCATAAAACTGCGTATCTGCATTGATAGCATAGGGAATTTTTGCTTTCTTCAGTTCACAGGCCATAAAGCGGGCAAACGCCATCTGCGAGGCCGAAGGCACATTTTTGATCGTCTCTCCCGGCGCCCATCCCCCGACCCAACTGACATGACCGGTCTTCTGCTGCCAGTGAACAGCGCTGTTAATGCGGGCGCGAATCGCCGTCTTTTCTGCCGCTGTACCCGACGTCCACGGATACTTACCGTTGTTTTTTAGCGGCCCCCACGGGAAGACATGCCACTCGGCCAGCACGGTGTTCTGACTTTGCGGCGGTAGCTTCAGGCTCGGCAATTCTTCCGGCGCGGCGCGCAGACGGGGTGCGACAAAAATCATACGCTGGGGATCGATAGCGTGAATCATACGAATCGTTTTGTCATACACCCGATTGAGCGACGCCTGATTGTGATTGAGCTTATCAGCAGGTTCGTAGATCAGGTCAAAACCCAGTAACGGCGAGCCTTGACCAAAGTAATGTGCGACGGCCACCCACCAGTTAATCACCTCTTTTTCATTGCTGATGCTGGGGTCTTTTTTATACTCGTCCGCCTGATAAGCAATAATCGGGATCACGCCATAGTGTTCACAGGCTTCCACCAGCTTACGCAGATGGATAAGCCGGGCCTCAGTGGGTTCTCCGGCCACGCGAATACGCACATGGGCGAGCCCCTTCGCCTGGAAATCTCTTACCACCAGCGGGTCAAACTCGCGGATGCCCCGTTCAGTGCGCGCCCAATCCACGTCCATCCCCACACCCAGTTGTTGGGCGTAGTGTGCTGCCGTCAGCGGAGGTTGTGCCGCATAGACAGTGGCGCTGGCGAGCAGCAACAGAGAAGCAAGCGGCTTTAACACGGTGATCCTCAAGTAAATCATCAGGTGTGATTCACGTATTTAGCATGATTTCTGACGCCGGGTGTAGAGAGAAAGCGTAAAAATATTCGAGGCTCACCTCGATTATTTTACCTGCTCCTGCAGCCAGCTAATAAACGCCTCGATTTTCGGCCACTGCCGGCCAGGTAGCGTAGTGATGTAATAATGCTGATGGCATTTCAGCGCCATATCGCCAAAGGGAGCGACCAGTTCTCCACTATCGAGGCGTTTTTGTACCAACCGCTTGCGTCCCATCGCCACGCCGATGTGGTTCATGGCGGCAATCACCGCTAAATCGGAACGATCGAAGCCAATGCCCGATGATGTCGGCAAATTCACTGCAAAATTCTGCGCCCAGCTGTGCCACTCATCGGTCCCTGAATCATTACTCCACGCCTGCCTGTCATGCAGCAACGTGCAGTGCGACAGGTTCACCCGCGCGTCGGTAAGATCATGGCGGCGGGCATAATCCGGGCTGCACACCGGCAAGATCGCTTCGTCCATCAGGAAATGATGCGTGAGCTGCGCAGACGGCGCATCATCAAAATAGATGGCCAGGTCAATACCGGCACGCTGCATATTGACGTTGTCATTCCCTGTCAGCATGGTCAGTGAAATCGACGGATAGCGACGGGTAAAGTCGCCGAGCGCGGGAACCAGCCAGCACTGGGCGATGGAGGGCCGCGAGTAGACGGTAAGCGTCCCGGACAGCTCCTGGTTTTTGATATCGAGAATTTCCTGATTAAGCGTATCCAGAGAAGATTTCAGCGCCCAGAACACCCGCTTGCCTTCGTGCGTGAGTTCGACTTTTCGATGTGAACGGACAAACAACTGGATGCCCAGTTCCTCTTCCAGTTGATTAATACGGTGACTGACGGCGCTGGGACTTAACGACAGTTCGTCTGCTGCCAGCGCAAACGACTGATGCCTGGCCGCCACTTCAAAGGTATAAAGCTTTGACAGTTGCCAGCCATTGAGCAGCCGATTTCTGACCTCGCGTACGGGATCCATACTCACCTCTTTCATCCTGAATCTTTCCCCGAAGTGTAAAAAAAACCGCTGTAAAAATCAGCGCAAAGATGAATCAGAGTGAACCATATCGCATTATTAGGCCATTATTAGAGGTAAATCACCCATTTGATTCAATCTGACTCATGTGAAAGAGGATTTTTATCGTTTGTCAGCGAGTGCCTTATTTTTGTCCAATAGACCCAGGCTATAAAGTCAGGTTAATCACAGGGCAAGGTGAGAAATGCACTCTCAAATCTGGGTTGTGAGCACGTTGTTGATAAGCATCGTGTTGATCGTTTTGACCATCGTGAAGTTCAAATTCCACCCGTTTCTGGCGCTGCTGTTAGCCAGCTTCTTTGTGGGAACGATGATGGGTATGGGTCCACTGGATATGGTCAATGCCATTGAGAGTGGTATCGGCGGTACGCTGGGCTTCCTCGCCGCGGTTATCGGTCTGGGGACTATTCTCGGAAAAATGATGGAAGTGTCCGGCGCGGCAGAACGCATCGGCCTGACGCTACAGCGCTGCCGCTGGCTTTCCGCTGACGTCATTATGGTGCTGGTCGGTCTGATTTGCGGGATCACGCTGTTTGTTGAAGTCGGCGTGGTGCTGTTGATTCCGCTGGCGTTTTCTATCGCCAAAAAAACCAATACCTCGCTACTGAAGCTGGCGATCCCGTTGTGTACAGCACTGATGGCGGTGCACTGCGTCGTCCCACCACATCCGGCGGCCCTGTTCGTGGCGAACAAGTTGGGTGCCGATATTGGTACAGTGATCGTTTACGGTTTACTGGTGGGTCTGATGGCGTCGCTGATCGGCGGGCCGCTGTACCTGAAATTCCTCGGCAATCGTCTGCCGTTTAAACCGGTACCGGCTGAGTTTTCCGACCTGAAGGTACGCGACGAAAACACGCTGCCGTCGCTGGGTGCCACGCTGTTTACCGTGCTGCTGCCGATTGGCCTGATGCTGATGAAAACCGTCGCTGAACTGAATATGGCGAAAGGCAGCGCGGTGTATACGCTGCTGGAGTTTATCGGCAACCCGATCACCGCCATGTTTATCGCCGTGTTTGTGGCCTATTACATTCTCGGTCTGCGCCAGCATATCGGCATGGGCGCACTGTTGACCCATACTGAAAATGGCTTTGGATCCATTGCCAACATCCTGCTGATTATCGGTGCGGGCGGCGCGTTCAACGCCATTCTGAAGAGCAGCGGACTGGCGGATACGCTGGCGCTGATTCTTTCAAACATGCATATGCACCCGATTCTGCTGGCCTGGCTGGTGGCGCTGATCCTGCACGCTGCGGTGGGTTCTGCCACGGTGGCGATGATGGGCGCAACGGCAATTGTGGCACCCATGCTGCCGCTCTATCCCAACGTCAGCCCGGAGATCATTGCCATTGCCATCGGTTCCGGCGCGATTGGCTGCACAATCGTCACCGATTCCCTCTTCTGGCTGGTGAAGCAGTACTGCGGCGCTACCCTGAATGAGACGTTTAAATACTATACGACCGCGACATTTATCGCGTCGGTGATTGCACTCGCGTGCACATTCCTGCTTTCCTTTATCATCTAAGCGCAAAGAGACGTCCTATGGAAAACATGCAAAAACTCATCGCCCAGTATCCGTTAGTGGAGGATCTGGTCGCACTGAAAGAAACGACCTGGTTTAACCCGGGCACCACCTCTCTTGCGGAAGGTTTACCCTATGTTGGCCTGACGGAAGACGACGTTCAGGATGCTCACGCCCGTCTGGCGCGCTTTGCGCCGTACCTGGCAAAAGCTTTCCCGGAAACCGCGGCCACCGGCGGTATTATCGAATCTGAGCTGGCCGCCATTCCCGCCATGAAGAAACGGCTGGAAAAAGAGTTTGGCCAGAATATCAGTGGCGAAATTCTGTTGAAGAAGGACAGCCACCTGCCGATTTCCGGCTCGATTAAAGCCCGTGGCGGTATTTATGAAGTACTGACTCACGCCGAAAAACTGGCGCTGGAAGCCGGTCTGCTGACCACCGATGATGATTACAGCGTGCTGCTTTCACCTGAGTTCAAGCAGTTCTTCAGCCAGTACAGCATCGCGGTAGGCTCGACCGGTAACCTCGGGATGTCGATCGGTATCATGAGCGCCTGCATTGGCTTTAAGGTGACAGTGCATATGTCTGCTGACGCCCGCGCCTGGAAAAAAGCCAAACTGCGCAGCCACGGCGTGACGGTAGTGGAGTATGAAGAAGATTACGGCGTGGCGGTTGAACAAGGCCGCAAGGCGGCGGAGTCTGATCCAAACTGCTTCTTTATCGACGACGAAAATTCCCGCACGCTGTTCTTAGGCTATGCGGTTGCCGGGCAGCGTTTGAAGGCGCAGTTCACGCAGCAGGGCCGCGTGGTAGATGCCGACCATCCGTTGTTTGTTTATCTGCCATGCGGCGTCGGCGGCGGCCCTGGCGGCGTGGCATTTGGCCTGAAGTTGGCGTTCGGCGATAACGTACACTGCTTCTTTGCAGAGCCGACCCATTCACCGTGCATGCTGCTCGGGGTTTACACCGGGCTGCACGATGACATCTCTGTACAGGAGATTGGCATTGATAATCTGACCGCAGCCGATGGCCTGGCGGTGGGTCGGGCTTCTGGTTTTGTGGGGCGTGCGATGGAGCGTCTACTCGACGGCTTGTACACCCTTGATGACCAGACCATGTACGACATGTTGGGCTGGCTGGCGCAGGAGGAAGGGATTCGCCTTGAGCCGTCGGCACTGGCGGGGATGGCCGGTCCGCAGCGCGTTTGCGCGTCAACTGACTATCAACAAATGCACGGTTTCAGTGCTGAGCAACTTAATAACGCCACGCACCTGGTGTGGGCCACCGGCGGCGGCATGGTGCCGGAAGCCGAAATGGCACAGTACCTGGCGAAAGGGCGCTAAACGCCGTTGACCTTAACGTAGCATCGCCATCAGTTCCATCGGTGAGCGATGCTGCTTCAGCAGGTCGCGCATAACGCGCATATGCGGAGCCGTGTGGTCAAAGAAAGCTTGATAGCCTGCACACAGTCCACCCTTGCCGCTATCATCACAAAATGCAGGGCAATCGCCACGATAGAATTGCAACAGGGAACATGACTGACAGCGCGCGCTCATCTGTGAAATCGTCTGTCGATTAGTTTGTCCCGTTCGACCACACCACCGATTCAACGTTTCATCAAAAAGCGGAATAGATATTCGTGTTATATCCTCACGAACCCAGATATCAAATACCGTATTTAAAAAATGTCCCCAGTCTTCCGCTGTAACGGAACCCACGGTCAGACACCCTTTTTCATCGCGTTCAACTAAGGGAACAAACTGCACCGAACGAACGCCTGATTTTTGTATATTGCGATATAAATCAATAGGTTGATTGCATTTCAGCCGATCTACCACCACCTTAATCATTCCCTCACTAACATCCATGTGCTCACACTCCGTCATACAAAATTCCCGAGATATACGATAAGTTGGCGAACGTGTGTTACAGCAAACAGTATTGCGAGAGATAACACCGCGAGGGAGATCATAAATTTGTCACGCACCGCGCGAGATTCAGAAAAATCACTATGCGTGACGTCCATCAGGTTACGGCTCCGGGTATAGCGCCAAAGAATTATCGCCACAATTGCCAGTACCCCAATTGACACCCAAAACAGAAAGCCGGCCTGATGCCAGTTATGTTTCAGCGCCAGCGCTATTAACGCGCCGTAACCCAGCAGGGTGCGAAACCAGGCCAGCGAGGTACGTTCAGGTTGCAGCCCCGGATCGGCGATACGTCGCGATTTACGGCTATCCGGCATACAGCACCAGGCCCATCACAATGACCGCAACAATCATCAAAATCAGACTGATTATCAACAGGCTATGCGTGTATGGCAGGTCCTCTTTCAGGCGCATGGCCTTTTCATTCCGCAACCAGCGCAGGTAGCCATAAATCGCCAGACCGCCGGCAAACAGGCACAGCAGCAGCGCCAGCAGTTCGCGAATGACCGGCGTGGCGAAATCCGGTGCCAGTTGATCAAGACCCACACCAGCGGCCAGAAACCCCAGCGCAGTGCGGATCCACGCCAAAAACGTACGCTCATTTGCCAGCGAGAAGCGGTAATCCGGCGCCTCTCCAAGGCGGGAAATTTTCATTATGGCTCCTTCAATGTTGTTGTCTGGTCGTTATACCGGAACAGTTAAGGAGTATGAACCTGATTCTCAAACGAACGAGGACGTAATGTGATGAGACAAAAGAAAAGAGAGACGCACCTTATGGTGCCGGATGGCGAATTGCGTCTTATCCGGCCTACAGACCAGGCAGGCCGGATAAGTCAGTGTTAACCCATCCCCCAGAAGATCACCGCCAGCAGTTGGGGGGTGATAATGCGCAGGAACATCACCAGTGGGTAGACCGTGGCATAGGAAAGCGCCGCCGCACCGCTGGTAGCGTGCAGGTTGTTGGCAAAAGCCAATGCCGGTGGGTCAGTCATCGAACCGGCCAGCATTCCGCACAGCGTGAGGTAGTTCATTTTGGTGAGCAGCCGCGCCAGCAAACCAACGGTGATCAGCGGAACGGCGGTAATGAAAATACCGTAACCCACCCAGCTTAAGCCATCGCCCTGGGTTAATGTATCGACAAAATCACCACCCGATTTCAGGCCAACCACCGCGAGAAAGAGCACAATCCCCAGTTCGCGCAACGCCAGGTTAGCGCTCGGCGGCATAAACCAGTACAGCTTGCCGAT
Organism: Citrobacter gillenii; assembly: GCF_013337685.1. Taxonomy (GTDB): domain Bacteria; phylum Pseudomonadota; class Gammaproteobacteria; order Enterobacterales; family Enterobacteriaceae; genus Citrobacter; species Citrobacter gillenii. The sequence goes on from NZ_SUQN01000007.1 coordinate 363,122, forward strand.
GCTGCCAATACGCCCAAGTATCAGCGCCATAATCAGCGGCCCACCAGCCAGGCCCAGCTTTAACGCCACCGGGAAGCCAGGAATAAACAGCGGAATAGAACCCAGTAAAACCCCAAGTCCGATACCGATAAACACTGGCAGCATCTGTACCTGCTGCAGTTTTTGCTGCGCGTTGCCGACAACATTAGCGACGGCATCGATGGACGAGGGCCGCCCCACCAAATTGAGGATATCACCAAACTGCAGGCTGGCGTCGCTGCTGGCGACCAGCTCAACACCTGCGCGGTTCAGGCGCGAGATAACAACGTCATAGCGTTCTTTGAAATGCAGATCGCGGATCCGTTTACCCAGCACCTGTTCGTTGGTCACCACCACACGCTCGACGCGCAAATCCGTGCCTCGCGTCGACAGCGAGGTATCAACTTCCTGACCGATCACTACCAGCGCGTTGTGCAGGTCATCGGGCTGCCCGACCAGGTGGAGCAGGTCGCCCATCTGGATAATGGTTCCCGGCGACGGCACCATCAGTGTCTCATCCCGCTTCAGACGCGAGCAGATAATTTTATCGCTGTTCAGAATGGGGACGTCCTGAATCGCCATATTATTCAGGTTCGGGTTTTCAACGCGGATGTTCATGGTCTGAATCAGCGCCTGACCGTTGGTCCGCGTTGATTCGTGCTGCTGTGCTTCTGCCTCGACGTTAACGCGGAAGATAAGGCGCATTAACCACATCGTGAGCAAGATACCGCAAATACCAAAAGGATAAGCCATGGCGTAGCTCATCCCCATCTGGTCCACGACATCCATGGGCGTACCCAGATCGCGCAGGATTTGCTGTCCAGCACCCAGCGCCGGAGTATTAGTGACGGCACCGGAGAATATGCCCAACACCACGGGAAGAGGTATAGCAAAAATTTTATGCAGGAGAGCGGTAACCAGCCCCCCCATAATGACAATCAGCACGGCGAACAAATTCAGGCGCAGGCCCGAAACGCGCAGCGAAGCAAAGAAACCCGGCCCCACCTGGATACCGATGGTGTACACGAAGAGTATCAGGCCGAACTCCTGAATAAAATGCAGCATATCGCCGCTCAGGGTCATCCCTGCCTGATCGACAAAATGTCCGACGATAATACCGCCAAACAGCACGCCTCCGATGCCAAAACCCACACCCCGGACTTTAATGTTGCCGATCCATAACCCGACAACCGCCACCAATGCCAGAACGCTGACCGTCAATGCTATATCACTCATTCTTCTGTTCCCTGTGAATAACATCATTAAGTAGATGGATTCTGGCAGAGTACAGTCGCAATGTATGGGTGGTAAAGCACAAAAAAGCCCCGTCATTTCTGGCGGGGCAAAGGCAAGGAGCTAATTAGCTATTTAATGCGGGACGTTCGCTGATGGTGATCCGCTGCGGTGGGACCGTTTCAGGTTCGTTGCGAATTAAATCGATGTGCAGCAAACCATTGGTGAAGCTCGCGCCGGAGACTTCCATATTTTCAGCCAGGGTAAAGCTCAGGCTGAAGGATTGTGTCACCAGCCCCTGATGCAGCCACTTGGTCTCTTTTTCCGGCTGCTCAGGCGTACCTTTCACGGTCAGACGCGTACCTTCCAGCTGAATATCCAGATCTTCCTGACGGAAACCGGCTAACGCAAGCGTAATGCGATAGTGGTTATCGTCGCTCTTTTCGATGTTATAGGGTGGGAAGCTCTGGCTTTCGCCGGTGTTTTGCAGTGCATTGGCCAGTTTGTCAAAACCGATCCATTGACGCAGCAGCGGGGATAAATCGTAGTTACGCATATTCATTTCTCCTTCTAAGAAGCGAGTAAATACCTTTCAGCTCCCTGACGGCAAGCTGATTGCTTAGCAGGGCCGCCTGACGCGGCCCACTGAATTAGTTGATTTCGATACGGCGCGGTTTGTTCGCTTCCGGAATCACGCGCTCAAGTTCGATATACAGCAGACCATTCACCAGGTTTGCGCCACGAACATGAATGTTCTCCGCCAACTGGAACTTGCGTTCAAAGTTGCGCTCGGCAATACCCTGATACAGGTAAGTACGTTCTTTTTGCTCGTCTGCATGAGCGCCTTTCACCACCAGCAAATTGTCCTGGGCGGTAATTTCCAGCTCGCTTTCAGCAAAGCCCGCAACGGCAATCGCAATACGGTAATGGTTTTCGTCTACCAGCTCGACGTTATACGGAGGGTAGCCGCCATTACTCTGGCTCTGATTGCTTTCCAGCAGGTTAAACAGACGATCAAAACCAATTGCAGAACGGTATAACGGGGATAAGTCAAAGTTACGCATAATCAATAGCTCCTGAAATCAGCGAGAATGTTAGACCTTCCATCATGGACAGGTCAGGTAGCCAGAACACCCATCAGACGTGCCCTTCATTTGCCTACATCCTAAAAATGGGTCTTGATACAAACTTTTCAAGCGTATTCATCCGACTTTTTTTGCAGTTTGTTGTCTATTGCATACACTGGGGGAACAGTTGTTATCGTTAGAGTGCGATAGCCACCACAGTGCGACAGAATGGTGATGTTATTTTTCGCAACGGATCGCTATAACTCACCATGCAAACACCGATGTTTAACAGATGAAAAAATGATGATTAGAAAAATGTTGTTAACACTGATGATGTGCAGCGGAATGGTTGTTGTGAGCGGGTGCTCCAGCGTCATGTCGCACACCGGTGGCAAAGAGGGAACGTATCCTGGCACGCGTGCCAGCGCCACGATGATTAGCGAGAGCGATACCAACTGGGGAACCAAGTCACTGGCGATTCTTGATATGCCATTTACCGCCGTGCTGGATACGCTACTGCTCCCGTGGGATTTCTTCCGTACCGATAGCTCGGTAAGATCGCGCGTTGAAAGAAGCGAGGAGAGCACGCAAGCCATTAACGACGTGATCCCCCCGGCAACAATGCCAGCCCCTTAAGTTAACGCCCGGTTTCTGTCACCCATAGCTGGCGGAAACCCTCGACGCTCTCCATCCACGCAACCTGCTGCCCATCAGGCGAGAAAACGATCGCATCAGCAGACGGCGGCGCTTCGTGATTTTTCGTTAAAAAATCAATCTCTCCCGTCTGTGCATCACAGCAGGCAATTCTATTTTCCAGCACGAATCCCAACCATTGCCCCGACGGATGCCAGTTAAAGGCGGACTGAATATCACTCGAACAGTGAGTTAACTGGCGCGGTGCACCGCCCTGAGGTGAAATCAACCAGAGCTGCACCACGCCATGATCATCACGCATCAAAAACGCAATCTCTGATGCCAGGGGATGACTGCGCACCCAGTGACGCGGCTGATTCACCAGCCCTGGGAAAGCGCGGTCGTGAGTAAACGTCAGGCGGCGCTGAACCACGCCAGCCGGCGGGGCTGGCATTGTTGATTCGCTGCCTTCAAGCGGTGCATCGCCCGGTTGCTTCCAGCCACTTTCATCCTGCGGTAAATCGACAATAAACAGTTCAGGTACTTTCTCACCATTGACTGACAACGTATCACCGATAAACGCCAGCGCATGGTTCCCCACCCAGCCCTCTTCATAGGCACGGTTAATCTGATCGCTACCCGGCTGTGGCGCAGGCGTAGTCTGGCTTACCAGTACGCACCAGTGACTTCCGCTGTACTCGCGCGGATGCTGAACGGAAACCGTCACCGGACCGTACGGCGAGGCCACGCCAACGTTACGTAAATCCAGCGCCGGGGAACGCTCACGCAACACATGGTCGTTATAGGTGAAGCTGACAAACTCGCCGTTCGGGCTAAAAACATGTACATGGCTGCCGCCGCGCAGTGCGCCAGGGGTATACGGGACAGTAATATCCATCGCGTCCAGATTCGTCACATCACCCTGCCCGGCAATGACTCCGCGACGGTGATGAAAGTCGTAATGCCATGTTTCATCAGGATTTTCAGGCCCGTGAATGAACACGTATTTTTCAGACTTCGGATGAACGGTCACCACGCCGACGTGTGCCTGCTGCGTCGCGCGATAAATCACTTCCACCTCGCCAGTGGGAATATTGACGCGTTCAATGGTCTCGCCGGTAAACGATGCGCCGGAGGGTCGCACATCAAAAACCAGCCACTGGCTGTCCGGGGTCCAGGTATTGATATTGGTCAGTTGGTGATGACGCGGCGTAAAGGTGACTTGCTTCATGGGATGCCCTGATACGAGACAATTTCAGCAATCATACTTCACAAGGACTTCACTTTCAGGCTTTAGCGTATGCTCATCTCACTTACTATGGGCAGAAAGATGGAACATTTTGACGTGGCGATTATCGGTTTAGGCCCGGCAGGTGCGGCGCTGGCGCGGCAGTTGAGCGGAAAAATGCGCGTGATTGCTCTGGATAAAAAGCGCCAGTGCGGGACTGAAGGGTTCACCAAACCCTGCGGAGGCCTACTGGCTCCTGACGCCCAACGTTCATTTATCCGCGACGGGATCACGCTCCCCGTTGATGTTATTGCCAATCCGCAGATATTCAGCGTTAAAACGGTCGATGTGGCCGCCTCTCTGACCCGAAACTACCAGCGTAGTTATATCAATATCGATCGCCATGCTTTTGATTTATGGATGAAATCACTCATCCCTGACGATGTGCAGGTTTATCATGACAGTCTGTGTCGTAAAGTCTGGCGCGAGGGCGATAAATGGCATGTGATATTCCGTGCAGACGGCTGGGAACAGCAGATTACGGCTCGCTATCTGATCGGTGCCGACGGGGCGAATTCGCTGGTGCGCCGTCATCTCTATCCACAACACCAGATCCGTAAATATGTTGCTATCCAACAGTGGTTTACGGAACAACACCCTGTCCCGTTCTACTCGTGTATTTTTGATAACGATGCTACGGACTGTTATTCCTGGAGTATCAGCAAAGACGGCTTTTTTATCTTCGGGGGGGCTTACCCAATGAAGGACGGTCAGGCACGTTTTGACATGCTGAAAACCAGGATGGAAGCGTTCCATTTCCAGTTTGGCAAACCGGTGAAAAGCGAAAAATGTACAGTCCTGTTCCCGTCACGCTGGAAGGATTTCGTCTGCGGCGAGGAGAACGCCTTTCTGATTGGCGAAGCCGCCGGATTTATTAGCGCCAGTTCACTGGAAGGTATTAGCTATGCGCTGGACAGCGCGGAAATCCTTAAATCCGTACTGTTGCAGGACGTGGTAGACAAAAATAAAGCCTATCGCAAAGCAACCCGCAAGCTGCGTATCAAGCTGTATGGAAAAATCCTCAAGAGCCGGGCGCTAACGTCCGCATTTTCCCGTAAATGGATAATGCGCAGCGGCGTGGCGCATATTCCGCAGGCCGAATACCCTGAATCAAAAACGACAACGGATGAAAAAGACGTTGGGCAAATGCGGCAAGGCATTTGCCCATAGCGGACTTAATTCAGCGCAAATTTCTCAATGGCATACGCAACGCCGTCTTCAAGATTAGATTTGGTGACGAAGTTGGAGATTTCTTTTACCGAGGGAATTGCGTTATCCATGGCTACGCCCATACCGGCATATTCGATCATCGCGATGTCGTTTTCCTGATCGCCAATCGCCATAACCTCTTCGGCTTTAATGCCCAGCGCATCGGCCAGCGATTTCACACCGGTGCCTTTATTGACGCGTTTATCCAGGATTTCGAGGAAGTACGGCGCACTTTTCAGCACTGTATATTTCTCTTTCACCTCTGCCGGAATGCGTGAGATGGCTTTATCGAGGATTTCTGGTTCATCAATCATCATCACTTTCAGGAACTGAGTCGCCGGGTCCATCTTCTCGGCTTCACAGAACACCAGCGGAATGGTCGCGATAAACGATTCATGCACCGTGTAGTAGCTGATATCTCGGTTAGCGGTATACAGCGTGTTGCGATCGAGGGCGTGGAAGTGTGAACCGACTTCCCGGGAGAGTTGTTCCAGGTAACGATAATCGTCATAGCTCAACGCCGTTTGGGCAACGGTGCTGCCATCCCCTGCTTTCTGCACCAGCGCCCCGTTGTAGGTAATGCAGTAGTCGCCAGGTTGTTCCATATGAAGTTCTTTCAAGTAGCTGTGGACGCCGGCATACGGACGGCCAGTGGTCAGCACCACGTTTATCCCGCGCGCGCGCGCCGCAGCAATTGCATTTTTGACCGCAGGTGAAATGGTGTGATCGGGCAGCAGAAGTGTGCCATCCATGTCGATAGCAATAAGTTTGATAGCCATGAGTTCCCCGGATTAAATGAGTCCGTCCTCATGCTAACGCGATTCCGCTCAAAAAACAGCTACGAAAAGGGGGATAGGAAGGGGAACCGGGATCCCCCTTTTGACAATCGATGGTAGGCCGGATAAGGCCTAAGCCGCCATCCGGCAAAAACTGACGAACTGCCTGATGGCGTTGCGCTTATCAGGCCTACAGGAGCAGGCCTGAGTTACACATTAGATATCGATATTTGCCGCTTTCAGGGCGTTCTCTTCGATAAACGCACGACGCGGTTCAACGGCGTCGCCCATCAGCGTAGTGAACAACTGGTCGGCAGCAATCGCGTCTTTCACCGTCACACGCAGCATACGACGGCTTTCCGGATCCATGGTGGTTTCCCACAGCTGATCCGGGTTCATTTCGCCCAGACCTTTATAACGCTGAATAGACAGACCACGGCGGGACTCTTTCACCAGCCAGTCCAGCGCCTGCTCGAAGCTGGTAACCGGCTGACGACGCTCACCACGTTCAATAAACGCATCGTCTTCGATCAGGCCACGCAGTTTCTCACCCAGCGTGCAGAGACGACGGTATTCACCTCCGGTCACAAACTCATGCTCCAGAGGATAGTCGGTATCGACCCCGTGGGTACGCACGCGGATAACCGGTTCAAACAGGTTCAGCTCGGCGTCTTTACGTACAAAGCTATTCCAGGTGCTACCGTGCATTTCGTTTTCATTCAGCACGTTCACCAGCTGGGAAACCCAGGCCGTGACTTTCTCTTCATCAGCCAAATCGGCTTCGGCCAGCGTCGGTTGATAAACCAGTTCTTTCAGCAACGAGCGCGGGAAGCGGCGCTCCATACGACCAATCATTTTCTGCGTGGCATTGTATTCAGATACCAGTTTTTCCAGCGCTTCACCCGCCAGCGCCGGAGCGTGGGCATTGGTGTGCAGCGTGGCGCCATCAAGAGCAATAGAGATCTGGTACTGATCCATCGCTTCATCGTCTTTGATGTACTGTTCCTGCTTGCCTTTCTTCACTTTGTACAGCGGTGGCTGTGCAATGTAGACGTGGCCGCGTTCAACAATTTCCGGCATCTGACGATAGAAGAAGGTCAACAGCAATGTACGAATGTGCGAGCCGTCGACGTCCGCATCGGTCATGATGATGATGCTGTGATAACGCAGTTTATCCGGGTTGTATTCGTCGCGACCGATACCGCAGCCGAGCGCGGTAATCAGCGTTGCCACTTCCTGAGAAGAGAGCATCTTGTCGAAGCGCGCCTTCTCAACGTTAAGGATTTTACCCTTCAGCGGCAGAATCGCCTGGTTCTTACGGTTACGTCCCTGCTTCGCAGAGCCGCCCGCTGAGTCCCCTTCCACCAGGTACAGTTCAGAGTGGGCCGGGTCGCGTTCCTGACAGTCCGCCAGTTTGCCCGGCAGGCCAGCTAAGTCCAGCGCACCCTTACGACGGGTCATTTCACGTGCACGACGTGCTGCTTCACGGGCACGTGCCGCATCAATAATTTTACCGACGACGATTTTCGCGTCAGACGGGTTTTCCAGCAGGTATTCGCTCAGCAGTTCGTTCATCTGCTGTTCTACTGCGGTTTTCACCTCGGAGGAAACCAGCTTGTCTTTGGTCTGGGAGGAGAATTTCGGATCCGGTACTTTCACGGAAACGACAGCAATCAGGCCTTCACGGGCATCGTCACCGGTGGCGCTGACTTTCGCTTTTTTGCTGTAGCCTTCTTTGTCCATGTAGGCGTTCAGGGTACGGGTCATCGCCGCACGGAAGCCTGCAAGGTGAGTACCGCCATCACGCTGCGGAATGTTGTTGGTGAAGCAGTAGATGTTTTCCTGGAAACCATCGTTCCACTGCAGCGCAACTTCGACGCCAATACCGTCTTTTTCGGTGGAGAAGTAGAAGATATTCGGGTGGATCGGCGTTTTGTTTTTGTTGAGGTATTCAACAAACGCCTTGATGCCACCTTCGTAGTGGAAATGATCTTCTTTGCCGTCGCGCTTGTCGCGCAGGCGGATGGATACGCCGGAGTTCAGGAATGACAGCTCGCGCAGGCGTTTCGCCAGAATTTCATATTCAAACTCAACGACATTGGTAAAGGTTTCATGGCTTGGCCAGAAACGCACCTGGGTACCGGTCGCTTCAGTCTCGCCAGTCACGGCCAGTGGTGCCTGCGGTACGCCGTGCACGTAAGTTTGCTGATGCACTTTACCTTCGCGGCGAATCACCAGCTCCAGTTTCTGCGACAGGGCGTTAACCACGGAAACACCTACGCCGTGCAGACCGCCGGAGACTTTATAGGAGTTATCATCGAATTTACCGCCTGCGTGCAGGACGGTCATGATCACTTCGGCCGCCGAAACGCCCTCTTCCGGGTGGATACCGGTTGGGATACCACGACCATCATCGGTAACGGACACGGAGTTGTCAGCGTGGATTGTCACCACGATATCTTTACAGTGACCCGCGAGCGCTTCGTCGATAGCGTTATCTACCACCTCGAATACCATGTGGTGTAGACCGGTGCCGTCATCCGTGTCGCCGATATACATACCCGGGCGCTTACGCACCGCATCCAGTCCTTTCAGGACTTTGATACTGGAGGAGTCATAAGAATTCGACATCAACGTTTCTCGCTCATTTTATCTTGGGTTAATCCGTTATTTTACCCTTTTCCACGGTGAACATCTTCGAATTTTTGTCCGACATGTCCATAACGTGTTCAGCGCTAATTGCGCTGACAAAGACTTGAGATTGCGTGGCTTTTAAGCGGCTGGCTAGCAGTCCGCGACGCGCATCATCCAGTTCAGAGGCAAAATCATCTATCAGGTACAGGCAGCGCCGTCCGCTTTCGCGAGTCAGGAACTCCCCTTGCGCCAGACGTAAGGCGCACATCAGCAGTTTTAACTGCCCACGCGACAACGTATCTTCCACCGGTGCACCGTCGGCACGTATGCGGAAATCCGCTTTGTGCGGGCCGTGCGCGGTGTAGGTCAACATGCGATCGCGTTCAAAACTGCGTTCCAGCACCTCAGCGTAGTCGGTCTCTTTCTCCCAGCCACGCTGGAAAGAGAAAGAGAGTGAAAACTCGGGAAGAAACTGCTGGCAGGTATCCGCCATATCCTGCGCGATACCGGCGCTGTACTCCGCGCGCCAGGTGCTGATTTGTTCCGCCAGCGGGATCAACTCTCGATCCCACGGGCGCAGTTGCTCATAACGACTCACTTGGCGCAGCGCCGCATTGCGCTGCTTTAGCAATCGCTTAAGGTTGCTCCAGGCGGTAAAGAATCCGGCTTCATTGTGAAAGCATCCCCAGTCAAGGAATGCTCTTCTGTATTTGGGGCCGCCGTTGAGTAAAGTAAACCCCTCAGGCGTTATCAGCTGCATCGGCATCAGGTGCGCCAGTTCGGCAACCTTATGACCGTCAGTTCCGTCAATGCGCACTTTGCTGTCACCCAGCTTGTCTTTGGTCAGGCCAATCGAGGTTTCACGCTCGACGCCCTGCAAACGCCCGTGGAGTACAAACGACTCCTGCTCGTGGCGAATGACGCGGCCAATCTGCACACTGCGAAACGCCCGACCGTGACCGAGCGTATAAATAGCTTCCAGCACGCTGGTTTTACCGCTGCCGTTAGCGCCGACCAGGAAGTTAAAGCCGGGAGATAAAGTGAGATCCGCATTTTCAATATTGCGGAAGTCTTTGATGAGCAAGCGCGTCAGTGACATATCAGCGTTCTTTGGGCCAGGGCGTTATCGGCGCAGCCAGTTTCAACGCGGACTGCGCGCAGACCCTGGAGCGTACACGAAGTACGTGACAGGGGCGAGCACAGCCCAGGTTGAAAATGGCAAGTTAGATAGCCCGATATTTTCCACTACAGTCTCATTGGCATAACAACGTAGGCTGCGGATTGTGACGCTGCATCTTCAATCTGTACGCTCGATACGGAATCGGTCAGCATAATACGGACGTTTTCGCACTTCAGCGCGTTCAATACGTCCAGCACATAGCTAACATTGAAGCCGATTTCCATTTCAGTCCCAGGATAGGTGACATCGAGGATCTCTTCCGCTTCTTCCTGCTCTGGGTTGTTGGCCGTAATTTTGAGCTGGTTTTCGCTGACGTACAGACGCACACCGCGGAATTTCTCATTGGAGAGTATGGCCGCACGGGCAAACGCCTGCTTAAGGATATCGCAGCCCGCCTCCAGATGTTTGTCTGGATTCTTCGGCAGTACGCGACGGTAATCCGGGAAACGTCCATCTACCAGCTTGGAGGTAAAGATGAAATCGCCAACATGCGCACGGATGTTGTTGCTGCCAATCTGCACGCGCAGCGGGTTGTCGCCGCCGTCGAGCATACGCATCAGTTCAATCACGCCTTTACGCGGCACGATCACCGAATGACTGGGCAGCGATTGACCCACCGGCATAGAGCACACCGCCAGGCGGTGACCGTCGGTCGCCACGGTACGCAGTTCTTCACCTTCGGTTTCAAACAGCATGCCGTTTAAGTAATAGCGCACATCCTGATGAGCCATCGAAAACTGCGTGGCTTCAATCAGACGCTTCATCGTCGCCTGCGGCAGCGTGAATTCAACTTCACTCTGCCAGTCATCCAGATTCGGGAAGTCGGCGGCAGGCAGTGTGGACAGCGAGAAACGGCTGCGGCCAGAACGCACCAGCATGCGGTCACCTTCCAACTGGACAGCAATTTCCGCACCTTCCGGCAAACCACGACAAATGTCGAAGAATTTACGCGCCGGGACGGTGGTCGCACCGGGTTCATGCGGCTGGATCAGCGCAACGCGTGCCACCATCTCCATCTCGAGATCGGTACCGGTCAGAGAAAGCGTTCCATCCGCAACCTGTAGTAACAGGTTTCCGAGGATCGGCAGCGTAGGACGACCACCCAGCGGGCCGCTGACCTGCTGAAGCGGTTTTAATAAATGTTCACGTTCAACGGTAAATTTCATAGCGTCACGAAGATAATGTTCTGATTAAATTGGAGAAATCTTCTTTAATATCATGGCTTTCTTCACGCAACTGTTCAATCTTGCGACAGGCATGAAGCACGGTAGTATGGTCACGCCCACCAAAGGCGTCGCCAATTTCCGGCAAACTGTGGTTGGTAAGCTCTTTTGCCAGCGCCATCGCCATCTGACGCGGACGCGCTACCGAACGAGATCGACGCTTAGAAAGCAGATCCGCAATTTTGATTTTGTAATACTCAGCCACCGTCTTTTGAATATTGTCGATGGTGACCAGTTTTTCCTGTAATGCCAGCAGGTCGCGCAGCGCCTCACGCACAAAATCGATAGTAATCGCCCGGCCAGTAAAGTTGGCGTTAGCAATCACGCGGTTCAGTGCGCCTTCCAGTTCACGCACGTTAGAGCGTAAACGCTTGGCAATAAAGAACGCCACCTCGCCTGGCAGACGAATATCGTTTTCGTCAGCTTTTTTCATCAGGATCGCAACGCGCGTTTCCAGTTCAGGTGGTTCGATCGCGACGGTCAGTCCCCAGCCAAAGCGGGATTTCAGACGATCTTCAACGCCATTGATCTCCTTCGGATAGCGATCCGACGTCAGGATGATCTGCTGATTACCTTCCAGCAGGGCATTGAAGGTGTGGAAAAACTCTTCCTGGGATCGTTCTTTATTAGCAAAGAATTGAATATCGTCAATCAGCAACGCATCAACCGAACGGTAGTAGCGTTTAAACTCTTCGATCGCATTGTTTTGTAGGGCTTTAACCATGTCCTGTACAAAACGCTCGGAGTGCATATACACCACTTTTGCATTCGGCTTGCGCGCCATAATCCCGTTACCCACAGCATGCAACAGGTGGGTTTTACCCAGACCGGTACCGCCATAAAGGAATAGAGGATTGTAGGCGCCGCCAGGATTGTCCGCCACCTGACGAGCCGCCGCGCGCGCCAGTTGGTTAGATTTACCTTCAACGAAGTTATCAAACGTGTGTTTGACGTTGACGTTAGAGCGATAGGTTGGTTCTGCCGGGGCCGGGACGTTATCCCAACCCGAACGTGCTGCAGGTGCGGCTCGTTGCGGCTGAACTTGTTGCGCTACATACGCAGGTGCGACAACGTGATTAACCGGCGTCTTCAGCGTTTGCGTGACGGGTTTGGTACCGACTTCAAAGCGTAGCTGTGGGGCATCTGCTCCGCAGAAGTTATTCAGCAATCCATTAATATTATTAAGGTATTTATCCCTTACCCAATCGAGCACAAAACGGTTTGGCGCATACAAAGCCAGCGTGTTATCGCTCAGTTCCGCCTGCAACGGGCGTATCCACATACTGAATTCTGTGGCTGGTAACTCATCCTGCAATCGGGCAAGACACTGCTGCCAAAGCGAAAGTGACACGGCGGACTCCACTCGAACAAAAGTCGATAAATGACAAAGGCTGAAACATTCATGATTGTTGGCGCACGTCGAAAAGACCCTGCGTGAGGGTGACGTGCGAACCGCTGTCTGCGGTTATATGCCTGATCAGGATCCATTGAAACGATCAGGACCGCGGATCATAGCCTAAACTGAGCGAGAGATCTTCTGTTTCTCACAGATTCTTCCCGATTTATCCACAGGATGATCCAGAATCGGCTAAGTGTAAACGATCCTGGAGAAGTGCTGCAGGTTTTCGCGCGCATATTGAAAAAATTAATGAGTAAAGATGCTTTACTGCGAAAACGATCTAATAAAGATCCCGTGCGATCCTTGCGCTTTATCCACCAGCCCGTATAATTCTTACCCCCAGCGAGTAAAGGTCGCCTCACGGCGTCAACGCTGCCTGTTTTTTACGCGAAACCATGCGGAAAAAAGCGGGAATTAAGGAAAGAGAATTGACTCCGGAGTGTACAATTATTACAATCCGGCCTCTTTAATCACCCACACTGTGGCGTAAGTCGTTCGAAGTTCGTTCGGGTATACGCAAAAGTCAGTGAATTTATTCAAGTTTAGGTAGAAATCGCCATGAAACGCACTTTTCAACCGTCTGTACTGAAGCGCAACCGTTCTCACGGCTTCCGTGCTCGTATGGCTAATAAAAATGGTCGTCAGGTTTTGGCACGTCGTCGTGCTAAAGGCCGTTCTCGTCTGACCGTTTCTAAGTAATAAAAGCTAGCCCCTGAGTGGTTAAGCTCGCATTTCCCAGGGAGTTACGTTTGTTAACTCCCACTCATTTCACATTCGTCTTCCAGCAGCCACAACGGGCTGGCACGCCGCAAATCACCATTCTCGGCCGCCAAAATTCGCTGGGGCATCCCCGCATCGGTCTAACGGTCGCCAAGAAAAATGTTAAACGTGCGCATGAACGCAACAGGATTAAACGCCTGACGCGTGAAAGCTTCCGTTTACGTCAGCACGAACTTCCAGCAATGGATTTCGTAGTGGTGGCTAAAAAAGGGGTTGCCGACCTCGATAACCGTGCTCTCTCGGAAGCGTTGGAAAAATTATGGCGTCGCCATTGTCGCCTGGCTCGCGGGTCCTGATAGCCCTCATTCGGGTCTATCAACGCCTGATCAGTCCGCTGCTTGGGCCGCATTGCCGTTTCACTCCAACCTGTTCGAGCTACGGAATTGAGGCATTGCGCAGGTTTGGAGTGATAAAAGGCAGTTGGTTGACGGTGAAACGCGTATTAAAATGCCACCCTTTACACCCTGGTGGTGACGATCCCGTCCCACCCGGACCATTTGATACCAGAGAACACTAACGATGGATTCGCAACGCAATCTTTTAGTCATCGCTTTGCTGTTCGTGTCTTTCATGATCTGGCAAGCCTGGGAGCAGGATAAAAATCCGCAACCTCAGGCTCAACAGACCACGCAGACAACGACCACCGCAGCGGGTAGCGCCGCCGACCAGGGCGTACCGGCCAGTGGCCAGGGGAAACTGATTACGGTTAAGACTGACGTGCTTGATCTGACCATCAACACCCGTGGTGGTGATGTGGAACAGGCTTCACTGCCAGCTTACCCGAAAGAACTCGGTTCTACCGAACCGTTCCAGTTACTGGATACCACGCCACAGTTCATCTATCAGGCACAGAGTGGCCTGACAGGTCGTGACGGCCCGGATAACCCGGCTAACGGCCCGCGTCCGCTGTACAACGTCGACAAAGACGCTTTTGTACTGGCTGACGGTCAAAATGAACTGCAGATCCCGATGACCTATACAGACGCCGCTGGCAACACGTTTACCAAAACGTTTGTTCTCAAGCGCGGTGAGTATGCGGTAAGCGTTAACTACAGCGTGCAGAACGCCAGCGAGAAGCCGCTGGAAATCTCCACCTTTGGTCAGCTGAAGCAATCCATCAATCTGCCCTCTCATCTCGACACTGGTAGCAGCAACTTTGCGCTGCATACCTTCCGTGGCGCGGCTTACTCCACGCCTGATGAGAAGTATGAGAAATACAAGTTCGACACCATTGCTGAAAACGAAAACCTGAACGTCAACGCTAAAGACGGCTGGGTCGCAATGCTGCAGCAGTATTTCGCCACGGCATGGGTTCCGCGTAACGACGGCACCAATAACTTCTATACCGCAAATCTGGGTAACGGCATTGCCGCTATCGGCTATAAATCTCAGCCGGTACTGGTTCAACCGGGCCAGACAAGCGCGATGACCAGCACCCTGTGGGTTGGCCCGGAAATTCAGGATAAAATGGCGGCCGTTGCACCGCACCTGGATCTGACCGTCGACTACGGTTGGTTGTGGTTCATCTCTCAGCCGCTGTTCAAACTGCTGAAGTGGATCCATAGCTTCCTGGGTAACTGGGGCTTCTCTATCATCGTTATCACCTTTATCGTTCGTGGCATCATGTACCCGCTGACTAAAGCGCAGTACACCTCCATGGCGAAGATGCGTATGCTGCAGCCGAAGATTCAGGCAATGCGTGAGCGTCTGGGCGATGACAAACAGCGTCAGAGCCAGGAAATGATGGCCCTGTACAAAGCTGAGAAGGTTAACCCTCTGGGCGGCTGCTTCCCGCTGATCATCCAGATGCCAATCTTCCTGGCACTGTACTACATGCTGATGGGCTCCATTGAACTGCGCCATGCGCCGTTCGCACTGTGGATCCATGACCTGTCTGCACAGGACCCGTACTACATCCTGCCGATCCTGATGGGCGTAACGATGTTCTTCATTCAGAAGATGTCGCCGACCACCGTGACCGACCCGATGCAGCAGAAGATCATGACCTTTATGCCGGTCATCTTCACCGTGTTCTTCCTGTGGTTCCCGTCAGGTCTGGTGCTGTACTATATCGTCAGCAACCTGGTAACTATTATTCAGCAGCAGCTGATTTACCGTGGTCTGGAGAAGCGTGGCCTGCATAGCCGCGAGAAAAAGAATTCCTGATTCGGTTGTAGGCCGGATAAGGCGAAGCCGCCATCCGGCAAACGGAACATAAATTAAAGGGCGGTCGATTGACCGCCTTTTTTATTATTGGTATTTAAGAGACATATCATGAGCCATAACGACACCATCGTCGCTCAGGCCACCCCACCGGGACGTGGTGGTGTGGGTATTCTGCGCATCTCCGGCCTGAAAGCCCGCGAGGTTGCAGAATCCGTACTGGGCAAACTGCCAAAACCACGTTATGCCGACTACCTGCCGTTTAAAGATGCCGATGGTAGCACGCTGGATCAGGGGATTGCCCTGTGGTTCCCCGGTCCAAACTCCTTTACCGGTGAAGACGTTTTAGAATTGCAGGGCCACGGCGGCCCGGTCATTCTCGACCTGCTGTTAAAACGTATTCTGACTATTCCCGGCCTGCGTATTGCCAGACCCGGTGAGTTCTCGGAGCGCGCGTTCCTGAACGATAAACTCGATTTAGCCCAGGCAGAAGCCATTGCCGACCTGATCGATGCCAGTTCAGAACAAGCCGCACGTTCCGCGCTGAACTCCTTGCAGGGTGCGTTCTCCGCCCGCGTAAATCACCTTGTGGAAGCACTCACTCACCTGCGCATCTACGTGGAAGCGGCGATTGATTTTCCGGATGAGGAAATCGACTTCCTCTCTGACGGTAAAATTGAAGGCCTGCTTAATAACGTCATCGCCGATCTCGATGCCGTACGGGCCGAAGCGCGTCAGGGTAGCCTGCTGCGTGAAGGGATGAAGGTGGTGATCGCCGGACGTCCTAACGCCGGGAAATCAAGCCTGCTGAACGCCTTAGCGGGCCGTGAGGCGGCGATTGTCACCGACATTGCTGGCACCACCCGCGACGTGCTGCGCGAACATATTCATATCGACGGTATGCCGCTGCATATCATCGACACCGCCGGTCTGCGTGACGCCAGTGACGAAGTCGAACGCATTGGTATCGAACGCGCCTGGCAGGAAATCGAACAGGCCGACCGCGTGCTGTTTATGGTGGATGGCACCACCACCGATGCCGTCGACCCGGCCGATATCTGGCCTGATTTTATCGCACGTTTGCCGACGAAGTTACCCATCACCGTAGTACGCAACAAAGCGGATATCACTGGAGAAACGCTGGGCCTTAGCGAAGTAAATGGCCACTCACTGGTTCGCCTCTCCGCGCGTACAGGTGAAGGCGTGGACGTGCTACGCAACCACCTCAAGCAGAGCATGGGTTTCGAAACCAATATGGAAGGGGGTTTCCTGGCGCGCCGTCGTCACCTGCAGGCACTGGCAGAAGCGGCAGAGCATCTCGAGCAGGGCAAAGCTCAGCTGTTGGGCGCCAGGGCCGGAGAATTGCTGGCAGAAGAGCTACGCCTCGCGCAGCAGAATCTCAGTGAGATCACTGGGGAGTTTACCTCCGACGATCTGCTGGGACGGATTTTCTCCAGCTTCTGTATTGGTAAGTAAACCAGCAACCCCGAATTAGCGCTGGATTAATTCGGGTTATTATTTCCAACAGAGGTATCATCATGAGTATGGATTACTGGCTGCAGGCATTTGATAAAGGCGAGGAGGGATTTTTCCCACTTTCCATCGTAGAAGAGGCATTTGGTGACGCGCTTACAGAGAAAAAAATATCTCATAGTGAAACCGCCGGAAAAATACTCGTTTCATACAATCTTAAATATCCTCAACAACCAGAATATTACCTCTCTGTATGGGCGACCGATGATGCAGTTCCGTTAGCCAGTGACCTTGATTTTGTGCATATTCCGGAAGCTGATGCTTTCTGGCAGAGTCTGGTCGATATTCTACAGGCCACGCATACGGCTCTGTACTGGGCTGATACTGAAAACGCACTGGTTATTGGGCAGCAAGATACCCGACAGCACTTGCCGCCGGATATGATTGAAACGCTGGGAGAACCACGCCTGGTGACATCATTTGAACAACTTTGGCCGCAGTAATAACGCCTGCCCCAGAAAAGCAGTCACCGTCCCATGCGTACAGAATGTCCGGATGGAAACAAAAGCACCTGGGTGCTATCGTCTTCATACACAACGCGGACATCCCGAAAGTCAGGGATAACGCTCATCGCCCCATGAGACAGTAAATTATCACCGCCGATCCCGACACAATACGCTCCGGCCGCAACGGCAGACGTTACCCCGCTTTGAGAGTCCTCAAAAACCACAGTTTGATTCGCCGGGATACCCAGATGCTCGGCCGCCAACAGGTACGGATCGGGGTAAGGTTTTCCCCTGGCGACATCGTAACGTTCGACAATCACCGAGATGCAAGACTGGGCATTAAGCAATGTTATCACCCGATCAATTTTCTCACGACAACCACTGGTGACGATTCCCATCGTTATCCCGGCCGCCTTCAATGAAGAAATCAGTTCCATCACACCAGTAATAACATTGTAGCTGGCGGTATTTTCAACATGGATTATATGCTGCTGGACTTTTTGTTGATCAACCAGTGGAAGATCATGAAATAGCGCACGAATGGTATGCGCCCCCGGCTGCCCATGAATATGTTGAGTAATCTCTTCTTCGCTAATGTGTCGACCGTACATGTCAGCCGCTTCACACCATGCACGCTCAATAACGACATTAGAATCTATCAGAACACCATCCATATCGAAGAGTATCGCCCTTTTTACCGATTTATTTTGATACATTACTATCGACCTTATTATAAATAATTATCCCTCACCAGTATCTGCCAGATTATAATACTGTGTATAATTCCATTTTTTCAGAGTTCGATAAATGTCAGGAATGGATATACGACTCATACGCGCATTTGTTGCTGTCGCAGAACACGGTAACTATCACAAAGCCGCTGAAGTGCTCCATCTCACACAGCCGGCGCTGTCTAAACAAATCCAGGCGCTGGAACAGCAGATCGGCGGTAACCTTTTCCAGCGAGGCCGCCACGGAGCGGCACTCAGCGAACTGGGTCATCAACTCTATTCAAGTGCAAATGAATTACTCGAACAGCATCATCGTTTTCTCCTTTATGCTCAGGACATCCAGAAAAAGAGTCATGAGCGTTTATGTATTGGATTTGGTATTTCATCTTTTAATAACGTTCCGGCGTGGATTAATACTTTTCAGTCCCAACAACCTGATACAGAAATATCAGTAAGCCATATTCCATCAAGTGTACAATGTAACTTATTAGTAACCAGAGAGCTTCATATTGGTTTTGTGCGACTTCCTGCCGCTGAATCGCTTAACTCATTATTAATTAAGCGTGAAAATTTACGGCTGGCGGTGCCGTCAGATAAAAATTTACAGCAAAAAAGTGTACTGGATCTTTTATTATCAAATTCTATCTTACAAATGAATCCAACCCAGAGCCCTTGCCTGGCAGAGCAGACAGCGTTATACCTCCAGAAAAATGGCATCATCACTCAGCCCTTATCCGTTACGGATGATATTCACGCCTTATTGGCGCTGGTTGCCGCTGGTTGCCGCTGGTTGCCGCTGGCAATGGTGTCGCATTGCTACCAGAAAGCGTCCGTCATTTCCTGCCTGCGGGCGTGGAGCTACGCCATCCGGAAACAAGCCTCGCAAGTTGGAATATTGGTATGGTCTGGAACCCTCAGTTAAACCATACACGACGGGATAAATTCATCAAGATGGTAAAAGAAGCGCCAAATCAGCCTATTGAAGAGGCTAACAGCCAACCAATTTAGCATCATTTCCTTTCAGGAAATCACTGTTGTCCGAATGGCAACTCGTGCTACTGACGCTCTCCCCGTATTCTTAGCGCCACATTCCTCATGAGGTCGCTATGACACGCTTTTTAATCTGCAGTTTTGCCCTGGTTCTGCTTTATCCTGCCGGTATTGATATGTATCTGGTGGGGTTACCGCGTATTGCCGCCGACCTTAACGCCAGCGAAGCACAGCTGCATATTGCATTTTCGGTGTATCTGGCCGGAATGGCCGCGGCGATGCTGTTCGCCGGTAAGATTGCCGACCAGTCGGGTCGTAAACCGGTCGCGATTGTCGGCGCCCTGATCTTTATTTTTGCTTCCGCCCTGTGTTCATTCGCCGAGAGCGGTACGCCGTTCCTGGTGGGCCGTTTTATTCAGGGAATTGGCGCAGGCTGCTGTTATGTAGTGGCCTTTGCGATTTTGCGCGATACGCTCGACGATCGCCGCCGGGCGAAGGTGCTGTCTCTGTTGAACGGTATCACCTGTATCGTGCCAGTTCTGGCCCCGGTAATGGGGCATCTGATTATGCTCAAATACCCGTGGCAGAGCCTGTTCTACACAATGATTGGTATGGGCGTGGCAGTTTGCCTGCTGTCGGTGTTTATCCTGCGAGAATCGCGCCCAGCGACGCTCTCAAGGTCTGCGGGTGTTGAGCAGCGCACCGAATCGCTGGTAAACCGCTTTTTCCTCAGCCGACTGGCGATTACCACGCTCAGCGTGTCGGTGATCCTTACCTTCGTCAACACCTCGCCGGTGCTACTGATGGAGGTAATGGGTTTTGACCGCGGTGAATACGCCACGACCATGGCGATGACCGCAGGGGTCAGTATGGCGGTCTCTTTCTCCACGCCGTTCGCCCTGAGCCTGTTTAAGCCCCGTACCCTGATGCTGGCCTCGCAGGTGCTGTTCCTGAGCGCAGGCGTGGTTCTAACCCTTGCCAGCTCGCATGCAGTTACACTGTTTGGCCTGACGTTAATCTGTGCCGGATTCTCGGTCGGTTTCGGCGTTGCCATGAGCCAGGCGCTGGGACCGTTCTCGCTGCGAGCGGGCGTCGCCAGCTCAACGCTAGGCATCGCCCAGGTTTGTGGCTCATCACTGTGGATTTGGCTGGCGGCTGTCCTCGGACTTGACGCGTTGAATATGCTGATCGGGATTCTGATTGGCTGTAGCATAGTGAGCATCATGCTGATTATCACTGTTGCTCCTAACCGGTCCGCGCCTACTCATGAAGAAATCCCTCAGCAGTCTCGATCTTAATTTACTGCTCTGCCTGCAGCTCCTGATGCAGGAGCGCAGCGTCACCAAAACCGCCAAACGGATGAACGTCACGCCGTCGGCGGTCAGTAAATCGTTGGCGAAGCTGAGATCCTGGTTTGACGATCCGCTGTTTGTAAACACCCCGCTGGGGCTGACGCCGACGCCGTTGATGGTCAGTATGGAACAGAACCTGGCGGAGTGGATGCAGATGGGCAATCAGTTGCTCGATAAGCCGCATCACGAAGCACCGCGCGGGTTGAAGTTTGATCTGGTGGCCGAGACGCCGCTGGTGATGATCATGTTCAACGCGCTCTCGCAGCAGATTTATCAACGCTATCCGCAAGCGTCCATCAAAGTGCGCAACTGGGATTACGATTCGCTGGACGCCATTATTCGCGGTGAGGTGGATATCGGGTTTACCGGGCGCGAAAGCCACCCGCGCTCACGCGAGTTGCTGAGCCTGCTGCCGTTATCTATCGACCATGAAGTGCTGTTTTCCGATCTCCCCTGCGTCTGGCTGCGCGAAGATCATCCGGCGTTACGAGAAGAGTGGAACCTGGAGACCTTCCTGCGCTATCCGCATATCAGCATCAGTTGGGAACAAAGCGATACCTGGGCGCTGGACGATGTGCTGCAGGAGATAGGACGCAAACGCACTATCGCCCTGAGTCTGCCGGGGTTTGAGCAGTCGCTGTTTATGGCCGCTCAACCGGATCACGCGCTGATAGCCACCGCCCCGGTCTATTGTCAGCGTTATAATCAACTCCACCAGCTTCCACTGGTGGCGCGCCCGCTGCCCTTTGATACCGCACAGCTGGAAAAAATGCGCGTACCGTTCACCCTGCTCTGGCATAAACGTAACAGCCACAATCCAAAGATCGTCTGGCTGAAAGACACGATCAAGACGCTCTATCGTGATATGTCCTGACACTGCGCGCCCAAATTGTTGCTAAATTAACCATGATAGTGTCAGAAATGTAAATGTCGCGTAATGTATCCCGTTTTCGCCTGATTTTTAGGCAGCAAAGCCTGCCTGGACGCCGTGTAAATGTTACTCTGGTAATAATCACGGACCATTAATCACGGAGCGAAAAATGGCGACACATTTTGCCAGAGGGATTCTTACGGAGGGACACCTGATTTCAGTTCGCCTCCCTTCTCCATGTCATATCGAAGCAAACAGCCTCCCAACTCACCGCCGAACACGCTTTCTGGCCTCCAGAAGCCTCCTCGCTGAACTGATGTTTATGCTTTACGGCACCAGCTCGCTACCCGAAATCGTGCAACATGCCAAAGGCAAACCGGTCTTTCGCGATAAAAATCTGCCCGGATTTTCCATTTCCTACGCCGGAAATATCGTCGGCGTGGCGCTGACGACAGAAGGCAGCTGCGGCCTGGATATGGAACTTCAGCGAGCAATCCGTGGGTTTAACTATCCACATTCGACGGACACCAGGCGCTTTTCCAGCAACGAAAACCTGTGGATCAACAACCAAAGCGATCCGAATGAAGCACGCGCACAGCTCATTACCCTGCGCCAGAGCGTACTCAAACTTACCGGTGATATGAGCAATGACGATCCGCGCGAACTCCAGTTGTTACCCGGCGCCGGACGCCTGAAATGCGCCCATACGGCGCAGATCGAAGCCATTTGCGATGCGGAAGATGTGCTGGTGTGGTCGGTCGCGGTGACGCCAGCTATTGAAAAACTCAAGGTTTGGGAGTTTGATGGTAAGCAGGATTGGAAAAGTTTGCCCGATATCCAGACTCGCGCCAATGCGCCAACGGGCCGCCTGATCCGCTTTTCTCAATTATCCGCAGCGAAGAACTGCACGCTTAACTGATTTAACCTTCATGATGAAACAGGAGTAACCATGTCCGAAACATTGAATGTTGTTACGTTACTGGGGAGCCTGCGCAAAGGCTCATTTAATGGAATGGTTGCCCGTACGCTGCCAAAAATTGCCCCGGCAGGGATGGACGTCAACGCATTACCGTCGATTGGCGATATTCCACTGTACGATGCCGATCTCCAGCAGGAAGAAGGTTTTCCGGCAAGCGTAGAAGCGCTGGCGGAGCAGATCAGAAAAGCGGATGGCGTGGTGATTGTCACACCAGAATATAACTATTCGGTACCAGGTGGACTGAAGAACGCCATCGACTGGCTGTCCCGTCTACCCGATCAGCCTCTGGCAGGCAAACCGGTGCTGATCCAGACCAGCTCAATGGGCGCGATTGGCGGTGCCCGCTGTCAGTACCATCTGCGCCAGATTCTGGTGTTCCTTGACGCCATGGTCATGAATAAACCGGAGTTTATGGGTGGTGTCATTCAGAATAAAGTGGATACACAAACCGGCGAAGTGATTGATCAAAGCACGCTGGATCACCTGACGGGCCAGTTAGCCGCCTTCGGGGATTATATTCAGCGCGTAAAAGCATAAAAGAAAAAGCCCGCCAGCAGTAATGCCGGGCGGGCTGTAGAGAATACCGATATTTTAGTGTGCGTCGATAAACACAATCTTCAGCACAAACAGCAGCGCCACAACGATCACGCATGGGCTGAGGTCGCGGAAGCGTCCGGTACCGATTTTCATTACACAGTAGGAAATAAAGCCCAGCGCGATACCTTCGGTAATCGAGAAGCTAAACGGCATCATCACGGCGGTAATAAACGCCGGGACCGCTTCGGTCAGGTCATCCCACTTCACGCGTGACAGGCTGGAGGTCATCAGCACACCGACATAAATCAGCGCACCTGCTGCCGCATAGGGCGGCACCATTCCCGCCAGCGGCGACAGGAAAATCACCAGCAGGAACAGGATCCCCACCACGACAGCCGTCAGGCCAGTACGCCCGCCAACTGAAACCCCGGAAGACGACTCGATATACGCAGTCACTGAAGAAGTACCGATAAAGGACCCGGCAACCGAGGAGACGCTATCCACAAACAGCGCCTGCTTCATGCGCGGAAACTTACCTTTTTCATCGGCCAGACCCGCTTTGTCCGTCACACCAATAAGCGTACCGGAGGAGTCGAACAGGTTAACCAGCATGAAAGAGAAGATCACCCCCGCCAGCCCCAGGTTGAACGACCCGGCAAGGTCAACATGGCCCACAACGGTGGTGATGCTCGGTGGTGCAGAAACGATACCGTTATAGTGCACATCGCCCAGCATCCAGCCCAGCAGGGTGGTGACGATAATCGAAACCAGCACCGCCGCATGAATGTTGCGGGACGCCAGAATAGCGATAATGAAGAAGCCCAAGACCCCCAGCAGCACGCTGTGAGAAGTCAGATTACCAATGGAAACCAGCGTATCCTTGTTCGCCACGATAACGCCGGCATTTTTCAGCCCCATCATGCCGATAAACAGACCGATACCGCTGGTGATCCCCACGCGCAGACTGACCGGAATGTTGGCAATCATCCAGTAACGCACGCGGAAGATAGTCAGCAGCAGCAGACCCACCGCACCCCAGAAGATAGCGCCCATACCTACCTGCCACGGCAGGCCCATTGCCTGTACCACGACGAACGCGAAGAAGGCGTTCAGCCCCATCGCTGGCGCCAGCGCCACCGGCAGGTTAGCGAATACGCCCATCAGGATACTGCCCAGCGCCGCAATCAGACAGGTGGTCACGAAGACGGCACTGGTGTCCATTCCGGCTACGCCCAGAATTTGCGGGTTGACGAAAACGATGTAGACCATCGTCAGGAACGTGGTGAAACCGGCGATCACTTCGGTCCGTGCCGTCGTGCCATGTTCGCGCAGTTTAAACACGCGTTCCAGTATGCCCCGGCCAGAAGCCTGGGTTGTGTGTTGTTGACTCATTATCAATTTCCGAACAAGGAGGGAAAATTCGTCGCTATCCTATACCAAAATGCGACAATAGGGTGGGTTATGAGCGATTTTTTTCCATTGATTTTGCTTATACGGCAACGATTGCGTCGCCCAATAATGCTGTACGTAAACGTTAAACTTGTTAAAACGGAAATGACATGTCCCAGATAGAAGCTGTATTTTTTGACTGTGACGGAACCCTCGTCGACAGTGAAGTCATTTGTTCTCGCGCGTATGTCAGCATGTTCCAGGCGTTTGGCATTACGCTCGATCTTGAAGAGACGTTTAAACGCTTCAAGGGGGTAAAGCTCTACGAGATCATCGACATTATCAACGACGAGCACGGTGTCGAACTGGCAAAAGCCGAACTAGAACCGATTTACCGCGCCGAGGTCGCACGCCTGTTCGATACGGAACTGGAGGTGATTGCGGGTGCCAACGCGCTGCTGGATAGCATGGCAGTGCCGATGTGCGTGGTGTCGAACGGTCCGGTCAGCAAAATGCAGCACTCGTTGGGCAAGCTAGGCATGCTGCATCATTTCCCGGATTTACTGTTCAGCGGCTATGATATCCAACGCTGGAAGCCCGATCCGGCGCTGATGTTCCATGCGGCAAAAGCCATGAACGTCAATCCGCAAAACTGCATTCTGGTGGATGATTCTGCAGCGGGTGCGCAGTCAGGGATTGATGCCGGGATGGAGGTGTTCTACTTCTGCGCCGATTCGCACAACAAACCGATCGATCATCCTAAAGTGACGACCTTTACCGATCTGGCACAGTTGCCGGCATTGTGGAAGGCGCGGGGTTGGAATATCGTCGATTAAACAGTAGGCCTGATAAGCAAAGCGCCATCAAGCGGATGGCGCAGAATGCCGGATGCGGCGTAACGCCTTATCCGGCCTACAATAGCGACGCCGGGGATCCCGGCGAACGCAACAAGCCGCTTATTCCTTCGGGTCTTTACCCGCCAGCAGCTTATCCAGCTCATCGCCTCCGACGTGACGGAAATCTTGTCCCTTCACGAAGTAGAAGATGTATTCGCAAATATTCTGGCAACGGTCACCGATACGCTCGATAGAACGGGCGCAGAACAGTGCGGTCAGCACGCTCGGAATGGTGCGCGGGTCTTCCATCATATAGGTCATCAGTTGGCGTACGATGCCCTCATATTCCTGGTCAACTTTCCTGTCTTCACGGTAAATACGCACCGCTTCGTCCAGATCCATCCGCGCAAATGCATCCAGAACATCATGCAGCATTTGCACCGTATGGCGACCCAGTGATTCCAGGCTTACCAGCAACGGCTGATGCTGCAGGGAGAATTTCTCCAGCGCGGTACGGCAAATTTTATCCGCTACATCACCAATACGTTCCAGCTCGGCGATAGTTTTGATGATTGCCATCACCAGGCGCAGGTCGCTCGCCGTCGGCTGACGCTTGGCAATGATGCGCACACAGGCTTCATCAATCGCCACTTCCATCATGTTGACGTTCTTATCGCCCTCAATGACGCGCTTCGCCAGCTCGCTGTCCTGGTTGTGCATAGCGGTAATGGCATCAGAAAGCTGCTGCTCCACCATGCCGCCCATGGTCATTACCTGGGTGCGGATGCTTTCCAGTTCTGCGTTGAACTGGCCGGAAATATGTTTATTAAGGTTCAGACTGTCCATAACGCGCTCCTGAATCAACCGTAACGGCCGGTGATATAATCTTCTGTTTGTTTCTTCGCGGGCTTGGTGAACAGATCGTCCGTGTTGCTGAACTCAATCAACTCGCCCAGGTACATAAACGCCGTGTGGTCGGAACAACGCGCAGCCTGCTGCATGTTGTGGGTAACGATAACGACGGTGTAATCCTCTTTCAGCTCGGTGATCAGCTCTTCAATACGCCCGGTAGAGATCGGGTCGAGCGCCGAACACGGCTCATCCAGCAGCAACACCTCAGGCCGAATGGCAATACCACGCGCAATGCACAAACGCTGCTGCTGACCACCGGAGAGAGAGTACCCGCTCTGGTGTAGTTTATCTTTGGTTTCATTCCATAATGCGGCCTTGGTCAAGGCCCACTGCACGCGCTCGTCCATATCTGCACGCGAGAGTTTTTCAAACAGACGGACACCAAACGCGATGTTGTCGTAGATGGACATCGGGAACGGCGTCGGCTTCTGGAACACCATCCCTACTTTGGCACGCAGCAGCGCGATATCCTGGGTATTGGTGAGAATATTGTCGCCATCCAGCAGAATTTCACCTTCCGCACGCTGTTCTGGATACAGTTCAAACATTTTGTTGAAGGTACGCAGAAGCGTTGATTTACCACAGCCTGATGGCCCGATAAACGCCGTGACCTGGTTTTTAGCGATATCCAGGTTGATGTTCTTCAGGGCATGGAATTTGCCGTAGTAGAAGTTCAAATCACGAACCTGAATCTTACCTGGGGCAGTATCAACCATACTCATTTCAATCTATTCCTTATCATGCCTGATGGCGCGCAGCTTATCAGGCCTACA
This sequence comes from Citrobacter gillenii, assembly GCF_013337685.1. GTDB lineage: Bacteria > Pseudomonadota > Gammaproteobacteria > Enterobacterales > Enterobacteriaceae > Citrobacter > Citrobacter gillenii. Next base: position 390,074 of record NZ_SUQN01000007.1, read on the forward strand.
AATATGTTCGACCGTAGGCCGGATAAGGCGTTTACGCCGCCATCCGGCAATTCGTCTTAACCGTGTTTCTTCTTCGCGAAAATAACGCGCGCCAGAATGTTCAGCAGCAGTACGCACAGGGTAATAATCAGCACCCCGGCCCAGGCCAGTTGCTGCCATTCCACAAATGGGCTCATCGCAAACTTAAAGATGGTCACCGGCAGGTTGGCTATCGGCTGCATCATGTCGGTGCTCCAGAACTGATTGGAGAGCGATGTAAACAGCAACGGAGCGGTTTCACCGGCAATACGCGCAATCGCCAGCAAAACACCGGTGATAATGCCGGAGACAGACGCCTTCAGGGTGATCGCTGAAATCATCTTCCACTTCGGCGTACCCAGCGCATAGGCCGCTTCACGCAGGCTATCCGGCACCAGTTTGAGCATGTTTTCGGTGGTACGAATCACGATTGGCACCTGCAGCAGCGCCAGCGCAATCACGCCCGCCCAGCCAGAGAAGTGCTCCATTTTCGCGACGACCACGGTGTAAACGAACAGACCCACAACAATCGACGGCGCAGACAGCAGGATGTCGTTGATAAAGCGGATAATCTCAGCCAGCCAGGACTTACGCCCGTACTCGGCCAGATAGATGCCCGCCATAATACCGAGCGGCGTACCCAACACGGTCGCCCACAGGATCAACAGCCCGCTGCCCGCCAGGGCATTCGCCAGACCGCCACCCGCCGTATTCGGCGGCGGCGTCATTTCAGTGAACAGCGCCAGCGACATACCGTCGATACCGCGAACCACCGTTGAGAACAGTATCCACACCAACCAGAACAGACCGAACGCCATCGTCCCCATTGAGAGTGTCAGTGCGATGCGGTTTTTCAAGCGGCGACGCGCCTGCATCTTACGACGAGACTCCGCCAGCGCGGCGGTGTTTTGCATATCAAGCGTAGCCATTAGCGTGCCCCCTCGTTCTTCGCAAGGCGCATGATCATGAACTTAGACGCTGCCAGCACGATGAAAGTAATCACAAACAGGATCAGCCCCAGTTCCATCAACGCAGCCACATGCAGGCCAGATTCCGCTTCGGCAAATTCATTCGCCAACGCAGAGGTAATACTGTTACCCGGCATAAACAGCGATGCACTGTCGAGCTGGTAGGTGTTACCGATGATAAAGGTCACCGCCATGGTTTCACCGAGCGCGCGGCCAAGACCCAACATCACGCCGCCAATCACCCCATTTTTGGTGAACGGCAGGACGATGCGCCAGATGACTTCCCAGGTAGTACAGCCGATGCCGTAGGCTGACTCTTTCATCAGTACCGGCGTTTGTTCGAACACATCGCGCATGACCGCCGCAATGTACGGGATGATCATAATGGCCAGGATCACACCGGCTGCCAGAATACCGATACCAAAGGCCGGACCCGCAAACAGGGCACCCACAAACGGTATGTTGGAAAGGATGTTACCCACCGGCTCCTGAAAGTAGGTTGCAAACAGCGGGGCAAAAATAAACAGGCCCCACATGCCGTAAACAATACTCGGGATCGCCGCCAGCAGTTCAATTGCAATGCCCAGCGGGCGACGTAACCAGTTAGGTGCTAACTCAGTCAAAAATAAAGCGATGCCGAAGCTCACCGGAACGGCGATCAGCAAGGCGATAAACGAGGTCACCAGCGTACCGTAAATCGGTACCAGCGCACCGTAGATGTCGTTTGGCGCATCCCACTCTTTGGTCCACAAAAATGAGAAACCAAATTTTTGAATGCTTGGCCAGGAGGAGATGATCAGAGAGACAATAATGCCACCCAACATCAATAGCACAATCAGCGCAGCCAGTTTTACCAGCACGCTGAATATCATGTCACCCTTTTTACCCGGTGGGTTAAAAGCAGGCTTGGTTGCAGCCATAAATCACTCTTTAAGTTAAACTCGTTTACTCAGTTGCCCATGCCGGATGGCGCTACGCTTATCCGGCCTACACTCTGGGCCTACGGTAGAAACCGTAGGGCGGATAAGCGTAGCGCCATCCGCCAATTCGTCAAAGATATTCTATTAGTACAGTGCTTTACCGCTGCTGTCTTTCACGTTGGTCTTCCATGCAGCACGAATCTGCTCAACCACGTTATCCGGCAGGCTGGCGTAATCCAGGTCATTCGCCTGTTTACCGCCATTTTTGTACGCCCAGTCAAAGAACTTCAGCACTTCAACGCCCTGCTCAGGTTTCTTCTGCTCTTTGTGAACCAGGATAAATGTGGTGGACGTAATCGGCCACGCCTCATCACCTTTCTGGTTAGTCAGATCCTGGGCGAAGGTTTTGCTCCAGTCAGCACCTTTTGCCGCATTTGCAAAGTTTTCTTCGGTCGGGCTTACCGGTTTACCGTCAGCAGAAATCAGTTTGGTATAGGCCAGGTTGTTCTGCTTAGCGTAAGCATATTCAACGTAACCAATGGAGCCTGGCAGACGCTGTACGAACGCGGCGATACCGTCGTTACCTTTACCACCCAGACCGGTTGGCCAGTTAACGGTAGAGCCTGCACCAATTTTAGATTTCCACTCTTCGTTCACTTTTGCCAAGTAGCTGGTGAACACGAAAGAGGTACCGGAACCATCAGCACGACGCACAACGGCGATGTTCTGCGAAGGCAGTTTCAGCCCTGGGTTCAGTTTGGTGATGGCTTCATCATCCCACTTCTTGATTTTGCCGAGGTAGATATCACCCAGGGTCTTACCGTCCAGCACCAGTTCGCCAGATTTCAGGCCTGGAATATTTACAGCCAGCACGACACCGCCGATCACGGTCGGGAACTGGAACAGGCCTTCCTGTGCCAGTTTCTCATCAGACAACGGTGCATCAGAAGCGCCGAAATCAACGGTATTTGCCGTAATTTGTTTTACACCACCGGAGGAGCCGATACCCTGGTAGTTGACTTTACTACCGGTCTCTTTCTGATAAGTATCAGCCCATTTGGCATACACTGGCGCAGGAAAAGTTGCACCTGCACCTGTCAGGCTCGCTGCGGCAAATACAGAGAACGCGCTCATGGATAAGGTCGCGGCGACAACAGTTGCGACAGTGGTACGCATAACTTTCATAATGTCTCCTGCACGGTTTTCGTAAATCATTGTTTGAGTTGCTACTGTGAGCAAAATAGGACAAACAGGTGACAGTTAAATGTACGAAATATGACAGTTTTATGACAATGAAAAAAAGTGAAATACAGAATTTAAAAAATACTGCAAAAACAAGTTATTAACGCATTTCATGACAATAACATTTCGCGAAAATTTTATTTTTATGACACTTAAAAGCGTAGCCAAGGATGACTATTTTTCATCAAAATGCCGTGATGTATTTCTTTTCTAACGGCTCAAAAAACAGGCTATCGTAATGTAAAAGACCACCTCCCGGTGGCCTTTCAGCAGCAGTTTACTTCCCGCTATAGACTTTTTTTCCGGCAAACATCGTCCAAAGCACCGTGGCATCCCGTAGCTTTTCAATACTCACTTTCTCAAGGTTGCGATCGAACAACACCAGGTCAGCACTTTTCCCTACGGCAATTGAGCCCGTTTCTTTATCGCGGCCAATAACTTTTGCTGCATTCAGGGTGTAGGCCTGTAGCATCGCGGCACGGCTGATTTTTTCACTCTCAGGTGGCAGTTCGCCCTCTTCCCCCATCCGCGTAACTGCCGTGTAAATGGCAAACAGCGGGTTGGGGCTAGATACCGGCCAGTCGCTGGCCCCCGCAATCAGCGCGTGATGGCGGAACAGATCGCCAGCAGGATAAAGGTGTTGGAGTAACGGCGCTGGCACTTTGCCATCCAGCAGAGTTGTCGTTGCACCGTCTTTACCCGCCCACAGCAACTGCATAGACGCTGCGACGTTCAACTGCTGAAATTGAGGGAGGCTCTGCGGGTTGACGATTTCCAGGTGGGTAATGCTGTGCAATATGCCGCTGTTGCCATTCTTTTCGCGCGCACAGGCAACCGCATCCAGTGACTCCTGCACGGCGCGATCGCCGATAGCATGAAAGTGGGCAATCAATTTTTCGGCATCCGCTTTGGCCACCAGCGAACAGAACGTCACTTTATCCAGCGAGTTACTACCACTGTAGCCAAGTCGATTCAGGTATGACTGACTCAACTTCGCCGTCTGGGACGGATATTCAATCACTCCGTCCTGAAAGATTTTAATCCCAGCCAGCTTGATATCGGGTATTCCGGCATATTTATCCCTGATAGCCACTACGTCATCAATGGCTGCTGGAGAAGCGTTAATATTGACCAATGCCAGACCGGTTACGTGGGCGGTGAGTTTTCCGTCCTTCGCCAGAGAACTGTACGCCGGAAGTAGCCCTTCATCGTTGCGTCCCGGGTGAGCATCAAATGACGGTGCCAGCGGGCGCAGGTTGCTCAGCGGCTCCATCCAGGCGGTGATACCATAGCGGTTCATCACCTTTGATCCAGCGATAATCGACTGCGCAATTTTGTCGTTATCGACGGGAGGAATGGCACCGAGCACCCGATCCCATGCGCCTTCGGAGACAAAGCCGTTGAGTTTTCCATTGGGGGTTAGCCCAACATTGGTTCTTATACTGTTGCCAGCGTCAGCAATGGCCTGGGGATCCAATTTGGCTTTACGTAACATGGCGTTATTAACCCAGCCGGTATGGGCATCCGATCCAGCCAGCACCACCGGCGTATCCTGATATTCTGGCGCATTAAATACGCTATCCAGCAGGCTAATATTGTCCCAGTAATCCAGGGATACATTGCTGTAAAACTGGACACCATGGAGATCGCGCTGAGGGTTACGCTTATTTTTATCGACAAACGCTCTAATCGCTGCCGCTTTTGTCATCCCTTCAGGAAATTCGACGGTGATCGTTTTAAATCCGCCATCAGCAACATGGGCGTGGCTGTCGATCAACCCCGGCATCAGGTAATTACCCTGCAAATCAATGCGAATAGCATCAGAACCGGCCTTCTTCAGCACATCGTTGAACGTTCCCACGGCAATGATTTTTTTGCCTTCAATAGCGATGGCTTGTGGAGAAGGATTATTTGGATCGGCGCTGTAGATTTCCCCGCCAAAGATAATCATTTTATTACCTTCCAGAGCAGAGACCGTGGAAGACGTGACGGCCAGTGAACATGCCAGAAAGAGCATTGAAATTCTCATGAAAAATTAACTCCATTGCGTTGCGAATAAACGTATTCGTTGCTGTGTAGATAGCTATTTTTCTGGCGTTAATTCAAAGGGATGCAAATGTCATAGACATAATAATCATGCGCGGCATTGGTTTCGTTGTAATACATTTCGTAGCAAGGTTTATCGCTTTTCATCAGCCCTTTCGTTCGCATCCAGGCAAAGGCGAGCGCCCAGGTGTTATCAACCTGATCTCCCCAAGCTGCGCACTTGCATACCAGATAATTTCCGGCGGCTATTGTCTGCACGGCGATATGTCGACTGACCTGCTCCCCCTCGCTGAGTTCAAAACCAACATCCGTGCGGCAATGCTGTTCTGCCGTCACATCTGGCGGATCCCAGTAAACACATAGCATTCCGGCAGGCTGTAACGGCGTTCTGGCGGGCAACGAGGTCAACAAGTCCTGATGCGTTTGTTGGCAGGTCTCTTTACCGTATGGTCCAAATCGGCGCATAAATGCGACCCTACGCGTGGGGAGCGCAATGACTTTTGCGCCCAAAAAGCCTGCTGTATGCCAGTGTGCTTGGGTAGTATCGCACTGAGAATAGGTGCTTTTTTGCTGAGAGACGTGTCCTGTCTTGCTTTTTATTGCCTCCCGAAGGGAGCGACGAAATTCGCCTGGCGATACGGAAAAATGACGGCGAAATGCCCGGGCAAAGTTTTGCGAACTGGAAAATCCGACCTGTAATGCCAGCCCGGTAATATCGCTATGCGGTGCGTCAATCAGGCTCATAGCGGCCTTTTCCATCCGCAGACGACGGGTAAATTCAGCGACCGTTTCGCCAACCTGTGCTTTGAAGATGCGATGAAAGTGATAGCAGGACACAGCGACCTCACGCGAGACCTCTTCCAGAGTCGGGTTAAGATCCAGATGCTGGCTGATGTAGTCCATTGCCCTGAACACCGACTTACGATAGTCCTGCGTCATCTTCTGCCTCATTTAATATACTGATTTTAGACATAAAAAAATCCGGAGTGCCGTAACAGCACGCCGGATTTTTAGCGCTATCTCCGCGATAAATCGCGTGGCGCGTTATTCTACGGTAACTGACTTCGCCAGGTTGCGCGGCTGATCGACATCGGTGCCTTTAATCAGCGCCACGTGATACGCCAGCAGTTGCAGCGGAACGGTATAGAAGATCGGAGCAATCACCTCTTCCACATGCGGCATCTCAATGATGTGCATGTTTTCGTTGCTGGTAAAGCCCGCATCTTGATCGGCGAAGACGTACAGTTGGCCGCCACGGGCACGAACTTCTTCAATGTTGGATTTCAGTTTTTCCAACAGTTCGTTGTTCGGTGCCACGACGATAACCGGCATATCCGCATCAATCAGCGCCAGCGGGCCGTGTTTCAGCTCGCCAGCTGCGTAGGCTTCCGCGTGAATATAAGAGATCTCTTTCAACTTCAGCGCGCCTTCCAGCGCAATCGGATACTGATCGCCACGGCCGAGGAACAGCGCATGGTGTTTGTCAGAGAAATCTTCTGCCAGGGCAGCAATGCGTTTGTCCTGAGACAGCATCTGCTCAATACGGTTCGGCAGCGCCTGCAGACCGTGAACGATGTCATGCTCAATAGACGCATCCAGGCCTTTCAGACGTGACAGTTTCGCCACCAGCATCAGCAGTACAGTCAGTTGGGTGGTAAATGCTTTCGTGGAGGCCACGCCGATTTCGGTACCGGCGTTGGTCATCATCGCCAGGTCGGATTCACGCACCAGCGAAGAACCCGGTACGTTACAAATCGCCAGCGATCCCAGATAACCCAGCTCTTTTGATAAGCGCAGACCCGCCAGGGTATCCGCCGTTTCACCAGACTGGGACAGGGTGATCATCAGGCTGTTGCGACGCACCGCTGATTTGCGGTAACGGAATTCAGAGGCGATTTCTACATCACACGGAATACCCGCCAGCGACTCAAACCAGTAGCGAGACACCATACCGGAGTTGTACGACGTACCACAGGCGATGATCTGAATATGCTCCACCTGAGACAGCATCTCGTTGGCATGCGGACCCAGCTCGCTTAAATCCACCTCACCGTGGCTGATACGCCCGGTCAGCGTATTTTTGATCGCATTCGGCTGTTCGTAGATCTCTTTCTGCATGTAGTGCCGATAGATACCTTTTTCGCCCGCGTCATATTGCAGACTGGATTCAATGTCCTGACGTTTAACTTCCACGCCAGACTTGTCGAAAATGGTCACTGAACGACGAGTCACTTCCGCAATATCGCCTTCTTCCAGGAAGATAAAGCGACGGGTTACCGGCAGCAGCGCCAGCTGATCGGAAGCGATAAAGTTCTCACCCATGCCCAAACCAATTACCAGCGGGCTACCAGAACGCGCCGCCAGCAGGATTTCAGGGTTACGGGTATCCATGATCACCGTACCGTATGCACCGCGCAGCTGCGGGATAGTCCGCAGTACGGCCTCACGCAGAGTACCGCCCTGCTCCAGCTCCCAGTGCACCAGGTGAGCAATCACTTCGGTGTCGGTTTCTGACACGAAAGTGTAGCCACGTGTTTTCAGCATTTCACGCAGCGGTTCATGGTTTTCGATGATGCCGTTATGCACCACCACAATGTGATCAGAAACATGCGGATGCGCGTTCGCTTCTGAAGGTTCGCCATGCGTTGCCCAACGCGTGTGAGCAATACCGGTGCCGCCATGTAACGGATGCTCTTCCGCAGCCGCGGTAAGCATCTGTACTTTGCCCAGACGACGCAGACGGGTCATTTTGCCTTCAGCATCGACAACTGCCAGACCGGCAGAGTCATAACCACGATATTCCAGACGACGTAAACCTTCGAGAAGGATTTCAGCAACATCACGCTGCGCGATAGCGCCAACAATTCCACACATATTTTTAGATTCCGAATTTAGGCATTGTGCCTGTCGTTGTCGGTCAACCTGTTTCCCCTTCGTCTTTCACGCCGTAGCTGCGTTGGCTACACTTGCTCACTACGGTCACTTACTTTAGTAAGCTCCCGTAGATTCCCAAGTTTGCCGCCTTGCTACAGCGTGAAATACTTTGGGTAATACCCGTATTCCGGGCGCCCCGAGCCTTGTAGAGAGTGGGGTTATTTTTATGGTACTGCGTGTTGAGCGGAGGATTATATTATCCCCTCATCTCTTGTCTGCCTGATGGCAATCACGTTTATCAGGCCTACTGAACGTCACCGCACGTAGGTCAGATAAGGCAAAGTCGCCATCCAGCAAAAATTAATTACTTCTTCTTCACCGGACGCTTCCAGCCCTGTTTATGGACCTGCGGTACCCGGCTGATAACCAGTTCGTTATCCGCGACATCACGCGTTACGGTGGTCCCGGCGGCAATAGTCGCGCCTTTACCCACGGAGACAGGCGCCACCAGCTGAGTATCAGAACCAACAAACACATCGTCGCCAATAATGGTTTTAAACTTATTGGCACCATCGTAGTTGCAGGTAATAGTCCCTGCGCCGATGTTCACGTTATCGCCAATTTCTGCATCGCCCAGATACGTCAGATGACCGGCTTTGGAGCCTTTACCCAGACGCGCTTTTTTCATTTCGACGAAGTTACCCACGTGTGCGCCTTCCTGCAGCTCAGCACCGGGACGTAAACGTGCAAACGGACCAATAGTACATGCCGCATCGAGGCGTGCATCTTCCACAACGCTGTATGGGCTAAGCTCACAGTCATCACCAATCACGCTGTTCTTGATGACGCAACCTGCGCCAATCTTGACGCGATCGCCGAGGGTCACGTGACCTTCAATGATAACGTTAGTATCAATTTCAACATCGCGCCCGTGAATAAGCGTACCGCGTAGATCAAAACGCGCCGGATCGCGCAGCATCACACCAGCCAGCAGCAGTTTTTCTGCCTGCTCGGACTGATAAACGCGCTCCAGGCGGGAAAGCTGCAGACGATTATTGACGCCTTCCGTTTCGCTAATACGCGCCGGATGTACCGCGGCAATCTCACGTCCTTCATGATAGGCCATCGCAATGATATCGGTGATGTAGTATTCACCCTGCGCATTGTTGTTGGTGAGTTTTGCCAGCCAGCGCTTCATGTCTGCACCGTTAGCCACCAGAATACCGGTATTGATTTCCTGAATCTGACGCTGCTCGTCGGTGGCATCTTTATGCTCAACGATGCCAGTAACCACGCCGTTTTCACGCGTAATACGCCCGTAGCCGGTTGGGTCATCCAGTTTCACCGTTAACAGGCCGATGCCACCCTGCGGTTTTGCATCGCGCAGACGCTGTAAGGTGTCGGTGGAGATGAGCGGAACATCGCCATAAAGCATCAAAATGTCTTCGTCATCACCAAAGAATGGCGCCGCCTGCTGCATAGCATGACCGGTACCCAACTGCTCTGCTTGCAGAACCCAGTTCAGGTTGTCATCTTTCAGCGTTTGTTTAAGCAGATCGCCACCGTGTCCGTAGACCAGATGTACGCGAGTTGCGCCTAATTCATTAGCAGCATCAATGACATGCTGGACCATCGATTTGCCCGCGAGGGTATGCAGCACTTTAGGAAGATCGGAATACATACGTGTACCTTTGCCTGCGGCAAGGATCACGACGCTCATAGCACTATTCAACATACACGTCCTGACTGTAATTTAAGAACGAATTTATACCGTTTCACATTGAAAATACTACATTTTTTTCATCGTGAAATGGGCCGAAGATAAAACGTTCAATAGGGGAAAATACCTATCGTTTAGCCCACTATTTTCGTCGATATCTACGCCTTTTGTCTTCCCAAAAACAGGAGACTGCTCTTATTAAAGCCTTAGGTTAATGTTTTTGCTATTTTTTTGCCCCATGAATAAAGAATTCAGTGTCCGGACTCAATTTTATTTATCGAATTCAGGGAGTAATAGAAGGAGTGGATCGAGGCGGGGGATAGTGCGAAAACGACAGGAGAACAGATGGCGCTAGCTTATAAATTACGCAAAGCATCGCGCCACATTAAAGCAGGTATTACAGGTTGAACGTGCCGAAAGAGACGTTCATGCTGCTGAAAAGGGCGATGATTTTGTTGATCAGTTTCATGTTGGTATCCCGTTTTTATCTGAGTTAATTATGTGACACTCATCACAAAAAAAGAGTCTACGCTTCATTTTTTAATCGATCAATATTTATGTGATGAATATCACATAAATTTTAAAATACCTTTTCAGTTTCAAATTATCTAAAACACAGGCATAAAAAAACCAGTCTGAAATCAGACTGGTTTTTGTGTTTCAAGCCGGTGTTACATCGCTTTTTTGGTCAACTCGATAACGCGCAGTTTGGCGATCGCTTTGGCCAGTTCCGCAGATGCCTGAGCGTAATCCACGTCACCATGAGAGCTCTTAATGTGCTCTTCTGCCTTACGTTTCGCTTCCAGGGCTCTCGCTTCATCGAGATCCTGCCCGCGAATCGCGGTATCAGCCAGTACGGTCACGTTGCCAGGCTGCACTTCAAGAATGCCGCCGGACAGATAGATAAACTCTTCATGACCGAACTGTTTAACGATGCGGATCATACCAGGCTTAATGGCGGTGAGCAGCGGTGCGTGTCCCGGGAAAATACCCAGTTCACCTTCACTGCCCGTTACCTGGATTTTTTCGACCAGACCAGAGAACATTTGTTGCTCTGCGCTGACGACGTCCAGGTGGTAAGTCATTGCCATATCACCCTCCGATTAAGGCGTTAAAGTTTTTTCGCTTTTTCCACGGCTTCGTCGATAGAACCAACCATGTAGAACGCTTGCTCTGGCAGGTGGTCGTATTCGCCTTCCATGATGCCTTTAAAGCCACGGATGGTGTCTTTCAGGGAAACGTATTTACCCGGAGAACCGGTAAATACTTCCGCAACGAAGAACGGCTGGGACAGGAAGCGCTGGATCTTACGCGCACGTGCTACCACCAGTTTGTCTTCTTCAGACAGTTCATCCATACCCAGGATGGCGATGATGTCTTTCAGTTCCTGGTAACGCTGCAGCAGGGACTGTACGCCACGCGCGGTGTCGTAGTGTTCCTGACCAACAACCAGCGGATCCAGCTGACGGCTGGTGGAGTCCAGCGGGTCAACGGCCGGGTAGATACCCAGGGATGCGATCTGACGGCTCAGTACCACGGTTGCATCTAAGTGAGCAAAGGTGGTGGCTGGGGATGGGTCAGTCAAGTCATCCGCAGGTACGTATACCGCCTGAACGGAGGTGATAGAACCGGTTTTGGTCGAGGTGATACGTTCCTGAAGAACACCCATCTCTTCCGCCAGAGTCGGCTGATAGCCTACCGCTGATGGCATACGACCCAGCAGTGCGGATACTTCCGTACCGGCCAGGGTGTAACGGTAGATGTTATCAACGAACAGCAGTACGTCACGACCTTCGTCACGGAATTTCTCAGCCATGGTCAGGCCGGTCAGTGCAACGCGCAGACGGTTTCCCGGCGGCTCGTTCATCTGGCCATATACCAGGGATACTTTGTCCAGAACGTTGGAATCGGTCATTTCGTGGTAGAAGTCGTTACCCTCACGAGTACGTTCACCTACACCCGCAAACACAGAATAACCGGAGTGTTCGATCGCGATGTTACGGATCAGCTCCATCATGTTTACGGTTTTACCTACACCCGCACCACCGAACAGACCGACTTTACCGCCCTTCGCGAACGGACACATCAGGTCGATAACTTTAATGCCGGTTTCCAGCAGTTCCTGAGAGCTGGACAGCTCTTCATAGGACGGTGCCGCGCGGTGGATAGCCCAACGCTCTTCTTCACCGATGTCGCCTTTCATGTCGATCGGGTGACCCAATACGTTCATGATACGACCCAGTGTTGCTTTACCTACCGGGACTTCGATCGGGTGCTCGAGGTCTTTAACTTCCAGACCACGACGCAGACCGTCGGAAGAACCCATGGCGATGGTACGTACGATACCGCCGCCGAGCTGCTGCTGAACTTCCAGCACCAGAACTTCATTACCATTCTGAACCTCAAGGGCTTCGTACACACGCGGTACGGCATCCTGAGGGAATTCGACGTCAACTACGGCGCCGATTACCTGGACAATTTTTCCAGTAGCCATCTTGAATCCTCTACGAATTAACCTGGTTATACCGCGGATGCACCACCGACAATCTCGGTGAGTTCCTGAGTAATGCTGGCCTGACGAGCTTTGTTGTATACCAACTGCAGCTCTTTAATCAGGCTGCCGCCATTGTCGGTCGCGGCTTTCATCGCCACCATACGTGCGGCCTGCTCGCTGGCCAGGTTTTCTACCACGCCCTGATAAACCTGAGATTCAACGTAACGACGCAGCAGGGTATCCAGCAGCGGTTTCGGGTCTGGTTCATACAGGTAATCCCAGGCTTTTTGTTTCAACTCTTCATCTTCTGATGCCGGTAATGGCAACATCTGAGTCAGGGTCGGAACCTGTGACATGGTGTTAATAAATTTGTTGCTGACAACGTACAGTCTGTCCAGACGGCCTTCATCGTAGGCCTGCAGCATCACTTTAACCGGACCGATCAGTTCGGACAGGGAAGGGTTATCCCCCATACCGGTTACCTGAGCAACCACGTTACCGCCAACAGAGTTAAAGAAAGACACGCCCTTAGAGCCGATCATTGCGATGTCGCACTGAACGCCTTTATCGGACCATGCTTTCATATCCGCCAACAGTTTTTTGAACAGGTTAATGTTCAAGCCGCCGCACAGACCACGGTCGGTCGACACCACCAGGTAGCCCACGCGTTTAACGTCGCGTTCTTCCAGGTAAGGGTGCTTATATTCCAGATTACCATTCGCAAGGTGACCAATCACTTTGCGCATGGTCTCTGCATAAGGACGGCTGGCCGCCATGCGATCCTGCGATTTACGCATTTTGGAAGCGGCGACCATCTCCATCGCTTTAGTGATCTTCTGCGTGTTCTGGACGCTTGCGATCTTACTACGTATCTCTTTTGCGCCGGCCATGAGCTTCTCCTCAATGCCTTGCGGTCCGCCCTAGGACAGACCGCCAGACGTTACCAGGACTGGGTTGCTTTGAAGGAATCGAGGATAGCTTTCAGCTTGCCTTCGATTTCATCGTTATAGCCACCGGACTGGTTAATCTCTTGCATCAGCGGAGCGTGATCACGGTCGACGTAAGCCAGCAGAGCGGCTTCAAAGCTACCGATTTTCGCCAGTTCCACATCTTCGAGGTAACCGCGTTCAGCCGCAAACAACACCACACCCTGTTGTGCAACAGACATTGGGGCATACTGTTTCTGCTTCAGCAGCTCAGTGACTTTCTGACCATGGCTCAGCTGCTTACGCGTAGCTTCATCCAGGTCGGAAGCGAACTGAGAAAACGCGGCCAGTTCACGATACTGTGCCAGCGCGGTACGAATACCACCGGACAGTTTCTTGATGATCTTGGTCTGCGCTGCACCACCTACACGCGATACGGAGATACCTGGGTTAACCGCCGGACGAATACCGGAGTTAAACAGGTTGGTTTCCAGGAAGATCTGACCATCGGTAATTGAGATTACGTTGGTCGGAACGAACGCAGAAACGTCACCCGCCTGGGTTTCGATAATCGGCAGAGCGGTCAGGGAGCCGGTTTTACCTTTAACTTCACCATTGGTGAACTTCTCAACGTATTCAGCGTTAACGCGGGATGCGCGCTCCAGCAGACGGGAGTGGAGGTAAAATACGTCGCCTGGGAATGCTTCACGTCCTGGCGGACGACGCAGCAGCAGGGAAACCTGACGGTAAGCAACAGCCTGTTTGGACAGGTCATCGTAAACGATCAGTGCATCTTCACCGCGGTCACGGAAGTATTCGCCCATTGCGCAACCAGCATACGGTGCCAGATATTGCAGTGCAGCAGATTCAGACGCGGTAGCCACAACAACGATAGTGTTGGACAGTGCGCCGTGCTCTTCCAGTTTACGAACCACGTTAGAAATGGTGGACGCTTTCTGGCCGATAGCCACGTACACACATTTGATGCCGGAGTCACGTTGGTTGATGATCGCATCGATCGCCATCGCGGTTTTACCGGTCTGACGGTCACCGATGATCAGCTCACGCTGACCACGTCCGATTGGGATCATGGCATCAACGGATTTATAACCGGTCTGTACCGGCTGATCGACGGACTGACGTTCGATTACGCCCGGTGCGATAACTTCGATTGGCGAGAAGCCATCGTTATCAACCGGACCTTTACCGTCGATTGGGGAACCCAGAGTGTTCACCACACGACCCAGCAGGCCACGGCCTACCGGAACTTCAAGGATACGACCCGTACACTTAACCTTCATGCCTTCGGCGAGGTCAGCGTATGGACCCATCACAACTGCACCTACGGAGTCGCGCTCCAGGTTCAGTGCGATAGCGTAACGGTTACCCGGCAGGGAAATCATCTCACCCTGCATACAATCGGCAAGGCCGTGGATGCGGATAACACCGTCACTTACAGAAACAATAGTACCTTCGTTATGAGCTTCGCTCACAACACTGAACTGAGCAATGCGCTGCTTGATCAGTTCGCTGATTTCGGTGGAATTCAGTTGCATGCTCCAGTCCCCTTAAGACTGCAAGACGTCTGCAAGGCGCTCAAGACGGCCGCGTACGCTGCCATCAATGACCATATCACCCGCACGGATGATTACGCCCGCCATTACAGACTTATCGATTTTGCAATTCAGCTTAACTTTGCGTGACAGACGTTTTTCCATCGCGGCGCTGATCTTCGCAAGCTGCTCATCACTCAGTGCATTGGCAGAAGTGACTTCTACCTCAGAGATAGCCTCACTGGCTGCACGCAGGTGAATAAACTGCTCAAGAACATCCGGGAGCGCATTCAGACGGTTATTTTCAGCCATTACCTTAATCAGGTTTTGGCCGCTTTCGTCCAGCTGCTCACCGCAGACTGCGATAAACGACTCAGCGAGCGTTTCCGGCGCCAGCGCGCCAGAGAGAAGCTCTGCCATTTGTTCGTTCTTCGTCACCTCAGCGGCGAACGTCAGCATATCCTGCCAACGGTCAACGCTCTGGTGCTCAACGGCAAAGTCAAAAGCTGCTTTGGCGTAGGGGCGAGCTACCGTAATAAATTCAGACATCAGCCCCTCCCTCCTTACAGTTCAGCGACAAGTTTGTCCACGATGTCGCTGTTAGCAGCTTCATCCACGGAACGTTCGATGATCTTCTCGGCGCCAGCAACAGCCAGGATAGCGACTTGCTTACGCAGTTCTTCGCGGGCACGTTTACGTTCGGCGTCAATTTCCGCCTGCGCTTGTGCCACGATTTTAGTACGTTCCTGCTCTGCTTCAGTTTTGGCTTCGTCCAGGATCTGAGCGCGACGTTTGTTCGCCTGCTCAATGATTACCTGAGCTTCCGCCTTCGCTTTTTTCAGCTGGTCGGTCGCGCTGGCCTTTGCAAGGTCAAGATCCTTATGTGCTCGTTCCGCAGAAGCAAGACCGTCAGCAATTTCTTTCTGACGTTTTTCGATGGCTGCCATTAATGGCGGCCATACGTACTTCATGCAGAACAGAACGAACAGGACAAACGCGATGGCCTGGCCGAGGATTGTTGCGTTAAGATTCACAGCACAATGCCTCTATCTAGTTAACGTTCTGATATTGCTCTTAATTCAAGCAACGCTTACTACGCGACAGCGAACATCACGTACAGACCCAGACCTACAGCGATCATCGGGATAGCATCCACCAGACCCATAACGATAAAGAACTGAGTACGCAGCAGAGGAATCAGATCAGGTTGACGCGCTGCGCCTTCCAGGAATTTACCCCCGAGGATGCCGATACCGATCGCAGCACCGATTGCCGCCAGACCCATCATCACAGCGGCAGCCATGTACAGCAGATCCATATTCAGGTTTTCCATGACAGTCTCCAGTTTGTTTCAGTTAAAACGTAGTAGTGTTGGTAAATTAATGCTCTTCAGACGCCATCGACAGATAGACAATCGTCAGAACCATGAAGATGAAGGCTTGCAGCGTGATAATCAGTATGTGGAAAATGGCCCATGGCACATTCAGGATCCACTGTGACCACCACGGCAACAGACCAGCAATCAGAATGAAAATCAGCTCACCGGCATACATGTTACCGAACAGTCGTAAACCAAGAGAGATTGGTTTGGACAGCAGGCTTACCCCTTCAAGGATTAAGTTGACAGGAATGAACGCCCAGTGATTGAACGGCTGCAGCGTCAACTCTTTCGTGAAGCCACCGATGCCTTTCATTTTGATGCTGTAGAACAGAATGAGGATAAATACGCCCAGTGCCATCGACAGGGTGATGTTCACGTCAGCAGACGGAACCACACGCAGAGCCGGCAGGCCAAAGATATGCTCGCCGATGTACGGCAGCAGGTCGATAGGCAGTAAATCCATCAGGTTCATCAGGAATACCCAGACGAAAATCGTCAGGGCCAGCGGAGCAATCAGCTTGCTTTTGCCATGGTACATGTCTTTCACGCTACCATGTACAAAGCCGATTACCAGCTCAATCGCGGTCTGAAATTTACCCGGTACGCCGCTGGTTGCCTTTTTGGCCACGCTACGGAATACAAGCAGGAACAACAGACCCAGAACCACCGAGAAAAACATGGAGTCAATATTGAGCGTCCAGAAGGTGGCTGGGGGGTTGTGCGGATCCACCAGCGAGAATGTACGTAGGTCCAACTGAAGGTTATTCAGATGGTGTCCTATGTAATCCTGCGGCGTCATATTTTCTGAAGCCATGATGCCTTTACCCTTTGTTGTTAATTACAGCCGGTGCCAGTATCTGAACCACCAGCACCAAAACCCACGTAACGATCAGCGGCGTAAATACCGCCTTCAAAACCGCCAACGCCACCACCAGCAAAACCAGCATCGCTAACACCTTGAAGGCTTCGCCGAAGGCGAACGACCAGGCCACTCGACCTCTTGCTGGTGTATGTGCCTGGTGACGCCAGGCAAATATCATAAACAACATATTAGGCAGTAACACTGCCAATCCACCGCACAATGCGGAGATGCCCCAGAAAGGGTCTTTGAGGCTAAACAGCAATCCACTTGCCATTACCACCAGAAGCTGTGTGAGCAAAAGCTTACGTGCAACGTTTCGACTCAAGAGCGACATAGACATCACGTTTTTACTCCTGCTCCCTTCGAGGTACGCCGCGTGTCGTATAAAACGTTCTTTATGGCTTAGAGTCAAGCATCAAAAAGCGGACAAATTATACGGTGCGCCTTCGTGATTTCAAACAATAAGTAGCTAAAAAGTGAATAAATGTTTAAATATTTTTCTCTGGGCCACATTTATTACTTTTTGGCAAACTGTGAACGATCATGCAAAACTGCAAATACCGCGTAAACACTGGCTGCAAAGCGTGCGACAGATCACATATTGAACATATTCACCTTCGCATAATTAAATTGCGTGGCAAATGATGCCTTTTCATCTTTTTGATATTTAAGCCTAAAAATCATCACTCTTTTAAAAATAGCGCCTAACAACAAAAACACCACTCATTGACATTTATAATAAAAAATTAACACACACCGATGATTGTTAGGTTCTATTTTTAGCAGCCTGATATTTTCACAGTTGACTTGTTTCACTTTTAACAAAAAACGGTACGTTATAGTTATGATGCAAAACAGTAAGTCACCGGTGAAATGTAACAACATTTAACCACACGATCACCCCTATTTTTTAACGCCTGACGCACCGTTTTATTTCTATTTTTTTTGACAAATATTAAATTTTGTTTGGCTTAATCACCACCAGATGACGTTCGCCATCCAGTTGTGGAACGCGTAATTTTTCAACCGACTCGACGCTGAACTCAGCAGGCAAAGAGGCTATTTCATCCTCAGGCAACTGCCCCTTCAACGCGTAAAAGCGTCCGTTTTGACCCGGTAAATGATGGCACCAGGTCACCATATCGTTCAGCGAAGCGAAAGCACGGCTGATCACGCCATCAAAAGGCGGTTCCGAAGGAAAATCCTCAACCCGACTTTGTACCGGGGTGATGTTTTCCAGCTTGAGTTCATGCTGCACCTGACGCAAGAAGCGTACGCGTTTCCCCAAACTGTCTAACAGAGTGAAATGCGCATCTGGACGTACAATGGAGAGCGGAATACCCGGCAGCCCAGGACCCGTACCAACGTCAATAAAACGTTCTCCCTGCAGATGTGGCGCAACGACAATGCTGTCCAGAATATGACGTACCAGCATGTCGTTGGGATCACGCACCGACGTCAGGTTGTACGCTTTGTTCCATTTATGCAGCATATCGACATACGCTATCAGCTGATTTTTCTGGTGATCGGTAAGAGATATACCGGCATCGGCCAGCAGACGAGAGAGTTTGTTGAGCACGGTCTTTACCTGTTGATGATAATTTGCCCGATGGCACTAACGCTGACCGGGCCTACAAATTTGTAGGGCGGGCAAGCAAAGCGCCCCCGCCAAAATAGTGTGTCATTAAGCGCTACGGCGCAGCATACCTTGTTTTTTCAGCCATACCAGCAAAATGGAGATGGCGGCAGGCGTAACGCCAGATATGCGCGATGCCTGACCGATAGACACCGGTTTGTGATCGTTCAGCTTAGCAATGACTTCATTCGACAAGCCGGATACCTGGCGATAATCCAGGGTCGCAGGCAACAGGGTGTTTTCATTACGCTGGTGTCTTTCGATCTCGTCCTGCTGGCGAGCGATATAGCCTTCGTACTTAACTTGAATCTCAACCTGTTCAGCGGCCTGAGCATCGTCAAGGCCTGGTGCAAACGCTGACAACGACGTCAGTTGCGCGTAGGTCACGTCCGGGCGACGCAGGAGATCTTCACCGCTGGCCTCACGTGACAACGGGGTAGCCAGGTAAGCGTTCACTTCTGCAGCAGTCTCGGCTAATGGGTTCACCCAGGTCGATTTCAGACGCTGACGTTCTTGTTCAATGCGCTCCAGTTTTTCGTTGAAGCGCGCCCAGCGTGCATCATCCACCAGACCCAGCTCGCGTCCTTTTTCGGTCAGACGGAGATCGGCATTGTCCTCACGCAGCATCAAACGGTATTCCGCTCGTGAGGTAAACATGCGGTACGGTTCTTTGGTACCCAGCGTGCAGAGATCGTCCACCAGCACGCCGAGATAGGCCTGAGAACGCGCAGGCGCCCAGCCTTCTTTGTCGGCTGACAGGCGAGCAGCGTTGAGGCCCGCAAGTAAACCTTGCGCAGCGGCTTCTTCGTAACCCGTTGTACCGTTGATTTGTCCCGCAAAGAACAGGCCCTGAATAAATTTGCTTTCCAGAGTCGGTTTTAGGTCGCGCGGATCGAAGAAATCATACTCAATCGCATAGCCAGGGCGGACGATTCGGGCGTTTTCCATCCCCTGCATTGAGCGGACAATTTGCATCTGCACATCAAACGGTAGGCTGGTGGAGATACCGTTCGGGTAAATTTCGTTGGACGTCAGTCCTTCCGGCTCGAGGAAAATCTGATGCTGGTTCCTGTCGGCAAAGCGCATCACTTTGTCTTCGATCGACGGGCAGTAGCGTGGGCCGATCCCTTCGATCACGCCAGCATACATCGGGCTACGATCGAGGTTATTGCGGATCACGTCATGGGTTTTCTCGTTGGTATACGTGATATAACACGGCATCTGGCGCGGGTGTTGAGAGACGTCGCCAAGGAACGAGAAGACCGGCATGGGGTTATCGCTGTTCTGCTGACCCAGCACGCTGAAATCGATAGTACGCGCATCAATTCGCGGTGGTGTACCTGTTTTCAGGCGGCTGACGCGTAGCGGCAGTTCGCGCAGGCGGCGTGACAGCGGAATAGACGGCGGATCGCCTGCACGGCCACCGCTGTAGTTGTCCAGACCGATATGAATTTTACCGTCGAGGAAGGTTCCGACCGTTAAGACCACGGCTTTGGCACGGAACTTCAGTCCCATTTGGGTCACTGCCCCGACAACACGATCGTTTTCCACAATCAGATCTTCAACCGCCTGCTGGAAGATCATCAGGTTTGGCTGATTCTCCAGAGCAGTACGAACGGCCTGGCGATACAGCACGCGGTCTGCCTGAGCACGGGTGGCGCGCACCGCCGGTCCTTTGCTCGCGTTTAGTATCCTAAACTGAATGCCTGCATGGTCGATCGCTTTGGCCATCAGCCCACCGAGCGCATCCACTTCTTTTACCAGGTGTCCTTTCCCAATACCGCCGATCGCCGGGTTGCAGCTCATCTGTCCCAGAGTGTCGATATTGTGTGTCAACAGCAGGGTCTGTTGACCCATTCGCGCCGCGGCCATCGCGGCCTCGGTGCCTGCATGACCCCCGCCAATGATGATGACGTCAAAAGGATCCTGATAAAACATGGTAATTGCCTCGCATAACGCGGTGTGAAAATGGATTGAAGCCCGGGCCGTGGATTCTACTCAACTTTAGTCGATCGAGAAAGACCTTGGATCCTGGGTATTAAAAAGAAGATCTTTTTATTTAGAGATCTGTTTTATTGTGATCTCTTATTAGGATCGCGATGTTCTGTGGATAAGGGCGATCCTCTGAATAAGATCAACACGTTGCTGAGGATCATTAACTGTGAATGATCGGTGATCCTGGTCCGTATAAGCTGGGATCAAAATGAAGGGTTATACACAACTCAAAAACTGAACAACGGTTGTTCTTTGGATAACTACCGGTTGATCCAAGCTTACTACCAGAGTTATCCACACTTGATCGCACGATCTTTACACGTTTTTGAGTAAATTAATCCAGGATCCGAGCCAAACTTCTGCTGGATCTTCCGGAATGTCGTGTTCGAGGACGTTGATCTTGAGTGTTTCGCCTATCTGTTTTGCACCAGACGCGGTCAGTTCAGTCTGTAATTTATCGATCGCGCCACAGAAGGTGTCATATTCGCGACTGCCAATGCCAATTGCACCAAAACGAACCTGGGAAAGGTCGGGTTTCTGAGACTGAAGATCGTTATAGAAGGGAAGCAGGTTGTCCGGAATGTCTCCCGCACCGTGCGTTGAGCTGATCACCAGCCAAATGCCAGAGCTTGAAAGCTCCTCGACCTGCGGGCCGTGCAAGGTTTCGGTTGAAAAACCTGCATCCTCCAGCTTTTCAGCCAGATGTTCTGCAACGTATTCAGCACCGCCAAGGGTACTGCCGCTGATAAGAGTAATGTCTGCCATGCTCGCCCACCTCTATAAAGAGTGCGTATTGTACGCTGTGAGCGAGCTGGGATCTACCTGTGGAAAAATAGGGGATTAAAAAAAACGATTATGGACGAATAGTACGCATAATCGGGTTCTGCAGGACGATCAAGGTTTCAGTGGACTGAATTTCATCGATTGTTTGGATCTTGTTGATAAGTACCTGCTGTAAGGCGTCGATGGATCGGCACATGACCTTAATAAAGATGCTGTAGTGCCCGGTGGTGTAATACGCTTCGGTTACTTCATCAAGGCTTTCCAGTCTGGCCAGTGCGGACGGATAGTCTTTCGCGCTTTTCAGGATGATGCCGATAAAACAGCCAACGTCATAGCCCAACTGTTTGGGGCTGACGTCAATGCGCGCCCCGGTAATGATCCCAGCCTGTTTCATCTTCTCTACGCGCACGTGGATCGTCCCCGGGCTGACACCAAACTGTTTAGCCAGTTCAGCGTAGGCTGTACGGGCATTTTCCATTAGGGCGTCGAGAATGCCGCGGTCCAGATTGTCGATCTGATAATTTTCCATAGGTTTTTCTTATGTAGATTGATGATTCGCTCTATTTTAGCGGTTTATTTTAACGAATTAAAATCTAATGAGGCTTTTTGTTTGTTGATTATTGAATATTGACCGCATTCTGTTGCTTAATCATAGGCAACAGGACACAGGAGTAAACATAATGAAAACCGCTTACATTGCCAAACAACGTCAAATTAGCTTCGTGAAATCTCACTTTTCTCGCCAACTGGAAGAGCGTCTGGGGCTGATTGAAGTCCAGGCACCGATCCTGAGCCGTGTAGGAGATGGCACGCAGGATAACTTGTCGGGCTGTGAAAAAGCGGTGCAGGTGAAAGTGAAAGCTTTGCCAGACGCCCAGTTCGAAGTGGTGCATTCACTGGCGAAGTGGAAGCGTCAAACGCTGGGACAACACGACTTCAGCGCGGGTGAGGGGCTGTACACGCACATGAAAGCCCTGCGCCCGGATGAAGACCGTCTTTCTCCGCTTCACTCGGTCTATGTGGACCAGTGGGACTGGGAGCGCGTAATGGGCGACGGTGAGCGTCAATTCTCCACCCTGAAAAGCACGGTAGAGGCTATCTGGGCGGGAATTAAGGCGACCGAAGCGGCGGTAAGCAAAGAATTTGGTCTGGCACCGTTCCTGCCAGAGCAGATCCATTTTGTTCACAGCCAGGAGCTGTTAGCGCGTTATCCGGATCTTGATGCCAAAGGGCGTGAACGCGCCATCGCGAAAGATCTGGGTGCGGTATTCCTGGTGGGGATCGGCGGCAAGCTCAGCGATGGTCATCGTCATGACGTACGTGCGCCGGATTATGATGACTGGAGTTCGGCTTCCGAGCTGGGTTACGCCGGTCTGAACGGCGATATTCTGGTCTGGAACCCGGTTCTTGAAGATGCGTTTGAACTGTCTTCCATGGGGATCCGTGTGGATGCCGATGCGTTGAAACACCAGCTTTCCCTGACGGGCGACGAAGATCGCCTGAGTCTGGAATGGCACCAGGCGCTGCTGCGTGGCGAAATGCCGCAGACCATTGGCGGCGGTATTGGTCAGTCACGTTTGACCATGTTGTTGCTGCAGTTGCCGCATATTGGTCAGGTACAGTGCGGCGTATGGCCGGCGCAGGTCCGTGAAAGCGTCGACTCCCTGCTGTAAGTATTAACGCTGCCAGCGTCTGAGCAGGCGGCTTCGCATCCCGGTATCAAAGCGCCAGATATGATCGAAAATGCGCATGATGCCGGGTTTGCCATGGGCTGACATCGCAACCGCATGAAAACGGTGTTGATGCACCCGCTGTAACTCCCCAACTTTACTCACTACTTCATCAGGCAATCGCTGAGCGATAAAATCCGAAATCACGACCGCGTCAGCATCAAACCACTCCCGTCCCTGCATCCTTTCAATAATGGCGCGAAAACAGCTGGCAATATCCGTACCGCCGCGAAAACGCTGGCTTAAGAAACGGATCGCCTGCTCAATGCCCTGTGGACCAGACAGTTCGTAGCGCACAACTTCAGTCGAAAATAACATGATGTAGCAGCGACGGTTATCGGCAAGGGCCACGCGCATTAGCGCCAGACAAAAGGCTTTCGCGCACTGCTCATTAAATCCTCCCATTGAACCCGACGTATCCACGCAGACAATAAATGGTCCGCGAGGCTGCTCGTCAAAATCCTGATGCACGACCGGGCGCTCGGTGACTTTTTCACGCCAGGCTTCGCCATGCAGGCGGTATGTCAGCAGCTGTTTTTCCACTAGCCGCCGATAGAACTCATATTCCAGTTCGGTGATGCCAAGGGTCGCCAGCTCCGGAGGGAGTAAACGCAGAATATCGTCGCTTTGTTGGATGCCATCAACCTGCTCCGGGACGGTGGCGGGTTCGCGTACCAGCGTGCGAAAGGTTTCCATTGGCGCATCTTTCCGCGGAACCGATTTGGCTTCCCGGGAGCGTCCCAACTGTTCGGCTAAGCGTTGGAGTTCGGGCTGCTGCGTCAGGAAATCACCGTACTTCACGATCAACTGGTAATCGCCGCGCTTGATTTGACCTGCGCTCATGTCCCATAAACGGCCTGCGGCGGTGTCGTTTTCCGCCAGCACCGGATCCAGCTGTCCGCTCAGCGTCATACGTTCCTGAACTTCACTGAGCAACTGTTCGCGTTCTTCTTCCAGCAACTGGTGATTCAGCGTGGTGGTTTGAATCACCAGGCTTAAACGCCAGCGTTGTAAAAACAGCGTGTGCAGCGCGGGAGTGAATGTACTGTTGCCATCAACCAATTGTTGGGCTTGCCCGGCATAGGGGGAATGCAACCGGTGCAGTAGCGTTAATATTTGCGGTAACTGGACGATAAACTGCGGGGTGGAAAGGAGCTGACTTTGCTGGTAGCACATCACTTCTTCCGTCAGTTCCGGCGGTACGCGGGTATCTTTCAGACGGTTGCGTAATGCCTCGCGCCAGCGGGGAAGATCGTTGGCTATCGCCTTCTTTAGCCGGGGGAATTTTTCAAAAAAAACCGCCAGCTGTGGGGAGGCCAGCAGCGCGAGGATCATCTCTTCGATCATCCCCTCTTCGCTTACCGCCAGCATGATATTCAGCGTATCAAGCGTCAGCATTGCTGTGCCTGGCGGATCTGCTCGCCAACGTCTTGCAGGCTGGCTTCAATCCGGCCTAACCAGTCGCTATGGATAAACAGACATTTTTGTTGTTCGCTAAACCCGCGGTGCTGCTGGTGCCACTCGGTATCAAGTGCCTCAAGCTGCTCTTTTATCTCGCTGGGCATATTATCTTTCGATGAACCCGGAAGGGCCAGGCGGGAGCCTTGTAAGCTGACGTCGCGCACGACCAGGTGCTGGTCGCTGTCGACTTCCATATTCAGCGTCTGGGCAAAGCCTATGCCGTTTAGCTTGCCGCGGATCTCACTGCCTTTGGTCAGCCACTGCTCCAGCGCGCTACGCTCAAACGCAATATGGATAACGTCCATATCATGCAGTTTTAAAGGCTTTTGTAGCAGCAACGTCACTACCGCCGTATTAACGTCTGCAGGTAAATCATAATGTGGACGACGGCTGAACATCCCACCCTGGCGAATAACGGTAAAGGCGGTTTTATCGCTCTGTTGCTGCTGTAACTGGAGGCGGCGCTGCACAATCGCGCCGAGGCGCGTTAGCATTGATTGCTGCTGCCAGGCGTGTCCGGTCATCAATATTTCAATCTGCTGCTGCATCAGATTCAGGCTTTGTGCGTCGTACCACAGGCAATCTTTCAACAGGATAAGATCGATAGGCGCAACCGCATCGCGTCCGCTAAAGAAGGCGCTGGCCTGCAACAGGCGGATCGCTTTTTTCCAGCGACGGTCAGAGACGTAAGGAGCGTTCGGTAGTGCATCCAACTGCTGGCGCAGCGTATAGACCAACTCAAAGACGCGATCGGGAAGCGTGATGGTGCCGATATCTTTTTGCCACTGGTAATACTCTTCATCGGTCACCTGTAACGTTGCCGGAACAGGGTTGTCGCTTTCATCCTGCTGGCTTAACAACATGGAGCGGAAGTTGGCCTTGTCCTGCACTTTGTCCAGCCACAGGCGAATTAGCATACGGTCGTACAGTGCTTCCAGGCTGCTGTCTGCTTCAGGCAGTTCGTTGGAGGCCGCCACCAGCAGACGCATCGGGATTTTTTCCTCAAACGCGCCGTTGCGGAAGTGGCGTTCGTTAATGGCGGTCAGCAGGGTGTTGAGGATGGCCGGGCCCGCCTTCCAGATTTCATCCAGAAAAACGATTTCAGCTTCGGGAAGATAACCCGCCGTTAAGCGCTCATAGCGCCCTTCATCTTTCAGGGCCTGAATAGATAGCGGGCCGAAGACTTCTTCTGGCGTGGAGAAGCGCGTCATCAAATATTCGAAAGCGCGCGCATTTTTAAACGCAAACTTCAGCCGACGTGCAATTAAGCTTTTTGCGATCCCTGGCGGGCCGAGTAAGAACACACTCTCACCGCTAAGCGCCGCCAGCAGGCACAGACGAATGGCGTGGCTACGTTCATAGAGTCCCTTTTCCAGCGCATTGCTCAGACGGGAAATTCTTTCCGCTAATAAATGTGGGTGAGCCATAATGAAGTGGCGTCCTTTCGCCAAATGTACTGCGTAAACTGCGAGTATAGATGCTTCACACCAGTGCAGTAATAGACTGAAGGTGCGCTTATTTTTCTTTGAGCCAGATTAATCTGGTCTCATTTAGGGGTACGATTTTGCGATTAATCGTGCATACTGTGCGCCTTTTTGTGGGCCAAGGGACTACGCACACATTTCTTATATATACACCAAATCAATCAAGCTGCACGAAGACGGTAAATGAGTTATCTCCTGGGATGGGCGGAATAACGAGTGAAGCCAATGGAAGCGGCCTGAAGAATGACGTGTATAAACGAAAGACGAGTCTATGAGCACTGATAATAAGCAATCATTGTCTGCGATTACCCTTGCAGCTATTGGGGTTGTCTACGGTGATATTGGTACCAGCCCACTTTATACACTCCGTGAATGTTTGTCTGGGCAGTTCGGTTTTGGCGTTGAACGTGATGCCGTGTTTGGTTTTCTCTCGCTGATTTTCTGGCTGCTGATCTTTGTTGTCTCCATCAAGTACCTGACGTTTGTCATGCGTGCGGATAACGCCGGAGAAGGCGGGATCCTGACGCTAATGTCACTGGCCGGGCGTAATACGTCGGCGCGAACGACCTCAATGCTGGTCATTATGGGGTTGATAGGCGGCAGCTTCTTCTATGGTGAGGTGGTGATTACGCCGGCCATTTCGGTGATGTCGGCGATCGAAGGTCTGGAGATCGTGGCACCGCAACTGGATACCTGGATTGTTCCGCTCTCTATTATTGTCCTGACACTGCTGTTTATGATTCAAAAGCACGGTACTGGTACCGTGGGTAAGCTTTTTGCACCTATTATGCTGGTTTGGTTCCTGGTGCTGGCGGTGTTGGGAGTACGTAGTATTATTGCTAACCCGGAAGTGCTGCATGCGTTAAACCCAATGTGGGCGGTGCATTTCTTCCTCGAATATAAAACGCTGTCGTTTATTGCGCTGGGCGCGGTGGTGCTGTCGATCACCGGCGTTGAAGCGCTGTACGCGGATATGGGCCACTTTGGTAAGTTCCCCATTCGCCTGGCGTGGTTCTCTGTAGTGTTACCTTCGCTGGTGCTGAACTATTTTGGCCAGGGTGCATTGCTGTTAAAACATCCGGAAGCGATCAAAAACCCGTTCTTCCTGCTGGCACCGGACTGGGCGTTGATTCCCCTGCTGATCCTTGCCGCGCTGGCCACGGTTATTGCCTCGCAGGCGGTGATCTCTGGCGTATTCTCATTGACGCGGCAGGCGGTACGTCTGGGATATCTGTCGCCGATGCGTATCATCCATACTTCAGAGATGGAGTCAGGGCAAATCTATATTCCGTTCGTCAACTGGATGCTGTACATCGCCGTGGTGATTGTGATTGTCAGCTTTGAGCACTCCAGTAACCTGGCCGCCGCGTACGGTATTGCGGTGACGGGGACGATGGTGCTGACGTCTATTCTGTCGACAACCGTGGCGCGCAAAAACTGGCACTGGAATAAATACTTTGTGTTCCTGATTCTGGTGGCCTTCCTGTGCATTGATATTCCGCTGTTCTCCGCGAACCTTGATAAGCTGATTTCTGGTGGTTGGCTGCCGCTGACGCTGGGTCTGGTGATGTTCACCATCATGACCACCTGGAAAAGCGAGCGCTTCCGTCTGCTGCGTCGTATGCATGAACACGGTAATTCTCTGGAGGCGATGATTGCATCTCTGGAGAAATCGCCGCCGGTACGCGTGCCTGGCACAGCGGTGTATATGTCCCGTGCCATGAACGTCATCCCGTTTGCGCTTCTGCATAACCTCAAACATAACAAGGTGCTGCATGAACGCGTGATCCTGCTGACGCTGCGTACAGAAGATGCACCGTATGTTCATAATGTGCGTAGGGTGCAAATTGAGCAGCTGTCGCCGACCTTCTGGCGCGTGGTAGCCAGCTACGGCTGGCGCGAAACACCAAACGTAGAGGAAGTGTTCCATCGCTGCGGGCTGGAAGGCCTAAGCTGTCGGATGATGGAAACCTCGTTCTTCATGTCGCACGAGTCGCTGATTGTCGGCAAACGTCCGTGGTATTTACGCCTGCGCGGCAAATTGTATCTGCTGTTGCAGCGCAATGCGCTACGTGCACCGGACCAGTTTGAGATCCCACCTAACCGGGTGATTGAGCTCGGGACGCAGGTCGAGATTTAACGTTACCGACGCCCTCTTTCTTCATGAAAGGGGGCGTTTTGTTTTCCCCCTCACATTTTCCTTTCTTCTGATGATACGGCTTGCGAAACGTTTCGATGACGATCACATTTTCGTAACGTCATGGTGGTTTTATGTGCATTCTTCAGACTAAACTTATCACCAGCGAAACGTTTCGCTAGTGGGGAAAGAAAATGAAGAAAGGCACGGTACTCAACTCTGAAATTTCATCGGTGATCTCCCGTCTGGGGCATACCGATACGCTGGTGGTGTGTGATGCGGGTTTACCCATCCCAAATAGTACTACGCGTATCGATATGGCATTAACCCAGGGCGTACCTTCTTTTATGCAGGTACTGGATGTGGTCACGCGTGAAATGCAGGTCGAGTCGGCCATTCTCGCGACGGAAATCAAACAACATAATCCGCAACTCCACGAAACGTTGCTCAGCCACATTGAGCAACTGCAACAACACCAGGGAAATACCATAGAAATTCGTTACACCACGCATGAACAATTCAAAAAACAAACCGCAGGCAGTCAGGCGGTAATTCGCAGCGGAGAATGTTCTCCGTATGCGAATATCATTCTTTGTGCTGGCGTCACGTTCTGAGGCCATCATGAACGCACTACTGCAACTCAAAGGGATCGATAAAGCGTTCCCGGGCGTTAAAGCGCTATCCGGCGCCGCGTTGAATGTTTACTCCGGCCGCGTTATGGCGCTGGTGGGCGAAAACGGCGCGGGCAAATCCACCATGATGAAAGTCCTGACTGGTATCTACACTCGTGATGCCGGTTCGTTATTGTGGCTGGGGAAAGAAACCACCTTTAACGGTCCTAAATCCTCTCAGGAAGCAGGGATCGGCATCATTCACCAGGAACTGAACCTGATCCCGCAACTCACCATCGCCGAGAACATTTTCCTCGGCCGTGAGTTTGTGAATCGCTTTGGCAAAATCGACTGGAAGACGATGTATGCCGAAGCAGACCTGTTGCTGGCTAAACTTAATCTGCGTTTTAAAAGCGACAAGCTGGTCGGTGAGCTATCGATTGGCGATCAGCAGATGGTTGAAATCGCCAAAGTGCTGAGCTTTGAATCCCGGGTCATCATTATGGATGAACCGACGGATGCGTTGACGGATACCGAAACCGAATCCCTGTTCCGCGTGATCCGTGAACTGAAATCTCAGGGACGCGGCATTGTCTATATTTCTCACCGCATGAAAGAGATTTTCGAAATTTGTGATGATGTGACGGTGTTCCGCGATGGGCAGTTTATTGCCGAACGTGAAGTGGCCTCACTGACCGAAGATTCACTCATTGAAATGATGGTGGGACGTAAGCTGGAAGATCAGTACCCGCGGCTGGATAAAGCGCCTGGCGATGTGCGCCTGAAGGTCGATAACTTGTGCGGCCCTGGAGTGCATGATGTGTCATTCACGCTGCGTAAAGGTGAGATCCTTGGCGTGTCGGGTCTGATGGGTGCCGGACGTACTGAATTGATGAAAGTGTTATACGGCGCGCTGCCGCGCACCAGTGGTTACGTCACGCTTGACGGGCATGAAGTGGTTACGCGTTCTGAACAGGATGGGCTGGCCAACGGCATCGTCTATATTTCTGAAGACCGCAAACGCGACGGCTTAGTGCTGGGCATGTCGGTGAAAGAGAACATGTCGTTGACCGCACTGCGTTACTTCAGCCGTACGGGCGGCAGTCTGAAACACAAAGATGAGCAGCAGGCGGTGGGCGATTTTATCCGTCTGTTCAATGTGAAAACGCCCTCGATGGAACAGGCAATCGGCCTGCTCTCCGGTGGCAATCAGCAAAAAGTGGCGATTGCGCGTGGTTTGATGACCCGGCCCAAAGTGCTGATCCTCGATGAACCCACGCGCGGCGTGGACGTTGGGGCTAAAAAAGAGATTTACCAGCTAATCAACCAGTTTAAGGCTGATGGGCTGAGCATCATTCTGGTCTCTTCGGAGATGCCAGAAGTATTGGGCATGAGCGATCGCATTATCGTCATGCATGAAGGGCATCTCGGCGGTGAATTCACTCGCGAGCAGGCCACTCAGGAAGTATTAATGGCTGCCGCTGTGGGCAAGCTTAATCGCGTGAATCAGGAGTAAAAAAGATGACTACCCAGGCTGTTTCTGGTCGCCGTTATTTCACTAAAGCATGGCTTCTGGAGCAAAAGTCGCTCATCGCTCTGTTAGTGCTGATCGCGATTGTTTCCACCATGAGCCCCAACTTTTTTACCGTTAATAACCTGTTCAACATTCTCCAGCAAACGTCGGTTAACGCCATCATGGCAGTTGGTATGACGCTGGTTATTCTGACGTCGGGTATCGATCTGTCTGTGGGTTCGCTACTGGCGCTTACCGGTGCCGTTGCTGCTTCGATTGTGGGTCTTGAAGTCAACGCGTTGGTGGCCGTTGCCGCTGCGCTGGCGTTAGGTGCGGCGGTTGGTGCCGTGACTGGCGTTATTGTGGCAAAAGGCCGCGTGCAGGCGTTTATCGCCACGCTGGTGATGATGCTGCTGCTGCGCGGCGTCACCATGGTGTACACCAACGGCAGTCCGGTAAACACCGGCTTTACCGACAATGCCGATCTGTTTGGCTGGTTTGGTATTGGTCGTCCGTTAGGCGTCCCTACGCCAGTATGGATCATGGGGATTGTCTTCCTGGCCGCGTGGTACATGCTGCACCATACCCGTCTGGGTCGATATATTTATGCGCTGGGCGGTAACGAAGCGGCAACGCGTCTGTCCGGTATCAGCGTCAATAAGATCAAAATTATCGTTTATTCACTCTGTGGGCTGCTGGCTTCTCTGGCGGGCATCATCGAAGTGGCGCGTCTCTCCTCAGCGCAACCGACGGCGGGTACCGGCTATGAACTGGATGCTATCGCGGCGGTGGTATTAGGCGGCACCAGCCTGGCTGGCGGTAAAGGACGTATTGTTGGTACGCTGATCGGCGCACTGATTCTCGGTTTCCTCAATAATGGTTTGAATTTGTTAGGTGTTTCCTCCTATTACCAGATGATCGTTAAAGCAGTGGTCATTTTGCTGGCGGTACTGGTAGACAACAAAAAGCAGTAACAACGACTACAGGACATCTTAAATATGAACATGAAAAAACTGGCTACCCTGGTTTCTGCTGTTGCGCTGAGTGCCACCGTGAGCGCGAATGCGATGGCAAAAGATACCATTGCGCTGGTGGTCTCTACCCTTAACAACCCGTTCTTTGTCTCTCTGAAGGATGGGGCGCAAAAAGAAGCCGATAAGCTAGGTTATAACCTGGTGATTCTGGACTCGCAGAACAACCCGGCGAAAGAGTTGGCGAACGTTCAGGACTTAACCGTGCGTGGAACCAAAATTCTGCTGATTAACCCAACCGACTCCGATGCCGTGGGTAATGCCGTGAAGATGGCTAACC
Organism: Citrobacter gillenii; assembly: GCF_013337685.1. GTDB lineage: Bacteria > Pseudomonadota > Gammaproteobacteria > Enterobacterales > Enterobacteriaceae > Citrobacter > Citrobacter gillenii. Next base: position 421,739 of record NZ_SUQN01000007.1, read on the forward strand.
AGGCGAAAATTCCGGTGATCACCCTGGACCGTCAGGCAACCAAAGGGGATGTTGTCAGCCATATTGCGTCTGATAACGTGCTGGGCGGTAAAATTGCCGGTGACTACATCGCGAAGAAAGCAGGCGAAGGTGCGAAAGTTATCGAACTGCAGGGTATTGCCGGAACATCGGCGGCGCGTGAGCGTGGCGAAGGTTTCCAGCAGGCCGTTGCGGCACACAAATTTAACGTGCTGGCTAGCCAGCCGGCAGATTTCGACCGTACCAAAGGTCTGAACGTTATGCAGAACCTGCTGACCGCGCATCCTGATGTGCAGGCCGTATTTGCTCAGAACGATGAAATGGCACTGGGCGCGCTGCGTGCTCTGCAAACGGCGGGTAAATCTGATGTGATGGTGGTTGGATTTGACGGCACGCCTGATGGCGAAAAAGCGGTAAATGATGGCAAACTGGCTGCGACCATCGCTCAGTTACCGGATCAGATTGGCGCGAAAGGCGTTGATATTGCGGATAAGGTACTGAAGGGCGAGAAGGTTCAGGCTAAATATCCGGTTGACCTGAAGCTGGTCATCAAGCAGTAATAGCGATTCAGGCCGCTCGCGACCTGATGGCGACATAAATACGCCATCCTCAGAGCGTTGAAGATGAAAGCGTAAAAAGAAAAGCAGGGCACGCGCCACCCTAACCCGGTGGCGCACTTTGACTTGGAATTCCGAACATGAAAACCGCAGGCAACCTCGTTGTACTTGGCAGCATTAATGCCGATCACATCCTTAACCTTAACTCTTTTCCGACACCTGGCGAAACCGTAACCGGTAGCCACTATCAGGTCGCATTTGGCGGAAAAGGCGCGAACCAGGCGGTTGCTGCGGGTCGTAGTGGTGCGAATATCGCCTTCATTGCCTGTACAGGAGATGACGATATTGGTGAGCGTGTACGTAAACAATTAGCCAGCGATAACATCGATATTGCGCCTGTTAGCGTGATTTCTGGCGAAGCGACCGGCGTGGCGCTGATTTTTGTTAACGCAGAAGGCGAGAATGTTATCGCAATTCATGCCGGGGCGAATGCCGCACTTTCTCCTGCGTTAGTGGAAGCTCAACATGACCGTATTGCGCAGGCCTCGGCCTTACTGATGCAGTTAGAGTCGCCCATTGAAAGCGTACTGGCTGCGGCAAAAATTGCGCGTCGACATAATACGACGGTCGCGCTTAATCCGGCTCCGGCTCGTGAACTCCCTGACGAACTGCTGTCGCTGGTAGATATCATTACCCCGAATGAAACGGAAGCTGAAAAGCTGACCGGGATCCGGGTAGAAAACGATGAAGATGCCGCTAAAGCAGCGCTGGCGCTGCACGCAAAGGGAATTCACACCGTACTGATTACCTTAGGAAGTCGTGGTGTGTGGGCTAGCGTAAACGGTGAAGGTCATCGTGTTCCTGGTTTTAAAGTGGACGCCGTTGATACCATCGCTGCCGGTGATACCTTTAACGGTGCGTTAATTACCGCGTTACTGGAAGAGACACCGTTGCCTGAGGCGATTCGCTTTGCGCATGCGGCCGCGGCGATTGCGGTAACGCGTAAAGGTGCACAACCTTCCGTTCCGTGGCGCGAAGAAATTGAGGCGTTTTTAGGTCAGCAGAGGTAACGCTTGGCTACAATGAAGGACGTTGCCCGCCTGGCGGGTGTTTCCACGTCGACGGTTTCTCACGTCATTAATAAAGATCGCTTTGTCAGCGAGGCTATCACCGGCAAAGTTGACGCTGCGATTAAAGAGCTTAACTACGCGCCTTCCGCGCTGGCGCGTAGCCTCAAGTTGAATCAGACTCGCACCATTGGCATGTTAATCACAGCCAGTACCAACCCCTTCTATTCAGAACTGGTACGCGGCGTTGAGCGCAGCTGTTTTGAGCGCGGCTACAGTCTGGTGTTGTGCAACACCGAAGGCGATGAACAGCGCATGAATCGTAATCTGGAGACGCTGATGCAAAAGCGGGTGGACGGCTTACTGCTGCTCTGCACCGAAACCCATCAGCCTTCCATGGAGATCATGCAGCGCTACCCTTCTATTCCCACCGTGATGATGGACTGGTCACCCTTTGAAGGGGAAAGTGACCTGATTCAGGACAATTCCCTACTGGGTGGCGATCTGGCAACTCAGCATCTCATTGATAAGGGCTTTACGCGCATAGCTTGTATTACCGGTCCACTGGATAAAACGCCGGCACGTTTGCGGCTGGAGGGATACCGGGAAGCGATGAAGCGTGCAGGGCTGGATATTCCTCAGGGCTATGAGATCACCGGTGATTTTGAGTTCGGCGGTGGGTTTGAAGCCATGCAAACGCTGTTGTCACATAACCAGCGACCACAGGCCGTTTTTGCGGGCAATGATGCAATGGCTGTGGGGGCGTATCAGGCTCTGTATCAGTCAGGATTGCGCATTCCGCAGGATATGGCGGTCGTGGGCTATGATGATATCGAACTGGCGCGCTACATGACGCCACCGCTCACCACTATCCACCAACCGAAAGATGAACTGGGTGAGCTGGCCATCGACGTATTAATCCACCGCATGGCGCAGCCCGCTTTACAGCAACAGCGCCTGCAGCTTACTCCTGTTCTGATGGTGCGGGGGTCGGTTTAGACTTATGCCGATCATTGATCAGGTTGCGGCCATCTTTGGCTTTTAGCAGCATGAACATCAGCGCTGATATCACCGTAATCGCGCCCATCGTAATAAAGGTATAGTGGAACTGTTCTACCGTATTGGTTCCTTCCATGCCTTCATAGACACGCAGTACGGCGGCGCTAATCGCCACCCCTAAGCTGATCGACAGCTGCTGCGTGACGGCTAACACGCTGTTGCCACTACTGGCATTATCATCGGTTAGATCCGCAAGGGTAATGGTATTCATTGAAGTAAACTGGGTGGACATTCCCATACCTAAAATGAACAGCGGCAGGATCAGCATCCAGACTGGCATCGCGGGAGATTGCAAAGAGAACTGCGCAATCATCAGGCCGATAAATACCGTGACGCCGACCAGCGTGGTGCGGTAGCCAAGACGACGCAGAACCTGCGTCACCATCGATTTCGCCAGAATAGATCCCAGCGCCGTCGGCGCCATCATGCAACCGGCTATTAGCGCCGGGTAGCCAAAGCCTACCTGCAACATCAGCGGCATTAAGAAAGGGACACACCCCGTTCCCAGACGTGTGGCAAGGTTTCCCGCGATACCGACCGAGAAGGTGCGGGTCTTAAAGATTGGCAGAGAAATTAACGGTGTGGGATGGCGGCGCGCGTGGCGGATGTAAGCGAGCAGCAGCAAAATACTGCCAAGAATAATGCTGAGAGCGACCCAACTGGCGACAAGCTTTTCACCGAACAACTCTACTCCGCTAGAGAACAGTACCAGACTCAGACCAAAGAGAAAGAAGCCAGTCATATCAAAACGGCGGCGCGGCGTCGTGAAGTTAGGCATATATTTGCGGGCGTAGAAGATGCCGGCGATGCCAATCGGAATATTAATCAAGAAGATCCAATGCCAGCTGGCCCACGTGACCAGTACTCCGCCCAGGACCGGACCTAAAATGGGTCCCACCAGTCCCGGCATAGTCACGAAGTTAAGGACCGGGAGCAGCTCACTGCGCGGGTAGGCGCGTAATAGCGCCAGGCGGGCAACCGGCATCATCATTGCGCCACCAATGCCTTGTATCACGCGGAAAATAACCAGTTGGGTTAAAGAGCCGGAGAGTGCACAGGCAAGTGAACCCAGGGTAAACAGACTCACGGCAATCATAAAGATACGTCGGGTGCCGAAGCGGTCAGCCAGCCAGCCACTTACCGGGATCAACATCGCTACCGTCAGGGTGTAGCTGATAATGGCAGACTGCATGGCGAGTGGGGAGCGGTTGAGGCTGTGCGCGATGGCGGGTAACGCAGTATTAAGGATGGTGGCGTCTAATGCCTGCATAAAAAAGGCCATGGCTGCGATCCATGGCAGTCCGGCCATACTGCGCGATTTCTTTTCAGGCATGTTATTTATCCGGGAGATCGTTAGGAGCTATCAGCAATGCCTGGCAGGCGGTGAAGGCGCGATCGCCATCGCTCTCCTCTATGGCATCGACAATAGCCTGATGCAAATCCAGCTTTACCACGTCGTTATAGGTAATAGAGGTAAAATAGGTCTGGTAGACGGAATGGAATAACGAGGCAAAGGAGATCAGAAATGGATTCGCACTCATTTCATAGATGTGCTCATGCCAGGCGATATCAACCTCAATCCAGCGCTCGCGCTTAAAGTTCCTTTTCAGCTCGACCATCTCTTCCATTAACGTAGTCAGATGTGCTTTTTGTTCTGCTGTGCCGATAGTAGCCGCCAGTAAACAGGCTTGAGGCTCCAGGCTAATGCGCATCACCAGAAAATGTTTGATGACCTGAGGGAAATTATCTTCCGTCATCCACCAGGTGAGCAGTTCCTGATCGAGAAAGTTCCAGTTTGCTTGTGGCATAACGCGAGTACCAATACGCGGGCGCGGTAATACCATACCTTTTGCCGTTAATGTCTTTACCGCTTCCCTTACCGCTGTACGGCTCACACCGAACTGGCTGCCCAGTTCTATTTCACCTGGTAGGATGGCGCCTGGCGCGTACTCACCTTTTAATATTCGCTGAGCCAGCTTTTCGGCCAGAACATAGGAAAGGTTTTTCTGTGCGGCTAGCTGTTGGGCATTTAAAGGCATGAATGTTCTTCCTTACTCTTTCTCTTATTCATTAGTATGCCATCAGGAAGTGTGATTGCGGTTGCAAAAACGGCAGATTGCTTATTTTATGGCATGTTAAAGACAGTTTTGGTGAAATAACGCGCACTCAGAAAGTTATTTTAAATTTCCT
>NZ_SUQN01000008.1 GCF_013337685.1 Citrobacter gillenii
GAACCCTGCGGCTTGTAATCCGTTGTTCCGTGTCAGTGGAGGCGCATTATAGGGAGTTATTTCAGGCTGACAAGGGGAAAATACAAAAAACTTATCAACCGATTACTTTTCCATCAAAACTAGTAATGGAAAGTTATTTTCGCCTGGTTTTTAAACAAAAACGAGCCCCGCAGGGCCCGTTTTTAGTATTTTGTGACTTACTGCACTGCCACAATGCGTTCGTCATTCACTTCCAGACGAATCGTTTTTCCAGGAACCAGCTCACCCGACAGGATTTGCTGGGCCAGCGGGTTTTCGATCTGTTGCTGGATAGCACGTTTCAATGGACGCGCCCCGTAGACAGGATCGTACCCATTCGCGCTCAGCAGTTTAAGCGCCTCGTCAGAGATGTGGATTTCATAGCCACGATCTTCCAGACGTTTGTACAGACGCTGCAGCTGGATCTGGGCAATAGACGCAATGTGTTGTTCACCCAACGGATGGAAGACAACAACTTCATCTATACGGTTAATGAATTCCGGACGGAAGTTTTGGCTGACCACGCCCAGCACCATGTCTTTCATGTGTCCGTAGTCCAGGTCGCCAAAACGTTCCTGAATGAGATCGGACCCCAAGTTAGAAGTCATGATGACCACCGTATTACGGAAGTCGACCGTTCTCCCCTGCCCGTCAGTCAGTCGACCGTCATCCAGCACCTGCAACAGAATGTTGAACACATCCGGATGCGCCTTTTCCACTTCATCCAGCAGGATGACGGAATAAGGGCGACGACGCACCGCTTCTGTCAAGTAACCGCCCTCTTCATAGCCAACGTATCCCGGGGGCGCACCGACCAGACGAGAGACAGAGTGTTTCTCCATAAACTCAGACATATCGATACGAACCATCGCGTCGTCGCTGTCGAACATAAAGTTAGCCAGCGCTTTACACAGTTCGGTTTTACCGACACCGGTTGGCCCAAGGAACAAGAACGAACCGATCGGACGATTCGGATCGGACAACCCTGCACGGCTACGGCGAATCGCGTTGGATACCGCTTCCACCGCTTCGTTCTGACCAATGACGCGGTTATGCAGATCCTGCTCCATACGCAGCAGTTTTTCACGCTCGCCTTCCAGCATGCGGGCAACAGGGATCCCCGTCCAACGTGCCAGTACTTCGGCGATTTCCGCATCCGTCACTTTATTACGCAACAGGCGCATGGTTTTGCCTTCAGACTGAGTGGCTGCTTCCAGCTGTTTTTCCAGCTCAGGAATTTTGCCGTACTGCAGCTCAGACATCCGCGCCAGGTCACCCACCCGACGAGCCTGTTCGATAGCGATTTTCGCCTGCTCCAGTTCAGCCTTAATCGTCTGCGTACCGGAGAGTGACGCTTTTTCCGCTTTCCACTCTTCTTCGAGCTCAGAATACTGACGCTCTTTGTCATCCAGCTCTTCATTAAGCATATCGAGGCGCTTTTTACTCGCCTCGTCAGACTCTTTCATTAACGCCTGCTGTTCCAGTTTGAGCTGGATGATTCGGCGATCGAGTCGGTCCAGTTCTTCCGGCTTGGAGTCAATCTGCATACGAATGCTGGACGCCGCTTCATCGATAAGATCGATGGCTTTGTCCGGTAACTGACGGTCAGCAATGTAACGATGAGATAGCGTCGCTGCCGCGACAATTGCCGGGTCAGTGATCTGCACGTGGTGGTGCAGCTCATAGCGTTCTTTCAACCCACGCAAAATGGCGATGGTGTCTTCCACGCTCGGCTCGGCAACAAACACTTTCTGGAAACGACGTTCCAGTGCCGCATCTTTTTCGATGTACTGGCGGTACTCATCAAGTGTTGTAGCCCCTACACAGTGCAGTTCGCCACGAGCCAGTGCCGGTTTCAACATGTTCCCGGCATCCATGGCACCATCGGCTTTACCTGCGCCAACCATAGTATGCAGCTCATCGATAAACAGAATGACATTGCCTTCCTGTTTCGACAGATCGTTCAGCACACCTTTTAAACGTTCTTCAAATTCACCGCGATATTTCGCCCCGGCCACCAGCGCGCCCATATCCAGCGCCAGTACACGGCGGCCTTTTAAACCCTCCGGCACTTCGCCATTAATGATGCGCTGCGCAAGCCCTTCAACAATGGCCGTTTTACCGACACCAGGCTCACCAATTAATACCGGATTGTTTTTAGTACGGCGTTGCAGCACCTGAATGGTGCGACGAATTTCTTCATCACGACCGATAACCGGATCGAGCTTACCCTGCTCGGCACGTTCCGTCAGGTCGACGGTGTATTTTTTCAAGGCCTGACGTTGGTCTTCAGCCCCTTGGTCGTTCACGCTTTCACCTCCACGCATCTGTTCAATTGCCTGAGTGATATTAGCGGTCGTCGCCCCCGCTGATTTTAATAAATCGGTCAGCGTACCGCGTGACTCAAGCGCCGCCAGAACGAACAGTTCCGACGAAATAAAATTGTCCCCACGTTTTTGCGCCAGCTTGTCGCAAAGATTCAGTACACGCACCAGCTCCTGAGAAGGCTGCACATCACCGCCGGTGCCTTCTACCTGCGGCAAGCGGCTCAATGCCTGATCAATGGCTGTGCGTAACTGGCCGGCGTTAATGCCAGCAGACGTTAACAAAGGACGGACCGATCCCCCTTCCTGATTAAGCAGGGCGCTCATTAGATGAAGTGGTTCGATAAACTGGTTGTCGTGCCCCAGTGCGAGTGACTGGGCATCGGCGAGTGCAAGCTGGAATTTATTAGTAAGACGATCCAGACGCATAACTCCTCCCATAACAGGTCAAAATTGCTACTGGAGATTAAATGAGGTCATCCCTCAATTATTCAAGGTGAATGACCTGAATTATGTGAAAAGAAAATTACGCGTACCGGATCGTCTTGATTCTTTAGGTTATATCAGCCAAATAAAACTTGCCATACGACCGGTGGTTTTGTCGCGACGATAAGAGAAGAAAGTCTCACTTTCGCTGAACGTACAGCGGTCACCGCCGTAGAGGTTCTCAACCCCAACATGTGCCAGACGCTGGCGAGCAAGCTGATAAATATCTGCCAGGTACTTTTCACCACGTGGCACAAATGCGCTGTCTGCTTGTGGATCTTTGACCATAAACGCGTCACGCACTTCAGGCCCCACTTCAAATGCACGGGGACCAATTGCCGGGCCTAACCAGGCAATAATGTTTTCGGGTTTATCAGCAAAACACGCAACGGTCTCTTCAAGCACGCCTGCACATAACCCGCGCCAGCCCGCATGAGCCGCCGCGACTTCCGTGCCAGCACGATTACAAAATAACACGGGCAAACAGTCTGCCGTCATCACTGCACACACGGTGCCCGGCGTATTGCTGTAGGACGCATCCGCACGCTTAGAAGAATAAGGCTCGCCGGTAAGTTTCAGAACCTCTTTACCGTGCACCTGTTCGAGCCAGACCGGTTTTGAAGGCAGATTGCCCGCAGCAAAGAGTCGTTTGCGGTTCTCTTCAACATGTTCCAGGTTATCGCCGCAATGGGCCCCCAGATTCAGCGAATCGTACGGCGGCAAACTGACGCCACCAATACGGGTAGAACTACAGGCCGCGACGCCTTGCGGCAGCGGCCACTGCGGGACAATTAGCTTACTCATAGCCAGGCCACATCATCCTTATGCTCTTCGAAATCGGCACGCATCACGGCAATCAGATCAACCATATCTTGCGGAATTGGCGCATGCCATTCCATTTCGATACCTGTGATTGGGTGATACAAGCGCAGCATGGTGGCATGCAGCGCCTGGCGGTCGAACTTACGCAGCGTAGAAATAAATTCATCCGACGCGCCTTTCGGTGGACGTGGACGGCCGCCGTAGACCTGGTCGCCCACCAGCGGATGGGTAATATGCGCCATGTGCACGCGGATCTGGTGTGTACGTCCGGTTTCCAGACGCAGCCTAAGGCGCGTGTGTACACGGAAGTGCTCCATAATGCGGTAATGCGTCACCGCAGGTTTCCCCATAGGATGCACGGACATATGCGTACGTTTGGTGGGATGACGGCTGATAGGCTCTTCTACAGTGCCACCGGCTGTCATATGACCAATCGCTACGGCTTCGTACTCACGCGTAATTTCACGCAGCTGTAGCGACTCGACCAAACGCGTTTGCGCCGGAACCGTTTTTGCTACCACCATTAATCCGGTGGTGTCCTTATCCAGACGGTGCACGATACCTGCACGAGGAACATCCGCAATCGGCGGGTAGTAATGCAGTAACGCATTCAATACCGTGCCATCAGGATTACCGGCGCCCGGATGTACCACGAAATCACGTGGTTTGTTGATGACCAGAATATCGTCATCTTCATAGACGATATCTAGCGGGATATCTTGCGCTTCAAAACGAATTTCTTCGTCAATTTCAGCATTGATGGAGACACGTTCTCCACCCAAAACTTTTTCTTTCGGTTTATCGCAAAGATTCCCGTTTACCAGCACGCGCTGATCGAGGATCCATTCTTTTATGCGAGAACGCGAATAATCAGGGAACAATTCGGCCAAAGCCTGATCTAAGCGTTGACCGAGCTGATTATCGGAGACTGTTGCGGTGAGTTCTACTCGTTGTGCCATAAACTGCTTCTTCGTTTAACGTTGGGTTTTACGGCTTTGCCGTTTAATATAGTGTGCTATTGTAGCTGGTCTTAACCGGGAGCAGGAACAGAGAATCTCCCGTAAAACATTTTGAGGAAAGTCAAAACGTCATGACGCGCATGAAATACCTGGTGGCAGCAGCCACGTTGAGCCTGTTTTTGGCGGGTTGCTCTGGTTCAAAGGAAGAGGTGCCCGATAACCCACCAAATGAAATCTACGCGACTGCTCAGCAAAAGCTGCAGGACGGTAACTGGAAACAGGCAATAACGCAATTGGAAGCGTTGGATAATCGCTATCCATTTGGACCTTATTCTCAGCAGGTGCAATTAGATCTCATCTACGCCTACTACAAAAATGCCGATCTGCCGCTCGCTCAGGCCGCCATCGATCGTTTTATCCGTCTGAACCCGACACACCCTAACATTGATTATGTCATGTATATGCGTGGCCTGACCAATATGGCGTTGGATGATAGCGCACTGCAAGGATTCTTTGGTGTTGATCGCAGCGATCGCGATCCACAGCACGCCCGAGCTGCGTTTAATGACTTTTCCAAACTGGTACGTGGCTACCCGAATAGCCAGTACACAACGGACGCCACCAAGCGCCTGGTATTCCTGAAAGATCGCCTGGCGAAATATGAGTACTCCGTTGCTGAGTACTACACCGCACGCGGCGCGTGGGTTGCTGTGGTGAACCGCGTAGAAGGTATGCTGCGTGACTTCCCGGATACCCAGGCAACACGTGATGCCTTACCGCTGATGGAAAACGCCTATCGCCAGATGCAGATGACTGCACAGGCCGAAAAAGTGGCGAAAATTATTGCCGCCAACAGCAGTAATACCTGATTCCTCGCTGAATGCAAAACGGCAGCCCTCGGGCTGCCGTTTTTTTATCCGTTTACGCCGTAACTGAAGCGGTTTAGCTGCAACGCATCCTATCAAATATGGCCTGCTTTCAGGTATTCCTCAAGTAAAAGATCGCCTGTTCCTGCGGTGCCTCACAAAAAGGTTTTCTTGACAAAAAGCGACAAAATAATGTGATTTAGATCACACATTTTGACATTAGGAAAGGTATGCTGGAATCACCAAGACGGGAAAGACAAGAGGTAAAATTTATGACAATGAACATTACCAGTAAACAAATGGAAATTACTCCGGCAATTCGCCAGCATGTCGCAGACCGTCTCGCCAAACTTGAAAAATGGCAAACTCATCTGATTAATCCACATATCATTCTGTCCAAGGAGCCACAGGGTTTCACTGCTGACGCCACCATCAATACACCGAACGGACATTTGGTTGCCAGCGCTAAGCACGAAGATATGTACACCGCTATTAACGATTTGATCAACAAGCTGGAACGGCAGCTCAATAAAGTGCAGCACAAAGGCGAAGCCCGTCGTGCAACAACTTCAGTAAAAGACGCCAACTTCGTCGAAGCAGAAGAAGAGTAGTCCCTTACATTGAGTGTATCGCCAACGCGCCTTCGGGCGCGTTTTTTGTTGACAGGGTGAAAACAGTACAGGTACTTTAACTGACGTAGCCAAAGGAAATTGACATGAAACTTATTCCGTTCTTCTTCGCATTCTTTTTTACCTTCCCCTGAATGGGAGGCGTTTCGTCGTGTGATAAATAATGCGAAGACGAACAATAAGGCCTCCCACAACGGGGGGCCTTTTTTATTGATAATAAAAAAGGCAACACTATGACATCGGAAAACCCATTACTGGCGCTGCGCGATAAGATAAGCTCGCTGGATGAAAAATTACTGGCCCTGCTGGCTGAGCGTCGTGGTCTGGCCGTCGAAGTCGGTAAAGCAAAACTGCTTTCTCATCGTCCGGTGCGCGATATTGACCGCGAGCGCGATTTGCTGGACCGACTGATCCAGTTGGGTAAAGTGCATCACCTCGATGCCCACTACATCACACGCCTGTTCCAGCTCATTATTGAAGATTCCGTTCTCACCCAGCAGGCGCTCCTGCAGCAGCATCTGAATAAAATCAATCCGCACTCCGCCCGCGTCGCGTTTCTGGGGCCAAAAGGCTCGTATTCGCACCTCGCTGCGCGTCAGTATGCCGCTCGCCATTTTGAGCAATTTATTGAAAGCGGTTGCGCCAAGTTTGCCGATATCTTTAATCAGGTCGAAACCGGACAGGCGGACTACGCGGTCGTGCCTATTGAGAACACCAGCTCTGGCGCGATCAACGATGTTTACGACTTGCTGCAGCACACCAGCCTCTCCATCGTCGGCGAGATGACCATTATTATCGACCACTGCGTGCTGGTTTCCGGTACTACGGACCTGAATAGCATCGAAACCGTGTACAGCCATCCGCAACCGTTCCAGCAATGCAGCAAATTCCTCAATCGTTATCCGCACTGGAAGATCGAATATACCGAAAGCACCTCGGCAGCAATGGAAAAGGTTGCCCAGGCGAACTCACCGCACGTGGCAGCCTTGGGCAGCGAAGCCGGTGGCGTGCTGCACGGTCTGCAGGTACTTGAACATATTGAAGCGAATCAGACGCAAAACATTACCCGTTTTGTCGTGCTAGCACGCAAGGCTATTAATGTTTCCGACCAGGTTCCGGCGAAAACCACGCTGTTGATAGCGACAGGGCAACAGGCGGGTGCGCTGGTTGAAGCGCTGCTGGTGCTACGCAACCATAATCTGATTATGACCAAGCTGGAATCGCGCCCGATTCACGGTAATCCGTGGGAAGAGATGTTTTATCTCGATATCCAGGCCAACCTGGAATCGCCGGAAATGCAAAAAGCATTGAAGGAGTTGGGTGAAATTACGCGTTCGATGAAGGTACTGGGATGTTACCCAAGTGAGAACGTGGTGCCGGTCGATCCGAGCTAACGTAAGACAATACCGGATGGCGTATGCATCGCCATCCGGTATCGACGCTACTGGCGGCTATCGTTGGCCTGACGCAGTAGCGTACGGCTTTCGCTCTGGAAGCGTTTGGCATAATCGCCAAACCAGTGCTCAACCTTACGGAAGCTGTCGATAAACGCCTGCTTATCGCCCTGCTCCAGTAAACCAATCGCTTCACCAAAACGCTGATAATACCGTTTGATCAACGCGAGATTACTTTCTGACGACATAATAATGTCGGCATACAGCTGCGGATCCTGGGCAAACAGGCGTCCGACCATGGCCAGCTCAAGACGGTATATCGGCGAAGAGAGCGCCAGTAACTGTTCAAGTTGGACATTCTCTTCTGCTAAGTGCAACCCGTAAGCAAAAGTCGCGAAGTGACGTAATGCCTGGATAAACGCCATATTCTGATCGTGCTCGACGGCACTGATCCGATGCAGCCGCGCCCCCCAGACCTGAATCTGTTCCAGGAACCATTGATAGGCTTCCGGCTGGCGTCCATCGCACCAGACAACCACCTGCTTTGCCAGACTGCCGCTATCCGGACCAAACATCGGATGCAATCCAACTACCGGGCCATCGTGCGCCGCCAGCATCGCCTGTAATGGGCCGTTTTTCACCGAGGCCAGATCGACCAGGATACAGTCAGCAGGCAAGCGCGGTAATTTCGCGATCACCTGCTCGGTAACGTGAATCGGCACGCTAACGATCACCATTCCGGCATCCGCCACGATCTCCTCGGCACGATCCCAGTCCTGCTGTTCAAGAATACGCACCTGATAACCTGACAGCGTAAGCATCTTCTCGAATAGCCGTCCCATCTGACCGCCACCGCCGACAATCACCACCGGGCGTAACGTTGGACAGAGCGTTTTAAATCCTTTGTCATTCTCGCTAGAGTACGACTCACGCATTACCCGACGTAATACATCTTCAATCAGATCAGGCGGTACGCCCAGCGCTTCCGCCTCTGCACGGCGAGAAGCCAGCATAGACGCCTCCCGCTCAGGCACGTAAATCGGTAACCCAAAGCGGCTTTTTACTTCACCAACCTCGGCAACCAGTTCAAGACGGCGCGCCAGCAAATCCAGCAACGCCTTATCCACTTCATCAATTTGATCGCGTAATGCGGTCAATTCAGCCACCATAACCCACCTCTTAAGCCAGGCGCGTCGCCAGCTGGCCGTTCAAATCTTTATTAATTTCACGCAACAACGCATCCGTCATTTCCCAGCTAATGCAGGCATCTGTTACGGACACGCCGTATTTCATTGCACTGCGCGGCTGCTCAGAAGACTGGTTGCCTTCGTGAATATTGCTTTCAATCATCAGGCCGATGATTGAACGGTTGCCATCTTTAATTTGTGCAACCACTGACTCTGCCACGGCAGGCTGGCGACGGTAATCTTTGTTGGAGTTACCATGACTGCAATCTACCATCAGTGACGGTCGCAGTCCCGCCTGCTCCATTTCTTTTTCGCACTGAGCAACATCTGCCGGACTGTAATTCGGTGCTTTACCGCCGCGCAGGATCACATGGCCGTCCGGATTACCCTGCGTTTGCAGCAGTGCCACCTGTCCTGCCTGGTTAATACCCACAAAGCGGTGAGACTGAGCTGCTGCGCGCATAGCGTTAATCGCTGTCGCCAGACTGCCGTCAGTGCCATTTTTAAAACCAACCGGCATCGACAGACCCGACGCCATTTCACGGTGAGTCTGCGATTCAGTCGTACGCGCACCGATAGCGGACCAGCTAAACAGATCGCCCAGGTACTGCGGGCTGTTGGGATCCAATGCTTCTGTCGCCAGCGGCAGCCCCATATTCACCAGTTCAAGCAACAGCTGACGCGCAATTTTCAGACCGGCTTCAACATCAAAAGAGCCGTCCATATGAGGATCGTTAATTAACCCTTTCCAGCCGACGGTGGTACGGGGTTTTTCAAAATAGACACGCATCACCAGATAGAGGCTATCGCTGACCTCTGCGGCAAGGGTTTTAAATCGACGGGCATATTCCAGCGCCATTTCAGGATCATGAATAGAGCAAGGACCACACACTACCAGCAAACGCGGATCGCGACCGGCGATGATATCAGAAATGGTTTTGCGCGACTGCGCAATTTGCGCCTCTTGCGCCAGACTCAACGGGAATTGCATTTTAAGTTGTTCCGGAGTCATCAGAACCTGTTCATCAGTAATGTGTACGTTGTTCAGCGCGTCTTTTTGCATGGTGGTGATCCTGTTTAGCTCGTTTGCGATAGTTGTTCCTCAGCGAGGAGGTAATTACGATAACACAACGGGTAAAGATTTCAATCCACTTTACGTAAATTTTTATTTACAGCCAGTATAAACAGGCCTAACAGGCGCGGAATGTCGTAAATTTAAATTTACACACGCCATTTAAGAGATCCGCTATGCTTTAAAAAAACCAGGGAGTATCAGCAATGAAGCGACTTATCAACACGGTACTGGTGTTACTGCTAAGCGGATGTCAGATAGATCCCTATACCCATGCCCCCACCTGGACCGGCACCGACTGGTACGATGCCGGGATCCAGGATGCTATTTCAGGGTATGTCATTAAAGATAATGAAACTCTTGCCGACAACTACAATGACCCCGAAATCGATCGTACGGAATATCTTAAGGGTTACGCTGAAGGACAACGTAAAACCTGCCAGCAGGATTTTGTTTACGCCAGGGGACTGGCCGGGAAAACCTTCCCTCCAAGCTGTGATACCGTTGAAAATGTCGACCAATTACACAGTGCCTGGCAAAAAGGTTCAAATGAAGGCGCAGCCTCTATAAGATTAAATTAAACAAGAAGTTATATCCGATAAATCAATAAGATTTAACTTAAATCGATAATGTTATTCATCCAGATATAATGACGCTCTGGTAAAATAATGTTACTTTGTTGCGAACAATCGTGAGTATATTTCGACGTATTACGGCTAACGCTGGTAGGTACCTTTTCATGAGCTTTTCTTATCGACTCATACTTCTACTGGCACTGCTATTGTCCGGATTACCGCTGTATGCCCAAAACGCTACGGAAGAGGCGAAATCCGTACGCGCCATGGTTTCCGGCATCGTCAGCTATACGCGCTGGCCAGCGCTTTCCGGTCCGCCCAAACTGTGTATCTTCTCTTCATCACGTTTTACCAGTGTGCTGCAGGATACCCATGCCGGAGCGTTACCCTATCTTCCCGTCATCGTTCATACGCAACAAGACAGTGTCGTAGCTCAGTGTGACGGTTTTTATTTTGGCACTGAATCCCCGACATTTCAGGTGGAATTAAAGAGTCAATTTCCAACTAAGGCATTGTTATTAATTGCCGAACAGAATACCGAATGCGTTATTGGTAGCGCTTTTTGCCTCATCATAAATAATGAAGAAGTGAGGTTTTCGGTAAATATGGATTCCCTGTCACGTAGTGGTGTAAGGGTCAGTCCAGACGTATTGATGCTTGCACGGAATAATAAGGATGGATAAGGGTATTTCTCCCATAACACGCCCAACGTTCAAACGGACACTACGGCGTATCAGCATCGTCAGCGTTTTGGTCACTATGACGCTGATCTGGCTGCTGCTGAGCATTTCTTCCGTGCTGGCACTCAAACAATATGCGCAAAAAAACCTCGATCTGACCGCCGCGACCATGACCCGATCGCTTGAAGCCTCGCTGGTGTTTTCTGATAGCGTTGCAGCAAACGAAACGTTGGCTGCGCTAGGGCAACAGGGGCAATTCTCCGTTGCCGAAGTACGCAATAAAAATCAAAAGGTGATCGCCACCTGGCGCTATGACGCCCAGGATACAACAGAAAAGATTAGCGGTCTGATCAGTCACTGGCTATTCCCACAGCCGGTGACAAAGCCTATTTTGCACAATGGCAACGTCATTGGGGAAGTGCGCCTGACAGCCCGCGACAGCGTCATTAGCCATTTCATCTATCTGTCACTGGCTGTGCTTACCGGATGCATTTTACTGGCCTCCGGTATTGCATTAATGCTCACCCGCTATTTGCACAATGGCGTTGTTGAAGCGCTGCAAAATATTACCGAGGTGGTGCACGACGTTCGCACCAACCGCAACTTCTCACGCCGCGTGTCTGAAGAACGCATTGAAGAGTTTCATCTGTTTGCCCAGGACTTTAATAGTCTGCTGGATGAGATGGAAGAGTGGCAACTGCGCCTGCAAGCCAAAAATGCTCAGTTGTTGCGCACCGCGCTGCACGATCCCCTGACCGGACTTGCTAATCGCGCCGCATTTCGTAGCAGCATTAACGCGTTGATGAACGACGAATCCGCTCACAGCAGCTCGGCGTTGTTATTCCTTGATGGCGATAATTTTAAATTTATTAATGATACCTGGGGGCATGCAGCAGGAGACCGGGTATTGATTGAAGTTGCTAAAAGGCTGGCCGAGTTTGGTGGCAATCACCATCAACCGTACCGGCTCGGAGGCGATGAGTTTGCGATGGTGCTATACAGCGTGCATTCGGAGAATGAAGTTCAGCGTATCTGCGCGGCACTATCGCAAGAGTTTAACCGTCCATTTGACCTTCACAATGGTCATCTGGCAAGCATGACGCTAAGCATTGGGTTTGCGCTGACGTGGGAACATGCCTCTGCCGAGAAATTACAAGAACTCGCCGATCACAATATGTATCAGGCTAAACATTTGCGTTCTGAACGCATTATTAAAAAATAAGGAATTACACACATGCTGAAACATCTATTATCGCCATTTATTCTTATCATACTGATTCTGGCTGGCTGTCAGGCCCCTCAGGGTAAATTCACCCCTGAGCAAGTTGCAGCCATGAAATCATACGGCTTTACCGAAGCATCTGGCGACTGGTCGCTGGGTCTGTCTGATACCATTTTGTTTGATAAAAATGACTATAAGCTGCGTCCTGAAAGTGAAAAACAGATCCAAGAAATGGCAGCTAAACTGGCGGCTACCGGCCTGAATCATGCGCGTCTGGATGGTCACACCGATAACTACGGCGAAGACAGCTATAACGAAGCACTGTCGCTTAAGCGAGCTAACGTCGTGGCAGATGCCTGGGCTCAGGGTGCCAACATCCCACGCACCAATCTGACAACTCAGGGATTAGGCAAAAAATACCCGATTGCCAGTAACCAGAGCTCAAAAGGCCGTGCCGAAAACCGCCGCGTTGCGGTCGTCATCAGCACGCCTTAATGTCTTACTCGGCTGACTGCGCCAACAGATTTTGCGACATTTTGTACCAGCGCAGCCAGTCAATCATCATAAACAGCAGCAGGCTTACGCCCGCTACCGGCATCGCCATCCCCAGCACGCCAGCCACTACCAGCACCGCACATCGCCCCTTCCCGTTGAGCATCAGCCAACACTGCACCAGCGTTTGTGCCGGATTCACCGCCGGTCCGGCGGGTCGGCGTATCCACCACAGCCGATAGCCCAGCACGATCATCAGGCACAGGCCTGCACCAAAGACGATCAGCAGCCCCTGATTGAGTACGCCAAACAGAATCCCCATATGGAAATCAACGCCCCAACGCGTCAATTTCGCCATCAGTGGGAAATCGACAAAGCGCGTCTGGTCAATAATCCGCATCGTGGTTGTATCAACAGACACCGCATCCACCTGGGTTGGCCAGCGGCGGTCAATCTCGGTGACAGTCCAACCATGCTGCGCATCTTTCGCCGGGCGGATCTCCAGCTTCCTGGCATCAATCCCCGCCGTCTGCGCCGTGCGTAATACCGCATCAAAAAGCCCGCCGTCAACCACGCTTGCCGATGGCATTACCATGCCAACGTGATGTCCGGCATGCTCATCATGAATTTGCTGGACGCCATCGAGCTGTGTATTTACCTGCGGCGTCAGCCAGCCAAAGGCTGCCCGCATGCTATCCACATTGCCCCCTGCCCATTGCGACCAGGTTAAACCGGTTGCGGAAAAAAGTAACATCCCGCCTAGCAGAATCCAGCCCAGCGTAACGTGCAGACGACGGTTTTTTTGCAGTCGATTATTCAGACGACGCCTGGGTCGAGTGAAAAACCAAAGCACAATACCGCCCAGCGCCGCTACCCACATCCAGGACGCCGCCAGTTCGCTATAAAGCCGCCCAATATCCCCCAACAGCAAGGAACGGTGCGCATAGTCGATCCACTGGCGCAGAGGTAAAATCCCACTGGTGCCATAGACAGTCATATCGCCTGTTACCGTAAGCGCAACCGGGTCGATAAATATCGCCCGATGTTCAGACGGGGCCAGTACAGGGTCTGCAAACATGACCCGGGTCGTCTCTCCTGGCTCAAGCGCAGGGCGTACTGCATACACCGGCAAATGATTGCCGACGACCTGCTGCGCGAGCGCAATTTGAGCAGCCAGCGATTGTGGTTCTCCTTGCTCGGTTCCCTGTAGCGCCTCAGAGTAAAGCGCCTCTTCCAGTTGCGGTGTGGCAACGTAGAGCGTACCGGTCAGTGCCGCGACAAAAATAAAGGGACCCACGAACAGGCCGATAGAGAAATGAAGGCGTCGCAGCAGGGTTACCCATGCCGCACGCGGGGTGCAGGTGGTCATACTTTTCCTTAGAAAAAGCCAAAGAGCGTCATCACGCTAACGCGTACAGACGTATTTTTAGGATCAGGAAAAAGCAGACCGGTACGGTGGTGCACGGGTATTGGGATACAGCCAGGGGAAGTAGAACCAGAACGTCAGCGTAGGATGTAGTGGCGTTTTTTTCTGTAGCCGCAGCACGCCGCGCAACAGAATAACCAGAGTCAGTATCAGCCCGGGGACGTGCGCCAGCAGCACACAGTAGCCGCATGCTTCGCCGTGATCGACGGGCATCGTCATCGAGGCGCCGTCACCATGTTGTTCAGCATGTTCCACCATCATGCCCATATCATGATGCATACCCGGCATCGCATTCATAGGATCGTGTTGCAAAGAAACAGAGATAAGCGGCGCGATGACGATCAGCAGGATCGCAAACAACGCGAGCCATGCCGCGCAGCGCTGATGACCAAACCGAAAAATTGCACCAATAACCACTGCCCCTCCAATAACGACAGGGCATTGTAAATGATTTATGAATTAATAGTTAATTATGTGAGTTTTATGGCGATAAAAAAAGGGGCCAGCCTTATTGGCCAGCCCCTTCTGACAGGATGTCGCCTGAGCGATATCTTAGTTAAGACGCTCTTTGATACGAGCAGACTTACCAGTGCGCTCACGCAGGTAGTACAGTTTAGCTTTACGAACAGCACCACGACGTTTAACAGCAATGCTGTCAACTACCGGAGAGTGAGTCTGGAAGACACGCTCAACGCCTTCGCCGTTGGAGATTTTACGAACAGTGAATGCAGAGTGCAGACCGCGGTTACGAATAGCGATAACCACGCCCTCGAATGCCTGCAGACGTTTTTTGGAACCTTCAACAACCCATACTTTCACTTCCACGGTATCACCCGGACGGAAGGAAGGTACGTCCTGCTTCATCTGTTCTTGTTCAAGTTGCTTAATAATGTTGCTCATAATTTAATCTCTTATCCTGGGTAAACTGATATTGGGGGCTTACGCCTGCCCATCATGTTTATGTTGCTGTTGTGCGTGTTCCTTTTTGAACTCCGCCAGCAACCTTGCTTGCTCTTCAGTCAGAGCCAGGTTTTCCAGAAGTTCAGGTCTTCTAAGCCAGGTACGGCCCAGCGACTGCTTCAAACGCCAGCGACGTATCTCAGCGTGGTTCCCCGACAGCAAAACTGCCGGTACTTCCATCTGCTCTAACACTTCAGGTCGGGTATAGTGCGGGCAGTCCAGCAACCCATCGGCAAAGGAATCCTCCGTTGCCGATGCTTCATGACCCAGTACCCCCGGAATAAACCGGGAGACGGAATCAATCAGCGTCATCGCTGCTAATTCTCCACCGCTGAGAACGTAATCGCCGATTGACCATTCTTCATCAATTTCGGTTTGAATTACGCGCTCATCTACGCCTTCATAGCGACCACACACCAGAATCAGCTTTTGATTCGTTGCCAGTTCGCTCACGCCCGCTTGATCAAGCTTGCGTCCCTGAGGTGACAGATAAATCACCTTCGCGCCTTCACCTGCCGCGTCTTTTGCTGCATGAATGGCATCCCGTAAAGGTTGCACCATCATTAACATCCCCGGTCCGCCGCCGTAAGGACGATCGTCCACGGTACGGTGCCGGTCATGAGCAAAGTCACGAGGACTCCAGCTCTGGATGTTCAGCAGGCCATTTTTTACTGCCCGGCCAGTTACCCCGTAATCGGTAATTGCGCGGAACATTTCTGGAAACAGGCTAACGATACCTATAAACACAAGCCAATCCCCATCACGCCGACTTTTACCGTTTATCCGGTGGTTTAAAAACCAGGATCCCAATCTACTTCGATAGTACGAGTAGTGAGATCGACTTTCTTGATAACCTGCCCATCGAGGAACGGTACTAAACGTTCCTTGATACCAAACGCATCTTTCAGGTTTGCCTTGATGACGATGACGTCATTCGATCCGGTTTCCATCATATCGACGACTTTACCGAGTTCGTAGCCTTCAGTGGTCACTACCTGGCAACCCATAAGGTCTTTCCAGTAGTAAGTGCCATCATCCAGCGCTGGCAACTGCGAGGAATCTACGACAATTTCACAATTCGTCAGTACATTCGCCGCATCCCGATCCTCAATACCTTTCAGCTTGATGATCAGATCCTGATTGTGGTGCTTCCAGCTTTCCAGCTGTACTTGCTGCCACTGACCCGCCTTCTGGATAAACCAGGGCTGATAGTCAAAAATGCTTTCGGCGTCTTCAGTGGAAGAAAACACTCTGAGCCAACCACGGATACCGTAAGGAGACCCCATTTTCCCCAGAACTATGGGTTCTACGGGCGCCTGTGCGGCGAGTTGCTTGCTCATCATGACCACCGTGACAGATTAAGCTGCTTTGTTTGCTGCTTTGATCAGCGTAGCTACGCGATCAGAAATAGTCGCGCCCTGGCCAACCCAGTGAGCGATGCGATCCAGATCCAGGCGAGTGCCTTCTTCTTTTTCGCTAGCGATTGGGTTAAAGAAGCCAACGCGCTCGATGAAGCGACCGTTGCGTGCATTACGGCTGTCAGTAACAACAACCTGGTAGAACGGACGCTTTTTAGCGCCGTGACGTGCTAAACGAATAGTAACCATAACATCCTCTTGTGTGAATAAAACACCGGGCCCCATCGAGGGAAGGGACCCGGTGTCATATTAAAAGCCCGAAAATTTTACTGATTTCTGAGAAAAAAGCAATCAACATGTGATGAAGCTTGATACCAGGGCGTTACCGTTGCAGCCAGTTTGGCGTCGGCGTGCGCGCAGAAAGCGGAGCGTACACGCAGTACGTGAGCATTTCGAGCACACTCCGGCGTCAAAATGGCAAATAAGGTAGCCCGATATATTTATCTACCAGGGAATCCTGGCGGCATCATGCCCTTCATATTGCGCATCATCTTGGCCATCCCGCCCTTCTTCATTTTCTTCATCATGCGCTGCATGTCGTCGAACTGTTTCAGAAGGCGGTTAACGTCCTGTACCTGCATACCGCAGCCCTGAGCGATACGGCGCTTACGCGAACCTTTGATGATTTCCGGCTTGGCACGTTCTTTCAACGTCATCGAATTGATGATCGCTTCCATACGCACCAGCACTTTGTCATCCATCTGCGATTTCACGTTGTCAGGGATCTGACCCATGCCCGGCAGCTTGCCCATCAGGCTTGCCATGCCGCCCATGTTTTTCATCTGATTAAGCTGTTCTAAGAAGTCGTTCAGGTCAAAACCATCGCCCTTCTTCAGCTTGGTCGCCAGCTTCTCAGCCTGCGCGCGGTCAACCTTGCTTTCGATATCTTCGATCAGCGACAGTACGTCGCCCATGCCGAGGATACGCGAAGCAATCCTGTCCGGATGGAATGGCTCCAGCGCTTCGGTTTTCTCGCCAACACCGAGGAACTTAATCGGCTTACCAGTGATATGACGAATAGAGAGTGCGGCACCGCCGCGGGCGTCACCGTCGACTTTCGTCAGCACGACACCGGTTAACGGCAGCGCTTCGTTGAAGGCTTTTGCGGTATTCGCGGCATCCTGACCGGTCATGGCATCGACAACAAACAGCGTTTCTACCGGATTGATAGACGCGTGGACCTGTTTGATTTCGTCCATCATCGCTTCGTCAACGTGCAGACGACCGGCGGTATCCACCAGCAGCACATCGTAGAATTTCAGCTTCGCTTCTTTCAGCGCAGCGTTAACGATATCGACCGGCTTTTGGCCGACGTCAGACGGGAAGAAGTCGACTTCAACCTGCTCAGCCAGCGTTTCCAGCTGTTTGATCGCCGCCGGACGATAAACGTCGGCAGAGACGACCAGCACTTTCTTCTTGTGCTTCTCGCGCAGGAACTTACCCAGTTTCGCCACGCTGGTCGTTTTACCGGCACCCTGCAGACCCGCCATCAGCACCACGGCCGGTGGCTGAGCGGCCAGATTCAGGGTCTGGTTCTCTTCGCCCATCGCCGCAACCAGTTCGCTGCGAACGATTTTGACGAATTCCTGACCCGGGGTCAGGCTTTTGTTAACTTCATGACCAACCGCTTTCTCTTTTACGCGATTGATAAACTCACGCACTACCGGCAGCGCAACGTCAGCTTCCAGCAGCGCCATGCGCACTTCGCGCAGCGTTTCTTTAACGTTGTCTTCAGTAAGGCGTCCACGGCCACTGATATTGCGCAGCGTGCGCGACAAACGATCGGTTAAATTATCAAACATTGTCTCTCGCCTGGGGTGGAAACGGTCGGTCGCTTGCACGACACATCAACAGAATTTTGTCGCAGTATAACATGAAGCCGCCTTTGTTGTTATGCAACGGTTGGAGCAGCGGTCACGTAACGCTATACTGCTTTTCTTTATCACTGGTCAACTGTCGACACCTATATGCCCGTTTTTGCTTTGTTCGCCCTTGTCGCCTATTCCGTCAGCCTTGCGCTGATCGTTCCCGCTCTGCTGCAAAAAAACAGCGGCTGGCGGCGTATGGCTATCCTTTCTGCGGTTATCGCGCTGGTGTGCCACGCTTTTGCCCTGGAAGCACGTATTTTGCCCGGTGGCGAGAATGGACAAAACCTGAGCCTGCTGAACGTCGGTTCTCTGGTTAGCCTGATGATCTGTACGGTAATGACCATTGTGGCCTCACGCAATCGCGGCTGGCTGCTGCTGCCGATCGTGTATGCGTTTGCATTAATCAATCTGGCCTGCGCCACGTTTATGCCCAACGAGTACATCACCCACCTTGAAGCCACACCGGGCATGATGATCCACATCGGGCTCTCGCTCTTGTCCTATGCCACGCTGATCATTGCCGCCCTGTACGCACTGCAGCTGGCGTGGATCGATTATCAGCTGAAAAACAAAAAACTGGCGTTCAACAATGAAATGCCGCCGCTGATGAGCATTGAACGCAAAATGTTTCACATCACTCAGATAGGCGTGGTTCTGCTGACGCTGACCCTGTGCACTGGCCTGTTTTACATGCACAACCTGTTCAGTACCGAAAATATTGATAAAGCCGTGCTCTCTATCGTGGCATGGTTTGTCTATATCGTTCTGCTATGGGGACATTACCATGAGGGCTGGCGCGGACGTCGTGTCGTCTGGTTTAACGTCGCAGGTGCAGGCATTCTGACGCTGGCCTATTTCGGTAGTCGCATACTGCAACAGCTTGTGAGTTAAGTCTTTAAGGAACCCTACGTGGAACACATCTCCACCACCACGCTCATTGTTACGCTTCTCATCATGGTGGTTATTTCAGCCTATTTTTCCGGTTCCGAAACCGGAATGATGACCCTGAACCGCTACCGCCTGCGCCACCGGGCCAAGCAGGGGAATCGTCAGGCAAAGCGCGTTGAAAAACTCCTGCGCAAACCGGACCGCCTGATAAGCCTGGTGCTTATCGGCAATAACCTGGTCAACATTCTCGCCTCCGCGCTTGGCACCATCGTCGGTATGCGTCTGTATGGCGATGCGGGTGTGGCGATTGCCACCGGGGTGCTGACCTTTGTGGTGCTGGTTTTTGCTGAAGTACTGCCAAAAACCATCGCCGCGCTGTATCCCGAAAAAGTCGCCTATCCCAGCAGTTTCTTACTGGCGCCACTCCAAATTCTGATGATGCCGCTGGTGTGGTTACTGAACACCATTACCCGTCTGCTGATGCGTATGATGGGCATCAAAACGGATATCGTGATAAGCAGTTCCCTGAGTAAAGACGAACTGCGAACGCTGGTGAATGAATCGCGCTCGCAAATCTCGCGCCGTAATCAGGATATGCTGCTGTCGGTGTTGGATCTGGAAAAAATCAGCGTTGACGACATCATGGTGCCGCGAAACGAAATCATCGGGATTGATATCAACGACGACTGGAAATCAATCGTGCGTCAACTGTCGCACTCCCCGCACGGCCGCATTGTGCTTTACCGCGACTCGCTGGACGATACCATTAGTATGCTGCGCGTACGCGAAGCCTGGCGCCTGATGGCAGAGAAAAAAGAATTCACCAAAGAGACCATGCTGCGCGCCGCTGATGAGATCTATTACATCCCGGAAGGCACGCCGCTCAGCACCCAGCTAATCAAATTTCAGCGCAACAAAAAGAAAGTTGGCCTGGTGGTTAACGAATATGGCGACGTTCAGGGCCTGGTGACGGTCGAAGATATCCTGGAAGAGATTGTCGGCGACTTCACCACCTCCATGTCACCTACGCTTGCCGAGGAAGTCACCCCGCAAAATGACGGTTCAGTGATAATTGACGGCAGCGCCAACGTTCGCGAAATCAACAAAGCCTTTAACTGGCACCTGCCGGAAGACGATGCGCGAACCGTAAACGGGATTATTCTTGAAGCGCTGGAAGAGATCCCGGTGGCCGGTACGCGGGTGCGCATTGGCCAGTACGATATCGATATTCTCGACGTACAGGATAATATGATTAAACAGGTGCAGGTCTTGCCGGTAAAACCGCTGCGGGAGAGCGTGGCGGACCAGGGATGATAATATCGTGGCGGGTAACGCATCTGCATTACCCGCCGCGACAGGCTGATTAGCCCTTGGCTTTCGCCACAGACACCATCGCCGCGCGGATGGTACGTCCGTTCAGGGTATAACCTTTCTGCATCACCATCAGTACGTTACCGGCCGCAACGTCGTCAGACTCAACCATGGCAATCGCCTGATGCACGTTCGGGTCCATCGGCACATCGATATCCGCAACCACCTGCACGCCAAACTTCGCCACCACATCCAGCATCGATTTACGGGTCAGTTCGATACCCTCGATCATCGCCGACATGGCATCGTTGTCTTTGTCCGCTACTTCCAGCGCACGGTCCAGGCTATCGAGCACCGGCAGCAGTTCGTTAACGAATTTTTCCAGCGCGAACTTATGCGCCTTTTCTACGTCCAGTTCGGTACGACGACGCAGGTTTTCCATTTCAGCTTTCATGCGCAACACGCTGTCACGCTCGCGCGTTTCGGCTTCAGTAAGCTGAGCTTCCAGATTCGCAATTTTTTCATCGCGCGGATCCACCTGCTCAGCAGAAGCGTCTGGTTCAATCGCCTCAACTTCTTCGTGCTGATCCATGATAATTTCTTCCGGGGCTTGCCCCTCAGGCGTTTTCTGTTCTTTACTACTCATGAATTTCTCCGCGTTTTTTCGCATTCATCTCGCTAACTTGACTTATTATGGGGATAAGATTCAGGGATTCAAGGGAAGTACTCACATTGTCACTCATCTTCGCTACAAGGACCTCGAGAAAATGAATAAACATTTCAAGTGTATTGGCATTGTGGGGCATCCACGCCACCCCACTGCACTGACCACACATGAAATGCTTTACCGCTGGCTGTGCACAAAAGGGTATCAGGTTATCGTGGAGCAACAAATCGCCCGCGAACTGCAGCTGAAAAATGTGCAAACCGGCACGCTGGCAGAAATTGGTCAGCAGGCGGACCTCGCGGTAGTGGTGGGCGGAGATGGCAATATGCTCGGTGCTGCGCGCACTCTGGCACGCTATGACATTAAGGTCATCGGGATCAACCGTGGCAACCTGGGCTTTCTCACCGACCTTGACCCGGACAATGCCCATCAGCAATTAGCCGATGTGCTGGAAGGCCATTACATCAGTGAAAAGCGCTTTTTACTTGAAGCCCAGGTGTGCCAGCAAGATTGCCAGAAGCGTATCAGTACCGCGATCAATGAAGTGGTGCTGCACCCGGGTAAAGTCGCGCACATGATTGAATTTGAAGTCTATATTGATGAGGTCTTTGCGTTTTCCCAGCGTTCAGACGGACTGATTATTTCCACGCCAACCGGCTCTACTGCCTACTCGCTCTCTGCCGGCGGCCCAATCCTGACGCCTTCTCTGGATGCCATTACGCTGGTACCAATGTTCCCGCACACGCTCTCAGCGCGACCGCTGGTGATCAACAGTAGCAGCACCATTCGCCTGCGCTTCTCACACCGCCGTAGCGATCTTGAAATTAGCTGCGACAGCCAGATTGCCCTGCCTATACAGGAAGGTGAAGACGTGTTGATTCGCCGCTGTGATTATCATTTAAACCTGATTCACCCTAAAGACTACAGCTATTTCAATACATTAAGTACCAAGCTCGGCTGGTCAAAAAAATTATTTTAATTTACCTTCAGCCTCTTTACTGTATAAAAAACCAGTTTATACTGTATGTAATTACAGTTATGGTTTTTCATACAGGAAAACAGCTATGTTGGCACAACTGACCATCAGCAATTTTGCTATCGTTCGTGAACTTGAGATCGATTTTCAGAGCGGAATGACCGTCATCACCGGTGAGACCGGGGCGGGTAAGTCCATTGCCATTGATGCCCTCGGTTTGTGCCTTGGCGGACGTGCCGATGCCGACATGGTGCGCGCTGGCGCTACGCGTGCCGATCTGTGTGCCCGCTTCTCCCTGAAGGACACGCCAGCGGCGCTGCAATGGCTCGAAGAAAACCAGCTTGAAGAAGGTCGTGAATGCTTGCTACGCCGCGTTATCAGTAGCGATGGGCGTTCCCGTGGCTTTATCAACGGCACCGCGGTACCACTGTCGCAGCTTCGCGAGCTCGGCCAGTTGTTAATTCAAATCCACGGCCAGCACGCGCATCAACTGCTGACGAAATCTGAACACCAAAAATCCCTGCTGGACGGCTATGCCAATGAGGCATCTCTTATTCAGGAAATGGCGACGCGCTATCAACTGTGGCATCAGAGCTGCCGCGACCTGGCACATCATCAGCAGCAAAGCCAGGAACGCGCTGCCCGGGCAGAGCTGTTGCAGTATCAGTTGAAAGAGCTAAACGAATTTAGCCCGCAGGCGGGTGAGTTTGAGCAGATCGATGAAGAGTACAAGCGCCTGGCTAACAGCGGGCAGTTGCTCACCACCAGCCAACAGGCGCTGGCTATCATGGCAGATGGCGAAGACGCTAATCTGCAAAGCCAGCTGTACACGGCAAAGCAGTTGGTCAGCGAACTGGCGGGTATGGACAATAAGCTTTCCGGTATTCTGGACATGCTTGAAGAGGCAACCATTCAACTCAGCGAAGCCAGCGACGAGCTGCGCCACTATTGTGACCGGCTGGATCTGGACCCTAACCGGTTATTCGAGCTTGAGCAGCGCATCGCAAAACAAATCTCTCTGGCGCGCAAACACCATGTCGCACCTGAAGCGCTCCCGCAGTTCTATCAGTCCCTGCTGGACGAACAGCAGCAACTTGACGATCAGGCAGATTCACTCGAAACCCTCACTCTGGCGGTGAACACTCATCACAAGCTGGCACTGGAAACAGCAAAGACGCTGCACCACCAGCGCCAACACTATGCTCAGGAGTTAGGGCAGCTCATTACAGAGAGCATGCAAGCACTTTCTATGCCGCACGGACTCTTTTGCATTGAGGTGAAGTTTGATGAACACCATCTGAGTGTAGACGGTGCCGATCGCATTGAATTTAAGGTCACCACCAACCCAGGCCAGCCGATACAGCCTATAGCAAAAGTCGCATCTGGGGGGGAACTGTCGCGTATCGCACTGGCTATTCAGGTGATCACCGCTCGTAAAATGGAAACTCCGGCGCTGATTTTCGATGAAGTGGATGTCGGTATTAGCGGTCCAACAGCCGCGGTCGTCGGCAAACTACTGCGCCAGCTCGGTGAATCCACGCAGGTTATGTGCGTCACGCACCTGCCGCAGGTTGCCGGTTGCGGACATCAACACTTCTACGTCAGCAAAGAAACCGACGGCGCGATGACCGAAACACATATGCAACCACTGGATAAACGCGCGCGCCTGCAGGAGCTCGCCCGCTTACTTGGCGGTAGCGAAGTGACGCGCAATACCCTCGCAAATGCAAAAGAACTGCTGGCAGCATAAACTTTTTTCTCTTGTAACGGTCTGAGTTCAACATAAAATCGCCGTCCGACCCGACAGCAAAAGGTTTTAAAGTGGTGAAAGGTCTATTATCATCGGCATATTACATATGAGCCGCGTACTGCTCGGGCCCGAAAAGGAATCAAATCACTATGCGCTGTAAAACGCTGACTGCTGCTGCAGCAGTACTACTGATGTTGACCGCAGGCTGTTCCACTCTGGAGCGAGTGGTTTACCGTCCTGACATCAACCAGGGAAACTATCTGACCGCTAACGATGTGTCCAAAGTTCGTGTCGGTATGACGCAACAGCAGGTTGCTTATGCTCTGGGTACACCGATGATGTCCGATCCTTTTGGCACCAACACCTGGTTCTATGTGTTCCGTCAGCAACCAGGACACGAAGGCGTAACGCAGCAAACGCTGACGCTGACCTTTAACAGCAATGGCGTGTTGACCAATATTGATAACAAGCCCGCATTGACCGGTAATCAATAAGTAGGTCTTCAGATAGCAAAAAAGGTGCTCGCTGAGCACCTTTTTTATTGCCTGCTATTTGTTGGCAGACTTCTCCGCCCGCTTCCTGCGCAACTCTTTTGGATCGGCAATCAATGGCCGGTAAATTTCTACCCGATCCCCATCATGCACAGCATCAGCAAGTTTTACCGGGCGGCTGTAGATCCCCACTTTGTTTTTACTGAGGTCGATATCAGGGCGCAATTCCAGTAATCCAGACGCGCGAATGGCCTCTTCAACCGTCGCGCCCTCTTGCAGCGTCACGCGCTGTAAATATTGCTTTTCGGGTAGCGCATACGCGACTTCGACGACCATTTTAGCTGACACTGACACTGTAAACCTCTTTCGCACGCACCGTGAAGGCTTGCACCATGTTCGACGCCAGCTCTTTAAAGATACGGCCAAACGCCAGCTCAATGAGCTTGTTAGTGAACTCAAAATCAAGCTGAAACTCAATACGGCACGCTTCATGACTGAGCGGCGTAAACTTCCACCCGCCAATGAGTTTTTTGAAGGGGCCATCGACCAGATGCATCAGAATGCTCTGGTTATTAGTCAACTGGTTGCGCGTGGTGAACGTTTTGCTGATCCCTGCTTTAGACACATCCACCGCTGCCGTCATCTGTCCAGGAGTCGACTCCAGTACGCGGCTTCCGGTGCAACCCGGTAAAAACTGGGGATAGGATTTCACATCATTCACTAGCTGATACATCTGTTCCGCACTGTAAGGTACTAAAGCGGTCCGGCTAATCTGAGGCATAACAATTTCCATCTATATCAATCGAGCAAATAATACCATTTATCATCCGCTAAAAAAAACGCTATAGCCCAACTCGTGCTAAGATAGCGCCTTGCGCCCCGCTGGATGAAATGGGGTGTTTTTCGATTCCAGATTACCTATACTGAGCGGCATTATGACGAAGAAAAAAGCACACAAACCTGGCTCAGCCACAATCGCGCTTAACAAGCGCGCACGACACGAATACTTTATTGAAGAAGAGTTCGAAGCTGGACTCGCTCTGCAAGGCTGGGAAGTCAAATCCCTGCGCGCGGGTAAAGCCAACATCAGCGACAGCTATGTCATTCTTAAAGACGGTGAAGCTTACCTGTTTGGCGCCAACTTTATCCCGATGGCAGTTGCCTCAACGCACGTGGTCTGCGATCCCACTCGTACCCGTAAACTGCTGTTAAACCAGCGCGAGCTCGATTCGCTGTATGGCCGAATGAACCGCGAAGGTTACACCGTCGTGGCACTGTCTCTGTACTGGAAAAACGCCTGGTGCAAAGTGAAAATTGGCGTCGCTAAAGGTAAGAAACAGCACGATAAACGTTCCGATGTGAAAGAGCGTGAGTGGCAGGTGGATAAAGCACGTATTATGAAAAATGCTGGCAGATAACACCTTTGTTTTGTGACCAGTCTCTCATTATGGGACTGGTCCTTATTATTTAGTTATTGAATCCCCCTCAATATATTCATCACACTTATAGTTTAATACTGCTGAATCGTTCAAATATCAAGTAAATCACCGTGTTATTTCATGATGCCTGTAGTCCAATAAAAATAAAACCTCAAGAATTTTTTCCGTCTATTTCACTTCATTTTAATAACATTATTATCACTGATGTTTATTATAAATTCATGCTGCACGCTAAAAATAAATCACTTAAAATACAATAACATAATAAAAAACATATATTTTGTGTGGCGTTTACACTAACCCACCTGAAATATCGCCGTATATTTTTAACAGGCAGAAGTTGCGGAATACTTTCTTTCTGACTATATCATCTAATACGAAAGAACTATTCAACGCCGAGGCCGATTTTTATTTACTAACCAAACAGACATCTCTGTGACCTAATCAATGAAACTACATGTGTAAATTCATATTCACGATGAACGGGGCACCTGTCTGCTCATTTTCCCAGAACGCTGTTGCGGATTAATTCCCCCGGCAAGCCATCAGGAGTGAACATATGCGTCATCTCGCCGTTGTATCAAAGTTGACTGGTGTATCTACGAATGTTGAAGCCTCTGAAGTGACGCTCAGTACACCGTCCATCGTGAAATTATCCGTTTCGCGTGAAGACATCAGCCAACTGACCCGTATTAACCAGGATCTGGTGGTCACACTCCGCTCAGGTGACGTAATTACGATTAAAAACTTCTATGTCGCAAACGGCAGTGATAAAAGCCAACTCGTTCTCGAAGACAGCAACGGTGCACTGTGGTGGGTTCAGGATACTGATGGCGCATTCCACTTCCAGCATCTGGACGATCTCACACCGCTGATGGCGGCTGAAGGCAGTCATGACGGTGGCGCAGTCTGGCCGTGGGTTCTTGGCGGCGTGGCGGCGGCGGGCGGAATTGCCCTCGCGGCGGGCGGTGGCGGTGGCGGTGGCGGTGGTGGCAGTGGTGGCAGTGGTGGCAGTGGTGGCAGTGGTGGCAGTGGTGATAATCCCGGGAACGGGAATGGAAACGGGAATAATCCGGGAAACGGCAACGGTAATAACCCTGGAGGTGGAAATGGCGATGGCGACGGTGGAACCCCACCAACAACGCCAGCGCTCCCCGGCGTTCCCGTCATCACCAGCGTAGTCGATAACCAGGAGCTGATTACTGGCATTGTCAATCAACAGGAGTCCACCAACGACAATACCCCTACGCTTCAAGGGACGGGAACGGCTAATACCACGTTGCATATTTTCGATAATGGCAAAGAGATTGGCCAGATCACCATCGATGCCAGTGGTAACTGGTCATTTACACCATCTCCCCCTCTCGCGGATGGTACCCACCAGTTTACAGTCAGCGCGTCGAACAGCGCGGGCAGCAGTGGCATGTCAAACAGTTGGGTTATTATCATTGATACCCTCGCCCCTGATGCGCCTGCTCTCTCTCAGGAACTCGATGATGTCGGATCCATTCAAGGTTTTATCGCCAGTAACGCCGTGATCGACGATGACACGCCGACGCTCTCTGGTATCGGTGTTGCCGGCAATGTCATCAGCGTCTACGACAACGGTATCCTGATTGGCATGACGCAGGTTGATGAGAATGGTAACTGGACATTCACACCGGATACGCCGTTGAGCGAAGGCGTTCACAATCTGACGCTGACGCAAACCGACCCTGCAGGTAACGTCAGTGCAGAAACCACCGTGCCCACCTTCACTGTCGATATCACCCCGCCTCCGGCGGCAGCGATTACCAACGTCAACCCGGAAGGGACAACGGTCACCGGCAGCGCAGAGCCAGGCAGCACGGTCAGTATTATCGGCAGTAATAATCTGCTGCTGGGTTCGGCCGTTGTAGGCCAGGACGGCACTTTCAGCATCGCGATTTCACCGTCGCAGACCCACGGTGAATCACTTACCGCAAAAATTCATGACGAAGCGGGCAACGTCGGGCCAGACACACCATTCAACGCTCAGAACTCAGGCTATCCTGGCGTACCGGTTATCGTCAGCGTGATGGATGACGTCGCCCCGTCAACCGGGCCGTTGAGCAATAATCAGGCGACTAACGATAACAAGCCCACGCTTTCCGGTACCGCTGACGCCAACAGCACGGTGAATATTTACGACAACGGCGTAGCGGTCGACAGCGTACAGGCTGACGGCAACGGCAACTGGAGCTGGACATCAAGCTCACCGCTGGATGACGGCCCGAACGCCTTTACCGTCACCGCAACCAACCAGTCGGGTACCGGGGGAGTGTCGACCGCATTCAACATTAATATTGATACTCTGCCGCCGTCTGCGCCTGACGATCTCAACGTCTCGGCAGATGGTGCTGTCGTAACTGGGAAAACCGAGCCCGGCAATACCGTGGTGATCACCGACAGTAAAAATACCCCCATTGGCAGCGGCGTCGCCGGGCCGGATGGTTCATTTACCATTACCATCAAACCGCCGCAGACCAATGGCGAAACGCTGACAGCCATCTCGACCGATCCGGCAGGAAACTCAAGCCCGCCAGAAACGGCAGTTGCGCCGGACATCACCGCCCCACAACCGCCCACAAACCTGGTGATTAATGGCGCGGGCAACGAGGTCACCGGCAAGGCCGAGCCTGACAGTACGGTCAATATTCTGGATCCACGCGGCAATATCATTGGCACAACGACAGCCACTGCAGATGGGGACTTCACCGCAGCGCTGGTACCGCCGCAGACGAATGGTGAGATCCTGACGGCAAACGCGACCGATGCAGCAGGTAACAAAGGGGGCAATGCCTCCGTCACCGCGCCGGATACCACGGCACCGGATGCACCGACAGATGTTATCGTCGCTGGAAATGGAGGGTCGGTGAGCGGCCACGCCGAGGCCGGAAGTACCGTCACCGTCAAAGACAGCGATGGTCATATTATTGGCAAGGGCCAGGCGGACAGCGGCGGCAATTTCACCGTGTCAATCGCACCGGCGAAAATCAACAGTGAGACGGTCACCGTCACCGCCACGGACGGCAAAGGCAACGAAAGCCTGCCAACTTCAGCAATAGCACCAGATCTCACTGCACCCGAACAGCCCATTATTATCGCCGTCACTGACGATGTCGAAGATATCCTTGGATCCATCAAGAATGATGGGTTGACCAACGACGATAAACCCAAAATTGAGGGCACTGCTGAGGCCGGGTCTAAGGTCAACATTTACGACAATGGCGTACTGTTAACCATCGTTACCGCCGATCTCAACGGCAACTGGAACTACACGCCCACCACCGCGCTGGCGCAGGGCGCGCACGTCTTTACGGTGACGGCTATCGATGCCGCCAGTAACACCAGCAGTGCCGCCAGCTGGAAAATCATTGTCGACAGTATCGCCCCCACCGTGCCGGCCATTACGCTTATCAACGATGACGTCGGCAGCATCACCGGTAACGTCGCGAACAACGGGGTCACCAATGACAAAACCCCCACGTTCTCGGGAACCGGTGAACCCGGCTCGCTGGTGACGCTGTATGATAATGGCCTGCAGATGATGGTTATTCTTATCGACAGAACAGGCACCTGGAGCCATAGCGTGCCAGCCAATGAGGCCCTTAGCGAAGGCACCCACCGTTTTACGCTGACCGCAACGGATGCCGCCGGTAACGTCGTCACCGCCCCCCCTGTCATCATAACGGTCGACACCAAAGCGCCCGATGCCCCCATTATTTCGAGCGCCACAGACGACGTAGGCAGTTTGCAAAGCGACCTGGCTAATGGCGGACGTTCAGACGATACCCTCCCGCTGCTGAAAGGCACCGGAGTCGCAGATTCCACGATCACAATTTACGATGGGGCTACCCCCATAGGCACTGCCACAGTGACGCCGGAAGGAAGCTGGAGTTTTCAGGTCACTCAACCGCTGAGTGAGGGTCCACACGCGTTGTCAGCTATTGCGACAGATAAAGCGGGTAACGCCAGCAGTGCCGGTAATTTCACGCTGACGATTGATACCACGCCGCCAGCCGCCCCTGTTATCACCTCAGCGGAAGGACTTATTGGCAGTGAGACAAAACTGCTGGCTAACGGCGGGAGCACCAAAAGCGACAACCCCAAGCTGTCAGGCACCGGCGAGCCGGGTGCGACAATTACCGTTTTTGATAATGACGTCCGTCTGGGTACGGCCACCGTGCAGCCAAACGGCACCTGGACCTTTACTCCAACGTTACTTACAGACGGTCCACACAAATTCACCGCCACAGCGACGGACGTGGCTGGCAACACGGGGATCCCGTCCGCCGGCTTTACGCTGACGGTAGATAACCTGCCGCCCGCGAAGCCAGAGCCGCCAACCATAACCGATGACGTCAATCCGATAACGGGAATTATCACCAACGGCATCACCAACGATACCACGCCAACCTTCAGCGGTACCGGGAGTGCCGGAGATGTTATCGCCATCTATCTTGACGGCAGAACCGAACCGCTAGGCACGGCGACGGTCGGGGCGGATGGCACCTGGAGCTTTACGCCAACCGACCCGATTAATCCGGACAGCTATCAAGTCACCCTCACCGCCACCGATCCGGCGGGCAACGTTAGCCCGCGTTCGGATGCCGTCACCCTGGGCATCGATACGACGCCGTCCGCGCCGCCGGTTATCACCGCGGTTAATGATGACGTCGGCGATGTCAGAGGCGATCTCGCCGCCGGCGCGGTGACGGATGACACCACGCCGACCATCCGCGGAACCGGCTCCAACGGTGACATAATCACCCTGTACAATGGCAGTACGGTAATTGGCACGGCTACTGTTGCAGGCGGCGTCTGGAGTATCACGCCCAACCCGGCGCTGACCAACGGCAGCTACACGCTGACCGCCATCGCCACCGATGCGGCAGGAAATGCCAGCGACGCCTCAAACAGCGTCTCGTTTACGGTGAACAGCACAGCATTGAAGTTGCCCCAGGTCACGGATATTGAAGATGACGCTGGGGTTATTATCGGTTCGCTAACCAACAACAGCGTCACGGACGATACCACCCCGACGATCAGTGGGACCGGTACACCGGGCAGTACAGTGTTAATTTTCGATGGCAGCAATCCCGTAGCGATTGCCACGGCCACCGTCGCGGCGAACGGCAGTTGGAGTATAGATGTTCCCCTGACACCCAACGTCACTCACACGCTGACTTTCGGTGCCCAGGACGCTGCCGGTAACGTGCTGGCCGCAGGAAACCCCGTGACGTTAATCGTCGATACCTTGCCACCTGCAATGCCAACCGTCAGTGGCGTAGATCCAAACGGGACGCTGGTTAGCGGCACGGCCGAACCGGGCAGCACCGTTATCATTCGCCGCGACAACACGATTCTCGGTCAGGGTATTGCCGACGACGAGGGAAATTATTCCGTTACCCTCTCACCGGCGCAAACAACCGGTCAGGTACTGGACGCTATCGCCCAGGACCCGGCAGGTAATCAGAGCGATCCCACGCCGTTTAACGCCGCGACGTCCAGCATCCCCCACCCGCCGACGCTGGAAATTGTGGACGATGTGGCCCCGGTCATGGGGGTGATTGGCAACGGTAAAACCACCAATGACACCTTACCGCTGCTGCAAGGAACCGCCACTCCGGGGGCTACGGTAAACATTTACCAAAATGGGACCCTACTCGACACAGTGACCGCCGACGCCACCTCCGGCGCATGGAGCTATCAACTGTCCACGCCACTGACAAACGGTACCGCGTATAACTTCACCGTGTCGCAAACGGTAGGTGGTGCAGAGAGCGGTCAATCACCTAATTACACCATCACTATCGATACCGTCGCCCCGCTGGCCCCGACCATCGCCAGCATTATTGACGATGTCACGCCCGGTACGGGCACGTTAGACAAAGGACAACTTACCAACGATTCCCGACCAACCTTTAACGGTACCGGCGAAGCAGGCGCAACCATCACTCTCTACGATGGCAACGGTGTCTATGCCACTACCACCGTCAACAGCAGCGGATTCTGGAGCTATACCCCAACCAATGCCCTGGGCGAAGGCCCGCATGACTTCACTGTGCGCGCGACGGATGCCGCAGGCAACCAGGGCGCTGCCTCCGACAGTTTCCGCATTATTGTCGATACCTTAGTCCCGGACGCGCCGTCCATTGTGACGGTGAAGGACAACGTCGGCACGGACCAGATGCTCACCTCCGGGCAGTCGACCAACGACAACACCCCAACACTGGAAGGCGTGACCGAGGCGAATTCGGTCGTCACTATTCTTGATAAAGGTACGGTAATTGGCACCACCACCAGCGACGCAGACGGCAACTGGAGCTTTACACCTGCCCCAGCGCTCGGTGAAGGCAATCACGCGTTAACCGCTACCGTCACCGATGGCGCCGGCAACATCAGCCCGGCAACGCCGCCGTTCCTGCTGGTTGTCGATACACTGGCGCCAGCCGCGCCAATCATCACCTCGGTGATTGACGACCAACCGGGAAATACCTCACTGACGAACGGGCAACTGACTAACGACGCGCAGCCAACGCTGAACGGCAAAGGGGAAGCCGGGGCGACTATCACGATAAAAGATAAGGGTGTCGAAATAGGTACCGCGCGGGTAGACGAATCCGGTAACTGGACCTTCACACCAGAAAACGCGCTGGGTCAGGGGCAGCATGTCTTCACCGCAACAGCCACAGACCAAGCCGGTAATACGGGTGGGGCGTCCTCCGCCTTTACCCTTGAACTGGATTCCGTTGCCCCGCTGGCGCCGGTCATCGGTAACGTACAGGACAACACGGCCCCCACCACCGGGCCAATAGGTAACGGCCAGACGACCAACGAAACCCGTCCAGCGCTGAGTGGAACAGGTGAAATCGGCGCAACGATAACTATCCTGAGCGACGGTTTGCCCATTGGCACCACCACTGTCGGTGCAGGCGGCACCTGGAGCTTTACGCCAACGGACGCTCTGAGTAACGGTCCGCATACGCTGACCGCCACCGCCACCGACAGCGCGGGCAATACCAGCCCGGCCTCCAGCGGCGTTACGTTCACGGTTGATACGGTATCACCGAACACGCCGGTTATTACCCAGGTCAGCGATGATGTCGGCCCACTAACAGGAAATCTGAACAACGGTCAGGCGACAAACGATGCGCGCCCTACCCTTAACGGTACGGCGGAGGCCAATTCGACGGTCAAAATCTATGACAACGGCACGCTTATCGACACGGTTTCTGCAGACGGAAACGGCGTATGGAATTTCACACCGGGGAGTGCGCTGGGTAACGGCAATCACGTATTGACGGTGACATCCACCGACGCGGCCGGCAACGTCAGCGTGTCGTCTGCCGGGTTTGCCCTGATTGTGGATACCGTCGCCCCGCTGGCACCCACCATTATCCAGGCCTTTGATGACGTACAACCGGGCACCGGCACGCTGTCGAGCGGTGCCTGGACCAACGATACCCGCCCCGTGCTGAGCGGTTCTGCGGAGGCCAACGCCCGGATTGCCATTTACGACAACGGCACGCTGCTGACGACAGTTACCGCAACAATAGACGGTACCTGGGAGTTTCTGTCCACTACGCTGGGTAACGGCCAGCATGTCTTTACCGCCATCGCCACGGATGCGGCCGGAAACGTCGGCCCGGCGTCAAGCGGATTTATTCTTAACGTTGATACCGTTGCGCCATCAACGCCGATCCTTACCTCGGTGGTGGATGACATCACTGGCGGCGTGTTTAATGCCGCACTGAGCAACGGGCAACTGACCAATGACGCCCGCCCTACACTTAACGGTACCGCCGAAGCGGGCAGCACCGTCAATATTTATGACGGCAGCACGCTACTCGGCACTGCTCTCGTGCAAAGTAACAACAGCTGGTCGTTTACCCCAACGACACCGTTGGGGAATGGTTCGCACACCTTTACCGTCACCGCCACCGACCCCGCGGGCAACACCAGCGGTGCAACGGTGGGCTTTACGATTAACGTGGACACCACCGCCCCCACGCTGCCGTCAATTAGCAGCATTGTTGATGATGTCGGTCCCAATACCGGGTCGATTGGCAACAACCAGCCCACCAATGACGCGCGCCCCACGTTAAACGGCACCACGGAAGCCAATGCCCGGGTTGATATTTATGACAACGGCAACTTTGTCACCAGCGTAACGGCGGATGGCAGCGGCAACTGGAACTACACCCCGTCTACCGCACTGGGTCAGGGCCCCCATTCATTTACTATTACCGCAACGGACAGCGCGGGCAATACCAGCGGCATGTCGGCTGCCGCGTCGATTGTGGTCGATACCATCGCACCGGGTATTCCCACCGCTCTGTCGGTGAACGCCAACGGTACTGTGCTGACCGGCGTTGCGGAAGCCAACAGCACGGTGATCGTCACAACAAGCAGCGGCACCGTGCTCGGCACCGCCACGGCCAACGCCGCCGGCAACTTCACCTTTACCCTCAACCCGCCGCAGATCAGCGGACAAACGCTGCAGGTTAGCGCGCAGGATGCCGCCGGGAATACCGGCACGTCAGGCAACGCGCTGGCCCCGTTTACCGGGGTGCCACCCGCACCGATTATCGCCAGCGTTTTTGATGACATTGGTACGGTCACTGGCAATGTCGCCGCCGGAAAAACCACCAATGACACCCGTCCGATGCTCAGCGGCACGGCACAGGCTAACGCCGTCGTCAGCCTGTACAACAACGGAACATTGATGGGCACCACAACCGCGGACGGCAACGGACTGTGGAGCTTTACCCCCTCCGGCGCGCTCAGTGAAGGCAACCACGCGTTTACCGCCAGTGCGGCTAACGCCAACGGTTCCGGCGTATTGTCTGGCGCGTTTAACGTCATTGTCGATACCACGCCACCGCCGCCGCCATCGGTGCTGATCAGCGCCGACGGCGGCACGGTCAGCGGCATCGCCGAAGCAGGCAGTACGGTCACTATCTCCCTGCCCGGCGGCGGCAGCATCACGGCGGTCGCCAACAGCAGCGGAGTCTACAGCGTCACCCTACCGGTACGCCAGATTGAGGGCCAGTCGTTGTCCGCTACTGCAACCGACGCGGCAGGCAACACCTCAACGCCGACCAGCATCCTCGCGCCGGTCTTACCGCTGCTGGCTGAAGACAACGTCACTCGTCTGGCGTTACAAACTGACTTCACGGTCACCAACGAGCACAAAAGCGATTATGGCTTCCTGCTGGTCGGTGCGGTGGATAATGTGCTGAAGGTACTGGGAGACAACACCGCCCTCGTCAACTTCAACATTCAGACCGGCGGCAGCGGCACCATCACCATCAACGCGGCAGCAACCGGCATTGTGCTGTCGCTGCTGAGTACCATGGAGATTGTTATCCAGCGCTTTGACTCCACGCTCAACGCCTGGGTGACGGTGGTCGATACCGGTAAAGCTGATTTTGCCGACCTGCTGACGCTCAGCGCCTCCGGCGTGACGCTCAACTATGGCGGGCTTACTGGTGGGGACTACCGTGTCGTCAGCTACAACACCAGCCTGCTGGCGACCGGGGCCTTCACCAGTCTGGACGTGGCGGTGGTCAAAACCAGCGCCGGATCGATCACTGGTGGCACCAGCGAATCCGGCAATATCATCACCGATACCGACCCCACCAACGGGCAGGATAACGCCCCATCCGGCACGCGGGTGACGTCGATTACCGATGGCAACGGCAATGTGGTGAACATTCCGCTGGGCGGGGCTGATGTGCAGGGTAAATACGGCACCCTGCATATTAATCAGGACGGGAGTTATACCTACACCCTCACCGATAAATCCGCTTCGGTATACGGTCGATCTGAAAGCTTCACCTATACGCTGACGCACGGTAACGACCACTCTTCGGCAAAACTGGTGGTGGCGCTGGGCCAGGGTCCGACGACCAGTACGGTAACAGCGGCAGACGATGTCGCCTCACTGACCTACGGCACCGAGGTCAGCGTGGTCGACCACGGACCATCAAAACAAACCGGCTTTACGCTCGCCAGCGTAGGCCTGGGGAATGTGCTGGACGTCAGTCTGGTCGACGGGTTAACCAACCCCATCAAATTCAACGTTGAAGATGGCGCCACCCGCACGCTGACGATTCAGGCCGACGTTCTCGGCGTAACGCTCGGCGGCTTCGATCTGTACGTCTACCGTTTTAATGACGCTATTCAACAATACGAGCAGTATCGGGTACAACCCAACTGGGTCACGGCAGTATTGGGTGGAAAATCAAAAGATTACACCATCACACTGCCGGGCGGTGACTACCTGTTCCTGCTGAACGCCGGCGGCGGTCTGGCACTGTTAACCAGCTACACCCTGAATATTCAGGCCGATCACACCTATGCGGTGGACAGTCTGAGTGCCTCAACCAACGGCAATATTCTGGCCAATGATTCCGCACCCGCCGATACGGTTATCTCCGACGTGAACGGCGTCGCAGTCAATTTAACAGGCACAACCCGTATTGAGGGACAGTACGGCACACTCACTATCGATGCGAAGGGGAACTACAGCTACACGCTGAAAAGCGGACTGGGCGCGGACAGCATCAATACGCCGGACAGCTTTGTGTACACGGTCAAGGCGCCAAACGGCGATACCGGCAGCGCGTCGCTGAACATCAAACCAACCCCGCAGGCGCTGGACGCGGTGAACGACACCAGCAGCCAGATGGCGGTCACGACGTTGCAGGATACGTCTCAGCCCTTTAGTGATTCCAGCGTGGGATCGGCCAGTTGGACCACTGTGCTGGGGCCCAGCTCGAAAAGTGGTACCGGAACAGTTGAAGTCGCAGCGGGTACAGCGGTGCAAAACGTGGTGCTGCATTTTAACGTGGCATCAGGGCTGACGCTGGGTGGGCTGAACGTGACCTGGGCGCTGTACGACAGCAATGGCGTTAAAGTTGCCGGGGATACCTTCAACGGCGGGCTCCTGATCGGCGGCAATCTTGATATTGCCCTGAACGGACTGGTGCTGCACGCCGGGAACTATCGCCTCGACTATACCGGCAACGCGGGTGCGCTGGGGCTAGGCACCATCACCATCACCCCCAGCGTGAAAGGGACAATAGTCGATCTCGATAACTTCGAAACCGCGGGCGTCAATAGCGTCACCGGCAACATCTATGACGGCGACCATATCGCCAGCGTGCACACCTTGCTGACGGTGAACGGCGCGGGCGGCAGTACCGCCACGCTGGATCCGCTGGGCAGCAGCACCGCCAGCGCCACGATCAATGGACTGTACGGCAAACTGACAATGGGCATTGATGGGCATTACACCTATACCCTCAACAGCGATGTCTCACT
Organism: Citrobacter gillenii; assembly: GCF_013337685.1. Taxonomy (GTDB): domain Bacteria; phylum Pseudomonadota; class Gammaproteobacteria; order Enterobacterales; family Enterobacteriaceae; genus Citrobacter; species Citrobacter gillenii. The sequence continues at coordinate 37,273 of NZ_SUQN01000008.1, forward strand.
GGAATCCATCAAGACCAAAGAGACGTTTAACTACACCCTTAACGACCAAAAAGGACATACCGATAGCGCCACGTTGACCATCGATATGAATCCACAAGTGATCAGCACCGCGGAGGCCGATCGGGTTATCGGCAGCGCGTACGGCGATACGCTGATTTACCACCTGCTCAGCGCCAATAATGCAACCGGCGGCAACGGAACCGCGGACACCTGGAGCAACTTCTCGCTGGCGCAGGGTGACAAAATCGATATCGGCGACCTGCTGGTGGGCTGGAACGGGCAGAACGCCACACTCGGCAATTATCTCACCGTGTCCACCAGCGGTAACAACACCGTGGTGTCCATCGACCGCGACGGTACGGGCGCCACCTATCAATCAACCAGTCTTGTGACACTGGAGAACGTCCACACCACGCTCGATGAGCTGATCCAACAAAATCATATTGTGACCTGACGTGAGCACCAAAACGCCATAACAACAGCCCCGGATGCCACGACGTCCGGGGCAATAACAGTCGTCACTGCCGTATTTTGAAAGGGATATACGATGAGAAATGTCGCCTCTGTTACGTTGCTGCTGGCATTCACGCTCTGTTCCTTACAGGTGAATGCCGAAGATGAACCGCAAATCATTACGCCGGAAGGGCTGGCCACCAGCCAGATGCTCCCCTCTCTGGATGGATCGGTGGCCGAACTCCCGCTGAGCGCCGCCGCGCCCGGCAACCTGACGCTTAACGATGCGGTAAGCCGCGCCGTAAGCTGGCATCCTGCGATCCGTGAATCGATCGGCAAACTGCTCTCGCAAAATGAGCAGATCGACGTGGCGAAATCCAAATACTATCCGCAGGTCACGGCCGGGGTGAACAACGGCTACAGCAATACCTATAACGATCATGGTTTCAGCCCGTCGCTGGTGATCTCGGTCTCGCAAATGCTGTATGACTTTGGCAAAGTCGCCAGTCAGGTACGCGCCGAGACTGCGGGGGCCGCCCAGCAGCAGGCTAACGTCTTACTCAGCATTGACACCGTCGCCCACGAAACTGCCAACGCCATTGTGCAGGTACAGTCCTGGCAGCAAATGGTCGACGCCGCCGAAGCGCAACTCTCCGCTCTGAACGGCATTGGCAGGCTGACCCGACAACGTAACGATGAAGGAGCCACGTCGCTCTCTGACGTGGTACAAACCGATGCGCGTATCGAATCCGCTCGTTCGCAGCTGGCGCAGTATCAGGCGAACCTCGACAGCAGCAAGGCGACACTGATGAGCTTTCTTGGCTGGAATTCGCTCAACGGCGTCAGCAACGCGTTCCCGGTGAAACTGGACAGCAGCTGCGACATCACTAAGCCTGATGACAGGCTGGTACCTGCCGTGCTGGCAGCCTGGGCGCAGGCTAATGTTGCACAGGCCAATCTGGATTACGCCAACGCGCAGATGACGCCCACTATCTCTCTTGAGCCTTCCGTGCAGCACTATCTCAATGACAAATATCCCAGCCATGAGGTGCTCGACAAAACGCAGTACTCCACGTGGGTGAAAGTCGAGATGCCGCTGTATCAGGGAGGCGGACTCACCGCCCGACGCAACGCCGCTGGTCATGCGGTAGACTCGGCGCAGTATTCCATCCAGCGCACCCGCCTTGACGTGCGCCAGAAACTGCTCGAATCCCGCAGCCAGGCGATGAGTCTTGCCACCGCCCTGCAGATCCTGCGCCGCCAGCAACGGCTGAGCGAACGCACGCGCGAACTGTATCAACAGCAATATCTGGATCTCGGCTCTCGTCCGCTGCTCGACGTGCTTAACGCCGAGCAGGAGGTGTATCAGGCCCGCTTTGCCGAACTGCAAACCCAAAGCCAGCTTCGTCAACTCCAGCTGAACTGTCTCTACAATACCGGCACGCTGCGCCAGGCGTTCGCCCTCAACAATCGCAGCATCCAGTCAGTGGAGATCCAGCTATGAGCCACGTCGAGCCGGGTGCAGAAGAGACGATTAGCGAGCCCGCCCTGAACCTGTGGGCACAGGCCATTAGCCACATTGCCAGCCACTATCGCGTCACCTGCTCGCCCGGCGCGATTCAGGCCAACGCTCCGTGGTTTGCCGGAAAAAATAAGCCCCTCGCCCTGACGCAACTCGCGCGCCAGGCGGGGCTGTCGTTTCATACGCTGGATACCACAAAACAGCTGTTCAGCCAGTGGCGTTTACCGGTTGTGGCGGAGCTACGCGACGGCCAAATTATGGTAATAGAGCACTTCAACGGTAACGATGCGCTGGATGTGTTTATCATCGCCGAAGAAGGCCAGCGCAACCGGCTGGCGATTGCCGAGCTGCTGCCGGAGATCCACACCATTACCGCCCTGCGCCCGCTGTCGGCGCTCAAAGACAGTCGGGTCGACCGCTATGTTTCGCGCTTTAAGCCGGACTGGATGCGCGACCTGGTGCTCCAGGACATCCGGCCTTACCTGCCGGTGATGGTAGCCGCGTTTCTGATTAACGTTCTGTCGCTCGCCGGGATTATCTTCTCGATGCAGGTTTACGACCGGGTGATCCCGGCCCAATCGTATCCCACGCTGTATGTGCTCTCGACCGGCGTGCTGGTGGCGGTGCTGTTCGGCTTTTTACTGCGCGAAGCCCGTACCCATATCATGGATGTACTCGGCAAGCGCGCCGATATGCGCATTTCCGATCGCGTGTTCAGCCACGCACTGCGCCTGCGTAACAGCGCCATCCCCCGCTCCACCGGCAGCTTTATTTCCCAGCTCCGCGAACTGGAGCAGGTACGGGAGATGATCACCTCCTCAACCCTGTCGACCCTTGTCGATCTGCCCTTTTTCTTTTTGTTTATCGTCGTGATGGCCTGCATCGCCCCGCAGCTGGCGTGGATAGCGCCCGTCGCTGCGATCCTGATGATCCTGCCTGGCCTGCTGTTACAGAAGAAGCTGGCTATGCTCGCCAACCAGGCTGCACACGAGTCCACGCTGCGTAACGCGGTGCTGGTCGAAAGCGTCCAGGGGCTGGAGGACATCAAGCTGATGCAGGCGGAGAACCGCTTTTTGCAGCAGTGGAACAGCTACATCCGCATTACCGGCGAGTCCGGACTGCGCACGCGCAAGCTGACTCAAGGACTGATTGGCTGGGGCATGTCGGTACAAAGTCTGGTCTACGCTGCGATTATTATGTTCGGTGCGCCGATGGTCATCGAAGGCACCATGACTACCGGCGCGGTCGTGGCGGCCTCAATGCTCGGCTCAAGAATGATTGCCCCGATGGCAAATCTGTGCGGCGTGTTGGCGCGCTGGCAGCAGGTCAAGGCGGCGAAGACGGGGCTGGACAGCATTATGCAGCTCCCCACCGAAACCCAGCACGATGAGAACCGGGTACATCAGGAAATCTTTCGCGGGCACTATCTGTTTGAGAACGCCCACTTTCGCTACCACAGCGACGATCAACAGGTGCCGCTGCGCATCGCCCGCCTCGAGGTGATGCCAGGGGAACGCATCGCCATCCTCGGGCGTAACGGCGCGGGGAAATCCACCCTACTACAGGCCATGGCGGGCGGTGTGGAGCTGATTCAGGGCGACGTCCGGCTCGATAACCTGAGCCTGGCGCAGATCGACATGGCCGATTTACGCCGCAACATCGGCTTTCTCAGCCAAAACGCGCGCCTGTTTTTTGGCACCCTGCGTGAGAACCTGACCCTCGGCGCCCCGCATGTCAGCGATGCTCAGATATTCGACGCGCTGGAAGTCGGCGGCGCAGCCACCTTTGTTAAACAACTCGCCAAAGGGCTGGGACACCCGATTATGGAAGGCGGCAACGGCCTCTCCGGCGGGCAGCGGCAATCCATTCTGCTGGCAAGAATGCTGCTGCGCTCGCCCAATATTGTGCTGCTCGACGAACCCAGCGCCTCGCTGGATGAACATACCGAGCGGGAGTTTATTCAACGGCTAAACCAGTGGCTCGGCAACCGCACGCTGATCGTCGCCACCCATCGCGTACCGGTTCTGGAACTGGTCGAGCGCGTGGTGGTGTTAAAAGAAGGTCAACTGGTGATGGATGCCCCGAAAGCACAGGCGCTGAACGCGAGTCGCGCGCCTGCACAGACTCACGGTCGGGAGTGGAAAAATGAAAACCAATCCGCATGATGCCGCCATGGACGACCTCGACATCCGCCACGAACAGCGCTTTTCCGGTGCCAGCCGAATTATCCTGCTCAGCACGCTGCTGTTTGCCATTCTGGGCATCTGGGCATACTTCGGGACGCTGGATGAAGTCTCCACCGGCAGCGGCAAAGTGATCCCCAGCTCGCGCGAACAGGTGCTGCAGTCGCTTGACGGCGGGATCCTCGCCGAACTGACGGTGCGCGAAGGAGACAAAGTACAGGCCAATCAGGTAGTGGCCCGTCTCGACCCGACCCGCTCGGAATCTAACGTCGGCGAAAGCGCCGCCCGATACCGCGCTTCGCTGGCCTCCAGCGCGCGACTCAATGCCGAAGTCAACGATCTGCCGCTGACCTTTCCCGATGCACTGAACGCCTGGCCCGACCTTATCGCCTCCGAAACCCGGCTGTATAAAAGCCGTCGGGCGCAGCTTGCCGACGCGATGGTCGAACTCCAGGATGCGCTGGTCTCGGTAAATAAAGAGCTGGCAATCACCCAGCGGCTGGAGAAAAGCGGCGCCGCCAGCCATGTGGAAGTGCTGCGCCTGCAGCGACAAAAAAGCGACCTCGGACTAAAAATCACCGACCTGCGCTCGCAGTATTACGTGCAGGCGCGGGAAGTACTGTCAAAAGCCAACGCCGAAGTAGATATGCTGGCGGCCATTTTGAAGGGGCGTGAAGATTCCGTCACCCGTCTGACCGTCCGCGCCCCGATGCGCGGCATCGTGAAAAACATCCAGGTCACCACCATTGGCGGCGTGATCCCGCCCAACGGCGAGATGATGGAGATTGTACCGGTCGACGATCACCTGCTGATAGAAACACGCCTGTCACCGCGCGATATCGCCTTTATTCACCCCGGACAGCGAGCACTGGTGAAAATTACCGCCTATGACTACGCCATTTACGGCGGACTGGAAGGCGTGGTCGAAACCATCTCCCCGGACACCATTCAGGACAAAGTAAAGCCAGAAGTCTTCTACTACCGCGTGTTTATCCGCACCCATCAGGACTATTTGCAGAACAAACTGGGCCGTCATTTCTCGATCGTTCCGGGCATGATTGCCAGCGTGGATATCAAAACCGGTGAAAAAACCATCGCCGACTATTTAATCAAACCGTTTAATCGCGCAAAAGAAGCGCTACGGGAGCGCTAAATCGTTGAGGATAAGGGGTTGCAGGGGCTGGTCACGCGTGTCACAAGTCTGTTATACTTGCCTTAACACATTGGGGCTGATTCTGGATTCGACGGGATTTGCGAAACCCAAGGTGCATGCCGAGGGGCGGTTGGCCTCGTAAAAAGCCGCAAAAAAATAGTCGCAAACGACGAAAACTACGCTTTAGCAGCTTAATAACCTGCTAAGAGCCCTCTCTCCCTAGCTTCCGCTCTTAAGACGGGGATAAAGAGAGGTCAAACCCAAAAGAGATCGCGCGGATGTCCTGCCTGGGGCTGAAGTGCTAAAACTAATCAGGCTAGTTCGTTAGTGGCGTGTCTGTCCGCAGCTGGCGTGCGAATGTAAAGACTGACTAAGCATGTAGTGCCGAGGATGTAGGAATTTCGGACGCGGGTTCAACTCCCGCCAGCTCCACCAAAATTCTCCATCGGTGATTACCAGAGTCATCCGATGAAGTCCTAAGAGCCCGCATGGCGCAAGCCCTGCGGGCTTTTTTGTGCCCTCAATTTGTCCCGTTAAGTCCGAAGAGAACTAATTAAATCCGAACCTTTTAGGCCCATTGATAGGCCCAACGAAAAGCTCTATTGTTTTCGTTGGGCCTAAACGCATGGAGACTCCCCATGGCAAGAAAAACCAAGCCGTTAACCGATACGGAAATCAAAGCCGCCAAACCTAAGGAAGCGGACTACGTTCTCTATGATGGCGATGGCCTTGAGCTACTCATCAAATCCACCGGTAGCAAAATATGGCAGTTTCGCTACATTCGTCCTGTCACCAAGAAACGTGCAAAGAAGAGTATTGGCCCCTACCCGTCAGTTACCCTTGCTGATGCCCGAAACTATCGTGCAGAGTCTCGTTCTCTACTGACGAAACAGATCGATCCTCAGGAGCATCAACAAGAACAACTGCGCAGTTCGCTTGAAGCTAAAACCAATACTTTCCAGCTCGTTGCTGAACGTTGGTGGAATGTGAAGAAAGCCAGTGTGACCGAGGACTATGCAGAAGATATCTGGCGCTCTCTTGAGAGAGATATCTTTCCTGTGATTGGTGACGTCATCGTTACAGATATTAAAGCTCATACATTGGTTCATGCCGTTCAACCAGTTCAGGCCCAAGGAGCCTTGGAAACTGTCCGTCGTCTTTGCCAACGTATCAATGAGGTCATGGTTTATGCTCAAAACACAGGTCTGATTGATGCTGTCCCCAGTGTCAATATTGGCAAGGCATTCGAGAAGCCTCAGAAAAAGAACATGCCGAGTATCCGTCCAGACCAGCTACCGCAACTCATGCAGACCATGCGTACCGCCAACATTATCCTACCAACACGATGCCTATTCATGTGGCAACTTCTTACTATCACCCGCCCTGCCGAAGCGGCTGAAGCCCACTGGGACGAGATAGACCTGGAAGCACGAGAATGGAAAATCCCCGCAGCTCGAATGAAGATGAACCGAGATCATACGGTTCCATTATCGGATGAAGCCCTTACCATTCTAGAAATGATGAAGCCTTTGAGTAGTAATAGAGAATTCATTTTTCCAAGCCGTATCAAACCGAATCAGTCTATGAATAGAATAGCCAAACAGTAAACGCTGCGCTTAAACGTGCTGGCTTTGGTGGTGTGCTCGTCTCTCATGGCTTGCGATCTATTGCTAGTACTGCCCTTAATGAGCAGGGTTTTCTACCTGACGTTATTGAAGCGGCATTAGCCCATGTGGATAAGAATGAGGTTCGCCGTGGTTATAACCGTACAGATTATCTTGAGCAGAGACGACCAATGATGCAGTGGTGGGCTGAATTCGTGAAAAAGGCAGATAGTGGGAGCATCATTGAAAACAGAGAACTAAGACTTGTGGTAATCCCCCCATTTTTAACGGAGGTGATAAGTAGAATCAGGTCATGCGTTGAATATGCTGCATCGGCGTGAAGCCATTCAGTGCCATATTCGGACGTTCGTGATTATAAAACCATTGCCACTGCGTGGCATAGCCCTGCAATTCGTCCAGTGAGTTAAACAGGTGCTGACCCAGCCAGTCATAACGCACCGTCCGGTTATATCGCTCAATATAGGCATTCTGTTGAGGTTTGCCGGGCTGAATAAAACGAAGCGTTATATTCTGCTGAGCTGCCCATGACATCAGTACTTTGCCGGTATATTCTGGACCGTTATCGCATCGTATTGCTGTCGGTTTACCTTTCCATTCAATGAGTTGTTCGAGAGTCCTCACCACACGACTTGCTGGCAGGGAAAAATCCACTTCAATAGCCAGTGCTTCACGATTAAAGTCATCGATGACATTCAGTAAACGGATGGAGCGACCATCTGATAGCTGATCATGCATGAAGTCCATCGACCAGCATTCATTGCGGCTTTCTGGCACCCTCAGGGGTTCAGGTTTATCCCGTTTCAGTCTTTTTTTCGGCTTTATTCGCATGTTCAGCGATAGCTCGCAGTAAATTCGGTACACCCTTTTGTGGTTGAAGCGGAAGCCTTTTACATTGCGCAGGTACAAAAAGCACAGGCCAAACCCCCAGTTGCGCTGACTGCCAGTGATGCGGAGCAGCCAGTCAGCAATGACCTCATTTTCCTCATTCAGTTGAGGCTGATAGCGATAGCAACTTTCGCTGACAACAAACAACTGGCAGGCAAAACTTATGCTGACATTCCGGCTCCTGACCGCATCCTGCGCCATCTGCTTTCGACGCGATGGCTTCACCACTTTTTTGCCATGGCTTCCTGAATGATTTCGGCTTTGAGGCGCTCTTCAGCATACATTTTTTTGAGGCGGCGGTTTTCGTCTTCCAGCTCTTTCAGACGAGTCATCATGGAGGCATCCATCCCGCCAAAACGCGAACGCCACTTATAGAAACTGGCGTTGCTCATGCCATGTTCACGACACAGTTCAGCCACCGGTGTTCCGGCCTCGGCTTGCTTCAGAATGGACATGATCTGGCTGTCAGTAAAACGTGATTTTTTCATAGAGATCTCCCCGGTTCAGATTACGAGAGAATTCTACTTATGAACACACCGGTTTTTCGGGGGGATTACCTTGTAATCTGAACAATTTGCAAAAATGCTTTGAAAGATAAGTTTTTCCGAGTTGTAAGGCCTCAATACACACCGACTCATTTTCCATACCAAGGATTGATGCTGCTTAGCACCGTGATCTATTGAGATGACTGAGATCTATAAGTCAGGACTTAGCTGCTTTTGATATAGCCCAAGTCGGTGAATATTTCTAAATTCCTATTGAATCAGTCGATTAAGACTTTAGTAGCCTGCTAAAGACCTCATCTAATGAGCTAGGTCAGTGTGTTTTTCGCAGAAAGTGATGGCATAATCACACTATGATTTTTTATTTTCAGAACTCAAATGGGCTGACAGAATCCGAATGAAGAATATTCAACAAAAACAAAAGCCCGTGGCAATCGATTTGTTTGCAGGAGCTGGAGGATTTTCTCTAGCCGCTGTTAATGCGGGCTTTTCTTTAGCACTGGCCATTGAAAATGATGCCTATGCTGTGAAAACTTACAAAAAAAATATCGTTAGATACGCTGGGGCAAAGGACGTCATAGTTCTCGATGAGAGCATATTGAAATACACGCCTGAAAAAGTGTACAAAGAGCATTTGGCTGGGAAAGGTTGTGATCTTCTTCTGGGTGGGCCACCCTGCCAAGGTTTTTCGACCCACCGAATTTTAGATGCAGGAGTTGATGATCCGCGAAATGAGCTAGTACTCGCGTATTTTAGGTTTGTTAAAGCATTTCATCCCCGCGTTTTTTTGATGGAGAATGTACCGGGTATACTCTGGGAACGGCATAAAAGTTACCTGGAAGCCTTCTACGAGGAGGGTGCTAAAGCAGGCTATACAGTTTTTGAGCCTGTTGTGTTAGATGCACGAGACTTTGGTGTACCTCAAAGACGTAAGCGGGTATTCATACTAGGCATTAGGGATATAGTCGATACACAAGACTTCGTCTGGCCCCCAGAACCAACACATGCACCACTGGACAAAGTGAAAGGAGATTTAAAAGTGTGGGCTGCCTGTGAAAGCGTATTTAGTCCCGCGCCCGATGGAGATGAAAACGATATACACATGAATCATGGGCCTGAGTTGGTAAAAGCTTTTTCAAATACACCACCAAACGGTGGAAGCCGCAAAGATTCAGGTCGGGTGCTCCCTTGTCATGCAAAGCATGATGGCCATAAAGATGTCTATGGACGTATCAATCCTGCGTTACCCGCACCAACAATGACAACAGCGTGCATTAATCCCTCTAAAGGTCGTTTCGTACATCCTACCGAGCACCATGGTATTACCCTACGACAGGCTGCAAGAATTCAAACATTTCCGGATGATTATATCTTTACTGGTGGGCTTACAGCGGCAGGCCGGCAAATTGGCAACGCCGTACCGGTAATGATGGGAACATACCTCATCCGATACATCAAACAACATCTGCTGAAAAACAATGATATTCATCTATATAACGGTGCCACGGCAGATTCTGATAAACGAGATATTGAGAATATATGATTCAAACACTCGCGTTTCGCACCCAAGCCAGGACGGTCGATCATCTTGGGCGTGAACAAATTGCCGACTGTCCAACCGCTATTTCTGAACTCTGGAAAAATGCTTATGATGCTTATGCACGAAACGTAAGCCTTCATCTTTTTGATGAACAAGAGCCTGTTGCGGCCGTATTCGATGATGGGCATGGAATGAACTTTGAGGAGTTTGTAAACCGTTGGCTTGTCGTTGGTACCACATCTAAGTATGAGAACAATACGAAGGATGATGAAGATCGTGATGGTTTGCCAAAGCGAACTCGCCAAGGCCAGAAAGGCATCGGACGTCTGTCATCAGCAAACCTAGGTCCGTTACTTCTCATTGTAACTAAAAGAAAAAATGCTGATTTCGTTGCGGCTCTAATTGACTGGCGAATTTTTGAAAACCCTTACTTGGTACTTTCGGATATAGAGGTGCCAGTCACCGAATTTAAAAATAAAGATCAGTTATTTGTAATCCTTCCGCAATTGTTCAATCGTCTATTGGATAACATCCAAGGTGATAAAGAAGATACTCCCCGTTCTCAAAGACTTAAGCTTGCTTGGGAGACTTACGACCGCGTGGTTCAGGAAAATAGTCCCTCCTCACCTAAACCATCAGCGGTTATAGCCAGCACTATAGTCAATGCCCGCTTCGAAGAGCATCATCTGACTCCATGGTCTGTCTGGGAGGGTAGCTCTTCCCATGGTTCAGCGTTGATTGTATCTGATATTAATTACGATCTTCGAGCTCAATTACCTTCAGTTGAACCAGATGGGAATGTTAATAAAATTCGAGAAGCCCTCGTTTCAACTCTGTCTGCATTTACGGATCCCTACGTTGATAATGACGCAATTGAATTTAATGCCTTCGCTCCTGAATTTTCTTATGAAGTCAGGATCTGGTCAGGTGCTGTTTCTAAAATGATTGTGGAAGACGAGCGTAGATCAATTAATCGTGATGTGCTGGAAGAAGCAGAACATTTGCTTTCAGGAAACATTGATGCCGAAGGCATTTTCAAAGGGCAAATAAAGGCATTTGGTCAATGGCTTTTTCAGGGTTCTGACTACATCATTTATCCCCCTAAAGATTTTAAACTACCATCTGGTCCCACAACGTTAGTGGGTCCATTCAGCTTAACTGTCGCGACTTACGAAAGGACTCAGCGCAACACTACATTGTCTGAGACTGATTGGGCCAGATTCGAAAAACTCGCTTATGAACACGGTGGTTTTTTACTATTCCGTAATGGTCTTCGGGTCCTCCCGTATGGGCGAACGGATAATGATTTCTTTGAAATTGAAACCCGCCGTAGTATCTCAGCAGGGCGTGAATTCTGGAATGCTCGTAGGATGTTTGGTCGTGTCGCTATATCTCGCGAACAAAATCCTAACTTGAAAGACAAAGCTGGTAGAGAAGGGTTTATTGATAATCGAAGCGCAAAAGCGCTGCGTGCATTGGTCATTCATATTCTGCGAACCGCAGCCTATCAGTATTTTGGTCAGGCATCAGAATTACGAAACCAGGTACTGCCGGATGTACAAGCAAAATATGATAAGGAAAGAGCTGATAAAGAGCGGCAAGTATTGTCCGCAAAAAATGCGAGCCGCTTCCGATCTAATCTCCGGAAGAATCTCCCCTTACTAAATGAGATATATGCTGAAACGGAAAATATCCTCTTCGAAACAAAAATTGAAAATGAACAGGATCTTATTAATGCACAGTCATTAATCACAAGGCTCACTGAAAACATGGCCGATCTGCGCCTATCTGGAGCACCTGCCAAACTTGGTGCAATTGAAGATGACTATCGCGCATACAGAGCCATGTACGCTGAAATAACTCTAAAAATCAAGGAATTAGAGGATAAGCGAGCAACCGCAATTGAGCTTATAAAACCAGCTAAGCCCGAGGAAATAGCGCAAAAGCAGCTAAACAGCCACTCAAGTCGTCTTCAGGCACGTCTTAGAACTTGGCGTAAAGCCATTGAAACGATTCAGAATACAGAAAGTGAACGAGTTGCGTCTCTGTTTGACGAACGAAATAAAGCATTTCATCAGGATGCCATGCCCTTAGTTGAGAACGTCCGCCTCGGCCGGTGCGGTCTAGACGATGCGCTTGCCGAAATGAAAGCAATTTTTCAAAAGCTTGATAGTGAGAATGAAGATACCTTTCAGTCATACCTTTATGCGTTAGAAATCATGAGCGAAAATATTAATATTGAACTTATCGCGCGACAAGGCACCGCTGAAAATGTGACGTTACGAGAGGATCTCAACAGGCTCAATCAAGTGGCTCAACTTGGCATCACCGTTGAAATACTCGGGCATGAATTAGCAAGTAATGAACGGATGGTTTACGAAGGTATTCGCCAGATTCAGCAGGCAGGGCAGTTTGCAGGAACCGAACTCATTGTCGAAGGGTTTGAAGCTTTGAGCCAGCAACTTGAGTTTCTTTCACCGCTAAAAGTGTCTGGTACCAAAGCCAGGCGGTTAATAACAGGTAGAGAAATTGAAGATTATCTGAATAAATTTTTTGGTGCAGTAATACGCAATAGAAAGATCAATATCCATGCTTCAGAAGAGTTTCGACAATTTACTCTTTATGAGCAGCCTTCTCGCATATATCCGGTTTTTGTAAATTTAGTGAACAATAGCGTTTACTGGATGGTTAATTCCCGTACAGATGAACCAGAAGTTTTCCTTTCGGTTGAGGAAGAGCGAATAGTTATCTCCGACAATGGGCCTGGTATCAACCCAGTGGACCAAGAACATCTTTTCAAAATGTTCTTTACCCGTAAATCTAGTGGCGGTAGAGGAATTGGACTTTATTTATGTCGCACAAATTTACAGGCTGGCGGGCATTCAATAGCGTACACCACAGAGCGTAAGTTCAGACGTCTTAGCGGTGCTAATTTTGTCATTGATTTTAAGGGGGCCACTTTTGGCTGAAGCAACATCGTTTAAAGACCTGGTCAACGAGGCTTTTATTCTACCGCTTCGTTCAGTTTTGATTGTTGATGACCAGTATCCCACGTGGGAAGAGATATTCTCTGAAAAAAACCTAGATGTATCGAGTGACAGCTCAGGGACAGATGTGGTGCCCCAAAAAAAATGGCATACCTTAGCAACCGCAGGGGAAGTCATGCGCCTCATCAAACAGTTTCGGGAGCATAAACCGGGGTTAATCATCGATATCCATGATGGTGTATCAATTAGTCAAGAGGAAGGAAAAACTCGAAGTGAGTCGCCTGAAGAACTTGCTGATCACCTCCATCAATCAGATTTACTCATTCTTGATTACAACCTTGAAGGGGCAGAGGCTGGAACGGGTGGTGACACTGCCAGAAAAATCCTTGCATCTGTTTTAAATAACCAACATTTTAATCTAGTTGTCGTGCACACTAGTGAAGACCTCGATAACGTTAGTCACGAATGTTTGCGATCCCTATTACCAAGTTGCACATCTCAATACACCCCAGAGATGAAGGAACAAATATCTCTTTTAGATCAAGTCATTATTCAACAAGAGGATAGCGGACGGTTTGATCGCAGCGTCATCCTTGACAAAATGGATATGGCAACTTATATAGCAGCCAGACATCCTGCAGGAGGTCAGCAAAAAGCACTCGGCAAATTTATGTCATGCAAAGGTGCGTTCGTGCTACTGAATGAATGGGCCAGCGAATTGCAGCTTCAGCAAGCGCAACGTAGAGTATTCTTTTACTGGGCTATCGAGCAATATGAAAAAAAATACATTAATGATTTCAGCATCAACCCTCTACAATTGCTTGACTGGAATATAACTGAAAAGTGTAAATGGTTGCGAACTTCACGAGGCTTCGTGTGCTTTGTAAGAAAAGGGCCTGAAAACTTGATGGCCGAGCTGGAAGTGGCTTTGCTGGACTGGAAGCCCACCCCATCCAGACTTCTTTCTGCAAAATTTCGCAATGAAATAAGCCGTCTCGGGGCTGAAGTAGAAGAAACATCACTCAAGCAAAGACATGCCTATGCAAAATTCTATGAGACAATCTGTAATCCGGGTAGCAATGAACTTTCTGCAGAACATACTGAACTTCTGCGCACATACCGTCTAAAAAACCATGTTGCACGTCAGTCGGAAATGCTCTCATTCCTAGTAGAAGATGCAGTAGCTGATTTCGGCAGAAAAATTTATCAGGCAGATCTAGCCAGCGGATCCACTTATCATCAACATTACCGTGTTGACCTCAGTAAAGAAGCCGAAAAAAAACAGGCAATAAGTGAATATAATCGCTACGTCTGCTGCCTTCCTTCTAGAATCAGTGAAGATGGCAAAAGTGCACCGGAGCAGTTAGATAGTGGACACATATTCAAATTAGGTGATACTTGGTGGGTCTGTGCTACTCCTGCATGTGATTTACAACCGGGCCAAAGTATTATAGCCTTCAATAAAGGTAATGACGCTAGTTTGCGACCATTTACCGCTATCAGGCTTCACCCTTCTAGCCCAGATAACCTGACCCAAAATCATATTAACAGTGGTTCTTATTGTTACGTCGAATATGACGGAAATATAATAGGTTTGGGGATACGCTCACCAAAAGATGATGTCAGCAGCCCAGCAATCCAGAAAGTTGATTGGCGTGCATTTGTTGCAGAACAAGGCGGAATGATTGAAAACAGAATATTACCACTCCTTGAAATACAATTAGAGTTTAAAGACAACACTATTAAAAGCCTTCCAAAAAAGGCAGAAGTAGTAGCAAAACTCCGTTATGAATATGCTCTGAATTATATTCAGAGAGTTGGCGCGAGTGTTAGCAGAATTGGACTTGGGTATGTTGCGCTATAATTATTAACTATTTATCACAGTCATAGCCTGACAGTTACAGATTATTAAAACAGGTAACTGTCAGGTCTGCAAAAAAAACAATCAAGATACATCTTACCGCCTTGCCACGACTTCAGAAAATGCAAACTTCAAATAGCCATCTTTCTTTATCCATTCTTTTACTGTCCGATCCAAATTACTGGAATTCAAATTGCAAGACTTATCTTTAGTTTCATTATCAAGGAACTATTCTAACTCTCGCTGAATAGCTAAAATTGCTTTCGTTGTTGAGCTCCATTTATCCAAAGGCATTTTTGAATGTAAAAGGCGGATTATTTCAACTTTAATAGGTACGTATTTTTCATTCATACTCTCCTTGGCATTATCAAGACGTTCCTTTTCTTTTTTTACTTTATGTTCTGCCCACTCCTTATGTTCTCGACTTCCATGCCATTTTCCATAAAATACATGGCATTTTGAATATAATTGCACCCATCGATTATACGCTCTCTGCCTGACACGAGAAAGGCCAGATGGTAATAACATAACGATATATATAGATACTTATCAAACCTACCCTGCAAAACTGCATCAACCCAAACAGATGCAGCCTCACTTTTCAACAACTGTGTACTTTCAGCCAGAAAATATTCAAAACCATCATATTCCTTTTCTCTCTCCTCACAAAATATTTGAACATCCTCTTGGTATTTTTTAGTCGATACTTTCCCATCTTTTTTTAATTCATCAAGCTTGAGTTCATAAGCGTCTTTCAACTTGTTAAAAAGGGCACTAACATCATTTCCTTTCAAAATATCCTCCAGAATGTCAATACGTGAGCTAATGTTTTTTTATACTTTACCTTACGTCCTACACAGCATTTTTTTGCCGTTAGTCTCTGTCTTGTTCAAATTACCCCAAACAGATCATGAATATGAGGTCAGAACTTCTTTTAACAATTCTGTATCTGAAGATGAAAATACAACAATGTATGGTCAGATTACGTTCGCAAAGAAACGTCAAAGAATGCCCATGGCAGGACTGACAAAGATCCGTAAAAGCTACGCAGATTTTATAAATGAACACGATTACAACAAAAACAGATAGTTAGATTATTTCGGATGCGGGTTCAACTCCCGCCAGCCCACCAAAATTCTCCATCGGTGATTACCAGAGTCATCCGATGAAGTCCTAAGAGCCCGCACGGCGCAAGCCCTGTGGACTTTTTTGTGCCTACAATTTGTCTTGGGAACTCTGAAGCCAACTCATTAAATCCGGACCTTTTAGACACCTTGTTAGGTGCCTCATAAAGCTTTATTGTTTTTGAGGTGCCTAAAACTATGGAAACCTGGCAATGGCAGCTTTTTGCACCGGTCATGTCATTGCCTTGGAATCCAGGGCAATGACCCAATAAACAGATTTTCCAGAGAATAAAAGCAACTAACGTTCGCTGATAACCATAATCACCAAACTCATTCCCCTATTTATCCGCAGGATAATCGCGGTTAATCCATGCGTGGTCATCTTCCCAGGTGAACATCCATTGACGCACCGGACCGGCCATCACGTTCAGGTAGTAATTGTCATAGCCTGCCAGGGTGGCCACCGGATGATAGCCCTTCGGCACCATCACCACATCGCGGTTGTAGACTGCCATACACTCATCGAGCGTCCGGTCGTCGGTATACACCCGCTGCATGCAGAACCCCTGCTCCGGGTTGAGGCGATGGTAGTACGTCTCCTCAAGATAGGTTTCCTGCGGGGGATTGTCGGTATCGTGCTTATGGCTCGGGTACGAACTGGTGCATCCCTCATTGGTCCAGACCTCGACCACCAGCAGGCTGTCGGCAGGTTTGTCTTGCGGCAGAATGTTATGCACATAGCGCTGGTTATTTCCCTTGCCACGCGCTTCGCCGTCAATATCCTGCGGCGCGATCAGTCGTGTCGGGTACGTGCCCTTCCCCGGCGCAGCGCACACCGCCAGCTCAAGCGTCGTCAGCGCGGTGACCTGTACAGCTTCCTGAGAGGTCACGTAAACCGCCCACGGCTTGATGCGCTCAAAGGGACTCATGCGCTCGCCGATATCGGTAAACGTTGCCCCCGGCGTGCTGATGGTCGCGCGTCCGGCCACCAGCACCAGACAACGTTCTTCGCTGACGGCGGGCAGCGTCAACTGCTGCCCCTCCGCCAGTTCATACGCCTCAAAGCCCACATATCCCCAGCCCGCCCCTTCCGGCGTCACCGACTGGGTACGCCCTTGCACGTTCGGCGGCTGCCAGGGTGATAATAAACGTGACATGTCGCCTCCTCAGATAAGCCCGGCATCCCGCGCCAGACGGCTAAGATTGTTATAGCCCAGACGTGCATAGGTCAGCGGATGCGCAATAGCCGGATCCTGCTCTGCCTCCACCACCAACCAACCCTGATACTGATTTGCCTTTAGCAGCGCCATTATCGGCGGGTAGTCCACGCAACCGTCGCCTGGCACGGTGAAGACACCGCTCAGTACCGCGTCGAGGAAGCTGGTTTTACGGTTTTTCACGTCGGCCAGCACGTCGGCCCGCACATCTTTGCAGTGAACATGATTAATACGTGATGCCCAGCGCTGCGCCACCGCCAGCGGGTCTGCACCGGCAAATGTCAGATGGCCGGTATCCAGCAGCAATCCCACCTCATTGCCAGTATGCGTCATCAGATTATCCACATCCTCAGCGGACTCAATCACTGTCCCCATATGGTGATGATAGGCAATCTGTACGCCCTGCTGCTGGGTATAGCGGGCAAACTCGGTCAGCTTCTCGCCGTATTCCTGCCAGCGCTCCTGCGGGAATCGCGGACGCAGATGAACCGGCGTCTGCTGCTCGCCATGAATACAGCCGCTCACTTCAGCGAACACCAGCACCTTCGCACCCAGCTCACGTAGCAGCGTCAGGTGTGACTGCACGGCGGCAATTTCCTCCTCCACGCTGCGCTCCAACAGGCGACCGGAATACCAGCCGGAAACCAGCTGCAGGTCGTGGCGTTGCAGGATCGGCCCCAGCAAGCGCGCTTCACGCGGGAATTTATTACCCAGCTCGAACCCGGCAAACCCGGCCTCTTTGCCTTCGCTCAGACAGGTATCAAGCGAAGTCTCAGCGCCAAGTGAAGGAAGATCGTCGTTGGTCCATGTCAGTGGATTAATGCCTAATTGTACCGTCATTCTCTTCTCCTGAATTATGCGTGTCCGCGCTCGCGCCACCAGGCGATAAGCTGCAGGTAGTTGTCCCGAATACGCGCCACTAGCTGCGCATCGTCGATATCGTGTTTCAGCCAGGCGCGGGAGGCATCGCCAAATAATGTCCGTCCCACGGCAAACCCTTTCACCAGCGCCTGACCCGCAGCGGCTTTGAAATCAGCACGGAGCTGATCGGCCGGCGCATCAAGCCCTAAAATAACTACCCCACGGCAGTGCGGATCGCGACGTGCAATGATCTCGCTCAGCGCCGTCCAGCCCGCAGAAGAGAGCGGCGGTAGCTTCCACCAGTCGGGGTAAATCCCCAGGTTATAAAAGCGGGAAATGGCGCGCAGATAGAGCTCATCGCTGCGTGGCATGCTGGCGGGCAGGATCACTTCCAGCAGCAGTTCATGCCCGGACTGGCAGCACGCGTGGTACACCTCCGCGACTTTTTGCTCCTGCTCCAGACGCAGGGCGTGAGCATCTTCCGGATGGAAAAAGACCAGGCATTTCACCACGTGTTCCTGCGGCCAACTGATCAGCTGCGTGCCGATATTGCCGTGCTCCATCTCCAGCGGACGCGAGCCCGGCAGTTCGATGGGGCGGCCTATCCACCACCCTTCACCGGTGATGGCATTCAGCGCATCCTGACCAAACGTGCCGTCGCACAACAGCCCGGCTTTGCCATCCAGCCCGGCGCAACTCGCCGCTTCCCGGCTGGCCTGTAAGATCAGCTGTTTTAGTGCCGGGATGCGTTTTAGCGAAGCGCCACACTGCAAGGCCATCTCTTCAAGCTGGCTGCGGTGATCGAAGGCCATCACGCACAGTTCCGGCCATTCCCGACGACGCGTGGTGACGCGGTGCAGATGGTTAAGACGCGGGTCGATATCCGGGCGTGGCACCGTGTCAGCCCGAGATAAATAATCATCCAGCTCCAGTTTGCTCGGCATGGCCGGGGCGCAACCGTGGCGCGATACCACCAGTGCGCCGCAGGCGTTAGCATAGCGACAGGCCTGCTCCCAGCCCTCATCGTTAAGGTAGCCACGCAGCAGGCCGGACATAAACGCATCGCCCGCGCCCAGCACGTTGAGCACCTCCACGCGCACGCCGGTCACCGTCAGACCGTCATCCAGTCGCGGTGGAATGGCGTCGGTGTATACCGAACAGCCGAGCGCCCCTCGTTTGCAGACCAGCGTCGCCTTACTCACTGCCCGCACCTGTGCCAGCGCCTGCAGCGTATCGGTGCTGCCACCGGCAATATGAAACTCCTCCTCGGTACCGACAATCACATCAAAAAGATGCAGTACGTCCTGCAACTGACGCGTTACCTGCTCGGCGGCAATAAAACGGGTTTCGCCGTCGCCTAATGAGGTCAGCCCCCATAGCACCGGGCGATAGTCGATATCCAGTGCCGTACGCACGCCGTGACGGCGGGCATATTCGAGCGCGGTCAGCACCGCGTCGCGGGTTTGCGGGTGAGAAAGATGGGTCCCGGTGATGGCCAGACAGCGGGCAGACGCGATGTACTGTTCATCCACATCGCTGGCGACAATCGCCATATCCGCGCAGTTGTCACGGTAAAAAATGAGAGGAAAGGTGTACCGGTCTTTAATGCCGAGTAGTACCAGCGCCGTCAGGCGTTCTTTATCCGTTATCAGGTGGCTGGTATCGCATCCTACCTGGTGTAATTCTTCGCGCAGAAAACGGCCCATATGCTCGTCACCCACGCGCGCCAGCATTGACGAGCGCAGCCCCTGGCGCGCCGTGCCGTAAGCCACATTACCTGACGAGCCGCCAAGGTATTTAGCAAAACTGGAAACATCCTCCAGACGCGCACCAATCTGCTGACTGTAGAGGTCAACCGCCACGCGGCCCATGCATATCACATCAAACTGCTTTTCCACGTTGATACCTCTTCAGACAATATCGTTCACGTTCAGCCAGCGGCCTTCCCGGTGTGAGAGCGCAATGGCGTCCAACACGCGCGACACCTTCCAGCCCTCTTCGAAGTCCGGCCACATCGGCACATCGGCGGCGATGCCGTCGACCAGATCACGCACTTCCACCGTTTTCTGGTCGTTAAAGCCGATACCGTGCCCCGCCCCCAGGCAAAATGCGGCATAGTCCGGATGCGCAGGCCCCACCAGCAGCGTACGAAATCCCTGGCGATTCACCGGATCGTCATGCAGATAGAGCTTCAGTTCCGCCATACGCTCCTGGGTAAAACTGATGGTCCCTTTGGTCCCGGTTATCACATACGAAAGTCCCATTTTGCGCCCACAAGCGACGCGAGAAGTTTCAATCACGCCCTGTGCACCGCCCGCAAAACGCACCATCGCGTGCGCCTGATCTTCGTTTTCCACCGCCACCTTTTGCGATGAACCGGCCTGCGCCGGGCGTTCCGGCACCACAATTTTCAAATCACCGCAGACCTGTTGAATATCACCGACCAGATACTGGGCCATGTTGACGATATGCGCAGCCAGATCGCCGAGCGCTCCCAGCCCTGCGGTCTCTTTAAAGCAGTGCCAGTGAATGGGCGAAAGTGGGTCGGCCATATAGTCTTCGTTGTGGGTGCCGTAGAAGTGGATCACCTCGCCAATCTCACCGCGCTCGACGATCTCTTTCGCCAGCTTCGCCGTCGGGTTTTTCATGTAATTAAACCCCACCAGCGTTTTCACCCCAGCCCGCTTCGCCGCCTCAACCATCTCGTAAGCGTCATGCGCATTGAGCGCCAGCGGCTTTTCCGAGTAGACGTGCTTGCCGTGGCGAATCGCCTCCAGCGCCATCTCTTTGTGCAAATGATTGGGCGAACAAATATCCACTACATCAATGGCCGGGTCGGCCACCAGCGCGCGCCAGTCCCCGGTTGAACGGTTAAAGCCAAACGCCTGCGCCCGCTGCGCCGCCAGCTCCGGCGTGACTTCGGCAACCATTTCGCGCACCAGCTTGCCGCGCAGGTCGAACACCGTCGGCGCCTGGGCATAGGCGATGGCGTGCGCCCTGCCGATATACCCGGTGCCAATCAATCCAATGCGTACCTCTTTCATTATTTATCCCTCACAATGCGCCGCGACGGCTCTTGGCATAGGTGTCGAACGCCACCGCCAGAACGATAATTAACCCGGTAATAATTTGCTGGTAGTAAGCCGAGACGTTCATCAGGACCAGGCCGTTAATCAGAATACCCATGATGATTGAGCCGATAATGGTGCCGCCGATCCGCCCGTATCCGCCCATTAACGACGTTCCGCCGATCACCACCGAGGCGATAACGCGCAGCTCAAACGAGATCCCGGCCACCGCCTCCGCGCTGCCCAGACGCGCGCTGAGAATGAAGCCCGCCAGCCCGGCAAGACAGCCAATCAGCACATACACGCTCACCAGTACCCGTTTGACGTTGACCCCCGCCAGACGCGCCGCTTCCGGGTTACCGCCAATGGCGTACACAAAGCGACCCCAGCGGGTTTTATGCAGCGCCAGATAGCCGCCGATAGCCACCAGCGCGAAGATCCAGATAGGAATGGAAATGCCGAGCAGCTCGCCGCGTCCCCACCAGCGGTAACCCGCATCGAAACCGGCGATCGGCGCGCCGTCGTTTACCACCAGCGTCAGGCCGCGCCAGATGGTCATCCCACCGAGGGTGACGATAAACGGCGGCAGGCGCAGGCGAGTCACGCCGAGTCCGTGCAGAAAACCAATCGCGGTCCCCATCGCAAGGCAGATCCCCAGCCCAACCAGCCAGCTCAGGCCGCCCCAGGCATTCGGGTCAACGGTGGTAAAGTTGTCGCCCTTAATCACATACGCGGCGGTCATGGCGCAGACCGCGAGAATGGACCCCACCGAGAGGTCGATCCCGGCGGTCAGAATGACAAAGGTCATCCCCACAGCCATGATCCCGTAGATCGACACTTCGGTCAGAATGTTGAAAATATTACGTTCAGAGAGAAAATTGCTGTTCTGCAACTGGAAGAAAATCAGCAGCAGGATCATAAAAATCAGCACGCCGAAGCGCTCAAAAAAGGCGATGGGATCGAGGCGTCCGGCACGTTTACCCGGAACCTGCGTTTTAGAAATCATCTGCGTCATGAGAAACTCCGTTATGCCGCGTTCAGGGCGTTGTGGTTGATGGCCATCATCGTCATCAGCCGCTCGTCGTTGGCGTCATCGCCGTGGATCTCGCCGGTCACACGACCTTCACTCAGGGTGATTATCCGGTCGGAAACCGCCATTACTTCAGGCAGATCGGAGGAGATAACAATCACCGCCACGCCCTTTTTCGCCATTTCAAACAGCACCTGATGCACCTCTGATTTAGTGCCGACATCAATGCCACGCGTCGGCTCATCGACGATCAGCACGCGGGGATTGAGCGCCATGCAGCGCGCCAGAATCACTTTTTGCTGGTTGCCACCGGAGAGCTTGCGCACTTCCTGGGCGCTGTTGACCATTTTGATCTGCAACGCCTGGCGATAAGCCTCAATCAGCGCATCCTCTTTGCGGGTGTTGACGAACCAGCGCCAATGCAACAGAGAAGAGAGGCTGGAGAGCGACAGGTTGTCGCGAATCGACAGCCCCAGCACCGCGCCCTCTTTTTTGCGATCTTCAGGGACCATCGCCACGCCCTGATCCAGGGCATACAGCGGATCGCGCGGCAGGTACGGCACGCCATCCAGTTCAAAGGTGCCAGAGGTAAAAGCGTCGGCACCAAACAGACAGCGCGCGACTTCAGTGCGCCCGGCGCCCACCAGCCCGGCAATGCCTAACACTTCTCCGGCATGGACGTGAAAGCTGATGTCATGCAGCGCAATGCCGTGCGGATCCAGCGGCGGTTTTACGCGGCTTAGTCCCTTGATCGCCAGGCGGACAGGTTTGTCCTGATGATGGGTTTCACTCGGCGGGCGACGGTTAAACGCCACGTCACGCCCAACCATCAGGCGGATCAGCTGTTCTACCGTGGTCTGGGCAACCTCTCCGCTGCCGGTAAAGCGGCCATCCTGGAAAACGGTAAACCGATCGCAGAGTTGGAACACTTCGTGTAGACGGTGGGTGACATAAATAATGCTCACGCCGCGACTTTTGAGCTCCCGCACCACCCGATGCAGGCTTTCCACTTCGCTGTCGCTCAGTGCGGCAGAAGGCTCATCCATGATGATCAGCTTCGCATTGAGGGTCAGCGCGCGGGCAATTTCCACCATTTGCTGTTGTGCCACGCTCAGGCGGGCCACTGCGGTGGTTGGCGCCACGTTCAACTGCAGATAATCCAGAATCACCTGCGCTTCCTGATTCACCGCCTTTTCATCAACAATCAGATTGCGTTTGCGCGGTTCACGTCCGAGGAACATATTCTCGGCGACGGTCATATTCGGCAGCAGGTTAAATTCCTGATAGATAGTGATAATGCCCTTGTTCTGCCGCTCAACGGGGGAATCATCCACCGGCAACGTTTCACCGTTGAACCAGATATCACCGCGAGTTTGCGGCTGCGCGCCCGCCAGCGCCTTCAGCAAGGTCGATTTTCCTGCGCCGTTTTCACCCAGCAGCGCGTGAATCTCACCTGCCCCAACGGTCAATTGCGCGCTGCTCAGCGCCCAGACGCCGGAAAAACTTTTTGCCAGGTCGGTCACATTCAGTAAGGGTTGCGACATCAGCCTGCTCCTCCTTTAGAGTGAGCCCCCGTAACGGCGGCTCCAGATATACACAAAATCATTCAAGCTGCATCAAGGCGGCAAGTCTGAGAATCCCCAGGAGCTTACTCAAGTAAGTGACTGGGGTGAGCAGATGCAGCCAACACAGAGGCAGCTTGAAGGATGACGTGTATAAATTAGTTACCGGCCTCGTTAATACGCTCAGCCTGCTGCAGGGTCTCTTTGGTGATAAGCGTTGGCGGATAGTCCGCGCCGGTGATCGGCTTCTTCTCACGCACGTTGGCGACCAGCTGGCTCATCGCCGTGGTGACCGCAAAGCCAGGACGCTGATCCGCCGTCACCGCCATCCAGCCATCACGCACACGCGCCAGCGCTTCCGGCACCGCATCGAAGCCCGTTACCAGCACTTCACCGGGTTTCATCCCCTGGGCTTGCAGCGCTTCAATGGCCCCCAGCGCCATGTCGTCGTTAGCGGAGAGGATCACCTGCGGACGTTTCGGCAACGAAGGCAGTACGCTCTCAACAATGCGCATCCCTTCAGAACGCATCCAGTTACCCGTCTGATCGGCGACGATCTTGTACTTTTCGCCACCCGCTTTCAGGCTGTCGCGAATACCCTTGGTCCGTTCAATGTTGGAAGACGATCCCGGCTGGCCGGTGAGCAGAATAATGTCCGCCCCTTCAGGGAATTTGGTTTTCACAAAGTCGCCAATCACCTGGCCACCTTTGTAGTTGTTGGCACCGAAGTGCGGCACTTTCTTCTGGCTGTCAACGGAGCGATCAAGCGTGACAACCGGCAGTTTTGCATCCTGGATTTCATCTACCGCGCTGGAGACGGCGTTAACATCATTGGGGGAGACGATAAATCCCTGCGCCCCACGGGTGATGGCGTTTTCCAGGTCAGCGACCTGCTTCGGCGAGCTACCCTGCCCGTCAAGAACCTGCAGATTTACGCCCATCTCTTTTGCGGCTTTTACCGCCGTGCGCTGCATGTGGACTTCAAACGGCATCGCCAGGTTTGGCGTACTGAACACGATCTGTTCGTTTTCAGCCATTGCTGTCCCGGAGGTCATGGCGATGAGGACAGCTAAGATCAGTTTTTTCATTATTATGTCTCTCTGTGTAGGGGGGTTGGGTATAACAATCAGAGGAGAACTTCACGCTGGCTGTGCAGTGATTCCAGCGCTTTATCCGCAAGGTACAGCGCACGCTCACCGTCATCACCGCTGCAATCCGGGACCGCTTCGCCACGCAGCACGGCCACAAAATGTTCCCATTCCGCGGCATAAGCTGATTTGTAGCGTTGCAGGAAGAAATGTTCCGGCAGGGCACTGGTGCAGCCGGTCTTGCCATAGTGCTGCACCTGATTTTCCAGAATGTTGCCCGCACACAGCAGCCCTTCAGAGCCGTGCAGCTCCAGGCGCTGGTCATAACCGTAAGCAGAGCGGCGGCTGTTGACGATGGTCGCCATCGCGCCAGAGGCATATTTCAGGACGATAAACGCGGTATCGATGTCCCCGGCTTCACCAATCGCCGGGTCGACCAGGTTGCTGCCCTGGGCGTATACCGAGACCGGCTCTTCTCCCATGATAAAACGCGCCATATCAAAATCATGGATAGTCATATCGCGGAACATCCCGCCGGACACACGGACATATTCAGCCGGCGGCGGTGACGGGTCGCGGGAAATGATCAGCAGGGATTCCGGCTTACCGATACGCCCGGCCAGCACATCCGTTTTCACGCGGCGAAACTGCGGATCGAAGCGGCGGTTAAAACCGATAAACAGCGGTACGTCGTACTCTTTGACCACTTTCAGGCAATCGCGAACGCGGGCCAGGTCCAGATGTACCGGTTTCTCGCAGAAGATGGCCTTGCCGTGACGGGCAGCCAGTTCAATCAGATCCGCGTGGGTATCTGTGGCGGAGGCGATCAGCACGGCATGAACATTCGGGTCAGTCATCGCCTCATCCAGGCTCTGCAAACGGGCCTGATATTGCGAGGCAAGACGGGTGGCAAATTCCTGATTCGGGTCGACAACGGACCAGAGTGTGGTGGCACTGTGACTGGCAATGTTAGCTGCATGTACCTGGCCAATTCGGCCAGCGCCCAGTAAAGCAATGTTAAACATAACGGCTCCCGGTGTTGGTGAATGCGATGAACTAACGACACTATAAATAAAACATTTATTTCATTTTTATAAATAGTGAAAATTATGTTTTTGGGTGCGGGTTAACACTTTTGAGATAAGTGAGACAAAATCTGTTATCAATATCACAACATCGACGGGTGCCAGATAGGGAAATTCGCCCTCTTCCGGTCGGGAAGAGGGCAACGTGTGAAAAACCAGGAGAAATGAAATGAAAATTTCGTTATGGAGGATTGCCGGATGGCGGTGCTAATGCCTTATCCGGCCGTTAACCATAGTCCGTAGGCCGGGTGAGCTCAGCGCCATCCGGCATGACTCTACCTCAGTACTGACGGGCGTTTTTCAGCTGCGTTAGCGTCTGTTCTGCGGCCTGGCGTACCGCAGGTGATTCAGCCATCTGCGCATCGCCGGTTCGCCACCATGAGGCGTAATCATGGGTCATGGTTTTCGGCAGTACTTTGATGTCCAGTAGCGTCGGGCCGGGATGCGCACGTGCCGCCGCCAGCGCCGCCAGCAGGCTTTGCTCATCATGAACCTTCCACGCACGACAGCCGTAGCTTTCGGCATTTTGGGCAAAATCGACCTTCACCAGCGGCCCGTCCAGCCGCCCGGTTTTCGGGTTGCGATGGCGATTTTCGGTAGCAAAACTGCCCATCCCATGGCCCATCTGCAGATTGTTAATGCAGCCAAAGCTGGCATTATCAAACAGCAGAATGGTGACTTTTATGCCCTCCTGCACGGCAGTTTGCAGCTCAGAGTGCAGCATCATGTACGAACCATCGCCCACCATGGCGTACACCGGCTGCTGTGGTTTTGCCAGCCTGGCCCCGACGGCGGCGGCAATCTCGTACCCCATACAGGAATAGCCGTATTCCAGGTGATAGCTGTCCGGCGTTTTAACTTGCCAGAGTCGCTGTAAATCCCCCGGTAACGAACCGGCCGCGCCCACCACAATGGCGTTATCTTCAATATGCTGGTTGATAAGCCCCAGTACCCGCGTCTGGGTCAGGCGGGTGTTGAGCGTGTCGCCATATTCCGCCAGTTGCGCATCAAGATGCCCTGCCACTTCGGGCACATCATCAGGACGCCAGTCGCGCGTCCATAAACGCTGGCGCTCTTCGCGCCAGGCCGATTGCGCGACAGCAATCTCATCTCCCCAACGGCTACGATACGCCGTCATGGCCTGCGTTAACGCGGTCAACCCGGTTTGGGCATCGGCAATCAGCGCGGTAGCATCCAGCTTTAAAGCGTCAAATTCCGCCACGTTCAGCAGCAGAAATTCCACGTCCGGGTGCGAGAACAAGGCTTTCGAACCGGTGGTAAAGTCGGTGAGACGAGTGCCAATGCCAATAACCAGATCGGCCTGGGTTGCCAGTTGATTCGCCGCCATACCTCCCGTCACGCCGATACCGCCCAGGTTAAGTGGGTGGTCACTTACCAGCGCGCCCTTTCCGGCCTGGGTTTCAGCAAACGGCAGATGCAGCGTCTCGACAAACGTACGAAACGCCTCATGTGCGCCGGCGTAACGCACGCCACCACCGCACACCACCAGCGGGCGCTGTTTACGCGCAATCAGCGCCCGGGCCCTCTCCAGACGCTGAGGGTCAGGCGGTCGGCGTTCAATGTAGTGAACACGGCGCGCGAAGAAGCTAAGCGGATACGCCCAGACCTCACCCTGCACATCCTGCGGCAGGCAAATCGTCACTGCGCCAGTATCTGCGGGGTCAGTAAGCGTTCGCATCGCACTTAGCATTGCACTCATTAACTGCTCCGGACGGTTAATGCGATCCCAGTAACGAGAGACCGGACGGAAGCAGTCGTTGGTGCTGATGCTAAGATCGTGATACTGCTCAATCTGCTGCAATACCGGGTCCGGCTGGCGGCTGGCGTAAACATCCCCCGGCAACAGCAGCAGCGGAATGCGGTTCGCCGTGGCGGTCGCCGCCGCCGTCACCATATTGGCCGCTCCGGGACCTACCGACGATGTCACGGCCCAAATACGCTGTCGGCGATGCTGTTTGGCGAACCCTGTCGCCATATGCGCAATTCCCTGCTCATTACATCCCTGCATCACCTTCAGATGCCCGGCATCCTGCTCCAGCGCCTGGCCGATTCCGAGCACATTACCGTGACCAAAGATGGTCGCCACGCCCTCCACGAAGGGCGTTTCATGTCCATCAACGCAGACATACTGTTGATTGAGGAATTTGACCAGCGCCTGGGCCATGGTCATACGTTCGGTTTGCATAGCTCCTCCTGTCAGCCCAATGTCGGCATGGAGAACGCCGCGCCCGTGTCCTGCTGCATTTCCGGCCAGCGTGCGGTGACGGTTTTCATTCGGGTGTAGAAACGCACGCCGTCGTTGCCGTGAACGTTAAGCGCACCAAAGATAGAGCGTTTCCAGCCGCCAAAACTGTGGAACGCCATCGGCACCGGGATCGGGACGTTTACCCCAACCATCCCGGCCTGAACCTCTTCGCAGAAGCGACGCGCGCAGCCGCCGTCACGGGTGAAGATAGCCGTGCCATTACCATATTCATGACGGTTAATCAGTTCCACCGCGCTGGCGTAATCTGCTACCCGCACCACAGAAAGTACCGGTCCAAAAATCTCTTCTTTATAAATGGTCATCTCTGGCGTGACCTTGTCGAACAACGTCGGCCCGACAAAGTAGCCCTGCTCATGACCTTTGACGCTAAAGCCACGACCGTCAACGCGCAAACGGGCACCCTGAGATTCACCGCTATCAATATAGCCGAGTACTTTACTGCGGTGCACCGAGGAGATCAGCGGTCCCATTTCATTTTCCGGCGTCTGGTCAAGGCCCGGCCCGACGCGCAGCGCCGCAATCTGTTGTTCCAGTCGGGCACAGAGTTCATCTGCCGTTTTATCGCCGACGGCCAGGACGACGGAAAGCGCCATGCAGCGTTCCCCTGCCGCGCCATAAGCTGCGCCCATAATGGCGCTGGTGGCCATCTCCATGTCGGCATCCGGCATTAAAATACAGTGGTTTTTTGCCCCACCGAGCGCCTGACAGCGTTTACCGTGAGCCGATGCAGTTTGATAAATGTATTCGGCTATGGGGGTTGAACCGACAAAGCTTACGGCCTGAACCCGCGGGTCGGTCAGCAGCACGTCTACCGACGCTTTATCGCCCTGAACCACGTTGAACACACCGTCCGGCAGCCCCGCCTGTTGCAGCAGTTTTGCCAGTTCGAGCACCAGAGAAGGATCTTTTTCCGACGGCTTCAGCACAAAGGTGTTGCCGGTCGCCAGCGCGATGGGGAACATCCACATCGGCACCATCGCCGGGAAGTTAAACGGCGTGATCCCTACGCACACACCGAGCGGTTGCATCAGCGAGTGGCTATCGACGCCCGTTCCCACGTTGGCTGAGTGCTCACCTTTTTGCAGGTGAGGAATGCCACAGGCAAACTCCACCACTTCCAGACCTCGGGTGATTTCGCCGACGGCATCAGAGAACACTTTGCCATGCTCTTCGCTGATTAAGCGGGCAAGTCGCGTCATGTTCTCTTCCAGCAAAGCCTTAAAGCGGAACATCACTCGCGCACGCTTTAGCGGAGAATAGCGCGCCCATGCAGGAAAGGCTTCATGCGCCGCCGCAACGGCCTGCTCGGTTTCCTGTACCGTACTCATCACCACCTGGCGGATTTGTTCGCCGGTGGCTGGGTTGAAGATTGCCTGCACACGCTGGCCTGAACCGGTGACACATTCGCCGTGAATAAAATTCGCTACCGTCTCCATCCTTAACCTCTCGCTGTTGATACGTGGCTGTTACCTGAACACTGTTCTCTGTGTACTATATATGAAACAAATATTCCATTTTAAGTTGAAATAAAACAAATATTGATTAATGTGATCAAGGATGGATTTTTATGTTAACAAGCAGCATTGCCAGAATAATCTGGCTATCCGTGTATTTCACACGAAGCGAGGATTGAAGCTTTTGTTTCATTTTTAACAGCAATTGAATCATCAACATTTAAAAGACGCGGCTTTGCGTTTAGAATCATAAAACGATGTAACAGGAGGTAAAATGACGACAGCAACCAGCCTGAACGAGCTGCAGCAGCAAATCCGCGATCGCTACGATAGCCTGAGCAAGAGGCTGCAGCAGGTGTCCCGCTATGTGCTGGATAATACCAATAGCGTGGCCTTCGATACGGTTGCCGTCATTGCCGAGCGTGCCGGAGTACCGCCATCGACGCTGATCCGCTTTGCTAATGCCTTTGACTTCTCCGGTTTCAACGAAATGAAACAACTGTTTCGTATGAACCTGGTGGAAGAGACCGCCAGCTACAGCGACCGCGCACGACTGTTTCGTGAAATGGAAAGTGAAGCGGTGCCGGAAACCCCGCTGGACATCCTGCAGGAATTTGCCCGTTCGAATGCGCAGGCCTTACAGCAGCTGGCGGCCCGCGCTGAACCCGAAATGCTGGTACGTGCAGTACAACTGTTGGCAGATGCCGACACGATTTACATCGCAGGTTTGCGCCGCTCATTTAGCGTAGCCGCCTATCTCACCTATGCCCTGAGCCATCTTGAGTGCCGCCCTATTCTGCTCGACGGGATGGGGGGAATGCTGCGCGAGCAGATAAACCGCATTAAAGCGAACGACATCGTGGTGTCGATTAGCTTCTCGCCATACGCAGAAGAGACCGTGATGGTCAGTGAAACGGCAGCGAATGCCGGTGCTCGTCAGATAGTCATCACCGACAGCCAGATCAGCCCGCTGGCAACGTTCAGCGATCTCTGCTTTGTGGTGAAAGAGGCGCAGGTCGACGCCTTTCGATCGCAGTCTGCCACGCTGTGTCTGGTGCAATCGTTAGTGGTAGCGCTGGCGTACAAATTAGGTGATGGCAGCAACGAAAAAAGCCGTTCTGCTGGGTAAGTATGGCAACCAGGCCGTTCCATCGCGACGAATGCCGGATAGCATGTTGTCCAATAAACAGGTATCTGGCACGCCGCGAGCGCAATCATCTTACGCGCTGATTTTGCATACTTGCCTTAACGGCGACGTTGCTCATTTCGCATAATAAAAACAGAAACGTCGGCTAAATGACCTGTGCCAGACGGCGAATACCGTCAACAATAGCCGCGGGTGGATGATTTGCAAAACCAATCATAACCCCTTGTCGAGCAGCTTCCCCATGATAATAATGGCTCAGTGATTGTATTCCCATGCCAAGCATTCTGGCTTTTTCCTCAACATCCTTTCCCGTCAACGTATTATGCAGCCAGCACACAATATGCACACCGGAATCAGAAGGTTGAACAGTCATTTTATCGGCAAGATAGTATTGAATAGCATTGACCAATGCGGCCCTTCTCTCGTAACACGCCTTACGGATTCGACGAACATGACTGGCGTAGTGCCCATCTTCAATAAAACTCGCCAGTACAGCCTGCTCAAGATAGCTGGTTCCAATATCTGAAAAATATTTCGTCACGACAAACTGTTCTTTTAAACCGGGTGGGACCACTAAAAAGCCTAAACGAAACTCTGGGTACATCATTTTAGAGAATGTCCCGGCATAGATGACCCGCTGATGCTGATCTAATCCTTGCAATGCTTGCAAAGAGCGTTCGGCATAACGAAACTCACTATTATAATCATCTTCAAATATCCATGCCCGATTCAACTTAGCCCATTCCAGTAATTCAAGTCGCCGCGATGAACTCAGCGTTCCGCTCAATGGATATTGATCTGAAGGAACGACATAGGCCAATTTTGCGTGAGGAAAATGAGTAATACCATATTGAACATTCATTCCCTCGTTATCTACCTGCACGGGTCTTACTATTACCCCTGTTGACATAAATACCCCACGCGCACCTTTATACCCGGGGTCATCCAGCCAAACTTCATTTCCTTTTGAAAGCAGCGCCCGCGCAGTAATATTTAATGCCTGCTGAATACCGTTGACGATGATAATTTGATCTTCACTGCAGTTAACGCCCCGAGTCGTTTTAATATAGTGGCAAACCGCTTTTCTTAAGGGATGAAAACCACAGGGACTGGTGTGAGAACCCAACTGATGCCGGGATTGTCTCCAGACTCGTCCCAGCAACTTTCCCCATAAGGTATGAGGGAAGAGGTCGGTACACCCCACGCCAATGGCGAAGAGTCGATTGGGTTCACGCCCTTCATAATCCCCTGGCCACAAGTCGTGCACAGCCGCGATGTCGGCATTAACCTGCCCCTCTGACGGCAGCTCATCCTCCGGCCTCATTTTAGGATAGTCATTACTTATGCTTCGGTCAGGAATATTTTGTGTGACAAATGTTCCAGCACCTTTGCGCGTCAGAATATACCCTTCGTCTAATAAACGGTCATAACCGGCAATAACCGAGTTGCGTGAAATTGACATCATCTCGGACAATGCCCGGGATGAGGGTATCTTCGTACCTGACGCTAAGCGTCCTTCCACAATAGCGTTACGCAGAGCGTAATAGACCTGTTCCTTAATAACGCCGTTTGCTAAAAAAAGCTCCTGAAATAAAGGTGCCGTGTTTTTTTTCATGACGTTCACTCTTACGGTAAAAGTGGATCCTATCAATATATACAAAGTGTCTCTTTGCGGTGATTCAAACATTATTTAGGATAACCACAATACAAAACACGCTAGCTAAACCTATCAGGAGAACTATGAGTAACCAAAATACTGATACACCCATTACTCTCGAGCCCGTCACACAACAAGACTATGCCAGCTGGCTTCCTCTATGGCTAAACTACCAGATTTTTTATCGTACTAACATTTCAGAAAAGGTAACACAATTAACCTGGGAACGTTTTCTCAATCCCGTGGAGCCCATTTTTTGTGCTGTCGCGAAGTCGGACGGTAAAATTGTCGGCCTGGTACATTATCTCTTCCATCGCTCAACATGGTCTGAGTCAGATTATTGCTATCTGGAAGATTTGTTTGTTAGCGAAGATGCCCGGGGCAAACACATCGGTAAGCAGCTTATCGAGCATGTTCAGCGGCACGCCCGTAAACGCCATGCTCCAAGATTATACTGGCACACCCATGAAACGAACCTTCGCGGGCAGCGCCTTTATGACTGGGTTGCCAGCAAAAGCGGGATGATCGAATATCGCATGTAAAATAAACGGCAGATGAGGCCATCTGCGGCTCTCTCACAGGGCCGCAGAATACGAGGCCGCGCCGCTGGGTAACCAGAGCCGTTAAGCGCCTTATCCGCACGGGAAAACGACATATTCCTATATATTATAAGATTAATAATACAAACAAATATTATTTTTCAATGTGTTGCCAACGTTTGATTTTTTATGAATTTTATTTCCATGACAAACTATCCTACACTTGTTTTTACGCATATATATAGCAGGAATATCCCATGAACGAACCGCCTGGACAGCATCGTTCGGTGTGCAGAAAACATATCAGCAATATGCATTTTCATACTTTCGGGTGATAACAATTTCGATCAAGCATTTTTTCATCATTTAAGGAGAGAAACAGGATACCAGAATTGCAACGCATGTTGCCTTGCTGGTAGTAAACGAAGAAATTGATTGATGGTGTAGAGTAAAATGAATCAAATACGAGAATCATTAAACAATGTTATATTCCCGGATAACATGCCTGACTCCTGGCCTTATCAATCCTGGTGTTCCCCGGCAGATATTGACACCGATATTACCTGGTATTCTTTTACTGAGCTTGATTTAACACTCAACGCCTGGCTAGGACAAAACGCCTTAATCCCTGTGCGAACATCTGTTTGGGGGTTTGTTTATGAGAATGAACCATTAGTCCAGATAAATATCATAGATGATACTGCATTTATTGCAATTAACCGGAGATTCTACTCTTGGGTAATTATTGTTGCAGGAACCTACAACTTAAATATCAGCCTCGATTTATCCACGATCTTTAAGCACACGGCATTAGCAGATACGGCTCTATGTATGATTGCCAATAGAGTTGATACTCAATCAGTAGACGTCGCACTGAACACAGCAAAATCTTTTATGAACTTTGTTTTTTTTCATGAACTGGTTCATCTAATATGCAGTCATCATGCGTTTTTTCAGCACAATGGACATCAACCGTCCTACATCAGAACTATGGCGTTTATTGCTGATTTTTTAGCTTTCGAAAACTCACTTATGCCCTTAAGCGGTAATGACACTACACACAAACGAAATAGAGATCTGGAAATCGGCACCGCCCGTTGTCTTGGTTTTATAATAGCTTCCTATTTCATCATCAAAACTAAACAAATGAACACCGTAAACGTCTACCCTACGGTAAATGAAAGAACTATCTTGTTACTGAGCTATATACTATCACCCTATTTAAAAAGAGGTGAATGGGCAAACATGTTGTTGAAACATGAAGCCAGAGGAATAATGGATGCCTATACTCGACGAAGGAAATTAGGATTTAACCTAGACAATGATAATTGTATCATCTCTACTGATTACGCCACATGTCATTGCAACTGTAGTCAATGCAGTGCTTTCGCCACAGAGATATACACAAAGGCCAGACCATTAAATACTGAAGTGTTAAACCATATGGATGTCTATACTGCATGTTTCTCTAAAAATAGAAACGGCATGACCTATCCCAACCTGGAGAAAATAAACAACGCTACGTCTTATTTTTGTGGTTTAAAACACCCAGTGTTATTTTCATTAGAGAATTCAATTAAGAGATTGATGTAGTGCACCAGTGCACGTGAACGTCATGCGTAAACAACAAAACACATCAGTAGGGAACGCGGCCGGCCCCCCTGTGACTCTGGCACACCAGAGCCACAGGAGACAAACATTAATCAGGCTTGACTGGGTAATGCACCAATAGCGTGGGAGTTTTTCACGGTCAGCGTCACCACTGCCGAACAAATCAATGCCGCAATCATAAAGATAAATGCGCTGTTGTAGCTGCCGCCGCTGCTTTGGATTAACCAACCAATGACCGGTGCGGAAACCACCCCTGCCATTTGTCCACCAAAGTTAACGATGCCGGATGCGCGACCCATGATGTTGCTGGGAATAGTGTCCATCAAAATCCCCCAGAATGTCGCCATGGCGAAGAACATAAACAGTGCTGAAATACACTGGTAAACCACCGCCATATCCGCGCTGCTTACGCTAAAGGTCAAATACAGGAAACCTGCGGCAATAACGGATGTCACAACGTAGAACATCTTACGCAACGACTTGTATTTGTCGGAGCAATATCCACCGATCAATGTGCCACATGCGCCAAACAGGAATGGAATCGCCGCCATCACACCGGTCTTCGCCAGTGAGAACTCACGGACGGTGATCAAATAGCTTGGCAGCCAGGTAGAGAAGCCCCAGAAGGTGATATCAAACAAGAACCAGATAGCCGCCATCTGCCATAGCACGGGCATTCTGAGCACGTCTTTGAACGCAACGGCACGGGTACTTTGCTGGCTACCTTGATCGTCAGCCGCCAGTTCCGCCAGATCCTGCTGCGTAATAGCCGGGTGATCTTTCGGGTTGTCCCGGGTAAAGAAATAGATACCCGCCGCAATAAACAGACCGGGAATACCGAGCACGATAAAGACCATGTGCCAGCCAAATGCCCCGATGATGCTCGCCGCAACCACCACCGCCAGCGCCGGGCCTAAGGTATTCACCGTCGACTGAATCGCCGTTGCACGACCACGCTCTTTTGACGGGAAGTAGGTCGAGATCATCTTCCAGGACGCAGACGGGAAGCACCCTTCACCGATGCCAAATAAGAAGCGGACGGCCAGCATCAGAGGAAGCGTCAGTACCGCACCGGTTAAGCTGGTGAAAATTGACCACCAGGCAATGCCAATGGCCATAATTTTACGCGAGCCAAATTTATCCGCCAATAAACCGCCGGGAATTTGAAATGCCGCGTAACCAATAAAGAAGGCGCTAATAATTAAACCTTGTTGCGTGGTATCAAGATTTAAATCTTTACCGATATACGGTAATGAAACGCTCATCACCATACGGTCGAGAAAAGAAAGCAGCCATGCCAGCCAGATTAATGACAGGACGGTATATCTTGCTTTCCATGTCTTTGGTTTACCTGAAGGTAAAGATGCTTGTTGGTTCATTGTGATGTCCTTGGGGTGTAGTGATCTCTCGCGGCTATAAATGGTCGCGAGAGATCAACGCGTGTTGCGCGTTATTTATTAGTATTGTTTTCTAATAACAGTACCGCTACAGGCATAGCTCTCTATGCCATTAATTAAAGCAATACGTCCATTGACCATCACCAGTTCGATCCCTTCAGGATACTGATTAGGTTCAACAAATGTGCCTTTATCGGTAATGGTGTACGGATCGAACATCACAATATCCGCAGCATAACCGATCTTAATCAGCCCTCGATCCTGCAAGCCCAACACCTCGGCAGGTTTTCCGGTCATTTTACGGATTGCCGCTTCCCAGGTCAGACAGCCCTCTTCCCGCACATATTTACCCAGTACACGAGGGAAAGCACCGAACACGCGCGGATGCGGCTTACCTGCGCCCATCAGGCCATCGGTACAGACGTTCTGTTCCGGGCGGCAGAGGAACTTAATTACGTGTTCTTCCGTGCCGTAGAAATCGACCATCCCAACGGCATTTTCTTCTTCAAACAGCAGATCAAAGGTGGCGTTGTACGGATCTTTACCACGCAGTTCACCCAACTCGACGAGGTTCAGGCCAACGGCATCCTGATTTTTTTCTGTCTTCACGCTGGTAACAAAAATCTGATCCAGACCGGCGAAATCAATAAAGTTATCCCAGCCCGGAATGCCCTGTTGAATATCAGCGATCATCTTCTCCCGCAGTTCAGGCGAGGCCAGACGTTCAAGCAGCTTGTCGGTTCCACCCGAATGGACCCACGGTGGCAGGATCACACCAAGCATGGTGCTGCCCGCGACGTATGGATACTGATCGAAAGAGATGCGGATCCCCTCTTCCTGCGCCTGCTCCAGCATGCCCAGCATCCGATCAATCAGCGTCCAGTTTTTCTTGCCGCAGACTTTCATATGCGAAATGTGCAGCCAGACGCCGGTTGCTTTAGCGATATCGATCAGTTCCTGGGTGGAGTTGATGATGTCGTCGGCTTCACTGCGCTGATGCACCACGAAGATCCCGTTGTATTTCGCCGTGACCTTGCACAGCGCAATCATCTCAGCGGTATCGCCAAAAGCGCACGGCATATAGATAAGCCCGGTGGACAGGCCAAATGCTCCAGCCTTTAACTCCCGCTCGAGGACCTCGCACATCTTGGCCACGTCTTCACGGGTGGAAGGTCGCCCATCCAGCCCCATCGCTTCCATACGCACATTGCCATGCGGGACCAGATACGCAAGGTTAGTGGCCGGGTGACGAGAGGCCAACAAATTGAGATAACCGTCCGTATTCTTGTATTTCCAGTCAATTTTGTCGGTATCGCCATCCAGTCCGGCAATATTTTTACGCCAGGCCGGAATATATTCCTCAGGCAACGGCGCAAGTGCCACGCCATCCTGTCCGAGTAATTCCGTGGTAATACCCTGACGAATTTTTGCCGACAGTGCGGGATTAATAATTGCCGACAAATCAGAATGTGTGTGGGTATCAATAAAGCCAGGACAAATTACTTTTCCTGTTGCATCAATAACCTGTTCATTTACACCAGCATCAATTTGGCCGATCGCCACAATACGACCGTCATCAACCATCACATCGGCAATCCTGCCTTCGCTGCCCGTCCCATCGATCACATTTCCGTTTTTGAAAATGGTTTTCATCGTAATTCTCCATTGCGGTGCAGATAAACTGCACCGCCTGTAGGGTAAGAGGGTTTTATCTTTATTTTTTTAATGGCGATACAATGTCTGGATAATGCTGTAATACCCGCTGGCCGAACCGGTTAGCTGATCGATTTCAATAAACTCATCGATGGTGTGCGCCAGGTTTTCACGCGATGGGCCAAAACCGATGGTTTTGATGCCCGCTTCGCCCGCATAGTGGCTACCGTTCGTGCAAAAGGAATACTGGGTGATGGTCGGTTCAAACCCTGCCGCACGCACGCCGGCCAGCGCGGCCTGCACAAACTCGTCGGACTCTTCGTAAACCCACCCAGGGAAGAAACGCTCGCCCTCAATGGTCGCGCCGGTATAGCAGGACTCCTGGCCTACAGCGTAGGAAACGCTGGCCTTAAATTGTGGATCCTGAGCGACCAGCTCGGCCAATGCGCTTTCCAGTGGCGCAATGACGCTTTCTTTGGTTTCGCCCACCAGCAGACGGCGATCGTAGGTCGCACGGCAGTAATCTGGCACCACAGATGCACCCGGATACGGCGACGATCTAATGTCCGTCAGTTCCAGAATGCCAGGCCCTAACACCGGATGCGTTGGCGGAGTAATGGTGCGGATTTTGTCGATCAGCTGCGCCATTTTGTACACCGCGTTAATACCTGCCTGCGGATTAGCGGAGTGCGCCGGTTTGCCAAACGTTTCAACCACAATTTCAGCGCGGCCACGCTGACCAATTTTCAGGTTTAATTCGGATGCTTCGCCGATAATCACATAGTCAGGTTTATAGCGTTCGCTGACCAGACGGGCGGCGATCCCTTCGAAGCACTCTTCATGTACGATGCAGGCCACGTAGATTTTACCGGCAAACTCACGCTGATTATCCTGGCCGAAAAATCCGACGGCAGAGATCATCGCCGCCACAGCGCCTTTCATGTCCGTCGTGCCGCGGCCATAAATTTTACCGTCCTCAATGTCGCCACCGTACGGATTGTGGGTCCACTTTTCCGGATTCACGGGCACAGTATCAATGTGTCCATCCAGCACCAGCGTTTTTCCTGGTTTATTGCCGACAATACCGCCAACAATATTTCCGTATTTATCGACGTGAATGTCATCGAACTGGTAATGCTCCATCATTGTTTTTATTGCATTTACCACTTCCCCTTCCTGACCGGAATAACTTTTCTGCTGGATCAGTGCCTGGCAATTCTTAATCACTTCTTCAATACGGTTTGCAGATAACATGGTTTTCTCCGTTATAACTTCAATCAGGAATGGATTAATTAATGCCGGGGTACTGACCGCCCCAGACAATATCCAGATATTGTTGCGGGTCGGTATCACCTTCTGTGCTTATCAACAGCACGCGAGAATGCGCATCCAGCCCCAGTTGTTCACGCGTCTGTGCCAGTGCTGGCGAGGTCATTAGCAATGCCAGCAGACCGGTGGTCACAGCACCGGATTCACCGGACGTAATTTGGGGATCGCCCGCTAATGGGTTACCCAGCATGCGCATCCCCAGCGCGGCCACTTCATCAGGGCAGGAGGCGAATGCGTCGGCATAATCACGCAACAGTTTCCAGCCGATGCTGTTGGCTTCGCCGCAGGCAAGTCCTGCCATAACGGTCTGCAAATCCCCCCCAACGGCCACCGCCTCGCCCTCTTTAGCCAGCGCAGAACGGTAGAGGCAGTCGGCGATTAACGCCTCAGCGACAATCACTTTCGGACGATTTTCCCCCCAGGCCGCCGTCACCATTCCCTGCACCATTCCGGCAAAAGAGCCCACGCCCGCCTGAACGAACACGTGTGTTGGCGCAACCTGGTGAAGCTGATCTATCGCTTCCAGCATCAGCGTGCCGTAGCCTTGCATAATCCACAGCGGGATCTTTTCATAGCCTTCCCAGGCCGTATCCTGCACCACGATCCAGCCATGCTCTTCAGCTTGTTCGGCGGTCATACGCACGGCATCGTCGTAGTTCATATCGACAATCTCCGCCGTCGCGCCTTCATTGCGAATTGCGGTCAGACGCTGCTCAGATGAGCCTTTCGGCATGTAAACCACCGCATTCTGCTTGAGCTGCCGCGCCATCCATGCCACTCCTCGTCCGTGGTTGCCGTCGGTCGTTGTAGCAAACGTCACGGTCTTCAGGTCGCGGCGCACTTCGTCGCTGGTCATCACATCAAAAGGTAATTCGCTGATATCCTTACCCACTAATTCCGCGATGTGGCATGCCATCGCATAGGCACCTCCCAGCGCTTTAAAGGCTTTGAGACCAAAACGCTGAGACTCATCCTTCAGATAAATATTTTTAACGCCCAGTTTTTGCGAAAGAACCGGTAACGAATACAGCGGCGTCGGCGCATAACCCGGAATAGAGCGATGAAAATTCAGCGCTTTTACCAATTCCTGGCGACTAAACGGCGCCAGCGGCGCATTGGGGTGTTCAGTAAACGGCGTCTGGTTGATAAAAAACGATAAGTTTTCCTGCATCATAGAACCTCATTGTCCTGATATTTCATTCCCTGTAATCGGTGCCATACAGAGAGCGTTAAGCGAGCGGTATTCCCTAAAAGCAAAATGCTTACCAGTTTTTTATAAAACGACAAAATCATGACGAGAAAATTAATAATTACTTTAACTTCAATGAATTAAAAAATAGTGAGCGGATTAATGTCGTAAAAACAGTGTGCTGAGTTTATCGCGTTATTTTGATAAATTATCACCAATGATAAATAGTGTGATCGCGGAAGATAAAACAAAAAATATATCTAAAAACAACGTAATAGATTGATTATGCGCAAGCCGAGCTGGTCATATTTCGCATATTTATCATTCTCCTTGATAAATTCGCTGCCCAACCGGAGAGGGATCATGATTTCAGTACTCAGTAATATTCAGGATGATATCTGCAATTATGCTGACGCCATTTCCGGTATTACCGGGACCGATGTTGAAATCATTGATGAATCTTTAATGCGCATTGCGGGCACCGGAAAATACCGGCACATGCTCAATGAGAATGTGGCAAAAAATGGCTATATCTATCGCCATGTTCTGCAGGTGCGCGAAACGGTGCTGATCAAAAATCCCGGTGAACATCCGCTGTGCCAGATGTGTGAAAAACATCGCTATTGTTCAGAAATGCTGGATTTGAACGCGCCCATCTTTCTTAATAATCGCGTCATTGGGGTGATCGGGATTATTTGTTCAACCCAGGCACAGCGAGAAACGCTACTCAGTCAGATTGATAAATTCGTTACCTTCATTGAACAAATCGCCGTCATGATCTCAAGCAAGGTCTTTGAGTGCCTGGAACGCTTACGCGCCCAGGAGACGCTGGGCGCATTCCGTCGCCTGATCGATGCGATGGATCGCGGCGTCGTGGCGATCGATGGTCATGGCCGTATCTGGCATGCCAACCACTCCGCCGATCGTATTCTCAACCGGGAGGTTCAGGGACTCCCCCTCACCATTGAAACCACCGGTGACAGTTTGTATGGCGATGAAGAAGCGTGGCTGACGCTCGAAGGTCAGAAACATCATGTATTGTGCAAACAGATTTCACTCTCGTCACAAGATAACGATCGTTTAACCATGGTTATTTTTCGCGATGCTCATGACTACCTGAGCAGCATGACGATGCCGCCTTATGAGTCCGATACTCAGGTGCGGTTAATTGGCCATTCCCCGTCAATGGAGCAGCTTAGAAGTACCGTAGGGAAAATCGCTAACAGCTACGCCAGCGTGCTGATTACCGGGGAGAGCGGATCGGGGAAAGAAGTGGTGGCATTTGCGATTCACCAGAGCAGTCCGCGTAAAACCGCGCCTTTTGTGACGATCAACTGCGCAGCTATCCCCGAGCAGTTACTGGAAAGTGAACTGTTCGGCTACGTCCGTGGGGCGTTCAGCGGTGCGGACCCCAAAGGACGGATGGGCAAATTTGAACTGGCCAACGGCGGCAGCTTGTTCCTCGATGAAATAGGCGATATGCCGCTGCACCTGCAGGCTAAGTTGCTCAGGGTACTGCAGGAAAAAGCGATTACCCGGGTAGGCTCGAATAACACCATCGAAATTGATGTCCGCATTATCGCAGCGACCAACAAAAATATTCACACGATGGTTGAGAATCATCAGTTTCGCGAAGATCTTTTTTATCGTCTGAACGTGGTTCCGCTGGTACTCCCTTCCCTACGGGAACGACGTGCGGATATCGCCGTCCTCGCCCAGTATTTTGCCGATGAGTTCTCAGCAAGCTACCAACGGCCACCACAAAAACTGCCCGATGATGTGATCAACCGCCTGTATACCTGGCACTGGCCCGGAAACGTCCGCGAACTGCGTAACGTCATCGAATATATTTTTGTCATGCGTGGGGAAGCGACCGGGATCAACGCCAGCCACCTGCCTCCATACCTGCTCACCGCGGCGGACAGCAGAAAACCCGCTATATCGGCACAACCACGTCAGCTTGCCAGTCAGGGAAAACAAGCCGAAAGAGAAGCCATTGAGCGTGTTTTACAGCGTTTTGGCACAAGCGTAGAGGGCAAGAAACAGGCGGCGACAGAGCTGGGGATCGGCATCGCCACGCTCTACCGAAAAATTAAGCTGTACGGAATGTAAGCCATCTGTCCATGCTCTAAAAAAGAAGAAGCCCGCATAACGCATAACGCGGGCTACATTGTGCATCAGATTTGCGGTTTATATCGATACTGTTCAAAGTATTTCCGCGCCCTGCCATCGGCTTCTTCTAAAGCGGCAGGAGAGAGGTTTTCCCGCGAAGCATCTAGCCCGGCCTGAGCATCAAAGTTTCCGTTAGCAACGGCCACGGCATTCCAGATATAGGCTTGCGCATAGTCCTTATCTACTCCTTTCCCTTCCAGGTACATCCTGCCCAACAATCTCTGGGCTTCCGGACTACCCATTTTGGCTGCGCGCTCAATATGTTCGACGGCTTTCTTGTCATCCTGAGCGACCCCTTTGCCCTCGAGGTACATCAATCCCAGGTCCGTGTGAGATCCCGCATCGCCTTGTGCGGCAGCCTTCTGATACCATTCGAAGGCCTTTTTATCGTTCTGCGCGGTTCCCTCACCTTTTGAGTACATCATGCCGAGCATCCCTTGTGCCAGCACATCCCCCTGGGCTGCCGCCTGCTGAAATAACTCAAATGCTTTCTTGTGATCCTGCGTAACGCCGACGCTTTCTCCCAGGTAATACATCACGCCCAGCACGCCCTGAGACAGCGCATCACCCTGGCTGACGCCCTTACTCAACAGGGCAAAGGCTTTGTTGCGATCCATACCGACGCCATGCCCTTCAAAGTAGCGCCGACCCAGCAGCCCCTGCGCTTTTGCATCTCCCTGTTCAGCGGCTTTACTCAATGCTTTAACTGTGTTGTAACCCTCGGACAGCGACTTTTTACTGTTGAGAGCACGCTGTGCTTCGGGATTCCCCTTATCAACCGCCTGGTGTAACCACTCTATCGCCAGATAGTTTCCGCGCTCGGCAGCGAGGGTGAGCCAGTTGATCGCTTGCTGATTACCCTGTTCGGCTTGATGGTTAAACCACTCAATCACCTTGCCGTCATTCCACCGTGCTCCTTCACCATCAAAATAGACTAAGGCGAGGACGTAACGTGCGTCGGGATTTCCCTGCTCAGCCGCGCGGGTCAACCACTCAACGGCCTTCGTATCATCACGCGCAACACCTTTTCCTTCGCAATACAGGGTTCCAAGGTAGTACTGCGCCTTTACATCCCCCGCCTCGGCCCCTTGCTGTAAAACAGCCATCGGCTCTTTGTTCCACTCTTTTGCATATCCTTGCGATATTCCCGCGCCCCATAATAAGCCAATGAAAGTGAAGGCGAGGAGAGGCCGAATGTTCATAAAACAGAATCCTTGTTAAGAAAAATACACATGATGGAGAAGACGCTTCAACAATCCAACGTATTTGGCTGGCATTGCGATCTACATCAGAATTATTAACTATATACTGCATAAGGATGAGAAATAACCCCCTTAAATTAAGTTGATTCTCACTCACTTATCCACGAAGGAAATCAGGACAGGTCAAAGATAATAAAAAAGCCACGACTTATCGTGGCTTTTTGCGTTCACACCGCATCTACAATTAGTCAAACACCCCGTTAATCACCGAGGTCACAATCGCGGTGCTCAGCGCAATCAGCACCAGATTGTCGCCCACCACCTGCCATTCGTAGCCGGGGTAATAGGGCAATTGATTGAGCATCGAGGCCGG
Source organism: Citrobacter gillenii (assembly GCF_013337685.1). Lineage (GTDB taxonomy): Bacteria > Pseudomonadota > Gammaproteobacteria > Enterobacterales > Enterobacteriaceae > Citrobacter > Citrobacter gillenii. The sequence goes on from NZ_SUQN01000008.1 coordinate 81,030, forward strand.
AACGTTCTTCTTCGCAATACCCGGAGGCAGCGGCTTGCCACGCGCCAGATTTTTGGCGATGCCAGGAGGAAGCGATTGATACCCGGTCAAACCGTATCTGACCGCATACTGTCTTGCCACATTAAAGCTAATATCGCTATCAACATGATCCGGCTTGCCATAATTTTTACGTTGTTCAGATTGCTGATTGTTTTTTGAACCTAAATTGCCTTTCTGACTATTACCGCTATTACCCTTGTTACCATGATTACCGCTGTTACCGTTCCCGTTTCCGTTACCCGGGTTAGCGAATGCAGGCATGGCGCACATCGTCATCGCAGCAACCGCGACCAAAGCGGTTGCTAAAGTACGAAACCTGGACATGATGATTCCTTAATATGGAGGGACCTTTAAAAGGTACGATACTTCGTAAATGCCAGCCATCTCTATAGTTCCGATTTATGTGCAAAAAAAGCGGTCCCTGTCCCGGACAGAAAAGGCATCATCGTGATGTAAGATTTGTTGACGTAACCCGCTATTCCCGATAACTCAGATCTTCATGTGACTGACAGGCGATCTGAGTTTTTGGGAATAACTTCGCGAAAACGGAGAGAAAACGGCGTTTTTTTTCGGTTAAGCTATGTTCATGCTTTGGCGCTACCACCCGGTCAAACTCACTACCCAGGAATTAATCCACCATGGCTAAAAGTATCCCGCAACTGCCACATGACCCACATATGTGCCGCAGTTATGAAAAAAAGACGCGTAGCCCACTGGCACTCTATTCCGAGTATCAGCGTATGGACGTCGAGTTGCGGGCGCCGTTGGCCATGACCTACAGCCACTGGCACGGCCAGGTTGAGGTGAATGTTCCGTTTGATGGCGACGTAGAATACCTTTTCAATGATGAAGTGGTTCGGAGTAAGCAGGGCTACATTACGCTATTTTGGGCCTGTACCCCTCATCAGCTCACTGACCCTGGGCACTGTAAACAAATGGCAATATTTAACTTACCCATGCATTTGTTTTTATCCTGGCCGCTGGACAGGGAACTGATTAACCATGTAACTCACGGAATGGTCATTACATCATCAGCATCACAGCAACTCAGCGCGTTTGAAGTTCAGCGCTGGCAGAATGAACTCAACAGTGATAACGAGCAAATTCGCCAGCTCGCCATTGATGAAATTGCCCTCATGCTCAAGCGGTTTAGCCTTTCAGGCTGGCAACCTTTATTGGGTAATAAAACATCACGTACCCAGAAGAACAGTATTTCACGGCACTCACAGTTTTACGTAAGCCAGATGCTTGAGTTTATTGCCGCCAACTGCGACAAGTTGCTGACGGTTGATGCTATTGCCGAACACGTTAAACTCAATCCAAACTACGCGATGGGCATTTTTCAACGGGTGATGCAACTGACCATGAAACAGTACATTACCGCCATGCGTATTAATCATGTACGCGCGTTACTGAGTGACACCGATAAAACCATACTCGACATCGCCACGATTGCTGGCTTTCGCTCCAGTAGTCGTTTTTATAGCTCATTTCATAAATACGTTGGTATGCCACCACAACAGTATCGCAAACTCAGCCAACAGCGGCGGAACCATTAACCTTATGTGGAGAAATAACGAGTCATCAGAACAATTTATCCTATTACTCCCCGGAGATGATAGTCAAAAAAAATAAATAAATAATAGAAAACCTGGCGCAGTTAATAAAATAACATTCGCTATTAACGCGAGTCACTATGTCATTCAATTATTGGATGACCTGTAGCAGGAATTTATTTGATTTGTAGAATCATTAACTATTTGGATGGAATTATGGAACCAAAAAACTGTGCTTTAAAAAACCGGAAGGAATTATCTTTCTTTTGGTCAGTGTTACCGATGGTCGTCATGCTAGGTGGAATTAGTATCGGATATTTTATTTTTAATATTCGTGCAGAACCCATGATTTTAATGGGCACGGCGACCGCCTCATTTATCGCTCTCGCACACGGCTATACGTGGGACGATATTCTACAATCTATTTGTAATAAAATATCTGAGGCGCTGCCTGTCATACTGATTGTCGCGAGTATCGGCTTCTTGATTGGAGCGTGGATGGTGTCAGGCACCATTCCCATGATGATTTATTATGGTTTGAAGTGGATTAACCCACAATATTTCTATATTTCGGCTTTTTTGCTGGGTGCTCTCATCTCCGTCTGTACCGGGACTTCCTGGGGATCGATCGGTACCGTTGGCATTGCCATGATTGGTGTCGCGATTGGGCTTAATGTATCGCTACCCATCGCAGCAGGGGCTATCGTCTCAGGTTGCTGGTTTGGCGATAAACTCTCTCCCGTCTCTGACTCCACAAACATGGCCGCACTGGCGGCAGGCGTAAACCTGTACTCGCATATCGGGCATCTGCTGTGGACCACCGGTCCAGGTTTTGTAATCTGCTGTATTATTTACAGTTATATGGGAATGGGGATTGATGCCTCGTCAAGCGTACCTGAAAATATTACCCATTTGATGAATACTATTGGCCAGATTTATCACTTTAACATTCTACTACTGCTGCCACCGATTATCGTTTTGTACGGTTCGCTGTCAAAGAAACCAGCGATTCCTATGTTATTTCTGTCAACTATCGTGTCGATGATTCTGGCGCTAGTCTTTCAGGTATTTACCGCCGCCTCGGTCGGCGAATCGGTGGTCAGTGGCTTTAAGCTCGCGATGCTCACAGGCGATACTGTCCCTGCACTGTCAGCTGATGTTGCTCGCTTACTGGAACGCGGTGGCGCAATTTCCATGTTTAGCAGTTTCGTTACCGTTTTCAGCGCCTTTAGCTTCGCCGGGGCGATGAGTGCCACAGGCTCTCTACACACCGTCATTAACGCACTGACGAAAGGGGTTAAATCCACATTTCGTCTGGTTGCCACCACTATTGTTACCACGTTCACCATCTGCGCCTGTACGGCAAACGGCACGTTACCTCTATTGTTGTGTGGTGATGCCTTTAAAGATGAGTATAAAAAACGGGGTCTTGCGGCAAAAAACCTTTCTCGAACAACAGAAGACGCCGGGACAGTCGTTGAACCCATTATTCCCTGGTCTGCTTCCGGTGTTTACTGTGCCACGATGCTGGGCGTCGCCACCCTCGATTATTTACCTTGGGCAATCTTATGCTACAGCGGGGTCATCTTTGCACTGCTGTGGGCGGCGACAGGTATTGGTATCGCTAAGTATGAATCCAATGACGACGCTGAGTATAGAGTTGAACAAAAATCCTAGCCTCGTTCTGTACATAAATAGACTTCGCTAATTTTGTGTTACTTAAATTTTATTTTTAGAGACCTGCCAGGAGTCAGCAATGTCTTTATTTGACGATATTGTCACAAGGGATGCTAATTGTCGTAAGTACGGGCAATTACAACAGATGTACGGTACCAATGATGTATTACCGCTGTGGATTGCAGATATGGATTTTGCCACACCAGAACCCATTCTGAATACGCTACGGGCTGTTATAGAACAGCCCGTTCAGGGCTATAATCTGGATTACCCACAGTGGAAAGAAGCGGTTATTCATTGGTATGCGCAACAGTATGACAGTAGCGTTCAGGCGCACTGGGTGCATTTTGTTCCGGGGGTCATCAAAACCATCGTACTATCATTGATGGCTCTCACCCGTTCAGGGGACAATATATTGACCTGCAGCCCAATATATGACCCCTACCCCAACCTGGTCAAAACCAGCGGCAGAAATCTGGTTCAAACTCGCCTAATTGAGAAGGATGGCGGTTACGAATTTGACTGGCATGATTTCACAGAGAAGCTTAAAGCATGCAAAATGTTTCTTTTTCCTTCTCCGCATAATCCCGGCGGGATGGTATGGCGCCGCGAGACGCTTGAAAGAATAAGTGACTATTGTCACGACGCGGGCGTCATCGTGATCGCGGATGAAGTTCACTGCGATTTGACCTTACCCGGCAAAACACACCACCCATTTTTCAACCTCAATGAAGGGTTAAACAGTCAATCGATTGTGCTTGCCTCTATCAGCAAAACCTTTAATATCGCAGCGATACAAGGCGGTATCGCCATTATCAAGAACGATGAACTGCGCGAACGGTTCTATCATTTTCTTGATAACTGCTACCTCGCCGAGACCCATTCGTTACAGCAGGCGGCCATCTACAGTGCCTATACTCACTGCAGTGACTGGCACCAGAAATTATTGACCTATCTGGCTGACAATATAGCGTATGTAAAAGATGAAATTGAAAAGCACTGCCCCTTGATCTCGATTCTGTATGGCGGCGCATCCTATCTGCTGTTTCTGAATGCTGAAAAAATGGGCCTCAGTGATGAGCAACTGAGCGCTTTTTTTGTCCATGATGCCCGGCTTGGCCTGTCGCCAGGTTATCAATATGGTCCTGGCGGAGAAGGCCATATGCGATTAAACGTTGGTTGTCCGCGTTCTGTACTGGAGGAGGCCATGGACAGACTCAAAAAGGCATACCAGAAGAGGCTGGACGCGTAGCGCTATACCCAATATTTGCCCTGCTAAGTCAGGGCAAAATACCCCAAAGATATGTCCTGACCGGCTATAAATACTTCCTCTTCTCTGCGCGAGTGTTAAACTGGAAAGTGTGATCTTCATCATAACCTGCTTAAACAGAGAAAAGAGACACTGCTATGCAACATATCATTGAGGGCTTCCTCAACTTCCAAAAAGAGATTTTCCCTCAACGTAAGGAACTCTTTCGCAGCCTGGCCTCCAGCCAGAATCCTAAAGCACTTTTCATCTCCTGCTCAGACAGTCGTCTGGTGCCAGAACTGGTTACGCAGCAAGAGCCAGGACAGCTTTTCGTTATCCGCAACGCGGGCAATATCGTCCCTTCTTTTGGCCCGGAACCGGGCGGTGTATCTGCCACCATCGAATACGCGGTCTTGGCGTTAGGCGTGACGGATATCGTTATCTGTGGGCACTCCAACTGTGGTGCGATGAAAGCGATTGCTGAAAGCCAGAGTCTGGATCCGATGCCTGCGGTGGCCCACTGGTTGCACTACGCCGATGCGGCGAAAGCGGTAGTCGAGAAGAAAACCTGGGATAACGCAATCGACAAAGTGAATGCCATGGTGGAAGAGAACGTTATCGCTCAACTGAATAATATTAAAACGCATCCGTCTGTCGCTGTCGGACTGCGTAATAATGCGCTGCGTCTGCACGGTTGGGTGTACGACATTGAAAGCGGTGAGATCCGTACGTTGGATAAAGACAGCAAAACGTACGTTTCACTGGCAGACAATCCGCAGGTGCATTTCGAGTAAAATCTTTATCTGGAGCAAGGATGCTCTGGCAACGTCACACCGCCCCTTCCCCCCGCCACTCGTTCCGTAAGTGGACAAAAAACGCGCTTGCGACTAGCTTTTAAACTAACCGTTAATGTTGCTGTATGGCACCCGGTGAATTGAAGCGACAAAAGGAACTCGTGCGAATGCAGGCCAAATATAAAAAAATAATAAATATGCTTTTTTATCATGAGTCGTGGGACATCATGATTATCAAGGATAATGGTTCGCATACCTTTCCTACTAACACGTTGGATATACTGAAGCGTACCCCTGCGCAGCAACTTAAAAAGAAACACACCTTTCAGGCCGATCCTTTCATCATTGAAAGAGATAATAAAGTTTATATTTTTTATGAGGCTTTACGCTTCCGTAATTCGAAGGGGATCCTACGCTGCCGTATACTCGATGCCGACTTAGCGGAACTCGATGATGTGAAGCTCGACGGTTTCGATTATCTAAAATGCCATTTATCCTTTCCTTTTGTATTTGAGAGCAATGGCCAGCTCTTTATGATCCCTGAGTCTTCAGAAAGAAAAGAGGTTATTTTATTTCAGTGCGTAGATTTCCCGCAACGCTGGAAGGCGATAAACGTTTTAATCTCGGACGAAGCATTAACCGATAACGTATTTTTCTCACTACACGGTGCCTGTTATCTGTTATCGACGACAATGAATAATGAGCTGATGATCCATACTGCCGAGAGCGTGAGCGGTCCGTGGCAGAAAATCACGCCCACTTTGCAGTTGAGCAACCTGCATCAGCGAGGCGCCGGGGCGCCCCATAACATCGGCAATACACTGTACTTCCTCACTCAGGAATGCACGCCTGAAACCTATGGAAAATCAATTTACATCAAAGCATTAGTCACGCTAAACGCATTTTCTTTTGATGAAAAGCTTATTGCACAGGTCAATGCCGCCATCAACCAAAGCGACGGTGTACATACCTTAAACTTCACGAATAACTATCTTGTCTACGATAGTAAAATAAACACCTTTAGTTTTTTATCGATACTCAAAAAAATATCGTATAAGTGCATGGTGAAATTCAGAAATTTATCTCTTACCCGACGCCACTCATAGCCCTGTATTTATAGCCGTGGCCTTGGTGAGTCAATAATCTTTTTCATAAGATTTCCTCTGGAGGCTGTATGGCAATACTTGTCACAGGTGGCGCAGGTTATATTGGTTCACATACCGTGTTGACGCTTCTCGAAAGAGGTGATGAAGTTGTGATCATCGATAATCTCACGAATGCCTCACAAACATCATTACATCGGGTCGCAGAACTCACCGGAAAAGAACCGATTATTTACATTGCCGACGTTCTGGACAGAGAGGCATTAAAAACGATTTTTTCACACCATGACATTAGTGATGTCATTCATTTTGCTGGGTTAAAATCAGTTTCAGCATCCATAAAAGAACCCCTCGCGTATTATAATAACAATGTCACCGGAACGCTGGTTTTACTGAGTGAGATGCTGACTGCGGGTGTTCACAGCCTAATCTTCAGCTCTTCCGCAACGGTCTACGGAGATCCGGAAAGCGTGCCGCTCAGCGAACAATCGCGCACCGGGGGAACAACGAATCCATATGGCACCTCTAAATTAATGGTCGAACAGATTCTGGCGGATTTTTCCCGCGCACACCCTGAATTTCGCCTCACCTGCCTGCGCTATTTTAACCCCGTCGGAGCCCATTCCTCAGGCCGAATTGGTGAGGATCCAAATGGTATCCCCAACAACCTGGTTCCCTATATTTCTCAGGTTGCGATTGGCAAGCTTGAAACCGTGTCGGTGTTTGGCAATGACTACCCAACCCCGGATGGCACTGGGGTACGTGATTATATTCACGTGATGGATCTGGCAACCGGCCATTTAGCGGCTTTGGATTGCCAGAATAAAGGTCCAGCCTATAAAGTGATAAACCTCGGTACCGGCATCGGCTATTCGGTGATGGATCTTATTGCCGCTTTTGAAAAAGCGGCTCAACGAAAAATTAATTATCAGATTGTTGCACGAAGACCCGGGGACATCGCCGAATGTTGGTCTGACCCGTCGCTGGCGCGCGAAGTACTGGGCTGGCAGGCTACCTACACGCTTGATGACATGATGCGCGACACCTGGAACTGGCAGAAAAATAATCCTGATGGTTATCACGCTTAACACCCATCAACAATGAGCCTGCGGGCAGGCTCATTGTTGCTAATGGCTAACGCGCCGTGATCGTCGACACACGATACCATCCGCTGCTCTGCTTCCCTTCATTGGCAAAGTTAATTCTCGCGGCGCCCGACTTATCCACGATCGCCACTTCAATGGCGTATTTTCCTCTCGGTAACGCACCGGGCATAGGGAGTTGATAATTCAGCTGATGTTGACCCGGCAGCCAGCGACGAATGTCTTCCGGTGAATTTCCCTGAGCAACAACATTGTTAGCATCATTAATAATACGAAATGACAGGGTGTAAGGAAGGTAAATCGGCGCAACGCCGTCATTATACCAGGTACTGATCAGCGCCAGGCTGCGACCATTTTCCCATACTGACTCATGGCTCAGAGAGGCCAGACGAAAGCGATAGCCCAACCTGGTCAGTGCATAATCGACAATCGGCCGATACTCTCTGGGCACCGTTCGCGATTTCAGGTTGAGGGTACTGGCATGATGCTTCACCGCCCAGTCAAAAATCCCCTGCACCTCTGCGCGCGTATAATGAAAAAGATTCTTCCAGTCCAGCATATACGAACAAATTTCCAGACTCACCGGCGATCGTTTCCAGGCATCGTTTAACCCGGAATAACTTTTCTGCGCAGCCAGCAATCGTTGCGGGTAATCATCTGCCATGTGATTCCAGTCATTTGAAAACACACGCAGGTCGCCCCAGCAGTCCGCGCGCCATCCAGCTCCTCGTGCCACCGCATTGGCCAGGCTTTGCCCACCGCTCATCAACATAATTTTTGGCGTTACGGGAAATGCAGCAAAGTGCATGGCGACGTAGCGATCTAGCTGCTCGGTGGTATATCGTTCCAGCAAGGGTTGCAGCACATCTTTCGGGAAGTTGCTGTTATGCCATTCTCCCCACGATCCCACCATGCCAATATCGACAAACGCCAGGTTCTGATTACCATCGTAGCGCTTGCCAAAAGCGTTCAGCAGACGTTGGCTGTAGGCTATAAACAGGGGATCGTCGAGATCCGGGATAAAGGTTTTATGATCGGGCGTCCATTTTCCTTTCACCCCTTTTTTAATCAGCCAGTCGGGGATCTGCGAGCCGCTTTCAGGCTCCGCAAGGGCCATAAACCGCAGCCCCACGTTCATCGCGGGCCGATGCGCCACCGCATATTTAAAGGCATCATCAACCAGCGCAAAATTGTACTGGCCTTCCACTGGCTCCAGTTCCCGCCAGTAGAAGCGTTCATATTCAAACCCGGTATTAGGGTAATCCGCCAGGCCCAACGTTTCACCATAACCCTGATGAAAACTGGCCACCCCAATCCCGGGGTTGGTCAGCGGACCGGTTACGGCTTTGGGGGTGACGGTGGTTAATGCAGCCATGGCCGTCAGCGGAAAGAACACACTCAATAGCGCCAAACCCCATTGACTCTTCATCGCCGTAACGCCTCCACCCGTTGGTTAACGCTAGTGGTTTTTCAGGCTTAGCCACCAGTCCCAAATACCCACATGAAAATTCTGGAACACATCAATACCCAACGCGGATTTGATCATATACAGCGTCAGCAATACGCAGCAGGTAACGAACAACACAACAAACAGCAGTAACAATGCGATCAGAATATTGGATAGCGTCGATTCCCGACGATGCCAGTGACGTAAATCCCTGCCAAACAAAAAGACCAGGTAAAAACGTCTACCGAAAAAGGGAAAGCTTCTACGAATATCAACCTGGTGTCTCGATCCCAGGGTAATAGCAAGGACCGCTTTTTCGACTCCGTCTTTTTGTTCGGCGGTCAACCCCTGCGAGATCTTCTCATCCAGTTGAGCATAAAATCGTTCAATGACGGGCGGTCGGTTCTGAGAGTTGGGCAAAATTAACCTATATCTTTATCAATAGCGTGATAGACGGTGACTGTTTGTCTGGCGATTTCATGCCAGTTATAGTTTTGCAAATATACACTATAGTCAACGCTATTTGCTGTCGCCCATCTCGCCATTTTCCCGGCCAGACTCGCCAGATTACCCACCTGAAAATACGCCTCTGCGGGTAACTTGACCTCCAGATTCGCCGGAATATCGCTCACCACCGCAGGCAGAGAAAATGACATCGCCTCCAGCAGCGCTATCGGCAACCCCTCATGATACGACGGCATGACAAACAGTTTTGCCTGCGAAAACACCGCCTGAAGTTCATCGCCGCGTAAAAATCCGGTCATCACCACACCTGGCGTATCAGCGGCCTGCTGTTTGAGACGAATACTGTATTCGGTCGGGTGATCCGCATCGCCAATTAACACTAATGGCATCGTCAAACCACTTTGTTGGTAGGCTGAAATGGCATCATGCATGCCTTTTTCTTCCACGAATCGCCCCACCACCACAAGATAGTTTTTCGGCTGGAGAGCATAACGCGACAGCGTCTGGTGAAGGGTATGTTCTGATAATGTTCGCGGTGCGTTCACGCCATTGTGAATTAAATGCGCATCATAGCGGCGATGCTTATTCTGGATAAGCTGATTAATGACTTCAGATATTACAATCACTTCATTGGCATATCTCACTGCCCAGCGTTCACCGAGCAATAATATTTTCTTTGCCACATACCCCCATTTCTGGCGGTCATAGTCAGGTCCATGATGGGTGAAAACGACCTTCTTGCCCAGTAACCGCAATACCGGAACCACTAATCCCGGACCAATAGCGTGGACGTGCACGATAATCGAGTGGTCAAAACAGGTGCTGAACGCGGCTAAAACGGAATGAACAATCGCTTCCAGCGAGCGTTTTTTAGGTGCCCACAGCGCATGGGTTTCGACATTCTTATACGATGAACGGGTGTAATTCACGTACGGCGAGCGGGCGATAACACAAATATCAACATCGCATAGCCGTTTAATTTCCGGATAAAGATGTTGGCAGTGCGTTTCCACGCCACCCAATACATCGGGAATACCGCGCGTGCCAAATACCGTTATTTTTTTACGCATATTATGGCCTGCCCAGCAGTTCTTTATACAGTGCCTGCAACGTTTCCATATGACCACTGAGCGCATATTTATCACTCAGCCGTTGACGTCCATTGATGCCCATTACCCGTGCTTTCTCCGGGTCTTCGACCAGCGTATCCATCGCCTCTGCCAACGCCTGCGCATTACCCGGCGTAAATAATATCCCTTCAATACCATCGCGAATTTGTTCAGGGATCCCGCCAATACGTGAGCCAATTACCGGCTTGCCTAATGACATTGCCTCTAACACCGCCATCGAACAGTTTTCATAACATTCCGAAGGCAGGATCACCGCCCGGGCATGTTTAATCAGTTGGTCCAGGGCTTCCCCTTGTTGTACATAGCCTAAAAAATCCACGTCCGGATATTTGGCAATCAACTCGTCATGTAACGGGCCATGACCGACAATTTTCAGCGGCGCCGGGTTACGCATTTTCTGGTGAGCGGCCAGCAACGTAGCCACCCCTTTTTCACGGCTCAGGCGGCCAAAGTACAGCATATAACCTTCATCACCAGTCGTCTCCACGGGCCGGCTGTCATCTACGCCATTGACGATGACATCGATACGCGAATGCGGCAGCACACGTAGCAAAATGCCGCGTAAAAATGCGCTGGGGGACACGATCACATCCAGCGCCTGATAATTTTGCGCAATGTATTGCCAGGTAGCCTCTAAAGAGAGCAGTAAACTCCTGGCGGCAGACCCTTCCTGACAGCGGTATCTGAAAGCATTGAAGACGGTCCCGGTAATACAGGCATCGCACACTTTCCCGTCGCGTAGCATAGAGTATGAAGGACAGACAATTTTATAGTCATGGGCGGTCAGCACCGTTTTACAGCCAAAATTGCGTGCGACTTTAATTAGCGCTGGCGTTAGCTGATGATAGATATTATGAAAGTGAACGATATCCGGGCGTTCTTTCTGCAGCAAGACCTGCATTTTTCGACAGGCTTCGGCGTTATGAATAAAGTTAACCGCCGTTTTAATACCGCCTAACAGGTTACTGTCTGTATGGTAATCAACATTTTTGACAAAAAAATCCGCATACTCCGAGGGGAAATTTTTCTCATGCTGCATCGAAAAATCAATCACCTGCACGCCGGCCTTTTTCAGCATCTCGCGTTCCTGAAAATAAACCGTTTCCGCCCCGCCCTTTATAAAGAAAAACTTGTTAACTAATAAAATTTTCATTACATCCGCTCTTTTTATTGTTGAATGATTTTACTGTTGGGCGGCGTCAGCGGATCGCGCACAGGATGAAGACACCCTTTCAGCAATCCCACGGAACGGACAATCATATTAATGACGCTTTGAACCCCATCGCTGAGAGAACGATTTTGCACAATTTTCCACAGTGTGAACGCCAGTAATGGCAGCAACACCAGGGTAATAATGCTGCCGTTGACGGTGACCAGTGCGGCAAGCAAGATCAACAGATACAGCGCAAATACCGCCTCATTTTTGACCATCTTGAGGGCGCGGGTGAAATACGGTGTTCCAAAACTACAGCGCAACAGCTCTCCCGGCGCCTGGTAATAGCCGCTCAACCACCGATGTTTCAGCATCTTGAAGGTCGGCAGGGTGTGTGACGTATGGCTAAAATAAGGGATATCCAGACGACGCAGTTTGTAGCCGGCATCGGTTAATCGCAGCCCCAGCTCGGCCTCTTCATAGGCGTGCAAATTCCGGTTGGTCAGATAGCCAATCTTTTCAATCGCCGCGCGACGATACAGCCCGCCGCCGCCTAAATGGTCACAATCGCCCACGGGATAGATCTGGTTAATGCGCTGTTTACGGGATTTGAACTCATAGTTCACGGCATCATCCATTTCGACGGTTCCCGCCACGCCGGCATACTCTTCATGCGCCTGTAAAAAGGCGACGGCCCGATCGACAAATCCCTCTTCCAGCGCCATATCGCCGTCCATCAGCAGCAGATATTCGCCTTCGCTATAAAGGTAGCCCAGCTGGTGTCCGACACCGCAGCAGCGATCGCCCGGCTCCGTTAATGACACCACCGTCACCCCTTTATTCACCGCCAGTTGCTGGGTCCTATCTGTCGACAGGCTATCAGCCACAATAATTTTATGCGGATATCCCACCAGCTGTCGGCGGATGCTGTCGATGGTTTTCTCAATACCTTTAGCTTCGTTGAGCGTTTTAATACTCACCGAGATAAACGGGATATTATCCATACCCTCCTCCTGCGCTGCGAAGAACGGTGCGACGAATCACTAAGCTTGAACCGAGCGATAAATAAAACAGGAACTGTAACATCGGCGTTATCATCAGGATTTGGCTATAAGGTAAGCTCACTAAACACGCGATCGCAAAAGCGTTATACGCTGGCGCAAAGCTCAACAGTTGCAGATCCTGCGGGTCCAGTTGTTCAAGCGCCAGTACCGGTTTCGGCTGACACACTTTTAGAATATAAATAAACAGACCGATAAACAGCAGCGTGCCAATCACGCCAATTTCCCACAGCAGCATACTCAGCGACGTGGAGTCCAGGATCAGGTTATAAACAATATTCAAAAACCCAGGTGATACCGAACTTCCGCTGTTGGTCGCATTCAGGCCGTAGCCAAATAGCGTACCGGACAGTCCCCACAGATCGTTATTTTTAAGCCAGAACAGAAACGTCGTGAAGCGGCCCAGTTCACCGGTCGACATGATGTAGTTGGGATCAAAGATATAGCTGAGTGAATCGATAAAAACGCTAAAGGCGCTTTTGGTCGGATCGCCGCCAAAAGCAGACGAATAGTACCAGGCCAGAATCATCACCGACAGACCGATGAGTACCAGCATGCCAATAACAATCAGCAATAACGTTTTGAGATTAATTTTACTGACGTCTTTAACATAGCTCGGCGAAATCCACACCCAGGCCAGGAACAGCGGTGAAAGCAAGATGACAAACTTCACTTCACCAATAATACACAGCCCAAACCCAAGAATAATATGCAGCGCCATCGATTTAAACGTCGTCAGCCCGTGTTTATATTCCGAGAGCTTAAGCAACATAATCAGCAGGCAAAATAACCCCATTGCCGCCGTATTACCGCCGCCCATTGGGTCGCCCCCGAAGGTCCCGACCACCGAGTCCCATTTTTCCTCTTCGCCGCGCTGCGCCACGCGCTGGGGAACCACCAGTAATACCTGATAAATCATCACCGGGACCTGGGCGTAAAACACCCAATACAGATAGCGCGTTGCCCGATAAATCTGTGATTCCCGGCAGAATCCCAGCAGTAAACAGATCATCACCAGCGACAGTGCTATCTCGTTTTTAAAGGCCACAATCGCGACGGTTACCCCGCCCTGCAGCAGGGTTGAAGCCCCAGCCAACAGCAGAAAAGAGAAATACAGCGCAAGAATAATGGTCTCCTGGGCATCCAGATGCAGCGGGCTCTCACGCGTTTGCATCACCATTAATCCGACCATGAGCAGCGTCAGGAAAAACGGGATCCACAGCACCGACTGCATACCGGTAAAATATTGCACCAGTCCACACAGGATCAGCGTGATAAAGGTATAGGCCTGTAAATAATATCCGGTATTCAGGGTCATAATATCACCGGCTTGTCTTTCAGCAGATTGGCGCGCTGGTTCATTTTGAAATAAATAAACCCATAGCGAATAAATGTCAGCGCAGAGAACAAGATGACTGACGTGGCATAGTCTTTATAAAAATAGGGCACCACCACAAAAGCGACTAACACAATCGCCAACTGTTCCAGCTGAATACGCAAAAAATAACGATGGGAGCCAAAAATAAGTTCAATTACCGTGAGTGGGCTGATTGCCAGCGCCGGGAACAAATAGGGCAGCATATAGCGGGATGTCTCAATGGAGTTAATCCAGTCCTCGCTAAACCCCAGCCGCATCACGATGGGATAGAAAATAAACACCCCGAGCGTACAAACCACCCCAAGCACTAACAGCAGCAAACGCACCTTTGTATATTCCTGATAATTAAAGGTGTTATTTCTGAAATCAATAGACCACTTGGAGAAAATGGTATTGCGCACCGCATTGCCGATGATCACCACCGGTGCCAGACAGAACCGACTGACGACGGAAAAATAGCCCGCCGTCAGCGCCGAGAACCAGAAGTTAATCAGCATAATCGGTAAATTGCTGCTGGCCATCGCCAGTACCTCAGCGCTGCCGACCTTGCTGATGTGATGAATATTTTGCTTAAAGAATCGCCAGTTATTCAATGGATGCAGATGCCCAAACGTCACCGAGCGGATATCAAACGAATGCAAAATACAGCTCGATGTCAGTAGGATCATCGCGCACGCCCACGACCAGTAAAAGGTTTGTACCTGATGCGTGAGCAGTACCGAGAGCACCACCACCACCGAAACCGAAATTCGCTGAAAAATCAGAAAATAAAAATTGGCCGTGCGCAGCGATAAGTTTTCTGAGATTAACGCCCACGCCGTAGAGAGCGTCAATAAATAGAGAAACAGGATATTCTGGTGAAACAACCACGCAGTCAGTACGGCGTAGGGCAACGCAATCAGCGTGCTTTGCAGCAGGCAAAACACCACATTTTGCGCGAGACTGTCGTCCTGCTGCTTAGGAATTAACAGCTGTGAGGCAAAGGTGCAAACCTGCGCCCCCACCACGGCAATACTGTAGTTGAGCGCATACAGTCCAACTTCGGCCATGTCATACTTATGTGAGATCAACCAGATAGACAGCGCACCAATCAACTGCGAGATGATTGATGAGCCAGCTATCGTGGATGCGCTCTTCAGTAGACTCATACGCGGCCTGGTGTCGTCAACAGTTGGTCAGTGCTGAAGTTCAGTGAACGCAGCCCTTCTTGCGTTTCGAGGTTTTTTTCTTCCACCCCGTTCAACACCGCGCCAATTACCACGCCCTGATTATCCTCAATCTTATCCAGCGCGCTGGCGATCGTCTGTGCCGTCCCCACACCGGCTTTCACGATGAAAATAACCCCGTCGGCAGCGCGCTTAATCAGCTGAATATCCTGGCTCTGATTCACCGCCGCCACATCAATAATAATGCGCTGATAGCGCGACTTCAGCTCGCGCATCAAAGGCTCTACATTTTCCGACGACAGCATCAGTAAAGAGGAGATAGTGGACTTACCTCGCGGGATAAAATCAAGATTCTCATGTATCGTCATCCGCGCGTTCTCCAGCACGATTTCGCCCCGTAGCAGCTCCGCCATGCCCGCAGATGCCGGCGTGGCGAGTTCATTCGTCAGGCCATCGTTATTAAAGAAGTCTGCATCAATGAGTAGCGTTTTCTGATCGAAACTAAAGGAGCTTGCCAGCAAATTGGCCAGCAGGGAACGCCCTTCACCGTGCCCGGCAGACGCCACCGCAACCGTCTGTAATGGCCGGCTATCCAGCATTATCCGGGTACGAATACCGTGAATAATGTCGGCATTCAGCGGGTTCTTCAAAATCATATCCCGTACCTGCGCGCGCCCGGTTGTGCCGCTAAACCGGCGGATTTCACCCAGCGGGGTGACGTTAAGGCGTTGACTCATACGGCTCAGGGTGCGAATGGAATTGTCCATTGCTGCTTTGACGATGAAGTACATGATGCTAAACACCACCACCATCAGGACCACCATCATCAACAGCAATGACTTATTCGGTTTTACCGGTTTTAACGGTGGCACTGCAGGATCGTACAGCACGGCATCTGCATTGACACCGGACAACGACAGTTCCTGAGTGCGCTGATACAGCGATTTATACAGGTCTTCCATTTTGTCTAACGACAGTTTCTGGCTGTTATAGCCATCTCGTTTGGACGCCATTTGTTGGAAGATGTCTTTCTGCTGCGCCACCTGCTGCTGATAATTCTTTTCATCCGCCAGCGCGGCCAGATATTGCTGACGTAAGCCAACTTTCAGTTCGCCCAGCACCCGCCCGGTTTGACTTTGGATCGACTGAACGTCGGCTTCCGCTTTTAAAATCGTCGCGTGTTTCGGCCCATACAGTTTTCGCTGTTCCGACAGCGCGCGCTGCGCCTGAATCAACGCGATACGTAAGTCCTGAATCTGGGCGTGGTCAGAAACAGAGGGCAAAGAAATGATGCTCTCAAGGGTTCTCCCCCGGCCATTCACTTCGTTATAGACCGACTCCGCCGCAACCCGACGCTGGGTCGCATCGGCCAGACGATTAGTCACAATACTAAGCTGCTCGGTTTCAAAACCGTCAATACCGCGAAAGGTCAGCAGCCCGGCATTTTTCAGGTAGCCATCCATCGTCTCTTTTTGCTTCACGATCGCAGCCTGTAGCTCTGCCATCTTTTCCGCATTCAGCGCCTTCGCGTTCTCCACTTTCTGCCGTTTTTGCTCAACCGTATAGTTGATGAAAGCCTGCGCGACGCCGTTGGCTATCTCAGCCGATTGCTGTGCTGAGGGTGACTCATAGGAAATAGAGGCCAGATTGGTCGTGCGAATGCCGATGACCTTCAGATGTTGAGATAATGTCTTCAGCGCCTGATCGACTCTCTGTTGTTGATTATCCCCGCTATTAGCCCCCGCTGCGGCCAATTTATTGCCAGTAAAATCGGGATTTTCATCCAACTTCAGGTCGCGTACCGCCTGCTCGAGGATAATGCGTGACTGCATCAGCGCATATTGCGTTTCGTAATATCCGCTGCGCGTTGAATCAAAACCATCCACCTGTGGAAACGGCGAAACGTTATCGGCTTGTGCCTTAATCAGCACCGTCGCCGTCGAGACATACTTTGCTGACATCATGCTGATCAAGGGATACGCCACCACTCCGGCGATAATTCCGGTTAGCGCAATTTTCCAGGCGTTCTTTTTAAGTTCTTTGGCAAAGCGGGAGAGTTCGACTGCGTTTTCTCGCTTTTTGCCGTTTTCCACTATAGAGAGTTTCATCATTAGAAGAACCCCATGCCAATGATCACAACGTCACCTGGACGCACCGAGTGCGTTAAATCCACATTCTCCAGCAGCTGATGACTGCCCGCCTGGCGAATATTGATATCTTTACGGTCAGCGCGATCGGTAAATCCGCCCGCCTGAGCGATCGCTTTCTCCACGGTAAGCCCCGGCTCATACGCGAAAGCATTAGGGCTTTTCACTTCGCCTGATACGTAGTATTTACGAAATTCAGCGACGCTAACCGTCACCATGGGATTAACCATATATCCATTACGCAAGCGTTGCGTTAATTCCGCAGTCACCTGGTCCGGCGTTTTCTCTTTTAATGCGAGCGTGCCAATATAAGGGAAATTGATGGTTCCGCTTTTATCGACGATAAATTTCATGGTCATCTCGGGTTCGCCGTAAACCACAATATTGACCGTATCCCCCGCACCAAGACGGTAATCCTCTGCGCTTGCCGCAGGGTCATCCGTTAATGGTGGCCTGGACGTTGCGCATCCGACCAACAGGATACTGAATAGAAAAAACGCGCACAGTTCTATTATTTTCATTTTAGATCTGAACCTTAGCTGTAAGCATAATCATAGAATTATCATAACCTAGCGTTCTGATGACTTCCTGATTGTCGTTGGGACCGATATAAAACGAGTCAGTATCCTTATTAGAATTCAATGTATCTAACTGATATTTAATTGCAAAATTCACCGACGGCGTGTAGTCATAGCTCATCGTTACGCTAAATACACCCCTTTTATCATGGCGATCCTTGTTCTGTTTTTTATAGTCCTCCATGGTGTATGCATAGTCGAGGAGGGTAGAAAAGCGATTACCCAACCAAAAATGCTGGTAAGAAATCCCATATTCAGTAACTAAAATATAGCCACCAACTTCCGACGGGTCTTTAATACTTTGCGACGAACGCGCGGTGAAAACAGACTGCTGTAACGGTTTCCACTCCCCTTTTATATCCCAGTTTAGACCATTAAAATCATGCGAATTTGGATCGTTTTCAAATGTTTTGTACAACCATGAAATATTCATGTCGACATTCGTTTTACCCGTCAACTGCGATTTCAGGCCGTAAAGCAAATAGTATTCATTACTGTCTTTTTCTGAGTTGTTATCGTAATGACGCTGGTTAGTAATAAAGCTATAGCGAAAACGTGTTCTCGACGTGTACTGGTCAAATATCTCCGCAACCAGGCTATTTTCATGCCATTCCTGCTGCTGAATGTAAGTGTAAAAATCTTCACTGGTATCCTGAACATCCGACGTATTACCGAACGTCAGCTTTTTGTATAACAACGCCAGTTCCGCTTTACCGCGCCCATCCGGCGCGCCGTAGCTGTAACGCAGTTCACTGTTGATAAAATTGGTCGTCAGTGGAGATTTAATCCCATACTGGCGAAACTGGCTTGGCAAAAAACCCTCAGTAATATCGCGACCACGATCTTCATGCCCAAGCGAATCTTCCAGATTCAGGGTTAGGCCGTGCATTTGTCCGTAACGCCAGGCACCGTTAAAACGGAAAAAATGATCGTTGTAGTTATCCGCAGAATCGCTGGAGTAGTGGCGATAATCCCCCGAATACATCAGCAAATACGTATCCTGACCGCGCTCGCCGATCATACTCAGCACGGGCGCAGCACTCTGAAAGGCGGAACCTTTCGCATCGCGGTTATGTGGCTGATATGTCACGTTATCATCATAACCATAATCCACAGCAACCTTGCCCTGGAAGTCGATCCCCGCAAAGCCAATGTGTGATTTCGGTGTCAGATCAGCCCATGCGGACTGCGATATCACGATCCCGGTAATAACGAGTATTTTAGTATGCATTCTTACCGACAAATCCTTTGAAAATAGTTTTAATAATAATTTTTATATCCAACCATAATGACCAGTTTTGAATATATTCAATGTCATACTGGACACGTTTTTCCATCTTATAGAGCGCATCGATTTCCCCACGAAACCCGTTAATCTGCGCGAGACCGGTGATCCCTGGCTTCACTTTATGGCGGATCATGTAATTTTCGACCTGCTTACGGTACTGCTCGTTATGCGTAACCGCATGCGGTCTGGGACCGACAATCGACATACTGCCCTGCAACACATTAATAAATTGCGGCAGTTCATCGAGCGAGGTGCGACGTAAAAAACTACCGAATTTCGTCACCCGTGGATCGTTCTTCGTAGCCTGAATAACGGTGTCAGAATTCTCCATCACCCGCATTGAGCGAAACTTCCAGACCTTAATTTTTTGCCCACTCAGACCATAGCGGTCTTGTTTGAAAAATACCGGGCCGCGCGAGGTGAGTTTGATCCCAATGGCGATGACTAGCATCAGTGAGGAGATCATCACCATAATGAGACTCCCGAGTACCAGATCTTCAGTCCGCTTAATAAACGATCCTGCACCTTCAAACGGCGAGCTAAAAATGCCGATGGTTTGCAGGTTGTGGATCGAGCGCAGCTTGGACATATTGTTACTGTAGGTATAAAAGTCAGGCACAATATAGGTATCGACCGTGGTATCAGACATCATCGCCAAAAAATGACGAATGCGCTGTAACGCCACCATCGGTAGCGCAATATAGATCTCATCTATATTCCCATTTTTGGCTTCTTCAACTAAATTAATGACCGAGCCGCGAAAGGGGCTTTTTATTTTATCAACCACATCGCCACAACGATCTGGACTGCGCTCATCATAAAATGCCAAGTCTAACTTGATGTTGGCGTATTCCGTAGTCAACGCATTTTCCGCCGCCAGACCATTCTCGGTCAGGCCAATAACGGCAACGCGAATATGTTTCTTGGCTGAGTATTTAAAAAGAAAAAAACGAATAAAATAAAGGACAGGTAGTGGAATAAAATACCAAATGACAATAGCTGAACAAAAAGGCGGATCCAGTGCATTCAGATCCCCCAGCGACTGAGGATCCGCAATGGTCATACGAACCCACTCATTACAGAAAATGGCCAGTAGCGTACACGCCAGCAGTCTCTTTTGGTTGCGCAAGCTAATGGTTTTGATCTTCTGCTGGTACATTTTTGTGTATTCAGCAAACAACAAAAACAGAAGTGAGAAGATCACACTGAGGATTACAATCGTCGAAAACGGCAGCATGCCTAGCAGTTTTGCGCTAAAAATTAGAGTAAAATTGATGACAAGGAAATCGACCAGTTTTATATAAACTGGATATCCTTGACTGCTAATCTTTAGCGAATTTTTAAGCATATCTCAGCCTATTATCGATTGATTTTAATTATTTTTTTATCGCTTGATATGGCTAATTATATCACAAGCTCAAAAATCGCAATGTCGGAGTGTCAGCAAATGTAATTACTAGTATTACAAATTGTGACTACAGTCTCATGAAAAATTCATACCCACTTGATTTAATTGAATATTATTTTCATGACCATTTGATTTTTATTATTAGAAATATATGATTATCTACAACGGATATATTATTGACAGATAACCATTCGTCGACTAGCAAAATAGGTTATGCCTGATTATTTTTAGCTGCTTTAACCCGCGACGCATAAAAACCGCACCCGCACGCCTAACCCTCCCAGAGTTTCACTGCGCGACAGTTGTGGGTGCGTGCGGTGCAGGCGAGCAATATCATTGACCAGCGCCAGCCCAATCCCCGCCCCGGGAACATTGTCCACATTATCCAGGCGATGAAACGGTAACAGCGCCTGATGCACCCGATCGTCATCAATACCGGGGCCACTGTCTTCAACCACCAGCACCACGCTTTCTCCCTCACGCAGCAGCCGGGCGGTGACCATTCCCTGTGCAGGCGTGTATTTCAGCGCATTATCCAGCAGATTTCCGCACAGTTCGCCGAGCAAAACATCATCCCCTTCAATCCACACCGCCTCTTGTTCCCCTTCATAGCCGAGATCGATGGCTTTGCTGCGCGCCTGCGCCAGGCGGGTAAAACAGCTGGTTTGCACCACCTCAAACAGATTGACCGGTGAAAAGTGTCTTTCTCCCTGCTCTTTGCGCTTCACGGCAGAAAGCTGTAACAATCGCTCCGTCAATTGAATGGTGCTGTCGAGCGTAGTGCTCATGGCCTGTAAACTCTCATACCACTGCTGCGGCTGCGGGCTAGCAAGGGCTACCGCAGCCTGCGTTTTTAGCACCGCCAGCGGGGTTTTTAACTGATGAGAAGCATCTGCGCTGAACCGCTCCTGGCGCGATATCAGTGCGCGTAGCCGGTCAATGTAGCGATTGAAGGCCACGATCAGCAAACGAGTTTCCGACCACGGCAGCAGCTCCGGCAGTGGCGTCAGCAGCCCCGGCTCGCGGCGTACCATCAGTGATGACAACTGGCGCATCGGGCGTAATACCCGTCGCAGCAGCCAGCCGACCAGCACCAGCGTCAGCAGTACCAGCAGCCCCTGGGATACCCAGGATGAGAACAGCAGCTGTCGCGCCAGATAGCGTCGTGATTGCAGCGTTTCGGCGACATAAATCTCCGCCATACCGACAATCCCGCCTTCATTCACCGGCTGGAGCAGGCGTGCCACACGAATAGCCTCCCCGCGATATTCAGTATGATAAAACCACGCCAGCGCCGGGTATAGCCGGGTGCGCGAGGTGGAAGGCGGCATCGCTGGCAAATCGTCATAGCCGGAAATGACCTTCCCCGTCGGATCCACCACCTTGTAGTACAGCCGATCGTTCATGTTCAGCTCAAAGCTGTCCAGTACCACCCACGGTACGTTGACTTCCAGGCGTTTATTGCGCACCACCAGCCGCTCGGATACCGTTCTCGCCGATGAGAGCAGCGTCCGGTCATACGCCTGAGTCGCCGCCTGCAGGGCACTGACATAGCTGTTAAACGCCGACAGCCCCCACAGCAGTAGCAGCGGTAAGCCAAGGAACATCAGCAGTTGCAGATACAGCGACTGCGGCTTAACCCACTTCATCACTGCGCTCCAGCACATAGCCCAGGCCGCGCAGGGTCGCGATACGCACGTCGCTGCCGTTCAGTTTTTTACGCAAACGGTGGATGTAAAGTTCAATACTTTCGGGGCTGACCTCATCGCTCAGGCTGAAGACCTGTTCAAACAACTGCTGGCGCGAGACCGGACGCAACCGTCGATACATCAGCACCGTCAGCAGCGCCTGTTCGCGCGGCGTCAGCGCCAGCGGTTGTCCCTGCAGCAGAAAATAACCCTCATCATGAAACGCCAGCTCACCGAGTTGCTGTATACCCTGCACTTGCCCCGCGCTACGCCGCAGCAGCGCCCGCAGCCTGGCATCCAGCTCTTCAAGCTCAAACGGTTTTGCCAGGTAATCATCCGCACCGGCGTTAAGCCCTTTTACCCGATCCGCCACCGCACTACGTGCTGTCAGCAGCAAAACGGGAAGTGTTTGCCCGCGCTTACGCAGCCGCTGAACCACCTCAAGACCGTCCAGCCCAGGCATATTGATGTCCAGCACCGCCAGCGCATAGGTTTCACTGTGTAACAGGTGATCGGCCGCCAGACCATCAAACACGCAGTCAACGGCAAAACCGTTTTGCACCAGCGCTTTCTCCAGCCAGTGAGCGAGCTCACGGTTATCTTCCGCTAATAAGAGACGCATATCACATCCTGTAAAGTTTCTGCCGCATTGAAAGGGAATTGAAAGGTTAATGTTTTAACAATCACGCAACCGAACTGCTACACATCGGCTCACATAATCACAAAAATAATCTTCCGTACCCGAAATCCGGTCATCCGGCGTGAGGATAAATAATGAAAAAACAATTACTTCGTACCCTTACTGCAAGCATGTTACTGATGAGTACCTCTGTTCTGGCGGAACAAGCGCCTTCACGCACCGAATGTATCGCCCCGGCAAAACCCGGCGGCGGTTTTGACCTCACCTGTAAGCTGATTCAGGTGAGCATGATGGAAACCGGCGCCATCGAAAAACCGATGCGCGTGACCTATATGCCTGGCGGCGTCGGGGCGGTCGCCTATAACGCCATCGTCGCCCAACGCCCTGCCGAAGCAGGCACCGTGGTGGCCTTCTCCGGCGGGTCGCTGCTGAACCTGTCGCAGGGTAAATTTGGCCGTTATGGCGTCGACGATGTGCGCTGGCTGGCAAGCGTCGGCACCGACTACGGCATGATTGCCGTGCGCAACGATGCCCCATGGAAAACGCTGAAAGACCTGCTGACGGCCATGGAGAAAGATCCCAACAGCGTAGTGATTGGCGCCGGTGCCTCTATTGGCAGTCAGGACTGGATGAAGTCGGCGCTGCTGGCGCAAAAAGCCAACGTCGATCCGCATAAGATGCGTTACGTGGCGTTTGAGGGCGGCGGTGAACCGGTCACGGCGCTGATGGGCAATCACGTGCAGGTGGTCTCCGGCGATCTCAGCGAGATGGTGCCCTACCTCAACGGCGACAAAATCCGCGTCCTGGCGGTGTTCTCCGACCAGCGTTTACCGGGTCAGTTAGCCAATGTGCCCACCGCCAAAGAGCAGGGATATGACCTCGTGTGGCCGATTATCCGCGGCTTCTACGTCGGACCCAAAGTCAGCGACGCCGAGTATCAATGGTGGGTGGACGCCTTTGCCAAACTCCAGCAAACCGATGAATTTAAAAAGCAACGCGATCTTCGCGGTCTGTTTGAATTCAACATGAGTGGGCAACAACTCGACGCCTACGTGAAGAAGCAGGTCACCGATTATCGTGAGCAGGCAAAAGCCTTCGGTCTGGCTAAATAAGCGCAGGGGCAACAATGATGAGCGATCGTATTTTTGCGGGTATCTGGCTGTTGCTCTGTATAGCCGGGCTGTTCGTGGCCTGGCAAATAACCAGCGAATACAGCTATGAGCCGGTCGGCCCGCGTCCCTTTCCGCTGGGCATTATCGGCCTGATGTTGCTGTGCGCCGTGGCGTTACTCCTGCGCCACCCGGACACCATCAGCTGGCCTCGTCGCCACGTACTGCAAAAGCTGCTGACGATGGTGATTATTCTGTTTATGTACGCCTGGGGATTCGAGTGGCTGGGCTTTCCCATTGCCACCGCCATTCTCACCGTGGTGATTGGCCTGCTGTTCGGGGCCACCATCCCGGCGGCGGGTATTTCCGGGTCGGTTCTTGGCATTCTGCTGTGGTATGCCTTCGATCGGCTGCTTGACGTCACCTTACCTCTCGGCGCCTGGCTGAGTTAACGGAGAAACGATGGATACCTGGATATATCTTTCTCAGGGTTTTGCGGTGGCGATGACGCCGGAAAACCTGGTCATTGCGCTGATCGGCTGTTTTGTTGGCACCATTGTCGGGCTGTTGCCGGGGCTAGGCCCCATTAACGGCGTGGCGATCCTGCTGCCGCTGGCTTTTGCGTTGCACCTGCCCGCAGAATCCGCGCTGATCCTGCTGGCGACCGTTTACATCGGCTGCGAATACGGCGGGCGAATCTCGTCGATTTTGCTGAACGTGCCCGGCGATGCCGCCGCTATTATGACCGCCCTCGACGGCTACCCGATGGCGCAGCAAGGACGCGGCGGCGTGGCACTCTCTATCTCGGCGGTCAGCTCTTTCTTTGGCTCGCTGATCGCCATCGGCGGCATCATTCTGTTTGCTCCGGCACTGGCTCAATGGTCGCTGGCCTTCGGTCCGGCAGAATACTTTGCCTTAATGGTCTTCGCCATTGCTTGCCTCGGCAGCATGATGGCGCAAAACCCGCTGAAATCCTTTCTGGCAGCGCTGATCGGTCTTGGCCTTGCGACTGTCGGCGTAGACGCCAACACCGGGGTATATCGCTTCACCTTTGACAGTGTCCATCTCTCCGACGGCGTGCAGTTTATCGTGGTGGTGATTGGACTGTTCTCTGTCTCAGAAATCCTGTTAATGCTGGAACATACCAGCAGCGGTCAGGCGCTGGTACGTAAAACCGGCCGCATGATGTTCAACGCCAAAGAAGGTGCGCAATGCGTGGGCGCGACGCTGCGCTCGTCGGTGATAGGCTTTTTTGTCGGCGTGTTGCCTGGCGCCGGGGCGACCATCGCCAGCGCCATCACCTACATGACCGAGAAAAAGCTCAGCGGTAACAGCGACAGCTTCGGTAAAGGGGATATTCGCGGCGTTGCCGCACCGGAGGCTGCAAATAACGCCTCGGCCTGCGGCTCGTTTATTCCGATGCTGACGCTCGGCGTGCCTGGCTCCGGCACCACGGCGGTGATGATGGGCGCGCTGACGCTGTACAACATCACCCCGGGCCCGGCAATGTTTACCGAGCAACCGGACATCGTCTGGGGATTGATTGCGGCACTGCTGATTGCCAACGTGATGCTGCTGGTGATGAACATCCCGCTGATCGGTCTGTTTACCCGCATGTTGACCATCCCGCTGTGGTTTTTGGTGCCGGCCATCGCTGCGGTCTCCGCTGTCGGTGTGTACGCGGTACACAGTACGACGTTCGATCTGGTGCTGATGGTCGGGCTCGGCGTCTTCGGCTACATTTTGCGTAAAATGCACTTCCCGATGTCGCCGTTGATTTTGGGCTTTGTACTGGGCGAAATGCTGGAGCAGAACCTGCGCCGCGCGCTGTCGATCAGCAACGGCAGTATGGATATTCTGTGGGCCAGCGGCGTGGCAAAAGTCCTGCTGGCGATGGCGGTGATGGTTATCGTGCTCCCACCGGTGCTGCGCCTGATCCGCAAGCGCAACCGCAAACCGCAGGTGGATATCGGCTAATAATAGGCCGGATGGGGCGCTGACGCGTCTAGTCCGGCCTACAATAGCTACCTCCCGTAGGCCGGATTAGCGCAGCGCCATCCGGCATTTTTATTTTCAGCGTAACCCCTGCGTGCCTTCCAGCATATGCTCGACAAACTGCGTCAGTTTCGGCAAGGGGCGTAAATCCTGACGCCACAGCAGATGAATCGGTCGCGGCTGTGGCGTAAAGCCCTCCAGCACTCGAACCAGTTTGCCGCTGGCAAGCTCGTCCGCCAGCAACACTTCCGGCTGCAACAGCAACCCCGCGCCCGCCACCGCCGCCATGCGCAGACCGTGACCATCGTTACAGCGCAGGATCGCATCGCGTTTCCATCTGACTTCACCTTCCATACCCGGCAACGTCCATTCGTTACGCGCCGTCCACACCGTGTGGGACAAGCACAGATGGTCCACCAGATCTGCAGGCGTCCGGGGCGTACCGTAACGCGCCAGATAGTCCGCTGACGCGCAGATCGCCATACTGTACGGGCACAGATATTTCGCCACCACATCCGTCTGGTGAATATCACCAATGCGGATCGCCAGATCGACCCCCTCGTTCACCAAATCCACCATCCGGTTAGTCAGATCCAGTTCAATACGCACCTCGGGCCAGCGTTGTAAAAAAGCCGCGGCCAGCGGCGAAACGACACAGGCGCCAAAAGACGTGGGCGCGCTGATGCGCAGCGTCCCCGCCGGTGCCAACCGCAGTCGTTCCACCGAGCGTTCGGCTATCGACACCTGTTCCAGCACCCGCCGGGCTTCCTCAACATAGACGCGCCCGGCGTCGGTCAGACTTTGGCGACGGGTGTTGCGCTCCAGTAACCGTGTACCGAGCTGCGCTTCCAGCAGTGCGATATATTTCCCTACCATCACCGCCGACATTTCCAGCCGCGTTGCCGCCCCGGTAAAGCTGCCGCTTTCCACCACGGCGATAAACGTTTCCATGCCGCGAAGCTTATCCATATTACAAACCTCTGGTTAGCAATCATCTAACTTTTAGCCAGTTTATCCGATTTCATTTTCATTAAAGAATAGCGGCTCACACAATTGCGGAGGTGGTTATGAAAATCGTCATTATTGGTGCCAGCGGTACCGTCGGCCGCGCAGTCGCAGAAGAACTGGGTCGCAAACATGAGATTGTTCGCGTGGGCCGCACGCAGGGTGATTACCAGGTCGATATCACCTCACAGCACAGCGTGCAGGCGCTGTTTGAAAAAATCGGTCGGGTAGATGCCATTGTTTCCGCCACCGGTAGCCTGTTCTTTGGCCCCCTGTCGACCATGACCGACGGCGAGTTTAATCAGGGGTTGCAGGATAAGTTACTAGGCCAGGTGCGGCTGGCATTGACCGGGCAGCATTACCTCAACGAGGGCGGCTCGATTACGCTGATTAGCGGTATTATCGCCCATGAGCCGATTGCGCAAGGGGCAAGTGCTGCCACGGTCAACGCCGGACTGGAAGGGTTTGTACGCGCCGCAGCCTGCGAATTAGGCCGCGGCATACGCATTAACCTGATAAGCCCCACCGTGCTGAGTGAATCCGCTGCGGCGTATGACGGTTTCTTCCCCGGCTTTGAAAGCGTCCCCGCCGCCACGGTCGCTAACGCCTATCGCCGCAGCGTCGAAGGCATTCAAACCGGTCGTATTTACAAAGTCGGCTACTGATATTGTGGCTGTCGCGGCGCTCCGCCATCGGCAGCCTGATTAACCCTCTGTTTTAAAAGATCCTTCTCCGTATTCCCTCCCACTCCGCGTAATTACCCTCACCTTTTATAATGTTAAATATTTGTTGTTTTTGATCACAAATAATAAACAAACAAGTTCATTCTGTGCGCGTTTTCCAAAAATGTAGATATTTTTAATTTATGGCTACGAAACGAGCAGCGCCATGTCTCCCTGACAATCTACTGAGAGGATCGATTCTGATGAACGCACTGACTGCCGTACAACCGAACGCTGAAGATCCAGCCCAGCACTACCGTGGCTTCACGCTGAAACCGTCAGCCCAGTCACCACGCCTGCTGGAGCTGACGTTTTCTGCCCAAACCGCTGAGCAATTTCTGCAGGCCGTGGCGCAATGGCCGGTGCAGGCGCTGGAATACAAATCCTTCCTGCGCTTCAAAGTGGCAAACATCCTCGACGACTTGTGCGGCAATCAGCTGCAACCGTTGCTGCTAAAAACGCTGCTGGATCGCGCCGAAGGTGCATTGCTGATCAACGCGGAAGGTGTCGATGACGTGGCGCAGGCAGAGGAGATGGTCAAACTGGCAACGGCAGTGGCGCATCTGATCGGCCGCTCCAACTTTGATGCGATGAGCGGTCAGTACTACGCGCGTTTCGTGGTGAAAAACGTCGATAACTCCGACAGCTACCTGCGCCAGCCACACCGCGTAATGGAGCTGCATAACGACGGCACCTACCTCGAAGAAATCACCGACTACGTGCTGATGATGAAAATCGACGAGCAGAACATGGCCGGCGGCAATTCGCTGCTGCTGCACCTCGACGACTGGGAACATCTGGAGAACTACTTCACCCATCCGCTGGCCCGCCGCCCAATGCGTTTTGCCGCGCCGCCAAGCAAAAACGTCAGCCAGGACGTGTTTCATCCGGTGTTTGACGTCGACCAGCAGGGTCGCCCGGTAATGCGCTACATCGACCAGTTCGTCCAGCCAAAAGATTATGAAGAGGGTGTCTGGCTAAGCGCGCTCTCCGATGCGCTGGAGACCAGCAAAAGCATCCTGTCCGTTCCGGTTTCGGTCGGTAAATTCCTGCTGATCAACAACCTGTTCTGGCTGCACGGTCGCGATCGCTTTACGTCGCATCCGGACCTGCGCCGCGAACTGATGCGCCAGCGTGGTTACTTTGCCTACGCTACAAACCACTACCAGACGCATCAGTAAGCGCGAAGGAATTAAGCGGATGTATGATTTTGTGATTATTGGCGGCGGCATTATCGGCATGTCGACCGCCATGCAGCTGATTGATGTCTACCCGGACGCCAGAATTGCTCTGCTGGAAAAAGAGTCCGGTCCGGCCTGTCATCAGACGGGCCACAACAGCGGAGTGATCCATGCCGGAGTCTATTACACCCCCGGCAGCCTGAAGGCGAAGTTTTGTCTGGCCGGTAATCTCGCCACCAAAGCCTTTTGCGATCAAAACGGCATCCGCTATGACGTCTGTGGAAAGATGCTGGTCGCCACCTCAACGCTTGAAATGGAGCGTATGCGCGCCCTGTGGGATCGCACCGCCGCCAACGGTCTTGAGCGCGAATGGCTCAATGCCGAAGAACTGCACGAGCGCGAGCCTAACATCACCGGGCTGGGCGGGATTTTTGTGCCATCAAGCGGGATCGTCAGCTACCGCGACGTCACCGCCGCGATGGCGAGAATTTTCCAGGCCAAAGGTGGCGAGATTGTTTACAACGCCGAAGTCAGCGGCCTGAAAGAACACGCTGCGGGCGTTATCGTACACACCCGCCAGGGCCAGGAGTATGAGGGTGCTACGCTGATTAGTTGCTCCGGGTTGATGGCTGACCGACTGGTGAAAATGCTCGGCGTTGAGCCGGGCTTTATCATCTGTCCGTTTCGCGGGGAATACTTCCGTCTGGCGCCGGAACATAACCACATCGTCAACCACCTGATCTACCCGATCCCCGATCCGGCAATGCCGTTTCTCGGCGTACATCTCACCCGCATGATTGACGGCAGCGTCACGGTCGGCCCCAACGCGGTGCTGGCGTTTAAGCGTGAAGGCTATCGTAAACGTGATATTTCGTTGAGTGACACGCTGGAAATCCTCGGCTCTTCCGGCATCCGTCGGGTGCTGCAAAACAATTTACGTTCCGGCTTAAGCGAGATGAAAAACTCGCTGTGCAAAAGCGGCTACCTGCGCCGGGTACAAAAATACTGCCCGAGCCTGACGCTAAAAGACCTGCAGCCCTGGCCTGCGGGCGTGCGGGCACAGGCGGTATCACCGGATGGCAAACTGATTGACGACTTCCTGTTTGTCACCACGCCGCGTTCGATTCACACCTGCAACGCGCCTTCTCCGGCGGCGACGTCGGCTCTCCCCATCGGGGCGCATATCGTCAGCAAAGTTCATGCGCTACTGGAAAACCAGAGCAATCCCGGACGCACGCTGCGTGCGGCACGTAGCGTGGAGACATTACACGCCGCCTTTACCCGTTAACCCTTTTACGACAGGACGCTATTATGCAACTTAACGATCCCACCTTATTTCGCCAGCAGGCGCTGATTGACGGCCACTGGCGCGACGCCAACGGCGGCGAAACTATCGCGGTGACCAATCCCGCCAACGGTCAGCAATTGGGTAGCGTACCGAAAATGGGCGCGGATGAAACCCGTGAAGCCATTGAGGCAGCTAACCGTGCACTGCCTGCCTGGCGTGCGCTAACCGCCAAAGAGCGGGCGACGATTCTGCGCCGCTGGTTCAACCTGATGATTGAGCACCAGGACGATCTCGCCCGCCTGATGACCCTCGAACAAGGTAAGCCGCTGGCGGAAGCCAAAGGCGAAATCACCTATGCCGCCTCCTTTATTGAATGGTTTGCCGAGGAAGGTAAACGCATTTATGGCGACACCATTCCCGGCCATCAGGCCGATAAACGCCTGATCGTCATTAAGCAGCCCATTGGCGTCACCGCCGCAATTACGCCGTGGAACTTCCCGTCGGCAATGATCACCCGCAAAGCTGGTCCGGCGCTGGCCGCAGGCTGCACCATGGTGCTTAAACCCGCCAGCCAGACGCCGTTCTCCGCGCTGGCGCTGGCAGAACTGGCTAACCGCGCCGGGATCCCAGCAGGCGTCTTCAGCGTGGTCACCGGTTCGGCGGGCGCGGTCGGCAATGAGCTCACCAGCAACCCGCTGGTGCGCAAGCTGTCGTTTACCGGCTCCACTGAAATTGGTCGTCAGCTCATGCAGCAGTGTGCCAAAGACATCAAAAAAGTGTCGCTGGAGCTGGGCGGCAACGCGCCGTTTATCGTTTTTGACGATGCCGATCTCGACAAAGCGGTCGAAGGCGCGCTGGCCTCGAAGTTCCGCAATGCCGGGCAGACCTGCGTCTGCGCCAACCGTCTGTACGTCCAGGATGGCGTGTATGAGCGCTTTGCCGAAAAACTTCAACAAGCCGTAAGCAAGCTGCACCTTGGCGACGGCCTGCAACCTGACGTCACCACCGGACCGCTGATCGATGAAAAGGCAGTCGCCAAAGTAGAGGAACACATCGCCGACGCACTGGATAAAGGCGCCCGGATTATCAGCGGCGGTAAGGCTCACGCGCTGGGCGGTAATTTCTTCCAGCCAACCATCCTGGTCGACGTGCCCAACCATGCCAAAGTTGCCAAAGAAGAGACGTTCGGCCCGCTGGCACCGCTGTTCCGCTTTAAAGACGAAGCTGACGTCATCGCGCAGGCCAACGATACCGAGTTCGGCCTGGCCGCCTATTTCTACGCCCGTGATTTGAGCCGCGTCTTCCGCGTCGGTGAAGCGCTGGAGTACGGCATTGTCGGCATTAACACCGGCATTATCTCCAACGAAGTCGCTCCCTTTGGTGGCATCAAAGCCTCCGGTCTTGGCCGTGAAGGATCGAAATACGGCATCGAAGACTATTTAGAAATCAAATACATGTGTATCGGACTTTAATAAAACAATACTGGAGAACACCTGATGAGCACCAATAAAGAACTCATGCAACGTCGTAGCAACGCAGTTCCACGTGGCGTAGGACAGATCCACCCGATTTTTGCCGAACGCGCAGAAAACTGCCGGGTCTGGGACGTTGAAGGGCGTGAATTCCTTGATTTTGCTGGCGGCATCGCGGTGCTGAACACCGGCCACCTGCACCCACAGATTGTCTCTGCGGTAGAAGCGCAGTTGAAAAAGCTGTCGCATACCTGCTTCCAGGTGCTGGCCTACGAGCCGTACCTCGAACTGTGTGAAATCATGAACCAAAAGGTGCCGGGCGATTTCGCCAAGAAAACCCTGCTGGTGACCACCGGCTCCGAAGCGGTGGAGAACGCGGTAAAAATTGCCCGCGCCGCCACCAAACGCAGCGGTACCATTGCCTTTAGCGGCGCTTACCATGGCCGAACTCACTACACCCTGTCGCTAACCGGAAAGGTAAACCCTTACTCAGCCGGTATGGGGCTGATGCCGGGCCATGTTTATCGCGCCCTGTATCCTTGTGCGCTGCATGACATCAGCGAAGACGATGCCATCGCCAGTATCCACCGCATCTTCAAAAACGATGCGGCACCGGAAGACATTGCCGCCATCGTCATTGAACCTATCCAGGGCGAAGGCGGTTTCTATGCCGCCTCCCCTGCCTTTATGCAGCGCCTGCGCGCCATTTGTGACGAGCATGGGATCATGCTGATTGCCGATGAAGTCCAGAGCGGCGCGGGCCGTACCGGCACACTGTTCGCGATGGAACAAATGGGCGTCGCGCCGGATATCACCACGTTCGCCAAATCAATTGCCGGCGGCTTCCCGCTGGCGGGCGTAACCGGACGCGCCGAGGTGATGGACGCGATCCCACCGGGCGGTCTGGGCGGCACCTATGCCGGGAACCCGATTGCCTGTGCCGCCGCGCTGGCGGTGCTGAGCATCTTCGAGCAGGAAAATCTGCTGCAAAAAGCCAATGACCTCGGCAACACCCTGCGCAACGGCCTGCTGGCGATTGCCGAAACCCACCGTGAGATTGGTGACGTACGTGGCCTGGGGGCGATGATTGCGATTGAACTGTTCGAAGACGGCGATCGCCATAAGCCTAATGCGAAATTGACCGCCGAAATTGTCGCCCGCGCCCGTGATAAAGGGCTGATCCTGCTCTCCTGCGGACCGTACTACAACGTGCTGCGCATCCTCGTTCCACTGACCATTGAAGACGGGCAAATCCGCCAGGGGCTGGACATCATCGCCGAGTGTTTTGCCGAGGCGAAGCAAGGCTAAACCCCGTATCTGAGCGGGGATTGTAGGCCGGATAAAGCGCATGCGCCGCCTCCGGCAATATTGTGATGCCCGGTAGCGCTCCGCTTACCGGGCCTACGGGTAAGGTGCAGGAAGCGACGTCAATAACAATAACGAGGTTAAAAGATGGGGCAAGTGTCACAATCACATGATTTAGGGGGCGGGCTGAAATCACGCCACGTCACCATGTTGTCTATTGCCGGGGTTATCGGCGCCAGCCTGTTTGTCGGTTCAAGCGTAGCGATTGCAGAAGCCGGTCCTGCGGTACTACTGGCCTATCTGTTCGCCGGGTTACTGGTAGTGATGATTATGCGCATGCTGGCCGAAATGGCCGTCGCCACGCCGGATACCGGATCGTTTTCTACCTATGCCGATAAGGCCATCGGCCCGTGGGCTGGGTATACCATTGGCTGGCTGTACTGGTGGTTCTGGGTGCTGGTTATTCCGCTGGAAGCCAACATTGCCGCCATCATTCTGCATTCCTGGATCCCGGGCGTGCCCATCTGGTTATTTTCCCTGGTTATCACGCTGGCGTTAACCGGCAGTAATTTGCTGAGCGTCAAAAATTACGGCGAGTTTGAGTTCTGGCTGGCACTGTGCAAAGTGATTGCCATCCTGGCATTTATTGCCCTCGGGGCGGCGGCGATTAGTGGGTTTTATCCCTACGCCGAGGTCAGCGGAGTATCAAGGCTATGGGATCAGGGCGGTTTTATGCCCAACGGTTTTGGCGCAGTGCTGAGCGCGATGCTGATCACCATGTTCTCTTTTATGGGCGCAGAAATTGTCACCATTGCTGCCGCCGAGTCCGACACGCCGGATAAACACATCGTGCGCGCCACGAACTCGGTCATCTGGCGTATCTCCATTTTCTATCTGTGTTCCATTTTTGTGGTGGTCGCGCTAATCCCCTGGAATATGCCGGGGCTGAAAGAGGTGGGCTCTTACCGCTCGGTGCTGGAGTTACTGCATATCCCGCACGCTAAGCTGATCATGGACTGTGTCATTTTGCTGTCAGTCACCAGCTGTCTGAACTCAGCGCTGTATACCTCCTCCCGTATGCTGTATTCCCTGAGCCGTCGCGGTGATGCCCCGGCCTTTATGGGTAAACTCAACCGCAGCAAAACGCCTTATGTCGCCGTGCTACTCTCTACCGGGGCGGCGTTTCTCACCGTGATCGTGAATTATTACGCACCGGCAAAAGTGTTTAAATTTCTCATCGACAGCTCTGGTGCCATCGCGCTGCTGGTCTATCTGGTCATTGCTGTTTCCCAACTGCGGATGCGCAAAATCCTGCTGGCGGAAGGTGCAGATATCAAGATGAAAATGTGGCTCTATCCGTGGCTGACGTGGCTGGTGATCGGTTTTATTGGCTTTGTACTGGTGGCGATGCTGTTTCGTCCGGCACAACAGCTGGAAGTCATCTCAACCGGGCTGCTCGCCATCTCGATCATTTGCACCGTGCCGATTATGGCGCGCTGGAAAAAACTGCTATCGTGGCAAAAAGCACCGTTGCACAGTACGCGCTAAACCTGTTCCCGGCGCAGGCCGGGACACCTTTTCAGGAGTAAGACCATGACCGCCATTTCCCAACCGACGGCCATTGATGGATACCGCTGGCTCAAGAACGACATTATCCGCGGGGTGTTTCAGCCCGATGAAAAATTGCGAATGAGTCTGCTGACGTCACGCTATGAACTCGGCGTAGGACCGTTGCGCGAGGCGCTTTCGCAGCTGGTGGCGGAGCGACTGGTCACGGTGGTCAATCAGAAAGGGTATCGTGTGGCGTCAATGTCTGAGCAGGAGCTGCTGGATATTTTTGACGCCCGCGCCAATATGGAAGCCATGCTGGTAAGTCTGGCTATCGAACGCGGCGACGACGCCTGGGAAGCGGAAATTCTGGCGCGCGCGCATATGCTCAGCAAACTGGAAGCCGTTGATGCCAGCGAAGAGATGCTGGATGAATGGGATCAGCGCCATCAGGCGTTTCATACGGCGATTGTTGCCGGCTGTGGGTCGCAGTATCTGCTGCAAATGCGTGAACGGCTGTTCTCTCTGGCGGCGCGCTACCGGTTTATCTGGCTGCATAAAACGGTGCTGTCGGTGGAAATGCTGGAAGATAAACACGATCAGCATCAGACGCTGACCGACGCAATTCTGGCGCGCGATGCCGTACGCGCCAGTGAATTAATGCGCCAGCACCTGCTGACGCCGATTCCGATTATTCAGCAGGCGATGTCCGGCAAACTGCTGGCAGAAAAAGTTTAATCGCGGGTCTGTACCCAGAAAGCGTGGATCAGACCTGGGATATAGCCCAGCAGCGTCAGCACAATATTGAGGATAAACGCCCAGCCAAAACCTTTGCCCAGCAGCACGCCAAGCGGAGGTAAAATGATCGTTAAAACTATTCTCCAGAACCCCATACACACTCCCTACAAGCAAAAAATTAATCATTGTTTAGAAAGAGATTTTATCTCTAAGAATAATCAGTGTAGCTAACTCCACCCGTCTCGCCCTGCTGTTTTACCCTCCTTTACGCTCTTGACGCTGGCGTAAGCTGTCTCTTTATTTTAGACTATTCTTAATTTAGCAATTACTTAAATAAATATGACTGAACTCGAACAACTCCAGGCCAGCGCTGAACAGGCCGCCAGCTTGCTAAAAGCAATGAGCAACCCGAAGCGGTTGCTGATTTTGTGCATGCTTTGCGGGTCGCCGGGCACCAGCGCGGGTGAGCTCGCACGGATCACCGGACTCAGCCCCTCTGCCACCTCCCAGCATCTGGCGCGGATGCGCGAAGAAGGATTAATAGACCGCCAACGTGATGCTCAGCGCATTCTCTACTTCATCAAAAATGCGGCGGTGAATTCCCTCATCGCCACGTTAAAAACACTGTATTGCCCGTAAGGAGCCAACATGACCATTGGGACGATTTCCCCGCGCGAGGCGCAGACGCTGTTAGCGCAAGGTGCCAAACTGATTGATATTCGTGATGCCGATGAGTATCTGCGCGAACATATTCCGCAGGCGCATCTGGCACCGTTGTCCGCGCTCGACCAGGGGTTATTGCCGGATAACTTACGCGCTGATCGCATTATTTTTCACTGCCAGTCGGGTAAGCGCACACAAAATGCGGCCACAAAACTGAGTGCAATTGCTGCACCAGCCCAGTGCTGGCTGCTTGAGGGGGGAATCGACGGCTGGAAGGCAGCAGGTTTGCCGGTCGTAGAAGATAAATCACAGCCGTTACCGCTGATGCGCCAGGTGCAGATTGCCGCAGGCAGTCTTATCTTACTCGGCGTGGTTCTCGGTTACGCCGTTGGCAGCGCCTTCTTTCTGCTCAGCGGCTTTGTCGGCGCGGGGCTTATCCTGGCAGGCGTTACCGGCTTCTGCGGCATGGCGCGGCTGCTGGATAAAATGCCCTGGAATCGGCGTACTCATTAAGCGGTAATCAGTGAAACAGCGCTGTACCCGCCGATGGCCCTGATCTATGGTGGGTTTTGCCATCAAGAACGGAGGACAGTATGTTTAAACCCGGCGATCTGGTTCAACCGCGTATGGGCGGACCAAAATTGAAAGTTGTTGAAGTAAATGACGAGCAGATTGTGGCCGTGCAGGCCAGTAATGAAAGCGGTGAAAAATTCACCCTGAAAGCAGCAGATGTCACCCGATATAGCGAAGACGGCGATTTTGGCGTTTGCTGAAAATAAGCGGTGAGACACTCTCACCGCCTTGCTAATTAGATCAAAAAATCATCGAGTGATTTACCAGCAGCCAGCGCCTGCGCAATAGGTTTTGGCGTGCGGCCTTGTCCAGTCCAGGTTTTCACTTCACCATTGAGATCGGTAAAACGATATTTTGCCGGGCGCGGCTGACGTTTTTTAACTGCTCGCGACGTCACCGTCGTCATGCTTAGCAACTCTTCTGGCTCAATCCCATCTGCTTTCATCAGCGCCAGCAGCGTATTAATTTTTTCCTGCTGTTCTGCACGCTGGCGCTGTAACTGTTCTTCCTCGTCACGTCGTTCTTTGGTGACCACCCTGAATTTTTCCAGCATATCTTCCAGTACATCGACCGGAAATTCACGAGCCATTGCACGCAGCGAGCGGATATTATTTAAGTTTTTTAACATTGAACTCATATTAATAAAACCTCTTTAACGCATAAAGCAAAAATGGTATTACAGCAAAAATTATATTCGATTGATTATTCTATTTCCAGCCCCTGTCGATCTCGAGCTATTAATCAAAACGTTACCTTAATATTTATCACCCCATCGCAGGGGCATCCTGCAATGCAATTTTGTAATGACCCGATAATAAAAATAAATATGTCGGCGTAATATTCAAAAACATCTAGAAAAGTTCGTAAAAAAACCAGAAAAACAAATCAATATAACATAATGATTTGAAAGACATTTAATCAACATGACAACGAAAATGCCAAAACGAACAAAAAACGGACCATTACAGAGCATTTTATCGACAAAAAGACAATAAATAAAAATTTTAAGCTAGTTGATAGTTATTATGCAGGCAGATATCCTATTGAAACGCGAAAGCAGCAAAACAAATCACTAGCAACAAGGTATGCGATACCTTTTTACCTCTTCTTACAAGGAGCATTAACATGTTCTCTCCGCAGTCACGCTTGCGTCATGCTGTAGCAGACACGTTCGCGATGGTTGTTTACTGTTCTGTCGTGAACATGTTGATTGAAGTATTCCTTTCCGGAATGACCTTTGAGCAGTCGCTCTCTTCCCGACTGGTGGCGATTCCTGTCAACATTCTGATCGCCTGGCCTTACGGTATGTACCGCGATCTGTTTATGCGTGCGGCGCGTAAAGCCACACCGGCGGGATGGGCAAAAAATCTGGCGGATGTGCTGGCATACGTGACCTTCCAGTCACCGGTGTATGTGGTCATTCTGCTCACGGTTGGCGCAGACTGGCACCAGATCACGGCGGCCGTCAGTTCCAACATCGTGGTTTCAATGTTGATGGGTGCAGTGTACGGCTACTTCCTTGATTATTGCCGCCGCCTGTTTAAAGTCAGCAGCTATCATCAGGCGAAAGCCTAAACGTCTCTTCGCGACTGGCCCCGCCAGTCGCGTCTTTAGTTTGTACTCACGTCACCAAACAACCCATTTAAATAACGTTCCAGCGCAATACGCGAGCTGAAGCCGTGTGGAATACCATAATGTTCATGGGTTTCTCCGGTTAAATAAAGCGGGAATTGCTGATAGTGATCGCAGGTTTTAATATCCGTTGACGGATCCGCTAACGAAGAACTTCGTTCTTTTAACGTGGGGTGGATCACTAATGCTGTGCGTCCCATACGCGCTTCACGATTAACATACACATAGTTTTCGCCACGTCGATAACCGTACGCTTTCTGCGTCACTACATCCACGGTAAAGCCTACTTTCTCAAGTACGCGCGCCACCTCATCGGGTCTTAAATACATATATTTTTCCTCGTTATCTTTTACCGCGGGCTTACCTTACCTGATTCAGCATTAGCAACGCTTTCAGAAAAGTCCATAAACGCATGAAGAGAGTGAGGCGGCTATCTTAAGCATGGCGCTGGATCAGGTTATTGCCAGCCGAAGTTGACGGGCGGCCTGCCGGGCCATTTCCACCGACGGGATATTGGTAAATGACAGTAATATACCGCCCTCTCCCGTTGAAGTTATTCGCCATTGGCTTAACGCCTGAACCGCCAGGCCAGCCTGATTCGCTTTGCGCACCAACGCCGTATCTTCGCCGCTCACCGATATCACCAGTTGAATTCCGCCTTGCTGAGGTACAACGGTAAAGCCGTATTCCGTCAGCGCACTTTCCATCCACTGACGCCGCTGGGCATAGTGTTGGCGCATTTTTTTCAGGTGCCGCCAGAAATGGCCATCACGAATAAAATCCGCCAGCGTTTGCTGCCATAACAGCGGCACGTGACAAGCCGTCAGCGCCGCCTGGCGGCGAAAGCGCGCGACCTCCGTCACCGGTACCACCAGCCAGGCTGTACGTAAAGCCGGAAATAATGATTTGCTGAAGGTACCGGCATAAATCACCCGCTGCGGCGCATCCAGGCTTTTTAGCGGCGGCAGCGGTTTTCCGTGGTAGCGAAACTCGCTGTCGTAGTCATCTTCAATGATCCATGCCCGCGCATGGGCGGCCCACTCCAGCAATTGGTGTCGACGGTCAAGCGAGAGAGCAACGCCCAACGGGCTTTGATGGGCTGGCGTGAGGAGGGCAAAACGCGCCTGCGGGTAGTCGCGGATCCCGGCGCTCACATCCAGACCCTCGCCATCGACCGGGACGGGCAGCAGTTCAACCTGTTCCTGCGTTATAACGGGGCGGATCAACGGAAAACCGGGATCTTCTACCCACATTCCTGCGCCGGGATTTGCCAGCGCCCGCAGGATTAAGGTCATGGAGGCCGCATAGCCCGAAGTAATAAAAATCTGCTCTGGCAGGCACTCAATACTGCGGGATACGCGCAGATAATCAACGATCGCCTGGCGTAGCAACAGTTCGCCGCTGACATCACCCAAGGCGAGATCGGAACGTGTCTGCGTGCGTAAACGCCGCCCCATCACCCGCGCCCAGACTTCGCGGGGAAAGAGATCGAGCGCCGGTAATCCCATCTGAAAAAGTTGCGGTGTAGGGTTTTCTCCGGCAAAGACCGTTGGTGCGACGGGCGAAGTGTCCAGTCGCAGTTGCTGACTGACAAACGTTCCGGCCTGCCCGCGTCGTTCCAGCCAGCCTTGCGCCACCAGATCTGCGTAGGCGTTTTCCACCGTCGAGCGTGAAACGCCCAGTTCCTGGGACCAGGTGCGGCTGGAAGGCAAGCGTGTGCCAGGCTTAAGTTCCCCTTTCTCAATAGCGGTTTTTAACTGACGGGCGATTTGCTGGTAGCGTGGCATTTATGGTCTGCTTTTTTGATAACAATATGGCTCTCTTTAGCAGACCATTATAGTGCTACATTGCGGGTCATCCAAACGAGGAGAAATACCATGACGATGTTACGCCAGCCCTATTATGAACTTAGCCCTGAAATCTATAACGCTCTGGTTCAGGCCAGCAAAGCGCTGGAAAACTGCGCGTTGGAGCCTACACTGACGGAGTTGATTTACCTGCGGGTCTCGCAAATCAACGGCTGCGCGTTTTGTCTGGAAATGCACAGTAAAGCCCTGCGTAAGTCTGGCGTAGAGCAGGCCAAACTGGATGCGCTGGCAGGATGGCGCGTCAGCCACCATTTCAGTGATCAGGAACGCGCAGCGCTGGCATGGGCCGAATCCGTTACCCACATCGCCTCGACGCACGCCGAAGACGACGTTTATATGCCGCTGCTGAACCATTTTAGCGCCAAAGAAATAAGCGATCTGACGTTCGCCATTAGCCTGATGAACTGCTTTAACCGTCTGGCAGTAGGCATGCGCATGTAATTCTGTGGTGCCGGATGGCGGCGGAAACACCTTATCCGGCAACCCGTAATGCTACATACCCCGCCCTCCGCCACACTCATCTCCCGGCCCCTTATCACTCTAAAATCCCATATCTTGTATGGTTGAATCTTTTACAAACTACATCTAGTATTGATTACATCACGACACACACAACCCGACGCCATTATCGCGCCGCTTTTACACCCATAAATGGAAATACGAATCATGCGTATTATTATTTACACTCGCAATAACTGTATTCAGTGCCACGCCACGAAACGGGCGATGGAAGGTCGTGGGCTTGACATCGAGATGATCAATGTCGATCTGGCACCCGAGCTGGCAGAAACCCTGCGCGAGCAGGGGTTTCGCCAATTACCGGTGGTGGTAGCAGGGGAAACCCGCTGGTCAGGATTTCGCCCGGACATGATAAATCGTCTGCGTCCGCAGCCCCATGTGGCCAACACATGAGCACCCTCGTCTACTTCTCCAGCAGCTCTGAAAATACCCATCGTTTTATACAGCGTCTGGGGCTGCCCTCCGTGCGAATTCCGCTTAACGAACGCGAGCGGATCCAGGTAGACGAACCTTACATTTTAGTCGTGCCGTCTTACGGCGGCGGCGGTACGGCAGGCGCGGTCCCGCGACAGGTGATCCGCTTTTTAAACGATCCCCACAATCGGGCGTTAATTCGCGGCGTCATCGCCGCTGGCAATCGTAATTTCGGTGACGCCTACGGCCGCGCGGGTGACGTAATTTCACAAAAATGCGCCGTGCCGTGGCTCTATCGCTTTGAGCTGATGGGGACGCCAGGCGACATCGACAACGTGCGAAAAGGAGTGAGCGAATTTTGGCAACAACAACCGCAGAACGCGTAGTTCAGCCCACGCTGGATTATCACGCACTTAACGCCATGCTGAATCTGTACGATAACGCCGGGCGTATTCAGTTTGAGAAAGACCATCAGGCGGTGGACGCGTTTATGACAAATCACGTGCAGCCCAACTCGGTGGTGTTTGCCAGCCAGGACGCGCGTCTGGATACGCTGGTAAGCGAAGGTTATTACGACGAAAGCGTTTTAACCCGTTACAATCGCGCTTTCGTGGTGAAGCTGTTTGCCCACGCTCACGCCAGCGGGTTTCGCTTCCAGACCTTTCTCGGCGCATGGAAGTATTACACCAGCTATACGCTGAAAACCTTTGACGGTAAACGCTACCTCGAGGATTTTGCCGATCGCGTGACGATGGTGGCGCTGACGCTGGCACAGGGTGATGAGACGCTTGCCCTGCGACTCACCGACGATATGCTCGCCGGGCGTTTTCAGCCCGCCACGCCAACCTTCCTTAATTGCGGCAAAGCCCAGCGCGGCGAGCTGGTCTCCTGCTTCCTGTTACGTATTGAAGACAATATGGAGTCCATTGGTCGGGCGGTAAATTCGGCGCTGCAGCTTTCCAAACGCGGTGGCTGCGTGGCGTTTCTGCTCTCCAGCCTGCGCGAAGCCGGGGCACCGATTAAGCGTATTGAAAACCAGTCTTCCGGGGTGATCCCGGTGATGAAGATGCTGGAAGATGCGTTTTCGTATGCCAACCAACTGGGCGCGCGACAGGGCGCGGGTGCGGTGTATTTACACGCGCACCACCCGGATATTCTGCGCTTTCTCGATACCAAGCGCGAAAACGCCGATGAAAAAATTCGCATTAAAACGCTGTCACTTGGCGTGGTGATCCCGGATGTTACCTTCCGTCTGGCAAAAGAGAATGCGCAGATGGCGCTGTTCTCCCCCTATGACGTGGAGCGTATTTACGGGAAACCGTTTAGCGACATCGCCGTCAGCGAACGCTATGACGAGTTACTCGCCGACGCACGCGTGCGCAAGCGGTACATTAACGCCCGTGACTTCTTCCAGCGGTTGGCGGAAATCCAGTTTGAGTCCGGCTACCCCTACATCCTGTTTGAAGACACGGTGAACCGCGCCAACCCCATTGCCGGTCGCATCAACATGAGCAACTTGTGCGCGGAAATTTTGCAGGTCAACAGCGCCTCAACCTACGATGAAAACCTCGACTACGCGCAGATTGGACGCGACATCTCCTGCAATCTCGGCTCGCTGAACATTGCCCACACCATGGATTCGCCGGACTTTGGCCGCACCGTTGAAACAGCGGTTCGCGGCTTAACCGCCGTCTCCGACATGAGCCACATCCGCAGCGTTCCGTCGATTGAAGCCGGAAACAGCGCTTCGCACGCGATTGGGCTAGGGCAGATGAACCTGCATGGCTATCTGGCACGCGAAGGTATTGCCTATGGTTCAGCGGAGGGGCTGGATTTCACCAATCTCTATTTCTACACCGTCACCTGGCATGCCCTGCATACCTCCATGTTGCTGGCCAAAGAGCGTGGCCAGACCTTTGCCGGATTCAACCAGTCGCGTTACGCCAGCGGCGAGTATTTTGATCGCTATTTAAGCGGCGACTGGCAGCCAAAAACCGAGAAAGTCCGCGCACTGTTTGCCACTCGCGGCGTGACGCTGCCGACGCGTGAAATGTGGTCACAGCTGCGTGAGAATGTAATGCGCTACGGTATTTATAACCAGAATTTACAGGCGGTGCCGCCAACCGGCTCCATCTCCTACATCAACCATGCCACCTCAAGTATTCATCCGATTGTGTCTAAGGTGGAGATTCGCAAAGAGGGTAAAACCGGGCGTGTGTATTACCCTGCCCCGTTTATGACCAACGAAAATCTGGCGCTGT
Source organism: Citrobacter gillenii (assembly GCF_013337685.1). Lineage (GTDB taxonomy): Bacteria > Pseudomonadota > Gammaproteobacteria > Enterobacterales > Enterobacteriaceae > Citrobacter > Citrobacter gillenii. The sequence goes on from NZ_SUQN01000008.1 coordinate 124,393, forward strand.
ATCAGGATGCCTACGAGATTGGCCCGCAAAAAATCATCGATACCTACGCCGAGGCAACCAAACACGTCGATCAGGGGCTGTCGCTGACGCTGTTTTTCCCGGACACCGCCACCACCCGCGATGTCAACAAAGCGCAAATCTACGCGTGGAAAAAAGGCATCAAAACGCTGTACTACATCCGACTGCGCCAGCTGGCGCTGGAAGGTACTGAAATTGAAGGCTGCGTATCATGCGCGCTGTAAGGAGAGCAGGATGAAGCTAAACCGCGTGAGCGCCATCAACTGGAACAAAATTGAGGATGACAAAGATCTGGAGGTGTGGAACCGGCTGACCAGTAATTTCTGGTTGCCAGAAAAAGTCCCGTTGTCGAATGATATTCCTGCCTGGCAAACGCTAAGCGTCGCCGAGCAGCAGCTCACCATTCGCGTCTTTACCGGGCTGACGCTGCTCGACACCATTCAGAATATTGCCGGCGCGCCCGCGCTGATGGCGGATGCATTAACCCCACATGAAGAAGCGGTGTTGTCAAATATCAGCTTTATGGAAGCGGTGCACGCTCGTTCCTACAGCTCTATTTTCTCCACCCTTTGCCAGACCAAAGATGTGGATGCGGCCTACGCCTGGAGTGAGGAAAATGCCGCGCTGCAACGCAAAGCGCAGATTATTTTGCAGCATTACGCCAGCGATAATCCACTGAAGAAGAAAATTGCCAGCGTATTTCTGGAATCGTTCCTGTTCTATTCCGGCTTCTGGCTGCCGATGTATTTCTCCAGCCGCGGTAAGCTGACCAATACCGCCGATCTCATCCGTCTGATTATTCGTGATGAAGCCGTTCACGGTTATTACATTGGTTATAAATATCAAAAGGGGCTGGAGCATATTTCACTGTCTGCTCGTGAGGAACTGAAGAATTTTGCCCTCGATCTGCTGATGGATTTGTACGATAACGAAGTTCACTACACGGAAGTGTTGTATGCCGAAACCGCCTGGGCCGACGAGGTGAAAGCGTTCCTGTGTTACAACGCCAATAAAGCCTTGATGAACCTGGGTTATGAGGCCCTGTTCCCGGCGGAAATGGCGGATGTCAACCCGGCAATCCTCGCCGCGCTGTCGCCCAACGCCGATGAAAACCATGATTTTTTCTCCGGTTCAGGCTCGTCATACGTGATGGGGAAAGCCGTCGAAACTGAAGACGACGACTGGAATTTCTAGATCTCATTTTCGCGGGAAATACCCTACACTTTTCGCGTTAATATTTTAACGGGATCACATTTTTATCACACAAATATCATTGTGTGATCTACACTCAATATTAGCCGCATTATTCGCCTGAGTTTCAACAATTCAGGCGACTTTTTACTGCCATTTACAAAAAATATCAAAGAAGTTTCATCCACGCTCAGCCCTTATATCACGGGAAATCTCGCCATCTGGCCTTTGGCAATATTCATGCCACAACCAAATTCAGGGTTGTCTCAGATTCTCAGTATGTTAGGGTAGAAAAAGATTACTATTTTCACCAGGTACTATATCGATATAAACAAATAACAGGAATAATTCTATTGCATGGCAATTAAATTAGAAGTTAAAAATCTCTATAAGATATTTGGCGAGCATCCCCAGAGAGCGTTCAAATATATTGAAAAAGGATTTTCAAAAGAGCAGATTCTGGAAAAAACAGGGCTATCGCTTGGCGTTAAAGACGCCAGTCTGGCCATTGAAGAAGGCGAGATATTTGTCATCATGGGATTATCCGGTTCGGGTAAATCCACAATGGTACGCCTTCTCAATCGCCTGATTGAACCCACCCGCGGGCAGGTACTGATTGACGGCGTGGATATCGCCAGGATATCCGATGCCGAGCTTCGCGAGGTGCGCAGAAAAAAGATTGCGATGGTATTCCAGTCCTTTGCCCTGATGCCGCACATGACGGTACTCGACAATACGGCCTTCGGTATGGAGTTAGCCGGTATTGCTGCGGATGAACGTCGTGAAAAAGCGCTGGATGCGCTCCGCCAGGTTGGGCTTGAGAATTACGCTCACGGATACCCGGATGAACTCTCCGGTGGTATGCGCCAGCGTGTCGGTCTCGCCCGCGCATTAGCCATTAACCCTGACATCTTATTAATGGATGAAGCCTTCTCTGCGCTCGATCCTTTAATTCGTACCGAGATGCAGGATGAGTTGGTAAAACTGCAGGCAAAGCATCAGAGAACCGTGGTCTTTATTTCCCACGATCTCGACGAAGCCATGCGCATTGGTGATCGCATCGCTATTATGCAAAATGGTGAAGTGGTGCAGGTCGGTACCCCGGATGAAATCCTGAATAACCCGGCCAATGATTATGTGCGCACCTTCTTCCGTGGTGTTGATATTAGCCAGGTATTCAGCGCGAAAGATATTTCCCGTCGTAGCCCTGAAGGCTTAATTCGCAAAACACCAGGGATTGGCCCACGTTCGGCACTGCAATTATTGCAGGATAAAGATCGTGAATTTGGTTACGTGATTGAACGCGGAAACAAGTTTGTTGGCGTGGTCTCCATCGACTCATTAAAAACCGCCTTACGTCAGGCGCAGGGTATTGAAGCCGCACTGATCGACGAACCGTTAGCCGTAGAGGCGAAAACGCCGCTGAGCGAGCTGCTTTCTCATGTCGGGCAAGCACCGTGCGCGGTACCGGTTGTCGATGAGGAACATCAGTATGTGGGCATTATTTCCAAACGCATGCTGCTACAGGCTTTAGATCGCGAGGGGGCAAACAATGACTGATCAAACAAATCCGTGGGACACGACACCAGCAGCCGATAGCGCTGCACAATCCGCTGATGCCTGGGGTACCGCGTCAAGCGCGCCTACCGACGGCGGCAGCGCAGACTGGCTGACCAGCGCGCCCGCGCCAGCACCTGAGCATTTCAATATTATGGATCCGTTCCATAAAACGCTGATCCCGCTCGATAGCTGGGTCACCGAAGGGATCGACTGGGTGGTGACCCACTTTCGTCCCGTCTTCCAGGGCATTCGTGTCCCGGTAGATTACATTCTCAACGGCTTCCAGCAACTGCTGCTGGGGATGCCTGCGCCGGTGGCGATTATTCTTTTCGCTTTAATCGCCTGGCAGATTTCTGGCATCGGGATGGGCGTTGCCACGCTGATTTCACTGGTCGCGATTGGCGCGATTGGCGCCTGGTCACAGGCGATGATCACCCTGGCGCTGGTGCTGACCGCGCTGCTGTTCTGTGTGCTAATCGGTTTACCGATGGGGATCTGGCTGGCGCGCAGTCCGCGTGCGGCAAAGATCGTTCGTCCCCTGCTCGATGCCATGCAAACCACGCCTGCGTTCGTCTATCTGGTGCCGATTGTGATGTTATTCGGCATTGGTAACGTGCCGGGCGTCGTGGTGACGATTATCTTCGCCCTGCCACCGATTGTGCGTCTGACCATTCTGGGTATTAACCAGGTGCCAGCCGACCTGATTGAAGCTTCACGCTCCTTTGGTGCCAGCCCGCGTCAGATGCTGTTTAAAGTCCAGCTGCCGCTGGCGATGCCCACCATTATGGCGGGGGTTAACCAGACGCTGATGCTGGCGCTTTCCATGGTCGTCATCGCCTCGATGATCGCCGTCGGTGGATTGGGTCAGATGGTACTGCGCGGTATCGGGCGTCTCGATATGGGGCTGGCTACCGTTGGCGGGGTTGGGATTGTGATCCTCGCCATCATTCTGGACCGCCTGACGCAGGCCGTCGGTCGCGACTCGCGCAGCCGGGGTAACCGTCGCTGGTACACCACCGGCCCTGTTGGGCTTATCACCCGCCCTTTCACTAAGTAATTCATCTGTTGCCCGGTGGTATTGCGCTTACCGGGCCTGCACGTCCCTCCAATAATTAAAGGAATAACGATGCGACATACCGTACTTTTTGCCACAGCGTTTGCCACCCTTGTCTCCACCAGCGCTTTCGCTGCCGACCTGCCGGGCAAAGGCATTACCGTGCAACCTATCCAGAGCACGATCTCTGAAGAATCGTTCCAGACACAGCTGGTCGCTCGTGCGCTGGAAAAACTGGGTTATACCGTCAACAAAGCCAGCGAAGTTGATTACAACGTCGGCTACACCTCTATTGCTTCTGGCGATGCCACCTTTACCGCCGTGAACTGGCAGCCACTGCATGACGACATGTACGCCGCCGCGGGCGGAGACAAAAAGTTCTATCGCGAAGGGGTATTCGTGACGGGGGCTGCACAGGGGTATCTGATCGACAAAAAAACCGCTGAGCAGTACAAAATCACCAATATCGCTCAGTTGAAAGATCCAAAGATTGCCAAAATCTTTGATACCAACGGCGACGGTAAAGCTGACATGATGGGCTGTTCACCAGGCTGGGGCTGCGAAGCGGTCATCAACCACCAGAATAAAGCCTTCGATCTGGAAAAAACGGTCGACGTCAGCCACGGCAACTACGCGGCGATGATGGCTGACACCATCACGCGCTTTAAAGAAGGCAAACCGATTCTCTACTACACCTGGACACCATACTGGGTGAGCGACGTGATGAAGCCGGGCAAAGACGTGGTCTGGCTGCAGGTGCCGTTCTCTTCCCTGCCGGGTGAGCAGAAAGACATTGACACCAAGCTGCCAAACGGCGCGAACTACGGCTTCCCGGTCAACACCATGCATATCGTTGCCAACAAGGCATGGGCAGAGAAAAACCCGGCCGCGGCGAAGCTGTTTGCCATCATCAAGCTGCCACTGGCGGACATCAACGCACAGAACGCGATGATGCATGAGGGCAAAGCTTCCGAAGCCGATGTGCAGGGTCACGTTGACGGTTGGATCAAAGCCCACCAGCAGCAGTTCGACGGCTGGGTAAAAGACGCGTTAGCTGCGCAGAAATAACCCACTCGTAGGCCTGATAAGCGTAGCGCCATCAGGCACAGTAAGTAACCACACCAATGCCGGATGGTGGCGCAATGCGCCTTATCCGGCACGCAGCTCTTCACCCGCCCGAAACCGCACAATCCATCACCTAACAAATCAGCAACATTTATCCACTTCCGTTATGATTGTTTCAGAAATCCATTATTCAGCTGAAAACAATGACAAATTCCTCTCAGGGACTTAGCCGATCGCTGATCCTGCTCATGTCCATCGCCACGGGTCTCGCCGTCGCCAGTAACTATTACGCCCAGCCGCTGCTCGATACCATCGCGCGCAACTTCTCATTATCAGCCAGTACCGCAGGCTTTATCGTCACCGCGGCACAGCTTGGCTACGCCGCGGGCCTACTGTTTCTGGTACCGCTTGGCGATATGTTTGAGCGGCGGGGGCTTATCGTGTCCATGACGTTACTCGCCGCTGGCGGCATGTTGATTACCGCCAGCAGCCAGTCGTTGGGCATGCTGATCCTCGGCACGGCACTGACCGGGTTGTTTTCCGTCGTAGCACAAATATTGGTTCCGCTGGCGGCCACACTCGCCACGCCGGAGACACGCGGCAAAGTTGTCGGCACCATTATGAGCGGTCTGCTGTTGGGGATTTTACTGGCTCGTACGGTGGCCGGGCTGCTGGCGAATCTCGGCGGCTGGCGCACGGTATTTTGGGTCGCCTCGGTGCTGATGGCGCTAATGGCTATCGCGCTATGGCGCGGACTGCCGAAGATGAAATCAGAAACCCATCTCAACTATCCACAGTTGTTAGGCTCGGTCTTCAGCCTGTTTATCCACGATAAACTGCTGCGTACCCGGGCGATGCTGGGCTGCCTGACGTTTGCCAACTTTAGTATTCTCTGGACATCAATGGCATTTTTGCTGGCGGCACCGCCGTTTAACTATTCAGAAGGCATGATTGGCCTGTTTGGTCTGGCCGGTGCCGCCGGTGCGCTCGGCGCTCGTCCTGCAGGTGGATTTGCTGATAAGGGCAAATCCCATCTCACCACGACATTAGGTCTGTTGTTACTGCTGCTCTCCTGGCTGGCAATCTGGTTGGGTCATACGTCAGTACCGATGCTGATAATTGGCATTCTGGTACTGGATCTCACCGTTCAGGGCGTGCATATCACCAACCAGACGGTTATTTACCGCATTCACCCGGATGCGCGTAACCGACTGACCGCCGGCTATATGACCAGCTATTTTATTGGCGGGGCGGCAGGTTCACTGATTTCAGCCTCTGCCTGGCAGCATGCCGGCTGGGCTGGCGTTTGTCTGGCAGGATCGACCGTTGCCGTACTCAACCTGCTGGTCTGGTGGCGAGGTTTTCACCGCCAGGAAGCCGTAAATTAAGCGTATCGCGCGTGTTTGCCGCTGATTGAGCTCCTCAGGGTGTTAAGGAGCTCATCAGTCTGCTAAGGTTATAACTCATTGAGCCAGGTTATTTAAATTTCGGTAATGAAGCCTATAATCCTATGGAAAGCCCTGTTCCCCAGTCAGACCCCAGCCCGGCAACCTTAACGGAAGGATTCAAAGACAGTCTGCCGATCGTCATCAGCTATATTCCGGTCGCCTTTGCATTTGGTCTCAATGCCACTCGTCTGGGCTTTACGCCCGTCGAAAGCGTCTTTTTCTCCTGCATTATCTATGCCGGTGCCAGCCAGTTCGTCATCACTACCATGCTTGCCGCGGGCAGTTCGCTATGGGTCGCCGCGCTCACCGTGATGGCCATGGACGTACGCCATGTGTTGTATGGCCCTTCCCTGCGCAGCCGCATCGCCCAACGACTCAGTAAACCTAAAAGCGCAGTGTGGGCCTTTGGCCTCACTGATGAAGTGTTTGCCGCCGCAACGGCGAAGCTGGTGCGGGACAATCGCCGCTGGAGTGAGAACTGGATGATGGGGATCGCACTATGTGCCTGGATTTCCTGGGTATTCGGTACGATTATTGGCGCATTCTCCGGCAGTGGCTTACTGAAGGATTTTCCGGCGGTCGAAGCGGCGCTGGGTTTTATGCTCCCGGCGCTGTTTATGAGTTTTCTGCTCGCGTCATTTCAGCGTAAACAGTCGCTGTGTGTGACCGCGGCACTCGGCGGAGCACTGGCGGGCGTGACGTTTTTTTCTATTCCTGCCGCCATACTCGCTGGCATTGTTTGCGGATGTCTGACGGCGCTTATCCAGTCATTCTGGCAGGGGGCGCCTGATGAGTTATGAGGTTCTGCTGCTTGGCCTGCTGGTTGGCGGCGTCAACTACTGCTTTCGTTATTTACCGCTGCGTCTGGGGGTGGGAAATGTTCGCCCGACAAAACGCGGCGCAACCGGTATTTTACTCGACACCATTGGCATAGCATCAATTTGCGCCCTACTGGTGGTGTCTACCGCACCTGAAGTTATGCACGACGCTCGTCGGTTTGTGCCAACGTTGGTGGGGTTTGTTGTACTGGGCGCAAGCTATTTTAAGACCCGCAGCATCATCATTCCGACATTGCTGAGTGCTCTGGGCTACGGATTAGCCTGGAAAATGTGGGTTGTTTTATAGGTAAAAATAATCATTTTAAATAAATAATACATTTACTTTATTTGTCACTGTCGTTACTATATCGGCTGAAATTAATGAGGTTATACCCAAATGGATAGTTCGTTTACGCCCATTGAACAAATGCTAAAATTTCGCGCCAGCCGCTACGAAGAATTCCCTTACCAGGAAGTTCTTCTGACTCGTCTTTGCATGCACATGCAGGGCAAGCTGCTGGAAAACCGCAATAAAATGCTGAAAGCTCAAGGGATTAACGAGACGTTGTTTATGGCGTTGATTACGCTGGAGTCTCAGGAAAACCACAGTATTCAGCCTTCTGAACTGAGTTGCGCACTGGGTTCGTCGCGGACTAACGCCACGCGTATCGCGGATGAGTTAGAAAAACGTGGCTGGATCGAGCGTCGCGAAAGCGATAACGATCGCCGCTGCCTGCATCTACAGTTGACCGAGAAAGGCCATGCATTCTTGCAAGAGGTGTTACCGCCTCAGCATAACTGTCTGCATCAGCTCTGGTCATCTCTTAGCACCACAGAAAAAGATCAGCTTGAGCACATCACCCGCAAGCTTCTGACCCGTCTTGATCAGATGGAACAGGATGGCACGGTACTCGACGCGCTGCGTTAACGCGCCGACACGCTCAAAAATCCAGATTGATAAATGAAAAACCGACAGGCCAGCAGGTCACCCTGCTGGCCTTTCTGATAAACAGGTCGGCTCAGCCGATGTGAAAAAAAATAAGATCGTGGAGAACAACATGAGCGCAAATGCGGAGACTCAAACCCCGCAGCAACCGGTCAAGAAGAATGGCAAACGTAAAAGTATGCTGCTGCTTCTGACCTTGCTCTTTATTATCATTGCCGTGGCATATGGGATTTATTGGTTTTTAGTACTGCGTCATGTCGAAGAGACAGACGATGCGTACGTGGCAGGGAACCAGGTTCAAATCATGGCGCAGGTATCAGGCAGCGTGACGAAAGTCTGGGCTGATAACACTGACTATGTCAAACAAGGCGACGTGCTGGTGACCCTCGACCAGACGGACGCTAAGCAGGCGCTTGAAAAAGCCAAGACCGCGCTGGCCTCCAGCGTGCGCCAGACGCACCAGTTGATGATCAACAGCAAGCAGCTTCAGGCCAGCATTGAGGTGCAGAAAACCGCCCTGGCGCAGGCACAAAGCGACTTTAATCGCCGCGTCCCATTGGGAAATGCTAACCTGATCGGTCGCGAAGAACTGCAACATGCGCGTGATGCCGTTGCCAGCGCGCAGGCTCAGCTTGATGTCGCAATACAGCAATACAATGCCAACCAGGCGATGATCCTCGGCAGTAAGCTTGAAGACCAGCCTGCCGTGCAACAAGCGGCCACCGAAGTGCGTAATGCCTGGCTGGCGCTGGAACGTACCAAAATTGTTAGCCCGATGACCGGCTACGTGTCCCGTCGTGCCGTGCAGCCTGGCGCGCAGATTAGCCCAACCACACCGCTGATGGCCGTTGTCCCTGCCACCAACCTGTGGGTGGACGCCAACTTCAAAGAAACCCAGCTTGCGCATATGCGCATCGGCCAACCAGCAACGGTGATCAGTGATATTTACGGCGATGACGTGAAATACACCGGTAAGGTTGTCGGTCTCGATATGGGGACCGGTAGCGCCTTCTCGCTGCTGCCAGCACAGAACGCAACCGGTAACTGGATCAAAGTCGTCCAGCGTCTGCCCGTGCGTATTGAACTGGATGCCCAGCAGTTAGCGCAACATCCACTGCGTATTGGCCTGTCTACGCTGGTAACGGTCGATACCCAAAATCGTGACGGACAGATTCTGGCAAGCCAGGTGCGTACGACGCCGGTTGCAGAAAGTAATGCTCGAGAAATCAACCTTGCTCCGGTCAATAAAATGATCGAAGAGATCGTGCGGGCCAACGCGGGCTAATTCAAAGGTGCGTGTGATGCAACAGCAAAAACCGCTGGAAGGTGCGCAGCTCGTCATTATGACGATCGCGTTGTCACTGGCGACATTCATGCAGGTGCTGGACTCCACCATTGCTAACGTGGCGATCCCCACTATTGCCGGGAACCTTGGCTCTTCATTGAGCCAGGGGACCTGGGTGATCACCTCTTTCGGGGTGGCGAATGCTATCTCCATTCCGATCACCGGCTGGCTGGCCAAACGCTTTGGCGAAGTAAAGCTGTTCATGTGGTCCACCATCGGCTTTGTCATTGCGTCCTGGGCGTGTGGGATGTCCAACAGCCTGACCATGCTGATTTTCTTCCGCGTGATTCAGGGGATTGTCGCCGGTCCATTAATTCCGCTTTCACAAAGCCTGTTACTGAATAACTATCCGCCCGCCAAACGGTCTATCGCCCTCGCGCTGTGGTCGATGACGGTGATTGTCGCCCCTATTTGTGGCCCGATTCTCGGAGGCTATATCAGCGACAACTATCACTGGGGCTGGATATTCTTCATTAACGTGCCGATCGGGGCGGTGGTGGTGTTGATGACGCTACAAACCCTGCGCGGCCGGGAAACCCGTACCGAACAGCGACGCATTGACGCTATTGGTCTGGCGCTGCTGGTTGTTGGTATCGGCAGTTTGCAGATTATGCTCGATCGCGGTAAAGAGCTGGACTGGTTCGCCTCGCAGGAGATAATTATCCTGACGGTCGTCGCCGTGGTAGCCATTAGCTTCCTGATTGTCTGGGAGCTTACCGACGATAACCCGATTGTCGATCTCTCGCTGTTTAAGTCGCGAAACTTTACCATCGGCTGCCTGTGTATCAGCCTGGCCTATATGCTCTACTTCGGCGCTATCGTCCTGCTGCCGCAGTTGTTGCAGGAGGTCTACGGATACACAGCGACCTGGGCAGGCCTGGCCTCGGCACCGGTGGGGATAATCCCGGTGATCCTGTCGCCGATTATTGGTCGTTTCGCCCACAAGCTGGATATGCGTCGGCTGGTCACGTTTAGTTTTATTATGTATGCCGTCTGTTTCTACTGGCGCGCGTGGACGTTCGAACCCGGTATGGATTTTGGCGCATCGGCCTGGCCGCAATTTATTCAGGGGTTCGCCGTAGCCTGCTTCTTTATGCCACTGACCACCATCACGCTGTCTGGCTTACCGCCTGAGCGTCTGGCAGCGGCGTCAAGCTTGTCTAACTTTACGCGAACGCTGGCAGGCTCAATCGGCACATCGATTACCACAACGATGTGGACTAGCCGTGAGTCGCTACATCACGCGCAGTTGACGGAGTCAGTAAACCCCTACAACCCTAATGCACAGGCGATGTATAGCCAGTTGCAGGATCTTGGGATGACCCAGCAGCAGGCCTCCGGCTGGCTAGCGCAGCAAATTACCAACCAGGGGCTGATAATTTCCGCCAACGAAATCTTCTGGATGTCGGCGGGGATATTCATCCTACTGCTCAGCCTGGTGTGGTTCGCCAAACCGCCATTCGGCGCGGGCGGCGGCGGCGGTGGAGCGCACTAACTCGATGTTTAAAGGGATCTGCGGATCCCTTTTTATTACATACCAGATTGCTAATCCGTTACCTGTCTGAACTCAAGCCAGTCGATCACCATGCCCGGTTTGGTCGCCTCGAACTGCAACAGATAGTTACCCGCCGTCATATCGATGCGGCATAGCTTCTGCGTAATCTGCTTCCCCAGCGCCCCGTGGGTCTGGATCGTGGCGACCACGCAGCCATTGAGCAGTAAGTTGCATCCAGTCTGGGCTAACGCCAGCCCCGCCGATGACGCGCTGAGCAGCAGATCGTAGGTCGCATCCTTCTCAAGGCTAATCACCCTCTCTCCGCTGTAGCGCAGCCGTGATACCGACGCTACCTTGATAGCTCCCCTATCCGCCAGCATAGCATCCGCATGGAATTTAGCCCTGGTTACCCGCGGCACGTCTCCCCGTTTAGCTACCTGCGTAGACAGGAGAAAACTCAGAATATTGCGGGCACAACGTTGCAGTTCCCCCAGCGTCAGCGTTCCGTCCTCCAGCGCTGAGAGCGTATTGTCATCACCGGCATTAATCTCCGCACCGTTGTTATTGACCACCATATAGAGGTCATTTTGCGCGCGGATCATCGCCGCCGTGTTGTTAACACTCGCCTCCCCCGCAGTGACAGGATCGTTCATTTTTGCCCACCAGTCCGTCATCACAATGCCCTGAAATCCCCAATCGTCGCGTAATATTGTCGTGTTCAGGCAATAATTCGCAGCAGACCAGTGCGCATTGACGGGGTTATAGGCGGTCATCACCGCACTCGCGCCACCGTGTTTGACGGCATATTCAAATCCCTTCAGATAAATTTCACGTAACGCCCTGGCCGAGACCACCGCATCAACCTGGGCGCGGGAAAACTCCTGACTGTTACAGGCAAAATGTTTCAGCGTCGCAATGCCCCCGCCAGCGCGAATACCTCGCGCCATCGCAGCAGCCATCATGCCTGTCACTAAAGGGTCCTCCGAATAATATTCAAAGTTGCGCCCGTTCAGTGGATGACGGTGAATATTCAGACCCGGCCCCAGCAGAACATCAATGTGATTTTGCTGTAGCTCCTTTCCTTCCATCATATACAGGCGCTCAACCAGCACCGGATCCCATGTGCAGGCCAGCAACGTCCCACTGGGAAGCAACGTGGCTTTTGCGCCATTATCCATGCGGATACCCGATGGACCATCCGCCGTAGACGCCACGGGTATCCCTTTTTCTCGCAGACTGTCGGTCACTCCGCCAAATGCAGATGCCACGCCGGGCGTCACTTTGAGACTACACATCCCCTCTCCGCGCACCAGACAGGCCAATTCCTCCACGGAAAGCTGGGCCAGAAATGTCTCCAGACAACGATGGCCTTGCACAACATCGCTGAAATGGATGCCTTTGTTGCCGGTCAACGGCTGCGCGGGAGGTAAACGCGATAAGATACGATCGCGTAAGGAGAAAGAGCGGCGCGGCGTGTCCTCCCATGCCTCTAACCAGCTCCCCTGTTGATGACGACCAGGCCGTAGGCGGGAGAACGCCACGCTGGGCGCCAGCGCCTGTTCATGGCGGGAGAAAACCTGGACGGATGGCACGATGAGCTCTTCACGCCCCGCGAAGCTAACCGGCTGGAGGTCACGCACGCTGTTACCGACGAACAAACAATACCCGCCCGCTTCCAGTAACCAACAGTGCGGATGACCGCTATCCCCGCTGTCATCCCACGATGTCAGACGCTCGCCAGGGATCGCCAGATCAATAATTTCACGCTCTCCCGGTTGCAGGAGATGGGTTTTACCAAAGGCAACCAGCACGCGCGAGGGCTTACCCAGCGCGCCTTGCGGTGCTTGCAGATAGACTTGAACAACCTCACTCCCCGCCCAGGTTTCGCCCGTATTCTGCACCGCAACGCTTAATTGAAAGCTGAGGGGATCGGTAATCACCTCCGCAGAGATAACCTCAAGGGTAAATGACGTATAGGAAAGCCCAAAGCCAAAGGGATACTGCACGCGCTGAGGGCAAAACGTTTCGAAATAACGATAACCGACATAAATATCTTCCTGATAAATATTCTGTCTGTCGCTTCCCCAGCAGGAGGCAGAGGGGTAATCCTCCAGTGAGTACGCAATACTGTCGGTCAGTTTTCCGCAGGGCGTGATCTCGCCGCACAATAACGCGGCGACGGCCTGTGCGCCAAACGCACCACCGTGCCAGGCGCATAGTATCGCCCCAATTCGCCCGCGTAATTCCGGGGTCTCAACCCACGACATGTCGATAATAGAAGAAATATTGAGTACGACTATCACATCGTTAAAGTGACGACAGACGCAGGCCAGCAGAGAAAATTCGTCAGGGGTCAGTCGATATCCGCCAGCAACATCGGCATTGTCTTTATCTTCTCCAGCGGTTCGACCAATAACCACAACGGCCTTTTGCGATATCGTCTTCGCCTGCGCCACTTCGCCTTCCTGCAGCGGCATCTCTTGTTGAAACCAGGGTTCCTGTGCCCAACCGCCGCCGCCGTTATCAAACGGATTTTCACCGACCCATTGCTCATACTTCTGCGCCAGCACGGGGTTTAACCGTGCAGAACAGCGTTCGCGCAAAGCCTGTAGTAAGTGACATTGCGCGACAACGTTAACGGCCCCGCCCGACCCTGTCCCACTGCGGTAATAATCAATCTGCGTGCGCCCAAACAGCGCAATAGTATCCTCAGGGCGCAGGGGAAGCACCGCATGATCATTTTTAAGTAGTACCGCCCCTTGTGCCGCAACAATCGTGGCAAACTCGCTAAACCCGTCAAGCGGTTTACCCATAAAATTCAAATGCATAATTGAGAAGCCCTGTGTCCATTGCCTTATTCTGTACTGAAATAAAACAAGGCCCATCGTTGATGGGCCTTGTGATTATCAGAAGTAATATTTGAATCTCAGACGTCCGCCGTAACGCGCATCTTCGCTGCTGTCGCCGTTATGTGGATCGGCCTCGACCCATGAGGCATAGGCACCGAGATAGATATTAAAGTTTTTCATATCCATCACGTTGGGGAATAAATATGAGGCATGGATGGTGTGGATATCATAATTGCCTGGATCGGTGATCCAGCAGTCATCTTCACACACGGCATCAATATTGGTCGCGTTGAACGCTTCAATTTTGTTATGCGCATAGATGTAACCCAGTTCAAAGCGATGCCATAACGCATTCACCCCGGCAGTAAAGTCGGTTTCATCGGTCGCGTCCATATACGCCGTGTTGAGGTTAATGACAGCCCCCTCTTCTGGATCGGTTTTTTGTCCGTTCCAGGTCATGGTAAAACCATACCCCGTACGATCTGACTGATCGATCCACTTGCCGTTATCGTAATAACCATAGGCGTTATTCACGACGTTACTTTCCATCGCCAGCGCCGTAGAGAAGCGGCCATTTTGCCAGGCAATAACCGGTCGAACATAGGCCACATTTTTATCGCTGGTTAGATCCATGCCGTGATACTGCTTCTCGGAGAACAACGTACTGCCATTTTCCAGCAGCGTATTCACTTCAAAATACCAGTTATCGATGGTTTTACTCAGCAGGAAGTTACCGCCACTGTCGCTACGTCCACGCCCCTCTTTCATCATATAGATGTAGCCGTAGCCGTCACTGTAGAGGTCATTCGCCGTATTCCCCGAATACTCAACAAAGGTATCCTGATTCAGCGGGAACATATCATAGGCTTCAAAGCGCCCGACCTTAATTTTCCAGTCGTTCTCACGCCCAAAGAAGAAGACCGCATCATCGAGATTCATTTTGCCGGTCAGATCAGCCAGCGGCTGGACCGAGAAACCGGCAAAGTTACCGTTGTTCAGCCGCTGGTAGCCATCAAATCCCAGCAGCAGACGTCCGTTGATATCCCAGCGCTCATTGGTTCCCGGCGCCCAGTCTTTGTTGGCGGAGGTGCGCATTGATGTCAGGCTACCGGAACGACTGGCAGCATCCATATTAAACTCCACATCACCGTAGAATTTAATATCGCTGAATCCGGATAACGTCAGTTTTGGTGGGTTAGCGCCTGCTGCGACGGGTTCGGCTGATTCAACTTTCACCGTAGGTGCTGCCGCTACCTGTTGTTGCTGTAGCGACTGAACCTGCGACTCGGCGTCAGTTGCCCGCTGTTCTGCGCGAATAACACGCTGCTCCAGTTCAGCAAGACGTTGCTCAATGGTACTATTATTTGCAGCCCACAGGTTTTGAGATAAGCAAGCACCGATCATCAGCGCCAAATATTTCGCTTTCATTATTCATCCCTAAAGTTTGATGTATACCAGATGAGATGTCGTAAACATCTCATCCTCCTGCTATTACAATATTTTGGTTATTATCAGGAATGCGCAAACTTACCGCTTTTAAGGTCGGTGACAATGCCATTCATTCTTGCTTCTGTTAATCCATAGAATTTAATAGAGAATGCCGTCAGAATATAAAATACTGCAGGAATAATGGTAAATAATAACGTAACGCCCTGTACGGCAGACGCGGACTGCACAGCACTACCTGAGGCATAATCAAATGCTGCGAGTACCCAGCCCAAAATAGCACCACCAACGGCAACACCCAATTTGATGACAAAAATATTTGCTGCGACGTTCATTCCGGTAATTCGACGGTGCGTTTTCCATTCACCGTAATTATTCGCATCGGTAATCATCGACCATTGCAGAGCCCCATTACCGCCCTGAATAATGGAAATAATAATATGAACCGCAAGCACAACTATCCAATACTGAACCGGCACAAAGAAGCACAGCACACCAAATACGGCTGTGAGTAAGTTAACCCAAAAAGAGAGTTTGATTTTACAGAACCGGGTACCAAAGGGTTTAGCAAGTATCGACCCCAGCATTGAGGCAAACATGCTACCCAGCATAAAGACGGTAATAATATCAGCACCTTTGTTCAGCACCGTGTTAACGTAGTAAACGACTGCCCCACCGCGCAGCACCACCGCAACCAGCATCATAAAGTTATAAACAGATAAAATACGCCACTGTTCATTCTTAAATAAAATTTTTACATCACGGGTAATATTGAGGTTTTCCTCTTTGATCGGCTGCACACGTTCTTTGGTGGTTAAAAAACAGATGATAAACATCAGACAACCAATGACGCCGAAGATAGCCATTGAAACCTGAATCCCCGTCGCTCTATCACCAGGATAGAGATAATCTGCCAGCGGTAAAATTAACGCTGTTCCCAGCGCACCGCCGATTGGCGTAATCGCAAAACGCCATGACTGCAAGGACAGGTTTTCACGCGGGTCGGACGTCAGCGCAGCACCCAGTGAGCAGTAAGGAATATTAATGGCTGTATACATCAGCGTCATAAAGATATATGCCGCCACCGCATAGACCACTTTTCCACTGTCGGAAAAATCAGGAATGGAATAAACCAGCACACAGCTGACGGCAAAGGGTACACAAATCGCCAGTAGCCATGGGCGAAAACGTCCCCAGCGCGTGGAGGTTGCATCGGCAATCGCCCCCATAATGGGATCGGTAATCGCATCCAGCAAGCGGACCAGTAAAAACATCGTTCCCATTACCGCAGGCGGTAAACCATAAATATCAGTATAAAAATACGCAAGAATTGCCACCGAAGAGTCAAAAACGATGTGGCTGGCCGCGTCACCCAGACTGTACCCCACCTTTTCCCTGATCGATATCTTGTCCCCTGTAGACATACAAACTCCTTTGCCAATACAAAAATGTAACCGGTTTCTGTCGTAGGGTATTTTTAAAACATCTTATCTGGCCTAATCCATTATGTTTTTCTGTTAACTGTTTATGTTTTTTTCTTTATGTGATCGCAGCGAGGTAGGTTTACTTATTGGCCCTTATTTTTGTTTCTTCGCTCACGTTTTATTCGTTGCGAACTTGTTATTTATTAACACAAAATAATATTCACCAAACAAATGTAATATAGATATCTTATGGCTAAGGAAAAATGATAATAAAAAACCCCGGTTGCAGGCCGGGGTTTTCGAATAACAGGAAAACGTAATAAATCAGACTAAATATGCAGTTCCTGCAATTTTTCTTTCGGCAGCGCCAACTCTTCATTACTGTTAACGCGTACGTCATGTTCCAGAATATGACGGGCAATTTCCTGCGCTTCGCTCAGCGAATGCATTTGATACGTTCCACACTGGTAGACGTTCAGTTCCGGGATCTGATTTTGATCCTGCACTTTCAGCACGTCAGCCATCGCCGCTTTCCAGGCGTCAGCCACGCGCTGTTCGTCCGGCGTACCAATCAGGCTCATGTAGAAGCCAGTACGGCAGCCCATTGGAGAGATATCGATAATCTCAACGCCATTACCGTTAAGGTGGTTACGCATAAACCCGGCAAACAGGTGTTCCAGCGTGTGGATCCCTTTTTCAGGCATCACTTCTTTGTTCGGAATGCAGAAACGCAGATCAAACACGGTGATGGCGTCGCCATGCGGGGTGTTCATCGTTTTTGCAACCCGGACTGCGGGAGCTTCCATCCGGGTGTGATCGACAGTAAAACTATCTAACAACGGCATTTAGCCACCTCCGATAAAATTTTTAAAAATAATCTGA
Source organism: Citrobacter gillenii (assembly GCF_013337685.1). Taxonomy (GTDB): domain Bacteria; phylum Pseudomonadota; class Gammaproteobacteria; order Enterobacterales; family Enterobacteriaceae; genus Citrobacter; species Citrobacter gillenii. Next base: position 141,934 of record NZ_SUQN01000008.1, read on the forward strand.
ACTCTTTGTTCCGGGGCGAGTCTGAGTATATGAAAGACGCGCATTTGTTATCATCATCCCTGGTTTCAGAGATGAAATTTTGGCCACTCCCGAGTGGCCTTTTTCTTTTGTATCAAGCGTGCGTTTCCAGCCACGCGGCAAACGGCTCAGTATCCGCCGCTTCAATCTCCTGCTGACGACGCTTTGAAGCCGCTGTTTCAGCAATAAACGCCTCTTCCTGCACGATCTCTAACGGCTCTTCACGCAGCAGATTGCGATAAGCCTCGCCCAACGCTTTGCCCGTGCCGCCAATGCCCGTATCAATCATTGACCGCAGGATCCGCGCGGAGAATGTCAGTTCAGGATTATCAAAGCAGGCAACCAGTTCGTCACAGACTTTTTGATACTCCTCTCCTCCATGGATGCTGTCCAGCGTTTGCGCCACGCGCTTCAGGTCACGGAACAGATCTTTACCCACTTTCGGCAGCGGGAACTGGGCGGTTTCACAGCCAATGCCTAGCGTCAGGCCCGGCTTACGTCCTTCCAGAATCACACGATTCCAGTTGGTACGCGTGCAGAGCAGTTCATCGCTGCTCATTTCAGGAGCGTCCGCCAGGACACACCACACCATAAACAGATCGAGGAAACGTACCTGCTGCTCATCTACGCCGATGGGTGAGAAGGGGTTAATATCCAGCGAACGCACTTCAATGTATTCAATGCCGCCGCGAAGCAGCGCATCTGACGGCGATTCACCGCTACGGGTTACCCGTTTCGGGCGAATAGGCGCATACAGTTCATTTTCAATCTGCAGTACGTTGCTGTTAATTTGCAGACGTTTACCGTCTTTCTCCAGACCGATCGCCGCGTACTCCTCGGAAGGGGTTTTAATCGCGCGCTTCAATCCTGACACGTATTCATGCAAATCGTTAAACGTAATACCGAGATTGCTTTGCGACTTATTGGTATAACCCAAATCGCTCAGGCGCAGCGATGTCGCGTACGGCAGGTAATACATACCACAGTCCGTTTTTTCAAACGGTAGAGTTGTCGGCTTTCCTTGCAGGAAAGAAGAACAAATCGCCGGAGATGCGCCAAACAAGTACGGGATCACCCAACCAAAACGATAATAGTTGCGGATCAGGCGGAAGTAGCCAGCAGACACTTTCTCTTTGGCATCTTCATCGTCCGTTACGCCACATTTCGCCTGCCAGAATGCCATCGGCAGCGAGAAATTATAGTGAACGCCGGAAATCGTTTGCATCAGCGCGCCGTAACGGTTTTTGAGACCTTCACGGTAGAGCGTTTTCAGACGACCAATATTCGAGGTACCGTACTGCGCCAGTTCAATATCCTGACCTTCAGCGATATAGCAAGGCATGCTCAGTGGCCACATACGCTCGTCGCCCAGATTTCTGGCGGTATAGCGATGCAGATCACGCATAAACGTGAGCATTTTCTGGATGTCGTCGCCCGGAGGAGTAATAAACTCCAGCAGCGCTTCGGCAAAATCCGTTGTTATCCATTTATGCGTCAGCGCTGAGCCTAACACATCCGGGTGGCCTGTCGTCGCCAATGAGCCATCAGCATTAACACGCAGCGTTTCGCGCTCCAGACCACGTTGAATCCCCTGTAACGCCTGAGGATTTTTTTCCAGCCAGGCCAGTGCCTGTGATACGTCCGGGATCAAATTGACCTCCCGCCTGTCAAAATCGTTTTAATTAGCATCATAGTATTGGTTACCCTACAGGCATTTCCACAACACAATTAGTGCCACCACATAATGCCCTGCGTCGTAACCGCTGCGACCACAACATAACGCAACGCTTTGCCAAGGCATAAAAAAAAGAGTACTGGCCCCCACGAGATGCGCATCCATCCCGCTAGCAGGCACAGCAAATCCCCCACAACCGGCATCCAGCTTAATAATAGTGTGACAGCGCCATAGCGCTGCAGCCACCCCATCGCTTTCTCTTGCCATCGTGACGTTTTACGTAACGGGAAGAAACGCCCAAGGATAACGTTAGTTAACCCTCCAAGGCTATTACCCATTGTTGCTGTTAAGACTAAGACCCAGGGATGACTCACCCCGGAAACCAGCAGAGCCACTAAAACAACTTCAGAATTTCCAGGTAACAGCGTGGCGCTGAGGAAACTGCTGGCAAACAGTGACAGGAGTGACAGTCCATCACTCACAATAACCGGACATCCACGGCATCCATACCGGCCGCACGTGCAGCCTGCAGGCCGAAGTCAGCGTCTTCAAATACCACGCATTGAGTCGGGACAACGCCCATACGCTCGGCACACAGTAAAAACGTGTCAGGTGCGGGTTTATGGCGTTGTACGTGGTCAGCTGCGACGACGGCATCAAAATAGTGACGTAGCCCTAAATGCGCGAGCAGCGCCTCTGCAATGGCACTTTCGCTCCCGGTACCGACCGACATAGGCCGACGACCATGCCAGGCTTTAACAACATCAATAAGCGGCAATGGCTGAACGCTATCCAACAGCATGCTTTTAACGCTGTCGGTTTTTTCACGCGCCAGCGCATGGGGATCGAGATCGGCATGATTCAGTTCAATGACCGACTGTGCAATACGCCACGTTGGGGAACCGTTGAGTGCGACCATGGCCTGCTCGTCAAAACGGAGCCCATGACGCCTTAACACCTCATGCCACGCTTTACGGTGCGTTGGCTCGGTATCGAGAATGGTGCCATCCATATCAAAAATTAAACCCGCATAACGTTCGTACATCGTCTTCCCACAAGCCGAATGACCAGACGTTACTTTATCGTAATTGATTGATTTTGTCGCTGACAGCGAATTGAGGATTGTTTTAGAAGTTTGATTCAGAAAAAGAGAGATGGTGCTGGGGATTATTTCGGAGAAGATGGTGCATCCGGGAGGATTACTCACTGGCGTTCACCCTACGGGCCGTTGCTGAAGCAACGTTATCCTCCCTGGTGCTTGCGACTGTCTCGCAGACCATGAAATAACGGTTTAGCTGTTATTTCGGAGAAGATGGTGCATCCGGGAGGATTCGAACCTCCGACCGCTCGGTTCGTAGCCGAGTACTCTATCCAGCTGAGCTACGGATGCATCAGGGAACTATTGATTTACAACTAATACTTCGGAGAAGATGGTGCATCCGGGAGGATTCGAACCTCCGACCGCTCGGTTCGTAGCCGAGTACTCTATCCAGCTGAGCTACGGATGCATCAGGGAACTATTGATTTACAATTAATACTGCGGAGAATATGGTGCATCCGGGAGGATTCGAACCTCCGACCGCTCGGTTCGTAGCCGAGTACTCTATCCAGCTGAGCTACGGATGCATCAGGGAAACTACTTTAGTGCAGATTTTTGATACCGCTGCTAAGGCCGTATCGATTATCCATTCTTTCATTGCTGAAGAAACAGAAAATATGGTGCATCCGGGAGGATTCGAACCTCCGACCGCTCGGTTCGTAGCCGAGTACTCTATCCAGCTGAGCTACGGATGCAAATGGCGGTGAGGCGGGGATTCGAACCCCGGATGCAGCTTTTGACCGCATACTCCCTTAGCAGGGGAGCGCCTTCAGCCTCTCGGCCACCTCACCAACAACGCCTCTTGCGAGTGCTTCGAAGAACTTGTTTCTGCTCATCGTCGCTGCGTGGCGCACATATTACTTTCTGGTACTTATAAGTCAAACAATTTTTCCAGTGCTTTTATCGTTTGCACATTTCACGCGCAATTAGTCTGCAAAAACGGCAAAAAGAGTGTTTTATCAACAGATAAATTGGCGTTTTCTCGGGGGGGCGGGCAAACAGAAAAATTGAGGAAAAGGCAAAAAGTGCAGTGCAGCAGTGAAAACAGCGTGAAATCAGAAGAACAAGATGGGTGTCAGGAGGTAAAGCGAAAAGGAAAAGTAACAGAAACAGGAAAAGAGAGGCGCTAAATCAGGTTGCGCCTCACCAGAAAGGTGAGACGCGAAAACCTTAGTAACTGGACTGCTGGGATTTTTCAGCCTGGATACGCTGGTAGATCTCTTCCCGATGGACAGAAACTTCTTTCGGGGCGTTTACGCCGATGCGTACCTGGTTGCCCTTCACCCCTAAAACTGTCACGGTGACCTCATCGCCAATCATGAGGGTTTCACCAACTCGACGAGTCAGAATCAGCATTCTTTGCTCCTTGAAAGATTAAAAGAGTCGGGTCTCTCTGTATCCCGGCATTATCCATCATATAACGCCAAAAAGTAAGCGATGACAAACACCTAAGTGTAAGCAGTCACGGCATCACATTCTGTTAAACCTAAGTTTAGCCGATATACACAACTTCAACCTGACTTTATCGTTGTCGATAGCGTTGATGCAAACGCTGCAGATTGACCTCCGCAGCGTTGGATTACGCTTATAATTATTACAGTTTTGCGCTGACCCAGCCTTTCACACTGGCTAACGCTGTAGGCAGAGCTGCGGCATCCGTACCACCGGCTTGCGCCATGTCCGGACGACCACCACCCTTACCGCCTACCTGCTGAGCGACCATACCAATCAGTTCCCCTGCTTTCACACGGTCAGTCACATCCTTAGACACGCCCGCAATCAGAGAAACCTTACCTTCAACTACCGTTGCCAGTACGATAACGGTAGACCCCAGCTGATTTTTCAGATCATCAACCATGGTACGCAGCATTTTAGGTTCAACGTCGGTCAGTTCGCTGACCAGCAGCTTCACGCCGTTGATATCAACCGCTTTACTGGAAAGATTTGCACTCTCCTGCGCGGCGGCCTGTTCCTTCAATTGCTGCAATTCTTTCTCGAGCTGACGCGTACGCTCCAGTACGGAACGCACTTTGTCACCGATATTCTGGCTATCACCTTTCAGCAGATGCGCTATCTCGCTTAAGCGGTCGCTCTCAGCACGCACGGTATTGATAGCACCTTCGCCGGTTACAGCTTCGATACGACGCACACCCGCTGCAGTACCGGACTCAGACACGATGCGGAACAGGCCGATATCACCGGTACGGCTAGCGTGAGTACCACCACACAGTTCGGTAGAGAAATCCCCCATGCTCAGTACGCGCACGTGGTCATCATATTTCTCGCCAAACAGCGCCATTGCGCCTTTGGCTTTCGCCGCGTCGAGATCCATGATGTTAGTTTCAATCGGCAGGTTGCGACGAATTTGCGCATTCACCAGATCTTCAACAGCACGAATTTCAGCTGGTTTCATCGCTTCGGTATGAGAGAAGTCGAAACGCAGAATTTTATCGTTAACCAATGAGCCTTTCTGTGCCACATGCGAGCCCAGAACCTGGCGCAGCGCCGCATGCATCAGGTGCGTTGCGGAGTGGTTCAAACGAATACGCGCACGACGCGCTTCATCGACGTCAGCCTGCACGGCATCGCCCACTTTCAGAGAACCCGCAGACAGTTTGCCGATGTGACCAATTGCCTGGCCATATTTTTGCGTATCGCTAACCGCAAACGCAAAGCCCGCACCTTTCAGTTCGCCTTTATCGCCAACCTGACCACCTGATTCCGCATAGAACGGCGTCTGGTCAAGGACGACAACAGCTTCCTGGCCTGCGTTAATTGCGTCTACCGCTTTACCATCTACAAACAGCGCGGTAACTTTACCGTTCAGTTCCAGATGCTCGTAGCCTTTAAATTCAGAGGTACCCTCAACGCGAATCATCGCATTGTAGTCGGCACCAAAACCACTGGCTTCACGCGCGCGACGACGCTGTTCTTCCATTGCGGCTTCAAAGCCCGCTTCGTCAACCTTGATGTTGCGCTCACGGCAAACGTCTGCCGTCAGGTCAACCGGGAAGCCGTAGGTATCGTACAGGCGGAAGGCGGTTTCGCCATCCAGCGTATCGCCGGACAGTTTTGCCAGTTCTTCATCCAGCAGAGCCAGACCACGCTCCAGCGTGCGGGCAAACTGCTCTTCTTCAGTTTTCAGAACCTGCTCAACCAGTGCCTGCTGACGCTTCAGTTCTTCACCCGCAGAACCCATCACCTCGACCAGCGGCCCCACCAGCTTGTAGAAGAAGGTGTCTTTCGCGCCCAGCATGTTGCCATGACGCACCGCGCGACGAATGATACGACGCAGCACATAGCCGCGGTTTTCATTCGACGGCACAACACCATCGGCAATCAGGAACGCGCAGGAACGGATATGGTCGGCAATCACGCGCAGCGATTTGTTGCTCAGATCGGTAGCACCGGTGACTTTCGCCACGGATTCAATCAGCGCGCGGAACAGGTCAATATCGTAGTTGGAGTTAACGTGTTGCAGCACAGCTGCAATACGCTCCAGACCCATACCGGTATCTACGGACGGCTTCGGCAGCGGTTCCATTGTACCGTCAGCCTGACGGTTAAACTGCATGAAGACGATGTTCCAGATCTCAATGTAGCGATCGCCATCTTCTTCTGCGCTTCCCGGAGGGCCACCCCAAATGTGGTCGCCGTGATCGTAGAAAATTTCGGTGCACGGACCGCAAGGACCGGTGTCACCCATCTGCCAGAAGTTGTCGGAGGCATAGGCCGCACCTTTGTTATCACCAATACGGATGATACGTTCGCGCGGAATACCGACTTCTTTCTCCCAGATTTCAAAGGCTTCATCGTCAGTTTCGTAAACGGTTACCCACAGACGCTCTTTCGGCAGGGCAAACCAGTTTTCACCGGTCAGCAGTTCCCATGCATACTGGATGGCGTCGTGTTTGAAGTAATCGCCGAAGCTGAAGTTACCCAGCATTTCGAAGAAAGTATGGTGACGTGCAGTGTAGCCGACGTTTTCCAGATCATTGTGTTTACCGCCCGCACGTACGCAACGCTGCGAAGTGGTTGCGCGGGAATAATTACGCTTGTCGAGACCAAGGAAAACATCCTTGAACTGGTTCATCCCGGCGTTGGTAAACAACAAAGTAGGGTCATTGTTTGGAACCAGGGAGCTGCTGGCAACTACCTGATGTCCTTTACTGTGGAAAAAATCGAGAAACGCCTGACGGATCTCAGCAGTGCTCTTGCTCATAATTATCCTGAAGAAATCAAGCTAACGAAATGTCATCACCAGCACAGGCACGTAAACAGCGCCGCTGGCAATCGAAAAGTGGGAATAAGATAAGTTTTCTTCACGGGGAAGTAAAATCCCGTATGCGCTCAATCGTCAAAATTTCGCCATATTGTCTGAATATCTTCCATCAGATAGCCGCGATAGAGCAAAAAACGCTGGACCTTCACCTTTTTTGCAAAATCCACCGGCAAGGGCTCACCGTATTTTCTGATGGCTTGATCTCGCGCCAACTGCGCCCAGTCAATCTCACATTCACGCATCGCGCGTTCAATGGCTTCGCGGGAAATACCTTTCTGTCCCAACTCCTGGCGCACACGTGCGGGGCCATAGCCTTTACGGCTACGACTGGCGATAAATTGCTGTACGAAACGGTCGTCATCCAGGTAGCGGCTTTCTATACACCAGGCAATAACCTTATCGTAATCCTCTGGCGTAGCATCAATTTCTTCCGGTCCATTTTTTCCCATAACCGGGGCTGCCAGTTTCCGTCGCAGTTCCTGCTCACTGTGATCGCGCATGGCAAGTATGCGCACAGCGCGGTCAAGCAGTCGAGAATACGCGGATCGGCGAGACGTTGAATCTGTCATAGTGCACCTTCAGAAATGGAAAAGGGCCGCATCATATGCAGCCCTTTTTATACGATAAAATCAGATTATCAGAAATCTTCGTTCGTTTCTTTTACGCCTTCACTGCTGTCATCAACGGAGAAGTCCGGTTTTGAATCCTGGTTATTGAGCAGTAACTCGCGAACTTTTTTCTCAATTTCTTTTGCGGTAGTCGGGTTTTCTTTCAGCCAGTTGGTTGCGTTCGCTTTACCCTGACCAATTTTTTCACCGTTGTAGCTGTACCATGCGCCGGCTTTTTCAATCAGCTTCTCTTTCACGCCCAGGTCAACCAGTTCACCGTAGAAGTTGATGCCTTCACCGTAAAGGATCTGGAATTCGGCCTGTTTAAACGGCGCAGCAATTTTGTTTTTCACGACCTTAACGCGGGTTTCACTACCGACTACGTTATCGCCCTCTTTCACCGCGCCAATACGACGGATGTCCAGACGAACAGAGGCGTAGAATTTCAGTGCGTTACCACCGGTCGTGGTTTCCGGGTTACCGAACATGACGCCAATCTTCATACGGATCTGGTTGATGAAAATCAGCAGCGTATTGGACTGTTTCAGGTTACCCGCCAGTTTACGCATCGCCTGGCTCATCATACGTGCCGCGAGGCCCATGTGAGAGTCACCGATCTCGCCTTCGATTTCCGCCTTCGGCGTCAGCGCGGCAACGGAGTCAACAACGATAACGTCTACGGCACCGGAACGCGCCAGTGCGTCACAGATTTCCAGCGCTTGTTCACCGGTATCTGGCTGAGAACACAGCAGGTTGTCGATATCAACACCAAGCTTACGGGCATAAACAGGGTCAAGCGCGTGTTCTGCATCGATGAACGCACAGGTTTTACCTTCACGCTGTGCGGCAGCAATCACCTGCAGCGTCAGGGTTGTTTTACCGGAGGATTCTGGCCCGTAGATTTCGACGATACGCCCCATCGGCAAACCGCCTGCACCCAATGCGATATCCAGAGAAAGCGAACCGGTGGAGATAGTTTCCACGTCCATGGAACGGTCTTCACCCAGGCGCATGATGGAGCCTTTACCGAATTGCTTTTCGATCTGGCCCAGCGCTGCCGCCAACGCTTTCTGTTTGTTTTCGTCGATAGCCATTAATTACTCCTGTCATGCCACTCTCGGGTTGAACCAAGAATCGTGAAAGATGATGTTCTGTTGACGCAATTATACTGTATGCTCATACAGTATCAAGTATTTTGTAGAAATTGTTGCCACAGGGTCTGTAACGCATAGGCGGTCGCTTGTCTACGCACCGCATCGCGGTCGCCGCTGAAGCATTCCCAGCGCGTGATCCCCTCGCCGCTTACGCTGGCAAAGGCAAACCAGACGGTCCCAACCGGCTTGTCTTCGCTGCCACCGTCCGGCCCGGCAACTCCGCTTATAGAAACAGCGAAATCAGCACGGGCCGCTTTTAGCGCGCCAATGGCCATTTCAACAACCACCGGTTCACTCACCGCGCCATGCTGTGCCAGCGTCGCTTCTCGCACACCAATCATCTGCGACTTGGCTTCGTTACTGTAGGTCACAAATCCGCGCTCAAACCAGGCGGAACTGCCGGCGATATCCGTAATGACTTTCGCTACCCAACCGCCGGTACAGGACTCTGCGGTGGTCATCGTCGCGCCGCGCGCTTTCAATGCCAGCCCTACCTGTTCACTTAACTGCATCAGTTCACTGTCGGTCATTTCAGCCTCTGTCAGTTAAAAAATATGCCGGACAAGATAGCACTTTCAAAACAAATGTGGGGATGAGGAGAGCAATTTACGAGGGGGATTCCGGAAATAGATCCGTCGCGTCAAGAAGATCTGCCGGATGGCGGTGCCAGGCATCCTATCCGGCCTACAAGAGGTTTCCTCCTGTAGACCGGTTGCGGGTAATTACTGTACGCGCGCCAGCGCTACAGCCTGACCTAATTGCCAGACGGCCATCGCGTAATGCGTGCTGTGGTTGTAGCGGGTAATGGTGTAGAAGTTCGGCAGCCCGTACCAGTATTGGTAACCGGTGCCAATATCCAGACGCAGCAGGCTGGCCTGCTGATGGTTACCCAACGACTGCTGTGGCGTCAGACCTGCAGCCGCAAGCTGAGAAATGCTGTACTGGGTTTTAAACCCGTTTGCCAGCCCTGGCGCCTGGCCATTTGCCGGCACCGCCACCGTATCGCCTTTCACCCAACCGTGACCTTTAAAGTAGTTTGCCACACTGCCTATGGCATCCTCCGGATCCCACAGGTTGATGTGCCCATCGCCATTGAAATCAACCGCATATTCTTTGTAAGAGGACGGCATGAACTGCCCGTAGCCCATTGCACCGGCAAAGGAGCCTTTCAAGTCCAGCGGGTCATCGCTTTCATCTCGAGCCATCAGCAGGAAGGTTTCCAGCTCACCGGAGAAGTATTCCGCCCGACGCGGATAGTTAAACGACAGCGTCGCCAGCGCATCCAGAATACGCGTTTTACCCATCACGCGGCCCCAGCGGGTTTCGACACCGATAATGCCAACAATAATTTCCGGTGGTACGCCGTAGACCTGCCATGCGCGCTTCAACGCATCTTCATGCTGGTTCCAGAACGCCACGCCATTTTGCACGTTATCTGGCGTGATGAACTGCTTGCGATAGCGCAGCCATGCGCCGTTAGGCCCGGCTGGCGGCTGTGTTGTCGGTGCCTGACGGTCCATCAAGCGCAGAACGTAGTCCAGACGTTTGGCCTGCGACAGGATCTCCTGCAACTGCTGACGGTCAAAGCCGTGCTTGCTCACCATTTTATCGATGAACTGTTGCGCATTCGGATTATTGGCGAAGTCGCCGCCCGACAGCATGACGTTGTGTTGCGGCTCAAGCAGGAAGCCGCCAGAAGGCGTACCCGTTGTCGTTTGAGTCTCTGAAGGTTTTGGTTTGCTACTACAGGCAGCAAGCAACACACAAAGGGGAAGTAATGCTACATAACGACGCTTGAACATGAGACATCCATTAAACAGATTCAGCCAGAGAGAAGTATGGTAAAGCATCCACCGCCACACAAGGAAGCGGTAGTCGCGCTCCTTCGCAGAATTTACCGCCCCTTTCACCGTTTACCACCCCATTTGCGATCCCTCACGCAATAACTTTCACAATAAAATATTTATCTTTCATTTTGCGATCAAAATAACACTTTAAAATCTTTCATTGTGATTAAAATAAGCCACGTTCTAGCAAATTCCCAACCCCCTACAGGAGAGAATAATGATCGACACCATCACCCTGGGCGCAGAGTGGTTCATCGGGCTGTTTCAGAAAGGCGGAGAAGTGTTCACCAGCATGGTCACCGGGATTCTTCCGCTGTTAATTAGCCTGCTGGTCATCATGAACGCGCTCATTAACTTTATTGGCCAGCACCGAATTGAACGTTTTGCTCAACGCTGTGCCGGAAACCCGCTGTCTCGCTATCTACTGCTGCCGTGCATCGGCACCTTTGTTTTTTGTAATCCGATGACGTTGAGTCTGGGCCGGTTTATGCCCGAGAAGTACAAACCCAGTTACTACGCGGCAGCCTCTTATAGCTGCCACTCAATGAACGGGCTGTTTCCACACATCAATCCCGGCGAACTGTTTGTCTATCTGGGGATCGCCAGCGGCCTGACCACGCTTGGCCTGCCGCTCGGTCCACTCGCGGTGAGCTATCTGCTGGTTGGCCTGGTGACAAACTTCTTCCGCGGCTGGGTGACCGACCTCACCACCTCCATCTTCGAAAAGAAAATGGGCATTCAACTTGAGCAGAAAGTCCATCTGGCGGGAGCGACATCATGAGGCGTATTCGTATTGAAAGAGGTACCGGTGGCTGGGGTGGCCCGCTTGAACTGGACGCAACCCCCGGTAAGAAAATTGTCTATATCACCGCAGGAACACGCCCGGCGATTGTCGACAAGCTGGCACAATTAACCGGTTGGCAGGCTATTGATGGCTTTAAAGAGGGCGAGCCTGCAGAAAACGAAATCGGCGCAGCCATCATCGACTGCGGCGGCACGCTACGCTGCGGTATTTACCCGAAACGCCGGATTCCGACAATTAACATTCATTCCACCGGGAAGTCCGGCCCACTGGCGCAGTACATTACCGAAGATATTTATGTCTCCGGCGTCAAAGAAGACAACATTACCGCAGTCGGTGAAGCCGCCGCGACGCCACCACCGGCAGGCACCACGGCGGGTCGCGACTACGACACCAGTAAAAAGATCACTGAACAGAGCGATGGCCTGCTGGCGAAAGTCGGCATGGGCATGGGTTCCGCCGTGGCGGTATTGTTCCAGTCCGGGCGAGACACGATTGATACCGTACTGAAAACCATTCTGCCGTTTATGGCATTCGTCTCGGCGTTGATCGGCATCATCATGGCCTCCGGTCTGGGTGACTGGATCGCCCACGGCCTGGCGCCGCTGGCCAGCCATCCGCTGGGGCTCGTGACGCTGGCATTAATCTGTTCCTTCCCGCTGCTGTCGCCGTTCCTCGGCCCAGGCGCGGTGATCGCTCAGGTTATCGGCGTATTGATTGGTGTGCAGATTGGTCTGGGCAACATCCCTCCACATCTGGCGCTGCCTGCGCTATTCGCGATCAACGCCCAGGCCGCCTGTGACTTCATCCCTGTGGGATTATCACTGGCAGAAGCCCGTCAGGACACCGTGCGCGTCGGCGTGCCGTCCGTACTGGTAAGCCGCTTCCTGACTGGCGCGCCTACCGTTCTCATCGCCTGGTTTGTTTCCGGCTTTATTTATCAATAAGAGGCGCTCAAAGATGACCGTGATCTATCAAACCACCATCACCCGCATTGGCCAGAGCGCACCGGATGCACTCTGTGACCAGATGCTGATTACCTTTCGTGAAGGCGCGCCTGCGGATATCGAAGAGTTTTGTTTCATCCACTGCCACGGCGAGCTAAATGGCGTTCTGCAGGCGGGTATTCAGTTTGAGCTGGGCCAGCATCGCTACCCGGTCACCGCCGTGGGTAGTGTGGCAGAAATGAACTTGCGTGAACTGGGGCATATCACCCTGCGCTTCGATGGACAGAGTGAAGCGGAATTTCCTGGCACCGTACACGTTGCGGGGCCGGTACCGGACGCCATCGCGCCGGGCTGTATTTTGAAGTTTGTTGCTTAAGCGTAAAGGAGAGAAAAATGAATCAAGTTGCCGTTGTCATTGGTGGAGGCCAGACCCTGGGGGCATTCCTTTGCCGTGGGCTTGCGACAGAGGGATACCGCGTTGCGGTGGTCGATATTCAAAGCGATAAAGCCGCAAACGTGGCGCAGGAAATTAATGCCGAGTTTGGTGAGGGTACCGCTTACGGCTTTGGTGCCGACGCCACCAGCGAACAAAGCGTGCTGGCGCTATCACGCGGGGTAGATGAGATATTCGGTCGCGCCGACCTGCTGGTTTACAGTGCCGGTATCGCCAAAGCGGCGTTTATCAGCGACTTTGAGCTTGGAGATTTCGACCGCTCGCTGCAGGTGAATCTGGTCGGTTATTTCCTCTGTGCACGTGAATTCTCACGCCTGATGATCCGCGACGGCGTGCAGGGGCGCATTATCCAGATCAACTCAAAATCCGGCAAAGTGGGCAGCAAACACAACTCAGGTTACAGCGCAGCAAAATTCGGCGGCGTGGGCTTAACCCAGTCACTGGCGCTGGATCTCGCGGAATACGGGATTACCGTGCATTCCTTGATGCTCGGTAATCTGTTGAAATCACCGATGTTCCAGTCGTTGTTACCACAGTATGCCACCAAGCTTGGCCTAAAACCGGATGAAGTGGAGCAGTACTATGTGGATAAGGTCCCACTCAAGCGCGGCTGCGATTATCAGGACGTGCTGAACATGTTGCTGTTTTACGCCAGCCCGAAAGCGTCTTACTGCACCGGACAATCGATTAACGTCACCGGCGGTCAGGTGATGTTCTAAGAGGTATGATTGCCGGGTGGCGCTACGCTTATCCGGCATATAATCAAGGAGCAATAACATGGTTTCCGCACTGATTACCGTCGCCGCCATCGCCTGGTGCCTACAGCTAGCGCTGGGCGGCTGGCAAATATCCCGCTTTAATCGCGCGTTCGACAAGCTTTGTCAGCAGGGTCGGGTCGGCGTCGGGCGTTCCGGCGGACGTTTTAAACCGCGCGTTGTGGTTGCTATCGCTCTGGATGAGCAACAGCGGGTAACTGATACGTTATTTATGAAAGGTCTTACCGTATTCGCCAGACCAGGCAAAATTGCCCCGATAATGGGCAAACATCTTGATGAATTACAGCCTGATGTGATCTTTCCCCATGATCCTCTCTCCCAAAATGCACTATCATTGGCGCTTAAACTGAAACATGGATAATTTCGTTATGAATGCTATTAGCTTGCGAAATTATCATTTTGCAACCTACACCCTAAATAATTCGAGTTGCAGGACAAAACGCCTCGGCTGTTTTGAACAGCGCTTGCGCTGGCCCCGAAGGGGTGAGGCCGTAAGGCCGAATAAAGCCTACGCACATGCAGCTTGAAGTATGACGGGTATATACATAAGTCAGGGTAATCACGCCTATGAAACCTCGTCAGCGTCAGGCTGCCATACTGGAGCACCTGCAAAAGCAGGGAAAATGCTCGGTTGAAGAACTGGCCCACTACTTTGACACAACCGGCACGACCATTCGCAAAGACCTGGTCACTCTGGAAAATGCCGGCACCGTCATTCGCACCTATGGCGGCGTAGTATTAAACAAAGACGAATCTGACCCACCCATCGATCACAAAACGCTAATCAACACGCATAAAAAAGCGCAAATTGCCGAAGCCGCCGTGCGTTTTATTCACGACGGCGACTCAATCATTCTCGACGCAGGCAGCACCGTTTTGCAGATGGTGCCGATGCTCACCCGCTTTAGTAACATCACCGTGATGACCAACAGCCTGCACATTGTTAACGCCCTTTCGGAACTGGACAACGAGCAAACTATCCTGATGCCCGGCGGGACATTTCGCAAAAAATCGGCGTCATTTCACGGACAGCTGGCAGAAAATGCCTTCGAGCAGTTCAGTTTTGATAAACTCTTCATGGGGACCGACGGCATCGATCTGAATGCGGGTGTGACCACCTTTAATGAGGTCTATACCGTCAGCAAGGCGATGTGCAATGCCGCTCGCGAAGTGATTCTGATGGCGGACTCGTCGAAATTCGGGCGCAAAAGCCCCAATGTGGTATGCAGTCTGGAAAGCGTCGACAAGCTGATTACTGATGCGGGCATCGACCCTGCATTTCGTCAGGCGCTGGAAGCAAAAGGGATAGAAGTGATCATAACCGGAGAAACCAATGAGTGATGCACTACTGAACGCGGGCCGTCAGACGTTAATGCTTGAACTCCAGGAAGCCAGCCGACTGCCAGAGCGCCTTGGCGATGACTTTGTTCGTGCCGCCAATACTATCATCCACTGCGAAGGCAAAGTGATTGTCTCCGGAATTGGTAAGTCTGGCCATATTGGCAAAAAAATCGCCGCGACCCTCGCCAGCACCGGCACCCCGGCATTCTTCGTGCATCCAGCGGAAGCACTGCACGGCGACTTAGGCATGATTGAAAGCCGCGATGTGATGCTCTTCATTTCCTACTCTGGCGGCGCGAAAGAGCTGGATCTCATCATTCCGCGTCTGGAAGACAAATCCGTCGCGCTGCTGGCGATGACCGGAAAACCCACCTCGCCATTAGGTCTGGCCGCCAAAGCCGTACTGGATATTTCGGTTGAACGTGAAGCCTGTCCGATGCGTCTGGCACCCACCTCCAGCACCGTCAACACACTGATGATGGGCGATGCGCTGGCAATTGCCGTCATGCAAGCGCGCGGTTTTAACGAAGAGGATTTTGCGCGTTCTCATCCAGCCGGAGCACTGGGCGCTCGTCTGTTAAACAAGGTGCACCACCTGATGCGCCGCGACGACGCCGTACCGCAGGTGACGCTTACTACCAGCGTTATGGACGCCATGCTGGAACTGAGCCGCACCGGTCTGGGTCTGGTGGCGGTCTGCGACGAGCAGTCTCTGGTGAAAGGTGTCTTTACCGACGGTGACCTGCGTCGCTGGCTGGTTGGTGGCGGCGCACTCAGCACGGAAGTACGCGAAGCGATGACCCCGAATGGCGTCACGCTGCAGGCACAAAGCCGCGCGATTGACGCCAAAGAGGTTCTGATGAAGCGCAAAATCACTGCCGCACCGGTGGTGGATGAAAACGGCAAACTCACCGGCGCAATTAACCTGCAGGATTTTTATCAGGCGGGCATTCTCTAATCCTTCAGTCCCAGACGCTTCGCCAGCCGATGCAGGTTGGCGACGTCGGTTTCCAGCGCCCGCGCGCTTGCCGCCCAGCTATGGTTATTCTGCGCCAGCGCCCGGCGGATCATCTCCCGCTGAAAAGACTCCGTGGCTTCGCGCAGATTGTGATTCTGCGGGATCTCCGCCATGACGTCGGCTTCAGCCTGCGGCGTATGCGCCTCTTCCTGTAAGGCAAAGTGCTGCGGCTCCAGCACCACTTCATCCCCTGCCCTTGTTGCCCTGGCCAGCACCACCGCACGATGAATAGCATGTTCCAGCTCACGCACGTTACCCGGCCAACCGTAGCTCAGTAGATGGCGACGCGCACCAGGGCTTAGCACCACACGGGAAAGTCCCAGCCGCAGCCGGCACTGTTCGCAAAAATAACCCGCCAGCAAAACCACATCTTCACCGCGCTCACGCAGCGGTGGTACCGAAAGGGGAAAGACGCTCAGACGGTGGAACAGGTCGGCGCGGAAATTCCCGGCCAGCACCTCTTCGCGTAAATCACGGTTGGTGGCTGCCAGCACGCGAACATCCACCCGCAAGCTGCGATCGTCACCCACTCGCTGAATATCACCGTACTGCAACACGCGCAGCAGCTTGGCCTGCAACGCCAGTGACAGTTCGCCAATCTCGTCCAGGAACAGCGTGCCGTTGTCCGCCATTTCAAACTTGCCGCTACGGTTGCTGATGGCCCCGGTAAAGGCACCTTTCACATGGCCAAACAGTTCGCTTTCCGCGACGCTTTCTGGCAACGCGGCACAGTTAAGATACACCAGCGGATTCACCGCACGCGGAGAGCCTTCATGAATTGCTTTCGCCACCAGCTCTTTCCCGGTTCCCGTTTCGCCGCTGATTAAGACGTTAAGATCGGAGCCTGCCACAATTTCAATCTCTTTTTTCAGCTGCATCATATTAGGCGACAGGCCTATCATCTGCGTTTCCGTCACCTGTTCGAAAGCGGTGGACGAACCCGGCAGCATATTCTGGCTTTCCAGCTGTTCAATCAGCAGCGCATTGCTCAGCGCCCCCGCCGCCAGTGCGGCAATCAACCTAAGCTCTTCATCGCTGAAGACATCGAACTGATCTGGCTCCATACCATCCAGCGTCAGCGCGCCAATCAAATTTTGTCCGGCAAACAGCGGCAGCCCAATGCAGGCATGGACCTTCAGGCTTTCCTGGCCGGGGATCAGCCCATCGTACGGATCGGGCAAATCGCTGTCGGCTGGAAAACGCACCACGTCCCCGGCGCGGGCAATCGCTTCCAGACGCGGATGCCCCTCCAGCGTAAAACGTCTGCCGAGAACATCCTGCGCCAGCCCGTCGATCGCCAGCGGAATAAACTGTCGTGATTCATAGCGCAGCAGCGCCGACGCATCACACTCCAGCACCTGACGCAGCGTCGTGATCAGGCGTTGAAAACGATCCTGATGCCCAATACCGCTTTGTAATTCAATGGCGATACCCGCCAGCACATCAACGGAAAAACTCATGGCTACCTCATTGTCATTTTGACAATGCATATTGTCATATTGACAACAAAAAGCATAGTCATTTTGACAGCTCATTTAGAGAGGTAAAACATTAAACTGTTATAAATCAATTAAATAAAAAGTTGGCACGCAACCTGCAATAAGAAAAACATCTTTTTTAGAAACACGCTAAATTAATTACTGAGGTTGCTATGTCTATTCTGGTTAAAAATAACATTCATTGGGTTGGCCAACGTGACTGGGAAGTTCGTGATTTCCACGGGACCGAATACAAAACGCTGCGCGGTAGCAGCTACAACAGCTATCTTATCCGTGAAGAAAAAAATGTCCTGATCGATACAGTAGACCACAAGTTTAGCCGTGAATTCGTGCAGAATCTTCGCAATGAAATTGACCTGGCAGATATTGACTACATCATCATTAACCATGCAGAAGAAGACCACGCCGGTGCGCTGACCGAGCTGATGTCCTGCATCCCGGACACGCCGATTTACTGCACCGCTAACGCTATTGACTCCATCACCGGCCACCACCATCACCCGGAATGGAACTTCAACGTGGTAAAAACCGGTGACTCACTGGATATCGGTAATGGCAAACAGCTGATCTTCGTTGAAACCCCGATGCTGCACTGGCCGGACAGCATGATGACTTACATGACCGGTGACGCCGTGCTGTTCAGTAACGATGCTTTTGGTCAGCACTACTGTGACGAACGTCTGTTCAACGACGAAGTAGATCAGACTGAACTGTTCGAACAGTGCCAGCGCTACTACGCCAACATCCTGACACCGTTCAGCCGCCTGGTTACGCCAAAAATCACTGAAATCCTCGGCTTCAATCTGCCGGTTGACATGATTGCCACCTCTCACGGTGTGGTATGGCGCGACAACCCAACGCAGATCGTTGAGATGTACCTGAAATGGGCGGCGGATTATCAGGAAGACCGCATCACCATTTTCTACGACACCATGTCCAACAACACCCGTATGATGGCCGACGCCATTGCCCAGGGCATCAACGAAGTTGACCCGAATGTGGCAGTGAAAATCTTTAACGTCGCCCGCAGCGATAAAAACGAAGTCCTGACGAACGTCTTCCGCTCTAAAGGCGTGCTGGTCGGCACCTCCACGATGAACAACGTGATGATGCCGAAGATCGCCGGTCTGGTCGAAGAGATGACCGGCCTGCGTTTTCGCAATAAACGCGCCAGCGCCTTCGGCTCACACGGCTGGAGCGGCGGTGCGGTAGACCGTCTGTCCACGCGTCTGCAGGATGCCGGTTTTGAAATGTCCCTGAGCCTGAAAGCCAAATGGCGCCCGGATCTGGATGCGCTGGAACTGTGCCGTCAGCACGGTCGTGAAATTGCACGTCAGTGGGCGCTCGCGCCACTGCCGGAAACCAGCGTCAAAGCCGCAACCAAAGAGGAAGAGTGCGCCTGTGCCGCCGCCGCGGCCGCTGACCTTGGACCTTGCATGCAGTGCAGCGTTTGCCAGTGGATCTACGATCCAGAGAAAGGCGAGCCGCTGCAGGATGTCGCACCGGGTACACCGTGGAGCGACGTGCCGGAAAACTTCCTGTGCCCGGAATGTTCATTAGGCAAAGACGTCTTCGACGTACTGGCTACGGAGGCAAAATGAGCCGCGGAATTGTCATTATTGGTTCGGGCTTCGCCGCTCGCCAGTTAGTCAAAAATATCCGTAAGCAGGATGCGACTGTCCCGCTGACCCTGATTGCCGCTGACAGCATCGATGAGTACAACAAGCCCGATCTCAGCCATGTTATCAGCCAGGCACAGCGTGCCGACGACCTCACCCGCCAGTCGGCGGGGGAGTTTGCCGAACAGTTTAATTTGCGCCTGTTCCCGCACACCTGGGTGACCAACATCGATGCCGATGCTCACGTAGTGAAAAGCCAGGACAAGCAGTGGCAGTATGACAAGCTGGTGCTGGCTACGGGGGCATCAGCCTTTGTACCGCCGGTAACCGGACGTGAGTTAATGCTCACACTGAACAGCCAGCAGGAGTATCGCGCCTGTGAAACGCAACTGCGCGATGCGCAGCGAGTCCTGATTGTTGGCGGTGGTTTGATTGGCAGCGAGCTGGCGATGGATTTCTGCCGTGCCGGTAAAGCGGTGACGCTTATCGATAACGCCGCCAGCATTCTGGCCTCGTTAATGCCGCCAGAAGTCAGCAGCCGTTTACAGCATCGTCTGACCGATATGGGCGTACACCTGCTGCTGAAATCACAGTTGCAGAGTCTGGAGAAAACCAGCACCGGTATTCGCGCCACGCTCGATCGTAACCGCAGTGTAGACGTTGATGCGGTGATTGCCGCAACCGGTCTGCGTGCAGAAACCGCGCTGGCGCGTCGCGCCGGGTTAACCATCAATCGCGGCGTTTGCGTTGACAGCTATCTGCAAACCAGCCACCCGGATATTTACGCCCTCGGTGACTGCGCAGAAATTAATGGTCAGGTCCTGCCGTTCCTGCAGCCGATTCAGCTCAGCGCGATGTATCTGGCGAAAAACCTGCTCGGCGGCAATGCCCCGCTGAAGCTGCCAGCCATGCTGGTAAAAATCAAAACGCCGGAGCTGCCATTACACCTGGCAGGGGAAACCCAGCGTCGCGATCTGAACTGGCATATTGCGGCTGAAGCAGAAGGTATGGTCGCCAGAGGAATGAACAGCGAAGGCCAACTGTGTGCCTTCGTGGTGAGCGAAGATCGTATGAAGGAGGCCTTCGCGCTGCTGAAAACACTGCCCGTGTAAACAATGTTGTGCCATTGCTTGTTTTATTAACCTCACGCACACGGATGTGCGTTGCCACTTGTCGGTATGCCCCGACTTGCTTTTCTTGCCCCGCCAGTCCCGGGGCTTTTTTTATTTCTACGGCAATGCCCGCGCCGCGGCAATCACTCCCTGCCCCAGCGACAATCCTCCATCCCCAGCCGGTAAACGCTGCGGGAACAGTAACGTAAAGTCATGCAGATAAAACGCCAGACGGGCTGACAGCAAACGGTTATGCATCACGCCCCCGCTAAATACCAGCGTCGTAATACCGCGTAACTGTGCCTGTTGGCGCATCAGCGTGGCAAACCCACGCGCCAGCGCATCGTGGAAAGCCCAGGCGCGTTCAGGGGGAGTCGCCTGCCAGTTCAGCCACTGCTGCCAGAAAACCGCCAAATCCAACTGGTTGTTGTTAAGCGGTATGGTGACCGGGTGTTCAACGCCTGCACATTGTGACGCTAACGCCTCCAGCGCACAGGCGGCCTCACCTTCATAGCTCAGGGATTGCGGTGCGCACTGCAGTGCGGCGGCAACGGCATCAAACAAGCGTCCACACGATGATGCCAACGGCGCGTTGATCCCACGCTCGATGGCACGAGCCAGTACGCTCCAGTTTTGCTGCTGCACAAACGCCGTTTCCGGATAACGCTGCCAGTCAGGCACAAAGCACAGACACTGCGCCAGCAGATTGCGCCACGGCTGTTTTGCCGCCAGATCGCCCCCCACCAGCGCCACCGCGGGCAAGCCACCCAGGTATTCGCATTCGCGATAATTCACCCGCAGGCACTCGCCGCCCCACAGCGCTCCGTTTTCGCCCATGCCGATACCGTCCAGCGTCAGGGCAATGACATCGCCACCGTTCAACGGCCAGCCGTGCTCAGCCAGGCAGGCCGCAGCATGCGCATGATGGTGCAGCACCGTTTCAATTGGCAACGTCATCTCACGGGCCCACTGGCTGGAAACGTAGCCAGGATGCGCATCGCAGACGATACGCTGCGGGGTAAAATCATAAATGTTCTGGATCAGATGCAGCGCATCGCGCCACTGATGCTGAATGCCGTCATCGCTCAGATCGCCCAGATGCTGACTAATCACCGCCTGTTCCCCCCGGATCAGACAGAACGTATTTTTCAGATCTGCGCCTAAGCACAGCATCGGCGGCACGTCGCGAAAACCTGGCGGCAGCGCCACGGCATCCGGCACGTAGCCTCGGGAGCGACGCAACATCTCCCCGCTTTCTCGCACCACGGAGTCATCCATGCGCTGCACAATTTCGCGGTTATGCAGCAAAAAGCCGTCGGCAATGTCGTGCAAATCGTCCAGCGCCTGCGCATTAGTAATGGCTGGCGGCCTGCCGCTAAGGTTGCCGGAGGTCATCACCAGCGGCCCCTTCATCTCCTGCAACAGCAAATGCTGTAACGGGTTGGCAGGCAGCATGACGCCGACCTCGGTAAGTCCTGGCGCAATCCCTTCGCACAGTGAAACCACATACTGTTTATTGACCAACACGATGGGGGCAGCGGGCGTAGTCAGCAAACGCCGTGCCGCTTCTGGCAGTCCGTCATCCCCCGGCAGCATTACCGCCAGCGGTTTAACCGGGCGATGTTTACGCCGACGGAGTAGCTCCACAGCAGCGTCGTTGCGCGCATCACAGACCAGATGAAATCCACCAATGCCTTTAACCGCCACAATGCCACCTGCTTTCAACCGCGTAACCGCCGCCTGTAGCGCCGGTTCTTTTTCCGCTCGCTCGTCTGCGCTTATCCACGCCAGATGCGGGCCACACGCCGGGCAGGCGACAGGCTGGGCATGAAAACGACGATCATACGGATCGCGATATTCAGCATCGCATTGTGGGCACAACGGGAATGAAGCCATGACGGTAAACGGACGGTCATACGGCATTGCGCGAATAATGGTGAAGCGCGGGCCGCAGTGGGTACAGTTGATAAAAGGGTAACGATAACGGCGTTCACCGGGGGTGTTCATTTCAGCAAGACATTCAGGGCAGGTTGCAGCGTCCGGTACGATCTGCGTATTCATCGTTCCGCCAGCGCTTTGGCGGATGGAGAAATCTGCAGGTCGTTGTTGCCAGACAAACGGCGCACTCTCGACGCTATCAATCCGCGCCAGCGGCGGGCAGTGCTGATGCAGTTCGGCAATAAATTGCGCTGCGTCTTCGAGCAAACGCACCACCACCCCGTCGCCGTCGTTACAGACGTCGCCATGCAGCTGTAGCCGCTGCGCCAGTTGCCAGACAAAGGGTCGGAACCCAACGCCCTGTACCTTACCGCGAATGCGCAGCTCTACACCGGAGTGGTTGCTTAGTGTCATGTTGAATTCCCGCGATCGTGTATCCCTGAAATATCCCTTTGCCGGATGGCGGCTTCGCCTTATCCGGCCTACGTGTTATTGCCCTGTAGGCCTGATAAGCGTAGCGCTATTAGCGCAGGTATTTTACGCGGATTTTGGACAATCAGAACAGCAAAGATGCGGTGGAGTCCAGTGCCGCACGACGGCGTTTTTCCGCGCTCAGCTGCTCCAGTTTATTGCGATCGACATAAATCAGCGCATGCGTCGGGCAGACTTCCATACAGGCAGGACCGGCTTCGCGATGGTGGCATAGGTCGCATTTGTTGGCTTCGGCTTTTTCAGCACGCACGTTCAGACCCGCGCCGCTGTTACGAATAACCGGACGGACAACCACTTCCATTGCGCCATAAGGACAAGCGACCACGCAGGTTTTACAGCCAATGCAGCGTTCCTGCATCACGTGGACAAAGCCTTTATCGCGGCTAATTGCACCGTTTGGGCAGACGTTGGCACACGGCGCATCTTCACACTGACGGCACAGCGTCGCGGTAGAGACGTTAACGCCTTTGATCACGTGAATGCGCGGTAAAAAGGTTTCAGGGGTCAGCGATGCGCAGTCCTGGTTATCCTGATGGGATACCACGCAGGCCACTTCACAGGTACGGCAACCAATGCATTTATTGGCGTCTGCAATGATGAAACGGTTCATCAAATTCTCCAGCAATGACAGATTATCTGCCGAAGCATTCATAAATCGTGCCAGAATTTAATGCACTGTTATTAAAGGATTTTTATTTTACTTCGCTGCAAAAATGCCTGTCATCGTCACTAGTGACGATGACAAATGACAGCATCAGCGTGAAAGTGTCGGGGCAAGAGAGGCGCGAGGGATAAGCTCGCCGGTAAAGTTTTTCGCTGGCGTAAAGGCTCCGCCGTCCAGCATAAAGATCAGGCGTCCTATGGTTTCCTGGACCATCTCCGTGACCGGGATTTTGACGCTGGCAAGTGCCGGAATGGTGTACGGCGCAAGGGCTATATCATCGAAACCAATCACCGACACCTGCGCGGGAACATTAATGCCCTGCTCGTCCAACTGCTTCATCGCGCCAATCGCCATATCATCATTGCTGGCCACCAGCGCGGTGAAATTCACCTTGCGTAAAAGTAAGGTTTTAACGCCTTCAGCGCCACAGGCTGGCGTCCATTTACCCTTCACAATCAAATCATTATTCAACGGAATGCCGTGCTGCGCCAGCGCGTCTTTATAACCGGAAAGTCGCTCCACGCCGGTGGGCGAATCCATTGAGCCACTGATAAAAGCAATCTCGGTATGCCCGGCGCGAATCAACTGCGTGACGGCATTAAAGCTGGTCTGTTTTTGATCGCACCAGACGCAGTGGCTGGTGTTTTTACGCAGGCGTCGGTTAAGCACCATAATGGGCTGGGCGTGTGCATCGATAATCTCATCGATGTCATCCACACTGAGAAAACGCGGATAGATCATGACAGCATCACAGCGCAGGTCGAGCAGATATTGAATCGCCTGACGCTCTTCCTCGGCACTATGTTTACCGTCGGCAAGCAGAAGCTGGCGTCCTTTATCCTCCGCCATACGCGCAGTGTGAAATAGCAACTCGCTAAAATAAACGCCGTGATACAGGGTGTTGGTCACTACCAGACCCAGCGTCTGCGTGCTCTTCGCCGCCAGGCTGCGCGCCAGCAAATTGGGACGATAGCCACTCTCTTCAATAGCCTGGAACACGCGGTCTTTGGTCTCCTGGCTGACGTAGCCGTTCCCCGAAAGCACCCGGGAAACCGTAGCTTTCGACACGCCAGCACGCTTCGCCACTTCCAACATCGTGGTCATCTTACTCATCCCTTTTCACGCAATGTGACGCAGTGTACTGCACCGTTTCACCGCTGTCCTTGCTGCTCAATCGCAGAACGCGTTATCTGGTGATCGTAGTCACAAATACAAAAAATGATCAAAATATAATCTTGCACAAATATCATAAATTAAACATGATTTTGTGGAACCGGTTTCCTATCAATGTTTCATCATCACCAACATGAGACGAAAATAAACGGTAAGACATTACCTACCCTACTGATAAAACAGGATTAAATCCGATGTCTAAAAATTATGCAGCGCTGGCGCGCTCGGTTGTGACGGCTCTGGGCGGCGTCGAGAACATCACCGCAGTAACCCACTGCATGACCCGTTTACGTTTCGTTATCAAAGATGATTCGCAGGTCGACAGCGCCACGTTAAAAACGCTTAATGGCGTACTCGGCGTAGTGCGTAGCGACAATCAGTGCCAGGTGATCATTGGTAATACCGTGTCCCAGGCGTATCGCGAGGTCGTCAGCCTGCTGCCGGGCGATATGCAGCCCAGCGACCCCGCAGGCAAACCCAAACTGACGCTCAAGCGTATTGGGGCAGGGATCCTTGATGCGCTGATCGGCACTATGTCACCGCTGATCCCGGCGATTATCGGTGGATCGATGCTGAAACTGCTGGCAATGATCCTCGAAATGACCGGCGTGCTGCAAAAAGGCTCCTCGACGCTGACGATCCTGACAGTGATTGGCGACGGCGCATTCTTCTTCCTGCCGCTGATGGTCGCCGCCTCTGCCGCCATTAAATTCAAAACCAACATGTCGCTGGCTATTGCTATTGCGGGCGTGCTGGTGCATCCGAGCTTTATTGATCTGATGGCTAAGGCCGCACAGGGCGAGCACGTTGAGTTCGCGCTGATCCCGGTCACAGCGGTGAAATACACCTACACGGTGATCCCGGCGCTGGTCATGACCTGGTGCCTGTCGTACATCGAACGGTGGGTGGATCGCATCACGCCAGCCGTAACCAAAAACTTCCTGAAACCAATGCTGATCGTGCTGATCGCCGCCCCGCTCGCCATCGTCTTAATTGGCCCGATTGGCATCTGGATCGGCAGCGCGATCTCCGCGTTGGTGTACACCATTCACGGTTATCTGGGCTGGCTGTCGGTGGCCATTATGGGCGCACTGTGGCCGCTTCTGGTAATGACCGGCATGCACCGCGTCTTTACCCCCACCATTATTCAAACCATTGCCGAAACCGGTAAAGAAGGCATGGTTATGCCGTCTGAAATTGGCGCCAACCTGTCGCTGGGTGGATCTTCTTTAGCGGTCGCCTGGAAAACCAAAAACCCGGAACTGCGTCAGACAGCGTTAGCCGCGGCGGCCTCCGCTATTATGGCAGGGATTTCCGAGCCGGCGCTGTACGGCGTGGCGGTACGCCTGAAACGTCCGCTGATTGCCAGTCTTATCAGCGGCTTTATCTGCGGTGCCGTAGCCGGGATGGCCGGACTGGCAAGCCACTCGATGGCTGCACCAGGTCTGTTCACCAGCGTACAGTTTTTTGACCCGGCCAATCCGATGACCATTGTCTGGGTATTTGGCGTCATGGCGCTGGCGGTAGTGCTGTCGTTTGTCTTAACGCTGCTGCTCGGCTTTGAGGATATTCCCGTCGAAGATGCGGCCGCGCAGGCCAGAAAAAATCAGGCTGCGCAGCCGGGAAATATCAATGGCGCCAGCATCTGACGGATACTAACTGAGGTTTATTATGTCTGTTTTTCCGCAAGGATTTTTATGGGGCGGCGCACTGGCCGCCAACCAGTCTGAAGGGGCGTATCGGGAAGGCGGCAAGGGGCTGACTACCGTGGATATGATCCCCCACGGCGCACATCGAATGCCGGTTAAACTGGGTCAGGAAAAGCGCGTTCAACTGCGGGATGACGAGTTTTATCCCAGCCATGAAGCGATTGATTTTTATCATCGCTATAAAGACGATATCGCCCTGATGGCAGAAATGGGGTTCACGGTGTTTCGTACCTCAATTGCCTGGAGTCGGCTCTATCCGAACGGGGATGAACTGACGCCAAATCAGGAAGGCATTGATTTTTATCGCTCGGTGTTTGCCGAGTGCAAAAAGTACGGTATTGAGCCGTTGGTGACGTTGTGCCACTTTGATGTACCGATGCACCTGGTCACCGAGTATGGCTCCTGGCGTAACCGCAAAATGGTGGAGTTTTTCACCCGCTACGCCCGTACCTGCTTCGAGGCCTTTGATGGTCTGGTGAAATACTGGCTGACGTTCAATGAAATCAACATCCTGCTGCACAGCCCTTTTTCCGGCGCGGGACTGGTGTTTGAAGCGGGTGAAAATCAGGATCAGGTGAAATACCAGGCCGCGCACCACGAACTGATTGCCAGCGCACTGGCAACCAAAATCGCCCATGAAATCAATCCGCACAACCAGGTCGGGTGCATGCTGGCGGGCGGAAACTTTTACCCCTACTCGTGCAAACCTGAAGATGTGTGGACCGCGCTGGAAAAGGACCGTGAAAACCTGTTCTTTATTGATGTACAGGCGCGTGGTGCTTATCCCGCCTACTCAGCCCGCGTGTTTCGTGACAAGGGTGTAGTGATTGAGAAAGCCCCGGAAGATGACGACATCCTGAAAAATACCGTCGATTTTGTCTCCTTCAGCTATTACGCCTCGCGCTGCGCCTCGGCAGAAATGAACACCGGCAACACCAGCGCCGCCAACGTGGTGAAGTCGCTGCGCAATCCGTACATTGCAGCCAGCGAATGGGGCTGGGGCATTGACCCACTGGGTCTGCGCATCACCATAAACATGATGTATGACCGCTACCAGAAACCGCTGTTTCTGGTGGAGAACGGACTGGGGGCAAAAGATGAAATCGATGCCAACGGCGAGATCAACGATGACTATCGCATCCGCTATTTACGCGACCATATTCGCGCCATGGCAGACGCCATTGAAGACGGCGTGCCGCTGATGGGTTACACCACCTGGGGCTGTATCGATCTGGTTTCCGCCTCCACCGGCGAGATGAGCAAACGCTACGGTTTTGTCTATGTCGACCGCGATGACGCAGGCAATGGCACGCTGACGCGGACTCGCAAGAAATCATTCTGGTGGTATAAAAAAGTGATCGCCAGCAACGGGGCTGAGCTGGACTGATCGTCGGGCCGGATGGCGCTTGCTATCCGGCCCACATGTTCACCCGCCACAAACATCCTCCCTTCCTTCCCGTTTCATTTTTTACATTCATTTTTCTGGATCGTCATTCCATTCTGCGGTTTGCTGTCGCGCATTATTACTGGCATTTTATTCAGTAGTTTTTACTTTTCACCGCTCGTAACAAGGAAACGTTCATGTCTACTGATAATGTTCAAACACCAATGATTATCGCCAAACCCGTTCGTCGTTTAAAAGTGGGTTACGTCAGAAGACGCTACGAAGATCGCCGTACCGGATTCACCCTGCGTATCAGTCGACACGCCTCATTAACGCTGAATGGCGACTGGCTGGAACAGGCGGGTTTTCCGACCGGCACAGAGGTGAATGTTTCGGTGATGCAGGGGAAATTAATTATTGAGCAGGCAACTGAATAACGGCTGGATATGTAAAGGCGGAACAGGCCGGATGCCGAGCGTGGCTGACATCCGGCGCTGGGAATGCTTACTCTTCTGGCGCTTCTAACTCAGCAAATCCGCCATGGCCTTCCCAACCGGCTAATCGCTGATACACGGTCTCGACCGCCTCTTTGATTGGCTGTGTCATCGGGTAATAAAAGCCGACAATATCCGGTTGAATGCCGAGGAAAATCACCTCGCCAACATCCTCTTTGAGCTGATCAACCAAATAGTTCAACGGCATATTATGGGTGGTCATCATGAACATCTCGGCAATATCATCGGGATCGATAATGCGGATCTCGCCGGGATTGAGTCCCATGTCAGTGGCATCAACAATCAGCAGACGTTCCGGGCGCAGTTCGCGGATCGCGACGATGTCATTTTCTGGCGCACTTCCGCCGTCGATGACCACCCAGTTACCTTTAGGCTCAGCGGCACACATTTCTGCCAGCAGAGGACCCGCACCGTCGTCACCCATCATGCTGTTGCCGACACACAATAAAACGTCAGTCACGGTGTCTCCTCACCATCAGATAGATGGCGCTTTCCTGGTGAATGTCATGCAGCATGCTGAGCACCAGCTTGCTCCATTCCTGCTGCTGCGGCGTTTGCGCGGCGAGCGCGTCATCAAACGCGCGCGCCAGCATCTGCACATGGTTAAAATCGATGACGATTTCACCGTACTTCGGTACGCCTTCCATCTTACGGCGAGCTTCGCTTCCTTCGGCAAGCGTGGCAATCCACGCCAGATAGTCATCCCACGGGCAGGTTAACGCCGCTTCCAGGCAGTCGATTATGCCTAAGTGGTGACCAATCGCCAGGCTGTAATAGACAACCTGCTGCGCCTCGGCGGGCGTTGCATCGTTCTCATCAATAAACTTACGGCTCAGTTGACTGAACACCACCGTTTCACTCATCGGATACGCGCCTCTTCTACAACATGATTAAGATGCGTGACGATCTCGGTCAGACGCGGATCGTTTTCCGCTTCCAGCCAGCGCGCCACCTGTTGCTCACCCTGCCCCAACTGATTCATATAGTCATCGGCAATCTGACGACCATAGCGATAACCTGCCAGACGACGTGCTTCGCGATCGACCTTCACACGCAGCGGTTGAACCATATCCGGGTGCAAAATTTCCGCAGGCTGTGCGTCCAGTTCGCCTGGTGCACGTGCGTGAATTTTCTGCTCCAGCAGGCCAAGCGCCATCGCGAAGCCGTACAGCGTGGCGGCAGGCGTCGGTGGGCAACCGGGAATATACACATCCACGGGAACAATTTTGTCGGTGCCGCCCCATACGCAGTATAAGTCGTGGAAGATACCGCCGCTGTTGCCGCAGGCCCCATAGGAGATACAAATTTTCGGGTCCGGGGCAGACTGCCAGGCACGCAGTGCCGGAGAACGCATCGCGCGGGTTACCGCACCGGTGAACAGCAGAATATCCGCATGGCGCGGCGACGGAACAACTTTGATGCCAAAACGTTCGGCGTCAAACAGCGGGGACAAGGTGGCGAAGATTTCGATTTCGCAACCGTTGCAGCCACCGCAGTCGACGCGGTAAACGTACGCTGAACGCTTGATGCTTTTCAGCAATGACGCTTTCATGCTGGCAATGGATTCATCCACGGTCATCGGGACAGGAATTCCGTTGGCATCACGTGGGCCTAATAAATTGCTCATCAGCTGGCCTCTTTCATATGGCGAGTCAGTTCAATACGGTCAGACGGCACCAGGCATTTCTGGCGCTTACAATCCGGGCAGGTCTCAAAGCCTTCACGGTGATTTTCCGCACGGGAATCACCGTTGTGCTTCAGTAACGCAATGGCGTAATCAATCTCTTTTTGCACCGCAAAAGGACGGTTACAGACGCGGCAATTACACAGAGCAAAACGAGACTGCTGCAGGAAATCTTCTTTCTTCCATACCGCCAGCTCATACTCCTGCGACAGCTTGATCGCCGCCGTCGGGCAGACTTCTTCACAGCGGCCACAGAAAATACAGCGACCGAGGTTGAACTGCCACGCCAGCTCATTGGTGACCAGATCTGTTTCTACCGTCAGCGCGTTAGATGGGCACGCATTGATACAGGCCGCACAGCCAATACACTGCTGCGGATTATGTTCCGGCTTACCGCGGAAGTTTTTATCAACCGCAATCGGCTCCAGCGGATAGGACGACGTTGGTGCCCCGGTTTTGATGACTTTTTTGATAAAAGTAAACATGGCGATTCCTTATTTCAGCGGCGAGTTTTTACGCTCGATGCTGTAGCGCTCAAGTTCTTTGTACGGCACGACTTTGCTTTTCTTCTTACGTACATCGACCACGGTCATACGGTCAGTACAGGAGTAGCAAGGATCGAGGCTACCGATAATCAGCGGGGCATCGGAGACGGTGTTACCGCGCAGCATGTAACGCAGCGTCGGCCAGTTGGCGTAGGTGGCCGCACGGCAGCGCCAGCGATACAGCTTCTGGTTGTCGCCGGTCATGCTCCAGTGGATGTCATCGCCACGCGGTGCTTCGGCAAAGCCCAGCGCGAAGCGGTGCGGAATATAGGTAAAGCCTTCCACCGCCAGCGGGCCGCCCGGCAGGTTATCGAGGCCAAAGTCGATCATGTTCAGCGCGGTATAGACTTCGTTGATACGCACTTTCAGACGGGAAATAACGTCGCAGCCCTGCTCGCTGTGCACTTCCATCGGCAGTAAACCGTAACCGACGAACGGGTGGTCCGCGCGGGTATCACGCGCGTGGCCGCTGGCACGCACCATTGGGCCGACGTTACTGAAGTCACGAGCAATTTCCGGGTCCAGACGACCAATGCCGACGGTGCGCTGTTCCATGTTCGGCGTACTGAGCAGCATGTCGACCAGATCCTGTACATCACGACGCATTTGCTGCGCCAACTGACGGGTCTGGATCATGTCCTCTTTCAGCAGGTCACGACGGATGCCGCCGATCAGGTTCATACCGTAGGTTTTACGCGCCCCGGTGAGGATCTCCGCCATTTTCATCGACGTTTCACGCACGCGGAAGAACTGCATAAAGCCGGAGTCAAAGCCGGTGAAGTGGCACGCCAGGCCAAGGTTCAGCAGGTGCGAGTGCAGACGTTCCACTTCCAGCAGAATGGCGCGGATCATCTGCGCACGTTCCGGCACCACAATCCCCATCGCATTTTCCACGGAGGTGGTGTACGCGGTGCTGTGGGCAAAACCGCAAATACCGCATACGCGATCCGACAGGAACGTCACTTCGTTATAACCCATACGGGTTTCCGCCAGTTTCTCCATGCCGCGGTGGACATAGAACAGACGGTAGTCGGCGTCGATGATGTTTTCGCCATCAACAAACAGGCGGAAGTGACCCGGTTCATCGGAGGTGACGTGCAGTGGGCCAATCGGCACCACGTTATTTTTCTTGTCACCCAGTTCGTTGATGAACTCGTAGGTTTCGGCATCGGTAGTCGGCGCCGGGCGCTGACGGTAATCCATGCTGTCTTTACGCAGCGGATAGAGTTCGTCCGGCCAGTCATCCGGCAGTACCAGACGGCGTTCGTCCGGTAACCCTACCGGGATCAAGCCGTACATGTCGCGCACTTCACGCTCGCCCCAAACAGCGGCCGGTACGCGCGGCGTCACGGACGGGAACTCCAGTTTATTGGCGTCGACTTCTACGCGAACGGTTATCCAGCACTTGGTGCCCTGCTCCATCGACATGACGTAGTAGACGGCGTAATGGCCGCACAGCTGACGTTCGTCGTTACCAAACAGCACCGACAACCAGCCGCCCTGTTTGTAGTAGAGAAATTCAACTACTTCCGGCAGATAGTTGACCTTCACGGTGATGGTCAGCTGATCTTTGGTCTGCCAGCCTTCATCCAGAACCACGCCCGGGAAGGCCTGGTGCAGAGCGGCGAGATAGTGTTGACCTACTTTTTCTTCAGACATGTTCAAACTCTCTTAAATCACGCCACCAGCAAGGAGACGAAGGCTAAAAACGCAAACCCAAAACCGGCCCAGGTCACGCGTGAAGTGGCGCAAAAACGCAGACGCGCCATGCTGTTTTCAAACAGGGCGATGACCAGCACGCCGAGGACCAGCTTAACGACAGCAATCACCAGCGCCAGCAGCAGCCCGCCCGCAGTGAAGGTTTCCATCTGCCCCCACGGCAGGAACACGCCGACAAACATTTGCAAAACGACCAGTTGCTTGAGGCTGATACCCCACTTGAGCACCGCAAAACCGCTGCCGCTGTATTCGGTCAACGGACCTTCCTGCAGCTCCTGCTCGGCTTCCGCGAGGTCGAACGGCAGCTTGCCCATTTCGATAAAGGTGGCGAAGGCACAGGCGCACAGCGCCAGAATCAACGGGATGCTACGCGCGGCAGGCCAGTGATAAATGGTATCGGCAATGTTGCTGATGTGGGTCGAACCAGCAACCTGCGCCGCCACCCACAAGCCCAGCAGCAGAATCGGCTCCACCAGTACGCCGAGCATCGCTTCACGGCTGGCGCCGATAGCGGTGAACGGGCTACCGGTATCCAGACCGGCGATAGAAAAGAAGAAGCGGGCAATGGCAAACAGGTAAATCAACGTGATCAAATCACCCAGTTGCGGTAGCGGCGAGCCCACGGTCACCACCGGCAGTGCGGTAGCGATAGTCAGCATAACGCCCACCATCACAAACGGCGTCAGGCGGAAGACCCAGCTGGAATCCGCTGGCGCAATGCTCTGACGGCCCAGCAGCTTGATAATGTCGCGATATTCCTGCAACACGCCCGGACCGCGGCGGTTATGCAAACGCGCACGCGCCACGCGGGTAATACCGGACAACAGCGGCGCCGCGGCAAACAGCACCAGCGCCTGAATTAACGGATATAAAACACTCATTCTCAGGCTCCTCGTGAAACCACAATCACCACCAGCACCGCCAGCTCAATCAGCGCCAGGCGACGGAACAACACCGGTGCCGCCGCGTTCTGCCAGCCCGGAACCCAGGATACCGGGTTCAGCCATTTACGCAGTTTGAGTACCGGAGCAAAGGCTTCTTTAACCGGCATGGCAAAGCCGTGCGCAGTGATCACCATTGACTGCTCGTGATCGTAACCACACACCCACGCGGAACCGCGTGAACGTGACGGCAGGCGGTTGCCTTTGAAAATAGCCATGATGATGAACGGCAGCAGCGGACACGCGATCAGCAGCAGCGTGATCATCGGCTGAGATACGGTAGTATTCGCCGTTTCCAGCGGTAGCGGAACAGCGGCAGAAATCAGCGGCAGCAACCACGGGGCAGCAACGCCGCCAATCACGCAGCAGATAGCCAACGCAACCACGCTCACACTCATCAGGATTGGTGCGCAGCAGGCGTTTTCCGCTTCCTTCGTGCGCGGTGCGCCGAGGAACGTCACACCGTAGACTTTCGCCATACACATCACCGCCAGCGCACCGGTAATTGCCAAACCGACAGCCAGCAACGGTCCTAACAGACGACCGATGAACGCGCCGCTGTTACCCAGCTTGAAGAAGGATTGATAGATAACCCACTCACCGGCAAAGCCGTTCAGCGGCGGCAGCGCGGCCATCGCCATCAGGCCAACCAGCATCGCCAGAGAAATCACCGGCATACGTTTACCGATACCGCCCAGTTTCTCGATATCACGGTGACCGGTGCGGAACCAGATGCTGCCTGCGCCCAAAAACAGGACGCTTTTGAACAGGCTATGGTTGACCAGGTGATACAGACCGCCGGTCAGGCCAAGTGCGATCAGTGCCGGTTGGTTAAGGGAAATACCGGTCACGCCAGCACCCAGACCCAGCAGGATAATGCCGATGTTTTCCAGCGTGTGGTACGCCAGCAGACGCTGGATGTTGTGCTCCATCAGAGCATACAGGCCGCCGATAAACGCGGTGATCATCCCCAGCACCAGTAGCGTAACGCCCCACCACAGCGGTGCATTACCGCCCAGCAGCGACAGGGACAGAATACCCAGCAGACCCACCTTCATTACCACGGTAGAGAACAGCGCCGCCGCCGGTGCACTGGCGTTGGCGTGTGCCTGTGGCACCCAACCGTGCAGTGGGATAATCCCGGCCAGCAGACCAAAGCCCGCCACACCCAACAGCCAGATGTCAGCACCGAGCGGCAGTTGCTGAGTGCGCAGGTCGAGCAAGCGCAGTTCCAGCGTACCGTAGCGCTGCCACACCAGATAGCAAGCGATCGCCAACAGCAGCGTACCGACACGACCCAGCGCAAACCACAGCTTGCCTTCTTTGCTGCACCCGGTCAGGAACACCGCACACAGCGCCATGATTTCCGCCATCACCACCAGCGTGCCGAGGTTGCTGGCAACCACGGCGCACACCGCCGCCGCCATCAGCAGATTAACCAGCAGTCCGTTGGCTTTTACCTGCGGGTGACGGTGCCAGTCGATGTTGTACAGGCTGACGAACAGGCCGCACAGACCCAGCGTAATCAGCCAGATAGCGTTCAGCGGCGACATTTGCAGGCTATGACCGATAAACGGCATCACGCCGCTAACCGCAACGGCGCGGGTCAGTACGAGGAACCCCGCAGCCGCCGTACAGAGGCTACCCACCGCACCGCCGACACCGGCGATCCAGCCGCTTAACGGCTTATGAAACGAAAACAGAAATGCCAGAACCGCCGCCGCCGTAAACCAGGCCACGCCGCTGTTAATCAGTGAAATTGCGCTCATTTTGCATCCCCACTCTGAGCCTGCTGAAACAAGGTGAGATCGCCGAAGTCGGTATTGAACGTCAGCTCACGCTTACGTTTGCTGGCGCGGGCGATGTCCATATTGCTCACCAGATGCAGGGCTTGCGTTGGGCACATGCGCACGCAGGCCGGACCTTGTTCATCAAAGCTACACAAGTCGCATTTCACCGCAATGGCGCGAATACCCGGCACCCAGTCCAGCAGCGTGCTGACGCGAGCTGGCGCTGGCGGAGCAGGAGGCGCTTTTGACGTGTTGGCGTTCGCCGGGATATGCAGCGGACGGCTGCCTGAAAACTCAATGGCCCCAAACGGACAGGCGATCCCGCACAGTTTGCAGCTCACGCACAGGCTTTCATTCAGCTGTACGGCGCCGTCGACACGGTTAATCGCATTGACCGGACAAACGGTGGCACAAGGCGCATCTTCACACTGGTGGCAAAGCTGCGGCGCAGATTCTTTTTCATTTAGCATCACTTTCAGGCGCGGCATTGACTGCAGGCCATGCTGGCGATGTGTCTCTGAGCAGGCGGCTTCACAGGTGTGGCAGCCGATACAAAGAGTGGAGTCAGCAATTACAAAACGATTCACCAGGCATTCCTCAGGTGATAGTCATTTTTGACGAAAACATGTCTATCAAATGTCATTTTCGACACTTATCGACATGCCCATTCCCTAAACTGTCGTGACGCAGCATACGCACCGCATCATGACTTACGTGGACACACCCGAGGCTTAAACCGGGTTATGACCCTCTACCAGTTGGCTTAAATTCACTGGCATATTGTTTTCAACCGCGGTGTACAGGCTGTCGTAGACGCTGGCGATTTTTTCGAGATAGTGCTCCAGCACCTGTTCCCGATCGCGGTTGCTGATACGGTCATCGACCTTGCCGTCGAGAGACAGTTGTGCCTGTGCAATCAACTGCTTATCTTCGCCATCTTTCGTTTCAACGTAGTACTCGATGGTATGGCTGTTAAAGCCGTCCGCCAGCGTGACGTAGATAACGAAGTGCTCAAACAAGACAAAGCACAGGTCCTTGTCCGGCGCGCAGCTCATCGCATGATGTAAACGCGCTTTCGACAGGGTGATCCCCTGTACCAGCGAGTTGCAATAAATACGCCACTGGTCCTGTAGGCGACGATGCCGTTCAGCGATGTAATCGGCTTTTTCGCTTATTTCCCAAATAGTCATGTCAGGTTACCCGTTTAGCAGAGACATTCAGCGTTAAGCACGTTTCATGCCAATATTTAATTACTTATATTTCATATGGATAGGTAATTTACTGGTCGTGACGACATGTCATTTCGTCATCGTCGTCATTGTCACGGGTGAAAAAATTCAGTTTGGCATGTTTTTTGCTTTTATCCCGATAACAACATGGGAGGCGATATGCACGAAATAACCCTCTGCCAACGGGCACTGGAATTGATTGAACAACAGGCTACGCAACACGGTGCAAAACGGGTTACTGCGGTCTGGCTCAAAATTGGCGCATTTTCTTGCGTAGAAACCAGCGCTCTCGCCTTTTGTTTTGATCTGGTATGCCGTGGCACCCTTGCAGAAGGTTGTAAACTCCACCTCGAAGAACAAGAAGCCGAATGTTGGTGTGAAACATGCCAGCAGTACGTCACCTTACTGACCCAGCGCGTGCGCCGTTGTCCGCAATGTCACAGCGACATGCTAAGAATCGTGGCCGATGACGGCCTGCAGATTCGACGAATTGAAATAGGCGATGCTGAAGATTAAAGCTGGTGACAAAGTAGGCCGGATAAGACGTTAGCGTCGCCATCCGGCAAAAAGCGAGTAACAAGCAATAGATCAGGAGTGAGCGATGTGTACGACATGTGGTTGCGCTGAAGGCAACCTTTATATAGAGGGTGATGAACATAACCCCCACTCGGCGTTTCGCAGCGCGCCATTTGCCCCGGCCGCTCGTCCGGCGCTGAATATTACCGGAGTGAAGACCGCCAGTTTCACCCCGAGCCAAACTGAAGAAGGCGATTTACACTACGGTCATGGTGAAGCCGGCACCCACGCGCCAGGCATGAGCCAGCGCCGTATGCTGGAAGTGGAAATTGACGTGCTGGACAAGAACAACCGTCTGGCCGAGCGTAACCGCGCCCGCTTCGCCGCCCGTCAGCATCTGGTGCTGAATCTGGTCTCCAGCCCCGGTTCCGGTAAAACAACGCTGTTAACTGAAACATTGATGAAGCTGAAAGACAGCGTGCCGTGTGCGGTGATCGAAGGCGACCAGCAGACGGTTAACGATGCCGCGCGTATTCGCGCCACCGGTACGCCCGCCATCCAGGTGAACACCGGTAAAGGCTGCCATCTTGATGCACAAATGATTGCCGATGCCGCGCCGCGACTGCCGCTGGCAGACAACGGTATTCTGTTCATTGAAAACGTCGGTAACCTGGTATGCCCGGCGAGCTTCGACCTCGGCGAACGTCATAAAGTGGCGGTGCTTTCCGTTACCGAAGGCGAAGACAAACCGCTGAAATACCCGCATATGTTTGCCGCCGCCTCGCTGATGCTACTCAACAAAGTCGACCTGCTGCCGTACCTCAATTTTGATGTTGAACAATGCATCGCCAGCGCCCGGGAAGTGAACCCGGAAATTGAGATCATCCTGATTTCCGCCACCAGCGGTGAAGGCATGGATCAATGGCTCTCCTGGCTGGAGACGCAGCGATGTGCATAGGTGTTCCGGGTCAAATCCGCACCATTGAGGGAAACCAGGCCAAGGTCGATGTTTGCGGTATTCAGCGCGACGTCGACCTGACGCTGGTCGGTAGTTGTGATGAGCACGGTCAACCACGTCTGGGGCAATGGGTCCTGGTGCACGTTGGTTTTGCCATGAGCATCATTAATGAGGCTGAAGCGCGCGACACGCTCGAGGCGCTGCAAAACATGTTTGACGTTGAGCCGGATGTCGGCGCGTTGCTGTACGGCGAGGAAAAATAAATGCGTTTCGTTGACGAATATCGCGCACCAGAACAGGTGATGCAGTTGATTGACCACCTGTGTGAACGTGCCGCTCACCTCCCCTACACCGCTGAACGTCCGCTGCGCATTATGGAAGTCTGCGGTGGTCATACCCACGCTATTTTCAAATTCGGTCTTGACCAACTGCTGCCTGAAAACGTGGAGTTTATTCACGGCCCCGGCTGCCCGGTTTGCGTGCTGCCGATGGGCAGAATTGACAGCTGCGTAGAAATTGCCAGCCACCCGGAAGTGATTTTCTGCACCTTTGGCGACGCGATGCGCGTCCCGGGAAAACAGGGTTCGCTGCTGCAGGCCAAAGCGCGTGGCGCAGATATCCGTATCGTCTATTCGCCGATGGATGCCCTGAAGATGGCGCAGGAAAACCCGACCCGCAAAGTCGTGTTCTTTGGTCTGGGTTTTGAAACCACCATGCCGACGACCGCCATCACGCTCCAGCAGGCAAGACAGCGTGACGTGCAAAACTTCTACTTTTTCTGTCAGCACATTACGCTGATCCCAACACTGCGTAGCCTGCTGGAACAGCCAGATAACGGTATTGACGCCTTTTTAGCACCGGGTCACGTCAGCATGGTCATTGGCACCGATGCTTATAATTTCATTGCTTCTGATTTCCATCGCCCGCTGGTGGTCGCCGGTTTCGAACCGCTCGATCTGCTGCAAGGCGTGGTAATGCTGATTGAGCAGAAAATTGCCGACCACAGCCAGGTTGAGAACCAGTACCGTCGCGTGGTGCCGGATGCCGGTAACGCCCTGGCGCAGCAGGCTATCGCCGAGGTGTTCTGCGTCGATGGCGACAGCGAATGGCGCGGTCTGGGCGTTATCGAATCTTCCGGCGTTCATCTGACGCCTGACTACCAACGTTTTGATGCCGAAGCACATTTCAAACCGGCGCCACAGCAGGTGTATGACGACCCGCGCGCGCGCTGCGGCGAGGTGCTGACCGGCAGATGTAAACCGCATCAGTGCCCGTTATTTGGTAAAACCTGTAATCCGGAGACCGCATTTGGCGCCCTGATGGTCTCCTCCGAAGGCGCGTGTGCCGCCTGGTATCAGTATCGTCAGCAGGAGTGTGAAGCATGAACAGCGTACAACTCGCCCACGGTAGCGGCGGTCAGGCTATGCAACAATTGATCAATAGCCTGTTTATGGAAGCATTTGCGAATCCGTGGCTGGCGGAACAAGAAGATCAGGCGCGTCTGGATCTGGCGCAACTGATGGCTGAAGGCGACCGTCTGGCATTTTCGACCGACAGCTACGTGATTGATCCGCTGTTCTTCCCTGGCGGCAATATCGGCAAGCTGGCTGTCTGCGGTACGGCTAACGACGTCGCCGTCAGTGGAGCGATCCCTCGCTACCTCTCCTGCGGGTTTATCCTCGAAGAAGGTCTGCCGATGGACACGCTGAAAACCGTGGTCAACAGCATGGCGGCCACCGCGCGCGAAGCGGGCATTGCCATCGTCACCGGCGACACCAAGGTGGTGCAGCGCGGCGCGGCGGACAAACTGTTTATCAACACCGCCGGAATGGGCGCGATCCCCGCTAATATCCACTGGGGTGCACAAACCCTGAGCCCAGGCGATGTACTGCTGGTCAGCGGAACGCTCGGCGACCACGGCGCAACCATCCTTAACCTGCGCGAGCAGTTGGGGCTGGACGGTGAACTGGTCAGCGACTGCGCGGTGTTAACGCCGCTGATTCAGACGCTGCGTGACATCCCCGGCGTGAAAGCGCTGCGCGACGCCACTCGCGGCGGCGTGAATGCAGTCACCCACGAGTTTGCGGCGGCCTGCGGCTTCGGCATTGAATTGTCCGAATCATCCCTGCCGGTGAAGCCAGCGGTACGTGGCGTCTGCGAACTGCTCGGTCTGGATGCACTCAACTTTGCCAACGAAGGCAAACTGGTTATCGCCGTGGAACGCCAGGCCGCAGAAAGCGTGCTTGCCGCGCTACGCGCGCATCCGTTGGGCCGCGATGCGGCGCTGATTGGTGAAGTGGTGGAACGTAAAGGCGTTCGTCTGGCCGGACTGTACGGCGTGAAGCGAACTCTTGATTTACCACACGCCGAACCACTCCCACGCATATGCTGATATATTGCCCGGTGGCGCTTCGCTTACCGGGCCTACGGATGGCGTACCCTGGCCATCCGACAATAATTTTCAACTTATACCTATAATTCATTTACCGTTTTTGCACCGTTGGTGCTTCCTGGAAAAGCAATATGTCGTATACACCGATGAGCGACCTCGGACAGCAAGGCTTGTTCGATATCACTCGTACATTATTACAGCAGCCCGATCTTCAGTCTCTCAGTGAGGCGCTTTCACAGTTGGTCAAGCGTTCGGCGCTGGCCGACAGTGCGGCTATTGTGTTATGGCAGGCGCAGACGCAGCGTGCGCGTTACTTTACGACGCGTGAAAATGGTAAACCCATCGATTATGAAGACGAAACGGTGCTGGCACACGGTCCGGTGCGCCGCATTCTGTCTCGTCCCGATGCCCTGCACTGCAGCTATCATGAGTTTAGTGAAACCTGGCCGCAGCTGGCATCCGGCGGGTTGTACTCCCAATTTGGTCACTACTGTCTGCTGCCGCTGGCGGCCGATGGGCGCATCTTCGGCGGCTGTGAATTTATCCGCCACGAAGACAGCCCGTGGAGTGAAAAAGAGTACAACCGCCTGCAAACCTTTACCCAGATCGTCGGCGTCGT
Source organism: Citrobacter gillenii (assembly GCF_013337685.1). GTDB lineage: Bacteria > Pseudomonadota > Gammaproteobacteria > Enterobacterales > Enterobacteriaceae > Citrobacter > Citrobacter gillenii. The sequence continues at coordinate 182,453 of NZ_SUQN01000008.1, forward strand.
GGCCGAACAGATCCAGAACCGGGTCAGCAACAACGTCGACTACGATCTGCTATGTCGTGAGCGTGACAACTTTCGTATCCTGGTCGCCATCACCAATGCGGTGCTCTCCCGCCTGGACATTGATGAGCTGGTCAGCGAAGTCGCCAAAGAGATCCACCACTACTTCGATATCGACGCCATCAGCATCGTGCTGCGCAGCGATCGCAAAAATAAGCTGAGCATCTATTCCACCCACTATCTGGATGAGCATCATCCGGCGCACGAGCAGAGCGAAGTTGACGAAGCGGGCACGCTCTCTGAGCGGGTTTTCAAAAGCAAAGAGATGCTGCTGATTAACCTGAGCGAACGTGATGCGCTGGCGCCTTACGAACGCATGCTGTTTGACACCTGGGGCAACCAGTTACAAACCCTGTGTCTGCTGCCGCTGATGTCCGGCAACACGATGCTTGGCGTCCTCAAGCTGGCCCAGTGCGAAGAAAAAGTCTTCACTACCGCCAATCTCAAGCTGCTGCGCCAGATTGCCGAGCGCGTGGCCATTGCTGTCGATAACGCCCTCGCCTACCAGGAGATCCACCGCCTGAAAGAACGGCTGGTCGATGAGAACCTGGCATTGACCGAGCAGCTCAATAACGTGGACAGTGAGTTTGGTGAAATCATTGGCCGCAGCGAAGCCATGTACAGCGTGCTCAAACAGGTTGAGATGGTGGCGCAAAGTGACAGCACCGTGCTGATTCTGGGCGAGACCGGAACGGGTAAAGAGCTGATTGCCAGGGCTATTCACAATCTGAGCGGACGTAATGCCCGTCGGATGGTGAAGATGAACTGTGCGGCGATGCCTGCCGGACTGCTGGAAAGCGACCTGTTTGGTCATGAGCGTGGCGCGTTTACCGGTGCCAGTACGCAGCGCATCGGGCGTTTCGAACTGGCCGATAAAAGCTCGCTGTTTCTCGACGAAGTTGGCGACATGCCGCTGGAGCTACAGCCTAAGCTGCTGCGCGTTCTGCAGGAGCAGGAATTTGAACGTCTGGGCAGCAACAAGCTGATCCAGACCGACGTGCGGTTGATCGCCGCCACCAACCGCGATCTGAAAAAAATGGTGGCCGATCGCGAATTCCGCAACGATCTGTACTATCGCCTGAACGTCTTCCCGATCCATCTGCCGCCGCTGCGCGAGCGCCCGGAAGATATCCCACTGCTGGTGAAGGCCTTCACCTTTAAAATTGCTCGCCGGATGGGGCGCAATATCGACAGCATTCCGGCTGAAGCGCTGCGCACGCTAAGCGGCATGGAGTGGCCGGGAAACGTGCGTGAACTGGAAAACGTGGTGGAACGCGCGGTCCTGCTGACCAGAGGCAACGTGCTGCAACTGTCCCTGCCGGATATCATCACGCCGGCGCCGTGCACACCGCCGGTGGCGACCGAAGTTGCGCAGGAAGGCGAAGATGAATTCCAGTTGATTATGCGCGTGCTGAAAGAGACCAACGGTGTGGTCGCCGGTCCAAAAGGCGCAGCACAGCGGCTGGGACTGAAACGCACAACGTTGCTCTCACGCATGAAGCGACTGGGTATTGATAAGGATGCGCTGGTTTAACGATTGTGGCTGATGGCGCAGATGCGTATGCCTTTGTAGGCCGGATAAGGCGCAGCCGCCATCCGGCACACCGCAACATTATTTCTTAGGCTTAAATTTCTCTGGCAATTCCGGCACCGGGCGTTTGTCATCCATCAGATGACGCACGGTCAGGATCGGATGACGCCAGAGCATCCTCGGCCCGGCCCAGCGCATAATCTGCTTCATCTCTTCGCGTTTTGCAGGTTGATAACAGTGCACCGGACACTGTTTGCAAGCTGGTTTCTCCTCACCAAATACGCACTTATCCAGTCGTTTTTGCGCATAGGCAAACAACGCATCGTAATGCCCCGGCTCGTCTGAAGCCTGCGGGCACTGGCTCTCATACAGCGAGATCATTTTCTGGATCGTCATTTTTTCACGTGCAATACGTTTGCCGGACATGATGCCTCCACATTTAAGTTGCATGCATAATACACCTTAGTAATCCGCGGCACTATTACCTGAAGGTGATACATCCTTAGCACCCTACGCAAATAAGAATTATTTTCATTTATCATGCCTTGTGCTATATAACATAGCAAAGGCTATATTCGATGATAAATTAACCACTTTCTTGTGAGGGATACTATGCCGCGCCTGCCCCATCTGAAATCGTTTCTCCTTGCCTGCGTCCTGACGGCGCTGACGCTGTCGCCCGCATCGGCGCAAGAAAAATTTAAGGTGGTCACCACCTTTACGGTGATTGCCGATATGGCGAGCAACGTGGCGGGTGACGCAGCCGAGGTCAGCTCCATTACCAAGCCGGGGGCTGAAATTCACGAATATCAGCCCACGCCGGGCGACATTAAACGCGCGCAGGGCGCACAGCTGATCCTCTCCAACGGTCTCAATCTGGAACTGTGGTTTGCCCGCTTCTACCAGCATTTATCCGGCGTGCCGGAGGTGATGGTCTCTGACGGCGTGAAGCCGATGGGCATCAGCGAAGGCCCCTATAACGGCAAGCCGAATCCCCATGCCTGGATGTCAGCTGAGAACGCGCTGATTTACGTCGATAACATCCGCGATGCGCTGATGAAGTACGATCCGGACAATGCCACCATCTACCAGAACAATGCAGAGCGCTATAAAACAAAAATTCGTCAGACGCTCGATCCCCTGCATGCGGCGCTGGCAAAAATCCCGGCCGATAAACGCTGGCTGGTCACCAGTGAAGGCGCATTCTCCTATCTGGCGCGCGATAACGATTTGAAAGAGCTGTATTTGTGGCCGATCAACGCCGATCAGCAAGGCACACCCAAACAGGTGCGCAAAGTGATCGATGCGATCAGAACTCATCAGATCCCGACGGTATTTAGCGAAAGCACGGTGTCCGACAAGCCTGCCCGTCAGGTGGCGCGTGAGTCTGGCGCACATTACGGCGGCGTGCTGTATGTCGATTCGCTGAGCGCTGCTGATGGCCCGGTACCGACCTATCTGGATTTACTGCGCGTGACAACGGAAACCATTGTCAGCGGGATTAACGCAGGTTTGGGGAGCCAGCCATGAGTCATTCAGCGATTTCCGTCAATCAGGTGACGGTGACGTATCGCAACGGACACACCGCGCTGCGCGATGCCACCTTTCAGGTACCGGGTGGCTCGATTGCCGCGCTGGTCGGGGTCAACGGCTCCGGGAAATCAACGCTATTTAAAGCGCTGATGGGGTTTGTCCGCCTGGCGCAGGGCGAAATTTCCATTCTGCAGCAGCCGGTCAGCAAGGCGCTAAAACAGAATCTGATTTCCTACGTTCCCCAGTCGGAAGAGGTGGACTGGTCATTTCCGGTGCTGGTGGAAGACGTGGTGATGATGGGACGCTTTGGCCATATGGGCTGGCTGCGACGACCAACCGCGCGCGACCATCAATGCGTGGATGCGGCGCTGGCGCGGGTCGATATGCTGGAATACCGCCATCGGCAGATCGGCGAACTCTCCGGCGGGCAGAAAAAACGTGTTTTTCTGGCGCGCGCCATCGCCCAGGACGGACAGGTCATTTTGCTGGATGAACCGTTCACCGGCGTAGACGTGAAAACCGAGGCCCGCATCATCGACCTGCTGCGCGAACTGCGCGATGAGGGGCGCACGATGCTGGTCTCTACTCACAATCTGGGTTCGGTGACCGAGTTTTGTGATTACACGGTCATGATCAAAGGGACGGTGCTGGCGAGCGGCCCGACCGACTCCACCTTTACCCCCGAGAATCTCGAGCTGGCGTTCAGCGGCGTCCTGCGCCATGTGAAGCTGAGCGGCGGTGAGCAGCACGTAATCACCGATGATGAACGGCCGTTTATTTCTCGACGTACGCCCAACGAGGGGGAATCGCCATGAACTGGCTGACAGAACCGTTTGGCTACCAGTATATGCTCAACGCCATGTGGGTCTCGGCGATGGTCGGCGGCCTGTGCGCGTTTCTCTCCTGCTATTTAATGCTCAAGGGCTGGTCGTTAATTGGCGATGCACTGTCACACTCGATTGTGCCGGGCGTTGCCGGGGCCTATATGTTAGGGCTCCCCTTTGCGCTTGGCGCGTTTCTTTCCGGCGGGCTGGCAGCGGGCAGTATGCTGTTTCTTAACCAGCGTTCGCGCCTGAAGGAAGATGCGATCATTGGGCTGATTTTTTCCTCTTTCTTCGGCATCGGGCTGTTTATGGTGTCGCTCAATCCGATGTCGGTGAACATTCAGACCATTATTCTCGGTAATGTGCTGGCGATTGCACCGGAAGATATTCTGCAACTGGCGATTATCGGCGTCATCTCACTCACCATTCTGCTGTTGAAGTGGAAAGATTTGATGGTGGTTTTTTTCGATGAGAACCACGCGCGTTCTATCGGTCTGAACCCAGGCCGCCTGAAGCTGTTATTTTTTACGCTGCTCTCAGTTTCCACCGTTGCGGCGCTGCAAACTGTCGGCGCATTTCTGGTGATTTGCCTGGTAGTGACGCCCGGTGCCACGGCCTGGCTGTTGACCGATCGCTTTCCCCGGCTGCTCACTATCGCCGTCGCTATCGGTAGCCTGACCAGCTTTTTCGGTGCCTGGCTGAGCTACTGGCTGGACGGCGCGACCGGCGGAATTATTGTCGTTCTGCAAACACTGCTGTTTCTGCTGGCGTTTGTCTTCGCGCCAAAACACGGTCTGTTGGCCAACCGTCGCCGCGCCCGCCAGGTGAATAAGGAGTCCTCATGTTCTTAACCGCCCTGTTGGAACCCTTTCAGTTCAGCTTTATGGTGAACGCGCTGACCATCTCCGTTATCGTCGCCATACCCTGCGCGCTGTTGTCGGTTTTTTTGGTGCTCAAAGGCTGGGCTTTGATGGGCGATGCCATGAGCCATGCGGTATTTCCGGGGATCGTACTGGCTTACATCGCGGGCATTCCGCTGGCCATTGGCGCGTTTATCGCTGGGCTGTTCTGCGCGGTGGCGACCGGCTATCTCGATGATAACAGCCGCATCAAACGCGACACGCTGATGGGTATAGTCTTCTCCGGCATGTTTGGCGCAGGACTGGTGCTGTACGTCTCAATCCAGTCTGAGATTCATCTGGACCATATTCTGTTCGGCGACATGCTCGGTGTCTCGCTGGGGGATATCGCACAAACGGCGGTTATTGCGCTGGGGATTGCCCTTGTTATCGGGTTAAAGTGGAAAGATCTGTTGCTGCACGCCTTCGATCCGCACCAGGCAAAAGCCTGTGGGCTGAACACCACCCTGCTGCATTATGGTCTGCTGTGTATGATCGCGCTCACCATCGTCGCCACGCTGAAGTCGGTGGGTATTATTCTGTCGATCTCGTTGTTAATTGCGCCGGGCGCGATTGCAATTTTACTCACGCGCCAGTTTTCCCACGCCCTGATACTCGCCGTCGTCATGTCGATGGCCACCTCATTTATGGGCGTGTACCTGTCATTTTTCATCGACAGCGCACCGGCCCCGACCATCGTCGTCTTATTCTCCCTGCTATTTGTTATCGCCTTTATTTATTCCACTCTACGCGATCGCCGTTTAGAACGGCGACGCCAGCAATACGACCTCTAACGTGTGGGCACTCAGATGCCCACTTTCGTTATTAGAATACGCAATGACAATTTTATCAGCGTATTGAGCAACTCACTCCCTCTGAAACCATGCCATATTTACCGACGTTATTTATCGCGACGATAGTAACTATCACATCAGATATAAATAAATACAAACAGGTAAATTTTTATGAGCAAGATGAGCATGTCCGAAATATATTCGGAACCAGAAGCCTACGGATTACCACGTAAAGGTATTACACTTAATAGCAAGACTGCTGCATTGGTGGTAGTTGATCCACAAGTTGATTTTCTAAGTCCGCAGGGAATTGGCTGGGAAGTATTTAAAGACAGCATCACCGAAAACAATACCGTAGAAAACCTGGAAGCGCTGTTTAAGTTGGCAAAAGAACAGCATCTTCCTGTATTTGTCTCTCCACATTATTATTTCCCACATGATCATAAATGGGTATCGACCGCACCAGGCGAAACATTTATGCACAGCACGGGAATGTTTGATCGTCAGGGACCGCTGAACGTGGATAATTTCGAAAATTCAGGTGCTGACTTTATGCCGCAGTTTAAACCCTATATTTATGACGGCGAAACGGTCATTACATCACCGCATAAAATTTTTGGACCAGAAACCAACGATCTGGTGCTGCAACTCAGAAAACGTGGCATCTCCCAGGTCATTCTGGCAGGTATGGCCGCCAATCTGTGCATTGAATCCCATTTGCGTGAATTGATTGAGCAAGGCTTTGAGGTTGTCGTAGTTAAAGACGCCACGGCAGGGCCACGAATTCCGGAAGGTGACGGTTATCTCGCCGCACTCACCAACTACCGTATTATTGCTAATGATTTATGGGACACTGAAAAGACGATTGAAACAGTAATAGCCGCAGCTAAGTAACGACTATCGGCACCTTTCATATCATTATCTAATTGCTGTGCAGTTATCGCCAACAACTGCACAGAAAAATCAATAAAACGGAACCCCTCCATGAAGCTTAAGTTAAAGGTGATTGCGGCATGTATTTTACTTTCCATGTCCGTTTCAACCTCCGTGGTGATTGCCGCCCCTAATTCTAACGAGACAACCTACTTAGTTAATCGTGGTAACCCACAGTTAAAAGTAAACGGTAAATATATCGATCAGATGATTGCCGAGGTGATGGCGAAAAATAATCTGCCCGGTTTATCCATGGCGATCGTTCAGGCTCCGTATATCCCGCGCTCAGCTGGATATGGACTGGCAACACTCACCAATGATGAATTGGCTTCGACCAAAACTATGTGGGGTATCGGGCCAATCACTCAGGCTTTTACCGCCGTAGCGGTCATGCAGCTGGTAGAGCAAGGAAAATTAAATCTTAATAACCCAGTAAGCAAGTATATACCCGGCTTACCGGAAAGCTGGCATAACATTACGATACTGGAGTTAATGCAACACTCTTCCGGGATCCCCGACTTCAGATCCTTCGGCTATAAACAAGCGCAGAAATATACACCTGCGCAGCTGGTTGATCTTGTCAAAAATAAACCACTCGAATTTAAAAACGGTACTGATATCAACGCCAGTGCGACCGACTTTATTTTGTTAGGGATGGCTATCGAAAACGTCAGCGGGATGCGTTATGAAGACTTCGTTATCAAATACCAAATTGAACCATTAGGCCTGCAAAGCACACAGTTCGCGAAGGATATGCCAACTAAAGCCTATCTGGATCGCCCAACACCCGACAAGCAACACAACCAGCACGCTAAATTTAAAGCAGAAATCGCCTACATCAACCCGGTTGAACCCGCAACCGGTTATGTCGCCGCGGGTGAAAAACTGGAGCCGGTCAGCGCTATCGCCACCGATAACCTGTACGCGTACGGCGGCTTGTGGTCATCAGCTGAAGACATCAGTAAATGGGACATCGGTCTTGCAGGCAGCACGCTAGTTAAAGATAAACAGCTGCGCGATATTATCTACAGCCCCGCAAAACTGAAAAACGGCAAAGTCGTGCCCGCTATGGCTGGCTGGGAATTTACCCGTCATCCTGGTTTCCTTGAAATCAAAGGAACGACCGCTGGTTTCAGCGCCTATCTGAGCCGCTTTACCGCCGGTGATGAACTGGTTTGCGTGACGATACTGACCAACAAAGAAGGTGTCGACATGACCCAGGTGGCACGTGATATTGCCGAAGCCTACAAAACCGGACTGAATTCTGGTTTAAATTCAGAGAAAATCAAAAATCAAGAGAGTAAATACTCTGTCGATGAGACTATTTCCCGACTGAAGGCCATTCTGAATAGTGAAGGTGTTCCGTTATTCACCGAGATTGATCATGAGAAAAATGCCGAGGGCGCTGGCATGAACCTCAGACCAACGAAAGTCCTGGTATTTGGTAATCCTAAAGTCGGTACAAAACTGATGCAGGATAAACAGGGCATATCGCTTGATCTGCCGTTACGTGTTTCCGTCTGGCAGGATAAGATTGGTCGGGTTTGGGTTAGTTATGAAAACCTTGATGACGTGGCAAAAAATTATGGTATCCAGGACCAAAAGACCGTTGATAGTCTTGATAATTTCATGACTAATCTGGTCAGTCGGTCTGTAGATGTTTATATCCAGTAACTGGATATAGTATTCTCAACGCCCCCACGCTGCGAGGTCAGAACCTGCCCCGCAGCATATAAAGCGCTAATTTATCAGCCCCAGCTCAACAGCGGGCTGAGCGCTTCGCGCCCCACCAGCGCCCGTAACGCGGGCAGGCGACAGCTGTGAGCCAGCAGCGGAGGCAGCGCAAAAATGATGTCGCTGGAGAGCATGACATTCTCCAGTTGCCCCCATAAGTACCAGCCAGTATCAACACCACTTGGCGGAACAAAAAAATGCAAATGCCCGCCCTCTGGCGGTTCATCGGCAATGCCCAGCCACTGGCTAAAGCGCGGGATAGCCGGTGAAACGTGCGTCACCCGCGAGCAGTTGCGGACCTGGCTTGCAGGAATGTAAAACTCCTGCGTTCCCATGCGGATGCGCACGGCCGCCAGGTTAACGGGTTGCGTCATCACCACAGGTCTCCTGATAACGGTCAAATACCAGATTCAGATCCAGTAGGGTGAACCAGGTGTCGCCCACCTTGACCACCCCGACCGCAATCGGCTGTAGCGCCGGAGGCAGCGAATCACCGGGTAAATGAATCTGGCTTTCCACCACCTCAAGAACATCAATCAATCTGTCAATCAGGATGCCACTTTGCATCCTCTCACCGCAGCCAATCAGGATAGTCCGTTTTCCCAGGGCGTTAGCCACGGGGTTGTCAATCAGGCCGTCCAGCCTCATGACCGACTCCACGCGCCCGCGATAGTTGATCACGCCTTCAAGCATCGGCGGACAACAGGGTACCCACGAGATAGGACGTTCCGCGAGGATCTCTCTTATCTGCGCGCCGTAGAAAGCAAAGTTTTTATCCGCCAGCTGAAATAACACCAGCGTGCACTGCGGCTCATCGACGCTTTCACACTCGGGTTTCTCACCATGATTCAGCGCCAGGATCTGCTCCAGTTGTGGGCTCATGCCCTCTCCTTTTCTTCAGCGATACAGAAGGTGTTGCGGCCTTTTTGCTTGGCGGCATACAGCGCCTGATCGGAACGCTCACGCAGCGTTTCAATACGATCGCCAAACTGCCACTGCGCGATACCAGCGCTGAAGGTACTGTGAAAATAGGTATCATTAACGGAGAACGCGACCTGCTCGTAATCCTTGCGTAAACGTTCCACTACCAGGGCTGCCGTTTCGCTGGTGGTATTCGGCATGATGATGGCGAATTCTTCCCCGCCGTAGCGGCCCACGATGTCGGTGCTGCGTAAACGATGGGAAAACAGCTGCGAGATGCCGACAATCACCTGGTCTCCGACGACGTGGCCGTAGGTATCGTTAATATTTTTAAAATGATCCAGGTCCACCATCACCATGCAGAACGGTTTACCGCTGTAGTTAGATTCGGCGATCGCGCTTTTAAGAAAGTGGGTGGTCGTCGAGTGGTTGTATAACCCACTCAAACTGTCCTGCGACATCCGGGCGCGCAGGGTGCGCATTCTTTCCGCTCGGATCGACACGGCATGGATCAATCCCTGAGGATCGGCCTGTTTGAGGATAAAGTCCTCCGCACCAATACTCATGGCGCCAAACTGCGCCGTCTTATTAGTTTCACTGGAAAGATAGGCAATCGGCAGGCCAATGTGCTGCGGGATCTGGCGGATCAGTTTGGTCAGATCCACGCCGCTAAACTCAGGCATGTGGTAGTCCATTAGTACCAGATCAATCGGCTGGGCGTTCAGCACATGCAGCAAATACTGAGGTTTCTCCAGCACATGCACGTCCATTCCCGCCATCCGCAGCATTTCCGCGTTGTATTCCGCGACCGCTGGCTCATCGTCAATCAACAGGATCTGATAGGGTTTCTTTAGCGACGGCTGGGTTAAGCGGTGAAGCTCCTGCACTAAATCGGTGATAGACGCCGGTTTAACAAAGTAGCCGTCGCAGCCCGATTTTATGGCATTAATGCGCGCCGTAAAGTCGCTGTGACAGGAGAGAAACAGCACCGGGAAAGCGGTGCCAACTTTCTTTTTCAGATCCGACATGGTCAGCGGGCCGCCGTAGGCGTTGTCCGGAAAGCTGACATCCATGATCACCACGGAAGGCGGTTGCGCCAGTACGGCCTGGGTAAAGTCCTCGGTATTCGCAAAGACATGGCAGGTAAAACCAAAGCAGCGCAGTTGGGTGGCGAGCAGCTCAACCTGATCGAGGTCATCATCGCACAGGTAGATCGGTTTACTGGTACGGCGGACAAACGCCTCCTCTGGACGCTCCTCAGGGTTCGGTAATTTGAAGCCTGTGTCGCTGATACGATGCTCAAGACTGAGCTGTTCTTGCGTCAGGGTATACAGCCAACGGAGGATCCTCCGTAGCTCATCGCAATGTAATGTGCATTGCTCCGGCTCGGTGAGTAATCGCTCACCTTCCGCGGAGGCAGTAGCGAGCGGAGCAAAGCCAAAAGACCCGGCAGACCCGTGAATACTGTGCAGCAAAATATGCAGCTGTTTACGACAAACCTCGCTGGGTTCGGCGACCAGTTGCACCAATAGCCTGTCCGCTTGTGCCAGCATATCGGGAATGCGGCGTAAAAACCCCTGTCTCAGCCGTGAGATTTTTTCCTGAGCGGCAGCCATAGCAAGGTGCTTATTTTCTTGTTTCATCGTGAGGTTTTTGACTTATTCAGTAGCAGGCTGCAGCAGCGCATTGACCGCGGCGCCGAGGTTTTCCGCCAGATTTTCATCTTTTTTCACCCAGCGATCATACGGCACATCGCTGGCCGTCACTTCATTGGCGCTCAGCAAAATAAACGGTTTAGACCAGCCCTGGGCACGCAGCAGCGCCAGCAGATCCAGCCCGCTGATCTCTGGCATATGCAGGTCGCTAATCACCAGATCGAGTGTTTTATCCGAATCCAGGCACGCTAAGGCAGAGATGGCGCTTTCCACAATCACCACCTCGTAGCCGTCCATTTCCAGGAAGACGGATGCCAGTTCAGCGGCAAAAAGATCATCATCAACTAATAAAATTCGCATCGTCTCTCTCGGTGTTGTGCCCTCAGCACAACAGCATTTTTAAGGTTTTTATCAGGCTGTCCTGCTCGAAATCGCCCTTGGCAATATAGGCATCCGCGCCTACCTGAATACCGCGCCGCCGGTCTTCTTCCTTGGCGCGGGAGGTCACGATAATAATCGGCGTGTGCTGGTAGTTTTTCTCGCCACGCAGCGATTTTGTGAAGGTAAAACCATCCATAAACGGCATTTCGACATCCGTCAGGACCGCATCAAACTGGGTCAGTTTCGCTTTCTGCAAGCCTGACAGCCCATCTTCCGCCAGCGTCACCTGATAGCCGTGCGCTTCCAGTACATTTTTTTCTATCTCGCGGGTATTCAGCGAGTCATCAACCACCAGCACATGCCAGGCGTTTTGCGCCACGCTCACCGGTTTTACGGGCGTACTGGTCTGTCTCGATTGCTGCGCCATCGCCATCAACGCAGGAACTTGTAAAATACTGACCAGCTGGTTCTCCGGCGTCTGGACCATTCCGGATACCAGCGATTGCTGTTGCATATGCTTCGGTAGCGGTTTGATCATCATCTTGCGCTCATCAAGCAACTTATCGACCCGCAGCGCCATCTTGCTGTACTGATTCTGCACAATGATTAAGCGCTGCCCCGCCGGAGAGCGGCTTCCCTGACGTGCGTGTATACCGAGTAGCAGGCCTGCGCAAACCACCGGAATAAACTCGTTATGCAAAATAATGGCCGGGCGTCCGGCAATATCGCTGATCCCTTCCGGGGTGTACTCCACCACCTCAACCACGTACTGAGCGGGCAACCCAAACAGGTGTCCCTGCTCTTCAAATTGCAGGATACGCATCATTGTCAGTGATACCGGCAGACGCAGCGTGAAACTCGTTCCGACACCTTGCCGACTGTACACCTGCAAATCCCCCTGCAAATCGGTTACCACCGTTTTGCGCACCACATCAAGACCGACGCCGCGACCGGACAGTTCAGAAACGATTTTGCTGGTTGAAAAACCGGGATGAAAAATAAGTTCATTGCACTCCTGCTCGGAGAGCTGCCCGGCCATCGACGCGGGAACCAGTCCTCTACTGACCGCCTTCGCGCTGATGGCCGGATAGTTCAGCCCACGGCCATCATCTTCCACCCGCAGTAATATTCCGCTGCCATCCTGCTGGGTAGTGATGGTGATCGTACCGCGCGTGGATTTACCGAGCGCCAACCGCTCATCAATGTCACCAATGCCGTGATCGACCGCGTTGCGCAGTAGATGCGTCAGCGACTCCGATAGCCGGTCAATAAGCTGGCGGTCAATCTCCACTTCCCCGCCCACAAAGCGGCAGACCACCTGCTTATTCAGCGTGGAGGCCAGCTCACTCACCTGCAATGAAATCGGCTCAAAGAGCGTGGAAAGCGGGAGCATGCGGATCCGCGCCGCCACGTCATACAGTTCAAACATCTGCAAATGCTGAACCTGTACGCTCTCTTTTAACTGGGCGCTGAAATCGCGGATCTGCTGACGAAGTTGCTCTGCGCTTAGCCCTAACAACCGCGGCACAATGTGACTCAGGTTCTGTATCTGCTGTTCCAGGCGGTCATGACCGGCGACCACTTCCCCCAGAATGTCGATCAGATCATCCAGCTTGTTGAGCTTAACGCGCACGAAGTCAGCCTGCTTAATGCCACCGTCCACGGTAATCGACGCCGCCGACGGCGCGGGTTTGTCCGCGTGAATAACCGCCTCCACCGCCAACGTAGCGGCTTCCCCACGGCTCGCACAGGCAAGACGTTCACACAGCCCCGCATCCGCAGGCGGCAGCTGGTTATCCCCTGCGCTAACAAAAAGCTGGGTCAATTGGTTTGAGAGATACTCCACCGCTTCATGAATCAGGTTGCCCAGCGCCCGGTCCGGCGTCAGTTTTTTTTCCCGCAGTTCGCTCAGGACGTCCTCCAGGTGATGCGTGACATCGGCGATACTTTGCAGTTTCAGCATCCGTGCTCCCCCTTTCAGGGTATGCGCGGCGCGAAACATCTCACCGATCCCGGCATCAGTATGTTCCCCAGCAGAGAGCAGAAAGGCCCCCTCGCTGAGCGTCTGCAAATGACCTCTCCCTTCATCAATAAAACGCAGAACGAATTTTTTCAGATCGATAGCCATAATCGTTCTTATTACCCGCTTTGATGGGCGAATTGCGCCAGTTGATGTTCACACAGAAAGCGAAACGTCGTGCCGGGAAAGACCATCGGCAAACGTAGACGACACACCGTTGAAGGATTGTTGATTTCATCGTTAAGTAATTGCATCACCACGCGATAAGTCCGCTGCGCGGGCTGGTGAAGTTCACTTTGGCGATACATTTCGGCCAGATAATAATGCGCGGGCCAGTAACCCGGTTCCTGATAAACCACCTGTTTGAACCAGGCAATCGCCTGCTGCGTCTGGTGCTGCCACATCATCGCCAGACCGAGCAACATTTTTGCCTCTGCCGACCATTCATCCTGGGCGAGGATCTTTTGCGCATTGCCGGTGGTCTGCGAGAACTCTCGCTGCTCAAGCGCAATCACGCCCTGAATCAGCAGCGCATCCTGATGGCCTGGATCGCTGCGTAATACGCAGGCGATACACTTTTCAGCATCGGAAAAACGTTTTTCATCGAGGCAGGCACGCGCCTTTTTCAGCCAGTCGTCAGACTTAAGCGTCGCGGGTGCGGCAGGCTCGACGGCAACAACGGGGGCGGTGACGGTCGCGCGCGGCGTAGCCCGTGGTGTTGGCACCACCCGAGGAGATTCAGCGTGGTGGCAAAAATAGAAAATGCTCTCTTCCTGCTCAAGCTTCAGGATATCGAAATTGTTCGCCAGCGTTTCTGCGTTGCCGAAGAACAGAGCGCCGTGCGGCTGCAGCATCTTTTGCAAATTTGCGTGCAGCTCGCGGCGGGTCGGCGTGTCGAAATAGATAGACACGTTGCGCAGCAAAATAATGTCCACTTCCGGCAGCAGTTGCTCTTTGATGATGTTGGTGCGGTGGAATGACACTTTTTCACGGATGGCGTCATGTAGCCGAAACTGGTTTCCCGTACGGGTAAAATAGCGCTGCTGAATTAACGGATCGACGCCACGAAACGAGTAGCTGGAATAGCTGGCATTTCTGGCTTTCGCGAGAATTGCCGGGTCAATATCACAGCCGTAGAGTTCAACCCGTTCCGCCATCCCATCCTGGTACTTTTCATGCAGTTTGATGGCCAGCGAGTAGGCTTCTTCCCCTGATGAACACCCTGCGCTAAGAATACGCACCGGACCGCTACGCTGTTGCATGATCCGCGGCACCCATTTTTCGCAGATTAAATCCAGCGTGTCGCTTTCACGGAAAAAATACGTTTCGTTAATCGTAATCAGGGTAATAAAGCGATCAAACTCGTCCTGCGACAGCCGCAGTTTTTCATAGTATTCATAATAATCAGTGATATTACGCTCAGCCATGCGCTGACTCAGCGCCGATTTCAGCAGCGCTTCCATCGCATTATCAAAGTGCAAACCCACCCGTTCTTTGATCAAGCGGGCATATTCTGGAAGGTTGGGTATCATGGCAATGTACTCTCGAAATGCCCGTGACCTGCCATCGAAAGCAGCACCTTCGCGAGGCCATTCAGCGGGATCGTGCGGTGTATGAGCTGCTTATCAATCGCGTTCTTGTTCATACCAAAGACCACCGAACTTTCTTCATCTTGCGCCAGCGTTCGTCCACCTCGCTGGACGATAAGCTCGATGCCGCGACATCCATCGCTGCCCATTCCGGTCATGATCAGCCCAACCGCTTTTTCGCGGAACACCTCAGCGACCGACTCCAGTAACAGATTGCAGCTGGGGTGATACACGTCGCTTTCTTGTCGTGGAACCGTCGCCAGCCGTTGGTTACTTTTGACGATCAGATGCTGTTCCGGTGGCAGGATATAGACATTTCCGGCCTCCACCGGGTCATTATCCTGCGCCAGCCGTACCTTCAGATCGGTTACGCTGTCCAGCCAGTGCACCATGTTCTTGGCGAAACCATCGGCAATGTGCTGGGCAATCAGTACCGGACACGGGAACGTACCGGGTAAATCCTGCAACAGTTTGCTCAGTGCCTGCGGCCCACCGGTCGAACAGGCAATCGCCAGCACATAGGGCCAGTCGGCCGTGGTCTCAACCGTTTCCATTGCCAATCGCGTGCCCGACACACTCGGTTCTGCAGGGTAGCGTAACCCCTTGATATGACGGATGACCTTCACGCCCACCAGCAGTTCCACCTGTCGATGCAGTGTACGGATGGCGAGTGGGGAGTCGTAGTTATAGTGCAACACCGCCAGCGCCCCGCGAGAGATGTAATCCTCATCGCCTGCATTTTCACCACCAAAATGCATGACCAGGATAGGGATTGCGCTGGTCGCCATGATGGTTTCGACGATCTCGACGTTATCGGCGGTCGACGTTTCCAGCGTCAGGATCAGCAGATCAGGCCCTAACTGTTGCAACAACCGCATTGCCTGGCGGCGATGGGCCGCCTGCCCAACCACCGAAATATGTGGATGATCTTCCAGTTGCTTGACCAGTTGGTTGCGCGACACGCTGCCCAAATCCAGGATCAGTACCCGAATACCGCGGCTACTCATGCATCCATATCCATCAGGGTGAATGATGCAGAGGCCTCTTTCAGCGCCTTCGACAGCTGTGTCATATCCTGACTCACAATCAGAATGTCTTTGATCGACTGCGACGTGTAGTTACTGGCGACAACAATTTCACGCAGCGCCATAACCACCTGATTGCTGGCGGTTTTCTGCTGCTGGGTAGACAGCGAGATCTGCAGCGCCGCCGTAGAGGTTTGCTCTGCGGTAACGACGATATCATTCAGGTGCTCAGCGCTCAGCTGACACGCCCTCGTCCCCGATTTTATGCTCTCGCCACCTTTTTCCGCGTTCAGCACCAGGCGATTAATCGCGTTCTGGATTTCACTAATTTTATTCTCGATTTCAACCGTCGATTCGGTGACTGAATCCGCCAGACGACGGATTTCAGCCGCCACCACGGAGAAACGTTTCCCGGCTTCTCCGGCGCTGGCCGCTTCCAGCGCGGCGTTAAAGGCGATCAGTTTGGTTTGATCCGCCACACTGTTAATGATCACCATCACGCGGCTGATTTCCGTCGACTTGTTGCCGAGCATCATGATTTCACGCATGTTTTGTTGGTTATCGTTGTCGATATCCGTCATGCGCATCAGCAGCTGCGACATCGAATCCGAGCCTTTATTGCAATCCTCAAGCGTCTGGTTGGCAATATCGACCACCGCCCGCGAATGCTCGGCTATCTGGGTGGAAGAGGCCGACAGCTCTTCCATGGTGGAGGTAATTTCAGCCACTGAAGATGAGGTTTCCACGCTGGTTGAGGCCTGGCCGTCTACCGCCTCGGTGATGTGCAATGATGCCTGGTGCACTGAGTTCGCATGAGACACCATATCCCCCACCAGCGAGTGCAGGCGCTGGCGCATCATTTCTACCGCGCCGAGCAGTTCGCCAATTTCATCAGGATGATCCACCTGCACATCCACCGTTAAGTCACCTTCCGCGATGGTCTGCGCAATCCTCAGCACGCGGTTTAGACGGCGTGAAATCAGGAAGCGGCTGGCAATCGCAATCAGCAATAAAATGATGGGTAACAGCAACGCGGTGAACAGCAACAGGCCATTGCGCACAAGATTGCTGCTCTTGGCGACATCATCCACATAGCTGGTGGTGGCGATGATCCAGTTGATCCCTTCAATGTACTCATAGACGGCAACTTTGGTCTTAGGTGCGACACCATAACCACTCACCCAGTTGTAGTAGGTGATGCCATTTTTATGTTCGAGGATATCGGCAAACAGCTTATAACCGTTGGCGTCAGTAATATTCACCGCCTGCTGGTTAGCCAGCGAAGGGTGCGCCAACATACGCCCGGGGTCGAACCCGGCATCCAGCACGTAGGCGTAGCCATTTTTACCAATATGCACATCCAATAACTGCCTGATGATCGGTTGCAGGGTCTGTTTGACATCAAACCCGACCGCCACGGCACCAATCACCTGACCATATTTATCGGCAATCGGCTCATAGTGGCTAATAAACTGCTTACCAAACAGCGTGACCACACCTGAAAACGGTTTATTTTTCAGTAGTAATGGCAATGCCGGATTATCGCGCCCCAATACCGTTGCCGTCGCCGTGTTACCGGAACTGGCCAGCAACGTGCTGCTGACGCGAACAAACTGCTCGCCCTGCAGAATAAAGGTACTGGCAAAGACGCTGGTTAATTCGGTGAAATGGTCGTTTGTATTGGGGTTACTCAAAACGGCTTTTAGTTCAGACGCGTCCATAGAGCGCAGTGGCTTATTGGCTACATTCTGATAGTTATTAATGTAAACATTGCTGTAATGTTCCGCATCCCGGGTAACCCGTTGAAACTCATTAGAGATATTGTTGTGGAAAATACGGGTGTTGGTTTTGATCATTTCCAGCGCATTAACCTGCAGCTCGCTGGACAGATAATTCGATAACATAAAAGAGGCGCCAATCAGCAGCGTGGCAATGCACACCACCAGAATCATGCCGAGTTTCATCGCGACACCCAGGTGAATACTGTGCAGCCAGGCGAGCACTCGTGCAGTGGGTCCGTCTGAAGATATGGCCGCCGGGCGTTCTTTTACTTTAATCATGTCACTCATATTTTTTATTCTCTATCTGAGAAGGCGCTGTTCTTTTTTTGAGTCAGAATTGTGCTGGCGCCACGCTATTTCAGCGTGAGCAGCGGTGTCGGCTTACCAATGTGATATCCCTGCAACCACCCCACGTTCATTTGCTCCAGGCATGCCTGAATACTGGCGTTTTCCACAAATTCGGCGACGACTTGCATGTTTTTCATTTCGGCAACGCGGCAGAATGATTCAACGATGTAGTAGCTGATTTCACTTTCCGTGATCCGCCGAATAAACGAGCCATCAATTTTCAAAATGTCCGCCTCGATATTCATCAAACGCGCATGGCTGGCGAACCCGGTACCAAAATCATCAATCGCCACCCGGCAGCCTAATTGGCGAATTAAACGCAGCGTTTCTACGGTTTGTTGTTTATCGGATAGCGTATCCGCTTCGGTAATCTCAAAAATAATTCGCTGCGGCGCGACGGCGTATTCCTGTAAGAGCTGGGTGATCTTCGAGACAATATTTGAACGACATACCGTCACCGGTGCCAGGTTAATAGAAAAGCAACGCTGTGGATGGTGACACATGGCTTTGAGCGTATTTTCGATGACCCATAAATCGATTTCCGGTGCCAGCCCCGCATCATGCGCCACCGGCAGAAAACTGTTTGGCGAAATAAATTCACCCTTATCGTTTAACATGCGAATCAATATTTCATGATAGTGTTCTTCGCCCTGGGTGCTGACAATAGGCTGGGCCATCAGCACAAACGCATTGTTATCCAACGCATTTTGCAACGCCGTGCGAATATCGGTTTTATCCACAATATGGTTGCCGAGCATGCGGCTATGTTGCGTTTCCAGGTTTTCGGGTCTGCCGTTGGTCAGAGACAACCCCGCGACCATGCCCAGTTTCCCCACCAACTGATAGATGTCATCGCTCACATCGTGAATCAGGCAATAGCCCAAACCACTGCGAAACCCCAGCCGCTGATTATTATGAAAAAGGCGAAAACCGTTAGCGGCCTGGTATAAATCACACAACCGCTCCCAGGTACAATTTTCCAGCCTGATCAGCAGATCATAACCGGCGTGATAATAGACCTTCTCACTTTCGACCAAATGCTTCTGCAAATGCTCAGCCAAAATTTTCTGATAACGGGTACGAAAATGAAAACCGTAGCGGCGGGAAAAAAGCTCCAGTTCGGGGAGTTGAATCAGGCACACCGTCGCATGTTCGGTCGTAAACAGCTCCGTCTTCAGCGCACGCAAGTTTGCCATGCCCGTCATCGGGTCGGTCAGACCTAATACCAGCGCCTGGCTAAATCGTTGACGGGTAAATTTTGCCAGCGCGCCCATAATCACAATGGTGAGTGAAAAGATAAAAATAAGCGTTGAAACCATAGCCTGGTGCAGCATGAAACTCTCATCGCTGGCGATATAATTATCGTTATGCTTGCCCAGAATAATTAATACCACCGTCCACACCAGCATCGTAAATGAGTGGCCAATCTTAATAGCTCCCCACAGCATCAACGGGAAAAGCAGGATCAGGCTGTAGAATGAGAAGAAAATATTCGAGTTATAGGGCGACGTTAAACATAGCATCAGACCAATAAGCACGGTGCACCACGCCATGACGCCGTATACCGTGACATTGCCTTTGCATTGTTCGCCGATCGACTTAATAAAGGTAAACAACCAGGACGGTCGGCGCAGGATGCGAAATGCTTTGTAGAAAAAGGGGATCCCCGTCAGGCAACCGTTAGCAAGTCCCTGGACACGCACCAGCATTTCCAGACTCATAATATGCAGGTTCGCCACATCCGATCGCTGACTGTGGGGAACCACAAAGGCGAAAATTTTGCTGAAAAGCAGATACAGCAAAATGTTGTAGCCGCAGAGCCAAATCATACGATTCAGGCTGATGGTGATCCGGCTAAAGCTGGCGCTACTGCGTCTGCCCGTCACTTTACGATAAATGGCATAGCTCAGCGTCGATGCCGCCGTCAGGCACAACGCATCCACGTGTTCGCCTGCAGGACCAACCCAAAACATCACCGCCAGAAACAGCATTATCCCCGGCAGAACCCGATAACCAAAGAGAACCAATGCGGCGGAAAATACGGCTAATTTGAGATCGTAAACGGTTAATAGAGTATTATTAAGAATGCAGTAACCGTTAAGATAGTGTGCCAGTGGATAAAAAAGGCCAGGAATAGCAAGCGGCAGACACCATTCACGAGTGATTTTTGCAGTGTTTGTATTTATTATTGCGTCCAAATCAATTTATCCGCTATACACTATACCAATAGGACTTTAATCCAGATTCTAATGTCGCAAACAAATCCATTTGGGCTAGTCATTAACCATTGTAAAATTGATGACATTAACCGCACACTGAGAAAATAAAAAAGGTTCTACATTGAAGCGTGCATCTTATTCATATCGCATCAGAAAATAAACCATCATTTATAGATAAAAATGGACATATCATGATATTTTTATTTTTATCTCACCAGTTAATAAGCCACCTAATCAATTGATTAATAGTGTAAAAATACAGCGCCGCCAGCGTATCCATCGCACATCTTTAACGTGTGTACAAAAAACATTCCTTACAGGCATTAATGTCAACATTAATACGACACATCACCACTGAATGAAAGTGTGTTTTAATGTACATTTTTACCTGTTGACGAAACGTACAGCGATCCTTATATTTATACACCGTTATTTTATCGTTAGCCATTCAGCTCCAGTGTTAATTAAATGTTGTACCTGAGAGTTTCACACCTTTCATCTACTTACTTGTAACAAAAATACCCATACTGTTATTTCATTAAGTCATAAAAGAAATTTAATTCAGCATATATGTGTATTTTCAGGAATTAAAAAGAATCCGTGGCCACGTCTCTGTTTTCCCTAAAGGCAATAAAAGG
Organism: Citrobacter gillenii; assembly: GCF_013337685.1. Classification (GTDB taxonomy): domain Bacteria; phylum Pseudomonadota; class Gammaproteobacteria; order Enterobacterales; family Enterobacteriaceae; genus Citrobacter; species Citrobacter gillenii. Next base: position 203,335 of record NZ_SUQN01000008.1, read on the forward strand.
ATGGCAACATTCGATCACCGGCAAAATAACACAGTTTTTGCTGGCGGGGATCATTATTGCGTTTGGTGCTGGTGCCTTTACCAGTTGGAGCCTGATCGACAACTTTTCTTATCAGCAGTGGGTACAGAGAGCAGAAGCCAACGCCCAGATCATGACCTACATCATCCGCAGCGTGTATACCACCGTTTCGGTTGAAACCCGCGACACGGGGCAAATATCCCGTATTGTCTCGGACAGACAGCTTGGCGATACCGACTCCATTATTCAGACCGGCTATAACCCGGTAGACGTTCTGGCACTGGCCTCAGCGCAAACGCACAATCCCACCTGGATGTTCCTGTATACGCCAGATAAAGGTTTCGTGGGCATCAACAATAAGTCTGAAGAGGGCGACGGGGTAATCTCCTTCGCCGGGCGTTTGCCACGCGATGTGCTGGTCAACGACTATATCGGATTTGCCCAGATCAACGGCGAAGCGTGCTTCATCAGCGCCGTCCCTGTTCTGACGCCCTCAGGCGAAATCCTCGGCAGCCTGATAAGCAGCATTGGTAAGAAGAGTGATCTGTACGCTGCCTATGATGCGATGTTGAAAAAGAGCAGTATCATTTTCGTCCTCATTTTACTGGCAACGCTGACGCTGGTGACGCTGTTCATGCGCCGTCTGTTCCGCCCGGTTCCGTTGCTGATTAACTCCATTACCCGCATTGCCCGCGAAGAAACCGACTCTGTCACCCCCTATCTTGACCAGGATGATGAGATTGGACATCTCGCCAGCGCCATTGAAAAATTGCGCGTTGCGATGAAAGAACGCGGCTATCTACAGCGTATGCATGAGATGTCACAAAAGATGGAGCATATGGCCCATCATGATTCGCTAACAGGCTTACCCAATCGCGTCTCTTTCGGACTGGCGCTGGATAAACGCGTCAGTGAAGTCCAGCAGGCAGAGAAACCGTTCAACTTGCTGTTGATTGACCTCGACAACTTCAAGCCGGTAAACGACACCTTCGGCCATAAAGCCGGCGATGAAGTGTTAATCAACGTGGCGCAGCGCCTGCAATTATTGCTGGGGCCAAACGATATGGCGGCACGTCTGGGCGGGGATGAGTTTGCGATTCTGCAACAGGTCAGCGACAACGCCGTTAAAGAGGCGAACCGGCTGGCGAAACGTATTCTCCGCGCGCTGAGCACACCGTTTAGCTGGAGCACCCACACCTTCTCTATCAGTTGCAGCATTGGCATTACCAGCGCACCTTATCAGGGCAATAATACCTCAACATTGATGATCAATGCCGATCTGGCCATGTATGCCTCCAAGCACCATGGCCGCGGTTGCTTCCATTTCTTCGAAGACGGCATGGTGATGAAACAGAGCCACAGCCTGTTCATTAATCAGGAAATTATTGATGGTATTGATAACGAGCAGTTCGAACTTTACTACCAGCCCATCGTTAATCTGCAGGATGAAACGGTTCACGGCTACGAATCGCTGATCCGCTGGAATCACCCGACGAAAGGGCTGATTTACCCGGATTACTTTATCAATATTGCTGAAAGCTCGGGCCTGATTGTGCGTTTAGGTGAATGGGTAATTCGCCAGTCTTGCGCCGTCGCCGCAAAATGGCCGGAACACATCCGCATTGCCGTCAATGTGTCAGCCAACCAGCTACACAGCCCAGGGCTGGTCGACATCATCAAAGAAGCGTTACGCACCAGCCAACTGTCAGCCAATCGACTCGAAATTGAAATCACCGAATCCGAGAAACTGGATCAGTCTATTGCCCTCCCGGTACTGAAAGAGATCCGCGCGATGGGGATCGATATCGCAATGGACGATCTGGGAACAGGCTACGCCGCGCTGGACTATTTGCTGGTCTATCCCTTCACGCGCATCAAGATTGCCCGCACGCTTATCGATAAATTAGAGCAGGATAATGCCAGCCAGTACTTGATTGTGATGCTTATCCAGTTCGCGCAAAAGTACAATATCTCCGTCACCGCGGAAGGGGTGGAAACACCGCTCCAGCGCAACATTTTGCGCAAAATTAAGTGCCAACATGTGCAGGGATATTTCTTCAGCTATCCGCTGCGCGAGCGTGACGTGTTGTCTGCTTTTGCCGATGAAGCCCTTGCAGAAGAGGTTATGCATGACTAATCGCCTGCGTTTGGCAACGCGTATTGTGCTTGCCGCTGCGCTGTTAATCCCCTTCTCTGCACGCTGCGCGACGGATGTTTTGCCCGAACAGCGCACGCTGGAGAAGATTGCCAGTATGAAAACTATCACCCTCGGTTACCAGGATGATGCCTTTCCTTTCTCGTACCAGGAAGGTACGTCACCTGCTGGCTATTCCATTGATATCTGTAAAAATATCGTCGCTGCGCTGAAAACCAAACTACAGCTTAAAACATTGAAAACGCAATGGGTGCGCGCAAACTCGGCATCTCAGTTTGTGCTCATTAAAAAACACATGGCCGATATCATGTGCATTCCGGCTTTTTATTCGAAGGGTCGCCACAGCATTAGCGAATTCTCATTGCCATTTTACTTTTCCAGCACTCGCTATGTGATGCGTAGGAATGATTATAATGGCAATCTACAAGCACTTTCCGGGCACAGCGTGCTGGTAAAAAGCGGCACAGTTTACGTTGAGCAACTACAGAAAATTAATACCGCCAACGCGCTTAACATTAATATTGAGCTGGATACTAACAACAACGTCGCCTTCAATGGCGTTCAGAGCGGCGCCTATCCGGCGCTGATTTCCAGCACTGTATTATTAAAAGGGATGATTGCGCAGGCCGCCAACCCGGATGAATATATGCTATCCCGTATTGCGCTCAGTGCGCCACTTCCGGCGGGACTGCTGCTCCCTTTACACGATAAAGAATTTAAAGCTTTTGTGGATGACACGTTATCTTCTCTGATGACCAGCGGTGAGTTTACGACCTTGTACAATAAATGGTTTCAGTCTCCAATACCGCCGAAAGCCATCAATTTAAATATTCCCATGTCAGATAATCTGAAAGAATTAACGTCAGCAAAAAAGAAGATCGGTTTTGATTATGAAAAATATAATTAAGCATGAGATGGCCCGGATAAAACGTGTGGCGCAGGGGCTGATTTTACTGGCTGGCCTCACCGTGTCCCCTGTGTTGATGGCGCAGCAGAATGCCGCCACGCTGGAACACATACAAATCAGCAGCGTACTGAACGTGGGTTATCGACAGCTGCCGCCGTTTTCCTTTACCGACCAAAACGGCAAGGTAACGGGGTATACCATTGCGGTGTGTAACCTGATTGCGGACAAACTGCGGCAGTATCTCAAGCTCAATAACTTAACCATTCATTATATTCCGGTGAATTTTGCGGAACGCTTTTCTGCATTAAAAACACGTAAAATAGACATGGACTGTGGCGTAAATACTAACGCGCCAGAGCGGACCTCCAGCGTTTCATTTTCCGTTAACTACTACATCGCGAAAATGCGCATCATCTCTTTACGTAAAAACAATATTCATTCCCTGGCTGACTTAAAAGGACGAACGGTTAGCCTGACAGGCAGTTCAAAAGATTTGCTGGAATTCAACAAGGCGAACCGGGAACAGCATCTTAATATTTCAACAATAACCACTACCACGATAAACGGGGCGTTTAATAAAATGGCGCAGAATGAATCTGCAGCGCTGTTTATCGATGATATCCTGGCCTGGCCGCTGATTAATCAGAGTGAACTGCCTGACACATTCAGCGTGTCAGCCGAAACCATCGGCGCGGATATGCACTATGCCATTATGATGCGCAAAAACGATCCGCAGTTTGTGGCGTTCATCGACAGTTCACTGAAAACCATTTTCGCTTCCCCTATTAATGTACAGCTGCGCAAAAAATGGCTGGCGCCTTATGCCTGTAAACATACGGGAAATCAGCCTGCTACACCATGTCAGCATCACCCTTGAAAAAAATAAGCGTCTGTTCACTCACTCGCTTACTTCGCCTCTGGCAGATCCCAGGGGCGCTGTTGTTGCTATTGATGGTCAATTCGCTGCGCGCGGCGTGGGATTTTGCCACCATCATGCAGAAGTCCGATGTCCTCTATGGCCCCGCCAGCGCTGCGGCACAACAGCGCATCAACGCCTGGCAAAAGCTCTTAATTCAACTGCGCCATGCCGATGAGCAAACACAGCTGCGCGCGGTAAATCTGTTTTTTAATACCCAGCTCCGTTACGCCGAGGATAGCGACGTCTGGCACAACGTCGATTACTGGGCGACGCCGGTGGAATCCCTGCGCCAGGGTAAAGCGGACTGCGAAGACTACGCCATCGCAAAATATTTCACGCTGCGGCAGTTGGGTGTTTCCGAAGAGAAGCTGCGTATCACTTACGTTAAAGCCCTACGTTTAAACCGCGCACATATGGTACTGACCTGGTATGCCACGCCTGACGCCATCCCTCTGGTTCTCGATAGTCTGACAAACACCCTTTCACCGGCCAGCCAGCGTCAGGATTTATTACCGGTGTACTCATTTAACGATAGCGGCCTGTGGCTGCCGGGCAACCAGAACACAAAACGTATTGGGGACAGCAAGAGACTTTCTCGCTGGCAGCAAGTATTCACCAAAATGCGGGAAGAAGGCTTCCCGATAGATAAATAGGGAACGTCAGTGTCACTTTTTAAACAGTTACTTTTTTCTATTTCTCTTTTCATGATGATTGTCTTCAGCGGCAGTTTTATTGTGACGCTGGAAAGCTCCCGCCATCAATACAACAACCAGCTGCTGGCGCATGCCCAGGATGCGGCAACGGCTCTGGGGGTTTCACTCACACCGAACGTCAACGATCCGGCGATGATCGAGCTGATGGTGAGCTCTATTTTTGATAGTGGTTACTATCAAAAAATCCGCATCGTCGATCTGACCAACGGTACAACGATGCTGGAACGTCACGCTGCGGCGTCAATCCCGGATGTACCCGGCTGGTTTGTGGATCTGGTGGATGTGGTCCCGCAAACGGGCAATGCCACCATTATGCGCGGTTGGCAACAGGCCGCCCGCGTGGAGGTCACCAGTGACCCCATCTTTGCGGTGCAACGTTTATGGAGCAGCACTGTAGGCAATTTGGTGTGGATGCTGTCCTGTAGTCTGGCCTGCCTGCTGGCGGGGGTTATGCTGTTGCGTAAACTGCTGCGCCCGCTTAACTATCTGGCGAAACAATCAGAAGCGATTACCCGTCGCGAATTCCTGACGCTGCCTGAACTGCCAAAAACGCCGGAACTGCGCCGGGTCGTCGCAGCCATGAACCTGATGGCGACCAAGCTGAAATCACTCTTTGAAGAGCAGGCTATCTACAGTGAGCGCCTGCACAATGAGGCCTATCTCGACAGCCAGACCGGTATTGCCAACCGCCGCGCATTTGATATGCAGTTGCAGGCACGACTGAGCGATGCGGATACCGCACCGGGCTATTTGATGTTGGTTCGCGTTCAGGATTTGGGGGGGCTGAACCAGCGTTTTGGCGGCCCGCATACCGATAAGCTGTTGCTGAATATCGCCAACCTGTTGAATGCACACAAAGCCAAATACGCGCCGCTCGACAGCACGCTCGCCCGCATTCGGGGCGGCGAGTTCGCCCTGCTCTGTCCCGGCGTCACGCACGGTGAGATGCTGGAACTGCGTACTTCGCTGACGCAAAAACTGACGGCATTTTATGCCACCGGAATGTCAGATCAACAGCCGGTCGCCTACTGCAGCATGGTGCCCTTCAGCGCCGGAGACAGTCCGCAGTCGTTGTTGATTCAGGCCGATCGTCTGCTGGTCGAAGCGGAAACGCATACCGACCACCAGGTCGTGCCGACGACAGAGGTCGCCACAGCGAGCGAAGATCAGCATTTATGGTTTGTGCGTCTGGAGCACGCGCTGGAGAATCAGCAATTTCAGCTGGTGTATCAGCCCGTGGTCGATTGTCATCAGCCGGATAAAATCCTGCATTACAAAGTGCTGTCGCGCATTGTTGATGAGCAGGGCAATACCATTAACGCCGGTCGTTTCCTGCCGTGGATCCACCGTTTTGGCTGGAGCCATCGTCTGGACAAGGTCATGTTAAAACTGACCTTAAATCAGCTGAAAATCGCCCCCGGTAAGTTAGCGCTGAGTATCTCAGGCAGTTCAGTAACCAGTGCTCGCGCCATTTCCGACCTGTTAAATCCGCTGAAATACGCACCAAAGCTGGCCGGTCGGTTAATTCTCGAGCTGGATGAAAACCAGCTACCCGGGCCGAACCAAATGGCGATGTTTGTTAAAGCCGTAAGTCAATATCGCTGCTCGCTGGGCCTGCAACACTTCGGCAGTCGCTTCGATATGATTGGTCATCTGTCACAGTGGGGCCTGGCGTATCTGAAAATCGACAGCAGCTATATCCGCCATATCGACAAAGAAAAAGATAAGCGCTTGTTTATTGAAGTGCTCTGTAACGCCACCCGCAGTATTGATTTACCGCTGATTGCCGAGCGCGTTGAAACCGCTGGTGAGCTTAAGGTGTTGCAGGAACTGGGCGTGGATGGCGCAATGGGACAGCTGTTAGGCGAGCCCGCACCGCTGTGATGAAAACAGTCCGTCTGGGCGCCGTTGTTTTGCTTGCTTTTGCCGGATGGCGCTTCGCTTATCCGGCCTACAAAATCAAATGGTTATGATTTTTTGTAGGCCCGGTAAGCCTGCACCACCGGGCATTTTCTACGTTGTCTGCAGGCTGTCTGTTGCCGTTAAAAAATTCGGTCATCGTTACCGAGCAGTTGTTCTAACCCTCCGAGTTCCTGACGCGCGTTCGCGCGATTCATTAATTTAACCTGCGCCATCGGCGGTAGATCGGTAATCGCTATAACGCCTTTACGGATCAACAGGTAAATCAAGTCATCCAGTACGCGCACCATCTCCAGGTCGCTCTTTTGCAGCATGGCCAGGAACTGTTGGTTGTCTATTTCAGTGCCGTGTTCATCAGGTGGAACAGCATTCATCTTGTTGCCTTAGATTAATATGTCGTGACGCGACTGCCCCGTGTACACAGGGCAGTCAGCTTCCGTTAGTGAGAGTGATTTTGTTCCGGTTTGGCGATCAGGTGATCCAGCGAGTACGTTGACGCATGCACATCGCTACTCAACGGTGTGGAGACTGCCGTGTCAATGCCATGCGCAACCTTCGCCGGGCTGGCAATCAGATGATGATCGCCGCCGCTTTGAATGTACTTCGCAATATCAACGCCTTCATGCAGCTCACGGGCCAAATCGCTCAGGTCGACTTTATCGAGCACGGCCTTCGCTTTATCGTCAGGACCCAGTACGGCTGCCGCCTGTCCGTGCGCGGATGCCGCTGGCGCGTATGACAAAGACAATGCGCTGTCATCAAACAGATTGTGCAGCGCATGCTGTGCTGCGGCGTGCTGTCCCTTGTCTGCCGCATGCGCTTTCACTGGCGCATGATCTTCCATGGTGACATCAGCCATTTGCGCATGTGTCGTGGTATTGCCGTGGTTATCGTTCGCCTCAACCATCACGCTGACGCGATTATGGCCGGTACGCAAGGTCGACGTATCCACCGCAAAGTCATAACGCAGTTCGTTATTATTCAGATGAATAACCGTATCGTACTGATGACCATTGACCCGCGCTGTAATGTGTTCACCATCATGCACGTCGCCGGTTACGCTGCCGGTAAGGTGGGTGATCGCGTTCTGCGACTCTGCCTGCGAAATGTGGTTATCGCCGGTGATTTTATCCACCACGATAGTGGCATCAGCGTGAGTATCCAGCACCACGGTTTTATGATTGGTCACATCCAGCGTGTTGCCCGCCGCATCCTTAACCGTGGTTTTCACCTGAACGTCGTTATCGCCTTCATTCAGCGCGCTGGTCGGTACCGCAACTGCGTAAACCAATTTATTGCTGTGCGGATCCTGTGTCACCTTCACCGTTGTGGAGAAACTGTTCACCGTCAGGGTGACGCTATCCCCCATTTTCGCATCACCGGTAACGACGCCAGAAATAACCGTGTCGTGTTGAGATTCCGTTTGGTTTACCGCGTTATCCCCTGCAATACCGTTATTGATGACAATCGTACCTTCGGCATGATCATCAACCACGTAAGAATGGGATATGTGGATGCTGTACGGGTTGCCGGGCGCATCATGACCAGTGACTTTGGCATCAATACTGGTGTTGGCTTTTAATACATCGGTATCCACATCAATCTGATAGCCCAGCTTGCCGCTTGGCAGCACGTCCACCGAACCATTAAATGTACTGTTACCAATCGTTAAAACCACCGGATCGCCTTTCTGCGCATCCCCTCCCACAGTACCGGTAATCGTCGTTTTCAGCGCCTGCAGCTCCTGCTGGTTCAGGACGTTGTCAGCAGTGACGTTATCGATATCCACCGTCCCCTTCGCCTCCCGATCAATGGTGAGGGTTTTCGCAGTATCGATTTCCTGACGGTTGCCCGCGTCGTCATGGGCGGTCACATGTGCCGTAATATTCTGGTCATGGACCAAATCCACGGTGCTGGCATCGACGCTAAACACTTTTTTACCGCCGCTGCTGGCGACTTTCGCCACCAGGTCTTTGCCGCCGACCCTGATGGTGACCAGATCGCCAACGTCAACATCACCGGTGACATAGCCGCTGATTTTGGTGTGCTGAAGTTTCGTTTGTGCGTTATTCAACACATCATCATCCGACACCTTATCCAGATGAATTTCTGCCACCACATTGGTGTCAATGGTCACCGGTTTCTGACTGTTCGCAGTCTGGGTATTTTTCGCCGCATCTTCACCCGTCACGCTAACGTAAATAGTGGGATCGGTTTGCAGACCAGCGGTGCTCACTAACGCGGAGTAGCCCAGTTGTCCGTTCATATGCGGCAGTTCGACCACATCGGCATCCACCGTGATGTTATTGACGGTGATATGCACTTTATCGCCTTTATGCACATCGCCACCCACGGTGCCGCTGACTTCAATCTGGCCTGCCTTCACTTCATCCGCATTAATGACATCGTCACCGCCGACGGTGTTAATGGTCACCGTCGCTGCCGCCGTGGTATCACGCGTAAAGTTCTTCGTGTAGCTGGCGTCCTGATCGTTACCGTGAACGTCATGACCAGTGACTTTCGCCACAATTGAGTGGTCGGCGTTCAGGTGTTGGGTGTCGATATCCACCGAATAATGCAGCTGGTTATCAACCGTCGCGGTGTAGGTATGATTGTCCACTTCCAGTGTTACGATATCGCCGGACTTCACATCGCCGGTCACGGAGCCCGTCACCGTCGTCATCGGATGCACAGTGACGTCAGACTCCTGCGCGTTGAGCACGTTATCAGCGGTGATGTTATCAATCGTCACTCCCGCAACGGCGTTCAGATCGACGATGAGATGTCGGTCCGTCGACCCGGTGACCGTGTTCCCGGCCGCATCGGTGCCGGTTACGGTCGCAACGATAGTCGGGTTGGTGCGCAGGTCATTAATGCTGACCTCTTTTGACCACTCCAGCGTGCCGTTATTGTTATGCACCACGGTGGTTAAGGTATTGCCATTGACCTGCAAGGACACCACGCTGCCATCGTGTAACCCTTCGCCTTTAACCGTACCCGTTATCATCGTTTTGCCTGTAAGCGCTTCTTTGCCATTGATGACATCATCGCTGGCCACAGGGTTCATGTTGATGGTGATAGGGTTATCGGTGTCGATGCTAATAACCTTGTGCTGCGTATCCGATCCCGTCAGATTGCCCTCGGTCACGGTAACAGAGACATCAAACGTCGGGTGTGCCTGAAGCACATTTGAGGGAACATCAACCTGGTAGCCAAATTCGCCTGACAGCCCCGGAATCGCAAATACCTTGCCGTGGTAGTCCACGCCGTTCACCGTGACGGTGACAACGTCGTTGGCATGCACATCCCCCGTCACCCTGCCACGCACAGGTGTGGTAGCGTTATTTACTTCATCGTGGTTCAGCACATCATCACCCGTCACCTTATCAACAGTCAGATGAACCTGCGGCTGATGCGGGACCGTCGTCCCGGTACCGGTTGGCGGCGTGGTGATCGCTGGCGGGTTATGCATGATATACGGCGTATTCCCACTGACAGCCTGATTGTGAGTCCATGGCAGATCAATCAGTTTGTGGTCCGTTGCCGTCGCGGTATTACCATGATCATCATGCGTGGTAATCGAAACGGTGATATTACCGTTATCACCGAGATCACCCGTGCTCACTGAGGCCTGAAAACCCAGAATGTGATTTGGTAATTCAATGACATGGGTTGTATATCGGATCCCATTCCCAACAATAAGAATCACCTCATCATTCAACTTAGCATCTGGGTCAACATGTCCGGTGACAATCACATAGTCAGGTTTTCTGCCCGGAGCAAGATCCTGAGGGGTCGTCATGTTGGGCAATAAACCGGTGGTCATTGAATCAATCGTAATCCTGGCATCGGCATGGGTATCAATCACTACCGGACGGTCATCATGCCCATATGCCACGTTACCTGCCGCGTCTGTGGCCGACACTTTCGCATGGATGTGCGGATCCAACAGCAAGTCCAGCGTGGAGACATCCGCGCTAAAGGTATGCTGCCCGTTACTGTCCTGTACCTGGGCGTAATAGACCTGATTGTTGACGGTCAGCTCAACCCAATCGCCCACCAGCACATCACCGCCCACCGTCCCGGTGACGGCTGTCAGCGGGTTATGCGCCTCGTTATAGTTGATGACGGAATCGTGATCCGCCGTAACGATAGGGTTGATGTGCACCGTAGCCACAGCATGGTCGTCAATCGTCAGGACATCCTGCGCCTGCGCCGTGGCGCTATTGCCATGCGGATCGGTGGCGGTAATGGTGGCGGTAATATGCGGATCGTGCTGCAACCACTGGGTAGTTACATCGACGCTGTAGCCTAATGTTCCGCCCAAATTCGGCAGCGGAATCACTTGAGTGTCCACCAGATGTCCGCCGATATTGAGATGAACAATATCGCCCGCCTTCGCGTCACCGCCCACCGTCCCGCTCACTACGGTGGTTGTTTTCTGCAACTCAGCACCGTTCAGAACCTTATCACCGGTGACCGGATCGATAGTGATTGCGGCGTAGGCTTTATCATCCAGCCCCACGTTATGGTGTGCCGTAATATGCGCATGGTTTTGCGCCGTATCGGTGACATCCATCGACACATCAATATGTGGGCTGGCGATAATATCGGACGTCGCCACCGAAATATGGAAGCCCATTTTATTACCGCCGAGGTCTTCCACCACCCCGGTATAAATCTGCCCGTTGATTGTCATCACCAGCGGATCGCCCGGATGCACTTCGCCGGTAACCGTGCCGCTGACCAGCGTATGGCCCTGCATTTGCTCATCGCGGTTAAGCGTGTTATCCGGCGTTACCGTATCAATCTTGATTGCTGCGTCGACACGCGTATCAATAATCACCGTCGTTTCGGCATCCGCTTTCGCCACGTTGCCCGCCGCATCGGTGGTGCTGACGGTGGCGGTTAAGTGCGGGTCGGCCAGCAAATCAGCGGTGCTGACCTTGATGCTATACCCAAGAACTCCACCGCCCAGATCGACAACTTTCCCTGTCAGGACGTGGCCTTTCACCGTCAGATACACCACATCATTGACGTGCACATCACCAGCGACTTTTCCGGTTACCCAGGTAAACGGCTGGTGAGATTCGTCACCGTTCACCCGGTTATCGCCGGTAACGGGATCGATGCTCAGCATTGCTTTCGCGTGCAGATCCACCGTCAGATCGTGAGGCGTCTGCACATGCTGAATATTGTGTGGATCATCCACGCCATTGACCTGGGCAATAATATGAGGGTCTTTAAGCAGATCGCGGGTCAGAACATCCAGTTTATAACCCAGTGCGCCATTATGTTCAGGTAAGTGCTGTACGGTTGTATTGTAGGTATGCCCGTTGACGATGATCTGCACCTTATCGCCGAATTTCACATCGCCAGAAACGGTACCCATCACCTCGGTGGTATGTCGAGCAGCCTCTGCACCATTGAGCACATCGTCACCCGCTACGGTATCAACAGTGATCCCTGCCCTTGCATGGTTGTCGATATGAACAGTGTGGGAAGTGCCGATGGTGACTTCATTACCCACCGCATCGTGGGAAGTCACCGTTGCCGTAAAGGTGACATTTATATCCTGATTACCCTGGTTATTGCTGAATGCAGCCGAATCAACTGGAATTTGATAGCCCAGCTTACCCCCACCCAGGTCGATAACCTTGCCGGTAAACGTGTAACCATTAATCTCAATGTTCACCGCATCACCGACCTGTGCATCGCCGCCCACCGTACCGCTCACCAACTGTTTAGGCTTATCCAGTTCAAAGTGGTTCAGCACATTATCGTCGGTCACCTTATCGATGGTGATTTTCGCATCCGCATGCAGGTCGATATGCACCGTATGATCGTGGGACACGGTTAACTGATTACCGTGTTCATCGACGGTGGAGATTGAAACATGCACGTTCTGATCGACACCATCAGGCAGGTTTTTGGTGCTCACCGGAATGCTGTAGCCTAACGAGCCGTCCGCCAGCAGCACCACGCTACCGTGCCAGGTCTGGTTGTTGAACGTTAAGGTCACAACATCGCCAGGTTTCGCATCGCCACCGACCGGTCCTGTTATCGTCGTCGTGTTCAGCAGAGATTCGGCATGACTGATAATGTCATCACCTGCCACGGTATCAATACCGATACTGGCGCTGGCATCGAGATCGAGCCCAACGGTACGTTCTGTCGTGGCGGTGCTTTCGTTACCGTGATTATCGGTGGTGTTGATACGGGCATGAATCACCGGATCGTTAACCAGCGACTGGGTATCCACCAGGATGTGATACCCCAGATTCCCGCCAGGCAATGCTTCGACAAAACCAGAGTACCGATGACCATCAATCATCAGCTCAACGGTGTCATGCAGTTTTGCATCTCCGCTCACCGTGCCGCTGATCTTCGTCTGACCGTTATTGTCCGTCGACTCCTTGATGTTGATGACGTTATCAGCGGTCACGCCATCAATGGTGATATGCGACTGTGTGTACATATCCGAGTCGATAGCTTTTGACTCGCTATGGGTGACGCTGTTACCTGCCGCATCGGTTGAGGTCACGGTAACGTAAATCTCCGGATGCGTTATCAGCATATGGGTGTTTACCGGGAAGCTATAACCTAACCCACCACCCGCCAGCGCAATCACCGTCGTTGTAAGGGTATATCCGCCTTTCAGCTCCAGCGTCACCACATCGCCTGCTTTCGCGTCAATACCGGTCACTGTTCCGGTGATATGCGTAACGCCGCCGTTTTCTGAAAACTCTTTAATATTGATAATGTCATCGACGGCTACTTGATCAATATGCACCTGGTTTTCAGCGTAATTGTCGAGATGTACGGTGTGGGTGCTGACCGCCACCGCCACGTTACCCGCCGCATCCTGTGAGACTACGCTGGCGTGCACATCAACATCTTTCAGCACCATGCCGCTGTTGTCCGCAAAGGCGGCGGAGTCCACCGCGATGCTGTAGCCCAGGCTGCCGTTGCCCAGGTCGATCACCCGCCCGTGATAATCGTGCCCGTTGATAACCAGATCCACCCGGTCGCCCGCCCGGGCATCTTCCCCGCTGACGGTACCGGTAATGGTCCGCGTTTTCGCCGATAGCTCATTAAAATCCAGCGTATTATCGACCGTCACATCATCAATACTGATGCCGTTGTGTGCCTCGGTGTCCAGTACCACGGTACGGTGATCCAGTGCGGTCACTTCATTCCCCGCCTTGTCGTGGCTGACCACCGTCACCACCACCCCGTTACGGCCTGGCAGCAGCGTGCCCGTCGGGACCGCCACCTCGTAGCGCAGATGGCCGTTGTCATTCACCACTGTGCCGGTAAACGTCTGTCCCTGCACGCTGACGGTCACCACATCGCCCGCCCTGGCGTCCGGTCCGTCCACCTTGCCACTGATCATTGTTGGCATACGATTTTCTGTGCTGTTGACCACGTCATCCGTGGCCACCGGGCGGATATCCACCCCGTTTTCAGCGTAGTTGTCGATATGCACGGTGTGGGTGCTGACCGCCACCGCCACGTTACCCGCCGCATCCTGTGAGACTACGCTGGCGTGCACATCAACATCTTTCAGCACCTTGCCGCTGTTGTCCGCAAAGGCGGCGGAGTCCACCGCAATGCGGTAGCCCAGGCTGCCGTTGCCCAGATCGATCACCCGCCCGTGGTAGTCGTGCCCGTTGATGACCAGATCCACCCGGTCGCCCGCCCGGGCATCTTCCCCGCTGACGGTACCAGTCACCACCTGATGACGCATATACAGTTCGCTGCGGTTCAGGATGTTATCCGCCGTCACATCATCAATGGTCAGGGCGTTGTGCGCCTCGGTGTCCAGCACCACGGTACGGTGATCCAGTGCGGTCACTTCATTCCCCGCCTTGTCGTGGCTGACCACCGTCACCACCACCCCGTTACGGCCTTCCTTCAGCGTGCCCGTCGGGACCGCCACCTCGTAGCGCAGATGGCCGTTGTCATTCACCACTGTGCCGGTAAACGTCTGTCCCTGCACGCTGACGGTCACCACATCGCCCGCCCTGGCGTCCGGTCCGTCCACCTTGCCACTGATCATTGTTGGCATACGATTTTCTGTGCTGTTGACCACGTCATCCGTGGCCACCGGGCGGATATCCACTCCGTTTTCAGCGTAGTTGTCGATATGCACGGTGTGGGTGCTGACCGCCACCGCCACGTTAGCCGCCGCATCCTGTGAGACTACGCTGGCGTGCACATCAACATCTTTCAGCACCTTGCCGCTGTTGTCCGCAAAGGCGGCGGAGTCCACCGCAATGCGGTAGCCCAGGCTGCCGTTGCCCAGGTCGATCACCCGCCCGTGATAATCGTGACCGTTGATGACCAGATCCACCCGGTCACCCGCCCGGGCATCCTCCCCGCTGACGGTGCCGGTCACCACCTGATGACGCATATACAGTTCGCTGCGGTTCAGGATGTTATCCGCCGTCACATCATCAATGGTCAGGGCGTTATGTGCCAGGGTATCCAGCGTCACCGTGGTGTTCTGCACCGCCACCGCGGTGTTGCCTGCCGTATCCACGCCGGTGACGGTGACCTGCACGTCATTGCGGCCTTCGTGGAGGGCGGAGGTCGGCACCGCCACGTTATAGCGCAGCTCCCCGTGTTCATCAGTCACCACCACGCCGTTAAAGGTCTGGCCGTTCACCTGCACCGCCACCGGGTCACCCGGCTGCGCATCCCCGGTTACCGCGCCAGAAATCAGCGTCGGCATCCGGGACTCACTGCGGTTGACGGTGTTGTCATCCGCCACGGTGTCGATGCTGATGGCATCCGCCGCCTGGGTATCCAGCGTCACCGTGGTGTTCTGCACCGCCACCGCGGTGTTGCCTGCCGTATCCACGCCGGTGACGGTGACCTGCACGTCGTTGCGGCCTTCGTGGAGGGCGGAGGTCGGCACCGCCACGTTATAGCGCAGCGCCCCGTGTTCGTCGGTCACCACCACGCCGTTGAAGGTCTGGCCGTTCACCTGCACCGCCACCGGGTCACCCGGCTGCGCATCCCCGGTTACCGCGCCAGAAATCAGCGTCGGCATACGGGACTCACTGCGGTTGACGATATTGTCATCCGCCACGGTGTCGATGCTGATGGCGTTTGCCGCCACGGTGTCCAGCACCACGTTTTTGTGTGTGACGGCAGTCGCTTCGTTACCCACATCATCATGGCTAACCACCTTCACCTGCACATCATTGACGCCTTCTTTAAGCGTTCCCCTTGGCACCTCAATTTCGTACCGGAGTTGACCATGATCGTCGAAAACCGTGCCGTGGAATTCTTTTCCCTGAACAGTCAACGTCACCGGATCGCCCGCTTTGGCATCGCCACTGGCGACGCCGGTAATCAGCGTTGGCATGCGGTTTTCACTGGCGTTAACAACATCATCATTCGCCACTGTCTCGATGGTCACAGCATTCTGTGCCAGCAGATCGCTCTCGACATGATGCTCCGTAGAAACAGTCGTGGTATTCCCGGCATCATCGGTTGACGTTAACGTGGCGTGGAAAGTTGGGTCATTCAGCAACCCGTGAGTTAATACCGGGATGTTATACGTCAGCGGGCCATTGCCAGGATCGGTCACAATGCCGGTATATTCTTTGCCATCGACCAGTAAGGTCACGATATCGCCAGGTTTGGCGTCGCCGCCTACATGCCCATGGATGATGGTTTGCGTATGGAGAGATTCTTCGTAGTTAATCAGGTTGTCTGGCGTGACGTTATCTACCGTAATATCGATGCGCGGGCCGGTGATATCAATCAGCGCATTGTCGAAAGTTTGTGCCGTTCGACCCGACACATCGGTGGCCGTTGCCACCACGGTGACGTTCCCTGGCTGTAATCCACCCAGATCGGTATCGATAAACCAGTGACCGTTCCTCACAGGGACATCGACGGTGAATGTGTTTTTTTGGCTATCGGTGAAGGTCAGCGTGACGTGGTTCTGGTTACTGGTGCCGCTTAAATGCGTCCGGTGGAATTCATTCTTGTTAATGTAGCCGTCGTTGCCTGCAAACTCCGCAATAGTCACTTCTGGTGGGAAAAGACTGGCAGACCCGGACAGGATCCCCGCCACCGGCAGGTTGATATCGCCGTTTGGGCTACCCAGTCCCTTGGTGCCAAAACCCGCAGTAGGATCAACCACCTGCCCGGTCAGTTCAAGCTGAACCCGCGTGTGACCGCCACCGCCACCTTCCATCGGCACCGGTTCGTCGTTGCCCGCTGCGGTCGCGTCAAGTATCTGCGTCGGATCCGCACCATCGGCGATGGCTTTTTGTACGGCGGCAATATCCTGGGCATCATGATTCGGATTATGGCTTACCTGTATCCCGTGCTCTCCCCAGTGGCTATTACGCCCAATATCTACCGTCTGCCCGTTAGGTAGAGAGATACTGACCGCGCCGCCGGCACCGGTCACAATTTCTTCACCGAGAGAGATCCTGTCGCCTTCATGAACAAGTCGTTGTGTGCCATTGGCTTCAACAACATAGACCTGTCCAATAATTGCTTTGATCACACCGAGTAATTTGCTCACCGTAACCTCACTTAAATACCATCATTATTTTTATAAACTCGTTAATATATTAACGAACAAAAAACACATTCTTTTAATGTAAACATTAATATTCAATGTGGAAAAAAACACATTTTTTAGAATGCATATACATGAGACTTGACTGGCAAATGAATATAATAAAAAATAACCAAAAATAAAACACGATGTGACAAAACATATCTCTGAATAGCTGATTGCAAGCGTCAATTAAGATAATTCATATTTGTTAATTAATATAACGTGTTTGTGAAAATGGATGATGGCGACGACAACTGGATGTCATAACCGTGTGATATAAGGCATTCCTGTCATGAAGAAGTTTTTCGTTTTTCTGCTTTCATGGTTTTCAATAAATTCCGTGTATGCAGAAGACTTACACAATACCGTTAAAGACGCATTAGCCAATCACCCTGAAGTTAATGCGGCTATAAATAGTCGCTATTCAGCAGAAAAAGAACTCCGTGCGGCACAAGGTGGATATTTACCCGCATTGAATTTAAATGCCGAAACCGGGCGTAAAAATATTGATGATGCGACCACCCGTGCCGCAGGCAGCACAAACGGGCTGACTCAATCCCCCAATGGCGCGACGCTCAGCCTGGAGCAAAATGTATTTAATGGTTTTGCCACCCATAGCGACGTTGCACGACAAAAAGCGACCGTTGATTCACGGGCATTTGGCGTGATGAACACCAGCGAAAGCACCGCTTACACGGTAATTCAGGCCTATTTTGATGTGCTGCAGCGCGAGGAGTTTGTTCGCCTGGCAGAAGATGATCTCGCTAACCACGAGCGCATTTACGACCAGATAAAACTGCGTACCGATCAGGGCGTGGGCCGCTCCGGCGACTTTATGCAAGCGGAAGCTCGTCTGGCGCAGGCACGGAACAATTTGCTCACCGAGCAAACCAACCTGGAAGACGCGAAGACCACGTTTGTCAGTGTAAGCGGTCAAGATCCTGAAGGGTTAAGCCTGCCGGAAAGCATTGACGCGCAGCTCCCGACCTCACTTGCCGACGCCAAAAACCGGATGGAAAACAACAACCCGTTACTGAAGTCTGCCAACGCCGACATCGAAGCCGCACATCAGCAGTATGAAGCGTCAAAATCGACCTTCTACCCGCGTGTCGACGTTGAGCTGTCTCGGGGTATCAGCAATAACACCGATACCACCCGCGCGCACACTGAAGAGTGGGAAGCGATGGTAAAGCTGCATTACAACCTGTACCAGGGCGGCAGCGACAAAGCCAACATGGAATCTCGCGCCTACCTGCATAAACAGGCTCAGGATGTGCGCAATAACACCCTGCGCCAGTTGAATCAGGAGCTGCGCCTGGCGTGGACTGCATTACAAAATGCGCGCGCCCAGCTGCCGTCGGCGGAAGAATATGCCGACCGAAGCGTGAAAGTTCGCACCGCCTATCAGGACCAATTTAGTCTGGGTGAACGTACGCTGCTGGATTTACTCGACAGTGAAAATGAAGTGTTCTCCTCTAAACGTCGTCTGGTTGAATTACGTTACCTGGCCATGACCAGCGGGTATCGAATTAGCGAACGCACCGGTGAATTAATGAGTATTCTAAAAATCGCACCGCCGCCATCGGGGCAACCTGTAGATACCGCAGCAGGAAATAACCTGCCGGAACTTCATTAATCATTATTTATACAAATAAACATCTGAGCTGCACACTTATTATTAGCATGCTATTTTTAAGTCGTGCAGTCAGAAATGGTTGCTAAAATGAGTGCACAAGCTGAATTATTAAATGAAGTCCCGGAGAATTCTGATAGCACAAATTCTCAATATCATGATCCCCGTAGCTATAATGACGACCCTTTATTAGATAGCTTACTCATTCTGTGTTCTTTGCACGGTAAACCCGCCAGTCGAGCAACATTAAGCAGCGGCCTGCCATTAGAAAACGATCGGCTCACACTGAATATATTCCCCCGTGCCGCTGCACGCGCCGGTTTAAAAGCCCGGGTGGTGACGCGCGCGCTCGATAAAATCCCCGCCATGTCCCTGCCCGCCGTTCTGTTACTGCGCTCCGGGGGAACCGGGGTGTTACTGGGCTGGAATGATGACGGTAGCGCCCGCTTTATGCCCAGCGAAAGCGAAGGAGGCGAAATCACCGTCGATGCCACCACGCTTGCGCAGAACTATGCCGGCAAGGTAATTTTTGCTCACCCGCGCCACGAATTCGATTTGCAGGCAGAAGCATTTTTACCGCGTACTAAATCCTGGTTTAAAGATACGCTCAAGCTGTCGCGCTTTCTGTATATGGATGCCGTGCTGGCCAGTCTGCTGATCAACCTGATTGCGCTCGGCACGCCGCTATTTACGATGAACGTCTACGACCGCGTGGTGCCGAATCAGGCGACGGTAACCCTGTGGGTGCTGGCGGTCGGTATCTGCCTGGCTTTTGTCTTTGATCTGATCTTAAAAATGCTGCGCAGCATCTGCCTGGATATTGCTGGCAAAAAAAGCGATCTCATTATCTCCTCGACCCTGTTTGAACGCATTATCGGTATGGAGATGAAGGAGCGCCCTGCGCGCGTGGGCAGCTTCGCGCAAAACATCCACGAGTTTCAGTCGCTGCGCGATTTTCTCTCCTCGCTCACCCTGACCACCATTATTGACCTGCCCTTTACCCTGCTGCTGCTGGTTGTCATCGGCATTATCGGCGGGGCGCTGGCGTGGATCCCGGTCCTCACGCTGCCGGTTGCGCTGCTGTGCAGCTGGGCATTGCAAAAACCGGTTAACGCCGCGGTGGAAAAAACCATGAGCCTGGCCAGCGAACGCCAGGCGCTGCTGATTGAAACATTAAGCAGCCTGGATGCCATCAAAGTGAATAATGCTCAGAGCGAGCGCCAGTATCTGTGGGAGCAAACGCTGGGTAGCCTGAGTCGTCTGGAACTTCGCGTGAAAACCTTGTCCAGCCTGGCAAGCAACCTGACCGGCTGGTTCCAGCAGATCTCTGGCGTGGTAATGATCATCGTCGGCGTATACATGATAATCGGCGGCAAGCTGAGTATGGGCGGCCTGATCGCCTGCTACATGCTCAACGGTCGCGCCTTAATGCCGCTGGGCCAGTTAACTGGCCTGATTGCCCGCTATCAACAGGCGAAGCTGACCATCAAAAGTACTGAGAAAATGATGTCGCTGGCGCAGGAACGCCGGGCGGATGAAACGCCGCTCAAACGTGAACAACTGCAGGGCAGCATAGAATTTCGCGATGTGGACTTCAGCTACCCGGAACAAAAAAGCCTGTCGCTCAACAAGATCAACCTGACCATTTCGCCCGGTGAGCGTGTAGGCATTATCGGTCGTAGCGGCTCCGGTAAAAGCTCACTGAGTAAATTGATCGTTAATTTGTACCCGCCCAGCGCCGGTAACATCCTGATCGACGGTGTCGATGCGCGCCAGCTGGACGTCAACGATCTGCGCCACAGCATCGGCTACGTCCCGCAGGACATCCAGTTATTCAGCGGAACGCTGCGCGACAACTTGCTTTGCGGCGCGCGCTATGTCGATGACGAAACTATGCTGCGCGCGGCAGAACTTGCGGGAGTGAACGACTTCGCCCGCCTGCACCCTGACGGCTATAACCTGCAGGTCGGCGAGCGTGGCTCGCGGCTTTCTGGCGGGCAACGCCAGGCCGTCGCGCTCGCACGTGCGTTATTACTCGATCCCCCTTTGCTGCTGCTGGATGAACCCACCAGTTCGATGGACAACACCAGCGAAGAGCAGATCAAACACGCGCTGGCCCCCTGCATTGCAGGTAAAACGCTATTACTGGTTACTCATCGCGCCTCAATGTTGTCGCTGGTTGACCGCCTGATTATTGTTGATAAAGGACGCATCATTGCCGACGGCCCGAAAGCGGTCGTGATGGATGCGTTAAAAAAGGGGCAGATAAATGCGTCTCGCTGATTTCCTGGCTCGCGCCCGCCGCTCTGTACAGCCCTACTTTCGTGCCCGCGATGAAAATCAAACTGACAGTATCAATGACGTCAGCCACGCCATTATTGATGACGCCCCGAGGGTGATTCGCCTGACGCTGTGGGTGATTCTGGCGTTGGTGCTGCTGGCCTTTGTGTGGGCGGGCTTTGCCAGCATCGACGAAGTGACACGCGGCGAAGGTAAAGCGATCCCCTCGTCAAAACTGCAAAAGATACAGAACCTGGAAGGCGGGATTGTTACCGAGCTGTACGTGCATGAAGGACAAATCGTTAACGCCGGTACGCCACTGTTGCATCTCGACGATACCCGTTTTGCCTCTAACGTCGGTGAAACAGAAGCCGATAAACTCGGCCTGCGGGCGAAGGTGGAACGCCTGACGGCAGAGGTTGAAAACCGGGACTTTGTTATCTCAGAAGAGATAGCCAGCAAAGCACCGGACGTCGCCCGCGGAGAAACAGAACTGTACAACAGCCGTCGCGCGCAATTTCACAACGAAATCTCCGGACTTGAAGAGCAGTTGGTACAGAAGAAACAGGAACTGCGCGATGTTGAATCAAAAGAAGATCAGTTTAAGCGCAGTCTCGGGTTAATTCGCCAGGAAATCAAAATGTCCGAGCCACTGCTTGCCTCCGGGGCGATCTCGAAAGTCGAGCTGCTGCGTCTGCGCCGTACTGAAGTAGAAACCGCCGGGCAGTTAAATTCTATCAGCCTGACGTTGCCTAAAGTCGCTTCAGAAATAAAAGAGATTGAGAACAAAATTGGCGAAAGTCACGGTCGCTTTCAAAGCGATGCGCTGGCCCAGTTAAACGAAGCCCGTACCAATCTGAGTAAGGCGCAGGCCAGCGTCAAAGCACTGGAAGACCGCGTGAATCGTACTATGGTCACCTCGCCGGTCCGCGGTATCGTCCAGCAGGTCATGGTGAATACCATCGGTGGGGTGATTCAACCCGGTAGCGATCTGGTGGAGATCGTCCCGCTTGATGACAAGCTGTTGGTTGAAGCCAAAATACAACCGCGCGATATTGCCTTCCTTCATCCGGGCCAGCACGCGATGGTGAAATTTACCGCCTACGACTACACCATCTATGGTGGCCTGCAAGGTGAAGTGGTACAGATAAGCCCGGATACGGTTACGGATAAACAGGGGCGGAGTTTCTATATTGTCCGTTTGCAAACGGATAAAAACTATCTGGGGACGAAAGAGCACCCGATGTTGATTATTCCCGGTATGGTGGCCAGCGTCGATATTCTCACCGGTAAGAAGACGATTCTTAGCTATCTACTCAAACCGATTATCCGCGCACGTGCGGAAGCACTGAGAGAACGTTAATGGCTCTGCGCCCCCAGTCATAACCCTGGGGGCGTACGCGGTTATGATGGGATATAAGAAGTGAGCTTTCCGCGATTCAGGCTAATTTTTCCATCGCTAACCAGTTCCTGTAATACCTTGTGGATGGCACTGCGCGAGATATGGTTACGCGCCAGAATAAAGGTATACACCGACGTTTTTTCGCGCACCTCAGGTGCCATCGCCCAAATATACTTCACATGTTCAATAATCAGCTCGCGAATAGTACGGTGCGATTGCAGGGTCTCGCGCTGAAAATAGCGTTGCAGATGGTGCGTTAAGATATCAAACGCCTGCTTCCATAAATTTTTAGCGGTGAACAGGAGATCAGCATTCTGCACGCTCATTGCCCACATTTCACAATCGGTGTCACAGCGTAAATAATGTCCTGCCACTTCGGTGCGCATTTGCGGTAGCCCGAGAATAGCGGGAGCTGAAATACTGACCGTGACTAGGTCATTTTCTACACGATAAACAGAGACCGTCCCTTTCTCCAGAAATAAGATATGTCCATCGACCTTCAGGTCAATACGCTGGCGTTTTTTCCGTAAGGAGAGCCAGGCGTTATCTGATTTCTTAATTTCATCACCAATAAGTACTACCGACTTCTCTATTTCATTCTGGAACATGGATATCTCTGCTACAAATTTATGCCTGACAAAAAAACAGAAACAAAAATAAATGCCAGCTTAATAACATGCTGACATTTATTTCCGTTTATATTTTTATGTTAATCCGGATGCTACGCACTACAGGTACGACAAACATCGCAACCATCATGGTTTCACCACCCGCATTCCCAGGTGCTTTGGCGCGTTTTCGGTGTGAACCGTGTTCTCGCGTGGTGATGCCGAACAGTATATTGCGCAGTCCAAAGAGAATTAATGCTTATCGCCTTTGTCATCATTATTTCTTCTTTCTGTTCTTTTCGCAATAGCCAGAAAGATACAATTATTTGATTCCTATATGTTTTATTTTCATTAACAAACCATTACTGTTGTTGTGCTATGATACTAAATTGCAACATTTCGCGGTTCTGGCTGCAGAATCTGACAGACATTGGTAGTCCTGATGGCCGGGATGTTTTTAATGCCGCCCCACCAATGAAAGCATCATCAAGAGTAGAGACATCATGTCTGAGACTGGTAACATCAGTTATCTGATTGAAAGAAAAATCATCTTTACACCAGCGACTCAATGCCTGGCGAGAGTGGATCAACCCGAGCTACAGATAAAGCTCAAGCACTCAGCATCATTATGTCTTTTATTACTCATCCAAAATCACGGAAAAGTGGTTTCGCAAAACGAACTACTGGAATTTGGCTGGGGTGAAAACCATCGTCAGGCAAGCTTCAATGCCTTTTATCAGAGTATTCTCTCGCTGCGTAAAAGTTTACTTCAGTTAGAACTGGAAGCATCCTTTATCACAACCATTACCCGTAAAGGGCTGATCATCCAGGACACATTTAGCATTGAGGAAATTGACACGCCGGAGAATTGCCCTGCGGCAATAGAAGAAGATTGGCCGCCCAATACCGACCTCACTGAGTTTTCAGATAATACCGCACATAAAACACGGATAACCAGGACAGAATCTGTACTGGTCTTACTGACTATTATCATCTGCGGTCTGATACTGTATCCGTGGAACACCCGTGATAATTATTTTTCCGGTTATATTGCCACCCAAAATACCCACTCAAACTGTAAGTATTATTTTAATAACGATGCCAGCGATTTCTCCCGACACACTGCTTTTATCGATAAGAACCCAGGGTTGTGCCAGGACAATAAATTTATCTATATAACGACGTATCCTGAGTCCAAAAAACTGTCAGTGATCCAGTGTCGCTCCCCTATAAACGGAGAGCAGAAGAAGAATACCTGTCAGTCGGTCTATTACCCACGGTACGATAGCTAATGAACTTACCTTCCCGCGCGCCCAAAATCAGAACACAAACAGGTATTATCCTGCTGCTTTGTCTTGTGGTTATCAGTATTGTGAGTTTTTGGCAGCAGGGTAAAAATCATAGCCATCTACATAATCTAGCCTGTCGTGCTACGATCGAGATCGTACGCGATACGGCCTCGTTTCGCGGGATCATCGATATCAAAAGTGGGGACAGTAAAGGTATTGTGAATATTGATGGCATCATCAAAGATGCAAACAACAGCGAGCAAACCGTGCAACGCATGGTGTTGTTTACCCACTCCAGCTATGGCTCAAGCCCGGTATGGGTATCGCAGAACATCCATATATCAAATCGTGAAACCGCCCCTGTCAGTATCATCCAGCAACTCCTGCCCGATTTCTTCCTGACCAATACCAGCGTCTCTAATGTCGATCTTTTCTCGCTGAATAAAGAAACCTACCTGATCACTAAAGAAGGCATCCCCTACCTGTACTGCCAGAATTATGACTTGCCCGAGAGTGAATAGTGACACCGTATTTTTGCGCCAAAGTGACGGGTGAATGTCTGGGGTAGTCGGTGATAAGATACTCTATTGTGGCTGAACTGAGGCTTGCCGTTGCAGCCCTTCAGGCTGCTTTCGATAGTGAAATTTATGGGTTTGTGTGAGTCTACAGGGGGTTCACATGAGACTGCCCGAGCACCTAAAAATATTAAAAAACGAGCATAATCAATATGAAAGAGTCACTTGATACGGACTTCACCAACCACACCCCCATGATGCAGCAGTACCTTTTTTTAATGATTAACCAATTGAAGTAAAAGCATAAAATAATTAACATTTCGGTTCTAGTTTACTGATGGGATACATTTTGGTGAATGTGAGTGAGGTTTGAAAAAACAGATCACTAACTCTCTTAGGAGAAAAGAACCCACACATTGGTTGTTTACTCAGATTTACTTAATAGATACACTATTTACTTGGATTAAATGGCATAGAAAGTAGCGATTAGCATGACTAACAAGACTTCAACAAGATGTGCAAAGACGATTTTATTTTTCTATGGTATATCGTTCTTACTTTCATTTTTAGTGGGTGTTTCAAATTTAATACCCGCACATGTTTATATAATTGTTTTCATTCCATGTTTTGTTGTCTTATGTGGATTCACTTTATTTTTGGGAAGAAGCAAGGTGATGAAGTCCTTGAACGATTCCATTTTATTCTCCTTTGCTCCAATAGCAATGTTTAACCCAATTTATGGCTTATTGAACAAAGCTAAAAATATTACTGAAACGATTTCAAATACAGATAAATCACTCATGTTTTTCTATTTACTAATTGCTATATGTTCTATTCTTAAAGCCTTAATTTCATTCTATGAATTATACAAAAACCTGACAAACCCCGAACAAAGCAGTTAGTTTATTTTTTTAACCTTAGTCGTATAACAATGACTAATGCAACAATCACAGGCCAACAAAGCAGGATAAAACACCCGCTACCAAATAGTATGTTATAGATGGTTGGATATTTATCTTGATCCAGAAAAGCTACCCCCAAAGCACATATGATTGAATATATAACAAGAACAATCAACAACAATAATTCAGAGCATTCTTTTCCTTTTATTTTAATAGAGATATCAGAAGTTAACATGTTCTCATTTTTCATTATTTTTATTCCTTTATTACCAAGTTGTAACCACTAACCAAATACCATAGATAATAGGAACAAGTGCAATCAGTATAACTTGCTCCGATAAATCTCTTTTGTTCCACCAGTAATTATATTTATTTACAGCTTTATTTATTAACGAAACCATTATATCACCCCTCAGTTATTATTTAATAATCTTACATTTTTAATAACAAATATACGCATAAAGTCAACTCTATATAGAATAAACATATTGATCATCCAATTGTAAAACCGTAAAATATTTATGCTATTTTTAACCTGAAAGGGTATTGTTATTAAACAAAAGGAATATATATGAAAGCTTATACTTTAAAAGAGCATAAAGATTCAGGAGAACTTCACCTCTTTGAAGGGGATATGAACCCGGAAGGTTCAGAATATAAGTGTAATTCAGGTTCAAAATCCATATGCAAAAAAATGAACAAATCTGACAATAAGGGAAACCGATTTGCATGTGCCACCGATCAAGAAGCAAGGGAGAAAATAGCTAAAATAGGAAGAAAAGTTTGTGGGACTTGTGTCAGTCATTTATACGAATCCTACTAATATTAAACTGCAATCTACCAATATTTAAATGATGGTCATATACAATCGGAACAAGTGCAATATTTTGCACTTGCCCCGATGAATTTTCAATCCGCAAAAGAACCAATATACAATTTAATTACCACTCCTTCTTATTGAAAATGCTATATATCACATAGTCATTGATGAATATATCCAACACATTATATGTAGATAACTCAATTAAAGGGGGGTAAAATTATCATAACTCAATCCCCCAGAGGACATGCATGAAACGAATAATCGGTTATCTCTTCACCCTGCTTCTGCTCGTTGCCCTTGTGTATGCTGGGTTAGTTAAAGGGGATGTGTTCCCTGAATGGATCATGAGCAAGAAGCTGATGATCCGTTGTGGCCTGATAGGAGTGCTTGGTGGGACCCTTTACTGCCTCCGTGGTGTGTATATAAACAAGTGTGTCAGAAACTGCTGGGATGACCGTTGGCATGTTTGGTATGTGTTGAGACCTGTTGTTAGTGGTATCTGTGGTGTAGTGGCCTACCTGTTTCTAAAAGCAGGTTTGATAGTGTTAGATGCATCACAAAATGGTAGCGGTGGCGATTATGGATATATGGCATTTGCCTTCTTTGCTGGCTTGAATGTAGATAAATTCGTTGGCAAAATTGAGGATGTTGGTATGGCTATTTTTGGGATTGAAAAATCTCGCACAGCAAGATCGGGTGATAATTCCGATCAGAAATAATTAACAAGGATATAATATGTCTGCAAAGATATCATTCTTTCCCGTTGGTAATGGGGATATGACACTCATCCAAACGGAAGATGGGCAAAATATTTTAATCGATTGTCACATAAGAAAAGGTAAGGAACACCCTGATGTTCTTTCTCAGTTAAAAGAAAAGCTAACTCGTGATGAGAATGGTAGATTATTTATCCATCTATTTATTTGGTCTCATCCTGATAAAGATCATTGCTCCGGAATCTCAGAGCACTTCCATTTAGGCAAACCCGAAGATTGGAGTGAAAGATCAGATAAAATTTTCATTAATGAAATCTGGTCCAGTCCGATAGTATTTAGACGACACAGTTCACAAAATCATAATTTATGCTCGGATGCAAGAGATCTTAATTCGGAAGTAAAAAGAAGAGTTAATCTTTACAAAGAAGAAAAACAGTTAGGTTGTGTAGGTAATCAGGTTTTAGTCTTAGGTGAAGATGAAAATGGCAAAACTGATGATATCCTTGATATTGTACTGCAACTTGATAATACAACCCGGCTAATTAATGGTTCATACTCATACAATTTTGAGGCTCATTTACTTGCACCATCACCCAAAAAAGATTTGGATGAGGATGAAGATAAGTTAGGTAAGAATCATTCAAGTGTAATTATCAATTTTGAGTTAAAAGGTGATAATAAAACAGCATTCTTTTTAAGTGGTGGCGATGCAGAAGTAGTTTGTTGGGAAGGTGTCCGTAACCGCCTGTCTAAGAATTTCAACATGTCGTGGCTTGATTACGATATACTACAAACCCCGCATCATTGCTCTTGGCGATCTTTATCCCATGATAGTTCAAGCGGTAAAGGAGATGAAGCAAAAACATCCGAACTGGCGATGGAAGTATTCAACCGAGCAAAACAAAATGCTTTCATAATTGCAAGTTCCAACCCTATTGCAGATGATGCGAATGACCCTCCATCATATCGAGCAAAAAAAGAATACGAACAGATTGTTGATAAAGTAAAAGGTCAATTTTTGTGTGTGTCGGATCATAAAAAGAATGGAGAGAATATTCCGTTAGAGATTGAAATTTCCGATAACGGTATTAAGAAAATTGCTGCATCTGCATTAGGTATGGCTGAATCATCAAGTGCTGCTGTAAATAGACAAGGTGGTGGTGGTTATGCCTGATTGTCTTAGTAAAAAGATAGATCAGTTGAGCACAATCCTTGCACCTTATGGTGCAAGGAAGCTTTCTACGAATGAATTATCAAAATTCAACGATAAATATGTTTGTGCTTGGGAATTAGTAACTGATTTAGAATTTAGTAATGAACCTATTGTATTGCAACTAAGATACAAAACTCTTAGTCAATTTGACATTCCAGATGTGTTTATTTCCTCACCTAAAATTGATGTTTGCCAACTCCCGCACTTAGAAAAAGATGGCAAGTTATGTGTTTGGCCTGACAGTTATATCATCGATCATAATGATATGACCTATGCAGTCGATTTACTTAACGATGCTATACTAATGCTAAGAAAAGGAATAAGTGGAGATTTAAATGAGGATTTTATTGATGAGTTCCAGAACTATTGGATTTATCAATGTAATAAAATAGATCGACTTATAAGCCTGTGTGATCTAACAAATAAAAACACAAGGTTGGTTTTCGCTTATCGGACTCGGAAATTTGGAGTAATATATTCTGACACACAAAAAGAATTAATTAACTGGTTGGAAAACCAAAAAATATTGCCATTAGAATCGGATGAAAGTAATTCAAAAGATAAGAGAATAAGGCAACAGCAACTCTCTAAAATAATTTCAATTCCATTGATATTCTTCAATGAAGCCTGGTATCCGAGTCAGTATCCCAAAACTGCAAGGGATTTTTTTGAACTCATAAATCAGCAACAGGAAGATCCAGAAAGCACTATTGAATTGATCTTAAGATCTTGTGCTAATATGTTCAATGTCAAGCCAATAATTCTAATTTCATTCCCAACCCATTCAGGGATGAATATTATAGGAATACAGATTCCTAAGGGAGTTAGTGATCTTGCCACTGACCGCTTTGATACCAGAGGTATTAGTCGGGGTCGATTCAGAAACACAGCTTTATTAGATGGCTATAGAAATTACATCGATGGAAAGATTTTAAAAAATAGAATAGGCCAAACTAAAACAGAAAATCTTATAGTAGACCGTTCTGACGATTCTTGGTTAACAGGCCGTGAGCATAACAAAACTTACAAGAAAATCTCAGAACATAAAGTAGCTATCGTCGGATGTGGTTCAGTAGGTTCTTCTGTATCAAGACTGTTACTTCAATCAGGCATTAGAAAAATGATGCTTTGGGATGATGATTTAATGAAGAGTGAAAACTCCTCTCGTCATCTATTAGGATTTGATTCTGTTTATAAAAATAAAGCATTAGCTCTTGCTTCAAGGCTACGGGAAGAGTTTCCAAATGCCTATATAGAAGCTTTTAATGAAGATTGGACAGAAGATTCCAAGAATAACCAGAAAATTGCAGAAGCCGATATTATAGTAAGCTGCACTGCACATTGGAATACTGAACAGCAGTTAATTAAAAGACAGTCGGAAGACATTCTTGGTGCTATTGTCTTTGCATTTGTTGAAGCTCATGCAATGGCTGGGCATGTAATAGTCAACCAAGTGGATTCTAATGCTTTTAATAGCTGGCATATTACAGAAGGTAAATATATAGGTGCATTAAAATATCCTGCTACTTACTGGAAAGAAAATACTCGCAAAAGAATAGCTGCATGTGCCGGAGAGTTCCAGCCATACGGAGCTATCCCATTGACTAATTTACATGCTCTAACGGCAAGAACAGTAATAGATCTAATCATGGATCGTTTTTCAAATAAATCTTTTGCATATAGTTACATAGGAAGAGAAGCAGAGCTTTTAGAACTTGGTGGTAACTGGAATGATAAATGGATTGCACAATTCGGAAACCCAGGAAAGGGTGATTGTATTATACCTTTGATTTTTGAAAATTCTAATTGGGAAAAAAGTGATGCATAAATTTCATTGTGCCGAATTAGATTTCAAAATATGCATCAGCCAAAGCATAGTAGATGAATTATTTTCTCATCGTCAAACCCACTGTTTTAGTAAAGAATCAGGAGGTATGCTATTTTCCAATAATCTCAATGATTCTGAGATTGAAATCAATAAAATAACTACACCAGGCTCTACTGACTTGAGGAAAAGAAATTATTTCAAGTTAGATGAGAAAAAAGCCAAAGAAGATATCATATCGTTATTCAAGCAGGGTTTCCACTACTTAGGTGACTGGCATACACATAACGAAGGAATGGCAAGCCCATCAGGAACAGATATCCGCAGTATCCAAGACTTATTTATCAAATCAGGTCATACAAGACCTTTTTTTCTCATGCTAATAATCCCAAACAAAGAAAATATTTCACACTGTTATTTATCAGCAGCAGATGGGAAGATGTTATATAAATTCACATATCAAAAACCAAACAAATAAAAAGGTTGTAATTATATGAATAGCACAAGTAAATCATATCCACGGTGGTTAATCATATTAATACTGTTATTTATTTTTGCTGGCTTCGTTGTTCTTGGGGTAATAATTAATCATAAGTATCACTCTAATGAAAGCTTATCTAAATATATACTCTTAATTCCCCCTGCAATTTTGTCATTAGGTTTTTCTGTATTTTATAAAAGATACGAAGTACAAGCTGAGTGGCTATTTTCATTTGCGACAGCTTCGGCTGCGATAAGTTTATGCGTTGATTCTTTACCTGGTGTCCAAAATGACCTTTTCCCTATATTCCTTCAAAGCGGGTTAGGCTATGCACTTCTCGTAATAATTGCAGCATTGTCGTTCGCAAAAATAATTTCGGCTTTCGTCAGTAGATTCATAAACTAATCATATTTCAATTCTTAAAAGTGTAGTTAATATTTTCAGTTGCTACACTTTTTTACAGGAAAGAAAACAAAAGGGAATACAATAATATAATATATAGGTAGTAAAATTATAAATGTTTCACCAAGACTATTGCTGTTAGCTAATAGTTCATTAACGAAAAAAGTGTATATGAATGATAACAGGAACATAAAAGCCAATAGATATAGTATTTTTTTATTATTAATCATAATCAGGCCTCATCTATTTTAACAATAATTCATTGATACAACATTATATGAGTATGTCAATAGCATCTATATAGATGCAAGGTATGACTAAACGAAGCGGAGCTTCGTTCAGTCTCCTTGTTTTTCGCCCTTCGGTTGAAAAAGAAAGAAAGTCAAAGTCTTATCTAACTAATTGACATAAATTGCATTTCTATTATAACTGTATTATGGGTGTGCAAGGATTGCTCACCATAAAGCGAATACACATATGAAAAGGAGTTTCTATGAGTAATACAATAACGTTATCCTATACAAATGATTTTAAACCAATCAACAATCATATCCCCTCTGCTCAATCTTTGCGAATACATTGTGTCAGTGTTCGATTTAATAAAGAAGAATTGGCTATTCTCAATAAAAACAGAGGTGACAAAAGCAAAGGCGAATGGCTTCGTTTAACTTCCCTTGATAGGCTTCCTCCTGTTGTTCCTGCCATCAATGTCGAAACATGGAAGTCATTGTCTGATATATCCCAAAAGTTAAACAGATTAATCAATCATCTGGACACAAAAAGTAGTAATAGTGAATTAACTAAAACAGAGATCTTTGCAGTCAAGAAACAGATCAAAGAGCTTCGTTCGTGCCTTACAGCTTCTGCTGACCTACCAGCGATGTAAGTCGTTATATGAAGGGAATGCAACGAATTAAAAGACACAAGAATTTCGTTAATGTAGTGAAGTATGTGTTGAAGCCTGGTTCTCACCATAGAAGCGATCCATTAGTCATAGGTGGCAATATGACTGGTGATTGTGCATATGAACTGATAGCAGAGTTTGACACAGCAAGTAAGCTTAGAAGTGACATTGCAAAACCGGCCTGGCATAACTCGCTTCGTCTTCCTCATGGAGATAAGCTTTCCAAAGAGCAATGGAAGCTGATAGCTGACGATTACATGGCTCAGTTAGGTTTTAGTGACACTCATCTTCGTTGTTATATATTACACGATGACAGTGTGGGTCAGCACATACATATCATTGCTAACCGAATAGATTCGGTATCAAGTAAGGTTAACTTAGGTAGACATGAAAGCCTTAAAAGTGGTCGCATAATCCAGGAACTTGAAATCAAATACAGTCTCACTATCACAAAAGGCCCTGAACCACTAAAACCTACGGATACTGGAAAAGAAACAAAAAAAGCAAAAAAGATTTCCCGGAATGAAGCAATGTTTGAACAAAGAACAGGTGAGATCTGCAATAAGCAGCAGTTACAAATGCTCCTTGATAAAACTTTGGCAGATTCACCAGATGTGAAAACTTTCCTAATAAGGCTTGAGGAAGCGAAAGTTTCATGTACAGCTAACATAGCTACCACTGGGAGAATGAACGGATTTTCTTTCGTATTCAATGGTATTGCATTCAAAGCATCTCAACTTGGCAAAAAGTATTCTTGGGTAAATCTTCAAAAGCTCATCGACTACGAGCCTGAACGAGACAACTCACAACTACTTGATACCAGCACAGTTGCTACTGCTACTGCTACTGCTACTGCTACTGCTACTGCTACTGCTACTGCTACTGCTACTGCTACTGCAAAAGATGTTGCTGCAACGGATATACCAAGGGAAAGCATAAGTGAAAAAATTGCTGAACTCGAACTTCGACTCAGAGAAGACAGAAGAAACGGAATCGTAGAAAAGATTCTTCAAAAAAATGTTGTACAACGGCAAAAACACTCCAGGCTTAGTGGCTGGATTCCATTCATAAGAAGGTTCATAGAGCTTCTCAGAAGCTATGGGAAGAGCATTCTTCACAAAACCCATACGACCTTATCAAAAATCCATGCAATAAAATCGTTAAACAAGTCGATGGAATTTCGTTTATATACAGTAAGTTAAAAATCTCATTTGTGATAAACACTCAACCATTGGTTATTAATTTAGATTAAGTCAAGCAAAAATTGATCGTTATTACAGATCGATAATTCATTTATGATAGCCCACACCTATCAAGTAACAATCATCGATCGGTACAAGCAATTTTACTAAAGCCAACGAGTCATCGAGAATCCCTACAAACAGCATTTAATCTTTCAGATTGGGATAGCTATGAAAAACGAAACTATAAAGTGTCCATTTTGCTTTAAAGAAAGCGAACATGGTGTTCGTGTCTGCACTGGCTGTCATTCGACTATCAAATATGGAGCCGTTTCATCCTGGTTAGCTTTACTCATAGGAATTGTGCTGTTAGTAATTGCTTTCTTCATATTCGCTATCAGTCAAAGCTTTATATTAACTGTCGTTATATATTTTGCATCAGCAATTTCTTTAAGATTTTATTTACGTAAGAAATTTGCACACAGAGCCCTTTTCATACATAAAAACTAACTCATCCATTTTAAATATAATAAGGAACATTAAATGAATAACTTTGTTGTTACCTCATTTTTCATTGCGATATTTTTAATTTCTGGCTGTTCAACATCAGGGAACCAGAATCTTAAAAATGAAACACCACAAAGCCTCCAGTCAAAGATCATTAAAAACAAAACAACTAAGACGGAATTGCTCACTAAGTTAGGTGAGCCTGATACAAGAACCACACTTGATGACGGAAATGAGCAGTGGAGATACTTCATGTATAACAATCAGTTTAATGCCTCGACTTTTATCCCTGTTGTCGGTTTGCTAACTGGCGGTTCTCAGACTCAGTCTAAAACGCTTGAAATAGATTTTAAAGGAGAGACTGTCAGTAAATGGGCTTTCTCCTCTGACAACAACAACACCAAAACTGGTATTCTTAATTAATTATTTCTGGATAAGAAAATGAAAATATACTCAATTCTCACAGTTATCCTTACTACACTTCTTTTAACCGCATGTAACAGTGAGCCATCCCAAGATGATATATACATTGCTTTCAAAAGTGTCGTAGATAGATCAAATGCAAGTATGAAAGCTCTGAACTCAAGTATTCCAGAAAAAGATCTTTTGAAAATTGATTATGTGAAGAAAGTTAGTTGCTCAGAAGAAGTAAACAATGTTTACAACTGCATCGTAGATGCTTCCATTAACAATATGAAACAAACAAAACCAATTAGGTTGGTAAAATCAGACGGTATCTGGAAAGAAATACAACAATAAAAATTACAAACCATCTAACTAAAAAGCCCCTAATAGTAGGGGCTTTTTATTTGAATGTTCATTCAATATTTAGCTGTTTATTATAATTGTTACAGAAACCTTGTGCATCTTCAAGTGTAGTGTATTGAGTCGCTTCTGGACCATCATAAACATCATTAGTCCCTTCATAATAGATAAAAATGACTTTTTTACCTTCGACTTCTTTTATCTCTGCGGTAAGTCTTTTTTGAGAGGTTTTAAAATCACCTGTTGGGAGTGGTGATTTTGAGAAGGGATTTTTTCCATAAGCCATGAGGTTGTTCTCTTATAAACCAAATGAGCTATAAGTATGATGCTATCCGTTGGGAAAATCAAACAAAAATTAGACTACTTAACAATATACAATTCTGGTTTCATTAATCGAAGTCTTTCAATCATTTCCTTAATATCAAAGAGAGTAATGTCCTTGCTATTCGCTCTGACACTAACTAATCTTATAGCTCTTTTTTGTTTGTCCAGATACTCTAAAAATTTGATGTAATCATTTCGTTTTTTCATATAGTATATTTTCATGTTAGTATTTTCTTGCTCTGTTCGATACCATGCCTGCTCTTCATCCCAGAGAGTAATGTCCTCAATATTCATATAGCGGGGATAATGCACCTGAAAGCCATTTCCCAGAAGTATTTCAATACCTCGTTTCATTTTATCAATGTGAGATAAATGTATATCCCTGATATGAATGTCAGTAGACTTTATTTTACCCCTGTGCTTCATAAATATTTCAGGATGTCCAAAATAACCCATTCCCGATAAAACATGCTCACCTTCAAAATTTAAAAGATCTGGATTAATACCTGCTTCAAACAATCGATCTATTATTTCAATTTCATAATCATAATAACCCGATTTCCACAGTGCGGTTTTACCAACGAAATTTCGGTGGTTGATATCAACACCATTTTTAATCAACCAGTTCACTTCATCAACGCTTGTAGCTTCAAATAAAAGAGTCTGGTCAAGCATACCCCTATGTGTAGAAAGTGGTAAAACCTCTGGCTCTAACTCTAACCATTCTTTTCTGATCATAAATAATCCTGCAATAATATTATCGTTTTCTTTTATTTAGCGTGAAAAAAGATAATATTCAAATAAATTACAGGATTTATACTCATGAATATTACAGTCTTAAATTCCTAACTTTAACAACTTCGTGAATGATTTGTTTTTCAATAACTCTCATTTCATATTGAGCTTTAAAAGTGTTATAAATATCTTCTGCTCGTTCCTGATTGTCATCAATATAGTTAACGAGAGAGTTTAGTTCACGAAGAACTGCCTCTTTATTGTTTAATTGTCGCAGTAGATTACTTGTAAGGCATTTATACACAGAACTGAACATCGTCATGATGTTGTCTATGTTGCGATTAGAACGAGTATAAAGTTGTTTGGGATAGAAATACTTTAAGTGATATCCAACAAAAACTAAATATAATTGTCGGGAAAAACTTTTATCATGTGGCTGATATCGTTTTGATATGTATTTATCTATGATGACAACAAGCTGTTCTTCAAGTGTCATTACTGAATTAAAATTGTTTTTGTCCATAAATTGCATCCTTGCAAAATGTTTAATTGTCGTCCTGACAATACATATACATTTAGCACGTTATTATAAATAATCAAGCTATTCGTAAATAAATATTTACAGCGTAATATATTAATGACAATTTAAATTAGTTTTCTATCCGACCGGCCCCTGTCTATTGGTGGCAATGGTTCGTCTAAAATATTTTTATTTATGTTGTGTTTATACGCATTATACTGCCATATAACGAATTGTTGCTTTAAATTCCTATTTTCTTCTTCAAGCACTCTATTTTTTGACTCCAGGTGAAAAATCCTTTGGGAAGCAATAGCAAGCGAAGAAGGTTTCTTGAAATTGTTTTGATTGTTTTTTATTCCATTCTTCTTACTTCGAAAGGCTTCGTTTATGTCTTTATGATATGATAAAGATTGTCTACTCGGCTTATGATCAAGAAATGTAGAACATTCCTTACAAAGCTCTTCCCAAGTAATGCCTGGTTCACTCCAACCTATTATAGTATTTATAATTAGTACTTTGTCCTTTTTAGTTAATTTTTTTGACATCATTTTCTCCATTTTTATGTTCCAATAATTTATTTGAATTTATGACTCTTGATAAGTGTGAATAACTTTTGTTAGCCAATCGAATGAATGAACCGTCAGGCACTTCGTTATTCTCTAAGATACCAATTAACTCCTGTAATCGTTGTTTATTTTTTAAATGGAAAGTTAACCAGCGATCCTGATCTAATTGGCTATCATTTTCGTCTGAATTTTTTATAGTGATATCTATTAATTTATTAGTATCAATTAATCGCTCTTTAAGTCTTTCAAGACTATCAAAATTACCTTTGACACAGATCTGCTCTGAGCAATTCAAACAATCTCTGAATTTTTCACATGGCGATAAAGTATAGTCATGAACACAATATCCAAATTCGGTTTTATGAATAGCACCATGATTGATTGATAAAAGAGCTTCTTTCGAAACAGGATCACGAATTGTTATATTTTTAGTAATCAGATAATTAGTATCACTACTTTTTAAAGACTCATATTCTTCGAGAACTTCTTCTTCACTGACATGGTTATACACTCGATTTTGTTTTATGCTTGCTCTTCCTGACCATTTAGCTAATTCGTATTCGGTCATTCCATTTCGTTGAGCTAATGTATTCAATAAATGTCTCACTTGGTGAGAGTGGAAGTTAATTTTTCTTTCATGCTCTTTTTGATATCCATATCGTCTGAAAATATTATCCGAATTTTTGCGAGCTAACACATTAGCCTGAAACAACCTTCTATCAGGATTATAAACCTCTATTATATTATCGGATTTATTAGGGTGAAAAGTGTCTTTGAAAAATAAAAACAATAAATTGCTATATTTAATATTCCTTTTTTTATTATACCAAGGAAATCCTTCTGGTAATCTACTTTGTAATTCCTCCCACAAGGTTTTCAATGAATAAACATTATTATCATATTTTAGTGATAGTCGCTTTAAGATTTTAACTCCCTCCTTTTCTGATATCACTCTATTGTATAATATTTCACACACTTGAATAATCGTAAGTGCTTCGTTTTCTCTATACCTCTTAAATTGAGGCTGATTATGGAATGATTTAAAATCCAATTCCATTAACTTGGCAAATCTCCTTGATTCTTTTGTTGCATCTAATATTCTATCTATTGCTTTTTGTGTTATCGCAACCATAACACTCGGAATCCATTTGATATCACCACCAAACCCTTTACCGGCCCAAAAACGTAATCCCCATTTCTGATCACCTTTTCTTGTTCTCTGTGTATACATGCAATCAACAGTTAAAGATAGAACTTCTGAAATTCGAGAAGGTGCAGACATTAGTAAAGCAAAAGTGGAAGTAGTAAAAATGTCCCTAATGTCTGTTAAATCTTGACTGAATATATCAGCAAATATATACAAGACCTCTTCTTTTATTAGCTTATCACTATGCTTTCCATCATATAGAAAATTATCTCGATTATCTCTTATAGTGCTCTTCCAATTACCGATAGCCTTATAGGTGAATGACTTTTCGTGTAAAAACGACACGATCCTTTTCAGTTCTTTGTTTAGGATAAAAACATAATTATTGGAATATTTTCTTTTGATAAAGGAAAGTATTTCCTCAAGGATACTGTAATTAACATTGCAAATGTTATCAGAATCTAATTTCTTATCGAGAATGTATTCAAAACACCGTAACGCAGGAATTATCACTGACAATCTATGTGGCTCACAAGGATATTCATGAATAACATATGCCTTTGCGAAACAAATAAAAGCAGAATTCATTTTTTCATTATGTTTGGTTTTTTCGCTCACCTTTGTAAACTTAATTCCTACACGATTAACACACCATTTATCTGAGTCCCAGTCCATCCCCATTTCATAGATTGCCACACATTTCATTTCTTCAATAAAAGCACTTAAAGATTCAGATATTTTTTTATTTTTAAGTTCCTCTATATTAATGACACTCATAATAACCTACCCTCTTTTATCAAATCACATTTTTTAATAACCTCACTTACGGCCATTATTGTCCTATCTAATGCTGTTGCTGTTTTAATATCCTCTGTTATTTCTGCAATTCTTGCTCTTTCTTTCATAAGGAAATCATAAACATCCTTATGAGGTGCTTCAATCCAGGGTTTAAAGTAAGGGCATGTATAACAAGGTAATGGGATTGGAGCATTACAATCATTACAATTAGAACAATTACCAGAATTTATACCTTTATGATTTCTTATTTTTATACCACCTGTATCATTATTAACCAACTCACCCTTGAAAGCATTAACATACTTGGATAGGCTTTCAGTCATTACTTCGTCTATTTTATCTGCATGTTCAGGCAGGTTTTTAACATAACAAGCCACAAATTTTGCAGAACGGTGATCCAGTAATTCTGCTATTGTATTCACCCCATAACCCTCTTGTGCGGCTCTTGTTCCCAAAGAATATCTAAATCGTCTTGCATTGATAGTATCCGCATATTCAAGTGAACCAAGTTTATTTGCAATTTTTTGTATTTTGCTCGTGATTAGATTAGCTTTTATATGAAGGAAATCGGTCAATAGCATTTGATAAAAACTGTTTTTATTTTGGACTTGGGTTAAAGCATTTAAATCAATAAATAGTGGAAGTTCTACTAACTCGTCGTCAGTTAAAGGTCGTTCAAGCTCATGCTCTATAGTATTTATATTCTCCCTGCTTAATATGACTAACAAATCATTAAGTTCTTCAATAATTTTTAATTTTTTAAATTCCGAACGAAATGACCCACTATGCTTCGCTCTTGGGTATTGCAATGCAATTTCATTAAAACCATTACCAAATATGCTTAATATGTCTTTTAATTTCAAGTGAGAAGTTTGTATTGGTCTCCTTCCTGTATATGAAGTTACCAAGGCCATAGTCAATTCAGCAAGCGTAATCTGTCCTCTTTCATATAGAAGCATTGCCCCCTCATTGAAATTAATGATATCATTTTCAGTTAAAGGGCCTTTCTTTAAATCCATTGCATTCACCATTTCACCAACTCTTCTTTTTTTTGTTCTTCCCTTATACAGGTTTTCCACCTGACATTCGTTTACTCCCGGTAATTCTAAATAGAGCCATTTTTTAAAAAATATCCTCATGCTTTCAAGGTGATCTGGTCTGCTTATTAATGATCGCTTATGATAATTCCTTACATAAAGATCAGTTATGAGTCCATCTTTAGAACTTTTTATAAAATCATTAAAAGCCCAAAACATTTTCTTTGTATATGAACTTGATCTCGTTGTAGCAAAAAAACTTAGAGTATTCAAAAATGAATCGTGGTGCGATATATGTAATTTCTCAAGAATAAGGATAATGTTTAATCTGATATTTTTATCTAAAATCCAAATGTTATCTGTTATCGAAAATTTATATCCACTATTTGCAGTTAACAGTTCATAATCTTTCCCCCTATAATTCAATTTATTCGTCATTTTGACTCCCCTTACCTTTATAACTATATTTTTTTTGGTATCTAATTGAAGCTTCGTCAGCTTGCTCTTCTATAAACCTCCTATTATAAGTTGAAGCAGTACCTGAACCTTCTTTCCAGCCCATTAGCTTTTCCCGCATGACTTCTTGTTTTCGTTCACTTTGATTTTGCGAATCCATAAAGCGAGAAAAATCATAATTCCAAGTATGTCTTAACTTATGTCCTGAGAATCCTATAAGTAAACGATCACTTATACTTATTTTAGAAATTATTTTTTGATATCCTGATATGCTTAATGGTTTACCCTGATATGGTCCATGTTTATAAGTTATAAAAAGAAATTCAGACTTTCCTTTTAAATATAGTTTTCGATCATGAATGATATACTCCATTAATCTTGAAGCTAATACTTCACTTAGTGGAAGTTCTCTGCTAAGAGTTTTTACTAAAGGCTGATTCAATCTTGGATCAGAGATCTCGTCGGCTCGTCTTCGAATACATATCCTTTTTTTCTGAAAATTTATATCGTCAATCTTAATATTTAATAACTCTCCTCTTCTTATACCTAATTCAGTGAGAATCATAATAATAATTGCATTTCTATTTCTAACATCTGGATCAAAGGGATTAGAAGGTGACTGTGGATCAATCAGTTTCATTAAAGTAACTACTGAATCATCTTTAAGTGTTTTATTTTTATTATCTTCACTATTTTTGTTGTCATGATCCCTTGGTCTTCTGACTTCAATCGCCTTTATCATTCTAGAAAAACTGGTTTTATGTCTGGAGGAATCATATTGCAATAATTCATCAACTAACCATGTCATATATGAGAGAATACTATTTATTCTATTGCGTAAGGTTTTTTTTGATACATAACCCAATCCTTTATTTATTATGCTATTCCTTAGTTCAGAAACAGCCCCCAAATATGAAACCATACATTCAATTTCTCCCCCTGATAAAAATACCCCTCCCAGAATCCTTGTTTCAATATCTATATCGTTTTTTTCTAAGAATCTATAAAAGATTGTAATATTAACTGCTTTTGATTCTATCGTAGCTAATGCATGTCCATTATTTCTAAATTGTGTAGTTAGGTATAAGTTCGGATAATAAAGGGGAATACCAGTTTCTTTATTTGTCACAATGCAATATCGCTCTCCTGAATCAAGACGAAATTTATCTATTTTTATTTTATACATACACTCTCCTTTTTTGCTTTTTTATTAGGTGTAACATTTATTTTTATTTTGGCAATAATAATTTTGCATTTTAGGAGTTTATATATGTGATAACGACTTGTTTATGAACGATTTTCTTAGTTAATTTTTGCGATTCCCCAGCTGGGGAATATATAATCCCTTCTGTTTACCTGAGAACAACTAAAACCTTATTCAAACCATACAACAAGCCAATGTTCCTAAAATATGTAAAACATTATGCAAAATATCATTAGAAAACAGCTTTGTTTTTTGCATTTTTCATAATGGTAATGGTTATATAATCATTAAAAATTATTTTGTCAATTTTATTTTTAATGAATAAAAAAATAGCCGATATTGATAATCAGCTATTTAAATAAATCATTTATTTTTTCAATATATTATTTAGAATCAGATTTTCTTGTGCAGAAGTAGAAAGCTGGATTACATTACTTAAAAAGTTAACAAACGAATCATGGAATATTTGTCTTTCGCTTAGATCTGTCCAATCTAAAAGCAAAGCTTCTTCTACTGAGATCCAAACGATATTGATGTGTTTTTCTGCTAAATAAATTTTAAATCTTTCTTCTGGTGTTCTAAGTGCATGTGATAGGATTTTATTTCGATTCTGTAACTCAGCAGAATTATCAATATGCCAGAATGGTTGCGGAATCGTGAAGTCGATCAATGAGTTAAATGCAAGTCCACGAACTTGTGCCGCTTGCATCGTGCTTACGATTTTATGCCCATCCCTCCAAATTTTTAAATCACGCAGTAAATAATTTACTCGTTGATTACGAGCTTTACTGTTGCCTGTTGGATATTGAATGTAAGGAGGTCCATCTCCATTTTGGCGATAGCGAGCGAGAGTCTTAACACTTACTCCAAGATATAGGGCAGTAAGTTCAACATTTAATGCTGTATCATCCGGCAGTTCCCCAAATAATTTCCAAGCTTCTGTGAAGTCCCTTAGGGTGTCAACTATTGGCATACTTCCTCCACTCATTCATTAAAATCTAATTTATTCTTCAATTATAAGCAGTTCTTCCAAACACTCGTTTAATTTTTTGACATTAAGAAAATGTCCAGAAACAAAGTTAGAAGCAAGCCAAAATACCAAATTCAAAAACTTCGCATTCGATGTGAATTCACATAAGATGAAAGCTAAGAATCTTGCTAAGTTTTCTTCACATGTCAGGCCATTTTTCATTTTAATTATAGCATAACAACAAATATAGAATATCCTGTCGATTCTCGCCCCATAAGGGTTTATGAACGAAAAATCCGTATCTTTAAGTTTCCCGTTAAATATTTGGTTATTAGTATAGCTTTTCTGCAAATACCTAAAAAATAACTGGCTCATAAGAGCATATAAATCAATCTTATCATTGAATCTACCAGAATATAGCTTGATTAACTCTCCTAAAAAGTAACCTGTTTCATCATTTTTAGAATATGCCAAATTATATATATCTTCTATTGATAGCGGATAAGGATACATTCCAGCACTATGTAATAATATTCCCCTTTCGCGTTCACCATAAGAGGTATATTTAACCGCTTCATTGATATATTTATGAAAGTCGATAACCTTCATATTTAAAACTTTGTGAAAGAATATATTTGCCATCAAATCGGCCGTGAAATATGGTATTCCGTTTGTAATACTGGCATAAATATTTTTTAAATAGTCATCCCCAACAATTTTACGAAACATATTAAGTTCATTAGGGATATTACCGATCTTAGGATAATGTACTCTTATTTGCTTTTGAATAGCATAAAGATTTTTAATAAACTCACCATGATAAGCTTTAATACTTTCGGATGTATTTATATTAATTTTTCCATTTTCATTTAATCCGATAGTCTTGTATTCATCTTCCTCTATTGCTTCTAACCACAACTTGATTGCCTGGGCATCTTCTTCTATTAGCAAAAATTTAATATCTTTCTCGATGAAAAAATTAACAAAAGAGTTGATACAAATATAGCAGATTGTAAAAATATCTGTTGATATATCACCTTCGATATCATCGCCTCCTGCTTCAAAATCTTTTATCTTTATATTTTTATCAGTAAGGCTGATCATTGATGCTTTAACTTGTTCGTTCTTAGCAATTAGATCTAATCTAAAGTTTACTGGAATATTCTCATTTATATTTAAATCTTGCTTTGGTTCCTTTTTAGGTAAAAAATCTTTTATAACATTTATCATCTCTTCCGGATCTGAAGGTAAACTAATAGACTGAAAAAGATCCGTTCCATCGTTTGACTCATTTCTAATTTCGTGAGCTAACCGTAATACAGCAACATAGGGAGGCATTCTTTCTTTTAAAATTAATCTTTTCATCCCCACTTTATTTACTTCATCTAACTTGCTATTTAGTAATACTTTTGCAACAGGAGAATCACTACTAATAAAATAATTACTATTAATAGAAGAGCCAGCTACAATGATTTTTGTTAGGTCTTTGCCATTATCATTATAATGAACCCCACAAACTACACCTTCAACATCATCAGAAGGAATAAACTCTTGGTTACTTTTCTTTGACATCATTATTTGCATACAAATATGCGATACAAACTTATAGTTTTTTTTCTGGCGAATCCAAAAAAAATTTAATAGCTAAATCATGACCAAATCTTGTATATCCCAGCGATATGATTTTATCATTTAATCTTAATAGACTATTAGTTGGCTCTTTGAATTTTTTATAATCAGTATCATTTACAACTTTTTCTATCGCTGAAAAATACCCAATTTTTTCAAAAGCATGGAGTTTTAATCTTATAAAATCAAGATCCTGACTCGTATTATATTCTTCAATTAACGACAATGCCTTTCCCATTTCATTGTGGGACAAGTAGGTAGACAATGCCATTGTATGAATTGACATAGGTTTGTCTTTGTTATCAACAATATCATAAAGAGAACAAAAAGCTTGATACAAACCTGTTTCGTACAACCCATTAAGATATTGGTAAACAATTGGAGAACACCAGTAGCAATGTTTATTGTCGAAGTATTTTCCCATTAATTCACATAGCTGATTGTTCC
Organism: Citrobacter gillenii; assembly: GCF_013337685.1. Taxonomy (GTDB): domain Bacteria; phylum Pseudomonadota; class Gammaproteobacteria; order Enterobacterales; family Enterobacteriaceae; genus Citrobacter; species Citrobacter gillenii. The sequence goes on from NZ_SUQN01000008.1 coordinate 247,837, forward strand.
TTTCAACTTCTCTTAAATCTTCTGAAATATTATATATAAATACTGAGTTTATTGATTTAAAATCATCGTTGTCACAATCACCAATTTCCTCGATAATATCATCTACTATCTTACTGTCTCTTCTGTTTATATCGCTCTGCTCAATATATAAATTTAATTTTAACTTTGAGAAAAGCTCACTCAGCCTTCCTTGGTCGGTTTGTATTGCCCCCCCGGTATCGATCCACTCAATCAAACTGGTATCGTCTATCAACTCTCTTGCAAGGATAAAATCTGATAAGGAGATAACCTCTTTAGAAAGAATTCCTTTAACTATCTCTTCCTTATAACTTTTATCACCGCTACATCTTCGAATGATATTAACAGGGTGGCTTTCTTGCTCCTGTTCATTAAGGTGTAAAACACGAAGGTTATTGGCTAATTCTTGACTTATTTTATCGACTGAATCTATGTTTTTTATAAGAATTTCCCTCAGTCTTTCATCTCCTTCCTTCGTAAACAAATAGCAGGGAACAATTACATTAAAAAGCCTAAAATCACTCCCTTGGCTCTCAGCATATAATTTGAGTGTTTCATCTATAAGGTTCGATATCCGATCTTTTTCTTTTTGTGATAACAGCCAGTAATCGTCACCAACTATGTCTTGATTAAGTAACATACCTCTTGTGAACAAATGTATAACTCTGGAATTATAACTTGGGAAATAGTCCACTAAAAAATTTGCAACATCTAATGCAGTCTCAAAACTTTTTACTCTGAATAAACCTGAGATCAGACCAATCAATTCCTCTTCGGTTAAACCATGCTTCCCTGTTGAGGCTCTCTCCTGCAAAACTTCTTCACTTAGTGTTAACTCAAGCAACAAAGCCCTACTAAAAGGGCCTTTAACATCTGTTGAATTATACCTATCCATCATTCTATCTTTGCCAAACTTGTTAAATTCAAGTCTTAATAATAAAGATAGTGATAGATCTTTTATCATTTCATTATTAGATGATAAAACTATTTCATTAAGAATAGAAAATTCCGCATGAGAATTTGCGTCTTCTACTAAATCAGCCTTTATTCTCAATAGTACAAAAAGATCATTAATTTCTTTTGTTTGATTTTTAATAGATAAAATTAAATCAATTTTCGTTTTTGCATCTAATATTTTCCTATTAGATATATCACTTAATATTTTTTTAACAGGTTCTCTAAGATCTTCTGGCACTGTTAAATTAATGAACGTATTATAATTCTCAATAAATAAATTTTTATCACGAGCGACATTATCTCCTGGTCCATAATGTGCTTGATTCAAACTTTCCATTACTCATTATTCCCATTAATGATTTTATCTCTTCCAACATTATCGCCTGTCCCATAGTGTGTTTGTTTTACTGAGACTATTGATGCATTAGGGATATTTTCAAGTACATTCATCACTTCCGGGTTGGCTTTTAAATGTTTCTCAATAGCTTTTTCACTCATATCATCATTAACATTCAATTTTTCTATTTTTTCTGCTAAAAGTTCAGCATTTTCATCACTTGTAATAAATTCAGTTAGTTTCTTTTTAATATTATCTTTTGTGAAAGATATTCCAGCCAGCAATAAATCATAGATAGCCCTTGAAACTATTGCTGTGGTAATAGGTCCCATAATTTAGTCCTCGCGTGGTTTGTTTACTCGTTTAGGGGTGGGTATTTAGCTGATGCAAGAATATCATTATACAACTTAGGGCTACTTTTCAAGATATGCAACTCAATCTTTTGTAATGCCTCGAAGATTCTATCATTATCGGGAACAGCATACCTTTCCGTTGGGTCAGTTGTATTACGATGGTTAAGTAGTCTCTTAACAACAGCATAAGAAACAAGCTCTTCTGCTACACGACCAAAAGTTCTACGAAGATCATGCATACCAAGTTTAACAATACCTGCTTCTGCACAAAGGTATTCTCTCAAACTTTTGCTGTCAGAGTAATGACCAACTTTGCTCCGGTTCGATCGAGCGGGAAAAACCCATTTTAGTCTTTCTTTACGAGTTTCGGCTTCCTGAACAATGTCCCTTCTGTCTTCCAGTATCACCTTCACCGCATCACAAATTGGTAACTCATGGTCGTTTCGATTCTTAGTGTCATAGAAGCGAATGATACGATTTTCAAGATCTACATAACTTGTCGTTTTAGCCTCTTCATTTGTTAAAGCTTCTCTCCAACACAAGGCTGCGGTTTCTTCTTTTCGAGTACCAAGAAGAACTGTCAACAGCAGGTAATCACAACCCAAACGGTTAAAACTTCTCTTGTTATGCAATGCAGTTAAGAACCGACCGAGTGTGTCCTTTGGTGATAGAGGATTTCGGACTCCTTTGGCTTTATAACTATCTTCAAGTTCAGAACGAGTCCTGAATTTTTTCTGCACTTTTAGTATTGAAAACGGATTGTATGACAGTGATGGTTGTCTTTGTTGAGTCTGTGCATTACTTGCTTCAATCTCGATAGCATGTCTGACAGCAACATTAGCCCATCTAAAAGTTTGCTCGGCTGCTGTCCTGGCTCTTGAAGCAATCTCGTCAAACTTACGTAGGATTTCATTGCCTGTTAAGTCCTTCACCCGGAGACCAGCCCATTCCTTTAAACGATTTTCTGCCTTGTCTAACACTGACAGTGTGTTTGGTTTGGCTGGTTTAGACCTGCCAAGAAGGTGTTGACGATATTGAGCAAACACTTCATTGATAGTGAGTTCAGAAGCCTCTGTTTCTCGTTTAATCCTATTGGGATTTCTTTTGGTGGCGATCATGGTCTGAACCAATTGCCTGGCAGCTTCACGAGCTTGATCAATGTTCGGAAAATCAGACACATTGCCTACTTTCACTTTTAATACAGAACTGGGTTTCTTACCCTCACTCAAACTACGGTTACCAGAAGACACTCTTCTCTGGATTACATACGTTTTTTTCGTCAAACTTACCTTAACTCCGAATCCCACTGGGGCTTCCCTGTGATCATCAAAGACTATGTAAGGTTTTTGGTCGGAGTTAGCTTCGAAAACAACTTTTCCTGAGCTACTAAGTGCAGGTTTAACATTGATACTTAACTTGTTGATAATAAAGGACTGACTGAGAGTTGTTTTCAAAGTATCACCACCATTTGTAGCCCAGAGAAAGAGTAAAACCAATCTATCACGCATTGGGCTACAAGTGAGCTACAAATTTGTGGGTTCATGTGAGTTTAACAGGGGTTTAAATGGGGCCACATGAGTACCTGAAAGATTAAAAAAATGAGTAAAATCAATATGAATGAAGACATTGAGAAGGAATTCTCTAACCATACGCCGATGATGCAGCAGTATCTTAAGCTGAAGGCTCAGCACCCGGAGATCCTGCTGTTTTACCGCATGGGCGACTTTTACGAACTGTTTTATGACGATGCCAAACGTGCGTCGCAGCTGTTGGATATCTCGCTGACCAAGCGCGGCGCATCCGCGGGCGAACCGATCCCGATGGCGGGCATTCCCCACCACGCGGTAGAAAACTACCTCGCAAAACTGGTGAATCAGGGGGAGTCGGTTGCCATTTGCGAACAAATTGGCGACCCGGCCACCAGCAAAGGTCCGGTTGAGCGCAAAGTTGTCCGCATCGTCACGCCCGGTACCATCAGCGATGAAGCGTTGTTGCAGGAGCGTCAGGACAACCTGCTGGCCGCCATCTGGCAGGACAGCAAAGGCTACGGCTATGCCACGCTAGACATCAGCTCCGGGCGCTTTCGCGTCAGTGAACCAGCCGACCGTGAGACCATGGCGGCAGAATTACAGCGCACTAACCCGGCAGAACTGCTGTATGCCGAAGATTTCGCCGAGACCTCGCTGATCGAAGGCCGTCGCGGACTGCGTCGCCGTCCGCTGTGGGAATTTGAAATTGATACCGCCCGCCAGCAGCTTAACTTACAGTTTGGCACGCGGGACCTGATTGGCTTTGGTGTCGAAAACGCACCGCGCGGCTTATGTGCCGCAGGCTGTCTGCTGCAATATGCGAAAGATACCCAGCGCACCTCGCTGCCGCATATTCGTTCCATCACCATGGAACGCCAGCAGGACAGCATCATTATGGATGCCGCCACACGCCGGAATCTGGAGATTACCCAGAATCTGGCCGGCGGTATCGAAAATACGCTGGCCTCGGTGCTCGACTGCACCGTCACCCCGATGGGCAGCCGCATGCTTAAGCGCTGGCTGCATATGCCGGTTCGCGACACCAAAATCCTCACCGAACGTCAGCAGACGATCGGCGCCCTGCAGGATGTCACCAGCGAATTACAGCTGGTTCTGCGTCAGGTCGGCGATCTGGAGCGTATTCTGGCCCGCCTGGCACTGCGTACCGCGCGTCCACGCGATCTGGCCCGTATGCGCCACGCCTTTCAGCAATTACCTGAACTGCGTGCACAGCTGGAAGGCGTCGACAGCGCGCCGGTACAGATGCTACGCGAGAAAATGGGCGAGTTCAGCGAACTGCGTGAACTGCTGGAACGCGCCGTCGTTGAAGCCCCGCCAGTACTGGTACGCGACGGTGGCGTCATTGCGCCAGGCTATAACGATGAACTGGACGAGTGGCGGGCGCTGGCCGATGGCGCGACCGACTATCTTGACCGACTGGAGATCCGCGAGCGTGAACGCACCGGGCTGGACACGCTTAAGGTTGGATTTAACGGTGTACACGGTTACTACATTCAGATCAGCCGCGGTCAAAGCCATCTGGCGCCCATTAACTACGTGCGCCGCCAGACGCTAAAAAATGCCGAACGCTACATCATTCCTGAACTCAAAGAGTACGAAGACAAAGTCCTGACCTCGAAGGGTAAAGCGTTGGCGCTGGAAAAACAGCTGTACGACGAACTCTTCGACATGCTGTTACCACACCTGGCGGATTTACAGCAGAGCGCCAGCGCGCTGGCCGAGCTCGACGTGCTGGTCAATCTGGCCGAACGGGCTTATACCCTGAATTACACCTGCCCGACCTTCACCGATAAACCCGGCATTCGTATTACCGAAGGTCGTCATCCGGTGGTTGAACAGGTGCTGACCGAACCGTTTATTGCCAACCCGCTGAATCTTTCACCTCAGCGCCGGATGTTGATCATCACCGGGCCGAATATGGGCGGTAAAAGTACCTATATGCGCCAGACCGCACTGATCGCCCTGCTGGCCTACATCGGCAGCTATGTTCCGGCGCAAAAGGTTGAGATAGGTCCGATCGATCGCATCTTTACCCGCGTGGGCGCAGCGGATGACCTGGCGTCCGGTCGTTCGACCTTTATGGTTGAGATGACCGAAACCGCCAATATTTTGCATAACGCCACCGAGAACAGCCTGGTGTTGATGGATGAGATTGGGCGCGGCACCTCCACCTATGACGGTCTGTCGCTGGCATGGGCGTGCGCAGAAAATCTTGCCAATAAAATCAAGGCATTGACGCTGTTCGCAACCCACTACTTTGAACTGACTCAGTTAGCAGAGAAGATGGAAGGCGTTGCCAATGTGCATTTGGACGCATTAGAGCACGGCGATACGATTGCCTTTATGCATAGTGTGCAGGATGGTGCGGCAAGCAAAAGCTATGGTCTGGCCGTCGCTGCGCTGGCCGGTGTGCCGAAAGACGTCATCAAACGTGCGCGGCAAAAACTGCGCGAACTGGAAAGCATTACGCCAAATGCCGCCGCAACCCAGGTAGACGGGACGCAAATGTCGCTACTTTCAGCACCGGAAGAAACATCTCCCGCTGTAGAAGCGCTGGAAAATCTCGACCCGGATTCCCTGACGCCGCGTCAGGCGCTGGAATGGATTTATCGGTTGAAAAGCCTGGTGTAACACTCGTTGTGCCCGATGTCGCTGCGCTCATCGGGCCTACATGAACTGCCATTTCCTGGCCCCTCAGCGTTGCGCCATCGGCGTACATATCTGGAGAATGACGCCAGAAATAGAATCTTTGGTATATTGCCTGATCGTATAGCTCGGCGGTTCATTGACGGTAATATCTGTATAATCAGCGTACGTAACGCGTTGTTCCCGAAAAAGTTCGCGCACTGTATTCGCCATTTCAGGGTTTCCAGGAAAATCGACACTCAGGGTTGAAAGGTCGAGCTCAACACGTATTTTTCGCTGATCTTCTTTAATACTTTCTTCTGCCGAAACAGACACATACATATAAGGCTTTGCCGCATTAACGAGTGAATAAGTTATCTCGCTATTATAATATAGATAATTAAATTGCCGACCAGTTACCGTCATTACAGACATAATCTGGACTGGGATTGTGCTATCGCCACTCTTAACATCCATATGGGCCTGACATTTAACAACAGAGCCAACGGACTCGCTATTATAGATTTGCATAATTTGTTCATGTGATGCGCTTTGCACGCCAGAACTCATTCCCAGTAAAAATAATAAAACGACTCGCCGATAGAATGACATGTTTCTGATGACGTCCTTGCTGTCATGCTGCAAAAAAGAATTTAAGCAATTATAGGCCGGGCAAGGCAAAGCCACGCCCGGGATTTTGATTAGCGCTTACCTTCCGCCAGCAGCGGCGGGATGCTCGGCACCATTGGCGCGTCATCGATGTCTTTTTGCGTCATGCGAAACGCCTGCGGGTAATGTTCGCGACTGGTACGGCGTAGCGGCTCGGTATCACGCCAGGTGTAAAGGCAGTGCTGGCACTGGTATACCGTCCAGACGCCTTTCACCGGCGAGGTTGCCATCACTTCAATATGTTCATCAGCACAACGTGGACAAATCATCTGCTACTCCTTATTTACGGTTGGCCAGCATGGCGGTCAGCTTTTCAGCCCAGGCTTTGGTTTCCGGTAAATCGCATACCGGCTGGCTGTAGTGACCACGGTTATCCGGTGCAACCGGGGTAGTGGCATCAATGATCAGCTTATCGGTGATCCCTGCCGGGCTGGAACCCGGATCCAACTCCAGCACCGACATGTTCGGTAACTGCACCAGATCGCCTGCCGGGTTGACCTTCGACGACAGCGCCCACATCACCTGCGGCAGGTTGAACGGGTCAACGTCCTCATCCACCATAATCACCATCTTCACGTAGCCCAGACCGTGCGGCGTGGTCATCGCCCGCAGGCCGACCGCGCGGGCAAAGCCGCCATAGCGTTTTTTAGTGGAGATAATCGCCAGCAGACCGTGGGTGTACATGGCATTCACCGCCTGTACCTCCGGGAATTCCGCTTTCAGTTGCTGATACAACGGCACACAGGTCGCAGGCCCCATCAGGTAGTCGATTTCGGTCCACGGCATACCCAAATACAGCGATTCAAAAATCGGTTTGGTGCGATAAGAGACTTTATCAATACGCACCACCGTCATATTGCGCCCCCCGGAATAGTGACCGGTAAACTCACCAAACGGGCCTTCGATTTCACGTTTGCGGCTTTCGATAACACCTTCGAGGATCACCTCAGAACCCCACGGCACGTCAAAACCGGTGAGCGGCGCGGTGGCGATCGGGTATGGGCTTTCACGCAGCGCACCCGCCATCTCATATTCAGACTGATCGTACTTCAGCGGCGTAGCGCCCATTAGGGTAATGATCGGATCGTTACCCAGGGTGATCGCAATCGGCAGATCTTCACCGCGTTCTTCGGCTTTATGCAGATGCAGCGCGATGTCGTGCATCGGTACCGGCTGCAGGCCAAGCTTACGTTTGCCCTTCACTTCCATGCGGTAGATGCCGACGTTTTGCTTGCCGAAGTTATCCGGATCCAGCGGATCGCGCGACACCACGCAAGCTTTGTCGAGATAGAAGCCCCCGTCGCCGTCGTTCAAACGAAACAGCGGCAGAATGTCGAACAGATTAATGTCTTCGCCGTCGACAGTATTCTCAGCCCATGCCGGGTTCGCACGGCGCTCCGGGGCAATCGGAAATTTATCCCAGCGTCGGATAAACTCATCAATCTGTTTTCTGACCGGCGTATTGATCGGCAGCCCCATCGAAATGGCATGGTTTTGCCATGAGCCGATGGTGTTCATCGCCACACGGGCGTCGGTAAAGCCACGAATATTGTCAAACCACAATGCCGGTGCACCATCGCCGATACGCCCGGTCGCATTAGCGGCCGCGGCCAGATCCGGCTCAGCGTTCACCTCTTCGCTGATTTTCAGCAATTGCCCCTGGTCGTCCAGCGCCTGCAAGAAACCGCGCAAATCATCAAATGCCATTATTCATTCTCCTGTGAAAAATTCTGCGCCGGTCGTAAACCCTGCCAGCGACGGGCGTTCGGATGTTCCAGACCAAACTGATCGAGTACGCGCGCCACAATGTGCTGCGTGATGTCGTCGATCGTTTGGGGATGGTTATAAAACGCGGGCATGGGCGGCACCATCGCGACGCCCATGCGGGAAAGTGCGAGCATATTCTCCAGATGGAGGGTACTCAGCGGCATTTCACGCGGCACCAGCACCAGTTTGCGACCTTCCTTCAGCACCACGTCGGCAGCACGGCCCACCAGCCCTTCGGCATAGCCTGCGCGAATTCCGGCCAGCGTTTTCATGCTGCAGGGGATAATAATCATGCCGTTGGTGTGAAATGAGCCGGAAGAGATCGTCGCCGCCTGGTCCGCCGGGTTGTGGCAATAATCCGCCAGCGCAGACACCTCGCGGACGCTATAAGGCGTTTCTAGTTCAATGGTGGTTTTCGCCCACTTCGACAGCACCAGATGTGTTTCCACCTCCGGCATTTCCCGCAGCGCCTGTAGCAGCGACACACCAAGCGGTGCTCCCGTTGCACCGGTCATCCCTACGATCAGTCTCATTCAGCCCCTCAATATTTGTTCGTGTACGAACATTTTAGCTAAAATACGCTCTCGATACATTTCAGGCAAGGGTGACTCGCACAGATAGCTAAAGAAACGATCGTTAAAAAATGGCGCATTACCCGCTATGATAGAAGCCGACCGCGATCCCGGAGTCCCTATGCCGTTACGAAATAAAGCCTTTCACCTGTTACGTCAGCTTTTCCAGCAGCATACGTCACGCTGGCAGCACGAATTACCGGAGCTCACCAAGCCGCAGTACGCAGTGATGCGCGCTATTGCCGAGCATCCCGGCATTGAACAGGTTGCTCTCACCGAAGCCGCGGTCTGCACCAAAGCCACGCTTGCCGAGCTGCTGAGCCGTATGGAAAAGCGTGAGCTGGTCAGGCGTGAACACTTCCCGGCGGATAAGCGTCGTCGGTTTGTCTATTTGACTGAGCAAGGTGAGGCACTACTGGCAAGCGCAGCGCCGCTGGGCGATAGCGTTGATGATGAGTTTCTGGGCAGGTTGAGCGAGGAAGAGCGTGAACAGTTCACGCAACTGGTACGCAAGATGATGGGGTAATTCTGCCGGATGGCAATAAACCAAGAAAAAGGCCAGCCTCACTGAGACTGGCCTTTCTTGATAGAACTGTGCTTACTCGCGGAACAGCGCTTCGATATTCAGTCCCTGTGTCTGCAGGATTTCACGCAGACGACGCAGACCTTCAACCTGAATCTGACGAACACGTTCACGAGTGAGACCAATTTCACGGCCCACATCTTCCAGTGTCGCAGCTTCATACCCCAGCAGACCGAAACGACGTGCCAGCACTTCACGCTGTTTGGCGTTCAGTTCGAACAGCCATTTGACGATGCTCTGTTTCATATCATCGTCTTGCGTGGTGTCTTCCGGACCGTTTTCCTTTTCGTCGGCCAGAATATCCAGCAACGCTTTTTCGGAATCGCCACCCAGCGGGGTGTCTACCGAGGTAATGCGCTCGTTGAGTCGGAGCATACGGCTGACGTCATCAACCGGTTTATCCAGTTGTTCAGCAATCTCTTCTGCGCTCGGTTCGTGGTCCAGTTTATGCGACAACTCACGCGCGGTACGCAGATAGACGTTCAGCTCTTTTACTATATGGATCGGCAGTCGGATCGTGCGGGTTTGGTTCATAATCGCCCGTTCGATCGTCTGGCGGATCCACCAGGTTGCGTATGTTGAGAAGCGGAACCCGCGCTCCGGGTCAAACTTCTCGACGGCACGGATAAGCCCCAGATTGCCCTCTTCAATCAGATCCAGCAATGCCAGACCACGATTGCCATAACGACGGGCAATTTTAACCACCAGACGCAGGTTACTTTCAATCATGCGACGGCGAGAGGCTACATCTCCACGCAATGCGCGACGCGCGAAATACACTTCTTCTTCGGCTGTTAACAGTGGCGAATAACCAATCTCACCAAGGTAAAGCTGAGTCGCGTCCAACACACGCTGTGTGGCCCCTTGCGATAACAGCTCCTCTTCAGCCAGGTCGTTATCACTGGGTTCCTCTTCACTCAAGGCTTTTTCATCAAAAGCCTCTACTCCGTTCTCATCAAATTCCGCGTCTTCATTTAAATCATGAACTTTCAGCGTATTCTGACTCATAAAGGTGGCTCCTACCCGTGATCCCTAAACGGAACAAGCAAGTGAAAGCCTGGTTCCGCCGAATTATCGCTGCGGTAAATAGCGCAGCGGGTTTACGGATTTCCCCTTGTAACGAATTTCAAAATGCAAGCGTGTAGAGCTGGTTCCGGTGCTACCCATGGTAGCTATTTTCTGCCCCGCCTTGATTTCTTGTTGCTCCCGAACCAGCATTGTATCGTTATGGGCGTAGGCACTCAGGTAATCATCGTTGTGTTTGATGATAATAAGATTACCGTAACCGCGCAGTGCGTTACCGGCATATACGACGCGTCCATCTGCGGTCGCGACAATAGCCTGTCCCTTACTGCCTGCAATGTCGATCCCTTTATTGCCACCTTCGGTAGCCGCAAAGTTTTCAATCACTTTACCGTCAGTCGGCCAACGCCAGGTGGAGATTGGCGCACTGGTAGACGTTGAGCTTGCAGTCGATTCGGTTGCGCTAACTGCTGGTGCCGTTACTGGCGCTGTGACAACTGTCCCAGCAGGCTTGTTGTTCGGCAACATTTTGTTAGCACTTTGTTCACCTGAATCCTCAGAATACGTAATTGTTGGTTTCGAAGCAACAGCGACGGTGGAATTTTGTGCAGGGTTGGTCACAACTCCTTGCTGTGCTGCATCCGCCTGGGTGATGGCATTGCCGCCGGTAATCGGCGCACCCGATGCGTTGCCCACTTGCAGAGTTTGTCCCACATTCAGGCCATACGGGGCCGGAACGTTATTGCGTTGTGCGAGGTCACGGAAATCGTTCCCGGTTATCCAGGCAATATAGAAAAGTGTGTCACCTTTCTTAACTGTATAGGTGCTGCCGCCGGTATAGCTCCCTTTCGGAATGTTCCCATACTTACGGTTGTACACAATGCGTCCATTTTCCATCTGTACAGGCTGCTGCGCAACGGGCTGAATTTGTGTTGACTGCGTGGTTGGACGCTGCACCGGTTGGATCTGCGGCGTTTGCTGTGCGGTCGCCGTCGTGCCCATTTTAGGTGGAGGCGTGATTAGCATGCCAGAATTGGTGTTCGTTGGCGCACCGCCATCAACAGAGTTGACCGGCGCAGGCGGATTCGAGGTGTTAGAACAGCCTGCCAGCCATAACGAAACCAGTGACAATGCCGCCATGCGGCGAACGGTAAATTTGTGGCTTCCCGCGCTCATTTATCCCCCAGGAAAATTTGGTTAACAACCAGTGACGTAATCACCGTGCAAGGCATCGGGCTGGACACTGGAAAACGTGACCACGATACGCTTACTAATTCCAGAATATCCAGGAAAACTCCAGGTATTCAGAACCTATATCTACGCTAACTCCCCTTTAACTAAGGGTACGAAGCGTACAGCCTCCACGGTATCGATAATAAATTCGCCTCCCCGACGACGCACCCGTTTCAAATACTGGTGCTCGTCGCCCACGGGTAAGACGAGAATGCCGCCTTCATCCAACTGCGTCATTAACGCGGTAGGGATTTCCGGCGGTGCTGCTGTCACAATGATGGCGTCAAACGGCGCTCGTGCCTGCCAGCCTTGCCATCCATCACCATGACGGGTCGAAACATTATGTAAATCAAGCTGCTTCAGGCGACGACGCGCCTGCCACTGCAAACCTTTAATGCGCTCGACAGAACACACATGCTGCACCAGATGCGCCAGAATCGCTGTCTGGTAACCGGAACCGGTGCCGATTTCCAGCACCCGCGATTGTGGCGTCAGCTCAAGCAACTCGGTCATACGTGCGACCATATAAGGCTGCGAAATCGTCTGCCCCTGACCAATGGGCAAGGCGATGTTTTCCCAGGCCTTATGTTCAAACGCCTCATCAATGAATTTTTCACGCGGCACGGCGGCGAGCGCATCAAGGACAAGCTCATCTCTGATGCCCTGCGCACGTAATTGTTCAAGAAGAGTGTGTACGCGTCTGCTTACCATTGCGTGTCGACTCCCACGCTGTCTAACCAATCAGAAACAACCTGATGCGCGCCGTATGCGGTTAAATCAACATGCAGCGGCGTGACAGAAACATAGCCTTCATCGACGGCAGCAAAGTCCGTATCCGGCCCGGCATCGCATTTTTCGCCCGGCGGCCCAATCCAGTACAACGTGTTACCGCGCGGGTCCTGCTGTGGAATAACCTGATCCGCCGGATGGCGACTGCCGCAGCGGGTAACGCGAATACCTTTAATCTGATCCAGCGGCAAGTCCGGGACGTTGATATTCAGAATACGCCCGGTACGCAGCGGTTCGCGGCTCAGCGCACGTAAAATGCGGCAGGTAATTGCGGCTGCGGTATCGTAGTGTTTATGACCATCCAGTGAGACCGCCAGCGCGGGAAAGCCAAGGTGCCGGCCTTCCATCGCTGCCGCAACGGTTCCAGAGTAGATAACATCGTCACCCAGATTAGGACCAGCGTTAATCCCGGAAACTACGATGTCCGGACGCGGACGCATTAACGCGTTTACGCCCAGATAGACGCAGTCGGTAGGCGTGCCCATTTGCACGGCGATATCACCGTTTTCAAAGGTGAAGGTGCGAAGCGAAGATTCCAGCGTCAGCGAGTTAGACGCGCCACTGCGGTTACGATCCGGGGCAACTACCTGTACGTCAGCAAACTCACGCAGCGCTTTCGCCAGCGTTTGTATACCGGGCGCGTGGACCCCATCATCGTTACTCAGCAATATACGCATAATCACCCGTTGTGTTAATAAGTTCCCTTACTACACTGGTGGCAAAGCTACCTGCCGGTAGCCAGAAGCGTAACTCAACGGTTACGTCATCCCACCAGTTCCAGCTTAATTGTTGTGGGTACAGCAGCATAGCGCGACGCGATGCGTCGACTTTCTCACGCAATAATAAAGACTGCAGCACGCTTTCATCGGCAATGGCGGCCTGTTCAAACGCCAGCGCATCGCGCTGAGTTCCCCACTCACCGCAGCCGGGTAATGCCGCTGTAATCATTAACTCTCTTTCATTAACGCGACGCTGTAATTCAGCCTGTTCTTCAGGAGTGGCAACAAACCAGCTTCCGCGTCCAGACAATTGTAGCGCATCGCCGTCAACAACTTGATTAAAGTCTGTTTTTTTCAATCGTTCATTGACTATTTGATTAAACAACGCGCTGCGGGCTGCCGACAACCAAAAACTGCGTTTATTGCGATCGCGCACCGGTGCATCGCTTTGCGCCCAGCGCAGCGCCCCTTGCAGGTTACTGCCGGCGATGCCAAAACGTTGGGCACCAAAATAGTTCGGTACGCCGCGCTCGAGAATAGCCTGCAAACGTGCTTCAACGTCAGCGCGATCGCTGACTTCACGCAGCACCACCGTAAAGCCGTTACCTTTCAGGGCACCTAAACGCAGCTTACGCTTGTGACGGGCGTACTCCAGCACTTTACAGCCTTCAAGCTCAAATTTGCTTAAATCAGGCATGACATTGCCCGGCACGCGCGCGCACAGCCACTGTTCAGTGACCGCATGCTTATCTTTCTGCCCGGCAAAGCTGACTTCACGGGCATGAATTTTCAAAAACTTTGCCAGTGCATCGGCGACAAAACGAGTGTTACAGCCGTTCTTAAGGATGCGTACCAGAACGTGTTCGCCTTCTCCGTCCGGTTCAAAGCCTAAATCTTCGACCACCACAAAGTCTTCTGGATTCGCCTTCAATACGCCACGGCCCTGCGGTTTACCGTGGAGATACGTCAGATTTTCAAACTCTGTCATTTTGCAGCCTTTATGAGTAACGCCACCGCTTCACAGGCAATCCCTTCCCCACGCCCGGTAAAACCGAGTTTCTCCGTGGTGGTCGCTTTCACGTTAACATCATCCATATGACAGCCAAGATCTTCGGCAATAAACACGCGCATTTGTGGAATGTGCGGCAGCATCTTCGGTGCCTGCGCAATAATGGTCACATCCACATTGCCGAGCGTGTAGCCTTTGGCCTGAATACGACGCCAGGCTTCACGTAATAATTCGCGGCTATCTGCCCCTTTAAAGGCCGGATCGGTGTCCGGGAACAGTTTACCGATATCGCCCAGCGCTGCCGCGCCCAGCAGCGCATCAGTCAGCGCATGTAACGCGACGTCGCCATCAGAATGCGCCAGCAGCCCCTTTTCGTACGGGATGCGCACGCCACCAATGATAATTGGGCCTACGCCGCCAAAGGCGTGTACATCAAAACCGTGTCCAATTCGCATTATGCATTCTCCTGATATACACATCATCCTTCAAGCGGCCTCTTTGTTGGCTGCCTTTGTTCATCCCAGTCACTTACTTAGGTAAGCTCCTGGGGATTCACTCAGTTGCCGCCTCGATGCAGCTTGAATGATTTTGTGTCTAGATTCTTCGGGTCAGATAAAATTCCGCAAGCGCCAGATCTTCCGGACGAGTAACTTTAATATTATCAGCGCGTCCTTCGACAAGCTGTGGATGAAAGCCGCAATATTCCAGCGCCGAGGCCTCATCAGTAATGGTCGCGCCTTCGTTGAGTGCTCGGGCCAGGCAGTGGTGTAATAACTCGCGGGGGAAAAACTGCGGCGTCAACGCGTGCCATAAGTCAGTACGTTCGACCGTATGGGCAATGTCAGTTTTGCCCGGTTCCGCGCGTTTCATGGTATCGCGCACCGGTGCGGCAAGGATCCCACCTGTACGACTGGTTTCGCTTATCGCCAGTAAACGAGATAAATCGTCCTGATGCAGGCACGGTCTGGCTGCATCATGCACCAGCACCCAGCGGGCATTTCCGGTGGCCTGCAAACCGGCCAGCACTGAATCGGCGCGCTCATTGCCGCCATCCACCACGGTGATTTGCGGGTGCGCTGCCAGAGGAAGTTCTGCAAAGCGGCTGTCGCCAGGGCTGATAGCAATGACGACATGCGTCACCCGGGGATGCGCCAGTAGCGCAGCAACCGAGTGTTCAAGAATGGTTTTATTGCCGATGGAGAGATACTGCTTAGGACACTCCGATTGCATTCGGCGGCCAAATCCGGCAGCCGGTACCACGGCGCAAACGTCCAATAAAGTGGCTGCCATGTTAAATCCTTGGCTGGTTTATCGATTGTTTTGCCCTGCAGTCTGAGCGCGTTTAGACGCGTCAGGCACCAGACGATAAAAGGTTTCGCCCGGCTTGGTCATGCTGAGTTCGTTGCGCGCACGCTCTTCAATCGCTTCCTGACCGCCATTGAGATCGTCAATTTCGGCAAACAGCTGATCGTTACGCGCTTTAAGTTTCGCATTTGTCGCTTGCTGCGCAGCCACATCATCGTTGACGCGGCTATAGTCATGTATGCCGTTCTTACCGAACCACAGCGAATACTGAAGCCAGACCAATAAAGCCAGCAACAGCAGCGTTAGTTTACCCATCCTGCCCCCTGAAAAACGGCATCATCATCCCAAAACATCCGCAGACGACTCTCCGTCTACAGGCGGGAATACCGCGACAACGCGGGCAAATGTACCACATTTGCTCGTTGTTACGTATACCCCGTGTAAGGAGAACATAATCTCATTGTTGGTTACGGTTTGAATTATGACCAGTCCGCGTTTCAGCCTCAGTAGCCATATAAAGAGAAGGGATATAGCCTAGCCCAGCAGCCACATAAACAATGCCCCGAACATCAGCCCCACCGTCAGCAGGGTACACGTCATGCTCAGGAACAGTCGTCCCTTCAATAACGAGTGCAGGGCGATTCCCGCCACAATCGCGACAGGCAGCAATGCAAGGAAAAACGGCCAGGTATAGAGGAAGAAAAACAGCGTGTTAGGGCCATACATAAGACATGGAATGCCCAGCGCCAGCAACCACGCCACAAAACCGACCACGGCCCCCGGTAGTGACCAGATGGTTTCGTCGTCGGCATTGAAGGTGTCTGACTCTGCAATAGTAATGTTATGGCTGTTACGCATAGCTAATCCTGTGACCTTGACTGACCAAGCCGATAAGCTCGGGGATGTCTCAGGATCTGATAATATCTTGCTGCCTCAGCAGGTCTAATAATTGAGGAACCAAATTTGTTACCAATTGTTCACCATCAAGGTGAATCTCTGGCGATTCAGGCGCTTCATACACCGCGTCAATTCCGGTGAAATTGCGCAGTTCACCCGCTCGCGCTTTTTTATACAGCCCTTTCGGATCGCGGGCTTCGCATGTCGCCAGCGGCGTATCGACAAACACCTCGATAAAACGCCCCTCGCCGACGCGCTCGCGGACCATTTGCCGCTCAGCGCGATGCGGGGAGATAAATGCCGTCAGCACCACCAGCCCGGCATCCACCATCAGGCTAGCGACTTCCCCCACCCGCCGGATGTTCTCTTTGCGATCGGCGTCGCTAAAACCCAGATCGCTGCACAGGCCATGGCGCACATTGTCGCCATCCAGCAGATAGGTACTGACGCCCAGATTGTATAGTGCTTCTTCCAGCGCCCCTGCCACCGTCGATTTACCCGAGCCGGAGAGCCCGGTAAACCACAGCACAACACCACGGTGACCGTGGCGTTGCTCTCGCTGTTGCGGCGTAACGGGATGGGCATGCCAGACGACGTTTTCGTCATGCTGCGCCATTACTTTCCTCCCAGCAAATCGCGTGCATTCCAGTGCGGGAAGTGACGACGCACCAGTGCATTCAGTTCCAGTTCAAACGCGCTGAACGGGGATGTCGTGGCCTGTTGCTGCTCGATGGGTTCGCGGATCAGTCCCGCCCCCACAGTGACGTTGGTCAGGCGGTCAATAATAATCAGGCCGCCCGTCACTGGGTTATGCTGATAGGTATCCAGTACCAGCGGTTCATCAAACGTCAAATTAACCAAGCCAATACCATTCAGCGGCAACGCGTCGACCTCACGCTGAGTCAGGTTATTGATATCAACCTGATACTGCACGTTATCTACGCGGGCACGCGTCTTTTTGCCCGCGACTTTGATGTCATAGCTCTGACCTTCCGACAGCGGTTGTTCCGCCATCCATACCACGTCAACGGCAGCATGCTGTACCGCAGGCAACACTTCGCGAGCATCCAGCAACAGGTCGCCACGGCTGATGTCGATTTCATCTTTCAGTACCAGAGTAATCGCTTCGCCCGCATGCGCTTCCTGGAGGTCGCCGTCAAAGGTGACGATCCGCGCGACGCTTGATTCAACGCCAGACGGCAGCACTTTGATTCGCTGGCCTACCGTTACGCGACCGGAGGCAAGAGTTCCGGCATAACCACGAAAATCCAGGTTCGGGCGATTCACATACTGTACCGGGAAACGCATCGGTTGGGCCTCAACAGCCCGCTGGATCTCTACCGTTTCCAGTACCTCCAGCAGCGTCGGGCCGCTATACCATGGCATGTTTTTACTCTGGGAGGCCACGTTGTCGCCTTCCAGCGCAGAAAGCGGCACAAAGCGAATATCCAGATTGCCCGGCAACTGTTCGGCAAAGGTCAGATAATCTTCGCGAATGCGGGTAAATGTTTCTTCGCTGAAGCTCACCAGATCCATTTTATTGATCGCCACCACCAGATGTTTGATCCCCAGCAGCGTGGAGATAAAACTGTGGCGGCGAGTCTGGTCCAGCACACCTTTACGTGCATCAATCAGCAGGATCGCCAGATCGCATGTGGACGCACCGGTGGCCATGTTCCGGGTGTACTGCTCATGCCCTGGCGTATCGGCGATAATAAATTTGCGTTTCTCCGTGGAGAAATAGCGGTAGGCCACGTCGATGGTGATCCCCTGCTCACGCTCGGCCTGTAACCCGTCAACCAGCAGCGCCAGATCCAGTTTCTCACCCTGGGTACCATGACGTTTGCTGTCGTTATGCAGCGTTGAGAGCTGATCTTCGTAAATCTGGCGCGTGTCGTGCAGCAGGCGGCCAATCAGCGTGCTTTTCCCATCATCCACGCTGCCGCAGGTTAAAAAGCGCAGCAGGCTTTTGTGTTGCTGGGCAACCATCCAGGCTTCAACGCCGCCTTCATTAGCAATTTGTTGTGCAAGTGTCGTGTTCATGGCGGCTCCTTAGAAATACCCCTGACGTTTCTTCAGCTCCATGGAGCCCGCCTGGTCGCGGTCAATCACGCGGCCCTGACGTTCACTGGTGGTTGAGACCAGCATTTCTTCGATAATTTCCGGCAGCGTCTGCGCGTTTGACTCCACGGCGCCGGTAAGCGGCCAGCAGCCAAGCGTGCGGAAACGCACCATGCGTTTTTTGATAACCTCACCGGGTTGCAGATCGATCCTGTCGTCATCGATCATCATCAGCATGCCATCACGTTCCAGCACCGGGCGCTCCGCGGCCAGGTACAGCGGTACAATGTCGATATTTTCCAACCAGATGTACTGCCAGATATCCTGTTCAGTCCAGTTCGAAAGCGGGAACACGCGAATGCTTTCGCCTTTGTTAATCTGCCCGTTGTAGTTGTGCCACAGTTCCGGACGCTGGTTTTTCGGGTCCCAGCGATGAAAACGATCGCGGAAGGAATAAATTCGCTCTTTGGCACGCGATTTCTCTTCATCGCGGCGGGCACCACCGAACGCGGCGTCAAAGCCGTATTTGTTCAGCGCCTGCTTCAGCCCTTCGGTTTTCATGATGTCGGTATGCTTGGCGCTGCCGTGGACAAACGGGTTAATCCCCATCGCCACCCCTTCCGGGTTTTTATGCACCAACAACTCACAGCCGTAGGCCTTGGCTGTACGGTCACGGAATTCATACATCTCGCTGAATTTCCAGCCGGTGTCCACATGTAGCAACGGGAACGGCAGCGTGCCGGGATAAAACGCTTTGCGCGCCAGATGCAGCATTACGCTGGAGTCTTTGCCGATGGAATACATCATCACCGGATTAGAAAACTCGGCGGCCACCTCACGAATAATATGGATGCTTTCCGCTTCCAGTTGCCGCAGGTGGGTAAGTCGTTTTTGATCCATAACCGTTCCTATGTAATGCCGTTATTGTTCTAACGATGCTCAGATAACTCGACTATAGGGAGGGCAAGAGAACGAATGAAATTACGAATTGGAATGAGTAGTTCCTCAAAGGAATAACGATCTGGAAAAGCAAATATCAAAAAGTGCTTAAGCCGCCGGATTTCGGGCATTTAGGAGCAAATGAAATTGTTTTACCCCGATCACGGTTTCATACTAGCGGGTAAAAATTTATGCTTGGTATTTAAGGACTCACTATGTTTTCCGCATTGCGCCACTTTCCTGCTGCCCTGGCGCTCGGCGTGTGCTTTATCCTTCCCGCACAGGCAACCTCTTCGAAGCCCGGAGATATCGCCAACTTCCAGGCCCGCCATATTGCAACGTTTTTTCCTGGCCGCGTGACGGGCTCGCCTGCAGAAATGTTGTCTGCCGATTATTTACGTCAGCAGTTTCAGCAGATGGGATACAGCAGTGATATTCGGACGTTTAATAGCCGCTATGTGTATACCGCCAAAAATAACCATAAAAACTGGCATAACGTAACGGGTAGCACGGTAATTGCAGCACATGAAGGTAAGGCACCGCAGCAGATTATTATTATGGCGCACCTTGATACCTACGCGCCGCAAAGCGATGCCGACTCCGATGCCAATCTCGGTGGATTAACGCTGCAAGGGATTGACGATAACGCGGCGGGTCTCGGCGTGATGCTGGAACTGGCAGAAAAACTCAAGAATGTCCCGACCGAGTACGGCATCCGCTTTATCGCCACCAGCGGAGAAGAAGAAGGCAAGCTCGGCGCAGAGAACGTACTCAAACGCATGAGCGCCGCCGAGAAGAAAAATACGCTGCTGGTGATTAATCTCGATAACCTGATCGTCGGCGATAAGCTCTATTTCAACAGCGGGCAAAAAACACCTGAAGCGGTTCGTAAGCTCACGCGCGACCGGGCGCTGGCTATTGCACGCAGTCGCGGTATCTCCGCCAGCACTAATCCCGGTCTGAACAAGAACTACCCGAAAGGCACTGGATGTTGTAACGATGCGGAGGTGTTCGACAAAGCGGGGATTGCCGTGCTCTCCGTCGAAGCCACCAACTGGAATCTGGGTAACAAAGACGGCTATCAGCAGCGAGCCAAAACCGCCTCATTCCCTGCAGGCAACAGCTGGCACGACGTTCGACTTGATAACCAGCAGCATATTGATAAAGCGTTACCCGGCCGTATTGAGCACCGCAGTCGCGACGTTGTACGCATTATGCTGCCACTGGTCAAAGAGCTGGCAAAGGCGGGCTAATTCACCCGTATCCTGCCCGGTAGCATGCAGATGCTTACCGGGCCTGTTACCGATTACCCTTCGTGCAATCCGCACTCCCGCTTCAGTCCGAAGAAGCGCGTCTCTTCTTCCGCCATGCCCGGTTCCCATTTACGGGTGGTGTGGGTATCGCCTACCGACAGATAGCCTTGCTCCCACAGCGGATGATACTTCAGCCCGTGTTGTTGCAGGTACTGGTACACCGTGCGGTTGTCCCAGTCGATGATCGGCAGCAGTTTGAACACGCCACGCTGGATAGCCAGTACCGGCAAATGGGCACGACTGCCGGATTGCTCACGACGCAGGCCGGCAAACCAGGTTTGCGCATTGAGTTCTTGCAGCGCCCGGTTCATCGGCTCGACTTTGTTGATGTCATTGTATTTCTCAATGCCTTCAACGCCCTGTTCCCACAGTTTGCCATAGCGCGCTTCCTGCCAGGCGGCACTCTCTTTTGCCCGGTAAACCTGCAGATTAAGTTTGAGCGTGTCCGTTAACTCGTCAATAAACTGGTAGGTTTCCGGGAACAAATAGCCGGTATCGGTAAGGATCACCGGGATATCCGGGCGAATCTGATTCACCAGGTGCAGGCTAACCGCCGCCTGAATACCAAAGCTTGAAGAGAGCACGTAGTCGCCAGGCAGATTCTCCAGCGCCCACGCCACACGATCCTGCGCGCTCAGTTTTTCCAGCTGGCTGTTGGTTTCCGCCAGCGCCATGACGCGCTCAACTTTTGGTAGGTCGTTTAATGCGTGTAGATCGAGTACGGACATGATTACCTCATCCTATGCCTGATGGTGCTGCGCTTATCCGGCCTACGCAGTCGGTAGGCCGGATAAGGCATTTATGCCGCCATCCGGCAATTCAGGTTATTCCCAGAAATCCCGGGCGGGATCGAGCACCGGGCGAATAATGCCCGCACGCACCGTAAAATCGCCGAAGCCTTCACCCACTTCACGCTCTTTTGCCCAGCGCCCAATCAGTTCATCCAGCAAGGCCAGAATTTCTGTCTCGGTGATGTTCTCTTTGAACATCCGTGGAATACGCGTCCCGATACGGTTACCACCCAGGTGCAGGTTGTAACGTCCCGGCGCTTTCCCGACCAGGCCGACTTCTGCCAGCATGGCACGACCACAACCGTTCGGGCAGCCCGTCACGCGCAGCACAATGTTCTCGTCGCTCAACGCATATTTCGCCATCAGGGCGTCAATGCTGTCGATAAACGTCGGCAGGAAGCGCTCTGCTTCCGCCATCGCCAGCGGACAGGTCGGGAACGAGACGCAGGCCATCGAGTTTTCACGCTGCGGAGTCACGGCATTCATTAAGCCGCTCTGCTGCGCAATCTTCTCGATCTTCGCCTTTTCACTTTCCGGCACACCGGCAATGATCAGGTTCTGGTTGGCGGTAATACGGAACTCGCCTTTGTGGATCTTTGCTATCTCCAGCAACCCGGTTTTCAGCGGACGTCCCGGATAATCCAGAATACGGCCATTCTCAATAAACAGCGTCAGGTGCCATTTTTTGTCGATGCCCTTTACCCAGCCGATACGATCGCCGCGACCGGTAAACTCATACGGGCGAATCGATTCAAATTTGATGCCCGCCCGGCGTTCCACTTCTGCCTTAAAGGTCTCAACGCCGACGCGCTCCAGCGTGTATTTGGTTTTGGCGTTTTTACGGTCGGTACGATTACCCCAGTCGCGCTGGGTGGTCACCACTGCTTCCGCAATGGCCAGCGTGTGCTCCAGCGGCAAATAGCCAAATTCACTGGCGGTACGCGCGTAGGTTTTCTTGTTACCGTGCTCAATAGACAGCCCACCGCCAACCAGCAGGTTGAACCCCACCAGTTTGCCATTTTCTGCTACCGCGACGAAGTTCATGTCGTTGGCATGCAGATCGATATCGTTCTGCGGCGGAATAACCACCGTCGTTTTGAACTTACGCGGCAGATAAGTTTGACCGAGGATCGGCTCTTCATCGGTGGTGGCGACTTTTTTCTGATCCAGCCAAATCTCTGCATACGCCCGGGTGCGCGGCAACAGGTGTTCAGAGATTTTCTTCGCCCACTCGTAGGCTTCCGCGTGTAACTCGGACTCGTACGGGTTGGAGGTACACAACACGTTACGGTTCATGTCGTTGGCGGTCGCCAGCGCGTCCAGTCCGACCGAGTTGAGCATCTGATGCACCGGCTTGACGTTCTTCTTCAGAATGCCGTGAAACTGAAAGGTCTGACGGTTGGTCAGACGGATGCTGCCGTAAATCGTGTTGTCATAAGCAAACTTATCGATCGCCTGCCATTGTTTAGTGGTGATGACCCCGCCCGGCAGACGGCAGCGCAGCAGCATCGCATGACGCGGCTCCAGCTTCTGCTCGGCGCGCTCGGCGCGAATATCGCGGTCATCCTGCTGGTACATACCGTGAAAACGGATCAGCAGAAAGTTATCACCTTTAAAACCGCCGGTGAGGCCGTCATTTAAATCTTCCGCAATGGTGCCGCGCAGATAGTTGCTTTCCAGCTTCATACGTTCAGCGTCGGACAGCTTACCTTCGACCACCAGTGGCCCTGGATGTTTTTCACTCATTAGTAGACATCTCGCTGATAACGGCGCTCAACGCGCAGCTCACTTAAAAATTCATCCGCCGCTTCGGTATCCATCGCACCGAATTCGGCAATCACTTCCAGCAAAGCCTGCTCAACGTCTTTCGCCATGCGATTGGCGTCGCCGCAGACATAAATGTGCGCCCCGTCATTAATCCAGCGCCACAGTTCCGCACCTTGTTGGCGCAGTTTATCTTGTACGTAGACTTTTTCTTTTTGGTCGCGTGACCAGGCGAGATCGATCTGGGTAAGTACGCCCTCTTTGACGTAGCGCTGCCACTCCACCTGGTAGAGAAAATCTTCGGTAAAGTGCGGATTGCCAAAGAACAGCCAGTTTTTACCCGTCGCTTCATCGGCAGCACGCTGCTGCATAAAGGCGCGGAACGGTGCAATTCCCGTCCCCGGCCCAATCATAATGACCGGTGTTTCAGGATTGGCTGGCAGACGGAAGTTGTCGTTATGTTCAATGAACACACGTACTTCACCTTCTTCGCCAACGCGGTCGGCGAGGAAGCTCGAGGCTCCGCCGGCACGGGCACGGCCTTCGACGTCAAACCGCACGGCACCGACGGTCACGTGTACTTCGCTTTCGACTTCCGCCTGTGAGGAGGCTATTGAGTACAGGCGCGGGGTCAACGGACGCAGCAGACCGATTAACGCTTCCGCGTCCAGCTGCGCCGGAGAAAAGCGCAGCATGTCGACGATAGGCGTGGTGGCGGCATAGT
Organism: Citrobacter gillenii; assembly: GCF_013337685.1. Taxonomy (GTDB): domain Bacteria; phylum Pseudomonadota; class Gammaproteobacteria; order Enterobacterales; family Enterobacteriaceae; genus Citrobacter; species Citrobacter gillenii. The sequence continues at coordinate 271,835 of NZ_SUQN01000008.1, forward strand.
GTTGCAACTGCGCTTTATCGCCCACCAGCGGCAGCAACGTTTCACTGCGCGTTAAGGTGGCGTAATTTTCTACAATATTGGCTGTGTTAACCGTCAGTTCGAAGTGCCACTGCAGCGCGTCGGTAAGCGGTAGCAATTTGCCATCAACCGTGACCGGCTCGTCGCCTTTCAGCCACAGCAGTTCAACAATCTCTTTGACCAGCGCCGGATCGTTTTGATACCACACGCCGAGCGCGTCGCCGGGCTGATAGCGCAGGCCGGAATCGCCCAGATCGATTTCGATATGACGCACGTCTTTTTCGGAGTCACGACCGGTGATTTTCTGATTCACGGAAAGCGACGCGCTAAGCGGCGCTTCTTTAGTGTACGGACTGGTATGCACCTCGTTAATCGCACCGCTCGCAGCGGTCTGTACAGAAGGTACAGCAGGCGCTCGTGCCTTCAACACATCAACCAGACGGGCGCGCCACTGCGCAGCTGCCGGTTGATATTCAACATCTGCATCTACACGATCCAGCAAGCGTTCACCGCCAAGCTCCGCCAGTTTGCTGTCGAAGTTTTTGCCAGACTGGCAGAAAAACTCATAAGAGGTATCGCCAAGGCCAAACACGGCGAAGGCGGTATTTTCAAGTTTCGGCGCTTTTTTAGAGAACAGGAATTTATGCAACGCCACCGCTTCTTCCGCCGGCTCACCCTCTCCCTGCGTCGAGGCCACCACGACCAGCAATTTCTCGTTGGCAATATTTTTAAATTTATAGTCGCCGGCATTGATCAGGGTGACATTGAGCTTCGCGGCAATAAGATCGTCACGCAGGGCTTCCGCCACACGGCGCGCATTACCGGTCTGCGAGGCGGAGATGAGCGTGATCCCCGGCATTTCGGCAGCAGGTGCAGGAATAATCGCATTGGCGCCCGGCTGCTGATTCAGCACGCCCCAGAAATAGCCAGAAACCCACGCAAGCTGCGCGGGCGAGAGATCGGTCGTGGCCGCCTGAAGGCGTGCCAGCTGTTCCGGGTTTAGCGGAAGCAAAGCGGAAAGTGGGGCCTGTGTCGTCATGCGTTGTCATGTTCCAGTAAGCAAAGCGGATTTAAGCAATAAAACCCAAACTGAAGATAAGGTTAACGGCGAGAATAGTAACAATTAAAGAAGGGATAGAAATAACAAATAACCAAATGGACTAACCTGTTTTAGCTATAGTTATTAACGGCAAAACAGATTTAATAACCATATGATATATAAATAGTTATTTGATATTGATTGCGCAAATGCACTATCAGGATACCCAGCGCCCGTTTAACTAATGATAAAATTCGTATTATAAGGTACCCTACGGCGGTTTTTTGCATTCTTGAGAGTAGATAATGTCCACCACCCTGTTTAAAGATTTCACCTTCGAAGCCGCTCACCACCTGCCGCACGTACCAGAAGGGCACAAATGTGGCCGTCTGCATGGTCACTCATTTATGGTGCGTCTTGAAATTACGGGTGAAGTCGATCCCCATACCGGTTGGATTATGGACTTTTCCGAGTTAAAAGCGGCATTTAAGCCGACGTACAATCGCCTTGATCACTACTATTTGAATGATATTCCGGGTCTTGAGAATCCGACCAGTGAAGTACTGGCGAAGTGGATCTGGGATGAGATGAAACCGCTGGTTCCGCTGCTGAGCGCGGTGATGGTAAAAGAGACCTGCACGGCGGGCTGCGTCTATCGCGGCGAGTGATTCAGTCATTGCCGGATGGCGGAGCGTCTTATACGGCCTACACGTATCTACAAGCGTAGGCCGGGCAAGCGAAGCGCACCCGGCAAAATTTATCAGGCAATATTCAGGTATTTATGCGTTTGCATCGACAGACGCCAGTTACGCGCAATACAGGTATCAATACACAGGCGCGTGGCATCATCCTTCTGACTGATCGGCTGTAAAGCAATGATGCGCGGCTTATCATCGGTCAACGTCGCCAGCAGTTCATCCAGTGCTTCAATGTCGCGAACACGCCCCACCGGGTGCTTGATTTCATTGGCGCGTTCCAGCGCCTGAGATAACACGTCATAGCCGCCGCGCATATTCACCTTGGGAGAGACAGTCACCCAGGTGTTCGGCGTACAGCGGACTTCATGCGTGCCGCTGGTTTCAATCTGGCAGCTAAAGCCATTTTTTTCCAGCAAGTCGGTCAGCGGCATCAGGTCGTGAATGCAGGGTTCACCACCGGTGATCACCACATGGCGGGCGGTATAGCCCTGACGCTGAATCACAGCCAGCAGATCTTCGCTGCTCGCCGCGCCCCATTTATCGCTCTCTTTAGTCTTGGCCAGGATGCTGTAAAGCGAGACTTCCCGATCCTCAAGCTTATCCCAGGTGTGTTTGGTATCGCACCAGGCACAGCCAACCGGGCATCCCTGTAAACGAATAAAAATGGCGGGGACGCCGGTAAAATAACCCTCACCTTGCAGGGTCTGGAACATCTCATTAATCGGGTACTGCATAGTCTTCTCAATGTGGGGATAAACGATAATTATCGCAGATCCCCGCCAAAGTATCATGCCCGATCGTTGCTTTACGAGGCGATCGCCGTGACAAAGCGTGCCGTTATTTGTTGCGGACGGGTGATTGCGCCCCCAACCACTACGGTATGCGCGCCTAATGCCAGACAGTGTGCAGCCCGTTCAGGGGTGTCGACATTCCCCTCTGCCACTACCGGCAGGCTGACTGCAGCCAGTACCTCACGTAAAAAACCACAGTCGTTATCCGCGAGCACATGCCCACGCGTCTCTACCGTGTAGCCATAAAGCGTCGTACCCACGCAGTCAAAACCCAGTCGTTCTGCGGTGACGGCTTCGTCTACGCTGGCGATGTCCGCCATCAACAGCACAGATGGGTAGCGCGCGCGAATCTGCATAACCAACGCGTCCAGCGTTTGCCCACCGGGACGTGGGCGCGCAGTCGCATCAAGGGCAATAATTTCCGGCTCAACGGTCATTAACTCATCCACTTCCTTCATAGTGGCGGTGATAAACACGTCGCTACCCGGATAATCACGTTTGATGATCCCAATGATCGGCAGTGCGACGCTTTCTTTAATGGCGCGAATGTCCACTACGCTGTTCGCACGGATACCGACAGCCCCTCCCTGTGCTGCCGCCAATGCCATCCGTGACATGATAAACGGGCTGTGCAGAGGCTCATTTTCCAGCGCCTGACAGGAGACAATTAACTTACCTTTCAGCGTATCCAGTACAGTTTTCATTACGATAAAATCTCTTCAACTTCATTTTTGATAATGGTGACGTGCGGGCCATAAATCACCTGAACACCATTGCCACGAATAATCACGCCACGCGCCCCGGTTGCTTTCAGTGCGGCTTCATCAACCTTGCTGCCATCTTTCACCGTCACGCGTAGTCGCGTGGCGCAACAATCCACCTCTTCCAGATTCTCTTTGCCCCCCAGTCCGGCAACCACTGCTGCGGCACGTTCGCTTTGAGGCAACGCATTTTCTACTAACGTTGCGTTCTCACGGCCCGGCGTCATCCAGCCAAAGCGGTTGATCAAATAGCGGAAGGTGAAGTAGTACAGGAAGAACCACGGCACGCCCACCATAGGCACGTACATCCAGTTGGTTTTCGCTTCGCCCTGCAATACGCCAAAGAGGATGAAATCGATCAGTCCTCCCGAGAAGGTTTGCCCGATGGTGATATGTAAAATATGGGCAATCATAAATGCCAGGCCATCGAAGAAGGCGTGAATGACATATAACACGGGTGCCACGAACAGGAAGGAGAACTCAATAGGCTCAGTGATGCCGGTCAGGAAGGAAGTCAGCGCAGCAGACAGCAGCAGACCCGCGACAACTTTTTTGTTCTCTGACTTCGCCGTGTGGTACATCGCCAGACATGCCCCAAGCAGACCGAACATCATGGTAATGAAGCGCCCGGACATAAAGCGGGAGGTACCCACATAGAACTGCTGAGTGTTCGGATCGGCAAGCTGAGCGAAGAAAATACGTTGTGTGCCTTCCACTAATTGGCCGTTAACGATTTCACTGCCACCGAGTGCCGTCGTCCAGAATGGCAGATAAAAGATATGATGCAGACCCAGTGGACCAAGCATACGCAGGATAAAACCGTACAACAGCGTTCCCAGATAACCCGTTGCATCAACAAGGCCACCCAGTCCAAATATGAGTTTCTGGAAATGGGGCCAGACCACCGTCATTGCGGCACCGACTGCAATCGCCGCAAGCGAGCTAATGATCGGAACAAAGCGCGAGCCGCTAAAGAAACCCAGAAACTGCGGTAGCGAGACTTTATTAAAGCGACTGTGCAGCGCGCAGGTAACAAGGCCTATCACCACACCACCAAACACACCCGTTTCCAGCGTCTGGATACCCAGCGTCATTCCCTGACCAACAGCACCTGGGTTCTCATGCGCCAGCGTCCCGTTCAGGATCAGCAAAGCGTTGATAGTGGCATTCATCACCAGAAACGCCAGCAGCGCGGCAAGCCCCGCAGTGCCTTTATCCGTCTTCGCCAGGCCCACTGCTACACCAACCGCAAAAAGCACCGACAAGTTGGCGAACACAATGGATCCCGCGCTGGTCATGATAGTGAAGATAGCCTGCAACCAGTCAACATCTAAAAACGGGTAGGCCGTCAACGTATTGGGGTTTGATAATGCACCACCAATACCCAGTAACAGCCCCGCAGCGGGTAATATCGCAATTGGCAGCATAAACGATTTGCCAAACCGCTGTGCCTTTTCAAACCACGCCCCTGACGACGCGCCGCTAAACATATTCATCATTTTTTCATTCCCCTGACAATTGATGAAAATTTTTACCATAAATAATTTTATAAATGAAAATTATCATCAAAATTCTGGAAGTCGATCATACTTTTTTGAAATGACTGGCATCTCTCCCCCGCTTTCCGCCACACTATCGCCAGAGAAACGTATTAAGGATTTTGCATGCCAGAAAATGAAAACCTGCTGCTGAGACTGCGCCAGGGCGTAGACGGATACAGCCGTACACAGCAGAAGCTGGGTGAGTTTGTGCTGAGCGATCCGGCAAAAGTTGTCTATCTAACGATTACCGAACTGGCGCGCGAAAGCGACACCAGCGAGGCCAGCGTCACGCGTCTGTGCCGCACGCTAGGATGTAAGGGCTATAACGAATTTAAGATGGCGCTGGCGCTTGATCTCCAGCACGGACAGCCGATCGAACACGGCGGCGATGAGATTGACAATGTGGTCAATGAATCCGTACAGGCCTTGCAGGACACCGCAAAATTACTCGACAGGACATTACTCGAAGCTGCCGCCCTCGCGCTGCACCAGGCCCAGTCGGTACAGATTTATGGCGTGGCGGCCAGTGCGATTCTGGGGGAATATCTACATTACAAACTGTTGCGTCTGGGCAAGCCCGCACAACTGTTCAGCGACATGCATCGTGCCGCCATGAATGCCACTACGCTTTCCAAAGACTCGCTGGTGGTGGCAATTTCCAGTTCAGGCTCCACTCGCGATCTGCTTCATGTCGTTAAACTTGCGCGTAAGCATGGCGTCCCCGTACTGGCGCTGAGCAACACGCCGCGCAGTCCGCTGGCTTCACTGAGTGATATCCAACTGGTTGCAGCCAAACCCGAAGGACCGCTGAGCGCTGGGGCGCTCAATGCCAAAGTGGGCGTAATGTTATTAGTTGAATTGCTCACCACATCGCTTATCGCGCTGGATGAAAAGTACAGCGATGTGAGTCAGCAAACCGCCAGTGCGACGCTGCCGCTGCTACTTTAAAGACATAAAAAAACCCGCCGAAGCGGGTTTTTACGTTAAGAGCTAAAGAGCAGGATTACGCCTGACCTTTGATCTCTTTACGACCGTTGTACGGCGCTTGTTCACCCAGCGCTTCTTCGATACGAATCAGCTGGTTGTACTTAGCAACGCGGTCAGAACGGCTCATAGAACCGGTTTTGATCTGGCCTGCAGCGGTACCAACAGCCAGGTCAGCGATGGTTGCGTCTTCAGTTTCGCCAGAACGGTGAGAGATGACAGCCGTGTAGCCAGCGTCTTTCGCCATTTTGATCGCAGCCAGAGTTTCGGTCAGAGAACCGATCTGGTTGAATTTGATCAGGATGGAGTTAACGATGCCTTTGTCGATGCCTTCTTTCAGGATCTTGGTGTTAGTTACGAACAGATCGTCACCAACCAGCTGGATTTTGTCGCCCAGTACTTTAGTCTGGTATGCGAAACCGTCCCAGTCAGACTCGTCCAGACCATCTTCGATGGACACGATCGGGTACTGTTTGGTCAGTTCTTCCAGGAAGTGAGTGAATTCTTCGGAGGTGAATGCTTTGTTGCCTTCGCCAGCCAGAACGTATTTACCGTCTTTGTAGAATTCAGATGCTGCACAGTCCATCGCCAGAGTGATGTCTTTGCCCAGCTCGTAGCCTGCTGCTTTAACCGCTTCAGCAATAACAGCCAGAGCTTCTGCGTTGGAACCCAGGTTCGGCGCGTAGCCACCTTCGTCACCAACTGCAGTGTTCATGCCTTTGGCTTTCAGAACTTTAGCCAGGTTGTGGAACACTTCAGAACCCATGCGTACGGCTTCTTTCAGGGATTTAGCGCCAACCGGCTGAATCATAAATTCCTGGATGTCGACGTTGTTGTCAGCGTGCTCACCACCGTTGATGATGTTCATCATCGGAACCGGCATAGAGAATTTGCCCGGAGTACCGTTCAGTTCTGCGATGTGTGCGTACAGCGGCAGGCCTTTAGCAGCAGCTGCTGCTTTAGCGTTCGCCAGGGACACAGCCAGAATGGCGTTTGCACCGAAGTTGGATTTGTTTTCAGTACCGTCCAGATCGATCATGATCTTGTCGATGCCAGCCTGATCTTTAGCATCTTTACCCAGCAGAGCCTGAGCAATTGGGCCGTTTACCGCGCCAACCGCTTTCAGTACGCCTTTACCCATGAAACGGGATTTGTCGCCATCGCGCAGTTCCAGTGCTTCGCGGGAACCAGTAGAAGCACCTGACGGCGCTGCTGCCATACCAACGAAACCACCTTCCAGGTGTACTTCGGCTTCAACAGTCGGGTTACCACGGGAGTCGATGATTTCACGACCGATGATTTTAACGATTTTGGACATTAGGTTTTCCTCAGTACAAGTTAAACTAAAACTCCAGACAAACAATGCACCCGGATGGGTGCATTGCCGTTCTAACTTTTTACTTCTTACTTCGCCTGACGCTTCTGATGTTCACTGGCGGCTTTCACAAAGCCGGCAAACAGCGGGTGCCCATCACGTGGCGTGGAAGTAAATTCCGGGTGGAACTGACAGGCCACGAACCACGGATGATTCGGTACCTCAATGATCTCGACCAACTGATCATCACCGGAGCGGCCTGCAACACGCAGACCCGCAGCTTCAATTTGTTTCAACAGCATATTGTTGACTTCGTAGCGGTGGCGATGGCGTTCAACAATTGTCGGCGTGCCGTACAGCTTACGCACCAGACTCTCGTCGTCCAGCTGACACTGCTGCGCACCAAGGCGCATCGTGCCGCCCAGATCGCTCTTCTCGGTACGGACTTCGACGTTGCCGTCTTCATCACGCCATTCGGTAATCAGGGCCACCACCGGGTACTTACAGTCTGGCACAAATTCCGTGGAGTTGGCGTTGTCCATACCCACGACGTTACGAGCAAACTCAATCAACGCTACCTGCATACCCAGGCAAATGCCCAGATAAGGAATATTGTTCTCACGCGCAAAGCGTGCCGTCGCGATTTTACCTTCAACACCACGGTAGCCGAAGCCGCCTGGGATCAGGATAGCGTCGAGACCTTTCAGGATCTCAACACCGCGCGTTTCAACATCCTGCGAATCGATCAGCTTGATGTTGACGGTGACACGGTTCTTCAGACCACCGTGCTTCAGCGCTTCGATAACTGACTTATAGGCATCCGGCAGCTCAATGTACTTGCCGACCATACCGATAGTCACTTCGCCTGCCGGATTGGCTTCTTCGTAGATAACCTGTTCCCATTCTGACAGATTTGCTTCCGGACAGTTCAAGCTGAATCGTTTACAAATATAATCGTCCAGCCCCTGAGATTTCAACAGGCCTGGAATTTTATAGATAGAATCGACATCTTTCAGAGAAATCACCGCTTTTTCCGGGACGTTACAGAACAATGCAATTTTTGCACGTTCATTAGCCGGAACAGCACGATCGGAGCGGCAAATCAGAATATCTGGCTGAATACCGATAGAAAGCAGCTCTTTTACAGAGTGCTGAGTCGGTTTAGTTTTGACTTCACCTGCCGCCGCCATGTAGGGAACCAGCGTCAGATGCATAAACAGCGTATGTTCGCGGCCAATTTCCACGGCCATCTGGCGAATCGCTTCAAGGAACGGCAGAGATTCGATATCCCCAACGGTTCCGCCGATTTCGACCAGAACAACATCATGACCTTCACCGCCTTCCAGAACGCGTTCTTTGATTGCATTCGTGATGTGCGGGATAACCTGAACGGTTGCGCCCAGATAGTCGCCACGACGTTCTTTACGCAGAACGTCAGAGTAAATACGACCGGTGGTGAAGTTGTTGCGGCGGCTCATTTTGGTGCGGATGAAACGCTCGTAGTGACCCAGGTCCAGATCGGTTTCAGCGCCGTCTTCGGTAACGAACACTTCCCCGTGTTGGATTGGGCTCATAGTACCTGGATCGACGTTGATGTACGGATCCAGTTTCATCATGGTTACATTGAGGCCACGGGCTTCAAGAATGGCTGCCAGGGAGGCTGCGGCAATGCCTTTTCCCAGAGAGGATACGACCCCGCCGGTCACAAAAATATAGTTCGTTGTCATGCTGGACCTGAGAAGTTAGGGTGAAACGATGGAATTACCAAGACGGGAAAGTAGTATACCCGAACATGGCGAGCGCCACAAACTTTCATTATTCCTCCTCTTCACCAGGCTCACATTAACATCGGGAGTGAGAAAATAGCCCCTTTGGGGTAAATGTTTTTGACGTAAATCAATCGCTTGTTATTTAAAAAATCACACAAATCGCCCTTGACCGACGAAACCCCTTAGAGATCAATTTCCTGGCGTTTTACCTGTTGCCAGACTTCTTCCATAGTTTCCAGATCAACACCAGTCATTTCCAGACCGCGTTCAGCAACAATCCGTTCAACTTCACGAAAACGTCGCTCAAATTTTTCGTTCGCTTTCTGTAATGCGGTCTCGGCTTTTGTGCCTAAATGGCGGGCCATATTGACCGTGGCAAACAGCAGGTCGCCCATTTCCTCCTCCAGTTTAGCCTGGTCGACGACGGCCTGCTTCGCTTCGAACATGACTTCGTCGATCTCTTCATAAACCTTGTCGACCACCGGTCCTAACGTCTTCCAGTCAAAACCAACATTTGAGCAGCGTTTCTGGATTTTTTGAGCGCGCATCAGCGCCGGTAAACTACGGGGAATATCGTCCAATGCGGAATGTTGGGCTTTCTGCGCACGTTCTTCGCTTTTAATTTGCTCCCAACGGGTTAACACCTCAGTGCTGTTGCTGGCGGAAACATCGGCAAAAACATGCGGATGACGGCGTTCAAGTTTATCGCTGATGGCCGCACAAATATCATCAAAATTAAAGCGCCCTTCTTCCTGTGCCATCTGCGCGTAAAACACCACCTGGAACAGTAAATCCCCCAACTCTCCGCGCAGATCGTCGAAGTCTTCACGCGCAATGGCATCGAGCACTTCATAGGTTTCTTCGAGGGTATAGGGGGCGATGGTGGCGAAAGTCTGCTCTTTATCCCACGGACAGCCGTTTTCCGGGTCGCGCAGGCGCTGCATAATACCGAGCAGTCGGTCGATTTGATTCATTACAAGATCCTGAAAACGTAGGCCCGATAAGCAAAGCGCCATCGGGCATGGTGATATTGCCGGATGGCGGCACGCCTTATCCGGCCTACAAATGATTAATTACCGTGCAGACGACGTGCGTCGATCACATCCGGCACCTGATTGAGCTTGCCAAGTACGCGCCCGAGCACCTGCAGGTTATAGATTTCGATGGTCATGTCGATGGTGGCAAGCTGCTGTTTGGTATCGCTACGACTGGCAACCCCCAGCACGTTCACCTTCTCATTGGCGAGGATGGTGGTGATATCGCGCAATAAACCGCTACGATCGTTCGCCTGGACGCGGACCACCAGCGAATACCCCGCCGAGTAGCTTTCGCCCCAAACCGCATCGACGATACGCTCCGGCGCATGAGAACGCAGTTCTACCAGCTGTTCGCAATCCGCCCGATGCACGGATATACCGCGCCCCTGGGTGATGAACCCCACAATCTCATCGCCAGGAATCGGCTGGCAGCAGCGTGCGATGTGGTGCATCAGGTTACCTACCCCTTCAACCACCACGCGACCATCATCTTTACGGCGGTTTTGTGGCGCATGCGTTTTCTGCTGCAACTGCTTCAGCGCGGCGGCATCCTGCTCGGCGGCGCTCGGCTTGTTAAACTGCGATTGCAGGAAGTTCACCATCTGGTTAAGACGGATATCCCCACCGCCAATCGCCGCCAGCAGCTCTTCCAGCTCGTTAAAGTTGTAGCGCGGCAGCAGATGCTTTTCGGCTTCTTTCAGACTAATGCCTAAGTGCGCCAGTTCATCATCAAGGATTTGTCTGCCCGCGAGGATATTCTTGTCGCGATCCTGCTTGCGGAACCAGGCATGGATCTTGGAGCGCCCACGGCTGGTGGTCACGTACCCGAGGTTAGGGTTCAGCCAATCGCGACTTGGGTTTGGCTGCTTCTGGGTGATGATTTCAATTTGATCGCCCATCTGCAACTGGTAGGTAAACGGCACAATGCGCCCACCAATTTTGGCACCAATACAGCGATGACCGACATCACTATGGATATGGTAAGCAAAATCAAGCGGCGTCGAGCCCGCCGGTAAGTCCACCACATCGCCTTTTGGCGTAAAGACGTAAACTCTGTCATCAAAGACCTGGCTACGCACTTCATCGAGCATCTCACCGGAGTCTGCCATCTCTTCCTGCCAGGCGATCAGCTTACGCAGCCAGGCAATTCGGTCTTCATGACCCGAACGCGCTGCACCTGAAGCGGTACCTTCTTTGTACTTCCAGTGCGCCGCGACACCCAGTTCGGCATCCTCGTGCATCTGTTTAGTGCGGATCTGGATTTCGATGGTTTTACCACCCGGCCCCAACACAACCGTATGGATTGATTGATAACCGTTGGGTTTGGGATTCGCGACGTAATCATCGAACTCGTCCGGCAGATGCCGATAGTGAGTATGTACTATCCCCAGTGCGGCATAGCAATCCTGTAACCGCTCGGCGACGATGCGCACGGCGCGCACATCGAACAGTTCATCAAAAGCCAGCTGCTTTTTCTGCATTTTGCGCCAGATGCTGTAGATGTGTTTCGGACGACCGTACACCTCGGCCTTCACGCCTTCGATTTTCATCTCTGAACGCAGGTGACCGACGAACTCATCAATGTAGTGTTCTCTGTCGATACGGCGTTCGTGCAACAGCTTGGCGATTCGCTTGTATTCGTCCGGATGCAGGTAGCGGAAGCAGTAATCTTCCAGCTCCCATTTTAACTGCCCGATACCTAATCGATTGGCCAGCGGCGCATAAATATTGGTGCACTCTTTTGCCGCCAGTACACGTTCGTCTTCTGGTGCGTCCTTGACTTCGCGCAGGTGCGCAATACGCTCCGCCAATTTAATGACCACACAGCGGAAGTCGTCGACCATGGCCAGCAGCATGCGACGGACATTATCAACCTGTTCGGAAGAGACCGAATCGGTATGCGTGGCTTTCAGCTGACGTATCGCCGCCATATCACGCACGCCATGGATAAGATTGACGATTGACTTCCCCGCGTTCTCGCTCAGGATGTCTTCGCTGACCACGTTGGCATCCGCCAGAGGGAAAAGCATAGCGGCTCGCAGCGTGTCCATATCCATACTCAGCATAGAGAGAATTTCTACCATCTCCACGCCGCGCCACAACAGCAACTCCGCATCCGGATGCCCCTGTGTCTGCTGCAGGCAATACGCCCAGGTTTCGGCTAAGCGTTCACACGACTGCTGGCTGGTGATCCCCAGACTGGCGATCCATTTTTTGGGATCAAACTCACCAGCTTTATTAATATGTGCACTTCTTACCGCAACCATCGTCCTCTCCTTAAGGGGCCTGGCCTGTCGAAGTCGACAAGCCGTACCCATTGGGTTTCAGGCTACTGCGCGCCGAAATCCAGTGGGTATAAGATTCATTACCTATGCTCAAACAGGACCATTGACTCCAGGTGTCCGGTGTGCGGGAACATATCGAGCATCGCCAGTCGCTGAATGGTGTATCCCGCGTTGAGTAACGCTTCGCTGTCACGAGCCAGCGTAGCAGGATTACAGGATACATAAACAACGCGACCCGGTTTTAATTTTATAATATGTTGCATCACGCCTGCAGCACCTGCACGCGCGGGATCGAGTAAAACTTTGTCAAATCCGTTCTTTGCCCACGGCTGCCGGGTGACATCCTCCTCAAGATTCTCATGAAAGAATGTCACATTGTGTAATCCGTTATTCAGGGCGTTCTCGCGGGCTTTATCCACCAGCGCAGGCACGCCTTCAACGCCCACCACGCTTGCCGCACGGGTTGCTAGCGGCAGCGTGAAGTTACCCATGCCGCAAAACAGATCGAGCACCCGATCTTCAGGTTGTACATCCAGCCATTCCAGCGCTCGGGCAACCATCTGTTGATTTACCCCAGCATTCACCTGGATAAAATCGCGCGGGCTGAAGGTTAAACGTAGCCCATTTGAGTCATACCAGGGTGATTCTCCTGAAACGCGTTCCAGTATCTCGCTTTGCGGGGCCAGAAACAAAGACAGTCCCTGAGAATGCGAAAAGCATTCCAGTTTTTCTTTATCAGCAGTATTTAGCGGCGACGTATGGCGCAAAATCATCACCGTACCGTTGCCAGCCTGCACTAATTCAACATGGCCAAGATGGCGTAACCCTTGCAGACTTTCCAGGCATGCCCTGATATCGGGCAGCAGCGCCTCAAGTTGGGGCACCAAAACGGGGCACTGCTTCACGTCGATAATGTCACTGGAGCCAGATTTACGAAACCCCATCTGCAACTGCTTTTCTTTCACCCGATAGTTCAGGCTTAAACGCGCACGACGGCGATAGCCCCATGGCGTGTCGGCAATAACCTCTGACACTTCACATTTCATTAAGCGTGACAGCGCCGCGCTTTTGCTACGTTGCTGTAAAGAAATGCTGGCATGCTGCTGCTGGCAGCCACCACATACGCCAAAGTGTGGGCAACGTGGCACTTCACGGTCTGGGCTGTCGTTTAAACGACGTTTGACTTGCGCGCGGGCGAACTGTTTTTTATCTTCGGTGATTGCCACCTCAGCGCTTTCCTGGGGCAGTAATTCCGGTATAAACAGGGTCTTCCCGTTATGGCGAGCGACGCCCTGACCAAAAGGATCGAGGTCATTGACGGTAACGGTTATGATCTGACGCGTCGTCACGCGTCGTTTTGCAGAGTAGAATTGCGCCATCGACGAGAGTTTTCTCTATTTAACAGTGTGACCCTAATTGTCCCATAACGGAACTCCATGACCAACTACAGCCTGCGCGCTCGCATGATGATTCTGATCCTGGCACCGACCGTCCTGATAGGTTTGCTGCTCAGTATCTTTTTTGTTGTGCATCGCTATAACGACTTGCAGCGTCAACTGGAAGATGCTGGTGCCAGCATCATTGAGCCACTCGCAGTCTCCAGCGAATATGGCATGAACCTACAAAATCGGGAGTCTATCGGCCAGCTTATTAGCGTGCTGCACCGTCGCCATTCCGAAATTGTGCGGGCGATTTCGGTCTATGATGAAAATAATCGGCTGTTCGTCACGTCAAATTTCCATCTCGATCCATCAGAAATGCAGCTGCCTGCCGGTGCGCCGTTTCCCCGAAAACTGAGCGTCATCCGCCAGGGGGATATCATGATCCTGCGCACCCCGATTATATCGGAAAGTTATTCTCCGGATGAGTCTGCAGTCAGCGACGCGAAAAACACAAAAAATATGCTGGGGTACGTGGCGCTTGAGTTAGATCTTAAATCGGTGCGGCTACAGCAGTACAAAGAAATCTTTATTTCAACCGTGATGATGCTGTTTTGCATCGGTATTGCATTAATTTTTGGCTGGCGTCTGATGCGCGACGTGACCGGCCCTATCCGCAACATGGTGAATACCGTTGACCGGATACGACGAGGGCAGCTCGACAGTCGAGTAGAAGGCTTCATGCTGGGCGAGTTGGATATGCTGAAAAACGGCATCAACTCGATGGCGATGTCGCTGGCGGCCTACCATGAAGAGATGCAGCACAATATCGATCAGGCCACGTCTGACCTACGCGAAACGCTGGAGCAGATGGAGATCCAGAACGTTGAGCTGGATCTGGCGAAGAAACGCGCCCAGGAAGCGGCGCGTATCAAATCCGAGTTTCTGGCAAACATGTCGCATGAGCTGCGTACGCCGCTCAATGGCGTGATTGGCTTTACCCGCCTGACGCTAAAAACCGAGTTGAACACCACCCAGCGCGATCACCTGAATACCATTGAACGCTCCGCCAACAATTTGCTGGCTATCATCAACGACGTGCTCGACTTCTCCAAACTGGAAGCAGGCAAGTTGATTCTGGAAAGTATCCCGTTCCCGCTACGCAGCACGCTGGACGATGTGGTGACGCTGTTGGCGCACTCCTCCCATGATAAAGGACTAGAGCTAACGCTCAATATTAAGAACGACGTGCCAGACAATGTGATTGGCGATCCACTGCGTTTGCAGCAGGTCATCACCAATCTGGTCGGCAATGCCATCAAATTTACCGAGAGCGGCAATATCGATATTCTGGTGGAGAAACGCGCCCTCAGTAACACCAAAGTGCAGATTGAAGTGCAAATCCGCGATACCGGTATCGGCATTCCGGAACGCGATCAGTCGCGCCTGTTCCAGGCCTTCCGCCAGGCGGATGCCAGTATTTCGCGACGCCACGGCGGCACCGGGCTGGGCCTGGTGATTACGCAAAAACTGGTCAACGAAATGGGCGGGGATATCTCCTTCCACAGTCAGCCCAATCGTGGATCAACCTTCTGGTTCCACATCAGCCTTGACCTCAATCCTAACGTACTCAGTGAACGCTCACCTACCCGCTGTCTGGCCGGGAAACGACTAGCCTACGTAGAACCCAACGCCAATGCGGCACAATGTACGCTGGATATCCTGAGCGAAACGCCGCTGGAGGTGATTTATAGCCCGTCATTCTCCGCGTTGCCGGCAGAACACTACGATATTCTGCTGCTTGGCGTACCGGTGACGCTGCGAGAACCGCTCACAATGCAACATGAACGGCTGGCAAGCGCCCGGGCAATGACCGACTTCTTGTTACTGGCGCTGCCTTGCCATGCGCAGATTAACGCTGAGAAATTAAAACAAGGTGGCGCTGCGGCGTGTCTGTTAAAACCGCTCACGTCAACCCGCCTGCTGCCTGC
This sequence comes from Citrobacter gillenii, assembly GCF_013337685.1. Taxonomy (GTDB): domain Bacteria; phylum Pseudomonadota; class Gammaproteobacteria; order Enterobacterales; family Enterobacteriaceae; genus Citrobacter; species Citrobacter gillenii. The sequence continues at coordinate 287,443 of NZ_SUQN01000008.1, forward strand.
CCTGACGGAGTATTGTCATCGGAACCAAAGCAACGAGCCGTTGCTGGTCGACGAGAGCAAAATTGCGATGACCGTCATGGCGGTAGATGACAACCCGGCGAATCTCAAACTGATCGGCGCATTACTGGAGGATAAGGTACGCCACGTCGAACTTTGCGACAGCGGGCATCAGGCGGTGGATCGCGCCAAACAGATGCAGTTTGATCTGATTTTGATGGATATTCAGATGCCGGATATGGACGGTATTCGCGCCTGTGAACTAATCCATCAACTCCCTCATCAACAGCAGACGCCGGTGATTGCGGTTACCGCGCACGCCATGGCCGGGCAAAAAGAGAAACTCCTCAGCGCCGGGATGACTGACTATCTGGCAAAACCGATTGAAGAAGAGAAGCTGCACAATCTGCTGCTGCGCTACAAACCTGGTACTGGTACAGCCATCCGGGCTATTGCCACAGAGCCTCTTGAGCCGGTGGTCAACCCGAACACGACGCTCGACTGGCAGCTGGCGTTGCGGCAAGCCGCCGGAAAAAATAATCTGGCGCGCGATATGCTGCAAATGCTGATCGATTTTCTGCCGGAGGTGCGTAATAAAATCGAGGAACAGCTGGTCGGTGAAAACCCGGAAGGGCTGGTCGATTTGATCCACAAACTGCACGGTAGTTGCGGCTACAGCGGCGTTCCACGCATGAAGAACCTGTGCCAGCTCATCGAACAACAACTGCGCAGTGGAACCCAGGAAGAAGATCTAGAGCCTGAGTTTTTAGAGCTGCTTGATGAGATGGACAACGTGGCACGCGAAGCGAAACGGATATTGGGGTGATGTTCGCCGGATGCGGCGTAAACGCCTCATCCGGCCTACAACTCAGCGTAACTGCAGCCCTGCATTGAGGGTTGCAGCCACGTTGCGTGCCGTCATGCGGACATTTTCTTTCGCATTCTTCAGCGCATCTTCCAGCGTACAGATGGTATAAATCACGCTAAAAACAGCATCAATACCGTGGTCATGCACAATGCCCACATCCGGGGTCAGGCTGCCGGCAATACCGATAACCGGTTTGTTATAACGCTTCGCAACGTTCGCTACACCAACGGGGACTTTGCCATGTATGGTCTGGCTGTCGATACGCCCTTCACCGGTCACCACTAAATCGGCATCTGCGACCCAGGCATCAAGATGTAACGCATCGGTCACGATCTCAATACCGCTACGCAACTGCGCGCCGCAAAATGCATACAGTGCCGCGCCCATGCCCCCGGCGGCACCGCCGCCAGCCAGTTCCAGAACGTTAACGTCCAGATCGCGGGAGATCAGCTGAGCATAATGGGTTAACGCTCGATCCAAACGGGCAACCACTTCTGGCGTGGCCCCTTTTTGCGGGCCGAATACCGCCGACGCGCCCTCTTTACCGGTAAGCCGGTTCGTCACGTCGCAGGCTACTTCGATTTGACACGCGGCAAGGCGCGCATCTAACTGCGAGATATCAATCCTGGCAAGCGCTTCCAGCCCCGCACCACCATGGGCAATATCGTTATTCTGCGCATCCAGTAATCTTGCACCCAGTGCCTGTACCATCCCCGCGCCGCCATCGTTGGTTGCGCTACCGCCAATGCCAATGACGATATGCTCTACGCCCGCGTCCAGCGCGTGACGTATCAGCTCTCCAGTTCCCCTGGAGGTGGTTTTTAGCGGGTCACGTGAATCCACGGGTACCAGCGCCAGCCCGCTGGCTGCAGCCATCTCAATAAATGCCGAGCGCGCATCTCCCGATAAACCATAAAATGCCTGAACACTGCTCCCCAGAGGGCCTGTAACATCAACATGAACAAGGCGTCCTGCGGTTGCGGCAACCATCGCTTCAACCGTTCCCTCGCCGCCATCGGCAACCGGGATCTTGACGTAATCCGCATCAGGCCAGATCTCACGAAAACCCTGCTCAATCGCAGTTGCTACCTCAAGCGCACTCAGACTCTCTTTGTAAGAGTCCGGAGCAATGACTATTTTCATAAGCCGTCCTTATGCATGTTGATTCTGTTAATCATACACCTGAAGAAGTGCCGGTTCCTGTCAGAACCGGCATAACGCTTAGCGAACCATGCACGGGCGCTTGTTATCAAACGTCCAGTTCGGGATCAGGTATTGCATTCCCATGGCATCATCACGCGCACCCAAGCCGTGTTGCTGATACAGTTCGTGGGCTTTCATTACCTGATCCATATCGATCTCTACACCCAGACCCGGTTTTGCCGGAACCTGTACCATGCCGCCTTTGATTTCAAACGGCTCCTTGGTCAGGCGCTGATTGCCTTCCTGCCAGATCCAGTGGGTATCGATGGCGGTGACCTTGCCCGGTGCCGCTGCCGCCACATGAGTGAACATCGCCAGCGAGATATCAAAGTGGTTGTTGGAGTGTGAGCCCCAGGTCAGACCGAACTCATGGCACATCTGCGCCACACGCACCGAACCCTGCATGGTCCAGAAATGCGGGTCCGCCAGCGGGATATCAACGGATTGCAGCGACAGCGTATGTCCCATCTGACGCCAGTCAGTAGCAATCATGTTGGTGGCCGTCGGCAGCCCGGTCGCGCGACGGAATTCCGCCATCACTTCACGCCCGGAGAAGCCCTGTTCGGCACCGCACGGATCTTCTGCATAGGCCAGAGAGCCTTTCAGATATTTACCGATGCTAATGGCTTCATTGAGCGACCACGCACCGTTAGGATCCAGCGTCACTCGTGCCTGTGGGAAGCGTTTCGCCAGCGCCACAATCGATTCCGCCTCTTCTTCCCCTGCCAGCACACCGCCTTTCAGTTTAAAGTCGTTGAAACCATATTTCTCATACGCTGCCTCCGCAAGACGCACCACCGCATCCGGGGTCATTGCTTCTTCATGACGCAGGCGATACCAGTCACATTTTTCATCTGGCTGGCTCTGATACGGCAGCGGCGTCGCTTTACGGTTGCCGACGAAGAACAAATAGCCGAGCATTTCGACTTCGCTACGTTGCTGTCCATCACCCAGCAGAGACGCGACGTTGACGCCCAGATGCTGGCCCAGCAGATCAAGCATTGCCGCTTCAATACCGGTAACCACATGAATAGTGGTACGCAGATCGAAGGTCTGCAAACCGCGCCCGCCGGCATCGCGATCGGCAAACTGGTTACGTACCGCGTTCAGCACGTTTTTATATTCGCCGAGCGTTTTACCCACTACCAGCGGAATCGCATCTTCCAGGGTCTGGCGGATTTTCTCGCCACCAGGGATTTCGCCGACACCAGTATGACCAGAGTTATCTTTGATAATCACAATATTACGTGTGAAGAACGGGGCATGTGCGCCGCTCAGGTTCATCAGCATACTGTCGTGGCCCGCAACCGGGATCACCTGCATGGCGGTAACAACGGGGGTCGTAAATTGTGTGCTCATAATAAAGTCCTTATTCAAAATCTAGTGGCGGCCGAAAACGGGGCGTTTACGGTCGAAGGTCCATCCAGGGATCAGGTACTGCATCGGACCCGCATCATTACGCGCGCCGCCGGGCAGTCTCTTGTAGGCTTCATGGGCCTTGTTAACCTGTTCCCAGTCCAGCTCCACGCCCAGCCCTGGGGCGTCCGGAACCGCAATTTTTCCGTGCTTAATCTCCAGCGGATTTTTGGTCAGGCGGCAGTCGCCCTCCTGCCAGATCCAGTGGGTATCAATCGCCGTCGGCTTGCCTGGCGCAGCAGCGCCCACATGGGTAAACATCGCCAGCGAAATATCGAAGTGGTTGTTCGAGTGACAGCCCCAGGTCAGCCCCCAGTCGTCGCACAACTGTGCCACGCGCACCGCACCAGAAAGCGTCCAGAAGTGCGGATCGGCCAGCGGAATATCCACCGAGTTAAGCATCACCGCATGACCCATTTCGCGCCAGTTAGTGGCGATCATGTTGGTCGCTACAGGTAGACCAGTCGCGCGGCGGAATTCTGCCATCACTTCGCGACCCGAGAACCCTTGTTCGGCACCGCACGGATCTTCAGCGTAGGTCAGCACATCGTTCAGCCCTTTGCACAATGAGATAGCTTCATCCAGCAGCCACGCGCCGTTAGGGTCGACCGTAATACGTGCATCCGGGAAACGTTTTTTCAGCGCACGGGCGGTCTCAATTTCCTGCTCACCGGGTAGCACGCCGCCCTTGAGTTTGAAATCTTTAAAACCGTAGCGGTCCTGAGAGGCCTCCGCCAGGCGCACAACCGCCTCGCTGTTCATCGCTTGCTGATGACGCAGGTGATACCAGTCATGGTTGCCCGGCGTCGTCTCCAGATACGGCAAATCTGTCTTCGTGCGATCGCCTACGTAGAACAGATAGCCCAGCACGGTTACCGCATCGCGCTGCTTGCCCGGCCCTAACAGTTCACAGACCGGCACGTTGAGCGCTTTGCCCAGCAGGTCGAGCAGCGCTGCTTCCAGCGCTGCTACCGCATTAACCCGCAGCTCAAAGGTCCAGGCGCCTTTACCGAAGGTGTCAAAGTCAGCGGCCTGGTTGCCTTTATGCACCTGCTGCACCACTTTGTTCAGACGGGCGACTTCCTGGCCTAATACCATCGGGATGGCGTCAAGGAGCGTCTGATAGATCACTTCACCGCCCGGCGCTTCACCGACGCCGGTATTCCCGGCGTTGTCGGTCAGTACCACGATATTGCGGGTAAAATACGCGTTATGCGCACCGCCGATGTTGAGCAGCATGCTGTCATGACCGGCTACCGGAATAACCTTCATATCGGTGATAACGGGACTCGATTGTGTTGTCATCGTCATTGCCCTGCCACAGGTTTCAGTTCGATACGCTTAATATCGCCCACCAGCACCAGATAGCTCAGCACCGCAATCAGCGCATGCACCCCAACGTAAATCAACGCACCGTTAAACGAACCGGTGGTGCCCACGATGTAGCCAATCGCAATCGGCGTGACGATACCGGAAATATTGCCGAACATATTGAACAGACCGCCGCTCAAGCCGCTGATCTCTTTCGGCGCAGTATCTGCCATCACTGCCCAGCCGAGCGCACCAATGCCTTTCCCGAAGAAGGCCAGCGCCATAAAGCCAATAATCATCCATTCAACGTCGACGTAGTTACAGAACACCATCACCATCGACAACAGCATTCCCATCACGATCGGCGTTTTACGCGCAATATTCAGCGATCCGGTACGACGCATCAGCCAGTCGGAAATAATCCCGCCGAGCACGCCGCCCACAAAGCCGCAGATAGCCGGAACCGACGCCACAAAACCGGCCTTCAGAATCGACATGCCGCGCGCCTGCACCAGGTAAACCGGAAACCAGGTGATAAAGAAGTAGGTCAGCGCGTTAATGCAATACTGGCCGATGTAGATCCCCACCATCATGCGCGAACCAATCAACTGCTTAATTTGTCCCCACTTCACGCTGAACGGGACTTTCGTTTTCGCTGCCGCCTGATCCATGTTGATCAGCGCGCCACCAGCGGCGATGTAATCCAGCTCTTTTTGGTTCACGCCCGGGTGCTGGTTAGGTTCGTGAATTACTTTCAGCCAGACGAAGCTGATAACGATCCCGAGGCCGCCCATAAAGAAGAACACGTGCGACCAGCCCACTTCGTGAGTCAGCCAACCCATGATCGGCGCGAAGATAACGGTGGCAAAGTACTGTGCGGAGTTAAAAATCGACACCGCCGTGCCCCTCTCCTGCGCCGGGAACCACGCCGCCACAATGCGACTATTGCCGGGGAAGGAAGGCGCTTCGGCTAAACCGACAAGGAATCGCAACGTAAACAGCGCGATGATAATGCCAAAGCCGCTGAAGATATCGACGAAGCCTTGCAGCAGGGTAAACAGGGACCAAATAAAGATGGACCAGAAGTAGACACGTTTAGAACCAAAGCGGTCGAGCAACCAGCCGCCAGGGATCTGGCCGATAACATAGGCCCATGAGAATGCAGAGAAAACGTAACCCATACCGACAGCATCGAGGCCAATATCTTTGGCCATCTCCGAACCGGCAATGGATAAGGTGGCGCGGTCGCCATAGTTGAAGGATGTGACGATAAACAGCATCACCACTATCCAGTAGCGAGCATTAGTGCGCTTTTCCGCGCCGCTCGCCGCCTGACTTAATGAACTCATTGTTGCACTCCTGAATCGTGGCTTGCGCCAGTTCATTCTGTACAGCACCTGTAGGGCGATCAGAATGAGGGGTTAGTGTGTGGCAGTTTTGGTACAGCTCGGGCCGTTTTATTGTGACTCTCTGCCTTGTTAGTAACTGACGGGAAAAGTATAGGGAGGAGTACCTCTATCCCTCACCGTGCAAAAACACAACATTGCAGGAGGTGAACGAGGTTGTTTTTGGCATAAGCCTAAGGGAATGGAAGATGCTTCACGGAATTGGCGTTTGGCGGGAATTTTGTGGCCGAGTGGCGTGTAAACGACAACGCATCGATGACTCCATATTTGACCTGTTAAACAGTTCAGAAACGCATGGTCATATAGCCTTGGGCGGAACGCTGACCTCTATCGATTAGATTAACCATATGGCTATCGTGATTCAGGAAACAGACCACATGCGCCAGTTGATTATCCTAAAGTAAATCCAAATATTTTTGTTAGTGGGTTACTACCTGCCGTTAGTAATGGCTAGATTCTTAAAAAACAAATGTGGCATTGAAAAAACAAAAACATAGCCCACATCAAGTGGGCTTTTTCAGTAAAAGAACACGTTCAATAATATAAAGCAAACAAGCACAATGATCTCGACAACCCATAATATAGCTTCAACTTTGAAGCCTGTAGTTAACTCTGAGGGTAGAGTTCGAATAAAAAAATATTCATCAAAGCTCATGCCATAATTAAATATTTTATTATATGGAAGCAAAATGCTAGACATAATAAAATCTACTTTTGCCAAGTAAATTCCCGGCGAGCCAATTAAACTAGCACCTCTTGCCATCCTTGCTGTATAAGGAAGATCCCCAAATTTATTTTCATATAATTTAGCTATTTTGCTATAGTTATCTTTATTGATTATATAAGACATAAAAATCAACATCATCATAATAATAACGAGAGATATAAAAAGACTCATGCCAATTATCTCAAAATTAGTGATTAAATAACTTTTCATATAATAGCACTCCTGCTTCTTCATTAAAGGAATCCGGATTACGTATTATAGAATTTGAGCTATCCACTTTATCATTTATAGTAGCTCCCACTTTTTTCCCGTATCGCTCCCCCCATTTTTCGACAACTTTCCCTCCTGCAATACTTGAAACAATGCCAGTCACCAGACATAGACCTGCTCCAATACCTCCAGCCTCTGATGTAATCAATCCTAAAACCCACGTACAAGCGGCCCTTCCCATAATTCCCCCGGCAGCACCGCCAGCAAGACTTACTGCTTGTTTACCACCAAATTTACTATATTCGAGTATAGCCGCTTTTCTACATTCGCTTTCACGCCCTTTTGCGCAAGCTTCGTAAACGTTAGTTGTATAACTCGCAAAATCAAGACCGACTCCTACATAGCCAGTTGCTCTCATTATTTTCACCAGTTTGGCTGACTTTTCTATGTAGCTTGCATACCCCTCAATATCTTTTACTCCTGTTTGATCCCACTTATGCATAATTGATTTGGTTGATAGACCTAATGTCTGCTTTATATCTTCATATTGTTTTAAATTTAACCGTTCTTTTGAAAATCTATTCAAAATACCATCTAATTTCATAAATAGTCGTTCTCGTTGACCAAAAAATTCCTCTCCAGAAATGCGACCGGAATTACTACTATATGTTTTTTTATAAAGCTTCTGTATTTCATTGAGCGTTTTATTTATTTCTTCATAGTACCCACCGCCAGTATCCTTTATGTAACCTAATATATCCCCACTTTGTCCTAAAGCATCGCTATATAATTGCGAAGAAAAAATATCCACGGAAGCTCTGTTTTCATGTAACACACGAGCTTCTGGCAGTGTTAATGGTGCAAGTGCTTTATCAATTCGATCACGCGCTTTTAGTAATGATTCAATCTGTTGCTGATCTTGCTTTTCAGGATCAACTACAAGCAGAATTGAACCCGGCTGTTTTTTCATATCTGGATTGAGCTTGTGGTATAACTCACGAGTACCATCCGGAGGGTTAATGAAAAACAAATTTTCGAAAGATGATGGTGTGGCCTCATAGGGCAGTATACAAAATCCTGCATCTACAGGTTCGCGGGGTGATGTATCCTCCTCAACTGGACAGGATGGCCTTAGTGCTACGGTAAGCGGTTTTGGTATTGGCTCAATATAACCAGGTGCGCCATACTGACCCCTTTGCGTGGGTCCTGGTTTTCTTCCCTGTTCTCTGTCGAGTGTTTCCTGATAAGCTCTTCTTACGCTTTCTTCGAAGATGCTGTCGAATACATCAGGCATAAATGGTTCATAAACTAACTCCCCGTCTTCATCAAAATAAAAAGGATTTCGGTTCCAGGACCAATGCTCATCATAATCAACCGCAATTATCCAGCCCAGTATTAATTTGTGTTGAATCTCATCATAAATGGGATTACATCTACTAATGGGGGGTCTTTCATATGCACTGGAAGAATAACGGTTTACATGCCATTTTATCTGTGGCATGCCAAAAAAAGTTGAGTGATCATTTTTATTGCCATCAAGTTCATAGTATACCCTTGCTAACCTAAGACCTTCTTTAGGTGACAGTATTTGTTCAAAGTCTTCTAATCTGGCATTTCGGCTAAAATCCGGGGTGTTATATAAAGAAAAGAATTTGCATTCCTTAGATTAATAATTCCCTGTTGCTATTCTTTCAACTTTATTCATTCACAAAATCTATATTGCGAACCTATCTTTTTATTAAAGTATGATATGATATCACTTGTTAGTGTTTTTGATCTCATAAACAACAAAAGAACCTGTATTTAATTTTTATAAATCTGGGTAATAAATAAAACCATACAGTTATATAAACAATACAAATAAATTAAAGCGAACTTTCCCAATTGATAATAAATTTGATCTTTTCAGGCCCATCATTTGATAGCAATAATGATAATGTTTGAAATTTTATTCTTATATCAAACATAAAGACCTGTAGGCCTTACCCGGCCTACAGTTAGAAATGAAGTTGTCTGCAGCACAAGCGAAACGCCGACGCATAAGGCGTTATTTAAGCAAGGTTCCCCAATGTTCTACCCAGGGATTGGATTCACTTTCCGGCTCAGGGTGCTCGCTGGCATCAATCAACAACATCTCACCCACGCGCTGCGCGCTTTGTTCCTGCAACAACGCGTCGAACTGTTTTCCGCCGTTGCAGAAGTTAACGTAGCTGCTGTCGCCGAGTGCGATCACGCCATAATGCAGATTTGGCTGAAAACCAAGATTATCTTTGATCCCCTGAAACAGTGGCACAATGCTGTCCGGAAGATCGCCCTGCCCGGTCGTTGAGGTCACCACCAGGACGTATTTGTCTTGATACGCCTGCCAGTCAGCCAGCTCTGGATCCTCGAACACCGTAGCCTTATGGCCCTGTCCGGTAAGGATAGCTTCAGCCTCTTCGGCTACCAACAGCGAGTTTCCGTACATCGTGCCGACAAAAATACCAATTTCCGCCATAACCTTTTTCTCCAGGGACTTAAGAATCTATTTGCTCATCCTGACCTGACCGCTCGCTGAACTCAACCCTTTCATTCTCAGGGAGAAGTCCACGCCAGCCAAACTGCGATAGCGCCTGCATCCAGACGTCATCCAGACCCGCGCGAATCACCAACGGCTCGCCAGTGAACGGATGAGTAAGCGTAAGCTGGCTGGCATGCAACATTAAGCGCTGGCAACCGAAATGCTCCGCCGCACTGCGGTTTTGCCGCAAATCACCGTGCTTACTGTCGCCAATAATAGGATGGCGTAAATGGGACAGATGCCGCCGGAGCTGGTGTTTACGACCGGTTTTAGGCTCAAGCTCTACCAGTCCGTAGCGAGTCGTTGGATAACGCCCGGTGGCCACCGGCATTTCTACCGTTGCCAGTCCGCGATAGTGGGTGACCGCTGGTTGCGGATCTTTATCTTCACGGGAAAATTTGTCGGCAATTTTATCCAACTCTTCCACTAGCGGGTAATCCAGCACCGCGTCATCCATTAACCAGCCACGCACAATCGCATGATAACGCTTTTGAATTTGATGCTGTTCAAACTGCTGCGACAGCAAACGCCCGGCTTCGCTGGACAATCCCATCAGCAGCACGCCGGATGTCGGTCGGTCGAGGCGATGCACGGTAAAAACATGCTGACCAATCTGGTCACGCACCGTTTGCATCACGACCACTTTCTCATCGCGGTCGAGCCAGCTGCGGTGAACCAACCAACCAGAAGGTTTGTTAACAGCAACCAGCCATTCGTCCTGATAGAGGATCTCAAGCATCAGGATTTATCGCTGGTAAACAGTGCATCCAGCTCCTGTAATGCAACGAGAAGCACTTCACGCTGTGGATGGTCGGCGGCCAGCGCCATTTCGTAATACGGAGCGATGGCAAACGCCTCTGGAAGCGGCTGCGCGTTATCAAGCAGAGCATGCATGCGGGGAATCAATACCCATTGCAGCCATTCAACCGGCTCCATGGTATCCATACAAAAAGGCTGCGTGCTGGTAAATAAATGCGCCTCAGGCTCATCCATTCGCCAGTGATTATGCTCACGCAACAGCGCTTCAAGCGCGTGGAGTTGCTGGCGCACACGGTCATGAGTCGTCATGAAATTAACCTCATTGATGAAAAATCTGGCGCGAAGAATAGCATTTGTGGGCAGGAAATAAAAAAAGGGAGCACTGTAAAAACAGTGCTCCCGGTTCGTTTCGCAGCATTCCAGCTACTTTTAGTGCTCCCTGCTCATCCATGACAACTTTTCCTGTGGTCTTACGACCTGTTCATCCTGAACGTTTGCATCCTGCTCACATCACCCCGATGTGAAAACTTCATCCTGAAGTGTCCCTGGCCATCCTGACCCGCCGACCATCCTGCCCGGCTCTCATTCTCCTTCCTGGAGGTGTCCCTTAACGCATCCGGCGTTTTCCTCTTTGCTTCGTCCTGAAGCCTATCCTTGTAACACCATCCTGGTGTGTCCTGCAGAAGTGTCATCATCCTGATGTTCACTTCGTTGTGCGACTCCTTGTCGACGTAGATAGAATCGCCTGTTTCGCTTTGTCTTACAAGATACTTACAGACATTCCTTTAAGGTTTTTTTCATATGAAAGCAGAGAATAAAACATCAACTAACTGAATTACATACATTTACTATGAAGGCCCTGCATTAAGCTTTCACTTATTACCTGGCGATCTCCTACAGGGTTTGTAAGAGATCTCTCACACGCATGCGGGCAAAATGGATTACAGAACTGGCTTAAGTTGAGTCAGGAAATCCGCAAGAGAGGCCGCCAGCACCGTTCGTTTACGAGTCCCCAGCGTTTCTTTGCACACTTCCCCGGACAGGTTACACACCGAAATGACATCCAGTTCATTTTCCTGTGTCGCAATAAACAGCGTCGGCGAGAGCTTGAGCCGCTTTTGCGTGACCAAATGGCCAATCAGGTTTTCCTGAACGCGCCTGAAGTCATCTTCGCTCCAGGTTTGCAGCAGCGTGAGCTTTTCATCGGCAAACTGCGCGTGCATGTCCCCGGCAAATTGGGTGGTATAAAAAGCGTGAACGGCGGGTTGTACCACAATATCAAAGGCGCGTTCAACCGCGTTTACATTCGTTTCGCCCACAAACGGCTGAGGTTGCCAGTACACGGCATCGCTGGTCGTGGAAATAATGCATGGGGAAGGTACGCCATATAATTCTTCGCTGAGAGGCCAGCTGTTATTTTTCTCATGCCATGCATCGCAATACCGTGTCGTAAAGGCCGTTAACGCCTGCGCAGTCAATTCGTCCACTGATTTCTCTCTTCACAAAAGCCAGGATACACTTGACGCATAGTGTATCTGGTTTATGACGGTGAAACATGTCTTCTTATGAAAACCATCAGGCGCTTGACGGCCTGACCCTCGGTAAATCAACAGATTACCGGGACAATTACGATGCCAGTTTGTTGCAGGGCGTTCCGCGTAGCCTGAACCGCGACCCGCTGGATTTAAAGGCCGATAATCTTCCTTTTCATGGCGCCGATATCTGGACGCTGTATGAACTGTCATGGCTAAATGCCAATGGCTTACCGCAGGTTGCCGTCGGGCATGTCGAATTAGACTACACCAGCGTGAATCTGATTGAATCAAAAAGCTTTAAGCTGTATCTGAACAGTTTTAACCAGACCCGCTTTGATTCATGGGATGCCGTTCGCCAAACGCTGGAACACGATTTGCGCGCCTGCGCCGAAGGCGATGTTCACGTGGCGCTGTACCGTATCGACGAGCTGGAAGGGCAGCCGATTGCTCATTTCAATGGCACCTGCATCGATGACCAGGATATTGTCATCGATAACTACCAGTTCACCACAGATTATCTGGAGAACGCCACAAGCGGCGAGAAAGCAGTGGAAGAAACGCTAGTCAGCCATCTGCTGAAATCTAACTGTTTGATCACCCACCAGCCCGACTGGGGTTCTATACAAATTCAGTATCGTGGACGAAAAATCGACAGGGAGCAGCTGCTGCGTTATCTGGTGTCCTTCCGCCATCATAATGAATTCCATGAACAGTGCGTGGAGCGCATTTTCAATGACATTCTGCGCTTCTGCCAGCCGGAAAAGCTGAGCGTCTACGCCCGCTACACGCGACGCGGCGGTCTGGACATTAATCCATGGCGAACCAACACCGATTTTGTCCCTGCTATTGGCAGACTAGTGCGTCAGTAACTTTATTTCTCAATTTTGCGTGCCGGATTCCGCGCGCAAGGTTGTGAAAGGTCATAAGCCAGAGCTATTGTAATCAACAGGGAATGACGTGTTGCGTCCCATAAGGAGTTTACTTGATTACACATATTAGCCCGCTTGGCTCAATGGACATGTTGTCGCAGCTGGAAGTCGATATGCTTAAACGCACGGCCAGCAGCGACCTGTATCAACTGTTTCGTAACTGTTCGCTTGCCGTCCTGAACTCCGGCAGTTTGACCGACAACAGCAAAGAGCTGCTGTCTCGTTTTGAAAGTTTCGACATTAACGTACTGCGCCGTGAACGTGGCGTTAAGCTGGAACTGATTAACCCGCCTGAAGACGCGTTTGTTGATGGACGCATTATTCGTGCGCTGCAGGCCAACCTGTTTGCCGTCCTGCGCGACATTCTTTTCGTTAACGGCCAGATCCATAACGCTGGTCGTTTTCAACGTCTGGATCTCGAAAGCTCGGTTCACATTACCAACCTCGTCTTCTCCATCTTGCGTAACGCCCGGGCACTGCACGTCGATGAAGCACCGAACATGGTTGTCTGCTGGGGCGGTCACTCCATCAACGAAAATGAGTACCTGTATGCTCGTCGCGTCGGTACCCAGTTGGGCCTGCGTGAGCTGAACATCTGTACCGGCTGCGGTCCTGGTGCGATGGAAGCCCCCATGAAAGGCGCGGCGGTGGGCCACGCCCAGCAGCGTTACAAAGACAGCCGTTTTATCGGCATGACTGAACCGTCAATCATTGCCGCCGAACCGCCTAACCCGCTGGTCAATGAACTGATCATCATGCCGGACATTGAAAAACGTCTGGAAGCATTTGTCCGTATTGCCCACGGCATTATCATTTTCCCTGGCGGCGTAGGAACGGCGGAAGAGCTGCTGTACCTGTTAGGGATCTTGATGAACCCGGCGAACAAAGATCAGGTTCTGCCGCTGATCTTGACGGGGCCAAAAGAGAGTGCGGACTACTTCCGCGTGCTGGATGAATTTATCGTACACACGCTGGGTGAAGACGCGCGTCGCCACTACCGCATTATCATTGACGATGCTTCAGAAGTGGCTCGCCTGATGAAAAAAGCGATGCCGCTGGTGAAAGAGAATCGCCGCGACACCGGTGATGCCTACAGCTTTAACTGGTCGATTCGCATTTCACCTGATTTGCAGATGCCGTTTGAACCGTCTCATGAAAACATGGCGAACCTGAAGCTGTACCCCGATCAACCAGTTGAAGTACTGGCTGCAGACCTGCGTCGCGCGTTCTCCGGCATCGTCGCGGGTAACGTCAAGGAAGTCGGTATTCACGCTATTGAAGAGTTTGGACCGTACAAGATCCACGGTGACCGAGAGATGATGCGCCGTATGGATGACCTGCTGCAGGGCTTTGTCGCACAGCACCGCATGAAGTTGCCGGGTTCGGCCTACATTCCTTGCTACGAAATCTGCGCCTGATGTTTAACGCCCGGTAGCTGCGGCTACCACGATGACAGATTTGTCCATATCCAAGCCGGTTTTGGCCTCGCAGCCAGCCGGCTTTTTTAGTTATACCAGTCACATAGCTCAACTCCTAACATAAACATCAATAATGTTTCGTCAGAAAACCCTCAACAAGCAAACGTTTACCTTTCAAATTCGACCGTGACTTATCGTCATAAATTATCATTAGTTGCAAGAATCCACTGAAAATGACAGTTTTTACAGCGCAACACTCGTATCTTCTCGCGTTCTCTTTCACGTCATATGTCGTTAATGCTAGCCTTCGCGCCCGTAAATCCGCTTTGGTTATTTTTTAATAGATTAATGGTCCAAATTTATCCACATAAAAAGTGGATTATTGCATTTGGGATCCCGATCACTGATACATTCATAACTTAAATGTATCTTTCCGCCCGAAAATTATTACGGCGAAAAATTATATAAAAAATCGCTAATCGGAATTCGTTTTACAGTCGGGTCTTTTTTCAGTGGATTGAACCCAAACCTGACTTTTTAAGCTTCCTCCAGGAGAAATAGATGGAAAACACGCAAACCAGCACTATCGTTACGGGCCAGACCCGCAGCGCATGGCGCAAGACTGACACCATGTGGATGCTGGGCCTTTACGGTACGGCAATTGGCGCGGGTGTCTTGTTCCTGCCAATTAACGCCGGTGTTGGCGGTCTGATCCCGCTGATCATCATGGCTATTCTTGCCTTCCCAATGACCTACTTTGCACACCGTGGTCTGACCCGTTTCGTGTTATCCGGTAAAAATCCGGGTGAAGACATCACCGAAGTGGTAGAAGAACACTTTGGTGTTGGCGCAGGTAAACTGATTACGCTGCTCTATTTC
This sequence comes from Citrobacter gillenii, assembly GCF_013337685.1. GTDB lineage: Bacteria > Pseudomonadota > Gammaproteobacteria > Enterobacterales > Enterobacteriaceae > Citrobacter > Citrobacter gillenii. The sequence continues at coordinate 302,661 of NZ_SUQN01000008.1, forward strand.
TTCGCTATCTACCCAATTCTGTTGGTTTATAGCGTAGCGATTACCAATACCGTCGAGAGCTTCCTGACCCACCAGCTGGCAATTACGCCTCCGCCGCGAGCCATCCTGTCGCTGATCCTGATTATCGGTATGATGACCATCGTGCGCTTCGGTGAGCAGATGATCGTGAAGGCGATGAGCATCCTGGTATTCCCGTTCGTTGCAGCGCTGATGCTGCTGGCGCTGTACCTGATCCCTCAGTGGAGCGGTGCGGTTCTGGAAACCCTGTCCTTTGACTCCGCAGCAACCACTGGCAATGGCCTGTTGTTGACCCTGTGGCTGGCAATTCCGGTAATGGTATTCTCCTTCAACCACTCACCGATCATCTCCTCCTTCGCCGTTGCGAAGCGTGAAGAGTACGGTGATGAAGCAGAGAAGAAATGCTCCAAGATTCTGGCATTCGCTCACATCATGATGGTGCTGACCGTTATGTTCTTCGTCTTCAGCTGCGTGTTTAGCCTGACCCCGGCGGATCTGGCTGCGGCAAAAGAGCAGAACATCTCCATCCTGTCTTACCTGGCGAACCACTTTAACGCACCGATCATTGCCTGGATGGCACCGATTATCGCGATGATCGCTATCACCAAATCCTTCCTCGGCCACTACCTGGGCGCACGTGAAGGCTTCAACGGTATGGTGATTAAGCACCTGCGTGGTAAAGGCAAATCCATCGAAGTCAACAAGCTGAACAAACTCACTGCACTGTTCATGCTGGTTACCACCTGGATCGTGGCAACGCTGAACCCGAGCATCCTCGGTATGATTGAAACCCTGGGTGGCCCAATCATCGCGATGATTCTGTTCCTGATGCCGATGTATGCGATTCAGAAAGTCCCGGCCATGCGTAAGTACAGCGGCCATATCAGCAACGTCTTCGTTGTGATTATGGGTCTGATTGCCATCTCCGCTATTTTCTACTCGCTGTTTAGTTAATCCCCTGCGCCGCCTACGGGCGGCGCATCTCGTTATACAATGGACGCCTCATGATTAGCGTATTCGATATCTTCAAAATCGGCATTGGCCCTTCCAGCTCACACACTGTGGGTCCAATGAAAGCAGGCAAACAATTCACGGATGACCTGATTGCTCGCGGAATACTCACTGACGTAACCCGCGTCGTGGTTGATGTTTACGGCTCTCTGTCTCTGACGGGGAAAGGCCATCACACTGACATCGCGATTATTATGGGCCTGGCGGGTAATCTGCCTGACACCGTAGACATCGATGCCATTCCGTCCTTTATCCAGGATGTGAATACTCACGGACGTTTGCTGCTGGCAGACGGTCAGCATGAAGTGGAGTTCCCGGTCGATAAGTGCATGAATTTCCATGCGGACAATCTGTCCCTGCACGAAAACGGCATGCGCATTACCGCCCTGGCCGGCGAAAAAGTCCTCTACAGCCAGACTTACTATTCCATTGGCGGTGGTTTCATCGTTGATGAAGAACATTTCGGCCTGCCGAACAGCTCGCCGGTAAACGTGCCCTATCCGTACAAATCCGCCGCCGATCTGCAACGACATTGCCAGGAAACCGGCCTGTCGCTTTCTGGTCTGATGATGCAAAACGAACTGGCCCTGCACAGCAAAGAAGAGCTGGAACAGCACTTTGCTAACGTCTGGGAAGTGATGCGTAGCGGGATTGAACGCGGTATCACCACCGAAGGCGTCTTGCCGGGTAAACTGCGCGTGCCACGTCGTGCCGCAGCGCTGCGTCGCATGCTGGTCAGCAGTGACAAAACCACCACCGACCCAATGGCGGTCGTGGACTGGATTAACATGTTCGCGCTGGCGGTGAACGAAGAGAATGCGGCCGGTGGGCGTGTGGTTACCGCCCCGACCAACGGTGCGTGTGGGATCGTTCCTGCGGTACTGGCTTACTACGACAAGTTTATCCGCGAAGTGAACGCTAACTCGCTGGCACGCTACATGCTGGTCGCGAGTGCGATTGGTTCCCTGTACAAGATGAACGCCTCTATCTCGGGTGCCGAAGTGGGTTGCCAGGGTGAAGTTGGTGTGGCCTGCTCAATGGCGGCAGCGGGTCTGGCGGAACTGCTGGGCGGTAGCCCTACGCAGGTGTGCATCGCGGCAGAAATCGGTATGGAACACAACCTGGGGCTGACATGCGATCCGGTTGCGGGCCAGGTTCAGGTCCCATGTATCGAGCGTAACGCTATTGCCTCAGTCAAAGCGGTTAACGCCGCACGTATGGCGCTGCGCCGTACCAGCGAGCCGCGCGTGTGCCTCGATAAAGTGATCGAGACCATGTACGAGACCGGAAAAGACATGAATGCCAAGTACCGCGAAACCTCTCGTGGCGGCCTGGCGATGAAAGTTGTCACCTGCGATTAAGTCCCAACCCATTGCCGGATGGCGCAAGCTTATCCGGCCTACAGTGCCGTAGTCATTTGTAGGCCGGATAAGGCGTCAGCCGCCATCCGGCAAAATGTTGTTTCAGATCTTCGCCTCCACTCGCCGTGAATGTTACCCTACAGGCTGATTCGTAAGGGAGAACACCGTGGCCGTCCATCTGCTCATTGTCGATGCACTGAACCTCATCCGCCGTATTCACGCTGTTCAGGGATCGCCCTGCGTGGAGACCTGCCAGCACGCGCTCGATTTATTGCTCGTGCACAGCCAGCCTACGCACGCCGTGGCGGTGTTTGATGACGAAGCGCGTAACAGCGGCTGGCGTCACCAACGGCTGCCCGACTACAAAGCTGGCCGCCCACCGATGCCCGACGAACTCCATCAAGAAATGCCCGCCTTACGCGCAGCCTTTGAACAGCGCGGCGTCTGCTGCTGGGTTTCCAGCGGTAATGAGGCCGACGATCTAGCCGCAACGCTGGCGGTGAAAGTCACCCAGGCCGGGCATCAGGCCACCATCGTCTCAACCGATAAAGGTTACTGCCAGTTGCTCTCTCCTGCCCTGCGAATTCGCGACTATTTCCAGAAGCGCTGGTTGGATGCGCCGTTCATCGAAAAAGAGTTTGGCGTACAGCCTCAGCAACTGCCGGATTACTGGGGGCTAGCAGGAATAAGCAGTTCAAAAGTACCTGGTGTCGCCGGTATTGGCCCAAAAAGTGCGACCCAACTGCTCGTGCAGTTTCAGCATCTGGAAGGGATTTACGCCCGGCTTGATGACGTGCCGGAAAAGTGGCGCAAGAAGCTCGAGGCGCACAAAGAAATGGCATTTCTATGCCGCGATATTGCCCGGTTGCAAACGGACTTACATATCGACGGGAACCTACAGCAGTTACGTCTGGTGCGGTAGTTTTGTTGCCGGATGGCGCTGCGCTTATCCGGCCTACATTTCGTGCAATCCTGTAGGCCAGATAAGGCGTTCACACCGTCATCCAGCACAATTACCAGGCGGTGTGGTACAGCTCAACGATATCGCCGAGGCTCGCTTCACGCGGATTACCACCGGTGCATACGTCATCGAATGCTGCCTGCGCCAGCGCCGGGATATCCTCTTTACGCACGCCAACATCACGTAAGTGCAGCGGAATGCCCACATCACGGTTAAGCTCAAACACCGCATCCACGGCGGCTTTACGCGCCTCGTCCAACGTCAATGCTTCCACCTTCACGCCCATTGCCCGGGCGATATCGCGGAATTTGTCCCCGCTATAGTCGGCGTTGTACTGCATCACATGCGGGAGCAGAATGGCGTTGGCGACGCCGTGCGGCGTGTTATAAAACGCACCCAGCGGGTGTGCCATACCATGAACCAGCCCCAGGCCAACGTTGGAAAAGCCCATTCCTGCAACATACTGGCCCAGCGCCATGGCTTCACCGGCCTTGCTGTCACCGGCAACGGATCCACGCAGCGCCCCGGCAATGATCTCAATGGCTTTGATGTGCAGCGCATCCGTCAACGCCCAGGCCGCACGGGTGATGTAACCTTCAATGGCATGGGTCAGCGCATCAACGCCGGTAGCCGCCTTTAACGCCGCGGGCATACCGTCCATCATATCGGCATCGATAAATGCCACCTGCGGAATATCATGCGGATCGACGCAGACAAACTTGCGCCGGTTTTCCTCATCGGTGATCACGTAGTTAATGGTCACTTCTGCCGCCGTCCCTGCCGTCGTCGGGATAGCCATCACCGGTACGCTTGGCTTACGCGTGGGCGATAAGCCTTCAAGGCTGCGCACATCGGCAAACTCAGGGTTATTGTAGATAATACCAATCGCTTTACAGGTATCCTGCGGGGAGCCACCGCCAATGGCAATCAGATAGTCTGCGCCACTTTGCTCAAAGACACCCAGCCCTTCCTGTACCACTGCAATGGTGGGATTGGGGATAACGCCGGAGTAAATCTCCCACGCCAGCCCCGCCGCATCCATCCGCGATGTTACCTTCTCGACCACACCGCACTGTACCAGGTTGGCATCGGTCACAATCAGCGCCTTACGATATCCCCGACGAATAACTTCATCGGTTAACGCCCCAACAGCTCCCCGGCCAAACCATGCCGTTTCATTCAGAATCATTCTGTTCGCCATCGTATTTCTCCTTTTCGCTTTGCGAAATTACTCTTCAATTCGTAATCCGTAGGATTTGAATTTCTCCAGCACGATGGCAATCTCTTCATCATCCAGCACCGGAACAGGATCGACGATCGCTAATGTGCTCAGATAAAGGCGGGCCAGAACTTCCACTTCATGCGCCAGCCACAGTGCTTTTTCCAGGTTCGCCTCGCAGGCAATCAGCCCATGATGCTGCAACAGCGTTGCTTTGCGGTCTTTCAGCGCCACGATCACGTGCTCTGACAATTCACGTGTACCAAACGTCGCATACGGCGCACACGGAATGGAATTTCCACCGGCAGCAGCAATCATGTAATGGATAGCCGGGATAGGACGGTTGAGAATCGATACCGCGGTGCAATGGATCGCATGATTATGGACAACCGCATTAGCCTCTGGCCGCGTCTGATAGGCTGCAAGGTGAAAACGCCATTCGCTGGACGGTAATTGTCCTTTATCATAATTACCGTCGTTGTCTACATACACGATCATATTTTCCGTGAGTCTTTCGTAAGGAATTCCGCTGGGCGTGATCAGCATTCCATTTTCATAACGTGCACTCACATTTCCCGCCGTTCCCTGATTCAGCCCCAGGCTGGTCATTTCAAGGCAGGTTTCAATGATTTCTCGCGACAAACGCATTCTTTCCATCATAATTCTCCGGGTACAGTTTCCCCTCGTCTTGATTGCGAAAAATACAGCCGCAGAGTAAGACGGGTCAGGTTTCAGATATGAGCAGCCACTGAATTTTTATTCAGGTTCAGTTAGCTGATTTATTATTAAAAAAGTATTATTTTTGTCTTACACGCTTAATGAGCTTCATCGGTACTTTTACCGTTTCTTTAATCGGCTGGTCTTCAATCGCACTCATCATCATGTCGAAGGCTTTTTCCGCCCAGACGTTTTCATCCTGCTGCATTGACCAGACATTATTGGCGAGGAATCCCAGCATCGGATGTTCATCGAATGTGCCGATATTAATATCAGGTGGAATAACGCCAAAACGATTGCGAATAGCGACGATGGCGCCTTCCAGCACAGGTAATGACGAGGCGATAAATGCCTGAGGACATCCCTGTTCAGCGATCAGTTTTTCCATTAGCCGGTAGCCACCATCTGGCGTGTTATCCGGACCTTCACGCACCCAATCATGATGGGAAATACCATTGTTAGTCAATGCGTTAAGATACCCCTGCAAACGGTCGCCAATACTGGGCAGCCCGGTATCGCCCACCAAAAACCAGATTGGCGATTTTCCCGCATCGAACAAACTTTGCGTCAGCTTTTCGCCCCCTAAACTATTATGACTTTCTACCAGCGCGTTATCGGTGTACTTAAAATCACGGTCAAGTAACACCATCGGTTTTCTAACCTGGCGTAAATGATGCTGCTGGTTTTCGAGCGTTGACGGGACAATAAAAAGTCCGTCAACATTACGTGCAATTAACGCTTTGGTTAATTTATTCTCGTAATCAACATCATCATAAGTACAGCTAATCGTTAACTGATATCCAGAACGACGACAGCGTTGCTCAAGTTTTTCAGCGAGCGTAGCAAAAAAGACGTTGGAAATATTGGGCACAATCAGCCCCAGCGTATCCGTTTTATTCAGTTTAAGGCTGCGCGCTGAATGGTTGATGACATAACCATAACGCTCAACATATTCATTAATGCGCGTTTGGGTTTTAACGCTGATACGATATTGCTCAGCTTTCCCATTCAACACCAGTCGCACGGTTGTCACCGATAAATTCAGATCGCTGGCTATCTGTTCTACTGTTTTAGCCATTATATGCCCCAGTTCACATCCAAAACGTCAATTCACAATCATAAAAGTATTTTAAACATTTGTCTTACAGCATCAGTTGGTTAAGCACCTGCTGCTGCCCCCACATAGTCAGATGCACCTGATATTTGCGGGCATAAAAGTCCTGACGCTTAGGGTTTGTCTTGATAACCTCACCGGGCGTCACCATCGCCTGACAAGCCGCCGGGAAATTTGCCCACGCCCCGCAGGCAACCGCACCGGTAATCGCCGCACCCAGCGTCACCGCATCTTCTTCCTGCATTAAATGGATATCGCATCCGGTCGCATCCGCATACTCACGTAGCCACAGCGGATTGTGCGTTGCTCCTCCGCACAGCGTCAGTCGTGTAATGGTGTGCCCATTTTCGCGCATCACTTCCATAATATGCCGCGTACCGCAGGCAATCGCCTGTAATGTTGCCAGATACAAGCGGGCAACCTGCCGCTCGCCACGTTCAAGGGTCAAGCCACATACGCTGCCGCGAGCATCCGGTCGCGCACGCGGTGAGCGGTTGCCATGATGATCGGCCAACACATGTAAGTTGCGCCCTGGTTCCGCTTCATTTTCCTCCAGTGCAGCCACCCATTCATTGACCAATACTATCGGATGGCAACCCCGCGCTTCGGCCTTACGATACAGGTCCGCACTGACGCCTGACTCCTGAAGCGTCCAGTCGACTAACGCCCCGGCGGCACTTTGCCCGCCTTCGGTCAGCCAGTAGCCGGGTAGCATCGCGGACCAGTATGGTCCCCATACGCCCGGTGTATGAATTTCCTCTTCGCTGCACAGCATATGGCAGTTTGACGTGCCGCTGATCAACGCCAGCGTTCCCACAGGCTGAGCACCGGCCAGCGCCACACCGCCTGCATGCGCATCAATCATCCCGCTGGCAACCACAACATGTGTGGTCAGTCCCAACGCCTGCGCCGCTTCAGGGCTGAGCGTACCAACGGCGGCCCCCGGCGGTAAAATACGCGACGGGATTTTGCTGAGTAAATCTGTTAATTCAACGGCATCGAGCAACGAATGACTAAAACGTTGTTCGTGCGCCAGATAGTTCCATTTACAGGTCAGGGTGCACAGACCCGCTACATCGCTGTCGGTCGCTTTCCAGACCAGGAAGTCCGCCAGATCGTAGAATCGATGCGCGCGCTCCCACGTCGCAGGAAAATGATTCTTCAGCCACAGCACTTTAGGCAATTCCATTTCGACGCTGACTTCGCCGCCAACATAGCGCAGGGCGGGATCCTGCGTGGCGTTAATGCGTTTGGTCTCGTCTGCCGCGCGATGATCCATCCACATGATGATGTTATGGTCTGGCGATTCACCGGGTGAAACCGCCAACCCTTGTCCTTGTTCATCGAGAGCAACCAGAGAGCAGGTGGCATCGAATCCCAGTGAACGAATTTCCTCGACGGGAACCCCCGCTGACGACACCGCATCTTTCACCGCATGACACACCTGCTGCCAGATTTCAGCGGATGATTGTTCTACCCGCTGCGGACCGGGTCGAAACTGCGAGATAGGTAATGTCGCAAAGGCCAGTCGCGTACCATTGGCATCAAAGACACCGGCCCTGACGCTGGCGGAACCGACATCCACCCCGAGGAAATATCCACTGCTCATAGTAACTCCCTGACACTGGCTAAAAATGGGGCGAACGTGTCGCCCCAACGGTCTTATTTTTTACCGAATGGATGTAATAATTTGTCGATTTCCGGTGTATCAATGTTCTTCGCATTCACGAATTTAACCGGGATATCAATCTCTTTTGGAACAGCCTGACCCGACACGGCGGCATTCAGCGTTTTGATCCCCTGATAGCCAATCTGGTAAGCATCCTGCACCACAAAGCCCTGGATAACGCCGGATTTCAGGAAGGCAATAATCGCTTCGGTGCTGTCAAAGCCAATCACCTTCACTTTGCCCTTCAGGTTTTGACTATCAATGGCGTTCGCTACACCCAGCGTTGAACCTTCGTTAGTGCCATAGATCCCGGCAATATCCGGGTTGGCCTGAATCATATCGATGGTTTTATCCATCGCTTTTTGCGGATCCCCGTCGCTGTACTGAACTGGCAGCACCTTGATATCCGGATATTTTTCCTTCATGCGGGCAATAAACCCTTCTGAACGCTCGATTGCAGAAGAGGTACCGGCCACGTGCGCAATAATACCGACCTTCCCTTTGCTGCCCACTTCAGCGGCGAGCGCATCGGCGGCTTCTGCGCCGGCTTTACGGTTATTGGTTGCCACAAAGCTGACCGGAATGTCGGAATTCACGCCAGAGTCAAAGGTCACAACCTTAATCCCCCGTGAATTGGCCGTTTCCACCAGCGGTGCGAGGGCATTGGCATCTAACGCCGCCAGCAGCAGTCCGTTAGGCTTTTGCGCCATTGCGTTTTCAACCAACTGAATCTGCTCAGCAATTTGTGTTTCATCCGCCGGCCCTACATAGCTGGTTTTATCACCCAACTCTTTCGCTGCCGCTTCGGTCCCCATTTTTACGGTTTGCCAGAATTCATGCTGGAAACCTTTACTGACCACAGGGAGGTTCATATCTTTAGCCAACGCGCTGGAAGTCATGCAGGCCAGCAGGGATAACGCATAGACAAAATGCCTGGTTTTCATTGTTGTACTCCGTTCTGAGTGAGTCACCCTAAACGTCAGGGTTATGATGCCCCGCAACTTCCGGGAGCGTAAATCAACGAATTTTTTTGCGTAATGTGTCGAGATAAACCGCCGCGATAACCACCACACCCATTGCCACCATCTGCCAGAACTGGGAGACGCCCATCAGGTTGAGGCCATTTTTCAACACGCTCATAATGAATGCGCCGATAATCGTGCCGCCGATGGTGCCAATCCCGCCCATCAGGCTCGTACCACCAATCACCACCGCGGCAATCGCTTCCAGCTCATAACCCACACCAACCGTTGGCTGACCTGAGTTCAGACGCGAAGCAAGAATGACCCCGGCAATCCCGGTTAGCAGACCGCAGAAGGCGTAGACGAAGATTTTGACGCGCTGGACTTTAATTCCGGACAGGTGTGCTGCAACTTCATTGCTGCCCACAGCATAAACATAGCGACCAATCACCGTTTTCTTCAGGATGTACGCAGCGATTAGCGCCACCACCACCAGGTAAAAGACCGGATAAGGCAGCACGTCGAACAGGCGGCCCTGTGCCAGCATTTTGAAGCCTGGGTAGTCAGCAAAGTAAATCGCGCGGCCGTCGGTCATCACCATGTTGATACCCCTGACGGACATCATCAGGCCCAGCGTGGCAATAAAGGGCGGGATGGTCATTTTGGTGACCAACAGCCCGTTGATATAACCGCACAGCCCACCGGCTAACACGCCTGCCAGGATGCAAATCGGCAGAGGCAAACCCAGCGTGGCGCAGATACCGACCGCAACGCCTGAAAACGCCACCACGGAACCGAGAGAAAGGTCGATCCCGGAGGTGATAATGACGAAGGTAACGCCAATCGCCATGATGCCAATGACCGAGGTTTGCAGAGCAATGGTCATAATATTTTCAGTATTAAAGAAAAATGGCGATCCAAAACTGAAAAATATCACCAGAATAATCAAACTGAAAAGCGGCGCGAGGCGCATTAAAAGTTCTTTGTTAATTTTAATTTTTTTATTATTGCTGTCTGAAGAGGTTACAGAGATAGTCATAAATTAATCCTCTAACGTCGCGTATTGCATGATTTTTTCTTGTGTGGCGTCATCAGAAGCTAACTCACCGGTAATACGACCACTACGCATCACTAAAATGCGATCGCACATACCCAGCACTTCCGGTAATTCAGAAGAAATCATGATGATTGATTTCCCTTTTGCCACCAGTCGATTCATCAATTCATAAATTTCAAGTTTGGCCCCCACGTCAATGCCACGCGTAGGCTCATCAAAGATGAGAATATCGGTGTCTTTACACACCCATCTGGCAATAATGATTTTCTGCTGATTACCACCACTTAAATTTAATGCGGCCTGCTCAAGGTGTGGCGTTTTAATTCGCAGGGCTTTCACCTGCTCCTGGCTGGTTTGCTGACAGCGCTTGCTATCAACATTGCCGTAGCGATCGGAATACTCCGGGTAATTCCCCAGCATAATATTGCGCTCAACCGACAGCCCTAATGCCAGTCCTTCTTTTTTTCTGTCCTCTGTTAAATAGCTGATCCCCTGTTTGATTGCGTCAGGGATATCTTTAACCACGGTGACCTTACCGTTTAGCGTAATGGTACCGCTATCGATGGGATCTGCGCCGAAAATGGCACGCGCCAGTTCGGTACGCCCTGCGCCCATCAGACCGGCAAAACCTAAAATCTCCCCCTGATGCAGGGTGAAATCGATGTTGTTCAGTACCCCTTTGCGCGTCAGGCCGCTCACTTCCAGCACCGGTTTGTGCTGAGACAAGGGTTCACGACGCGGATAGATATTCCCGAGGTCACGCCCAACCATCATGGCAATTAAGTCGCTGATTTTTACAGCATCATAATCGACGGTGGCAATAAACTGACCGTCTCGCATCACGGTCGCGCGGTCGGCAATTAACGCCAGCTCTTCCAGACGGTGCGAGATATAGACAATGCCGGTACCCTGCTCTTTCAGCAAACGGGTAACCTGAAATAAACTGTCGATCTCCGTTTCCGTCAGCGCCGCCGTCGGTTCATCCATAATCAGAATTTTGGCATTCACCGATATAGCTTTGGCAATCTCAACCATTTGTTGTTGAGCGACGGTAAGATCGGCAACCAGCGTATCTGGCGCAATATTCAGGTTCAATTTTTGCAAAATATCGATAGCTGCCTGGCGCTGTTGTTTCTCGTCAAGACGCCAGCGGTTATTTTTGCAAAATTCCCTGCCAATAAAGATATTGTCTTCAACCGTTAACTCTGGGAATAAATTAAATTCCTGGTGAATAATCGTGATCCCGGCTTTTTGTGCACTTAACGGATTCGCGAATGAAACAGCTTGATCTTCAAAAATAATATTGCCTTCATCCGGTTGATAAACGCCGGATAAAATTTTCATCAAGGTGGATTTTCCCGCGCCATTTTCGCCAAGCAGCGCATGAACTTCCCCTTTACGTAACGCAAAATCCACATTACTCAACGCTAATACGCCGGGAAAACGTTTCGTAATATGACTCATCTGTAAAAATGTTTCGGACATTGCTGCTTTCCTCAATATACAGAAACTACAGTCGGTAAATCAGGCGAAAACAGCGTTGCCATGGAGCCATCGTCACCGTTAATGCGAATACTTCTTAAAAGCGTAGATACGTTTTTTGATTATTGCTAACTCGAGTTAGCGATTGCCTTTTAAAGCTATTTTAGCTGCAAAAAATAACCAAATCATTTGGTTTAAAACTGTGACACTGGACAGACAATTTATTGTATCTCATTAATTAAAAAGAAAATTAACTTAAATACGTACATTTATTTATTTGACGCAGATCGAATTTTAACCACTTCTCGTGAGGCCTCTCACAGTTCCGCAACAAAAAAGTTGTGCAAAAAACTCGCTGATACCTAAGCTAACTCGAGTTAGCAAAAATAAAAAATTCAGCCAACTGCGACAGTGGTGTCCTCCATCCGCTTTTGCAGCACGGCATAAAGTGAGATGAGGAACCTCGAATGAACAAAATGAGTTTACCGAAAATCGGTATTCGTCCGGTGATTGATGGGCGTCGTATGGGTGTACGCGAGTCGCTCGAAGAACAAACCATGAATATGGCGAAAGCCACTGCTGCGCTTATCAGCGAGAAACTTCGTCACGCCTGCGGCGCGCAGATTGAGTGCGTGATTGCAGACACCTGCATTGCCGGGATGGCTGAATCCGCCGCCTGCGAAGAAAAATTCAGTAGCCAAAATGTCGGCGTGACGATCACCGTGACACCATGCTGGTGCTACGGCAGCGAAACCATCGACATGGACCCAATGCGTCCAAAAGCCATCTGGGGCTTCAACGGCACGGAACGTCCTGGCGCTGTTTATCTGGCTGCAGCGCTGGCAGCGCATAACCAAAAAGGTCTGCCTGCTTTCTCGATTTACGGTCATGACGTGCAGGATGCGGGTGACACCACCATCCCCGCCGATGTTGAAGAAAAACTGCTGCGCTTTAGCCGTGCAGGCCTGGCCGTTGCCAGTATGAAAGGCAAAAGCTATCTGTCCGTGGGCGGCGTTTCAATGGGGATCGCAGGATCCATTGTCGATCATAACTTCTTTGAATCCTGGCTGGGCATGAAGGTTCAGCCGGTTGATATGACCGAGCTGCGTCGTCGTATTGACCAAAAAATCTATGACGAAACCGAGCTGGAGATTGCACTGGCGTGGGCGGACAAAAACTTCCGCTATGGCGAAGATCAGAATGCCCAACAGTACAAACGCAACGAAGAGCAAAGCCGCGCGGTCCTGAAAGAAAGCCTGCTGATGGCAATGTGCATCCGTGACATGATGCAAGGTAACAAGATACTGGCTGAAAAAGGCCTGGTCGAAGAGTCGCTGGGCTTCAACGCCATTGCCGCGGGCTTCCAGGGTCAGCGTCACTGGACCGATCAATACCCGAACGGCGACACCGCCGAAGCCCTGCTGAACAGCTCATTTGACTGGAACGGCGTACGCGAACCGTATGTGGTTGCCACCGAAAACGACAGTCTGAACGGTGTAGCAATGCTGTTTGGCCGCCAGCTTACCGGTACCGCGCAAGTCTTTGCCGATGTACGCACCTACTGGTCACCGGAAGCCGTGCAACGCGTCACCGGCCAGCCGCTGACTGGCCTTGCTGAGCACGGTATTATCCACCTGATCAACTCCGGATCTGCGGCGTTGGACGGCTCCTGCAAACAGCGTGACAGCGATGGCAAACCGACCATGAAACCGCACTGGGAAATCTCCCAGCAAGAGGTGGATGATTGCCTGGCGGCAACCGAATGGTGCCCGGCTATTCATGAATACTTCCGCGGCGGCGGCTACTCCTCTCGCTTCCTGACTGAAGGCGGTGTGCCGTTCACCATGACCCGTATCAATATCATCAAAGGTCTGGGACCGGTGCTGCAGATAGCCGAAGGCTGGAGCGTGGAACTGCCGAAAGACATGCACGACCAGCTCGATGCCCGCACCAACTCCACCTGGCCAACGACCTGGTTTGCTCCGCGCTTAACCGGTAAAGGTCCATTCAGCGACGTTTACTCGGTGATGGCGAACTGGGGTGCGAACCACGGTGTGCTGACTATTGGTCACGTTGGTGCAGACTTTATTACCCTTGCCGCCATGCTGCGTATTCCAGTGTGTATGCACAACGTGGAAGAAGAGAAAATCTATCGCCCTTCAGCCTGGGCTGCACACGGTATGGACAGTGAAGGCCAGGATTATCGCGCCTGCCAGAACTATGGCCCGCTGTATAAACGTTAATGCGACTCTGCCCGGTGGCGCAAGCTTACCGGGCCTACAACTGTAAAATTTGTAGGCCGGATAAGCGCAGCGCCATCCGGCAACATTTGGAGTGGCTATGAAACAAGACGTTATACTGGTCCTCGACTGTGGCGCGACCAACGTGCGGGCCATTGCCGTTGACCGTCAGGGAAAAATTGTTGCCCGCGCCTCCACACCGAACGCCAGTGATATCGCCTCAGAAAACAGCACCTGGCATCAGTGGTCCCTGGATGCCATTCTGCAACGCTTTGCCGACTGCTGCCACCGCCTGTCATCTGAACTGTCAACCCGCCAAATCCGCGGGATTACCGTCACCACGTTTGGCGTAGACGGCGCGCTGGTTGATGAAAATGGCGAACTGCTTTATCCGGTAATCAGCTGGAAATGCCCACGCACCGCCGCCGTGATGGCCAATATCAGCCGCCTGATGACACCACAGCAGTTGCAGGATATCTCCGGCGTCGGCGCCTTCAGCTTTAACACCCTGTATAAACTGGTGTGGCTCAAAGAAAACCACCCGCAATTACTGGAACGGGCGCACGCCTGGCTATTTATCTCCTCGCTTCTTAACCATCGCTTAACCGGTGAATTCACGACGGATATCACCATGGCAGGCACCAGCCAGCTGCTGGATATCCATCAGCGAGAGTTCAGCCCCGACATTTTGCAGGCAGCCGGCATTCCACGCCGACTGTTTCCCCGCCTCGTTGAAGCAGGCGAGCATATTGGGACGTTGCAAAGCACCACGGCAACATTGCTCGGGCTGCCGACGGGCATTCCGGTCATTTCCGCCGGGCATGATACACAGTTCGCTCTCTTTGGCGCGGGCGCACAGCCGGACGAACCGGTGCTCTCCTCCGGCACATGGGAAATTTTGATGGTGCGCAGCGCGCAGGTGAATACCCCACTGCTGAGCCAGTATTCCGGCTCCACCTGCGAACTGGACAGCCACACCGGGCTGTACAATCCCGGTATGCAATGGTTGGCTTCCGGCGTTCTCGAATGGGTACGCAAGCTGCTGTGGACTGCCGATACGCCGTGGCAAACGCTTATCGATGAAGCCAACGCCATTCCGGCTGGGGCTGATGGGGTAAAAATGCAGTGCGATCTGCTCACCGGCGCAAACGCGGGTTGGCAAGGCGTCACGCTCAACAGCACGCGGGGACATTTATACCGTGCGGCACTGGAGGGACTCACCCACCGGCTGCAGCAAAATCTACAGACACTGGAGACCATCGGTCACTTCCAGGCGACAGAGCTGCTGCTGGTTGGTGGGGGAAGTCGTAACGCGCTGTGGAATCAGATTAAAGCCAACGTTCTGGGTATCCCGATCAAAGTGCTGGATGACGCCGAAACCACCGTCGCCGGGGCGGCGATGTTTGCCTGGTCAGGCATTGGGGAATTTACCTCACCGGAGCAGGCTCGCGCCCAGGTGCATTACCAGTACCGTTATTTCTATCCGCAAACTGAACCCGAACTCACAGGAGTCGAGTGACATGCTAAAAACGATTTCCCCTTTAATTTCCCCCGACCTGCTGAAAGTGTTGGCTGAAATGGGTCACGGCGATGAAATTATCTTTTCCGATGCTCATTTTCCCGCGCACAGCATGGGGCCACAGGTGATCCGCGCCGACGGCCTGCAGGTCGACGCCCTGCTACAGGCGATTATTCCGTTGTTTGAACTGGACAGTTACGCTCCGCCGCTGGTGATGATGGCGCCCGTTGAAGGGGATTCACTCGACCCAAGTGTCGAAGCACGGTATCGCGATGCGCTCTCCTTGCCAGCGGGCGGTCCGGGTATCACGCGCATTGATCGCTATGCATTCTACGAGCGGGCGCAAAACGCGTTTGCTGTCGTTATCACCGGCGAGCGGGCAAAGTACGGAAATATTCTTTTGAAAAAAGGCGTAACACCGTAATCTCTGATCGGAGTGCCCGTCAGAGGCGGGCATTCATCCAACGATGAGGATCGGACCATGAAAGCGGCGCGCCAGCAGGCGATAGTAGACTTGCTCATTCACCATCAAAACCTGACCACTGAAGTTTTGGCTTTGCAGCTGAACGTCAGTAAAGAGACTATCCGCCGCGATCTCAGCGAACTACAAACCCAGGGCAAAATCCTGCGCAGCCACGGATGCGCCAGGATCATTCAGCGGGAAAATCAAAACAGCGGCGACCCGTTTCACATTCGACGTAACAGCCATCATGCGCATAAAGCCGATGCCGCACGGGAAGCGCTGACATGGATAGAAGAAGGCATGGTGATAGCCCTGGACGCCAGCTCGACCTGCTGGTATCTGGCCCGACAGTTGCCGGATATCAACATCCAGGTATTTACCAACAGTCAGCCCATTTGCCAGGAACTGGCCAAACGTAAACATATTCAGCTCATCTGCTCAGGCGGTAGGCTGGAGCGTAAGGACGGTTGCTACGTGAACCCGTCGCTCATTTCTCAGTTGAAATCCCTCGACATCGACCTGTTTATTTTTTCCTGTGCCGGGATCGATAGCAGCGGCACGCTTTGGGATTCCAACAGCCGCAACGCGGAGTTCAAATCTATTCTGCTCAAGCGTGCATCACAGTCATTGCTGCTTTTCGATAAAAGTAAGTTAGATCGTTCTGGCGAGGCCCGGATCGGGCATCTGGAAGAGGTCACGCATATTATTTCGGGTGAACAGCAGACAGACGGTGCGGTAATCCAGGCCGGATAAACGTATGCGTCATCCGGCCCGGGCGTCTTATCGCTCGTCGCGACGACCACCAACAGCCGCCCACAGACGGCGCACGTGCACGGTCACTTCTTCGCGGTCATGGTACAGCTGACGCGCCTGAATTTGTGCATTGATGTTGTGTTCATCCAACTGCTCCTGAATATACGCCAGGTTTTGCGACACTTCTTCGTAGCGTTTTTTCATCGGCAATTTGAGATTGAAAATCGTCTCACGACACCAGCCATTGACCAGCCACTGCGCCATCAGCGCGGCAACTTTCGCCGGCTTCTCCACCATATCGCAAACCATCCACGAAATGTTGCTACGATTCGGACGGTACTTAAATCCGTCTTCACGCAGCCAGGTAACCTGTCCGGTATCCATCAGGCTTTGCGCCATCGGACCATTGTCCACGGAGTAAACCCACATGTTGCGTTTGACCAGCTGATAGGTCCAGCCGCCAGGACATGCGCCTAAATCCACCGCATACATGCCGTTTGCCAGACGCTCATCCCACTCATCGGCCGGAATAAAGACATGCAGCGCTTCTTCCAGCTTCAGCGTTGAGCGACTCGGCGCATCGGCCGGGAACTTCAGACGTGGGATCCCCATGTAAAACGGCGAGTTGTTGTCAGGCCAGGAATAACCGGTGTAACAACAGCCCGGCGCAATAAAGAACACGTGGACAACCGGGCGCTTTGGTGTCTCATACTTTGCCAGCACGCCCGCTTCGCGCAGCGCCGCACGTAGCGGTACGGTAAATTTGCGGCAAAACTTCACCAGTTCTTTGCTTTCGTTAGTGTCGGCCACTTCGACACGCAGATCGCCACCCTTCTCCACCACGCCCTGCAACATGCCAACAATCGGCGTAATGCGGTCTTCCGGCGGTAAATATTGCAGCAACTCGCCGACAACAAACATCTGGCGAGCAAAAATCAGCGAGCTAAACGGCAACTCTTTTACGAGCTTTTCAGCATCCCCCTGCTGATAGCACTCAAAAGTCACGTACCCCGCATTGTCTTTCACGCGGGCAAAGCCGAACACTTCCCGACGTGTTGCTTTATCCGTAATTTCTGCGGCGCACTCTTTCTCAAAACCCGGGCGACACAACAATACAACCTTATTCATGGCTAACGCCCTTACGTTTCAATCGAATAGCACCCACTAACATCAGCGCCCAACCTACCAGGAAGCTGAAACCACCGACCGGGGTAACAAACGCCCACAGGCGTAAATGAGAGAGCGCGAGGCAATACAGGCTACCGCTAAACAGCACGGTGCCTAATGCCATGAACACGCTACTCCAGTAAAACCAAATGCTGATACGTCGCTGCATGGCGACGGCCAGACCAAAAATAGCCAGCGTATGAAACGCCTGATACTCAAGACCGGTCTGGATCCAACCCATTTCAACAACGCCAAGCGTTTTGCTTAGCACGTGAGCCCCAAACGCGCCCAGAGCAACAAAGATAAAGCCACTTATGGCGGCAAAAATCAGCATAAAACGGCTGGTCATGTTAATACCCTACGTAAATTATTGTTCGTAACGAAAGCGGAATTTTTCTTGTTCAGTGGCCGCTTTCGCCAGAATCCACTGACGGAAGGCGGCTATTTTACCCAGTTCTGCCTGACTGTCATGACAAACCAGATAAAACGCGTTTTTGCTGACCAACACATCATTAAACGGGCAAACCAGACGGCCCGCTTCAATTTCTGATTGCGACATCACGTTATTGGCCAGCGCAACACCCTGTCCATGGATGGCAGCCTGTAGCACCATGGCGCTATGGCTGAAGATAGGTCCCTGCTGAACGTTAATATGATTCAACCCAAGCTGGCGCGTATAGGCCTGCCAGTCGCGGCGAGAAGCATCATGCAATAACGTGTGCTTTGCCAGATCCTCTGGCGTCTTCAGCGGTTTATCACCGGTGAGCAATAAAGGAGAGCAGACCGGCAACAGATATTCTGCGTACAATTTTTCTACGCGCAGGCCAGGCCAGTTGCCGCGACCATAAAAAATCGCCACGTCAACATCGTCAGCCAGTTTATCTTCCTGACGGTCAACCGCCTGGATCCTGACGTCGATTCCCGGATAAGCTGAGTTAAAGCTAGAGAGTCTGGGCACCAGCCATTGAATGGCAAAACTGGGCAATAAACTGACGGTAAGCGCACCTTTTGCACTGCGTGCCTGAAGTTTACGCGTCGCATCGGTTAATTGCGAAAAAATCTCTTTGATGTCGAGAAAGTAGCTTTGGCCTTCTTCCGTCAACAGAAGAGATCGATTGCGTCGACGGAACAGCTTCAGCCCTAGGAAATCCTCGAGTGACTTGATTTGGTGACTTACTGCGGCCTGCGTCACAAAAAGCTCTTCTGCTGCGCGAGTAAAGCTCAAATGACGCGCCGCGGCATCAAAAACACGTAACGCATTTAAGGGTGGTAATCGTTTTGACATGACTTTTAGGCTTTGATGTTAAATGAATTTAACAGTTATCTAACAGGCTGTAACCTATTAGTTTTTTTAATCTGAGCCATTATAAATTGTCCGTTGAGGTTCTACCAGCAAATACCTATAGTGGCGGCACTTCCTGAAGCCGGAACGAAAAGTTTTATCGGAATGCGTGTTCTGGTGGGCTTTTGGCTTACGGTTGTGATGTTGTGTTGTTGTGTTTGCAATTGGTCTGCGATTCAGACCATGGTAGCAAAGCTACCCTTTTTCACTTCCTGTACATTTACCCTGTCTGTCCATAGTGATTAATGTAGCACCGCCAATTTGCGGTGCTTTTTTTTGTCTGCGTTTTATCGATGGCCGAGCGGCTAGTTCTCCAGTTCTACCATCTCTTTCACGTCAGTACGGTTAATCTGCTGTTTGTTGCCGTTAGCGTCCTTGTACGAAATCATTCCCGTTTCATCATCGGTCTTTGGCTTACCATCAGACACGATTGTCCGACCATCGTTGGTGTGCATAACATAGTTCGAACCAGAACAGGCGCTCAGGGCAAAAGTCAGCATACAGGCAGAGATAATGGCGGCAGTCTTTTTCATATTCTTCTCCTTAAAGCGATTTATGCTAGATAAAACGAATTTCATAACAGGCAAAAATCTTCGCCCAACATTATCTAGCATAAGACACTGGTCTGATTTCACCAGGATATCCAGAGGATTCCGATGCTTAGGGTTACCCTTGTGCCAGCGCCCTTTTTGCGCCACGATCGGGGTATTGAACTGAGGAATCCCATGAACGCTTTTAACCCCGCGCAGTTTCGCGCACAGTTTCCCGCACTCAATGATGCTGGCGTCTATCTCGACAGTGCCGCCACAGCGCTCAAGCCGCAGACGGTTATTGAAGCTACGCATCAGTTTTATAGCCTGAGCGCCGGGAACGTCCATCGCAGCCAGTTTGCCGAAGCCCAGCGCCTGACCGCTCGCTATGAGGCCGCACGGGAAAAAGTCGCCCGTCTGATCAACGCGCCAGATGACAAAACCATCGTCTGGACCCGCGGCACGACGGAGGCCATCAATATGGTGGCGCAAAGCTACGCGCGCCCACGCTTGCAGCCGGGTGATGAGATCATCGTTAGCGTGGCAGAACATCACGCCAACCTCGTTCCCTGGCTGATGGTCGCCCAGCAAACCGGGGCCAGGGTCGTCAGACTGCCGCTCAACGCGCAGTTACTTCCTGATGTTGAGCGTTTGCCCGAGCTCATCACCCCGCGCAGTCGCATACTGGCGCTGGGACAGATGTCTAACGTCACTGGCGGCTGCCCGGATTTAGCGCGCGCGATTACACTTGCCCACGCGGCAGGAATGGTGGTGATGGTAGACGGCGCCCAGGGTGTGGTGCATTTTCCCGCCGACGTTCAGCAGTTAGATATTGATTTCTATGCCTTCTCGGGCCACAAGCTGTATGGTCCAACCGGCATTGGCGCACTGTACGGTAAGCCTGAGCTACTGGACGCAATGTCACCCTGGCTCGGTGGTGGCAAGATGATTAGCGAGGTCAGCTTTGAGGGGTTCACCACTCAGGCAGCACCGTGGAAGCTGGAAGCGGGTACGCCTAACGTTGCCGGAGTCATCGGCCTGAGCGCGGCGCTGGAATGGCTGGCGGATATCGACATTGTTCAGGCCGAGAGCTGGAGCCGTGGCCTGGCGACGCTGGCGGAAGATGCGTTGGCAAAACGGCCTGGATTCCGCTCCTTCCGCTGTCAGGATTCCAGCTTGTTAGCCTTTGACTTCGCCGGGGTGCACCACAGCGATATGGTCACGCTGCTGGCCGAATATGGCATTGCGTTGCGTGCAGGACAGCACTGCGCACAGCCGCTGTTAGCAGAACTTGGCGTATCAGGCACCCTGCGCGCCTCATTTGCACCTTATAATAGCCAAAGTGATGTGGATGCGTTGGTCACAGCCGTTGACCGCGCGCTGGAAATATTGGTGGATTAATGACAACTCCTCTGCTCGCCGGACACCCGTTTGGCACAACCGTAACCGAAGAGACATTACGCAATACCTTTCTCCCACTCAACCAATGGGAAGATAAATACCGTCAGTTGATCCTGCTCGGTAAGCAGCTTCCGGCTCTGCCGGATGCGCTGAAGGCACAGGCCAAAGAAATTGCCGGATGCGAAAACCGCGTCTGGCTGGGCTATACCCTGCAGGATAATGGCACCCTGCATTTTTTTGGCGACAGCGAAGGACGTATCGTGCGCGGTCTGCTGGCGGTTTTACTCACCGCCGTCGAGGGCAAAACCGCCGCCGAGTTACAGACGCATTCGCCAATGGCGTTCTTTGATGAATTGGGTTTACGCGCGCAGCTTAGCGCCTCGCGCAGCCAGGGGTTGAATGCGCTCATTGGGGCAGTTCAGGATGCCGGATGGCAACGCTGATGCGTCTTATCCGGCCGACAACGCCACACAAACCGTAGGTCGGATAAGCGTAGCGCCATCCGACACAATCAGGGTTGACGCGCGGCTTTCGCCATCATCTTCTTCAGTGCGTGAGACACGGCAACAAAGCCAAAGGTTGCGGTCACCATGGTGGCCGCGCCAAATCCGGATGCACAATCCATACGTTTCGGCCCTTCCGCCGTCGCCTTCATAGCACACACGGAGCCGTCAGCCTGCGGGTACACCAGCGCTTCGGTCGAGAACACGCAGTCCACACCCAGCTTGCCTTTACTGTTCTTCACCA
Organism: Citrobacter gillenii; assembly: GCF_013337685.1. GTDB lineage: Bacteria > Pseudomonadota > Gammaproteobacteria > Enterobacterales > Enterobacteriaceae > Citrobacter > Citrobacter gillenii. The sequence goes on from NZ_SUQN01000008.1 coordinate 324,394, forward strand.
CGCCAAAATCGCTTTTTAGCCGCTCACGTAACTTCGCCGCCAGCGGATCCTGAATGGTTTTTGCCAGATCAACGACCTGAATCTGCGTGGGGTCGATCTGCCCCCCCGCGCCACCGGTGGTAACCAGCGGAATTTTATTGCGTCGACAGTAAGCAATCAGCGCCGCTTTCGGGCGCACGCTGTCGATAGCGTCAATGACATACGAAAAGCCCGCGTTCATATACTCAGCAACATTATCTGGCGTGACAAAATCGTCAACAACATTAACCCGACACTCTGGGTTAATCTGGCGTATCCGCTCGGCCATCACCTCGGCTTTCGCCTGCCCGACGGTATCTCGCAGGGCATGGATCTGACGGTTAGTATTGGTGACGCACACATCATCCATATCGATGAGCGTAATCGTGCCAATACCAGTACGCGCCAGTGCTTCCGCCGCCCACGAGCCCACGCCACCAATCCCGACCACGCAAACATGCGCCCCGGCAAACAATTGCAGGGCATTTTCACCATACAGACGCGCGGTGCCACCAAAACGCTGACGCCAGGCGTCGCTTATTACCACTGACATAGAACCTCAGATATAGAAAACAAAAAGAGCGGACAATGCCGCCCTGAGTGTCGTTTCATAGCCGGATGGCGCTTCGCTTATCCGGCCTACGCGCTAATTTGTAGGCCTGATAAGGCTAGCCGCCAGGCAACTAGCCGCTAAATACGTTACCCGCGCTGCCGGATGACTTCAGCACCCAGACGCGACCATAGTGATTATACCAACCTGCGCGATGTCCGGCATCGGCACCGATACCCTGGTAGATATCAAAGTGCTGGCCTTTGATAGCGCCACCGACATCCAGTGCCACCATCAAGCGCAGTTCATACTGACCGGTAAATTTGCCGTTATTATCCAGCAGCGGGACTTCTGCCAGTAACGTCGTACCGGCTGGAATAATGCTGCGATCGGAAGCAACCGATGCGCGGCCAATCAGCGGCACTGCGCTGGCACCTTTAACCGGAGCATAAGATTGTGGTTTAAAGAAAACGAACGACGGGTTTTGCTCCAGCAGCTCACGTACTTCGGCTTCGCTGTGCGTTTCGCCCCAGTGGCGGATCGCCTGCATCGACATATCTTCTTTCTTCACTTCGCCACGGTCGATCAGTACTTTACCAATACTGCGGTAGGCATGACCGTTTTTCCCGGCATAGCTAAAGAAGTTAAGCGGGCTGCCATCGCCAAAGTCGATATAGCCGCTGCCCTGCACATCCATAATGAAGTTATCCATCAGGGAGTTGCTGTAGGCCAGAATATAGTTGTCACTCAGCGCCCCGGCGTAGATTTCAGCACGCGTTGGTAAGCGTCCGCGTTTTGGCGGCATGCGGTAGATAGGGTACTGAAATTCCCCCTGACGCGTATGGCGCGCCTGGATGACCGGCGTGTAGTAGCCGGTGAACTGGACGTTACCATAGTTATCCGCCCCTTCCATTTGCCAGGCATCAATACCAAACTGGCGCATACTGCGCGTATCACCGCCCGCGCGTAACCATTCCTGGATAGCGTTGTAGACGTTGCTCTGATTGCCATATAAACGCGGTGAGGAACTGCGGATCTGATTTACCTGCTCGGCAAAATCACCGGCATTGATCGGTGCGCCAACCGCATCGGGCTGATTCACCAGTGAGAAAGGCTGGGTCAATTTCCCGTCTTTATACTGCTGCCCACGATCGGTGGGTTTAGAGGAACACGCGGCGAGCATCACGACTACCGCCCCCGCCAGAAGATATTTTGCCCAACGTCCTTTCATTGTTCTCGTCTTAAGTTGCCTGAATGCGAGATGAAGATAACAAACCCCTGAACCTAATGAAATGCGAATACATACCTCAAGGCAAATTTTGAACAAAAAATAAACCGAAATGCGTTGTTTTTGTTCATTTTCATCCTAAAACAGTGATCCACGTAAAAAAAGGTTGCATGAAATCGTTAGCAGAGTATAGTGCGCATCCACGGACGCGGGGTGGAGCAGCCTGGTAGCTCGTCGGGCTCATAACCCGAAGGTCGTCAGTTCAAATCTGGCCCCCGCAACCAATTAAAATTTGATGTAAGATTTTTGCGAAGTAGTTCGAATCACAAATACAAAGCAAAAAGACGGACGCGGGGTGGAGCAGCCTGGTAGCTCGTCGGGCTCATAACCCGAAGGTCGTCGGTTCAAATCCGGCCCCCGCAACCAATCAAATTTGATAAAATAGAAAGC
>NZ_SUQN01000009.1 GCF_013337685.1 Citrobacter gillenii
GCCGCCATAAACTGCCAGGCATCAAACAAGTGAAGAAGCCCATCCTGACGGATGGGCTTTTTTGCGTCTGTTGTATGTGAAAGCGGGTGGATAGCCGCGTCAGCGCTTTATCTGTCCAGCGAAAGCCTCTCTTCTGTCCGCGTAAAATGTCCTTTATCCTGCCCGTGAACGACTAAGCATTCTCCTTTTGACTCTTACTGCACTATTCTACAGCGAGTGAGTCGTGAAACTTTCTCACCTTGAGCATGCAGGCTCGACATTCACACGATTCCTGGTTATTGTCAGCTATCTGGATGTCTAAACGTTTAAACGTATGTTGTGAGGTTATCAGGTTATGCCAATTCGCGTGCTGGACGAGCTACCCGCCGTCAATTTCTTGCGTGAGGAAAACGTCTTTGTCATGACGACATCCCGCGCATCCGGTCAGGAAATTCGTCCTCTGAAGGTGCTTATCCTCAACCTGATGCCGAAGAAGATCGAAACGGAAAACCAGTTTCTCCGGTTATTGTCGAACTCACCGCTGCAGGTAGACGTTCAGCTATTACGCATTGATGCCCGCGAGTCGCGCAATACGCCGACGGAGCATCTGAATAACTTTTACTGTAATTTCGAGGATATTTGCGATCAGAACTTTGATGGACTGATCGTCACCGGGGCACCGTTAGGCCTGGTTGAGTTTAACGATGTGGCCTACTGGCCGCAGATCAAACAGGTACTGGAGTGGGCGAAAGACCACGTCACATCAACATTGTTTGTCTGTTGGGCGGTGCAGGCCGCACTGAATATCCTTTATGGCATCCCCAAGCAAACCCGCAACGACAAGCTTTCAGGTGTATACGAACACCACATCCTTCATCCCCATGCCCTGCTGACACGTGGTTTTGATGATGCCTTCCTTGCACCGCACTCACGCTATGCTGATTTCCCTGCTGCGTTGATCAGGGATTACACCGATCTTGAGATTTTTGCCGAGACGGAAGAGGGCGATGCCTACCTGTTTGCCAGTAAAGATAAACGTATTGCGTTCGTGACGGGTCATCCGGAATATGACGCCGATACGCTGGCCGGTGAATATTTTCGTGACGCCGAAGCGGGGTTGACCCCGGACGTTCCGTACAACTATTTCCCGCAAGATGACCCACAAAACAAACCTCGGGCAAGCTGGCGTAGCCATGGCAATTTGCTGTTTATTAACTGGCTCAACTATTACGTCTACCAGATCACGCCATACGATCTGCGCCACATGAATCCAACGCTGGATTAATCTTCTGTAGCAAACGATTCTTAAGCGTTTCAGCATGTTGAATCAGGCACCTTCGGGTGCTTTTTTTATTTCCGAAACGCACCTCACGGTGTGATTAATTTTTATTATGATTGTTATCAATAAGTTAATTGATAATTAAATTAAAAATGGAAATTGTTTTTGATTTTGAAATTTAAATGGGTAGTCTTAGTTGTGCTGAACGAAAACCGCACAACGATCCTTCGTTCGCATTGGGGATGTGTTTGGATCAATGACGAGGAACTACGCAATGAATCAACAGGCAACAACAACCGATGAGCTGGTTTTTACCAGGCCGCATGGCGAGCAGGAACAGCAGATTTTGACCGCAGAGGCGGTGGAATTCCTGACCGAATTGGTGACTCGATTTACGCCAAAACGCAATAAACTTCTCGCCGCGCGTATTCAGCAGCAGCAGGATATTGATGACGGTAAGTTGCCTGATTTTATTTCGGAAACAGCTTCCATTCGTGAAGGTGACTGGAAGATTCGCGGTATTCCTGATGATTTACAGGATCGTCGCGTGGAAATCACCGGACCCGTTGAACGCAAGATGGTGATTAACGCGCTCAACGCCAACGTTAGAGTCTTTATGGCTGACTTTGAGGATTCACTGGCTCCCGAGTGGAGTAAAGTGATCGACGGGCAAATCAACCTGCGCGATGCGGTGAACGGTACCATCAGTTACACCAACGAAGCTGGCAAGATATACCAGCTGAAGCCCGATCCGGCGTTATTGGTTTGTCGCGTACGTGGCTTGCATCTGCCGGAAAAACACGTCACCTGGCGTGAGGAAGCGATTCCCGGCAGTCTGTTCGACTTTGCCCTCTATTTCTTCCACAACTACAAAGCCTTGCTGGCTAAAGGCAGTGGTCCTTACTTCTATTTGCCGAAAACGCAGGCCTGGCAAGAAGCGGCCTGGTGGAGTGAAGTCTTCAGTTATACAGAAGACAGATTTAATCTGCCACGCGGCACGATAAAAGCCACGTTGCTGATCGAAACACTGCCAGCCGTTTTCCAGATGGATGAGATCCTGCACGCGCTGCGTGACCATATTGTCGGCCTCAACTGCGGTCGTTGGGATTACATTTTCAGCTACATCAAAACCCTCAAGAATCACCCGGATCGTGTTCTGCCCGATCGTCAGGTGGTAACGATGGATAAGCCGTTCCTCAGCGCCTACTCGCGTCTGCTGATTAAAACCTGTCATAAACGCGGTGCTTTTGCGATGGGCGGTATGGCGGCGTTTATCCCCAGCAAAGACGCTGAGCGCAACAATCAGGTGCTGGCAAAAGTTAAAGCGGATAAAGCGCTGGAAGCCAATAACGGTCATGACGGGACCTGGGTTGCTCACCCTGGACTGGCAGATACCGCAATGGCGATTTTCAACGATGTGCTGGGCAACAACAAAAATCAGCTGTTTGTCACCCGAGAAGAGGATGCGCCGATTACTGCAGAACAACTGCTGGCTCCGTGCGAAGGGGAACGTACTGAAGAAGGCATGCGCGCCAATATTCGCGTTGCCGTGCAGTACATCGAAGCGTGGATCTCTGGCAACGGTTGCGTACCGATTTATGGCCTGATGGAAGATGCGGCAACTGCCGAAATCTCCCGTACCTCCATCTGGCAGTGGATCCACCATCAGAAAACCCTCAGCAACGGTAAGCCGGTGACCAAACCGCTGTTCCGTCAGATGCTGGCCGAAGAAATGCGGGTGATTCAGGACGAGCTGGGTGAACACCGCTACAGCAGCGGGCGCTTTGATGACGCCGCACGCCTGATGGAGCAAATCACCACCTCTGACGAACTGATCGACTTCCTTACCTTGCCAGGCTACCGCTTACTGGCTTAACAGCCCAGGCTATTTTGTTCGCCATTTTAGCCCCGGGCAGTGCTCAAAATCCTCACGTACTATAAGTACGCTCCGGTTTTTGCGCGCTGGCCGTGACCAAACTGCCTTCACCAATAACGCCTGGGAAGCCAGGAGAATAATATGGAGCATCTGCACATGAAAACCCGTACCCAACAAATCGAAGACTTACAGAAAGAATGGACACAACCACGCTGGGAAGGCATTACCCGCCCGTACAGCGCGGAGGAAGTGGTGAAGTTACGTGGCTCGGTCAACCCGGAATGTACGCTGGCGCAGCTTGGCGCAGCGAAAATGTGGCGTTTGCTGCACGGCGGATCGAAGAAAGGTTATATCAACAGCCTCGGTGCACTGACTGGTGGTCAGGCGCTGCAACAGGCGAAAGCCGGTATTGAAGCGGTCTACCTTTCCGGGTGGCAGGTGGCGGCAGACGCCAACCTGGCCTCCAGCATGTACCCGGATCAATCGCTATACCCGGCTAACTCTGTGCCCGCCGTGGTGGATCGGATCAACAACACCTTCCGTCGGGCGGATCAGATCCAATGGTCAACCGGCATTGAGCCAACCGATCCGCGCTATGTGGATTACTTCCTGCCGATCGTTGCCGATGCCGAAGCCGGTTTTGGCGGTGTCCTGAACGCGTTTGAATTGATGAAGTCGATGATTGAAGCCGGTGCAGCGGCGGTTCACTTCGAAGATCAGCTCGCCTCGGTGAAAAAATGCGGTCACATGGGCGGCAAGGTGCTGGTACCGACTCAGGAAGCTATCCAGAAACTGGTGGCGGCCCGTCTGGCGGCAGACGTGATGGGCGTCCCGACGCTGGTTATTGCCCGTACCGATGCTGACGCAGCGGATTTGATTACCTCTGACTGCGACCCTTACGACAGCGAGTTCATTACCGGCGAGCGCACCAGCGAAGGGTTCTACCGTACCCATGCGGGTATTGAGCAGGCGATCAGTCGCGGACTGGCCTACGCCCCGTATGCTGACCTGGTGTGGTGCGAAACCTCCACACCGGATCTCGAACTGGCGCGCCGCTTTGCCGATGCTATCCATGCTAAATATCCGGGCAAACTGCTGGCCTACAACTGTTCGCCGTCGTTTAACTGGCAGAAGAACCTGGATGACAAAACCATTGCCAGCTTCCAGCAACAGCTGTCCGATATGGGTTATAAATATCAGTTCATTACCCTGGCGGGTATCCACAGTATGTGGTTCAACATGTTTGACCTCGCGCGTTCCTATGCACAGGGCGAAGGTATGCGCCACTACGTTGAGAAAGTTCAGCAGCCAGAATTTGCGGCGGCGAAAGATGGCTACACCTTCGTATCCCACCAGCAGGAAGTGGGTACCGGTTATTTCGACAAAGTGACGACCATCATTCAGGGGGGCGCGTCATCCGTTACTGCGCTGACCGGGTCTACTGAAGAATCACAGTTCTGATCGACCTGATGCCCGGTGGCGTAATGCTTACCGGGCCTACAGTTCTGTGTAGGCCGGATACGCGAATGCGCCATCCGGCATTATTCGATTCTGAATGAGGGCAAAAGATGTCGCGTGGCCTGGAATTGCTGATTGCCCAAACCATCCTGCAAGGTTTTGATGCGCAGTATGGCCGGTTTCTGGAAGTGACGTCCGGCGCGCAGCAGCGTTTTGAACACGCTGACTGGCATGCTGTGCAGCAGGCGATGAAAAGCCGTATCCATCTCTACGATCATCACGTTGGTCTGGTAGTGGAACAGTTGCGCTGCATTACCGACGGCAAAAGTACCGATGCGGCATTTTTACTGCGTGTAAAAGAGCATTACACCCAGTTGCTGCCGGACTATCCGCGCTTTGAGATTGCCGAGAGCTTTTTTAACTCCGTGTACTGCCGGTTATTTGATCACCGCTCGCTGACGCCCGAGCGGTTGTTTATTTTCAGCTCTCAGTCAGAACGTCGATTTCGTACTATCCCGCGCCCGCTGGCGAAAGACTTTTTCCCTGATTCAGGCTGGGAAGGGCTGCTCACGCGCGTGCTCAGCGATCTCCCCCTTCGTCTGCCATGGCAGAATAAACAGCGTGATATTCGCTACATCATCGAGCACCTGACGGAAATTGTTGGTGAAGCGGTGCTGGCGCGCTGCCATTTGCAGGTGGCGAACGAATTGTTTTATCGCAATAAGGCCGCCTGGCTGGTGGGAAAACTGATCACACCAGAGGTCACGCTGCCGTTTTTACTGCCTATTCACCGCACTGACGAAGGCGAATTGTTTGTCGACACTTGTCTGACGACTACGGCGGAAGCCAGCATTGTGTTTGGTTTTGCCCGCTCTTACTTTATGGTCTACGCGCCGTTGCCTGCGGCACTGGTCGAGTGGCTGCGTGAGATCCTGCCCGGTAAAACTACCGCCGAGCTGTATATGGCGATTGGCTGTCAGAAGCATGCGAAAACCGAAAGCTACCGTGAATATCTGCTGTATCTGGCCGACTGCGATGAACAGTTTATCGAAGCGCCGGGAATACGCGGCATGGTGATGCTGGTGTTTACTCTGCCTGGATTCGATCGGGTCTTCAAAATTATTAAAGACAAATTTGCGCCGCAAAAAGAGATGTCTGCGGCCCACGTCCGCGCCTGTTACCAACTGGTCAAAGAGCACGATCGCGTTGGACGCATGGCCGATACCCAGGAATTCGAAAATTTTGTGCTGGATAAACGACAAATTTCCCCGGCGCTGATGGCGTTGTTGCAGCAGGAAGTACCCGAAAAAATGACCGATCTCGGCGAACAGGTCGTGATTCGTCATCTGTATATCGAACGGCGGATGGTGCCGCTAAATATCTGGCTGGAGCAGGTCGAAGGCCAGCAGCTGCGGGATGCGATAGAAGAATATGGTAACGCTATTCGCCAACTGGCTGCCGCCAATATTTTCCCGGGTGACATGCTGTTTAAAAACTTCGGCGTGACCCGACACGGGCGGGTGGTGTTCTACGACTATGATGAAATTTGCTACATGACAGAGGTGAATTTCCGCCATATCCCGCCCGCGCGTTACCCGGAGGATGAGCTGGCCAGCGAACCGTGGTACAGCGTCTCGCCGGGAGATGTATTTCCGGAAGAATTTCGTCACTGGCTGTGCGCCGATCCGCGTATTGGACCGTTATTTGAAGAGATGCATGCCGATTTGTTCTGCGCCGACTACTGGCGAGGTCTGCAAACGCGGATCCGTGAAGGGCACGTGGAAGACGTTTACGCCTATCGGCGCCGCCAGCGGTTTAGCGTGCGTTATGAAACCGACCGTAGGCCGGATAAGGCCTTTGCGCCACCATCCGGCAATGTGCGCCGTGCCTGATGGCGCTGCGCTTATCAGACCTACAAATCATCCCAACCTTGGATAGCAGGCCGGGCCAGGCGTAGCTGCCACCCGGCAGTCCCATCTTACCGAATCCCACCGTATGCCAGTGTGACCTCTTTGGCCGCTTTGATTGCCATCGCACCGAACTCGGTGACGCGGTCGTCGGTAATGCGGGAGATCGGGCCGGAGATCGAAATGGCGGCGAACGGTTCGCGATGTTCGTCGTAAATGCATGACGCCACACAGCGCAGGCCCAGCGCATGTTCTTCATCATCAAACGAATAACCGCGCTTACGGGTCTGGGCGAGATCTTCTTTCAGATGCACCGGCGAGACAAGCGTGGCGTGGGTATACGCGTGCAGGCCTTTGCGGTGCAGCAGGCTGGTAACTTGTTCTTCGCTGAGTTGCGCCAGGAACGCTTTCCCCGCGCCAGAGGCGTGCATCGGCAGTTTGCCACCGATAGGGGCAGACATTCTCATCAGCTGTGTGCACTGTACCTGATCAATGATAATCGCCTGATGGTCGCTGTGATCCAACACCGCCAGGTTCACTGTTTCACCGGAATCTTCCATCAGCTTGCGCAGTATCGGGTGGACGATCGCCAGCAGGTTGCGGCTTTGCAGGAAGCTACTGCCGACGATAAACGCATGGGCGCCCACGGCCCAGTGTCCTAAGTCACCCACCTGACGCACAAAACCCTGCTGCTGCATGGTGGTCAATAAACGGTGCGTGGTGGAATTGGGCAGACCGGCCTGCTGCGCCAGCTCGGTCAGCGCTACGCTGCCGTTAGATTCCGCAATCCATTCCAGCAGCTTCAGACCTCGGGTCAAAGACTGAACCTGCCCGGTTGCAGGCGTAGTTGTGGCGGCGGGTTTTCTACCGCGTTTCGCGGGGACAGTGGCAACCATGGCAGACTCCTTTTCTGTATCGTGGAAATCATTTTCGTTTTATTCAATTATAATGCAAGAGTTCCTGTACTGATCGGATGAGTGAAGCTGAACATGTCTCATGTTGGTCGTTGTTTGCTTTTCCACCTCACTGGTTTATGCCAGTATGCTTTGTTGGCCTTTTTTCGGTCTGGTTGAGCGTTGTCGGGAGTGAGTGTGAGCAGCAAAGTTGAACAATTACGTCAGCAGTTAAAAGAACGTATTCTGGTGCTGGACGGCGGTATGGGCACCATGATCCAGGGTTATCGTTTGAGTGAAGACGATTTCCGCGGCCAACGCTTTGCCGACTGGCCGAGCGATCTGAAAGGCAACAACGACCTGTTGGTGCTGAGCAAGCCGGAGGTTATCACCGCGATTCATCATGCCTACTTTGAAGCGGGCGCGGATATCATTGAAACCAACACCTTCAACTCGACGACTATCGCCATGGCGGATTACCAGATGGAATCCCTGTCGGCGGAAATCAACTTCACCGCGGCAAAACTGGCGCGCGCCTGCGCCGACGAATGGACAGCGCGTACGCCGGATAAACCGCGCTATGTCGCGGGTGTTCTCGGTCCGACTAACCGCACCGCGTCTATCTCACCGGACGTCAACGATCCCGCCTACCGCAATATTACTTTTGATCAGCTGGTGGCCGCGTATCGTGAATCCACTAAAGCGCTGGTGGAAGGCGGTAGCGACCTGATCCTGATCGAAACCGTTTTTGACACGCTTAATGCCAAAGCCGCTATTTTTGCGGTAAAAACCGAATTTGAAGCCCTGGGCGTTGAGCTGCCGATTATGATCTCCGGCACCATCACCGACGCTTCCGGGCGTACGCTCTCCGGGCAGACCACCGAAGCCTTCTATAACGCACTGCGCCATGCTGACGCGCTGACCTTCGGCCTCAACTGTGCGTTAGGCCCGGACGAGCTGCGCCAGTACGTACAGGAACTGTCGCGGATTGCCGACTGCTATGTCACCGCGCACCCGAACGCCGGTTTGCCAAATGCCTTCGGCGAATACGATCTCGACGCTGACACCATGGCGAAGCAAATCCGCGAATGGGCTGAAGCGGGTTTCCTGAACATCGTCGGCGGCTGCTGCGGCACCACGCCGGAACATATTGCCGCCATGAGCCGTGCGGTTGAAGGTTTACCGCCGCGTCAACTGCCGGAACTGCCGGTTGCCTGCCGTCTTTCAGGCCTTGAGCCGCTGAACATTGGTGATGACAGCCTGTTTGTTAACGTCGGTGAACGTACTAACGTCACCGGCTCTGCCAAATTTAAGCGACTGATTAAAGAAGAAAAATACAGCGAAGCGCTGGATGTTGCCCGCCAACAGGTGGAAAGCGGCGCGCAGATTATCGATATCAACATGGATGAGGGGATGCTTGACGCCGAGGCGGCGATGGTGCGTTTCCTCAACCTGATCGCCGGTGAACCGGATATTGCTCGCGTACCGATCATGATCGACTCCTCGAAATGGGACGTCATTGAAAAAGGGCTGAAGTGCATTCAGGGTAAGGGCATCGTTAACTCCATCTCGATGAAAGAGGGCGTTGAGCCGTTTATCCACCATGCCAAACTGGTCCGTCGCTACGGTGCTGCCGTGGTGGTAATGGCCTTTGATGAACAGGGCCAGGCCGACACCCGCGCGCGTAAAATTGAGATTTGCCGCCGGGCGTACAAAATTCTCACCGAAGAAGTGGGCTTCCCGCCGGAAGACATTATCTTTGACCCGAACATCTTTGCCGTCGCGACCGGCATCGAAGAGCACAACAACTACGCGCAGGACTTTATCGGTGCCTGTGAAGACATCAAACGCGAACTACCGCATGCGCTAATCTCCGGTGGTGTCTCCAACGTGTCGTTCTCGTTCCGTGGCAATGACCCGGTGCGTGAAGCGATCCACGCAGTGTTCCTGTACTACGCCATTCGCAATGGCATGGACATGGGCATTGTGAACGCTGGTCAGCTGGCGATTTATGACGATCTGCCTGCTGAACTGCGCGATGCGGTTGAAGACGTGATCCTCAACCGCCGCGATGACGGTACCGAACGCCTGCTGGAGCTGGCAGAGAAATATCGCGGCAGCAAAACTGATGAAACGGCCAATACGCAACTGGCAGAATGGCGCAGCTGGGACGTGAAAAAACGCCTGGAATACTCGCTGGTGAAAGGCATTACCGAGTTTATCGAGCAGGATACCGAAGAAGCCCGTCAGCAGGCTGCGCGCCCGATTGAGGTTATCGAAGGGCCGCTGATGGACGGCATGAACGTGGTTGGTGACCTGTTCAGCGACGGTAAAATGTTCCTGCCGCAGGTGGTGAAGTCTGCTCGCGTGATGAAGCAGGCGGTGGCCTACCTTGAACCGTACATTGAAGCCAGCAAAGAGAAAGGCTCCAGCAACGGCAAGATGGTGATCGCCACCGTCAAGGGCGACGTGCACGACATCGGTAAAAACATCGTTGGTGTGGTGCTGCAGTGTAACAACTACGAAATTATCGATCTTGGCGTGATGGTGCCGGCAGAGAAAATCCTGCGCACCGCACGCGAAGTGAATGCTGACCTGATTGGTCTTTCCGGGCTGATCACCCCGTCGCTGGACGAAATGGTTAACGTGGCGAAAGAGATGGAGCGCCAGGGCTTTACTATTCCGCTGCTGATTGGCGGCGCGACCACCTCAAAAGCGCACACGGCGGTGAAAATCGAGCAGAACTACAGCGGCCCGACGGTCTATGTGCAGAACGCCTCGCGCACCGTCGGCGTGGTGGCTGCGTTGTTATCTGATACCCAGCACGATGATTTTGTCGCCCGCACGCGTAAAGAGTACGAAACTGTGCGTATTCAACATGCGCGTAAAAAACCGCGTACCCCGCCGGTGACGCTGGAGGCCGCGCGTGATAACGACCTGGCCTTCGACTGGGAAAACTATACCCCGCCGGTGGCGCACCGCCTGGGCGTGCAGGAAGTTGAAGCCAGCATTGAAACGCTGCGCAACTACATCGACTGGACACCGTTCTTTATGACCTGGTCACTGGCCGGGAAATATCCGCGCATTCTGGAAGATGAGGTGGTGGGTGAAGAGGCTAAACGCCTGTTCAAAGATGCCAACGACATGTTGGATAAATTGAGCGCCGAGAAAACCCTGAACCCGCGTGGTGTCGTTGGCCTGTTCCCGGCTAACCGCGTAGGTGATGACATTGAGATCTACCGGGATGAAACGCGGACGCACGTCCTGACCGTCAGCCACCATCTGCGTCAGCAGACGGAGAAGGTTGGTTTTGCTAACTACTGCCTGTCTGACTTTGTGGCACCGAAAACCTCCGGCAAAGCGGATTACATTGGCGCTTTCGCCGTCACCGGCGGCCTGGAAGAAGACACGCTGGCTGACGCGTTCGACGCACAGCATGATGATTACAATAAAATCATGGTGAAAGCGATTGCCGATCGTCTGGCGGAAGCCTTCGCTGAATATCTGCATGAACGGGTGCGTAAAGTTTACTGGGGATATGCGGCGAACGAGAACCTCAGCAATGACGAACTGATCCGCGAGAACTATCAAGGTATTCGTCCGGCTCCGGGCTATCCGGCGTGCCCTGAGCACACCGAGAAGGCGACCATCTGGGAACTGCTGGATGTAGAAACGCACACCGGTATGAAACTCACTGAATCTTTTGCCATGTGGCCTGGTGCATCGGTTTCCGGTTGGTACTTCAGTCATCCTGACAGCAAGTACTACGCCGTCGCACAAATTCAACGCGATCAGGTTGAAGATTATGCCTTCCGTAAAGGCATGAGCGTGGCAGAAGTTGAGCGCTGGTTAGCGCCTAACTTAGGCTACGACGCCGACTGATTCACAAAACTGTTATCTTTCTTTACAACAAACAGGGCGCTCAATGAGTGCCCTGTCTCTTTATTACGTTTAAACCCTTATACTGAAGGGAACTTGTGCGCGTTGGTGTCATGAGCCTCAGGAGCATATAACGATAAGGAGAACCTGATTCCGTGCTAACTCTGTTACACCTGCTTTCTGCCGTGGCGATGCTGGTTTGGGGTACCCATATCGTGCGTACCGGCGTGATGCGCGTCTTTGGCGCACGCCTGCGTACCGTGCTCAGCCGTAGCGTTGAAAAGAAGCCGCTCGCCTTTTGCGCGGGCATTGGCGTTACTGCTCTGGTGCAAAGCAGTAACGCCACCACCATGCTGGTGACGTCGTTTGTCGCCCAGGATCTGGTGGCGCTGACGCCTGCGCTGGTTATTGTGCTTGGTGCTGACGTCGGGACCGCGCTGATGGCGCGTATCCTGACCTTTGACCTCTCGTGGCTGTCGCCGCTGCTGATTTTCATTGGCGTTGTTTTCTTCCTCGGACGTAAGCAGTCCCGCGTTGGGCAACTGGGGCGCGTAGGCATCGGGCTGGGGCTCATTTTACTGGCGCTGGAGCTGATTGTGCAGGCGGTCACGCCGATCACTCAGGCCAACGGGGTGCAGGTCATTTTTGCCTCGCTTACCGGCGATATCATGCTCGATGCGCTGATTGGCGCCATGTTCGCGATTATCAGTTACTCCAGCCTGGCGGCGGTCCTGCTGACGGCAACGCTGACAGCCGCGGGTATTATTTCGTTCCCGGTAGCGCTGTGTCTAGTGATTGGTGCGAACCTCGGCTCCGGCCTGCTGGCGATGCTCAATAACAGTGCCGCCAACGCTGCCGCCCGCCGCGTGGCGCTCGGCAGCCTGTTGTTTAAGCTGGTGGGCAGCCTGATTATTCTGCCGTTTGTGCATCCGCTGGCGAATCTGATGGATGAACTGCCGCTGCCAAAATCCGAACTGGTTATCTACTTCCACGTCTTCTACAACCTGGTGCGCTGCGTGGCGATGGTGCCGTTCGCCGAGCCGATGGCGCGCTTTTGCAAACGTATTATCCGCGATGAGCCGGAATTGGACGGCCATCTGAAGCCCAAGCATCTGGACGTCAGCGCACTCGATACCCCTACGCTCGCACTGGCGAATGCGGCTCGCGAAGCCCTGCGTATTGGTGACGCCATGGAGCAGATGATGGAAGGGCTGAAGCGGGTGATGCACGGTGAGCCGCGCGAGGAAAAAGAGCTGCGCAGGATGGCCGACGATATCAACGTGCTGTACACCGCGATCAAACTTTACCTGGCGCGGATGCCAAAAGATGAGCTGGCGGAAGAGGAGTCAAAGCGCTGGGCGGAGATTATCGAGATGTCGCTCAACCTGGAGCAGGCTTCCGATATCGTCGAACGCATGGGGAGCGAGATTGCCGATAAGTCGCTGGTCGCGCGCCGGGCCTTTTCTCTGGAAGGTCTGAAAGAGCTGGATGCGCTCTACGATCAGCTGCTCAACAACCTGAAGCTGGCGATGTCAGTGTTCTTCTCTGGTGACGTGACCAGCGCCCGTCGACTGCGTCGCAGCAAACACCGTTTTCGTATTCTTAACCGTCGTTATTCGCACGCACACGTCGATCGCCTGCATCAGCAAAACGTGCAGAGCATCGAAACCAGTTCCCTGCACCTCGCGCTGTTAGGCGACATGCAGCGTCTGAACTCGTTATTTTGCTCCGTTGCCTACAGCGTGCTGGAGCAACCGGACGAAGACGACGAACGGGATGATTACTAACGGGGACAGGTGAAATGTTGCCCGGTGGCGCTTACGCTTACCGGGCCTACGGATAACCGTCAATTTTGTCGTCAATCTTGTAGGCCGGATAAGGCGCAGCCGCCATCCGGCATCAGACAACAAATCCACTAAAAGCAGTGGCCTGCTTCAACGGCAACCGCGTCTTCACCCGCTTTAAAGATATATGTGGTGTTCGGACCGCCAAGAACCGCCTGACCATCGCTCACCTTGATCCAGTTGCCTTCTGGCAGACCAATTACCGTCAGCTCTGGCGCAACCACCAGCAGCTCGCGAATACGCTGTTCACGCGTTTCGCCTTTGTGGCCTTCCGGCAACGCGTTGGTGAAGTGCGGGTTAATCTGCAGTGGGAACAGGCCCAGGGCATCAAAGCCTTTTGGATCGACAATCGGCATGTCGTTAGTGGTACGGATGGTTGGGCAGGCGAGGTTGGAACCTGCACTCCAGCCAATGTACAGCGCGCCGCGTTTGACCACGTCAACAATCGGCGCCAGCAGCCCGCGTTCGCGACTCTCTTTCAGCAACTGGAAGGTGTTACCACCACCGACAATCACCACGTCTGCATTTTCAATTGCCGCCACCGGATCGGCAACGGTATGAATACCCGTGACGTCGACGCCCATGGGAGCAAAGACGGCGGCCGTTTTCGCCGTGTACTCATCCCAGGTTTGCGTCACGCCAGCAAACGGGATAAACACCGCAGTACGGCGACCGTTCAGTTGCTCAGCAATCAGCGGTAGCGCGTGTTCCATCCAGGCTTTGCCCGGCAGCGTCGAGTTACTCAATAAAAGCAGTTCCATCATTTCTCCATGTAATCAAAAAATTACAAACCGCGGTCATGTTACCACCGTCAGTATAACGCCTCACTGATATGGCTCACGATGTTGGAAGGGGGGAGATAGAAGCAGGGGCTATTTTTTAAGTGTCAATTCAATACCGAGCGCCTTCATCACTGCAAGCGTAGTTTTCAGCGTTGGGTTACCTTTCTCACTAAAAGAGCGATAAAGTTGTTCGCGGGATAATCCCGTTTCTGCCGCGATGTTCGCCATTCCCTTAGCGCGAGCCACCACGCCCAGGGCTTTTGCAATGTACGCTGCATCGCCTGTTTCGAGGGCATCCGCCATAAATACGGCAATTTCTTCATCATCAACCAGCGCAGTTGCGGGATCGTACCGAGTAAGTTTATTCATGGTGGCGGATCTCTTGATAATCCAGTGAACGGGCGAGCATTTTTGCCATAGTGATATCGTTGGCTTGTGAGCTTTTATCGCCCCCACATAACAAAATGATGATGTGGCAGCCTTGCTGTTTAAAGTAAATCCTGTAACCAGGACCGTAGGAAATGCGCATTTCGCTGATGCCTTCTCCAACAGGTTTGACATCACCAGCTAAACCATTAGCCAAACGAAAAAGGCGTGTAGCAATGAGCGTTTTAGCTCTCCTGTCCCGTAGGTTTTGCTCCCAACGCTGGAAAACCATTGTCTGAAGAATTTCCATGAGTACGTTCCATGTATTTTATAAACTACATTCTGAATTGACAAGTTGAGAGTGGATATTAAGTAAGTTTGTGATGCGGGCATACCTGGGTTGGAGGAAACAGGAAAGCGCCTCGCAGACTTTTTCTTCGGGGCGTGACAGGTCTGTGCAACCACCCTACTGTGACATGATGATTTGCTGGTCGGGGAATAGATAATGCTCGCTTATTACGCTAACCTTAGGTATGTCATGCGCATTACTATAGGGGTTATCATGCGCACTGTATCTAAGGTAAAAAAATCAGTTAATGTCTCTCTGGCTCCAGAGATACTGGAAGAGGCACGTAAGCTTAAAATCAATCTGTCAGCTGTTTTAACCGAAGCCCTAATCGAAAAATTTCGTGAGAACAGACGCGAAGAATGGTTGCGGGATAATAAAAAATCGATAGAAGTATTAAATCAATGGGTGGAAGAAAACGGTTCGTTCAGTGATTTTCAAAGGACATTCTGATGGAGCAGTATTGCGCTTATGAGAACACTGGAAGTGGAAAAGGTGTTTATCCGTTTTTAATTAGCTTACAGCATCCGGTGGCCGCTGTTTTGCGGCATGTACTGGTTGCACCCGTTATAGCGCTCAGTCAGTTCCCTGACGAAGTACCTCCAGCTAAAATTTGTCCTGTTGTTAGTATTGGTGGGCAAGCCTATGTGGTGATGACGCACATGATGACAGGCATCCCTTTGAAAAATATGGGTAACTGTGTGGGAGACCTGACCGCAAACAGGGCTGAACTTCGAGATGCAATTGATTTCCTGCTTAACGGTTATTAGAGCGCCATGACGGGGCTGATTATGTTGAAAGGCGTGACAGATCGCAAATAGTGTCGGGACTGGCGTTCACGATTATTTTTATCCCCCGCAAGGTAGGGTATATTTCGCTTTTAATACACAAGATCATTCAAGCTGTATCAAGGCGGCAAGGGAGCGAATCCCTGGGAGCATAGATTGCTATGTGACCTGGGGGAGTGAGAGCAGCCAACGCAGAAACAGCTTGAAGGATGAAGTGTATACAGGAGAAATTATGCTGCCCGACTCATCCATCCGATTAAACAAATACATCAGTGAAAGCGGAATCTGCTCGCGTCGCGAAGCGGATCGCTTTATCGAACAAGGGAATGTCTTCCTGAATGGCAAACGCGCCACCATTGGCGATCAGGTGATGCCTGGCGACGTCGTGAAAGTGAACGGTCGGTTGATTGAGCCGCGTGAAGCGGAAGATCTGGTTTTTATCGCGCTGAACAAACCGGTCGGTATTGTCAGCACCACTGAAGATGGTGAGCGCGATAACATCGTTGATTTTGTTAACCACAGTAAGCGCGTGTTCCCGATTGGTCGTCTGGACAAAGATTCCCAAGGGCTGATCTTTCTCACTAACCACGGCGACCTGGTGAATAAAATCCTGCGTGCCGGTAACGATCATGAGAAAGAGTATCTGGTGACGGTCGATAAACCCGTAACCGATGACTTTATTCGTGGCATGGGGGCGGGCGTCCCCATTCTCGGTACCGTCACCAAGAAATGTAAGGTCAGGAAAGAGGCTCCGTTTGTCTTCCGTATCACCCTGGTGCAGGGCCTGAACCGTCAGATCCGTCGGATGTGCGAACACTTTGGCTATGAAGTGGTAAAACTTGAACGTACGCGGATCATGAACATCGGCTTGTCTGGTTTGCCGCTGGGTGAATGGCGTGACCTGACCGATGATGAGCTGATCGATCTGTTCAAGCTGATTGAAAACTCTTCCTCGGAAGCGAAACCGAAGCCGAAAGCGAAGCCAAAAACTGCAGGCATTAAGCGCCCGGTGGTGAAAATCGAAAAAGCTGCTGAGAAAGAGAAAGCGCGCCCGGCATCCAACGGTAAACGTTTTGTTCAGCCGGGGCGTAAGAAGAAAGGGCGTTAACGTCTGCCGCGCGTTGGCGTATTCGCTGACCAGGAAAACGAGGATTCCGCATCCGGTTTATAAGCCTGCTTTTTCTTCAACTGGCGGGCTTTTTTAGCCTCAGCTTCGCGCTGTAGCATCAGCTTATCGATGTACTCTTTCTTAATGCTGTTGGTTTCCGCGTTGGTTAGCAGTCGACCGTGTGCAATACGCGCGCGGTCGAGCAGCGTTTTCAGTTCGCGCTGTTCGCGCTCGGTCATCTCTTTTTGGGTAATGCGGGGGAGTGCCATACGGTTGCCCTCAGTTTGCCGATTAACCCAGTGTACGGTAATCCTGGGCTGGCTGATAGCATCCAGACCGGGTAAGCATGCGTCACCCGGTACTTTTTTTTAATTTAATGATTGGCTACGGACGTTTTCCCAGCTCAGCCCAAAACGGGCCAGATATTTGCGCAGGCGGTCGGCGTCGTTAGGATTGGCTTTCTTCAGTCTGGAAACGGCAAACAGCTCGCGGCCCGCTTCAGACAACGATGCGCTGCGTCGGCAGACGTCGATCACCGTTTCTAACTGACGCTTATCAAACAGGTCAATGTCCAGATCGAATTCCGGCTGTGAATCGGTGAGCTGCCAGCTTTCCTGCAATAACGCGATCTCCTCTTCGACCAGCGCGAGCGTGATGCGCCCCTGTTCGGCCAGCGTCGCCATGCGTGCAACGGATGAACTCAGCTCGCGAAAGTTGCCGCGCCATAGCGCCTTTGGTGAACAGGCGAAAGCCAGATAGCGCTCGCGCGCTTCTTTATCAAAGCGAGTCTGCGCCTGTTTGAGGCTGGAAAAGCGCTGGAGCTCATACTCCACGTTGGGTGCGATATCTTCCCGCCGCTGCGCCAGACCGGGCAGGGCAAAGCGCCACATATTGATGCGCGCGTAGAGATCTTCGCGAAAACGACCTTTTGCCACCCACTGCTGCATATCGCGATGCGTCCCGGCAATCAACTGGAAATCGCTGTGCACCTCTTTGTCGCCACCAAACGGAAAAAAGGTTTTTTCTTCAATCGCTTTCAGCAGCATAGCCTGCTCGTCCAGCCCCAGTTCGGCAATCTCATCGAGAAATAACACCCCACCGTCAGCCTCGCGCAACAGACCTGTGCGTGGCGTAAGTGCGCCGGTAAACGCGCCTTTGACGTGTCCGAATAATGTCGACATTGCGTTGTCACCGCGCAGGGTGGCGCAGTTAACCGCTACCAGTTTACCGGCCACCAGATGGCGTGACTGGCGTAGCTGAAAAATCCGTTTGGCGAGGAACGATTTCCCCGCACCGGTGGGACCTGTCAGTAGAATCGGATCGGTCGAGCGCAGCGCCACGCGCTCAATACGGTCGATGAGCGTATTAAACGTGGCATTACGGGTCTCAATACCGGCTTTCAGGAAGGAGACCGATTGCTGCTGCTCACGCTGAAAGCGGCTGGTTAGCGTGGTATAGCGGCTTAAATCGAGATCGATAACCGAGCAGACGCCTGCGGCGACGACCTCATCAGATGAACCTCGCGGTGCCGGGCTGGATTGCAAAAGGCTGGCCGGCAGATAGCGCGCCTCCGTCAGCAGGAACCAACAAATCTGCGCCACGTGTGTGCCGGTGGTGATATGCACCAGATACTCTTCGTTTTCAGTATCAAATGTGTAGTGGGTGGCGAAGTCGAGGAACGCGGCGTAAACCTCCTCAAAATCCCACGGGTCGTTAATGGTCACCGCATGCGGGCGCACCTCGGTATGAGGAGAGAGCAGGGCGACATCTTCAATCAGCCGCTGTGCCATGCTTTCGTCGCGCGGCTGGTGGAGCAGTTCCAGTCTGTCGATGGGGAAATCAGCCTGCTGGCACAGTCCAACCGTAGGGCGCCATTTCTTAAACCGATTCGCCCGTTTACCGCGCTTATCCAGCACCGTGCCCAGAACGCCAATCACCACCCGCCGCTTTTTCATGCTTTATCCATAAAGATAAATATCGATATTGGAAGATAAAAAAATCTCTGCGCAACGGCAATCATTAATCTGAGTGTTAAAAATAAAAACTATATTAATCAAAGCAATAAAAAATAAATTTGATGATTTTTCTTTCTGGCACGCTTCTGGCAATACCTGATACGTCAACAACGCTGAAAACGCAGGGGGTTAAACCCCGCCGGCACGTCAGGAACGGCACAGGCTGTTTTCCCGGGGTGTTCCGTCAGCCGATGACCACCAAGTGGGTTCGATTCCCAATTTCATCCTCCAAATGAAAACTGGTTGTTAATCATAGAAATAAAACGGGTTCGTGCGCAGTCAGCACCGCCCAAAACAGGCTGCCGGTAATGACGCCGTGCGACAGGCAAAAGGGAATTCCCCTGCCGCTTCGCCCCTGCACCCGCGCCTGACTCACAATAAGGAATAAAAAATGATGAAGAAAATCACTATTCGTAAAGGCCAGCTTGGTCTGTTATCCCGCCAGGGTGACTACTACAAGGTGCTGAATGCAGGTGAACACCGTTTGCCGTGGTTTAACACACCGGATGTTCTGGTGGTAAATGCCGATGGCAGTGATGTTCCTGAGGCGTTGGCGGAGTACCTGCGTCGCTTCCAGCCTGCGTGGGTGGAACAGTACTGTGTGGCGGCAGATTTAACCGATACCGAAGCCGGTGCGCTGTATGTGAACGGCGTCTTGCAGGAAATTTTACCGCCTTCAACCCGTCGTCTGTACTGGCGAGCCGAGGAGGCGTTAACGTTGGTACGCATGGATACGCGTCAGGTTCAGGTCCCAACGGACGTGATGAATGCCGTGTTACAGCCACGCCGTAGCTGTGCAGTAAAAGGTCGTGACGCGATCTTAACGGTGCAGGTTCCGGCCTGGCACGTCGGTGTGCTGAAAATTGATGGTGAGACGCAGGCGCTGTTGCCGCCGGGGCTGAGTGCGTACTGGAAGGTGAATCATCTGGTGGAAGCGGAAGTCGTTGATACCCGCTTGCAGGTACTGGAGGTCGGCGGGCAGGAGATTCTGACCAAAGATAAGGTTAACCTGCGTCTGAATCTGGCGGCGAACTGGCGCTACAGCGGTGTGTTACAGGCGTTTGGCCAACTGACAAAACCTCTGGAACACTTGTACCGTGAGCTGCAGTTTGCGCTGCGCGAGGCGGTTGGTACCCGAACGCTGGACGAACTGCTGGAAGATAAGCAGGTGATTGACGACGTGGTAAGCACGCAGGTGAAAAACCGCATGACGCCGTTTGGCATTGAGGTCGCTTCGCTGGGCGTGAAGGATATCGTGCTGCCCGGCGATATGAAAACCATCCTGTCGCAGCTGGTGGAGGCCGAAAAATCGGCGCAGGCCAACGTCATTCGTCGACGTGAAGAAACGGCCGCCACGCGCTCGTTGTTGAACACAGCGAAAGTGATGGAAAACAACCCGGTGGCGCTGCGTTTAAAAGAGCTGGAAACCCTCGAGAGAGTGGCGGAGCGTATCGATAAAATCTCGGTATTTGGCGGTCTGGACCAGGTTCTTCACGGTCTGGTGAATATAAAAGGATAAGTAAAATGAGCAATAACGGAGTGAACGCCGCGATGCGTGAACGGGTAGTGCGCCAGCTAAAAAAGGTGGAACAGCGCTATGGCGTGAAGGTGCTATACGCCTGTGAATCCGGCAGCCGTGGCTGGGGATTCGCTTCCCCGGACAGTGATTACGACGTGCGATTTCTATACGTTCATCCGCCAGAATGGTATCTGCGGGTGGAAGCGCCGCGTGATGTTATTGAACTGCCCATAGACGATGAACTGGACGTGTGTGGCTGGGAGTGGCGAAAAGCGCTGGGTCTGCTGAAAGGGGCTAACCCGACGCTTATCGAGTGGCTGGATTCGCCGGTGGTTTATCAGCAGGATGACGCGACGGTGTCTGCGTTGAAAGCGCTGGTGCCAAAATGGTTTTCGCCTGTGCGTGCCCGCTGGCACTATTATTCGATGGCGCGAAAAAACTTCCGTGGCTATCTGCAAGGCAATGAAGTGCGACTAAAAAAATACTTCTACGTGCTGCGTCCGTTGCTGGCCGTGCGTTGGGTCGAAGCGGGAAAAGGCGTGCCACCTATGCGCTTTGCCGAACTGCTGGTGGGGAGCGAGCTGGATGCGCCGCTGCGTCAGGAGATAGATGACCTGCTGGAGCGCAAACAGCGGGCAGGGGAAGCGGAATATGGACTGCGTCGCCCACTGCTGCATGCGTTTATCCGCGAGGAGCTGGCGCGAGGCGAAACGCCACCGGTGTTACCGGATAGCCGGGAAGGCGATGTCAGGGAACTGGACCGACTGTTATATGAGACAGTGATGTCATGACTGTGTTGCCCGATGGTATTGCCGCTTATCGGGCCTACGAATTCACCGTAGGCCCGATAAGGCGTTTCGCCGCATCCGCCATCCGGCTGGTATTACTCAAACAAATTATGATGCAGTTTCTGTACGACCTGCTCGGCTTCGCTGCCCGGCACCAGGAAGCACAGATTATGGCTGGATGCGCCGTAGCAAATCATGCGGATGTTGAACGGTTCCAGCACGCCGAACACCTCTTTTCCCACGCCGCAGGCTTTAGACAGGTCGTTCCCGATCAGGGCGACCAATGCCAGACCTTCTTCTACCTCGACCCGGCACAGCGCGGACAGCTCCATCAGCAGGGATTGCGTGAGCAGTGTATCGCCGGTGGACGTTGAACCGGTGGTATCCAGCGTCAGTGCGACGCTGACTTCTGAGGTTGTTATCAAATCCACCGAGATATTGTGGCGCGCCAGGATGCCGAACACTTCCGCTAAAAACCCGCGAGAATGCAGCATATTCAGGCTATGCAGCGTCAGCAGCGTTTGCTTGCGACGCAGCGCCAGGGCACGAAATAGCGGTGGATTCTCGGTTTTATTACACACCAGCGTGCCACCCGCTTTGGGGTCTTTGCTGGAGCCGACAAACACCGGAATATCGCTACGCACGGCAGGGAGCAGCGTTGCCGGGTGCAGGACTTTTGCGCCGAAGGTCGCCAGTTCTGCGGCCTCTTCAAAGGCAATTTCATCAATGCGTTTTGCGGCTGGCACCACGCGCGGGTCGGTCGTGTAAATGCCCGGTACATCGGTCCAGATATCGACGCGTGCGGCGTGCAGGGCTTCTGCCAGCAAGGCGGCGGTATAGTCGCTGCCGCCGCGCCCCAGTGTGGTAGTGCGGCCTTTGCTTTCGCTGCCGATAAAGCCCTGGGTGATCACCAGACCTTCTTCAAGGCGCGGTGCCAGCTGCAACGTGGCCAGTTCAGCCAGCGCCACGACATCCGGTTCTGCGCGACCAAAACGATCGTTGGTACGCATCACTTTACGCACGTCAAACCACTGCGCCTGAACGTTACGCTCGCGCAGGATTTCGACAAACAGCAGGGTGGACATCAGTTCACCGTGGCTGACCAGTTCGTCAGTCAGCGCGGTTGAGGTCGCCAGCGAAGCCGCTTCCGCCAGCGTGGTGATATTTTCCAGCAGACGTTCGATCTCTTCGCGTATCACGTTTGGATAACGCAAACGCTCCAGAATATCGAACTGGATCTGACGAATAGCGTCGAGTTTCTCGAAGCGTTCAGTTGCCTCCAGTCCTTCAGCCAAAGCGACCAACAGGTTAGTAATACCCGCTGAAGCGGAAAGCACCACTAAACGGACGTTAGCATCGGAAAGCACCACATCAGCGCTGCGGTTCATGGCGTCGAAATCCGCGACGCTGGTACCGCCAAACTTGGAGACAACTACATCAGTCATAACTACCTCGTGTCAGGGAATGAATAGAGCGACCATGGCACAAGGGCAGAACGGAAACCGGTGCAGGCGCAAATACCGTATTACATTTCGTCCTTCAATCTGCCTCTTCGTTGGCTGCACCTGCTCACCACAGTCACTTACTTCAGTAAGCTCCTGTGGCGAGCAGGTTTGCCGCCTTGACGCATATCGAATGACTTTATGTATATAAATAAAAGGCATGGCCTGTACTGTCAATGCTGGGATTATGCGGATTTTTCATGCTGCTGTAGCCCTGAGTAACCGAGCTTATAATTACCCCTGTTTGATGGACGCCAGGACAACGGCACTAAAACAATCACACTTTTCTGTGACTGGCGTTACAATCGATCTCAGTCACAATTCTCAAAATCAGAAGAGTATTGCTAATGAAAAACATCAATCCAACGCAGACCTCAGCCTGGCAGGCACTACAAAAACACTTTGAAGAGATGAAAGACGTTACGATCGCGGACTTGTTCGCGAAAGATAGCGATCGTTTCGCCAAGTTTTCCGCAACGTTTGACGATTTGATGCTGGTGGATTTTTCCAAAAACCGCATCACCGAAGAAACGCTGGCGAAACTGCAGGATCTGGCAAAAGAGACCGACCTGAGCGGTGCTATCAAGTCCATGTTCTCCGGTGAGAAGATCAACCGTACGGAAGATCGTGCAGTGCTGCATGTGGCGCTGCGCAACCGTAGCAATACCCCGATCATCGTGGACGGCAAAGATGTGATGCCGGAAGTGAATGCGGTGCTGGAGAAGATGAAATCCTTCTCTGAAGCGATTATCTCCGGCAGCTGGAAAGGCTACACCGGCAAAGCGATTACGGATGTGGTGAACATCGGTATCGGTGGCTCCGACCTCGGTCCGTTCATGGTGACCGAAGCGCTGCGTCCGTACAAAAATCACCTGAATATGCACTTTGTGTCTAACGTCGATGGTACGCACATCGCCGAAGTACTGAAGAAAGTGAACCCGGAAACCACGCTGTTCCTGGTCGCCTCTAAAACCTTCACCACCCAGGAAACCATGACCAACGCCCATAGCGCGCGCGACTGGTTCCTGGCGACCGCCGGTGATGAAAAACACGTGGCAAAACACTTCGCGGCGCTGTCCACCAATGCGAAAGCAGTCGGTGAGTTCGGTATCGATACGGCCAACATGTTCGAGTTCTGGGACTGGGTTGGCGGTCGTTATTCCCTGTGGTCAGCGATTGGTCTGTCGATCATCCTGTCCGTGGGCTACGACAACTTCGTTGAACTGCTGTCCGGCGCGCACGCCATGGATAAACATTTCTCCACTACCCCAGCGGAGAAAAACCTGCCGGTACTGCTGGCGCTGATCGGTATCTGGTACAACAACTTCTATGGTGCCGAAACCGAAGCCATTCTGCCGTACGACCAGTATATGCACCGCTTTGCGGCCTACTTCCAGCAGGGCAACATGGAATCCAACGGTAAATACGTTGACCGTAACGGCAATGCGGTGGATTACCAGACTGGCCCAATCATCTGGGGTGAGCCGGGGACCAACGGTCAGCATGCGTTCTATCAGCTGATCCACCAGGGGACCAAAATGGTGCCGTGCGATTTCATCGCTCCGGCTATCACGCATAACCCGCTGTCTGACCACCATCCGAAGCTGCTGTCTAACTTCTTCGCCCAGACCGAAGCGCTGGCGTTTGGCAAGTCTCGTGAAGTGGTTGAACAAGAATACCGCGACCAGGGTAAAGATCCGGCGACGCTGGACCACGTTGTGCCGTTCAAAGTATTCGAAGGCAACCGTCCTACGAACTCTATCCTGCTGCGCGAAATCACTCCGTACAGCCTGGGTGCGTTGATTGCGCTGTATGAGCATAAAATCTTTACTCAGGGCGTTATCCTGAACATCTTCACCTTCGACCAGTGGGGCGTAGAGCTGGGCAAACAGCTGGCGAACCGCATTCTGCCTGAGTTGAACGATGATCAAGAGATCAACAGTCATGATTGCTCGACTAACGGTTTGATTAACCGTTATAAGTCCTGGCGTTAATCAGCTTCTTCCTTCGAACCGCAGCGGTGTTGGCTGCGTTCGTTAACCCCGGTCACATAGTAATCTATGCTCCCGGGGATTAACGGGCTTGCCGCCTTGCTGCAATTCGAATGAATTTACTGATTACTTATAAAAAAAGCCGATATTATTATCGGCTTTTTTTATAAGATAATTTATCTTGTCTTCCGCATTACATGGGATTTAATTGAGTTTAATCCTAAAATAATTATACCACGTTAGATTTAACACAATGATTTTCAGATTTTACGGATATTGCATTATTTATGTATTTATTTCATGTGATTGATTTATATTGATTTATGTATTTTTTAATAATGTTAGCTCCCACTTTTTTCTAATTATCCTAAATTCCTGCGCGGCGTAATTTACACACTTTCGGTTGTGTATACTCGATCTCGCCCGAAATTCTTTTGGGTAAATCTCCATTCATACAATGAAGGGATATTGTGATGAAAAAAGTACTGTATGGCCTGTTGGCTATATCTGCGCTTGCGACGACCTCTGTCTATGCTGCCCCCGTTCAGGTGGGGGAGGCGGCAGGGTCGGCAGCCGCGTCGGTTTCGGCAGGAAGTTCCTCCGCAACCAGCGTGAGCACCGTAAGCTCCGCGGTGGGGGTCGCCCTGGCGGCAACCGGCGGTGGCGATGGTTCGAATACCGGAACCACCACCACCACGACCACCAGTACCCAGTAATTCCGGTACGTAGCCCCTGAAGTATGAAGGGGATTAACCATAACCACACTTCGGTGTGGTTATTTTGAATTTCCAAAAGCCTGTGGGATTTGTAGGCCGGGTAAGCGTCGCGCCACCCGGCAATAATGCGGAGAAACGTCGTGATGCGACCAGCGCTCATATTGGTTTGTCTGTTATTACAGGCGTGTTCAGCTACCACCGAAGGGCTGGGTCATTCGCTGTGGCAAAGCGTGTTGGGTACTCCTGGCGTTCAGATGACGGATGATGATATCCACAACATGCCTTACGCCAGCCAGTACATGCAGCTTAACGGCGGTCCGCAGCTGTTTGTGGTGCTCGCTTTCGCTGAAAACGGGCAGCAGAAATGGGTCACCCAGGACCAGGCCATGCTCGTAACGCAACACGGGCGTCTGGTGAAAACGCTGCTGGGTGGAGACAACCTGATCGCGGTGAATAATCTGGCGGCGGACCCGCTTATCAAACCAAACCAGATTGTTGATGGCGTCACCTGGACCCGCACGATGGGCTGGACCGAGCATAAGCAGGTGCGCTACGCCACCGCCCGTTCGGCCTTCAGATGGGACGGCACTGACAGCATTCGGGTTGCCAGCGAAGATACCCCGGTACGCGTGCTGGACGAAGAAGTCACCACCGATCGGACTCGCTGGCATAACCGTTACTGGATCGACAGTGACGGAATGATTCGCCAGTCAGAGCAGTATCTGGGTGCGAATTATTTCCCGGTGAAGACCACTCTGATCAAGGCGGCAAAATCATGATGAAACGAATGATTACCGCGCTGACTTTTAGCCTTTGTGCGGCATCTGTTTTTGCCGCAGGAACGGTAAAAGTGATCACCTCAGGCAGTGCAGAACCGAAAACGCTGACCGGCGCGGAACATCTTATCGATCTGGTGGGTCAACCCACGCTGGCGAATAGCTGGTGGCCCGCGGCGGTGATCGGGGAAGAGCTGGCGACGGTTACCGCGCAGCGCCAGCAACAGGCGCTGTTGGGACGGCTGGCGGCGCTGAGTGCAGAAGAAGGCGGCGACGATGCAGCCGCTATCAACACGCTACGCCAGCAAATTCAGACCCTGAAGGTAACCGGCAGACAGCGGGTGAATCTCGACCCGGACGCGGTGCGGGTGAGTGAACGGGGGAATCCGCCGTTGCAGGGCAACTACACGCTGTGGGTTGGGCCTCAGCCAACGGAAATCACCCTGTTTGGCGCGATCAATCATCCGGGTAAACAGCCGTTTATGCCAGGGCGTAATATCGCCAGCTATCTCGCCGGACAAAGCCTGCTGAGCGGTGCAGATCGCAGCTATGCGTGGGTGGTCTATCCCGATGGACGCACGCAAAAAGTACCGGTCGCTTACTGGAATAAACGTCACGTTGAGCCGATGCCCGGCAGCATCATTTTTGTTGGGCTGTCTGACTCTGTCTGGAGCCGCGCCCCTGATCAAATCAATGCCGACATTCTTCGCACTCTGACCCAGCGGATACCTGAATAATGAGAAAAACTTATCTGCTCAGCCTGCTGGCGCTGGGTATCAGCACGGCCTGCCACGGTGAAACGTACCCTGCGCCGATTGGGCCTTCCCAGTCTGACTTTGGCGGCGTGGGGCTGCTGCAAACGCCAACCGCGCGGATGGCGCGTGAAGGGGAAATGAGCCTCAACTACCGCGATAACGATCAGTACCGCTACTACTCCGCGTCGGTGCAGTTGTTCCCGTGGCTGGAAACGACCCTACGCTATACCGATGTGCGCACCAAAAAATACAGCAGCGTGGAGTCATTTTCAGGCGATCAGACGTATAAAGACAAAGCGTTCGATCTCAAATTGCGATTGTGGGAAGAGAGCTACTGGATGCCGCAGGTCGCGGTTGGCGCACGGGATATCGGCGGAACCGGTCTGTTTGATGCGGAATACATCGTGGCCAACAAAGCCTGGGGGCCGTTTGATTTCTCGCTTGGTCTTGGCTGGGGATATCTTGGTACCAGCGGCAATGTGAGTAATCCGCTGTGCTCGTACAGCGATAAATTCTGTTATCGCGATAACAGCTATAAACAGGCGGGCTCCATCGACGGTAGCCAGATGTTCCACGGCCCTGCGTCACTGTTTGGCGGCGTGGAATACCAGACGCCCTGGCAGCCGCTGCGCCTGAAGCTGGAATATGAGGGTAACAACTACCAGCAGGATTTTGCCGGCAAGCTGGATCAGAAGAGCAAGTTTAACGTCGGCGCCATTTACCGCGTCACCGATTGGGCCGACGTTAACCTCAGCTACGAGCGCGGTAATACCTTTATGTTCGGCGTCACGCTACGCACGAACTTCAACGATCTGCGACCAACGTATAACGACAACGCGCGACCGCAATATCAGCCCCAGCCGCAGGATGCCATCCTGCAACATTCGGTGGTGGCGAATCAGCTCACGCTACTGAAATACAACGCCGGGCTGGCGGATCCGAAACTCCAGGTGCAGGGCGATACGCTGTACGTGACCGGCGAACAGGTGAAATACCGTGACTCGCGGGAAGGGATCGAACGGGCAAATCGGATCGTAATGAACGATCTCCCTGAGGGGATCCGTACGATCCGTATTACGGAAAATCGCCTGAATTTACCGCAGGTCACCACCGAAACAGATGTTGCGAGTTTGCAGGATCATCTGCAAGGCGAGCCGCTGGGCCATGAAACACCGCTGGTGCAAAAGCGCGTGGAGCCCGTGGTGCCGCAGACCACCGAGCAGGGCTGGTATATCGATAAATCACGCTTTGATTTTCACATTGATCCGGTACTCAACCAGTCCGTGGGCGGCCCGGAAAACTTCTATATGTATCAGCTGGGTGTCATGGGAACGGCAGATCTGTGGGTGACAGACCATCTGCTCACGACCGGCAGTCTGTTTGCTAACCTGGCCAATAACTACGACAAGTTTAACTATACCAATCCGCCCAGTGATTCACATTTGCCGCGGGTCCGTACTCACGTCCGTGACTACGTGCAGAACGATGTGTATGTGAATAACCTGCAGGCCAACTACTTCCAGTCACTCGGCAACGGGTTTTACGGACAAGTGTACGGTGGCTATCTGGAAACCATGTTTGGCGGCGCAGGGGCTGAAGTGCTGTACCGTCCACTGGACAGCAATTGGGCGTTTGGCGTTGACGCCAACTATGTGAAGCAGCGTGACTGGCGCAGTGCGCAGGACATGATGAAATTCACCGACTACAGCGTGAAGACCGGACATCTGACGGCGTACTGGAACCCGTCGTTTGCCCAGGATGTACTGGTAAAAGCCAGCGTGGGGCAGTACCTGGCGGGCGATAAAGGCGGGACCCTTGAAATCGCCAAACGCTTCGACAGCGGCGTGGTGGTCGGCGGTTATGCAACCCTCACCGATGCATCACCGGATGAGTATGGGGAAGGTGATTTCACCAAAGGCGTGTATGTCTCCGTGCCGCTGGATCTCTTCTCTTCGGGACCAACCCGCAGCCGTGCGGCAATTGGCTGGACGCCGTTGACGCGCGACGGTGGTCAGCAGCTTGGGCGTAAGTTTGGATTGTACGATATGACCAGTGACAGGAGTGAGAACTTCCGTTGATGTGAATGTTGATCGCCCGGTGACGCCACGCTTACCGGGCCTACGGTAGGCCGGATAAGGCAAAGCCGCCATCCGGAAGAACCGTTGTGTGAACAAAACATAAACAAAAAATGTAGATCTCCGTCACATTTTTGCGTTATACAGGAACTTCGCCATTGAGCAAAAGGGGCTGCTATGACGCCGATATCTCGTCCGCGCGTGGAGTTTATCTCCACGATGTTACAGACTGTGTTGAATCTTGGGCTACTGAGTCTGGGGCTGATTCTGGTGGTATTCCTCGGCAAAGAGACGCTGCATCTGGCGGATGTGCTGTTCGCGCCGGAACAAACCAGCAAATATGAGCTGGTGGAAGGGCTGGTGGTTTACTTCCTCTACTTTGAATTTATCGCGCTGATTGTGAAGTACTTTCAGTCAGGTTTTCACTTTCCGCTGCGCTACTTTGTTTATATCGGGATCACGGCGATTGTGCGGTTGATCATCGTCGATCATAAAGCTCCCATGGACGTACTGATCTATTCCGCGGCGATCCTGCTGCTGGTGATCACGCTGTGGCTGTGTAATTCCAAACGGTTGAAGCGTGAGTAAAAAATAACACGCCGCATTGGGCTGCGGCGTGTTGTTTACGTTGATTACTGCGCAGACGCGGGCTGCGTTTTCTCTGCTGCGGGTTCCCACAGCTCTTCGAGTTCTTCCAGCGTTTTGCCTTTGGTTTCCGGTACGAACTTCCACATAAACAGTGCCGCCAGAATGCCCATGCAACCGTAAATCCAGTAGGAGAAACCGTTGTGGAAATGGGCAACTAGCCACGAATTTTTGTCCATCATCGGGAAGGTCCAGGAGACAAAGTAGTTCGCCAACCACTGGGCGGCCACCGCAATGGCGAGCGCTTTGCCACGGATCGCGTTGGGGAAAATCTCAGCCAGCAGTACCCAGCACACCGGGCCCCAGGACATGGCGAATGCCGCAACATAAAACAGCATCGACAGCAGCGCCACCAGACCAGAAGCTTGGGTATAAAACGCAGTACCGAGGCTGAACATGCCGATGGCCATACCCAGTGCGCCAATAATTTGCAGCGGTTTACGGCCAAATTTATCGACCGTCATGATCGCCAGCACGGTGAAGCTCAGGTTGATTACGCCCACGATGATGGTCTGCAACAGCGCGACGTCGGTGCTGGCGCCCAGGGTTTTAAAAACTTCCGGCGCGTAGTAGAGCACAACGTTGATGCCGACGAACTGCTGGAAGATGGACAGCATGACGCCGATGACGATGACCGCAGTGCCAAACATCAGCAGACGCCCGCCTGTTTTGCGACCGTGCTCCAGTGACTGATTGATCTCCTGCATCGCCTTGGTAGCAAGATTGCTGCCCATAATTTTGCGCAGAATACCTTCCGCCTGCTCGTGTCTGCCGCGCGCCATCAGCCAGCGTGGGCTTTCCGGTACGGTATACAACAGTATTAAAAACAGCAGGGCGGGAATGCTTTCAGAGGCAAACATATAACGCCAGCCATCGGTATTTAGCCAGCTGGCGTCGCCGGAACGGGCAATAAAATAGTTTACGCAGTAGACCATCAGTTGCCCGAAAATAATCGCGAACTGGTTAAAGGAAACCAGTTTTCCACGAATATGTGCCGGGGCCAGTTCTGCGATATACATCGGTGAGAGCATGGAGGCTAAACCGACACCGATACCACCAATAATGCGATAAATAACAAATTCGGGGACGTATCCGGCTAAATAAACAGGAACAGCATTATCGGGATTAATGGCGGTAAACCCTAATTCCGGCCATGCGGAACCGATGCCGGAAATAAAGAACAGGATCGCGGCGATTTTGAGTGAATCGCGACGACCAAAGCGGTTACTGCAATAGCCACCCAGCGCACCACCGATGATACAGCCAATCAGCGCGCTGGCGACGCAGAAGCCTAACAGTGAGTTTGCGGCGGATTCGCTCAGATGTTGTGGGGCGACAAAAACCGTATTTAAGGACTCGACGGTACCGGAGATGACGGCGGTGTCGTAGCCGAATAACAGTCCTCCTAATGTGGCAACTAATGTAATCGAAAAAATATAACTGGAATTATATTGGGTATTCATTCAGACCTGCCTTAGAAGATACAGCTCTTTTTATCAGTGTTGTGATGGTGGATTTAACAGGCAGGTATGACAATTATCATTTTTTACATTGCAATTACGTTTTGTCTTTTCTGTGATCTTCACTCTGTTTAATTAATGTCCGCTCAGGCGAGAAATAAAATTGCAGTGATGGCGAGCACGAAAGAAAATAATCGTAACCGCAATGCAAAATTACATAAAAAAAGGGCGCTCCGTAGAGCGCCGAAAAACAGTCACAGGTTGGGATAACATAAGTTGAGGGTTGCAGTGGCATGCCCGTTGCCGGGCGGGTACATCGATGAAACTTAGCCTTTCACACCGCCTGCCGTCAGGCCGTTAACCAGCCAGCGCTGGGCCAGCAGGAACACCAGGGTGATCGGAATAGCAGAAAGCACGGCTGCAGCGGCAAAGTCGCCCCACAAATAGTTCTGTGGATTGAGATACTGCTGCATACCGACTGCCAGGGTATAGCTGTTCACATCACGCAACAACAGTGAGGCGACCGGGACTTCGGTAATTGCGGCGATGAACGACAGAATGAACACCACCGCCAGAATCGGCACCGACAACGGCAACAGCACCAGGCGGAATGCCTGCCACGGCGTTGCGCCATCCAGCGCGGCCGCTTCTTCCAGTGAACCGTCGATGGTTTCGAAATACCCCTTGATTGTCCAGACGTGCAGCGCAATGCCGCCAAGGTAGGCGAAGATCACGCCACCGTGGGTGTTCAGACCGATAAACGGAATGTACTGGCCCAGACGGTCAAACAAGGCATATAACGCCACCAGCGACAGTACCGCCGGGAACATCTGGAAAATCAGCATGCCTTTCAGCAACGTGGCTTTACCTGGGAAGCGCATGCGGGCGAAGGCGTAAGCACAGGTGGTGGAGAGGGTCACGATACCGATCGCGGTAATGGTGGCCACTTTCACCGAGTTCCACAGCCACAGCAGCACCGGGAACGGAGGCGGCGTCACGCGGCCATCCGCGTGTTCCACGCTAAAGCCCAGCGCCAGTTTCCAGTGTTCCCAGGAGATATTTTCCGGGATCAGACTGCCGGTGGCGAAGTTACCTTCGCGCAGCGAGATGGCAATGACCATCAGCAGCGGGAACATAATTGCCGCGATAAAAATCAGCAGACCTAAGTGCGTTGCGAATAAACGTAACTTTTGTGATTTCGGTTGGACCATAGCCATTGTCGTTATCTCCCTTAATCAAACTTCATACGTGTGGCTTTCAGGTTCACAATCGCCAGCGCGCCAACCAGCAGGAAGATCAGGGTGGCTATCGCCGCCGCCAGACCGAAGTCCTGACCGCCGCCGCCTTCAAAGGCGATACGGTAGGTGTAACTGACAAGCAGGTCGGTATAACCGGCTGGCGTGGTGGTACCGAGTCGGTCCGGGCCACCGTTGGTCAACAGCTGAATCAGCACGAAGTTGTTAAAGTTAAAGGCAAAGCTGGCGATCATCAGCGGCGTCAGCGGCTTGATCAGCAACGGCAGCGTAATCTTAAAGAAGTTCTGGAATGGGCCAGCGCCATCCATTGCCGAGGCTTCATACAGATCGTCGGGAATCGCCTTCAGCAGCCCCATGCACAGGATCATCATGTACGGATAGCCCAGCCAGGTGTTGACGATGATAATCATCGAACGCGCGGTGGTTGGGTCGCTGAACCAGGCCGGCTTGATGCCGAACAGCGCGCTCAACATCATGTTGATTTCACCGAAGCTCTGGTTAAATAACCCCTTGAAAATCAGTATCGAGATAAACGACGGCACGGCGTAAGGCAGAATCAGCAGCACGCGATAAATCGCTTTGCCTTTCAGCGATTCCCATTGCACCAGACAGGCCAGAATCATACCGACGGCAACGGTCAGGATGACGGTGAGCACCGAGAAGACGACGGTCCAGATAAAGATCGCGAAGAACGGTTTCTGAATGCCTTCATCGGTAAAGACGCGGGTGAAGTTATCCCAGCCGATGGCGACGGTATAGCCTGGGCTGAGTTTCTCTGTACCCCAGCTACCGTCTAGCGCGAGTGACTGGTAGTAACCAATATCGTTATTGGCACGGTATTTTACGCCGCTCTGATTGTTGGTGAGCGTGCCGTCATCAGCAAGCGTATACAGCGGCTGCGTACCGGAGAACTGGCGCAGCGAGCTCATAATCACCTTGCTGTCATCCGGCAGCACGGCGGTCAGTTGGGTCAGCGCCTGGCGGTTTTGCGTGATGATACGCAGCGTGGCACGTTCACCTGCTGGCAGCGCTTCGGCTTCTTTCAGTTGTAGTTTCTGCTCGCCATCAAATTTAAAGGCGTCGGAGACATAATTTTTACCTGTTTCACCGTCGGTGAGGGCCAGTTGCCACTCCGTACCCGCCGGATACAGACCAAAGTTGTAAGTTTTACCCGCCTGATAAGAACGGTCCATCAGGACTTCCTGGGCGCGCTCAAAGGTCAGTTGGTTGGTACTGCTGTAGTTGGTAAAGGCAATTGCAATGGTGCAAATGAGTGGGAACAGAACAAATAACCCCATACCAGCCACGCCAGGATAGACATAGCGCCAGGCATAGGCTTTACGGTTGGCGAAAATATACAGGCCAGCAGAGCTTAAAATAAGCGTCATGATGGCAAACAGGTACTCCCCCTGAGCGTACATCAAAACAACAAGGTAGCCCACCAGCAGACCCAGCAGACCCATCACTGACCATTTCAGCGTGTCGCTTTGCCACCAGTATTTCTTTTTAATGACATCCATGGGGATCTTCCTCTTTACACTTTATCCTTCACGCTACCTCTTTGTTGGCTGCGAATGCGCACCCCAGTCACTGACTTTTGTCAGCTCCTGGGGATTTGCATCCTTGCCGCCTCGATGTAGCGCGAATGATTTCGTGTAACAACGTATTCAATAAACCTGATTCCCTAAGAAATAAGGGAAACCGTATTACTTGGTGATACGACCTTGTGCATCTTTCAGCGCAGCATCAACGGTTTGACGACCGCTGGCGGCGTTGATCACTGCGGTACGAACGGCATACCAGAATGCAGACATCTGCGGGATGTTCGGCATGATTTCTCCTTTCTCGGCGTTACCCATGGTGGCCGCGATACGTGGATCTTTCGCTAACTCTTCCTGGAAGGATTTCAGCGCGACGGCACCCAGCGGTTTGTCCTTGTTCACTTCATCCAGACCCTGATCGGTCAGCAGGTAGTTTTCGAGGAACTCTTTCGCCAGTTCTTTGTTCGGGCTGGCGGCGTTAATACCGGCGCTCAGTACGCCGACAAAAGGTTTAGACGCTTTGCCTTTGAAGGTTGGCAGCAGCGTTACGCCGTAGTTCACCTTGCTCTTATCGATGTTCGACCAGGCCCACGGACCGTTGATGGTCATCGCGGTATCGCCTTTGTTAAAGGCCGCTTCAGCGATGGAGTAGTCGGTATCCGCGTTCATGTGTTTGTTCTTAATCAGGTCAACCAGGAAGGTCAGACCCGCTTTCGCGCCAGCGTTATCCACGCCCACGTCTTTGACGTCGTATTTGCCGTTTTCAAACTTGAACGCGTATCCGCCGTCGGCAGCAATCAGCGGCCAGGTGAAGTACGGTTCTTGCAGGTTGAACATCAGGGCAGATTTGCCTTTCGCCTTCAGCTCTTTATCCAGCGCAGGAATTTCTTCCCAGGTTTTCGGTGGGTTTGGCACGAGGTCTTTGTTGTAAATCAGCGACAGTGCTTCAACGGCGATCGGGTAGGCGATCAGCTTACCGTTGTAACGTACGGCATCCCAGGTGAACGGGAACAGTTTGTCCTGGAACGCTTTGTCTGGCGTAACTTCAGCCAACAGACCCGATTGCGCGTAGCCGCCAAAACGGTCATGTGCCCAGAAGATGATGTCCGGGCCGTCACCGGTCGCGGCAACCTGCGGGAATTTTTCTTCCAGCTTATCCGGATGTTCAATGGTGACTTTGATGCCGGTGTCTTTCTCGAATTTTTTACCCACTTCAGCGAGGCCGTTATAGCCTTTGTCGCCGTTGATCCAGATAACCAGTTTGCCCTCTTCAATCTTGGCGAGAGCCGAGGCGGAAAACATCATCGTCGTCAATGCAGACAATGCGAGGATGCGTGCGCCGGTTTTGATTTTCATATTCCCCATCCTTTTTGGTGATGTGCGCTTGGATACACAGAGGTGGCTTAACGGTGTCTAGTTTCTTTATACGGCAACCTCTTTCCATCCTCCTTACCCCTACGCCCCACCCATTCTTTATGTGATCTGTGTTACAGAAATGTGAGTAATGCGTGCTGGCGCACATAAAAACCCACTGATTTTTGCGGGCAACATCACGAAATTCCTTGGCGGCGTACGGCCCGGGTCTCAGACGCGACTCTCTCATCCTCCCGCCTCCTCCCCCATAAAAAAGCTGGGGGGTGGAGGATTCACGCTCCTAATGGATAACGCATAGTCAGCCCATGATGAATGTTGCTGTCGATGACAGGTTGTAACGAAGGGAGAAGGGCATGGCGAGCGTACAGCTGCGAAATGTAACGAAAGCCTGGGGTGACGTGGTGGTATCGAAGGATATCAATCTCGACATTCACGAAGGAGAGTTCGTGGTATTTGTCGGACCGTCAGGCTGCGGTAAGTCGACCTTGCTGCGTATGATCGCCGGGCTGGAAACCATCACCAGCGGCGACCTGTTTATCGGGGACACCCGAATGAACGACATCCCGCCCGCCGAACGCGGTGTGGGTATGGTCTTCCAGTCCTACGCGCTGTATCCCCATTTATCCGTCGCCGAGAACATGTCTTTCGGTCTCAAACTGGCCGGTGCCAAAAAAGACGTCATGAACCAGCGTGTGAATCAGGTCGCTGAAGTCCTGCAGCTGGCGCACCTGCTTGAGCGTAAGCCAAAAGCACTCTCTGGCGGTCAGCGTCAACGCGTGGCGATTGGCCGTACGCTGGTGGCTGAACCGCGCGTGTTCCTGCTCGATGAACCGCTTTCTAACCTGGATGCGGCACTGCGTGTGCAGATGCGTATTGAAATCTCCCGCCTGCATAAACGTCTGGGCCGCACGATGATTTACGTCACCCACGATCAGGTCGAAGCGATGACGCTGGCTGACAAAATCGTGGTGCTGGATGCGGGCCGCGTCGCGCAGGTCGGCAAGCCGCTGGAGCTGTATCACTACCCAGCCGACCGCTTTGTGGCGGGCTTTATTGGTTCACCGAAGATGAACTTCCTGCCGGTGAAAGTCACCGCAACCGCAATCGATCAGGTGCAGGTTGAATTACCTAACCGCCAGCAAATCTGGCTACCGGTAGAAAGCCGTGCCGTGCAGGTTGGCGCCAACATGTCCTTAGGTATTCGCCCGGAACATCTGCTGCCCAGCGATATCGCTGACGTCACCCTCGAAGGTGAAGTTCAGGTGGTCGAGCAGTTGGGCCACGAAACGCAAATACATATCCAGATCCCCGCCATCCGTCAAAACCTGGTGTACCGCCAGAATGACGTGGTGTTGGTAGAAGAGGGTGCCACATTCGCTATCGGCCTGCCGCCAGAGCGTTGCCATCTGTTCCGTGAAGATGGCACTGCATGTCGTCGGTTGCATCAAGAGCCGGGCGTTTAAGGTGTCCCATTAAAAAAAAGCGCAAATCCGTCAAGGTGAAGCGTTCAAAGAAAAGCAATGATCTCAGGAGATAGAATGATGATTACTCTGCGCAAACTCCCTCTGGCGGTTGCTGTAGCAGCAGGCATTATGTCTGTTCAGGCAATGGCCGTGGATTTCCATGGTTATGCTCGTTCCGGTATCGGCTGGACGGGTAGTGGCGGCGAACAACAGTGTTTCCAGGCAACCGGTGCACAAAGTAAATACCGTCTCGGTAACGAATGTGAAACCTATGCGGAAATTAAACTGGGTCAGGAAGTGTGGAAAGAGGGCGATAAGAGCTTCTACTTCGACACCAACGTCGCCTACTCCGTCGCACAGCAGAATGACTGGGAAGGAACTGACCCGGCATTCCGTGAAGCAAACGTGCAGGGTAAAAACCTGATTGAATGGCTGCCAGGTTCCACCATTTGGGCCGGTAAGCGCTTCTACCAGCGTCATGATGTGCACATGATCGACTTCTACTACTGGGATATTTCAGGTCCTGGTGCCGGTATTGAAAACATCGATCTGGGCTTCGGTAAACTGGCGCTGGCAGCGACCCGTTCTCAGGAAGCGGGCGGCTCTTACGCGTTCAGCAGCCAGAATATTTATGATCGTACCAAAGACACCGCCAACGACGTGTTCGACGTGCGTTTAGCGCAAATGGCGATTAACCCGGACGGTATGTTGGAACTGGGTGTGGACTACGGTCGTGCTAACACCACCGATGACTACCACCTGGCAGACGGCGCATCAAAAGATGGCTGGATGTTCACCGCTGAACATACCCAGAGCATGCTGAAAGGCTATAACAAGTTTGTTGTTCAGTATGCGACAGACTCCATGACCACGCAGGGTAAAGGCCTGAACCAGGGCTCTTACGGTTCTTCTACGACAACCATTACCAATCCAGATGGTACTAAGACTAACTTCGCCAATAACGTGGTGAATAACAACGGTAGCCTGTTCCGCGTGCTGGACCACGGTGCTATCTCGCTGGGCGACAAATGGGACCTGATGTACGTCGGTATGTACCAGAACCTCGACATGGATAACGACCTGGGTACCGAATGGTAC
Source organism: Citrobacter gillenii (assembly GCF_013337685.1). Lineage (GTDB taxonomy): Bacteria > Pseudomonadota > Gammaproteobacteria > Enterobacterales > Enterobacteriaceae > Citrobacter > Citrobacter gillenii. The sequence goes on from NZ_SUQN01000009.1 coordinate 37,480, forward strand.
ACCGTGGGTATCCGTCCGATGTACAAATGGACGCCGATCATGAGCACCCTGCTGGAAGTGGGCTATGACAACGTGAAATCGCAGCAGACCAGCGATCGCAACAGCCAGTACAAAGTCACCCTGGCGCAACAATGGCAGGCGGGCGACAGCATCTGGTCTCGTCCGGCAATCCGCGTCTTCGCAACCTATGCCAAATGGGATGAAGAGTGGGGCTACGTGAAAAATGGTAACGACGTTACCAAATTCGCAGCAGCAACTAACTCCGGTATCAGCACCACCAGCCGTGGCGACAGCGACGAGTGGTCCTTCGGTGCCCAGATGGAAATCTGGTGGTAATCCAGCATTAACCTGACGTAAAGACCGAAAGAGGGGCGTAAGCCCCTCTTACTTAAGGTTTAGCGCGCTATTGCCTGGCCACCGCTGAACCCATGCTATCTGAGGTGATAACAATGAAAATGAAGAAAAGTCTCGTTGCCCTTTGTTTATCTGCAGGGTTATTTGCCAGTGCGCCCGGCATCAGCCTGGCCGATGTGAATTTTGTGCCACAGAACACCACCGGCGCACCCGCGATTCCCACTGCCGCACTGCAACAATTAGCCTGGACGCCTGTTGATCAATCTAAGGTTCAGTCCACACAGCTTGCGACCGCCGGTCAGCGTCTGGACGTAGCGGGAATTAGCGGTCCGGTTGCCGCCTATAGCGTACCGGCCAATATTGGTGAGCTGACCCTGACGCTCTCCAGTGAAGTGAACAAACAAACCAGCGTATTTGCGCCAAACGTCCTGATTCTTGATCAGAACATGACGCCATCTGCTTTCTTCCCCAGCAGCTATTTCACCTATCAGGAGCCCGGCGTGATGAGCGCGGATCGCCTGGAAGGGGTCATGCGCCTGACGCCAGCGCTGGGCCAGCAGAAGCTCTATGTTCTGGTCTTCACCACCGAGAAAGATCTCCAGCAGACCACGACTCTGCTTGACCCGGCAAAAGCCTATGCCAAGGGCGTGGGTAACGCCGTGCCGGATATCCCGGATCCGATCGCCCGTCATACCACAGATGGCTTGCTGAAACTAAAAGTCAAAACCAGCTCCTCCTCCAGCGTGCTGGTCGGGCCGCTGTTTGGCTCATCCGGTCCGGGACCGGTGACGGTGGGCAACACTGCCGCACCAGCAGCGGCCTATGCGGCTCCGGCTGCGGTGGCAGCTGCCCCGGTCGCCGCACCAGCCCCGCAGAAAAGCGAGCCGATGCTGAACGACACGGAAAGCTATTTTAACCAGGCGATTAAGGATGCTGTGGCGAAAGGCGATGTCGATAAAGCGCTGAAGCTGCTTGATGAAGCTGAACGTCTGGGATCCAAATCTGCCCGTTCCACCTTTATCAGCAGTGTAAAAGGCAAGGGGTAACCGTCTCCCCACATTGCTGATTTTGCAACAACTGGTGCGTCTCCTGGCGCACCTTTTTTTATCCTTCCATGCTACTTGTTATGCTTGTGTTGCTCCGCCGATCACTTAATCATGTTTGCTCACCCCGTAATGCCTTTTCTGCGATACAATGCCTGAACGTGATAAATCGGAGAGTAAGGCATGCCACACCCTGCGTTAACGCAACTGCGTGCGCTGCGTTATTTTGATGCGATCCCGACGCTGGACCCCCAACTGCTTGACTGGTTGTTACTGGAAGACTCCATGACCCAACGTTTTGAGCAGCAGGGAAAGCAGGTCAGCGTAACGTTGATACGAGAAGGATTTGTTGGGCAAAATGAGGTGGCCGAAGAACTGACGCTGCTGCCGACAGAATCCCGCTATTGGTTACGTGAAATCCTGCTCTGCGCGGATGGTGAACCCTGGCTTGCCGGGCGCACCGTGGTGCCGGAATCGACATTGTGTGGCCCTGAACTGGCCTTGCAAAATCTGGGGAAAACCCCGCTCGGGCGCTACCTGTTTACGTCATCGACATTGACCCGAGATTTTATTGAGATTGGCCGCGATGCAGAGCTGTGGGGGCGTCGTTCCCGCCTGCGGCTGAGCGGTAAGCCACTGATGCTTACCGAGCTTTTTTTACCTGCATCGCCGTTGTACTGAGAGGAAGATAAAGATGGAGTGGAGTCTGACGCAGAATAAGCTGCTGGCGTTTCACCGCTTGATGCGTACGGATAAGCCAATCGGCGCCTTACTGCTGCTCTGGCCAACGCTGTGGGCGTTGTGGGTGGCGACCCCTGGGGTTCCGCAATTGTGGATCCTGGCGGTGTTTGTGGCTGGCGTCTGGTTAATGCGCGCCGCCGGATGCGTGGTGAATGATTATGCTGACCGCAAATTTGACGGTCATGTGAAACGCACCGCGAACCGACCTCTGCCAAGCGGTGCCGTGACGGAGAAAGAAGCCCGCACGTTGTTTGTTGTGCTGGTGTTGCTCGCCTTCCTGCTGGTCCTGACGCTCAACACGATGACCATTTTGTTGTCGATTGCCGCGTTGGCGCTGGCGTGGGTTTATCCCTTCATGAAGCGCTATACGCACCTGCCGCAGGTGGTGCTGGGTGCAGCGTTTGGCTGGTCTATCCCGATGGCGTTTGCCGCCGTGAGCGAGTCGGTGCCGCTCAGCTGCTGGTTGATGTTTCTGGCCAATATTCTCTGGGCAGTGGCTTATGACACCCAATATGCGATGGTCGACCGCGATGATGACCTGAAGATTGGCATTAAATCGACCGCTATCCTGTTCGGCCAAAACGACAAACTGATTATTGGTCTTCTGCAAGTGGGCGTACTGGTGCTGATGGCGCTGGTGGGCTGGCTGAACGGACTGGCGCTGGGCTATTACTGGTCTTTGCTGGTGGCAGGGGCGCTGTTTGTGTATCAGCAGAAGCTGATCGTTAACCGCGAGCGGGATGCCTGCTTTAAAGCGTTTATGAATAACAACTACGTGGGCCTGGTGTTGTTCTTAGGCCTTGCGATGAGTTACTGGCATCTTTGAGTTTTAGTCTGCGATAAAAAAAACCGGTCATTTCGACCGGTTTTTTTATGCTTACTCACCCTGAGTGGCGCTCTCGATGGTCAGACGGACATCCGACGTCACCAGTTCGGCCAGCATCTGGTAAATCTTCATCGTCTCTTCCGGCTCGGCATCTCCGGTGTCGCTGATGTAGCCTTCGTCACGCAGGGTCAGCACCAGGGAGCTGAACACCGCTTTATCGAAGAATTCCGGTGCGTTGATACCGTGCAGTACGGAAAGACGTTGAGCGACGGTGCGGCTCTCTTTCTCCAGCGTACCGCGGTTGATAGACGGATTCGCGCTCAACAGCCAGAAGGTGATGGCGTAGCGCTGCAGAGTCTCACGCGCACCTGCGGCCAGCAGCTGTAGCGTGCGGGAGCGTGCCGGGTTGATTTGCAGCTCATCGTTTTGCAACGTAATCAGACCCTGACGCTGCATTTCTCCAGCCAGTTCGTCGATCACCCCTGTAAGCTCATCGCGCTCCCAGCGCAGGAACAGCTCGGCTTTCAGCATCGGATACAGTGCATCAATATGTTGCTGCAATGCGACGCGTGAAATCCGGCGATGCTGAGTCACAATCGCCGCCATCAGTGACGGCAGCACCAGCATATGCGCAATGTTGTTGCGGTAGTAAGTCATCAATACCGCCTGCTCGCGCGGCAGAATGATGATGTCACCGATGGTATCTTTCTCGACCTCAAACTTGTTCATCTGCAGGGCGTGATCGATAAGCTCACTGGCACTCTGCGTCGGAACCGTTGCATCTGATGCATACGGTACGTTACGCAGCAGGCTGAGGTAGCAATCAAGCTGCTCAGTTAACTGCTCGCGGGTCAGGGAACGCTGGCGGGATGCCAGTAGCGCGGTACAGCACAGGTTCATGGCGTTGGCCGCACCGGCGTTGTTAATGCGCACCATCAGATCGGCGGCAATGTTATTGACCGTCGGCGTCAGCCAGGCAGGGCGAATCGACTCGATAGGATCGATAGACTCACGCCACTCCGGCACGTGCTGATTGAGGTAGGTCATCAATGGCATCGGTTCGCCAAAGTTGACGTAGCCCTGACCCAGATTACGCAGCTTGCTTAAGCCACGCAGCATCTGCGGCAGGCTCTCTTTCTCTTTTGTCGCGCCACGCAGTTCTTTCGCGTAGGTGCCGACTTCCATCACGTGCTCGTAGCCAATGTAAATCGGCACCAGGGTGATAGGACGCGTACCGCCGCGCAGCATTGCCTGGATGGTCATCGACAGCGTGCCGGTTTTCGGATCCAGCAAACGACCGGTACGTGAGCGCCCACCTTCGACAAAGTACTCAACCGAATAACCGCGGCTGAACAACTCGCCGAGGTATTCGCGGAAGACGGTGGAATAGAGCTTATTGCCCTTGAAGGTACGACGAATAAAGAACGCACCCAGGCGGCGGAAAATCGGGCCAGCCGGCCAGAAGTTCAGGTTGATCCCGGCCGCAATGTGCGGAGGAACCAGCCCCTGGTGATACAGAACGTACGACAGCAGCATGTAATCCATATGGCTGCGGTGGCAGGGGACATAGACAATTTCATGCCCGTCGTGCGCCAGTTGGCGAACGCGTTCTGCATTGTGAACGTTAATACCCTGATACAGTCGGTTCCAGGTGAATCCCAGAATACGGTCAGTCAGGCGGATCATCTCGTAGGAGAAGTTGGCGGCGATCTCTTCCATCAGCGCAATGGCATTTTGCTGCGCTTTTTCGTGGGAGATCTTTTTACTGCGGGCTTCATCTTCTACCGCACGGGCGATTGCTTTTGAGGCCAGCAGCTTATTAAACAGATCCTGACGGGCAGGGAGGCGCGGGCCAACAGCGGCCAAACGCTGACGGGCAAAGTGCATACGCGCCACGCGCGCCAGTTTCTGGGCGATGATTTTATCCGTACCGTGTTCGTCTGCCATGCGGCGCAGAGAGACCGACGGCGAGAAACGGACAAAACTGTCGCGACCGAGCCAGGAAACGGCGAAGAATTTCTGTACGCCGTTCAGCATGCGCAGCGGCGGGTTGACTTCACCTTTTTCGCGGCCAGGCGCGCGGCCAAACATCACCGAAACCGGCACCATCTGCACATCAAGGTCAGGATTGCTGCGATGCAGATCGAGATAGTTATGGAACAGCTTGATGGACTCTTCTTTTGGCGTGTAATAGGTGAACACACGCGGACCGCCGTGAATAAACACGTAGCGCGGCAGTAAAGTCCCGTCTATCTCCAGCGGTTCCAGGGGATCGGGAAGATCGTGCGCCAAACATTGGGCACGTAGCGTCAGCAAGTCTGCTTTTGAGTTGTACGGTAGGACGTACATAATGGGACGAGACGTATCGAGTCCCAACTCCGGGGCAGGTTCTGCCGGAATAGACTTGCTTTTTACCAGGACGCTTAATGGTAAATTCAGTAATTTGTAGTAAATTCGTGGCCAGCCGGACATAAACGATGTAAAGCCTCTGGTTAATAATGCAAATGCGCTGCAAGGATATCAGAAAGTTTAGTGAATTTCTGGTGTATCCCGTCATACTTCGCGCTGCTTTGCCACACCCTGAAACAAACGGGGTAACGTTACAATGACATTGACGCTAATAATGTAAAAAGGTTCTTTTGATGGCCAATAATACCACTGGATTTACCCGAATTATCAAAGCTGCTGGCTACTCGTGGAAAGGTTTTCGCGCCGCATGGATAAATGAAGCGGCATTTCGTCAGGAAAGCGTTGCCGTACTGCTGGGCGTCGCCATCGCCTGCTGGCTGGACGTCGACGCCATTACCCGTGTGTTGTTGATTGGTTCAGTAATGCTGGTGATGATCGTTGAAATCTTAAACAGCGCTATTGAAGCAGTGGTCGACCGTATTGGATCGGAGTATCACGAACTTTCCGGTCGAGCGAAAGATATGGGGTCGGCGGCTGTTCTGCTGTCTATTTTTGTCGCCCTGATCACCTGGGGCATCCTGTTGTGGTCCCATTTTCGATAAGGATTCCACAACTTCATAAATCTCCTGTTTTTTGTGCAGTTTGCGGTTCCAAAATCGCCTTTAGCTGTATATACTCACAGCATAACTGTATATACACCCAGGGGGCGGAATGAAAGCGTTAACGGCCAGGCAGCAAGAGGTGTTTGATCTCATTCGGGATCACATCAGCCAGACAGGTATGCCACCGACGCGTGCGGAGATCGCGCAGCGTTTGGGATTCCGTTCCCCAAACGCGGCTGAAGAACACCTTAAAGCGCTGGCGCGTAAAGGGGTGCTCGAAATCGTCTCTGGTGCATCGCGTGGTATTCGTCTGTTGCATGAAGAAGAGGTAGGATTACCGCTTGTAGGCCGCGTTGCTGCAGGTGAGCCGCTGCTGGCGCAACAGCACATCGAAGGCCACTATCAGGTTGATCCATCCCTGTTCAAACCTAATGCTGATTTCCTGCTGCGCGTCAGCGGTATGTCAATGAAAGACATTGGTATTATGGATGGCGATCTGCTGGCAGTGCATAAGACACAGGACGTGCGTAACGGCCAGGTGGTTGTTGCCCGCATTGATGATGAAGTGACGGTTAAACGCCTGAAAAAACAGGGCAATAAGGTCGAGCTTCTGCCAGAAAACAGCGAGTTCAAACCGATCGTTGTCGACCTGCGTGAGCAGAACTTCACCATTGAAGGACTGGCCGTCGGCGTTATCCGTAACGGTGAATGGCTGTAACGGTCTGTTGATTTCCTGTAGGCCGGATAAGACGTTTACGTCGTCATCCGGCAACGTGCCCGGTGGCACTGCGTTTACCGGGTCTACACAACTTTGTCCAGTACGTTTAACTTCTTCTCAGGCTCTCCTGTATGCCTTTCTTTACCTCCTCTGATAAAGCGCTCTGGCATCTTGCCCTGCCAATGATTTTCTCCAATATCACCGTTCCCCTGCTGGGACTGGTGGACACAGCTGTGATTGGTCATCTGGATAGCCCGGTCTATTTGGGTGGTGTCGCCGTGGGGGCGACGGCAACCAGTTTTCTCTTTATGCTGCTGCTCTTTCTACGCATGAGTACCACCGGGCTGACGGCTCAGGCATTTGGCGCAAAAAATCCGCAGGCGCTGGCCCGTGCGCTGGTGCAGCCGCTGATTCTGGCTTTGGGGGCGGGGGCGGCAATTGCGCTATTTCGTACGCCGATTATCGATCTGGCGTTACACATCGTGGGGGGGAGCGAAGCGGTACTGGAACAGGCCCGGCGCTTCCTTGAAATCCGTTGGCTCAGCGCGCCTGCCTCGCTGGCGAACCTGGTACTGCTCGGCTGGCTGCTGGGCGTTCAGTACGCGCGAGCACCGGTGATCCTGTTGATTGTCGGCAATATCCTCAACATTGTGCTCGATATATGGCTGGTGATGGGGCTGCATATGAACGTGCAGGGCGCCGCGCTGGCGACGGTGATTGCCGAATATGCCACGTTGCTGATTGGCCTGCTGATGGTGCGCAAGGTTCTCCACCTGCGCGGTGTTTCGCTCATGATGCTGAAACAGGCATGGCGCGGAAACTTCCGCCGTCTGATGGCGCTTAACCGCGACATCATGCTGCGTTCGCTGTTGCTGCAGCTGTGTTTTGGTGCGATTACGGTACTCGGGGCGCGTCTCGGGGGCGATATTATTGCGGTCAACGCCGTTCTGATGACCCTGTTGACCTTCACCGCCTATGCGCTGGACGGATTTGCCTATGCCGTGGAAGCGCACTCTGGTCAGGCTTATGGTGCCCGGGATGGCAGCCAACTGTTGGATGTCTGGCGCGCGGCGTGTCGACAGTCGGGCATTGTGGCGATCCTTTTTTCACTGGTCTATGCCCTGTTTGGCGAGCACATTATTGCGTCGTTGACCTCACTACCGCAGATTCAGCAACTGGCCGATCGTTACCTTATCTGGCAGGTGGTGTTACCACTGGTGGGCGTCTGGTGTTACCTGTTGGACGGCATGTTTATTGGCGCAACGCGTGCTGCGGAAATGCGTAACAGTATGGCCGTTGCCGCTGCAGGATTCGGCTTAACCTTATTCACGTTACCGCTGTTAGGCAACCACGGTTTGTGGCTGGCACTCGCCGTTTTTCTGACGCTGCGCGGACTCTCGCTGGCTTTTATCTGGCGGCGTCACTGGCGAAATGGCACCTGGTTTTCCTGACTCGTATGGTTAAAAATTCCGAATAATAAATAGAACTCAGAATCACTGACTACACTTATTCTCACGTCCAGCAAAAACATAGCGTGTCTGGACGCAGCACTCTCGCTATTCACAACCTAACGATGAGGATTTGATGATGAATAAAGACGAAGTCGGTGGTAACTGGAAGCAGTTGAAAGGTAAAGTGAAAGAGCAATGGGGCAAACTGACCGATGATGATATGACGGTCATTGAAGGTAAGCGTGACCAGCTGGTGGGTAAAGTCCAGGAACGTTACGGTTATGCGAAAGATCAGGCGGAGAAAGAAGTGAAGGATTGGGAAACCCGCAACGACTACCGTTGGTAATTATCCCCTCCCGCCTGAATGTACAAGGATGTACGTTCTCTCGCTTAACGCCCGACCTTCTTTTTTACCTGAATCGTGTGATCATGCTGGCAGTCGCCAGGATGACGGCAGGCTTCAACTTCCACACAGACCTGACACAGGCCATGCGCTTCAATTACGTTATGACGTAGGGCAAAGCCCATCTTGGCCGCCAGCGTATGCATGATGTCTTCCACGCCCTCCGCACACTCTTCTTTCACCACGCCGCAGCGGTCACAAATGAACATCGCGGAGCTGTGGGTGGGCTGATCGAACAAATGGCAAAGCACGTAGCTGTTGGTGGATTCTACCTTGTGGACAAAACCTTGTTCGAGCAGAAAATCGAGCGCACGATAGACGGTAGGCGGTTTAGCCTGTGGTTCAGTTTCCCGTAATAAATCTAGCAGGTCATATGCGCTGATTGCCCCTTCCTGGAGGCTCATCAGGCGCAGCACTTCGAGGCGTTGCGGCGTGAGTCGCACGTTACGTTGCGCACAGAGTTTTTCAGCGTGAGCCAGCAACTCCTGCGTAGGGGTTCTTTCCATTTTTGCGCCTCGATTTGCGTGGAAGGTTAATCCCTTACTTTATCATGTTCTGCATAAAACGCCGAGATCAGCCGTGGTGTGCTATACCTGACGCATCGCAATACTGGAAAATATAAAATGAAAAGACCGGATTGTATTCGCCACTGGCGTGAGGTGGAGGGGGCTGATGACGCTACCTATCCCGGAAGCGATGAGCTGTTTTCTATCGGCGCACCGCTTGCTCGTAAACTGGGCTTGGGTCGCCTCGGCATTCACCATGAACGCCTGCCTCCGGGCCGTCGCACCTCGTACCCTCACGCCGAAAGCGACGAAGAAGAGTTTATCTACGTGCTGGAAGGGTATCCGGAGGCTTGGATTAACGGCTATTTATGGAAGCTGGAACCGGGGGATAGCGTCGGATTTCCAGCGGGAACCGGCGTGTGTCACACCTTTATCAATAACACCAGTGAAGAGGTGCGACTGCTGGTCGTCGGCGAGGCAAATAAAAAATTCAACCGTATCTATTACCCACTGAATCCGGTGTATGCGGCCACGCGCGAGGATCGCTGGGTTGACCATCCACCACAGTTTTTTGGTTCCCACGACGGTAAACCCGGATCGAAATAGCATGAGGGGGGCCGTGACGATGTGGCTCACTATCGTCGCGGTCTATGCTATAGTGGCGCCCCTTTTTTAACCGGATGCTTAATTATTCGCCATGCTGCCTGAATCTCAGTCCACCGCTTTCCCTGCACATCGTTTTTCTATCGCGCCGATGCTCGACTGGACGGACAGACACTGCCGCTACTTTTTGCGCTTACTGTCCAGCCAGACGCTGCTCTATACGGAGATGGTAACCACCGGGGCAATCATTCATGGTAAAGGCGACTATCTGGCGTATAGCGACGAAGAGCATCCGATAGCCTTACAGCTTGGTGGTAGCGACCCGGCCGCGTTGGCTCAGTGTGCGAAGCTGGCGGAAGCGCGGGGCTATGACGAGATAAACCTCAACGTGGGCTGTCCTTCTGATCGCGTACAAAACGGGATGTTTGGTGCCTGCCTGATGGGCAATGCGCAGCTGGTTGCCGACTGCATCAAGGCGATGCGCGATGTGGTGTCAATTCCGGTGACGGTCAAAACCCGTATTGGCATTGATGACCAGGACAGCTACGAATTTCTGTGTGATTTCATCAACACGGTCTCCGGCAAAGGAGAATGTGAGATGTTTATCATTCATGCGCGCAAGGCCTGGTTGTCCGGGCTGAGCCCGAAAGAAAACCGTGAAATCCCACCGCTGGATTACGCCCGCGTGTACCAGCTGAAGCGTGATTTCCCGCAGTTGACCATGTCGATCAACGGCGGCATTAAATCGCTGGAAGAAGCGAAAGCGCACCTTGAACATATGGATGGCGTGATGGTGGGACGTGAAGCCTATCAGAACCCCGGTATTCTGGCATCCGTGGATCGCGAAATTTTCGGTTCAACGGGTGCTGACGTGGACCCTGTTGCCGTGGTGCGCGCCATGTACCCGTATATTGAACGGGAACTGAGCCAGGGAACGTATCTGGGACATATTACCCGCCATATGCTGGGGCTGTTCCAGGGCATTCCGGGCGCGCGTCAGTGGCGTCGTTACCTGAGCGAAAATGCGCACAAAGCCGGTGCGGATATCAACGTGCTGGAACATGCGTTGAAGCTGGTAGCAGACAAACGTTAATTGTTCACCAAAAGTTAGTCAATTTCACCACGCCCTGCGCACTGACGCGGGGCGTTTTCTTTATAAATCAATCAATTAATTCTGGCATGATTTTTGTAATGGTTTAAGCAGAAATTCATTATGGGAGAGCATCATGCTGGAACTACTTTTTGTTATTGGCTTTTTTGTCATGCTGATGGTCACCGGCGTGTCGCTGCTGGGGATTCTGGCCGCGCTGATGGTGGCGACCGCCGTGATGTTCCTCGGCGGGATGTTTGCGCTGATGATTAAACTGCTGCCATGGCTGTTATTGGCTGTCGCCGTGGTGTGGATTATCAAGGCCATAAAAGCGCCAAAAGTCCCGCACTATCAGCGCAATAACCGTCGGTTTTACTAAGGTATTGAGCGGTACATCACAACCTGCAACATTGCCTTTAGAACCAAATAGGAATTGATTATTAAATCTGTCACTATTGCGCGGTTAACGAATTCATCGAGCTGTACCCTACATACAGCCGAACTAAAAAAAGAAAGGGCTTCCTACGGGAAGCCCTAATTCTTTTCTTCCCCGTTATAATTCAAACCGCAGGCGTGTTGGCTGCTTGAATTATTTAATGGAGAAGTTTCACGGGATCAGCAAACTCGACCCCTGCGTGGCCCGGCTTTCGAGTACTTCATGCGCCCGCTGGGCATCTTTTAACGCAAACGTCTGACCTTGCGCGATATCGACTTTAATCACGCCGCTGGCAATCAGTGAAAATAGCTCATTACTGGCTTCGGTCAATTCATTTCGGTTGGTGATGTAACCTTGCAGAGAAGGGCGTGTAGCGTACAGCGAGCCTTTCTGGTTCAGAATACCTAAGTTAACGCCGGTCACCGGCCCGGAAGAATTACCAAAACTCACCATCAATCCCCGGCGTTGCAGGCAGTCCAGCGAGGCTTCCCAGGTGTCTTTACCCACCGAGTCATAAACTACCCGGACTTTTTTACCGCCCGTAATTTCTTTAACCCGCTCGACAATGCTCTCTTCGCGATAGTTAATCACCTGCCATGCGCCGGCCTGTAATGCAATTTGCGCCTTTTGCGCAGTGCCGACGGTACCAATTAGCTTCGCCCCCAATGCTTTTGCCCACTGGCAGGCAATCAGACCAACGCCGCCTGCGGCGGCATGGAACAGAAACGGCTCGTCAGGCTGGATTTCATAGGTTTTACGCAACAGATAGAAAACGGTTAACCCTTTCAGGTAGGACGCGGCAGCCTGCTCAAACGAGATGGCATCCGGTAAAATGGCGGCTTTATCGGCGGGGACATTATGTACGGAACTGTAGGCGCCGAGCATTGACTGGGCGTAGACCACGCGATCGCCAACGCTGATGTGGGTTACTTTGCTACCGACTTTGCTGACCACTCCGGCCGCTTCGGTGCCGAGTCCGCTGGGCAGAGAAGGGGGCGGATACAGTCCGCTGCGGATGTAGGTATCGATATAATTGATGCCAATCGCTTTGTTTTCGACCTGGATTTCATGCTCGGTCGGATCAACGGGCGTAAAGTCCACAGCCTTCAGTACGTCAGGGCCGCCGTGCTTGTGAAATTCAATACGTGTTGCCATGCTTCCTCCAGAAATGTGGTAATCTTTCGACCCAATCATTATCTCGGTAACTCCATTCACTATGGCAGGAAATAAACCCTTCAACAAACAACAGACTGATGCTCGTGACCGCGATCTGCAGGTCGCCGGGCTGAAAGTACCGCCGCACTCGATTGAAGCGGAACAGTCGGTGTTGGGCGGTTTAATGCTGGATAACGAACGCTGGGACGATGTTGCCGAGCGTGTCGTCGCGGAGGATTTTTACACCCGACCGCACCGGCATATCTTCACCGAAATGCATCGTTTGCAGGAGATGGGCAAACCCATCGATCTGATAACCCTGGCCGAGTCGCTGGAAGTGCAGGGGCAACTCGACAGCGTCGGCGGTTTCGCCTATCTGGCTGAGTTATCTAAAAATACGCCAAGTGCGGCGAACATAAGCGCCTATGCGGATATCGTCCGCGAACGCGCCGTCGTGCGCGACATGATTTCGGTAGCTCATGAAATCGCGGAGGCCGGATTTGATCCGCAAGGGCGTTCCAGTGAAGATTTGCTGGATCTCGCGGAATCCCGCGTTTTTAAAATTGCCGAAAGCCGCGCCAATAAAGACGAAGGCCCGAAAAATATTACCGAGGTGCTCGACGCCACCGTCGCGCGCATCGAACAGCTGTTCCAGCAGCCGCATGACGGTGTCACCGGGGTGAATACCGGCTACGACGACCTCAACAAAAAGACTGCCGGTCTACAGCCGTCGGACCTGATTATCGTCGCCGCGCGTCCGTCGATGGGTAAAACGACGTTTGCAATGAACCTCGTCGAAAATGCGGCGATGTTGCAGGATAAGCCGGTACTTATCTTCAGTCTTGAAATGCCCTCCGAACAGATCATGATGCGTTGTCTGGCATCGCTGTCGCGCGTAGACCAGACTAAAATCCGTACCGGTCAGTTGGATGACGAAGACTGGGCGCGAATTTCCGGCACCATGGGGATCTTACTGGAGAAACGAAACATCTACATTGATGACTCCTCCGGCCTGACGCCCACGGAAGTGCGTTCGCGCGCACGCCGTATCGCCCGTGAACACGGCGGTATCGGACTGATTATGATCGACTACCTGCAGCTGATGCGGGTGCCGTCGCTCTCCGACAACCGTACGCTGGAAATTGCTGAAATTTCGCGCTCGCTGAAATCATTAGCAAAAGAACTGCATGTGCCGGTGGTGGCGCTGTCGCAGCTTAACCGCTCTCTGGAACAACGCGCCGACAAGCGTCCGGTCAACTCGGACCTCCGTGAATCGGGGTCTATCGAGCAGGATGCCGACTTAATCATGTTTATTTATCGTGACGAGGTTTATCACGAAAACAGCGACTTAAAAGGCATCGCGGAAATTATTATTGGTAAGCAACGTAACGGCCCAATCGGTACGGTGCGCCTGACGTTTAACGGCCAGTGGTCACGCTTCGATAATTATGCCGGACCACAGTATGACGATGAGTAACGCTCCGTCGTCCATTTATTAAGGAACACAAATGCAAGCGGCAACTGTTGTCATTAACCGCCGCGCTCTGCGACACAACCTGCAACGTCTGCGTGAACTGGCACCTGCCAGTAAACTGGTTGCGGTGGTGAAAGCGAACGCTTACGGCCATGGTCTGTTAGAGACCGCGCGAACGCTCCCTGATGCGGACGCTTTTGGTGTCGCTCGTCTTGAAGAAGCTCTGCGACTGCGCGCGGGTGGGATCACGCAACCCATCCTGCTATTGGAGGGTTTTTTCGATGCCTCCGATCTGCCGACCATCTCCGCACAGCGGCTGCATACTGCCGTGCACAATGAGGAGCAGCTTGCGGCGCTGGAAGCGGCTGAACTGGCGGAACCCGTCACCGTCTGGATGAAGCTCGACACCGGGATGCACCGTCTGGGCGTACGTCCTGAGCAGGCTGAGGCGTTTTATCAACGCTTGACCCACTGTAAAAACGTGCGTCAGCCGGTCAACATCGTCAGCCACTTTGCCCGTGCAGACGAACCCGAATGTGGCGCGACGGAAAAGCAGCTCGAAATCTTCAATCGTTTTTGTGAAGGCAAGCCGGGACAGCGTTCTATTGCCGCATCTGGCGGTATCCTGCTGTGGCCGCAGTCCCATTTCGACTGGGCGCGTCCGGGGCTAATTCTGTATGGCGTATCGCCGCTGGAGAATCATTCCGCCGGGACTGATTTTGGCTGCCAGCCGGTGATGTCGCTCACCTCCAGCCTGATCGCCGTGCGCGAGCACAAAGCGGGCGAACCTGTTGGCTATGGTGGAACGTGGGAAAGCGCGCGTGACACGCGCCTGGGCGTGGTGGCGATGGGCTATGGCGACGGGTATCCGCGTGCAGCGCCGTCCGGCACGCCGGTACTGGTCAATGGTCGGGAAGTGCCGATTGTTGGTCGTGTGGCAATGGACATGATCTGCGTTGATTTGGGGCCAGAAGCGCAGGAAAAAGCCGGCGATCCGGTGATTCTGTGGGGCGATGGTCTGCCCGTTGAACGTATTGCCGAAATAACGAAAGTAAGTGCTTACGAACTTATCACGCGCCTGACATCAAGGGTAGCGATGAAGTACGTGGACTGAATCTGGCTGTCTGCCGGATAAAGCGGTTCTGCCGCCATCCGGCAATAATCCTCTCAACATCCTCTCGATCTTCTCCCGCTTCCGGTTTATTGTGTTCTTACCCCCTGTCTGTAAACCTGGAGAACCACCACGTGTTTCAAAAAGTTGACGCCTACGCCGGCGACCCGATTTTATCGCTCATGGAGCGCTTCAAGGAAGATTCACGTCGTGACAAAGTGAATCTCAGCATCGGTCTGTATTACAACGAAGACGGGATAATCCCTCAGCTTAACGCCGTAAGCGAAGCGGAAGCCCGGCTCAATGCTCAGCCGCAGGGTGCGTCGCTGTATTTACCGATGGAAGGCCTGAACAGCTATCGCCACACCATTGCGCCACTACTGTTTGGTGCAGAACACCCGGTTCTTCAGCAGCAGCGCGTGGCGACGATTCAGACGCTGGGAGGATCTGGTGCGCTAAAAGTAGGTGCGGATTTTCTGAAGCGTTACTTCCCTGATTCTGGCGTCTGGGTCAGCGATCCGACATGGGAAAACCACATCGCGATTTTTGAAGGGGCTGGATTCGAAGTAAGTACTTACCCCTGGTATGACAACACGACTAACGGCGTGCGCGTCAACGACCTGCTGGCAACCTTGAACACCTTACCGGCTCGCAGCATTGTACTGTTGCATCCGTGCTGCCATAACCCGACCGGTGCGGACTTGACGCCCGCGCAGTGGGATGCGGTTATCGAGATTCTGCAAGCGCGCGATCTAATCCCTTTCCTTGATATTGCCTATCAGGGATTTGGCGCGGGAATGGAAGACGACGCCTATGCGATCCGCGCCATTGCCAGCGCTGGATTGCCTGCCCTGGTCAGCAACTCGTTCTCTAAAATTTTCTCTTTATACGGTGAGCGTGTCGGCGGCCTTTCCGTGGTGTGCGAAGACGCTGAGACTGCGGGTCGCGTGTTGGGGCAGTTAAAAGCCACGGTGCGTCGTAACTACTCCAGCCCACCTAACTTTGGTGCGCAGGTGGTTGCCGCCGTGCTGGGCGATGACGCGCTTAAAGCCAACTGGCTGGCGGAAGTAGAAGCGATGCGTACCCGCATCCTGGCGATGCGTCAGGAATTGGTCAATGTTCTCCATGCCGAGATACCGGGCCGTAACTTTGACTACCTTCTGCAACAGCGCGGTATGTTCAGCTATACCGGGTTGAGCGCCGCCCAGGTCGATCGCCTGCGTGATGAATTCGGGGTTTACCTGATCGCCAGCGGCCGCATGTGCGTCGCCGGGTTGAATCACGGTAACGTCCAGCGTGTGGCAAAAGCGTTTGCTGCTGTCATGTAACCGGATTTGTCATTTCTCGCACAGTGTTGCCGGATGGCGGCGTAAACGCCTTATCCGGCCTACAAAGTATTGGATTTTTCGTTTGTAGGCCTGATAAGCGTCGCGCCATCAGGCACGCTTTTTCTGTGTGATCATCCTCTTTTTCTGTAACAAAACGAGAGAAACCCCTTCCTTTCACCTTCCCCAGGGGGTAAGGTCAGATAGTTTTTTGACCAGTTGTTAATAAAAAAATGATAACTAGCTGACTACTTAGGGAAAAATATGCGCAAGATTACGTTGGCACTTAGTGCCGTTTGCTTATTGTTCACGTTAAACCATTCCGCCCAGGCTTTAGTTTCTTCCCCCTCGCAGCTTAATCCAGGCACCAACGTTGCAAAACTCGCTGAGCAGTCTCCGGTTCACTGGGTCTCTGTTGCTCAGATTGAAAACAGCCTGACCGGACGCCCGCCAATGGCCGTCGGATTCGATATTGATGATACCGTTCTTTTTTCCAGCCCGGGTTTCTGGCGTGGCAAAAAAACCTGGTCCCCGGAGAGTGAGGATTACCTGAAGAATCCGGCGTTCTGGGAAAAAATGAACAATGGCTGGGATGAATTTAGTATTCCAAAAGAAGTCGCGCGTCAGTTGATTGATATGCATGTTCGTCGCGGTGACAGCATCTTCTTTGTCACGGGACGTAGCCCGACAAAAACCGAAACCGTGTCTAAAACACTGTCCGATAACTTCCACATTCCATCCGCTAATATGAATCCGGTTATCTTTGCCGGTGATAAAGCCGGGCAGAACACCAAAACGCAGTGGTTACAGGATAAAAACATCCGCATGTTCTACGGCGATTCCGACAATGACATCACCGCCGCGCGCGACGTAGGTATTCGCGGTATTCGCATTTTGCGCGCCTCCAACTCCACCTATAAACCACTGCCGCAGGCCGGGGCATATGGCGAAGAGGTGATTGTAAACTCAGAATACTGAGGGTACAGGTTCTTTATTGGTGATTTTTTAAACAAATTTGCGTTGCTGGCTTTTACCTTTGGCAGAGTTGCTGCACACTGAGTAAAAGATGTTCTCATTAGGCGAGCTGCTGGTAAGGGGAATAAAGATGACGAACTCGGAGTTGCTGCAATACTGCATGGCGAAAACAGGTGCCGAACAGAGCGTGCACAGCGACTGGAAAGCCACGCAAATTAAAGTCGAAGATGTGCTTTTTGCGATGGTAAAAGAGGTGGAAGAACGCCCTGCTGTGTCGCTGAAAACCAGCCCTGAACTGGCCGAGTTATTGCGCCAGCAGCATAGCGATGTCCGGCCAAGCCGGCATCTTAATAAGGCGCACTGGAGCACGGTGTACCTGGATGGTTCGCTGCCAGATTCACAAATTTACTATTTGGTGGACGCCTCTTATCAACAGGCTATCAAGACGCTGCCGGAAGATAAACGCAGGATGTTGGCGCAGTTCTGAGCCTTTTTGCCGGATGCGGCGTAAGCGCCTTATCTGGCCTACAACCCAATACGTCTATCCTGTAGGCCCGATAGCTTGCGCCATCGGGCATGAGTAACTACAGCAGTGGTTTGAGGAAGCGGGCGGTGTGTGAGGCTTCACACTCTGCGACCGTTTCCGGCGTACCGGCAACCAGGATTTCTCCGCCGCCGCTACCCCCTTCCGGACCGAGATCGACAATCCAGTCGGCCGTTTTAATCACGTCCAGATTATGCTCAATGACCACGATGGTGTTGCCCTGATCCCTGAGCTGGTGCAGCACGTCCAGCAACTGCTGAATATCCGCAAAGTGCAGACCGGTAGTCGGCTCATCGAGGATGTACAGCGTTTGTCCTGTACCGCGTTTTGATAACTCACGCGCCAGCTTCACGCGCTGGGCCTCGCCGCCAGAAAGGGTTGTTGCGGACTGCCCAAGGCGAATATAAGTCAAGCCAACGTCCATCAGCGTTTGCAGTTTACGCGCCAGCGCCGGGACGGCATCAAAGAACTCACGTGCCTCTTCAATGGTCATATCCAGCACTTCGTGGATAGTCTTGCCCTTGTACTTGATCTCCAACGTTTCGCGGTTATAGCGCTTGCCTTTGCACTGGTCACACGGCACGTAGATATCCGGCAGGAAGTGCATCTCAACTTTGATTACGCCGTCGCCCTGACAGGCTTCACAACGTCCACCGCGCACGTTAAAGCTGAAGCGCCCTGGCGTGTAGCCGCGCGCGCGTGATTCCGGCACGCCAGCAAACAGTTCGCGGACGGGTGTAAATACGCCGGTATAGGTTGCCGGGTTGGAACGTGGCGTACGACCAATGGGGCTCTGGTCGATGTCGATAACTTTATCGAAATGCTCCAGCCCCTGAATGTCGCGATAAGGTGCAGGTTCAGCCAGCGTAGCGCCGTTGAGCTGGGTCTGAGCAATCGGGAACAGCGTGTCGTTTATCAGCGTTGATTTACCGGAACCGGATACGCCGGTAATACAGGTAAACAGGCCAACCGGCAGCGTCAGGGTGACATCTTTCAGGTTGTTGCCGCGCGCACCGGTGAGCTTCAGCACTTTTTCCGGGTTAGCGGGCACGCGTTGTTTCGGCACTTCAATCTTGCGCTTGCCGCTCATATACTGGCCGGTCAGTGACTCAGGCACTGCCATAATGTCATTGAGCGTACCCTCCGCCACCACCTGTCCACCGTGGACGCCCGCGCCTGGACCGATATCGATCACATGGTCAGCGGCGCGAATCGCATCTTCATCGTGCTCAACCACAATCACGGTATTACCCAGATTGCGCAGATGGATAAGCGTACCCAGCAGGCGTTCGTTATCGCGCTGGTGTAGACCGATGGACGGTTCATCCAGCACGTACATTACGCCGACCAAGCCCGCACCGATCTGGCTTGCCAGACGGATACGCTGGGCTTCGCCGCCGGAGAGCGTTTCGGCCGAACGCGACAGCGTCAGGTAGTTCAGACCGACGTTAACCAGGAACTTGAGGCGGTCGCCAATCTCTTTAAGGATTTTCTCCGCAATCTTCGCCCGTTGACCGGCAAGTTTGAGATTGTTGAAGAAATCCATCGCATGACCGATGCTCATGTCAGAAATAGTAGGCAGCGGTGTGTTCTCAACAAACACGTGGCGCGCTTCACGACGCAGGCGCGTGCCTTCACAGCTGGCGCACGGTCGGTTGCTGATGAACTTAGATAATTCTTCGCGTACCGCGCTGGATTCCGTCTCTTTATAACGGCGCTCCATATTGTGCAGCACACCTTCAAACGGGTGACGACGTACGGAAGTATCACCGCGGTCGTTCATATATTTGAATTCGATATTCTCTTTGCCGGAACCGTACAGCACCACTTTGTGAACCGTTGGGTTCAGGCTGGCCCATGGGGCTTCTATGTCGAACTTATAATGCTCTGCCAGTGACTTAAGCATCTGGAAGTAATAGAAGTTACGGCGATCCCAGCCACGGATCGCGCCGCCAGCCAGCGACAGCTCTGGGTTTTGGATCACGCGGTCAGGGTCGAAATACTGCTGCACGCCGAGACCGTCGCAGGTAGGACATGCGCCCGCCGGGTTATTGAACGAGAACAAGCGGGGTTCCAGCTCGCGCATGCTGTAGCCGCAAATCGGGCAGGCAAAGTTGGCGGAGAAGAGCAGCTCCTCCGCTTTCGGGTTGTCCATATCGGCAACCACCGCCGTGCCACCGGAGAGATCCAGCGCGGTTTCAAAAGACTCCGCCAGACGCTGTGACAGGTCGTCACGGACTTTAAAGCGGTCGATGACCACTTCAATGGTATGTTTCTTTTGCAGCTCCAGCTTTGGTGGATCGGACAGGTCACACACTTCACCGTCAATACGGGCGCGGATATAACCCTGGCTTGCCAGATTCTCCAGCGTTTTCGTGTGTTCGCCTTTGCGCTCTTTGATGATCGGTGCCAGCAGCATCAGGCGCTTGCCTTCCGGTTGTGACAGCACGTTGTCCACCATCTGGCTAACGGTCTGCGCTGCCAGCGGTACGTCGTGATCCGGACAGCGCGGCTCACCGACGCGGGCAAACAGCAGGCGCAGGTAGTCGTGAATTTCGGTAATGGTACCTACCGTGGATCGCGGGTTATGGGATGTCGATTTTTGTTCAATTGAGATGGCTGGCGACAGCCCCTCAATGTGGTCGACATCCGGTTTTTCCATCAGCGACAGGAACTGACGCGCATACGCGGAAAGCGATTCAACGTAACGACGCTGCCCTTCGGCATACAAGGTGTCGAAAGCCAGCGAGGATTTGCCTGAGCCCGAAAGCCCGGTGACGACAATCAGCTTGTCGCGCGGGATGACGAGGTTGATGTTTTTGAGATTATGGGTGCGGGCGCCCCGAACTTCGATCTTATCCATTCATCTTTCCCGGATTAAACGCTTTTTTGCCTGGCTGCATGGTGCTACCGGCGATCACAAACGGTTAATTATGACACAACCTGACCTGAATGGATATACAGTATTGGAATGCAAAACGCAGGTGTCTGTGTAACAATGTCTGGCTGAGGTTGTTTACTGGAATCCACCTCTCAACGTAGTAAAAGCGCTATTGGAAATGCTACAATCCCGCGCTTACACTTATTAAGAAACGTTTTTCAGGAGACACGATCATGGCCAGCAGAGGCGTAAACAAGGTGATTCTCGTCGGTAATCTGGGCCAGGACCCGGAAGTACGCTATATGCCGAATGGTGGTGCAGTTGCCAACATTACGCTGGCTACTTCCGAATCCTGGCGTGATAAAGCGACCGGCGAGATGAAAGAGCAGACTGAATGGCACCGTGTTGTGCTGTTTGGCAAACTGGCGGAAGTCGCCAGCGAATATCTGCGCAAAGGTTCTCAGGTCTACATTGAAGGTCAGCTGCGTACCCGCAAATGGACCGATCAGTCAGGTGTCGAGAAGTACACGACTGAAGTTGTTGTGAACGTCGGCGGCACCATGCAAATGCTGGGTGGTCGTCAGGGCGGCGGTGCACCGGCGGGCGGTAATGCAGGTGGCGGTCAACAGGGTGGTTGGGGTCAGCCTCAGCAGCCGCAGGGTGGCAACCAGTTCAGCGGCGGTGCACAGTCTCGTCCGCAGCAGTCCGCTCCGGCAGCGCCGTCTAACGAACCGCCAATCGACTTTGACGACGACATTCCGTTCTGATCGTGATTTAACGATTATTACCGTAATGAATGAAAAGCCCCATTTAAAATGGGGCTTTTTTGTATTTGACGATCTTCTCACATATAATATTCGAATATTTTGCAAGGAAAAAACGAAATATAATCATTGTTTATAATTACTATTTTAATATATGCAATTAATAACATTGATAGTAATCAAATTTAAATAAACTATTGCGAAGTTATTTGTTTCATGATTCAAAAAATATTGACAGCGTGATGTACCGCATTAAATAATGCTCTGAGATTGTCAATTCATCATTGATACAAGTGTATTGCTCTCCGATCTCTTTTTATTAATGAGGATTTGATAGTCGTCTTGATATTTCTATATTCTTTTGTACTTCGGAGTCTATATATGTATCAATGGAAGAATAACGCTAAGGTAATATTGCCTTTAGCCTTGTCGGTGAGCATTAGTAATGCGCTATATTCTGGGGCAGCATTCGCTAAAGATTATACACTGAACTATATCGGTAAGGACCCCGAGCTCCCTGGTATCAGCATCAAAGATACGATTGCCGGCGACAACAACTACGATTTTACGGTTAAAATTGATAATCCTGTGCGAGGCGAAGGTAACGGTCTTGAGGTCAAGATTGGCAACATCACGAGTGATCAGGGCGGTGAGTATCATATTGGTAATTACAACGTCAATATTAGCGGGACCACGGAGCAGGAGCATCGTGCCGGGTTAGCCTTCTTTGGGTTGTCTGCAGAAGGCAGTGACACCAAAGTGACTGTCGACAATTTTAGTCTTAAAAATAATTTCCTAATTGGCAATAAGTATACACACAACAATACTGCATTATATGTAGGCGGTGGTGCGGATGTGTCTGTGAACGGCAATGTGTACATTCGTTCTGAAGTTGAGCACACCAAACAGGGCGAAGATGCAACGCTGGCCAATAACGGAATTTATGCGCGGGGCGCGGGTTCAACCATTACGGCAAACGGTGGCGATGTTTACATTAATACCTATGCCAGTAACTTTAAAGAACTCCTGGAGAACAATAGCGGTTACCCGGAAGGCTCATCAAAAAGTGATGCGGTCAGTGCTAAAGACGGTGGTGTCGTTAATATTAATCAGGCTGGAGGCAACAAGGTTAATCTATTAGGTAACCTCGACTTCGGTGATAAGCTTTATTCTAATACAAGCCAGATGAATATTACGCTTAATGGGGCAGATTCATACTGGCATGGGCATGAAGCAAACTTCTTTGATGCAACAACCGGGAAATGGAGCGGCGATCTCAACCTTACGCTGGCGAATAACGCCCACTGGATCCCCGATGGTAAAGATGCGGAAATCAGTGCCATCACCCTGAAAGACGGCGGTACGGTAAACCTGCATGGTTTTAACCTGCACACCAATCAGAGTATCAACGAAACCGTTAAAATTCATGATTTGAAAGGGAACAACGGTATTTTCCTGATTGATGTCAATACCAATAAAACGGATGAGCAGCGACGTAACGGCAGCGACTTCATTGAAGTTGTTAAAAGTAGTACCGGCGGTACACATGCGATTGAAGCGTTGAATATCAACAAGCTCACTGATTTGAAGGAAGATATCTGGGTTGCCGATGCGGCAAGTAATGTGACATTCGAAGCGTACGATAAAGTCGATATTACGAACGAGTATGTGTATGACTATAAACCACTGCTGCGTTCTGATATCCGTGAAGGCGATCCGCAAAGCCAGTACGGTACCAACTGGTATATCACGGGTGTTTCGACGAAAGCCAGCGCAGGTAGTAACACCGTGATCGCCAATGCTGGGCTGAACTACGCAATGGCGACCGCCCGTCTTGAAATCGACAGCCTGAATAAGCGTTTAGGCGAACTCCGCCAGGATCAGCAGCAAAATGGTCTGTGGATACGCTATAAAGGTGGTGAAATAGAGAGTGATACTGGGAGCTACTTCAAAAACCTGTATAGCTTCTGGCAACTCGGTTATGACAACAAAGACGAAGGCGAATCGTCTGTCTGGACGCGAGGGATTGCCGCGCATTACATGAGAGGCAATGCCGACTTCACTTATGGTACTGGCGATAACAAGAACTACGGTGGTTCACTTTATGCTGCATGGAATCGCCCAGAGAAACAAGATTACCTGGATCTGGTGTTGAAATATAGCCGCCATGAAAGTGACTTCAATTACAGGAACACATACGGCAACTCTGGCTTTGCAGATAGCAGCACATGGTCAATCAGTGCCAGCGCAGAATACGGTCGCGAGTTTAGCTTAGGAAACTCTACGTTTATCGAACCGCAAGGTCAGCTCGTGTATACCTATCTGGATGAGGCCAGTTACACCACCAGTAGTGGGTTGAAAGTCCGTCAAAACGATATAGACAGCGTTATTGGCCGTGTCGGATTGCGCGGAGGTTATCGGTTTGAATCGCGCCCGGATAGCGATATTTACGTGAAGCTGGATTTGCTGCATGAGTTTGCTGGCGATCGTGATGTCACCGTTTGGGGTAAAGATGCCGCACTGAAAGTGAGCGAAGGGGGAAGTGACTCCTGGATCAACTATGGTATAGGTACCAATATCCATCTCACTCAGAACAATAACTCCCGGTTGTATGTTGATCTGGAAAGATCGGCGGGAGGTGACATTGATATGAACTGGCAGGTTAACGCGGGTTTCCGTATGGAGTGGTAGTTCATAGCTTTGAATGGGTTCACTTAACCTAAAAATAAGCGTCCGATTGAAATTTTAGTTCAGTCGGACGCTTTCTTTTGATCAGTTTAATACCATCGGCCACTCTGGCGGCGTATGGCTCATCACTTCTACCATCACAGACTGGATGTTATTCCAGATAGCGGACACGTCCATCAGGGTGATGCCGAGCAATCCGGTTGCAAACCAGCAAGCGAAAACCAGCCCTAAACCGCTGCTGATAACGGCCAGGCCAATATAATCTGATTTACGAAAACGGATATTGAGCGTGCTGGCTAAAAACATCAGCACTGCGCTCAGCAGTTGCCACCGCAGAAGAACTACGCCAGTTGTTATTGTTGCCATGAAAAACGTCCTCAAAAAGTCTTGATGCCCAGGACAGCACGGGGTTGTTCACAACAGGTGTGGCACTCTGGCTATCGGCGGGCATGCACATCAATGAAACACTGTTTCTGTTACATGATTTTTGTGAACTATATCACATCTGTTCGTTTGTTCACCAGTGCGGGACGCTCTTTTTATTGTTTAATAGCCTTTATTAAATTGTGGTTATAGGATGTGGTGAGAGAATGCATCATTCGTAATAGAAGGTGTATTTACGCTGCTTGTTATCTTTATCCTAAATTAATCTTTAAAAAAATTTATGTATTTTTTATGCGAAGCCCGTATAACGCGTATAAAACATTACGACTTTTACAGTGTGCTATTTTCAAATAAGCTTAACTTTAAGTTTGCCTTACGGAAAAAGAATATCATCATCCGCTATTATCAGACTTTTACATAGAGACGGCGGTTGCGAATGTTGATAGATTCATACAACTTAACTAGCCGGCGTTTATAGCATCCTGCCTTGATGGGTACTGGCATATACGATACAGGGAAATAGGGCTGACATGACTCACAGTGCGCGACGTAAGACGCTGAGGTTCCTTGGAACACTCACGGTGGTATTGCTCCCCGTGGTACTGGCGTTATGGTTTGCTCATGTCAGGGCGACGTCCGAAACCCGCAATCAACTCCGCACTTTTGCGCAGCTGGCCCTCAATAAAACGGAGCTGGTGATCCAGCAAGCCGATCTCGCGCGTGATATGGCACAACTGTATCAAGGGGAGATGTGTACCCCGGCGCATCAAAAAAGTATGCTGAATATTATTCGTGGGCGTTTATATATCAGCGATCTCATTTATGCGCAGGGCGATCATTTTTTGTGCTCAACGTCGATGGTGCCGCCAGCCTCATATATTATGCCCACCGCTGACTATAAGCGGACGCCGGACATCTCCATTTATTACTATCGCGATACGCCGTTTTTTTCTGGCTACAGAATGACGTATATGCAAAGAGGAAACTACGTTGTCGTTATCAATCCTTTATCCTACAGCGAGGTCATGTCTGATGATCCGGACCTTGCCTGGGGTGTCTATGATACGGTAACGGATAGCTTTTTCTCTGCCAGTGAAGGGTCAAACGTTGCGCAATTACTGCCGCTGGTACGCGGCGATGCCCCGACATTCCAGCAAGACGATCGTTTCTATACCATCGTGCATTCAGAAAAGCGGCCCATTGCGGTTATTGTGTCGACCACGGACGATCGCGTTGATCAGAATTTCTATCATGAAGCTGTACTAACGCTCCCTTTCGGCGTGATCTGTAGCATCCTGATCCTACTGATGTGGTGGCGTACGCGCCAACAATACTATTCTCCTCGCCGTCTGTTAAAACGCGCGCTCAAAAAACGCCAGCTTTGCCTGCATTACCAGCCGATCATTGATATCAAAAATGGTCAATGCGTTGGGGCCGAGGCGCTGTTGCGCTGGCCCGGTTGCAAAGGTGAGGTCATGAGTCCGACAGAATTCATTCCGCTGGCGGAAAAGGAAGGGATGATTGAGAAGATAACGGATTATGTGGTCGAAGAAGTGTTCAACGATTTGGGCTATTTTCTGTCAGCACACCCTCAGCTTTACATCTCAATAAATCTCTCTGCCTCCGACTTTCATTCATCCCGGCTGATCGCGCTGATTGCTGAAAAATCACGCGACTACTCTGTACGTTCGCAGCAAATCAAGGTTGAAGTCACCGAGCGCGGATTTATTGATTTGCAGAAGATGACCCCGGTTATTCAGGCATTTCGTCAGGCGGGTTATGAAGTCGCGTTTGATGATTTTGGGACTGGGTATTCCAATCTGCACAATCTGTCTTCGTTGAATGTGGATATTCTGAAGATCGATAAATCGTTTATCAGTACGCTGACCACCAACAGTACCAGCCACATGATTGCCGAACATATCATCGAAATGGCGCAAAGTTTACACCTGAAGACAATTGCAGAAGGGGTCGAAACAGCGGATCAAATCAGCTGGCTGCTGGAGCGCGGCGTACAGTTTTGTCAGGGATGGTACTTTGCGAAAGCATTGCCGCCGCAGGAGTTCATGCACTGGGTTAAGCGCTCGCCCGCCATACTGACGCAGGGCGGGCAATAATTCTACAAACGATGGCGATAGTCGCTGGGGGTTCGATCAAACTCGCGGCGGAACACACGTGAGAATGTTTGTTGCGATACATAGCCGAGATCCATCGCAATATCAAAAATAGGTCGCTCAGTATTGCGTAGCTCAACGGCGGCCAGCAGCAGTCGACGCTGACGAATATAGTCGCCTAACGTCTGGCGCATCACCGTACGGAACATTCGCTGTAAATACCACTTTGAATAACCTGATTTTTTCGCGACCGCTTCGATATTCAGCGGTTGGTCGATATGTTCATCAATCCATTCAATAAGTGTCTGAATAATTTGCTGATGGGACATATGGCAGCCTCTTTCTCAGTATTCGATTCGTCGTTTTGTCTGTCGGCGAGTATAATTCCTCAAGTTAACTTGAGGTAAAGCGATTTATGGAAAAGAAATTACCCCGGATTAAAGCGCTGCTCACCCCTGGTGAAGTGGCAAAGCGTAGCGGCGTGGCAGTATCGACCCTGCATTTCTATGAAAGCAAAGGGTTAATCAGCAGCATGCGCAATAGCGGTAATCAGCGTCGATACAAACGAGATGTGCTGCGTTATGTGGCCATCATCAAGATTGCTCAACGGATTGGTATTCCGCTGGCAACAATTGGTGATGCGTTGGGTGTATTACCCGAAGGCCACTCGCTCAGTGCGAAGGAGTGGAGGCAGCTTTCTTCACAATGGCGCGAAGAGCTTGACCGACGCATTCATACTCTGGTGGCACTACGCGATGAGCTGGACGGCTGTATTGGCTGCGGCTGTTTGTCACGCAGTGATTGTCCGTTGCGTAACCCAGGCGATCAGCTTGGTGAGCAGGGGACTGGGGCGCGATTGCTGGAAGATGATTGATGAGTTTGAAACCGGTGATGGGTATAAAACTAAAGCGCCACAACTGGGCGCTTTAGTTTGGTTCCGGTCTTTGTCTTTCACTCTATCCCGCTGGTTCACGGGAGGGTTTCCCCCGACATCAACACCCCTCAGTCGAGCACGTAGTGGAGGTTCCGGTCTGTGTTGATAAAGTAATTGTAAGCCACCCCAGGACAATTGCCAGTCAATTGGCGGTTTTTTAGCCGAAATTTTTCCTGCATCTTCACCTGTTTTCCTGTGCGACTTTTCGCCTGAAATAGTAGCGCATGTTGCAATAACCCAGCGAAATTTGTTGCCAGATTGCGCATTAACGATAACGTTTGCGCATCGGTTGGCTATTTCTTGTGCGCTATAAGAAGAAATGCATAAAAAGCGGCAAAGTTCTGTTGAAAACCGCCGTATGATCGCAGGATAATCGTTTGCTTTTTTTTACCACCCGTTTTTTATGCGTGAAGCTAAACGTTTGCTTTTTTGCGACACCCCTTTTGGCGCAAACCTGGCACATGGAGAAAACGTTTAGCAGGCAGTGGATTGTCCATCACGCATATTGACGAAAAATAAACTCTCAGGGGATGTTTTCTATGTCTACGCCTTCAGCGCGTACCGGCGGCTCACTCGACGCCTGGTTTAAAATTTCGCACCGCGGCAGTACCGTTCGTCAGGAAGTCGTTGCCGGATTAACGACGTTCCTGGCAATGGTCTACTCCGTCATTGTGGTTCCGGGGATGTTGGGTAAAGCCGGGTTCCCACCGGCTGCAGTTTTCGTAGCGACCTGCCTGGTAGCAGGCGTGGGTTCTATTGTAATGGGCCTGTGGGCAAACCTGCCGCTGGCGATTGGTTGCGCTATCTCGCTGACGGCGTTTACCGCATTTAGCCTGGTGCTGGGGCAGCATATTAGCGTGCCAGTGGCGCTGGGTGCGGTGTTCCTGATGGGCGTCCTGTTTACCATTATTTCTGCGACCGGTATTCGTAGCTGGATCCTGCGCAACCTGCCGCAGGGCGTTGCGCACGGCACGGGGATTGGTATCGGCCTGTTCCTGCTGCTGATTGCGGCAAACGGCGTTGGGCTGGTGATTAAGAACCCACTGGACGGCCTGCCGGTTGCTCTGGGCGATTTCGATACCTTCCCGGTGATCATGTCGCTGATTGGCCTGGCGGTCATTATCGGCCTTGAAAAACTGAAAGTACCGGGCGGCATCCTGCTGACCATCATCGGTATTTCTGTTGTTGGCCTGATTTTCGACCCTACCGTGCATTTTTCCGGTATTTTTGCCATGCCTTCTTTGAGCGATGCGGAAGGGAATTCCCTGATCGGCAGCCTGGACATTATGGGGGCGTTGAACCCGATCGTCCTGCCGAGCGTATTGGCGCTGGTGATGACCGCCGTCTTCGATGCGACCGGGACTATCCGTGCCGTGGCGGGGCAGGCGAATCTGCTGGATAAAGACGGACAGATTATTGATGGCGGTAAAGCGTTAACCACCGACTCCCTGAGCAGCGTGTTCTCTGGTCTGGTGGGGGCGGCTCCTGCGGCAGTGTATATTGAGTCCGCAGCGGGTACGGCGGCGGGTGGTAAAACCGGTCTGACCGCGATCACCGTCGGCGTGCTGTTCCTGTTGATCCTGTTCCTCTCTCCGCTCTCTTATCTGGTTCCTGCCTACGCGACCGCACCGGCGCTGATGTATGTCGGCCTGCTGATGCTGAGCAACGTAGCGAAAATTGACTTCGCAGACTTTGTGGATGCGATGGCGGGTCTGGTGACTGCTGTGTTCATCGTGCTGACCTGTAACATCGTTACCGGCATTATGATCGGCTTTGCTACGCTGGTGATTGGACGCATTGTTTCCGGTGAATGGCGTAAACTGAACATCGGTACCGTAGTCATTTCTATCGCGCTGGTGGCCTTCTATGCCGGCGGCTGGGCAATCTGATTCTCACATCATGATGATCCTGAAAACGGGTGGCTTTTGCCGCCCGTTTTTATTTTCGGAACACATCCCGTTGTCTTTTGCGTTACTCTGAGGAAGATAGAATTGAGGCACGACGCCTCTCGTCGCATATCATAAGAAACATCGCAAACAGGGAACGCATGGAAATCTTTTTTACCATACTCATCATGACCCTTGTGGTCTCGCTGTCGGGGGTAGTGACTCGCGTATTGCCCTTCCAACTCCCTTTACCCCTTATGCAGATCGCCATCGGCGCCTTGCTGGCGTGGCCGACGTTTGGTTTGCATGTGGAGTTCGACCCTGAACTGTTTTTGGTTCTGTTTATCCCGCCGCTGCTGTTTGCCGATGGCTGGAAGACGCCAACGCGTGAGTTTCTCGAGCATGGGCGAGAGATTTTCGGCCTTGCGCTGGCGCTCGTGCTGGTCACGGTGGTCGGAATAGGCTTTATGATTTACTGGCTGGTGCCGGGCATTCCGCTGATCCCGGCTTTTGCGCTGGCCGCCGTGCTGTCGCCAACTGACGCCGTGGCACTTTCTGGCATTGTCGGTGAAGGCCGCATCCCGAAGAAAATCATGGGCATCCTGCAGGGCGAAGCGTTAATGAACGACGCCTCCGGCCTGGTTTCACTCAAGTTTGCTGTCGCGGTGGCGATGGGCACGATGGTGTTTACCGTCGGCGGCGCGACGGTTGAATTCTTCAAGGTGGCAATTGGCGGTATCCTGGCTGGGTTTGTTGTCAGCTGGCTGTACGGTCGCTCCCTGCGTTTTCTCAGCCGCTGGGGTGGCGATGAGCCAGCCACGCAAATCGTCCTGTTGTTCCTGCTGCCGTTTGCCTCTTATCTGATTGCGGAACATATCGGTGTTTCCGGGATCCTCGCGGCGGTGGCGGCCGGGATGACGATTACCCGTTCAGGTGTCATGCGCCGTGCTCCGCTGGCGATGCGCTTACGTGCAAACAGTACCTGGGCCATGCTCGAGTTCGTGTTTAACGGCATGGTCTTCCTGCTGTTAGGGCTGCAGTTACCGGGTATTCTGGAGTCTTCGCTGGCGGCGGCAGACGCCGATCCGAATGTCGAAATGTGGATGCTGTTTACCGATATCGTGCTGATCTATGCGGCACTGATGCTGGTGCGTTTTGGCTGGCTGTGGACCATGAAAAACTTCAGCATGCGCTTTCTGAAGAAGAAGCCGATGGAGTTTGGCTCGTGGACCACGCGCGAAATCCTGATCGCATCCTTTGCGGGTGTGCGTGGGGCTATCACGCTGGCTGGTGTCCTTTCTATTCCGCTATTGTTGCCTGACGGCAGCGGCTTCCCTGCACGTTATGAGCTGATCTTCCTTGCAGCCGGTGTGATTCTGTTTTCACTGTTTGTTGGCGTGGTGATGCTGCCGATCCTGCTGCAGCATCTTGAAGTGGCGGATCACTCGCAGCAGCAAAAAGAGATCCGCATTGCCCGTGCCGCGACGGCGGAAGTGGCGATTGTAGCCATCCAGAAAATGGAAGAGCGTCTGGCTGCGGATAGCGAAGAGAATATTGATAATCAGCTGCTGACCGAGGTGAGCTCGCGGGTGATTGGTAACCTGCGCCGTCGTGCTGATGGGCGAAACGACGTGGAAAGCTCGATGCAGGAAGAAAACCTCGAACGGCGTTTCCGTCTGGCGGCGCTGCGCTCGGAGCGTGCAGAGCTGTATCATCTGCGCGCCACCCGTGAAATCAGCAATGAAACGCTGCAGAAACTGCTGCACGATCTGGATTTGCTGGAAGCACTGCTGATAGAGAATCAATAAACGGTAGCGCCTGATGGCGCTACGCTTATCAGGCCTACGGAACGCAATTGTAGGCCGGATAAGGCGGTCACGCCGCATCCGGCAAAGGTTGTGCCTGATGGTGCTGCGCTTATCAGGCCTACGAAATGGGCATAATTGCCTGTAGGCCGGATAAGGCGTTTACGCCGCATCCGGCAAATCTATCATTACGGAATTTGCGAGCCGCTTTCCTGAACTGATCTGTTTGTCTTGTCGATTCCCTCTTTTCTCCATACGGTTAAGAAAAGGGGGAAACATGTCTGATTATCGGCGTCACTACATCAACGGTGGGACATGGTTTTTTACGGTGAATCTACAAGACCGCAGAAGCCATCTTTTAACATCAAAAATCTATCATCTTCGCAGTGCTATTTCCGAGGTAAACAAGGTTAAACCTTTCCATATCAATGCGTGGGTCGTCTTACCTGAGCATATGCATTGCATCTGGACGCTGCCTGAAAATGACGCTGATTTTTCGTCCCGCTGGCGGGAAATTAAAAAGCATTTCACCCGATCGTTATCCGTCAGGCATATCTGGCAACCTCGCTTTTGGGAACATACCATTCGTGATGAGCGCGATTATTGCCAGCATGTGGATTACATTTATATTAATCCTGTGAAACATGGTTGGGCGCAGCAGGTGAAGTCATGGCCTTTTTCAACGTTTCATCGTGATGTTAAATTGGGGTTGTATCCGGAGAACTGGGCAGGTGAGATAACGGACCTCCGTGCTGGTGAACGTGCCTGATAGCGCTACGCTTATCAGGCCTACGGAACGCAATTGTAGGCCGGATAAGGCGATTACGCCGCCATCCGGCAACTTACGTCTCCTGCGTTAACCAAAACCCTTCGCAGCATTTTAGCCACGCCTGTGCGCTGTGCGACAGATACACGCCTTCGCGCCAGATCATGCCCAACTGCCAGCGTAAATGGCTTTCCAGCGGGATCCAGCGTAGCGTCTGCTTATCCAGTTTTTGGCAAATGGGTTCTGGTAAAATGGCGATCCCAACTCCGGCTTGTACCATCGCAGCGAGGAAATCCCACTGTCCGCTGCGTACCGCAATGCGTGGCTTGACGTGGTGCTGGCTAAACAACTCCAGCAACTGACGGCTTAGGGCGAAATCTTCGTTGTAGATTAGCAGCGGGTGCTCGGCCAGCGCCTCGGGGGAAATAGAATCACAGGTTGTCCACTGGCCGGAGCGCGGCACCAGCACGCAAAGCGGATGGCTGAAAAGCGGCAAGGTCGCCAGACCGCTCTCTTCTTCGACCGGTAGCGCCGTCATCGCCACATCCAGATCGCCGTTCATCACTGCCTGCTGGACGGTTAAGCCACCAAATTCTGATATTTTCAGCTCAACGCCGGGATAACGCTGGCGAAACAGGCTGATGGGGCCGGCCATTAACATGCCGACCATCGGGGGGATACCGAGTCGCAGGATCCCCTTATTCAGATGGTTAATATCGCTCAGTTCTGCCTCAAGCTGGCGGAATTCGGCGAGGATTGCCAGGCCGCGTTCAAAGACGATACGTCCGGTATCGGTCAACAACAATCGCCGCCCGTCGCGGATTAGCAGCGTGCAGTTCAGCTCGTCTTCAAGGTTCTTCAACATTTTGCTGATGGTCGGCTGGGTGACAAACAGCTTCTCTGCCGCGCGGGTAAAGCTCTGCTGGCGAACCACCTCAACAAAATATCGCAGCGTTCTGATATCCATGATTATTCCTTAAGACTATGCCTGCAATGAGTTTAATTCATTTCAGTCCTTGGGGGAGGGTCTCTATACTGGCGCTCTCTCTTTTTTACGGACATTCCCTCATGGCTGTGGCGATTAGCCGCGTGACGCCTGCGGTTATTCATCGACTCCAGGTCCCCGTTCAGGTTCTGTTGTACGCAGGTTTATTTGTTTTTGCTCAATATCTTGTCTCCTGGCTACATTTGCCGCTTCCCGCCAACCTGGTCGGGATAGTACTGATGCTGGTGCTGATTGTGTGCAGGGTGATCCCGCTTAGCTGGATACGCGCAGGCGCCCGTTGGCTGCTGGCTGAAATGCTGCTGTTTTTTGTCCCGGCGGTTGTTGCCGTGGTGAACTATACGCACCTGTTGCTGGTGGATGGCTGGCGCATTTTTGCCGTTATTGCCATCAGCACGCTGATGGTGCTCGGTGCCACTGCGTGGGTGGTTGATAAAGTTTATCGCTATGAAATGAGCAGGTTAAACCGTGAGTAATTTCCAGTTAAGCGTGTTGTGTCTGGTGATTACGCTGGGTATCTATTTTGCCAACAAGCGCCTGTATCGTCGTTTTCGGACATTGCCGCTGATGCCGCTGGTCCTCACGCCCGCGCTGTTGGTGCTGATGCTGGTGTTCGGGCATATCTCCTGGCAAAACTATATTGGTGAATCGCACTGGCTGATGTGGCTTCTGGGCCCGGCGACCATCGCATTTGCCGTGCCGGTTTACGATAATCTCGCGGTCATTAAGCGTCACTGGATGTCGCTGACGGCAGGCGTGGTGACAGCAACACTGGTGGCCGTCACCAGTTCGGTATGGCTGGCGCGTCTGTTTATGTTACCCGATGAAATCCAGCGCAGCCTGGCGGTGCGCTCGGTGACCACGCCATTTGCACTGGCGGCGGCCGAGCCGCTGGGCGGGCAACCTGATCTGGTGGCGCTGTTTGTGGTGATCACCGGCGTATTCGGTATGGCGGTGGGCGACATGCTGTTTTTGCGCCTTTCCATTCGTGAAGGGATGGCGAAAGGGGCTGGGTTTGGTGCGGCGTCGCACGGCGCAGGCACCGCGCGCTCCTATGAGCTTGGCCAACAGGAAGGGGTGATTGCCAGCCTGGTAATGATGCTTTCCGGCGTGGTGATGGTGCTGGTGGCACCGCTGGTCGCGAGGCTGATGTTCTGACCAGCGGCCCGTACGCTATTTCAGCCGTGAAATCAGTTCAAACTCTTTAAAATTTACCGGGCGCTGCTGCTGCATGGAGCGATTCCCGGCGATGCCGGTCAGAATTGACATGGCGCCCGCGCGATGGTCGGCGGCTCGCTGCAGCGGATCGTGTCGCGGCTCGCCAAACAGATCGGCCAGCATCGCGTTATCACCGCCGCCGTGGCCACCTTCGCCCAGCGTGAAGTCGGCCTGCCAGGGCGCAGCGAACATCGGGAAAACGGTAATATCACAGCTTTCCAGGCTGCCTTCGTTCTCCCTCGCCCCGCCTGCATTGACGTATGATTTCTCCACGATCTTCATCTCCAGGCGACCTTCGCTACCGTTAAACACCACGTTCAGTCCTTCCCACGGCAGATAAGTGTTCAACGAGTAGGTGAGCTGTACCTGGTTTTGATACTTCACCAGCACCGACAGCGTGTCTTCAATGGTGATGCCATCGCTGAATACGCTTTGATCTCGGAAATAGTTGTCTTCGTGTTCAGCATCCAGATACAGCGCTTTAAGCTGCGGATTCTCCGCCATTTGCAGTGCAAACGGATCGTCCTTGGCCTGCGCATAGCCATGAGCACGTGGATAAAACTGCGTCACACCGCGGCGTTCGGCATTTTCTTTTCCGTAGAAACGCAGGCTGCCTTCGGCATAAACACGCTGTGGATAGCTGTCCAGCCAGAAGTTCATCAGGTCAAAATGATGGGTTGATTTATGCACCAGCAGGCCGCCGCTGTTGCGCTTTTCCCGATGCCAGCGGCGGAAGTAATCGGCGCCGTGTTCGGTATTCAGTAACCACTCAAAGTGAACCGAAAAGACGTCGCCAATGGCACCGTTCATCAGCAGCTCGCGTACCTTGCTGTGATGCGGAGCATAGCGATAGTTAAAGGCGACGCGCACCTCGTGTCCGGTCTCTTCAATGGCGTCGAGAATACGCAGGGCGCGCTTCTCATCGATGGTCATCGGTTTTTCAGTGATCACATCACAGCCCGCGTGCAGCGCCCGCACGATATAGTCATCGTGGGTGCGGTCCATAGTGGTCACGATGATGACATCGGGGCGGGTTTCGCGGATCATGTCTTCAAACTGTGCGGCTTTCCAGGTGGATACCGGAGCGGCCCCCTCATTTTTTAATAGCTGATTCGCGTAGTTCATACGGGTTTGGTTGGTGTCGCAAAAGGCGACCAGCCGGGCGTTTTCCTTCCATTGCCCACCAATCGCTGAGATATACAGGCCCGCTCGCCCGCCGGTTCCTACCAGGGCATATTTCTTCATCGCATCCTCTTTTCTCAAAATGAATTAACGTGTTTATGTAATAAAAACAGTGTTTCAATTTCATTTTGGTACTGTAGCGCTATCAACAGTGATGGATACGTTGGAGAGAGAAAACTGTGATCCCCAGCGAAAAAGACCGGAGAAGATGTCGATATTCTGATTTTCCCATGAACGCTTTTTAGCCTTACGCTCATATTTTACAATCGTTATTAATTCCGTTAGCCAGTGTAAGGATATTCAGTGTGAAATATTTGTGGTTATCTGCTCTCCTGTTCAGCCAGGTCGTTATGGCCTGGTGTCCTGATGAGGACCAAAAGGTGGTACTTCAGGGAACATTGATACAACAGACGCTACCCGGCCCGCCAAATTACGAAAGCATCAAGGACGGCGATGAAGCGGTAACTTATGATTATCTAAAGTTGGATCAACCTTTTGAGTGTGATATTACCGGTGAGAGTGAAAGTGTACCGCTAGTACAGCTTATGTTGATGGGCAAAAGTAAGCCTGGTTACGCCGATCTTGCTCCTTCTCTGGGAAAAGATGTCATCCTGACTGGGAAAACGATGTATGCCCAAACTGGCCTCCACTTTACCTCTGTCTTGCTCATCCTTGATGATGTGAAAGATGTTACCCCTCTCAACACGCCCGAACAAAAGAAAAGCGCGCTGATTCAGTTTCAACAGTTCCAGCAGGTGCTGAGTGAGAAAAACGTTGCCGCATTAAAGTCTTATTTTGTATTCCCATTACCGGGCAGCCTTGATGATTTTATTCCTTACGATGAATCACAATCATCTCAGTCGGATCAGCTTACCGAGGCGGTGTTTGATAAAAATGCGTCGCAGATTATTAAGGGTTTACACATCTTGAGTAGTCTTGATGTTAACCCTGACACTCTGGAAATCAAAGAACACCGGATAAACGCGCTATCGGCACAAGAGCAGAAACGGAAATACTTTCCGGGTGATGAAGACGGCACGTTTTATTATGAAGAAAACGGTCAGCGTCACGTGGTTGACGGAACCTGCGACACGGTTGCTATGGGGGAATTTGACGAGGGCGTTTTAAGGCTTTCTCAGGGTACCGATGCGAATAAACAACGGCCTGGCCTCTCAGAGTCTTGTGACGGAGCCTCGTCATATTTGTTTAAGCTAATTGATGGAAAACTCCGTCTGGTGGCGAGTTTTACCGCAGGTTGAATCTGTGCCGAACACTCCCCGACCGGTGAAGCCGGGGAGGAGATCTATTAGTGCGCGCGACCTTGCTCTACGCCATACCCGGTCTGGGAACGGATGAACTGAGCACGGAACTGCTCACGCTCGCGATTACCTTCTGCGGAATTATCGGTGGCAGAGAAGAACCAGATACCGAGGAACGCCACGCTAATGGAGAACAGCGCCGGGTATTCATACGGGAAAATGGCTTTTTCGTGACCGAGAATTTGCACCCAAATCGTTGGGCCAAGCACCATCAGCACCACTGCCGTTATCAGACCTAACCAGCCGCCCAGCATGGCACCACGTGTGGTCAGTCGTGACCAGTACATGGAAAGCAGGATGATTGGGAAGTTGCAGCTTGCCGCGATAGCGAACGCCAGACCGACCATAAAGGCGATGTTCTGGTTTTCAAACAGCACGCCGAGCAGGATGGCAATCACGCCCAGTACCAGTACGGTGATTTTCGACACGCGCAGTTCTTCACGCTCGGTAGCACCTTTACGGAACACGTTAGCGTACAGATCGTGAGAGACCGCCGAGGCACCCGCCAGCGTCAGACCAGCAACCACGGCCAGAATGGTGGCAAAGGCCACTGCGGAGATAAAGCCGAGGAACAGGTTACCGCCCACCGCGTTGGCCAGATGCACCGCCGCCATGTTATTGCCGCCAATCAGTGCGCCAGCCGCGTCTTTATATGCCGGGTTTGCACCGACCAGCATGATTGCGCCAAAACCGATGATAAAGGTCAGGATGTAGAAATAACCCATAAAGCCGGTGGCGTAGAACACACTCTTACGCGCTTCGCGGGCATCGCTGACCGTGAAGAAACGCATCAGAATGTGCGGCAGACCCGCGGTTCCGAACATCAGTCCGAGGCCTAACGATAGCGCCGATATTGGGTCTTTCACCAATCCGCCCGGGCTCATAATCGCCGAGCCTTTCGGGTGTACCGCCATCGCTTCGGTGAACAGGTTATTGAAGCTGAAGCCGACGTGCTTCATGACCATGAAGGCCATAAAGCTGGCGCCGAACAGCAGCAGCACGGCTTTGATGATTTGCACCCACGTAGTGGCCAGCATGCCGCCGAACAGCACGTACATCATCATCAGTACGCCAACCAGCACCACAGCAATGTGATAGTTCAGACCGAACAGCAGTTGGATAAGCTTCCCGGCACCCACCATCTGGGCGATCAGGTACAGCGCGACCACCACCAGTGAACCACAGGCCGACAGAATACGGATAGGCCCCTGCTTCAGACGGTAAGAGGCGACGTCCGCAAAGGTGTAGCGACCGAGGTTACGCAGACGTTCGGCAATCAGGAACAGAATGATTGGCCAGCCGACCAGGAAGCCGAGTGAGTAAATCAGCCCATCATAGCCAGAGGTAAAGACCAGCGCGGAAATCCCGAGGAACGACGCCGCCGACATATAGTCGCCCGCAATCGCCAGCCCATTCTGGAAACCGGTGATGTTACCGCCCGCGGTGTAATAGTCGTTACGCGAACGCACGCGCTTAGACGCCCAGTAGGTAATGCCGAGCGTAAAGATGACGAAAATCAGGAACATAACAATCGCCTGCCAGTTGGTTGGCTGGCGTTGGACTGCACCGCTAATAGCATCCGCCGCATTTGCGGCGAAGGGCAGCGTGGCGGCTAGCGCCGTCAGGACTCTCTTCATGATGCTTTAACCTCGTGCAGAACCGCATTGTTAAGACGATCGAATTCACCGTTAGCCCGCCAGATATAGATTCCGGTCAGGAGGAAGGAGATGAGGATCACGCCCACCCCAATTGGAATACCCCGGGTGACGCTGGTTCCCGCATGTAGCGGCGTCCCCAGCCAGCCAGGCGCAAAGGCAATCAGTAAAATAAAGCTGATATAAACCACCAGCATGATGATGGATAGTACAGCGGCAAACCGTTGCCTTTTTTCAACTAACTCCCTGAAACGCGCACTGTCTTCTATCCGCTGATAAATATTGTCATTCATCGCAGAGCTCTCCAGAGGTCCCCTTTGTCTTTCACACTGCAGGCATGACCTGTTAGCTGTCGCAGTCCGGCAACACGAAATCCTTTGGGGGAGGTTTTATAATTTCCCTCCCGATGAAGAGAGGGTAGGGGGATTTTTTATTTTGCCGGATGGCAGCTAACGCCTTATCCGGCCTACAAGGGATGCTGAACCTGTAGGCCCGATAAGCAGCGCGCCATCGGGCATTTCACGGTTAGGGTTATGATGGCATCGCGATAGCCTGCTTCTCTTCGAGCAGTTTCTCTACCACGCCAGGATCGGCGAGGGTCGAGGTATCGCCCAGATTGCTGGTATCGCCCGCCGCAATTTTGCGCAGAATACGGCGCATAATTTTGCCGGAGCGGGTTTTTGGCAGTGAGTCGGTCCAGTGCAGCACGTCTGGCGTTGCCAGCGGGCCAATTTCTTTACGCACCCAGTTGCGCACTTCAGCGTACAGCTCAGGTGTTGGCTCTTCGCCGTGGTTCAGCGTGACGTAGGCGTAGATGGCCTGGCCTTTAATATTATGCGGAATACCCACTACCGCGGCTTCGGCAATCTTCGGATGCGACACCAGCGCCGACTCGATTTCAGCCGTCCCCAGACGGTGGCCGGAAACGTTCAGCACGTCGTCCACGCGTCCTGTTATCCAGTAGTAGCCGTCTTCGTCACGACGCGCGCCGTCGCCGCTGAAGTACATATTCTTGAAGGTGGAGAAGTAGGTCTGCTCAAAACGATCGTGATCGCCAAACAGGGTTCTCGCCTGACCCGGCCAGGAATCGGTGATCACCAGGTTGCCTTCGGTCGCGCCTTCCAGCGGGTTGCCTTCGTTATCGACAATCGCCGGCTGCACGCCGAAGAACGGACGTGTTGCCGAACCGGCTTTCAGTTCGGTAGCGCCCGGCAGTGGGGTGATCATGAAACCGCCGGTTTCGGTCTGCCACCAGGTATCGACGACCGGGCATTTTTCGTTGCCAATCTTCTTCCAGTACCATTCCCAGGCTTCCGGGTTAATCGGCTCGCCGACAGAGCCCAGAATACGCAGTGACGAACGGTCGGTGCCTTCAATCGCTTTATCGCCTTCTGCCATCAGGGCGCGGATCGCGGTGGGTGCGGTATAGAGAATATTGACCTGATGCTTATCCACGACCTGCGACATACGTGCAGGCGTTGGCCAGTTGGGTACGCCTTCGAACATCAGCGTGGTAGCGCCGCAGGCCAGCGGGCCGTACAGCAAATAGCTGTGCCCGGTTACCCAGCCGACGTCAGCGGTACACCAGTAGATATCGCCCTGATGATAATCAAACACGTATTTGAAGGTGGTCGCCGCGTAAACCAGATACCCGCCGGTGGTGTGCAGCACGCCTTTTGGCTTACCGGTTGAACCGGAGGTATACAGAATAAACAGCGGATCTTCCGCGTTCATCTCTTCCGGTTGATGCTCAGGACTCGCTTTCTCAATAAGGTCGGACCACCACAGGTCGCGGCCTTCCTGCCAGTCTGTTTTTCCGCCGGTATGTTTGAGGACCACCACGTGCTCAACGGTCTTCACGTTCGGGTTTTTCAGCGCATCATCCACGTTCTTTTTCAGCGGGATGCCGCGTCCAGCACGCACACCTTCATCGGCGGTGATCACCAGGCGCGAGTTTGAGTCGATGATACGTCCGGCAACGGCTTCCGGCGAGAACCCGCCAAAGATCACCGAATGCACCGCACCAATACGGGCGCAGGCCAGCATCGCCACCGCAGCTTCCGGGACCATTGGCATATAGATCGCCACCACATCGCCTTTTTTAATGCCTAAATCCAGCAATGTATTGGCAAAACGGCAAACGTCGCGATGCAGTTCGCGATAGGTAATATGTTTACTTTGAGTTGCGTCATCGCCTTCCCAGATGATGGCGGTGCGATCGCCGTTTTCCTGTAGATGACGGTCAAGGCAGTTCGCTGCCAGATTCAGCGTGCCGTCTTCGTACCATTTAATGGACACATTGCCGGGCGCAAAAGAGGTGTTCTTTACCAGGCTATAAGGTTGCATCCAATCGAGAATTTTTCCCTGCTCGCCCCAAAATGTGTCGGGGTCGGTAATAGATTGTTGGTATTTCGCGTCGTACTGCTCCGGGTTTATCAGGCAACGATCCGCAATATTTGCGGGAATAGCGTGTTTATGTATTTGGCTCATGGCTTTTGTTCTCCTTGTAGGATGTTAATAATATGTCTCATAAACGTTAAATGTAGGGGCATTTGGAGTTTTGTTTGGGATTTGAGCGGCAGATCACGCAATAAGCGAATTGTGCAAATTAGCGGCAAACTGATTTTTGAAGAGAACTAGCAAAAATTGATTAAATCTCGCGATAACATGCAGTTATATGAAGAAGTTTGAAAAAGGTGATCGGTGTCGGGAATAGACCAAAGAGTGAGAGGTTGGAGGGGTTTACTAACTCTAAAGTGGTATTTTACATGCACTTACAATTGATTAAAAACAACATTCTAAGTGTGGTTTTTTGTTAAAAAGAGGGTGGAGCAATGTCATGACAGTATACGTGTGGTTGCTGTTATGGAAAACAATAAAAGAATCGCCATTGCAGACAATGGCGTCATCTGGATGAGACCCCCCCTATGGCAAGGACAAAATCACCCGTACTCCGTTTCTTCAGCCTGATATTACCGTTTTTATTTATCTCTGCCGTTCACGCTGAACAAACCCCAGTACCCGCAAAAACCGTCACCGTTGAAGCGAAGAATGAAACCTTCGCCCCTCAGCATCCCGATCAATACCTCTCATGGAAAGCCACGTCGGAGCAGTCCGCACGTGAAGATGCGCTGGCAGAGGATCCACGACTGGTGATTCTGTGGGCGGGATATCCTTTCTCGCGTGATTACAACAAACCGCGTGGGCATGCCTACGCGGTGACCGATGTCCGTGAAACATTACGTACCGGCGCGCCAAAAACTGCAGAAGATGGTCCGCTGCCGATGGCCTGCTGGAGCTGTAAAAGCCCTGACGTGGCGCGCCTGATCCAGAAAGACGGCGAAGACGGTTATTTCCACGGTAAATGGGCGCGCGGCGGCCCGGAAATTGTTAACAATTTAGGCTGTGCGGATTGCCATAACACCGCCTCGGCAGATTTCGCCAAAGGGAAGCCTGAGCTGACGTTGTCCCGTCCTTATGCAGAACGCGCGATGGAAAGCATCGGTAAACCGTTTGATAAAGCCGGTCGTTTTGACCAGCAGTCCATGGTCTGCGGCCAGTGTCACGTGGAGTACTACTTCGACGGTAAAAACAAAGCCGTTAAGTTCCCGTGGGACGAGGGGATGAAAGTTGAGAACATGGAGAAATACTACGACGCCATTGCGTTCTCCGACTGGACCAACTCCCTGTCTAAAACGCCGATGCTGAAAGCGCAGCACCCGGAATATGAAACCTGGACTGCGGGCATTCACGGCAAGAACAATGTGACCTGCATCGACTGTCATATGCCGAAAGTGCAAAACGCTGAAGGCAAGATCTACACCGACCATAAAATTGGTAACCCGTTCGATAACTTCCCTCAGACCTGCGCCAACTGCCACACCCAGGACAAAGCGTCCCTGCAAAAAGTGGTTGCCGAGCGTAAACAAGCGATTCATGACCTGAAAATCAAGGTTGAAGATCAGCTGGTACATGCCCACTTCGAAGCGAAAGCTGCATGGGATGCGGGCGCAACGGAAGCTGAAATGAAGCCGATTCTGGAAGATATTCGCCATGCGCAATGGCGCTGGGATCTGTCTATCGCCTCGCACGGGATTCACATGCACGCGCCGGAAGAAGGTCTGCGTATGTTGGGTAGCGCGATGGATAAAGCGGCCGATGCCC
Organism: Citrobacter gillenii; assembly: GCF_013337685.1. Classification (GTDB taxonomy): domain Bacteria; phylum Pseudomonadota; class Gammaproteobacteria; order Enterobacterales; family Enterobacteriaceae; genus Citrobacter; species Citrobacter gillenii. The sequence continues at coordinate 80,009 of NZ_SUQN01000009.1, forward strand.
GTACCAAACTGGTCCGTCTGCTGGCGACCAAAGGCATCACCCATGAAATTCCGCTGCCGGATATCTCGACGAAAGAGAAAGCCCAGAAGGCGATCGGTTTGAACATGCAGCAAATCAATGCTGAGAAGCAGGACTTCATCAAAACGGTGATTCCGCAGTGGGAAGACCAGGCGCGTAAAAACGGTCTGTTAAGCCAATAACCCCTTTCCGCCTCGCAAGGGGCGGATAACTCAACGGAGTGAATATGAGCGTATTACGTTCGTTATTAACTGCTGGGGTGCTGGCGTCAGGCCTGTTCTGGAGCCTGTGCGGGAATGCCGCGACCCCCACGCCACAGGAATCGGATCAACGCTTTACGGTCACCCAACAGCGTAATCCGGATGCCGCCTGTCTGGATTGTCACAAGCCGGACACCGAAGGCATGCATGGTAAACATGCCGAAGTCATCAACCCAAATAATAAACTGCCGGTTACCTGCACCAACTGTCACGGCCAGCCGTCACCCAATCACCGCGAAGGGGTGAAGGATGTGATGCGCTTTAATGAGCCGATGTACAACGTGGAGCAGCAGAACAGCGTCTGTATGTCCTGTCACCTGCCTGAGCAGTTGCAAAAAGCGTTCTGGCCGCACGATGTCCACGTGACGAAAGTAGCGTGTGCCAGCTGTCACTCACTGCATCCGAAGCAAGACACGATGCAGACGCTAAGCGATAAAGGACGGATCAAGATTTGCGTCGATTGCCACAGCGATCAGCGTAACAATCCAAACTTTAATCCGGCGTCGATTCCCTTGCTTAAGGAGCATCCATGAGTTGCTCTCGTCGCCAGTTTATCACCGGCGTCGGCGCGCTGGTGGCTGTTAGCGGGACGGCGGGACGCGTCGTGGCGAAGACGTTAAACATTAACGGCGTGCGTTACGGCATGATACATGATGAATCATTATGCATCGGCTGTACCGCCTGCATGGATGCCTGTCGGGAAGTGAACAGCGTGCCGGAAGGCGTATCGCGTCTGACGATTATTCGCAGCGAGCCGCTGGGGACGTTTCCTGATGTGAAGTACCGCTTCTTCCGCCATTCGTGCCAGCACTGCGATCACGCCCCCTGTGTTGACGTCTGCCCGACGGGGGCATCGTATCGCGATGCTGCCACCGGCATTGTGGATGTGAACCCGGATCTGTGCGTCGGTTGCCAGTATTGCATCGCCGCCTGCCCGTATCGTGTGCGCTTTATTCATCCGGTCAACAAAACGGCAGATAAGTGCGACTTCTGCCGTAAAACCAACCTGAAAGCGGGCAAGCAGCCTGCTTGCGTTGAGTCATGTCCGACGAAAGCGCTGACGTTTGGTAATCTGGACGATCCCAACAGCGAGGTCTCTCGTCTGTTACACCAGAAAAATACCTACCGTTACAAGCTGGCGTTAGGCACCAAACCGAAGGTCTACCGCGTTCCCTTTAAATACGGGGAGGTGAGTCAATGACACCCGCTTCTGCATTCCATTTTGAATCACTGGTGTGGGACTGGCCCATCGCCATCTATCTGTTCCTGATCGGTATTTCCGCCGGACTGGTGACGCTGTCGGTATTGCTTCGACGGCAGCATCCGGAAGCGGGCGGTTCAGACAGTACGTTACTGCGTACCACGCTGGTACTCGGGCCGGGAGCGATTATTCTCGGCCTGCTGATCCTGGTCTTGCACCTGACGCGTCCATGGACCTTCTGGAAACTGATGTTCCACTACAGCTTCACCTCGGTGATGTCGATGGGGGTCATGCTATTCCAGTTGTATATGGTGGTGCTGGTGCTGTGGCTGGCAAAAATCTTTGATAAAGAGGTTATTGCCCTGCAACAGCGCTTCGTGCCTCGTCTGACGATCGTGCCAAAACTGCTGGCGCTGATCGCGCCGTTCCATCGTCTGCTGGAAACAGTGATGCTGGTGCTGGCGGTGCTGCTCGGGGCCTACACAGGGTTCCTGCTGTCGGCGCTGAAATCCTATCCGTTCCTGAATAACCCGATCTTGCCAGTGCTGTTCCTGTTTTCCGGGATCTCGTCCGGTGCGGCGGTGGCGCTGATCGCCATGGCATTGCGCCATCGCGGTAACCCGCACACCACCGAGGCGCATTTTGTACACCGCATGGAAACCCCGGTAGTGTGGCTGGAAATCTTCCTGCTGGCGGCGTTCTTTATCGGGCTGGCGCTGGGCGATGACGGCAAAATGCGCGCGCTGGTTGCGGCGTTGGGCGGTGGTTTCTGGACCTGGTGGTTCTGGCTGGGCGTGGCCGGGTTGGGGCTGATCCTGCCGATGCTGCTGAAACCGTGGGCGAATCGCAGCCCGACGTTTCACGGTGTGCTGGCAGTGTGTGGTGCCAGCCTGACCGGCGTGCTGCTGCTGCGCTTTTTCATTCTGTATGCAGGGCAACTGACGGTTGCGTAGGGCAAGGTGATTTCTGGACGTACTCCTTCCTGAAGCCGGTTTTCTGGCATTGTTGTTAAGTCTCGGGGTCAACGTGTTGACCCCGCTTGCCGTGCTGACGGGCGTACGTCAGCGCTGGCAGGGCGTTATGCGTCTGGCCTGCGTGGGCGTGTGGACGCAGTTTGCGCTGCTGTTGCTGGCCTTTGCCATTCTGGTGTTCTGTTTCCTGACCAGTGATTTCTCCGTTGTTTACGTAGCTCAGCACAGCTATAGCCTGCTGCCGTGGGGATTAAAGCTGGCGGCGGTGTGGGGTGGTCATGAAGGATCGCTGCTACTGTGGGTGCTGTTTCTTTCTGCCTGGAGCGCACTGTTCGCCTGGCGCTCCAGGCGTGAGCCGGACGCGCTATTTCCGTTAACCCTCTGTGTCTTGTCAATGATGACCGCGTCATTGCTGCTGTTCGTGGTGGTGTGGTCCGATCCGTTCGTACGCATCTTCCCGCCGGCAATTGAAGGGCGCGACCTGAACCCGATGCTGCAACACCTGGGGCTGATTCTGCATCCACCGCTGCTGTATCTGGGCTACGGTGGGCTGATGGTGGCGGCCGGCGTGGCGCTGGCTTCGCTGCTGCGCGGCGGCTTTAACGCGCGGACTGCCTGGGTGTGCTGGCGCTGGGCGCTGCCCGGCTGGTGCGCCCTGACGCTTGGGATCATCCTTGGTTCCTGGTGGGCTTATTGTGAACTGGGCTGGGGCGGCTGGTGGTTCTGGGACCCGGTAGAAAACGCTTCCTTATTACCCTGGCTTTCCGCCAGTGCGTTACTGCATAGCCTGTATGTCTCACGGCAGCGTGGAGGTTTCCCGCACTGGTCGCTGCTGCTGGCGATTGTCACGCTGATTTTATCGCTGTTGGGCACGCTGATTGTGCGTTCCGGCATACTGGTTTCTGTTCATGCCTTTGCGCTGGACAACGTCCGCGCTGCGCCGCTGTTTGCGCTGTTTACCGTGTTAAGCCTGGCATCGCTCGGTCTGTATGCCTGGCGGGCGCGGGACGTCGGTCACACGGTACGTTTTGGCGGCTGGTCGCGTGAGATGATGATTCTGGTCGCGCTGCTGCTGTTTTGCGCGGTGCTGCTTATCGTGTTGATTGGCACGCTGTATCCGATGATTTACGGCCTGTTTGGTTGGGGACGACTCTCCGTTGGCGCGCCTTACTTCAACCGTGCAACGCTGCCGTTTGGCCTGCTGATGCTGGTGGTCATCGTGATAGCGACGATCAGAAGCCGGAAGGTGCCGCTGCGAAGCCAGCTTCCGGCGCTGCTGGCGCATGCTGGCGTGCTGGTTTTTGCTGCAGGGATCGTGTTCTCCAGCGGGAGCCGCCAGGAAGTGAGCCTGAATCTGAGTCCTGGGCAGCAGGTTGAACTGGCAGGCTATGTTTTCCGCTTTGAGCACCTCTCTCTGGAAGCAAAAGGAAACTACACCAGTGAAAAGGCGCTGATTACGCTCTGGCAGGATGAGAAACGCATCGGCAGCCTGCAGCCCGAAAGACGCTTCTATTCCGCGCGTCGCCAGCAAATGATGGAGCCGGGTATCCGTTGGAACCTGCTGCACGACTGGTACGCGGTGATCGGCGAAAAAACCGGACCGGAGCGCTATGCCATGCGCTTGTACGTGCAAAGTGGTGTGCGTTGGGTTTGGGGCGGAGGGCTGCTGATGGTATTCGGCGCGCTGCTCAGCGGCTGGCGGGGGAGAAAGCGCGATGCGTAAATTAATCACAGCGTTGCCGGATGGCGGCGTAAACGCCTTATCCGGCCTACAGGGTACGCAAACCGTAGGCCGGATAAGCGCAGCGCCATCCGGCAGAAAGTTTTTACTCTTAACGATCGTCTTGTTTTTCATCACTTTCGCTACGCATGCCCAGGTTGTCGACACCTGGCGTTTTGACAACCCGCAACAGCAGGAAAAAGCGCTGTCTATTGCCAGCCAGTTGCGCTGCCCACAGTGCCAGAATCAAAACTTACTGGAATCCAATGCGCCGGTGGCGGTCAGTATGCGTCATCAGGTGTATAGCATGGTGGCAGAGGGCAAAAGTGAACATGAGATCACCACGTGGATGACCGATCGTTACGGTGATTTCGTCCGCTATAACCCGCCGCTCAATAAGCAGACGCTGTTGTTGTGGGCACTGCCGTGCCTGTTATTGCTGCTGGTGGGCGTGATTATCTGGCGGGTGAGAACGCATCAGCGCGTAGAAGAGGATGAACGATGAGTCAGCCTGAATGTTGTGCACCGTTGCGTCCGATGCCGGTAAAACGCCTGGCCGCTATAGCTGTGCTGATGGTGATTGCCTGCACGGGAGGGTATTTGTTGTCGCCTAAATGGCAGGCGGTCCAGCAGGAGCAGGCGCGACTGGCTGACCCGTTACATGCGTTTTCTGATGAAAATATGCAGGAAAAACAGCTGCTTTCGCTGCAGTCAAAAATACGTGCCAACCCGCAAGACAGCACGCAATGGGCGCAACTGGGTGAGTATTATCTTTGGCAAAACGCGTATCATAATGCGCTACTGGCCTATGAGCAGGCGCTGCGTTTGCGCGGTGAAAACGCCGAGATCTATTCGGCACTGGCGACGGTGCTGTACTATCAGTCCGGGCAGCATATGACGCCGCAAACCCGTGAGATGATTGAGAAATCGCTGGCGCTGGACCCGACAGAAGTTACCGCGCTGATGCTGCTGGCTGCTGATGCGTTTATGCAGGCCGACTATGCACAGGCTATTTTGCAGTGGCAAAAAGTTCTCGATTTAAACTCGCCGAGGGTGGATCGTGCTCAGTTGATTGACTCAATCAATATGGCGAAATTGCTGCAGAATCGACAAAAATAATTTTTGTTTTTTTGTGATTTGCGTCGTTTTTGCTGTGCAAAAAAACAGCAGTTGAACAAATTAGCGAAAAAAACGCACAGTCATAATTCTTCATTTTTTATCAAATGAATATTCTTTTATAACAAAAAGTTATTCATGATGACCCGCATAAACTCGCGTTTTTATGCATAAAATCAGCTAAAGGCCCTGTTCTTAAAGGGTTGCGCTGAATGCCATGCAAATGATAATGATAATAAGCGTTAAAAAATTCCATAAACGAACGCAACACAATTCATACCCTTTCAGTATGTACTATTCCCATAGGTTATATGTGAAATAGCGCTCCATCGAGGAAGTCCGTTGTTATGAAAAATTTGAAAGTCAGCCTGGCCTGGCAGATTTTGATCGCCATGGTGCTGGGCATTTTGCTGGGGAGTTACCTGCATTATCACAGTGACAGCCGCGAATGGCTGGTAGTTAACCTGCTGTCTCCGGCAGGGGATATCTTTATCCACCTGATCAAAATGATTGTTGTGCCGATAGTTATCTCCACGTTGATCGTCGGTATTGCCGGGGTCGGTGATGCCAAACAGCTGGGTCGTATTGGCGCCAAAACCATTATCTATTTCGAAGTGATCACCACCGTGGCAATTATCCTCGGCATCACGCTGGCGAATGTGTTCCAGCCTGGTACCGGTGTCGATATGTCGCAGCTGGCGACCGTGGATATTTCGAAATATCAAAGTACAACCGCAGAAGTGCAGAGCCACGCGCATGGCCTGATGGGTACGATTTTGTCACTGGTGCCGACCAACATCGTTGCGTCGATGGCGAAAGGCGACATGCTGCCGATTATCTTCTTCTCGGTGCTGTTTGGTCTGGGCCTGTCTTCACTGCCGGCCACTCACCGCGAACCGCTGGTGACCGTGTTCCGTTCCATCTCTGAAACGATGTTTAAAGTGACGCACATGGTGATGCGTTATGCGCCGGTCGGTGTCTTTGCGCTGATCGCCGTCACCGTGGCGAACTTCGGTTTTGCCTCCCTGTGGCCGCTGGCGAAGCTGGTGCTGCTGGTGCATTTCGCCATCCTGTTCTTCGCGCTGGTGGTGCTCGGTATCGTGGCGCGCGTGTGCGGTTTGAGCATCTGGATCCTGATTCGTATCCTGAAAGACGAACTGATTCTGGCCTACTCTACCGCCAGCTCTGAGAGCGTGCTACCGCGTATTATTGAGAAGATGGAAGCCTATGGCGCACCGGCCTCCATCACCAGTTTTGTGGTGCCGACCGGGTATTCGTTCAACCTTGACGGTTCGACGCTGTACCAGAGTATCGCCGCGATTTTTATCGCCCAGCTGTACGGCATTGACCTGTCGTTGTGGCAGGAAATCGTACTGGTGCTGACGCTGATGGTGACCTCGAAAGGGATCGCGGGTGTGCCGGGTGTGTCGTTTGTGGTGCTGTTGGCTACGCTGGGTAGCGTGGGTATTCCGCTGGAAGGTCTGGCATTTATCGCCGGTGTTGACCGTATCCTCGACATGGCGCGTACTGCGCTGAACGTGGTGGGTAACGCGTTGGCGGTACTGGTTATCGCCAAGTGGGAACACAAATTTGACCGTAAAAAAGCGCTGGCCTATGAGCGCGAAGTATTGGGCAAATTTGATAAGACCGCCGTGTAGGCCGGATAAGGCAACGCCGCCATCCGGCAACCCGCTCTGGATTGCCGGATGGCGCTATGCTTATCAGGCAATCCACCTTCACTACCCGTTCGTTAACTTATCAAACTCTTCGCAGCCGGTATCAAACCCTTCCGTACAGCTCAGATTCAACCAGTGCAGCGCCTTCTGTTTATTCTTTTCAATAAAACCCTGCTCACCGTTTAAGAACATCATCCCGGCCCAGTACTCGGAATACCCGGTACGCGAAATGGCCGAGCTGCGTTTGAAATACCAGGTGGCTTTGTCATCGTCTGCGGGAATGCCTACGCCGTTGGCGTAAATCAGGCCGAGCAGCATCTGCGCATCAACGGCTGAGTCGCTCTCCAGATTCTCCGAGGCGTTTTGTAACAGCGTAATGGCTTTGGGGTAATCGGTACGCCCCGCCTGGGTATTGACCAGGATACGTGCCAGTGTAATTTCGCCGCTCTTACTGCCCGCCTGGGCCGCTTTTTCAGCCAGCGTTTTGGCTTGCGGATAATCCAGACTGACTGGATTGGTAATTTTAATTTGTGCCAACAGAGCCCAGGCGTCCGAATCGCCATTGTCGGCAGCCTTTTGCGCCCAGTATTCGGCTTTACTCAAATTGCCTGAACTAAACCAGGTATCGGCGAGAAAGTATTGTGCGCGTCGGTCTCCAGCCTCTGCGGCCTTCAGGAACTGGCTACCTGGTTCTTCGGCATGGGCAAAACATGTCAATAACACCATCAAGGCGAAAAGTCGTTTCATCTTATTTTTAGATTTAGAGTAGGGAACGAACAGTATAGAGAGATTATTTGCATAAAAAAACGGCCTCCGAATGGAGACCGTTGTAAGGAAAATGCCTGATGGCGATGCCAACGCATCTTATCAGGCCTACAGTGGAAACAGGTCGTAGGCCGGATAAGGCATTCATGCCGCCATCCGGCAGATCAGCCCATCGCGCTTTCGCGCAGACTGGCTTTCAGCTTGGTGTACTCATCAATCACATACTGCTCGGCAGCACGCTGATCGGCAATGCGCTCAACGTTGACGGCACAGTACTTGTACTCTGGCGTTTTGGTAATCGGACTCAGGTTCTCGGTGACCAGTTCATTACAGGCCCCAATCCACCACTGGTAGGTCATGTAAATCGCGCCTTTGTTCGGGCGATCGCTGACTGCCGCACGCGTGATGACACGACCTTTACGCGAGTTAACCCACACCAGCTCTTCATCCTGAATGCCCAGACGTTCAGCATCGGCGGTGTTGATCTGGGCGTAGCCCGGTTCATCCGCTAATGCCGCCAGTGCCGCACAGTTGCCGGTCATTGAACGGCAAGAGTAGTGGCCGACTTCGCGCACCGTCGACAGGACCATCGGGTACTCGTCGGTCAGCTTGTCGATTGGCGCAACCCAGTCGCAGGTAAAGAACTGTGCCAGACCGTTCGGGGTGTCAAACTTCTCTTTGAAGAGGTAAGACGTGCCCTGATCGGCATCCGAGGTGTCGCGACAAGGCCACTGGATATAGCCCAGTTCGCCCATCTTCTCGTAGGTGGCGCCGTAGAAATCCGGGCACAGGCCGCGCAACTCATCCCAGATTTCCTGGGTGTTGTTGTAGTGCATCGGGTAGCCCATACGGGTAGCAATTTCACTGATAATCTGCCAGTCCGTTTTCAGATCCCACTTCGGCTCAACTGCTTTAAAGAAGCGCTGGAAGCCACGGTCAGCCGCAGAGTAGACGCCTTCATGCTCACCCCATGACGTAGACGGTAAAATAACGTCTGCGGCAGCGGCGGTTTTGGTCATGAAGATATCCTGCACGATGACCAGTTCCAGATCCGCAAAACCTTTGCGCACTGCGGACAGTTCAGCATCGGTCTGTAATGGATCTTCACCCATAATGTACGCCGCGCGCACTTCGCCATGCGCCGCACGGTGCGGCAGCTCGCTGATGCGATAGCCGGTATGGGCAGGCAGGCTTTCTACGCCCCAGGCTTTAGCAAATTTCTCGCGGTTTTCTGGGAATTTAACGTACTGATAGCCCGGATAGGTATCCGGCAGCGCACCCATGTCGCACGCGCCCTGAACGTTGTTCTGGCCACGAACCGGGTTAACGCCCACGCTTGGCTTACCGAGGTTGCCGGTCAGCATGGCGAGGCTGGTCAGTGAACGCACGGTTTCCACGCCCTGATAGAACTGGGTCACGCCCATGCCCCACAGGATAGCCGCGCTTTTTGCCGATGCATACATACGTGCAGCCTGACGAATTTCCTGTGCGCTCACGCCAGTAATGTCTTCGACGGACTCCGGCGTATAGCCTTCGACGATCTTGCTGTACTCTTCGAAGCCTTCCGTACGTGAGGCCACGAACGCCTGGTCGTACAGTTTTTCTTCGATGATGACATGACCCATAGCGTTGAGCAGCGCGATATTCGAGCCGTTTCTTAACGCGATGTGCATGTCGGCAATGCGCGCGGTTTCAATTTTGCGCGGATCGCAGACGATAATTTTCGCCCCGTTACGTTTAGCGTTAATCACGTGATTCGCCACGATAGGGTGGGAATCCGCCGGGTTGTACCCGAAAATAAACACTAAATCGGTGTTATCAATTTCGTTAATCGCATTACTCATTGCGCCGTTACCGACCGATTGGTGCAGACCTGCAACCGAAGGGCCGTGTCAGACGCGAGCGCAGCAGTCAACGTTATTGGTACCAATAACGGCGCGTGCGAATTTTTGCATTACATAGTTGGTTTCATTACCCGTTCCGCGAGATGAACCGGTCGTCTGAATAGCATCCGGGCCATACTTCGCTTTGATGGCGCTCAGGCGAGTTGCCACGTAATCCAGCGCTTCATCCCAGGAAACAGATTCCAGTTTGCCGCCACGTTGGCGACGGATCATTGGGGTTTTCAGGCGAGGGGTTAGGATCTGGGTATCGTTGATAAAATCCCAGCCATAATAGCCCTTCAGACACAGGGTACCCTGGTTGGTTTTCCCCTGCGCCGCCTCAGCCCGGACGATTTTGCCGTTATCGACCACCAGGTTGATTTTGCAACCTGATGCGCAATATGGGCAAACCGTGACGACTTTTTTCATCGGTCTCGCTCCAGTTAATCAAATCGCGCATACGCGCTTGTCGTTTTTGTTATGCATCTTTTATGCCATGTTTTTAGCAGGGGCATTGGCCGATAATACGGGCATCATTTGTGCAAAACCCTGACGAAAAACAGGCTGTCGTCATATTTGACGTGACGAATCCTACAAGTGTGACGGCCCGGCAGTGTGACCGGGGCTATGTTTCCCGCACGTCCTTGTGCCTTATCGCTGTCACTCTGTGCAGAATCATTCACACTCATTTGAGTTGGCGCGAGATGGGGAAAAACAATGAAGCCGGCGATACTGGTTGTGGATGATGACGTAACAATCTGCGCACTCCTGGAGGATGTGTTGAGCGAACACGTCTTTGCCGTGACGGCCTGTCATACCGGACAGGCGGCGTTGCGCTGCATTGAGACTCAGCCGGATATTGCGCTGGTTTTACTGGATATGGTGCTGCCCGACACCAACGGCCTGATGGTGCTGCAACAGGTGCAAAAGATGAGGCCTGGCCTGCCGGTAGTGATGCTCACAGGAATGGGCAGTGAGTCGGATGTGGTGGTCGGGCTGGAAATGGGCGCTGATGATTACATCGGTAAACCGTTCAATGCGCGGGTGCTGGTGGCGCGGGTGAAGGCGGTGCTCAGACGCGTAGGCGTGCTCACGCCTGAAGGCTCGGGTGCGCAAACTACCGGGCTTTCCTTTAATGGCTGGCATCTGGATACCGCGGGCTGCCAGTTGCGTAATCCCCAGCAGTTGAAAGTCGACCTGACGCAGGGCGAATACAGCCTGCTGCTGGCGTTGGCACAAAATGCCCGGCGGGTGCTGAGCCGCGAGCAGCTGCTGGAACTGACGCGCAGCGACAGCGTCGAGGTGTTTGATCGCACCATCGACGTGTTAATCATGCGACTGCGGCGCAAAATAGAAGCCAACCCGCATCAGCCTATGCTGATTAAAACCCTGCGCGGGTTGGGATACGTGTTTGCCGCTGACGTCCAGCATCACGAAAAAGCGGCGTGATCGTGTGCAGTTGCCGGATGCGGCGTAAACGCCTTATCCAGCCTACAAAAGCGATAATGGCTACGTAGGCCTGATAAGCGCAGCGCATCAGGCATCAGCCATCCCAGCTTTTAACTCTGCCAGCGTTTTCGCGCCGTCGATGGCATTGGCGCACAGCAAACTGGCCCGCGCGCAGGCGTGCGCCAGCCGGATACTCTCTTCCAGCGACCAGTGCTCATGGCAGCCGTACAAAAATCCGGCGCAAAATGCATCCCCCGCACCGACGCTGCCGACGATCTCCTCCTGCGCCAGATACTGCGAAGGGATCCATGTGCCGTCTCGATCCGGCGTTTCGCCCCAGGCGCCTTCCGGGCAGTGGATCACCACCCGCTGGCGCACGCCCGCGTCCAGCAGCTCACGTGCAGCGCTGGCGATGTGCGGGATATGCAGCTCACCGTTAGGCTGGCGGATCGCCAGCCCGCTGAATTCCCCGGCCTCCAGCTCGTTAATCACCAGATAATCGAGATGACGGAGCGCTGGCATTACCAGCGGCTGATAGCGCGGATCGCCCTTGCGCGACACCAGGTCCAGCGATGTTTCAAACCCGTTATCGCGCATTTGCGCCAGTAGCCGAGCGCTGCGCGTGCCAAAGGTATCATCCGGCTTGTCCAGGCTGTCGAGCAGCAGCAGATAGCCGAGATGGAAAATTTTCATCGTGCTATCAAGCTGCTCAAAGGCGGGCAGGTCCAGCAGCCGGTTTGCGCCGGGAGAATGAAAAAAAGTGCGCTGGCCGCTCGGGTCGGTCATCACCTGCGACATCGAGGTGGGGGCGGACGTGGTGCGCTGCACGTGCTGGCGATTCACGTGATACTGCTCGAGCATCGCCATAATGTAGTCACCATCGCTGTCCTGACCGATCAATCCCACCGCCTGCAGCGGTAGCCCGGTGTGCATTTTCGCCAGCGTCAGCAGCACGTTCAGGGGCGCACCGCCGGTAGCGCGTTCGCTGTGGGTGATCTCCGCCAGCCAACCGCATTCCGGCCACTGCACAATTTGATGCACATGATCGACCAGCATGTTGCCTGCGGCGATAATGCCTCTGCGTTCCATCAGGCCTGCCCCGCGCTGCCAAAGATGCGCATCTGTTCGGAGACGGTATCGGTAATGGCCTCTTCGATACCCAACAGCAGCTCAGCAAATTCGTCGTACAGCGGCTGGCGGTTGTTCATCCGCGACTCCACCGCCGCCAGCGCCGCCTGTGACATACCGGTATAGAAGTTGATTTTGTGGATGCCAAGCTCGATGGCGCGACGGAAATCGTCGTCGCTAATGCCGGAGCCGCCGTGCAGTACCAGCGGGATTGCCGCCTGCTGTCGAATGGCGTCCAGTCGCGGGAAGTCGAGTTTGGGGTCGCCTTTGTACTTGCCGTGGGCATTGCCAATGGCGACGGCTAAGGCATCAATGCCGGTTCTGTCGACGAAATCCCGTGCCAGCATCGGGTCGGTAAACAGCGACTCGTCGGCATGGCCGTACAGCGCTCCGCCTTCATCGCCGCCGACGGCCCCCAGCTCTGCTTCCACCGACACGCCGACGGCGTGGCACATCTTCACCACCTCGCGGGTCTGGCGAATATTCTCCTCGTACTCCAGCGTAGAACCATCGAACATCACCGAGCTGAAGCCTAAGCGCAGCGCCCGCACCACCGACTCAAAATGCAGGCCGTGATCGAGGTTAAGCACCACCGGAATGTCATGGCGTGCGGCTTCGAACTTTACCGCTTCGACCAGAGAATCCAGCGAGATATATTTAAAATGCACTTCGGCAATGTTGATAATAAATGGCGATCGTTCCTGCTTCGCGGCGGCAAACAGCGCACGCAGGAAGTGCGAATCCAGAACGTTAAACGCGCCTAAGGCATAGCGGTGCTCGCGAGCATGGGCGAGGCCATCGGCGAGGGAAATCAACGGCATAATGCGCTCCTTGGTTAGCGGAACAGGCGATATTCGTTACACAACACCAGCAGCGCCGGTTCGTCTTCTTCAATGTCGTTATAGCGGGCGATGGGTTGCAGGAAATGGTTATCGTGATCGTCGTCGTTAACCGAAGAAACTTCGCCAACCAGCACGTCGCCAAACCCTTCTTCGGCCCAGAAGCTATGATACAGACCGGGCGTCAGGCAGATGCTTTCCCCTGGCGTCAGGCGCAGCTGGCTGCCCGCTGCGTGCGTTTGCCGGCAGCCGTCAATCACTACGCTGACGTCGCTGTCTTCCGTTTGTTCTCTGACTCCGGCGTTCCACAGTTCCACAATCAAATTACCGCCGCCGCGATTGATAATGTCTTCGCGTTTGCGCCAGTGAAAATGCATGGGCGTCACCTGGCCATCGCGGACGTGCATGATTTTTTCGGCGTAGCATTTCTCATAGGGCATGCCTTTTGGTGAACCATTACGCAGGGTAAACAGCGTTAAGCCCAGGGCGGCAAAGTTATCACCGCCGAATGCGGTGACGTCCCAGCCGAGTTTGAGGTCAAAGACTTCACTCCAGGCTCCGGCGTCGAGTTTGCGCCATTGGGTGGGTGGGAAGCTGGCGAAGGGTGGGAGATGCACGTCGTGCAAGGAAAAAAACTGGCGCGTGTGACCCAGAATCTCATTTATTGCGGAGCGTTTCATGGACAGAATTCTCCTTAATATAATGCCGGATGGCGCTGCGCTTATCCGGCCTACAAATTCATAGCGATCTTGTAGGCCGGATAAGGCATTTTTGCCGCCATCCGGCGTTGTTGTGGCGACTTATTTCACCGTCCAACCCTTATAGCTGCCGACGTTGTTCTTATCGATCATCGTCACCGGGATCAGCACGGGCTCTTTCGGCGCGGGTTTACCCTGCAATATGTCATAGCCGATTTCGACCGCTTTGGCTGCCATCACCTGCGGATCTTGTGCCGGGGTCGCCACAAATAATGAGTTTTCCCGCTTCAGCGCCTCTTCGCCGTCCGGCGATCCGTCGACGCCGACAATAAAGAATTCACTACGCTGCGCCTGTTTTGCAGCCAGATCGGCCCCGATCGCTGTCGGATCGTTAATGGCGAACACGCCGTCGATCTTCGGATTGGCCGCCAGCAGAGCGGTCATGATCTCCAGCCCGCCTTCACGGCTGCCCTTCGCGTTCTGATTATGCGACAGCACCTTGATGTCCGGGTGGCGTTTGAACTCGGTCTGGCAGCCTTCTACGCGGTTCTGCACGGCGGAAACCGGCGGCCCGTTGATGATAACGACGTTGCCTTTCCCTTTCAGGCGGTCGGTGATGTATTTACAGGCCATTTCGCCGGCCTGGGTGTTGTCGGAGGTGATGGTGGCGTCAGCGCCTTCCGCTGCCACGTCAACGGCGACGACCACAATCCCCGCGTCTTTCGCCCGTTTTACCGCCGGGCCGATGCCTTTGGAATCTGCCGCGTTAAGAATGATCATGTCGACTTTAGCGGCAATAAAGTTGTCTATCTGCGACACCTGTTGACCGAGATCGTAGCCGCTGGACACCAGCGTCACTTTGACGTTATCCCCCGCCAGCTTGCGCGCTTCCAGTTCTGCACCTTTGGTTATCTGCACGAAGAACGGGTTGGCAAGATCGCCGACCGTTACGCCGATGGATTTCAGTTCTTTTGCCTGCACATACGGCGTCGCGGCAAGCAGTGCGCCAGCACAGAGCGCGGTAACTAATGGCTTCAAACGCATACTCGTTTCCTCACGTAGGGTATTGTTGTTATACGCCTGATGGCGCTGCGCTTATCAGGCCTACGAATATGTAGGCCAGTAAGCTTGTCTATGCACTTTGATGGTGTCGGGTACGGTATTTGTCGATGAGCACCGCTATGATGATCACCGCCCCTTTGATCACCAGTTGCCAGAAATAAGACACGCCCATTAGCGTCATGCCGTTATTGAGCGTAGCGATAATCAACGCCCCTACCAGCGTGCCGGTGATGGTGCCGATCCCGCCGACAAAACTGGTGCCGCCGAGGATCACCGCGGCGATGGCGTCCAGCTCATAGCCCATGCCCAAGTTGCCGTTGGCGCTGTACAGTCGCGAGGCGCTCATCACCCCGCCGAGGCCGGAAAGCAGCCCGCTCATGCCGTAGACGAACAGCAGCACCAGCCACACTTTGATACCGGTTAACCGTGCGGCCTGCATGTTGCCGCCCACCGCGTAAATATGAACGCCCAACGTGGTGCGACGCAGAATGAACCAGCACACCGCAATGACCGCCAACGCAATCACCACCAGCCACGGGATCGGCCCGAGGTAGTTGTTACCGATCCACTCGAAGCTGATATTGGAGTTGATAACCGTGGTGCCGTCCGCCAGCAGGTAAGCCGCGCCGCGCAGCGCGGTATAGGTGCCAAGGGTGACGATAAACGGTGGCAGTCCGGCAAAGGCGACCAGTGCGCCGTTAAACAGCCCCAGTGCCAGGCCAAGCATCAATGCCGCCGGAATCGACAACAGTGCCAGCTCCGGGATCAGCGACACGACCATCGCCGCCACCGCAGTGGTGCCAAGAATGGAACCGACGGAAAGGTCGATCCCACCGGTGAGAATGATGAAGGTCATCCCCGCTGCCAGCACGATGTTGATCGACGCCTGACGGGTGATGTTGAGCAGGTTACTTTCGGTAAAAAAGTTGGGTGCGATAAAGCCAAATACCGCCACAATCAGGATTAAAATGGGCAAGATACCGACCGTTTGCATCAGATCGCCCATCAACATTTTTTTCGCGGAAGCGGATTTGGCCGCCGGCTGGGAAGGGGTTGGATTATTCATGGGACACCGCCTGATGATGGGAGTCGTTCACGCCGGTTGCCAGCGTCATAATATTTTCCTGAGTAATGCTTTGTCCGTTCAGCTCACCGGCAATACTGCCTTCGCGCATCACGTACACCCGGTCACTCATGCCGACCACTTCCGGCAGTTCGCTGGAGATCATTAAGATAGCCACACCTTTGCGCGCCATTTCGTTCATGATCCGGTATATCTCGCTTTTGGCGCCGACGTCCACGCCGCGCGTGGGTTCGTCGAGGATCAAAATGCGTGGGCCAATCGCGACCCAGCGAGAGATAAGTAATTTTTGCTGATTGCCGCCGGACAGTCCGCCCGCGCGGACCTGCGCGTGGGGTACGCGGATGTTGAGCAACTGAATGGCGTCATCGGAGATGGTCTGCGCTTTTTTGCGGTTCAGCATGCCCCAGTTGGCGTCACGCTCCAGCGTGGCCATGGTGATGTTTTCAGCCGCCGCCAGCTCTAAAAACAGCCCCTGTTCTTTGCGGTTCTCGGTCAGAAAGCCGATACCGTGATCGATGGCCTCACGCGGGGAGTGGATCACCACCGGCTCGCCGTCGACTTCAATCATGCCGCTGATGGCTTTGCGCACGCCAAAAATCAGCTGTGCCAACTCGGAGCGACCGGCGCCGACCAGCCCGGCCAGGCCGACAATCTCCCCGGAACGCACCAGTAAACTGCACGGCTGGACTTTGTTGCCATCGGTCAGGTGATGCACGTTCAGGCGCGCCTTGCCTAAAGGGATATCGCGTTCTTTGTTGAACAGATCGCTTAACGGGCGGCCGACCATCATGCGCACCAGTTCAGAGGCGTTAAGCTTGTCGCGGGTCAGGCTGCCGACGTACTGCCCGTCGCGCAACACGCTGACGCGATCCGAAAGTTCATACACTTCCGCCATGCGGTGGCTGATGTAGATAATCGCCATCCCCTCATCACGCAGGCGCATGATCAGCTCAAACAGGCGGTGGGTTTCACGTGAAGAGAGGGCGGCGGTGGGTTCATCCATGACCAGGATGCGGCTGTTACGGTGCAGGGCGCGGGCGATTTCGACCTGCTGCTGCTCGGCGATGGTCAGCGTCATGACCCGATCGCTGGCCTTAAATTGTGCCCCGAGCCGGTCGATGACCTTTTGCGCCTGCATCA
This sequence comes from Citrobacter gillenii, assembly GCF_013337685.1. Classification (GTDB taxonomy): domain Bacteria; phylum Pseudomonadota; class Gammaproteobacteria; order Enterobacterales; family Enterobacteriaceae; genus Citrobacter; species Citrobacter gillenii. The sequence goes on from NZ_SUQN01000009.1 coordinate 97,019, forward strand.
CCATCTCTTTGCGCTGTACCAAACCACCGCACGACAGTTCGCTGCCAAGAAAGATATTTTCCGCTACCGTCAGATTTGGCGCGAGCTGCATCTCCTGATAAATCAGCGTGATGCCAGCGCTCAGCGCATCCTTGGGTCCGCGAATATGAAAGGGCTGACCGTCAATTAAGATCTCACCGCTGGTGGCGGTATAGGCCCCGGCGAGGATCTTCATCAGGGTGCTTTTCCCGGCGCCGTTTTCACCCATCAGGGCGTGGATTTCGCCGGACCACACCGTTAAATCGACCCCTTTCAGCGCGTAAAATTTGCCGAATGCTTTGGCAATGTTGCGCATCTCCAGAACCGGTGTCTTGCTCATAACGGATCTCCTGCGGGGTGGCCGATATCAGCAGTCCATCACAGGAATGTAAATGCAAAATGTCAGAAGCCGTTCATATTTGTCATATTGCGATTTTTCTTCATGGAGCGTGATATGCCGCAACCCGGACGTCACTTTTTCGCCAGTGCGCGCGGGCGATTGCTGTTCTTCAATCTGCTGGTGGTGGCGGTCACGCTGATGGTCAGCGGGGTGGCGGTGCTGGGCTTTCAGCATGCCAGCCAGATCCAGGAACAGGTGCAACAGCAAACCGTTGATGACATGACCGGCAGCATGAATCTGGCGCGCGACACGGCGAACGTCGCGACGGCGGCGGTGCGGCTCTCACAGGTCGTGGGGGCGCTGGAATACAAAGGTGAAGCGGAACGGCTACAGGAGACCCAGCGCGCGCTCAAGCATTCGCTGGAACAGCTGGCCAGCGCCCCGCTGGCGCAGCAGGAACCGGGGCTGGTCGAGCGCATTATCCAGCGCAGTAACGAACTGCAAAGCAGTGTGGAAGGCATGCTGCAGCGCGGGCAGTTGCGGCATCTGGAACGGAATGCTTTGCTCAGTTCGTTGTACCAGAATCAAAGTTATTTACGCCATCTGCAAAAACTCACCGGCGCGCAGGATGACGCGCTGCTGAGGCAGATGGACCGCCTGATCGTTGCCGCCATTGAAACGCCGACGCCGCGTTCGGTAATTAAACAGTTGGGCGGCGTGATGCCCGCGCTTGTTCTGCAAAACCCCAGCCAGTTGGTGAGTCGTATTCTTAGCGACTTCAACCTCGAACTGCATAAGCTGGAGCCGCTTTCGTCCGCGCTGGAGCAGAGTGACCTGGCGATCAGCTGGTATATGTTCCATATCAAAGCGCTGGTGGCGATCCTCAACAGCGATATCAACCAGTATGTCTCGCAGGTGGCGAGTATCTCCGAGCAGCGGGTGGCGCAAAGCCATCAGGAACTGCAGTCCGGCGTGCTGTTTATCATGATTTTTGCGCTGTTGGCGGTGGTGATCACCGGCTTTGCCGGCTGGTATATCTACCGCAACTTAGGCTCGAACCTGACGGCTATCTCGCGGGCGATGACCCGGCTGGCGCATGGCGAATCGGACGTCAGCGTGCCGGCCCTGCAGCGGCGCGATGAGCTGGGAGAGCTGGCGCGCGCCTTTAGCGTGTTTGCCCGCAATACGGCGTCGCTTGAACACACCACTCGGCTGCTGAAAGAAAAAACAACGCAGATGGAAATCGACCGCACCGAGCGTCAGGGGCTGGAAGAAGCGTTACTGCACAGCCAAAAGCTGAAGGCGGTGGGGCAGTTAACGGGTGGATTAGCGCATGATTTCAATAACCTGCTGGCAGTGATTATTGGCAGTCTGGATTTGGTCAGTCCGGACTCGCCCGATGCGCCGCGCATCAACCGGGCGCTAAAAGCCGCCGAGCGCGGGGCGCTGCTGACCCAGCGACTGCTGGCTTTTTCGCGCAAGCAATCGCTGCACCCACATGCGGTGGAGCTGAAAACGTTGCTGGAGAACCTGGGGGAGCTGATGCGCCATTCGCTACCGGCGACGCTGACGCTGGAGATTGAAGCGCAGTCACCCGCCTGGCCGGCGTGGATCGACGTCAGCCAGCTGGAAAACGCCATTATTAATCTGGTGATGAACGCCCGTGATGCGATGGACGGGCAGGCGGGTACGATTAAAATTCGCAGCTGGAATCAGCGGGTCACGCGCAGCGACGGACGCAAGCAGGACATGGTGATGCTGGAGGTGGCCGATCAGGGCTGTGGGATGTCGCAGGAGATCAAAGCGCAGGTCTTCGAACCGTTCTTCACCACCAAACAGACCGGCAGCGGCAGCGGGCTGGGCCTGTCGATGGTGTACGGTTTTGTGCGTCAGTCCGGTGGTCGGGTGGAAATTGAGAGCGCGCCGGGGCAAGGGACCACGGTCCGGTTACAGCTTCCGCGCGCCATTGTGCCGGTGCAGCCTCAGGACATCCCTGTGGTGGAACATGCGGCGAACAGCGGTGAGAAACTGGTGTTGGTGCTCGAAGATGAGGCCGATGTGCGCCAGACGTTGTGTGAGCAGCTCCACCTGCTGGGTTATCTGACGCTGGAGGCCGCCAACGGCGAGCAGGCGATGCACTTGCTTGCCGCATCTTCAGAGATCGACATTCTGATCAGCGACCTCATGCTGCCCGGTGGATTAAGCGGCGTGGATGTGGTTAACCATGCGCTAAAGCATTACCCGCAGTTGAGTATCCTTCTGATCAGCGGTCAGGATTTGCGTCCGGCACACAACCCGGCCCTGCCGGAGGTGGCGCTACTGCGAAAACCGTTTACCCGCGGGGAGCTGGCGCAGGCGCTGCGTCATCCGCGCAATTGAGATTCCTCCGCTACTCGTGAGCAAGCGCTTTGATTACCGTGGGGCGAGTTTCTTTTTGAGGCTGGTTTATGACACGCTCCCCGACGATCTTTTTTTTCAGTTTGCTGATGCTGACCACCGTGTCGGCGCAGGCGGATATTATTGATGACGCCATCGGCAATATTCAACGCGCCGTCAGCGACGCCTATAAGCCTGATAATAATCGGGATTACGATGACTCGCGCGACGAAAGCTGGCAACGCCAGGTAAGCGACGATCGCCGCAGGCAATATGACGATCGTCGCCGCCAGTTTGAAGACCGCCGTCGGCAGCTGGATGACCGCCAGCGTCGGCTCGATCAGGAACGGCGTCAGCTGGAAGATGAAGAACGTAGAATGGAAGACGATTACGATCGTTAACGTAGTCTTTCGCTGGCAAGATTATAAACTTCACTACGCTCGCGTTTACCGACAGCAACGACAGCGATGACCAGGGTGTCGTCAATAACTTGATAAACAAGACGGAACCTTGAAGTGCGTAGTTGGATTTTATAGCAATCTTTTATTCCCCTGAGCTTCGCGGAGGGGACATGCGGATTTTCACCGCATTTCTTGAGTTCTCTGGCAAACTGCTGCTGAATGGTTTTATCCAATTTTTGCCATTCTTTCAGCGCATCTTCCCTGAATTTTACCGTATAACTCATAAATAGCTGTCCAGACCAACATCCACCAGTGGCTGTTGGCTCCGTTCATGGACTAATTTAACCAGTTGCTGATCGTCCAGCGCATCAAGCATTTTTTCGTAAAGCTCAGCGGGAACACAATAAAAGGCAGGCTGGTTACGGTTCAGGATTGCGACCGGAAACCCATCCCCTGCGCTAACAGTCGCCATCGGGTTCTTTTTTAGCTCACTCACGCTCGCGGTGGTGTCGCTTAAAATGATATGTGGCATTATCGCTCCTTAAGACCATTTAACTGGTCTTAATATAGGATGGGAAAGACCTGTTAACAAGTCTTATTATGAAGTGTCTCCGCTTAATCCAGCACAATCTCCATGCCGTCATACCCGGCTTCGATGCCTGTCGGTAGCGGATTATGCATTAGCCACTCGTCGAACTGATGGCTGATGTGGGTCAGAATCACCCGTGGGCAGCGGATAACGTCATTGAGCGCAATCACGGTATTTACATCGCAGTGGTTGCGCGGCGGTTGCGTGCGCGGGGCATGGCTACAGTCGATGATCATCGCCTGCGGCTGATTGTTGCCCAGAAACGTCAGCGTTTTGTCGGGCAGCCCGGCGGTATCAGAAAGCCACGCCACGCGGCTGTACGCGGTTTCCAGCAGATAGCCAAACGTCAGCTTTGAGTGGTTGAGCGGCAGCGGTGTCACCTGCAACCCCTGCAAATTAAACACCACAAACGGTTCGACGGTGTGGTTAAAGTCGAGAATGCCGGGATGCTTAAACAGATCGTCGCAGCCCTGTTCATCCGGCGGCCCATATACCGGGATCGTTTTCCCCACGCCCCAGCGCAGCGGAAACAGTCCCTGCACATGATCCATATGGTAGTGGGTGAGCAGAAACTGGCGGAAGCTGCCGGCGGGCCAGTCGTCCATCAGATGCGGGATCCCCGCGTCGAGCAGCGTCACGGCATGGTTGAATTTGACCACGCCGCTGCAGGGGCGGCGGCGATATTGCGACTGTAAACGCGCCCGCTGGCAGGCGCGGCAGTCGCAGCCAAAAACCGGCACCAGCTGCGCGCCGCCAGTGCCGCTTAAAGTGATCGTTAAGCTCATTGTTGCTCCCCTGGTCATGTATAGCCGGATGGCGACGCAGGCGTCTTATCCGGCCTACGGGTCCGTGCGCTCTCAGGCATAAGAATGCTTACGTCCCATCAGTGTGAGCAATGTATTCACTGACTGTAGCAGACTACCGTCATTGTTTAGCGTATGGCAGTCCTCTGGCGCATAGCGGGCCGCACGTTCAAGACGGGCGACAATCTCCGTTTCATTTTCTCGCCCGCGCGCCAGTAAGCGCTGGCGCAACACGTCTTGTGATACCTGCAAACAGACCGGCAGCAGCGCCGCGCCGTAGCGTGATTTTGCCTGTGGCAGATGGGCGCGGGAGCCGTTTACCACCACATCAAACCCGGCGTGTAGCCAGAGGTCAATCTCCACGCCGACGCCGTAGTACAAGCCGTTGGCATGCCAGCTCAGCGCCAGCAGGTTCTGTCCGGCGCGGGTAAAAAACTCCTGTTCGCTCAGCGCAATATGGTTTTCATTCCCGGCGTTGGCGGCCCGGGTAATGTAACGATGCGCCACCAGCAGTTGCGCCTGTTCCTGCTGGCGGAGTTCGGCCAGCAGGCTGTCCTTACCGGAGCCGGACGGCCCCATCAGCCAGATCAGTTTTCCCATAGTCAGAATACCCTTTTTCCCTGCCGCCAGACGTGGTCGATATGCACGTGATCGCCTTTGCGGTGCGCCAGCACCAGATCCGCGCGTTTACCTTCGGCGATAACACCGCGATCGTCGAGATTCAGCGCCCGCGCCGGATTACGGGTCACCAGATGAATCGCCTGCGCCAGCGTGAAGCGGTTGGCATCGTCGTCCGCTACACGAAACGCTGCGTCGAGCAGGCTGGCGGGGTAGTAATCAGAGGAGAGAATATCCAACAGCCCCAGTTCAGCCAGCTTATGCGCCGCGACGTTGCCGGAGTGCGAGCCGCCGCGCACGATATTGGGTGCGCCCATCAGCACATTCATGCCGTGCTGGCGTGAAGCCTCTGCGGCTGCAAAGGTGGTGGGAAACTCGGCGATCACGCTGCCAAGTTGATGTGATTCGAGAACATGGCCATGGGTAGCGTCGTCGTGGCTTGCCAGCGCAATATGGCGTTCGCGACAAATCTGCGCGATGGTGGTCCGGTTGGGCTGCGACCAGCGCGCCGCGAGGGCTAACTGCTCCTCTTCATAGCGGGCCATCTGCTCATCGGTAAGTGAATACTTGCCCTGATAATATTCCCGGTATTTTTCGCGGTTGGCGAACTGGCGCTGGCCCGGCGAGTGATCCATCAGTGAAACCAGCGTCACCGGTTCGCGCCCGACCAGTTTTTCAAACAGCGGTAGGGTGGTGTGGTGCGGCAGTTCGCAACGCAGATGCAGACGATGCTCGGCGCGGTTGACCCCGCGCTTCTGCGTTTCTTCCACCGCATTGATCATCTTTTCCAGATTTTCCAGGCGATCGCCGCCGTCGCGAACATCGCCAATCGCCACTGCATCCAGCACGGTGGTGATGCCGCTGGCGACCATCAGCGCGTCATGGCTGCTCATCGCCGAATGCGCGGGCCAATCCACCTTCGGGCGCGGGGTGAAGAATTTGTCGAGATTATCGGTGTGCAGTTCGATAAGCCCCGGCAGCAGCCAGCCACCTTCACCGTCCAGCGCCTCGGGTAGACGGCTCTGGCTTTCGGTAAAGGCGCGAATCACGCCGCCCTCCATTTCCAGCGATCCCTGTACCACTTCGTCTTCCAGCACCAGCTTTACGTTATTGATAATCATGCTGTGGTTCCCATCAGGTGCAAACGGTCCGCTACGTGGTCGCGAACGGTTTGATCGTGAAAAATACCGACAATTGCCGCGCCGCGCGCTTTGGTTTCTTCTATCAGTGCCACTACGGCGGCGCTGTTTTTGGCATCCAGCGACGCGGTGGGCTCATCGAGCAGTAAAATTGGGTAATCGACGATAAACCCGCGCGCAATGTTGACGCGCTGCTGCTCACCGCCGGAAAAGGTCGATGGGGCGAGATGCCACAGCGTTTCCGGGACGTTCAGACGTTCCAGCAGGCGCGCCGCTTTGGCCGCACACACGTCGCGGGAGACGCCCAGATCCAGCAGCGGTTGCATCACCACGTCCAGCGCCGAGACCCTGGGGATCACGCGCAGGAACTGGCTGACCCAGCCGATGGTGGAACGGCGCACTTCCAGCACTTTCCGCGCCGGAGCCTGCACCAGATCCACCCACTCGTCGCCGTGCTGAATATGAATATGGCCGGTGTCCGGCAGATAGTTGGCGTACAGCGAACGCAGCAGCGTTGATTTCCCACTGCCCGAGTGACCGTGCAGCACCACGCACTCACCGCTTTTTACGTCCAGAGTGGCGTTGTGCAACACCGGCAGGCGTACGCCGTTTTGCTGGTGCAGTACAAAGGTTTTACTGACATTTTCTACGCGGATCATTTGAGCCTCATGGTTCTTATTGCCGGATGGCGCTGCGCTTATCCGGCCTACAAAAAACGCACCTGTAAGCCGCCATCCGGCACAACAAAAAATCAGTTCTGCAACACCGACGACACCAGCAGTTGGGTGTACGGATGATGCGGATCGTCGAGCACGCGGTCGGTTAATCCACTTTCCACTACCTGACCCTGTTTCATCACCAGTAAACGGTCTGCCAGCAGGCGCGCCACGCCCAAATCATGGGTGACAATCACCACGGCCAGATCCAGTTCCACCACCAGGCCGCGCAGCAGGTCCAGCAGTTTGGCCTGTACCGAGACGTCCAGCCCACCGGTGGGTTCATCCATAAATACCAGCCTGGGATGGGTGACGAGGTTGCGGGCAATCTGTAAACGTTGCTGCATGCCGCCGGAGAAGGTGGTGGGCAGATCGTCGATGCGCGAGGCGGGAATTTCGACGTCGGTCAGCCAGCGCTGCGCGGTAGCGCGGATGTCGCCATAGTGGCGTGCGCCGGTGGCCATCAGGCGTTCGCCGATATTACCGCCCGCCGAAACCTGACGGCGCAGGCCGTCCATCGGGTGCTGATGTACCACGCCCCATTCGGTGCGCAGCAGGCGGCGACGGTCGGCTTCGCTCATGGCGTACAGCGAACGGTTCTGATACACAATTTCGCCAGACTGCGGCGTCAGGCGCGAGGAAATCGACTTCAGCAGGGTTGTTTTGCCGGAACCGGACTCGCCCACAATGCCCAGCACTTCGCCAGGCCACAGGTCAAAAGAGACATCGCTGAAGCCTTTGCCCGGCGCGTAGAGATGGGTCAGGTTATTGACGGAAAGCAGCGGTTGCGTCATTGGCTAAGGGCCTCGCTCTGTTGGCGGCAGTAGTCGGTGTCGGAGCAGACAAACATCCGTTTGCCGCTGTCGTCGAGCACCACTTCGTCGAGATAGCTGTGGGTGGAACCGCAGATGGCGCAGGGTTCATCCCAGCTCTGCACGGTAAACGGGTGATCGTCGAAATCGAGGCTCTCGACTCGGGTATACGGCGGTACGGCGTAGATGCGTTTTTCACGCCCGGCCCCGAACAGCTGCAGCGCGGGCATCCTGTCCATTTTCGGGTTGTCGAATTTTGGGATGGGTGACGGATCCATCACGTAGCGCCCGTTGACCTTGACCGGATAGGCGTAGGTGGTGGCGATATGGCCGAAGCGGGCGATATCCTCATACAGCTTCACCTGCATCACGCCGTACTCTTCCAGCGCGTGCATGGTGCGGGTTTCCGTCTCGCGTGGCTCGATAAAGCGCAGCGGTTCGGGGATCGGCACCTGGAAAATAATAATCTGATCTTCCGTGAGCGGCGTTTCCGGGATGCGGTGACGGGTCTGAATAAGCGTCGCGTCGCAGGTCGCGTCGGTGGTGTTTACCCCGGTTACGTGCCTGAAGAAGTTGCGAATGGACACCGCGTTGGTGGTGTCATCCGCGCCCTGGTCGATGACCTTCAGCACGTCAGCTTCACCTATCACGCTGGCGGTAAGCTGAATACCGCCGGTGCCCCAGCCGTAGGGCATGGGCATTTCACGCCCGCCGAACGGTACCTGATACCCCGGAATGGCGACCGCTTTCAGCAGTGCCCGGCGGATCATGCGTTTCGTTTGTTCATCGAGATAAGCAAAATTGTAGCCGGAAAGATTAGCGGTCACGGACGGCCTCCTGTTGCAGGCGTTTGAGCAGTTCCAGCTCGGCCTGGAAATCGACGTAGTGGGGGAGTTTGAGGTGGGAAACAAAACCCGCCGCCTCGACGTTATCCGCATGTGCCAGCACGAACTCTTCGTCCTGCGCCGGTCCCGTGACCGTTTCATCGTAGTCGGGTGCCTGTAGGGCGCGGTCTACCAGCGCCATTGCCATCGCTTTGCGTTCGCTCATGCCGAACACCAGCCCGTAGCCGCGGGTAAAATGGGGAGAGTCATTTTCTGGCGCGACAAAGCCGTTCACCATTTCGCATTCGGTCATCAGCAGTTCGCCGACGTTTACCGCAAATCCCAGCTCTTCCGCTACTATTTCCAGCGCCACATAGCCGCTGCGGATCTCGGCGGCAAACGGGTGATTGCGCCCGTAGCCGCGCTGGGTGGAGTAAGCCAGCGCCAGCAGATACCCTTCGTCGCCGCGCATTAGCTGTTGCAGGCGCGAGGCGCGCGAGCAGGGGTACACCGGCGGCGTGCGGGTGATGTCATCGGGCTGAGCGCCGTCGTCCTCTTCGTGCTTCGCCAGCCCCTGATTTGCCAGCAGGGAGAAGACATGCGGGGCGGCATCCTGTTCACTCTCCGCGGCGCGCAGCGGCGGCGTCTCGCCGTTGGCCAGCAGAGTGAAATCAAGCAGGCGGTGGGTATAGTCGTAAGTTGAACCCAGCAACTGCCCGCCGGGAATATCCTTGTAGACGGCGGAAATACGCCGTTCCAGGCGCATCTCTGCGCTGTTGACCGGCTCGCTCACCGCCAGTTTTGCCAGCGTCGTGCGGTAAGCGCGTAGCAAAAAGATGGCTTCAATGTTGTCGCCGCTGGCCTGCTTGAGCGCCAGTGCCGCCAGTTCACGGTCGGCGATACCGCCTTCAGTCATGACCCGGTCAACGGCGAGGTTCATCTGCTGTTCGATTTGCGCCACGCTCAGTTCGGCAATGTGCGCATCGCCCCGGCGTCGGTTCTCCTGCAGCGCGTGGGCGTTGGCTATTGCCTTCTCGCCCCCTTTGACGGCAACGTACATCAGCACACCTCCACGTGGGTGGTTCGCGGAATAGCCAGCAGCCGTTCGCCGCAGGTGAGGATCAGATCAATCCCCAGCGGGAACGGATGCGGGCGCTCGGTCAGTTCATGAATCAGGCATTCCGGTAACTGCGGGGCGATCATCCGTTCTTCGGCGATACCGGCCCCGGTCAGGCGCAGCATGCGTCCACCGCTTAAGCCCGCGATCTGCACAATCAGGGTCGCGCTGGTCTCTGGTGCTACGGCGGAACCGGAAGAGAGGGCGTTGAGCTGTTCGCTGCTAATGCGATTGTCGGCGATGGCAAAGGCCGCCTGCTGCGGTTGTTCTACCAGTGGGGCATTGGTGTGAAAACGCAGGTTCTGTCGGGCAATGTCGTTATCCATGGCTGGAGCCAGCCACACCGGGGTGTCACCGTCGACCAGGGTCAGCAGCACGCTGGTGGTCGCCAGACCCAGCGGCTGCCAGCCGTGTTTCAGCTGATGCAGGGCGACAATCACCCCCGGTTCGCTCATGGCTTTCAGCAGGCGACGAAAGCACTGCTGCGCATCCTGGACGGGTAAATTAAAGGCGCTCTGTAGTGCCGTAGATCGTGTCATGCGTTATCTCCGCGTACCAGTGTGAAGAAGTCGACCCGGCTGGCGTTGACTTCGGCACGGCGAGCGTTAATTAGCGCATCGCGTTCCGCTTCCAGCGGGGTAATTAAGGTTTCCATTACGCTCTGGAAATACGTCTGTTCCTGCAGCAGTGCGTCGATCACGGCGCACTGCTCGGCGTGGGGTTTGTTGCGTCCCAGCAGGTAGCTATAACCCAGCGTGCCGCTCTTCAGGCGTACGACGGCGCGCGTTATCGTGGTATCACCGGCAAAAAAACGGTTGCCGGTGCCGCCCATGCGGGCCTGGATCTGCATCAGCCCGCTTTCCGGTGCGCGGATAAGTTCATATTCTGGTGTCAGTTTCAGCGCGTTGACGCGCGCATTCAGGTCTTCAGCGTTGCTGTAAGCCAGCGCGCGCATCCAGCGCTGGCGGGTGGCGGTATCAAGGTGCATTCAGTGCTCCATGGTGAATTCGATCATGTCGGCGCGGGTCAGGCTGACGGAGTATTCCGTCGCGTGTTCTTCGCCTTCACGGTGGTTCAGGGTGCGCACGCACAGCAGCGGCGCCATGTTGGGGATTTCCAGTACCTTGCTCTCTTTGGCCTGCGCGCGGCGGGCGCTGATGCGTGTTTGCGTGCGCAGTAACATCAGACCCAACTGCTCGCGCAGGTAGTCGTGCAGCGAGCCGTGGTTAAAGCCCTGCAACAGCGGCCAGAGGGTGAGGTCGGAAAAATAGTGGTCGATAAGACAGAGCGCGATGCCGTTCACCCGGCGCAGGGTGCGCAAATGGATGACGTTGTCGCCCTCGGTGACGCTGAGCGCGTCGGCAATATGGCTCGAGGCCGGGCGCAGCACCGCCAGCAACTTCTCGCTGGTGGGATGGCTGCCCTGGTCCAGCAGGTTCTGACTGAAGCGCGCCTGGGCATTCAGTGGGTAATCGAACGGGCGCATCAGCACCAGCACGCCGACGCCCTGACGACGCTGCACCCAGCCGCGTTCGACCAACTGGTCAATGGCGCGGCGCAACGTGTGGCGGTTGACCGCGTAGCGGGCGGCAAGCTGATGCTCGGCCGGAAGGTAGTCACCGCAGCGATAATGTTGACGAAGCTCCTGCTCAAGTCTGGCGGCAATTTCCTGATAACGCGTCGGATAACTGGTCGGATGTGTAGACAAGTGCATAGCAATCAATGCCTCGCTGATTAGATGAAGTGCTTACGCAAACGCTGAGAGAGGAAATCCAGCAGGCTGACGGTGACGATGATTAACACCATCAGGGCGCAGGTTTGCTGGAACTGAAAGCCGCGAATCGCCTCCCATAACGTCACGCCGATGCCGCCTGCGCCAACCATGCCGACCACCGTGGCGGAGCGGACGTTGGACTCAAAGCGGTACAGCGAGTAGGAGATGAGCAGCGGCATGACCTGCGGTAGAACGCCGTAGAGGATCTCTTCAATTTTGTTAGCACCCGTGGCGCGAATGCCTTCGACCGGACCCGGCTCAATGGCTTCTACCGCCTCGGAAAGCAGTTTGGAGAGCACCCCGGTGGTGTGGATAAACAGCGCCATCACCCCGGCGAACGGCCCGAGACCGACCGCAACCACAAACAGCATGGCGAAGACCATTTCGTTGATGGCGCGGCAGGCGTCCATCAGGCGACGCATCGGCTGGTAAATCCACCACGGCACCAGGTTGTCGGCGCACATCAGGCCGAAAGGAATCGACAGCACCACGGCGAGGGCGGTCCCCCAGACGGCGATTTGCAGGGTGATGGCCATTTCGCTGAGATAGTCCTGCCACTGGCTGAAGTCCGGCGGGAAGAAGTCAGCGGCGAAGGTCGCCATATTGCCGGAATCCTCGATCAGCGTGAGTGGAGCCATTTCGGCCCCTTTCCACGATACGACCAGCACGGCGAGAAGAATGGCCCAGCTCAGCAGCGAGAACCAGCTACGCTTGGGCGGGGCGACGGTGATGGTTTGCATATTTGGCTCCGTTGGAACAGGTGTTTGCGTTGTAGGCCGGATAAGGTGTTTGCACCGCCATCCGGCATTTACGCGCTTGCCTGATGGCGCTGCACTTATCAGGCCTACAAATCACTGCACCGCTTTATTTACGCTGGTCATGGCACCCAGCGCGGCGGTCAGGCGGTCGAGATCATCCAGTTGTGCTTTAATCACCGAGGTTTTGCTGGTTTTCTCTTCCGCGTTCAGGCCCTTGTTGTCCTTCACGCCCTGCATCTCTTTAAACAGCGCCAGCTGGCGAATCGGTACCAGTTGCAGATCGCTGGAGGCACGGAACGGCGCCCAGCCCAGGCGTTCCAACGTGGCTTTCTCTTCCGGCGTTTTGCCATAGCTCATGAAGAAGTCGTACACCTTGTCCTTGGTGGTTTCGGAGAGGTTTTTGCGCCAGACGATCGGATCGCCTGGGATCAGCGGCGATTTCCAGATCACCTTCAGCGCTTTCAATTTTTCTGGTGCAGAGGTTTTTAACTTGTCGAGGTTTTCGGTGTTGTTGGTGGCAACATCCACCTGCTTGTTGGCGACGGCCAGGGCGTTAGTTTCATGCCCGGCGTTAACGGTGCGCTTGAAGTCGCTGGCAGCAATGTTGTTTTTCGCGAAGACGTAGTAACCGGGGACGAGGTAGCCCGAGGTGGAGTTTGGATCGCCGTTACCGAAGGTTAGATCCTTACGTTTGGCGATCAGATCGTTCAGGTTGTTGATCGGACTGTCTTTATTGACGATCAATACGCTCCAGTAACCCGGCGATCCGTCTGCTGCGACGGTCTGGGCGAAGACCTGTCCATTGGCGCGATCCACCGCTTCCATCGCCGAGAGGTTGCCGTACCAGGCGATATCGACTTTGTTAAAGCGCATGCCCTGGATGATCCCGGCGTAGTCCGGGGCGAAGAAGGCATTCACTTTTACGCCCAGCGATTTTTCCATGTCCTTCAGGAACGGTTCCCACTGTGGCTTCAGGTTTTGCTGTGATTCGGTCGAAATAATGCCAAAGTTCAGCGCTTTTTCCTGTTCTTCGGCATATGCCGGGCTTAAGAAGGTGCTGAGACTAAACATGCTGGTGAAGGCCAGCGCGGCAACTGTCTTATAACTCATTTCCATTCCTCATTGTGGGGATGTCAGGCAGCCTGTGCGTTCTGGTCGACGCGGTTCATGCTGCGGTAGAGATGGTCAAAACGTTCGTTATCAAACTGCTGGCTGCTGCCGTCGTAGAAGACGTGTCCCTGGCGCAGCGCAACAATGCGTTCGCAGTAGCGCAGGGCGTAATCCACCTGATGCAGCGTGACCACGACGGTGATGCCGTCGGTCTGGTTAATGTCGCGCAGGGTGTCCATCACGATGCGTGCAGATTCCGGGTCCAGCGAGGCAATCGGCTCATCGGCGAGGATCACTTTTGCCTGTTGCATCAGGGCGCGGGCGATGGCGACGCGCTGCTGCTGTCCGCCGGAGAGCGTAGAAACGCGCTGGTAGGCAAAGTGGGCCATGCCAACGCGGGTCAGCGCCTGTAACGCCCGTTGCTTCTGCTGTGGCGTAAACCAGCTAAAACAGGTGCGCCAGAACGGCGTGCTGCCGAGGGCGCCAATCAGCACGTTCTCCAGCACGGTGAGACGGTTCACCAGATTGAACTGTTGGAAGATATAGCCCGTATGGGCACGGCTTTTGCGGATGTCACGCGCCAGTCGGCCTTCACGTTGTACCGTGCGGCCTAATAGCTCGACGTGGCTACCTGGCGATTTATCACCGGTAATCAACCCGCTTAAATGACGTAAAAGGGTGGATTTGCCGGAACCTGATGGCCCAAGCAGAGCCACCATCTCACCGGAATGGATAGTCAGATCAACCGCATTCAGCGCCTGATGATGATTGAATGATTTGGAGAGTTTCTCGACGCGAATAACCGTTTGCATGATGCGGCCTCCCTAAAAAAGTGGCCCCATCGTGGCGGATTAATGTGACATTTTCGTTAAGGGATGGTTACTCGAAGATGAAGAGTTGAGCGATATTTGATGACAGTACGGGAGGACAAGCCTCCCGTAGGATTACTCCGTGGGGGGCTGCTGCTGTTTGACGACGTTGATCATCCACGGCACACCGTACTGGTCGGTGACTTTACCGAAACCGTGCGCCCAGAATGTTTCCTGCCAGTCCATTTCGATTTGACCTGTTGCTGCCAGGTTGTCAAACCAGCGCTTCCCTTCGTTGACATCCTGCGTGTCGAGGACCAGCGTGAAGCCGGAGTAATGGGCTTTTCCCGTCGCGACGCCGTCGCTCATCATGATGTCGCTGCCCGCAACGCGCAGGTTGGCGTGGGCTATGGCGGTATCAGGGAATTTCATTCCAGAAGGGCAACCCTCTTCACTGTCCTGCGCCGACTGGGGCATTTCACCGAAGTTGATTTTGTAGAGCAGTTCTGCGCCCAGCGTCTGTTGGTAGTACGCAATGGCGTCAGCGCAGTTGCCTGCAAAAGAGATGTAGGGACTTAACGACATGATCTTTACCTCAGGTAAAAGAAGCCCGTTAAGTGTAGTTAGCGTAGGCCTGGTAAGCGAAGCGCCACCGGGCAATAAAAGCCGGATGGCGACTAACGCCTTATCCGGCCAACAAAATTAGTTCTTTTTCACAAACTCGGATTTCAGTTTCATCGGTCCGAATCCATCAATCTTGCAATCGATGTTGTGGTCGCCTTCCACCAGGCGGATGTTTTTCACTTTGGTACCGATCTTCAGCATGGAAGAGCTACCTTTGACCTTCAGATCTTTCACGACGGTTACGCTGTCGCCGTCGGCCAGCAGATTACCGTTAGCGTCTTTCACGATCAGTTCGTCGCCGTCATGCGCAGGTTCAGCATCGTTCCATTCGTGAGCGCATTCCGGGCAGATGAACATGCCGTTATCTTCGTAGGTGTATTCGGAGTTGCATTGTGGGCAGTGTGGTAATGACATGTGGATTTCCTCAAAAGTCAGCAGGGGCAAAAGCGCCCAAAAAATGGCAGATTGCCGAAAAAGGCCGCAATTATACATAAAATCCCTGCGGTTGTCGGGACTACTGTCTGATTAAGCGCTGAGGCACGGCGCAGATAAAGGTCTCAATACCTGTACTTTCCACTACTTGCACGTTTGGCGGAATATTTTTTAAGGGAAATTGCTCCGCTTTGTTATTTAAGTTAAGGTGAGGCGAACCACCTGATATTCATTGATAACATGGCTCTCAGAATGGCTTAGTTATTGTAAGTGGATATCGCATCCCCCTTAATTTAGGTAGGGGAATTAAACTGGCATTT
Source organism: Citrobacter gillenii (assembly GCF_013337685.1). Classification (GTDB taxonomy): domain Bacteria; phylum Pseudomonadota; class Gammaproteobacteria; order Enterobacterales; family Enterobacteriaceae; genus Citrobacter; species Citrobacter gillenii. The sequence goes on from NZ_SUQN01000009.1 coordinate 112,599, forward strand.
TTCAAAACTGAACTACTCTGTTTATCTTTCTTACTTATTACAGTAAGGGAGAGGCATCGGGCCAGCGGTTATAAAACAAATTTAATTTAATAATATCAATTAGTTATTTTGATTTTAATTATTTCCACACGTAATGATAAAAGCCGAAAATTCATAAATAAAAAGATTTGGCTGAATAAAAGTAAGATTATTTGCGTTAAGGAAAAATTTTCCATGTACACACAGACAATATATGAATTAAGTCAGGAAGCTGAACGCTTGCTGATGCTCTCTCTTGACCATCTCAGGCAGTTGAAAAAATTGCCGACGACGTCGTTGGATGATGTCGCGTTGAAAAAAGGTGAGCATAGCGGGCACGTACAGCCCCTGCATTTCACTGCGCGTGGCATGGATGTCCAGCAAGCAACGCTCAATAATGAGCTACGGAAGGTCACGCGTCTGGAAATGGTACTGGCCATTGTCGGCACGATGAAAGCGGGAAAGTCGACGACGATTAATGCGATTGTGGGGACGGAAGTGTTACCCAATCGTAATCGTCCGATGACGGCCCTGCCGACGCTGATCCGCCATACGCCAGGCCAGAAAGATCCGGTGTTGTATTTTTCTCATGTCGCGCCGATTGATGCCTTAATGAAAACCTTGCAGCAGCGTGTGCGCGAGTGCGATCGCCAGTCTCTTAGCCATGAGCTGGAAATTGATAAAGATATGAATACGCTGCTGCTGCGTATTGAAAACGGTGTGGCGTTCGAGCGCACCTATTTAGGTGCCGAACCTATTTTCCAGTGCCTCAAGAGCCTGAACGATCTGGTGCGTCTGTCAAAAGCGCTGGAGGTTGATTTTCCTTTTTCTGCGTACGCCGCCATTGAGTATATTCCGGTGATTGAGGTTGAGTTTGTGCATTTGGCCGGGCAGGCAAATTATCCGGGGCAGTTAACCCTGCTGGATACGCCGGGGCCGAATGAAGCCGGACAGCCGCACTTACAAAAGATGCTGAAGGAACAGCTGGCGCGGGCGTCTGCGGTACTGGCGGTGATGGACTATACCCAACTGAAGTCGATTTCGGATGAGGAAGTTCGCCAGGCGATCACCGCGGTGGGTAAATCGGTACCGCTGTATGCCCTGGTCAATAAATTCGATCAAAAAGACCGTAATAGCGATGATGAAGAGCAGGTGCGGGCGCTGATTTCTGGCACGTTGATGAAGGGCGGTATTACGCCTGAGCGTATTTATCCGGTGTCTTCCATGTGGGGGTATCTGGCGAACCGCGCACGTCATGAACTGATGACTCACGGGCGGCTGCCGGATCACCAGCAACAACGTTGGGTACAGGATTTTGCCGAAGCGGCGCTGGGTCGGCGTTGGCGTACCGCCGATCTGGATGATACCGAGCATATTCGGCATGCTGCCGATTTACTGTGGCAAGACTCGCTGTTTGAGCAGCCGATTCAGAATGTTATTTATGCCGCCTACGCGAATGCCTCGCTCTATGCGCTCCGCTCCGCGTCCCATAAGCTGTTGAACTATGCGCAAAGCGCACACGAATACCTTGAGTTTCGCTATCACGGATTAACGGTCGCGTGTGACAAGCTGCAGCTGAACATCGACCATATTGAAGAGGATATGCAGCAGATCCAGGTGGGTCAGGAGCAGGTCAGCGATGAGGTTAAACACGAAGTTGATTTGGCACTGGAGGCGACCACCGCGTTTCTCAATCAGCAGCAGGCTGAGATCCTGGGCAGTATCGATAGGCTGTTTGAAAAAGAAAGCGTGCTGAGGATGTCACGACACGGTATGGGGTCGGGCGCTGCGGCGGCGGAAATGGCCGGAGAAATGCTGGTGCTGCATGATGAAGGGCAAGCGAAAATTGTGTTAGATAAAATTCGTTCCGCCTGTGAAGTCGTCCTGCTGGCGGCACAGGAGAGCATCAGCCGCGATTTAGCCCTGCGCTTTGAGCAACTTGAGTCGACGTTGTCGCGGGCGTTAAATGACGCCATACGACCCATTGAGCAGCGGGTGAAAGAGGAGTTAAGCCATGCCGGATTCCGTGCCCGGATCCGCTTTCCGGCGTTTCATTCGGCGATGTTTAACTTCAATACCCGCCAGTTGTTTAACGAAGCGATTGAGCAGGATACGCCGTTGGATGAAGGCACATCCTCTGCGGGCGGAGTGCGGGATACGTTCTCACGTTGGCTGAATCAGCCTAACTGGGGATGGAATGATGATGTCGCCGCAAAAACGCGGTACCTGATTGATATCAACGCACTGCACAACAGCCTTGGGCAGTACGTTACGCTGTTTTGCCAACAAATTCGTAAAGCTTTAGTGGCGCAGGTCGATATTTCTGTTACGGCAGGTATGGCGACGTTTTTTGCCGATTTTTCGCTGTGTCTGACGCAATTGCAGGCGAGCCTGCGTGAGAGTCTGATCCTGCGTCAGCAAAATGAATCTGCTGTGAGCGCATTGAGTGAACAACTGCAGCACCGTATTACGATTGCGTCATGGATTTATGAAGACTCCCGCTTGCTACGTGATGATATCCATACCCTTTTTGCAGCTGAGCATACATGACTAACGTGTTACTGGAAGGCCCCGGGCGGGCGCTGGAGTGCGTCTACCCAAAGTTTATGGTCGATCTGGTTCAGGGAGATGAAACCAAACGTTCCGGCGGTTTTCTGCAACAGCAGCAGCGTCTGCGCGCGCGCCTGACGCAGGAAGTGTTATCCCAGACACAGCTGCGGGCGTGGGTTCTGGCGGGCGTCTCCAGCGAGCATCTGATGATGCGCCTGAAGCTGGTGGAAAAACTGGCGAGCATGATTGACCCCGGTCATCTGGCGCTGGTGCGTATTACCGAAGGATTGGCGTTCCTGCAAGAGACGGAACGTCCGCGCGGGCAATCCACGCCCGGCATTATGCAGCAGATCAATACGCTCTCCAGCTGGTTTAGCCAACGCAGTGCTTATAAAGAGAAGGCGCTGACGCAGCGCGGGCTGACCGTTCAGGCGGGTGAACACAGCGAACAAATTTTTACCCGTTGGCGGGCGGGGGCGTATGACGGCTGGTCGCTGCCGGGGCGTTGTTTTGTCGCGCTGGAAGAGCTGCGCTGGGGCGCGTTTGGTGATGCTTGTCGGCTGGGCAATGCCGATGTGGTGGCGATGCTCAAAGATAATCTACGCACTATGGCGACCCAGGCGCTGGCGCACAGTGTGAATGCCGCACCCACCACGCGTCATTATTATCATCAATGGCTCAGTTCACCTCCCGCAGGGGGATCACGCGAGCATAACGATATGCTGAGTTGGTTGGGCGACTGGTGTGATATGGAGCAGCATCCGGTGAGCGGGTCGGTGACGCAGCGTTGGCAAAATGTGGCGCTGGGGATGCCGCGACTGTGTTCGGCGAAGCGACTGGTGGATGCGATGGTTGAGGAGATTTTTGCACCGTCCCCTCGCAGAGGCTGAGAAGGGACGGTGAGTACGCAGCGGACTTAGTGGTGTAACGAGTCTGCCGGCGCGGTTGTCGATTCTGTGACGACCGGTGTTTTGTTAAAACGTTTGGCGTACAGGGCGGTGATAATCGGGACCAGAATCGCCGTGACAATCACGCTGGCGGCAACCAACGCGGTAGCGGAGGCGGCAACCGGTTCAAATGCCGGGTTAATCTGGGCGATAATGACCGGGTTTGCTACCGCAGCACCGGCTGCAGAAGAAGCCGCTACGCCCGCCGTACCGTTCCCGCCACCAATCACACGGTCAGCAATAATCAGCGGGATACCGGTAATCACGATGACCGCGACACCCAGCAGGATACCCAGCAGACCGGTATCAACGATAACGCTCAGGTTAATGGTGTTCCCCAGTGCGAAACCGAAGAACGGAATCAGTACCGGCGTCGCTTTGCTGAAGAAAGTACGCAGGTCGTGATCCAGGTTACCCAACGTAAAACCAATCAGGAACGGTAATACGGCGCCAACGAAATGGTGTGGCTCAAAGGAGGCGAGACCTGCAGAACCCAGAATGACCATGGTCATCAGCGGGCCGGATTCCAGAGACATCAGGACAAATGCGCCGGACTCTTCTTTAGTGCCGTACTGGTTCATCAGGCTGGCGTACAGACCGCCGTTGGTCATGTCCATTGCAGAGACAATTGCCAGGACGGAAAGACCCGCAAAGAATCCTGTTTGAATACCGGTATCAGGAATGAATGATGCGGCGATCATTGCCACTGCCCAGGCCACGGCGATTTTGGTTAATACCAGCGTACCGGACTTGCGTAATACCGTGCCGGTTGCCCGTAAATCAATAGAAGCACCAATACAAAAGAACCACACGGCCAGAATGGGAACGGTGCCGCTAATCATCCCTTTAGTAAATGAACCGAAATACGCACCGGTATCGGGAGCTAACGTATTTAACACCGCACCTAATAACAGAGGAATCAACATCATTCCGCCGGGGATGCGTTCAATCGTGGCCTTAATTTTCATAAACGTCCTCATATCTTATCGCCGATGATAAATGCGCAATAAAACAAAATATTATTTAAATTCAACAAGTTATTCGTAAGTCTTAACAAAGAAAAAAAGCTATCTCTTTGTTTTTTAAAATCTAACGCGGCATACGTTGAGCATGTCATTGCCCCCAGGGATAGTGCGTCTGGAATTAGTGTGCATTCATAAGAACGATGATTCAATCAAAATAAAACAGCGTTTTAGTTATCTTCATCACATATTTCACGCAAAAATTCCTAAAGCTTCCGATTATTAAAAAACCTGTGAATAAGTTGTAACGGGATTAGGTGTTTTTTTGCCTGGCAGGGTAATAATGACGTTCGTGATTGTTGATGCTGAAAAGCGATTTTTACTTGTAGTAAATAGGGAATTAATCGCAACCCTGGTGTGTAAAAAAGTTGACTAAGAATGACCTTATTTACGCAGGTTGACGAAATGAAATACTATGTGTGAAGTTGATCACAGATTTAAACACTGTTAGGGTAAAGAGGTCATTAACCGCCCAATCAGGCGTCAACAGGTTCGGTTGTACTGCGCATTGCCGTTCAGTGTAAGTAAACCTGCTACGCTTGTTACAGGGATTGCGCCTGTGCATTCCCCGCTCGGCGATGACCTTAGCGCATGCTGCGTTGGGAGAGTCTCGTGCGCGACAGGGCTAAGTCTATGAGGACTGGTATGCTAAAAAGGAAAAAAATAAAACCCATTACGCTTCGCGACGTCACCATTATTGATGACGGTAAACTGCGAAAAGCCATTACCGCAGCGTCGCTGGGTAATGCGATGGAATGGTTCGATTTTGGCGTTTATGGATTTGTTGCTTACGCATTAGGTAAAGTGTTCTTTCCGGGGGCTGACCCCAGCGTGCAGATGGTTGCTGCACTCGCCACCTTCTCCGTTCCCTTTCTGATTCGACCGCTTGGCGGACTGTTCTTCGGTATGCTCGGCGATAAATACGGTCGCCAGAAGATTCTCGCTATCACCATTGTCATTATGTCGATAAGCACCTTCTGTATTGGGCTTATCCCGTCGTATGCCTCGATTGGTATCTGGGCGCCAATATTGCTGTTGCTGTGTAAGATGGCGCAGGGATTCTCGGTGGGCGGGGAATACACCGGTGCTTCGATTTTCGTCGCGGAATATTCCCCGGACCGTAAGCGCGGATTTATGGGCAGCTGGCTGGACTTTGGCTCGATTGCCGGGTTTGTGCTGGGTGCGGGCGTAGTCGTGCTGATCTCGACCGTCGTCGGTGAGGAAAACTTCCTTGAGTGGGGCTGGCGTATTCCGTTCTTTATCGCGCTGCCGTTAGGACTGATTGGTTTGTATCTGCGCCACGCGCTGGAAGAAACCCCGGCGTTTCAGCAGCATGTCGATAAGCTGGAACAGGGCGATCGCCAGGGGCTGCAGGAAGGGCCGAAGGTTTCGTTTAAAGAAATCGCCACTAAACACTGGCGTAGTCTGCTGGCGTGTACCGGTCTGGTGATTGCCACCAACGTCACCTATTACATGCTGCTCACCTACATGCCGAGCTATCTGTCGCATAACCTGCATTACTCTGAAGATCATGGTGTGCTGATTATTATCGCCATTATGATTGGTATGCTGTTTGTGCAACCGATAATGGGGCTGCTGAGTGACCGTTTCGGGCGTCGACCGTTTGTGATCATGGGCAGTATTGCGCTGTTTGTGCTGGCCATCCCGGCCTTCATCCTGATTAACAGTAACGTCATCGGCCTGATTTTTGCCGGTTTACTGATGCTGGCGGTGATCCTCAACTGCTTTACCGGGGTGATGGCGTCAACGTTACCGGCAATGTTCCCGACGCACATTCGTTACAGTGCGCTGGCTGCGGCATTTAATATTTCGGTACTGATTGCTGGTCTGACACCGACGCTGGCCGCCTGGCTGGTGGAAAGTTCGCAGAACCTGATGATGCCGGCTTACTATCTGATGGTGGTTGCGGTGGTCGGTTTAATTACCGGTATGACCATGAAAGAGACCGCTAACCAGCCGCTGAAAGGGGCGACGCCTGCCGCTTCGGATATTCAGGAAGCGAAAGAAATCCTCGGCGAGCACTACGATAATATCGAGCAGAAGATTGAAGATATCGATCAGGAAATTGCGGATTTGCAGGTTAAGCGTTCACGCCTGGTCCAGCAGCATCCGCGTATTGATGAGTAATCGTGTTATTGCCTGATGGCGCGCAGCTTTCAGGCCTACGGGTAGCGTTGTACTCAGTAGGCCGGATAAGGCGTTAGCCGCCATCCGGCGCGTGGCCTTAAGGTTGGCTTAATCTCTGTCAGGCAAACTCTCCTCCATATTATCGGAGGAGAGTGTCATGAAAACCCGTATCTATGAAAGTTTAACCACCGTGTGCAGCCTGCTGATTGTGAGCAGCTTTGTGTACGTGTGGGTGAGCTCTTACTGATCTTTCTCCAGTACTACGCTGGCTCGGGTGCCGGTGGCCCCAGTACGATTTTGCAAAAAGAATTGCCCGCGATGGAGCTGGGTGATGCGGCTGACAATGCTCAGCCCCAGTCCAATACCGCCAAAACGACTGTCCATGCGCACAAATGCTTTGCTTAACTCCCCGCATTTACTTTCATCAATGCCCGGCCCTTCGTCTTCAACGACCATCTGCGCCTCCGGGCTAGTATTCAGGCTAATTCTAATATTACTGCCCTCCGGGCTGTAACGATGCGCGTTTTCGACTAAGTTACGCAGCAGCATACGCAACAGCGTAACGTCGCCACGCACCACGACATCGGTAGCGCTCTCGGGTAATAGAAGCGTTTGTTGCCGCTGATCCAGCATGGTGCTGAGTTCATCGTAGGCAGGCAGTATGACGTCCTCCAGCAGTTTGACATGCTGGTAATTCCCCGCTGAAAACGACTGACCCACGCGGGCAAGCTGCAGCAGCTGCGACACGCAGTCCATCATTTGGTCTAAGCGGGCAATAAGCGGTGAAACGTCCACGTTGTGGGTTTTTGACAGTAATTCCAGGTGCAGGCGAACGCCAGATAACGGTGTGCGCAGCTCGTGAGCGACGTCGGCAGTAAACAGACGCTCATTGTCGAGAGTGTTGGTGAGTCGCGTCACCAGCTGATTCAGTGCCGTGACGACCGCCTGTATCTCAACGGTAGAGCTGCGGATCTCTATAGGGGTCAGGTTATCGGCCGTGCGCGCTTCTAACTCTTTTTGCAGGTTGGCAAGCGGGCGGGTGATCCGTCGCACTGCCTGATAGCAAATCAGCAGCGTCAGGCTGACCATAAAGAGACCGGGGACGATCAGGCTGGCGATGGCCTCGCGGATCTCATGCATGATGTGGCGATCGTTGTTACGGTTTTCGCGTAACGCCTGTTCGAACAGCTGTATTTGTTCGGTGCTTTCATGCCACAGCCAGAAGGTGCTAATCAGCTGAAAGACCACCAGAATCAGGCCGATCGTTATCATCAAGCGATGGCGCAGGGGCAGCGGCTGTTTTAAATAACGTATCAGCTTCACTTAGCTTTCCTCAGTGGCAACCAGCATGTAGCCAAATCCCCTGACCGTGCGAATACGGGCTTTACCCACTTTATCGCGCAGGTTGTGAATGTGAACTTCCAGCGTATTGGTCGACGGTTCGTTATCCCAGCTGTAGATATCGTTATACAGGATTTCCCGGTGTACCGGGCTGCCCGCTTTGAGCATCAAGCGCGACAGCAGCGCGTACTCTTTCGGCGTTAAGATAACCTCTTGCCCGTCCATCCATACCTGGCGACGACCAATGTTCAGCGTCAGGTTACCGACAGTCAACTCGCTCTCGCCCTGATTGTTATGGCGGCGCAGCAAGGCCCGAATACGGGCATGCAGTTCTTCCAGCGCGAACGGTTTGACCAGATAGTCATCGGCACCGACGTCCAGCCCGGCAACCCGGTCTTTGAGCGTATCGCGGGCGGTGAGGATCAGCACCGGAATCGTGTATTTTTTCTGCCTGATGCGGTTGAGAAAGTGCAGGCCGTCTTCATCAGGTAAACCGAGATCCAGTACCACCAGACTATAATGCCCGGTCTCCAGACATTGCTCTGCGGCACGGGCGGTTGACACGCCGTCGCAGGCATAGCCTTCCGTTTGGGCGGCAAGGATCAGTCCCTGTAATAACAGCGTATCGTCTTCAACAATCAGAATTTTCATTCAGTTAGCCTCCCCGGCATGGGTGCAGAATATCATCTGCCGCCTGGTAATTCCTGGTCTGTACGCCCGTTAATCCCAGCAGGGTGGAGAACAGATTATCTTGTGAGAAGTCTTCTGCGCTGGCCCGTTTTTGCAAACATGTTTGCGAGATCTGGTAGCGTTGCTGGTAGTCCTCTGACAACCACAGCAGCATCGGTACATGCTTTTGTGTTTCTGGTGCGATGGAATACGGCAGGCCGTGTAAATAGACGCCGTTTTCCCCTAACGATTCACCGTGATCGGAAAGATAGACCAGGCTGGTGGTGAAATTGTCCTGATGCGCTTTCAGTATATTGATTGCTTTATCAACAATATAGTCAACATACAGGATGGTATTGTCGTAGGTATTCACCAGTTGTTGCTGCGAGCAGGTTTGGATCTCATTGGTGTCGCAGGTTGGGGTGAATTTCTTGAACTGCGGCGGATAGCGGTTGTAATAGGTCGGGCCGTGACTGCCGATGGTATGCAGCACAATCACGCCGTCGCCCTGAAGATGGTTAATGTACTCTTCCAGTCCGTGGAACAGAACATCGTCGTAGCATTCACCGTCGATGCACTGCCCCGGCAGATTCAGTTTGGTCATATTCTGATACGGTACGCGGTCGCATGCGCCTTTACAGCCGCCGTCGTTATCATTCCACAGCACGTTGATTCCCGCCCGCTGAATGACATCAAGTACGCCTTCCTGGTGGTGCGCCAGCTCTTCATCGTAGTGTGCACGCGGCATGTCGGAGAACATGCAGGGGACGGACACCGCCGTCGCCGTCCCGCAGGACGTGGTGCGCGGGAAATAGACCACGTCATCTTTTTCCAGCCGCGGGTTGGTCTGGCGTGAATACCCCGACAGCGAGAAGTTATCCCCGCGCGAGGTTTCTCCCAGCACCACGATGGTGAGATTTTTACGCTTTTCTTTCAGCATTAACGGATTGCGGTGGGCATCTTCACCAATACGCACCAGCGGCAAATCGGCCAGGCGCTGGTGTGAATACCAGGACGAAGTGGCGACGATGCTGTTGGACGGGCTGAGGGATTTAACCAGCTCTTTGTTGTTGCGAAACAGTGAGGCGTAATCTTTGTAGAAGAAGGTGGCGACCAGCACGATCAGCAGTACCGAGACCAGGATATTTGCCCCCCGGTACAGCACGCTACGCAATACCGGCGTCGTTGGTTTAATTTTGATCCAGCAGGCGATGATCGCCGCCAGAATACCGCTTATCCCGAGCGTGATGATCATTTGCGGCGTCAGCAAGGCGAAGGTTTCAGCGGGCGTGGTATCCATCATATTGGCGATCATCGAGCGGTCAATGATGATGCCGTAGGTCATGATGAAATACTGGGCAGAGGCACCCACCAGAATGAAAATGCAGGCCAACGGGCGGTTAAGCCACAGGAATGAAGCCAGCGTCAGCACAATGTTCATGACGCTGAAGGCCACCACCGGCATGGAGAGAAACACCAGCACGTTGCGCAGGGAGTCCAGCGGGAGGTCTTGCAGCACCTGCTTATAGAACGCGACGTTCAGAAAGGTGGCCAGATAAAAAGAGATCAGCAGCAGCCAGCTGATATGCCCGAGAGTCGGTCTTTTAAACAGGTGCTTTAACATGAAGAGGAAATTCCATCGACTAAGTGGGGCAGATCCTCGCAAAGTAAAGTTAAGCCAACCTTAAGAACTTAAGATTGGCTTAATACCGGATGGCTGCGATGCCTTGTCCGGCCTATATGCACCCCTGCTGCTTACATTAATTATTGTTAACTGGGGCATCCAGTGGATACGGATTTTTATGGATCCGGTTGTAATTAAGGGCATACAGCGCGGTGATGATCATCAGCATCACGAATGACCACATCACTTCTTTGGCACCCGAGCCGACCACTGCCCAGATGCAGTAGATAAATGCCACGAAGGTGACCAGCAAGTACAGAGGACGTGCTTTACCAAAGTGACCATGGCCCAGCAGCAGCAGGGCGGCACAGGTATACAGGTAAGGCACCAGCGTGAAGATGACTGAGACAGAAGAGACCAGACCAAACTCTTTGGCGGCGTTCGGTGACATGCTGCTGAACTGGAAGAGAGTCATCAGGATCCCGACGATAATTAACCCGGCAACCGGCGTACCGGCTTTGTTGACGCGGGCGAAAATCGGTGGGAACAGACCGTCGTCGGCCGCCGCTTTTGCGGTTTGCCCGGCAAGCAACGTCCAGCCGCCCAGTGAGCCGAGACACCCGGCCGCTGCGCAGAAGGAGACAATCGCGCCTGCGGTGTCACCCAATGCCATGCGTGCCGCATCGCCGAATGGTGAAGCCGAAACGCGCAGCGCCGCGTTAGGGATCATGCCCATAATCGCGGTGGTAGAAAGCACGTAGCAGACGGCGGCAATCAGTACCCCGCCAATGGTGGCGATAGGAACGTTACGTTTAGGGTTTTTGACCACGCCCGCAGCCACAGAAGCACTTTCTACCCCGATGAATGACCACAGGGTGACGTTCAAGGTACTTTGGATCGCGCCGAAGGTGTTCATGCCGCTGACGTTCCAGGCTGCCATATAGGTTTCACCGCGAAACCAGAACCAGCCGAATACGGCAATCCCGACAATGGGCACCAGTGCCAGCACGGTAGCAATGGCCTGCACGCGGGTGATCATTTTTGGCCCGACGATATTCAGCAACACGAAGACCCACAGTACGGCGACGCAGGTCAGCGTCAACACCAGCGGATCTTTTAAGATGGGGAAAAAGTAGCTCAGGTAACCCACGCCAATGACCACCATCGCGATGTTACCGATCCAGCAGGCCAGCCAGTACAGGACGTTGGTTTGATAGCCTAAGAAGGGACCGAAGCAGCGGCGGGCATACGCGTAAGAACCACCGGGACTGGAGTCTAAGGACGACATTTTGGCGTACACCATCGACAGCGCCAGCGCGCCGATAATCGTGACCAGCCATCCGTAGATTGCAATCCCGCCAGTTGACGCCAGATTGGCGGGTAACAGGAATACACCGGAACCCATTATATTCCCCGACACCATTAAGGTGACGGGGATTAAGCCCACTTTGTGAGCATCAGCATCCGTCGACATATTTCTTAACTCCTGATAAGGATAAATGACGACGTATCATACCTCCGCAGAAGATGATTGAATTATGGCGAAAGGTGAGTATCGCCAATGCTGATATTATTATGGCTTATTGCTAAATGATTAAAAATCAGGCGGCCGTTTGTTCCCGGTGCAGGCTAACATAATGCAGTGGGGTCATCCCGTAGAACTCTTTGAATACAGAGATGAAGTATGACGTACTGTTATATCCGCACAGTTGCGACACCTGAGATATGTTTTTTCCGTCCATCAATAATTGATTGACGGCATAACGCATGCGACAGGTGGTAATTATTTGGCTGTAACTTGTATTTTCATTTTTGAGCTTTTTCTTTAACAAACTGGGGCTCAGGCACAGGCAACTGGCGACCAAACTCAAGTTCCAGTCTTTATGAATATCACTCTCAATGATGTGATAAACGCTGTCGCTAATGCGGCTGCGTAACATATGCATCAGCAGCGGGAGAAACTTTTTGCTGTCGAGAAAGCGTGATAGCACGGTGAACAGCAGTGCACGCGTCCGTTCTGCCTCCCCTTCGTTCAGCGTTTCCATCACGCTGTGCTGGGCGGCGACCCGAAACACATCCGGCGTCAGGCAGGCAGCGGTCATTACCGGGCTGGCACTGCGTTGCCAGAGGGGGATTTGTGAGAGATCTTTATTTAAAAATCGTAAGTAATCTTTAATAATGTCGCGACTGATGTGAACCACCAGGGCGTTATTGAGTGAAGAGAAGTCGATAATATTATTATCACATGCCACCAGTGCCATGTGGTTGGCTTTTAAACTGATGGCTTCTTTACCGTTAATCCTTAACCAAACATCTTTCTCCGTTAATACAACAACACAAGCTTCTTTGCTGCAAACCCTCATACCCGAACTCCTGGAATATGAATATAAAATACCGTCGCTCGCCGAAGGGTGAGTAATACCGGTTAAATAGAATTGTATGATGAATCAAAACCTGCGATAAAATAGCGTGATTCAAAGGAATTACAATATCTGTGGGGATTATTGGGGTGTACATAATAATTTACGCGAGTGGCAACGTGTTTTCGCTGCATAAAAAAAGCGCGGGGTGGCCCCGCGCAAAAGGTATGACAATGTTATTGTTTTGCAGCAATACTCAGGAATTACTCAAGCATGACATGTCTACCTTAAACATCGGACTATCTATAAAGCGACATTATGCTTTCACGCACATGACGTGATACATGCCGTCGATAATTTCCGTTCCTTCGGTTTCATGTTCAAAGCCAGGGAAGTTATGGTCCCAGGATTGCAACGAACGCAGGTAACTTATCTGTGGGCTATTGGCATCGCCAAAGTTTTCCCCGGACAGCAGCATCGGGATTCCCGGTGGGTAAGGGATAACGGAATTGGCGGCAATACGGCCCGGCAGATTTTCGATGGCTACCATCTCAACGTTGTCGCTCACGATCGCGTTATAGGCTTCGCGCGGGGTGATTTCAGCGACAGGCAGGCCGGAGTAGGCCGCATTGAGGCGGCTACCTGGGTTATTTTCTTTCAGCCAGGCGAACATGGTGTCGCCCAGATCGTGAATGCCCATGTTGGCGTAAGTGTCAGGATGTTCCTCTACCAGTTCCGGCATCACCTGTGACAGCGGGGTATTGGTATCGTAATGGTGCTTGAAGGAACACAGCGTGTTGATAAGCGTGCCCCATTTCCCGCGGGTGATCCCCATTGAGAACAGAAACATAATCTGGAAGTCGGTGGTGCGGGTCGGTACGATACCGTGACGTCCAAGCCAGGCGGTGACCAGCGCGGCCGGCACGCCATTTTCTTCCAGCTCGCCGTCGTCGCCCATTCCCGGTGCCAGAATGCTGACCTTAATCGGGTCCAGCATGCTCCAGTTATCCGGCAGGTCTTTAAAGCCGTGCCAGGATTCACCCGGGCGCATCATCCAGCAATTCTGGTCGGTGGTCAGCAGTTGGGTCGGAGCATCCGCGAAGTCGTAGGTTTCGCCGGTTTGTGGATCGGTGACCACCTCTTTGTTCCACGGTTTGAAGAACCAGTCGCCCTCGGCGGTGAATTCTTTGTATAACCGCGCCATTGCCTGGCGGAAATCAACCGCTTCGTCGATCACTTCCTGAGTGAGCGACAGGCCGCTATTACCGTCCATCATTGAGACCGCCACGTCGTTTGAGGCGCAGATGGCATACAGCGGTGAGGTGGTGGCGTGCATCATATACGCCTGGTTAAAGCGGGAGAAATTCACCGCTCCACGGCCTTCACGCACGTGGATGTAAGAGGCCTGTGACAGCGCATTCAGCAGTTTGTGGGTGGAGTGCGTGGCAAATACGGTGGGGCCGTTATGGTCGCCCGGCTCTCCACGCATGGCGTAGTGGTCGTTGTAAATCGGGTTGAAGCGCGCATAGCCGTACCAGGCTTCATCGAAGTGTATACGATCGCTGGTTTGTGCCAGCAGGTCTTGCGCTTCTTTCGCGTTGTAGCAGACGCCGTCGTAGGTACAGTTAGTGACCACGCTGTAAGATGGCTTTTGCCCGGCTTTACCTTGCGTCAGCGGGCTTTCGCTGATTTTTTTCTGCAACGTTTCCGGCTGCATTTCCTGCGGGTAGATAGGCCCGATAATGCCGTAACGGTTACGGCTTGGCACCATATACACCGGTTTTGCCCCGGTGAGGATCAGCCCCTGCTCAATCGATTTATGGCAGTTTCGATCCAGAACGACCACGTCGTTGTCGGTCATGCAGGCCTGCATGATGGTGCGGTTAGAGCCGGATGTGCCGACCACTACGGACCACGAACGGTCAGCGCCAAAGACGCGGGCGGCATATTTTTCACTCTCGCCAAATGCGCCGGTATGGTCAAGCAGTGAGCCGAGAGAGGCGCGTTCGATACCCATATCGCTACGGAACAGATTTTCACCGTAGTAATCATGGTAGAAACGACCCGCAGGGGTTTTGGTAAATCCGACGCCGCCCTGGTGGCCCGGTGCGGCCCAGGAATATTCATGGATGTCGCCGTATTTCATCAATGCGCTGAACAGTGGCGGCAGAAGCTGCTGGCGATAACGGGTCATTGCCGCAACGGCGCGCCCGGCGATAAAGTCGGCAGTATCTTCCAGAATCCAGGCGAATTCATCGACAAGCTCCAGCAGATCGCGATCCAGCGATGCGGTAGCTTTTTCCCGATCGCCCAGCAGGAAAACGGGAACATTTTGCTGGCGTTCGTGAAGCTTGCCGATCAATTGCCTGACGTTGAGGTGTTCGTCCTGTTGTTCCATTTGGTAGCTGAACATCAGGCAGTCAATGGCCTCATTGGCGGCCAGGATGGCATAACCATCATCGAATGATGTGGACTTAATGACGGTCACATTTTGCCGACTTAGAGCGTCCGCCAGACGTTCGACCGCGTGGCCGACCCAGGTGTCCTGATGCAGAAATTCGCTTTCAACAATTAATACTTTCATCGTCTGTTTCCCGTAGTGGAGGATGTGTGACGAGGGCAAGTATTTACCTGATAAATACGGGAGTAAAGGGGGCGAAAATCAGGCGATTTTGTGTTTTTATTTTTTAAAAACAAATGGTTGATTGGTGCATTTGGCGATTTTTCCCCGTCGTTTATCGACAGGGGAATTATTTTTTTGGCTGATAGTGATATTGCCGGGGTCAGAGGGCTGAGGACTGTCGTCTTTGCTGACTCAGTTTGCGGTATTGCTGTGGTGACATGCCGACAAATTTGTTGAAGGTGTCGTAAAAGCGGCTGCTGGAGCGGAACCCGGCGGTCAGCGCCACGTCCAGAATCGTTTTATCGGTATCGCTTAGCAGCGCGCGGACGTGGTTGATCCGCATCGCGGTAATGTACTGCTTCATGGTGAGCTGCATTACGCGCTGGAAAATTCCCATCGCATAGTTGGCATTGAGCTTCACATGCTCCGCGACGTCGTTAATGGTGAGCGCCTGATCGTAGTTGTCGGCAATAAAGCTCAGCATCTGGCTGACATAAAACTGAGCGTGTCGGGAAACGCTGTTTTTGTGCGTGCGCGAGGTTTTATTGACCAGAATCGGCTGCCAGCCCGACAGGCTAAAGCGCTTAAGCATCAGACCAATTTCGTCGATCGCCAACTGGCGAATTTGTTCGTTCGGGCTGTTCACCTCTTGCTGCCAGCGCTGAACTTCAAAGGTGCTGAGCTGTTGCGTCGCCAGTGATTTAATGACCATGCCATGCGTGACGTGGTTGATCAGTTCGCGATCCAGCGGCCAGGAGAGAAACAGGTGCATCGGTAAATTGAAAATCGCCATCTGCTGGCAGGTACCCGGACGGGTGAGCTGGTGCGGCGTACAGGCCCAGAATAATGTGATATGTCCCTGTTTTATCTGCACCACTTCGTTATTGATAACATACTCAACGTCGCCATCGAACGGTACATTCACTTCCACCTGGCCGTGCCAGTGGCTGGAGTCCATGGCATGCGGCGGGCGCAGCTCGATATCCATGCGTTGATACTCTGAGTACAGCGTCAGCGGGCTGCGGGTCTGCTGTTCATCGCTACTGCACATGTGTGGATCGGGAGGGAGAAGCGGTATCGGTAACGTCGTCATGGTCACTCCATTTCCTGAATGCTCAGAATCATGCCATTTGTATACAGATAAGACTGCGAATTGGGACGCAAATTGAGTCATTAGACCTCAGCATAGTAGAGCTTTTGGGCCACATACTCTGCTTTTCGGCTAATTTAATCTCATTAACTCAGATTCTGCGTGGGCGGAAAGGTGATCTGAGTTTTTGGGAATGCTCATTACAGAAGCCGGAGGCTTTCATCGCCATCGCGTGCCATCCTGACGATGACCAACAACGTTCTGGAGAGTGATGATGTCTGCACCCAAAATTACCTTTATCGGCGCCGGTTCCACGATTTTCGTCAAAAATATTCTCGGGGATGTCTTTCACCGCGATGCACTGAAATCTGCGCATATTGCCTTAATGGATATCGATCCCACACGCCTTGAAGAATCGCATATTGTGGTGCGCAAACTGATGGATTCAGCGGGCGCATCCGGTCACATTACCTGTCATACCGATCGGAAAGCGGCGTTGCAGGATGCCGATTTTGTGGTTGTCGCCTTCCAGATTGGCGGCTATGAGCCGTGTACCGTCACTGATTTTGACGTGTGTAAACGTCATGGTCTGGAACAAACCATTGCCGATACGCTGGGGCCGGGCGGCATTATGCGCGCGCTGCGCACCATCCCGCATTTATGGCAGATTTGTGAAGACATGACCGAAGTCTGCCCGCATGCCACGATGCTTAATTACGTCAATCCGATGGCGATGAACACCTGGGCTATGTATGCACGGTATCCGCAGATTAAACAGGTTGGGCTGTGCCACTCTGTTCAGGGGACGGCGGAGGAGTTGGCGCGTGATTTGAATATCGATCCCGCCACGTTGCGCTACCGTAGCGCCGGGATCAACCATATGGCGTTTTACCTGGAGCTGGAACGAAAAACAGCAGAGGGCAGCTATGTGGATCTGTACCCGGAACTGCTGGCTGCTTATGAAGCCGGTCAGGCGCCGAAGCCTAACATTCACGGGAATAGCCGCTGCCAGAACATCGTGCGGTATGAGATGTTCAAAAAACTGGGGTACTTCGTTACTGAGTCTTCAGAACATTTTGCTGAATATACGCCGTGGTTTATTAAGCCGGGACGTGAAGACCTGATTGAGCGCTACAAGGTGCCGCTGGATGAATACCCGAAACGTTGCGTGGAACAACTGGCGAACTGGCATAAAGAGCTGGAGGAGTACAAAACGGCGGCGCGGATTGATATTAAACCGTCGCGGGAATATGCCAGCACGATCATGAATGCCATCTGGACCGGTGAGCCGAGCGTGATTTATGGCAACGTGCGTAATGACGGCCTGATCGATAACCTGCCACAGGGCTGCTGTGTGGAAGTGGCGTGTCTGGTTGATGCCAATGGCATTCAACCGACGAAGGTGGGCACTCTCCCATCGCATCTGGCGGCAATGATGCAAACCAATATCAATGTGCAGACCCTGCTGACCGAAGCCATCCTGACGGAAAACCGCGATCGGGTGTATCACGCGGCAATGATGGACCCCCATACCGCGGCAGTATTGGGCATTGAGGAGATTTATGCGCTGGTGGACGACCTGATCGCTTCACATGGCGACTGGTTACCGGCCTGGTTACATCGATAAGCCCCTTGCGCGCCGGCAGCATGTCCGGCGCCCGACGTCTCACGTTTCCTATTACAGAAGGCGGGCGCTGGTAACGGTGACCCGATACCCTATGAGCATATCTCTGACAACAAAACTCAGTTATGGATTTGGAGCGTTTGGTAAGGATTTCGCTATTGGTATTGTGTACATGTACCTGATGTATTACTACACCGATGTGGTGGGATTATCAGTGGGACTGGTCGGGACATTGTTCCTGGCGGCAAGGATTTGGGATGCGATTAACGATCCTATCATGGGCTGGATTGTTAACGCCACCCGCTCACGCTGGGGAAAGTTTAAACCCTGGATTCTACTCGGCACCCTGGCGAACTCGCTGGTGCTGTTCTTGCTATTTAGCGCCCATCTGTTCGAAGGGACAACGCAGGTTGTCTTTGTATGTGTCACCTACATTCTGTGGGGGATGACCTACACCATTATGGATATTCCCTTCTGGTCGCTGGTGCCGACCATTACGCTGGATAAACGCGAACGTGAGCAACTGGTGCCGTTTCCCCGCTTTTTCGCCAGCTTGTCCGGGTTTGTGACCGCCGGGGTAACGTTGCCCTTTGTCAGCTATGTTGGCGGGGCCGATCGTGGATTTGGTTTCCAGATGTTTACGCTGGTGCTGATCGCATTCTTTATCGTGTCGACATTCGTGACGCTACGTAATGTGCATGAGGTGTATTCGTCGGACAGCGATGCAACAGCCGACAGCAGTCGCCTGAGTTTGAAAGCGATCGTCGGACTTATCTATAAAAACGACCAGCTTTCCTGCTTGCTGGGCATGGCGCTGGCCTACAATATCGCGGCCAATATTATTGCGGGTTTTGCTATTTACTATTTTACCTACGTAATTGGCGATGCGGCCCTCTTCCCGTACTACATGTCCTACGCCGGTGCGGCTAATCTGCTGACGCTGATCCTTTTTCCTCGACTGGTGAAAGCGTTGTCCCGGCGGATCTTATGGGCTGGGGCATCGATAATGCCGGTACTTAGCTGCGGCGTGCTGTTGGCGATGGCATTAGCGGGTTTTCATAATACCCTGCTGATTGTGATTGCCGGGGTTTTACTGAACATTGGTTCGGCGCTTTTCTGGGTGCTACAGGTCATTATGGTCGCGGACACCGTCGATTACGGTGAATACAAGCTCAATGTACGTTGTGAAAGCATTGCCTATTCGGTACAAACCATGGTGGTCAAAGGGGGATCAGCGTTTGCTGCTTTCTTTATCGCGCTGGTGCTCGGGATAATTGGCTATCTGCCGAACGTTGAGCAGTCTGCCGAAACCATCGTGGGTATGCAATTCATTATGATAGCGCTACCGGCACTCTTTTTTATGGTCACGCTAATCCTCTACTTCCGTTTCTACCGACTGAACGGCGATACGCTGCGCCGGATCCAGATCCACTTGTTGGATAAGTACCGCAAGGTGCCTTCGGTGGATGAGCAACTGGATATACCGGTGGTTGCGGTAGCAACCGCCGATGAAGCTAAGGCGTAAAGTACAGGCCGGATTAGCGTCAGCGACATCCGGCAATCAGTTCACGGTGATTAACCCATAGCGGCACAACTGCCGACAATGAACCCGCGCCAGCAGTATCACCGTGGTTAATGCGCCGAGCAGGGCGCAGAACATATCTGACTGGGTATCCCACGGATCGCCCTGCGTGCCAAGGAAATCATCTGCACCTTGACCCATCGCCAGCGCCGCCCACCATTCAATCAGTTCATAGGTGGCGCTGATCGCCAGCACGACACAGCAGACTAAAAACGCCAACATCTTACGCCCACGGACAATATTGCCGCGTACTAAAATCTCTCTGGCCGTCAGGGCAGGTACCAGCCCCTGGAAGAAGTGGCCCAGCTTGTCATAAGGGTTGCGGCTCAGATTCAGCCACTCCTGAACATCAAAGCCAATCGGCACCTTAGCGTAGGTGTACATACCGCCCACCATCAGAATGATGGCATGCAAGAAAATCAGCGTGTAGAGCAGCGGCGTCAGCGGGTAGCGCTTAACGGTTACCAGCAGCAACGGGACGACAATAATGACCGGCGTGACTTCCATCAGCCAGGTGATTTTTTCTGTGGCGCAGAAGCCGGTGTAGGCAAGAATGAGCGCCAGCACCAGTGCGCCAGTATTCAGCATCGAAGTGTTCAGTGTGCGGATCATGATGATTTAGCGAGTAGTCGAAAAGGCTACTATTCATCGGGCGAGATAAAAATTCAATACCCGTTATTGAGGGGGGAGAGTGGCCCGGGGGGATCACCGGGCTGTCCTCAACGGTTGGGTGTCCAACGATTGGGAGCAGTCCGGTGCCGGGCCAGATAGGTTACTTCGCGCAGTTAGCGCATTGCTTGCTGACAATTTGCTGGAAGAAATCGTTGCCTTTGTCATCGACCAGGATGAAGGCCGGGAAATCTTCAACTTCGATTTTCCAAATAGCTTCCATACCCAGTTCCGGATACTCCACGCATTCCAGATGCTTAATGCTCTGCTGCGCCAGTACTGCCGCCGGACCGCCGATGCTGCCTAAGTAGAAGCCGCCGTGTTTATGGCAGGCGTCGGTCACCTGCTGGCTGCGGTTCCCTTTCGCCAGCATGATCATGCTGCCGCCGTGGGATTGCAGCAGATCAACGTAGGAGTCCATACGACCCGCGGTGGTTGGGCCTAAGGAGCCTGATGGATAACCCGCTGGTGTTTTTGCCGGACCCGCGTAGTAGATCGGGTGATCTTTCACGTACTGCGGCAGACCTTCACCGGAATCAATACGCTCTTTCAGCTTCGCATGGGCAATGTCGCGACCCACAATGATGGTGCCGCTTAACGACAGGCGCGTAGATACCGGGTATTGAGAAAGCTGGGCGAGGATCTCTTTCATCGGGCGGTTCAGGTCAACCTTAACCGCTTCACCTTCACCAGCCTGACGCAGCGATTCAGGAATGTACTGGGCTGGATTATGCTCCAGTTTTTCAATCCAGATACCGTCGCGATTAATTTTGGCCTTGATGTTACGGTCGGCAGAGCAGGATACACCCATGCCTACCGGGCAAGATGCACCGTGGCGAGGCAAGCGGATCACGCGGATATCGTGTGCGAAGTATTTGCCGCCAAACTGTGCGCCGAGACCCAGTTTCTGTGCTTCTTCAAGCAGTTCTTGTTCCAGTTGAACGTCACGGAACGCCTGACCATGGGCATTACCTTCGGTCGGCAGCGCGTCGTAGTAGTGCGTGCTGGCCAGTTTCACCGTTTTGAGGGTGCTTTCTGCTGAGGTGCCGCCAATGACAAAGGCGATGTGGTAAGGCGGGCAGGCCGCCGTACCTAGCGTGCGCATCTTATCGACCAGGTAATTTTTCAGCTTGCCGGGGGTCAGCAGTGCTTTCGTTTCCTGATAGAGGTACGTTTTGTTTGCTGAGCCGCCGCCTTTGGCCACACACAGGAATTTGTATTCGTCACCATCCACGCTGTACAGGTCGATTTGCGCGGGCAGGTTCGTCCCGGTATTGACCTCTTTGTACATATCCAGTGCGGCGTTTTGTGAATAGCGCAGGTTATCTTCAATGTAGGTATTAAAGACACCTTTGGAGAGCGCGGCTTCGTCCCCGCCACCGGTCCAGACGCGTTGGCCTTTTTTACCCATGATAATAGCCGTGCCGGTATCCTGACAGGTTGGCAGCACGCCTTTGGCGGCGATTTCAGAGTTTCTCAGGAATTGCAGCGCCACGTACTTATCGTTTTCGCTGGCTTCTGGATCGTGAAGAATGGAGGCGACTTGCTGCTGGTGTTCCGGGCGGAGCATGAAGGAGGCATCGTGGAAGGCTTGCTGGGCCAGGAGCGTCAGTGCTTCTGGTTCTACCTTGAGGATTGTCTCGCCTTCAAACTCGCCGACGCTGACGTGATCGGATGTCAGCAGATAGTACTCAGTTTTGTCTTCCCCCAGCGGGAAAGGCGCCTGGTAAGTGAATTCAACTTTTGACATTTGCTTCCAGCCTTTTCTTTTTTATCAGAAACGTAAATTGTTCTGCATCTTATGAGTAGCGTGCCGTACAAAAGTGGACGGCACGCGAAGTGTGATTACAGGAAACCGTACATTGCAGCGAACACCCAGCCAAATACACAGGATACGCTTACGCCGATCAAACCAGGCAGAATGAAGCTGTGGTTAATGACGAAGCGGCCAATGCGGGTGGTGCCGGAACGGTCAAACTGAATGGCCGCCAGATCGCTTGGGTAGGTCGGCAGAATGTAGTAACCGTAGCATGCCGGAGCAGAGGCAACGATGTACGCTGGATCAACGCCGATAGCCAGCGCGACCGGCACGATAGCCGCCAGCGCCGCAGCCTGGGAGTTTACAAACTTGGAGACCAACAGCAGGACAACCGCATAGGCCCACGGATATTCTTTCACCATCTCGCCCAGTACGCCCTGAATGTCAGACATATGTGCGCCGAACATGGTTTCCGCCATCCAGGCAATACCGTACACCGCTACAATCGCGATCATACCTGAACGGAAGACTTCATTTTTAGAGATAGATGCGGGGTTGGTTTTGGTCAGGATGATAATCAGTGCGCCAGTCAGCAGCATGAACATCTGGATAACCAGAACCATTGACAGCGGTTTGCCGCCAAAAGAAGGACGCAGTTCAGATACCGCACCCAGGACGGCAACGACAGCGATAGCGGCCAGGAAGATCCACATTGCCAGCCAGTTGCTCTTAGGCAGTTTTTTGTCTAACAGCGTAGCGGTGTCGCCATAGACATAGTGGTGGTTTTCAGGAACGGAAATGAACTTCTGAAAATCTTCGTCTTTGTCCAGATCTTTACCACGGAACCAGCTGAAGATACCGATCGCCAGAATACCCAGCAGGGTAGAGGGGATGGTGATAGCGAGCAGGTCGAGGAATTCGAGGTGCTTGCCTTCAAACGTTACGTTACCCAGCATCGCGACCAGTGACACGACGGCCACGGAAACCGGGCTGGCAATGATACCCATCTGCGCACCGATAGAACTCGCCGCCATCGGACGTTCCGGGCGAATATTGTTCTTAATCGCAACGTCATAGATGATAGGCAGAATGGTGTACACCACGTGACCTGTACCACACAGGATAGTCAGGGTGCAGGTGACAAACGGTGCCACGATGGAAACGTATTTTGGGTTACGACGCAGCAGCTTTTCAGCAATTTGCAGCATAACATCAAGACCGCCGGAGGCCTGCAAGGTTGCGGAAGCAGCGACCACGGCAATAATGACCAGCATAACGTCTACTGGCGGTTTACCCGGCTGGAGATGGAACACGAAAACCAGAATGACCAGACCGATACCGCCTAACAAACCCAGTGCGATACCGCCCTTTCTGGCACCATAAAACAAACATATTAATATTATAAGAAGCTGTATACTAAATAACATTTTATTTACCCTCGCAAAAAACTCAGTCAATTTTTGATAAATGGATCTGTGCCACACTCTTTTATGCTGTAATAAGCATCAGAAAGCGGTCAATATTCGGTATGTCCGTATTTGTGATTAATGTTCAAATATCTTTCTAGAAAATTTTTAAACGTTATTGGAAATATTTAACTTTTTTTCTGTGACTTTGTTCTGAGGAGAGAATCCTCAGGCGATGGGAAGCAGAGCATGTTATGAAGAGCATTGGCTGATGTTGTAGTGTAGGTACGTTGTCCCGGTTAACCGGAAACTTATCGTCAGCTTTACGTATTCTACTATTACGTGAACCACCGGCAGGATAGGTGAGTGTATTATTTATGTGATCACGCTCACGCCAATTCATGATGCTATGAGGTTGGCGAACGGATTCTTTTATTTGCTCACAAAAATGTACGGTGTCCATAGTACGTAGCATGTTCTCCATTGCTACCGATATAGATTTTTATGTCTGGTTAAAATCAGACTAATCCTTTAGGGGTAAAAATACACATTCTGCGAGTTAGATAATACTTAATTAACTTTTGTTAGTGATTTTGAAATTAAAAACAGTGTGATGTTTGTCAATAATAAAATAGAGCGTTAACATGTTGGATACAATTATATTTGATCTAACGCAAATTCAGTATTTTGCTGTCTAAGACAGCAGTAGGGGGATTTTTCATTATTTTAATAACTGTTACTTTTATATAACGAATAATCCCCGTAATGCTGTTTATTGGCAGTATTGTTTTAGCAGCGAATAATGCTCAGCCTGAACGCGATAACGATACACCGGTCTGCCAGTCACGCCGTAATGAATGCTGGTAAATAAGATATGACAATTGACCAGCCAGATGAGGTACTTGCGACAGGACACACGCGAGATATTGACTTCGTTCGCCAACTCATCAGTAGAGAACTCTTGATCCTGGTGCTCATCAATCCACTGGCACAAGGTACGTAACGTTTGAGGCGTTAATCCTTTGGGTAAGCGACGTGTTTCCTGCTCGGTAGAGGAACTGCCGTGAATCAACTGATCAAGCTCCGACTGTTCATAGTACTGATGTTTTTCCATCTCCGTCTTTTTATGCAGCCAGCCGGTAAGCGCTTCTTCAAAACGGGAAGCCTGAAAAGGTTTTATCAGATAATCGACGACCCCGTAGTGGAGCGAGTCCTTAATGGTGGTAGCATCGGCGGCGGAAGAGATGACAATGACGTCACATTTGCAGCCTTCGCTATGCAGAACGGGCAGCAGATCCAGACCGTTCTCTTTTTGCATATAAATGTCTAACAAAATCAGGTCGATATGATGTTCGCCATGAAAAAGTATTTCTTTGGCTTTCTCCAGCGTAGACGCTGTCCCACAGCAATGAAAACCGGAGAGCTGCGCCACATATCGGCGATTTAACTCCGCTACCATTGCGTCGTCATCGACAATTAAGACATTGATCATCTGCTGGCCCTCTCACCATTCCACGGTAACTGTACAAAAAATTGGGTGAAGATCCCAGGTTCAGATTCGACGGCGATATTGCCGCCAACACTTTCAACCTGCTGTTTAACAAGCGCTAAACCAACGCCCCGTTCGCTTCCTTTTGACGAGACGCCTTTCTCAAATATGTGGTCAATGCGATCGGGAGCGATCCCCGGACCATCGTCATTAACTTCACAATGTAACCAGCCGTGTCGATAGTGTAAGGATACGCTGATCTCACCACCGGCTTCTTGACCTAACGCTTCCAGTGCGTTTTCAATCAAATTCCCCAGAACGGTAATCAGCACGGTCACTTGATCTTCATTGCTGTTTTCCGGTAATTGACTTTCATTACTAATGACAAGGGTATGGCCTAAATCGGATGTGCGATTAATCTTACTGAGTAAAAATCCCGCGATAACCGGGGACTTTATTTTTCCCAGCAATGAGCCGATTTCTTCCTGATAGTTGTTGGCTGTCTTAATTATATAAGTTTCCAACTGCTTATAACTTTTCAGATGCAATAATCCCAGAATCACGTGCAACTTATTCATGAATTCGTGGGATCGTTCACGAAGTGCATCGGCATAGTTGACCATACCATCCAGGCGTTGCATTAGTTTACGGACTTCCGTCTTATCCCTGAACGTTGAAATAGCACCGATGATTTTACCGTTGCTGATGACCGGCACAGTGTTGATCAGCAGTAGCCGGTCTTTCACGGTGATCTCTTCATCGCGCCGTGGTGTTCCATCACGTAAGACTTCAGAAAAATCGACCACCTGTGACCAGGCATGACTGAGCGTGGAGAGTTGCGCATCGTCTTGTGACTTGCGGTAATCCAGCAGTTCCTGGGCCGCCTGGTTTATCAGCGTGACTTCACCACTGTCGTCAACGGCAATTACGCCTTCCTTTATAGAGTGCAGCATCGCCTGGCGCTGTTCAAACAGGTTGGAGATTTCATAGGGTTCGAGGCCAAACAGAATACGTTTGAGCACCTTGACCAACACCCAGGTACCCAACAGGCCCACCAGAACACCAAATAAGACGGACCAGAAGATACTGTCGCGACTGTTATTAATCTGTTCAGTGACTCTGCTGAGCTCAAGGCCAATCGACACGACGCCAATTTGGCGGTGGTTTTCGTCATAGATGGGGGTAAACACACGCAGTGCTTTAGCCAGAAAGCCGCGATTAATTGCGACGTTTTCTTTCCCATCCAGGGCCAACAAAATATCGTCGCCTTTAAACCGCTGGCCGATTCGCTGGGCCTCGGGATGTGAATAACGGATGCTTTGCATATTCGTGACGACGATGAACAGGAAGTCGTTGCTTTTATTCACCGCCTGGGCAATCGCTTGAATGCCACTTTCTTGAGGCGCTTTCTGCAGACCCTGACGGATCTCCGGGGAGTCAGCCAGCGTTCGGGCCACCGCAAGGGCTTTGTCCGCTAAGGCATCGCGCGTCATATTGCTAATTTGTGAGAAGTAAATCAGATGAACGACGAGCAGCACGGAGAAAAGTACAGCACTGACCATGAGGATCACGGTGGTGCCGAGCTTCATCGGGCGTTTGCGTATAGCAGTACGTTGCAGAGCGTTTCTCATCACGGTCCTGGAATGACTGATTGTGTGGTTATTATCACCTGATGGGATTCGTAATTCAAAGATGGTAGGGGGATTATGGGGCTACTGCCGTTTGCTCTCCTTATATATAGAGTAGAAAACGGGTATGCGTTGGTTTCTTCTCTATAGGATAGGGAATTCCAGGTCGATTTCCATGGGATTCCGTAATATGAGGTTAGAGATTCTGACGACTTTGTGGATAACTCTGTGTGTAAATGGGTATAAAGCGGGGTTTTGCTGTGGAATGCAGCAGTCAGTCATTTTTCTGTAATTTAAGGGTTGCGGGCG